>NZ_JAMTCF010000008.1:118337-424403 GCF_024171695.1 Actinosynnema pretiosum | reverse complement strand
AGGACCTCGTCGAGGTAGCGGTAGGCGGTGGCGCGGGAGACGCGGTGGTCGCGGGCCAGGCGGGCGGGGTCGGTGTGGTCGCGCAGCCACCGCAGGCCCAATACGGCCTGGTCGAGGCAGGTCAGGGCGCGGGTTCCGGCGCGGGTGCCCCGGCGGTGGCGTTCGGCATTGAGCAGGCGGGCCAGGTGCCTGGCCAGTGCGTGGGGGACGTCGAGGATGGCAGGATGGGGGATCACAGGGAGTCTTTCCTGGACGGGGTCTTCGCAAATCCAGTCCTACCGGAAGGCTCCCTGTGCCATGCCCGCGGGACCTGACCAGCACACACCTCACTGAGATCACCTCACTCGTCAAGACGCCGTTTGACTCGGGCGGTCTGCCGTGGCGGTGCGGCGGCATCTTGACGAGCGCGCTCGGGCTTCGCCAGGCCAAACGGAGAAGAGGGACGCGGGAGTGGGGCTGCGTGGGCTCGCTGCGCTCGCCCCGCAGCCCGCTGGCGGTCTGGGCTGTGGGTGGGGGTGCGGTCAAAAGTTGACGTAGGGGTTCTCCCGGCGGTTTCTGCGAGGCTTGGGGCCGTTCAGAAACAGGCCGGGAGGTGCTTTCGCGTGGTGATGGGCTCACGTCAGGTGAAGGTTGGGTTGCGGGTCGCGGACCTCGATCGGTCGCGGGACCTGTACCTGGCGGTTGGGTTCAAGGAGATCCCCAACGACGAGCAGCCGACGCTGCGGTACCTCACGCACGGGCGCACGTGGCTGATCCTCTCCGACCGGCAGGCGCACCCCTACATCTCCGAGCGCGACCGGGTGAGCGCGCAGGAGGGGCCGGTGGGGGCGGGGTTCGTGCTGGCGGTGCCGGTGTCGGACGTCGAGGCGTTGCACCGGTGGTGGGCGGCCCAGGACGGGCTGGAGGTGGTGCTGCCGCCTGAGGACGCCGGGTGGGCGGTGGTGTTCCAGGGTGCCGACTACGACGGGTACCAGGTGATGTTCGAGCAGTTCCGGAATTGATTCCGACGCCGATCGCTCACCCCGGTTCCCGTTACGCAGCGCAGTTGTCGTATGTGGAATCCCCTATTGACCCACCTGCGGTATTCCTGCGAAGCTCGCATACGAGAGCGCTCTCACAAAACTCTCCACACCCTGCACCCACGGAGTTGTTTCGTGAGACTCATTGCGCAGTGCTGCGCGGCGGTCATGACCGCTGCGTTGATCACGCTGCCTGCGGCAGCGGCACAGGCTGAACCAGCCGCGAACCCGGACTCGGCCACCCTGCCCGAGGCCCTGGAGCGCGACCTGGCCATTACGCCCGCCGAAGCCACGGCGCGGCAGCAGAAGGAGCAGGCGGGCGTGCCCGTCGCCGAGGAGCTGCGGAGCGAGCTGGACGGGAAGTTCGGCGGGTCCTGGTTCGACAAGGGCAAGTTGAAGGTCGGTGTCACGGACGACGCGGCGGCCAAGGCCGTGCGTGACAAGGGGGCCGAGCCGGTTCCGGTCGCGCGCAGCGAGAAGGCGTTGGACGACACCAAGTCCGCGCTCGACAGCGCGCGGAGCGGCACCGAGGCGGTGCACTCCTGGTACGTTGACCCGACCAGCAACACGGTGGTCGTGACCGCCGCCTCCGAGCAGGCCGGGCGCGAGTTCGCGGCCAAGGCCGGTGTCGAGGGGTCGGTCCGGGTCACGACCGGGCACGAGATGAAGCCGGCGCACGACCTGCGCGGTGGCGACCAGTACGTCATCAACGGGAACACGCTGTGCTCGGTGGGCTTCCCCGTGAACGGCGGGTTCGTCACGGCCGGTCACTGCGGTGGCACCGGCAGCACGACCAAGGGCTTCAACAACGTCAACCAGGGCACGTTCGCGGGGTCCTCGTTCCCCGGTCAGGACTACGCCTGGGTGCGCACCAACGGTGACTGGGCGTCCAAGCCCTGGGTGAACAACTACTCCGGCGGCAACGTCGTGGTGGCGGGCAGCCAGGAGGCGGGTGTCGGCGCGACGATCTGCCGCTCCGGCCGCACGACCGGCTGGCGCTGCGGCACCATCCAGGCCAAGAACGTCACGGTGAACTACGGCGGCCGGATCGTGAACGGGCTCGTGTCGACCACGGCGTGCGCCGAGGGCGGCGACTCGGGCGGCGCGGTGCTGTCCGGCAACCAGGCCCAGGGCGTCACCTCGGGCGCGGGCGGCAACTGCTCCAACGGTGGCACGAGCGTCTACCAGCCGCTCAAGCCGATCCTGTCGGCCTACGGGCTCACGCTGACCACCAACGGCAGCGGCGGGTCGGGCACGAAGATCATCGGGCACCAGAACCGGTGCATCGACGTGCCGAACTCCAACGCCAAGGACGGCCAGCGGCTCCAGGTCTGGGACTGCAACGGCACCAACGCGCAGAACTGGACCTTCGCCGGTGACGGCACCGTGCGCGCGTTCGGCATGTGCATGGACGTGGCGTGGGGCTCGCGCGACAACGGCGCGGCGATCCAGCTCGCCACCTGCTCGGGCAACCCGGCGCAGCAGTTCGTGCTCAGCGGCGCGGGCGACCTGGTGAACCCGCAGGCCAACAAGTGCGTGGACATCACCGGCTCCTGGGGCTCCGGCTCGGCGCTCCAGCAGTGGGAGTGCACCGGCAAGTCGAACCAGAAGTGGCGCAAGGGATAGAGCGCTAAATCGTCGAAGCGCCGAAGCGCCGAAGCGCCGAAGGTGTGCGGCGGCCCCGGTCTCCAGGTGGAGACTGGGGCCGTTCGCGTTGGGGAGGTGGTGGGGTGGGAAGGGGGGGAGTCAGCCTTGCGCGGCCAGTTCGTGAGGCTCGCCCTGGGCGTCCAGGCGGCCCAGCAGGTCGCGCAGGGCGGGCATCGGCTGATCGGCGCGTGCGCCTTCCTCTGCCAGGTCGCGGAGCATTGCCACGTCCTGGGCGCGCACCTTGGCGCCGTGGTGGAAGGCGTTGAACTTGGCCAGGTCCAGCGGGCGGACGCCGCGCTCCTGGGCGCGGTGGTAGGCGGCCGTCACCTTCGGGCCCATGACGCCCGCCGCCAGCTTGCCGAAGCGGCCGTTCGCGGGCAGGGAGAGGATTTCGCGCTGGGCGTCGCAGGCCAGCGTCCACAGGGGCTTGTCGGCGATCACCTCGTCCAGCGCGGGCCAGCCCTTGAGGCCCCACGCCGCGTAGATCGCGAACAGGGCGCCGCTGAACGCGTCGGCCATGTGGGGGTTCAGGTAGCTGCAGCGGGAGGCTGCGCTGGTGTTGTACAGGGACGCGAAGCGCTCGGCCTCGGTCGGGTTGTGGCGGGTGACGCTGAAACCGGTGCCGCGCTTGGGGTGCGCGTAGCAGTAGTCGGCTCGGGCGAAGGCCTCGGCGTCCTTGCCTGGGGGTGCGGTGAAGGTGGGGTCGGCTTGGTGGGCCAGTGCGCCCTGCACGCCGAAGAGCAGTCGTTCCTCGTCGATGCCCAGCACGTCCAGGTAGTGCTGGCGCAGGCCGACGCCGATGCCGCACATGATGACGACGGTGTCGTTCTCGCGGACCAGGTCGCCGAGCGAGGTGAGCGTGGCGACGCCCTGCTCGGTGCGGCTGGTGTGCCCGTCCAGGGTGACGACGACGAACGGGAAGTCGCGTCCGGCGAGTTCGGAGGCGTGCTCGACCACGTGGTAGCCCTGGTAGAGCTTGATCTCGTCGTCGTCGTAGTCGTAGAGCAGCTTCGGGGCGGCGTGGGGCTCGGCGCGGCCGGGGCGGACGAGGTGGGTGACGTCGGCGCCGGACAGCCGCAGGTGGTGGCCGAGCACGGTGCCGACCGCGCCCGCTCCGACGATCAGCACCGGGGTTCTCTTCACGGGTCTCGCTCCTGGGTGCGCGCGGTACCACGCCATGATCATGATGTGTGCCGGATCACCGTACCGCACGGCCCCGGCCCCCCTGAGGGGAACCGGGGCCGCGCTCACCGCACGATCAGATCTTGCCGGTGCCCGCTCCGCCGGTCACCACGGACTTGACCGAACTGGCCGCGTCCAGCGCGTACGAGTAGGGGATCGACTTGACCGAACCGCCCTGGTCGCCGCTGCCCGAGTTCACGAAGTGGTTGTTCCGCGCCACCAGCGGGGCCGCGGGCGACGAGCCCTCGCCCCGGTGGAACGGGTCCTTGGTGTTCTCGAAGTAGTTGCCCTCGACCAGGACGCCCGCGTCCTTGGTCGACGCGACGCCGTACGAGGTCACCCCGCCGTAGTAGTTGTTGTACACGTGCACGGGGTTGCCGAACCGCACCCTGGGGTGCCGCTGGTTGGTGCCGTCGAACCAGTTGTGGTGGTAGCTCACGCGCAGCTTGCCGGTGTCCTCGGACGCGTTGTCGTCGCTGTGCCCGAGCAGCATGGTCTTGTCGTGGCTGCTGAACTTGTTCCAGGACACGGTGACGTAGTCCGAGGCCCGCTTGACGTCCAGCGCGCCGTCCGACCCGTTGGCGAAGGAGTTGTGGTCGAGCCACACCCTCGTCGAGTACTGCACGTTGATCGCGTCGTCACCCCAGTTGCGGAAGTTGACGTTGCGCACGATCACGTTGGACGCGTTGGCGATGTTCAGGCCCTGCCCGGTGATCGTGGCGCCGGAGCCGACGCCGAGGATCGTCTTGTTGGACGCGACCTTGGTCATGCTGGACAGGTTGATCGTGCCGGAGAACCGGATGACGCCCGCTCCTGACGCCTGCACCGCCGTGGTGAACTGCGAGGCGCTGGTGACGGTCGTCGGGGAGGCGTTGCCCCCGCCGGTGGTGCCGCCGCCCTGCGTCGCCCAACCCTCGAGGTTGAACGAGGCCGCTCCGGCGCTGGGGGCCGCGACGGACGCGCCCACCAGCACTGCGACGACGACGAGCCCGGTGCGCCATTGCACGCGGGTTGACTTCTGGTGCATGGGAACTTCCTCCCGAGAACGCTGTTGACAATGGACCAGCGGCGGTACATCGCACACAGGCGGCGGTTCGGGAAATTCCTGCCCTGGCGAGAAGAGCCGGGGCGTGGTGTCACCACCTCTCCTTCGTGTGAGCACGGATGTGCTCGATGTCCCACTGGTCGCCGAGGCCTGCCCCGGTGGGCATGGCGACGCACCCCGCTTCGTCGAGGGGGTCGGCGATCGTGAGCCGGTGCGGTGGCACGCGGTCGAAGTCGTGGTGCGGGTGCAGGAGCCCGCGCTCGTACCAGCGGCCCACGTCGGTGCCGCCCAGCACGGCCAGGCTCGCGCTCCCGTCGCCGTGGATCTCGCAGTCCACGTTGAACGACTCGGCCAGGTGCGCGGTCTTGACGGTGGCGGAGATGCCACCGACGTCGGTGGGGCCCGCGCGCAGGATGTCGCACGCCCCCGAGGTGATCCACTCGGCCCTGGTGTGGAACTTGCCCCAGGCCACCTCGGGCCCGATCACCGGGATCGCGAGCTGGTCGGCGAGCCAGCGGTAGGAGGCCGCCGAGGCCTCCTCCATGGGCTCCTCGAACCAGTAGAAGTCCAGCTGCTCCAAGGCCTTCCCGAGTTCGAGGGCCTCGGTGCGCGAGTACCAGTGGTTGGCGTCGAGCATGAGGGCGATGTCGGGGCCGACCGCGTCCCGGACCGCCTCGCACGCGGCGATGTCCATCCGCACGCTGGGCGCGCCGGGCACCGGCGGCATCCAGGTGTGCAGCTTGATCGCCCCGTAGCCGGTCTCCACGAGCTGCTTGGCGAACTCGGCGTAGTCGCCGGGCGTGCTCAGGCCGCCGGGGGTGCGGTCGCCGCACATGGTGCTGGCGTAGGCCGGGATCTTCTCCCTGGCGCCGCCGAGCAGCTTCCACACCGGCATCCCGGAGAGCTGGCCGACCAGGTCCCACAGCGCGGTGTCGACGTAGCCGAGCGCGCGGTCGGTGAACCGGCCGTGCGAGCCGCGCTGCTTGCGCGCCATGGACTTCCAGAGCCGCTCGCGGTCCCAGGGGTCCTGGCCGAGCAGGACGGGTCGCACGATGCCGTCGAGCACGGCGGGCCGCAGCTGGTCGGGGTGCACCTGCACCCGGCCGACCGCGCCGCCCGCGTGGACCTCCAGCAGCGCCTCGCGCACCTCGTGCGCCGGGCCGGGGTGCCGGTGCCCGGCCGGATCCACCTCGGTGTGCGCGGTGGTGGTGAACACCGACACCTCGACCCGCTCGATCACTTCCGGTCCTCCCACTCCTGCTGCGCGGTGGTCAGCTTCTCCGCCATGGCCTTGAGGAACTCGTCCGCGCTGAGCTGGCCGAGCAGCACCTTCTGGTACTGCGGCTCGCTGTCGGCCTTGGTGATGGACGAGTACTGCGGCAGGTAGACCGGGGCGGGCACGGTGATCGTGGCCGGGTCCTCCAGCACGTCCAGCGCCATCTTGACCGGCTTGTTCTGCTCGATCCACGGCTGCGAGCGCACGTCGGTGTTGGCCGGGATCTGGCCGACCTTCTCGTTCCAGTAGCTGTTGCTCTCGGCCGAGGTCAGGAACTCGACGAACTTCCAGGCGGCGTCCTGGTTCTCGCTGTTGCGGAACACCGCGAAGCCGTCGGTGGGGTTGGGCACGACGGTGCGCTTGCCGCTGGGGCCGACCGGCAGCGGGAGCGCTTCCACCTTGTCGCCCAGCGCCTTGGTGACGTCGCCGTAGGAGCCGAGGTTGTGGTGCATCATCGCCGCGGAGCCACCGGTGAACTGGGCGACCATCTGGGTGTAGTTGTTGTTGACGTCCGCCTCGGGCGTGGCCTTCTTGTACAGGGCCGCGACCTTCTCCACCAGGTCGGCGTTGCCCGGATCGTCCACGGTGGACTTGCCGCCCTCGAAGAACGAGTCCGTGCCGGAGTAGGCGTAGGCCTCGGTCAGCAGCTGGAACACCGAGCCCGCGCCGCCTCGGATGGTGTAGCCGTACCGGTTCGCGGCGGTGTCGGTGAGCTTCTCGGCGGCGGCGGTGAACTCGTCCCAGGTCCTCGGCGGCTGGACGCCCTTCTCGGCGAACCAGTCGGTCCGGTACCAGATCACGTCCATGTTGCCGGAGGACGGGACGGAGTACAGCTTGTTGTCGGGCGCGGTCTGCCTGACCGTCTCGACCAGGCTGGGCAGCAGCTTGCCCTTGAGCGAGCTGCCGTCGACCCGCTCGTCCAGCGGGACCAGGGCTTCCTGCCCGACCATGTTCGACAGGTACGAGGTGGTGACGCCGCCGACGTCGGGCGTGCCGCCGCCCGCGATCGCGGTGTCGTACTTCTGCTGCACGGACGAGCTGGGGATGCCGACGTAGTCGACGTGGACGTCCGGGTTGGCCGCCTCGAAGCGCTTGATCAGCTCCTCGTAGATCGGGGTGCGGCCGGGACCGCCGTTGTTGTCCCAGAAGGTGATCGTCACCTTGCCGTCGGCCGGTCCGCTGGAACACCCCGCCAGCGCGAGCGCGGCGGCGGCTGCGACCAGAAGTGCTCTCCTCATGCCTCTCCTATCCCTTGACGGCGCCGGCGCTGAGACCCTGCACCAGGTACCGCTGCACGACGGCGAAAACCAGGACCACCGGGACGGCGGCGACCACACCGCCCGCGGCGAGCGCACCGAAGTCGGTGTTGAACTCCCCCAGGGCGTAGCTCAGGCCGACCGGGAGGGTGAACTTGTCCTGCTTGGAGGCGAACATCAGCGCGAACAGGAAGTTGTTCCAGGCGCCGATGAACGCGAACGAGCCGACCGCGACCAGCGCGGGCCGCAGCTGCGGCAGGGTGACGGCGAAGAACGCGCGCAGCCGGGAGCAGCCGTCGACCATGGCGGCCTCCTCCAGCTCCACCGGCACGTTGCGCACGAACCCGCTCATCAGGATCAGCGCGAGCGGGAGCTGGAACGCGGTGTCGGCGATGACCAGGCCGGTGAGGGTGTTGAGCAGCCCGGCCTCGCGGAAGATCACGAACAGCGGGATGAGCATCATCGCGCCGGGGATGAACTGGCTGCACAGCAGCGCGAGCAGGAACACCCGCTGGCCCTTGAACTGGAAGCGGGCCAGCGCGTAGCCGCCCATCAGGGCGAGCACGCTCACCGCGATCAGCGTGCCCCCGGCGATGATCATGCTGTTGGTGAAGAACACGCCGAACCCGATGCCGTTCCACACCGTGTCGAAGTGCTCCAGCGTCATCGGCCACGGCACGAGCGCGGTGGAACCGGTGGGGCGCAGGGCGAACACCAGCATCCAGTAGAACGGGATGAGGGTGAACAGCAGGTACAGCACCAGCGGCAGGTGCAGCCGGAACACCCGGCTCGGGTCGTGGTGGCCGCTCTTGCGGCGGCGCTGCGGTGGTGTCGGCGGCGGCGAGTCGACCGCGGGCCTGACCAGGGTCTCGGTCACGTTCGGCTCCCGAACTTCGACAGGCGCAGGTAGAGGATCGAGCAGAACAGCAGGATCACGAACCCGGCGACGGTGAGCGCCGAGCCGTACCCGAAGTCGTGCGAGTCGACCGCCTTGCGCGCCACGTACAGCGGCAGCGTGGTGGTCTGGTTGGCGGGTCCGCCGCCGGTGAGGGTGTAGATCAGGTCGACGTTGTTGAACTCCCACACCGCGCGCAGCAGCGTGGACAGCACGATGGCGTCGCGCAGGTGCGGCAGGGTGACGCTGAGGAAGCGCCGCCACCGGTTGGCGCCGTCGACCGAGGCCGCCTCGTACAGGTCCTTCGGGATGGTCTGGAGGTCGGCCAGCAGCATGATCGCGAAGAACGGGACTCCGCGCCACAGCTCGGTCACCACCGTCGCCGGGAACACCGTGTCCGGGTTGCCCAGGACCGATGTCCCCGCGTCGCCGATGCCCCACTGGGCGAGCTGCTGGAAGATGCCGGTGGACGGGTTGTAGAGCAGGATCCAGATGCCGGTGGTGAGCACGCCGGAGACCGCCCACGGCGAGAACACCAGCGCGCGGGCGAAGCCCCTGGCGATGAAGGTCTCGTTGACGATCAGCGCGAGCGCCAGGCCCAGCAGCAGCTGGAGCCCGACCTCGACGACGACCCACTTGGCGCTGAACTGGAGGCTCTGCCAGAACAGCGGGTCCTCGAAGAGCATCACGCGGAAGTTGTCGAGCCCGGCGAAGCCGTTCTTCCAGGGCTGGGTGACGTTGTAGTCCTGGAAGCTGTAGTACAGGACGCTGCCGATGGGGTAGACCAGGAACACCGCCATCAGCAGCAGCGTGGGGGCGATCAGCGCGTAGGGCGCCCAGGTCTTCGTCCTCATGCGGGGTTCCACCCGTCGTCGCCGGACAGGTAGGCGCGCGTCGTGTAGCGCTCGGCCTGCTCGGGGGTGAGCTGCGGCCGGTCCTGGCCGGTCCCGGCGCCGGGACCGGTGTTGCGGTGCTCGGCGAAGCGGGCGTCCCGCCAGGAGAAGCCGGACATGTCGGTCCACGGCGCGGACTTCACGGCGGCGGGCAGCTTGGTGTCGCGCACGACGACCTGGGCGATGGCGTCGACGTCGCCGCCGGGGTGCCAGGGGCGGCCGAGGTAGTAGGTGCCGCGCGCGGCGTCGCTGCGGATCGTGGAGTTGGTGATCAGGAAGCCGAACTCGTTGTCGCGCCTGGTGCTCGCGGCGGTGATGTAGCCGTTGGGGTCGCTGCCTCTGCTCAGCGCGGTGATGGTGGCGCGGTCGAAGACGGCGGTGGCGCGGCCGAACAGGAAGTCCACGTCGCCGCTGATCGCGCAGTCGCGGTAGTACTGGCGGGCGCGGGTGGCGGCGTTGGGCGAGTCGGCGTAGAGGGTGTCCTGGTGGCCGAGGAAGGTGACCCGGTCGTAGAGCTGCCGGTCGCCGGTGGCCTTGACCGCGACGGCCTGGGTGGCGGTGATCTCCGGGTGCTCCGCCCGGTCGAAGGAGTTGCTGAAGGTCAGGTTCCGCGCGGTGAAGTCGGCGGCCTCGATCGTCGCGGTGGCGCTGCCGGTGGTGCCGTAGGTGGTGCCGTCGGGCTTCTTGGTGCCGCTGGCGTTGTCGTAGTCGATCACGACGTCGGAGGCGCGCCCGGTGGCGCCGCGCAGGGTCAGGCCGCGCTTGGCCGCCGGGACCTTGACGACCTCGCGGTAGTGGCCCTTGCGCACGGTGATGGTGCCGAACGCGGGGGCGGCGTCGATCGCGGACTGCACGGTCCGGTGGGCGCCGGGGCCCTTGCCGACGACGAGTTCCGCCTGGCGCGCGCCCGCTTCCAGGTCGCGGACCCGGTGCGCGGGTTCGAGGCCCCTGGTCAGCTCCGGGGTCCAGCCCGCGTCGGGGGCGAGCAGCTTGTCCGGGTTGGCGGCGTTGAAGGCGGCGACGACGTCGGTGGGGCGGCCGTCGACCAGGTTGCCCTTGGCGGTGACGGCGGTGCCGCCCCAGTTGTAGAGCAGCTCGTCCGCGCCGACGCCCTTCGGCAGCTTGACGTAGTTGTTCTGCACGTACAGCTGCGACTGGACGCCCGCGCCCCAGGTGTAGACGTGGGTCGCGCCGGGCTCGTAGCGGTTGTTGTAGACGTGCACCTTGCCGAACCGCACGCGGGGCGCGCGCTCCTCGACGTTGGCGAACACGTTGTGGTGAACGGAGACGCGCAGCTTGCCGGGGTCGACCGTGGAGCTGTTGGACGAGCCGATCAGCATGGTCTTGCCGTGGTCCTCGAACCGGTTGCGGGAGACCGTGACCAGGTCGGAGCCGTTGGTGATGTCGAGCTGGCCGTCGTGGCGCTGGAACGGGCGGTCGAAGTGGACCGGCGCCGAGCTGTCCGGGTTCGGCTGGTCGGTGAAGGTGTTGTGGTCGGCCCAGACGTTCGTGGAGCCGATCACGCCGACCGAGTCGTACTCGGAGTTCCAGTTGCCGACGGCCGTGTCGGTCGGGTCCCACTGGGGGAAGCAGTCGCTGGTGTCGCGGAAGGTCAGGTGCCGGACGATCACGTTGCGGGCGCCCGCGATCCGCAGGTTCCCGCCGGTGATGCCCGCGCCGGGGCCGTTGCCGATGAGGGTGGTGTCGGAGCCGACGTCGAAGCGGATCGCTTCGGCCTGCCGCTTGGCCGAAGCGGCGCGCGCGTCCTCCAGTGGCCCGGACGGCTCCCGGTCGCGCCCCCAGACAGCGGGGTCGTAAGCCTCCAGATAGGCCTTCAACGAATAGCCGTCGGTTTCGTAGGATGCGCAGTTCCCGCTGACGTCGATCACCCCCTCGATCTTGACGATCCGGGGCGCCGGAGCGGCCAGTGCCGCGCGTAACTCGGCGGCTGTTCGCACGACCACCGCGGTGCTCGCGGCGGAACCGCCGGTGGTCCCGCTGCCCGCCGAACCCCAGCCGTCGCCGGGGCGCAGCACCTGCCGAGCGGGGTCGTGACCTGCGGCTTCAGGGTCTTGACCTGCGAGGGCGGGCGGGGCGACCAGCCCGGCCAGCACGCAGGAAAGCACCAGCGCATACCTCGGGATCCGCATTGCGAAAGCGCCTTCCTCGACCTGTCCGGTTCATATCCGTGAACGCTTTCCAGAAGTGCGAACAAAGTATTACGAAAATGTCCGCCGCACGTCAACGGCGTAACCCCGTTCACATGCCGTTCGACAAACCGCGCGCCCCATTCGACGAATTCGAGTCGAATTCGACGGCACGCCCCGGTACCGGTGATCCGAACGGCGCAGCGGCTCGCGGTCAGGCGCGGTGGCCGGGGGCTTCCGCAGGAGTGCGGCAGCACGTAACCTGCGGCAATCAGGGCACTCCGTACAGTGAGGTACTAGGAGGGTGCGTTGGTCACGATCGCCGAGGTGGCGGCGCACGCTGGCGTCGCGCCGAGCACCGTGTCATACGCGTTGTCGGGCAAGCGCTCCATCTCCGCCGGGACGCGCGCGAAGGTCGAGGAGAGCGTGCGCACGCTCGGCTACTCCCTCATCCCCGCCGCGCGCGCCGAGCGGACCGACGTGATCGCGCTGGCGCTGCCGCTGCGCGCGGGCATGGACCTGCCGGTGGTGATGCGCTTCGTCGGCGCGATCGCGGAAGCCGCGCGGGGCCACGGGTTGGACGTGCTGCTGGTGACCGCCGACGAGGGCCCGGAGGAGCTGCGGGCGGTGCTGGAGCAGCGCAGGGTCGACGGCGTGCTGGTGATGGACGTGGAGATGCACGACGAGCGGCTGGCCGTGCTGCAGGAGCTCAGACGCCCGTCGGTCCTCATCGGCTTCCCGGTGGACCCCACCGGGTTGACCTGCGTGGACCTGGACTTCACCGCCGCGGGGGCGCTGTGCCTGGACCACCTGGCGGACCTTGGCCACCGCTCGGTGGCCCTGCTCGGCTCGCCGAAACCGGTGTACCGCAGGGAAACCGCGTTCGCGCACCGCACGGTCGCCGGCTTCAGCGCGGCGGCGATGCGGCGCGGGGTGTCCGTGACGACGCTCGCGACCGAACCGGACGTGCTGCGCACGCTGACCGAACTGCCCCCGACGACCACCGGCCTGGTGGTGCACAACGAGAGCGCGCTCCCTGCGGTGCTGGCCGGGCTGCGGACCCTGGGAAAGCGCATTCCCGAGGACGTGTCGGTGGTCGCGCTGTGCCCGGACGACCTGGCGGAGCGGGTGGGCCCCGCGGTGACGTCGGTGCACATCCCGGCGGTGGAACTGGGTCGGCGGGCGGTGGAGCTGCTCTCCCACCTGCGCGACCGACCGGGCGCGCAGCCGTCGCTGACGCTGCTGGAGCCGAGGTTGACGGTGCGGGGGACGTCGGGCTGAGGCCCCTGGGGACGACGGCGCCGCGAACGACGGCACCGCGCCGGTCGGGCGACCGCGCGCGGCGCCGGGTCGTGCGCGTCAGGCGGTCGCGGCGACCACCGGCTCGGGCGCCTCGCTCGCGCGGGTCCGCTTGCGGCGCACCAGGAGCAGCGCCGCGCCCCCCAGCACGAGCACCAGCACCGCCACGCCGGTCCACGACACCGCGAGCACCGAGTGCCCCCGGTCGACCGGGGCGGGCGCGGTCACCCGGTCCTCCCCCACCGCCACGCCGGCCACGCCCAGGTCCGCGGAAGCCCAGAACAGCGACGGCACGGGCACCTCGAACGTCCGCGTCGCGCTGTCCCCCGGCAGCAGCTCGTCCACCGCGTCCCCGCCGCGCCGCGCCAGCAGCCCGAACGGCCCCGCGACGTCGGCGGTCGCCGCCGCGCCCAGGCGGACGTTGCCGGTGTTCGCCACCTCGTAGGTCACCTCCAGCGTCCCGTCCGCGAAGGGGACCCACGACGGGCTGAAGTCCGTCGTCACCGCGCGCACCTCCAGCGCGGGCGTCAGCTCCCCCGACACCTGCAGGTGCACCCGCACCCCGATCCGGCGCTGCACCCGCACGCCGTCCTCGGTCCCCGACACGCCCACCACGATCCCCGCCGGGTGGTCGCCCGGCGTCGCGTCCGCCGGAACCGCCACCGTCACCGGCAGGTCGCGCCGCTCGCCCGCGCCCAGGGTGAGCCTCCCGCCGTCGAGGCCGCCGACGGAGATCCACGCCCCCGCGTCGACCGGCGTCCCGGCCGCGACGTCGAACGCCCCGTTCTGCCCGAGCACCCCGTCCCCCGAGGACACCACGAAATCGGCTGGCTCGGCCCCCAGGTTCCGCACCGTGATGGAGTCCCTGGCCGTGCTGCCCGGCTCGGCCACGTGCCGCAGGGACACCCGGCCGTCCGTGGGGCCGACGCTCCACTGCACGGGCGCGGCGGACGCCGGGGGCGCGGCCACCAGCAGGGCGGCGGCCACCAGCAGTGAACCGAGCAGACGACGGTGGGACGGCACGGGTCCCCTCCTCAACATCCGGGAAAAGCGCTTCACGTCAACGAAGAAGAACGGGGCGGGACCCCGAGCCAGGGCCCCGCCCCACCACAACGGGCGGATCAGTCCTTGGCGAACAGCGTCAGGGTGATCTCGCTGCCGTAGCGACCGCTGCGGGCCTCGTCCGGCACGGTCAGGCCGAGGTCGGCGCCCACCACGGTGGTGCCGTAGCGGCTGACGCGGTTGGTGTCGGCCAGCGCGGCGGGCGCGTCCAGGACGGCCTGCGGACCGGCGGCGGCGTTCGAGTCGGAGCTGACGACCTTCGGGGTCCAGCCCAGGTTCTCGGCGCCGAACTTCCGGTTGCCCGCCACGAACTCGCCTGCGGTGCCGGACACGGTCCAGCCCTGGCCGCGCGACTGCACCTCGTTGCGGGTGTCGGTCACGGTGACCTGCGGCAGCGCGCCGGTCTGGGTGCGGTCGCCGGTGAACCGGACGGTGCCGCTGTCGGCGACGGTCATGCTCAGGTCACCGGCGGTGCTGGGCAGCGGCACGGAGGCCTCCAGCGCGACGGCCGAGTCGGCCGAGGCCGGGGCGTGGCCCAGCAGGTCGAACACGGTCTCGCCGACGGCGGTGTTGTCCAGGTACGCGCCGCGCACGGTGTCCCACTTGTCGGCGCGCGCGTTCAGCACGTCCGAGCCCGCGCCCTTGGCGTAGAAGGGGACCAGCGCGTTGGTGTGGCCACCGGAGTGCCACGACACCTGGGGCAGCTCGCCCTTGGCGCCGGTCATCGGGGTCCAGGTCGGCTTGGAGCCGGGGCCCGCGAGGTAGCCGGTCTCGTGGTCGGCGGTGACGACGACGAGGGTCTCGTCCCAGCTGCTGTTGCGCTCGACCCAGTCGGTGACGGCCTCGACGGAGCGGTTGAACTCGACCTGCTCCTCGACCAGGCGCGTGGTCTGGTTGGCGTGGCCCGCCCAGTCGACGGCGCCGCCCTCGACCATCAGGAAGAAGCCGTCCTCGTCCTTGTCCAGGACGTTGAGCGCGCCCTTGGCCATCACGTCGAGGGACGCGACGTCGTTGCGCGCGTCGGCGCCGGGCTTGACGTTCTTGTTGCCCAGGCCCGGCCGGTTGTACTGGAGGGTCTCGGCGACCTGCGCCAGGCCGAAGACCTTCTCCGGGACCTCGGTCGCGGTGGCCAGCGCCTCGAAGTCGGAGCGGGTCTCGACGTAGGAGAAGTCGGTGCCGCCGCCGCTGACCCGCTGGAAGTCGTCCTGCGAGATCCAGGTCCAGTTGGACGCGCGGCTGGTGTGCGCGTCGGTGTAGTTCGGGTGCCCACCGCCCATGATGACGTCGGCGCCGCTGTCGATCATCTCGGTCGCGAGGCCCTGGTAGTCGTTGCGGTCGGCGTTGTGGGCGATGAAGCCCGCCGGGGTGGCGTGGTTGAACGGCACCGAGGTGACGACGCCGACCTTCTTGCCGACCGCCTTGGCCTGCTCGCCCACGGTCAGCAGCTTCTGACCCGCCGGGTCGAAGCCGATGACGCCGTTGTTGGTCTTGACGCCGGTGCCGAGCGCGGTGGCCGCGGCGGCGGAGTCGGTGGCGCCGGAGGCGACCCAGTCGAACGAGCCCCAGGCCTGCTCGGGGGTGTAGGACGCGCGGCCGTTCGCGGAGTAGTGGCTCTGCGAGACCTTCACGGGGAAGTTCTCGTAGACCTGGGTGGGCGTGCCGGGGACGCGCTGCACGGCGCCGGTCGCGGGGTCCACCGAGACCTGGTTGAGGCTCTGCCCGTGCTCGTAGAGGCTGGCGGCGTCGAACTGGTTGTAGCCCGCGCCGTCCGAGATGAGCACGATGATGTTCTTCGGCGCGGTGGTCTCCTCCGCCGACGCGACACCGGCGGGCACCGAGGCGAACGCGACGCCCAGGGCCGTGCCGGTGACGGCGAACTTCCGAGTGCGCTTGAGCACTCCGCCCATTGCTTCCTCGTTCCGTGTGGTTGCGCTGTGGTGGCGCCGGTCGTGACCGGGCCGTGCCACACGCTTCGCCCGGAAGGTAAAGCGATCACCAAGCGGTGGGGGATGACGGGTAAACCTCTGCGCAAGGCGCGGTTGCCCTCCGCTGGGCGGGATCCGAGGTGGTCAGGTGATCACGGGCGGTCGCGACAGGAACGCGCGCAGTGGCGCGTGGTGCAGGTCCTGATCGGTCCAGGAGTGCTCCAGGTCGGGGGCGACGCGGTGCTCGGCGACCACCCGGCCGCCCCGGTACCGGCGCACCACCGGGCGCAGCGGGGCCAGGGCGTCGGGATCGGGGTCGTCCTCCGAGGCGCGGTCCGCGAGGTGCTCCAGGGTGATCGCGAGGCAGTCCGGGGCGTGCTCGGGGATCAGGTCCACCGGCACCTCCTCCAGGCGCCGCGCGGTCGCGCCGTTCAGCACGAGGACGTCGGCCAGGCGGGCGCGCTGGTGCCACAGCCCGGAGCTGCGGTTCGCACGGGCCAGGAGCACGGCGGCCGGGTCGTCGGCGGGCACCTCGGTCGACGGCCAGGGCACGCCGTGGTTCTTGCGCTCCAGCACCCTGGCCAGCGCGCGCACCGCGTACCGGAAGCCGTGGACGTGGCCGGTGGACGAGTGGTCGTCGGCGTCGCGCATGAGCGCGCCCGCGAAGTGCAGGCCGGGCACGGAGGTCGACTCCCACTCGGCGGTGAGCGCGGGGAAGCGGTCGTCGGGGGCGAGGGCGGGGCGGGCGCCGTCGCCGAAGACGCCGGTGTCGAAGCGGAAACCGGTCGCGACGACGACCCGGTCGTAGCGGATCGCCCTGGTGGCCCCGCCCAGGTCGCGCAGGGCGACGGTCACCGTGTAGCCACCGGGACGGCCGCTCTCGGCGGCGGGGGCGCGGTGGGGTCTGGTGGCGGGGTCACCGCCGTGCCCACCGCCGTGCCCGTCCGCGCCGGGGCACGCGGCGGGCCCGCTGTCGTCGTCGGCCCGGATGTCCAGCACCGACCCGTCCAGCAGCGCGGCCCCGACGCCGAACCGGGCCGCGTCCAGGAAGTCCGCGTTCACCGCGCGCACGTCCCCCGCCCGCCGCGACCGCCACGCCACCCGCGCGGGCCGGGGCCCGACCACGTGCACCGCCGACGCCGCGCGCACCAGGCTGTTCGCGACCTCGAACGCCGAGTTCCCCTTGCCCACCACCAGGACCCGCTGCCCCCGGAACCCCGCCGGGTCCGGGTCGTAGGTGCCGTAGTGCTCGACCCGGTCGATGCCGGGGATGGGCGGCAGGTGCGGCTTGGCGAACCCGGTCGCGACCACGACCCACCGCGCGGTGTGCGTCCCGCCGTGCTGGTCGACCACCCGGAAGCGCGGCCGGAACCCGCCGAACCCGGTGCGCGTGACCGACAGCGCGCGGGTGTCGCAGCGGACGTCGACGCCGGTGGCGCGGGCGAACTCCACCAGGTAGCGGGCGAGGTCGTCGGCGTGCGGCAGGCGGTCGGCGCTGTGGTCGGGGAAGCGCGGCGCGGGCCCGTCGGAGAGCAGGGAGTGCCAGTCCCGGCGCAGGTCGAGCTCGGGATCACCGGAGCCGGTCTCGTTGAGCGAGAGCAGCCTGCGGTGCCGGGGGAAGGCGCGGAAGAACTGGCCGGGCGCGGGCCCGGCCTCCAGCACGCGACAGGTCCGGCCCGCGCGGTCCAGCAGGTGCGCGAGCTGCACCCCGGCCGGACCGGCACCGATGATGAGGTACTCGACCTCGGGCACGACAAGACCTCCGCGGCGTGGACGGCTGCGGAGAGGGGTACGGCGGCGGGCAGGCGGGCGTTCAACCGGGCCGATCACTTCACAGCAGCCCACCGCGGTGGGCGCGCGGCACGCGAGGGTGGTTGGTTTGGCGGAGGCGGTCACCGAGCAGGACACCCCGGCCCACCTGAGCCTGATCGTGGCCGAACGCCTGCGGATGGGGGCCGCGCTGAACCGGGGGCGGACGCCGCGCCTGGCCGCCGGAGAGCGGGTGGTGGCACTCAGGCAGGCGGGGAGCGGGTGGCGGCACTCGGGCAGGCGGGCGGGCAGCAGGTCGGGGCGCTGTCCTGCGGGCAGCGGGCGCACGGGCAGGTGCGGACGGCGGGCGCGAGTGGCGAGCGCACGGGCGGATGCGGGCGGCGAGCGCGAGTGGCGAGCGCACGGACGGGCGCGGGCGACGGGCGCGAGTGGCGAGCGCACGGACGGGCGCGGGCGACGGGCGCGAGTGGTGAGCGCGCGTGGCAGGCGCACGGACGGGTGCGGGCGGTGGGCGACGTGGGCAGCCCGGTCGCGGTGCACCACCGGTTGCCCGGACCGCGCCGGGGGCGGGTTCCGGAGGGGTGCGAGTTCGTGCACGAGAGCCGCGTCCAGGCATTATCGCTGGTGGCGGTGGCGGTGGCGGTGGCGGTGGCGGTGGCGACGGTGGCGGCGACGGCGGCAGAGCTGGCGACGGCAGAGGTGGCGGCGGCAGTCACAGCGCGATCGCCGGTCACATCCGTCGTGGTGGGCGGAGTAGAGGCGCTGCCGTCCGGAGCGATGAACCTGCCGGTTGCTGGCGGCCTAGCGGCCTAGCGGCCTGGTGACCTGCTGATCGGCTCCGCCCCCAACCCCGCCCCCGCTCCCCGGTTCCGCCGCCACCTCACGCGCAGTTCCACCCCATCAGCTCCCACATGTCCCGCCCGACGATCGCCAGGTCGTGCATCCGGTCGAAGTACGCCACGTGCGCCCGCACGTCCTCCTCGTCGGTGATCACCACGCTGCCCGACAGCAGCTCCACCACCACCATCCGGTCGTCCAGCGCCCGGAACCCGGTGTCCGCCGCCCGCGTCTCCAGCGCCCCGAACGGCAGGACGCCGAACTGGACCTTGCCGCCGTCCGCCGTCCGGATGCGGGCCGCCTGGCGCGGGCAGCGGGCCACGCCCTCCGGGACCACGACCTGCACGGTGCGGAGCACCGCGTTGTCCGACGGCAGGTCGGGCACGGCCGTCGCCGCGTACACCTTGATCACCTCCGCCGCCTGCTCGGCCCGCGCCACCTGGGCCTGCGCGCGGGACTCGGTGCGGTTCAGCACGGCCTCGCGGTGGCGGGCCTCCTCGGCGACCTGCTCGGCCAGGCGCAGCGCCCGGTCCCGCACCTCGCCCGCCACCCGGTAGCCGTCCACGAGCCGCAGCACGTCGTCCACCTTCGGCACGAGCCTGCCGTTCTCCAGCTTCGACACCTTCGACTGGCTCATCCCGGCCCGCTCCCCCGCCACCCGCCCCGGCAGCTGCGCCTGGACGCGGCACGCGTGCAGCAGCGCCGCCAGCTCCTCCCGCCGCGCCCGCGCCTCGCCGAAACCGACCACCACGCCACCCCCCTGCTCCCCGGTCCCGCGCATCGGGACCCCCTTCGCCTCCAGCACCCTGCGGATCGAGCGGGCCGAGCGCCCGGTGAGCGTCGTCAGCGCGCGCACCGTCCGCCCCCTCGTGTACTCGTCCTGCACGAACTCCTCGAACTGCGTCATCTCCCGCTCTCCTCCAGACCCCGACCGGTCGGCCGGGGGTAGGGCTGGATGCCCTCGTGCTCGCGCCAGGCCAGATCGCACCCCGCGCACGTCGGCCAGCACCACTGCGGGTACGCGGGCGAGGACGGCACGACCAGCCCGATCCCGCACAGCGTCACCCCCTCGTCCCGCACCTCCAGCCGCGCGCTGACCGCGTGCCGCCGACCCTCGTGCGGCAGCCACCGGAACGACCGCGACACCCGCCCACCCCCAGTTCTGCGCTGTTCACGGGCCGTCCCGGCACCCGCGCCCCCACCCCCGGAACCCGGTCCGCCCCCCGTGCGGACGCCACCCGGCGGGGTGGGGTCGCCGGGTGGTCAAAAACAAAAATAACTGTGCACGTGCAGGTTGAGAAGTACACAATTGGGTGAGGTGCAGATGTACCGCTGTGCGGCACACTTGATGCCGCACAACGCATTCCGACCGGGAAGCTGAGGTGGCCTCATGCCGGGAAGTGGCGCGAGTCCGACGGTCTACAAGCGACAGTTGGGGCTGGCGCTCGCCTCGATGCGGGAGGAGGCCGGGTTCACCGCGGAGCGGGTCGCCAAGGTCCTGGAGTGCTCCGTGGCGAAGATCCGGCGGATCGAGGCGGGCGACGTGAGCGTGCGCGCCGCCGAGCTGAACGCCCTGATGGACCACTACGGGGCCACCAAGCAGGCGCGCAAGCACATCGAGGAGCTGGGGCGGCAGGCGCGGAAGCGGGCGCCGAGGACGGCGTACGGGTCGGTGCTGCCGGACTTCTTCCGGAAGTTCTTCAACCTGGAGCAGATCGCCACGGAGGTGCTCCGCTACCACGGTGAGCTGGTCCCCGGTCAGCTCCAGACCCCGGACTACGCCCGAGCGCTCCTGGACGCGAACCCGCTCCAGGAGGAGCAGGAGCTGGACCGCCTGGTCCAGGCGCGGCAGGTGCGCCAGAGCAGGCTGGTCGACCCGGCGGCGACGCAGCGGCTGCACATCGTGCTGCACGAGGCGGCGATCAGGACCGTGGTCGGCAGCCCCGAGGTGATGAAGCACCAGCTCCTGCACCTGAAGAAGCTGGCCGGGCTCCAGAACATCACGGTGCAGATCATCCCGTTCAGCGCGGGCGCGCACGCGGCGACGGGCTTCCCGTTCGTGCTGCTCCGCTTCCCGGACAACCTGGCGAACGTGGTGTACCTGGAGAACCTGACCACGGCCGCCTCCGTCGACGAGCCGACGCACGTCGCGCAGTACGAGATGGTCTTCCGCCACGTGGCCGGGGCAGCCCTGTCACCCGCGAAGAGCAGCGCACTCCTGGCTACAGTGGCGAACGAACTGTAGATCAGGAAGGACGGTGCAGCCCTGATGGAGGACTTCACCTGGCGCAAGTCGAGCTACAGCGGGGGCAACGGCGGGGACTGCGTCGAACTGGCGCAGACCCCCGCCCACCTGCTGGTCCGCGACTCCAAGAACCCCGGCGGCCCGGTACTGGGCTTCGGGCACGAGGCGTTCGCGGGTTTCGTCACGGCGCTGAAGAACGCGTGACCGACGGCCCCCGGCGCCGGACCCGCCGGGGGCCCACCACCGACGTCCACCCGCCGCGAACGCGCGGACGAAGGCCGCCTGACCGCCCCTCGGTGCGGTGCCACGCACCGAGGGGACCAGGCACCGACGCGGCCGAACGGCCGGGCCCCGCCCCCGCCTCACCCCAACCCCGCCGCCTTCGCCAGCAGGTGCTGCCGCTCCGCCGTGCTGGTCGTCCGCGCCGCGGCGGCCCGGTAGTGCCGGACCGCCGCCTCCCGGTCGCCCGCCCGCTCGTGCAGGTGCGCCTTCACCGCGTCCAACCGGTGGTGCCCCGCCAGCGCCTCCTCCAGCTCACCCACCAGCGTGAACCCCGCCTCAACCCCGTGCACCACCGACGCCGCCACCGCGCGGTTCAGGGCGATCACCGGGTTGCCGGTCATCCGGACCAGCAGGCCGTACATCGCGAGGATCTGCGGCCAGTCCGTGTCCTCCGCCCGCGCGGCGTCGTCGTGGAGCGCCGCGATCGCCGCCTGGAGCTGGTACTGCCCCACCCGCCCCCGCGACACCGCCCGCACGACCAGGGCCGCGCCCTCCTCGATCAGCTCCCGGTCCCACCGCCCCCGGTCCTGCTCGGCCAGCGGCACCAGCGCGCCGTGCTCGCCCAGCCGCGCCGGGCGCCTGGCGTGGGTCAGCAGCATCAGCGACAGCAGGCCCGCCGCCTCGCCGTCGTCCGGCCGGGCGGCCACGACGGCGCGCGCCAGGCGGATCGCCTCCTCGGCCAGGTCCACCCGACCCGGATGGGTGTAGCCCTCGTTGAACAGCAGGTACAGCACGTGCAGCACCTGCGGAAGCCGCGCCTCGGGGTCCCCCAGCGGCTCCACGCGGATCCTGCGCTTCGCCCGGCTGATCCGCTGCGCCACCGTCGCCTCCGGCAGCAGGTGCGCCTCCGCGATCGCCGCCGTCGTCAGCCCGGCCACCGCCCGCAGGGTCAGCGCGATCGCCGACGCGGGCGGCAGGTCCGGGTGGCAGCACAGGAACAGCAGCAGCAGGGTGTCGTCCCGGTCCGGGACGGCCTCGGCGGGCACGTCCTCCGCGAACGCCTCCTCACGCCTGCGCCGCGCCTGATCACCGCGCGCCCGGTCCACGAGCTTGCGCCAGGCCACCGCGATCAGCCACGCCCGCAGGTCGTCCGGCGGCACCGGCAGGGCCAGCGCCTTGACCAGCGCCTCCTGCACCGCGTCCTCCGCGTCCGCGAACCCCGCCCCGCGCCGCACCAGCGCCCCGAGGACCCGCGGCGCGACCTCGCGCAGCAGGTCCTCGGGCACCGCCCAGCTCACCCGTCCTGCGGTTCCGGGGCGCCCATCACGGCCCTGACCTCGATCGGCTGGCCGAGCGGGACGCCACGGGGACCGGGGGCGGCGGAGGCCAGGGCCGCGATCTCCAGCGCCCGCGCCTCCGACTCCACGTCCACCACCCAGTACCCGGCGATGAACTCCTTCGCCTCGGGGAACGGCCCGTCCGTCACCACGGGCGCGCCGTCGCCGGTCGCGACGACGACCTTGGCCGCCTGCGCCAGCCCCTGGGCGTCGACCAGCTCGCCGCGCTCGGCCAGCTCACCGCCGAAGCGCCGCTGGAACTCGATGTGGGCCGCGACGTCCGCCGGGTCCCACTCGGGCATCGGGGTGTCGCAGGTGGCGGTGGCGCCGTAGTTCATCAGGAGCAGGAACTTGGCCATGGCGGTCCTCCGGGTGCTCGGTCCGACGCCCATCCTGGCGTCGTCGTCCGGGGGACGGGGCGGCCCCGCCGTTCTCGACACCCCGAAGGAGTGACCTGAGCCACACCACCAGGGCGTCGAGAACGGCCGGGGGCCGCCGGTTCAGCTCTTCGTGCAGCTCGCCGACGGCGTCCACGACGCGGGGTCGCCGTTGATGATGACCCCGGCCGTGGCCGACCCGGCGGGCGCGACCGCGCCGTTCCAGGCCGCGTTCGCCACGGTCGCCACCGAGCCGCTGGTGGTCGCCGTGCCGTTCCACGCCTGCGCCACGCTCATGCCGCTGCCGAGCGCGAACCGCACGGTCCACGCCGAGGAGGCGACGGTGCTGGTGTTGCGGAAGACCACGTCGGCCTGGAACCCGCCCTGCCACCGGTTGACCACGGTCACCGACGCCGCGCAGCTGCCGGTGGGCGGCGGGATCGTGGTGGTCGTGGTGGAACCGCCGGTCGTGGTCGTGGGCAGCACCCCGCCGAGCGCGTCCCGCAGCACCGGGAACCACCGGTTCGCGATCTTCCGGTCGCCCGACGCGTTCGGGTGCACGCCGTCGTAGGTGTCGGTGGCGGTGTCGAAGCCGGTCCACTGGTCCACCACCACGATCGGCGACGCGGCCGTGGTCTTCGACGTCGCCCACGGCTGGATCGCCGCGTTGAACGCCACCACGCGCTGCCCGCAGTCGGCGCACTGCGGCGTCCCCATCGGGATCAGCTTGGCGATCAGGATCCGCATCGCCGGGTTCTGCGCCCGCATCTGGTCCACGAGCTTGCCGTAGGCGGCCAGGATCGTCGCGGGCGCGATGTTGCTCCACACGTCGTTGGTGCCGAAGTGCATCACCACGACGTCCGGGCTGGTGGCCTGCAACCAGGGCACGAGCTGGTTCTGGTTGGCCACGTTGGTGACCAGGAGCCCGCCGTGCCCCTCGTTGTCCCCGTCGTGGGGGATGCCGCACCCCTGCGACGGGAGCGTTCCCACGAAGTCGGTGTTCGTGTAGCCGGCGGCCTTCAGGTCGACGTCGAGCAGCGCGCGCCAGCAGCCGGGCGAGCCGGTGATGGAGTCGCCGAGCGGCATGATCCGCACCGGCGCGACGGCGGCGGCCTGCGAGGCGGGGGTCGAGATCAGGAAGCCGCACACCAGGGCCAGCGCGGAGAGCAGGGCGGCCAGGGCCGCTTTCCTCGTCATCTCGGGTCTCCTCACGCCGTGGCGCACGACGCGCCGTTGAGGGTGAACGCGGTGGGGGCGGCGTTCGCGCCGGTGACGCTGCCGGTGAAGCCGACGCTGACCGAGCCGCCCGCCGGGATGTCCGCCGTGTAGGAGGCGTTGGCCACGCTCAGGTTCGCACCGGACTGGGTGGGCGTGCCACCCCACATGCTGCTCACGGTCTGCGCGCCGGGCCACGTCCAGCGCAGCACCCAGCCCTTGACGGCGGCGGTCCCGGTGTTGGCGATCTTCACCTCGCCCTGGAAGCCGCCGGTCCACTGGCCGGTGACGCGGTAGGTGATCGCGCAGGGGCCGACGGGGCTGCCGGGGAGCGTGGTGACCACGACCGAGCCGGAGCGGGTGGAGCGGTTGCCCGCCGCGTCGCGCGCGTACACCGCGAGGGTGTGCGCGGTGGCGGCGGTCAGGCCGGTCAGGGTGGCGGAAGTCGTCGCGGTGGAGGCGAGGGCGGTCTCGGTCGTGCCGCTGATCCGCACCACGTCGTAGCCGGTGACGCCGACGTCGTCGGTGGACGCGGCCCAGCGCAGCACCGCGCCGGAGGAGGTGACCGACGACGCGGTGGGCGTGCCGGGCGCGGTCGGCGCCTGGGTGTCGCCGCCACCGCCGCCGTACACGCTGGCCTCGCGCGAGGTGGCCTTGATCCCGTTGGCCCCGTTGAAGGTCCGCTGCCCCCAGGCGCTCAGCTGAGCGGCGTTGAAGTTGACCGCGAGGTCCAGGTACTCGACGCCGCCGCCGTTGCCGCTCCACGACCACGCGAGGTAGCCGAGCCGCAACCGCTGCGCGGCGGCGAAGATGGCGTCCTCGTTGGGGTCGCCGTCCGAGTGCATGTCGCCGAACTCGCCGACCGCGATGGGCAGACCGGCCGCGACGAACCGGCCGAGGTAGTCGTCAACCTCGGCGGCGGTGTCGAACACGCCGTACATGTGGATGGAGAAGATCGTGTTGCGCTGCGGGTCGGCGGCGAACACCGAGGCGGCGTTGTCGCGCATGGTGAACGCCCAGTCCTGGCCCCAGTTCGGCGCGTCCACCATGATCGTGTGCGTGAAGCCCTCGGCGCGCAGCCTGGTCAGGGCCGAGCGGGTGTCGGCGGTCCACGCCGCGTACCCGGTGTTGCCGTACGGCTCGTTGCCGATGTTGAGGATCGCGTACTTCTCCTGGCCGACGAGCGCGCTCTTGACGCCCACCCAGTAGTCCACGGCCTTGGACAGCGGGATCGCGCCGCTCTGCTCGCCGTACCCGGTGGTGTCGTGCACCTCCAGCACGCAGATCAGCCGGTTCGCCTTGCACTGGGCGATGACGTCCGCGACGTCGGCGGCGTCGTTGCGGGTCCAGCGGTCGCCGCTGGCGAGCACGACCCGGACCGAGTTGGCCCCCAGCGCCTTGACGTCGGCGAGCGCCTGCCGGGTGCGGGTGGGGTACCAGGTGTGGGCGTGGTTGACGCCGCGCAGGACGAAGTCGTTCCCGTTGGCGTCAACCAACCTCCCGCCGCTGATGGTGAACCCGGCGGCGGCCGAGGGGGCGGCTTCGGCGGGAGCGGGAGGTGGGGCGGTGAAGGCGGAGAGCAGGAGCGCCGCGGCAGCCGCGAGCGCGATTCGGGTGCGCATGGTGGGTGACCTCGCGTGGTGTCGGCGTTGACGTGCGAGCTGGTTGGTGCGAGCGCGCGGCGGCGAGGACGGCTCGGTCCGAGCCAAGCAATGAACCGATCAAGTGTCAATCAGCCGGTTCCGGTGCCCACTGGGCGGATCGGCGCAACCGGAAACCCTGCGGGCACGGGAAAAGCCCGCTGCCCCGGTGAGGCCTCGGGTGTGGTGGGGCACCCGGCGGCGGCGTGCCGGGCGGCGGGACGGGGCAGCGGGCGGTTCAGCGGTCAGGCCGGAACGGGCCCGGTCAGTAGTCGGGGCAGAGGTTCTCGCGCACCACGGAGAGCACCGAGGCCGCCGTCTGGCTGTCGAACGCCTCGGGGTCGTTCGGCGGGCTGAAGCGCTCGCGCACCAGCGCGGTCAGGCGGACCTGGTCGTTGCCCATGTTGGGCACGTCCACGCACAGCTCGCGCCCCTTGAGCACGGCCTTGTCCGTCTTGCCGCCGGTGATCCGGGGATCGATGACGTCGAGCGCCGTGATGTAGGCCCGCGTGGTCGCCTCGTCGGGGGCGGGCGGCATCCCGGTGGGGCGCGGGGTCGTGGTCGTGCTCGCCAGGACGCCGACGGCCCTCGGCGAGGGTGTCGACGGCGCCTCCTGGGCGCAGCCGCCGACGAGCGCCAACGCGCCCAGGGCAAGGGCAACACCTGTTCGATTCACGCCGTGAGCGTCGCGGACCGATCGCTCCGCGTTACCGGTACCGCACCGATTCTGGGGTTCGCGCGCAGCCGGGAAAACCCCTCAGGACAACGTTCTCGCACGGTGCACCAACGATTCCGGGGTGATCACGTCGAGCGACGACGTCCGGTCCCCGCACGACCGCGCAGGGCGCGGGGCGATCAGCGCGGGCGGCGCGCGTCGGACCGGTTGGCAGAACGCCGGATCGTCCAGGGCGACCAGCGGAGGCCTCGGCGGTGCGGCCGAAACGCTTTCACCCGTGGAAACCAGCGCGACGCCCCCTCGTGACCGAGAGCGACGACCCACCGCCCCACGAGCACCGCTCCAGCCTTCCGCTCACCGGGAATTCGCAGGAGCACCCCGTTACCACCCGCAAGAGCGCGGGTGCGGGAAGCCGCAGGGCGCTCGCTCACCTCGGACCGCCCGCGTGGTGATCGCGAAGTCGGTCCCGCTGGACGCGCCGAGCGCGGGACTAGGGTGATCGGACCGCCAGACGACGAGTGAGTGGAGACCGCCGATGCCGTGGTTCGACCTGCCCGAGGCGGAGCTGGCGCAGTACCGGACCCCCACCCAGGAGCCGACCGGCCTCGACGCCTGGTGGGCCGAGCGCCTGGCAGACGCCAGGGCACTGGCGAAGCCGGTGACGACCATCCCGCACGAGGAGTCCGCGTACGGCCCGCTGAGCGTGCTGGACGTCGAGTTCTCCGGCGCGCTGGGCGACCGCGTCCGCGCCTGGCACCTGCGCCCCGCAGGCGCAGACCCGCTGCCCACCGCCGTGGTGTTCATCGGCTACGGCGGCGGCCGGGGCACCCCCACCGAGCACGCCTGGCTGGCGGCGGCGGGCTACGGCGTCCTCGTGGTCGACACCAGGGGCCAGGGCGGCAAGTGGACCACCGGCGCGACCCCCGACTCGGCCCCGTCCGGCCCGTCGCACCCCGGTTTCATGACGCGCGGGATCACCTCACCCGAGACCTACTACTACACCCGCCTGATGACCGACGCCGCCCTGGCGGTGGACGTCGCGGCCGACCTGGACGGCGTGGACCCGGACCGCATCGCCGTCCTGGGTTCGAGCCAGGGCGGCGGCCTGGCACTGGCAGCGGCGGCCCTGAACCCGACCAAGGTCAAGGTGTGCCACGCGGACGTGCCGTTCCTGTGCGACTTCCAGCGCGCCATCACCCTGACCGGCGCCGACCCGTACGCCGAGATCGCGAACTTCCTGGCCCACAACGTCGCGCTGGTGGACCAGACCCGCGAAACCCTCCGCTACGTGGACGCGGCCCTGCTGGCCAAGCGCATCACCGCGACCAGCCTGCTGAGCGCAGGCCTGATGGACGAGGTCTGCCCCCCGTCCACGGTCTTCGCCGCCTACAACGAGATCACCGCCCCGAAGCAGATCGAGGTGTTCCCGTTCAGCGGCCACGCGGTCCCGAGAACCCACGACGAGGTGAAGCTCAAGCACCTGCGCGCCCACCTCTGACCAAACCACCGCGCCAGATCTCGCACTAGCGGGCTGCGGGGCGAGCGCAGCGAGCCCGCAGCACAGCCACCCGCGTCCCTCGTCTCCGTTTGGCCTGGCGAAGCCCGAGCGCAGGTGTCAAGACGCCGCCGCACCGCGCGGCAGACTGCCTGGTCACACGGCGTCTTGACGCCTGTGCTTGCCTGAAAGGAGGCCAAACGGAGACGAGGGACCCCGCCCACCGCAGGGGTAAACCGCACCACCCCCGAAACAGCCACCGGCCGGCAGAGCTCGTCCCCCTCGTTTTTGGAGGCCTGCCCCGCCGGCGAGGCGAGCCCTTCAGCTCTTGATCTTGCCCTTCACTCCCGCCTACCTAAAGCAGCCCGAACCGCTTCAGCACGTCCCCCAACGGCTCCCGCCCAGCCCCCAACCGGTCGCTGAGCGGTTGCCACCGCTCACCCCCGACCTCCGGCAGCGGCTCGACCTCCCCGCGCCCCGCCAACTCCTCGTGCGCCAGCAGCAGCACCTCAGCCGCCACCCGCAACCACAAACAATCCAACGCCTCCCCGCGCAACTCGCTCCACGCCCGGTGGTCGGAGTGCCGCAGCAACGGCAACCAGCGCAGCATCGGATCGCGCCGGGCCTCCCACAACAACTCCTCCGCGAACTGCCGCAGATCGCGCGCCTGGACCGGCACGACCTCCAACAACGCCCCCAGCTCACCGGAAACGTCCCCGCTCCCGCCCCCGCTTTCGCCCTCACCCACGCCGACGCCGACGCCGACGCCGACGCCGACGCCGACGCCGACGCCCACGCCCACGCCCCCGATCACCCGAGGCAAATACCGCCCCGAGAGCGCGCACAGCACAACCGCCCGCTTCCGCCGCAAGTGCAACAACCGCGGCGTCCGATCAACCCCGGCCCGGTGCTCCCGCTCAACCTCGTGCAGGTCCAACAACTGCCACGACGAGTACAGGAACCCGTTCCACCAAGGCCCGCGCCCACCACCACCCCGCTCGTGCGGGTGCTCCTCCACCTCGTCGGCGCAGTCCCGCAACCGCCCCTCGCGCACGGCCGCGCGCATCTCGCGCCGCCGGTCCAGATGCCCGTCCGGCAGCACATCCACCCGCCGCCGCCCCTCATCGCCCCCACCCGGAACGACCCGGTACAGCGGCACCAGCAACCGGCTCCGGTGCAACTCCCCCAACCGCGCGAGGTCGAGCCGGTGCCCGCGCAGCAGCGCCTCGCCGATGAACCCGGCGCTGTCGAGCAACCGGTCCTGGGTGAACACCCCCGCCATCCGGGCGAGCGCGAGCACACCGCGCGCCCCGTCAGCCATATCTTCCCCACCCCAACCGCCCAACCGGGCGACGAGGCTACCCAAACAGGTGAAACCAATTCCCGCAGGGGGCCGCGCGGGTCCACCGCCAGGTCCCCGCGCGGCCCGTCCTGGGAGGTGAGCGATCAGCCGCTCACCACTTCGACCTCGACCGGGGTCACCAGCACCCGGTCGTGGCCGACGACCCTGGTCCCGCCGAGCAGCCGCACCGACCGCTCCCACCGCACGTCCTCGCTGGAGCACCCGACGAGCAGCCGCAACTCCCCCGGCTCGACGATCCGCACCCCGTCCCGCCCGGTGAACGAGGTCCGGTCGGCGTGCACCCGGAACACCACCCGCGCGACCTCACCGGGCTCCAGCTCCACGCGCGCGAACCCGACGAGCTGCCGCCTCGGCCGGACCACCGAGGCGACCGGGTCGTGCAAGTACAGCTGCACCACCTCGCCACCCGCCACCGCCCCGGTGTTCGCCACCTCCAGCGACACCACCAGCTCGGTCTCGAACTCCTCCGCCGCGGCGAACCCGCTCAACTCGAAGCTCGTGTACGACAACCCGTGCCCGAAGGGGAACAGCGGCGTCGGGTCGGCCGAGCTGATCGAGCTCGGCCCGCCGAGCTGGGGCCGCAGGTACGTCGACGGCTGCCCCGCCGGTCCGCGCGGCACCTGCACCGGCAGCTTCCCGGAGGGGTTCACCCGCCCGCTGAGCACACCCGCGACCGCGCCCGCGCCCTCCTCGCCGGGGAAGAACGCCTGCACCACCGCAGCCGCCCGGTCCGTCGCGGGCCCGAGCGCGTAGGGCCGCCCGGTCAGCAGGACCAGCACCACCGGCCGCCCGCAGTCCAGCAGCTCCGCCAGCAGCTCCCCCTGCACCCCCGGCAGCTCCAGGTCCTCCGCGTCGCACCCCTCGCCGGAGGTGCCGCGCCCGAACAGCCCCGACCGGTCCCCCAGCACCGCGAGCACCACGTCGGCCCCCTCGGCCAACCGCACCGCCTCGGCGAACCCGCCCCGGTCCATCCCGCTCACCTCGCAACCGGGCGCGGTCACCACCTCGGCGTCGGGGAACTCCGCGCGCACCGCCTGCGCCGCCGTGGCCATCTCCACGCCCAGCGGCACCTCCGGGTGCTGCACGCCGACGTGGTTGGCGAACGAGTAGCAGCCCATCAGCGCGAGCAGGTCGTCCGCGCACGGCCCGACCACCGCGATCCGGGACGCCCCGGCCAGCGGCAGCACCCCGTCGTTGCGCAGCAGCACCACGGACCGCTCGGCGATCCGCCGCGCCAGCGCGCGCAGGTGCGGCGGGTCCAGGTCCACCGGCTCGCCGCGCAGCACCGCGGGCGACTCCGGCTTCCAGTCCGCGTCGAGCAGCCCCAGCTCGCACTTCTGGGTGAGCACCCGCGTCACAGCGGTGTCGACGTGCTCGACGGGCACCTCCCCCGAGCGCACCAGCGCGGCCAGCGGCTCGCCGTAGCAGCGCACGCTCGGCAGCTCCACGTCCACGCCCGCCGCCAGTGCCAGCGCCGCCGCGGCCCCCGGCGAGTCCGCGACCCCGTGCGCGGTCTCCAGGAACGACACCCCGAAGTAGTCCGCCACCACCGTCCCGGTGAACCCCCACCGCTCCCGCAGCAGCCCGGTCAGCAGCGCCCGGTCCGACGCGGGCGGCACCCCGTCCACGTCGGCGTAGGAGTGCATGACCGACCGCGCCCCGCCCTCCCGCAGCGCCATCTCGAACGGCACCAGCACCACGTCGGCGAACTCGCGCGCCCCGATCGCCACCGGCGCGTGGTTGCGCCCGCCGCGCGAGGCCGAGTACCCGGCGAAGTGCTTGAGCGTGGCCACCACCCCGGCCGACTCCAGCCCCCGCGTGTAGGCGGCCCCGATCAGCCCGACCAGGTACGGGTCCTCGCCGATGGTCTCCTCGACCCGCCCCCACCGGTAGTCGCGGGTCACGTCGAGCACCGGTGCGAGCCCCTGGTGCACGCCGACGTCGCGCAGCTGCGCGCCGATGCCCTCGGCCATCGCCCGCACCGAGTCAGGGTCGAAGCTCGCGCCCCAGGCCAGCGGCACCGGGAACACGGTGGCCTGCCAGGCGGTGAACCCGGCCAGGCACTCCTCGTGCGCCATCGCGGGCACGCCGAAGCGGCTGCCCGCGACGAGCCTGCGCTGGGTCTCGGTCAGCGCCCGCGCGCCGAGCAGCGGGTCGACCGGTCCGGTGCCGAAGACGCGGGTGAGCTGGCCGAGCCCCGGCTTGGTCAGCTCGTCCCACGGCGGCAGCGGCTCGGCGAAGTCGTGCTGCGCCGGGGCGACCTCGGCCCCGTCGCTCGACGCGCCCACCCACACCCCCACCAGCTGCGCGAGCTTCTCCTCCAGGGTCAGCTCGGCCAGCAGCGCGGCGACCCGCTCGGCGACCGGCCGGGCCGGGTCCCCCCAGGTGTTCACGTGCACCGCTTCTCCTCCACGCGCTTCTCCTCCACCCGCCCGCGCGGTCGCGGGCTGTCCGTTCACCGGCGCGCCCCGGTCGAGGCGCGGACGACGAGTTCGGTGGCCAGCTCGACCCGCTGGGCCCCGAGCGGGCGGCCCGCGACCAGGTCGGCGAGCATCCGGCCCGCGTGCCTGCCCATCTCGGCCAGCGGCTGGCGCACCGTGGTGAGCGCGGGCGACGACCACACCGCGACGGGCAGGTCGTCGAAGCCGACGACGCTCAGCGCCTCCGGGACCGGCAGGCCCGCCACGCGGGCGGCCTCGATGACGCCGAGCGCCTGCTCGTCGTTGCCCGCGAACACGGCGGTGGGCGGGTCGGGCAGGGCGAGCAGCCCGGTGGCGGCGCGCATGCCACCCCCGTGCCGGAAGTCGCCGTGCCTGACCAGGGCGGGGTCGACGCCGATGCCCGCGCGGTCGAGCGCGGCGCGGTAGCCGTCGACGCGGGCGCGGCTGCACAGCAGTCCGGGCGGCCCGCCGATGGCGGCGATGCGGCGGTGGCCCAGTTCGAGGAGGTGCTCGGTGGCGGCCAGGCCGCCCGCCCAGTTCGCGGCGCCGACGCTGGGCACGTCGGGCGGGGGCAGGTCGACCGGGTCGATGACGACGACGGGGACGCGGGAGGCGGCGAGCAGGCGGCGGTCCGCCTGGGTGAGGCGGGAGGTGACCACGAGCGCGCCCGCGCGGCGGGCCTCGACCAACCGGGCGGCCCAGCTCTCCCTCGGCGCACCCGCGCCGCCCTGGCCCGAACCACCCCGCCCCGACCCGCCCTGTCCCGAACCGCTCTGCCCCGAACCGCCCTGCCCCGCGCCTGCCCCGGTCAGCCCGGTGGACGAGACCACGACGTGCAGCCCTGAGTCGACCACGCCCCGGATGACCTCGACCGCCCACGGGCTCTCCAGCGCGGTGAACACCAGGTCCACCAGCGCGCCCGACGCGGCGCGCCGGGCGCCGACCGGGACGTAGTCGTACTCGTCGAGCAGCCTGCGCACGCGCGCCCTGGTCTCGGCGCCGACGTCGTCCTTGCCGTTCAGCACCTTGGAGACCGTCGGCAGGGACACCCCGGCGGCTGCGGCGATGGTGGCCAGCGTGGCTCGACGCATGATGCCGATAGTATCGAAACCATCTCGAAACACAAGGGTACGCATTTACCCTGATCAGGGTGCCATTAGCCACCACTCAGACCTGCTTGACACCGGGATGCAACAACCCTAGGGTCCTTTGCTGCCGAATGTTTCGGACAGGCCACCGCGCCCACCGGGGCCGACAGTTTTTGCGGGCCCGCCGATTTTTTCGACCGCGCCCGACGGCCGCCGCCCACGTCCCGGTGAACCGGCGAAACCACCCGTGACCTGCCGTAGACTGCGGCCATGCCGACCAAAGCCGAGTCGTCGTCCTCGGGCAGCACCGCTTCGGGCAAGGTGACGATCGCGGACATCGCCGCCGAGGCCGGGGTGTCGGTCCCGACAGTTTCAAAGGTGATGAACGGCCGCGCCGACGTCGCCGCCACCACCCGCGAGCGGGTCGAGGAGATCATCCGCAGGCACGGCTACCAGCGGCGCGCCGACGAGCGCTCCCGCCGGTCCAACCTGGTGGAGCTGATGTTCCACGAGCTGGAGAGCGCCTGGGCGCTGGAGATCATCCGGGGCGCGGAGCAGGTCGCCTCGGACAGCGGGCTCGCGCTCGTGCTGTCCGAGTCGCAGGGCCGCACCACCCCAGGCCACGGCTGGCTGGAGGGCGTCATCGCGCGCCGCCCGCTCGCGGTGATCAGCGTCTTCTCCGACCTGACCGGCCAGCAGCTGGCCAAGCTGCGCGCCAGGGACATCCCGGTCGTCGTGGTCGACCCGATCGGCGAGCCCGACCTGGACACGCCGTCGATCGGCGCGACCAACTGGAACGGCGGCCTCACCGCCACCCGGCACCTGATCGAGCTCGGCCACCGCCGCATCGCCATGATCGGCGGCCCCGAGCGGGTGCTGTGCAGCCGCGCCCGCGTCGACGGCTACCGCGCCGCGCTGGAGACCGCCGGGCTGCGGGTGGACCCCGAGCTGATCCGCTACGGCGACTTCCACGTCGAGTCCGGCCGCGCCCAGTTCGCGCCGCTGCTGGAGCTGCCCGACCCGCCGACGGCGGTGTTCGCGGGCAGCGACCTGCAGGCGCTGGGCGTCTACGAGGCCGCCCGCGCCGCCGGGCTCAAGGTCCCCGACGACCTGAGCGTCGTCGGGTTCGACGACCTCCCGGTCGCCCAGTGGGTGGGCCCGCCGCTGACCACCGTCCGCCAGCCCTTGCAGGACATGGCCGCGGCGGGCACCCGTCTCGCCATCACGCTGGCAAGGGGTGACGAGCCCGAACACCGCCGAATCGAGCTCGCCACGTCCCTCGTCGTGCGGCAGAGCACCGCACGGCCGCGCTAGGCGGGACGCCTCATCCGTGGTGGTGGCCCTCGGGCCGCGAGTACACGCAGCCCTCGACGTCCGCGGGCAGCACGTGCCCGAGGTCCTGGCCCTCCACCGGGCCGCACCGAAGGTGGTGCAGCCCCAACGTCTCCAACCCCAGCGTCCCGCTGAGGGCGAAGCCGTTGCCGAAGCCGAAATCCGGGTCCCCGGAGACCTTCTCCTCCTCCACCGCCCGCTGCCACGAGCGCTGGAAGTCGGCCATCCGCTCCCGGTGGAACACCACGAGACCGAGCCGCTCGTACGGCTCGACCGCGCAGGTCCCCCACTCCGCCACGAAGGGCGCGTACAGCTCGGCCCGCAGCGGGCCGACGAACTCGGCGAACTCGGCGATCGTGCGCGGCTGGGGCGCCTCGCACTCGCCGGTGCGCTCGCGCACCCAGTCGGCGACCTCGGTCGTGCTGGTCAGCTGCGGGCCCAGCGACCCGGTGCCCAGCACCGGCGAGTCGGACGGCGTGGTGCACGCCGTCGTCCCCACCAGTGCCGAGCCCGCGATCGCCGCGCCCACGAGCGTCACGCCGAGGCGCACGTCGCGCCGCCGAGGGTGAACGCGGCGGGCTTGGCCGGGTTGCCACCGGCCGTGCCGTTGAAGCCGAAGCTCACCGTCGCGCCGGGGGCGATGCTGGAGTTCCAGCTGACGCCCTTGGCGGTGGCCTTCCCGCCGGAGACGACGACCTCCGCCGACCAGGCCGAGGTGATGGCCTCACCGGCGGGCAGGTCCCAGGCGAGCTGCCAGGCGCTGACCGCCGAGGTCCCGGTGTTCTTGACCGCGACGTTCGCGGTGAAGCCGCCGGACCACACGCTGGGCGTGGTGTAGGTGACCGAGCAGGTTCCGCCGGGCGTGCCGCCGCCACCGGTGGTGGTGACGTTGACCAGCGCGGACGGCGGCGAGGTGTTGCCCGCCGCGTCGCGGGCGACCACGTAGAACTGGTACGCGGTGCTCGCGGTCAGGCCGGTGACGGTCGCCGAGGTGGTCGTGGTGGTGGCCACGAGCGCGTCGTTGGCGCCCGCCTCGCGGTACACCTGGTACCCGGTGACGCCGGTGTTGTCGGTGGCCGCGCCCCAGGTCAGCGCGACCGAGCTGCTGGTCGCGGTCGCCGCGGGGGTCCCCGGCGCGGTGGGCGCCTGGGTGTCGCCGGTGTTGCCGCCGCCGCTGAACACCACGTCGGAGCAGCTGTAGAACGCCTCGGGGCTGTCCGTGCGCTGCCAGATCGAGTAGATGATGTGGCGGCCGGTCTTGTTCGGCAGGGTCGCGTTCCACGAGTACTCGCCGTTCGCGAGCGGCGGGTTCAAGACCGAGTCGAACGGGGCGGGCTCCAGGTCGGACCACTTCAGCGGCTTCGTGACGTCGAAGCCGTCCTTGGTGACGTACTGGTCCCAGGTGCCGGGGTGCGGGGCCCACGCGTTGTAGCGGAAGGTGATGGGCGCGCCCGCGCGCAGGTTCGTGGACGGCCAGTCCGCGCGGTTGAGGTTGTAGGCGTCGTACTTGGCGGTGGGGCCGCACAGGTCGCCGTCGGCGATGATCTCGCGGTGCTTGCCGCCCGCCTGGCTGATGAGGTTGCCGAACCAGTCCCACAGCGGTTGCTTGCCGCCGAGGGCGACGGCTGCGGCGCAGGCCGGGTTGGCGGGGTTGAGGTCGCCGTTCCCGTTGGCGCGGCCGTCCTCGTAGCAGTGGTAGGTGCGGCTGCCGGGGTAGGTCATCGAGCCGTGCGCCAGCGCCGTTCCACTGGTGCCGAGGACGGTGGTCACACCGACCACCGCGAGCACGGCAGCGGCCAGTGCTCCTAATCGCCTGGGTCGCAAGGTGTCTCCTTCAGATCGCCGGTGATCTGGGTGCTGACTGGGAGCGCTCCCAGTCACACGATCGCACTCGTGCGGGAACTCCGTCAACAGGGGATTTCAGCGGAACGTCACCGAACGGGCGCGCTCCGTCAGAGTCTGGATCGACTCGGGCCCTTGCGCTCAGGTCTTGCGCACGGCCCCGGTGAACCCGGCGACGAACAGCGTGGCGAAGCCCCAGGCGAGCAGCCGCAGCAGCCACCCGGCGACGCCGAGCACCTGCCCCGAGGCGGTCCCCGTGGGCTCGCAGCGCGGTTTGGTGGTGAGCAGCGGGGAGCCGACGTCGAGCCCCAGCGCGACCCGCTCCACCACCGGGCACGGCCCCTGCGGCGTCCCGGTCCTGGCCAGCCCGTCGCCGCCGAGCGCCAGCGCGAGCGCGACGGCGACCACCAGCACGGCCAGCAGGCCCAGCAGCGCGCGCCACGGCTGGTAGCCGTGGCCGAGCAGCAGCCCGGTGAGCCGCGCCCAGGCCCGCTCGCCCCGGCCGAGGGCGCCCCTGGCGAGCTGGTCGCGGCGCTGGGCGACGAGCACCCTGCGGGCCTGCGCGTCGTGCCCGACGGCGCGGTGGGCGGCGGCCAGGTGCTGGTAGGGCTGGGCGGCGTAGGCGGGGGTGGCCTCGCGCAGCAGGCGCAGCCACTCCTCGGGGGCGACCACCCCCGGTAGGCCCGCGTGGGTGAGCCCGGCGACGGCGAGCCTGGCGGCGGGCTCGCCGGAGGCGTGCGCGAGGCCGTCGGGCGCGAACCAGAACGTGCCGCCGACCCGCGCGTCCCTGAGGTCGAGCGCGACCAGGTCGCCGCCGCCGACCGCGCGGAACCCGGCGTCGCCCCAGTGCGCCAGGAACAGGTCCCGCTCGACCCGCAGGCCCCTGGCGGACAGCGCGGGGCCGCCCCGGTTGACCAGCGAGGCGCCCGCGAGGGAGAGCAGGCCGATCCCGGCGTGGTCGACGACCACCGCGCCGCGCGGGCAGTCGGCGCGGGCTTCGAGCAGCTCCAGCCCGAGCGCCCTGGCGCGCAGGCCCTCGACGTCGATCGCGGGCTCGCTCGGGTGCGCGGCGCGGCAGCCGCGCAGGACGAGGGCGGGGAGGTCGGCGTCGCGGGCGTTGACGCCGCCGTCGAGCAGGCAGTCGAGCAGCTCGACGGCGACGGGGCCGGTGGCGTTCTCCAGGTCGAGGCGGCCCGCGATCCGGGCGCCGCGCAGCCGCAGGCCGTGCGGGTCGGGACGCTCGACGAGCCTGCCGAGCACGACGTCCCGGATGACGCGGGCGGAGACGGTGCGGTCGGGGCCCTGGGAGCGCGTGGCCGCCGCGTCGACCGGCCCGTCCCCGGCCAGGTCCAGCACCTCCCCGGACCGGACGTGGTCGACCAGGCGTTGCTCCAGGGGCGTCAGCACCGGGCCATGATCCGGGCGGGGGCGTGACCAGACCCACCGTTCGCCGGTCCGCAGCGGTGGCCACGGAGTGGAATCACGGGAAACCCCCAGGCAGGCGGCATCACCCTTCCGCCAGGTGACTTCGGTGCCGAAGAGTGACAGCGTCCCGACAGCCGACCCCCTGTAGACGCAGGCCGGACTGATCCGTAACCTGGCCGAGACCTAGAGCTTTAACCCAATCGGGTGATAAGCAGGCTGAGAGAGGACCGCACGAACGTGGCGTCACGACCCGCACAGCGCACCATCCGCGCGGCACTGGCGACCACCGCCGCCGCCGTCCTGGTCACCGGCCTGCCGCTGACCCAGGCCTCCGCGCAGCCGAGCAGCGCCGAGGACGCGCTCAAGAAGTACAACGACCTGTCCACCGAGGCCGGTCGGCTGAACGACGAGCACCTCAAGGCGCAGGAGGACCTGAAGGCCAAGCAGGGCGACCTGGACAAGGCCAACGGCGACCTGCAGAACGCCAAGGGCGCCGAGGAGGCGCACCGGGGCGACGTGGACGCGCTGACCGAGGCCTCGTTCGAGGGCGCCCGGTTCAACCAGCTGTCCGCGCTGCTGGTCAGCGACTCGCAGCAGGACTTCCTCAACCGCGCGACCGCGCTGGAGGTGCTGGCGTCCGCGAACGCGGAGTCGATCCAGGGCCTGTCCGACGCCGTCGTGCAGGCGGACGACGCGCAGAAGCGCGCCAGCGAGGCCACCGAGGGCGCCCGCAAGGCCGCCGCGGACATCGAGACCCGCAAGAAGGACCTGGACAAGCAGGTCGGCGAGGCGCGCGAGCAGTACCGCTCGCTCAGCGCCGCGCAGAAGACCACGCTGGCCGGCATCGGCGACACCAGCACCGTGAGCGTGCCCGCGGGCACGGCCGGGACGGCGCTGTCGTTCGCGCTCGCGCAGCGCGGCAAGCCGTACGTGTACGGCTCGAACGGCCCGAACTCCTGGGACTGCTCCAGCCTGATCCAGGCCGCGTACCGCCAGGCGGGCGTGTCCGTGCCGCGCACCAGCTACGGCCAGGCCACCGTGGGGCGCTCGGTCTCGCGCAGCGAGGTCAAGGCGGGCGACATCATCGTCTACTACTCCAGCCAGTCGCACGTGGCGATGGCCGTGGACGGGGTGCGCGCGGTGCACGCGTCGACCGAGGGCGTCCCGGTGAAGATCGCGGACATCGACTCGATCGGCCCGATCAGCGTGATCAGGCGCGTCGAGGGCTGAGCCCCGGCGCGCGGGGTGCGGTCCCGGTCCGTTTGGCGATCACCGGACCGCACCCCCTAGGGTGTGCCTCTGGTTGAGCGAACAGCCTCGTCGTAGTCGCACGATCAGGTTGCCGAGGTGCCCCCATGAGTGATTCGGTCGAGCTGTCCGCGACCACCAGCCAGCCGGACTCGGTGCTGGTCAGGGTCGTGGGCGAGCTGGACATCGCCACGGCGCCCACGTTCCGCGACTACGCCCTCGACCGGTTGCCCCCGGCGGGCGGGCGGATGGTGCTGGACCTGGGCGGGGTGGGACTGCTGCCCGCGTCGGGGATCAACGCGCTGCTGGAGCTGCGGGCGGCCTGCGAGGCGCGCGGGGCCCGGCTGGAACTGCTGGCGGGCTGCCCGGTGCTGCGCCCGCTGGTGCTGACCGGGCTGGACCGGTTCTTCACGATCACGCCGGTGTCGTCCGAGGCTTCCTGACCGGGGCCGAGGGCCTCGGGTTCAGGGGCCTTGGCTTCTGGGGCCTCGGGTTCGGGGCCGACCGCGCAGGCCACCGGCAACCAGCCCCGATCGGCGTTCCAACGCCGACCACCCCGCACACCGGTCAGCGCCCCAGCGCAGGTCAGCCCCCCAGCGCCGGTCAACGCCCCAGCACCGCCCACACGACCTTCCCGCCGCCCGGCCACGGCGAGTGCCCCCACACCCGGCTCACCGACTCCACCATCCGCATCCCCCGCCCACCCGGCAGCAGGCCGCGCCCCGCCGGTGGCGGCGGCTTCGGCGGGGTCGCGCCGCCGTCGCGGACGGCCACCACGAGGCGCCCGCCGCGCAGCTCCAGGCGCAGGCTCGGCGCGGAGCTGGTGTGCTCCAGCGCGTTCTCCACCAGCTCGGTCGCGACCAGCACCGCGTCCTCGATGCGGTCGCCCAGGTCCCAGCGCTCGCAGGTCTCGCGCACGAACTGCCGGGCGATCAGCGCGCCGACCGGCGTGTCCGGCAGCAGCGCCTCGTCCCGCTGCGGCTGCGCGGGGTGCTCGACGGACGCCAGCGCGTCGGTCAGCGTCGGGTAGTGCGGCACGAACCGCCCCGCGCCGCCGCCCGCCAGCGCGGCCCGGTGCGGGTCCGACTCGCCCACCAGCACGATCCGCACGCCCGGCCACTCGGCGACCCGCGTCCACACCGTGGAGAACACCGACATCAGCGCGGGGGTCGCGAACTCGAAGCCGTCGCCGAGCAGCACCACCACGGCGGACGGGCCGGTCACCGCGCACTTGAGCAGGCCGTCGCGCAGCGGGACGTAGGTCGACAGGTCCAGCCTGCCCTCGGGGCGCACGACGGTGGCGCCGTCGACGTGGTCGACGTCGTAGGTGAAGGTCATGACGCTCTCCCCGATCCGGCCGGCTCCCGCGCGCGGCAGCCCCGACCGCTCAGCTCCCGCCGGTCCGACCTCCCGACGGGCTCAGCCAACGTAGCCGGTCCGCTACCGGGAACACCCCATCGCGGTGCTCGACCGAGGTCGACGCCACTCCCCGCGCCACGCCCGCGGCGTCCTCCCGCACGGGTGGCGCTTCGGCTCCCACCAGGACAATCGGCCGTTCGAGGTCCCCGGAAACCTCCTCGGCGACCGAACCAGCCGCCGAGACCGGCTCCGGCTCCGCGTTCACCCGGACCGGGGAGGGCGGGCCACCCGCCGCACGCTGGCCCTACGCACCGACCAGGCACGCTCGGTCCCACTTCCGTCACGCACCGTCAACGCGTGTTCTCGCCCACCACCCGCCCGGTGTCCCGCCGTCCTCCGCCCCGGACCGGACCCCGCCGCGCTGCCCCGAACCGCCGAACCCGTTCGCCCTGCTGAAGCGGTGGTGCGGCGGTGCGCGGACCAGTCGTTACCATTTTCGTTTCAGAAGCGTTGCACTACCCGATGTGCTGGCGGTGGATCTGTGGATAGCGGCGTGCTGTGGAGTCCCGGCGCGGTGGCCAGGATGTTGGCCATCTCGCCCACCACCCTGCGCACCTGGGACCGCCGCTACGGCCTCGGTCCCAGCACCCGCCAGGAGGGCAAGCACCGGCGCTACTCGGCCGAGGACGTGGGCAGGCTGCGCCGGATGGTCGCGCTGACCGGCCAGGGCGTGGCGCCCGCGTCGGCCGCCGCGATGGCGCTGGCCGAGCCGGTCGCCGGTGAGCCGGAGCGCGCGGACGAGCCGGTCCAGCGCGCCGAGGAGGTGACGGCGGCCGAGCGGCGCGGGTTCGCGCGGGCCGCGACGGGGCTGGACGCGCCGCTGATGGTGCGGCTGGCGAGCGAGCTGATCCAGCGGCACGGCGTGGTGCGGGCGTGGGACTGCGCGCTGGTGCCGTTCCTGGTCGCGGCGGGTGAGCGGGCGGCGGCGGACGCGCGCGGCGTCGAGGTCGAGCACCTGGCCACGGCCAGCATCTCGCGGGCGCTCCTGATGCACGCGCAGGCCGCCGACCGGGAGCGGTTGCCGGTGCTGCTGGCGTGCGCGCCGGAGGAGCAGCACTCGCTGCCGCTGGACGCGCTGGCCGCCGCGCTGGCCGAGCGGGGCTGCGCGTCGCGGAACCTCGGCGCGCGCGTCCCCCCGACCGCCCTGCTCGACGCCGCGGCGCTCTTGTCACCCGTAGCGGTGATGGTGTGGGCGCACGCCGAAGCTCAGGCCGGAGCCACCCCGATCGCGGAATTGGTGAGAACCGGGCGAACCGTGCTGGTCGGCGGGCCGGGCTGGCGGAGCGTGCCAGCCGGTTCCCGCTACGTCGGCTCGCTAAACGAGGCGATCGACACAATCCTCAGCTTGAACCGATTTTGAATCGAATTTAGGGTTGGCCGGGACAACATCACCAGCACCTCCTGTGGAAGGCGTGGTCACCGTGCCAGAGCTGTCCCGACTGCCCGTGCCCGTCGCCGAGTCCTGGGACTGGCAGCTGGAAGGTCTGTGCCGAGGCATGGACAGCGCGCTGTTCTTCCACACGCCGAACGAGCGCGGCTCGTCCAGGCAGAACCGGGAAGCGCGCGCGAAGGAGATCTGCGGTCGCTGCCCGGTGCGCAGGCAGTGCCGCGAGCACGCCCTGGAGGTCGAGGAGACCTACGGCATCTGGGGCGGACTGGGCGAGAGCGAGCTGCGCAAGCTGATCGCCGTCCGCCACCGCCGCTCCTGAGTGGGGGCGGGGCGGCGACCGGGCGGGCCGGGAGGCAGGCTCGGGCGCACCCCGTCACGACGCTGGGACGGGGTGCGGGTCAGTGGGGGCACGACGATCGGCGGGCGCAGGTCAGGACGCCCGAGGATCGGAGAGCTCAACCCGCCATCGGTGATCGCGGGGCCCAGGCACCACGACGCCGGCGCCCCAGCTCCTGCGTCACGAGCCTGACGTCATCGCGCAGGCGTCACAGCACCGGGCGGGTGGCGGCCTTCGGGCGCCAGCGGGTGTAGCCCGCTTCCTCGGCCTCGGCGATGGACGAGAACTCCACGTCGCCGCGCATCCGGTCGAAGTACGGCGAGTCCGGGGTGTGGAAGACCCGCGTCCGGGAGTTGGCCCTGACCTGGCGCGGGATGACCTGGGTGGTCTCGTTGTTGCCCGGCATCTCCAGCGCGCGCGGGGCCCTGGCGGGCAGGGCCGGGACCTCGTTGACGCTCGCGCGGGCGGGCGTGGGGCGCGGCGCGGGGAGGTCGTCCTCGTCCTCGTCGATCTCCGCGTCGAGGATCTCGTCCTCGTCGTAGTCGTCGAGGTCGTCGTCGTAGTCGTCCTCGTCGATCTCCACGACGGGCCTGGCGCGCAGCTCGGCCCTCAGGTCGCGGATGGTGACCCGCAGCGGCAGCCAGCACAGGACGGCGCCCGCGGTGAACGCGACGGCGCAGATGCCGAAGAACAACCAGAACACCGCGCACTCCTCGACGGCGGGTGGGCGCGACCGACGGCGCGCCCAGGTGGACCGACTCGGGGAACCCGGCTCAACGCGACTCCCCGCGACGCTTAGTACCCGAGCGACCACCCGCAGTTCCACCGGCTCCCGGCGTCGACGCAGGACATCGGTGACCAATTCACCGTAAGGAGTGACCACAGGGCCGACTCCCCCACCTGGTCACCCCTCCCCTCTCGGCGCCCGCTCCGCACCACCCGAGCCCTCCGCACCACCCGCGCCCTCGGTACCACCAGGGCCCTCGGTACCACCAGGGCCCTCCGCGCCACCGGCCCGACCGGCACGCGGCCCGGCCGCCCCCCGAGCGGACCGCCCCGCCTCCGCGCTCCCGTCCCGACCGGCGACCCGCCCGCCCGGTTCCGGCCCCGACCGCCCACCACCCGGCGTCGCACCACCGGTCCATCCAGCACCGGGCCCGCCCGCACCTCCAGCCCGTCCAGCACCAGGCCCACCCGCACCTCCAGCCCGTCCAGCACCAGGCCCACCCGCACCAGGCCCACCCGCACCACCGGCCCGTCCACCACCAGGCCCGCCCGCACCTCCAGACCGGTCGGCGCCCGACCCGGTCCCACCGACGGCCCGCCCAGCACCCGCCCCACCCGCGCCACCGGCCGGAACGGCCTCCCGCTCCCCCCGAGCGCCCCTGCGCCCGCCCACCGGCTCCCGACCCGGATCGGACGGCGCCGTCGCCGCGGGCCCCTCGCCCTCCCGCGACCGCTGCTCCACCGCGCCCGGCCAGGCCCCAGCGGCCTCCGGTTCCGTCCTTCAAGCGGCTTGCTCGTACACCACCGTCCGGCACCCGCACCGCTGGCACACCGGGTGCGCGGGCACCCGGATGTCCGCCAGCAGCCGGTTCGAGTCCGCGAAGGTCGGCACCGCCAGGCCGGGCACCAGCAGCGCGTCCAGCGCCTCCCGGTTGCGCCGCCCGCGCGCCCTGGCCCGCTCGACCGGGTCGCGGAACCGGTCGCGCAGCCGCTCCCCCGCCTCCTCGCGGGCGCGCACGCCCTCCTCCGTCAGGTGCGGCACCCGGCGCGGGGCGTTGAGCCGGGCGTTGCGGCGGTTGACCCGCCACCACGCACCCAGGCTCATCCCCTCCACCGGCGGCTTCGACCGCTGCTGCCCCGACGGCCACCACGAGCGCAGCCGGGCGCGGAGGAAGTCGTGCGCCACCTGGTCGCGGTGGCGCGGCGCGCCCTGCCGCGCGCCGTCGGGGCGGCGGTCGACGGCCGTCAGCACGGCGTCGACGCACCAGCCGTCGCCGAACCAGGGCACCAGCACGGCGCGCACACCCGCGCGGTCCGCGTCGGCCCAGTTCGCCCTCAGGCACAGCGCTTCGACGGCCGTGTCGATCTCGTGCTCTGTCTCGGGTACGACACGGCCGGGCCACTGCCGGGGATCGAGGTGAACGCGCATCGCCGTCAGCTCCTTCCGAACACGTCCGATCCACATCCGAACACCTGTTCGGGATAGTGCCACCGACCACCGACAATTCCAGTAACTCAATCTTGACTTATATAAGCCCCGACCTAAATACTGAGGTCGTGCACGCCCTCGACGTTCTTGGTGACCCGATCAGGCGACGCATCCTGGAATTGCTCGCGGACGGCGAGCGGGCGGCGGGATCGCTCGCGGAAGTGATCAACGCGGAGTTCGGGATCTCCCAACCCGCGGTCTCCCAGCACCTCCGGGTGCTCAGGGAGAGCGGATTCGCGCGAGTGCGCGCGGAAGGCGCGAAACGCCTCTACGAGATCGACGGGACGGCGCTGCGCGAGGTGGACGGCTGGCTGGCGCGGTTCGAGCGGTTCCGGGACGAGCGGCCCGGCGCGGGAGCGGCGGACCCGGCCTGACAGCGCGCGGCGGGCCCCGGCCGGACGCCCGCCGCGCACCCGCTCAGCTCCCGGCCTTGACCACCCGGTTGCCCGGCCGGTCCGCGTCCGAGAGCCGCACGCCCTCGCGCGGCACCAGCCCGAACTGCACCACCTGCCGCCCGGACAGCAGGTCGGCGATCCACTCGGCGGCCACCCGCACCCGGTTCCCCGGCATCGCCAGCAGGTGGTACCCGCGCGCCACGAGCTTCGCGGGCACCCCGCGCAGCGGCACGTGCAGCGGGTCGGCCACCGCGTCCATCCCGGCCAGGTCGACCACGAACCCCAGGTCGCGGTGCTTGTACCGGCCGACCTTCCCGTGCCCGAGCGACGCCGCCGCGTTCCGCCCGGCGAGCGCGCCCTGCCGCTGCGCGTGCTGCGCGGTCATCGGCGTCGGCTCGCCGGGGTTGTAGTGGTCAGGCACGGCCGCGACGTCGCCCGCCGCGTAGACCCCGTCCAGCCCGCGCACCGCCAGCGAGGTGTCCACCACGACCCGCCCGCGCTCGGCGGGCAGCCCGGACGCCTCCACCAGCGGGTCCGGCCGCACGCCGACGCACCACACGACGGTGCGGGTGGGGATCTCGGAGCCGTCGGTGAGCCGGGCGCAGGTGTCGGTGACCTCGGCGACGCTGGTCCTCATCCGCACGTCCACCCCGCGCGACTCCAGCACCTTCCGCGCGGGCCCGGACATCCGCGCGTCCAGCCCCGGCAGCACCCGGTCGGCCATGTCGAGCAGCAGCCACCGGCACTCGTCCGGTCGCAGCGCGCCGGGGGCCCCGCGCCGGGCCCGCAGCGCCTCGGCGGTCATCCGCTGCCCCTGCGCGACCAGCTCGGTGCCGGTGTACCCGGCGCCGACCACGACGAACGTGGCGCGCGCCGCCCGCTCCTCGGGGTCGTCGGCCTGCTCGGCCAGCTCGACCTGCCGCAGCACGTGGTCGCGCAGGTACAGCGCCTCGGGCACCGACTTGAACCCGAGCGCGTGCTCGCCGACGCCGGGGACGGACAGCATCCGGGTCACGCTCCCGGCCGTGACGATCAACCGGTCCCACTCCAGGACCCGCCCGCGCCCCTCCACGTCCACGACCGAGCAGGTGCGTGCCCCGGGGTCGATGCCGGTGGCGGTGCCGAGCACCAGCCGGGTCCGCTTGAGGCTCGTGCGCAGCGGCACCGCGACCCGCCGGGGGTCGAGCGAGCCGCCCGCGACCTCGGGCAGCAGCGGCACGTACAGGGTGTAGTCGGTCGGGTTGACCGCGATCAGCTCGGCGGCGTCGCGCGGCAGCGCCTTCTCCAGCGACTTGAGCGCGTGGAAACCGGCGAACCCGGTCCCGACGACGAGCACTTTCGGCTTGGCCACGGGGTAGCCCCTCTCGGCTGTCGGGAGCGCGCCGGAGACCCGGAGCGCCCACCCGTGCGCACGGGGGTACCCGTGGCCCGAACCGGGTAGTCATGGCGCATGACGCTGGGTCTGCCCGACGGGATCACCGCCTGCCTGTTCGACCTGGACGGGGTGCTCACGAGCACCGCCGTCCTGCACCGCCGCGCCTGGAAGCGCACGTTCGACGCGCTGCTCGCCCAGCGCGGCGAGCCCGAGTTCACCGAGTCCGACTACGTCCGGTTCGTCGACGGCCGCCCCCGCTACGACGGGGTGCGCGAGTTCCTGGCCTCCAGGGGCGTCGTCCTGCCGGAGGGCGACCACGACGACCCGCCGGAGGCCGACACCGTGCACGGCGTCGGCAACCGCAAGAACGAGCTGCTGGAGGAGGTCATCGCCCAGGAGGGCGTGAGCCCCTACCCCGGTTCCGTCGACTACGTGAAGGCCGCGCGCGACGCCGGTCTGGCGATCGCCGTGGTCACCTCCTCCGCGAACGCCGAGAAGGTGCTGGAGGCCAGCGACCTGGCGAGGTACGTGCAGGCCAGGGTGGACGGCGTGACGATCGTGCGCGACGGCCTCAAGGGCAAGCCCGCGCCCGACTCGTTCCTCGCGGGCGCGAAGGCGCTGGGCGTCGAGCCCGCGCGGGCCGCCGTGTTCGAGGACGCGCTGGCCGGGGTTCAGGCCGGGCGCGCGGGCGCGTTCGGGTTCGTCGTGGGCGTGGACCGCGCGGGCCAGGCCGACGCGCTCGCCGCGCACGGCGCCGACGTGGTCGTGGCGGACCTGGCGGAGCTGCTGTGAGCGGCTACCGCGTGCAGCCCTGGACGCTGCGCTGGGAGGGCCTGTCGCTGACCGACCTCCGGCAGACCGAGTCGACGTTCGCGCTGGCCAACGGCCACATCGGGATGCGCGGCACGCTGGAGGAGGGCGAGCCGCGCGGGCTGCCGGGCACCTACCTCAACGGGTTCTACGAGGAGCACGACCTGCCCTACGGGGAGAGCGGCTACGGCTACCCCGAGGAGGGGCAGACCGTCGTCAACGTCACCGACGGCAAGGTGCTGCGGCTGCTCGTGGAGGACGAGCCGCTGGACCTGCGCTACGGGCGCACCGTCGAGCACGAGCAGGAGCTGGACTTCCGGACCGGCACGCTGCGCCGCCGCACCGAGTGGGAGTCGCCGACCGGCAAGCGCGTGATCGTGCGCACCGAGCGGCTGGTGTCGCTGACCCAGCGCGCGGTGGCGGCGATCCGCTACGAGGTCGAGGCCGTGCAGGACGTGCAGCTGGTGGTGCAGTCGGACCTGCTGGCCAACGAGCCGGTGGAGGAGCGCTCCGGCGACCCGAGGGTGGCGAAGGCGCTGGACTCGCCGCTGGTGGCGGACTTCGCCTACGCGCGCGGGAAGCGGGCGGTGCTGGCGCACCACACCCGCACCTCCGGGCTGCGCATGGCGGCGGCGATGGACCACGAGGTCGAGGCGAACGACTCGCTGCGCACCGAGGTCGAGGCGGACGAGGACCTGGCGCGGTTCACCGTCGCGGTGGACGTGGCGGCGGGCGAGAAGCTGACGATCGTGAAGTACCTGGGGTACGGCTGGTCCAAGCAGCGGTCGGTGCCCGCGCTGCGCGCGCAGGTGGAGGCGGCGCTGGCCGGTGCGCTGCAGACCGGGTGGGACGGGCTGCTCGCCGAGCAGCGCGAGTTCCTGGACGAGTTCTGGAACAGCGCCGACGTCGAGGTCGACGGCGACCCGGAGTTGCAGCAGGCGGTGCGGTTCGCGCTGTTCCACGTGCTCCAGGCCGCGGTGCGCGGTGAGACGCGGGCGATCGCGGGCAAGGGGCTGACCGGTCCCGGCTACGACGGGCACGCGTTCTGGGACACCGAGACGTTCGTGCTGCCGGTGCTGACCTACACGGTGCCGGAGGCGGCGCGGGACGCCCTGTCCTGGCGGCACTCCACCGTGGAGGACGCTCGGGAGCGGGCGCGGATTCTGGGGCTGGGCGGGGCGGCGTTCCCGTGGCGGTCGATCAGCGGCGCGGAGTGCTCGGCCTACTGGCCCGCGAGCACGGCGGCGTTCCACGTGTCCGGCGACGTGGCGTACGCGGTGGCGCAGTACGCGCAGGCCACCGGGGACGAGGAGTTCGAGCGGTCGGCGGGCGCGGAGATCCTGGTGGAGACGGCGCGGCTGTGGATGTCGCTGGGCCACCACGTGCCCGGCGACGGGTTCCGCGTCGACGGGGTGACCGGGCCGGACGAGTACACCGCCGTGGTGGACAACAACGTCTACACGAACCTGATGGCGCAGCGGAACCTGCGGGTCGCGGCGGAGGTGTGCGAGCGGCTGCCCGACGTCGCCCAGCACCTCGGCGTGGAGGAGGACGAACCTGCGGCGTGGCTGCGGGCGGCCGAGGCGATGAACGTGCCCTACGACGACGAACTGGGCGTGCACCAGCAGTCCGAGGGGTTCACCAAGCACGCCGAGTGGGACTTCGAGGCCACCGAGGCCGACGACTACCCGCTGCTGCTGAACTACCCGTACTTCGACCTGTACCGCAAGCAGGTGGTGAAGCAGGCCGACCTGGTGCTGGCGATGCACCTGCGCGGTGACGCGTTCACGGCGGCGCAGAAGGCCCGCAACTTCGCCTACTACGAGGCGCGGACGGTGCGGGACTCGTCGCTGTCGGCGGCGACGCAGGCGGTGCTGGCGGCCGAGGTGGGCGCGCTGGACCTGGCCTACGACTACCTGTCCGAGGCGGCGTTCACCGACCTGCACGACCTGCACCACAACGTCCACAACGGACTGCACATGGCCTCGCTGGCCGGGGTGTGGCTGGGGCTGGTGGCCGGGTTCGGCGGGATGCGGGACCACAGCGGCGGCCTGGACTTCGCGCCCCGGCTGCCGGTGGGGCTGAACCGGTTCTCATTCCGGATGACCTACCGGGGCAGCCGGTTGTGCGTGGTGGTGGAGGAGGGCAAGACCACCTACCGGGTCGTGTCCGGTCCGGCGCTGCGCATCCGGCACCACGGCGAGGAGGTCGAGGTGGAGCCGGAGAACCCGCTGGTGCTCCAGGTCCCGGCCGCGCCGGAACCGCCGGAGGGCATCACCCAGCCCGCCGGTCGGGCGCCGAGGCGGCGCACGCCGAACCGGGCGCAGGACTGAGGGCGCGCGTGGCCGGGTGGGTGACCACCCGGCCACGCGGGCACGCGGGCGCGCGAACGCGCGGGCGCGGTGAAGTGGCGCGCGGGCCGGGAAAGCGCGAACCCCGCCCCACCGGATCGGTGGGGCGGGGTTCGGTACCCGCGAAGGGTTGGGTCCGCCCGGCGCACGCGCCGGGCGGCCTCCCGACGAGGCGTTCGACCGGGTTCCCAGGGGGGAGGGGGAAATCCCGGTCTCCTCGGCGACCGCAGGGGGGCGGCGGTCACCGCGCTCTCGTCCCTCACCGGATAACCGGCTCCGGGCGGGGGCAAACCTGGCACCTGTGCCCACTTCCGGGTGTCCTTCGGAATTCCGCGCGCGGGATCAACCCCCGCCCAGGTGGATGGCGGGCCTGCGCTCCGGGTCGGGCTCGCACTCGCGCAGGATCTCCCGCACCACCGGCGCGGTGTCGCCCTGCCCGAGGACGAGGTAGCGGAGCAGGTGGGTGAGCGGGCTGCCCTCGGCCCACTCGAAGTAGCAGCGCGGCCGGACCCCGGTGGCGTCGCGCAGCGCCAGCAGCACGGCGGCGATCGCGTTGGGCGCGGCGGGGCTGTCCGCGCGCAGCACCCGGAACCCGCCGACCTCCACCCCGCGCACCCGCAGCACGTCGCTGAACTCGGACGGGTCGACCACGTCGACCTCCAGGAACACCACCGCCGCCCCGCCCGGCACCGGGTTGAGGCCGCGCTGCACCCGCTCCTTGGCCCGGTACTCCAGCGCGTCCCCGGCCTGCCGCTTGTTCGCGATGATGTTGAGCTGGCCGTCGTGGCGCAGCAGGTCGTCCAGGAACCCGCGCGCCCGCTCGTCGAAGTCGATCGCGTCGGCACGCAGCTCGGTGGTCCTGGACACCCGCGACACCAGGGAGATCAGCACGATGCCGAGGACGAACGCGGCGGAGATGGCGATGCCGTCCGGCTTGGCCCGCACGTTCTCGGCGAGCGCGTACAGCAGCACGAGGGTGAGCACGGCGAACCCGGTCCCCGCCCTCCGCCGACCGGCGCGCCAGGCGGAGACCGACACCGCGACCGCGCCGGACACCATCATGGCCAGGATGCCGGTCGCGTAGGCCCCGGCCTGGGCGTTGACGTCGGCGCCGAACGCGACCGTGATCCCGACGCTGATCGTGGTGTAGACCAGCACGACCGGGCGGACCGCGCGCCCCCACTCCGGGGCCATGCCGTACGCGGGCAGGTAGCGCGGCACGATGTTGACCAGCCCGGCCATCGCGGACGCGCCCGCGAACCACAGGATCAGCACGCTGCTCAGGTCGTAGGCCGCGCCGAACCCCGCGCCCAGCCGCTCGTGCGCCAGGTACGACAGCGCCCGCCCGTCCGCCGCGCCGCCGGGCTGGAACGCCTCGGCGGGGATCAGCACGGTGGTCAGGACGCTGGTGGCCACCAGGTACCCGGACATGATCAGCGCGGCGGCGGTGAGCAGCTTGCGCGTGTTGCGCACCCGGTCGGCCACCCGCTCCCGCTCGGTCGCGCCCCGCGCGGCCACCAGCGGCATCATGCTGACGCCGGTCTCGAAGCCGGACAGGCCGAGCACGAGCAGCGGGAACGCGAGCACGGCCGGTCCGAGCACCCCGCCGACCCCGCCGCCGCCCTCGGCGAGCCGGTCGGTCCACGCGGTCAGCGCCTCCGGCCTGGCCACGAGCTCGGCCGCGCCGGAGGCGATCACGGTCGCGTTGAGCAGCAGGAACACCGCGACCAGCGGGATCGCGACGCCGACCGCCTCGGTGAAGCCGAGCAGGAACACCCCGCCGAGCAGGAGCAGCAGCACGACGGTGACCAGCACCTCGTGCCCGTGCAGGAACGCGGGCGAGCTCGGGTTCTCCAGCAGGTGCACGGTCGCGTCGGCCGAGGACAGGGTGATGGTGACGATCCACGAGGTGGCCACGAAGCCCAGCAGCACCAGCACGAACAGCTTGCCCCGCCAGAACGGCAGCAGGTCCTCCAGCATCGCCACCGAGCCCTGCCCGTGCGGCGACTCGTGGGCGACCCGCCGGTACATGGGCAGCATCCCGAGCAGGGTCAGCGCGACGATCAGCAGCGTCGCCAGCGGGGACAGCGCGCCCGCCGCGAGCACGGCGATGCCCGGCAGGTAGGACAGGGTGGAGAAGTAGTCGACGCCGGTCAGGCACATGACCTTCCACCACGCCTGCGGTCTGCTGTGCGCGGCGTCCGCCTCGGGCCCTGCGGGCGAGACGCGGTGGCGCAGCAGCCAGCGGCCGAGGGCGGTGCCGGGGCGGCCGGGCCGCTGCGGGCTGGGCACCCTGGCCGGGACGCCCGCCGACCGGCTCGCGGGCACGGCGCCCGCCCGTCCGGTCCCGTTCGCGCTGCTGCTCCCCCCACCGGCGCTGCGCCCGGTGGCGTGCTCACGTGCTCGGCTCATCGGGGCGGTCCCTCCGGCGGCTCGGCGCGACGCGGCGGCGCGGGCGCCGGTCGAGTGTGCCCCCGAACCCGGCCCACCGCCCGCGATCGGCCCGCGACGGGCCCGTGACCGCACTAACGCGGGGTTTCCACCGGGTGTTTGTCACTCACACAGGTGAGAAACGGCGCAGCGGGGCGCGCGACGCGACACCATCCCCGCCTGTGAGCACACCGATCTACGACGAGCTGGCGGCGACCTACCTCGCCGGACTCGACTGGGAGCCGCTGGACCAACCGGCGCCGCGCCTCGTGCTGCCCGCGCAGTCCGAGCCGTCGCCGCCCCAGCACCGCCTACCGGAAACGCGCTGACCAGGCGATCTTGACATTGCGGCAGGCTGCGGAGTAGGACGGCTGCCGTCCTTCCCACGTCGACCTGCGGGGCGAGATGCGATTTCGAGCACTGCTCACGGCGGCGGCGGTGCTCGCCGCCTCCGCTTGCGGGGCAAATCCCGATGAACCCGAGAAGGTCACCCTGACCTGGTGGGACTCCTACGAGTCGGCGACGGCCGACCAGGCGGCGCAGGCCATGGTGCAGCGCTACCAGGACGCCCACCCCGAGGTGGAGGTCAAGCGGACCTCCATCCCGCGCGCGGAGATCCGCGCGAAGCTCGACCAGGCCGCGACCTCCGGGGCGTTCCCCGACGTGGTCGTGGTCGACCAGGCCGACCTGCCGAGGCTGGCCAAGCAGAACGCCATCACCGACCTGACCAAGCTCTTCGAGCAGTGGGAGACCGGGGGCAAGTTCCTCGGCCCGGTCAGGGCGAGCGTGACCTGGAGCGACAAGGTCTGGGGCGTGCCGCTGCGCACCGAGACCAACGCCCTGCTGTACAACCGCGACCTGATGCTCGGCGCGCCCCCCACCACCTGGGAGGGCCTGCGCACCACGGCGAAGGCGCTGACCAACCCGCAGCGGTCCGGGCTGTGCTTCGCCGGGCTGCCCGGCGAGGAGCTGACCGCGACGTTCCTGCCGCTGCTGTGGCAGTCCGGCGGGGACCTGACCGACCTGGACGGCGCGACCGACGCGCTGGCGTTCCTGCACGACCTGATGGCCGCCGACGGCAGCGTGCCGAACGCGGTGCTCGGCTGGGACGGCGAGCAGGCCGCGCAGGCGGTGGCGAGCGGGTCGTGCGCGATGCTGATCGGCGGCACCTCCTCGGTCAAGCCGCTGAACTCCTCCGGCATGGCCTGGTCGGTGGCCCCGCTGCCCGCCGGTCCCGCCGGGGAGGCGTCGGCGCTGTCCGGGGAGACCTGGGTGATCGGCAAGGGCGCGCGCAGCACCGAGGCCGCCTGGGACCTGGTGAAGTCGCTGGCCGACGACAAGGAGAACGTCACCGAGCTGGGCGCGGGTCTGGGCGGGCTGCCCAACCGGTCCGACACGGTGGCCGACCCGGCCTGGCAGTGGGACCCGAGCGTGGCCGGTTTCGCCGCCCAGCTGGAGAAGTCGCGGCCGAGGGTGGCCTACGGGTCGAACTACCCGCAGCTGTCCGAGGTGGTGTGGACGATGGTCCAGCGCGTGCTCAAGGGCGGTGAGGACCCGCAGGCCGCCGCGTCCGAGGCGAAGAAGTCGGCGGCCCCGCTGCTCACCGACGGCTGAGCGCCGCCCGCTCGATCCGCGCCCCGCCTGACCTCGTTCAGGCGGGGCGCACCCCTGCTGCGGCCCGGTGCGGGCGGCGGTCGCCTCCACCCGCGATCGCGGGAGCCGTTCGCGGCGCGCACGGCGCGGCTCCCCTCCGGACTCCTCGGGCCGCTCTACGGCAGGGCGCTCATCGCGGAGACGGGCTCGTGGAGCTGCCCGCGCCAGCCGCCGACGCCCGCGAGCGCGACGCGCGGGCGCGGGGCGCCGTCCGGCCTGCCGACCGCGCCGAGGGGCAGGTGGTCGGGGCGGTACTCGACGGCGCCGACCGGGCGGAAGTCGCCCGAGGACAGCGAGCCGTCCGGGTGGAACCTGAGCTTGGGGCTGCCGTCGCGGGCGATCGACTCGAAGATGGCGCGGTCGCCCTCGGTGACCGGTTGCCACATCATGTGCGCACCGTGCGTGACGCCCATGTCCAGGGAGATCATGGTGGCCACGGCCCGGTGGTAGCGCTCGTCGCTGATCTCGCCGCCGAACGCGTTCCTGATGTCGAACACGTCGTGGTCGCCGGTGACCGGGCGCAGCCTGCCCGCGCGGTCGTGGCCGTGCACGACGCCGCCCCGGACGAAGAACTCGCCGCGCTCGGCCAGCACGGCCATCTTCGGGCCGAGCGCGTCGTACTCGGCTCTGCGCATGGCGAACCGCTTGAGCACCGCCTCGGAGCGGTCGCGGCGCGGTTCGATCGGGTCGAAGAAGCCGACCAGGCCCAGGTGGCGGGGCCGCGCGCCGAGGCGCACGTCGCGCTCGTCGATGGTCTTGGCCTTGATGGCCTCCGGCTTGGGCAGGGCTCCGGCGCGCAGCCACGGCACGGCGTGCTGGTTGGTCGCGCGGACGTCGATGACGAGGTTCTGCTGGGCCGCCACCTGCTGGAACTTGCGGGCGTTCTCCGCGGGCATCCCGAACCGGGTCTCCGCTAACGCCAAGGGGAAGTTGCGCACCGTACAACCGTCCGCCCGATCAGGACAAGCACCAGCACCCGTTCACGGGGGTTAGCTGTATGCGTGACCTGCGATGCGCTGATCGGACCGCGTGCGGGGGCCGACCGGTTGCGGGTCGTGGTCGCGCTGGTGCCAGGTGGCCGCAAAGCGACGGAGAGGAGCACCGGTGCGGGTGAACCGGTCTACCGGTTGGTGGGCCGGTGGGACGATCACCGGATCACCCGGTTGTCCCCCGTGCCGCGCTCGCCCCGCCCCTCGGGTGCCCCGGCGGGTTCGGTCCCGCGCGCGCCGGGGGCGGGGTCCACTCCCCCGCCGACAGGTCTCATCGGGTGGACCTCGTTGACCCCGGCCCGCGCGTCCTGATCCGATCATGGTGTGGGGGTGGGTGGATTGGTCCCGGAGGCCACGAGCGTCGACGTGACGATCAGCATCCGCGTGACGGGCCCCGAGCAGATGGCGCGGCGGCTGGCGGACGCGCTGCGCGCCGCACTGGACCTGCCGGGGGCCGAGGTGGAGGTGCGGGCGGTCGAGCCGGCGCGCCGCGAGCCCGCGCTGGTGGTGCTGGCCGATTCCAGGCGGGTGCTGCACCGGGGCGAGCGGGTCGAGCTGACCAGGTTGGAGTTCGACCTGCTGCTGCACCTGTGCGAGCACCCCGACCGGGTGCACCGGCGGCACGCGCTGATGCACCGGGTGTGGGGCGCCAGTCCCGTGGTGGACACCAGGACGGTGGACGTCCACATCCGGCGGATCAGGCGCAAGCTCGGCGACGCGGCGCGGTTCATCTCGACGGTGCGCGGCGTCGGGTACCGGTTGGAGCACACCGGGCAGGTGGTCGTGGTGCGCGACGGCGAGCCGCCCGACGACGAGGGGTCCACTGTGGACCCGGCATGACCCGCGCGGGCGCGGGTACCCGACCGGTTCCAGCGAACCAGGGAGGTACGCCGTGCCCACGAGCGAGGAGATGCCCGACACGATCAGCCGGTCCCCGGAGGGGGCGCGGCGGACGTGGTCGAAGGCGCACGACAGCGCGGTCGAGCAGTACGGGGAGGGCGAGCGGGCGCACCGCACGGCGTTCGCGGCGCTCAAGCGCACCTACGAGAAGGTCGGCGACCACTGGGAGCGCAAGGCGCGCACCGGGCCGTCCGACCAGCGCTCGTCCGGCGCCCCGCCCCGGCGGCGGGGCGCGACGCACGAGGGCGTGGACGCCAACGCGAGCAAGCGGCACCTGTACGAGCTGGCCAAGCGGCTCGACGTGCCCGGCCGGTCGTCGATGGACAAGCGGGAGCTGGTGGAGGCGGTCAAGCGCGCCAACCGGCGGGCCTCGGCGGCGGCCAGGAAGAACTGAGCGCGTCCGGCGTGGACGCGCCCGACCGTCCCCGCCGGACCCGTTCGCCCCGCCCGGTTTGCCCGGCCCCTTCGCGGGAACGCCTCGGGGGACGGGGGACCGACGAGCCGGAGGGAGTGCCGTGAAGGCTGTGACCTGGCACGGTAAGCGGGACGTGCGCGTGGACACCGTGCCGGACCCGATCCTGCAGGAGCCGGACGACGTGATCGTGAAGATCACCTCGTCCGGGGTGTGCGGGTCGGACCTGCACCTGTACGAGCTGTTCGGGCCGTTCATCGACGAGGGCGACGTGCTCGGGCACGAGCCGATGGGCGTGGTGGCCGAGGTCGGGCCCGAGGTGACGGCGGTCAAGCCCGGCGACCGGGTGGTGGTGCCGTTCAACGTCTCCTGCGGGACCTGCTTCACCTGCTCGCAGGGGTTGCAGTCGCAGTGCGAGACGACGCAGGTGCGCGAGTACGGCAGCGGGGCCTCGCTGTTCGGCTACACCAAGCTGTACGGGCAGGTGCCCGGCGGGCAGGCCGAGTACCTGCGGGTGCCGTTCGGGAACAAGCTGCCGATCAAGGTGCCGGACGGGCCGCCGGACGACCGGTTCGTGTACCTGTCGGACGTGCTGCCGACCGCGTGGCAGGCCGTGGAGTACGCGGCGGTGCCGCCCGGCGGTTCGGTGGCGGTGCTGGGCCTCGGGCCGATCGGCGACATGGCGGCCAGGGTGGCGCTGCACCGGGGCGCGGAGACGGTGATCGGCATCGACCTGGTGCCGGAGCGGTTGCAGCGGGCGCACGGGCGCGGCGTGCGGGCGATCGACGCCCGCGAGCCGGAGCTGGTGGAGCGGGTGCGCGAGCTGACCGGCGGGCGCGGTCCGGACGCGGTGATCGACGCGGTCGGCATGGAGGCGCACGGCGGCACGGCTGGCAAGCTGGCCCAGCAGGTGACCGGTCTGCTGCCGGACCCGGTGGCGGCCAAGCTGATGCGCACGGCGGGCGTCGACCCCCTGGTGGCGCTGCACACCGCGATCGAGCTGGTGCGGCGCGGTGGCACGATCTCGGTGGTCGGGGTGTACGGCGGGATGGCCGACCCGATGCCGATGATGACCCTGTTCGACAAGCAGGTCCAGCTGCGGATGGGCCAGGCGAACGTGTGGCGGTGGGTGCCGGAGATCCTGCCGCTGCTCACCGACGACGACCCGCTGGGCGTGGACGACTTCGCGACCCACCGGGTGCCGCTGGCCCGCGCGCCCGAGGCGTACGCGGACTTCCAGGCCAAGCGCGACAACACGGTGAAGGTGCTGCTCAAGCCGTGACGCGCGCGGGTGGCGCGGCCCCAGGGACCGCGCCACCCGCTCGGCACGCCGCTACTCCTTCTCCACGGGAATCCACAGCTCGGCCTCGGCCGTCTTCCCGTCGTCGAACACGGTGCTGCTGAGGATCTCCGGGCCGGGGCGGCTGCGGTACGGGTTCGACGGGAACCACTGGGTGAACACGTCCCGCCACATCTCCTGCAGCGCCCTCGGGAACTCCCCGGTGCTGGAGAACACCGCCCACGTCCCGGCGGCCACCGGGAGCGCGTCCAGCCCCTCCGGGACCGGCAGCGAGCTGGCGACCCCGTGGTAGTAGTCCAGCTCGGTGCCCTCCGCGCGGGACGGGTCCAGGTCGGCGCTGACCCCGACGACCCCGCTCGGCTCCTCGTTGTTGAGCTTCTTGATCTCGGCGAACTCCGCCTTGTCGAGCCCCCGGATGAAGTCCGCGATGTGCGGGTTCATCCCCTTGTGGACCAGGGGCACCCTGGCCTTGCGCCCGACGACGGCGAACTCCGCCCGTTCCACGATCCGGTACCGCATGTCGCTGCTCCCCTCGATGACGAGGCGGAAGGCCATCCTCGACTGCGAGCTGAGCGCCGCCCCGGTCCGCCTGACCGCACCGGGGCCCACGCCGTGCACGGCCCGGAAAGCCCTGGTGAACGCCTCGTTGGAGGCGTAGCCGTGGTCGACGGCGATGTCCAGCAACGTCCGCCGCCCCGCCACCACCTCCGCCGCCGCGAGCGTGAGCCTGCGCCGCCGCACGTACTCCGACAGCGGCATCCCGGCCAGCGCCGAGAACATCCGCCGCAGGTGGTGCTCGGAGGTCAGCGCGATCCGCGCCAGCTCCGCGACGTCGACCTCGCCCGGCAGGGCCTGTTCGATGCGCTCCATGGCCTCGTTGAGCCGTTCCAGCACGCCCGTCCCCTTCCGCCACCGGGAACGCTACGGAGCGCGGGCGCGGGCGCACCCGACCGGAGCGGACCGGTTCCGATCGGGTGGCGCACGTCCACAGTGGACCGGACCACGAACCGTTCCCAGTGGTGTTTCCCTTTTATCGCTTGAGAAACACCGTGTTAATCCCCGTTCGGAGGGTACTCGGTGAGGGACCGAAGACCACGAGCGGAGAGGTTGCGACACAGTGACGACGATCGAGAAGTCCGTGGACGTCGAGGTCCCGGTCAGCACCGCGTACAACCAGTGGACCCAGTTCGAGTCGTTCCCCAGCTTCATGGAGGGCGTCGAGAACATCACCCAGGTGTCGGACACCCGGACCCACTGGGTCACCAGCATCGGTGGCGTGAAGCGCGAGTTCGACGCGGAGATCACCGAGCAGCACCCGGACGAGCGGGTCGCCTGGCACACGGTGGAGGGCCCGCAGCAGGCCGGTGTGGTCACGTTCCACCGGCTCAACGACCGGCAGACCAGGGTCCACCTGCAGATGGACTACGAGCCCGAGACCCTGACCGAGAAGGCCGGGGCCGCGCTGGGCATCGTGGAGCACCGCGTGAACGGCGACCTGAAGCGGTTCAAGGAGTTCATCGAGAACTCCGGCTCCGAGACCGGCTCCTGGCGCGGTGACGTGCCCCGCGACCCGCAGACGGGCGAGGACGCGCACCGGATGCCGCCCGGCGGCACCACCGCGACCCCGAACCCCGGCGCCACGCCGGGCGTCGCGGGCCCCGGCGCGACCCCCGGTCTCGCCGGCCCCGGCACGGGCGCCCTCGGCGGCGCGACGCACCGCGACCCGCTGTCCTGATCCACCCGCACCACCGAGGAGGCCCGCCCCCGATCCGGGGGCGGGCCTCCTCGCTTTCGGTGTTCTTCTCTCAGCGCCGGTCAGGCGTGGGCGACCCTGGGTTCGAGGTTGGCCGGTTCGACGCCGTACACCGAGTACGCGGCGCGGATGATCGGCTGGGCGACGTTGCGCACCCGCACCCCACCGGGCGTCATGCCCTGCTCGGTGCCGAAGTGCGCGTGCCCGTGCACAGCCAGCTGGCACCCGGTGGCGTCGACGGCCTCGCCCAGCAGGTACGACCCGAGGAACGGGTAGATCTCCAGCGGTTCGCCGCGCAGCGTGTCCGGCACCGGCGCGTAGTGGGTCAGCGCGACCTTGACGTCGGTGTCGAGCCCTTCGAGCGCGGTCCGGAGCCGCTCGGCGACCTCGGTGGTGTGCCCGATGAACGCCTTCATCTCCCGCTCGCCGAACGCGCTGGCGCACTTGCCCGCGAACCCGCCGCCGAAGCCCTTCACCCCGGCGACGCCGAGCGTGCGGTCCCCGATGGTGAACACGGCGCCCTCGCCCTCCAGGACGATCAGGCCGCCGTCGCGCAGCACGCTCGTCACCTCGTCGGGCCGGTCGTCGTGGTGGTCGTGGTTGCCGAGCACCGCGACCACCGGCACCGGCAGCCCCCGGTACTCGTCCGCGACGACCTTGGCCTCGTCCACGGTCCCGTGCCTGGTCAGGTCACCGGCCAGCAGCAGCACGTCGGCGTGCTCGGCGACGTTCTCCAGCGCGGGCCGCATCCGACCGCGCGCCGACTCGTCCAGGTGCACGTCGCCCACGGCGGCGATGCGGATCATCGGAGGTCCTCCTGTCCTTCGGGTTCGCCGACCGGGACGACCTTCACGTCGTCGAGCACGGTCAGCTCCGGGGCGACGTCGTGGATCACCGCTTCCAGCTCCGCCCGCCGCTCCGGGCTCGCGACGTCACCGGAGAGCAGCGCGGTATCACCCCGAACGGTGACGCGAACCCCCATCTCGGTGGTCCGGGGGTCCTCGGCGATGGCCCGGCGCAACCGGGCGGCGAGGTACTGCTCGGGCTCGTCGGTCATGACGCGCTCCTCTCCCGCACCGGGTCGACCTCCGGCGCGATGATGTCCAGCCGCTCCACCAGCAGCAGGAACGACTCGGCGTAGGGCGAGTGGCCGGTGGCCTCCCGGACCTTCTCCCAGTCGATCTGCTCGCGCAGCGCGCGGGCGAAGGGCAGCAGTGCGCTGAAGTCGCAGCGGTGCCCGTCGAGCACGAGGAGCTTGCCGATCATCACCTCGGTCGCGGGCATCACCGGCAGCACCACGGAGCCGACCTGCAGCTCCTCGGCCCGCTCCAGCGTCTCGGTGGTCACCGGCAGCTCGTTGGGCCGGTAGAGCAGGTCCACCAGCAGGTCGCCGTCGTAGACCTTCAGCAGCCAGTCCTCCGGCGGCTCGGCCGCCCGCATGCCGACGGCGACCAGCGCCCGCACGGCTTCGGCGGCGTCCTCCTCGCGGACCAGGATGTCCGCGTCGTGCTCGGTGGAGGGTCCGCCGCGCGCGTACACCGCGCAGCCGCCCGCCAGTGCGAACGGGATGCCCTCAGCGCGCAGCGCCTTGGCCACCTTGGTCAGGGTGCGCAGCAACTCGTCCTGTAGGCCGCTCATGGGATTTCGTTTACCCGTGTGACGTCGGATTCACACGGGCCCGGTCGGGTACACGCCCCGTATGACCGCGAAACCGCCTGACCCCAACCCCGCGCGCACACCGGGCCTGGAGCCGGGCGGCGGAGTCGCGCCGGGCGACACGCCGCCGGACTCGGGCCAGACCTCAGGCCTGTCCCACCCCCAACCGATGCCGTCGAAGGTGGCGCCGGTGGTGACCCTGGTGGCGGTCATCGTCCTGACCGTCCTGGTGGTGGCCTTCGTGGTGGCGGAGCTGATGGGCTGGACCGCCCTGTTCTGACCCGTCGCCCCTACCACCCGCGCCCGGTCCCCGCTGCGGTTCGTCCACAGGCTCGGTGGTTGTCCACAACTTGCACATCTGCGACTGCCGGGCGTGGACCGGGCGCTCTAGCTTCGGATTCATGCCCGACGAACACATCCCGGTTCCCCCCGCACCGCTCTCCCGCGCCGCACTGCTGCGGTCTTCCCTGCGCGGCGCCGCACGCGGTGTCCTGCGCGCCGTCCTGCACGCGGCACGCCTCTGGCCCACGGGCCGGACCACCACACCCGCGAGCCCACCCGCTCCCCCGCCCCCGCCTCCGCCTTCGTTCTCGTTCTCGTCCTCGGCGAAGCGCGGGGGTCAGGCGTCCCTAGGGCGCGGGGACGGGGTTCGCGGCCAGCGCGACGGCGACGGCGTGCAGGTTGGCCGCCATGGTCCGCCCGGTGCTGTGCGCCCACTCGTGCCCGTGGTCGGTGTCCGAGTAGTCGGGTCCGGGGCCGGGCCCCATGTTCCAGTACGTCCAGGCCTGTCCGGGGATCGTGTACCCGATGTCCCCGAGCCCGCCCGCGACCTCGCTGACGACGTGGTGCGCCCCGTCCTCGTTGCCCGTGACGACGACGCCCGCGACCCGGTTGTAGGCGACGGGCCTGCCGTCCCCGTCCTGCTCGGAGATCATCGCGTCCATCCGCTCCAGCACCCGCTGGGCCAGGGACGAGGGCCTGCCGACCCAGGTGGGCGTGGCGATGACCAGGATCTCCGAGCCGAGCAGGTCCCGGTGCACGGCGGTCCAGTCGTCCCCGAGGTCGGTCTCCACACCGGGCCCGACGTCGAGGTCGGCGATCCGGTGCTCGACGACGTCGACCCCGCGTTCCCGGAGCGCCCCCACCACGACCGAGGCCAGCGCCCCGGTGTTGGACGGCGCGGGCGACTTCTTCAACGTGCAGTTGAGCACGGTAGCGCGCACAGCTCCCACCTCCGGTCTGAGCGGATCGCGCCCGGTTACCCGCAGCGACCCGCCCCAACCGCGCCCTTCGGCGGCACCCCCGGCACGAGCGGGCGGGTGACCCGGAAACCCCCCGGATCACCCGCCCGAGTCCCGCGCTCGCGCGCCTCAGCCCAACCGGGGCACCGTCAGGTCCCGTGCCTCGGCGTACCGCTCGCGCACGAACGGCGTGGCCTCGGCGGTGAAGGAGGCCGAGGTCAGCGACGTCCAGACCGGCGGGGCGTCGGCGCCGCCGACCGCCCAGGCGGCCTGCCTGGCGGCGCCGTCGGCGACGTACTCCCCCGGCTCGGGCACCAGCACCGGGCACCCGAGCACGGCGGGCGCGATCTCCCGCACCGCCCGCGCCCGAGCCCCGCCACCGATCAGCAGGACCCGGCTGACCGGGGTGCCGACGGCCCGCAGCGCGTCGATCGCGTCCGCGAGGCTGCACAGCATCCCCTCGACGGCGGCCCGCGCCAGGTGTCCGGGCGTGGCCGTGTCCAGCCGCAGCCCGTGCAGCGCCCCGGTGGAGTCCGGCCGGTTCGGGGTGCGCTCGCCCTCCAGGTACGGCACGAAGGCCAGCCCGCCCGCACCGGCCTCCGCGCCCAGCGCCAGCTCGGACAGCCGGTCCAGGTCGACGCCGAGCATCGCGGCGGTGGCGTCCAGGACGCGGGAGGCGTTCAGCGTGCACACCAGCGGCAGGTAGGTGCCCTCCGCGTCGGCGAACCCGTTCACGATCCCGGTCCCGTCCGCAGCCGCCGCCTCGGACCGCGCGAACGCGGTACCGGACGTGCCCACGGACACCACCACGTCACCGGGCTGGATCTGCACGCCCAGCGCGGCCGACGCGTTGTCGCCCGCGCCGACCCCGTACCGGCCGCCGATCAGCTCGGCGGGTCCGGCGACCCGAGGCACCTCGGGCACCCGGCCCATGGCCAGTTCCAGCAGGTCGGGCCGGTACTCGCCGGTGACCGGGGACCAGTAGCCGGTGCCGCTCGCGTCGCTGCGGTCGGTGACCAGGTCGGCCAGGTCGCCGCCGCCGCGCAGCTTCCAGGTCAGCCAGTCGTGCGGCAGGCACACGGCGGCGACCCGCGCGGCGGCCTCGGGCTCGTTCCGGGCCAGCCACCGCAGCTTGGTGACCGTGAGCGAGGCGACCGGCACGCTGCCGGTGGCGTCCGCCCACGCCTGCGCGCCGAGCTCGGCGGTCAGGTCCGCGGCGGCGCCCGCCGACCGCGTGTCGTTCCACAGCAGCGCGGGTCGCACGACCTCGCCGGACGCGTCCAGGCACACCATGCCGTGCTGCTGCGCGGCCACCGAGACGGCCTCGACGTCGTCGAGCCCACCTGCGGCGTCGATGGCCGTCCGCAGCGCGGTCCACCACTCGTCGGGGTGCACCTCGGTGCCCGGCGGGTGCGAAGCACGCCCTTCCCGGACCAGCGCGCCGGTCTGGGCGTCGCGCACCACCACCTTGCAGGACTGGGTGGAGGAGTCGACGCCCGCGACCAGCGCCATCAGCGGGCGCCCAGGAGGTGCTCCAGGGCCAGCTGCGACAGCTTCACGAACCCGTACCCGCGCTCGGCGGCCTTGTCGGGGTCGAACGACTCGTCGGCCGCGAGGAAGTCCGCGATGGACTCGCCCTCGCCGAGCGTCGGCACGGCCTGCTCCGTGACGCCGCTGACCCGCAGCGCCTCCTGCACCTCGGGGTCGGCGCGGTAGGCCTGCGCGCGCTCCTTGAGCAGGGTGTAGGTGCGCATGTTCGCGGCGGCGCTGTCCCACACGCCGTCGACGTCCTCGGTGCGCAGCGGCTTGTAGTCGAAGTGGCGGGGGCCGTCGTAGCCGCCGTTCTCCAGGAGGTCGACCAGGAAGAACGCCGAGAGCAGGTCGCCGTGCCCGAAGACCAGGTCCTGGTCGAAGCGCGGCCCCTTCTGCCCGTTGAGGTCGATGTGGAACAGCTTCTTCTGCCACAGCGCCTGCGCGATGCCGTGGACGAAGTTCAGGTTGGCCATCTGCTCGTGGCCGACCTCGGGGTTCACGCCGACCAGCTCGTGGTGCTGGAGGGTGGAGATGAACGCGAGCGCGTGCCCGACGGTCGGCAGCAGGATGTCGCCGCGCGGCTCGTTGGGCTTGGGCTCCAGCGCGAACCGGAACCCGTAGCCCTGGTCGACGGAGTGCTGCGCGACCGTGTCCAGCGCCTCGCGGTACCGCTCCAGCGCCGCCTGCACGTCCTTGCCCGCGTCCGTCTCGGAGCCCTCGCGACCGCCCCACAGCACGATCGTCTTGGCGCCCAGCTCGGCGGCCAGCTCCAGGTTGCGCAGCACCTTGCGCAGCGCGAACCGGCGCACCGACCGGTCGTTGCTGGTGAAACCGCCGTCCTTGAAGACGGGGTGGGTGAACAGGTTCGTCGTCACCATCGGCACGACGAGCCCGGTCTCGTCGAGCGCGCTGCGGAACGCGGAGACCCGCTGGTCCCGCTCGGCGGCGCTGGCCCCGAAGGGGATCAGGTCGTCGTCGTGGAAGGTGACGCCCCAGGCGCCCAGCTCGGCGAGCTTGCGCACCGCCGTTGGCGCGTCGAGGACGGGGCGGGTCGCGTCCCCGAACGGGTCACGACCCTGCCAGCCAACCGTCCACAGGCCGAAGCTGAAGTCGGTCACGGTGAACCTCCAATAAGTTTGATGCCTGAACTTATCGCGTTCGACGGATACTATCCAGTGGTGTCCAGCCCGCAGCCGACCAACCGGCAAGCCCCGCGAACAGCGAAGCAGAGCGCTCCGGGAACCGCAGGGCAGCGGGTGGGCGCTTCCGGGGCGGGGGCACCGGTGACGGCCGGAGCGGCGACCGGCGAGACGGCTGACGAGAAGGCGACCGCCGGAACCGACGCGGAACCGCCCCGGTCCACCACCCTCGGCCAACCGGACCCAACGCCGCCCATCGCTGTCAGCCGCTCAGGTCATCAGCCCTCCTCCCCCTCAAGCCGCTCCACTCCGGGGTCTCCCGCGTCCAGCCGTCCTGGTCCGGCCGGTCAGCACACCGTCCGCAGGCTGAACTCGGCGCTCGTGCTCGACGCGATCGCCACCGCTCCCGGTTCGTCCCGCGCCGCCGTGGCCACCAGGACCGGTCTCACCAAGGCCACCGTGTCCAGCCTCGTCGACCGGATGATCGGCGCCGCGCTGGTGGTCGAGGGCGCGGCCGAGGCCCGCAGCGGCCCCGGAAGGCGTGGAACCGCGCTGCACCTGTCCCCCACCGGGCCGCACGGCCTCGGCGTCGAGGTCGGGGTCGACTACCTGGCCACCTGCCTGGTCGACCTGACCGGCCGGGTGCGCAAGCGCTGGGTGCGCGACAGCGACAACCGGGCGTCCTCCCCGGCCGTCGTGCTGGGCGAGGTGGCCGCCGCGGTGCGCACCGCGACCAGGGAGGACGTGCCGGTCGGTGGCATCGGGGTGGCGGTGCCGGGCCTGGTCGAGTCGGCCAGCGGCGTGCTCCGGGTGGCCCCGAACCTCGGGTGGCGCGAGGTGGACGTGCGCGGCGAGCTGGGCCGGTTGCTGGGGGCGGACGCGGGCGGTCTGCCAGTGCAGGTCGGCAACGAGGCGAACCTCGCCGCGCTGGCCGAGCTGTGGCACGGCGACGTGCCCAGGGACTTCGTGCACGTCTCCGGCGAGATCGGCATCGGCGCGGGCATCGTGGTGGACGCGGGTCTGTTCGAGGGCGTGTCCGGCTTCGGCGGCGAGATCGGCCACCTCTCGGTGGACCCGAACGGCCCGCGCTGCACCTGCGGCTCGCGCGGCTGCCTGGAACGTTTGGCGGGCCAGGACGAGATCCTGCGCGCGGCGGGCGCGAACGACGTGGAAGCCCTGCTGACCCTGCTCGACGCAGCCGCTCCACCGGCGGTCGCAGCAGTGCGAACGGCGGCGAAGTGGCTGGGAATCGCCCTGGCCGGGGCGGTGAACCTGCTCGGCCTGCCCGCGGTGGTGCTGGGAGGCGCGTACGCCCGCCTGGAACCCTGGCTGCGCCCGACCCTGGAGGCGGAGCTGGGCGGACGCGTGGTGAGCGCGGCCTGGTCCCCGGTGACGGTGACCGCGTCCTCGCTGGGCGGCGAAGCGGCGGTGCGCGGCGCGGCGACCAGCGCGGTCCGCGCGATCCTGGCCGACCCCGAGCCGTACGTGACCTCGGCCCTGGCCTGACCCGCTCCCCGCACCACCCCCGCACCAGACGACCGCAACAAACGGCGCCACCCCCGCAGCAGACGACCGCAACAAACGGCGCCACACCGCCGAACCGGCGACAACGCGACGAACCCGGCCGGAACCGGGACGACGGCGACGAACGCTCAGGCCTCCGCCACCCGCCAACGCGACGAACCCGGCCGGAACCGGGTCGGCGGCGGCTCAGGCCCCGCCAGCCCGCCAGCCCGCCAGCCCGCCAGCCCGCCAGCCCGCCAGCCCGCCAGCCCGCCAGCCCGCCAGCCCGCCAGCCCGCACGAGCAAACCGGACAGTCCCGAGCCTGGCAAGCAGGGTGTTACAGGGGCGAGCCGAGCGGACCGAGAGCAAGCAGGGCGGGTCGGGGGTGGGGCAGTGGAGTGGGCCGGGGGCAAGCCGGGCGAACTGGGATAGCGAAGCCGGGCTTCCGCTCGCCCCCGCCCACCGTTCGTCCCACGTCCCACGTCCCGCGCCCCGTGGCCCGCTTCCCGTGCCCCGCGCCCCGTGGCCCGTGGCGTGGCCCGTGCCCGTGCCCTGCGTCCCACGTCCCGTGGCTCGTAGCCCGCGCCCTGCGTCCCGTGGTCCGCGTCCCGCGTCCCGCGCCATTCCAATCCCCAACACCCCCCACCCCACTCCGGCCCCGCCCCCGCACCCCCGGTTCGCCCAACCCCTCCCCCGCGCAGCCGCGATCCGTTGCGGCGTACGGGGGAACGGGGTGCGCGTCCCCTTCACCCATCCCCCACTAACATGATCACGCGCAGTCGCCACAACTCGATTCCCTTACCGCAGAACAGGTTCACCCACCACCCGACCGGTGGGTATGGTTCCCGGACCACCCGTCAGACCTGGACTCCGCGTCACCCAGACACAGACAATCGACCTCACGAGGGGGTGGACGGCTGTGCCGCGTGGAGAGCGTCCCCTGGACGTCGGTGACACCCCGCTGCTCAAGTTCGCCGCCGACCTGCGCTCGCTGCGCGACCGCGCGGGCGGGCACAGCTACCGGCAGCTCGGCGCCAAGGCCCACTACTCCGCCACCACCCTCTCCGACGCCGCGGGCGGTCGGAAGCTGCCGAGCCTCGCCGTCACCCTCGCCTACGTCCGCGCCTGCGAGGGCGACGTCGCCGCCTGGGAGGACCGGTGGCACGAGGTCGCCGCCGCCGTCGCGCCCGAGGAACCGCCGCCGGTCGAGCAGCACCCGCCCTACGCCGGGCTCGCCGCGTTCCAGACCCGCGACTCCGAGTGGTTCTTCGGCCGCGACCAGCTCCTCGACGACCTCCTCTCCAGGGTCGCCTCGGCCCCGTTCACCGCCCTGTTCGGCGCGTCCGGCGCGGGCAAGTCCTCGCTGCTGCAAGCCGGGCTGGTCGCCCGGTTCACCGGCTCGACGCTCCTCACCACCCCGTCCGCCTCCGGTCTCGCCCTCCCCGAGGCCACCGCCGACCTGGTGATCATCGACCAGTTCGAGGAGGTCTTCACGCTCTGCTCGGACACCGCCCGCCGCGCCGCGTTCATCGCCGAGCTGCTCGACGCCCCGCAGCACGTGGTGATCAGCGTCCGCGCCGACTTCTACGGCCACTGCGCCCAGCACCCCGACCTGGTCGCCGCGCTGGAGGACAACCAGCTCCTCATCGGCCCCATGGGCACCGAGGAACTCCGCCAGGCGATCATGCAGCCCGCCGTGAAGGCCTCCTGCACCGTCGAGACCGCCCTGGTCTCCCGCCTCGTCGCCGACGCGACCGGCCAGCCCGGCGTGCTCCCGCTGCTCTCGCACGCCCTCCTGGAGACCTGGCGCCGCCGCCGGGGCGCGACGCTCACCCTCGCCGGTTACGAGGCGGCGGGCGGCGTGCAGTACGCCATCGCGCAGACCGCCGAGCGCACCTACACCTCCCTCGAACGCCAGCAGCGCGAGCTGGCCCGCCAGGTGTTCCTGCGGCTGACCGCGCTCGGCGACGGCACCGAGGACACCAAGCGCAGCCTGCCGCGCGCCGAGCTGGACGACGACGTGGACGTCGACGTGGTGCTCGACCGCCTCGCCCACGCCCGCCTGCTCACCCTCGACCGCGACCGCGTGGAGATCGCCCACGAGGCCCTGATCCGCTCCTGGCCCCGCCTGCGCGGCTGGCTCGCCGAGGACCGCGAGGGCCTGCGCACCCTGCGCCAGCTCACCGAGGCCGCCGCGACGTGGATCTCCCTGCACCGCGCCCCGGACGCCCTCTACCGGGGCACCCGCCTGGACACCGCGCTGGAGTGGACCCGCCGCCCGCGCGCCCGCACGTCGGCGCGCGAGCGCGAGTTCCTCGCCGCCAGCTCCCAGGCCCGCGACCGCGAGCGCCGCCTCGCGCACCGGCAGACCCGCAGGCTCCGCCAGCTCGTGGCGCTGCTGGCGGTGCTGCTGCTGCTCGCGGGCGGCGCGATGGTGCAGACCATCCGGGCCCAGGAGGCCGCGACCGAGCAGCGCAACATCGCGCTGGCCCGGTTCGCCGCCAACGAGTCCCTCGGCAAGCGCGAGAGCGACCCGCTGGTCGCCGACCAGCTGGTGATCGCCGCCCACCGGCTCAGCGGCACCGACGACCTGCGCGACGCGGTGCTCGGCGCGCACGCGGGCAAGTCCGGCAGCACGGTCAGCCGGTCCGTGCGCACCTCCCCCGCGCTGTCCCCGGACGGCCGCCCGCTGCCCAGCGCCCGCGTCGGCGAACCGGTCGACGACGCCATCTACCCGCGCATCGGCACGCTCACCACCCCGGTCGACGCGGTCACCTCGTTCGCCGTGACCTCCGCCGCGCAGGCGTTCGCGACCACGCTGGAGAGCCCCGGCGCCCGGCTGTGGGACGCCACCGACGCCCGCCACCCGGTCGCCGCGCACACCTTCGACGGCCAGGTCACCCAGCTGTCCTACGCGCCGAACGGCAAGCTGCTCGCGCTGGTGCGGGAGGCGATGGCCGTCGAGCTGTGGGACGCCGCCGACCCCGCCGAACCCCGGTTGATCGGCGTGCTGCCCGACCACCCGCGCTGGGTCACCGCGCTCGCGTTCAGCCGGGACAGCCGGGTGCTGGCGACCACCGACAACCAGAGCCGGGTGCGGTTGTGGGACGTCGCCGACCCCACCGCGCCGAGGCAGACCGCGCAGCTGTCCGACGGGGAGGACGTGTCCGTGGTCGCGCTCGCCCCCGACCGCCGCACGGTCGCGCTGGGCGGGGTGAGCGGCGCGGTGCGGCTGTGGGACGTGTCGGCGCCGGAGGGGCCGCGCCGGATCGCCGAGCTGGACGGGCACCGGCAGCCGGTGCGGGCGCTCGGGTTCCGGCACGACAGCACCGCGCTGGCCACGGTCGGCCGGGACGACACCGTGCGGCTGTGGGACCTGGCCGACGCCTCCCGGCCGCGCGCCGCCGGGCGGATCAGCGGCAGCAGCGAGGGCGTGTACGGGGTGTCGTTCGGGGAGACCTGGGGCGAGGTGGTGACCGCGCGCGCGGACGGGACGTTCCGGCACTGGGAGTTCGACCTGGACCACGTCGTGGAGCAGCTGTGCGCGTCGGTGCGCGAGCCGATCAGCCGCGAGGAGTGGTCCCGGTACTTCGACTCGCTGGAGTACCGGCCGCCGTGCGGGTGACCTCGGGCCGGGCGGCGGCGCGCTGAGTCGCGGCGGCGTGGGCGCGGGGCGAGAATCGGCGGGTGACCGCTCCACGCGAAGACAAGCGCGCTCCGGCCGTGGACCCCGCGCCACCGGAGGCCGTGCCCACGCCCAGGGTCGACGCCACGCGTCCGACGCGCACCACCCCCGACGGCAGGGGGGCGAGTCCCGCCGCCCCCGGTTCGACGGTGCCCGGTTCGGCCGCCCCCGGTTCGGCGGCGCCCACCCCGACACCCACCCCCGCCCCGGTCCCGGCCGACAAGGCCGCCAGGCGCGGGCACGAGCGCACCCGGCCGACCAGGATCAGCGGCGCGTGGGTGGCGGTCGTGGCCTCCGCCGTGGTGCTGCTGTTCCTGCTGGTGTTCATCCTGCAGAACCAGGCGGGCGCGACCATCACGTTCCTCGGCGGCACCAGCACGCTGCCGCTGGGCGTGGCGCTGCTGCTGTCCGCGATCGCGGGCGCGCTGCTGGTGGCGCTGGTGGGCGCGGCCCGCATCCTGCAGCTGCGGCGCGAGGCCCGCAAGCGCGCCGAGGCCGCGACCGACCGGCGCTGAGACCCTCGGGCCGCGCGGGCTCCGCCGCGCTCCTGCGGACGCGCCCCGGCGGCGCGGCTGTGTCGCGCAGCCGCGCCGCCGGGACCCGCACGAGGGCCTCACACCGGTGAGCAGGAACCACCGTTGAGCGTGAACGCGGTGGGGTTGGCGTTGCTGCCCTGCCAGCTCGCCTGGAATCCGAACTCCACCGCGCTCCCAGCGCCGATGGTCCCGTTCCAGCCCTCGTTGGTCACCGTGACCTCGGCGCCGCTCTGCGCGGCCTTGCCGTTCCACGCGCTGGTCACCCGCTGGCCGTTCGCGTAGGTCCACCTCAGCGACCACCCGCTGACGGCCGTCGTGCCCCGGTTGGTGATCCGCACGGTTCCCTGGAACCCGCCGGACCACTGGTTCTGCACCCGGTACTCGACCGCGCACGACGCCGAGGGCGGGACCGTCGTCGTGGTGGTGGTCGTGGTGGTGGTCGTGGTCCCACCGCCGGTCGTGGTGGTCGTGGTGGTCGTGGTGGTCGTGGTGGTCGTCGTCGTGCTCGGCGGCGGCCCGCTCGGGTCGGCGTACAGGATCCCGCGCCCGTTCGTGCCGAGGTAGACCCGCCCGTAGACCCTCGGGTCGCCGGTGATCGCCTCGCCCGCGTTGCCGTACTGGTGCTGGTCGTCGTTGATCCGGACCCAGTTCGCCCCGGTGTCGTCGGAGCGGAGCACGCCGGTCACGCCGCCGGTGGTGAGCACCGCGTACAGCGCCGGGTAGGTGCTGCCGGGCGCGGCCTTGCCGAAGCCGACGTTCACCGCGCTCGTCACGTTCGCCTGCTTGGCGGCGGTCGCGCCGCCGTCGGTGGACCGGAACAGCCCGCCCTCGCCCGCCAGCCACAGCTCGCCCTCGCGGCCGGGCACGGCGTGCAGCTTGGTCGCCGCCACCGACGCGCCCGCCGTGAACGTCGCGCCGCCGTCGGTGCTGGTGTAGACGCGGTTCGCGGCCAGCGCGTAGAACTTCCTCGGGTTCACCCGGTCCGACTCGACCACCGCGCCCGCGGGCACGCCGCTCGACGCGGTCCAGGAGTTGCCGAAGCCCACCGAGAGGTGCACCCCCGCGCCCGCCGGGCTCCAGACGAACCGGCTGCCGTCCGCCGCCGCCGCGACCGTGCCACCGCCGGTCACCCCGCCCGGATCGGTCCCGCCGAACCAGTTCGCGCCGCCGTCCGTGGAGAACGCGACGTGCGGGGCGGCGTCGGAGTTGCCGGAGCGGACCATCACCGAGGCGTTGGTCTCGGCGTAGTCCAGGCTGGTGGTGGAGGTGAAGTTGGGCTGGGTGAACATCATCGGCGGCACCTTGGCCAGATCCGCGTGCCGGAACCCGCCGATGTCGCCGAGCGCGCTGACCAGCGGGGCCGCGCCGGTGGGCGGGCTGACCAGGTCGAGCACGCTGGTCTCCTCCAGACCCGCCGCCGTGGGCTTGAGGGTGATCTGGCCGCCCCGGTCCCAGGCGGTGAGGTTGGTGGTGCCGTAGATCGTCGCGCCGGTGCCGTAGAGCATCCGGTCCGAGTCGAACGGGTCGATCTCCATCGACTCGGTCATCCAGCCGAGCTTGGGCGTGACCTCGGGCGGCTGCGGGTTGGCCCCCCAGCTCAGCCACGGGGAGGCGGTGATGTCCATGGTGTAGCGGAAGCTGCGGTTGGGGTAGTTGGTGAAGTCCCAGATGCGGGTCCAGGTCGCGCCCGCGTCGGTGGAGCGGAACACGATGATGTCCGGCCACCAGGAGATCTGGGTGGTGACCATGATCGTGCTGGGGTTGTTGCGGTCGATGGTGAGGCCGCTGTAGCCGAAGTAGTCGTCGGCGCTGTCGGACGGGATCGGGCTGATCCTGGTCCACGCGCCGGAAGCCGTGTCGTACTTCCACACGTCGCCCTTGGCGCCGTCGTACGGGCCGCCGGTGTCGCTGGTGGCGAGGTAGAGGAAGCCGCCGGTGGTGTCCAGGACGCCCTTGTGCGCGAGGTAGCCGGTGGGCTGACCGGCGAGCCTGGTCCACGTCGCGCCCGCGTCCGTGGTGCGGTAGACGGTGTTCTGCTTGTCGGCGACGCCCACGTAGATCGTGCGGCTGGGGGCGCCGGACGCGGACGAGCGCGGGTCGTAGGTGACCCAGGTGACGCCCTGGTTGTCGCTGTTGTAGCCGGTGGTGTCGTTCGGGTCGGCGACGTAGGTGCCGGGGTTGGGGAACGCGGTGACCTTCGCCCAGGTGACGCCGCTGTCGGTGCTGCGCCACAGCCCGTTGCCGCTGGGGGCGCCGAGGTGGAGCACGCGCGGGTCGTTCGGGTCGACCGCGAGGCGCTCGCCCATGCCCCGGCCCGGCATGTTGCCGCCGAGCTTGAACGGGAGGCTGGTGGACTGCCAGGTCGCGCCCCGGTCGGAGGAGCGCAGGACGGCGCCGTTGTTCGGGTCCCAGCTGTTGGTGTACATGCCGACGGCGGCGTAGACCTTGGCGGCGTTCTTGGGGTCCGGGGCGATCGAGATGACGCCGTTGTGGCCCCAGCGGTCCCAGCCGACGGCGTCGAGCAGCGGGGTCCAGCGGCCGGTGGCCTGGTTCCAGCGGTAGGCGCCGCCGATGTCGGTGCGCGCGTAGACCAGGTTCCGCTCGGCGGGGCTGAAGACGATGCCGGGCACGAACCCGCCGCCCTGGATCTCGACGTTCTTCCAGGTGTGCGGCTGGCTCGCGGGCGCGGCCTGCGCGACGGGGGCGGGGCTGGTGGCGACGATGGCGACGAGCGTGGCGGCGGCCGTGACGAGGGCTGCCAGGAGGGCGGGTAATCGGCTCCCGCGCCGCGCCCGTGCGGTGACGGGCGGGGTGGGCTCTGGCTGGCGCGGTGCCATCACGGCGCTCCTTTGCGCGGTTCGGGCGGGTGCCGGGCAGGGCGAGCGGTGGAGCGGGGGCCGGGCCGGTGGAGCGGGGGCCTGGCGGGCTGAGCGGGCTGAGCTGGTCGGGCCGGTCGAGCGGGAGTCGAGCGGAGACCTGGCGGGCCGTGCGGGTCGAGCGCGAACCGGGCCGGGGTCGGGAGGAGGCGGTGGGCGAAAGGGACGCCTCCTCCCGCGCCTGGCTCCGGGCGGTCGGGGGACGACCGACCCGACCACCGTTTCTGGGAGCGCTCCCAGAGCGGGTGGAAGAAAAACGTAACGACCGCCGAAGTGCGGTGTAAAGAGCTGCCCGGTGCGCGGATCGGGTGAATTGCAGGTGACTCGCTCGCCCTTGGCGCTTCACAACGGGATACGTACAATATCTTGTACGTCGAAAGGTGTCACAGGTGAAGATCATGAGCTATTCCGAATCACGCGCCAACTACGCCGAGACGCTCGACTCCGTGATCAACGACCGTGAGGAAGTCGTGATCACCCGCGCGGGACGCGACTCGGTGGTGATCGTCGCACTCGACGACTACCAGTCCATGAAGGAGTCCCTCTACCTGCTCCGCAGCACGGAGAACGCGCGGCGCGTGTTCAACTCGATCGAACGCTTGGAATCCGGCGGCGGCGAGCACCACGAGCTGGTCGAGTGAAGTTCATCTGGGACGAGCACGCCTGGGCCGACTACCTCTGGTGGCAGACCGAGGACCGCAAGGTGCTCAAGCGCGTCAACGAGCTGATCAAGGACGTCCAGCGCAACGGCAACGAGGGCATCGGCAAGCCCGAGCCGCTCAAGCACGGCTTCCAGGGCTACTGGTCGCGCCGGATCACCGACGAGCACCGCCTGGTCTACAAGATCGCGGAGGACGAGATCCGGATCGCCGCCTGCCGCTACCACTACGCGAGGTAGCGGCAGGTGGTCCGGGCGCTACGCGCTGGCCCGGTGCACCAGCGAGGTCGGCAGGAGCAGGAACGGGGGGAGGTTCTCCTCGCCCGTCAGCTCCGCCATCAGCCGCCACGTCATCGTGCGGCCCAGCTGCTCCACGTCCTGCCGGACCGTCGTCAGCGGCGGGACCGCCGTCGACGCCAGGACCAGGTCGTCGAAGCCCACCACGGCCACGTCCTGCGGCACCCGCTTGCCGTGCGCGTGCAGCGCCTGCAGCGCGCCCATCGCCATGATGTCGGCCCCCACGAACACCGCGTCCAGCGCGGGCTCGCGGGTCAGCAGCTCGTCCATCGCGGCGGCGCCGCTGGTCGGGGTGAAGTCGCCGAACGCGACCAGGTCGTCGCGCAGCCCGGCCTGGCTCAGCGCCCGCTTGAACCCGCTCAGGCGGTCCATGCCCACGGCCATGTCCTTCGGGCCCGCTATGGTCGCGATCCTCGTGCGCCCCAGCGAGACCAGGTGCTTGGCCGCCTCCATGGCCCCGTTGAAGTTGTCCGAGTCCACGTACGGCACCCCGCCCGCGCCGAGGGGCCTGCCACCGACGACGGTGGGCAGGCCCGCGTCGGCGAGCACGCGGGGCAGCGGGTCCTGGCCGTGCAGGCTGATCACCAGCACGCCGTCGACGTGGCCGCCGCACAGGTAGTTCACCAGGTCCTGCTCGTCGCCCTCCTTGCTCATCATGAGCACGAGCTGGACCCTCTTGCCCGACAGCTCCGCGTGCACGCCTCGCAGCACGCCCGCGAAGAACGGGTCCGCCAGCACCCGGCTGCCCTGTTCGGACACCACCAGCGCGATGCAGTTCGCCCTGCTGCCCGCAAGGGTGCGGGCGGCCTGGTTGGGGCTGTACCCCAGCTGAACGATCGCCTGGTGAACGGCCTCGCGCGCCTTGGTGCTGACGTACGGCTCGCCGTTGATCACCCTCGACACGGTCGACTTGGACACCCCGGCGGCTCTGGCGACCTCTTCGAGCCTGGTCGGGGGCCTTCGGGCCTTGGGCGGCTCAACGGCGTCGGTCACGGCGCAGCCGTCGCTGACGGCGCGGGCAGCGCGTTGCCGCGGGCGACCTCGGAGTACCACATGGCGCTCATCTTAGGCGTCCTGACCTGCGTGCCGTAGTCGACATGCACGATCCCGAACCGCTTGGCGTAACCCTCGGCCCACTCGAAGTTGTCCATCAGCGACCACGCGAAGTAGCCGCGGAGGTCGACGCCCTCGCTGATCGCGTCGTGCGCCGCGCGCAGGTGCGAGTCGATGTACGCCAGCCGCTCCGGGTCGTTCACCGAGCCGTCGTCGGCCACCGAGTCGCGGTAGGCCGCGCCGTTCTCGGTGATGTAGATCGGCAGGCGCGGGTACTCCTCGTGCAGCCGGGTGAGGAGCTGGTAGATCCCGCGCGGTCGCACCTCCCACTCCATGTCGGTGCGCGTCGCGTCGTCCCGGACCGGGAAGCTGACGTGCTCGGCGCCGACCCACGGCGACCCGGTGGCGCGGCGGCCCGGCTTGGGCTCGCTGGGCGCGGCGGGCTCGGAGCTGACGAAGTGCTCGGTGTAGTAGTTCACGCCGAGCTGGTCCAGCGGCGCCGAGATGATCGCCAGGTCCTCGGGCTTGATGTGGTCGGCGAACCCGTGCGGCGCGAGGTCCGCGACGATGTCCGCCGGGTACTCGCCCTTGAACAGCGGGTCCAGGAAGATCCGGTTCTGCAGCCCGTCGAGCCGCCGCACCGCGTCCAGGTCCGCCTCGGACGAGGGGTCGGCGGGGATGATCGGGTACATGTTGAGCGTGATGCCGACCTTGGCCTCCGGCTTGGCCGAGCGGATCGCCGCGGTGGCGAGGCCGTGGCCGAGCAGCAGGTGGTGCACGGCCGCGACGGCGGCGGCGGGCTCCTGGCGGCCGGGCGCGTGGATGCCGCCCGCGTAGCCGAGGAACGCCGAGCACCACGGCTCGTTCAGCGTGGTCCAGTTGGACACCCGGTCGCCGAGCGCCTCCACGACCGTGGCCGCGTAGTCGGCGAACCGGTGCGCGGTGTCCCGGTTGGCCCAGCCGCCCGCGTCCTCCAGGGCCTGCGGGAGGTCCCAGTGGTAGAGCGTGACCCACGGGTCGATGCCGCGCTCCAGCAGGGTGTCGACCAGCCTGCTGTAGAAGTCCAGCCCGGCCTGGTTGGGCTCGCCGCCGTCGGGGCGGATCCTCGGCCAGGCGGTGGAGAAGCGGTACGCGCCGAGGCCGAGGTCGGCCATCATCGCGACGTCCTGCTCGACCCGGTGGTAGTGGTCCACGGCCACGTCACCGTTGTCACCACCGGCGACGGCGCCGGGCAGCGCGCAGAAGGTGTCCCAGATGGACGGGGAGCGACCGTCCTCCTTGGACGCCCCCTCGATCTGGAACGCCGCTGTCGCGGCCCCCCACACGAAGCCCTCGGGAAAGGAAATGGACTCCACAACTACCCCTTCACAGCACCCTGCATGATCCCGGCGACGATCTGCCGCCCGAGTACGAGGAACACGATCAGCACCGGGACGGTGGCCATCGTGGTCCCGGCGAGCACGAGCGAGTTGTTGATGTAGTAACCGCTCTTGAGCTTCTCCAGCGCGACCTGGATGGTCGGGTTCTCGGCGTTCAGCGCGATCAGCGGCCAGAGGAAGTCGTTCCAGGACGTCATGAACGTGAAGATGCCGAGCATCGCCGCCGCCGGGCGGACCGCGGGCAGGCACACGTGCCAGTAGGTGCTGAGGAGGCTGCAACCGTCCATGCGGGCCGCTTCGACGAGCTCGTCCGGCACGGCGTCCGCGATGAACTGGCGCATCCAGAACACGCCGAAGGCGGTGATCAGGTTCGGCACGATCACCGCGCCCAGCTCACCGGCCCAGCCGAACTCGGACATCGCCATGTACAGCGGGATGATCCCCAGCTGGGTCGGCACCGCGAGGGTCGCGACGACGAACAGCAGCAGCGGGCCCCGGCCCTTGAAGCGCAGCTTGGCGAAGGCGAAGCCGGCCAGGCTGGAGAGGAACACGACCGAGACGGTCACCGTCGAGGAGACGATGAGGCTGTTGCCCAGCGCCTTCCAGAACTCGATCTTGTCCAGGACGTCGCGGGCGTTGACCAGGAAGTTGCCGCCGGGGAGCCAGGGCTGCTCGGCCTTGAAGTGCGCGTCGTCGTGGCTGCCGACCAGGAAGGCCCAGTAGAACGGGAAGGCCGACGCGATGATGAACGCGATCAGCGGTCCGTAGACCGCGAAACCGGGGCGCTTCTCCGACACGGTCTAGTCCTCCCCACTGGAGGCGATCCGGCGGGTGAGCATGAAGTTGATCCCGGCGATCGCGATGACGACGACGAACAGCACCCAGGCCACCGCGGAGGCGTAACCGAGCTCGTACTTGCTGTAGAAGGCCTGGTACATGTAGAGCATCACCGTCTGGAACTGGTTGCTGGCGCCACCGTTGGCGCTGCCGCCGCCAGGCTCGAACAGCAGCGGCTCGGTGAAGATCTGCAGGCCGCCGATGGTCGAGGTGATGACGACGAAGATGATCGTCGGGCGGAGCATGGGCAGCGTGACGCTGAAGAAGCGCCGCATGGTGCCCGCGCCGTCGACGACCGCGGCCTCGTACACGTCGCGCGGGATGGCCTGCATGGCGGCGAGCACGATGAGCGCGTTGTAGCCGGTCCAGCGCCAGTCGACCATGGTGGCGATGGCGACGTGGCTCCACCAGCGCTCGGCCTGCCAGTTGATCCGGTCGAAGCCGATGGCCTCAAGCCAGTCGTTGATCATGCCGTACTGGACGCCGAACAGGTCGCCGAAGATCAGGGTGAGCGCGACGAGGCTGGCCACGTAGGGCAGCAGCACGCCCATGCGCCACAACGTGCGCCCGCGCAGCGCGGTGTTGAGCAGCGCGGCGATCAGGACGGCGACGATGATCTGCGGCACGCTCGACATCAGGAAGATGCTGAACGTGTTGACCATCGCGTTCCAGAACTGCGGGTCGCTGAGCAGCTCGACGTAGTTGTCGAGGCCGATGAACTCGCCGTCCAGCCCCATCTCCCAGTCGAACAGGGAGATGTAGGCGGTGTACAGCAGCGGGAACAGGCCGACGACCGTGAACAGCAGGAAGAACGGCGCCACGAACAGGTAAGGCGAGTACTTCGCGTCGAGGTTGCTGAACCGGTAGCGGCGGGTGGGGTCGACGAGCCCCACCGAGTCGTCTCCCTCAGGACGCCGCGGCGGGCGGGGCGAAGCGCCCCGCCCGCTCGCCACCGAGGTGTCGGTGGTCACTTGGTCGCCTTCTGGGCGTCCTCGACGACCTTCTTCCACGCCTCGTCCGCGTTGGTGCCCTGCTCGACGGAGATCAGCGCCGGGCCGACGATGTCGTCCTGGATCTGGCCGTCCTTCGGGCCCTTGTACTGGGCCACGTCGACCTTCTTGGCCTGCTCCGCGTAGAGCTTGCCGACCTGCTGGCCGAAGTACTCGTTGGTGCTCTCGGTCAGCTCGGGGTTGTCGAGCGCCTCGAGCTGGCTCGGGAAGGTGTTCTTGGCCTTGAACGCCTTGATCTGCTGCTCGGGCGCGGTCAGCCAGGCAGCCAGCTCAGCGGCTTCCTTCGGGTGCTTGCTCTGCTTGGGCACGGTCAGGAACGAGCCGCCCCAGTTGCCGCCGCCGTCGGGGAAGGAGCCGGTGACGACCCACTTGCCCTTGTGCTCGGGGCCGGAGTTCTTCTCGATGTTGCCGAGGAGCCACGCCGGGCAGGTCTTGGTGGCGAAGGCCGACTCGCGGAAGCCGGTCTCCCACTCGGGGGTCCACGCCTTGAGCTTGGCGGACTGGCCCTGGGCGACGGCGGTGGTCACCTTGCCCCAGATGGCCTTGTCGCCGTTCGAGTCGATGACGAGCTTGTCGTCCTTGTCGAAGTAGCCCAGCTCGGCCTGGTTGTGCATCGGGTTGAAGATCTGCGCGGCCGAGTCGAACCAGGCCTTGCCGGTCTTCTCCGCGTACTGCTTGCCCGCGGCGAAGTACGAGTCCCAGGTGGCGAAGGTGGCGGTGATGCTCGCCTCGTCGGTGGCGATGCCACCGGCCTCCAGGAGGTCCTTGCGGTAGCACATGGCCAGCGGGCCGATGTCCGTGCCGTAGCCGATCAGCTCGCCGCCCTTGGCGGTGACCGACTCGGTCTTCCAGTCCAGCCAGCGGCCGTCGACGTTCGGGCCGATCTCCTTGAGGTTGTTGAACTGGCCCGCGCGGGTCATGACCTGGCTGAGGTAGCCCTCCTCGACGCCCTCGATGTCGGAGAGGCCGGAGCCCGCCGCCATCTTGGTGAAGAGGTTCTTGTGGTGGTCAGCGGCCTGGCCGGTCTTGCGCTCGCTCACCTTGATGTTGGGGTGAGCCGCCTCGTACTCCTTGAGGAGCTCCTCGTACCCGAACTGGTTGAACGTGGCGACGGTGAGTTCGATCTTGCCATCGGCACTGGTCCCACTGTCCGAACCGCAGGCGGTGGTGACCGCTGCGAGCACTGCGGTGCAGGCCAGGAGGCTACCCAGGCCTGCTCGACGGTTGCGCACGAGAACTCCTCGATGAGATCGGCGGTGTTGTTCTGGGAGCGCTCCCAGGTTGTGGGCGAGTGTGGTTCGCGCCACGGAGGCATGTCAAGCGTCTGTATCCACGCTGTTACCGGCATTGCGCCTTTTGCCCACCTGAACCGATTCCGTAAACCCCGTTCCAGTGAGCCGTTCGACCACCCCAGGTAGTCCCGAGGGTCCAAAACCGGACAGTGCGACCGGAGCATCCGACTAACGCCGCAGCGGGATGCGCGTTCGAGTGACGGCCGAACCGGTGAACGCTTCCAGGGGCTCCGTCCCGCGTCATCGCAGTCCCCTTCCAGGAGGTCCCCTCATGGCGCCACAGCGACCTTCCACCCGCGGGCGGGTTGGCACCACCCCTGGAAGCGGTAACAGGGGTGCGTCTCAACGGGGGCGGGGGTGGGCGGATTGGCGGGGTGGGTGGGGAGTGGGGGGTGGGGCGGCATCGGGGCGGGCGGGATCGGTTCAGCACGCACGGTCATCGCGCACGGGCACCCGCGATGGGGCGAGCGAGGTCACGGCGGGTGACAGCGGGCGGGTGGGGGTGGAGGCGGGTGGGGGGCGCCAGTTGGCGCCGGACGCACGGCGGGGGCAGGGCGGACCGGATATCGGGCGGCGGGGGTTGTTGCCGAACGGGAGGACGACGAGCAGGCAGACGGCGGGGCGGGCGGCGGCGGGCGATGGACAGGCGGGCGGGCGGCGGACGGCGGGTGGCGGACAGCGAGCAGCAGGCAGCGGGCGGCGGGCAGCGAGCAGCAGGCGGCGGCCGACGGGGGGGCGGCCGACGGGTGACGGACAGCGGGCAGCGAGCAGCGGACGGCTGCCGACGGGTGGCGGGCAGGATGGGACGGGTGGCGGGCAGGATGGATGGGCGCACGGGCCCGAGAGTCGAAAGGCAACGAGGCGGAGGGCAGCAAGGCGGTTCACCGAGCCTCGAACAGGACCGGCCCACGAGCGAACAGCACATACCCACGAGCGAGCGGCGCCTAGGCGGAAAGCGCTTGCCAAACACCTGATCGTCCTCGGCTCGACACCCCTCCCGGACAGCCGCCGAAGTCGAGTTGCGGAAAGCGCTTACCACAAGGGGTTCAAGGCTGCTCCGGCGGGTGAGTTGCTTGCCGCACAGCGACTTGTCGACAAAGCAACCTCACGACACCCCTCGTTTGGAAAGCGCTTGCCAAAGCCGGGCGAACAGCCCCCTCAGCCCGAAAGTTGTCGACAAAGCGACCCGATCTTCCCTAGGAAAGCGCTTGCCCACCACAACGTGAAAGGGGCGGCGGGCCAATGGCCCACCGCCCCTTTCACACCAGCCTGCTCAGCAACCCCGGAGCCAGCTCACCGGCGCTACCCGCTCAGCGCCGCAGACCACGGCACCGCCGGTTCAGCCCCACCGGCCCAGCCCCACCGGTTCAGCGCCGCAGACCACGGCACCACCGGTCCAGCCCCACCGGTCCAGCCCCACCGGTCCAGCCCCACCGGTCCAGCCCCACCGGCCCAGCATCACCGGCCAAGTCCCGCCAGCCCAACCCCACCGGCCCGGCCCCAGCGCCCCAACCTCAACGCCGGTCCTCCAAATCCCCCTCCGTGCTCAAGTACACCGCCCGCAGCGCCTCCAGCGTCGCCTCCTCCGGGTGCTCCCACAGCCCCCGGTCCGCCGCCTCCAGCAACCGCTCCGCGATCCCGTGCAGCGCCCACGGGTTGCTCTCGTTCAAGAACCGCTGGTTCTCCTCGTCGAGCACATAGGCCTCGGTCAGCTTCTCGTACATCCAGTCCGCGACGACCCCGGTCGTGGCGTCGTACCCGAACAGGTAGTCCACCGTCGCCGCCAGCTCGAACGCGCCCTTGTACCCGTGCCTGCGCATCGCGGCCAACCACCGGGGGTTCACCACGCGGGCCCGGAAGATCCGGTTCGTCTCCTCGTGCAGGGTCCGCGTGCGCACCGCGTCGGGCCTCGTGCTGTCACCCACGTACGCCTTCGGCGCCTTCCCCGTCAGCGCCCGCACCGTCGCGACCATGCCGCCGTGGTACTGGAAGTAGTCGTCCGAGTCGATGACGTCGTGCTCGCGGGTGTCGATGTTCTTCGCCGCCACCGCGATCCGCTTGTACGCGGTCTCCATGTCCGGCCTGGCCTGCACGCCGTCGAGCCCGCGCCCGTACGCGTACCCGCCCCACACCGCGTACACCTCGGCCAGGTCGGCGTCGTCGCGCCAGTTCCGGCTGTCGATCAGCGGCAGCAGCCCCGCGCCGTACGCGCCCGGCTTGGAGCCGAAGATGCGCATGGTGGCCCGCCGGTCGTCGCCGTGCTCGTCCAGCGCCGCGCGGACGTGGGCGCGCACGAAGTTGTCCGCGTCCGACTCGTCCAGGTCCGAGACCAGCCGCACCGCGTCGTCCAGCAGCGCCACCACGTGCGGGAACGCGTCGCGGAAGAAGCCGCTGATGCGCACGGTCACGTCGATGCGCGGCCTGCCCAGCTCCTCCAGGTCCACGACCTCAAGGCCGGTCACCCGGCGGGACTGCTCGTCCCACACCGGCCGCACGCCCAGCAGCGCCAGCACCTCGGCGATGTCGTCGCCGGAGGTGCGCATGGCGGACGTGCCCCACACCGACAGCCCCACCGACGGCGGCCACTCCCCCGTCTCGGAGCGGTAGCGCTCCAGCAGCGAGTCGGCCATGGCCTGCCCGGTCTCCCAGGCCAGCCTGGACGGCACGGCCTTCGGGTCGACCGAGTAGAAGTTCCGGCCGGTCGGCAGCACGTTCACCAGGCCGCGCAGCGGCGAACCGCTCGGGCCCGCGGGCACGTACCCGCCGTTGAGGGCGTGCAGCACGTGCGTCATCTCGTCGGTGGTCCTGGCGAGCCTGGGCACGACCTCGCGGGCGCCGAACTCCAGGATGCTGACGACGTCCCGGTCGTCCGTGAGCGTCTCGGCGTGCTCGGGCGCCCAGTCGGCGTCCTCCATCGCCTGCACCAGCTCGCGCGCCTGCTGCTCGGCGGCGTCCGTGTCGACGCGGTCCGCGCCCTGCTTGAGGCCCAGCGCGTCGCGCAGGCCGGGGAGCGCGGCGACCTGCCCTGCCCACACCTGCGGGGCCTGGAGGATCGCCAGCACCAGGTTGACCCGCGCCGCGCCGACCGGCGGCTCGCCGAGCACGTGCAGGCCGTCGCGGATCTGCACGTCCTTGATCTCGCACAGCCAGCCGTCGACGTGCAGGATCAGCTCGTCGAACTCGGCGTCGTGCGGCCGGTCGGTCAGGCCGAGGTCGTGGTCGAGCTTGGCGGCCTGGATGAGGGTCCAGATCTGGGCCCGGATGGCGGGCAGCTTCGCCGGGTCCATCGCGGCGATGTTGCCGTGCTCGTCCAGCAGCTGCTCCAGGCGCGCGATGTCGCCGTAGCTGTCCGAGCGGGCCATCGGCGGCACCAGGTGGTCGACGAGGGTGGCGTGCGCGCGGCGCTTGGCCTGGGTGCCCTCGCCGGGGTCGTTGACCAGGAACGGGTAGATCAGCGGCAGGTCGCCGAGCGCCGCGTCGGGGCCGCAGCCCGCCGACAGGCCGACGGTCTTGCCGGGCAGCCACTCCAGGTTGCCGTGCTTGCCGACGTGCACGACCGCGTCGGCGCCGAACTCGGCCTCCAGCCAGCGGTACGCGCCCAGGTAGTGGTGGCTGGGCGGCAGGTCCGGGTCGTGGTAGATCGCGATGGGGTTCTCGCCGAAGCCGCGCGGCGGCTGCACCATGACCACGACGTTGCCCGAGCGCAGGGCGGCCAGCACGATCTCGCCGTCGCGGTCGCGGGAGCGGTCCACGAACAGCTCGCCGGGCGCGGGGCCCCAGTGCCGCTCCATGTCCTCGCGGGCGTCCTCGGGCAGCGTCGCGTACCACTCGCGGTAGCGGGCGGCGGGCAGCCGCACCGGGTTGCCCTGGAGCTGCTCCTCGGTGAGCCAGTCCGGGTCCTGGCCGCCTGCGGCGATCAGGGCGTGGATGAGCGCGTCGCCGTTGAGGTCGTCCAGGCCGGGGAAGCCCTCGCCGAGGTCGTAGCCCTGCTCGCGCAGCGCGGCGAGCAGCCGGACCGCGCTGGCCGGGGTGTCCAGGCCGACCGCGTTGCCGATGCGGGAGTGCTTGGTCGGGTAGGCCGACAGCATGAGCACGACCTTGCGGTCGGCGGGCGGGGTGTGCCGGAGCTTGCCGTGCCGCACCGCGATGCCCGCGACGCGCAGCGCCCGCTCGGGGTCGGCGACGTACACGGTCAGGCCGTCCTCATCGATCTCCTTGAAGGAGAACGGGACGGTGATGATGCGGCCGTCGAACTCGGGGATCGCGACCTGGGTGGCGGTGTCGAGCGGCGAGAGGCCGTCGTCGTTGTCGTCCCAGTCGGCGCGGCTGCTGGTCAGGCACAGGCCCTGCAGGATCGGCACGTCCAGCTCGGCGAGCGCGCCCACGTCCCAGGCGTCGTCGTCGCCACCGGCGGAGGCCGTCGCGGGCTTGGTGCCACCGGCGGCGAGCACGGTGACCACGAGCGCGTCGGCCTTGCGCAGCTCGGCGAGCAGCTCGGGCTCGGCGGTGCGCAGCGAGGAGCAGAAGATCGGCAGCGGTCGGCCGCCCTTGGCCTCGATCGCGTCGCACAGCGAGTGCACGAACGCGGTGTTCCCGGCCACGTGGTGGGCGCGGTAGTAGAGCACCGCGACGGTGGGCCGCGCGCCCCCGTCCGGGTCGCCGGTGGGCTCGGGGCGCTCCAGCAGGCCCCAGTTGGGCGCGGCCACGGGCGGCTCGAAGCCGACTCCGGTCAGCAGGACGGTGTCGGACAGGAACGCGTGCAGCTGCGCGAGGTTCGCGGAACCGCCGTGGGCCAGATAAGTGTGCGCTTCCGCACACACCCCGCCGGGCACGGTGGACAGCTCCATCAGCTCGGCGTCCGGGTTCTGCTCGCCGCCCAGCACGACGACCGGCCTGGGGCCCGCGAGGAGGTGGTCAAGACCCTCCTCCCAGATGCGCCTGCCGCCCAGGATGCGCACCACCACCAGGTCGGCGCCCTCGACGAGTTCGGGCAGGTCGTCGACGCCGAGCCTGGCCGGGTTGCCGAGCCGGTAGTCGGCTCCGCTGGCTCGTGCGGACAGCAGGTCCGTGTCGGAGGTCGACAGCAGCAGGATCACGTGCGGGCTCCATCCCTCGGGGGTCCTCGCCCCAAGTCGTAGGGGACGGCGTGCGGAGTTCCTGACTCCCCGGGTTTCCCCAGGTCACAGTGGCGGGACCGCGCCGGTTTCGCACCGGCTTCCTCCTGTTGCTTCGCCGTTCAGGCCTCACACTAACTCGGAGTTAGCATCCAGCCCATGTCCCCAGACCGCGATCGCCCTGACGCCTGCCCCGGCGCCGTCGACGTGTTCCAGGCCTCGGACGGCGGGCTCGCCCGCGTCCGCGTGCCCGGCGGCACGATCGACGCCGAGAGGTTCGACGTCCTCCGCCTGGCAGCGCTGGAGCTGGGAGACGGCTGGATAGAGCTGACCTCGCGGTCGAACCTCCAGGTCAGGGGCCTGGCGGAGGGCGCGGAGCTGGAGCTGGGCAGGCGGCTGTCGGCGGCCGGGCTGCTGCCGACGCGCACCCACGAGCGGATGCGCAACATCATCGGCGACCCGCTGGACCCCGGTTCGCAGGCGCTGTGCGACGAGCTGGACCTGGCGCTGCGGTCGGTGCCTTCGCTGGGCGGGCTTCCCGGCCGGTTCATGCTCACCGCGGGCCACTCGGTGTCGGGTCTGGGCTGCGACATCGGCGTGGCCGGTGACGTGCTGCTGCTGGCCGGTCAGGACTCCGGCGTGCGCGTGTCGGACCCGGTCGCGGCGGTGGTCGCGGCGGCGCTGGCGTTCCAGAAGGCGCGCGGCGCGGCCTGGCGTCTGTCCGAAGTGGACTTCGGGGTGGCGAAGGTCACGGCGGCCGTGGTGGCGACCGCGCCGGGTGCCGCCACGAGCGCGGAGCGCTACACCCCGGCCGTGACGCCGGTCGTGCCCGGCCCCGTCCCCGGCCGCGACCTGGTGGTCGCCGGGGTGCCCCTCGGCAGGCTCGACGCCCGCCTCCTGCCTGGCACGGCGGTGCGCGTGACCCCGTGGCGCGCGCTCGTGCTGCCCTCCTCGGCCGACACCACCGGCCTGATCACCGACCCGGACTCGCCGCTGTGGGGCGTCGGCTCGTGCGCCGGTAGCCCCGGTTGCGCGAAGTCGCTCGCGGACGTGCGGACCGACGCCGTGGCCTGGGCGCGCACGCGCACCGACCGCGGTCCCGCACACTGGTCCGGTTGCGCCCGGCGGTGCGGTCGGCCGGCGGGCGAGGTCAGGGAGTTCGTCGCCACAGGCGGCGGTTACGAGGAGATCGGTTGAGCGAGTACGTCAAGGACGGCGCGGAGATATACCGCAGGTCCTTCGCGACCATCCGCGCCGAGGCGCGCCTGGACGGGCTGCCGCCCGACGTGGCGCGCGTGGTGGTCCGGATGATCCACGCCTGCGGCATGGTCGACCTGGTCGGGGACGTGGCCTTCTCGCCGGGGGTGGTGTCGTCCGCGCGGGCGGCGCTGCTCGCGGGCGCGCCGGTGCTGTGCGACGCGCAGATGGTCGCGTCCGGGATCACCAGGAAGCGGCTGCCCGCCGACAACGACGTGCTGTGCCTGCTCGGCGACCCGGCGGTGCCCGCGCTGGCGGCGGAGATCGGCAACACCCGCAGCGCGGCGGCGCTGGAGCTGTGGGGCGAGCGGATGGGCGGGGCGGTCGTGGCGATCGGCAACGCGCCCACCGCGCTGTTCCACCTGCTCGACCTGATCGCGGCGGGCGCCCCGAAGCCCGCCGCCGTGCTGGGCGTCCCGGTGGGCTTCATCGGGGCGGCCGAGTCGAAGGACGCGCTGGCCGCGAACGACCTGGGGCTGGAGTACCTGGTGGTGCGGGGTCGGCGCGGTGGCAGCGCGATGACCGCCGCCGCCGTGAACGCGATCGCGAGCGAGGACGAATGACCGGCAGGCTCTACGGCGTCGGGGTCGGACCGGGTGACCCGGAGCTGGTGACGGTGAAGGCCGCGCGGCTGATCGGCGAGGCGGACGTGGTGGTGTTCCACAGCGCGCGGCACGGCCGCAGCGTGGCGCGCCGGACGGCCGAGCCGTACCTGCGGGAGGGGCAGCTGCACGAGCAGCTGGTCTACCCGGTCACCACCGAGGACTCGGACGACTACCAGGGCGAGATCGACGCGTTCTACGCCGAGTGCGCGGAGCGGTTGGCGGCGCACCTGGACGCGGGGCGGACCGTGGTGGTGCTGGCGGCGGGCGACCCGCTGTTCTACGGGTCGTACATGCACCTGCACAAGCGGTTGGCGCACCGGTACCCGGCCGAGGTGGTGCCGGGGGTGACCTCGGTGAGCGCGGCCTCCGCCGTGCTGGGGAAGCCGCTGGTGGAGCGGGACGAGGTGCTGACCGTGCTGCCGGGCACGCTGCCGGTGGACGAGCTGGCCGGGCGGCTGGCCGGGGACGACCCGGTGGCGGTCATGAAGCTGGGGCGGACGTTCCCGAACGTGCGGGAGGCGCTGGAGCGGGCCGGGCGGCTGGACGAGGCCTGGTACGTGGAGCGGGCCACCACGCGCGGGGAGCGGACGGCGCGGCTGTCCGACGTGGACGCCGACGAGGTGCCGTACTTCTCGCTGGCGGTGCTGCCGAGCAGGGCGGGCGCTCCGGTGGACGCGGCGGACGCGGCGCCTGCCGTGTCCACTGTGGATGGTATGGAACCGTTGGCGGGTAAGGGGCTCGGCGAGGTCGTGGTCGTCGGGCTCGGTCCGGCCGGGCCGGAGTGGTTGACGCCGCAGGCCCGCGAGGCGCTGGAGGCGGCCGACGACCTGGTCGGGTACGTGACGTACCTGAACCGGGTGCCGGACAGCCCGCGCAGGCGCAAGCACGCCTCGGACAACAAGGTCGAGGCGGAGCGGGCGGCGTTCGCGCTGGAGCTGGCCGGGCGCGGCAGGCGGGTGGCGGTGGTGTCCTCGGGTGATCCGGGGGTGTTCGCGATGGCCGCCGCCGTGCTGGAGGTCGCGGAGGGCTACCCGGACGTGCCGGTGCGGGTGCTGCCCGGCATGACGGCCGCGCACGCGGTCGCGAGCCGGGTGGGCGCGCCGCTGGGGCACGACTACTGCGTGGTGTCGCTGTCGGACCGGCTCAAGCCGTGGGAGGTCATCGCCGAGCGGTTGGCGGCGGCGGCGAAGGCGGATCTGGTGCTGGCGCTGTACAACCCGGCGTCGCGCAGCCGCACCTGGCAGGTGGCGGCGATGCGGGACCTGCTGCTGGAGCACCGGTCGCCGGACACGCCCGTGGTGATCGGGCGGGACGTGGGCGGGCCGCAGGAGAGCGTGCGCGTGCTGCGCCTGGCCGACCTGGACCCGACGACCGTGGACATGCGGTGCCTGCTGCTGATCGGGTCCTCGCAGACGCGGGTCTCGCCCAGTGGCAAGGTGTTCACGCCCCGGACCTACCCGACGGGCTGAGCCCTCACCCGAGTCGGGCGCGCACCCAGGCGGCGGCTTCCTCCGGGGAGGCCGCCGTCCTGGCGTCCGGGGGCGGTGGCGGGCGGCGGACCAGGACCACCGGGATCTTCAGGACGCGGGCGGCGTCGAGCTTGGCGGAGGTCATGCCGCCGCCGCTGTCCTTGGTCACCAGGACCTGGATGTCGTTGTCCCGCAACAGGTCCAGCTCTGATTCGAGGGTGTACGGCCCCCGGTCGAGCAGCACGCGCAGGCCGGGGGCGACCTCGTCGGGCGGGTCGACCATGCGCGCGAGGCCGCGCCGGAACGCGCCGACGCCCTGGCGGCCGGTGGTGATGAGCGCCCTGCGGTCCCCGATCGCGGCCGAGGCCTCGGCCAGGGAGTCGACCCACGTCCAGTCGTCACCGGGCCGCTCGGTCCAGCCGGGGCGGCGCAGCACGAGCAGCGGGACGCCGGTGCGCGCGGACGCGGCGGCGGCGTTGGCGGTGATCCGCTCGGCGAACGGGTGCGTGGCGTCGACCAGCGCGGTGACGCCCTCGGCCCGCAGGTGGTCGACCAGCCCGTCGACCCCGCCGAACCCGCCGACGCGCACCTCGCCGACCGGCAGGCGCGGGTTGGCGACCCGCCCGGCCAGCGAGGACACCACGCGCAGGCCGGGCACGGCGGCGAGGAGGGCGGCCAGCTCGCGGCCCTCGCCCGTGCCGCCGAGGACCAGGACGGTGGCCGGGCGCGCGCCGGGCTCGGCAGGCCTGGCGACGGCACCCGGCTCGGCGGCGGCACCCGGCCCAGCGGCGACGTCCAACCCGGCGGGTGCGTCGGGAGAAGGACTCCCGGCGGGTTCGGCAGCGGCCTCCGGCCCGGCAGACGCGACAGCAACACCTGCCCGCACCGGCTCGACGGCGGCACCCGCGCCAGCCCGCACAGCCACAGCACCCCGCCCGGCAGGCTCGACGGCAACACCCGCCCGCACCGGCTCGACGGCGGCACCCGCGCCAGCCCGCACAGCCACAGCACCCCGCCCGGCAGGCTCGACAGCAACACCCGCACCAGCCCGCACGGCAGCGTCCCCCGCCCACGCGGACCCGGCAGCGTCCCCGAGCCCGGCAGGAGCCCCTGCCCCGGCAAGCCGGGTGGCGCGCGCCTGCCCGCCAGGCCCGCCCGTCCCCATCAGGCTTCCGGCACCCGGCAGCGGTTCGCCGAGTACAGGTGGCTGTCCGGGAAGCCCTCCGCCGCCAGCACGCGCCCGACGACGATCACCGCCGTACGCTTCACCCCGGCCGCGCGCACCTGCGCGGCGATGTCGGCGAGCGTGCCGCGCAGCACCAGCTCGTCCTCCCGGCTCGCCCGCGCCACCACGGCCACCGGGCAGTCCGCGCCGTAGTTCGGCACCAGCTCCGCGACGACCTCGTCGATCCGCTGCACCGCCAGGTGCAGCACCATCGTGGCCCTCGACGCGCCCAGGGTCGTCAGGTCCTCGCCCTCCGGCATGGGCGTGGCGCGCGCGGAGGTCCTGGTCAGCACCACGGTCTGCCCGACGCCCGGCACGGTCAGCTCCCGGCCCAGCGCGGCAGCCGCGGCGGCGAACGCGGGAACGCCCGGCACCACCTCGTACGGCACGCCCTCGGCGTCGAGCCTGCGCATCTGCTCGGCGACGGCGCTGAACACCGACGGGTCGCCGGAGTGCAGCCTGGCCACGTCGTGCCCGGCCCGGTGCGCCTCCACCAGCTCGTGCACGATCTCGTCGAGCGTCAGGTTCGCGGTGTCCACGAGCTTCGCGCCGGGCGGGCAGTGCTCCAGCACCGCGACGGGCACGAGCGCCCCCGCGTACAGGCACACCGGGGAGGTGGTGATGCGCTGCACGGCCCGCACGGTGAGCAGGTCGGCCGCGCCCGGCCCGGCGCCGATGAAGTGGACGGTCACTCGTTCTCCTTCGTCACGGCCCACACCGTCACCGGCAGGTGCGGGCGCCACCCGGTGAAGCCGCCGACCGGCGCGGCCCGGCTGACCGAGAGCCTGGTCAGCGTTCCGCCCAGCTCGGCGTGCCAGCGCGCGAGGACGCCCTCGGACTCGATCGTCACGGCGTTCGCGACGAGCCTGCCGCCGGGCTTCACAGCGGCCCAGCAGCGCTCGACCACGCCGGGGGCGGTGACGCCGCCGCCGACGAACACCGCGTCGGGCCGCTCGAGGCCGTCCAGCGCGTCCGGGCTCGCGCCCTCCACGACCCGGACGGCGGTGGGCACGCCCAGCGCGGTGGCGTTGCGGGTGACGCGGGCGGCCCGCTCGGGGTGCTTCTCGATCGCGAGGGCGCGGCAGGCGGGGTGCGTGCGGCACCACTCGACGGCGATGCTGCCCGCGCCCGCGCCGACGTCCCACAGCAGCTCGCCGACCCTGGGCCCGAGCAGGGCGAGGCTGACCGCGCGCACCTCGCGCTTGGTGATCTGGCCGTCGTGCTCGAACGCGCCGTCGGGCAGTCCGGTGGCCCTGGACAGGCCGCCGGGACCGCACTCGACGGCGAGCACGTGCAGCGGGTCGGCGGCGTCGAGGTCGTGGTGGACGCGCTCGGCCGGTCCGCCGAGCTGCTCCAGGACGGTGATCCGGGCGTCGGGGGCCAGCTCGGCGACGGCGCGCGGGTCGGCGCCCAGGAGCAGCAGCCTGCGGTGCGGCTGGAGGTGCGGCACGAGCAGCGCCACCGGGCGGCCGACCAGGCTGACCACCTCGGTGCGGTCGAGCGCCCAGCCGAGCCTGGCGCAGGCGAGCGAGGCGGACGACGGGTGCGGCACGACGGCGACGCGGTCCGCGCCGAGCAACCGGACCAGGGTGGCGCCGATGCCGTGGAACAGCGGGTCGCCGCTGGCCAGCACGCACACCCGGCGACCGGCGTGCTCGGCGAGCAGGCCGGGCAGGGCGGGCAGCAGCGGGGACGGCCAGGCGATCCTGGTCATGTCGCCGGGGACGAGGTCGAGCTGGCGGGTGGCGCCCATGAGCACCTCGGCGGAGGCGATCTCGTGGCGGGCGCGGTCGGTCAGGCCCTCCCAGCCGTCCGCGCCGACGCCGACGACGGTGATCACGTCGGGTCTCGCGCTCACCTCAGGCCCAGCACCCTGGTGATCGCGATCTCGATGACCACGCGCTCCGGGTTCTCCCTGGGCACGCGGTAGCGCTCGGCGTAGCGCCGCACGGCGTCCGCGACCGACTCGGCGTCCTGCCGCACCACCGCACGTCCTTCCAGGGTCGACCAGCGGGCGCCCTCGAACTGGCACACCGCGACGAGCGCGCCCGCCTCACCGGCCGCGAGCACGTGGCGCACCTTATGCGAGCCGCGCGAGCTGATCACCCGGGCTGTCGCGGAGGCCACATCGAGGGTGACGCCGACCGGGGTGACGTGCGGCGTGCCGTCGCGGCGCAGGGTGGTGAGGGTGCAGACGCGCCGCTCGGTCCAGAAGCGGACGAAGTCGGCGGATTTCGCGGCGAGCATGGGTGAATCATGCGACACGGGCGGGTCCGCGCACGACGGCGCGGGTGTGCCGGTGGACACGCTCGCGCTGGCCCCGGAGGCGTCTCAACAGGATGTTGAAAAACGACGAGGGACGGGCCCGCTGCCGGGTCCCGCCCCTCGTCACGCCTGTTCCCGCCACCGCGCGCCGTCCGCGTCGCGGGAGGGTCCGCGCTCCGGGCCGGGCAGCCCGCGCGTCCACTCCCCCGCGTCTCCGGTCCGCGCCGGTCGGCCGGGGTCCGTGCTCCGCTCGCCCCGCTCAGCCCTTGGTCGCGGGCTCGCTGTCGGCGCTCTCCTCGTCCTGCTGCTCGGCGACCTGCTTGCGGACCTCGTCCATGTCCACGTCGCGGGCCTGCTGGATCAGGTCCTCCAGCGCGGTCTCGGGCAGGGCGCCGGGCTGGGCGTAGAGCACCACGCCGTCGCGGACGATCATCAGCGTGGGGATCGAGCGCACCTGGAAGGCCTGCGCGAGCTGCTGCTGGTCCTCGGTGTCGACCTTGCCGAAGACGATGTCCGAGTGCTTCTCGGCGGCCTTGTCGTAGACCGGGGCGAACTGGCGGCACGGGCCGCACCAGCCCGCCCAGAAGTCGACCAGGACCATGTCGGAGCCACCGACCACCTCGTCGAAGTTCTCCGTGGTCAGCTCCACCGTGGCCATGCGCTCTCCTCGCTAGTCGGCTTCGGGGTTCGTCCCCCGACTACCCCGTTCAACGGATCACCTACCCCCCGGATTCCCTTCAACAGGAAGTCGAAGGCTTCAACAAGACGTAGACAGCTTCAACAAAAAGTTGTAACTTCCGGGGACCCGAAGCCAGGAGGTGCCCATGGCCGTGCGCCGTACCGCTCTGACCACCGCTTTCGCCGCCCTGCTCCTGCTGTCCGCCTGCGGCGGCGGCGACGGTGGCGGGTCGGGGTCCTCGGGGACGCCCGGCGTCTCGGACGACCTGCCCGCCACCGGCGCGATCGTGGACGCGGTCACCAAGGACGACGCCCTGGCCGCGTCGCTGCCGCCCGAGGTGACGAGCGCGGGCAAGCTCAAGGTCGGGTCGAACGTCCAGAGCCCGCCCAACAACTTCTACGCGGCCGACGGCAAGACCCCGGTCGGCTCCGAGGTCGACCTGATCAAGGCCGTGGGCAAGCGCCTCGGCGTCGAGGTCGCGCACGAGGACATGGCGTTCGGCTCGCTGATCACGAGCCTCCAGGCGGGCCGCGTCGACCTGACGATGGCCGCGATGAACGACACCGAGGCGCGCCAGGAGCAGATCAGCTTCGTGGACTACTTCACCTCGGGCATCACGATCATGGTGCAGAAGGGCAACCCCACCGGCATCAAGGGCCCGGACGACCTGTGCGGCAAGGCCGTCGCGGTCGCGCTGGGCACCAGCCAGGAGGCGTTCGCCAAGGAGCAGAGCGGCAAGTGCACCGGCGCGGGCAAGGAGGCCGTGACGGTCACCGCGACCGACAGCGACACGCAGAACCAGAACCAGCTGCGCACCGGCCGCGTCGCCGCGATCGTCAACGACCTGCCCACCGCCGTGTACGTGTCCAAGACCGCGGGCAAGGGCGAGTACTTCGAGGCGGTCGACTACGCGCCCATCAACGGCGGCCCGTACGGCATCGGCGTGCGCAAGGACGCCGGGCAGCTCGCCACCGCCCTGCAGGGCGCCGTGCAGTCCCTGATCGACGACGGCACCTACGGCAAGATCATGGACGCCTGGGGCGTCGCGCAGGGCTCGGTCACCAAGGCCACGATCAATGGCGAGTGATCCGGTGAGCACCGAAGTGGGAGCCGGGAAGCGGGACGACCTGGTCGTCGTCCCGCTGCGGCACTGGGGCCGCTGGGTCGGCGCGGTCGTGCTGCTGGCGCTGCTGGGCTCGCTGGGCTGGGCGCTGGCGGGCGCGCAGATCGACTACGCCGCCGTGCCCGGCTTCTTCACCCACGAGATCATGCTGCGCGGCCTGGCGAACACGGTCGTGCTGGCCGTGGTGGCGCAGGCGGGCGCGATCGTGCTGGGCGTGGGCATCGCGCTGCTGCGCCGCTCGGCGAACCCGGTGGCCCGCTGGTTCGCCGCCGGGTACGTGTGGCTGTTCCGGGGGCTGCCGGTGCTGCTGCAGATCCTGCTGTGGTTCAACCTGGCGCTGGTGTTCGACACCATCTCGATCCCGATGGTGTTCGAGGTGCAGACGAACGTGCTGATCACCGCGTTCGTCGCCGCGCTGCTGGGGCTCGGGCTCAACGAGAGCGCGTACATGGCCGAGATCGTCCGCGCGGGCCTGAACAGCGTGGACCACGGGCAGGTCGAGGCGGCGAAGGCGATCGGCATGACGCCCGCGACGACGTTGCGCAGGGTCGTGCTGCCGCAGGCGATGCGGGTGATCATCCCGCCGACCGGCAACAACTTCATCAACATGCTCAAGGGCACCTCGATGGCCTCGGTCATCGGGTTCCTGGAGCTGATCCACGCGGCGAACAACATCGCGTCGCACAACCTCCAGATCATGGAGACGCTGCTCGCCGCCGCCGCCTGGTACATGGTCGTGGTGAGCGTGGCCAGCGTCGGCCAGCACTTCCTGGAGCGCGCCTACGGCAAGGGGGTGGCCCGATGAGCCTGGTCAGGGCCGTCGGAGTGCGGAAGTCCTTCGGGAGCACCGAGGTGCTCAGCGGCATCGACCTGGAGGTCGAGGCCGGGCAGGTGTGGTGCCTGCTGGGGCCGTCCGGGGCGGGCAAGAGCACGTTCCTGCGCTGCGTGAACCACCTGGAGACCATCGACTCCGGCCGGATCTGGGTCGACGGCGAGCCGGTCGGGTTCGCCAGCAGGGGCGGGAAGCTGCACGAGCTGCGCGAGCGCGAGGTGGCCAAGCAGCGGCGCGGCACCGGCATGGTGTTCCAGCGCTTCAACCTGTTCCCGCACCGCACCGCGCTGGAGAACATCACCGAGGGGCCGGTGCAGGTGCTCCGCGAGTCCAAGGCGGACGCCGTCGCGCACGCCCGCGAGCTGCTGGAGAAGGTGGGGCTGGCCGACAAGGCGGGCGCCTACCCGAACCAGCTCTCCGGCGGGCAGCAGCAGCGGGTGGCGATCGCGCGGGCGCTGGCCATGCGGCCCAAGGTGATGCTGTTCGACGAGCCCACCTCCGCGCTGGACCCGGAGCTGGTGGGCGACGTGCTGGACGTGATGGCGGGGCTCGCGGCGGACGGCATGACGATGCTGGTGGTCACGCACGAGATCGGGTTCGCCAGGCAGGTCGCGGACGAGGTGGCGTTCCTGGACGGCGGGGTCGTGGTCGAGTCCGGGCCGCCCGACCAGGTGCTGGAGAATCCGCGTGAACCCAGGACCCGGCAGTTCCTCTCGAAGGTGCTCTAGCGATGCGCATCCCCTCCTCCTACCTCGTCACCTTCCGCGAACCGGAGGGCTACCTGGACTTCGGCCGCTTCGGGCCGCCCTCGCAGGCCGTGCTGGAGGCGTCCACCCGGATGCTGGAGCAGGCGACCGCCGCCGGACCGTCCACCGTGGACGACCTGATGCGGCACGAGCTGCGCGCGATGGCGGCGGCGGCGCGGTTGTGCGGCAGCGACACCGACCACGTGGTGCCGCTGCCGAACACGAGCACCGGCTTGTTCCAGGTCTCGCTGGGCCTGGTCGGCGAGGTGGTCGTGTCGCCCGCCGAGTTCCCGGCCAACACGTACCCGTGGGTGCGGGCCGGGCGGGCGCGGGTGAACTGGCTGCCCGCCGGGCCGGTGACGCCCGAGGCGGTGCGGGCGGCGCTCACGCCGGAGACGACGGCGGTGTCGGTGAGCGCGGTGGACTTCCGCACCGGGTACCGGGCCGACCTGGCGGCGCTGCGCGAGGTCGTCGGCGACCGGCTGCTGGTGGTCGACGGCATCCAGGGGTTCGGGGTCGTGGACGAGCCGTGGCAGGTCGCCGACGTGCTGGTGGTCGGCGGGCAGAAGTGGGTGCGGGCCGGGTGGTCGACCGGGTTCATGGCGCTGTCGGACCGGGCGCTGGAGCGGTTGGAGCCGGTGGCGTCGGGGTGGACCGGGGCGCTGGACCCAGGGCTGTTCGACGGTTCGGTGCACCCGGTGGGCGAGGGCGCGGCGGCGTGGTCGCTGACGAACCTGAACCCGATCGCGTCCGGCGCGTTCGCGACCGCGCTGGAGCTGGTGGAGCTGGGCGGGGTGCCCGCGATCGGGGCGCGGATCGGGCAGCGGTTGGACGAGCTGGGCGAGGCGGTCGAGGCCGCTGGCGGGGTCGTCGTGTCCGCGCGGGACCGGCGCGGCGGGATCATGGCGTTCGAGGTGCCGGGGGTGCCGTCGTCGGCCGTGGGGGCGGCGCTGGTGGACGCCGGGGTGACCGCGACGGTGCGACCGGAGCACGTCCGGTTGACGCCGCACGCCTCGACCACGCCGGAGACGGTGGCGCGGTTCGCCGGTGCGCTGCGGGAGCTGCGGTCGCCCGCGCCCGTCGTGGTGGACGTCGGGGTCGGGTCGGTCGCCGCGGGGCCGGTGCGCGGGAACGTGCTGGACGCGCTGGCGCCGACCGTGGCAGGCCTGGCTCCGGCGCTCGGGCCGGGGACCGAGGTGGTGCTGCACGACCTGTCCGCGCTGCCGAACTCGATCGTGGCGATCGCGGGTGGGCTGACCGGGCGGCAGGTCGGTGGGCCGATGACGGACCTGCTGCTGGGGCTGGTGCGGCGGGGGACGACCCAGGACCTGCCGGGGTACGACACCTACGCGCCGGACGGTCGGCTGATCCGGTCGTCCACGGTGTTCCTGCGCGACGAGCGCGGGGTCGCGGTGGGGTGCTTGTGCGTGAACAGCGACCCCGGCGCGGGCGGGGGCGCCGGGCAGGGCGGGCACTCGGTGGAGGCGTTCCCCGGTGACGTGGACACGTTGCAGAAGCTGCTGGTGGAACGGGCCGTTGAGGCGGTCGGGGTGCCGGTGGGGCTGATGAAGAAGGCGCACAAGTCCGAGGTCGTGCGGGTGCTGGACGAGTCGGGGTTGTTCCTGATCCGGGACTCGGTGGACTACCTGGCCGGGGTGCTGGGGGTCACGCGGTACACGATCTACAACTACCTGAACGAGATCCGGGGGTAGCGGGGGCGCCGGGCGGGTGGTCCCACCGCCGGTCAGCCGTGGTCGTGCCCGTCGTGCGGGTCGTGCGCGGGTCCCGACATGACCCGCCGGGCGTTCGCCTCCGCCGCGCGCTCGAAGCGGTCGCCGGGGTCGGACACGTTCAGGCCCGAGCCGTCGTCCGTCCCGGCCACCGGGCCCTGGCGCTGCTGGATCACGTGGGTCAGCTCGTGCGCCAGGGTGTGCTTGTCGCCGCCGCCCTCGCCGAGCACGACGTCCGCCCCCGACGTGTAGGCCCGCGCGCCCAGCTCCGCCGCCGAGCGCTGGGCCGCCGCGCCGGTGTGCACGCGCACGTCCGAGAAGTCCGCGCCCAGCCTGCTCTCCATCTCGCCCCTCAGCGCGGTGTCCAGCGGCCTCCCCGACGACGCGAGCACCTCGTGGGCCGTTGAGCGCTGCACCGGGTCGGGTTCCCCGGCGCGCTGGGCGGTGATCAGGCGCGCGACGGCGGTGTTGCCGATCGAGCGCTGCAGCGACTCCACCTCACCGGGGCTCATCGGGCCGAGGGTGGTCCGCTGCTCGGTTTCCTGGTGCCGCACCGGGGTGGTGGCCGGAGCGGGCTTGGGGGACGGCTCCTTGGCGTGCATGGGCACCATGCTGGCCGTCTCGGGGAGGTGGGCACAGGCCCTGGAGGGCAGCGGCGGGGCACCGTCGCTGCCCTCCCCCGCTCGCGGTCACGCGGCGGGCGTGCTCGTCACCCCCTCCTGCTGCTGGCGCGCCGCGCGCTGGGCGGCCAGCAGGACGCGGCCGGTGTGCTGGAGCGCGGCGTCCATCGCCACCCCGACGAGCAGGGCGGTGCAGGCCAGCCAGATCCACGCCATGATCACGACGAGGCCGATGATCGAGCCGTACACCCGGTCGTAGGACCCCGCGTACGCCGCGTACACGCCGACGCCGAACGTCGCCACCAGGCAGATGACCAGCGCGAGCAGCGCGCCCGGCGTGATGCCGAGCCTGCCCGGCCTGCGGGTGGCGGGCGGCGCGGCGAACAGCAGCCGCACCGCGCAGCCGGCCAGCAGGACCAGCACCGGCCACTTGGCGACGTCCCACAGCTGGACCGTCGACGGCCGCACCCCGGCCAGCGCCGCGACCTCGTCGGCGATGTCGCCGGTGAACGCCACCACGCCCACGACCAGCATGAACAGCACCAGGACACCCAGGGTGAGCCCGACCCGCAGCGGCACGAGCTTCCAGAGCGAGCGGTGCTCCTTCACGCCGTTGCAGGCCGCGCAGGCGCGCAGGAAGGCGCCCGCGAACCGGTAGGCCGACCAGACCGCCACGAGCAGGCACACCGCGGCGAGCGGACCGGCGACCGCCGGGCGCAGGCCGTCGAGCGCGACCACGAGGATGCCGTGCACCCGGCTGGGGGCCAGCGGGGAGATGACGGTCATGACCTTGGAGCGGGTGTCCTCGCCCAGGAACCCGACGAGCGCGACGGGCAGCAGGGCTCCGGAGAGCATCACGAGCACGGTGTAGTGCGTGAGGGCTGCCGCGCGGTCCGAGAGGTGGTGCTCCCGGTACCACACGACGGTTGTGCGGAACACCGTCCACCACGACCTTCTGGGTGGACGCGTAGGTGCTTCGAGAGCCTGGGCCATACCCGAATGATTGCCCGTTCGGAGGATGGGCATGACGGGGGGTTGACCCTGCGGGGTCGCGGGTAGTCGAGGGGCGGGCCCACCTGGGCCGATGCCTGCGGGGGCGGGCGGCCGGGTGGTATAGGGGTGCGGGGGCTGTTCGGCGGTGACGCCGGGCGGGTGAGCGCGGGCGTGGGCCGAGTGGTCGACGCGGTTGAACGGTTGAGGCGAAGGGGCGCGGTGCGGGTGGACGACAGGGTGGCGGGACCGGGCGGTGCGGGGTCGGGCGGGAGCGGGTCCGGCGGGCGCGAACCGGGCTGGACCGGACCCGGTGGGGCCGGGGGTCCGGGCGCGAGCGCGAGCGGTTCGGGTGGCTCGGGTGGCGTGGGCGGCTCGGGTGGCCCCGGTGGTCTTGGCGGCCCTGGTTCCGGTGACGCCGAGGGCGCGGGGTCCGGGCCTGCCGGGACCGGTGGCGCCGAGCGGACGACCGGCACCGATCCGCACACGGCCAGGTACGCGGGCAACCCGATGGCCGAGCCGAACCCGAAGAACCTCCCCAAGACCAGGCGCGCCCCCGCCGAGGAGCAGGACTTCCCGGCCGAGTGGCCCGCCGAGGAGAGCGACGTCGAGGAGACCGGGTCGGCCTGGCGGCAGCCGGGGACGCCGGATCCGCGTCGGGCGGACGCTGATCGGACGGTTGAAAGCGGGCATTCGGGGCACACCAAGCTTTCGAGTGACACCGCACTTCCGGGTGTCACCGGTCAGGAGAGTGACACCAAGCAGGCGGAGAGCGCCGAGCGGACGGGGGAACGAGTGCGCGAAGACGAGGCGGGGAAGGTCGAGCGGATCGCCGGGAAGGCGGCTGACGGGACCACCCGGATCACCGCCCAGACCGGCGCGGCGGCGGCTCAGGCTGCGGCGACCGCGAGCAGCGCGGTCATCCGCGCGGGTGAGAAGGCGGACTCGGGCACGGCGAAGCCGGGTGACAAGGCGGACGTCACCGCAGCCGAAGGCGCGGCCCAGGTCCACGCGGCCAGCGAGAAGGCCGAGGGGAAGACCGACGAGAAGGCGGGCGAGAAGGCGGACCGGACGGCGGGCGGAACGGCGGGCACGACCGGAACCGGCAGCGGGACCGGGGCAGGCAGCGGGACCGGGATCGGTGCCGCGTCCGGAGCTGGCACTGCGGCTGGAGCTGGCACCACGGCCGGAGCCGGCACTGCGACCGGGGCTGGCCACACGCCTGGATCAGGCACCACGACCGGGACTGGCACTGCGGCTGGGGCTACGGGCGCTGGCCAGAGCCATGCGGCCGGGGCCGAGAGCAAGGGCTCCGCCCAGGGCCACAGGGCCGGGAGCGAGCGCTCCGCCCAGAGCCACGGAACCGGGAGCGGGAGCAAGGGCTCCGCCCAGGGGCACGGGACCGGCGGTGAGTCGGGCTCGGTGGTCGACCGGGGTGCGGACCGGGCGGACGCCGCCGTGGCGAAGGCCGGGGACCGGGCCGAGAGCGCCGCGAGCGTGTTGGGCGACAAGGCCGACCACGCCGCCACCCGGTTGGGCGACAAGGCCGAGAGCACGGCGGAGCGGGTCGGTGACGGGGCGGGCGCTTCGGCGGCGGGTGTCGCCGCGAAGTCCGACGCGGCTGCCGGGAAGCTCGCCGCGAAGTCCGAGGCGACCGGCGCGCGCGTTGGCGAGAAGGCCACCGAGACCGCCGCCCAGGTGGGCGGCAAGGCGGGCGCCGCTGCCGCCGGGATGAGCGCCAAGGCCACCGAAGCGGGTGAGAAGGCCGGTGCTGCCGCCACCGCCGCGGGCGAGAAGGCCGGTGCTGCCGCTGCCGGGGTGAGCGAGAAGGTGGGCGAGGCGGGCCAGAAGGCCGCCGCCGCCGCTGCCGTGGCGGGCGAGAAGGTGGGCGACGTCGCCGCCGAGGCCGGTGAGAAGGCGGGCAACGCCGCTGCCGCCGCAGGCCAGAAGGCGGGCGCCGCTGCCGCCGACGTGAGCGGGAAGGCCGCCGCCACCGCCGCGCGGGTCAGCGAGAAGGCCGGTGAGGTCGCCGAGCAGGTGGCCGGGAAGTCCGGCGAGGTCGCGGCCCAGGTCAGCGGGAAGGCGGGCGCCGTCGCCGCGCGCGTCGCCGACCAGGCGGGCACGACCGCCGCCCAGGTGGGCGAGAAGGCCGCTGCCGCCGCCGCGCGGATCAGCGAGCGGGCCGGGGTCGCGGCGGGCGAGGTCGGTGAGCGGGCGAGCGTGGTCGCGTCCAAGGTCGGCGACCAGGCCGGGGTGGTCGCGGAGCGGTTGCCCGCGTCGGTCAGGGGCGCGATCGCGAAGGCGCGGCAGCACCCGGTGCTGACCGCGTCCGGGTTGATCACGGCGTTGTTGGTGCTGCGGAAGCTGCTGCGAGGAGGTCGCTGATGGCGGGCAAGTTGGTCTACCGGGGGTTCAGCACGGGCGTGAGCCTGCTGGGCGGTTACCTGGCGGGCAAGGTGTTCGGGCAGGTGTGGAAGCTGATCAGCGGTGACCGGCTGGCCCCCGAGCCCACCCAGCGCGACCGGGGCTGGGGCGAGGTGCTGCTGGCCGCCGCCGTGCAGGGCGCGATCTTCGGCCTGGTCAGGGCCGCGATCGACCGGGGTGGCGCCACCGGGTTCAGCAAGGTCACCGGCGAGTGGCCGGGTGAGACCGCCGACGTGGACTGACCCCACCTCCCACGGGCACCGCTGACGCCGCCCGCCCCCGCGCCGCGACCGCTCCCGCCAGGCCCGCCACCACGGTGACCGGCCGACCGGAGCGGTGGGCCGCGCGGGGGCGGGCGGCGTCGTGGTGGGGAACGGGCAGGCAACCGGTTTCCCCGCACGGGGGGCGGGCGGCCTCGTGGGGAGGACCGGGCACGGCAACCCGTTCCCTGCACGGGGGCGGGCGGCCTCGTGGAGGCACCGACGCGGCAACCCGTTCCCCGGCAGGGGGCTGGGCGGCCTCGTGGGGGCACCGGCGCGGCAACCTGTTCTCCGGCAGGGGGCCGGGCGGCCTCGTGGGGGCACCGGCGCGGCAACCCGTTCCCCGGCAGGGGGCCGGGCGGCCTCGTGAAGGCACCGGCGCGGCAACTCGTTCACCGACGCGGGCAACCCCACCTCCCGGTGGGGTTCGGCCGCCGGTGGGCGTGGGTATACCCGGCGGCATGACCGAACCGGAAGAGCCCAGGGTCAACCCCGACCCGCCGCAGCCGCCCGGCACGCCGGAGGTGCCCGACCTGGACGTCGACGTCACCGAGTTCATCAGCGAGGAGGACCAGCCCGAATCGCCGGGGCCCGGCACCGAGCCCTCGTGACCCGGCGCGGGACCGGGCGATCCGGTCCCGCCCCTCCGGCCCCCGGCCACGCTGCGCCACTGTGGAAAATTCCGTCCGCCATCAGGGCGAAGGATGATCCACGATCAGGCGACAGCCCCTAACATCGTGCTCATGCCCCAGCCCCAGGGAGCCGAGCTGGCCGCGCTCAGCGCACGTCGGGACGCCTTGCGCGAGCGCTACCTCCACCGCTCGGCGGCCGGGAGCGGGACCCCGGTGCGCGGGGTGCACCACATCGCCCTCATCTGCCGCGACGTCGAGCAGACCATCCGGTTCTACCAGGAGTTCCTCGGCTTCCCGCTGGTGGAGCTGGTCGAGAACCGGGACTACAACGGCTCCAGCCACTTCTTCTTCGACCTCGGCAACCGGAACCTGCTCGGGTTCTTCGACTTCCCCGGTCACGCCCACCCCGAGCACCGGGAGACCATCGGCGCGGTGCAGCACTTGGCGCTGTCCGTCGACGGGGCCGCGTTCGAGGAGCTCAAGCGCCGACTGGACGCCGCGGGGGTCGAGTACCTGGGGCCGGCGCGCGGGTCCGCCGACAGCATGTACATCCGCGACCCCAACGGCATCGGGCTGGAGTTCTACCGGCAGGAGCTCGGCCGCTTCGAGGGCCGCCCGCTGCTCGGGGACGCCCGCAGGGCGCTGGGCGAGGAGACCGCCTGACCGGGCGGCACCCGAAGGGCTCAGAACACCGGCGCCCGCTTCTCCAGGAACGCCGCCACCCCCTCCGCGTACTCGGCGCTGCGCACCGCCGCGTCGTACAGCCGGGCGACCTCGGCGCTCTCCTCCCGCTCCCCCGCCACCACCCGATCCACGATCTCCTTCATCCCCAGCACGCTCACCGGCGCCCGCGACGCGAGCACCCCGGCCAGCTCGGCCGTCCGCGCCCCCAGGTCGTCGACCACCTCGTTGACCAGCCCGATCCGCAGCGCCACCGCCGCGTCCACCAGCTCACCGGTGAGCAGGACCTGCTTGGCCCACGACGGCCCCACCACGTCCACCAGCCGCTTGGTCGACGTCAGCGGGTACACGATCCCGAGCTTGGCGGGCGTGATCCCGAACCGGGCCCGCGCGGACGCGATCCGGATGTCGCACGCCAGCGCCAGCTGGCACCCGCCGCCGACGCAGAACCCGTCCACGGACGCGATCGTCGGCTTCTCCAGGGTGGCCAGCGCCTGCTCGCCCGCGTGCACGACCGCGCTGTACCGGGCGGTCGCCTCGACCCCGCGCCGCAGCTCGCCGAACTCGCCGATGTCGGCCCCGGCGGAGAAGTGCTCGCCGCCGCGCACGACGAGCACCCGCACCGCGTCGTCCGCGCGCACCCGCTCGACCAGCGCGGGCACCTCGCTCCACATCGCGAAGCTCAGCGCGTTGCGCTTGTCGGGCCGGTCGATGGTCAGGGTGGCGATCCGGCCGTCCAGGTCCAGGCGCAGGGTCATGACCGCAGGGTATCCACGCGACGCGGCCAGGACGATCAGTTTCGTTCCACACTGAAGGAATAGAGTGGAATAACCGGGCGGGCCCCCTCAGGCCGCCGGGAACATCCGCGCCATCCCCGGCGGCGGCGCGAACCGGCGCCACCGGCCGCGCGGCTGCGCCAACCGGTCGGCCACCAGCCACAGCACCGACGTGTTGTGGCAGTACCCGAGGTGGCTGGACGCGACCTGCACGCTCTGCCGCCTCCGCCCCTCCTCCTCCAGGCACGCCCGCCACGGCACGATCCCGTCAGACCGCGAGTACACCGACGTCGCGGGCACCGGCACCGGCGGTCGCTCGGACTCCGGCGGCGGGACGTCGGAGGCGGCCTCGTAGAACATCGCCAGCAGCCGGAACACCGGGTTCACCCGCGTGCACCGGGCGTCGCGCAGCGCGTACGGGCTCCCGAGGGTGATCACCTGCCGCACCAGCTCGGGCCGCTCGCGCGCCAGCTCGCGGGCGAACACCCCGCCCAGGCTCCACCCCACCAGGCTCACCTTGCCGCGCTCTGCGGCCACCCGCTCCAGCAGCGCGCGCGTCCCGTCGACGGTGGCGGCGGACGGCCCGAGGTTGCGGCCAAGGCCCCACCCGCGCACGTCGTAGCCGAGCCCGGACAGGAACTTGCGCAGCACCGCCGTGGACCCGTCCGCGCCGCCCAGCCCCGGCAGCACGATCACGGTGTGCCCGTCGCCGCTGGGCGCGGCGCGCAGCAGCTGCCGCGCGGCGGCGTACTGGCCGAGGTCGACGACGGCGCGGGTCGGCTCGGTGAGGTACCAGAGCAGGCCGGGCGCGTGGGGCGCCTCGGGTTCGGATCCCGGTTCGGGGAGGGCTTCGGGCAGGGGCTCGGGGACGACGGCGGGAACGGCGTCCGGGACGGCGGCCAGCGGGGGCGCGGCCCGGTCCTCGGACGCGGGCGGCGGGAATTCCGGCAGAGCTGTCACAGCCCCTCCCCTCGCTCGGCGTTGAGCGCTCCTGTCCCATGGTGTTTCCCCGAACCTCCCCCGGCTAGTCCTCGCCGGTTGCGATCCGGTCGCGCTTCCCCGAAGCCCTCGCGTCCCCACCGGCGGGAATACCGGGCCCGGCGCGCCGCCTTGTGCGGAGTCGACCGACGAACCGATGTGGGGGTTGCCGTGGAGTACCGTCCGTTCGGACGAACCGGTGTGCGGGTGAGCCCGCTGACGCTGGGCGCGATGCAGTTCGGCGACGCCAACCGCGAGGACGGCGTCCGGGTGATCCACCGGGCGCTGGACGCCGGGGTGAACGTCGTCGACACCGCCGACGTGTACAAGGGCGGGCAGAGCGAGCAGGTGGTGGGCGCGGCGCTGGTGGGGCGGCGGGACTCGGTCTTCCTGGCCACGAAGTTCCACGGCGCCATGGGCGAGAACCCGAACCGGCGGGGCAACTCGCGGCGCTGGATCGCCCAGGCCGTTGAGGACAGCCTGCGCAGGCTCGGCACCGACTGGATCGACCTCTACCAGGTGCACCGGCCCGACCCGGACACCGACTTCGAGGAGACCCTGTCCGCGCTGACCGACCTGGTGCGCGCCGGGAAGATCCGCTATATCGGCACGTCCACGTTCCCGGCCTCGGAGGTCGTGGAGGGGCAGTGGACCGCCGAGCGGCGCGGGCTGGCGCGGCCGGTGGCCGAGCAGCCGCCGTACTCGATCCTGGCCAGGGGCGTGGAGCGGGAGGTGCTGCCGGTCGCCCAGCGGTACGGGATGGCCGTGCTGCCGTGGAGCCCGCTGGCGGGCGGGTGGCTGGGCGGCGGGTACCGCAGGGGCGTGGAGCGGGCCGAGACGCCGCGCATGGGCGGCCACCCCGAGTGGTTCTCCACCACCGCGCCCCGGCACGCCGAGCGGATGGACGCGCTCGACGCGCTCACCGCGCTGGCGGACGGGGCCGGGATCACGCTGGCGCACCTGGCGCTGGCGTTCGTGATCCGGCACCCGGCGGTCACCTCGGCGATCATCGGGCCGAGGACGCTGGAGCACCTGGAGAAGTCGCTGGGCGCGGTGGACGTGGTGCTGTCCGACGACGTGCTGGACGAGATCGACCGGATCGTGCCGCCGGGGTTCTCCTTGCCGCAGGGCGACTTCGGCTACGACCCACCGTCCATCTCGGACTCTTCGACGCGCCGCAGGTGAGCCGGGGCTAGTGGAACGGGCGCCGCCCGGCTCCCCGAGGGGAACCGGGCGGCGCGCGTCACGCGGGGATCAGGGCCGGGTCACTTGCCCAGACCGGCCCTGCGCAGGGCCTCCGCCATCGCGTTGTTGGCGGGCGGGCGCTCCTGCTGCTGGCGCCCCCGGTTGCCGCCACCGCCGTTGCCGCCACCGCGCCGGTCGCCGCCGCCGCGCTGGCCGCCACCGCCGCCGCGCCGCTCGCCCTGCTGGTCCTTGGGCTTGCGGCCGGGCTCGTCGGTCAGGCGCAGGGTCAGGCCGATGCGCTTGCGCGGGATGTCGACCTCCAGCACCTTCACCCGCACCACGTCGCCGGACTTGACCACGTCGCGCGGGTCCTTGACGTAGTTGTCGGACAGCGCCGAGATGTGCACGAGGCCGTCCTGGTGCACGCCGACGTCGACGAACGCGCCGAACGCGGCCACGTTCGTCACCACGCCCTCCAGCACCATGCCGGGCTTGAGGTCGGCGATCTTCTCGACGCCGTCGGCGAACGTGGCGGTCTTGAACGCCGGGCGCGGGTCGCGGCCGGGCTTCTCCAGCTCGCGCAGGATGTCGGTGACCGTCGGCAGGCCGAACTTGTCGTCCACGAAGTCGTCGGGCCGCAACGACTTCAGCACCGCCGTGTTGCCGATGAGCTGGTCGGCGCCCGCGCGCTCCTGGATGCGCCGCACCACCGGGTAGGCCTCGGGGTGCACCGAGGACGCGTCCAGCGGGTCCTCGCCGTCGCGGATGCGCAGGAAGCCCGCGCACTGCTCGAAGGCCTTGGGGCCCAGGCGCGCCACGTCCTTGAGCGCCTTGCGGGTCCGGAACGGGCCGTTGCCGTCGCGGTGCTGCACGATGTTCTCCGCGAGACCGGCGGTGATGCCGGAGACGCGGGTCAGCAGCGGCGCGGACGCGGTGTTCAGGTCGACGCCGACCGCGTTCACGCAGTCCTCGACCACCGCGTCGAGCGAGCGGGACAGCTTCGACTCGGACAGGTCGTGCTGGTACTGGCCGACGCCGATCGACTTCGGGTCGATCTTGACCAGCTCGGCGAGCGGGTCCTGGAGCCTGCGGGCGATGGACACCGCGCCGCGCAGCGACACGTCCATGCCGGGCAGCTCGGCCGAGGCGAACGCGGACGCGGAGTACACCGACGCGCCCGCCTCGGACACGACGACCTTGGTGAGCTTGAGGTCCGGGTGCTTCTTGAGCAGGTCGCCCGCGAGCTTGTCGGTCTCGCGCGAGGCGGTGCCGTTGCCGATGGCGATCAGCTCGACGTCGTGCTTCTTGGCGAGCGCGGCGAGCTTGGCGATCGACTCGTCCCAGCGGTTCGCGGGCACGTGCGGGTAGATCACGTCGGTGGCGACGGCCTTGCCGGTCGCGTCGACCACGGCGACCTTCACGCCGGTGCGGAAACCGGGGTCGAGGCCCATCGTGGCGCGGGTGCCCGCCGGGGCGGCGAGCAGCAGGTCGCGCAGGTTCGAGGCGAACACGCGCACGGCCTCGTCCTCGGCGAACTGGCGCAGCCGCGAGCGCAGGTCGATGCCCAGGTGCACGAGGATGCGGGTGCGCCAGGCCCAGCGGACGGTGTCGGTGAGCCAGCGGTCGGCCGGGCGGCCCCGGTCGTCGACGCCGAAGCGGGCGGCGATCGCGACCTCGTAGCCGCTCGGGCCGTCCTCGGGGGTGTCGCCGGGCTCGAACTGGAGGTCGAGGACCTCCTCCTTCTCGCCGCGCAGCAGCGCCAGGATGCGGTGCGACGGCAGCTTCGCGAACGGCTCGGAGAACTCGAAGTAGTCGGCGAACTTGGCGCCGTCCTCCTCCTTGCCCTCGCGGACCTTCGAGCCGACCTGGCCGAGGCCCCACATGCGCTCGCGCAGCTCGCCGATCAGGTCGCCGTCCTCGCCGAAGCGCTCGACCAGGATGGCGCGCGCGCCCTGCAGCGCGGCGGCGGCGTCGGCGACCTCCTCGGTCAGGTAGCCGGCGGCGGTGTCCTGCGGGTTGAGCGTCGGGTCGTTCAGCAGCGCGTCGGCGAGCGGTTCGAGGCCCTGCTCGCGGGCGATCTGGGCCTTGGTGCGGCGCTTGGGCTTGTACGGCAGGTAGAGGTCCTCTAGCCGGGCCTTCGAGTCGGCGGCGAGGATCTGGGCTTCGAGGGCGTCGTCGAGCTTGCCCTGGGAGCGGATGGACTCCAGGACGGAGGCGCGGCGGTCCTCCAGCTCGCGGAGGTAGCCGAGCCGCTCCTCCAGAGAGCGGAGCTGCGCGTCGTCCAGCGCCCCGGTCGCCTCCTTGCGGTAGCGGGCGATGAACGGAACGGTCGAACCGCCGTCGAGGAGGTCGACGGCGGCGGACACCTGGTTCGCGCGCACGCCGAGCTCTTCGGCGATCCTCTGGTGAATGGCTGTCGTCACAGCGGGCCATTGTGCCCGTGCGGGGTGGAGCGGGGTTCGCGGGCTCCGGGCGGGGGTGGGTGATCTTGGGGGGTGGAGGGGTGGGGAGCTGCGGGAACGGGGCGGGCTGGGCGTTGGGCGGGGTGAGGAGCTGGTGGCGGGGCGGGGGTTGACCGATCGGGTGGGGCGGGTGGCCCGGAACGCGACCGGGCTCGGTGGCGCTGGACGGGCGTGGTGGCGCTGGGCGGGTGCGGCGGCGCTGGACGAGCGCGAGCCCGCCGGGAGGGCGGGAGGGGGGTGACTGGGCGAGCGCCAGGACGCGGGCGGGCCGGGCTCGGCCGGGATGCGGACGTGATCCGGCCGGGGTGTGATCGGGTCGGCCGGGGCGCGGGCACGCGCGAGCCGGGGTGATCTTCGGGTGAGAGGCGTCCGGGCAGGTGTGCGGGCGGCGGTGGCGGGTAGCGCAAGGGGTGGGGCGATCCGGCCCCTCCGGTGGAACGGGTGAGGAGCGCGGTGCTGGGTTCAGCGGGTGACGAGGTTGACGTGGTGGTCGTCGGGGCCGGGCCCAACGGGCTGGTCGCCGCCGCGCTGCTGGCCGACGCGGGGTGGGACGTCGCCGTGCTGGAGGCCGGGGACCGGCCGGGCGGGGCGGTGCGGACCGAGGAGTTCGTGGCGCCCGGCTTCCGCAGCGACGTGTTCAGCTCGTTCTACCCGCTCGGCGCCGGGTCGCCGGTGATCGCGGGGCTGGGGCTGGAGGAGCACGGGCTGCGGTGGCGGCGGGCGCCGGAGGTGCTGGCGCACGTGCTGCCGGACGACCGGGTCGCGGTGCTGTCGGACGAGGTGGAGCGCACCGCCGCGTCGCTGGAGGCGTTCGGCGCCGGGGACGGGCAGGCGTGGCGGGACGAGTTCGCGCTGTGGGAGCGGGTGCGCGAGCACCTGCTGGACTCGCTGCTGCGGCCGTTCCCGCCGGTGCGGGCGGGCGCGGGGCTGCTGGGGGCGCTGGGGGCCGGGGACGCGCTGCGGCTGGTCCGCTCGCTCGTGCTGTCGGTGCGGGCGTTCGGGGCCGAGCGGTTCGCGGGCGAGGGCGGGACGCTGCTGCTCGCGGGCAACGCGATGCACACCGACCTCGGGCCCGACCAGGCGGCGGGCACGGCGTTCGGGTGGCTGCTGTCGATGCTCGGGCAGGACGTGGGCTACCCGGTGCCCGAGGGCGGCGCGGGGGCGCTCGCGGAGGCGCTCACCCGGCGGTTCGGCGGGGCGGTGCACCTGGGGCGGCCGGTCGAGCGGATCGTGGTGGCGGGCGGTCGGGCGCTGGGCGTGCGGGACGCGGCGGGCGGGTTCGTGCGGGCGCGCAAGGCCGTGCTGGCGGACGTCCCGGCGCCCGCGCTGTACCTGGACCTGGTCGGGGCCGAGCACCTGCCCGCGCGGCTGGTGTCGGACCTGGCGGCGTTCGAGTGGGACGACGCGACGGTGAAGGTGGACTGGGCGCTGTCCGGGCCGATCCCGTGGACCGCCGAGGCCGCGCGCCGGGCCGGGACCGTGCACGTGGGCGGTGATCTGAACGGGCTGGCGGTGGGCGCGACGCAGATCGCCTGCGGGCGGGTGCCCGACGACCCGTTCCTGATCATGGGCCAGATGACGACCGCCGACCCGACCCGCTCCCCCGAGGGCACGGAGGCCGCCTGGGCCTACACGCACGTGCCGCGCGGGCTGAGCTGGGGCCGGGACGAGCTGGAGCGGTACGCGGACCGGGTCGAGGCGGTCGTGGAGGCGCGCGCGCCGGGGTTCCGGGACCTGGTGCTGGGGCGGGTCGTGCAGGGGCCGGAGGACCTCAAGGACCGCAACCCGAGCCTGCTGGGCGGGTCGACCAACTCCGGGACGGCGGCGATCCACCAGCAGCTGGTGTTCCGGCCGGTGCCGGGGCTGGGGCGGGCGGACACGCCGGTGGACCGGCTGTACCTGGCGAGCGCGTCGGCGCACCCCGGCGGCGGGGTGCACGGGGCGGCGGGCGCGAACGCGGCGCGGGCCGCGCTGGCGCGGGGCGGGCTGGGCGGGGACGGGTACCGGCTGCTGGTGCAGGGGTTGCAGCGGGCGCTGTACCGGTAGCCGAGGACGGGGGCGGCGGCCGGTCGTGAACGGGCCGCCGCCCAGGGGGACGGCGGGGCGTGGAACGGGCCGCCGCCCTGGGGACGACGGGGCGTGGAACGGGTCGGACCCGGCTAGTTCAGGGCGCCGCTCTCCCTGCGGACGGCCAGCGCGGCCAGCCTGCGCAGGCTCTCCCGGTTCCTCGGCGCCAGGAACAGCGCCTGGACCGGCTTGGGCAGCAGCCCGAGCGGGCCCCTGGTGATCTCCTCGGCCATCAGCACGTCGGTGCCCCCGGCGGTCTCGGTCAGCTCCAGCCTGATCCTGGCCTGGCCCAGCGGCCACAGCCCCGCGTCCAGCTCCAGGAACCGGCCGGGCTCGCCCGCGCGGGCGGTGCTGGTGTCCTTCACCTGCACGGGCCAGGCGCCGAGGCTGTGGTGGATGCGGGTGCCCACGCGGGGCCACCCGGTGTCCACCTGGCGGATGTGGGACGCGCCGACCACCCAGCCCGCGTAGGACCAGCCGTCGGCCAGCACCGCGAACACCTCGTCCGGGGTGGCGGGGACGTGCAGCTTCACCTCGATCACGACCGGCGGTTTCCCCCTGCGCGGCGGGGAAAACCCGGAGGTCGCGAGCGGCACACCGGCCGAGGGCGCGCCCCGGTCGCGGGAGCGCCCGGCGGGTGGGCAGGACTGCCCACGCCGGGACGGCTCCGAGCGGCGCCCAGGGGTCCGTTCAGGGGGTCGTTCAGGCGCGGGGCCGCCAGCGCTTCCACAGCGCCACCGCCTCCGCGCGCGGCTTGCCGTCCCACCACAGGGACACCTCGGCGGTCATCTGCTTCTCGTCCGCCTCCACGACCTCCGCGCGCAGCTCGACCTCCTCGGTCAGCGGCGCGGGCCGCAGGTAGCGCACGTCCAGGCCCGCCGTCACGTACGCCAGCGCGGCGCCGCCCAGCGGGCGCCAGCCGCGCTCGTCGGCCTCGGCCATCACCGCCGCCGCGCTGTGGCAGTCGAGCACCGTGCCGATCACGCCGCCGTTCAGGTAGCCGAGGCCGTTGTCGTGCTCCGGCCACGGCGTGAACGCCGCGGTGACCAGCCCGCCCTCCCCCCGGTAGCTGCGCAGGCGCAGCCCCTTGGGGTTGGCCTGGCCGCAGCCGAAGCAGGGCAGTTCCGGGTAGAGGCGTTCCTGGATGCTGGTCACGACCGGCACCCTAGGCGCTCCGGGCATTCTCCGGGGTTCGCCGCGCACAATCGGCAGCGAACTCCGGAGGGTCCCCCAGAAAATTGCTCACCCGAATAGCCGCACCATTCCAGTGCGACCACCACGGCCCGTATTCGGATTAGGACCCCCGACTCCGCCGCTAGTGCGAACGGGGCAGGGGGAACTCGAATCCCGACTACAGGTAGGAGCGCTGACCCCACGGCATGGCCGCGGCGAGCTGCGCCCGTCGGCCGATGTCGAGCTTGCGGTAGATCCTGGTGATGTGGAGCTCGACCGCGCGGGTGGACACCGAGAAGTGCTCGGCGATCTGCCGGTTGGTCATGCCCTCCAGCATCATCAGCGCGATGCGGTGCTCGTGGGGCGTGAGCGGCTCCTTCGAGCGATCGGCGCTCTGGCCGTCGCGAGGTCGGACCACGGACGGGACCCGCTCGTGGTCGGGCAGGCCGAGCAGCACGTGCCACTGCCTGATCCGCACCTCGGCCACCGACTGGGACCGCACGTAGGGGTCGCCGCGCACCAGGTCGCGCGCCGCCGCCTCGTCCGGCACCTGGCAGACGAGCAGCACTCCGCTGCCGTCGGCCCACGGCCCGGTGCCGACCAGCACGCCCTGCTCGGCGAGCGGTCGCCAGTATTCGCGGTGCGCGAGGTGAATCGATCTGCGCACCTGTCGCGCGTCGCGAAAAGTCAACTCCACTGCGAAAGCCACTGGACTGATCCCCATTTCATATCCGCGGCCCAACTTTCGGCACTACTCAACTGTGAGGCATTAAACCTGTCAAGTGAGTCAGATCACACGTGTTATATCGAAACCCGATGGGACCTATAGCCCCTTTCCGAACCAGTGGTGGGCGTGGGGGTCGTCGTTGAAGGGCGCCACCTCGCGGTAGCCGAGCGCGGCGTACATGGCCCTGGCCTCGATCAGGTCGCTCCTGGTGTCCAAACGCGCCTGTCGCGCGCCGAGGTCGCGGGCGGCCCGCTCGACCGCCTCGACCAGGGCCCGGCCGAGCCCCTGACCCCGGTGTTCCCGCAGGACGTGGACTCGCTTGAGCTCAATCGTGTCCTCCGTCACCATCCGGAAGGCGGCGCACCCGACCGGCTCACCGGCCACCTCGGCGGCGAAGAACCCGGCCAGGTCGTCGGTCGGGTCGTCCGCGACGGCGAGGTCCACCTCCGCCTCGGTGGCGGGCCGCCCGTGGTACCGGGAGACGATGTCGTGCAAGTACGCCCGCACCAGGGCGGAAGCGGTGTCGCCGAACGGGTCGACGGGCCGAACGGACCAATTGCCCATGATCGGACCGTGGCAGGGAATGGGCCGTTCGGACAACTGCTTTGCCGCGTGGGCCGCGTGTAGAGTCCGGCCACGTGCCTGAGCAACTGGTCCGCGTGGCGCGGGACGCGGCGGGGCTGGCCGTGCTGACGGTCGACGCTCCCCCGCTGAACCTCTACACCGCCGAGTTGCGCGAGCTGCTCGCCGACGCCGTGGACGACCTCGCGGCGCGACCGGCGCGGGCGCTGCTGGTGCGCGCCGAGGGCCGGGTGGTCAGCGGCGGCGTGGACGTCGCCCTGTTCGCCGAGCAGGACGGCCCCGAGGAGGCCGAGGCGCTCCTCGACGAGATGATCGACCTCACCGAGCGGGTCGCCGAGCTGCCCTTCCCCACCGTCTTCGCCGCCCACGGGCTGTGCCTGACCTGGGCGTTCGAGGTGGCGCTGGCGTGCGACGTGCTGCTGGCGGCGCGCAGCGCGGAGTTCGGGCTGGTCGAGCGGGTCATCGGCATGACGCCCGCGATGGGCGGCACCCAGCGGCTCGCGGCGCGGGCCGGGGTCGGGCGGGCCAAGGAGCTGGTGATGACCGGCGAGCGCTACCCGGCCGAGGTGCTGGAGCGGTGGAACGTGGTCAACCGGGTGCTGCCCGACGAGGGGTTCGACGAGGCGGCGCTGGCGTTCGCGCAGTCGCTGGCGGCGGGGCCGACCCGCGCGCACGCGGCCACCAAGCGGGTGCTCGCGCACTACGAGGCCGGTGGGGTGGCGCAGGCCGACGAGCACGTGGCGACGATCGCGGCCGGGCTGTTCGCGACCGAGGACCTGCGGGGCGCGGTGCGCTCGTTCCTGGCCGACGGGCCGGGGAAGGCGACGTTCGCGGGGCGGTGACGGCGGGCGGCGCCTGACGGGCGTTGTCGGCTGAGCGGTGACGGCGGGACGGCGCCTGGTAGGCGGAGCCTGACGGGCGATACCGGCTGAGCGGTGACGCGGGCGGTGCCCGGCGGGCGATACCGGCTGAGCGGTGACGGCGGGGCGGCCACGCCTGGGCGGTGCCTGACGGGCGGTGACCAGTGGGCGGGGACGCCAAGTCGGCGATGACGGGGCGGTGGCGTCGAGCGCGGGAGCGCCGGTCCGGTGACCGCCCGGCTGCCCGATCGCGGCTGACCGGCGACCGGTTCCGGCCCGGTCCTGGCCCGGTGGACCTCGCGGCCCGTGGAGCTGTGCGGCGGGCAGCGCACGGGCCCGGCCCCGAAGACGCGCGTGAGCGCCGAGCGGGGGCCTGTCCGCTCGGCGCTCACGCCGCCGCCGGGTGGTGACCGGCGGCGGTCGACCGCTTCGCCCCGGCCCCTCGACGGGGCGGCGGCGGTCGGGTTCCGGAAGTGGTTCGGAGCTCGGGGGTGGTCCGGTTCAGGAGAGCCGGAAGCGCCCGACCAGCTCCTGCAGCTGCCCGCTCATCCGGTTCAGCTCGGAGGCCGCGCGGCGGGACTCGTCGACGTCGCGGGTGGTCGACGCGGTGGCGTCCGCGACGCCCGCGATGTTCGACGCGATCTCCCTGCTGCCGTCGGCGGCCTGCGCGACGCGGCGCGCGATCTCGCCGGTGGTCGCGGTCTGCTCCTCCACGGCGGCGGCGATCACGGTCTGGAAGCCGCTGATCCGGTCGATGATCGCGGCGATGCTCGCGATCGCCTCGACGGCGCCCGAGGTGTCCTCCTGGATGACCTGCACGCGCCGGGTGATGTCCTCGGTGGCGCGGGCGGTCTCCTGCGCCAGCTCCTTGACCTCGCTGGCCACCACGGCGAAGCCCTTGCCCGCGTCACCGGCGCGCGCAGCTTCGATCGTGGCGTTCAGGGCCAGCAGGTTGGTCTGCTCGGCGATCGAGGTGATCACCTTGACCACCTCGGCGATCTCGGTGGACGACGCGCCCAGCCGGGCGACGGTGGTGTTGGTGCGCTCGGCGACGGCGACCGCCTCGGCGGCCACGGCGACGGCCTCGCCCGCGTTCTTGGACACCTCGCGGATCGCGATGCCCATCTCGTCGGTGCCCTGGGTGACCGCGTCAACGTCGCCGGACACCTGGGTGGCGGTGGCGCTGGCGGCGCCCGCGCGGTCGCTGGCGCTGCCCGCCGACCCGGAGATGCGGGTGGCGGTCCGGTCCAGCTCGGCGGAGGCGTCGGCGAGCGAGTGCGCGTGCTCGCTCAGCGAGCCGACGGTGCCGCGCAGCGAGTCGGAGGTGCGGTTGAGCGCGCCGCCGAGCCTGCCCAGCTCGTCCCGGCGGTCGACCTCGACGCGGGCGGTCAGGTCGCCGTCCGCGAGCCGGTCGAGCGCGCCGACGACGTCGCCGAGCGGGCGCACCACCGAGCGGGTGGCGCGCAGGCCCAGGAAGACGGCCAGCGCGAGGGCGACGACGAGCGCGCCCAGCAGCACCAGGAGGTTCTGCTCGCGGGCGGCGTCGGCGTCGGCGCGCAGGGTCTCGATGCGGGCGTTGACGGACTTGTCCAGGTCGGCGGCGATCGCCAGCACCTGGCCGTAGGCCTTGGAGGCGTCACCGCCGTTGATGCTGGTCATGGCCTCGGCCAGGCCGGACGGGTCGTCGGAGGCGACCCACTGCATGACCTTGGTGTCCCAGGAGAAGAAGTCGTCCCACGCGGGCTTCAGCTGCGCGAACAGGGCGCGCTCGGAGTCGGTGAGGTGCTCGGTGCGGGCGGCGGACAGCTCGGTGTAGACGGCGTCCTTCGCGGCCAGCTCGCCCTTGCGGTTGTAGCCCTGCTCGCCGAGGGCGTAGGCGGAGCCGAACGCGCCGACGTCGGCGACCACGAGGCCCTGCCAGCCGGAGACGTCGGCGGCGCGGTAGGCGGCGGCCTTGATGTCGTCGCGCACGAGCTGGAGGTGGTCGAGCCGCTCCTGCGTGGTCGCCTCCTCGCTCAGGCCGAGCCAGCCGACGCCCGCCGCGACGGCGATCAGGGCGGACAGGGAGGCGAACGAGAGGCCGAGCCTCTTGCCAACGCTCAGATCTCGGACGCGCACGACGGCTCCCGCAGGGGTGAGGTTCTTGGTCGGGGAACCTCATGAACGGCACGCGTGGAGTAGAGCTGAGGGGGTCTCGGATCTCGGGGACGTGACGTGCGACCGGGTCGGTCGGCGGGGACGGGAGAGGCGGACGCCGCTCGACAGCCCGGAAAGCACGACGCGGACCGGGCCACGGGGGCGCGGTCCGCGTCAGCGGGTCGGTCGTCAGCGGATCGGTCGGTTCCGGTTGGCCCGGAAGGGTTCCGCTTGGTGCGGAAGGGTTTCCGGGTGCGTGGAAATTCCGGTGGAGATCAGTGCGGGTCGTACGCGGCGCCGCCGTACCAGGCGAGCGCCGAGCGCAGCTCGACCACGTCGCGGTCGCGCCGCTTGCCGTGCCGCTCGTGCGAGATCGGGTACATCCGCATCCCGCCCTGGTACGGGGTGAAGCTGCCCCGGCCCATCGGCTCGGGCACCTTCGCGCCGCTCTTGAGCCACACCACCAGCCACGGCCTGCTGCGGTGCGACTCGACCCGGATGCGGTTGACCGCGTACCAGGGCACCAGCTGCTTGTCCTCGCCGTTGGAGAGCGTGACGCCCTCGGCGCCCACGTCGAGCTCGAGCGGTTTCTGGAGCGTGCTCACGAACAGCCTGGCCGCCGTCGCCAGCAGGCCGATGCAGGCGATGATGGCGGCCAGCTTCACCACGTCGGTGGGGTCGCTGAGCTGGAACTCCTGCAGCTGGCCGGTGGACGGGCCCTCCGCCGCCACGGCGACCGCGCCGGTCACGGCGACGCCGAGGCCGTAGAAGGCGGTCCAGCCGTAGGCGACCAGGCTGGAGGTGGCGAAGCGGGTGCCCGACGGCTTGACCGACTTGCCGCGCTTCTCGGCGGCGGCGGCGGGTGGGGAGGCGGGCTTGGGGGCGGGCTTGGTGGGCGGCTTGACCGCCGGGACGGCCTGGGGCGCGGCGGGGTCCTGGGCGTTCTCCCGCGACATCGCCAGGGTCGGCGGCTTGACCGGGTCGGGCTGGGGCGGCTGGTTCTCCAGCAGCGTGGGCGTGGGACCGGGCGTGGGGCCGGGTGGGACGCCGCCGTCTCCGGGGGTGCCGGGGTAGGAGCGCAGCTCGGTGCGGCGCGCCTCCACCAGGGTGCGCACCCGGTCGGGCAGCCAGGAGCCGTCCGCGCGGGGGGTGCCGATGGCCTCCAGGAGGCGCTCCGGGGTGGGCCGGTTGGCCGGGTCGCGCACGAGCATCGGCACGATCAGCGGCACCAGGCCCGGCGGGACCTTCGACAGGTCCGGTTCCTGGTGGACGACCCGGTAGACCAGCGCGGACGTGGAGCCCTCGCCGAACGGGCCCTCGCCGGTGGCGGCGAACACCAGGACGGAGCCGAGGGCGAACACGTCGCTCTGCGGGCCGACCGGCTCGCCGACGACCTGCTCGGGCGAGAGGTAGCCGGGGGTGCCGAAGACGATGCCCGCCTCGGTGAGCGCGGAGTGCTCCAGGGCGCGGGCGATGCCGAAGTCGATGACGCGGGGGCCGTCGTCGGCGAGCAGGACGTTGGACGGCTTGAGGTCGCGGTGCACCAGGCCCGCGCCGTGGATCGCGATGAGCGCCTCGGCGAGCCCGCCCGCGAGCCTGCGCACGGCCTTCTGCGGCAGCGGGCCCTGGTCGACGACGACCTGCTGGAGGTTGGGGCCCGGCACGTACTCGGTGGCCATCCAGGGCCGGTCGGCCTCGGGATCGGCGTCCACGACGATCGCGGTCCAGAACCCGCCGACCGCGCGCGCCATCTCCACCTCGCGGCGGAAGCGCTCGCGGAACTGCGGGTTGTCGGCCAGCTCCGGCCTGGCGACCTTGACCGCCAGGGGGCGACCGCCTCGGGAGCGCGCCAGGTAGACCGATCCCATCGCGCCGCGACCCAGCATGGCCAGCAACGGGTAGTCGCCCACTCGTTGCGGAGCGTTGGGGGGAAGTGGCTGCACGCCCCCCAGACTAGTTGTGACCGGTCGGGCGTTCCGGTCACCCTGCGGAACCAGGGGTGCGCGCTGCGGCGGGCCGGGCGGGTGACGTGGGGGAAGGGCAGGTCATGCGGGTGGCGCGAGGTGGGGTGGCGGGGTTCGGCCGACCGCAGCGGGCGGCCCTCCGGGGTGCGGAAGGCCGCCCGTGCGGGGCTGGTCACCCGGCGGTGGGGTGGTGCGGGGTGGTGCGGGCGCCCTCGGCGAGGTCGCGGAGCACGCCCGCGCGGGAGAGCCAGGAGTACGGCAGCACGGACGCGCGGAGCTGGTCGGGGGGCTTGGGCGCGCCGTGCTCCAGGGCCTCGCGGACGGCCGCGACGAACGTGGTGTGGTCGGCGGCGGCGCGGACGCGGTCGCGGTAGGCGTCCAGCTCGGCGAACTCGGTCGAGACCACCGGCAGGCCGAGGGCCAGGTACTCCTTGAGCTTGATCGGGTTGGAGTGCTTGATCCAGTTGTTGTCCTGCCAGGGCATGATCGCCACGTCGAACGCCGAGCCGCAGGCCGGGATCACGTCGTAGGGCTTGAACCCCAGCCAGTGCACGTTCGGGTACTTCGCGAACCGCTCCATCGGGTGAGTGGCATCGCCGATGAGCAGGAGTGAGACGTCCGGCAGTTCGGCGGCCACCCGTTCGAGGAGGTCGAAGTCGACGACGAAGTCGTCCAGCGCCCCGAAGAACCCGACCCTGGGACCGGGCACGGCGCGCACGTCGGCGGGCCACTGGACCTGCGGGCGGGCGGTGAAGTGGTCGACGTCGACGCCGTGGTCGAGGAAGTGCGCGCGGTCGCCGGTGAGGGCGGCCTCCTCGGCCATCAGGGCGTGGCTGACGTAGACGACGTGGTCGGAGTTGCGCAGCAGCTCGCGCTCCAGTGCGGCGATGGCCTCCCGGTCGGCCTCGGGGAAGTCCGAGTGCCGGTCGGAGCGGTTGAACACCAGGCTGGTGCGGCGCATGGGCGCGACGACGTCCCAGGCGGTCGGAATGGTCACCATGACGACCGGGGCGTCCAGCCGGAGCAGGGCGCAGACCAGGCGGACCTGGGCGCGGACCAGGACGGCGTTGACCTTGCGCAGGGTGGGGTTGCCGTAGAACGGCAGCGGGAGCGGGGACATGACGTAGAAGTTCGGCTCGGGGCGGCGCAGGAACTTCGCGATCGACTTGAGCTTGCGCAGGACGCGGCGGGCGACGTGCGTGCTGTTGCCCCTGGTGGGCATCCGCATCCCGATGCTGTTGACCACCAGGACCTTCCTGCGGCGCGCCATCGAGCGCATGAGCTGGAAGTCGGAGTGGGCGCGGTTGTGGTACCACCAGTCCTGGGCGGAGAAGCAGACCCAGCCGGGTTCGTCGGCGGCCGAGCGGGCGCGCGCGGCGGCCGGGGTGAGCGGGGTCGCGGTGGCCGGGCGGGCGGGCCAGCGGCGCCAGCGCAGCAGGTCGGCGGTGGCCGCGCGGTGCTTGGGGTGGCGGGGCAGCCGGAGCAGCTCGTTGAGCAGCACGGCGAGCCAGGTGGCGGCGGCGGCGAGGCGGCCGGAGCGCTCGCGGGCCATGCGGACCCGGTTGGTGGTGGCCATCGACCACAGCCAGGGAGACGTGGACTGCTCGCCGCCCAGGTGCACGGCGCGGGCGCGCGGCTCGAAGCGGATCGCGTGGCCCCGGTCGCCCGCGCGGAGCATGTACTCGGTCTCCTCGGAGTAGAGGAAGTACCGCTCCTCCAGGACGCCGGTGTCGGCGCGGCAGGCCGAGGAGACGAGCCAGGCTGCGCCGGTGGCCCAGTCGGCGGTCCCGGCGGCGCGGTAGGCGCGCGGGTCGACGACCAGCTCGCCCAGGGCGGGGGTGCGACCGGCGCGCTCGCCGCCGAGGACGGCCTCGCCGAGTGCGCGGAGGGGGGTGGGGGCGCGGCGGAGGGAGAGCTGGTGGTGGCCGTCCTCGCCTTCGAGCCTGGGGACGGCGACGCCGGTGCCGGGGACGGCGAGGGCGGCCTTGAGGAGGTCGATCGCGTCGGGGGCCAGGCGGACGTCCGGGTTGAGGACGAGGACGTCGCAGCCGGGGGCCGCGGCGAAGCCGGCGTTGACCCCGGCGGCGAAGCCGTCGTTGGTCGGGCGGGCGACGACGGTCGCTTCGGGAGCGGTGGCGCGGACTACGTCGAGGGTGTTGTCGGGGGAGGCGTTGTCCACGACGACGATCCGGCTGTCCGGGGTGGACTCCAGCGCGACGGTGACCGAGCGGAGGCAGTCGGCGACCACGTCGGCGCTGCGGTGGGTCACCACGACCACGGCTAGCGGCACGGTCAGCTCTCCCTGGAGTTGGTGGAGTTGGTGGAACGAGTGGAGTCAGTGGAACGAGTGGAGTCAGTGGAACGAGTGGAGTCAGTGGAACGAGTGGGGCGGAGGCGGGTGTGGACGGCGCCTGCGAGGAGGCGGAGGGCGAAGGGGAGGTCGTCGCGCAGGTAGCGGCGGGCCAGGCGGCGGGGTTCTAGGGCTAGGCGGTGGAGCCACTCGCCGCCTGCTCTTTGGACGAGGCCGGGGGCGCGGCGGAACTCGCCTGCGGCCATCGGGATGCCCGCGCCGCAGCCGAGGAACCAGGCGTCGGGGAGGCGTTCGCGGAGCAGTTCGATGAGGCGCTCCTGCTTCGGGAAGCCGAGTCCGACGAGGACCAGGTCGGGGTTCGCGGCGGCGCAGGCGGCGACGGCGCGCTCGGTCAGCTCGGGGTCGGTCTCGAAGCCGAACGGGGGCGAGTCGGTGCCCGCTACGCGGAGGCCGGGGTAGCGGGCGGTGAGCGCGCGGGCGGCGGCCTCGGGGACGCCGGGGTTGCCGCCGAGGAGGTAGACGGAGCGGCCCGCGCGGGCGGCGGCCTCGGAGAGGGTGAACACGAGCGAGGAGCCCGTGACCCGCTCGGGGACCTTCGCGCCCGCGATGCGGCCTGCCCAGACCACGGGCATCCCGTCCGCGACCACGACCTCGGAGCGGGCGATGAGCGCGGCGAGCGCGGGGTCGCGGGTCGCGGCGCGGACGATGTCCACGTTGGCGGTGACGATGGCGCCGCCCTCCCCGTCGCTCCAGGCGGCGGAGACGTGCCGGGCGAGGTCGCGCTCGCTCACGGACCACACCGTGACAGCGCCCACCGGGACGCGGGCCTGCGGGTACGAAGGCATAACCGCGACATCGGCCGGGTGGTAGGGGTCGTTACGGGACGTGTTCCTCGCCCCAAACTCGTAACAGGCACGGTGAGTAGTCGATTAGGGGGGTATGTACGTCGCATCCGTCCGTCCCGCTGAGCGAGTGAAGGGGCGGGTGCCTGGCACCGTTTTCGCCCTGGGCGCGGTGAGCCTGCTCACCGACGTGTCGGCGGAGATGGTGACCGCCTTCCTCCCCGCGTACCTGCTGTTCACGCTCCAGATGAGCTATGCGCAGTTCGGCGTGCTGGACGGGTTGTACACCGGGGCCACGGCCGTGCTGAGGCTGGTGGGCGGGCACCTGTCGGACAAGACGCAGCGGCACAAGGCCGTCGCGGTGGTCGGGTACGGGTTGTCCGCGGTGACGAAGCTGGTGTTCCCGGCGGTGGGGGCGTCGGCGTTCGGGATCGGGGCGGCGATGGCCGCCGACCGGGCGGGCAAGGGGATGCGGACGGCGCCGCGCGACGCGCTGATCTCGTTGTCGACGCCGCCGGACCGGTTGGGGGCGGCTTTCGGGCTGCACCGGACGATGGACACGGCGGGGGCGCTGCTCGGGCCGCTGGTGACGTTCTTGCTGATGACGAACATCGGGATCGTGGCCGGGCCGGTTTTTGCGGTCAGCGCTTGTTTTGCGTTTGTTGGCGTGATCGTGCTGGTCGCTTTCGTGCGGGAGAACCGGGCGGCCAAGCCTGCGGGGCCCGCGCCGTCGATCCGGGCCGGGGTCGGGTTGTTGCGGGACGCCCGGTACCGGCGGGTGGCGGTCGCCACGGGGTTGCTGGGGTTGGCGACGTTGTCGGACGCGTTTGTCTTCATCCTGGTGCAGAAGGCCACCGGGATTCCGCAGGGGTTGTTGCCGTTGTTGCCGTTGGGGACGGCGTTGGTCTTCCTGGTCGCGGCCACGCCCATGGGGCGGTTGTCGGACAAGGTGGGGAGTTGGAACGTGTTCCTCGGGGGGCACGTGTTGCTGCTGGTGGTTTATCTGCTGTTGCTGGTGCCGGGGAGCGGGTACGCGGGGGCCGTGGTCGCGCTGGTGCTGCACGGGTTGTTCTACGCGTGCAGCGACGGGGTGTTGTCGGCTCGGGTCAGCCCGTTGGTTCCGGAGTCGTTGCGGGCTTCCGGGTTGGCGGTGGTGCAGACGGGGCAGGCTTTGACCCGGACTGTTTCTTCGGTCGGGTTCGGGGTTTTGTTGCAGTTCGCGGTTTTTGGGGTTGCGGTGTGGACTGCGATCGCGGCTCTGGTTGTCGGGGTTGGCGTGGCTTGGTGGTTGACGGTTCGGGGTGGGGCGGCGGAAGCGGAAGTGGCGGAGGCGGAGCGGGCTGGTTGAGGGCTCCTTCGCCGGGGGTGACCCGGTGCGCGGCGATCGGTCAGCGCTGCGCACCAGGTCGATCGGTCAGAGGAACACGGAGCGGTACTGCGGTGCGAGGTCGGCTGCGCGCTTGCGGCGGTCGGCCTGCTCTTCAGGGGTGAGCTGGGGCGCGGGGGCGTCCCTGCCCTCGATGACGTCGCCGATCCGCAGGAAGTACTCGTCCTGGCCTGCGGGCGTGCACATGCACAGCATCCGGGCGGGGGCGCCGGAGGTGTTGCGGAAGTTGTGCGGGGCGTTGGCCGGGATGTTGATGGTGGTCCCGGCGGGCACGACGTGCTTCTCGCCCCGGAAGGTGAACTCGATCTCGCCCTCCAGGACGGTGAACATCTCCTCGAAGTCGTGGCGGTGCGGGGGCGGGCCGCCGCCGTCGGGGACGCGCATCTCGATCAGGCAGTACTGGCCGTTCGTCTGCTCGCCGGTGATCAGCATCGCGTAGGTGTTGCCCACGAGTGAGACGTGGGTGGTGCCGGGGGCGTCGGGGTTCGCGATGGTGAGGGAGCGGGACTGGTCGTCTTCGGGGATCACAGCGGGTTCTCCTGGTGAGGGGGGAAGGGGGAGGACGGGGGTGGGGGTGAAGGTCAGGCGGTGACGAGGACGATGGTCTTGCCGGGCAGGCTGCCCTTGGCTGCTTGGGCGTGGAGTGCGGGCAGGTCGGCCAGCTTCACCCGCTGGGCCACCTCGACGTGCAGCTCGCCGGTGCTGACGCGGGCTGCCAGGTCGGCGAGCTGGTCGGCGTCGCTGCGGACGAAGAGGTCGATGCCGCGCACTCCCCTGGCCTCGTCGGAGGGGGCGGGCATCCAGACGGTGGTGTTCACCAGGACGCCGCCGTCGCGGATCAGCGGGACCAGCGCGGCCAGCTGCTCCGGGGTGACCGGGGCGAGGTTGAGCACGAGATCCACCGGGTCGGTCACCGCCGAGGGCACGTCGGTGGTGGTGTGGTCGATCACCTGGTCGGCGCCTGCGGCTTCGACGCGCGCGGCGCTGCCGGGGCCTGCGGTGGCGATCACGTGGGCGCGCAGCTCCTTGGCCAGCTGCACGGCGTAGCCGCCGACCGCCCCGCCCGCGCCGTTGACGAGGACCCGCTGGCCTGCGGTCAGGCCGCCGTGGTCGAACAGCGCCTGCCAGGCGGTCAGGCCCACCAGCGGGAGCGCCGCCGCGTCGGCGAGCGGGATGCCCTTGGGGGCGCCGGTGAGGGCTTCTGCCGGGGCGATCACGTGCTCGGCTGCGGCGCCGGGGGCGGTCATCGGGAGGAAGCCGATGACCTCGTCGCCGACCGCCAGGTCGGTCACGCCGTCACCGAGCGCGTCGACGGTGCCCGCGACGTCGATGCCGGGGGTGTGGGGCAGCTCAACCGGGATGGGGCCCTGCATGAACCCGGCGCGGATGTTGCCGTCGACGCCGTTGAACGAGGTCGCGGCCACGCGGATCCGGACCTGTCCAGGGCCGGGGGTGGGCTGCTCGACGTCCTCGTGGACGAGGACCTCGGGACCGCCGAACTGGTGGAAGCGCACTGCCTTCATGGTGGGACCTGCTTCGTTAGTGACGTCAACGGCTTCGTGGGCTGGACCGGTGTCCAGCTCGTGAAGGCCTCCGGTCCCGCTGACCCGCGGCCACCCTGAGGTGGCTGCTGGATCGGTGGTTCCTGAAGACGAGGACTAATTTCGCAGTGTCCGGCGCGGTTATCCTGGGCCGCGCTGGCCCACCTTCGTGATGGTGGGTTGACCGGCGCTCTCGACCAGCTCGGCGAGCCGTGCCGCGTCGGCAGAGCCGGGGGCGGCGGTGAGCATGAGGGCGGCCAGGTCGTCGCCGGGGATGGCGAGCAGGTTGCCGACGAGCGTGACGGCGTCGCCGTCGGGGTTGACGAACGCGGCGCTGCTCTCGTAGGCGGTCACCGGGCGTGGTTCGCGCCAGAGGGTGTCGAACAGGCCGCTGCGGCTGCGCATCTCGTCGATCAGGGCGGCGAGCTGGGCGTCGGCCGGGTAGCGCAGGAGTGCGGTGCGCAGGCGGGCCACCAGGACGGTTTCGTGATCGGTGGCGTCTGCGGCGGACTGGCGGAAGCCGTTGAACGGGTCGCAGAAGGTGCGCCAGGCCACGTTCCAGTCCCAGGGGTCGCCGGTGAGGTCCCAGTGGCCCAGGGCGAGGAAGGCGCTGTTCACGGCGATGATGTTCATGGCGGCGTCGGAGACGAACATCGGGGTGTCGGTGAACCGCTCCAGCAGCCTCGTCGCGCCGGAGCCGATCTCGGTGGGAACCTGGCCGTCCACGGCGGCGTAACCGGCCAGGGCGCAGAGGCGTTCGTAGTCCGCCCGGCTGGCGCGGAGGGCGCGGGCCAGGGCGTTCACGATTCCGGCTGATGGGTGGCTGCGGCCCTGCTCCAGGCGGCGGACGTAGTCGGCGGACATGCCGGCCAGTTCGCCGAGCTCTTCACGGCGCAGGCCCCGCACCCGTCTGCGGCCTTCGGGGAGCCCGAGCGCGGAGGGGGGTGTGCTTTCCCGCAGCTGGCGCACGGCGTCACCGAACTCTTGGTGTTTCACGTTCTGGAGTCTGCCGGAGGGGGTGTGGGGTGGGGGGGGAAGGGCAAGAGCTGAAGGGCTCGCCTCGCCGGCGGGGCAGACCTCCAAAAAAGAGGGGACACGGGCTCTGCCGGCCGGTGACCGTTTCGGGGGTGGTTGCGTTTACCACTGCGGTGGGTGGGGTCCCACTTCTCCGTGTGGCCTCCTTTCAGGCAAGCACAGGCGTCAAGACGCCGTATGACTCGGGCGGTCTGCCGCACAGTGCGGCGGCATCTTGACACCTGCGCTCGGGCTTCGCCAGGCCACACGGAGAAGAGGGACGCGGGAGTGGGGCTGCGTGGGCTCGCTTCGCTCGCCCCGCAGCCCGCGAAGCGGTCTGGGCTGTGGGCTGGGAGTGCGGTGAGCTTGCCGGTGCGTGCGGGGTGGGGTTCGCGTGCCACCGCGTCCCACCTCCGGTGTGGGGTGGTGTTCGCGTACGACCGCGCCCCACCTCCGGTGTGGAGGTGGGGCGCGGTGGTGTGGGTGGTGCGGGTGGTGCTGGTCAGCCCAGGTAGTTCCAGCCGCGTGCGACGGACTTGCCGTGGGCGGTGTCGCCTGCGTAGGACGCGGTGTAGCCGCCCAGGATTGCGGACAGGCCGACGATGATCAGGACCTTCGCGTCGCACTTCGCCACGCCTGCCGCGTTCGTCTTCGCGGTGCAGAGCTTGGTGCCCTTCAGGGTGGTGAAGGTGATTTCCTTGCCCGCCACCGGCTTGCCGGAGTTGGTCTCGACGAGAGTCGCGGTCAGGTTGTTGATGGTGGTGCCGAACAGGCGGAACTTCACGGTCGCCTTGCCTGCCGTCAGGGTGGTCGCGGCGTCGGCGATGGTGTGGACGGCCACGCCCACCGGGTTGGTGCCCACCGGGACGGTGGCGGTGACGGACAGGGTTTGGGTGTCCAGGACCGAGACGGAGTTGCTGTTGAAGTTCGTGACGTACGCCTTGCGGCCGTCCGGGGTCAGGGCGACGCCGATCGGGCGGTCGCCCACCGCGATGTCGGTGACCGGGGCCAGCTTGTCCAGGTCGAGGACGGTGACCGAGTCGGACTCGCTGTTGGTCACGAAGGCGCGCTTGCCGTCGGCCGCGACGGCGATGCCGTGGGGCACCCAGCCGACCGGGATGGTGGCGACGACCTTGCTGTTGGTGAGCAGGCCGGTCAGGTTGACGACGACGACGTTGGTCGACATCTTGTTGACCACGAGCAGCTTGGAGCCGTCCGGGGTGACCGCGACGTCGGTCGGGGTGGCGCCGGTCGGGATGTCCAGGAGCTGGAGGTTCGTGGTGGTGTCGACGACCGAGACGGTGCCCTGGCCGGGGACGTCGTGGGCGACGAACAGGCGCGCGCCGTCCGGGCTGAGGGTGACGCCGTCCGCGTTCGGGCCGACGGCGATGGTGTCCGTGGTGGTCAGGGTGGCGGTGTCGACCACCGAGACGGTGCCGGAGCGGTAGTTGCTCACGTAGACCTGGGCGCCGGTCGGCGAGACCACGACGCCCGCCGGGCCGTCGCCCACCGGGACGTTCGCCTCGACGGCGTTCGTGACGGTGTTGAAGACGGTCAGGGTGTTGTCGCGGACGTTGGTGACGTAGCCGCGCGCGCCGTCGAAGGCGACCTCGACGCCGTACGGCGAGTTCGCGCCGTCGCCGCCGTTGACGGTGCTGGTCACCTGGTCGGTCGCGGTGTCCAGGACGGACACGCCGCCGCCGTTGTTGGCGACGTAGCCGAGCACGCGCGACGCGGGCGCGGCGGCGGTCTTCTGGGCGGGCGCGGCGAGCGCGGCGCCGGGGGCCAGCAGGAGGGTCGCTCCCACGGCAGCTGCGCCGCACACCGCGGTCGCCTTGTGGAACTGCTTCAGCACTCTCCGGCCTTCCTGTTGACGGGTCCCGCAACGACCCATCGCAGGCTCACCCGAACGTGTTTCAGTCCGGAGAGGACAGAGCGTGACCGACCCGTGTCGGGGGAGGACTTCCAGGCACAGAAGGATCTTCGTCGGACCCCGTTCGAGTGGGGATCGTCACGGGTGAGCGATTAAGATCCACAAAGGACGGTTGGGAGGGGCGGGGGCGGACAGCAGTCGGCCCGGTCACCTGAGGTGACCGGGCCGGTGCGGTGGGAAGTGGGAAGTGGGGTGGTAGGGAGCGGTGGGAGTGGGGAGCGGAGCGGTGGGGAGTGGGGTTAGAAGCGGTAGATGTGGACGCCGTAGGGGGCGAAGTCGTCTACCAGTTTGCCGTTCTTGATCTCCACGGTGCGGTTCTCGCCCTCGACGGTGGCGGTGCCGGACGTCAGGGGGACGGAGAGTTCGACCTCGGCGGCCTTGCTCTTGGGGTTCTCGGCGTTGCCGTCGGTCTGGGCGATGACCCAGTGCTTGCCGCCGGACACCTTGTGCAGGGTGGAGACCGGGATGCCGTTGTCGCTCTTCGCGGAGACGCCGGCCAGGCTTGGCGAGTTCAGCACGGGGGCCAGGGACTTCAGGCGCTCGTTGACCGACTTGACGCGTTCGCGGACGTCGTCCCTGGTCAGGAGGCTGGCGTACTCGCCGGTGCCGTCGGTGTGGAAGCTGTGCGCGAAGTAGTTGATGCCGGTCGCGCCGTGCAGGATGGTGTTCCAGACGGCCGATTCCAGCTGGTCGGGCGTGATGGTCTCGCCCTTGTCGTGCGGGTGGCCGGTCTCCACGAAGCCGTAGATCGGCTTGTCGGGGCCGCACCACTTGCGCATGGTGTCGATGACCTCGCCGTACGTGTAGGCGCCGACCCGGTGGTCGCGGTCGGGGTGGGTCCAGCCGTAGAAGTCGGCCGAGACTAGGTCGGCGGCGGAGCAGTAGGTCCGCATGTCCTCCTCGTACGACTTCTCGATGTAGCCGTAGCCGACGCCGCCGCCGGGGGTGCCCATCCACGGGCTGAAGTTGAGGTAGGTCGGGCGGGACGGGTCCTTCGCCCGGATCTCGTTCGCCTCCTCGAGGATGGCCGAGGGCTGCATGTCGGGGTGGAACTCGTCGCCGTAGGCCTTGTTCATGTCGGGCTCGTCGGCGACCAGGTACCCGACGTAGTTGCGGGCGTGCGCGGTGTCGCCGAGGACGACGTCGGCGCGCTGCGGGTCGACGAAGGCGCGCCAGTTGGTGGCCAGCAGGCCCTCTCGGCGCAGGTACCACCACTCGTCGTCCCACAGGCCGATGGTGAAGTCGACGCCGACCTGCGGGTACGCGGCGCCGAGCTTGACGCCGTCCTCGATGCCGGACGGGTCCTGCATCCACACCGAGATGGGGAAGATCGACGGGTCACCGGTCGGGTTGGGGCCGTTGGACCACTGCTTGTAGTAGTCCAGGGTGGGGCCGGGCAGGCGTCGGTCGTCGAGGCCGGGGACGGTCTCGGCGGTCGCCGTGCAGCCCGCGAGCGCCAGGACGGCGGCGGCAGCGGCCAGTAAACGAGCACGAACCACAGTCGTGCGCTCCTTCAGTTCCGGGGTGGCCCGTCAGCCGGTCACGCTCGGCCGCGGGAGGCGATGGCCTTCTTGGCCTTCTCGAAGCCGTCGGCGCCGAGCAGGCGCATCGCCGCGGTCTTGGCGACGAATCTCGCGCTGTCCCGTGCCACCCGCAAGGGGTGTCCCACGAACCGGTCACGGGCAAGCACGCTTTGTGCGGGTTCCGGGACGTCGTTGAGGGCTTCGCCGAACAGCGGACGGTAGGGGGATGGCGCGGTCAGGCGACCCCTGGTCCGGTTGCTGACGTTACCCCCGTGCACCACCTGCAACCAGCCAGGAGCGCCCCCGAGGGAGGCGACGGCGGCGTGCCGGTGGAGGCGGTTGTGCCAGTCCGCCCAGCAGGTGATCGGGGCGTCCCACGGCTCGCGGATGGAGGCGAACGCATTGTCGCGGTCGTGGTGCAGGTACAGCCCGTCCGGGCTCTTGACCAGGCCGTTCGCCAGGTAGTAAGCCGTGCGCGGGGCGCGCGGGACCTCGGCCTGGAGGCGGGCGACGAAGTTCGCGGCGAGGCCGTCGTCGTTGTCCAGGTTGGTGGTGATGAGCTCGTCGCCGCGCTCCGGGAACAGGGCGGTGATGTCGGACACCAGATCATCCCTGCTCACGGACTCGCGGAACACCGGCGTGTAGGTGTCGCCGTGGGTGGCGACGCGGTCCTTGAGCCAGGTCGGGCTCTCCGGGTCGAAGTAGATCAACCAGGTGAAGTTCCGCGAGGTCTGCGCCCGCACCGAGGGCAGGCAGTAGCGCTCGAACAGCCCGATGCGCTCGGTGAGCCAGCCCTCGCGCGCCCGCACGACGCTCTCCGCGCCGGGCGAGGGCAGGTTGAAGCGCGTCAAGATCACGTGGTCCATCGAACCCCTTCCGGTAACCACCCCCTACATCGGCCGGGAGGGGCCCGCGTTAACGAACCGGGGGCGCGGGCGATGAGTAGGGCGTGACTCGAGACCCGGCACGTCCCACGGTCGATGTCGTCATACCCTGCTACAACTACGCCAGGTTCCTGCGCGCTTGCGTGCGCAGCGCGCTCGACCAGCCGGGCGTGGACGTGCGGGTGCTGATCATCGACGACACCTCAAGCGACGAGACCCCGCAGGTCATGGCCGAGCTGGTGGCCGAGGACCCCCGCGTGGAGGGCCGTCGGCACGAGGTCAACAAGGGGCACATCGCCACCTACAACGAGGGCCTGCTGGAGTGGGCCAAGGCCGACTACACGGTGCTGCTGTCGGCGGACGACCTGCTCGCGCCCGGTTCGCTGGCCCGCGCGGCGGAGGTGTTCCGGGACAACCCGAGGGTCGGCATGGTCTACGGCCGGGTCGTCTACTACCAGGACCACGACGACCTTCCCTCGATCGTGGCCGCGCCCGCCGGGACCACCGTGTGGTCCGGTGTGGACTGGATCGAGCGCCGTTGCCGCACCGGTCAGAACGTGCTGTCCTCTCCTGAGGCGGTCGTGCGCACCTCGGTCCAGCAGGCCGTCGGCGGCTACCGCCCCGACCTCCCGCACGCGGGGGACCTGGAGATGTGGATGCGCATCGCGGCGGTGTCGGACATCGGGTACGTGCGGGGCGCGCCCGCCGCGTACTACCGGGTGCACCAGCAGAGCATGTTCCGCACCCAGTTCTCCTCGGTGTTCGCGGACCTGGAGCAGCGGCAGGCGGTGTTCGACCGGTTCTTCTCCGAGCACCCGGACCTGCCCGGCGCGGGGATGCTGCGGGCGCTCGCGAAGCGGTCGATCGCGAAGGACGCCCTGTGGCGGGCCGTGCGCGCCTACGACCGGGACAAGCTGGCCGAGATCCCGGCGGACGAGCTGGCCGAGTTCGCGGAGGAGGTCTACGGCGGGGCGCGGAACCTGCCCGAGTTCCGGGCGCTGGGCAGGCGGAAGGCGCTCGGGCCGAAGGTGTGCAGCCGGACCCAGCTGTTCGTGGGCTCGCACCTGGCCAAGCGCGGGATGGGCTGGGTGGGCAAGCAAGTGTGGAAGTGGCGCGGGCAGTGACCGGACCGGGCGGCGGGGCAGGGTCAGGAGCGGGGAGCGAGACAGGGGCAGGGGCCCTCGATCCCGCCTCCGGGGCAGGGGCCGCCGATCCCGCCACCGGCTCCGGCCTGGGCGGTCGGGTCGGGTCGGCGATCCGGTGGAGCGCGATCAACAGCCTGCTCCAGCGGGTCAGCCAGGTCGGGATCGGGGTGCTGCTGGCGCGGTTGATCGCGCCCGAGCAGTTCGGCGTGTTCGCGGTGGCGCTCGTGGTGCTCAACATCGTGCTGAGCGTCAGCGAGATGGGCGTCAGCGTGGCGCTGGTGCGCACCGACGACCCGGTGGAGGACCTGGCGCCGACGGTGACGACGCTGTCGATCCTGTCCGGGTGCCTGCTGTTCGGGATCTGCGTGGTCGGGGCGCCGTACTTCGCCGAGGCGATGGACACGCCCGAGGCGACCGGGGTGATCCGGCTGATGTCGTTCGCGCTGGTCATCGCGGGGGCGTCGGCGGTTCCGGGCGCGCTGCTCCAGCGCGAGTTCCGGCAGGACCACAAGTTCGCGGCCGACACCTCGGCGTTCGTCGTCGGCACCACCGTGGTGGTCGTCATGGCGCTGATGGGGTTCGGCGCGTGGAGCCTGGCGTGGTCGCGGATCGCGACGAACCTGACCGCCGCCGTGGTGATGTTCGCGTTCACCAAGCAGCGGTACCGGCCGGGGTTCGACCCGGTGAAGGCGCGCGAGGCGCTGTCGTTCGGGTTGCCGCTGGCCGGGGCGAGCCTGCTGGTGTTCGGGGTGCTGAACGTCGACTACATCATGGTCGGGCACCTGCTGGGGACCACCGCGCTCGGCTTCTACATGATGGCGTTCAACCTGGCGAACTGGCCGGTCGGCGCGTTCTCGCAGCCGGTGCGCAGCGTGTCACTGGCAGCGTTCTCGCAGGTCAGGAGCGATCAGGAGCGGTTCGCGGCGACGTTCGCGCGGGCGCTGCGGCTGCTGGCGCTGGTGACCGTGCCCGCGTGCGTGCTGCTCGGCTCGCTGAGCGACCCGATCGTGCGGGTGGTGTACGGGGAGCGGTGGGCGCCGTCGGCGGCGCCGCTGGCGCTGCTCGTGCTGCTGGGGGCGCTGCGGGTGGCGCTGGAGCTGGGCTACGACTACCTGGCGAGCGCCGGGCGGTCGAAGGCGATCCTGTACATCCACGTGCTGTGGTTGGCGGCGCTGGTGCCGCTGCTCGCGCTGGGCGCGCACCTGGACGGGATCCGGGGGGTCGCGGCGGCGCAGAGCGTGGTGGTGCTGCTGTTCATCGTGCCCGCGTACCTGGTGGCGTTCAGGCCGTACGGGCTGCGGCCGGGGATGCTGGGCGCGGCGGTGGCCCGGCCGGTGCTGGGCGGCGTGGTGATGGGCGCGGTGGCGATCGGGGTGCAGTGGGCGGTGGACGAGCCGCTGCTGCGGTTGCTGGTCGGCGGCGCGCTGTCGTCGCTGGCCTACCTGGCGGTCGTGTACCCGCTCCGGGGTGAGGTCGTGGGCGTGCTGCGGAGGGGCGGGGCGTGAGCGTTCGGCGGCGGGTGCACCAGGTCGCGAACATCGTTCGGGACGGCGGGGTGCGGGAGTTGGGCGCGCGGGCGCTCGGGAAGGTCGCGGCCCGGCTGGGCGGGGACGGGGAGGTGTTCCCGGTCCGGCTGGAGGACGTGCGGGCCGCCGACGTGACCCGGCGACCGCCGGTGGTCGTGCCGCCGGTGCCGCCGGACGGGCGGCTGGTGGTGAACTGGGTGTGCACGCCCCCCTCCCCCGGCTCGGGCGGGCACACCACGATGTTCCGGCTGATCGAGCACCTGGAGGCGGCCGGGCACACGTGCAGGCTGTACCTGTACGACGTGTACGGCAGCCGCGCGGCGGACCACGAGCCGGGCGTCCGGGCCGCCTATCCGGGGTTCCGGGGCGAGATCCGGGACGTGCTGGACGGGATGGCGGACGCGCACGCGGTGTTCGCCACGGCCTGGATGACGGCCTACCCGGTGTTCACCGACCCGTGCGCGGGCAAGCGGTTCTACCTGGTGCAGGACTACGAGCCGTGGTTCTTCCCGCGCGGCGGGCTGTCGGCGCTGGCCGAGAACACCTACCGGATGGGGTTCCACGGGTTCACCGCCGGGCGGTTCCTGGCCGGGAAGCTGCGGGACGACGCCGGGATGGCGGCGGACTCGTTCGACTTCGGCTGCGACGTGGAGCGGTACCGGCTGCTGGACGGGGTGCGGCGGGACGGCGTGGTGTTCTACGCGCGGCGGCTCGCGCCCCGGCGGGCGATCGAGGTGGGGCTGCTGGCGCTGGAGGTGTTCGCGCGGGAGCACCCGGAGGTCGTGGTGCACACGTACGGGGAGAAGATCGGGTCGCTCGGGGGTGGGCACGTTGACCACGGGCTGGTCTCCCCCGACGAGCTGAACCGGATCTACAACCGGTGCTACGCGGGGTTGTCGCTGTCGATGACGAACGTGTCGCTGGTGCCGCACGAGATGCTGGCGGCCGGGTGCGTGCCGGTGGTGAACGAGGCCGAGCACAACCGGGTGGTGCTGGACAACGAGTTCGTCCGGTACGCGGGCGCGACCCCGCACGAGCTGGCGCGGGCGATGGGGGACGTGGTGGGAACGGCGGACTTCGACGCGCTGGCGCGGAAGGCGGCGGGGAGCGTGGTCGGGCGGTCGTGGGAGGACGCCGGGCGGGAGTTGGAGCGGGTGCTCCGGCGGGAGTTGGGTGTGGAGGCGTAGCTGGCGGGGGCGTAGCCAGCGGGGGCGTTCCGGGGAGCCCTCGGGAGCGTCCCCCGGCAGCCTCCGGAGGTTTCCCTGCACCGGCAGCCTCCGAGGGGAAGCGTTGTCGGGGCAGGCCGGTGGTGGCAGGGTGTTCGGGACCCGCGCCGCGCGGGGCCCGAACGACCGGGGAGGCGCTCCGCGATGACCGCTGTGCTGGAGGTCGACCGCGCTGCCGTGCTGGCGCACCGGGTGGCCGTTCAGCAGTTCGACCGGTCGGTCGGGCGGGTCGCCGACCTGGCCGTGCTGGACGTCGGGGTGCAGGACACGCCGCACGGGTCGGCGGGCGCCGCGCTGGTGGCCCGGTTGGACGGGGTTCCCGAGGTCGGGGACGGGGTCGGGCTGGTGTGGGCCGCGCGCGGGGCCCCGCACCTGCACCGGGTCGGCGAGCTGGGGACGGTGGCCGCGGCGTTGTGGCCGATGTCCGACGCGGACGCGACGGCCCGGATCAGGAGTGGGCAGATCAAGGCGGGGGCGGAGCTGGGGCTGGCCGCCTTCGAGGCCGCGGCGGTCGCGCTGCGCGGTGCGGTGACCGGGGAGACCGGCAAGGGGGACGCGAGCGCGGCGGTGAGCGCGGCGGTTCCGGAGTCGTTGACGTTCGACTGCGCGGGGTGCGGGTCCCGGCACGTGTCGGGAGCGCTGTTCCAGCAGGTCGGGGCGGCTGCGGGGGTGCTGCTGGAGGTGTCGGGGCGGGGCACGTCGCTGGTGCCCGCGCCTGGGCGCGGGGCGCCTCCGGAGCGGGCGCGGGGTGTGGCGGGGTTGATCGGGACGCTGCTGCGGGTGCTCGGACCTGCGGGGCCCGCCGAGGTCGCCAGGCACCTGGGGGCGCGGGCTCGGGACGTGCGGGAGGTGTGGCCGTCCGGGCTGGTGGAGGTCCGGGTCGGGGGGTGGAGCGGGTACCTGCCTGCGGACTCGGCCGAGGCGCTGCGGGTGGCGCACGAGGCGCGGGTGGTGCGGTTGCTGCCGCCGGGTGATCCCTTTTTGCAGGGGGTCGACCGGGAGTTCCTGGTGCCGGGGAAGGCGCACCGGGGCCTGGTGTGGCGGGCGTTGGGCGCGCCGGGGGCGCTGCTCGTGGACGGCGAGGTCGCCGGGGTGTGGCGGAGCAGGCTCGGGAGCGGGGGGAAGGCGCTGCGGATCGCCGTCACGCCGTTCGCTGCGCTCGACGCGCGGGTCACCGCCGGGGTGGAGGACGAGGGGCTGCGGCTGGCGCGGGCGCGCGGGTTGCCGGGGATCGAGCTGGTCGTCGGGTGAGGCGCGCCCGCCCGCCGCGCTGGACGTGCGCGGCGGGCGGGCTTCCGGGCGGGGAGAAGCCCGGCGTCCCGCCTCAGCGGGCCGTGTAGCCGGCGTCCGCGTGGATCGTGGTGCCGGTCAGGTAGGAGGAGGCGTCGCTGGCCAGCCACAGGCTCGCCTGCGCGATCTCGCGGCCCTGGCCGAAGCGGCCGAGCAGGCTCAGCTGGGGGGCGAACTCCTCGGCGGTCTGGCCGGTCTCGGCCAGCGCGGCGTGCAGCATCGGGGTGTCGATGGCGCCGGGGGCGACGGAGTTGACCCGGATGTTCTGGGCGCCGTACTCCAGCGCGGCGACCTTGGTCATGCCGACCACGCCGTGCTTGGCGGCGACGTAGGCGATGTTGTTCGGCTGCGGGCGGAAGCCGCTGACCGAGGAGATGTTGACGATCGAACCGCCGCCGCCCTGGGCGAGGAGCTGGCGGATCTCGTACTTCATGCAGAGCGCGGTGCCCTTGAGGTCCACGGACAGCAGGCGGTCCCAGTAGTCCTCGTCGAACTCGGCGACGGGGGCGTTGTCGGGCTTGAGGGCGGCGTTGTTGACCGCGACGTCGAGCCTGCCGTAGGTGGCGACGGTCTCGGCGACCATGGCCTGGACCTGCTCGCTGCTGGAGACGTCGACCTTGGTGAAGTGCGCCGTGCCACCGGCCTCGGTGATCTCGGCGGCGACCTTCGCGCCCAGTTCGGCGTTGAAGTCGGCGACGATCACCTTGGCGCCCGCTTCGGCGAACAGCTTGGCGGTTTCGTAGCCCATGCCCATCGCCGCGCCGGTGACGATCGCCACCTTGCCGTCGAGAATCGGGAACGTCATTGTCTTCCACTTTCCTGGTCGGTCTGCGGCGTCGGTTCGCTGTGGCGCCACCGCCTTCGACGCTACACCCGAGTAGGAGAAGACGCGCAGGTGGTGGGGTGTGATCGACGATACGGGCGACGAACGAAGCATGGCCCCGAAGGAAGAACGACCAGGGGATGAGGAATGCGAGTTGGATCACCCTGTCGAAATGCTGAAAAGGGTTGCGAAGCGGGTTCGGGTGGTGACGTGAGGGAACGTCAAGCCCATTGTTCCGATATCCGGAAGAGAACCGAAGGGGTGTGGGAGAGAGGGAGAAGGAGGGAGGACTAGATCGGGGACGGCGAGGTGGCGTCGTGGACGAGGATCTCCGCGTCCTTCGAGCCGTCGACCGGGACGACGTGGATCGCGGCGAGCTTCGCGTCCTTCGGCACGGCCGCGAACGCCACCCGGTCGCCGTCGAGCCAGGTGGCCTGGTCGTCGACGCCTGCGGTTCCGGGCAGGCGGAGCTCCTTGCCGGTCGCCAGGTCCAGCACGGCGAGGTCCCAGGGGCCGAGCCTGCCGATGCGCTTCTTGTAGGCGACCTTCGTGCCGTCCGGGGAGATCGACGGGCACTCGGCGTCCCTGCGCTGCGACACGACCCGCTCGGCGGCCAGGTCGCCCTTCACCAGCCAGGTGTAGCCGCCGGACGCGAGCGTGGCGTAGAAGGTGTTGTCGTCGTCGGCGACGGTCAGGCCCCAGTAGTTGACGTCCTGGGCGGACAGCGGGGCGCCCTCGACCTCGGCGGTGAAGTGCTCCAGTGAGTCAGCGGTCTTGCCGGTGCGGACGTCGTAATAGCCCGTACGAGTGGAAAATCCGCCCGGAACGAGGTACGAGTCGCCGGTCACGAACGAGGTCCACGACACGACGTTGCCGGACTTGGAGACCTTCGCGCGGCTCGGCACGCCGGGCAGCGGGACGGTGGCGAGCACCTTCCCCTCGCGGCTGATCTCGGCCGCGTAGACGTTCGGGCCCGCGAGCCTCAGGCACACGGTGGTGCCTGCGGAGCGGTAAACCCGCTGGCACTGCAGGTCCGTGTCGTTGCGGCCGGACGGGTCGGCGAGGCTGGTCTCCTGGACCCTGCTGCGGCCGTCCGCCAGCTCCACGAACATCAGGTCCGGCTCGGCCGAACCCGTCTGGACCTGCGGAGAGGAGTCCTTCACCACGCCCACGACATAAGCCGCGCCTGCACCGACGACCAGTAGAATGGCGGCCACGGCCAGCAGGACGCGTCGCCAGCCCACATCCATCACCACCTGTAACGACACGGGCCGAAGCGGCCGATTCCCAGAGTAACAAGACCCAGTGGACCCCTACCCTGGGTGAAGCGCGGATCGGGGAGCGGATGGACTTCTGGGGCGCGTTGCGTGTCCTGCGGCGGCGGTGGTACATCGCCGTGCCGTCCGCGGTGGTCGCGGTGGCGATCGCCGCCGCGGTGTTCCTGTCGATCCCGACGAGGTACCAGTCCACGGGCGTGATGGTGCTGACGACCCCGGCCGCGGGCGGGACCTTCTCGGAGAAGGTCAGCCCGCAGGACGCGGTGAAGATCAACCCGCTGCTGGCGTTCGACGGCAGCCTCGCCACGACCTCGCAGATCCTGGCGCAGATCCTGACCGACCCGAAGACCCGCGAGTCGCTGGGCGTCACGGCGACCTCCACGGAGAACTTCACCGCAACGGGTGGTGGGCAGAACGGGCCGTTCCTGTTCGTGACCGGTGACGGGAACGAGCCGGAGGCCGCCGAGGGCATGGTGTCGACGGTGCTGGAGTTCGCCTCGAAGCAGTTGGAGGAGCAGCAGCGGCAGCTGAACGCGCCCACGTCGACGTTCATCACCTCGCAGGTGATCGTGACGCCGACGAAGGCGGAGGCGCAGATCGGCGGCAAGGTGCGGTACGCGGGCGCTGCGCTGGTGGTGATGATGCTGCTGACCACGGCTGCGACGTTCGGTGCGGAGAGCGTGTTGAACCACCGGAAGCGGCGGCGGGACGCGGCTGGTGCGGTGGGTGCGGCTGGTGCGGCTGGTGCGGCTGGTGCGGCCGAGGGGGATGGCGGCGGTGACGGCGGCGGTGAGCGGGACTCCGATGAGGACGGTGCGGCGGAGTTCGGTGGCGGCTCGGCGGGCGGGCGGCACGAGGCCGGGCGGCATGAGGGTGGTCGTTCGGCGAACGGGCGTGAGCAGAGCGGGCGCGGGCAAGGCGGGCACGAGCAGAGCGGGCAAGAGCAGGGCGGGCGTGGGCAGGGTGGGTTGTCCACTCGGGGCGGCCGGTTGCCCAAGCGGGCCGAGCGGGAGCGTGCCCAGGGGTACGACGACGACGCGGCGTGGCCGCAGGACGAGCCCGAGCACGGGCACGAGGACTTGGAGGGGCGGGGGCCTCAGCGGCCTGGGGGCATCCCCGGTCCGCAGCTGGCGCCCCGGCCCGCGCGGGGGGCGTCCTCGGACGCGACCGTGAAGGTGCAGCCGACGACCGCGAGCGAGCGGACCGTGCGCATCTCGGCCACCCACAACCCCGTCCACCAGGGGTGGCCCGGTCCCGAAGAAAACCAGTAGTGGAGCGGATCAGGCAGCGCGCCGACGGGGCCACCCTGGTCTGCGTCTACCTGCTCGCGCTGCTGGCGATCCCGGCGCGGCTGGTGCTGTCGTTCGTGCCGATGACGCTGCCGCCCGCGCTGGTGGTGGCGCTGGTGCTGGGTGTGCTGTGGCTGTCGGCGCAGATGGTCGACACGCTGAACATGGGCAAGGGGCGCAACGCGCTGCGCACCGCCGTGGCGGTGTACTTGATGCTGCACTTGTGCACGTACGCGGTGGCCACGCGGCGGTTCCTGCCGGTGGACGAGTTGACGGTCGCGGACAGCGGCATGGTGCGGATCGTGGCCACGGCCAGCGTGGCGATCTTCGCGTGCGACGCGATCCGGACGCGGGAGCGGCTCGACCGGGTGATGAAGCTGATCCTGGTGTGCACGGCGGGGATCGCGTTCGTGGGGCTGGTGCAGTTCGGGCTGGGGATCGACCTGGCCGGGTACGTGTCGATACCGGGGCTGCGGGCGCAGGAGAACGTGTACGCGGCGATGGAGACCCGGTCGATCTTCCGGCGGCCGACCGGGACCACCAACCACCCGATCGAGTACGGGCTGGTGTGCGCGATGTCGGTGGCGATCGGGGCGCACTACGTGTTCCAGTCGCGGGACGAGGGCAAGCCGTACGCGCGGTGGCTGGTGTGCCTGGCGCTGGTGGGGCTCGGGGCGATGACGGCGCTGTCGCGGACGGCGATCCTGGGGATGACGGTCGCCGGGGTGGTGATGGTGGCGACGCTGCCCAAGCGGCGGAAGTTGACGGTCGTGCTGGTGGGGGGCGGGTTCTTCCTCGGGGCCAGCCTGGTGGTTCCGGGGTTGTTCGGGACGTTGCGGGGGATGTTCTCGAACATCAGCGACGACCCGAGCGTGAAGGCGCGGACGTCGGACTACGAGGCGGCGAACGAGCAGATCGAGCTGCACCCGTTGTTGGGGCGGGGGTTCGGGACGTTCTTGCCGACGAAGAACCCGATCCTGGACAACCAGTTCTTGTTGACGATGATCGAGAACGGGTACTTGGGGCTGTTCGCGCTGGTGGGGATGTTCTTGGCGGCGTGCTACGCGGTGCTGCGGACGCGGGGGTTGAGCGCGGACGAGAACTTGCGGGGGATGGCGGCTTGTTTGTTGGCCGCGGTGCTGGTGGGGGGGATCGCGTCGGTGACGTTCGACTTGCTGGCGTTCAGCATCGCCACCGGGATGGTTTTTGTGATGCTGGGGTTGAGCGGGGCCGCGTTGCGGATCGCGCAGGCTGAGGCTGCTGAGCGGGAGTGGGCGGGCGGTTCGGAGCGGAGGTGGGTTCCGACGCCTGGGCAGTTGGGGGAGAAGATCAAAAGCTCGCCTCGCCGGCGGGGCAGGCCTCCAAAAACGAGGGGGACGGGCTCTGCCGGCCGGTGACTGTTTCGGGGGTGGTGCGGTTTACCCCTGCGGTGGTCCGGGTCCCTCTTCTCCGTTTGGCCTCCTTTCAGGCAAGCACACTCGTCAAGACGCCGTAGGGCTCGGGCGGTCTTCCGGGCGGTGCGGCGGCATCTTGACGAGCGTGCTCGGGCTTCGCCAGGCCAAACGGAGACGAGGGACGCGGGATGGGCTGGCTGCGGGCTCGCTGCGCTCGCCCTGCAGCCCGCTAGTGCGTGAAGCGGCGCGGTCGTGAGTGCGGTTGGCCCGGCGGTCGGCGCGGTTTGAGCGGGGGCGACGTGGGTGGTTCGGTGGCGCCGCGCCGGGGGGCTCTCCCCCGGCGCGGCGTCATCGGTGGCGCGTGTCCTCGGTTGGCCAGGCCCGGCCTGCCGAGGGGGCGTCAGGACAGCGGGGTCAGGCCCGTGCCTTCCCTGCGGTACGTCTTGGCGCAGTCCGGGCAGGTCAGGTCTTCGGTGAGGCGTTGGGCGCACTCGCACACCCAGCCCTTCACCGTGGCCGGGTTGCCCGCGACGAACGCGTGGGGTGGGACGTCCTTCGTCACGACCGCGCCCGCTGCCGCGAAGGCGTGGGTTCCGATCTCGACGCCGCAGACGACGACCGTGCCCGCGCCCAGGGTTGCGCCCCTGCGGACCAGGGTGGTCAGCAGGGCGTCTCCGGTGCGCTTGATCGCGGCTCGGGGGCGCAGGTCGTTCGTGAACAGCACGTTCGGGCCTAGGAAGACCTCGTCCTCGCAGGTCACGCCGTCGAAGACCAGGGTGCCGTTCTTCACCGTCACGCGGTCGCCCAGGACCGCCTCGCCCTCGATGAAGGCGCCGTCGCAGATGTTGCAGTCGCGGCCGATCCTGGCTCCTGGGAGGACGTGCGCGAACGCCCACACGCGGGTGCCGTCGCCTACGTCCTCGCTCTCGCACAGGCCCTTCGGGTGGACCTGGACGCCGCTCACAGGGCCGCCTTCAGGGCTGCCACCACGCGGTGCTGCTGGTCCTCGGTGATCTCCGGGAACAGGGGGAGGGACAGGATCTCGGTGGCGATGCGCTCGGCCACCGGGAAGTCGCCTGCGGCGTGGCCCAGGTTGGCGAAGGCGCCGGTCAGGTGGACCGGGGTCGGGTAGTGGATGCCCGCGCCGATGCCCGCCTCGTGGAGGGAGGCGAGCACGCGGTCGCGGTCGGGGACCCGGATCACGTACAGGTGCCACACCGGGGTGTTGCCGTCCAGGACCTCGGGGGGCAGCACGCCGGGGAGGTCGGCCAGGAGGTCGGTGTAGCGGGTGGCTGCGGTCCTGCGGGACTCGTTCCAGGCCTCCAGCCTGCGCAGCTTCGCGGACAGGACCACGGCTTGGAGGGTGTCCAGCCTGCTGTTGAAGCCCAGGACCGGGTGCTCGTACTTGCGGGGGGAGCCGTGCTCGCGGAGCAGGCGCACGGCGTCGGCCAGGTCGGCGGAGGCGGTGAGGACTGCGCCTCCGTCGCCGTAGGCGCCCAGGTTCTTGCCGGGGTAGAAGCTGGTGGCGGCGATCTCGCCCAGGCCTCCCACGGGAACGCCGGAGCGGGAGGCGCCCTGGGCCTGGGCGGCGTCCTCCACGATCGGGAGGCCTGGCGCGGCTGCCCGGACCAGTTCCACCGGGGCTGCCTGGCCGTAGAGGTGCACGGGCAGGATCGCCCTGGTGCGGTCGGTCAGGGCGGCCGGGATCTTCTCCGGGTCGATCAGGCCCGTCTCGGCCACGCAGTCCACCAGGACCGGGGTCGCGCCGGAGCGGGCGACGGCCTCGGCGGTCGCGATGAAGGTGTTGGCGGGTAGGACGCACTCGTCGCCGTGGCCCACGCCGAGGGCGCGCAGCGCCAGCTCGATGGCGTCGGTGCCGTTGGCGACGCCGACGCAGTGCGCGACGCCCTGGTAGTCGGCGAACTCGGACTCGAACGCCGCCACCTGCGGGCCGCCGATGAAGGCGGTGCGCTCCAGCACGCCTGCCCAGCCCTCGGCTACCTCGTCGGCGACCTGGGCGTGCTGCGCGCGCAGGTCCACCAGCGGGATGTCGATCACGTGCGGTTCCCCTCTCGAAGGATTCGCCTGGCCGGGACGCCCGCCCAGACCTCGCCCGCGGGCACGTCGGTCAGCACGACCGCCCCCATGCCCACGACTGCGCCCGCGCCGATCGTGAGGCCTTCCCGGACTGCTGCGCGCTGTCCCAGGTAGGCGCTCTCCCCGACGCGGACCGCGCCGCCCAGCGACGCGCCGCCTGCGAAGGTGACCCCGTCGCCGATCTCGTCGTCGTGGGTGACGATCACGTGCGGCATGGCGACCACGTGCGCGCCCAGGCGCAGCGGGGTGGTCACCACGACGCCTGCGAGCAGGACCGTCCCCGGACCGACGACGCACCCCGGCGCGACGTGCGCGCCGGGGTGCGTGATCGTGCCGAACCGGTCCTGCCCGAGAGCGAGCTTCTTGGCCAGCGCGAGCCTGCCCAGTGGGCGGCGGGCGCTGGCGACGCACACCACGACGGCGGCATCGGGGTGCTCGTGCACGAGCTCGGAACCGCCCAGCACGGGCAGGCCGTCGACGGCCTGCCCGTGCTTGGTCGGATCGTCGTCGAGCGCGCCGAGCGGTGCCCACTCCTCCGGTGCGAGGCGGGCGGTGGCGAGCACCTCGCGCGCCAACCCCCCTCCCCCGACCAGCAGCAGCGGTCGCGGCGTCATGCGGCCCCTCTTCCTCAGGCGGTCGTGAAGACCACGTCCACCCAGTAGTTGTTGCCCTGGTAGCTGTTGGTCGGGAACCCGCCGCCCGGCTGGAACAGGCCGTTGCGGCTGAGCTCGTCGGTGGCGGGCGAGGACAGCTTCGGCGTGTCGACGGCGTAGCCGCCGAAGTAGCCCTGGTTGATCGCGAAGTGCCCGTTGGGGGCGCTGTAGGAGGCGACGTACGTCGTCCCCGCGGTCACCTGGAGCGGCTCGTCGAAGGTGAGCGTCTGCCAGCCGGTGGCGGTCTCGTCCGCGAACGTGCCGGTCTTGAGCGAGGTCCCGTCGGTGCTCCACACCGTGCCGGTGTGGGTGCCGGTGTTGCCCGCGCCCTTGTAGAACCGCACGCCGGTGACCTTCCCGTCGGCCTTCGGGGTGAACCGAACGCCGAGCTCGTAGCTGCCGCCGTCGTCGGCCGAGGTGGTCGACGGGACGGTGGCCGCGCTGAACAGCGAGCACGGGCAGGTCTGGGCGTCGGACGTGGTGAACGACCAGGTGACCGGTTCGGCCATGATGTTGCCACCGTCGTCGGCGGCGCGCGCGGTGACGACGTGCCTGGTGGTCGGGCTCAGGTCGGCCTTCGGCGTCCAGCTGACGGTGCGCCGGTCCCCGGAGAGGGTGATCGTGCCGTCGATCCTGGCGCCGCCGCCGTCGGTGACCGCGAACTGGGTGTTCGTGGCCTCGACGGGCTCGTCGAAGCTGGCGGTCACGGTCGGCCGCGGGTCGACGCCGGTCGCCCCGGACAGCGGGGTGTGGCCGGTGTGCGCGGGCGGGGTGGTGTCGCTGCTGGGCGTGTAGAGCACGTCCACCCAGTAGTTGTTGCCCTGGTACGACACGGTCGGGAAGCCGCCGCCGGGCTGGAACACGCCGTTCGGGCTGCCGTCGCCGGTGCGCGGCGCGGTGAGCGGCGGCGCGTCGACGCCGGTGGCCTGGAAGTAGCCCTGGTCGATGGCGTAGTGCCCGTTGGGGGCGGTGTACGACGCGACGTAGGTCAGGCCGGGCGCGACGGTGACCGGGTTGGCGAACACGAGGGTCTGCCAGCCGGTGGCCGTCTCGTTCACGAACGTGCCGGTGGCCATCCGGGAACCGGTGGAGGTCCACAGGGAGCCGGTGTGGGTGCCGGTGTTGCCCGCGCCCTTGTAGAAGCGCACGCCGGTGATCTGGCCGCTCTGCGTCGGGGTGAAGCGGACGCCCAGCTCGTAGTTGCCGCCGTCGTCGGCCGAGGTGGTCGACGGGACGGTGGCCGCGCTGAACAGCGAGCACGGGCACGACGCGGTGCGGGTGGTGGTGAACGACCACTCGGCGGGCGCGCTCATCGCGTTGCCGTTGGCGTCGGCGATCAGGGCGCTGACGCCGTAGCGGGTATTGGGTTGGAGCTTGCCGGTGGGCGTCCAGGTGAGGGTCTTCTGGTCGCCGGACAGGGACACGTCGCCGTGCAGCTTGGCGCCGCCGGGGTCGGTGAGCCAGACCTGCGCGGAGGCCGGGTCGACCGGCTCGTTGAAGGTCAGCGCGAGCGGCGCGGTGAGCGCGACGTCGGTGGCGTCCGGCGCGGGCGTGCGCCCGTCCAGGGTCGGCGGGGTGGTGTCGCCGTTGAGGCCGTTGCGGAAGACCACGTCGACCCAGTAGTTGGCGGAGTTGTAGCTGGCGTTCGGGAAGCCGCCGCCGGTGCCGTAGCGGAAGACGCCGTTCGGGCCGTCGATCCCGGCGGCGAGGGCGCGCAGGGCGCCGTAGGCCGCGGTCTGGCCGTTGAAGTAGCCGGGCGTGACCGCGTAGTGGCCCTTGGGCGCGTAGTAGGACACCACGTAGGTGGTGTTGGCCTGCACGACCACCGGGGAGGCGAACGTCAGGGTCTGCCAGCCCGAGGTGCTCTCGTTGGTGAAGGCGCCGGTGGCCAGGAGCTTGCCGGTGGCGTCCCACAGGGAGCCGGTGTGGGTGCCGGTGTTGTTCGCGCCCTTGAAGAAGCGGACGCCCAGCACCTCGCCCTTGCCGTTGAAGCGGACCTTGGCGCCCAGCTCGACCGGGGTGGCGTCGTCGGCGCTCTGCGTCTCGGGCGAGGCGAAGTCGTCCCACACGGTGCAGGGGCAGGCGGCCGGGCGGTGCGAGCCGGTGGTGAAGGTCCAGGTGTGCTCGGGCGTCTGGTTGCCCGCCGCGTCCTTGACCCGCACGGAGGCGGTGTAGGTGGTGCCGGTGCGCAGCTCGGCGCCCGGCGTGAACTGGGCGGTCTTGCCGTCGCCGGTGACCGAGGTCGTGCCCGCGACCTGGCCGTCCGGGCCGGTCAGGGTGAACTGGGTCGAGGCCGGGTTGAGGCCCTCGTCGTAGGCGGCGGACAGGGTCGGGGTGAGGCCGACGCTGGCCGAGGACGAGACGGGGCTGGTGGAGACCAGCTCGGGGGCCCTGGTGTCGGGGCCGGGGTCCGGCGCCCACACCACGTCGACCCAGTAGTTGGTGTCGAGCGAGCTGCGGTTCGGGAAGCCCGCGCCGCCCCGGAAGACGCCGTTGGCGTTGCCGAGGTCGCCCGGCGCGCCGCTGGGGCGCACGGTCTGCGGCGCGGTCAGCGGCTCCAGGTAGCGGGAGGAGAAGCTGAAGTACTCCGGGTCGGAGGCGAAGTGGCCGGTGGGCGACAGGTAGGACACGACGTAGGTGGTGTTCTTGTCGACCTTGACCGGGATCGGGAAGGCGAGGGTCTGCCAGCCGCCGGAGGTCTCGTTGGTGAAGGTGCCGGTGGCGAGCTGGCGGCCGTCGGCGGTCCACAGGGTGCCGATGTGGGTGCCGGTGTCGTTGGGGCCCTTGTAGAAGCGCACGCCTCGGACGTAGCCGTCGGTGTTGGACTGCCACTTCACGCCCAGCTCCAGGGCGCCGCTGTCGGCGTTGTCCGGGTTCTTGGGCTTGTCGGCGTCGGTCCACAGGCCGCAGGGGCAGGTGCGGGCGCCGACGCCGGGGGTGGCGGAGACGGGGCTGGAGAGGTTGAGCGAGTCGTCGACCGCGCGGACCTGGAGGGTGGCGGGGCCGGACTTGGTGGGCGTGTAGGTGTAGCTCCAGGAGGTCTGGCCCGCGAGCCAGTTCGCCGGGTGCCAGCGGGTGCCGCCGTCGGTGGAGACCTCGACGCCGGTGACCTGGCCCGCCGCGTCGGAGACGGTGCCGGAGAAGGTGTAGGCGGCGCCGACCTCGGAGATGGCGGGCACCGAGGTGAAGGCGGCGGTGGGCGCCTGCTTGTCGGTGATGCCGCCGGACTGGGTCAGGCCGGTCTGCAGGGTGGAGGCCGCGACGCCCATGTCGGCGAGGATGTTGACGGTGGCCTGCTTCATGCGCACGTCGGAGGTGGGCGTGTTGGTGAGGAAGGCGTGGTCGTCGTCGACGCCCCAGGCCCACTGCACGGTGCCCGCGCCGAACACCAGCGCGCCGCTGCCCTGGTCCTTGTAGTAGGTCAGGGCGTGCGTGGCGGTGTCGGGGGTGTAGTGGTCGCCGTAGTTCTGGAGCACGTACGGGCCGTCGAGCATGGCGACGGTGGTGCGGGAGAACTGGCCGACGCCGGGGGGCTGGTGGCCGTTGTCCGGCACGACGTTCCACTCGTAGCCGAGGGTGCCGGGCTGGAACGTGTAGGTGCTGCCGGGCGCCATCGTCTGGAGGTCGGTGTTGCGCCAGAGGCGCATCTTCCCGTACTGCGCGGGGACCTGGAGCGAGTCGTCGCGGCGGCCGTTGACGACGAAGATGTTGCCCAGCAGGGAGTTCTCCGGCCTGCCGCCGTCCTGCTCGGGGAAGCGCGGGTCGCGCCAGGTGCCGGTCCAGTCGGGCAGGCCGTCGTTCTGGGTGCCCTTGGTCTCCTTGAAGGAGGCGATGGTGCGCCAGTCGCGGTTGGTCCCGAACTTGCTGGGCTCCCAGCGGGTCTTCCAGAAGATCTCGTTGCCGGTGAGGAACGCCAGGTGCACGCCCGCCGCGCGGGCGGCCTCGACGTTGGCGCGCTGCTCGTTCGACCAGTACTCGTCGTGGCCGACGGCCATGAAGACCTTCTGGTTCTTGATCAGCTCACCGCGGCGCGCGCTGTCGACGTCGGTGGTGTAGGTCAGGTCGTACCCGTTGGCCTCCAGGAAGCGCAGCATCGGGTACTCGGCGTTGAAGATGAAGTTCTCGTCGCCGTCGCCGCCGGTGTAGGGGCGGTTGTAGCTGACCTTGTAGGCCTGGCCGCCCTGGCCGGGGCCGTCGCCGAAGTAGAGGCTGTTGCCGCCGTAGCGGTTGTAGGCGACCCAGGTGGAGTCCGAGGTCTGGAACATGACCTTGCCGGTGGCGCTGTCGTCGCGGACGACGAACGCCAGCTCGTTCACGGCGGGCTGGTCGGCCGGGACGTCGGTGCGGCTCATCCGGGCGTAGTAGATGCCGGAGACGGCGTCCGCCGGGACCGTCCACGTGGTGGAGACCGCCCAGTTGCCGCAGTCGATCAGCGCGGTGCCGGTCGGGTAGGTCGGCATGGGCGTGGTGTCGCGGTTGCAGGCGGGCTGGTTCTGCGGGGTGCTGCGACTGGTGCTGCCGATCCAGCGGGCGCCGACGCCGCCGTAGTAGCCCAGGCGGTAGACGTCGATCTTGTACGAGGTCGCCGGGGTGAGCATCTTGAACTCGACGGTGTTCCCCGGCGCGTAGCTGATGTCCGTGGTGAACCCGAGGATCGAGTCGTCCTTCGACGTGACCTGCCAGTCGGGCGTGCCCAACTTGGTGTTCTCGCAGACGATCTTGTTGACGACGGGTGCGTCGCAGGGCGCCGCTTGGGCGACCGCTGCGTTGAAGACCACGAGGGGCACGACCCCGCTCGCGACCACTAGGACGGCCAACAGGCTTCTTCCCAGACGCCTGGGTATCGACCCCACCATCGACAGCTCAACTCCTCGAATGCACACGGTAGTGCGGCAGTCACTACTCCCCGTAGTGCAACCTTGTTGCTCCAAAAGTCGCCTACCAGCTGCAACTTGTTACGCACCAGTGCATCTCGGTTGGATGACAACACGTTGGAAAATCTGATCCACTACGCACAGTGACGAACTGGGGGTAGTCGAAAGCCGGCGACCGGGGTGGTGAGACCCCGGTCGCCGGACTGCTCCGGCCGTGCTCCGGGCTACGCGGTGGCGGCGGCCAGTGCGGCGACGACCTCGTCCTGCTCCTCGTCGGTCAGCCCGACGAAGTGCGGCAGCAGGACGTGGTCGGCGGCGACCTTCTCGGTGACCGGCAGCACCGGGTTGTGCTCGCCTGCGTGGTAGACGGGCTCCAGGTGGCAGGCGGTGATGCGGCGGGTGGCCACGCCCCGCTCGGCCATGGCGGTCATGACGGCCACGCGCTCGTGCCGCGCCAGGCGCACCAGGTACGACTGGTAGACGTGGCCGTAGCCCTCGGGCTCGAAGGGCGTGACGACGGCGTCGTTGTCCTTCAGCAGCTCGTCGTAGCGCGCGGCCAGGGAGCGGCGGGTCTTGACCACGTGGTCCAGCTTGCCCAGCTGCACCACGCCCACCGCGGCCTGGATGTCGGTCATCTTGTAGTTGAAGCCCACCTCGTCGTAGCTCTCGGCGATGACCGCCGTCGAGGTGTGCCTGGTCAGCGTGGACACCGAGGCGGCGTGCGCGCGCAGCGCCCGCAGCTTGACCGCCCACTCGTCGTTGTCGGTGGTGACGACGCCGCCCTCGCCGGTGGTGAGGATCTTGCGGGCGTCGAAGCTGAACACGGTCAGGTCGCTGATCGCGCCCAGCCGCACGCCGTCGATCGTGGCGCCGTAGGCGGGCGCCGCGTCCTCGACCAGGAACAGCCCGTGCTTGTCCGCGATCGCCCGCAGCGCCTTGAGGTCGGCGGGCAGCCCGATCTGACTGGCGGGCATGATCGCCCTGGTGCGCGGGGTGATCAGCTGCTCGACGTGCGCGGGGTCGATGTTGTAGGTGCGCTCGTCGATGTCGGCGAACACCGGCGTGGCACCGGTGTAGCGGATCGAGTTCGGCGTGGCGATGAAGGTGAACGACGGGCAGATGACCTCGTCGCCCTCGCCGATGCCGAGCGCGGCCAGCGCGAGGTGCAGGCCGGTGGTGGCGCTGTTCACGCTGACCGCGTGCTTCGCGCCGACCTGCTCGGCGACCTGCTGCTCGAACTTGCCCGCGCGCGGGCCGACCGACAGCCAGCCGGAGCGCACGGCCTCGGCGGCGGCGTCGGCCTCCTCCTGGCCGACGTACAGGCGGGTGATGGGGATCATCGCTGCGCTCCCTGGAGTTCGTCCTGCCACCACGCGACGAGGCGGGTGAGTCCTTCGTGGAGGGACGTGGTCGCCACGAACCCGATGCGGTCCTCGGCGGCCTTCGTGGAGGCGAGCCTGCGCGGGACGGCGTTGACCTTGCGCTCCGGGCCGTGCTCGGGGCGCAGGTCGGACCGGCCCATGACCTCCAGCAGCGCGTCGGCGAGCTGCGCGAGCGAGGTCTCCACGCCGGAGGCGACGTTGAAGATCTCGTCGGAGGCCTCGCTCTTCGCGGCGAGCACGTTGGCCCGCGCGATGTCGGTGCTGTAGACGAAGTCCATGGTCTGGCTGCCGTCGCCCAGGATCAGCGGCGGCGTGCCCTCGGCGATGCGCTCCATCCAGCGCACCAGCACCTCGGTGTAGACGCCGAAGACGTCCATGCGGGGGCCGTACACGTTGAAGTAGCGCAGGCCCACGTAGTCCAGGCCGTGCATCTCGTTGAAGCTGCGCAGCAGGCCCTCGTTGTAGACCTTCGCGGCCCCGTAGAGGGTGCGGTTGGCGAACGGGTGGTGGTCCTCCTCGGTGGGGAAGACCTCGGCCAGGCCGTAGACCGACGCCGACGAGGCGGCGACGACCTTGGTGACCTTCTTCTCCACGGCGGCTTCGAGCACGTTGAACGTGCCGGTGGCCAGCACGTCGTGCGCGAGCCGGGGCTCCTCGGCGCACTGGGTGATCCGGATGGCGGCCTGGTGGAACAGCAGGTCCACACCGTCCATCGTGGACTTGACCAGCTCCACGTCGCGGATGTCGCCCTCGACGAAGCGGACCTTGCCGCTGGCGTCGGCGGTGGCGAGGTTGGCCATCCGGCCGCGCACCAGGTTGTCCAGGACGACGATCTCGGCGACGCCCTCGTCGACGAGCTGGTCGGCGATGGTCGAGCCGATGAGGCCGGCGCCGCCGGTGATCAGGACGCGCGCGTCACGCAGGTTCACGCTTCAACTCCGTGGTGGAAGGCCGGGTTCTCCAGGTAGGCGGCGAGACTCGGGTTGGCCGAGTCCTTCGCGGACAGCGTCGGGTCCTCGATCGGCCACGGGATGCCCACGTCCGGGTCGTCCCAGGCCAGCAGGCCCTCGGCCTCGGGGGTGTGGAAGCCGGTGGTCTTGTACTGGACCTCGGCGACGTCGGACAGCACCGCGAAGCCGTGCGCGAAGCCCGGCCCCATCAGCAGCTGGGTGCGGTTGGTCGCGGACAGCTCGATCCCGAACCACTTGCCGAAGGTCGGCGAGCCGACCCGGATGTCGACCACCACGTCCCAGATCGCGCCGACGGTGCAGCGCACCAGCCGGTGCTGGGGGGCGAGCCCGGTCTGGAAGTGCAGGCCGCGCAGCACCCCCCTGCTGGACCGGGAGTGGTTGTCCTGCACGAAGTCCAGGTGCAGCCCGTGCTGCTCCCAGCGGCGCTTGCTGTAGGACTCGAAGAAGAAGCCGCGCTCGTCCTCGAACCACTCGGGCTGGACCACGCGCACGCCGTCGATCTCCGTCGGCGTGACCGTCATGTCCATGCCCTGCTTGGGGGTGACCACCCCGCTCATGCAACCGCCTCTTCCCACTCGGCCGGGCGACGCTCGTCCCGGACCTTCACGAACTCCCCGCCCCCGGCGAGGCTCGCCGAGGCCGCCTCAAGGATGGCCAGCACGCGCAGCCCCGACCAGCCGTCGGTCAGGGGAGCGCGCTTCTCGGTGATGGACGAGGCGAACTCCGCCATGACGCCGCGCAGGGCCTCGCGCTCGGGGAGCGCGGGCGCGACGGTCTCGCCGCGGCGGTAGGAGATGATCGCCTGCCTGCGCTCGGCCTCGCCCAGGTCGGCCGGGGTGAGGTCGGCGCCGCGGTCGTGCACGGAGATCCGCTGCACGATGTTCAGGTCGTCCCACACGACGGTGCGGCGCGAGCCGCCGACGATCATCGTGCGGATCTTGGTGGGCGACAGCCAGTTGACGTGCACGTGCGCCAGGACGCCGTCGGACAGCTCCAGGGTCAGGTGCCCGATGCAGGCGCGGCCCGCGCCGATCGGGTCGGAGCCGTGCGCGGCCACGCGGGTGACGCGCACGCCGTCGGGCAGGATCGCGTCGAAGATCGACAGGTCGTGCGGGGCCAGGTCCCACAGCACGTCCACGTCCGGCTGCACCAGGCCCAGGTTGACCCGCACCGAGTCCAGGTACTGGACGGTGCCGATCTCGCCGCCGCGCACCAGCTCCCGCAGGTGCTGCACGGCCGGGGTGTAGCAGAAGGTGTGGTCGAGCATGAGGGTCAGGCCCCGGTCCTCGGCCTCGCGGACCAGCCGGCGCCCGTCCGCGTAGTTCGCCGCGAGGGGCTTCTCCACCAGCACGTGCTTGCCCGCGCGCAGGGCGGCCATCGCGACGGGCAGGTGGGTGGCGGCGGGGGTGGCGATGGCGACCGCGTCGACGTCGGGGTCGGCCAGCACCTCCTCCAGCGAGCCGGACACGCGGACCGTGGAGTAGTCGCCGAGGACCCGGTGGGCCTTGTCGGTGTCCAGGTCGCACAGGTAGCGCAGCTTCATCGCCGGGGTCGCCTGGGCGTTGCGCACCAGGTTCGGGCCCCAGTAGCCGGCGCCGATGACGGCGACGCCGATCGGCTGGTCCATCCGGTTCTCCTCAGCGGTCATCAGTAGGCCCCCTGGCCGCCGAAGACGGCGCGGAAGGTCTTCCACAGGATCAGCGCGTCCAGCGCGAGCGACCAGTCCTCCACGTACCGCAGGTCGAGCCGCACGGACTCCTCCCACGACAGGTCGCTGCGCCCGGAGACCTGCCACAGGCCGGTCAGGCCGGGCTTGACCAGCAGTCGGCGCCGCACGTCGGGGCCGTACTTGGCGCTCTCCTCGGGCAGCGGCGGCCGGGGACCCACCAGCGACATGGTCCCTCCGAGCACGTTGAGCAGCTGGGGCAGCTCGTCCAGCGAGTAGCGGCGCAGGACGCGGCCGACGCCGGTCACCCTCGGGTCGCGGCGCATCTTGAACAGCACGCCGGAGCCCTCGTTGACCGACTGGAGCTGCGAGCGCAGCGCGTCGGCATTGGTCACCATCGTCCGGAACTTCAGGATCGTGAAGGGAACGCCGTCCTTGCCCACGCGGCTCTGCCTGTAGAGCACCGGGCCCCGGCTGTCGATCATGATCGCGACGGCCACGGTCAGCAGGACCGGGGCGAGGAGGGTGAGCAGGACCGCCGAGCCGAGGCGGTCGAAGGTGGCCTTGACCACGCGGCGGAAACCGGTGAAGACCGGCTCGGACACCCGCAGCAGCGGCATCCCGAGCACGCCGGTGACGTGCAGGCGCGGTCCGGCGAAGTCCATCAGGGCGGGCGCGACGACCATCTCGGTGCCGGAGCCCTCCAGGTCCCAGGCGAGCTGCTGGAGGCGCTTGGGCGTCCAGTAGGCGTCGGGGGTGACCGCGACGATGCGGTAGCCGCCCCGGCGCACCTGCTCGGCCAGCTCGCCGAAGCGGCCGACCACGGGGATGCCGTCCACCTCGACGCCCATCTCGGCGCGGCCGTCGACGGTGCAGATCGCGTCGACGCGCCAGCCCAGGTGCGGGGCGCGGCGGGTGCGGCCGATCAGGTCCTTGACGGTGTCGACGTTGCCCGCGGCCAGCACGGGCAGCAGGCAGCGGCCCTCACCGCGGGCGCGGTGCAGCGGGCGGCGCAGCGCGTAGCGGACCGGGAAGGCGACCAGCGCGACCGCCGGTCCGACCAGGAACACCCAGCTCCGCCCGCCGGGCAGGCCCACCGCCAGCGCGCCCAGGCCCATGACCACGACGGCGGAGCCGATCGCGCGGCCCAGTCTTCGGAACTCCTCGGCGCCCTGCCCCAGGACGGACGCGCTCCAGACCCGGTTCACGCACAGCGAGCCCACGACCACCACGACGGTGACCGCTTCGAGGGCGACGAGGTGCAGCGGGCCGAACGTGACGTGGTTGACCGACATGAGGTAGCCGGCCAGCAGGACCACCAGGAGGGTGCAGAGCAGGTCGGCGGCGATGACGCTGCGCCGGTACGCCGGTTCCCAGCGGTTCACCGGCGGTTGGGCCTGCGGCGGGGACTGCGGCGACTGCTGCCGCGCGGCCGGGTGGGCACGATGGGCGGCGGTGCGACGTGCGCTCCTCGTGCGGTGGGTAGGCGCCACCCCGACGACGGCTCTGCGTCGTGTGGGCTGGACCTGCTCGCTCATCGTGGTAGCTCCCCCGGTTCGGGCGATCCGGACTTGCACGTTCGCAGGACATCTCCGACAGACCCCGCGCGTTGTGTTGGCAAATGCGTCGGGGCGATTTCTCACCCCGACAAACCGTCATTCGCTGAGGCGGGCGCGGACGTTACACGGACAGTGAAGGGCGTCGGCGGGTGCGATTCCTCACGGGGGCCGGTGACCACCCAGGCGGGTCAGCGGGTGACGTCGGGTCACCGATCATGACCTGGGGAAAACCCTTACCGGTGGAGGTGAGAGGCCGTCCACAGTGGCCGGACGTGACACGCGCGCGCGGGCGGGCACATCCATCGGCGGTGGACCTGGTTCCGTTACAGGGAGTTTTGAAGGGTGGGATGAAACGTTCCGTTAATGCCGGACAAAGGGTCCCTGAGGGGCAACTCGGTCGGCGCGCGTGGCGGCCCGCAGTCACCCATTCACAGAGCGAACGCGCCTATTCGGCGCAACGGTCGCGGGCGTGGGGCAAATCTCAAGCCGATCACTCCGCCGAAGGCGCGTGAGGCAGTTCACAAGGGGGAACCCGGAATGGAGTGCGCGGTTACCGGGAGGGGACGGGACATATGCGCAGTGCGATTGCACGGGGGTGGGCGGCGGGAGGCGCGGGGGTGGTGCGGGTGGAGCAGCGGGAAGGGGCTTTCCGGGTGATCCAGCGGGCCGCCGGGGGCCGAGGGGGCGGGTGAGCAGGGGCCGCATTTCACGGTGCGGACCAGCCGGGGCGGGTGGAGCCGCACTATCGCGGAGAAGGCGGAGGGCGGAGCGGCGGCGTCCGGGTGGGGGCAACGCGGGTTCGGGGGCGGATTTGAGGGGGTGCGGGGCGGCATGAGGGGGTGGGGGTTCGAGGGGGCGTGGGGCGGCCCCCTTGAAGGGGTGCGGGGTGTGGATCTTCGGTTGCGCACGGGGGCGCACGGGTGGGTGGAGCGTGCGGCGGACAGGGCGCGGGGTGCGGCCGGGGTGGGGAAGGGGGCGGCCGGGCGGGGCGGCGTGAGCCGGGCGCGGGCGGGCCGGGCGCGGGGTGGATCGGGCGCAGGGGCGGATCGGCGCGCGGGGTTGGCCGGAGCCGGGAGGCGGGCTCCCGGCTGCGGCTCGGTGTCCGACGTTCGGTGTCTGCTGTTCGGTGTTCGGTGTCCGGTGTTCGGCGGGGCGCGGCTCGGGTCAGCCCGCGTCGGCGCCGGTGCCGACACCGGTGTCGGTGTCGGTGTCGGCGGTGCGCGCGACCAGACGGGCCTTCTCGCCGTCGACCGCGACGACGTCGCCGTTCTTGAGCTGCGCGCCGCGCCGGGACTCGGTCCGGCCGTTGACGGTGACCTCGCCCTCCTCGACGAGCTCCCTGGCGTGGGCGCCGTGCTCGGCCAGGCCCGCCAGCTTGAGGAACTGGCCCAACCTGATCATGTCGTCGGCGATCTCCACTTCGCGGATGCGCATTGACCCATCCTCCCCCACCGTGCTCGCGCCACCTCCCGCGCGGGTCCGTAACGAGGAATCCACGAGGTCGAAACGCGGTCGTCACGGGCCGTGCGTGGTTCGGATTACCTTCTCCCAGGTGAGCACAGCCAGCTCGGATCGTGGTCCGGAAGGCGGTCGCAAGCGCCGCCGCTCATTACGGGGCGGTGAGGTGGGCTCCACGGGGGCCCGCTTCGGGTCCGCCGCGCTGCGGCGCGAACTGGAGGGGGACGGGGAGGCCGAGGACGGGCCGGTCCCGCCGAAGCGCAGGCGGCGGGCGTTGCGCGGCGGGGGCGTGGGGAGCACGGGAGCCCGGTTCGGGTCGGCCTCGCTGCGGCGGAGCTTGGAGGAGGACGCCGAGGACGCCGAGGAGGTCGGCGCCGGTCCCACCGGGGCGGACCCCGAGGAGGGCTACCGCACCACGCCGTTCGAGGTGCCGCCCGCGGAGGAGTTACCGGAGCCCCGCGAGTCGCACTGGGGCTTCCCGGAAGGACCGCTGTCCAGGACGTCCCCGGACGACCGGTGGGGCGCGGAGGAGCGGTGGACCGGGTCGCTGCCCGTGTCGGGGTCGGGCTCGATCCCCCTGGAGGACGGTCCGGCGGCGGGCGGGGGTTCCCTGGTCCGGCCGTACGCGCGGACCGGCGGGCGCACCGAGGTCCGGCACGACCTGCGCCTGGAGACCCTGGTCTCCACGGCGAACCCGCTGCTCGCGACGGGGTTCGAGCAGCGCGCGATCGTGGAGCTGTGCACCGCGCCCCGGTCGGTGGCGGAGGTGTCCGCGCTGCTGTCGGTGCCACTGGGCGTGGCCAGGGTGCTGATCAGCGACCTGATCGGGACGGGCGCGGTCGCCACGCACGAGGGAACGGGGTCACCGTCCGGGGTCGACCTGGTCCTGATGGAGCGGGTGCTCGACGGGTTGCGCAAGCTCTGAGCGGAAGGCGCGGAAGAGCGCGACGAGGTCGTCCACCCGGTACCCGGCGTTGAGCCCGCTCGGGTTCGGCAGGACCCACAGCGGCGCGCCCGCGATCGTCTCGTCCTGCGGCCCGACGACGGCGCGCGGCCTGCGGAAGGCCACCCGGTAGGCGCTCACCCCGACGACCCCGACCGCACCGGGCCGGTGGCGCGCGACGAGGCCGGTGAGGCGCCCGGCCCCCGCGACCAGCTCGGAGGCTCCCAGCTCGGCGGCGCGCGCGGTGGGTCGCGCGACGAGGTTGGTGAGCCCGACGCCGAACCCGAGCAGCAGCTCCTGCTCGGAGGGCGCGAGCAGCCGGGGCGTGAACCCGGCGAGGTGCAGGACGCGCCAGAACCGGTTGCCGGGCCCGGCGTAGTGGTGCCCGGTGACGGCGGACCGACCACCGGGGTTGATGCCGCACAGCAGCGCGGAGAGGCCGGGGGCGAGGAGGTCGGGGAGTGGACCGGGGGCGGGGGCGGGCTCGGGGGCGGAGGCTGCGGGCACGGGGCCGGAGGCAACAGCACGGACGGGGCCGGGAGCGGCAGCACGCGCGGGACCGGGAGCGGTGCTCCTCTCGGGCGCGGTTCGACCCGACGGGGTTCCGGTCATGCCGGGCACGCTAGCCGGCCCACCCGGCCCGAGACCAACCGGCGCCGGACCAGAACAGCGCGCGGCCATCGGCGCCTGCCAGGCCAGCGCGCGGCCAACCAGCGCCTACCAGCCCAGTGCGGCCAACCGGCGCTTGCCCACCCGGCGCTCAGCCAAGCCGTGCGTGGGGGGCGAGCCGCTCGCCCCGCCCGGCACCTGCCCGCTCAGCGCCTGCCCACCCGGCTCGTGCTCAACCGCGCTTGCGGGGTTTCGCCTGGTCGTCGTCCCGGCCACGCAGCACCGCGACCAGCGCGAACCCGAGCACGATCACCGCGCCCACCCCGATCCACAACCAGGCGGGCATGTCCTCGTTCTCGTTGCCCGCCTGGTTGTCGACCGTGCTGCCGGTGGTCGGGCTCTCGACGGTCGAGAACAGGGTCGGGGCGGCGGTCCGCTGCTCTCCGGGGCTGTTGGGCTCACCCGCGCCGGTCTGGCCGTCGTCGCCGAGGTCGAGGCGGAAGGTGACCTTGCCGGTGACGTCGTGGCCGTCCTGCGAGCGGACCCGCCAGGACGCGGTGGTGACGCCGGTGCGCGCGGTGGCCGGGTCGAGCTGGACCACGAGCGAGTTGCCGTTGACCAGGACGGAACGCGGCTGCCACGCCTTGCCGTCCTGGCCGGTGACGCCCACCTCCGAGCTCTCGGCGGGCACGGGTTCGCTGAACACGAGCGTGATCCGGTCGGGCGCGGCGGTCAGCACGGCGCCCGAGGCCGGGTCGCTGGAGACCAGCTCGGCGTGCGCCGACGTGGACGCCGACGCGGGAACCGCTACGCCCAGCACGACCAGGCAGGCCAGGAGCGCCGGGATCACCAGACGGGGCATCCGCCAGTTCTACCGCGCTCGCGGGAGGGCCGCCCGTCGCGCGGGTGGCCACGCGGAGCGGGCGGCAGGCCCCTGACCAGCGGCGGGACCGGACAGCACGCGAGCGGAGAACCAGCCGACCGGCGACACCCGCGCGGCACGGCCCCTGCGGCGGACCACCGCGAGGCATGACCCCGCAGGGCGAGGGCGCCCGGCCCCATCGGGCACCCCGCCCGGCGGGCACGAGCAGCGGCGCCCGGCCACCACCGGCTGCTCCCGGCGTGGTGCGCGTCCGGTGGCGGTGCGCTCCCCGGCCGGGTTCCGGCTAGCGCGAGGGCGGGGTCATGCCCTGCCCGTTGCCCTGCTGCCCGTCGCCGCCCTGCCCGTTGCCCTGCTGCCCGTTCTGCCCGCCACCATCCTGCCCGCCACCGTCCTGCCCACCGCCACCGTTCTGCCCGCCGGGGAACTGCCCCTGTCCACCGTCCTGCCCACCGGGGAACCCGCTCTGCTCGCCCCTCTCCGTGACCGCGTCCGCCGTCGACCTCCCGTCGCTCCCGGCCGTGGACACCACGGTCACGCTGTCCCCCACCGCGAGGTCGCTCAGCCCCGAGCCGCCGTCGCCCTGGTTCCGCGACCCCGCCCCGAGCGACAGCACCCGGAACACCGTGTCCGCGTCCACCAGGTAGGTCTTCGCGTACCCGTCCGCGCTCGTGACCGAGATGCTCCCGTCCCCCACCTCGGTGACCTCGCCGACCTGGAACTCGCCGTGCTCGCTGTCCCCGAACGGGGACGCCGCGGCCCCCGCGCCGTCACCGCCCACCATCCCCGGCATCCCCATCCCCCGGCCGCCCATCGCGTTCTGCCCCGAGGACTCGCTCCCGCTCGCCGCGTAGATGACGCCCCCGCCCACGGCCGCGATGCCCACGGCGATCGCGACGGCCGCGAGGGTCTTGCGCCCGGTCCACGGCGGACCGGCGGGGGTCTGGCCCGGCTGCGGCTCCTCGCCCCAGGTCGGGTTCTCGGTGTTGGTCGTCATGGCGGCAAAGGTGGCGGCTGCGCCTGTGCGCGAGCTGTGCGCGCTGTGGGTGCCGCCTGTGCGTCTGGCGAGCGTCCCCCGGACGGACGACGGACGCAGCTCCGACCACCGGGAGAGACGCCGCTCCACGAGGCGCGACCCCCGCACAGCTGTTACACAGGATCGTCACAGGAGCGGCTCAAGCGGGTGACCGAGGATCGGGGGGTGCGCCCAGTGACACAGGGGAACAGCTCCCCCGAACTCCGCCGCCCCGACGGCAGCCCCGTGCGGGTGCTGGTCGTCGACGACGAGTCCACGTTGGCCGAGCTCATGACGATGGCCCTGCGGATGGAGAAGTGGGAGGTGCGCACCGCGCTGGACGGCACGTCCGCCGTGCGGGTGGCGCGCGAGTTCCGCCCCGACGCCGTGGTGCTGGACATCATGCTGCCCGACTTCGACGGCCTGGAGGTGCTGCGCCGGATGCGCACCGAGGCCCCGATGCTGCCGGTGCTGTTCCTGACCGCGAAGGACGCCGTCGAGGACCGCATCGCCGGGCTGACGGCGGGCGGCGACGACTACGTGACGAAGCCGTTCAGCCTGGAGGAGGTCGTGCTGCGGCTGCGCGCGCTGCTGCGCCGCACGGGCGTGACCGAGTCGGGCGCGGGCACCGAGCTGGTGGTCGGCGACCTGGTGCTGGACGAGGAGACCCGCGAGGTGCGGCGCGGCGACGACCAGGTGGAGCTGACCGCGACCGAGTTCGAGCTGCTGCGGTTCCTGATGCGCAACCCCAAGCGGGTGCTCAGCAAGGCGCAGATCCTGGACCGGGTGTGGAGCTACGACTTCGGCGGGCAGGCGAACATCGTGGAGCTGTACATCTCCTACCTGCGCAAGAAGATCGACGCCGGGCGCGCGCCGATGATCCACACGATGCGGGGCGCGGGCTATGTCCTCAAGCCGGCCACGTGACACCCGCTGGCGCACCCCGGCCCGCTGGCCGCTGCGCGCCAGGCTGATCGCCGAGCAGGTCGTCCTGCTGTCCCTGGTGTGCGTGATCATCGGGGTGGTGACCGGGTTCGCGCTGCGGGACTTCCTGGTGCAGCGGTTGGACCAGCAGCTCACCCAGACGGCGGGCCGGACGGGGTTCGGGCCGATGATGGACGGCGGGGGCCAGCGACCGGGCCCCTCGGACCTCCTGGACGACCACCCGCTGGACAACCCCGGTTTCGGGCCGGGCACCCTGTTCAGCCGGGTGCGGAACAGCCAGCTGAAGGCCGACCGGGTGAACTCCTCCGGTGTCTCCGAGACCATCTCGGACGAAGCCGCGCTGGCGGTGCTGTCGGCCGTGCCCCAGGACCGCAAGCCCAGGACGGTCGAGCTGGGCGCGCTGGGCAGCTACCGGGTGGTGGCGGTGCCCACCCCCAACGGCGCCGCCGTGACCGGGCTGCCGCTGTCCGAGGTGAACAGCACCGTCCTGCGGATGGGCCTGATCCTGGGCGGGGTGGCGCTGGGGGGTCTGATCACCGTGGGCCTGGCGGGCGCGCTGATCATCCGCCGCACCCTGGAGCCCCTCGAACGGGTCGCCGCCACGGCGGGCCGGGTGGCCGAGCTGCCGCTGCACGAGGGCGAGGTGGCGCTCGCCGAGCGGGTCCCGGCGGCCGACGCGACGCCGGACACCGAGGTCGGCCAGGTCGGGCTCGCGCTGAACCGGATGCTCGGGCACGTCGGGGACGCCCTGTCGGCGCGGCACGCGAGCGAGACGCGGGTGCGGCAGTTCGTCGCGGACGCCTCGCACGAGCTGCGCACGCCGCTGGCCGCGATCCGGGGCTACGCCGAGCTGACCAGGCGCAGCCGGGACTCGGTGTCGCCGGAGATCGCGCACGCGATGGGCCGGGTCGAGTCCGAGGCGGTGCGGATGACCTCGCTGGTGGAGGACCTGCTGCTGCTGGCCAGGCTGGACGCGGGCCGTCCGCTGGAGCTGGGCGAGGTGGACCTGTCGCGGCTGGTCGTGGACAGCGTCAGCGACGCGCGCATCGCGGGCCGCGAGCACGACTGGCGGTTGGCGCTGCCCCCGGAGGCGGTGACCGTGCGCGGCGACGCGGACCGGGTGCGCCAGGTGCTGGCGAACCTGCTGTCCAACGCCAGGACGCACACCCCGCCGGGCACGACGGTGACGACGATGCTGAACCCCGGCCGCGCGGGCTGGGTCGACCTGGTGGTCGCGGACGACGGCCCCGGCATCCCGGAGGCGCTGCTGCCGGAGGTGTTCGAGCGGTTCGCGCGCGGTGACAGCTCGCGCTCGCGCGCGGCGGGCAGCACGGGCCTGGGCCTGTCGATCGTGGCGGCCGTGGTGTCGGCGCACGGCGGCGCGGTCCGGGTGGACAGCAGGCCGGGCGCCACCCGGTTCACGGTGTCGCTGCCCGCGGGCTGAGACCGGCCACCGCACCGGCCGGCCCGCACAGCCGCAGCACAGGGTTCGCACAAGACCCGCTCAGTCCGCGCCGACAAGCTCGCACCATGCGCAGCACGCGGGCCGCGATCAGGCCACACCTCCCGCTCCTGGTGCTCCTCCTGGGCACAGCGGTCCTCTACCTCTACCGGCTCGGCGACTCCGGGTGGGCCAACGCCTACTACTCCGCCGCCGCCCAGGCCGGTGCGACGAGCTGGAAGGCCTGGTTCTTCGGCTCCTCCGACGCCTCCAACGCGATCACCGTCGACAAGACCCCGGCGAGCCTGTGGTTCACGGGGCTGTCCGCGCGCCTGTTCGGCGTGAACGCGTGGGCGGTCCTGGTCCCGCAGGCGCTGATGGGCGTGGGCAGCGTGTGGCTGCTGCACGCGACGGTCAAGCGCACCAGCGGCGAGGCGGCCGGGCTCCTCGCGGGCGCGGTGCTGGCGCTCACGCCGGTCGCGGTGCTGATGTTCCGGTTCAACAACCCGGACGCGCTGCTCGTGCTCACGCTCGTCGCCGCCGCCTACTGCACCGTGCGCGCCACCGAGTCGGCGAGCTGGCGGTGGCTGGCGCTGGCCGGGGTCGCGGTGGGGTTCGGGTTCCTGGCCAAGATGCTCCAGGCGTTCCTCGTGCTCCCCGCGCTCGGCCTGGTGCACCTGCTGGCGGCCCCGACCACGTGGGGCCGCAAGGCGCTGCACCTGACCGGCGCGCTCGGCGCGGTGGTGGTGGCGGGCGGCTGGTGGGTGCTGGCCGTGGAGCTGGTGCCCGCGTCCGAGCGGCCGTACATCGGCGGGTCGCAGGGCAACAGCGTGCTGGAGCTGGCGCTCGGCTACAACGGGCTGGGCAGGCTCACCGGTGACGAGGTCGGCAGCGTCGGCGGCGGCGCGGGCGGCGGCTGGGGCGGCACCGGGTGGGCCCGGCTGCTCGGGTCGGAGATGGGCGGTCAGATCGCCTGGCTGCTGCCGACCGCGATCGTGCTGCTGATCGCGGGCTGGTGGGCCGGGACCCGGCGCGACCGGATCGGGCTGGGGCTGTGGGGCGGCTGGCTGCTGGTCACCGGCGGGGTGTTCAGCTTCATGAACGGCATCATCCACGCGTACTACACGGTGGCGCTGGCGCCTGCGATCGGCGGGCTGGTCGGCACGGGCGCGGTGGCGCTGTGGCGTCGGCGCGAGGACCCGGTGGCCGCCGCCGCGCTGTCCGGCGCGGTCGCGGTGACCGCGCTGCAGTGCTACCTGCTGCTGCTCGACTGGTCGTCGCCGCTGGCGATCGCCGTGCTGGTGCTGGGGCTCGTGGCGGCGATCGGGCTGTTCCTGCCGCGCGTCGCCCCGGTGGTCGCGGTGGTGCCGGTGGCGCTGGTCGCGGTGCTGCTCGGGCCGGGCGCGTACTCGGTGGCCACGGCCGCGACCCCGCACTCCGGCGCGATCCCCTCGGCGGGACCGGCGGGCTCCGGCACGGGCGGGATGCCCGGCGGTGGCGGACCGGGCGGTGGCGGCCAGGGCGACGGGGGCCGGGGCAACGGCGGACGGGCCACCCGGCAGGGCACGACCGGTGGGCAGGACAACCAGGGCGACGGGGGCGCCCGGCAGGGCGGCACGGGCATGGGTGGTGGCATGGGCGGACTGCTCAACGCGCCCACCCCCGGCGCCGGGCTGACCGCGCTGCTCCAGCAGGACGCCGCGAGCTACGACTGGCCGGCCGCCGTCATCGGCTCCAACAACGCCGCCGGCTACCAGCTCGCCGCGAACGTCCCGGTCATGGCCCTCGGCGGTTTCAACGGCACCGACCCGGCCCCCACCCTGGAGCAGTTCCAGCAGCACGTCGCGGACGGTCGCGTGCACTACCTGATCGCCGCTCAGATGATGCAGGGCGAGTCCGGCAGCGACGACGCGCACCGCATCGGCGAGTGGGTCGCCGCGAACTTCACCGCCACCACCGTCGACGGGACCACCGTCTACGACCTCACAGCGCAGGCACAGCGGTGACCAACCCGCCGCCCAGCCACGGCCCCGACAGTGGCCCCATGACCCTCCCGACCCACCCCGCGCCGCCCGCGCGCACCGGCACGACCGTGCTCGACGTCGTCGTCCCGGTCCACGACGAGGAGCGCGCCCTCGCCTCCTCCGTGCGCGCCCTGCACGCCAACCTGACCGCCCGGTTCCCGCACAGCTTCCGCATCACGATCGCCGACAACGCCAGCACCGACGCCACCGCGCGGGTCGCGGACCGGTTGGCGCTGGAGCTCGACGAGGTGGTGGCCGTGCACCTGCCGCAGAAGGGCAGGGGCCGGGCGCTGAGCGCGGTCTGGTTGGCCTCGGACGCGCAGGTGCTGGCGTACATGGACGTCGACCTGTCCACGGACCTGGCCGCGCTGCCCCCGCTGGTCGCGCCGCTGATCTCCGGGCACTCCGACATCGCGATCGGCAGCAGGCTGGCGCGCGGGGCCCGCGTGGTGCGCGGGCCGAAGCGCGAGTTCATCTCCCGCTGCTACAACCTGATCCTGCGCGCCTCGCTGTCCGCCGGGTTCACCGACGCGCAGTGCGGGTTCAAGGCGATCCGGGCGGACGTGGCGCGCCGCGTCCTGCCGCACGTGCGCGACACCGGCTGGTTCTTCGACACCGAGCTGCTGGTGCTGGCCGAGCGGGCGGGCGCGCGCATCCACGAGGTGCCGGTGGACTGGGTGGACGACCCGGACAGCCGCGTCGACCTCGTCGCCACCGCGCTCGCCGACCTGCGGGGCGTGGCCAGGCTCGGCAGGGGGCTGCTGAGCGGTCGGCTGCCGATCGCTCAGCTGAGCGCCCAGCTCGGCCGCGCGCCGCTGGAACCGGCCACGCCGGGCGTCCCGCCGGGGTTGCTGCGGCAGCTCGTGCGGTTCGCGGTCGTGGGGGTGGCGAGCACGCTGGCGTACCTGCTGCTGTTCGCGCTGCTGCGGGACGGGATCGGCGCGCAGTGGGCGAACCTGGTGGCGCTGCTGGTGACGGCGATCGCGAACACCTCGGTGAACCGCCGCTTCACGTTCGGCGTGCGCGGCAAGCGGGGCGCCGGGCGGCACCAGCTGGAGGGGTTGCTGGTGTTCGCGCTGGGGCTGGCGTTCACCAGCGGCGCGCTGGCGCTCGCGCACCGGGCGGCCGATCCGGGCGGGCGCGCGGAGCTGATCGCGGTGGTGGGCGGCAACCTGCTGGCGACCGTCGTGCGGTTCCTGCTGCTGCGCAACTGGGTCTTCCGGGGGAACGGGAAGAAAATCGGGAACGCCGAGCAACCTCGGGTAGGGGTTGGAGCGTCCTAGTTGTGAGTGATCACCCCTGTCCTGACGGGAGACGGGACAGCGGTGGTGGCGGCAACGGCGTCGGCCCCGGTGGTCGGAGCGCGCGGGCTTTCGCAGGGACCGCAGCGAACCACACCGGGGCCGGGGCCACTTCATCGGTCAAGGACCGTTGAGGGAAAGGGCTTTCTCCGCTAGGAGCGGTGGTCGCGGTTCGGGAGACGCGGCCACCGCTTCGCCATTTTCCAGGTGCGGTGGGAAGAACCGGGCGGCACGGGCGGCGGAGGCTCGGGCGGCCAGCTCGCAGTGGCCGGAGCTGACACGACGGTGGGCGCCGAGGCCGGAGCAGTTGCCCTGGCCGGTGGTCGGCGCGTCCCGCTATTCGCGGAACGCGGGGTACAGCGGCAGTTCCAGCGCGGAGTCCCCGTGCCGGGCGACCAGCGCGTCCACGATCTCCTCGGCGAACGCCGCCACGTGCTTCACCCCGAGCCCCAGCGCCTCGGTGCGCAGCCGGACCCACCGGGAGGTGAGGATCTGGGTGCGCGGCGGCACGTCGAGCCGCTTGCCGTGCCCGCCCTGGCCCCGGCCGCCGAGCGAGGGCAGCCCGCGCCAGGTGCCCAGCCACAGCCACAGCAGCTGCGCCTCCAGCAGCCTGGGCAGGAACACGTCGTCGTCGTCCAGGTCCGGCCACACCGAGGACACCTCGGCCCGCCACGCGGCGAGCATCGCCTCGGACATGCCGGGCGGCAGGCCGTAGGCGCACCAGCAGGACGGGAACGGCACGCGCAGGCAGGCGGCGTCGAACACGATGTCGCGCACGCACCCGCCCTCGAAGTCCAGGAACCGCACGCCGCGCCCGGTGACCAGGTGGTTGTCCGGGCAGGACGTGGACGGGCTGAACGCGCGGTGCCGGGAGGTGCCGAAGCCGCGCACCGCGTGGTCGGCGAACTCCAGCACGGACGTCGGCGTGTCCACGTCCAGCACCTCGCGCAGCAGGTCCGGCAGCCCGGACAGGGCGACGTGCAGGTCGACCGCGACCGGGTCGGCGCAGCACTGGCTGCCCTGCCTGCGCATGAGCGCGTCGAAGTCGGCGTCGCGGCCCGCCGTGGTGGCGTGCAGCCTGCCCATGGCGTGCGCCCACGACAGCAGGCCGCGCTCGGCGACGCGCGCGTCGGAGCCCAGCAGCTTCTCGGCCAGGCGCGGGGCCTTGCCCAGGTCCTCCAGCACCACCAGGCGCTTGCGCGTGTCCTGCGCGAACAGCTCCGGAGTGGCCCGCTCCTCGGCGGGCAGCGCGGTGAGCAGCTTGTGGCTGGCGGCCTCGTGCGCGAACGGGTCGCGATCGGCCACCTGCTCGGGGTAGCGCTTCACCACGAGGGTGCGCGGCAGCGAGAAGGGCGTGGACGCGACCCTGACCCTGGCCACGGTGGACCGGCCCGCGCCGCCGAGGTTCTCGGGGTCGGCGAGCGTGACGCGGGCGCCGAAGCGACCGCTCAGCACGGTCTCCGCGGCGCGGACCGCGTCGAGCAGTCCGGGTTCGACGTCCACAGGGCTAGCGGTGGTCTCCACGCTCATCCCCTCCGACCCTACCCCTGATGAGCACAGCGCCGACGATGTGACAGCACACGTTCGAGCACCGTGACGGTAGTGCGCGTTCCGCACCGGGGCCACCACTCGTTGATAACGGAATCCCGCACGCGGTGCCACCTCCTGACCCCGACTTCCCAGAGCCCGGGCGGGATTGTGGGGTCGCCGGACCGGGGAAAGCACGCACCGCAACCGGTTCCGCACGCAGCGCGCACCCCGGTGACCACACGCGACGCGGCGGACCCCGCTCCCGACAACGGTTCCGGCGGGTGCCGGAACCGGCGTGCGGCGCAGCGACGGGGAGTCCGAACGCTGGGCGCACGACCGACAGCGGGGAGTGACAAGTGACACGCGGCAGGTTTTGTCAGCCGCACCCCGGAAAACACGCCGAACGCGCCGAAGCGCCACCCCCGACAACGGGGAGCGGCGCTTCGGCGGGCGTTCGGTCCGGTCGGACCCGCGTCGGTCCGGTCAGGCCTGCTTCGGCGCGGCGGGCTTGGCGTCCACGCCCGCCTCCTTGCGCTGCTGCGGCGTGATCGGCGCGGGCGCGGCGGTCAGCGGGTCGTAGCCGCCGCCGCTCTTCGGGAACGCGATGACCTCGCGGATCGAGTCGGCCCCGGACAGCAGCATGGTGATGCGGTCCCAGCCGAACGCGATGCCGCCGTGCGGCGGGGCGCCGAACTTGAAGGCGTCGAGCAGGAAGCCGAACTTCTCCTGCGCCTCCTCCTCGCCGATGCCCATGACGTTGAACGCGCGCTGCTGCACGTCCGCGCGGTGGATACGGATCGAGCCGCCGCCGATCTCGTTGCCGTTGCAGACGATGTCGTAGGCGTAGGCCAGCGCGTTGCCGGGGTCGGACTCGAAGGTGTCGATCCACTCCGGGGTGGGCGAGGTGAACGCGTGGTGCAGCGCGGTCCACTTGCCGCTGCCGACCGCGACGTCGTCGCCGATCTTGTCGACGGCCTCGAACATCGGGAAGTCCACGACCCACACGAAGGACCAGGAGCCCTCCTCGATCAGGCCGACCCGGTTCGCGATCTCCACGCGGGCCGCGCCGAGCAGGGCGCGCGCGCCGTCCGCGTCGCCCGCGCCGAAGAACACGCAGTCGCCGGGGTTCGCGCCGACGGCCTTGGCCAGCCCGTCGCGCTCGGCGTCGGACAGGTTCTTGGCGACCGGGCCGCCGAGCGTGCCGTCCTCGCCGACCAGCACGTACGCCAGGCCGCGCGCGCCGCGCTGCTTGGCCCACTCCTGCCAGGCGTCGAGCGTGCGGCGCGGCTGGGAGGCGCCGCCGGGCATGACGACCGCGCCCACGTACGGGGCCTGGAACACCCGGAAGGGGGTGTCCTTGAAGTACTCGGTCAGCTCGGTCAGCTCAAGGCCGAAGCGCAGGTCCGGCTTGTCCGAGCCGTACTTGGCCATCGCCTCGGCGTACGAGATGCGGCGGAACGGCTGCGCGATCTCGTGGTCGCCCAGCTCCTTCCACAGCGCGGTGATGATCTTCTCGCCGAGCGCGATGACGTCGTCCTGCTCGACGAAGCTCATCTCGATGTCGAGCTGGGTGAACTCCGGCTGCCGGTCGGCGCGGAAGTCCTCGTCCCGGTAGCAGCGGGCGATCTGGTAGTACCGCTCCAGGCCGCCGACCATGAGCAGCTGCTTGAACAGCTGCGGGGACTGCGGCAGCGCGTACCAGGAGCCGGGGCGCAGGCGCGCGGGCACCAGGAAGTCGCGGGCGCCCTCGGGGGTGGAGCGGGTCAGGGTCGGGGTCTCGACCTCGACGAACTTCTCCCCGTGCAGCACCTCGCGGGCGATCCGGTTGGCCTCGCTGCGCAGCCGCATGGCCTTGGCCGGGCCGGAGCGGCGCAGGTCGAGGTAGCGGTGGCGCAGCCGCGCCTCCTCGCCGACCTCCAGGTGCTCGTCGAGCTGGAACGGCAGCGGGGCCGACTCGTTGAGGACCTCGAACTCGGAGGCGTAGACCTCGATCGCGCCGGTCGGCAGGTCGGGGTTCTCGCTGCCCTCGGGACGGCGGGAGACCTCGCCGACGACCTTGAGCACGAACTCCGAGCGCAGCCGGTGGGCGCGCTCGGCCATCTCGCCCTCGCGGAAGACCACCTGCGCGACACCGGAGGCGTCGCGGAAGTCGATGAAGATCACGCCGCCGTGATCGCGCCTGCGGGCCACCCACCCGGTCAGGGTGACGGACTGCCCGGCGTGCTCGGCGCGGAGCGTCCCGGCCTCGTGCGTGCGCATCACGGGTACTGCTCTCCTCGTGGTAGATCAACTTTAAGTTGAACAACTTATTGCTGATCGCAAGGCTAGCCATCGCCGACGACCGACGCGAACCACATCCCCCGGACACCCGCGAACGCGGCCGAGGCCGCCCCCGTTCGGGGACGGCCTCGGTGCGAGCGGTCGAGCGGTCGAGCGGTCCGACGTCAGGCGGTCGGCGCCAGGTACAGCAGGCGGTTCGGGGAACCGGTGCCGGGGCTGGTGACCTTGCCGGTGGTGGCCTGGTTGATCAGGTAGGTGGCCACCTGAGCGGGGGTCGCCGTGGGAGCGGTCGACAGGTAGCGCGCCGCCGCGCCCGCGACGTGCGGGGACGCCATCGAGGTGCCGGAGATGGAGTTGGTCGCGGTGTTGGAGGTGTTCCACGCCGAGGTGATGGCGCTGCCCGGCGCGAAGATGTCCACGACGGCCCCGTAGTTGGAGTACGACGCGCGGGCGTCGGTGCTGGTGGTCGCGCCGACGGTCAGCGCCGAGGCCACGCGGGCGGGCGAGTAGTTCGAGGCGTTGGCGTTGCTGTTGCCCGCCGCGACCGCGTAGGTGACGCCCGCGCTGATGGAGCTGGCGACCGCGTTGTCCAGCGAGGTGGACGCGCCGCCGCCGAGGCTCATGTTGGCGACGGCGGGCTTGACGTGGTTGTTGGTCACCCAGTTGATGCCCGCCACGACGCCCGCCGTGGTGCCGGAGCCCGCGTTGTCGAGCACGCGGACCGCGACGATCTGGGCGGCCTTGGAGACGCCGTAGGAGGCGCTGGACACGGTGGCCGCGACGTGCGTGCCGTGGCCGTTGCCGTCCTGGGCGACGTTGTCGCCGTCGACCGCGTCGTAGCCGTTGACGGCGGTGCCGCCGAAGGCGTTGTGGGCGATGCGGACACCGGTGTCGATGACGTAGGCGCGCACGCCGGAGCCGGTGGAGGTGTAGCTGTACGAGGAGTTCAGCGGCAGGTTCCGCTGGTCGATGCGGTCGAGGCCCCACGACGGCGGGTTGGTCTGCGTCGCCTGGATGCTGAAGACCTGGTCCTGCTCGACGTACTCGACCGACGGGTCGGCGGCGAGCCGCTTGGCCGCGGACTCGGACAGCGACACGGCGAAGCCGTTGATGCTGCTGTAGGTGTGCTTCACCTGGCCGCCGAAGCGGGAGGTCAGCTTGGCGGTGACCGCCTCGGTGGAGGAGGCGGCGGTGTAGCCGTCCTTCAGCTTCACGATGAAGCTGTTCTGGACCTTCTGCTCGGCGTCCGCCGAGAGGATCTCACCGGTGGCGGCGGAGGCCGGGGTGGCCATGACGCCCATGAGCAGTGCGGCCGTTCCGACGCCGGCCAGGTACCGGTGGTGTCGAGACTCCAACATGCGGTGTCCGTTTCTCGAATGGGTGGAACCACACGACGAACCGGTGCTTTGCAGGGACCGGTTGTCACGCAGTGCCACCTTGCCCTCGCTTACGGTTATCGACTCTAGGAAGAAAGCACGGCCGTCCGGAAGAGTGAAAGATTGCCAGTTGTCGGGGGGTTAATAAGTGCCTTGACCTGCCCTTTCTCACATGCCGAGGCATCTGCTAACGGGTGGTGAACAGCCGTTGCGCGATCCTGGGCAACGGCTGTCCACCCCCTATCGGTCAGAGTTGCGGCGGCCAGTGGAGCAGCTTTCCGCCCCACGGCTGGGGCGTCGCCCAGAGGACGATCGCCGCGTGCACCTGGGCGGGGGTGGCGGTCGGGTTGGCGTGCAGGTAGCGGTTGGCCACGCCGGTCACCTGGGCGGTGGACATGGACGTGCCGCTGAGGGTGTTGGTGGCGGTGTCGCTGGTGTGCCAGGCCGAGGTGATGGACTGGCCGGGCGCGTAGACGTCGACGACCGGGCCGTAGTTCGAGTACGGGGCGCGGGCGTCGGTGCTCGTGGTCGAGCCGGAGGTGATGGCGGCGGCCACGCGGGCGGGCGAGAAGTTCGCGGCGTCGCCGTTGCTGCCACCGGCGGTGACCGAGGCGGTGACGCCGGAGTTGATCAGGGCCTGGACGGCGCTGTCGAGCGCGGCGGACGCGGCCCCGCCGAGGCTGAAGTTGGCGGTGGCGGGCTTGACCGCGTTGAGCCGCACCCAGTTGACCGCCTGCACGACCCCGGCGGTGGTGCCGGAGCCGCTGGCGTCGAACACCCGGACCGGGCAGATGCTGACGTTCTTGGCGACGCCGTAGGTGCTGCCCGCGATGAGCCCGGCGACGTGCGTGCCGTGGCCGTTGAGGTCCTGGGCGATCTCGTCGTTCTCGACCACGTCCCACCCTGGGCAGATCCGGCCGCCGAACTGCTGGTGGGTGATCCGCACGCCGGTGTCCACGACGTAGGCGCGGGTGCCCTGGCCGGTGGTGGTGTAGCCGTACTGGGCGTTGAGCGGCAGGGCGACCTGGTCGAGCCGGTCGAGGTGCCACGGCGGGTTGGTCTGGACCGCGTACGGCCGGACCACCTGGTCCTGCTCCACGAACTCGACGTCGGGGTGCGCGGCCAGGCGTCTGGCCTGGCGGTCGGTGAGGGTGGTGGTGAAGCCGTGGAACGCGCCGTCGAGGACGCGCTCGGCGCGGACGCCGGGGGCGAGGAGGCCGGAGCCGTCGAACCGCGCGGCGTCGGCGGCGGGCTTGAGCTTGACGATGAAGCTGCCGGGGACCGCGTCGGGTGAGGCGGCGGACAGCACCCGGCCTTCCTCGGCCGACGCGGGCGTGGCGAGCGCGACGACCGCGATGGCGGCGGCGAGCAGGGGGACGTGGTTGCGCGACATGGGGTTCACCTCGTTCTCGATCGGTGGGTCAGGGGTCGGGTCAGAGGGTCGGGGGGCAGTGCAGGAGGCGGTTGGGCGAGCCGGTTCCCGGCGCGGCGACGATGCCGGGGGTGGCGTAGGAGATCAGGGCCGCCTGCACCTGGGCGGGTGTGGCGGTCGGGTTGGCCTGGAGGTGGCGGGCGACGCAGCCGACCACGTGCGGGGTCGCCGTCGGGGTGCCGCTGCGGGTGACGGGGGAGCCCACCGAGGTGATGGAGGCGCCGGGCGCGAAGATGTCCAGGACGGCGCCGTAGTTGGAGGACGACGTGCGGGCGTCGGTTCTGGTGGTCGCGCCGACCGTGATCGCCGAGGCGACGCGGGCGGGCGAGTACGACGCGGCGTTGGCGTTGCTGTCGCCCGCCGGGACGCCGACGGTCAGGCCCCGGCTGACGGCCGACGCGACCGCGTTGTCCAGCGCGGTGGAGGCGCCCCCGCCCACGCCGAGGTTGACCGCGGCGGGGCGGGCTCGGCCGGTGCTGACGTAGTGGTTGACGGTCCAGTTGATGCCCGCGACGAGGCCTGCGGTGGTGCCGGAACCCGCGTTGTCGAGCACCCGCACCGCGATGATCCGGGCCTGCTTGGCGACGCCGTAGGTGCTGCCCGCGATGATCCCGGCGACGTACGTGCCGCTGCCGTTCCCGTCCTGGGCGACGTTGTCGTTCTCGACCGCGTCGTAGCCGTCGACCGCCCGGCCGCCGAACTCGGGGTGGGCGATCCGCACCCCGCTGTCGATCACGTAGACGTCGACCCCGAGGCCGGTGCTGGTGTAGGTGTACGAGTTGTCCAGCGGTAGATAGCGCTGGTCGATGCGGTCGAGCCCCCAGGACGGGACGGGGCTCTGGGTGGTGGTGGCGGTGAACCGCTGGTCCTGCTCCACGAGCGCGACCGCCGGGTCGGCGGCCAGCCTGCGGGCGGCGGCGGGGCCCAGGCGCGCGGAGAAGCCGCGCAGGGCCGCGCCGTAGATCCGCTCGGCGCGCCCGCCGTAGCGGGCCGCCAGGGCGTGGGCCGAGGCGGTGACGTCCTGGGCCGAGAGCTCGGTGTCCTTGAGCTGCACGACGTAGCTGCCGGGCACGGCGAGCGCCGAGCCCTCGGCGAGCACGGTCCCGGTGGGCGCCGCCTGGGCGGGTGGAGCGGTCAGCGCCAGCCCGACGGTGACCGCCGCCACACCGGCGGCGAAGGTGTTCTTGCGCATGACGAGTGGTCCTGTCGTTCGCAGGGAGGCGGCGGAACGGACCCCGCGTGCGGCTTCAGGGGTGGAGCCCGACCGACCGCGCGGGGTGTGCGTCCGATCACCCCGCGTCACCGACAGTAGGTGCGTTTCCCCTGGTCGGGAAGCGGCCGGACGCCCCAGCGGCAGTGCTGCGGGCGGAGTGGAACAGGGCCTTCACACGGCCTCTGTTAATGAGAATTCAAACGTCCACGGCGCGTACTATTTGCCCGACCGATACGGTTCAATTCACACCGGGAAACCCGATCGGCTGTACCGATCGGACGTTTTAGCACGATACCGTCACTCGCCTTGTCTTGTTCGCGCGAGCACGGGAGTGGAGATGTCTGCGCAAGTCGTCGGCCGGGAATCACCGGTGGGTGATCCGGGCAGGATCGGCGGGGGCGGCGACCCGTTCGCCTGCGCATTGCGGACGGCTATCCGCGCCAAAGGGCTGAGCCTGGAACGCATCCAGCACCGGCTGCGCGGCCGGGGCAGCACCGTGAGCATCGCGGCGCTGAGCTACTGGCAGTCCGGTCGGCGCAGACCGGAGCGGCCGGACTCGCTGACCGCGCTGGCGCACCTGGAGGAGATCCTCGACCTCGGCGAGGGCGCCCTGCGGTCCCTGCTGGGACCCCCGAGACCGAGGGGCAAGGCGCGGCCGAGGCCGGTGCCCGCGTCCAGCCCGCTGGGCTGGGTGGCGGACGCGTCCGCGTCCGAGCCGATGGCCGAGCTGCTGGCCGACGTGGACACCAGCTCGGACCACGACCTGACCCGGCTGAGCCTGCGCGACCAGGTCGAACTGGCCATGGACGGCAGCACCCGGCGGGTGCGGTCGCGGCAGGTCCTGCGGGCCGAGCGCGGTGGCGTCGACCGGGTCCTGCTCGGCTACGACACCCGCCTGCCCGGCGACCCGCTGCCGGTCATCGGCACGCTGCGCGGCTGCTCGCTGGGCCGGGTGGCGACCGACGCGCGCAACGGCCTGATGATCGCGGAGCTGCTGTTCGACCGGCCGATGCGGCGCGGCGAGCGCACCGCCGTCGAGTACGAGCTGATCTACGTGGCCCCGCACCACCCCACGTTCGACAACACGCACACCCGGCGGTTCCGGCACACCGTGAAGGAGTACGTGCTGGAGGTCCGCTACGACTCGCGCTGCCGACCGGTGCGGTGCGAACAATTCACGTCCGGTTTGACCGACGTCGAACCCGCCGAAGTGCGGGAAACTCCGGTCGACGCGTGGGGCTATGCCTACGCGGTGGCGGTGGACTTCGGTCCGGGAGTGGTGGGCTTGCGCTGGGAATGGGCGTGAGCAGTTCCACACCAATCTGCACCTGGCAAACGCAACTCGGTCAATAGGAGCGCGGCAACCGGAGGGTGTGCTGCGCCACGAAGTTCAGGATCATTTCCCGGCTGACCGGCGCGATTCGGGACAACCGGGACGCGGTGAGCAGGGCGCCCAGTCCGTGCTCGGTGGACAACCCGTTGCCCCCGTGCACCTGGATGGCCTGGTCCACCGCTGCGGCGACCGCCTCGCCCGCCGCGTACTTGGCCATGTTCGCCGATTCGCCCGCCTCCCGGTCCCGCCCGGCGTCGTAGAGCGCCGCGGCCTTCTGGGTCATCAGCCTGGCCAGCTCCACCTGCACCGCCACCTGGGCGAGCGGGTGGGCCAGTCCCTGGTGCGCGCCGATGGGGACGTCCCAGACGGTGCGGGTGCGGGCGTAGTCGGCGGCCTTGGCGAGCGCGCGGCGGGCGGTGCCGGTCGCGTAGGAGGCGGCCATGATCCGCTCCGGGTTGAGGCCCGCGAACAGCTGGTCCAGGCCTGCGGACGGGTCGCCGACGAGGGAGTCGGCGGGCAGCCGGACGTCGTCGAAGAAGCAGGTGAACTGCTTCTCCGGCGAGACCAGCTCCATCTCGATCTCGTGCCGGGTGAAGCCGGGGGCGTCGGTGGGCACGACCAGCAGCGAGGGCGCCAGGCGCTGCCCGGAGGCGTCGACGTGGCGGGCGACGACGAGGACGGCGTCGGCCTCGTCGACGGCGGAGATGTAGTGCTTGCCGCCGGTGAGCAGCCAGTCGTCGCCGTCGCGGCGGATGGTGGTGGTCAGGCGGTGCGCGTTGGACCCGGCCTCGGGCTCGGTGATGGCGAAGGCCATCTTCGTGGTCCCGTCGGCGAAGCCGGGCAGCCAGCGGGCCTTCTGGGCGTCGGTGCCGAAGCGGGCGAACACGGTCGCGCAGATGGCCGGGGACACCACGAGCAGCAGCATCGGGCACCCGGCGGCGGCCAGCTCCTCGCAGACGGCGGCCAGGTCCCCGATGCCGCCGCCACCGCCGCCGTGCTCCTCGGGCACGGCGACGCCGAGGTACCCGAGCTTCCCGGCCTCGGCCCACAGCTCGTGCGTCTTGCCGCCGGACCGGGCCTTGTCGAAGAAGTACCGCTCGCCGTACCGGGAGGCGAACGCGGCGACGGCCGCGCGCAGGTCGGCCCGCTCGGCGGATTCGGTGAACGCGGTCACGGCTGCTCCTCGGGGGTGGTGGGGACGGCGGGGTCGGCGGGTGGCGGTGCGGCGGCGGGTGGGCTCGGCACGGTGGGTGGTGTAGTCCGGTCGACGGGGGCGGCGGGTACGGCGGCGGCAGGGCCGGTAGTAGCCGGGCTGGCGGCGGCAGGGCTGGCGGCGGCAGGGCCGGCGGTCGCCAGACCGCTGGGCGCCGGGGCAGCGGCAGCCGGGACGGTGGCGGTCTGGACGGTGGTCGCCGGATCGGCGGCGGCCGGACCAGCAACGGCCGGGTCAGTGGCAGCCGGGTCGGTGACAGCCAGGCCGCTGGTCGCCGGATCGGCGGCAGCCCGGCCCGCTGGAGCCGGACCAACGGCCGCCAGCCCGCCTGCCCCCGGTTCGCCCGCCGGTTCGAGCACCACGAGCACGTCGCCCTCGGCGACGCTCTGCCCCTCCGCCACCGGCACGGCGGCGACCACCCCGGCCAGCTCGGCGCGCACCCGGTGCTCGACCTTCATGGCCTCCAGCACCAGCAGCAGCTCGCCCTCCCCCACCGTCGCGCCCTCCGCCACCTCCACCCGGACCACCACACCGGGCATGGGCGCGGTCGTGGTCCCCGCAGGCGTCCGGCGCTCGGGCTCGGGGTGCCGGGGCAGCGGGGTGAGCGTCACCGGGCCGACCTCCACCCGGTCGCCGGGCCCCGGCTCGCCGGACGGGTCGGGCGGCGGGTAGTGGGTGACCGACCACGCCGTCTCCACGCCCCCGTGCCGCAGCCGCACCACGTCCGGCCCGACCGCCACCACCTCCACGTCCAGGCTCGTGCCGATCCCCCCGCGCGTGCGCAGGTAGTCCACCTCCACCCGCTCGCCCCGGTGCTCGAACGCCACCCGCACCGGCTGGGACGCCAGGTTGCGCCACCCGCCGGGCAGGGCGGTCGCCCGGCAGGCGGACCGGGCGAGCGCGGCGGCCAGCGCGGCGTGCCGCACGTCGACCGGCCGCGTCCCGAACAGCTCGGCGCGGTGCTCCTCCAGGAACCCGGTGTGCGTGTCCCCCCGGCCGAACGCCGGGTGCCGCAGCACCGCCACGAGCAGGTCCCGGTTGGTGGTGACGCCGTGCAGCTCGGCCCGCTCCAGCGCGGCGGCCAGCTTGCGCACGGCGGCGGCGCGGGTGGGCCCGTGCGCGATCACCTTGGCGAGCAGCGGGTCGTAGCGCACGCCCACCGCGCTGCCCGCCTCCACGCCGCTGTCGACCCGCACGTCACCGGGCACGTGGAACCTGCGCACCACCCCGTGCGAGGGCAGCCACCCCCGCTCCGGGTCCTCCGCGCACAGCCTGACCTCGATCGCGTGCCCGGACGGCGGAGGCGGCTCGGCGGGCAGCCCGGCGCCTTCGGCGATCGCGAGCTGCCAGGCCACCAGGTCGACGCCCCGCACCAGCTCGGTCACCGGGTGCTCGACCTGCAACCGGGTGTTGACCTCCAGGAAGTGGAACTCCCCCGCCCCGTCGAGCAGGAACTCGACGGTGCCCGCGCCGGTGTAGCCGATGGCGCGCGCGGCCCTGACCGCCGCCGCGCACAGCCGCTCCCGCAGCTCGGGCCCGACCGCCGGGCTCGGCGTCTCCTCCACCAGCTTCTGGTGCCTGCGCTGGATCGAGCACTCCCGCTCCCCCAGCGCCCACACCACCCCGCGCCGGTCGGCGAGCACCTGCACCTCCACGTGCCGCGCGCCCTCCAGCAGCGGCTCGCAGAACACCGTCCCGTCGCCGAACGCGGACGCGGCCTCGCGCCGGGCCGCGTCGACCTGCCCCGCCAGCTCGGCCGCCTCGCGCACCACCCGCATCCCGCGCCCGCCACCCCCGGCGGACGCCTTGACCAGCAGCGGGAACCGGTCGGCGGCAACCGGGTCCAGGTCGGGCAGCACCGGGACGCCCGCCTCCCGCATCACCCGCTTCGCCGCGACCTTGTCGCCCATCGCGGCGATCACCTCGGGATCGGGCCCGACCCAGGTCAGCCCGGCGTCCAGCACGGCGCGCGCGAAGGCGGCGTTCTCGGCCAGGAACCCGTAACCGGGGTGCACCGCGTCCGCCCCGCTCGCCAGCGCCGCCGCGACGAGCAGGTCGGCGCGCAGGTAGGTGTCCGCCGGGTGCTCGCCGGGCAGCCGCACCGAGGCGTCGGCCTCCCGCACGTGCGGCTCGCCCGCGTCCGGGTCCGAGTGCACGGCGACCGGGGAGACGCCCGCCTCCCGGCAGGCCCGGATCACCCTGCGGGCGATCTCGCCCCGGTTGGCCACCAGCAGTCTGCCGATCATCAGCACCTCACATCCGGAAGACGCCGAACCGGTCCGCGCCCGCGACCTCGCCGCTGTGCGCGGCGGACAGGCACAGGCCGAGCACGGTGCGGGTGTCGCGCGGGTCGATCACGCCGTCGTCGTAGAGCCGCCCGGACAGGAACGGCGCGAGCGACTGCGCCTCCACCTGCTCCTCCACCGCGCGCCGCATCGCCGCGTCGCCGTCCTCGTCGTACGGCACGCCCCGCGCCGCAGCCGCCTGGCGCGCCACGATCGACAGCACCCCGGCGAGCTGCGCCGGTCCCATGACGGCGGACTTGGCGCTGGGCCAGGAGAACAGGAACCGGGGGTCGTAGGCGCGCCCGCACATGCCGTAGTTGCCCGCGCCGTAGGAGGCGCCCATGACGACGGTCAGGTGCGGCACCCGGCTGTTCGCCACCGCGTTGATCATCATCGAGCCGTGCTTGACGATGCCGCCCTGCTCGTAGCTCGCGCCGACCATGTAGCCGGTGGTGTTCTGCAGGAACAGCAGCGGGGTGGCGGAGGCGTTGGCGAGCTGGATGAACTGGGCGGCCTTCTGCGCCTCCTGGCTGAACAGCACGCCGCGCGCGTTGGCCAGCACGCCGACCGGGTAGCCGTGCAGGTCGGCCCAGCCGGTGACCAGGCTCGTGCCGTAGTCGGGCTTGAACTCGTCGAAGCGGGAGCCGTCGACCAGGCGGGCGATCACCTCGCGCGGGTCGAACGGGACGCGCAGGTCGGTGGGCACCAGGCCGAGCAGGTCCTCGGGGTCGTGCAGCGGCTCGTCCACCGGGCCGGGCGCGCGGCCGAGCTTGCGCCAGTTCAGCCGGGCGACGACGCGGCGGGTCAGGCGCAGGGCGTCGACCTCGTCGCGGGCCACGTGGTCGGCCAGGCCCGAGGTGGAGCCGTGCATGTCCGCGCCGCCGAGGGACTCGTCGTCGGCGACCTCGCCGGTGGCCATCCTCACCAGCGGCGGACCGCCGAGGAACACCTTGGCGCGCTCGCGGACCATGATCGTGTGGTCGGACAGGCCGGGCACGTACGCGCCGCCCGCCGTGGCGTTGCCGAAGACGGTGCTGATGGTGGGGATGCCCGCGGCGGAGAGCCGGGTGAGGTCGCGGAAGGCCCGGCCGCCGGGGATGAAGATCTCGCTCTGGCTGGTGAGGTCCGCGCCGCCGGACTCGACCAGACCGATCAGCGGCAACCGGTTCTGGGCGGCGATGTCGTTGGCGCGCAACGACTTGCGCAGCGACCACGGGTTGGTGGAGCCGCCGCGCACGGTGGCGTCGTTGGCGGTGATGACGCACTCGACGCCGGAGACGACGCCGACGCCGGTGACCAGGCCGGCGCCCAGCGGGTGCTCGGTGCCCCAGGCGGCGAGCGGGGACAGCTCCAGGAACGGGGCGTCCAGGTCCAGCAGCAGCTCGATCCGCTCGCGGGCGAGGAGCTTGCCGCGCTTGCGGTGCCGGTCGACGTACTTCGGGCCGCCGCCCGCGAGGACCTTGGCGTGCTCGGCGTCCAGGTCGGCCAGGCGGGCGAGCATCGCCTCGCGGTTGGCTCGGTGCTCGGCGGAGTCGGGGTCGACGGCGGTGGGCAGGGTGGTCACGTCCGCGCTCCCTGGTCTGCTCCCGTCGCCGGGTCTGCTCCCGTCGCCGGGGCTGTTCTCGTCGCCGGGGCTGTTCTCGTCGCCGGGGCTGTTCTCGTCGCCGGGTCGAGTAGTTCGTCGGGGATGTCGACGTGCCGGGCGCGCAGCCACTCGCCGAGCGCCTTGCCCTGCGGGTCGAACCGGGTGGAGGCCGCGACGCCCTGCCCGAGCAGGCCGTGCAGCACGAAGTTGAGCGCCCGCAGGTTGGGCAGCTCGTACCGGGTGACCTCACCCGCCTCGGGCAGCAGCTCCTTGAGGCGGGCGGTGGTCAGCTCCTCGCGGAGCCAGGCGTAGGCGGCGTCCGTGCGGGTCCAGACGCCGATGTTGGCGTCACCGCCCTTGTCGCCGGACCGCGCGCCCACGATCCGCCCGAGTGGCGCTCTCACGCGTCGACCACCTCCCCGGTGTGCAGGAACGCTTGGTGTGGAACGGTTTCCCGTGGCAGGTAGGCGGATTCGCAGACGCCGTAAGGGGTTCCGTCGCCGGGCGGGGCGGTGACGTGGAAGCCGGGGTAGGAGGCGAGCGCGAGTTCCACGGCCGCGCGGGCGAAGCCCTTGGCGCGCTTGGGGTCCGGGGTCTTGACGGTGGCGTGCAGCAGCGCGGAGGCGGTCTCCTCGGTGTCGGCGTCGGCCCGGTCGGTGCGGGCGAGGGTCCAGGTGAGGCCCTCCGCGCCGACCGCGCCCTCCAGCTGACGCCGGACCAGGTCGGCCTTGCGCTCGATGTCCAGTCCGCAGAGGACGAACGTGGTGGAGTTGCGGTAGCCGCCCAGGGAGTTCAGGCACACCTTGAGGTCCGGTGGCGGCGGGCTGCCCCGCGTCCCGGTCAGCCGCACGCCCCTCGGGTGCGGCTGGAGGCGGATGGTGTCGAAGTGGGCGACGACGTCCGGGCCGGGGTAGGCGGGGTCGCCGATCTCGTAGAGCAGCTGGGCGGTGACGGTGTCGGCGGTGACCGCGCCCCCGGCGCCCGGCTGCTTGGTGATCAGCGCGGACCCGTCCGACTCGACCTCGGCGATCGGGAAACCCGGTGCGGTGGCGTCGAACTCGGTGAAGAACGGGTGGTTGCCGCCGGTGGCCTGGGTCCCGCACTCCAGCACGTGCCCGGCGGCGGTGGCGCCCGCGAGCGCGTCGAGGTCGTCGGTCCCCCAGCCGAAGTGGGCGATGGCGGGCCCGACGACGAGCGAGGCGTCGGTGACCCGCCCGGTGACCACCACGTCGGCCCCGGCCTCCAGGCAGGCGGCGATGCCCCTGGCCCCGAGGTAGGCGTTGGCGGTGAGCGCGCGGGGGAACCGCTCGCGCACGTCGTCCCCGCTGACGTGCGCCACCTTGGCCCCGAGCCCGAGCGCGCGGATCCGCTCGGCGAGCCCGGCGGGGTTGAGACCACCGGCGTTGGCGACGATCCTGACGCCGCGCTCCAGGGCGAGCCCGAGCGATTCCTCCAGCTGGCGCAGGAAGGTGCGGGCGTAGCCGAGGGCGGGGTCCTTGAGGCGGTCGCGGCCGAGGATGAGCATGGTGAGCTCGGCGAGGTAGTCCCCGGTGACCACGTCGACCCCGCCGCCGACGACCATGTCGCGCACGGCGGAGAAGCGGTCCCCGTAGAACCCGGAGGCGTTGCCGACCCGCAGGACCTCGGTCATCGGGCACCACCGCCCGCGATGGGGTCGTGGGTGTGCGGGTGGCGGGTGGGGTGGTGGCCGTCGCCCGCGCGGGCGGGGCTGTGGTGATCATCGCCGGGGCGGTGGGCGGTGCGTTGGGGGTCGGCGTCCGGGTGGTCGATGCCCTGGTGGGCGGCGTCCCGGTGGTCGGCGCTCTGGTGGGCGGCGTCCCGGTGGTCGGCGCTCTGGTGGGCGGCGTCCCGGTGGTCGGCGCTCTGGTGGGCGGCGTCCCGGTGGTCGGCGCTCTGACTGGCCGCAGCAGGGCCGGTCGCCGCAGGGCTGGCCGCACCGCTTCCTTCGGTTCGGCCGGTTGAGCCTGGCCGGTCGGTCGGGGCTAGCCGGTCGGTCGGGGCTAACGAACCGCTGGGGGCGCCGGGATCGCGGTCACCCCGCTCGTGCGGACCGCGTTCGCGCGAGGGGCCGCGTTCGCTCCCGGAGGCGGCCCCGTCAAGGCTGTCAGGACCACCGCCGGTCCAGGCTCCACCACCGGTCCGGGCTTCACCACCGAACCCCGCGTCGCCACCAAGCCCCGCGTCGCCACCGAACCCCGCGTCGTCGCGATCACGCCCGCTGCGGGCGGCACGATCCCGCCCCCACCTGCTGCCGGTCTCACCGATGATCACCCCCTTGCCTCCCGGCGCGCGCCCCGCGCCCGGTGGTCCGGCGAAGGCCTGCGCGATCGGCAACCACGCCGACGCCGCCGCCCCGGTGGCCCGCACCGCGAGGTCGGCCGGGTGCCTGCGCCGGGTGACCAGCAGGCAGAAGTCCAGCGCCCGCCCGGTGATCCGGTCGTCGGCGCCCTCGTCCCCCCACGTCCACAGCCCGCCGTCCGGGGCGACCAGCTCGACCCTCGGCGACACCGACGGCGCGGGCAACCCGTTGGCCGCGAAGGCGAAGCCGAACGCGCGCACCCCGATGTGCGCGACGTGCCGCAACCGCGCGGTGGGCGCGCGCACGACCCCGAGCGCGTCGGCGACGTCCTGCCCGTGCGCCCAGGTCTCCATGACCCGCGCGGTGGCCATGGTCGTGGGGCTCATCGGCGGCCCGAACCACGGCACCCGCCCGCGAGCGGCGGCGAGCGCGCCGGATAGCCGCCTGCGCCCGTCCCGCCACCCCTCCAGGGTGACCGGCGTGCGCGCCCCGCGCTCCACCGCGCCGGTCACGTCGGAGGCCACCGCGACGGCCATAGCGCGGAACTGGTCGGGGTCGAGCAGGGCCAGCAGCGCGGCCCGGTCCGACCAGTGCAGGTGCCGCACCTGGTGCCCGATCGTCCAACCAGGCGCGGGCGTCGGCGCGCCCCAGTCGGCGTCCACCACCAGCGCCTCCAGCTCACGCCCCTCGGCCGCGAGGTCCCGCAGCACGGCGCCCAGCACCGGATCGACGGTCCCGCTCATCACCACACCCCCAGCACGGGCGCGGGGCAGCCCCCGGCAACCCCAGCGCCACACCCGATGACCGCGAACCCCCGCCCGCGAAGCACCGGTTTCCCGCACCGAGCGGAACCGAACCCACCACGAACCCCAGCACACCCGACCACCACCGCAAACCCGCGACCACCGACCGGCCTGATCACGGCCACCCCGCCACCCACCACGCGGCGCGCCGCCGAACCACCACCGCAGGCCACACCGATGACGACCGGTCCACCACCGACGCCCGCACGACTCCCCACCGGACCACCACCAGCAGGGCCGCAGACCACCGGACCAGCACCGACACCAGCAGGGCCGCTGACCACCGGGCCGCCACCACCGCCAGGCCCGATCACGGCCGTCCCATCACCGCCCGCCGCACGGGTCACCGCAGAACCGCCACCAACCACCGGGCCGATCCCGCGCCCCCGCGCCACCACCCCGCCACCACCAGCACGCCACGCCCCGAGCGCCGCCCACCGCAGCACCACTCGCCCGCCGCCCCGAACCGCAGCCCCACAGCCGCTCTCCCGCACCGAGGTCCCGCCAGCCACCCCGCCCGCGCTCACCGCCCCCGCCAAGCCCCCGCGCGCATCCCGCCCGGCAACCCCACCCAGGTCCCCGTCGACCGCCCGGTCCACAGCACCAAGGTCACCGTTCACCGCGCGGTCCGCAGCACCACCCGCATCCCCGGCAACGCCGCCGCGCGCACCCCCACCCAGTGCCGAGCCCACGACACCAACCGCCGCACCAGCAACGCCGCCGCGCGCGTCCGTACCCGCCGCCCCGACAACGGCCCGGCCCGCAGCGCCAACCGCTACCCCGGCAACGCCTCCACGCACGTCCCTACCAGCCGCTTCAGCAACACCCCGGCCCGCAGCGCCACCCCGGTCGGTAGTCCCACTCCCGCCCCAGCCCGCGAGCCGGCCCGCAGCAAGACCCCAGCCCACAGCAACACCCCGGTCGGTAGCACCACCCTCGGCCCAGCCCACAGCGCCACCCCGGTCGGCAACCCCACTCCCACCCCAGCCCGCGCCCCCACCCGCGATCCGGCCCGCAAAAACACCCCGGCCCACAGCGCCACCACGGTCAGCAGCCCCACCCCCGGCCCAGCCCGAGCGCCCACCCGCGAGCTGGCCCGCAACAACACCCCAGCCCGCAGCGCCACCCCGGTCGGCAACCCCACCCCCGGCCCAGCCCGCGCCCCCACCCGCGAGTTGGCCCGCAGCCCGCCCCACGCCTCGCCCCACACCCAGCCCTACCCGCGCCCCCACCAGCGCCCCAGTCCCGCCCTCCACCCGCCGCCTCACAGCACCGCCTCCAACATCCCGGCCCAGTGGCGCGCGATCCGCCTGCGCCGCTTGCCGTCGTCGGTCAGCTGGTTGGCCAGCGCCAGCCCGCGCGCCAGGTCCAGGGTGATCTGCACCGCCTCGCGCACCCCCGGCTTCGCCTCGTCCGCCCCCAGCAGCTCGACCGCCAGCCGGTGCGTCTCGCGCCCGAGCGCCGCCTCCAGCGGCACCACGGCCGTGCGCAGGGCGGGATCGGTGCGGGCCGCCACCCACAGCTCCAGGGCCGCCGCGAACCGGTCGCTGGCGTAGAACTCGGCGATCAGCTCCACCACCGCCACCGGCCCGCCCTCGACCCGCTCGGCCAGCCGCCTCAGGTGCGCGACGCTCTCCGCGCCCAGGTGCTCCACGGCGGCGGCGACCAGCTCACCGCGCGTGCGGAAGTGGTGCAGCTGCCCGCCCCTGGACACGCCCGCCCGCTCCGCGACCACGGTCGTCGTCGTCCCCGCCCAGCCGTGCTCGACGAGGCACTCGACCGTGGCCGCCAACAACTTCCGCCTGGTGTCCGCGCTGCGGTCGACCTGGCGACGCCTGGTCTGGGTGGCCACCCGGCCGAGTGTTCGGGGTCACACAACAAACAGTCAAGACTGATTGTGAAACCGATGCACGCGCAGTCACCAGACCACTCTTCCGGGGGCGCACAAGCGGGTGACACCCACCCGCTTGCCGCAATCCTCACCCGGACGTGGTCACCACCCGCTCTGCGCCATGGTCTGGTACAGCCACCGCCCGTCCCGGCGCACCAGCAGGTCCCCGTACCGCATCGACCCGGCCTCGGCCCCCGACCCGTACTCCGCGTCGGTCACCACGAACACCAGGTCCGCCCCCAGGAACAGCGGCGTCCGCGTCGACCGCAGCTCCACGTCCCCGTCCCCCAAAATCGCGCCGAAGTCGCGCAGGAACCGCTCCCGGTCCCACGACTCGGCCGACCCGCCGGTGACCGCGTTGACCGGGAACATCGCCATGTCCGCCAACGCCTCCACGTCCCTCTCCGCGCACAGCGCGTCCCAGCGGGCGAACCAGTCGAGCACGGAGGCGTAGTCCTCGTCGGACGGCGTGTAAGTCATGCCGTACAGCGTACGCTAAGCCAGCGCGCACGAAAGGGCGAACGCGCCCACGACCCGCGAAGGAGCGACGACCGACCGACGCCGGCCCCCGCAACCGATCACCCCAGGTGATCGAACCCGCAGGTCACCGCCCGTCCGCGCAAGCGATGAGCCCGTTGACCACCAGATCGCCGCTCTCCGTGGTCACCGCCCCCATCTCCACCTCGATCCCGAGCGACTCCACCGACACGACCCCGAGCGCGGGCGCCCCGCCGACCTGCACGCCCTCCAGCACGGCGGGCCGCGCCAGCACCGGACCGACCAGGTGCAGGAACCGCAGCCGCTCGGCGGGCGCCCCGGTCACCCGGACGCCCCGCACCTCGACCGAGTGCGGCACCCGCAGCCGCAGCAGCGCGACCACGACCGCCTCGAACACGGCGCTGTCCGCGCTGGACAGCACGACCTGCCCGCCCACCGCCGCCCCGCGCACGTCGAACACCCCGGCCAGGAACCCCTTGGCCCAGTCGTCCCCGAGCTGCGTCGGCCACTCCACGAGGTCCCGCTCGCGCGGCTCCCCGCCGCCCGCGAACTCCCGCACCCGCGCCAGCACCTCGGGCACCACCGGCGGCCCGCCGCGCACCGCGCCCCACAGGTACCCGAGCCGGTACTCCCGGTTCCGCTCGGGCGGCGCCGCGAAGCGCCCGGTGCCCTGCACCCGCGTCCCGCGCGTGAGGTGGAGCCGCTCCCCGCCGGGTGTCAGCGCCCGCCAGCCGAGCTCGGTGCGCAACCGGTTCCCGCCACCCGCAACGACCTGCGTCCCCCCGGCGAGGGACACCCGGTAGGCGGGACGTGTCGCTGTCGAGCAAGCGGTCACCACCGTCGGCGCGTACCGCCCGTCCCGCGTTCCGAACACCCGGTCACCGGGGCGCAGCGCGCCGATCGGCCGGGTGCTCCCGTCAGCCAGCAGAGCTGGCGTGTCAGCGGCCAGGCAGTGCGCGCCCACGCGCCCGCCCAACCCGTTTTCATGCATAACTATATTCGAACACGCGTTCTAATGATCGTCAAACCGTCACCCGTACGGCGACTACACCCGTTGCCCCGCACGGCCACTGGCACTATTGCCACCGTGCGCGCAACGGACCACCTCCCCGCCCACGGCCACGGCCACGGGCACACCCCCACCGGCCCGGCCTCAGCGCCGGTCCGCAGGCTCCTGCTGGTCCTGCTGCTGCCACTGGTGCTCGCCACGGTCGTGGGCGCGCTGGTGCTCTACCCGTTCGGGCAGGAGATCAAAACCGGTTCCGAGGTCGGGATCAACCACACCCCCGTCCTCGGCGAGGCCACGGCGGTCAAGAAGGGCCCCTGCGCGGTCGGCCTTCCCGAGGGCGCCCCGGTCCCGCAGGACGAGGGCTGCTTCCTGGTCACGGTCACCATGACCGACGGCGAGGCGGCGGGCCGGGACGTCACCATCCCGGTGCCCGACCAACCCACCTCCCCGCAGGTCTCGGTCGGCGACGAGGTCGTGCTGTCCTACTCCGGCACCGAGCCCACCAGCCCGCTGTCCTACCAGCTGGTCGACTTCCAGCGCGGCGGGTCGCTGCTGCTGCTCGGACTGCTGTTCGTCGGCGCCGTGCTGGTGCTGGGCCGCTGGCACGGCCTGCGCGCGATCGGCGCGCTGGGGCTGAGCTTCGTCGTGCTGGTGCTGTTCCTGCTGCCCGCGATCCTGGCGGGCGAGGACCCGCTGTGGGTCGCGGTGGTCGGCGCCGGGCTGATCATGTTCGTGGTGCTGTACGTGAGCCACGGCATCAGCGCCCGCACGTCCACCGCCGTGCTCGGCACCCTGGTCAGCCTGGCGCTGATCGGCGCGCTGGGCGCCCTGTTCGGCGCGTTCGCCCGGCTGACCGGCCTGGACGAGCAGACCGCGAACCTGGTCACCATCCTCGGCCACGGCATCGACACCAGGGGCCTGCTGCTCGCGGGCACGATCATCGGCGCGCTGGGCGTGCTGGACGACGTGACCGTGACGCAGACCAGCGCGGTGTGGGAGCTCAGGGCGGCGAACCCGTCGATGGGCTTCGGGCAGCTGTACGCGGCGGGCGCCCGGATCGGCCGGGACCACCTGTCGTCGGTGGTCAACACGCTGGTGATGGCGTACGCGGGCGCGGCGCTGCCCCTGATGCTGTCGTTCGCGCTGTCCGGCCAGGGTCTCGGCACGATCCTGACCGCGCAGGACGTCGCGCAGGAGATCGTGCAGACCCTGGTCGGCAGCATCGGCCTGGTGGCGGCGGTGCCGGTGACCACCGCGCTGGCCGCGTTCGTCGCGTCCCGCGAGGAGGTCGTGACCGGGGACGAGGACGAGAAGTCCGCCCCCGTCGACGAGGACGACGACGGGGGCGGGGCAGAGGACGACGACGAGCCGGTCGCGGAGCGGGCTCCGGAGCCCACCCCGCAGCCCACCACCCCGCAGCCCGCCAGGAGCCGGATCGCGGGCGACCTGCGCTACGGCTACGACCCGAGCAAGCCCTGGGAGCGGGTCAGCCCGCGACCAGCACAGCCACCAGCGCTGCCAAAGCGGGCCCGGCCTGCACGAAGAGGATTCGACGGCTGACCGTGGCCCCGCCGTACACGCCCGCCACCACCACGCACGCCGTGGAGAACACCGAGAACGCGTAGCCGACGTCCCCGTCCGCGACCAGCGCCACCACCAGGGCCGCGACCAGGAACCCGTTGTAGAGCCCCTGGTTGGCGGCGAGGGTCGCGGACTGCTCGGCGAACTCCTCGGTCAGCCCGAAGGTCTTGCGGCCCCTGGGCGTCTTCCAGAGGAACATCTCCAGCACGACGATGTAGACGTGGATCAGCGCGACCAGCGCGATCAGGACGTCAGCCACGGTGTTCACGAGTGCGGGAGCCTACCCCTCGTCGGGTGCGGAACCGGTCACCCCGCGCGCCGGGACCACGAAGCCGGTGGCGGATAATCCGGGCGTGGGCAGAGCGCGCAGGACCGACGACACCATCACCAGGGAGGTCGACTCGGGCATCGCCGAACTCGTCCCCGACCCCTACTACGACAACGGGTGGACGCTGCTCCTCAACGGCACCCCGCAGTCGCACGTGGACCTGGACGACCCGGCGAACCTGGTGTTCGAGTACGTGCGCCGCATCGCGCACCTGGCGGACCTGCTGGCCGACGAGGGCGAGCCGCTGCGCGCGGTGCACCTGGGCGGCGGCGCGATGAGCCTGCCGAGGTACATCGCCGCGACCAGGCCGGGCTCGTCGCAGCAGGTGGTCGAGATCGACGAGGCCCTGGTGGACCTGGTGCGCGGCGTCCTGCCGATGCGCCGGGACTGGCGGGTGCGGGTGCGGCGGGGCGACGCGCGCGCGGTGCTGGAGAAGGCGCCGGAGGACACCTTCGACCTGATCGTGACGGACGCCTTCGCCGGTGCGCGCACCCCGGCGCACCTGACGTCGCGCGAGTACGTGGAGCTGGCGGCGCGGGCGCTGAACGCGCGGGGCGTGTACAGCTCGAACATCGGCGACGGCGGCGACCGCGCGTTCGCGCGGGGCCAGATCGCGACGATCAGGTCGGTGTTCCGCAACGTCTGCGTGATCGCCGAGCCCGCGGTGTTCAAGGGCAGGCGCTTCGGCAACTTCGTGATCGCCGCGTCGAACCAGGACCTCCCGCTGGCCGAGCTGATCCGCAGGACGGCGGGCGACCCGTTCCCCGGCCAGGTGGAGCACGGCGAGTCCCTGACCCGCTTCACCGGAGGCGCGAAGCCGGTGACGGACGCGACGGCGACCCGGTCCCCGGAACCGCCGCAGGGGACGTGGGGGATCTCGGAGGACTGAGCACGCGCGAGGGGCGCGGTCCGAAGACCGCGCCCCTCGTCGCGGAACCGCCCGCTCAGTCCAGCTGCGCCACGAACCGCGAGATGGCCTCGGGCTTCAGCTTCTGCGCCAGCTTCCCCGACGGCGCCAACGTCCCCAGCCGGTACAGCGGCCGGTCCGCCGCGGCGGCCCCTCGGGCCTCCGCCCGCAGCTGGGCCACCAGCAGCTCCGCCAGCGCCAGCGCCTGCGCGTCACCGCGCGAGGCCAGCACGTCCGCCAGCGTCCGCAACGGGTAGATCCCCAGCTCGCGACCGCCCGTCCCGGCGTACAGCGCGAGCGCCAGGTTGATCGCCTTGTGCCCGCCGCGCGCGAACAACCCGATCGTCCTGGTCCCCCGCGTGTCGGTGACCAGCAGGTCCAGCGAGTCCGCCGTCTTCAGGTCCACGACCCTGGTGCCGTAGGCGCGCACCGACAGCACGCTCCCCTCCAGCCACACCCGCCGCCGCGCCTCGGACACCGCCAGGAGCAGCAGCGGCACGCCGAAGATCGCCGCCGTCACCAGGCCCGCCGTCCGGCCGCCCAGCAGGCCCACCAGCCCGCCGAAGGCCCCGGCGACGATCAGCGCCCCCACCGCGACCATCCTGGACCGCTTGCGCACCGTGGCCGGGTCCAGCAGGTCCAGGGGGATGCGCTCGGCCCCACCGGAAGCCTTGCCGGAAGCCCCGCTTGAAGCCCTGCCGGAATCCCCACCGGCGGGCCCCGGTGTCCCAGCCGCGCCGGAATCCCCGGTCACCCCGTCACCGTCGCTCACCGCTCCAGCGCCCTCCGCACCTCGGTCACCACGTCGGCCAGCGGCACTTCCCGCTGCTCACCGGTGGCCAGCTCCTTGAGCTGCGCCACCCCGGCCTCGATGTCCCGCTCCCCCAGCACCAGCGCGAACCTCGCCCCGGACCGGTCGGCGCCCTTCATCGCGCCCTTCAAGCCCTTGCCGCCGTAAGCCATGTCGTACCGGACGCCTGCCGCGCGCAGCGGAGCCCCGATCCCGACCAGCCGCGACCGCGCCGCGTCGCCCAGCGGCACGCCGTACACGTCGCACCGGGTCGCGTCGCCGACCGCCAGCCCCTCCACCTGGCAGGCCAGCAGCGCCCGGTCGACCCCGAGCCCGAACCCGACGCCGGACAGCTCCTGCCCGCCCAGCTGCGCCATGAGCCCGTCGTAGCGCCCACCGCCGCCGATGCCGGACTGCGCGCCCAGCCCGTCGTGCACGAACTCGAACGTGGTCTTCGTGTAGTAGTCCAGCCCGCGCACCATCCGGGGGTTCTCGACGTACTTCACGCCCAGGTCGCCCAGGTGCGCCTTGACCCGCTCGTAGTGCTCCAGCGTCTCCGGCGACAGGTTGTCCAGCATGAGCGGCGCCTCGGCGACCAGCTCGCGGACCTCGGGGCGCTTGTCGTCCAGCACCCGCAGCGGGTTGATCTCCGCGCGGCGCCGGGTGTCCTCGTCCAGCGGCAGCTTCGCCAGGAACGCCTGGAGCTTCTCCCGGTACTGCGGACGGCACGTCGCGTCGCCCAGCGAGGTCAGCTCCAGCCGGTACCCGGTCAGCCCGAGCGCCCGGAAGCCCTCGTCGGCGATCGCGATCACCTCGGCGTCCAGCGCCGGGTCGTCCACGCCGATCGCCTCGACGCCGACCTGGTGGAACTGCCGGTACCGCCCGGCCTGCGGCTGCTCGGCGCGGAAGAACTGCGCCGCGTACGCGAGCTTCACCGGGAGCTGCCCCCGGTCGAGCCCGTGCTCGATGACCGCGCGCATCACGCCCGCGGTGCCCTCGGGCCGCAGCGTGATCGAGCGACCGCCTCGGTCGGTGAAGGTGTACATCTCCTTGCTGACCACGTCGGTGGACTCGCCGACGCCGCGCGCGAACAGCGCGGTGTCCTCGAAGACGGGCAGCTCGATGTAGCCGTACCCGGCGCGCGCGGTGGCGCCGAGCAGCGCCGAGCGGACGGCGGTGAACGCCGCCGAGTTCGGCGGGAAGTAGTCGGGAACGCCCTTCGGGGCGGCGAACGGGGTGGTCACTGCTGGTCCCTACAGTCCTCTGCGCTGTGCGGCGGGCGCGTCGTCGTCGCGGATCAGTTCCGTGAGGAACGGGTTGCTCGCGCGCTCCCTGCCGATGGTCGTGGTCGGTCCGTGGCCGGGCAGGACGACGACGTCGTCGTCCAGGGTGAGGACCTTGCGGCGCAGCGAGCCGAGCATCGCGCCGTGGTCCCCGCCCGGCAGGTCGGTGCGCCCGATGGCCCCGGCGAAGAGGGTGTCGCCGGACAGCACGAGCCGCCCGCCCTCCTCGACCCCGGACCGGAACATCACCGACCCGCCGGTATGGCCGGGGGTGTGGTCGACGGTGAAGCTCAGGCCCGCCAGGTCCAGCTCGGCGCCGTCGGACAGCTCCCTGACCTCGCGCGGCTCGCGCATCTCCAGCCTGCCGCCGAAGAACGCGCGGGTCTCGGCGCTCACACCGGACAGCGGGTCGGACAGCATCGCCCGGTCGGCCGGGTGCACCCAGGCCGGGATGTCGTCGCCGTCGCACACCGGGGCGACCGAGTACGAGTGGTCGAAGTGGCCGTGGGTGAGCAGCACCGCGACCGGCGAGAGCCGGTGCTCGCGGACCGCCTCGGCGATCGGCTCCAGCGCGTCCTGGCCGGGGTCGACCACGACGCAGGCGCCACCGGCCTCGGACGCGACCAGGTAGCAGTTGGCCTGGAGCGCACCGGTCGGGAACCCGATCACCAGCACGGGAAGACCCCTCTCGGACTGCCTCGGTCGACCGCGCGGGATCGACCGCGAAAACGACTGCGGACCTGACTGCGAACCTGACTGCGAGCGGCGCGGGAACGGCGTGCGCCTGTGCACCAGCCTATCCGCCACACGCCAGTCATATGCGATCCCCCTAGACTGCGGTCCGGTCGTCGCCGTCGACCCAGTAGCACAACTCAAGGGAGGGTGCAGGTGCCGAACAACGCGCAGCGCCGCGAGCAGGCCAAGCGGAAGCTGGAGCGCCAGATCACGCGCAGGGTGGAGCGCGACAAGCGGCGCCGGGTCGTGGCGGTGATCTCCACCGCGGTGGTGGTGCTGCTGGTGGCGGGCGGTGTGTACTTCCTCGCCACCTACGACTTCGGCTCCGACACCACGGACACCGCCGCGAGCTCGTCGGCCGCCCCGCAGAGCGACAAGCCCGCGTCGATCCCGACCGAGCTGCACGCCGCGGTGAAGCGCCCGACGCCGCTGGCCCCGCAGGTGAACTGCGAGTACACCGCCGAGGGCGAGTCCGCGAAGCCGGGCGCGAAGGCCCCGGAGAACGGCCAGGTCTCCTCCGAGGGCACCGTCGGCGCCACGCTGGGCACCTCGATCGGCGACCTGAAGCTGACCCTGGACCGCTCGCTGGCCCCGTGCACGGTCAACAGCTTCGTCTCGCTGGTGAAGCAGAACTACTTCAACGACACCACCTGCCACCGCCTCACCACCCAGGGCATCCAGGTCCTGCAGTGCGGTGACCCGACCGGCACCGGCACCGGCGGCCCCGGCTACAAGTTCAAGGACGAGGTGTTCCCCGAGATCACCTACGGCCGGGGCGTGCTGGCCATGGCCAACTCGGGCCCGGACACGAACGGCAGCCAGTTCTTCATCGTCTACGGCGACGCCTCCAGCCTCCCGGCCAGCTACACCGTGTTCGGCACGGTCGACGCGGAGAGCCTGAAGCTGGTGGACGAGGTGGCCAACGCGGGCACCGACAGCGGCGCGGGCGACGGCAAGCCGAACACCCCGGTCGACATCAAGACCGCGACCACCGCCTAGCGCGGGGGCGGGTCCTCCCGGTCCGACGGCGTCGACGGGAACCCGCTCGTCTCACCTGAACGGGTGAAAAGCTCGCAGAACACCGAAGGGGCGGGGCCACAGCGGCCCCGCCCCTTCGTCGTGCTCGGGAGGTCCGGCGTCAGGACGCCGAGGTGACCCGGTAGACGTCGTACACGCCCTCGACGCTGCGCACGGCCTTGAGCACGTGCCCGAGGTGCTTCGGGTCGCCCATCTCGAACGAGAACCGGCTCACCGCCACCCGGTCCCGCGAGGTGGTCACGGACGCCGACAGGATGTTGACCTTCTCGTCGGCCAGGACCTTCGTCACGTCCGACAGCAGCCGGTGCCGGTCCAGCGCCTCGACCTGGATGGCCACCAGGAACACCGAGGACGAGGACGGCGCCCACTCGACGTCCAGCAGCCGCTCCGGGGTCTTGAGCAGCTCGTCGGCGTTCGTGCAGTCGGTGCGGTGCACGCTCACCCCGCCGCCCCTGGTCACGAACCCGAGGATGTCGTCGCCGGGCACCGGGGTGCAGCAGCGGGCCAGCTTGACCCACACGTCCGACGAGTCCTTGACGATCACGCCCGCGTCGCCGGTGACCCGCCGCCTCGCCACCGTGGACGGCGTCGACCGCTCGGCCAGCTCCTCCTCGGCGTGGTCGACGCCGCCCAGCTGGGCGACCAGCCGCTGCACCACGTGCCTGGCCGAGGTGTGCCCCTCGCCGACCGCCGCGTACAGCGCGCTCACGTCCGGGTAGTGCAGCTCCTTGGCGAGCGCGCCCATCGCGTCGGCGGACACCAGGCGCTGCAGCGGGAGGCCGACCCGCCGCACCTCCTTGGCGATCGCGTCCTTGCCGACCTCGATCGCCTCTTCCTTGCGCTCCTTGGCGAACCACTGCTTGATCTTCGCCTTGGCGCGCGGGGACTGGGCGAACGACAGCCAGTCCCGCGACGGACCCGCTCCCTCGGCCTTCGAGGTGAAGATCTCGACGACCTCGCCGTTCTCCAGCTTGCGCTCGAGGGCGACGAGGCGGCCGTTGACGCGCGCGCCGATGCACCGGTGGCCGACCTCGGTGTGCACGGCGTAGGCGAAGTCCACCGGGGTGGAGCCGGTCGGCAGGGTGACCACGTCGCCCTTGGGGGTGAAGACGAAGATCTCCCGCGCGGCCAGGTCGAAGCGCAGCGACTCCAGGAACTCGCCGGGGTCGGCGGCCTCCCGCTGCCAGTCGAGCAGCTGGCGCATCCACGCCATCTCGTCGACCTCGACGCTCTTGCCCCGGTGGCTGCCCTTGGTCTCCTTGTACCGCCAGTGCGCCGCGATGCCGTACTCGGCGGTGCGGTGCATGTCGTAGGTGCGGATCTGCACCTCCAGCGGCTTGCCGTCCGGCCCGATGACCGTGGTGTGCAGCGACTGGTAGACGCCGAAGCGGGGCTGCGCGATGTAGTCCTTGAACCGGCCGGGCATCGGCTGCCACAGCGCGTGCACCACGCCCATCGCGGCGTAGCAGTCGCGGACCTCGTCGACCTGGATGCGGACGCCCACGAGGTCGTGGATGTCGTCGAAGTCGCGACCGCGCACGATCATCTTCTGGTTGATCGAGTAGTAGTGCTTCGGCCTGCCCTCGACCTTGGCGGTCAGCCGCGCGCCCTCCAGGTGCCCGCTCAGCTCGTTGATCACGCCGCTGAGGTAGGTGTCGCGGGACGGGGCGCGGTTGGCGACCAGGCGCACGATCTCGTCGTACTTCTTGGGCTGGAGGATCGCGAACGCGAGGTCCTCCAGCTCCCACTTGACCGTGGCCATGCCGAGCCGGTGCGCGAGCGGGGCCAGCACCTCCAGGGTCTCGCGGGCCTTGCGGGCCTGCTTCTCCGGCGGCAGGAACCGCATGGTGCGCATGTTGTGCAGCCGGTCCGCCAGCTTGATCACCAGGACCCTGGGGTCCTTGGCCATGGCGATGACCATCTTGCGGATGGTCTCGGCCTCGGCGGCGGCGCCCAGCTTGACCTTGTCCAGCTTGGTGACGCCGTCCACCAGCAGCGCCACGACGGTGCCGAAGTCGTCGCGGAGCTGGTCGAGCGAGTAGTCGGTGTCCTCGACGGTGTCGTGCAGCAGGGCCGCGACCAGGGTCGTGGTGTCCATGCCCAGCTCGGCCAGGATCGTGGCCACCGCGAGCGGGTGGGTGATGTACGGGTCGCCGGACTTGCGGCGCTGCGGCCGGTGCTTCTCCTCGGCCACGTCGTAGGCGCGCTGGAGCAGCGCCAGGTCGGCGTTGGGGTGGAGGTCGCGGTGCACGGTGGCGAGCGGTTCGAGGACCTGCTTGACCGGGGCGGCCCGCTGGGCGGTGATGCGGCGGGCGAGCCTGGCCCGCACGCGCCTGGTCGCCGACGGGGCCCGGCCTGGCACGGGCGGCATCGGGGCCGTGGGTTCGGTGTCCTGGCTCAACGCGCTCCTCGGGGGTCTAGGCACCGAGGATAACTCCGATGGCGGGGCGGGCCCCGCCACCGGGCGACGAGCGGTGGTGTTCACACGACGAGCAGCAACCGTGAACGGGTGCGACCGGTCAGGTGAGCGCGACCCGTGATCGCGTGCTCACAGCGTGAGCAGGGTGCGCACGGGGTAACCCGAAAGGCGGTCCCGACCACCCAGTCCGACCAGTTCGAGGACCACGGAGACGCCGGTGACGACGCCACCCGCGTGCTCCACGAGCTGGCAGGCGGCGGCTGCGGTTCCCCCGGTCGCGAGGACGTCGTCCACGACGACGACCCGCTGGCCGGGCTGGATCAGCCCGGCGGGCAGCTCCAGGGTGGCGGTGCCGTACTCCAGCTCGTAGCTGACCCGGTGCGACACGGCGGGCAGCTTGCCCGGCTTGCGCAGGGCCACCACGCCGTAGCCGTGGCCGTAGCCGAGCGCGGACCCGAGCAGGAAGCCCCTGGACTCGATGGCCGCGACGACGGTGGTGCCGGGTTCGACCGTGCCGTTCAGGGCGTCGGTCATGGCGCGGAGCGCCTCTGGATCGGCCAGGACGGGCGTGAGGTCCCGGAACAGGACCCCCGGCTGGGGGAAGTCCGGGACCTCACGCATGAGTCCGAGCGCGTGCTCTAGCTTCAACGCTGCTTCTTGCCCGTCGGTCGGTTGGTGCGCCGCGCGTCGGCGGCCTTGGCGTGCCGCGCGGGCACGCCCGCGGCGGCGGTGAAGGCCTTCTCCTTGCGGAGCTCGGCCTCCAGGCTGTCCTCGTCGGTCGACTCGACCTCGTCCTCGGCGACCGCGCCCGCGGCGTTCTTGCGGGCCACGTTGTCCCGGCGGGCCTTCACCCGAGCGGCCTGGGCCTTGTAGCGCGGGTCGCGCATCTTCAGGTCGACCGCGATCGCGGGCGCGATGAAGATGGACGACAGCGCGCCGATGGCCATACCGGCCAGCTGCACGAGCGCGAGGTCCTTCAGGGTGCCGACGCCGAGCAGCCAGACGCCGACGACCAGCAGGCCCATGACCGGCAGCAGCGCGATCAGCGAGGTGTTGATCGAGCGCATCAGGGTCTGGTTGACCGCCAGGTTGGTGGCCTCGCCGTAGGTGCGGCGGGTCAGGCCGAGGATGCCTCGGGTGTTCTCCCTGACCTTGTCGAAGACGACCACCGTGTCGTACAGCGAGAAGCCGAGGATCGTCAGCAGACCGATGATGGTCGCGGGCGAGACCTCGAAGCCGACCAGCGAGTACACGCCCGCGGTGATGACCACGTCGTGCACCACGGCGACGAGCGCGCCGACCGCCATCGCCAGCTCGAAGTACAGCGCCAGGAACAGCATCACCGCGATGAAGAAGATCAGCAGCGCGAGGAGCGCCTTGGTGGTGATCTCACCGCCCCAGGAGGCGGAGACGGCGCTGTCGCTGACCGAGGACAGGCCGCCCTCGGGCTTCAGGTCGTCGTTCAGCGTGTTCTTCAGGCCGTCGATCTGCTGGGTGGTCAGCGTCTCGGAGCGGATCTGGAACGTCGCGGCGTCGCCGGTGCCCACGGTCTGCACCGAGGTGGCGTCCTCGCCGACCGACTTCTTGAAGCTGTCCTGGACGGCTTCCTGCGAGATGGACGTGCCCTCGCCGGTCTGCGCGGGCATCTGGATGCGCGTGCCACCGGTGAAGTCGATGCCCAGGTTGAAGCCCTTGAAGACCACCAGCAGGACCGAGGCGACCAGGATGGCGCCGAAGATCCCGTACCACCGCGTGCGCTTGCCGACGATGTCGAACGCGCCGTTGCCGACGTAGAGGCGCTGGAACACGCTCGCCTTGCGCGGAGTGCTCGACACGTCAGGCCTCCTTCACGGCGGTGCCGGTGCTCTTGGGTGCCTTGAGGTGCGCCGCGTGCGCGACGTCGCCGAGCCCGATGACCTTGGGGTTGTTCAGGAACTTCGTCTTGGACTTCGAGATGATCGCGACCAGCGGGTGCGTCACCAGGAAGACCACGATCAGGTCGAGCACCGTGGACACGCCGAGGGTGAACGCGAAGCCCTTCACCTGGCCGACCGCGATGACGTACAGGATCATCGCGCACAGGAAGCTGACCGCGTCGGCGGACAGGATCGTGCGGCGCGAGCGGACCCAGGCGCGCGGGACGGCCGAGCGGAAGGAGCGGCCCTCGCGCATCTCGTCCTTGAGGCGTTCGAAGAACACCACGAACGAGTCGGCGGTGATGCCGATCGCGATGATCAGGCCGGCGATGCCCGCGAGGTCGAGGGTGAAGCCGACGACGCGCCCGAGGAGCACCATGACCGCGTAGACGATGACGCCGGACAGGACCAGCGACAGGATCGTCAGCAGGCCGAGCAGGCGGTAGTAGAAGACGCAGTACAGGAACACCAGGAACAGGCCCACGGCGCCCGCGATCAGACCGGCCTCCAGCGAGGCCAGGCCCAGGGTCGCCGACACGGTCTCGGCCTCGGAGGCCTCGAACGACAGCGGCAGCGAGCCGTACTTGAGCACGTTGGCCAGGTTGTCGGCCTCGCGCTGGCCGAACTGGCCGCTGATCTGGGTCGAGCCGCCGAGGATGGGCTCGTTGATGTTCGGGGCGGACACCACCTGGCTGTCCAGGACCACCGCGACCTGCTGGTTCACGTTGGCGGAGGTGAACTTGCCCCACTTGTCGCCGCCGGAGCCCTTGAAGGTCAGGCTGACCACGAAGCCCGCGCCCTGCGGGTCGGTGCCGGAGACCGCGTTGTCGATGTCCTCACCGGTGAGCCGGGAGTACATGGAGAAGTCGCTGTCCGGGACGCTGCCGTCGGCGGGCGGGGTGACCGGGCCGAGGACGTACTTGGTGACGCGGTCCTGGTCGCAGGTCAGCAGCGGCTGGGCCGGGTCGTCGTTGCCCAGCAGCGGGTCGGTGGTCGGGCAGGTGAAGGCGGCGAGCGCCTGCTGCACGGTCGCGGCGTCCAGCGTGGTGAGCGCGGGGTCCTGGCGGCAGGTGCGCGCCTCGGTGATCGCCTTGGTGGTGTCCTCGGAGTAGTTGCCGAGGAACACGGCCTGGCAGTCGACCTGCGAGGGGTCGGTCGCCGGGTTCGGGGCGTCGGACTGCGGGGCCCCGGACTCCGGCGCGCCGGACTGCTGCGGCTGGCCGCTCTGCGAGGGCTGGGCCGCGTCGCTGGAGGGCTGCTGCTGGAAGGCGGGCGCCGGACGGCCCTGGCCGGTGGTCGACGGCGCGGAGGCGCCCTCGGACGGCGGGGTGCTCGCGCCGGACTCGGGCGCCTGGCTGCCGCTGGTGGGCGCCGGGGAGCCGCTGGTCGACGGCGGGGTCTCGGTGCTGGGCGCGGGCTGGTTCGCCAGCGGGGCCCCGATGACCTTGCGGAAGTTCAGCTTCGCCGTCTGGCCGAGGCTCTTCGCGCCCTCGCTGTCGGAGCCGGGGACCGTGATGACCAGGTTGCTGCCGTCCCTGACCACCTCGGCCCCGGAGACGCCGAGGCCGTTGACGCGGGTCTCGATCAGCGTCCTGGCCTGGTTGAGCGCCTCGTCCGTCGGCGTCTTGCCGTCGGGCGCTCGCGCGGTCAGCGTGACGCGGGTGCCGCCCTGCAGGTCGATGCCGAGCTTGGGGATCGCCGAGCCGTTGCCGGTGAAAAACACCAAGGCGTACAGCACGGCCACGATGAGGACAAACGCGCCCAAGTACTTCGCGGGGCGGATTTGCCCGGCCGGAGGTGCCACGGTCCGTCCGTCTCCTGGTAGTTGACAAAGTTCAGCGAGGGCGCAGCGTACCCCGCGTCATGTGAGCCGCGCGTCACTGCCTGGAGTCGGCGTCGTTCACAGTTGCCAACCTGGCCGGTGTCGCCCGGACGGCCGTGGCGGCCGGTGTCAGTTCTTGCTGTCCTGCTTGGCGTCGAGCGGCGGGGCGACGATCGCGGAGGAGGCCGGGGTGGCGTCCACGACGGCGTCGGAGTCCCGCGCGGAGACCTCGTCGGCGTCCTCGTCGACGTCGGTGGTGTCGATGTTGGTGTCGACCTTCTCGCGGACCGCCTGGCGCAGCCAGGTGGTGACCACGCCGTCCGCGACCTCCAGGTCGATGGTGGCCTCGTCGCTGGCGTCCGCGACGGTGGCGAACAGGCCGGACGTCGTCATGACCCGGTCACCCGGCTCGAGGGCGGCCAGCAGCTCCTGCTGCTCGGCCGCGGCCTTCTTCTGCTTGCGGGCGCTGAGGAACAGCGGCACCGCGAACAGGATGAGGAGCAGGGGGAACATCAAGGAAGAGAGGTCCATCATTCTCCGATCGGCGGACGCGGCTGGGCGTGGGTGCCCGGAACGTCCGGTTCTCCAGACGCCGTCGCCGATTGTGCCAGGTCGTGGTTGCCGATCACGCAGCGCCACCGGCGCAGGGGTGGGCAAGGGGCGGTGGAGGTGGTCGGGGCGGGTCCGTCCGGGGGTGCGGCGAACGATCGGCGAGCACGGGGCGTAGCCGGGTTGAGCTGCGGCGGGACGGTCGCGGGGCGCGCGCGGGGTTCGGGGAACCGGCGGCGGCGCGGGAGGTTCGAGCGGTTTGCCGCAGTCGGGCGGGCGCGGGCCTTGACAGGGGGCGGGCCCCGGCCGGGGACCGCGCGGCAGGGCCCGGTCAGCCGATGGCGCCCACCGGGCCGCCGATCTGGCCGCCGCCCGCGCCCACGACGATGCCCTTGCCCAGGCGCTTGGCCGCGTACATGGCCGCGTCCGCGTCGCCGAGCAGGTCGTCGGGGGCGACCGGCTGGCCGTGCGCGCGGCGCGCGATGCCGACGCTGGCCCGGATGCGGTGCTCGCCCAGTGCGGTGCGGTGCGGCGCGACCAGCACCCGCAGCACCCGCCTGCCCACCTCGTCCGGCGGCGCGTCGCCCTCGATGAGCACGCCGAACTCGTCGCCGCCCAGCCGCGCCACGGTGTCGCACTCGCGCACGCAGCGCTGGAGCCGCTGGGCCACGATGCGCAGCACGGCGTCGCCCTCGGCGTGCCCGTAGCTGTCGTTGACCTCCTTGAACCCGTCCACGTCGATGAACAGCAGCGCGATCGGGCCGTCCGCGACCAGCGCGGCGCTCAGGCGCTCGCGGAACAGGGCGCGGTTGGGCAGGCCGGTCAGCGGGTCGTGGTAGGCCTGGTGGCGCAGCCGCTCGCGGCTGTCGCGCAGCTGCTCGACCAGGCGGACGTTGTCGATGAGGGTGAGCAGCTGGCGTACCACGACCAGGGCCACGACGCCGAGGCCGACGTAGATCTCCAGCGGTTTGAGCGGGGTGCCGGTGGCGGTGCCGACCACGACGAACAGGCCGGTGGCGGTCATCGGCAGGTACGGGACCAGCAGGTGCAGCAGCTCGCCCGCGCGCAGCAGGCCCTCGTCGGCCCGGCCGCGCCGCACGCCGGCGGGGGCGAGCGCGGCCAGCAGGAGCAGGGCCGGGCAGATCATGAAGCCGATGTCGGCGGCGGTGGGGATCTCGGTGGTCCCGGTGCTGACCAGGTAGGCGAACACCCAGCCGGAGGACGACTGGGCCAGCGCGGCGAGGCCCAGGAAGAGCATGGGGAGCTGGCGGACCGGGCGGTGCGTCCAGGAGAGGACGAGCAGCACCACGAACAGCACCAGGTAGGCGGCCGGGTGGGCGACCACGGGCAGGAAGGACAGGCCGGTCGCGGCCCACTTGCGCAGCATCGACTCCAGCGCGGCGACCCAGGTCAGGACGAACAGCGAGCCGACGACTATCAGCCCGTCGAGCACGAGCACGAGCCTGCCGCGCGCGGCCCCGACCTCGGCCGGTCCGCCGCCGAGCACCAGCACCGCGCCGAGCGCGAGGACCGGGACCAGGGTGAACCCGGCCTGGGCGAGCGCGGAGGTGGGCAGGGAGGCGCCGAGGACGACCTGGCCCCAGGTCCAGGCGCACAGGCCGAGCACCAGGCAGCCGAGCGCGCCGGTCATCCAGATCCGCCAGCGGCGGGCCGGGCCGGTGCGGCGGGCGGCCTCGCCCCAGAAGCACACGAGGGCGGCGGTGGCCCACACGAGCTGGGAGAACTTGTCCAGCGCGACGGAGACCTCGCGGCCGAGCGCCTCGGACACCACGAGGGCGACGAGCACGGACAGGACCACCCCGACGAGGGCGGCCACGACGCCGAACCGCTTCAGGGACATGGCACCCGCCTGCCGCGACTGGCTCGCCTTGTGGACCTCAGCCACTGTAATCATCCCGTGACGCTCTGTCGATCGGGGGGTCGTTTTCGATCACGCAGAGCGCGCTTCCACCTGGAATGCGCCGGACTGTCGGCGACATCGCACATGGTCCCCGGTTCCGTGTTGTGCGCGGCTGTCGGCAACGCGAACACTAAGGTCTGTCGAACTGGTGTTCGCCAACCGGGTGACCACCGGCCGAGCGAGGGGCGTGAGCGGGCGTGCGCGTGTTCGGGGTCGACCCCGGTCTGACCCGCTGCGGGTTCGGGGTGGTCGACGGCGGGACCGGGCGCACGGTCCGGCCGGTGGCGGTGGACGTGGTGCGCACCCCGGCGGACGAGGACCTGTCGCGGCGGTTGCTGCAACTGGCGGACGCGGTCGAGGTGTGGCTGGACCGGTACGCGCCGGACGTGGTGGCGATCGAGCGGGTGTTCAGCCAGCACAACGTGCGCACGGCGATGGGGACGGCGCAGGCGGGCGGGATCGTGGCGCTGGCGGCGGCCAGGCGCGGCCTGCCGGTGGAGTTCCACACGCCGAGCGAGGTGAAGGCGGCGGTGACCGGGTCGGGGCGGGCGGACAAGGCGCAGGTCACGGCGATGGTGACGAAGGTGCTCGGGCTGAAGGTCGCGCCGAGGCCCGCCGACGCGGCCGACGCGCTGGCGCTGGCGATCTGCCACCTGTGGCGGGCGCCGATGAAGTCGCGGCTGGAGCAGGCCCAGGCTCGGGCGGCGGAGATCGCCAGGACCCACCGGGCGCGGCTGGCCGGGGCGGCCGGTGGCGCGGGGACGCGGGCGGGCGGCGCGGCTCAGGCAGCGGGCGCGGCGACGCGGGCCGCAGGCGCGGCGGGTCGGGCTGCCAGCACGGCGGACCGGCCCGACAACGCGGCCACCCGTGCGGGTGACCCCCTTATTACTGACAAGCGCGCCACGGCTGCACGGGCAGCGACCGCAGGGACGGCGGGCGCGCGGACGACCGCGCGCACCGGGGCCGCCCAGCGCACCACGCCCGGCGGCCTCCCCCGCGCCGCCGCCGCAGACCGCCCCGCCGCCACCCGCAAGACCGAACCCGGCCCGACCACCCCCCTCGCCGCCCCCTCCACCGCAGGTCAGACCACTCCCCCGGCCTCGGCCGCAGGTCGAGCGCGGGCCGCGCGCACCGCCCCCGCCGCCGAGCGGGCCGCCGCGCCACCGGTAGCCGCGCCTCCCCCCGTTCCGGCGCCCCAGCCCGCCGACGCCGAGTCGGCCGCCGCACCCGCCGACCTGCCACCGGCCGCCCTACCACCGGTCACCCGACCCGCCGACCTGCCGCCAGCCGCCCCACTCGCCGACCTGCCACCGGCCGCCCTCCCCGCCGACCTCCCGTCGGACGTTCCACCCGCTCCACCAGCCGACCACCCGTCGGACGTTCCACCCGCTCCACCGGCCGACCTCCCGTCGGCCGCTCCACCCGCTCTTTCCGCCGACCTCCCGTCGGCCGCCGCTGAACCCGGAGGGAAGTCCTCGTGATCTCGTCGCTGCGCGGACAGGTGCTGTCCATCGGTCTCGACCACGCCGTGGTCGAGGTGGGCGGGGTGGGGTTCGCCGTGCAGGCGACTCCCGCCACGCTCGCCTCGCTCCGGCGCGGTGAGGAGGCGGCGCTGTCGACGTCGCTGGTGGTCCGCGAGGACTCGTTGACGCTGTTCGGGTTCGCCGACGCCGACTCGCGCCAGCTGTTCGGCCTGCTCCAGACCGTGTCCGGCATCGGGCCACGGCTCGCGCTGGCGACGTTGGCCGTGCTGGAGCCGGAGAAGCTGCGGGCCGCGCTCGCCGAGGGCAGCATCAGCGTGCTCACCCAGGTGCCCGGCATCGGCCGCAAGGGCGCGGAGCGGCTGGTCATCGAGCTGCGGGACAAGGTCGGCCAGCTCGCCACCGCCCCCGGCGCCGAGGGCGTCGTGGCGACCGGCCGGGTGCGCGACCAGGTCGTGGAGGCGCTGCTCGGGCTCGGGTTCCCGGCCAAGCAGGCCGAGACGGCGGTCGACGGCGTGCTCGCCGAGGACTCCTCGCTGGGCACGTCGGTCGTGCTGCGCAAGGCCTTGTCCGGGTTGGGGCGCAAGAAGTGACCGGGTTCGGCGGCTCCGACTTCACCGAGTTCGGCGACTTCGCCGACAGCGGGTTCGACGGTGGCGGGTTCGACGGCGAGGAGGCGCTGAACCCGGCGCGCGAGCTGGGCGAGCGCGACCTGGAGACCACGCTGCGCCCGAAGGACCTGCGCGAGTTCGTCGGCCAGCCGAAGGTGCGCGAGCAGCTGGAGCTGGTGCTGCACGGCGCGATGCGCCGGGGCGCGCCGCCGGACCACGTGCTGCTGTCCGGTCCGCCCGGCCTCGGCAAGACCAGCCTCGCGATGATCATCGCGGCGGAGCTGGGCGCGTCGCTGCGGATCACCTCGGGGCCCGCGCTGGAGCGGGCGGGCGACCTGGCGGCGATGCTGTCGAACCTGGTCGAGGGCGACGTGCTGTTCATCGACGAGATCCACCGCATGGCCCGCCCCGCCGAGGAGATGCTGTACCTGGCGATGGAGGACTTCCGGGTCGACGTCGTGGTCGGCAAGGGCCCCGGCGCGACCAGCATCCCGCTCGACATCGCCCCGTTCACGCTGGTCGGGGCGACCACCCGGTCGGGCGCGCTGACCGGTCCGCTGCGTGACCGGTTCGGGTTCACCGGTCACATGGAGTTCTACACGCCGGAGGAACTCGACCTGATCGTGCGACGGTCGGCGGTGATCCTGGGCGTTGACCTGCGCGAGGAGGGCGCGGCCGAGATCGCCGGGCGCTCGCGCGGCACGCCCCGCATCGCGAACCGGCTGCTGCGCCGGGTGCGGGACTTCGCCGAGGTCAGGGCGGACGGCGCGGTGACCCTGGACGTGGCGCGGGCGGCGCTCGCGGTGTACGACGTGGACGAGCTGGGCCTGGACCGGCTGGACCGGGCGGTGCTGGGCGCGCTGGTGCGCTCGTTCGGCGGCGGCCCGGTGGGCGTGTCGACGCTGGCGGTGGCGGTCGGCGAGGAGCCGACGACCGTGGAGGAGGTCTGCGAGCCGTACCTGGTGCGCGCCGGGATGCTGGCCCGCACCCCGCGCGGTCGGGTGGCGACGGCGCTGGCCTGGCAGCACCTCGGCCTTGAGCCGCCGGACCACGCGCCCGGCCTGCTGGAGGGGTGACCCGAGGCGGGGGCGCGCGGCCGGGAGCCGGGCGGAACGGCAGAACGGCGGGCGGCCCCGGTGCACCCGGAACCGCCCGCCGTCCTCACGTCGTCAGCCGGACCTGGACCCCCGACCGGCCGGGGAGGGGCCCGCTCAGCCCATCGTCTTCTGGCCGTCGATCGACTCGCGGATGATGTCCGCGTGCCCTGCGTGCTGCGCGGTCTCGGCGATCAGGTGCACCAGCACCCGCCGCACCGTCCTGGTCGCGCCCGGCTCGAACCACGGCGCGACCGGCAGTTCCCGCGCCCGGTCCAGGTCCAGTCCGGGGATCGCCGCGTCGGTCTCCGCCGCGACCCGCGCGTACTCGGCCAGCAGCTCCTCGGCGGTCTGGTCCTCCGCGATCCGGAACTCCTCGCGGAACGCCTCCTCCACGGCGGCCAGCCCGGCCGGGTCCGAGGGGAAGTCCATCACGTGCGGCTCGCCCTTGGCGAAGCGCATCCACTCGGCCTCCATGGCCGTGAGGTGCTTGACGATGCCGCCCAGGGTCAGCTCGCTCACCGTGCTCCGCGCGGTCAGCTGCTCCCACGTCACGCCGCCCAGCGTGTGCCGCAGGAACCCCCGGTGGGTTTGGAGCGCCTCGACCAGGTCGGCGACCTCGGCGGTGCTGGTCGCGGGGCCGGTGGTGGGTGCTGCGGTGGTCATGTTTCCCCCTCTTTCGTGGTCTGGGGGGAACCTATGAGGTGATGCGGTCAGCTCCGGTCCTCGTTCGACCGGAGGACCGCGACACCCTCGGGTGAACTTCGACCGGGGTCAGTTCAGCGCCACGATCGCCGCGTTGAGCGCCGTCGCGAACCCGACCCACAGCAGGTACGGCACGAGCAGCAGCCCGGACGCCCGGTGGCCGCGCCGCAGGAACACCACGATCAGCGCGACGATCGACGCGAGCAGCAGCACGATGTCCGCCAGCGCGACCGCGTACAGGTCGGCGGCGAAGAACAGCGGGGTCCACAGGCCGTTCAGCACGAGCTGCGCCGCGAACAGGCCCAGTTCCCAGCGCACGCCCTCGCGCTTCCAGAACAGCCACCCGGACACCGCGATCATCGCGTAGAGCACGGTCCACACCGGGCCGAACAGCCACGGCGGCGGGGCCCACGACGGGGTCTCCAGGGCCTGGTACTCGGATGCCGCCGACATCGAGGCCAGCGATCCCGCCACGGCGACCAGCGCCACCGCCGCGCCGAACGCCGCCAGTCCTACCACCGGGTGTCGTCGTGCCGCCAGATCAGCCATGCACCGAGGCTAGGAGCGCCCGGTGCGGTCCGCACGACAGAACGGGCACGGAACGTCACCAGATGTGGCGCGTCACCCGGACGCACGGTCCACTGCCCCGATCGGGGCGGGGGCCGGTCTTGCCGGTGGGGCAGGCGCCGCGCGCGACCGGTCGGGCGGGGGCGCTGGTTCCCCGCGAACGAGCGCCGCCGGGGCGCCCGCCCGCAGGCGAGTGGCTCACGCGGCCTGGGGCGGGGCGCCGAGCAGCGCGCGGCCGGTCTCGGTCAGCACCACGGGTCCCGAGGTGCCCGCGATCAGCCCGGACACGACCAGCCTGCGGCCGAGGAACTGGTCGCAGCACGACAGCCCGTCCACCATCAGGTTCCCCTGGTCGAGGGTGCAGCGGCCCTCGGCCACCGCGCGCAGGACGGCGTGCTCCCTGGGTGTGAGGTTCGTGGTCATGTCGATCTCCTCCCGTGCGTTTGCTCACCTCGGTACGGCCTTGGACGCCGGGGCAATAGCCCGTTCCGGTTGTCAAAGGGGAGCACGGGTTGCGGTCCAGGTGCCGATGCCCGCCATGGGGTCGCCGCCGAGGGACTGGATGGCCGAGACCACCTGCTCGTCCTCGCCGCGCGGGACGGCGAGGACCTGCGGCTCGTGCTCGTGCGGGACGGCCAGTGCCAGGTACTCGTCCTCGCGCGGCACGGCCAGGGCCCGGTGGTCGTCACCGCGCGGGACGACCAGGGCCCGGTGGTCGTCCTCGTGCGGCAGGTGCTCGTCCTCGTGCGGCAGGGCGGGCGCGCGGTGCTCGTCGGCGACGCGCGGGCGCGGGGCGACGCCGGTGCGCACGTGCAGCGCGGACGCCCCGACCACCCCGCCGAGCAGCGGCAGCACCGGGCCGGGCGGCTCCCAGCCGGAGTCGAGGAACAGCTCGTCCAGGTCGGGGTCGAGCGGCTCGTCCAGCCAGCCGGTCCCCGCGCACACCCCGGCGAACCGGGCCTCCCCGGTGAGCACGACCCGCCGCTCGCCCGGCCGGTAGCTGACCGCGCACGCGCCGCCCCTGGCGTGCCGGAGCAGCACCTCCACGACCTGGTCGAGGGGTGAGCCGGACCGGACGAGCCGCCAGCAGCGCTCGACCACGCGGGCGTCCGGGTCGGCCTCCACGAGCAGCCAGGTGCCCTCGCCCGCCAGGGCGACCCACTGGCCGGGCGAGTACGCGACCTCGCTCACCGGGGCACCGCCACGTCCACGACCACGGCCGTCGCGTTGTCCCGGCCACCGGCCTCGACGGCGCGGCGCACCAGCTCGTCGGCGGCCACACCCGGTTCGGCGACGCGGCACAGGACGTGCGCGATCTCGGCGTCGTCCAGCTCGTTGGTCAGCCCGTCCGAGCACATCAGGAACCGCTCACCGGCGGCGGGCGGCATGACCAGCAGGTCGGGGGTGGGGGTGCGCTCGACGCCGAGCGAGCGGGTGAGCACGTGGCCGCGCGAGTGGTCGGTGGTGAGGCGGGCGAGGTCGCCGTCGAACAGCCGGTAGACCCGCGAGTCGCCGATGTTGAACACCGCCCAGTGCGCCTGGCCGAGCACGTCGACCATGGCGATGCCGGTGGCGGTGGTGCCCATGCCGCGCTTGCCGGGGTCGGTGGCGCCCTCGACGAGCATCGCCTCGTTGGCCTCCTCGAGCGCCCGCTGCACGTCCCCGACGCGGCGGCCGGGGGTGGCGTCCAGGTCGCGGAGCGCGGCGACGGCGAGCGCGCTGGCCACCTCGCCCGCCGCGTGCCCGCCCATGCCGTCGGCGACGGCGAACACGTGCGCGCCGACCAGGGCGCAGTCCTCGTTGTCGTGGCGCACCCGGCCGACGTCGGTGGCCATGCCCGCGGTCAGCTGCACGGCGCGGTCCCGAACGATGCGGTCCCGAACAGCTCGGCGAGCCCGGACGCCGCGTCGTCCCGCCCGGCGCCGCCCAGGGAGGTCGCCCAGGCGCCGTCCTCGTCGACCGCGATGCCGATGCTGCCTGCCCCGGTCGCGGTGCGGGTGCGCACCAGGACGGCGGCGCGGCCCTTGGTGCGGGGCGGGGTGGTGGCGCGGGTGGCGGCGCGCGGGTGGGCGGTGGGGGGCTGGTCGTTGGCGGGTGGCTGGTCGGCGGCAGCGGGGCGGCTGCCTGCGGGTGACTGACCGGCAGGCGACTGACTGGCGGGTGACTGACCGGTGGGCGGCTGACCGGCGGGCGGCTGTGGTCTCACGGGCAGCGGGTTAGGGGCCGGGGCGGTGGTGGCGGGTGGTTGAGCGGCGGACGCCTGCGGGCGGACGGGCAGCGGGGCACCGGGTGGCGCGTTGGGGACCGACGGCGCGGTGGCGACGCCTGCCACCTGCGGCTTCCGCGCGGCGAGCGGCTGACCCCCAGGTGTTCGGGTGGGCAGCGGGCTCGCGGGGAAGGCGATGGGCGGCTGCGTGGCGGGTCCCAACGACCTGATGAGCGGTGGGGCGGTGAGCGGCGTGGCGGTGGGAGGCGCGGAAGCGGAGGGCGCCAGGTCTGGTGGCGGAACGGCGGGCGCCGCCTCGGCGCGCCGCGCGGGGGACGGCGCGGTGGCCGCAGGCTGGCTCGCGTCCGACTGGCGCCCACCTGCCCGCGATGCGCCCGGCTGGTGCCCGTCCGACTGGTGCGCGCCCGGCTGCTGCCCGTCCGGCTGGTACCCACCTGCCCGTGAACCGCCCGAGGACTGCCCGTCCGACTGGTACCCACCTGCCCGCGAGCCGCCCGGCGGGTGCCCACCGGCCTGCCGCACGACCGCCTGCCGCACGCCCACCTGCGCCCCACCCCCCTGCTGCCCACCGGCTCGCCCCACCCCGAACCCCCTGGTCCGCCCGGCGTCGAACCAGTCTGCAGCCCGCTCCGCCTCCCGCTCAGCAGCGCGCCCAGCCTCCCGCTCCGCCGCCCCGAGGTGCCGCTCCAGGAACAGCCGGGCCTGCTGCCCGACCGGCGTCGCGCGGTCGAGGAGGCGGACCGCGAAGCGGGCCCGGCCGAGCGCCAGGAGCGCCAGGTGCACGCGCGGGCCGGTGATCGCGTAGGCCAGGGCGTCCTCCGCCAGCATCGCGGTCACCCGGTCGGCGCTCTCCAGGGCGGCCAGGACCGCCGCCGTCTCGTCGCGCAGCACCAGCTCCTCCCCCTGCTCGACGGCCAACCCCCTGGCCAGCAGGGACGCCGCGCCCGCCGCCACCGCCTCCGGCGAGGTGGGCAGGCGCAGCTCGGCGCACAGCGGGGGCAGCGCGCTGGGCTTGGCCCTGGCCAGGTAGCCCAGCTCGGCGGCGGTGAGGACCAGGCCCTCGGCGGCGACCGCGCCGGGGCGCAGGGCGGCGACGCCGAAGAACAGCTCGATGCCGTCGTTCCACGCCTCCTCGCGCAGCACCACCCGGTCGGCGGTCACCCCGGCGGCGCCCATGCCCAGGACGAAGTCGGCGACGTCGCGGATGAAGCCCCGGTCGGCCGCCGCGCCGGGATCGGGCGCGCCCAGCCGCTCGACCCCGTGCGCACCGGCCCCGCTGTCCAGGGCGAACCACCCGCCGGGCGCGTCGTCCCCGCGCCGCGCCCGGTCACCGCCCTCCCCCGCTACCCGCCCCATGAGGTTCCTCTCCGCGTTGGTCCCGGACGCACCGGTCATCGCGGCACCTGTCGCGGGCGTTGCACGGATTCCACGATGGGGTGAACTTGAATTCATTCCTTGGGGTATCGGCGATTGTGCGGAAAGCACTGGAACTCCAGTTCAGGGCACCTGCGAAACGCCAAAGCATTCCCCACTGCGCCAAGCGTCAATAGACCGCACGGCCCACGCGCGATCCGCCGGAAACGCCCCGAACCGCACCCCCGGAACGCGGAACGGCGGCCGGGTGGGAACCCGACCGCCGTCCGCGCGGCCCGAGGGGAGCTCAGCCCTCCCGGACCCGCTTCGCCACGTCCCGGTACCAGAGCGCGCTCGCCTTGGGCGTGCGCACCTGCGTCTCGTAGTCCACGTGCACGATCCCGAACCGCTTCTCGTACCCGTACGACCACTCGAAGTTGTCCATCAGCGACCACGCGAAGTACCCGCGCACGTCCGCCCCGCCCTCGCGCGCCTTCGCGACCGCCGCGATGTGCGAGTCCAGGTACGCCACCCGGTCCGCGTCCTCGACCGACCCGTCCGGCGACACGGCGTCGTCGAACGCCGCCCCGTTCTCGGTGATCACCATCGGCGGCAGGTCGGGGTACTCGCGCGCGTTCTGCAGCAGCAGCTCGGTGAACTGCTCCGGCACGATCTCCCAGTCCATCGCGGTGACCGGCCGCCCGTACCGCAGCTCCCGGTCCACCGGCAGCCCGTCCGCGTCCACCGTCGAGCCGTCCTCGGCGGTGCCGGAGTACTTGGAGCTGGTGTAGTGGTTGATCCCCAGCACCTCGATCGGCTGGGAGATCAGCTCCAGGTCGCCGTCCCGCACGGGCAGCTCGGCGCCGCGCGCGGCGAGGTCGGCGACCACGTCGGCCGGGTACTCGCCGGTGACCACCGGGTGCAGGTAGATGCGCCTGCCGAGGCCGTCCGCGCGCCGGGCCGCGTCGCGGTCCAGCTCGCTGTCGGTGGCGGGCGCGGCGTGGCCCATGTTCAGCGTGATGCCGAACTCGGTGGGCTTCACGGCCGCCTCGCGCATCCGCTGGGTGGCCAGGCCGTGGCCGAGCAGCAGGTGGTGCACGGCCTTGATGGCGTCCGGGAAGTGCGTGCGGCCGGGCGCCTGCCTGCCGACGTGGTAGCCGAGCATGGCCGAGCACCACGGCTCGTTGAGCGTGGTCCAGGTGCGCACCCGGTCCTGCAGCGCGTCGAACACCAGCATCGAGTACTCGGCGAACCGGTAGGCGGTGTCGCGGACCGGCCAGCCGCCCGCGTCCTCCAGCTCCTGCGGCAGGTCCCAGTGGTAGAGCGTCACCCACGGGTCGACGCCCTTGGCGAGCAGCTCGTCCACGAGCCGGTCGTAGAACGCGAGGCCCTTGGGGTTGGCGGGACCGGCGCCGCCCGGCTGGACGCGCGGCCAGGCCACCGAGAACCGGTAGGTGTCGACGCCGAGCGAGCGGATCAGCTCGACGTCCTCGGGCATCCGGTGGTAGTGGTCGCAGGCCACGTCGCCGTTGTCGCCCTCGTGCACCATGCCGGGCACCCGGCAGTAGGTGTCCCAGATGGACGGTCCGCGCCCGTCCTCGGCCACCGCCCCCTCGATCTGGTAGGCGGAAGTGGCCACGCCCCAGCGGAACGAGGGGGGCAGCGACGCGATGGCCGGGTCGAACCCGGCGGCGCGTGCGGTGGTGTCCACAGTGGATCTCCTCCTGGAGGTCAGGACCCGTTGTCGTGAACGGGGTGCAGCCAACAGGCCACGACGCGGTCGGCGTCCGGCTGGTCGCCGGGGAGGCCGAGCGCCGGGACCTCCACACCGCAACGCTCCATTGCGCGCGGACAGCGGGGGTGGAACGCGCAGCCCGAGGGCATTCCGCGCAGGTCCGGCGGTGAGCCGGGGATGCCCGCGAGCTGGCGGCGGGGGCCGCGCAGCGCGGGGAACGAGCCGAGCAGACCGGCGCTGTACGGGTGCAGCGGCGTCCGGTAGATCTCGGCGGAGTCCGCCTGCTCGACGACGCGCCCGCCGTACATGATCGCGATCCGGTCGGAGAACTCGACCAGCAGCGACAGGTCGTGCGTGATGAACACGACCGAGAACCCGAGCCGCTCGCGCAGGTCGACGAGCTGGCGCAGGATCTGCCGCTGCACCACCACGTCCAGCGCGGTGGTGGGCTCGTCCATGATCACGACCTCGGGCTCCAGCACCAGCGCCATCGCGATCATGACGCGCTGGCGCATCCCGCCGGAGAGCTGGTGCGGGTAGCTGTCGAGCCGGTCGGCGGCGATGCCGACGAGCCCGAGCACCTCGCGGGCCCGCGCGAGGCGGGAGGCCTTGGTGCTGCTCGGGTCGTGGGCGGCGATGACGTCGGTGAGCTGGGTGGAGATCCGCTTGACCGGGTTGAGCGAGTTCATCGCGCCCTGGAACACGATCGCGGTCTCGGCCCAGCGGAACGCGCGCAGCCGCGCGTCGGACATCCGCAGCACGTCGACGGGCCCGTCGGGGCCGTGGTAGAGCACCTCGCCGGAGGCGACGACGCCGGGCGGCGGGAGCAGCCTGGTCATGCCGTAGGCGAGGGTGGACTTGCCGCTGCCGCTCTCCCCGGCAAGGCCGAGGACCTCGCCCCGGTGCAGGGTCAGGTCGACGTCGCGCACGGCGCGCACGGCGTCCGCGCCCAGGCCGTAGTCGACGTTGAGGGCGCGGATCTCCAGGACCGGCTCGCTCACGACTCCCCCTCCCCGGTGCGGTCGGCAGTATCGTCCACGACGGTTTTCCCCTTGGCGGCAGCGGGTTCGGGCTCGGGCGCGGCAGGTTTCGGCTCAGGCGTGGCAGGTTTCGGCTCGGCCGTGGCGGGTTTCGGCTCGGCCGTGGCGGGTCGCGGCGCAGGCTCGGCGGGTTTCGGCGCGGGTGCGAGCACCGGCGTGAACCCGACGCGCATCCGCACGGTGCGGCCGTCCTCGGTCTTCGCGGTGGTCCTGCCGCCGCCGCGCAGGCGCGGGCTGACGAACTCGTCGATGCCGAAGTTCACCAGCGACAGCGCGGTTCCCAGGAACGCGATCGCGAGCCCTGCGGGCACGAACCACCACCACGCGCCCTGGGCGAGCGCCTGCTGGCCCTGCGCCCAGAACAGCACGGTGCCCCAGTTCCAGGTGCCGCTCGCGGACACCCCGATGAACGCCAGGGTGATCTCGGAGACCACGGCGAAGATGACCGTGCCGACGAAGCCGGAGGCGATGACCGCCGTCAGGTTCGGCATGATCTCGAAGACGATGATCCGCCAGGTGGACTCGCCGGTGGCGCGCGCGGCCTCCACGTAGTCCCTGCGGCGCAAGGACAACGTCTGCGCGCGCAGCACCCGCGCGTTCCACGCCCACGAGGTGAACCCGATGACCAGCGCGATGGTGACGTCGGTGGTCTCGGGCAGCGACGAGGTGATGATGATGATCAGCGGCAGCGCCGGGATGACCAGGAAGACGTTGGACAGCGCGGAGAGCCCCTCCGCGCCGAACCCGCCGAGATAGCCGGAGGTGACGCCGACCAGCACCGACAGCACGGTGGCGATGGCGGCGGCGAGGAACCCGACGAGCATGACGCTGCGGGTGCCCACGATCACCTGGCTGAAGATGTCCTGGCCGAGGTGGGTGGTGCCGAACCAGTGCGCCGCCGACGGGCCCTGCATGACGTCGGAGCTGCGCGCGGACGGGTCGTAGGGCGCGATCCACGGGCCGATCACGGCGATCAGCGTGAACAGGCCGAGCACGACCAGTCCGGTGGTGGCCTTGGGGTTCGCGACGAACCGCAGCCTGCTGCGCTTGGCGGGCGCGGCGGGCGCGGTCCCGGTGGTGGGGACGACGGCCATCGCTCAGCCCTCCCGTCGGGTGCGCGGGTCGAGCGCGAGGTAGGCGAGGTCGGCCAGGAAGTTGGCCGCCAGCACGGACAGCGTGATCATCAGGAAGATGCCCTGCATGAGCGGGTAGTCCTTGGCGCCCACCGCCTGGAACAGCAGCAGGCCGAGGCCGGGGTAGGAGAACACGATCTCCACCAGCAGCGTGCCGCCGACGATGAAGCCGAGCGAGAGCGCGAAGCCGGAGACGTTGGGCAGCAGGGCGTTGCGGGCCGCGTAGCCGACCATGACGCGCCGGTCGGTGAGTCCCTTGGCGTGCGCGACGGTGACGTAGTCCTCGGACGAGACGGTCACCATCATGTTGCGCATGCTCAGGATCCAGCCGCTCATGGACGACACCAGGATCGTCAGCGCGGGCAGCAGGCCGTGCCGCAGCACGCTGCCGACGAACTCCAGGTCGGGGTTCGGCACCAGGCCGATCTCGTACGCGCCGGAGGCCGGGAAGAAGCTGCCCGGACCGGCGAGCAGGGCGATGGCGAGCAGGCCCAGCCAGAAGTACGGGATCGAGGACAGGAACGTGGTGACCGGGATCAGCAGGTCCGCGAGGGAGCCGCGCCGCCAGCCGACGACCGTGCCGAGCGCGGTGCCGAGCAGGAAGCCGAGCACCGTGGTGATGCCGACCAGCCCGACGGTCCACGGCAGGCCGCCGCTGATCACCTCCGACACCGGGGTGGGGAAGAAGGTGAACGACATGCCGAGGTCTCCGGTGAAGACCTGGCCGAGGTAGCGGAAGTACTGCTCGACCAGGCTCGCCTCCTTGTCCAGCCCGAAGAGGATGTACAGCGACTCGACGGCCTCGGTGGTCATCTGGCCCCTGGACTTGGTGATCAGGGCCTGGACCGGGTCGCCGGGGATGAGCCGGGGGATGAAGAAGTTGATGGTGAGCGCGGCCCACGCGGTGAACGCGTAGAAGGCGATGCGCTTGAGGACCTGGCTCACTTCCCGCTCACCTCCGCGTCGAAGAGCCAGCACGCCGCGAAGTGGCCCGGCTGGTCGCCGACGTCGAACCTCGGCGGGACCTTCTCCCGGCACACGTCCATGGCGAACGGGCAGCGCGGGTTGAACCGGCAGCCCTTCGGCGGGTCGATGAGGCTGGGGGGCTCGCCGCTCCCGCCGTCCTTGCCCTCCGCCGCAGGGCGATCGGGGTCGGGCGCGGAGTCGATGAGCAGCTGGGTGTACGGGTGCGCGGGGTTCTGCGTGACGGTCTCGCTGTCGCCGCCCTCGACCACCCGGCCCGCGTACATCACGCAGGTCTCGTCGGCGAAGTAGCGCGCCGACGCGATGTCGTGGGTGATGTACAGGATCGCCAGGTGCAGGCGCTCCTTCAGGTCCCGCAGCAGGTTCAGCACGCCGAGCCGGATCGACACGTCGAGCATCGACACCGGCTCGTCGGCGAGCAGCACCTCGGGGTCGGCGCCGAGCGCGCGGGCGATGGCCACGCGCTGGCGCTGGCCGCCGGACAGCTCGTGCGGGAACTTGTCGACGTACCGCTCGGGCGGGGTGAGCTGGACGCGGGTGAGCAGGTCGGACAGCGCGGTCTCCAGCTCCTGCGCGGTCTTCCCGGCGTTGCCGTGGATCTTCAGCGCCCTGGTCAGGTGGTAGCGCACGGTGTGCACCGGGTTCAGCGAGGCGAACGGGTCCTGGAAGATCATCTGGACCCGCCTGCTGTACGCCCGGAACGCCCGACCTCCCTTGACGGTGCTGAGCTCGCCGCCGAGCCGGATCTCGCCGGAGGTGCGCGGGTAGAGCTGGGCGAGGAGCCGGGCGACGGTGGACTTGCCCGAGCCGGACTCCCCGACCAGCGCGGTGACCCGGCCCTTGCGCAGGGCGAGCGTCACGTCGTCCACGGCGTGCACCGCGCGGGTGCCCCTGGTGAGCAGTTCCCTGCCGCGCTTGCGGAGCGGGAAGTGCTTGGTGAGGCCATCGGCCTCCAGGACCACGTCGGTGGTCCCGGAGGCCGGGGCGGAGAGCTCGGTCATGCGGCGGGCTTCAGCTTGAGGACGATCTCCAGCGCGTTCTCCAGGGTCATCTGGGCGGGCGCGTAGGGGTTGTCCGCGTCGGGCCAGCCGGTCCAGTTGCGGGTGGTGTACTCGCCACCGCCGTTGGCCGCCGAGGTGATGATCACGGGCATGTCCGCGACGAAGATCTGCTGGAGCTTCGTCATCGCGGCGGTGCGGGAGGCGTCGTCGGGCGCGGTCGCGTACTGCTCCAGCGCGGCGGTGGCCTCGGGGTTCTCGTAGCGGCCGTAGTTGCCGTTGATGCCGCCCTCGCCGACCGGCTTGTACAGGGCGCCGTCCATGATGGACTGGTAGATGTCGTACGGCGTCGGGCCGTTGTTGGTCCAGTGCAGCGCGGCCTGGAAGTCGCCGGTGTCCAGCGCCTTGGTCCAGGCGTCGACGTTCTGCAGCTCGACGGTGGCCTCGATGCCGAGGTCGGAGACGTTGTCCTTGATGATCTCGACGTTGGTGACGTAGTCGGACCAGCCGGACGGCACGGTCATCTTCAGCGTCACCGGCTTGCCGGACGGGTCCTTGAGCTTGTCGCCGTCGTAGCTGAAGCCGTTGTCGGTCAGCTCCTTCTTGGCCGCGGCGACGTCCACCTCGACGGTCTTGCCCTTGAACTCGTCGGCGATGAACGGGTCACCGGCGGGGGTCGGGATGCCGGTGATGTTGTCGACCTTCGGGTAGAAGTAGCCGCCCTCGCCCTGCACGAAGATGTCCTGGCGGTTGACCACCTGGTTCACCGCGCGGCGCAGCGGCGCGCTGTCCCACGGAGCGCTCTTGGTGTTGAACCACAGGCCGTGGATGCCCAGCACCGGCGGGAACCAGAGCTTGTTGTGCTGCGGGTCCTTGCTGGTGTAGACGGCCTCGTAGTTCGGGATGAACACGAAGCTCCAGTCGGTGGTGCCGTTGGCCAGCGCGGTGGTCTGCGCGTTGTTGTCGGCGTACGCGGTGTACCGGACTTCCTTGACCTGCGGCAGTTCCTGCCAGTAGGTGTCCCGCACGACGAGGGTCTGGGTCTGCGGGGTGAAGGACTTCAGCGTGTACGGGCCGCTGCCGACCGGGTTCTTGACCGTCTCCGTGGACGGGTTCGCGTAGGTCGACCAGATGTGCTCGGGGACGATGAACTGCTCCAGGAGCTTGTTCTGGTTGGTGAACTGCGAGCGCGGGAAGCTCACCGTGACCTTGCCGCCGTCGACGGTGGCGCCCTGGAACGGCAGGCCCTGGATGTTCAGGCCGGGGTTGTCCTTGAGCAGGTTGAACGTGAACGCGACGTCGGCCGGGGTGAGCGGCTTGCCGTCGGACCAGGTGACGCCCTCGCGGACGGTCAGCACGAGCTTGGAGTAGTTGTCCTGCCACTCCCACTCGCTGGCGAGCCAGGGCGTGGGCTCCTTGGTCGCGTCGGTCTCGTTGACCATGGTCAGCGGCTCGAAGATCAGCCTGCGGTAGCCCATGATCGTCGCGGCGGACGAGTTGAGGAACGGGTTGTGGTTCTCGGTCTGCGGGCCGTCGGGCTTGCCCACGTTCAGCACACCGGCCTGGGACTGCGCGCCCTGGTTGCTCGTGGAGCAGGCGGCGAGCGGGGTGAAGGCCGTGATCGCCGCGATGGCGAGGGCGGCCGTTCGCCTGAGTCGCATGGTTTCTCCTTGTGGGAACGGGTGTTCACGAGCGCCAGGTCGGGTCGGACCGCGTGTGCCATCGCGGGTGGGACGGTGCGCGTCCTCGGGTTGCCGAAGACTCAACCCCGGTGAGTCAGGTCACGTCAATAACGAACATGTTACAAACTTAGTCTAATTTTAAGTCGCGAAGGAAGTGCGCGGCATCCTGCCGACCATGCCAGCCAAGCGCGCCACCGTGCGCGACCTGCGACGTCACAACCGATCGGCGCTCCTGTCGACCCTCTACTTCGAAGGCCCGCTGAGCAGGCAGGAACTGGTCGCCAGGACCGGGCTGAGCGCCGCCACGGTGTCCACCGCGACCGCCGGGCTGGTCGACGAGCGGCTCGTCGTCGGCGCGGGGACGGTCGAGTCCGACGGCGGCAGGCCGCGCTCGCTGCTGCGCGTCAACCCCGGCTACGGGCACGTGGTCGGCGTCGACGTCGGCGAGACCGGGGTGGCCGTCGAGCTGTTCGACCTGGCGCTGCGCCGGGTCGCCGCGATCGACCACGACCTGCCGCCCACCGACCCGCTCGCGGTGGGCGCGCTGATCGCCTCGGCCGTGCCGGAGGTGATCGCGCTGGCCGGAGCGGACCAGCGCGGCGTGCTGGGCGTCGGGATCGGCGTGCCGGGCGCGGTGGAGCGCTGCGGGGACGGGTCGGGGGCGACGACGCTGGTGCACGCGCAGACCCTGGGCTGGTCGGGGGTCCCGCTGGCCGAGCTGGTCAGGGCGGGTGGCACGGCGCTGCCGCTGTTCGTGGAGAACGGCGCGAAGACCCAGGGGCAGGCCGAGATGTGGTTCGGCGCCGGGCGCGGGTCGCGGCACGTGGTGGTGGCGCTGCTGGCCTCCGGGGTGGGCGCGGCGGTGGTGGCGGACGGGGTGGTGCAGCGCGGGTCGACCAGCAGCGCGGGCGAGTGGGGGCACACCACGGTGGTCTACGGCGGGCGGCGGTGCCGGTGCGGGGCGCGGGGGTGCCTGGAGGCGTACGTGGGCGCGGGGGCGGTGCTGGAGCGGTACCGGGAGCTGGGCGGGGTGCTGGGCGAGGGGGACGAGCGGTCGGCGTTCGGGGAGCTGGTGGCGCTGGCGGGTGGGGCGGCGGTGGGTGGGGCGTCGCTGACCGGCGGGGCGTCGCTGACCGGCGGATCAGCGCTGGCAGGCGGACCGGCGGAGGCTGGCGGGCCGTCGAGGGCTGGCGGATCACCGCTGGCAGGCGGGCCATCGGGGGCTGACGGACCATCGCTGACCGACGGGGCACGGCCGTCTGCCGGGTCGTGGCCGTCCGCCGGATCGCTGCTGGCCGAGCGGGTGCTGGAGGAGGCCGCGGGGTACCTGGGCGCGGGGATCGCGAACCTGGTGAACCTGTTCAACCCGGAGCGGATCGTGCTGGGCGGGTGGGCCGGGGCGGCGCTGGGCGAGGCGTGGTTGCCGGTGATCGCGGCGGCGGCGCGGGAGCACGCGCTGCGCCACCCGTTCGACCGGGTGCGCCTGGAAGCGGGGCGGTTGGGCCCGGACGCGGTGGCCGTCGGGGCGGCGACGCTGCCGGTCGCGGCGCTGCTGGAGCGGGCCGCCGACCCGCGCGCCCCCGTGCGCGGGCGGACGGCGCACTTGGCCTAACCGCAGGGCGTTCACGTGTCGGCCGGATGTCGGAAACCCGCCGTTGACGTTGCCGCGAGCCCGGAGCTACGCTGCGTGAGAGCGCTCTCACGCCTCCGGTGCCACGGAGGCGCCCCGCACTCCCCGAACCACCACCTGACCGCACGACCCACCACGGCACGGGGCCACGGCCCACGCGCCCGAACCGCGCACACCGCAGTGCCGGACCCGTGACGCCGAGGCCCCGTGCGCCCGGCGGACCGCGCTCCCGGCCGAGCCGGGGAGGTCACCGCCATCACCAGCGATCCGCGCTCCCCGGACCTCGGCCCGAACGTCCTCCTCCTGCGGCCCGGCCAGCCCGACGCGCAGGAGCTGGTCGACGAGATCACCCGCGCGCGGCGCACCGACCAGTTCGGCGAGTCCAGGCACGCGGTCCTGCTCCTGCCCGGCGCCCACCGCCTCGACGTGGACGTGCGCTTCTACACCCAGGTCGCCGGTCTCGGCGCGCTCCCCGACGACGTGGTCGTCGAGGGCCGCGTGCGGGTCGAGGCGGACTGGCTCTCCCAGCTCGACGACCCGACCGGGTCCGGCAACGCGACGCAGAACTTCTGGCGCGGCGCGGAGAACCTGAGCGTCACCCCGCCACCGGGGCAGGTCGAGCGCTGGGCGGTCTCGCAGGCAGCGGCGTACCGCAGGATGCACCTGCGCGGGCCGGTGGAGCTGTGGGACGGCGGCGTCGGCTGGGCGTCCGGCGGGGTGATCGCGGACAGCCGGATCGACGGCCTGGTGGACTCCGGCACGCAGCAGCAGTTCCTGACCCGCAACAGCGAGCTGGGCGCGGGGTGGCGCGGGGCGTCGTGGAACATGGTCTTCGTCGGCACGCGCGGAGCGCCCGAGCACTCCTACCCCGATCCCCCGCGCACCACCGTGGAGACGACGCCGGTGGTGCGGGAGAAGCCGTTCTTGTTCGTGGCGGACGGGGAGTTCCGGGTCTTCCTGCCCGCGCTGCGGCGTGGTTCGGCGGGCACGAGCTGGGGTTCCGGTTCCGCCGAGGGCACGTCGCTGTCGCTGGCGGAGTTCTTCGTGGTGCGGCCGGGGACGCCGGTCGCGGTGGTCAATTCCGAGCTGGAGCGGGGAAAGCACCTGTTGCTGACGCCGGGTGTGCACCGCTTGGACGGCACGATCGTGGTGCGGCGACCGGGAACCGTGGTGCTGGGCCTCGGCTTGGCGACGCTGACCAGCGAGACCGGTGGTCCGGTGCTGGTGACGGCGGACGTGGACGGCGTGCGGCTGGCCGGTTTCCTGGTGGACGCGGGTCGCGCCGGGTCTCCCGTGCTGCTCCAGGTAGGCGAGCCCGGTTGCCGTGGCTCGCACGCGGAGGACCCGACTTCGCTGCACGACGTGTACCTGCGCGTGGGCGGCCCGTGGGCCGGGCGGGCCGAGGTGAGCTTGGAGGTCAACAGCTCGGACGTGCTGATCGACCACACGTGGGCCTGGCGCGCCGACCACGGCGAGGGCGTGGGCTGGGACGTGAACCCGGCGCGGGACGGCGTGGTGGTGAACGGCGACCGGGTGGTGGCGCACGGGTTGTTCACCGAGCACTACCAGCGGCACAGCCTGCTGTGGAACGGCGAGGCGGGGCGGGTGTACTTCTTCCAGAACGAGCTGCCCTACGACCGCGACGGTGACGAGCGGGGGTGGCCGGGGTACAAGGTGGCGGAGGGGGTCCGCGACCACCGGGCGTGGGGGCTGGGGGTGTACTGCTTCAACGAGGCCGATCCGGGGGCGGTGACGGACGCCGCGTTCGAGGTGCCGGACGGGCCGGGGGTTCGGTTGACTAGCTTGGTGGCGGTGTCGTTGGGCGGGGTCGGGACGATCGCCAGCGTGGTGAACGGGGTTGGTGGGGCGGCGGACTCGGCGCGGTTCGTCAGCCGGGTGGAGCGGTATCCGGCGGGTGGGTGAGGGGCGACGGATCTTCCCCGCACACACGGGGTGGTCCCGTAAAAACTCCCCTACCGCCCAGTCAACAACCGCTGCGGCCCCCGGTGCGCCCGGTTCCACAGCTCCTCCACCGGCCCCCGCTCGAACCGCGCCATCCACCACGACGCGCACACCACCAGCACCCCCGACACCACCACCCACACCCCCACCACGAACGGCACCCCCAGGTGCGCGTACCGCCCCGCCAACCCGAACCCCCAGTCGTAGCACAGCACCGACGCGATCAAGTTCTGCCCGATGTAGCAGCTCAACGCGCTCCGCCCCACCGCCGTGATCCCCCGCCGCACCCGCCCGGCCTCCGCCCTCCCCCGCAGCACCAGCTCCACGACCAGCCCCAACAACCCGAACGCCACCACCGGCGCGCACACGTACCGGTCCACCAGCGGCAACGCCCCGCCCACCAGCGTGGTCCCCAGGTTCAGCGGCGCCCCCGCCCCCAGCCCGACCCACATCAACCGCCGCCGCACCCGGCGCCCGCGCTCCGAGTCCTCCAGCGCCCCCTCGTCCAGCAGCAGCGCCCCCGCCAGGAACAGCACCGCGCTCAGCGGGATCGCCAGCACCGCCTCCACCCGGTACACCGCGAAGTGCTCCCACCGGCCCACGACCTGCGCCACCCAGCTGGACGTGTCGGTCGGCAGCCCGGAAGCGCCCCCGACGTCACCGGAGAACACCGCCAGCGCCGCCGTCAGCACCCCGACCACCACCAGGTGCGCCACCAGCGCCCCGACCATCCACCGCCGCACCGACCGCGCGCCCCGCCCCACGACGTACGCCACCCCCACCGACACCACCGCGTAGTACATGAGCACGTCGAACTCGAACAGCAGCGTGTAGTGCAGCAACCCCTCCACCAGCAGCAGCGCCGACCGCCACAGGTACCACCCCGGCCACCGCTCCCCCCTCCGCACCGCCGACCGGTGCTGGAGCGCGACCCCGATCCCGAACAGGATCGACAGCAGCCCCAGGAACTTGCCGTTGCTCACCGCCCGCAGCAGCGCCTCCCCGACCGATCCCCCGCCGGTCAGGAACGACGCCGGTCCGTCCGGCGACGCGAAGATCCACACGTTGGTGCCGAGCGTCCCCAGGATCGCCACACCGCGCAGCACGTCGAGCGCGCTGATCCGCCCCGTCATCACGTCCACCCCCCAAAAAAAGCCTGCGGGACGACGCTAGGACCGGGCACCCGCCCACCGCGTCGGCAGACCGTGCCACCTCCCCCTCCTCCCTTGGTAGGACGGGAACCCCCGCCTTCGCGGTCCCGGAGCGGTGCGGGGCTCGCCACACTCCCGTAACCGGGCGATCGCTCAGCGCAACATCGGCTTCCTAGCTTCGAGGGGTTCCACCTGCCGAAAGGAGCCGCTGGTGCGATCCAGAACCCTTCGACGTGGTGCCGCGACCCTCTCCCTCCTCCTCCTCGCCACCGGGTGCGTCAACGACCCGACCGCCGGGGGCAGCACGAGCGCGAACGAGATCCGCGTGGGCGTGCTGCACTCGCTCAGCGGCACGATGGCCATCAGCGAGGTGACCGTCCGGGACGCCGAGCTCCTCGCGGTCGAGCAGCTCAACGCCGCGGGCGGGGTGCTGGGCAAGAAGGTGGTGCCGGTGGTGGAGGACGGCGCCTCGGACTGGCCCACGTTCGCCGAGAAGGCCCAGAAGCTCATCTCGCAGGACCGGGTGGCCGCCGTGTTCGGCGGGTGGACCTCCGCCAGCCGCAAGGCGATGCTGCCGGTGTTCGAGCGCAACAAGGCGCTGCTCTGGTACCCGGTGCAGTACGAGGGGCTGGAGAGCTCGCCGTACATCTTCTACACCGGCGCGACCACCAACCAGCAGATCGTCCCGGCGCTGGACTACCTCGCCGTGCAGGGGAAGAAGAGCCTGTTCCTGGTCGGCAGCGACTACGTGTTCCCGCGCACCGCCAACAAGATCATCAAGGCGTACGCGACCGCGCGGGGGATCGAGGTGCTCGGCGAGGAGTACACGCCGCTGGGGCACACCGAGTACAGCACCGTGGTCAACAAGATCGCCGACGCGCGGCCGGACGCGGTGTTCAACACGCTCAACGGGGACAGCAACGTGGCGTTCTTCAAGCAGCTGCGCGGATCCGGCGTCACCCCGGAGCGCACGCCGGTGGTGTCGGTGAGCGTCGCCGAGGAGGAGGTGCGCGGCATCGGACCGGAGAACGTCGCCGGGCACCTGGTGGCGTGGAACTACTACCAGACCACGGACACCGCGGCGAACAGCGAGTTCGTCCGGGCGTACCAGGGGAAGTACGGCGCCGACAAGGTCACCTCGGACCCGATGGAGGCCGGGTACAACGCGGTGAAGCTGTGGGCCGCTGCCGTGACGGCGGCCGGGACCACCGAGGTCGAGGCGGTGCGCAAGGCCGCCGGGGGCATCGCGGTCGACGCGCCCGAGGGCCGCACCACGATCGACGGGGCGACCCAGCACGTGGCGAAGACCGCGCGGATCGGCGTGGTGAGGCCGGACGGGCAGATCGAGCAGGTGTGGGCCTCGGACGGCCCGATCGCGCCGGACCCGTACCTCAAGGGGTACCCGTGGGCCTCGGGGCTGGGCTGACGTGGCCGGGACCGACGGGGCCGGGGTCGGCCTGACCGCGCTGGCGAACCAGCTGCCCGTGGGGCTGAGCACGGCCGCCGTGCTGCTGCTCGCGGCGCTGGGGCTGACGTTCACCTTCGGCCAGATGGGCGTGGTGAACATGGCGCACGGCGAGTTCGTGATGGCGGGCGCGTACACCGCCTACCTGGTGCAGGGCGCGCTCGGCGGTTCGGCGTTCCTGCTGTCGCTTCCGGTCGCGTTCGTGGTGGCCGGGCTGCTCGGGCTGGTGCTGGAGCGGTCGCTGGTGCGGCACTTCTACGGCCGCCCGCTGGACACGCTGCTGCTCACCTGGGGCGTGAGCCTGGTGCTCCAGCAGGTGGCGCGGGACGTGTTCGGCGCGCCCAACGTGCAGGTGGTGTCGCCGTCGTGGCTCGCGGGCGGGGTGGAGCTGCTGGGCGTCCGGCTGCCGCACAACAGGTTGTTCATCATCGGGCTGGCGGCGCTGTGCGCGGTCGGCGTGTGGCTGTACCTGGCGAAGCTGCCGCAGGGCAGGCGGGTGCGGGCGGTGGTGCAGAACCGGGAGCTGGCGGCGTGCAGCGGCATCGCGACCGGGCGGGTGGACCGGGGCACGTTCCTGCTCGGGTCCGGGCTGGCCGGGGTCGCCGGGGTGGCGCTCACCCTGGTCGGCCCGGTCGGACCGACGCTGGGCGGGGCGTACCTGGTGGACGCGTTCCTGGTCGTGGTCGCGGGTGGGCTCGGGCAGTTGCGCGGGGCGGTGCTCGCGGCGGTGGCGCTCGGGTTCCTGAACAGCTTCCTGGAGCTCTACACCGACGCGAGCCTGGCCAAGGTGCTGGTGCTGGCGGCGGTGATCGTGTTCCTCCAGTTCCGGCCGCAGGGCATGTTCGTGCTGCGCGGGAGGTCGTTGGCATGAGCGGGATGAGTCAAGCGGGACAAGGGTTCTCGCGGTTTCCCCGGTTGTCGCAGCTCGCGCTGCCGCGGCTCGCGCTGCCGCTGTGCGCGGTGCTGCTGGCGGTGGCGCCGCTGGTGCTGTCGCCGTTCCGGCTCGGCCTGCTGGCGAAGTACCTGTGCTTCGCGATCGTCGCCGTCGGCATCGCGGTGGCGTGGGGGCGCGGCGGGATGCTCGTGCTGGGGCAGGGCGTGTTCTTCGGGCTCGGCGGTTACGCCGTGGGAATGCACCTGAAGCTGGCCGAGGCCGGACCGGGCGGGCTGCCGGACTTCATGGTGTGGAGCGGGGTCGAGGAGCTGCCCGCGCTGTGGGCGCCGTTCGCGAACCCGGTGTTCGCGCTCGCCGCCGTGGTGCTGCTGCCCGGCGCGGTCGCGTTCTGCCTGGGGCTGCTGGTGTTCCGGCGGCGGGTGCGGGGCGCGCACTTCGCGATCCTGTCCCAGGCGCTGGCCGCCGCGTTCGTGCTCCTGCTGGTCGGGCGGCAGGGGGTGACCGGCGGGACGAACGGGCTGACGAACTTCAGCTCGTTCTTCGGGCTGGACCTGACCGCCCAGGCCGGGCAGCGCGCCGTGTACTGGATCACCGCCGCCGCGCTGGTGGTGGTGATCCTGGTGGCGCGGTGGGTGGTGCGCGGGCCGTTCGGGCGGCTGCTGGTGGCGGTGCGCGACAACGAGGACCGGGTGCGGTTCCTCGGGTACGACCCGGCGCTGGTGAAGACGCTGGTGTTCACCGGGTCCGCCGTGGTCGCGGGGATCGGGGGCGCGCTGTTCGTGCCGGTGGTCGGGATCATCTCGCCCGCGCTGCTCGGGGTCGTGCCGTCGCTGGAGCTGCTGGTCGGGGTCGCGGTGGGCGGGCGGTTCTCGCTGGCGGGCGCGGTGCTCGGGGCGATCGCGGTGAACTACGCGAAGACGGCGTTCAGCGAGGACTTCGCGGAGGGCTGGCTGTACCTGCAGGGCGGGTTGTTCGTGCTGGTGCTGGTGCTCGCGCCCCGAGGGCTGGCCGGGCTGGTCGAGCGCGGCCGGGAGCGGTGGGCGGCGCGGAGGTCCGAGGCGCCGGTCCGGCGCGGTGCGGGGGTGGCCGGGTGAGCGCGGCGCTGGAGGTGCGCGGGCTGCGGGTGGGCTTCGACGGGCACCCCGCCCTCGACGGGCTGGACCTGACCGTGCGGGCGGGCGAGCTGCGGTTCCTGATCGGCCCGAACGGCGCGGGCAAGACCACGCTGGTCGACGTGATCACCGGGTTGACCAGGCCGTCCTCGGGCAGCGTCCGGTTCGGCGGCCGGGAGCTGGTCGGCCTGCCGGAGCACCGGATCGCGCGGTTGGGCGTCGGGCGCACGTTCCAGGCGGCGGCGGTGTTCGAGGAGCTGACCGCGCTGGAGAACCTGGAGCTGGCCGCCGGGTTCCGCGCTCCCCTGCGCACCCTGCTGCGGCGCCCGCGCGGCCGTTCCGCCGAGGTGGGGGCAGCCCTGGAGACCACCGGGCTGACCGCGCTCGCGGACCGACCGGCCGGGGTGCTCTCGCACGGGCAGCGGCAGTGGTTGGAGATCGGGATGCTGCTGGTGCAGCGGCCGGGGTTGCTGCTGCTGGACGAGCCGGTCGCGGGCATGAGCCGGGACGAGCGGGAGCGCACCGGGGAGCTGCTGGCGGCGATCGCGGCCGAGCGCACGGTCGTCGTGGTGGAGCACGACATGGAGTTCCTGCGCCGGTACGCCGGGACGGTCACCGTGCTGCACCAGGGCCGGGTGCTGCGCGAGGGCGCGGTGGACGAGGTGCGGGCCGACCCGGTGGTGCGCGAGGTGTACCTGGGTCGCACCGGCGGGAGGGCGGCCTGATGCTCGAAGTGTCCGATGTGGACGTCCACTACGGACGGTCGCAGGTGCTGTTCGGCGTGAGCCTGGACGTGCCCGCCGGGTCGCTGGTGTGCGTGCTGGGGCGCAACGGGGTCGGGAAGACGACGCTGCTCAAGACCGTCGTCGGCCTGCTGCGCCCGACCTCGGGCTCGGTGCTGCTGGACGGCGTCGACCTCGCCGGGACCCCGGTGCACCGCAGGGTGCGCGCGGGGATCGCGCACGTGCCGCAGGGGCACGTGGTGTTCCCGCAGCTGACCGTCGCGGAGAACCTGCGGGTGGTCGCCGAGGCCGCTCCCGGCAAGGGCGCCCGCCCGAAGGGGGCAGGCGCGGTGGACGACGCGCTGTCGGTGTTCCCGGCGCTGGTCCCGCTGCTGCGGCGGCGGGCCGGGGTGCTGTCCGGCGGGCAGCGCCAGCAGTTGGCGATCGCGCGGGCGCTGGTGGCGCGCCCCCGGCTGCTGGTGCTGGACGAGCCGACCGAGGGCGTGCAGCCGTCCGTGGTCGACGAGATCGAGGCGGTGGTGCGGCGGCTGCACCGGGAGGTGGGGCTGACCGTGCTGCTGGTCGAGCAGCACGTGGACCTGGCGGCGCGGCTGGCGGACCGGTTCGTGCTGCTGGACGCGGGCGAGGTCGTGCGCTCCGGCGACGCGGCGGACCTGCGGGACGAGGAGGTGCGGCGGCTGCTGTCGGTGTGACCGGGCGCCCGTCCCCCGCGCGGGGGCGGGCCTACCTGGTGCGCCGGGACCCGACCTGCCTGGCCGCCGCCGCGCCGCCGAGCACGAGGATCAGCGCGACCAGTCCCCAGCGGCGCTGGTCGTCCACGGTGTGCCGCAACGGGTTCAGGCCCCCCGAGGCTGTGACGTCCTCGTCCCCGGTGCGCCGCTTCGGGTCCCGCACGGCGGGCTGGCCCTCCACGAGCTCCTCCTCCGGCGCGGGCTGCGCCGTCGGCGCGGACGAGGGAGCGGGGGCCGGGCTCGGGCTCGGCGCGGGTCGGGGCGCGGGTGGCGCGGGCACGACCGGGGCCTGCGCGACGGGCGGCTGCGGCGCGGGCTCCCCCGCCGGTGGCTGCTGCGGCGGCACCTGGGGCCGGGGCTGCTGCGGCTGGGGCCTGGGCGGGTTGCGCACGACCAGGCAGCCGGACGCGTCGAGCGTGCTGAACGCGACCCGCGCGCCCAGCTCGACCACCGTCCCGGTGCCGTCCAGCGCCACCCGGAACTGCCTGCTGCGCTTGCCGGTCGCGTCCCGGTTGGCGGTGGCGTAGAGCGCGCCGTCCGGCCCGAGCACGACCGAGCCGTAGCTGGTCATCCCCGGCGGCAGCGGGCCCGTTCCCGGCGCGGGCCGCACGTCGCCGGTGGCCGGGTCGACCCGCACCACCTTGCCGACGCCGCGCGAGTCCACCACGACCCCGTAGAGCAGGCCGTCCGCCGGGTTGAGGTCGAAGTCGTTGAGGGTCAGCCCGGTGGTGGCCAGCCGGGTCTCGTCCACGACCAGCAGGTAGTCGGGGCTGGTCGGGTCGATGTCCACGGCCAGCAGCTGCAACCCGGAGCGCACCACGAGCCGGTCGCCGACGACCACGCCCGAGGTCGCGCCGCGCAGCAGGTCGGACTGGCTGGGGCGCAGCGGGACCCGCGCGCCGCGCCGGTCGAACGCGAGCACGCGCCCGTCCGCGTCGACGCCGTAGACCAGGTCCTGCGCGGTGGAGTAGCCGATCGCGGTGACCCGGACGTCCAGCACCCCCAAGGCGGAGACCGCGCCGGTGGGCAGCTCGATGCTGACCACCGAGGACGGCCCGAGCTCCAGCGCCTCGACCTGGATCGAGGCGCACACCGCCAGCACGACCTGCTCTATCACGCCAACCGCTCCACGGCGGCCTGGAACGCGTCCGGCCCGACGTCCGCGCCCCCGTCGAACGGGTTCTGCAGCTGGTAGGTGGCGAACAGCAGCAGCGCCATGGCTGCGGCGAGGGTGCTGACGATGACGACGTGCGTGCGCACCAGCGGGCCGCCGAACAGCAGCGGCATCGCCAGGGACAGCGCGGTGCCGAGCGCGAGGGTGAACCAGATGACGGAGCTGACGCGCCCGCTGGCCGCGTCGAGCCGCTCCTGGCGGGCCTCGTAGACGGCCCAGAGCTTGCGGGTGGCCTCGGTCTTGCGGTCGACCTGCCAGTCGTCGGTGGTCGGCGCGGCGGCCACGACCTTGCGCATCTGGTCGAGGGTGGCCCAGCCGGAGGAGTCGACGGACGCGCCGGTGCGCATCACCGGCCACTCCTCGTCGGCGACGGTCATGGCGTAGTGGCGGGCCAGCTCGCGCACCTCGGCGCCCGCGTCCGGGGAGAGCGCGTCGCTGGCCCAGGTGGCGGCGACCAGGCTGTCGGCCTCGGTGAACGCGCCGTCGCCCGCGCTGGTCACGCCGTCGAACAGGGCGATGAGGACGAACGCCACGAGCACGGCGTGCAGGCCGCCGACGATGGTGAAGACCTGGCCCGCGGCCTCGTTGTTCTCGGCACGGCCCTCGTCGGCGCCGAAGCGGCGGATGAGGTAGGCCAGCAGCGCGGCGGCCACGGCCGCTCCGCCGACCCACAGGAAGCCCGTGATGTAGACCGACATCTCGTCCTCTCGCCGTCGAGCCGGCGGGGGCGTTGGGCTGCCCGCGTTCTCCCCGACCCGTTCGTCCCGGAATGTAGTGAGCGGCGAGAACGGGGGACAAGATCGTTCATCCGGGCGATGAGGAATGTCGTTCGCGCAGGTGACGGGGGTGGGTTGCGGCCGGCTCAGGGCCGCAGGAATGCGGTTTCAGGTGACACTCTGCGGTGGTTTTGCATTCTGCGGGGTGAAAAAACGATCACGCGGCGCAGTTGTTGCTGGGTGCGGGCGCCGGGTCGTCGCCGGGGCGCGTTCGGCGGTGTTCGCCGGTGTTCGCGCCGGGACCGCTCCCGACCGCGCCGGGCGCAGGGTTCGGGGCGCGTCCCCGGAGCGGCCGGGGCGCTCGGAGGGGATCGGTGGTTGCCATGAAGAGGTTCCTCGGCGCGGCGCTGGCGTGCTCGGCGGCGGCGGTGGTCGGGCTGGCCGCGCCCGCGGCGGCGGCGGGCTCGTTCTACGCGCCCGCGCTGCCCTGGAGCACGTCCGGCGCGCCGAGCACGCCGTGGACCGCCTCGATCAACGAGTGCTTCGGCGGGAGCCGGTGCGGCGGGTCGGGCAGCGCGCTGACCGTGCAGACGCCGTCGACCTGGATCGGGGTGGTGGGGGTGCGGGCGCACGACCGGGTCGGCGACACCACCAAGGCCACGCTGTTCGTGCTGGTGGACGGGGTTCCCGCAGGCGGCGGGGTGGACGTGAAGGCGGCCGGGGAGACGCACTACTTCCCGGTCGGCCGGGTGGGGTCGGAGATCCGGCTGGTGGCGGCGGCGTCACCCGGCCACTGGTCGGACGAGGTCGTGGTCACCGGGGTGCTGGTGACGCCGTGAGGCCGGGCTCGCCCAGCTCGACCGCGTAGGCGCGCAGCAGCCCGTGCATGGTGAACCGGTCCCCACCGCCGCGCCGGAGCAGGTGCGCGCGGGCGAGCGCGTCGAGCAGCTCGGCGGCCCGCCGCGCCGTGGTGCCCGCGGCCTCGGCCAGCGCGCGCGGGTCGACCCGGCGGCCCAGGCGGGCGCCGACGACGTGGAAGGCCCGCACCGCCTCGGGCGGCAGGTGGCGCAGCGACCAGGAGAGCACCTCGCGCACGTCGGTGCGCCGGTCGGCGGCGGTGGCGAGCAGGTCGAGCGGGGCGGCGGCCAGCGCGTCGGCGAGCGCGGCCGGGTCCCCGCCGGTGGCGAGCAGCCGCTCGGCGGCCAGGCGCAGCGCCAGCGGCAGTCCGCAGCACCGCACCGCGAGACGGCGGGCGGCGGCCGGGTCGGCGTCGAGGCGGCGGCCGGTGAGGGCGGCGAGCAGGGCGGTGGACTCGGCGAGGGGCAGCACGTCCAGGTCGAGCCTGCGCGCGCCGTGCCGGACCACCAGCCCGGCGGCGCTGTCCCGGCTGGTGACCACGACCAGGCAGCCGGGAACACCGGGCAGCAGCGGGCGCACCTGGTCGGCGTCGCGGGCGTTGTCGAGCACGATCAGGGCCCGCCGCCCGGCGAGCTCGGTGCGCAGCGCGGCGGAGGAGGCGGGCCCGGACGCGCCGAGGCTGCGCAGCAGCGCCCCGAGCGCGGCGCGGGCGGACAGGGGCCGCCCGACGTCGTAGCCGCGCAGGTCGAGGTAGAGGGTGCCGTCGGGGAAGTGGTGGCCGACGCGGTGCGCCCAGCGGACCACCAGCGCGGTCTTGCCGACCCCCGCAGGCCCGGAGACGACGACGATGCCGGGGGTGGGTGGGGCGGGCGGGGAAGTCGGGGCGGTCGCGGGAGCGGAGACGTCCGGGGCACGCGCGACGCCGAGGGCAGCCGGGGAGCCGGGGACCGCAGGGCAGCTCGGGCCACCGGGAACCACCGGACCGCCTGGGCCACCGAGGATCGTCGAACCGCACGCGGTGCCAGGAACCACCGGACCGCGCGGGCCACCGGGGGCGGCCGGGCCGCACCGGTCGCCGGGGACCGGACCGCGCGAGGCACCGGGAACCGGCGAGCCACACGCGGCACCGGACCCCACCGGACCGCGCACGGCAGCGAGAGCCGCCGGACCGCTCGTCGCGGCGAGGGTCGTCGAGCCGCTCGGAACACCGGGGACCCCCGCCCGGCACTCGGCGCCGAGGCCTTCCGGACGGCGCAGGTCACCGGGACTCGCCGGGCCGCTCGCGGCGGCGAGGACCGCCGAGCCGCCCGGACCGCCAGCCGCCACCGAACCACACGTGACGGCGGAAGCCACCGCGTCACCCGGAGCACCGAAGACCGCCGCCCCGCACGCAGCGGCGGGAAGCACCGCCGAACCGCACGAACCACCACGCGCCACCGAACCACCCAAGCCACCGGCCGCCGCCGACCCGCACCCGGCGCCAGCCGCCCCCACCCCACCCCGGTCGCCGGGAACCCCCGCCCCGCCCCCACCCCCTCCCCCGCCCAGCACCGCGTCGAGCTGCCCCATCTCCCCCACCCGCCCGACGAAAGCAGGCACCTCCGGCGGCAGTTCGCGCGGAACCCGGCGTTCCACCACCGCCCGGCGGCGGGTCTCCTCGACGTGGTCGCGGGCGGTGGCCAGGGCGCCCTGCTCCGCGGGCGTGGCCCCGAACAGCCTGGCCAGCTCGTCCAGCCGCTGCGTCGGCGGCAGGGCCGCGCCGGTCAGGTAGTCGGACACCGCGCCCACCGCGTAGCCGGTGCGCGCGGCGATCTGGCGGACCGTCAGCTGCGGCCCGCCGTGCCTGCGCGCGCAGCGCCTGCGCAGGTCGCGCAGCGCGGCGGCCAGGTGCGCGAGCCCGTCCGCGCCGGGCCGTGCGGGCGTTGCCACGGCGTTCCCCCTTCCCCCGCTGGCTCAGTCGCTCGCGGGCGTCCGGGTGTGATGCCCGTGTCGGGTGACGCCGGGAAAGCCCACCCGTCCGTGCGACCGGCCCACCCCCGTCGCACGGGTGCGGGAACGCGAAGTCCGATCGCGCGCGTCACGGGGGCCGCTCGACGCAACCCCTGCCACGTCCCGGCGGCGTGCCGCGTCAGCGTTCCGGAGCAGCGGGGCCGCTCGGGGGTTCGGCTGTTCGGTGATACTTCCGCGAACCCCGTTGTGCCCGACGGCCCCTAGCCCTGACGATCTTCCTCCCACGTTGGCGCACAACGGAGTCCACTGACGAGGGGGGCATCCAGACCATGCACCGAGCGCGCAAGCTGATCACCGGGGCCGTGCTGGCCCTGCTGGCCACCGGAACGGCGGTCCCGGCCTCGGCCGCACCCGCCACCGACACCGCCACCGCCGGGCAGCAGCCGTTAAGCGCCCCGCCCACCACCGGTTTCGACGGCGCGAGCATCCCGCGCGACCAGGTCGTCCCCATGCTGGACGACGGCGCGTCGCGGGTCCCGCCGATGGGGTTCAACAACTGGAACTCCTTCGGCTGCGACGTCACCGAAGAGCTGATCATGGCCACCGCGGACGTCTTCGTGTCCTCAGGCCTGAAGGACGCGGGCTACAAGTACGTCAACATCGACGACTGCTGGTCCCTGCGCGAGCGCGACGCGGGCGGCAACCTGGTGGCCGACCCGGTCAAGTTCCCCAAGGGCATCAAGCACGTCGCCGACTACGTGCACTCCAGGGGCCTGCTCCTGGGCCTGTACGGCGACGCTGGCACGCACACCTGCGCGGGCTACCCCGGCAGCCTCGGGCACGAGCAGCGCGACGCGGCGGCGTTCGCGGCCTGGGGCGTGGACTACCTGAAGTACGACAACTGCTTCAACCAGGGCATCGACGCCCGCCAGCGCTACACGACCATGCGGGACGCGCTGCTGGCCACCGGCAGGCGGATCGTGTTCAGCGTGTGCGAGTGGGGCGAGAACCAGCCGTGGACGTGGGCGCGCGACGTCGGGCACCTGTGGCGCACCACCCCGGACATCACCGACACGTGGGGCAGCGTGGTGGACATCTTCCACCGCAACGCCCCGCTGAACGACGCGGCGGGCCCCGGCGGCTGGAACGACCCGGACATGCTGGAGGTCGGCAACGGCGGCATGACCACCACCGAGTACCGCAGCCACTTCACGCTGTGGGCGCAGATGGCGGCCCCGCTGCTGATCGGCGCCGACCTGCGGGTGGCCACGCCGGAGACGATGGCGATCTACCTCAACCGGGGGTTGATCGCGGTCAACCAGGACCCGCTGGGCGTGCAGGCGCGTCCGGTGTCCTCGTCCGGGGCGCGGCACGTGCTGAGCAAGCCGCTGGCGAACGGCGACCGGTCGGTGGTGCTGTTCAACGAGGGCGGCGCCGAGGCGGTCGTCGGGACCTCGTTGCAGGCCATCGGGCTGCCCGGCGGCGGATCCACCGCGACGGACCTGTGGACCGGGGCGACCAGGCGGTTCACCGGGGTGATCACCGCGCGGGTGCCCGCGCACGGCGTGGTGGTGATGCGGATCAGGGCGGACTCGCCGCCGCCAGCCGGTGCGACGAACCTGGTCGGCGGGTCGTCGGGGCGCTGCCTGGACCTGCCGAACGGCCGGACCGGGGTGCAGGTCGCGCTGTGGGACTGCAACGGCGGGCCGAACCAGCAGTTCCGGCACACCCCGGCGGGTGAGCTGCGGGTTCAGGGCGAGCACTGCCTGGAGGCGTTCGCGAACGGCGCCGCCGAGGGCACCCGGGTCGTGACGTGGGAGTGCAACGGCGGGGCGAACCAGCGGTGGACGCGGCAGGCGTCCGGGCAGCTGGTGAACGCCGCGAGCGGGCTGTGCCTGGACGTGACGGCCGGGCACCTGCCGGAGAACAACCTCAACGGGTCGCCGATCGCGCTGTGGCGGTGCAACAGCGGGCCGAACCAGCGGTGGTCGCGGCAGTAGCGGCGGTCTTCCGGACGCGCACGGGTGGCGCTCCCCCCGAGGGGGCGGCGCCCGTGCGCGCTCCGCGTTCTCGGGCGGATCTCCCGGTGTCCCCCACCTGTGCGGGTGGATTTTTCAGTCGGAAAGATCCTAAAGGGACATTCGTCCACTGAGACGATGAGTGCGCTGAACCCAACCCTCCCAAGTGGATGGTCCGCGTCGCTGGACCGGGTGAGACCAGGGCCGCAGTCCTGTTACCTGCGGTTACTCACCTCTTAGAGTCGGCGTCCGATCAGTTCGTTTGCGTTTTCCTCATTGCGCGGACATCCACTGCGAGGGGAAGTGACGACGTGGTATCTCAACGCGGGGTCGGCGCGGTAGCGCTGGCGCTGGCCGGACTGCTGGTGGGTGGGGCATCGCCCGCACTGGCGGCCACGACCGGGAACCTGCCCGGCGGCACCGGCATCTCGGTCTCGATCACCGGGCCGACCCAGGGGGCCGTGCTCCCGCAGGGGGTCGCCACGATCACCGGAACGGCGTCGGTCGGCCTCGGCGTCCCGGTGGTGGACACGGCGCTCACCTACGTGGTGGACGCCTCCAGCAGCACCGGCAGCCCCTGCACGAACGCCCAGACGGTGCTCGACTGCGAGGTGGGCGCGGCGCGGGGGCTCAACCAGGTCGCCGCCGCGTCGCGGTCCGTGGTCGGCTCGGTGGGCGCGGTCGCGTTCGGCACGAAGGCCGCCATCGCCGACGTGGGCCCGGCGGCGGGCGACCAGCGGTTGACCGGCGCGGCCACCGACGCGAACAACAACGGGACCCCGGACGTGGAGGACGCGCTGGCGTCGATCCGCGCGGGCGGCGTCGACCGGTTCACCGCGCGGACCTTCTCGGCGGGCACCGACTACGTGCCCGCGCTGCTGGCCTCGAACACGGTCACGGCGGCGCAGACCCAGCGGCGCAAGATCGTGGTGTTCCTGTCCGACGGCTTCTCCGGCTCCAACGTGGGCGCGGCGGTCGCGGCGGCGGGGTCCGACGTGGACATCTACACCTTCGCGGTGGGCGCGGGCGCGAGCTGCGACGGCGTGAACTACGCGTCCAGCCTGCAGCGCGTCGCGGACGCGACCGGCGGCACGTGCACCGAGGTGCCGAACCCGGCCGCGCTGCCGAGCGTCGTGCCCAGCGTGATCAACTCGACGCTGACCGGGCTCGTGGTCAGCGTGGACGGCGGGCCGCAGATCCCGATCACCGCGCTGTCCGTCGCGGGCCTGCCGCAGACCGGGCCGACCCAGGTGAGCTGGTCGGTGCCGACGCCGCCGCTGACCGTGGGCGCGCACCGGGTGTGCGTGACCGCGAGCGGCAACGACGGCGGGGGTGACGGCAGCGTCACCGACTGCGTGAACGTGACCGTGCAGGCGCCGCCGGGGCTCACCCTGGGTGGTCCGTACACCACCGCCGAGGGCACGGCCGTGCCCGTCGGAGGGGCGCTGGTGACCCCGCCGGTCGGGCTGGTGACCACGCGCTGGACCGCGACGCCGCTGTCCGGCGTGAGCACCGGGGCCAGCTGCTCGTTCGCCAACCCGAACGCGATCAGCACCACCGTGACCTGCACCGACAACGGCGTGTGGACGTTGACCCTGACCGCGAACGACGGGGTGAACCCGCCGGTGACCGGGACGACCACGGTGACGGTGGCCAACGCGGTCCCGGTGGTGTCGGTGTCCACGTCGGGCGCCGCGCAGGCCGGGTCGGCCGTGACGGTGACCGGCACGATCACCGACCCCGGCGCGAACGACACGTTCACCTGCCGGATCGACTTCGGCGACGGGACCGTGGTGAACGGGACCGTGTCGGGGAGCACCTGCTCCGCGGCGCACGCGTACGGCTCGGTCGGGCAGTACACCGTGCGGGTGACGGCGACCGACGACGACGGCGGGGTGGGCACCGGCAGCACGACCACGGCGGCGTTCGCGCGGGCCGAGGCGTGGGGCCTGAGCGCGGCCGGGCTGATCACGCTGGCCAAGACGCCGTACTCGGCGTGCCCGCCGAACACCAACAACAGCACGCTGTCGCTCAACGTGGTGAACCTGCTGACGGTGGGCGCGGTCAACGCGAACTGCAACGTGGACGGCACCACCGGCACGACCACGGCGTTCAGCTCGGTGGCGGGCGGCAGCCTGCTGCTCGGGGCGATCACGATCGGCGCGGTGTCCTCGCAGTGCACGTCGACCGGTGACGGGCTGGCGGGGTCCTCGACGGTGGCCTCGATCAACGGGCAGATCGTCGGGTCCGCGACGGCGACGATCAACATCCTGGGCGTCGCGCAGATCTACGTGAACCAGACGGTGATCGGGTCGGACGGGTCGCTGACCCAGTACGCGGTCCGCGTGGTGACGCCGCTGGGTCAGGAGATCGTGGTGGCCGGGTGCCGGATCGGGTTCTGATCCGGCACGGGCGGCGAAGCGCTGGATGAGGACCCGGTCGGCCGACCGGTGAGCGCTCGGGGCGGGGGCGGGACGGGGATCTTCCCCGGACCGCCCCCGCCGCGCTGTTCAGGGTCGCTGGGCTGCGGTCGTCATCCCTCGGCGCCGGGTCCGCGCGCGGTCGCGCCACCCACCGGCGCGCCGTCCGAGGGCACGTCGCCCACCGGCGCGCCGTCCGAGGGCACGCCATCGGCGGGCACGTCCTCCACCCGCGCGTACAGCACCACCTCGTTGACCTCCAGCCGGTTGATCAGCCGCAGCGCGGCGACCACCCCGCTGCCCACCAGGCCCTCCTCCACCTCGCCGAACTCGAACTCGCCGAGCTCGCACCGGGACGCGCCCGCGCCGAGGAACCCGAACACGGCGGCCTTGTCGGCGGGCAGCGCCAGGGTGAGCAGGCAGCGGCGGACCCGGCGCAGCCGCACCCCGCCCGCCTCGTCGCCCAGCAGCAGCGCGTGCAGCAGGTCCTTGGCCTCGGCGAGCAGCACCTCGGCCAGCGGGGAGCGGTGCGCGGGCCCGATCAGCGGGCCGCCGGGGGCGGGTGGCGCGAGCAGGCAGCACTCGGCGTCCAGGCGCTCGGAGGTCCACGCGGTCAGCTGCGCGATCGCGTCGCCGAGGGTGCACCGGGTCAGCGGCAGGCTCGTCACCCGGTGCACGGGGGCCGCGACCAGGCCGAACCGGGGGGCGATCTCGCCGAGCAGCTGGTCGACCACCCACTCGTGGGGCTGGTCCAGCAACCTGGCGCGCAGTTCGGCGACGACGCGCGCGCCCACGTCCGCCTGCGCGCTGCGGACCAGGTCGTGCAGATCGGTCATGCCCCGACGCTAGTGATCCACCGACCGCGCCGAGCCGCCATCACCCGGTTGTGCGGTTGCGTTTCACCCCGCTGGCGGCAGGCCGCTCACCGGCCCCCCGGACACCCGGAACGGGGGCGATCCGCCCTGGTGGGGCCTCGGTCGACCCGGTTTCCGCCGGAACGCGGTCCCGGTGGGACATCGGTGCGCCGGGACGCGGCGCGGTGGGCGCGCACCCGGTTGCGGTCCACGCGGGGTCCGCCGGAGCGCGTCCCCGTCCCCCGGTCAGAACAGCCGGACCGAGGCCCGTTCCACAGCCAGGTCCGCCTGGGTGCTCGCCTGGCTCCGCTGGACCTCGGCGGCCAGCTCGGCGGCGGCGACCGGGTCGGCCTTCGCGGCCTCCACGGCTTCGAGCAGGCCGCGCTCGGCCAGCCGGTCGGCGCGCTCGTTGCCCTCGTCGCCCGCGTGGCCCTTGACCCACCGCCACTCGACCCGGTGCCGCGCGGCGGCCAGGTCCAGCGCGCGCCAGAGGTCGGCGTTCTTCACCGGCTCCTTGCCCTTGGTGAGCCAGCCCTTGGCCTTCCAGCCCTTGATCCACTGGGTGATGCCGTTGCGGACGTAGGTGCTGTCGGTGTGCAGCCGGACGACCGAGGGCCTGGTCAGGGCGTCGAGCGCGCGGATCGGGGCGGTCAGCTCCATGCGGTTGTTCGTGGTGACCCCGGCCTCGCCGCCGCACAGCTCGCGCTCGTGCGCGCCGTACCGGAGCAGCACGCCCCACCCGCCGGGGCCGGGGTTGGGGCGGCAGGCCCCGTCGGTGTAGATGTCCACGCCCGGATCGCTCACCCGGTCACTCTAACGACGGCCCCCGGCCGCCCGGTCCCCGAGCGCGGGCCGGGGGTCAGCGCACCACCCTGGCCCGCTCGCCGAAGGTGAAGTTCTCCGAGGTGAACAGCCGCCACAGCACCACCGAGACGATCAGGCCGCTGACCACGAACGCCGGGAAGACCAGGGAGAACACGTCGCTGCCGGTGGGCTCGGGCAGCGTGGCGTTCAGCTCGACCGAGGCCGCCGCCATGCCCGTGTGGTGCATCCCGGACACGGCGAGGCCCATCACCAGGCCTGCGGCGACGCAGGCCGACGCGGTGCGCACGACCACGGTGAACCACAGCGCGGCGGTGGCGGCGGCGATCGCGATGAGCACCGAGAGCACGACCAGCAGCGGGTTGTAGCTGAGCGTGCCCTTGAAGCTCACCGCGGCCATGCCGAGGTAGTGCATCCCGGCGACGCCCAGGCCCGCGACCGCGCCCGCGACCAGCAGCTTGGTCCGGCTGAACGGGGTCAGGGTGATCATCGCCAGCGCGCCGCCCATGACCGTGACGGCCAGCAGCGCGGACAGCGCGGTCAGCGGCGCGGAGAAGTAGCTGGTGGCGCCGGGGTGGAACTCCAGCATCGCCACGAAGTGCATGAGCCAGATGCCGACGCCGCCGATGGAGAACGCGGCGAGGACGGTCCAGACGACCTTGGCGCCCTCGGCCTGCTCGTGCCGGGCCCTTGCCATGCAGGACAGGCCGATGAGCGAGCCCACCACGGACACCACGTAGGACATGATCACGATCCACGGGCCCGAGGTGAAGTGCTGCATCGTTTCGTGGTTCACAGGTGCCGGTCCCGTCGTCGGTGCTGGGTGTGCTGTCCGTTAGTAACGCGCGCGCTCTTGCGCCACTAGTTCGGACTAACAGAAGTTCACCCACTTGAGATAATTAACGGAGTTTTAAATCCCCTGCGTAGCGCCATCGGCACGCAGCGCCACTACTCCGAGCGGCCCCCGCTGCGGCGATTCAAGATCAATTCAACTCGACCGGCGGAACCGGGCGCGCGAAATCATCCGAATAATCTTCGGACAATGGGGTTCGCGACGCGCCGAGAGGTCCCACCGGGGCGTGCCCGACCGGTCCCGGTGGGTAACGATCGTGGTCGGGGCCTCGACAACGACGGCACGTGCAACCGAGTGCAGCAGCGGCGAGCGCCGTTCACCGCGAGGCCGGTGCGGCGGCGGCGCCACCGCGAGAGGGGACCGATGACGGACGCGCTGGTGAAGGAACTCCGGGAGCTCAGCCGGAGCAGGGGGGTGCACGTCCCCGCGATCGACCGGCACGTCGGCCCGTCCCTGCGCGGGGTGTGCGGCGTCGAGGCGGGCGACGGGGCGGCGGCGGTCCGGGAGAAGGTGGTGGCCTGGGCGCTGCTGGCCGCGCAGGACCTGCCCGAGGACATGCGGGTGGCCGCGCTGGTCGCGCTCGCCGTGCACGAGGACGCGCGCGAGCCGTTCCTGCGCGAGCGGATCAACTGGCTCGCCGAGGAGTACCGGATCGGCGAGCGCACCGCGCGCAGGCGGGTCGAGCAGGCGCTGACCAGGCTCGCCGAGGTCGGCGAGCACACCGCGCCCGCGCCGGTCGCCTCGCCGGGGGAGCAGGCGCAGCCGTGGTGGTTCTCTCGGTTCAGGGCGGTGCTGCGGCTGGACGGGCCCACCCCGGTGTGCACGGAGGACCGCACGGTCGTGTCCGGGGTGGACGGGCTGGAGGTCATCACCTGGTCGATCAGCCTGCCGCCCGCGACGCCCGGCGGGCCGCCGGGGACGCTCGACGTGCAGGTGGTGAACGGCGTCGAGCGGATCGCCCAGGAACAGCCGTCGGCCAGGCGGCACCTGCTGCACCTGCGACTGCCCAAGCCGCTCGACCTGGGCGAGGAGTGCGACTTCTCGCTCCAGGTGAGCCTGCCGAGGGGGCAGGAGATGCAACCGAGGTACGTGTTCTGGCCGGAGCGGCCGTGCGCGGACTTCCGGCTGACCGTCCGGTTCGGCCAGGAGCGGCTGCCCGAGCGGGTGTGGCGGGTGGACGGCGCCTACCACCGGGACGCCGACGACCCCGCGCCCGAGCCGGACCTGATCGAGGTCGACTCGATCGGCGAGGTGAAGTACGCGGCGAGCGGCCTGCGCCCGGACCGGGGGTACGGCCTGCAGTGGCAGCTCCCCTGACGACGGCTCTCCCTGCGGCGGCTCTCCTGACCGGCTGACCGCGCGACCGACCCTCGACGACGCGGGTCGAACGCGCGGGAACCGGGTGGCGGTCAGGGGCGGAAGCGGGCGGAGGACACCCCTCGTGAGCCGGAAACCGCCGGAACCACCCCTCAATCCCGGCCTTTCCCAGCCCAACAGCCCTCCGCCTGCGGTCCGGCACGCCGCACCGCCCCGCTCCCCCGGCCCGGCACCCGAGCCCCGCACCGCTCCTCGGGCCGAATCACTACCCCCGCAAGCGCTCGCCATCCCCGACCAGGGACCGGCGGAGGGGTTTTCCACCCCGATGGCCCACCGGTTCAACCTCTTTCCACCGGGGCGGGCACCCGAACGCCCCGGAACCGGACTCGCTGCGATCCCGGCCTGAGGAACGCACCCCGCCCCGAGGAGCACGCCGCCTCCCCCGGAAGCGCACCGCCCGGTTCAAGAGGCACGCCACCGGATCGGGGACCCGGCCGCTTCCGGCCGGAAAGCACGGGCCTTGCGGGCCACAGGCGCGGCCACCCCGCTCACGCCACCTCCAGTCCCCCACGCCGCCGGGTGCGGCGCAGTGCCACGGCGAGCAGGGCGTGCGCACTGCCCGCGTGCGGGATCGCGCCCCGGTCCACCAGCTCCAGCGCGCGGTCGAACGCCGGTCGCCACACCGCTCCCCCGCCCTCGGCGCGCTCGCGCAGCCCGGTGGCCAGGTAGAGGTGCTCGGCGTGGTCGGTCACGCTGTCCGCTCCGTGCACCACCCCGACCCGCTCCCACCCGTCCGCCTCCAGCCCGGTGCGCTCCAGCAGCTCCCGGCGCGCGGCGGCGTCCGGGTCCGCGTCGGCAGGCGCGACCGGGCCGCCGGGCAGCCGCCACTGGGTGCAGCGGTGCGGGTAGGCCCACTGCCGGGTGAGCAGCACCCGGTCCCGCTCGTCCAGCGCAAGCACCGCCACCGAGGGCGGCACCACGACGTGCGCCTTCACCTCGCGCTCACCGTCCGGCCGCAGCACCACGTCCTCGACCAGGTCGAACGCCTCTCCCCGCCGCACCACCTCCGTGGTCAGCCGCTGCCACACCACCAGGGCCCCTGCCCCGTCCGCGAATTCAGCCACCATGCCCACCATGAAACCACTCGGCCGCGTTTCCCAAACCCCCACAAGGCGGCCAATTCGTGGACAACCAGAAAGGCCGGCGCGTTCGACGGTAAAGCATCAGAGGGCGATGCAGAACACCTGGCAGCGATCTGGCAAGGCATTGGCCACGATCTGGCCACCGCCACGGCCACCGCCACCACCTGCGACAACGTCCGAAAGCAGCAGCACGGCGGCGCACACCCCCAGCCACCTGCGGCGACCCGTAAACACGCCTAAAGGACAATTCCCGGCCACTTAGTGGACGTTCTGCGCCGAGGTCCCACAAATTCCCCCACCCGGTGCACACTGCACCCTGGCAAACGTTTTCAGGGGGTGTTCTCCGGATGCACGAGCGGGAGGGGGCTGGTCGCGGTGGGCATGCCTGCGCAGCGGACGACGAACAGGGGCGGCGGGCGGGCGCCGGGGGGCTGGGCGGCGGGCGGGCCCCGGATGGTGCGGGTGTCGTTCTCGGCGGTGCTGCGGATCAGGGCGGGCGGATCGCAGGTGCTGTTCGAGCAGCGGGCGGAGCGCGGGGTGTTCGGCCCGGTCGGCGACGTGCTGCGCTGCCACCCGCCCGCGTCCGACGTGCTGCGCGACCTGGGCTTCCGGGGACAGCGGTGGGCGGGCTGGGGGCCGGGGCCGCTGGCGGAGCTGGCCGGGGAGGTGCCCGCGCGCTCGCTGGCGGAGCTGCGGCGGTGGTTCGACAGCGGCGCCTACCGGGAGGACGCGGCCGAGTGCCTGCGCCGGGCGCTGTCCTCGACCCTGACCGCGCTGGGCGCGGCCGACCTGGCGGAGGACGTGGCGTCGGCGGGCTTCGCCCCGCTCGGCGCCCAGGTCCTGGGCCCGGAACCGGTGCCGGACAGCCCGCACCGGCGACTGCGGCACCGGGAGCACCACGAGCTGGTGTGCGTGGACGCGCAAGCGCACCGCCTCCGCGACCGGCTGCTGGAACTGGCGGCGGACCCGACCGCGCGGGAGGTGCTGGTGGCGACCGAGGAGCAGGTCGCGCGCGGCCGGGCGGGAGCGGCGCTGGTGACCGCGCACGCGGCGGTGGGGTGGGACGCGGGGGCGGCGGAGGGGGCGGGTTCCGGCGTGCGGACGGCGATTCGGGGGTTGGAACCGGGCGGTTCGACGGCGATCGGACCCGACTCAGGCGCACGAGCGGCGATCCGGGAGGCGGTATCGGGCGGTTCGGCGACGAACGGACCCCGCTCAGGCGCACGAGCCGCAATCCGGGAGGCGAGATCGGGCGATTCAGCGACGACCGGAACTCGCTCAGGCGCACAGGTGGCGATCCGAGGGGCGGAACCGGGCGATTCAGCGACGACCCGACCCGACTCAGGCGCACGAGTAGCAATCCGGGAGGCAGAACCGGGCGATTCGGTGTCGATCGGACCTCGCTCAGGCGCACGAGCGGCGATCCAGGAGGCGGGATCGGGCGATTCGACGACGATCGGACCCCGCTCAGGCGCACGAGCGGCGATCCAGGAGGCAGAACCGGGCGATTCGACGGCAATCCGACCCGACTCAGGCGCACAGGTGACGATCCGAGAGGCGGAGCCGGGCTCGGCGTCGGGATCGGGCGGCTGCCTGGACGTGGGTCCGGGCGTGGTGGGGAGCCCGAGGACGGTGGCGGATTCAGGGGCGGCAGTGGACTCAGGGGCGGCGGGCTCGGGGGTGGTGGCGGACTCAGGGGTGGCAGCGGACTCAGGGGCGGTGGCGGGCTCAGGGGTGGTGGCGGATTCGGCGTCCAGGCCGGTTCCGGGTCCCGTTCTGGCGTCGAGGGCACTTCTGGATCTGCCCGATCGGACGTTCTTGGCCCGGCAAGCCCGACGAATCGGCTTGATCTCACCGGAAGGACCACCGGTTCTGACCGCGACCGGGGTGAGCACGGTCCCCGCGCCGGCCGACCGGCGGGCGCGGACCGAGGCGCGGGCCCTCGGCCCCGAGATGACCGGTGGTCCGGCGACGGGCAGTCGGACAGCGGCCGGTCAGCCCTCCGCCGCATCACCCCCCGCCTCTCCGCCGCCCGCCTCCCTGGCACCCGCCGCCCCGACACCCGCCTCCCTGGCACCCGCCGCCCCGACACCCGCATCCCCGGCACCCGCCGCCCCGACACCCGCATCCCCGGCACCCGCCGCCCCGACACCCGCATCCCCACCGCCCGCCGCCCCTGCACCCGCCAGGCGGGTGCCGCGCGTCCGGTGGTCACCGGGCGGAGGGCCTGCGGCGCGCGCGGGGTGTGCCCGGTGACCCGGCCGCACGCCCGGCGGCGCGTGCTGGTCGGGGCGCGACGGCTCGGGGTGGCGCCCGTGGACTGCGTGCCGACCGCCCGGCTCGGCCCGGACGGCACGGTGGCGGTCGAGCTGGTGTTCGAGCTCGGCGCGCTGCCGCGCGGGTGGCGGTACGCGGTGGCGTTCGTGCGCGGCGAGCTGTCGCCCGACACGGCGGCGGTGGGGTTGGACGGGCCCGCCGGGGTCCGGGTGTCCGGGATCGGCGGCAGCCGGTTCACCTGGTACGCGGGCGACTTCGCCGGGCCCGGCCTGCCGGGTGGGCCGCTGCGGTTGCGGCTCGTGGTGCCGTCCACGCGCGAGGAGCGCGAGGTGCGGCTCGCGCTGCGGCTCGACGCCTCCTACCTGCGGCCCCGGCTGGGCGGGCTCGGGCGCGGGCCGCTCGGGCACGCCACCGCCGACGTGCCGTGGGTGTTCCCGCTGGTGCTGCCCGCCGACCCGGCGGCCTCGCCCGTCGCGCCGTCCGCGCGGGTCGCCTCCGGCCGGGCCGAGCGGTTGTGCCTGGTCGCGGACGTGGAGCGGTACAGCCGGTTCACGCCCGCCGAGGCCAAGGTGGCGCAGCAGCGGTTCGTGGAGGTGCTGCGGGTGGTGCTCGCGCACGCGGGCGTGGAGGAGTCGGCGGTGGCCAGGCAGAAGGCCGGGGACGGGCAGTTCGCCGTGCTGCCCTCCGGGTTGGACCCCCTGACGGCGGTCCCCCGGCTGGTGGAGGGCTTCGCGCTGGCGCTGCGGAGGGTGAACCTCGGGTTGGACGCGCACTCCCGGCTGCGGCTGCGGGTCGCGCTGGACCGGGGCGTGGTCGAGCCGGGCGTGAACGGGTGGGTCGGCGACGCCACGATCGCGGTGAACCGGCTGGTGGACTCGCGGGTCCTGCGCGAGGCGCTGCGCGACGCGCCCAGGGTCGACCACGCGCTCGCCCTGTCCGACGGGCTGCACCGGGAGGCGACCGCGCCGGGAGCGGGGCTGTCGGGGTTCCACCGGGCGCTGGTGGAGGTCCCGGAGAAGGGCTTCAGCGCGCCTGCCTGGCTGCGCGTCCCCACGGACGAGTGACCACCCTTAAGGGAGGGTGGTTGCGGGGTGTGCAGGGTTCTCCGCAGCTGTGAACGCCGGGCCGCCCGGTCGGGGGCGCGGGCGGCACTAGGGTCGCCGGATGGTCGGCGTGCGGCTGCTCCGCGTCCTGTCCCTGCTGCTGGTGGTCGCCGCGGTGGGCGTCCTGTCGGTGCTGGCGTTCCGCCCGCCGGAGCCGGTGGCGGCGGACGCGCCCGCCGGGGACTTCTCGTCCGGGCGGGCGGTGGCGCACCTGCGGGAGATCGCCCAGCGCCCTCACCCGATCGGCAGCGCGGAGAACGCGCGGGTGCGCTCGGTGATCGCCGGGATCGCGCGCGGGCACGGCGCCGAGGTCGTGGAGGAGACCGACCGGGTGCTGGTCGAGCTGCCCGAGCGGGGCGTGACCAGGGACGCGGTCGTGCACAACGTGGTGGCGCGGGTGCCGGGGACCGCGCCCGGCGGGCGGGCGCTGCTGGTGGTGGCGCACCACGACTCGGTGCCGACCGGTCCCGGCGCGGCCGACGACGGCGCGGCGGTCGCGGCGATGCTGGAGGCGATCCGGGCGCTGGGGGCGTCCGGCGGGGTGCGCGACGACGTGGTGTTCCTGTTCACCGACGGCGAGGAGACCGGGTCGGTGGGCGCGCGGGCGTTCGTGGACCGGCACGGCGTGGCCGGGTTCTCGGCGGTGCTGAACTTCGAGGCGCGCGGCAGCGGCGGTCCGGTGTGGATGTTCGAGACCGGCGCGGGCAACGGCCCGCTGGTTGCGGCGTTCGCGGGGGCGAGCAGCAGGCCGATCGGGAACTCGCTCGCGAAGGAGGTGTACCGGCTGATGCCGAACTACAGCGACTTCACCGTGTTCACCGACGTGGGCGCGAACGGGCTGAACAGCGCGTTCATCGAGCACGTCGAGGACTACCACTCGATCGAGGACACCCCGGACGGGTTGGACGAGGGCAGCCTGCAGCACCACGGGGAGACCGTGCTGGGGCTGGTGCGGGCGCTGGGGAACGCCGATCCGGGGCTGGTGGCCTCGGGGTTCGCGGGTGGGGACGCGGTCTACTTCGACCTGTTCTCGCGGGTGCAGGTGAGCTACCCGGTGTGGTTCGCGGTGGGGCTGGCGGCGGTGACGGTGCTGGGCCTGGTCGCCGGGGTCGTGGTGGGGGCGCGGCGCGGCGGGCTCTCCGCGACCGGGGTGCTGCGGGTGTTCGCGGTGCTGCTGGGCGCGGTGGTGGCGGCGGCGGTGGCCGCGCTGCTGGGCTGGCGGGTGGTGGCCAAGGCGCAGCCGAGGGTGGAGTTCGCGGCGCTGGACAACCCGGCCGAGCCGGGCTGGTTCACCGCCGGGTTCTGCGTGCTGGGGCTGGCGGCGCTGCTGGTGGCGGCGCGGTTGCTGCGCGGGCGGCGGCCGGGCGAGCTGGTGGCGGGCGGTCTGCTGCTGGGCGCGCTGCCGCTGGTGGCGGCGGCGGTGCTGGTGCCGGGGGCGACCTGGTTGGTGCAGTGGCCGCTGCTGGCCGGGCTGCCCGCGCTGTGGTGGGCGGCGCTGCGGGACGGTCCCGTGGAGGGCGGTTCCGTGGAGGGCGGTTCCGACCTGCTGGAGGCGCTGGCCCCGCTGGTGGCCGCCGCGCTGTTCCCACCGGTGGTGGGGACGCTGCTGGTGGCGCTGGGCACGCCGCTGCTGGTCGCCGGGATCGGGTTGGCCGGGGTCGCCGGGGTGCTGCTGGTCCCGCTGCTGGTCCGGCTGCCCGCGCGGGGCTGGACCGGGCTGGGGGCGGCGGTGGTCGCGGTCGGGCTGGTCGTGGTGGGCGTGCAGCGGGCGGAGCCGACGTTGCGCACGGCGCTGCTCCACCTGGACGACCGGGGCAGCGGGTCGTGGCTGTCCGGCGACCCGGAGGTCAGCGCGTGGACGTGGAACGCGCTGGGCGAGCGGCCGGAGCGCGGGGTGCTGCTGAAGGAGGACTTCCCGATGCTGACCGGCCCGCTGCTGCGCGCGCCCGCGCCCGGCGGGCTGCTGGCCCCGCCGGAGGTGGAGGTGGCGACCGGGGACTCGATCGCTCGGGTGAGCGTGCGGCCGGGTGACGGGGTGTGGCGCACGCAGGTCGTGGCGCCCGCCGGGTGCCGGTCGGGCGGGCGGGACCTGCCCGCCGGGGTGGTGGAGTTCTACGGGCAGGGCGACGGGTTCGAGCTGGAGTGCCCGGTCGGGGCGGAGCTGGCGGTCACCGACCACCGGGTGGGGCTGCCCGCCGAGGTCGCCGCGCTGCTGCCGCCGAGGCCCGCGGGTGAGCTGCCGGTGCAGTCGGGGTCGCGGGCGTACGACGGGACGCTGACGCGGGTCGTGGTGCGCCTCTGAATCCCGGTCACCGCAACCGCTCCGCCAGCTCCCGCTCGGACACCGGCTCCCCGTCCAGGTAGAACCACTCGGCGTCGCGGGCGACCTGCCGGAGCCTGCCCGCGCTGGTCACGGTGAGCGTGCTGAACGTGCGCGCGTCGGCGGGCACCGGCCGCCACGCGTGGTAGACCCGGCCACCCGAGGTGGAGTAGAGCATCCGCTGGTCGACGATCCGCCAGTCACCGGGGTCGGCGCCGCGCAGCAGCCTGCCGTGTGCGTAGCAGGAGCGCGCGTCGTGCCCGAAGAACCCGCCCAGCGACAGGAACGTGGCGACCTCGGCGCCCGCCACGCGCACCGGCCGGTCGACGCCCGCCGAGAACACGACGGCGTCCCGGTCGGCCCCGTAGCCGTGCGCGACGGGCTCCCCGAGGTCGTCGTGCACGACCCCCCGGTCGAGCGCGCGGAACGTGGCGGCGTCCGCCTTGACCCGGTGCCACGGCGTCCACACCCGCTCGGCATCGCGGGCGAACGAGAAGCTGAGCACCCGGAAGGTCGCCGCGTCGGCGCGCGGCAACCGGTTCCCCATCCGCCACACCCGCTCCCCCTCGACCCGCCACGGGCTGGACACCGACCACCTCCGCTCCCCCCGGACGGCGATTCCGGGTGACCTCGCCGCAAGGCGATCATAAGGGCATTTCACAGGCCCCGGATCAGCGAATATGTTTCACAACTAACGTTTTCGGACGGTCCCGCAAAAGAACGGTCGAAACGTTCGGAGGGATATGCACCCGATCGTTCCGCAAAAGCCGACGAGATCCGCACTCATGCCCGCTGACCTGGAATCGAGCACCCCCTGGAGATCGTTCCCCACGCCCGCGTAACAACTCGGCCGACCCCGGCGAATCCGAGGTCACCGGCAGGAATTTTCCGGATACTGGTTTCCTGCCCGCGCAGGGCGGCGAGGGGGTGATTGCGCGTGGAGAACGCCGATCCGACCGGTTGCTGCGAGGAGGTGGGCGAGTTGCGCTACGCGCTGCTGCTGGACGGGAGGACGACGCGCGAGGCGGTCGGGCGGACGGGCGAGCGGGTCGCGCTGGAGCTGGAGGACGACGGACAGCGGGTGCAGGTGCGGATCGGGTTGCGCTACGCCGAGGAGGACCGGGCCTGCGAGGTCCGGATCGAAGGCGATCCCGTGGTGCTCCAGGTCCCCCAGGAGGCTTCCCGTGGTTGACCGGCGCGCGGTGGTCGCGCTCGCGGCGGTGGTCGCGCTCGTCGTGGGCTGCTCGGAGCCCGCTCCCCTGTTCCCCGACCGCGTCTACGTCGGCGTCGCCCCCAGCTCGCCCGGCTGGAACACCGTCGACGCGGAGACCAGGCGCAGCGGGTTCGACCACGATCTGGTCAACTGGCTGGCCTCGGAGCTGGACTTCGTCCCCGAGCCGCTGTCGCTGGTGGACGGCGAGCGCGAGGCGGCGCTGCGGCCGGGCGGGCGGGTCTCGCTGGTGGTGCACACGTACTCGATCACCGACGCCCGGCGCGATCAGGTCCTGTTCGCGGGGCCGTACATGCTGACCAGGCAGGGGCTGCTGGTGCGCAGGGACGCGAGCGGCAGGCCGGAGCACCCGGACCGGGAGTCGCTGCGCGGGCGGACGGTGTGCGTGACCGAGGGGTCGACGTCGGCCCAGCAGCTGGGCGAGTACGACCTGGACGTGGTGCCCAGGGCGGAGAGCGTCTACCAGAAGTGCGTCGACCTGCTGCGCGCGGGCGAGGTCGCGGCGGTGTCCACCGACCAACTGCTGCTGCACGGCTACGCCGCCGCGAACCCGGACACCGTGGTGCTGGCGCAGGAGTCGTTCGGCCAGCAGGAGCGGTACGGCATCGGGTTCCCCAAGGGGGACCTGGCGCGCTGCCGGAAGGTGACCGAGCTGCTCAGGGGCCTGCTGTCCGGAACCCTGTGGCGGAGCTTCTTCGAGGCCAACCTGCCCGGCATCGACCCGGCTCCGCACAAGCCCGATCCGAACAAGCTGATCGACTGCGCGTGACCCGCAGGAAGCGCCGCCGCGCGCCGAGGGTGCGGCACTGGCGGCAGACCGGCCGCCACGGGTTCCCCCGGCAGGACGGGGTGAAGGGGGTGGTCATGTCCGGTGGGACGCGGCAGCGCGGGGTGCCGCCAGACAGGAGCAGGAGGCCCGGTGGCAGGAAGCCGACCGGGAAATCGCCAGTAAGACCGGTGGAGGAGCCCGTGACCCGCGACAAGCCCCTCGGCGGGGTCCTCTGGTTGTTCGCCGCGCTGTTCCTCGGCTCCCTCACCCCCCTGGCGCTGCTCGACCTGGACGGCGCCAGCCAGCTCGCGGGCGTGCTCGCGCTGCCGGTGTCGATCGTGCTGGGCGCGCTCGCGATCCTGGTCGCCGAGCGGCCGGAGCTGCTGCGCGGCCGGACCAGGCAGCCGGTCGACTGGGCGCGCGGGCTGAAGTGGGCCGCGCTGGTGCTGGGGCTGGTCGGGATCGGCGCGGTCGGGTACGCGGTGTGGGACGCCACCCGGCCGCTGGACCTGGCCGTGCCCGAGGAGTTCACCGGCGGGCAGCCGTGGCGGGACGGGGAGGAGCGGGTGCTGGAGCTGCCCGGTTCCCCGCCCGAGCGGGACCGGGTGGTGCTCGCGCTGAGCCTGGAGAACGCCCGCAGGACCGGGGACTGCGAGCGGTCGCCGGAGCTGCGGTACACGCCCGTCGTGGACGGGCAGGAGCGGGCCGAGGCGGTCGGCAGGCCCGGCCAGGCGGTGGAGCTGTCCCTCGAGGGGGCGAAGCGGCAGGCGGTGGTGAAGGTGGTGCTGGACTACTCGGGCGGGAACACCGCGTGCGAGGTCAGGGTCAGGGTGGACGAGGCGGTGCTGCGTGGCTGATCGGCGCGGGTTCCTGGCGGTGGTGGCGGTGCTGGCGCTGGCGGTGGGCTGCGCCGAGCCGGAACGGCTGTTCCCCGAGCGGTTCAACGTCGGCGTCGCGCCGAACTCGCCGGGCTGGGGCACGGTCGACCCGGCGACCAACGAGCGCAGCGGTTTCGACGACGACCTGCTCAACTGGCTGGGAGCCGAGCTGGACTTCCGGCCCGAGCCGCTGCCGGTGCGCACGGCCGACCGGGAGCGGGAGCTGCAACCGGGCGGCCGGGTGTCCATGGTGCTCGCCAGCTACTCGATCACGGACGCGCGGCGCGAGAAGGTGCTGTTCGCGGGCCCGTACATGCTCTCGCAGCAGGGCGCGCTGGTGCTGCGCGGCGAGGACGGGCAGCCGCTCCACCCGACCATGGAGTCGTTGCGCGGCAAGGCGGTCTGCGTGACGCGCGGCTCCACCTCGGCCGCGCAGGTCAGGGAGTACCAGGGGTTGGGGCTGGCGCCGTCGGAGGTCGAGTACTACGAGGAGTGCTTCGCGCGGCTGCGGGAGCGGTCGGTGGCGGCGATGACCACGGACCAGCTGCTGCTGCACGGGTACACGACCAAGCACCCGGACGTGGTGGTGCTGCCGCAGGTGGCGTTCGGGCAGCAGGAGCGGTACGGCATCGGGTTCCCCAAGGGGGACGCGGCGCGCTGCGAGGCGGTCGCGAAGAAGCTGCGGCAGCTGCTGACCGGGGCGCTGTGGGAGGACTACTTCCAGCGGAACCTGCCGGGCGCCGACCCGACGGGCCACAAGCCGGACCCGAACGACATCTCCTGCGGCTGAACGGGAAAAGCGGGGCACCGGGTCCGAAGACCGGTGCCCCGCTTGCACAACTCCGCTATCAGGCGCGACGCCACTTCTGGTTGGCCGTGCCGCCGCACTCCCAGATCTGGAGGACGGCGCCGTTGGCCGGGTTCCACTCGGCGATGTCGACGCACTTGTTGGCCTGCGGGTTGACCAGGTCGCCCGCGCCGGACAGCACCCACTTCTGGGCCGCGTTGCCGCTGCACTTGACGAGCTGGACCGCCGCGCCGTTCGCGGTGGAGCCCCAGGCCACGTCGGCGCACATGCCGCCGCTGCGCAGGGTGCCGTCCTTGAACTCCCACTTCTGGCCCGCGCCGCCGGTGCAGTCGGACACGGTCAGCCGCTGGCCGTCGGAGAAGTTGTTGTTCGGCACGGTGAGGCACTTGCCCTGCCACGCGCTGACGATCGAGCCGCCCGCGGGCTGCGGGTTGTTCGACGTCGGGGGCTTCGTGGTGGTGGTCGGCTGCGGGTTGTTGCCGCCGCCGTTGTTCCCGCCACCGTTGTTGCCGCCGTTGTTGCCGCCCCCGGTGAACGGGGTCAGCGTGATGCCCGCCGAGCGCGGGTCACCGGAGTGCACCAGGGACTCCTGGGCCTGGACGTCGTCGAACGCGAAGCCGTAGGCCCGCCCGTCCACCATGTTCTCGTGCACCAGGCGCGAGTAGTGGTTGGTGAGGTCGCCCTTGTAGAAGTCGGCCGCGCCGCCACCCGGCTGGGTGTCGATCGTGCCGAGGGTGGAGCGGTGCAGCGCCGCGCACAGGGTGCGGGCGATGGGGCCGACCACCTGGTCGTTCGGCGCGCCCAGCTTGCCGTCGCAGCCCCACACGTCCGGGGTGGACGGCTTCTGGAACGAGGCCACCTGCTTGCCGGAGCCGTCGGTGAAGTTCATCGTCGAACCGGAGGTGCGCCCGAAGTACTTGACGCTCGGCTGGTCGGTGAACGGCACCACGGTCAGGGTCTTGCTCGTGTACGCGTTCCACGCCTGGGTGATGTACGGGTCCAGGTAGTTCGCGCTGAACAGCCCGCCCTCGGCGGCCTTGCCCGGCGCGAGCGCGCGCAGGATCGTGCCGTCCGACCGCGTCACCACGGTCTTCTCCCAGCCCTTGAGGCCCTTGAGCGCGTTCATGACGTTCTCGCGCCCGTTGACCTTCAGCTCACCGGTCTTGCGGGTCGCCCCGTCGGACCCGGTCACGCTGACGGCGTGCGGGACGGCGAAGTGGTCCACCTGCGAGCTGTTGATCCACAGGCCCGCGTCGTTGTAGGTGAACTCGCTCCAGTCGAACAGGATGTTGTGGTTCGCGTCGCCGGGCGACCAGGGCGCGGGCTGCACCAGGCCGTCCTGGGTCAGGAAGAACTTGAGCTTCTCCCCGAACGACATGTAGACGCGACCGGACAGGTGCTTGGGCACCTTGATGGTGGAGCTGGACCCGTTGGCCGGGCCGTTGATGGACACGTCCGGCGCGGGCGACGGCGGGTTGGTGCCGCCGGTCCAGGCCGTGAACGCGCCCGACTGGTTGACGAACCCGAGCTTGCCGCTGCGGATGTCGGTGCCCAGCACGTAGAGGTGCACCGAGTCCGACCGGCCGCTGTTGTTCGTGACGGTGAGCGGGAGCTGGTCCGGCCCCGCCGCCGACGCGGGCTGCATCAGGGTGGTGACGGTAGCGGCGGTCGCGGCCGTGGCGACCGCCGCCAGCGCTCCCATCCACTTCGTTCTGGTGCGCATCGAGCGAACTCCTCCATCTGCTGCAGGGCAGTTCGGCTCTCACCCCCTGCGGTTTTCAGGATGACCACCCGGAGGGCGGGGCGGGCAATCCTGCGCCGTCCCGTGAGAGCGTTTCCACAGACTTGTTGGTCGACCGCTCGATGTCAAGGCCAGGCTAATGCGCGAAGGGGTTCCGCGGTGCGGTACGGCGAACCCCGGTGACGTGACGCGCGTTATGCCCGACCGGGCGGCGGAACCGGGCGGAAAAGTTCCGGGAAAAGTTGTTATCGACCACGACGGCGCTGGTGGGCAACGTCCTGACGTGCCCGAACACCCCGGCGACCGGGCGGGCGCGGGAGCGGCGGGCACCACACCGGGCACGTCGGGGAGAGCGCGGAACGGGCCTCCCGGACCCCGAATTCCCATCTGCAACCAAATCGCGAACCCCTTGTTCGGCGAACTCCCCGGAACCCCCGCCGCAGTGGGTCGCACCCCCGCGCGCACTTGTTTAAGGAAATTCGAGGCAAATTTAAACCTCTTTTAAGGCAGTGCGCTCCGTGACCGCCCGTGACGTGATCGACGCGCTTCGCCGCGACCCGCCCCGGAACGTCCGGGAGGTGGGACGCGAATGCCCCGCGAACCCGGAAACCGCACCTCGCGCCGGGTCCGCCGGCTACCCTGCGCACACCGGCCCCGGCCGCGCGACCTCGGCACCCGAGCGGCGCAGCGGCGGCCGGCGGTTGCGTAGAGTGCTCGGGAAGCGCAGGACATCGTTCAGGTTGGGGAGAGGCGTGCTTGAGGCTGCGGGGTTGAGCCGGCTGGAGACCGTGCTCGCGGCGCACGTCCACGACGGGGCGGTGCCGGGTGTGGTCGCGCTCGTGGCGCGCGGGGACGAGGTGCACGCCCAGGTGCACGGCTCGGCGGACCGGGGCGCGCTGCGCCGGGACGCGCTGTTCCGGCTGGGCGAGCTGAGCGGCGCGGCCACCGCGGCGGCGGCGGTGCTGCTGGTGCAGGAGTGCGCGATCGGGCTGGACGACCCGGTGGCGAGGTGGCTGCCGGAGCTGGCCGACCTCCAGGTCGCCTCCGACGACGACGTCACCGAGCCCGCGCGGCGCCCGGTGGTGCTGCGGGACCTGCTGACCATGACGGCCGGGCTGCCCGCGCTGCCCATCAGCACCCGCGACGGGCAGCTGGAGCCGGACGAGTGGCTGCGCAGGCTGGCCGAGCTGCCGCTGGCGCACCAGCCGGGGCGGCGGTGGGCGGCCGGGTCCGACGCGGACGTGCTGGGCGTGCTGCTGGCGCGGGTGGTCGGCGAGCCGCTGGGCGAGGTGCTGCGCACCAGGCTGTTCGAGCCGCTGGGCATGGCGGACACCGGTTTCCGGGCCGCGCCCGAGCGGCTGGTGAGCGCGTACGCGCACCACCCGGCGACCGGGGCGCTGGTCGTGGCGGACTCGCCGTGGAACGGCAGGCACAGCGCGGAGCCGGTGTTCGAGTCCGGTGCGGACGGTCTGCTGTCCACGGCGGACGACGTGCTGGCGCTGCACCGCGCGCTGCTGGGCGAGCGGCCGGACGTGCTGTGCCGGTCCGCCGCCGGGCTGATGACCTCGGACCTGCTGACCGACGAGCAGCGCGCGGGCCTGCCGGACACCTCGTGGGGCTTCGGGCTGGGCGTGGGCGTGCGGGTGCGGCGGACGGACTTCGCCGGGGTCGGCCAGTTCGGGCGGCGGGCGGCGCTGGGCGCGAGCGCGTTCTCGGACCCCGGCTGCGGGCTGACCGGGGTGCTGCTGACGTCGGTGGCGCTGGACCACGAGGACAGCCGCAGGCTGCACCGGGACTTCTGGACGGCCGCCTACCAGGCGGTGTGAGGACTCCCAGGGCGGTGGGGCCGGGTCTGCCCCGGTCCCACCGCCCGAGCGGGGTCAGCCCTGCGGCTGGAACGGCGGCAGCGCGGCGAACCGGGGGTCGACCCGGCCGGTGAGCGCCACGTGCCGCGCCCACGCCCGCGCCCTGGTCAGCGGATGGTCGGGGAACTGCGGGTCGTGCTCGGCGGCGTCGCCGAGGTGGTGGGGCAGCACGCCCTGGAGCTCGGGCGCGTACGGGTGCGGGGTGAACCAGTTCTCGTGGCCGAGGCGCGCCATGAGCATGGCCTCGCGCATCCCGGTCATGCCCAGCTCGGGCGACTGGAGCTTGAGCACGGCGCTGCACCCGGCCCTGGGCACGGTGTAGGAGGCCAGGAACACCTGACCGGCGGGCCGGTTCGGGAAGGGCACCTTGAGCAGCTGGTAGAGCGCGGGCACGCCGTCGAGCCGCACGACGTCGGCCTCGATCAGGCAGCCCGCCTTGGCGGTGAACCCGGCGAGCCGGTGGCGCAGCAGGTCCACGTCCTCCAGCGCGGCGGGCAGGTCGGGCGGCAGGTCGAAGTAGTCGAGCGTGACGACGCCGCCGGTGGCGGGGTTGACCCACACCGAGGTGTCGCGCTGCTCCAGGCCGGTGGTGTCGAACGTGATCGGCATCCCGGCACCCTACGTGCCGCTGACCTGGGCGAAGGTGGCGAACGCGGGAACTCGCGCTGCGTGACCGAGGGGTCGCGCGGCGTTGGCGACCGGCTCGGTGCGGCACGGCACGGTGCGGGACGGCCCGGCTCGGCCCGGCTCAGCGCGGCACGTCGACGATCGCCTTGACCGCGAAGCTCCCGTCCGGCCCGACCTCCATCACCGGCAGCCGCCGCCCCACCGCGTTCCCGGTCCCCGCGTCGATGGTGAACGCCCCGCCCGCGCCGAGCACCCGGTTGCGCTCGCGGTCGAACCGCTCCAGGTCGGCCCGCACGTCCTGCCGGGACGGCAGCTCCCCCGCCTGGGCGTTCATCCCCCGGCTGACCCGGCTGACCGACTCACGCGCGGTCAGCACCGCGTCGTGCATCATCACGCCCCACCCGTCGGACAGGTCGAGCGGGTCGAGGCCGAGCCGCTCGAACTCCGCGACCAGCGCGTCGAACTCGGCGATCCCGGCCTGCCGCGCCGCGTCCGGGTCGACGTGCGGGGTGTAGAGGATGCGCAGCGACGCGTCCCGCGCGCCCGGCCGCAGCTCGGGCCTGGTGCGCAGCAGGGCGGCGTCCGAGCCGGTGACGAGGGTGATCAGCCGGTCCCGCACGCAGTCCCGGCCGCGCAGGCTCTCGATCAGGTCGTCGAGCAGGACCGCGCGCCCGGCGTACAGGACGGTGTCGGGCGCGCCGTCGCCGCACAGGTCGCGCATGATCTCCCGGAACTGGATGTCCAGCGAGCCCTCCACGTCGAACTGGCCCTGCACGGTCACGGCGGGCCTCCCGGTGGCGGAGATCCGCTCGAACTCGCGGTGCAGGGTGGCGGTGTAGAGGTCGCTCTCGCTGTTGTCGTAGACCAGGACGGCCTCGCGGACGTCGGTCTGCGCGAGGTACTGGGCCAGCACGCCGATCTGGTCGCCGGTGGTGGCGTTGACCCGGACGAAGCCCTTGACGCGCTTGCCGTCGGCGTCGGTGTTGAAGCCGGTGGCGGTGACCACGGTGCCGATCATGGGCAGTCCGGCGGCGGCCAGCGCGAGCGCGGTGTCGTGGGCGGCGGTGGTGCTGAGGCCGACGCCGACCACGCCGACGATCCGCTCGGGCTCGATCAGGCCGGTGAGCTGCTCGACCACCGGGCGCCACTCCTGCTGGCGGCTGCCGGGGTTGGCGAGCAGCAGCCGCACCTTGGGCAGCCGGTCGCCCCCGTTGGCGGCGAGCTGGGCGACGTGCGCGCCCGCGAGCTGCGCGCGCACCCGCCGGTCGGTGACGCTGCCCCCGGCGTGCGGCGTCAGCGGGGTCAGCACCACGAGGGTGACGTGCGGCAGGTCGGCGACCCGCTCGTTCTCGGCCAGGATGGCGGCCGAGACGCCCTCGGCGGCCGGGTCGAACGCGTAGGAGCCGTCCGTGACGCCCACGCACTCGCCACCGCGCTCGTGCACGCCCTCGGCGCAGCGGGTGATGAGCTCCCAGGAGTGGGCGGTGACCGCCGTGGCGGCCACGGCCAGCACGGCGGCCAGGGCGAGCGCGCGGACCCTGGAGCGGGTGCGGGCTTTCGCAGGCAGCGGCGGGGTGAAGTCGACCGCTTCCTCGGCGGGCTCGCGCCAGCGCCCGGCCTCCCCCGGCCGCTCACCGCCGCGCGAGCGCAGCGCCGAGGCGGCCCTGCGCAGCGGTTCGGCGTTGCCCCGCTGCTCGCGGCGCAGCTCGTCCAGGTCGGCGGCGGCGCCGGTGAGCAGGTCGGCGCGGTCGCCGCGCGAGAGCGGGTCCTCCGCCAGCCAGAGGGCGACGACGAGCCGGGCGGTCGTGGCGCGGGCGCCGCCCCGGTGCGGCAGGCCCAGCTCGGCCAGCAGCCTGGCCGGGACGACCAGGGCGTCGGGCAGGTCGTTGGGGGCGGTCACCGCCGTGCGCAGGGCGGTCAGCCAGCGCTCGGGGTCGTCGGCGAGCGCGGTGAGCCGGTCGACCACTGCGGGCACGTCGCGCAGCGCGAGGGCGTGGTGCAGCCGGTCGTCGGGGTCGCCGTTGTCCCGCAGCCAGGTGTGCGCGGCCCGCCACCGCTCGGGGTCGGCGGCCAGGCGCAGCAGCAGCGCGTTGCGCAGGGCGGGCAGCAGCACCGGGCGGCCGTCGGGGCCGGGGGCGCGCAGCCGGTCGGGCACCGGGTCGCGTCCGGGCGGGGTCGGGGCGAGGCCGCTGTCGGCGAGCCGGACCGCCTGCTCGGCGTCGCGGGCGGCGGCGCACAGCTCCAGCAGCGGCAGGTCGTCCCGGTCGGTGGTGAACTCGCGGATCAGCCGCTCGGCCACGGTGGTCCTGGTCCGGTCGGGCTCGTCGGCGGCGGGCCGCCAGCGCCTGCCGAGCACGGCGGCCAGGGTCCGCGCGCCGGGACCGGCGTCGGCGATCGCGGCGACCAGCAGGGCGGTGGCGGCCGGGTGCCCGGCGGTGAACCGGTGCACCGCCGAGGCGATCACCCGGCGCGAGCCCGGCCAGCCGGGGGCGCGGTCGGCGATCAGCTCGGTGACCTCGTCGGCGGTGAGGTCGCGCAGCGCCACGGGGTGGGCGTCGGGCGAGCCGAGCGCGGTCCACTCCTCGTGACCGGCGTCCTCGGCGGCCACGACGGCGTCCTCGCCCGCCACGTCCTCGACCAGCTCGGCGCCGCCGGTCGCCACCACCAGCAGCGGGTCGGCGTCGGACCCGCGCGCGGCGACCAGGGCGCGGTAGAGGGCGCGGCCGGGTTCGGCGTCCAGGTCGTCGAGCAGCAGCGCGCAGTCCAGCGACCAGGTGCGGGCGTCGGCGCCCCGGCCGAAGGCGGCGCCGGAGCCGAACGCGGCGCGCAGGTCGGCCAGGAACGCCCGCCACATCCACTCGGCGGCCTCGCGCTTGTCCTCCGGGTCGGACTCGGGGCGGGTGAGCCGGTGGACGCGGGCGAGCTCGGCGTAGGCGCGGTCGCCGGAGCCGAACCAGTCCACGCCGGAGCCGAGCAGGGCGCGGCGGCCCAGCGGCCGGGACACCAGGCCGCGCAGCACGAGCGCGGGCGCGTAGCGGACCGCGCCCGCGACGCCGGGCAGGCCGCCGACCACCGGCAGCAGCTCGCTGACCTCGGCGGCCCGGTTGGCGAGGAACGCCTTGAGCCGGTCGACGCTGCGGTACTGCTCCAGCACCTCGCGGACGCGGGCGCGCTGGTCGGCGGGGTTCTTGGCGTCCCCGCCCCGGAAGCTCGCCGCGACGACGGCGCGGGCGGTGAAGAAGCGGGGGAACGGGATGGCGCGGTAACCGGCGGCGGTGCGGTTGAGCTCGAACGCCAGGTAGGTGAGGACCTCCCAGGGCGCGTCGGGGTCGAGCTTGGCGCAGTCGACGCGGGCGTGCGGCACGAGGTCGGTCATCCGGTGGGCCAGCTCGTCCAGCAGGGCGGTCTTGCCGCAGCCTCGGGGGCCGGTGAGGATCAGGACGGGCGTGCGGCGGGAGGTGGGCGCGCCGCGCGCCTCCGGTCTGGTCTGGAACTCGCGCACCAGCGCCAGCACGCGCTGCCTGCCCGGTAGGGGAACCCGGTCACCCGTCATCAGCGCAGCCCCTCCCCGAGCCGACCCCGAGTGCACATGGTCGCTCCGGGCGGGGCCGCTGTCACGACTCCGAACGACGTAGTCGGCGGGGTGGTCGTTCCGGCGCTCTTCCGGGCTGTCCCCCCGGTTCTCGCCAGGGCGCTCTTCCACGTTCTCGTCCAGGTGCCCGTCCGGGCTCTCGTCCAGACGCTCGCCAGGGCTCCCGCTCACGTCCTCGTCCGGGCTCCCCGACCGCACCGGGATGATCACCCGCGGTGCCCGCCCCCTGAGATCGCCGCCGCCCGGCCCGGTGCGACACTGCGGAGGTGAGACTGCCCGAACCGGACGCGATCCACGCGTTCATCACCGAAACACCCTGGTCCACCCTGTTCCACGCGTACGGGAGCGCCGCCGACACGCCGGGCCACCTGCGCGCCCTGGTGGACGGCGGGGACATCCGCGCGGCGCTGGACCACCTGTCCTCGGCCGTCGTGCACCAGGGCACGGTCTGGTCCGCCACGCCGCCCGCGCTGGCCGTGATCGGGGCCGTGCTGGCGCAGGGCGACCTGTCGCAGGCGACCGTGCGGCGGCTGCTGTCGGTGGTCGACGAGTCCACCTCGGCGCTGGACCTGGAGCTGGCGGACGAGGACTTCGCGGCAGCCGAGTCGCGCGCGGCCAGGACGTTCCGCAAGGACGTCGCGGCGGCGGACGACGAGGACGAGTTCCAGGAGCTGTGGGACGACAACCCCGAGGTCGTGGACGAGCTGATGCGCCGCGCGGTGGTGGACTGCCTGCGGCTGTTCCCGGCGCTGCGGGAGGTCGTGCTGCCCATCGACCCGGCGCTCGCGGCGAAGCTGGAGCTGCCCCAGGAGCTGGCCGACCGGGTGGTCGTGCGGAGCTGATCCCGTGGTGTCCCGTGGCGCCGGGAACCCCCGGCGCCCGACCACGCGACGCGCTCAGGCCGCCCGGTCGAGGTGCGCCCCGGACCGCGCCCGCCCGCGAACGCGCCTGCGCACCGGCCGGTTCGCGCTCTCGTCCCGCTGCGGGAACACCCAGCGGCGGAACGCCCACCAGCGGAACACCATCGCGATCAGCGTGCCGAGGATCATGCCGCTGAAGAAGTCCGCCGCCTCCTGCACGAGCAGGCTCACCTCGGGCACCCGCAGCCCGAACACGTAGCGGGACACCACGAGCGGCAACGAGTTCAGCCCGATGCCGACGGCGCTGATGAGGAAGAACAGCGCGGCCTCGTGGTGCCGCTCCCGCCCGCCCCTGGTGTTGAACGACCACTCGCGGTTGAGGACGTAGGACACGATCGTCGCGATGATCGTGGCGATCACCAGCGCGGTCACCGGCTTGCCGTTGAGGACGGTGAACTTCAGCCCGTAGTTGACGCCGGTGGTGACCAGGAAGCACGTCGCGCCGACGACGAGGAACTTCAGCAGCTCTCTGTACCGGAAGACCAAGGTCCGCAGCGGGGTGGGCACCAGGGAGAGGACCTTGCTGAACATCGGCACGGCGCGAGCCTAGTCCAACGCGGACCACTCTCCGTTTCGGGAGATTACCGTGCGCTATGTCCTTTTAGTCCGTTCCCCTCGCTCCCGCGCACCCACCCCACCCCCACGCTCAAGCCCCTGACCTCGCACGACCCCCTCCACCGACGTCGACACCCCGCACCACCCGACCACTCCCCACCGGACGACCCGGAACATGAGTCGCTGATCACGCTCCGCAGCCCTCTCCCCGTCCCACCCCCACCCCCTCCCCCACCCCCAGAAATGGGTAAGCCACACCACAATTCTTCACACCTTCAGGTAGCGACTTAAGTAGCCCATTTCCCACCGATCCGCCCGCTAAACCTTTGACTTGAATTCCCGGTTCCGGTCCAGTGGTTTCCGCAAGGCCGAGGGACAACGACCGAAGCACAGGGGAGAGAGCGATGGAGCTCGCAGGGGGAATCACCAGGGGAACGGCCGCGGCATTCCTGGGAATCGCGCTGATCGGGGGCCCGGCCGCTTCCACCGCGATCGCGGCGCCGGTGACGCCGGTGGCGCAGTCCGCGCCGACGATCACCAGGTCCGCCGAAGCGGCGCCGCAGGTCTCACGCCAGGAACTGCTCGACCGGGCCGCGAGCTGGCTGACGGCGAACGACGGCGCGCAGGTGCCGTACTTCAACGACCAGTACTGGGACGGCTGGCGGCAGGACTGCTCGGGCTACGTGTCGATGGCCGCGAAGCTGCCCGCACCCGGCCCGAACACCGTGGGACTGGCAGGCGCGGACTTCACGCACGACATCGCGGTGGCCGACGTGCTGCCGGGCGACCTCTTCATCGACTCCACCGGCGGCGCGATCTCCGACCGCCACGTGGTGATCTTCGAGAAGTGGAACAACCCGGAGAAGACCGAGTACACGGCCTACGAGCAGCGCGGCGGCCACGGCACGGACCACCGCGCCAGGAAGTACGGCCTGGGCGGCGACGAGTACAAGGCCAAGCGCCTGAACAACATCGTCGACTGACACCGGTCCAGCTGATCGAAAAAAGGTGGGCGCGGGGTCCGGAACCCGCGCCCACCTAACTCTGAAGAGTTAACTCGAACGCCTGACTCCCCACTCGCAAAACCCTTTCGCCTTGACGCTCCCAACCCCCTTCCGTACCGTCGCCGAACGGGTAGTGCTCACCGCCGAGGCAGGTGCGACATGACGCGCACGAGCGCACGCCAGGACGAGGTGCTGGCGCTGATCGCACGGGGGATGTCCAGCAGGGAGATCGCGGAATCCCTGGCCATCTCCCCGAAAACCGTGGAGTCCCACCTCCAACGCCTCTTCGACCGCTACGGCGTCCGCAACCGAGCAGGCCTGGTGGCCCGCTGGCTGTCCGACTCGGAGGACGTCTACCAGCGCTTCGTGAGCTCCAGCCGGGACGGCGACCGCTGACCTCTCACCGCGCCCCCTCCAGCTCCAGCAGCCACAGCTTCCGCTCCATCCCGCTCGCGTACCCCCGCAGCGACCCGGTCGACCCCAGCACCCGGTGGCACGGCACGATCAGGCTGATCGGGTTCCGCCCGTTCGCCGCCCCCACCGCCCTGGCCGCCGTCGGCGCGCCGACGCGGACCGCCAGCGCGCCGTACGTCGTCGTCCCCCCGTACGGGATGGACCGCAGCTCCTCCCACACCGCCCGCTGGAACGGGGTGCCGCGCGGGTCCACCGGCACGGTGAACTCCCTGCGCCTGCCCTCGAAGTACTCCGCGAGCTGCTGCGCCACGTCCGCGAACGCCTCGTCGTCGCGCTCGCCGAACGTGTAGCTCTCCGGCAGGTAGCGCTGCTCGCACACGTACAACCCGGTCAGCGCCCCCTCCGGGGTGGCGACCAGGGTCAGCTCGCCCAGCGGGCTGTCGAGCGTGGTGTGCACGCGGTCCACGTCCGTCCTCCTCACGTCGGCATGGTGTTCACCGGGTGGTCCCCGGTCGCCCACAGGTGCTGCACGGCGTGCGCCCGCCACGGCGACCAGCGCCGCGACCTGCGCTCCAGCTCCCCCGCGCGGTCGGGCAGGCCCAGTGCCGTCGCGGCGGCGCGCACGCCCAGGTCGGTGGGCAGGAACGCGTCCGGGTCGCCCCAGGCTCGCATGGCGACCGTCTCCACCGTCCACGGCCCCAGGCCCGGCAGGGCGAGCAGGGCCGCGCGGGCGCGGGCGGGGTCGCAGCCGGGACCGACGTCCAGGCCGTCCGCCAGCGCGGTCGCCAGGTTCAGCAGGGCGGTGCGGCGGGACCTCGGCATCGCGAGCGTCTCCGGGTCCACCTCCAGCAGGGCGCGCGGCGTCGGGAACAGGTGGGTCAGGCCGCCCTCCGGGTCGTCGACCGGCTCGCCCCGGTCGAGCACCAGGCGGGCGGCGTGGGTGCGGGCGGCGGCGGTGGAGACCTGCTGGCCGAGGACGGCGCGCACGGCCAGCTCCTGCGGGTCGGTGGTGCGGGGCACGCGCCTGCCCGGCGCGGCGGCGACGAGCGGGGTGAGCACCGGGTCGGCGGAGAGCGCGGCGTCGATCTCGGCGGGGTCGGCGTCCAGGTCCAGCAGGAAGCGGCAGCGGGCGGTGGCGGTGGCCAGGTCGGCGGGGTCGGTCAGGCGCAGGCGGCACGCGACGTGGTCGGGGCGCGGGCTCAGCGCGACGACGCCGGGGCCGCCGGGCAGGCGCAGGGTGCGGCGGTACGCGCCGTCGCGCCACTCCTCGACGCCGGGCACGGCGGTGGCGGCGAGGTGTCCGAAGAGGTTGTCGGGCAGCAGCGGCGCGCGGAACGGCAGGCGCAGCTCGACCTCGGTCGTGGGCACCGGGGGAGTCTGCCGCACGGCGGCCGTCCGGCGCTGGCGGGAAACGGCCGTCCGGGTGACGCGGAGCGGCGGGCAGACCCGTTCGCGCGGCCCGGTTGGGCCACTCGCGCGCGCGACTAGGCTGAACGCCGTGGACGTGCTCACGACGCTGCTGGACGCCCCCGGCGCCCACCGGGCGTTCGTGGTGCGCTCCCTGCTGGACCCGCCGTGGTCGGTGCGGGTGGCCGCGCGCGCCCCGCTGACCGTGCTGGCGGTGGTGCGCGGCGAGGCCTGGGTGCGACCGGACGGCGCCGCGCCGCAGCGGATCGCGGAGGGCGACGTGGCCGTGCTGCGCGGCCCGGCCCCGTACACGGTGGCCGACGACCCGGCGACCCCGCCGAGCGCGGTGGTGCTGCCGGGCGGCCGGACCACGACGCCGGACGGCGGCGAGCTGCGCTGGGAGTGGGACGGCGCGCCGGGGCAGGAGTCGGACGGGTCGGTGGTGCTGCTCAGCGGCGTGTACCGGTTCGCGGACGGGACGGGCGCGCCGCTGACCGCCCTGCCGCGGCTGGTGGTGGTGCCGAGCGCCCGGCTGGCGCCGCCGACCGGGGTGATCGACGGGGCGGCGGGGCCTGCCGAGCGCGCGCCGGACCGGTTGGTGGACCTGATGCTGGTGTCGGCGCTGCGGTCGTGGTTCGACGGTGGCGGTCGGGCGCGCGCGGACCCGGAGGTGGCACTGGCGCTGCGCCTGCTGCACGCCGATCCGGCGCACCCGTGGACGGTGGCGGAGCTGGCGGCGGGCGCGGGGGTGTCGCGGGCGGCGCTGGCGAAGCGGTTCACCGAGTCGGTGGGCGAGCCGCCGATGGCGTACCTGGCGTCGTTGCGGGACATCGGATCCGCTCCGACGGGGTGGGGCGCGGGTCGCAAAAAGGCTTGAAAGTCCTTAGTGGACTATCCATAAAGTACTTAAGGCACGCCGCCCGCCATTCGCGGGTTTGCGACCAAGCGCCGTCCGCCCCTTAATCCCGCCCCCGCGCCGGGTGCACAATCCGAGCACTCCCCCACCGAAGGAGGAAGTGCTGTGCGACCGCTGGTCCGCGTGCTGGGTGTCGTCGTGGCGAGCGTGCTGCTCGCGGGCACGGCCCAGGCGTCCCCCTCCCCCACCGGCATCTCCTGGGCGCCCTGCCCCGAGCTGGCCGACGTCGAGTGCGGTGAGCTGTCCGTGCCCGTCGACCGGGCCGATCCCGGCGACGGGCGGGTCGGGGTCGCCGTGGCCCGACGGGTCGCGTCGGACCCCGCGCGGCGGATCGGGGTGCTGGTGGTCAACCCCGGTGGGCCGGGCAACTCGGGGGTGGACTTCGTGCTGCGGGCGGACGGGGTGTTCAGCCCGGAGGTGCTGGCGCGGTTCGACGTGGTCGGGTTCGACCCGCGCGGGGTGGGGCGGAGCGGGGCGGTGGTGTGCTCCGCGGAGGTGGTGGGGCGTCGGCCTCGGGTTGCGCCTGGTGGTGCTGCGGAGTTCGCGGCTCTGGCCGCCTACAACGCCGAGCTGGAGGCGGATTGCCGGGCGCGGACCGGGCCGCTGCACGACCACGTGGACACGCTGAGCGTGGTGGAGGACGTGGAGGCGTTGCGCGTCGCGCTGGGAGAGCGGCGGATCAGCTTCTACGGGCTGTCGTACGGGACGTTGCTCGGGCAGCAGTACGCGGAGCGGCACGGGGCGCGCGTGCGCGGGGTGGTGGTCGACAGCAACGTGGACCACAGCCAGGGGACGTGGCGGTACGCCGAGGTCGAGGCGGCCGGGGCGGAGGACGCGTTCGAGGAGTTCGTGGCGTGGTGCGGGCGGACGTCGGGGTGCGCGTTGCACGGGCGGGACGTCGGCGCGGTGTGGCGGGGGTTGCTGGAGCGGGCGGAGCGGGGGACGTTGGTGCTGCCCGGCGCGGGCACGCCGATCACGGCGGACGCGTTGCGCAAGAACGTGCGCGGGGCCTTCTACGCGCCCGCGTGGGCGTCGCTGGCGGAGCTGCTGGTGGCGTTGGAGGCCGAGCCGGAAACCGTTGTGGCCGAACGGGAATCTGCTGCCGGGGCGGACGTGGTGGCGGAGCCGTTCCCGGCGGTGTTCTGCCAGGACTGGGCGTTGCCGGTGCGGGACTTCCGCGAGTACGCCGCGCTGACCGCGCGCGTGCGGCGGGTGGCCCCGAACATGGGCGGCGGGCAGCGGCCCGACCAGCCGATCGGGACGTGCCTGGGGCGGTCGGCGGATGTGGCGAACCCGCAGCGACCGCTGCGGATCACCGGCGCGCCGAAGGTCCTGATGCTGAACGGGGCGCACGACCCGGCGACGCCGCTCGCGGGCGCGCTGAACGCGCACCGGCAGGCCGGGGGCGCGGTGGTGCTGGTCACCTACGAGGGCGGCGGGCACGGGGTGTACCAGCGCAGCGCGTGCACCAGGGGTGTCGTGGACGCGTACCTGCTGGACGGGGTGGTGCCCGAGGACGGGACGCGGTGCCCGGCGGTGGAACCGGGGGCCTGACGGCTCCTTCCGCTGGAGCGCAATCCGGTTGGCGCGCGGCTGACCGGTGGTGCACACTTCCCCCGCGATCGGCCGCGCCACCCGTGCGCGCCTCGTCTCACACCGGTCACCGAGCCGTTCAGGAAGAAGCACCACGTGGTCCTGTCGTTGTTGTTGCACCCCAAGAAGTTCGTGAACACCCTGCGGCTCATGCGGGAGGCGTCGAAGCGCGGCGTCGAGATGGAGGACCTGCCCGACGAGGTGCTCGCGCCCCTGCTGCTGAAGAAGTTCGACGCCACCCGCTGGGGGCTCGTGCCCAACGACCAGGTGACGCGCAAGCCGCCCGCCGACCCGGAGCTGGACCGGGCGGTGGCCGAGGCGAACGAGGGCCGCTGGGAGGCGGGCGCCGAGCTGCTGGCGTCGACCAGGGGCGACTGGGCGCGCCGCGACGAGGTGATGCGCGCGCTCGCGCGGTGCGTGGAGGTGAACCAGGCGTTTCTGAGGCGCTGGCAGGAGAAGGACGGCTCGAACCCGGACCTGGCCTCGCTGCGCTCGATCGCGCTGGTGCACCTGGCGTGGCAGGCGCGCGGCAGCCGGAGGGCGGCCCAGACCAGCGACGAGCAGGCGGCGGGCTTCCACCGGTTCCTGGCGCAGGCCGACGAGGCGGTGGACGTGGCGGCCGGTCTGCTGCCCGACGACCCGACGCCGTGGATGGCGCGGGTGATGGTCGCCAGGGGCCTCGGCTACGACCACGACCAGTTCCGCGAGGCGTGGGGCGAGCTGGTGGCCAGGGACCCGCACCACCGGGGCGGGCACGTGCAGGCGTTGCAGTACTGGTGCGCGAAGTGGCACGGGTCGGACGAGCTGATGATGGCGTTCGCCGAGGAGGCGATGCGCTCGCACCCGTCGCTGGCGGTGCTGCCGATGCTGGCGACCGAGGAGCTGCCCGACCGGGAGGACGGCGACGACGACGCGCCGTGGCAGACGCCGGTGGTGCGCGAGGCGCTGGAGGTGCTGCTGCCCCGGCTGGCGGCGGAGGGCAACGCGCCTCGGGCGGTGCGGACCGATCGCGGCTACGCGATCTTCGCCTTGACCGCCAACGGGCGTCATGCAGAGGCGGTGGAGCAGTTCCGGATCCTGGGCGCGCAGGCCGACGCGGACCCGTGGGCGAGCCGCTCGAACGGGTTGCTGGCGTTCTTGCAGCAGCGGGCGGACGCGTGCCGGCGGGCGGGGAAGCCGTGAGGTGAGGTCCCGGTGGCGGCGCGGGAAGCACGAGCGCCGCCACCGGGTCGCCCCGTCACCCCCGCAGGGGCGCGACGGCCTCGAAGCGGTTCTTGACGTTGTCCGTGAGCCGCTTCAACCCCAGCAGTTCCAGGACCGCGCGGCGCAGGGCCTCCTCGTCGAGGTTGTCGCCCGTCGTGGCCGCGTGGTCCAGCAGGGCGACCAGCTCCCTCGGCGGCACCTCCTCCAGGGCGCGGGGACCGAGGTCGCGGGTGCGGACCTCCGGCTGGTCGGGCAGCCGGTAGGTGCGCGCCTTGAGGCCGGCCTCGGCCAGCGGGTTGTCCTCCACGAGCAGCTCTTCGCGGACCGCCTGCGCGATCGCCTTGTTCAGCTCGCTGGCCACCTGCTTCGTGACCCTGATCGCGCCCGACGCCCGGACGTAGGCGGTGTGCAGCCTGCCGCCCAGCACCGGGCCCTCCTGGGCCACGACGCGCACCAGGCCGTCGATCAGGTCGCGCTTGCCCGCCTCCCCCAGCGGGGCGACGACGCCGGTGAACGGGTCGTACCGCGCGAGGAGGACCTCCTGCGGTCGAGCGGCCCGGTCAACGGGCTCGGGCTGGGCGGGAACCGGCTGGGCGGGCGCTGGCTCGACCACGACCGGCTCGACCACCACGGGCTCCGGGACCACCACGGGCTCCGGGGCGACCACGACGGGCGCGGGAGCAGCCGGGACCACGACCGGAACAACCGGCTCGGGCTGGACGACGGGCGCCGCGGCCACGAGGTCGACGACCGGCGACTCCCCCGCCACGACCACCACCTCGGGACCGGATGGGTCGTCCTCCTCCGACACCCACCCCGACGGGTGGATGTCCAACTCCTGCAACGCGTTCCACAACCGCGCCAGGACCGCGGGCCGGTCCGCGTAGAACTCCGACTCGCGGATGCGGAAGAACCGCCACCCGCACCGCTCCAGGTCGCGCTGCCGCGCCATGTCCCGCTCGTAGGCGTCCGGCCCGTGCCACGCGTCGCCGTCGCACTCGACCGCCAGCCGGGCCTTGCGCCCCACCACGACCAGGTCGATCCGGTACCCCTCCGCCGGGAACTGCGGGACGACGCTGTGGCCCCGGTCCACCAGCCGGTTGAACACCCGCTGCTCGAACAGCGAGTCGAACGGCTCGACCCGCTTGTCCTCCGGCACCACCGCGCGCAGCGCGCCGTCCTCGTCCTCACCGCGCCGGGCCACCGAGTAGCAGTAGTCCAGCAGTTGGAACCGCATGTCCTCGGAGTTGTTCAGGTCGCTCAGCCGCAGCGAGTGGAACACCCACATCTGGTCCTTGGCGCGCGACGCCGCCACGTTGTAGCGCTGGACGTGCATGTCCTGCGTCTGCGCCACGACCCGGCCACCGGGCTCGTCGGACCTGGCCTTGACCATCGACAGGAACATGACGTCCCGCTCGGAGCCCTGGAAGTCGGCGGAGTCGCCGCACCTGAGGTCTCGCGCCTTCCACTCCTCCGGCGCGATGCGCTCCATCAGCCGCTTCTCGATCGCCTTGGCCTGGGTGGGGCCCAGCAGCGACACCACGCCGAAGGTCAGCCCGTCGTAGCGCGGGTCGGCGACGCACTTCTCGATCTGGTCGACGATCGCGTCGGCCTCGACCGGGTTGTAGCGGTAGGAGTCCGAGCCCCGCTCGTGCCCGTCGGCCAGGAACACCGGCTTGACCGGCTCCAACCGGTCGGCCCCGTACTGGCGCACCGGCACCAGCCGCACCCCGTCGGGCTCGTAGGCGATCCGGTTCGAGAAGCCGATGATCTCCGGGACGCAGCGGCGGTGCTCGACGAGCGTGATCATGCCCTCGAAGCGCATCTTGGCCTCGTCGAACAGGCTCCGCTTCGGGTCCTGCCAGGAAGCGCGGTACGGGTCGTCCCACAGGTACTGCTGGGCGAGGTCGCGCAGCTGCTGCTGGTCGGCCCCGACTGCGGACGGCGAGACCTGCCGGTCGTCACCGATGATCACGATCTTGGGCGCGAGGTACTGCAGGAAGGTCGCCTCCAGTCCGGCCTGAGACGCCTCGTCCACGATGACGACGTCGAACATGTCCGGCCTGACCCGGAACTGCTCGGCGATCCGGTAGACGGGCATGATCCACACCGGCACGGCGGGACGGCAGCGCTCCATCGCCGCCCTGATCTCGGCCCTGCGCTGGGCCGCGTAGACGCCGGTGCCCTTGCCGAGCCGCTTGACCAGCTGCGCGTACTGCTGCAGGTCGGCGCGGGCCTTGCCGGACAGCCGCTCCGGCGACACGGCGTGCCCCCAGGCCCGCTCGGCGGCCAGCCGCTCGACCCTGTCGCGCACCGCCTCGTCGACGCGCAGCACCTCGGCCTGCAGCGCGTTGACGTCCTCGGCGCCTCGCTCCAGGACCCAGCGCCGCGTCACGGCCCAGTTCCACGCCTCGTCCCACCCGGCCAGCCGGTCCGCCCACGCCGGGTCGCCGGGATCGGCGGTGACCGCCGCGAGCACCCTGGGCGCCTCGCGGTCGAGCGCCGCCGCGATCTTGTCCCGGACGTGGACCGCCAGGACGACCTCCGCCAACCTCGCCAGCCTGCGGTGGGTCCCGGCGTACCCCTCGTGGTCGCGCTCCAGGGCGGCGCGGGCCAAGTCGCGCGCGCACGGCGCGGCGTCCGCCCACCGCGCCACCTCGTCGGCGGTCCGCACGACCTCCTGCAGCGGCACGGTCGCGGCGGTCCGCGCGTCGAAGGCCGCGGCGGCGTCGACCAGCCGCGCGTAGGTCTGGACCGCTTCGAGGTCCGTCCAGTTGGGACGGGGGAGGCCCAGGCCGGCGAGGCCGCGCTCCTCGGCCTCCAGCTCGTGCCCCAGCGCCAGGACCCGGCGCAGCTGCGCCAGTTCGGTCACGTGCCACTGGAGCCGCTCGCCCAGGGTGTCCTCGGCGGGGACCTGCACCGAGTCCGGCCACGCCCGGTCCAGCGCGCCCAGCACCTTGCACGCCTCGGCCCAGCACAGGAAGGCGTCCAGCTGCTCGACCGAGGTCGGTGGCACGCCGTTGACGCGCACCGCCTGGAACAGCGGCTGGGCCTGCTTGACCGGCTTCGGCGCGAGGACGCCCGCCTTGGGCGAGCCGTCCGGGTTGGTCTTGAGCTTGCCGCCCTCGGCGACGTGCGCGCGCAGCGCGCCTGCGAGCGCGACGAGCGCGCCCAGCTCGCCCTCGCGGACCTCGACCTCGGTGAGCGGGCCGAGCCGGTCGACCAGCGGGGTGGCGCGGTCGACGAGCTGGGCGACCTGGTCGCCGCGCGAGCGCCAGGGGGTGGCGCGGCCTGCGAGCACGTCGGCCAGCGCGCCGTCCATCCACTGCTCGCGGCGCCGGGACAGGTCCTCGGCCTCGCGCGCGAAACCGTTGAGCCGCTGGCGGAGCACTTCCCTGGTGGCCGGTTCGAGGCCGCGCACGGCGTCGAACGCGGAGTGCCCGGCCAGGGCGCTGTGCCCCTCCTCGGCGGAGATGGCCCGGCGCTCGGCGGCGACCAGCGCGGCGAACTCCTCGGGGGTCGGCACGTCGGCGAGCGGCAGCAGCCGGAGCCGCGACTCGGGTTCGTCGGCGTTCAGCGCCTCGTCGAGCAGGAGTGCGTGCCACCGCGCGACGTCTCCCCCGGCCACCGGGGAGGGGTTCGTGCCGTCGGCCTCGACCAGGTCGGTGATCCAGCCGAAGCGGCCCCGGTCGTGCTCGACGTGCCGCGCGAGGGCGGCGAGGGTGCCCCGGTGGCCGCCGACCTCGTGCTCGACGACCTCCTGGCCGCGCGCGTCCACCAGCCGCCGGTGCAGTTCGGCGCGGTCGCGCCGCAACCCGTCGATCGCCGCGAGGTGGTCGTCGACGGTCCGGCGCGCGCCCTCGTGGTCGTACTCGCCCGAGACCTGGCTGATCCGCTCGACGGCGACCTTGAGGTCGGTCAGGTCCGAGCGGGAGGAGCCGACCACCGAGACGGCCAGTGGCGCGATGGAGGCGGGCAGCTTGGCCCGGACCTCCTTGAGGGCGCGGTCGGTGTGCGCGGTGACCAGCACGCGCTTGCCCTGCGCGAGCAGGTGGGACAGCAGCGCGGCGACGGTGTGGGTCTTGCCCGTTCCCGGTGGGCCCTGCACGAGGGTCTGCGCCTTGGCGTCGACTTGGGCCAGGACGCGCAGCTGCCGCTCGTTGACGGGCAGCGGCAGGAAGGGCTCCTCGTCGAGCTGGACGAGGGCGCCCGGCTGGGGCGAGCGCTCGGCGGCGGGCCGGTGGTCCGGGTCGACCAGCGGGAGCAGCCCGTCCGGGACCGCGCCGGAGTCGGTGAGCTGCCTGGCGACGTCGTCCAGGATGTCCACGATCCCCTGGCGGGAGCGCTTGCGCAGGATCAGGGCGGGTGCGAACGCCGCCACGGCGTGCCGGGTCGCGGGCTGCTTGCCGTCCAGGTCGCCGTGGTAGGCGGCGTCGCCGTCGAGGGCGTGCACGAGCCTGCGCAGCACGTGGCCGAGGGAGTCCCGGTGCAGCGCGGAGGAGTGGACCTCGCGGGCCTCGGCCTTGACCTGGACGACGTGGGCGGGGTTCGCGATGAGGCCGGGGTCGAGCATGTCCAGCTCGACGGTGACGCCCTCCACGGCCTCGGCCTGGTGCAGGGAGAGCGTGCCGCTGAGGTCGTCGAGCTGGACGGTGGCGGGCACGGTGACCAGGTGCCGCTGGACGGTGTGGTGGCCGGGTGGCGCCCACGACAGGCAGCCGACGCCGATGACCAGTTCGAGCTCCTCGGCGTGCCCCGTCGCGGTGACGTAGGCGTGGAAGAGCTCGTTGTAGACGTCGCGGGCGGGCTTGTCCACCCTCTCCTTCTCGGCCCAGGGGGTCCAGCGCTCCAGCCAGGCGGTGTGCGACTCGCGGATCTCGGGGACGTCGTCGAGCGCGACGCGCTGCTCGTCCTCCCCGAGGGACTCGCGCAGGCGGGGCGCGTCGCCGGGCTCGTCCCAGTCGCCGTCGAGCCAGGGGCTCAGCGCGGCGCCGGGTTCCGGCGGGTCCTGGTGGGGGACCCGGTCGACCTCCAGCAGCGTCCGACCGGGCTCGGGCGCGACGTCGAGGTGCGCGGACCGGACCGAGGGGTGGTCCGGCAGGTCGCCGAACCACAGGGTCAGCTGGTAGCCGTTGGTGGTGCGGACCGGGTTCGACTTGAGCTGCTGGCTCCGGGCGAGGAACTCGAAGAGCCGCACCGCACGCCCCACCGCAGTGCCCCGCTCATTCGAAGCAGCACCGTTGTCAACCACTTCCCGCCCCCTGTCCTTCGGTCCAACCGGAACACGATGACCATCGCCGGAAGCGGGCCCGGCGATACAGCCGAATCCTCACTGTTACAAAACCAACAAGAACCCCTTAAACAAGTCCTTTAACACAGTTCTCAGCAAAAATCTGCATAGTTAACCCTAAAGGAGCAGTGGTCACCCCGGTCGAGCGAACAGGCAAGCCACCGAACGCAGCACAGCCGTGCTGCACGCGCCCTACCGGCGCCACCGAGTTCCTGACCTGGGAAATCCGTCGCTCGACATTCCCGCACCCGGTTCCGGGACCGGAGAAAATCCGCTGCCCGCACACCGGATAATCACCCAGCGAAATCACGCGCTCACGCAGCAGCGAATGCCGGAGTGGCGCGAACTCCGCTACTCCCGCACCGGGACCAGCCCGTTCTCCCAGGCCCACGCCGCGACGGTCCTCGGCCTCGTCCGGTCCTTCAGCACGAAACGAGCCCAAGGGCGCGGTCGGCGGTCCGCGTCCCCCTCGAGCATCCGCCGAAAGGCGGAGGCAGCGGTCAGCGGGCCTGCCTTCCGGGGGCGGGGGCGGAAAAGCGCTTGATCACCCCGAGGCCGCGCCCCGATAGTCGGGCGCGTGGACCAGGTTCAGCTCCCCGACGTCACCCGGCCCGACGTGGCGCTCGTGACGATCAGCACCGAGTACGCCGCCGGACCGCAGGACGAGGCCGTCGCCGACGCGCTGGCCGCGTGGGCCGATCCGCCGGACGGGCTGGTGAGCGCGACCGTGTTCGCCAGCGCGGACGGGGAGGTGGTGCTCACCTACGCGCAGTGGGCGGACGACTCGGTCCGGGACGTCGGCGGGGTCCGGTACCGGGTGGCGCGCAGCACCTCGGGGGCCGGGGCGCCCGGTTGCGTGATCACGGCCGGGTTCGACGTCGACGGGCCCGAGCGGCAGCGGCACGTCGTGGGGGCGGTCGTCGACGCCGCTGTCGCCGCCGGGCCGCTGTCCGGCGCGGTGAGCGCGCACTTCCACCTGAGCGAGGACGGCACCAGGGTGCTGAACTACGCCGAGTGGGTCTCGCCCGAGGCGCACGAGCGCGCCATGCGGGAGGCCGTGCTGGACGAGATCCACCGGGTGAGCCTGGAGACGCCGGGGGTTCGGCCGCTGCGGGGGCGGGTGCACCTGGCGCGCGGGGTGGTCCGGCCGTAGCGGAGCGGGGTCGGCGGGGCACTCCGCGTGCGCGTCACGGGTGCGGAATCGCTGGTCATCGGGCGTTCCGCCGGTTTTTGTCGGTGCTGCCAACTACCGTTCCCCCCAGATCACACGACGAGGGAGCGATCGCATGTCTGCCACGACGACCTACCTGGAGCTGTCCGAGGCCGGCGGTGGTGCGCACAAGTTCTACGAGGTGCGGGTCGACGGCGCCGAGGTCACCATCACCTTCGGGCGCATCGGGGAGTCCGGGCAGGTCCGGCAGTCCTCCTTCGCGGACCACGACAAGGCGGTCAAGGCCGCGCAGAAGAAGATCGGCGAGAAGGTCCGCAAGGGCTACGCCGAGGCCGTGCGGGGCGTGCGGCAGCGGCGGGCGGTGAGCAGGCGGGAGATCGTCAGCACCCGGTCCAGCGCGCGGCAGGCCCCGGTGCTGTGGCGGTTCGCGTCCGGCGCGCCCGCGTTCGGGATCTTCATCGGCGAGGACCACGCCTGGGTCGGCAACGAGAAGGGCGACGTCTACACGCTCACCCACGACGGGCAGGTCACCGGGCGGTTCGGCCTGCCGGACGCGGTCAAGTGCATCGTCGCCGACGACTTCTGGATCTACGCGGGCTGCGACGACGGCAAGGTCTACGACCTGGGCGGCAAGGTGCCGCGCGTGGCGTACGAGATCTCCGAGGACGTCGACATCTACTGGCTCGACATCCACGACGGCGTGCTCGGCGTCTCCGACCGGCAGGGCCGGGTGACGGTGGTCGACCACGAGGACGAGTTCCAGTGGTCGCGGCGCGCCAGCGGCGACGGGGCGTGGATGGTGCGCTGCTCGGACGAGGGCGTCTTCCACGGGCACTCGCGGGGCGTCACGCACTACACCGGGCGCGGCGACGAGGCGTGGCACTCGGACACGTCCGGGGCGGTGCTGTTCGGCTGGCAGGAGCGGGACGCGGTGTACGCGGGCACCTCGCGGGCGCTGGTGCACCGGTTCAGCAAGGCGACCGGGCGCGAGACCGCGTCCTACCGGTGCGACGCGGCCGTGTTCTCCTGCGCGACCTCGCCGGACGGGGAGTTCGTGTTCGCCGGGGACAACCAGTCCTCGGTGTACTGCTTCGCCGCCGACGGCACCCGGTTGTGGAAGCTGGCCACGGGCTGCGGGTCGGCGTTCTCCATGCAGTACCGGGACGAGCGGCTGTACCTGGTGACCACGGACGGGTCGCTGGCCTGCCTGGACGCGAGCCCGGAGGCGGTGCGCGCGGCCGAGCAGGGGCAGGTGCCGGAGCGGGTGGACATCAAGGCGGGGGCGATCGCCCGCGTCGAGGCCACCGCCGAGGTGGAGGTCGTGTCGGTCGCGCACGTGCCCGCCGGGGAGGGCGTGGTCGTGGAGTGCGTGCAGGAGAACGGGCGGCTGCGGGTGCACGTCGTGTCGGACGGGTACGAGCGGGGGTGGGGCGTGCAGTTCCCGAAGAACATCCGGGTGCCGGGGGCGCGGTACCTGGTGCACGACGTGGTGACCTCGGCGAACGGGTCGTTCTACCGGGTGCGCGGGGAGATCAGGCGGTTGAGCTGAGCTCGGGGCGGACCCGCCGGGTGTGGGCGGGTCCGCGACCGGCGGGCTCGCCCGGCGTGGTCGGGAGCGCCCGGCGTGGGCGCTCCCCCGCGTCACAGCCAGTCGTGCTCGCGCGCGTACCGGGCCGCTTCGTGCCTGGTGCGCGTCTGGGTCTTCTGCATCGCGTTCGACAGGTAGTTGCGCACGGTCCCCTCGGCCAGGTGCAGCCGGGCGGCGATGTCGGCCACCGAGTAGCCCTCGCCGGTCACCCGCAGCACGTCGACCTCGCGGTCGGTGAGCGGGCAGTCGTCCACGACGGCGAGCGCGGACACGTCCGGGTCGACCCAGCGCTTGCCGCCGTGCAGGGTCTTGATCACGGTCGCGATGTGCGCGGGTTCGGCGGCCTTGCTGACGAAGCCCTGCACGCCCAGCTTCAGCGCCTTGCGCAGCACGCCGGGGCGGGCGTGCCTGGTCAGCATCAGGATCACCTGGCCGGGCAGGTCGCGGCGGATGCGGGCGACCGCGCCGAGGCCGTCGACGCCGGGCATCTCCAGGTCGATGACGAGCACGTCGGGCCGGTGCCGCAGGGTGGCCTCGGCGGCGGACTCGCCGTCGTGGGCCTCGGCGAGCACGGTGATCTCGCCCTCCAGCGGCAGCAGCGCCGCCATGGCCTTGCGCAGCAGCGCCTCGTCGTCGGCGAGCACCACGGTGGTCATCGCTCCCCCTCCTGGCCGGTCGCGGGCAGTGCGGCGGCGGTGGTGAAGGAACCGTCCCGCTGCTCGACGGTCAGCGTCCCACCGCGCCCGGCGAGGCGTTCGGCGAGGGCGGCGAGTCCGCGCAGCGCGGGCGGGGCGTCCTGGGCGCCGTCGTTGACGATCGTGATCGCGGACGCGGACAGGGTGATGGCCACGCGGGTGGCCTCGGCGTGCCGCAGGATGTTCGTGGTGGTCTCGCGCAGCACCTGGCCGAGCAGCTCGCTCGCGCCTTCGTCCACATCGGACTCGCGGCGCAGCCGCACCCGGATCCCCGCCGCCTCGAACAGGTTCTTGGCGTTCTCCAGCTCGGCGGACAGGTTGAGCCTGCGCTGCGCGTAGACGAGGTCCTTGGTCTGCGCGATGGTGTCGGCGACCAGCGCGTGCACCTCCCGCAGCTCCTCCTCGGCGCGGTCGACGTCCACCCGCAGCAGCTTCTGCGCCAGCGCGACCTTGAGCTTCACCACGTGCAGCGTGTGCCCCTGGATGTCGTGCAGGTCGCTCGCGAACCGGACCCGCTCGCGCACCACCGCCAGCTCGGCCTCGCGCTCGCGCGCCTCGTCCAGCTCGTTGACGATGTCGTAGAACCGCTGGCTGGGGAACATGGCCGCGGCCATCAGCGCGGTGACCGCGACGGGGATGACGACGTACTCGCGGAGGACGTCGGGGCCGTCGAGCAGGATCTTCGCCCCGCCGACGGCGGCGGTGAACGCGATCAGCCCGGTGATCGCGAGGTAGCGGTGGCGGGGCAGCGTGGGGATCGCGAACGTGCCGACCACCGCGAGGCCGAGGTACCCGGTGGAACCGCCGGTGACCAGCGCGGCGAGCACCCACACCGCGGCGCCCGCGCCCATCAGCGGCAGCAGGAACCGGTGCAGGTCGCCGGAGGTCCACAGCAGGTAGCCGACCACGCCGACCGACGCCCCGATGAGCATGACGGCGGCCTGGACGAGGTTGGTGGCGTCGAAGAAGACGCTCGCCACCGCCACCAGGACCAGCGGCGGGATCCCGCTGAGGAGGTTGAGCCTGCGGATGGGGCCTCGCGTGACCACCGTCCGCTCGCGGTCGCGCGGCGATCCGGTCCTCATGGGGTTCTCCGTGGTCGGGGGCGGGCCGCCCACCAGTGTGCGCCGTGGACGGACCGGGTCACCAGTGACGTGGTGTCACGGGTGGACCCTGAGAGATGTCACGGGTGATCGGTGACGCGGGCGCACTGCCGGGTGATCACCGCAGCGGCTGGAATTGGGGCCATGACCTCCACCGCTGTCATCGACGTCGAGAAGCTGAACCTGGCCTACGGCGACTTCCAGGCCGTGAAGGACCTGTCGTTCCAGGTCCGGCGCGGTGAGCTGTACGCGCTGCTGGGCACCAACGGCGCGGGCAAGACCTCGACGCTGGAGATCGTCGAGGGGCACCGGGGCGCCACCTCCGGCACCGTGCGGGTGTTCGGAAAGGACCCGCGCGACCGGCGGGCGGTGCGGCCCCGGATGGGGATCATGCTCCAGGAGAGCGGGTTCGCGCCGGAGCTGACGGCGCGCGAGTCGGTCGCGCTGATCGGCGGGTTGAGCGGGCGCGAGGACGACGTGGACCGGGTGCTCGACGTGGTGGACCTGACCCGCAAGGCGGGCACGAAGGTCTCGCAGCTGTCCGGCGGCGAGAAGCGGCGGCTGGACTTCGCGACCGCCGTGTACGGCACGCCCGACCTGATCTTCCTGGACGAGCCGACGACCGGGCTGGACATCCAGTCCCGCGACGACCTGTGGGTGGCGGTGGACCGGTTGCGGGAGAACGGTTCCACGATCGTGCTGACCACGCACTACCTGGAGGAGGCGCAGCAGCGCGCCGACCGGATCGGGCTGATGCACCGGGGGTCGCTCCAGCGGGAGGGGACGGTGGCCGAGCTGACGCGGGCGCTGCCGTCGGCGATCCGGTTCACGCTGCCGCCGAACGCGCCGGAGCTGCCGCTGCCCGCCAAGCGGCTGGACGGCGGGGCGCTGCGGGTGGAGACGTTCGAGCTGGAGAACGACCTGTACGCGCTGCTGGGGTGGGCGCGCGCGAACGGGGTGGCGCTGCCGGACCTGGAGGCCGGGCCGACCCGCTTGGACGACGTGTTCCGCTCGCTCGACGACAACTGACCGCTCTCACCACCGCCGCTTTTTTCCACCACCGGGGAAGGGAATCCCATGTTCTCGATCGCGCTCAGCGAGCTGCGCCAGTTGTTCCGCAACCGGCTGGTGCTGGTCACCAGCCTGATCATGCCCGCGGCGGTCAGCGCGTTCTTCATCAACCAGCACGAGGTGTTCGCCGGGCTCGGCGGGCTCGGGTACATCGCGACGATCGTGCTGTTCACCGTGGCGTCGATCGGCCTGTACACGACGGTGGTGACGACGCTGGCCTCGCGCAGGCAGAACCTCTTCCTGAAGCGGCTGCGCTCGACGCCGCTGAGCGACGTGGGCATCCTGGCCGGTCTGGTGCTGCCGCTGACGCTGATCTCGGTGGTGCAGGTCGGGGCGATCCTGGTGGTGCTGGCGGCGGTGACCAGCACGCCGGAGAACCCGGCGCTGCTGGTGGTGGCGGTGCTGGCGACGCTGGTGATGCTGCTGGGGCTGGGGCTGGCGACGGCCGGGGTGACGAACTCGCCGGAGCACGCGCAGGTGACGACGCTGCCGATCACCATCGGGGTGATCGGGGTGGCGAGCTGGGTGGGGATCAGCGGGACCGAGGAGCTCGCGCTGGTCAAGCGGCTGCTGCCCGGCGGGGCGGCGGCGGAGCTGGTCGGCGACGCGTGGGACGGCGGCGCGGAGCTGGGCGACTCGCTGCTGCTGCTCGGGCCGACCCTGGCGTGGGTCGTGGTGGCGGTGCTGCTGGCGACCCGCATGTTCCGCTGGGAGCCGCGCCGCTGAGCGGGGCCCTGTGAGGTCGGCCACCGGTTCCGGGTGGGGTCGCCGCGCCGCGCGTACGCTGCGGCGACCCTCCGGACGGCCGAACGAGGACCCGATGCCCCACACCGTCATCCTGCGCACCGGAGCCCTGGACTCGGCGATCGCCGAGGCGGGGCTCGACGGCGTCTCCGCGGCGGCGGCGATGTCCCTGTCGCCGTCGGCGCTGGCCGTGGTGCGCGCGGGCGTGCGACCGCCGGACGCGGAGTTCATCGCGGGGGCGCTGGTGGCGTTCCCCGAGCTGGGGTTCGAGGATCTGTTCGAGATCACCCGCGAGGCGGACGACGAGCTGGGCGACGAGGCGGACGACTGATCCCGCCGGGCGCTCCGGCCGGGGACGCGGAACGGCGGGACCGGGCCCCGTGCGGGGACCGCTCACGGGCGTCCCGCGCGTCACCACCCCAGGGCCCTGACCGGCCCCAGCACCGCGCCCACCCGCACCGCCGCCGCCGGGTCGTCGGCGCGGTGCTCCCCCAGCGGGGTCATGCCGCGCAGGGCGCGGTTGCGGGCGCCGTCGGGTTCGGTCGCGAACAGGACCGCCGCGCTCGCCTCGCCGTCACCGCCCGCCAGCGACCAGGCCCACTGGCCGCTCTCGTCCAGGCTCCCCGCCGGGACGGCGGGCGCCACCTCGCCCGGTTCGACGGCCGGGTGGGGCGACTTCCGCTCCGGCGCCGCGTTCGGGGCCCGCCACACCACCTTCCCGTCCTTGCGCACCTCGGACACGTGGTGGGGCTGCCGGTACTCGCCGTGCAGGGCGACGAACGCGGCGGCCAGGCGCATCGGGGTGGTCGCGAGGGTCCCGCGCTCGCCGCCGACCTCGGTGACCAGCATCCGCTCCAGCCGCTCCGCGTACCCGTCCTTGGTGGCCCCGTCGCCGAGCGCGACCCTGCGCAGCACCCCGGCGAGGTCGCCGACCGGGCCGCTGGCCTGGAGCGCGTCGTTGTACCCGCGCTCCAGGTAGTCCGCCCCGCCGTAGAAGCCCAGCACCGCACCGCTCTCGGCCACCGTCGCCGCGCCGACCCGGACGTCCCGGTCGGCCGCGCTGCCCACCGGGTCGAGGCCCTCCAGCGCCCGCGCGACGCCCTCGCGGAGCCTGGCCATCGCCTCCGGCCGGTAGGTGGTGACCACCTCGTACCCGCCGCGCGCGAGCATCGCCGCGTCGGGCGCGCCCAGGTCTTGCCGGTGCTGCCCGTCGAGGTACTGGGTCGCGGCGTCGACCAGGTACCCGGTCTCGCCCGCCAGCTCGTCCACCCGGTGCCGCACCACGTCCGGGAACACCAGCGCCGCGCGCCTGGGCTGCTCCAGCCAGCCCTCGGCGACCATCCCGTCGAGCACGTAGTCCCACCGCGCGCGCAGGTCCTCCGCCGCCTCCGGGTCGTCGGGCGCGGAGGCGTAGCGGTACGGGGACTGGAGCAGCGCGGCCAGGTAGGCGGCCTTCGCCGCGTCGTCGCCCAGCGCGCTCACCGGCGTGCCGAAGTACGCGCGAGCCGCCGCCTCGACGCCGTACGCGCCCCTGGCGAAGAACGCGGTGTTCAGGTAGTCGCGCAGCACGTCGTCCTTGGGCACGTCCTGCCCGATCTTCAACGAGATCAGCAGCTCCCTGCCCTTGCGGCCGAGGGTGCGCTCCTGGGTGAGGTAGTGGTTCTTCACGTACTGCTGCGTGATCGACGACCCGCCCTGCAGCTCACCGCCGCCGAGGTTGTTCTTCACCGCCCGCAGCACCCCGCTGACCGACACGCCGGGGTCGTCGTAGAAGGACCGGTCCTCGGCGGCGAGCACGGCCAGCCGCACCATTTCGGGGATCTCCGCGAACTCCACGGGCTGCCGGTTCACCCCGACCTGGGTGATGCGCGAGCCGTCGGCGCGCAGGAACACCGAGGCCTCGCGGAGGGCGAAGTCGTTGGGCGCGGGGATCTCCACCACCCGCACGGCCACGGCCAGCCCGCCGAGCGCGAGCGCCACCACGGCGACGAGCGCTCCGGCGCCCCACCCGACCCGCCGCTTCCACCGACCGGGCGGGCGGGGCGGGCGGTCGCGCGCGGGCGCGGGCGCGCTGCTCGGTTCCACGGGGCTCACGGGTGCGTCATCGGTGTCCATCACCCGTGTTCACGACGCCGCGCCCCGCCGGGTTGCCCCGAAAGCGGAAGATCACCGTCCGCGACCCCAGGCGATTACGAAACCCGAACGCCACGCCCATTCACACCGACCCCCTAGAAAGGGCCACCCGGCCGACCCCCGAACGGGCACCGAAACCGTTCTTAGACACCCGTTCAGCCCTACCGCTAACACCCCCTCCCACCAGGGCGATTGCCGAGTGCCGCACGGCATCCGCTTCCTCGGAAGGGTATTTCCTTGTCACTGTTACACAAGCCCCGCAGTGTCGCAGAAAAACTCCCTCCTCCCCTCACCTCGCCTGCCTCGCACGGCAAGCTCCCCTCCCTCACCGGCCTCCGCTTCGTCACCGCCTTCGTCGTCTTCGGGTTCCACGTCGACGCCATGGGCCTGTTCGACGGCACGCCACTGGACGCCCCCGTGCACGCCGTGTTCGGGCAGGGCGCCACCGGCGTCGGCTTCTTCTTCCTGCTGTCCGGTTTCGTGCTCACCTGGTCCGCCCGCCCCGGCACGGCGGCCCGCACGTCGTGGCGGCGCAGGGCGGCGAAGGTGCTGCCCAACCACGTGGTCGTGTGGCTGCTCGCGCTCGCCGCCCTGGTGGTGACCGGTGGTGGCGCGCCCGCGCTGCCGTCGCTGGTGGGGTTGCCGCTGCTCCAGGCCTGGGTGCCGGTGCAGGGCGTGTACTTCGGCGTGAACACCCCGGCCTGGTCGCTGTCCTGCGAGGTGGCGTTCTACGCGGCGTTCCCGCTGCTGCTGCGCTGGGTCACCGGGGTGCGCCCGAGCCGGTTGTGGCCGCTGGCGGGCGCGCTGGTGGTCGCGGTGCTGCTGGTGCCGGTGCTGGCCGCGCCGATGCCGGGCGAGCTGGAGTACTGGTTCGTCTACGTCTTCCCGGTGACCAGGGGCCTGGAGTTCGCGCTGGGCATGGTGCTGGCGCGGGTGGTGAAGGCGGGCCTGTGGCCGCCGCTGCCGCTGTGGCTGGCGGGCGCCCTGTCGGTGGCCGCCTACGCGCTGTCGAGCGAGCTGCCGGACAGCTTCGGCTACGTCGCGGGCACCGTCGTCCCGCTGGCGCTGCTGATCCCGGCGGCGGCCGTGGCCGACCTGCGGGCGAGCCGATCCCCGCTGCGCGCGGGGCCGCTGGTGCTGCTGGGCGAGATCTCGTTCGCGTTCTACCTGCTGCACCAACTGGTGCTGCGGGTCGCGGAGTCCCTGCTGCCGCTGGGCGAGCTGACGGCGGCGGGCGCGCTTCTGATGACCGGCCTGCTGCTGCTGGCGTCGCTGGCGGCGGCCTGGCTGCTGCACCGCTTCGTGGAGCAGCCCGCGATGCGCCTGCTGACCGCGAGTCGCGCGCGGACGTAAGACGCGTCAGGGGGCCGCGCCCGGCACGGCCCCCTGCGACGACTTCCCCGAGACCACTCCCCTGGTCAGTCCCTGATGGACACCACGAGGTAGTGCCCGTCCGCCCTGGACTCGCACTCCGCGCCGTCCCGGTTGGGGTCGGGCGGGAGGTTGAGCAGCGCCTGGTGGCACTCGTCGGGGGTGGCGTACGGGCCGCCGACGGTGACCACGCTCGCGAGCGCGGTCCCCGGAGCGATCAGTGCGGCGGCGAGGCAGACAGCGGACGCGGTAGCAAGAGCACGCTTCTTCACGGGCAGTCCTCCACCTTTCGGTTCGCGCTGGTGACAACCGGCCATCACCGAGGAGTTACCCGGACCGGGACCGCCGTCAAACGCGCGGGCGCCCCGGCGGGCCGGAAACGCGGGCTCGAACACCATCCTCAGTGGACGGTCGACCGAGCGCCACCGGCGGTTCCCCCGCAGGGCACGGCGCTCGGCCCGCGGGCCGAGCGCCGTGCGCGCCCTCGGGTCAGAGCGCGCCCAGCGGGGCCTGCTCGTCCAGCGCCGCGCGCACCTCGGCGGGCAGCTCCAGCTCGATCCCGTCGAGCGCCTCGTCCAGCTGCGCCACGCTGCTCACGCCCAGCACCGGCATCACCGGCAGCCCGGCGCCCGCCATCCAGGCCAGGGACAGCTGGTTCGCGGTGACGCCCAGCCGCGCGGCCTGCTCGCGCAGGTGCGCCAGCCGCCGCTCGTTGGTCTCGTCGCGGTACTCCGGCGACAGCTCCTTGTCCGGCTTGGTCAGCGCGCCCTGCAGCAGCGGCGAGTAGCCCTGGAGCACGATGCCGTGCTCGCGGGCGTGCGCGACCATCTCCGCGCTGAGCGGGCGCTGCGGGCGGATGTCGAACGACGGGTCCGGCCACAGGTAGGAGTGCCGCACCTGGATCACCCGCGCCGGGGCGATGTCGGCCGAGGACGCGGCCAGCTCGGCGTTGCCGCGCAACGTCTCCGGGTCCGAGTTGCTCGCGCCGATCACGCCGACGCGGCCGTCGCGGACCAGCTCGGACAGCGCGCCCGCCGACTGCTCCAGCGGGGTCTTCGGGTCGTCGCCGTGGGTCAGGTAGACGTCGATGCGGTCGGTGCCCAGCCGCTCGGCGCTGAGCGCGAACTGCTTGTGGACCACGCTGGGGTCAAGGCCCTCGGCGGACTCCGGGAACGGGCCGTCGAGCGGGTCGGGCAGGCAGCCGACCTTGCTGGTGAGCAGCACCTCGTCGCGCGCGCCGGTGTCGGCGAGCCAGCGGCCGATCAGCAGCTCGGACTCCTCGCCGGTGCCGCCCGGCGCCCAGAACGCGTAGCAGTTGGCGGTGTCGACGACCTTGCCCCCGCGCTCGGCGTACCGGTCCAGGATGGCCCTGGAGGTGGCCTCGTCCACGGTGGTGCCGAAGTACATGGTGCCGAGCGCCACCCTGGTGCCGCGCAGTCGGGTTAAGACCTCGTCGCCGTAGGCGGTGGTGAGCATGGGACTTCCTCTCGTGGATCGTGAAGACGGGCCCCGTCGGGGCCGGGGGTGCGGCGGCGGGCGGTGACGCTACCGCAGGCGAAGGCGACCACGTCGGCGGCGGCGAGCACGAGCCTGCTGGCCGCCGCCGCCGCGACCGCCTCGGCCGGTGGCAGCAGCGTGGCGAGCGAGACGGCCAGCAGCGCCTCCCGCACGCCGATGCCGTCCGGGACCACCACGACCAGGCTCGCCACCGAGGTGGCCAGCGCGAACCCGCCGACGCACGGCAGCAGCGCCGCCACCGGGTCGGCGCCCAGCGCGACCACCAGCAGCCACAGGTGCAGGCCGGTGACCACCCAGGACACCGAGCACAGCCACACCGCGCGGCTCAGCACGTCCTGGGGCACCTCGACCAGCCGCTTGGCCAGCGCGGGCACCCGGCGCACCAGGCGCACCGCCACGGCCAGCACCCACGGCAGCACCAGCAGCGCCACCGCCGCCAGCGCCGCCGCGCCGAGCGCCGTCCAGCCGCCGTGGGCGTAGCGCAGCAGCGTGGGCAGGCCGAGCGCCGCGCCGGTGGCCAGCGACACGGCGGCGTACAGGCCGAAGGTGGCGGTGAAGTGGAAGACCGTGATGCCCGAGGAGGCGGCGAGCCTGGTCTGCAGGACGATCGACCACATCACGCCCGGCACGTACTTGCCCAGGCTGCCCGCCGCGAACAGCTTGACCGCGAACAGCCTGCCCAGCGGCCGGGACAGCGCCTGCAGCGGCTCGCGCCAGGACAGCGCGGTGAGCCACAGCCCGACCAGTGCGGCCAGGAGCGCGGGCAGCAGCCACGGGCCGAGCCTGCCGAGCGCGGCGCCCGCGGCCTCGCGGTCGGCGGCGAGCGAGCGGCCGAGGAACCCGGCGCACAGCAGCACGACCAGCGCGGTGGTGGCGCGGCGCACCCAGGTGCGGCGCAGGAAGGCGAGGGCGCGGGCCCGCCACAGCGGTGGGGCGGGCGTTGCGGTGGCGCTCACGTGCGCTCCCCGTTCGCGTAGAGCCTGCGGAACGACGGGGAGGTCGCCCAGCGGGCCGCGCCGACCAGCGCGGCGGCGCCGGTGGTGGCGTTCATCAGCAGGTGCAGCCCGGCCATCAGCGGGAACTGCCGCGCGCCCGCCGTGGCGCCGAGGAACTTGAGCAGCCGCCGCTCCTCCACCGCGAACAGCGCCGCGCCCGCGAGCGCGGTGACCGCACCGGCTGCGGGCCACAGCGCGGCGCCCGCCAGCCCGGCGAGCACCAGCCCGGTGCCCGCGACCGCGCCCGGCCGGTAGGCGGTGTCGGTGAGCTTGGGCCTGGCCCTCCCCCGGTCGGCGAACAGCGCGACCAGCGGCACCGACCGGCGGTACTGCTTGCCCAGCAGCACGCCGAGCCGGTCGTCGTCGTCGTGGCGGCCCAGGATCGTGGCGTCGATCCACACCGTGGAGATCTCGGACAGCCGGGCGCCGTACTCGACGTCCTCGGTGGCCCGCAGCCCGGTGTCGAGCGGTCCGGCCAGCTCGTAGGTCTCCCGGCGCATCGCGCCGAGCGAGAAGTTGCACAGCCGCGCCTCGCCGGAGCTGCGCACCCGCCAGAAGTGGCCGTGCAGCACCTTGTAGCGCTCCACCGGCCCGTCGTCGACCAGCGGCTCCTTGTCGTAGATGCCGCCGACGAAGCCGATCCTGCGGTCCGAGGCGAGCATCCGCACCGCCCGCTCCACGGCCTGCGGCGCGAGGGCGATGTCGGAGTCGAGGAAGAACAGGACCTCACCGGTGCTGCGCGCCACGCCGGTGTTGCGCGCCGCCGAGGGCCCCTCGTTGCCGGTGCGCACGAGCGTGCAGGGGAACTCGGCGGCGATGCGCGTGGAGTCGTCGGTGCTGCCGTCGTCCACGACCACGATCTCGATCTTCGGGTAGGTCTGGTCGAGGACGGCCTGGAGGCACTGGCGCAGCGTCTTGGCGTAGTTGTAGTTGGGGATGATGACGGAGACGGTCGGGGTGCTGGGTGTGGACGGCATCGGGTTCACCTCAGAACAACCGGCCAGCGGCCAGGAGCACCAGCCACAGCGCGGCGTTGATCAGCAGGGGCACGTCGCGCAGCACGTCCCGGCCCGGTTCGCCGCCGCTGCGGCCCACCGTGACCAGTTGCAGGTAGCGGGCCAGCGCGAACACGGCGAAGGGCAGGGTGAGGACGGCGAGCAGCGCGCCCTCGGGACGGCCCGCTTCCAGCAGGTGCAGGAAGTAGGTGATCAGCGTGGAGCCGACCAGCACCGCCATCAGCTGGTCCAGCAGCGGCACCGAGTAGCCCGCCAGCGCGGGGCGGGTGACGGCGGCGTCGCCCGCGCTGGCCACGGCGGCCAGCTCGTGCCTGCGCTTGCCCAGCGACAGCAGCAGGCACACGCAGTAGACGCAGGCGATGAGCGTCGGGCTGAACGGCGCGCCGACGGCCAGGCACCCGGCCGCCGCGCGCAGCACGAACCCGAAGGCCACCACGCTGATGTCGACCAGCGCGTGGTGCTTGAGCACCAGGCAGTACAGCAGGTTCAGCACCAGGTAGGCGGCCACGGACGCCCCGGCGAGCGGCGGCAGCACCACGACCGCGGCGCCGATCACCGCCAGGCAGAGCGCGCCCAGCAGCAGCGCCAGGGCCGGTCCGACCCGGCCGCTGGCGATCGGGCGGTTGCGCTTGGTGGGGTGCAGCCGGTCGCGCTCGCGGTCCAGCCAGTCGTTGAGCACGTAGACCGAGCTGGACGCGGCCACGAACGCGAGCAGCGCGGCGGGCAGCAGCCAGGGCTGCCGGGTGACCGAGGCCGGGTCGACCGCGAGCGGCGCGATCAGCACGAAGGCGTTCTTGACCCACTGGCGGGGCCGCAGCAGCGCGAGCCACGCGGGCATCCGCGACCGGCGCTTGACCGGCGGGTCGACCTTGGTGACGACGTGCACCGCCGCCTCGGGCAGGGGCAGGTCCGGGCCGCCGACGCGGTAGGGCGTGAGCGCGGGAACGGGAGTCGTGGTCATGACCGCGCCCCGTTCAGGACGGCCCGGTAGGCCTCCTCGTGCGCGTCGAGGAAGGTCTCCCCGCCGAACAGCTTGATCGCCGCCTCCTGGCCGACCTGCCGGTCCTCCGGTGGCAGCGCGGCCATCTCCAGCAGCGCCTCGCGCAGCCCGTCCGGGTCGCGCGGCTCGACCAGGCGGCCGAAGCCGGTGGCCTGCACCGGGTGGTTGGCGCCGGGAAGGTTCGTGGTGACCGACGGCTTGCCCGCCATCATCGCCTCCACCTGCACGATGCCGAAGGACTCGGAGATCGAGGGCAGCGCGAACACGTCGATGGAGGCGTAGAAGTCGCGCACCCGGTCGCCGCGCAGCAGCCCGGTGAAGCGGATGCGGGAGTCGGTCCCGGCCTCGGCGCGCAGCTGCTCGATGTTGCTGCCGCCCGCGACGGTCGTGTAGTCGCCCGCGATCAGCAGCCGGGCGTCCGGGTCGTCGATGCCCCGGAACGCGCGGATCAGGTACTCGATGCCCTTGTCGACGGTGATGCGGCCCATGAAGCCGATGTGCAGACCGTCGCCGTCGCGCAGGTTCGGGTCGCCGCCGCTGCGGTCCACGCACGGGGACGGGATCGGGCGCAGCGGGCGGCGCTTGATCACCGGCCAGATGCGCGAGTCGCGGGCCTGGTCCTCGGTGTTGGTGATGACCAGGTCGGCCTGGCGGATGGCGACCGCGCAGGAGGTGTCGACCGCGCGCATCCCGAACCGGTTGATCGGGCTGTCCGGCAGGAAGGTGTCGATGTGGTAGGTCACCACCATCGGGGTCTTGCGGCGCAGCGCGGCGACGAACGCGGCCTCGGGGTTGGGCAGGTGCACGTGGAGCAGGTCGGAGCGGGCCGCCAGGCGCGAGGCGAGCAGCGGCAGGTGCGGGGCGATGAAACCCCGGCTGATGTGGGCCATGACCGGGGCGCGGAAGACGTGCACGCCGTTGATGACCTCGTGGGACGGCAGCGAGCGGTCGTGCCTGGCGCAGACGACGGCGACCTTCCAGCCGCGTCCGGCGAGGCCCTCGGCGGTGAGCCGGGCGGCCTCGGTGAGGCCGGAGATGTAGGGCGCGTAGTAGTCCAGCATCACCGTGACGTCGAACCTGTCGGGCATCCGCATGGTGGAGATCCCTCTCGGTGGCGCGGCGGGCGCGGTCTGCGCCCGTGCGGTGCGGGGTGGTCTGGTGGTTCTCGGGGCGTGCTTCAGCGGCGCGGGTCCTCGATCGCGGAGGGGACTCGCGTGGTGTTCCGGGGGGTGGGTCAGCCCGCGTCGCGGACGACGAGGGTGAACTCCTGGACCGCGTGGTCGGAGAAGCCGGGGCTGGCGGTGAACCGGTAGTCCGGGACGGAGGCCCCGCCGGTGGTGAACAGCCAGTCCAGGCGCCACACGCGGGGGACCGGGTAGTCGGCCAGTGGCCAGGAGAAGGCGGGCAGCGGGCCGTCGCCGGGCGAGTGCGTGGTCGCGCCGTCGAGACCGAGCAGGCTCCCCATCCAGGGCGAGTTGAAGTCGCCCGCCACGACGGAGGTGTTCGGGTTGGCCGCGAGGTCGGCGCGCAGCTCGTCCAGCTCGCGGGTGCGCCAGTCGTGCTGCTTGGCCAGGAAGTTCCAGAACCGGCTGCCCAGCGGGTTGTCGCCGACCCGGAACGGGACCGGGAAGTGGGCGTTGTAGACCGACAGCACCCGGTCGCCGACGCGCAGGTCGGTGCGCTGCGCCTTGCGGCCCTGCCAGTACCAGGCGTCGTCGGTGGCGGGCACGTCCCTGGCGTGCGTGGCGACGACGGGCAGCCGGGTCAGGGTGAGCAGCTCGCCCTCCACCACGGCCTGGTAGCCGGGGAACTCGGCGCGCAGCCGGTCCAGGTGGTCGATCAGGACCGGGCCCTCGCCCTCCCAGTGCAGGTACTCCTGCAGGAGGTAGACGTCGGCGTCCTTCTCCCGCAGGAACGCGTAGAACGCCTCGGGGTCGTCGGCCATCTCCCAGTAGTCGCTGTTCCAGGAGACGACGGAGATCCGCGCGTCGCCGGGTCCGGCGGGTCCGGTGTCACCGCGCCAGCCGGGGCCGACGCCCGCGAGATAGCCGCCGACGAGCAGCAGGGCGAGCAGCAGCGGGGTGAGGCGGCGGCGGACCGGGCGGGCCAGCGGCACGACGGCCAGCAGCAGCGCGGGGACGGCGACCAGCGCCACCGGTGGCACGGCCTCCAGGAGGAACCACACCCACCAGCGGCCGGTCAGGGCGACGTGCAGGGCCAGGAAGGCGGTCCACGCGGCGGTGGCGGCGACGACCAGCCGGGTGCCCAGGCACCAGCGCGGTCGGGTGTTCGGCGTTTCGGCGTTCGGGTTCTCGGTGTTCGGCTTCTCGGCGTCAGGGGGGTCGGTGGACGGCCTCGGGACGACGGCCGGATCGGTGGTGGACATGCCTCGTGTCGCTTCCTGTGGGCACGACGGGGTGAGGTGGCCGGCGCCGATGACGGCCACCTCCAGGGGGACTGCGCGGAAGGGGGTGGAGCGATCAGAAGAAGACCTTGGCCAGCGACAGCGCGCCCTGCTTCCAGGGCTCCTGGCTGGTGCGGCCGGTCGCGCCGGACGCGGCCCTGGCGCCCGCCGAGGCGCGCGCGCCGCGCCACCAGGCGTAGGTCTGGAGGATCGCGTCCTGGTTGGACATCTTCGGGGTGAAGCCGAGCCGCTCGCGGATCTTGTCGACGCTGACGTAGGAGTCGGCGAGCAGCTTGAACAGCAGGCGCCCGTAGACCGGGGACATGCCGGTGCGCTCCAGGGCGCTGAGCACCGCGACCGCCGGGCGGCCGGGGACGGACCGGACGCGCTTGCCGTGCCCGGCGGCGTCCAGCACGGCCTGGAAGTCCTCGCGGAGCGTGCCGAACCGGGCGGCGCCGACGTTGAACGTGTCGTTGACGCGGTCGGCGGGCGCGGTGAGCACGGTCTGCACCGCGTCCACCAGGTCGGACAGCGCGAGCATCTGGATGCGCACGTCGCCCCGGCCGAGCACGGGGAAGTTCCGGCCCTCCTCGGCCCACTGGTAGAGCATGTCGAACAGCCCCATCCGGCCGGGCCCGAGGAAGGTCTTGGGCCGCAGCACCGGCAGCAGCATCCCGCCCGCCCGGTACCGGTCGGCGACGACCTCGGCCTCGGCCTTGGCGCCGCTGTAGGTGTCCACCGGCTCGCGCGGGTGGTCCTCGGTCGTGGGCACGATCTTGGGCAGCCCGTAGACCGCCGTGGACGACACGTGCAGCACGCGCGGGACGCGGGCGACGCGGGCGGCTTCGAGCACCGTCGTGGTGCCCTCCACCACGATCGAGCGGATGTCGGCCGCCGGGTAGCTGGGCAGCGCGGAGGCGCAGTGCACCAGGGCGTCGGCGCCCGCGACGGCCCGCGCCACGGCGGCCTGGTCGCGGATGTCGCCGGTGAACGGCACCAGCCCCGGCGCGGGCTCGATCGGCCGCAGGTCGAAGGCGCGCACCTCCACGCCCTGCTCGCGCAGCCTGCTCACCAGCTGCGAGCCGAGCACCCCGGCCGCGCCGGTGACCGCGATCCTGGCGGGCAGCTGCCCGTTGCCCGCGCCTTCAACCGGAGTCACCACAGCGAGCTCACCCTCTCCTTGACGAAACGGCCGACGAGCTTGGTCATGCCCTGGTCGAGCACGGCCTCGAACGCGTCGAGGAAGCGCTCGCACTCCTCCACCCCCGCCACCAGCGGCGGCGCGACGATCATCGGGCTGCGGCCGTTGAGGGTGTTGTAGGTGTAGATGTCGTGCTCGCGGTAGAGCGCGTCGATGACCGCCGCCGTGATGATCTTGGTGCGGATCAGCGGGTCCTTCGCGGGTCCACTCACCGGCAGCTTGCCCACCAGGTCGAGCACCTTCGGCCCGCCGGACAGGAAGACCCCGTGCAGCGCGCCGGAACCGGCCACCTCGGAGATGAGGTCGGGGTAGGTCTTCTGGATGCGCTCCAGCCCCGGCCGCAGCACCCCCTCGATGACCCGCGCCCGTGCCGGGAAGTCCTCGTCCACGGCCACCGAGATCGCTTCGAGCGCGGTCGCCGCCTCCTCGCCGAACCCGTAGTAGGTGGTCGAGGTGGACTGCATCATCGCGTCGGTCATGTTGTCGTAGACCTTGCGGAACAGCGGTTCCCGCGCGATGTAGGCGGAGATGGAGGACTTGCCGCCGCCGAACGACTTGGACGTGGTCACCACGTCCGGGACCAGGCCCTCGTAGCGGGTGAAGTAGAACAGGCTGCCGGTCTTGCCCCAGCCGGTGTAGATCTCGTCGAAGATCAGCACGATGTCCTCGGCGGTGCACAGCTCCCGCAGCCCGCGCAGGAACTCCTCCGAGCACCACCGGATCGTGGAGGCGCTGAACGGTTCGATCAGCAGCGCGTACACGTCGCTGCGCCCGTTGGCGTCGCGCGCCTCGGCCAGCGCCTGGCGGACCGAGTCGAGGTCGCCGTAGGAGAAGGTGCGGATGCCGGGGATGGTGGGGAACGCGAAGTGGTTCTGGGTGCTGCCGGTCAGGCCGCCGGAGCCGAGCAGCTTGCCGTGGAAGCTGATGTCCGAGCGCAGGATCGTGTTGCGCTTGCCCTGGTGGTACTTGTAGGCGAGCTTGACCGCGCCCTCGACCGCCTCGGCGCCGGAGTTCGGCAGGAACGACCGGTTCAGGTCGCCCGGCAGCAGCTGCGCCAGGTTGTGGCCGAGCGCGGCGAGGTAGGGCGAGAAGTAGGTCTTGTGCACCTCCATCCGCTGCTTCTCCTGGAAGCGGCGGCGGGCCTCCAGGATGCGGGGGTGGTTGTGCCCGTGGTTGAGCACGCCGACGCCACCGGTGAAGTCGAGGATGCGGCGCCCGCTCTTCGTCCACAGGTAGGCGCCCTCGGCCCGCTCGACCAGCTCCCGGCCGAAGCCGAAGGAGGTCATCAGCCGGACCTGGCTCTTGTTGATGTACCGGCGGTGGAGGTCGTGGACCGCGTCCACGTCCAGCCGCTCCGCCTCCTCCAGACCGATCAGGTCTGCCATCGCTGCTGCTCCTCTGCGCGGGATTGGCGCCCCGCACCGGTGGCCCGGTGCGGGGCGCCCGGCGTGTGGGAACGCTCCCAGAGGGGAGCGGTCCACCGCCTCGGCGATCTCGTGCAGCCAAGTTCGCACGGCGCTGGAGCACCGGTCGAGGGATTGCGGATGTCAGCAGGCGGACCGGCCGGAAGTGGACAGCGGCTACGGTCAGTCGCGATTCAGTTGTCCAGCAGCGGAAAAACCCTTACTGACCAGGGCTTTTGATTCACCCCGGTGACCTTGGGTCACGAGTGGAGCGATCTCACGTCCGCGACCTCGGCCACGTCCGCCGCCTCGCGCCGACCCACCAGCAACCCGGCCTGGAAGCGGCTGTCCGCCCCCAGCTCCTCCATGAGGGTGGAGATGTACCGGCGGCAGGTGCGGGTGGCCATGCCGAGGCGGCGCGCGATGACCTCGTCCTTGAGGCCCATGCCCATCAACCGCAGGATCGACGCCTTCAGGTCCGCGCCGGGCCCGTGGCCGTCCTCCTCCGCCGCCGCGTCCGGACCGGGGAACGGCCTGCCGACCTGCCAGGCCGCCTCGAAGGAGCGGCACAGGTAGGCCACCAGCGTCGGGTCGGTGACCACCGCGGCCCCCGGCGCCTCCTGCCCGCGCCGCTCCTTGGGCACGAACGCGATCCGGCGGTCGTAGATGATCAGCCGCTCGGACAGCTCCTCGGCGGTGCGCACCTCCCCGCCCGCGTCGTCGACCCGCTTGGCGTACGCCCAGGTGGCCATGCTGGCGCGGGCCGTGTGCTGGTAGAGCGTGCGGATGCGCACGCCCCGGCGCAGCAGCTCCTGGGTGTGCACGAGGTCGGCCTGGAGCAGGTGCGCGGCCCGCCCCCCGCCCGGTTGCAGCGCCATCCGCTCCTGCGTGCAGCGGTGCCTGGCCAGGTCGAGCTCGCGCCGCACGTCCGCCGCGCTGTCCAGCACGCGGATCGGGACGTTCTCGCCGGTGTCGCGCTCGGTGGAGCGGTAGACGGTGGTCAGCGAGCGCAGCTGGCGGTGGATGCGGGCGACCTGGCCGCGCTGGCGGGAGATGGAGATCTCCAGCGCGGAGACGAGTTCCGCCTCGACGATCTCCGGGTCCAGCGGGGCCGCGGGGCACCCGTCGGGGGCGTCGCTGAGGAGTCTGAGCTCCTGCAGGCGCTTGCGGGCCTCGACCACCTTCCGGGGTTCGACGTCGAGCTTCTCGGAGATCTCCTCGTCGACGAAGGCGCCCGCGCGCACCGCGGCCTGGTAGGCGTCGACGACGACGTCGTCCAGCAGAGGGCGTTCGTCCGATAACGGTGATTCGTCCAATAACGGTTGCTCGTCCAACGGTCCTGCTCTCCCTTGGGCGCGGCAGCCACGTCATCCGGTTTCCACTAGTGGCCACGCCACCATAGGACACCGATGAGGCTCGAAGTTGAGCGTGATTGCTGACAACCTTCGGGACGACCTGGGCAATTCCGCCCGAGCAGCACACGGGAATCACTGGAGTCGGGATGACGCACCTTCGGCACCGGCCGTTCCGCGAGCAGGCCGGGTTCGTCCGCGCGGCGGTGGACCGCGCGCTGAGGTCGGGCAGGTGGGCCCTGGGGTTGGGCGGACGGGTTCCGGCGCCGTTCGGGCGGGGCTGGGCCCCCGTCGACCGGGACGCGCGGAACGACGACGGGTGGGACAGCGCACTGCTGCCCCACCCGATGTCCTCGTACCGCTCGACGCTGCTGTTCCGCCCGGCGTCACCGCGCTGACCGGGCGCTCCCCCGGCCGACGAAGCCCAGGAGGAGCGCTACCTGTCAGGCCGTGCGCCCGGACCGCCCCCGCTCGGCGACGGACAGGGCGAGGCTCGCGACGTTCAGGGCGTTGAGCGCCCCGGCCGCCCGGAGGCTGTCGAACGTGATCCACAACCACACCGCGCGCGGGTCGTGCGGCGTGACCCGGACCCGCCCCACGTGCAGCACGTCCGGATCCGCGGCGGTGAGCGGCGTGGGCCCGGACGCCTCGAGCTGCTCGGCGTCGTACACCCGCACGCGCGGCAGCGAACCGAGCAACGCCACCAGGTCCGCCCGAGACACCGGCGACTCGGCCTCGACGAGCACGGCGGCGGAGTCGCTGCTGACCACCGGCACGTGCACGCAGGTGGCCGTGATGTTGAGCCACGGCAACCCGAGCACCCGCCGCGTCTCCCCGACCAGCCGCTGCTCCTCGGTGGTGAACCGGTTGTGCAGCACTCCCCCGACGGCGGGCACCACGTTGAAGGCAAGCGGAAAGGGCGTGCTGTGCGCGGGAAGCTCGGCATCCGGGTCCTGCAGCGCCAACTCCGCGCCCTCCAACAACTCCTCGACCCCTTGCCGCCCAAGATGCGTGGCGGCCTGGTAGGTGCTGGCGACCACCTGGCGGACCCCGTAGGTCTCCTGCACCCGGTGCAGCAGCCGGGTGAGCGCCGTGGCCATCGGACTGGGACTGGCGACGAGCCCGTCACCCAACGGCCTCTCCAGCAAGTGCCCGTTGACCTCGGGCACGACCAGCGGAACCCCGAGATCCCGGTGGAGCGCCCCGCTGAGGTCGATCGCGAGCGCGCCCGCCGACCGAGCCGCGTCGGCCCACTTCAAGCTGATGTCCCGATCGGCGCAGAGGAACACCACGTCCCCCTCAGCGAGCGCCACATCATCGGCGGAGGCGTGGCGAACCGGGTGCAGCACCCCGTCCACGACGACCCGCCGCCCGGTGGAGCGGGGCGAGGCGCACAGCACCAGCTCGCGGTGCGGGAACCGCTTCTCGACGACCAGCTCCAGCAGGGCGGAGCCAAGCGCCCCGGTAGCCCCGACCACGACCAGGCGAGGCGGTAAGGCGGCAGCGGAAATCACCATAGGGTTCTCTTCTCGATCCGTCGTCCCCCGACGTGACCCCGCCCCGACCGCGGCCACTTCACTGTCAATTCCGCCATACAACCGCCGAGCGGAAGCCGGGAGAAGCCGAACCCGTTGTCCGGAACTGGACAGACCAGCACCTGACACCGGTTCCGGGCGCGGTCAGCGCTTCCGAACCCCGTCCTCGAACACCCGGACGACGGCCGCAGCGACCCCGTGCCGGGGCAGCACCCCCCGGCTGGCCGCGTCGCACCCGCTGTAGACCAGCGCCCAGAGCACGTCGTGGACCCACTCGACGCCGGCCTCGGGGTCGAACACGCCTTCGCGCTGCCCGCGCGCGATCAGGTCGTGCACGCCCTGCGTGACGGGGTTGGGCGCCCGCTCGTCCACGTCGACGCCGTCGAGCACGCGGCTGTCGCCGTGCAGGAACAGCAGCAGGTCCCCGGTCTGCACGAGCCCCTCGACGAGCCTGCGCATCGCGTCGAGCGGCGCCCCGTCACCGATCGCGGCGTCCTCGACGGCCCGCTGGATCACCAGGTACGCCTCGGCGACGGCCTCGCCGATCAGCTCGTCCCGGTCGGCGAAGTACCGGTGCAGGGTGCTCCGGCCGACGTCGGCGGCCTTCGCGATGTGGGCGAGGGTCGCGGCGCGGTCCTTGGCCAGCACCCGCGCGGCTGCGGCGAGGATCGCGCGTCGCGTTCGGGCTCGCGTGCCGGATTCCGCAGCGTGGTCCCCCATGCCCGAACCCTAGCAGAACAACACCCACTCTAAGACTCACACGTGCTAACTTGAGTCATCGATGTCTTACTTTCAGAGAAGGAAGTCCCTTCATGGCCTCGCTCCCCTCACCTGACGAGTTATCACCCCTGCGGACGCTGTGGTCGTTCGCCCGCCCGCACCGGGCGGCGCTGGCGGTCGCGCTCGCGTGCACCGCCGGGGCCACGTCCACGGTGCTGGCGACCCCGCTGGCCACCAAGTCGATCCTGGACGGCCTGACGACCGGTTCGACGCCGCGCGACGCGGTCCTGGTCCTGATCGGTCTGCTGGTGCTGGGCTCGGCGCTCGGCTTCGCCCGCTCGCTCCTGCTGGGCCGGGTGTCGGAGCGGATCGTGCTGGAGGCCCGCACCCGGATGGTCCGCAAGCTGCCGAGGGCCACCGTGGGCGCGTTGAGCCGGTTGTCGCCGGGCGAGCTGGTCACCAGGGTCACCTCGGACACCGTGCTGCTGCGCGAGGCGGCGGCGGGCACCGCGCTGGAGTTCCTGGGCGCGACGGTGACGATCGTCGGCTCGCTGCTGCTGATGGCCGGCTTGGACCGGGTGCTGCTCGTGGTCGTGGTCGGCGTGCTGCTGGCCATCGCCGTGCTGATGAGCCTGCCGATGCGCCCGCTGGCGGCGGCCGAGACGGAGGCCCAGGCGGCGATCGGCAGGCTGGGAGGTGCGCTGGAGGGCGCGATGCGCGCGATCCGCACCGTCAAGGCCAGCCGCGCCGAGGACCGCGAGAGCGAGCGGATCCTGTCCGAGGCGGGGGAATCAGCGCGCCAGCGGATCCGCGCGGTCCGGGTCGAAGCGCTCTCCTGGACGCTGGCGGGCGCCGCGTTCCACGGCGCGATCCTGATCATCCTGTCGGTGGGTGCGTGGCGCGTGGGCGCGGGCGCGATGCCGGTGTCGAGCCTGATCGCTTTCCTGCTCTACGCGTTCCTCGTGGTCGATCCGGTGCAGAAGCTCACCCAGAGCCTCACCCTGCTCCAGTCCGGCCTGGTGGCGGCAGCCCGCATCAAGGAGGTCGCGGACCTGCCGCAGGAGGAGCAGCCCTCCACCACCCCTCCACCCCCCACGTCACCCGACAGCCCTCAGGTCCTGTCGCTGCGCGCCGTGACCGCGCGCTACGACTCCGACGCCCCGGTCCTGAACGACGTGAGCGTCGACATCCCCCGACGCGGCCACACCGCCCTGGTGGGCCCGTCAGGGGCGGGCAAGACCACGGTGTTCTCGCTGCTGCTGCGCTTCGCGGAGCCCGCAGGGGGCGAGCTGACCCTGGACGGGGTGCCGCTGGACCGGTTCCCCCTGCCGGTCCTGCGGAAGCGGATCGCGTACGTGGAGCAGGACACCCCGCTGGTGCCGGGCACGCTGCGGGAGAACCTGGCGTACACCCACCCCGACGCCGACGAGGCCGCCCTGTGGACCGCGCTCCGCGCCGTGCACCTGGATTCCAGGGCCCGCGCCCTGCCCAGGGGCCTGGACACCCCGTTGTCCGGTGCGGTGCTCTCAGGCGGTGAGCGCCAGCGCGTGGCCCTGGCCCGCGCGCTGGTCCGCACCCCGGAGATCCTGCTGCTGGACGAGGCGACCGCGCAACTGGACGGCCTGACCGAGGCGGCGATCCAAGACGCCCTCGCGGAAGTGGCCCGCCAGGGCGCGGTGATCACCATCGCGCACCGGCTGTCCACAGTGCTCGAAGCGGACCTGATCATCCTGCTGGACGGGGGATCGCTGCGCGCCGCGGGAACCCACACGACCTTGCTGGAAAGCGACGCCCTGTACCGGGACCTGGTGGCCGCGCTGAGAATCGCGACCACCCCCACCCGGGTCGCGCGGAGCTGAGCACCCCGCCACCCGACCGCTCCCGACGAACCCGGACCAGATCCGCGCCGTCGTCGCCGGCCAGGCAGACGAGCCGGTCGAACACCTCCCCCAGCTCGTCCCCCGGCAGCGCCGGACGAAGGGCGTGGCGCGCACAGGCACCTCGCAGGTCCGCCCTCAGGCGCCAGCACGCCTCCCCCGCACCACCGGCCTCCTCCCGGCGTCGAGCAGGTGGACCCGCGCCGCGACGTCCAGCGGGTCCTCGTGTTCCCACGCGCGGACGACCAACCACCCGGCTGCGGTGAGCTGCGCATCGGTATCGCGGTCCCTCAGCACGACACCCCGCAGCTTCACCCTCCACCAGTCGCGATTCGCGCGTGGGAGCACGCCGTGCTCGGGGCACGAGTGCCAGAAGCACCCGTCGACGAAGAGCGCGATCCGCGCACCCCGGAGCAGGACGTCGACGCGCCGCCTGCGGTTCGCGCCCGGAGGAGAGCGGTCGACCACGAACCTCAGGCCGCGCCGGTGGAGCGCGCTGCGCACCGCCAGCTCCGGACGCGTGCCGGTCCGGCGCATCCTGCGCATGACCTTGGCCGTGGCCGGACTCGTCGCAGGCGGTGCCGGACCGGGATCCACGTACCTGTACACGCGCACAGCTTGTCAAGGAAGTCCGACACCGCCGTCCCGCACGGCCAGAGCGGCGAACAGGTACGACCAGCAGAACATCATTACGAATAACTTTCACAAATTTGTGCCACCAAAGCCAAGAGTCGCAAAATTGCGGGACAGCGACATGAAATTCCGCACACATTCCATCCGAACTCAAGGGGGTGGACGATTGCCGCGCTCCAGGAACTCCGAGAACTGGAACGGCTCGACCGCGCTGGCGCAGAACTCCTCTGCAGCCTCATGCACGAGGAGTCCCGAAGGTTCCCGACGCGCTCGAAGACCGGCGACTGGACTCATGATGAACTGGAAGAACTGGTCCAGGACTTCCAGGGGCGCGTCCTGTGGATCTTTCATGACCGTGCGCTGATGATGGCGCGTGGTCGGACGTGGTGAGCTGACGGACAAGGCCTGGGCGATGATCGTGCCGTTGCCGCCCGCGCAGAGTGGTCGACGTGGTGGTCGGTGGCGCAGCCACCGGCAGGTCATCGACGCGGTCCTGCGGAAGGAACGCACCGACGCCCCGTGGCGTGACCTGCTGGAACGCTACGGACGGAGAGCGCCTCGGACGCTCCCGCGCAGGACTGACGACCAAGCTCCACCTGGCCGTCGACAGCGCGGTTCCGGGTCGGGCGAGTGATCGACGCGGCCATCCTCGTCCCGCGCCCCATCGAGACCCGCCGCCGACCACGATGAAAAAGGCTCACCGCACCGGTCAGCACCGCTCCCCTTCACCCCCCTATCGCTACTTTGCCATTTCGGTACCTGACCAGCGCGAACCGACATGTGCGCCACGCAATCCCGAACCGGTCGGAATGGGTGAAACAACTGCACCGGTTAAACGTCGCCGAACATCTGCCGTGGCGGCCGGGCCGCCGTCAGGACCCGGTGCGCCGCACCGGGAAACCGTGGCTGCGAGCCAGGACGATCACCGCGAGCACCGGCAGCATGAGCACCAGAACGCTCCACGGGAACGACTCGACACCGGCGGCCTCGAGCAGGATGCCGCCGATGACGCCGCCGCCCGCCATCGCGACGTTCCACAGCGTGACGAGCATGGCCTGCGCCGCGTCGGCCGACTCTCCACCCGCGTCGCCCACCGCGGTCTGCAGGAGGGTCGGCACGCCACCCCAGCCCAGTCCCCAGAGGGCGGCGGCTGCGTAGACCAGCAGCTCGTTGTCCCCGACCAGGGCCAGCGCCAGCGCCGCCACGGCGACGAGCAGCGCGCTCCCGACGGTGAACGCCCGCAGCCGCTGGTGGATCTGGGCGCCGACGAGCCAGATGCTCAGGATCGACGCGATGCCGAAGACCAGCAGCACCAGGCCCGTCTGGTCGCCCATGCCGCGACCGGCGAGGAACGTCGCGATGTAGGCGTAGAGGATGGTGTGCGCGAGGACGAAGACGAGCGTGACGAACAGGACCGGCGTCACGCCGGGCACGCGCAGCGTCGGCAGCATCCTCGGCCGCGTGCCGCGCCCCTGGCCGGGGTAGTCCGGCACGGCCACGACGATCCAGACCAGCAGCACCACGGTCAGCACCGTCATCGCCAGGAACGCGGCGCGCCAGCCCGCCACCTGGCCGAGGAACGTGCCCGCGGGCACGCCCAGGCACAGCGCGACGGGGATGCCCGCCATCGCGATCGCCATCGCCCTGCCCTGCTGGTGGGTGGCGACCATGCGGCGCGCGTAGCCCGCGAGCAGCGCCCAGGCCAGGCCCGCGGCGACACCGGCGACGAACCGGGCCACCATCGTCAGGCTGTACAGCGAGGACACCGCCGTGACGGTGTTGGCGACGGCGAAGCCCGCCATCGAGGTGAGCAGCAGCCGCTTGCGCCGCCAGCCCGCGGTCATCGACGACAGCGGGATCGCGGTCAGCACGGTGCCCAGCGCGTAGATGGTGACGGTCTGCCCGGTCGCCGACTCGCTCACGCCGAGGGAACCGCTCATCGCCGGGAGCAGGCCCGCGGGCAGCGTCTCGGTGAGGCTGGTGATGAAGACGGCGGTGGCGAGGGAGAGCAGGGCGAACAGGGGCAGCTTCGGTTCGCCGGAGCTGCCCCGGTCCGCCGTCGGCACGGCTCCCGAGCCGTGGGTGGTTTCTGGTGTTGCGCTCATGTGGTGTTGCTCCGGTTTCCTGCGGACGTGGTCAACGGCTGCTCAGGCCGCCGTCGACGGGGATGTGGGCGCCGGTGGTGCACGTCGCCTCCGTGGCCAGGAAGAGGGCGACGCGGGCGACTTCCTCGGCGCAGCCGCGACTGTCGAACGGGGCGACCGCGTTGACGCGGACGCCGCGCTCGGCCATCACGGCGGTCAACGCCCGGACGGCCTCGGCCGAGGTGGGTGTGGTGAGCACGACCGAACCGCCGTCGAGCAGCCGGTCCAGCAGCGGCGACGTCTCGGCCAGGACGTCGGCGAACACCAGGTCGAGGCCCTCGCCACCGAGTGCTGCGGCGAGGTCGGCGGACGCGACGACGAGCGCGGCGGAACCCACCTCGGCCCTGGCGTCGGCACGCGCGGCCTCGGTGGCCGCGGTGAGCACGACCCGCGCGCCGCCCTCGGCGAGCCGCTTGGCGATGGCGAGGCTGATCTCGCCCGCCGCCACGTCCACCGCCGCCCTGGTGCCCGCGTACTTGGTCATCTCACTCCCTCCCACGTGGTGGTTACTGTGCCGAGGGGTGCTTCGGAGTCGCTTACGATCGGCTTACGGTCGGCTACGACAGGACACCAGGAGTGAGACATGCGGTTCGGTGTGCTCGGCCCGCTGGCGGTGTGGGACGAGGCGGGGGAGCCGGTCACCGTTCCCGAGCTCAAGGTGCGCGCGCTGCTCGCGGCGCTGGTCGCGCACGACGGCGACCCCGTCGCGGCCGACGCCCTGATCCACCACCTGTGGGGTGACCGGCCACCCGGCAAGCCCTCGAGCGCGTTACAGGCCAAGATCTCCCAGCTGCGCAGGATCGTCGGCCGGGACCGGGTCGTGCGGCAGCCACCGGGGTACCGGCTGCGGCTCGACGCCGCCGAGGAACTCGACGCCGCCCGGTTCCGCGACCTGGTGGCGCGGGCGAGGTCGACGGCGCACCCGCGCGAGCGGGCCGCGCTGTTCACCGAGGCGCTCGACCTGTGGCGGGGCGCGGCGTTCGCGGACTTCGCGGACGAGGAGTTCGCGCGACCGTCCGCCCGCCGCCTCACCGAGCTGCGGCTGGCAGCGGTCGAGGAGCAGGCGAAGGCCAGGTTGGAGGCGGGCGACCACGCGCTCGCCGTCGGCGAGCTGGCGGCCGTCGTGCCCCAGCACCCCCTGCGGGAGGGGCTTCGCGCGGTGCAGATGCGTGCGCTCTACCTGAGCGGGCGGCAGAGCGAGGCGCTGACGTCGTACGAGGACCTGCGGGCGCGCCTGGTCGAGGAGCTGGGCATCGACCCGAGCCCCGAGCTGCGGGCGCTGCACCAGGCGGTGCTCCGGCAGGACACCGAGCTGGGCCCGCCCTCGGCGGCGGAACCCCGACCGGACCGGCAGGCGCGGTCGAACCTGCCGAACGCGCTCACCCCGCTGATCGGCCGGGAGCGCTCGCTGGCGCGGCTCGCCGAGCTCCACCGCGACGCGCGGCTGGTCACCCTCACCGGCCCCGGCGGCGTCGGCAAGTCCAGCCTCGCGGTCGCGGTCGCCGCGCACGAGGCCGCCACCCGGCCGGACGAGTTCCCCGACGGGGTGTGGCTGGTGGAGTTCGCCGGCCTGCACGCCGCAGGGGTGGCGGAACTCGCTCAGGTGATCGCGGGCGTGCTCGGCGTCCGGGAGGGTTCGCCGTCGGCGCCGGGTGGGGGCGGGACCACGGTCGCGCGACGCCTCGCCACCGCGTTGCGCGACCGCCGCACGCTGCTCGTGCTGGACAACTGCGAGCACGTGATCGACGCCGCCACCGAACTCGCCGAGCTGCTGCTGCGCACCGCGCGCGGCCTGCGCGTGATCGCCACCAGCCAGGAGCCCCTCGGCCTGGCGGGCGAGGGCGTGTTCGCCGTGGAGCCGCTGCCGACGCCGGACGCGCTCAGGCTGTTCACCGCGCGCGCCGCCGCGTCCGCGCCGGGATTCCCGCCCACTGCGGCGGACCTGGACCGCGCCGACCTCGAAGCCGTGACGGAGATCTGCCGCCGCCTGGACGGCATCCCGCTCGCGCTGGAGCTCGCGGCCACCAGGGTGCGCGCGCTCGGCGTCCGGGAGCTGGCCGTGCGGCTGCACGACAGGTTCGCCATCCTGACCCTCGGGCAGCGCGGCGCCCCCGCGCGGCAGCAGACGCTGCGGGCGATGATCGACTGGAGCTGGGAGCTGCTCAGCGCCCCGGAGCGGATCGTCCTGCGCCGCCTCGCCGTGCACCGCGACGGCTGCGACCTGGCGGGCGCCGAGGAGGTGTGCGCGGGCGACGGCGTGTCGAGGGCAGAGGTGCTCGACCTCCTGACCAGGCTCGTGGACCGCTCCCTGGTGGTCGTGGTGGCGGACGGCCCGGCGGGCCCCCGCTACCGGCTGCTGGAGTCGGTGTCCGCCTACGCCACGGAGCGGCTGCACGAGATGGAGGACTACACCTCGACGCGCGACCACCACCTGCGCCACTACCTCGGGGTCGCCGAGCGCGCCGAACCCCGGCTGCGCGGCGCGGAGCAGCAGGTGTGGTTGAGCCGCCTCGACGCCGAGGCCGCGAACACGCGCGCCGCGCTGGAGCACGCCCTCGAACGCGCGCGCTCCGACGAGGCGGTCCGGCTGGCCACCGCCCTGTCGTGGTGGTGGCTGCTGCGCGGTCGCCTCACCGAGGGCAGGGCCGCGCTGGCCGCAGCACTGGCCGCCGCGCCCGGATCGCCGGAACTCGCCGCGCTGCACGGGGCGTTCGCCCTGCTCAACGGCGACCACGCGGCAGCGGCAGCCTCGGCGGCGGACGCCATCCCCGTTCCGGAACGACGTGCCCGCGCGCTGTGGCTGTGCGCCTACGGCCTGTTCAGCGCGGGCGACACGACCGGGTCCGCGGCGGTGAACGCACGGGCGCTCGACCTGTCCACCGAGGCCGGGGACGAGTGGGGCGTCGCCGCCTCCCTGGGGTTGCGCGCGATGCTGGCGCTGGTGCGCGGCGACCTGGCGGCCCTGGGCAGCGACGGCAGGCGCAGCGCGGAGTCGTTCCGCAGGCTGGGCGACCGCTGGGGCGAGATGCAGACCATCCCGCCGCTGGCGACGCTGGCCGAGATCAAGGGCGAGTACGAGTACGCCGTGCGCTGCCAGCACGAGGGTCTGCTCATCGCCCAGGAGCTGGGCCTGCACGCGGAGGTGTCGGCGAGGTTGTCGGGCCTGGGTCGCTTAGCGCTCCTGGACCGCGACTGGGACCGCGCACGGGATCTGCACCAGCGCGCGCACCGCATCGCCGTGGAGCACGGCTACACCTACGGCCAGATCCACTCCAGGATGGGCTTGGCGCTGGGCGCCCGCAGGGCGGGCGACCTGGCCGCCGCGGAAGAGCACCTGCACCACATCCGGGACGACCACGAGGGCTTCTCGTCCCTGGCGGGCGACCACCTGCTCCACGCCGAACTGGGCTTCATCGCCGAACTGCGCGGCAACGCAGACGAGGCCACCACCCAGCACCTCCACAGCCTGGACCTGGCACGGGTCCTGGCCGAACCGAGGGCGCTCGCGCTGTCCCTGGAGGGTCTGGCGGGGGCCGAGGCGGCCAGGGCCACGCGGCAGGCGGCGGAACGCGCGGCCTGCCTGCTGGGCGCGGCCGACTCGGCCCGCCGCTCCGCGGAAGCCCCCCTGCCCGAGGCCGAGCGCGGCGACGTGGACCGCATCGCGGCGGCGGCGCGGTCGACCCTGGGCGACGGTGATTTCACCGCGGCCTTCGAACGCGGCACACGCCTGCCGGTCGAGGAGGCCGTGTCGACGACCTGTCGTGCGGACCGGGTGGACCACTGAGCGGTCTTGCCACGGGTGACTGCCGCCCTCCACGTCGATCGCCGCGAGCGTCGCGTGTGCGCGGATCGAGTGACCGAGGTCCGCGGACGTGCGTCGAGGTCAGCTCACGTCAACGGCCGGTCCAGGTCCGAGGTCACCGGTCAGGGTGAACGGTTGGGCCGATCCGGTCATCTTGGGAGCGAATCGGCATGGTGCGCCGTCCCGGGGACAGTAGCTTTGCCCGATCTCGTCGTCACCGGAGGGGGAGCCGATGACCGATCCGCTGGTCAACGCGCAGCGCTCGGTGGACGACTGGGAGCGCGACGCCGAGGAGAAGGCCGCCCGGTACGAGTCGACGCGGCAGGAGGTCGAGCGGATCTCCATCACCGCCTCGGCCACGAACGGCGCGGTGAGCGTGACCGCCCTGCGGCACCGCCGCGTCGCAAGCCGGGTGATGACGGCGACTTCACCGACGAGAGCTACCTGCGGTGAGGCGGTGACCGGCGAGTCCGCGCGGTTCGACGGGGTGAACACGTGAACAACCCTCTGATCGCAGCACCGCAGAGCGACACGACGGCGGTCACCGGCATCGGCGTCGCCGAGTCGGCCAACGACCTGGCGCAGGGCATCTCCGACGGCAGCTGGGTCGCCGCAGGCCTCGGCGGCATCGGCGTCGGTCTCGAAGTGCTGTCGATGGTCATAGACCCGATCGGCACCGTCGCCTCCTACGGCGTGGGCTGGCTCATCGAGCACGTCCAGCCGCTGAAGGAGGCGCTGGACTGGTTCGCCGGTGATCCGCCGGTCATCCGCTCCTTCAGCGAGACCTGGTCCAACGTCGCCGCCGAGGTCGCCCGCGTCGCCGAGGAGCTGGGCGCGCAGGACGCGCCGGGCTGGCAGGGCGCCGCTGCCGACGCCTACCGGGGCCACGCCGCCCAGACCGCCGACGCCATCGCGGGCGCGGGCGCACTGGCCGAGGGCGTCGGAGCGGGCGTCATGATCATGGGCGAGGTCGTCGCCGCCGTCCGCGAGATCATCCGCGACCTCGTCGCCGAAGTCGTCGGAAAGCTCATCACCTGGGCGCTGGAAGCCGTCGCGACCCTCGGCCTGGCCACCCCGCTCATCGTCGCCCAGGCCACCTCCACCATCGCCCGCGTCTGCAACCGCATCGCCGACCTCGTCCGCAAACTCGTCAAGACCATCGGCAACGTCGCCCCACGCATCCGCCAAGTCCTCGACAAGCTCGGCGAGATCATGCAGAAGCTGGGCGCGCTCGGCCGTCGCGCCGACGCACCCGGCAGCCCCGGCACCACCACCCCGTCCAGCGCACCGAGCGCACCCGACGCGCCCACCGCGGGCGGACCAGGCGGCACCACCTCGCCATCGGGCACCACCTCGTCCTCCGGCACCACCAGCCCGTCAGGCACCACGTCACCGTCCGGAACGACATCGCCCTCCGGAACGACGTCGCCATCGAGCACAGCGTCACCGGACACCGCGTCTTCGGACACGACACCCGGTGGCACCAACAACAACGAGTCGCCACAGTCTGGCTCCGGCAGGCCGCGCTCGAGCGGTCCCGACCAACCGAGTCTGCGCGAGGACACCCCCAACCCGCGCGATCGGGCGCAGCCCCCCGAGGGGCGCTGCGAGGGCCGTGAGCCGATCGACCTCGCCTCCGGCGAGATGTATCTGGCGCAGATCGACGTCGACCTGCCCGGCGTGCTGTCACTGCTGGTCGGACGCGTGCACGTGTCGTCCTACCGCGCCGGACGGCTGTTCGGCCCGTCGTGGGCCTCCACGCTGGACCAGAGGCTGGAAGTGGACGAGCACGGCGTTCACTTCGCCGACCCGGACGGCGTCGTGCTCGTCTACCCGCTCCCGCCGAGCAGCGGCGCCCCCGTGCTACCGGTGGAGGGCGCGCGTTGGTCGTTGGCTCGCACCGATTCCGGCTACGTGATCACTCAACCCAAGAGCGGGCGGTCGCTGCACTTTCCGGACGCGGCTCACGCGCCGATCAGCGCGATCGCCGACCGCAACGGCAACCGGATCGACTTCGAGTACACGGGGGCGCTGCCATCCCGGATCCGGCACAGCGGTGGCTACGACATCGCCGTGGACACCGAGACCGGCCGCGTCACCGGGCTGAGGCTGGTCAACCCCGCGGGTAGCGAGATCACGCTGGTCTCCTACCGCTATGACGACAACCGGCTCACCGAGGTGCTGAACTCCTCCGGCGCGGCGCTGCGGTTCGAGTACGACCACGCGGGTCGGATCACCAGGTGGATCGACCGCAACCAGGAGTGGTACGGCTACGAGTACGACCACGATGGCCGTTGCGTGCGCACGACCGGCTCGGGTGGCGCTCTGACCGGCGAAGTGGAGTACAACCCAGCGGCAGGCATCACCAGGGAGATCGACTCACTCGGACACGTCACCCAACACCACTTCAACGACGTCCGCCAACTGGTGCGGCGGGTAGATCCACTCGGCAACCAGACGCTGTTCCAGTGGGACCGCTACGACCGGCTCGTGTCCACCACCGACGCGCTCGGCCTCATGACGTCGTACCTGCGTGACGACGACGGCGAGATCCTGGTGCTGACCCGGCCCGACGGGACTCAACTGCTCGCCGAGCGCAACGAGTTCGGCCAACCCACGCGTCAGGTGGATCCCGACGGGGCCGTGTGGCTGAAGGACTACGACTCACGGGGCAACCTGGTCGCGGTGACGGACCCGAGCGGCGCGCTGACCCGCTACGAGTACAGCGGGAACGGTGGCCTGACCGCCGTGGTGGACGCGGCGGGCGGCACGCACCGGACCGAGGTGGACGCCACAGGCCTCCCGATCGCCGTCACCGACGCCCGCGGCGCCACCACCCGCTACACCCGCGACGTCATGGGACGCGTGCGGCAGATCATCGACTCGACCGGCGGGGTCACCGCGCTGTCGTGGACGGTCGAGGGCAAGCTCCTCGCCCGCACCCACCCGGACGGGTCGGGCGAGTCGTGGCGCTACGACGCCGAGGGCAACGAGGTCGAGCACGTAGACCGGGTCGGGCAGCGGACGAGCACGCGACCCACCCACTTCGACGTGCCAGCCTCGCGGATCCTGCCGGACGGCAGCGCTCTCCACTTCGACTACGACACCGAGCTCAGGCTGGTGTCGGTGACCGACCAGACGGGCTCGGTTTGGCGATACGAGTACGACGCCGCGGGCAGGCTGGTGCGCGAGATCGGCTACGGCGGCCAGACCCTCGACTACACGCGTGACGCCGCCGGGCGGGTCGTGCGGCGGTCACGCGGACCGGCCGACCACGTCGAGTTCGAACTCGACCCGCTCGGCCGGGTCCTCACCCGCTCGACGCCGACTGGCACGTCTCGGTTCAGGTATGACGCGGTTGGTCGCGTGGTGTGGGCGGCGAACGGACACGCTGAAACCGCGTTGCGTCGCGACGCCTTGGGCCGGGTGATCGAGGAGAGCACCAACGGGCGCACGTTGACGTCCCGGTACGACGCGGTCGGTCGGCGCGTGAGCAGGGTCACCCCCACCGGCGCTCGATCCGACTGGACGTACGACCCGTCGCACCTGCCGACAGCCCTGCGTGGCGGCGTCCACCCCCTGGAGTTCACCTATGACGCAGCGGGGCGCGAAGTAGGTCGACGGTTCGGAACCGCCGTGCTGACCCAGCGCTGGGACGCCGCAGGCAGGTTGGCCGACCAGGACATGTCCGTCGTGGACGGATCTGGCGCGAAGCGGCGGATCGCCCACCGCCGGTACCACTACCGCGCCGACGGCTACCTCACGACGATCGAGGAGCCTGCGGGCCCGCGGACCTACGACCTCGACCCGCTCGGCCGGGTCGTCTCCGTACACGGTCCGCACTGGTCAGAGCAGTACGCGTACGACCCGACCGGCAACCTGGCCCAGGTCGAGGTCCCCGGCGCGGAGCCTGCCTCCTTCGCCTACGAGGGCAAGCTGTTGCGCCAGGCGGGACAGACCCGCTTCGACCACGACCACCGCGGCCGGGTCGTGCGGCGGGTGCGGAGCAGGCTCTCGCGCAAGCCGGACGTCTGGCACTACACCTGGGACGCCGATGACCGGCTGACCGAGGTCGTCACACCGGACCAAGCGCGCTGGCACTACACCTACGACGCATTGGGCAGGCGCATCGCCAAGCAGCGGACCGGTCCGACTGGGGAGGTGGTGGAGCGGACGGAGTTCGTCTGGGACGGCACGGTGCTCGCCGAGCAGATCGACCCCCTCCAGGCGATGACCTGGGACCACGACACGACCGGGATGCGGCCGGTGGCGCAGCGACTGCGGGTCCCCACCCACGACGCCGCATGGGTGGACCGCGAGTTCCGCTCGATCGTCACCGACCTCGTGGGCGCCCCCACCGAACTAGTCGCGCCGAATGGTCACGTGGTGCGCCAGGAGCAGACCACGCTGTGGGGTCGAACGGCGCTCCCGGCCACGCCATTGCGGTTCCCAGGCCAGTACCACGACCGCGAGTCAGATCTGCACTACAACTACTCGCGCTACTACGACCCCGAGATCGGGCGGTACGTCACCGACGACCCGCTGGGCATCCGCCCGTCCCCGAACCCCCGTGCCTACGTGCCGAACCCGACGCGGTTCATCGACCCGCTGGGCCTCTCCCCCGCACCGGGAGGCTCGCACGCGCTCGGCACCGGATCGCACACCAACCCGCCGCCGCCCCAGGTCCCCGGCCCGATCTCGATGGACGAAGCGGTCGAACTGGGCGCCCGGCACGCCGGCGACAACGCACGGGTCGTTCCCTCCGGCAGCGGCGGCTACCAGTTCATCGGCACCTCCACCGACAGCGCGGGCAACCGGATCGCCAGCGTGGCGCGCTTCGACATCAACCCAGCCAGCCCTCACGTGCAACAGCTCGGGCCGCACCTCAACCTCGAGACGCAGGTGAACGGCAACCCGATACGCTCAGGCCCGTACAACGACCCGCACATCCCGATCGACCCGTCCACGATCCGGCCGGGCGACATACCGTGAGAAGGCAATGATCGTCGCACTGTCCACGACCACGAACGAGGCGGCGCTGTCCGGGACGCCCCAGGAGTACGCCGAACTCGCGGCGGCGCTGGAACGCGGTCGAGGCAGGTTCGAACTGGTCACCACGAAGAGCGTCACTCCCTACGGTGTGGCGCTGGAGACGCTGTCCGTGGACGCGGTGGACACGCCAACGGTCCGGATCACCGTCGACCGAACGGCACTCGACCTGGCGATCCGGGGTCCGGAACGGCACCTGGCCACACTCGGCATGATCGTCCGGGCCAGCGCGGATTCGGGTGTCCCGAAGGGGCACGTGCACCTGGAAGGCTTCGAGGGGCACGACTTCCTCGCCGAGGACTCCTTCTCCCTGACCGTTTACGACGCGGTCGAACCGACCCCATGACCGCATCTCGGGCCGCTCACGCCAGCCCGTGATCTTGTGCAGCCCCAAATTCCTCTCCGCCAGCAGAGGGGAACCACCGTCCTTGGGCGTGGCCGGGTGATCGTGTCCCTGATGCAGGGGATGCCCCGGAAGTTGCTGCCAGTTCCGTTGGTGCTGCTGCTGCACCGCGAGGCGGCGAAGGACGCCGAACCGTCAGTACTGCGGCACGAGAACGCGGTTCTTCGCAGGCGGCTGGTAGGTCCGGTCCGCTACGAGCCCTCAGACCGGTTCTGGTTCGCTGCCCTGTCCGATTGAGAGATCGTCGCCGTTGGTAGAAGTCTTCCCGGTGACGCCGGGTGCCATGCTCGGCAGGCATTACAGATTCACGGCCCGCGAGTGGGCTGCTCCGCGCCTCGATGAGCCGGACGGTCACCGACACGAGCGGCAGTCAAGTCGCTCGTGCTGCGGTTTGCCGGAGAGAACCAGCCGTGGGAGCCGTCAACGGATCCAAGGTGAACTGGCCCGGCTCGGCCACCACATCACCCACGCGACGGTCTGACGGATCCTGCGCAGCGTGGGCAGCGACCCGGCATTCGCCATACCGACCCGACCTGGCGACAGGTCCTCATATCTGAGTCCAGGGCATCATCGCGTCGGACTTCCTCCACCTCGACGCCGTGCTCGGTCAAAGGCTCTACGCACTGGCCCCCTCGAACACTGAGCCTTTTTCATCGTGGTTAATGGCGAGGCTTGATGTGGTGGCAGGACGAGGAGGGCCACGATGAGCGCGGTGGCCTGGCGTGGGCAGTAGCGGATCTTGGTCAGGAATTTCCAGCCCTTGAGCAGTGAGGCGGCGCATTCGCCGAGGGTTCGGACGCGGGCGTGTGCCCGATTGGGCGCCTTCTGACCGGGTGACAGGTGAGGAAGTGTGCCGTGGCGCTTGAACGGTGTGCGCACCGCACCGTCCGCCCCCTGGTACGCCTTGTCGGCGAAGTGGTGCCTCCCATGCCCGGTCAGCATGTCGATCAGGTAGTAGGTGCGGGCCGCGGGCAGTGCCGCCGATGCCCACACCAGCCGACCCGCCGGGTCGGCGAGAACCCGGTCGCTGACGCCGTGGTGGTGGTGGTGGTGGTGTTTTGCCTGATTAGCAGGGCTTCTGGTCAGCGACGCGGCCGATCGGGACCAGGGTGCCATCGAAGATCGCGTAGGCGAGCCGGGAGGCGTTGACCTGCTGCGAGGAAGTCATCGGCCAAGGCTCCGGGAAGATCCACCGCTTCCGGGGCGTAGCGCCAGGCGGTGCTGCATGGAACTCCGAATCAGGCGGCCAGGCGGGCACAGCTGTCGCCGTTGCGCAGGTGGGCAAGCACCAGCCGCGCCTGACGGCCGGGATCCAGACGCTTCCACCGGGATCGGCGTCGCACACGCTAAGACCTCCTTTCAGAATGAGTTGGTTGGGGTTTTGGCTGGTGGGGAACCTGGTGGGGCATGGCTGCGCCGTGGATCGTCGATGACGAACTGTGGGACCTGGTCGAGCCGTTGATTCCGGTCCGGACCAGGAACTTTCGCCACCCCGGCCGCAAACGGCTGCCCGCCCGTGAATGCCTACAGGACATCCTGTTCGTGCTGCACACCGGCATCGAGTGGGCCGACCGGCCCACCGAGCTCGGGTTCGGCTCGGGTTCGACCTGCCGCCGCAGAATGCTCGAGTGGGCCGAGGCGGGGGTCTGGCAGCGCCTGCACGAGGTGATGCTCGCCGAACTGCACGCGGCGAACAGGATCGACCGGTCCCGCGCGGCGATCGACTCCTCCCACGT
>NZ_JAMTCF010000008.1:95309-116687 GCF_024171695.1 Actinosynnema pretiosum | reverse complement strand
CCGGTCGCCTCCGCCAGGGCCCATCCGTTCTTACGCTCCACTTCGGACAATAATCCTCTTACGTGGCAACGCATCTGACGTCTCGACTCCACACGCGGGAACCTGGCCGCGAAACCGCCCACGAACGCGTCGAACCCCGCCGACCACGACCACACGTCCTCGACCACCATCAAGACGGTATACCCGCCCCTAGTCAATCAATAACAACCTGTCGTTGTCGTATTAAGCTCCCCACCGGAGAACGGGATGCGCTCGCGCGCCCACGACGACGTGTCCAGCCGGACGAGGCGGTAGCGAGGTGACGCGCATGGCCGCACGCAACAGGTGGTTGCCCCACGCCAGGAAGCGGCACGCGGTCCCCGCCGACCTGTCCCCCGCTCAACCGGGCACCACCCTCTGCGGGGTGGACCTGGTCGTCCCCGCTCCCCCGCTCCCGGCGGTGCACCGGTACTGGCCGACCTGCGTGCCCTGCGACGAGGCGTGGAGGCGCATGGAGGGCATCCCCACCCACGCCGAACGGGTAGCCGCGCGCGCCACCGGCACGACGCCGTAAGCGGAGGGGGCGGGTGTCGCTCGGCGAGGTGCTCGACGCGGTGGAGCAGGCGTGTGACTTGCTCGACCGGGCGCGCGAGCTGCTCACCACGGGCGGTTCGCTGGGAACCGAGGCGTTCACCGAACTCATCGACGCCCTCGCGGGCAGCTCGGTGGAGTCCGACGCGATGGCACTGCACGAGGTCCTCGCGCGGATCGAGAAGAGCGTGCCGGACTTGGAGCAGGCCGTCGAACAAGCCAGGGATGGACTCCTGCGCTGGTCGACCTCCGCGCGGGTCGGCAACTCCCCCCAGGTCGCCCCACCCGAAGGGTCGGCTTCGGGGTGGGCTTCACCAGCAGGTGATCACTACCCCGCGCGAGCGGAGTGGGCCAGGGCCCTGGTGACCCTGCCGCACTCGCCGACGGGCAGCGGCATCCAGGTGGAGGCGTACGTGCGCGCCGTCGTTCCGCCGTCGGAGGCCACCCTCCCCTGGAGTCCGGCGGACGGGCTGTGGGCCCAGGCGGCGCGGGACCACCTGGCCGCGCTGCGGGCTCCCCCGTGGGCGATCCGGCGCGCCACCCACATCGAGCCGCAGATCGCCCAGTGGCAGCGGGAGAGCGGCATCCGGCACGTGAGTGTCGTGCTTAACCGCGCGCCGTGCGGGATGCAGGAGGGCCTGGGCTGCCACCAACTGGTGCCGCTGCTGCTGCCGCCGGGGTACCGGATGGAGATGTCGGGCACCCACGGTGGACGATCCTTCTACGAGCACGACTACCAGGGACGGGAAGCATGACGACCGCCTACGGCGAGTTCGACCTGGCCGAGTGGCCCGACCCGACCGCGCTGGTCGAGCAGGTGCGCGCCCGAAACGCGGCGCGCGCCGCCACCGCGTCGCCGGTGTGGTGGCAGTTCACCGCGGCCAGCGGGACCGACCCGCTGCTGGGGGTGCGCGGCCCGACCCGGTGGCTGGACGCCGGGATCGACGCGGCGCGCGGGGCAGGCGCGCTGCGCTGGGTGGACGAGAACGGCGTCTTCCTGCCGGAGACGCCACTGGCCGCCGGACGGGGCCCGACCCGCTGGGTGGACGCCTCCGGCGAGGCCTGCCTGCTCGACCCCGCCCACCTGGTGCTGCCCGAACTGGTGCTGGAGGCGGTCGCCGAGGTAGCCGCCACGAAGGCCAGGCCCACCTGCCTGACCTGGCGCGAGGTGCCCGACGGCCACAGCCTGGTGGGCGCCGACTCCGGCTGGCGCGTGGTCTGACGCAGGGGCAGATCCATGCACTGAGCGGCAGCTCAGTAGGTGGGGCCGTCCTTGACCGCGGTCGAGATGAACTCGCGCCACGCCCTGCTGCCGAACGACAGCAACCCCGCTGCTCGATTCTTGGTGTCCCGCACCGCCGTGACGTGCGCGTCCACGTCGTGCCCCACCTCGACGCAGGACTGGTTGGGGTTGCTCCGGCTCGACTTGTGCCACCCCGTCAGCCCACCGGTCACCTGAAACTCCCTCTGAAGTCGCGTCATCGTCGTTCTCCTCTCAATCAGCCTGGATCACCAGTCATACGAGCAGAAAGGCGCGGGACTGCTCCGGCCCCCAGGCTGCCGCCTTCTGGTGCTCCCACACCGTCAAGTAGTCGCACGCCTCCTCTTCGCTGGAGGTGACGTGGCCGTCCAGGAGTCCCTCGACGTGGATCATGTCGACGACCGGGTCGCTGTCATACCTGAAGATGGTGAAGTTGGACTCCTGCCCGAGGTAGAAGCCGACCGTCCAGGGAACGATCTGGATCTCGACGTTCGGGCGGTCGATGGCATCGGCCAGAGCCTCGCGCTGTGCCCGCTCGATCGTCGAGTCGCCGTCCATGTTGGTCATGCGCGCCAGCGCGGCCTGGTCGATGACGAACCAGAAGTGCTGCGCAGTGTTGTCCAGGATCGCCTGGCGACGCAGCCGCAGGACGATCGCCTCTTCAATCTGGTCGGCTGACATGGAGGGGCGGGCAGCGCGGAACAGGTTGCGCATGTACGCCTCGGTCTGCAGGACACCGGGAATGGTCATGCTGTTGTGCTGCCAGAGGTGGTGCGCGCTGGCTTCGAGAGCGACCACCTCGCGCATGGTCCCGTCGAACTGCACGACCAGCGAGTCTCGTGACGCGCGCTTCTCCCTGTTCACAGCGAGCTCCAGCAGGCGCTCCTGCGTCGCGCTATCCGCCCCGTACCCGTCGAGCAACACCTTGAGGTCTGGCAGGGAGGCACCGCTGTCACCGCGCTCGAGGTTGCCGATCTTGCTCTGCGTGCAGTGGATGAACTTGCCCGCGTCGGTCTGGCTCATCTTGAGCGAGGTGCGCAGCGCGGCCAGCTTGCGGCCGATGATGACGTTGGCGACTCGCTTGGGGATCACGGCGGCGGACATCGGCCCTCTCACGGTTCGAGCCACTCTTCGGTGCGGGAGCGGAACCTAGCAGGCACGATCACCCCTTTGATGGACTAGCCAATTTGGCTAGCTAGTTTTAGCGTTAGAGGCAGCAAAGTTGCCACCTGGGGGGTACTTCATGAAGTTAGTTAACTCGATAGAAGTACCTAGACGATCAGCCCAACCCAGCTCAACGGTCTGCGGACGCGCTTTGCCCGTAAGGCATAGCTGACGACGAAGCGTCTCGCGCTGGTTCCGGCAGCAGCACGCTCCCCCACGAACAGGCAGTGGCGCTGCACACCGTGCAACACGTTCAACCCCCAGGTGGTCTGACCAGGTTCGACACCACCTGCACCACCGGCTGCCCGTCAAGGCGCGGGTCGGCATGGCGAACGGAGAGCGGTCATGTGGCGAACGCGGCGCAAGCCCGGTCAGTGGGCAACGTGTCGAGACTCAGCAGGCAGACGGCAGGAGATCCTGGTCCTGCCCACCGAGGACGACCACGTGGCCCTCGTCTTCCCACCCGGCGAGGTCGCCGTTCTGGAGCCGCTGCAGGTGGGCCGGCTTCGCGCCGCCCTGCGTGACACCGTGCTCGCGCTGGACGCCTCCACGGCGGGCCCACAGCACCAGCACACCATCCCGACAGCGCGGGCCACCGCATGAGTTCGACCGCGCAGATCCTGCTGTTGATCACCGCAGCCACGGTGTTCGTCGTCCGGTTGTCCATTGCGCTCTACCAGGCGCACGAGGACAACCAGACCGCCGCCCGCCACGCCGAGGCACGTGCGCCCTCGACCACCGACGCGGTCCGCGCACGCGCTCTGCCCCCGGCAGAGCCCGGTACGACCCGTTCACCGACAAGTTCACCCTCGCGTTCTGCGGAGGGATCGGGTGGAGAGCCACCCCTGCAGCCAGGAAGGGCAAGCCGTGCCGAACACCATCCTGCTGCTCGAGGAGCCGTTCAAGAAGGCCGCCGCGCTGGCCGGTTACACATCCGACTACGCGCTGGCGAAGGCGATGGACGTGAACCGGTCCACGGTGACGCGGGTTCTCGCAGGTGATCTCCAGCCAGGCCCGGCGTTCATCGGGGGCGCGTTGCTCGCCTTGGCCCCGATGGAGTTCAAGGACCTCTTCCAGGTCGTGCGCGGCGACTAGCCGCGCCCCGGCCGGACCACTCGCATGAGGAAAAAGCCACCAGGACAGGGATGTGGGGAAGTCATGGACAGCTCAGCCAGCAGCGGCGGCACAGGGTGTGCGTCCCGCGCCGGGGCAGAGTTCGCCGAACTGGTGCGGGAGGTGGTCGTGGACGACATGCCGCGCCTGTTCGCCGTTGTCTACGAGCAGGTTCCGCGGCAGGGGGTGGAGGTGGCGGCCTACGGCATGGCCTTCCTGGGGCGCGCCGAGCTGGTCTCCCCCGACGGCGCGGACCGGATGACCTCCGCCAGCGCGCACCAGGCCGCCGCCCTGCTCGCGGCCAGTACCGGGGTCGGCGGCGTCAAGGCGCACCTGGTCTGGCTGGACGCCCTCGTCGAGAGCTCGTGACCGTGGACGACCTCACCCAGGAGCGCTTCCTGGTCCCGCTGCGGGAGAGCGGCCAGCGGCACCGCGAGCTCGACCACGTGATGACCCTGCTCGACCGCCCCGCCCGGCAGGACTTCCAGCTGATCGGCGAAACACTGGCGGCGGCGGGGCGCGCCAGGTCGGGCGTCCGCTACCCGCCCAGCCGCAACCGCAGGTTCCGCCCGCCGCCACCGGCTGCCGGTTTCCTCGACGCGGTGACGGACGTGATCGGCAGGCGGAGCGGGTCCCTGTTCCGCAGGAGTGGTCGGCCGAGTCGGGAGACCGAGCTGGCGCTGTGCCGGGCGCAGGAGGCGCTGGGGCGGCTGGACGAGGCGGTGCACCGCTCCCCCTTGCGCGAGGGCTGGGGTCACGCCGTCCGCCTGCGCGAGGTGCAGCAGCTGGCGCACCTGCACGGGGTGCACGTGTCGCTGCGCGAGGTCTGGCAGACGCAGCTGCCCGGCCAGACACCACGGATCGCCACCGAGCCCGCCCTGCTCCCGCACCTGGACACCGTCCTGGGCACGAGTCCGGGGGAGCCGCCGGAACGAGAGAGCGCTCTGCCGGGAAGCGCGCAGGCAGCGCTGTGGCACTTGCACGCCCTGGGCAAGGACCCCTTCACTGCGTTCGGTGGGCTCCCTGGGCTGCTGGTGGCGGGAGGGGTGCTGCGGGATGCCTGGTTTCCCCTGGTCAACGCGATCACCACGGACCCCGCCGAGTACCTGGCCGCGTTGCACGCCACGATCCAGGCCGACAGCACCGAGCCCGCGGTGTCCCACTTCGCCCACGGCGTCATCGACGCCTGCCGCAGGGAGATCGTGCTGCTCGACCGTCTGGCAGTGCTGCGCGAGCACCAGCTCACCACGCTCTCCCGCAGCCACGTCGGGCGCATCCTGGAGGTCGTCGCGGCGCTGGCCACCACCCCGGTGCTGAACAACCGCTGGATCGTCGAGCGGCTCCGGATCACCGTGAATGCGGCGGTGGGCATCAGCTCCGCCCTGGTCGACCACGGCCTGCTGGTCCCGCACCCCCACTTCAAGCACGGCGCGGTCTTCTGCAACCCGCAGGCCCTGCGCCTGCACTCCGGGCTACCGGCCGCCTCGACCTGAAACAGCCGGGAGCGCCCCGCCCTCATCATCGGGGGCAGGTCCCCGGCTTCACCGCGTCGAACCTTTCTCCTGGTCAGGCGCGACCCCAAGTGCTGGCTGAGGTCTCGGGCGAGAGGTCGACCGCGCTCGATCCCGGCCATGCCGAGCACCAACTGCGGCTGTGCTCACAGGTCCCGGCTTTCACGAGGTCGTTGCTCAGCGGGAAGGCTCTTGGCCAGGGCCCGGTTCACCTGCGGATCGCGGCCGGGGACGTAGGAGGGGACCAGCCGATACCCGGTTGCCCGGTAGAGCGCGAGCGCGGCCTGGTTGCGCATGCCGGTCTCCAGCAGCACCTCCCGCCGTCCTGACGCTGCCGCCGAGCGTTCCAGTTCGGCCAGCAGGGCCTGCGCTTAGCCGTGACCGCGCACGTTCGCGGTCACGAACATGCTCTTGATCTCGGCCACGCTTCCTGGGTGCGAGCGGCGCGGGCCGCCAGTGCGGTCGGGCTTTCCCCGCCGGGCAGCACGCGGTCGGGTCGGGTGGCGCGGTGCGTACGCCAGTGCAGGTAGGCCAGCAGGTACGGCTCGGGGGCCAGGCCAGGCACGCAGTACGGTGCCTGCCGTTCGGCACGCTCGTCCGGGGCAGGGCCGAGCCGGACAGGCAGGTCGGTGGCGAGCAGTGCGGCGGTGGTGCGGGAGCGGGCGGGAGCAGGCTGAAGAGCACCAGCGCCAGCCGTAAGGGGCGCAGCAATGTGGCGGCGGCATGGGTCTGGGCGTGGCTGAGGTCGGCGAGCGGGGTGTCGGGATGGCAGCCTCGGGCGGCGGGCCAAGCGTGCGCGCGGCCGTGGACGCCTTCCTCGCCCCCGAATCACCGGCACCCGCCACCCCCTGCGCGCCTACACCGACGTCCTGGACCGCGTCGCCGACCTCCTGGGCCCAGGGCTGCCGCGCCGCCGCCGTGCTCACCCTGAACGTGAAGGACCCAGCCGGCAGGCCCGCGTCGTGGCCAAGGGCGGCGACACCATGTGGGTCACCTGGGGCACCGACACCGCCCACCTGCTGCCCCGACTGATCGCCGGACGCGAACGCGGGCCGCGTTCCTGTCCACCCAGCGACCCGGCCCGCACCGGCTGGCCACCACCGACCCCCGCGACCAGTGCCCGGAGACCGGCCGGGCGCGCCTTGGCTACGACCGCGCCCGCACCCTGCTCGGCCGGCACGCCGACGGGCTGCGCCTGCACCAACTGCGCCACTCCCCGGCCACCCACCTGGGCGAGGCCAACGTCCCCACCAACGTGATCATGGCCAAGACCGGCCACAAGTCCCTGCGCTCGGTCCAGCGCTACGTCAACCCCGGACTGGCCGCAATCCACCAGGCCACTCAGGCCCTGGCCGCGCCTCGGCGACGCGACTGACCAGCAAGCAGACGCCGCCCTCGCGCCGTGGTGGTTCAGGCGACCGCGTGGACGCGGACAGCCAAGCCGTCCAGCCCTGGCATGGCCGCCCTGCGCGACGAGGCAAGCAGGTCGGACACCAGTTCCCGCACCGCGGTGCGGGTGCGGACCTCGCCGGGGGCGAACCGCTCGGCGGTCAGCAGCGTCCGGTAGGCCATGTCCGGCTTGCCCCACATCATGTAGGCCGAGGCCGCGTCGACCAGCACCCGCCCCCGCCGCTCCGCGGTGGGGAACGCGGACAGCGGCAGGCTGTTGGCGTGCGCGAGCGCGGTCCCGGCGTCGCCCAGCAGGTGCGCGGCGGAGACCCGGTGGCTGACCAGGTTGGCCAGCGCCCCTGGGCGGCGTGGGTCCTCGCCGAGCCTGTCCACGGCCTCGGCGCCCTGGGCGAGCAGGTCGACGGCGTCCGCGCGGTGCCCGGCGCGGGCGGCGGCGTAGGAGGCCGAGCAGTACAGGCTCGACAACATCACCAGATGCCCTGGGCGCGTGGTGGCGGCCAGGTCGTCGGCGGCGGCCAGGGTCAGCGCCTGGGCGCGGTCGTGGTCGCCGGTGCGGCGCACGGCCGAGGCGATCAGGCGTCGGGCCTCGGCCAGCAGCAGCGGGTCCTCCCCCTCGCGCGCGGCGCGCTGGGCGCGGTCGGCGGCCACCCACTCCAGCCCCGACACCTCCAGCTTGATCAGCGCCCTGCAGGTCAGGGCGTAGGCGGTGGCCAAGGCCCTGGCGGCGGCAGGGTCGGGTCTGGATGCGGCGGTGGCCTCGGCCGCGTCCACCAGCGCGGGCAACTGCTCGGCGAGGGCGAGGTAGTCGCTGGCGGCGAACCGGTCGCGCGCGGCCGTCGCCAGCCGTGCGAGCCGGTCGACACCGACGGGCGGGGTTGAGGTGGCCGCGGTGGTGCCGAGCAGCAGTTCGTGCAGCCGTTCGCGCAGCACCAGCGCCGGGTCGACCGCGACGGCGTTGTGCGTGGCGGCGTCGGCTGCCGTGGGGAAGGCGAGCGTGCCGCCGGTCAGGGCGGCGGCACGCAGGAACACGCGGCGGTGCACCGGGGCGATGACGGCCTCCTCGGACGCTGGGGAGGGGACCGGTGCCAGCCTAGGGGCCTCGCGCCGCCCCGGCACGTCCCCGGTCGGCGCGGCGGCGGTCAGTCCGAACACCTCGGCGGGCAGTTCCAGCACCCGCGCCAGGGTGTGCAGCAGGCCCACGTCGCGCAGCGCGACCCGGCCGGTCTCCCAGCGGGATACCTGACCGGCCGAGTACCGGCAGCGGCGCCCCAGCTCGGCCTGGCTCCAGCCACGCGCGGTGCGCGCGATGCGCACCGCCTCGCCGGGGGAGGGGCGGGCGTGCAGCAGGTCCACGACCACCTGGGCGTACCGGGTCGGCATGGCGGCATCCCCCTCGCGCGAACGGAGCGGCCGAATCACCGTAGTGGCTCCGTCCCGCTGGGGGCGCGCGTTGTGCAGGATCTGCACACCCTCTGCGGGACCTGCGCGGATCAGGTCCCGGCGGGTGGTCGGGGCGGTTGTGTGGTGGCCAGTCCCTACCGATGGAGGAGATCTTCATGGAGCACGTGGTCCTCGATCCGCTCCCTGCGGGCACTGCCCCTGCCAGGGAGCCCATTCAGGCTTCGGCCGGGGTGGGATCTCTGCTGTACCTGCTCAACGTCAGCAACCCCGACCGGCTGGCCGCGGACTCGGGCTGGCTGTTCGCCGACCTGCTGTGCCCGGCGCTCGGGCGCGCCGGTGTCGAGGTGACCGTGACCGGCCCGGCGGCGGTGGGCGATCAGCGGGTGGGGCACGAGCCGCTGGCCGCGGCGGGCACCAAGTACCAGGCCAGGTTCGGCTTCGACGTCGAGGCCACCACCGCGGTGCTGCGGCGGGTGCGCCCGGAGGTGGTGGTGGCCAACCAGGTGGAGAACGCCCCCGGTGTGCGGGCGGCGCTGCTGGCCGCCGGGAGCGGGGCGCTGCTGGCCTGCTACTGCCACTACGTGCCCTTCCACCCCACCCCCGACGGCGGGTGGGCGGTGGACCCGTCGCTGTCCGACGGCGGCCTGGGGCTGCCGGTGCTGCTGGCCTTCTACGCCGGGCTGCTGGCCTGCGACCGGGTGCTGGTGCACTCGCCGACCGCGCGCACCTGGATCGAGCACGGCGCGCGCCTGCTGGGCGTGGAGTTGGGCGAGCGGCTGCGGGTGGTGCCCCCGCCGGTGGACCCGAGGCTGCTGTCGGCCGCGCCGACCGCCGAGCAGGCCGCCGCCAAGGACGCGGTGGGGCTGTACAACCACCGGCTCTACCGGCACTACGGCACCGAGCGGTTCGTGGAGTTGGCCGAGCTGCTCGGGCAGGCGCTGCCGGTGCGGCTGAGGGTGGCCGACCTGTTCGGCCGGCGCAGCCCCGAGCGGACGCGTCTGGACCCCAGCCCGGACCGCTACCTGGAGCGGCTGCGCGCCCTGCCGCACGTGCAGGTCGTGTCCGACCACGGACGCCGGGAGCGCTACCGCGCGCTGCTGCACGGTTCGGCGTTCGCGCTGGCGCCGTTCCGCCCGGCGGTGACCTGGTCGATGTCGGTGGTGGACTGCCTCAGCATGGGCGTGCCGGTGGTGGCCCCGGCGTTGGGGTGGCTGGCCGAGCCGGGGGTGCTCCCGCCGGAGTTGCTGTTCGACCGGCCCGAGCAGGCGGTGCGGATCGTGGAGCGCCTGCTCGAGGAGCCGGTGTTCGCCGCGCGCATGGCCGAGCAGGCGGTGCGCTCGGTGCGGGAGCTGTCCCCGGACAAGGTGGCCGCCCGCTACCTGGCGGCGGTGACCCGGTGACCGCCGCAGCGGAGGGGTTCGACGTGGTGTTCCTGTCCTACGACGAGCCGCTGGCCGATGTGCTGTGCGCGCGGCTGGGCGCGGTGTGGGGCGTGCCGGTCAAGCGGCTGCACGGGGTGCGCGGGATGGCCCGCGCCTACGAGTTGACCGCCCACGTGGCCACCACCGGGCAGTACCTGCTGGCCGACGGCGACTTCGAGGTCGACCCCGGCTTCACCCTGGACCGGGTCGCGCCGTTGGCCGAGGGCGAGTCGATGCGGGTGTGGCAGGCCCGCAACGCGGTCAACGGCCTGGTCTACGGCTACGGCGGGCTCAAGCTGTGCCGCCGCTCCGCGATGACCTGCCTGGGGCGGGGGCGGGCGGCGGTGGACGTGCTGGCCGCGCTGCCCGGCCGCGTCCGGTTCGTGCCCGAGGTGGCCGGGGCCACCCGGATCGACCAGTCCGCGCGGCACGCCTGGCGAGCCGGGTTCCGCGAGTGCGCGATGCTCACCCGCGGCTGCGAGTACGGCGGCACCACCACCGGGCAGAGCCGGCTGCGGCTGGCGGCCTGGACCGGGCCCGGTCACGGCGAGCACGCCGAGCACGCCCGTGCCGGGGCGCGCGCCGGGATCGCCTTCGCCGCCGCCACCCCTGCGGATTCCGAGCGGTGGCAGCTGCTCAACGACCCCGCCTGGCTGGACCAGCGCCATGCCGCCGACCTCGACACCGGCCCCGTCGCGACGGGGTGGTCCCGGTGACCGCGCCCCCGGTGCTGGTGCTGGTGGAGACCGACCCGGCCGAGGTATCCGGCCACTGGCACCGACAGGCCCTGGCCCTGGACGCCGCCGCCCGCACCCAGGGCATCCGGGTGCTGCTGATCACCCCCTCGGGGATCGGCGCGGCGGCCCGCGAGGGGCTGGCCGCCGCCGGGCTCGCCCCGGTCACCACGCCCCGTGGGGTGGGGGCGGTCCTGCTGTGGTGGTCCGCGCGGGCGCTGCGCGGCGCCGCCGACGCGGCGGCGTGGGCGGGCAGGCGCCGGCACCGCCGGTTCCCGCACCAGTGGATGCTGCTGGCGCGCTGCCTGGCCGAGGCCGCCGCGCTGCGCACCGCCCGCGCCCTGACCGGACACCGGCAGCCGCCGGTGGTGCTGCTCTCCGCCGCCGAGGGCCTGCACGCGCTGGCCGCCCTGCTGGGCGGCACACCCCACCTGCGGTGGGTGCACCAACTCCACACCACCGAAGACGTCCTCCTACGCCGCTTAGGCGCGCTCGGGCGCCGCACCCGGCACCGGGTGCGGCTGCTGGCCCCCAAGCAGGAACTGGCCGACCGGATCTCGGGCCGGTTCCCGACGCTGCCGATCTGCGTGCTGCCCTTCGCCCCGGCCGACGCCGAACCACGGCTGGACGAGCGCGAGCGGGCGTACGCGCGCGCCGCGCTGGGCGTGGACGAGCGGGAGACGGTGGTGTGCCTGGTCGGCGGTTGGTGGCCGCACAAGGACCCCGGCCTGCTGTCGGCCGCGCTGTCCCTGATCCCGCAGGTGCGGCTGCACGTGCTGGTGGCGGCCTGCCACCTCGACGAGGACCTGCTGCGCCTGCTGCGGGCCCTGCCCCGGGTACGGGTCCACGAGCTGGTGGGGCACCTGCCGCGCGAGCGGGTGCGCCAGGTCTACGCCGCCGCCGACGCCACCCTGGTGCTGCGCCACCCTGGCGCCGCCGACCGCGAGAGCGGCCTGGTCGCCGACGCCCTCGTGCTGGGCGTCCCGCTGATCACCACCGACCACGACCCCGTCCAGGCCGCCCTGCTCTCCGGCCGCGACTGGGCACGGGTGGTGCCCTGCGCCCAACCGCCCGCCCTGGCCCAGGTGTTGCGCGAGCTGACCGGACACCGGTTGCCGCGCCCCGCCCCCGACCAGGCCGCCGCGCTGGGGCTGCCCACCGCGCAGCAGTGCCTGGAACTCCACCTGCGCCTGCACCGGGAGCTGACCACCAGCCAGGAGAGGAGACGGCCGTGGACCTTCCGCTGGTCGGCGTGATCGGCCCGGTCGAGCCGGACCTGCTCGAGTCGTTCGTCGAGCACTACCGCGCCCTGGGCGTGACCCGGTTCCTGCTCGGCTTCCACTTCACCGACGACACCCCCGCCGACCGCGCCCAGGCCGTGCTGCGCAGGCACCGGCGTCTGCTGGGCGAACCCGCCCTGGTCCACCGGGGTGTCTGGGACACCGGCAGCACCACGGTGCGCGACCGGCTGCGCGCCCTGGCGGGGCCCGGCTGGACGCTGCTGGCCGACAGCGACGAGTTCCAGGCCTGGCCCGCCCCGCCCCGCGAGGTGCTGGCCGGCCCGCAGGCGCGGGCCACCGGCACGGTCGGCGGCCTCATGCTCGACCGCGTCGCCGCCGACGGCGCCCTGCCGCCCTGGCCCGCAACCGGCGGGCACGACCGGCTCTACCCGTTGGGCGGGTTCCTCACCCACCTGCTGCTGCACGCCGACCCCCGCAAGATCGTCGCCGCCCGCGGCGACGTCCGGGTCGCCGTGGGCAACCACCGCGCCCCCGGCCACCGGCCCACCAACCACCCGCCGGTGGCCGTGCACCACTTCAAGTGGCGCGCCGGCGTGCTCGACTACCTGCGCCGCCGCGTCGACCCCGGCACCGCCCGCTTCCAGCACAGCCTGCCCTCGGTGCACGCCGAGGCCACCCTGCTGCTCGCCCACGCCGCCGCGCACGCGGGACGCCTGGCCACCACCGACCCCGCCCTGCCGCTGCTCCCGGTCACCCTCGCCGACCTGCCCGGATGGTGGCCCGCCCAGGCCCGCCAGCTGGTCGACACCTGGCGCCCCCACCACCAGCGCACCCCGGAGACGAACCCGTGAACCCCACCCCCACCGCCATCGTGCGCGAGCGGGAACTGCGCGATCTGCGCGCCCGCTACGCCGCCTTGGACAGCCCGCTGACCTGTACGCCCGGCACCCTCTGGGGCCCAGGCCGCTCCTGGGACGTGGACTCGGACGCCTTCCGCGCCGACAACGCCTACCTGTGGCAGACCCGGCACGGCTTCGCCGGACCCGACCCCGCCGCCACCTACCGGGCCATCGCCGAGCACCTGCACCGGAACGACCACCGCGGCCTGCTGCGACACCTCGACGAGGACGGCGCTTTCGGCGCCGTCACCACCGACCACCCCCGGCACGGCCCGCTCTCACGCGACCGGCTGGACTCGGTCGCCGAACTGGACTTCCTCGACCGCATCTGGGACCTGTTCGACCGCGGCCCGCTCACCGTGCTCGACATCGGCGCCGGCTACGGCCGCCTGGCCCACCGCGCCGTGCAGGCCCGCGTACCGCTGCACCGCTACCTGTGTGTGGACGCGGTCCCCGAGTCCACACACCTGTGCCGCCGCTACCTGCGCCACCGCCGCGTCGACCACACCGCCGTCACCGTCGACCTGGACCAGCTGCAGGACGCGCTGCCCGACCGCGTCGACCTGGCGGTCAACGTCCGCTCGTTCACCGAACTGCCCGCCACCGTGGTCACCGCCTGGCTCGACGTGCTCGACCGCGTCCAAGCCGACGCCCTGTTCCTGGTGCCCAGCCACGGCAGCCGCATCGCCGCGCTCGACGCCGACGGCACCCGGCCCGACCTGACATCGACGCTGCGGGCCAGGGGGTGGCGGGTGACCGCAGACGAGCCGATGCTCACCGACCCCGACCTGCACGCGCGGGCCGGACGGGGCGACCACCACCTGCTGCTCACCCGCGCCTGAGCAGCCCGACCCAACCCGCGCGATACTGGCTCGCCCCGCCCCCCTCGCAGGGGCGGGGCGAGTCCCACGTCGCCGCGAACAAGGAACCGACAAGCCCGTGACCCCCACCGTGTACCTGCTGGTCGGCCTGACCGGCTCGGGCAAGACCACCCACGCCCTCACCCTCGCCGAGCGAGGGGTGGTGCGCCTGTCGGTGGACGAGGAGGTCCACCGCAGGCACGGCCGCTACGGCGTCGACTACCACGAGGGCGACTACTTCGCGCTGGAGCGCCCCGTGGTGCAGGAGATGCGCGAGCGGCTGGTCGCCGAGATCCGCGCGGGCCACGACGTGGTCCTCGACCACGGCCTGTGGCTGCGCGAGCAGCGCGAAGACTACAAGAAGCTGGTCGAGCAGCACGGTGGACGGTGGCGGCTGCTCTACTTCGCGGTCGACCGCGAAGAGCTGCTGCGCCGCCTGGCCGAACGCAACGCCCGCGCCGACGCCAACGCCCTGCAGGTCACCCCCGAGGCCCTGGACGACTTCTACGCACGCTTCGACGTCCCCCGTGACGAGGGCGAGGAACTGATCACGACCTGACTCCGGACCGGGCACGGCAACACCAGCCAGGCTCGACCACATTGCGCCGCTCGCGGGGCCAGCGCGAGGGCACGCACAGGCCCATCACCGCCAACTCCAGCGCGAGCAGCTTCACCCTGGCCGCCACGCACCGGTGAGGCATCGGGACGTCCGACTCGGCCTCCTCCAAGACCGCGTCGGCGTGGCAGGCCAACAGCACCCGGTATCGGTCCTGCGGAGCCGGGGTCGGGCAACAGCACCTGGTAGCCGTGCTCGCGCAACCATTACGTCAGCAGCTCGCCGGACTCACCGGCGGAGACCTCGGTGAGCACAAGCACGTCGGCCTCCTACCGCACCAACCACGCCACCTGGGCACGGGTGCGGGCGGCGCTGGCGTGCTGGAAGTTCCAGGTCAGCCCCCACAACGGCGACGGCACCGTCGCGCCGGGGCGGTGGCCTCACCGCCGGAAGCGAGCAGGCTCAGCTGCCACTGATCGTGCTTGGTCACCAACGGGCTCTCGTGTCGTCGGAGAACGTCTCGCCGGAGACAAGCAAGGCATCCGAGGCTGAAGTCTCCATACTTGAACAGCGACGAAAGTTGTCATCCGAAAAGACCGGTTGACCACTCGATCGGGCGGCGATCGAGTCATTGGCACGGTTGTCTCTGGTAACCCGCCCCTATCCTCGCCGACCAAGTGATCATCTGTGCCGGAATCACAGGACACCTGGGAAACCGGCGGGGGCGTCAAGGGGTGGCGGTGTTCGGTCAGCAGTTGCGGCACGACCGCGAGGCTCAGGGCTGGTCGTTGAAGGAGCTGGCCGGGCGGATCCACTACAGCATGAGCCACCTGAGCAACGTGGAGAACGGCACCAAGACCGCCTCGCCCGACTTCGCCACCGCCTGCGACCTGGCCCTGGGCACCGGCACCAAGTACACCGACCTGATCACCCCAGGCAAGCGCGGCGCCGGAAACCGGCCTCTTCCACCCGCGGAGCTGCCCCCGGCGCCCGAGCTGGTCGGGCAGGTGGGGGCGTTGGCCGAGCTGGACCGGCTGCTGCAGTGGGCGCGTGCCCAACCGGGGCCGGGGGTGTTCGCGGTGGACGGCCCGGCCGGGGTGGGCAAGACCTCCCTGGTGCTGGCCTGGGCGCACCGGGTGAAGGCGGGGTTCCCGGACGGGGTGTTCTTCGTCGACCTGCAGGGCTACACCGGCAACGCCCACCCGCTGGAGCCCGATGCGGTGCTGGAGGACTTCCTGTGGACGTTGGGGGTGCGGGCCGAGGAGGTGCCCACCAGCCTGTCCGGGCGGGTGGGGTTGTGGCGGTCGTCGCTGGCGGGCAGCAGGACGTTGCTCGTGCTGGACAACGCCCGCTCCCCCGAGCAGGTACGGCCCTTGATCCCCGGCGCGCGGGAATGCCTGGTGCTGGTGACCTCGCGGCGGCGGTTGTCGGGGCTGGCCATCCAGGACGACGCCCGCTGCCTGACCCTGGACGTGCTCGACCAGCGGGAAGGGGTGGAACTGCTCGAGCGCGTGGTCGGGACCGGGCGGGTGGCCGCCGAGCCGGAGGCGGCGGAGGCGATCGTGCGGCGCTGCGGCGGGTTGCCGCTGGCGGTGCGGGTGGCGGCCGAGCGGGTGGCCGCGCACCCGCGCCTGCGGTTGACCGACCTCGCCGAGGGCTTGTCCGATGTGGACGGCAGATTGGACCTGTTGTCCTTGCGGGGCGGGGAGGACGCCGTGCGCGCGGTGCTGTCATGGTCGTACCGGTCGCTGACCGAGCCGCAGGCGCGCGCCTTCCGGCTGCTGGCCCTGCACCCAGGCCCCGGCTTCGATGTGAACACCGCTGCGGCCTTGTGCGGTCTGGAGGCGCGGGAGACCCGGCGGATTCTGGACGCTCTGGTGACGGTGCACCTGGTGAGCACGCCCCAGCCGGGCCGATTCACCCAGCACGACCTGCTCAGGTCCTTCGGCGCCGAGCTCGTGCGCGAGGTCCCCGCCGCGGAGAGCTCGGCGGCGGTACGGCGGGTGCTGGACTGGTACCTGCACGCCACCTACCACCACTCCCGCGCCCTCGCGCCCACCCGCCAGGACCCCGAGCTCGCTCCCCCGCTGCCCGGCGTCCCGCCGCTGGGCGCGGAGGTGGACTACGGGCGGGCGCTGGCGTGGTTCGGGACGGAACTGCCCGCTCTGGCGGCCTGCGTGCAACTGGCCGCCGAGCGCGGGTTCGGCGAGGTGGCGTGGAAGCTGCCGGTGGGGCTGTGGAACTACCTGCTGCTGACCAAGCGGTGGGACACCTGGATCGCCACCCACACCACCGGCCTGGCCGCCGCCCGCGCCCTCGGTGACCGGCTGGGCACCGCGTGGGTGCTGCACAACCTGGCCAACGCCCACCGCGAACTCGGCAAGAGCGAGCTCGCCCTGGCCGAGTTCACCGAGGCCCTGGAACTGCGGCGGCGCATCGGCGACGCCACCGGACAGGCGTGGACGCTGCTGGGACTGGGCTGGACCAACCTCGACCTGGGACACACCCGACGGGCGCTGGAGCTGTTCAGCGAGGCGGGCACGCTGTTCGCCCGGCTCGGGTACACCGCCGGGGAAGCGGTCGCCCTGGCGCTGCGCGGCCAGGTCCGCCACCTGCACGGCGAGGTCGACCCGGCGCTGGAAGACCTGGGACGGGCGCTGGGTTTGATGCGCGAGTCGGGCGACCGCCACGCCGAGGGCTTCGCCCTGCTGCACCTGGGCACCGTGCTCCAGGGCCAGGGCAGGCACGCGCAGGCCTTGGAGCACTTCGCCGCCGCGTTGGCCCTGCAGCGGGAGATCGGCGACCGCGCGGGTCAGGCCGAGACCCTGCAGGCCGCCGCACGCAGCCACCAGGCCCTGGGCGGGCGGGAACTGGCCGAGCAGGCCCGGCAGGAGGCGGTAGCCATCACCGAGGCCCTGGGCATCCCCGATCAGCGCAGCGGCGCGTCCTCGGTCCAGGTGCAGTCCGGCGGCCGGTAGGCGGCGCAGCGCTCCAGCAAGGACTCGAGGTCGTCGTCAACCAGCAGCATCTGCCGGTAGGCGGGCTTGAGGAAGCCTTCGGACACCATGTGCTCGACCATGGCCACCAAGTGGTCGTAGTAGCCCTCGAAGTTGAGCAGCCCCAACGGTTTGGCGTGCAGGCCGAGCTGGGCCCACGTCCACACCTCGAACAACTCCTCCAGGGTCCCGGCACCGCCGGGCAGGGCGATGAAGACGTCCGACAGCTCGGCCATGAGCGCCTTGCGCTCGTGCATCGAGCCCACCACCCGCAGCTCGGTCAGCCCCCGGTGCGCGACCTCGAGGTCGACCAGGGCCTGCGGGATCACCCCGACCGACCAGGGCGGCCAGCTCGACGTGGCGCTCACGGCCGCTGGAGGAACCCGCAGTACACGCACACCCGCATGTGCGCACGGTAAGAGCACAGCACACCCCCGATCACCCACTACGCCTGGTTGAGTGGCCTGGGTGCGCATCGTTCTCGACACCGACCCCGGCATCGACGACGCCCTGGCCATCCTCTACCTGGCCGCCCACCGCGACACCGCCGAACTCGTCGCCGTGGGCAGCGTCCACGGCAACGTCCCCTCCCCCACCGCAGCGGCCAACGCACTCCGACTGCTGGACCGGGCCGGGTGGAGTCGGGTGGCGGTCGGCATCCACCAGCCCCTGGCCCAGCAGTTGAGCACCGGCGAGATCGTCCACGGCGCGGACGGCCTTGGCGGCCTGGCGGGCCCGCCCTCGCCCAGGACTCCGGGGGGCGTCTCGGCGGCCGAACAGCTGGTCTCGCTGGCGCGCGCCCACCCCGGCGAGCTGACCGTGATCGCCCTGGGACCGCTGACCAACCTCGCGATCGCGGCCCTGATCGAACCCGACCTCCCGCAACTGCTGCGCTCGGTGACCGTGATGGGCGGCGCGCTCGGCGGCAGGGGCAACATCACCGAACACGCCGAGGCCAACATCCGACACGACCCCGAAGCCGCCGACCTGGTACTGGGCAAGGGCTTCCACCTGACCCTGGTGGACCTGGAAGCGACCGCCACCGCGCAGGTCGGCACCGCGTGGGTCGACGCCCTCCGCGACTCCGGCAGTGCGAACGCCGTGTTCTCGGCGGCCCTGCTCCGGCACTACCTGGGCGTCTACCGCCGACTGCTCGGACAGGACACCTGCTACCTGCACGACCCCCTGGCGGTAGCCGTGGCACTGGACCCGTCCCTGGCCACCACCCGCCAGCACGCCGTCGACGTCGAACTCCACGACGCCATCACCCGAGGCAGGTCCACCCCCGACCAGGCCACCGGACGACCCCCGGTGACCACACTCGACCAGGTCGACGTCCCCACCTTCCTGAATCGGCTCGCCAGCGCACTGCGCGCCTGAACCAGCCCCAGTAAAGATCAGGGACGCGCCGCCTTACGGCCCACCGGCAAGAGACCGCCGTCGAACACGAAGTACAGCCGGTCATCAGCCCGCGCCAGCAGTCCGCACAACCTTGGTCAGGGCAGGTGAATCGGTAGAAGACATCGATCCTGCGCGATTCCGCCACGTCGCTTCTCCAGCTGCGCGGAACGCCTTGCCGACACGACTGGCCGACCTGAGACTCGGGCGCCTCCGGTACGGGGTCGGCACGCCACCAAGTGCCTGCAGGTGCTGGAACACGAAGTCGGCGCGGTGTCGGCTTCCCCGATCGACGCGAACCTGACCGAACCCGCAGCTGCAGCGGCCACGTCCGTCACCGTGAACGCCTTCAACCAGGTCCGCCACGGCGAGCCCTCGCCCGAGAGTGAGTTCATCACGGGTGCCCCGACCGCCTCCATCCCGCCGACCTTGAACAACCTGTTCCAGGTCGTCCACCGGCCCGCCGAGGTCTGACCAATCAGCCGCCCGGCCCGTCGGCCGCCCGGTGGAGACTGCTCACGGGAGCACCTGCTCGCCATGAAGACGGCCGGTCGCGCGTCGGGCGATCATGGCCACGAGTTCCCCGTGCGCGGAACCGGCCGGGGGCAGGTCGGGGTGGTGCGCGACGAGCCGGGCGAGTAGGCCCAACGTGGGCCAGGCGGACGCGGTGACCGGACGTCCCCAGTTGTTGGCGGACAACCGCAGGGCCTCCATGACCGCGCCCCCGAGGTGGGCACCGGGGACGTCGTCGGCGCGGAAGAAGCCGCCGAAGGAGACGTTCAGGCCGTGCTCGTCGTGTTCGACGGCGGTGATCACCCCCAGGGCGAGGTGTCGGAGGGTGGCCGAACACCAGCCGTTCTTGGCCGTGCGGGCGTTCGGTCCACGGTGGGCAAGCACGATCAGTCCGCCGAGGGTAAGCCTGCCGGTGGTCAGAGGCGAGGGGGACAGCAGGTGGCGTTGGTCGTTGGCGGGGGCCTCGACCAGGGGCCAGGTGCGTCGGCCGACGGCAAGCGCATGGTCGTAGCGGTCGACCTGCCCGGTGGGCAGGTAGGTGCAGACCACGGGCGAACCGCTGTCCGTGAGGGAGGCGAAAGCGGGCACAACTCCTCCTCGTACGAAATTCGGAATTCAGGCGAAGGCAGTTCCAAAAACCGCCCAGCAACCCCATTGGCCGTGCACCAGCAATCCGCCCCACAATAGGACACCCCACGCAACCGGGCAGTATCTACATTAGAAACAGAAAAACACGTCCAGTCAAGACGTTTGACCAAGACTCTTTATCTCAGGTCTTCACACTTTCGCGCACGAACCCCGACGGACTCTTTCAGGGCACCGGGGAGACTGGAAGGTCACTTGCGTCGAATCCGCTCAGCACGAAGTCCCGACGGCGGAGACCGGGACAGCAGCCGCCAGGGACATGGTGTCGCTTCCCGAGGAAGCCCCAGTCCTTGACGCTGGCCGAGACCCGACGCGTAGGCCGCCCCCGCACCCCCTCAACCACTCCATCTTCGACGACAGAGGGAGGCCACCGCCCCAAAGTTCGCGATCGCCGACGACCCGGAACACGACGTGGCCTCGCCAGGTGGAGCGACCTGACACCGGAGGCTCGGGTGGCCTGTACGGATATCCGACAAGCCTGCGGCAGACGACCCGACCAACAAGCGCGAAAAGGCGCTTGAACAGCAACGATGGGCCTCTGCGGAGCATACGGCCGACTCGGGGGAGACAGTCCAGAGCTGCAGATCGACGCTCGGCACATGACACGCCGACAGAGCTCTTCCTATTCCGACGGTACTGAATAGGGAAAAGCCTTTTCCGTCCGACGTCGAACCTCGATGCTCATGGTCACCAACCCCTTCCCCGAGGAGGCAGCCCATGCCCTTGAAGAAGATTCTCCAACTCGCGATCCTGACAGCACTGACAGTCCTCCCGGCCATCGGTCCAGCGGCGAACGCGCAGCCTCAGGACAGGAAGTGGAACTGCGGTTTCGTACGCGTCAACCCCCAGACCCACGACGGCGTCGGGTCCCGCTACACCCACTGCGGCGACTCGTTCATCCTCGTACGCGTCGACTGGTCCACCGGCGGCGGCTACAACGAGTGCGTCGAACCCTGGGGCGTGAAGTCCTACTGGGAATACACCGCAGTCGCCAACGTCTACTACATCCCCCGCACCCCGAACCTACTGCAACTGACCAACGGACAACGGACCTGCTCACTGAGCCAGCCGAACTGACCCCGCACACGACCGGGCGTCTCGGCAAGCCACCGCCTGCCGAGGCGCCCTTCAGCCGCCCCCGGCTTCACCACGCACGGCCCGCTATCCAGCACCAGGCGGCGGCAGTCACCCGATGTCGCTGGCGGCATTACGATTCTCATCAGCCCTGGGGAGGTTGACGCTGGAGTAGCGCTGAATCTCGGCCTCGCGGTCGAGTCGGTTGCGCCCCTCGTCAGCCCCGGAAGGCTGGCGCTGGGCGAGGGGCGGATGTTGGTGCCGTCCGGGTCGGCGTTGCGATCCTCGTCAGCCTCGGAGGGCTGACGCTGGCGGGGTTGGACAGCGACAGCGTCAGCGTTGGCACGTTGCGATCCTCGTCGGCCCCGGAGGGCTGACGCTGGGACCTCGCGCGAGCGCTGGACGACGTCGAGCGCCTGTTGCGATCCTCGTCAGCCCCGGAGGGCTGACGCTGGGGCTGGATCACCAACACCCACCTCCCGGTCTAGGAGTTGTGATCCTCGTCAGCCCTGGAGGGCTGACGCTGGGCGGTGAGCTGCTGCGCCGTCGGCGTGCCGTGGAAGTTGCGATCCTCGTCAGCCCCGGAGGGCTGACGCTGGGGGTGGCCTTGG
>NZ_JAMTCF010000008.1:0-94563 GCF_024171695.1 Actinosynnema pretiosum | reverse complement strand
CTGAACAGGCAATTCACCAGAAACCAAAAACGACCACCCCGCACGATCCTAACCAGCGGGATGACACGCCTAAGGCAAGTTGGGAACCTCCCGGCGTTTCGCACCGCGCTAGAGGTTCCCAACCTGACCACAACCAGAAGCACGGCCAGCCAGAAACCGACGGCGACCTCGAAGAGACCAGCCCACCTGTCCACCCGCACCACCGAATCCCCCAGCAGCCGTCACAGACCGAGCCGACAGAAGCGACGTGTCCTGGGACACAGCAGGAAACACCCGGATGGGGAACGCTTCGGCACGGGGCAGCGCGACCCCATTTCGCCACGCGCCAACCGACTCTCCCACAATTCTCCCAAACACCGGGTTACCCGCCAGTACAGGCCACTGTGGACAGTCATACCAAGATCGCATCGACGACACGAAAAAGCCCGCTGACCTGGTAGTATCACCAAGCCAACGGGCTTCTTCAGACCGTCGGGACGACAGGATTTGAACCTGCGACCCCTTGACCCCCAGTCAAGTGCGCTACCAAACTGCGCCACGTCCCGGCCACAACCCGTTCTCGCTGGGTGCCTGCATAGCTTAGCGCATCCCCGAACCCCCTTTTCACGGGGGTCCCCAACCGCCCCCACCTGCGGTTATACCGTTTCCGGCCCGACAGTCGCCCGGCGCTCCCCACCGACCCGCGTCGCGGTCGTCGGCAGGGTTGCGCGGACCTCGAAGCCGCCTTGGGGCGTGGGGGCCGCGGACAGGGTGCCGCCCAGGAGGGCCACGCGTTCGGACAGGCCGTGGAGGCCCTGGCCTCCTGTCGCACGGGGGTGGGGTGGTGGGTGTGGGGGTGGGGCGTTTCGGACTTGGACCACCAAGGTGTCCGCCCTGGTTGCCAGGAGGATGTGGACCTGGGCGTTCGGGGCGTGCTTGGTCGCGTTCGTCAGGGACTCCTGGACCAACCGGTACACCGCGCGGCTCGTTGACGGGGGTAGCGGGGTGGTCGTGCGGTCGGTCAGGGTTATCGGCAGGCCTGTCGACCTCGCTCGTTCCACGAGGGCCGGTAGGTCGTGGTGGGTGTTGGGCGGGGGTTGCGACTTCAGCAAACCCAGGGTCGAGCGCATCTCCTCCAGGGACTCCTTCGCCAGCGCTCGCAGGCGGGTCGCCGCCGCCCTCGCCTCGGGGTCCGGGGTGGTCGCCGACAGGGCCGCCGCCTCCACCGCTATCAGGGTCGCGTGGTGGCCCACCACGTCGTGGATCTCCCGCGCTATCCGGGCGCGCTCCGCCGCCCTGGCGCCCTCCTCCAGCGCCACCAGCTCCGCCGTCCTCGCCCTCCGGGCCTCGGACAGGGTCCTGGTCAGCTCCTGGCGCGTGCGGAGGAGCACCCCCAGCGCCGCGGGCATCACGGCCATGAAGAGGGTGAACGCGTAGGTCAGGACGGCTTGGGTGAAGGGCAGGGACTGGGTCACCACGAAAGTGGTCGCCGCCACCGCCGCGCTCGCCACGACCCACAACGCGGCCACGGGTGCGCGGTCGTGCCTGCCAACGCGGTACAGGGCCACCACCGCAGGGGGCCAGCCCAGGCCGCCCACCAGGGCGGGCAGGCAGGCGTACGGGGCGGCTCTGCGAAAGGGGAGCAGGGCGCAGGCCAGTAGGGCCAGGGGCTCCGACCAGGGGTGCGGGCCGGTGTCCACCAGGAGGACCAGGGCCGCTGCCGCCAGCGGGGCGGGCAGTGAGCTGCGGGAGGTCAGCACGGCGTCGGGAGCGGGGTTACCACGTTCGGCCTACCTGGTGGGCGGCCAAGGCCGCCTGCACGCGGTTCTCCACGCCGAGCTTCATCAGCACCGTGCTGACGTACGACTTCACCGTCGCCTCGCTCAGGCCCAGTTCCGTCGCTATCGCCGCGTTCGGCAGGCCGTCCGACAGCAGTTCCAGGACTTGGCGCTCCCTGGTGCTCAGCGCGTCCAGGTGGGGGTTCGGGCGTAGGAGCCTGCCCGCCCTCAACCTCGGCAGCAGCCTGGCCGCGATCCTCGGGTCCAGGACCGCGCCGCCCGCCGCCAGGTCCAGCACCGCCCTGACCAGGGCTTCCGGCTCCGCGTCCTTCAGCAGGAAGCCCTGGGCGCCCAGATCCAGGGCCGCCGCGACGTAGTCGTCCAGGTCGAACGTGGTCAGCACCGCCACGGCAGGCGGGTCGGGGCGGCCCAGCAGGACGCGCAGGGCCGACAGGCCGTCGGTCCCCGGCATCTGCACGTCCACCAGCGCCACGTCCGGACCGGTGGCGCGGACCGCCGCCAGCAGGCCCGCGCCGTCACCCGCCTCGGCGACGACCTCGACCCGGCCGTCCGCCTCCAGCAGGACCCTCAACCCCCGGCGGAGCTGCGGCTCGTCGTCCGCGAGGACCAATCGCACCGGCACAGCGCAAAGGCAACCTCATTGCGCCGTTCGGGGCAACCGGATCACTTCTTGGCGCGCTTCTCCCGCTTCTCGCGCACCCGCACCGACACCCGGACCGGGCTGCCCTCGAAGCCGAACTCCTCGCGGAGCTTGCGCTCGATGTACCGGCGGTAGCCCGCCTCCAGGAAACCGGTCGTGAACAGCACGAACGTCGGCGGCCGGGTGGCGGCCTGGGTGGCGAACAGGACCTTCGGCTGCTTGCCGCCGCGCACCGGCGGCGGGGTCGCGGCGATCAGGTCGGTCAGCCACGAGTTCAGCCGTCCGGTGGGCACGCGGGTGTCCCACGAGTCCAGCGCGGTGCGCAGGGCGGGCGCGAGCTTGCGGACGGACCGGCCGGTCAGGGCCGAGATGTTCACCCGCTCGGCCCACGGCACGCGCACCAGGCCCCGGTCCAGCTCGCGGACCATGGCGTTGCGGCGGTCCTCGTCGACCAGGTCCCACTTGTTGAACGCCAGCACGCACGCGCGGCCGGACTCGACGACCATCGTCAGCACCCGCAGGTCCTGCTCGCTGATCGGCTCGGCCGCGTCCAGCAGCACGACCGCGACCTCGGCGGACTCGATGGCCGCCTTGGTGCGCAGCGACGCGTAGTACTCGGCGCCGCTGGCGAAGTTGACCCGCTTGCGCAGGCCCGCCGTGTCGACGAAGCGCCACACCTCGTCGTCCAGCTCGACCAGCGAGTCGACCGGGTCGACGGTGGTGCCCGCGACCGAGTCGACCACGGACCGGTTCTCGCCGGTGAGGCGGTTGAGCAGGCTCGACTTGCCCACGTTCGGGCGGCCGACGAGCGCCACGCGGCGGGGGCCGCCGGAGTTCGCGCCGAACGTGTCGCGCGGGGTCTCCGGGAGGACCTCCAGGATCTTGTCGAGCACGTCGCCCGACCCCCGGCCGTGCAGGCCGGACACCGGCATCGGCTCGCCCAGGCCCAGCGACCACAGGCTGGCGACCTCGGCCATCAGCCGCTCGTCGTCCACCTTGTTGGCCACCAGCAGCACCGGCGCCTTGGAGCGGCGCAGCACCTTCGCGACGGCCTCGTCGGTGGTGGTGGCGCCCACGGAGGCGTCGACCACGAGCAGCACGGCGTCGGCGGTCTGCATGGCCAGCTCGGCCTGCGTCGCGACCGAGGCCATCATGCCGGTGGCGTCGGGCTCCCAGCCGCCGGTGTCGACCACGGTGAACTTGCGGCCGTTCCACAGCGCGTCGTAGGCGACCCGGTCCCTGGTCACGCCGGGCACGTCCTGCACGACCGCCTCGCGGCGGCCGATGATGCGGTTGACCAGGGTCGACTTGCCCACGTTCGGGCGGCCGACGATGGCCAGCACCGGCTGGGCCGGGGTGGCCTCGTCAGCGCCCTCCGACTCGTCGTCGAAGGCGGTCCAGTCGGACTCGTCCGTCCACGTGCCGTCCAAGTCCGTCATCGTGCTTCTCCATTGCTTCGTCTGGTGTCGAGCTCGGCCACCAGCGCCACGAGGCGGTCGCGGACCTGCTCGGTTGCCTCGGCCAGGCCCTGCCTGCCCTTGGCGGTGGACGCCTCGAACGGCTCGCCCACGAGGATGTCGACCACGGGCAGGAACCGGCGGCGGGAGCCCTCCGGCCTGCGGGCGCCGCGCACCGCCATGGGCACGATGAGCGCCCCGGAGGTGCGGGCGAGCCACGCGGCGCCCTGCTGCGCGCTGGCCATGTCGCCGTCGCCCCTGGTGCCCTCGGGGAACACGCCGAGCGTGCCTCCCGCCTTGAGCACCTTCTGCGCGGCGATCAGGGTGGCGCGGTCGGGTTCGCCGCGCTTGACGCCCAACTGGCCCGCGCTGCGCAGGTACGCGCCCACCAGGCCCTTGAACATCTCGTTCTTGATCAGGAAGACCATGCGGCGCGGCATCTTGATGACGCCGAAGATCAGCGGGCCGTCCACGAAGGAGCTGTGGTTGGCCACGACGACGATGCCGCCGGTGGTGGGGATGCGGTCCAGGTTGTGCGCGCGCACCCGGTAGGGGAAGGCGAAGAAGCGCCTGCCGAGCCAGCGGGCGAACGTGTGGCCGAGGTCGGTGGCGCCCTCGGGAAGCTGGGTCGCGTAGGCGAGCTTGACGCTCTTCTTGCGCAGCTTGGGGAACTCCGCCACGCGCGCGGGGGCCTCGGCGGCCTGCCCGGTGACGTTCTCGGCCGCGCTCTCGGGGGTCCGCTCGGAACCGGTGCGCTCGCTCATCCCGTCACCCGCTCGTGGCGCAGCCCGCGCTCCTCGACCATGGCCAGCAGCGCGTCGAGCGTGCCCGCCAGGTCGAGCGGGGTGGTGTCCAGCTCGACGGCGTCGGCGGCCGGGCGCAGCGGGGACACCTGGCGGGTCGAGTCGTAGTCGTCCCGCCGTGTCACGTCCGCGAGTGTCCGCTCCACCGTCGTCGCCCGCCCGGAGTCGTTGTCCTGCTTGGTGCGGCGGCGCGCGCGGGCCTCGGCGTCGGCGGTCAGGTACACCTTGAGCGGCGCGTCGGGGGCGACCACCGTGCCGATGTCGCGGCCCTCCACGACGATGCCGCCCGCCTGCTCCACCGCCTCGGCGATGATCCGGCGCTGCTCGGCGACCAGCAGCTCGCGCACGCCCTCGGTCGCGGAGACCGGCGACACCGCGAGGGTCACCTCGGGGCCCCGGATCTCGGCGCCCACGTCCGCGCCGTCGAGCCGGGTGGTCGAGTTCGCCGGGTCGGTGCTCTGCGCGAGCGGCGCGCGGCGCGCGATCGCGGTCACCGCCGCCGGGTCGGTCGGGTCGACGCCCGCGCGCAGGACGGCCAGCGCGATCGCCCGGTACATGGCGCCCGTGTCCAGGTAGCGAGCCCCCAGGAGTGCGGCCAGTCCGCGCGCGGCTGAGGACTTGCCGGTGCCGGAAGGCCCGTCCAGGGCCACCACGCCACGCAGCTCACCGTGTCCCACCGCAGGTTCCTCCAAGCCGAGCCGCTGATCCGAGCAGAAGTCTGATTCGGCTCATTGTGCCCGGTGTGCGGGGTCACCTTCGAATCGCCCTGGTCAGGGGTCCGGGAACGGGCGGGGTCGACGGGAAGCGCCTGATCACCGGCGATGACCGGGTGGACGGCCCGCGCGGGTCCGCGGCGGTGGCGCGGGCGGTGGCGGGCGGTGGCGGGCGGAATCCGCGCGCGGCGGGGACGGCGGCGATTCCGGGGGCGTCGGGGTTCACCCGCGCGCGTTCGTGGAGCGCGTCGTGGAACCCGTCGTGGAACACTTCGCCGAAACGGGCGGAAAAGGGCGTTCCGGGATGAATCCCCGACCCCCGCGCGTTGGGACCTGGCGAGCCCGCTCGCAACCGGGGAGGTCGGCGAAAAGTCCGTTTGGTCCTCAAGGCCCGAAAAGCCCGCGACCTGCGGTGATCGTCCCGCCCGACCTTCAGCGAACAGCAAGGTTCGTCCGTTTCACGCGGTCCGCGCAGCTTGTACCGTGCGGTCGCGCCGGGAACCGGAAGATGCTCTGAACGGCCCAGCGCCGCGCACCCGCGGCGACCGCCGTCCCCCGTCCGCCCACCGCCCGCAGCAGGGGCACAATCGCGGTTTCCCGGTTTCCGCGAAAAGAGCTCCAGCGGGAACAACCCGAAAGGCAGGAAGGCAGTCCGTGAACGTCGAAGTAACCCCCCTTCCGGGGATCGGCACCCGTCAGGACTTCATGATCCGCGCCGGGCGTCGGATGGGGGTGATCACGTACCGCGACGGCCGCTTCGAGCTGATCATCTCGAAGGAGGAGGACGCGGACGCGTGCTCCGCCTCCATAGCGCTCACGCCCGCCGAGGCGGGCACGCTCGCCAGCCTGCTCGGCGCGCCCGGCCTCGTCGCGCACCTGGAGCACCAGCACCGGGACGTGGCGGGCATCACCACGCAGCAGTTCCCGATCGTGCCGGGCTCCCGGTACGACGGCGAGACGCTGGCCGCCACCGAGCTGCGCACCCGCACGGGCGCGTCGGTGGTGGCCGTGGTCCGCTCCGGCGTCGCGCACCCCTCCCCCCGCCCCGACTTCGTGTTCGAGGGCGGTGACCTGGTGGTCGTCGTCGGCACCTCCGAGGGCCTCGCGTCGACAGCCGACGTCCTGGGCGGTGGCTGAGCCAGGTGCACAACACGGCCATCTCCCTCATCCAGCTGGGCGCGATCTTCTTCGGGCTCGGCGTCCTGGGCAGGCTCGCCTGGAAGATCGGGATCTCGCCGATCCCGCTGTACCTGATCGGTGGACTCGCCTTCGGTGAAGGCGGACTGGTGCCGCTGCACGGCATCGAGGAGTTCACCCACATCGCCAGCGAGATCGGCGTGATCCTGCTGCTCCTGCTGCTGGGCCTGGAGTACTCGGCGAGCGAGCTGATGACCGGGCTCAAGCGGTCGTGGACGGCGGGCGTGGTGGACATCGTCCTCAACGCCACGCCGGGCGCGGTCGTCGGCCTGCTGCTCGGCTGGGGCCCGGTGGGCGCCCTGGCCATGGCGGGCGTCACCTACATCTCGTCGTCCGGCATCATCGCGAAGGTCCTGGGCGACCTCGGCAGGCTCGGCAACCGGGAGACGCCGGTGATCCTGTCGGTCCTGGTGTTCGAGGACCTGGCGATGGCGCTGTACCTGCCGATCCTGACCACGGTCCTGGCGGGCGTGAGCTTCCTGAGCGGTCTGACCGCGGTGGGCATCTCGCTGGCCGCGATCACCGTGGTGCTCGTGGTGGCGCTGAAGTTCGGCCGCTACGTGTCGGCCGTGGTGGACAGCCCGGACCCCGAGGTGTTCCTGCTCAAGGTGCTGGGCGCCGCGCTGCTCGTGGCGGGCATCGCCTCGCAGCTCCAGGTGTCGGCGGCGGTGGGCGCGTTCCTGCTCGGCATCGCGATCTCCGGCTCCACGGCGGAGAACGCGACGCGGATGCTGGAACCGCTGCGGGACCTGTTCGCCGCGATGTTCTTCGTGGTCTTCGGGCTCAACACCGAGCCGTCGTCGATCCCGCCGGTGCTGGCGCTCGCGCTCGCGCTGGCCGCCGTCACGACCGTCACGAAGGTCGCGACCGGGGCGTGGGCGGCGAAGCGGCAGGGCATCGGCCCGATGGGCCGGGCCAGAGCGGGCGCCGCGCTGGTGGCGCGCGGCGAGTTCTCCATCGTCATCGCCAGCCTCACCGTCGCGTCCGGCGCGGTGGACGGCGAGCTGGCCGCGCTGGCGACCGCCTACGTGCTGCTGATGGCGGTCCTCGGACCGGTCGCGGCGCGCGTGGTGGAGCCGGTGGCGCGGATGGTCCAAAAGCGTGGTGCTGTCACGGCATCCGCTTAAGGCGGTATCCCGGGGCGTTGTGGGCGTTCGAATATGACGTCGCGCGGACGTGATCCCGCTCCAGGCGGGCACGTCCGCGCGGCAGCCGACCGCCGCCTCACCCCGAAGGGGTCGCCATGCCTGAGACATCGGAGTCGGGAAGCACCACGACCGGCCGCTACCTCGTCCTGCTGGACGAGGGTTCGGTGGCCGCCGGAGCGCAGGAGATGCAGCGGGTCGCGGGGCTCACCGCGGCCAGCACGGCGGACTCGCCGACGAGCGAGCAGCTCGCCGCGGCCGACGGGCTGATCTTCCAGGACCTCGGGGTGGCCGTGGTGACGGCCGTGCCCGACCAGGTCGACCGGCTGGTGCGCGCCGCCGAGGCCTCCGGGCCGATCGCGGTGGTCGAGCCGGAGCGGATCGTGCAGGCCTACATCACCCTCGAAACGGACGGGGACGTCGCCGAGGAGGGGGTGGACGCGGTCGACGAGTCGGCGTTCACCTGGGGGCTCCAGGCGACCGGCGCGGTGAAGAGCGAGTCCACCGGCAAGGGCGTGCGGGTCGCGGTGCTGGACACCGGTTTCACCACCGCGCACGGGGACTTCGCCGGGCGGACCGTCGTCACGAACTCGTTCATCACCGGGGAGAGCGTCGAGGACGCGCACGGGCACGGGACGCACTGCATCGGCACGTCCTGCGGTCCGCGCACGCCCGCGCTCGGCGGGCCCGGCTACGGGATCGCCCACGAGGCGGAGATCTACGCGGGCAAGGTGCTGTCGAACGCCGGGTTCGGCTCGGACGGCGGCATCCTGGCGGGGATCGCCTGGGCGGTGGCCAACGGGTGCGCGGTGGTGTCGATGTCGCTGGGCGCCGGGGTGCGGCCGGGGACGCCGTACTCGCAGGTGTTCGAGCAGGCCGCGCAGCGCGCGATCGCCAAGGGCACGGTGATCATCGCGGCGGCGGGCAACGAGAGCGGGCGGCCGGGCCGGATCAACCCCGTGGGGCACCCGGCGAACTGCCCGACGATCATGGCGGTCGGCGCGGTGGACGTGAAGCGGGTCGTCGCGGACTTCTCCTGCGGGTCGGTGGACCCGCACGGGCAGGTCGACCTGGTCGGGCCGGGGGTGGACGTGCTGTCCTCCTGGAACGGCGCGGGCGGCTCGGAGTGGACCAAGCGGCTGCGCGGGACCAGCATGGCGACGCCGCACGTGGCCGGGGTCGCGGCGCTGATCGCGCAGAAGCACGGCGCGCGCGGCTGGGAGCTGTGGGCGAGGCTGGCGCAGTCCGGGCTGCGGCTGCCGGTGTCCTCGGCGGACGTCGGCGGCGGGCTGGTGCAGGCGCCCTGACGAGGGGGCGCGTTCCGCCCGCGCCCCGGTGACGGGGCCGTGAGCTGTGGTGGGGCCGGTGAGCGGGGGGTGAGCCCTCGGTCACCGGCCCCGCGCTCGTTGCGGGAGCGGCGCGTCCACATCGGACGACAGGGCTCCCCGTTGCACGGGGCAGGGGGCGCAACCCCCTAATATCTGATCCCTCGCGGTCGCCCCGTCGATCGAACAAGTGTTCTAGAATCGCGCCCGCTCATGCCGGACGCGCAGAGAGGAAACGTGCAGGTGGACACGCTCGTGGAGCAGGAAGACAACGCCGCCACCCCCCAGGCGGTCGACGCCCCGGCGCAGGAGGCCACCTCCGCGGAGGCTGTCTCGGCGACCGAGAAGCCCGAGGCCACCGCCCCCAAGGCCGAGAAGCCCGAGGTCGAGGAGCCCAAGCCCGCGAAGCGGGTGAAGAGCACGGCCAAGAAGACCCGCACGGTCGAGCTGACGCTGACCGTGACCGGCACCGCCGACGGCGAGTGGCAGGCCGACCTGGTGCACGGCACCCGGCGGATCGTGTCGGGCCTGTCGGTGCCCGCCGCGGCGGTGGCCCGTGCGGCCAAGGAGCTGCACGAGGACATCGCCAACGAGATCGAGGTCGTGGTCGAGGCTGCTCGCGAGCAGCACCGCAGCCGCATGGAGGAGCTGGAGGCCGAGCTGGCCAAGGTCAAGCAGGCCCTGGCCGAGCTGAACGACTGAGCACCTGACGCACCCCGCCCCGCGCCGTGATCCGGCGCCGGGACGGGCAGCGGGCTGACCGGAGGGCTCCCCACCGCGAGGTGGGGAGCCCTCGTGCGTTCCGGGGCTCGTGCGTTCCGGCCCGGTGCGTTCCGGGCCTGGCGCCGCTCGTTCAGGTGTCAGCTGACCGGGGGAAATCCGGTCAGCGGGCGGGGTCGAGCAGGAGCTTGCCGGTGGTGCGCCTGGCCAGCAGGTCCTCGTGCGCGCGCCGGACCTCGGACAGGCCGTAGTCGCCGCCCGCGACCGCGCGCAGCTCCCCCGCCGCGACCAGCTCGAACAGCTCGGCCACGGCGCGGTGCACCGGGCGGTCGGGCAGGCGGAACGCGTGCTGGAGCCACAGGCCCGCGACCGTGCGGGACTTGGCCATCAGGCGGACCAGCTGCACCGGGCTGGGCTCGGTGCGGTTGGCCATGCCGTAGAAGGCGAGCCTGCCGAACGGGCCCAGCGCCTCGATGCTCGCGTCCGTGGTGGCGCCGCCGGTCATGTCGAGCACCACGTCGACGCCCCGGCCGTCGTTGGCGTCCTTGAGGGCGGCGGCCATGTCCTCGGTGGTGGAGTCGACGGCGGCGTCCGCGCCCAGGTCAAGGGCGAGGCGGCGCTTGTCCTCGGTGCTGGCGGTGGCGATCACCCGGCCCGCGCCCCAGCGGCGGGCCAGCTGGACGGCGATCGTGCCGACGCCCCCGGCGGCGGCGTGGACGACGACGGTCTCGCCCCGGCGCATCGGGGCGGTGCGGCGCAGCAGCAGCCAGGCCGTGGCGCCCTGGGCGACCATGCTCAGCGCGTGCAGGTCGTCCACCGAGTCGGGGACGTCGAACGCCGTGACCTCGGGGACGATCGCGAACTGCGCGTAACCGCCGCCCTTGGTGAGGCCGGTGATCCGGCGGCCGTCCGGCGTGGTGCCGACGACCTCGCCGCCGGGGACCAGCGGCAGGACCGTGCGGGTGAGGTAGCTGTCCTCGGTCTGGTGGGTGTCGGCGAAGTTCACGCCCGCCCGGCTGACCTCGACGAGCAGCTCGCCCGGTCCGGGGGTGGGCGTGGGCAGCTCGACCGGGTTCAGGACCTCGGGCCCGCCGAACTCGGTGATCTGGACGGCGCGCATCAGGTGTTCTCCCGGCTGGGGGTGCGGCTGGACCGGTTCTCGCCCGTGGTGAGGCCGGAGCGGGTGAGCTCGACCCGCGCGCCGTCCTCGGTGCGCGGGCCGGGCGGGGTGCGGAAGGCGAACGGCTCGGGGGCGCGGTTGGCCTGGACGAACCAGCACTCCCCCGGCTGACCGCCGCGCAGGACGGCGAGGTAGGCGTCGACCACGGCGGAGACCGGCATGATCGGCATCCCGGCGGCGGTGAGGCCGTCGCGGATGGTGGTGATGATGGCGGTGTCCGCGAACGAGGGGCAGACGGCGTTGACGATGACGTCGGAGGCGGCGAGCTGGGGGCCGAGGGAGCGGACCAGGCCGACGACGGCGGCCTTGTTGGCGCCGTAGAGGGGGTCGATCGGGACGGGCATGAGGCCGGCCATGCTGGCGGTGACGACGATCCGGCCGCCGCCCCGCGCGCGCAGCGCGGGCAGTGCCGCGCGCACGCCGAACACGACGCCGTCGAGGTTGACGCCCATGACGGCGCGGTAGCGCTCGACGTCGAAGTCCTCGCCGAGGCCCATGCCGGTGGAGATGCCCGCGTTGAGGATCGCCAGGTCGAGGCCGCCGAAGCGGTCGGTGGTGAGCGCGACGGCGGCGGTGAGGGCGTCCGGGTCGCGGACGTCGCAGCGGGTGTAGTGGCCACCGATCTCGTCGGCGACGGCCTGACCGGCGGTGTCGTCGACGTCGGCGACGACCACCTGGGCGCCGAGACCGGCGAGCGCTCTGGCCACCCCCGCGCCGATGCCGCTGGCGGCTCCGGTGATGAGGGCGACCTTGCCGTCGAACTCCACTCGTTCCTCCTGCCGAAAGGGCATTCCGACTGGTCGGTATGGTCCCGGCGGGGTGGTGGGGGCGTCAAGACCCGATCACGGGGGACGTGGTGGGCGGCGGGGCGGTTTCGGGGGTGGGCGGCGGTGGGGTTGGCGGCGTGGCCGGACGAGGACTTGGAGGCGTCCGCTACTACTCGTTCGCGGAGGCGGTGGGCGAGCGGTTCGCGGCGAGCCACCTCGTCGCCGGGGTGGAGCACCTGGACCTGCTGGGCGAGTACTGGAACCGGATGGGCTCGACGAACGCGCCGTTCCTGCCACCCGCCGGTCGACCGCTGCGGTTGCGGCACGTCGCGGTGCGGGCCGCCGAGCTGATCCACCTGCTGGAGTCCGGCCTGGTCCCCGAGCCGCGGTCCGCGCGGACGGTCGTGGAGTCGGCGCGGGAGGCGCGGGCGCTGGCGGCGTGCGCGGGGTTGGCGCGGCTGGAGCTGTTCTTCCGGTGCGAGAGGTCCTTCAGCCACGCGGGCGGGGTGGGGCCGCACTTCGGCACGGTGCTGGAGTCGGAGGCGTCGCCGGTCCTGGAGCTGGCCGGGCGGGCGGCGTTCCTGCGCACGCGGAGGTGGTCGACCTGGAGGAGCTGCGGGGCCGGGACTTCCGGGAGCGGAGCGTCTAGCGGCACCGCGAGGGGGTGGCGCGGGCGGTGGAGTTCGCGCGGTCGCTGGTGGACGGGGGGCTGAGGCCTTCGGGGGTGGTGCGGTCCGGCGCCGGGCCGCTACGTTCCGCTCGTTCTGGCCCGCTGATCGAGGAGGTTCACGTGGCCGAGGGACGGGTTGCGATCGTCACCGGGGCGGCTCGGGGGATCGGCGCCGCCGTGGCCGCCCGGTTGGCGCGGGACGGGTTCGCGGTGGCGCTGCTGGACCTGGACGCGGAGCGGTGCGCGGACGGGGTGGCCGCGATCGGGGCGGCCGGTGGGCGTGCGCTGGCGGTGGGCGTGGACGTCGTGGACCGGGCGTCGGTGGACGCGGCGGTGGCGCGGGTGGCCGAGGAGCTGGGGCCGCCGGTGGTGCTGGTGAACAACGCCGGGGTGCTGCGGGACAACCTGCTTTTCAAGATGTCCGACGACGACTGGGACACGGTGATCGGGGTGCACCTGCGCGGGGCGTTCCTGATGAGCCGGGCGGTGCAGGCGCACCAGGTGGCCGCGGGGTGGGGGCGGGTGGTGAACCTGTCGAGCACGTCCGCGCTGGGGAACCGGGGGCAGGCGAACTACGCGGCGGCGAAGGCCGGGGTGCAGGGGTTCACGAAGACGCTGGCGATCGAGCTGGGGCGGTTCGGGGTGACCGTGAACGCGATCGCGCCGGGGTTCATCGAGACCGACATGACGGCCGCCACGGCGGCGCGGGTCGGGGTGGACTTCGCGGAGTTCAAGGCTGCTGCGGCGGCGGCGATCCCGGTGGGACGGGTCGGTGTGCCGGAGGACATCGCGCACACGGCGTCGTTCCTGGTCAGCGAGGGGGCGGGGTTCGTGTCGGGGCAGGTCGTGTACGTGGCGGGCGGGCCTCGGGACTGATGGTGCGACGGTTCGCGGGGTTGGCGGAGTTCGCTGCGGCGGTCGGGGAGCACCTGGGGTTCGGGCCCTGGCACGAGGTGACGCAGCGGGAGGTGGACCTGTTCGCGGACGCGACGGGGGACCACCAGTGGATCCACGTGGACGTGGAGCGCGCGACGGCGGGGCCGTTCGGGGGGCCGGTGGCGCACGGGTACTTGACGCTGTCGCTGATCCCGCTGCTGGTGCGGGAGGTGTACTCGGTGGAGGGGCTGTCGATGGGGGTGAACTACGGGCTGAACCGGGTGCGGTTCCCGCATCCGGTGCGGGTGGGGGCGCGGGTGCGGGCGGGGGTGGAGCTGGTGTCGGTGTCCGAGGGCGGGAGGGGTGGGGAGCGGCAGGCGGTGCTGCGGGTGGTCGTGGAGGTGGAGGGGGTCGGGAAGCCGGGGTGCGTGGCGGAGACGGTGGTGCTGCTGGTGCCGTGAGGGGGGCGTGAGGGGGCGTGAAGCTGGCGAAGCGCACCACGTGGGGGTCTCCCGGGCGGTAACGTTCGGGTCAACGGACTTACCACTGGGGGTGTGACGTGGTGGACGCGCTGAACATCGCGACGATCAAGTCGATGACGGCGAACATGACGAGCCTGAAGCAGAGCGCTGCGTCGGGTGGGTTCGCCATCACGGAATCCGGGGCGGACGCTTACATCCAGGCGATCGACAACGCTTTGACGTCCTTGGCTGACACGATGTTCACCACGCAGACCCTGGCGCAGGAAACGCAGCTGGGGACGAGCCCCGACGGCATAGCGATGAGCCGCTACAACCTGGAGAGCGCGAACGGCGGACCTGGCACCGTTGGCATCATCCCCGCCCTCCGAGAGCTCATCACCGCGTTGACCGAAGCGCGTGAAGCGATGGAGCAGGCCAAGCGGAACTACCAAGAGGTCGACGAGCCGAACCGGATGTAGTGCCCGCAACAACAGCAAGCAGTCTTCGTCGAAACGGAAGAGCCTTGACCAAGATCCGCCTCGCCGCCGTCCTCCTCGCCGCCGCCGCGCTCACCGCCTGCTCGACCTCGGAAGGGGGAAGCCCGTCACCGGTGAAGTCCCCGGAGAGCGGAGGCGGCTCCACCTCTGCGGCGCAGTCGTCCTCCAGCGCTGCTCCCTCGGACTCGCTCACCTCGTGCGAGATCCTCACCGAGCTCGGGCTGACCGACGTCAAGAAGCGCACCGGCGGCGCCGCGAGCACTGACGGCTGCACCGCCAAGGACGCCCAGAGCGTCCAGGTCCAGCTGAACATCTTCCCGACCCTGGGGCTCTCCGACTACCAGCCGGGTCCGGCTTCGCAGATCTCGGACACCACCGTCGGCACGAGGAAGGCGAAGCTGGTCAAGGAGGCGGTGAGCCAGCTCGACTGCGTGGTCGCGGTCGAGATCTCCCCGACCTCCAGGGCCGACGTCATGGCCTACTCGATCAAGTCGCTCGACGAGGCCTGCAAGTCGGCGGAAGCCCTCGCCAAGTCCGTGGAACCCGCTCTCCCGAAGAGCTGATCGCCCCACCGGCCGCGCCGAAACGGCAGGACGTTGACGAAGCTCCGCACCACCGCCGCGCTCATCATCGCCGCAGCGCTGACCGCCTGCTCCACCGTGGAGCCGGGAAGCCCTTCGGCGGCGAGCACGCAGGACAGCTCGAGCGGCTCCACCTCCGCCTCGAAGCCGACCTCCGGCTCAGCCCCCTCGGACCAGCTCTCCTCCTGCGAGATCCTCACCGAGGTCGCCCCGGAGCAGGGGCTGGAGAACATCCAGGAGCGGACCGGCGGAGCAGCGAGCACCGATGCCTGCAACGCAAGGAACTCGACGAAGCAACTCTCCCTGGGGCTCAGCATCTACCCGACCCTCAACCTCGCCGACTACCAGCCGGGTCCGACTTCCCAGATCTCGGACACCACCGTCGGCACGAGGAAGGCGAAGCTGGTCAAGGAAGCCGCGAGCCAGCTCGACTGCGTCATCGCCATCGAGATCTCCCCCACCTCCAGGGCGGACGTCTTCGCGTACTCCATCAACTCGCTCGACGAGGCGTGCGCGACCGCCGAGGCGCTCGCCAAGGCAGTGGAGCCCAGCCTTCCCAAGAGCTGACGCGCCCCGCCGCCCCCTGCCCGGGGGGCGGCGGTCAAGCCCGCAGCGAGCTGATCAGCAGGTCCGCGTAGTGCTCCCCCACCTGCCCCGCCGTCAGCGCCCCCTCCGCGCTGTACCACTCGGCCAGGTGGTGCACCGCCCCGAAGAAGTAGTTCACCACCAGGTCCGCGGGCGCCGCAGGCGAGAACACCCCCTCCGCCTGCCCCTGCTCCACCAGCCCTCGGAACCGCTCGTGGTACCGCCGCCGCTCCGCGCGCAGCCCCAGGCGCTTGTCCTCCGGCAGGTGGTCGGCGCAGCGGAAGTACACCTTGGCCTGGTCGAAGTTGTCCACGCTCGTCACCACGACGTCCACCGCCGCCGCCCGCAGGCGCTCCTCCACCGGGCCCTCGGCCGCCGCGAAGTGCTCCAGGCGCTCGGTCTGCATCCGCAGCAGCCGCCCGTAGATCTCCGCCAGCAGGTCGTCCTTGGACCCGAAGTAGTGGTACATGGCCCCTTTGGTGACGCCCGCCTGCTCCACGACCTCCTGCACCGCCACCCGGTCGTACCCCTTGGCGGCGAACAAGCGCGTCGCTGCGGTGATCAGCCGCTCCGGAACCGTTGCCATGCGCTCAAGGATCGCAGAACCCCCCGGCTCACCGGACCAGCAGCGTCCCGAGCAGCGCCGCGATGTTCCACGCGTCGTCGTCGCCCCGGTGGTGCGTGCCGTCCAGCGGCAGCCCGGCCAGCGCCAGCGCCTGGGCCATGCCGACCTCCCGGTGCAGGCCCCGCGACAGCGCGAACAGCGTCTTCACGTTCAGGTGCCTCGGCCCGAACGGGTAGTCCACGCCCAGGTCCGCGCACTGGCGCTGGAACTGCTTGCGGTCGTAGTCCCCGTAGCTCGCCCACACCCGCTCGCGCGACCCCAGCTCCCGCAACCGCGCGCACGCCACCGCGAAGTCCACCCCGCGCCCGACCTGCTCCTGCGTCAGCGTGGTCAGCGACGTGCAGAACGGGCTCACCTCGGACCTCGCCGGGCGCACCAGCAGCGAGTGCCGCTCGACCCGCTCGCCGAGGGCGACGTCGTACTCGCACACCCCGATCTCGATGATGTCGCTGACCTGCCCGCCGGGCGGCGCGCCCTCCCAGCAGGTCGCCTCGACGTCGACCACGAGCACGCGGTCCAGCAGCGCCTTCACAGGAACACCGCGATCGGCCTGATGACCATTTCCCCGCTCCCAGCCTTCCACGCCTGCACCCGGCCCAAGCACCGCGCGCTGAACACCCCTTCGGGCACGACGTCCGGTCGCAGCCCGGCGCTCTGGCACTCGACCACGACCTGCGGCCCCTCGGCCGGGTCGTCCGGATCGCCGTACGGCGCCTGGAAGACCCTAGTGCCGTCGTGCCGCGCCGTCTCGCGGAATTCGCCGCGCACGGACACGTACGCGTCGATCCGCCGCAGCCCGGCGGTGCGCGCGCCGTCGCCGAGCGCCCGCTCCAGCGCGATGTTCCCGCGCACCGTCCGGTCCCGCAGGTCCACGTGCACGACCCCGTGCGCGCTCTCCAGCGCCCCGAGCAGCACCCCGACGACGGCGACCGGCTCCGAGTTCTCGATGTACGTCTTGACCACCTCGCGCCCGGACTGCCGCGCCCCCTCGACGCCGATGTCCAGCCCCTTCAGCGCGATCTTCCCGTCCCTGGTGGTGCCGACCCGGTCGACCACCTCCTTGGTCATGGCGTCCCCGTACCCGCCGACCTGGTACAGGTCCATGACCGCCTTCTCGTCCAGGTAGATCGGCACCCCCGGCACGCCGGGCGCGGGCGCGTACCGGGCCCTGCCGCGCCACGCCGCGACCACCGCGCCGAGCGCGACCAGCAGCGCCAGCGCGGTCACCACCCACACCACCGCCCACGGCCACCACACCGACCACCACAGCGCCCTATCGACAGCCACGGATCTCCCCCACCGCCTCGGTCAGCGACCCGGTCGCGTCCACGACCCGCCCGCCGCTCGCCCTCGCCGCCCGGTCCAGCTCGGCCGGGTCGGCCTCGCCCACCCGGATCGCGTACGTGCGCGCCCCGCGTGGCCCCGCCAGGTACTCCTCGAACCCGATGCCCGCGTTCGACTCGCCGTCGGTGACCAGCACGACGGGCCCGTCGCCCGCGAGCTCCTGCCCGCGCCGCAGCGCCGTCCACAGCGCGGTGCCCTCGCCGAGGTCGTCGGACGCGAGCACGGCCGCCAGCTCGTCCAGCGCGGCCTGCCCGTCCACGACGACGGTCCGCTCGTCCAGCACCCGCCCGGCGAACCGCACCACGGTGATCCGCTCGCCGAGCGCGAACCGGTCGAACCCGCCCCCGCCGGACAGCCGCGCGAACACGTCCCGCAGCTGCGCGATCCGCTCGCCGCGCATGGACAGCGAGTAGTCCAGCACGAACACCACGCTCCCCCGCAGCCCGGCCGCCGCGCGGTCGTACGCGGCGAGCACCGCGTCCACCACGGCCTGCTCGGCCGGGAAGTACAGCGCGGTGCCGATCTCCTCGGACAGCCGCTCCGGCCGGGGCAGGGCGGGGTCCACGGGCCTGCGCGCGGTGGTCTCGGCGATCCGCCGCTGCACCGCGTCCGAGCGCAGCCACGCCACGACCCGGTCGTACGCCTCCCGGTGCTCGGGCCGCACGAGCAGCAGCGGGTAGTCGGCGAGCACGACCCCGTCGCGCGGGCGCACCAGGTCGAACCCGCCGGGCACCCGCCCGGAGTCGGCCAGCCGCAGCAGCTCGGACTCGTAGCCGACGACCGCGTCCACGTCGTCGCGCCGGGCGAACCCGGCCAGCGCGGTCGCCGCGTCCGGTTCGGCCCGCACGAGCCCGGTGAGCAGGCCGCCGAGCTTGTCGCACGCCACGTCCTGCGGGCGCAGCGCGCTCCCGGTGCCCGCGGCGGCGGTGGCGACGCCGATCAGCGCGGACAGGCCGCTGTCGGCCCGGTGCGGGTCGGCCAGCCCGAACCGCAGCCCGCCCGAGGCGGCGAGCTGGGCGACGTCGGCCCACGTGCCGCCGCGCAGACCCGGCGCGCGGTCGCGCTTGACGGCGAGCACCAGCGGCGAGGTCATGGTCGGGGTGGCCAGCGGCAGCTCGCCGCCCGCGATGCGCAGGTAGCGGGTGCTGGGCAGCCAGGCCAGGTCGTGGCCGGACAGGTCGGCGCCGAGCGTCTCGCGGTGGTCGAGCACCAGCTCGACGCCGGTGTCGCGGCGCAGGTCGGGCAGCAGCGGGGCGAGGTCGGCCAGCTCGGGCGCGGCGAGCGCGGTGAGCCGGACCTCGGGCGGGCGCGTCGTGGTGCAGGCGGTGGGCGCGAGCAGCGCGGCGACGGCCAGGAGCAGGGCGGCGCGCCTCACCGGCAGCCGCCGACGCGCTCGATCATCTTCTCCAGCAGCGGCAGCGTGGGCAGGAAGGTCTCGGTGTCGCTGACCCCGCTGTCCGGCGCGGGCAGGCCCACGCCGCGGAGGTGCTCGGCGAGCCTGCCCGCGCTGAGCGAGCCGTCCGGCTCGAACACCCGGAACCCCAGTTCGAGGGCCCGCTGCTTGAGCGCGGGGTCGTTGCTGATCAGCTGGCCGAGCCGGTCGCCGTCCGGGGTGAGCGCGATGTACTCGGGCACGGTCTGGAGCTGCGCCTCCGGGTAGATCAGCACCCGGTTGTCGTCGGCGCTCCCGTTCTGCCGCTTGTGGCGGATCTGGTGGGCGAGGTACTGGTGCTCGTAGAAGACCGCGATCGGCGCCAGGCCCCGGCCCTCGGGCGCGAGGTACTGCATGGACATGTCGTCACCGGGCAGGCCCTGACCGATCAGGAACGGCTTGACCTGGTCGGCGAGCGCGAGCGCCTCGGCCTCGTCCACGGGCGGGCGCTGGCCGTTGACCACGAACGCCAGCAGGCCCAGGTAGGTGGCGGCGGAGTTGGCGCTGCACACGTCCGGGGTCTGGACCAGCACCTGGTTGCCGTTGTTGAGGGGCGGGTCGTGGTCGAGGTCCGACCACCTGGTGCCCGCACGCATCAGCTCGACCAGCTTCGCCATGTCCACCGAGAAGTACAGGGGCTTCTCCTCGGACTCGGGAGGAAGCTTCTTCCCCAACTTGGCGAGCAGCGCCTCGGCGTAGTCGCGGTACGTGCCGAAGACGATCGGGCTGAAGAACGGCTTGTGCACCTTGGCGAACTTGTGCTCGGCCTGCCGCTGCTCCTTGATCAGCAGCGCGGCGGGCTGCCCGGAGGGGAACACGAAGTCGTACTGGTCGACGTCCCCGGTGGCGACCGCGCGCGAGCCCGCCTTGGTGATGTGCACCTGGATGCCGTGCGCCATCAGCTCGCGCCGCACCACCTCGTCGGTGAAGTACTCGGCCTTCGAGGCGAGCTTGCCGGTGATGACGACGACCTGCTTCAGCGGCAGGCCCACCGTGCCGCCCGCGAACAGCGCGATCACCCCCACCAGGGCGGTGGCCGCGCTGATCGCGAACGGCAGCAGGTAGCGCTTGCGGCGGTACGCGGGCCTCGGCGGAGCCAGGACGGTCAGCTCCGGTTCGGCGATCTGCTGCGACGCGGCCACGACGTTCCCCCGATGCGGTCGACTTCTGCCCCCGCTCGACTGTCGCGTGATCGCGATCACGCGTTAGCCGGGAAACCGCACCGTCGGGCTCACAGCCCGAGGTCGCGCCCGATCAGCTCCTTCATGATCTCGTTGGAGCCCGCCCAGATCCGGGTCACCCGCGCGTCCATCCAGGCCCGCGCCACCCGGTACTCGGTCATGTACCCGTAGCCGCCGTGCAGCTGCACGCACGCGTCCAGCACCGAGTTCTGCACGTCCGCCGTCCAGTACTTGGCCTTGGCCGCGTCGATCGCGGTCAGCTCGCCCGCGTTGTGCGCGAGCACGCACTGGTCAACGTACGCCTGCGTCACGTCGACCTTGGTGACCAGCTCGGCGAGGGTGAACTTGTTGGCCTGGAACGAGCCGATGGACTGGCCGAACGCCTTGCGCTCCTTGGTGTACTCGACCGTCTCCACCAGGATCTGCGCCGCGTGCGCGAGGTTCGACACGGCCGCGCCGAGCCGCTCCTGCGGCAGCCGCCGCATCATGTGCGCGAAGCCCCGGTCGACCTCGCCGACGAGGTTGTCGGCGGGCAGCCGCACGTCGGAGAAGAACAGCTCGGCGGTGTCGGACTCGGGCTGCCCGACCTTGTCGAGCTTGCGCCCGCGCTCGAAGCCGGGCGTGCCCGCCTCGACGGCGAACAGGCTGATGCCCCTGGCGCCCCGGTCGGGGCTGGTGCTGGCGGCGACCAGGACGAGGTCGGCGGAGAAGCCGTTGGTGATGAACGTCTTCGAGCCGTTGAGCACCCAGTCGGAGCCGTCGCGCACGGCGGTGGTCTTGAGCGCGGCCAGGTCGGAGCCGCCGGACGGCTCGGTCATGCCGATCGCGGTGACCAGCTCGCCGGAGCAGAACCGGGGCAGCCAGCGCTGCTTCTGCTCCTCGGTGCACAGGTCGACCAGGTAGCGGCCGACGACGTCGCCGTGGATGCCGAGGCAGGAGGCGACGCCCGCGCTGAGCGCGCACAGCTCCTCGGCGAACACGGTGTTGAACCGGTAGTCGTCCGCGCCGGAACCGCCGTGCTCCTCGGGGACCTCGAGGCCGAGCATCCCCTGACGACCGGCTTCCAGCCACACGTCGCGGTCGATGCCGCGCTGCTCCACGAACTTGGGGTAGTTCGGCCGGAGGGTGCGGTCCACGAACGCCCGCGCGCTCTCGCGGAACGCGTGGTGGTCGTCGTCGAACAGCGTGCGCCGCACCGGGGACCTCCTCGTCGCGGGCCGGGTCGGCGCCCGGACCTCACCGTGCGGTCAGGGTGCAACACGCTCCGCGCACGGTCAAGGACGTCGGGCGCGCGGGTTCGGCCGGGCGCGCGGCGCGGCCTGCTCCACCCGGCGGGACGCGCGGGCGTCCCGCCGGGCGCGCCGGGGCCTAGAAGATGCCGCGCCTGCGGGCGACCTGGTCCATCCACTGGTGCACGAGCCCGGCCCAGTCGGTGCCGGGGACCTGCGAGTGGGGCAGCGAGAAGTGCCCGAAGACGTCGCCGCCCGCGCGCAGCAGCCCGCCCCTGCGGTCGGCCTCCAGCACCACGTGCAGCTGCTGCGGGTCGGCCACGAAGCTCAGCTCGACCTGGCTGATCCGGTTGAGGAACTGCACCGGGGGCCGGAACTCGATCTCCTGGTAGAACGGCAGCTGCTGCGGGACGCCGTGGATGCGGCCCTGCTCGCAGTCGGCCTTGCTGAAGGTGAAGCCGAGCGCGTCGAACGCGGCCAGCACGTGCTCCTGCGACGGCAGCGGGTGCACCGCGAACGGGTCCAGGTCGCCGGGGTCGATCGCGCCGCGCACGTCCAGCTCGGTGCGCAGGCCCATCGTCATGCCGTGCAGGTGCCTGCCGTGCACGACGGTCAGCGGCGTCTCCAGCGGGATCTGGAACTGGAACGGCAGCGAGTACTGCTGACCGGCCCCGACGACCACCTTCTCGGCGACGATGACGCCCGCGAACTCGACGTTGCGGACGTGCTCCTCGTCACCGCGCTCCACCTCGACCCTGGTGACCAGGGTGAGCTTCACCCGGTCGATCTCGGCCTGGTGGTCGCCGCCGGAGATGCGGACCTCGCCGGTCAGCACGTCGCCGGGGCGGACGTTGGGGTTGCTCAGCACGGTGTCCACCGAGGGTCCCCCGACCCCGAACGCGCGCAACATCCTCTTGAACACCACGGGCTCGCCTCCACTGTCTCAAGTGCCCTGATTGACGTCCGAGCATCCCTGAAGGTTCCCCCGAACCTGATGTCGATCATGCTCGTGGGCGGTTGTCCTGTGTGGACTAGGCTCTCGCGCATGGGAGCTTGGGGCACCGGGGTGTTCGAGAACGACGGGGCGCTCGACCTGCTGGCGGTGCTGCGCGACGCCGACCCCGAGGAGCGGACCGGCGTGCTCCGCGAGGCGCTGGAGGCCGCCGCGGACGAGTCGGACTACCTGGAGAACCCGGAGGCCCAGTCGGCGCTCGCGGCGGCGGCCGTGGTGGCGGCGGCGCGCGGCGGCGAGGTCGTGCGCAACGGGGCCGAGGTGCCGGAGCCGGACACCGCGCTGGTCGCGCTGGCCGGGCGGGCGCTGGACCGGGTCGTGGCCGAGGAGTCCGAGTGGCGCGAGCTCTGGGAGGAGGCCGAGGAGCTGGAGGAGGCGCTCTCGGCGCTCGCCGAGGTGCAGACCGGGCTGGACCTGGACTGAGGTCCGGCGCGGACCGAACGACCGGGCGCCGGATCGGTTGCCCCGGAGCCCGACGTGAGTTGGTGATCCCGAACCCGGCGCGGCCGGACGGGCCGATCTGAATCGAGCAGGACCGAACTGCGCGGGCCGATCGGAGTACACCGGTACGAGCGGGGTCCGCACCGACCCCGAGACCTGCCCGGTCACCCGACGTGACCGGAGAGGGCGTCCGCGTCGAGGGCGCAGCGCTCGCGGAGTCCCGCCCCGCCGATGGGGCCGGCGGGGCGGCGCTCTGCGAGCGGGGGACCCGCACCGGGCGCGACCACCCCGGCACGCTGCGCGAACGTCCCCGCGCCCCGGTCGGGCGGGTGCGGGAGAGTGAACGGTCAACCGGGTGACGTGCGGAACGCCACGCCGGTGGCGTACGTTGCCCGTCCGTGACCACACTCCTCGGGCGGTTCAAGCAGCGGCTGCGCCGGTTCGCGCAGAAGCCGGGCTCTGCTGACCTCTCGCCCTACCGCGCCCTGCTCGACGAGGTCAACGCGCGGGCGGAGGCGATCGGGAAGCTCAGCGACGCCGAGCTGACCGAGGCAGCCACCGCCCTGCGGGAGAAGGCCTCCGGCAAGCGGTCCGACCTGGTCGAGGTCGTCGCGCTGGGCCGCGAGGCCGCCGACCGCGCGCTGGGCCTGCGCCCGTTCGACGTGCAGGTGCTCGGCGCGCTGGGCCTGCTGGACAAGCACGTCGTGGAGATGGCCACCGGCGAGGGCAAGACCCTGTCCGGCGCGATCGCCGCCGCGGGCTTCGCCCTGCAGGGCAAGCAGGTGCACGTGGTGTCGGTCAACGACTACCTCGCGCAGCGCGACGCCGAGTGGATGGGCCCGCTGTACGAGCTGCTGGGCGTGTCGGTGGGCTGGCTGAGCCAGAGCTCCAAGCCCGAGGAGCGGCGCGCCGCCTACCAGGCCGAGGTCACCTACGCGTCGGTCAGCGAGATCGGGTTCGACGTGCTGCGCGACCGGCTGGCCACGAGCGTGGACGCCCGGATCGTGCCGGAGCCGAGCGTGGCGCTGGTCGACGAGGCCGACTCGGTGTTCGTGGACGAGGCGCGCGTGCCGCTGGTGCTCGCCGGCTCCACCGCCGGTCCCGCCGCCGACCCGGCGCTGGCCGAGCTGGTCAAGCGGCTGCGCCGCGACCTGCACTTCGAGGTGGACGACGAGGAGCGCAACGTCTACCTGACCGGTGCGGGCAGCGAGGCGGTCGAGCGGGCGCTCGGCGGCATCGACCTGTACTCGGACGAGCACGTGTCGACCACGCTGTCCAAGGTGAACGTGGCGCTGCACGCGCAGGTGCTGCTGCACCGGGACGTGGACTACATCGTCCGCGACGGCAAGGTGCACCTGATCAACGACACCAAGGGCCGCATCGCGAAGCTCCAGCGCTGGCCGGACGGCCTCCAGGCGGCCGTGGAGGCCAAGGAGGCGGTGGCCACCACCGACAGCGGCGAGGTGCTCGACTCGATCACCGTGCAGGCGCTGCTCAACCGCTACCCGGTGGTGTGCGGCATGACCGGCACCGCGGTGGCCGTGGCCGAGCAGCTGCGCACGTTCTACGCGCTGGAAGTGCTGGTGATCCCGTCCAACGTCGACTGCGTGCGCGAGGACGAGGACTCGCGGGTGTACGCGACGCTGGAGCAGAAGGAGGCGGCGATCGTCGCCGCCATCGCCGAGGCGCACGGGAACGGCCGCCCGATCCTGGTGGGCACGCTGGACGTGGCCGAGTCGGAGCGGCTGTCGCGCAAGCTCGCCGAGGCCGGGCTGGAGTGCGTGGTGCTCAACGCGAAGAACGACGCCGAGGAGGCGTCGATCATCGCCGACGCCGGGTCGTTCGAGCGGATCACCGTGTCGACGCAGATGGCGGGCCGGGGCACGGACATCCGGCTCGGCGGGCACGAGTCGACCGACCGGGAGCGCATCGCCGAGCTGGGCGGGCTGTACGTGATCGGCACCGGGCGGCACTCGTCGTCGCGGCTGGACGACCAGCTGCGCGGGCGCGCCGGGCGGCAGGGCGACCCCGGCGGGTCGGTGTTCTTCTCCTCGCTGCAGGACGAGCTGTTCACCCAGTACGTGCCGGACTTCGCCGACGCCAGCGAGGTCGAGGAGGACGGGCGGGTGGTCGACAAGGGCACGCTGGCCACCGTCGAGCACGCGCAGCGCGTCGCCGAGGGCGTGCACCTGGAGATCCACCGGAACACCTGGCGGTACAGCAAGCTGATCGAGCACCAGCGGTTGCTGCTGCTCAAGCGGCGCGAGGAGCTGCTGACCGGCGGGGACGCCTGGGAGGAGCTGGCGCGGCGCAAGCCGGAGCGGGCCGAGGAGTTGGCCGAGCTGGACGAGGAGGTCCGGTTCGAGGCGGCGCGGCAGATCGTCCTGCACCACCTCGACCAGCGGTGGACCGACCACCTGGTGTTCCTGACCGACCTGCGCGAGGGCATCCACCTGCGGGCGCTGGCCAGGCAGAACCCCCTCGACGAGTTCCACCGCGAGGCCATCACGGCGTTCAACAAGGTGGAGAACGACGCGTGGGAGGAGTCGGAGGACACCTTCGTGAAGGTGACCATCGACGCGGAGGGCGCGCACCTGGAGGCGGCGGGCGTGCAGCGGCCGAACACGACGTGGACGTACCTGGTGCACGACAACCCGTTCTCGTCCGGGCTGGAGGAGACGTTCAAGGGCCTGGTGAACATGGTGCGGCGGAAGTAGCCGGTTCGGCGGGCAGGCGGCGTTATGGGGCCCGGTTCACCCTCATCGGGGTGGGCCGGGCCCCTGTCGGTCGGCGGGCGGGGGCTCCCCGTCCGTCAGACCAGCGTCCGCGCGGTCTCGCCGAGGGACTCCTCGACGGGCCGCGGCGCCTGCGGGGGAACGGCGGAGCGCGGTCTGCCCACGACCTGCTCCTCCACGGCCAGTTCGGTCAGCGCCCGGATCTCCGCGAGGATGTCCAGGTGCTCCTGGGACGGCGGGGGGCCGACCAGGTTGGAACGGCTGTGCGCGGTCACCTCGGCGCGGTGCGCGAGGTTCTGAATGCGTCGGATGAGGTCCAACTCCAGTTCGGACGGCTGGGAGCGCCTTTGCTCTGTCACCCTGGAAGCGAACACCTCACAGCGGGTGAACGTAAATCACCTGGCCGTGCGAAATTCACTGCGTCAACCCAGCTACCCCCATTGCCCGACCCGAATCTCACCGTCCCGGTGGATATGCCCCCGGAGGTCAGGTGACCGCTCGGCGCGCGTGCGCGTTCCGGTCAGGCGCTTACCCCGGCGCCCGCCCCACGAACGGGTCGGTTGTCGACCCGGCCGGGCGGCAGCGCCCTGACAGGCAGCGATCCCACCTTCGGTAGCTCAGTGTGGATCAAGTCAACCGTTCGGGGGGTAACCCGTTCTTATGCCGGTTACCTGCTTGATACACAGGCGCGACGCAGAACGGGGGGCGCGGGGCGCGTGAACGGGCGTGAACGGGCGGGGAAGGGACGCTGAATCGGTGCACGCGGGCGCGGTGGTCGTTGCTGAACCGAAGCAGAAGCGACCCCTGTCCGACTCGGAACTGAATGGGGTGGGCGGTTTTTGCCGGGGAGCCCCGCAACCGGTTTGCGGGCGAATCACCGATATACCCGGCCGCCATTCGCGGGACCTTGGGAGCGCGAAGCGGGGCGGCCCGTGGTGGGCCGCCCCGCTTGGTGGGGGGTGGGGGGCGGGTGAGAGGGCGGGTGCGGGGTCAGATCCGGGGGAGGACGTCGGTGGTCGCGGGGTCGCCCGAGGGGGCTGGGCGGCGCGCGGGGCGCGGGTTGTCGGCGGGGGCCGGGGTGATGCCGGAGGCTGGGACAGCGCCGGGCGGCGGGGTGGCGCCGAACACCGAGCCAGCGCCGGGCGCAGGGCTGGTGCTGGGCGCCGGGGTGAACGCCGATCCGAAGGCCGGGGCCGAACCGGGGCTCTCGGCGGCGGGACTGCGGTCGTCGTTCCGGAAGAGGCCGTGGATGACGGCCGTGTCGGCGGCGTCCGGGTCGGCGGAGCGCCCACCGGGGAAACTGGAGGGGGCGCTCGCCGCGACCGGGTGGCCGGGGTTGGGGTTGCCCGCGCCGGGGTCGGCGGCGAACAGGGCGGTCGCGGGGGTGCTCGCGGCGGGCAGGTCGGCGGCGAGCGCGGCGGCGGCAGCCGGGTTGATCGCGGGCGGGACGACCGCAGGCGGGGCGTTCGAGGCTGGCGTGTTCGAGGCCGGGGTGTTCGGAGCAGGAGCGATCGGGGGTGCGGCGACGGGTTCGGTGGCGCGCACGGTCGCCTGGTCGGCGGCGCGCCTGCGCCCACCGGGCGAACCCGCGCCCGCAACCCCCTGGAGCGAACCCGACCTGGGCAGCGCGCGAGTCAGGTTCAAGCCCGCCGGAACCTGAGCACCACCGGCCGCCGCTCCCGCACCGAACATCGACTCCGACGCATCCGCACTGGCACCGGCACCGGCACCGGCACCGGCACCGGCACTGGCACTGGCACTGGCACTGGCACTGGATGCAGCCTGCGGCCCGCCGGTCTGCGGCAGCGCCCTGGTCGCCCCCGGACCGAACGCCGATTCCTGCTCATCAGACTGCGGCAGCGGCATTCCCGGCTGCGGCAGCGGTGCGCCGGGCTGCGTGAAGGCCCGGTTCTCTGCCGCACCGGGGTGCGGGGCGCCAGCAGCGGCACCTCGGCGGGGGCCGGGTGCGCCGCCGGTCGTCCCCGAGAGCGGGACCATCCTGGTGGACTCGGCGCGCGGCGGCGGCGCGTCGTCCGCGCTCACCCTCGCCAGCACCTCGGTCTCGCCCTGTCCACGATCCGCCCCCGCACCGGGCAGCTGGACCATGCGGGTCGACTCGGCGCCAGCGCCTGCGGGCTGGACGCGGCTCGGGTCCACCCCCGCCCCCTGGGCCGCGCCAGCTCCGGGCGCCTGGCCCGCTCGCGCAGTCACCGCACCCGGCGCCTGGAACGCCCGCGCGCCCGCAGCGCCACCGGGCACCGGCAGCGCCCTGGTCGGGTCAGCCCCGTGCGCGGCCGTCGCCCAGGTCGGGTCGCCACCTTGCGCCGCCATCGCCCGCACCGGGTCACCAGCCTGCGCAGCGAGTGCCCGCGCCGGGTCAGCCCCGTGCGCAGCCGTCGCCCAGGTCGGGTCACCGCCCTGCGCCACCATCGCCCTGGTCTGGTCAGCGCCGTGCGCGGGCAGTGCCCTGGTCAGCTCCGCGCCCGCCGCCATCGCCCGCGCCGCGTCAGCCCCGTGCGTCGGCAGTGCCCTGGTCGGCTCCGCGCCCTGCGCGGCCATCGCCCGCGTCGGGTCACCGCCCTGCGCCGACAGCGCCCGCCCCTGGTCAGCCCCGAGCCCCGACAGCGCCCGCGTCGGCTCCGCACCCGTCGCCTGGGCACTCATCGCCTGGACGCGGGTCGCGTCCGCGCCGGGAGCCGCCATCGCCCGCGTCGCCGCCGCGCCGACCACGGACACCTGCACCATCCGGGTCGCCTCGTCGCCCGCGCCGGTCACCGCCACCTGCACGGCCGTGGTCGGGTCGGCGTCGGGGACCCGCTCCACCCTCGTGGGCGTCGGGAGCGGGGCCACCCTGGTCGGGGGCAGGCCGGGGGTGGGGTGGGCCGGATCGTCGTCCGAGGTGCGGCGCAGTTCGGCCCTGGCCGCCTCGGCCAAGGCCTTCGACGCCGCGATGCTCCTGCTCGCCGCCTTCGCCTCGGGGCCGCCCATGGCCGCGCCGACCGCCGCGCTCACGGCCGCGTTCACCGCCGCGCTCACCAGCGCCGCCTCCGCCTTCGCGGCCACCTCGTCGCGCTCGCCGTCGCGGACTGCCGCGCGGCCACCGGCGTGCCCGCCCGCGCGGCTGGCCGCGAGGCCGTCGCCGTGCCCGGCCGCCCTCCCGCCGTCGTGGCCCTCGCGCCCGGCCGGGCGGCGGTCCGCCTCGCGGGACGCCGCCGCGTCGGCGCGCGCGCCGCGCTCGTCCGCGACCGCCGGGTTGTCGGCCGCCGCGAACCACGCGGGCACCGGCAGCAGCGGGGCCATCTTCTGCAGCACCCAGGCCACCACCGCGCCGAGCAGCAGCCCGGCCAGCACGTCGTGCGGGTAGTGCACCCCGACGAACACCCGCGACGCCCCCGCCAGCAGCGCGACCGGGATGATCCAGCGCTGCCTCCGGTCGCACATCACGATCGCCACGGCCGCCGCGCCCGCGATGGCCGAGTGGTTGCTGGGGAACGACCAGTCGCCGACCGGCGGGCACTCCGAGATCACGTCCATGGTCCGGCACGGCCGGTCCTGCTCGACGACCGACTTCGCCGTCCTGCTCACCAGGTAGCCGACCACCATCGCGATCGGCGCGACGATCGCCCGCGCCTGGTCGTCCCGGCTCCCGTCCCGCCGCGCCCGCCACAGCAGCAGGGCGAACAGCAGCCCGAACACCCCGACCACCGCGTCTGTGGCGATGTCGGCCGCGGTGCCGACGTACTCCGGGAGGCCCGCCGCCCAGCCCGCTACGAGGCGGTGCAGGTCGACGCTGAACTCGGGAACCGACATGCGGTCAACTTTACGAAGTTGATCAAATTTTGAAAGCTTTAGGACACCCCCCGTTGGCCATCCGTTAAGACTGATCTGATAATGGACGACCGCATCGGATCGCCCTTCTCGTGTTCACCCGCCGTTCACCGCCGCTGACCAGCGCAAAGATCGTTGAACAATCCCACAAGAACGGGCCCACAAAAGTTGATCTTCATAGGCTCCCGCACGGGGCGTGGGACCACTGTGGGAAAGGCGACTCCACCGAGCGACGAAACGCGCTTCACCGCAACACGCGGTAATCGCGAGTGGGATCACTCACAGGCCCCGTTCACCGCCGCTGGTCACCCCGCATTCCCGAACAGCGTGTGACGACCGCCGCAACCCGCAGTGATGCGGTCCCCCGTGTGGGTTCCCAGTGAAAAAGATCGCGACGGCGCGCGTAAGGGGGACGGAAGGGGGGTAAGGACGAGTACGCTCCCTTGGTCCGATCGGGGGACGAACCGGTTAATTGGGGGTTACCAAGTGTCACTCACGCCGATCTTCGACGACCTGGTCCGCGAGTTCGAGGACATCGTCGAGGCATCCGCCCTGGTCTCATCCCTGTACGAAACCGGGTCAGCGAAGCGGATAGCCGGCTCCGACGGTGCGAGCGCGGCGACGGCCGTCGCCGAGCGCCCCGCCGCGGAGACCACGGGCAAGCGGTCCGCCGACGCGAAGAAGGTGGCCGAGCGGGCCTGACCCGCGCGGCGGAAGACGCGCTCCGGGCCCGCGGCGCACGAGCCGAGGGCCGGAGAACAGGAACGGCGCCGGGGACTCCTCCCCGGCGCCGTTCCGCGTTCACGCGCTCATCGGGACCGCGCCCGCGCAGGACCGCGCGAGCCCGCCGCTACTTCGGCTGCTGGAGCAGGTCGGCCGGAACGGCCTCGTCCTTCTCCAGCGCCCCGAACAGCCGCAGCGCGTTCTCCCGGTCCCACTGCACGACCGACCCCACGCCCGGCAGCGTCGGCGTCGAGCCGACCGGCACCGTCACGTTGTCCACGCCGCCGCTCATGCCCATCGCCATCGCCGCGAGGTGGTGCAGGTGGTCGCCGTCGCCGACCGACACCGAGTCGGTCGCCGCGAACACCAGCGGGATCGAGCGGAACGGGTTGAGCAGGGTGCCCGCGCTGGTGGCCTTGTCCGCGAGCGCGGACAGGAACGCGCGCTGGTTCTGCACGCGCTGCAGGTCGGCGGTGGCGAACGCGCGGGTGCGCACGAAGCCCAGCGCCTGCGAGCCCTCCAGCTCCTGGCACCCGGCGGGCAGGTCCAGCCCGGCCAGCGGGTCCTTCAGCGGCTCGTCGAGGCACATCTCCACGCCGCCGACCGCGTCGACCACGTTCGCGAACCCGCCGAACCCGACCTCCATGTAGTGGTCGATCCGAACACCGGTCGCGCCCTCGACGGTGCGCGCCAGCAGCGGCCCGCCGCCGAACGCGAACGCCGCGTTGACCTTGTTCTTGCCGTTGTCCGGGATGTCGACGTACGAGTCGCGCGGGATGCTCACCAGGGTCGACTTCCCCGAGCCCTCGGGGATGTGCAGCAGCATGATGGTGTCCGTGCGCCTGCCCGCGGCGTCACCGGTGGCGAGGTTCGCCTTCTGCTCGTCCGAGAGGTCGTCGCGCGCGTCGGACCCGACCAGCAGCCAGTTCGTGCCCGGCGTGTCGGCGGGCCGCCCCTCGTAGTCGGGCAGCGCGTCGCTGCGGCTGAGCGAGGTGTCGACGTACACCCACATCCCGACCACGGCGAGCAGCAGCGCCACCAGGACGAACCCGATGACCCGCCCCGGCCGCCGCCTCCGCCTCACCGGCGCCTGGCGGTAACCAGGGCTCTGCTGGTGCCCGTGATGGCCAGCACTCATGTCGATTCCCCGATCCGTCTGGGCTCTAGGTGCCTCACACCGGTAGACGCGGCGCGGGCCCGCAGGTTGCCAGGGAACCCTAGTGGTCGCCCAGCGGACGGGGTGGCAGCACCAGCGCCTCCAGCAACCGCTCCAGCTCCGCCTCGGGGTCCTCGGTGAGCCCGGTGTGGGTGGGCGAGGCCTGGACGATGGTGCTGCGCGGCGCGGTCAACCAGCGGAAGCGCTGCCCTGCGGTGGTGCGGGAGACCGGTCCGGCCGCGCGGTCGCCGGTGCAGGACAGGCCGAGGTGGGCGAGGCTGTCGCGCAGCAGCTCCACGTCCAGGTGCGGGTCGAGGGCGAGCAGGCGCGCCTCGTCCACGTGCACCCGCGCGCCGAGGAACCCGAGCGGGGCGCTGTAGAGCAGCACCCCGACGTTGGCGAACTCGCCGCGCTCCTGCCGGGGGACGGCGCGCAGCAGCGCGTACTCAAACACGTGCGGCACGGGCGGCCTCCAGCTCGTCGACCCACGTCCTGGGCGCGCGCAGCCGCGCGGTGAGGAAGTCCCGGTAGGCCGAGCGGACCCGGTCGGCTCCGGGGAACTGCTCGTCGTCCTCCAACCACCGGTCGGGCACCAGCGCGAGCACCTCGTCCAGCAGCTCGGGGGTGATCGCGGCGGACAGCTCGCCGTCCACTTCGGACAGCGCGCCCGCGAACGGCAGCATCAGGTGGTCGGCCGCGTCGAACCGGTAGCGGTCGGCCGGGAACCGGTCGGCGCGCCACGAGTGGTGCGGGTAGAGGGCGGCGCCGTGGTCGATCAGCCACAGCTTCCGGTGCCACAGCAGGGTGTTCGGGTTGCGCCAGCTCCGGTCGACGTTGAGGACCAGGCCGTCGAGCCAGAGCAGCCGGGTGGCCTCGGCGGTCTCCGGGGCGCGCACGACGGGGTTGTAGTCGAACGAGCCGGGCAGGTAGTCGAGCCCGACGTTGAGGCCGCCGCTGGCGCGCAGCAGCTCCTGCACCTCCTGGTCGGGCTCGGAGCGGGCCAGCTCCGGGTCCAGCTCGACCAGGACGATCTCCGGGACGCGGAAGCCGAGGCGGCGGGCCAGCTCGCCGACGACGATCTCGGCGACGAGCACCTTGACGCCCTGGCCCGCGCCCCGGAACTTCAGCACGTACATGCCGAGGTCGTCGGCCTCGACGAGCCCCGGCAGGGAACCGCCCTCCCGGAAGGGCGTGACGTATCGGGTGGCCGCGACGGTGCGCAGCCCGGTTGGCGAGTTCACCGGCACATCATCGACGGCGGTCGCGGGGGCGCGCCAACGAGTAGCCCTGCGGGCGACCCGGCGGCCTCACAGCCCGCCGACCGCCAGCGGGTCGAGGTCGCCCAGGTGCTCGGTGGTGTGCGCGACGCGCAGCAGGTAGCCGTCGCCGACCTGCTCCCACGCGGTCAGCGAGGCGTTCGGCACGACGGTGGTGCGCGCGTACTCCAGCAGCTCCGGCTCGGGCACGCCCTCCAGGAGGTAGCGCAGCAGCAGCGCGGTCACCTCGTGCGCGACGAGCAGCACCCGCTTGCCGCCGTGCTGCCGCTCCAGGTCGCCGAGCAGGGACCGCAGCCGCAGCGCGACGTCCGCCCAGGACTCGCCGCCCGGCGGCCGGTAGTAGAACTTGCCGAGCCTGCGCTTGCGGGCCAGCTCGTCCGGGTAGCGGTGGGCGAGGCCGCGCCGGGTCAGCAGGTCGAGCGCGCCGAGCTCGCGGTCGCGCAGCCGCTCGTCCACGAGCGCGTCGGGGTGGTCGGGCAGGGCGAGCATGGCGGTGTGCAGCGCCCGGCGGCACGGGGAGGCGACCACGACGTCCGGCAGCTCGCCCGCCGGGAGGGCGGCGAAGTGCGCGGCGAGGGCGGCGCCCTGGCGCTCGCCCTCCTGCGACAGCGGGACGTCCACGTCGCGCTCGTCGATGTCGATGAAGTGGAGGGCGCTCGACTCGGCGACCTCCCTGGCCACGTTCCCTGTGCTCTCGGCGTGCCTGATGAGCCCGACCCACGAGAAGTCCGTCACGCCGGCAACGTACCCGCGCGGGGTGCCCGTTACCCGTGTTCCACGCCGAGGGAGGGGAACACGCCCGATTGGACCGCCCGGACGAACTCCGCGTGGTCCGCACGGGTGCGGTCCGCGTAGTCGACGGCGTGACCGGCGAAGGCCTCGTCGAACTCCTCCCCCGCGCCGGTGAAGTAGCCGTCGAGCAGCCGGGGGTCCAGGGAGCGGCTGTGCGCGCGGGCGAGCAGGGCGCCCGCGAACCGGCCGTAGTCCTCCAGCTCGCCGCGCTTGAGCAGGGTCGGGTCGATCTCGCCCTTGCGGTTGCGGAACTGCCGGACGATGAACGGCCGCCCCTGCACGGTGGTCCAGCCGAGCAGGATGTCGGTCTCGGCCTGCACGAGCCGGGCGCCGTGCACGATCCGCTTGCCCTCGTGCTTGGCGGGCGGCAGGCCGAGGAACGGGGCGAGCGCGGACGGCCTGGCCTCCTTGACCTGGAGCACGAGGGCCTCGTCGGCGTTGCCGTGCATCAGGACCAGGTAGCTGCGCAGCCCGACGCTGCCGGTGCCGACGACGCGGAAGGCCACGTCGGACACGCCGTAGCGCATGATCAGGTTGTAGCGGGACTCGCGCAGGGTGTCCACGTAGGACGGCAGCGCGTCCACGACGGCCTGCGCGGTGTCCTCGGCGACCCGGTCGAGCACGGGCGGGTCGGTGACGAACCGCCAGTGCCCGTCCGCGCGGGTGGTCCACTTGGCGGCGACCCTGGCGCTGGTGTTGCGGCGGGCCTTGGCGGCGGCCTTGGCGAACTCCTCGCCCAGGTCGTCGGCCTTGGCCCTGGACAGCACGGACTCGTCGCCGAGCGCGCTCCAGGACTCCAGGAACGGCAGGGCGGCGAGGTGCCGGACGGCGCCCCGGTAGGCGCGCGCGGCGTCCTCCGCGGCGCTGCGGCAGCCCTTCTCGGACACCCCGCCCTCGCGCCCGGCGAGCACCAGCGAGGTGGCGAGCCGCTTGAGGTCCCACTCCCACGGGCCGGGGAGGGTCTCGTCGAAGTCGTTGACGTCCATGACGATCTTGCCCTCGGGCGTGCCGTACAGCCCGAAGTTGGCCGCGTGCGCGTCGCCGCACAGCTGCGCGGTCGGCCCGCTGCGGGGCCCGGCGGCCAGGTCGCCCGCCATCAGGCCCGCGCTGCCCCGGAAGAAGGCGAACGGGGAGACCAGCATCCGCTGGACGCGCAGCGGGACGAGGTGCGGCAGGCGTCCCTCGTTCGTGGCGGTCACGTAGTCCACGACGGAGGGTCGGTCGGCGGCCAGGACGGCCTCCCGGTGCGCCTCGGGCCCGGTGGTGGCGCGCAGCTCGCGGCCACGCGCCCGCACCTCGTCCGGCTCGGTCCACCGACCGAGCGCCTCGGCCGCCAACGCCCGCTTGCGCTCACCCATGCGGACGATGATGCGCGCACGGGGGCGGTGATCGCCCCGGATTGCCCAACTTCCCCGGAATCGCTGGGGGACAAAGCACCCGAGTCGGACGAACCGTCCTACCGGGACGCTCGCGGGGCCCTAGCGGGACAGGACCTCGCCCAGCGCGTCCACCCCGTGGTCCAGCTCCGCGCGGGTGACCACGAGCGGCGGCGCGACGCGCAGGGTGGTCTCGCGGGTCTCCTTGCACAGCACGCCCAGCCCGGCCAGCGCCTCGGACACCTCGCGCCCGGTCGGCCCGCCCGCCGACAGCTCGACGCCCGCCCACAGGCCGCGCCCGCGCACCTCGTCCACCCCGTGCCCGACCAGCTCGCCCAGCCGCGCGTGCAGGTGCGCGCCCAGCTCGCGGGAGCGCTCCTGGAACTCGCCGGTGGCCAGCAGGCGCACCACCGCGAGCCCGACCGCGCAGGCCAGCGGGTTGCCGCCGAAGGTCGAGCCGTGCTCGCCGGGCCGCAGCACGTCCAGCACGGCGTGCGAGCCGACCACGGCGGACACCGGCACGATGCCGCCGCCGAGGGCCTTGCCGAGGGTGTAGAGGTCGGCGCGCACGCCCTCGTGGTCCAGGGCCAGCACCTCGCCGGTGCGGCCGAGCCCGGACTGGATCTCGTCCGCGACCAGCAGCGCCCCGGCCCGGTCGCACACCGCGCGCGCCCCGGCCAGGTAGCCGGCGGGCGGCACGATCACCCCCGCCTCGCCCTGCACCGGCTCCAGCAGCACGGCGGCGGTGCGGTCGGTGACGGCGGCCTCCAGCGCGGCCAGGTCCCCGTACGGGACGACCCGGAAGCCGGGCGTGAACGGCCCGTAGTCGGCGCGGGCGCTCTCGTCGGTGGAGAACGACACGATCGTGGTGGTGCGGCCGTGGAAGTTCGAGCCCGCGACGACGATCTCGGCCTGGTCGGCGGGCACCCCCTTGACCCGGTAGGCCCACTTCCTGGCGACCTTCACCGCGGACTCGACCGCCTCGGCCCCGGAGTTCATCAGCAGCGCGACCTCGGTGCCGGTCAGCTCGGCCAGCTCCCGGCAGAACGGACCGAACCGGTCGTGGTGGAACGCCCGGCTGGTGAGCGTGACCCGGCCGAGCTGCTCGACGGCGGCGGCGACGAGCGCCGGGTGCCGGTGCCCGAAGTTGAGCGCCGAGTAGCCCGCCAGGAAGTCCAGGTACCGGCGCCCCTCGACGTCGGTCACCCAGGCCCCCTCGCCGTGCGAGAGCACGACGGGCAGCGGGTGGTAGTTGTGCGTGCTCCAGCGCTCGTCGAGGTCGATGAAGTCCGAGGCGGTGCGCGGGGCGGCGTGGTGGGCGGTGGCGGTCATGTCTTCAGGCTAGAGGTCATGTGGTGGCGTTTTCAGCCGTCAGGTATTGCGCTTCCGGTGCGTTCATTGCGCAATCGGGCGATTTCCCGGCGATCCGTTGCACACGGTGTCGGCGCACCGGCCGGACGGGTGGCGCACCTAGGATTCGGCGGTGGGGCGGACGGGTACTGCGCCGTTCGGGGCCGCGCCGGTCGCGGACGCGCCGCGCCGGTCCCGCTGGAACCGAGGAACGGGGTTGCTGATGACCGAGACCGGTACCGGGAGCGCTGCGGTGTTCCTGGGCACCTACACGACCTGGGAGGGCGGCGGCGAGGGCATCGGCCTGGCCGCCTACGACCGCGCGAAGGGCGTGCTCACCCACACCGGGGTGGTCGCCGACGTGCCGAACCCGTCCTTCCTGGTCCGCGCGGGCGACCGGTTGTACGCGGTCAACGAGCAGGAGGACGGGGCCGTGACCGCGCTGGCGATCGGCGCGGACGGCGTGCCGGTCGTGCTGAACCGGCGGTCGACCGGCGGGGCCGACCCGTGCCACCTGGTGCTGCACGAGGGGCACCTGCTGGCCGCCAACTACACCTCCGGCAGCGTCTCGGCGCACCCGGTGCTGCCGGACGGCTCGCTCGGCGAGCGCACCGACCTGGTGCGGCACGAGGGCTCGGGCCCGAACCGGGACCGGCAGGAGGGCCCGCACGCGCACCAGGTGGTCGTGGACCCGACCGGCCGGTTCGTGCTGGCGGTGGACCTGGGCGCGGACTCGGTGCTCACCTACCGCCTGGTCGGCGGGAGGCTGGAGCACGTCGCCACCGCGCGCACGCACGCCGGGGCGGGCCCCCGGCACCTGGCGTTCCACCCCGGCGGGCGGTTCGCGTACGTCGCGAACGAGCTGGACTCGACGGTCACGGTCGCGTCGTACGCCGACGGCGTGCTCACGCCGGGCGCGGTGCTGAGCACGCTGCGCGAGGAGCTGCCCGAGGGCGGCGAGAACTACCCGGCGGAGATCCTGGTGTCCCCGGACGGGCGGCACGTCTACGTGTCGAACCGGGGCCACGACAGCATCGCGGTGTTCCAGGTGCTCGACGACGGCGCGGGCCTGGAGCTGAGCGCGCTGGTCCCCGCGTGGGGCGCGTACCCGAGGCACCTGGCGTTCGACCCGACCGGGGCGCTGCTGTTCGCCTCGAACCAGAACTCGAACACGGTGGCGACCTTCGAGCTGGACGGGGCCGGACTCCCCGTGCCCACCGGCACCTGGCCGACGCCCGTTCCGGTGTGCGTCACCTTCTGACGGGTTAACGGGCTGCGGCGGCGGGCGGGCGCGGTGGTAGGTCCGGTGCATGAAGATCCTGGCGGCAGCGCTGATCGCCGCGCTCGTGCCCCTCGCATCGGTTTCCACAGCGCTCGCCTCGCCCGCGGAAGCGCAAGCAGCAGAGCCCCAGGTGGCCACCGGCTCCGCGCTCACCGAGGACTCCGCCCCGGTGGTCGCGGAGGTCTCCGGTGACCCGGTCGCCGGGGCCCGCATCCGCCCCGAGCACCTGGCGCTCGGCGACTCGTTCGCGTCGGGCCTCGGCGCGGGGTCCGAGTCCGGCGCGTGCAGGCGCAGCCAGGCCGCGCACCCGGTGCTGTGGGCGGCGCGGCTGAACTCGTCGCTGTCGTTCCAGGCCTGCACGGGCGCGTCGACCGCCGACGTCGCGCGGCAGGTCGCGGCGGGCGTGAACTCCGAGACGTCCTCGGTGACCCTGACCGTGGGCGGCAACGACGCCGGGTTCACCGAGGTGATGACCACCTGCACCACCGGCACCGACTCGTCCTGCGCCCGCAGGGTCGCGGCGGCCGAGCAGTTCATCCGCGCCGAGCTGCCCGCCCGGCTGGACGCGGCCTACGCGGCGGTCAGGGCCCGCACCCCCGCGCCGGTCGCGGTGGTCGGCTACCCGAGGCTGTTCGAGGAGGGCTTCTGCCTGCTCGGGCCGTCGGCGGCCAGGCGCGCGGCGGTGAACCGGGCGACCGACCTGATCGTCGCGACCACCGCCGCCCGCGCCAAGGCCGCCGGGTTCTCGTTCGTGGACGTGCGCCCGGCCTTCCGGGGGCACGGCGTCTGCGGCGGCTCGCCGTGGGTCAACGGCGTCTCCCTGCCGGTCAACCGCTCCTACCACCCGAACCGCGCCGGTCAGCAGGCCTACGCGGCAGCGCTGCGGGCCGCGCTGCTCCCGGCGGGCTGACGCCTGCGGCGCCGGGTCACCGCGACCCGGCGCCGCCGCGCCTCAGCGCGCCCGCTTCACCCGCTGCTCGTCCCACACCGGCTCGTCCACCTCGACCACCTCGCCGTCCGACCGGAACAGCAGGAACCGGTCGAACGAGCGGGCGAACCACCGGTCGTGGGTGACCGCCACGACCGTGCCGGTGAACTCCTCCAGCGCCTGCTGCAACGCCTCGGCCGAGTTCAGGTCCAGGTTGTCGGTCGGCTCGTCGAGCAGCAGCAGCGTCGCCCCGGACAGCTCCAGCAGCAGGACCTGGAACCGCGCCTGCTGCCCGCCGGACAGGTTGTCGAACAGCTGGTCGCCGCGCTCGGACAGCCCGTACCGGCTGAGCACCGACATCGCCGCGCCCCGGTCGAGGCCCTTGCGGTCGCCCTCGCCGTGCCACAGCACGTCCACGAGCGTGCGGCCGAGCCACTCCGGGTGCTGGTGGGTCTGCGCGAACAGCCCTGGCACGACCCGCGACCCGAGCCGCAGCGAGCCGGTGTGGGCGACGTCGCCGCCCGCCAGCAGCCGCAGGAAGTGGCTCTTGCCGGACCCGTTGGAGCCGAGCACCGCGACCCGGTCGCCGAAGAACACCTCGGTGTCGAAGGCCTTCATCAGCCCGGTCAGCTCCAGCGCCTCGCAGGTCACCGCGCGCACGGCGGTGCGCCCGCCGCGCAGCCTGGGCGCGACCCGCTCCTGCACCGGCATCTCCGGCGGCGTCCCGCCCTCCTCGAACCTGCGCAGCCTGGTCTGCATGGCCCGGTACTTGGCGGCCATCACCTCGCTGATCGTGGCCTGCACCTGGAGGGTGCGCACCAGCTCCTTGAGCCGGTCGTGCTCGTCCTCCCAGCGCTTCCACTCCTCGGCGAGCCGCTCGATCCGGGCGGCGCGCGCCTCGTGCCAGGTGCCGAACGAGCCGGTGTGCACCCACGCGCCGTGCGCCTCGACGGTGACCACGTGCGTCGCGGCCTCGGCGAGCAGCTCCCGGTCGTGGCTGACCAGCAGCACCGACTTGCCGGTCTCCACCAGCCGCTGCTCCAGCCACCGCTTGCCCGGCACGTCCAGGTAGTTGTCCGGCTCGTCGAGCAGCAGCACCTGCTCGGGCCCGCGCAGCAGCGCCTCCAGCACGAGCCGCTTCTGCTCGCCGCCGGACAGCGTCCTGACCTCGCGGAACCGGGCCCGCTCGAACGGCACGCCGAGCGCGGCGACGGTGACCACGTCCCACAGCACCTCGGCCTCGTAGCCGCCCGCCTCGCCGTAGGCGACGAGCGCGGAGGCGTAGCGCATCTGGGTCGGCTCGTCGTCGGCCTCCATGAGGGCCAGCTCGACGGCGTCCAGCTCGGCGGCGGCGGTGCGCAGCGCGGCCGGGGACGCGGAGAGCAGCAGGTCGCGCACGCTGCTCTCGTCCCGCACGGACCCGACGAACTGGGGCATCACCCCCAACCCGCCCTGCACCCGCACCGAGCCGGCGGCCGGGGACAGGTCCCCGGAGATGATCTTGAGGAGCGTCGACTTGCCGACGCCGTTGGCGCCGACCACCGCCACCACGGAATTCGCGGCGACCTTGAACGAGACGTCGCGGAACAGCTCCCGCCCGTCGGGGAGCCGGTAGGCGAGACCGTTCGCATCGAGGAAACCCACGGGCCCCATGCTCGCTCACCGCGCGAGCGCGGCGCGACGCATTTCCGGCCGGGGCGGGGTTGGTGACCCGATCGTCACCGGGAGCGGTCGCTCGGACGGGTGAGGCGAGGGTCTTCAGGACGGGCCGTCGCGGCGGTCGACAACCGCGACGGTCCCACGCGCGATCCGGGAGCCGAACCCCTCCCCGGTCCACCTCGGAGCAGGCGCTACTTCCAGGTCGTGTGGCTGAACAGCAGCACGACGAGACCGAACGAGATCGACCCGACCCCGTCCCAGAAGGCGCCCAGCGTCATCAGGACGATCCCCAGCGCCAGGAACGCGGCGGTGAGCGCGTAGCCGACCGTGGGCCTGGTCGGCTTGCCGTCGACGAGCGCGGAGGCGAGCGCCGGTTCCTCCCCCGCGAGTCTGGACTCGATCTCCTGCAGCGTCTTGCGTTCCCGCTCGCTCAGCATCGGCGCTCCTCCCGCGGACTCCCAGGCCCCGCACGAGTACCCGGCGGGAAGCGCGCCGACACTCGTCCATCAGCGGGAAAGCGCGACCAGCCTGGACACCGCCCGCAGGTACTTCTTGCGGTAACCGCCGGTGAGCATCTCCTCGGTGAACAGCTCCGACAGCGGCTGCCCGGAGACGGCGACCGGGATGTCCCGGTCGTAGAGCCGGTCACCCAGCGCGACCAGCCGCAACGCGACCGACTGATCGGGCGCGGCGTGCACGCCCTTCAGGTGAACCGCGGTGACCCCGTCGAGCAGCCGCCCGTAGCGGGACGGGTGGACCTTGGCGAGCTTCGCGCACAGCGCCCCGAAGTCGTCCAGCGTCGAGCCGGGCGTGGCCTCGGCCCTGGCGACCAGCTCGTCGTCGCCCATCGGGTCGGGCGCGTCGGGCAGCCCCCGGTGCCGGTAGTCGGGCCCGTCCACCCGGACCACCTCGAACCGCGCGGCCAGCTTCTGGATCTCCCGCAGGAAGTCGGCGGCGGCGAACCGGCCCTCGCCGAGCTTGTCCGGCAGCGTGTTGGAGGTGGCCGCGACCGCGACCCCGGCCTCGGTCAGCTCCTTGATGAGCCTGCCGACCAGCATGGTGTCGCCGGGGTCGTCCAGCTCGAACTCGTCGATCGCGAGCAACCGGTGGTCGCCGAGCCTGCGCACCGTCTCCACGAACCCGAGGGCCCCGACCAGGTTGGTGACCTCGACGAACGTGCCGAACGCCTTGGGACCGGGCACCGCGTGCCACAGCGAGGCCAGCAGGTGCGTCTTGCCCACCCCGAACCCGCCGTCCAGGTACAGCCCCGGCGCGGGACCGCTGTCCCGCTTGCCGAACAGCGACCCGAGCCACCCCTTGCGCTCGCCACCGGCGCCGATCCGCCCGGCGAACTCCGCGCAGGCCGCGACGGCCGCGGCCTGGCTGGGCTCGTCCGGGTTGGGCGCGTAGGTGTCGAAGCGGACCGCGTCGAAGTGCGGTGGCGGGACCATCGCCCCGACTAGTTCGTCCGGTGCGACCTGCGGATCGCGTTCGACCAGGCTGGGGGCGGGCATGGCGGGGAGCCTAACGCCGTGCTGGGATGGGTCGGTGCAGAAGCTGTGGCCGGGGAGCGGCGCGGAGAGCAACATCACGGACGCGGAGCTGGAGCGGCTCTACGACCACCCTGCGGACCTGGACCGCCCGTGGGTGCAGGTCAACTTCGTGGCCAGCGCCGACGGCGCGATGACCGTGGACGGCCGCTCCGGCGGCCTGGGCGGCGCGGCCGACCAGAAGGTGTTCGCCCTGGGCCGCGACCTGGCCGACGTCGTCCTGGTGGGCGCGGGCACCGCCTCGGCCGAGGGCTACCGGGGCGTGGTGGCCGGGAAGGCGCGGGCCGAGCGCAGGGCGCGGCTGGGCCTGGCCCCGATCCCGCCGATCGCGGTGGTGAGCGGCCGGTGCTCGCTGGAGCCGGACTCGCCGCTGCTCACGGACACCCTGGTGCCGCCGATCGTGCTGACCACCTCGGAGGCCCCGGCCCGGCGGCGCGCGGAGCTGTCCGAGGCGGGCGCGGACGTGGTGGTGGCGGGCGAGTCCTCGGTCCACCCCGCGCTGGCCCTGCGCGCGCTGGACGAGCGCGGCCTGCGCCGGGTGGACTGCGAGGGCGGGCCCGCCCTGTTCGCGTCCCTGATCGCGGCGGACCTGGTGGACGTGCTGTGCCTGACCGTGGCCCCGCTGCTGGTGGCGGGCGGCGCGGGCCGGATCGGCGCCGGTGTGCCGTCGGCGGTGCCGCGCGGCATGGAGCTGTCCTCGGCGCTGCACGACGAGGGCTACCTGATGCTCCGCTACGCGCGGGCCAGGTAGCCCACGATCCCGCGCGCGCCCGGACGTCCCGTTCCGGACCGACCGAGTCAGGAGACCGAGTGCCGCTCCCGCTGACCCCGCCCGTGCAGCCGATGCTGGCCACCAGCGCGGACGCCATCCCCGCCACCTCCGACCTGCTCTTCGAGCCCAAGTGGGACGGCTACCGCTGCCTGGTCTTCCGCGACGGCCCCGAGGTGGTCCTCCAGTCCCGCAGCGGCAAGCCGCTGAACCGGTACTTCCCCGAGGTGGAGGCCGCCCTGCGCGACTCCGCGCTCCCGGCCCGCGTGGTGCTGGACGGCGAGCTGGTCGTCTCCCTCGGCGGGCGGCTCGACTTCGACGCCCTCACCGAGCGGATCCACCCGGCGGCGAGCCGGGTCGCGCTGCTCTCCGAGCGGACCCCGGCCGGTTTCGTGGCGTTCGACCTGCTCGCCCTGGGTGACGAGGTCCTGCTCGACCGGCCGACCTCGCACCGGCGGGCGGCCCTGGAGGACGTGCTCACGCCGTCCGGCTCGCTGCACCTGACCCCGTGCACCGGGGACGTCGAGCTGGCGCGGCGCTGGTTCGGCCTGTTCGAGGGCGCGGGCCTGGACGGGGTGGTCGGCAAGCCGGTGGCCGGCGCCTACCTGCCGGGCAAGCGGGCCATGGTGAAGGTCAAGCACGCCAGGACCGCCGAGTGCGTGGTGGCCGGGCTGCGCTGGCACAAGGACACCGAACCCGGCACGGCGGTCGGCTCCCTGCTGCTCGGCCTGCACGACGACGCCGGGGTGCTGCACCACGTCGGCGTGGTCGGCTCGTTCAAGGCGGCCGAGCGCCGGGCGCTGGCCGAGGAGCTGTCCCCGCTGATCACCGGGGGCGAGCACCCCTGGGTCGGCCACTCGGACGGGCGCCGCTCGCCGGGGGAGGAGAACCGCTGGCGCAAGCAGTCCGACTGGACCCCGCTGACCCCCGAGCGCGTCCTGGAGATCTCCTACAGCCAGACCGAGGGCGCGGCGCCCGCCCGGCTGCGCCACAACGGGCAGTTCCGCCGCTGGCGCCCGGACCGGGAGGCCGCCTCCTGCCGCTACGACCAGCTCGACCAGCCCGCCCGCTACGACCTGGCCGCCGTGCTCCGGGGCGAGGTCAGGGAGGCGCCGGACCTCAGCGCCGAGCGCTCCGGGTAGCCCCCACCGACGCGGCCACCACGCACCCCACCGCCACCCACTGCGCCCAGTCGAGCCGCTCCCCCAGCAGCACCAGCCCGGCCAGCGCGGCGGCGGCCGGGCCCAGGCTCATCAGCACCCCGAACGTCTTCGACGGGATCCGCCGCAGCGCCTCCAGCTCCAGCGAGTAGGGCACCACCGACGACAGCAGCGCCACCCCGAGCCCGACCAGCAGCACGTGGGGGTCGACCAGCTGGGCGCCCGCCGACCCGATCCCGAACGGCAGCGCCACCAGCGACCCGACCACCATCGCCAGCGCCAGCCCGCTCCCCCCGCTGGTCCGCCCGCCCACGGCGGCCGACAGCAGGATGTACGCCGCCCAGCACGCGGCGGCGGCCAGCGCGAACGCCACCCCGGCGAACGAGAGCCCGCCGTCCGCCCTGGCCAGCATCAGCACCCCGCCCCCGGCGAGCACAGCCCACACCCCGTCCACCCAGCGCCGGGACCCGAGCACCGCGACGGCCAGCGGCCCGAGGAACTCGATGGTGACCGCCGCGCCCAGCGGGATGCGCTCGATCGCCTGGTAGATGAGCAGGTTCATCGTCCCCAGGACCACCCCGAACCCGCCCACCACCGCCCAGGTCCGCGCGGGCATCCGCACCGACGGCCGCCACACCGCCAGCAGCACGAGCGCGGCCAGCACCAGCCGCAGCGTGACCGCGCCCGCCGACCCGACCTGGGCGAACAGGTTCTTGGCCACGGCCGCCCCCACCTGCACGCTGATCACCCCCACCAGCAGCAGCGCGGTGGGCGGGACGGCGGCGGCCCCCCTCGCCAGCGCGGCGGAGGCGGCGCCCAGGGGCGAGCGGGGGGCGGGACTGCTGTCGACGTGCGCGGTGACCACGCCCCATCCTCCCCCGTGGCTCTCACTGAAGTCTCACCTGGACTGTGTGACTCTTTGCGATGTCCGTCGTCTGAGAGGTGGGAACGACTGTGCCGCGTCGGCGTCACGCCGCCCTGTTCCTGGTGGCACTGAGCGCGCTGGCGGCGTGCAGCGCGGGCCCGTCGACCCGGCCGGTGATCGCCGTGCGTGGTGGCGGGGACGGTCAGGCGCCGCCCACCTCGGCGTCCGGGACGCGGGAGCTGCCCGGTCTGGAGGACTTCGGCGGCCGGATCGACTGGTCCGACTGCACCGCCGTGACCAGGACCAGGATGAGCGGCGACGTCCCCACCGGCGGGCTGACCTACGACTGCGCGCGGTTCAGCGCCAGGCTGGACGCGCCGAGCAGGCCGGGGCGCGGGACGTTGCAGGTCGAGCTGCTGAAGGTCGGGTCGGGCAAGAGCGCGCTGGTCGTGCTCGGCGACCCGGACGGCGAGCCGGGCACCGTCCTTGCCGCCAGGATGGCCGCCGCGCTGCCCGCCGACCTGCTGCGGACGTTCACGCTGATCGGGATGGACCGCCGGGGCACCGGCAGCTCGGACGGCGTGCAGTGCGTGCCGGGGGCGGCTCGGCTGGGGATCGTCGAGTCGGACCCCGGCGTCGCCTCGCAGGAGCGGCTGCTGGAGCACGTCGGGCGGGCCAGCCAGGAGTGCGTGCTGGACATGGAGAACCAGCTGACCGCGCTGGACAGCTGGCGCACGGCCGCCGACCTGGAGCAGCTGCGCGTCGAGCTGAAGGTCGACCACCTGAACGCGATCGGGGTCGGCGACGGCTCGAAGGTGCTGACCACGTACGCCGCGCGGTACCCGTCGGCGGTGGGGCGGTTCGTGCTGGACGGGGCGCCGGACCCGACGCTGGACGTGATGGGCGTCGCCGAGGCCAAGGCGGTGGCGGCGCAGGAGGCGTTCGAGGCGTTCGCCGCGGACTGCGCGGTGCGCGGGTGCGCGCTGGGGGCCGACGCGGAGAAGCGGTTCACGGCGCTGCTGGAGAAGCTGCGGTCGACCCCGCTGCGGGACTCGACCGGGATCGACGTGACGGCGGGCACCGCGACCAGGGCGGTGCTGGTCGGGCTGGCCGACCGGGGGCGCTGGGCGGAGCTGGCCGACGCGCTGGTGTCGGCCGAGGGCGGTGACGGGGCGCCGCTGGTGCGGTTCGTCGCCCCGCTGGTGGGCGGCACCGAGGCGGACCCGCCCCGGCTGGACGCGGGCATCGTGACGACCTGCAACGACACCTCCTCGCGGGTGCCACCCGAGCGGGTGGCGGCGCTGGCGGAGGACTGGGGGAGCAAGCACCCGCTGTTCGGGGCGTGGCACGCGCGGCAGCTGCTGGTGTGCGGGCCGTTCCCGGTGCCGCAGCTGGACAAGGCGCCGAAGCTGGAGCAGGTGCCGCCGGTGCTCGTGGTGAGCACGGCCGCCGACCCGGTGACACCCGAGGCGGGGACCGAGCGGGTCGCCCAGTCGCTGCCCGGCGGGGTGCTGGTCGGCTGGCAGGGCGGTGGGCACGGGGCGCTGGTGAACTCGGCCTGCGCGGCGGGGTTCGCGAAGGACTTCCTGGTCGACGGGAAGACGCCGTCGAACAACACCGTGTGCCCGCCGTGATCGGGACTTGGTGACGGTTGGTGACCGGTCGGGGGTGCGGACGGGGGCTTCGAGAGCCCCGGACGTGCCCCCTCCGGCGTTGTCGGGCCGGTTTTCCGGGGTCCGCTCGGGGGCGCTCGCGGTGCTCACCCCGAACCGTTCCGCGTTCTCGCGGGGTTGTGAGGGGGTGCGCGCGGTGAACGCCCGCGAGGGCTCGCCCCGGACGCGGACCGGCCCCGGCCGCGCGGGGTGCGCGACCGGGGCCGGAACCCGTTCGTCCTCGTCAGCAGCTGGAGCAGCAGCCGCACCCAGGGCCGGTGCAGCCGCCGCAGCAGCCGCAACCCCCGGCCGCGGGCCGCTCCGCCGCCGTGCTCTCTACCGCCATGATTGACCTCCCCGTGTCGAGCGGTCCTACCCGCTCCCGAAGGTATTTCGCCCTCACCGTGCGCTCTACCGCTGCGCAGGGGAAGTACCCTCACCCGATCGCGGAGTGCAGATCACCACGGAGTAGCACTGAGTGGTCACCGGGCTGAGCGTTCCGGCGACACCGGGGTCACTCGGACAGCTCGTCCAGCGCCCGCTGCGCCGCCTCCAGCTCGGTCCGCAGCTGCTCGACGCGGGCCAGGTGCTTCTCCCGCGCCGCGGCGAGCACGCCCTCGACCGCCTCGTGCACCTCGGGCAGCAGCGACCGGGCCGCCTGGGCGACCAGCGCGGCGGAGATGGGCGCCGCGCGCAGGGTGCGCTTGCTGCCGCTCTGCACGTCCACGGTCCACTCGCCGTCGGCGGTGGAGTTGAGCGTGACCGTCACCTCGACGCCCCGGACGGGCTTCTTCGGCGCGGTCTTCGCGGCGGGCTTGGGCTTGGCGGGCGGCGGTTCGGGCGTGTAGATGTGCTCGACCGGGCCCGGTTCCACCGACGCGGCAGCCACCGGGGCGGCGGCGGGCGGCGGCGGGGGCGGGGCGGGCTCCTTCTTGCGGGGGGCGGGTTTCTCCAGGGTGAGCTCGGCCGGGGAGAAGGACAGCTCGTCCCTGGCCCCGGTCGGGCGGACCTGGATGAAGTCGCCCTCGGGCGGGTCGGTGAGCGCCAGCACCTTCGCCGACTTGCCCGCCTCCATCCCCACCGCCGAGGCGGTGAACCACACCGGGGGCTGCCGACCCGCGTCGAGTTCAGCCCGCAGGTGGTCGAGGTCCTCGGGGGACAGACTCTGCTTGGCCTTGGCCATCGGCACCTCCACTGATCAACTTCTTCGGGGTGCAGCTTGCCCTACGGCACCGACATTCCCGGCGGGTGGCTGCCCCTCGCGCACGCGGGGCCACCACTGTGCGACCGCACGACTGCGGAGCGCAAGGAGGCGGTTGGCTTTGCGGCGCAAGGGAAATCGAGCCGGGATCCGCGGGCGGGCGGCCGAGGGGCCGCCGAGTCCACAGTGGATGATCACCAAGGCGGGGCCGGGACGTCAGCCCGCACACCCGCCGCCGCCGTCGTCCCCGTCGCCGCTCTCGTCCTCGCCCTCGACCCGGAGCCGGTACTCGCACCCGTACTCGACCGCGTAGTGCAGGTCGTAGTGGTGCACGATCTTGGGCCCACCGTGCAGGTGCACGTGCTTGACCGTGGGCCGAGGCTCGGGCCCAGGCCGCGCGACCGAGTCGACCCGCCCGTCGAGCGGCCCGCCGACGTACCGGACGACGTAGGAGTCCACCACCTGCCCACCTCCTCGGGACCGACCGACAACCCGGTCCATGGTACGAGAGGAGCAGCGCCCGATCGACCGCCCGACCGGGACTTCCGCCGGTCGGCGCAACTTTCGCGAGGCCGTGAGCAGGGATGACGCCGTACCCGCCTCAAACGATCTTGAAAACACGCACGCGCGCCGGGGACTTCGCCCGCCGAAGCCAAAGCACCTCACCGCGCCGGGCGGGGTCCCGTCACTCCCCGATCTTCTTCGCGCTCAACGTGATCGCGGTCGAGCAGTCCACCACCTGCCCCGCAGCGGCGCTCTGCCCGGTGGTCACCCAGTTCCGGTCGTAGAGCAGCATCCGCCCCCGCCCGGTGGCGTCCTCCTCGTGCAGCAGGTACAGCCCCGCCGCCTGCATGGTGTCCTGCGCGGTCTGGTGGACCATGCCCACCACGTCCGGCACCACGCACGTCTCCACCGGGGACGGCTCGGGCAGTGGAGCGGGCTCCGCCGCGCTGACCGCCGCCGCGCCCACCGAGGTGGCGGGCGTGGTCGTCGTCGTGGGCGTGGCCGCCGCGGTCGGCAGGACCGGCACCCCGGTGGACCGCTCGGCGACCCCGGCGCCACCGCCCCGCAGGTTCGCCACCAGCCCCAGCACGACCAGCACCCCGATCACCCCCGCGACCCACAGCGCGGCACGCGGCGGCTTCGACCCGCTCGGCGGGAACTGCTGGACCACGGCGACCTCCAGGTGAACGGGACACCCGGAGGTCGTGGGCGGCCGGACCGCCGTTACCGGCCCACGCCCCGCCCGCCCGCGTTCCCGCAGCTCACCCGAGCCACCTCCACCCGATCCAGCGACCCCGCCCCGCTCACTCCGCCTTCCGCGCCTTCGACGGCTGCACCCGAGGCGGCTCCCCCGGCATCTTCGGGTAGTCCGGCGGGTAGGGCATCTCCCCCCGCGGATCGTCCGCGTACCACCCCAGCAGCTCCTCGATCCCGAACGCCTCCCCGTCCAACCCGGCGTGCGGGTCACCCACGTCGCTCAGGTAGTCCGGCACCGTCCGCACGTCGAACGCCACCGGGTCCACCTCCCCCAACGTCCCCCACGTCACCGGCGTCGACACCGTCGCCCCCGCCGTCCCCCGCACCGACCACGCCGACGCGATCGTCCGGTCCCGCGCCGCCTGGTTGAAGTCCAGGAACACCTTCCGCCCCCGCTCCTCCTTCCACCACGACGTCGTCGCCAGGTCGGGGACCCGCCGCTCGACCTCGCGCCCCAGCGCGATCACCGCGTGCCGCACCGCCACGAAGTCCCACTCCGGCCGGATGCGCACCGCCACGTGCACGCCGCGCCCGCCGGAGGTCTTCGGGTACCCGGTCATCCCCAGCTCCGCCAGCACCTCCCGCAGCACCCCCGCCACCTCCACCGCCTCGCGGAACCCGGTGCCCGGTTGCGGGTCGAGGTCCACGCGCAGCTCGTCCGGGTGGTCGGTGTCGTCCGCTCGCACGGGCCACGGGTGGAAGTCCAGCGTGCCCAGGTTCGCCGCCCACGCGAGCACCGCCGCCTCGGTCGGCCGCACCTGCTCGGCGGGCCTGCCGGACGGGAAGCGCACCCCGACCGTCCGCACCCACTCGGGCGCGCCCTTGGGCACCCGCTTCTGGTAGAACGCCTCCCCAGCCACCCCGTCCACGAACCGCTTGAGCGTGGTCGGCCGGTCCCGCAGGACGGCCAGCAGGGGGTCCGCGACGGTCAGGTAGTACTCGACCACCTGCCGCTTCGTGATGCCCCGTTCGGGGAAGTAGACCTTGTCCGGGTTGGACACCCGGACCGCGCGCTCGCCAACGGTGAGTTCCAGAGCCTGGGCCACGGCCGGAGCGTAGCGGCGGGGACCGACAGCGGCGCGGCGGAAGATCCCGAAGTCCCGCCTTGCCGGGCCCGCGCGCCCCGCCCTACGTTGGACCGCCGGGAGCCCAACGACGGGAGGCCGCGACCGTGGACCTGAGCCTGTCCGCCGAGCACCGGCAGCTGCGCGAGGTGGCCAGGGCGTTCACCGCCGACCGGATCACCCCGCACGCCGCGCGCTGGGACCGCGACGAGGCCATCGACCGCGACCTGGTGCCCGCGCTGGGGGAACTGGGGTTCCTGGGCGTCGGCGTCGCCGAGGAGCACGGCGGCAGCGGCGGCGACCACCTCGCCTACTGCCTGGTCCTGGAGGAGCTGGCGGCGGGCGACTCGGCGGTGCGCGGCATCGTCTCGGTGTCGCTGGGCCTGGTCGCCAAGACCATCGCGCGCGCGGGCACGGACGCGCAGCGCGAGCGCTGGCTGCCGGGGCTGTGCTCGGGCGCGCTGCTGGGCTGCTTCGCGCTGACCGAGCCCGACACCGGTTCGGACGCCGCCTCCCTCGCCACCTCGGCCACGCGGGTCGCGGGCGGGTGGCGGCTGAGCGGCCGGAAGGTCTTCATCACCAACGGGACGTGGGCGGACGTCGCCCTGGTGCTCGCCCGCACCGGCGGGCCGGGCCCGCGTGGGATCACCGCGTTCCTGACGCCCACCGACTCCCCCGGCTTCACCGCGCGCGAGATCCGGGGCAAGCTCGGGATGCGCGGCCAGGCCACCGCCGAACTGCTGCTCGACGACGTCGAGGTCCCCGACGACGCGGTGCTCGGCGAGGTGGGCGCGGGGTTCGCGCTGGCGATGGCCGCGCTGGACCGGGGCCGCATGTCGGTGGCCGCCGGGTGCGTCGGCGCGGCGCGGGGCGCGCTGGAGGCGGCGCTGCGGTACGCGCGGGAGCGGGAGCAGTTCGGCAGGCCCATCGCCGGGTTCCAGCTGGTGCAGGAGCTGCTGGCGGACATGGCCGTGGAGACCGACGCGGCCAGGCTGCTGACCTGGCGGTGCGCGGACCTGGCCGACCGGGGCGAGCCGTTCCGCACCGAGGCGTCCATGGCGAAGCTGTACGCGAGCGAGGCGTCGGTGCGGGTGGCCGACCGGGCGGTGCAGGTGCTGGGCGGGCACGGGTACCTGGACGACCACCCGGTCGCCAAGCACCTGCGGGACACCAGGGTCACCACGCTGTACGAGGGCACCAGCCAGATCCAGAAGCTGCTGATCGGCAGGGCGCTGACCGGGGTCAGCGCGTTCACCTGAGGGCGTCGGCCCGCTTGGGAGGCAACGGATGGACTTCGCGCTCGACGAGGAGCAGACGCAGGTCCGGGACTGGGTGCGGGAGTTCGTGCGCCGGGAGATCACCCCGCTGGAGCCGGAGGTGCTGCGGCGCGAGCGGGCCGGGCAGCCGGGGCTGACCGGCGACGAGCTGGCCGAGCTCCAGGCCAAGGCCCGCGCGTCGGGGTTCTTCGGCGTGCTCACGCCGCAGGAGTACGGCGGGATGGGGCTGGGCGCGGTGATGGCGGCGCTGCTGGAGACCGAGCTGGGGCGCTCGTTCGTGCCGTTCCGGTTCGGCGGCGCGGCCGACAACATCCTGTTCCACGGCAACGCGGAGCAGAAGGAGCGCTACCTGCTGCCGACGATCTCCGGCGAGCGGCTGTCCTGCTTCGCGATCACCGAGCCGGGCGCAGGGTCGGACGCGAAGGCGATCCGGACGTCCGCGCGGCGCGACGGCGACGACTGGGTGATCAGCGGCGAGAAGACGTTCATCACCGGCGGGCACGAGGCCGACTTCGCGATGGTGTTCGCGGTGACCGACCGGGACAAGGGCGCCGACGGCGGCGTCACCTGCTTCCTGGTGGACCGGGACATGGGGTGGCGGTCGGAGCCGATCTCCACGATGGGCCAGTGGGGTCCGGCGGCGCTGGTGTTCGACGGGGTGCGGGTGCCGTCGGAGAACGTGCTGGGCGAGGTCGGCGGCGGGTTCCGGTTGGCCATGCAGTGGATCGGGCAGGGCCGGTACCTGCTGCCCGCGCGGGCGCTCGGGTCGTGCGAGCGGCTGGTGGAGATGGCGGTCGAGCAGGCGCGGAACCGGGTCACGTTCGGCAAGCCGATCGCCGAGTACCAGGCGATCCAGTGGATGATCGCCGACTCCGCGGTGGAGGTGGAGGCGCTGCGGTGGCTGGTGCTGCACGCGGCGTGGCTGGTCGACCAGGGCGCGGACTCGCGGCACGCGCAGTCGATCGCGAAGCTGTACGGCGGGGTGAAGGCGAACGAGATCGTGGACCGGGTGCTCCAGATCCACGGCGGGATGGGGTACACGCGGGAGCTGCCGGTGGAGCGGTGGTACCGGGAGCTGCGGCTGCTGCGGATCTACGAGGGGACGGACGAGATCCAGCGGCGCACGATCGCGCGGAACCTGCTGAAGGGACACGCGAAGGTCACCGGCTCGCTGGGGTGACCAGGGCGCCGGGTGATCCGGCGGCGGGGTGATCCGGCGGGGCCCGCGACGTGCGCGAGCGGACGGGCGGTGGCGTGGGCCGCCCGCCCGCGTGCTCAGCCCTGCTCGTCCTCGGCGTCCGCCTCGGCCCCGACGGCGGCGATCAGCTGCGCGCACACCCGTCGCAGGTGCGTCCGCATGACCTCGGCGGCCCGCTTCCCGTCACCGGCCTCGATCGCGTCGACCAGCGCCTCGTGGTCGTCCAGCGACGCGTTCTGGTGCGGCGGGTCGTCGCGCAGCGCGCTGCGGAGCAGCACCACCCGCTGCTGGACCAGCTTCACCTGCTCGGTGATCCGGGGGCTGGCCGCCGCGTCCAGCAGGGTGCGGTGGAACGCCAGGTCCAGGTGGTGCGGGAACCGCTTGCCCGCCTTGTGGGTCCGCCGCGACTCGGCGCAGACCGCGCGCATCCCGGCCAGGTCGCCGTCGCTGCGCCGGGCGGCGGCCAGCTCGGCGGCGGCGCACTCCAGCGCGGTGCGCAGCTCGAACAGCGCGGTGACCTCGGCGGCGTCGGCGACGGGCACGTACGCGCCCCGGTTCGGCACGAGGACCAGCAGCCCCTCGGACGCCAGCTGCCGGATCGCCTCGCGCACCGGCCCCCTGCTGATGCCGAGGTTCGCGGCGACCTCGACCTCGTTCAACCGCTGCCCGGCGGCGACCTCACCGGACAGGACGAGCTCGCGCAGGGCGTCCACGGTCTGGCCAGTGAGCCCCAGGGGGGTCGGCGGTGTCACGGAAGTCTCTCTAGCACATCGACTTCTCGTGCTGTTAACTGCCAACAGTTGACAGCTTGCCCCAAACGGACCAGCGCGACCGCCGTCGGACGACGACCCCGGCGCCGGGCTCCGATCACCAAGTGTCAACAGTTGACAGTCAACAGTTGGCAGTTCCAGGCGCCGGTGACCGGCGGTTCAGCGAGGAGGACGGACATGGCGCACGAGCTGGTCGCCGAGGTGTGGCGCGGGGACTTCCTGGAGTCGGTGCACCACGGCTCGGTGGTCGCGCTGGACCCGTCCGGCACGGCGGTGCTCTCGGTCGGCTCGCCCGACGAGGTGTGCTACCCCCGGTCGTCGAACAAGCCGGTCCAGGCGCTCGCGATGCTCCGCGCCGGGCTCGACCTGGACCACGAGCTGCTCGCGCTGGCCTGCGCCAGCCACTCCGGCGAGGACTTCCACGTCGACGGCGTCGAGCGGATCCTGACCGGCGCCGGTCTCGGGTTCGGCGACCTGCGGTGCACGCCCGGCCTGCCGATCGGCGAGCGGGCGCTGGTCGCGCACCACGCGCTGGGGCGGGGCGCCGAGCCCCGGTACATGAACTGCTCCGGCAAGCACGCGGCGATGCTGGCGACCTGCGCGGCGAACGGCTGGTCCACCGCCGACTACCTCGACCCGGCCCACCCGCTGCAGACCGCGATCGCCGGGACCCTCGCGGAGCTGGCGGGCGAGCCGGTGGGCGCGATCGGCGTCGACGGCTGCGGCGCGCCGCTGCTCGGGATCAGCCTCACCGGCCTGGCCAGGGCGTTCGGGGCGATCGCGAGCGCGGAGCCCGGCACGCCCGAGCACCGGGTCGCGACCGCCATGAGCGGGCACCCGGAGTGGGTCGGCGGCACCGGTCGGGACGTGACGGCGCTGATGCGCGCGCTCCCCGGCGCGGTCGCCAAGGACGGCGCGGAGGGCGTGTACGCGATCGGGCTGCCGGACGGCTCGGCGGCGGCCTGCAAGATCGCCGACGGGTCCAGCCGGGCCCGGCCGGTGGTGCTGGCGGCGGCGCTGCGCGCGCTGGGCGCGGACGTGCCGGAGGCGCTGGCCTCGGCGCCGGTGCTCGGCCACGGCAGGCCGGTGGGCGCGATCCGCCCGGCGTTCGCCGCCGTCCCGGCCTGATCGAGGACCAGGGCGTCCGCGCGCTCCACCTGGGGGTGAGCGCGCGGACGCCCGACCGGCCACCGGCCGCCACTGCCCGGTGAATCACCAGAGGCCCCGACCCCGTCGCGGAGCAGCGGCGGGCACCCGAGCAACCGGGCGCCGACGGGGCCGTCCGGAGCCGGGGAAATGTCCGCTGAACAGCGGGAACACCCCCGTTGCCACACGTTCGGCCCACACCGGCCCCACCCGGTCCCGCCGCTCCCGAACCGCTCCTCCGGCTCACTGGCGCGCGATCGCTCCCGCACTACTCTGAGCGCATGGCCAGCGCGCACGCCGCCGACTCACCCGACGACCTGCCGTCGACCAGCGTCGACGACGAGCTGATCGGCCTCGACCCCGACGACCCCGAGACCAGGGCGTTCGCCGCGCACCTCGACCGGATGCGCAGGGAGCGCCCCACCTACACCGTGGAGGGCTCGCTCGCGGGCGTGTCGGACTTCGCCGACTCGGCGAACCGGGCGGGCGGGCTGCGCAGGCAGGGGGCGGTGCTGATCGTGGTGCTGATCCTGCTCGGCGCGGGCGCGGGCGTCTGGTACAGCCTCGGCGACATCCTCGCCACCCTGTTCGACTAGCGGGGCTCGACCTGCGGCCCCGGCCGGCGAGGTCCGTCCCACAGCTCCGACCGGCGGTCGCCCGCGCCGGGCTCGACTAAAATCGGCGTCATGGAACCTGTCACCGGCACCACCCCGAAGGTGGTCCACTCCGAGCTGGAGTGGCGGGAGATCCTGACCCCGAAGGAGTACGCGGTGCTGCGCGACGCGGGCACCGAACCCGCGTGGGTCGGGGAGTACACCGACACCAAGACCGAGGGCGTGTACGACTGCCGGGCGTGCGGCGCCGAGCTGTTCCGCAGCGACACCAAGTTCGAGTCGCACTGCGGCTGGCCCTCGTTCTTCTCGCCGCTGGCGGCCGACCGGGTCATCCTGCGCGAGGACCGGGCGCTCGGCATGGTCCGCACGGAGGTGCTCTGCTCCGCCTGCCACAGCCACCTGGGCCACGTGTTCGAGGGCGAGGGGTACGACACGCCCACCGATCAGCGCTACTGCATCAACTCGATCAGTTTGCGTCTGGTCGAGAAGCCGTCGGTCTAGCAGACTGGACCGCGCTACTCACTCGGGACGTCGAGAGCGTTGGAGGGGTCATGCGCGTGTTCAAGGGGACTGACGGCGAGGGTTCGAGCGGCGTCGACGGGGGTTCTTCCTCCTGACGCGCCACGGCGCCGCACCGGGTGGGCCTCGGACCTCAAGGCTTGCCCAACTCGCTTGTGGCGGGTGTGGCGCAGCGCACACGATTGCCTCGGAACACCGCTGACCGGTTCCCGGTCGGAGGTTCGCGAGGGGGTGGTTCGTGATGCGTCCGTGGGGGCTTTCGGGCCCGGAGTTCTTGGAGCTGTACTGGATCGCGCTGGCCGTCGCGCTGGCACTGGCGGTCCTGGTGAGGTGGTGGCTGCGGGGGACGCGGGGAGCGACCCCCGCAGCCGCGCCAGGCCTGTACGAGCTGGCCCACCTGGTCGGCGGCCCGACGCGGGCGGCCGAGGTGGCCACGGCGGTGCTGCTCGACGCGGGCGCGCTGCGACCGGGCCGGAACCGGACGGTGAGCCGGGTCAAGGGTGCCCAGCCGGGTCACCCGGTGGAGGCCGCGGTGCTCACCGACGCGGCCCGCTACGAGCGGCGCACCCTGCCGCTGCTGCTCACGTCCGTCGCTGACGGCCCCGCCGTGCGGGAGCTGGGCGTGCGACTGGTCCTGGCGGAGCTGCTGATCTCCCCGGAGCGCGCGCGGCGGTGGTTGCGGATCAGCGTGCTGCCGATGCTGCTGGTCGCGCTGGTGGGGGTCGTGCGCTGGGGCAACGGGGTGCGGATCGGCGCCCCGGTCGGCTGGTTGACGTTGCAGCTGCTGCTGACCGGCGTGCTGGTGTTCGTGCTGGGCACGAGGTTCGTGCCGGGCAGGACCGCGCGGGGCGTCGCGACGATCGCGGACGCGCGCGCCAAGGGCCTGGTCGGCGGCTGGGGCTCGTTCGGCCCGACGTCGCCCGCCGTGGAGGCGGTGCTCTTCCACGGGTTCTCGGCGCACCCGGACGCGGAGGTCAGGAACGCCGTCCGGCCGACGGCGCGCTCGCGGAGCCGGGGGTCCGCAGGGCTGGGCGGTGGTGCGGGCGGCATGGCCTACTACGGCGCGGTCGGCGGTTTCGACGGCGGTGGCAGCAGCGGTGGTGGGGATGGCGGCGGCGGGGGCGGCTGCGGTGGTGGGGGCGGCGGCGGTTGCGGTGGGGGCGGCGGCAGCTGACCCCGGTGGGCGGTGGCGGTGGTCCTCGCCGACCACCGCCACCGGCTGCGCGCTACTTGGTGGGCAGGGTGGGGGTGATGGCGTTGGCCAGGGCGGTCGCCGCGTCGCAGGCCTGGTCGAGCGAGGCGTAGTAGACAGCCACGAAGTCGACCCTGGCGGTCTCGCTGACCTCCACTCGCACGGCGCAGGACGTCGATCCTGAGGGCTTGCGATCGAGGAGGGCGGCCCGACCCGCGATCGTGATGTTGCCGACCTCGCTGTCGGGACCGGGCACGGCCTCGCTGAGCCCGAGGGTCGGGAACGCGTTCATCCCCACGGTGATCCTGTTGCCATCCCCCAGGTCGTACTTGCCCACGCAGCTCTCGGGCTCCTGCTTCTTGATCTCGACCAGCGGGAGCTGACCCGCGACCCGCTCGAAGTCGGCGCACAGCTCCAGGTCAGCCAGCCCCGAGCCAGCCTGAGCCGAACCAGCCGTGCTGGTGGGTGCGGCCGGATCCGAAGTCGCCGGGGTGGCCGTTCCCGGCTCGACGGTGGAGCACGCGGACAGGGCGGACACGAGGAGCGCGAGGGCGACAAGCCGGACGTTCTGCACGGTCTTCTTCCGTCTCACTGGGAGTTGAACTTCTCGACACGCGCGTCATCGACCGCGCTGTAGTTCTCCTTGGCCTTCTGCATCGCCTGGAGAGCTTCACCCAAGGCGATCTTGAGTTGATCGATGGCAGGGATCAGCCCGATCGTGCCAGGACCGCCCAAGGCGTTCTCAAGGTTGTACTCGCTCATCCGGACCGCATCCGGACTGGTCCCCAACTTCGTCCTCTGCTGAAGGAGTTCCGTCTGGTACTGGATGCCGTCCAGCTGCTCCAACGCCGTCTTGATCGCGTGGATATAGGCATCAGCCCCGCTCTTGCTGATCGCGAACCCTCCCGATTCGGCGGTCTGCTTAAGCGCGCTCATCCCCGCTGTCATGGACTGCAACGCCGCCATGTTCAACCCCTGCGGTATCACCATCCACCCCCCCCGTGCTCAGTTATTCCAACATTTCCCGCAGGCTACCGGAGCACTTCCCGAAACACCCCCGGCTCAGCACTCCCCCCGACCTACCCTGGTCGCATGACCGACGCGGTGTTCGCCTTGGTGCTCGGCGTCCTGCTCCTCGGCGCGGTGGTGGTCGGGGCGCGGCTCAAGCGGGTCGCCGGGACGGCGCCGCAGCGGGTGCTCACCTTCGAGGAGGTCGGGTACCTGGGTGGTGGGCCGGTGCGGGCGGTCGAGGTGGCGTTGGCCTCCTTGGTCGGGCAGAACCGGGTTCGGGTGTCCGGTGGAGGCGTCGTGGCGGTGGACCTCCCCGAGGAGCGGGAGGAGCCGAGCGCGCTCGCGGCCGAGCTGCTGGCCGGGCTGGACCGGCCGCGCGGGGTGGGTGAGCTGCTGGTCGGGGCCGCTGCCTCCGGACCCGCGCGGGCCATCGGGCGGGAACTGGTGCGCGCTGGGCTGCTCGTGCCGCCGCGCGCCCGGTTGCGGCGGGCCGCGCTGGCGGTGGCGCCGCTGCTCGTCCCGGCCGCGCTGTCGGTGGTGCGGCTGGGCGCGGTCGGGGTCGTCGGGCTGGTGCTGACCGGCGTCGCTGCGGTGGTGCTGCTGCTGGGCGCTCCCCCGGTGCTGACGCGGGCCGGGTCTCGGGCGCTCGCGGACGCCACCGCCGGGCTCGCACCGGTCGGCCCCGCCGAGGTCGCGGCCCGGTTCGGGCTGGCCGCCGCGGTGCGCGGGTCGGTTCGGGAAGCGCCGCGCGAACAGCCTGGGACGCGGGCGGAAACAGCCGTGTTCGACGGCGAGCGGGCGGAACCGATCGGGGAACCGGAGACGTCCCATGGGCAGCTGCCCAGGCGCAGGCGCCCCGTCGAGGTGGAGCCGCAGCGCTGGCAGCGGGGCAGCGGTCTGCTCGCCGCGGGCGGCTGGTTCGTCGGCGGTTGGCTGGCCGCCGAGTGGGTGGAGGACTGGGATGGCGACTTCGGCGGCGGCGGCGACGCGGGCTGACGAGCTGACCACCGAGCAGCTGGCCTGCCTGGCCGGTGGGCCGAGGCGGGTCGTGGAGGTGGCGGTGCTCGCGCTGGTGCGCGCGGGCGCGGTGCGGGTCGGGCGGGACGGCGTGGTCAGCGCGGTGCGCGGGACCTCGCCGCGCACCGGGGCGCAGGCCGCGGTCCTCGCGCACGTCGGGCGCACCCTCGGCGACGTGGTGGAGGAGGCCTCGGACAGCATCGGGGCCCGCGCGGTGCGCGACGAGGTGCTGGCGCGCGGGCTGCTGCGCCCGCCCGCGTTCCAGGAGCGGGTGCGGACGGTCCGCGTGGTGCTGGTGATGCTGGCCTGCCTGCTCGCGGGCTCGCTCGTGGTGATGCCCGAGCACTTCGCGGCGAAGCTGGCGCTGCTGGTGGCGCTGCTGCTGGTGCGGTACGGGCTGGGGTTCTGGAAGGGCATGGTCAACGGCCGGGGCCGGGCGGTGCTGCGGGACGCGCCGGGCGCCATCGCCGGGCGGGTCGACTGGTCGGAGCGGGTGATCGCGCTCGTGGGGTTGCAGGGCCGGTTCCAGGGGCGGCCCGCGCACGAGTTCACCGTGGTGCCGGAGAGCGCGGTGCGCACGATGCGGGCGCCGCGCAACGCGGCGAAGGCGGGCGCGGCCTCGGGCGGTGGCGCGCACTACGCGGCGGACAGCGGGTGGTCCGGCAGCGGGTGGAGCGACCGCAGCGACGGCGGCGGCACGGACTCGTCGGGCGGGTCGGACGGAGGGTCGGACGGCGGCTCCGACAGCGGCGGCGGGTGCGGGGGCGGCTGTGGTGGCGGTGGCGACTGAGCTTCCGGTAGAAGACGCCCGAGCGGTCCGGGAGTCCCTGCGGGGGACGGCCGCCGAGCGGTGGGAGGGCTGGCGTGGCGGTGTCGGCGCGAACCGGGTGGCTGCACGCGGAGGAGCTGGCCTGCTTGGCCGGTGGGCCGAGGCGGGTGGCCGAGGTCGCGGTGGCCGGGCTGGTGCGCTCGGGCGCGGTGCGGCTGTCGCGGGACGGCGTGGTGCACCCGGTTCCGGGGGTGGGCGCGCGGACCGCGCCGCAGGCAGCCGTGCTGGGACTGGGCGGGCGCCCGCTGGCCGAGGTGGTGGCGCGGGTGGGCGCGGGCGAGGGGCGCGCGGTGCGCGCGGACCTGGTGGCGCGCGGGCTGATGCGCGCGCCGGGACCGCTGAAGGCGCTGCGGTGGGCCCAGCGGCTGGTGCTGGTGCTGATCTTCCTCGCGGTGGGCGCGGCGATCCTGGCGGACGAGCTGCTCGGGGTGTTCGCGGCGACGGGCTTCGGCGGGGTCGTGCTCGCCTGGGCGCTGTCGCTGTTCCAGGACCGGGTGCGGCGGCCGGGCAGGCGGGCGCTCCGGGAGGCGCGCGGGCAGGTGGGGCGGCGGGCGGCGGAACCGCCGGACCTGCCCGAGCGGGTGATCGCGCTGCACGGGCTGCGCGGGCGGTACCGGCTGGCGCCCGCGCACACCCTGGTCGGCGTCCCGGCGAGCGCGGTGACGTCGCTGCCGGTGCCCGGTGAGAAGCGGAAGTCCGATCCCGAGCTGGAGTTCGAGGGCGCGGACGGCGACGGGGACTCCTCGTGCGGCACCGGCGGGGACGGTGGCGGCGGTGGAGACGGTGGCGGTGGCGGGGACGGCGGTGGCGGCGGGGACTGACCGGCCGCTCCGGTGAGCTGGTCGGGACGAGCGGGAGAGGACGGGCATGGCGAGTGCGGTTCGGGCCGAGCAGCTGCACCCCGAGGAGGTGGCCTGCCTGGTGGGCGGGCCCCGGCGGGTCGCCGAGGTGGCGGTCGCGGCGCTGTCGCGGGCCGGGGTGGTGCGGGTCTCCCGGAACGGCGTGGTGAGCGCGGTGTCCGGCGGCGGCGCGCGGACCGGGCCGCAGGCCGCCGTGCTGGCGCGCTCCGGGCAGGCGCTCGGTGACGTGGTGGTGGGCGTGGCAGCCGGGGACGAGGCGCGCTCGGTGCGGCCGGAGCTGGTGCGGCGCGGGCTGATGCGGACGCCGGGGCGGCAGCGTGCGCTGTTCTGGGCGCGCCCGCTGGTGTTCCTGGTGGTCGTGCTCGCCGCGGTGTGCGCGTTCGCGCTGGAGCTGCTCGTCCCGGTCGCGCTGGCCGTGCTGGCGCTCGGGGTGGTGCTGAACGTCGTGCTGGCACTGCGCCAGGGACCGCTGACCGGTGCGGGCAAGCGGGTGCTGCGGCAGGCTCGACAGGTGCCCGCCGGGCTCCCGGACGGGCCGGAGCGGATCGTCGCGGCCAGGGGGCTGCTCGGGCGGCACGACCGGAAGCGGGCGCACGACCTGGTCGGCGTCCCCGCAGGCGCGGTGAAGTCCCTGACCAGGTCGGGGCGACCCCCGTCCAGCAGGCGCGCGGACTCCTCGTCCGGCGGGGCGTCGTGCAGCAGCGGGTGCGGTGGCGGATTCTCGTCGGACGGCGGTTCCGGCGGCGGTTCGTGCGGTTCCGGCGACTCCGGCGGCGGTGGTGGTTGTGGTGGTGGCGGCGGTGACTGACCGGTCGCCGGATCGGGAGGGGAGCGCGGTGGAGCGGCTGGGCGTTGGCATCGGGTGGCGGTCGGAGATCGACCTGACGGTGGAGCGGTTGCCCGGCGTCGACTTCGTCGAGGTGGTCGCGGAGAACCTGCGGCCGGGCCGGTTGCCCGAGTCGGTGCGGCTGCTGCGCGAGCGCGGAGTCCCGGTGCTGCCGCACGCGGTGTCGCTCTCGCTCGGCGGGGCCGACCCGGTGGACCAGGCTCGGGTGGCGCACCTGGGCGCGCTGGCCGAGGAGCTGGGCGCGCCGCTGGTCAGCGACCACGTGTGCTTCGTGCGCGCGGGCGGGCTGGACTCCGGGCACCTGATGCCGGTGCCGCGCACCCGCGAGGCGCTGGACGTGCTGGTGGCCAACGTCAAGGCCGCGCAGGCGATGCTGCCGGTGCCGCTGGCGCTGGAGAACGTGGCCGCGCTGCTGGAGTGGCCGGACAGCGAGCTGAGCGAGGGGCGGTTCCTGGCGGAGCTGGTCGAGCGCACCGGCTGCCACCTGCTGATCGACGTGGCGAACCTGTACGCGAACGCCCGCAACCTCGGCACCGACGTGGAGCGGTTCCTGGACGAGATCCCGCTGGAGCGCCTGGCGTACGTGCACGTCGCGGGCGGCGAGGAGCACGGCGGGGTCTACCACGACACGCACACCGCCCCGGTGCTGCCGCAGGTGCTGGACGTGCTGGCGCGGCTGCGGGAGCGGGTCGACCCGCCCGGCGCGCTGCTGGAGCGGGACGGGGACTACCCGTCGGACGCGGAGCTGGCCGCCGAGCTGGCCGCGATCCGGGCGGTGCTGGGGTGACCGGGCCGCAGCGGGAGCGGTTGGCGGCGGCGCAGGGCGAGCTGCTGCGGGCGCTGCTCGCGGACGGGCCCGCGCCGGGCGGGTTCGACGCGGAGCGGCTGCGGGTGGAGGCCAGGTCGCTGCTGAACAAGCGGCGGTCGGTGGTGGCCTCGATCCGGCCGGACGTCGCCGGGGAGCTGGGCGAGCGGTTCCGGCCGCTGTTCGCCGAGTACGCGCGCGGCAACCCGCGCAGGGACGGCAGCCGGATGCGGGAGGACGCGGCGGCGTTCGCCGAGTGGGCGGCGGCGCGGGGCGAGCTGGCCGCGCTGCGGGCATCCCGGTCCGAGCGGCGGCGGTGGTGGCGGTTCGGGCGGTGACCTCCCGCGTGGAAAGCGCTTGCTCACCGCGTGCGGGCAACCGCCGGACCCGGTCGTCCCGTCCTGGGGTCATGCGGAGGTCCTGGGTGGTGGCGGCGGCGCTGCTCGCGCTGGCGGGGTGCGGTGGCGCGGGTCGGGGGGAGGCCGCCTGCACGCTGATCGGCGCGCTGGCGGGGGTGAGCCTGGACGTGGACCTGCGCGGCGCCGAGTCCGGCTCGCTGCGGGTGTGCGGGGCGGACGGGTGCGCCGACCACCGCGTCGAGCTGCGCGACGAGCGGGTCGTGGTGACCACGAGCTGCACCGGGACGGGGCCGGACGACACCTGCGGCGCGGTGTCCGGGCCGGGCGAGGGCAAGGTCGGGTTCGTCCCGGTGCCCGAGCTGACCGGGGAACCGGTCACCGCGACGCTGGTGCTGCTCGACGCGGCGGGTTCGGAGCTGCTGCGCCACGAGGGCGAGCTGCGCCCGGAGGCGACCCGCCCGAACGGCGAGCACTGCGAGCCGCAGGCCGCGCAGGCGGGCCTGTCCGTTGCGGCGGACGGCGCAGTGACCGCCCGCTAGCCCCGACCAAGCCGGAACCCGCCGGACAGCGGCTGTCCGGTCGCCGCGACCTGCCTAGCGTCGGTGGGGTCAGGGGCGACGTCACGTGAGGTGCACCCGCCGCGACCGGAGGTGACGACGCCTTCCGCTCCCCGCGCAGGGAGGTCGTTCACGTGCGCAGCAGAACCCACCACCGCAGCCCGTTCCGGTCCGGGGCGACGAGATCCGCCCTCCTGTGCGCGGTGCTCGTGCTCGGCGCCGGGCCCGCGACGGCCGCGCCCCAGGAGCCGCCGTCGCGGGCCGGGACCGACTCGGCGCAGGCCCCGCCGCCGACCGAGCACCGGGTCACGCTGATCACCGGCGACCGGGTGCGGTTCGCGGGCGAGCGGGTGCTGTCCGTGGAGCCCGGTCCCGGCCGGGAGCGGTCGGTGGTGCGCTCGCACGCGCGGGACGGGCGGCTGCGGGTCGTGCCCGCCGACGCCGCGCCGCTGCTGGGCGCGGGCAGGCTGGACCCGAGGCTGTTCGACGTGACGGGCCTGGTCGAGGCCGGGTACGACGACGCGCGCCGGGACGACGTGCCGCTGATCGTCACCGGCCCGGACGGCGCGGGCGCGATCGGCGCGGCGGGCCGGGAGCTGCCGCTGCTCGGCGGGCGCGCCACCAGCGTCGCCAAGTCGACCGCCTCGGACGCCTGGCGCGAGCTGCTGGCCGGGCCGGCGGAGCGGCGGGTCTGGCTGGACGGGGTGCGCCGGGTCGGCCTCGACCGGAGCACCGGGCAGATCGGCGCGCCGAGCGCCTGGGCGGACGGGGTCACCGGGACCGGGGTGACGGTCGCGGTGCTCGACACCGGGATCGACGACGCGCACCCGGACCTGGCCGGTTCGGTGGTGGGGCGGGCCAACTTCACCGACGAGCCGGACGGCGACCTGGTCGGGCACGGCACGCACGTCGCGGCCACCACCGCCTCGCGCGGCGCGGTGTACCGGGGCGTCGCGCCGGGCGCGACCCTGCTGGACGGCAAGGTGTGCGGCGCCTCGGGCTGCACCGAGTCGTCCATCGTGGACGGCATGTCCTGGGCGGTGACGCAGGGCGCGGACGTGGTGAACCTGAGCCTGGGCGGCCCGGACACCCCGGAGACCGACCCGCTCGAAGCCGCCGTCGAACTGCTGTCGGACCGGGCGCTGTTCGTGGTGGCGGCGGGCAACAGCGGCAGGCCCGGCAGCGTCGAGTCCCCCGGCAGCGCCGACTCCGCGCTGACCGTGGGCGCGGTGGACCGGCAGGACGGGCTGGCCCCGTTCTCCAGCCGGGGACCGAGGACCGGCGACCGCGCGGTCAAGCCGGACCTGACCGCGCCGGGCGTCGGCGTCGTCGCGGCCCGCTCGGCGACCGCGATCATCGGCGAGCCGGTGGGCGAGGCGCACGCGGCGATGTCCGGCACGTCCATGGCCACCCCGCACGTCGCGGGCGCGGCGGCGCTGCTGCTCCAGCGGCGGCCGGACTGGTCGGGGCAGCGGGTCAAGGCCGCGCTGGTCGGCTCGGCCCGGCCCACCGAGGGGCTGATCGCGTTCGAGCAGGGCGCGGGCCGGGTCGACGTCGCGGCGGCGGGCGCGGTGCGGGTGACCGCCGAACCGGCGAGCCTGGCGCTGGGCTCGCAGCGCTGGCCGCACGACGACGACGCGCCGGTGACCAGGGACCTGGTGTACCGCAACGACTCCGACGCCCCGGTGGAGCTGGCGCTGGCCGCCGAGGTGCTGGCCCCGGACGGCGGCCCGTCGGCGGTGGTCTCGGTCTCCCCCACGACGCTGACCGTTCCCGCAGGCGGCCGGGCCACCGCCCGCGTCACCGCCGACACCCGCCCGTCCGCGCCGGACGGGCTGCACGTCGGCGCGGTCGTCGCGTCCGGCGGCCCGGCCCCGCTGCGCACCGCGCTGAGCGTGGAGCGCGAGCGGGAGAGCTACGACGTCGCCTTCACCGTGCTGGACGAGGGCGGCGCGCCCGCGTCGGACTACTACGCGTCGGTGATCGGCCTGGACAACGAGGTGTTCGCGTTCCCGCACGACCCGGACGGCGCGTTCACCCTGCGCCTGCCCAGGGGCGACTACTACGCGAGCGCCGACGTGACCTCGCCCGGCGGGGCGGTCGCGGTGCTGCCCAGGCCTGCGCTGTCGGTGCGCGCCGCCACCTCCGTGGTGCTGGACGCCCGCGCGGCGCGCCCGGTGGCGATCACCGCGCCGGACCCGGCGGCGCGGGAGGCGCTGGGGGACATCACGGTGGTGCGCAGGCAGGGCGAGCGGCAGGTCAGCTCCAGCACCGCGTTCCTCGGCGGGTTCGGCGCGGAGGTGTCGATCGCGCACAGCGGCCCGGCGCTGCCGGACGAGCAGGTGACCGCGCTGATCGGGGCGCAGCTGCGCGGCGAGCCGGAGGACGGGCTGCCGGTGACCTACCGGTTGGCCTGGGTCGAGCAGGGCAGGTTGCCGACCGGGTTCACCCGACGTGTCGCCGAGGGCGAGCTGGCTCGGGTGCGCGCCGACAACGGTCCGGGCCCGGCGGACCGCGCGTTCGGCCGGGGCGCCAACCCGATCACGCCGGACGGGGTCGGCGGCTGGTCCTGGCAGGCCCCGGTCAGCGCGCCCGGTTCGGCGCTGGACCTGGTCACCACCGCCGACACGGCGTGGAGCTGGAACCTGCTCCAGCACGACCCGACCGGCTCGGCGGAGGCGACGCTGACCTCGCCGGAGCGGTCCTACCGGCCGGGCAGCGCGCAGGTCGAGCGGTTCAACGACCCGGTGTTCTCGCCAGCGCTCCCGCCGTCCCGCAACCCGCTGCTGTCCCGCTCCGGGGACGTGATCGGCCTGGCGGTGCCGGTGTTCGGGGACGGCGCGGGCAACGGCGGCAGCTCCAACGCCGCGTCCGCGCGCACGGTGCTGCTGCGCGACGGCGTGCCGGTCGGGGAGAGCCCGAACGGCGCGAACGGGCTGTTCCCGGTCGAACCGGGGGACGCGCGCTACCGGGTGGAGACGGACGTGGTGCGCGCCGAGGGCGTCTCCGGGTTCACCCGGCGGGTCACGGCGGCCTGGGAGTTCGGCTCGGGCAGCACCGCCGAGCCGACCGCGCTGCCGCTGACCGTGGTCCGGTTCGCCCCGGCGCTGCGCGACGGCGCCACGCCGCCGGGGGCCACCGAGGTGCCGCTGGTCGTGCGGCAGCAGGCCGTGGAGGGCGTGCGGGACCTGGCGGCGCAGGTGTCGTTCGACGGCGGCGGGACCTGGTCGGCGGCCGAGGTCTCCGGTGGCGTGGCGAGGTTCACCGCGCCCGAGGCGGGCGCCGTGTCGCTGCGGGTCACCGGGTCGGACTCGGCGGGCAACCGGTTCGAGCTGGCCGTCGTGGACGCCTGGCGGATCGGCTGACCGGCTCAGGGGCGCTGCCTCGCGCGGCGCCCCCGAGCCGGTGAAGTGCCGCCGCCCGGCCGCTGCGCTCCCGATCTTGGTCTCGCTAGCGTCGTTCCCGGTTGAGGGGGCGGGGTTCCTCCCGGCTCGCCGCCGCCCGCACCGGCGCCGCGCCTCCCGCCGCGCGCAGACCGCGCGCGGCGCCGACACGGGAGGTGTCCGGTTGTGACGTGGAGCGGGAAGCGCGGCGCGGTGCTCGTCACCGCGACCGCACTGCTGGTGGGCGCGACGGGGGTCGCGACCGCAGACCAGCGCGGGGGGCCGCCTGCGCGGCCGGGGTCCGGGGAGCGGACCGAGGTCACGCTGATCACCGGTGACCGGGTGGTGCTGCGCGGCGGCGGGCTCGGCGAGGTCGTGGCCGGGCCGGGCCGGGAGCACCAGGCGTTCCGGGCGATGTCGGCGGGCGGGCGGTTGCACGTGGTGCCGCAGGACGCGGTGCCCGCGCTGGCGGCGGGGAAGCTGGACCCGAGGCTGTTCGACGTGACCGGGCTGGTCGACGCGGGCTACGACGACGCGCGCCGGGACAGCGTGCCGGTGCTCGTCGCGCGGGACGGCGGCGGGCGGGACGGCGGCGGGCGGGCCTCGGCGCTGGAGGTGGGCCGGGAGCTGCCGCTCGCGGGCGCGGTCGCCGCGCGGGCCCCGAAGTCCGGGGCGGCGTTCCCGGAGCTGCTGGCCGATCCGGGCGTGCGGAAGGTGTGGCTGGACGGGGTGATGCGGCCGAGCCTGGACCGCAGCACGAGGCAGATCGGCGCGCCCGCCGCCTGGGCGGCCGGGTACACCGGCGCGGGCGTGAAGGTCGCGGTGCTGGACACCGGCGTCGACGAGCAGCACCCGGAGCTGGCGGGCCGCGAGGTCGCGCGGGCGAACTTCACCGACGCGGCCGAGCACGTGGACGACGTCGGCCACGGCACGCACGTGGCGGCCACGATCGCCTCCAGCGGCGGGACCTACCGGGGTGTGGCCCCGGACGCGGAGCTGCTGGACGGCAAGGTGTGCGTGCGCGACGGCTGCGCCGAGTCCTGGATCCTGGCCGGGACGCAGTGGGCCGTGGACCAGGGCGCGGCCGTGGTCAACCTGAGCCTGGGCGGCGCCGACGCGCCAGGGCTCGACCCGGTCGAGGAGGCCGTGGAGTCGTTGTCCGACCGGGCGCTGTTCGTCGTCGCGGCGGGCAACTCGGGCAGGCCGGGCACGATCGGCTCCCCCGGCTCCGCCGACTCCGCGCTGACCGTGGGCGCGGTGGACCGGCGGGACGGGCTCGCCCCGTTCTCCAGCCAGGGCCCGCGCCTGGGCGACAGCGCCGTGAAGCCGGACGTCACCGCGCCGGGCGCCGACGTCGTCGCCGCCCGCTCCCGGCACGGGGTCGAGGGCACGCCGGTGGACGAGGGGCACGTGTCGATGTCCGGCACGTCCATGGCCACCCCGCACGTCGCGGGTGTCGCCGCGCTGCTCAAGCAGCGGCACCCGGACTGGTCGGGGAGGCGGATCAAGGCCGCGCTGGTGGCCTCGGCGACGCCGAACCCGGCGCTGGTCCCGCACCAGCAGGGCTCCGGCCGCGTGGACGTGGCGCGGGCGCTGGCGCTGGAGGTGTCGGCGGAGCCGTCGAGCCTGGCGCTGGGCGTGCGGGAGTGGCCGCACGACGACGACGAGCCGGTCACGAGGGACCTGGTGTACCGCAACGACTCCGACGCCCCCGTGGTGCTGGACCTGGCGGTGGACGCGGTCGGCCCGGACGGGAGGCCGACCACCGGCGTGCTCACCGCCGCCCCCGCGACGCTGACCGTGCCCGCGGGCGGGACGGCGACGGCGCGGGTCACCGGCGACACCCGCCAGGACGTGCCGGACGGCGCGCACAGCGGCGTGGTCACCGCCTCGTCCGGCGGTGAGGTGCTGGTGCGCACCCCGGTGTCCGTCGAGCGGGCCCCGGAGCGGCACTCGCTCACCGTGCGGCACGTCGGGCGCGACGGCGAGCCCGCCGAGGAGAGCGACACGGCCGTGATCGACCTGGACCAGCCGAGCCCCCGGTACTTCCTCGGCGCGGAGAGCACCGCGACCCTGCCGCCCGGCGAGTACGGGGTCTGGTCCTCGGTGGCCTCGGGCGGTGGCGGGACGCTGCTGACCAGGCCCGCGCTGGTGCTGGACCGCGACACCACCATCACCGTGGACGCGCGCGAGGCCGAGCCGCTGCGGGTGACCCCTCCTGACCAGGAGGCCGAGCCCCTGGTGGGCGGCTACACGATCAACCAGGTCCACGAGGGCCGCACGACGAACTACCACCACCTGTTCCCCGGCGGGTTCCCGGACCGGCTGTGGGTGGGGCGCAACGGCGGGGAGCTGCCCGCCGGGCAGCAGTCCCGGTCGGTGAGCGCCCAGTTCGCGGGCGGGGACGGCTCGTTCTACCGCTTCGGCTGGGAGGAGCCGGGGGTGGAGGCCGGGTTCGTCCGCGAGCCCGAGGCGGGCGAGCTGGCGACCGTGCGCACCACCATCGGCCCCGCGCCCGAGGGGCAGCGGGCCTCGCACGCCGGGAACCCGGTGTTCGGCGACGGCAGCGGGTGGGGCGCGTCCTCCGAGGTGGCCGCGCCGGGTGTCGTCGTGGACCACGTGAACACCGGGCCGGGGTGGCGCTGGACGTACACCCAGAGCGCGGAGGACTTCGCCTGGAGCGCGGGCCAGAGCAGCGGTGACGAGCGCTATCGGGCGGGCCGGACCCACCGGCGCTCCACCAACGAGCCGGTGTTCGGCCCGGTGCTGGCGGACTGGAGCACCCCGCCGCTGGTCAAGGACGGCGGGCAGCTCCGGTTCTCGCTGTCGCTGTTCGGCGACCGGGCGGGCAACCTCGGCGCGTCGGACACCGCGTCGGCGCGGACCGCGCTGGAGCGGAACGGGAAGCCGGTCGGCGAGAGCGCCTGGCCGGGCAGCGGCCAGTTCACGCCCGAACCGGGCGCGGCGGACTACCGGGTGTCCACCGAGGTGGTGCGGACCGGAGGCGCGTCGGACTTCTCGACCCGGCTCAGCGGCGCGTGGACGTTCCGCGCCGACGTCGGGACGGGCCGCGCCGAGCTGCCGCTGACCCTGGTCCGGTTCACGCCCGCGCTGGACCGCGACGGCGCGGCGCGGGCCGGGTTCTCGCTGCTGCCGCTGGAGTTCCAGCGGGCGGGCGGGGCGAGCGGGTTGCGGTCGCTGACCGTGGAGGCGTCCTACGACGACGGGGCGAGCTGGGCGAAGGCCCTGGTGCTGCCGGGCAGCGCGCTGCTGGTCCTGCCGCGCGACCGGGAGTTCGTGTCGCTGCGGGTCAGTGGCGCGGACGGGGCGGGCAACGGGTTCGAGCAGACGGCCCTGCGCGCCTACAGGATCAAGCGTTAGCCGGATCGCGGGGGCGCCCCGGCGTGGGCGCCCCCGCGCGGACCTCGCACGACGACGACGGGGAGCTGATCGACGTGACGGGCAGGAGACGGGGCACGGCCGCGCTGGCGGTCGCGGCGCTGCTGGCGGGTGGCGCGGCGGGACCGGTGGCGACGGCGGAAACCGCTGCCGCGCAAGGGGAGGGGACAGCGCCGACCGAGGTGGTGCTGCTCACCGGGGACCGGGTCGCCCTGGTGGACGGCCGGTTGGCGGGCATCACCCCAGGGGCGGGGCGGGAGCGGATCGCCTTCCACAGCAGCACGTCCGGCGGCCGGGTGCGCGTGGTGCCCGGTGACGCGGCGGCGGCGCTCGCGTCGGGCAAGCTCGACCCGCGCCTGTTCGACGTGACCGCGCTGGCCGCGCGACCGCGCACGGGCGGCGGAATCCCGTTGCTCATCACCAAGAACGGCTCGGACGGGCCGCGCGCCACCTCGCTGAGCTCGACCCGCGAGCTGCCCGACGCGCACGCCGTCGCCGCCCGCGCCCCCGAGTCCGGCGCGGCGTTCCCGGAGCTGCTGGTCGACCCCACCGTGCGCAAGGTGTGGCTGGACGCGGCCCTCAAGCCCGCGCTCGACCGCAGCACCGCCCAGATCGGCGCGCCGCAGGCGTGGCAGGCGGGCCTGACCGGCGCGGGCGTGACGGTCGCGGTGCTCGACACCGGGATCGACGGCGACCACCCCGACCTGCGCGGCAAGGAGGTAGCGCAGGCCAACTTCAGCGAGGAGCCCGACAACGCCGACAACACCGGCCACGGCACGCACGTCGCCGCGACCATCGCGAGCGGCGACGCGCGCTACCGGGGCGTGGCCCCGGACGCGGAACTGCTCGACGCCAAGGTCTGCGACGTGGAGACCTGCCTGGAGTCCTGGATCATCGCCGGGATGCGCTGGGCCGTCGACCAGGGCGCCGACGTGCTCAACCTCAGCCTGGCCTTCTTCGTCGACGAGCAGGGCGAGAGCCCCCTGGAGGACACGATCGACTCGCTGTCCGCGAGCAGCGGCGCGCTGTTCGTGGTCGCGGCGGGCAACAACGGCCACGCGCCCGGCACGCCCGGTGTGGGCGGCTCGGTCAACACGCCCGGCACCGCCGACGCGGCGCTCACCGTGGGCGCGGTGGAGCGGGACGAGAGCCTGGCGGGCTTCTCCAGCCGGGGTCCTCGGCGCGGTGACGGCGGCGTCAAGCCGGACCTCACCGCGCCCGGCGTGGACATCGTGGCCGCGCGGGCCGGGTCCACCGGACGCGTCGCGAAGTCCGGCACCTCCATGGCGACCCCGCACGTCGTCGGCGCGGCGGCCCTGCTCAAGCAGCGGCACCCGGACTGGTCGGGGCAGCGGATCAAGGCCGCCCTGATGGCCTCGGCTCGGCCGAACCCGGCGCTGTACCCCCTGGAGCAGGGCGCCGGTCGGGTCGACGTGCCGCGCGCGCTGGCGCAGACCGTCACCGCCGAACCGGCCACGCTCGCGCTGGGCGTGCAGCGGTGGCCGCACGAGGACGACGAGCCGGTCACGAAGGACCTGGTGTACCGCAACGACTCCGCGTCCCCGATCACCCTGGACCTGACCGTGGAGCAGCACGCGCCGGACGGCACGCCGGTCACGGGCGTCTTCACCGCCTCCCCCGCCGCCCTGACCGTTCCGGCGGGCGGGACCGCCACCACCAGGATCACCGCGACCACCAGGGCCGACACCGGGATCGGCGTGCACAGCGGCACCGTGGTGGCATCGGGCGGGCCGACCGCCGTGCGCACCCCGGTGTCCGTCGACCGCGCCGAGGAGCGGCACGACCTGACCATCCGGCACCTCGGCCCGGACGGCGGGCCGAGCGCGGGCAGCTGGACGTTCGTGTCCCGGATCGACGGCTACCGCGAGGACCGCCTCGGCGGCGGCGAGGGCACGATCTCCCTGCCGCCCGGCGCCTACGCCCTCTCCTCCTTGGTCCGGCACGAGGGCGGCTCGGCCGTGTTCTCCACCCCGCTGCTGGAGCTCGACGGCGACACCACGCTCGTCCTGGACGCCCGCGAGGCCGCGCCGCTGGTGATCACCCCGCCGGAGGCGGGCACCCGTCCCGGACCCGCGAGCATCACCTCGGAGGGGTTCCACGAGGGCAGGCCGAGCGTGACCGGGACGTTCTACCCCGCCGGTTTCCCCGAGGGCCTGCGGATCGGCCGCCTCGAACCCGACGGTCCGCTTGACGAGCAGATCACGTGGATCAACGCCCGGTTCCAGGGCGCCTCGGCGGGCTACCGCTTCGGCTGGCTTCTCGCGGGTGGTTACCCGACCGGCTTCACCCGCGCGCCCGCGCGGAGCGAGCTGGCGACGATCCGCACCGCGATCGGCCCCGTCCCCGCCGGCGCTAGGGCGTCGCTGCGGGGCGGTGTGCCCGCCCCGGACGGCCACGCGGATCACCTCGGGGCGCTGGACGTCCCCGCGCCGGGCTCGCTGGTGGAGCTGGTCACCACCGGGGCGCCGTGGACGTGGGCGTTCACCCAGGATGGCCCCGGTGACTTCTACGCCGCCCGGTCGAGCGGTCCCGAGACGTACCTGGCGGGCCGGACCTACCGGCGCGCGGTGAACACCCCGGTGTTCGCCCCCTCCGCGCGTCCGGGGACGTCCCCGCTGGTCCTGGACGGCGACCGGCTGCGGTTCGAGGTGGCGCTGTTCGGCGACGGCGGCGGCCACACCGGCTACTACGAGGCCACCGAGTCGGCGCGGACCTCGTTGCGCCGCAACGGGGAGCTGGTCGGCGAGAGCGACGAGCCGGGCCGGGTCGGGTTCGCCGTGCCTCCGGGGGCGGCGGACTACCGGGTCGACGCGGAGGCGGTGCGCGCTCCCGAGGGGTCGGACTTCTCCACGCGCACGTCGGGCTCCTGGACGTTCCGCTCCACCGGCGCGCGGGGTGAGCTGCCGCTGACCCTGGTGCGCCCCAAGCCCTCCCTGGACCCGACCGGAGCGGCCAGGCCGGGGCTCTTCCGCGTCCCGCTGGAGTTCCAGCGCCACGGTGGCGCGTCCGGACCACGCGCGTTCACCGGCGAGGTCTCCTACGACGACGGCGCGACCTGGTCGCCGGCCCGCGCGTCCGGGTCCGCGCTCCTGCTGGAGCACCCGCGCGGCAAGCGGTTCGCGTCCCTGCGCGTCACCGGTTCCGACGACGCGGGCAACACCTTCACCCAGACCGTCGTCCGGGCCTACAAGATCAAGGGGTGAGGCACGTGTGGCCCGCGGGGAAGCAGGCGCAGTGCTCCCCCGCGTGGCCACTGCCTCACGGCAGGTTCAGCACCAGCTCGGCGGGCGCGATCATGGTGCCGGTGTAGAACGGCAGCTCCTCGCGCACGTGCCTGCGGGCCTCGGTCGCGCGCAGGGCGCGCATCAGGTCGACGATGCGGTGCAGCTCGTCGGCCTCGAACGCCAGCAGCCACTCGTAGTCGCCCAGGGCGAACGAGGCCACCGTGTTCGCCCGCACGTCCGCGAAGTCCCTGGCCGCGAGGCCGTGGTCGCGCAGCATGGTGCGGCGCTCCTCCTCCGGGAGGATGTACCACTCGTAGGACCGGACGAACGGGTAGACGCAGATGAACTTCCGCGCTTCCTCGCCCGCCAGGAACGCGGGGACGTGGCTGCGGTTGAACTCCGCGGGGCGGTGCAGGCCGACCTGGCTCCACACGGGGGTGGACAGCGCGCCCACCTTCGTGCGGCGGAACCCGGTGTAGGCGGCCTGGACCTGCTCGATCTCCTCGGCGTGCCACCAGATCATGTAGTCCGCGTCGGCGCGCAGACCGGCCAGGTCGTACACGCCGCGCACGGTGACGCCCTTGGCGGCGAGGCCGTCGATGTACTCCTGGGCCTCGGTGGCCGCGTCGGCGCGGTTCTCGCCGAGCGAACCCGGCTGCGGGCCCTTGAAGACCGACCAGGCGGTGTAGCGGATGGTGTTGTTCAGCTCGTTGTAGTTCAGGTCGTCGGACATGGCCCCATCTTCCTCTTGCCGTGCACTCAACTCACCCGGCCGAGGACGTGCGCCGCGACACGCTGCGCGGCCTCGTCCCCGGTCGTGATGCAGGCGGGGATGCCGACGCCGTGCAGCGCGGCACCCGCGACGGCCAGCCCCGGCACGCCCTCCACGGCGCGCTCGACGCCCGCCACCAGGTCGAGGTGCCCGAGCCCGTACTGCGGCAGCCCGCCGCCCCACCGGGTCACGGACGCGTCGACGGGCTCGGCGGTGACGCCGGTCAGCTCGGCGAGGTCCGCGCGCACCGCCGCGACCAGCTCGTCGTCGGGGCGCTGCAACGACTCCACGTCGCCGTGCCTGCCGACGGAGCCGCGCACCAGCAGCGGGTCGGTCCCGAGGTGCGCCCACTTGCGGCTGGAGAAGGTGAAGGCCTTGGCGGTGTACGGGGTGCCGCTCGCGTGCCGCTCGCCCTCGGCCAGCAGCACGCCGGAGCGCTCGGGCAGCTCGGTCCCGGCGGGCAGCGCGAGCGCCACCACGGCCATGGACGCGACCTCGATCCGCCCGAATCCCTCGGCGGCGGCGGGCGCCGCGTCGGCGAGGAGCTTGCGCGCGGACGGCGCGGGCACGGCGAGCACCACGCCGTCGACGTCCAGGTGCTCGGGCGCGGTGGCGGTGCCGATCTCGAGCCGCCAGCCCTCAGCGGTCTTCGCCAGCCCGCGCACCGGGAGCCCGAGCCGCACGTCGGCCTTGGCGGCCTCGGCGAGCGCGTCGACCAGTGCGGCCATGCCGCCGCGCAGCGCGCCGAAGATCGGCGGGCGCGGACCGGGAACCGGTGTCGCGGGCACGGGCATGGCGCGCGCGGCGGCGGCCAGGAGCGAGCCCTCGCCCGCGTCGAGCGCCTCGGCGAGCTGCGGCATGGTGGCGCGCAGGCTCAGCGCGTCCGCGCGACCCGCGTACACCCCGCCCAGCAGCGGCCCGACCAGCCGGTCGGCGACCTCGGGCCCGAACCGCTCGCGCAGCAGCTCGCCGACCAGGACGTCCTCGCCGCCCAGTGCGATCGGCGGCAGCCCCGGCTCGGCGAGCACCCTGGAAAGCGCTTCCTCGGACAGGACGTCCCGCACCGCCTCGGCGGAGGCGGGCACGCCCATCAGGGTGCGCGGCGGCACCGGCCGGACCTGCCCGCCCGCGAGGATCGTGGACGGCGCGCCGGTGGGGTGCACCAGCTCGTCGGCCAGGCCCAGCTCGGCCACCAGGTCGGCGGCCTCGGCTCGGCGGTGCAGGAACGCCTCGGCGCCCACGTCGTACAGCTTCCCGGCCAGCTCGACGGTGCGGAGCTTGCCGCCGAGCAGACCCGCCTGCTCGACCAGGGTGATGGTGGCGCCGGGACCCAGCAGGGCGCGCAGCCGGTAGGCCGCGACCAGACCGGAGATCCCGCCGCCGACGACCGCTACCCGCGTGGTGCTCATCGCGACCGGTGCACCAGCTCGACGGCCTTGGTGATCACGTCCGGGTCGGTGTCCGGCAGGACGCCGTGGCCCAGGTTGAAGATGTGCCCGGAGGCCACCTTGCCCTCCTCCACGATCCGGTCGACCTCGCGCTCCAGCGCGGGGAGCCCGGCGAACAGCAGCGCCGGGTCGAGGTTGCCCTGCACGACGGGCGGCGGCAGGTCGGGCGCGGCCTGGACCATGCGGCGCACCGCGACGTCCAGCGGGGTGCGCCAGTCGACGCCGACGACGTCCGCGCCCGCCTCGCGCATCGCGGGCAGCAGCTCGGTGGTGCCGACGCCGAAGTGGATGCGCGGCACGCCGGTGATGCTCCGCAGCACCCGCTCGGAGTGCGGGAGCACGAAGCTGCGGTAGTCGCGCTCGGACAGCGCGCCCGCCCAGGAGTCGAACAGCTGCACGGCCTTGACGCCCGCCTCGACCTGCACGCGCAGGAACTCGGCGGTGATGTCCGCGATCTTGGCCAGCAGCGCGTGCCACAGGTCGGGGTCCGAGTGCATGAGCGCCTTGGTGCGCTCGTGGTTGCGGCTCGGCCCGCCCTCGACGAGGTAGGAGGCGAGGGTGAACGGGGCGCCCGCGAAGCCGATCAGCGGGACGTCCCCGAGGTCCTTGAGCAGCAGCCCGATGGCGTCGGCGACGGGCCGCACGTGCTCGGCCTCCAGCACCGGCAGGGCCGCGACGTCGTCGCGCGTGCGCACCGGGTGGGCCACGACCGGCCCGGTGCCCGCGACGATGTCCAGGTCGACACCGGCGGCCTTGAGGGGCACGACGATGTCGGAGAAGAGGATCGCGCCGTCCACGTCGTGCCTGCGGACCGGCTGCATCGTGATCTCCCGGACCATCTCCGGGTCGAAGCAGGCGTCCAGCATGGCCGTGCCCGCGCGCAGCGCCCGGTACTCGGGCAGCGAGCGGCCCGCCTGGCGCATGAACCACACGGGGGTCCGGGACGGGGTGCCGCCACGCGCGGCGACCAGCAGCGGGGGTTCGGTCATCTCGGTCATCTCGCCGCCCATCGTCCCACGCGTCGAGAACGCGGTGCGGAGTGGTGGGTGGGTCGTCCATCACGCTGCGTCGCGAGCGGGCGGACCCGACTTGTGGATCTTCGGAGAGCCTGCGGGACACCCGGCGCGCCTGCCCCGCGAGGCGGGTCCGACAGGCATACAGTCGGGCTCGTGACGGGAGACGCTGGGGAGCCCGAGCTGTTCCGGCGCGCGGTGCGGACCCTGAGATCGGTGCGGACCCGGCCCGAGGTCGAACTGGCCGAGGTGCGGGCGCCGCAGCGGTTGGCCCCGTGGGCGTTCGCGCTGACCGCCGAGGTGACCGGCCCCGAGGACGAGCTGTCCACGGGGCGGTTGGTGCTGCTGCACGACCCCGAGGGCGTCGAGGCGTGGTCGGGCTTCTTCCGGGTGGTCGCGTACGTGCGCGTGGAGCTGGACCCGGAGCTGGCATCGGACCCGCTGCTGCCCGAGGTCGGGTGGTCGTGGCTGACCGACTCGCTGGAGCAGGCCGGGGCGGAGTTCACCGCGCTGGGCGGGACGGTGACGCAGACGTCGTCGGTCCGGTTCGGCGAGCTGGCCGACCAGGGGCGCACCGACGACCTGGAGCTGCGGGCGTCCTGGACGGCGGTGGACGCCGAGCTGACCGCGCACGGCAGCGCCTTCTACGACCTGATGGCCACGGCCGTCGGCCTGCCCCCGGTCGGGGTGACCAGCCTGCGCTGAGCAGACGGCCGGGGAGCCCCTGGGACTCCCCGGTCAACTCGCCCTAGTCGTCGTTCGCCCTAGTCGTCGTTCGCGCGCAGCACCCGCAGCGCGTTCGCGCCCGCGAGCTTCGTGCAGTCCTCTTCGCTCCACCCGCGCTCCAGCAGCGCCGCGAACAGGTTCGGGTACCCCGACACGTCCTCCAGCCCGTTCGGCAGGAACGCGACCCCGTCGTAGTCGCCGCCGATCCCGATGTGGTCGATCCCGGCGACCTCGCGGGCGTGCTCGACGTGCGCGACGACGTCCTCGATCCCGACCTCCGGGGTCGGCCCGCCCTCGGTCCACGTCGCGGCGAACCGGTTCCTGGCGTCCAGGTCGTTGTGCCGCTGCCCTGCCTGCGCCATGGCCTCCCGCAGCCGGGCGTCCCAGGCCGCGTAGGCGGGCGACACGAACGCCGGGACGAATGTGACCATGCACACACCCCCGTTGTCGGCCAGGCGCTCCAGGACGGCGTCCGGGACGTTCCTCGGGTGGTCGGCCACGGCCCGGCAGGACGAGTGGCTGAACATGACGGGCCTGGTCGAGACGTCGAGCGCGTCGTTCATCGTCGTCTCGGCGACGTGCGAGAGGTCGACGATCATGCCGATCCGGTTCATCTCGCGCACGACCTCGCGCCCGAACGAGGTCAATCCATTGCTAACCGGTGCGTCCGTGGCCGAATCCGCCCACGGGGTGTTCTCGTTGTGGGTCAGCGTCAGGTACCGGACGCCCAGCCTGCGCAGCCCCCGCAGGACGGCGAGCGAGGAGTTGATGCTGTGCCCGCCCTCGGCCCCGATCAGCGAGGCCACGCGCCCGGAGGCGAACGCCGCCTCGGCCTCGTCCGCGCTGGTGGCGATCGCCAGGTGGTCGGGGTAGCGCCGCGCCAACCGGTGGACGAGGTCGACCTGCTCCACGGTCGTGACCACGGCGGCGTCACCCGGCAGCGAGCACGGGACCCACACGGACCAGAACTGCATCCCCAACCGGCCCTCGCGCAGCCTCCCCAGGTCGGTCTGGAGACTGGGCTGGTGGGCCGTCAGGTCGACGGTGTCGGCTGCGGCACACGGATCGGCGCCCGTTGACTTTTCACCGATTTGCCCTTCGGCACCGAAGTCGCGCAGTGCCCAGGGGAGGTCGTTGTGCCCGTCGACCAGAGGCACCCGTGCCAGCAGTTCTTCGGCGCGCAGACGCGCGGGGAGGGCGGCCACTGGTCAACTCCTGTCTGTCGTCATGAGTCCGGTTCGCGTTACGGGGCCCAGCCGGTTGTCATCCAATCGTGTGACAACGGAGGCCGTCGGTGACAACTCATCGGGGATAGATACCCGATTGATCGTCCCGTAGACCCGCTTGGGCGGCTACGCTGCCCCAGACGACACCACTTTCGGTCGATCAGTGGCGCGGCTGATTGGACGAAAGTCCCGGTGCCGGTCGGGGGGCACGACCGACTCCAGGGAGGTAGTGACGTGGCTGCCGTCGGCTTAGGTCAGGCCGTTCGTACCACGCCAGCCGGCTCGTTGCCGGCAAACATGGTCCCGCACCCGCGGGAGGAGCTTTTTTCGGTGTTGGTGGTCGACGACCACCCGCTGCTGAGGGAGGCGATAAGCGCCCGGCTCACCCAGATGGGAGCCGGGACTGTGCATGAGGCGGCTTCGGTCGCGGAAGCTCGGGCGCGGGCTCTCGCAACCGGACCGTGCGATCTCGCGATCCTCGATCTGGGTCTGCCGGACGGCACCGGCATCGACCTGGTCACGGAACTCCGTGCCCAGGGCTGGCCCCGCATCGTGGTCCTCGCGTCCTCCGACGACCCCTACGCGGTCAGGTCGGCCTTCCAGGCGGGCGCCCAGGCGTACCTCCTGAAGTCCGCCTCTCCGATGGTGGTCACCGACGGGGTGCGCAGGGTCCTCGACGGCGGCGTCTACGCGGACCCGAGCGTGGCTCCCGTGCTGGCTGCGGGAACTCGCGTGCCGGGCACCGACAACACGCCGCGGGAGCTCTCCGCGCGTGAGGTCGAGGTCCTCCAGCTGGTCGCCGATGGCCAGAGCAACAAGGAGATCGGCGAGGCTCTGAGCCTGTCCGCGCTCACGGTGAAGTCTCACCTGTCGCGGATCGGGCGCAAGCTGGGCACCGGGGATCGCGCTCAGATGGTCGCGCTCGCCATGCGGGCGGGCGTGATCCGCTGAACCGCAGGTCGACGCGCTGAACGAGTCGAACACACCCGCGAGTGGTGCGTTCGTCGTAGGGTCATCCGCCGTGGACGTACCCGCCGACGAGCGAACCGATCCGACCGGTGCACAGCCGGTCCCGCTGACGGAACCCGCTGACGGGGTTCCGCCGGTGGTGGCCGACTCCTCGGCACTCCGGCGAGCAGCAGAAGCGCTCGCCGGGGCCGAGGGACCGGTCGCGGTGGACACCGAGCGAGCCTCGGGCTACCGCTACTCGCAACGCGCTTACCTGGTGCAGCTGCGCCGGGAAGGCGCCGGGACCGTGCTGGTCGACCCGATCGCCCTTGGCGGTCGGTTGGATCCGCTGGTCGAGGCGCTCGAGGGGACCGAGTGGGTGCTGCACGCGGCGTCGCAAGACCTGCCGTGCCTCGCCGAACTGGGTCTCAGGCCGAGCGCGTTGTTCGACACCGAGCTGGCGGGCAGGCTGGCCGGTTTCGAACGGGTGGCACTCGGCACGCTCGTCGAGCTGCTGCTGGGCTACAGGTTGGAGAAGGGGCACGGTGCGGCCGACTGGTCGCGCCGTCCCCTCCCCGCCGACTGGCTCAACTACGCGGCGCTCGACGTCGAGCTGCTCGTTCAGCTGCGCGACGTGCTGGAGGAGGAACTGAGGCAGCAGGGCAAGCTGGAGTGGGCTCTGGAGGAGTTCGACGCCGCCAGGACCGCGCCGCTTCCCAAACCGAGGGCGGAGCCTTGGCGACGCACCTCGGGGATCCACCGCATCCGCAGCACCAGGCAGCTCGCCGCTGTCCGGTCGCTGTGGGAGACCCGCGACGCTCTGGCGCGCGAGCGGGACCTGGCCCCCGGCCGGGTGCTTCCCGACAGCGCGCTGGTCGACGCGGCGACCCGCAACCCGGCCGACGAGGCCGCGCTGCTGGCGCTCCCGGTGTTCCGGGGACGCGCCCAGCGGCGCATGGCCGGGACGTGGATGGGCGCGCTGCGCAAGGCGGCGGCGCTGCCCAGGGCGGAGCTGCCTGAGACCGCCCAGCACCACGACGGACCTCCACCGGCGAACCGCTGGGCCGACAAGGACCCGGCGGCGGCGGCACGGCTCGCGGCGGCGCGCACCGCCCTGGCCGAGGTCGCCGAGGCGAACAACCTGCCGGTGGAGAACCTGCTGCTGCCCGACCTGGTGCGCCGCACCTGCTGGCAGCCGCCGTCGGACACCTCGCTCGACGGGGTCACGGCGGCGCTCCGCGAGGGCGGGGCACGTGATTGGCAGATCGGGTTGACGGCACGGGCGCTCACCGAGGCCCTGGCCGCCACTCCGGGCTGAGCGGGACGAAGCACGGGTGCGTCGAGGGCCTGCTGGCAACGGGAGGCCTCCGACCGCCGACACCGCACCGACACCGGCTCGACCGCCGACCAGGCGCCCGGACCGGCCACAACCGAACACCTACCTCCCTGTGCACTCTCCTTCCCTGGAGGGCCGCGCCGGTCCCGCACACCGCTCAGGCGTGCCGTTCCGGCGGTCCGGCTCCTTCGGCGGGAAGCACTGCGGGGAGGTCCGGGCCCGCGCGTCCACCGCGCCGGGCACCGTTCCAGCGCGCCCCCGTCCGGGTGATTTCCCCCCGCGGGCCGCTCGACTTCAGGACAGCTCGTCCAGGGACCGCGCTCAGGCGCCGCCCTCCCTCGCGCCGTTCTCCACCACGCCGCTCTCCCCCGCGCACCCGTCCCCAGCGCACTCACCCCTGGGGCACTCGTCCTCGGCGTGCCCGAACCTGCGGATCGCCACCTCGCGCCGGGCCAGTCGCCGCACGGCGGCCAGCGCCGCGTCCCCCAGCACGGTGCCGACGACCACGCGCTCCAGGGCCTGGTCCAGCTCCGGTTCGGCGCCGTCCCCGATCGCGTAGTCGAGATCGGCCTCGGCCAGTCCGAGGCAGGCCCGCGCGTAGCCGTCGAGCAGGTCCGCGAACCCCTCCTGCCCGACCTCGCGGGCCGTCCCGAGCACTCCGACCAGCGCGCGGAACGCAGGCGACCGGTCGTCCGGCACCCAGCCCTGCCGCTCCAGGAAGGCCACGCCCAGCGCGACGGCCTCCGCGTCCAGGTCCTCGGGCACCGGCGTGACGGCGGCCTCGACGGTGCGCAGCGCCCCCGAGACGCCCTTGCGCTGCTCGCCCAGCGCGGCGAAGACCTCGCCCACGGCGGCGATCGACAGCCCGCCCACGTCGACCATGGCCCGCACCAGCCGCAGCCGGTGCAGGTGATCCTCGCCGTACCGGGCCTGGTTCGGGCTGGTCAGCTCGCCGGGGGGCAGCAGTCCGGCCCGCAGGTAGTACTTGATCGTCGGGACCGGCACCCCGCTCCGCCTGCCCAGCTCAGCGATCCGCATCAAGAAGCCCCTTCCCAGCACGACACCAACATGGGTAACTTAACTATCCGATAGCGGAGAGCGTCACTATCCATACTTGGAGCGAGCCATGCTGATCCGCGCGCTGCGCGCACACCCGCCACTAGCCGTGCTCACCGTCCTCAACACCGCCCTCGTGCCCGTCGCCCTGCTCGGCCTGCTGATCGACGACCGGATCATCGCCGGTAGCCCCATCTGGCTCAAACCGCTCAAGTTCGCGTTATCCCTGGCCCTCTACGGCCTGAGCCTCGCCTGGGCGCTCACCCTGACCACCCGGCTGCGCCGGACCGCCCGCTGGGCGGGCGCGGTCGCGGCGCTGGGCGGCACGATCGAGATCGTGGTCATCGTCGTCCAGGTCGTCCGGGGCAGGCAGAGCCACTTCAACCAGACCACCGAGCTCGACGCCTCGCTGTACGCGTTCATGGGCATGACGATCGCCGTCGTCTGGGTGATGCACGGCCTGCTCTGCGTCGTGCTGCTGACCAGCGGGTTCGAGGACCCGGCGACCGCGACCGCGCTCCGGTTCGGCGCGGTGATCGCATTGGCGGGCATGGCGGTCGGCTTCCTGATGACCACGCCCGCGCGGGGCCAGGACCCGGCGCTGGGCGCGGTCGGCGCGCACAGCGTGGGCGCGCCGGACGGCGGCGGACAGCTCGCGCTGACCGGGTGGAGCACCGAGGCGGGCGACCTGCGCGTGCCGCACTTCATCGGGATGCACGCGCTGCAACTCCTGCCGCTGCTGGTGGCCCTGCTGCCCGCGCCGGCGACCCCGCGCCTGGTGCGCGACCTCGGCGGGGCCTACGCGGGCCTGACCGCGCTCGCCCTGTGGCAGGCGCTGCGCGGCCAGCCGGTGCTGGAGCCGGACGCGGCCACCCTCGCCGGGCTCGCGGCGCTGCTCGCCTGGACCTGGTTCGCGCTGCGGCGGGCGGCGCGCGACCGGAAGCGGTCCTCGGCCGAGCAGGACGGCGCCCCGGCGGTGTCCGCGTGAGCGCCGCGCTGTTCGACCTGGCGTTCCCCCTGGTCGCCCCGTTCTGGGCGCTGATGATCCTCGCGCCGGGGTGGCGCTGGACGGACCGGATCGCGGCGTCCCCGCTGATCGCGCTGCCCGCGCTGGCGGTCTACACCGCGCTCGTCGCCGGGCACCTGCCCGAGTTGTGGGCGACGATGAGCAGCCCGGACCTGGGCGCGCTCCGGGAGTTCGCGGGTTCGGCGTGGGGCGCGTCCGCGATCTGGGCGCAGGTCCTGGCCTGGGACCTGCTGATCGGGGCGTGGGTGTACCGGGAGGGCCGTCGCGCGGGAGCGCACCCGCTGCTGATGGGGCCGCTGCTGCTGCTCACGATCGTGCTGTCGCCGTTCGGGTTCGCGCTGTTCTTGGTCGTGCGGGCGGTCTGTGACGCACGCGACAGGTCACCCTCGGTGGTTACCGACCGGTAACGAAGGCTAGAGTTGCTGTTACCGATCGGTAGGAGTCGCGCCCTCCGGTCGCCAGTTGAATCACGACGATGTGGAGGAGACGCCGTGGCCGCACCAGCAGCGCAGGCGCGCGTTCGCAACGTGGTCTTCGTCGACGGCGTGCGCACGCCGTTCGGCAAGGCCGGCCCGAAGGGGATCTTCGCGGAGACCCGCGCCGACGACCTGGTGGTCAAGGTCATCAGGGAGTTGCTGCGCCGCCACCCGGAGCTCCCCCCGGAGCGCGTCGACGAGGTCGCCATCGCGGCCACCACCCAGATCGGCGACCAGGGCCTGACCATCGGCCGGACCGCCGCGCTGCTGGCGGGCCTGCCCAAGTCGGTGCCCGGCTACTCGATCGACCGGATGTGCGCGGGCGCGATGACGGCCGTGACCACCGCGGCCAGCGGCATCGCGTTCGGCGCGTACGACGTGGCGATCGCGGGCGGCGTCGAGCACATGGGCCGCCACCCGATGGGCGAGGGCGTCGACCCGAACCCGAGGTTCCTGTCGGACAAGATCGTCGACCCGTCCGCCCTGATCATGGGCTCGACGGCGGAGAACCTGCACGACCGGTTCCCGGCGATCACCAAGGAGCGGACCGACGCGTACGCGGCGGCCTCGCAGGCCAAGTACGCCGACGCGCTGAAGAACGGGAAGATCGACCCGGACCTGGTCCCGGTCGCCACCCGCTCCGCCGAGCACGGCTGGGGCCTGGCCACCGCCGACGAGCCTCCCCGCCCCGGCACCAGCGTGGCGGACCTGGCGAAGCTCAAGACCCCGTTCCGCCCGCACGGCCGGGTGACGGCGGGCAACGCGGCAGGCCTGAACGACGGCGCCACCGGCTGCATCCTCGCGGGCGAGGACACCGCCGAGGAGCTGGGCCTGCCGGTCGGGATGCGGCTGGTCAGCTACTCGTTCCTGGGCGTGGAGCCCGAGGTCATGGGCGTGGGCCCGGTGCCCGCGACCGAGAAGGCCCTCGCGCGCGCCGGTCTGACGATCGACGACATCGGCCTGTTCGAGATCAACGAGGCGTTCGCCGTGCAGGTCCTGGCGTTCCTGGACCACTTCGGCATCGCCGACGACGACCCCCGCGTGAACCAGTGGGGCGGTGCGATCGCGGTCGGCCACCCGCTCGCGTCCTCGGGCGTGCGGCTGATGACCCAGCTGTCCCGCCAGTTCGCCGAGCGCCCCGACGTGCGCTACGGCATCACCACCATGTGCATCGGCATCGGCATGGGCGGCACCGTGATCTGGGAGAACCCGCACTGGGACGGAGAGGCCAAGTGACCGCGTTGACGCCTGACCAGGCCAAGGACCTCTTCCCGGACGAGGTCGTCACCAGCGCGCGCACCCGCCTGGTGTCCGTGCCCGGCCTGGACGGCCGGGTCGCCGTGATCACCATCGACAACGGCCACGACCACACGCGCCCGTCGACCTTCGGCCCGCAGGGCCTGGTCAGCCTCGGGCAGGCGTTCGACGAGGCGGCGGCGGCGAACCCGGTGGCCATCGCGGTCACCGGCAAGCCGTTCGTGTTCGCCGTCGGCGCCGACCTGAGCGCCGTGGAGAAGGCCGGGTCGCGCGAGACGGGCCTGACCATCGGCGCGCTCGGCCACGAGGTGTTCCGCAAGTTCACCGACTCCACCGTCCCCACCTTCGCGTTCGTCAACGGCGCGGCGATGGGCGGCGGCCTGGAGCTGGCGCTGTCCTGCCACTACCGGACGGTGTCCTCGAACGCGGCGGCCATCGCGCTGCCCGAGGTGTTCCTCGGCCTGTTCCCCGGCTGGGGCGGCACGCAGCTGCTGCCGAACCTGATCGGCCCGGACGCGGCCGTGACGGTGATCTTCGAGAACGCGCTGAACCAGAACCGGATGCTCAACCCGGCCAAGGCCACCCAGCTCGGGATCTTCGACACCGCGCTCGACTCGGCCGACTACCTGGAGCAGTCGCTGCTCTGGCTGGCGAAGGTCGTGCGCGGCGAGGTGACCCCGGAGCGCAAGGAGATCGACCGGGGCGCGGGCTGGGACGCCGCGCTCGCCCGCGCCAAGGGCATCGTGCACGGCCGCACCAAGGGCGCCGCGCCTGGCGCGCTCAAGGCCCTGGAGCTGCTGGAGCTGGCCCGCGAGAACGACCTCGACCGGGGTTACGCGGCCGAGACCGAGGCGCTGGCCGACCTGGTCATGAGCGACGAGCTGCGGGCGGGCCTGTACTCGTTCAACCTCGTGCAGAAGCGCGCCAAGCGCCCCGCCGGAGCCCCGGACAAGTCGCTGGCCCGCAAGGTCACCAAGGTCGGCATCGTCGGCGCGGGCCTGATGGCCTCGCAGATGGCGCTGCTGTTCGCCCGGCGCCTGGAGGTGCCGGTCGTGCTGACCGACGTCGACCAGGCGCGGGTGGACAAGGGCGTGGGCTACGTGCACGCCGAGGTCGACAAGCTGCTGGGCAAGGGCCGGGTGTCGCCGGACAAGGCGAACCGGCTCAAGGCGCTGGTGTCCGGCTCGCTGGACAAGGCGGCGTTCGCCGACGCGGACTTCGTGATCGAGGCCGTGTTCGAGGACCTGGACGTCAAGAAGAAGGTCTTCGCCGAGGTCGAGGAGCACGTGTCGGCCGAGGCGGTGCTGGCCACCAACACCTCGTCGCTGTCGATCACCGACATGGCGTCCGGGCTCAAGCACCCCGAGCGCGTGGTCGGCTTCCACTTCTTCAACCCGGTCGCGGTCATGCCGCTGCTGGAGATCGTGCGGGCCGAGCGCACCGACGACGCGACCCTCGCGACGGCGTTCGCGGTGGGCAAGCAGCTGAAGAAGTCGTCGGTGCTGGTCAAGGACGCGCCCGCGTTCGTGGTCAACCGGCTGCTGACCCGGTTCATGGGCGAGGTGGTGCGCTCGATCGACGAGGGCACCCCGTTCGAGGTGGCCGACCGGGCGACCGAGTCGCTGGGCCTGCCGATGTCCCCGCTGGTGCTGCTCCAGCTCGTCGGGCCGCCGGTGGCGCTGCACGTGGCCGAGACCATGCACGGGGCGTTCCCCGAGCGGTTCGCGGTCAGCGAGAACATGAAGGCGTTCGTCGCGGCGGGCAAGGCGGCCGTGTGGCAGTGGGACGCGACCGGCAAGCAGACCGTGGACCCCGAGGTCCAGGCGCTGTGGAAGGGCGGCGACGCCCCGCAGACCGGTGACGAGGTCGCCGCGCGGGCGCTGGAGGCGCTGGCCGAGGAGATCCGGACCATGCTCGACGAGGGCGTGGTGGCGGAGGCGCAGGACATCGACCTGTGCATGATCCTGGGCGCGGGCTGGCCGTTCTGGCTGGGCGGCGTGACGCCGTACCTGGACCGGACGGGCATCTCGGAGAAGGTGACCGGCAAGCGGTTCCTGGCGCCGGGGATCGCCTCCGTCCCGGCCTGACCCGGCGGCGCCCGCACGACCCCGGAGCGCCCGGTCCCCTCGTGGGGCCGGGCGCTCCCGCGCGTTCCGGGGGCGGCGACGTGATGGCCGCGCTCTCACGCGCTCGGGGCGCGGGGCCGACCGGCGTTCCGGGGTGGCGCCGGTGGACCTCGCGGCGGGCCCCGGCGCCGCGCTCGCCCGGTGCCGCAGCGCGTTCGCCGCTACTGCGGGCGAGTAACGCGGGGGTGGCATAGGGGTGAGCCGTCCGGCGGAAGGGCGCCGGTGGTCGACCTTGGTGGGCATGAGCGCGATGTCGCACGCGAAGCAGGTCGGCGCCCGGCGGCGGCGCCGGAGCAGGTGCAGACCGGCCAGGCCCGGACCGGTGCAGGTGGAGGAGCTGGCGGCGTTCCTGCGCGCGGACCGGGCCTGGCGCGAGGACGTGCACCGCAGGCTCGTGGCGCGGCTGGACCAGCACCTGGTCAGGGCCGCGCGCGGGGCGGGGTGCGGGCCGATCGCGCTGGTGGCCGAGGAGCTGGCCGGGCAGGCGAGCGTCGACCTGGGGCCTGGGGTGCACTACCGGCTGGCGAAGGCGGTGCACGGGCTGGTGCCGCTGGTCGGGGCGGCGCGGTTGCGGCAGAGCGCGCGGGTGCTGCGGGTGCTCGGGGCGTACCTGTGCGGGGAGGACCTGTCGGCGTGCCCGTGCGCGGAGGCGCTGGCGCGCGACCCGTGGCAGCGGGAGGTGGCGCGGGTGGCGCCGGGGGTGCTGGACGCGGCGGGGTTGTGAGGGCTCGCGGGTCGGCGGGTTCACGGGGTTGTGCAGGCTCACCCGGTCCAGCCCGACGCCGGTCAGCCCGCCGTCCCAGCACCGGTCAGCCATCCGGACGCCGGTCAGCCGGTCCGATGCCGGTCAGCCGGCCGGACATCGGTGGGCCGGCCGGACATCGGTGGGCCGGCCGGACATCGGCGGTCCGGTCAATCCGCCGGGTGCACCCCGACGACCTCGACCAACCGCTCCAGCCCGGCGAAGTCCTTGGTGTTGGCGGTCAGCAGCGGCACCCCGGCGGCCGAGGCCACCGCGGCGATCTGCAGGTCCATCCGCCGGGGCCGGGGGTCGCGCCCGATCCGCCGGACCAGCGCGGCGAGCGTGCCGTAGACCTTGGCCGAGGCGAGGTCGAACGGCAGCACGTCGAACCGGTCGAGCGCCGCGTAGTACCGCTCGGTGCGGGCGTGCCGCTCCACCGGGTCGTCCACGTCGAGCCCGTAGGCCAGCTCGGCGACGGTGACGGCGCTGACCAGCGGCTGGGCGGCGGCGAACTCCCCGAAGTCGATCCGCTCCAGCGCGATCACCACGCAGGTGTCCAGCAGGACGCGCCTCACCGGCGCCACGGGTCGTCCAGCGGGTCGTCGGCGCCGAAGACGGCGTCACCGGAGGCCCGGTCGGCCTCCCAGCGCGCGAGGTCCACGGGCGGCAGCGCCCGGAACGCGCCCTGCAGCTCGCCCAGCGTCGCCCTCGGCCGGAGTTCAGCGGCGTGCGGCACGAGGTCGGCGACCGGCCTGCCGTTGCGCGTGACCACGAACCTCTCCCCCGCCTCGACCCGCCGCATGATCTCGGCGTTGTCGTTGCGGAGCTCGCGCTGCCCGATGCTCGCCACACCCATGCCACCAGGGTAGGCGATGTGCTACAGAAGTGCTACGGTCTCCGCCCCGTGGGCAGCGCAGCGATCAGGGTGGGCACCTCGGGCTGGACGTACCCGGAGTGGCGGGGCGACTTCTACCCGGCCCGGTTGGCCCAGCGGCGCGAGCTGGAGCACCTGGCGGGCCGGTTGGCCTCGGTGGAGGTGAACGGCTCGTTCTACGGCGACCGCACCCCACGCGACTACCGCTCGTGGGCGAACCGCACGCCCGAGGGATTCACGTTCGCGGTAAAGGGCCCGAGGTCGGTGACCCACGTGCACGCGCTGCGCGACGTGAAGGCCCCCTTGGACGCCTTCTCCGCGTCAGGCCCGGAGGAGCTGGGCGCGAAACTCGGCCCGATCCTGTGGCAGCTGCCGCCGTCGCTGCCGTTCGACGCCCGCCTCGCCGATTTCCTGGCGCTGCTCCCCGAGGGCAGGCACGCCGTGGAGCCGAGGCACCCGAGCTTCACCGACCCGGCGTTCCGCGCGCTCCTGGAGCGGCACGGCGTCGCCCTGGTCCTGGCCGACGCGGCGGGCGCCTTCCCGGAGTTCGACCACCGCACCGCGGACTTCCACTACGTGCGCCTGCACGGCGAGCGGGAGCTGTACCGGGGCTCCTACCCGGAGGAGTCCCTGAAGCGCTGGGCAGACCGCGTGTCCACCTTCGAGGGAGACACGTACGTGTACTTCGACAACACGATGGACGGCGCGGCCCCGCACAACGCGGAAACCCTGGCCGCCCTCCTGGGCACAACCCCGACGTGGGCCGCAACCGAACCCGACCCCACCCTGTTCTAACTCCCCGCCTGTTCTCACTCCCCGTCCCCTCACCCCTGCAGGGGAAGCGGATCCCCCCACCGGGCCTCGACCGCCCCGTCGTCCCCCACCAGGAACACCGTGAGCCCCATCCGGGGGAACACCGAGGCCACCGATTCGAGGTTCCGCCGATGGGTCAACCGATCGGGCAGCGCAAGCGCCACGACGTCCCCCGAATGCGCCTGCCGCAGCTGAAGCGCCTTGAACAGGGCGGCGGCGAACTCGACCCGAGCCTGCACGGCGGGCAGCGTCCGCTTGACCTCCCCACCCCGAGCCGGGTCCACGTGCCGACTGCTCGGAAACCCCTTCACCTCGACGTGCAACGTCACCCCACCCCGCTCGACGACCACGTCGGTCCCCCGCTCCCGACCACGCGCGTCGGCGACCCGCACCACCCGCCACCCGTCGGCGAGCAACCACTCCACGAGCCGCTGCTGCACGGCCCGCTCGCTGACGTCGACGACCTCACGCGGCTCAGCGGGCCCCGGTAACCCCCGAACCGCCCGCAAGCTGTCCGGGAGGTGGTTGCGAACGGGCCGCCCGACGTCGTCCCGAACGATCACCCCCGCGGCGGCGAGCTTGCGGCAGACCGCGCTGACCTGCTGGTGGACCACCCCGAGGGCGCGGGCGATCTCAGCATCGGTCATGGCCTCCCCGGAGGCGCGCAGCAGCGCGACAACCCGATCCTCGAACCTCATCACCCGATGATCCCGACAGCGAGCGCCCCCGAACACCGCCACGATGACCCAGTGCCCCCACACCAACCGGACCGATCCACCCGTCTGGAGCAGGCACTGGAGCGGGATGGCCCCGACTGCACGTGGTGCAGGCGCAAGTTCGACCGCAACACCACCCCCACGACGGACCACCTGGTCCCGAAGGCGAAGGGCGGCCCGAGCTGGCTGGAGAACGAACTGGCGGCCTGCCCGAGGTGCAACCGGTCGAGGGGCCACACCTCCCCGGCCGACTGGCTGGCCGAGTGCGAGCGAAGGGGCTGGTCACCGGACGTGGAGAGGGTCACCGCCCTGCTCCAAGCCCTGGAGGCGGCGATAGCGCTGCACGGCGGCCAACGCCGGGCGAGGCACTACCTGGCGACCCAACTCCGCAGACTCAAAAGGGGGACAGACCACCCGCGAAACTAGCTGGATGGGGTGACGCGCCGAGCAAAAGCAGAGCGAACCTCAGAAAATCCCCGCCATGAGATCAACGATCATCGCCTCCACCCTGCTCATCACCGCTCCACTGCTGATGGCGACCAACGCCCCGAGGTGCGACCGGGGTGAGTTCTGCGCGTGGTCCACCACCAACTACGGCGGCACAGCCCGCAGGCTGGACCTGGAAACCGCCAACCCGGACGAGTGCGTCCCCCTACCGGACAACCTGGTGGCCCGCTCCTTCGCCAACCGCCTCAACCGGTTGGTCTCGGTCTACCAGGGAGCGGACTGCTCAACGGAGGCGGACTTCACCACTTACCCCGGCGGCGGCACCTGGGTGCCGGACGCTCCGTTCGTGATCAGGGCGGTCCAGGTGTGGAATTGACCCCTCAGAAGGAATCGCTCCCCCGAAGGGGTGAACAAAAAATTACCCTCAGGCAAGAATAGCGTTGCGTGGACGAACATCGTCGCCCGAACTGCGAGTACCCGCCCTTAGGCGGATATGGATCATGAAGTTCATGCCATTCTATCCTTCCACCGGCCTCGGGGAGGGAACCGCGATGTTCATCCAGCAGGTGGGAGACGTTTCTCCGTCTCCCACCTTATCCCTGCAGATCAGCACTGATCAACTAACCTTGCTCAAAGAACGTTACACAAAAGTCCGCGATTCTGTGCGGCGCTTCGTGGACGAGCACGGCTACATGCTGCGGGGCGCCCCGCTCGCGGCCGACTCGGTCTCCCAGCAAACCGCGACCGCTTTCAAGGAAAACGCGGAAGCAGCTCTTTCCGTGACCGAACTGTTCCTGAAAGAGCTGGAGTCCAACATGGAGCAGCTCGCTGCGGCGATCGCCACCTACGACGAAGCAGAAGAGGGAAACCGGATCGCGATGCAGCAGACCGGGAAGTGATGGCGATGAGGAAAGCACTGTTCGCCGCTGCGGCGTGTTCCCTGCTGTGCGCCGCCTGCACGACCGTCGTCCACGACGCCCGCCCCGTCGCCAGACTCGGGGGCTTCGGCGGCCCGGCAGCCACGGCCGCCAACTCGTCCGCGCCACCGACCGCCGACGCCCGCCCTCAGGTGATCGACCTGGCGAACCGGCAGGCCTGCGAACTGCTCACCGAGCAGCAGCGCAACGACCTGGACATCAACCGCGCGGGCCAGAACCTGCAGATCTCGCTGTTCAGGGCGACCGGCTGCAGCTGGACGGACATCGGCGTGTCCAACATCGTCGTTCCCGTCGTCTCCGAGGGCATCGAGGCCTGGACGAACGGCGAGCGCCAAGGCGAACCTGCGGACATAGACCCGATCGCCGGTTTCCGCGCCATCACCGTCACGCTGCCGAACGATCCCGACCGCTGCGACGTCATGGTCGACACCGCCGACGGGCAGTACCTGGCCACCGCTTTCTCCGTCATCAGCAACACGCCGGAGCGCTACCCGGAGCCCTGTTCCCGAGCGAAGGAGCTCGCAGGCGCCGCCATGCAGAACCTGACGCGCTGACCGGAAGACCACCAGGGGGCCACGAGCATGGGCATGATCAACCACAACTTCCACGCGCGGACGCACAAGGAGCTCTACGAGAGCATCCACGAGCGCGACCGTGCCGTCGTGCACGAGATCGACGCGGCCTGGCAGAAATTCCGGGCCGTGATCAGCACCGCCAAGGCCGACCTGGAGTCGGCCGTCCACGAGGCCGGGGCGGTGTGGGTCGGCGCGGCGGGGGAGCGCTTCACCGGGGCCAACACCCCGCTGGTGAAGTGGGCCGAGGACGTGCACGAAGCCGGGGCCGCCACCCAGAGGTCGTTCCAGAACCAGCACTTCTGCTACACGGGCGCGCTGCACCAGATGCCCGAACCCGTCCAGGTGACCTCGACGGCCAACGACGACTTCTGGGGCGTGCCCGCCGGGCTCACGCACCTGGTCGGCGGGCAGACCGACCAGGACGCGCAGGAGCAGGCCGCCAACGCAGCCAAGCTCGAAGCGGTCCGCGTCATGGAGGGCTACCAGGACGGGGCGTTCGACGCCGTGCACGCGCTCGGCAGGTTCGTCCCACCACCCACCACGACGACCACCACGGTCTACGAATCCCCGATCCCCCCACCACCGCCGGTCCACGCCACCACCTCGCACCCACCTTCGTTACCGGGCAGTCAGCAGCCCGCTCCCCAAGCGGTCGCACCGCAGCAGCAATCCGAGCAGCGGTCCCTCGCTCCCCAGGGCACCACGGAACGATCCTCAGCGGCGCCCGAGGCGCTCTTGCCCTCCCCGCCCACACCAAGCGCCACAACACCACCAACACCGGCGCAGCAGCCCGCTCAGAGCCTCACCGTCCTCCCCCGCATCGGCAGCACCTCCCCGGCGGGCACAACGCTCACCACCGCCGCAGCCAGCCCCACGAGCATCACCAGCCGCCTCAACCCCGGTCTCGGCAGCAGCGTCACGGGCAGCGGATCCCGCACCCTCTCGGGCCCCTCCCCCGTCGACGGTCACACCGCCCCCGGAGGCCCCCACGGGCCCGGCGGAGCCGGTGGCGCGCAAGGCGGAAGCCGCCCGGTGGTCACCCCCGGCGCACCGCTCCCCGCCTCACCGCAGCAGGCCACCCGCCTCCCCGCCTCCGCCACCCCGCCCCCGGCCGGGATGACCGCCCTCCCCCCGAACGGGAGGTCGAACGGGGACAACCAGCACCACAAATCCGCCCCCTACCTCGAAGAGCACCGCGACGTCTGGGGCGCCGACAGCATCCCCAAGGTCAGCCCCCCGGTGATCGGAGACGACCGCCAGTGAGATTCGTCCTCTCCAAGGTGGAGCTGGAGCTCTGCTGGGACCGCCTCGGCCTCGGCGAGCTCCCCACCATCCTGTCCTTCCCCTCCCAAGGCGCCACGCTGGACGAGCGCCGCGCCCTCCACGTCGCGGCCTGGCGCGACCTGGAGCGGCGGGAGCTCGCGAGCGGCAGCGAGCTCAGCCCCTCGGTCGCGGGCAGGCTCCAGCTGCTCGCCGCGCCCGAGCGCGAGGTCGACGCGCGCCTCCGGCTCGACGACGGCCCCCGCGTGCGCGCCCTCGCGGCCACCCGGCGGGGGCACGGGCTGCTCGCCGTCCTGACCTCCGACCGGATCACCGTCACCGACGTCGCCCACCACTCGCTCCCCGAGGCGGTCGTCAACCTGCTGCCCGCGCACCCCGCCCCGCGCGCCCGCTCGATCTCGCTGCTCGCCACCGAGCTGGACGACGCGGTCGAGCGGTCCGACGAGTCGCCCGCCCGGCTGGAGCGCCTGCTGCACGAGGCCGGGCTGGGGCACCAGGACGCGCGGCAGGTCCGCGAGGTGCTCGGGGACGTGCAGCGGACCGGCCAGTTCGGCACCTCCGCGCGCACGAACCGCGCGGGCCGCCGCAGGGGGCCGTACGCGATCAACTTCTACGACACCCCCTGCGGACGCTGGCAGTTCACCCGGCGGCCCTCTCCTGACGGGCGGCAGTGGGCCACGCTCGCGCCCGCCGACCAGCCTCGGCTGGTGAGCGCCGTCGCCGAGCTGCTCGCCGCCACCTGACCCGCCTGTGGTACCCCACTCGCATGAGCGAGAGCGAGACCGACCGCCGCGGTGACAAGTCCTTGGCCGACCTGAAGCAGGCCCTGCGGGACTTCGCCGCCGCCCGCGACTGGGACACCTACCACACGCCGAAGAACCTGGTCATGGCCCTGTCCGGCGAGGTGGGGGAGCTGACCGACCTGTTCCAGTGGCTGACGCCCGAGCAGGCCGCCGCCGCGATGCAGGACCCCGAGTTGGCCTGGAACGTGCGTGACGAGCTGGCCGATGTGGTCCACTACCTGGTGCGGCTGGCCGACAAGCTCGACGTCGACCTGGTCGACGCGGCCTTCGCGAAGATCGAGCGCAACGAGCGCCGCTTCCCCACCGGTGACCTTCGTCCGGTCGAGTGACCGTGCGGGCGCCACTTTCGCCACTGCGAGTGATGAGGATCCGATGCACCCCCAGCCCCCGGCTCTGCTGCACATGCACCAGAAGATCACCATGATGGTGAACCGGTACGAGATCTTCGCCGATGACGGCCAGGGCCAGCCGGGCCGCTTGATCGCGTTCGTCGAGCAGAAGCGCCTGGCGTTCAAGGAGCGCGTGACGATCTACACCGACAGCACCAAGCAGTCGGTTCTGGCCGAGTTCAAGGCGCGCAAGGTCATCGACCTGGGCAGCGCGTACGACGTGGTGGTGGCGGGCGGTCAGTCGATCGGGTTGTTCCGCAAGGACTTCCGCAAGTCGCTGGTGAACTCCACCTGGCACTTCGAGCAGCACGGCGCGGCGCCCGCGGTCGGCAAGGAGCGCAGCCAGGGGCTGGCCGTGCTCCGCAGGGTGTGGGGCTTCATCCCGTTCATCAACAACCTTCCGTTCTTCATGCGCTACCACTTCGACTTCACCAGGGAGAACGGCGCGCCGGTCTTCAGCGTGGACAAGAAGACCTGGCTGCGGGACCACTACCTGATCACCGTCCACGACCCGGCCGCCGACCACCGCATGGTGATCGCCCAGGCCGTCGCCGTGGACGCGCTGCAGAGCCGCTGACGGCGGACGTGCGGCCGGGCCGTTCACGCGCTCGGCCGCACCCCCTCCCGCAGGTGCCACCCCCGCCACGACCCCGCACCGCTGACCAGGCGAAGAGCCGCCGCGAGCGGGTGACCCGCAGGTCCGGAGCGCGGTCGTTGCCTACCGTGGGACGTGGTGCGGCGCGGGCGGGGAGGCCCCGCACGACGAGGGGAGAAGCACGTGATCAGGTGGCAGCAGCGCGGACCGAGGCACCGGGGTGGTCGCCCGCAGGTCGACGAGCTGGTGTGGGTGCCCCTGCTGTTCGCGGGCATCGCGACCGCGTCACTGGTGCTCCTCGTCCTGACCTACGTCTAGAACGCAAAAAAGCCCTGTGGGGGCGCACGGAAAACCATGCACCCCCACAGGGAAAGAATGTTCGGCGGCGTCCTACTCTCCCACACCCTCACGAGTGCAGTACCATCGGCGCTGGAAGGCTTAACTACCGGGTTCGGAATGGGACCGGGTGTTCCCCAACCGCAATGACCACCGAAACACTATGAAGATAACCAACCACACAGCACCACCCTGTCGCGCCCAACCCCCCAACCAGGGGATCAGTCAGCGACCGGTGATGGTCGGTTCGGTTCCTTCAGAACCGCACAGTGGATGCGTAGCGTCTTCATGACAAGTCCTCGGCCTATTAGTACCGGTCAACTCCAACC
>NZ_JAMTCF010000007.1 GCF_024171695.1 Actinosynnema pretiosum | reverse complement strand
GACACGGGCAGCGGCGGACACGGGCAGCGGCGGACACGGGCAGCGGCGGACACGGGCAGCGGCGGACACGGGCAGCGGCGGACACGGGCAGCGGCCAGGGCCAAAGCGCTGGCGGGCCAAAGGCGGTGGCGGGCCACCGAGGCGGCGGCGGGCCGAGGTTGCGGACGGCGGCTGGGGCTGAGGTTGCGGCGGGGCAAGGGTTGCGGGCGGCAGCAAAGGCGATGGCAGGCGCGGGGGCCTGGCTGTGGGCAGGGGCGGGGCTGGAGCGGTTGGCTGTGGTGGGTGCCGAGGCTGCGGATAGCAAGCGGCTAGAGCCAGGGCTGCGAGTAGCAAGCGGTGGGCACCGGACGGCGTGGGCGGCAAGCAGCGGGCGCCAAGGCCGCGAGTAGCAAACGGCGGGCACCGGACGGCGTGGGCAGCAAGCGGCGGGCGGCGGGCGGCGGATGACATGGGCGGCGGACGGCGTGGGCGGCGGGGGTGAGCGGCCCCGTGTCGGTGTGTGGGTGTTGTCGTCGGCCGGTGGGCCGAGGGTGTTGTCGTCGGCCGGTGGGCCCAGAGCGTTGGCGGCTGGCCGCAGGTGTCCGGGTTTGGCGTGCCGTGGCCGTCCCGGTCCGGCGGGCCTCCGGTTGCCGTGTTCGGTGGGCCTCCGCCTGCCGCGCGTCCGGCGCGCCGTGGTCGCGGTGAGCGGTGGGTGGTGGTGCACCGCTTAGGCTGCCGTCCGTGCGCTTCGTCCTGGCCTCGCAGTCCCCCGCCCGGCTCGCCGTCCTCAAGGCCGCGGGCGTCACCCCCGTCGTCCGGGTTTCCGGCGTCGACGAGGACGCCGTCGCCGCCGGGCTCGGCGAGCCGACGCCCGCCGCGCTCGTGACCGCCCTCGCGGTCGCCAAGGCCGAGGCGGTCGCGGTCGACGAGGCGGACGCCGTCGTCATCGGGTGCGACTCCATGCTGCTCACCGCCGACGGCCAGGTGCAGGGCAAGCCCGCCACCACCGAGATCGCGCGGGAGCGCTGGGGGCGGATGGCCGGGACCACCGGCACGCTGCTCACCGGGCACGCCCTGCTCGTCGTGCGCGGCGGCGAGGTGGTCGAGCGGGTCGCCGAGCACGAGGGCACGCTGGTGCGCTTCGCCGAACCCACCGCCGCCGAGCTCGACGCCTACCTCGCCACCGGCGAGCCGCTGCACGTCGCAGGCGCGTTCACGCTCGACGGGCTCGGCGGGTGGTTCGTCGAGGGCATCGACGGCGACCCGTCCAGCGTCATCGGCATCAGCCTCCCGCTGACCCGCCGCCTGCTGCGCCGCGTCGGGCTCTCCGTCGCCGACCTCTGGCAGGCGCCCGCGCGGTGACCCCCGCACGCGGGGAGAACCCGAGCGGAGTTCACGAGCGGCCCGCGCGACCCCGACCCGACCGCTGAGACCACGACCGCTCCCCGCGCACCGGGGGGCGGTCGTTCGCGTTGCGGGTCGGAACGGCAGCGGGTGGGGGCGGGGTGGGGGGCGAGGCCCGGCGGGAGCACCTGGCCACCCCGCCGACCGGACGACCCCGTTCCGCGACCCGGCCGCGACCGGCCTGTGACCACAGAGGGTCATCACCCACCCATTAGTCGATCGTTCCTCCTTTCGGACCCCCGAAGTAGGGATAATCACAGCTGAGCGCGTTCGGGAAGGTCTGGAAGGCTCACCCCGTTAGGGGGTGCGATGGACCTGATGCTGACCCGCCGTATCCACATCGATTTCGGCCGGAGAACGAGTTCGGGCTGTCGGGGCTGACGAGAGACCCCGACACCGAACCCTTCAGCGTCCCTTCCGGAGCCCCCGCATGTCCTTCATCGCCACCTACCGCAAACCCAAGGTCTTCGGCCTGACCGTCCTCGCCGCCCTCGTGCTGGGCGCGGTCGCGGGCTTCGTCGCCAAGCAGGCCGAGCTGAGCTGGCTCGTCACCACGCTCAAGCAGATCGGCAGCACCTTCACGAGCCTGCTGCAGTTCACCGTCATCCCGCTGGTGTTCACCGCGATCGTCGTGGGCATCACCAGCCTGAGCAGGCTGGGCGGCTCGCGCACCGCCGCCCGCCTCGGCGGCAAGACGCTGCTGTGGTTCGCGACCACCTCGCTGATCGCGGTGCTCATCGGCATCGGCGTGTCCGCGCTGATCAACCCCGGTCGCGGCGTCCAGGTGACCCCGTCCGAGGCGTCCGTCGAGCGGCTCGCCGCGCGCACGGGCGGCTCGTGGTCGCAGCTGCTGGAGTCGCTGATCCCGACGAACATCTTCACCGCCTTCACCGAGGGCGAGGTGCTCCAGGTCGTCTTCGTGTCGATCCTGATCGGCTTCGCCGCCTACGCCCTGGGTGAGCGCGCCAAGCCTTTCGTGGACCTGACCCGCTCGGCGTTCGACCTGATCCAGAAGATCGTCGGCTGGATCGTGCTGCTGGCCCCGATCGGCGTGTTCGGCCTGCTCGGCAACGCCTTCGCGACCTACGGCAACTCGTTCGTGCGCCCGCTGGCCTCGCTGCTGGTCGCGGTCTACGTCGGCTGCGCCCTGGTGCTGTTCGTGGTCTACCCGGTGCTGCTGAAGTTCGTCGGCAAGGTCAGCCCGCTGCTGTTCTTCAAGAAGGCCTGGACCGCCATCCAGTTCGCGTTCGTGTCCCGCTCCTCGGGCGCGACCCTGCCGCTGAGCAGGCAGACCGCCGCGAACCTCGGCGTCTCCTCGGACTACGCGAGCTTCGCCGTCCCGCTGGGCACCACGACCAAGATGGACGGCTGCGCCGCGGTCTACCCGGCGGTGGCGACGATCTTCATCGCGAACCTGTTCGGCGTCGAGCTGAGCGTCCTGCAGTACGCGGGCATCGTCGCCGTGTCCGTGTTCGGCGCGCTGGCCACCGCGGGCACCACCGGCTGGTTCACCATGCTGACCCTGACCCTGAGCGCGATCGACATGCCCGCCGAGGTCATCGCGACCGGCGTCGCGGTGGTCTACGCGATCGACCCGATCCTGGACATGATGCGCACCGCCACGAACGTGGCGGGCCAGATCGCCGTCCCGGTGCTGGTCGCGCGCGGCGAGGGCCTGATCGACGACGAGGTGCTGAACGCCCCGAGCACCCCGCTGCTGATCGGCGACGCCCCTGAGGTCGAGAAGGAGCGCACCCCGGTGCCCGCCTGATCGAACCCCGAACACCGGAACGGCCCCGGTCACCTCACCAGGTGACCGGGGCCGTTCCCGTCCGGCGCCCGGCCGGGGCGACCGGTCACGACCCGGCGGCCGGGCACGCCTTCAGCTGGTTCATGGCGGGCCGCACGTCCGGCCACCCCGGCAGGTTCGCCTCGGCGTTCACCACCGCCGTGCACCCGAGCTTGCGGTCCTGCCCGTTCGCCACGTCCGCGACCAGCGAGTACACCTCGGCGATCCGCTTCGGGCAGTCCACGCCCTCCGCGCACCGGCGCTGCACCACGACCACGTCCATGACCTGGTCCCCGTTGACGTCGTGCAGCCCGGCGTACCCGCCGTCGCCCTGGTACCCGCCGAGCGCCCGCGACCACAGCCCGTCCTGCCGCACCAGCGCCTCGGCGTACCGCTTGCCGCGCGCCTGCCCCTGCACCAGGCACACCGCCGCGACCGGCGAGTCGACGCACTCCAACTCCAGCGACCCGAGGTCCTCGGTCACCCCGTACTCGGCGATGGTCAGCTCGAACATGACCGTCCCGGACGCGCCCTCGGTGGCGATGCGGCTGATCTTGTCGCCGACCATCACCCGCACCACGTCGGAGCCGACCTCCGCCTCGGCGACCGGTTCGCACTCGCGGGTCCCGCAGACCGAGCCGACCCGGCTGTCGGCCGGGGGCGCCGGGTCCGGCCGCAGCGACCAGGCGTAGCCGAGGCCCGCCGCGGTGATCGCGACGGACAGGCAGGCGGTGAGCAGAGCGGTGAGCGGCGGCCTGGACACCGCCGGATTCTCGCACCCCGACCGCTGCGGCTTCACGGTTGTCGTGCGCCCCCGGCTAACTAAACTCATCAGTAGCAAAGCGAGCGGCGGAACCGGGCGGGAGCGCCCGGCGGTGGAGCCGCACCCCGTTCCCGGAGGAAGGCAGGACGCCGTGCCACTGCGCAAGGTCCTCATCGCGAACCGCGGCGAGATCGCGGTCCGGGTCATCCGGGCCTGTCGGGACGCGGGCCTCGCCAGCGTCGCGGTGTACGCCGACCCGGACCGGGACGCGCCGTTCGCGCGGCTCGCCGACGAGGCGTTCGCCCTGGGCGGGACGACGGCCGCCGAGACCTACCTGTCGGTGGACAAGCTGCTCGACGCGGCCAAGCGCGCCGAGGCCGACGCGGTGCACCCCGGCTACGGCTTCCTGTCCGAGAACGCCGACTTCGCGCAGGCCGTCATCGACGCCGGGCTGACCTGGGTGGGGCCGTCGCCGCAGGCCATCAGGGACCTGGGCGACAAGGTGACGGCCAGGCACATCGCGACCCGCGCGGGCGCGCCGCTGGTGCCCGGCACGAACGACCCGGTGTCCGGGCCGGACGAGGTGGTGGCGTTCGCGCGGGAGCACGGGCTGCCGGTGGCGATCAAGGCCGCGTTCGGCGGCGGCGGGCGCGGGCTGAAGGTCGCGCGGACGCTGGAGGAGGTCCCGGAGCTGTTCGACAGCGCCGTGCGCGAGGCGGTGACCGCGTTCGGGCGGGGCGAGTGCTTCGTGGAGCGGTACCTGGACGAGCCCAGGCACGTGGAGGCGCAGGTGCTGGCCGACCAGCACGGCGGGGTGGTCGTCGTGGGCACCCGCGACTGCTCGTTGCAGCGGCGGCACCAGAAGCTGGTGGAGGAGGCGCCCGCGCCGTTCCTGAGCGACGACCAGCGGGCGCAGATCCACTCGTCGGCGCGGGCGATCTGCCGCGAGGCCGGCTACCACGGGGCCGGGACGGTCGAGTACCTGGTGGGGGCGGACGGGACGATCTCGTTCCTGGAGGTCAACACCCGGTTGCAGGTGGAGCACCCGGTGAGCGAGGAGACGTCCGGGATCGACCTGGTGCGCGAGCAGTTCCGGATCGCGGAGGGGCTGCCGCTGCGGTTCACCGAGGACCCCGAGCCACGCGGCCACTCGATCGAGTTCCGGATCAACGGGGAGGACGCCGGGCGCGGGTTCCTGCCCGCGCCGGGGGTGGTGACCGCGTTCGTGGCGCCGTCCGGGCCGGGGGTCCGGGTGGACGCGGGCGTGGAGGCGGGCACGGTCGTCGGCGGGCAGTTCGACTCGCTGCTGGCGAAGCTGGTCGTGACCGGCGAGGACCGGGCGCAGGCGCTGGAGCGGGCGCGGCGGGCGCTGGACGAGATGGTCGTGGACGGGATGGCGACCGTGCTGCCGTTCCACCGGGTCGTGGTGCGCGATCCCGCTTTCGTGGGGGACGCGGCCGGGTTCTCCGTGCACACGCGGTGGATCGAGACCGAGTTCGAGAACACGATCGCGCCGTTCGAGGGCGCGGCCGAGGCCGGGGAGGACGCGGAGCGGCAGCGGGTCGTGGTCGAGGTCGGCGGGCGGCGGGTCGAGGTGGTGCTGCCCGGTGACCTGGGTGGCGGCGCCCGACCGGCCACCGCCCAGGCCCGGCCGAGGAAGCGCGGGCGCGCGGCGGGCGGGTCGCCGGTGTCCGGGGACGCGGTGGCCGCGCCGATGCAGGGGACGGTGGTGAAGGTCGCCGTCGCGGAGGGGCAGCGGGTCGAGGCCGGGGAGCTCGTCGCGGTGCTGGAGGCGATGAAGATGGAGAACCCGGTGACCGCGCACAAGGCCGGGGTGGTGACCGGGTTGGCGGTGGAGGCCGGGTCCGCGGTGACGCAGGGGACCGTCCTGTGCGAGGTGAAGGAATAAGCTCGGGGCGTGGGTGATCGGGAGATCCGCGTCGGCGACGCCGAGCGCGAGGACGCGCTGCGCGTGCTCGGTGAGCACCTCAGCGCGGGCAGGCTCGACGTCGACGAGTACGGCGAGCGGACGGCGCGGGCGACGGCGGCCAGGAACCGGGGTGAGCTGCTGGACCTGTTCTCGGACCTGCCGCACCCGCACCCCGCGCTGAGCGCGCCCGTCCCGGTGCGGCCGATGCCCGCCCCGCCGGTGGTCCCCGCGCGGCGCGGGGTCAACATGGCGGTGGCCGGGCCCGCCGTGCTGATCGGGTTCGTGGTGCTGGCGGGGTTCGTGAAGACGTCGTTCGTCTTCGTGCTGATCCCGCTGGTGCTGTTCCTGCTGGCGCGGGACAGGCGGCGGTGAGCGCGCCGGGGCTGCTGCTGCTCGACCTGGACGGGGTGCTGCGCCGGTTCGGCCCGGACGCGCCGGTCGAGGACGCGCACGGGTTGCCGCGCGGGCTGCTCGACGAGGTCGCCCGCTCGGTGGTCGGACCCGCGCTGGTCGGGGCCGAGACCGACGCGCGGTGGCGGGAGGCGGTCGTGGGCGCGCTGGTGGCCCGAGGGGTCGACGGCGAGGTCGCGGCCTCGGCGGTGACGGCGTGGAGCGGGGTGGGCGAGGTCGTGCCCGAGGCGCTGGAGCTGGTGCGGGCGGTGCGCGGGCGGTGCCGGGTCGCGCTGCTCGCCAACGCCACCGACCGGGTCGGCGCGGACCTCGCGGCGCTGGGGCTGGACCGCGAGGTGGACGCGGTGGTGACGTCCGCGCGGGTCGGGGTGGCCAAACCGGACCCCGAGGCCTTCCGGCGGGCGTTGCGGGTGCTCCAGCACTCCGCGTCGGGGACGCTGTTCTGCGACGACTCGGCGGTCAACGTGGCCGGGGCCCGCAGCGCCGGGCTGGACGCCGCGCACACCCCGGACGCCGCCGCGCTGCGGGACGCGCTGCTCTCGCGCGGGCTGCTGGAGGGCGGGACGGGCGCGGACGAGCGGGAGCGGGCGGGCGGGCCGGTGCTGGTGGTGCTGCACGACCGGGACGAGGCCGAGGAGGTCGCCGCCGGGCTGCTGGCGGACGGCTGGTCGCCGTGCCTGGTGCACAAGGAGCTGCTGGCGGGCGAGGACGACGCCGAGGACGCGGACTGGGTGGTGGAGGTCGAGTCCGGTCCGGACGGTCGCGCGGCGACCGTCCACCGGCCGTTCCTCGACGCGCTGGCCGAGCGCCACGAGGGGTTCACCACCGACTAGCAGACCGCAGGACGGCGGTCACGACAGGGTGTTGCTCGCGGCGGAAAACCACTAGCGTCCCCGGCTGTGGATCCGGTGGAGATCAACGTGGGTGAGGGCTCCCCGCGACAGCCGCTGGTCGACGGCCCGGTTCCGGGCCGCTCGCGCGGCGCGGGTTCGCCGGAGACTGGTTCGCCGGATCGCGGGCGCGGCTACGGTAGGCGCACATGAAGGCCACTCACATCCTGGTCGGCGCGCTGGCGGCGCTGCCGGTGCTGGTCTCGTGCACGGCCTCCTCGCCCGCGCCCAAGGCCGACGGGCACGTGGACGAACCACTGAGCGTGACCACGACCGCTCCCCCATCGTTGTTCCCCCGTCCGAGGGAAATGCCGCTCGACGGAGTGGCCCCCTGCACGCTGTTGAGCGAGGAGCAGCGGGGTGAGCTGAGCTTGGACAACCCCCCGAACGAGTACGTCGAGACCGCCCTCGCCGGGGCGCGGGCCTGCTCGCTGCGCAGCAACCTCAGCGGCAACGTGCTGCGGCTGGCCCTGGTGACCGGGGAGAGCGTGCTGCTGTGGCTGGACGACTACGCCCAGGTCGAGGTGGAAACCGTTGAGGTCGTCGGGTTCCCCGCGCTCGTCGTGCGCACCCCTGGGGTGGAGGACGTGTGCAACGTCGAGGTCGACGTGGCCGAGGGGCAGTTCCTCGACGTGATGTTCCGGGACGGGGGCAACAGCACCGCGCTCACCCAGGACGTGCTGTGCCAGGGCGCGAGGCGGGCAGCCGAAGCCGCGGTGGCCGGATTGCTGCAAAGGAAGTGACCCGCGCGGGGGAAGTCACCCACACCCACTCCCCGCTGTCGGACCGTCTGGTTAGAGTGACTGTGCGCTGATGACGTTGGGAGGTAGCGCCATGCCGAAGGATGACCACGTAAGGGGTGCGGACACGGGGAGTGCCCTCCCCGGCGCCGGGCAGGCCCTGGACGTCGACCCGAGTGCCATCCCGAGCCTGAAGTCCGCCTTCTCCGGCGCGCTGTCCAAGCTGGACCAGCAGATCGAGATGGCCGTGACCGAGGTCAGGGTGCGCCCGTGGGCGGGCGACCCGGTGAGCATCGAGGCGGCGGAGAAGTTCAACGAGCGCTCCGTCGACTCCGGTGACTCGGCGCTCGACGCGCTGCAGGGCTACCAGCGGCAGCTCAAGTCGGCGATGGACGCGCTGACGCTGGTCGAGCGGCAGTACCAGGTGATCGAGGACGACAACAGCGGATTGATGGAGCAGCAGGGCGGCTGCTGACCGCCTGCGCGATGGGGAGGCTTCCTGTGTCCGACGGGCACCGCTGGAGCGGCTACAGCCACGAGGAGCTGTACAAGAAGATCAACTCTGGCCCCGGCCCGAGGGCGTCGTTCACCTCGCTGGAGCGCTGGGAGGGGATCGCGGGCGCGCTGGTGGAGATCAACGCGCAGCTCCAGGAGGGCGTGGCGCGCTCCGGCGCGCAGTGGCAGGGCCTCGCGGCCGACCAGGCCCGCGCGGGCATCAACCCGCTCGCCGAGTGGGCCGACCACGCCAGGACCGGCGCGGTGATCATGCGCGCCTCCAACCAGATGCAGGCCGACTACATCGCCAAGGCCCGCGCGGACATGCCGGAGCCGGTCAAGGTGACCGCCGAGGACCCCGGCACGATCCTGTCCGGGCTCGCGCACCTGGTGGGCGTGCAGACCGACTTCGAGGTGCAGGAGCGCGCGCAGAACATCGCCGAGCAGCGCGCCCGCGACGTCATGACCACGTACGCCTCCAGCACGACGGCGAACACCGCGACCCTCGGCCAGTTCAGCCAGCCGCCGCAGGTCGCGATCACGGCGGGCGAGGTCGTCCGCGGCGACGCGGCGGGCGTGGCCTACGGGCACGGCTTCGGCGGCGGTCGCGGCGGGGTGCGCGGCGGCGGCAGGGGTGGTCCCGCGACCACCCGCCCGACGACCAGGCCGGTCGCCGAGACCAGGCCCGGCACGACCAAGGGCGGTTCCAGCACGCACGTCTCGCAGGCGAACCCGTCGAACGGCGGCACGAACCCGCGCGGCTCCGAGACCGGCGCCAAGCCCACCACCGGCTCCGGGATCGGCGTCGGCGGCACGACCGGGTCCAAGGGGCGCGACAAGGAAGCGGGGCGCAGCGACTCGGCGCGGCACGACACCACGACCGAGCAGCGCGCCGCCGCCGAGGTGAACGGCCTGCACGTGGTCGCCCCCGGCCAGACCAGCGGCACCACGGCCATCAGCTCCGGCGAGCTGGGCGCCTTCACCGCCGCCAACGCGCAGCACTCGGCGGCCATGGGCCCCGGTGGCGCGGCGGGCGCGCTCGGCGCGGCCAACCAGGCGAACGGGGACAGCACGCACCGCCGCGCGGTCCCGCTCGCCCCGCAGGGTCAGGCGTTCGACCCGTTCGGCGGGCTCGGCGGACGGCGCGCCGAGGAGGAAGAGGAGCAGCTGCACGACGCCGCCGACTACCTGCGGGAGACCGGCGACGTGTACGGGGTCGGCCGGGGCTCGGCCCCGGTGATCGGGGAGGACCAGTCCGACCGATGACCACGTTCGGCCTCGACCTGGGCGAGAGCGGGCTGCGCGCCCCGGTCACCATCTCGGCGCTGGAGTTCGACGTGCTCTGGGAGCACCTGCGGCTGGAGACGATGCCGCTGGTGCTCAAGGTGCCCTCCCCCGGCAAGACCGACGGGGAGCGGCGCGAGCTGGAGCAGCGGGTGTGGGACGCGCTGGAGCGGCGCGGTCTCGGCAGGCGGCTGGAGCTGGACCCCACCCTGGAGGACCTGCTGCACCTGCTGAACCGCCCGCAGCGCGAGGTCGACGGCCGGTTGTGGCTCGACGGGCGCAGCGTCCGGGTGCTGGTCGCCGCCAAGGGGCAGTCCGCCGCGCTGGCGGTGCTCGACGGCGACCGGCTCACCCTGCGCACCGCGTCCGCCGAGGGGATGCCGCGCGAGGCGCTGAGCGCCGTGCCCGCGCTCGGGCCGGGGCCGGGGCACTCGGTGACGCTGCCCAGCGCCGACCTGGAGGCCGCCGCGGCGGGCGTCCGGGAGCCGGAGGACCTGGAGCGCGGGCTCAAGGAGCGCGGGCTGCGGGGCGAGGACGCGCACGTGCTGGCCGAGATGTTCCGGGAGGCCGGGAACCGGGGCCAGTTCGGCGCGGCCGGGCGGGACAAGTGGGGCAAGCGGGTGCGGCCGGACCGGGTCGTGGCGTTCTTCGACGGCCCCGAGGGGCGGTACGTGCAGATGCGGCGGGCCCAGCCGGGGCAGGTCGCGTGGAGCACGGTGGCGCCGGTGGACTTCCGGCGGCTGCTGCACCACCTGGAGGAGCTGCTGGCGGAGACGCCGTCCTAGCCCGCCGACCAGGCTGCCGGGCCGGGCCGCCGCCCCGCTCAGGGGCCGGTCCGGCGGCGCGGGCGCGGATGATAGCGCCCCGCTGATCGTCCACCGCGCCCGAAGTTCACCGCTTCGGGCGACACCGCCGGTCGTGCGACCCACCCCGCCGCGCGGCCCCGCCACCTCGGGCAGGGCCGCCGGGGTCGGCGGGTCACCGGGGTGGCGGGGTCACTGGGGTCCCTGCGGGCCGACGCTGCGGCACGGGCGGACGCGCAGGTCGGCCACGTAGTCGTCGGGCGCGCCCGCGGCCTCGGCCGCGTCCGCCACCACGCCGATGTACCGGGCCGAGGGCAGGCCGCCCTCGTACGCGTCCAGCACGTACAGCCAGGCGACCTCGGAGCCCTCCATGGTCTGCACGCGCAGTCTGATCTTCTTGTAGAGCCCGAGGGCACCCTCCCAGCGGTCCAGGCTCGACTCGTCGGGGGTGCTGACGTCGTAGAGGACGCAGAACACCTGGGAGTCGGGCTCCTCGACGATGGTGGCGAGCGCGCCCTCCCAGCCGAGGTCCTCGCCACCGAACGTCAGACGCCATCCGACGAGCCAGCCGGTCCCCGCCATGGGGGAGTACGGGGCTCGCTCCTTCATCTGGTTCGGGTCCATGTTGGACCCGTACGCGGCATAGAGCGGCACCCCGACAGCCTAGCGACATCGAGATCACCCGGAGGGCCGAGAAGACCGCGCGACACGCTGCGACACCCGACCGCGTACGGTTCGTACGGTTGTGAGCGGTTGTCGATCCGGACACCCGTTGTCTTCTGGACAGAGAGGAACCCCCGTGACCCGCATCGTCATCATGGGCGGTGGGCCCGCTGGGTACGAGGCGGCGCTGGTCGCGGCTCAGCACGGCGCGGACGTGACCGTCATCGAGCGCGAAGGCCTCGGTGGCGCCTGCGTGCTGTACGACTGCGTGCCGTCGAAGGCGTTCATCGCCTCCGCCGCCAGTCGGTCGGCGTTCCGCAGCGCGGGTGAGCTGGGCATCCGGACGGACGACACCGAGGCCGCGGTCGAGCTGCCGGTCGTGCACGGCCGGGTGAAGGGGTTGGCGCTGGCGCAGTCCGCCGACGTGCGGGCGCGGCTCCAGCGCGAGGGCGTGCGGATCATCATCGGCAGCGCCGAGTTCCGCGACGACGAGCGCGGCCTGGCGCAGCACCGGGTGCTGGCGCGGACCGAGGACGGGGCCGAGGAGGTGCTGGAGGCGGACGTCGTGCTGATCGCCACCGGCGCCACGCCGAGGGTGCTGCCCGGCGCGGAGCCGGACGGCGAGCGGGTGCTGAACTGGCGGCAGCTGTACGACCTGCCGGAGCTGCCCGAGCACCTGGCGGTGATCGGCTCGGGCGTCACCGGCGTGGAGTTCGCGTCGGCGTACACCGAGCTGGGCGTGAAGGTGACCATGGTGTCCAGCCGCGACCGCGTCCTGCCGCACGAGGACGCCGACGCGGCGGCCGTGCTGGAGGACGTGTTCGCCGAGCGCGGGACCGCCGTGGTGAAGCACGCGCGCGCGGACCGGGTGGAGAACACCGGCGACGGCGTGAAGATCCACCTCGCGGACGGCCGCGTGGTCGAGGCCAGCCACGCCCTGATGACCGTCGGGTCGGTCCCGAACACCGAGGGCCTGGGCCTGGACCGGATCGGCGTCGAGCTGGGCAAGGGCGGGTACATCCCGGTGGACCGGGTGTCGCGCACGTCGGTGCCGGGCGTGTACGCGGCGGGCGACTGCACCGGCGTGCTGCTGCTGGCGTCGGTCGCGGCGATGCAGGGCCGGATCGCGATGTGGCACGCGCTCGGCGAGGGCGTGAGCCCGATCAAGCTGAAGACGGTCGCGGCGAACGTGTTCACCAACCCGGAGATCGCCACGGTCGGCATCAGCCAGCAGGCGATCGACTCGGGCGAGGTCCCGGCGCGCACCGTCATGCTGCCGCTGGCGACCAACCCGAGGGCCAAGATGGAGGGCCTGAGGCGCGGTTTCGTGAAGCTGTTCTGCCGCCCGGCGACCGGCGTGGTGATCGGCGGCGTGGTGGTGGGCCCGACGGCGAGCGAGCTGATCCTGCCGATCGCGCTGGCGGTGCAGAACCAGCTGACCGTGGAGGACCTGGCGACGACGTTCTCGGTGTACCCGTCGCTGACGGGCTCGATCACCGAGGCCGGTCGGCAGCTGATGCGGCACGACGACCTGGACTGACGCACGACGTCCGCGCGGGCCCCGGTCCCCGGTGGGACCGGGGCCTTCGCGCGTGGGCGCCCCGGCTCAGGGCGGGGTTCGCGGTCAGGGCCGGGCGTCGTCCGGGCGGACCAGGCCGGTGCGGTAGGCCAGGACGACCAGTTGTGCGCGGTCGCGGACGTCCAGCTTGGACATCGCGCGGTTCACGTGGGTCTTGGCGGTCAGCGGGGACAGGTGCAGGTGCTCGGCTATGCGGTCGTTCGACAGGCCGTGGGCGGCCAGGACCACGACCTCGCGCTCGCGGTCGGTCAGCAGTTCCAGCGCGGTCGCGCTCGGGGGCGGATCGGACTCCGGGTGGGCCAGGACGTGCCGCACCAGGGCCTTGGTGGCGGCGGGCGACAGGATCGAGTCGCCTGACGCCACGGTCCGGACCGCGTGCAGCAGTTCGGCGGGGCCGACGTTCTTCCCGAGGAAGCCCGCCGCGCCCGCGCGCACGGCCCTGAGCACGTTCTCGTCCTCCTCGAACGTGGTCAGGACCAGGATGCGCACCCCGGCGAGGTCCTCGTCGGCGGCGATGCGGCGGGTCGCCTCGATGCCGTCCACCTCGGGCATCCGGATGTCCATCAGGACCACGTCGGCGCGGGTGGTGCGGGCCAGGAACACCGCTTCCCGGCCGTTGACCGCCTCGCCGACGACCTCCAGGTCCGGTTCGGAGTCCAGGATCATGCGGTAGCCGGCGCGGATCAGGGGCTGGTCGTCGGCGAGCAGGACTCGGGTGGTCACGGGGTCCTCCTCGGGGCCGGGAGCTCGGCGTGCACGGTGAAGCGGCCTTCCGGGGTCGGGCCCGCGCTCAGGGTTCCGCCTGCGGTGGCGGCGCGTTCGCGCATCCCGATCAGGCCGTAGCCCGAGCCCGGCTGCCTGCTCGCGGTGCGGGCGCGGTGGTTGGTGACGGTCAGGCTCACGCCCTCGTCGGTGTAGGCGACGATCAGGTGGGCGGTGCCCGTGCCGTGCTTGTGGGCGTTGGTCAGCGCTTCCTGGATGATGCGGTAGGCGGCCACGTCCACCACCGAGGGGAGTGCCCCTGGGGTGCCCAGCTGCTCGCGCTCCACGGACAGCCCGGCGGCGGTGATCGCGCCGACCAGGGCGGTGAGGTCGTCCAGGCGGTGCGGGGGATCGGTGTCGCCGGACTGGCGCAGCACGCCGACGATCGACGACAGCTCGCCCAGCACGACCTCGCAGGCGTCCCGGATGTGGCCCAGCGCCTGCGCGGCCTTGGCGGGGTCGCGGTCCAGGACGTGGGTCGCCGCGCCCGCCTGGACGTTGATCACGGCGATGTGGTGGGCCACGACGTCGTGCAGGTCGCGGGCGATGCGGACCCGCTCCTCGACCACCCGCCGGGCGGCTTCCTCCTCGCGGGTCTGCTCGGCGTGCCTGGCCCGCCCCTCCACCTCGGCGATGTGCGCGCGTCCCGTGCGGGCGGCTTCGCCCAGGGCGGTGGTCATGCCGATCCACGCCACCGCCGGGAAGCCCTCGGTCGACCACGGCACGCCGGTGACCGCGTACGCCTCCACCGCGTACAGGCCCGCCGCCACGGCCGCCGCCGTCGTCCACGCCCCCCGGCTCGGGGTGCGGGAGGCGGCGGTGTAGGCGATCAGGCCGATCGCCAGCGGGAGCACGGGGCGGATGCCCGCCAGCAGGATCACCAGGCCCGCCGCGATCGCCGTGCCCACCAGGACCTGGCGCGGCCACCTGCCGCGCAGGGCGACGCCGCCCAGGGCGATGGCGGTCGCGACCAGGTCAGGGCCGTCGATCACGCCGTCGTGCAGTGGGCCCGCGCTCGCCAGGTCGGCTGCGACGCTCGCGGTGGACAGGGCGCAGGCCAGGGCGACGTCGGCCGCCAGCGGGTGGCGGGAGCGCCAGCCACCGATCGCCGACGTGGTCCGGCGCAGCACGGCGATCACGGTAGCCGCGGAGGGGAGGTGGTGCCGGGCAGGTGCACGGTGGACACCGTACGAGCCTCGGGCGGGCCGGGGCGTCGTGCGGGCGTGGTAGCGGGGTGGGGGCGGTGTACCGCGTTCGCGGCAGGTGAGGTGCCCGCGTCGGGACGACGCCCTCCCGCCGTGCTCCGACCACAGTGGACGGCACACGACGGACGACGGGAACAAGATGATCGAACTGCGACGGCTCACCAAGCGGTACGGCGAGAAGACCGCCGTGGACGGGATCACCGCCACCATCGAGCCGGGTGTGGTCACCGGGTTCCTCGGCCCCAACGGGGCGGGCAAGTCCACCACCATGCGCATGGTGCTCGGCCTGGACCGGCCGACCTCCGGGGCCGCGCTGGTGAACGGCAAGCCCTACTCGGCGCTGCGCGCGCCGCTGGCCGAGGTCGGGGCGCTGCTGGACGCCAAGGCGGTCGACGGCGGGCGCAGCGCGCGCGACCACCTGCTGGCGCTCGGCGCGACCGTCGGCATCGGCAAGCGGCGGGTGGACGAGGTGCTGGCGTCGGTCGGGCTGACCGAGGTCGCGCACAAGCGGGCCGGGTCGTTCTCACTGGGCATGGGGCAGCGCCTCGGCATCGCCGCCGCGCTGCTGGCCGACCCGCCGGTGCTGCTGCTGGACGAGCCGGTCAACGGGCTCGACATCGACGGCGTCCAGTGGATCCGCGCGCTGCTGCACGAGCTGGCGGCGGAGGGGCGCACGGTGCTGCTGTCGTCGCACCTGATGAGCGAGATGGAGCTGGTGGCCGAGCACCTGCTGGTGATCGGGCAGGGGCGCGTCCTCGCGGACACGACCATCGCCCGGTTCACCGAGGACGCCTCCGGCGGCGGGCGGGTGTCGGTGCTGTCGCCGGACGCGGACGAGCTGGCGTCGCTGCTGGTCGGCGGCGGTGCCGCGGTGACGACCGCGGAGCCGGGGCGGTTGGAGGTGCGGGGCGCGGCGCCCTCGGTGATCGGCGACCTCGCGGCGGCGCGGGGGCTGCGCCTCCACGGGTTGACGGCGCTGTCCACGTCGCTGGAGTCGGCGTACCTGGAGCTGACCCGCGACAGCGTCGAGTACGCGGGGACCACCGCTCAGCGCGGGGAGGCGGCCTGATGACCGACGTGGCGGAGCGGACCGTCCTCCCCGGCCCCGTCGTGGGCGCGCGGGTGGCGGCGCGGCAGACGCTGTGGACCGCGATCCGGTTCGAGTGGGTGAAGGCGCGGAGCCTGCGCGGCACCTGGGTCGGGCTGGCGGTGGTGGTGCTGGTGCTGGTCGGGTTCAGCGCGCTGGCCACGTCGGTGTCGGTGGGGGCGGTGTCGACGCCGGAGGGCGCGCCGGGGCCCGGTGGACCGTTCGCGGCGACCTCCGACCCGCTGGCGGTCGCGCTGACCGGGGCGAACCTCGCGGTGCTGGTCCTCGGCGTGCTCGGCGGCATGGCGGGCGCCCGCGAGTTCGGGTCGCGGATGGTCTCCACCACGGTGGCGGCGGTGCCCCGGCGGTGGCAGGTGGTGCTGGCCAAGGCGGTCGTGTTCACGGCGACCTCGCTCCCGGCGGCGCTGGTGGGCGTGTTCGGGGCGTTCCAGGTCGGGATGGCCGTGCTGTCCGGCGGGGACGCCGACGTGGTCGCGCTCGGCGACGAGGGCGTGCTGCGCTCGGTGCTGGGCATGGCCGGGTACGTGACCGCGATCGGGCTGCTCGGGCTCGGCCTGGGGGTGCTGCTGCGCAGCACGGCCGGGAGCATCGGGGCGGTGATCGGCGGCGTGCTGGTGCTGCCCGCGATGGCCGGTGGCCTGCTGCCGGACGACTGGACCTCGGTCCTGCGGTTCCTGCCCAGCTCGGCGGGGGCTTCCTTCACCACCGTGGTGGCCGCCGGGGACAGCACGCTCGGCGCCGGTGCGGGGGCTGCGGTGCTGGTGGCCTGGGTGGTCGGGGTGCTGGTCGCGGCCGGGGTGGTGTTCGGCAGGCGCGACGTGTGACGTGCGGGCGCGAGGGGGCCGCTCGTCCGGAGCGGCCCCCTCGCGCGCCGACCTCAGTCCTCGTCGTCCACCCAGTCGAAGGTCTTCGTCACGGCCTTCTTCCAGCTCCGGTACTGCTTCTCCCGCACCGAGTCGTCCATCGCGGGCTCCCACTGCTTGTCCTGCGCCCAGTTCTGCCGGATGTCGTCCTCCGACGCCCAGAACCCGACCGCCAGCCCCGCCGCGTACGCCGCGCCCAGCGCCGTGGTCTCGTTCACCACCGGCCGGATCACCGGAACCCCGAGGATGTCGGCCTGGAACTGCATCAGCAGCTCGTTGACGACCATCCCGCCGTCGACCTTCAGCGACTTCAGCGGCACGCCCGAGTCCGCGTTCATCGCGTCGATGACCTCGCGCGACTGGTACGCCGTGGCCTCCAGGACCGCCCGCGCCAGGTGCCCCTTGTTCACGAACCGGGTCAGCCCGACGATCGCCCCGCGCGCGTCCGACCGCCAGTACGGCGCGAACAGGCCCGAGAACGCCGGGACGAAGTACGCCCCGCCGTTGTCCTCCACGGTCCGGGCGTGCTGCTCGATCTCCGCCGCGGTCCCGATCATGCCCAGGTTGTCCCGCAGCCACTGCACCAGCGACCCGGTGACCGCGATCGACCCCTCCAGCGCGTACACCGGGGCCTTGTCGCCGATCTTGTAGCAGACGGTGGTGAGCAGCCCGTTCTCGCTCATCACCTTCTCCGTGCCGGTGTTGAGCAGCAGGAAGTTGCCGGTCCCGTAGGTGTTCTTGGCCTCGCCCGGCGACAGGCACGCCTGCCCGAACGTCGCCGCCTGCTGGTCGCCCAGCACGCCCGCGATCGGCACGCCCTCCAGCGCGCCCCGCGTCTTGACCTCGCTGTACACCTCGGACGAGGACCGGATCTCCGGCAGCATCGACAGCGGGATGCCCATGTCGGCCGCGATGTCCGCGTCCCAGTCCAGGGTGTCCAGGTCCATCAGGAGCGTGCGGGAGGCGTTGGTCGGGTCCGTGACGTGCAGACCGCCGTGGACGCCGCCGGTCAGGTTCCACAGGACCCAGGTGTCCATGTTGCCGAACAGCAGGTCGCCCGCCTCGGCCCGCTCGCGCGCGCCCTCGACGTTGTCGAGCACCCACTTGACCTTCGGCCCGGAGAAGTACGTGGCCAGCGGCAGGCCGGTCTTGGCCCGGTACCGCTCCTGACCGCCGCCGAGGGCGCCCAGCTCCGCGCAGATGCGGTCGGTGCGGGTGTCCTGCCAGACGATCGCGTTGTAGACCGGCTTGCCGGTGGTCCGGTCCCACACCAGCGCGGTCTCGCGCTGGTTCGTGATGCCGACGGCGGCCAGGTCCGAGGCGTTCAGGTCGGCCCTGGCCAGCGCGCCCGCCGCGACCTGGCGCGTGTTGAGCCAGATCTCCTCGGCGTCGTGCTCGACCCACCCCGCCTTCGGGAAGATCTGCTCGTGCTCCTTCTGGTCGACGGCGACGACCCGCCCGGAGTGGTCGAAGACCATGCAGCGGGTGGATGTCGTGCCCTGGTCGATGGCGGCGACGTACTTCGTCATCAGTGGTCCTTCGTCGTCGGAGGAGGTCCGGTCAGACCGGGAGTGCCAGGTACAGGAGCGCGGCGAGCGCGCCGCCGATCAGCGGCCCGACCACCGGGACCCAGGAGTACCCCCACTCGGCGCTGCCCTTGCCCTTGATCGGGAGGAGCGCGTAGACGATGCGGGGGCCGAGGTCGCGGGCCGGGTTGATGGCGTAGCCGGTGGGGCCGCCGAGGGAGGCGCCGAGGCCGATCACGAGGAACGCCACGCCCGCGTACCCCAGGGCCGAGTTGCCGAAGTTGGGGGTGCCGTCGGCGGCGACCTCGACGCCGGGGCTGAGGAGGATCCAGATGACCAGCACGAACGTGCCGATCACCTCGGTGAGCACGTTCCAGGGCGCGCTGGCGACGGTGGGGCCGGTGCAGAAGACGCCCCTGGTGCCCGCCGGGTCGTCGTGGGTGTCGAACTGCTTCTTGTAGGCCAGCCAGGCCAGGGTGGCGCCGAGCATGGCACCGATCATCTGCCCGGCGAAGTAGACCGGCACGTCGGTCCACTCGGTCTTGCCCGCGGCGGCCAGGCCGAGGGTGACGGCGGGGTTGAGGTGGGCCCCGCTGGGGGCGGAGACGCTGGCGCCCACGAACACGGCGAGGCCCCAGCCGAAGTTGACCAGCAGCCAGCCGCCGCCCTTGCCCAACGAGTCCTTGAGCGTCACGTTGGCCACGACGCCCGCACCCAGCAGGATGAGCACCGCGGTGCCGAGCGTCTCCCAGACGAAGATCGAACCGGCGGTCATGTCGCCGAACCTCCTCTCGTGCAGGTGGACGGCGACCAGCCGGGCTCGGCGTCGTCGCCCATCCCACGGAGTGTGACGTTAAATCGCCATGATCGACTTGTCCATACCGGACACATCAGCGGGTACCGTGGAGCAGTCAGTCCAGCTAGGACGATCCGGCGGCGCCGCCGAGTGCGAGCGGCCTCCGGTCGGACAGCACGTCGAGGAGGCGCTTTCCAGTGGCCACGCGCAACCCGTCACGAACCTCCGCAACGGGCAGGCTCGGTCCCGAGGACCGGGAGCGGTCGTGGCGCAGGCTCGGTGAGGAGACCTTCGACCTGGTGATCGTCGGCGGCGGCGTGGTCGGCGTCGGCGCGGCCCTGGACGCGGCCACCAGAGGCCTGAAGGTGGCCCTCGTGGAGGCCCGCGACCTCGCCTCGGGCACGTCGAGCCGGTCGAGCAAGCTCTTCCACGGTGGCCTGCGCTACCTGGAGCAGTTGGAGTTCGGGCTGGTCAGGGAGGCGCTGCGCGAGCGGGAGCTGATGCTCACCAAGATCGCGCCGCACCTGGTCAAGCCGGTGAGCTTCCTGTACCCGCTGGCGAACCGGGTGTGGGAGCGCCCGTACACCGCCGCCGGGCTGCTGATGTACGACACCATGGGCGGCGCGCGCTCGGTGCCGGGGCAGAAGCACCTGAGCCGGTCGGGCGCGCTGCGGCTGGCGCCCTCGCTCAAGCAGGACGCGCTGATCGGCGGCATCCGCTACTTCGACGCGCAGGCCGACGACGCGCGGCACACCATGATGGTCGGGCGCACCGCCGCCCACTACGGCGCGGTCGTGCGGCCGTCGACGCAGGTCATCGACTTCCTGCACGAGTCGGACCGGGTGTCCGGCGTGCGGGTGCGCGACGTGGAGGACGGGCGGGAGACCGACGTCCGGGCGCACGCGGTGATCAACGCGACCGGCGTGTGGACGGACGAGCTGCAGCGGCTGTCCGGCAGCAGGGGCCGGTTCCGGGTGCGGGCCAGCAAGGGCGTGCACATCGTGGTGCCCAGGGACCGGATCGTGTCCGAGACCGGGCTCATCCTGCGCACGACGAAGTCGGTGCTGTTCGTGATCCCGTGGCGCAACCACTGGATCATCGGCACGACCGACACGGACTGGAACCTGGACCTGTCGCACCCGTCCGCGACCAGGGCCGACATCGACTACCTGCTCGCCCAGGTCAACAGCGTGCTGGCGACGCCGCTGGCGCACGAGGACATCGAGGGCGTGTACGCGGGCCTCCGGCCGCTGCTGGCCGGGGAGAGCGAGTCCACGTCGAAGCTCTCGCGCGAGCACGCGGTGGCGCGGGTCGCGCCCGGCCTGGTCGCGATCGCGGGCGGCAAGTACACCACCTACCGGGTGATGGGCGCGGACGCGGTGAACGCGGCGTCGGTCGACCTGCCGGGCCGCATCCAGCCGTCGATCACCGACAAGGTGCCGCTGGTGGGCGCGGACGGGTACCACGCGCTGGTGAACCAGGCCGACCACCTGGCGACCGAGCACGGCCTGCACCCGTACCGGGTGCGGCACCTGCTGGACCGGTACGGCTCGCTGGTGCACGAGGTGCTGGCGCTGGCCGCGGACGCGCCGGAGCTGCTCAAGCCGATCCCCGGTTCGCCGGACTACCTCCAGGTGGAGGTGGTGTACGCGGCCTCGCACGAGGGCGCGCTGCACCTGGAGGACGTGCTGACCAGGCGCACCCGGATCTCGATCGAGTACCCGCACCGGGGCGTCGAGTCGGCCGACGCGGTGGCCAGGCTGATGGCCGGGGTGCTCGGATGGGACGAGGCGGCGATCGCGCGCGAGGTCGAGGTGTACACGGCGCGGGTGGAGGCCGAGCGGGCCTCGCAGGACGAGCCGAGCGACCAGGCGGCGGACGCGGTGCGGTCGGCGGCGCCGGAGGTGCGGCCGGAGCTGGTGGAGCCGGTGTCCTGATCCCGCGCTGAGCGACGTTCCCGCCGCCCGGTCCACGCCTTCGCGCGTGGGCCGGGCGGTGGCGTTTCCGCGTGGGCTGAACGGGTGGCCGTCACCTGAAGCGGTGGGTTACCTGCCCGCTCGGGAGCACGCTGGGTGGTGGAGCACCGTCCAGGGGGTGGCTGGTGGGGCAGTTCCGGGTGTCGGCGGGGAGCGGGGCGGCGCGGGTGGTCGACCGGGCCGCCGAGGTGCTGCGCGCGGTGCTGCCGTGGCTGTACTGGCCCGCGCTGGTCGTGCTCGGCGCGGGGTTCGGGGTGGTCGCGCGGCTGGGCGAGTCGCCCTCGGACCACGGGCTGCCGATCGGGGTCGTGGTGATCGCGGTGCTCGGCGTGCTCGGGCCGGTCGCGCTGCGGTTCGTCGTGGCGACGACCGGTCTGGCGCTGCGGGACGGGCAGGCGCACCTGCTGCGGGCGTGCCTGTGGCTGCCGGTGCCGATGGTGCTGCTGACGGCGTTCGGCGTGGGCGCTGTCCTGGACGGCTGGAGCCCGGCCGCCGCCCCGCTGCTGCCCGTGGGCGTGGCGTTGCTGCTGGTCAGCGCGGTGGGCTACCCGGTGGTGCTCGACCTGGCCGACCGGGCGCACGTCGCGCGGCGGCGCGCGCCGAGGCCCGAGGTGGACGACGTGATCGCCGCGCACCGGCTGCTGAAGGTGCGGGTGGTGCTGGCCACGGCCGTGCCGCTGCTCGTGGAGCCGTCGGTGTTCCCGCTGGTCTGCGCGGCGGCGGTGCTCGCGCGCAGACCGGTCACCGCGTACCTGGCGGCGGCGTCGTCGCTGGCGTGGGCGCACACCGCCCAGGCGGGGAGCTGGCCGCACGAGCCGCCGTGGACGCACGGGGCGGCGACCTGGCTGATCGGCTTGACGTCGGCGGCGCTGTGGCTGACCGCCGCGACGCGCCCGGCGTGGACGGCGGACGGCTGGGACCTGGCCGGACGACCACCGATCCCGCCCGCTCCCCCACCGCCCCCGTGGCTCGGCTGGCGACCGCCGGATCGCTGACGCGCAGGCGCCCGCCCGGCTGCCCGGCTGCCCGGCTGCCCGGCTGCCCGGCTGCCCCAGGTTCGCTGAACAGCGGGAACCTGAACAGCGGGAACGAGGGCGACGGCCCCGACCGGGAGCGAGTTCGAGGACGACCTGCCGCTAGCCGGTGGCTGCGCGGGCGGCGAGAGCACCCCGGCCACCGGAACGGGGGCGACCGCGCCGCCCTCGGCGGGCTGGTCGCGCACGACCCCGGACCGTCTCGGGCTCGCCCGGACCGGAGCAGGGCGGATCGGGGCAGGGCGGACCAGAGCAGGCCGGGCCGAAGCACGTCGGGCCAGAACACGCCCGACCGAAGCACGCCGGACCGATGCAGGCCGGGCCGAAGCACGCCGGGCCGAAGCATGCCGGACCGAAACAGGCCGGACCAGAGCACGCCGAACCGAAGCACGCCGGGTCAGAGCAAACCGGGCCAGAGCAAGCCGGAGGAGCGGCCGGAGCCGGTCGGCCGCACCGGCCTCGGCGGGCCGCCCGGCGCGTGACCGGAGCCGCGCCGCAACCGCAGCGCGCCCCGAACAGCACTCCGCCCCACCACCGGACGCGGTGGCGGGGCGGAGCGACAACTGCGGGCAGGCCTACGCCAGCGCCGCCAGCGCCGTGTGCACCATGACGCGCACGCCGACCATCAGCGCCCGCTCGTCCAGGTTGAACGTCGGCTGGTGCAGGTCGCGCGGGGGCTCCTCGCCGTCCCACACGCCCAGGCGCGCGAACGAGCCCGGCACGTGCTCCAGGTACCAGCCGAAGTCCTCGCCGCCCGACGACTGCTGGGTGCCCGCCAGCGCGTCCTCGCCCAGCGCGGCCTCGATGCCCGCGCGCAGCAGCATGGTCGACTCGCGGTCGTTCACCACGGGCGGCACGCCCCGGCGGTGGTGCAGGTCGAAGCCGACGCCCAGCGGGGCCAGCAGGGACGACACCAGCTCCTTGACCAGCGGTTCCAGCTCGGCCCAGATGTCCCGGTCGCCGGTGCGCAGCGTTCCGCGCAGCACGCCGTCCTGCGGCACCGCGTTGGCCGCCTCGCCCGCGTGCACCGCGCCCCACACGAGCACCGTGCCCGACCTCGGGTCGACCCGGCGCGACAGCAGCGTCGGCAGCCCGGTGATCACCGTGCCGAGCGCGTGCACCAGGTCGGCGGTCAGGTGCGGGCGGGAGGTGTGGCCGCCGGGGGAGGTCAGGCGCAGCTCCAGCAGGTCCGACGCGGACGTGATCGCGCCGACCCTGGTGCCGATCCGCCCGGCCTGGAGCCGGGGGTCGCAGTGCAGGCCGAAGATCCGCTCGACCCCGTCGAGGCCACCGGCCGCGAGCACGTCGAGCGCGCCGCCGGGCATGATCTCCTCGGCGGGCTGGAAGACCAGCCGCACCCGGCCGGGCAGCTCGGTGGCCGAGGCCAGCGCGAGCGCCGCGCCGAGCAGCACGGTGGTGTGCGCGTCGTGGCCGCACGCGTGCGAGACCCCGTCGACCTCGGACGCGTAGGGCGCGCCGGTGTTCTCGCGCAGCGGCAGCGCGTCGATGTCCGCGCGCAGCGCCACGCACCGGGGTCCGCTGCCCACGTCGCACACCAGGCCGGTGCCGCCGGGCAGCACCCTGGGCTTGAGCCCGGCCGAGCGCAGCACGTCGCCGATCAGCTCGGTGGTGCGGTACTCCTTGCGGGACAGCTCGGGGTGCGCGTGGATGTGCCGCCGCCAGGCGATGACCTCGGACCCGTTCGCCGACAGCCAGTCGTCCAGCCACGAGGGGCCACGGCCCTCACCCAGGTCGTCCACAGGGGCAATGCTGACCCCGCGCTCGGTCAGCAGCACTTCGGAGCCCTTCTCACTCGGCAGTTCGGGACGCGAGTCGAGGATCGTCACGACGCCCCCACCGCCCCGGCGATCAACCTGGCCCGCTGGTCGGCGTCGGACGCCGCGGCGATCGTGGTCCAGGCGAGGGCGAGCGCCCCGTCGAGCAGGGCGCGGTCGGCGGAAGCCGACGCGCAGGCAGTAGCGAACTCGATTTGGTGGTTCACCGCGTCTCCGCAGTCGATTGCGATGGTCGGGTGGATCGACGGCAGCACGCGGGTGATGTTGCCCATGTCCGTGCTGCCGATCTTCTCCCGCTGTTCCTCTTCGGGACTCATCGGGTTCCTGCCCAGTTCCGTTGCAGCGCGCCGGTAGGCGTCCGCGAGCCACTGGTCAGGGGTCAGCTCCGCGTACGGGGGCGAGACCTGCACGACCTCGTGGTCGCAGCCGGTCGCCACCGCTCCCGCGCGGAAGCAGTTCCTGATGCGCTCCTCCAGGCCGATCAGCGAGTCGAGGTCGTCGGCTCGCAGGTCGTACACGGCTGAGGTGTGCGCGGGGATGATGTTGGGGGCCGCCCCGCCCCTGGTCACGACGCCGCTGATCATCTGGCCGGGCTCGAAGTGCTGCCTGGCCAGTCCGATGGCGACCTGCGCGACGGTGAGCGCGTCGCCCGCGTTGATCCCCCGGTGGGGCGCGGCTGCGGCGTGCGAGGGGCGGCCGGTGTAGCGGACCTCCAGGTCCGTGAGCGCGAGCGAGCGGGCCGCCACCGCCTCGTAGGGGGCGGGGTGCACCATCATCGCGAGGCCGACGCCGTCGAACGCGCCGCGCTCCAGCATGAGGACCTTGCCGCCGCCGACCTCCTCGGCCGGGGTGCCGATCACCTTGACGGTCAGCCCCAGCTCGTCGGCGAGGTCGCGCAGCGCGAGCCCGGCCCCTGCGGACGCGGCGGCGATCACGTTGTGGCCGCAGGCGTGGCCGACCTCGGGGAGGGCGTCGTACTCGGCGCACAGCGCCACGACCAGGTCACCGCTGCCGCAGGTGGCGGTGAAGGCGGTCTCCAGGCCTGCCGTGCCGCGCTCCACCTCGAAGCCGGAGCCCTCCAGCAGGTCGGCGACCTTGGCCGCGCTGCGGTGCTCCTGGAACGCCAGCTCGGGCTCGGCGTGGATGCTGTGGGACAGGGCGACCAGCGCGTCGGAGTGGCGCTCGACCGCCGAGCGCGTGCGCTTCTTGAAGTCGGTACCCATTTGCGTCCATCCTGCACCAGCCCCGGCGGGCGTGACGCTCCCCACCTTGATCAACCGGCGGCCGGTCACGGGGGTGCGCCAAACGGTGCGACGAAGTTCGGTCAGACCGATCAAGCGCGCCGGTGCACCTGTCAGGGGACCATATACCGCCCGACTGCTCCCAGCAGATGAGAGACCGGTCTCCCACTGGTTGGGAGGCCCGTGACCTGCGCGGGGTCGCCGGAGCGGGCCGGGGGACGGGTGCCGCAGCCCCGTCGGGGTGACCGACACGCCGTCGTTCGGCGACCGGTTCGACGGCGGGTCGGGCGGACGGCCGGGTGGGCGAGCCCCGGTCGGGACCCCTACGACTTGCGCCGGTCCCACTTGCGCTTGTTGCGCCAGAAGACGCCGCCGAACAGGAGCAGCGCGATCGCCCCGAGCCACAGCTTGCGCTTGGTCTCGCTGCTGACTCCGGGTGACGAGTCGCCCGCGGGCTGACCGTTCTCGGCGCTGGTCGGCGCCGGGGCCACGGTCTCGGTCCCGCCGGGCGCCGGGGTGTCCCCCGGCTGCTGGAGGCGCGCGCCCGACACCGCTGCCGAGGCAGCGCTGACCTGCGGCTCCGGGGCCGCCGCCGCTGTGGCGGACGTGCCGACAGCGCAGACGACCGCGAAGAGCCACACCGCGAGCACAGAACGCCACATGGTTACTCAGACTAGTCATCGCACCGTCTGGTTACCACTGTCAGTGGTCGCCTGAACCAGTGATTCTCAACGGCGAGTGAATAGTTCGAGGATGCGCTCCGCGGCGAGGGTGGCGGTGAGCCGCCCCTCCCGCACCGCCAGCTCCAGGTCCGGCGCCTCGGCGCGCACGCCAGGATCGGCCCGCAGCCCGCCGAGCACCCGGTCCTCCACCATCGCCCACGCCCACCCGACCTGCTGGTCGCTGCGCCGCCGCTCCAGCAGCCCGGCCTCCTCCAGGGTGGCCCGGTGCTTCTCGACCTGCCGCCACACCTCGTCCAGCCCGGTCCCGTCGAGCCCGCTGCAGGTGAGCACCGGCTGGTGCCACGGCGCGTCGTGCGCGCGCAGCAGCCGCAGCGCGCCCGCCAGCTCGCGGGCCGCCTTGCGGGCCTCCAGCGCGTGCTCGCCGTCCGCCTTGTTGACCGCGACCACGTCGGCCAGCTCCAGCACGCCCTTCTTGATGCCCTGGAGCTGGTCGCCGGTGCGGGCCAGGGTGAGCAGCAGCGAGCAGTCCGTCATGTTCGCCACCGCCGTCTCGGACTGCCCGACGCCCACGGTCTCCACCAGCACCACGTCGTACCCGGCCGCCTCCACCAGCACGATCGACTCGCGGGTGGCCTTGGCGACGCCACCGAGCGTGCCCGAGGTGGGCGAGGGCCGGATGAACGCGCGCTGGTCCACCGACAGCCGGGCCATGCGGGTCTTGTCGCCGAGGATGCTGCCGCCGGTGCGGGTGGACGACGGGTCGACGGCCAGCACCGCGACCCGGCGCCCGCGCTCGGTGAGCATGGTGCCGAAGGCGTCGATGAACGTGGACTTGCCGACGCCCGGCACCCCGGTCACGCCCACCCGGTGCGCGCCGCCGGAGCGGGGCAGCAGCTCGACCAGCAGCTCCTGCGCCAGCTCGCGGTGGTCGGGGCGGGTGGACTCGACCAGGGTGATGGCGCGGGCGAGCACGGCCCTGCTGCCGCCCAGCACCCCCTCGGCGTACTCGGCCGCGGTGAGCCGCCTAGCCATGCCCGAGCCTGGCCGACAGCTCGCGCAGCAGGTCGGCGGCGGCCTCGGCGATGACCGTGCCGGGCGGGAAGATCGCCGACGCGCCCGCCTCCCGCAGCGCCTCGAAGTCCTGCGGCGGGATCACGCCGCCGACCACGATCATGATGTCGTCCCGGTCCAGCTCGGCCAGCGCCGAGCGCAGCGCGGGCACCAGGGTCAGGTGCCCGGCGGCCAGCGAGGACACGCCGACCACGTGCACGTCGGCCTCCACGGCCTGGCGCGCCACCTCGTCCGGGGTCTGGAACAGCGGGCCGACGTCGACGTCGAAGCCGAGGTCGGCGAACGCGGTCGCGATCACCTTCTGGCCCCGGTCGTGCCCGTCCTGGCCCATCTTGGCGACCAGGACGCGCGGGCGGCGGCCCTCCTCCTCGGCGAACGCCGCGACCCTGGCGCGGGTGCTCTCCACGTTGGACACCGCCCCGACCTCCTCCCGGTACACGCCGGTGATCGTCCTGATCTGCGCGGAGTGGCGGCCCCACACCTTGCCGAGCGCCTCGGAGATCTCCCCGACCGTGGCCTTGGCGCGGGCGGCGGAGATGGCCAGCTCCAGCAGGTTGCCCGCCGCGTCGCCGGTGTCCGCGCCCGCCGCGCGGGTGAGCGCGCCCAGCGCGGACTCCACCTCGGCCTGGTCGCGCTCGGCGCGCAGCCGCTCCAGCTTGGCGAGCTGGCTGGCCCGCACGCCCGCGTTGTCGACCTTGAGCACCTCGATCTGCTCGTCCGCGTCCACCGGGTACTTGTTCACGCCGATCACCGGCTGCCTGCCGGAGTCGATGCGCGCCTGGGTGCGGGCGGCGGCCTCCTCGATGCGCAGCTTGGGGATGCCCGCGTCGATCGCGGCGGCCATCCCGCCCGCCGCCTCCACCTCGGTGATGTGCGCCCACGCCCGGTGCGCGAGGTCGTGGGTGAGCCGCTCCACGAACGCGCTGCCGCCCCACGGGTCGATCACCCGCGTGGTGCCGGACTCCTGCTGGATCAGCAGCTGGGTGTTGCGGGCGATCCGGGCGGAGAAGTCGGTGGGCAGCGCCAGCGCCTCGTCGAGCGCGTTGGTGTGCAGCGACTGGGTGTGGCCCTGGGTGGCGGCCATCGCCTCCACGCAGGTGCGGGCGACGTTGTTGAACACGTCCTGCGCGGTCAGCGACCAGCCGGAGGTCTGGCAGTGCGTGCGCAGCGACAGCGACTTGGGCGACTTCGGCTCGAAGCCCTTGACCAGCTTGGCCCACAGCAGCCGGGCGGCGCGCAGCTTGGCGATCTCCATGTAGAAGTTCATGCCCACGGCCCAGAAGAACGACAGCCGGGGCGCGAACGCGTCCACGTCCAGACCGGCGCCGCGACCGGCGCGCAGGTACTCGACGCCGTCCGCGAGCGTGTAGGCCAGCTCCAGGTCGGCGGTCGCCCCGGCCTCCTGCATGTGGTAGCCGGAGATCGAGATGGAGTTGAACTTCGGCATGGACCGCGAGGTGAAGGCGAAGATGTCGGAGATGATCCGCATCGACGGTCTCGGCGGGTAGATGTAGGTGTTGCGGACCATGAACTCCTTGAGGATGTCGTTCTGGATGGTCCCGGCCAGCTTCGCCGGTTCCACCCCCTGCTCCTCGGCGGCCACGACGTACAGCGCCAGCACGGGCAGCACCGCGCCGTTCATGGTCATCGACACGCTCATCCGGTCCAGCGGGATGCCGTCGAAGAGCATCCGCATGTCGTAGATGGAGTCGATGGCCACGCCCGCCATGCCCACGTCGCCCGCCACGCGCGGGTGGTCGGAGTCGTAGCCCCGGTGGGTGGCCAGGTCGAACGCGACCGACAGGCCCTTCTGCCCGGCCGCGAGGTTGCGGCGGTAGAAGGCGTTGGACTCCTCGGCGGTGGAGAACCCGGCGTACTGCCGGATGGTCCACGGCTGGTTGACGTACATGGTCGGGTACGGGCCGCGCAGGTACGGCGGGACGCCGGGGTAGGTGCGCAGGAAGTCAAGGCCCGCCAGGTCCTCGGCGGTGTAGACCGGCTTGACGCCGATGCCCTCCGGGGTCTCCCAGGCGAGCGCGTCGGCGCCCTTGCCGGTGGCGTCGTGCAGCGCGGCCTGCCAGCGCGCCCGGTCGTCGGACCCGCTCGGCGCGCCGAGGTCGACCCGGCTGAAGTCGGGGATCATCGTGGGACTCCGAGGGACTCGAAGGTGCGCCCGAGCACGTCGAGCGCGGGGCAGCCCAGGAACAGGTGGTCGTCGATCACCGCGTCGGACCGCTTGCCCGCGAGCAGGACGCGCTCGGCGCCCGCCGCGCGCAGGGCGTCGGCGACGGGGGCGGCCAGCTCCGCGTAGGAGCTCTCGCTGCCGCACAGGCAGGCGACGCGGGCGCCGCTGGCGCGGAACGCCGCGACGACGTCGTCGGGGGTCCTCGTGGGACCGGCCTGCGGGGTCTCGACGCCGCCCGCCTGGAGCAGGTTGGCGGCGAAGGTCGCGCGGGCGGTGTGCGCGGCGACCGGTCCGAGCGTGGCCAGGAAGACCTTCGGCCGCTCGGGCGCGGCGTCGGCGCGGTCGCGCAGCGCCTCGAAGTCCTGGGCGTAGCGGACGACGGGCAGCCCGCCGCCGGGCTCCGGCGGGGCGGGGCGGCGCACCACGGGCTTCTCGCCCAGGTTCGGGAACTCGCTGACGCCGGTGATGGCGTCGGTGCGGTCGGCGAGGTTGGCGCGGCGGCGCTCCCAGGTCTCGGCGAGCCGGTCGGCGACCAGGCCGGAGCGCAGCGCTGCGGCGATCCCGCCCCCGGCCTCGATCTCCTGGAACCAGCGCCACGCGGCCTGGGCGAGGTCCTCGGTGAGCCGCTCGACGTACCAGGAGCCGCCCGCCGGGTCGATCACCGCCGACAGCCGGGACTCCTCCAGCAGCACGGACTGGGTGTTGCGGGCGATGCGGCGGGAGAAGTCGTCGGGCAGGCCGATGGCGTGGTCGAACGGCAGCACGGTGATCGCGTCGGCCCCGCCCATCCCGGCGCCCGCGCAGGCGATCGTGGTGCGCAGCATGTTCACCCACGGGTCGCGGCGGGTCATCATCGCCGGGGACGTCACGGCGTGCTGGACCTGCGGGGACGGCTCGCCGCACACCTCGGTGACGCGGGCCCACAGCCTGCGGGCGGCGCGGAGCTTGGCGGTGGTGAGGAACTGGTCGGCGGTGGCCGCGTAGCGGAACTCCAGCAGCCGCGCGGCGCGCGCGACGGTGAGCCCGGCGTCGGTGAGCAGCCGCAGGTAGGCGACGCCCGCCGCCAGCGAGGCGCCGAGCTCCTGGGCGTCGGAGCCGCCCGCGCCGTGGTGCGGCAGGGCGTCGACGACGACCAGCCGGGCGGCCGGGAACGGGTCGAGGCGCGGCAGCAGGTCGAGCAGCGCGGCGGTGTCCGGCTCCTGGCCGGTGGCGGCGAGGACGCCGAGCGGGTCGGCGCCGAGGTTGCCCGCCAGCTCGCTGCCCGGCGCGGACCGCTCGCCCCAGATCCGCAGCAGCTCCCGGCCCGAGGCGGCGAAGTCGGCGCCCGCGTCGAGCACCACCGGCGCGAGGTCGAGGTAGACCTCGGCCAGCAGCGGTTCCAGGTCGGCGGCGGCGATCCCCTTGAGCCACAGCGCGCCGACGCCGTTCTCCAGGTCCGCCATGACCGCCTCGCGGTCGGCCTCCCGGTGCTGCTGGCGGATCTCCCAGCCCAGCGCGGTGCCCTGCGGCCTGCCGCCCCTGGTGAACGGGGACGTGCCGGGCAGGCCGGTGGCGGGCAGCGGCTCGTCGGCGGTGTGCAGCGGCTGCACGGCGATGCCGTCGTAGGTCGTGGTGACGAGCGAGTCGTACTCGGCGCCGGTCTTGCCGAGCACGCCGTCGACCAGGCCCAGCCACCGCTCGCGGTCGGGTTCGGGGAACTCGGCGGCCAGCGCCAGCTCGCCCGGCTGCTCCATCATGTCCCGCAGTCTCGCGGACGGGTGCGCGCGCGGCTAGGCAATCTTTGGGGTGGATCGCCCGTGGCGGCGCGGTCGCCCCCCGAACGGGAACGATCAACCCCCTGCGCGCTAGGGGGGAGGCGCGGTCCCCTACCCGCGCCGGGCGCGGTGGCCGCGCGCGGTCGCCCGCCCCCGCTCCCGGCCGGTGCGCGCGAACCCTGCGTGACCGCGCGCGGCGGCGGGCTTGCGGCGTCCCGAAGGCCGGATCGCGACGGCCGGGCCGCGCCGCTAGGGGTGCGCGGGGCCGCTGCGGGCGTCCGAACTGCGGTGCCGCCCGACCGGGCGGCGGCGGGCGCGAGCGGCGCGGGCGGGCGGGTCGCCTCGTGGACAATGGCCGGGTGGACAGTGAGCGCCTCATCGCGGGCCGTTACCGCCTGCACCACGTGCTCGGCAGCGGGTCGATGGGGACCGTCTGGGCCGCGCACGACGAGGTGCTGCGGCGCGCGGTCGCCGTGAAGGAAGTCTTCCAGCCGTCCGGGATGGCGAGCGGCGAGGCGGCGGTGCTGCGGGAGCGCACGCTGCGCGAGGCCCGCGCCGCCGCGCAGCTGGCCCACCCGAACCTGGTGACGATCTACGACGTGGTGCAGCTCGACGGCGACCCGTACGTGGTGATGGAGCTGGTGCCGTCCGAGTCGCTGGCCGAGGTGGTGCGCCGCTGCGGGCCGCTGACCGCCGAGCAGGGCGCGGTGGTGGCGCACGCGGTCGCGTCCGGGCTGGACGCCGCGCACCGGGCGGGCATCACGCACCGGGACGTCAAGCCGGGCAACGTGCTGGTCGCCTCGGACGGCCGGGTGAAGCTGACCGACTTCGGCATCGCCCGCAACATGGCCGAGGCGACCATGACCTCGCGCGGCATCGCGCTGGGCACGCCCGCGTTCATCGCGCCGGAGATCGCCACCGACGGGGTCGTGACGCAGGCGGTCGACCAGTGGAGCCTGGGCGCGACGCTGTTCGCGGCGATGACCGGCCAGCTGCCCTACGAGGGCGACAACCCGCTGCAGACCATCAACCAGGTGGTGCACGGCGACGTGCCCGCCACGGACGTGTGCGGCGAGCTGGCCGAGGTGGTCGGCGGGCTGATGCGCAAGGACCCGGCCGAGCGGTTGCCGCTGTCCGAGGTGCGCAGGCTGGTGCGCCCGCTGCTGCCGGACGCCGACGGCTTCCCGTTCGAGGAGGGCGCGGCGCCGAGGCCGGTGGTCGAGGTGGTGCGGCCGGAGCCGGTGAAGCTGCGCTCGGCCGAGCCCGCGCCGGACGCCCCGCTGGCCGCGGACCCCGGCCCGCTGCCGTTCCTGCTGTCCGGCGGCTCGTCCGACGCGGACCGGAGCACCGACCTCTCCCACGAGTACGGCGCGGACTACGCGGACGACTACGAGGACGACTACGACGGCCACCACGACTTCCCGGACGCGGCGCCCGCCCGCCGCTCGGGGCTGGCCACGGTGCTGCTCGCGCTGGCCGCGACGGTGCTGTTCACCATCGGCGCGGGCTCCGGGTTCGTGCTGACCCTCGCGGCGGCGGGCAGACCGCTGCTCCCGCCCGCCGCGTCGAGCGCCGAGCGCACCCCGTCCGCGCCCGCGACGGTGACCGTGTCGCTGGTGCGCAGGGAGCTGCGCGCGGCCACCAAGGAGGGCGACCGGGGCGCGGGGTTCACCATCGACGTCGGCTCGGACTGGACCTCGTTCGTGACGCAGAGCGGCAACGGCGGCGTGGCCAACAGCACCGCCGTGCTGCTGGTGGACCCGTCCGGGAGCTGGCAGGTGACGGTCGAGCGGTTCCCGGACTTCTTCCCCGGCCTGAGCGTGGACAACTACCTGGACCTGGTCGCCGGGCGGTGGGGGAAGGACAACCACTTCCCCGGCCAGGAGAAGCAGCCCACCGAGCCGCTGCCGAACGCCGGGCGGGACGGCGCGGTCCAGTACAGCTACAACACCGTCGAGCAGCCGCGCGCCGGGCAGCACCGCGGCGGCGAGGGCTCGGCGGAGACCCGGCGCTCGCACTACGCGCGGGTGCTGCCCAGGGGCAACGACCTGTGGGTGGTGGAGGTGGTGTTCCCGACCGAGCAGGAGGAGCAGGGCCGGGAGCAGCTGTTCGACTCGATCGCGCCCACGCTGACCGTGATCGGGTGACCTGCGGCGACCGCCCCCGGCGGGAGTTAGGCTCCCGCGGTGACCGCCAAGAGTGAGAACACCAGTCCGGAAGCGCTCGCCGCCGACGCGGCGCGGGCGCTGAGCGAGAGGACCGGGGTCGACCGGCACGACATCGCCGTCGTCCTCGGCTCCGGGTGGCGGCCCGCCGCCGACCTGATCGGCCAGGCGCAGGCCGAGATCCCCATGGGCGAGCTGCCCGGCTTCGAGGCCCCCACCGCCGTCGGGCACGGCGGCACCATCCGCTCGGTGCGGGTGGGCGACAAGAACGCGCTGGTCGTGCTGGGCCGCACGCACGGCTACGAGGGCAAGGGCATCACCAAGGTCGTGCACGGCGTGCGCACCGCCGCCGCGGCGGGCGTCAAGACCGTGGTGCTGACCAACGCGGCGGGCGGCCTTCGCCAGGGCATGTCGGTGGGCCAGCCGGTGCTGATCAGCGACCACCTGAACCTGACCGCGTCGTCGCCGCTGGTGGGCGCCCGGTTCGTGGACCTGACCGACCTGTACTCGCCGCGCCTGCGCGAGATCGCGCGCGGCATCGACCCCTCCCTGGAGGAGGGCGTGTACGCCGGTCTGCCCGGCCCGCACTTCGAGACGCCCGCCGAGATCCGGATGCTGCGCACCATGGGCGCCGACCTGGTCGGCATGTCCACCGTGCTGGAGGCCATCGCGGCGCGCGCCGAGGGCGTGGAGGTGTTCGGCCTGTCCCTGGTGACGAACCTGGCGGCGGGCATCACCGGCGAGCCGCTGAACCACCAGGAGGTGCTGGAGGCCGGTCAGGCCGCCGCGAGCCGCATGGGCGCGCTGCTGCGGGAGCTGGTGGAGCGGGCATGACGCTGTCCCCCGCGCTGCGCGACGCCGCGTTCCGCTGGATCGCCGACGACCCGGACATGGAGGCGCGCACCGAGCTGCAGCGCGTCCTGGCCGGGGCGATGGGCGGCGACCCGGTGGCGCTGGAGGAGCTGGCCGACCGGATGTCCGGGCCGCTGACGTTCGGCACCGCCGGGCTGCGCGGGCCGGTGCGGGCCGGGCCGAACGGGATGAACCGGGCGGTCGTGGTGCGCACGACCGCCGGGGTGGCCCGGTGGCTGGCCGAGCAGGCGAACGGGGTGCGCGGCCTGGTGTTCGTCGGCCGGGACGCCAGGCACGGCTCGGAGGACTTCGCGCGCGCGGCGGCCGGTGTGCTCGCCGCAGCCGGGTTCACCGTGAAGCTGCTGCCCCGGCCGCTGCCGACGCCGCTGGTGGCGTTCCTGGTGCGGCGGCACGGCGCGGTGGCGGGCGTGCAGATCACCGCCTCGCACAACCCGCCCGCCGACAACGGCTACAAGCTGTACCTGGAGGGCGGGTCGCAGATCGTGCCGCCCGCCGACCGGCGGATCGAGGTGGCCATCGCCGAGGTGGCGGCGGCGGTGTCGGTGCCGACGAGCGAGTCGTGGACCGAGGTGTCCGAGGACGAGCTGGACGAGTACCTGGGCCGGGTGTCGTCGCTGCCGCGCGGGTCCGCGCGCGGGCTGCGGGTGGCGCTGACCCCGATGCACGGGGTGGGCGGCGCGACCGCCGTGGAGGCGCTGAGCCGGGCCGGGTTCACCGACGTGCACGTGGTGCGCGCGCAGGCCGTGCCCGACCCGGACTTCCCGACCGTGGCGTTCCCGAACCCGGAGGAGCCGGGCGCGGCCGACCGGTTGCTGGAGCTGGCCGCGCAGGTCGACGCGGACCTGGCGGTCGCGCTGGACCCGGACGCGGACCGGTGCGCGCTGGGCGTGAAGGAGCGGGACGGGTCCTGGCGGATGCTGCGCGGCGACGAGACGGGCGTGCTGCTCGGGTCGCTGGTGCTGAGCACCACCGAGGAGAGCGACCCGCTGGTGGCCACGACGATCGTGTCGTCCTCGCTGCTCAGGAGCATCGCGCAGGCGCGCGGGGCGCGGTACGCGGAGACGCTGACCGGGTTCAAGTGGCTGGTGCGGGCCGGTGACCGGCTGGTGTACGCGTACGAGGAGGCGCTGGGGCACTGCGTCGACCCGGAGCACGTCAGCGACAAGGACGGGATCTCGGCGGCGGTGGTGGCCTGCGACCTGGCGGCCACGCTGAAGGCGTCGGGCCGGACGCTGCTGGACGCGCTGGACCAGCTGGCGCTGGAGCACGGGCTGCACCTGACCGACCAGGTGTCGCTGCGCTTCACCGACCTGAGCCGGATCGGCGCGCTCATGGCGCGGTTGCGGCAGTCGCCGCCGGAGGGGTTCGGGTTCGAGGACCTGCTGCCCGGCGCGGACGTCGTGCGGTTGACGCGGGACGGCGAGCGGGTGGTGGTCCGCCCGTCGGGCACGGAGCCGAAGCTGAAGGCCTACCTGGAGGTCGTGGAGCCCGTGGCGGACCCCGCCGACCTGGCCTCGGCCCGTGCCCGTGGGGGTGAGCGGTTGGGCGCCCTGCGCGAGCGCGTGTCGGACCTGCTGGCCGACTGAGGTCGGCCGCGCGGTCCGGTGCGGGCGCCTGGGTCAGCCCATGACCGCGATGACCAGGCAGAGCACGGCGATCGCCGCCGCACCACCGGCCACCAGGTAGGGCCGGTTGTCCGGCGGCGAGACGCGGTCTTCGGTGAAGGCCGAGACCGCGAGGCGGATGCCGATGTAGCTGAGCGTGCACAGGGCGACGCCCGCCGCGAGGACCATCGTGTTGATGCTCCACGGGCTGTGGTCGACTCCGGGCCACACGCTCATGAGCACCAGCGGGAAGCCGATCAGGCCGACCGCGAGGCCGACGCCACCACCCCAGATGATCCGGCGGTTGCGCGCCATCGTGGCGATGCTGCGAGTGTCCATGACTCCCTCCTGTCACTTGCTAGGACGCGCCGGGCCGTCACCGGTTGCGCGCCGGTCACCCCCCGTTGCCGTCCCCCCGGTGCGACGGGCGCTCCAGCGCGCCTGACGGGGGGACGCCCCTAGTCTTGCGCACCGACCGCCGGGCGGGCAGGCGGTCCCCCCTCGCGGGCGGGTCCGGTCGGGGCGGGGCCGCGCCGGGACGCCTCCCGGACTGGAGGTCGGCGGTCCACGGCCTGGTGCGGCGGACGGCCTCGGCGGCGGCCTTGAGGTCCTTGGCGCCGCCGTGCTCGTAGACGCGGCGGAAGAAGCGCAGCACGAGCCAGTGGCGCGCGAGGCCGATCAGGGGCGGGAGCAGGACGAGCAGCGCGGCCCAGTGCGCGGCCATGACCACCTCGCGACGGTTCGGCCTCCCGGTGAGCGCGGGCGGCGACCTGTGCGAGCGTGGTGCAGCGCGGTGCGTGCGCGGTGCTGGGTGGTCCTGCTCGCTCCCCCGGCTCACCCCCTGCTTGGCGAGACAGAGGCGGGATCGCGGCAGTCGCAGCCTGGGCTGCGCATCGCGCGGGGCTGATGTTATCCATCACCGATCACGCGGCAACTCGGCGCGCGCGTCCCGTCCCCCGTTGGTTCCCCGCCAATCCCCCGCCCGCTTCCCGGCGTTTCCGCAGCTCAGGGGCCCGCTCATGGTTCGCTCATGGCGCGCTCAGGCGGTGGCGCCCTCGGTGATGCCCTCCACGAACGTGCGCTCCAGGCTGCCGTAGTGCTCGATCTTGTAGTCGAGCAGGCCGAGACAGGCCTGGAGCTCGGCGACGCGCTCGCGCACCGCGACGCGGTGCTCGACGAGGATCTCCCGCCGCCTGGCCGCGCCGGGATCGCCGCGGTGCCGAAGTTGGGCGTACTCGCGCAGCATCTTGATCGGCATCCCGGTGCCGCGCATGGTGGTCAGGAACGCGAGCCAGCTGAGGTCTTCCTCGCTGTAGTCCCGCCTGCCGCCGGAGTCGCGGGCGGGCGGGTCGAGCAGCCCGATCCGCTCGTAGTAGCGCAGGGTGTCGATGGACAGGCCGCTGCGCTCCGCGGCCAGGGCGATCGAGATCGTCACACCCGGAACGGTAGGGACCCGGTCCGGTTCCCGGTCAACGCCCCCGCTGCGGTGGTTCCGCGCCCGCCTGGGGTTTCGCCGTGCGCGCGCCTTCGGGCCCGCGACCTCCGGCCGGTCAGCTGTCCTTGGGCACGCCCCACGCCTCCAGGTGGGCCGCCATGCCGGGGACGTCGACCTGCTCGCGGCCGAGCGAGCGGACGAGTTCGAGGGCGTCGTCCTCCTCGGCCTCGATCCACCAGCCGTTGATGTCGCACAGCGTCACGGCGGCCACCCACCCGAGGCGCCAGTTGCCCTCGGACAGGGGACGGGTGCGGACGATGGAGTCGAGCAGGGCGGAGGCCTTGAGCCACAGCGTGTCGTAGGCCTCGACGCCGAGCACGGTCGCCCTGGGGCGGTGAGCAGCGGAGTCGAGCAGGCCTAAGTCGCGCACGACGAGATCGCCGCCGGTGACGGCGGTCGCCAGCACGAGCAGATCGCCGGCGTCGAGGTAGTTGACCACGACACCAGTGGATCACAACGGAGGCGCGGTCAGTGCGCCATCAGGCCGATCCCAGCTTGTCGAGCAGACCCCGGTACTTGGGGAGCACCCGTCCGAGCACCTCGGACAGCTCCTCCTCCTTCTGGAGCCTGGCCCAGCGGTCGGCCAGCGCGAGCCGCACGACTTCCTGCTTGGACCGGCCCTCGGCGGCTGCGAGCTCGTCGAGCCGCCGGTTCTCCTCATCGCTCAGACGCAAGGTCATCGCCATTCTCTTGATGGTACCAATGTGGTACCACGCTGACCAGAGGCTTTTTATAACACCGTTGCGTTACGATTCCCCGGTGCCAAGACCGAAGACCCACGACGACGCCCTTCGCGTTCGGCTGCTCGACCGCGCGGGTGAACTCCTGTCCACCGAGGGGCCGGGCGCACTGAGCTTGCGCAGGCTCGCGGCGGATGTCAACACCTCGACCACAGCGGTGTACTCGCTGTTCGGGGGCAAGCCCGCGCTGTTGGACGCGTTGTACGAAGAGGGGTTCCGCCGTTACGAGCAGAGGCTTGCCTCCGTGCCGAGGACGGACGACCCGGTGGAGGACATCGCGCGGATCGGCGCGGCCTACCGGGAGCACGCGCTGGCGGACCCGCACTTCTACCTGGTGATGTTCAGCAGCCGGTCCACGCTGGACTTCCAGCCGTCGGCGGGGGTCGCGGAGCTGGCGCGCGGGACGTTCCAGCCGGTGCTCGGCGCGGTGGAGCGGGCGGTGCGGGACGGGGTGTTCGCGGACGAGGAGCCGGGGCAACTGGCGCTGGCGCTGTGGGGGTTGGTGCACGGCCTGATCTCGCTGGAGCTGAACGCGGCGCTGCCCGCAGGGCTCGCGGTGGAGGCGGTCTACGAGCGGGCGGTGCGGGCGCAGTGCGACGGGTGGCGGCGGAGGTAGTCGCACCCGCGAGGTCCTTGCCGCACAACGGTGTGCGCGGCCCTTCCCCGAGAAATGCTTTGCGGCGCAACGGCGTTCGGCGCAGGGCCCTCGGTTTTTCGGCGCCGCGAGCCGACCGTCGCGGGTGATGCCCCCTGGGCGGGCGGAGGCCGGGGAGGAGGCCGCCGCATACCCTCCCCGACCCCCTTGACCACCTCTCGCGAGGTGGCCCGTACCCGGCGTCCGCGCAGGTGGGCGGGTGCTCGCCACCGTTCGCGGAGCAATCGGTCCGAACCAGAACGTAGAGCAGAGGTCTAGACCACCTCTACGGCTGAACGGCGCAACCCTGGCGCCTGCCGTTACCGGGACGAGGGGTCGACCGGGTCCGCACTGGTGCGGACGGGGCCGGGGAACGGCGAAGGGGCCGCCCGACCCCGGACGGCCCCTTCCGCGCTGGTCCGATCAGACGGCGCCGTACTGCCGGTCGCCCGCGTCGCCGAGGCCGGGCACGATGAACCCGGAGTCGTTGAGCCGCTCGTCCACGCTGGCGGTCACGAGGCGGACCGGCAGCCCCGACTCGCGCAGGTGCTCGATGCCCTCGGGAGCCGCGAGCGCGCACACGGCGGTCACGTCGGTCGCGCCGCGCTCGGTGAGCAGCTTGATCGTGTAGACCATCGAGCCGCCGGTGGCGAGCATCGGGTCGAGCACGAACACCGGGCGGCCCGCGAGGGATTCCGGCAGCGACACCATGTAGGGGGTCGGCTGGAGCGTCTCCTCGTCGCGGGCCAGGCCGACGAAGCCCATCTGCGCGTCGGGGATGAGCTTGTGCGCCTGGTCGGCCATGCCGAGGCCGGCGCGGAGCACCGGCACGAGCAGCGGCGGGTTGGCGAGGCGGTAGCCGGTGGTGCGGGCGACGGGGGTGTGCACGCGCTCCTCGGCGACGGGGGCGTTGCGGGTGGCTTCGTAGACGAGCATGACGGTGAGCTCGTGCAGCGCGGCGCGGAACGCGGCGTTGTCCGTGCGGGCGTCGCGCATGGTGGTCAGGCGGGCCCTGGCCAGGGGGTGATCGACAACGAGGACGTCCATGACGGAAGAGTATGTGTGGTAGGTGTGGGCGGTGCCTGCCGGTTCCTTACCCAGCTCCGTGGCCCGCGTGCTCGATGGCGCGGGGAACACGGTGGGTGTCGGGGTGCTGCTGGAGGGTGGTCGGTTCGTCACTTGCGCGCATGTGGTGAATTTGGCGCTGGGGCGGGGCGAGGGGGTGCTTTCGGAGCCCTCGGGTGTGGTGCGGGTGGAGTTCCCAGGGCGGGGTTCGGCCGATGGCGTCGTGCGGCGGTGGCTGCCCTCGCCTTCGGAGGACGTGGCCCGGTTGGAGCTCTCCGCTGTGCCGGTTGGGGTGGAGCCCGCGGTGCTGGCTGCGCGGTCGCCGTTGCCGGGGCGGGTGGTGCGGGTGTTCGGGTATCCCGGCAAGCCGTCGCGGCCCCAGGGGGCGTGGGTGGAGGCGGTGGTCCGGGGGCGCGTGGACGGCGGGTTGGTGCAGCTGGACTCGCGGTCGGCGTTGCAGGTGCAGCGGGGGTACAGCGGGAGCCCGGTGTGGGACGACGCGTCCGGGCGCGTGGTGGGCGTGGTGGCGCTGGCCGGGGTGTCGACCTTGGACAGCTACGCGGTGCCGGTCGAGGTGTTGGCCGAGCTGACAGCGGAGTGGCGGTCGACCGATCCGGTGGTGCTGCACCTGCCGGGGCTTCGGTGCGGGAGTGGGTTACCCCTGCCTCGGTTCGAGGAGGACGTGCGGGCGGATCTGGTGGTGGTCGCCGGGGATCTGACGGAGCACGGGTTGCGGAGCGAGTTCGCCGAGGCTTTTGGGGTGTTGGCGGAGGTCGCCGAGCGGTTGGGGTTGGCGCGTGACCGGGTGGCGGTGGTGCCGGGGACGCGGGATGTGAACTTGAAGGCTTGTGCGGCGTACTTCCTGGCGGCGGAGGCGGAGGAGCGGGAGCCTGTGCCGCCGTACTGGCCTAAGTGGCAGGCGTACAAGGAGGCGTTCGACCGGTTTTACGAGGGGTTCGAGGTCGAGTTCACCAGGGATGCGCCCTGGACGTTGTACGAGCACCCGGAGTTGGGGGTGGCTGTCGCTGGGGTGAACTCGACGGTGGGGGTGAGTCATCTCAGCGCAGGTGTCGACGTGGCGCAGCCTCCGGCGCAGCGGGTGGAGGAGTGCCGGGCGCGGGGGTGGTTGGTGCTCGGGGTGGCGCACGGCTTGGAGGCGGACCGGTCGTGCGACGCGTGGTTCCGGGATGTGCCGGATACCGCTGTGGTCACCGTTCGACGCGGGGCGACCCAGCGGGACGAGGTCTCCAGGGAGCCGGGCGGGTTCTTCGAGCGGGTGGTGGAGGCGACGGTGGTCGCCCGACCCGAGGCGACCGTGACACCGGCCGAGGGGTACTTGCGGATCACCGAGCGGCTTCCCGGTGGCGGGGTGGACTCGTGGGCGGTGGGCACGGTCGAGGGGGAAGTCACCGCGGCGGCCGTTGACCGGTTCGCCGCAGAGGTGCACACCCGGTTCGCCTCGGGTGATCCCTCTGCCAGGTCGGAACTGGTTTACAGCGGCCCACCGGCTTCGGGAGAGCTGGTCGAACAGGCGCGACGGCGAGGCGTCCGCCTGCGCAGTTGGATCGACTACCTGGGCTTGATCGACCTGCGCCGGTACGAGCAGTCACTACGGGAGCGGCTGGCGGCGGACACGATCTACCCGGCGGAGCTGTACGTGCGGCAGCGATACCAGTATGGAAATCACGCAGGCACGGATGCTTTGGGACAGGTGCTCGACTGGTTGGGCAGCAGCACCGCGCAGTTCGTCATGGTGCTGGGAGATTTCGGACGCGGGAAGTCGTTCCTGCTGCGGCAGGTCGCCAGGGAGCTGAATGGGCCGACCCCGTTGCTGGTGGACATGCGGAGGCTGGAGAAGGCGCCGTCGCTGGATCAACTCCTGGTTCAAGTACTGGTGGACCAGGGCGTTGACGTGGTCGACGTGACCAAGCTGCGGTACATGATCAGCAGCGGCCGGGTGGTGCTGCTGTTCGACGGCTTCGACGAGCTGGAACTGCGGGTCGGCTACGACAACGCGGCCGACTACCTGACGACGCTGCTGGACGTGGTCAGCGGTGAGGCGAAGGTGGTGCTGACCAGCCGCACTCAGCACTTCAAGTCGACCCGCCAAGTGCTGACGGCGCTGGGGCGCGACGTGGCGTCCTTGAGTGCGAGCAAGTTGATGGATCTGGAGGACTTCACGGACGGGCAGATCCTGGAGTTCCTGCACAGGCACTACGGCGGGGACGCCGTTCGCGCACGAGCACGGGTTGAACTACTGCACGAGGTGCACGATCTGCTCGGGCTATCAGGTAACCCCCGGATGCTGTCGTTCATCGCCGACCTGGACGAGGACCAGTTGCGGGAGGTGCAGCGACGGGAGGGATCGATCAGCGCGGCCGAGCTGTACCGGGAACTCGTGGACTACTGGCTGCTGCGCGAGAGCGAGCGCCAGGAGCACCCGCGCGGGTTGCCGTCGTTCGACCGGGACGAGCGGTTGCGGGTGTGCACGGAACTGGCGATGCAGTTATGGGACACGACGGAGGAGACGATCCAGGAGAAAGACCTGGGTGACGCCGTGCAGGTATTGAGCAGGTTGTCCGAGCGGGAGTACTCGCTGGAGCAGGCCGTACACGCGGTTGGTTCGGGGACGCTGCTGGTGCGGAAGGACGACGGGTTCGGATTCGTGCACCAGTCGGTCATGGAGTGGCTGGTCGCCAACGAGGCAGCGGCTGTGCTGCGCGAGGGCGGTGACATCAGGGACATCGTGAAACGATCTTTATCGCTCCTAATGGTGGATTTCTTCTGCGACCTGACCGGTCATGACCAGGCGCGCACGTGGGCGGCCAACCTGGTGTCCGATCAGAGTGCAGACATCCAAAAAAGACACAATGCGCTTAAGGTGCTCAGGAGGCTGAGAGGCGCGGGTCCACTGGATCTGCGTGGACTCGACCTGCGAGGCCTGATTTTTGAGAACGACGACCTCACAGACGCGGCGCTGACCGGGAGCAATTGGAAAGGCGCATTACTGATAAACGTGCGAGGTTTCGAGGCGCACCCGGAACTGACGGATGCGGCGGTGCTGGGCCGCAGCCAGCCCGAGATAGTGCTCGCTTCATCTCCTGCGACCTACGGGGTTGTCTACCAAGAGGACGGCACTCTGCTCACCGTCCTCGAGGACATGAGCGGACAGATCTGGATTCCGAGCGGGGTGTGCGCAGCCACGCTGCACCAAGTCGCAGAAGCGGTGGTCCAACGCAGCGAACCGACAACCGCACGATCACCGGATGGCTCGCGTACAGCCACTATCTTACCCAATGGAGCCACCGAAGTGCGCGGGGCCGACGGCACCCTCCTCATGACACTGGCGACACGCGGAAAGAATTGGCTGACCGCTTTCCCCAGCGGCGCGTACAGGTGTAGCGAGGAATCCTCTGCATTCCCCAGATGGCAAATCGAGCACTGGAATCTATACCTGCGGGAAATCGCCCGCTACTACCCCCACATCCGCCGCCTGACCGACACCGACCCCATCGATCCCCCACCAACCCCCTGACCACGCTGCGCAACCTGTGGTAACCCTGAGAAGTGCAGCCCTCCGCCTTACCCGGCTCCGCCGCCCGCGTGCTCGACGCCGACGACAACCCCGTCGGCGGGGCCGTGTTGCTGGCCGACGGCAAGGTCATGACCTGCGCGCACGTCGTCAACCACGCCCTCCGCCGCCACGAGCGCGACCCCGCCCGCCCCGACGCGCCCATCCGCCTCCAGTTCGGCCCCCACACCACCACCGCCCGCGTCGTCCACTGGATGCCCCCACCGCCCCGCGAAGGCGACCCCGGCGACGACATCGCAGGCCTCGCCCTCGACGCGCCCCCGCCGGACGTCCCCCCGGCCCGCCTGATCGCCACCCTCCCCCGCCCCGGCAGCGTCGTCCGGATCTTCGGCTACCCCGCCAAGCCCGTCCGCCCCGACGGCGCCTGGGTGGACGCCCTCGTCAAGGGCCGCAACAGCCGAGGCCACCTCCAGCTCGAATCCACCTCCGCCCTCCGCGTCCAACCCGGCTTCAGCGGCAGCCCCGTCTGGGACGACGCCACCGGCCGCGTCGTCGGCATCATCGCCACCGCCGGGACCTCCACCCCGGACAGCTACGCCATCTCCGCCGAACAGCTCCGCGTCGGCTGGTCCGCCCTCGGCAGCAGCCGCACCGCCAAGCGCCCCGACCTCGTCACCGCCCTGCACCTCCCCGGTCCCCGCGCGGGCGGCGGGAGCTGGCCGTTCACCGGCGACGACCTGCTCCGCGACCTCCCCGCCGACACCCCGCCCGACCTCCTCGTCGTCACCGGGAACCTCACCGAGCAGGGCGGCAAGGCCGAGTTCACCAGCGCCTTCCACCTCCTCGCCGACCTCGCCGAGGACCTCGACCTCCCCCGCGACCGCGTGATCGTCGTCCCCGGCGCGCACGACGTGAACCGCAAGGCGTGCAAGGCCTACTTCGACACCGCCGAAGCCGACGACGAGACCCCCGTCCCCCCGTTCTGGCCCAAGTGGAAGCAGTTCGCCGCCGCCTTCGACCGGTTCTACGACGGCCACTCCCCCACCTTCACCGCCGACGAGCCGTGGACCCTCTTCGAGGTGCCCGACCTCTCCGTCGTCGTGGCCGGGTTCAACTCCACCACCGCCGACACCCACGAGCGCGCCACCGCCGAGCTCGGCCGCGACCAGGTCTCCCGGTTCCGGACGTGGCTCGACGGGTTCCGCGAGCACGACCGGCTCCGGCTCGGCGCGGTGCACCGGGAAACCCCCGAGTCCACCTGGCGCGCGGACCTGCACCACCTGTTCTCCGCCCCCACCACCAACGACGGCTACCAGCTCGTCTCCTTCGACCCGACCCGCACCACCCGCCAGGCCCGCCGCTTCGCGCACGGCCGCTGGACCGGCGACACCCGCATCAGCCCCACCGGCGCCGCGTGGCGCGTCACCGAGCGCCGCCGCCCCGACCCCGCCCAGGACAGCCCCCCGCCCCCGTCCGGCAACGCCTTCTTCGGCCGCGTCGTCGAGGCCACCCGCTTCGCGCACCCCGACGCGAGCACCGTGCCGCACCCGGAGAAGTCCTACCTGCGCGTCGGCCTGCCGATCCCCGGCGGCGGCGTGGACTACCGGCCGGTGGGCGTGGTCGACGGGGACCTGACCGAGCAGGACGTGGACGCGTTCGTCGTGGACGTGCACCGCCACTTCACCGCCGAGGACCCCGGCACCCGCTCGGAGATCGTCTACAGCGGTCGCCTCGCGTCGGCGGATCTGGTCGGCCGCGCGACCCGCCGGGGCGTGTCACCGCGCAGCTGGGTCGAGTACCGGGGCCTGCTCGACCTCGGCCCGCTGGAGGAGCGCCTCAAGAGCGCCCTGGCCCGCGACAAGGTCTACCCCGAGGCCCTGTACACCGCGCAGCGCTACCGGGTCGTCGGCCGCCACTCGTCCGGCGAGGTGGAACCGGACCTGCTCGCGCGGGTGCTCGACTGGCTCGGCCTGCGGGCGAGGCAGTTCGTGGTGGTGCTGGGGGACTTCGGGCGCGGCAAGTCCTTCCTGCTGCGGCAGCTCGCGCGCGCCCTGCCCGAGCACCTGGGCGGGGTGACGCCGCTGCTGGTGGAGCTGCGGACGTTGCAGAAGGCGCCGACGCTCAACCAGCTGCTGGCGAACGCCCTGGTCGGCCAGGGCGTGGCCGTGGTCGACGTGGACAAGCTCCGGTACATGATCGCCAGCGGGCGGGTCGCGCTGCTGTTCGACGGGTTCGACGAGCTGGAGCTGCGGGTCGGCTACGACAACGCCGCCGACTACCTGCGCACCCTGCTGGAGGTGGTCAGCGGCGAGGCGAAGGTCGTGCTGACCAGCCGCACCCAGCACTTCCGCTCGGCCGCGCAGGTGCTGACGGCGCTGGGCGACGAGGTCGTGGCGACCGGGGCGAGCCGGGTGGTGGAGCTGGAGGACTTCGCCCGCGAGCAGATCGTGGAGTTCCTGACCAAGCGGTACGGCGGCGACCACGAGCGGGCGCGGGCGCGGTTGCGGCTGCTGGACGAGGTCCAGGACCTGCTGGGGCTGTCGCGGAACCCCCGGATGCTGTCGTTCATCGCGGAGCTGGCGGAGGACCGGCTGCGGGAGGTGCAGCAGCGCAAGGGGACGATCAGCGCGGCTGACCTGTACCAGGAGCTGGTGGACTCGTGGCTGCTGCACGAGCAGGCCCGCCAGGAGCACCGGCACGGGCTCCCGGTGCTGGGCAAGGACGAGCGGCTGCGGGTGTGCACGGACCTGGCGACGCGGTTGTGGACGACGGGCGCGAACGCGATCCAGGAGGACGAGCTGGGCGAGGTCGCGGTGGCCGCGCTGACCGAGGTGGCGGACCTCGGGTACACGCAGGACCAGGTGGCGCACGCGATCGGCTCGGGGACGCTGCTGGTGACGGGCGAGAGCGGTTTCGGCTTCGTGCACCGGTCGGTGATGGAGTGGCTGGTGGCGAACGAGGCGGCGCGGCGGTTGCGGGCCGGGGAGGGGCTGGCGGAGGTCGCGGGGCGGGCGATGTCGCGGCTGATGGTGGACTTCCTGTGCGACCTGGCCGGGCACGGGCGGGCGCGGCGGTGGGCGACGGCGGTGACGGCGAGCGCGCTGGCGAGCGCGGAGGAGAAGCAGAACGCGCTGCTGGTGGTCGACCGGCTGGGCGGGAGCGGGCTCGGGGACATGAGCGGGCTGGACCTGCGCGGGGCCGACCTGTCACGGCTCGACCTGCGGGGGTCGCGGTTGGTGGGCGCGGACCTGCGCGGGCAGCGGGTCGACGGGACCGGGCTGTGCGGGGTTGATTTGACCGGGGCTGACCTGCGGGGAGCGCGGGTCATCGGCGGGGACCTGGCCGGGGCGACCTTGGACGGGAGCCGGTGGGAGGGTGCGGCGCTGCTCGGTGTGACCGGGACCGAGGGGCACCCGGAGCTGCGGGCGGCGGCGGTGAGCGGGCGGGACCGGGCCGAGGTGATGCTGGCCCGCAGTGCGGCCGTGCTTGCCGTCGCGTACTCGCCGGATGGGGAGACCATCGCCCTCGCGCACGGCAAGCAGGTGGAGCTGCTGCACGCGGAGAGCCACTCGTCGCTGCGATTCATCGGCGACCACGACGGCAAGGTGACCTCGGTGGCGTTCTCGCCGAACGGGACCCGGCTGGTGACCGGCAGCGAGGACCGGACCGCACGCGTGTGGACGATCGACGGCGAACACGTCACCACCCTCAGGGACTACGGACACCCGGTCACTGCCGTCGCTTTCTCACCGGACGGCAAGCACATCGCCACCGGGACCAGGGAGGGCACCGCGCGCACCTGGACCTACGCGGGCGAGCTGGTCACCACCCACAGCGGCAGGCAGCGCATCACCTCGATCGCCTACTCGCCGGACGGCACGCGGATAGCAGTCGCGAACGTCGAAGGCGTCGTGCAGGTCTGGACCGCCGGGGGCGATCACGTCGTCACCCTCTCCGGGCACGGGAACGGGATCAACACCGTCACCTACTCCCCCGACGGCACGCACATCACCACCGGCAGCGATGACCGCACAGCGCGCACGTGGACCGCAGACGGCACGCAGATCGCCACAGTCATCGACGGCAACAGACCCATCACGGCAGTCGCATACTCACCTGACGGCACGCAGATCGCCACCGGCCGCAGTGATGGTATGGCGCACGTCTCGAACGCGAACGGCACGCACATCGCCGACCTCGCCGGCCACCAAGGCGGGATCACCTCGATCGCCTACTCGCCGGACGGCGCGCTCATCACAACGGGCAGTAGCGACAAGTCCGCACGTACCTGGACCACGGACGGCGCGCTGGTCGCCATCCCGACCAGCCGCTCCAGGACCATCACCAGCGTCGCCTTCTCGCCCGACCACACGCGCGTCGCCACGTCCAGCAGCGACGGCGCGGCTCGGATCTGGACCGTCGACGGGGAGCTGATCGTCACCCTCACCGGCCACGAGCAGCGGGTGAACGCGGTCGCCTTCTCCCCCGACGGCACCCGCATCGCCACTGGCGGACACGACGGCACTGCCTGCGTATGGACCGATGGCGGCACCCTGATCGCCAGACTCACCGGCCATGAGCAGCGGGTGAACGCGGTCGCCTTCTCCCCAGACGGCACCCGCATCGTCACCGGCAGCAGTGATCTGACCGCCCGCGTCTGGAGTGCCACGGGGATGCCGCTGGCCCTCCTCGGCACGCACAAGAACTGGGTCACCTCGGTGGCGTTCTCCCCCGACGGCAAGCTCATCGCCACCGGCAGCCACGACGGTGCCGCGCGGATCTGGATTCCCGACGGGACCCGCGTCTCGACCTTCGGGCACACCAGGCCCACCACGGCGGTCGCGTGGTCACCGGACGGAACGCGACTCGCCACCGGCAGCAACGACGGCACCGCCCGCACTTGGACCATCGACGGCATTCAGGTCGCCAGCTTCATATGGCACACGCGGCGGGTGCACACCGTCGCCTACTCGCCCGACGGCAGGTTCCTCGCCACCGGCAGCAGCGATGGCACCGCGCGGATCTGGACCGCTGAAGGGGAACCCCTGACCATCCTCACCGGGCACAGCGAGATCGTCATCACCGTCGCCTTCTCCCCCGACGGCACGCGCCTGGCCACCGGCAGCGTCGACGGCACCACCCGGATCTGGACCACCGGCGGCGCCCTCGTCGCCACCCTCATCGCCACCCACGAGGGCTGGGCCACCCTCTTCCCGGACGGCTCCTACAAGCACGGCGGCGACGTCGGCGCTTTCCTCTGGTGGGCCATCAAGTCCTGCCGCTTCGAGGTCGGCGAGCTCGACCGCCACTACCCGGAGATCCGGCGCCTGCCTCACAGCGCCCCCATGCCCCCGCCACTACCCTCCTGACCCATGAGCGACCGCGTGCGGATCGGGGTTCTCGGGGCTGCCGCCATCGCCCCCGCCGCTCTCGTCAAGCCGGCACTCAAGTCGTCCGCCGCGGAAGTGGTCGCGGTCGCCGCGCGGGACCCCGAGCGGGCCAGGGCGTTCGCGGACAAGAACCTCGTGCCGCGGGTCCTGGACGACTACCAGGCGCTGATCGACGACCCCGACGTCGACGCCGTCTACAACCCGCTGCCCAACGGGCTGCACGGCAAGTGGACGTTGAAGGCGCTCGCGGCGGGCAAGCACGTGCTGTGCGAGAAGCCGTTCACCGCGAACTCCGAGGAGGCCGAGCGGGTCGCCGACGCGGCCGACGCCAGCGGGCTCGTGGTCATGGAGGCGTTCCACTACCGGTACCACCCGCTGGCCAGGCGGATGGTCGAGGTGCTGCCCGAGCTGGGCGCGCTGCGGCACGTCGAGGCGCGGATGTGCTTCCCGCTGCCCAAGTTCTCGGACATCCGCTACGACTGGGACCTCGCGGGCGGCGCGCTGATGGACGCCGGGTGCTACGCCGTCAACGCGGTCCGGATGCTCGGCGGCGAGCCCGAGGTGCGCAGCGCGCGGGTGCGGCTGCGCAACCGGAAGGTCGACCGGGCGGTCAAGGCGGACCTGGTGTTCCCCGGCGGGCACGTCGGGTTCGTGCACGCCTCCCTGTGGTCGGGCGCGGTGCTGAAGCTGTCCGCGCGGGTCATCGGGGAGAAGGGCGAGCTGCGGGTGGTGAACCCGTTCATGCCGCAGTTCGGGCACCGGATGGCGGTGCGGTTGGACGGGCACACCAGGAACGAGCGGTTCGGCTGGAAGCCGTCGTACCGGTACCAGCTGGACGCCTTCACGGACGCGGTGCTGCACGGCAAGCCGTTCCCGACGACGGCTCGGGACGCGGTGGCCAACATGAAGGTGGTCGACGCGATCTACCGCGCGGCCGGTCTTCCGGTGCGGGTGCCGACGGCCTAGGCACCCTCCTGGTCTTCGAGGTTGAGCTTGTGGCTGAGCTCGTTGTCGTTGACCAGCACGCGGAAGTGGCCGACGAGCGAGGCGTATTCGGGTTCGCGGCACTCGATCGCCGTGCCGTTGTTCGGCGGGGTGACGGCGATCTTGAGCTCCCAGTTCGCGTACGCCCCGCTGATCTTCCAGGTGCGCTCGACGGCTTGTTCGGTCGGTGATTCCATGCTGGGAACGGTGGTTTCTTGCCAACGGGGCACGCAAGCGCCTCCACTTTCGGGTGATCAACACTTTCTTGCCCGCCTGGCAAGGCGCGAGAGTCTGCGGCATGACGCACAAGGGGGCTTCGTTCCGGCAACGGCGGGTGTCCGCCGAGCTGCGGGCGCTGCGGATCGAACGGGGACTGACCTGCGCGGACGTGGCACGGGCACTGGGGGCATCGGAGAGCAAGATCAGCCGGATGGAGACGGGCAAGCGCGGGCTGCAAGCTTTCGACGTCGCCACGATCCTGGGATTCCTCCAGGCCCCGCCGAAGCTGCGCGAGGAGTTGATGGCCCTTGTCAGCGCGGGCGAGGGGCGGAACTGGCACACGATCCACGGCAAGTTGCCCGGCCATTGGCGAGACCTGATCGAGTTCGAGGGGCAGGCCTCGGCGCTCTACAACTACGAGACGCTCCTGATACCCGGCCTGGCGCAGACTTCCGACTACGCCCGCACGATCATGCGGGGCAGCGCGGTTCAGTTGTCGGAATCCGAGGTGGACGCACTGGTCGCGACCAGGCTTGGCAGGCAGGCGGTCATCGGCAAGGCGCAGGTCCAATTGATCATCGATGAGGCGGTGCTGCACCGCCCGCTCGGCGACCCTCAGATGATGCGGGCACAGCTGCACCACTTGGTGGCGCTTGCCAACAGGGCCAAGACGCAGGTGCAGGTGGTGCCGCTGGACAGCCCGGCTCATACCGGCCTGGACGGCCCCTTCCTGCGGCTGGAGTTTCCCGACCAACCGAGTCTCGTCTACGTCGAAACCCGGTTCACCAGCAGTTTCCTGGAAGAGGAGGAGCACCTGCTCAACGCTAAGCTTGCCTGGCGACAGCTCTGTTCCCTGGCGCTGGCACCCGAGGAGTCGGTGGCGCTGATCGCCAAGCACGCTGGCAAGTTGACATGACGGGAGTGCCTTCGATGAGCCTGAACTGGCGCAAGTCAAGTCGCAGCAACAGCACCCAGGCCAACTGCGTCGAGGTGGCTCGCACCCCGAACGGAGTAGCCGTTCGGGACTCCAAGAACCCGAATGGCCCAGTGCTGCGCTTCTCCGCAGCGGCATGGGGGCAAACCCTGAAATCAACCCTGGAATCGTGACCGACCAGGGGGTACCGCACCCCCTCCCCCTCCTAGACTGACCACCGTGAGCGACGAGCTGGTCCCGGACCCCCGTCAGATGCGCGCCTCCGACGCCGACCGCGAGCGCGTGGCGCAGGTCCTGCAGAAGGCGCACGGCGAAGGCCGCATCGACCTGGGCGAGCTGGACGAGCGCCTGGCCTCGGTGTACGCGGCGAAGACGTACGGCGAGCTGGTGCCGCTGACCTCCGACCTGGGCGTGGTGCCGTTCGGCGAGGTGTCCGCGCAGCAGATCCAGCAGCAGCGGTCGCTGGCGAACCGGGTCGACCCGTCGGCGATGCAGGGCCCGTCGACCTCGTTCGCGTTCTGGTCGGGCGTCGAGCGCAAGGGCGACTGGGTCGTGCCGCCGACGCACACCGCGATCGCGGTCATGGGCGGCATCGAGATCGACCTGAGCCGGGCGAGGTTCACCCAGCAGCACACGACGATCAGCGCGAGCTGCTTCTGGGGCGGCATCGTGATCTACGTGCCCGAGGAGGTGACCGTGCAGGTGGACGGCACGGGCATCATGGGCGGCTTCGACGACAAGACCCACCGGACCGAGACGATCCCCGGCGGCCCGGTGGTGCGGATCACCGGCGTGGCGATCATGGGCGGCGTCGAGGTGCGGCGGCCGAAGCGGCCGAAGCTCAAGCGCGGCAGCGACCGGGGCGAGCTGACGGACTGACCAGGGGGCGGGCGCGGGTCAGGTGAGCCGCGCCCGCAGCTCGGGCCCCCTCGGGTCGCCGACCTCCTCGTAGCGCTCGGCGGCCCGCGCCCACAGCTCCCCGGCGGCATCGGCCCCGGCTCCCGCGACCGCCCCGGTTCCGGCTCCCGCGACCGCCCCGGTTCCGCTCGACGCCAGCGCGTCGCCGTGCGCGTGCAGGCTCATCGCCTCGCTGCGCGCGTCCCCGAAGGCGCGGAACACCCCGGCGGCGACCTCGAACTGCCCGACCGCCTCACCGGTCCGCCCGGCGGTGGCCAGGCTGCGGCCCAGGGCGAGCCGCCCCCACGCCGTGGTCCAGGTGTCGCCCAGCTCCTCGAAGATCCGGACGGCCTCGGCTCCGCGCGCCACCGCCTCGGCGAAGTCGCCGAGGCCCGCCGCGCACTGGCCGAGGCTGAGCAGGGCCATGCCCGCGCCGCGCCGCTCGCCGATGCCGGTGAACACCTCCAGCGCCTCGGTGAAGTGCCCGCGCGCGCCCGCGTGGTCCCCCCGGTCGGTCAGGACCAGGCCGATGCCGCGCGCGGCGAACCCGGTCACCCAGTCCGGTCGCACGCCCCGGCCGCTCTCCTCGCGCGCCGCCGCGCGTCCGGCCGCCCGCGCCGCGTGGTAGCGGTCGACGGCCTCGTCGGCGCTGCCGTCGCGCCAGCAGGCGTCCGCGAGGGTGAGCAGGCTCAGCGCCTCGCCGAGGTGGTCGCCGAGCGCGGTCGCGGCCTCGACCGCCCGGAGCGCGGTGCGCCGGAGGTCGTCGCGGTAGGAGCGCATCTCGAAGAAGCCGTCGACGGCGGCGGCCGTCTTCCACACCAGCTCGTGCTCGCCGCGCTCGACGAGCTGGTCGAGCACGGCGAGCAGGGTGGGGCGCTCGTCCTCCAGCCAGCGCAGCGCCTCGGACTCGTCGGCGAAGTCCGAGGGCGGGCTCACCCCGTCCGGGAGCGGCGGCGGAGGGGCGGCGGCCGAGTGCGGGAGGATGCGCAGCCGGGCGCGGTCCGCGCGGAGCAGGAGCCAGGTCGCCGACCTGCGCACGGCCGCGTCCGCGTCCGCGGCGGCGACCAGCTCGGCGGCGTACTCGCGCAGCAGGTCGTGCACGCGGAACCGGCCGGGCAGGTGCTCCTGCGCCAGGCTCACCGACGCCAGCTCGCGCAACCGCCTGGTCGCGGCGGCGAGCGGGACGCCGAACAGGGCGGCGGCGACGTCGGCCCCGACGTCGGGCACGGGGTGCAGGCCCAGCAGGCGGAAGGCGGCACGCAGCTCGGGGCCGAGCGCCCGGTACGACCAGGAGAACACCACCCTGGTGTCGCTGAGCTCGTCGTCGGGCGAGGCGAGCGCGTCGAGCCGCTGCCGCTCGTCGCGCAGCTCGGCCTCCAGCCGGGGCAGGCGGGGACCCGGCCACCCGGAGGCCCGCTCGCCCGCGATGCGGAGCGTGAGCGGCAGGTGACCGCACAACTCGGCCACCCGCAGGGCAGTCGGGCGGTCGGCGGCCACCTCGTGCGGTCCGATCAGCTCGCCGAGCAGGTCGGCCGACTCGTCCGGGGACAGCGCGTCCAGCGTCACCCTCGCGGCTCCTTCCCTGACGACCAGCCCGGAGAGCACGCTGCGGCTGGTGACGACGGTGCAGCAGCGAGGGGACGCGGGGAGCAGGAGGCGCACCTGGTGCGGGGAGCGCGCGTTGTCGACGACGACGAGGAGGTGCTTGTCGTCGAGGAGGGACCGGAAGAGGGACGCCCGGTCGGCCTCGTCGTCGGGGATGTGGTCGGGCGGGGTGCCCAGGGCGCGCAGGAAGCCGTCGAGCGCGGCGGACGGGTCCAGCGGGAGGCCGGGACCGTAGCCCCGCATGTCGACGTAGAGGGCGCCGTCGGCGAACCGCTCGCGCACCCGGTGGGCCCAGTGCACCGCGAGGGCGGTCTTGCCGACGCCGGGTGCTCCGACGAGGACGAGCAGGGCGGAACCGGTCTGGGCGCGGGCGGGGCGCAGGAGGAGGTCGAGCCTGCCGAGGTCGACCCTGCGGTTGACGAACGGGACCGGGCGGAGCGGGAGCTGGCGGGGGCGGGGCCCGGTGGGGGCGGCTGCGGCGCCGGTGACGACGACCCCGCCGTGGAGGGTGCCCACCTGGAGCAGCGACTCGATGCTGTCCCCGGAAGCGGTGTTGCCGCCTGCGGGGGTGTCCGGCACGGCACTACCCCGGCCGGTATTCGCTGTGGTCGACGGCGCGCGCCCAGACGGCCTCGAACGCGTCGCGGCACAGGGCGACGACCTCGGGGGCCTCGGTGATCTCGTCGCCGAGGTAGGTGCCGTCACCCGCGAAGTGGCCGAAGCGGACCAGGCGGTCGTCGAAGAGCCAGAAGTCGTTGCCGGGCAGGGCGAGGTCGGAGGCCTCGCGGCGGGGCAGCCAGCGGACCCGCTCACCTGCGGCGACGTTGAGCGCGGCGGTGTCCTCGTGCTCGTGCCGGATGTAGTCGGTGACCGGTTCGGAGACGATCCGGGCGCGGCGGATCTCCACGCCCCTGGCGACGGTGGCGACGACGAGGTCGTACCAGTCGCGGAAGCGCTCGACCGGGTCCGCGCGGACGCCGGACAGCCAATCCTGGAAAGCCGGGTCGGCGGGTTCGTACACCTCCCGCATTTCCAGGTGCACCGCAGAAGTGCGACAACCGGCGAACAGCTCAGCGAACGTCGGTCGCTCGGTCACGACAGGCCTCCTGGACGAGGTCCCGCATCCTGGCGGGAATGCGCACCACGGTCTCGTGCGGCGCGCGCGGGCTCTTGGCGGTCAGCTCGGCCAGCGCATCCTGGTCGGTGACCTGCGCGCCCTGCAACACCAGGTCCCCGGTCTCGTCGTCCACCCAGACCGCCGCGCAGTTCCCGCCCTGGCAAGCCTGATCGGTTCCCACTAATCGCATTTCCAACCCCCCGCGAGGTCGAACATCGGGCTTGAATGCAATGCTCGCACCAGCGGTTGGGAGGGTCAATAACCCGACCGAGTCGGCCGGGGAAATGTTTGTCCGCGCGTTCGAGGGAAAAGAAAACCTGGCCGCAGATCTGCGGCCAGACGAGTGGTTTTCCGGTCTACCGGGGTCGACGGCCCTAGTACCAACCATCACCCGATCGTGCGGCCTGGCTGTCCACCTCGGCGGCGGCCAGGTGGGACAGGGCGGCGACCGCCTCCTGGAGCTCCCGCTGGCGCTCCGGGGTCTGCTCGGCCTCCAGGCGCACCTCGATGCGGCTGCACCCGGCGCCGTCCTCGGTGACCACGGCCTCGCCGCCGTCCCAGGTGACCCTCCGGACCGACTCGTCCACCCGCACCCCGGTGGGCTCGATGCCCGGCAGGTGCTCGGTCAGGTTCTCCGGGCGGGCGACGAACTCGAACAGCCGCTGCGCGGGCAGGTCGACCGGCGCCCGGTAGGTGTAGGTGGTCATGGCGGGCGAGTACCCCCGGTCCACGCGGCCGAACCTGAGGGCGTCGAACGGGTGAGCGGGACCGGTCGGCACGGGGCGCGACCCCGTCGTCACGCACGGACGCCGACGCGCCCACGCGCGTTCCCAGGGGTCCCCCGCCGCGTCAACCGGGTGTAAAAATGCGAGTGGCCCTCGGCAACGCCGGACCGGTGCCGCCGCGCGTCCCCACGGCTCCTCGGACCGTCCCGCGCGGATCACCTCCCGGTGGTGCGCGGGAGCGCCGTTCGCGGGGCGCGATCTGCGTCGAAAGACCATCGCGGGCAGGCGCTGTCGGGCACTATCAGGGTGATTTCGAGCGGGCACGAGGGGGCAGGGTGGAACAGGGGTTCGGCGTCGACACGGCGGCGCTCGGCGGTTACGGGACGACGGCCTCCGGGCTCTCCGGCGAGGTGGCCGCGATCGGTTCCGGCACGCTGTCCGGGGTGGGCTCGCTGTCCGCCGACAGCTTCTCGAAGCTCGGCGAGGAGGTCGGGCTGGCCGCCGCGTTCCAGCGGGTCGCCCAGCAGCAGCTCGACGGGGCCGCAGGCGCGGCGAAGGCGCTCGACGCGCTCGCCACCGCCGTGCGCGACACGGCGACCGACTACGCCGAGCAGGAGACGCGGAACAGCGCCGCCCTGAACCAGGCCTACCGGGTCTGACCGCCGTGGACGTCTCCGGGCTGATCGGGGCCCTCATCCAGCCGATGAAGGACGACCTGGCCAAGCTGCAGGGCGACATCGGCGGCGCCTCGCGCGCGGCCGACTCGCTCGGCAGGGCCGCCTCCGCCTTCGAGGAGATCGGCGGCAAGCACTCCGGCGCGGCGCGCGACGTGCTCGGCACCTGGTACGGCGAGAAGGCGGGCGTCTTCCAGGACCGGGTGGCCAAGTTCGACGGCGGCGTCGACCTGCTCGCCCGCAACGCCACCGCCGCGCGGGACGCGGCGACCTCGGCCGTGTCCACCGTCGAGTCCGGGCGCACCTCCGTGCAGCGGCTCATCGACGAGTTCACCGACTGGGCGACCCCGAAGCTGTCGACCGCAGCGGCGCTGGACAAGATCGGCGCGCGGGGCGCGGTGCTCGGGATCACCGCCGCCGTGACCGCGCGCGGCGTCGAGTACCAGGGGCGCTCCACCAAGGAGGTGGACCGGCTCAGGGACGAGCTCAAGGCCGTCGCCGACCGGCTCGCCTCGCTCCAGCCCGCCGACTTCGGCGGCGTCGGCGACGGCATCGGCGCGGAGAACGGCGGCGCGACCACGGCGGCGAGCGCCCAGGACGGCGCGGGCACGCGGGAGCCCTCCTCGTACTCCGGGCCGTCCGACAGCGGCGGTGGTGGCGGGAGCGGCGGCGGTGGCGGTGGCGCGGGTGGTGGCGGTGGCCACAGCGGCGGGGGTGGCGGCGGTGGCGTCGGGCCCCGGCTGCCGGTCGCGATCCCGCCCCAGCCGGGCACCGGCGTCGGCGTCAACCTGCCCGACGGCAGCTCCGCCGAGGCGCCCAACGAGATCGCCGCGCAGGCGGTCCGCAACGCGCTGTCCGCGCTGGGCACCCCGTACGTCTGGGGAGGTCAGAACCCTCCCCAGGGCACGGACTGCAGCGGGTTGACCAAGTGGGCGTACGCGGGCGCGGGCCTGGACATCCCCCGGCTCGCCCAGTCGCAGACGATCGGCGCGTCCGTCCCCGCAGGGCAGCTGCTGCCCGGCGACCTGGTGGTGTGGGACGGGCACGTCGCGATGGTGATCGGCAACGGCCAGCTGGTGGAAGCGGGCGATCCGGTTCAGGTGGGGCCCATCCGCACCGACAACATCGGCATGGCGTTCTACGGGTTCTACCGACCGACGGGCTGAGTGCGTGGACGAGGTCGAGCGGGTGGCCAGGCGGGTCGCCGACGCGGAGCGGGCGATCGCCGACCAGCTGGCCAGGACCGGGCCGCTGGTCGGTCGCGCGTCGTCCCCCGACGGCGCGGTCGAGGTGGTCACCGCGCCCGGCGGTCCGCCCCTTGAGGTGCGGATCAGCCGCGCGGCGCTGAGCATGGGAGCCGACGGGCTGGCGGCCGAGGTCCTGCGCGTGGCGCAGCGGGCCGCCGCTGCCGCCGGTGCGGTGGCCGAGCGCGCGCTGGCCGGGGTCGCCGAACCCGGCGGGCTGGCCGAGGCGGGCATACCGATCGCCGACCGGCGCGACGACGAGGACTTCGGTGACGGGAGCTACCTGAGGGGAACGCGGTGAACGAGCAGCGCCTGGACGCGGCCGACCGGCTCACCTCGGCGCTCGCGGGCGCGACCGGCACCGCCACCCACCCGAACGGCCTGGTCAGGGTGACCGCGACGGCCAACGGGGTGCTGCGCGACCTGAAGATCCAACCCGCCGCGCTGGAGCGCGGGCCGGAGGAGCTCGGGGTGCTGGTCGCCGAGACGGCCAGGCTCGCCACCGACGCGGCCGTGCAGACCGGGTACAACGAGCTGGCGAAGGCGATGGGGGACGCGGTGGCCACGGCGGTGGAGGCGGTGGCCGGGCCGCCGCCGCAGCCGGAGGGGCCGCAGGCCGTCGCCGGGCCCGGCGGTGGGAACGGTCCCGGCGGTGGGTTCGGGGACGGGCCCGGCGGTGGGTCGGGGAGCGGTGGCGGAGCGGTCGGCGCTTCGGGCGCGGGTCTTAGGACCGGTGCCGGATCGGGCGGGGCCGGGCACACTGGCGGGTGGTCGGCCGCGAAGTCGGAGGAACAGGGAGTCATGGACCCCTCCCAGTGGCAGGAAGAGGGCGAGGAGCCGGACACCCCGCGTCGGGTGTCGGGCCGCGAGGACGTGCGCGGGTGGCGGCAGGCCGAACCCCAGTCGCGGTCCGGGTGGCCGTCCGCGCGCTCCGCGCCGGGGCAGAGCTGGGCGGGCAAGCAGGCCGAGCGGGTGCCGACGTGGCGGGAGACCCAGGAGCGGGACCGCGCGCGGGCCGAGGAGCGCGAGCGGCAGCGCGCCAGGGAGGCCAGGGAGCTGGAGCAGGCCGAGCTGGAGCAGGCCCAGGCCGCCCAGGAGCAGGCGACCCTGCAGCTGGCGCGGGACGAGGCCGAGAAGGCGCGCGCCGAGGAGCTGGAGCGCGAGCGGGAACTGGCGCAGGAGCGCGAGCGGGAGCAGATCCGGGCCAGGCAGCTGGAGCGCGAGCGCGCCCTTGAACGGGAGCGGCAGCAGGAGCGCGAGCGGGCCGAGCAGGAGCGGGCCGAGCGGGAACGCGCCGAGCAGGAGCACTCCGGGCGGGACGGGCAGGAGCAGGACGAGGAGCCCGAGCCCGCGCCCGGACTGGAGCGCGTGCTCAAGCGCGCCCGCGACCTGGGGCTGGACGTCGAGCTGGAGCGCGAGGCGAGCGCCGAGGAGGAGGCCGCCGAGCACGCCACGAGCAAGATCGTCCGACCGGTGCCGCCGTCGACCGGGTCCGCCCCGGCCGGGTCGACCTCGTCCGGTTCTGCGCCGTCCGGTTCTGCGCCGTCCGGGAGCGCCTCGGATTCCGCGCAGGCCGACGCCGCGAGCGCCGGTCAGAGCGCACCGGCCTCGGCCGAGCACGCCTGGCAGCCGCCGACCGCCTCCTCGTGGCAGCCGCCGACCGCCTCCTCGTGGCAGGCGTCGGCCGACCGGAACTCGGCCGGTGGCGGCACCGCGCCGTGGCAGCGCGAGGGCAGCCAGGTCCCGTTCCCCGGCTCGACCGAGCAGGCCGAGGGCGGGCAGGAGCAGCGCGAGGGCAGGCACCACGCGGTGGGCGCCCAGTCCGGGCCCGGCGCGGGCGGTCAGCCCTCCGGCGCGCCGGGTGAGCAGCCGTGGGAGTGGAAGCCGTCCGTGATCGCGGGCGCCGAGAGCACCCCCGGCGGGCAGCCCCCGGCGGCACCGGCTCCGGCGGCCCAGAACCCCGCAGCGCAGAACCCCGCCGTGCAGGGCACGGCAGCGCCGGTTTCGGCAGGTCAGAGCCCGGCTGCCCAGAACTCGGCGGCGCAGGTCCCGGCGCCGCAGGCCCCTGGACAGCAGGTTCCGGGTCAGCAGGCCCCAGGTCAGCAGGTTCCGGGTCAGCAGGTCTCGGCGGTCCAGTCCCCGGCGCAGCAGGCGCCTCCCGCGCAGGGCTCCGGGCAGCAGCCCGCGCCGTCCTCGGGGCAGCAGCCCGCCGGGCGTCCGCAGGGACGGCCCTCCGGGCGCCCGTCCCGGCGCAACCTGGGCGTCGAGCTGCCCCAGAACCCGCTGTTCCCGCAGGGCCCCGACCAGTCCCGCTCGCCGTCGATGCCGCAGCCGCCGCCCGGCACCGCCGCGGCGATGCCGGTGGCCGCGATGGACCAGCGGTGGCAGTCGTTCGCCACCGACACCCCGGTGGCCGCCGACCGCGTCGCCGCGTGGCACGCCAGCGACTGGCGGCCCACGATCGCCTACGACGAGCCGCCCCTCCAGGGCGGTGGTCAGCCGCAGAGCGGCCCCGGCCCGAGGCAGGGCCGCCCCGGCGGTCCCGGCGGCCGTCCGCCCGGCGCGATGCCCCGTCCCCCGCAGGGGCTCCCGCCCGGCGCGGGGACCATCCCGCCGGGCGCCGGAACCATCCCGCCCGGCGCGGGGACGATCCCGCCCGGCGCGGGGACGATCCCGCCCGGCGGTCCCGGCCGGTTCCCGCCGCCGCCCGCCAACCCGGTCCCGCCGGGGCCGTGGCAGCGCGGCGTCGGCCAGGGCGGCGCGGGCCAGGGCGGTCACCAGGGCCCGCAGGACGGCGGCTACCAGCAGCAGCACGGCGGCCAGCAGCCGTGGGCCCCTCCCGGCGGGCCGCAGGGCGGTGGGCAGAACCGGGGCGGCTACCCGCCCCCGCCGCCCCCGCCGGGCCGTCGCGGCGGGCCCCGCCCCGAAGACGAAGGGGACCGGTTCCGCAGCCAGCGGCGGTAGTCGGAGATCGACCCCGTAGGCTCTGGTCCCGCATCGCACGGGCTGCAAGGCGTTGGTCGCAAGGCGTTGACCGGGAGGTCTGATGGCGCAGGACATCGTCCCGATCGAGCTGGGACTCACCCAGGGGGACGTCGTCACCCTGTGGGCTCCCCGCTGGCGGGAGGAGGGCGAGGAGTGGGAGGCCTTCCTCGGGCACGAGGAGGACCTGTACGCCTTCCCCGACGCCGCGCACCTCGCGGCGTTCGTGCGCGAGGCCGCGGAGCACGACCTCACCGACCACCCGGCGTGGCACGTGGTGCCCGCGCTGTCGGTGGAGGAGCTCTCCCCTGACGAGAACCACCAGTTCGACCTGGTCGGCGTGCCCGAGCTGGTCGCCGAGGAGCCCGACACCTGGGTGATCGGCGAGCTGGCCGACGTGGTGTCGATCGTGCGGTCGCTGGCCGAGGTGTGCGACCTGGAGAAGGTCCACGAGGTGCTCGACTCGGCCGAGGGCTTCGCGCTGCTGCCGCAGGGCACGCTGCCGTTCACCGGCCGCGAGGGCAAGGCGCTGTGGAGCGAGCTGGGCCAGGTCGTCGCGGAGAAGTGGGACGAGGTGCTCGACGCGATCGACGAGGTCGTGTCCACCCCGGACGTGGACGAGGCCGCGCTCGCGAAGGGGCAGGAGGAGCTGGCCGCGTACCAGGAGGCGGCCGAGGCCGCCCGCGCCGAGGACGACGACGCGGAGGAGGACGAGGAGGGCGACGCGCCCACCACGTTCTGGTCCGAGGTCGGCATCGACCCGGTGAAGATCATCACCAGCGCGGGCGAGTACTACACGCTGCGCTGCTACCTGGACGACGAGCCGCTGTTCCTCGGCCGCCGGGGGAAGATCGACGCGTTCACCTCGCCGCGCGCGCTGTCCCGGTTCATCGTCGAGGCCGACGACAACGACCTCACCGAGGTGTCGACCTGGCAGGAGCTGGTGGTCAAGGCGACCGGCGGCGACCTGGAGGTCGAGGTCGACCCGGACAACGTCTACGTGCTGACCGGCCTGGACGAGGACATCGCCGAGGGCCCGGACGGCATCGACCCGACCCAGCTGGACCTGGTGGTCGAGCTGCTGGAGGACGCGGCCGACTGGGCGGGCGACGACAGCGTGAAGCTGGCGCTGAACCAGTCGGAGAGCCTGGGCTGGCTGGTGTCGTACGTGCTCAAGCCCGACCCCAACCGGTTGGCCCCGAGCGCGCCGTACGACGCCGAGGTGACCTCGTGGCGGGCGCTGTCGGCGGCCTTCGAGGACCGGCTGCGCGTGCACTAGTCGTCCGACGCGCGAGAGGGGCGTTCCCGACCTGGTCGGGGACGCCCCTCCGGCGTTTCACGGGGGTCGCGCGCGGGCGGCTCGGCGCGGTCAGCCCTTGAGCGCGGCGTAACCCGGTTCCACGACGTCCTGGATCAGCGCCCTGCGCTCGTCCAGCGGCAGGAAGGCGGCCTTGGCGGCGTTGACCGTGAAGGTCCGCAGGTCGTCCCAGCCGCAGCCGAGCTCGTTCACCGCGACGGCGAACTCGCCGGACGGCGAGCAGTCGCTCATCAGCCGGTTGTCGGTGTTGAGCGTGACCCGGAAGCCGAGGTCGGACAGGCGCTTGAGCGGGTGCTCGGCGAGCGAGGCGACCGCGCCGGTGTGCAGGTTCGAGGTCGGGCACATCTCCAGCGCGATGCGGCGGTCGCGCACGTACGCGGCAAGGCGGCCGACCTCGTCGCCGGTGATGTCCTCGGTGATCCGGACGCCGTGGCCCAGCCGCTCGGCGCCGCAGCGCTGCACGGCCTGGTGGATCGACTCGGGGCCCGCCGCCTCACCCGCGTGGATGGTGAAGTGGGCGTTCTGCTCGCGCAGGTGCTCGAAGACCGGCAGCTCCCTGGTCGGCGGGAACCCGTCCTCGGGGCCCGCGATGTCGAAGCCGACGACGCCCGCGTCGCGGTAGCGCACGACCAGGTCGGCGATGCGCTGCCAGCCGTCGTTCTGGCGCATCGCGCACAGCAGCGAGTTCACCCTGATCCGGTTGCCGGAGGCGGCCTCGCCCTGGCGGAAGCCCTCGCTGACCGCCTCGACGACCTGCTCCAGGCGCAGGCCCCGGTCGGTGAACAGCTCGGGGGCGTAGCGGATCTCGGCGTAGGCGACGCCGTCGTCGGCCAGGTCCTGCGCGGCCTCGGCGGCGACCCTGACCAGCGCTTCCTCGTCCTGCATGACGCCGCAGGTGTGCGCGAAGCCCTCCAGGTAGCGGACCAGCGAGCCGGAGTCGGCGTTGTCCCGGAACCAGGCGCCCAGCTCGGCCGGGTCGGTGGTCGGCAGCCCCTCGTGCCCGCAGGCGTCCGCCAGCTCGATCACGGTCCTCGGGCGGAGGCCGCCGTCGAGGTGGTCGTGGAGCAGGACCTTGGGGGCGGCGCGGAGCGCTTCGGGCGAGAGGGGATTCATGGTCAACACCGTAACCTCGGGCCCGGTGGCGCGTTGTTCAGTCGTGATGCAGAACTTTGCGCTACGCGGGTGTGACCACATATCACCCGCTAGGGTCAGGATTCCTCGGCAGAGGGACTTGGCCAGCGCTGTTACCTGCCGGTACAGCAGGATCAGTTCACACTGATGGACTACAAGCTAGATCAAGATGGGCGATCCCGCCTAGGGGGTAGTACCTGTCACCCCGTGGTCGCGGTTAGGCTCCCGGACGTCTCCCCTCCCCTGGACGAAGGCACCCAGCCGTGAACGAGAACAGCAACTCCACGATGTCCTTCGATCGGATGCGCAACATGCTCACGCGCGCCGCGGAGATCCGTGAGAGCGAACAGCAGCAGATCTTCGACGCGCTGGACGAGATCCACGCGCGGATGTCCCCGCTCGAGACGCTGGGTTCCGTTCGCAAGCGGCTGTCGGAGCTGCCCGACCGGACCGAGGTCAGCGTGCTGGCCGAGCGGCTGGACGAGGCGCTGTCCCGCCTGGAGGCGCAGGACACCGCGGTGCAGGGCATCAACCGCGCGGTGGAGGGGCTGGTCGACAAGCTCGCCAAGCCGTTCGCCCAGCTCGACGGCAGGCTCGACGGTGTCGCGGGGCGCTTCGAGGGCGTCGCGGGCCGGATGGACGGCCTCGAGGACAAGCTGTCGCACATCCACAAGCGGCTGGACGACCTCGACGGGCACCTGGACAAGCAGGACGGCAAGGTCGAGCAGCTGCCCGGCGCGGTGACCACGCCGCTGCGCGAGCGCATCGAGGCGCTGGAGGCGGCGCTCCGGTCGCGCATCGACGAGGTGGACGAGGGCGTGCACGAGCACCTCGACGGCACCCGCGAGGCGCTGCAGCGGACCGTGTCCGACACGTCGGGCGCGCTGCACGGGCGGTTGGACGAGACCCGCGACAACATCAACTCGACCAGGGACGGGTTCCACGCCGCGCTCACGTCGACCAACGACAGCCTGCACTCGGCGCTCGCGGACACCCGCAGCACCGTGCACGGCAAGCTGGACGAGGCCCGCGAGGCGCTGCACGCCGCGCTGGACGAGACCAGGGACCAGGTCGACGCGACCGACCGCCTCGAGGGGCTGGCGCAGCGCTTGGAGCAGGTCACCTCGCGCCTGGACACCATGACGACCAGGCTCGACGCGGTGGAGGACGACTTCGCGACGCGGCTCAGCGAGCTGTCGGGCGTGGTCGAGTCGAGCATGGCGAAGGTCGAGGGCAAGATCTCCGAGCGCCCCGACGCGGACTCGCTCACCTCGATGGTCAACCGCAGCAACAAGGAGTCCGAGCTGCGCATCGGCGGCCAGCTGGACGAGGCGATGGCGACCTTCGCGGAGCTGATCCTCGGCGGCGGCCCGTCCTCCGCTCCCCCGCCCCCCACCGCCCTGCCCCGGCCGCAGCGGCGGGTGCGGAAGAACGGGCCGAAGAACGGCGAGCTGCGCGACGACGACGACCTGGACGCCCAGGGCGCCTGACCGGCGGACGAGCCGGACGGACGAGCCTGCCGGACGGCGGGCTGACCGGACGGCCGCGAGCCGGACGGATGAACTTGAGCGCCTGATCACGGGCGCCCGCTGGTCGGGGAGACTCCAGCGCGGCGCGAGCGCTCGGAAGGGCCCGCCCCTCACGGGGGTCGGGCCCTTTCGCGTGCGTGGGGCGGCACGGGTGCGCGTTCCCGCAGTGCTTCGAGCACCGTCGAAAGGCGGGGGTGGGCGGCCGTTGCGCGGCTAGCGTCGGGGGTGCCCGCAGGACCGGGGAGTCCGGCGGGCGCCGATCGCGGGGCGTCCGGTTCCACGACCGCCCCGCGCGATCCACCAGGGGGAACAGTGGTTCGGAGGAGCGGCAGGCTCATCGCACTGGGGGCGGTGGCGGCGGCAGTGGTGTCGCTGCTGCTGGGCGGCACGGCGAGCGCGAGCGGGGAGGGCGCGTTCACCGCGCAGGCCCGCGCGGCTGGGTTGACGGCGGAGCAGGCCGAGGGGTTGCAGGACAAGGTCGACGACTACCTGCGGGAGGTGGGCGGCAAGCAGGTCGCCCCCAACCGGATCGACCTCGGGGGCGCGGTGCTCACCGTGACCGTGCCCGGCGAGGACCGGACGAGATTCCTCGGCGAGGTCGGCGCGAACGTCGACAACGCACCCGAGTGCAACGGGAACTGGGCGCGGTACGGCTGGTTCTGCGCGTACGAGAACGAGCGGTTCAGCGGCAACAACATCGGGATGTTCTACTGCGGCGTGTACTACATCCCGTGGATCACGATGGGGTCGTGGCACAACAACCAGACCACCGGTACCAGGCCCTGGCTCTACTTCAACAACGGCCAGCCGCCGTGGCACATGCCCCCGGCCGACTCGCAGCAGGCGAGCGGGGTGGGCTGGAGCCCGGTGTCCCGCATCAAGAACTGCTGACCCGCAGGCCCGAACGCGGCGTCTCGAACGCCGCGCGAGCAGGGCTCGCCCCTTCGGGGGCGGGCCCTTGCGCTTCGTGGCGACTCGCCGGGGACCGGGATTCGACCAGGCCCGAAAGGTCGCCTCCGGTGGTTCGGCCGCCGATACCGTCGAGTTCGATCACCTGGACTGCCACAGGGGGAAGCATGGTCGTGGAGCGGTGGAGCAGGAAGCTGATCGCGCTGGGGGCGGTGGCCGGGGCGGTGATGTCCCTGCTGCTCGGCGGCGTGGCGAACGCGGACACCGGGAGCCGCTTCACCGCGCAGGCCCGCGCGGCCGGGTTGACGGCGGAGCAGGCCGAGGGGTTGCAGGACAAGGTCGACGACTACCTGGGGGAGGTCGGAGGCGAGCAGGTCGCGCCCAACCGGATCGACCTCGGGGGCGCGGTGCTCACCGTGACCGTGCCCGGCGAGGACCGGACGAGGGCGCTGGTCGGCGGTGCGACGACGCTCGACAACGACCCGCAGTGCAGCGGGAACTGGGCGCGCTACGGCTGGTTCTGCGCCTACGCGCAGGAGCACTTCAGGGGCGACAACATCGGCATGTACGACTGCGGCGGGTACCCGATCCCGTGGAGCACGACCGGCTCCTGGCACAACAACCAGACCACGGGGACGAAGCCGGTGCTGCTCTTCACGAACGACACCACCTGGATCATGCCTGCCGCCAGCTCGAAGCAGGCGACCAACGTCAACTGGGCCCCGGTGCGCGCGATCTACAACTGCCGCTGAGCCTAGGAACGCCGAAGGGGCGCGGCCACCCGGCCGCGCCCCTCCGTCCGTCGTCCCGGTCTCAGCCGCGAATGGTGTCGATCACCAGCGCCGAGCGCTCGGTGCTCTCCCCGTTCAGCTCCACCCCGCCGCGCAGCGTCTCGAACGCCGCGTCGAAGGCCTCCGGCGTGTCCGTGTGCAGCTCCGCGATCGGCTGCCCCGCGCTCACGCTCGCACCCGGCTTCACCAGGCACCGCACCCCGGCCCCGGCCTGCACCGGGTCCTCCTTGCGGGCCCGACCGGCGCCCAGCCGCCACGCCGCCACGCCGACCGCGTACGCGTCCAGCCCGGTCAGCACGCCGTCCTCGGCCGCCTCCAGCACCCGCGTGTGCTTCGCGACCGGCAGCGCCGCCTCCGGGTCGCCGCCCTGGGCCCTGATCATCCTGGCCCACGTCTCGTACGCCTCGCCGGACGCCAGCACGCGCGCCGGGTCCACGTCGATCCCGGCCAGCGCCAGCATCTCGCGGGCCAGGGCCACGGTCAGCTCGACCACGTCCTCCGGGCCGCCGCCGCGCAGCACGTCCACCGACTCGGCGACCTCGATCGCGTTGCCGACCGCCGCGCCCAGCGGCACCGACATGTCCGTCAGCAGCGCGGTGACCTTGCGGCCGTGGTCGACGCCGATGTCCACCAGGGCCCGCGCGAGGGCGCGCGCCCGCTCCTCGGTCTTCATGAACGCCCCGGAGCCGACCTTCACGTCCAGCACCAGCGCGTCCGCGCCCTCGGCGATCTTCTTCGACATGATCGAGCTGGCGATCAGCGGGATCGCCTCGACCGTGCCGGTGACGTCCCGCAGCGCGTACAGCTTGCGGTCCGCCGGGGCAAGGCCGGTGGTGGCCGCGCAGACCACGGCGCCGACCGAGCCCAGCTGGGCGCTGATCTCCTCCAGGGACAGCTGCGCCCGCCAGCCGGGGATGGACTCCAGCTTGTCCAGGGTGCCGCCGGTGTGCCCGAGGCCCCTGCCGGACAGCTGCGGCACGGCCGCGCCGCACGCGGCGACCAGCGGGGCCAGCGGGAGGGTGATCTTGTCGCCGACGCCGCCGGTGGAGTGCTTGTCCACGGTGGGGCGGTCGACCTGCAGGTCCAGCACGTCGCCGGACGCGATCATGGCCCTGGTCCACCTGGCCGTCTCGGCGGCGTCCATGCCGTTGAGGAAGATCGCCATGGCGAGCGCGGACATCTGCTCGTCGGCGACCTCGCCCCTGGTGTAGGCGTCGACGACCCAGTCGACCTGGCCGTCGGTGAGCCGGTGCCCGTCGCGCTTCGCCCTGATGACGTCGACAGCGGTGTGGCTCACGGCAGGTCCTCCGGTCCGAAGGCGTCCGGCAGCACGGCGCTCATCGGCAGCACGCCGGACGGGGTGTCCACCAGGCAGTCGGGACCGCCCAGCTCGTACAGCACCTGGCGGCAGCGACCGCAGGGCATCAGCAGCTGGCCGTCGCCGTCGCTGCAGGTCACCGCGACGAAACGACCGCCGCCGGTCAGCCGCAGCTGCCCGGCCATCGCGCACTCGGCGCACAGGCCGAGCCCGTAGGAGGCGTTCTCGACGTTGCAGCCGACGACCACACGACCGTCGTCGCACAGGGCCGCCGAGCCGACCTTGAGCCCGGAGTACGGGCAGTAGGCCAGCTGGGCGGCCTGGAGGGCGGCGGCGCGGAGCGCGGTCCAGTCGACCTGGACCGCGTCCCCGCGAACGCCTGTGCCGGAGGAATCACCCACGGCGGTAGACCTCACCATCGGCCGCGGGCATCCGCAACCGCTGGGACGCCACGGCCAGCACCACGAGGGTCACCAGGTGCGGCGCGTACGTGGTGAGCTGGCTGGGCACCTCCTCCACGCTGAAGTAGATCGCGTAGAGCACCACGGCCGCGACCGCGCCGCCGAGCGCCGCGATCCACCGCCGCTTCCACAGCTGCCAGATCACGACCGCGCCGACCAGCAGCACCGAGCCGTAGATCAGCGACATGAACGTGGCGCCGCCGCTGCGCAGCTGGAGGCCGTCGGCGTAGCCGAACAGGGCCGCGCCGCCGAGCAGGCCGCCGGGCCGCCAGTTGCCGAAGATCATCGCGGCGAGGCCGATGTAGCCGCGCCCGTTGGTCTGGCCCTCCAGGTAGCCGGGCTGGCCGGGGTTGAGCACCAGGGAGGCGCCCGCGATGCCCGCCAGCGCGCCGGAGATCAGCACGGCCGCGTACTTGTACAGGTACACGTTGACGCCGAGCGACTCGGAGGCCACCGGGTTCTCGCCGACCGACCGCAGCCGCAGGCCGAAGCGGGTCTTCCACAGGATCAGGTAGCTGGCCACCACGAGCGCGGCGGCGATCATCACCAGCGGGGAGACGCCGGTGAGCAGGCCGCGCAGGATGCCCGCGACGTCCGAGATGCCCACCCGCTGCTGCTGCTCCAGCTCGGCCAGCCAGTCGGTCAGGCCCGCCGCCGAGTAGGTGTCGAACTTCGGCACCGCCGGGGACTCGCGCGGGTTGTTGGACACCGGCTCGAACAGCAGCGTCGACAGGTACTTGGTGACGCCCGCGCCGAGCAGGTTGATCGCGACGCCGGACACGATGTGGTTCACGCCGAAGGTGACCGTGGCGACCGCGTGCAGCAGGCCGCCGAGGGCGCCGAACACGATCGCGGCGATCAGCGCGGGCCACGGGCCCCACTGGTAACCGGCCCACGCCGCGCCCCAGGTGCCCAGGATCATCATGCCCTCGAGGCCGATGTTGACCACGCCCGCGCGCTCGGCCCACAGGCCGCCGAGGCCCGCGAGCAGGATCGGCAGCGCCAGGCCGACGGCGGTCTGGATGGTGCCCGCCGAGGTGAGCTGGGCGACGCCGGTCAGGTACGAGGTGGTGGCCAGCAGGGTGATCGCGCCGACCACGCCGAGCAGGCCGATCGCCCAACCGGGGAGCTTGCGCGCCCTGCCGGGCGGCGGGACGGTGCTGGGCGCCTCGGAGGGGTTCATCAAAGAGGTACTCACGACGACGCCTCCACGGTTCCCAGCTGCTGCCCGACCCGACGCTGCTGGGCCGCGACCTCGAACCGGCGGACCGCCTCGTAGGCCACGACCACCGACAGCACGATCGAGCCCTGCATGATCGTCACGATCTCCCTCGGCACGCCCTGGTTGTCCAGCGCGAGGCCGGCCTTGTCCAGGAACGCCCACAGCAGCGCGCCGAGCGCGATGCCACCGGGGTGGTTGCGGCCGAGCAGCGCGATGGCGATGCCGGTGAAGCCGATGCCCGCCGGGAAGTTCAGGTCGAAGGTGTGGTTGCGGCCGAGGATCTCCGGCATGGAGACCAGGCCCGCGATGGCGCCGGACATGAGCATGGCGATCAGCACCATGCGCTTGGCGTTCACGCCGCCCGCCGCGGCGGCGGTCGCCGACTGGCCGGACGCGCGCAGCTCGAAGCCGAAGCGGGTGCGGTTCATCATCACCCAGTAGCCGACGCCGAGCGCGATCGCGAGCACGACCAGGCCGTACACGGTGCCCGCGCCGCCCAGGTCGATGCCGGGGACCCAGCCGGTCTCCGGGATCTCCGGGGTGCGGATGTTGTTGCCGCGCAGCTCGCCGAACATGTCGCGGCTGATCAGGTACGCGGACACGCCCATGGCGAGCCCGTTCATCATGATCGTGGAGATGACCTCGTTGACGCCTCGGGTCACCTTCAGGATCGCCGGGATGGCGGCCCAGGCGGCGCCCGCGACGGCGGCGGTCAGGATGATCACCAGGGTGTGGACGCCGGTCGGCAGCGCGATGGAGCCGCCGACGACCGCGGCGACGACGGCCGCGACCCGGTACTGGCCCTCGACGCCGATGTTGAACAGGTTCATCTGGAACCCGACCGCCACGGCCAGCGCCGCGATGTAGTACGTGCTGGTGCTGTTGACGATGTCGACGGCGGTGGTGCCCTCGCCGACCTGCAGGACCATGGCCCCGAACGCCCGCAGCGGGTTGGCGCCCGAGATGAGCAGCGCGATCCCGCACAGCAGGGCGGAGAACAGGATCGCCAGTGCGGGCGGCAGCAGCTTGCCGCGCAAGATTCCCATTACTCGCCTTCCACTTCCGCGACGGCCACTTCCGCGACCGCGGCGCTGGTCGCGCCCGCGCCGGTCATCGCGCTTCCGAGGTCCTCAGGGGTGACGGCGCTCGGGTCCGCGTCGGCGACGAGCCTGCCGCGCAGCATGACCTTGATCGTGTCCGAGAGGCCGATCAGCTCGTCCAGGTCCGCGGAGATCAGCAGCACGGCCAGGCCGTTCGCGCGGGCCTGCTTGATCTGGTCCCAGATCAGGGCCTGCGCGCCGACGTCGACGCCGCGCGTGGGGTGCGAGGCGATCAGCAGCACGGGGTCGCCGGACAGCTCGCGGCCGACCACGAGCTTCTGCTGGTTGCCGCCGGAGAGCGCCACGGCGGCGACCTCGATGCCGGGGGTGCGCACGTCGAACTCGTCGACGATGCGCTGAGTGTCCTTCTTGGCGCCCGCGATGTCCAGCCACGGCCCGCGCGCGGTGGGCTTGCGGGTCTGGTGGCCGAGGATGCGGTTGGCCCAGAGGGGCTCCTCCAGGAGCAGGCCCTGCCGGTGCCGGTCCTCGGGCACGTAGCCGATGCCCGCCTCGCGGCGGGCGAGCGTGCCGAGCTTGGTGATGTCGCGCTCGCCCAGCCGGACGGTGCCGTGGTGGGCCTTGCGCATCCCCATGATGGTCTCGACCAGCTCGGTCTGACCGTTGCCCTCGACGCCCGCGATGCCGACGATCTCGCCCGCGTGCACGGTGAGGTCGATGCAGTCGAGCACCGGTCGGGCGCCCTCCTCGGCGACCAGGCCGAGGTCGTCGACGACCAGCACGGCGCGGTCGGTCACGGTGGACTCGCGGGTCTCCGGGCTGGGCAGCTCGGAGCCGACCATCATCTCGGCGAGCTGCCGGGAGCTGGTGGTCCTGGGGTCGGCGGTGCCGACGGTGGTGCCGCGCCGGATGACGGTGACCGAGTCGGCGATCGAGCGGACCTCGTCCAGCTTGTGCGAGATGAACAGGAAGGTGTAGCCCTGCTCGCGCATCCCCCGGAGGGTGTCGAACAGCTCGTTCACCTCCTGCGGCACGAGGACGGCGGTCGGCTCGTCGAGGATGATGATCTTGGCGCCCCGGTAGAGGACCTTGAGGATCTCGACCCGCTGCCGGTCGGCGACGCCGAGCCGCTCCACGAGGACGCCGGGGTCGACGGACAGGCCGGTCTGGCCCGCCAGTTCGAGGATGCGCTTGCGCGCCTTGGCGCCGATGCCGTGCAGGGCTTCCGCGCCGAGGACGACGTTCTCCTGCACGGTCAGGTTGTCGGCGAGCATGAAGTGCTGGTGCACCATGCCGATGCCGACCTTGATGGCCTCGGCGGGGCTGCGGAACCGCACCTGCTCGCCGTTGACCTCGATGGTGCCCTCGTCGGGCTGCTGCATCCCGTACAGGATCTTCATCAGGGTGGACTTGCCCGCGCCGTTCTCACCGCACAGCGCGTGCACCTCCCCCTGGGCGACGCTCAGGTGGACGTCGCTGTTCGCCACGACGCCGGGGAAGCGCTTGGTGATCCCCGACAGGACGACAGCAGGGGTCGGTTTGCTCATGGAGGCTCCCTCAACCACGCGCCAGGCCCCGCGAAGATCGATTCGCGGGGCCCGGCGCGGTCGGTTCGGATCAGCTGGTGGGCTGGTCCGAGACGGTGATCTTGCCCTCGATGATCTGGGCCTTGTAGCCCTCGAGGACCGCCTGGAGGTCGGCGTCGATCTTGCCGCCCGAGGTGGAGTAGCCAACGCCGTCCGACTTGAGGTCGAAGACCTTCGGCAGGGAGGCCAGGTCGTTCTTGGCCGACGCCTTGATGAAGTCGTACACCGCCACGTCGACGCGCTTGATCATCGAGGAGACGATGACGTCCTTGCTCTCCGCGACGGTGGTCTGGTTGTACTGGTCGGAGTCGACGCCGATGGCCTTGACGTTCGCGGCCTTCGCGGCGGAGAAGACGCCCTTGCCCGACGCGCCCGCGGCGTGGTAGAGCACGTCCGCGCCCGCGTCGATCTGGCCCTGCGCCGCGACCTGGCCCTTGGCCGGGTCCTGGAAGCCGGTGAAGTCGCCCGCCGGGGTCAGGTACTTCTTCTCGATCTTGATGTCCGGCGCGGCGGCCTTGGCGCCCTGGAGGTAACCGGCCTCGAACTTGCCGATCAGCGGGGTCTCGACGCCGCCGACGAAGCCGACGTGGCACTTGGCGCTCTGGTAGGCGGCGATGACGCCCGCCAGGAACGAGCCCTGCTCCTCGGCGAACACCAGCGGGGTCACGTTGGACGCGCCCTCGACGCTGCCGTCGACGATCGAGAACTTGACGTTCGGGAACTCCGGCGCGACCGTCTTGAGCGACTCCGCGTAGGCGAAGCCGACCGTGACGATGACGTTGAAGCCCTCGCTGGCCATCTGGCGCAGGCGGGTGACCTTGGCGTCCTCGGCCTCGTTCGGGGCCGCGGTCAGCTCCTTGACGTCCTTCAGGCCGAGGTCGGCCTTCGCCTTGTCCAGGCCGGCGGCGGCGGCGTCGTTGAACGACGCGTCGCCGCGCCCGCCGATGTCGTACGCGAGGCCGACCTTGAGCGCGCTGCCGTCCACCTTCTCACCGGTGGTGGCGCTCGTGGAAGACGTGGCGGCGGCGGCCGGGGGCTTCTCGGCGAACTTGCAGCCCTCACCGGCGGCGCTGGTGGACCCGCCACCCGTGGAACCGGTGTCCTTGGCGCACGCCGCCATGGACAGGACGCTGGTCAACGCGACAGCGGTGACCGCAAAGCCGCGCAGTTGACGACGCACTGCTCGTCTCCCTCCCTGCTCTGTCGAGCAGACAACTCCCGACTCGCAGCGGTCGGGCTCCGAGTGGTGGACCGTACCCCGTGGTAATGACGATCGCGCACGTGCAGGCCCGCCGTGACCTAATCGTTGGTGCCTCGACCCACTACCGCCACTCGACGTAACAATCTCGCCCCGTTCGGTGATCAACAACTACGCAGGGTGAGCTTTGAACCACGGGAGACGAACACCCGTAAAACACTCGGGAAGGCTGGGGCCAACGGCGGGGTCCCAGCCTTCCTTTTGGTCAACGGTTGACAGAACACCCTGCTCCCGACGTCCCGGCGCGGCGGCGGAACCCGGTCGGGACGTCCCCGCAGCAGGCCACCGCGCCCCCCTTCCGGGCGAACCGCGCCGGACGGGCCCATCACCGCCCGCAGCCACCGCCCCACCGCCGCCCGCAGGCGGGAACAGACCCCTAGGTGGCGGTGGTTAGCCCGTTGGTGGCACGTTGGATCCGCGTTGGCGGACTGGGGTTCAGTCCAGTCTGCACCGGTATCCCCCCAGGAGGTTGGCGTTGGACCCCCAGCAGTGGCTTGGCAACTTCGAGGCCAAGCTGGCCGATTTGCAGCAGAAGTCGGCCGACCTCCAGGAGAACTACGCGGCGGCCAGCGCGACCGTGACCAGCCGCGACGGTGCGGTGAAGGTGACCGTGGGCCCCAACGGCGGCCTGCAGAACCTGGAACTGGGCCACCGCGCGACCGAGCTGGGCGCGGCCCGGCTCACCGCGCTGATCATGGAGACGGCCCGCGCCGCCCAGAAGCAGGCGGCCACGAAGGTCATGGAGGCCTTCGCGCCGCTCGGCGAGGGCACCGAGGCGATGCAGTTCGTCAAGGACTCCATCCCCGACGACGGCCCCGGCGAGGACGACGAGCGGGACGACTACGCGGCCCAGGAGCCCGAGCCCCAGCGGCAGCAGGCGCCCCCGCAGCCACCGGTGCCCCCGTACGCGCAGCAGGCGCAGCAGCGCCCCGCCCCCGCCGCCAGGCCCGCGGCCCGGCGGCCCGCCGAGGACGACGACGAGAACCAGCCGTGGTGAGCGGCGCAGCGACCGTGGTGAGCGCAACAGCCGTGCCGAGCAGGAGGTCCTGAGCCGTGGAAGTCATGAACATCACCGAGGAGAACGAGCTCAAGGGCTCCCTCTTCATCTCGGCGTTCGACGAGCTGATCGACTCGGTGGGCAAGGAGGCCGAGACCGAGACCGAGCACGTCCTCGACATCACCTTCGCCGCCATCGGCGCGGCGTCGTCGCTGGCGATGCTCGCGGTCGACCCGTTCGGCACGATCCTGGGCGCGGGCATCGGCTGGCTCATCGAGCACCTGGTGTTCCTGCGCGAGCCCCTGGACATGCTCATGGGCGACCCCGACGACATCAACGCGAACGTCGAGGCGCACAAGGCCCAGGCGGCCGAGATGCGGATCCTGGCCGAGGACCACCGCAAGGGCCTGACCAACGTGGACGGCTGGAGCGGCCAGTCCGCCGAGAGCTTCCAGAAGAACATGGAGGCGCTGGGCGGCGAGCTGGACTCGCTGGCCAACTCGGTCGAGACCAAGGCGAAGATCGTCGCGATCTGCGGGATGCTCGTGCAGGTCCTGCGCGACATCGTGCGCGACATGATCGCCCAGTTCCTGGGCTCGCTGCTGGCGGGCGCGATCGCCGCCGCAGCCGCCGCGTTCTTCACGTTCGGCGCGTCCATCGCGGGCTTCATCGGGTACGCGATCGGCAAGGCCGTCGCGCTGGGCGTGAACATCGCCTCGCGCCTGGCGAAGCTGACCGCCGCGCTGTCGCGCCAGATGGGCCGGATCAAGAACCTGGACGAGATCACCGACGGCATCAGCAAGAACTGGAAGCGGTTCGAGAACGTCGCCGACGTCGCCGAGGTCAGCTACGAGGCCTGGAAGGCGCAGAAGGGCGTCGACCGGCACATCGACAAGGCCCTCGAAGAGGACGCGGTCAAGGACAAGCAGACCGAAGAGGGCAAGAAGGTCTCCGACGCCAGCGACAAGGCGAAGGCGGCCAACGACAAGTACTCCGAGTACAAGGACGCCGAGGCCAAGGCGGGCGAGAACGCGTCCAAGGCCAACGAGGAGCTGAACGCCGCCTCGAAGAAGGCCGGGGACGCGAACACCAAGGTCCAGTCGGCGATCGACGAGGCCAACGCGGCCAGCGCGCGCGGCGACCAGGCGGGCTACGAGGCCGCCATGTCCAAGTACGACAGCGCCAAGTCCGAGGCCGACTCGGCCCGCGCCGAGGCCACCCGCGCCGCCGAGAAGGCGGCCGAGGAGGCCAGGAACGTCGCGGACGCCGCCGAGAAGAGCCAGAAGGCGCTCGACGACGCGAAGCCCGCCGACCAGGCGGCCAAGGACGCGTACAACGAGTACAAGAAGAACAACCCGAGCGGCGACGAGGCGCGGGACAAGGCCGAGAGCGCGCTGACGGCCAAGAACGACGCCGCCAAGGAGGCGAACGCCGCCTACGAGAAGGCGAGCCTCGACGCGGCCAGGGCGAACGCGGAGGCGGCCGAGGCCAACGCCAGGGCGTACTCCTCGGGCAGCGACGCCGACATCGCGGCGGCGGACAAGGCGAGCAAGGAAGCCGAGGCCGCGGGCAAGAAGGCCGAGACGGCGGCGAACGACGCCAAGTCCGCGGGCACGGCGGCGGAGCAGAGCTTCAAGGAGTACGAGCAGAAGTACCCGTCCAAGGAGAGCGGCGGCGGCGGTGACGCCCCCAAGGGCGGCAGCCCCGAGGTCACCACCTGAGCCAGCCCTTCCGGCACGGCAACCACTAGCAGCGGAGACAGTCGTTCATGGCGAAGTTCGGCGGCGGAGCGGACCCCGGCAGTTCGAGCCCGAACCCCGGAAGCTCGAACCCGAACCCCTCGGGCGGCGGTGGCTCGACCCCGTCACCCGGCTCGTCGGGCGGTGGCCCGACGGGCAACTCGGGCTTCTCCATGAACGACTCCTCCATGCAGGGGTTGCAGTCCAGGGCGGGTGACCTCCAGTCGAGGTTGACCGCCATCACCGGCGGGCTGCGCGGGTTGCAGCTCGGCGGGAACGCGCTGGGGCCGCTCGGCATCGTGGCGGTCCCGGCGCTGAACGCGTCGAACGGGAAGACCGTCGAGCAGGCGAACAACGCCGCGAACACGATGGGCAAGGTCCAGGAGGGCATCAGGGCCACCCGCGAGACGCACTTCCAGAACGACCAGTTCGCGCGGGACCAGTTCACCAAGATCAACCCGGACGCGGGCGCGCAGAAGCCCGCGGGCGCGGCGGGCGGGCTCATCGGGGCGCCGTCCGCGCAGGGGCCGAAGACGAGCCAGACGACGAACGTGCCCGGCGCGTCGACGTCCGGGCAGATCGGCACGACCGGTCCGCAGGGGCCGAAGACCAGCCAGACGACGAACGTGCCCGGCGCGACCGGGACCGGGCCGCTGGGGACCAAGGGGCCCGGCGGGGCGCAGGTCAAGGCGCCGACGAACGTGCCCGGCGCCACCGGGACGGGGCCGCTGGGGACCAAGGGGAACACGGGCGGGGCGCAGGTCAAGGCGCCGACCAACGTGCCCGGTGCCACGGGGACCGGGCCGCTGGGGACCAAGGGGAACACCGGCGGAGCGCAGGTCAAGGCGCCGACCAACATCCCCGGCGCCACCGGGACCGGGCCGATCGGGTCTCCGACGACGGCCGGTGGGTCCCAGGTCAAGGCGCCGACGAACGTTCCCGGCGCGACTGCCACTGGCGCGCTGGGCACCAAGGGGCCCGGCGGGGCGCAGGTCAAGGCGCCCACCACAGTTCCTGGCGCGACCGCGACCGGTGCTTTGGGCACCAAGGGACCTGGTGGGTCCCAGGTCAAGGCACCGACGAACGTGCCCGGTGCCACCGCTACTGGCGCTTTGGGCACCAAGGGGCCCGGTGGGTCCCAGGTCAAGGCACCCACCAACGTCCCCGGTGCGACCGCTACTGGCGCTTTGGGCACCAAGGGGCCCGGTGGGTCCCAGGTCAAGGCACCCACCAACGTCCCCGGTGCCACGGCTACCGGCGCTTTGGGCACCAAGGGGCCCGGTGGGTCCCAGGTCAAGGCACCCACCAACGTCCCCGGTGCGACCGCTACTGGCGCTTTGGGCACCAAGGGGCCCGGTGGGTCCCAGGTCAAGGCACCCACGAACATCCCCGGAGCCACCGCCACTGGCGCGCTGGGCACCAAGGGACCCGGCGGATCCCAGGTCAAGGCACCCACCACCGTCCCCGGCGCAGGTGGCGTGGGCAGCGTGCCGAAGGCGGGCGCGGTCGGCGGGCCGTCGGTTGGCGCGTACACGCCGCCCACCGGTGGCACGCAGGGGCCGTCCACCGGCGTGCGCGGCAGCACGAGCACGGGTGGCGCGGTCGCGACGCCGCCCTCCCCGACCGGGTCGACCGGTGGCAGGGGCGCGACGCCCGGCATGGGCGGCGTTCCGCCGATCTCCCCGGCGGGCTCGCCCGCGACGGCGGGTGGCGGCGACCGGGGCGGGTCGAAGTACGTCACGCCGAGCACGCCCAAGGGCGTGTTCGACACCGGCAAGTCGCCGATCGGCAGCAACGGCACGATCTCGTCCGCGCCCAAGGCGGGCACGGACGTGCCGACCGCCAAGCCCTCCGCGTCGCCCACCACGGGCGGCGGCGGGGCGCCGAAGATCCCGACGCCGAGCGCGGGCTCTTTCGGCGGCGTCCCGACCGCGACGCCCACCGGCTCCTCGCCGACCGGGTCGGCTCCCGGCTCGGCTCCGGGGTCGCCGTCGGTCACGTCGCCGACGTCGCAGACCGGGACGCCGACGGCGGCCAGGCCGAACGCGGGCGCGACCGGGATGGGCACGCCCATGGGCGGCATGGCCGGTGCGCCCGCCGCGGGTGCGGGCGGCGTGCCGAACGCCGGTGGTGACCGGGGCGGGTCGAAGTACGTCACGCCGGGCACGCCGAAGGGCGTGTTCGACACCGCGAAGCCCCCGGTGACCGGCGACGGCACGATCAAGAACGCGCCCACGTCCAACTCGTCCACCCCCGGCGCGGCGCCGACCCCGACGCCGAAGGTGCCCACGGCGACGCCGAGCACCCCGCCGGTGACCGGCGGTTCGACGCCTCCCGGTTCCACGCCCGGTTCGACTCCCGGCACGACTCCCGGTGGCGCGCCGAAGATCCCGACGGCGATGCCGAGCACGCCGCCGGTGACCGGTGGTTCGGTGCCAGGCGCCACGCCGGGCACCCCCGGTGCGACGCCGGGCGCGGTGCCCGGTTCGACTCCCCCGTCCCAGACGGCGCAGCCCGGTGGCGCCCGCCCCGGCGCCCCGACCGGACTCGGCACGACGCCGCCGATGGCGGGCGGCATGGCTCCCCCGCCCGCAGCGGGCGGCGCGGTCCCCCCGGCGGGCACGACGGGCGGCGGCTCGAAGTTCGGCGGCCCGAGCACGCCGAAGGGCGTGTTCGACGCGCCCAAGCCCCCGGTCAGCGGCGACGGCACGGTGAAGACGGCGCCGACGTCGGGCCCGTCCACGCCTGGCGCGGCCCCGACGCCGACCCCGAGGACGCCTGCGGCGACCCCGCCGGTGGGCGCGCCGAGCACGAACACGCCGAGTGCGAACACGCCGGGCGCCACTCCTGGCGCGAACACGCCGGGCAACCGGGGCGGCCTCGGCCTGCCGCCGACCGCGACGCCCGCGCCGGGCGCGCAGACGGGTGTCCCCGGCACGAGCACGCCCGCCACGCCCAGCCCGAACACCGGCACGAACGCTCCCGGCACGAACACGGGCTCGAACACGCCAGGCGCGCAGGGCAACCGGGGTGGTCTGGCCACGCCGCCGCCGATGGCGGCCACGCCGCCCGCGCCGTCGCCCACGACGTCCACCCCCGGCTCCCCGTCCACGACCACCCCGCCCCCGGCGGGCAGCGCGGGCAACCGGGGCGGCCTGAACGCACCGCCGCCGTCCGGCGCGGTGAACACGCCCGCCCCGTCGCCCGCGAACCAGCCCGGCGCGACCACGCCGGGCGCGCAAACCCCTGGCGCGCAGGGCAACCGGGGTGGCTTCACGCCTCCGGTCAGCGCCCCGACGACCGCGCAGCCGAGCACGCCGTCGCCGAGCAGCCCGACGCCCGGCACCTCCACGCCGAGCCCCCAGACGCCCGGCACGCCGCCCCCGGCGAGCAACCAGGCACCCGGCACGCCGTCGCCGACCAGCCCGACGCCCGGCGCCTCCACGCCGAACGCCCAGACGCCTGGCACGCCGTCCCCGGCAGGCCAGCCGCAGAGCACTCCGCCCCCGGCGAGCCAGACGCCCGGCACGCCGTCCCCGGCAAGCCAGACGTCCGCTCCGGGCACGCCCGCGGCGAACCCGCAGGGCACCCCGGCGGCGAACCAGCAGGGTGCGAACCCCCCTGGCGCGCAGGGCAGCAGGGGCGGCCTGAACGTGCCGCCCGCCGCAGCGCCGACGCCGGTCGCCCCGAACACCCCGCAGGTCACGCCTGCGACGTCCACGACGCCCCCGGCGGCCCCTCCGGCTCCGCCCGCTGCGCCGACGCCGTCTCCGGCGAGCACGCAGTCGCAGCCCACCCCGGCGCCGAGCACGAGCGCCCCCACCACGAACCCGACCCCGCCGCCCACGGCGAGCACTCCGGGGACGAGCGCGCAGCCGCCGAGCACCCAGTCGCCTACGACGCCCCAGCCCGCGCAGAGCACCCCGCCGCCGAAGGCGGGCCCGGTCGGCGCGCCTCCGGTCGCGTCCCCGCAGGTCAGCGCGCCGACCGCGCAGCCGACCAGCACCCCGACCCCGGCTCCGCAGCACCAGTCTGCCCACACCCCGGCCGCCCACACTCCGGCCGCCCAGTCCCCGGTCACGCCGCCCCCGGCAGCCCCGACCCCGGCCGCGCAGACCGCACCGCCGACCGCGCAGCCCACGAGCACGCCGTCCCCGGCGACGCCGACCGCGCAGCCCACTCCGACCCCGACGCCCGCGCCGCCCACGGCGAGCACCCCGCAGGCCACGCCGCCCACCAGCGGCCCCTCGGCCACGCCGCCCGCGAGCACCACGCCGCCGAGCAGCACCAGCCCGAGCACCCCCGCGCCAGCAACCACGCCACCGAGTACGCCCGCCCCGGCAGGCGCCACGCCGAACACCCCGGCACCGGGAAGCACGGGGCCCAAGGCAGGCGCGGACACCACTCCCGCGCCGACCACCGGCAACCCGACCGCGACCCCGACGGCCACCCCGCCTGCGGCGAACGCCCAGACCAGCACCCCGCCCACCGCGCAGACGCCCGGCGCGACCACGACGGTCCTGCCCCCGAACGCGCAGCCGCCCGCCGGGCAGCAGCCGTCCGGCAAGGCCGCCGACGGTTCCACGCGCCCCGGCGACCCGAACGCCCAGCCGGTCGTGGCCCCGCTGCCCGTCGCCACCCCGACCCCGCCGAGCACGTCCCGGCCCGCGCCCACCAGCGCGAACCCCGACGCGCGCGGCTCCCAGGTCGACCCGGACGCGGTCGTCGTCAACCCGGACCTCCAGGCCAAGCTCGACGCGGCGTTGGAGGCCAACGCCAAGGGCCACCCCGGCCCCGACCTGTCCACCCAGCGCCCCGACTTCCCGCCGACCCGCGCCGACGCCTGGGGCAACTACAAGCAGGCCGAGCACAACCTGGTGCAGGCCAAGGCCGACCTCGACGCCGCGCAGCAGCGGCACGACGTCGCGGGCTCCAGCAACGCCCCCAAGGACCTGGTCGACGCCCAGGCCAAGTTCGACGCGGCCAAGTCCGACTTCGACGCCTCCGTCCAGGACGTGCGCGCCTGGGGCAACGACCCGGCCACCCTGCTCGACACCGAGGCCGACCTGCGCGCGCAGTCCCTCAAGGACAACCCGCGCCTGCTCGGCGGTGGCCGCGACACCGACGCCCAGTTCATCAAGGACATGCTGTCCCCCGACAGCACCGTCCCCCTGCCGCCGACCGTCACCCCGGCGACGGCCACGGCTCCCCCAGCGCCCCCTGCGGACACCGCGTCCACCTCGGCGAACCCGGACTCCACGCCCAACCCCGACGCGCCCACCCCGAACGGCCCAGCCACCCCCGAGGTGGACACCCCCGCCGTCACCCCGGACCAGCAGGCCCAGCTCGACGTCCACGGCGCCGTCCCGGTGCGGGTCGACGGCAAGGACGCGCCCACCAGCTTCGCCAACGCGATCACCACGACGCTGGACGTCAACCGCGACCCGAGCAACCCGAACCTGAAGCCGGAACCGGCCGTCGCGCCCGTGCTGAACGCCGACGGCAGCGTCGACATGACCGGGACGGCCAAGGCCGCCGACGCCCAGGTCTACGTGCTCAAGCCCGACGGCACGTTCGCAGGCCCGTTCGGCCCGGTCACCGGACGCATCACGCACGTCGTGCAGGACGGCCCCGACGGGCCGGGCGCGCGGTTCAACGCGATGAAGGAAACGAACTTCTACGCGCGCAAGGACCTGTCCTTCCCCGGTTCGAGCAAGCTGCCCAGGGAGGGCAGGCAGCCGCAGCAGGAGATCATCCACCGCGGCGACTTCGAGGTCGTCACGGTGGCGGGCAAGCACTACGCCAAGATCTACACCGCCGTCGTGCACCCGGCCGACATCAAGGTCGAGAACGGCGTCGTGCAGTCCGAGCACAAGGACATCCAGCAGGGCCCGGACGGCAAGATCATCGCCAGCGCGGGCAGCACCAAGGACTCCGCGAAGCTCTGGGTGGGCGGTGGCAGGCCCGGTCGCGCGCTCCAGTGGCTCGCCAAGTACGACGCGGCCGAGACCGGCAAGCCGCTGCCCGGCGGCGTCACGACGCAGCCGGTGCTGCGCTCGTTCCTGGTGCCCGCCAGCGACCTCAACGCCATCTCGTCCAAGTCCGTCCCCGAGTCCAAGCTCGGCGCGTTCCCCACGGCGACGACGAACGTCGACCGGACCGCCGACGCGAACCAGTACGGCATCGGCACGCAGGACCTGCCCGACCTGGCCGACCACGCCCTCCCCGGCTCGCTGACCACCTACGGCCCGTCGGACGGCAAGGGCGGGGCGACCATCCCGCAGCCGGACGCGGCCGGGCGCCCCGAGCCGATCGGCAACCTGTACGAGCAGGCCGGTCTGCCCGCCGACTTCAACTCGAACGCGCTGGGCAACAAGTACGACCCGTGGATGAGCCTGACCCCGGACCCGGCCAGCCCCGGCAACTCCAAGGGCTCGTTCAAGAACGACCCGGTCGAGCTGTCCAAGATCGCGGCCGAGCTGCGCGAGCACGTCACCACGTACAACCAGGCGAAGCAGGACCCGTCGCTGCGCACGCCGAACCACGTGATCGACCCGAACACCACGCTGTCGCCGAACCAGGCGCAGAACGCGAACGCGTCCACGGTCGCGACCGACTTCGACGCCCGCTACCGCAACCTGAACCAGTTCCTCAGCTCGGTCCCACCGCTGTCGGAGAGCCTGACCCCGCTGAAGAACGACGTCCTGTCCACGGCCCCCGGCGCGCTGGGCGACGTGCTCTCCCAGACGGGCACGCCCAAGGTCGACGACGGGGCGTTCGCCAAGGCGATCGACAGCGCGCTCAACCCGCCCGACCGCACGCTCAAGGACGGCAGGACCGTCCCGACGCCCGGCCCGGTCGCCAGCGCGCTGAAGAACCCCACCAACGACTTCCAGCAGGCGAAGGGCAACGGCAACACCCCCGCCACGATCAAGAAGCACCTCTCCGACGGCTTCCGGGACGGCAGGGACTTCGACGCGGCGGTGGTCACCCCGACCGCCGACAAGATCATCAACTCGATCCTGGGCCACCCCGACCTGGCCCTGCTGAGCGACAGCAGCAAGGCGGACCTCGACGCCCAGTACCGCGCCGCGATCGAGCCCGTGATCAGGGAGCAGTACCAGGACATCTCCCAGCTCACCAAGAAGGCCCCCGACAACAACGGCTACACGCTGCCCGCGCTCAAGCCGGACGGTTCAGCGGCCCCGTTCGTGCTCCAGGGCAACAACCTGGACCTGTTCAACCAGCGGGTGGACCAGGCCGTCCGGGACGTCACCTCGGGCCCGCGCGTGCACCCGACGAACGGGCCGATCGAGCTGCGGATCGACCCCGGCAAGTTCGAGTCGACGGTGCGGGACAACGTCGTCGGGCCGGTCGTGGACAAGGCGCTCACCGACTTCACCAGCCGCGACCTCGTCGGGGACATCAACGCCGACGCGGACGGCGTCAAGGCCGACATCCGGGACAACGTCCTCCCGCAGCTCAAGGACGCGCTCGGCACCGAGCTGAACACCAACAGCGCGCTGAACCTGGTCGACCCGGACGCCCGCGCCGAGATCGCGGACAAGGTCGCCGCCAAGGCCGACCAGGACTCGCAGAAGGCGCTGGGGAACTTCACCTTCCAGCCGGTCGACCCCGCGAAGGTCGACGCCACGATCAAGACCGCCGAGACGCTGGCCGTCCAGGCGGAGATCGGCGCGCTCCTCGCGGACGACGCGAAGCGGATCGAACTGGACTTCAACACCAGGGAGATCAACACCGACGGCAAGGGCCCGGACGGCAAGGACCTCGCCCCGTTCGACAACGACTTCCACGGCTGGAAGTCGGGCGCGGACGCGACGTTCGCCAACCAGCGCGAGTTCGGCGCCAAGCTCAGCGACATCCTGGCCGACCCCGACGCCAAGCCCAAGGCGGCCATCGACGCGCTCATCAACGAGTACGGCCCCCTCATGGGCGAGCCGAACCTCCAGGGCAAGTTCGACGAGGTCGCCACCAGGCAGACCGGGAACCCCTACCGGGACGGCGCGACCAAGGGCGAGTACACCTTCTACGAGCACGCGCAGATGGTGCTGGGCCAGTACCAGGACCTCACCAGGAACGACCCGACGCCTGCGGCGGACCGGTTCGTGTCGCCGGACACGATGGCCAAGGCCATCCTGTTCCACGACATCGAGAAGGTGAACGCCAAGAACCAGTTCGGCGGTCAGAAGGGGCCGAAGGCCGAGGTCGCGGAGGCGCCCTCCGGCAACGCGAAGGGCAGGCACGACGCCGAGCCCGAGCACAAGCTCGCCGTCGACCTGATCGAGCGCAACAAGGGGCTGTGGGACAGCCCGCGCGACGTCGCCGCGGCCAAGGCCCTCGTCGACTCCGACCCGATCGGCTGGTACCTGCGCGGTGAGCACGACGCCGACACGGCGTTCAAGTTCATCACCGACCTGGCCGACCGGCTCGGCGACCCGGACCCGAAGAGGGACACCCCGAACCCGGACAACCCGCGCAAGATGTTCGAGGAGTTCCACCAGTACTACCAGGCGGACTTCTCCTCCTACACCAAGCACAGCGACTTCGACCCGACCGTGGCGCACCCGGACGGCCCGGCAGGCAGGCCGGGGCCCACCGCGCCGCCGAACGCGTTCAACGACTTCTTCGTCCCCAACAACGACCCGAACGCCGGGGGCATCCAGCGCACCGATGACGGGCGGGCCTACCAGTACGCGCCGCCGAAGGACCCCGGCGCCAAGGACTACCCGGCGCGGATCGACGCGCTGGCGAAGATGTTCGAGTCGCCGCAGACCGTGCGCGACCACATGACCCGCATCAACGAGGCCGACGCCAGGGCAGAGGGCGGCAGGCTCGGGATGCCGGACGGGCAGCTCGGGCTCAGCCCCGAGCTGCGGGCCCAGTTCGACGCCGCGCTGCACGCCGACGCGAACGGCCACCCCGGCCCGAACCTCGGCAAGCAGCGCGAGGGCTTCCCGTCGACCCGCGAGCAGGCTTGGGGCGACTACAAGCAGGCCGACCACGGCGCCCGCCAGGCGAACGCCGACCTGGTCGACGCGGAGGCGAAGCTCAACACCGCCAACGCCGCGCTGGACCCGAACAAGCCGGTGGTCCCCGGCAACAGCACCCCGAACCGGTCGGTCGCGGACGCCAGGGCCGACTACGAGGCGGCGAAGGCGAACGCGGCCAACGCGGACGCGGCGCTGAAGCGCGCCGACGCCGACGTGCGCGCCTGGGGCAACGACCCGGCCAGCGTGAAGGCGGCCGAGGCGAAGCTGCTGGAGCAGTCGCTCAAGGACAACCCGAGGGCGCTGGGCGGCAGCAGGCTCGACGCGGCCCCGCCGCAGTCGAACGCCCAGCCGAGCACCCAGCCGACCCCGCAGCCGAGCACCCAGCCGCGCCCGGAGGCGCAGGCAAGGCCGGACACCCAGTCCAGGCCGGGCGGCCCGGTCCAGCCGGACGCGCAGCCCCGCTCGACCTCGCAGGCCCGACCGGACGCGCAGGCCCAGCCGAACAGCCAGGCCCAGCCGCGTGACAACGGCCCCGCGCAGCCCGACACCCGGCGTGACCGGGGCGGGAACACCCCCGGTGACGTCTCCGGCTCCGGCCGGGGCGACCGGGGCGGCGTGCCGCCGCAGGACGTGCGGACGCCTGAGGTGGACGCGCCGAGCCCTCGCACGCCCGACGCCGACTCGCGCCCCGAGCGCGCCGAGTCGAGCGCCAACCCCGAGCCCGCGCTGCCGAACGCGCCCGCGCCGCAGCGCGACTACACGCCTCCGGCCGCGCAGCAGGAGAAGCTGAACATCCACGGCTCCGAGGCGGTCGACGTGCCGGGCACGGGTCCGGTCGACACGATGGTCAACGCCATCGCGGTGGCAGTGGAGCCGCACTCGGCCGAGAAGCGCGCCGCACTGGTCGACAAGATCAACAGCAATCTGCGGGGCACCCCGAACCCGGACCTCGACACCGTGGCCAAGGCCGCCGACGCCAAGGTCTACGTGCTCAAGCCCGACGGCGACTTCACCCCCAGGCCGTACGGCGAGGTGACCGGCAAGACGGTCCACGTCGTCGCGCAGAACAACGACCCGGCGGCGGGCAGGTTCAGCGGCGTGGAGCAGGTCCGGTCCATCGGCCTGCCCGGCGTGAACTACCCCGGCCCGACGAAGTGGGACGCGGGCGCCAAGGGCAAGGACGAGACCCTGCACCGCAGCGACTTCGAGGTCGAGACGGTGGCGGGCAAGCACTACGTGCGGATGTACACCGCGATCGTCAACCCGATCGACATCAGCACGTCACCGCGCAAGGACATCCAGCAGGACGCCGACGGCAAGATCACGATCCACACCGGCAGCAACAGCCAGCTCTGGGTGGGCGGCGGGCGGCCGATGCGGGCGGCCCAGTGGGCGGCCAAGTACAAGATCACGGATGGCGGCAAGCCCGCCGAGTCCGGCGTCGGCGTCAACGAGCCGGTGCTGCGGTCGTTCCTGGTGCCGCTGGAGAACTACCTGGACGTCACCAACAACGCCGTCCCGGAGCAGAAGGCGAAGCAGTTCAAGTCGCCCGAGGGCGACCTGCCCACGATGAACGTGGACCACGCCGGTGACGCCAACCAGTTCGGCGTGGGCCCGAAGGAGTTGAAGGGCCTCCAGGACAACGTCCTGCCCGGCTCGCTGATCACCTACACCTACGCGGCCGATCCCGACGCCATCCCGATGCGCTCCCAAGCGGGCCGCGTCGAACCCATGGGCAACGTGCACGCCACCACCGGCATCCCGGCGGGCTTCGAGTCCACCGTGCTGGGCACGAGGCTGGACCCGTGGTTCGAGTGGAAGCCGGACCCGAAGAACCCCGGCAAGGACACCGCGACCTTCCAGAACGACGCGGGCAAGCTCAAGGACATCGCCGCCGAGCTGCGCCAGCACGTGGCCACCTACGACCAGCGCTACCACGACGGCCCGGACTACAACGCGCTGCTGGAGGCGGACACCACCGCCGCCCCCGCCGAGCGGGCGAAGCCGAAGGACGGGTCGGCCTTCCAGCCCGGCGCCGACCGGGCGACCCGTGACCTGCAGCTGAACAAGTTCCTGCTGGACGCGCCACCCGTCGCGGCGCAGCTCTCCGGGATCAAGGACGGCGTGCTGTCCACCGCGCCCGACGCACTGGCCGCGGTGACCAACGAGATCACCGCCACGCCCCAGGTCGACCAGAAGGCCTTCGCCGACGCCCTGGCCGCGAACGTCGAGACGGAGCTGACCCGGTCGCTTCCGAGCGCGCTGGCGGAGCTGTCCAGCAACTGGCGCTCGCCCAAGGAGCTCGGGAAGATCATGGCGACCGGCAAGCCGGTCACCGAGTCGTTCTCCTCCGCCGTGGTCACCCCCACCGCGGACAAGCTCGTCGCGGACGCGGTCGCGGACGTCCTCGCCAACCCGAAGCTCGCGACGGCCACCAGCGCGGAGAAGAACGCGATCGCGGCCGTCGTCAAGGCGCACTACGACCCGCTGGTGCGGGGCGCGGTCGAGAACGCGCTGGCGAAGCCGGGCAAGGACGTCAAGGGCGCGGCGATCAACAACCGGATCAGGTTCCTGCCCGCCGAGGTGGGCACGAGGCTGGCGGCCCTGCCCGAGGTGGACCCCGCGCTGCTGCCCGGCCCGATCACCCCGGCCGACGTCAAGGACGCGGTGGGCGCCCAGCGCCCCGCCGACCTGGCGACCCTGGTCACGGACGCTGGCGGCCAGCCCCCGAAGAGCGGGTCCAACCTCGACAAGCTCATGGACGGCGGCTTCAGCAGGCCCTCGGTGCCGTTCGGGGAGGTCGTGCTCGACCCGCTCGTCGACAAGATCGTCGACGGGATCGTCGCCGACCCGAAGTTCGCGCCGCTCACCGGCGCCAGCAAGGACCTGTTCACCACGCCCGAGTACAAGGCGAGCGTCCGGGACGCGATCCAGGCCAAGCTGGACAGCATCGCGCAGGGCGGCTCCAAGCCCTGGTTCGGTCCGAAGGAGAACTTCGCGCCGACCGACCCGAACACCTTCAAGATCACCGGTGAGTTCGACGGCTCGGTCGTCCCGAAGCTGGAGATCGGCCGGGCGGACCTGGTCGACGCCGCGACGCGGAACGTCTTCCCCTCCGTGGTCGCCCCGCAGCTCGACTCGCTGGCGGCCAAGGACTACATCGGCGCGCTCAACAACGGGTCGCCCGACCTGGTCGACGACATCAGGAACGTGCTGCCCGACCTGAAGGAGCAGACCGAGAAGGCGCTCAGGGAGCACCCGAACCTCGACCTGGTGTCGCCGGACTACCGAAACGCCATCGCGAGCGAGGTCGCCGAGCGCGCGAACACGCGGTCCGAGGCGAACCTGGCCCGGTTCGAGTTCGGCGCCGTCGACATGGAGGCCCTCTCCGACTTCATGCACGGCACGGTGCAGGACGTGGCCACCCAGGCCGCGATCGGCGCCGAGCTGTCCTCGCACTCCTCCGAGATCGCGGTCGACCTCGACGTCAAGACCAGGGAGCAGGGCCCGCACGAGAACGTCTTCGGCGACAGCACCCCGGAGACGCGGAAGAGCGAGTTCGAGACCCAGCGCGACGTCGGCGTCGACCTGGACTCGATGGTGTGGGGCGACGGCACGCGCGGCAAGGAGCTCGTGGACAAGCTGATCCAGGAGTTCCCCGAGCTGAGCCGCAAGTACGACGAGGTCACCACGCCACTGGCGGGCAACGCGGGGAAGCCGAACCGCGAGGCCCACAAGAGCGACAAGGTCCAGACCTTCTACGAGCACGCGCAGATGGTGGTCAACCAGTACCTGGACCTGACCAAGACCGACCGCGACAGCGAGAGGTCCCGGTTCATCGCGCCGGAGACGATGGCCAAGGCCATCCTGTTCCACGACATCCAGAAGAACAACGCGAAGACGCTCTACGGCGACGGCAAGGACCTGCACGACCGCGAGCCCGAGCACAAGCTCGCCGTGCAGATGATGGGCAACTACCGGGGCCTGTGGGCGAGCCCGCGCGACTTCGAGGCCGCCAAGGCCATCGTGGACTCCGACCCGTTCGGCTTCTACCTGCGCGACGGCAAGGGCAACGACGCGGACACCACGTTCGCGTTCATCAACGACCTCGCCGACCGGCTGGGCCCGCCTGACCCGAACTCGCCGAACACCGACGCGGTGAAGGCCGAGAACGCGGCCAAGCTGTTCGCCGAGTTCCACCAGTACTACCAAGCGGACTTCTCGTCCTACAGCTCGCGCAGCGACTTCTCCCTGCGCTACGACGCGGACGGCAAGCCCGTCGCGGACTACACGCCCGGCAAGATCCAGGACGAGGCCTTCGCGAAGGAGTTCGCGAACCCGGAGGCCAAGCAGTACACGCCCACCGCGGACGGCCGCCACTACCAATACGCATCGAACTACCAGGCGAAGATCGACGCACTGGCCGGCATGTTCGCGGACCCCGCGACGACGCTGGAGCACCGCGAGCGCGTCCGCGGCGCCGAGGGCCCGAAGCCCGCCGAGCAGCAGCCGCCCGCGCACCGGTGGCCCTCGGAGAACCAGGGGGCCGACACGGGCTCGGCGAACCCCGAGGCGCGGTCGCCGCAGGCGCCCGCCCCCGACGGTGCCCGGAACGCGCCGTCCGGCACCCCGCCGCGCGGTGACGCGGCCCCCGCCCGGCCCGCGCCGGATGGGCGCGCGCCCGAGCGGTCGTTCGACTCCGAGCCCGGCGCCGCGCTGGACGCCAGGCAGACCGCGCAGCTCGACTCGCTGGTCTCCGACATCGCCGAGACCAACTCGATGCGCGAGAGCCGCGGTTACCAACCCGCGGTGGTCGAGGTGTCCGGGCCGAACGCGCGGGCCGTCGTGGACGCGCTCGGCGAGCGCGGCGTGGCGGCCGACGTCCGCGAGAGCGGCGGTCGCACGACCGACGTGCACGTGGACTACGACCTGAAGCGCCCCGGCGACACCACGCCGCCGTTCGCGAACGGCCCCTCTGCCGTGAACCCGGTCGGCACGCCGGACGCGCGCACCGGAGCGGACGCCGACGTGGACGCGCGCCCGGACGTCGACGGCAGGGCGGACCGGGACGCAGCCTTCCTCGACGTGCTGGACGTGCTGGAGAGCAACCCGCCCAAGGCCGTCGAAGCACACCCGGTCCTGGGCGACCCGAGCTGGCGGCACAGCACCGCCACCACCGCGCCGTGGTTCGAGCCGAAGTCCCCCGTCTCCGCCGACGCCATCGCGGCGGCGCGGGAGAGCACGCCGGTCACCTCACGGGTGCGCGGCGAGGACGCCGGGCTGTTCGAGAACAGCCGCGTGCACCGGGATGCCGACGGCCGCATGCGGATGGACATGAAGCCGTGGCAGAGCCCGATCGCGTACGACGTGCGCGATCTCGACGTGAACGGCGTCAAGGTCCGCGACGTCACCGTCAACATCGAGGTGGCGGCGCGCAACCCCGAGGTCGAGGCCAAGGCCAAGGCCGGGGTCGAGGCGCTGTTCAACCAGGGCAACCGGCTGCCCAGCGGCGCCCAGTTCAACGTGAACGTCGAGTTCACCACGGAACCGCTGGGCGTCCACCGGCCGGTCGAGTTCCCGAGCGGCGGCAGGGCGAACCAGCTGAGCTGGCCGGTGAACTCCACCCCGCAGGTGCTGGCGCACGAGGTCGGGCACTTCCTCGGCCTGTTCGACGAGTACACGGACACGGGGAAGAACCCCGCGCCCCAGCCGGTCTTCAACCAGAAGGGCGGCGCCCGCGTCCTCGACGACGCGGGTCCCATGACGAACCGCTTCGGCGAAGCGGGCGCCTCGCTCAAGCCGCGCAACCTGTGGCAGATCGAGACCCGGATGGAGGGCCTGGAGTCCCCGGTGCGCGGCGCGCCCGCTCCCCAGGTGGACGGCCGCCCCGCGCAGGCCGCCCCGTCCGCGCCCAGCACGTCCAAGGGCAAGGGCCGGGACAACGGGCAGAACCAGCGGAACCAGCCGCCGAACAGGGACAAGGGCGACGGGCCGAACCGGCGCGGCGACGACCCCGGCAAGGGCAAGGGCAAGGGCCGGGGCGGTCGCGACGGCAACGCCCCCGGCGGCTCCGGCCGTCGGGGCGACCAAGGCGCCCCCGAGGTCCGGCAGACCCCGCAGGACAACCGGCCCGACAACCGCGCGCCCAACCCCAGCGGCACGGACGTCTCGCAGGTGGTCGCCCCGCCGCCCGCGTCGGTGCGGCTGGACCAGAGCCTGCGCAACGCCAAGTTCGACGCGCTGGTCGACGGCCACGCTGAGCCCTCCACCACCAAGGACAACTACCTCGCCAAGACCAAGGAGAGCGGGGAGAAGAACCAGCCCGTCTCCTTCGTGGTCAACGCGATCACGAGCATCGACGACCTGCGGGCGAACCTGGACGCGTTCGTCGCCGAGCTGAAGCCCGGCAGCGACCTCGACGGCAAGGTCGCCGTGGTCATCGGCGTCAACCAGCGCGACGGGCAGGCGCCGAACCTCGACGCGTTCGCCGAGCAGGTGAGCGGGCTCGACCTGCCGGTCGCGCTCGTGCCGGTGTCGTACACGCCGAACGAGCGGGGCTTCCCGCACGGCGCCGTGCGCAACAGCACCCTGGACAGCGAGGCGACCCGGTTCGCCACGAACGCCATGCTGGCGAACGACTCGCACCCGTACCTGTCGTTCCAGGACTTCGACAACGGGTCGCGGAGGATCGAGTCGGGCGAGCACTCGTTCGACTACATCGCGAACTCGCTGAAGAACGAGAACGGGGCCGCGCCCGCGAGCCGCCCGCTGATGATCAGCGGCGGCTACCGGGTCGACCTGGACACCGACGCCAAGCTCGACGCGCTGATCGACGAGACCAGGACGCGCGTCGAGAAGCTGCTCGCGGAGGCCCAGGCGACCGCGAACGCGCCCACCGACCACATCACCAACAACCGCGAGCGGCGCAACGCCGAGCACCGGGCCAGGCGCGCGGGCGAGGACCTGGCGAAGCACCGGGAGGCGCTGCGGGTGCTCGACCAGCAGCCGAGGGCGTTCGCCGAGCAGTTCAAGAGCATCATCGACCTGGACATGATGACCAGGGCCGAGCAGGCGAAGACGCACCCGACGATCCCCTACTCGCCCGAGCCGAACCTGTTCGTGGACGCGGTCGTGCCGATGGTGCACGGCGACGTCCGCTTCTCGCCGACCGGCGCGGAGATGACGAACCTGACCGGCGGTCTGGCCAAGGTCCAGGCGCACGAGCTGGGCGTCGCCCACGCCGAGAAGACCAGCGCGGACGGGGCGAGCCAGGCCGACAAGGACAACGCGCACTCGCGGCTGGAGGTCGACGCCGCGAACAACCGGAACGAGTTCCGGGGTGAGGCGTTCGCGCCGCACTTCACCGACGCGGCGACGGCCACCGACCTGAGCAGGCTCGCGGCGGGCTACCTGTCGACCGGCAAGCTCCCGCAGACCCACATCGAGCTGAACACGGTGCTCAGCCGGGTCTTCGAGCAGAACGGCGGCAACGCCAGGCCCGCGTACGACCAGTTCCGAGCGGGCTTCGCGGACGCGGACCCGAGCCTGCGCGACCCGCTTGCGGGCGACCACCGCCCTGCGGGCACGGACCCGCTGGTCACCAGCGACGGCTCCGGCCGGGGCTCGCTGCACAGCACGACGTCCACCGACACCGGCGCGGGGCGGCCCGCCGAGCTGCCCGGCGCGAGCCGGGAGGTGCTCGGCTCCGGGCCGAACACCCGCTCCGGCCTCGGCGACGTCGACGCCGAGCGGCGCGCAGCGGCGGTCAACATCGCCATGTCCGAGCCGCACAGCGCGATGCGACAGGACTTCGCGCGGCTGCGCGACCACGTGAAATCGGACGTGGACACCCTCCGGGCGCGCCAGGAGGTCGCCTCGACGCGGCAGTCCGTCGAGAGCGCGGCCAAGCAGAGCCAGGCCTACTCGAACGCGATCGACAACGCGCGGGGGCTCGTGGAGAGCACCCGGCAGCAGCACGCGCGGGAGACCGACGCCGGGAAGCGCACCGAGCTGGCGGCCGAGCTCGCCAGGCTGGAGAAGCAGGTCACCGACCTGACCGCCAGGCGCGACGGGCTGGACGCGCGGCGCGCCGAGCACGAAGCGCGCATCCCGGCTCTGGAGGGGCGCGTCGATCAGCTGGCGCGCGCGAGCACTCCCCCGGAACCCAAGCCCGGCAGCCTGTTCGACGCGGTGCACCAGGCGACCGGCGATCGAGGTCCGCTGGCTTCCGACCTGCGCGACGCGGTGCTGCGGAACGGCGTCGAGGCGGCGCCGAAAGCGACGGCGAACCGCCCGTGGAACGCGCCGCAGAACCAGCTCGACGCGATGGTCGAGTTCCGCGTGGCCAACCCGATGCACCAGGGCGACCTGGTCAACGCCTTCGGCCAGCACCAGCCGCACGTGCGGCTACCGGAGGCCGACGCGCGGCCCGGCGCCACGACGCCGGACGCCGACGCCGACGCGCGCAGCGCCGAGAACGCGCGCGAGTTCGCGCTGCGGATGACAGCGACCGAGCTGAACCGTCCGATCGTGCTGCACTCCCCGGACGGCTCCACCAGGCAGGTCGACCCGTTCCTGCCCGGCTGGACGTCCTCGCCGGTGGAGCTGGACGTCGCGCCCGGCCAGAACGGCAGGCCCGTCTACAGCCCGCGCGGCCTCAACCAGGAGCCGTCCGGCGCACGCGCGCCGAGCGTGCCCCCGACGAGCACGCCCGCCCCGCGCGCGCCGGAGGCCGACGCGCCCCGGTCCCGGTCCAACCCGGAGCCGGTCCCGCCGAACGCGCCGTTGCGCGAGACGTTCCGGAACCTGTTCCGGCCCTCGGACGCGCGCACCGCCGACGTGGCGCTGGACGACCTGTCGACCACCGGCGGGCGGACCGACGCCACCCCGTCCACCACGCCGAACACGGCCCCGGCTCCGGTCGACGGCACCGCTGTGCCCGAAACCGGGACCACCGGGGTGGACGGCGGGATCGAGAGCACCACCGACGGCGACGCGCGCACCGACGTGCCGCCGACGGACACGACCACCGACACCACCACCAAGCAGCTCGACACCGCCCTCCTGCCCGAGTTCGTCCGGGACAGCTCCGCGCTCGGCACCATCGCCGTCCGGGACGTGCACGGGGCCGCCCAGGTCACCGCCGCCGTGCCGAACCTGCCCGCCGCCGACGCGGCGCGCATCCAGCACGCCGTCAACACCGAGTTCGAGACCTTCCTCGGCGGTGGCCGGAACTTCCAGGTCAAGATCGACGGCAAGTGGCGCGAGATCAACATCAAGGCGCAGCTCGACCTGCCCGCCACCGGGAGCATCACCACCACCCCAGCGCCCGGCACGACCAAGGTGGACACCGCCGTGCAGAGCGGCACCTCCACCTCGCAGGGCCAGGCGATCACCACCGCCAACGAGATCGGCGCGTCCGGCGCCTACAGCCAGCTCGCGGGGCCGTACGTGTCGGCGGGCGCCAAGGCCAAGATCGCCACGCCGGTGGTGGGCCAGCAGACCTCCTCCACCACGGTCGACCAGCGGATCATCCGCTCGGCGGAGAGCTCGGCCTCGGCGACCGTGCCGGTGACGTTCACGGTCAACACCACCGACGTCTCCGGCCGCTTCCCGAACGGCCCCGCCGCGCCGGCGAGCACGACGCCGGGCGCCACCCCGGCCGTGCCCGGTCCGCAGACCGTCACCGGCAGCGTCGACCTCCAGATCCCCGACACCCTCACCAAGATCGGCGAGTCCGGGGCCACGCTCCGCGCCGACGGCCAGGTCACCCAGGGCGCCCCGATCACCGACCCGGCGGTGGGCGCGAACCTGGACAACCCGGTGCCCGAGGCCGTCTCGGTGCACGACTCGGCCAAGGCCTTCGCGGACGCCCAGCTCCTGCTGCACCCGTCGGTCACCGCGCTCGGCGCCCCCGGCCGCTCCGGGCTCCAGGACTTCCTCAGCGGCACGAACATCCGCCGCAACCTCGGCCCCATGCTCAACGGCTGGGTCTCCTCCCCCGACCTGGCCAGCGCGCACGGCAAGAAGACCGGCGCGGTGCAGATGCGCGCCACGATCACCCGCGCCGAGCTGGTCGGCACGCTCGACACCGCCGAGATGCGGCTGCACGAGTCCACCGCCCGCGCCAGCGGCACCTCGGCGTCGGTCCCGTCCGGCTTCGACGTGAGCGCGGGCCTCGGCGGCGTGATCGGCCAGCCGGGCGTCCTCGCGGGCCAGGTCGGCGTGGTCGGCGGCTACTCGGCGAGCACCGCCGAGGGCGGCTCGGCGGGCCTGACCACCAGCAACCGCACCGGCGTGCAGCTCAAGGGCGACGTCGGCGTCTACAAGATCACGGCGGACGTGGAGGTGCGCGGCCCCAAGGGCACCGTCACCGTCCCCGTCACCACCTACCAGCGCATCGGCCTGGCCGAGGCGACGGCGCAGAACGTCGACGGCCAGTCCCCGAACTTCCCGGTGCCGGACGGCACCCCCGGCCGGATCAAGGAGGGCACCGCGGGCACCCGCCACGCGCCGCCCTACCTGGCGTCCGCGCTGGCTGCGGGCAACGCGAAGGTCGGCTCGTTCCCGGCGGCGGGCAAGGTGCTCGGCGACGTCGAGGCGATGCTCAAGGCCGACCCCGCCACCAAGGACCTGCTGCCCGAGTGGGGCAGCACCCCGCCGCCCGCGACCACCAAGTCGCGCAACCCGTTCAGCGGCTGGCGGGACCGCTCGCACGCGACCTCGCTCCAGCTGGCGAACCAGCGCGAGCTGGAGAAGCTGTCCCCGACCGCGCTCAAGTCCACCATGGACGGTCTGCTCGGCTCGGGCGTGACCGCCCAGCTCAAGAGCGAGACCGCGACCACGCGGACCTACACCAACATCACCGTGCGGGCCGTGCCGGTCGGCAACCCCGCGCACCTGGGGCAGATCGACAACCGCAACGTGCGGGCCTCGTCGGCGGTCGCGCCGAAGCTGGACAGCTCCAGCTCCACCTCGAAGGGGTGGAACGTGGGCGTCGAGGGCCGGATCAGCGCCCCGACGAAGGACGGCGGCCTCACGATCACCCCGATGCCGCAGGCCGGCGTGAAGTACAACCAGGCCACCGGGCACAAGAACGCCGCGGGCCCGACGGTCTCGAACACCTCGCTGAACGTGGGCAGCAAGAACGCCCAGCTGTTCCAGGGCGAGGTGCGGCTGGTCGTGGAGATCACCTCGATCGAGCGGCCCCGCACGTTCGCGCCGCACAGCAAGTCCGACCTGCCCGGCACGCGCGTGCCCGAGGTCAGGACGATCGCGACCAAGCAGTTCCCCGACACCCCGAACGCCACGCACCCGGTCGAGCTGTGGATCTCCGACAGCTCGACGATGACCGGCGACCCCAAGGGCTTCAAGCCCGGAACGCCGACCGTCCCCACGCCCATGGGCGGCAAGCCGACCGTCAAGGACCTGCTGGCCGATCACGGCGCATCGCGCGCGGACCGCAAGCCCACCCCGGCCAAGGCCGAGAAGGGCGACCCGATCGCGCCGAAGCTCCTGCACGTGGAGGCGTTCACCGGCGCCGAGCACGTGCGGGACATGGCCGTCGACGTGGTCAACCGCGCCTCGAAGGACGACAAGGCGCTGACCCTGCCCGGCACCCCGGCGCGCGCGCAGATCGACACGATGTTCTCCGCCGAGAACATCGAGGCCGCCCTGCCGAAGCTGCTGGAGTCCGGCATCCAGGAGCAGGGCCTCAAGTACGGCAGGCGGTTCACCGCCCGCTCCGGCTCCCTCGGCATGACGATGGGGCTGAGCAACCCGAAGCTGGTGTCGATCTCCGACCACTTCGGCGACGGCAACGGCAACGGCACCGAGAACGCGTCGACGGGCGGGGCGAAGGCCTCGGCCGAGTCGTCCAAGTCGAAGTCCGTGGACGCCACGGCGGGCGCCAACGTGGTGACCAGGAAGACCCCGACCGCGCCCGAGGGCGAGCCCGCGCCGGGCACCACGGCGGTGGGCGTCGGCCTCATGGGCAAGTACACCCCGTGGAGCGAGAAGAAGTCGTCGGCGGTCGAGGTGTCCGGCACGGTCGACCGCAACGTGGTCACGCCGGGGACGCAGCGCACCGTGCTGGTGCAGCTGGACGCGGACGTGTCCGTGGTGGCCGAGAGCCGCTCGGGCAACGCGCTGTACCACGGCGGCACGCCGAACGCGGCGGGCGCCACGACGAAGCTGCCCGGCGCGGTGTTCGTGCGCGTCACCGAGGCCGAGGCGCGCGAGATGGGCGTCCTGCCCAAGCTGCCCGAGCACGTCCCGGCCGAGGTCATGCCGGAGATGCGCCCGCCGAAGTCGATGACGACGGACGGGTCGAGCGCGCTGGGCCTGGGCACCGTGGAGAACGGCCCTGACCTGTCGGCCGAGGTGAACCAGCTGATCGATCAGCTGAACAAGGAGACCTCGCGGTTCGGCAGCTCCACGATGATCCCGGACACCGTCATGCGGGACCTGACGAACAACTTCCAGCGGCTCACCGACTTCACCTCGCCGACCAGCGTGCAGGCGCTGATCGACGGCGCGCTCGACGGCGGCGTCCCGCTGCTGCTGCACCAGCCGGGCACCTTCGGCAAGGACACCTACCAGGTGACGCTGAAGGCGAAGCCCGCGGGCGCGCCGAAGTTCGTGGAGGTGGTGAACGACGGCGTCGACGTCGAGCACACCGTCACGGGCGCGGTGAAGCAGACCACCGCCCTGACCAACAAGACCGGATGGTCGCTGAGCGCGCTCATCCCCGGCATCAACCAGCCGGGCACCGCGCGGCCGAACGCGCCGGGCACGGTGAACGGGGCGATCCCGATCGCCGTCACCGCGCACGTCGCCCACACCCAGGCGGTCGGCGTCAGCGACTCGAAGACCGAGCAGGAGGGCAACCTCCGCGCGGCCACCGGGCCCGCGGCCCGGTACGTGGTGCCGGTCGAGTTCGAGCTGGTGGTGGAGAAGGGCGCGAACGCCGATCCGGTCACCAGCGTCAAGAGCGGCCCGCAGGACATCTCCATGCGGCTGCACGCGGACAACCAGCGCGTCACCGCGCCGCCCGCGAAGGCCACCCCGAGCGCGGGGGCCGGGACGCCGCAGGTCCGCACGGCCGCCGACGCCCAGCCGGACGCGATCGCCCGCTGGCGGGGGGCGGACAACGGCAGCTGGGTCCCGCCGGGCGCGTCGGTCGAGAACTTCCGGGGCGCCGAGGCGGTGCGCGACGCCGCCGTGGAGGCGCTGACCAAGGCGGGCGCGGGCAAGGGCCTGACCGGCAAGGGCACCGGCTCGCTGAACGTGGTCCACAACGCGATCAGCTCCGAGGTGCTCCAGCCGGGCCTGCCCGGTGTGTTCCGCGACTCGCTGAACGTGCCGACCCTGCACGAGACCTCGGTGTTCGGCGGCAAGCACGCCGACGTGAAGGTCTACGCGCGGGTGGTCGAGCGGAGCCTGAACTCGCTCAGCGAGAGCGTGAACCTGGAGAACCCGAAGACGTCCACGTGGACGACGAACGCCGAGGCGAAGACGACCAACGGCGGCGACGCCGGGTTCGGCGTCGGCGGCGGCGCGCGGTTCAACGACACGGTCGCGAACAACACCGAACTGGGCAAGTTCGGCGGGCTCGACGTCAAGCACGCGACGGAGAGCGACGCCTCGCAGGGCGGCGGGCACGCGTCCGGCACCACCAACAACGTCAAGAACCCCGGCAACCTGACCGCGCTGGTCGACTACGACGTGGAGTACCGCGTCGTGGCGACCGTGGACGGCAAGACGTCCGTGGTGGACGTGACCGTGCCGGACTCGGTGTCGGTGCGGATGCTGGGCGTGGACGTGCCGCAGGTCCTCGGCGAGGGGATCGACCCGGCGCTGGCGGGCGCGCAGAGCAAGGTCAAGGCGGCGGCGGGCGAGTGGCGCACGGCCGAGCTGGCCGTCGAGAAGGCCAGGCACGACGCGCAGGACAAGATCAACGACGCGGCGCCGAAGATCGCCGAGCTGGCGAAGGCCCGCGACGGGGTGGACGTCCGGGGCGCGGTCGCCGAGCGCGACGCGGCGATCCGGGCGCAGGCCGAGGCGCACGCCGACGTGCCCGTCAAGCAGAAGGCCGTCGACGAGAACCAGGGGGCCGTCACCGACCTGGAGGCCGAGGTCGCGAAGGGCCCCGGTCTGGTCGAGGCCGCCGACGCGAAGGCCGGGACCGACGCGCGGGCCGCGCGCGAGGCGGCGGAGGCGACGGCGGCCAAGCAGGGCGAGCTGCGCGACGCGCAGGAGGCGCTGCGGGCCGCCGAGGTCGACATCGCGGCGAAGGCGACGGCGGCGCAGCACCCGGACAGCTCGGAGGCGTCCGTCATCGCGCTGAGCGAGGCGGTGCTGCGCAGGCCGGGCCTGCAGACCAGGGTCGACGAGCTGGGCGCCGAGGTCGAGGTGCTCCAGGGCAGGCAGACCGAGGCCGAGGGCGTCCGCGACACCAGTCAGGCCCAGGCCGACGCCGTCCGGCAGAAGCACCGGGACGACGTCGCGGCCCTGGAGACGGCTCAGCGGGACCTGGACACGGCGCGGACCGAGCTGGAGACCGCCGAGGGCCTCGCGGCCACGCGGGACTCCGAGGTCGAGACCGCCGCGAAGACCGCCGACGAGCGGGCGGCCCAGGTCGTGGCGAACGCGCTGAAGACCAACCTGCTGAAGGCGCAGATCGCCAAGGTCGAGGCCACCCTCGCCACCGAGCGCGCCAAGTCGGACGTCAAGCAGCTGGAGTGGTGGCAGGCCAAGCGGGACGTCGAGGCGAAGGTCGACGCGTACAACGACGCGCGCGCCACGCCGCCGACGACCGACGGCGGGACGCCGCCCGCTCCGCCCTCGGGCACGGCGGTGGAGACCCCGGTGCCGGTCCGCGAGTCGGAGGGCGTCGCCAAGGAGGACGCGGGCACCCCGAAGCCCACCGACCTCGGGTCCACCACGACCCGCGCCGAGGAGGGGTCGCCCCGCGCGGGCACCTCGAAGGAGCCGCACGGGAAGCCCCCCGTCTCCGCGGAGGAGCGGGCGATGGTGGAGACCGCCATCCGCGAGGCCGACCTGCGCGAGGCCACCCCCGGCGACACCAGGAGCGACGCCGAGCGCAGGGCCGATGAGATCGCGGCCAGCACCACCGACAAGGGCAAGGGCAAGGTCGACCCGGTCGCGCCCTCCGCCCCGCCGCGCGCGGGCAGGCCGGACCAGCCGGGCGCGACCCCGCCCGCCTCGGACCGCTCCGCCGACCACCGGTCCGGCCGCGAGCGCGCCTGGACCGGCGTCCCGCCCGAGGCGTCCTTCGACGTCGCCCCCGGCGGCAGGCTGGACGACGCGCAGCTCGCGAAGCTCGACGCGCTGGCCGCCGACCTGACCGAGAGCTCGGGCAAGCGCGCGGCCAACGGCTGGCTGCCGCCGGTCGTCGCCGTGGACGGCGCGCACGCCGCCGAGGTCGCGAGCAGGCTGCGCGACGGCGGCGTGGACGCCCAGGTGCTGCCTGGCGGGTCGAGGGACGGCGCGGACGTGCGGGTCGACTACGACCTGCGCCGCGCCGACGGCTGGACCCCGCCGCAGGTCCCGCGCACCGAGGTGGACCCGAGGGCCGCCCAGGTGAAGATCGACTTCCCGGACACCGAGAACGCGGCCTGGCCGACGTTCGCCAAGTCCGTGCTGGAGGACACCTCCTGGCGCAGCAGCACCGCCACGAGCGCGCCCTGGTTCGACGCGAAGGACCCGGCCACGCCCGAGCAGATCGCGCGCGGCAAGGCGACCGCGCCGATCACCTCGAAGATCCGGGGCGAGGACTCCGGCCTGATGGACAGCAGCCGGTGGGACGAGCAGGGCCTGGACGCCCGGCCGTGGCGCGCGCAGATCGCGTACGACACCCGGTCGTTCACCGTCGACGGCAAGCAGGTCCGGGACTTCGAGACCGTCATCTACCTGGACCCGTCCGGCCACCCGGCCGACGTGGTCGACGCGGTGAAGCAGCGGGCGGTCCAGGGTCTGAACAGCGTGTTCAACCACGGCAACCGGCTCCCCGGCGGCGAGCAGTTCCACGGCTCCGTGCGGTTCACCGACAACCCGGCCGACGCGCACAGCACGGTCAGGCTCGCCCCGGCGGGCACGCGGCCGAACCAGACCAGCTGGCCGGTCGACACCCCTCCCGGCGAGCTGGCGCACGAGATCGGCCACTTCTACGGGCTGCACGAGCAGTACCACACCAGCCGCGACGAGGACCCGAACGCCGAGAACCCGATCTTCAACCACCGCCCCGACGCGGCGCGGGTGCTCAAGTCCGTCGAGGACCTGCGGGCCGAGGGCGTCGTCGACGCGGAGACCAGGGGCGTCGACGGCCCGATGAACACCGGCCTGAACTCGCCGGGCGCGAAGGTCCTGCCGTCGAACCTGTGGCTGATCGAGAGCCGGATGACCGCGCTGCAGGGCGCGCCGGTCTGGACGCCGCCGGTCTCCGACGTGGCGCCGTCGCTGGACGCGCCCGCCCGCGTGGCGGACTCGTTCACCCGCGAGGTGTTCGCCGACCTGGACTCGCGCTTCCCGGCCGAGGCCACCCCGGCCGACCCGCGCAACTGGCTGGTCCCGCCGAACTACCACGACGGCGGCAAGTCGTTGTCCGCCAAGGAGCTGCGCGAGACCTACGGGATGCCCGAGGTCAACCAGCAGCGGTTCCAGCGCATGGCCGACCGGTTCGACCTGGTGTACGACGTGCGCCCGACGAACCCGACCGCCGCGCGCTGGCTGGCCGAGGGCGCGGTGCCCAAGCCGGTCGACGTCAAGGCCAAGACGATCACCCCGGTGGACGTGCCGCTGGGCGCGAAGGCCGAGCACGTGGGCCTGGTCGGCTTCTTCGAGCCGAAGCAGCCGGACGTGTCGGCGCTGAGCGCGACCGACGCGCAGGTCGTGCGCGACCGGTACGAGAGCAGGCTGGAGGAGTTCAAGCAGCTCGCCCCGGTCATGGCCAAGCACGCCGAGAACGGGAAGTTCACGGTGTCCCCGGACGGCGTCGTGCAGCAGGTGACGCCGGACGGCCCGAAGCACATCACCGGCGACCACGACGTGTACAACGTGCGCCGCCCGGACACCGGCGAGCAGCTGACCGCGTACGCGTACGACCTCGACGTGTACCGGTTGACCCACAACGACATGGGCGTCCAGCACGGCGCGCACATGTACTGGGAGCCGACCGACGCGTTCGGCCGGAAGATCTTCAGCGACATCGTGACGCGGCACCAGGGCGTCGAGCCGCTGATCCGGTTCGCGCCGGGGCAGCCGCCGGTGCTGGTGAACGCCGACCCGATCGCGCGCACCGCGACCGGGGTCGTGCCGGACGTGGAGATCACCCCGGCGCGGCGGGACAGCCTGGCCCAGGACGCCGAGTCCGCCGTCGCGGCGGTGCTCGACGCGGACGCCACCCGGCGGCCGAGCCTGGTCAACCAGGCGCCGGACTTCCCGAGGACGCGGCTCGACGCGTTCCGGAACTTCCTGTCCGCCCGCGAGGCGCACGCCGAGGCGGTGCGCACCGCCGAGCAGGCGTACGCGGACTTCGTCGCGGAGGGCTTCCAGCACCGCGAGCGGCTCGGCGCGGCGTGGGACAGCGCCGCGGTGACCTCGGTGGCGCGCGACCGCGCGGCGGCCGACCTGCGCGAGTGGGGCAACGACCCGGTGCGGACGCTGGAGGTCCTGGCGGCCACCACGCCCGAGGGCACCCCGCTGCCCAGCCGCAGGCCGTCGGAGACGCCCAGCCGGATCGCCCAGGAGTGGGCGGACTGGCGCGCGCCGGTCGACCAGGGCGGCGCCCGCACCCCCGGTTCGGCGCACTCGCCGGGCGCGCTGACCCCGGACACGGCCAGCGTCGCCGAGACCGTCGACTCGCAGGGCACCATCGACTCGGCGAGCACGGTCGACTCGCTCGGCTCGGACCGCTCGGACCGCTCGGACGCCACCGCGCAGCCCGCCACCCCGGTGGGCGGGACCCGCTCCAACCCGGAGCCGGTCGCGCCGAACGCCCCGTGGAAGCGCAGGCCCGCGGCCCCGGTGATCCCGCTGGTGCCGATGCCGCCCGCGAGCACCGGCCAGGTGCTCACCGGCCGCGACCTGCCCGCGTTCGTGCAGTCCAACGAGGCGCTGGGCTCGATCGTCGCCGGTGACGTGCGCGGCGCGGCCGACGTGGTCACCTCGCTGGGCAACGTCCGGCCGCAGGACGTCGAGGCGGTCACCAGGACGCTGGAGACCGAGTTCGAGACCTTCCTCAAGGGCGGTCGGAACTTCCAGGTCCAGATCGACGGCAAGTGGCACGAGGCGAACGTGCGGGCGCACCTGCGCCCGGCCGAGGCCCCGGCCGCGCTGCCGGTGACCGACCCGGACGCCGACGCGACCGCCGTGAAGCCGGAGGACGAGGGGAAGCCGAAGGAGACCGAGCACAAGGTCGACGTCGCCAACCAGTCCGGCCAGTCCGCGTCCACCACCAACGCGCTGACCACCGCGAACGACATCAGCGGCGGCGTGACGATGGGCGTGCTCGCCGGGCCGTACGGCTCGGTGGCGGGCAAGGCGCAGCTGGCGACGCCCGCCGTGACGCAGGGCTTCTCGGTGTCCACCGCCGACCAGCGCTCGGTGCGCTCCGGCGAGCAGGCGCAGGCCGTGCGCGCCGAGGTCGAGTACACCGTCACGCTCACCGACGCGTCGGGCAACATCTCCTCGCCGCCGTCCGTCGAGGGCAGCGTCGAGCTGATGGTGCCCGAGGACCTCGGGCTGCTCGCCTCGTCCGGCAAGACCGCGCCGCGCGTGGCGCTGACCGACCCGGACGTGGGCGCGAAGCTCGACCACCTGGTGGCCGAGGCCATCACGGGCGTGGACGCGAAGCGGGCGTTCGGCGACGTGGCGGCCAAGCTGCACCCGTCGATCACCAAGATCGGCTCGCCGGGCCGGACCGCGCTGCAGGACTTCCTGAGCGCGGGCTCGATCCGCTCCCACCTCGGCCCGATGCTGAACGGCTGGGTGACCTCGCCCGACCTGGTCAGCCCGGACGGCAGCACGGGCGGCGCGGTGCAGATGACCGCTCGCCTGCGCAGCGCCGAGCTGGTGGGGACCAACGACACGGCCTCGCTGCGGGTGCAGGAGACCACGACGACGGGCAACAGCCTGTCGGCGACCACCAAGGCGGGCTTCGACGCGACGGCGGGCCTCGGCGGGATCATCGGCCAGCCGGGCACGCTCACCGGTCAGGTCGGCGTCACCGGCACCTACTCGGCGCGCACCGCCGAGGGCTCGTCGGCGGGCGTCAGCGCGATGAACCGGGGCGGCCTGACCGTCAAGGGCGAGATCGGCCTGTACCAGGTCGAGGTGGACGTCGAGGTCCGCACGCCCAGCGGCGAGAACGTCGTCGTGCCGGTGACCGCGCACGTGCGGATGGGCCTGCCCGAGGCCGCCGCGCAGGGCCTGCCCACGCCGGGCGACACCCCGCCCGCGCTGGTCAAGCCGGACACGGCGGGCACCAGGCACGCGCCGCCGTACCTGGCGGACGCGCTGGCGGCCGGTGACGGCCGGGTCGGCTCGTTCACCGCCGCCAACCAGGTGCAGCCGCAGGTCGAGCAGGTCCTGCGGGACCTGCCGGGCTTCGCGAAGTTCCTGCCCGACTGGAACTCCGACTCGACCAGGCCGGGCGACCGCAAGGCGCACCGGTACGAGGACACCGCGCTGCGCCTGGACAACCAGCGCAAGCTCGCCCAGCTGTCGCCGACCGCGCTGCGCAGCAGCATGGACAGCCTGGTGGGGCCGGGCGTGCAGGTGCAGCTCAAGCACCAGAGCAAGACCACCGACACCTACGTCAACATCGAGGTGCGGGCCAAGGTCTCCAACACCGCGCACCTCGGCGAGGCGGCCGACCGGAACGTGCGGGCGGCCAACAGCACCAGCCCGAAGCTGGACAGCTCGACGTCGACGACGAAGGGCTTCAGCGCGGGGCTGGAGGGCCGGGTGAACGCGCCCTGGAAGGGCACGACGGCCATGGTCACCCCGACCCCGCAGGCCGGGATCAGGGGCACCTACAGCAAGACGGACAAGAACAGCGCCGGTCCCGCCGTCACCAGCTCGTCCACGGCGGGCGGCTCGCCCGACGCGCACCTGTTCGAGTCGGACGTGGAGTTCGAGATCGTGGTCTCGACCTTCACCCGGCCGAGGTCGTGGGTGCGGCGGGTGACGCCGGGCTCGCCGTTCCTGCAGGTGCCGGAGCCGAAGGTGGTCGCGCGCACCGGGACGGCGACGCCGCCCCCGGCCGCGCCGAACGCGACCGCGCCGAACGCAGCCGCGCCGAACGCGGCTGCGGGCACGACCACCGGCACGGCGCCGAACGCGACCGCCACGCCTGCCGCGACCCCGGCCACCGCGCAGCCCGCCACGTCGACCGCAGCCCCGGCGGCCACCCCGGCCGCGACGCCCGCCGCCTCCCGGCCGGGCGCCGCGCCGAAGGTGCTCACGCCGATCACGGGCAAGGTCACCACGTGGCTGCCCGACGGCGTCGTGATGAAGTCCGACCCGAAGGGCTTCACCCCCGGCCCCGTCGCGCCGAAGGCGATGGCCGAGCCGCCGTCGATCGGCGAGCTGGTCGGCCGCGCGGCGCAGGAGCGCGCCGAGGCGCCGGAGCTGCTCAGGGTCGAGGCGTTCACCGGCGCCAAGGACCTGCGCGACGAGGCGATCAAGGTCATCGACCGGGCCGCGAACGGCGACACCGCGCTCACCCAGCCAGGCACCGCCTCGCGGGCCCAGCTCGACCGGCTGTTCGCGCCGGAGAACCTGAAGGCCAACCTGCAGAAGCTCGTCGAGCAGGGCGTGCAGGAGCCCGCGCTGCGCTACGACCGGCGGATCACCGACCGGACCGGCGCGCTCGGCATGACCGTGAAGCTGGGCAAGCCGAAGCTGGTGTCGATCTCCGACACCACCCCGGCCGACCTGAGCGTCAGCGGCGGCTACAAGGCCGGCTACACCAGCAGCACGGCGAAGTCGGTGGACCTGACGGCGGGCATCGCGGTCTCCGCGCGCCCGGCGCCGGTCTCCGCTCCCCCCGGCACCGCCGCCCCGGTCTCGGGCCTCGCGGGTCCGGCCGTCACCGGCCGGTACACCGTCTGGGGCAAGTCCGAGACGCAGGGCTCGGAGCTGGCGGGCAACGTCGACCGCACCACCTCGCACCCGGACAGCGCGCGCACCGTGCTCGTGCAGTTCGACGCCGACGTGGCGCTGGTCGCCGAGAGCCAGAAGGCCAACGTGATCGCGGACGGGCGGCTGCGCACGGCGGGCGTCGACGTCTCGCTGCCCGGCGCGGTGTTCGCCAGGGTCACCGAGGCCGAGGCGCGCAAGCTGGGCGTGCTGCCCGAGCCCACCACGCGCGACCTGCCCACCGTGGACCGGCACCTCGCGCCGCCGAGGACGCTGGCCGCCGGTGAGCCGGGCGCGCTGGGCCTGAGCACGCTGGAGACCCCGCCGGACCTGTCCGCCGAGGTGAAGGCGCTCGTCGACGCGGTCAACGCGAAGACCGGCAGGTTCGTCGGCGACGCGCTCGTGCCGGACTCGGTGCTGCGCGACTCGATGAACAACCTCCAGCGCCTCGCCGACTTCACCTCGCCGACGAGCGTGAAGGCGCTCATCGACGGCGCGCTCGACGGCGGCGTGCCGCTGCTGCTGCACCAGCCGGGCGTGTTCGGCAAGGACACCTACCAGGTGACGCTGAAGGCGAAGGCGGGCACGCCGAAGTTCGTCGACGTGGTCAACGACGGCGTCGGCATCGACCACTCGGTCGGCGGCTCCAGCAAGACCTCGTCCGGCTTCGGCCGGGACAGCGGGTGGGGCGTCGGCGTGCGCACCAACGGCACCGTGATCCCCGGCAGCGCGCACCCGACGGTGTCCGGCAACACGGGCGCGTTCGTCTCGGCGAACATCGGGCAGTCCAAGAGCACCTCGGTCAACACCTCGCTGACCACCCAGTTCAGCGCCTCGCACAGCGGCGGCGGACCGGCGGCGCGCTACGACGTGCCGGTCGAGTTCGAGCTGGTCGTGGAGAAGGGCGACCAGGTCGTCGCGACCGCCGCCGGGCAGCCGCAGGACCTCAGGCTGCGGGCGTTCGCGGACAACCAGCGGATCGCGGGCGGTCCGGCCGCCGCGCCGTACTCGTCGACCACGACCAAGCGCCCGGCGAGCCAGGGCGCGGCGGACGCGGTCGCGGCGTGGCAGAAGGAGGGCGGCGCGGTCGCGCTGCCGCCGACCGCCACGGTCGAGAGCCTGCGGGGCGCGCGGGACCTGCGCGAGGCGGCGCTGACCGCGCTGCGGGACGCGGGCGCCAAGGACGGCATCACCGGCAAGGGCACCGGCACGCTGAACACGCTGCACTCCGCGCTGGCCTCGGAGACCCTGCAGCCGCACCTGCCCGGCATGACCGGCGGGGCGCTGGAGGTCCCGGCGCTGCACGAGGCGGCGCTGCTGCTGAGCCAGCACGCGGACGTGAAGGTCTACGCGCGGGTCGTCAACCCGACCCTGGGCAGCGTCAGCGACGGCGTGGGCATGGGCGGCTCGAAGGGGCAGGCGTACGCCAGCACCGGGGACGCGAAGGTCGCGATGGCGGCCGACGTGTCGGTCGGGGCGGCGGCGGGCACCGTGCTGATCAAGCAGGGGGCCGATCGCGGCGACACGATGAACCCGTCGTTCAGCGGCGTCGAGGTGAAGCGGTCCGCCGAGGACTCGCAGGCGCTGTCCGGCGGCCCGACCGACACCAGGACCGCCGACCGCAAGCCGCAGGGCACGTCCGGCCTGGTGGACCTCGACGTGGAGTACCGCGTCGTGGCCACCGTGGACGGGCGCACGTCCGTGGTGGACCTGTCGGTGCCGGGGTCGGCGTCGCTGCGGGTGCCCGCGGCCGAGGCCGAGGTGCTGCTGGGCCAGCGGTTCGGCGACGGGCTGGACAGCGCGCAGGCCGAGGTCAAGAAGGCCGACGAGGCGTGGCGCGAGGCCGAGAAGGCGGTCGAGAAGGCCAGGCACGACGCGCAGGACAAGATCAACGAGGCGGCTCCGGTGCTGGCGGAGGCCCGCGCCGACCAGGAGGCCGCGCGGATCAGGCAGGTCGGCGCAGGGACGCGGCTGCGGAACGAGGGCGCGGTGCTCTCGCGGGTCGAGCAGGCCGAGGCGGACGTGCGGGCCGTGCGGGACGCCGAGGCCGAGCGGGTGGCCGGGCTGCGAGAGCGGGCGGAGTCCGAGCGGGCGCTGGCCGTCGAGGCGGCGGGCGCGCGGGCGCGGGCCGAGGCCGAGCTGGTCGAGGCGAACCGGTCGCTGGCGGACCTCGGCCACGCGGCCGACCTGTCCAGGCCTGCGGGCGAGGTGGTCGCGCGGCTGCGCGGCACCCTGGACGTCGTCGGGCCGACCCCCGAGCGGACCGGCGCGGCAGTGGATGCCGCGCGGGCGCGTGGCGAGGACGTGTCGGCCCTGGAGGCCGCGCACGCCCTGGCGGAGCGCCGGGTGCGGCTCGTGGAGGCGGCGCTGGACCGCGCCGAGGCCGCGCAGCGGGCGGAGCGGGAGGCCCGCGCCGCCGGGGACCGGGCGGAGGTCGCCGAGATCGCGCTGGCCGAGGGTCGCGGGGTGCTGGACGCGCGGTCCGACGCACTGGCAGAGGCCGAGCGGGCGACCGCCGAGCGCCGGGAGGCGATCACGCGCGTCGAGGAGCAGCGGGACGCCGAGGGCGCCGCGATGGTGGCCCAGCTGGCGAAGCAGGTCGCGCAGCAGGCCCTGATCCGCGAGGTCGAGGCCGAGCTGCACGAGAAGCGGGCCGAGGCCGCGCTGAAGCGCGACGAGTGGTGGGCGGCGAAGGTCGCGGTGGAGCAGCAGGTGGACGCGTACAACGCCGCCCGCACCGCCCCCGTGGCCCCGGCCCTGCCGCCGACCGCGACGACCGCGCCCACCCCGCCGAACGGCGGCACGCCGCCGGGCGACGGGACCACGGGCGGCGGGACCACGGGCGACCGGGCGACCGGCGACGGGACCCCGGCGGTCGTGACGGCGGAGCCGAACGGGACGGTGGTTACCAACGGCACTGCGGCTACCAATGGGGCGGCGGTTACCACTGGGGCAGCGGTTACCACTGGGGCAGCGGTCACCACTGGGGCAGCGGTCACCACTGGGGCAGCGGTCACCAACGGCACCGCGGCTACCAACGGGGCAGCGGTCACCAACGGAACGCCTGCCACCAACGGGATGGCGACCACCAATGGCACGCCCGCTTCCAACGGGACGCCCGTCTCCAACGGCGCGGTGGTGTCCGACGGCGCGGCGGTGTCCAACGGCGCGGCGGTGTCCAACGGGACGCTGACGCCCGCCCCGCAGGTGTCCAACGGCGAGATCCCGAGCACCGCGCTGACGGCCGACGTCACGCCGGTGAGCGGTCCGCTCACCCCGGTGGCCGCCGAGCCCCTGGCCCAGCCCCAGGCGGAGCGCTCCCCGAGCGCCGAGCGCGCGGCGACGGGCTTCACCCCGATGGCGACCATCCGGGAGGAGTTCGACACCGAGTTCGCCGAGTTCGAGACCACCCACGCGGGCACCACGCAGGTGGAGACTCGCGAAGCGGCTGTCACCAGCGAGGTCGCCGCCACCAGCGAGGTGAGCGCCGATCTTCGCGAGGGCGACGGCCTCGACGCGGCGAACCAGCTGCCCGAGCGGTCGTTCGCGGTCGAGCCCGATGGCGGCTTCGACCCGGCGCGGGTGACCGCGCTGGCGGCCGACCTGCGGGAGACCAACGCCGTGCGCGAGCGGCAGGGGTACGAGCCGGTCGCGGTCACCGTGTCCGGGGCGCAGGCGGCCGACGTGGCCGACGCGCTGGCGCTGCACGGGATTCGGGTCACCGGGGTCGGGGGTGGCCGCGCGAACGGCACCGACGTGCACGTCGACTGGGAGTTGAGCGACGCGGTGTCCACCCCGGACCCGGTCGTCGCGGACACGACCACCCCGGACGCAGTTTCCACGGACCCGGTTGCCACGGACGCGGTTGTCGCGGACGCGGTTGCCACGGACGCGGCCGTCGTCGAACCGGCCGTCGTCGAACCGGCGACCACCGAACCTGCGACCACCGAACCGGCGACCACCGGGCCCACCGACGCCGAACCGGCCGTCGAGGGCGCGACCGTCGCGAGCTCGGTCGTCGAGGACTCGGGCGTCGAGACCGCCGCCGACGACCGGGCGACCGGCGCCCCGGCCACCGAGACCCCCTCGGCGGTCGACCCGGCCGCCGAGACGCCCGCGGTCGCGCCGGTCGCGGTCCCGCGCGGGCCGGTGGAACCGTTCACCGCGCCGCGCAGCCCCCGGTTGTCCCCGTCCGCGTTCGGCTCGCTGAACCTGCTCCCGCCGTCCTGGGCGGACCAGCAGGCCCTCTCCGACCCGATGGACCTCGACACCACGCCCGCCAGCCCGGTCAAGGACCAGGCCGACCCCGACGCGATGGACGTCGACCCCGCCCCGACCGCCGCCGAGCGGAAGGCCGAGCGCAACCGGGCCGCCGTCGCGCTCGCCGCCCAGCTCAACGCCGAGCAGGTCGCCGAGCAGGCCGCGCTGGAGCAGCGGCTCACCGCCGAGGCGGCCACGGCGGTCGCCGAGCTGGACGCCAGGCTCGCCCAGCAGCGGGGCGCCGCCCTCGCCGAGCTGGACGCCAGGCACGCCAACGAGATCCGGCAGGCCGAGCAGGCGGTGCTCGCGGGGCAGCAGCAGGAGCTGGCCAACGCGGTCGCCGCGTTCACCGCCCGCCAGTCCGCCGACTACCAGCGGGCGAGCCAGGAGCTGGGCAACCGGCAGCAGGCCCACCGCCAGCAGGCCGCCGCCGAGCTGGGGCGTCACCAGCAGGACGACGCGCAGCGGGCCCGGATGTGGATCCAGCAGCAGGTCACGCAGGCGCCTCCGGGGATGTTCGACCCGAACCGGGCGTGGAACGACGTGATGCAGCGCCACACCATGGAGCGGCAGCAGCTCGAGCAGCGGTTGAACGCCGAGCAGCACGCCGAGCGCCAGGAGGCCGAGCGGCAGGTGCTGGTGGGCCAGGCCGGTGAGCGGCAGCGGTTCGAGCAGGACACGCAGCAGGCGCAGGAGGCGCACCGGCAGCGGCTCGGCCAGGAGATCCAGGCCAGGCACGCCGCCGAGCGCGCCCAGGCCGAGCAGACCGCCGACCACGCGTCGGCGGACGAGCGCAAGCTCCTGCAGGACACCCGGGCCGCCGAGCACAAGGCGGCGAGGGACGCGCTCAAGAACGACCTGAACGCGCGGCACGAGCCGAGGCACCAGGCCGAGCTGGCCAAGTGGCTGCCGAAGAACGTGGTGCACATGGGCGCGTTCCCCGACCCGGTCGCGGCGCGCGCCTGGGCCGACCAGAACGTGCCCGGCCTGGCGGTGGTGAACCGGGACCCGTACGACGCGGGCACCCCCGGCCACAACTACAACTGCACCCGCTGCGTGGTGGCCGTGGACAAGACCCTGCGCGGCGTGCCGACGTCGGCGACGCCGCTGTCGGCGTCGACCCTGGACCCGTACGTGCAGCGGCACGCGGGCGCCGAGCTGGTGACCGTGGAGAGCTTCCACGACCTGATCGACTACCTGGAGGGCGGGGAGGGCAGGCACATCACGGTCGCGGTCAGCCGGTACGACGGCACCGGGCACGTGACGAACGCCTGGAACGCGGGTGGTTCGATCGTCATGTACGACGGGCAGAGCCACCGGCCGGGCCGGATCGACCGGGACGCGAGGCTGATCCAGTACATCCCGCTGCCGGACCTGCCGGTCCAGGGCGGCCAGAGCGCGACGGGGCAGGCGTGACAGAGGTGCGGAGCACGGCCGAGCGGTGGCTCGACCACGTGTACGGCGGCGCGGTGGCGCCAGCGGGCGACGCCCTGCTGGTGACACCCGCCTACACCGTGTTCGGGTGCCGCTACACCGGCTCGGACGAGCCGATGCTGGCCGCCGCGCTGGCGGTGCCCAACGACGGCGGGCAGCCGTTCCCGCTGCCGAACGACGACCCGTTCTCGGTGCTGGACCTGGTCGACGGGCAGCCGGTGGCGCGCGCGCTGACCGACCCGGCGGACTGGGTGTGGCGGCTCAACGCGCGCGGCGCGGTGGTGGCGGTGGACGCGCTGGTGGACCGCAGGCCCGCGTCGGTGGTGCCGTGGCGGCCGGAGCACGAGCTGCCCGGCTGGTGGGACCGGTTGCGCGCCTGGCACTTCCCGCACGCGGAGGTGTCGGCGGTCCCGGACTGGGAGAGCGCCATGGCCGCGCTGCGCGAGGGCGGCGAGGACACCAGGGGCGTGCTGTGGGTGCGCCGGGAGCTGGCGGGCGTCGAGGTGACCGGGCACCTGCTGTACGCGCACCACGGGCCGGACGGCGTGGTGGTGCTGGACGGGATGCGCGGCGGCCCGGCGGACCTGGAGGTGGTGGCGGTCAAGGAGCTGGTGCTGGCCCGCTTCCACCGCCCGCGCCCGCCGGTGGAGCTGCTGGGGTTCGAGGCGGCGGTGCGGCGCGCCGAGGAGCACCTGGCGCGGACGTACGGCGAGGGCGAGGTCGTGCTGGTGGACCCGTCGCCGGAGGACGAGCTGAGCCGGGGCTGGTTGTTCGCCTGCACGACGGCCGCCTACCGGGACAGCGACGACCTGCGGTACCAGATGCTGGACGCCGCGCTGGTGGTCCCGAAGGAGTCGGACCGGATGCCGTTCGCGCTGCCGAACGCGGACCCGTGGCCGTGGCTGGAGCGCTGGGACGCCGGTGACGCGGCGGGCCTGGACGCGCCGCCCGCGCCGCCCGCGCCGTCGCACGCGGCCTGGATCGGGCACACGGCGGCGGAGCTGGGCCAGGTGACCGGGGTGAGCACGCACCTGGGCTGGGCCGGGGTGTTCGGCGAGTTCGCGGGCATGGAGGTCGGGCGGACCGCGCTGGTGTGGGTGCGCCGCCGGGACCGGCGCGGCCGGGAGACGGTGGGGCACCTGCTGAACGGGCGGCGCGCGGAGGGCGGGGTGCAGCTCGCGGACGGGACGCGGTCGGAGCGGCCGGTGCTGACGGACGAGGGGTTGCTGGGGCTCCACGTGATCCACTACCGCTAGTCGCGGGCCTTCCCCGCCTCGTGGGAAAAATTGTCTCGTTCGAGCGACTAGCATGGGTGCAGATCCAGTACTACCTCCGTACCTCCGGTGCCGCCTGGAAAAGCTCGGGCGCCCGTGAGGACGGCGCTAGGCGACCCGGCAGGCGTGGTGGGGACCGAGACCAACAGCACATCCACTTCCCGGTTCATCGAAGGCAAAATGCCCCCGGTGACCGACGCCCACGGCTCGCGCCGCCGCACGGCGGACGCGGGCGCGACGACGCAGGCGGGACGGGCCGCACCCTCCCGCCAGCCGTGGGCGCCCGCGAACGCGGGCGTTGACGCTGAGTCACCGACTCAGCATCTGGCGTCATCCGGACAGGGTGAACGCCCCGCGGCGGGCCGTCAGGCTGCCGGAAGCCGAACCCCTATGCCCGGCGCGCAGCAGGCCACGACGCACCTGCCGAGGTCGGGCCAGGTGACCCAGAGCGCGACCGGCCGCGCCGCGCTCCAGTCCGCCGCCCGCCAGTCCACCGCCGCCCCGTCCGCCGCCTCCCCGTCACCCTCGGACGCGCGGACCTCGTCCCAGCACGCGGTCCCCCCGGCCACCGCCCACCCGGCGCCCGCCGCCGCCTCGGCCCCCACCGCCGCCTTCCCCGCGCAGCACCCCGCCAAGGCCCCCGCCCCGAGCGCCGCCTGGTTCGACCCGGACTCCCCCGCGCAGCCCGACTCCATCGCCGAGGTCCGCGCCGCCACCCCCGCCACCGCCTGGGTGCGCGGCGACGGCGACGGCCCGCAGGAGGTCCCGGTCACCACCCCGGACGGCACCACCTACCCGTGGCGCGGCCCGATCGCCTGCGACATCAGGGACTTCACCGCCGACGGCTCCCCGGTGCGCGACTTCACCGTGCGGCTGCACCTGGACACCCTGGCCCCCGACCTGGAGGCCCGCGCCTGCCTGGGCGTGGAGGAGCTGTTCAACCGGGGCAACCGGCTGCCCGGCGGCGAGCAGTTCCACGTCACCGTCGAGTTCACCGACAGCCCGACGTCCGCGCACGCCAGCGTCGTGGTCACCGGCAGCGGTCGCCCCGGCCAGCTGACCTGGCCGTCCGGCACCGGCAGCCGCAGGCTCGCGCACGAGGTGGGCCACTTCCTCGGCCTGCCGGACACGGCGGGCACCGCGCCCAGCGCGGTCGGCGAGCTGCGCCCGGCCGACCTGTGGCTGGTCGACCACCTGACCCGCGCGACCGCGACCGCCACCGAGCCGGTCAAGGGCGGCTGGGGCACCGGGGACGAGCCGCAGGAGCAGCGGCTCACCCCGCAGCGGCTGCGGGACGAGTTCGGCGTGCCGCCGGTGGACCAGCTGCGGTTGCAGGCGCTGGCGAAGAACACCTCGCTCAGCTTCGACGTGCCCACCGCGAACCCGGACGCGCTGGCCTGGCTGTTCCAGGGCGCCGTGGTGCGCCCGGAGGGCCTCGGCGGGCGGACCGTCACGGACCTGGACCTGCACCTGGGCGCGCGCCCCGAGATGATCGGCCTGCTCGCGCACTTCGCGCCCGCCCAGCCGGGTGAGCTGTCCGGGCTGGACCCGGCGACCGTGGAGCGGGTGCGGCAGCGGCACAGCACGCGGGTGGAGGAGCACGCGGCGCAGGAGGCCGAGTTCGCCGACCAGATCGCGTCCGGCTGGGTGCGGCTGCGCGAGGGCGGGGTCGTCGAGGTCGCCACGACCGAGGGCTTCCGGCCCGCCGTCGACCTGAACGACGCGTTCCACCTGCACCTGGCGGGCAGCGCCGACACGCTCGTGGTGGACGACCGGGAGCTGGCCGCGCTGGTCCCCGGCAGGCACCAGCGCGGCGCGTACCGGGTGGACGACCGGGGCACCGCGACGCCCGTGCTGCCCGCGACCGTGGCGCAGAACCCGATGCTGCGGTTCCGGCCGAACGCGCACCCGACGCTGGTGCCGCCCGGCGAGGAGCTGGTGGTGACGGCGGAGCGGCTGCGCGCCGAGGGCGGCGAGCTGAGCCTGGCGGTGCTGGAGCTGCCGCTGGCCCCGCACCGGCTGGCGACGCTGCTGCACGAGGCGCACGGCATGGCGGTCCGGTTCGGCGGCCCCGGCTCGGCGCCCGCCGTGCCGGACGTGGCGCACCTGGCGCTGGTGCTGCACGACCAGGGCGGCACGGCCGCCGAGGCGGCGGCTCGGGCGCTGGCGACGACCGCCGAGGACCGGGACGTGCCGCTGGTGAGCACGGGCCTGATCGGCGCGGTCGGCGGCTCGGGGCGGCCCGCGAACAGCGAGGACGGCAACCTGGCCGAGGTGCGCCCGGTGTCGGTGGCGTTCCCGAGGGGCTCGGCGGTGCCGGAGCTGGGCGCGGAGGCCGCGATGGAGCCGATCGCGCTGCGCCTGGCGCACTCGGCGGTGTGGCGGCACGCGAACGGGCTGGCGCCCGCGCGGATCACCGTGACCGGCTACGGCAACACCATGCCCGGCGTGTTCGGCAACGCGCTGGAGACCGGCCAGGCCCGCGCGGACGCGGTGACGAACCTGCTGCGGCTGCTGGTGTCCCGGCAGCTGCGCAGGCTGGTCGGCACCGGGTCGGCGGCGCCGCTGCCGGAGATCAGCGCGGTGTCCGGCGGGACCGACCTGTCCGGGGCGGTGCACGACGAGGGCGCGCCGGAGCTGGAGCGCCGCCGCCGCGCGGTGATCGCGGTGGCCCCCGCGCCGGTGGCGCCGAAGGAGTCGACCGAGTCGGTCGACATCCGGCACGCGATCAGCGCGACCGAGCGGCGGCTGGTGGTGGCCAGGGCGCTGCTGGCGACCGGCCGCCGGGAGCTGGCGCTGCTGGACACGACGCTGCGCGCGCGGGTGGAGACGCTGCTGGTGGCGGGCGCCGGTCGGCACAGCGCCGACCTGAGCGGGCCCGGCGCGGAGCGGGTCGTGCTGGCCGAGCGGGTCTCCGGGCTGGAGCACGGGCTGGAGCGGGAGAACGCGCTGCTGGGCGTGTGGCGCAGGCTGCTGGAGCAGGCCCGCTCCGGCGCGCTGGGGCTGCCGCGCGGCCCGTCGGCGGCGCACCGGGTGCTGGAGTGGGCGCAGCGGGTCGGCGCGGTGCGGGACGCGCTGGTCGACCAGGACGCGCGCGGGCACCGGGACCAGACCGTGGGGCAGCACCTGGGGCGGGTCGCCGACGTGCTCGACGGCAGGCCCCGGTTGTCGCCGGGCGGCAGGCTGATCCCGGCCGCGTCCGGGGTGGACCGCCTGACGCCGCCGCAGCGCGACGCGGTGGCGCTGGCCGCCGCCGTGGACAGCGCGGCGGCGGACATGGCGGCGGCGTGGCGGGACCTGCCGCTCAAGCCGGTGCTGGCCAGGCAGGTGCTGCGGGCGGGCGTGCCGAGGCTGCTGGAGGGCGACGGGTCGCCCGCGGGCAAGGAGGTCGTGCGGCTGGCCGTGGCATTGGTGTCGGACGACCCGCTGCGCGCGCACCTGGCCGGGGCGCTGGACGCGACCACGGCGGCCACCAGGGTGGTCGCGGTGGCCGAGCAGGCGGGCATCGCGCCGGTGGAGGCGTTCGACCTGCTGCGGCTGCGCTGCGAGGCGGAGCTGCTGGCCGAGGCGTGGGGCGAGGTGTACGCGGGCGTGCTGCGCCCGGAGGCGGGCGCGCGCGGCGGGTTCGCGCTGGCCGCCGACGTGGACCCCGGTCCACGGCCGGAGCGGCTGCGCAGGCTGGTGCACGTGGTGCGGGACGCGCTGGGCGCGGGCGGCGAGAACGGGCTGCTGGCGCTGTCGCCGTCCTCGGCGGAGGTGCTGCGGGAGCTGCGCGAGGCGCTGCCGACCGCCTCGTCGGCGCAGCCGCGCGAGAACGGCGCGCCGAGGCGGCCGTCGACCGACCCGGACGTGGTGCCGTTCCCCGGCTCGCCCGCCGCGGGCGCGCTGACGCCCCGGCAGCACCTGCTGCTGCGGTCGGTGCGGCTGCGCAGCGAGGCGGGCGCGGAGGCGCTGCGGCAGGAGGTGCTGGCGCGGTTGTCGCCGTTGTGCGGCAACCAGTTCCCGGAGGCGGTGCTGGAGCGGGTCGAGGACTGGTTCGCGACCGCGCCGATCACCGTGACGCTGCGGGCGCGCGACGTGCTGGCGGCGGACGCGGGCGGGGCGCTGCGGTTGCGCGGGGCCCGGTTGCCGGTGCCCGCCGAGGCCGGGCTGCGCCGGGTGGACCGCAAGAGCCTGGAGGGCTTGCGGGAGACCGGGTTCGACCTGTCCGGGCCGCAGGCGACGGCGGAGCGGGCGCGGCGGCAGGCGGCGCACCTTGAGCAGCTGCTGGCCGGTGACCACGCGTTCGCGTTCTGGACCGCGCCGGGCGGGTCGGTGGGCCCGGTGGGGCGCTACGAGTGGGACGCGCAGTGCGTCGACCGGCGGGAGCTGGGGCCGCTGGTGGGCGAGGTGACCGGGCTGGTGCACCCCGACCACTCGCACGCGCTGCGGCTGCGGGCTGACCCGCGCCGGGGCGAGGCGCACCTGCTGCTGAAGCTGGAGGCGAGGCGGCGGGCGTACTTCAGCCACACGGGGCGGGGCGCGCCGACGTCGAGCCCGGTCGAGCTGCTGCACGCGCTGCTGTCCGAGGGCGGGGTGGGCGAGCGGCACGCGCGCGCGGTGCTGGCGGCGGCCACCGGTCAGCGGCCGGAGGGGTCGCACGACGCGGTCTGGCAGGCGACCGCGCCGGTGATCGCGGCGCACGTGTGCGGCGGGATCGACCTGTCCCGCGACGTCGAGCGGCTGGCCCTGCCCGCCAGTGGTCTGGACAAGTCGACGACCACGAAGCTGCGGTCGGTGGCGGGCGCGCACGGCGTCCCCGTGGTGGAATACGACCCGGAGGGCCGGTAGGTCCCTCGCCCCCGCGTGACGACCCGCTCCTCGTTGAGGTGAGGGTCACCCGCCGAAGGGGTGCACGGGAACACGGACAGCCATCAAGCCGTGTCTCGTCAGTCACAGACAGGTCCGACTATTGGGACGCTTGCCTCTTGCGCGACTAGCATCCCGTGCGTCAAGGTCCCGCCCACCTCGGCTCACGGGACCAATCCACCACTGACGCTGGAGGCCGTGAATGGCCGGCACCACCGCAACCGGGCGGGCGGGCAGCTCCCGTGGAGGCGGAACGCTCTACCGAGGCGACTTGGGCATGTGGTCCTGGGTCGCCCACCGCATCACCGGCGTTCTGACCTTCTTCTTCTTGTTCGTGCACGTTCTGGACACCGCGCTCGTCCGGGTGTCCCCGAACGACTACGACGCGGTCATCGAGACCTACAAGACCCCGCTGGTGAACCTCTTCGAGGTCGGCCTGGTCGGCGCGGTCCTCTACCACGCCCTCAACGGCGTCCGGGTCATGCTGGTCGACTTCTGGGCCAAGGGCCCGAAGCACCAGCGCGCGATGCTGTGGACCATCCTCGGCATCTGGGTCGCGGTCATGATCCCCGGCACGTACTTCATGATGGTCCGCACGGTCACCGAGATGTTCGGGGGTCACTGATCATGAGCGAACTGGCTCTCGACCGCCCCCGCTCCCCGCGCAGGCCCGCGGCGCGGCGCAGCAACTTCGAGCTCTACAGCTGGTTGTTCATGCGCCTGTCCGGCGTGGCGCTGCTCGTGCTGGTGCTCGGCCACCTGTTCATCATGAACATCCTCGACGGCGGCGTGCACCGGATCAACTTCGGCTTCGTCGCCGGTCGCTGGGCTTCCCCGTTCTGGCAGATCTGGGACCTGGCCATGCTGTGGCTGGCCCAGATCCACGGCGGCAACGGCCTGCGGACGGTCATCAACGACTACGCCCGCAAGGACGCCACCCGCTTCTGGCTGAAGATGCTGCTCTACGTGTCGATGGTCCTGATCATCGTGACGGGGACGTACGTGGTGTTCACGTTCGATCCCGGCATCGCCACCACCAACTGACCCGGCGCGGGAGCACACCGACATGCAGTTCCACAAGTACGACGTCGTGATCATCGGGGCTGGTGGCGCGGGTATGCGCGCCGCCATCGAGTCGGGCCAGCGCGCCCGCACCGCGGTGCTCACCAAGCTCTACCCCACCCGGTCCCACACGGGCGCCGCGCAGGGCGGCATGTGCGCCGCGCTGGCGAACGTGGAGGAGGACAACTGGGAGTGGCACACCTTCGACACGATCAAGGGCGGTGACTACCTGGTCGACCAGGACGCCGCCGAGATCATGGCGAAGGAGGCCATCGACGCGGTCCTCGACCTGGAGAAGATGGGCCTGCCGTTCAACCGGACGCCCGAGGGCAAGATCGACCAGCGCCGGTTCGGCGGGCACACCCGCAACCACGGCGAGGCCGCGGTGCGCCGCGCCTGCTACGCCGCCGACCGCACCGGTCACATGATCCTGCAGACGCTGTACCAGAACTGCGTCAAGCACGGCATCGAGTTCTACAACGAGTTCTACGTCCTCGACATCTGCATGACCGAGACCGAGGACGGCCCGGTCTGCACCGGCGCCGTGGCGTACGAGCTGGCGACCGGCGAGATCCACGTGTTCCAGGCCAAGTCGGTCGTGTTCGCGACCGGCGGGTTCGGCAAGGTCTTCAAGACCACCTCGAACGCGCACACCCTGACCGGCGACGGCATGGGCATCGTGTTCCGCAAGGGCCTGCCGCTGGAGGACATGGAGTTCTACCAGTTCCACCCGACCGGTCTCGCGGGCCTGGGCATCCTGCTCACCGAGGGCGCGCGCGGCGAGGGCGCGATCCTGCGCAACGCCTCCGGCGAGCGGTTCATGGAGCGCTACGCCCCCACCATCAAGGACCTCGCGCCGCGCGACATCGTCGCCCGGTCGATGGCCCTGGAGGTGCTGGAGGGCCGGGGCGCGGGTCCGAACAAGGACTACGTGCTGCTGGACTGCACGCACCTGGGCGCCGAGGTCCTGGAGACCAAGCTGCCCGACATCACCGAGTTCGCCCGCACCTACCTGGCGGTCGACCCGGTGACCGAGCCGGTGCCGGTGTACCCGACCGCGCACTACGCGATGGGCGGCATCCCCACGAACGTGCTGGGCGAGGTGCTGCGGGACAACGACAACGTGATCCCCGGCCTGTACGCCGCCGGTGAGTGCGCGTGCGTGTCGGTGCACGGCGCGAACCGCCTCGGCACCAACTCGCTGCTGGACATCAACGTGTTCGGCCGCCGCGCGGGCATCGCCGCCGCCGAGTACGCCTTGGCGCACGAGCACGTCGACCTGCCGGAGAACCCGGCGGCGAACGTCGAGGCCCAGGTGGCGCTGGCGCTGTCCGAGCACGGCCACGAGCGCGTCGCGGACATCCGCACCGAGCTCCAGGCCACGATGGACGCGAACGCGTCGGTGTACCGCACCGAGGACACGCTCAAGCAGGCGCTGAACGACGTGCAGGCGCTGAAGGAGCGGTACCAGCGGATCACCGTGCAGGACAAGGGCAAGCGGTTCAACACGGACCTGCTGGAAGCCGTCGAGCTGGGCTTCCTGCTGGAGCTGGCCGAGGTTCTGGTCGTGGGCGCGCTCGCGCGCAAGGAGTCCAGGGGCGGGCACGCCCGCGAGGACTACCCGACCCGCGACGACACGAACTTCATGCGCCACAGCATGTACTACAAGCAGGGTGAGGGCCTGTCCGCCGAGATCAGGCTGGACTACAAGCCCGTCACGTTCACCCGGTACCAGCCGATGGAGCGCAAGTACTGATGACCGCTACCGCTGAGGTTTCCACGGGTTCGCGCGGCTCCCAGCCCCCGGTGCCGGACGGCGCGATCACCGTCACGCTGAAGGTCCGCCGGTTCAACCCGGAGTTCGACGACGAGCCGCGCTGGGACTCCTTCGAGATCCCCGCGCTCCCGTCCGACCGGGTGCTGAACCTGCTGCACTACGTCAAGTGGTACATCGACGGGACGCTCACGTTCCGCCGGTCGTGCGCGCACGGCATCTGCGGCTCGGACGCGATGCGGATCAACGGCGTGAACCGCCTGGCGTGCAAGGTCCTGCTGAAGGACCTCATGCCGTCGGGCGGCAAGCCGACCACGATCACCATCGAGCCCATCAAGGGCCTGCCGGTCCACAAGGACCTGCTGGTCGACATGGAGCCGTTCTTCGAGGCGTTCAAGGCGGTCAAGCCGTACCTGGTGACGTACGGGAACGAGCCGACCCGCGAGCGCATCCAGTCCATCGCGGACCGGGAGCGGTTCGACGACACGACCAAGTGCATCCTGTGCGCCTGCTGCACCACGTCGTGCCCGGTGTACTGGACCGAGGGCACGTACTTCGGCCCGGCGGCGATCGTGAACGCCCACCGCTTCATCTTCGACTCGCGCGACGAGGGCGCGGAGGAGCGGCTGGACATCCTGAACGACATCGACGGCGTGTGGCGCTGCCGCACGACCTTCAACTGCACCGACGCCTGCCCGCGCGGCATCCAGGTGACGAAGGCGATCCAGGAGGTGAAGCGCGCGCTGCTGTTCAAGCGCGTGTGACGCCCGAGGCGCGCGAGCGCCGGAGGAGCTTCCAGGGGGCGGCCCCGGTCCGATTCGGACCGGGGCCGCCCCCTTCGCCCGTTCAGGGCGCTGCGGGGCGCTGAGGGGGTGGTGCGGGAGCGCGGGCGGTGGCCGGGCCGGGACCCCACGACCACGAAGGCCCCGGAGCGGGTGCTCCGGGGCCTTCGTGGTCGTGGGGCCGCCCCGGCTGCGCGCCGGAGCGGCCCGCGCTCGGTCAGTCCTGCTTCGGGTCCTGCTCGGCGCCCGGTTCCCGGCCCGGCTCGGGGGCCGTGGCCCGGCGGGGCGGCTCGTCCTGGTCGAACTGCTCGGCAGGCCAGCCGGGCACCTGGACGGAGCCCTCGCGCCGCACCGGCATGGTCCGGCCGCCCGGCGGCACGACCGGGGGCTGCGGCACGACCGGGGGCTGGGCGCTCGGGGGCTGCTGCTCGGCCGGGGGCTTGGGCAGCTGCTCCACCTCGCGGGTGGCGGGCTCCGACCTCGGCAGCACCGGGCGCGACTGGGTCAGCTCGCGCGTGGCGTCGGACGGCGGCGAGAGCTCGACCTCGCGGGTGGCGTCCGACGGCGGCGACAGCCGCACCTCGCGGGTGACGGCCTCCGACCTCGGCTGCGCGGGCGCGTCCTGCGGGGCGGCCGGGGTCCCCTGGTCGGGCGTGCCCGGCGCGGCGGTCGGACCGGTCTGGATCTTCGCCGGCTGCGGGCCCTGGGTGCGCACCAGCTGGGTCGGCGCGGACGGGCCGGTCGGGACCTGGCCCGCCGGGATCTCCCGGCTCGCCCTGCTCGGCTGCCCCGCCGGGCCCTGGCCCGCGAAGGCCTGCCCCGCCGGGCCGTGAGCCTGCGGAGGCCTGCCGCCGGGAGCCTGCCCGGTCGGGGACTGGCCCGCAGCGCCGTGGCCTCCGGCGGGCTGGGCGGTCGGGAACTCGCCGGGCGGCGGTGGGCCCGTGACGCCCGCCCCGCCGCCCGCGCCCGCCGGGGACGTGCCCGCGCCGGTCGGACCAGCACCCGCCGAACCGCCGCCGGTCCCGCCCGTCGCCGCAGCCGCCGCGGCGGCCCGCTTGGCGCGCGCCGCGCGTGCCCGCTTCGCCCGCAGGTACATCACCAGCCCGCCGAGCACCCCCAGCCCGGCGAGCGCCGTGAGCGGCCCGCCGACGTTGCCGAAGGCCTTGCCCATCGTGGACGTCGGCTCCTGGGCGTCCACCTGGGCCACGGCCTGGCCCGCCCCCGCCGTGAGGGTCGGGTTGGCCGCCGTGGTCTTCCGCTTGGCCTGCGGGGCGCCGTCGACCAGCTTGCCGACGCTGGTGCTCGCGGGCAGCGAGAAGCCGTAGTCGAGCAGCCTGGCCGCCTGGTCGGTGGTGCGCAGGGGCTGCTGCTGGGCGCGCAGCAGCACGGCCACGAGCCGCCTGCCGTCGCGCTCGGCCGCGCCCACGTACGTGTGCTGGGCGTCGTCGGTGAACCCGGTCTTGCCGCCGAGCGCGCCCGCGTAGGAGGTCATCAGCCGGTTGTCGTTGATGACCGGCTTGGTGCCGCCCTCCTCCGCCGGGAACTCGATGCGCTGGGTGGCGATCGCCCTGGCGAAGTCGGGGTACTTCATGGCGGCGCGGAAGATCAGCGCCACGTCGTAGGCGGAGGTGCTGGTGCCGGGGGCGTCGAGCCCGGACGGGGTGATGGCCCTGGTGTCGCGGGCGCCCAGCTCGGTGGCCAGCGCGTTCATCTTGCGGATGGCGCTGGGCAGGCCGCCGAGCCGCCTGGCCAGCGCGTTGGCGACGTCGTTGCCGGACGCCATGACCAGCGACTGGAGCAGCTGCTCGACGGTGTAGGTGTTGCCCGCCTTGAGCCCGATGCAGGTGCACTCCTGCTCGGTGTCCTCCTCGATCGCGGTCATCTGCGAGTCGAGCGGCAGCTCCTTGGCCGCCACCATCGCCAGCAGGACCTTGATCACCGAGGCGGGCCGCTGCCTGCCGTGCGGGTCGTTGGCCGCGAGCACGGCGCCGCTGTCCATGTCCGCGACGAGCCAGGTCTTGGCCGTGATGCCGCTGGGCGCCCTGCTGGTCCCCTCGGGCAGCACGGCGCCGCACTCGCCCATCCGGTCACCCCCGATGGGCGGGGAGGGGACCTCCAGCGGCTCCGGTGGGCGGGCGCCGTCGGGGACGTCCTCGGACGTGTCCACCGCCGGGGGCGGCGACACCCTGTTCTCGCACGTGGTCTGCTGCGCGCCCGCCTGCGGCGCGACGAGCGCGGCGTTGGCGAGCAGCGCGCACGCAGCCAGCACGAAGGCTGCTGCGGACCTTCGGGACGCGGGGTAACGCACCCGCCCAGGCTATCCACCCCGGTTGCGGGCGTCGCACCCACCACGTCCGATACTGAACGGGTGAAGCTCTCCCGAGGCATGTCCGCGTTCCTGCTGGCCTTCGGGATCTGGTCGTGGGTCATCTGGCCGAACTTCCTGCGCAACATCTGGAAGGACGAGCGCGCCTGGGACCCGGGGCCGACCGCGTTCTTCACCGTGCACCTGGTGCTCGTCATCGCGTCGCTGGTCTTCGGCACGATCATCGGCGTGCTCGGCGCGCGCGGCCTGCTGGCAGCCCGCCGCCGCTAACCCCACCACCACACCTGGAGGCTCCACCGTGGACTTCGTCCGCCTGCTGCTGGTGTTCCTGCACCTGCTCGGCATGGGAATGCTCGTGGCCATGTTCTTCATCCAGCGGCGCGTCGGCGCGAACGGGCCGCTGAACAAGGGCTGGCTGCACGGCAGCGGGCTCCAGCTGGTCACCGGCGTCGCGCTGATCGGCCTGGCGCCGCTGACCGGGCGCGACTACGACGTCGTGAAGATGGGCGTGAAGCTGGCGCTGCTGGTGGTGCTGGCGGGCCTGGTCGCGGTGAACCTCAGCAAGAAGCAGGTCGCGACGTGGCTGGCCCCGACCCTGGGCGGCCTGGTCGTGCTGGAGACCGCCGTCGCGGTCTTCTGGCGCTGATCCCACCCCGGCGCCGGTCCTCGCGGCGCCGACCTCCCACCGGGCGCGCGTGGCACCCCCACCGCGCCCGGTCCGCAGGCCCGCCCCGCCTCACGTCCGGCGCCTCACGTCCGGGCTCCCCACCTTCGGGCCCCCACGTCCGGCGCCCCAGCTCAGCGCTTGCGCCGGAACAGCGCCCCGATCAGCACCCCGGCCCCGAGCAGCCCGACCGTCGCGCCGGGCGTCGGCGCCTTCCGCACCTCGACCACCGGCCGGATCACCGCCGGTGGCGGCGGCTGCGGCGGGTCGCGCAGCACGTTCTCCTTCGCCGTCGCGGTCCACGCGGCCATGAACAGCATGAACTGCGCCAGCAGGTTCGCGAACACCAGGACGCCGAGCAGCGGCCCGAACGCGAGCCCGGTCGGCGAGGTGCCCACGATCCCCAGGTAGATCGACCCGCCCTGCTTGAGCACCTCGAACCCGACCGAGGTCACCGCGGCCCCGCGCATGGCGCTGCGCCACGACACCGGCTTGCGCGGCAGCTTCGCCAGCACCCAGAGGAACACCAGCCAGTTCGCGGCCAGGCCGAGCACGATCGTGCCCGCCCGCAGCACCGCCTCGGCCCACCACACGCCGTCCAGCCCGACCGCCCGCAGCACCAGGTGCGCGAAGCCGCTGCCGAGCGCGGTGATGCCGACCGACACGACCAGCGCGACCCCGAGCCCGATCAGCGCGAACAGGTCCCGCACGGCGGTCTTGACGATCGGCAGGTCGGCCTTCGGGTAGCCCCACTGGGCGGTGAGCGCGTCCCGCAGGTTCGTGATCCAGCCGATCCCGGAGTAGGCCGCGCCGAGCAGGCCGAACACGCCGACCGTGCCCTTGGAGTCGATGGCCTGCCCGACGACCTCGTTGAGGGTGTCGCCGAGCGAGCCGGGCACCGCCTCGGTGATCGCGGCGCGCAGGTCGTCCAGCAGGGCGGGCTGGGAGGTCAGCACGATGCCCGCGACGGCGAAGCCGATCATCAGCAGGGGGACCAGCGACAGGACGCTGAAGTAGGTGACGGCGGCGGCGTAGTGGGTGCCGTACCGCTCGGTGTAGCGGACGCCCGCCCTGACCACGTGGTCGAGCCACGGGTACCGGGCGCGCAACCGGTCGATCTTCGACTCCGCCGCGTCCGGCTTCGATTCCGCCACGTCCGAAAGCTAGTCGGCGCTCTGACCAGCCGCCACTCGGCATCCAGGTGATGTGCGCGCGATCTCCGGCGGGGCCGCAGAACGGCGGCGAGGCCGGCCCCCGAGCGGGGACCGGCCTCGTGCGCGGGGCGTCGCCGGGGGCGTCAGCCCGCCAGGAAGCCGACCTTCTCGTACGCGCGCGCCAGCGTCTTGGACGCGACCTCGCGGGCCCGCTCGGAACCGCGCGCCAGCACCTTGTCGAGCTCGGCGGGGTCGGCCAGGTACTCGGCGACCTTGGCCTGCACGGGCGTCACGAACTCGGTGAACACCTCGCCGAGGTCCTTCTTGAGGTCCCCGTAGCCCTTGCCGTCGTAGTCGGCGACCAGCTCGTCCACCGACCGCCCGGTCAGCGCGGAGTAGATCACCAGCAGGTTGGACACGCCCGCCTTGTTCTCCGGGTCGTACACGATGTCGCGACCGGTGTCGGTGACCGCCGAGCGGATCTTCTTGGCGGACCGCTTCGGGTCCTCCAGCAGCTCGACCACGCCCGCGGGCACGGACTTGCTCATCTTCGACGTCGGGTCCTGGAGGTCGAAGATCTTCGCGGTGTCCTTGACGATGTACGGGTCGGGCAGCCGGAAGGTCTTGCCGAACCGGCTGTTGAAGCGCTGCGCCAGGTCGCGGGTCAGCTCCAGGTGCTGGCGCTGGTCCTCGCCGACCGGCACGTGGTGCGCCTGGTACAGCAGGATGTCGGCGGCCTGCAGGATCGGGTAGGTGAACAGGCCGACGCCGATCGCCGACTCGGCGCGCGCCGACTTGTCCTTGAACTGGGTCATCCGGCTGGCCTCGCCGAACCCGGTCAGGCACTGCATCACCCAGCCGAGCTGGGCGTGCTCGGGCACGTGCGACTGGACGAACAGCGCGGACCGGTCGGGATCGATGCCGAGCGCGAGGAGCTGGGCCGCCGAGACGCGGGTGTTGGCCCGCAGCACCTTGGGGTCCTGCTCGACGGTGATGGCGTGCAGGTCGACCACGCAGTAGAACGCCTCGTGCGTGTCCTGCAGCGCGACCCACTGCCGCAGCGCGCCGAGGTAGTTGCCGAGGTGGAACGAGCCCGCCGTCGGCTGGATGCCGGACAGGACTCGGGGACGGCTGGCCGGTGCGGCTGCGGTTGCTTCGGACACGGGTGAAGTGTCCCAGCCGGGTCAGGCCGCCTTGGGAGCGGGCCTCACGTCGCCGGGGAGCGGCTCGACCGCTGTCGGCTGGACCTGGACCGGCACCGGCACGGGCGCCGGGACCTCGCGCTTGCGGAAGAAGCGGATGACGCCGAGCACCATGCCCACCGCACCCAGCCCCACCGCGCCGAACGCGACGGGGGCGTCGAGCGGGCCCGCCGCGACCACGGCGTCGGCCGCCAGGGCGGTGCCCTGACCCGCGAGCACCGTCAGCGCGCTGACCGCCACACCCACTGCTGCTGCACCACGACCGCGCACAGCCGTGCCTCCTCACCCACACCGCGTCACCGTTACGGGCGAACTTCGTTGACGGACGGCCGTGAACCTACAGAAGCTGTTGGGCTGCTGTGTTCCCTTCGGGTAAAACCCCGGCCAGCCGCAGACCCTAGCCACGGCTGACCAGGCGCTCGCACCCGGGGTCTACCCGGCGACCCCCACTGGGCCGTACGTCGTAGTGCGCTGGCGGGCGGGCCTGCCCGCGAGGGCGGCGGTGGCGGCGAGCTCGGCGGTGCTGCGCGCGGAGCCGTGCTCGGAGCCCGCCATGCGGCTGATGGTCTCCTCCATGAGCGTGCCGCCCAGGTCGTTGGCGCCGCCGCGCAGCACCTCGGCGGTGCCCTCGTCGCCGAGCTTGACCCACGAGCACTGGATGTTCGGGATTCGGCCGTGCAGGGCGATGCGGGCGAACGCGTGCACGGCGCGGTTGTCGCGGCGGCTGGGGCCGGGCCGGGCGACGCCCGCCAGGTAGATGGGGGCGTTGCGGTGCACGAACGGCAGGCCGACGAACTCGGTGAGGCCGCCGGTGCGGTCCTGCAGGCCCGCGAGGACGCGGAAGTGGCCGAGCCAGTGGCCGGGGTGGTCGACGTGGCCGTACATCATCGTGGACGAGGAGCGGATGCCCAGCTCGTGCGCGGTGCCGACGACGTCGAGCCAGGTCGCGGTGGGCAGCTTGCCCTTGGTGAGCACCCAGCGGACGTCGTCGTCGAGGATCTCGGCGGCGGTGCCGGGGATGGTGTCCAGGCCCGCCTCGCGCAGCTCGGTGAGCCAGTCGCGGACGCTGGCGCCCGCCTTGGCGGCGGCGCTGACGATCTCCATGGGGCTGAAGGCGTGCACGTGCATCCCCGGAACGCGGCGCTTGATGGCGCGCACCGCGTCGGCGTAGTACGTCACCGGCAGTCGCGGGTCGATGCCGCCCTGCATGCAGATCTCGGTCGCGCCCTCCAGCCAGGCCTCGTGGGCGCGCTCGGCGACCTCGTCGGTGGACAGCCGGAACGCGTCCGCGTCGCGCTCGCGCTGGGCGAAGGCGCAGAAGCGGCAGCCGACGTAGCAGACGTTGGAGAAGTTGATGTTGCGGTTGACCACGTAGGTCACGTCGTCGCCCACGGCGTCGGCGCGCAGGTCGTCGGCGAGGCGGGTCATGGCCTCCAGCGCGGGCCCGTCGGCGGTGAGCAGGGCCATGGCGGCGTCGGTGTCGTCGAGCAGCCGGTGCGGGGCGTCGGCGGCCAGGCGCAGGGCGCGGGCGGTGTCCTCGGGCAGGCGCAGGGCCGCCTTGGGCACGCTCAGCGCCGACCAGTCGCCGTAGACGCTGTCGAAGTCGCCGCGCCGGTCGCCGGTGCGGCCCTCGGTGTCGACGGCGGTGTGCAGGTCGGCGCGCCCGGTGGTGTCGGCGGCGTCGGGCTCCTGCCACTCGCGGCCGACCACGGGCGCGCCCGGCTGGGCCAGCCCGTCCTCGCCCGCGAGGGCGGCGACGTGCGCGGTGAGCCGGGTGTCGATCCACTGGCCGGGGGTGGCGCGGGTGTACCGGGGGTAGGCGGCCAGCCGCTCGCGCAGCTCGAACCCGGCCTCGCGGGTCACCTCGACGAGCCGGTCGACCTGCGGCCACGGCCGCTCGGGGTTGACGTGGTCGGGCGTGACCGGCGACACGCCGCCCCAGTCGTCGATCCCGGCGCGGAGCATGAGCCCGAACTCGTCGCCGACCAGGTTCGGCGGGGCCTGGACGCTGGTGGTGGACGGCATGACCAGCCGGGCGACGGCGATGGTGGCGGCCAGCTCGCTCAGGTCGGCGTCGGGCGTGGAGCGCATGGCGGTGTCGGACTTGGCCCGGAAGTTCTGGATGATCACCTCCTGCACGTGCCCGTACTGGCGCGCGACGGCCCGCATGGCCAGCAGCGACTCGGCCCGCTCGGCGATGGTCTCGCCGATGCCGATGAGGATGCCCGTGGTGAACGGCACGTTCACCCGCCCCGCGTCCGTGAGCACCCGCAACCGGACGGCGGGCTCCTTGTCGGGACTGCCGTAGTGCGGCTGCCCCTTCTCGCTCCAGAGCCGCTCGGAGGTGGTCTCCAGCATCATCCCCATGCTGGCCGCGACCGGCCGCAACCGCTGGAACTCCTCCCAGCTGAGCACGCCGGGGTTCAGGTGCGGCAGCAGCCCGGTCTCCTCCAGCACCGCGATGGCGCACGAGCGCAGGTAGTCGAGCGTGGACGAGTAGCCGCGCGCGTCGAGCCACTCCTTGGCCTGGTGCCACCGGTCCTCGGGCCGGTCGCCGAGGGTGAAGAGCGCTTCCTTGCACCCGGCGGCGGCGGCCTCGCGGGCGATGGCGACGACCTCGTCGCGCTCCAGGAAGGGCGCGTCGAGCTTGTGCGGCGCCGTGGCGAACGTGCAGTAGTGGCACCGGTCCCGGCAGAGCCGGGTGAGCGGGATGAACGCGTTGCGGCTGTAGGTGACGACACCGGGCCGCCCCTCGGCGAGCAGGTGGGCGTCCCGCACCTTGGCGGCGGAGGCCAGCAACGAGTCGAGGTCGTCGCCGCGCGCGTGCAGCAGCACGGCGGCCTCGGTGGCGTCGAGCACGGCCCCGTCAGCGGCCCGCCGCAGGGCGCGCCGCATGGCGGCGGCGCCAGGCGCCGGGGAGGGCGGGGTGATCGGGATGTCCACGGGCACGTCAACGAGCCTAGGCGGAGGGTATTCCCCGGCGGGCGCGGAGCGTGATGATCGCCGCAGGCGGTTTGAACCGGGGCGCGCTGGTCAAGGCGGGGCCGCAGAACGGCGGTGACGGAGCGGAGTCACCCGGTCGCAGCAGTCGCCGGTCAGCCACCGGCCCCGTCGAGGAGGTCGCGCAGCGCGGCCTCCAGGACCGGGACCTTGTCGGTGAGGGTCTGCCACACCAGCGCGTCGTCGACCGAGGCGTAGCCGTGGATCAGGATGTTGCGGAACGCGACGATCCGGTTGAGGTCGGGGACGCGCGCCGCGAGCTCGGCGTCGACCTTGCGGAGCTGGTTCAGCGCCTCACCGGTGATCTCGAACTGCCGCTCGACGGCCGACCGCAGCATGGGGTCGTCCCGGTAGTCGGCGAACGTCTTCCCGGCGCCGAACCGCAGCAGCAGGCCGACGGCCTGCCGCGCGTCCCAGAGGTAGGTGCGGGGGTCACGCGGCATAGACCTGCTCCCGGCTCTCCATCACCCGCTGCCGGAAGTACGGGTTGCGGATGCTCGCGCTGCTCACCAGGTCGACCGGCCGCCCGAAGAGCCGCTCCAGCCCCTCCTTCAGGGTGAAGTAGCTGCCGAAGTGGTCGAACCCCGGCCGGGCGTCGAACTCCACGAGGAGGTCGACGTCGCTGGACTCGGGGTCGAACGAGTCGCCGAGCGCGGAGCCGAACACGTCGAGGCGGCGGACCCCGAGCGCGCGGCACAGCTCGCGCACCTCGGCCAGCCTGGTCGCGATAGCCTCGTGCACGGCGCCACCTCCCACCCTCGATTGTGCCCGATCCGCCCGGCTCAGTCCCGGTACTCCACCGTCACCGGAGCGTGGTCCGACCACCGCTCCGCGTACGTCGCCGCCCGCTCCACCACGGCCGTCTCGGCACGGGCCGCCAACCCCTCGGTCGCCACCTGGTAGTCGATCCGCCACCCGGAGTCGTTGTCGAACGCCTTCCCCCGGTACGACCACCACGAGTAAGGCCCTTCCACGTCCGGGTGCAGGGCCCGCACCACGTCCGAGTAGCCGCTCGCGAAGACCGACCCGAGCCACTCCCGCTCGTACGGCAGGAACCCCGCCGACTTCTGGTTCGTCTTCCACGACTTCAGGTCCGCCTTCTCGTGCGCGATGTTCCAGTCACCGCACACCAGCACCTCGCGCCCGTCCGCCGCCGCCTTCTCCCGCAGCTCGACCAGGTACGGCAGGAACGCCGCCATGAACCGGTCCTTCTCGTCCTGCCGCTCGGTGCCCGCCTCCCCGCTGGGCAGGTACAGCGACCCGACCACCAGCCCGGTCAGCTCCACCTCCACGTACCGCCCGGAGCGCTCGAACTCCTCGACCCCGAACCCGACCCGGACGGCCGTCGGCTGCTCCCTGGTCAGCACGGCCACGCCGCTGCGGCCCTTGACCGCCGAGTGCGCGTGCGCCGAGTGCCACCCCTCGGGGTCGCGCACCTCGTCGGCCAGCTGCCCCGGTTCGGCCCGCACCTCCTGGAGGCACACCACATCGGCCCCGGTGGCGGCGAGCCACTCCAGGTAGCCCTTCTTGGCGGCGGCGCGCAGGCCGTTGACGTTGACGGTGGAGACGGTCAGCACCGGCCCAGCCTAGTCAGCCACCGTCCACCCGTGCGGGTAGCGCGCGCCGCAGCGGGCGCACTTCGCCACCAGACCCAGCATCAGCACCATCGGGCTGGACCCGTCCGGCGACGGCAGCCCGCGCACCGGGTGCCCGTCGAGGTCGGAGACCAGCTCGGGCCAGTCCGGCTCGCACGAGCAGGTGATGATCTCGTCGCGCTTGCCGCGCCGCCAGCTCAGGAACACCGGACAATCAGAGCACACCGGACGCTCGACCGGGGCCGCTCACCCCGAGTCAGCCGGTCACCCCCAGGGCAGCCGGTCACCCCGAGGCAGCCACCTCACCCGCAGTCCGCGCCCGCCGCCGTCGCCACGCCCCGCTGCGCGACCCACCGGTCGTCCGCCAGCAGCCGGAACCCGTTCTGCACGACCCGCTGCGCGTCCAGCACCGCCCCCCTCGGCGCGGTCGACAGCACCGGCAGCGCCGCGTCCGGCCCACCGCGCACCTCCAGCACCTCCACGGCCACCTCGACCCGGCACGGGTCGGGCGCGCCCGTGCCGAACCGCTGCCCGCCGCTGATCACGTACATCCCGACCGCGACCACGACGACCCCGAGCACGACCAGCCCGCGCAACCCGCGGAACGGCGCGTCCACGCGCATGGGCATGGGCATGGGACACCTCCTCACCCTGGGGTATAGCCACGCCCGCCCCCGCGCGGAACGCCCGAGCGCGCGAACCACCCGCCACGACCACCGGCCGGGCGTACCCCGGCGACCCTGCGTGACCGAACCCCGCCGCCCCGCGCCGGGAGACCCGCGGCCCGAACAGCCCCAACAGCCCCGGAACAGCCCCCGGAAAACCCAACGGGCCCGGCCGCCGAAGCGTCCGGGCCCGCCGAGAAGACGTGCGGCCTCAGCCCGCCATCTTCTTCTGGAGGTTCTCGTCCAGCGTGGCGAGGAAGTCCTCCGTGGTCTGCCACTCCTGCTCGCGGCTCACCAGCAGCGCGAGGTCCTTGGTCATCTTGCCGCTCTCGACGGTCTCGATGATGACCTTCTCCAGCGTCTCCGCGAACCCGGTGACCTCGGGGGTCCCGTCGAGCTTGCCGCGGTGCTTGAGGCCACCGGTCCAGGCGAAGATCGACGCGATCGGGTTGGTGGAGGTCGGCTTGCCCGCCTGGTGCTGGCGGAAGTGCCGGGTGACGGTGCCGTGCGCGGCCTCGGCCTCGACGGTCTTGCCGTCCGGGGTCATCAGCACGGAGGTCATCAGGCCGAGCGACCCGAAGCCCTGCGCGACGGTGTCGGACTGCACGTCGCCGTCGTAGTTCTTGCACGCCCAGACGTAGCCGCCCTCCCACTTCATGGCCGCGGCGACCATGTCGTCGATGAGGCGGTGCTCGTAGGTGAGCCCCTTGGCGTCGAACTCGGCCTTGAACTCGGCCTCGAACACCTGCTGGAAGATGTCCTTGAAGGCGCCGTCGTACGCCTTGAGGATGGTGTTCTTGGTCGACATGTACACCGGGTAGTTCCGCTGCAGGCCGTACGAGAACGAGGCCCGCGCGAAGTCCTCGATGGACTTGTTGAAGTTGTACATGCCCATGGCCACGCCGCCGTCGGCGCCGTAGTTGGCGACCACGTGCTCGATCGGCGCGGAGCCGTCCTCGGGCGTGAAGGTCACGGTCAGCTTGCCCGCGCCGGGGACCTTGAAGTTCGTGGCCTTGTACTGGTCGCCGTGGGCGTGGCGGCCGATGATGATCGGCTTGGTCCAGCCGGGGACGAGCCGGGGGATGTTCGAGATGATGATCGGCTCGCGGAAGACCACGCCGCCGAGGATGTTGCGGATCGTGCCGTTGGGCGAGACCCACATCTTCTTGAGGCCGAACTCCTCCACCCGCGCCTCGTCCGGCGTGATGGTGGCGCACTTCACGCCGACGTTGTGCTTCTTGATCGCGTTGGCCGCGTCGATGGTGACCTGGTCGTCGGTGGCGTCCCGGTGCTCGATGCCCAGGTCGTAGTACTCGAGGTTGACGTCCAGGTACGGGTGGACCAGCTTGTCCTTGATGAACTGCCAGATGATCCTGGTCATCTCGTCGCCGTCGAGCTCGACGACAGTCCCCTGAACCTTGATCTTGCCCATACTCGGGTGCGCTCCTCTCGCGGCAATGCAAGCAGGACAAGCGTACTGCTATGTCATGCTGCGTGCGCCACTCACGGGTGAAAAAGGGATCGGGCACCACAATGCCTTAACCTCCAGTCACGATCTTGGAGGGGGCACCATGTCGACCGGACCCACGCACGCCATGAGCGGTCTGCTGGCTTGGGCGGCGGTGACCGCGCTCGCCGAGAACCATCCCATCGGACAGCTCTCGCCGCAGAGCTGGACGGTCGGCGCGGTGCTCGCCACCGGCGCCGCGCTGATGCCCGACATCGACCACCCGTCGTCCACGATCGCCCGCGCGTTCGGCCCGATCAGCCAGGGGCTGTCCGGGGCGCTGAACACCCTCAGCAGCTGGGTCTACAAGCTGACCAGGACCAAGCGCGACTCCAACCGGGAGGGCGGGCACCGGGCGCTGACCCACACGTTCGTGTTCGCGCTGCTGTGCGCGCTCGGCACGACGGCGGTGGTGCAGCAGTCCCAGAAGTGGGCGCTGCCGCTGCTGATGTTCGCGTTCGCGGGCCTGGCGGTGCGCGGGATCATGAAGGACTGGTCGAACAAGCACGACGCGCTGCTGATCACCGTGGTGTCGGCGGGCATCACCGCGCTGTGCGTGATGTGGACCGCGCAGACCGCCGCGAACGCCGCCGCGCTGGGCATCGCGGTGGCCGTGGGCTGCGTGGCGCACTACATCGGCGACGCGATCACCGAGCAGGGCTGCCCGATGGCGTGGCCGATCCCGATCGCGGGCAAGACCTGGTACCCGATCGCGCCGCCGAAGATCATGCGGATGAAGACCGGCGGCGCCGTGGAGATGCGGATCGTCGGCCCCGCCGTGACGGTCGGCGCGGTGTGGCTGTCACTGGCCGCGCTGCAGAACATCGGGATGCTGCCGTTCCTCGGCTCGTTCGACCTGCTGCCGGTCTAGCGCCCCCTGGTCCGGGCGGGCCGGTCGAACCCGCCCGGAAGGGGAATTTCGGCCATTCGTCGGATATCTGAACGTCACCCGATCGGACTAATCTGCGACGCATGACCACGTGGCTCGGGGTGAACGCGGGACACGAGGACCCGGCGAGCGCCGAAAGCGCGGCGCTCGCGCTGCACGGATCGCTGCTCTACGAGGCGGCGGTGGTGTGCGTGCACGACGTCGGGCCGCACTGGGCGCTGTCGTTCCGGCTGCCGAAGGCGCCGTCGGGGAACGTGGTGTCCACGCTGGTGGAGCGCGGGTCCGGGATCGCGCTGCACGAGGGCGGGGTGGAGCGGCTCGCCGGGCCGTCCGAGCTGGTGGCCGGGGCGCTGCGGGCCGCGCTGGCGCACCGGGACCGGGTCGAGGGGGTCGCGCTGCGGTTCCCCGGCCAGCGGGCGCTGCACGGGCGGTACGGGGTGGCGGACGTGCTGGCGTTCAGCGCGATCGACGAGGTCCGGCCGCACGACGTGCGCAGCATCGAGGCGCGGGGGGACCTGCGACCCCGGTTCAGCGGCGGGCGGCTGGTGCTGGACTGCTCGTGAGGTGGAGCCCGCGAACCCCCGGCGCGGACCGGGGGTTCACGGGATTCGGCGGCTCGGGCGGCTCCACCACCGTGCGAGCTGCCCGATGTCGCGAAGCGACATCAGCAGCGAGCCGGACCGGATTCGAACCGGCGTCCTCCCCGCCGGGGCGGGGCGCGTCAACCGCTGCGCTACCAGGCTCTCACCGCACACCCTAGCCACGAGACGGACCTGTGGACACGGGATCGGCGCGGCGCAATAAGGTCTGCCCCGTGCGCGGGGTGGACTACTACGAGCTGCTGGGCGTGGAGCGCGAGGCCTCCTCGGCCGAGATCCGGTCCGCCTACCGATCGCTGGCGAAGGTCATGCACCCGGACGCCGGTGGATCTTCAGGGGGCTTCCGAGCGCTGCAGGAGGCATATGACACCCTGCGCGACCCGGCTCGGCGGCGGGCCTACGACCGGGGGTGGGCGCACCCGCGCTCCGGGCCCCGGTCCGGTTCCGCGAACCGGCCGCCAAGATCGGGAAGGCCCCCGTGGAACCGCCCGTTCGGCGACGATCCCGACTTCGTACCTCCGAAGCCCGACCTCGACCCGGACGACCTCGGCTGGTGGCGGCTGGTCGATCCGGGGCAGCGGGTCCGGTACGCCCCGGTCGCCTCGCCGGGCCACGCGCCCGCCCTCACCGCGCTGTGCGCCTGGTTCTTCCTGCTGCTCCCGGTGTTCGCGCTCGACCTGTCCCCGCTGGGCCTGGTGGTGTGGCTGGCGATGGTCGCCAGCGTGGCCGCGTGGGCGTTCCGGCTGGTGCGCCGCTACCTGGCCGCGACCCGCACGGACCGGGCGTTCGCGGCCGAGGTCGACACCGAGGTGGTGCGCGGCGAGGTGGACGACGAGCGGGTGTGCGAGCGGCTGACCGCCGACCTGCTGGCCGAGTACCTGACCCGGCTGCCGGGCGCGCGCGTGTTCCACGGCCTGGCCTGGCCGGACTCGGTGTTCGTCGACGTCGACCACGCCGTGCTGTGCGGGCGGCGGCTGGTGCTGATCGAGTCGAAGTCCTGGCTGCCCGGCCACTACCAGACCGGCGACGACGGCTCGCTGTGGCGCAACGGCCACCCGTTCCGGGGCGGCGGCACGCGGCTGCCCCGAGGGCTGGCCGAGTACCGGGACCTGCTGCCGCACCTGGAGGTGCGGGCGGTGCTGCTGGTGTACCCGAGCCGGGAGGGCGAGGTCACCACCGACCCGACCGACGGGGTGCTGGTGCCGCCGATGACGCCCGAGGCGTTCGTGGACGAGGTCGGCGCGTGGCTGGCCGAGGACCCTGCGGTGGTGGACCGGGAGGCGCTGCGCGCGATCGTCGACCTGGTGTGCGAGTCGGCCGACGACTGACCCCCGTGGCCGTCCGAACCCTCCGTGGCTGTCGGACCTCCGGGTTACAGTCCGCCCGTGCAGTTGCCGGGACTGACCGACATGACCCCGCTGGGCCAGGGCGGCTTCGCCACCGTCTACCGGGCGCGCCAGGTGCAGCTCGACCGCGAGGTGGCGGTCAAGGTGGACCACCGCGTCCTGCGGACCGAGCGCGACCGGCGGCGCTTCCTGCGGGAGGCGCACGCCGCCGCGCGGCTGTCCGGGCACCCGCACGTGGTGTCCGTGCACGACGCGAACTTCACCGCCGAGGGCACCCCGTACCTGGTGATGGAGCTGTGCACCGGCGGCACGCTCGGCGACCTGCTGCGCTCGAACGGCCCGCTGGACGGCGACCGGGTGCGCAGGCTGGGCGTGCAGCTCGCGGACGCGCTGGCCGCCGCGCACGGCGAGGGCGTGCTGCACCGCGACCTGAAGCCGGGCAACGTGCTGCTCGACCGGTACGGCACCGCCAAGATCGCGGACTTCGGGCTGGCCGCGCTGCTGGACGCCGACGGCGCGTCGTCGGTGACGCGGGACGCGCTGAGCCCCAGCTACGCGCCGCCGGAGGCGTTCGCGATGGTGCCGCCCACGGCGGCGGGCGACGTGTACTCGCTGGCGGCGACCCTGTACGACCTGCTGGCGGGCAAGCCGCCGAGGCCGGTGCCGTGGCCGATCGAGTCGTTCGACCACCTCGGCGAGGTGCTGCGCACGCCGGTCGAGCGGGCGCCCGGCTGCCCGGACGACCTGCACGCGGCGCTGGTGCGCGCGCTGGAGCCGGACGCGGCCTACCGGACCTCCAGCGCGGCCCAGTTCCGCGACGAGCTGGACCGGGGCCCGCTGCCGTCGCCGTTCTCGGCGCCGACCGCGCTCGCGGGCGGCCAGGCCCCGGCGAGCGGCCCGCTGCCCGCGCAGGACCCGCACGGCACGCCGCAGCTCTCGTGGCCGCGCGGCTCGGGACCGGGGCAGGTCCCCCTCCCGCCCGGCGCGACGCCGCCCGGCGGTGTCCCGCAGCCCGCGGGCGCACCGGGCCAGGGCACGCCCCCGCACGGCTCGCAGCCCCCGCAGCCGACCCCGCCCGGCGGCTTCCCGCACGGCCAGGGCCCCGGCCAGCAGGGCTCGTTCCCACCCGGCTTCTTCCCACCCGGCCAGGTGCTGTCCCCGCTCCCCCACGGCGGTCAGCCCGGCCAGCAGCACCCCGGTCCCCAGCACCCCGGCCAGCAGCACTCCGGCCCGCCCCAGTACGTCGTCATCCAGCAACCGCCCCGCCGCGCCTGGCCGCTGGTGCTGGGCGTCGTGCTGGCGCTGGTCCTGGTCTCCGGCGGCACCTGGCTGATCGCCTCCCAGCGGACCGGGCCCACCACCAGCACCGGTCAGGGCGACCAGGTCGGCGCCCCGTCCAGCAGCGCCCCCGAGGAGGACCTGCCACCGCCGAGGACGAAGGCCTGCGACACGGGCTTCTGCATCGCCGAGCAGACCTGCTACGCCGGGCTGGTGCAGATCGGCGGCATGGCGGCCACCGCCCGGATGCTCGGCGACTGCGCGAACGAGCACTACTGGGAGGCGTTCGCGGGCACCTGGTTGTCCGGGTCGATCCCGCAGGTCACCTCGGAGGAGCTGCTCCAGGCCCCCGAGGTCGCGAGCGTGTGCACCGAGGCGGCGATGCGGGCCAACACGCGCGCGGGCGTGGACACCACCGGCTGGGAGATCTCGGCGGTGGCCAAGTCCGACGGCGATCGCAACTACGTGCACTGCCTGGCGGGCAGGCAGGAGGGTGGCGTGGTCACCACCAGCGCGTTCGGCTCCTGAGCGCGACCGCCCCACCCGGCCCCCTCCCCGCTGGGCCGGGTGGATCATCGGGTTGCGCCCGCTCTCGTAGGCTTGGCCCATGAAGACCGTCCTGCCCCACCCGGCGCGGGGGGAGAACCGGAACGCGGCGCGGCGAGCGCCCGCAGGTCCGGTGCGCCCGCGCACAGCCCGCCGAACCGACTGGCGCGCGGACGGGGCCCCCGGCGGGTCGGCGGGCTCGCCCGCGACGGCGTTCACACACCCCGCGCCCACCACCCCCGTGGCGGTGCGGCCGTGAGCGACGCGAACGACTGGACCTGGATCAGGCTGGTGGCGCTCCAGCACGTCTCCGACGGCGCGCTGCCCGCCCGCCGCAGGATCGCCTGGGGCGCGGTCGGCCTGGCCGCCTCCTACGGCGCCGAGCGGTACAGCCACCGCCGCACCCCCTCCGTGGTGGAGCGCTTCACCCTGCGCGGCCACCTGCTGGAGCTGGGCGCGGAGACCCCGGACCACCTGGCAGCCGACGTGCTGTCGGAGACCGCGATGACCGCCGAGGAGGCCGCCGAGCGCGCGGCGACGGCCGCGCTGCCGAGGTCCGAGGTGAAGGTGCTGCGCGAGCACCGGAGCATCACCGCCGTGCTCGACGCGGTGGCACCGCTGGTCGACGACGCCGACCTGCGCGAGCGCGCCCGGCGCTGGGTCGAGGTGCGGGCCGCGCTGCCGTAGGCGCGACCGCCCCGGCTCCGGTTCGCTCGGGGAGCGCTCCCGACCGAACCGGAGCCGGCTACAACTTCCGATTGCAACCTCACCCGTACGGGACTCACCCGTCAGGTGGACTAATCCCCCGCGTGTTCACACCGCGTCGTCACCTCACCTGTCCCAGCGCGGAACACTGCGGTTCCCCACACCCCGCACAGGCATCATCACCCGTCTCCCGCAAGGCTTTTCACAGATATCGCTCATCCCGTCCCCGGTTCGGAGCAAGCGGCGGCTGTTCCACCCCAAAGGGGGCCGGCGAGTGCATAGGGTCATGAGGGTGCGCGCTTACGCCCGATTAGCGCTGGCCGGTTTCCGCCGCTACTCCACCTACCGGCGAGCAACCTTCGCGGGGATCGCCGCGAACGTGATGTTCGGCCTGCTCAGAACCGCCGTGCTCACGGCGGCGATCGCCCCCGTCGGCCATGGCGGGGGCTACGACACGACGGCGACTACGACGTACGTGTGGCTCGGGCAGGGCCTGATGGCGTTCGTGGTCCTGTGGGGCGACAGCACGCTCTCCGACCGCATCCGCACCGGCAACATCGTGGTCGACCTGTACCGCCCGTGGCACCTGCAGGCGGCGCTGTTCGCCCAGGACGTCGGCCGAGCCTGCCACGCCGCGCTGGCCCGGCTGCTGCCGCCGGTCGCGGTGGGCGCGCTGTTCTTCCCGTTCCGCTGGCCCGCCCCGGAACTGCTGCCGGTGTTCGCGGTCAGCGCGGCGCTGGGCCTGGTGGTGAGCTTCAACATCCGGTTCATGATCAACTGCACCGCGTTCTGGCTGCTGGACAACCGGGGCCTGCTCAGCGTCTACGGCGTGGTCATCCCGCTGCTGTCCGGCCTGGCCGTCCCGCTGGCCTTCCTGCCCGAGTGGGGCAGGGACCTGCTGTGGTCGACCCCCTTCCCGGCGATCCTCCAGGCCCCCGTGGACGTCTTCCTCGGCGTCGGGTCCCCGTGGCTGCTGCTGAGCCACCAGGTCGTGTCCGCGATCGGCACGAGCGCGCTGGGGCACCTCGTGCTGCGCAGCGCCGTGCACCGGGTGGTGGTGCAGGGTGGCTGAGCCGATCTACCCCAGGCTGGTGGGCGCCCGGCTGCGCGGGCAGATGTCCTACCGGGTCTCGTTCGCGCTGGAGTGCGTCGCCCAGGCGGGCGGGCAACTGGTCGAGCTGGTCGTGATCCTGGTGCTGTTCACCAGGCTCACCGACCTCGGCGGGTTCACCGTGCACGAGGTGCTGCTGGTGTACGCCCTGTCCAGCACGGCCTTCGGCATCGCCGACCTGACCGCGGGCCAGCTCGACGAGCTGCCGGTCTACCTGCGGGACGGCACGTTCGACGCGCTGCTCACCAGACCGCTGGGCACGCTGCCGCAGCTGATGGTGTCCGACATCCGGCTGCGCAGGTTCGGCCGGGTCGCGAGCGGCGTGGGGGTGACGGTGTACGCGCTGCTGCACAACGACATCGACTGGACGCCGTGGCTCCTGCTGCTGGCCGTCACCACCCCGCTGTGCGGTGCGGTGATCTTCGGTTCGGTGTGGGTGGCGGCGAGCACCGTGTCGTTCTGGTTCATCGAGGGCCAGGAGGTCGCGAACACCGTCACGCACGGCGGCAACGCCTTCGCCGCCTACCCCATCACCATCTACGGCCCCGCGCTGCGCAGGGCGATGGCGTTCGCGCTGCCGTTCGCGTTCATCGCCTACTACCCGGCCCTGGCGCTGCTGGGCCGCCCCGACCCGCTGGGCGGCCCCGGCTGGCTCGGCTGGATCTCACCGCTGATCGCGGTCGCGAGCGCCTGCGCCGCCGGGCTGGTGTGGCGCTTCGCGGTCCGCCACTACCGGGGAACAGGATCATGATCGAGGCGCGCGAGCTGTGCCGGGAGTTCACGCTCTCCCGCAAGATCGGCCGGTTCCGGCGGGAGCGGCGGGTCGTCACCGCCGTGGCCGGGGTCAGCTTCGACATCGCCGAGGGCGAGGCCGTCGGCTACGTCGGGCCCAACGGGGCGGGCAAGTCCACCACCATCAAGATGATCACCGGCATCCTGGTGCCGACGTCCGGCCGGGTGCTGGTGTCCGGGTTGGACCCGACCAGGAGCAGGCGCGAGGTGGCCAGGCGGCTGGGCGTGGTGTTCGGGCAGCGCACCCAGCTGTGGTGGGACCTGCCGCTGGTGGACAGCTTCGAGCTGCTGCGGGCCATCTACCGGGTGTCCGAGCGCAGCTACGCGCGGCGGCTGGCCGAGTGCGCCGACCTGCTGGAACTGGGGCCGTTCCTGGACACGCCGGTGCGGCAGCTCTCGCTCGGGCAGCGGATGCGCGGCGAGATCACCGCGGCGCTGCTGCACGACCCGGAGCTGCTGGTGCTGGACGAGCCGACGATCGGGCTGGACCTGGAGTCGAAGGAGCGGCTGCGCGAGTTCCTGGCCGAGCTGAACACCAGGCGCGGCACGACGCTGCTGCTGACCACGCACGACCTGGACGACATCGAGCGGCTGTGCCACCGGCTGGTGGTGATCGACCGGGGCACGGTGCTGGCCGACGGGCCGCTGAAGTACCTGCGGCACGAGGTCAGCCCGGAGCGGGTGCTGGTGGTGGAGCTGGCCGCGCCCGCCGACCTGGCCGGGCTGCCCGGCGTGGCGTCGGTGTCGGTCGAGCAGGGCGGGCTGCGGCAGCGGCTGGCGTTCCGGCGCGCGGACACCACGGCGGCGGCGCTGATCGCCGAGGTCGCGACGCGGGCCGAGGTGCACGACCTGGTCGTGGAGGAGCCGGAGATCGGCGAGGTGGTCCGGCGGCTCTACGCGCGCCGGTAGAGTCGGACGAAACGGACGAGCCTGAGACGGGGTACCACCATGCGCGCACGACGCACCGCCGTGACGTTCCTGCTGGCGCTCGGCGTGGTCGGGTCGGTGACGGCCTGCGAGACCGTGCAGCAGGCCAACGAGGCCGTGAACGACGCGAGCCAGGCCTTGGACAAGGTGACCCTGTGCACCGAGGCGCTGGCGCTGGCCGGGTTCACCCCGGACGCGACCGACCCGCAGAAGGCGCTGGAGGAGACCCAGAAGAAGGCCGAGGAGCTGGGCGCGCTCGCCGACAAGTCGGCGGACACCACGCTGCGCGAGGCCATCGAGGGCGTGTCCTCGACGATGGACCAGGTCACGCTGGAGGACCTGAGCCCGGCGTCGATCGCCGAGTGGTCGCAGGAGAAGCTGGACCGGGTGGCGAAGCTGACGTCCGCCTGCGCGTGAGCCGGTGAGGCCGGTCGGCGGCCCGGCCGCGTGCCGCCGGGGTGCGCCGAGAGGCCTGTGACCAGCGGGATCTTGTGCTTGGCGGTACTTTCGGGAGCTGTCCGATCGGATGGCGCCGGAGGTGCGGAGTGCACGCGACAGTGGGCGACGAGCTGCAGGTCCAAGGACACGTGGTCGGGATCCAGGAGCGGATCGGCGAGATCGTGGAGGTGCGGGGGCCCGAGGGGACCCCGCCCTACCTGGTCCGCTTCGAGGACGGGCACGAGGGGCTCGTGTACCCCGGCCCCGACTGCCTGGTCCGGCCCCGGCCCGGCGACTAGCCGCCCGAGACCAGCGACTCGACCTCGGCCCGGTAGAGCAGGGCCGGGTCGAACCCCATCAGCCCGAACTGGCCGGAGACCTCCAGGCTGAGCACGCCGTGCAGCCGGGTCCAGGCCCGCAGGGCGGTGAGCGGCACGGCCGGGGGCAGCACGCCCTCACCGCGCGCCGCGACCCAGCCCGCCAGTTGGACGTCCAGTTCGGACGGTTCCCCGGCGGGCGTCGAGCCGTCCCCCGCTCCGGGCGCGCTCTCCACTCCCGGTGGGCCTGCGGGGCCGCCGTTCGCCTGATCGGGCCGCACCCGGTCGACGGTAGTGGCGCTCGGGTTTTTCACGGTCCGGTCCGGTGCGGCGCGGTCCTGCGCGGCGGTCCGCTCGGCGTGGAGCTGCCCGAACACCAGCAGGAAGGCCCGCATGGCCCGGTGCGCGGTGGTCAGGGTGTCCTCGGGGGCCCGGTAGCCGGGGATTGGCGTGCCGTGCAGCAGCAGGTACCGGTGCGGCTGGGCCAGCGCCCACGCGCGCAGCCGGTCGGCGAAGTGCCGGACGCGCGCGGCCCCGTCCAGCTCCCCGGTGGCCGCGACGGCGGCGTCGGCGAGGGCGGCGAGGTCCGCGTAGGCGTCCCGGATGAGGTCGGTGAGCAGGTCGTCGCGGCTGCTGAAGTAGCGGTAGAGCGCGGGTCCGGTGATGCCCATGCGCTTGGCGATGGCGTTGACCGACACGCCCTCGACGCCCAGCCCGGCGAGCTGCTCCAACGCGATCCGCTTGGCCTCTTCCCTGGTCTCGGCGCGGTAGCGCTCACGACGGGCCTGCACCAAGGGGACCACCTCCTTCCACCCGGCGGGCCGCCGACCGGCCCCGCTCCTCGCGCACCCCCTCCACCCGGTTGGATGCTATAGCGGCGACGGAGACCCGAACGGCACGCGGATGCCCCGCCCGACGGCCCCCGAACCCCAGCCCGCCCGCCCGGAGGGGCAGGACCGGGACGATCGGCAGACGCCCCCCGAGCGGCCCTGAACGCCGCACGGGGCCGCGTGGGGACGGGGAAGGCCGACCGGCGCGATCCGATCGCCTGGAACGCGCCTCAAGGCCCGCAGGCGGCTCTCCCGCACGGGTGAACGAACCCGCCGACAGGCCCCGCGCGGCAGACCCGGCTTGGCAGGACCGGCGCGGGCACACCTCGCTCGGGCAGGCGGCGTCGAGGCGAGCGGCCTGCCGAGGCGGGCCGCAGCTCCGAGGGCGACCGCCGCGCCCCGGAAGGCCGTCTGGCTCACCGCACGCCCGCACCACATCCCGCCCCTGGCCCGGCGTCCTCGGCCCAGACACTCCCCCACCACGGCCACTCCCGGCCCAGCGCACCCGTCCCGGCCCAGTGCACCCGTCCCGGCCCAGCGCCCCGGACCGGGCGGGGCGGGTAGGTCGGCGGGTCGGGCAGGTGGGGCAGGTCGGCGGGTCGAATAGGTCTCGGGCGGGTCGGGCAGGGCGGCGGATCAGGCAGGCCGAGGCCCAGCGCCGCTGCGACGGCCCGCCCCAGCGCCCGGCCCCCGCCCCCGTCTCCGCCCCCCGGTTCAGCCGAGGATCGTCGTGATCAGCTCGTCCGCCAGCGCGGGCGTCGCGGCGGCGATGCCCGACCAGCGGCGGGACAGGTCCAGGTCGAACTCCAGCGGCCTGCCGCGCAGGTCCAGCAGGGCGCCGCCCGCGGCGGGCACGGTCACCAGGGCCGCGATCAGGTCCATCAGCCGGTGGGTGTCCGAGCCGGGGTCGGCGAACGCGTCCACCGAGCCCTCGGCGACGAACGCCGTCTCCAGGCAGGTCGTGCACAGCACCCGGATCCGGTCCGCCCGGTTCGCGACCCGCATCCAGGCCTCCTCCGTGCCCCGCTTGGGCCGCAGCAGGCACACCGACGCCCCGTCCAGGGCGGTGCGCCCGGTGGTGCGGAACGGGGTCGGCTCGCCGACCCTGGCCGCCCACGAGCGGCCGGTGTCGAACCACACCGTCAGCGCCTCCACGGGCTGGTCGTCGAGCACCAGCGCGCCCGCGTAGCAGGACAGCGGCACGCCCAGCGCGGCGTTGGCCGAGCCGTCCACGGGATCGACGCACAGCGTCGCCGCCGAGCCGTTGTCGACGAACCCGGCCTCCTCGGACAGCAGGTTCACCCCCGACTCGGCGCAGGCCTGGAGGATCGCGTCCTCCACGATCCGGTCGACGCGCATGGTCGGCGTCCCGTCGGCGCCGAGCGCGACCTCCTCGCGCAGCTCCAAGCGGGTGTGCCTGGCGCGCGCCTCGCCGTAGGCGCGCGCGGCGGCCCGCGCGGTCGCGGCCAGCGCGGGGTGGGTGTCGGCGGGGATCTGCGGCTGCGGCACGGGCCAGGGAGTCGTCACACCCCCAACATGCCACGGGGAGGGGCCGCCGCAGCGACCCCTCCCCGGAAGAGCACCGCGCCCGTGTCGGGGCGCGACCCGCGAACTCAGATCAGGCCGAGGGCCTTCACCGCGTCGCGCTCCTCGACCAGCTCGGCCACGGAGGCGTCGATGCGGGCGCGGGAGAACTCGTTGATCTCCAGGCCCTGGACGATCGAGTACTCGCCGTCCTTCACCGTCACCGGGAACGAGGAGATGATCCCCTCGGGCACCCCGTACGAGCCGTCGGACGGGATGGCCATCGACACCCAGTCGCCCTCGGCGGTGCCGTTCACCCAGTCGTGGATGTGGTTGAGGGCGGCGTTGGCGGCCGACGCGGCGGAGGACGCGCCCCGCGCCTCGATGATCGCGGCGCCGCGCTTGGCCACGGTCGGGATGAAGTCGTTCTCCAGCCACGCCTGGTCGTTCACGGCCTCGGCGGCGTTCTTGCCCGCCACCTCCGCGTTGAACAGGTCGGGGTACTGGGTGGCCGAGTGGTTGCCCCAGATCGTGAGCTTCTTGATGTCGTCGACCGACACGCCGAGCTTCTTCGCGAGCTGCGAGAGCGCCCGGTTGTGGTCGAGGCGGGTCATGGCGGTGAACCGACCGGCCGGGACGTCCGGCGCGTGCTGCTGGGCGATCAGGGCGTTGGTGTTGGCCGGGTTGCCGACCACCAGGACGCGCACGTCGTCCGCCGCGCCCGCGTTGATCGCCTGGCCCTGGGGCTTGAAGATGCCGCCGTTGGCCTGGAGCAGGTCGCCGCGCTCCATGCCCTTGGTGCGGGGGCGGGCGCCGACGAGCAGGGCGACGTTGACGCCGTCGAACGCCTTGGTGGCGTCGTCGGTGATGTCGATGCCGTCCAGCAGCGGGAACGCGCAGTCGTCCAGCTCCATCGCGGTGCCCTCGGCGGCCTTCACGGCCTGCGGGATCTCCAGCAGCCGCAGCCGCACCGGGACGTCGGGACCCAGCAGGTGGCCGGAGGCGATGCGGAACAGCAGGGCGTAGCCGATCTGGCCGGCCGCGCCGGTAACGGTGACGTTCACGGGCGTGCGGGTCATGGAGCCTTCCCGAAAGACGGATGCGGGCTTCAGTCCTCGGGGTCGACCACTAGGCAGGCAGGCCTGTCAGCGGCGGTCTCTACTCCGGGACCGCGCACCGGGCGGGGTTGCCCGGTGGTCCGGAGGTTACCAACCAACGGGCCGTGCGAGGGTGTGACAGTGGACAACCCGGAGATCGAACTGGAGCAGGTCGTCGGCGAGGACTACGCCGACGCCGTGCTGTACGAGCAGGTGTGGGAGCGGAAGTCGTTCGTGGGCTGCGACTTCTCCGAGGCGGACATGCGCGGCCTGGTGACCAGGGGCTGCACGTTCACCGACTGCAAGTTCACCCGCACCGACCTGGGCGACTCCCGGCACACCACCTCGGCGTTCCGCTCCTGCCGCTTCGACCGCGCGGTGCTCGGCGGGGCGGTGTTCACGTCCTGCTCGCTGCTCGGGTCGATGTTCGTGGACTGCTCGATGCGGCCGATCACCATCACCGAGACCGACCTGACCCTGGTCAGCCTGAGCGGCGCGGTGCTGCCGAAGGCGGTGCTGGCGGGGCTGCGGATGCGCGAGGCGAACCTGGAGTCGGCCGACCTGACCGGCGCCGACCTGCGCGGGGTCGACCTGACCGGGGCGCGGATGCTCGGGGCGAAGCTGGTGGACACCGACCTGCGCGGGGCGCGGTTGGACGCGAACGGCCTGGTGCAGGGGGTGCTGCGCGGGGCGAAGGTGGACCTGGACACGGCGGTGGCGTTCGCGGCGGCGCACGGGCTGGTCGTCCAGTCCTGACCGGACGGGCCCGGCGCGCGGCGTTCGGCGTTCGGTGTTCGGCGCCGAGACGCTGAGACGCCGAGGGGCCGGGACCGCTGTTCCGGTCCCGGCCCCTCGGCCGCTCTCGCGCTCCCGTCAGTGGACGGGCGCCTCCTGGTCGGCGACCTCGACCAGCGCGCCGTCCGCGAGCATGTCGTCGATCGTCTTGGGCAGCAGGTAGGCCGTGCCGCCGCCGGGCTGCTCGAACCACGCCACGGCGGTCCCGGTCAGCACCTCGACGCTGCGCCGCAGCCGGTACGCCCGGTACGGCCGGTTGATCCACGACGGCACCAGCGACCGGTGCGGGAACGGCGTCCCGATCTGGTAGACCAGGTTGCCCTCCCCGCTGCCGTAGCGGTCGACCTCGGTGCCCGCGGGCAGCTCGATCATCTGCTTGTGCCGGAACAGGGTCAGCGGCGGCTCGCCGTTCATCGGGCTGATCGGCCAGGCGCGGACCGCCGGGGCCGGAGCCGGGGACGCGGCGGGCGCGGGCTTGGGCGGGGTCGCCTCGGCCTGCGGCTCGACCGGCCGGGGGGCCTGCGGGCCGGGCCGGAACCCGTTGCCCCCCATCGGCGGGCGGGGCTGCTGCGGCGGCTGCTGGCGACCGGGCGGCGGCATCGGCGGGCGCGGCGCGCGCAGGCCCGCCATCACCAGCTTGCCGATCAGGAACGACCCGGCGTCCTCGACCTTGTCGAACGTGGACGGGTGCGCGAGGCCCTGCTCGGACCAGCCGACCAGCCAGCGGCGACCGTCGAACCGGAGCACCCAGGTGCGGTCGACCTGGTCGTCGCCGATCAGGTAGGCCGTGGGCGGCACGCCCAGGTCGGCCAGGGTCTTGCGCAGGCCGCGCAGGTGGTCGTTCTCCTCCGGCGTGACGCCCCGCGCCGGGGTCGACGGCCCGGAGGCCGACGGCCCCGGAGCAGGTGCCCCTGAGGTGGACGGCGCGGGGTCGGGCGCCTGCGCGGCGGCCGGGACGGGCGGTTCGGCCCGCCGCTCCTCGCGGTCCACCTCGAACTCGGGGGTGGGGTCGAGCGGGGTGGGGGTGGTGCGGGAGTCGTCCTCGAACGGCCTCGGCTCGCCCGCGCGCTCCTCGGCGAGGACGACGGGGTCCATGTGCTGGGTGGCCTGCGGCCCGTCCAGCGGCTTCTCCGGCCGGGACTGCTCGGAACGGGACTGCTCGGGGCGGGACTGCTCGGCGCGAGCGGGTTCGGGGCGGGCGGGTTCCTGGCGGGCCGGTTCGGGACGGGACGGCTCGGCGTCGAACCCGCTGTCCTCGGCCTCGAACCGCTCCGACCCGGTCGCCGCGAAGCGCTCGGGCCCGGAGTCCTCGAACCGGTCCGGGTTCGTGGCCTCGAACCGCTCGGGGCGGGTCGCCTCGAACCGATCCGGCGGGGCGGCGTCGAACCGGTCGGGCTCGGGCGCGTCGAACCGGTCGGGGTTCGTGGCCTCGAAGCGCTCGGGACGGGTCGCCTCGAACCGGTCCGGCTCCGCCGCGTCGAAGCGCTCGGGCTCGGCGGGCTCGAACCGGTCGGACTCCGCCCGGTCGAAGCGCTCCGGGCCGGTCGCGTCGAAGCGGTCGGGCTCGGTCGCCGAGAACGGCTCGGGACGCTCGTCCTCGAACCGGTCCTCGTGCCGCCGCTCGTCCTCCCGGTCGCCGTCGAACCGCGCCGCGCCGTCGAACCGGTCGGAGTCGTCGAACCGGTCCGGCTCGACGTCACCGGGCTCGGCGGCGGAACGGTCGGCGTCGAACCGCGCCGCGTCGTCGAACCGGTCGTCCCGCTCGTCCTCGTGGTCCCGCGCGTGGTCCTCGTCCCGGACCTGCGCCCGGTCCCGGTCGCGCGGGTCGTCACCGGGGCCGCCGCCCAGGACGGCGGGCTCCATGTACTGGGTGGCCTGGGCCGACTCGTAGCGCGCGGCGGCCTCGGAGGCGCGCGGCTCCGGCTCGTCGTCCTCGACCGGGCGGGCGGCGGGCTCCTCGGGCTCCTCGGCCGCCGCGCCCCGGATGTCGCTCGGCTTCAGCGCGCCGATCCCCAGCCCGTCGGCCTCGCGCTCGTGCGCCCGGTCGTCGTGCCGGTCGTCGTGCCGCTGGTCGTCGTGCCGGTCGTCGTCCCGGTGATCATCGTCCCGGTGGTCGTGCTGGTCATCGGGCTCGTCGGCGTGCGCCTCGGAGTCGTCCCGCGCGTCACGCCCGAGCGGGGCGTCGTCCTCGGGCTCCTCGGTCCGGGCCGCGCCCGCACCGGCGGCGGGCCGCTCGGGCTCGTCGACGGGCTCCTCGCCGAACGGGTTCCAGGCCTTGGTGCTCTCCTCGGCCTTCTCCCGCTCGTAGGAACCGGGCGCGAACAGGTCCATGCCGTCCACGTAGGACTCGCGCTGGTGCCGGTCGTCTATGACCGGCCCCTCCTCCTCGAACGTGACCCGGTAGGGCGGCCCGCCCGTCCCGTAGTTGATGTTCTGCTGCTTGACCTCCTCGAAGGTCAGCACACGATCACCACCGGCCCCCGCGCCTCCGCGCGGACCCGGCTGCCCCGCCCCGGACTGGGCCGCGGCGGGCTGGGCGGGACCGGACTGCCCGGACCCGGCCTGACCCGCGCCGGGCTGGCCCGCGCCGAGCGGTCCGGGACCGGCCTGCGCCGCGCCCTGCTGACCGGCGCCCGGCTGCCCCGGCCCCTGCTGACCGGCGCCCGGCTGCCCAGGTCCGCCACGCCCGGCGTCCCGGTGTCCGCTGTCCTGCGCGCCACCACCGCGAAGCGCGGCGGTCTCGCGGCCCGAGTCCTGGCCCGCCGAGTCCCGTCCGGCAGCATCCCGACCGGCAGCGTCCCGTCCGGCAGCGTCCCGACCGCCGTCGCCCGCCCCGCCGTCCTTGCCCTGCGCGCCGAGCGCGTCGGGCCGGGGCGCGACCGTCGTGGCCTGCTCCTGCAGCGCGGACGCCACCGGCTTGACCTGCACCGGCGTCTTGGGCAGCGGGGTGCCCTGCGGCGCGGCGGCGGCCCCGAGGGTCACCGCGGCGGCCTGCCTGGTCTCCTCCGCCACCTCCGGCAGCACGAAGTCGTGCGAGCGCACCCACGACACCAGCTCCGCCTCGGGCGGGACGCCGTAGCCGCGCAGGTAGTAGGCGACCGCCGCGGGCCAGATCCAGGTGCCGTCCGTCTGGAACGCCACCGGCACGACCTGCGGCACGTCCGGATCGAGCACGTCCGCGTCGAACCCGCGCCCGGCCACCACCACGGGCGCCCGGTCGAGGTAGTTCAGCAGCAGCTCGCGGTCCGCGTCGGACACCGGGGGCCGGTTGACCGTGGGCCGCCCGCCCGCGCCCGCGCCGTCGAACACGCGGGTGCTGCGGAACCGCTGCCCACCGGACCTGGCCTCGCCGCCTGCGGGTCCCCGGTCACCACCGGGAGCGGCGGGCGCGCTCGGCGCGCCGCCCGGCTTGGCCGCGCCCTGCGGTCCGCCGGGGGCGCCCTGCGGCGCGACCTGCCCGCCCGCGTCCTTGACCCTGCGCCGCAGCCACTCCGGGGTGTTCTCGTCGGTGCGCGGGAAGAAGCGCACCTCGTCCAGGTAGGCCTGCTGCGGCGGCGGGTTCTGCCAGGAGGGCTCGGCGCGGTCGAAGTCGAGGTTGTAGCTCGACGGGTGGTCGAGCTGGTAGCGCGCGTTGGACCAGCTCCCCCGGCCCTCCCGGTACATGCCCGCGCGCAGGCGCGCGAAGAGCTGCGCCACCTCCTGCGGCGGCGACCAGGTGCGCGCGGAACCGTCGGCCGCGCGGACCTCGGCGGCCAGCTCGAAGTACCGACCGGTCGCGCGGTAGTCCGCGGTGACGTGCCTCCACTCCTCCGGCGCGGCGCGCATCAGGGTGAGGCCGATCTGCTTGACCAGCGCGTCCTGCTCGGTCGGGTTCAACGGCTTGGGCTCGGACACGTGCACCATCTTCCCCCGCGACTCCCGGTGCGCGCACGGCCCCCCGTTGCACCGAACGGAGTAACCCGCGCGGTGCCGGGGGCCCGAGGACTCACGACGAGGGTGGCGCGGCGGTCGGTCCGAACACCTCCACGAGGCTCCCGTCGTGCAAGAAGTCCCGCACCGATCGGGCGAGGAAGAAGCCCGAGCCGCCGCCGACCTGCTCGAACCACGGCACCGCCGTGCCCTTGAGCGCCGGGACCGGCCGCTGCACCCGGTACACGTGGTACTGCCGCTCGTAGAACTCCTTGGGCAACGAGCGGTTCACCTTCGGGGTCCTGGCCGCGTAGACCAGGTTCCCGTTCTCGGCCCCGTGCCGGTCCAGCTCGGTCCCAGGGGGCAGCAGCACCGGCTCGTGGTCGCGGAACAGCGACAGCGGCGGCTCGTCCGCCATCGGCTGGATGCCCACGACCGTCCGGACCGGACCGGTGGCGGGACCCTGCGCGTCGCGGAGCCTGGCCTCGCGCACCGCGTCCTGCCCGTCGTCCCACAGCAGCCTGCCGAGCAGCTCCCGCGCCGCGTCGACGGCGCGCTCGTGCACGACCGGCCTGCCCTGCGGTCCGCGCGAGGAGTCCCAGTGCTGGACCTGCCAGCCCCGGTCGCCGGGCGCGGGCTCGATCACCAGCGCGCCCGGCTTGGGCTCGACGATCGCGTACTCGCCCGGCGCGACCCCGTAGTGCTCCAGCCGGGCGCGCAGGTGCTCCAGCGCGCGCTGGTCGTCGTCCGAGATGCCCTTCGGGCGGTGCGGCGGCAGCGGGGCCGAGGGCTCCCGGCCGCTCGCCACGGCGGTGGCCCGCTCGCGCGCGGCCTCGCCCACCTCGGGCACCCGGTAGCCGTTGTCCCTGATGTGCTGCGCGAGCTGCGGCAGCACCGGCACGCCGTGCTCGCGCAGGTAGTACGCGGCCCCTGCGGGCCACACCCACGCGCCGTCGCTGTGGAAGCCCATCGGGACCGGGGCCGTGCGGGCCGGGTCGAGCGCGTCCGACCCGTCGCCGGGCGCGGGCAGCACGACCGGCGCGGACTCCAGGTAGGCGAGCACGTCGGCGCGCTCCTGCGGGTGCACGGCGGGCCTGCGCTCGTAGGTCGGCGTGCCCTGCGCGTCGACCCCGTCGAACAGCGGCGCGACGTGCACCGGCGCGGGCTCGGGCAGCCCGGCCCGCTCGCGCAGCCAGCCGGGGATCTCCGAGTCGGCGCGCGGGTGCAGCGCCAGCTCCTCCACGTGGCGGCGCTCCGGCGGGCGGTGCGTCCAGGCGGGCTCGGCGTCCCAGTCCTGCTCGGCCGAGTACTCGCCGGGGTGGGTCAGCCGCAGGCGCAGCGAGAACCAGGCGCCGTGGACCGGGTCGGCCATGCCCTCGCGCAGGTGCAGCAGGAGCGGCAGGGCCTCCTCGGGCAGCTCCCACTCGGACTCGCGGCCGTGCAGGTCCAGCAGCGAGGTGGCCGACTCGACGTGGCCGCCCATCACCCGCACCTCCACCAGCAGCCGCTCCCAGTCGCCGGGGAGCCGGTGGACGAGCAGCGCGGCCACCGAGTCGAGCACCGCGCTCTGGTCGTCGGCCGTGAACAGCGGGCCGGTCATGCTCTCTGCTCCTCGTCGTGGGACTGGGCGCCGTGGGGCTGGGCGCCGTGGGACTGGGCGTCACGGGCCGACGCGACCCGGTCGCGCAGCCAGTCCGGCAGGTACGCCTCGGCGCGGGGGAAGGCCTCCAGGTCGCGGGCGAAGTGCGCGGCCGGGACCTCCGGGTCCCACCTGGGGTCGTGGTCGAAGTTGTAACCGACGTCGATGCTCGCGGGCGCGGTCACCGCGCAGCGGGCCGAGAACCAGGCGCCCCGGCCGGGGACGTGGGTGAGCTGCCTCAGCTCGGCGAACGCGTCGGCCAGCCCCTCCGGCACGGCGAGCCCGAGCGAGCGGCCGTCCGGCAAGTAGGCGGTGGCGGTCAGGTCGCGCGCGGCGACGCTGATCCGCACGACCAGGTCGACGCGCAGGAACCCCTCGGGCGCGACGCCCAGCAGCGCCTCGCCGATCACCTGCACCAGCTCCCGATGCCGCTCCTCGATCCCGTCCGGATCGGAGGACTGCGTCGTGGTCATTCGGGCGACTCCCGTAAGCGCGACAGTGGCGATCACCCGACCGTACCCAAGACACCGCCGTCGCAGGTGGACATCCGCACCACGACACCTACTGCGACACCTACCGCGACACCCGCTGCGACGCGTGCTGCGGCATCCAGCACGACATCCGCCACGACACCTACCGCCGCGCCGCCCGTCCCGCGCACACTGCCCCCGGCTCTTCCCCGCCTTCCGCACCCGTTCCCCGACCCGAGCAGCAGAGGACCACCAGTGCCAGCACCAGACCACCGCTCACCCACCGAGGCCAAGGCGTCCGCCCCCGAACCCGCGCGCGCCGGTCTGCGGGCGCTGGGGGCGCTGATCTCGTTCGCGGGCGGCCTGTTCCTCGCGGTCCAGGGCCGGATCAACGGCGAGCTGGGCCGGGCGCTCGCCGACGGCTTCCTGGCCGCGCTGGTCTCGTTCGGCGGCGGGCTGCTGCTGCTCCTGCTCGCGGTCCCCACGACCCGCCGGGGCCGGGAGGGCCTGGCCAGGCTCCGCACGGCGCTGCGCGAGGGCCGCATCCGGTGGTGGCAGTGCGTGGGCGGCGCGTGCGGCGCGTTCCTGGTGTCCACCCAGGGCCTGACCGTGAGCGTGCTCGGCGTCGCCCTGTTCACCGTGGCCGTGGTCGCCGCGCAGACCGTGAGCAGCCTGTTCGTCGACCGCGCGGGCATCGGCCCTGCCGGTCCGCGCCCGCTGACGGCGCCCAGGGTGGCGGGCGCGGCGCTGGCCGTGGCGGCCGTGGTGGTCGCCGTGTCGGACGACCTCGGCACGCCCGCGAACCTGTGGCCCGCGCTGCTCCCGGCGCTGGCGGGCATCGGGCTCGGCTGGCAGCAGGCGGTCAACGGCCTGGTGCGCGAGGCGTCGCGGAGCACCCCGGTGACCACGATGGTGAACTTCCTGACCGGCACGGTGGTGCTGCTCGTGGTGTGCGCGGTGGACGTGGCGCTGAACGGCCTGCCCACCGCCGCGCCGGGTGAGCCGTGGCTGTACGTCGGCGGGCTGCTGGGCATCGTGACGATCAGCACGGCGGTGCTCGCGGTGCGCTGGACCGGCGTGCTGCTGCTCGGGATGTCCCAGGTGGCGGGGCAGCTGGTGGGGGCGCTCGCGGTCGACGTGGTGGTCCCCACCGCAGGTCAGCCGCTCGCGGCGGTGACCGTCGTCGGCACCGCGCTCACCCTGCTGGCGGTGGTGGTCGCCGCGCTCCCGAGCCGGGGGTGATGCGAAGATGGGCGGTGTGACGGCGACGACCCTCAACGGCAGGGCAACCAGGGATGCGATCTTCGAAGACCTGCGCACGCGGGTGGCCGCGCTGGCCGAACGCGGTGTGACGCCCGGCCTGGCGACCGTGCTCGTCGGCGACGACCCCGGCTCGCACTCCTACGTGAAGGGCAAGCACTCGGCGTGCGCGAAGGTCGGCATCACGTCGATCCGGCGCGACCTGCCCGAGGACACCACGCAGGAGCAGCTCGAAGCGGTCATCGACGAGCTGAACGCCGACCCGGCCTGCACCGCGTACATCGTGCAGCTGCCTCTCCCCAAGCACCTGAACGCGAACGCGATCCTGGAGCGGATCGACCCGGCGAAGGACGGCGACGGCCTGCACCCGGTCAACCTGGGCAAGCTCGTGCTCGGCGACGAGGCCCCGCTGCCCGCCACCCCGCGCGGCGTGGTGGAGCTGCTGCGGCGCTACGACGTGCCGCTGGCGGGCGCGAACGTCACGGTGGTCGGGCGCGGCGTCACGGTCGGCAGGCCGATCGGGCTGCTGCTGACCAGGCGCAGCGAGAACGCCACGGTGACCCTGTGCCACACCGGCACGAAGGACCTGGCGGCCGAGGTGCGGCGCGCCGACGTGGTCGTCGCGGGTGCGGGCAGCCCCGGTCTGATCACCGCTGACATGATCAAGCCGGGTGCCGCCGTGGTCGACGTCGGCATCACCCGCACCGAGCAGGGGCTCGTGGGCGACGTCCACCCGGACGTCGCCGAGGTGGCCGGCTTCCTGGCGCCCATCCCCGGCGGTGCGGGTCCGATGACCATCGCGATGTTGCTGACCAACACGGTCGAGGCGGCCGAGCGCGGCCTCGACGCGGTCTGAATGGTGGAACGGTGGAGCTGATGCCGCAACAGGGCTGGCGGGGGGCGGCGGGCCAGCACCTGCCGTTCGCGCTGGTGCTCGGGGTGACGCTGGTCGGGCTGGTCCGCATCCTGCAGTACAACTGGCGCGAGGGCGTGGTGCTGATCGGCGTCGCGCTGCTGATCGCGGCGCTCCTGCGGGTGCTCGTGAGCGACGCGCAGGCGGGCCTGATCGCGATCCGGGGGCGCGGCGTGGACGCGCTGCTGTACTCGGCGATGGGGATCGCGGTGATAGTCGTGGCGATGACCATCACGGGCGGGCCGCTGGACCGGGCCTGGTAGTGGTGGTGCGGGCGCGGCCCTGGGACGCGCCCGGCGGGAGTCCTTCCGGTGGCGGGGCGGATCTTGGATCCGTCCCGCCATCGGCGTCGTGGGGGGTCGCTGACGGCCTCGGGGGGCGACGACCTCGGGGCGCCGACGACCTCGGGCTGGCGACGACCTCGGATCGGCGGTCACGCCAGGTCGTCCGGCGCTCTGCGGGGCAGGGGGACGAGCAGCGGGGTCCAGCCGAAGCTGTGGTGGTACGCGGGTTCGCCGTCCTTCTCGTCCACCTCGTGGGCGGCCCACCAGTCGGCGAGACCGCGGAAGTCGTCGGAGGAAGCCGACATCAGCCGCACACCCCTTCCACTGCCCACTTTCCGCCGGTGCGGATCAGCAGGAACGCCAGTCGTGCCCCGTCGGCCGCCACGCCGACGACTCGCAGGTGGGCCGCGCGAACGACGGCCTGCTCGTCCCACCACCGCTCCCCGGCGGGCCAGGGACCGGCCCAGGAGACGACCTCGCACACCGTCCCCCCGTGCACGAGGCGGCTCGGTGGCACGGTCAGCTCGGCGTCCCCGGTGATCCCGACGTCACCGCCTGCCCGGTCGACGAGCGCCGCGGGCTCCGGTTCCGAGAGCACCGTCGCCGGTGACGCCGAGGGTAGCCAGACGGGACTGCGCGGTCCGCGTTCTGAGACGAAGGTCCGATCGCGCGCGAGCACCCGGTCCGCGCGGGCCAGGGCTCGGGGACGCGCCGGATCGACGCGGCACGAGCCCGGAGCACCCGACCGGTCGCCGGGGAACGGGTAGGCATGAGCCCGGTCGCCGGGAATCGGACCGGCGTGGGCCCGATCGCCGCAGGCCGGACCGGCATGGGCCGAACCGGCACGAGCAGGGCCGGCATGGGGCGGGCTGACGTGGGTCGAACCGGTGTGAGTCGGACCGGCATGGAGCGGGCCAGCGGAGGCCGGACCGGCGTGGGGCAGACCGACGGAGGTCGGATCGACGGAGGTCTGGCCAGCGTGGACCGGCCCGGTGGGAGTCAGGCCGGTGGAGGGCTGGCCGGGGGCGTGTCGTGGTGGGGCCTGGCGCGGAGCGCCGAGCTGAGTTGAGGTGAGCACCGTGTTCCTCTCCTGCGCGGCTAGGACGTGCGCGATCGCCGGGACTTCCCGCTTCTCCAACCCCGTCGCGATCCTGGTGCGCGACGGCGCGCCGAGCCGGGAGCCAAGCCTGAGCAGCAGCAACTTTCACCGGGTCGGGTTGGGCTTGAGTCACCCCTACGGGGATCACCGTTCCCACCACGCCCGCAGGCGCACGGCGCGGCCGGGACCAGCCACCCGAGAAGTGCGGCCCGCACCCGGACCGATGTTGATCGCGACGGCGGTGGCACCCAGCGCCCTGCGGTGGACAAGCGGACGGACACGCCCTCACCCGACCCTGACCTGAGCGGAACCAGAACCAGAACCGGGAACGGGACCGGGACCGGGACCGGGACTGAGGCCGAGACCAGGGCCGGAATCAGGGCAAGAACCGGGAACGAACCGAACCTGGGCCTCGGTCGCGCGCTGGCCCGATGCGCGATCTCCGGCAACACGGGCGTTGGCCGTGCGAATCCCGGCCACGCAAGTCCCGGCCACACGACCATCAGCCGCGCGACCATCAGCCGCGCGTCTCCCGACAGCGCCAACCCCCAGCGCGCCCCGAACAACCCCCGCGCACCGCCCGCCCCCGCGAGCCGCCGCCCGAACACCCCCGCGCCGCAGCGAGAGCAGCAACGGTGCCAACCCGCGCATGGGCACCGTGCTGCTCCGCCTCAGGTCGCCCCACGGGAGGAGGCCTGCCGATTCCCCGCGAACCGGCAAGTGCCGGGCCCGCGCCGGAGTCGACTCGCCCGCCGCACCTACCCCGAGTGCGGCCTGCGTCGCCGTTGTCGACCTCGGCACCTGCCCCCTCCTCCACGAAGTCCGCGCGCACCCCTGTGCGCGGACCGCCGTGGGAAGTCCGGCGACCTGACGTGTCGAACATGTGTTCGAACAACGCCATGATCTTATCCCGCCGCGCGGGCAGGCTGTCAACGCCAGACCCCCGAGATCACCTGTTGGTGGGCCCACCCCCGACCGACAACAGCAACACCCCCGCCACCCCGAACCCCGTTGCCCCACAAGCGGACCCACGAGCGGCACCGCCTGCGGACCCGCACGAAAAAAGCCGAGGCGGGCCCCCGTGAGGGGTCCCGCCTCGGCTCTCGTCCGAACCACCGCGACCCCGCCGGGGGCCACCAGGGGAACTAGTGCGCGAAGTGCCGCGTCCCGGTCAGGTACACCGTCGCCCCGGCCGCCTCAGCAGCCGCGATCACCTCGGCGTCGCGGACCGACCCGCCGGGCTGCACGACCGCCCGCACGCCCGCCTGGAGCAGCACCTCCAGCCCGTCCGGGAACGGGAAGAACGCGTCCGAGGCCGCCACCGCGCCGGAGGCCCGCTCGCCCGCCCTGGACACCGCCAGGCGCGCCGCGTCGACCCGGTTGACCTGTCCCATGCCCGCGCCCACCGTCGCCCCGTCGTGGGCCAGCAGGATCGCGTTCGACTTCACCGCGCGGCACGCCCGCCAGGCGAACGCCAGGTCCGCGAGACCCCGCTCGTCCAGCGCCTCGCCGCACGCCAGGGTCCAGTTGGCCGGGTCGTCGCCCTCGGCCTCGATGGTGTCGGTCGCCTGGAGCAGCACCCCGCCGGACACCGCCCGGAACTCCGCACCGCCGCGCGCGGGCACCGGCGCGACCAGGATGCGCACGTTCTTCTTCCTGGTCAGCACGTCCACCGCCCCGTCGGCGTACGACGGCGCGATCACCACCTCGGTGAAGATCTCCGCGACCTGCTCGGCCAGCTCGACGGTCACCTCGCGGTTGGCCGCGATGACCCCGCCGAACGCGCTCACCGGGTCGCACGCGTGCGCCTTCCGGTGGGCGTCCGCGATCGCGCTCTCACCGGGCAGCGGCGAGACCGCGATGCCGCACGGGTTGGCGTGCTTGATGATCGCCACGCAGGGCAGCTCGTGGTCCCACGCCGCCCGCCACGCGGCGTCCGCGTCGACGTAGTTGTTGTACGACATCTCCTTGCCGTGCAGCTGCTCGGCGGTCGCCAGGCCCTCGGCGCCCCCGGTGTACAGGGCCGCGCCCTGGTGCGGGTTCTCGCCGTAGCGCAGCACCTGCTTGCGCTGCCAGGTCGCGCCGAACCACTCGGGGAACCCGGTCTCGTCCGGCACCAGCTCGCCGCCCATCCAGGACGCCACGGCGACGTCGTAGGACGCGGTGTGCCGGAACGCGTCGACGGCCAGCCGCTGCCGGTCGCCGAGCGTGAAGCCGCCCTCGCGGACCTGCTCCAGCACCCACGAGTACCGCGACGGGTCGACCACGACGGCGACGCTGGCGTGGTTCTTCGCGGAGGCGCGCACCATCGCGGGCCCGCCGATGTCGATCTGCTCGACGCACTCGTCGGCCGACGCGCCGGACGCCACGGTCTGCGCGAACGGGTAGAGGTTCACCACGAGCAGGTCGAACGCGGCGATGCCCAGCTCGTCGAGCTTCTCCACGTGGGCGGGCTTGCGCATGTCGGCGAGCAGGCCCGCGTGGACGCGCGGGTGCAGGGTCTTGACCCGGCCGTCCAGCGCCTCCGGGAAGCCGGTCACCTGCTCGACCGTCGTCACCGGGACCCCGGCGTTCGCCAGCGTCTTCGCGGTGCCGCCGGTGGAGACGATCTCGACCCCGGCCGCGTGCAGGCCGGTGGCGAGTTCCAGCAGGCCCGACTTGTCGGAGACCCCGATCAGGGCCCGACGAACCGGTCGCCGCTCGGCAGGAGTGGTCACGGGATGCTCACCTTTCGTCCGTTCACGGTGCAGCCCTCTCGGGCGAGTCGGGCGACCACGTCGACGAGAAGCCGCCGCTCCACCACCTTGATGCGCTCGTGCAGGCTGTCGACGTCGTCCTCGGGGAGGACCTCGACCGCCTCCTGGGCCAGGATCGGCCCGGTGTCCACCCCGCCGTCCACCAGGTGCACGGTGGCACCGGTGACCTTGACGCCGTAGTCGACGGCGTCGCGGACGCCGTGCGCGCCGGGGAAGGCGGGCAGCAGCGCGGGGTGGGTGTTGACCATCCGGCCGCCGAAGCGGGCCAGGACGGCCGGTCCCAGGATCTTCATGAACCCGGCGGAGACCACCAGGTCCGGCTCGTGCGCCTGGACCGCGTCGGCGAGGGCGGTGTCCCACTCCTCGCGGGTGGCGTGGTCGCGCAGCCGCACGGCGAATCCGGGGACGCCCGCGCGCTCGGCGCGGGCCAGGCCCTCGATGCCGGTGCGGTCCGCGCCGACCGCGACCACCCGGATGGGGTAGTCGGGGGAGGCGGCGGCGTCCAGCAGCGCCTGCAGCAGGGTGCCGGAGCCGGAGACGAGGACGACGACCCTCGCGGGGACGGGAAGCCGGAGTGTGGTCGCGGCGCTCAGCGTGCTTCTCCTTGCTGGGGACTGTCACAGCTCGGCAGCAGCCTAGGCGCTGGCCGCGCGGCAGCGTCCGCCAGGGCCGGTTGAGACCCTGGTCAGGGGATGTGCGGGGTCCGGGCGCGGACCGGTGCGGCCCGCGCCCGGTGGTCAGCGCCGGGGCGCGGGGCCGGGTCCCGCCGGGTCGTCGGGGAGGTCGCCGTCCAGGTCCTCCAGCTCGCGGAACTCCGCCAGGTGGCTGAACTCGGACTCGTCCACCTCCTCGTAGCCGTCGGGGGCGCGGCGCTCGGCGGGGGCCTCGGGGACCTCGTCGGCGAGGTCGGCGCCCGCGAGGTCGTCCGCCGTCCGCTCGGCCTCGGCGAGCTCGTCCTCGGACAGCTCGTCGGCGAACCCGTCGTCCGGCTCGTCCTCCAGCTCGTCGGACAGCTCGTCGTCCGGGTCGTCGTCGAGCCCGTCGTCCGGGTACTCGTCGTCCAGCTCCCGCTCGGCCAGCTCCTCGGCGCGCTCGTCCTCCGCCAGCTCGGCCGCGAGCTCCTCCTCCGACAGCTCCTCGTCGGCGAGCTCGTCCTCGGACAGCTCGTCGTCCAGCAGCTCGTCGTCGGCCAGCTCCTCGTCCAGGTACTCGGCGTCCTCGTCGTACTCGTACCCGTCCTCGTCGTACTCGGCGTCCGGGTCGACCACGTCAGCCTCGTCGTCATCGGCGTCGGTGTCGTCGTCGGCGTCGTCCGCGCCCGCCACGACCGCCGCGCCCGCGACCCCTGCGGCGGCTGCGGCAGCGGCCTCACCGCCCTTGCCCCGCTTGACCTTCTCCTTCTTCACCCTCGGCGGCCGAGGACCGGTCAACCAGGCGATCAGCGCGCCGGGCACCCCGACCCACCCCAGCACGAGCAGCGCGGCGAGCCCGGCGGGCACGGTCACCGGGCTGAACGACCCGCCGCCCAGGTCCCCGCCCGCGACGGCGGCGAGCACGAGCATCCCCACCCCGGCCGTCAGCGCGGCCACTAGGGCGGCCCTGATCCGCAGCACCGGCGTCTCCGCCGCGTTGCGCAGGTACAGCCCCACGACCACGCCGATCACCGCCGGGAGCACCAGCACCGCCGACAGGAACGTGCTGTGGTGGTCCGGCATGGCCGCCAGCAGCGGGACGGCGGGCACCGGCCCGCCGACGAACTCCAGCGGCGTCACCAGCACCGAGCCGAACGAGAACCCGGCGCCCACCAGGTACGCCACGGTCGCGACGACCGCGTTCGGCAGGTACCCGACGCACAGCAGCCAGATGCCCAGCCCGCTGCCCACCGTGCCGCCGAGGTCCTCGAACAGGCCGCTGGTGACCGGCCACTCCAGCGCGAGCCCGACCGCCAGCAGCAGCGACCCGGCGGCGGTGAGCGCGAACAGCGCCAGCGCGCCGCCCCACAGCCCCCGCCGCACCACCGGGTCGACCCGCTCGAACAGCACCTCGATCAGCCCGCACCGCTCCGCGACCCCGGCGACGGCCGCGATCCCGGACACCGCCGCCGAGCCGAAGAACGCCACGGCGGGCGTCGCCTGGACCGGTCCGCTGTCGCCCATCAGGAACGCGATGAGCCCTCCGGTGGCCGCGTGCGCGCCCGCGATGCTGAGCACCACCGAGCGGGCCTGGAGGGGCTCGAAGAGGCCGAGCCGGTCGGCCGCGCTGGCCGCCGCCCGGTACACCAGCAGCATCACCAGCGCGGTCGGCAGCAGGGGCAGCACGCCGAGGTCGCCGCCGCCGACGCGCAGCGGCACGTGGTGCGCGGCCAGCCAGCCGGGGGCCGCCGCCGCGAGCACGCCCGTCGTGGAGAAGGAGGCGTGCGCGGCCGTCGAGGAGATGAGGGCGAGGAGCGCGGCCACGGCCGCGTAGCCGAGGACCACGGAGCCCGCGGCGGTCATGGTGAGCACGCGCGCGTGCTCGGCGCGGGAGAACTCCGGTGGGCGGACCGAGTCGGCCACGCCGTGCGAGGTGGATTGCAGCACCGCCATCGCTCCACTGTGTCAGCCCGGCGCCCTGCTCCTCACGGCGGCGCGCCGGACATGGCAGGAGGGGTGGCGCCGGTCGCCCGGCGCCACCCCTCCCGTGGTCTTCCCCGACTCAGCCCTGGGGCTGGCCGTAACCGCCTGCGGGCGGCTGGCCGGGCTGCTGGCCCGGCTGGCCGAACTGGCCCGGCTGCGACAGGTAGGACGTCGGCTGCGGGGCGTTCGGCTGCTGCTGCGGAGCCGGGCTCTGCTGCGGGAACGACCCGGAGGGCACGCCGTACTGCTGGGCGGGCTGGGCGGGCTGGGCGGGCTGGGCCTGCGGCTGGCCGGGCTGCGCGGGCTGCCCCGGCTGCTGCGGGAACGCCCCGGACTGCGGGTTCCAGCCGCCGGGCTGGCCCTGGCCGTACGGGGAGGCGGGCTTCGGCTCCATCTTGACGACGCCGAGCTCCAGCAGCAGCGCGAAGACGATCGCGGCGGCCTGGAGCAGCGCGATGATCAGCACGATGATCTGCATGGCGGAGACGCTCAGCGGCGTCTTCACCGTGGCCTGCAGGACCTGCAGCGTCGCGACCACGGACAGGATCGCCGCCACCGGCAGCGACTTGAACGTGGGCACCAGCAGCGGCAGCGCGGCGAGCGCGCCCGCGATCAGTAGGTAGTCGCTGCTCGCGTACACGCCGTCGGCGAACGCGAGCAGGTACGCGACGACCGCGAGGCCGACGGCGGCCAGCGGGAGGATCAGCTTCAGGTTGGGCCCCGACGCAGGCTGCGCCGGAGACGGCTGCTGCTGCGGGGCGCCGTACGGCACGGACATGGTTGAGGTCTCCTCGTCGACCGAGCGGGAGCTAGCGGCGGGATGCACGCTAGCCGATGCGCACTCTCCGACGGCGACCGCCGCACGGCGGTTCCCCTGGTTGCGCTATTCCAGAGTGCCCGAAAAGCGACGAGGGTCACCCCCAAGTTAGGGGTGACCCTCGTCGCTCGTCCGATCGGGCTATCAGCCGATGGTGGACATGATCTCGCGCATGAGCGCGGCGGTCTCGCTCGGCGTCTTGCCGACCTTGACGCCCGCGGCCTCCAGCGCCTCCTTCTTGGCCTGGGCGGTGCCCGCCGAGCCGGAGACGATCGCGCCCGCGTGGCCCATGGTCTTGCCCTCGGGCGCGGTGAAGCCCGCGACGTAGCCGACGACCGGCTTGGTCACGTTGTCCTTGATGTAGGCCGCCGCGCGCTCCTCGGCGTCGCCGCCGATCTCGCCGATCATCACGATCGCCGCGGTCTCCGGGTCGGCCTCGAAGGCCTCCAGCGCGTCGATGTGGGTGGTGCCGATGATCGGGTCGCCGCCGATGCCGATGGCGGTGGAGAAGCCGAAGTCCCGCAGCTCGTACATCATCTGGTAGGTCAGGGTGCCGGACTTCGACACCAGACCGATCTTGCCCGCGCCGGAGATGTTGGCCGGGATGATGCCCGCGTTCGACTGTCCGGGGCTGATCAGGCCGGGGCAGTTCGGACCGATGATCCGGGTCTTGTTGCCGGTGGCGACGGCGTGCGCCCAGAACACGGCGGTGTCGTGCACCGGGATGCCCTCGGTGATCACGACGGCCAGGCCGATGCCCGCGTCGATCGCCTCGATGACCGCGGCCTTGGCGAAGGCCGGGGGCACGAAGATGACGGTGACGTCGGCGCCGGTGGCCTCCATGGCGTCCGCGACGCTGCCGAAGACCGGCAGGACGGTGCCGTCGAAGTCGACCTTCTCGCCCGCCTTGCGCGGGTTCACGCCGCCGACGATGGTGGTGCCGGAGGCCAGCATCCGCTTGGTGTGCTTGGTCCCCTCGGCGCCGGTCATGCCCTGGACGATGACCTTGCTGTCCTTGGTGATGAAGATCGCCATCGTCGTCAGACCCCCGCAGCCGCGAGCTCGGCGGCCTTGTCGGCCGCGTTGTCCATAGTGTCCACCACGGTCACGAGCGGGTGGTTCGCCTCGGCCAGGATGCGGCGGCCCTCTTCGACGTTGTTGCCGTCGAGGCGGACGACCAGCGGCTTGGTGGCCTCGTCGCCCAGGATCTCCAGGGCCTTGACGATGCCGTTGGCGACGGCGTCGCACGAGGTGATGCCGCCGAAGACGTTCACGAAGACGCTGCGCACGTCCGCGTCGCCCAGGATGATCTCCAGGCCGTTGGCCATGACCTCGGCGGACGCGCCGCCGCCGATGTCGAGGAAGTTCGCGGGCTTGACGCCCTTGTGCTTCTCACCGGCGTAGGCGACGACGTCGAGCGTCGACATGACCAGCCCGGCGCCGTTGCCGATGATGCCGACCTGGCCGTCGAGCTTGACGTAGTTGAGGTCCTTCTCCTTGGCCTTGGCCTCCAGGGGGTCCTCGGCCTGCTTGTCGACCAGCTCGGCGTGCGCCGGGTGGCGGAAGGAGGCGTTGTCGTCCAGGGTGACCTTGCCGTCGAGGGCGACGATCTTGCCCTCGGGGTCGCGGACCAGCGGGTTCACCTCGACCAGCGTGGCGTCCTCCGCGACGAAGGTCTCCCACAGCTTGACGATGGTGTCGGCGACCTGGTCGGCCACCTCCGCCGGGAACTTGGCGGCGGCGACGATCTCGTCGGCCTTCGCCCGGTCCACGCCCTTGACCGCGTCGATCGCGATCTTGGCGAGGGCCTCGGGGTTCTTGACCGCGACCTCTTCGATCTCCATGCCGCCCTCGACGGAGGCCATGGCGAGGAAGGTGCGGTTCGCGCGGTCCAGCAGGAACGAGAAGTAGTACTCCTCGGCGATGTCGGACGCGGGGGTCACCAGCACGCGGTGCACGGTGTGGCCCTTGATGTCCAGGCCGAGGATGCCGGTGGCCTTCTCCTCGGTCTCGGCCGGGGTCGTGGCCAGCTTGACGCCGCCCGCCTTGCCCCGGCCGCCCGTCTTGACCTGGGCCTTGACGACGACGGTGGTGCCGAGCTGCTCGGCGATGGCCTTGGCCTCGGCGGCGGTGCTCGCCACTTCGCCCGGCAGCACCGGGACTCCGTGGGCGGCGAAGAGGTCCTTCGCCTGGTACTCGTACAGGTCCACTCGGGTCTCCTGCGACGTCGGTGTCGGACACCGCGTCCCGGTGCGGTCCCGGTGTGTCCGGCGCTCCAGGCGTGAGCCTGGTGCCCTCACGCCCAGGCGTCACCTGGAACGCCGGCATAGCCGTGGGGGGACCGGCTCGACGCGGCTGCGGAAGACACTATCGACCAGCGCGGACCGGACCGCATCCGCTGCAAGTGAAGTCGGTCATAGCGGCGGTGAAGTAGATCACCGGACCGGTTCAGCGGTTGCGAGCGACGCTCGCGACCGCCGCGACGACGGCGGTGGCCGTGGCGACCGCCGCCAGCCACAGGCCGGGACCGGGCGCGGCCTCCTCGGCGCGGGCGGAGGTGAGCGGGTACTCCAGGACGCGGGTGAGCAGCACCAGGGCGATGCCGCTGAGCAGCGCGGCGCCCGCCGCGGCGCGGGCCTTCCCGGCCACGGCGAGCCCGACCAGGACGGTGGCCAGCGCGGCCATCAGGCCCCACGAGCCCAGCCGCAGGTCAAGGAGCGGGACGGGGGTGAGTTCGGGAGCTTTGATCACCGGGAGCGCGAACGCGCCGACGGCCAGCAGGCCCGTGGTCACCAGCGCCCCGACCAGCGGCAAGGACCGCCCGGTCGGGGGTTCCTCCTCGGTCTCGTCGCGCTCGGCCGCGCCCGCGAGGAGGACGAGGACGGCGGCGACCGCCGCGAGGACGACGGCGACGGCGGTCAACCACGCGCCCGGTCCCGGCTCGATCCGGCCGAGGGAGACCGCGAGCTGGCTGCCCGAGGTGACCTGGGTGGCGGCGTGGGCGGAGTCGAGGGCGCCGAAGCCCGCGAGCGGCACGGTCGCCAGCGCGGCGGCCAGCGCCGGGCGCGCGCGGGGCGTGAAGCGGACGGCGGCGCCCAGCGCGAGCACGAGCAGGCCCGAGGGCCACAGCAGGCGCGCGGAGTAGCCGTCGGGCGCGGTCAGGGCGGGCGGCAGCGCCAGCTGCGGCAGGAGCGCGCCCGCGAGGGCCGCGACGCCCGCGAGCACGGCGAGCGCGGCGGTGGCCAGGTGCAGCCTGCGCGGGCCGGGCAGGGCGACCACGTCGTCGCGGGGCGGGTTGGTCGGGATGATCGCGCCGAGGGCGATGACCGCGCCGATCAGCACCTGGATCGGGCCGAGGGTGGGCAGGAGCACGTCGGTGGCGCGGGGGGCGACCACCCACGGGGTCGCGGCGGCGGCGAAGGTGAGGGCGGTCGCCAGCAGGACGGCGCGGCGCGTCTCCGCGCCGAGCGCCCCCGCGAGGAGGCAGAGCAGGAGGGCGGCGGCGCAGCGCAGCAGGCCGCCCGCCAGCTCGAAGCCCTGGGTGTCGAGGACGGCCTTGGGCTTGAGGAAGATGTCCCGCGAGGCGAACGGGGCGGAGAACAGGCCTGCGGCGGCGAGCGCGCCCGCGAGCCCGGAGAGGGCGAACCGGGGGCGCTCGGGGAACTCGTCGCGCAGCGCGGGCAGCGCGAGCAGGCCCGCCACGACCAGCAGGGCGCGCCCGACCAGCAGGACCCACAGGCCTGCGCCGGGGACGGGCTCGGCGATGGTCGTGACGTACAGCTCGGGGCGCGACGCCCGACCGGGGTCGGTGGCGATCTGGAGGTCGGAGACCAGGCCCGCGAACGCGAACGCGGCGGGCGGCACCAGCGCGGCGGCTGCTGCCCCGAGGCGGCGGCGGGCCAGCAGCACCCCGGCGGGGACCACCACGAGCACCGCGAGCACCGCGAGCAGCGGGGCGGCGTTCCACGCGGGGGTCGCGTCGGTCACGCCCAGGAAGGGGGCGACGGCCACCAGGAGGGCGCCCGCGCCACCCAGGCCGAGCGCCGCGCGGAGCCTGATCGCGGCAGGGGGCGCCTGCTCAGCGGTTCCGATCACCGGCCCGACGCTAGCAAAAGCGCGGTGCGTGACGGGGGGCGCGCGGAGGGTCGCGGGATCGGCGCGGGGATCGGCGCTGGAACGGCGCGGGGAGCGGTGCGGGAACGGCGAGGCAAGCGGTGCGGGATCGGCGCAGGATCGGCCTGGGGAGCGGTGCGGGATCGGCACGGCGAGCGGCACGGGATCGGCGCGGGGGCCGCCTCAGGAACCGGCCAGGAGATCAGCCCGGAAATCGGCGCGAAGATCGGCGGCGGAAGCGGGAATCAACCGGGCACGGCTCCGGTTGTGCCGGGTGCGGGGCGTAGGGGTCGCCTCGCACGGGGAGCGGGACTCGGGGCACGAGGGCAGGGGACAACGGGGAGGACCGCGTTCGACGCGGGTAGTGGAGCAGCAGCGGGGCAGGCCGGGAGCAGCGGCTGGCGGCGCGAAGAGCAGCAGCCGGGCAGGTCGGAGAGCAAGAGCAGGACGACCTGGGAAGCACCGTCCGGACGCTCTGGAAAGCACCAGCCGGACGACACTGGGAGCAGTGGCCAGGCGGCGCGAAAAGCAGCATCCGGGCGATGCGGGAAGCAGCGGCCGGACGGCGTGGGAAGCAGCGGTCAGGCAGCGCGGGTTGGCGGGCGCGGGTCGATGCGGGAAGCAGTAGCCAGGCAGCGCGAGGCGCAGCGGCCAGGCGATACGGGAGCAGCGGCCAGGCGATGCGGGGCGCAGCAGCCGGGCGACGCGGAAGCAGCGGCCAAGCAGCGCGGGTCGGCGGGCGCGGGTCGGTGCGGGAAGCAGTAGCCGGGCAGCGTGGGGCGCAGCGGCCGGGCGATGCGGGTTTGCGGGCGCGGGCCGGTTGTTCTCGCTGGTAGTCGGCCTGGAACAGGGGTCGCGCCGGGAATCGGGGGACGAGCGCGGCGGCGGATGATCTTCACCCACCTGTGCGATTCCACAAAAGTCCGCGACCAGGTCGTTTGGTGTCCGATCCTCCGGGAACCCGATTTGTGCCGGTTGTGCCGCGTTCGGGGACGAGGCCCGTCGGCGAAGGGGATCGGAACAGCAGGACCGAGGTGGGCAGGACCGGTCGGCGAGGGCGCTTCGGGGGCGTCGGACCGACCGGGAGGCGTTGACCGGGACACCGGGCAGCGCGGAGCCGAGGCTCGACGACGTCTCACGGCCGGCCATGACCAGGCCCCGGCCGGAAGACGTCGGGAACTCGGCGACAGCCCGCCCGGCGGCGGCCAGCGGCCCACCGGGCGCGCGGCGACAGCCCGCCGGGCAGCCACGTCCCGGTTCCGCTTGCTCGCGCTCGCGCGTGTGACGCGCGCCCGTGCGTGACGCCCGCGTGTGACGCACGCGTGCGTTCAGCAGGCTCCGCGCGAATCACCCGGACCGGGAGGCGCCCGGTCGACCGGTGAGCGGCAGGCCCACGAGCACTCGCCGGAATCGCGCGGAACGCCCCGCGATCGGGCGGTGACATAACGCGCGTGATGGTTCCGAGATCGGTCACAGCGGGTCGCCGAGGGCTCCGAGCGCCTTCCCGAACCCCGTGGAGCGGACATAGGGGTCGACCGCGCGCCCATGTGATTCGGAATCGTCCGAGGTCACAGGACCCCCTCAACACCGGCCGCCACTTTCCGCATTCGCGCGGTCACAAAGGGTTGCGCAGATCACTCCGAAGGACGAAGTGCGACCGAAGTGGGCCCTGTTGCATCCCACGGCGCGGGGGATACGTGATTCGGGTCACCAACTTTTGACCATTGACATGAGGGCGATTCACGTGTCGGTGGGTCCATTCACCCAAAAAGGGGACATAAAGGCTCGCCCTATCGTGCCTGCAAGCGCCAGGTTTGCTCACTCTCCAGTCACCGGCCGTCACAGATCCGTATTCCTGTCCACCGCTCGGCCGCAATTCGGTGGACAGGGGGACGGGGGATTGCCCTCGAGGCTCCGGCCCCGTTACTGTCCCCCGGTCCGTTGTCACAGTCTGGTCACGACCAGGACAAGGAGTCGGTTCCCCGACCGGCTCACCGGGATCCCCCGCCCGGAGTCCTCGACCCGACTCCCCGAAGACGGAAGGCCTGGTCTTGTCTCGACACCGCTCCCCCGGCGGCAGTACTGACAGCGCAGTGCTCGACGAAGCCGTCGACCGTGCGTCCACCCGAGAGGTGAGCACGCACCGGTTGCCGCCGCCGCCGTCCTCGCTGCGCGGTCGCGTCGTGGTCGCCGCCGTCGCGGTCGGCGCGTTCGCCGCCGCAGGCGCCGCGCAGACCGTGCAGGCGCTCGGCGGCCCCACGCAGTCCGCCTCCGACGAGATCACCCCGCTGGCCGCCTCGGCGCCCGACGGCGCCGCCGCGTTCGGCGTCGGCGGCGACGAGGCCCCGGCCGCGCCGCAGATCATCCCGGTCGCGAAGACGATCGATGCCGCCTCCGAGGCGCAGAAGCTCGCGAAGAGCCAGCAGATCGTCGAGCAGCGCGAGGCCGCCGAGGCCGAGCGCCTGCGCCCCAAGTTCGTCTCCCCCGCCCAGGGCGTCTTCACCTCCGGTTACGGCGGTCGCTGGGGCACCGTGCACTACGGCATCGACATCGCGGGCCCCACGGGCACCCCGATCCTGTCGGCCGCCGACGGCACCGTCCTGGAGGCGGGCACCGCGAGCGGCTTCGGCCTGTGGGTGCGCGTGCTGCACGACACCGGCGAGGTCACCGTCTACGGCCACGTCGACAGCTACAGCGTGTCCAAGGGCCAGCGGGTCAAGGCGGGCGAGCAGATCGCGCGCATGGGCAACCGCGGCGTCTCCACCGGCACCCACCTGCACTTCGAGGTCTGGGAGTCGGACGGCGGGCTCAAGCTGAACCCGCAGACCTGGCTCAACGCGCGCGGAATCGTGGTCTGACCGAAGGTCGACCGGCGGGCCGCGAGGCCCGCTCGGCCCTGGCGGGCACCATCCCGACCAGGGCGGAGCACCCGAGCACGGGCCAGGCCGCGGGGCGACCGCTGTGGTGGAGAACCGCGCCGTCGCCCCTGAGCACCCGGAGCCCCGCTCCCGGCACGCCCTCGCGCGCGTCGCGCTGCACCGGCACCAGCGGCGGCAGGGCGGGCGCGTCCTGGACCTGGCCGTGCTCCGAGCCCGCCTGCTCCGCCGAGGAGCGGGAGCCGCCCGAGGCCCGCTGGGACTGCTCGGCTGCGCGCTGTTCCACTGAAGAACTCCTTCGCTCGCGTGCTCGTTCACCAAGATCGACGCGCGGGGGCATCACCCGGTTGCCCTCGGTGACCCCGCCGATCTCGCCCCTGCCGATCGTGCCCCCACCGATCCCCCGCGCGACGCGCCCACCGCCTCAGACCGTCCAGGAGCCCCCCGAGCGCCCGTCCGGCCCTCGGCGACCGGAACGGCGTTCTCACCCCGCTGCGCGGCCCTCACGGGCCTCGAACGGGCTTCCTCCGCCGAACGGGTGACCTGACGGCGCACGGCCCCTCCCGCGCCCCGCCCGAACCAGTGCGCTCAGCTAAGCAGAGGGGTCCGACAATTCCGGGCCGCGCGAGGTGGCAGGACGGGTGCGGAACGGGTGCGCGGCCCCCGACCTGCGGCGGAACCGGCCCGAACGCCTCGTGCGGGCGGTGGACCAGGTAGCCCGGTGGTCCGGGCGAGCGCGAGACCCTCGTAAAGCCCGGCCCGGTGACGCCCGAGCCCGTGGAGCGCGGCGACCCCGGAAAGCACGGCGGCCGGGTCGCGAAGCGCGACCCGGCCGTTCCCCGACTGCCCCCGTGCACATCCCCCGACGCGCCCGGCGGTCCGCTCCCCCGCGAACCCCCGGAGCCACCAGCGGGCCCCCGTCGACCGGCGCCGAACCCGCGCTGCGCAGCAGTGCGAGACCACCGACCGCTGCACCACAGCCCCCGCTGCGGCCCAGTTGGTTCGGCTCTTCCGCCTCACCCGGTCGTCCCGCCCCGGTCATCCCGCTCGTGACACCTAGGAAGACGCCCGTGCCCGAACGTGGTTGCGCGCGCGCCCGGAACAAACCCGAAAAAAGCGGGGACCCGGCCGCCGAGGCGACCGGGTCCACGAGAAGCGCAGGTCAGAGCTTCGTCATCGGCACGCTGCCGATCAGCATCAACCGGACCTTGCCCGAGGCGCCGCCGAAGTCGATGGTGGCCGTCGCGCGCGGTCCGCCCACGCCGTCCACGGACACCACGCTGCCCAGCCCGTACTTGTCGTGCGTGACCCGGTCGCCGACCTCCAGCTTGAGCGAGGGCCCGCTCTGCATCCCCTTGGCCGTCCCGGACCGGGCGCCGAAGGTGCTCGTCGCGCCGCCCCTGCTGCCGCTCCACGTGGTCGGCGCGGACGGCGCCGACCGGCGCGGCTCGGCGCGCTTCCACTCCAGCAGGTCGGCCGGGATCTCGTCCAGGAACCGCGACGCCGGGTTGGCCGCGGGCTGGCCCCAGGCCGAGCGCACCAGCGCCCGCGACAGGTACAGCCGCTGCTGGGCGCGCGTGATGCCCACGTACGCGAGCCTGCGCTCCTCGGACAGCTCGGCCGGGTCGCCCAGCGCGCGGGTGTGCGGGAAGACGCCGTCCTCCCAGCCCGTGCAGAACACGACCGGGTACTCCAGGCCCTTCGCGGTGTGCAGCGTCATCAGGGTGACCACGCCGTCGCTCTCCGCGTCCGGCAACTGGTCGGCGTCGGCGACCAGCGACACCCGCTCCAGGAAGGCGTCCAGCGACCCGGCGACCGGCTGCCCCTCCTCGGGCGCGACCGGCTCGCCATCGGGCTCCACGGCGCTCAGCTCGCCGAACTCGCGGGCCACGGTCACCAGCTCGTTCAGGTTCTCCACGCGGGTGTGGTCCTGCGGGTCGTCGCTGGCCTCCAGCTCGGCCCGGTAGGCGGTGCGGTCCAGCACCTCCTCCAGCACGGACGCCACGTCGTCGCCGCGCTCGACCCCGGCCCGCAGCTCGTCCAGCAGCTCGACGAACCCGGCGATGGCCCGCTGGGAGCGCGGGTTGAGCAGCGGCACCTCGCCTGCGACGGCGGCGCGCAGCGCGGTGGCGAAGCCGACCCGCTCCCGCTCGGCGTAGGTGGCCACGCACGCCTCGGCCCGGTCGCCGATGCCGCGCTTGGGCACGTTCAGCACCCGGCGCAGCGACACCGCGTCGTCCGGGTTGGCCAGCACCCGCAGGTAGGCCAGGGCGTCGCGCACCTCGCGCCGCTCGTAGAACCGGACGCCGCCGACGACCTTGTAGGGCAGGCCGAGGCGGATGAAGATCTCCTCGAACACGCGCGACTGGTTGTTGGTCCGGTAGAACACGGCGATCTCGCCGTTGTTCGCGTCGCCGCCGTCGACCAGCCGGTCGATCTCGCGGGCCACGAACGCGGCCTCGTCGTGCTCGTTGTCCGCGACGTAGCCGACGATCTTCTCGCCGTCGCCGAGGTCGCTCCACAGCCGCTTGTCGCGCCGGTCCGGGTTGCGCGAGATGACCGCGTTCGCGGCGGTCAGGATGGTCTGGGTCGAGCGGTAGTTCTGCTCCAGCAGGACCGTGGTGGCCTGCGGGTAGTCGCGCTCGAACTCCACGATGTTGCGGATCGTGGCGCCCCGGAAGGCGTAGATGGACTGGTCGGCGTCGCCGACCACGCACAGCTCGGCGGGCGGCACGCCGTCCGAGCCGGTGCCGACCAGCTCGCGCACCAGCGTGTACTGGGCGTGGTTGGTGTCCTGGTACTCGTCGACCAGCACGTGCCGGAACCGGCGGTGGTAGTGCTCGGCGACGGCCGGGTTGTTCTGGAGCAGCTCGACCGTGCGCATGATCAGGTCGTCGAAGTCCATCGAGTTCGACTCGACCAGCCTGCGCTGGTAGGCGCCGTACACCTCGGCGACGCGGCGCTCCAGGTCGTTGCCCGCCACCTCGGCGGCGTGCGCCGGGCCGACCAGCTCGTTCTTCAGGTTCGAGATGTGGATGGCCAGCGTGCGCGCCGGGTAGCGCTTGGGGTCGAGGTCCAGGTCGCGGGCGACCAGGGTGATGAGGCGGCGGGTGTCGTCCGAGTCGTAGATCGAGAAGCTGGACGAGATGCCGAGGGCCTTGTGCTCCCGGCGCACCAGGCGCACGCACATCGAGTGGAAGGTCGACACCCACATCGAGCGGGCGCGCGGGCCGACCAGGTCGGCGACGCGCTCCTTCATCTCGGCGGCGGCCTTGTTGGTGAAGGTGATGGCCATGATCTCGCCGGGGTGCGCGCCGCGCTCGGCGAGCAGGTGGGCGATGCGGCGGGTGAGCACGCGCGTCTTCCCCGACCCCGCGCCCGCGACGACGAGGAGGGGGGAACCCGCGTGCTCAACCGCCCTGCGCTGCGCCGGGTTGAGCCCGTCGAGCAGCGACGCGGAGCCGGAGGAGGGGGGACTTGAGGGCAAGTCGAACAAGGCGCTCATCGTGGACCCACGGTACCGCCTGCCCGCGTCACACCCCGGTCCCGCGCCGCTGTGGCATGATGGCGTTGTGCTCGCGGCTGCATTCTCCTTTTACTACGGGACCCGGACTCCGGCTCCCGTGGACCGCTAGCGCGCTCAATCCACCACGAAGCCCCGGAGTCCACAGGACTCCGGGGCTTCGTCGTTCCGGGGCCAGGACGCCGAGGCGGCGAACCCCGAGTCGAGAGGTCTTGAGATGAACAGCACCGACACCGCAGAGCAGGGCGCGGCGGGGCAGGGCGCGGCCGAGCAGGACGTCGACGCGCTGCGGCGGGAGATCGACCACCTGGACGCCGAGCTGCTGCGGCTGGTCAAGCGCCGGGTGGAGGTGTCCAAGGTGATCGGCGCGGCGCGGATGGCCGCGGGCGGGACCAAGATCGTGCACAACCGGGAGATCGACGTCATCAACCGGTACCGGGAGCTCGGGCCGGAGGGCCGCGACCTGGCGATGATCCTGCTGCGGCTGGGCCGGGGCGCGCTGGGGCGCTGACCCGGCGCCGCGCGCTTCACCCGGACGGGTGGAGTCGAGGCCTCGGACGAGCGGTGTCGGGAGGGCGGGCCCGCCGGGAGCACCCGGCGGGCCGCCCCGTCCCGCGCACCCGGTCCCGCGCACCCGGCCTGAGCGGGTGCGGCGGGACCGGCGGCTGACCGACCGGCCCGCCTGCGGCCCTGGGCGGGCCCGGCCCGGTTCAGCGGGCGAACTCCCAGCGGTCCGCGAGGGCGGCCCTGACCAGGGCGAGGTCGGCGTCCACCAGCTGGGTGTCGTCGGGCACGTAGGCCAGCGGGTCCTCCAGCAGGTCGAGCCCGAGCAGGCCCTCCACCAGCGCGTGCAGGCACAGCGCGGCGTACCCGCGCAGGTAGCCGCCCTCCTGGGTGAGCACCGTCGGCAGCCCCTCGGCCGCCACCCCGGCGCCGATCGCCCGGTAGCCGGCGGCGGTGAGGTTGTGCCTGCCGTTGGGGTCGAAGGCGGAGCCGTCGAAGCCGGAGGCGCACACCAGGAAGTCCGCGCCGAACTCGCGGACCGCCGGGAGCACCACCTCGTCCATCGCGCGCGCGTACGCGCGATCACCCGCGCCCAGGGACAGCTCGACGTTGACGTTGCCGAGCGCGGGCTCGTCCGGCGCGCCGGTCTGCCGGTGGTTCGCGCCCCACGGACCGTGCCGCATGTGGATCGACGCGGTCAGCACGTCCTCGGTGCCCGCGAACACCTCCTGGGTGCCGTTCCCGTGGTGCACGTCCCAGTCGAGCACGGCCACCCGCCGCCCGGCGCGGCGCGCGGTCTCGGCGACCAGCGCGGCGTTGTTGACCAGGCAGTAGCCGTCGGCGAGCCCCGGCTGGGCGTGGTGGCCGGGCGGGCGGACGAGCGCGTAGGCCAGCCGGGTGCGGCCGGAGGCGACCGCCTCGTACGCGGCGAGCGAGGTGCCCGCCGCCGCCAGCACGGCCGCCCATGAACCGGGTCCGACCAGCGTGTTCACCTCCAGCGCGACCCGCTCCGGCCCGGCGCAGGCGGCCCGCAGCGCGGCCAGGTAGCCGGGTTCGTGCACGCGCGCCAGCTCCTCCCCGGTGGCGGCGCGGCCGGTCGACCAGGTCAGGTGGCCCGCGACCGGGCCGTGCCGCAGCGCGTGCCGGAAGGTGCGCAGCCGGGCGGCGCTCTCCGGGTGCGGCTCGGGCTCGTCGAGCCAGTCCCACTCGCCGGGCAGCTCCCACAGGCCGGAGCCCGCGTCGTGCTCGAGGCAGGCGTCGTGCCAGAACATCTCCACGGCACCGGGGATATCAGACCGGAGGTATCAGGGCGATCACGGATGGTCCACCGCGAAAATCCGCGTGCACACTGGTCGCATGGACGTCATCGGCCTGATCACCGGTCTCATCGCCATCCTCGGCCTGCTCGCCACCCTCGCGCACGGCGGGTACCTCGCCGCGCTGAACTCCGCCGCCAAGAGCAAGGGCGCCTCGGGCGCGCCGATCGCCAACTACGTGCGCGGTCGCTGGAGCGTGGCGGGCGTGACCGTGGCCGCCGCCGCGGTCGGTCTGATCATCAACGGCGGTTCGAGCATCCCCGCGGACGTCATCGGCGCGGTCATCGCCGGTGGCGCGGGCCTCGCCGCGACGAACTCGCTGCAGGGCGCCCGGAAGCGGCTGAACAGCGGCAGCTGAACAGCGGCGGTCGATCCTTCACCTGAAGGTGTGCTGCTGCGCCACGCAGGGATGATGCGAGCCGCCGTCCGGTGCCCTCCCGCCTAGCCTGTGCCAGGCGGGAGGGGCTATCCACCATGAACTCCAGGGCGGACGAGCAGCGGCAGGGCAGGCACCGGCTTCCGGACGACGCGGCCGAGTGGGCCTCGATGGGCGGTCAGCTGCCCGTCGACGCGCCCGTGCCGCGCGACCCGCTGCACGACAGCGACGCGGTCGGGCTGAGCAAGTTCAACATCGGGATGGTGCCCGCATCGGTGACACCGCCCAAGACGTGGCGGCGCGCCGCGTGGTTCACGGTGATCTCGTCGGCGAGCGTGCTGGTGGGGTTGGCCGTGGCCGCGGTGGAGCTGGTCGGGCCGCCGAGGCCGGACGAGCCGTTCGCGCTGCCCTCCTACCCGGCGACCGGGCCGAGGCTGCCGGTGCTGACCACGACCGCGCCCCCGCCGGAGGCCCGGCCGGAGGAGCCGGAGGTCGAGGTGCTGGCCGACGCCGCGCCGAACCGGGTGGGCGGGGCGGTCGAGGGCCGCGCCGCCGCGCCCGCGCCGGGCGCCGCAGGCCAGGGCCCTGGGACCGGCGAGGGCGGCTGGACCGGCGAGCAGCGGGTGACCGCGCCGCAGGCCGGTCGGGCGAGCGCGCTGCCCGCACCGCCGCCGCAGGTGTGGGCGCCGGTGACGACCGTGGCGGGCGGGAGCGCCGCGCACGCGGACGTGCTGGCGATCGCCTCGCGCACCGAGGAGTTCTACCGGCAGGTGGCGCGGAGCGCGGACGCCGCGCTGGAGCTGGTGTCCGAGACCGTGCGGGGCGTGGTGGGGGCGCTGGTCGCCGAGCGCTTCGGCGAAGCCTCGGAGGTGCTGGTGACCGGGATCAGCGTGGACGCGGTGCGCGGGCTCAGCACCAGCACGCTGCTGGTGACGAACCGGGACGGCACGACCTCGACCGAGCAGCGGGAGCTGCTGTTCACCGTGGTGGGCGAACCGCTGATCAGCGGGGAGCGCCCGGTCCGCGAGCGCTGAGCGGCGTCCCGGCGGCCCGTCGGCGGACGCACCGCGAGTCTGCGCGGGCCCGCCGCTCCTGGGCCGTCCGGGGTGGTCCGCACGGCGCTGAACGCCACGAAGGGGTGAACTAGCGGGACGCGCTCTGGCTTTCCGCTGCTCTTGCACGGTAGTTCTGGCGGCCACCCAGGTAGATCGAGGAGCCGCCCGTGGAACGCGCCACCGCCACCGGTCGCAGGCACGCCCGCACTGGCTCGGTCAGCGTGGCCGAGCTGATCGGGAAGCAGCCGAACCGGTCGGGGCCCGCCGCGAACCGGGCACCCGCCATCTCCGTTGAGCTGATCGGCGAGGGGCGGCCCTGCGGCGGGCGGATCCAGGGCGGGCCGCTCGGCGGCGGGCGGTTCGGCCACGGCCCCGGCGGCTCCCTCGCGGACGGCCCCCTCGGCGGCGGGCCGGCGCCCCGGCCGGAGCACCCGGCGCGCCGGGCCGCGCGGGTGGTCGGCTGGATCACCGGGGCGCTGGTCCTGCTCGCGTCGGTGGTGTCGGCCGCGGTGCTGGCCGATCGGCGCGGGATCGGTCCCGCGCACCTGGGCGTCGAGGCCCCGCTGGTGATGACCGGGTCGTCCGCGCTGCGGCCGGACCTGCTGAGCGCGGAGCTGGGCGGGACGGTGGTGGTGGACTCGGGCCTGGTGGTCGACGGGCCGCTGCCGGTGCCGCAGCCCGCGTCGCCGGAGGTCGTGGTCGGGCCGAGGCCCCAGGTGGACGTGGTGCGGCGGTTCTTCGAGCTGCTGCCGACCCGGCCCGCCTCCGCGTCGGCGCTGCTGTCGCCGGACCTGGTGGGCGCGAGCCCGGCGGACTTCGTGGAGTCCTGGTCGCTGATCTCCGCGATCGCGGTGGAGTCGGTGGCTCCCAGGCCGGACGGGGCGGTGCTGGCCGTGGTGTCGATGCGGGAGCGGGACGGCGGCCTGCTGCGCGTGGAGCAGCTGTTCCGGCTGACCGGGGCCTCCGCGCCGAGGATCGTCGGCGCCGAGGTCATCTCGGCGCAGCGGAGCTGATCGCGGGCCGCCGCCGCACGCGCTGATCAACCTTGACGCTGAGTGACGGGAAGGTGAACCAGTTGGACGCACCGTCACCTGTCACTGTGATTGCCAGGGGAAAATCGGCCAAAGGGGTTACATAAAGGGTCACGATTCGGTATCCATGTTCCCGGCAAGGGTGTGTCGCACCCCTCCGGGAAAGGGTGGCTCGCGGTGTCGAACGAGGACAATCGCCGTCGACGTGACTACTCGGACGACCGCCTCTCGGTCGCCGAGCTGATCGCTCGCAGCGAGGCCGAGACCGTGCGCTTCACTCCGGTCTCCGCGCCCGTCGCCCCCCGCGCCGAGCAGACCGCCCGGCTGCCGCAGAAGCCGAAGTCCAGGCTCAACCTGTCCGGCCGCGAGCTGCACGTCACCGAGCTGCTGCGCCGCGAGGGCCGCCCCTCCGACGACAGCGCCACCGGTCGCGGCGTCTCGGTGCCCAAGCTGGTCGCGATGGCCAGCGGCGGCGTCGTGCTGACCGGCGCGGTCGCGTTCAGCGCCTCGCAGTGGATGTCGGCGCCGGACGAGCGCCCGCTGGCCGAGGTCCGCTTCGACGACCGCCAGGCCGCGCGCAGCCCCGGCAGCCTCACCGCGGACCTGGTCGGCGCGGCCCGCGACAGCCGGGACCAGGCCGAGGAGACCGAGACCGAGGCCCCGGCCACCACCGAGACCACGCAGCAGAGCACCGCGCAGGAGAAGCCGCGCCAGCAGCAGACCCAGCGCCAGCAGCAGCAGCAGCAGACCCAGCAGCGCTCGGGCGGCGGCAACCAGCAGCAGCAGCCGACCACCCCCGCGACGAAGACCCCGGAGCAGACGAGCGCGCCGACCACCCCGGTCACCCAGCCCTCGCAGCCCTCCACCCAGCCGTCGACGTCCACCCCCGCGCCGCCGCCCACCAGCGGGACCACGCCCCCGCCGTCGTCCTCGACCAACCCGCCCCCGGCGTCCGGCAGCGCGACCCCGGCCCCCACCAGCGGCGTCGACCTCGGCATCGACCTCGGCAAGGTGCTGGAGCCCGTCGGCGGCTTCGACTTCTTCGCCCCGGCCCCCTGACGGCCCGGCCGTGGGCGGCGCGACGGCCCTCCCGCCCCGGATCTTCACCCGATAAGGTGCTCTGCGATTGGGGCGTCCGGCGCGGGCCCCTGATCGGCACGCGACTCGCCTGCGAGCGCCACGGGCCCGAAGCGCGCACCCCGTCCGGGGTAGGCTCTGCGGGCGTGCGGTGGCCCACGCCGAACCCCGCGCACCGATCCGCACGACGAGGAGTCCCGAGCGTGAGAGCAGCCGTTGCCTCGGTCGCGCAGCGCTTCAGCGAGGTGGCCCGGTGAGCGAGGACGCTCGGGTGATCGCCGATCGCTACCGCATCCTCGACCGGATCGGCAGCGGCGCGATGGGCGTCGTGTGGCGCGCGCACGACGAGCGCCTCGGTCGGGTCGTGGCGGTCAAGCAGCTGCTGCTCCAGCCGAGCCTGGACGCGCGCGAGCAGGACGAGGCCATCCAGCGCGCCATGCGCGAGGGCCGGATCGCCGCCAAGCTGCACCACCCCAACGCCATCGCGGTCTACGACGTGGTGGAGGAGGACGGCGCTCCGTGCCTGGTCATGGAGTACCTGCCCTCGTACAGCATGGCCGACACGATGTCCGAGCACGGCGTGCTGGACCCGGTCGAGGTGGCCCACATCGGCACCCAGGCCGCGGCGGCGCTGTCGGCGGCGCACGCGGCGGGCATCGTGCACCGCGACGTGAAGCCGGGCAACGTGCTGCTGGCCGAGAACGGCCTGGTGAAGATCACCGACTTCGGCATCTCGCGGGCCAGCGACGACGTCACGGTGACCAAGACCGGCCTGATCGCGGGCACGCCCGCCTACCTGGCGCCGGAGATCGCGCGCGGCCAGGACCCGTCGCCCGCGTCCGACGTGTTCTCCCTCGGCTCGACGCTGTTCGCGGCGTCCGAGGGCGAGCCGCCGTTCGGGCTGAGCGAGAACACCCTGGGCGTGCTGCACGCGGTGGCGGCGGGGCGGATCAACCCGCCGACGGTCGACCACCCGCTGACCGACGTGCTGCTGCACATGCTCAACTACGACCCGGCCGACCGCCCGACCATGAGCCAGGTCCGGGACATGCTCAACGCCGTCTCGCGCGGGCGCTCGCCGAACCTGGGCGGGATGCGGCCCGCGACGGCCACCACGATCGCGCCGGTCGCCGACGCCACCACGGTGGTCGGCCCGGACCGGACCCGCGTGGTGCGCCCCGGCGGTCCGCGCACCGGCACGGGCAACCGCCCGGCGGGCTCGCGCACGACCGGGGTCCAGCCCACCGGGCTGCACCCGGACCCGAAGCCGGGCAGCAACCGGCCGCTCGCGATCACCGCGGTCGTGCTGGGCGTCATCCTGCTGCTGGGCACGCTCCTGGTGGCGCTGGACGTCTTCGACGACACCGTGCCGCAGTCGCCGCCCGCGTCCTCGACCTCCGAGACGCCGCCGACGACGACCTCCACGACCACCACCACGTCGACGACGACGCGGACGGTCACCCAGGAGGAGCCGGAGCCGACGACGCAGCAGCCGACGACGACCTCGCAGCAGCCGACGACGACCAGCGAGCCGCCGCCCAAGCCGTCGACCCCGACGACGACCTCGCAGCAGCCGCCGACGACGACACAGCCGTCGCCGCCCGCGTCCTCCGCCGGGAACCCCCCTCCGGTGGGCCAGGAGGGCTCCCCGTAGGGCGATCGGGACCCCAGGCGCTCAACAAAGGAACCCTTAACCCGTAAGGTGAGCACTACCCAATCGGGTGAGGGACTGTTCACGTCATGGTGACGGCGGAATGCGGTCGTCACTGAAGAAGCGATAGCAGCACTGGGAGCAGCCGTGACCGACGAGGGCCGCCTGGTCGCCGGCCGCTACCGACTCGGGCAGCGGATCGGCAGCGGGGCGATGGGCGTGGTGTGGCAGGCCCACGACGGGCGCCTGCACCGCACCGTCGCGGTGAAGCAGTTGCTGCTCCAACCGGGACTGGCCGAGTCGGACACGGACGAGGCGAAGCGCAGGGCGATGCGCGAGGGCCGGATCGCGGCGCGCTTGCAGCACCCGCACGCGATCGCGGTCTACGACGTGGCCGAGGACGACGGGCAACCGTGGCTGGTGATGGAGTACCTGCCGTCGAGCAGCCTCTCCACCGTGCTGTCCGAGCGGGGCACGCTGCCCCCTCGCGAGGTTGCCGCGATCGGGTCCCAGGTGGCCTCGGCGCTGGCCGCCGCGCACGACGCGGGCATCACGCACCGCGACATCAAGCCGGGCAACATCCTGCTGGGCAACGACGGCACGGTGAAGATCACCGACTTCGGCATCTCGCGGGCGACCGGCGACGTGACGGTGACCGCGACCGGGATGCTGGCGGGCACGCCCGCCTACCTGGCCCCCGAGGTCGCCAAGGGCTACGACCCCGGTTCGCCGTCCGACGTGTTCTCGCTGGGCTCGACGCTGTACGCGGCGATCGAGGGGATGCCCCCGTTCGGCCTGAACGAGAACACCATCGCGCTGCTGCACCAGGTCGCGTCGGGCAAGGTGACGCCGCCGAAGCAGGCCGGTCCGCTGACCGCCCTGCTGATGCGCCTGCTGCGCGCCGAGCCGGAGGACCGGCCGACGATGGCGGAGGCGCGCGAGGCGCTGGCGGCGGTGGCCGCCGGGCGGACCGCGCCCGAGTTCCCCATGCAGATGCCGAGGTCGCACCCGCCGTCGTGGCAGGGCGCCCCGGTGACGGTGCCCGCGACGGGCATCTCGACCCGCGCGATCGCCCCGGTGCACAACCAGGGCCCCGCGCCGCTGCCCCACGCGCCCCAGCAGCACGTGCAGCAGCCGCAGCAGCACCACCAGTCGCCGCCGAACGCGACCCGGATCGACCAGCGCCCCGCGTCGGGCCACTCGCTGCCGCCCTCGGCGGTGAGCAGACCGCCCGCCGCACGGCCCCGCGCCGCGCGGCAGCAGTCCGGCGGCGGGAGCGGCGGCAACAACCGCTCCACCATGATCACCACGCTGGCCATCGTGGGCGCGGCGGTGCTCGGCATCCTGCTGGCCAGCATCTTCACCGGCGACGACAAGGGCAGCAACGCGAACACCCCGGACCCGACGGTGACCGTCTCCCGGTCCGGTGACGCGGGCGCGAACGAGACCAACGCCCAGGTGCCGGAGCGCCCGAAGGTCAGCGGCAGCGGCGCCACGGAGGCCCAGCAGAAGCAGTTCATCGAGGCCTACTACGGCACCGCTCCGGTGGACGCGGACGCCGGGTGGGACATGGTCGCCCCCGGTGGCGCCTTGCACGGGCAGGGCCGGAGCAGCTACGACTCCTTCTGGAAGAACGTCAAGTCGGTGTCGGTCGACTCGGTGACCATGCAGTCGGAGTACTTCTGGGTCGCCAAGGTCACCTACACGATGGCCGACGGCTCCACCGAGACGAAGACCAAGTCGATCGTGGTCAAGTGGCAGGGCACCGACCTGTACATCCAGAGCGAGTCCTGATCCACCGCTAGTCCGCGGCGACGACGGCCCGGAGTGCGTCGAGCAGGCTCGCCACGGCGGGCGTGCCGACGGCTCCGGGCCGCACCGCTGTGCAGACCGTCCTGGTCGGCTCGGGGTGGCGCAGCCTGCGGACCACGACGCCGGGGTTGACCACGCCGAGCCCGAGGTCCGGGATGACGCTGACGCCGAGCCCGGCCGCCACGAAGCCCTGCGCGGTGGGGAAGTCGGCGGCGTCGACCACGAAGTCCGGGGTGAACCCGGCGGCGGCGCAGGCCGCGAGCACCGCGTCCTTGCACGCGCCCGGCTCGGGCACCGAGTCGACCCAGCGCTCCCCGGCCAGCTCGGCGAGGTCGAGCACGTCCCGGTCGGCCAGCGGGTGCCCGGCGGGCAGCACGGCCGCGTAGGGCTCGTCGAACAGCGGCTCCAGGTGGACGTCCGGGTAGCGGGCGTGGTCGAGCTCGGTGACGACGGCGAGCGCGACGTCGGCCCTCCCCTCCGCGACCTCGGTGATCGGGTCGCCGGGGTCGACCAGGCGCAGTTCGAGGCGCACGTCGGGGTGCTCGGCGCGGAAGGCGGCGACGGCGGGCGGGAGCAGGGCGGCGCCCGCCGTGGAGAAGTAGCGCACGCGCAGCCGCCCGGCGCGGCCCTCGCGCAGGTCGGCGAGGGCGGTCTCGGCCTCGGTGATCCGGTCGGCGATGCGGGCGGCGTGCTCGGTGAGGACCCGGCCCGCGTGGGTGGGGCGCACGCCCCGGCCGACCCGCTCCAGCAGGGCCAGCCCGGCCTGCCGCTCCAGGGCGGTGATCTGCTGGCTGACCGCCGACGGCGTGTAGCCGAGGTTGGTCGCGGCGGCGGTGATGGAGCCGGTGGTGACCACGGCGCGGAGGACCTGCATCCTGCGGACGTCCAACATGGCTCGACCTTACAACTCTGCTTAATCAAAGTGTATGGATATTAAATTGTGCTAAGACTTCGCTTGGCGCACTGTAAGGGCCATGAACAACCCCGGCTCGCTGGTCAGGATGGGCGTGCTCGCCCTGGTGTGGGGCTCCAGCTTCCTGTGGATCAAGGTGGCGCTGACCGGGCTGTCCCCGGTGCAGATCGCGCTGGCGCGGACCGCGCTCGGCGCGCTCACCCTCGTGGCGGTGCTGCTGGCCAGCGGGCAGCGGCTGCCGCGCGGGAAGGCGCTGTGGGGGCACCTGGCGGTGGCGGCGCTGTTCAACAACACCGTGCCGTTCGTGCTGTTCGCGGTCGGCGAGCAGACCGTGGACTCGGGCGTGGCCGGGGTGCTCAACGCCACCACGCCGCTGTGGACGCTGCTGCTGGGGCTGGCGCTGGGCACCGAGCGGGGCGGGAGCCGGGCGCGGCTGGTCGGGCTGGGGCTGGGCTTCGCCGGGGTGCTGCTGATCTTCGCGCCGTGGCAGCGCGGCGGGTTGGCCAGCTGGGGCGCGCTGGCCTGCCTGGTGGCGGCGGCCTCGTACGCGGTGGCCTACACCTACATCGGCCGGACGGTGTCCGGGCGCGGGGCCAGCTCGATGCAGCTGTCCTCGGCGCAGCTGGTGGTGGGCAGCGGGCTGACCGCCCTCGCGCTGCCCGCGGGCGGGCTGGAGCGGCCCCACATGTCCTGGCAGCCGCTGCTGGCGGTGGCGGTGCTGGGGGTGCTGGGCACCGGCCTGGCGTTCCTGCTGAACTACCGGTTGATCGAGGACGAGGGCCCGACGAACGCCACCGTGGTCGGCTACCTGCTGCCGGTGGTCTCGGTGCTGCTGGGCGCGGTGTTCCTCGGCGAGGCGCTGAACCTGCGGGTCGTGGCGGGCATGGTCGTCGTTCTCGCCGGGGTCGCCATGACCCGCCGCAGGAGGGCCCCGAGGGCCCTCCCGGAGGTCCGCGAGGCGGTCGTGGCGGCGGCCTCCGGGGAGCCGGCTACGCTCAAGTGACCTGCGGTAACGCATGGTTACCGGCCAGTTGAGACGGGTCGTGGGCAGAACGGGTGGACCTGCGGCCCACGTCTCCCCCGATCGCGTGGTGTTGGCCGGAACCACGTCCCGATCGGCCTTCCCGGACGTCTCCTCACATGAGACCGGGACAAGACGGGAAGGTTAGACACATGAGCGCCGAGAGCATCACGACGACGACCACGTTCCACCTGCTGGTTCCAGGGGCCGCGCCCGCGCCGGTCGAGGCCGAGCTGCACTACGAGCCCGAGGACCCGTACGCGGTGGCCGTCCTGTTCCACACCGGCCAGGGCAAGGTGGAGTGGATCTTCGCCCGCGACCTGCTGGCCGACGGCCTGCTGACCCCGTCCGGCGAGGGCGACATCCTCGTCCGCCCGGCGAGCGACGACCCGGAGCGCGTCCTGCTGGAGCTGAACGCGCCGACCGGGTTCGCCATCCTGTCCGCCGTGGCGGAGCACATCGCCGAGTTCCTGGACCTGACCTACGACGTGGTCCAGCCCGGCGAGGAGGACCTGTGGATCGACTTCGACCGGGAGCTCGCCAAGCTGGTCTCCACCAACTGACCGCTCCCCCGAAGTCCCCAGGACGCCCGCGGGGCCCGACTGCTAGACCAACCTCCGGTCGGAGGCCCAGCGGGAGAGTTCGTACCGGTTCGAGAGCTGCGTCTTCCGCAAGACGCTCGACACGTGAGTTTCCACCGTCTTCACGGAGATGAACAGCTCTGAAGCGATTTCCTTGTACGCGTACCCCCGCGCCAGCAGGCGGAGCACGTCGCGCTCGCGGGGCGTCAGCAGATCCAGCTCGGGATCGCTGATGGGGGCCGCGCCGGGTCGGTCCGCGAAAGCGTCCAGCACGAACCCGGCCAGCCGGGGCGAGAACACCGCGTCGCCCTCGGCCACCCGCACCACGGCGCGCACCAGCTCCTGGCTGGAGATCGTCTTGGTCACGTACCCCCGCGCGCCCGCGCGGATCACCGCGATCACGTCCTCGGCCGCGTCGGACACCGACAGGGCGAGGAACACCACCTCGGGCAGCGCCTTGCGCACCTGGCGGAGCACCTCGGCTCCGCCGCCGTCGGGCATGTGCACGTCCAGCAGGACCACGTCGGGCCGGTGCTTGCCGATGCCCGCGACGGCCTCGCCGACCGAGCCCGCCTCCCCGACCACCTCGACGTCGTCGGTGATCGACTCCAGCTCGGCGCGGACGCCCGCCCTGAACAGCGCGTGGTCGTCGACCAGGAACACCCGTACCGTCACGTGCGGGCCTCCGTTCTCCTCGGCATCAGCAGCTGCACCTCGGTACCCTCACCCGGCGCCGTGCGCAGGCGGGTCTCACCGCCGTGCCGCTCCATCCTCCCCCGGATCGAGTCCGCGAGGCCATGCCGGTCCCCAGGAACGCCGTCGGGGTCGAACCCCTTGCCCCGGTCGCGCACGAACACCGCGACCTGGTCCGGCTCGACCTCCCCGTACACGCTCACCTCGGCCACCCCGGCGTGCTTGCCCGCGTTGACCACGGCCTCGCGGGCGGCGGCCACCAGCGCCAGCAGGTTGGGGTCCAGCTCGCAGTCGCCGACGACGACCTGCTGCACGTTGAGCGCGAAGGTGTCCTCCACCTCGCCGCAGGCCTGCGCGATGGCCGCCGACAGCGTCCTGGGCTGCCCGTTCTCCCCCGCCTTGCCGTACAGCCACTCGCGCAGCTGCCGCTCCTGGCCCCTGGCGAGCCTGCGGACCTCGCGGGGCTGCTCGGCCTGCTTCTGGATCAGCGCGAGGGTCTGGAGCACCGAGTCGTGCAGGTGGGCGGCGATCTCGGCGCGCTCCTCGGTGCGGATGCGGACCCGGCGCTCCTCGCCGAGGTCGTTGATCAGCTTGAGCCACAGCGGCACGGTGAGCACGCCCACGCCGCACAGGGTGGCGACCACGGCCAGCAGGGCGAACCTGAGCTGGTTGAGCCCGTAGCTGTTGACCAGGACCGCGCCGACGCCGATGGCGACCAGCGCCACGCCCGCCATGACCCGGACGATCGCGGTGCGCCCGCCGCCGAGCAGGCCGGTGCGGGCCCCGTCGACCCAGCGCCTGCGCTGCGCCTCGTCGGCCTCGCGCCACACCACGGCCGCGCCGACCAGGGAGACCGCGAGCGGGCCGGTGATCCAGCCGCTGAACGGCCCGGACGTGAGCCCGGTGACCACGGCGGCGGCGATGCCGAGGGCGACTAAACCGAGCGCCTGCTGGCGCTCCCGGCCGCTCGGCGCGGCCTCCTCCTCGCCCGTCGGCCGCTGCGGCACGAGCAGCCACAGCAGGCCGTACGCGACGACCCCGATGAAGTTCAGGGCGGTCAGCATGGCGAACGCGGCGCGCACCCAGAAGACGTCCACGCCCAGGTGCTCGGCCACGCCTCCGGCGACCCCGGCGACGACCCGGCCGGTGCGCCGCCTGCGCACGGGGTCGGGCGTCTTCTTCGGGGCGGTCTCCACCTGCGCGCTCACCCCCTGATCGTCACACGCGCGCGGGGCGGGGACATCAGGGTCCTACCCCGAGACCGGGTTCAGGGTGGCTCCCGGATGTGCCCGGCGGGGCCGGGGCAGCACCATGGTCGTCGTGAGCGGGAACGTGAGCGCGGCGGGTGTCGAGGAGACGCTCAAGGACTTCTGGGTCAGCAGGCCCAGGCGGTCCCTGGGCGCGCGGAAGGTCGCCGGCGTCGCCGCCGGTGTCGCCGAGCGGTACCAGCTGGACCCGGTGATCGTCCGGGTCGCCTTCGTGGCGCTGGCGCTGTGCGACGGGGCGGGGCTGCTGGTCTACCTGGCCGGGTGGCTGCTGCTGGCCCAGGAGGGCGACGAGGTGTCGCCGCTGGAGGCGCTGGTCGGCCGGGGGCGCAGCTCGACGCCGACCGCGCTGACGGTGCTGCTGGGGCTGGCGGTGCCGCCCACGTCGGGGCTGCTGTTCAACGGCGGGTTCGCGCTGGTGGCAGGCCTGGCGCTGTCGGCGGGCGCGGTCTACCTGCTGCACAGCTCGCGGGGCGCGGAGAACCGCCCGGTGCCGACGGCGCCGGGGCGCAAGGACTTGGGGGCCGCGCGAGCGGCGGGCACCGACCAGGAGGCAGGTGTGGACGAGCGGGGGACGGAACCGGTCAGGCCGCCCGCGTGGGACCCGCTGGGCGCGGCTCCCTTCGCGTGGGACCTCCCGGAGCCGGGGGCGGCGCCTTCGGCGGCGACCGTGGAGCAGCGGCCCGAGGCGGTGGTGGCGTGCAGGCGCAAGCGCTCGCGGGTGGGCCCGCTGACGTTCGGCGCGGCGATGGTGGTGCTGGCCGGGTCGATCGTGGCCGCCGAGCACGACCCGTGGTTCACGCTGCCGCACATCGCGGGCCTGCTGGTGGGCGTGCTGGGGCTGGGGATGCTGATCGGCGCGCTGACCGGGGGCGGCGGCAAGGGCCTGATGTGGCTGGCGGTGCCGCTGAGCGCCGTGGGCGTGCTCGCCTCGGTGGCGGGCTTCCAGGACTTCCGCGACTTCGACGGCCCGGCGGGCTCGATCAAGGCGGTGCCGGTCTCGGTGGGCGAGCTGGAGCCGAGCTACGAGTTCGGCGCGGGTGAGGTCGACCTGGACCTGGTGGGCCTGCCCGAGGGGGAGACGGCGCGCACGACCGTGCGGTTGGGCGCGGGCACCATCCGGGTGCGGGTGCCGAGGAACGCGGACGTGGTGGCGACCTGCCACACCAACGTTGGCGCCGTGTCGTGCCTGGACCAGGAGCGCCAGGGCAGGCAGCAATCGGTCACCGTGGACGAGAACGGCCCGGACGGTCCGGGCGGCCTGAAGGTCGAGCTGGACCTGCGGACGAGCTTGGGAGAGGTGGTGGTGACCCGTGGGTGAGCACGAGGTGCGCGATCGGAAGCCGGGGATCGACGTGGTGAGCCTGGTCTTCGGGGTCACCGCCCTGATCGCCTCCGCCTACATGCTGACGGACGGCTCGGCGCTGCCCGGCCTCGACCTGCGCTGGCTGCTCGCGGGGGGCGCGCTGGTGATCGGCCTGGGGCTGCTGGGCGGCTCGGTCAGGAGGCGCCGGTAGACCGGGGGTCGGAGGGGCTCCACCGGGTCGGGGGACGCGGCGGGGAAGCGAAGAGGGGCCGTCCGAACCGGACGGCCCCTCTTCGCTGCTTCAGGGGGAGCGGTGACGGCTCACTCCCACTCGATGGTGCCCGGCGGCTTGCTCGTCACGTCCAGCACGACCCGGTTGACCTCGGCCACCTCGTTGGTGATGCGGGTGGACACCCGCTCCAGCACCTCGTAGGGCAGGCGGGTCCAGTCGGCGGTCATGGCGTCCTCGCTGGACACCGGCCGCAGCACGATCGGGTGACCGTAGGTGCGGCCGTCGCCCTGGACGCCGACGCTGCGCACGTCGGCCAGCAGCACGACCGGGCACTGCCAGATCGTCCGGTCCAGACCGGCCGCCGTCAGCTCCTCGCGGGCGATGGCGTCGGCCTTGCGCAGGATCTCCAGGCGCTCGGCGGTCACCTCGCCGATGATGCGGATGCCCAGGCCGGGGCCGGGGAACGGCTGGCGCTGCACGATCGTCTCGGGCAGGCCCAGCTCGGTGCCGACCTTGCGCACCTCGTCCTTGAACAGCGCGCGCAGCGGCTCGACCAGCTCGAACTCCAGGTCGTCCGGCAGGCCGCCGACGTTGTGGTGGCTCTTGATGTTCGCGGTGCCCGCGCCGCCGCCGGACTCGACCACGTCCGGGTAGAGCGTGCCCTGGACGAGGAAGCCGTAGTCGCCCTCGGCCTTGAGGTCGCGCTCGGCCTGCTCGAAGACCCGGATGAACTCCCGGCCGATGATCTTGCGCTTCTCCTCGGGGTCGGTCACGCCCGCGAGCGCGTCGAGGAACCGCTGCTTCGCGTCGACGGTGACCAGCTTGACCCCGGTGGACGCGACGAAGTCGCGCTCGACCTGGGTGCGCTCGCCCGCGCGCAGCAGGCCGTGGTCGACGAACACGCAGGTGAGCCGGTCGCCGATGGCGCGCTGCACGAGCGCCGCGGCCACCGCCGAGTCCACGCCGCCGGACAGGCCGCAGATGGCGCGCCCCTCGCCGACCTGGGCGCGGATGCGCTCGACCTGCTCCTCCACGATGGACGCGGTGGTCCACTGCGGCCGGATGCCCGCGATCTCGTGCAGGAACCGGCGCAGCACCTCCTGGCCGTGCGGGGAGTGCCCGACCTCCGGGTGGTACTGGACGCCCGCGAAGCGGCGCTCGCGGTCCTCGAAGGCGGCCACGGGGGCGCCGTCGCTGGACGCGGTCACCGTGAAGCCCTCGGGGGCTCCGGTGACGCAGTCGCCGTGGCTCATCCACACCGGGTGGGTGCCGGGCAGGTCGTCGTGCAGGACGCCGCCCGCGTCGGGCAGGACCAGCTCGGTGCGGCCGTACTCGCGGGTGCCGGTGTGCTCGACGGTGCCGCCGAGGACGCCCGCCATCGCCTGGAAGCCGTAGCAGATGCCGAACACCGGGACACCGGCCTCGAACAGGGCGGGGTCCACCTGGGGCGCGCCGGGCTCGTACACGCTGGACGGGCCGCCGGACAGCACGATGGCCGCGGGGTCCTTCGCCAGCAGCTCGGCCACCGGGGTGGTGTGCGGGACGACCTCCGAGTACACCTGGGCCTCGCGGACCCGGCGTGCGATCAACTGCGCGTACTGCGCGCCGAAGTCCACCACCAGGACGGGGCGGTTGCTGCTGTCGGCCACTGGGCCAAGACCTCCTGCGACTGGTCGGGCTCGGTCTGCTTCGGGATCGGGAACCCACCGGGAAAACCGCTTCGCCCTCGGGTTCGCGCAGGTGAAGGATGTCAGATGTGGACGAGGAGCTGCTCACCGGAGGCGGGATGACGGCCGTGTCGCGGGTCGGGGCGACCGTGCGGCGGACCGCAGGACCGTGGACGCCGACCGTGCACCGCCTGCTGGAACGCCTCGCGCCGCTCGGCCTCTCGCCCGCGCCGCAGGGGGTCGACGAGCGCGGTCGCGAGGTGCTGTCCTACCTGGAGGGCGAGGTCGCGCACCCACCGGTCCCCGAGCACCTGCGCGGGGACGACGTGCTGGTCGCGGTGGGCCGCCTGGTGCGACGGCTGCACGACGCGTCGACCGACCTGGTCGCCGAGACCGGCTGGCGACGCCCCGCGCTGGAGCCCGCCGAGGTGGTCTGCCACGGCGACCTCGCGCCGTACAACGTGGTGTTCCGCGACGGCGCCCCGGTCGGGTTGATCGACTTCGACTGGGCCAGACCCGGCCCGCGCGCCTGGGACCTCGCCTACACCGCCTACGCCCTGGCGCCGCTGTCACCCGAGTGGGGCGAGCCGGACGAGCAGTGGCGACGGGCCCTGCTGCTGTTCGAGGCGTACGGAATCCCCGCCACCAACTTGGCCGACCTGGTCCTGGAGCGCCTGTCCGACATGGTGCGGATGATCCGCGAGCTGCCCGAGTTCGAGAAGCAGCGCGCCGAGGGCCACGACCACCTCTACCTGGGCCACTCGGGCTACGTGCGGCGACACTTTCAAGATCGTTAGCGCTGGGGGCCCCGCGCGGGCCTACGGTGGTGGCATGGAAGCGTTCACCCCGGAGCCGCGCCCCTGCTGGATCGCAGGCCGCCCAGAGCAGGGCGCAGAGACGCTGGCGGTCCTCCACCCCTTCGACGGCACCGAGGTGGCCACGGTCGCCGTGCCAGGCCCGGAGCAGGTCGAGCGCGCCGTCGCCGCAGCCGCCGCCGTCGCCAAGGACTTCCGCCGCACCCCCGCGCACGTGCGGGCAGAGGCCCTGCTGCGGGTCTCACGCGGCCTGGCCGAGCGCGCGGAGGAGATCTCCGAGACCATCACCGCCGAGAACGGCAAGCCGCTCAAGTGGGCCGAGGTCGAGGTGACCCGCGCGGTCAACGTCTTCCGGTTCGCAGCCGAGGAGGCCCGCCGCTTCTCCGGCACCCTGCAGCGCCTGGACACCGACGCGGGCGGCGAGGGCCGCATGGCACTGGTCCGCAGGGCCCCGCGCGGCCCGGTGCTGGCGGTGTCCCCGTTCAACTTCCCGCTGAACCTGGTGGCCCACAAGGTCGCCCCCGCACTGGCGGTGGGCGCCCCCGTGGTGGTCAAGCCCGCCTCGGCCACCCCCATGTCCGCCCTGCTGCTGGGCGAGGTCCTGGCCGAGGCGGGCTTCCCCGAGGGCGCGTTCTCCGTGCTCCCCGTCCGGGGCCGCGACATGAAGACCCTGATCACCGACGAGCGCCTGCCGGTGATCTCGTTCACCGGCTCCACCGGCGTCGGCTGGGACATCACCGAGGCAGCACCGCGCAAGCACGTGGTGATGGAGCTGGGCAGCAACAGCGCGGCCGTGATCCTGCCGGACTGGCCGGACCTGGCAGGCGCGGCCCAGCGGATCGCCACGTTCGGCAACTACCAGGCGGGCCAGTCCTGCATCGCGGTCCAGCGCGTGATCGTGCACCGCGACGCCGCCGACGAGTTCGTCCCCCTCCTCGTGGAGGCCGTCCGCGACCTGATCACCGGCGACCCGCACGACCCGGCGGTCGAGGTGGGCCCCCTAGTCGACGAGGACAACGCGAAGCGCGTCGAGTCCTGGATCCAGGAGGCCGTGGACGCGGGCGCCGAACTGCTCACCGGCGGCGAGCGCATCGGCTCCTCCCTGGAACCGACCGTGGTCCTGAACGCCCCACGCGACGCCAAGCTGTGGCGCGAGGAGGCCTTCGGCCCGGTCCTGGCGGTCTCCGTGGCGGACAGCGTGGAAGACGCCTTCACCCAGGTCAACGACACCGACTACGGCCTCCAGGCGGGCATCTTCACCCGCGACGTGACCGTGGCCTTCGAGGCAGCGGCAGAACTGGAGGTAGGCGGCCTGATCGTGGGAGACGTCCCGTCCTACCGCGCGGACCAGATGCCGTACGGCGGCGTGAAGGGCTCCGGCACCGGCCGCGAGGGCGTCCGCTCAGCGATGGAGGACTTCACCGAGGAGCGCACCGTAGTCCTGACAGGCATCGCCCTCTAACCCAACACCCGCAAGCCAACCGCACCCCAGCCCGCAGGCCACCCTCCTCGCGGGCTGCGGGGCGAGCGCAGCGAGCCCACGCAGCCCCACTCCCGCGTCCCTCTTTCCCGTTTGGCCTGGCGAAGCCCGAGCACGCTCGTCAAGATGCCGCCGCACTGCCCGGAAGACCGCACAGTCATACGGCGTCTTGACGAGTGTGCTTGCCTGAAAGGAGGCCAAACGGGAAAGAGGGACCCGGACCACCGCAGTGGTAAACGGGACCACAAGACCAACGACCACCGGCCGGCAGAGCTCGTGTCCCTCTTTTTTGGAGGCCTGCCCCGCCGGCGAGGCGAGCTTTTCAGCTCTTGCCCTTCATCTCTCTCCCCCCTCCCCTCCCTCCCCTCCCCTCCCCCCTCACCGCAACGCCCCCACCGCCCCCTCAGGCACCACCGGAGCCCGAGGCCGCACCGCCCGCACCCTCCGATACCCCTCCCCCTGCTCAGGCCGGGGATCCACTTCCCCCATATTCGGCCACAACGAAAACGCCCGCTCCGCCTGAGCCGCGATCGTCAACGACGGGTTGACCCCAAGATTCGCCGACACCGCCGCACCATCCACCACCGACAACCCCGGATACCCGTGCACCCGCAGGTACGGGTCCACCACCCCACTCCCCCAGTCCTCCCCGATCACGCACCCGCCCAGGAAATGCGCCGTCATCGGCACGTCGAACAGCTCCCCGACCGACCCGCCCGCGATCCCGCCGATCTCCTCGGCAACCAGCTCGCTCGCCCGCGCCCCGGCCGCGATGTACGACGGGTTGGGCGCCCCGTGCCCCTGCCTGCTCCCGAGCTTCCACCGCCCGAGCCCGAACACCCCCCGCTTCCCGAACGTGGTCAACGAGTTGTCCAAGCTCTGCATCACCAACAAGATCACCGTCCGCTCGCTCCACCTCCGCACGGACAGCAACCTCACCGCCCGCACCGGGTTCCGCACCACCGCGGCCAGGAACTGCGCGAACCGGGGCGTCGAACTCCCCCCGTCCGTCGCCAGGGTCTGCAACAGCCCCATCACATTGCTCCCCCGCCCGAACCGCACCGCTTCCACGTGCGTGTCCGCGTCCGGGTGCATCGAGGACGTGATCGCCACCCCGGTGCTGAAGTCCCGTTCCGGGTCGACCCGGAACCTTCCGGCCCCCGTGATCGCCTCCGAGTTCGTCCTGGTCAGCTCACCCAGCCTCGGCGACAACCCCGGCAGGACCCCCTCGTCCCGCATCCGGTGCAGCAACCGCTGGGTCCCCCAGGTCCCCGCCGCGAGCACCACCTGCCGCGCCGTCAGCACCCGCTCCGCCGACCTCGGCCCACCCGTGCGCCTGATCCGCACCGCCCAGGTCCCGTCCCCCCGTGGCCGCACCTCGGTCACCGTGCTCATCGGCAGCACCCGCGCACCCGCCGACTCCGCCAGGTGCAAGTAGTTCTTGACCAGCGTGTTCTTGGCCCCCACCCGGCACCCGGTCATGCACGCCCCGCACCGCGTGCACCCGGCCCGCGAAGGCCCCGCCCCACCGAAGTACGGATCGTCGACGACCTCCCCCGGCCGCCCGAAGTGCACCCCAACCGGCGTCGGCCGGTAGCTCCCGCCGACGCCCATCCGCTCGGCGACCCGCTCCAGAACCACATCGCCGGGCGTGCGATCGGGGTTGGTCACCACCCCCAGCACCCGGCTCGCCTGGTCGTAGTGCGGCGCGAGCTCCGACTCCCAGTCGGTGATGTGCGCCCACTGCCGGTCCAGGAAGAACGCGCTGGGCGGCCGGTAGAGCGTGTTCGCGTACACCAGCGACCCGCCACCGACCCCGGCTCCGGCCAGCACCACCACGTCCCGCAGGACGTGCACCCGCTGAATGCCGTAGCACCCGAGCGCGGGCGCCCACAGGTACCGCCGCAAATCCCACGAGGTCTTCGCGAACTCGTCGTCGGCGAACCTCCGCCCGGCCTCGACGACCGCGACGCGGTACCCCTTCTCGGTCAGCCGCAGCGCCGCGACGCTGCCGCCGAACCCCGACCCCACCACCACGACGTCGTGGTCGACGTCCCCACCGGGTTCCGCCATGAGCCGACAGTACGTGCGACTCCGGGTAACGCCCAGTGCTCAACCGGTTCAGCGGGCGCCACGGCTTCGGGTGACGCCCAGCCGCCGGTCGACTCCCCCCTTGCTTGAAGGACGCCCCCGATCGGTCCGGAACCGCGCCTAGTCGGTCCAGAACCGCAGGGTGGTCGCGCTGTACCCGCTCAGGTCCCCCACCAGCAAGGACCCGACGACGACCAGCAGCACGACGAGCGCCACGACCACGGCGAGGATGACCAGGACGTGGCGCCTGCGGGCGAACGGCGGTCTGCGCGCGGGTTCGACTTCCCGCTGGTCATCGGCCGTTCCGGAGAAGAGGTCATCGATCACGGGGCACAAGCCTACGGATCTCGGGGTGATCCACTTCCGGTTAGGGGGCGGCCCGAGCCTCACCCGCACGGGGTAAGGCCCCCACCCCACCACCCCACCCCCGCCTCGCCCCACCCCTGCCTCGCCCCCACCACCCCACCCCGAACGCGAAGAGCCCCGCCGAACCCCTGACGGGGCCCGAGCGGGGCTCGGCGCGCACGACCGGTGATCAACCCCGGATCGTCAGCCCGACCTTCTGGAACTCCTTCAGGTCCGAGTAGCCGGTCTTCGCCATCGCCCGCCGCAGCGACCCGAACAGGTTCGTCACGCCGCGCGGGTCCACCGACGGCCCGAACAGCAGACTCCGCAGGTCCACGACCTGGTCGACCCCGGTCGACACGTGGCTGCGCGGCACCGACGGGTGCGCGGAGGCCGCCGTCCAGTACAGCCCCTGCCCCGGCGCTTCCGCGGCACCGGCGAGCGGCTCGCCCAGCATGACCGCGTCCGCCCCGCAGGCGATCGACTTGGCCACGTCACCGCTGGTCAGCACGCCACCATCCGCGATGACGTGCACGTACCGACCACCGGTCTCGTCCAGGTAGTCGCGCCGCGCCGCCGCCGCGTCCGCGATGGCGGTCGCCATCGGCACGCCGATGCCCAGCACCGAGTCGCTCGTCGTGACACCCGGCGTGTAGCCGTAGCCGACGATGACGCCCGCCGCGCCGGTGCGCATGAGGTGCATCGCGGTCCGGTAGTCGCCGACGCCGCCCGCGATGACCGGGATGTCCAGGTCCGCGATGAACGACTTCAGGTTCAGCGGCTCACCATCGCGCGACACGTGCTCGGCGGAGATGATCGTGCCCTGCACGACCAGGATCTCCACGCCCGCAGCGAGCAGGTCCGGGGTGAACTCGGCCGCGTGCTGCGGGCTGACCCGCACCGCGACCGTGACGCCGGAGTCGCGCACCTGCTTGATCGCCTGGGCGACCAGGTCCATCCGGACCGGGGCGGCGTGCAGCTCCTGGAGCACCTTCACCGGCGCGGCCGGGTCGTCGGTGTCCTCCACCGACTGGACCAGGCGGAACAGCGCCTCGTCCACGTCGGCGTGCCGGGCCCACAGGCCCTCGGCGTTGAGCACGCCCAGACCGCCCAGCTCGCCGACCGCGACGGCCGTGCCCGGCGACACGATGGCGTCGGTGGGGTGGGTGATCAGGGGGATCTCGAACCGGTAGGCGTCGATCTGCCACGCCGTCGAGACGTCCTTGGAGGACCTGGTCCGCCGGGACGGGATGATCTCGATGTCGTCCAGCTCGTAGGCCCGCCGGGCGGTCCTGCCCATGCCGATCTCGACCAGATCGCGCACTGTTGTCCTCTTCTCCGCGAGATCCGCCTGGTCAGCGGGTGGTGTAGTTCGGGGCTTCGACGGTCATGGTGATGTCGTGCGGGTGGCTCTCCTTGAGCCCGGCCGCCGTGATCCGCACCAGCTGCGCGTCCTGCAGCTGGGGGATCGACTGGGAACCGGTGTAGCCCATCGCCGCCCGCAGACCGCCCGCGAGCTGGTGCACCACCTGCGACAGCGGCCCCCGGAAGGGGGTCCGGCCCTCGATGCCCTCGGGGACGAGCTTGTCCTCGGACAGCACGTCGTCCTGGAAGTACCGGTCCTTCGAGTACGACTTGCCCTCGCCGCGACCGCGCAGCGCGGCCAGCGAGCCCATGCCCCGGTAGGTCTTGAACTGCTTGCCGTTGACCAGCACCAGCTCGCCGGGCGACTCGGCGGTGCCCGCGAGCAGGCTGCCGAGCATGACCGTGCTGGCGCCCGCCGCGATGGCCTTGGCGATGTCGCCGGAGTACTGGATGCCGCCGTCGCCGATGACCGGCACGCCCGCCGGGCGGCACGCCAGCGCCGCCTCGTAGATGGCGGTGATCTGCGGCACGCCCACGCCCGCGACGACGCGGGTGGTGCAGATGGAGCCGGGGCCGACGCCGACCTTCACGCCGTCCGCGCCCGCGTCGACCAGCGCCTGCGCGCCCGCGCGGGTGGCGACGTTGCCGCCGACGATGTCGACCGCCTCGCCGACCTCCTTCTTGATCCGCGCGACCATCTCCAGCACGTTGCGCTGGTGGCCGTGCGCGGTGTCGACCATGATCGCGTCGACCCCCGCGTCGGCCAGCGCCATCGCGCGGGTGAAGCTGTCCTCGCCGACGCCCACCGCGGCGGCGCACAGCAGCCTGCCGTCGGGGTCCTTGGAGGCGTTGGGGTACTGCTCGGTCTTGACGAAGTCCTTGACCGTGATCAGGCCGCGCAGCTTGTTGTCGCCGTCGACGATCGGCAGCTTCTCGATCTTGTGGCGGCGCAGCAGGCCCAGCGCGGCGTCGGCCGACACGCCGACCTGGGCGGTGATCAGCGGCCCCTTGGTCATGACCTCGGCGACCTTGCGGCTGTAGTCGACCTCGAACCGGATGTCCCGGTTGGTGATGATGCCGACGAGCTTGCCCGCCTCGTCCGTGACCGGGACGCCGGAGATGCGGTAGCGGGCGCACAGGTCGTCGACGTGCTTGATCGTGTCGTCCGGGGAGCAGGTCACCGGGTCGCTGACCATGCCCGCCTCGGAGCGCTTCACGGTCTCGACCTGCCGGGCCTGCTCCTCGACGGAGAGGTTGCGGTGCAGCACGCCGATGCCGCCCTGCCGGGCCATCGCGATGGCCATGCGGCCCTCGGTGACGGTGTCCATGGCCGCGGAGGCCAGTGGCACGCGCAGGACGATGTTCCTCGACAGGCGGGTGCTGGTGTCGACCCCGCTCGGCACGATCTCCGACTGGGCGGGCAGCAGCAGTACGTCGTCGAAGGTCAGTCCCAGCATGGCGAACTTGCTCGGGACACCGTCAGCGTTCAGCTCGCTGGTCATGGCTGCTGGCTTGCCTTCCGTCGTGCGCTGAGTCCCGCCGCCCGAGGAGTGGGTTTTCCGCAGGCGGCGACGGGTTCGACCCATGGTATCCGGACCGGTTCGACGGTCGGCCCGGTACCGTGCGTGGTCGTGCCGCACGACGCTTTGCCACCAGACCCGTTCGCGGGAGACCCGGAGGACCCGGCGCGGTCCCTGGGCGACCCGGCCGAGGAGCACGACCACCCGCCGATGGACGACGCCGAGCGCGCCGAGCTGATCGGCGACCTGAGCGACCTCGCGGTCTACCAGGCGCTGCTCGAACCCAAGGGGGTGCGCGGCATCGTGGTCGACTGCGGCGAGTGCGACGAGCCGCACTACCACGACTGGGCGCTGCTGCGGTCGAGCCTGGAGCAGCTGCTGGCGGACGGCCGGATGCGCCCGCACGAACCGGCCTACGACCCGGACCCGGCGGACTACGTGAGCTGGGAGTACTGCCGCGGGTACGCCGACGGGGCGACCGCGTCGGAGAGCGCCCGCTGAGCCAGTCCCGGCCGATCCCGGCCGGTCCGGCCGCCGTCCTGACCCGCTCGCGCGACCTCCAACTCAGACGTCCCCGCGAACGCCCGGAGCCCGCCTTCCCCCGAGGGGGAGGCGGGCTCCGGTGTCCGTCGCCCGAACGGGCTAGGGGGTGGTCTGCTCCTTGACGGGCGACTGCTCCCCGTTGCGCTCGCTGGAGGTCGAGTTGCCGCCGTTCGGGTCGCTCGCGGGCGGCGGCGCGGGCTGCGTCTCGCCGGACGGGCTGGGCGGCTCGGCCGTCGTGCTGGACGAGGACGGCGGGTTGGATGTGCTGGACGTCACGGGCTGCGAGGTCGGCAGCGGGTCCTGGGTGGACGTCGGCGCCTGCGCGGTCGAGCCGGGGTTCGGCGGCACGACGGCCGTCGAGGAGGACGGCGCGGGCCCGGTGCTGGTGAGGCGGTCCATCAGCGAGGAGTGGGTCTGCACCAGCTCCTCCTTGCCGTCGGAGGCGAGGATGGACGGCAGGTGCGCGCCCGCGTTGGCCAGCGCGGCGCGGGCGTCGCCGAGGTTGCCCAGGCGCAGCGCGGCGCGCGCGGTGTCCAGGTCGGACTTGACCGTCACCGCGGCCTCGACGGACTTCGCGTGGTCGGAGTACAGGACCCTGGTCAGGCCCCACAGGGAATCGCCGGGGAGCGCGTCGCGGGCGACCAGGCTGACCCCGGTGAAGGCGATCGCCACGATCGCCGCGGCGCTGGCCAGCGGGATCAGGAAGCGGTGCCTGCTCGGCGGGGAGGGTCGCGCGGCGGCGATCGTCGCCACGGCTGTGTCGGTGTCCACGAGCTCACCCACCGGACTGCTGTCGACCTCGTCCCGCCAGGCCATGAGCAGCGCGTTCAACTCGTCGTCGACGAGCGAGTCCGGCCGATCGCCGTCCCGCCCGCCGAGCGCGTCGAGGAGCGCGTCGTCGGCTCGGATGCCTGCCAGGTCGTCGCCCGGTTCGACCACCGGATCGTCAGGGGTGAGCGGGGTTCTCTCGTCCTGTCCGCGCACGACTTCTCCGTTGCCCTTCTCGTGCTGGTCGGCCACTCAGACCACCTCCTCCGCGGCGAGCGCTTTGCGGAGGCGTGCGAGGGCGCGGTGCTGCGCCACCCGTACCGCGCCCGGCGTGGAGCCGACCGCGGCCGCGGTCTCCTCGGCCGACAGGCCGACGACCACGCGAAGCAGCAGGATCTCCCGCTGCTTCTCCGGCAGGATCTTCAGCAGTTGCGCCATCCGCCCCGACAGCTCGCCCTGCATGGCCCGCTGCTCGGGGCCCGCCTCCGTTTCCGGGGCGTCGGGGACCTCGGGGACCGGCTCGGACCGGTTCCTGGCGGCCGACCGGTGCGCGTCGGCCACCTTGTGGGCGGCGATCCCGTAGACGAACGCGAGGAAAGGCCGTCCCTGGTCCCGATAGCTGGGCAACGCCGTCAGCACGGCGAGACACACCTCCTGGGCCACGTCGTCCGCCGAGGCGAACGACCTCTCCTGCCTGCCGACACGGGCGCGGCAGTACCGCACCACGAGGGGCCGGATCGACGCCAGCAGTCGCTCGATCGCGTGGCGGTCACCATCGACGGCTGCGCCCACTTCGGCGTCCAGTCCGTCCCCCAAGTTGGTCATCGCAGACAACAGCCCTGGTGTTACGAGTAGGCGTACCGACAACGAACAGCACGGGCGCACGTGTCGCCCGTACCGGTGAGGCCCTACCGTACCGCTCCGACGTCCGAATGGTCGACAACAGGGGTACGAACAGTGGCCTGCTCCCGCTGAGCCGCGCCGGGCGCCCCGACCGGCCCCGGAGGACTGGTGGTCCGACCTGGCCGGATTCCCCCGGCGGACCGGTGGAACCGGCTCGGTTCCCGAGCCGAGGCCACCCGGATCAGCCCGGTTTCCCGAGCCACCCGAAAGCGGCACCCGGCCCCGGACGACCACGCCCCTGGGCGCCGACGCCGCCGGTTCCCCGGCAGCGGTGACGCCCGAGAGCGCGACCCCCGGCGGTCCGACCCTCCGGGGGAGAGTCCCCGGAGGCTCGATCCCGCTGCGGCCCGATCCCCCGCCCCGGCGGCCCGAACCTCCCGGCGGTCCACCCCTCCGTGGGTGTGCCCCTCCGGTGGCGCGTCCCCCGGTGGTCGATCCCTCCGGTGGCGCGGTCACCCGACAGCGCTGTCGCCCGGAAGCGCGCTCCCCCGGCGGCGCGGTCGCCCCGCGTCCGGGACGCGGACCGCCTCCACCCCGGCTGCGCGCGGGCTTCAGCGGTCGACGTCCTGGTCGCCTGGCGGTCACCCCGCCCCGTTCCAGGGCCGACGACCGGGACCAGCGAACCGGTTCACCGGATCGCGCGTCCCGGACCGAGGGAACCCGGAACGGGTGGCGTCCCCGGAACGAGCGACGGGGGTTCAGCCCAGTCGTCCGGTCCGAGGTGTGCCGGGCCGCGCGACCGGGTAGTCCGGTGGCGGCCGAGAGGCGGGGTGCGTCGTGGCGCCCGGTGGAGCGGGCGCCACGGCGGACGTGCTGCCGGGTGATCGCGCTTCCGGGTGACCGCCGCTCGTCGGCCGCGCTGGCGCGCGCGACCTCGTGCCCCGCCTCGCCGCGCGGCCTGGACATCGGCCGGGGGCTTGCGGGTGCGGCGCCGGGTGGCGCGTGGTTCCGACGGCCGCAGCGCGCGGCCGTCTGCTCAGCGGTGCGGGTGACCCTGCTCCGGCCGCGGTGCGCCCGTCGCCGGGTGGGCACCTGCGGCCAGGGCGGAGCCACCCGCCTGGCGGTCTTGCTCCTCCGCGCCGCCCCTAGGACACGAGACCGCGGCGGAAGCCGTGCGCGACGGCCTGAGCGCGGTCCCGGACCCCGAGCTTGCGGAACAACCTGCGGGCGTGCGTCTTCACGGTGTCCTCGGACAGGTAGAGCTCGCGGCCGATCTGGCCGTTGCTCTTGCCCTGGCTCATGCCGCGCAGCACCTGGAGCTCCCGCTCGGTGAGCTGGACCCCCGGATCGGAGGGCTGACGCGGTGCGGGCACCGAGGTGCTCGCGAGCGTGTGGGCGAGCGCGGCCACCAGCTCGGGGCGCGAGGCGTCCCAGCGGAGGTAGCCACGAGCCCCACCGGCGATCGCGGCAGCGATGCTGCCCGCGTCGTCGGGGGCGCCGAAGACTATGACGTTTGCCTGCGGATTGGCCGAGACGAGTCGCCGGGTCGCTTCCACCCCGGTGGGGACGGCGCGCTGCGTGCCAACCAGGACGACGTCCACCGGCTGACGGGAGAAGCGTGCCAACAACTCGTCACCGTGCGCTACGCAGTCGATGCGGCTAACCCCTGGGACAGCCGACATCACGCGGGTGAGACCCTCCCGCACACTGCGCCGGTCGTCGCAAATAAGGACCGTGGTCACGGGGACTCCTTCCTGCAGCCGAGTGACGTTCCATATCCCCTATCGGACGCTAAGCCGGGAACCTTGACACGATCCGGTGCTTAATCCGTCAAGAACTTCGTCTCAGGGTCTGCGTTCGGGGGTTCCCCGGAACGGAGCAGCGCCGTCGGCATCCAGGGAGACGCCTCGGCCACCCGGCGGCTCTCGGACGTGGAACGCAGCAACACGCAGCTCAGAGCGTTGGCGGCCCGATCGAGGTCCGCGCGGCGTTCCGCAGTAGTGCGGACTGGGGAGTTCGTGGCGAGGACGAGAGCTGTCGGCCAGGACAACGAGAACAAGAGAAGTCGGGCAGTGTGATTTAGGTCACAGGACAGTATTTCGGTGCCCCGGCGGACGCTTTCGGGGGTCGCCCACACCACCAGAGCGGCGCCCAGGACCAGGCGGGATTTGAGGATGTGTCGCATCCCGCCACGCGCCTGGGCGAGCGCGAGCGCGGCCTCGGCGGGCGGCACCGCCTCGGCGGGCGCGCCGGAGGCCAGGGCGATCTCGGCGGCGATCCAGTGGTGACGGACGAGGGTGCGCCAGGAGTGGGCGGGTTCGCCGGGAGCGGGGGCTGGCAAGGGCGCGGCGGCGGGCGGGGTTTCACCGGGCGCGGCAGCAGGTGGGGTCACGACGGTGGCGGCAGTCGGGGCCACGGCTGTGGGCGCGGGCAGGGCCTCGCTGAGGGCGACTGCGGGTGTGGACACGGCAGTGGGCGCGGGCGGGACTTCACCAGAGGTGGCGGCAGGCGGGGGCACAACGGCTGACACGGGCACGGTCTCGCCAGGGGCAACGGACAGGGGCGCAGCGGCGGACGCAGGTGAGGCTTCGCCGGGGCTGGGCGCAGCGACGAGCGGGGTTCCCGGTTGGGCGGGGAACTGGAGCGCGGCGGCGTGGAGGCGGCGGGCTTCGGTGAGCCTGCCCGCGCCGATGGCGTCGGCGGCCAGGCCGAGCAGGGCGTCCGCCCTGGCGCCGAGGGCGTCGATCCCGTCCGGGTCGGCGGTGCGGGGATCGGCCTCGGCGGAAGCACGGGCCTTGGCGCCCGCGAGCGCGCCGCCAGCGGAAGTGGCGGCGGAGGAGGTGGCGGCGGCGGGCGCGGTGGCCAGGGCGAGGGAGTCCAGACGGCGGGCGGTTCGGTGGTCGCCGAGCTGGCGGTGGTGGGAGGCGAGGGTGCTGGCCGCCAGCGAGGTGAAGAGGTCGGGCGCCGGGCGGTGGATCAGCGCGGTGAGGGCGGCCGACGCGGCGGCGTAGTGGCCTTGGCCGCCGAGGACGACCGCAGCCAGCCAGGCGTCCGCCGGGGAACCGCGCAGGGCGCGCCACACCTCGGCGTCGGGGCGGGAGCCGAAGGCCGCGTCGCGCAGCTCCGGGTCGACAGCCCCTCTGCGAGCGGACCTCTCGTGCGCCGCCGAACCCGGCGCGGATGGGGCGAGCGCCGTTCCCCCCGGCACGGATAGGCCGGGCGCGACGGGCAGGCCGGGCGGGACCTGCGAGGCAGGCGAGGCAGGCGGGGCGAGTGGAGCAGGCGGAACGGGCAGGCCGGGCGACGCGAGCGGGGCGGGCGTTCCACCCGCGTCGGGGCGGGGTGCGGCGGTCGGGTGCGGGCGAACCGGGTGGGCGGGTGTCACCCAGCCATCTTCCGGGGACCAGGTCCCGGCCGGGGCACGTCGCCGTCCGTCGGACTCCTCCCGCTGGGCAGTCCTCCCGCCGGACAGCCCCCGCTGGACAGTCCTCGCTGGACAGTCCTCCCGCCAGGCAGCCCCTCGCTGGACGCTTCTCCCGCTGGGCGCTTCTCCCGCCGGGTGGTCGTGCGGCAATCGGGCCAAACGGACGACAATAAGGTGGTGCGCGCCCCATCGGGCCGTCGCGGGCGATGAATCGGGCAGGAATCGGGCAGGAAACGTTCGACTGGGCAGTTCGCCGCATGATCACGACCGCCACGACCACGGCATCAGCACACCGCCACCGCGGCTCCGGCACCAACTTTCCCAGTGCCACCGCGCCCAGCCCCAGGTCAGCCCCAGCGCCGAGTCAACCCCAGCCCCAGGTCAGCCACCCCGCCCGAGTCCGCCCCGCCGGCGACAGCTCCCCCGCAAGCCGCCCACCACCGAACCACCCCGTCAGCCCACCGCTCGCCAGCCCACCGCTCGCCAGCACACCGCCCCATCAGCACACCGCGCGCTCGATCGCCGCCACCGCCACCGGCAGGTCGTCGATGCGCTCCGCGGGCGCGGGCACCACGCCCCGCTGCCAGCCGGGCCCGCCAGCGAAGACCCTGACCTGCTGCCTCGTCCTCGGCAGGGCCGTGACCACTCCCGGATCGGCGTAGCGCGGCAGGTGCGCCCACAGGACCACCGCGGCGGGCGCGGTCCTGCGGATGGCCGACGCCAGTGCCGCCGCGGGCAGGGACGCGCCCAGCTGCATCACGCCCAACCCACGCCTGGCCAGCTCCGCCGCCAGCGGGCGCAGGGGGAGGCTGTGGCGCTCGTCCGGCACGCACGCCAGCAGCACCGGCCGGTGGTTGCGCGGGTCCGCCACCAGCGGGGTCGCCCTGGTCATCGCCGCCGCCACGCACTCCTCCAGCAGGTGCGACACCTCGACGCCCGCGCCCGAGTGCTCCCACTTCGCGGCGATCGCGGTCAGCACCGGCACGACCACCCCGACCCAGGTCGCGACCACGCCGTCCGCGTCGATCGCGTCCGCCAGGATGGTCTGCGCGGCCACCGAGTCCATCGCCAGCGCCGCCCGCCCCAGGCCCCGCGCCTGCCTGCCCGCGCCGGGCATCCGCAGGCCGCGCACCCCGGCGGGTGACGGCGCGCTCGCGTCCAGCTCGCCGATCGCGAGCGGCGCGGGCTGGGCGTCCGGGGCGGGCACCGGGGTGCTCAGCGCGTACTTGGCGGCCTCCGCCGAGGTGGCCCCGCGCAGCAGCGCCCGCTGCATCAGCTCCAACCGGGCCACGTCGAGCGGCGCGTACTTCCGGTGTCGCCCTGTCGTGTGATCACTGGGTCCCAGTCCGTACCGCCGGTCCCAGGTGCGCAAGGTCGCGGGGGCCACCCCGAGCCTGCGGGCCGCCGCGGCGACCGACAGGGTCACCACCTGCGCAGGATCACCTTGGCCGGCAACGACTTCCCGCGCGTCGCCGACCGGCGGCGACGTCGAGCGGGTGGGCGGGTTCACCCCGTAATCGTCGGTTCACCAGCCGTTACGAGCAAATCCGGAGTTCAAACCCGGTGATCACCCATCGGCTGAATTGCGGTCCCACAAGCCCGGACGGGCTTGAACAACCATTGGCGCGGTTCTACGGTGGATCACTGTTACGCCAAATGGAGCAGTTCCCGTCCGTGGCCAAGGAGGCGGTCTCGATGGCGGACACCCGAAGGCTCCCCGGTCCCAACGCCGATCTCTGGGACTGGCAGATGCGCGGCTCCTGCCGCGGGATGGACAGCGCGTTCTTCTTCCACCCCGACGGGGAACGCGGACCGGCACGAGCCAGACGGGAGGCACGGGCGAAGGCCGTCTGCCTGTCCTGCCCCGTGCTGGAGATGTGCCGCAGGCACGCCCTTGCCGTGCAGGAGCCGTACGGCATCTGGGGCGGCCTCTCGGAATCCGAGAGGGACGGGATCATCAAGGCGAGGAAGCGCAGGCTCACCCTCACCTGATGACCCGTGCGGGAAAGGGGCGACACCGCCAGGTGCCGCCCCTTTCGCGCGTCCGGGGGGTGGAACGCGCCGAAGCGGAACCGGCGGGCGCCCGAGTGGGGCGCCCGCCGGTTCGGCGTCGAGCTGGGCGGGCCGCCCGGCCGGTCGTGGGACCGAGCCGGGTGACCCTGGGGATCAGTGCCCGTGGCCGTGCCCGTGGCCGTGGCCACCGGCGGCGGGCTCCTCTTCCTTCTTCTCCACGACGGCGCTCTCCGTGGTGAGCACCATGCGGGCGATCGAGGCGGCGTTGGTGACCGCGGAGCGGGTCACCTTCACCGGGTCGATGATGCCCGCTTCGAGCAGGTCGCCGTAGGTCAGCGTGGCGGCGTTGAGGCCGAAGCCCCAGTCCGCCTCGCGGACCTTGTTGACCGCGACCGCGCCCTCCTGGCCGCCGTTCGCGGCGATCCAGAACAGCGGGGAGCCCAGGGCCTCGCGGACCAGGGCGACACCGGTGGCCTCGTCGCCGGTCAGGCCGAGCCCGCCGTCGAGCACCTTCGACGCGTGGATCAGCGCCGAGCCGCCGCCGGGGACGATGCCCTCCTCGACCGCTGCCTTGGTGGCGGCGACCGCGTCCTCGATGCGGTGCTTGCGCTCCTTGAGCTCGGTCTCGGTGGCCGCGCCGACCTTGATCACGGCGATGCCGCCGGACAGCTTGGCCAGCCGCTCCTGCAGCTTCTCGCGGTCCCAGTCGGAGTCGCTGGCCTCGATCTCGCGGCGCAGCTGCTCCGCGCGACCGGCGACGTCCGCCTTGGTGCCCGCGCCGTCCACGATCGTGGTGTTGTCCTTGGAGACCACGACGCGGCGGGCGGAGCCCAGCACGTCGAGACCGGCCTCGGACAGCTTCAGGCCCACCTCGGCGGCGATGACCTGGCCGCCGGTGACGACCGCGAGGTCGTCCAGGAACGCCTTGCGGCGGTCGCCGAAGAACGGCGCCTTGACCGCGACCACGCGCAGCGTCTTGCGCAGGGCGTTGACCACCAGGGTGGACAGCGCCTCGCCCTCGACGTCCTCGGCGACGATGACGAGCGGCTTGCCCGCCTCGGCGACCTTCTCCAGCAGCGGGAGCAGGTCGGCCAGCGCCGAGATCTTCTCGCGGTGCAGCAGGATGCGGGCGTCCTCGAACACCGTCTCCTGGGCCTCCAGGTCGGTGGCGAAGTGCGCCGACACGTAGCCCTTGTCGAACTGCACGCCCTCGGTGATGTGCAGCTCGGTCGCCATCGTCGAGGACTCCTCGACGGTGATGACGCCGTCCTCGCCGACCTTCTCGATGGCCTCGCCGAGCAGCGCGCCGATCGACTCGTCGCGGGAGGACACGGTGCCGACCTGGGCGATGTTGTCGCGGCCCTTGACCGGGGTGGCCTTGGCCTTGAGCGCGTCCACGACGGCGTCGGCGGCGGCCTGGATGCCCTTGCCGAGCGCGGTCGGGTTGGCGCCCGCCGCCACGTTCCGCATGCCGACGCGGACCATCGCCTGCGCCAGCACGGTCGCGGTCGTGGTGCCGTCACCGGCGATGTCGTTGGTCTTGGTCGCGACGCTCTTGGCGAGCTGCGCGCCCAGGTTCTCGAACGGGTCGTCCAGCTCGATCTCGCGAGCGATGGTGACGCCGTCGTTGGTGACCGTGGGGCCACCGAACTTCTTGTCCAGCACGACGTGGCGACCACGCGGGCCAAGGGTGACCTTGACCGTGTCCGCCAGCTTGTTCACGCCGCGCTCGAGCGCCCGACGAGCGTCCTCGTCGAAGCTGATCTGCTTGGGCATTGCCTAGCCTCTCTCAGTGCGAAACGCCCCGGTGGCCCCGGAAGGGGTCGCCGGGGCGCCTTGCGTGGACGGTGCGGTCGGACGTCAGTTGATGACGGCCAGCACGTCGCGGGAGGAGAGGATCAGGTACTCCTCGCCGTTGTACTTGACCTCGGTGCCGCCGTACTTGGAGTAGAGGACGACGTCGCCGACAGCCACGTCCACGGGGATGCGGTTGCCCTTGTCGTCGATCCGGCCGGGGCCGACCGCGAGGACCTTGCCCTCCTGGGGCTTCTCCTTCGCGGTGTCCGGGATCACGAGGCCGGAAGCCGTCGTGGTCTCGGCCTCGCTGGCCTGGACGACGATCTTGTCCTCGAGCGGCTTGATGTTCACGCTCACCGGGCTGACCTCCACGGTCGTCGAAAGCGTTGGCAGGTTGCGTTTACGGCTCCTGCCACCCCGCCGTCGCGGGGGTCGGGGCGGTTGCCGGTGCCGTACGGCTAGCACTCTACCCATTCGAGTGCCAACGGTTCAACGACCCCCCGACCCTCTCGTGTCGCCCGATCAGGTGGCGACGCCCATCCTGCCCGGAATCCGTGGTCGACGGCGAGCGCGGAGCGCCGCGGCACCGGGCCGGACGCAGCGGTAACGCGGGTGGGGCGGTCCGGGTTCCCGAAGGGTGGACGGATCGACGGGCGGGCGGCTCGGCGAGCGGGCGACTCGGGGGCGGGTGGGCCTCAGACCCGCCGGGACTGGGCGGTCTCCTCCGGCACGACCGACGCCGCCCACCAGCCGTCCTCGCCGGGGCCGCGCACGAGCGCCGTGGTCACCACGCCGTTGTCGGGGACCAGCCGGACGTCGAGCTGGGTGGGGATGCGGTCGGCGGGCGGCAGCACGTCGACCAGCGCCGCCAGCCGCACCACCTGGCCCGCGCCGTGCTCGGGCGCCGTCGCGGTGCCCGCCCCGACCACGCCGGTGACGTGCAGGAACTCCGACTTCCCGATCTTGACCGGGGTGATCCGGTTGACCGCGAGCGCGAACCGCTCGGCCGCCGCGTCGGGGTCGAAGGCGCGCAGCCGGGCGGTGCGGAGCACCCCGCCGAAGCTGATCCACGCCCACAGCCCGGCGACCAGGGTCAGCACCGCGAGGAGCACCCAGGTCGCGGTGGCCACGGTCGGGACCGCGAGCCGGACCTCGCCGGTCTCCCCGTCCACGAACACCGGGAACCGGTCCCCCACGACCCGGTCGCCCGCGACGACGACGTCCTCGCGCCGCTCCCCCGCGTGCTCGAACTCGACCCGCAGCGCCGGGACCTGCTCGATCGCCCGGTTGCGGCGGCTCCCCGTGGTCTGGGAGGTGGTGGTCTCGGCGACGGCGGTCGCGGTGACCTCGGTGTGCTCGGCGGTGAGCGTGCCCAGGGCGGAGCCGCCGAGGAGCACGATGCCGCTGACGAGCACCGCCCACAGCAGCAGGGACGTGGTGGACCTTCGCATCCGCTGGGCGAAGTACTTCTTCAGGTGCGGTGAAGCGGACATCTCTCCCCGTGGCAACGTCTCGCCGGAGGCGGCCATCACCCCTGGTCAGGGGGCGCGCAACCGGTTGCGCCGAATGCTAGGGAGGGATCAAGCCCGGTGGTGTGGGCTGAACGCACCACACCACCGGGTGAACTCGGGACGGGGGGGCTTGAGCGGCCCGCGCGGGCGGCCCCGGCGTTGGTCGACCCGGTGGTGGTCGACCCTGTGTTGGTCGACCCGGTGTCAGCGGACCTGGACCACGTCGACCGGCAGGCCGGGGTTGGTGGACAGCGCCAGGTCCGAGGGCTTCGCGCCCGCCGCGACCAGGTGCGCGCCCAGCGCGGCGATCATCGCGCCGTTGTCGGTGCACAGCCGGGGCCTCGGCACGCGCAGGGTGATCCCGGCGTCCGCGCACCGCTCGGCGGCGAGCCCGGACAGCCGCGAGTTCGCCGCGACCCCGCCGGAGATAACCAGGGTGTCCACGTCGAGGTCCCGGCAGGCCCGGATCGCCTTGGCGGTGAGCACGTCGGCCACCGCCTCCTGGAACGACGCGGCGACGTCGGCCAGCGGGACCTCCTCGCCCGCCGCCTCCCTGCGCTCGACCCAGCGGGCCACGGAGGTCTTCAGGCCGGAGAACGAGAAGTCGTACTTGGCGTCGCGCGGCCCGGTCAGCCCCCTGGGGAAGGCGATGGCGCACCCGTCGCCCTGCTTGGCGAGCTTGTCGATCGGCGGACCGCCGGGGTAGGGCAGGTCGAGCAGCCGGGCGACCTTGTCGTAGGCCTCCCCCGCCGCGTCGTCCACGGTGGAGCCCAGCTCGGTGATGCTCGACGCCAGGCCCTCCACGAGCAGCAGCTGGGAGTGCCCGCCGGACACCAGCAGCGCCAGGCACCGCTCGGGCAGCGGCCCGTGCTGGAGGGTGTCGGCGGCGACGTGGCCCGCCAGGTGGTTGACGCCGTACAGCGGCTTGTTCAGCGCGGCGGCGTAGGCCTTCGCGGCGGAGACGCCGACCAGCAGCGCGCCCGCGAGGCCGGGACCGGCGGTGACGGCGATGGCGTCGATCTGCGCGAGGTCGACGTCGGCCGTCTCCAGCGCCCGCCGCATCGACGGGACCATGGCCTCCAGGTGCGCCCTGGACGCGACCTCGGGGACGACGCCGCCGAACCGGGCGTGCTGCTCGACGCTGGAGGCGACCTCGTCGGCCAGCAGCTCCATGCCACCGTCCGCGCCGAGGCGGACGATGCCCGCGCCGGTCTCGTCGCAGCTGCTCTCGATGCCGAGGATGAGCCGGTCAGTCACGGTTCGCGGGCCTTCCCATGGTGTAGGCGTCGGCCCCGGAGGGCTGGTAGTAGCGGCGGCGCAGGCCGAGGTGCTCGAAGCCGTGCGCGAGGTAGAGGGCGATGGCGGGCTCGTTGTCGGTGCGGACCTCCAGGAACACCGGCAGGCCGTCCCGGTCGGCCCGCGCCAGCAGCGCGCGGAGCAGGGCCTTGCCGATGCCCCTGCCCTGCCAGGCGGTCTCGACGGCGATCGTGTGGACGCTGCTCTCGAAGTCGGTCAGGCCGAGGCCCGCGTAGCCGACCAGCTCGCCGTCCGCGTGGGCGCCGAGGTAGAAGTTGCCCGCCCTCAGCTCGCTGAGGAACGAGTTCTCGCTCCACGGGTCGTCGCCGGGGAACAGCCGGTGCTCGATCTCGGAGCAGCGCGGGACGTCCTCGGGGCGCAGCGGCGAGAGCACCACCGTGCCGGTGTTCACGGGCGGGTCACCCGCTTGCGGCCGGTGGGCTCGACGGCGTCCGGTCGGCGCAGGTAGAGCGGGGTGAGCGGGGCGGGCTCGGCGCCGGAGAGCAGCGCGTCGGCCGCCGCGGCGACCAGGCCTGCCGGGGACGGGTGCGCGTGGCCGTCGAGCACCGGCAGGCCGAGCACGTCGGCGTAGAGCGCGGCGCCCTCGCCGACGGCCTGCGCGAGCCCGAGGTCTGCCAGCTTCCCGGCCAGCTCGGCGGGGCGCTCGACGTCCGGGCCGTGCGTGCGGCGGCCGTCCGCGTCGTAGGCGGCCCAGTAGACCTCGCGGCGGCGGGCGTCGGTGGCGACCAGCAGCGGCGCGCCCGTCGCGGCGTCGTGCGCGAGGGCGTCGGTGGTGGCGACCGGGTGCACCGGGCGGTCGAGGGCGTGGCCGAGCGCGGCGGCGGTGACCAGGCCGACCCGCAGCCCGGTGAACGGTCCGGGACCGGCGCCGACCACGATCGCGTCCACGTCGGAGAGCGCGCGGCCCGCCTCGGCCAGCGCCTCGGTCAGGTGCGGGGTGAGGAGTTCGCCGTGCGCCTTGGCGTTGACCGTGACCCGCTGGGCGAGGGTCCTCGGCGGCGATCCGGCTTCGAGTTCCACGACCCCTGCGGTCACTGCGGGCGTGGCGGTGTCCAAGGCGAGCACTAGCACCGGGTCACCATACGGGTGCGCGGCGGCGGGACTGGACTTGACGTCCACGTCAACGCCGATGATGCACCGGTGCGCATCGGGGAACTGGCTCAGCGCTGCGGAACGACGACGCGGGCGCTGCGCTACTACGAGTCACTGGGGCTGCTGCCGGACCGGCGCGGGCCGAACGGCAGGCGCGAGTACGAGGAGTCGGACCTGCGGCTGGTGACCGAGATCAGGTCGCTCACGAGCATCGGGTTCGCGCTGGAGGACACCCGCCCGTTCGTGGAGTGCCTGCTGGGCGGCAGCGCGAGCGGCGGGTCGTGCCCGGCTTCGGTGGCGGTGTACCGGCGCAAGCTCGCCGAGATCGAGGAGTGCATCGCGGGCTTGGAGGTGGCCAGGGAACGGGTGCGCGACCAGCTCGCCTCGGCGGAGGCCGAGGCCAGGCGGAAGGGGAAGTCGTGCGGGAGCTGACCGACGGGACGTTCGGGGCCGGGATCGCCGAGGGGCTGCACCTGGTGGAGTTCGGGGCGACGTGGTGCCCGCCGTGCCGGGTGCTGGAGCCGGTGCTGGCGGAGCTGGACCGGGAGCTGCCGGGGGTGGTGGTGAGCCGGGTGGACGTGGACGCGAGCCCGGCGGTGGCGCGGGACGCGCGGATCATGTCGGCGCCGACGCTGAACCTGTACCGGGACGGGGAGCTGGTCGCGCAGTCGGTCGGCGCGAGGCCGAAGTCGCGGTTGGTGGCGTGGCTCGAACCGCACTTGTGACGGATGGCGGGCGGCGGCACGGTGTAGCCCATGCTGCTGCCCGCGCTGGCCGATGCCGACGTCGCCGACAAGACCGCACTGCGCTTCCCCGACGGGGAGCTGGACTACCGGGAGCTGGGTGAGCGGGCCCGCGCCGTCGCGCACGGGCTCGTGGGAAGGCGGCTGGTGGCGGTGTGGGCCAGGCCGACCCTGGAGACGTGCGTGGTCGTGGTCGGCGCGCTGCTGGCCGGGGTGCCGGTGGTGCCGCTGAACCCGAGGATCGGCGAGCGGGAGCTGCGGCACGTGCTGGACGACAGCGCGCCCGACCTGGTGGTCGACGGGGAGCTGCCGACCGGGCCGGTGGTGGAGCTCCCGGAGCCGGACGCCGAGGCGCCCGCGCTGGTGATCTACACGTCCGGCACGACCGGGCCGCCCAAGGGCGTGGTGCTGCCGAGGCGGGCGCTGGCGGCGAACCTGGACGCGCTGGCCGCCGCGTGGGAGTGGACCGGGGACGACGTGGTGGTGCACGGGCTGCCGCTGTTCCACGTGCACGGGCTGTGCCTCGGCGTGCTGGGGCCGCTGCGGCGGGGTGGGACGGCGCACCACCTGGGGTCGTTCACCGCGGAGGCCGCCGCCGAGGCGCTGGCCGGGGACGGGACGGTGCTGTTCGGCGTGCCGACGATGTACCACCGACTCGCGCAGGCCCCGGAGCACGCGGAGGCGTTCGGGAAGGCGCGGCTGCTGGTGTCCGGGTCGGCGGCGCTGCCCTCGGCGGTGCACGAGCGGATCAGCGCGCTGACCGGGCAGCGGGTGGTGGAGCGGTACGGGATGACCGAGACGCTGATCATCACGAGCGTGCGGGCGTCGGGCGACCGCAGGCCGGGCGCGGTCGGGCGGGCGCTGGACGGCACCACCGTGCGGGTGGTGGGCGAGCCCGGTGAGATCGGCGAGGTGGAGGTGCGCGGGCCGGGGCTGTTCACCGAGTACCTGAACCGGCCGGACGCGACCCGCGAGGCGTTCCGCGACGGGTGGTTCCGGACCGGTGACCTGGCGGTGCTGGAGCCGGACGGGTACCTGCGGATCGTGGGGCGGCGGGCCACGGACCTGATCAAGAGCGGCGGGTACAAGATCGGCGCGGGCGAGATCGAGAACGCGCTGCTGGAGCACCCGGACGTGGCCGAGGTGGCGGTGGTCGGCGAGCCGGACGAGGACCTGGGCGAGCGGGTCGTGGCGTGGGTGGTGGCAGGCGGTCGGGAGCCGACGCTGGAGGAGCTGGCCGACCACGTGGCCGGGCTGCTGGCCCCGCACAAGCGACCGCGCGCGCTGGTGCTCGTGGACTCGTTGCCGCGCAACGACCTCGGCAAGGTGCTCAAGCGGGAGCTGCGGCGGTGAGCGACCCGCTCGGGTGGGGGTGGGGGTGGGGGTGGGGTGTGGGCCGCCGCCACGGCCCGCACCCCGTCAGCCCTACGAGTGCGCCACGTCCACCACGAGCTTGCCGTCACCCGAGGTCACCCGGAACGGCAGCTCGGCGGGCGTGCCGACGCCCAGCTTGACCTGGCCCTCGAACGAGCCCGCCCACCTGACCTGCTGGAACGTCCGGTACCCGGTCACGTCGACCACCTCGGCCGGGTTCACCGGCTGGTAGCCCTGGCCGGGCACGTCCGCCAGGACCACGAGCGTGCCGTCGCCGCGCAGCGGCAGCACCTGGTCCTTCGCGATGTGCCCCAGCTCGTCCCGGTACCCGACGTGGAACCCGGCCGCGTCCGCCGCGCCCAGGTCAAGCACCAGCCGGTCGAAGCACTCGTGCTGCCCGGACCGGACGCCGGTCAGCGAGCCCTCGGCCGCGCCGCCCCAGACGTCCCGGTCACCGGTTCCCCAGTTCGTGTCGCACGCGACGTCGGCGTCGGGCGAGGCCCCGGCGACCGCCACCGGTGCGAGGGCCACCCCAGCCAGTGCCGCGAACAGCACCGCAACCCTGCGAAGCATCGGTTCCTCCTCACGACGGAGCCCCCATGACCCCGTCACGTGGAATGGGACCGATGCCCGCTCAGCCGTTGCGGTCGACGGCCTCCGGGCTGCGGGACCCCGCAGCGGGCAGCGCCGAACCGGGCAGCGCGGAACCCGGCAGCTCCCGCCCGACCCACGCCCCGCTCGGCTCCAGGGTCGCCACGCGCACGTCGTCGTCCCGCCGCTCCAACCGCACCAGCAGGTGGTCCTCGGACAGCCGCGCCGCGCCCTCGCCCCACTCGACGGCCACCACCGCGTCCACCAGGTCGGTGTCCAGGTCGAGGTCGTCCAGCTGGTCCAGGTCGCCGCCCAGCCGGTACGCGTCCACGTGCACCAGCGCCACGCCGCGCTCACCGGCGTCGTGCACGCGCGCGATCACGAACGTCGGCGAGCTCACCCGCCCCCGCACGCCCAGCCCGGCCGCGAGGCCGCGCACCAGCGCCGTCTTGCCCGCGCCCAGCGGCCCGGCGAGCAGGATCAGGTCGCCCGCCCGCGCCGACTCGCCCAGCGCCCTGCCGAACCCCTCGGTGTCCGCCACCGTCGGCAGCATCACGCTCGCCACCACCGTCGCCCGTCCTCGTCCTCGACGGCCGCGCTGCGGCGCACCAGGTCCACCAGGTGCGCGGTCACCAACTCGGCCTGCTCCATCATCACCATGTGGCCCGCGCCGGGGGCGCGGACCAGTTCGCTGTGCGGCATCTCCTCGGCCATCCGCTCCGCGTGCGAGAACGGGGTGAGCCGGTCGGCGTCGCCGCTGACCACCAGCACCTCGCAGTGCCGCAGACCGGCCAGCGCCTTGTACCGGTCGTGGGTGCCGAGCGTCTCCAGGAACTCGGTGAGCACCTGCACCTTGATCCCGGCGATCATCTCGTCCATCAGGTCGACGAGCGAGGTCGGCACGCCGCGATCGCCGAACGCGAGCGCCCGGATGCCGCTCCAGGTGAGGATGTTGGCCCGCCGCCTGGCCCACTCCACCGCGCTCGGCTGGAGCCCGGCGAGCCTGCCGACGCCGAGGGTGACCGGGTTGTACCGGGACAGCACCGACTTGGGCAGCCCCGCGCCGCCGACCTCGCCCGCCGCCGTGCCCACCAGCGCGACGCCGCGCACCCGCTCGGCGAACAGGGTCGGGTTCTCCTCGGCCAGCGCCATGATCGTCATGCCGCCCATGGAGTGCCCGACCAGCACCAGCGGCCCGGTGGGCGCCATCGAGCGGATCACCGCGTCCAGGTCGCGGGCCAGCTGGTCGATGGTGTTGGACTCGGCGGGCGAGCGGCCGGAGCGGCCGTGGCTGCGCTGGTCGTACAGCACCAGCCGCACCCTCGGGTCGACCAGCTCGGCCAGGTCGCGGCGCTGGAAGTGCCAGCAGCGGCGGTCGAGCGCGAAGCCGTGCACGAGCACCACGGTCAGCTCGGTCTCGCCGCCGTCCGCCGGGTCGACCTCCTCGGCCGACAGGGGCACGCCGTCGTCGGCGGCCACGGTGGACTCGCGGGTCGGGCGCAGCCTGCCGATGGGCTCGTCGGCCAAGGGGTCGTCCTGGTTCCGCTCGCCGGTGACCTTGCGGTGGTTGGCCGCGACGCCAACGGCGACGCCGGTCGCCGCGGCGCCCAGCACCCCGCCGACCACGCTCACGGCCTTCCACAGCGTCTTCACCGGTAGGTCCTCACCACGCGCGGCCGGTGCATCCCCGTCACGATCTCGTAGTCGATGGTGCCGGTGGTGTCCGCCCACTCGCGGGCGGTCGGCCCGCCGTCGACGCCGGTCCCGAACAGCACGACCTCGTCCCCCTCCGCGATCTCGTCGTCCCCGCAGTCCACCACGACCTGGTCCATGCAGACCCGCCCGACCACCGGGCGCCTGCGGCCCGCGAGCCGCACGTGCATCCGGTTGGACAGGGCGCGCGGCACGCCGTCCGCGTAGCCGACCGGCACCAGCGCGAGCGAGGTGTCGGACTTCGCGGTCCAGGTCAGGCCGTACGAGACGGACTCGCCCGCCCGGATGCGCTTGGTGCGCACCACGCTGGAGCGGAACGTCATGACCGGCCGCAGGTCGTGCTCGTCGGGCACCGGGTTGAGCCCGTACAGCGCGATGCCCGGCCGGACCAGGTCGAAGTGCAGGTCGGGCCGGGTGAGCAGGGCGGCCGAGTTCGCCAGGTGCCGCTTCGGGTCGAGGCCAGCGCGCAGGGCGGCGCGGTGGGCGTCGTCGAACCGCTCGGCCTGCGCGTCGGTGGCCGGGTGGCCGGGCTCGTCGGCGCACGCCAGGTGCGACCAGACGGCGTGCACCTCGACCTCGGGCGTGGCGGCGGCCAGCTCGACGAACGCCTCCCACTCGTCGGCGGGGCAGCCGTTGCGGGACAGCCCGGTGTCGATCTTGAGGTGGACGCGGGCGCGCCTGCCCGCCCGGCGCGCGGCGGCGGCTGCGGACTCCAGCGAGCCCGGCGTGGACAGGCCGAGGTCGACGCCCTCGGCGATCGCGGGCGCGAAGTCGGTGTCCGGGGTGTCGAGCCAGGCCAGCACGGGCGCGGTGATCCCCCCGGCGCGCAGCGCGAGCGCCTCCGGGATGGAGCAGGACCCCAGCCAGGTCGCACCGGCGCCGAGCGCGGTCCGCGCCACCTCGACCGCGCCGTGGCCGTAGCCGTCGGCCTTGACCACGGCCATCAGCTCGGCGCCCGGCGCGCGGGCGGCCAGGTACGCGGTGTTGTGCCGGAGGTTGTCGAGGTCGATGACGATCTCAGCGCGGGGAGCAGCCATAGCGCGGTTCATGGTGTCATAGCAGGTGATCGGCGGGCGGCGCGCCACTCGTGGCACGGGTGGGAGCGCACCGGCCGAGCCGAGGCGCTGGACCCGCGCGGGGCGCCCCGCGCCACTACGCGGCGCCTGCCCGCAGCGCGCGGATCGCGTCCGGCACGGCCCTGAGCAGCGCCGACGCCGGGATGGGCGCGCCGCGCGCGGCCAGGTCCGCCGCCGTCGAGTGGGCCCGCGCCGCGCAGGCCGCCGCGAGCAGCGGGTCGAGCCTGGCCGCCAGCAGCGTCCCGACCAGCCCGGACAGCACGTCGCCCGACCCGGCGGTGGCCGCCCAGCCCGCGCCCGCCCGGTTCACGAGCACCCGGCCGTCCGGTCCGGCGAGCACGGTCGCGTTGCCCTTGAGCAGCACCACCGCGTCGAACCGCTCGGCGGCGCGCTTCGCGGCGGCGACCCGGTCCCGCCCCACCGGTCCGGCCAGCCGCTCGAACTCGCGGTCGTGCGGGGTCAGCACCAGCGGGGTGCCGGGGTCGCGGGCGTCCCACAGGTCGGGGTTGTTGGCCAGCATGGTGATCGCGTCGGCGTCGGCGACCACCGGCACGCCCGCCTCCAGCACCGCGCGCAGCACGCCCTCGGCGCTGAGCCCGGTGCCCAGGCCGGGCCCGACCACCCAGGCCTGGACGCGGCCCGCGTCGGTGATCGAGCCGGTGCAGATCGACTCCGGCCAGGACGCCCGGACCGCCTCGGCCGCCGCGCCCGCGTACCGGACCATGCCGGAGGTGGCGAGCAGCGCGGCCCCGGCAGCCAGCACGGCCGCGCCGGGGTAGGTCGCGGAACCGGCGGCGATCCCGGTGACGCCCTGGGTGTACTTGTCGTCCGCGCGCCCCGGCACCGGCCAGTGCGCGCCGACCTCGGCGTCCTCCAGCTCGGCCAGGTCAGGGCCGGCCAGCTCGGGGCCGAGGCCGATGTCGACCAGCTCGACCCGGCCGCAGTCGGCGAGCGCGTGCACCGGCTTGAGGCAGCCGAAGGCGACCGTGACGTCGGCGCGCACGGCGGGCCCGGTGATCGCGCCGGTGTCCGGGTCGATCCCGCTGGGCAGGTCGACGGCGAGCACCGGGGCGTCGACGGCGGCGACGTGCTCGGCGGCGTCCGGGCGCAGCGGGCCGCGCGCGGACAGCCCGACGATGCCGTCGACGACCAGGTCGACCTCGCCCAGCCGGTCAACGACCCGCCCACCGGCCCTGCGGAACGCGGCCAGCCCCTCGGCGTGCGCGCGGTCCGGCCGGAGCAGCACCGCGGTCACCGCCACCCCCCTGCGCCGCAGGTAGTGGCCCGCCCACAGGGCGTCGCCGCCGTTGCCGCCCGCGCCGACCAGCAGGCCGACCCGGCGGCGCGGCCCGGTCAGCATCCCGAGCGCGACGCGGGCCAGCCCGAAGGCGGCCCTGCGCATGAGCGCGCCGTCCGGCACGCGCGCCATCACCCGCTCCTCGGCCGCCCGCACCCGCTCAGTCGTCCACAGACCCCGCATGGGTCCAGACTGCCCCAGACCGCTCGGCGGGACACGCGGGCGCCACCCCCGGCAGACCACGACCGCCCGCCGCCGGAGGTCGGCGGCGGGCGGCGTGCTCGGCGGACGTGCGCGCCTACTCGACCGTGACCGACTTGGCCAGGTTGCGCGGCTTGTCCACGTCGTACCCGCGCGACCTGGCGATCTCCGCCGCCAGCACCTGCAGCGGGACGGTGGACACCAGCGGCTGGAGCAGCGTCGGCACGGCGGGCACCTCGATGAGGTGGTCGGCGAACGGGCGCACCGTCTCGTCGCCCTCCTCGGCGATCACCACGGTCCGCGCGCCGCGCGCCTGGATCTCGCTGATGTTGGACACCAGCTTGGAGTGCAGCACCGCGCGGCCCTTCGGCGAGGGCATCACCACGACGACCGGCAGGCCCTCCTCGATCAGCGCGATCGGCCCGTGCTTGAGCTCGCCCGCCGCGAAGCCCTCGGCGTGCATGTACGCCAGCTCCTTGAGCTTGAGCGCGCCCTCCAGGGCCACCGGGTAGCCGACGTGGCGGCCGAGGAACAGCACGGCCTTGGAGTCGGCCAGGTCGCGGCCGAGCGCCTTGACCTGCTCGACGGTGCCCAGCACGCGCTGCACGGCGGCGGAGGCGGCCTCCAGCTCGGCGAACTCGCGGGCGACCTCGTCCGGGTACTTGGTGCCGCGCGCCTGCGCGAGGGCCAGGCCGACCAGGTAGTTCGCCGCGATCTGGGCGAGGAACGCCTTGGTGGAGGCGACGCCGATCTCCGGGCCCGCGTGGGTGTAGAGCACCGCGTCGGACTCGCGCGGGATCTGCGCGCCGTTGGTGTTGCACACCGCCAGCACGCGGGCCTTCTGCGCGCGGGCGTGCCGCACGGCCTCCAGGGTGTCGGCGGTCTCGCCGGACTGGGAGATCGCGACGACCAGGGTGGCGCGGTCGAGCACCGGGTCGCGGTAGCGGAACTCGCTGGCCAGCTCGACCTCGACGGGCAGCCGGGTCCAGTGCTCGATGGCGTACTTGGCGACCAGGCCGGAGTGGTAGGCCGAGCCGCAGGCCACGACGAAGACCTTGTCGACGTCGCGCAGGTCCTGGTCGGACAGGCGCTGCTCGTCGAGCACGATCCGGCCGTCGCGGAAGTGGCCGCGCAGGGTGTTGGCCAGCGCGTCCGGCTGCTCCTCGATCTCCTTGAGCATGAAGTACTCGTGGCCGCCCTTCTCGGCGGCGGACAGGTCCCAGTCGACCGTGAACGGCTTGGCCTCGGCGGGCGCGCCGTCGAAGTCGGTGACCTCGTAGCCGTCGGCGGTGATCACGACGACCTGGTCCTGGCCCAGCTCGACGGCCTCGCGGGTGTGCTCGATGAACGCGGACACGTCGGAGGCGAGGAACGTCTCGCCCTCGCCGACGCCGACCACGAGCGGGGAGGAGCGGCGGGCGGCGACGACCTGGCCGGGCTCGTCGGCGTGCGTCACGACGAGCGTGAACGCGCCTTCGAGGCGGCGGACGACGGCGCGGACGCTGCCGGGCAGGTCGCCCTTGGTGTCGCCGTCCGAGTAGGCCAGCGCGATCAGGTGCGCGGTGGTCTCGGTGTCGGTGTCGCTGGCCATCTCGATGCCGAGGTCTTCCAGCTCCGAGCGCAGCGCGGCGAAGTTCTCGATGATGCCGTTGTGCACCACGGCGACGCGGCCGGTGGCGTCGCGGTGCGGGTGCGAGTTGCGGTCGACGGGGGCGCCGTGGGTGGCCCAGCGGGTGTGGCCCATGCCGACGGTGCCCGCGAACCCGTCCCGGCCGACCTCGTCGAGGACGGCCTCCAGGTTGGCCAGCCTGCCCGCCTTGCGCTCGACGGCCAGGCCGCCCGCGCCGTCCAGGACGGCGACGCCCGCCGAGTCGTAACCCCGGTACTCCAGGCGCCTCAACCCGTCGAGCACCACGTCCAACGCCGAGCGGTGGCCCACGTATCCCACGATTCCGCACACACCGCACAGGGTAGCCAGATTCATGCGGTCCCCCGAACGTGTCGGTTCACACCGTTTTCGCAGGTAACGCGCATATTTGGTGTAGACCAATCGTGGCGTGCGGCACCGGGTCGCGATCGACTACCGTTGCCGGGGTGAGCGGCAACTCGGCGAAGCAGGTGCTCGACCAGCTCAGCAGGCCAGGGGAGCACGAGGTGCTGCGGGGCGACCTGGCCCTCGTCGGGCTGCCCGGCCTGGTCTACACCCCGGCGTCCGGCCTCGGCCTGCCCGCCGTCGCGTTCAGCCACGGCTGGCTCCAGCCCGCCACCCGCTACCGGGGCCTGCTGCGCCACCTGGCGTCGTGGGGCATCGTCGCGGCGGCCCCGAACACCCAGCGCGGCCCGCTCGCGTCGGCCAGGCTGATGTCCGCGAACCTGAGCACGGCGCTCGACGTGTGCACGGGCGTGCGGCTGGGCGAGGGCGGCATCTCGGTCGACCCGGAGCGCCTGGCCGTCGCCGGTCACTCGACGGGCGGCGGCGCGGCCGTGCTGGCGGCGGCGCGGGACCCGAGGGCGCGCGCGGTGGTGACCCTGGCGGCGACCGAGACGAGGCCGTCCGCGCTGGACGCGGCGCGCGAGGTCGGCGTGCCGGGCCTGCACCTGGCGGGCGGCGAGGACCGCATCGCGCCGCCGATCGGGCACGCGCAGGCGATCGCGGAGGCGTGGCGCGGGCCGGTGCAGGTGCGGATGCTGGAGAAGGCCTCGCACCTGGGGTTCACCGAGGGCAGGCACTGGAGCGAGCTGCTGCTGGACGGCAGGGGCGAGCGGTCGGCGCAGCGGCTGGCGCGCGGGCTGGTGACGGCGTTCCTGCTGCGGGTGCTCAAGGGCGAGCGGCGCTGGGACGCGCTGCTGGAGGACGACGTGCGCGGAGCGGAGCTGGTGTACCAGCGAGCGGCGCTGGGCCTGTAGGCCTCCGGCACGCGGCTCGGGCCGCTGACGCCGGGCCTGCGCGGGCGACGCCACCCGGACGCCGCGACGACTTCCCGACACCGGTGCGCCGGGTCGGGGCACCGGGCTCGGGGCACGGCGCGAGGGGCTCCCCTCCCCGAAAACGGGGGAGCCCCCACGCGCGGTGCCGCTCGTGCGGCGCTGCTCGTGCGACCGGGCTCAGGAGAGCCAGGTCTGGCCGCTCATGTCGTCGTCGTCCGGCGGCGGCGCGGCCCTGCGGCCCCGCGCGGGGGGCGTCGAGGCGGGCTGCTGCCAGGACGGCGTCTGCTGGGTGAACGGCTGGGTGGGCGGCGTCGGCTGCCCGCCCCAGGGCTGCTGCTCCACCGGGGCCTGGGCGGGTCGGGACGGCCGGGGGTCGCCCTCCTCGTCCTCCAGCCCGAAGGCCAGCTCGCCCGCGCCCCGGTCCACCTGCTTCGGCTGGGGCTTCTGCGGCGGCGCGGTCATCATCCGGTCGATCTTGTCGCGCAGCTGGGCGCGCTCGGCCTCGGCGCGCGCCTCGCGCTCCTTCGACTCGTGCTCCAGCCGCTTCGTGGTCTCCGCCAGATCGGCGGTGATCCGCGAGTTCTCCCTGCGGGTGCGGGCCAGCGCCTCGTCGAACGCCGCCTGGACCCGCTCGTCGACCTGGATCACCGGTTGCTCCCCTCGCCCAGCACGCCCTGCAGGCGGTTCATGGCGCTGCTGTCGTCGTCGAACAGCGAGCCCGAGGTGCGCCACTGGCCGGAGCTGCGCTCGGTGTCGCCGCCCTGACCACCGCCCTGGCCACCGCCGCCGCCACCCATCATGCCGCCGCCCATCATCCCGCCGCCCATCATGCCGCTCGCGGCCTGGCCGGAGCCGTCCTGCATGGACGGGAGCACGGCGGAACCGGCCTGACCGGCCTGGGAGGTGTGGGTGTCGGCGAAGCTGCCCGCGCCGTCCGGCGAGCCGCTCGACGAGGCGTCCTGCGAGCCGTGGCCCACGACGCCGTCCGGGGTGGAGCCGGACAGGGAGCTGCCGCCCAGCGCCGCGTCCACCTTGTCGAAGGCGCTGCCCGCGTCGCCGACCAGCGCGGCGCCCGAGGTGACGGTGGTGCCGCCGGACGAGCCGCCCGTGCCGGGGACGTCCCAGGTGGCCGCGCCGACGCCGGTGGCGCTCGGCGAGGTGGTGCCGCCCTGGGAGGTGGCGCCCTGCTGCGCGCCGTCGTACGCCGCCGCAGCGGGCTCGGTGAAGCCACGGGTGGTGTAGGAGGGCTCGGTGAAGCCCTGGACGGGCTCCGTGAAGCCGACCGGCTCGGTGAAGGCCTGCGGGGCCTCGGCGAGCGGCTCGGTGAAGCCCCGCGCGGTCTCCACCGGGTCGGCGAGGTCCTGCCCGACGAGCTGATCGGCGTCGGCCGCGAAGCCCTGCGCGGTCGAGGCCGCACCGGTCGCGGAACCGGCCGCGCCGCCCGGCAGACCGGCGCCCGGCAGCGAGCCGAGGCCCGCCGAGGTGGCGTCCTCGCCGAACTCGACGCCGAACTCGTTGGGCTTACCGCCTTGGCCGTCGTCGACGGACAGGTTGATCTCCCCGGTCAGCGGGTCGACCTCGGCGATGATCTTCAGGCCGTCCTGCTCGATGACGGCCCTGCCGTCCTCGCCCGCCTGGACCGGCGTGGCCGAGCCGCCCGCGCCGGAGGCGGAGCCCGCCGCGCCGCCGGAACCCGCGCCGCCCGCGCCACCGGCGCCGACCGCGCCGGAACCCGCCGCACCGGGCGTGGTCGCCGCGCCGTCGGCGGAGCCGTCCGCCACGACGCCGCCCTCGGGCAGCTCCTTGCCGGTGAGCGCCTTGTACGCGTCGGGGTTGGCGCTGAAGTCCAGGTCGTAGGTCTTCGGCTGGCCGTCCGGGGTGTCGACGGTGAGCTGCACGTGACCGTCCTCGTCGGGCTCGGTGACGGTCAGCTCGTTGTCGCCGCTGCGCACGGTGACCTGCTCGGGCTGCTTGCCGCCCCCACCGACCAGGCCGTCCGGCCCCTCGGTCCCGGAGCCGCCCGCGCCCGACGGCGCGGTGTCGTCCCCGGTCCCGGAGCCCGCGCCTCCGCCCTCGCCCTCCAGGCCGTCCGGCTTGCCGTCGCCGTCCGCGTCCAGGGGGTTCTCGGGGGTGGGGATCTCGGGCATCTCCGGCGTGGCGGGCGCGCCGCCGCCGGAGCCCGTCATCCCGCCGCCGGAGCCCGTGCCCGTCCCGCTGCCGGTGCCGGTTCCGGTGCCGGTGCCCGTGCCGGTGTTGGAGGAGGACTGCTGCGCGGTGGTGGCGTTGCCGTTCTCGCCGCTGAACGAGGGCGCGTCGGTGACCTCGCCGAGCGCCTTGTCCTTGATCTGCCCCTCGAGCTGGCCGAACATCGTGTCGTAACCGGTCTGGACGCCGGTCTGGACGCTGGTGCAGTACGAGTCGAAGGACTGCTTCTTGGCGTCGAACTCCTGGCAGAGGAGCTTGAGCTTCTCCTTGGACTCGGTGATGAGCCGCTCGCGCACGTCCTTGGCGTGGTCCGCGAGGCCGATCGCGGCCCCGATGCCCGAGCCGACGGGTCCGCCGAGGACCAGGCCGACGAAGGCCTTCCCGAACATCGAGATCCAGTCGCCCGACAGCCAGTCGCTGATCGTGACGTCGCTGGGCAGGAGCCCGCCCTTGGCCTTGCGGATCTCGTCCACCGCCTCGGCGGGCGCGAGCTGGCCGCACTTGTCCGAGTGCATGTCGTGGACCGCCTGGGCGAAGTCCTTGACCTGGTCCTGGATGTGCTTCGCCGCAGCGGTGATCGTGCCGGGCACGCCCTTGGTGGACTCGATGAAGCCACCGGCGGTGTTCAGGAACTTGCCGTTGAAGCCGTTGGCGGCGGTCGCCGCGTCGCCCTGCCAGCCGCCGAGGGTGTTCCAGGCGGAACCGAGCTGGTTCTGGTGGCCGTCCAGCTCGCCCGCGGCCTTGTCGACCTTCTCCGCGTCCTCGCGGAACTTGACCAGGTCGATGCCCCTGACCTGGTCGTAGTTCGCGTAGAGGTCGGTGAGGGCGGGCACCTGGCCGTTGTGGCCGCTGGCCTCGTTGGCGCCCTTGTAGAGCGGGATCCAGGTCTCGAAGAACCGCAGTCCGGGCGCGCCCGCGTCGAGCAGCTCGTCGGAGGAGCGGAAGTCGCCGGTCTCGTCCAGGGTCTTCTGGGTGGAGCCGAGCTCGCGCTCCCCCTTGGCCTTGGCGACGATGGAGTCGGCGTTCTTGCCGTCCTGCTCCCAGGCGGCGCGCGAACCCTCGTCGTGAGCGAGCTTCGCCCCGCTGAGGCCCACCGTGGGCACGAGGAGGACGCCCGTGCCGACGTAGTCCCAGAAACCGGGGTCGTCCGGCACCTCGACGCCGTTGGCCTCGCCGTAGCGGCGCACCTCGTCCTCGCTCGCGCCCGCCCCCGCCAGCGCCCGCACGAGCTGCTTCTTGGTGTCCCCGGTGACGTTCGGGTCGTCGAGGAGCTTCTTGATCTCGTTCTGGTCGGCCACCGCGATCACCCGCCGAACCTGGAGGCGTTGCCCTGCTCTTCGCCCTGGTACGAGTTCGCGACGTCCTTGAGCCGCTGGGCGACGTTGTTGGAGCCGCGCCCGAAGGTGTTCACGTTCTCCTGGAGGCGGTCGAAGTAGGCCTTGTACGTGGCCGCGACACCCTGGAACTTCCGCCCGACCTGGCCCGCGCCGACGCCGGGGGCCAACCCGGAGCTCATCTGGATGATGTCCGTCCCGTGGTCCTCGTACTGGCCCGCGACCTTCTGCAGATCAGCGGGACTGACCCCGTAACCAGCCACTGCTTCCGCCCTCCCCTTGAACTCCTGGTTCGGACGCGTTCAGGCGCCACCAGGTTCCGTGCACAGCCTGCCAGGTGGCTCTCCGCCGAACAGCGGATTTCGCATCGTCTTTGCCGGAGCGAACAACGCGCGAGGGGGCGGGATCGTCCTCGGACGGCGGTGAACTCGGAACGCCCGCGCAAAGGCGTCCCGAGTTCACCGATCCGGGAAAATGATCACTTCATCGAAGGGGGCAACGCACCCCGGCGGACCGCCAGGAAATTCCAACCCACGCCGCGCGCTCAGCGCACCGCGCTGACCACGCCCGCCAACCGCTGCGCCGCCGATTCCGCGAGCTCGTGCGTCGGGGCCTCGACCATCACCCGCACCAGCTGCTCCGTGCCCGACGGCCGCAGCAGCACGCGACCGGTGTCGCCCAGCTCCTCCGTCACGGCCGCCACCGCCTCCGCCACGGACGGGGCCGCGGCCACCGTCGCCTTGTCGGACACCACGACGTTCAGCAGCACCTGCGGCAGCCTGCGCATCACGCCCGCCAGCTCCGCCAGCGGCTTGCCGGTGGACGCCACCCGCGCCATCAGGCGCAGCGCCGTGAGCAGGCCGTCGCCGGTCGTGGCGTGCGCGGGCAGGACCACGTGGCCCGACTGCTCGCCGCCCAGGGCGTAGCCGCCCGCCCGCAGCTCCTCCACCACGTACCGGTCGCCGACCGCCGTGGTGCGCAGCGCGATGCCGTGCTCGCGCATCGCCAGGTGCAGGCCCAGGTTGCTCATGACCGTCACCACCAGGGTGTTGTCGGTCAGCTCGCCCGCTTCCTGCATGGCCAGCGCGAGCACCGCCATGATCTGGTCGCCGTCGACCTCGTCGCCGTTCGCGTCCACGGCGGCGCAGCGGTCCGCGTCGCCGTCGTGCGCGATGCCGAGGTGGGCGCCGTGCTCCAGGACGGCGGCGCGCAGCTGCGCGATGTGGTTCGAGCCGCAGTCCTCGTTGATGTTCAGGCCGTTCGGGGCCGCGTTGATCTCGACGACCTCGGCGCCCGCCCTGCGGTACGCCTCGGGGGCCGCGCCGGACGCCGCGCCGTTCGCGCAGTCCACCACGACCTTCAGGCCGTCCAGCCTGCTCGGCACGACCTTCAGCAGGTGCTCGACGTACTGGCTCAGGGCGTCCGGCACGTCGCGGACCCGGCCCACCTCGGCGCCGGTCGGGCGGTGCGCGCCCTCGCCGAGCTTCTGCTCGATCTCGTCCTCGACGGCGTCGGGCAGCTTGTGCCCACCGGCGGCGAACAGCTTCACCCCGTTGTCCGGCATGGGGTTGTGCGAGGCGGAGATCATCACGCCGACGTCGGCGCCGAGCGCGCCGACCAGGTGCGCGACGGCGGGCGTGGGCAGCACGCCCACGCGCAGCACGTCCGCGCCCGCGCTGGCCAGGCCCGCCACGACGGCGGCCTCCAGCATCTCGCCGCTGGCCCTGGGGTCGCGGCCGACCACCGCGACGGGGCGGTGCGACCGGTCGTGCTCGGCGAGCACCCGCGCCGCCGAGGCGGCGACGGAGAGCGCGAGTTCCGGGGTGAGGTCGGCGTTCGCGAGCCCGCGAACGCCGTCGGTGCCGAACAGCCGAGCCATGATGTGCGGGCCTCCGTGTGGTCGAAGCAGTGGCGAACCCCACACAGAGCACTGCGGGAGCAGCGGTTCGGTGAACCGCTGCTCCCGCAGTGTGGTGCTCGCCTTCCCGGTGAAGGGGTCAGCGCTTGCTGTACTGAGGCGCCTTGCGCGCCTTCTTGAGGCCGTACTTCTTCCGCTCCTTGACCCTCGGGTCGCGGGTGAGGAAGCCGGCCTTCTTGAGGACCGGGCGGTCCTCGGAGTCGACGGCGATCAGCGCGCGGGCGATCGCGAGGCGCAGCGCACCGGCCTGGCCGGTGGTGCCGCCGCCGCGCAGGTTCGCGATGACGTCGAACGTCTCGGGCTTCTCGGTCGTGACCAGGGGCTCGCGGATGAGCTGCTGGTGGACCTTGTTCGGGAAGTACTGGTCCATCGTCTTGCCGTTGAGCGTGAACTTGCCGGTGCCGGGCAGCAGGCGAACGCGGACGATCGCCTCCTTGCGGCGGCCGACGGTCTGCGCCAGGTGCGGCGCGCCGTTCAGCTGGTGGAGGACGACGGGAGCGGACTCCTCCTCGACCTCGCCCTCCTCGACCTCGACGTCGGCGTCGGACTCGACGTCACCGTCGACGGCGTCGGCCTCAGCGGCCTCGCCCTCGGTGGCCTCGGCCTCGACGGCGTCGAACTCGGCGACCTCCGCCGCCGGGGCGGCGTCGTTCTCGGTCTCAGGGGTGCTCACGGCGACTTCCTCGTTCTGCTCGGTCACTGGGCGACCTTCTTGATCTCGAACGGCTGCGGCTGCTGCGCGGCGTGCGGGTGCTCCGAGCCGGTGTAGACCTTCAGCTTGGAGGCCATCGCGCGGCCGAGGCGGTTCTTGGGCAGCATGCCCTTGATCGCCTTCTCGACCAAGCGGTCGGCGCGGGTGTCGAGGAGCTCGCCGAAGGACTGCTTGCTCAGACCACCGGGGTGGCCGGAGTGGCGGTAGGCGAACGCCTGCTCCCGCTTGTTGCCGGTCAGCGCCACCTTGTCCGCGTTGATGACGATGACGAAGTCACCGGTGTCAACGTGTGGGGCGTAGGTCGGCTTGTGCTTGCCGCGCAGCAGCGTCGCGGCCTGGGTGGCGAGCCGACCGAGCACCAGGTCCTGGGCGTCGATCACGTGCCAGGCGCGGGTCACCTCGCCGGGCTTCGGGCTGTACGTGCGCACGGGTCTACCTCGTCGTCACTTGCGTCAGGGGTCATTGCGGCGGCTGCTCAGGCCGGACCCCAATCACGGGCAAGGACCAGAACACGAGGAGCGCAGTGGGCGCACCCGGGTACCGCACAACAAAGTAGGAAGATACCGGTTGGGTGTCGGGCGGGTCAAAACGACCCCCCTGTCACGCTGTGCAACCGGTCGTCGAGAACGCGCCGGGGACCTGCCCCCGCACGTGCCGAGGCCCCGCGACCGTGAGGTCGCGGGGCCCGCGGCGCGGCTGGCGATCGCGGTCGCAGCGGACCGCGAGCGGGATCAGCCCCAGCGGCCGGTGTTCCGCTGCTCAGCGGACTGGTAGGCCTCGGTGGCCGCGGCGACGGCGGTACCGATGGACGCGAGGACCTGCTGCAGGTCGGCAGCGGAGGTGTCCCACTTGCGCTGCGCCTCCTGGTAGGTCTCGGAGCTCGAGCCCTCCCACTGCGCGATGACGGGCGCGAGGCGCTGCTTGAGCTCGTCCAGCTCGGTCTGCACCTTGGTGGCGTGGCCCGAGATGTCGCCCGCGGCGCCGGACAGCTGCCCGAAGTCAACCTTGATCTGGTCGTTCATGATCTCCCCTAGGAAGTGAAGCTACACAGCGGAAAAAGAATTGCAGGTGGAGCGAAGAGAGCGTGGGAATGAATTCCCAACGATCAGAAACCGCCACCGAGGCGGTTGGAGATGGTGGACATCTCCTGCGCCTGCTCCTCTTCCTGCTGGATGTAGGTCGCGGCCGTGCTGTCCATCTCGTTCGCGATGGCGAGCAGCGCCTCGTTCAGCTTGCGGGCGTCGTCGTTGAAGCGCTCGATCAGCTTGTTGAACGAGTCGGCGGCGTTACCCACCCACGCGGGGGCGAGCGAGTCCACCGTGGACCGCAGCTGGCCCAGGATGCCCTGGACGTTGCCGTTGGTGTTGGTGATGTCCCGAGCCGCGTTCTGGAGCTCGGGAGTTCCGGTGGAGTAACCAGCCATTGCGTGTGACCCCCTAGGTCATTGAGATCAAGCCTGTGCCGGGCCGGCACGGTGTTGCGACGCAGACACTGCCACGACCGGTTCCCCGCTGTCGCGCATTCACCGGAAGTAGTTGCGCGTGTAAACGCTCAGTGACGTGGCGCCCGCCTCAGCTCATGATTCGCGCTTGCGAAAAGTCCTCGTCATCGCCCTGCTCCACCGCCGGTCGCGCACCTCGGGCCGTCGCGGGACGTGACGCCGGTCGCGTTTGCTCGTGCACCCGATTTGCATTCGCTTCCGTTTGCGCTTGCGATTCCCCGGCGGCGCCCGGCATTTCCGAGGGCAAATTCTCGACGGGCAGCCCCCTGCCCTCGCGCCAGCCGCCCGCCACCCTGCGGACGTCCGGGGAGGTTCCGGTGGAGGCCGGGTCGGGCTTGCCCGCCCGCGCCCGGTCGGCGAGCTCCCTGGTGGCCGCGCGCAGGGCCGCGTTGCGCGCGCCGCCCTCGCCCGAGGCCCGGCTCGCCCTGGTGGTGGCGGCGGCCAGGTCCGAGCGGAACCTGGCGTAGGCGTCCTGGATGCCGGTCATGCCCCCTGCTCCGGAAGTCAGCTCGTCACGGACAGGGTCCGCACCACGTGCTCGCAGGCGGACCGCACCCGCTCGCGGTCCTGGTCCGCGTACCGGCAGCCGACGCTGACCTGCACGCGCTCCTGGAACACCACGTACCAGTCGGTCGAGGCGCCCTGGCCCGCTTCGCGGAAGTGCACCACATCCTTGCCCGCGAACGACGCGCCCGCGTCGAAATCGGACAAGCCGGCCCCGCCCGCCTCGTACTGGGCGCGCAGCTCGGCCTGCGCGCGACCGGGTTCGGCGGTCGCGTCGTAGTTGAGCCTGCGCTCCTGCACGACCAGCACGGCGCCGTCGCCGGTCGCGCCCGAGGGCTTGAGCTGCACCCTGCGCTCCTGCGCGTCGCTGCCGGACTGCTCCCAGCCCTCCGGCCGGGAGAAGCGGTAGTCGTACTGGGCCGTGACCCGCTCGTCGGCGGGCGGCGCGGACGTGGTCGGCGCGGGCGACGGGCCGGAACCGGACCACCAGCCGCCGGTGAGCGCGTAGGCGGTGGCCGCGCCGACCACCAGGACCAGCGCGAGCACCCCGCCGACCACCAGCGGCACCCGGCTGCGGCGCGCGGGCGGCCCCGGTCGGGGCCGGGGCTGCGGCGGCATGGTGCTCGGGAATCGGGTCAGCCGGGGCGGCGGGAGCGGTGGCGGGAGCTGCGGTTGGGCGAACGGGCCCGACTGCGGCGGGCCGGGTTGCGGCGGCCCCGGCTGGACCGGGCTCGACTGGACCGGGCCGGGCAGCGGCGGCGCGGTCATCCGCCGGGTGATCTTGCGGGTGCGCCCGTCGGCGGGGGTGATCTTGTGGGTGGCCCCGTCGTCGGGCGGGGTGATCCGGGTGGTCGGCCCCTCGGTCCCGGACGGCCCGCCCGCGCGGGGCTGCTCGCCGGGACCGGCCGCCGCGAGCAGCGCGCCCCTGGCCACCACGGTCTCCGGCTGGTCGATGCTGGTCGGCACCGCGCCGGTCTGCTCCAGCACCAGGCGCGCCACCAGCGGCACCCGGCTCGTGCCGCCGACCAGGAACACCGCGGCCAGCGCGCCGGGCTCCAACCCGGCGGCGCGCGCGGTGGAGGCCACCAGTGCGGCGGCCCGAGCCAGCGGCTCGGCCACCAGCCGCTCCAGGTCGAGCCTGGTGACGTGCGCGTCGGGCAGCGGCGGCGGCAGCGGCACGTCGGTGTAGGAGTGCCGGGACAGGGTCTCCTTGGCGCCGCGCACGTCCTGCCGCAGCACCCGCCGCTTGCGCCGGTCGGCCAGCTCCCTGCCCTCGACGAGCTGCGCCCACGCCGCGCGGTCGGCCTCGGCGAGCGAGCCGCCGATGTGCTCCAGCAGCGCCTGGTCGATGTCCGCGCCGCCGAAACCGGGGTCGCCCTCGGAGGCCAGCACCTGGAACGAGCCTGCGCGGCGCACCACGACGCTGGCGTCGACCGTGCCGCCGCCCAGGTCGAGCACGGCCAGCGCGGCGCCGTCCGGCACCGCGTGCGAGGCGGAGTGGAACACCGCGGCGGCGACCGGCTCCGGCACCAGCCGGACCTCGCGGCCGAGGCCGTGCGCGGCCCGCAGCAGCACGCCGGTGCGCACCGCGCCCCACGCGGCGGGGTGGGTGAGCACGAGCTGGTCGACCGGGGCCCCGCCCGCGAAGCGCCTGGCCTCGTCCACCGCGCGGGCCAGCACGGCGCGCACCGCGTCGGCCACCGGCAGCACCGTGGTGCCCAGCAGCAGCTCGGACTCGTCGACGCGGCGCTTCGGGTGCGGCTCGTAGCGCGCGGGGTCGACGGCGGCCTGCCGCTCGGCCTCCTGGCCGACGAACAGGGTGCCGTCGGCGGCGGCGAACACGGCGGACGGGACGATCGGTTGACCGTCGACCACGACGACCTGCGGTTCCCGCCCGCGCACCGAGACGGCGACGCAGGTGCTGGACGTGCCGAAGTCGACGGCGACGCGCAGGCTCATCCGCACCTCCCCGCGTCCGACCGGGGCCTGCCGGGACCATGCATACAGGATCGGTCCGACGCGCCGCCGCCCGGTGCGGCCGGGCTCCCCCGCCGCGAGCGCCCCGCGCCGGTCGCGCGGGAGGGCGCGAACACCTCCCCGACACCGCCGGGACACCTCCCGGTCGCTTTCCCCCCGCGCGCCGCGCGCCCGGCGCACCCCGGTGAGAACTCTCACGGGCGCGACGCGGTGGAACTCGCCCGTGCCCCGGTCGGGGCGTTCCGGTGAACGGGCCGAGCGCCTTCCGGAGCGGTTCGGGGAAAGGGGCCCTGGCATCCGCTCACCGGGAAGTGCATCCTTCTCGGACACCCGGTCCGGTGATTCCCGATCGGTCGCTCACGGAGACGTGATCGCTGGTCAGCAGCCTGTAACCGGTATCGGAAGGACTTGAGGGGAACAACCGGCGGAACAACCGAAGGGGGTGGTCAACCCACGTGTTCGCGTGTTCGGCTGGATCATATCGGCGGTGCGCGCCGGGTTTCCCGCCCGAACGCCCCCGCCACCCCGGAACGGAGCCCGAGATGACGACGGAAGCCGCGTTATCCGCACCCCACCAGCTGACCGGCGAGCACGCGCTGCGCTACGCGGGCCACTGGACGTGCGCGCTGCGCGAGCTGGCGACGGTGCGCTCGCTGCCCGAGCGCGGCTCGGACGCGGACAGCTCGCTGCGCAGGGTCGCGCGCGAGCTGAGCCCGGCGCGGCTGATCGCCCGGCCGCTGGCCGTGCCGCTGCCGGACACGACCGCGATCCGGGACGACGCCGACCGCGCCGTCGCCCGCTTCGGGCGGGTGCGCGCCGGGTCGGTGCACGCCCACGTGAGCGAGCGCACGGTGGCGACCGTCGCGGAGTGGGGGCTGCCCTCGCTGGTGCTGGAGCTGACCGGGCTGCGGGTCAGCGAGCACCTGCGGATGAACTTCACGGCGGGCCGGGTCGAGCTGAAGGTGGACTCGCGCCGGTTCGGCGACCTGCTGCTGGTGGTCCCGCTCGACGGCGGGGAGACGGTGGTGGCCCAGCCGTGGGGCCTGGAGCGGTACGAGGGGGCGCTGCTGCTGGACAGCACGTGCACGCCGTACGGGCGCCTGTCGGGCCTGGCGCTGAACGTGGGGCTGCGCAGGCTCACCAGGGGCGCCGGGGCGGGGAAGCGGGCGGCCGGGGCGCGCTGAGGGGCCGTGCGGGGGATCGCGCCGACCGTCCACCGACGACCGCCCGCCCGGAGCAGGACCCGGAAAGCGGAGGACCCCACCTCCCCGACAGCGGGGGAAGTGGGGTCCTCGTCGTTTCGCGCGCCCTTACTCCGGCTGGATCCAGGCGAACTGCACGCGCTGCTGGCCCAGCTTGCGGGTGACCAGCGTGCCCCGGCCGGGGGGCTGCGGCGAGGCCTTGAGGTTGCCGACGATGGCGCCCTCCTCCTTGGAGCCCGAGCCGACCATGACCGGCGCCGAGATCTCCCGGAGCTTGCCCAGGATCGGGTCGTACATGGCCCTGGACGCGCCACCCATGCGGCGGACCACGACGACGTGCAGGCCGACGTCCTTGGCCTGCGGGATGAACTCCGCCAGCGGGGCCAGCGGGTTCTGGCTGCCCTGCGGCGCCACCAGGTCGTAGTCGTCGACGATGACGAAGAGCTCGGGGCCCTTCCACCAGGACCGGTTGCGCAGCTGGTCCTGCGTGACGTCCGGTCCGGGCAGACGGCCCTTCATCGAGCCCTGCACGTCCTTGATCATGTCGACCAGCTGGGTCGACGAGACCGCGTAGGACAGCAGGTGGTCGGTGTCGATGAACCCGAGCATCGTGCGGCGGTAGTCGACCAGCATGATCAGCGCCTCGTTGGAGGTGTAGCTGTTCATGATGCCGCGCACGATGGTGCGCAGCATGTTGGTCTTGCCCGCCTCGCCGTCGGCCAGCGCCATGAAGTGCGGGTCGGCGTCGAAGTCCAGGTAGACCGGGGCCAGCTCGTCCTCGTTGACGCCGATCGGGACCAGGTGGCCCCGGTTCGGGTTGGTCGTGGCGACCGCCGTCATGAGCTCCTGGTGCGGCAGCAGGTCGGGCAGCAGTCGCACCGACGGCGCGTGCCTGCCCCGCCAGGAGCCGCTCACCTTGTTGATCATGTCCTGCACGCCCGCCGCCACGTTCTCGGGGTCCGAGAAGGTGTCGATGCGCGGCAGGGCGACCAGGAAGTGCAGCTTCTGCGGCGACAGACCGCGACCGGGACGACCGGGCGGGACGTTGACGGCGACCTTGCGGTCCACGTCGGACTCGCTCGGGTCACCGAGCCGCAGCTCCAGGCGGGTGCCCAGGAGGTCCTTCATCGCGGGCCGGATCTCGGCCCACCGGTTGGCGGCCACGACGAGGTGGACGCCGTAGGACAGGCCCTGGGCGGCGAGCGCCTGGACCATCGGCTCCAGCGCCTCGAACTCCTGCCGGAAGTTCATCCAGCCGTCGACGATCAGGAACGCGTCGCCGAAGTCGTCGTCGCGGATCTCGCCCCGGCGCTTGCGGTTGCGGAACTCGACCATCGAGTCGATGCCCTGCGCCCGGAACCTCAGCTCGCGCTCGGCGATCAGGCCGGACAGCTCGGCGACCATGCGGCGCGCCTTGTCCACGTCGAGCCTGGAGGCGAAGCCACCGACGTGCGGCAGCCGCTCCAGCGAGGCGAGCGTGCCACCACCGAGGTCGAGGCAGTAGAACTGCACCTCCTCGGGCGTGTGGGTCAGCGCCATCGACGTGATCAGGGTGCGGAGCATCATCGACTTGCCGGACTGCGGGCCGCCGACGATCGCGCCGTGCCCGGCCGCGCCGGAGAAGTCCGCCCACAGGTCGTCGCGCCGCTGCTCGAACGGCTTGTCGACCACGCCCAGCGGCACGGCGAGCCTGCCGTTGGCCGGGTAGCCGGGCGCGCACAGGCCCCGGTCGTCGGTCTGCTGGAGCGGCGGGAGGATCGCGTCGAGGGTCGGCGGCTCGTTGAGCGGCGGCAGCCACACCTCGTGGGCGTCCGGGCCCTGGTGCTTGAGCCTGCGGACGATGACCTCGAGCTCGCTCTCCTCGTTCTTGTCGTCCTCCTTCTTGACCTCGACGACCTGCTGCTTGGGCCGCTCGGGCTCCTTGGGGATCTCGATGTAGTCGGGCACGAAGTACCGGGGGCGCTTGTCGCCGCTCACCGGCGCGGCGGGACCGGCCACCTGGATGCCCGCGGGGCGGTAGGGGCCGGACACGTAGAGCGCCTTGAACCGGATCAGGCCGGAGCCCTGCACCGACAGGTAGCCGGAGCCGGGGATGGGCGGCAGCTCGTAGGCGTCGGGGACGCCGATCGCGGCGCGCGACTCCGCCGGGGAGAAGGTCTTCAGACCGATCCGGTACGACAGGTACGTGTCCAGGCCGCGCAGCTTGCCCTCCTCCAGCCGCTGCGACGCCAGGAGCATGTGCATCTGCAGCGACCGGCCGACGCGGCCGATCTGGAGGAAGATGTCGATGAAGTCCGGCTTGGCCGTCAGCATCTCGGAGAACTCGTCGATGCAGATGAACAGCGCGGGCAGCGGGTCGAGGTCGGCGCCGCGCTCGCGGGCCTGCTCGTAGTCCCAGACGTTCTTGTAGTTGCCCTTCGCCAGGACCTCCTGGCGGCGGGACACCTCGCCCGCGATCGCGTCCTTCATGCGGTCGACCAGGGTCAGGTCGCCCGCCAGGTTGGTGATCGTCGCGGCGACGTGCGGCGCGTCGTCGAGGCCGAGGAACGTCGCGCCACCCTTGAAGTCGACCAGGATCATGTTGAGCGCGGTCGACGAGTGCGTGGCCAGCAGGCCGAGCACCAGGGTGCGCAGGAACTCGGACTTGCCGGAACCGGTCGCGCCGATGCACAGGCCGTGCGGGCCCATGCCGTTCTCGGCCGCTTCCTTGATGTCCAGCTCGACGGCCTGGCCGAACTCGCCGATGCCGAACGGCACGCGGTACCGGTCGTGCATCGGGCGCGGGCGCCAGGCCTGCTGCACGTCGAAGGTCATCGGGTCGCCGGGGATGCCGAGCAGCTCCAGCAGGGCCGGGTTGGCCGACAGCGGGTCCTCGGTGTCGCCGCCCGCGTCGCCCACGCCGCCGATGCGGTACGGGGAGAGCCTGCGGGCCAGCGCCTCGACCTCGGTGAGGCTGAGCGAGTCCGGGCCGCCGAACCACTCGACGCCGCTGGCGCTGCGGGCGCCGAGCTTGCCGTCCTCGATCACCAGGCGCAGGCCGCGCCGGGCGGTCAGGTTGCCGAGGGACTCGGACAGGTCGAGCAGGGTGACGCCGACCAGGCCCTCCTCGAGGAGGATCTGCTCCTCCCTGGTCACGTCGCCGTCGTCGATGACGATGACGATGTGCGGCTGGTCGTTGGGCGGCGGCGCGTTGCGGGTGAACCGCTGGCGCTCGCGCAGCTGCTCGTCCAGCATCGCCTCGACCTCGGCGAGCGAGCTGGCCATCATGCGCAGCTGGCCGATGCCGTCGACGATCGACGGGTGCTGCACGTGCGGCAGCCACTTCGCCCACTCCCACTCGGCCTTGGTGCGGCCGGTGGTGACGACCGCGATGAGCAGGTCGTCGGGCGAGTGGAAGGTCGCCATCTGCGCGATGAGGGCGCGGGCGAGGCCGCGCTTCTCGTTGATCTCGCCGATCAGGCCGACGGCGGCGAAGCCGCGCAGCGCGATCGAGATGGGCAGGTCGGGCACCAGCGAGTGGGCGCGCACGAAGCGGCGCAGCGCCAGGGTCGCGATGGGCTCGAGCTCCTCGACGGGGCCGGTCTGCGGCGGGACGAGCCGGGTCGCCAACCGCTGCGAGCCCCGGCCCGCGCGCAGGTGGCAGAAGTCCGGGTCGCTCTGCCTGCGCTCCCACATCCGCCGCGTGGTGGCCAGCGACCAGAGCATCTGCGGGTCGGGGTGGACCCACTCGCGCTCGGCGCGCTGCTCGTCGGCCGCCTCGCGGGCGCGGTCGCGCATCTGGCCGAGGTACCGCAGGTAGTCCTTGCGGTCCTCGTTCATCTCGGCCTTCTTCTGGCCCTTCCCGGAGCCCATGCCGCTGGCCATCATGCCGATGGTCGACACCAGCATCATCCCCGGCATGATCATCGCCGCCGGGCTCCGATTGCTGTACGTGAACATCAGCGCCATCATGCCCACGGACGAGATGATCATGACGACGGGCATCGCCTTCATCATGATGTTGCCGGGGATGACGCGGGGCACCTCGGGTGGCGGTTCGAGGTGGACCTCACCGCCGGGCGGTCGGGGCGCAGCAAGGCGCGCCATGCGCTTGAACTGCAGCGTGCTCACCGAACAGGCACCTCACACAACTAGTAAGACCATCGCCTGGCACGGGCTCTTCGGCCCAGACCACGGGCGCTGACGCCCGGCCGACCGGCAACCGACACTATGGCGCATCACGGCGCGCCACGTCGGTGGGTCCGGGAAAACAACGGGCAACAGCTTCACCCGAACCGGCCTACCGGTGGGACCGCTGGGGCCATACTTGGGGCCGCCCGGTCGGCGTCGAGGTTGCCGAATAGGGTCGGGCGACCCGCAAGCACACACTCTTCCAGGAATTAGGGGGCGCTGGTGGCGACCGGTACGACGGTGTTCAGCCGGGTGACGGTGGTGGCGCCGCGAACGCGTATCGACGTCGCGCTTCCCGCCGACGTCGCGGTGGCCGACCTGCTGCCGATGCTGCTCGACATGGCCAAGGAGGCGACGCCCGACGGTGGCGTGCGCCACGGCGGGTGGTGCCTGGCGAAGCTGGGCGACAGCCCGCTCGACCCCGGCCGCACGCTGGCGTCGCTGGGGGTCGTGGACGGCGAGCTGCTTCAGCTGCGCAAGCGCAACGAGAACCCTCCGCCTCCGCTGTACGACGACGTCGTCGACGCGATCGCGGAGTCCGATCCGGACAGCTACCGGCCGTGGACCAAGGAGACCGCCCGCAAGTACGGCCACATCGCGGGCGCGCTCGGCCTGGCCGCAGCCGCCGTCGCGGTGCTGATGGCGGGCCCGGTCGGCGGCGGTTCCAGCCTGGCCGCGGCGATCAGCGCGGGCGTCGCGGCCATCGTCGCGATCGCGGCGGGCACGGTCGTGGCGCGGTCCTACTCGGCGATCGGCACGGGCGTGCTGATCGTCGCGGCGGGCAGCCTGCCGATGGCCTACGTGGCCGGGCTCTACGCGGTTCCCGGCCCGGTGGGCATGGCGAACCTGCTGCTGGCCAGCGTGCTGGTGCTGATCTTCGCCTCGGCGGCGATCCTGCTCATCGGCCGGGGCATCACGGTGTTCATCGCCGCGGCCACGGCGGGCGCGCTGAGCGGGCTGGCGTTCCTCATCGGGCTGTTCGTCGAGCACCCGATGGTCGGCATCGCCGCGGCCACGGCGGCGGTGAGCCTGGCCGCGCTGTCCGCGCTGCCCAGGCTGACCATCCAGCTCGCGAAGCTGCCCCTGCCCATGGTCCCCACGAACGCGGAGGACCTGAAGGAGGACACCGGCTTCCCGGAGTACGCGGTCATCGAGCGGCGCACGGCGAACGCGCACGAGTACCTGACCGGCATGATCATCGGCTGCGGCGGCGTCGCGGCGCTGTTCGCGGTCATCGCCGCCGGTGACGGCACGGTGTTCGGCCCGATCCTGGCGATCGTGGTCACCCTCGTGCTGCTGCTGCGCGGCCGGGCCTACGCCAACGGGGCCCAGGCGGTCGCGCTGCTGGTCAGCGGCATGTTCGCGGGCGCGGGCGTGCTGGTCGGCTGGCTGGTCGCGTCCTCGCCCGGCGACCGGCTGCTGTTCGTCTTCGGCGCGCTGCTCCTGGTCGGGGCGCTGTCGCTGGTGCTCGGCGTGATCTTCCCCCAGCAGAAGTTCTCCCCGGTGCTGCGCCGCACCGTGGACGTCCTGGAGGCCATCCTGATCGCGGCCGTGCTCCCGCTGGCGCTCGCCGTCATGGACATGTACGTGGTCATGCGCCAGCTCCTCCCGGCCTGAGGTTGGTGACCATGCGACGGACGACGCGCAGGGCCGCGGCGGTCACGGCCGTGGCCATGACCCTGCTCACCGCGCCGGGCGCGCTCGCCCAGCCCGCCGGGGACGACAGCCCGTCGAGCAGCGCGCCCAGCAGCACCGCGAAGAAGGCGCCGAACTCGCAGCCGCCCCCGCTGGACAAGGGGGCGCGCCCGCCGATCGGCCCGGCCAGCCGGGACGTGGAGTACCAGAAGCACCTGAGCTGCATCACCTCCAGCACCGGCAACCAGAAGATCGCCGAGAAGCCGTGGGGCCAGATGCAGCTGCGGCTGGAGGAGGCGCACCGCTTCGCCACCGGCAAGGGCGTCAAGCTGGCCGTCATCGACACCGGCGTGAACGCGAAGCAGCCCCGGCTGGAGGGCCGGGTCCAGGCGAGCGGCGACTACGTCGGCAAGGGCGAGGGCGACGGCGGCGTCGACTGCGACGGCCACGGCACCGAGGTGGCGGGCGTCGCGGCGGCCGGGCGGGACCCGGAGACGGGCTTCGTCGGCGCCGCGCCGGAGGCGCAGATCCTGGCCTACCGGCAGACCAGCGCGCACTACAAGTTCGAGGACCCGGCCAAGCAGGACAGCAGGCCGACGGCGGGCAAGGTCGGCACGCTGGCACGGGCCATCGTGAAGGCCGCCGAGGACGGCGCGGACGTCATCAACATCTCGCTGACCGCGTGCGAGTCGCCGAACCCGAACGGCTCCAGCGCCCAGGAGAAGCAGCTCCAGGCCGCGATCGACTGGGCGGTCAACACCAAGGACGCCGTCATCGTCACGGCGGCGGGCAACCTGGTGGCGAGCGACCCGAACAGCAAGTCCAGCGGGTGCGCGAGCCAGAACGACAACGCGGACCCCGAGACGGTCAAGGTCGTCGCCTCGCCGCCCTGGTACTCCGACGACGTGCTGTCGGTGGCCTCCATGAACCAGCAGGGCGGCGTGTCGACCTTCTCGGTGTGGGGCCCGTGGGTGAGCGTCGCGGCGCCCGGCGAGGACATCGTCACGCTGGACCCGGCGGGCAGCGGCCTGACCAACGCGACCGTGGACCCGAACGGCCAGGCCGCGCGCATCCAGGGCACCAGCTTCGCCGCGCCGTACGTGGCGGGCGTGGTGGCGATGGTGCGCGAGCGCTTCCCGGAGCTGAACGCGCACCAGGTGATGGACCGGATCAAGTCGACGGCCCAGCACCCCGGCAACCCCGGCGGCAGCGACCACAAGGTCGGCGCGGGCATGGTCAACCCCATCGCCGCGCTGACGGCCGAGCTGCCGCTGGAGCGGGCGGGCGCGAAGCCGGAGAACCCGGAGCAGATCTTCACCGACCTGAACACCGGGGCGCCGCCGAGCAAGACGCCGATGATCGTGGCGCTGGCGGGCACCGGGCTGGGGGTGGGGGCGCTGCTGCTGACCCTGTTCATCGTCCACACGGTGAACCGGAACCGGGAGCGGAAACCGGTGAAGTCGGCGTTCTGACGCCTCGTCCGACGACGAAAAAGGGCCCTCGGGAGGAATTCCTCCCGAGGGCCCTTTTCGCATTCCTGAAGCGCCTCAGAACTCCCGCAGACCCCCGGCCGGGCTCGAAACGCCACGTTCCGCAAACCCCTGAACCGGACACGAACGGGGCCTTTTCGCCACGCAACGTGACCAAAAGGCCCATTACGGGCCACCTTCGTCCCACCGGGAGGGGGAACTTTCCTTCGGCAAGCCGAAGCGAGTTCGATGAATTTTCCCGCAGCGGCCGGAGCCGCTGGACCAACCGGGTCAGTCCTCGCCGAGCACCGGCGGCGCGCTCCGCTTCGGCTTCCCGTAGACCTCTTCGATGGTCCCGGTGAGCCGGAACTTGGACTTGTGCTCCTTCTCGCCGCCCTGCTGGCCGCCGGGAGCGCCGCCCATCATGCCGCCGCCCATCATCCCCATGCCACCCATCCCACCGGCCGCGCCCGCTCCGCCGCCCGCTGCGGCGGCGGTCCTGGCAGCCGCGCCACCGGCGCCCTGCTCGGCGACGGCGCTGTAGCCGCCCGGCTGGAGCTGCCCCTGGGAGCCACCGGCGCCGGGCGCGGGACCGAGCGGCACGCCGCCGCCTCCGCCACCACCGCCGAGGCCGCTCACCGAGCCACCGCCACCACCGCCGGAACCGCCGCCCACCGCGCCACCGGCGCCTGCCGAGGCTTTCCGCGTCTCCGCCTCCGCCGCAGGCTCAGCGGGCTTCTCAGCCGCCTTCGCGGCGTCCTCGGCGGCCTTCGCGGCGGCCTTCCGCTCCGCGAGCTCCGAGGACTTCCAGTCCTGCTCGGGGAACCGGTGGTCCATCCGCACGGCGGCGAACTCGTCCTCGCCCTCGCCGGACACCGAGTCGCACAGCCGCAGGAACCCCTCCAGCATGTCCCGCACCGACTCGTGCAGCTCGCGGGCCGGGTCGCGCAGGTCCTCCAGGTGCTGGAGCACCCTGCGGTCCCCGTCCAGCGGCAGCGAGGCCGCCGCCGACACCGCCTCCGCCGCGTCGGCGAACAGCGAGGCCAGCTCCTCCACGGCCCCGCGCACCCCATCGGCGGTCGCGTCGAGCGCGTCGCCCATGACGTTCATGGCGTCGGACAGGTCGTGCCCGGCCAGCCCCACCTGCTGCATGTGCCGGACGAACGACTCGGCGTCCTGGCCCTGCCAGGCCGAGTCGAGCCTGCCCAGCGGCTTGGTCAGGTCGCGGGTGACGTGCTCGGCGACGAGGCCCGCCGCGCGCCAGCGCTCCGCCTCCGCGTGCAGGTCGGCCCACTTGCCCACGACGGGCTGGAAGTACTCCTCGACCAGGTCGCGCGCGCCGAGCCTGCGGCTGATGCCGGACAGGTAGTCCAGCTCCGGCTCGATCCTCGCGGCGATCTGGTGGCCGTCCTCGCGCGCCATCCCCGGTCCTCCCGCTAGCCCTGCTGCCGCTCGACGGCGCGGAGCATCGCCACCACTTCCTCGTCCTGCCCGCCGTAGCTGTCGGCCACCGCCGCGAGCCCCTCGGCCGCCGAGCCCAGGGTCGCGCAGGCCCGGTCGAGCTGCTGGTCCAGCACCTCGGCGGCCCGCCGGTAGGACTCGACGCTGCGCAGGGAGCGCCCGAGGTCGCCGAACGCCGAGGTCAGCGTCGGCCCCGAGCGCAGCTCGTCCCGCGCCTTCCCCAGCTCGTCGGCGGCCTCGCCGACCCGCCGCGCGTACAGCTCCAGCCAGCGGGCGTCGACCTCGACCTTCCCGCTGCCCCTGCCCACCTGCTCGACCACGTGCGCCCCCCAGACCTCTCCCCTCAGACGAACTGGAAAGCGGGGTGGTTCCCCGGAAGCGAGCGAGCGAGCTTCCGGAACCCCACCCCGGACAACCTCACCCTCCAGTCAAACCCCCCACCGGCCCCACCACACCACCGCACCCGCCCCACTCACTCCACCACCGCACTGCCCCGCCCCTCCACCCCACCCCCCAAACGCACATCGGGCCCGGCGATCGCCGGGCCCGATGTCTCGCGACTGGTGCGGCCCGCCGGTCACGCGCTGGTCCTCACCAGCGCGTTCCCGACGGCCGGGGCGGGGTCAGCCGCCTGCGGCCTGGTTGTTCGTGGGAAGCGTCCCGAGGCTCTTGTCCGTCGGGATGGAGTCCCAGCTCCGCGCCGCGTCGTTCCGGTTCATCTGCGGTCCGTTGGGCAGCAGCCGCAGGATCGACTCGGGCCCCGGCGCGAAGCCGTCCTGCCCGAGGCCGAGCGCGGCGGCCGTCGCCGTGTCCGGGACGCCGTACTTCACGCCGCGACCGGTGATGATGTGGATCGGGCCGCTGCCGAAGTCCTGGGTGGACGTCGCCGAGCGGACCACGGCCGCCTTGCCGGAGGCCATGACGAAGAAGTCCACGACCTCGCCGGTCGCGCCGACCTGGTTGATCCGCACCGGCACCGACGTGTTCTGCGTGGGCAGCGACGGCGCGATGGTCACCTGGGTGTGCTGCGACTTGTTGCCCGCGTTCACGTCCTTGGCGCTCCACCCCAGGCAGACCACGACGTTGTTCTGGTTGGGCACCAGGACGTCGGGCACCTCGCTCGGGTAGTCGGCCAGGTCGAGCGGGTTGTCCGGGCGCAGCGACTCGTTGATCTTGGCGATGTCGACGACCCTGGGCTCGCCCTGCGCGCGGCTCGCCCTGATCAGGTCGCCGGACGCCTTGCTGATCTCCTGCAGGCCGCCCTTGAGCGCCACGTAGAACACCGAGTTCTCACCGGTGCGCTTGACCTCGATGACGTTGCCGACCTTGATCGACTCGCCCGCGACGTAGTCGACCGACGCGCCCTGGTCCTCGATCTTCGGGGCGACGAGTTCCTTCGCCTCGGGGATCGCGTTGAGCAGGCCGACGCTGACCGCCCTGGGCTCCTTGCCGGTCAGGTTCAGCGCGTTGCGCACCTCGGGCTTGGTCAGGTCGACCTTCGCCCGCACGGTGCTGGTGGAAGTGATCTTGGAGTTCGTCGGCGCCTTGTAGACCAGGTAGGTCGCCGCGTCGTCCGCACCCGCCTTGACCAGCAGCGCCTTGTTGCCGTCGAGCAGCGAACCGCCGCCGCTGACGCCCGCGAGGACCGTGGTCTCGAACTTGCCCTTGGAGGCGGGGTTGTTGAGCGTGTCGTCCAGGTCGAGCCGGTCGCACACCGACCACTCCGAGCCGATCCGGCCCGCCGGGTCGGCGGGCAGCACGTCCGGCCCGTCCGGGATGCCGGTCAGCCGCCCCTTGGGCAGCTTGGCCAGCGCCTTCTCGCTCACCAGCTTGGGCTCGCCGCCCGCGGCCCCGCCGCCCGTGCCCGCCGCGTCCCCGCCGCCGACGGCCCCCTGGGACTGGTCCGGCGTGGACTGCTGGAACAGCAGCAGCCGCGCGGACGCCAGGTTCGTCATGGGGACCAGGACCTTGGGGTTGTTCTGGACCACGTAGACCTGGCCGGTCTCCTTGCTGATGGCGATCTGCGTCTGGTCGTCGACCTGGGGCTCCGGCGAGAAGAAGCCGTAGATCATGAACCCGAGGAGGCCGATGACGCCGAGCAGCACGCCGACCGCGGTCGCACGCGAGTGCGTGCGCATCGGGTCGTGCAGCATGACGGCGTCTCGGCGCACCAGGGCTGACTGCATCCGGCGCAGCACGAAGCGGTACGCCTGGACCTGTGACTTGGTGGTGGGTGTTGATGCCATTCTCGGCTCGCTGCTCTCCCAGTCGCGGTACGGTTCTGCACGATAGCCGGAGCAGAGGTAACCCGTACGCGGGATCGTGAAGACCCCACAGGGTGACACTCGAACCGGCATCCTCCTCGCCGCCCGAGGCGCACTGAACACCGAGGGGAAAGAGACCAGATCGGATGTCCGTGACCACTCCTCGCCCTGGACCGGGCCAGGGCCCCGGCCGGGGGCAGCCGCCCAGGCCAGGGATGCCCCGCCCCCCGCAGCCCCCGCCCCAGGGCCGTCCCGGCCCGGCGGGCGGTGGCGCGCAGGCTGTGCCCGCCTCCGCTCTGCGCGCCCGCAGGCGCGCCTCCGGTTCGAGCCTCGGCTCGCTGCCGGTCGCCAACCTGGTCGTCCTCGAGGTCGGCTTCGCCATCGGCCTGCTCCTGCTCGCCATCGGCGCCACCGGGGACGGCATCGACCCGGTCCTGATGTACTCGGCAGGCGGTGTGCTGCTGGTCGCCCTGATCCTGGCGTTCGCCAGGTCGCGCGGGCGCTGGCTGACCCAGTGGATCGTGCTGGTCGCGCGGTACAACACCCGCTCGCACAGCCGCACCGCCAAGACCGACGCGCCCGCCGAGTCCAAGCCGCAGGCGGAGGAGTCCTCCGTCATCGGCCCCGAGGACTCGCGGGTCGCGCTGCTGCGCCTGGCCGTGCCGGACCTGGTGATCGCGAAGGGCGTCGACCACGAGCGCAGGCCGCTCGGCCTCGCCTGGCACCAGGGCGCCTGGACCGCCGTGCTGCTGGTGGACCCGACGCCCGGCCTGATCAACCCGGTCGGCAGCGCGCCGAACCTGCCGCTGGGCGCGCTGGTCCCGTGCCTGGAGGACCGGGGCGTGGTGCTGGACGCCATCTCGGTGATCTGGCACTGCTACCCCGGCAGCGCCTCGCTGTCCGCGAACTCGCCCGCGCTGACCTCGTACCTGGAGCTGCTGGGCCCGCTGCCCACCGCCTCCCGGCGCACCACGTGGATCGCCGTGCGGCTGGACCCGAAGCGCTGCGCCGCGGCGATCCGGGAGCGCGGCGGCGGCGTCGTGGGCGCGCACCGCGCCCTCATCGGCGCGCTGTCCCGCGTCCGCAACGCCCTGGAGTCCGTCGGCGTGTCGATCCGGCCGCTGGACGCCGACGAGCTGATCCGCGCGGGCATCTCGGCCGCCGAGCTGACCTCGGTCGCGGGCTCGGCGAACCCGGTGTCGCTGCGCGAGAAGTGGTCGGGCGTCTCGGCGGGCGGCGTCGGCCACTCCAGCTACGCCATCACCGGCTGGCCGTCGAAGGGCATGCGCGCCAACCTGAACGGCCTGACCGGCGTGCGCGCGCTGTCGTCCACGCTGTCCATGTCGATCTCGCCGAGCAGCGAGGAGGGCCGGGTCGGCCTGCGCGGCCTCGTGCGGGTCAGCGCCCGCAACCAGGCGCAGCTCGACACCGCCGACACCAAGCTCAAGGCGATGTCGGACAAGCTGGACATCACCCTGACCCCGCTGAACGGGATGCAGGCGTCCGGCCTGTCCGCGACCCTCCCGCTGGGGGGCGTCGCGTGACGAACTCCCGACTGCTGGACAACCGGGGCGTCGGCAAGGGCGTCGCGCCCGAGTTCCTGGTGGACCCGAAGCTGCTGGACGTCACCAGCCCCTCCGGCGAGCGCGGCGGCATGATCTTCGGCTCCGGCCCGCAGGGCGAGCCGGTGACGGTCTCCGTGCTGCGCAACGCCCCGACCCGCATGGCGATGGTGGGCGGCCTGTACCTGGCGCGGCAGATCGCGCTGCGGGCCGCCGCGACCGGGGCCACCGTGGTGATCGCGACCGGGCGCCCGCGCGCGTGGGCCCCGGTGATCCAGGCGACCGGGGCCAACCCGGAGGACCGGAACTCGCCGGTGCAGCTGCGCAGGCTGAGCCCGGTCGAGCTGCCCCGGCCGTCCGAGGACAGCCCGGTGCTGGTGCTGCACGACGGCGGTCACGTGCCGCAGGAGCTGTTCCCGCCGCGCTCGCCGTGGCAGACGACGATGTACGTGCTGCCCTACCTGCACCCGCAGGCGACCAGCACGATCGTCAACTCCGAGCTGGTGCTGTTCCAGCGGATGCCGATGCAGCAGGCGCAGCAGGTGTGCCAGACGATGCGCAGGCCGCCGCAGCTGGCGCAGCAGCTGACCACGCTCAAGGACGACCAGGTGATCGCTGCGGGCTTCAACCTGTGGATGCCGCTGCGCCTGGTCACGAACCCGGCCGAGCAGCAGATCCTGGGCGCGGTGCGCCGGGGCGACTGACCCCGCCCGCCACGCCCGAAGCGCCCCGGAGCCCCGTGCTCCGGGGCGCTTCCCGTTGCGGGGCCCGGATTCCGGTTCGGCCCGGTTCCCGAAACGACGGTGTTTCGGCCGTGGAAACGCTGTGACCGCAGGGAAGCGGCTTCCCGCAGTCAGCCGGACGCCCGAGCGCGGGCATTAGCCTGACTTCCCCTCCGGGTTCTTGCGCGCCTCTCCCCCCGCCGGCTACGAACTAACGGATCGTGCCCGGCCGGTTGCGCTCCGGCAGCGGCCAGGGCACGCCCGGCGAGAGGGGAAACCGGCATGGACGTTCGCGGGACAGGGGTCAGACGGGCGGTCGGGATCGGGCTGGCGGCGGCGACGGCGTGGGCGGTCACGGCGGCGCTGGCGGCGGCGCCCGCCACGGCGGCCGAGGGGGACCTGCGGGGGCTGGGCGCGGAGAACGCCATCGCGGACAGCTACATCGTGGTGCTGAAGGGCGACGCCGGGGTCGCCGCGAGCACCTTGGGGAGCAAGTACGGCGCGCGGGTCGAGCGGACCTACACCAGCGCCCTGAAGGGCTTCTCCGCGCGGATGAGCGAGAAGCAGGCGCGGGAGCTGGCCGCCGACCCGGCGGTCGACTACGTCGAGCAGGACGCCGTCGTGAAGGTCGCCGACACCCAGTCGCCGGTGCCGTCGTGGGGCGTCGACCGGGTCGACCAGGGCCCGCTGCCGCTGGACGGCTCGTACACCTACCCCAACGGCGGCGAGGGCGTCACCGCGTACGTCATCGACACCGGCATCCGCTTCTCGCACAGCGACTTCGGCGGCCGGGCCACGTCCGGCCGGGACACCGTCGACAACGACGACGACGCCTCGGACTGCGACGGCCACGGCACGCACGTGTCCGGCACGATCGGCGGGGCCGCGCACGGCGTGGCCAAGCGGGTGGCGCTGGTCGGCGTGCGGGTGCTGGACTGCGCGGGCGAGGGCACCTGGGCGCAGGTCATCGGCGGCGTGGACTGGGTGACCGCGAACGCGGTGAAGCCCGCCGTGGCCAACATGAGCCTGGGCGGCGGCGGCAACGACGCACTGGACCAGGCGGTGCGCGGCTCGATCGCCTCCGGCGTGGTCTACGCGCTGGCGGCGGGCAACAACTACGGCGGCGATGCCTGCACCCGCTCCCCCGCGCGCACGGCGGAGGCCATCACGGTCGGCTCGACGGCGCGCACCGACGCCAGGTCCGACTTCTCCAACATCGGGACCTGCCTGGACCTCTACGCGCCCGGCACCGACATCACCTCGACCTGGCTGACCGACGACACCGCCACCAACACCATCAGCGGCACCTCCATGGCCACCCCGCACGTCGCGGGCGCGGCGGCGGTCTACCTGGCCGCGAACCAGAGCGCGACGCCGCAGCAGGTCCGCGACGCGCTGGTCGAGGCGGCCACGCCGGGCCTGGTCACCAATCCGGGGGCCGGGTCGCCGAACAAGCTGCTCAGGGTCATCGGCGAGCCCGCCGTGCCGCCGACCGGCTGCCGGGGCGTGGTGAACGACGAGGACGTCGCCGTGCCGGACCTGGGCTCGACGACCAGCTCGATCGCCATCAGCGGCTGCGCCGGGAAGGCGAGCGCGAGCTCGTCGGTGGACGTGCGGGTCAAGCACACCTACCGGGGCGACCTGTCGCTGGACCTGATCACGCCGTCCGGGGTGGTGCAGCAGCTGAAGGTGCACTCCAGCGCGGACAGCGCGGACGACCTGAACGCGACCTACCGGCTGAACCTGTCGGCGGAGACCGCGAACGGCACGTGGCAGCTGCGGGTCCGGGACAACTTCCCGCAGGACACCGGGTTCATCGACTCGTGGACGCTGAACCTGTAGTGGCCGCTGGTTGAGCGGCTCCGGGGACGGGACGGCGCGCGGACGCAGCGGGCCGTCCCGTCCACGGGGGCAGTCGCTCCCAGCGGGCCGTCACGCTTCAGGCGGCGACCCTCCGGGCCGCCCTGCGGGCCGCTCCGCGACCCGCACCCGCACGTTCCTGGTGATCTCGGCCCGCGCGGCCAGGTCCTCGTCGGCCGGGTAGTCCACCCGCACCAGGGACAGCCCGTGCGGCGGGGCCACCGTCACCTCGCTGGACCGGCTGTGCAGCGACAGCAGCGACGCGGGCCACTCCACCGGCTTGCGCCCCTCCCCCACCGCGAGCAGGGCCCCCACCAGGCTCCGCACCATCGAGTGGCAGAAGGCGTCCGCCGAGACGAACGCGGTCAGCAGGTCGCCCTCGCGCACCCACTCCAACCGCTGGAGCTCCCGGATCGTCGTGGCGCCCTCCCTGCGGCGGCAGTAGGCGCAGAAGTCCCGCTCCCCCAGCATGAGGCCGGACGCGGCGTTCATCGCCTCCACGTCGAGCTGACGGGGCCAGGAGAGGGTGTCCAGCCGCCGCAGCGGGTGCGCCCCGAACGGCGCGTCGGTCACCCGGTACTCGTAGTGCCGCCGCAGCGCCGCGAACCGGGCGTCGAACGCGGCGGGCACGACCCGCGCCGAGAACACCCGGACGTCGGCGGGCAGCGCGCGGGCCAGCCGCTTCGGCAGCCCGGCCACGTCGGTGGACTCCGGCAGGTCGGCGTGCGCGACCTGCCCGGCCGCGTGCACCCCGGCGTCGGTGCGCCCGGCCACGGTCAGCACGACGTCCTCGCGCAGCACCGTGGACATGGTGTCCTCCAGCACCCCGCAGACCGTGCGGCGGTTCGGCTGGCGGGCCCAGCCGGAGAACTCGGTGCCGTCGTACGCCAGGTCCAGCCGGACGCGCGCCCGGCCGACCTCCCCCGGAACACCGGCGAGCCCGCCGCCCCGAGTGGGGGTGACGGGCTCGCGGGTGGTGCTGGAGTCGCTCAGGACTCGTCCTTCTTGTCCTCGGCCTTGGCCTCGGCGCCCTCGGCGGGCTCCTCGGCGGCGTCCTTGGTGGCGGACTCGGGGGCCTCGGCGTCCTGGTCGACGGCCTTGGTCTCCTCGACCTTGGTCTCCTCGGCGGGAGCCTCGGTCTTCGCCTCGTCCTTGGCGAACTTGGTGCCGCGGGCCTTCTCGGCCTCGGAGGTCACCGTCTTCTGCTGCACCAGCTCGATGACGGCCATGGGGGCGTTGTCGCCCTTGCGGTTCAGCGTCTTCGTGATGCGGGTGTAGCCACCGGAGCGGTCCGCGAAGAACGGGCCGATCTCGGCGACCAGCTTGTGGACGATGTCCTTGTCGCGGATCACCTTCATGATCTCGCGGCGGTTGTGCAGGTCACCGACCTTGGCCTTGGTGATCAGCTTCTCGGCGTACGGGCGCAGCCGCTTGGCCTTCGCCTCGGTCGTGGTGATGCGACCGTGGGTGAACAGCGACGTGGCCAGGTTGGCCAGCATGAGCTGCTCGTGGGCCGGCGAGCCACCGAGACGGGGTCCCTTGGTGGGGGTGGGCATCGAATTGCTCCTCGGATTTCTTTCTGATCCTCTGCTCCGGCCCGGCCGCTAAGCGGCCTCAGAGCTGCTCGGTCTCCGCGTAGTCCTGGCCGTCGTCGTGGGAGTCCACGGACGAGTCCGCGCCCCAACCCTCTGCGGGGTAGTCGGACGCGGCAGCCGAGGGGTCGAACCCTGGAGGGCTGTCCTTCAGCGCGAGGCCCAGGCCGACGAGCTTCATCTTGACCTCGTCGATGGACTTGGCGCCGAAGTTGCGGATGTCCAGCAGGTCCGCCTCGCTGCGCGAGACGAGCTCGCCCACCGTGTGGATGCCCTCGCGCTTGAGGCAGTTGTAGGACCGGACGGTGAGGTCCAGGTCCTCGATCGGCATCGCGAAGGCCGCGATGGTGTCCGCCTCGGCGGGCGAGGGTCCGATCTCGATGCCCTCGGCGTCGACGTTCAGCTCGCGAGCGAGGCCGAACAGCTCCACCAGGGTCTTGCCCGCCGACGCCACGGCGTCGCGCGGCGTGATGGAGGGCTTGCTCTCGACGTCGAGGATCAGCTTGTCGAAGTCGGTCCGCTGCTCGACACGGGTGGCCTCGACCTTGTAGGTCACCTTCATGACGGGCGAGTAGATCGAGTCGACGGGGATGCGGCCGATCTCGGCCCCCGCCTGCTTGTTCTGGACGGCGGGGACGTAGCCGCGACCGCGCTCGACGACGAGCTCGATCTCCAGCTTGCCCTTGCCGTTCAGGGTGGCGATGTGCAGGTCGGGGTTGTGCACGGTCACACCGGCCGGGGGCACGATGTCACCGGCGGTCACCGCGCCCGGCCCCTGCTTGCGCAGGTACATGGTCACCGGCTCGTCCTCCTCGGAGCTGACGACCAGCTCCTTGAGGTTGAGGATGATGTCGGTGACGTCCTCCTTCACACCGGGAACCGTGGTGAACTCGTGCAGCACGCCGTCGATGCGGATGCTGGTCACGGCGGCGCCGGGGATGGAGGACAGCAGGGTGCGGCGGATGGAGTTGCCGAGGGTGTAGCCGAAACCCGGCTCCAGCGGCTCGATGACGAACCGGGAACGGGTCTCGCTGACCGCTTCCTCGCTGAGCGAGGGGCGCTGGGAAATCAGCACTGGGTTCTTCCTCTCTGAACCCGGCGACCGCTATTTGACGCCGGGAGAGCCAGTCGCGGAGACCGGCAAACGCGTTCGGCACACCATTTAGTGCCGTCGCGGGACCCGACTGGAGGGCGGCCCACCGGGCCGCCCTCCAGGAGGATCACTTCGAGTAGAGCTCGACGATCAGCTGCTCGGTGACGGGCGTGTCGATCTGCGCCCGCTCCGGGAGCTGGTGCACCAGGATGCGCAGGTTCGACGGCACGACCTGGAGCCAGGCCGGGATCGGCCGGTCGCCGAAGGAAGCGCGCGCGGCCTCGAAGGGCAGCAGCGGCAGCGACTTCGGCTTCACGTCGATGATGTCGAACTTCGACACCTGGTAGCTCGGGATGTTCACCTTGTGGCCGTTGACCAGGAAGTGACCGTGGCTGACCAGCTGGCGGGCCTGGCGACGGGTGCGGGCCAGACCGGCGCGGTACACCACGTTGTCCAGGCGCGACTCGAGGATCTGCAGCAGGTTCTCACCGGTCTTGCCGGTGCGGCGAACCGCTTCCTTGTAGTAGCGGACGAACTGCTTCTCAAGGATGCCGTACGTGTAGCGAGCCTTCTGCTTCTCCTGCAGCTGCAGGAGGTACTCGGACTCCTTGATGCGGCCGCGGCCGTGCTGGCCGGGCGGGTACGGACGGCGCTCGAACGCCTGGTCCCCACCGATGAGGTCGACCTTGAGGCGACGCGAGATGCGCGTGGCCGGTCCGGTGTAGCGAGCCATGAGTGCTTACTCCTCCCCGTGCCTCAGACCCGGCGCCGCTTGGGCGGGCGGCAGCCGTTGTGGGGCTGCGGGGTCACGTCCTGGATGGTGCCGACCTCGAGGCCGGCGGCCTGCAGCGAACGGATCGCGGTCTCGCGGCCGGAGCCGGGACCCTTCACGAACACGTCCACCTTGCGCACGCCGTGCTCGGCGGCCTTGCGCGCGGCGTTCTCCGCGGCCATCTGCGCGGCGAAGGGCGTCGACTTGCGCGAGCCCTTGAAGCCGACGTGGCCCGCGGAAGCCCAGCTGATCACGTTGCCCAGCGGGTCCGTGATGGACACGATGGTGTTGTTGAACGTGCTCTTGATGTGGGCCTGGCCGTGCGAGATGTTCTTCTTTTCCTTGCGCCGGACCTTCTTGACCCCGGCGCCCTGACGGGTCTTGGGTGGCATTCTGGGTGATCTCCTACTTCAGGGTCCGCGAGGTTACTTCTTGCCGGCCTTCTTCTTGCCCGCAACGGTCTTCTTCGGACCCTTGCGAGTGCGCGCGTTCGTCTTCGTGCGCTGCCCGCGGACGGGCAGGTTGCGACGGTGGCGCAGGCCTTCGTAGCAACCGATCTCCATCTTGCGACGGATGTCGGCCTGGATCTCGCGGCGGAGATCACCCTCAAGCTTGAAGTGCTCTTCGATGTAGTCCCGCAGCTTGGCGAGGTCGTCGTCACCGAGGTCCTTCACCCGGACGTCCGGGGAGATCTCGGTGGCCTTCAGCAGCTCCTTGGAGCGCGTACGACCGATGCCGAAGATGTAGGTGAGCGCGATCTCCAACCGCTTTTCGCGGGGGAGGTCGACGCCAGCGAGTCGTGCCATTCGGCGCTTGCTCCTAACAGTGGTGTCGCTCCAGGTTTGCTCCTCGCCCGTTCCCGGGACTGACTCGCTGCGTCAGTTCCGCCCGCTCTCGCGGGCGGCGTCCCGGCCCCGGCCTGGAGTCCGGGGGTGCGCCCACGCCCCTGATCAGGGGTGTGGGCAGGTGCGAAGAGGCTTGCTTGTCTCTAGCGTCGTGGTGAACGACGACAGCGGGTGCTGCTCAGCCCTGGCGCTGCTTGTGGCGCAGGTTCTCGCAGATCACCATGACCCGGCCGTGACGGCGGATCACCTTGCACTTGTCGCAGATCTTCTTGACGCTCGGCTGAACCTTCACGCCTGAGCTCTCCTGCTTGTGGCCGAGTGCCCGTGCCCGGGCACCGGAGGTCACTTGTAGCGGTAGACGATGCGCCCTCGGGACAGGTCGTAGGGCGAGAGCTCCACGACAACCCGGTCCTCGGGGAGGATTCGGATGTAGTGCTGACGCATCTTGCCGCTGATGTGCGCCAGGACCTTGTGCCCGTTCTCCAACTCGACTCGGAACATCGCGTTGGGAAGCGGCTCGACTACGCGGCCCTCGACCTCAATGGCCCCGTCCTTCTTGCCCATGTCCTCCGCGTTTCGTGACGGTGGGTACTTCCGGATTAGGGCACGCACGACCCCGAGTCCGTCTAGGCCCTTGCGAACCTGCTGCCTGCCGGGGTCTGACGACCTCCACGGGCATGGCGGAACCGGCGCGACGTGTGCGCCACCGCCCCATACTACGCTCCGCCGCCCGAACGCCCAAATCGGGTGACCATGGCCGCCAGAGCGACCCAGATCCACCACGGGTGCGGCATGATCTCCGCCCGCAGCGCGGCCAGCCCCCACACCAGGAACACGACCACGGCGAGCACGCTCAGCGCGTCGGACAGGTCCCGCGAGTTCCAGGCGTTCACCAGCGTGGTGACCCACTCGGGCCGGTCGGCGGGCGGCTGCTCGCTCCTGGCGGCGGCCTCGGCCGACCGGGGGTCTCCCGGCGCGGGCTCGGCGGGCAGGTGGTCGGCCGACCTCGGCGCGGCCGGGTCCTGCGAGCGCCAGCCGTTGACCAGCGCGGACAGCCACGACGCCCGCTCGACCGGCGCGGGCGGGGCCTCCGGGCGCGGCGGCCCGGTCAGCGCGGCGGTCAGCTCGGCGTACGTGGTCGCCGCCCGCACCGCGCCCGAGCGCCGCCGCAGCTCGTCCTCGCTGATCCGGCCGTCGGCGCGGGCCTCGCCCAGCACCTCCAGCGCCTGCGCCTTGTCGCGCTCCTCGGCGGTCACCGCTCCCCCGTCCCCTCAGCTGCTGCCCCCGAAGCTACCCCCGCGCCCGATGCTCGCGGGGCGCCAGCCACCACAGCGCGCCCAGCGCGGCGCCGAGGGGCGCGGTGAACCAGAGGAACCAGGGGTAGTCGAGCCCGTGCCCGTCGATGAAGTCGGAGATGTTCACCAGCAGCCAGACGACGAAGTTCAGCGCGCTCACCGCCAGCCAGACCTGGGTGAGCACCCGCAGCACGCGGTGGTACCTCGAGTCGGGCCTCGGGTAGCCGGCGGACGGCGCGGGCGCGGGCGGTCGCGGGCGGAAGTCGAGCGGCTCGGTGTCCGGCACCGGCAGGTCCGCGATGAGCCGGGCGAGGTCCCCGCGCGTCCTGGCGCGCAGCGCCTCCCCGACCCGCTCGTCGAACTCGGCCACGTCGAGGGAGCCCTCCACGTGGGCGCGCCGGAGGAAGTCCTGGACCTGCTCGCGGTCCTTGTCCGAGACCCTGATGTCCTCGGGCTTCACGGGTTCGATCACAGCTCCATGGTGGAGGCCCCCGGCCCCGCGCGGTATCCAGGTAGCCCCCGTCTGAGGGGGAAGAAACCCCACCCCCCTTAACCCGTTGGTGTGACAGCGGGACTGTTCGGTCCACGTCCGGGTGAAGCATCCGGTGGAATACCCCTACCGGGACCGCACGCGTCCCGAGGGAGGTGGACCCCGTGCTGACCACTGCACTGCTGCTCGCCGGGATCGCGTCCTGCGCCCTGCTGACCACCGGGCTGGCCGCGCGCAGGTGCCCTGCGGGCTGCGCGCCCGGCGAGTGCGACGCGGCCGGGCACGAGGCGGCCTAGCGCCGCGCGCGCCCCGGAGAACGCGGCTCAGAACGCGGAGCGGCCCCCGACCTCGAGAGGTCGGGGGCCGCTCGCACGACCGGGGTTCTCAGCCCTCCTCGGGCGCCGTCAGCACCCAGGGGCCGTCCTCCGTGATGGCCACGCTGTGCTCCCAGTGCGCGGCCTTCGACTTGTCCGACGTGACGACCGTCCAGCCGTCCGACAGCTCCACCGTCTGGTCCGTGCCCAGGGTCAGCATCGGCTCGATGGCGATCGCCATGCCGGGCTTGAGCCGGGGGCCCTTGCCGGGCTTGCCGTAGTTCGGCAGGAACGGGTCCATGTGCATCTTGGTGCCGATGCCGTGGCCGCCGTACCCGTCGACGATCCCGTACTCGATGCCGTCGCGCTCGCCCGCGGCGATCGTCTCGGACTCGATGGCGAACGAGATGTCCGACAGCTTCGCGCCCGCGACCGCCGCCTCGATGCCCGCGAGCATCGAGGTCCTGGTCGCCTCGGACAGCTTCAGCTCCGCCTCGGTGACCGTCCCGATCGGGACGGTGAGCGCCGAGTCGCCGTGCCAGCCGTCCAGGATCGCGCCGCAGTCGATCGACAGCAGGTCGCCGTCCGCGAGGATCTGGGTGCGGCTGGGGATGCCGTGGACCACCTGCTGGTTGACCGACGCGCAGATGCTCGCCGGGAACCCGTGGTAGCCCTTGAAGCTCGGCACGGCGCCCGCGTCGCGGATGGTCTGCTCGGCGAGCTGGTCCAGCTCGGCCGTGCTGACCCCGGCCTTGGCGTGCGCGGCCATCAGGGTCAGCGCCTTCGCCACGACCAGGCCGGAGGCGCGCATGGCCTCCAGCTGGCCGCGGGTCTTGATCTCGATCATGCGGTCACGACCGCCTGGTGCGATTCGCCGGAGGGCATCGAGCAGTCCACCGGTCACTTCTCGCCGCGCAGCGCGGCCAGCGCCCGCTCGCTGATCTCGGTCACGTCGCCGACCGCGTCGATCGTGACGACGATGCGGGAGTAGTACTCCAGCAGCGGCGCCGTCTCGGTGCGGTAGACCTGCTGGCGGTGCCGGATGACGTCTTCCTTGTCGTCGGCGCGCCCTCGGGCGAGCAGCCGCTCGACGACGATCTCCTCGTCGATCCGGAACTCCAGCACGGCGTCCAGCTCGTGGCCCTCGGAGCCGAGCAGGGCGCCGAGGACGTCCGCCTGGGCGACGTTGCGCGGGAACCCGTCGAGCAGGAAGCCGTTCGCGGCGTCCGGCTCGGCGAGGCGCTCGCGCACCATCTTGTTCGTCACCTCGTCGGGCACGAGCTCGCCGGCGTCCAGGTACTCCTGGACCTCCTGGCCGAGCGGGGTCTGCTCGCTGATGTGCGCGCGGAACAGGTCCCCCGTGGAGATGTGCGGCACGGCGAGCGCGGCGCTGAGATTCTTGGCCTGCGTGCCCTTGCCCGCTCCGGGCGGGCCGACGAGAACGAGTCGCATCTAGCGGAGGAACCCTTCGTAATTGCGCTGCATGAGCTGGCTCTCGATCTGCTTCACGGTGTCGAGGCCGACACCGACCATGATCAGCACCGCCGTGCCGCCGAGGGGGAAGTTCTGGTTCTGGCCCTCACCGGTCAGGTCGAGGAACAGGTTCGGCAGGATGGCGACGATACCGAGGTACAGCGAGCCGGGCAGCGTGATCCGCCCCAGGACGAAGCGGAGGTACTCGGCGGTGGGGCGACCCGGCCGGATGCCGGGGATGAACCCACCGAACTTCTTCATCTCGTCGGCGCGCTCGTCCGGGTTGAACGTGATGCCGACGTAGAAGTACGTGAAGAAGACGATCAGCAGGAAGTACAGCGCGATGTGCACCGGGCTGGACTGCGAGACCAGGTGGGTCGCGACGAAGGTCTGCCACCAGCCGGGCGCCGAGCCGTCGTTGGCGGCGGTCAGGCGCGAGATCAGGTCGGGCAGGTAGAGCAGCGACGAGGCGAAGATGACCGGGATGACACCGGCCTGGTTCACCTTGAGCGGCAGGTAGGTCGAGGTGCCGCCGTACATCCTGCGGCCGATCATGCGCTTGGCGTACTGGACGGGGATGCGGCGCTGGGCCTGCTCCACGTAGATGACGCTGGCGATGATCAGCAGGGCCGCCACGCAGACCAGCGCGAAGGTCAGGCCGCCTCGGCTCCAGATGACCTGGCCCTCGACCGGGACGCGGGCCGCGATGCCGGTGAAGATCAGCAACGACATGCCGTTGCCGATGCCCTTCTCGGTGATGACCTCGCCGAGCCACATGATGACGCTGGTGCCCGCGGTCATGGTCACGACCATGACGATGAGCGAGAAGATGCTGTCGTCCGGGATGACCGGGACGTCGCAGTTGGCGAACAGCTGACCGCGCACCGCCAGGGCGATGATGCCGGTGGACTGGAGGACCGCGAGCGCGATCGTCAGGTACCGGGTGTACTGGGTCAGCTTGGCCTGGCCGGACTGGCCTTCCTTCTTCAGCTGCTCGAACCGCGGGATGACCACGGTGAGCAGCTGGACGATGATGCTCGCGGTGATGTAGGGCATGATGCCCAGCGCGAAGATCGACAAGTTCAGGAGCGCGCCGCCGCTGAACAGGTTGATCAGGGAGTAGATGCCCTGCTGGTCGACCTGCTCGACGCACTTTTTGACGTTGACGAACGAGACGCCCGGCGCGGGCAGGGTCGCGCCCAACCGGTACACCACGATGATCCCCAACGTGAAGAGGATCTTCTTGCGTAGGTCCGGCGTCGCGAGAGCCGAGCGGAATGCGCCGAGCACGCGAACCTCCATCAGCGTTGCCGCCCCGCGTGGGTCGGCATCCTGCGGTACCGGCCGTTTTGCCGGCACGGTCTTGTGGGCTCCCGCCGGACAGGGCCGGCGGTGGTGGAAGCGACGGGTAGCCGCGACCGACCCGGAACCATCCGGGTACAGCCCGCGACTTTAACAGCCGCCGGGCCGGTCACCGCATCCAGTCATCCCCCACACTTACTACCCGATCGGCACCGGTGACCGGCAAGCCCCCGAATGGATCAAGTTCGGGGAGCGTAGCCGCTGGTTACGCCCATCGCGAACAGGCTCGCGAAGTGGGACGGCGAACAGGGGTGCCGCGTTTCGCGCGCACCTGCTAGCGGCGCAGAAGTCATCCAAATGTCACCCCTGGGGGTGGTGGTCGACGATCAGCGGGCCCGGATCAGGCGCGGAACGGCCCGAACCCGGACAGCAGAACGGCCCCCGGAGTCGGAACTCCGGGGGCCGTTCAGCAGTTCAGGCGTCACACGCCCGTGTCAGAGCCGAAGCTCAGAGCACGGTGGTGGTGCCACCGGCGGCGGCGATCTTCTCGACCGCGCTGCCCGAGAACTTGTTGGCGACGACGTCGAGCTTGACGCCGTTGATGTCGCCGTCGCCCAGCACCTTCACCAGCTCGTTCTTGCGAACGAGGCCGGCGTTGATGAGCGCGTCCACGTCGACCCGGCCGCCCTTGGGGAACAGGCGGGCGAGGTCGGCCACGTTCACGACCTGGTACTCGGTGCGGAACGGGTTGCGGAAGCCCTTGAGCTTGGGCAGGCGCATGTGCAGCGGCATCTGGCCACCCTCGAAGCGCGGCGAGACGTTCTTCCGCGCTCCGGTGCCCTTGGTGCCGCGACCGGCGGTCTTGCCCTTGGAGCCCTCACCACGACCCACGCGGGTCTTCTTGGTCTTGGCGCCGGGGGCCGGCCTCAGGTCATGGATCTTGATGGTCACGACTGGACCTCCTCGACGACCACCAGGTGGCGCACGGCGTGGATGAGCCCGCGCACCTGCGGCGTGTCCTCGCGGACCACCGACTGGCGGATCTTGCGCAGCCCCAGGGTCCGCATGGACTCCCGGTGGTTGTGCTTGGTACCGATGGTGCTCTTCACCTGGGTGACCTTGAGCTGTGCCATGGTCACACCGCCCCTGCGCGGGCGCGGAGCATGCCTGCGGGAGCGACGTCCTCGAGCGGGAGACCGCGGCGGGCGGCCACCTCCTCGGGACGCTGGAGGCCCTTCAGGGCCGCCACGGTGGCGTGCACGATGTTGATGGCGTTGTCGGAGCCCAGCGACTTGCTCAGCACGTCGTGGACACCGGCGCACTCCAGCACCGCGCGGACGGCGCCACCGGCGATGACACCGGTACCGGCCGAGGCCGGGCGCAGCAGCACGACACCGGCCGCCTTCTCACCCTGGACCGGGTGGGGGATGGTGCCCGCGATGCGGGGGACGCGGAAGAAGTTCTTCTTCGCCTCCTCGACGCCCTTGGCGATGGCGGCCGGAACTTCCTTGGCCTTGCCGTAGCCGACGCCCACCATGCCGTCGCCGTCGCCCACGACCACGAGGGCCGTGAAGCTGAAGCGGCGACCACCCTTGACGACCTTGGAGACGCGGTTGATCGCGACAACGCGCTCCAGGTGCGGGGTCTTCTCCTGGGCCGCGCCGCCGCGGCCGCCGTCACGACGGTCGCGGCGCTCTCCGCGCTCGCCCCCGCCGCCTTCGCGACGCGTGCGTCCTGGCATCAGGCGTCCCTCTCAATTCCGGTGATGATCATTGTCAGAACTCCAGCCCCGCCTCGCGGGCGGCATCCGCGAGAGCGGCGATCCGGCCGTGGTAGGCGTTGCCACCGCGGTCGAACACCACCTTGCTGATGCCAGCGTCCTTGGCGCGGGCCGCGGCCAGCTGACCGACCTTGGCGGCGCGAGCCTTCTTGTCGCCGTCGATCGCCCGGACGTCCGCCTCGACCGAGGAGGCAGCCGCCAGGGTGTGGCCGGCGAGGTCGTCGATGATCTGCACGGTGATGTGCTTCGACGAGCGGTGCACGACCAGGCGCGGGCGCTCCGCGGTGCCGCTGACCTTCTTGCGGAGGCGGAAGTGACGGCGGGTCTTCGCGATGCGGCGGGTGGTCGAGATGTCCTTGCCCACCGGCTTGCGCTTCGTTGCAGTCTCGCTCATGTCACTTACCCGTCTTTCCGACCTTGCGGCGGATCTTCTCACCCGAGTAGCGCACGCCCTTGCCCTTGTACGGGTCGGGCTTGCGCAGCTTGCGGATGTTGGCGGCGACCTCGCCGACGAGCTGCTTGTCGATGCCCGCCACCGAGAAGCGGGTCGGCGTCTCCACCGCGAAGGTGATGCCCGCGGGGGCCTCGACCTTCACCGGGTGGCTGTAGCCCAGGGCGAACTCGAGGTCCGAGCCCTTGAGAGCCACGCGGTAACCGACGCCGTGGATCTCCATCTTCTTCTCGTAGCCCTGCGTCACGCCGACGACCATGTTCTGCACCAGGGTGCGGGACAGGCCGTGGAGCGAGCGGCTGCGGCGCTCGTCGTTCGGGCGCTTGACCTCGATGGTGCCGTCGTCGGCCTTCTCGAGGGTGATCGGCTCGGCGATCGTCAGGTTCAGGGTGCCCTTCGGCCCCTTCACGCTGACGGCCTGGCCGTCGATGTTCACGTCGACCCCGGAGGGGACGGTGATCGGCAGCTTTCCGATGCGCGACATGCCTTCAGTCCCCCCTTCTACCAGACGTAGGCGAGGACTTCTCCGCCCACGCCCTGCTTGTTGGCCTGGCGGTCGGTCAGCAGACCACCAGAGGTCGAGATGATCGCGACGCCGAGACCGCCCAGGACCTTGGGCAGGTTGGTCGACTTCGCGTAAACCCGCAGACCGGGCTTGGAGACGCGGCGGAGGCCGGCGATGCTGCGCTCCCGGTTCGGGCCGTACTTCAGCTCGATCACCAGGTTCTTGGCGACCTCGCCATCCTCGTCGCGGTAGCTGGCGATGTAGCCCTCGCGCTTGAGGATCTCGGCGATGTTCGCCTTCAGCTTCGAGTGCGGCATCACGACCTTGTCGTGGTAAGCCGAGTTCGCGTTCCGCAGACGAGTCAGCATGTCTGCGATCGGGTCGGTCATCGTCATGGTGACCTGGTCAACCTTTCTCGCTGCGGTTCCCCAGCCAGGGTCCGAGCGGCCCGCCCCCTCGCGGGGGCGGGGCGCTGGTCGTGGACGGGCCTACAGCGAAGTGGATGTAGAGAGAAAAACCGGCCGCCGAGGCGGAACTACCAGCTCGACTTGCTCACGCCGGGCAGCTCGCCCCGGTGGGCCATCTCGCGCAGGCAGATCCGGCACAGGCCGAACTTGCGGAACACCGAGTGCGGACGACCGCAGCGCTGGCAGCGGGTGTAGGCGCGCACCTTGAACTTCGGCTTGCCCGCCGCCTTGTTGATCAGAGCCTTCTTGGCCATCTGTCAGTTCTCCTTGAACGGGAAGCCCAGGTGCTTCAGCAGCGCCCGGCCCTCCTCGTCGTTGGTGGCGGTCGTGACGACCGTGATGTCCATGCCGCGCGGGCGGTCGATGGCGTCCGGGTCGATCTCGTGGAACATCGACTGCTCGTTGAGGCCGAACGTGTAGTTCCCGTTGCCGTCGAACTGCTTGCCGGACAGGCCGCGGAAGTCGCGGATGCGCGGCAGCGCGATCGTCAGCAGGCGGTCGAGGAACTCCCACATGCGGTCGCCGCGCAGCGTGACGCGGGCGCCGATGGGCATGCCCTCGCGCAGCTTGAACTGCGCGATCGACTTGCGGGCGCGGCGGACCTCGGGGCGCTGGCCGGTGATGATCGACAGGTCGCGCACGGCGCCCTCGATCAGCTTGCCGTCGCGGGCGGCGTCGCCGACACCCATGTTGACGACGACCTTCACGACGCCGGGGATCTGCATCACGTTGGGGTACTCGAACTGCTTCTGCAGCTCGCCGGCGATTTCCTCGCGGTAGCGGGTCTTCAGCCGGGGCGTGATCTTCTCAGCGGTGGTCATCAGATGTCCTTCCCGTTACGACGGGAAATGCGGACCCGCTTGCCCTCGTCGTTCGTCCGGTAGCCCACACGGGTCGGCTTGCCGTCGGAGTCGACCACCATCACGTTGGACACGTGGATGGGGGCCTCCTGGGTCACGATGCCGCCCGACTGCGCGCCGCGCTGGGTCTGCGTGATCCGGGTGTGCTTCTTGATGCGGTTGACGCCTTCGACCAGGACGCGGTCGAGCGCGGGGTAGGCCTGGATGACCTTGCCCCGAGCACCCTTGTCCTTGCCGGCGATAACCACGACGGTGTCGCCCTTCTTCACCTTCATGGTCAGAGCACCTCCGGCGCCAACGAGATGATCTTCATGAACTTCTTGTCGCGCAGCTCACGGCCGACCGGGCCGAAGATGCGGGTGCCGCGCGGCTCGTTGTCGTTCTTGATGAGCACAGCGGCGTTCTCGTCGAATCGGATGTAAGAGCCGTCGGGACGGCGCTTCTCCTTGACGGTCCGGACGACGACGGCCTTGACCACGTCGCCCTTCTTGACACCCGCGCCGGGGATTGCCTGCTTCACCGTGGCGACGATGATGTCCCCGATGCCCGCGTAGCGACGGCCGGAACCACCGAGAACACGGATGCAGAGGATTTCCTTCGCACCGGTGTTGTCGGCGACCCGGAGCCGCGACTCCTGCTGGATCACTTACCTGTCTCCTTGACCATTCCTGGCCCGCCAGATTTCCGACCTGACGGGCTCGGTCTGACTTACTTGGCCTTCTCGAGGACCTCGACGAGCCTCCACCGCTTGGTGGCGGACAGCGGCCGGGTCTCCATGAGGAGGACGCGGTCGCCGATGCCAGCGGTGTTCTGCTCGTCGTGCGCCTTCACCTTGGCGGTGGAGCGCATGACCTTCGAGTAGCGGCGGTGCTTCTTGCGGTCCTCGACCGCCACCACGATCGTCTTGTCCATCTTGTCGGACACGACGAGGCCCTCGCGGACCTTGCGGTAGTTGCGCGCCTCGGTGGTCACTTCTTCGTTCTCGCTCATGCCGCACCCTCACCAGTGGAAGCCGCATCGGGGGAAGCCGAGAGACCCAGCTCCCGCTCGCGCATCACGGTGTAGACCCGAGCGATCTCGTTCCGGACCGTGCGCAGGCGGCGGTTGTTGTCGAGCTGCCCGGTGGCCATCTGGAAGCGGAGGTTGAACAGCTCCTCCTTGGCCTCCCGAAGGCGCAGCACGAGCTCCTCTTCAGTCAGCTCGCGCAGCTCGGAAGCGGTAGTACCCGCTGCCATCAGAAGTCACCACCCTCACGCGTGACGATGCGGCACTTCATCGGCAGCTTGTGGATCGCGCGACGGAGCGCCTCGCGGGCGATTGCCTCGTTCGGGAAGGACATCTCGAACAGGACGCGGCCCGGCTTGATGTTGGCCACCCACCACTCCGGAGAACCCTTACCGGAACCCATGCGGGTCTCGGCGGGCTTCTTCGTCAGCGGGCGGTCGGGGAAGATGTTGATCCACACCTTGCCACCGCGGCGGATGTGCCGGGTGATGGCGATACGAGCCGACTCGATCTGCCGGTTGGTCACGTAGGCGGGCTCCAGAGCCTGGATGCCGAACTCGCCGAAGGTGACCCTCGTGCCGCCCTTGGCAGCACCGGAACGACCGGGGTGGTGCTGCTTGCGGTGCTTAACCCTGCGCGGGATGAGCACGACTCAGCCCTCCGTCTTCTCTTCGGTCGCGGCCGGCTTGTCGCTGGCCTGTGCGTCAGCCGCGGCACGACCGGCCTCGGTGCTCGTCGCGGTGGTGCCGCTGGCACCGGAGCGACGGGCCCGGTTCGGGCGGTCACCGCGGTCGCGCCGAGGCGCGCGCTCGGCCGAGGGGGCCGCGTCGCGCTCGCGCTTGGCGCTGATGCCACCGACCACGTCGCCCTTGTAGATCCACACCTTGACGCCGATGCGGCCGAACGTGGTGCGGGCCTCGAAGAAGCCGTAGTCGATGTCGGCGCGGAGCGTGTGCAGCGGCACGCGGCCGTCGCGGTAGTGCTCCGAGCGGGACATCTCGGCGCCGCCGAGGCGACCGCCGCACTGCACGCGGATGCCCTTCACCTGCGAGGAGCGCATGGCCGACTGGATGGCCTTGCGCATCGCGCGGCGGAAGGCGACGCGGTTGGAGAGCTGCTCGGCGACACCCTGTGCCACGAGCTGCGCGTCCGACTCGGGGTTCTTGACCTCGAGGATGTTCAGCTGCACCTGCTTCTTGGTGAGCTTCTCCAGCTCACCGCGGATGCGGTCGGCCTCCGCGCCGCGACGGCCGATGACGATGCCCGGCCGGGCGGTGTGGATGTCGACGCGGACCCGGTCGCGGGTGCGCTCGATCTCCACCTTGGAGATGCCGGCACGCTCCATGCCGCGCGAGAGCAGCTTGCGGATCTTGACATCCTCAGCCACGTACTCGGCGTACTGCTTGTCTGCGTACCAGCGGGACTTCCAGTCGGTGGTGATCCCCAGCCGGAAGCCGTGCGGGTTGATTTTCTGACCCACTACCGAGCACTCCCCTTCGCGCTGGTCTTCTTGGGACGGCTCTCCACCTCGACGGTGATGTGGCTCGTCCGCTTGCGGATCCGGTAGGCGCGGCCCTGGGCGCGCGGGCGGAACCGCTTGAGGGTCGGGCCCTCGTCCACGTAGACCTTCGAGACCCAGAGGGTGTCGGGGTCCAGGGACAGGTTGTTCTCGGCGTTGGCCACGGCGCTCGCGAGCACCTTGCGGACCGGCTCAGATGCCGCCTGCGGCGCGAACTGGAGCACGGCCAGGGCCTCGCTGGCGCTACGACCCCTGATGAGCTCGACGACGCGACGCACCTTCATGGGCGTGTCGCGGACGTAGCGAGCCCGAGCCACGGCGCGCGGGAACTCCGGCGCTTCGGCTTCGTTACGGGCGTTCATCGCTGCTTCCCCTTGCTCTTTTCCTAGTTCGACGCCTAGCGGCGGCGCGACTTCCGGTCGTCCTTGATGTGACCCTTGAACGTGCGGGTCGGGGCGAACTCGCCGAGCTTGTGCCCGACCATCGCCTCCGTCACGAACACCGGCACGTGCTTGCGGCCGTCGTGCACCGCGATCGTGTGGCCCAGCATGTCGGGGATGATCGTCGACCTGCGGGACCAGGTCTTGATGACGGTCTTCTTACCCGACTCGTTGAGGACGTCCACCTTCTTGAGCAGGTGGTCGTCCACGAAGGGGCCCTTCTTCAGGCTGCGAGGCATCCTTCACTCCCTCCCTGCTCAGCGCTTCTTACCGGTGCGACGACGCCGGACGATGAGCCTGTCGCTTGCCTTGCGGCGGCGGGTACGGCCTTCGGGCTTACCAGCCGGGTTGACCGGGTGGCGACCACCGGAGGTCTTGCCCTCACCACCACCGTGGGGGTGGTCCACCGGGTTCATGGCGACACCGCGGACGGTGGGCTTCTTGCCCTTCCACCGCATGCGGCCGGCCTTGCCCCAGTTGATGTTCTGGTGCTCCGCGTTGCCGACCTCGCCGACCGTGGCGCGGCAGCGCACGTCCACGTTGCGGATCTCGCCCGAGGGCATCCGCAGCTGGGCGTACGGGCCGTCCTTGGCGACGAGCTGGACGCTCGCACCCGCGGAACGCGCGATCTTGGCGCCGCCACCGGGGCGCAGCTCGATCGCGTGGACAACGGTACCGACCGGGATGTTCCGGAGCGGCAGGTTGTTGCCCGGCTTGATGTCGGCCTTGGGGCCGTTCTCGATCACGTCGCCCTGGTGCAGCTTGGCCGGGGCGATGATGTAGCGCTTCTCGCCGTCGACGTAGTGCAGCAGCGCGATGCGGGCGGTGCGGTTGGGGTCGTACTCGATGTGAGCGACCTTGGCCGGGATGCCGTCCTTGTCCGTGCGGCGGAAGTCGATCAGGCGGTAGGCCCGCTTGTGGCCGCCACCCTTGTGCCGCGTCGTGATCTTGCCCGAAGCGTTGCGGCCACCACGGCCGTGCAGCGGGCGGACCAGCGACTTCTCCGGCGTCGACCGAGTGATCTCGGCGAAGTCGGAGACGCTCGCACCGCGACGACCGGGGGTCGTCGGCTTGTACTTGCGAATGCCCATCTCTACGCAGTCCTCGTCGTCATCAGGCGGCCGGGCCGCCGAAGATCTCGATCGGCTTGCTCTCGGCGGACAGCGTCACGATGGCGCGCTTGGTGTCCTTGCGCTTGCCGTAACCCGTCTTGGTGCGCTTGCGCTTGCCCTGACGGTTGATCGTGTTGACGCTGACGACCTTGACGCCGAAGACCTTCTCCACGGCAATCTTGATCTGGGTCTTGTTCGAACCGGGGGACACCAGGAAGGTGTACTTGTTCTCCTCCAGAAGCCCGTAGGACTTCTCGGAGATCACCGGCGCGAGCAGGATGTCCCTGTGGTCGGGGATCACTTCTCGTCCTCCTGTGCCACCTCGGACGAACCGGCGACCGCCTCGGCCGAGCCCTTGCCCTGCTGGGACTTGCTCGCGAGGAACACGTCCAGGGCGCTCTTGCTGAACACCACGTCGTCGTTGACCAGCACGTCGTACGTGTTGAGCTGGTCGGGCGCGATGACGTGCACGTGCGTCAGGTTGCGCAGGCTCACCCACGACACCTCCTCGTCGCGCAGCAGCACGACGAGAACGCGACGGGCGGTGCTCACCGACTCCAGGACCTTGCGGGCGGTCTTGGTGGACGGCTTGTCGCCCTCCACGAAACCGGTCACCACGTGGACCTGGTTCGCGCGCGCCCGGTCGGAGAGGGCGCCACGCAGGGCGGCGGCCTTCATCTTCTTGGGGGTCCGCTGGGAGTAGTCGCGCGGCACGGGACCGTGCACGACGCCACCACCGGCGAACTGCGGCGCGCGGGTCGAGCCCTGACGGGCGCGGCCGGTGCCCTTCTGCCGGTACGGCTTCTTGCCGCCACCGGAGACCTCGGCGCGGGTCTTCACCTTGTGCGTGCCCTGGCGCGCGGCGGCCTGCTGGGCCACGACGACCTGGTGCAGCAGGGCGATGTTCGCCTGCGCGTCGAAGACGGAGCCGGGCAGCTCGACGCTGCCGTCGGTCTTGCCGTCCGGGGTGCGGACCTCAACGGAAGTCGTCATGATCAGGCACCGCCCTTCGCAGCGGTCTTGACGAACACGGTGCCGCCCTTGGGGCCGGGAACCGCGCCCTTGATGAGCAGCAGGCCGGACTCGGCGTCGACGCGGAAGACCTTGAGGTTCTGGGTCGTCACGCGGGCGTGGCCCATGCGGCCCGCCATGCGGAGGCCCTTGAACACGCGGCCGGGCGTGGCGCAGCCGCCGATCGAACCGGGCGAGCGGTGCTTGCGCTGGGTGCCGTGGCTGGCGCCGAGACCGGCGAAGCCGTGGCGCTTCATGACACCCGCGTAGCCCTTGCCCCTGCTGGTGCCGACCACGTCGACAACCGCGCCGGCCTCGAACACCTCAGCGGTGATCTCCTGGCCGACCTGGTACTCGGAGGCGTCCGTGGTGCGCAGCTCCGCCAGGTGGCGGCGGGGCGTGACGCCCGCCTTGGCGAAGTGGCCCGCAACGGGCTTGATGACCTTGCGCGGGTCGATCGCGCCGAAGGCCAGCTGCACGGCCGAGTAGCCGTCGTTCTCCTGGGTCCGAACCTGGGTGACCACGTTCGGCTCGGCCTTGACGACGGTCACCGGGACGACCCGGTTGTTCTCGTCGAAGACCTGAGTCATGCCGAGCTTGGTGCCCAGGAGGCCCTTAACCTGCCTGTCAGACATGGGTCTCGTTACTCTCCGCCCCAAATGGGATCAACACTGCCGCGTCCAACGCTTACTGGATGTTGACGTCGACGCTCGCCGGCAGGTCGATGCGCATGAGCGCGTCCACCGTCTTCGGCGTCGGGTCGAGGATGTCGATCAGACGCTTGTGCGTGCGCATCTCGAAGTGCTCGCGCGAGTCCTTGTACTTGTGCGGCGAGCGGATGACGCAGTAAACGTTCTTCTCAGTGGGCAGCGGCACAGGCCCGACGACCCGAGCGCCGGTGCGCGTCACGGTCTCGACGATCTTGCGCGCGGACGCGTCGATCGCCTCGTGGTCGTAGGCCTTGAGCCGGATGCGGATCTTCTGTCCCGCCATAGTGGCTTGCCGTTCCTCTGCTTCTAGTACCGCCGCGGTGCGGGCACCTTTCGCGAGGTCACGGGACCTCCGGCGCGCTCCGCCCCCTATTCAGGACTGACACCGAGCGGTGTCACGGTGCCCGGTCCACGCGGTCGGGCGTGTCGCCCTCCCGGCCATAAACCGGTCCCACTGATGAAACCTGTGGGATTGTGTGCCCAACACGATCATGATCAAACCCCGCTCGTGACGGGGCGGCCAGGTCCATGGTTCTGGACCGGCCGCCCCGACGAGCAACCCGTCAATAGTTGCACACTCTCGTGCGCAAGCCAAATCCGGGGGGTGATTCAGTTAGCGCGAGGTCACTTGATGATCTTGGTGACCGAGCCCGCACCGACGGTGCGGCCACCCTCGCGGATGGCGAACCGCAGGCCCTCGTCCATGGCGATCGGCTGGATCAGCTTCACGGCCATCGAGGTGTTGTCGCCCGGCATGACCATCTCGGTGCCCTCGGGGAGGGTCACGACGCCGGTCACGTCGGTGGTGCGGAAGTAGAACTGCGGGCGGTAGTTGTTGAAGAACGGCGTGTGGCGACCGCCCTCGTCCTTCGACAGGATGTAGACCTGCGCGTCGAACTCGGTGTGCGGGGTCGTGGTGCCGGGCTTCACGATCACCATGCCGCGCTCGACGTCCTCGCGCTTGATGCCGCGGAGCAGCAGCGCGGCGTTGTCGCCGGCCTGGCCCTCGTCGAGGAACTTCTTGAACATCTCGATCGAGGTCACCGTGGTCTTGCGCGAGGTGTCCTTGATGCCGACGATCTCGACCTCTTCGTTCACCTTGATGATGCCGCGCTCGATGCGACCGGTGACGACGGTGCCACGACCGGTGATCGTGAAGACGTCCTCGACCGGCATCAGGAACGGGCGCTCGATGTCGCGCGGGGGCTCCGGGATGCTCTCGTCCACGGCGTCCATGAGGCCGATGAGCTTCTCGCCCCACTCGGCGTCGCCCTCCAGCGCCTTCAGCGCGGAGACGCGGACGACGGGCAGGTCGTCACCGGGGAACTCGTACTCGGAGAGCAGCTCGCGCACCTCGAGCTCGACGAGCTCCAGGATCTCCTCGTCGTCCACCATGTCGGCCTTGTTCAGGGCCACCACGATGTAGGGCACACCGACCTGGCGGGCCAGGAGCACGTGCTCCTTGGTCTGCGGCATCGGGCCGTCGGTCGCCGCGACCACCAGGATGGCGCCGTCCATCTGCGCCGCACCGGTGATCATGTTCTTGATGTAGTCGGCGTGACCGGGGCAGTCGACGTGCGCGTAGTGGCGCTTCTCGGTCTGGTACTCGATGTGGGCGATCGAGATCGTGATGCCGCGCTGCTTCTCCTCCGGCGCCTTGTCGATCTGGTCGAACGGCGTGAAGGGGTTCAGGTCCGGGTACTTGTCGTGCAGGACCTTGGAGATCGCTGCGGTCAGCGTCGTCTTGCCATGGTCGATGTGACCGATGGTGCCGATGTTGACGTGCGGCTTCGTCCGCTCGAACTTCGCCTTCGCCACTGGATTGTCCTCCTGGACTTCTATTGCTTTACCCGGCGGGTGTGGTTCGACCCGCCGGGCATCACGTCAGGGTTTTGCGGACCCCAGGGACTGAACCCCCGGAGAGCCCGCGTGGTGCTGCGGTGCTCCGGTTTGGGTTACTCGCCCGTCGCCTTCGCGATGATCTCCTTCGAGACGTTCGCGGGAACCTCTGCGTAGGAGTCGAACGTCATCGAGTAGTTCGCCCGACCCTGGGTCTTCGACCGCAGGTCACCGACGTACCCGAACATCTCCGACAGCGGGACGAGCGCCTTGACGACGCGAGTTCCGCTGCGCTCCTCCATGGCCTGGATCTGGCCGCGGCGGGAGTTGAGGTCGCCGATCACGTCGCCCATGTACTCCTCGGGCGTGGTGACCTCGACAGCCATCAGGGGCTCCAGGATCGCGGGGCTCGCCTGGCGAGCCGCTTCCTTGAGCGCCATCGAACCGGCGATCTTGAACGCCATCTCCGACGAGTCGACCTCGTGGTAGGCGCCGTCCGTCAGCGTCAGCTTCACGCCGACCAGCGGGTAGCCCGCCAGCACGCCGTACTGCATGGCGTCCTGCGCGCCCGCGTCGACCGAGGGGATGTACTCCCTCGGGATGCGGCCACCGGTGACGGCGTTGACGAACTCGTAGAGCGCGCCGTCTTCCTTCTTCTCCAGCGGCTCCAGGTCGATGAGGACCTTGGCGAACTGGCCGGAGCCACCGGTCTGCTTCTTGTGGGTGTAGGAGTACTTCTCCACCTTGCGGCGGATCGTCTCCCGGTACGCCACCTGCGGCTTGCCGATGTTGGCCTCGACCTTGAACTCGCGGCGCATGCGGTCCACCAGGATGTCCAGGTGGAGCTCGCCCATGCCCGCGATGATGGTCTGGCCGGTCTCCTCGTCGAGCTTGACCCGGAAGGTCGGGTCCTCCTCGGCGAGCTTCTGGATCGCGGTGCCCAGCTTCTCCTGGTCGGCCTTCGTCTTGGGCTCGATGGCCACTTCGATGACCGGCTCGGGGAAGGTCATGGACTCCAGCACGATCGGGTGCTGACCGTCCGACAGGGTCTCACCGGTCGTGGTGTCCTTGAGACCGATCACGGCGTAGATGTGGCCCGCGATGGCCTCGGTGACCGGGTTCTCCTTGTTGGCGTGCATCTGGAAGATCTTCCCGATGCGCTCCTTGCGGTCCTTGGTCGAGTTGATGACCTGGGACCCGGAGGCGACCTGACCCGAGTACACCCGGATGTAGGTCAGCTTGCCGAAGAAGGGGTGCGCGGCGATCTTGAACGCCAGCGCGGCGAACGGCTCGTCCTTGGCGGGCTTGCGCGTGACCACGGTCTCGCCGTCCTGCAGCGTGCCCTCGACCGGCGGGAGGTCGAGCGGCGACGGCAGGTAGTCGATCACGGCGTCGAGCATGGGCTGGACGCCCTTGTTCTTGAACGCCGAGCCGCACAGCACCGGGTAGGCCGAGCCGTCCTTGACGATCTGGCGGATGCCCGTCTTGATCTGCTCGACGGACAGCTCCTCGCCCCCGAGGTACAGCTCCATCAGGGCGTCGTCGGTCTCGGCCACGGCCTCGACCAGCTGCTCGCGGTACTCCTGCGCGCGCTCCAGCAGATCCGCGGGGATCTCCTCGACGGCGTAGTCCTCGCCCTTCTGGACCTCGCCGCGCCAGGTGAGGGCGCGCATGTTGATCAGGTCGACGACGCCGATGAAGTCGCTCTCGGAGCCGATCGGCAGCTGGAGCGGCAGGGGCTTGGCGCCCAGGCGCTCCTTGATCGTCCTGATGGTGAAGTAGAAGTCCGCGCCCAGCTTGTCCATCTTGTTGACGAAGCAGATGCGGGGAACGTCGTACTTCGAGGCCTGCCGCCACACCTGCTCGGACTGGGGCTCGACGCCCTCCTTGCCGTCGAACACCGCGACGGCGCCGTCGAGCACGCGGAGGTTGCGCTCCACCTCGACCGTGAAGTCGACGTGGCCCGGCGTGTCGATCAGGTTGATCTGGTGGTCCTTCCAGAAGCAGGTCGTCGCGGCCGACGTGATCGTGATGCCGCGCTCCTGCTCCTGCTCCATCCAGTCCATCACGGCCGCGCCGTCGTGGACCTCGCCGATCTTGTAGCTGATCCCGGTGTAGAACAGGATCCGCTCGGTCGTCGTGGTCTTGCCCGCGTCGATGTGGGCCATGATGCCGATGTTCCGGACCTTGGCCAGATCAGTGAGCACGTCCTGTGCCACGGGTGTTTCCCCTGTCTTGAGCTAGCTGGAAGCAGGCTCACTAGGGCCGGGAGGAGCCCGGCCGGGGGAAGACCCCGGCCGGGCGTCACGTCACCAGCGGTAGTGGGCGAAGGCCTTGTTCGACTCGGCCATCTTGTGGGTGTCCTCGCGGCGCTTGACGCTCGCGCCCAGGCCGTTGCTCGCGTCGAGCAGCTCGTTCATCAGGCGCTCGATCATGGTCTTCTCACGGCGCTGCCGGGAGAAGGTGATCAGCCAGCGCAGGGCGAGCGTGGTCGAACGACCCGGCTTCACCTCGATGGGGACCTGGTAGGTCGCGCCACCGACGCGGCGGCTCTTGACCTCCAGGGCGGGCTTGACGTTGTCGAGCGCGCGCTTCAGCGTCACGACCGGGTCGGTGCCGGTCTTCTCGCGAGCACCCTCCAGGGCGCCGTACACGATCCGCTCGGCCACGGAGCGCTTGCCGTCGACCAGCACCTTGTTGATGAGCTGGGTCACCAGCGGAGAGCTGTAGACCGGGTCGGAGATCAGCGGCCGCTTCGGGGCCGGTCCCTTGCGGGGCATCAGCTCTTCTCCTTCTTCGCGCCGTAGCGGCTGCGAGCCTGCTTGCGGTTCTTGACGCCCTGGGTGTCCAGCGAACCGCGAATGATCTTGTAGCGGACGCCGGGGAGGTCCTTCACACGACCGCCGCGCACGAGCACCATCGAGTGCTCCTGCAGGTTGTGGCCCTCACCGGGGATGTACGCGGTGACCTCGATGCCGCTGGTCAGGCGAACACGGGCGACCTTGCGCAGAGCCGAGTTCGGCTTCTTGGGCGTGGTCGTGTAGACGCGGGTGCACACACCGCGCCGCTGCGGGCTGCCCTTGAGGGCCGCCGTCTTCTGCTTGGCGACCTTGTCCTGCCGGCCCTTGCGGACCAGCTGCTGGATCGTTGGCATACGCCTGGCTGCTTCTTCCGTTCACGTGCCCGCCGTCGGGACGGCGAGCGCTGTTACCTGGTCCCTCTCTGCACCCGAGGTCGGGCGTGTCGCACCCCACCGGCATGGCCGAGCGGGGGTTGAACCGCCTCACCACAGGTCCGCAGGCGACGTCCCAGGACACCCCTGCGTGTGGAGGTCACCGCGACCCGCCCTCCAGAACAACTGGCGCGTGGGCACGCGGCGCGACCCGACATGGGTCGGGCACGAGTACCAAAGATACTCCGCACGGTCAGCACCGGTCAAAACGGCCCCGCCCCGGGGGTGGAACCCGCTCTCGTTCACCCGTGCGGTCGATTCAACCACCGGTTCCGGAGATCCGCACGGCAGTTTTCCCGGCGCCGGTGAGCGCCGCGTGGCCGCAGGCGGCGCGGCTTTCACCGGACCGCGCGGCGGGGCCGTCGCACGGCCGGGGTCCGGGTGCGCGCGGCCGGGCGCAGAGCCACCCGGACGCGCGGGCGCGACGGGTCGGCGGGCCGCCGCGGGCGTCCCCTCCGGACACCAGCGGGCGCGCCTGCGGGGACGGCGCCGGAACCGGGTCGAACGGCCACTCCGGACGGTGCGCCCCGCCCCTCCGGTGATCTCGGCTCCAATGCGCCGAATCCCCGTACAGGGATGGGCGGGAGCATTAGATTCCGATGCGCTTTTCCCTCACCCACCGTCACCGGAAGGCCCGGACGCCACATGCCCGACTGGGACGACAACGACGCCCTCGCCGCCCGGAACGCCCAGCTGCGCGACACGCTCGACAGCGTCATGCGCGAGGTGAGGCAGCGCACCGAGGCGCTCAAGGACGTGCAGGCCGCCGTCGCCGCCCTGTCCGGCCGCGCGTCGTCGCCGGACGGCTCGGTCACCGCCGTGGTCGACTCCACGGGCGTGCTGGACCGGCTGGAGCTCGGGCCCCGCGCGTTCGAGCGGTCCACCCCGGAGCAGCTGGCCAGGACCATCACGGCGGTGGTCCGGCAGGCCGCCGGTTCGGTGCGCGACCAGGTGAGCGGCGCGATGGCCCCGCTGGCCGAGGACGGCGAGCCGAGGATCGACCTGCCGGACATCCTGCCCGGCGCGCCGTCGCTGCGGGACATGCTGAGGGTCGAGCCGCGCGACGAGACCCCGCCGCCCCCGCCGCCGGGCGACGACTTCGACGGCCCGGTGCTGCGCCCCAGCTCGGCGCCCGAGCCCCCCTCGGCGCAGCCCCCGCACCCCCAGCCGCCGCACGGCGCACCCCCGCAGCGCCCCGGCAAGCCCGCCCCGCGCAGGCCCGCCCCGTCGGACGACGACGAGGACTTCGGCGGGAACTCGATCATGAACAGGGGTGACAGCTGGTGACCGGCGGGTCGATGGAGATCAGGGCGGAGGGCGTCGTCGCCGCCGCCAAGAAGATCGACAACGCGGGTGCGGACCTGGGCGAGCGGATCGCCGCGCTCACCTCGGCGCTGGGAGCCGAGGGCGCCTGCTGGGGCGGTGACGAGTCAGGGCAGCAGTTCGCCAAGAACTACCAGCCGAGCGCGGACAAGGCCGTGGACGCGATGCGGAAGGCCGCCGAGGCGATCGCCTCCATCGCCAGGGGCCTGACCGAGCAGGCCGAGTCGGTGCGCGGGCTCGACGACGAGATCCGGGCGCGCCTCGGCCGGGCGGACGGCTGACGTGGGAATCGAGATCCCCGGTTGGCTGGAGAAGGTCGCGTGGCTCGCGGCGGGCGAGTGGCCGGAGGGCGACGAGACCGCGCTGCGCAGGCTCGGCACGGCGTGGGACCGGGCGGCGGAGGACGTCGACGCGGTGCTCCGCGACGCCGACGCGGCGGTGGCCGAGGCGCTGTCCAACATGGACGGCGAGTCGGCGGACGCGGTCCGGCGGTTCTGGGCCCAGTACGCGGACGGCGACCAGGCGGCGCTGAAGGCGCTGGAGGAGCAGTCGCGGGGGCTCGGCGCGGAGTGCCGCAACTGCGCGCTCCAGATCGAGTACGCGAAGCTGTCGATCCTGATCGCGCTGGGGATCTTCCTGGCCGAACTGCTGGCGATGCTGGCGTCGGCGGTGTTCACGGCGGGCGCGTCCACGGCGGGCATCGTGCCCGCGCAGATCGCCACCAGGGTGACGATCCAGACGATCGTCCGCCAGCTGGTCCAGTCGCTGGTGCAGCGCCTGGGGCGGAGCCTGGTCGGCGCGGTGGTGCGGTCCGTGGTGACCGAGGTCGCCACGTCGGTCGGCACGGACCTGGCGGTGCAGGCGATCCAGATCGCGAAGGGCGACCGCCAGGGCATCGACGGCAAGCTGGTCGGCGACGCGGCCCTGTCCGGCGCCATCTCCGGCGGCACCGGCGCGCTGATCGGCGCGGGCGGCGACAAGCTGCTCGGCAACGGGCTCGAGGGCCTGGCGAAGAACGCGCTGAAGGACGCCGCCGAGGAGGCGGTCACCGGCGTGGCCTCGACGGTCGTGGAGGCGGCCGTCACCGGCGAGGACCTGAAGTTCGACGACCTGCTGCAGAGCGCGGTGGGCGGCGGCGTCGGCGGCTTGGTCGGGGGCGCGAAGAACCACTTCGACGGCGCCTCGCACGGCGGTTCGGCGCTCGATCCGGGTGGGTCCCTCGACCTGGGCGGCGGCTCTGCCGACGCGCCGTCGACCAGGCTGGACCTGGACGCGCGGTCGGCGCCGGTCCCGACGGGGAGCCTGCCGCACGAGGGCGGCGGTCCGCAGCAGGCTGGCCCTGCGGAGCCGCAGGCACCCAGGCGCGCGCAGGACGCGACGTCGGCGTCGTACGCGACGACGACCCCGGCGGAGCCCGCGCACGCCCCGCAGTCGTTCCAGGAGCCCGCGCAGAGGGGACCGCAGCAGGCCGCGCCCCAGCAGTTCGCGCCGCAGCAGTTCCCCCAGTCCGCTCCCGCGCAGTCCGCTCCCGCCCAGGCGCCCGCGTCCACGCAGGGCAGCGGCACGCAGGCGCAGCAGCCGACCCCCAGGAGCACAGCTCCCACCCCGCCGCACGCGCCGCAGTCCGCTCCGCACCAGCCGTCCAGCCCCACGCCGCAGTCGACCTCGCAGGGCTCGCAGCACCAGCCGCAGTCCACCGCGCCCCAGTCGCACCCGGCGCAGCAGCAACCGCACTCCCCCGCGCCGCAGCAGGCGCCGCAGTCCCAGCCGCAGGCGCCCCAACCGCAGTCGGCCCAACCACACCCCCAGTCCCAGCCACAGGCGCAGCCGCACACCCCACCCCAGTCCCACCCCGGCCAGCCCACCCCGAGCGCACCCGCGCCCGGCCCCCAGCAGCCGCACCAGCCGCCCGCCCCGCAGTCACCCACCCAGCACGCGCCCGCCCACCAGTCCCCCGTCCAGCAACCCCACCAGCAGGGCACGACCACCCAGCAGAGCGGCACGACGACCCCGCAGTTCCAGGGCGGCTGGTCACCGCAGCAGGCCCCGCCGAACCTCCCGAACCGCGCACCGGACCAGCCGGTCCCGGACGGCCGTCCGCAGCAGCAGGCGTTCCAGCCGCAGCAACCGCACTTCCCGCAGCCGAGCCCCCAGCCGAGCCCCCAGGCGGGTCCGCCCCGGAGCAGGCCCGCGTCACCGCAGGCCCCGCTCGGCGGGCAGCACCCCCGGCCGACCGGCCCGCCCCCGCAGCAGGGCCACCCCGGCAGGCCCCAGGGCGACCCGTCCCGGCCGCACCGGACCGAGCGCCCCGCACCGGACCAGCGCGGGCAGGCGCCCGCGCGACGCTCGGACGGCCCGCCCCCGGACGTCCCGCAGCAGCGGCCGACCGCCCCGGCGCGCCACCAGGACGCCCCGGCGGCCCAGCGCGCCGACGCCCCCGCCCAGCGGGTGGACGGCCCGGCTCCCCACCGGGACGCCCCGGCCACCCCGCACCGCGACCCGGCGAGCGAGTCCCCGCGCCCGCGCACCGAGCAGGAGCAGGTGTCGCGGATGCGCAAGCGGTTCTCGCTGCCCCCGGAGCTGGCGCACCTCCAGCCGCGCGCGGCCCTGACCAGGTCGGGCCTCTCGCTGCACCAGGACAAGCTCCACCCGGCCGTGCACCGCTCGGCGGACCGGGTCCCCGAGGACCCGAGCACCTACACCGTCGACGTCCACGGCACCGGGACCAGCGCGTCGGTGGACGGCAACCGCCTGTCGCCCGAGCAGCTCGCGGACATCATCCGGTCCACCGGCGACTGGGACGGCCGGAAGCCGATCCGGCTCATCTCCTGCAACACCGGCACGGACCCCGGCGGCTTCGCCGCGCGGCTCTCGCGCGAGCTGGGCGTGGAGGTCATCGCCCCGTCGAAGTACGCCTGGGTGGACGAGGCGGGCAACGTGTTCGCCTCGTCGAAGGAGCCCTCCCCCGACCGCCCGGACGGCGCTCCCGGCTGGCCGCCCAACGGCTCGTGGATCACCCACCGACCGGACGGCACCAGCACCGACCACAACTCGACCACCCCGCCGGGCCACGCCGCGAACTGGGGCGACACCACACCGGGCAAGGCGCCGAGGGCCTGGCACCGCGCCTCGCCCGACCAGCCGCCGCGCTGGGCCGGTCCCGCGCACGACCAGCACGGCGGTCAGGCGGGCAACCCGCACCAGACCAGGTCGGGCAAGGGCGCGCTCGGCTGGGTCAAGCAGGTGTTCACCCGCCAGCCCGAGGTCGACCCGCACGCGAACTCCCCCTTCCGGGGCTGGACCCCGGAGGCCGCGCAGCAGCGCCAGCAGCAGGGCCTCACCGGCCAGCAGCCCTGGGCCGCCCCGCAACCCCAGCCGCCCACGGTCCACCCGTCGACGCCGGTCCCGCCCGGCCAGACCGCCGGACACCCCGGTTGGCCGGGCGGCCCGCAGCACCCCCACGGCCAGGCCCAGGGCCCCGGCAGGCAGCAGGCCCCCGCGCCCTTCGGCAACGGCGACAACTCCCGGCGCACGCCGAACGGCAACCCCGGCGCGCCGCAGTTCGGGCAGCCCGCGGCGAGGCAGCCGCTCGGGCAGAACCACTTCGGCGCGCCGCCCCAGCAGGGCGGTCACCCCCACCAGCCGCTCGGCGGCCAGCACCAGCAGCCCGGTCCGGGCCGACCGGGCGCCCAGTCGCAGCAGCAGGGCATCCCGCAGGGCCACCGGCAACAGGCAGGCATCCCTCAGGGCTACCAGCAGCAGCCGGGTCATCGGCCTGCGGGCGGCCAGCCCGGAATCGGCCAGCCCGTGGGCGGACAGCCCATGGGCAGCCAGACCGCAGGCGGACAGCCCGTGGGTGGACAGCCCGTAGGCGGACAGCCCGTGGGCAGCCAGCCCTTGGGCAGCCATCGAACCGGCGGTCAGCCGGGGGGCCAGCCGCAGGGCTTCGCCCAGCCGAGGCCCGCGCAGCCCGGCCTCCCCCAGCCCGGCCTCCCCCAGCCCGGCCCCGCGCAGCCCGGCCTACCGCAGGCCCGCCCCGCGCAAACCGGCCCCGCGCAGCCGGGCTACCGGCAGGGCCCGCCGCCGCAGGCGGGTTCCACGCCTCCGGGCGCGGGTAGGCCGGGGCCGCAGCAGTTCAGCCCGAACCCCGCCCCTGGGCGGCCCGGTTTCGCGCAGCCCGGCTCACCACAGCCAGGTTTCGCACGGCCGACCACTCCGCAGACCGGCCCCGCCCAGCCAGACGCCGTTCGGCAGGGTTCGCCGCAGCCAACCCCTGCCCAGCCGGACGCCGCTCGGCCGAGTTCACCGCAGCCAGCCCTTGCCCAGCCAGGCGCCGCTCAGCCAGGTTCACCGCAGCCAGGCCAGGCCCAGCCAGGCCCCACCCCGCAGCAGCGGCACCCCCAGACCCCGCCCTCCGGCTTCCAGCAGGGCGGCCAGGTCGCGCCGTCCGCGCCCCCGGTCGACAACCGCAGCCAGCGGCCTGCGTCCCCGCCCCCTCCGGTGGGTGGTCAGCCGCAGGGCGAGCGCCCGCCCGCGCACCGACCCACGTCCCCGGACGCGCAGCAGCCGGGCGCTCCCCGCGCGGAGACTCCGGCACGTCCGCAGCAGACCGCCGACCTGCCCGCCCCCGAGGTCGAGCAGACCACCGGGCGCCCGCAGCAGGCGCTCGCGGACCTGCCCCGGCCCCACCAGCCGTCCCCGCAGGACGTGCACGCGCAGAGCGCGCCGGAGCAGGTCGCGCCGGAGCAGCCGAAACCCGAGCGGTCGGCCGAGCCGGAAACCGCCGCGAAGCCCGTCGAGCCCACGCCACCCGCAGCACCACGCGGCATCGCCGACCGGCTGGTCGACGGGCTCGCCGACCCCACCACCCCCGTCGGGCGCGACCACGCCCCGGCCCCCGACCGGACCCCCGACCACCGGCCGGAGGACTCCGGGTCCCCCCTGCCCGAGCAGCCCGCCCACGACCTCGGGCCCGACGAGTGGAAGTCCGCCGACCAGCTGCTCGAGGACTTCCTGGCCGCCTTCCACGAGCAGCTCGACCAGGAAGCGGCGTTCCGGGACGCCGTGAAGACCCCGTCCGGGCTGGAGTGGGTCGACCCGAGGAAGCAGACGATCCCCCCGGACGGCTGGCCCGACGGCCTGTCCGACGAGGAGCTGCGGGCGCTGCCGCAGGACGAGCGCAGGCGGCGCGAGGCCGAGGTGCTGCTGCGCGAGGAGGCGCTGCGGACCTACCGCGCGGAGGGCGGGTACGCGCTGACCCCGGAGGAGGCCCAAGAGCTGACCCGGATGAGCTACGTCGGCGACGACGGGCGCTTCGTCCACCTGCCCGACGTGCCCGAGCACGGCATCACCCCGGACTTCCTGAACGACCTGAACAGGTACCTGGAGGAGCGCGGCCGTCCGAGGTACGAGGAGTACGACTTCAAGCCCGGCGAGCCCATCCCGGAGGAGTACCGGCTGACCAGGTCGGCTCCCGAGGAGATCACCAGGAACGACCTCGACCTCACCGGCCAGGAGGTCCACGACCTGGTCCTGGGGAGCAGTGGCGACCTCAAGCAGCTGGTCTGGCACTCGTACGGGGACGAGTGGCACCTCAAGAAGAACGCCTACTACCGGATGGACTCCCGAGGTCCGGAGCAGGTGGCGGCCGAGGGCTTCACGCCGATCGGCGACCCCGCCGACTACCACTTCAACGTGGAGTCGCACATCTCCGGGAACACCACCAGCAGCGGGTTCGTGTCGGCCTGCCGGGACCTGAAGGACATCTTCTCCCGCACCGGCGCGCAGCACGATCCGGGCGGCGCCCGCACCCCGTACGAGGTGTTCGACAACGGGGACGGCACCGCGACGGTCGAGGGGTGGGTGCACGCCTTCCACGTCCCGGCGGGGATCGACGCCGACGCCACGCTGCGGGACAACCCGGTGGGCGGCATGTCGGGCGACTCCGCGCACCAGGAGAGCGAGATCACCGTGCCCGGCGGCGTCCCGCCCCGGAACATCTCCTCGTCCTTCCTGATGCGGATGGTCGTCCCCCTCGTGGACGGCGTCCCCGACTTCAAGAACGTGACGCGCCGGTCGATCGGCGAGCACGTCGAGAACCCCGGCTTCGACCCCGACCCCGAGCGGCCCGCGACGCGGACAGGCGGAAGAACATGATCATCTGGCGGAAAGCCGCGGACTACCTGAACCCGAAGAACGCGCTCTTCCGGCGCGAGGCCACCCCGCCCGAGCAGGTGTTCGCCGAGGGCTTCCGCGCGGGCGGCGACGAGTTCGGCCTCGACCACCACGTCATGTTCGGCCAGGTCGAGCGGAGCGCGTTCGTGTCCTTCTCCCTCGGGGTGGAGAACCCGCTGCTCCAGCGGCCCGACGAGCGCGCTGCGACAGTGGTCCAGGACAGCAGGAGCTGGATCCAGGTCGAGTACCTGTACCAGGTCTTTCACCCGAACGGGCTGCACGTGGACGCCACCTGGCACGAGCTCGGGCGCCCGCCGCTCCCCGCCGGGCAGCGCGGGCAGCTGCTGATCCCCGGCGGTGTCCCCGGCGCGCTGGTGAAGGACGCGATCCCGATCCTGCTCACCTACCGGCTCGACGAGTACGGGTACCTCTACCTCCACTCGAAGTCCTTCAAGGACAACATCCCCAACGCAGCCTTCGCCCCCGACGAGGTCGAGTGGGTCGGCAACACCGGAGCGCAGAAGTGAGAGCGATCTTCCCCGAGTCCGCTGACCCGGTCCGCTGCGCGGTCGCCAACGACGAGCTGCGCGCGGTGGAGTCCTGGGAGTGGAGTCCCTTCGGCGGCAGGCTCACCTTCGCGGACGGCACGGTCGGGCAGCCGCCGAACTCGTACGAGGCGGTGCTGACCGCGTGGCCCTGCGTGACCGTGGAGGGCAGGACCGCGACGTTCGAGAAGCTCGTCGAGGGCGGCAAGGTCCTGGTGACGACGTCGGGCTGGCGGGTGCCGGAGGGCGGGGTCCCCGCACCGCACGCCGTCATGACGCCCTCGCTCGACGTCGTGGAGAGCCTGTTCCAGTACCGCGCCTCCTACCTCCCCGGCACCGACGCCTCCCCCGCGCCGTTCCTCTACCGGGCGTCGGAGTTCCCCGAGCCCGCCCCCGAGGAGGGAACCGAGGAGCACCTGGCCGCGCTCAAGGCGCTGATCGCCGAGCACGCGCCGGAGGGCTGGCTCTCGGCGCGGATCGAGGTGGAGGCGCTGAGCGGCTGGCAGCTGCTGACCGCGACCGCCCTGCTGGACGGGGACGAGGAGGTCGTCCACTGGTACCCGCCGCTGATGGTGGGCCAGTGGTTCGACCGGCTGCGCTCCCGGATGTACCGGTCGTCGCGGGGCGCCTGGTACAAGGCGGACCTGACCTTCGCACCCGACGGCGAGGTCGTCGCCTCGTACGACTGGCAGAGCGAGCCGCGCTGGCGGACGTTCAACTTCCGCTACCCGGACGAGCACCCCAACCCGCTGGTCAAGCACGACCTGCTGCGCTTCCCGAGAGCGCTCCAGGACGCGCCGGAGTGGGTCGTGCGGGCCAACTCGGACGGGCTGGACCTGGAGGTCACCCCGGACCGGGGCGTGCTCCCGCAGCAGGAGCCCCCGGTCCCGGCGATGATCCCGGCCAGGGTCTTCGAGCACTTCTCCGGCGACGGCGAGACGGGCTACCGGGTCGGCTCCCACCGCCCCCGGCTTCACCCGGACGAGCGGCAGCTGGTGCTGGACTACCTGAACAACGCGGTCGCGGTCCTGACCGGTCGGGGCCTGGAGGTCGACCGCATGGACCCGGCGCACCCCGAGACGGTGCCCGCGGTGTTCCTGACCGACGGCCGGTGGGTGTGGGCGGGGATGATCGCCTACTACCTGGAGCACCACGACCTGCCCCCCGAGCCGGGGCTGCTCGCGCACATCAGGTCGCGGCGCTACCTGCTGCCGGAGCGGGTGTCGTCGGTGTCGCGGGCGCGCGCGCTGTCGTACGCGATGAACCGGCAGGGCAGCCACGACCTCGCGGACCTCGAACCGGGGGTGGCCGAGGAGGTCGAGACGGCGCTGGACGCGGCGCGGGGCATCGCCGAGCACCTGGGCCTGAACCCGATGGCGTACTCGCTGGGCGAGCACGCCGACGGCGCGATCAACCTGGTGCGGCAGGACGACGACTTCGTCGTGTACTGGGACTACCGGGGGCGGCGGCAGTTCTACACGGCCTTCGACAACCCCGGTGACGCGGCGACCTACCTGATCGGGTTCTTCTACAGCTACACGACGGCGCTGCGCGAGCCCGTGGACCTGCCTCGGGCGCAGGACGACGAGCAGGGGGCGACCGGGCAGGTGTCGACCGGGCAGGCGCAGGACCAGCAGGCGGGGAACCAGCAGCCCGCCGAGGGCGGGCAGCCGCCCCCGCCGCAGGCCTGATCGGTGGTTCACTGACGCCGTGGACGAGTTGATCACCGCGATGGGCGCGCTCGCCGGGGCCGAGGGCGGCTCCGGCGCCGTCGAGGTCGTCGCGGTGCGCGGGGACGTCGTGGTCGTGCGGGCCGGGGACGTCGTGCTGAAGGCGCACGAGCCCGGCACGGACGGCGGCGCGCTCGGGGCTCGGCTGGACGTCGCGCGCGGGCTCGGCGGGGTGCTGCTCGCGCCGCTCGGGCCCCCGGTCGAGGTGCTGGGGCGGGTGGTGACGCGGTGGCCCTTCGGGGAGGCCGTGCCGCAGTCCGAGCCCGAGGCGTTCCCGCTGGCGGACGCCGGGCGGTTGCTGGCGGCGCTGCACCTGGCGCCCGTGCCGCCGGGCACGCCCGAGGCGAGCGCCTGGAGCCGGATGGCGCGGGCCGTGCGGGAGGTGCCCGCCGGGGTTCCCGGCGCGGACGTGGTGCTGGGCGCGTTCGGCACGCTGCCCGACCCGCCGCGCGGCGCGGCGCTCGTCCACGGCGACTGGCACCTCGGCCAGCTGCTGCGCCACGACGGGGGCTGGCGGCTCATCGACCTCGACGACCTCGGGTGGGGCCACCCCGCCTGGGACCTCGCCCGGCCCGCCGCGCTGCTGCTCGTCGGGGTGCTGGACGGGCGCGAGTGGGACCGGCTGCTGACCGCCTACCTGGACGCGGGCGGACCGGCCGTCGACCCCGCCGACCCGTGGGCCGCGCTGGAGGCGCCCGCGCGGGCGCTCGTGGTGCAGATGGCGGCTCGGGCGCTGACCGCGTCGGTCCGCGACGGCGCGCCCCTGGAACCCGCGCAGGAAGCCCTGGTCGCGGCCTGCGACCGGATCGTCTCGACCCACCGGGGACCGCGCCGCGGCTAATATCGCGGTCACCGGGCGAAGACCAGGAGGTACCAGTGATGCAGTGTCCCAAGTGCCATGCGCAGATGCGCACCTATGACCGCATGGGCGTGCACATCGAGCAGTGCGACGGCTGCCGGGGCGTCTTCCTCGACTACGGCGAGCTGGAGGCGATCACCCGGCTGGAGAAGCAGATGGCGACCCCGCCGCCGCCCCCTCCCGCCGCCGCTCCCGCACCCGCGCAGGTCCACTACGTGCAGCAGCCGCCGCCCGTCTGGGGTCAGCCGCACTACGGCGGCCACTACGGCCACCGCAAGCACCGCGGCCTGTCCGGCCTGTTCTACTCCTCGTGACCACTCGGGGGTGGTGACCACGCGGGGGTGAACCACGCAGGGGGACCGAGGGGGTTGTCCGTCACCGGACCGACCGATCGCCCGGACCTTCGCTGAACGAGATCGGCGGCGCCCGAACCGGGCGCCGCCGATCTGCTTTTCACCCGGTCGTGAGCCCCCGCGAGCAGCACCGCAGGCGCCGGGAAACGGGAGAAGGCCCCCGGCGAGACGCCGGGGGCCTTCCCACAACCAGAGCTCCGGTCAGCGGTAGTCGCGGCCGAAGTCGTAGTCGTCCAGCGGAACCGCGGCGCCCGTGCCGGTCCCGAACACGTCCGGCGTGTAGTAGCCGTCGTCGTAGCTCGGGATGGCGTACGCGGCGGCGCGCGCCTCCTCGGTCGGCTGCACCTGGATGTTCCGGTACCGGTTGATGCCGGTACCGGCCGGGATCAGCTTGCCGATGATCACGTTCTCCTTCAGGCCGATCAGCTTGTCCGACCGCCCGTTGATGGCGGCGTCGGTCAGGACGCGCGTCGTCTCCTGGAAGGAGGCCGCCGACAGCCACGAGTCCGTGGCCAGCGACGCCTTCGTGATGCCCATCAGGACCGGGCGACCGGCGGCGGGCTCGCCGCCCTCGGCCACGACCTGGCGGTTGCCCGACTCGAAGTCCGCGCGCTCGACCAGCGAGCCCGGCAGGAACTCCGTCGCACCCGAGTCGATGATCGTGACCCGGCGCAGCATCTGCCGGACGATGACCTCGATGTGCTTGTCGTGGATCGCCACGCCCTGGGCGCGGTAGACCTTCTGGACTTCCTGCACCAGGTGCAGCTGGGCCTCGCGCGGACCCATGACCCGCAGGACCTCGTGCGGGTCGGGCGTGCCCTCCAGCAGCTGCTGGCCGACGCTCACGTGGTCGCCGTCCTGCAGCGGGCCGGTGGCCGTGTTGGCCAGGCGCTGACGCTTCGAGAGCTTCTCGAAGAGGATCTCCTCGGACCCGTCGTCCGGGATGAGGGTGATCTTCCAGAAGCGGTCGCCGTCCTCGATCCGCACGCGGCCGTCGACGTCGGCGATGGGCGCCTTGCCCTTCGGGACGCGGGCCTCGAACAGCTCCTGGACACGCGGCAGACCGGTGGTGATGTCGTCACCGGCCACACCACCCTGGTGGAAGGTGCGCATCGTCAGCTGGGTGCCGGGCTCACCGATCGACTGGGCGGCGACGATGCCGACGGCCTCGCCGACGTCGACCAGCTGGCCGGTGGCCATCGAGCGGCCGTAGCAGGACGCGCACACGCCGACCGCGGACTCGCAGGTCAGCACGGAGCGGACCTTCACCCGGACGACGTTGTTGGTCACCAGGGTCTGGAGCGCCGGGTCGCCCAGGTCGTCACCGCGGTTGAGGACGAGGTTGCCGTCCTTGTCGGTGATGTCCTCGGCCAGGGTCCGGGCGTACACGCTGGTCTGCGCGAACTCGTGCAGGCCGACGCGGTCGCTCAGGACCTCGCCCACGGTCATGCCGACGCCGCGGGTGGTGCCGCAGTCGATCTCGCGGATGATGACGTCCTGCGAGACGTCCACGAGACGACGGGTCAGGTAGCCCGAGTCCGCCGTGCGGAGCGCGGTGTCGGCCAGACCCTTGCGGGCGCCGTGCGTGGCGATGAAGTACTCCAGGACCGACAAGCCCTCGCGGAACGAGTTCTTGATCGGGCGCGGGATGTACTCGCCCTTCGGGTTCGTGACCAGGCCGCGCATACCCGCGAGGGAGCGGACCTGGGTCATGTTGCCCGCCGCGCCGGACTTCACGATCTTGCGGATCGAGTTGTCCTCGGGGAAGTTGTCCTCCATGACCTGGGCGACGTCCTCGGTCGCCTTGGTCCACACCTTGACGAGCTCGTTGTTGCGCTCGGTGTAGGACAGCTGACCGCGCTGGTAGCGCTTCTCCACCGCGTCCGCGAGCTTCTCGTACTCGTCGAGGATGCCCTGCTTGGCCTCGGGGACGAGCACGTCGGAGATCGCGACGGTCACGCCGGAGCGGGTGGCCCAGTGGAAGCCGGCGTCCTTCAGCTTGTCCAGCGTCCGGGCGACGGTGACCATCGGGTACCGCTCGGCGAGGTCGTTGATGACCGTGGCCTGCCGCTTCTTGGGCATGACCTCGTTCAGGAACGGGTAGTCCTGCGGCAGGACCTCGTTGAACAGCACCCGGCCGAGGGTGGTCTCGGCCAGCCACGGCTGACCGGGCTCCCAGCCCTCGGGCTCCTGGCCGCGCGGCGGGTTCTTGTCGGTGATGCGGATCTTGCACATCGCCTGCAGGCCCAGCGCCTTGCGGTCGAACGCCATCTGCGCCTCGGCGGGCGAGGAGTACGCCTGGCCCTCGCCGAGGTCGTCCTCCTTGTGCCAGGTCAGGTGGTACAGACCCGTCACCATGTCCAGTCGCGGCATGGCCAGCGGCTTGCCGGACGCGGGCGAGAGGATGTTGTTCGACGACAGCATCAGCACGCGCGCCTCGGCCTGGGCCTCGGCGGACAGCGGCAGGTGCACGGCCATCTGGTCACCGTCGAAGTCGGCGTTGAACGCCTCGCAGACGAGCGGGTGGAGCTGGATGGCCTTGCCCTCGACCAGCTGCGGCTCGAAGGCCTGGATGCCGAGGCGGTGCAGCGTGGGCGCGCGGTTGAGCAGCACGGGGTGCTCGGTGATGACCTCTTCGAGGACGTCCCACACGGCGGGGCGCGCGCGCTCGACCATGCGCTTGGCCGACTTGATGTTCTGCGCGTGGTTCAGGTCCACCAGGCGCTTCATCACGAACGGCTTGAACAGCTCCAGCGCCATCTGCTTGGGCAGACCGCACTGGTGCAGCTTGAGCTGCGGGCCGACCACGATGACCGAGCGGCCGGAGTAGTCGACGCGCTTGCCGAGCAGGTTCTGGCGGAACCGGCCCTGCTTGCCCTTGAGCAGGTCGGACAGCGACTTGAGCGGGCGGTTGCCCGGACCGGTCACCGGACGGCCGCGACGGCCGTTGTCGAACAGCGCGTCGACGGCCTCCTGCAGCATCCGCTTCTCGTTGTTGACGATGATCTCGGGCGCGCCGAGGTCGATCAGTCGCTTGAGGCGGTTGTTGCGGTTGATGACGCGGCGGTACAGGTCGTTCAGGTCGGAGGTCGCGAAGCGGCCACCGTCGAGCTGCACCATCGGGCGCAGGTCCGGCGGGATGACCGGGACGCAGTCCAGGACCATGCCCTGCGGGTTGTTGCGGGTCGCCTGGAACGCGGCGACGACCTTGAGGCGCTTGAGGGCGCGGAGCTTCTTCTGGCCCTTGCCGCTGCGGATGGTCTCGCGCAGCACCTCGGCCTCGGCGTCCACGTCGTAGTCGCCGAGCAGCTTCTGGATGGCCTCGGCGCCCATGGCGCCGGTGAAGTAGTCGCCGTACCGGTCGTACAGCTCGCGGTAGAGCTGCTCGTCCGCGATGAGCTGGGCGCGCTCCAGCTTGACGAACGTGCTCCAGATCTCGTCGAGCCGGTCCAGCTCGCGCTGGGCGCGGTCGCGGAGCTGGCGCATCTCGCGCTCGCCGCCCTCCTTGACCTTGCGGCGGACGTCGGACTTGGCGCCCTCGGCCTCCAGCTCGGCCAGGTCGGCTTCCAGCTTCTGCGCGCGGGCCTCGACGTCCGCGTCGCGGCGGTTCTCGACGCGCTTGCGCTCGACCTGCATCTCGCTGTCGAGCGTGGGCTGGTCGGTGTGGCGCAGCTCCGCGTTGACGCCCACGATGACGTAGGCCGCGAAGTAGATGATCTTCTCGAGGTCCTTGGGGGCCAGGTCGAGCAGGTAGCCCAACCGGCTGGGGACGCCCTTGAAGTACCAGATGTGGGTGACCGGCGCGGCCAGTTCGATGTGGCCCATGCGCTCGCGGCGCACCTTGGCGCGGGTCACCTCGACGCCGCAGCGCTCGCAGATGATGCCCTTGAAGCGCACGCGCTTGTACTTGCCGCAGTAGCACTCCCAGTCCCTGGTGGGACCGAAGATCTTCTCGCAGAACAAGCCGTCCTTCTCCGGCTTGAGCGTGCGGTAGTTGATGGTCTCGGGCTTCTTGACCTCGCCGAAGGACCACTGGCGGATGTCGTCCGCGGTGGCGAGACCGATGCGGAGCTCATCGAAGAAGTTGACGTCGAGCACGTCTACTCTCTTCCCCTTTTGGATCGGTTGCCCCGAAAGCAGGGCTGGAGGGCTGGCTCAGGAGCTGGGGGGAGCCGAGGGGGCGCCGGTAGGGGCGCCCTCCTCGGTTCCGGCGGGTCAGTTGACGACGTCGTCCACGGACGGCGACTCGGACCGCGACAGGTTGATGCCGAGGTTCGCGGCCGCGCGCTCCAGGTCTTCGTCGTCGCCGTCGCGCATCTCGATCGCGGCGCCGTCCGAGGACAGCACCTCGACGTTGAGGCACAGCGACTGGAGCTCCTTGAGCAGCACCTTGAAGGACTCCGGGATGCCCGGCTCCGGGATGTTCTCGCCCTTGACGATGGCCTCGTAGACCTTCACGCGGCCGAGCACGTCGTCGGACTTGATGGTGAGCAGCTCCTGCAGGGTGTAGGCGGCGCCGTACGCCTGCATCGCCCAGCACTCCATCTCACCGAAGCGCTGACCACCGAACTGCGCCTTACCACCCAGCGGCTGCTGCGTGATCATCGAGTACGGGCCGGTGGAGCGCGCGTGGATCTTGTCGTCCACCAGGTGCAGCAGCTTCAGGATGTACATGTAGCCGACCGACACGGGGAAGGGGTACGGCTCGCCGCTGCGCCCGTCGAAGAGCTGCGCCTTGCCGTTCTCCTTGACCATGCGCTCGCCGTCGCGGTTCGGGACCGTCGAGCCCAGCAGGCCCGTGATCTCCTCCTCGCGCGCGCCGTCGAAGACGGGCGTGGCGGTCTTCGTGCCGGGGTCGACCTCGTAGAGGTCGGCGGGCAGGTTCTTCGCCCAGTCCGGGTCGCCGTTGATGCTCCAGCCCTGCTTGGCGATCCACCCGAGGTGGGTCTCCAGGACCTGGCCGATGTTCATACGACGGGGGACGCCGTGCGTGTTCAGCACGATGTCGACCGGGGTGCCGTCCTCCAGGAAGGGCATGTCCTCGACGGGGAGGATCTTGCCGATGACGCCCTTGTTGCCGTGGCGACCGGCGAGCTTGTCGCCGTCCTGGATCTTGCGCTTCTGGGCCACGTACACGCGGACCAGCTCGTTCACGCCGGGGGGCAGCTCGTCGTCGTCCTCGCGGCTGAACACGCGGATGCCGATGACCTTGCCGTACTCGCCGTGGGGCACCTTGAGCGAGGTGTCGCGGACCTCGCGCGCCTTCTCGCCGAAGATCGCGCGGAGCAGCCGCTCCTCGGGGGTCAGCTCGGTCTCGCCCTTGGGCGTGACCTTGCCGACGAGGATGTCGCCCGGCTGGACCTCGGCGCCGATGCGGATGATGCCGCGCTCGTCCAGGTCGGCCAGGACCTCCTCGGAGACGTTCGGGATGTCCCGCGTGATCTCCTCGGCGCCCAGCTTGGTGTCGCGGGCGTCGATCTCGTGCTCCTCGATGTGGATCGAGGTCAGGACGTCGTCCTGCACGAGGCGCTGCGACAGGATGATCGCGTCCTCGTAGTTGTGGCCCTCCCACGGCATGATCGCCACGAGCAGGTTCTTGCCCAGGGCCATCTCGCCGTTCTCGGTGCACGGGCCGTCCGCGAGGACCTGGCCCTCCTGCACCCGGTCGCCCTCGTGCACGATGGGCTTCTGGTTGATGCAGGTGCCCTGGTTCGACCGGCGGAACTTGTGCATCCCGTAGGTCTGGCGGGAGCCGTCGTCGGCCATGACCGTGACGTAGTCGGCGGAGATCTCCTCCACCACGCCGGTCTTCTTGGCCACCACGACGTCGCCCGCGTCGACCGCGGCGCGCAGCTCCATGCCGGTGCCGACCAGCGGGGACTCGCTGCGCAGCAGCGGCACCGCCTGGCGCTGCATGTTCGCGCCCATGAGGGCGCGGTTCGCGTCGTCGTGCTCGAGGAAGGGGATCATCGCCGTCGCGGCGGAGACCATCTGGCGGGGCGAGACGTCCATGTAGTCGACGTCGCGCGGGTCGATCATCTCGACCTCGCCGCCCTTCTTGCGGACCAGGACCTTGGCCTCGAGGAAGTTGCCCTCCCCGTCGACCTTGGCGTTCGCCTGGGCCTTGACGTACCGGTCCTCCTCGTCCGCGGTCAGGTAGTCGATCTGGTCGGTGACCTGACCGTCGACGACCTTGCGGTACGGCGTCTCGATGAAGCCGAACGGGTTGACCCGCCCGTAGGAGGACAGCGAGCCGATCAGGCCGATGTTCGGGCCTTCAGGGGTCTCGATGGGGCACATGCGGCCGTAGTGCGACGGGTGGACGTCGCGGACCTCCATGCCCGCGCGCTCACGCGACAGACCACCGGGGCCCAGCGCCGAGAGGCGGCGCTTGTGGGTCAGACCGGCCAGCGGGTTGGTCTGGTCCATGAACTGCGAGAGCTGGGACGTGCCGAAGAACTCCTTGATCGCCGCCACGACGGGGCGGATGTTGATCAGGGTCTGCGGCGTGATCGCCTCGACGTCCTGGGTCGTCATGCGCTCGCGCACGACGCGCTCCATGCGGGAGAGGCCGACCCGGATCTGGTTCTGGATCAGCTCGCCGACGGTGCGCAGGCGGCGGTTGCCGAAGTGGTCGATGTCGTCGACCTCGACCGGCACCTCGGTCTCGCCCGGCTGCATGCTGGTCTCACCGGCGTGCAGGCGGACCAGGTACTCGATCGTCGTGACGATGTCGTCCTCGGTCAGCACGCCGGTGCTGATCGGGGTGTCCAGGCCCAGCTTCTTGTTGACCTTGTACCGGCCGACCTTGGCGAGGTCGTAGCGCTTCTCCTTGAAGAAGAGCGTCTCCAGCAGGGCCTGGGCGGACTCCTTCGTCGGGGGCTCGCCGGGGCGCAGCTTGCGGTAGATGTCGAGCAGGGCCTCGTCGGTGCCCGCCGTGTGGTCCTTCTCCAGCGTCGTCAGCAGCGTCTCGCTGAAGGAGAAGCGCTCGCGGATCTGCTCGGTGCTCCAGCCGAGCGCCTTGAGCAGCACGGTGACCGGCTGGCGGCGCTTGCGGTCGATGCGGACACCCACGGTGTCGCGCTTGTCGACGTCGAACTCCAGCCACGCGCCCCTGGAAGGAATGATCTTGACCGAGAAGACGTCCTTGTCGGTCGTCTTGTCGATCGCGGTGTCGTAGTAGACGCCGGGGGAGCGGACGAGCTGGGACACGACGACCCGCTCGGTGCCGTTGATGATGAACGTGCCCTTGTCGGTCATCATCGGGAAGTCACCCATGAACACCGTCTGGCTCTTGATCTCGCCAGTGGTGTGGTTGGTGAACTCCGCGGTGACGAACAGCGGGGCCGCGTACGTCATGTCCTTGTCCTTGCACTCCTCGGTCGAGGCCTTGACCTCGTCGAAGCGCGGATCGGAGAAGGACAGGGACATCGAGCCGGAGAAGTCCTCGATGGGGGAGATCTCGTTCAGGACCTCTTCGAGACCGCCCGTCGGCGCCTCGTCACCTGCGTCGACCCGGCGCTGGAACCACGCCTCGTCGCCGGTGAGCCACTCGAACGACTGGATCTGGAGGTCGAGCAGGTTGGGCGTCTGGAGCGGCTCGTGGATCTTCGCAAACGAAACCCGCTTCGGCGCTCCGGGAATCCCCGACGTGGAGTTGGTCGCAGCAGTGGCCTTGGTCGCGCGAGAGATCGCCAAGATGCGTCCTTCCAGGGACAGTTAGCTGGCTAGTCAGCGGAACTAGCACGGCTGTCAAGGGTGCGGCGATGCCCGGCAATCCAGCTCTCGGCGAAGGGCAAACGGAAAGAGGGCAGCGCAAAGGGGCAGTCTAGCTGCGCGCGCGCAGGCTGTCGAGAGGCACCTGGAAGGACCTTTCTCGTGCTCACCGACAGAGTGACCCGGACGACGCTCGCAGTCAAGATGCCACGCGACGATCACCCTCGTGGCGCACCGCGCGTTTACCGGACGTGACGGCCGTGACCTGCGGGAACGATGCGGAGGCGGTCGTCCGAAGCGGACGCGGGCGGTACGGGCGGGGGAAAACCGCCGGTCGGGACCGTGGAGCGGCAGCCGCGATCGTGTGACCCAAATCACTGGTTTTCAGCCTTGTTCACCCTGCGTTCGCACACTTGGCCAACTCCGCCGACTGCGCCACGTCCTGCCCGAACAGGTCCAGGCCGTCGACCAGCCAGCGGTCCCCCTCCTTGCGCGCCCCGACCCGCATCATCGCGACGCCGCCGCCGCTGCGGTTGTCGGTGGTGCGGGTGGTGACCTGGTCGAGGAAGAGCAGGACGGTGGCGCGGTCGCCGTCGAGCGAGGTGACGCCGCTGGTCACGGCCTTCACGGTGACCACCAGCTTCTGCTCGGGGGCGAGTTCGCGGACCGGGCCGGAGATCACCTCGTGCTGGCACTTCGCGCGCCCGACCAGCACCTCGCCCGCAGCGCGCTCGGCGGCGCCCGCGTCGGCGAAGTCGTAGGAGAAGGCCCGCTCGATCGCGGACCGCACCTGCCCGTCGACCTCGGCGGTCGCGGCGGCGTCCACGAGGGCGCGGTCGTGGGTGGCGCGGGGGGCCGAGGTCTGGAACCAGGCGCCGAGGGCGGCGAGGAGGGCGGAGAGCAGGACCAGGGCGGCGGGGAGCCGCCAGGAGCGGCGGGGCGGGGTGGGGGGCTCCGGGGTGGCGGCGCCTCCGGCGGGAGCACCGGCGTCGGTGACGTCTTCGGCGGGAGTCCCGACATCGGTGACGCCCTCGGCAGGAGTCCCGGCGTCGGTGACGCCCTCGGCAGGAGTCCCGGCGTCGGTGACGCCCTCGGCAGGAGTCCCGGCGGCCGTGGCGCCTTCAGCGGGAGTCCCGACGTTGGTGGCGCGCTCGCGGGACGACGGGGCGGACACGCTCCCGAACGGCAGGACGCGGTGCCCGCGCTTGCGCTTGGCGCGTGGGCGCGGCGGTTCGCCACCACCCGCGACCGGCGGATCACCCTCAGTCGCGGCCGGGGTGGCGGAACCGGGCCTGAGCGGCTTTGTGACGTTCTTGATCAACTCAGGTGAGTGATCGTTCCGGGAAGCGGCCACCGGTGGCTCCACGGCGCGTTGAGGGGCCGATTCGGGGGGCGGGGACGCGGACTCGACCGCTGATGCGGGCGCTCCGGGTGCTCCGGCCTCCGAGCCGGGCTCCGGGGCGGGCGTCGACGTGGCCGCTCCCCCGGCGCGCGTAGTCGGCGCGGGCGGATCACCGGCGAGCGGGGTCGCGCTTCCGGCGCGCGGCGCGGACCCGGTCCCCGCCCGTCGTGCGTCCGGGGTCTCCCCGTGCGGCGCGACCGTGCTGCCGCTCTGCGACGCGGGTAACTCCTCCCCGCCTGGCGCGACCGCGCCGCCGCCCTGCGATGCGGGCAGCCCCTCCCCGCCTGGCGCGACCGCGCCCCCACGTGGTGCGGAGGCCGATTCCTCCCCCCTCGGCGCGACCGGGGTCTCCCCGTGCGGCGCGACCGAGGTGTCGTCCTGCCGCGCGCTCGGGGCACCGGCGTTCGAGGTGCCTGCGTTCGGGATGCCGGTGCTCGGGTTACCGGTGCTCGGGGTGGGTGGTGGTTCCGGAGGCGCGGGTGGGCCGGGTTTGCGCAGGCCGGCGACCCTCGGCCTGGTCCTGGGCGGGATGGGGGTGGGGCGGCGGCGCCGGGGTGGCATCCGAGGTGCTCCTCTCACGCGCCGCCGGCCGCGACCGGACCCAGCGCGGCCAGCTTCCAGCCGGCGTCGGTCCTAATCAGCGCGGTCCGGTAGCGGTTGGTCTTCTTCACCGGTTGGCCGCCCTCCGGGGCGACGGTGGTCTCCACGACGGCGATCAGCGCTGCGGTGCCCGCTCGGGCGTCCAGCTCGGTCACGGCGGCGTCCAGCACCCGGCTGGTGGTGACCGTCCTCGCCTGCTCGATCTGCTCGCGCCGGGTCTCCCGCCCCTCCTCGACCTCGCGGCGCAGGTCGCCGGTCGAGCTGTCCAGCCACCGGTCCAGGTCCTCGTCGACCTCCCGGAAGTCGAGGGTGGTGAAGTTGACGACCCCGATCTGGCCGACCCTGAGCACCTCGTCCCGTTCCCGCGCGTAGGCCACCGAGTCACCGGTGGACGTGCTCCACCAGCCCAGCCCGGCCCACAGCGCGTACCCGGCGGACAGCACCACGAGCACCACCGCGACCGGGAGCGCCCACGCGCGCGAACCCGCGACCGGCGCACCCCCGGCCCGCGCCTCGCCCGCCTCCCGGTCCGCGCCGACGACCGACGCGTCCACCTCGTCCGCCGCGCGCACCTCCCCCTCCCGCAGGTCCGACTCGCGTGCTCCCGCCACGTCCCCTCCCTCAGCCCGGCAGCCCGGACAACTCGCCCACCCCGATCAGCACCCGCGCCCCGTCCTCCCCCGTCGCGGGCTCCCGCCCCGGCCGCGCGGGCGGGCAGCCCACCGCGAGCCGCCCGATCCCCTCCAGCGCGGCCACCTCCTGGCGGCGCGCGCGGCTCATCCGGCGATCCGCACCGTCGTGGTGGTGCCCCAGATCGCCAGGCTGAGGAAGAAGTCCAGCAGGCTCGTGGTGACGATCGCGGTGCGCACCGCCCGCCCGACCGCGACGCCCACGCCCGCAGGGCCGCCGGACGCCCGGTACCCGTAGTAGCAGTGCGTCAGGATGATGACCACCGCGAACACCAGGACCTTGCCGAACGACCACAGCACGTCCTCGGGTGGCAGGAAGAGCGTGAAGTAGTGGTCGTAGGTGCCCGCCGACTGCCCGTAGAAGTGCACGGTGACGGTCCGCGCGGCCAGGTACGAGGTGAGCAGGCCGATCACGTACAGCGGCACGATCGCCGTGAACCCGGCCACGATCCGGGTGGTCACCAGGTACGGCAGGCTCGGCACGCCCATGACCTCCAGCGCGTCGATCTCCTCGGAGATCCGCATCGCGCCGAGCTGCGCGGTGAACCCGGACCCGACCGTCGCCGACAGCGCCAGGCCCGCCACCAGCGGCGCGATCTCGCGGGTGTTGAAGTAGGCCGAGACGAACCCGGCGAACGCCGAGGTGCCGATCTGGTCGAGCGCGGTGAACCCCTGCAGGCCCACGACCGTGCCGGTGAACACCGACAGGCCCACCATCACGCCGATCGTGCCGCCGATGACGGCCAGCGCGCCGCTGCCGAAGCTCACCTCGGCGAGCAGCCGCAGCACCTCGCGGTGGTAGCGGGTGATCGCGCGGGGCGTCCAGGCGAGCGCGCGCAGGTAGAACCACAGCTGGTCGCCGAGGGAGTCCAGCCCCCGCAGCGGCGCGCCCGCGACGCGCCGCGCCCGCTCACCGGTCGTGGCCACGTCAGCTCCCCTTCGCGGGCACGACCTGGAGGTAGATCGTGGTGAGGACGAAGTTGGCGAAGAACAGCAGCAGGAACGTGACGACCACGGCCTGGTTGACGGCGTCGCCGACGCCCTTGGGGCCGCCCGCCGGGTTGAGCCCCCGGTAGGCGGCGACGATGCCCGCGATGAACCCGAACACCAGCGCCTTGAGCTCGCCGATCCACAGGTCCGACAGCTGCGCGAGCGCCGAGAAGCTGGCCAGGTACGCGCCGGGCGTGCCGTCCTGGAGGACGACGTTGAAGAAGTAGCCGCCCATGACGCCGACGACGCTGACCATGCCGTTGAGCAGCACCGCGACCACCATCGCGGCCAGCACCCTGGGCACCACCAGCCGGTGCACCGGCGAGACGCCGAGCACCTCCATGGCGTCGATCTCCTCGCGGATCGTGCGGGAGCCGAGGTCGGCGCAGATGGCGCTGCCGCCCGCGCCCGCGATGAGCAGCGCGGTCACGATCGGGCTGGCCTGCTGGACGATCGCCAGCACGCTGGCCGCGCCGGTGAACGACTGGGCGCCGATCTGCCTGGTCAGCGAGCCGAGCTGGAGGGCGATGACCGCGCCGAACGGGATGGACACCAGCGCGGTCGGCAGCACCGTGACGCTGACCAGGAACCAGCACTGCTGCACGAACTCGCGCACCTGGAGCGGTCGCCGGAAGGAGGCCGCGACCACCTGGCCCGCGAGCGCGAACAGCCTGCCGGTCTCGCGCAGCAGACCGGCTCCGGGTAACGCCGGGGTGCTCACGCGAGGTCCCCCGGTCCGGTGCGGGGAGCCAGCGCTCCGGCGGGCCGCTCGTCCACCCGCGTCGGCGGGTTCGCCGGTCCCGCGAGCGCGGCGTAGCGCTGCCGCTCCTGCGGGGTCAGGCTGGCCACGATGCCCTGCCTGGCGCGCGGCGGCAGGGTGTGCAGGACGTCCATGACCCGGTCCTTGCGCCTGCGCACCGCCCGCCTCGGCGGCAGGCCGGGCGTGGGTTCGAGCTGCGGGACGACGCCGCGCACGTCCTCGTCCGGCGGGCCGTCCGCGTGCCCGGCCGCGCGGTGCGCCAGCTCGGCGGCGATGGTGGCCTGGTCCTTCTCCTCGGACATGCCGATCGGCCCGTTCCTGCGGCCGTTGAGGAACTGCGCCACCACCGGTTCCTCGCTGGTCAGCAGCACCTCGCGGGGCCCGAACACGACCAGCTCGCGGCGGAACAGCATCCCCAGGTTGTCCGGGACGGTGCGGGCCACGGTGATGTTGTGCGTGACGATCAGGATCGTCGCGTCGATCTGCGCGTTCAGGTCGATCAGCAGCTGGCTCAGGTACGCGGTGCGCACCGGGTCGAGCCCGGAGTCCGGCTCGTCGCACAGGATGATCTGCGGGTCGAGCACGAGCGCCCGCGCCAGCCCGGCCCGCTTGCGCATCCCGCCGGAGATCTCGCCGGGCAGCTTCCGCTCGGCCCCGACGAGGCCGACCATCTCCATCTTCTCCAGCACGATCCGCCGGATGCCGGTCTCGGACTCGCGGGTGTGCTCGCGCAGCGGGAACGCCACGTTGTCGTAGAGGTTCATCGAGCCGAACAGCGCGCCGTCCTGGAACAGCACGCCGAACAGCTTGCGGACGCCGTACAGCTCCCGCTCGGAGCAGCGGACCAGGTCAGTGCCGTTGACGGTGATGCTGCCGCGCTCGGGCTTGAGCAGCCCGACCAGCGACTTCAGGAACACGGACTTGCCCGTCCCGGACGGGCCCAGCAGCACGCTGACCTCGCCCGCGGGCACGGTCAGCGACACGTCCCGCCAGATGTTCTGCCCGCCGAAGGACTTCGTGAGGCCCTCGACCACCACCTCGACGCCCATCCCACCTCCCCGTCGCCGCCGTCGTCGGCCGCGCCGCCGTGACATCCAGCACGTGAGCGTCTTCACAGTGCAACGAGGCGCTCCCTAAGGGGTTACTCCTCGGTCGGGGGAACGTCAGTAACGGAAAGGCAACAAAAAAGGGCGGGTCCCCCGAATGGGGGACCCGCCCTTGAAGCGCAGAGCGTCAGATCACTTGAGCGAGATCTTGGCGCCGGCAGCCTCGAGCTTCTCCTTGGCGGCGTCGGCGACGTCCTTCGCCACGTTCTCCAGGATCGGCTTCGGAGCGGCCTCGACCAGCTCCTTGGCCTCCTTCAGACCCAGGCCCGAGACGACCTCGCGGACGACCTTGATGACCTGGATCTTCTTGTCACCGGCGGACTCGAGGACGACGGTGAAGTCGTCCTTCTCCTCGACCTCGACGGCGGCAGCGGCGGCCGGGCCGGCGGCGACGGCGACCGGAGCAGCGGCGGTGACCTCGAAGGTCTCCTCGAACTGCTTCACGAAGGCCGACAGCTCCAGGAGGGTCATCTCCTTGAACGCGTCGAGCAGCTCGTCGGTGCTGAGCTTCGCCATGGTGGCGGTCCTTTCTGTTCAACGCCCGAACTGCGGCCGGACGCGGAGTCTGGTTGGTGTGATCAGCTCTCGGCGGGCTCGGCGGGAGCGTCGGCGGGCGCGTCGGCCTGCTTCTTCTCCACCAGAGCAGCGGCCAGGCGAGCGACCTGGGAGGCGGGGGCGTTGAACAGACCCGCGGCCTTGGCCAGGTTGCCCTTCATCGCGCCCGCCAGCTTGGCGAGCAGCACCTCACGGCTCTCGAGGTCCGCGATAGCGGTGACCTCGTCAACCGAGAGGGGGCGGCCATCCATGTAGCCGCCCTTGATGACCAGGGCCTTGTTGTCCTTCGCGAAGTCGCGCAGGGCCTTCGCCGCGTCGACCGGCTCGCCCTCGACGAACGCGATCGCGGTCGGGCCGACGAGCAGGGCCTCGAGGCCCTCGACGCCCGCGTCCTCCGCGGCACGCTTGACCAGCGTGTTCTTCGCAACGGTGTAAGTGGTGCCCGCGCCGAGAGCGCGACGCAGCGTGGTGAGCTGCGCCATGGAGAGGCCACGGTACTCGGTGACGACAGCGGCCGAGCTACCGCGGAACTTGTCCGACAGCTCGGCGACGGCCGAAACCTTGCTGGGCTTCGCCATGATCGCCTCCTCTCTGGGCTTGGTGACGCCGATCAGCCGAGAGGTCCGCGTTCTGGGCACAAAAAAACGCCCCTGCGCAGCAGCACAAGGGGCGGACTTGATCGCGGCGAACCGCGACCGGGTCTTTCCTCGTCCTCCTGCGCGGGTCGCCCGCTGTACCAGCGGGACCTTCGTCCTCACGCCCGAGAGGGCGCGATGAGACCAGCGGTCTTGGGTGGAACACGGCAAGCGTAACCGACGCTTCCCCGTTGGACCAAATCCGGGATGATGATGGTTGTGACGGACGAGCAGCGCCCACCTGACCTCGACCCTGAGCAGCTCCGCCGGTTCCAGGAGTTCCAGCGGTTCCAGGAGTTCGAGCGCTTCCAGGAGGCGCAGCGGCAACAGGGCGCGCTCCCGCCCGGCGGCGCGGACCCCGAGCACCTGCCCCAGGTCGTCGAGGGCAGCGCGGTCGACCGGGGCCCGGTGACCGACCCCCGGCTCGCCGAGGGCGCTCCCGGCGTCCCGCCGCAGCAGCCGCCGCCCGGTCCGCACCCCGGCCCCGTGCACCCCGGCCCTGGGCACGGCGGGCACCCCGCGCCCGGCTACCCGCCCCCCGGCTACCCGGCGCCGTACCAGCAGCCGTACCCGCCGCCCGCGCCCGCCGTGCACAAGGGCAAGCCGTGGTGGCAGCACGTGCTGGCCAGCAGGCTGGTCCGGCGGCTGGTGACCCTGGGCGTGCTGCTGCTGGTGCTCCAGTACTTCTACGACCAGCACTTCGGCGGCGAGCAGCCCGGCGACCTCGCGCAGACCGCGGGCGGTCCGACCGGCGAGGCCGTGGAGATGGCGCCGGACACGCCGGTGAAGACGATCGCGAAGCTGTACGGCGACGTGGGCTCCGGCCGGGTCCGGGCGTGCAAGGTGCTGTTCAGCGAGGACGCCGCCAGGGACGGGTTCGCCTCGGCCTTCGGCGCGGGCACCTGCGAGGAGGCGTTCGCCGCGCTCAAGCCGCAGGTCACGCACGTGACGAACTACAGCGGCATCTCGTTCTCCAGCGAGCTGTACAAGACGCCGACGACCGACGTCGTGGTGGTCAGCTCCTGCGAGGCGGTGGTGTCCGGCGGTCCGAGGCTGGGGAAGTTCACCGTCACCAAGCAGACCAACGAGAAGTGGATGATCTCGGCCTACGAGCAGGAGACCTGCGCGCAGCCCTAGCGCTCCCCCACGTCCCCCGAAGTCCCGGAGAAGCGCAGAACCCCCGGTCTGGTGACCGGGGGTTCTGCGTCAGCTCAGGTGCGGGACCGTCAGACAGCGGCCTCGTCGGAGAGCAGGTTGCGCGTGCGGTTCGGGTCCACGGGGATGCCGGGGCCCATCGTCGTCGAGACGGTCACCTTCTTGACGTACCGGCCCTTCGCGGCGGAGGGCTTGGCACGCAGGATCTCGTCCAGCGCGGCGGCGTAGTTCTCGACCAGCTTCTCCGGGTCGAACGACACCTTGCCGATGACGAGGTGCAGGTTCGCCTGCTTGTCGACGCGGAAGTTGATCTTACCGCCCTTGATGTCCGTCACGGCCTTGCTGACCTCGGGGGTCACCGTGCCGGTCTTCGGGTTCGGCATCAGGCCACGCGGGCCGAGGATGCGGGCGATGCGGCCGACCTTGGCCATCTGGTCCGGCGTCGCGATCGCGGCGTCGAAGTCCAGCCAGCCGCCCTGGATGCGGGCGATCAGCTCGTCGGTGCCGACCGCGTCCGCACCGGCGGCCTCGGCCTCGGCGGCCTTGTCACCCGTGGCGAAGACGATCACGCGGGCGGTCTTGCCCGTACCGTGCGGCAGGTTCACGGTGCCGCGGACCATCTGGTCGGCCTTGCGCGGGTCGACGCCCAGCCGGATGGCGACCTCGACGGTCGCGTCCAGCTTCACCTTGGAGGTCTCCTTGGCGAGCTTGGCGGCCTCCAGCGGCGAGTACAGCCGCTCCCGGTCCACCAGCTCGGCGGCGTTCTTGTACGCCTTGCTGCGCTTCATGCTTCTGTCCTTCTGAGTGGATCAGTAGTGGTCGGGGCCGCGCTCGGCCCTCCCACGCTGTCGGGGTGCCCCGCGAACGGGGCGCGGAGGAGGGTCAGCCCTCGACCGTGATGCCCATGGAGCGGGCGGTGCCGGCGATGATCTTCGCGGCCTGGTCGACGTCGTTCGCGTTCAGGTCGACCATCTTGGTCTGCGCGATCTCGCGCACCTGCTCCATGGTCACCTTGGCGACCTTGAGGCGGTGCGGCTCGCCCGAGCCCTTCTCCACGCCCGCGGCCTTGAGGATCAGCTTCGCGGCGGGCGGGGTCTTGAGCTTGAAGTCGAACGACCGGTCCTCGTAGACCGAGATCTCGACCGGCACCACGGTTCCGCGCTGCGACTCGGTGGCCGCGTTGTACTGCTTGCAGAACTCCATGATGTTGACGCCGTGCTGGCCCAGCGCGGGGCCGACCGGCGGGGCCGGGTTCGCGGCGCCGGCCTTGATCTGCAGCTTGATGACCGCTGCGAGCTTCTTCTTCTTGGGTGGCATCTCAGTGCTTCCTCTATTGCGGTGTCCGCGCGCGGCCCTGCCAGCCGCAGCGTGGCTGCCCGCTCCCCCTGTGGTCCCCCCGGCTCAGACCGGGGGGAGGGAGGCGGATCAGATCTTGGAGACCTGGCTGAACGACAGCTCGACCGGCGTCTCGCGACCGAAGATCGACACGAGGACCTTGAGCTTCTGGCCGTCCGCGTTGACCTCGCTGATGGTGGCGGGCAGCGTCGCGAACGGACCGTCCATGACGGTGACCGACTCGCCCACCTCGAAGTCCACCTCGACGGTCGACTTGACCGGGGTGCTCGCGGCCTTCTTGCCCGCGGCGGGCTCCTGCTTGCCCTGGGGGAGCAGGAACTTCAGCACCTCGTCGACGGTCAGCGGCGACGGCTTGGAGGTCGCGCCGACGAACCCGGTGACACCGGGCGTGTTGCGCACCGCGCTCCAGGAGCCGTCGTTCAGCTCCATGCGGACCAGGATGTAGCCGGGCAGCACCTTGCGCTGCACCTGCTTGCGCTGGCCGTTCTTGATCTCGGTGACTTCCTCGGTCGGCACCTCGACCTGGAAGATGTAGTCCTCCATGTCGAGCGTCTGGATGCGCGTCTCGAGGTTGGTCTTGACCTTGTTCTCGTAGCCTGCGTACGAGTGCACGACGTACCAGTCGCCGGGCGCGCGGCGCAGGGCCTCGCGCATCTCGGCGGCCGGGTCGGCGGACTCGGCGTCGATCGGGGTGCTGTCGAGGTCGACGACGTCGACAGCGGCGTCAGCGGTGTCCTCGGCGGAGACCTCGGTGGTGTCCTCCGCCGCCTCGACCTCGACGCGCTCCTCCCCGGTGCCGGGGTCCCGCTCGTCGGTCAGGTCGGTCAGCTCCTGGGCGCTCGCGCCGTTCTCGGAGGTCACTGTTGGTCTCGCTTCCTTTCGTGCATCACGTGCCCAGCCTGTCACAGCCCCGCGACGTCTGCGGGGCGGACCGGGCGAGCCGGCGTCAGCCGAACAGCCAGAACACGCCCTCGGCGAAGGCGATGTCCAGACCGAAGACCAGCGCCGTCATGAAGGCCACGAAGACCAGCACGACCGAGGTGTAGGTGACCATCTGCTTGCGGGTCGGCCAGATCACCTTCCGGAGCTCGCCGACGACCTCGCGGATGTAGCGGAAGAAGCGCGCGAAGATGTTCGGGCGCTTCTCCTTGCCCTCGCGAGAGCGGGTCGGCTTGCCCTTCTTCGCGGAGTCCGAGGTGGAGTCCACCTTGTCGGACTTCGACTCCGCGGAACGTCCGGCGTCCTTTCGGGACGCCGGACGCGCGGTGCCACGGCGCTCGCGGCGCGCGGCGGCGGTGACCGGCCGGGACGCGTCTTCGCGCTTTTCCGGCTGGCCCTGCTCGCGGCCCTCGCTCATGCCGTCCTCCGCTCACCATCGCGTTTCGACGCAGGGGCGACAGGACTTGAACCTGCAACCTGCGGTTTTGGAGACCGCTGCTCTGCCAGTTGAGCTACACCCCTTTGGGTCCTCGCGGACCCCTGGCGGGAGACGCCTTGCACCCCCCTCACGAGGCCTTGTGGAGACCCTGTGAGGTGTGATGGGGCGTTCCAAGACCGGAAGCATACTGCACAACCCCGCCGATCTTCCAACTTGCCCGGTCAGCGGGGGTGCGGACGCGGGTATCGGGGGCGCGTCTGCCACGATTGGCGCCATGGCTGAGCCTGAGACGACCCCCGCGCCCACCGCCCCCTCGCACCCCCGGATCTCCCGGCGGATCGGGGGCATCGCCGAGTCCGCCACGCTGGCGGTCGACGCGAAGGCGAAGGCGCTCAAGGCGGCGGGGCGACCGGTGATCGGGTTCGGGGCGGGCGAGCCCGACTTCCCGACGCCGGAGGCGGTCGTGGCCGCCGCCCAGGCCGCGTGCGCCGACCCGCGCAACCACCGCTACACCCCGGCCGCGGGCCTTCCCGAGCTGCGCGAGGCCGTCGCCGCGAAGACCAAGCGCGACTCCGGCTACGAGGTGGCCGCGAGCCAGGTGCTGATCACCAACGGCGGCAAGCAGGCCGTCTACCAGGCGTTCGCGACCATCGTCGACCCCGGTGACGAGGTGCTGCTGCCCGCGCCGTACTGGACCACCTACCCCGAGGCGATCACCCTCGCGGGCGGCGTCCCGGTGCAGGTCACGGCGGACGAGACCACCGACTACCTGGTGACCGTCGAGCAGCTGGAGGCGGCCCGCACGCCGCGCACGAAGGTGCTGCTGCTGTGCTCGCCGTCCAACCCGACCGGCTCGGTCTACAGCCGCGAGGCCATCACCGCGATCGGGCGGTGGGCGCACGCCAACGGCCTGTGGGTGATCAGCGACGAGATCTACGAGCACCTGGTCTACGACGGCGCCGAGGCGGTCTCGCTGCCGGTGGCCGTGCCGGAGATGGCCGACCGCACGATCGTGCTCAACGGCGTGGCCAAGACGTACGCGATGACCGGCTGGCGGGTGGGCTGGCTGATCGGCCCGGCCGACGTGGTCAAGGCCGCCTCGAACCTCCAGTCGCACCTGTCCTCGAACGTGTCGAACGTCGCACAGCGCGCCGCGCTGGAGGCCGTGTCCGGCTCGCTGGACGCCGCGCACGCGATGCGCGTCGCGTTCGACCGCAGGCGTCGCCTGATCGTGGAGCTGCTGTCCGCGATCCCCGGCGTGGAGTGCCCCACCCCGACCGGCGCGTTCTACGTCTACCCGTCGGTGAAGGCGCTGATCGGCAAGGAGCTGCGGGGCCAGGAGATCACCGACTCGGTGACGCTGGCCGCGCTGATCCTGGAGCACGCCGAGGTCGCCGTGGTCCCCGGCGAGGCGTTCGGCACCCCCGGCTACCTGCGCCTGTCCTACGCGCTCGGCGACGAGGACCTCAAGACCGGCCTCGACCGCATGGCGAAGCTGCTCGCCGAGGTGAAGTAGCTCACCGAAGCCCCACCCCGAAGGCGGTCCCCGACAGGGGGCCGCCTTCGGCGTTCCACCCCCTAAAAAGGGGAACCCGAAAGGGCGAAAAACGCGGTATTTCACGGTGAACCCCGGCCTAACGCCCCCTCCGATGGGGTCCAAATGCCCTATTGAGGTTTCGGCCGTTAACAAATTCTTGGCGATCACGACTAATCCGTCGTCCGGCTCGCCGAGAGCCACCGCACCACGGGAGTCACCGATGTCCTACCCCCAGCAGCCCACCCAGTACGCGCCGCAGGGCCACCCGCAGCCCGCGCAGAACGGGCTCGCGACCGGCAGCCTCGTCCTGGGCATCGTGGGCCTGCTGCTCAGCTTCATCCCGATCATCGGCCTGGTCGCCTGGCCGCTGGTGATCGTCGGCCTGATCCTCGGCCTGGTCGCCGTCTCGAAGCTGAAGAAGAACCCCGCCAACAGCAAGGGCCTCGCCATCAGCGGCACCGTGCTGTCCGCGCTGGGCCTGCTCGTGTGCATCCTCTGGGCCGCTGCCTTCGGCGCGACCGTGAACGAGGTCGACAAGCAGTCCGAGCGCGAGGTCACCGTGGTCTACGAGGTGACCGGCGAGGCCCCGTCCGTCTCGGTGAACTACTCGACCTTCGGTGACGGCAACATGCAGAACAGCAGCGAGGACGTGACCACCCTGCCGTGGTCGAAGGAGCTGAAGACCAAGGGCCTGTTCAGCGGCGGCTCGCTGACCGTGAGCACGGGCGCCGAGGGCGGCTCGGTGACCTGCAAGGTGACCGTCGACGGCCAGGAGCAGAAGACCTCCACCGCCTCCGGCCCGTTCGCCATCGCCTCCTGCAGCGGCTTCTGAGCGTCTCCTCGGGTGTCACACGTTCGGGGGTAGTCCGCTAACGGGCCCGCACCGCTCCCGATGCCCCGTGCGGAGCGTCCGCATCGACGGAGGGGCTGGGGCATGGGTTCCGCGCGGGAGGTGGAGCGGTCGCGGCGGTGGCTGGTGGTGTCCGCCGCGTCGCTGCTGCTGCTCGGCGCGCTGGTGGGCGCGGTGCTGGTGAACGGCCCGTCGGGGCCGAGGTCCGCGACCGTGGTCTACGAGGTCACGGGCGAGGCCGGGCACGCCACCGTCGTCTACTCGACGTTCGACGACGGCGGCGTGTCCACCGGCCAGGAGGAGCTGACCTCGCTGCCGTGGCGCCGCGAGGTGACCGCGCCGGGCGACGCGCGCGGCGTGCTCACCGTGACGATCGGCGAGCAGGGCGGCGAGGTGGGCTGCCAGGTGAGCGTGAACGGCGTGGAGCGCCGCTCGGCGACCGCGTCGGGCCCCGGCTCCAGCGCGTTCTGCGGCGGTTTCTAGCCCCTCAGCGCCGCGCTGGGCGCCGTTCCCCCGCTACGGGAGGCGGACGCGCGCCGAGGCGCCGCCGAGGACGGACTTGCCGTCGTGGCTGGCGTTGATGTTCACCTTGAAGGTCCCGTCCTCCAGGACCTTGGTGACCTTCGCGGTCACCTCGACCACGGCGCCCTCGTCGTCGTCGGGCACCGGGACGGGCCTGCCGAACCGGGTCCCGTACTCGACCACGGCGGCCGGGTCGCCCGCCCACTCGGTGACGATGCGGCAGGCCAGGCCCATGGTGAGCATCCCGTGGGCGATGACGCCGGGCAGCCCGACGCCCTCGGCGAACCGCTGGTTCCAGTGGATGGGGTTGAAGTCCAGCGACGCGCCCGCGTACGCGACCAGGTGGGCGCGGGTGATGCGCAGGGTGATGGGCGGCAGCTCGTCGCCGACGCTCACCTCGGCCGCGGTGATCACGATTCCCCCCTGACGACGAGCGTGGACTTGGCGGTGGTGACGGCGGCGCCGTGCTGGTCGGTGATCTCCGCGCGCAGCGAGAGCATGTCGTTGCCCATGCGCGAGGTGATGTTGTCGACGGTGAGCGCGACGCTGAGCACGTCCCCGGCGACGATGGGCCGGTGGTGGCTGAACGCCTGGTCGCCGTGCACCACGCGGGTGTAGTCGAGCCCGAGCTCGGGGTCCTCGACGAGCTGCGAGTTGGCGCTCATCGAGACCAGGATCGCGAACGTGGGGGGCGCGATGACGTCCGGGTGGCCCGCCGCGCGCGCGGCGTCCGCGTCCCGGTGCACCGCGCTGGTGGCCCCGACCGCGTCGGCGAACTCCCGGATCTTCTCCCGCCCGACCTCGTAGGGCGGCGTAGGCGGGTAAGACCGTCCGATGAACGAAGCGTCGAGTGGCACGAGACGCAGATTACGCGACGAGGCCCGCCCCGGAACCAGCCGGGACGGGCCTCGCGTCGCTACGAGAAAAACCTCAGCGGGTTTCCTTGTGCGCCTTGTGCGTCTTGCAGTTCGGGCAGAACTTCTTGATCTCCAGGCGGTCCGGGTCGTTGCGCCGGTTCTTCCTGGTGATGTAGTTGCGGTGCTTGCACTCCTCGCACGCAAGAGTGATCTTCGGTCGAACGTCGGTAGCAGCCACGGTCCTCGCCTTTCTCAGAGCACACGATCCCGAAGCCTGAAGCGGGCTTACCACTCCAGCGGGTCCACAGAGAAACCTTCTCTGCAAAGGAACCAACACACCACAAGGGCCAGAACAAAAACTGTTCTGACCCAAGACCCGAGAAAAAGGAACTTCCCCCACCAACCGGACCCCCGAAAGGGGGTCCAGGGGGCGAAGCCCGCCTGGACGGGGTCCGGGGGCGTGCCCCCGGTGTGATGCGGAGCGAACACGCCTGCGCTCTCCGCAGGCACAATTCACCCATTCGCGTAGCGGTGGCCGGACTTGAACCGGCGACACAGCGATTATGAGCCGCTTGCTCTACCAACTGAGCTACACCGCTTTACACGACACGGGCCGCGATGCTCATGCACCGCGGCCGAGTCGTGGAGCCCCTTTACGGAATTGAACCGTAGACCTTCTCCTTACCATGGAGACGCTCTGCCGACTGAGCTAAAGGGGCTTGCCGCTCTTCGTGCGTTCTCGCTTCGCTCTCTGAGCTGAGGAGAACTCTACACAAGATCCCGCACGAAGTGAAATCGGGGGGTGCCTCTAGTGCACCAGAGTGAGCACCGTCTCATCCCGGGAGCCCCTGACCTGCACCGTTCGCGCTCGCAACCACGCTTCGAAGCGGTCCTCGGACAGCGGCCGGGAGATCAGGTAGCCCTGGGCGACGTCGCAGCCCATGCCGACGAGCTGGTCGCGCGCGGCGTCGTCCTCGACGCCCTCGGCGACGACGGTGAGGCCGAGCGAGTGCCCCAGCTCGACGATGGAGCGGACGACGGCCATGTCGCCGAGGTCGGTGCCCATGCCGAGCACGAAGCTCTTGTCGATCTTCACCTCGTCCACCGGGAGCTGCCTGAGGTAGGCGAGCGACGAGTAGCCGGTGCCGAAGTCGTCCACGGCCAGCACGACGCCCATGGTGTGCAGCCTGCGCAGGACGGGCAGGGCGCGCTCGGGGTCGGCCATGACGCCGGACTCGGTCAGCTCGAACGTGAGCAGCTCGGGCGGGACGCCGTGGCGCTCCAGGGCTTCCTTCACCCGGTCGGGGAACTCCTCGTCGGCGAGCGTGCGCACGGACAGGTTGACCGCGATGGACATCCGCAGGTCGCGGTCCATCCAGCGGCGGACCCGCTCCAGGCCCTTGTCCATGACGAAGTCGGTGAGGACGTCGACGAGCCCGGTGGCCTCGACGGCGGGGATGAACTCGTCGGGGTCGACCCGGCCGAACTCGGGGTGCTTCCACCGGACGAGCGACTCGGCGCCGATGACCTGCCTGCTCGGCAGGGCGATCTTCGGCTGGTAGTGCACCGAGATCTGGCCGTTCTCCAGCGCCGAGCGGAACTGGGTGACCAGCTGGAAGCGGCGCAGGAAGATCTGGCCCATGCTCGGCGCGTAGGCGCGCATGGGCTCGTTCTCGCTGGTGGCGCGGAGGGCGACGTCGGCGCGCTGGAGGAGAGAGTCGGCGTCCTTGGCGTCGTCCTCGACCTCGGCGATGGCGGCCCAGCCGACGATGGCGCCCGCCTCGACGGTGAGCCGGTCGACGGGGTACGGCACGGACAGCCGGGCGCGCAGGCGCTCGGCGATCTCCTTGACCCGCTCGGCCTTGCGGTCGACCAGCAGCGCGGCGAACGCGCCGCCGTCGAGCCGGGCCAGCGGCACCTCGGGGCCCAGCTCGTCGCGGAGCCTGCGGCCCGCGGCGACGACCATGCGGTTGCCCCAGGCCTGGCCGAGCGCGTCCAGGACGGTGGACAGCACGTCCAGGTCGACCCGGAGCACGACGGCGGCCTCGGCCTCGCGGACGGGCTCGGCGGCGGCCTCCAGGAAGCCGGTGCGGTTGAGCAGGCCGGTCAGCGGGTCGTGGTAGGCGTCGTGGCGGAGCCTGGCCAGGAGCCTGCGGTTGTCCACGGCGGTGGACAGGTGGTTGGCGAGGGTGCGCAGGAGCTGGATGTCGGCCTTGCCGAAGCCGCGCCACCGGCTGAGCCGGTCGTGCACCTCGACGGCGCCGAGCAGCTGGGTGGCCCCGCCGCGCAGCGGGACGACGAGCGCCTCCTGGGCGTCGCGGCGGACGAGGGCATCGGTGGCCTCCTCGCCCGCGTCGGCGACCCGGAAGTAGCGGACCTGGGTGCCGGGGAGCTGGAGCATCGCGTCCTCGCGGGAGACGCGGGCGTCGTCGCGGCGCATGGCCTGCGGCAGCGGCTCGCCCGCGACGAGGGTGCGCATGGGGGCCTGCGGGTCGGTGCGCAGGCGCAGGACGACGCGGTTGGCGTTGAGCTGCTCGCGGATGCGCTCGGCGATGTGCTGCCACTCGTCGGCCTCGGCCTTGCCGTCCTCGGGGTCGACGGCGGTGGTGGCCCCGCCGCGCGGGCCGGTGCCGTGCCTGCCGGAGCGGGCGACGCGGAGCGAGACCTCGCTGAGCGCCTCCAGGTCGCGCTGCTCGCGCAGCAGGCCGGAGTAGGCGAGGTAGATGGCGGTGATGCCCGCGAAGGCGAGCACGATGAGCAGGCCGCCCCACTGGGCGTGGTCGGCTACCTCGTAGGCGACCAGGCCCGCGGCGGTGTTGAGGAGCGCGACGACGAGGGTCTGCAGGACGAGCCTGCCGCTGGGGGCCACGCGCATCCCCTTGCCCATGAGGCGCAGGGCGGTGAGGCCGAGGACGCTGGCGAGCAGCGGGACGCTGATGGTGCCGACGAACGCGCCCGCCCAGGCGGGGCCCGCGTCGCCGACGAACCGGTCGACGGCGTCGGCCACCGCGAAGGCGACCGAGATCTCCATGAACATCAGGCCCGCGTTGTAGACCGCGCGGTCGAGCACGCGCCTGCCCAGGAGGGTGCCGACGCCCGCGACGACGTGGGCGGCGAGGACGACCTCGAAGGGCGCGACGAGCAGGCCGAGGACGAGCGGGATCTCGGTGAAGGAGATCGTCCAGGCGACGCCGCTGCGGACGTCGACGTTGATGGCGAGCTGCTCGGCCAGCAGGAAGCCGACGACGAGCAGCGGGCCGGTCCACAGCAGGCTCAGGCGCGCCGGGTCCTCGGGGAGGCCCGATCCGACGAGGAACGCGGACAGGACGCCCGCGACGAGCAGGAGCACCGCGAAGGCGGTGAACGCTCGGTTGGTCGACCTGGGCGACGTGTTCGACGTCGGGGCCGAGGTCTGGTCGGACATCCAGCCTCCTCGTCGGCCGGGTCGCGGGGTCGGCCGGATCAGCCTGCCTGCGGGGTCCTGGCGTGACTGAGGGGTCCCGAACACCCACCGAGACCCCTCCTATACCTCAATGTACCCCGGTTGGGCGATAAAATGGCAGGTTGGTGAGTGGGTTGACACGTGAAGTGACAGATCGACTCACACGATCAGGTCTTCCGACACTGGGCGGGGGATAGCAGGCCCATTTGGCGGCGTCGGGGCTTGCGGCGCTCGGCCCTGGAGCTCGGCGGTTGGGCGGCGCTACGTTCGGGTGTGGACTCCCTGCTGCCCCCTCCCCCGGCCGCCAGCGATCCCTACTCGGTGCGGGAGCACTCGCTCGACGAGCTGGGTTCGACCTGGTGGGCGCCGCGCGCGCACGTGCTGCGCTGGAGCCCCGACGACGACCTGGAGCGGCGGCTGCGGGAGTGGCCGCTGACCGGCGGGGGTGATCCGGAGACGGCGGCGCTGGTGACCGTGCCCAGCCGCGCCGAGGACGCGCCCCGCGTGCTGCTGGCGCACGGCTTCGCGCCGCTGGTGGTGCTGGCGGTGCGGGAGGCGGGGCGGCCGACGCCACCGGGTGATCCGGCGGTCGAGGTGCGGGAGCTGCGGGGCGAGGACCTGGACGTCGCCGCGGAGCTGCACCTGGAGGTGGTGCGGGTGGACGCGCGGTACGGGGTGGTGACCGAGCGGCCGAGGACCGGGGCGCTGCTGCGGGAGCTGCTGGCCGAGGAGGTCGGGCGGCCGGAGCCGGAGGCGTGGCTGGCGTGGCGGGACGGGGAGCCGGTGGGGCTGCTGACGTGCCAGGGGCCTGGGACGAGCGGGTGGATCGCGGGGCGGACGTCGGTGTCGCCGGTGGCGTACCTGGGGGTGCTCGGGGTGCGGGCGGACCTGCGCGGGGGCGGGGTCGGCGGGGCGCTGGTGGCGTGGCTGCACGCGCGGCTGGACGCGGCGGGCGTGGGCGCGACCCTGCTGCACCACTCCCTGCCGAACCCGCGCTCGACGCCGTTCTGGGGCTCGCGGGGGTACCGGCCGCTGTGGACCACCTGGCAGCGGCGGCCTGCACGGTGACGGGGTGGGGGGCTCGGCACCGCCGAGGGCCGGGTCCGAGCCCGTCGGCCGGGCGGGTGACGCGCAGCGGCCTGGAGGTGAAGGCCTGGTGAGGCGCGCGGGGCCCTGGTTCGCGGACCGGCGGGGTGGGGACCGGGGCCGGTTGCGGTTGCGGTTGGAGCGGTCGTGCCGGGGTTCGGTCGTGCCGGGGTTCGGTCGTTCCCGGCTCAGGTCCTGCCCAGGGCGTTCAGGTCCTGCCAGGGGTTCGGGTCAGACGAGCGCGGGGGTCGGGCCGGGCAGTTCGGGGGTCAGCTGGTCGCGGATGGTGGCCAGGCAGCGGCGGGCCTCGACGGCGGCGTGGTGCTGCGCGGCGGCGCTGCCCGCGGCCTCGCGCATCACCAGCCAGGTCGCGGACATCGCGGCGGGGCGCTGGTCGGCGCGCACGGCGGCGAGCAGTTCGCGCTGCTCGGGGAAGGGGTGCAGGGCGATCTGCTCGGTGCAGGCGCGCAGCTCGGCGACGGTCGGGCAGGTCAGGACGCGCGGGGCGACGAGGTGCTCCAGCTTGGCGGGCAGGTCGACGGCGGCCAGCTCACCGGCGGAGAGCGGCCCGAAGTCGAGCACGGCGTCGAGCCCGCGCTCCAGCTCGTCGGCGGCGGCGAGCAGCGCCACGAGCCGTTCGCGCGGCGGCGGCTGCCGGGTCGCGGGCTCGCGCCGCGCGCCGGGGGGCCGCAGCGCCAGCCCGATGACGACGCCGACCACGACCCCGGCGATGACGATCCAGGTTCCGGTCATGCGGGACAGCATCCCGCCAACCGAAACCCATAACACCGTTACTGACGACGACGTGCCGTTCCCGTCGCCGACCGGTCGTCGAGACTTCGGCTGGGCCGATCAGACCAGCCGATCACCCTGTTCGGCAGACAGCGCGACGGCCACCCCGATCGAGCGACATCTTGACCGGTCCCGCCCTCGACCGGCCGGGTGAAACGCGGCGTATCCGGTACGCGTCGGGGTTCGGAGCGCTCTCCTTGGTGCGGGGGAAGCGACGGACGAGGGGGACGTCATGATCGAGGTGATCGAGCTGTCCGGCCGGGTGCGGTCGATGCTGCGCGCGGTGGCCGCCGGGCGGGCGGAGCTGTCCGGGGGCGGCGAGCCGGACCTGTACGTGGACGGGTTGCCGTGCTCGGACCGGGCGGCGATCCACGACCTGGTGCACCTCGGGCTGGTGCGGGCGCGCGCCGCGGTGCGCCTGGACGAGCGCGCGGGCGCGGAGCTGACCGACGCGGGACGGGCGGCGATCGCGTAGGGCTCGAACATGTGTTCGAGATGAGTTATGCTTCATACGGGGCGGGCACGCAAGTGAGAGGAAGCACTTGCGCGCCCGCCCTTCCCGTTGGGCCACCCTCCCCGTCGACCGGGGGCGACCTTGCCGGGGCACGCACCACGGCCCAGGGGACGCACCGCGCCACCGGCCAACGCCGCCCCCGGACGCCCCTCCACCTCACATGGGCACCGCCCGCACGGGGCGGAACCGGCGAAGAACGAAAACCCGCTCCCTCCGCACAACTGATTCCCACCGCGAACGGGCGGGCAGGAAGACCCCACGAGTGTGGAGCGCGCACTTGCCGACCTGCGGTTCCGACCGCAAGGGGAATTGACGCCCCCGCGTGTCGCGTAGACACTTGAGCCGTTGATTCGTTGCATCCACGCAACGGATGAACACCGCGAAATCCGCGTGGGTGACTTCGCGGACACCGAGGGCCGTGCCGGAACTCCTTTCCGACACGCCCCCCGGCGCGTACTGCTGTGGCGCTACAGGTCCATGTCGGACCACAGCAGGACTCGGATGATCAGCCAGACGACGCGGAAGGCCGTCCTGACCGCCTGCCAGCGGCCGGGATGCCTTCCGCGCTCAGGGCAGCGCCCGGCACGAGGTGCCGGTTCCCGCCCTTCACCGTCGTCATCAGGCTTTCCACCGTGCTTCTCGCGCATCCGCTTCCCGCCCATCGGCTTGGCGGGCCCGGCGCCCCGGAGGAACCGGACCGGGCGCCCGCCCCGGAGTCGTCGGCGGAGACGTGCTCTTGAAGCCCCACGATCGTCCAATGGACGGACAAACCAGTGCAAGGCTCGCCCGAACGCCGTTGCGCTCGCACAACGCTTTCCTGGATATTCCGAATTTTTTGAATCGCTCAGCGCAACGCTTTCACCTGGGGAAACAGCGAAAATTATTCCGAATTTTCACATTCCATCCTTGCCCGACGCGAACAGACCCCGTTCACGGCCCCGCCGGAACATCACCCGATGGAGTGCACTTTCTCGCGCAGCCGGAAGACGGACGACGTCACACCAACCACCACGGACATGACGCGGGTCACAAGGACGGCGCGGTCCGAGCACCGCGCCGGGGAACGACCAGCCTCCCGGAGGGGGTTCACCCGGAACGGTCGGAACACCTGCAGGGGTGACGAACTTCGGCGCGCCTCGGTGCGGACAGCCGCAGAAGGCCGGTGCCCGCCGAACGCGGCCAGGCGCAGAACGAGAACACCCCCGCGACCTGTTCTAGCTGGTCACGGGGGTGTTCATCGTGTTGTGGCGGGTAGAGGATTCGAACCTCTGTAGCTTTCGCGACGGATTTACAGTCCGTCCCCGCTCCGCCCCCTGAGCTGCTGTTTCTATCACCGATGCGGCTATTTCGGTACGCACTCGGTACGGACAGGGCTGACCGCCGTCCCCGAGCCCCACTCACCGGGGGTGGGCGAGCGAGCTCGGGGAAGCCGCACCCGACACGTCGGTGACTGCGGTGACCTCGGTAACCCAGCAGGTCAGCGGGTTACCGACCACGGTGCGGTTACCGCAACCTTCGCGCCGGGATCGGTAACCCGGCCCACCTCGGTAACCCCGTGACCAGCCCGGTTACCGCAGTCACCGCAGTCACCGCCCGCTGAGGCCGTCAGTCGGCGAGCCCGATCCAGGTGGCGAACTTGCTCAGGTCCGGGTTGCTGCGGCGGTGCAGGCTGACCAGGACGCGGGTCGTCTCCCGAACCATCGGGTGGAAGCGGGTCTGCTCCGGCGCGGCGCGGCGGGCTTGTTCCAGCGCGCGCAGGGTGCCGGGCCGGTCGCCGAGCATCAGGTGCGCCCGCGCCAAGTCGATGTGCAGGTGGCCGATCCTGGTGGCGGGCAGGCCGCTCCCCCGCTTGAAGTCCGCGCCGATGCGAACGGCCCGTTCCGGGTCGCCCAGCTCGACCGAGGCCGCGACGTCGTGGATCGCGGTGTTCGTCGGCCCGAAGGTCAGCTGGTAGTGCACCCGGTCGCGGCGGACGCGCGCGCCGAGTTCAGCGGCAGCGCCGAGGTGGGCGCGGGCGGTGTCGGCGTCACCGGCGCGGGAAGCGAGGGTGCTGGCCCGCAGGTGCAGGCTGCCGTACACGGTGACCGCAGCCGAACCAGACAGGTCCACGTGCTCATCGAGCTGGTGGCGGGCGTTGTCGAGCAGCTGCAAGCCGCGGCCGTAGTCCCCTGCGGCTTGGAAGGCGTTCACCCTGGTCCACTGCGCGAGTCCCACGGCAAGCGGGTCGCCGGTCCGGTCGGCCGCCCACCCCAGCTTGTGCTCGATCGACTCGGCGAGATCGGCGTAGCCGAGCCGGTAGGCCAGGCCGTGCGCGGCGTAGAACGCCGTCACCAGCAGCTCGAAAACCTCTTCCTGCTCACGGGCGCCGGTGACGCTGTGCCTCGCCAGGGTCAGCTCTTCCAGCAGCGCGGGCAGGGTGAACGCGAGTCGGGCGTAACGCCCGGAGCGCCGCCGCCGACTGACCCCCTCAACGTCGGCCCGGAGTCTTTCGACGGGCCGGAACGGGACGCTCTCATCCGGGGCCAGATCGTAGCCACGAAGCGCGGCGCGCAACCGGTCGATGGCGTTGTCCACGCCGCTCTCGCGATGCTCGGCTTGGTAGGGCTGGCCGTGGACGCGCTCGATCGGCACGGCGAGCGCGCGGGCGACGGCGGCAACCAGCGCGTTGCTGGCGGCGCGGTCACCAACCTCCACCTTGGACAGCAGGCTTAAGGAGATGTTCGCGCGGGTGGCTAACTGGCGCTGTGTCAGCCCTGCGGCCTTGCGCAGCACCGTGATGTTCTCGCCGGTCGCCGGGGGACTCGCTGCCATCGCCACGCCCTTCTCGAAGGCTTGCCGGATGCGGCCCGAGTCTAGGTTCCGAGGCCGTCCGGAACCTAGATCGTGATGACGCTCTGTGCCGACCTGTGCAACATCTGTGCAATTCCACGGGACCGAACCACGGTTGTCTCGTGCTCAGGGCCGCTGACCCGCAGCAGCCCTGAGCCGAAGGAGGCACCGCAATGGCCGACTTACCCGGCACCCTCGTGGACGCCAACCCGTTGTCCAGCGCCCAGCTCCGCAACACCATCCGCGCCCACGTCGTGTCGACCGCACCCGGTCCCGACGAGACCCGGCCGTTCGGGCTGCGGTTCGCCACGACCGTTCCGACGCCGGTCCGCCGCACGGTCTCCTACTGCCCCACCCGACAGCTCGCGGTGGACACCGAGCGCAGGCCGCTGATCGAGACGATGGGCAAGGAGTGGGCCACCAAGTCCTCCACCGACGGCGACGAGGGCCCGGAGGAGAACTGGGGCTGGGAGGAGTAATGACCGTCCTCATCCTGGCCCAGGAAGCCGACGCCCCCACCGACGCGGTGGTGGCCGAGTTGACCCGCCGGGGTGTCGAGGTGTTCCGCGCCGACACGAGCTGGTTCCCGCGCCAGCTCGTGCTCGACGCGGAGCTAGTCGACGGTCGGTGGGCAGGCACCCTGTCAACCGACCACCGCACGGTCGACCTCCGCGACATCCGATCCGTCTGGTACCGCGACCCGTCCGCGTTCGTGTTCCCGCCCGAGCTGACCGAGGTCGAGCGCGCCTACGCGCACCGTGAGGCCCGATTGGGGTTCGGCGGGGTGCTGGCGGCGCTGCCCGACGTGCTGTGGGTGAACCATCCGAACCGGGCTGCCGACGCGATGTACAAGCCGTTGCAGCTCACCACCGCTGCGTCCTGCGGGTTGCACGTGGTGCCGACGCTGGTGACGAACTCGCCGACTGCGGTGCGGCGGTTCGCCGCGACGCTGCCGGGTGGGGTGGTGCACAAGTCGTTCGGGCCGAACACCCTCACCGAGGGCGGGGCGGTCAAGGTCGCGTACACCCGCCGGTTCGAGCCCGCCGACCTGGACGAGCTGCGAGGGGTTAGGTCGACCGCGTTGCAGGCGCAGGCGTGGGTGGACAAGGGGGTGGAGGCCCGCGTGGTGGTGCTGGGCGAGCGGATGTTCACCATCGTGATCACCGCGAACTCGGCCGCCGCTCATGAGGACTGGCGGGCGGACTTCGACGCCCTGGCCTATGAACTGGTGGACACGCCGCCCGAGGTGGAAGCCGGGATCAGGGCGTACATGAGGACGCTCGGGCTGGCGTATGCGGCACTCGATTTCGGGATCGAGCGGGACACCGGGCGTTTCGTGTTCTACGAGAGCAACTCGGCGGGCCAGTATGGGTGGCTCGAATCCCAGACCGGCACGCCGATCACTGCGGCGCTGGCAGACCTACTCACGGGAGTGCGCACGTGACGACCGTCCCTGACGAGGAGTGGCGCCCGCGCGCTGCCGAACTGGCCGACATGCTCGGCGAGCTGGGGAAGCTCACCGACCCGGCCTGGCGGGACGCGGTGCGCGCCGTCCCCCGGCACGCACTCGTGCCGCGCTTCCACACCCAGGACACGAACGGGACGTGGGTCGAGTCCAGCACCAGCACGGCGGAGGGGCGGGCGGCGTGGCTGGACGCGGTGTACTCCAACAAGCCGTTGGTCACCGCGCTGCGCCAGGACGCCGAAGTGGGCAGGGTGCTGTCCTCGTCCAGCCAGCCCGGCCTGATGACCAGGATGCTGGAAGCCCTGGACGTCCGGGACGAGCATCGGGTGCTGGAGATCGGCACCGGAACCGGCTACAACGCCGCCCTACTCTCACACCGGCTCGGCGCGGAGAACGTGTTCTCCGTCGACGTCGAACCCGACCTGGTCGACCTGGCCCGGTCACGACTGGCCGAACTGGGGCACGCGCCAACACTGGTGGTCGCGAATGGGGCGCTCGGCTTGGCAGAGCACGCGCCCTTTGACCGGATCATCGCCACCTGCGCTGTGCCCGCCATCCCTTGGGCGTGGATCGAACAACTACGGGTCGGCGGCACAGTGCTGACCGACCTGAAGATCACACAGAACGCGGGCAGCCTGGTCAAGGTCACCCGCACCTCGGAACACCGCGCTGAAGGCCGGTTCGACCCGACTTACGCGGCGTTCATGGGGCTGCGCCACCAGCCCGGTGGACCTACGCAAGCAGTGGCCAGAGCAGCACGTGACAGCAGCGACGTCCACGAGTCCACGAGTCCCGTAGACCCACAGACACCGTGGAAGAACATGGTGGTGTGGTTCCTCGCCGCACTCGACCTGCCCGCCGACGTGACAATCGGCTACACCGGGCCAAGCACCACCAGCCCACCCACTGCCGTCACCCTCTCCACCCCGGACGGCTCATGGGCGCAGATCGCCCTTACCGGAGCGCACGGGCTCCACGAGGTCACCCAGGGCGGACCACAACGGCTCTGGCAGGCGGTGGAGAACGCCCACGACCTGTGGAACCACCTGAGCCGACCGGACTGGGACCAGTTCGGACTGACCATCACCCCGGACAGCCACACCCTCTGGCACGACCGCCCCGACAGCGAGGACCGCTGGACTCGCCCGGCAGGCGCGGTTCACGAGAAGCGCTGGGATAGAAGGGCCTTGAGCCCCGGCCCAGATCCCACGCGGTAACAAACAGCTTCGGGCGCGGGCCGACTCCTGGTCGACCCGCGCTCGCCAGTATCCCCGCAAACGCAGGGAAGACTGCTCGTGTCTGGCGCGGCGGTCACGGTGGACCGAACCACCCCCGCAGGCGCGGGGAAGACGAGTACTCGACGTCGGTAAGGGAGTGCTGGCGCGGACCACCCCCGCAGGCGCGGGGAAGACCCGGGGTGGTGGTGCGAGTGGAGCACGAGCGTGGGACCACCCCCGCAGGCGCGGGGAAGACGACGCCGGGCGCCCGCGAGGCGTCAGCGGGCGCGGACCACCCCCGCAGGCGCGGGGAAGACGCCCTGGACATCAGTCCCGACCACCCGCCCACCGGACCACCCCCGCAGGCGCGGGGAAGACCTTGTCGGTCTCGTCGTCCCACTCGCGCCCGGCGGACCACCCCCGCAGGCGCGGGGAAGACACTTTTTGACCTGCGGGTTTGCGCGCAGTAGGGGCCGTTTTCATTCACTTTGCTCCCCCGCCACCGAACGCTTCCACCGGGGCAACGCACCTGAACCCGGTGTCATCGTCACACATCGACACCGCCGCGTCGTTGAACGACGACGGGGTGGCGCGGTTGAACGGGCTGGTCCACGCGCCGCCCTTCAGCTCTTGGCGGCCCGGCTTGGACTCCGTCGCGCACCACTCCCACACGTTCCCGCACAGGTCGTACACCCCGTACGGGCTCGCGCCGCTCTGGTAGCAGACGCGAGGGGTTGTCTGGCCCACGCCGTTCTCCCGCACGTTGCACTTCGCCGGGGTCGGCTGGTCGCCCCACGGGTAGACCGTGCCGCGGGTTCCTCGTGCTGCCTTCTCCCACTGCTGGGAGGTCGGTAGCGCCTTGCCCGCCCAGGCCGCATAGGCCGCCGCGTCCTCCCAGGTCACGAAGACCACCGGGTGGTCCGCCAGCTCCGCCGGGTGGCGCCCATCCGGCCAGTGGTGCGGCGGGGCGTGGCCGGTGGCCACGATGAACCTCGCGTAGTCCGCGTTCGACACCGGGTAGACGTCGATGTAGAAGTCCGGGATCCACACCGGGGTGTTGCTTGGGCCGGACAGGAAGACGCTGCCGTCCACCTTCACCATCAGGCTGCCGTCCGCCGGGTGGTGCACCTGGCTGGAGCCGATCGGCTCGACCTGGACGTTCTCCCCCGAGCCTGGCACCAGCGAATCGCCAGTGAGTAAAGAGAACCGTGCCTTCGTGTCGGGATCGCTTCGGGTCAGGCACGTGTCCAGCGCAGCCTGGTTGACCGGGCGCGGTCGGATCGACTCGCGCCCTGCCTCCCACTTGGAGATCATCCGCTCGCTGACGCCCAGGTGGGCCGCGAACTCGCGGATGCTCATCCTCTTCGCTTCACGCAGCGCCCGAACTTCCACCCCGGACCAACTCTGCACGGTCGCCATCCGTCTTTTCCTCCCCGCCAGCCCGAAACAGGCTTCTACACTGTCTCGGCCGGAATGTCTTCGTACATCTTCCGCAGCTCCCCCAACATCGGGTGACCACTTTCCCACGCGACGTCGTCAACCGACAGGATCTCCCGAACACCGGTCGAGGCGTTGGTGGCGAATGCCGCTTCCATCTGGCTCAGATCAGCCAGTGAGAGCGGTTCGGTGGACACCGGCTCGTCAAGTTCCTGGTGCAGCAGGGTCATCGTGATCCCCGCCAGGTAGGCGGCGCGCGGCCACACGATCTGGCCGTCGCGCACGAACCCGATGTTCGACGTGGCCACCTCGGAGATGTAGCCGTCGGGGTTCAGGAAGAGCACGTCGTCAAAGCCCTCACGCTGTGCGGTGCGGCGGCGCTGGAGGGCGCCGAACAAGCCGATGTGCTTCACCGTGGGAAGTTCGCGCTGGTAGGACGCTGCCTGCAATCTCATCGGCGACGGGACCTTGTCGGACGCCGAGCGCTTGGTGACGAGGATGTGCGGCGTGGCGTCAGAACCGATGGTGCCCAGGTCGATACCCGGGTCATAGCTGGTCACGCGGACCACGGTGCGGTCCCCGGAATCCGGCAGCGCGGACCGAACGCAGTGGCGCACCATGTCGGTGTCCAATTCCACGTCGAACAGGAGACGGCAATCGCGCGCCAAGCGCTGCAAGTGCAGCGACAAACCGCGCACCTTGCCATCCTCTGCCAACATCGACGTGAAGTGGCCGTAGTTAGTGAGCGCCAGGGCTTTGACCTCTTCCAGGGTCACCGGCGCGCCGTTGAGTTCCATGCCCCCACCATCTCACCCGCTCCCCCGTGCTTGAAGCCCCGGAGCAGCCAAGTTCGGTGAAAGTTCAGCGGTACAGGTTCAGTGAAAGTTCAGTGAGCGGGGCGTAGTCGGGCAGTTCTGCAATAGCTATCCGGCGGTCAGGCTTGAAGTGCAAGCAGCCGACGCCACCGGAAAGGCCCGCTCATGCACTTCGCTCGGAACTTCCCTCGCCCACCACCCGCTCCAACTCGGCGACCCGCTCCCGCAGGTCTTCCATCGCCGCGGCGAGCTCGGCCATGGTCGGCTCCCGGTGGACAGCGCCATCGGACGGCGCTCGCCCGTCCCGCACGGCTGCCAGGTGCTCGCGCGGCCATCCCAGCGCTTCGGACACCGCCGCGAGGGTGCGTGGGCGCGCGTTGGTCGCCTTGGCCTTCTGGAGCAGCCGTAGCGCGGCGACGCTCACCCCGGAGCGCTCCGCCAACTCTTGCTGCTTCATCCCGCGATCGCTCAACCGAGCGTTGATCGCGGTGGCGACGCCTTCCCAGTCGGGTATCAAACCAGCCTCCCATTAGCGCTTTTACCAGCGATAACTCTAGCGCTGAGCGCTACCCAAACCGACGCCACCAGTGCGGTTCACCCGTTTGGAGGTATACACCTCCGCCAACAACAGCGCTACTGTTAGCGCCACTGCAAGCGATGAACAGTCGAGGAGGAACCCGGTGAACACCCCAGCCACGTACCCCGACGGCCTCACGTGGGCTGTCCTGAACGCCATTCAGGAGCAGGTCTCGCGTGAGGATGTCCCGGCCGCCGAGCCGACCTCTGCGCTGGTCAGCGGTGAGGCGCAGATGCGCCGGAACCTGCGCGTCCTGCGCCGGGCGCTCAACGGCGTGACGGCCCACCACGGCGTCGGCCTGGTGCAGGCCGTCGCCGAGCTGCGCGAGACGTTCCCGCACCTGCTGGTGACCACTGCCGAGGACAGCTCCCAGGTGGAGCCCACCGCGTCGCCCGCCGTCCGGCGGGTGGCCTGACGACGCCGAATCCCGGAGAGGAACTGCCGTGATCACGACGGACTGCCGAGGCTGCGGCGAGATCGCCGACTGCGACATCAACGAGCTGTGCGACTACTGCGCCAACGACCCGGAGATCAACCCCGACCTCTGCGACGAGTGCGGTGGCTTCGGGTGCGAGTGGTGCACCGAGATCTACGAGTGATTTCGCCCGGACCGGCGGCTGTCCCGCCAAGAACTCCCGCCGGTCCGGTTCCCACCCAACACGCCCCGAGGGGCGGGTCAGGAGAACCAAGCATGTCCAGCCGGACGCGAACCCACAAGCCACCCGCCGAGGTATCGCCGGGCGAGTCCCACCTCACGGTGCCCACGGTGGCGGTGGTGCTGCGATGACCAGCGCCTACCCTCCCCAGCTCGACCGCCTCGCCATGAAGGTCGACAAGCTCGCCGACGACCACGGTCGTCTCCCCTCGCGCAACGAGGTGATGCGCACCTTCAAGGTCGGCGGCCCCAAGGCCAAGGCCGCGCTGGACGCGGTCAAGGCCATGCGATCCGCCGGGTTCGTGGCGGGCACCAGCCTGGTCACGTCCCCCGCTCGGCGGCTGCACTCCGTGCCCACCCCGGACGAGGGCACCGCAGAGGACACCACTGAGTTCGGCACCGAGCACGACGCCGCCCCGGCCGCTGAGCACGCCAAGCCCGCGAGTGCCCCGGCTGACATCACCACCAGCACCACCGTGGACGCGGTGGTCCCCACTCCGACGACCAGGGCTGAGCCAGCCCCGTTCACCCAGGTCAGCACCCTCGCAGACCTGGGTACGCCCCACGTCCCGACCGGCGGCGCGGTGGAGCAGGGCAGAGTCCGAGGTGCGTGGGCGGTGCTCACCGGTCGCACCGCCGAGCCCCGGCAGGTACGCCAGGTCCGGCCGTGGCCGGTGCTGGTGATCGCGCTCGGCGCGTTCGTCGCCATCTGGGGCGGCTGGGTGGAGCTGGGTAAGCTCACCGGGTTCGGCGAGATCACCCCGCTGCCCGGCATCGCGGACGGCTGGACCATCGACTCCGCGATCACGCTCCCGCTCGGGGTCGAGGCGTACGCGGCGTTCGCGCTGCGGGTCTGGCTCTCCGACACCACCAGGTCCGGGCGTGCCCGCCGGTTCGCCAAGTGGTCCGCGCTCGGCGCGCTGGTGCTCGGTGCGGCCGGACAGGTCGCCTACCACCTCATGTCCGCCGCCGGGCTCACCTCCGCGCCGTGGCAGATCACCACGGCGGTCTCCTGCCTCCCGGTCATCGTGCTCGGGCTCGGCGCGGCCCTGGCGCACCTGATGCACAACGGCGACCAGGAGGTGACCCGATGAGCCTGCCTACCGCGATGAGCACCCCCGACCCCGACGAGAACAACGTGGTCCACCTGGCCGACGCCCGCGCCAGGGCTGCGGCGGCTGAACCACCTGCCGTGGTGGAGCGGGCACCGGAGGTCCTGGACGCCGAGGTGGTGGCGGACGACGCCCCGACCGCGCTGGTGCAGGTCGACCAGCCGGACAGCTCGGACGACTCCACCTGGGTGTCCCGGCTGCGGGAGACCGAGCGGCTGCCGATCATCCCCGGCTACCTGCGCACGCTGTCCGAGGTGCGGCAGACCGCCGCGTGGGTGGGCAGGCACTACGCCCACGCCACCGGCTACCACGCGGCGCGCACCCCGCTGTACCTGCTCAAGCTCGCCGCGCGGTCCCCACAGGGCGCGTTGCTGCTCATGGCCGCGACCGGCCGGTGGGTCGCTGATGCCGAGGGGCGTCCGCTGCGGCGGGAGATGGCGGTCAGGGGTGAGGCGGAGAAGTACCTCCGCCTGGTGCAGGAGCGGAACGCGCGGGTCCGGTTCCGGACTGTCCTGCTGGCGGCTGGGTCCGCGCTCGGCGTGGTGCTGCTGGTGCTGCTGCCCGGTGTCGCGCCCGAGTGGGTGTGGTGGGTCTGCGTCACCGCAGCGCTCGCCGTGCTGGGCAAGCTCGGCACGCCGCAGGACCGGCCGGTGGCCGGGCGCGCCGTGGTCGGGCCGCAGGCGCAGAAGCTCACCAGCGACGTGGTGGTCCGGGCGCTGTCCTCGCTCGGCATCGGCGGGATCAACCAGGCGGTGGGCAAGAACGTCCACGCGATCGGGTTCACCGCGCCCATCACCCGCGACGGGCCCGGCTGGCGGGCAGACGTGGAGTTGCCGCCGGGCGTGACGGCCACCGAGGTGGTGGAGAAGCGGGACAAGCTCGCGTCCGGGCTGGGGCGTCCGCTGGGCTGCGTGTGGCCGGAGAACAACACCAGCGGCCACCCCGGTCAACTCGTGCTGTGGGTGGGCGACCGGGACATGTCCAAGGCCAAGCAGCCCGCGTGGTCACTGCGGCGCGGTGGCGCGGTCGACCTGTTCAAGCCGCAGCCGTTCGGCACGGACGTGCGCGGCCGGTGGGTCGAGGTCACGCTCATGTTCGTCGCCGGGATCATCGGCGCGATCCCCCGCATGGGCAAGACGTTCACGCTGCGGGAGCTGCTGCTCATCGCCGCGCTCGACCCGCGTTCCGAGCTGCACTCCTACGACCTCAAGGGCACCGGCGACCTGTCACCGCTCGGGCCGGTGTGCCACCGGTACCGGGCCGGTGACGACCCGGAGGACCTGGAGTACGCGGTGGCCGACCTGCGGGCGCTGCGGCAGGAACTCCGGCGTCGCACCAAGGTGATCCGGGAGCTGCCCAAGGACCTGTGCCCGGAGAACAAGGTCACGACCGAGCTGGCGTCGAAGAGGTCGTTGCGGCTGCACCCGATCGTCATCGGCGTGGACGAGTGCCAGGTGTGGTTCGAGCACCCGGAGTTCGGCGCGGAGGTCGAGGAGATCTGCACCGACCTGGTGAAGCGCGGTCCGGCCACCGGGATCGTGCTGCTGCTGGCGACGCAGCGGCCCGATTCCAAGTCGATCCCCACGCAGATCAGCGACAACGCGGTGCTGCGGTTCTGCCTCAAGGTCACCGGGCAGATGGCGAACGACATGGTGTTGGGCACGAGCAGCTACCGCAACGGCGAGCGGGCCACCCAGTTCTCGTTCTCCGACAAGGGGATCGGGCTGCTGAAGGGCGTCACCGACGAGACGAAGACGGTCAAGGGCGTCTACGTGGACGGGCCCGGCGCGGAGACCATCGCGGGCCGCGCTCGTGCGCTGCGGACGGCCGCCGGGTCGCTCACCGGGTACGCCGCCGGTCTGGACGCCGAGGTGGTCGACGGGGACGTGACGTCCACGCTGCTGCCGGACGTGCTGGCCGCGATGGGCTCGGCGGACAAGATGTGGTCCGAGTCCATCGTGGAGCGGTTGGCCGAGCTGCGACCCGGTGCCTACGGGCCGTGGGCCGACCAGGACGGCAAGGGCCGCGCGGTGCAGCTCGCTGCGGCGCTCAAGCCGCACGGGGTCAGCACCGGCCAGGTCTGGGGCACAGGTGCGGACGGCAAGGGCGCCAACCGCCGGGGGCTCACCCGCGCCGACGTCGCCGCAGCCGTCACGGACAGTGTCAGCAAATAGTCGCCGGGAGCGGCTGCGGGCGCGCGCTAGGTCTAGCACCCAGCCCCGCTAGACCTAGCGCCCCCGCTAGCGCCTCACAACCACGCTGATCAGCGCCCTAGCTCCTAGCGGCGCGGGTCGAGCGCACCCGAAAAACGCTTCGGAGGCCACCTGTGGACCCCCTCACGACGATCATCACCACTCCCGCGCTGCTCATCACCGCAATCACCGTGGGTTACCTGCTCACCTGCGCGATCTGGCCGTTCAAGCGCTGCCGGAAGTGCCAGGGCGCGGGCCGCCACCGCTCGCCGGTCATGCGGGCGTACCGCACCTGCGGCCACTGCCGGGGCGACGGCTACCGGCTCCGGATCGGCCGCCACGTGTGGAACGCCCTGACCCGCAACGGCCGCGCCCGCCGGGCCAACCGCAAGAACCGCAAGGACCTCTGACTCCCGCTCCTGGCCGACCGCACCGGGGACGTGCCATCCCCGTCCCCGGTGCGGGGCCACCCAGTCCACTGGAGACACAGCGATGAACGCTGACTACCGACGCCCGTTCTGCGACCCGGACTCCCAACGCCCGTGGAATCGCCCCGCCCACGCCAGCACCGACCCCGTGCGCGCTTGGGCCGAACCGCTGCTGCGCCGCGCCTACGCCGCCTCCCGGCAGCAGCCCGCTGGGTGCTCGCACGGCCCGATCCCCTGTGTCGGGAGCAGGGAGTGGGCAGCGCTGCCCGACACCGACCCCCGCAAGCCCGCCGCCGTGGTGATGGCCGCGCTGGCGCGGGTGGAGGAGAACACCCCGCACGCCATCGCCACCCGCGTCGCCGCCGATTGGGCCGACGCCCAGATGGGCCGCCGGGAGCGCGCCCGCGAGTTCGCCCACGCCCCGGACGAGCTGGGACACATCATCGGGCACCTGCCGTTCTGCCTGTCCGAGCGGCGCAAGCTCACCAGCGAGCTGCCCTGCGCACACCTCGGCTGCACGCAGGTGGTCCGCTTCACCCACCCGCTACCGAACGCACTGGCTGCCAGGCTGCCCGACACGTCCTGGGTGCGTTGCGACGCCCACGGCGGCACCAAGCCGCTGGGAGTGGCGGCATGAGCGCCGCGCCGGTCGACGGGGCGGCCGTGCTGGACCAGGTGCGCGACTTCGTGAGCCGGTTCAACGCCTTTCCGGACGAGCACTGCGCGCCGATGCTCGCCCTCTGGTACGCCCACACCTGGGCCGCCGAGCACTTCTACATCACCCCGCGCCTGGTTCTGTCCAGCGCCGAGCCAGCCTCAGGCAAGACGCGGGTGCTGGAGGTCGCCCAGTTCCTGGTGAAGGCACCGGAGATGACGTTCAGCGCCACCTCGGCCGCGCTGTTCCGGATGGTCGGGGCCGGTCCGATCACGATCCTGTTCGACGAGGTCGACGCCATCTTCGACACCAAGGGCGGTGGCAACGAGGACCTGCGGGCGCTGGTCAACGCCGGGTACAAGCGCTCCGCGACCGTGGCCCGCTGCAAGGGCGACGCCGGGAACATGGTGATCGAGCGCTTCCCGGTCTACGCCCCCGCCGCGCTGGCCGGGATCGCGGGCCGGATGCCCGACACGATCACCACCCGCGCCATCACCGTCCACATGCGCCGCCGCAAGGGCGACGAGAAGGTGGAGCAGTTCCGGGAGCGGCGGGTGGACGAGGAGTCCACGCCGATCCGGGAGGCGCTGGCCGCGTGGATGGACGCGGTGGGCGAGCGGGTCGGGGCCGCTTACCCGGAGGTGCCCGAGAGCGTCACCGACCGGTCGGCCGAGATCTGGGAGCCGCTGCTGGCGATCGCGGAGATCGCGGGCGGGCACTGGCCGGAGACCGCTCGGGCCGCCTGCACGCACTTCGTGAGCGCGGCGCAGACCAACCCGGTGTCCGACCGGATTCGGCTGCTGGCCGACCTGCGCGGGCTGTTCACCGATCGCGGCGTCACGCGCATGAGCACCGTGGAGATCCTGGCCGTGCTGCACAGCATGGACGAGGCCCCGTGGGGCGACTTCCACGGCAAGCCGCTCACGGCCCGGCAGCTCGCCGCCGAGCTGAACGCCTACGGCGTGAAGGTCACCACCTACAAGAGCAGCGGCAAGAGCTTCAAGGGCTACGTCATCGACGGGGAGACCGGGCTCGGCGACGCGTGGGCGCGCTACCTCCCGGCCGAGGTGAAGGAGGTCGCGCCGTGAGCAGGGACGAACTCCTGACGGTCGCCGAGTTCTGCGGGGAGTTCAAGATCTCCCGCTCCACCCTCTACGAGTGGCTGGCGAAGGGGCAGGCGCCGAAGCACCGGAAGCTCCCCAACGGGCAGTTGCGGTTCAAGCGCGCCGACGTGGACCGGTGGTTCGACTCGTGCGCGGAGGCAGCGTGATGAACACGAGCTACGACGTGCGCATCTACGCGATCGACGTCTACCGGGGCAAGCGCACCACCACCCACTGGGTGCAGTGGTCCGTTGACGGCACGAGGTTCAAGGAGAAGTTCAAGACCAGCGCGCTCGCCAAGAGCTTCCGCGCCGATCTCCTCAGCGCCACCAATCGGGGTGAGGCGTTCAGCCGGGAGACCGGCCTCCCGATCCGGATGACGCGCACCAGGGAGACGTCCCCGTGGTTCGCCTTCGCCTGTGCGTTCGTGGACATGAAGTGGCGGGACTCGGCCCCCGGACAGCGGCGGACGATCGCCGACACCCTCATCCCGATCACCAGCGCGCTGCTCATCCCCGGCCGGACCCACCCGGACGTCGTGGTCCTGCGCAGGGCCATGCGGGTGGCGTTCAACAGCAACACCAGGGAGGCGGAGCACACCGCGCAGGTCGCGGAAGCGCTGGCCTGGCTGGCGCGGAGCACCCGACCGGTGAGCGACCTGGCGAAGCCCGACGTGCTGCGGTCGTTGCTCGCGGACGTGGAGCGGAAGCTGGACGGCGGGCGGGCCGCCCACGACACGGTCCGGTTGCGCCGGATCACCCTCGGCAGCGCGCTCGACTACGCGGTGGAGCGGAAGCTCCTGGAGTCCAACCCGCTGAAGGAGGTCGCGCTGAAGAAGCGCAAGAGCGTCACGAGCCAGGTGGACCGGCGGTCGGTGGCCAACCCGGTGCAGGCGCGGACCGTGCTCGCCGCCGTGGCGGGCGTGGGGCGGACCGGGCGGAAGCTGACGGCGTTCTTCGGGCTGATGTACTTCGCGGCCCTGCGCCCAGAGGAGGCGTCCGCGCTGCGGCTGCGCGACCTGGCGTTGCCGCCACGCGAGTGGGACCGGGAGGCCGGTCGGTGGCGGGTGACCGAGTCGGGGGACATCCACTTGGAGATCGCCACTCCGGAAATCGGGGCTGAGTGGACCGACAGCGGCCGAAAGGACGAGGAGCGAGGGCTGAAGCACCGGGAGGAGGACGAGGGCCGCACGGTGCCGCTCACGCCCGAACTCGCGCTGCTGATCTACGACCACCTCGACGAGTTCCGGCCTTCACCCGATGGGCTGCTTTTTGAAGCGGAGCGCGGAGGCCGGATCGGCAGCTCCACCTACTGCCGGACGTGGGCGTTGGCGCGGGCTGCGGTGTTCACCCCGGAAGTCGCCGCTTCCCCACTAGCGAAGCGGCCTTATGACCTCCGTCACGCCTGCGTGTCGACCTGGCTCAACCTGGGCGTGGAACCGACCCGAGTGGCCATGTGGGCGGGGCAAGCGTGGCCGTTCTGCTGCGGGTCTACGCGAAGTGCGTGGACGGCGGGGAGGAACGTGCCCGGCAGCTCATCCAGAAGGGGATGAACACCCTCTAGGGGGACGCGGAACTTCGGTACGTCCTCGGTACAGACAGCCGTAGAGGACCGGTTCCAGCCGTACAGAGCCGGACAAGACGAGAACACCCCCGTGACCTTTTCAACCAGGTCACGGGGGTGTTCTACGTGTTGTGGCGGGTAGAGGATTCGAACCTCTGTAGCTTTCGCGACGGATTTACAGTCCGCTCCCATTGGCCGCTCGGGCAACCCGCCCCGCACCCCGTACCGGCGGTGCGTGGAGAACAATACACACACCCGTTCACCCCCTTGCAACCGGGATACCCCGGTAGGCTCGCCACGGTTCCAGGACACACCGACGCGGAGGTACCGGGCACGTGGCAGACCCGTCGTTCGACGTGGTGAGCAAGGTCGACCGCCAGGAGGTCGACAACGCGCTCAACCAGGCGGCCAAGGAGTTGAGCAACCGGTTCGACTTCCGGGGGACCGGCACCGAGGTGTCGTGGGCGGGCGAGGAGGCGATCTCCTTCCAGTCCGAGACCGAGGAGCGCTGCCGGGCCGCGGTCGACGTGTTCCAGGAGAAGCTCATCAAGCGGGGCATCTCCATGAAGGCGTTCGAGATCGGCGACCCCGCCGTGTCCGGCAAGGTGTTCAAGGTCACCGGCACGCTCGTGCAGGGCATCTCCTCCGAGAAGGCCAAGGAGATCTCCAAGCGCATCCGGGACGAGGCTCCCAAGGGCGTGCAGGCGCAGATCCAGGGTGACCAGCTGCGGGTGTCCGGCAAGAAGAAGGACCACCTGCAGGAGGTGATCGCGCTGCTCAAGGGCGCGGACTTCGGGATCGCCCTCCAGTTCACCAACTACCGGTGAAGGGCGTCGTCCTCGCCGGTGGCAGCGGCACCCGGCTGCACCCGATCACGCAGGCGGTGTCGAAGCAGCTGCTGCCCGTCTACGACAAGCCGATGGTGTACTACCCGCTGTCGGTGCTGATGCTCGCGGGCATCCGCGAGGTGCTGCTGATCTCGACCCCGGCCGACCTCCCGCTGTTCCGCCGCCTGCTGGGCGACGGCTCGCAGTTCGGCCTGCGGCTGGAGTACGCCGAGCAGGCTCACCCGAACGGGTTGGCCGAGGCGTTCGTGATCGGCGCCGACTTCATCGGCGAGGACGACGTGTCGCTCGTGCTGGGCGACAACATCTTCTACGGCCAGGGCTTCTCCAAGGTCCTCCAGGGCAACGCCGCGAACCTCGACGGGTGCGTGCTGTTCGGCTACCCCGTCAAGGACCCCGAGCGCTACGGCGTCGGCGAGGTCGACGGCTCCGGCAAGCTGCTCAGCATCGAGGAGAAGCCCGCCGTCCCGAAGTCGAACAAGGCCATCACCGGCCTCTACCTCTACGACAACGGCGTGGTCGACATCGCCCGCTCGCTCAAGCCGTCGCCGCGCGGCGAGCTGGAGATCACCGACGTGAACCTGGCCTACCTGCGCGAGGGCCGGGCACACCTGGTGGACCTCGGGCGCGGCTTCGCCTGGCTGGACACCGGCACGCACGACTCGCTGCTGGAGGCCGGGCAGTTCGTGCAGGTGCTGGAGCACCGGCAGGGCGTGCGGATCGCCTGCCTGGAGGAGATCGCGTACCGGATGGGCTTCATCAGCGCGGAGCAGTGCTACGCGCAGGGCGAGAAGCTCGCCAAGTCCGGGTACGGGCAGTACGTGATGAACGTGGCCTCCGAGGGCCTGGGCGGCTAGCGGCGGTGCGGGCGGGCGGGGGCTAGCGCTCGCGCGCCAGCTCCTCCAGCCTGCGCACGCGGTCCGCGATGGGCGGGTGCGTGGCGAACAGCCGCGCCCGGTGCTCCCCCGGCCGGAACGGGCTGGCGATCATCAGGTGGGCCTGCGCGACCAGGGCGGGCTCCGGCGCGAGCGGGGCGGCCAGCGCGCCCGCCTCCAGCTTGCGCAGCGCCGACGCCAGCGCCAGCGGGTCGCCGGTCAGCTCGGCGGCCGACGCGTCCGCCTGGTACTCGCGGGACCGGCTCACCGCCGCCCGCACGATCCCCGCCGCGACCGGGCCGAGCACCGCGATCACCAGCAGCGCGATCGGGTTGGGCCGCTCGTCGTCGTCATCGCCGAACAGGCCCGCGACGAGCGCCAGGCCCGCCAGCGCGCTCACCACGCCCGCGAGGGCCCCCGCCACGCACGACACCAGGACGTCGCGGTCGCGCACGTGCGACAGCTCGTGCCCGAGCACGGCCCGCAGCTCCCGCTCGTCGAGCAGCTCCAGGACGCCGGTGGTGCAGCAGATGACGGCGTTGCGCGGGTTCCGGCCGGTGGCGAAGGCGTTCGGGGCGGCGGTGGGGCTGACGTAGAGCCTGGGCACCGGCTGCCTGGCCGCCTTGGCCAGCTCGCGCACGACGCGGTGCAGAGCGGGCTGCTCGACCTCGGACACCGGGCGGGCGCGCATGGCCCGCAGGGCGAGCTTGTCGCAGTTGAAGTAGGCGTGCGCGGTGACGCCGACGGCGACCACCAGGCCGACGAGCAGCGCCGTCTCGCCGAAGAACGAGCTGATCAGGACGATCAGCGCGCTCGTCGCGCCGAGCAGGACCGCCGTTCTGACCCCGTTGAAGTGCTTGTGCACGGTGCTCGCCTCCGGGTGCCTCAGGTCCTCCCTCTCAACGCCCCCGGCCCTGCGGCGGTTCCTGCGCCCGGTCGCGCCCCCGGTCGCGCGCCCTGCCCGGCGCCCGGTCGCGCCCCCGGTCGTCCCGGCCTGCCCGAGGCGGTCTCCGGGGCGGGTTCGGCGGCCGGGTCGAGCGGCGGCGGTGGCGGCACCTGGTCGACCCAGGTGGCCAGCACGTCCCGCTCGTGGACCAGCTCGGCGACCGCGCCGGAGCCGTCCGGGGTCCCGGTGCCGGGGTAGGAGAAGTCCGGCGCCCAGTGCAGCGCGTCGAACGGGCAGGCCTCGACGCAGATGCCGCAGTAGAGGCACTGGCCGTAGTCGATGGCGAACCGGTCCAGGACGTTGCGGGCGCGCGGGCGCGCGGACCCCGGCTGCTGCTCGACCTCGGTGTGCGAGTCGATGTGGATGCACCAGTCGGGGCACTCGCGGGCGCAGATCATGCACACGGTGCAGTTGGCCTCCAGCAGCGCGATGACGCCCCTGGTGCGCGGTGGCAGGTCAGCCACGGTCGTCCTCCGGAGGTGCGGTCTGCGGGCGCGGTCCCCACGACGGGTCGGGCACGCCGGGCGGCGCGGCGCGCCTGCGGCTGGGCGCCGACGAGCCGTCCTCGCCGGGTTCGAGGCGGCCGGGCCAGGGGCGCACCACGCGGGAGACGAGCACGAAGTCCTTGCGCAGCGGGTGCCCGGCGAACGAGTCGGGCAGCAGCAGCCGCTCGGGTTCGGGCCGCCCGAGGATCGGGATGCCGAACATCTCGGCGGCCTCCCGCTCGTGCCAGGCGGCGCCCGCCCACAGCCCGGCGACGCTGGGCAGCTCCTCGTCCGCGCCGACCTCGGTGCGCAGCGCCAGTCCCTCGCGGGTGTCCGGGTTCGCCACGTGCAGCAGCACCGCGTGCGCGCCGCCCGAGGCTCCGGGACGGCCCGCGTCCTCGACGCCGAGCCAGTCGAAGAAGGCGCAGCCCAGCTCGTCGCGGGCGTGCGCGGCGGCGGTGGTCCAGTCGGCGAGGGCGACGTGCGCGGTGGTCTGCCCGAAGGCGGTCCTGACCTGGGCGCCGGGCACCCGCTCGGCGAGCGCGGCGGTGGCCGGGGGCATCAGGAGACCATCCGGTGCAGCGCGGCGAGGCCTTCGAGGAGCGCCTCGGGACGGGGTGGGCAGCCGGGGACGGCGACGTGGACCGGCAGCGCCTGGTCGATGCCCTTGGTGACGCTGTACGAGTCCCAGTACGGGCCGCCGGTGTTGCTGCACGCGCCGACCGAGAGCACGTAACGCGGTTCCGGCATCTCCTGGTACGCGGCGAGCACAGCGGGCAACATGACGTCGGTGACCGTGCCCGACACGACCAGCACGTGGGCCTCCCCCGCAGAGCGGACCGGGTCCACGCCGAGCGCGCCCAGGTCGTGCCCGCCGTCCAGGGCGGCCATCACCTCGACGCCGCAGCAGGCGAGCCCGAGGTCGAGCACGGTGACGCGGTACGTGGTGCCCCAGTCGAGGGTGGAAACCGTCACGGCGGATGAGATTAGTACGTGGGGGCCCACCGGGCTGCCACCCGGCGGGCCCCCAACCCCCCAAACCCCCTGCTCGCTCCCGGCTGTCCCCCGCCGGTCGCGGGAGAATTCTCTTACGGGTGACACGTCCGCGTCCAGGTAAATTGATCAAGTTCTTCAGATTACTTCCCCGCGAAATGCGGTCAAGTCCAGTTCAACTAACCGGTAGAACACTTCGCGCGCGGCGCGGACACGAGAGGCAGCGGATGTCCACCTCGACGCAGTTGCTCCTGCCAGCGGGCAACCGGCTCAGTCGACTGCTGAACACGCCACCGGCACTGCTGGACACCACGTTCGACCAGCTCAGGACGCTGATCGCGGTGTACGAGACGAAGTCCGCGCTGCGCGCGGCGCGGGCGCTGGGCCGGGAGCAGTCCAGCGTCCAGAAGCAGATCGACACGCTGAACCGGAACTTCAGGCAGCTGTGCGGTGAACCCCTGGTGGTGAAGCAGGGGCGCGGCAAGGACGTGCTGATCACGCCCACCGGCGAAGCGCTGGTGGAATTGGCGCGGACCACTTTGACCGAGTGGCTGGATTCGATTCACGAGTGCAGGCGCAAGCTCGGCACGACGCTGACCGTGGGCACCACGCGGTTCATGCTCGACTCGCTGGCGAAGGCCTGGGACCACGTCGCCGAGGAGTTCCGGGTGCGCGACGTCGAGCTGAAGGTCGTGCACATCCGCACCAAGGACATCTGGACCAAGCTGGAGAGCAAGGAGGTCGACATCGTCTGCGGCAGCGTCGTGACGCCCGCCGGGCGGACCGTCGCGGAGGCGTTCGGCGACTTCGACGTGATCGACTGGCGGCGGGGCGGGCTGGCGCTGCTGACCAACCTGCCGGAGGACCGGCTGGGCGCGAGCGCGGGCACCGGCGAGCTGCCGAGGCTGCCGCTGGTGGTGCCGTCGGACGGGCTGATCGCGGAGTTCCTGCGCGGCTGGTTCGGGCCGGACTACCGGAGCGAGCTGGACATCGCGGCGGAGATCGACGAGATCCAGTACGGCATGTCGCTGCTGCGCTCGGGCCTGGTGAAGGGCTGCATGATCGTCACCTCGGGCCTGGGGGTGGTCGCGGCGAACAACGAGCTGCGCGAGGGGTCCGGGCTGCGCGTGGTGGAGCTGCGCAACGACCGGAAGCCGGAGCTGGAGCGCCTGGTCGGGGTCTTCGCCCGCAAGGACGAGCGGGCGAAGTTCCCGGCCGACCACCCGCTCAACCTGCTGTGGGCGGCGTTCGAGCGCGAGCGCCCCGCTTAACCGGCGCGCTTGTCCTCGTGCCCGGTCCGCTGCCGGGCTCGCTTGACCAACCACTCGGTCCCGCTGAGCGGCGCGGGCGCTTCCCGCCGCGCCGTTTCGCCCTGGTGCGGGCTGGGGGCCGGGCGCTGGGCGTCGACTTCGTTCACGGCACGCTCCCTACCTGTGCGACGGCAGTGCTGTCGATCGGAGCACCAGGGGGGTGTCGCACGCCAGCGAGGTCATGCGAACGGGTGAAGTCGGCAAATGCGCTGGCGAGAGGCGTGCGGGACCCGCTGCGGACGACCGGGCGGGCCGCTCCGCAGGGCGCGTCCCACCGGGCGGCAGGGGCGCGGAGCAGGGCCTCGGGGACATCATGCGCGGGCCGGTGGGGGTGGTCGCCGGATTTCGCCCGATCGGGGGTGGTCGAGGCCGACGGGGTGGCGGTGGGGGGCGCGCGGCGCTCACCCCGGACCGGGTGACGGGGTCGGACGGCGGTGGCGAGCAGTAGCGGCACAACATGTTGCGGCCGGGTACTGGTTGGACCACTTCATGTTGGGGTTGTCCACAGGGACGCGAAGAACTCCACAGGCGTTGACCAGCGGAAATGGATCTGTTTCACATGTTGTCCACAGAATCATCCACAGCGGTGACGGACCGTGGTCAACGCTGGTTCCGAAGGCTGTGCGCGGGGGTTCGGGGCGAATCAGGCGGGGATTCGAGCGCTCCCCGGCGCACGGGCGCCGGGGAGCGGTGATCGACGGGCGAGCGGCCGGAGCCGGGGCGCCGCGCGGCGTCAGTCCCGGATCTCCAGGGTGCAGCACTTGGGGCCGCCGCCGGACTTGCGCAGCTCCGAGATGTCCACCGGCACGGCCGTGAAGCCCCTGCGCTCCACCTCCGCCGCCAGGCGGCGGGCCTCCACCGGCAGCACCACGTTGCGGCCGTCCGAGACCGCGTTCAGGCCGAGGCACGCGGCGTCCCGCTCGTCCGCCAGCACCGCGTCCGGGAACAGCCCGGCGAGCACCTCGCGCGACCCCGGCGAGAACGCCTCCGGGTAGTACGCCACCAGGTCGTCGGCCAGCACGAACAGCGCCGTGTCCAGGTGGTAGTACCTCGGGTCGACCAGGCGCAGCGACACCACCGGCACGCCCAGCGCCTCCTGCGCCTCGGCGTGCGCCGCCGGGTCGGTGCGGAAGCCGGTCCCGGCCAGCAGGTAGCGGCCGGTCCAGGCGAAGTCGCCCTCGGCCTCGTTGATCCGCTCCGGCATGACCACGCCGGGGTAGCCGTTGGCCTCGAACCAGCGGCGGAAGTGCTCGGCCTCGGGGGCCCGCTGCGGGGCGCGGAAGCGCGAGCCCAGGACCCGGCCGCCGACGACGGTGCCCGAGTTGGCCGCGAACACCATGTCCGGCAGGCCCCGCACCGGCTCGACCACGTCGACCCGGTGCCCCAGCGCCTCGTACGCGCCCTTGAGCTCGCGCCACTGCCGCACGGCCAGCTCGACGTCGACCGGCTGCTCCGGGTCCATCCACGGGTTGATCCGGTACTCGACGGCGAAGTGCCTCGGCTCGCACATGAGGTAGCGCCGCGCGGTCGGCACCCGCGCGGGGGCGGGGGCGTCGGCGACGGCGAGGGTGAGGGGCGCGTCGCCGGGCGCGACCAGGGAAACCGAAGTCATGGATCGAAATGTAAGTGAGCCCCTGACCGTCGAACAATGCCGCTGCATTGCGCTTCGTCATGCAGAATGTTGCGTGTGGACTCGATCGACCAGCGGATCATTTCGTGCCTCGTGGCCAACGCCCGCTCCAGCTTCGCGGACATCGGCAAGGACGTGGGGCTGTCGGCCCCGGCGGTGAAGCGCCGGGTGGACAAGCTCCTGGACACGGGCGTGCTGCGCGGCTTCACCGCCGTCGTCGACCCGGCCCAGCTGGGCTGGGGCACCGAGGCGCTGGTCGAGGTGCACTGCCGGGGCAACGTCACCCCGCACGACATCAAGGCCCGCCTGGAGCCGATGCCGGAGGTGATGGCCGCCTACACGGTGTCCGGCGCGGCCGACGCCGTGGTGCACCTGCGGGCGGCGAGCATCCACCACCTGGAGACCGCGCTGGAGCGCCTGCGCGCGGTGGAGATCATCGACCGGACGGTGTCGACCGTCGTGCTGTCCCGCCTGCTGGACCGGCCGCAGGCGCCGTGAGCCGCGCGGCGGAGCGCCGGTTCCGCCACGCACAGCACGCCCGCGCCGCGCAACCCCGCCGAAGCCTCTCCGCGACCCCCTGACCGGGGTCGCGGACCCCCTGGCCACCCCCTAGCCGCACCGACCGGGGGTCCGGTCACCGCTCCGCTCCGTAGAGTCACCCCATGCCCGAGGTGCTGCTGGACCGCTCCGACCGCGTCGCCGTCCTCACCGTGCACGACCCGGACCGCCGCAACGCGCTCACCGAGGCCCTGTCGCGGGAACTGGCCGACGCCGTCGCCGCGTGCGAGGCGGACCGGGACGTCAACGCGCTCGTGGTCACCGGCGCTCCCCCGGCGTTCTGCGCGGGCGCCGACCTGACCGCGCTCGGCGAGGCCCGAGAGGAGGGCCTGCGGCGCATCTACGCCGGGTTCCTGGCCGTCGCGAACTGCTCGCTGCCCACCGTGGCGGCCGTGGGCGGCGCGGCCGTCGGCGCGGGCCTGAACCTGGCGCTGGCCTGCGACCTGCGGCTGGTCGGCCCGAGGGCCCGCTTCGACGCCCGCTTCCTGCGCCTGGGCATCCACCCCGGCGGCGGCGCGACGTGGCTGCTGGAGCGGATCGCGGGCCCGCAGACCACCGCCGCGATGGTGCTGCTCGGCCAGGTGCTCGACGCGGACGAGGCGGTGCGGCGCGGCCTGGCCTGGGACCGGGTCGACGGCGGGCACGACGAGCTGGTCGCCTCGGCCGTCGACCTGCTGAAGGTCGCCGCCGAGGCCCCGCGCGAGCTGGTCGAGGTGACCAAGGCCACCATTCGCGCCACCTCCGCGCTGCCCGCCCACGCGCCCGCCGTGGAGGCGGAACTGGGCCCGCAGGCGGCGTCCACGGCCTCGCCGGAGTTCGCGGCCAGGCTCGCCGAGGCGAAGGCGGGCCGGTCGGGGCGGACGTGACGGGACGCACGTTCGCACCCGTTTGATCACGGGTAGTAGCGTTGTTCCCGGAATTCACGCACGGACCGCAACCGTGCGGGGAGCGAACGATCGAAGCCGCTACCACACCAGCCTCGTGCGCCACAGCACTTCGGTCTTTCCCACCTCCCGAAAGCACGAGAAATTCCCCACACCGCGCAGGACTACCCTCGGGTGTCGGGGCGGGCGCCCCTCCCGCCCCTGCTTCCGCGAGAGAGGGATCGGCTCAGGAGATGACTAGCGACCTGGACAGCGGCGCCTCGACCGGTGGTCCCGAGGTCCGCAGGCTGGACCGAGTGGTGATCCGCTTCGCCGGCGACTCGGGCGACGGGATGCAGTTGACCGGCGACCGGTTCACCTCGGAGGCAGCCGCGTTCGGCAACGACCTCGCGACCCTGCCGAACTTCCCCGCCGAGATCCGGGCGCCCCAGGGCACCCTGCCCGGCGTCTCCTCGTTCCAACTGCACTTCGCCGACTACGACATCCTCACCCCCGGCGACCGCCCCGACGTGCTCGTGGCGATGAACCCGGCCGCGCTCAAGGCGAACATCGCCGACCTGCCCGCGGGCGGCATCCTGATCGTCAACACCGACGAGTTCTCCAAGCGCAACCTCACCAAGGTCGGCTACCCGGCCAACCCCCTGGAGGACGGCTCGCTGTCCTCGTACCAGGTGCACGAGGTCGCCATGGGCACGCTCACGCTCGGCGCGGTCGAGTCCACCGGGCTCGGCAAGAAGGACGGCGAGCGGGCGAAGAACATGTTCGCGCTCGGCCTGCTGTCCTGGATGTACCACCGGCCGACCGAGGGCACCGAGCGGTTCCTGCGGGAGAAGTTCGCGCGCAAGCCCGACATCGCCGAGGCGAACGTGCTGGCGTTCCGGGCCGGGTGGAACTACGGCGAGACGACCGAGTCGTTCGCGGTGACCTACGAGGTGGCCCCGGCGAAGCTGGCGCGCGGCACCTACCGGCAGATCACCGGCAACACCGCGCTGGCGTACGGGGTGGTGGCCGCGGGCCAGCGCTCCGGGCTGCCGGTGGTGCTGGGCACCTACCCGATCACCCCGGCCTCGGACGTCCTGCACGAGCTGTCCAAGCACAAGGAGTTCGGCGTCACCACGCTCCAGGCCGAGGACGAGATCGCGGGCATCGGCGCCGCGCTCGGCGCGTCCTACGGCGGGGCGCTGGGCGTGACCTCCACGTCCGGCCCCGGCATCGCGCTCAAGTCGGAGACCATCGGCCTGGCCGTGATGACCGAGCTGCCCCTGGTCGTGATCGACGTGCAGCGCGGCGGGCCGTCGACGGGCCTGCCGACCAAGACCGAGCAGGCCGACCTGCTCCAGGCCATGTTCGGCCGCAACGGCGAGTCGCCGGTGCCGGTGATCGCCCCGCTCTCCCCCGCCGACTGCTTCGACGTGGCGCTGGAGGCCGCCAGGATCGCGCTGGAGTACCGGACGCCGGTGCTGCTGCTGTCCGACGGCGCGATCGCGAACGGCTCGGAGCCGTGGCTGGTGCCGGACGTCGAGTCGCTGCCCGACCTGTCGGTGGCGTTCGCGACCGAGCCGAACGCGCCGGACGGCACGTTCTGGCCGTACCTGCGGGACCCGGAGACGCTGGCGCGGCCGTGGGCGGTGCCGGGCACGCCGGGGCTCCAGCACCGCATCGGCGGGCTGGAGAAGGCCGACGGCACCGGCAACATCTCCTACGACCCGGCCAACCACGACCACATGGTGCGGCTGCGGCAGCGCAAGATCGACGGCATCCGGGTGCCCGACGTGGTCGTCGACGACCCCGGCGGCCGGGCGCGGGTGCTGGTGGTCGGCTGGGGCTCGTCGTACGGGCCGATCGGCGCGGCGGCGCGGCGGGTGCGCAAGCAGGGGCTGTCGGTGGCGCACGCCCACCTGCGGCACCTGAACCCGTTCCCGGCGAACCTGGGCGAGGTGCTGGCCCGCTACGACCGGGTGGTCGTTCCGGAGATGAACCTGGGGCAGCTGGCGCTGCTGCTGCGCGCCCGCTACCTCGTGGACGTCGTCTCGCACACGAAGGTGCAAGGGCTGCCGTTCAAGGCGGAGGAGTTGCAGGGCGTGCTGTCCGACGTGATCCAGGGGGTGTCCGCGTGACCGCGATCGACCTCGGCCTTCCCGGACTGGGCGGGGTGCCCACCGAGGACGGGCCGCAGAAGGCCAAGGACTACAAGTCGGACCAGGAGGTCCGCTGGTGCCCCGGCTGCGGGGACTACGTGGTGCTCAACGCCGTGCAGTCGTTCCTGCCGACGCTGGGGCTCAAGCGCGAGAACATCGTGTTCGTGTCGGGGATCGGCTGCTCGTCGCGGTTCCCGTACTACATGAACACCTACGGGATGCACTCCATCCACGGCAGGGCGCCCGCGATCGCCACCGGGCTCGCGGTGGCGCGGCCGGACCTGTCGGTGTGGGTGGTGACCGGTGACGGCGACGCGCTGTCCATCGGCGGCAACCACCTGATCCACACGCTCCGGCGCAACGTGAACCTGAAGATCCTGCTGTTCAACAACCGGATCTACGGGCTCACCAAGGGCCAGTACTCGCCGACCTCGGAGGCGGGCAAGGTCACCAAGTCCACGCCGTCCGGGTCGCTGGACCACCCGTTCAACCCGGTGTCGCTGGCGCTGGGCGCGGAGGCCTCGTTCGTGGGCCGGGCGATGGACTCGGACCGGGTGGGGCTGACCGACGTGCTGCGGCAGGCCGCCGAGCACCGGGGGTCGGCGCTGGTGGAGATCTACCAGAACTGCCCGATCTTCAACGACGGCGCGTTCGACGTGCTCAAGGACGCCGACTCGGCGGCCCAGCGGATCATCCCGGTGGAGCACGGCAAGCCGATCGTGTTCGGCGGCGGCGAGCACGCGGTCGTGCGGCGCGGGTTCGGGCTGGCGGTGGCGCGCACGTCCGAGGTGGACGCGGCGGACGTGGTGGTGCACGACGCGAACGACCTGGAGCTGGCGTTCGCGCTGTCCCGGCTGTCGACGCAGGACCTGACGCACGTGGTGACCGGCGTGTTCCGGCGCTCGGCTCGGGAGACCTACGACGACGCGGCGCGGGCGCAGGTGGAGAGGGCCAAGGCGGCCCGACCGGCGAACCTGGCGGCGCTGCTGCGCGGGAAGGACACCTGGACGGTGGCCTGACCTGGAACGCGAGAAGGGGCTCCCCGGACGTTTCCGGGGAGCCCCTTCTCGCGCAGGCGCCGTCGTGCGCCGCTCAGCCCGTCACGGGGCCTTGTGGAAACCGGCCTTCTCGGCGTCCGAGGTGGTCCGGAACCACACGTCGGCGCGCGTCTCGCGGAAGTTCGCGGACGCGTCCGTGAAGTACCGGCGGCCGGTCAGGGTCGCCTTCACCACGAACTCCGGCGCGGGCGCCTTGCCGTCGGACTTCGGCAGCACCGAGCCGGGCCCGAACGGGGAGCGCGGGTTGAAGCCCTCCGGCTGCTGGTAGCGGGACGAGGCCGTCTCCTGGCCGCCGCCGGTGGTGGGGCTGAAGCCGACCGGCCTCGGGCGCATCGGGCGCGCCGGGGGCGGGCTGGTGGACTTCACCGGCGGGATCAGCGGCTGCTGCGGCTTCGGGAAGCTGCTCTGCGACTTCACCGGGCGCTGCGGCAGGCCGCTCGCCGCCTGCTTGCGCGACGCGTCGGCGGCCAGCTCGGCCGCGGTCTTCTCGGCCTCCAGCAGCTCGGGCGACAGGGTCGGCACGAACGGCTGGTCGTCGTAGGCCTTCGCCGCGGCGGGGGTCTTGGGCGCCGGGGTGGCCGGGGTGACCGGCTCCGACTCCAGGACCTCCTCCTCGGCCAGCGGCTCGAACAGCGAGCGCTTCGGCTTCGCGGGCTCCTGGGCGGTGGCCTTCGGCCGCGCGGGGCGCACCGGCAGGGGCGCCGCCTCGGGCTCGGGCTCCGGCTCGGGGTCCGGGAGGCTGTGCCTGCTCACCGGCTCGGGCTCCGGCTCGGGCTCGGGGTCCGGCAGGCTGTGCCTGCTCACCAGGCCGAGGTCGGACTCGGGCTCCGGCTCGGCGCGGGCCGGGGGCGGCGCGGGCCGGTCGTCCTCCAGCGGCGGGGTCCTGGACGCCCAGAACGCCTCCAGCTCGGACTTCGGCGGCTCCGGCTCGTCCTCGGGCTCCTCGGGCCGGGCGAACAGGTCGACGCCCTGGGAGCTCGGGTCGGTCATCTCGAACAGGTCGCGCTCGTCCGCGACGGGCTCGGAGTGGCCGAACATGCCCCGGTCGCTCGCGCCCCGGTCCCGCTTGGGCAGGTCGACCGGCTCGTAGTCGTCCTCGTAGCGGCGGTCGTCGGCGTCGGCGACCAGGTCGCCGCGCGAGCGGTCGTCGGCGTGCGCGTCGCGCTCGTCCAGGACGTGGCCGCCGTGCGCGGTGAACCCGTGCTCGTCGTGCTCCCGGTCGCCGAAGTCGCGATCGCCCAGGTCCCGGTCACCCAGGTCGCGGTCGTCGAAGTCGCGGTCGTCGCGCTCGTCGTACCCGCCCAGGTCGTGACCGGCGACGGGGGCCAGCGTCTCGGTGGGCGCGCCCACCTGCTCGGCGCGCTCGTCGGCCGCGTCCTGGCGGGCCTGCGCGGCCAGCGACTCCTCGAACGCGATGCGGTCGGCCTCCGGGTCGCGCTGGGCGCGCTGCGCCCTGCCGGGCAGCGCGTGCTCCGGGTCGGCCTCCAGCGGGCGGACCTCGGTGCGCGCGTCGTCCAGGTCGTCGGCGGCCACGGGGGCGCGCACGTCGGTCCGCTCGGCGTCGTACCCGTCGCCCGCGAACCCGTCACCGGCGAAGCGGTCGTCGTGGTCGTCGTGGTCGTCGCGCTCGTCGGCGTCCACCGGGGAGTGGTAGACCGTCGGCCCCGAGGCCAGGTCGCCGCCCCTGGGGCCCTCGTCGCCCGCCTGCCCGCCGAGGTCGCCGCCGAAGTCGCCACCGAGGTCGCCGCCGCGCACCGCCGGGTACTCGCCGGTCTGGTCGGTCTCCGGCCAGCGGTCCTCGTCGTGCAGGTCGCGCGGGCTGTCCACCTCGGCGATCGCGTCGGCCAGCTCCTTGGCCGGGATGAGGGTGGTCTCCTCGTTGGCCGCGCGGCGCTCGGCGCGCGTGGTGATCTCCGGGTTGCCCTCCTCGTCCTGGGCGTCCGGGTCGAACACGTCGGACCGGTGCGGCGCGGGCGGCTCGTGGTCGGCGGGCAGCCGGACCGGCGCGAGCACGTGCGTCTCCTCGGCGGGCAGCTTCTCCGCGCGCGGCTCGTCCTCGTCCCGCGCGGGGACCGGCTTCGGCACGTCCAGCCGGGTCAGCACCGGCTTGTCCCGCTCCTCGTCCGACGGCGGGACGGGCTTCGGCATCATCGCGGTGCCGGTGGGCGAGCCGCCGAGGCGGTCGCCGATGTCGCCGCGCGGCTCGACCCGGTCGAAGGCGTCGAAGTCGCGCTCGTCCTGCTCGCGGTCGTCCGCCTGACCGGGGGCGTCGTACCCGCCCGCGGCGCCGTCCTCGTCCCGCGCGTCCCGGCCAGAGCCGAGGTCCAGCAGCGAGGCGCGGTCCTCCCGCCGCGTCGGGGTCGCCTCGAAGCGCTCCTCCTCGTCGGCGAGGGGGGAGTGCCAGTCGTCGAACTCGTCGCGCGCCGGGGACGCGACCTGCGTCCGGTTCGCGGCGCGGTCGACCGAGGTCGCGTCGCGCAGCCTGCGCTCCAGCTCGGCCACCTCGCGCTTCACGGGGCGCACGAGGACGAACCACGTCAGCAGCACACCTGCGAGGAAGGCCAGCAGGCTCCACAGCCACACCTGCCCGAACAGCCACATCACGGGATACCCTCCGACCGCACGAACTGCCTGAAATCCCGACACGCTCCGCCACCATCAGGACTCACCCGGAAGTGGAGCGGTGTAAAGCTACCTCGGTTCCCCGCTCAACCACCTGCGGCTGCCCGGAACTCGCAGCTCCTCAAATGGTAGGTCATTCAGCTCAACGGACCAGCCGAAATACCAGGCGTACAGTATGCCGGTGACGCCGTTGACGAACTCCAGCTCGATCTCGTCGAACACCAACGACACGAACAGGGGAATCGCTTACGGCGTAGCAGCATACGTGCTCTGGGGTGTGGTGCCCGCTTACTGGCCCCTCCTCGCGGCAGCCGGAGCGGTCGAGCTGCTGGCCCACCGCATCGTGTGGTCGCTGCTGTTCATGGCTCTCGTCACAGCCGCGCTGGGCAAGTGGGGCGCGCTGCGCGGACTCCCCCTGCGCTCCTGGCTGCTGGTCACCGCCGCGTCCGCGCTCATCGCGGTGAACTGGGGCGTCTACATCTACGCCGTCAACAGCGGCCGGGTGGTCGAGGCGGCCCTCGGCTACTTCATCAACCCGCTGTTCAGCGTGCTGCTGGCGGTGCTGGTGCTGCGGGAGCGGCTGCGGCCCGCGCAGTACGCGGCGATCGGCGTGGCGGGCGCGGCCGTGGTGGTGCTGGCGGTCGACTACGGAACGCTGCCGTGGATCTCGCTGGCGCTCGCGTGCTCATTCGCGTTCTACGGATTGATCAAGAAAACCGTGCCGCTGGATTCCACCGCGAGCCTCACCGCGGAGAGCGCGGTGATGACGCCGGTGGCTCTCGGTTACCTGTTGTGGTTGGGCTCGGCGGGGACGTTCACCGGACACGGCGCGGCGCACACCGCGTTGATGGTGTCGACGGGTTTGGTGACCGCCGTCCCGCTGATGCTGTTCGGTGCGGGAGCGCGCCGGATTCCCATGATCACCTTGGGGATGCTCCAGTACCTGGCGCCGGTGTTGCAGTTCGCGTGGGGCGTATTCGTGATGCGCGAGCCGATGCCCGCGTCGCGCTGGTTCGGGTTCGCAATGGTGTGGGTCGCGTTGTCGCTTTTCACCGGCGACGCGGTGGTCCGCTCGCGCAAGCAGCGCAAGCTCCTCGCGGTCACCCCTCCGGTGTGATCGGGGTCTCCCCCGCCACTGCGGAATTCCGCGCCTCGGAGCACCCGCCCGGACGGTCCCGGAACGCCGGAACGGCGCCCCGCGCGGTGCGGGACGCCGTTCCGGAAGATCACACCGGGTCACCCCCGGCGCTCCTGGCCCCGGCTAGCGGGACCTGCTGACCACGTACTCGCTCACCGACTCCAGCGCGTCGCGCGCCCGGCCCTCCGGGAGGACCGCCAGGCAGCCCCTGGCGCGCTCCGCGTACTCGTCCAGGGTCTTCCTGGCCCGCTGGAGCCCCGAGGACGCCCTGAGCAGCTCCAGGGCCTCCAGGACCTCGGCGTCGTCCTCGATCGGGGCGGCGAGCAGCCGGGCCAGCCGCGAGTCCGGCTCGTCCTGCAGCGCGTACAGCATGGGCAGCGTCTTGACGCCCTCGCGCAGGTCGGTGCCCGGCGTCTTGCCCGACTCCTCCGGCGGCGACGCGATGTCGATCACGTCGTCGGAGATCTGGAACGCCGAGCCGATCACGTCCCCGTACGCCTGGAGCGCCGCGACCTGCTCCTCGGTCGCGTCCGAGAACATGCCGCCGAAGCGGGCCGCGGTCGCGATCAGGGAGCCGGTCTTCTCGGCGATCGTGGTCAGGTAGTGCTCGACCGGGTCCTCGCCCTCGCGGGGCCCCATGGTCTCGCGCATCTGGCCGGTGACCAGCTCGCCGAACGTGCGCGAGATGGTCCTGGCCGCCTCCGTCCCGAGGTCGGCGACCAGCGTCGAGGCGTGGGCGAACAGGTAGTCGCCGGTGAGGATGGCGATGCTGTTGTTCCACTTGGCGTTGGCCGACGCCGCGCCCCGGCGCATGGTGGCCTCGTCCATGACGTCGTCGTGGTACAGGGTGGCCAGGTGGGTCAGCTCGACCACCGCGGCGGCCTTGACCACGCTCTCCCGGTCCCAGGACGGGCCGAACTGGGCGGCCAGGATGGTGAAGAGGGGGCGGATGCGCTTGCCGCCCGCCTCCACCAGGTGCAACGAGGTCTCCATCACCGGGTTGAACTCGCTGCGGACGACCTCCCGCAGGATCCCCTCGACCTCGTCCAGGCCGCTCTGCACAACCTCCGCGAGCACGGGGTCCGCAAACCGGAACCCCGTCCCCGCCCGCTCGCTACTGGTCACGGTTGGAAGCCTACGTACCGACTAGAAGATGAACTGGCCGGACCCCGCCCAATCGAGGGCGAAGGCGGGCCAGACCCCGAGCACCAGCGTGATCACCGCGCCGAGCGTGATCGACGCGGTGGTGAAGGCGCCGGGAACGGTCACGGTCGGGCCGTCCGCCGCGGGCTCGCTGAAGTACATCAGCACGATCACCCGCAGGTAGAAGAACGCCGCGATGGCGCTCACCACCAGCGCGAACACCACGAGCGGGGCCATGCCCGCGTCGATCGCCGCCGCGAAGACCACGAACTTGCCGATGAACCCGCTGGTGAACGGGATGCCCGCGAGGGCGAGCAGCAGCAGCGTGAACACCGCCGCCGTGATCGGCGAGCGCTTGGCCAGACCGGCCCACTGGGACAGGTGGGTGGCCTCGCCGTCGGCGTTGCGGACCAGGCTGACCACGCCGAACGCGGCGATCGTGGTGAAGCCGTAGGCCGCGAGGTAGAACATGGTCGCCGACAGGCCCTCCGGGGTGAGCGCGATCGCGCCCACCAGCAGGAAGCCCGCGTGCGCCACCGAGGAGTAGGCGATCATGCGCTTGACGTCGGTCTGGGTCAGGCCAAGCACCGCGCCGATCACCATGGACACGCCCGCCAGGACGGCGAGGACGATGTTCCACTCCCAGCTGGAGCCCTCGAAGGCCACGTGCAGCACCCGCAGGATGCCGCCGAAGGCCGCGACCTTGGTGCAGGCCGCCATGAAGGCGGTGACCGGGGTCGGGGCGCCCTGGTAGACGTCCGGGGTCCAGGCGTGGAACGGGCCGACCGAGGCCTTGAACAGCAGGCCCACCACCAGCAGGCCGAAGCCCGCGTACAGCAGCGTGTCGGACCGGTCGGTGGCGGCGGTCGCGGTGGCGATGTCCGCCAGCTTGACCGAGCCGGAGTAGCCGTAGAGCAGCGCGACGCCGTAGAGGAAGAACGCCGAGGCGAACGCGCCGAGCAGGAAGTACTTCACCGCGGCCTCCTGCGAGAGCAGGCGGCGACGGCGGCCGAGGCCGCACAGCAGGTACAGCGGCAGCGACAGCACTTCCAGCGCGATGAACATGGTGAGCAGGTCGTTCGCCGCGACGAAGACCATCATGCCGCCGAGGGCGAACAGGGTGAGCGGGAACACCTCGGTCTGCATGACCGAGGCGACCGCGCGCGCCCTCGTCGCCACGCCGCCACCACCACCGCCGGTGCCACCGGCCTGCGGCTCGGGGGCGAACGCGCCACCGGGCTCGACCGAGCGGTCGGCGATGAGCAGCAGCGAGCCCACCGCGAGCAGCAGCAGCGTGCCCCACAGGAAGACCACCGGCGGGTCGACCGCGATGGCGCCCGAGAAGGTCACCACGCCGACGTCGACGGTGTCGGCCGCGCCGCCGTGCACGATGAGCGAGCCCGCCGCGCCCGCGAGCGCGAGCACGGTGAGCACGACCTGGGCGGGCCAGCGGGACTGCTTGGGCAGGAACGCCTCCAGCAGCACGCTGACGCAGGCGGCGCCGAGGATGACGAGCACGGGCGCGACGGCCCCGTAGTCGATCTCCGGGACGGTGAGCCGCTCCACTTGAGCGAGGATCGTCGTCACGTCACTTGCCTTCCTGCGCGACCGGGTCGGCCACCCCGACCTCGCTGAGCGTCGCCCCGACGGACGGGGTGATCACGTCCAACACCGGCTTCGGGTAGAAGCCGAGCACCAGGATCAGCGCCACCATCGGCGCGAGGACGGCGATCTCCCGCTTGTTCAGGTCGGGGACGCTCGCGCGCTCGGGGTCGGTGGTGGCGCCGGGGCCGCCGGTCGCCCCGATCAGCGCGGTGCCGCGCACCGGGCCCTGGAAGATGCGCTGGTAGAGCCAGAGGATGTACAGCGCGGCGAGCACCATGCCGAGCGCCGCGATCACGGTGTAGACGGGCTCGTTCGGGAACGAGCCGATCAGCACCAGGAACTCGCTGACGAACGAGCTGGTGCCGGGCAGCGCCAGCGAGGACAGGCCCGCGATGAAGAACAGGCCCGCCAGCACGGGGGTCAGCTTCGCCATGCCGCCGTAGTCCTCGATCAGGCGGGAGCCGCCGCGCGCCATGACCATGCCCACGACCAGGAACACCATGCCGGTGGAGATGCCGTGGTTGACCATGTAGAGCACCGAGCCCGCGCCCGCCTGCGAGCTGAACGCGAAGATGCCCAGCGCGATGAAGCCGAAGTGCGCGATCGAGGTGTAGGCCACGAACCGCTTCATGTCGGACTGGCCGACCGCGAGCAGCGAACCGTAGATGATGCCGACCACCGCGAGCACCAGCACCAGCGGCGCGAGCTCCTTGCTGGCCGCAGGGAACAGCGGCAGGCAGTAGCGCAGGAAGCCGAAGGTGCCGATCTTGTCGAGCACGCCGACGAGCAGCACGCCCGCGCCGACCGGCGCTTCCGCGCCGGCGTCGGGGAGCCAGGTGTGCAGCGGGACCAGCGGCGCCTTGATGGCGAAGGCCACGAAGAAGCCGAGGAACAGCCAGATCTGGGTGGACAGCGGGGCCTCGCGCGTCGCGGTGACGAGCGTGGCCCAGTCGAACGTGCCCTTGCCCAGGGTCTGCGCGCTGGTGACGTACAGGCCGATCACCGACGCGAGCATGACGAGCCCGCCGAGCAGCGAGTAGAGGAAGAACTTCATCGCCGCGTACTGCCGGTTCGCGCCGCCGAAGCGGCCGATGAGGAAGTACATCGGGACGAGGACGCCCTCGAAGAACACGTAGAACAGGAAGACGTCCGTGGCGGCGAAGACGCCGACCATGCCCGCTTCCATGACCAGCAGCAGCGCGAAGAAGCCGCCCGCCGTGCGGCCCTCGGGCAGCTTGTCCGCCCAGGAGCCGCCGATGACCACCGGCACCAGGAAGGCGATCAGGGCGATCATCACCAGCGCGATGCCGTCGACGCCGAACGACAGGTGCACCCCGAAGTTCGGGATCCACTCGACCGAGCTGGTCAGCTGGAGGCGGTCGCCCCCCGGCTCGTAGGCGGCCCAGGCCAGCCCGGCGAGCACCAGCTCGCCGAGCGAGAACGCCAGCGCGGTCAGCTTGGCGAGGCGGTCGTTGCCGCGCAGCAGCACCACGACCAGGCCGCCGACCAGCGGCAGCAGGAGCATTGCGATCAAGGTCCAGCTCACGAGAACCTCACCATCAGCAGCGCGCCCAGGACGAAGATCGAACCCAGGAGCATCGAGAGCGCGTAGGAGCGCACGAAGCCGGTCTGCATCCTGCGCAGCCTGCCCGAGCTACCGCCCAGCAGCGCCGCCGAGCCGTTGACCAGCCCGTCGACGCCCTTGTTGTCCACGAACACCAGCGCGCGGGTCAGCCAGGTGCCCGGACGCGCGAACAGCGCCTCGTTGAGCGCGTTCCCGTACAGGTCGGCGCGCGCGGCGCGGACCGGGAAGGACACCCGCTCGGGGCGCTCCACCGGCTGCGGCTTGCGGCCGAAGATCAGGTAGGCCAGGACCGCGCCCGCCGCCGAGAGGGCGAGGACGAGGGCGTTGACCGCGCCGTGGCCGAGCACGCCGTGCTGCTCCTGCAGCTCGCCGACCACCGGGGCCAGCCAGTTCGCGAGGTTGTCGCCGCTGCTGAGGAAGAAGCCGGCGCCGACCGAGCCGATCGCCAGCACGACCATCGGCGCGGTCATGCTGACCGGCGACTCGTGCGGGTGGTACTCGCGGCCGTCCGCCGACTTCAGGTCCGCCCAGCGGGGCTTGCCCAGGAAGACCAGGACCAGCAGGCGGGTCATGTAGAACGCGGTCAGGAACGCGCCCAGCGCCGCGACGCCGCCGAACACCCAGCCGCGCCAGCCGTGCTCGCTGAAGGCCGCCGCGATGATGGCGTCCTTCGAGAAGTAGCCGGACAGGAACGGGAAGCCGATGAGCGCCAGGTAGCCCAGCGCCCAGGTGGCGAAGGTGATCGGCATCTTCTTGGCGAGGCCGCCCATGCGGCGGATGTTGCCCTCGTCGTTCATGCCGTGCATGACCGAACCGGCGCCGAGGAACAGGCCCGCCTTGAAGAAGCCGTGCGTGATCAGGTGCATGATGCCCAGCGCGTAGCCGAACGGGCCGAGGCCCACGGCCAGGATCATGTAGCCGATCTGGCTGACCGTCGAGTAGGCCAGGACCTTCTTGAAGTCGTCGTACGCGCAACCGATGAGGCAGCCGATCAGCAGCGTGAACGCGCCGATGGCCATGACGACCAGGCGGCCGTCCTCGGTGAGGTTGTACAGCGGGTTGGAGCGTGCGACGAGGTAGACGCCCGCCGTGACCATGGTCGCGGCGTGGATGAGGGCCGACACCGGGGTGGGGCCCGCCATGGCGTCCGGGAGCCAGGCCTGGAGCGGGAACTGGCCGGACTTGCCGCACGCGCCGAGCAGCAGCAGGAGCGTGATGGCCAGGACCGTCCCGGACGACAGCTCGTCGACGCGGGAGAACACCTCGGTGTACTGGGTGGTGCCCAGCTCCTTGAACATGATGAAGATGGCGATCGCGAGGCCCAGGTCGCCGACCCGGTTCATCAGGAACGCCTTCTTGGCCGCGCTGCCCGCCTCGGGCTTGTGCTGGTACCAGCCGATGAGCAGGTACGAGGCCAGGCCGACGCCCTCCCAGCCGAAGTACAGGGTCACGAAGCCGTTGCCCAGCACCAGCAGGAGCATGGCGGCCACGAAGAGGTTCAGGTAGGCGAAGAACTTCCGCCTGCCCGCCTCGTGCGCCATGTAGCCGATCGAGTAGACGTGGATCAACGAGCCGACGCCGGTGATCAGCAGCACGAAGGTCAGCGACAGCGGGTCGAGCCGAAGCGCGAACTCGACGTTCAGGGCCTCGACCGGCACCCAGTCGAACAGGTGCAGCTCGCTGGAGCGCTCCTCGGGGCTGAGCCCGAGGGTGCTGAAGAACAGGGCGAGGCCGTAGGCGAACGACGCGACGACGGTGGTGGTGCCCAGCAGGTGGCCCCACCTGTCGGTGCGCTTGCCGCCGAGCAGGAGCACGGCGGCGCCGAACGCGGGGAGTGCTAGGAGCAACCAGGCGAGAGCACCGATCCCGCCGGCGTCAACAGGTTCCGTCACCGGTGACCTCTCAGTACTTCAGCAGGTTGGAGTCGTCGACCGAGGCCGAGCGACGCGACTTGAAGATCGCCATGATGATCGCGAGGCCGACGACGACCTCGGCCGCGGCGACCACCATCACGAAGAACGCCATCACCTGGCCGTCGAGCTGCCCGTTGACGCGGGCGAAGGTGACCAGGGTGAGGTTCACCGCGTTGAGCATCAGCTCGACGCACATGAACACGACGATGGCGTTGCGCCGCACGAGAACGCCCACCGCGCCGATGCTGAACAGCAGGGCGGAGAGCAGCAGGTAGTAGGTGGGGGTCACGACTCTCCCTTAAGAGCGCGCGCGTCCGCCTGGTGCCCGCTGCCTGCCACGTCCGTGACGTCCTCGTCGAGGCGCGACCGGTCGGTCGTCTCGATCAGCTCGGACAGCGATTCCTTGGCGACCGAACCGTCGGGGAGCAGCGCGGGCGTGGCCACCGAGTTGGCGGTGGCGAACACGCCGGGGCCGGGCAGCGAGCCGGGGCGGTCGCCCCGGAAGCGCTCCACGACCAGCTCGCGCTGCGTCTTCTTGGTCTCCCGGATCTTCGAGGTGAACGCCAGCACCATCGCGCCGACGGCGGCGGTGATCAGCAGCGCCGAGGTCAGCTCGAAGGGGAACAGGTAGTCCGTGAAGATCCGGGCGCCGATGTTGGCGACGTTGCCGCCGCCGGTGGTGTTGGGCTCCACCAGGCCGACCGCCTGCACCTCGGTGAGGGAGCGGGCGAGCGCGCCGACCACGAGGCCGCCGAAGCCGATGCCGAGCACGGCGGCGGCGAGCCGCTGGCCGCGCAGGACCTCGACGACGGAGTCGGAGCTGTCCCTGCCGACGAGCATCAGCACGAACAGGAACAGCATCATGATCGCGCCGGTGTAGACGATGATCTGCACGAAGCCGAGGAACGGCGCCTGCTGGACCATGTACAGGCCGCCGAGGCTGAGCATGGTCATGACCAGCCAGAGCGCCGAGTGCACGGCGTTGCGGGCGAACAGCATCCCCAGCGCGCCCGCGAGGGCGAGGGGGCCGAGCACCCAGAAGGCGACGGCCTCGCCGGTGGACACGACGTCCGCGGCGGGCTGGACCACCCCCGGCTGGGCCAGGAACTGGGAGATCACTTGCGCGCCTCCTCGGGACCGTTCTCCACCAGCGCGCCCTCGGGCACGCCCGCCTTGCGGGCCAGCTCGGGGCCGTTCACGTAGTAGTCCTGCTCGTCGGAGCCGAGCCGCATGGGGTGCGGCGGCTGCTCCATGCCCGGCAGCAGCGGGGCGAGCAGGTCCTCCTTGGTGAAGATGAGCTTCTGCCGGTCGTCGTCGGCCAGCTCGAACTCGTTGGTCATGGTGAGCGACCGGGTGGGGCACGCCTCGATGCACAGGCCGCAGCCGATGCACCGCAGGTAGTTGATCTGGTAGTCCGCGCCGTACCGCTCACCGGGTGAGAAGCGGGCCTCCTCGGTGTTGTTCCCGCCCTCGACGAAGATCGCGTCGGCGGGGCAGGCCCAGGCGCACAGCTCGCAGCCGACGCACTTCTCCAGCCCGTCCGGGTGCCGGTTGAGCTGGTGGCGGCCGTGGTACCGCGGCGCGGTGACCTTCTTGACCTCGGGGTACTCCTCGGTGACGACCTTCTTGAACATCGTCGAGAAGGTCACGCCGAAGCCCTTGACGGGATCAAGCATCCCCATCGCTGGCCTCCTTCTTGGCGGTCGTTGCCGCTGCGGGCTCCTTGGCCGCAGAGCCGTTGCTCCCGGCGGGGCTGCCGTCGGGCAGCTCGGCCACCCGCACCTGGCGGCGGGGCGGCGGCTTGGGCACTGCGAGGTCCAGCGGGGGCACGGGGAAGCCGCCACCGGTGACCGGCACCGCGTCGGGGTCGACCCGCTCGCGGTTGTCGGGCAGCAGGAACGCGACCAGCAGGGCCGCCGCGAGCACCGCGCCGAACACCGCCAGCACGGTCGGCGTCCCGAGGGCCCCGGCCTCGATCTCGGTGCGGATGTAGCGGGCGAACGCCACCGCGACGAACCAGACCAGCGCGATCGGGACGAGGACCTTCCAGCCCAGCTGCATGAACTGGTCGTAGCGCAGGCGGGGGAGCGTGCCGCGCAGCCAGATGAACAGGAACAGGAACGCCAGGGTCTTGAGGACGAACCAGACCAGGCCGAGCCAGCCGTTGTTCAGGAAGTGGTCGTCGTCGACGAACGGGAACCGCCAGCCGCCGAGGAACAGCGTGGTCGCCAGCGCCGAGACGGTCACCATGTTGATGTACTCGGCGAGGAAGAACAGCGCGAACTTGAACGAGCTGTACTCGGTGTGGAAGCCGCCGACCAGCTCGGACTCGGCCTCGGGGAGGTCGAAGGGCGCGCGGTTGGTCTCGCCGACCATCGAGATCACGTAGATGACGAAGCTGACCGGCAGCAGGTAGAAGAACCAGCCGCTGGTCTGCGCGTCGACGATGTCCGCGGTGGACAGCGACCGGGAGTTCATCACCACGGCGATGATCGACAGGCCCATCGCGATCTCGTAGGAGATCACCTGCGCGGCGGAGCGCAGCGCGCCCAGCAGCGGGTAGGGCGAGCCGGAGGACCAGCCGCCGAGGACGATGCCGTAGACGCCGATCGAGGAGCAGGCCAGCACGACCAGCACGCCGACCGGGAGGTCGACCAGCTGGAGGGCGGTCTGCTCGCCGAAGATGCTGACCTGGCCGCCGATCGGGATGACCGAGAAGGCGGTGAAGGCCGGGACGCAGGCGATGACCGGCGCGATGAAGTACACCCACTTGTCCGCGAGGACGGGGCGCACCTCCTCCTTGAACGCCAGCTTGATGCCGTCGGCCAGCGACTGGAGCCAGCCGCCGGGGCCGTTGCGGTTGGGGCCGGGGCGCTGCTGCATCCGCCCGACGACCTTGCGCTCCCAGACGATCATGAACAGGGTCATGAGGACCAGGAAGGCGAAGACGCCGACGACCTTGACCAGGACCAGCCAGACCGGGTCGTCAGCGATGAGTTCTGCGGTGCTCATGCCCTGCCTCCGGGAGAAACGGCCACCACGGAACCGTGGCCTGCCACGAGGGTCCGGCGGACGGTCGACTCGCCCGAGTTGCCGGGCAGCCACACGACGCCGTCGGGCAGGTCCGCCACCGCCACGGGCAGCACGACCTCACCCCGCTCGGTCGAGACGGTGACCTCGGCGCCGGGCTCGACGCCCAGGTCGCGCGCGGTCGCCTCGGACAGCCAGGCCGCGGTGGGCCGGGCGGTGCCCTTCAGGTGCGGCTCGCCGTCCTGCATGGACCCGTTGTCCAGCAGCCTGCGCCAGGTCGCCAGCACCGCCTGCCCGCGCTTGGGCTGCGGCAGCAGCGGCGCGCTGACCGTGGGCGCGCCCGCCTGGGCGGTGCCCCGGCCGAGCCGCGCGAGGTCGGCGGCTGCGGCGGCGGGCGTCTGGGTGAACAGGTCGGCGTCCATCTCGACGGCCAGGGTGTCGAGCACCCGGCCGTCGGGCAGCGCGCCGGTGCCCTCCAGGGTCAGCGCGAACTCGCGGCGGCGGCCCTCCCAGTTGAGGAACGTGCCGGACTTCTCCACGGCGGGCGCGATCGGCAGCACCACGTCGGCGTGCGCGGTCGCGGCGCTGGGCCGCAGCTCCAGGCTCACCACGAACTTCGCGGCGGACAGCGCCTGCTCGGCGAGCGCGGGGTCGGGCAGGTCGAACGGGTCGACGCCCGCCACCAGCAGCGCGTCCAGCCCGCCCGACGCGGCCTCGGCGAGGATGCCGGAGGTGTCGCGGCCGGGCTTGGCGGGCAGCGAACCGGCCGCGAGGCCCCACGCCTGCTCGACCTCGGCGCGCGCGGCGGCGTCCGAGACGAGCCGACCGCCGGGCAGCAGGTTCGGCAGCAGGCCCGCTTCGAGCGCGCCCCGCTCACCGGCGCGGCGCGGCACCCAGGCCACCTTCGCCCCGGTGCGCTTGGCGAGCGCGGCCACCGCCGAGTACAGGCCGGGGACCTCGGCGGCGCGCTCGCCGACCATGATCACCGAGCCGGGCTTGCCGAGCAGCTCCACCACGTCGGCGGCGTGCTCGGGCAGCGCGTTCAGCGCGGCGGGCTCGCCGCCGGGCACGCAGGCCAGCAGCGTGCCGAGGGTCTTCTCCACGGCCGGGGTGGTGAACTGGCCGAGGTGGAAGACCTTCGTGCCGCGCTTGCGGGCGGCCTTGCGCAGCCGCAGGAAGACGACCGGGGCCTCCTCCTCGGGCTCGAACGCGACCAGCAGCGCGGCGGGCGCGGCCTCGATGCCCTTGAAGGTCACCCCGCCGGTCTCCGGCGTCACGCCGAGCACGGTGGAGGTCAGGAACTCGACCTCCTCGGCCGAGTGCGGCCGGGCGCGGAAGTCGACGTCGTTGGTGCGCAGCGCGATGCGGGCGAACTTGCTGTAGGCGTAGGAGTCCTCCAGCGTGAGCCGACCGCCCGCGAGCACGCCGACGCCCTTGCCGTCGCGGGCCTGCGCGAGGCCCTGCGCGGCGGCCTGGAGCGCCTCGGTCCAGGACGAGGGCCGCAGCTCACCGCTCTCGTCGCGCACCATCGGCCGGGTGAACCGGTCCTCCTGGGTCGCGTAGCGGAAGGCGAAGCGGCCCCGGTCGCAGATCCACTCCTCGTTGACCTCGGGGTCCTCGCCCGCCAGCTTGCGCTGCACCTTGCCGCGCCGGAAGTCGGTGCGCTCGGCGCAGCCCGACGAGCAGTGCTCGCACACGCCGGGGGTGGACACCAGGTCGAACGGGCGGGCCCGGAACCGGTAGGCGGCGCTGGTGAGCGCGCCGACCGGGCAGATCTGGATGGTGTTGCCGGAGAAGTACGACTGGAACGGCTTCTCCTCGGCCACGCCGATCTGCTGCTGCGCGCCGCGCTCCAGCAGCTCGATGAACGGGTCGCCCGCGATCTGCGCCGAGAACCGGGTGCAGCGCTGGCAGAGCACGCAGCGCTCCCGGTCCAGCAGCACCTGGGTGGAGATGGCGATCGGCTTCGGGAAGGTCCGCTTGGGCTCCACGAACCGCGAGTCGGCCCGGCCGTGCTTGAGCGCCTGGTTCTGCAGGGGGCACTCGCCGCCCTTGTCGCAGATCGGGCAGTCCAGCGGGTGGTTGATCAGCAGCAGCTCCATCACGCCCTGCTGCGCCTTGTCGGCGACGGGCGAGGTGAGCTGGGTCTTGACGACCATGCCGTCGGCGACGGTCATGGTGCAGGAGGCCTGCGGCTTCGGCATGGGCCGACCGCCCATCTCGACCTCGACCAGGCACTGGCGGCAGGCGCCAGCGGGCTCCAGCAGCGGGTGGTCGCAGAAGCGCGGCACCACGATGCCCAGCCGCTCCGCGGTGCGGATCAGCAGCTCGCCCTTGGGGGCGACGACGTCGGACCCGTCGATGACGAGCTTGACGTGGCCCTCGGGGACCACGACCTCCGAGCTCTTGTCCGGCGCGATGGTCATGCGCTTGCTCCCGCCAGTTCGGTGGCCTTGAGCTTGGCTGCGTTGCTGTCGCACAGGGCCAGGAACTCGTCCTTGAAGTACTTGATGCCGCTGGTGATCGGGCTGACCGCGCCGTCGCCGAGCGCGCAGAAGGAGCGCCCGAGGATGTTCGAGCAGACGTCGAGCAGCGTGTCGATGTCGCTCGGGGTGCCCTCGCCGCGCACCATCCGCTGGAGGGTCTTGGTCAGCCAGTAGGTGCCCTCGCGGCACGGCGTGCACTTGCCGCAGGACTCGTGCTTGTAGAACTCGGTCCACTTCATGACCGCCCACGGGACCGACACGGTCTCGTTGAAGATCTGCACGGCCGTGGTGCCGAGCATGGAGCCCGCCTCGGCGACGCCCTCGAAGTCGAGCGGCACGTCCAGGTGCTCCGCGGTGAACAGCGGGGTGGACGAGCCGCCCGGCGTCCAGAACTTCAGCGGGACGCCGTCCTTCATGCCGCCCGCCATCTCCAGCAGCGTGCGCAGCGTGGTGCCCATGGGCGCCTCGTACTGGCCGGGCCGCTCGACGTGGCCGGACAGCGAGTAGATCTTCGGGCCGGGCGACCGGTCGCGGCCCATGCTGCGGAACCAGTCGGAGCCGCCGTTGACCACGTAGGGAACCGACGCGATGGTCTCGACGTTGTTCACCACGGTGGGCGAGGCGTACAGGCCCGCGGTCGCCGGGAACGGCGGCTTGAGCCTGGGCTGGCCACGACGCCCCTCGAGGGAGTCGAGCAGCGCGGTCTCCTCGCCGCAGATGTAGGCGCCCGCGCCCGCGTGGACGACGAGGTCCAGGTCGAAGCCGCTGCCGAGGATGTCCTTGCCGAGGTAGCCCGCCTCGTAGGCCTCGCGCACGGCGGCGTTGAGCCTGCGGATGACGTGCAGCACCTCGCCGCGCACGTAGATGGCGGCGAAGTTGGCCCTGATGGCGTAGGAGGTGATGATGATGCCCTCGACCAGCGAGTGCGGGTCGGCCATCATCAGCGGGATGTCCTTGCAGGTGCCGGGCTCGCCCTCGTCCGCGTTGATGACGAGGTAGTGCGGCTTGCCGTCGCCCTGCGGGATGAAGCCCCACTTCATGCCCGTGGGGAAGCCCGCTCCGCCGCGACCGCGCAGGCCGGAGTCCTTGCACTGCTGGATGAGCTGGTCGGGGTGGACCTTGAGCGCCTTGCGCAGCGCCGTGTACCCCTCCAGCTGCTCGTAGGTCTTCAGCGTCCACGAGCGCGGCGACAGCCAGCGCTTGGTGAGGACGGGAGTCAGGTTGTCGACCATCTCACTCACCTACTTCTTCTCCGGCAGCGGCGGGAACTCCGCCTTCTCCGGCATGGCGGGCGCGGTCCAGCCGCGCTCGGCCGCCAGGGAGGCGCCGCGCAGCGTCTCGGGGGCGGCGGAGGGGCCGTCCAGGTCGGCGTCCCTGCCCTCGAAGAACCCGGCGAGCTGGAGCTCGGCCTGCCGGAAGTCGGTCAGCGGGGCGCCGCGCGTCGGGTGCGGCTTCTCCCCCGCCTGCAGGGACTTCACCATCTCCAGCGCGCCGTCGGGCGTCTGGTTGTCGAAGTACTCGTAGTTGACCTGCACGACGGGCGCGAGGTCGCAGGCCGCCAGGCACTCGGCGTGCTCCAGCGTGACGGAGCCGGGCGCGCCGGGCTCGCCCGAGGTCTCCTCGTGGCCGAGCGGCTTGCCGTCCGTCCCGAGGTGGTCGCGCAGCTTCGCGTAGATGTCGTCGCCGCCGAGGGCCGCGCACAGCGTGTTGGTGCACACGCTCACCAGGTGCTCGCCGCAGGGCTTGCGCTTGTACATCGTGTAGAAGGTCGCGACCGCGCTGACCTCGGCGGCGGTCAGGTCGAGGAGGTCGGCGCAGAAGGCGATGCCCGCCTTGCTGACGTGCCCCTCGACCGACTGCACGAGGTGCAGCATCGGCAGCAGCGCGGACCTGGGGACGGGGTAGCGGGCGATGATCGCCCGCGCCCGGTCGGTCGTCTCCTGGTCGAAGACGACCGCGCCGGGTCCCTGCGCGCCCGAGGTCTCGGGTTCCTGAATCTGGGTCATCGGTCACACCCACCCATCACCGGGTCGAGGGAGGCCACCGCGGCGATCACGTCGGCGACCATGCTGCCCTCGCACATCGCGGGCATCGCCTGGAGGTTCACGAAGCTGGGTTCGCGAACGTGCACGCGCATCGGCCGGGTGCCGCCGTCGGAGACGACGTGGAAGCCCAGCTCGCCGCGCGGCGACTCGACGGGCACGTACACCTGTCCGGCGGGCACGTGGAAGCCCTCGGTCACCAGCTTGAAGTGGTGGATGAGGGATTCCATGGACTGGCCCATGATCTTGCGGACGTGCTCCAGCGAGTTGCCCATGCCGTCGCTGCCGATGGTCAGCTGCGCGGGCCAGGCGACCTTCGCGTCGGCGACCATGACCGGACCGGGCTGGCGCAGCCGCTCGACCGCCTGCCGGACGATCTTGAGCGACTGGTGGATCTCCTCCAGCCGCAGGCGGTAGCGGGCGAAGCAGTCGGCCTCGTTCGCGACGGGCACGTCGAACTCGTAGTTCTCGTACCCCGAGTACGGCTCGACCTTGCGCAGGTCCCACGGCAGGCCCGCGGAGCGCAGCGGCGGACCGGTGATGCCGAGCGCGAGGCACGCGTCGACGGGCAGGTAGCCGATGCCCGAGAGGCGGTTGCGCCAGATCGGCTGGCCGGTGAGCAGCTTGTCGTAGTCCGGGAGCCGCGAGTCCATCACCTTGAGGAAGGCGAGGACCTTCTCCTCGGTGTCGGCGGGCAGGTCCTGGGCGAGGCCGCCGGGGCGGATGAACGCGTGGTTCATCCGCAGGCCGGTGAGGTGCTCCAGCAGGTGGAGGACCTCCTCGCGCTCGCGGAAGCCCGCCGTCATGCCGGTGAGGGCGCCCAGCTCCATGCCGCCGGTGGCGAGCGCCACCAGGTGCGAGCTGACCCGGTTGAGCTCCATCAGCAGGACCCTGGCGTCCTGGGCGCGCTGCGGCACCTCGATGCCGAGCAGCTTCTCCACGGCGAGGCAGTAGGCCGTCTCGCTGTGCAGCGGCGCCAGGTAGTCCATGCGCGTCACGAACGTGACGCCCTGGGTCCAGGTGCGGTACTCGGTGTTCTTCTCGATGCCGGTGTGCAGGTACCCGATGACGCTGCGGGCCTGGGTGACGGTCTCGCCCTCCAGCTCCAGCACCAGCCGCAGCACGCCGTGCGTGGACGGGTGCTGGGGGCCGAGGTTCATGACGATGCGCTCGTCGCCCGCGGCCTCGGCGAGGACCTCGTCCCAGTCGCCGCCGGTCACCGTGTAGACGGTGCCCTCGGTGGTCTCGCGGGACGCCGCAGCGTCGGGCGCGGTCGTGCCCGCGGACCCGGTGGCGGCGGTGGTGGAGTCGTGCTCGGTGGTGGTGGTCGCCCTGGCGTCGTCGGAGGGAGCGCCCTCCGCCGAGGTGTCGGTGCCGTGGGTGACGTCGGACAGCCGTTCGCTCATGAGTAGGACCGCCTCTGGTCGGGCGGGGGGATCTCCGCGCCCTTGTACTCGACCGGGATGCCGCCGAGGGGGTAGTCCTTGCGCTGGGGGTGACCGTCCCAGTCGTCCGGCATCAGGATGCGGGTCAGTCCGGGGTGACCGTCGTAGACGATGCCGAACATGTCCCAGGCCTCGCGCTCCTGCCAGTCCGTCGTCGGGTAGACGGAGACCAGGCTGGGCACGTGGGGGTCGTCGACGTCGACGGCGACCTCCAGGCGGACGCGCCTGCGGTAGGTCATCGACGTGAGGTGCACGACGGAGTGCAGGCGCTGCGCGGCCTCGGGACCGTAGTCCACGCCGGACAGCGAGCTGCACAGCTCGAAGCGCAGCGCCGGGTCGTCGCGCAGCAGGCGGGCGATGTCGACCAGGTGCTCGCGGCGCAGGTAGAACGTGATCTCGCCGCGGTCGACGGTGATCTGCTGGATCGCGTCGGCGGGCAGGCCCTGCTCGCCCATGGCCGCGAGCAGCTCGTCGACGACCTCGTCGAACCAGCCGCCGTAGGGGCGCTCGGACGGGGCGGCCACGTGCGCGGGCAGCTTGAGCCCGCCGAAGCCGGAGGTGTCGCCGCTGCCCGCCACGCCGAACATGCCGGTGCGGTTGCGGCCCGCGACGACGCCGCCGTGCGCGAGGTGCTCCTCGTGCTGGGACTGCGACATGTCGGAGGAGCTGAGCGCTCCCCCCGAGTCGGGCGCCGGGTTCTTGTCTTCGTCAGCCATGCCGGTCACTTCCTCGCGAACCGCTGGGACGACGGGATGAGCTCCGTCTTGTGGCCGGAGGCGGCCAGCTGCGCGGCGCGTTTGGGCCCGAGGGGCTCGTCCATGATCTTCGCGTGGATCTTGAGGATCGCGTCGATCAGCATCTCGGGGCGGGGAGGGCAGCCGGGCAGGTACATGTCGACCGGGACGATGTGGTCGACGCCCTGCACCACGGCGTAGTTGTTGAACATGCCGCCGGAGGACGCGCACACGCCCATGGCCAGCACCCAGCGCGGCTCGGGCATCTGGTCGTAGATCTGGCGGAGCACCGGCGCCATCTTGTTGGTCACCCGGCCCGCGACGATCATCAGGTCGGCCTGGCGCGGCGAGGCCCTGAAGACCTCCATGCCGAACCGGGCCAGGTCGTAGCGGGGGGCGCCGGTGGTCATCATCTCGATCGCGCAGCACGCCAGGCCGAACGTGGCAGGCCACAGCGAGGACTTCCGGGTCCAGTTGACCAGCTTCTCGACGCTGACCAGCAGGACCCCGCTGGGGAGCTTCTCCTCGAGACCCATCTGAATACCCTTCAGTTCCAGTCGAGCCCGCCGCGTCGCCACACGTACGCGTAGGCGAAGCCGAGGGTCCCGACGAACAGGGCGATCTCCACCAGGCCGAACAGGCCGAGCCGGTCCGCGGAGACCGCGAAGGGGTAGAGGAACACCATCTCGATGTCGAACAGGATGAACAGCATCGCCGTGAGGTAGTAGGCGATCGGCATGCGACCGCCGCCCACGACGGGCTGGGGGGAGGGTTCGATCCCGCACTCGTAGGCGTCCAGCTTGGCGCGGTTGTAGCGGCGAGGTCCGATGTACGGAGCGATCGTCGCCGAGAACAGCGCGAAGGCCGCGGCGAGTGCGAACATCAATACGAGGGGGAGATAGGGCTGGAGCACTCTCCGACGTCCTTTCCTCGCTGTCGCTGTGCAGGCGGAGCCCTGCTCGGTTGGGCACCCTAGGTGCGTTCTGCCGAGCCTTGGAAGTTAGGCGGGCCTAACAATCCGCAGGTCGCTTGTGAAAGCCTTCACAAAGTCTGACAGACAGCTGTGAAGTGATTCACATGACCCGGACCCCAGTCTAGAACTCCCCAGAACGGACGAACAGCCACCCCCAGTAACCTTCGTGACCTGCGAAAACACGCAGGGTAGGCACGCGACAGCGGCGCGGGAAGGCCGAGCTGGTTCGTAGAAAAAGGAAACAGCGCCGATCCGAGAATCGGCGCTGCTTCGTTCGGGTGAGTCGACTAAGCCGTTGGAGCCATCTTCGTCGCCGCCGTGATGATGCGGTCGAAAGCGTCCCCGTCCTTCGGGTCGTATAGCCCAGCGAGGAGCTTCAGCACAAGTTTCATAAGGCCCTTGCGCGGAAGTCCGTACTTGGTCGCGGTGCTCATGATCGTGGGGTTGCCGATGAGCTTGCTGAAGATGTTCCCGAGCCGGTAGTAGCTGCCGAGGGCCTGCTCGATGCGCACCGGGTAGCCGTGCAGCGCGCGCTCCCGGCTGGGGCCGTCGGGCCTGGCCATGGCCTGCACGACGGTCTCCGCGGCGATCTTGGCGGACTCCATCGCGTAGCCGATGCCCTCGCCGTTGAACGGGTTGACCATGCCGCCCGCGTCGCCGACCAGCAGCAACCCGTTGCTGTAGTGCGGCTTGCGGTTCAGGCCCATGGGCAGCGCGGCGCCGCCGATGCGGCTGGTGGCGTTCTCCTCGCGGAAGCCCCACTCCTCCGGCGTGCCGTCCAGCCAGGACTTGAGCAGCGCGCGGTAGTCCGTGGTGCCGTAGGCCTTCGAGGTGCTCAGGATGCCCAGGCCCACGTTGACCGTGCCGTCGCCCATGCCGAAGATCCAGCCGTAGCCGGGGAGCAGCACGTTGTTCTTGCGGTCCCACAGCTCCAGGTGCGACTCCAGGTGGTCGTCCTTGGTGCGCGGGCTCGCGTAGTAGCGGCGCACCGCGACGCCCATCGGCTTCGCGTCGTCCTTCTGCAGGCCCACCGACAGCGCCAGGCGCGCGGACACGCCGTCGCAGGCCAGGACCAGCGGCGCGCGGTAGGTGACCGGCTCCTTGTCCTTGCCGACCTTGGCCGTCACGCCCACCACCCGGCCGCGCTCGACGACCGCGCCGGTGACGTTGTTGTTCTCCTTGAGCCTGGCCCCCGCCTCGACGGCGGCCTTGGCCAGCATGTCGTCGAAGTCCTGCCGGGGCCGCACCACGCCGTAGGGCGGGAACGAGGCCAGCTCGGGCCAGGCCAGCTCCATGGTGACCCCGCCGCCGACCACCCGCAGGCCCTTGTTGTGCAGCCAGCCCGCTTCCTCGCGGGTGTCGATGCCGAGGTCGATCAGCTGCTTGACGCCGCGCGGGGTCAGCCCGTCGCCGCAGACCTTCTCGCGGGGGAAGCTGCCCTTCTCCAGCAGCAGCACGTCAAGGCCTGCCCGCGCCAGGTAGGTGGCGGCGGTCGAGCCCGCGGGACCCGCGCCGACCACGATCACTTCGGCGTCCTCGTCCGCCCTGCGGCGGCTGGGAGTCGTCATCCCCGCTCCTTGTGCACTTGTTCACAAACCAGTGGTCGGGAGTCTACTGACCCTGAATGGGACGAGACCGGACATGACCGGCGCTCGGCGGGCGGCGGGGTGGGTGGGGACGGGGGCGTCCTGGGAGTTACCTGGCAGTTTCCGGCGCGGGTGGCGGCGGGAGGGGCGAGGGGCGCGGGGGTGCCGGTGGCCGAGGAGCGCGGACGGGTCGCGCGGGCGGGCGCGGGGGCGTCGGCGCGGGTGGGGCCGGGTCACGGGGGTGGCGGTGGGTGTGCTGGGCGGGGCGGCGGGGGCGCCGGACGTGGCGTCGGGAGGCCGAAGCCGGACCTCGGAGGTCCGAAGCTCGGGTTTTCCGGTGGCACAGGCCACACTTTTGCCCCTGGGACCTCGGTCCTAGGGGTGTTCAGGATCTTGGTCCCGGATCGCCGGTCGACGGCGGAGTGACGATTTTTGCGGCGTGCGTCACGCTCAGCGATGAGCGGAGGTGGATCGAACCGTTCGGACCGCGCCCGTTGGGCGGGGGCGCGGTCGCCCACGCGCAGGGCTGATACTGCCAACTGTTGACAGTCAACAGTTGGCAGTACGGGTTAGTGATGCCGCGCTTCAGCCGTGCGGTCGTGCGGTGCAGTGCGGCAGTGCTCCGACCGCCGCCCCGCCTGCCCGCCGAACGCCACCCGCCGCTCAGCCTGCCTACCGCTCGCCCACCGCTCGTCTACCGCCTGTCTACCGCTCGCCCCGTCAGTCGAGCGGCTTGACCGCGCGGTGCAGGGCGACCAGTCCGCCGGTCAGGTTGAACCAGGCGACGTCGTCCCACCCGGCTCGGGCGACGATCTCGCCGAGCGCGCGCTGGTCGGGCCAGGTGGCCATCGACTCGGCGAGGTAGTTGTAGGCGACCGGGTTGGACGACACCCGCTTGGCCACCACCGGCAGCACCTTCAGCAGGTGCCGCTTGTACACCGCGCGGAACGGTCCGAAGGTCGGGCTGGACACCTCGCACACCACGAGCCTGCCGCCGGGGCGCACGACCCGCGCCATCTCCCGCAGCGCCGCCTCGGTGTCCTGGAAGTTCCGCAGGCCGAACGAGACCGTGACCGCGTCGAAGGCGCCGTCGCGGAAGGGCAGGTGCAGCGCGTCGGCGGCGACCTTGGGCACCGCCCGCTTGGCCCCGCCGCGCAGCATCCCGATGGAGAAGTCTGCGGCGACGCACCAGGCGCCCGACTCGGCGTACTCGACCGTGGACACCGCGGTGCCCGCGGCCAGGTCCAGCACCTTCTCACCGGGGCGGGCGTCCAGCACCCGCCTGCTCCACTCCCGCCAGCGCCGGTCGAACCCCAGTGTCATGACGGAGTTGGTGCGGTCGTAACCCTCCGCCACGCCGTCGAACATCTCGGCGACCTCGCGGGGGTTCTTGTCCAGACCTGCGCGCGACATGTGTGAAGACTAAGTGACGCGGCGGGGTGTTCTCACCTCGCACGTCACTCTCGGTGGTGTGAACGGCGTCGGAACAGCGCGTGTCGCGCTTGACGTTCGTCGCCGCTTCACCGGGAGGTCGCGTCGCGGACACCAGGAGCCGTGACACTAGGTCGGCATGACGGTCTTGTCGTCCCGCCCGACCCAGCCAGCCGATCCGGGCCTGGTGTCGCTGGCGCTCGAAGTGGCGGGGCGGCTGGCCAACGACGCTTCGGATGTGATCATGGCGACGGCCGGTCGCGGAGCGCGACCGGACGAGGACGCCTCCCCCTTCGACTGGGTGACGGACACCGACCGGACCCTGGAACGGCACACCCGCCGGGTGCTGACCGCCGAGTTCCCGGCGATCCCGGTGTTCTGCGAGGACTCGGCGGGCCCGGTTGCGCCGGACGCGGAGTACCGGTGGGTGGTCGACCCGGTGGACGGCGGCGCGAACTACGTGGCCGGGGTCCCGTGGTGCGCGTACAGCCTGGCGCTGGTCGACCGCTGGGGCCCGGTCGTGGGCGTGGTGGCGGACCCGTACCGGGCGCAGATCTACGCGGCGGCGCGGGGGCGCGGGATGCGCGCGAACGGCACGCCGGTGCGGCTGGGCGACAAGCCGGCGAACGCGATCGTGTGCACCGAGATGACGCGGACGGGCCCGTGGCCGGGGATGGGCGAGTTCATCTCGCGCGCGGCGGGGGCCGGGACGGGCGTGCGGGTGCTGGGCTCGAAGGCGCTGGCCGTGGCGCAGGTGGCACTGGGCCACGCGGCGGCGGCGGTGCTGGACAGCTACCACGAGTGGGACGTGGCGGGGGCGGTGTCCCTGGCCGTCGAGTCGGGCGCGGCGGTCCTCGACCGGCGCGGCGACGACGCGAGGCTGCCGGAGGACGGCCTGCTCGTGGCGGCGCCGGAGGTGGCGGAGGAGGTGCTGGGGTGGTGGCGGTCGTCGATGGCGCGGTGAGCGCGGTCGCGAAAGCTGTTGCACGCACTGCTCCGTTTGCAGTACGCTGGGTTGTGCCGGGCCCAATAGGGCCCGGAAGTGAACCCGGTTTACCAGCCGGACGACTGGTTGCCGGGTTTCGCGCTGTCCAGGCCCCGCTTCACCCCTGCGCCAGGTTCGGCACCTGCTGCTCCAGCATCTCCAGGTGCACCCGCGCCGACGCGAGGTCGGGTTGTTCCACCAACCTCAGCGCCACACGACCGGCCTCGTCCTCGAACGCCGTGAAGTCCTTCACCGCCGCCGCGAGCCGCTGGCTCACCGGGTGGTCCTGGGCGGTCGCCTCCAGGGCACGGCCCAGGTCTGCGATGCGGCGGACGTCGTTCAGCTCGGCCGTGAACTGGCCGACGATGCGGTTCAGCCACTCCGCGCCCGGCGACGGGGGCACGGTCGCCGCTGCGGCGGCCACCCTGCGGACCGACAGCTCGCACCGGCCGACCATCGCGCCCCACCGGTCGGTGGGGCCCGCGTGCGTCGCGGGCACGCCCATCGGGGGCGACGGGGTCGGGAACTGCGGCACCGGCGGCTGCTGGTGGAACGGCGCGGACTGGGGGAACGCGGGTTGGAAGCGGGTCGCGGCGCGCTTGCGGAGCGCCCCGATCAGGGCGCCGATCGCCAGACCCGGCAGACCGCCGAACATCAGGCTCATGGTGAGCAGCGTCAGCACGCCCACCACGCCCCCGGCGGACCACATGTCGTCGACCGCCGCGATCGTGAGCAGCATCACGAGCAGCGACCCCGCCGCCAAACCGCCCAGCACCCAGTTGCGCATCAGCCGATGGTGCCAGATCAAGCGTCGTAGTCGACCCTGATCGGCCCGGACACCGGCATCGACTGGCAGGTCAGCACGAACCCCGCCGCCACCTCGTGCGGTTCCAGGGCGTAGTTCCGGCGCATCTCCACCTCACCCGTCACCAGCTTCGCCCGGCACGTCCCGCACACCCCGCCCCGGCACGCGAACGGCAGGTCGCCGCGCACGTGCTGGGCCGCCTCCAGGACCGGCACGTCGCCGGGCAGCTCCACGGGGGTCTCGCGGCCGTCCAGCACCACCACGCCCGGCACGAAGTCCTCCAGCACCCGCTCCGGCCGGTTCGGCGGGGGTGGCGGCTCGGCGACGTGGAACAGCTCGTGGTGCACGCTGCCCTCCGGCGCGCCCAGGCCCTCCAGCACCTTCCGCGCGTCCTTGACCAGCCCGTGCGGCCCGCACAGCCACCACTGGTCGACGTCCCCGGCGGGCACCACGCCGGTCAGCAGCGCCGACAGCCTGGCCGCGTCCAGCCTGCCGCTGAACAGCTCCACGTCCCTCGGCTCCCGCGACAGCACGTGCACCAGCTGGAACCGCCCCCGGTGCCGGTCCTTCAGGTCGGCCAGCTCGTCCGCGAACATGACCGTGTCGCTGCGCCGGTTGCCGTAGACGAGGCTGACCCGCGCCCCGCGCCCCAGCTCGGTCGCCGCGATCGACAGCGCGGGCGTGATGCCCGACCCGGCCACGACCAGGCCGTGGTGCTCGCCGCCGGACGGGGTGAACCGGCCCTGCGGGGTGCCCACCCGGAACACGTCGCCGACCCGCGCCCGGTCGACCAGCCGCACCGAGAACAGCCCGCCCTCGACCCGCCGCACGCCGATGCGCAGCGGCTCGCCCTCGGCCGCGCAGATCGAGTACGACCGGTGCTCGTCCCCGTCGCGCAGCGCCACGTGCTGCCCGGCCCGGAACGCGTACTCCCCGGCCAGCTCGGGCGGCACGGCGAAGGTGACCGCGACGGCGTCCGCGCACAGCCGCTCGACGGCGGAGACCACCAGGTCGTGGAAGGCCATCTAGATCTCCTTGACGTGCTCGAAGGGCTCCGCGCAGGCCAGGCAGCGGCGCAGCGCCTTGCACGCGGTCGCGCCGAACCGGGACAGCTCCTCGGTGCGGCCCGACCCGCAGCGCGGGCACACCACCCGGCTCGGCGGCGGCGCGAGGTTCAGCGGCACCGGGCCGACCGGGCGCGGGCCGATCCTGGACGGCGGCGCGATGCCCGCCTCGCGCAGCTTGCGCAGGCCCGCCTCGGTGATCCAGTCGGTGGTCCACGCCGGGTGCAGGCTGGTGCGCACCTCGACGTCGGCGAACCCGGCCTCGGTGAGCCCGCGCCGCAGGTCGGCGCCCATCTCGTCCACGGCCGGGCACCCCGAGTAGGTGGGGGTGATGGTGACCAGCACCCGCCCGTCGCGCTCCACGACCTCCCGCAGCACGCCGAGGTCGGCCAGGGTCAGCACGGGCAGCTCGGGGTCGAGCACCGCCGAGGCGACCTCCAGCGCGGACCGGCCGGGCGCGGGCGAACCGGGCGCAGGCGAACCGGGCGCGGACCGGCCTGCCCCGCTCACCAGCGCGCCCCCGGCAGCGACCGGTGCACGTGCTGCATCTCCGCCAGCAGGTACCCCATGACCTCGGTGTGCACCCCGTCCCGCCCGCCCCGACCGGCCACCAGCGCGGCCGGAACCGGATCGGGCCTGGTCAGCCCACCCGCCGCGCACACCGCGTCCAGCACCCCGTCCACCTCGGCGCGCAGCCCGCCGGGGTCGACCGCGACCCCGGCCAGCCGCAGCTCCACCGGGTGCGCGGTGAACAGCTCCTCCAGGTGCGGCCACACCCGCTCAAGCCCGGCTTGCATCCTGCGGTGCGACTCGTCCGTGCCGTCGCCGAGCCGCACGGCCCACTGCGCGGCGTGGTCCCGGTGGTACGCCAGCTCCTTCACCGCCTTGGCCGCGACCGCCGCGAGCACCGGGTCGGCGCTGCCGCGCAGCCGCTCGAACGCCGCCAGCTTCCACGAGGACAGCACGAGCAGCCGGGCGATCGTGGTGGCGAAGTCGCCGCCCGCGAACGGCCCGCACTCGATCTCGGCCAGGTGCACGTTGCGGAACTCGCGCTCGTCGCGCAGGTAGGCCAGCGCGTCCTCGTCCCGCCCGGCGCCCTCGACCTCGCCCGCCCTGGTCAGCAGCAGCCTGGCCTGCCCGAGCAGGTCGAGCGCGATGTTGGCCAGCGCGACGTCCTCCTCCAGCTCGGGCGCGCGCGAGCACCACTGCGCGAGCCGCTGGGACAGCACGAGCGCGTCGTCGCCGAGCATCAGGCAGTAGGCGGCCAGGTCGCCCCGGTCCACCCCGTCCGGCACGTCCCGCCCCACGCCCGCGAGCGGTTCGGCGAAGCCGGTGCCGAACGCCCAGTGCCCGCCACCGCCCCACTCGCCGTCGTCCGCGAGGTCGGCGAGCCCGTGCCCGTCACCTGCGCCGCCCTGCTGACCGACACCGCCCTGCTCACCGGTGCTGCTCTGCTCCACGGCGGGCCTCACAGGTGGGGGACGTCGTCGGGGATGGCGTAGAAGGTCGGGTGCCGGTAGACCTTGTCGCCGCTGGGCGCGAAGAACGGGTCCTTCTCGTCCGGCGAGGACGCGGTGATCGCCTCGGCGGGCACCACCCAGATGGACACGCCCTCGTTGCGCCGGGTGTAGAGGTCGCGGGCGTTGCGCACCGCCAGCTCGGCGTCGGGGGCGTGCAGGGAGCCGACGTGCACGTGGTTGAGCCCGCGCTTGCCCCGCACGAACACCTCCCACAGCGGCCAGGAACCGTCGGAGCTCATGCCGCACCCGCCTCTCGGGCCGCGCGCTTGGCGGCGTGGGCGGTGGCCGCGGCCCGCACCCACTCGCCCTCCTCGTGGGCGGTCCGCCGGTGGGCGACCCGCTGGGCGTTGCACGGCCCGCTCCCGCCGACGACCCGGCGGAACTCGTCCCAGTCCGGGGTCCCGAAGTCGTGGCGCCCGCGCTCGGCGTTCCAGCGCAGCTCGGGGTCGGGCAGGGTGACGCCGAGCTTGTCGGCCTGCGGGACGGTCATGTCCACGAACTTCTGCCGCAGCTCGTCGTTGGTGTTGCGCTTGATCCGCCAGGCGACGGACCGCTCGGTGTTGGCGCTCTCCGCGTCGGGCGGGCCGAACATCATCAGCGACGGCCACCACCAGCGGTCCACCGCGTCCTGGACCATCGACCGCTGCGCGTCGGTGCCGGACATCATCGTGGCCAGCAGCTCGTAGCCCTGCCGCTGGTGGAAGGACTCCTCCTTGCAGACCCGGATCATGGCCCGCGCGTACGGCCCGTACGAGGTCCGGCACAGCGGCACCTGGTTGCAGATGGCGGCGCCGTCCACGAGCCAGCCGATGACGCCCACGTCGGCGAAGGTCAGCGTGGGGTAGTTGAAGATCGAGGAGTACTTCTGCCGACCGGTGATCAGCCGCTCGGTCAGGTCGGCCCGGTCGGCGCCGAGGGTCTCGGCCGCCGCGTAGAGGTAGAGGCCGTGGCCCGCCTCGTCCTGGACCTTGGCCAGCAGGATCGCCTTGCGGCGCAGCGAGGGCGCGCGGCTGATCCAGTTGCCCTCCGGCTGCATCCCGATGATCTCGGAGTGCGCGTGCTGGGCGATCTGCCGCACGAGCGTGCGCCGGTACCCGTCGGGCATCCAGTCCCTGGGCTCGACGCGCTGATCGGCGGCGAGGACGCGCTCGAACTCCGCTTCCAGCTCCATGCAGCCGATTGTTACACGGAACACACCGCGCGGAGAAGAACTGTCACACGCGACGCCGCAGCCACCAGGCGAGCGGTCCGAGCACCGCCCACACGGCGAGCAGGAACGTGCCGACGGGCAGCAGCGCGAGGGTGAACGTGCGGCCCTCGACGCGGGCCAGCTCGGTGTCGTCGGTGTCGTACTCGATCCACACCACCTGACCGGCCTCCAGGCCGTCCGGGTAGAGCACGCCCTGCGCCGGGCTGTGCACCGCGCCGTCCGGGGTGGCGTAGCGCACGACGGTGCGCTGGAAGGACACCGAGACCACCTCGGCGGCGGCCCGGCCGCGCCTGCTCTCGATGGCGTCGTCGTCGCGCCAGCAGGCGGCCACCAGCACCACGCCGACCAGGGTCACCAGGGCGCCCAGCACCAGCACCGACCTGCCGAGCAGCCGCCGGACCGAGCGCCGCCGGACCGAGCGCCGCCGGGTCGAGCGGGGGCGGTCTGCGGGACGACCGCCGGGACGATCGGCGGAGCGGCCCGCGGAACGGCCGTCCGGACGGTCGTCGGCGCGGTCGTCGGAGAGCACTGCGTCGTCCACCACAACGGAGCAGTCTAGGGCCGCCCGGCCGGGGAAACGCGGAACCGAGTCCATACCCTCGAAGGGTGACCTCCGCTCCCCCGTCCAGGACCCGCACCCGCCTGCGCGTGACCACCACCCCGGTCACCGGCCCCGCCTTCCCCGAGGACCTGCTGTCCAGGCTCCCCGACCCCGGTGGCGCGCTGGCGTGGGTGCGCGAGGGCTCCGGTCTGGTCGGCTGGGGCGAGGCCGCGCGGTTCGAGACCTCGGGCGCGGGCCGGTTCGCCGAGGCCGACCGGCTGTGGCGGGAGTTCACCTCGGAGCTGGACGTCGAGGACGCCGTCGGCGTGCCGGGCACGGGCGCGGTGGCGTTCGCGAGCATGGCGTTCGCGGACGAGCCCGGCAGCTCGGTGCTGGTGGTGCCGCAGGTCGTGCTGGGCCGCCGGGGCGAGCACCGCTGGGTGACCACGATCGGTGAGGTGGACGGCGACCCGCTGGAGCGGGCGGTGCGCCCGGTGCGGCGGCCGTCGACCATCCGCTACTCGGACGGCCGGGTGCCGGTGACCCGCTACCGGGAGGCGGTCGCCGAGGCGGTGCGCCGGATGCGGGCGGGCGAGCTGGCGAAGGTGGTCCTGGCGCACGACCTGCTGGCCGTGGCCGACGCGGACATCGACGAGCGGTTCCTGCTCGGCGGGCTGGCCAGGCGGTACCCGGAGTGCTGGGTGTACGCGGTGGACGGGCTGGTCGGGGCGACCCCGGAGCTGCTGCTGCGGCGCACGGGGGAGGTCGTGGACTCGCGGGTGCTGGCGGGCACGACCTGGCCGGGCAGCGGCACCGACGAGGACGCGCTGCTCGCCTCGGGCAAGAACCGCGAGGAGCACGAGTACGCGATCGCGTCGCTGACCGAGGCGCTGCGGCCGTTCTGCGCCGCGCTGTCGGTGGACGGGCCGTCGGTGCTGCGGCTGCCGAACGTGTCGCACCTGTCCAGCGACGTGATCGGCACCCTGCGCGACGACCCGTCGCCGCTGCGGCTGGTGGAGGCGCTGCACCCGACGGCGGCGGTGGGCGGCACGCCGAAGGGCGACGCGGTGCGGTTGATCCGGGAGCTGGAGGGCGCGGACCGCGAGCGCTACGCCGGGCCGGTCGGGTGGATCGACGGGAACGGCGACGGCGAGCTGGGCATCGCGCTGCGCGGGGCGCAGGTCGCGGGGCGGACGGCGCGGCTGCGCGCGGGCTGCGGCGTGGTGGCCGACTCCGACCCGGACACCGAGGTGCGCGAGGCGCACGCCAAGACGCTGCCGATGCGCGAGGCCCTGGAAGGGCTGTAGGCGGCCGAACGGCGTGAGGGCGCGGGGCGCGGGCGAGTGATCAGCCCCAGCCCTGCCCGCCCCACCCGCTGCCCGCGGGCGCGAACGCCTGCTCGGCCTCGGTGCACAGCCACTCCATCATCGCCACCAGCTCCAGCTGCCGCAGCCAGTCCTGCGGGATGGCGTCCACGCCGTCGCGCGCCCCGAGCAGGTTGCCGCACACCGACCCGGTCGAGTCGCTGTCGCCGGAGTGGTTGACCGCGAGCAGCAGCGCCTCCCGCATGTCCTTCCCGGCCAGCGCGGCGGCGAGCCCGATCGCGAGCGCCTCCTCGCCGACCCACCCCGCGCCCAGCTCGCTCTCGATCAGCTCCGGGGTGATCCGCGCCTTGCCGGTGCCGATCCGGATCGCCCGGTCCAGCGCCTCGGCCTGCTCCTCGTGCCCGCGCCACCGCACCAGCTCGGCCCGCGCCCGCTGCGCGGCCCGCACCAGGTCCTTCTCGCCGAGCAGCAGCTGCTGCACCAGCACCGCCATCACCCCGCCGGACAGGTAGCCGCTCGGGTGGCCGTGCGTGTACGCGCCGGTGCGGGCGGCGATCTCGAACACCACCGACGGGTCGTGCGACCACAGCGCGATCGGCGCGGTGCGCATCACCACGCCGCAGCCCTTGGAGTCGTTGAGCGGCCGTTCGAGGCTGCTCGCCCTGCCCTTGCGGGCCGAGCGCAGCGCGGTGAGGCAGGTGTTGCCGGGGGCGCGCAGCGCGTTCATCGCGGGCAGGTCGACCAGCCAGCCGCCCTTGGGCGCCTCCTCGACCATGCCGTCCGGGCGCATCTGCTTGTCCTGGGTGTGCAGCCAGCGCTGGTAGGCGGCCTGGATCGCGAACACCGGGTTCCCGCCGCCGCGCTTGGCCAGCAGCAGGCCCTCCAGGGTGAACAGCAGCATCTGGGTGTCGTCGGTGATCATCCCCGGCGCGCCGTACAGGTCCTCCATTTCGGTCACGCCCTGGGGACCGTGCATCCCCCTGATCTTGTCCATCGGCTTGAACTCGACGGCGGCGCCCAGCGCGTCGCCCACCGCGCCTGCCAGCACGCACCCCACGATCGGCATCACAGGCAGAAAGTAGTCGGTGCGGGCTATCGTGCGCCCCGTGAACAGCTCAACCGACTCGGTGGACCGCTGCTGCGGCAGCACCAGGGACTGGGTGTGCTCGGCGGTCGGCATCATCGAGGCCGACGCCAACCGCAGCGCCGACACCCACCTCCTGCCGTTCCCGCTGCCCCCGTCGTGGGGCGTCGACCTGTACCTGAAGGACGAGTCGACGCACCCCACCGGCTCGCTGAAGCACCGGCTGGCCAGGTCGCTGTTCCTGTACGCCATCTGCAACGGCTGGGTGGTCGAGGGCACACCGGTGATCGAGGCCTCCTCCGGGTCCACGGCGGTGTCCGAGGCGTACTTCGCCCGGATGCTCGGGCTGCCGTTCATCGCGGTGATGCCCCGGTCGACCAGCAAGGAGAAGGTGGCGCTGATCGAGCGCCAGGGCGGGCGCTGCCACTTCGTGGACTCCCCCGGCGCGATCTACGACGAGTCCCGCAGGCTCGCCACCGAGCTGGGCGGGCACTTCATGGACCAGTTCACGCACGCCGAGCGGGCCACGGACTGGCGGGGCAACAACAACATCGCCGAGTCGGTGTTCCAGCAGATGGCGCTGGAGCCGCACCCGGAGCCGGAGTGGGTGGTGGTCGGCGCGGGCACCGGCGGCACCAGCGCCACCATCGGCCGGTACGTGCACTACCGGCGGCTGCGCACGAAGCTGGCCGTGGTCGACCCGGAGCACTCGGTGTTCTTCGACGCGTGGCGCGACAACGACCCGGACCTGGTCGGCACGCGCGGATCGCGGATCGAGGGCATCGGCAGGCCGCGCGTGGAGCCGTCGTTCGTCGGGCAGGTCATCGACCGGATGATCAAGGTGCCGGACGCGGCGTCGATCGCGGTGGTGCGGCACGTCGAGGAGGTGCTGGGCAGGCGGGTCGGCGGGTCGACCGGCACGAACCTGTGGGGCGCGTTCCAGCTGATCGCGCAGATGCTCGCGGACGGGCGGAAGGGCAGCGTGGTGACGCTGCTGTGCGACGGCGGCGAGCGGTACGCGAACACCTACTACGACGACGAGTGGGTGGCCGGGCAGGGCATGGACCTGGCCCCGCACCTGGAGACCCTGGTGCGCTTCCGGTCCACCGGGACGTGGTCCTGAAGCTGGGAACTGATCGTCCGTTCAGCACGTCGGATGCGGAAGTTGTCCACAGTCGGGAGGGGGACCGGGTGAGCGGGTGGCGGACGCCGGACGTGGTGACGGCGGAGGACGTGTTCGCCCGGTCGATCGCCGAGGCGGAGCGGGTCGCGCGCGAGGCCGCGAAGGCCCGGCCGGAGCGGGAGCCGTCGGCCGAGGACATCAAGCGGGTCATCGCCTACGCGAAGTCCCCCGAGGCCTCGCCCGAGCTGCGCGCGCTCCAGGACCGGATCGCGCGCGGCGCGCTGAGCTGGCGCGAGGTGCTCACCGGCGAGGCGTCGGCGGACCGGGGCGTGCGGGCCGCGTTCGAGGTCGAGCGGGAGAAGCTGGCCGAGCTGTGCGTCGGCGAGCGGCGCCCGCCCGCGCCGCCGAAGCGCGCCCCGCGCGACGACGACGACGCGCCCACCTCGTTCACCGAGGACGCCTGGTAGACCGAGGACGCCAGGTGGGCCGAGGACGCCCGGCAGCCGGAGCGCCCGGCGGCGGGAGCAGGCGGGTCGGGCGCGCGGGCCTCAGCCGAGGACCAGCGCGCCCGCCGTCGCGACCGCCCACAGCAGCATCGCCAGCCCGGTGTCCCGCAGCACCGGGATCAGCGCCTTGCCCTTGTCGCCCTTGAGCACCCGGCGCGCGCCGAGCGCGGCCAGCGGCAGCGACAGGAAGCCGAGCAGGGCCAGCGGCTCGCGCACCCCGTTCGCCGCCGTGATCACGAACGGCACGACGACCAGCGCGAGGTACAGGTAGCGGGTGTCCCGGTCGCCCAGGGTGGTCGCCATGGTGCGCTTGCCCGCCTGGAGGTCGGTGGGGATGTCCCGGAGCGTGTTCGCGACCATCACGGCGGTGGAGAACGCGCCCATCGCGACCGAGCCGCCGATGCCGATGCCGGTGATCTCGCCCGCCTGCACGTACAGCGTGCCCAGCACGGCGGCGGGCCCGAAGAACAGGAACACGGCCAGCTCGCCGAGGCCCGCGTACCCGTAGGGCTTCTTGCCGCCGGTGTAGAACCAGGCGCCCGCGATGCACACCGCGCCGAACCCGATCAGCCACCAGTACCCGGACAGCGCCACCAGGGCGAGGCCCGCGAGCGCGCCGACGCCGAGCGCCGCGAACGCCGCGTTCCGCACCGCCTTCGGCCGCGCCGCGCCCGACCCGACCAGCCGGAACGGGCCGACCCGGTTGGCGTCGGTTCCCCGGATGCCGTCCGAGTAGTCGTTGGCGAAGTTCACCCCGACCTGGAACGCCATCGACACGAGCAGCGCCAGCAGGGTCCGCACCGCGTCGAACGCGTCGATGTGGAAGGCCGCTCCCGCGCCCACCAGCACGGGAGCGATCGAGTTGGGCAGCGTGCGCGGACGGGTGCCCGAGATCCACTGGGCGAGGGTGGCCATGCGCGCAATCCTCCGACATGGCGGCGGGCGGCCCGCTGCCAGGTCCTTCTCAGCAGAGCTTGGCGCCCACGACGCCGGTGACGTAGGCCTTGGCGACGTACTTGCCGGTGGCGATCCGGTACCACAGGTTCGAGGTGCCCTCGGGGCCGGTGACGCTCTGCCCCCTGAGCTGGCAGAGCACCCTGACCTGCGCGTAGTCCGCCGCGATGCCGACCTGGGGCGCGGTCGCGGACGCCGCGCCGCGCACGTTGAGCGGGCCGTCGCCGCCCGTGCGCACGTAGCCGGTCAGGCCGGAGGCGGTCCACAGGTAGGAGACCGTGACCCAGTCGTTGTCGGAGAGCTTGAGGCCGTCCCAGAACACGCCGTCGGCCAGGTCGACGCCCGCCGGGTTGACCACCCTGCGGTCGAACTGGTCCTTGCCGCCGTTGTAGCCGTTCAGGTAGGCCGCCTGGGCCTGCGGGGTGCCCTGCGGCAGGTCCTTCCAGGACTCGCGGGTGGCGGGCGGGTTCCAGTAGTCGTCCTTGGTGTTCCACGGGCCGACGTCCCACACCGGGGCCCACTCGCAGCGGCCGTTGTCCGCGCAGACCTGGACCGTGTACGAGCCGGTGCCCTTGGGCGAGAGGCCGCGCCGCGAGGGCAGGGCGACGAAGTGGTCCCGCTCGGTGATCACGTGGCCGTTGGCGGTGGTGCCGCCGACCAGGCCCTCCCTGGTGGCGAACACCCGGTACGTGGTGCCGTTCACGACGCCGCGCGCGTCGTCCTGCGCGGCCCTGGCGGCGGTGGTGTCGGGGACCAGGCGGACCGAGCGCACCTCCGGACCGGTGGTCGCGGCGCCCCCGGCGCCCCCGGTGGTGAGCGCGACCCTGGCCTGCGCGGTGCGCGCGCCGGGCGGCAGCGCGGCCCCGGCGGGCAGCCACTCCCCCCACGCGCCGTCACCGGCGGCCACCCGGACGTCCACCTGGACCGCGCTCCCCTCCGGCGCGGAGCCGTCCACCTCGGCGGCCACCGCCGCCACCGGTCCGGCCAGCTCGCGCGGGGCCAGCAGCAGGTAGCCCTCGCGGGCGCCGGGCGCGAGCCGCAGCACCCCGCCGCCCGCCGCGACGCCCACGTCGTCGCCGTCCACGGCGGTCAGGTCGGCGGTCCACGGCTCCACCGGCGCGGGTTCGGCGAGCGCCCGCGCCGGGACGGCGAGGGCGGTCAGCAGGGTGGCCGCGACGAGCGGCGCGAGGCGAGGCCTGGGCATTCGGGTCCTCCTCGGGGCTCACGGCGAGCGCGCCGGTTGGTGCGCGCCCGACCCCCTGGAGGGGAACCCCGACCGGCCGAGGCGGCAACCGGAGATCCCCGCCCACCCGAGGAGATCACCCGATGGTGGCCAGCAGCTTCGCGACCTCGACCCGGTCGACCTTGCCGGGGCCGCGCAGCGGCAGCGCGGGCAGGAACACGACCCGCTTGGGCGCGGACACCCGCCCCGCGCTCTCCCGCACGGCCGCGATGAGCGCGTTCGGGTCGGGCGGCTCGGCGCCGGGCGCGAGCACCACGGCCGCCGCGACCACCTGCCCCCACTCCTGGTCGGGCAGCCCGACCACGCACGCCTCCAGCACCCCCTGCTGCGCCGCCAGCACCCGCTCCACCAGCACCGGGGGCACGTTCTCCCCGCCGCTGACGATCACGTCGTCGGCCCGGCCGAGCACTTCGAGCAGGTCGCCGTCGAACCGCCCGAGGTCGCCGGTGCGGAACCACTCGCCGAACCGCTCGCCGCCCCGGTAGCCGAGCGCGAGCACCGGCCCGGACAGCTCGACGCGCCCGTCGTCGGCCAGCCGCACCCCGACCCCGTCCAGCGCGGCCCCGTCGTAGACGCAGCCGCCGGAGGTCTCGCTCATGCCGTAGGTGGTGACCACCGCGACGCCGAGCCCGCGCGCCTTCTCCAGCAGCGCGGGCGGGGTGGCGGCGCCGCCGATCAGCACGCCGTCGTACCGGCGCAGCGCGGACAGGCCGGGCCCGTCCCCGGCGACGAGCCTGGCCAGCTGGGTCGGCACGAGCGCGGTGTAGTGCCTGCCGGGGACGTCGAGCAGGTCGGCGGAGGCGGCGGCGAACCCGGCCGCGCGGAACCCGCTGGCCATGTCCAGCACGACCGGCTCGGTGCCCGCCACGACCGAGCGGACCAGCACCTGCATCCCCGCGATGTGCCCGGTGGGCAGCGCGAGCAGCCAGGTGCCCGGCCCGCCGAGCCGCTCGTGGGTCAGCTCGGCCGACGCGGTGAGCGCCGACGCGGCCACCAGCACCTCCTTGGCGTCCCCGGTCGAGCCGGAGGTGAGCACGGCGAGCGCCGCCTCCCGCTCCCAGCCGACCAGCTCGGCGCGGTCGACGCCCAGCGCCGCCTCGCCCGCGAACGCCGCGCGGACCTCGTCCAGCGCCGTCATGGGACCTCCTCGGCCGGTTCGCCCCGCTCGGCGGGGGGGTGTGCTCGGTGGTGGTTCGACCTGCTTAGTGGCGGTAAGGGCTGCTCAGTAGTGGTACGGGTAGTCCGACCAGTCGGGGTCGCGCTTCTCCAGGAACGCGTCGCGGCCCTCGACGGCCTCGTCGGTCATGTAGGCGAGCCGGGTGGTCTCGCCCGCGAACAGCTGCTGCCCGACCAGGCCGTCGTCGATCAGGTTGAACGCGTACTTGAGCATCCGCTGGGCGGTCGGCGACTTGCCGTTGACCTCCTTGGCCCACTGCAGCGCGGTGGACTCCAGCTCGGCGTGCGGCACGACCGCGTTGACCGCGCCCATCTCGCGCATCTCGGCGGCGCTGTAGGCCCGGCCGAGGAAGAAGATCTCGCGCGCGAACTTCTGGCCGACCTGCCTGGCCAGGTAGGCGCTGCCGTAGCCGCCGTCGAAGCTGCCGACGTCGGCGTCGGTCTGCTTGAACCGGGCGTGCTCCTCGCTGGCGATCGTCAGGTCGCACACCACGTGCAGGCTGTGCCCGCCGCCCGCAGCCCAGCCGGGCACCACGGCGATCACCACCTTGGGCATGAACCGGATCAGCCGCTGGCACTCCAGGATGTGCAGCCTGCCCGCGCGGGCCGGGTCGACGGTGTCGGCGGTCTCGCCGGACGCGTACTGGTAGCCGCTGCGGCCCCGGATGCGCTGGTCGCCGCCGGAGCAGAACGCCCAGCCGCCGTCGCGCGCCGACGGCCCGTTGCCGGTGAGCAGCACGCAGCCGACGTCGGAGCTCATCCTGGCGTGGTCGAGCGCGCGGTACAGCTCGTCGACGGTGTGCGGGCGGAAGGCGTTGCGCACCTCGGGCCGGTTGAACGCGATCCGCACGGTGCCCTGGTCGACGGCGCGGTGGTAGGTGATGTCGGTGAAGTCGAACCCCTCCACCGGCTTCCAGCGGGTCGGGTCGAACAGCTCGGAAACAACCTGGTCTGCCACGTGGGCGACTTTATGTGCTCGTCCACCGGGACGGCGGGCGAGCCCCCACCGGCCGGTCCGCTGCGCCGATCGTCCGCACCGGCGCTGAGATCCGCGACACGCGCCGGTTCCGCGACCCGCCCGTTCCCGACCGGTCGCGGGCCCGCGCGGGTGGCGGGGGACGATCGCCCGCGCGGCCCCTGAGCTGCCCTTGCCCGCCCGGCGGGGAATCCCCGGACAACCGTCCTGAGCTGCCACGACACCCGCCCGCCCGGTCCGCCCCCGACTCGGCCCGGCGTTCGACCGCTCCCCGGCTGGGCGACAATGACCGGGTGAACCCGTCCACCGCTCAGGCGAGGGTGCTCGTCGACGAACTCGTCCGGAACGGCGTCCGGCACGTCGTGCTGAGCCCCGGATCGCGCAACGCCCCGCTGTCGTTCGCGCTGCACGACGCGGCGGTGGCCGGGCGGCTGGAGCTGCACGTGCGGATCGACGAGCGCAGCGCGGGCTTCCTCGCGCTGGGCCTGGCGCTCGCGGGCACACCCGTCGCGGTGACCTGCACGTCCGGCACAGCCGTGGCGAACCTGCACCCGGCCGTGCTGGAGGCCGCGCACTCGGGCGTGCCGCTGATCGCGCTGACCGCCGACCGCCCCGTCGAGCTGCACCGGGCGGGCGCGAGCCAGACCGTGCGGCAGGACGGCGCGCTCGGCCTGGAGACGCTGCACCTGCCGGTGGCCGAGCGGCGCGCCGGGCAGAACGCGCTGTGGCGCTCGCTGGTGTGCCGGGCGGTCGCGGCGGCGCGGGACGGCGGGCCGGTGCACCTGAACGTGCCGTTCCGCGACCCGCTGACGCCCGAGGGCGGCGACTGGGTGGAGCCGCTGGAGGGCCGCCCGTTCGACCAGCCGTGGACGCGGACCGCGCCGCGCTCGGTGACCGCGCCGCACCCGGCCGACCACCTGGGACCGCGCACGCTGGTGGTGCTGGGGGACGCGGCGGTGAGTGCACGCGGGGCGCTCTTCCCCGCGGGCACTCAGGCCCCTGCTTGTGAAAATGTCACCGACGTGGAGGCGGTGTGCGACCTGGCGGCCCGCGCGGGCTGGCCGGTGGTCGCCGAGCCGACCGCGCCCGGTCGCACCGTGCAGCACGGGTCGCTGCTGCTCAACGCCGGTCCGCTGCCCGAGCGGCTGCGTCCGGACGCGGTCGTGGTGGTGGGGCGCGCGACCCTGTCCAGGGGCGTGCAGGCGCTGCTGGGGTCGACGCCGGTGGTGCACGTGGTGACGGCCGCGTCGGACTGGCCGGACCCGAAGTTCTCCGCGACGCACGTGTCGGCCTCGCTCGCGCCGGGCGCGCACGAGGTGGACGACGACTGGCTGACCGCGTGGCGGCACGCCGACAAGGTGGCGGGCGAGGTGGTGGCCGCGCTGCTGGCGGACGAGCCGTGGCCGACCGGGATGCACGTGGCGCGCGCGGTCGTGGAGGCGCTGCCGCCGGGGTCCGCGCTGTTCCTGGGCTCGTCGAACCCGGTGCGCGACGTGGACTTCGCCGCGCCGCCGCGCCAGGACGCGGTGGTGCGCGCCAACCGGGGCGTCGCGGGCATCGACGGTAGCGTGTCGACCGCGATCGGGCTGGCGCTGGAGTGCGGGCCGACGACGGCGCTGATGGGCGACCTGACGTTCCTGCACGACTCGAACGGCCTGCTGATCGGCCCGCACGAGCGGCGGCCGGACCTGACCGTGGTGGTGCTCAACGACGACGGCGGCGGCATCTTCGCGCTGCTGGAGCAGGGCGCGCCGGAGCACGCGGACAGCTTCGAGCGGGTCTTCGGCACCCCGCACGGCACCGACCTGGCGGCGCTGTGCGCGGCGCACGGGGTGCCGCACGTGCTCGCCGGGTCGGCCGAGGAGCTGCGGTCGGAGATCACCCGTCCGAGCGGTATCAGGGTGGTGGAAATCCGCGCCGAGCGCGCCGGGTTGCGCGAACTGCACAAAAGGTTGAAAACGGCGGTGTCAAGCGCGGTCCAGTAGTCGGAAAGAGCGCGGAAAACCTCCGCACGGCGGATTCCGGATTTCCGCGCGGTCGTTAGCTTCGCCGCATGTCCCTGAAAGCGAAGCTCACCACCGGCGTCGCGCTCGCGTCGTCGCTGCTGCTGCTCAGCGGGGTCGCCGGTGCGGCGGCTCCGGGCGCTCCGGGCATCGGAGACCCGTACTTCCCGAAAGCCGGGAACGGCGGGTACGACGTGTCGCACTACGACATCAGGCTGAACTACGAACCGGCGGGCGACCGGCTCTCCGGCACCACGACGATCCTGGCGCGGACCACCGAGGAGCTGTCCGCGTTCAACCTCGACTTCCTGCTGGACGTCAGTTCCGTCCGGGTGAACAACCGGGTGGCCGCGCACTCCGGGACGCCCGACGGCGAGCTGACCGTGGTGCCGGGCGGCGTGCTCCCGGCGGGGGCCGAGCTGACCATCGTGGTGGCGTACTCGGACGTCCCGTCGCGGCACGCCGTCGACGGCTTCACCGGGTGGAAGCGCACCCCGGACGGCGCGCTCGCGATCGACCAGCCGGACATCGCGCCGTGGTGGTTCCCGAGCAACAACCACCCGAGGGACAAGGCGACGTTCGACGTGTCGGTAGCCGTGCCCGACGGGGTCGAGGTGCTGTCGAACGGGCTGTTCCAGGGCACGGTCAAGCAGATCAACGGCTGGACGCGGTGGCGGTGGCGCGAGCTGGAGCCGCAGGCCACGTACCTGGCGTTCGTCGCGATCGGGCAGTTCGAGGTGCGGCAGTCGGTCGCGCCGAGCGGGCAGGCGTCGGTGACGGCGTACTCGGAGCGGCTGGGCGCGGACGGTCCGGCGGCGCGGGCGAGCGTGGAGCGCACGCCGGAGGTCGTGGAGTTCCTGGAGGGCAGCTTCGGGCCGTACCCGTTCACCGGTGTGGGCGGGGTCGTCGCGCCGGGGATCGGGTTCGCGCTGGAGAACCAGACGAGGCCGACCTACGACGGCGGGTTCTTCCGGCGCGGGTCGAACACGTACGTGGTGGCGCACGAGATCGCGCACCAGTGGTTCGGGGACTCGGTGTCGGTGCGCGGGTGGCGGGACATCTGGTTGAACGAGGGGTTCGCCAGCTACGCGGAGTTCCTGTGGTCGGAGCACACCGGGGAGGGGACGGCGGCGGAGAACGCCGAGTACCTGTACGGGCTGCACCCGGCGGGCGACCCGTTCTGGACGGTGCTGCCGGGCGAGCCGGGCGCGGGCGCGATCTTCGACGGGGCGGTGTACGACCGGGGCGCGATGGCGGTGCACGCGGTGCGGACGGCGGTGGGGTACGAGGCGTTCTTCGCGGTGCTGAAGCGGTGGACGGCGCAGGAGCGGTTCGGGGACGCGACGATCGAGGACTTCCAGGCGCTGGCGGAGTCGGTGTCGGGGGTGGACCTGGACGAGGTGCTGCGGGTGTGGCTGTTCACGCCGGAGAAGCCCGCGACCGGGCCGGGCGCTGCGGGGTACGCGGCGGATTCGGCCGGGTCGGCTGACGCGGCCGGTGCGGCGGAGTCGACCGGGTCGGCTGGTGCTCGGGTCGTCGCCGAGCCGAAGTCGCGCCAGAAGATCGCGGAGACGCACGCGCTGCTCGCGCGCGGCGAGTGACCTGACGGATGCCTGACGCGGGACGGCCTCCGGGCCGTCCCGCGTCACCCGGCGGCGCGGATCTGGGCGAGCGCGGCCGTGGCGACGTCGACCAGCGCTTCGAGCCCGTGCTCGGAGACGGCGAGGAAGAGCTCGCGCCCGTCGTCGTGCCCGAGGGTGAACTGGGCCTGGTCGCCCACCACCTCGCAAGCGATCGGGCAGTGGTCGTCGACGACGACGGAGGCGGCGACGAGGACGGTGCCGTTGGCTGGCATGGTTGATCCCCTACACTTCACTTTGCGTGGACATCCGGCTACGGAGAGCGCCGAAATTCCGAATATGTGGCGCTTGTGGAGCCTAAGAGGAAACTTCCCCTTAGCGCAGTCCCTCGAACGGGTGGCGGGTCACGGAGGGGACGACGATGCACGCTCGGCAGACCGTGGAGCGCAGGCAGCTGGGGCTGTCGCTGAAGCGCTTCCGCGTGGCCAAGGGCGTGTCGCAGGCCGAGCTGGGGCGGGTGATCGGGCAGAGCGACTCGCGGGTCAGCAAGGTGGAGGACGGCACGGGAACCCTCAACGCCGACCAGCTCACCGCCGCGCTGGACCACCTGGACGTGCACGGGGACGACCGGAAGACGGTGCTGGAGCTGGGCGCGCGGGCGCGCAAGCGGTTGCGGCGGAGCGCGAACGACCAGCAGCCGTACACGGACACGCTGCCGGGGTCGTTCCAGCGGTTGGCCGACATGGAGGCGGACGCGTCGGCGATCCACTGCTACGAACCTGCGGTGGTACCGGGGTTGTTGCAGGCGCCGGGGTACATCCGGGCGGTGATGCGCGGTGGCGAGGGCGTGTTCTGGGAACCGTCCGAGGCGGAGATCGAGAGCCGATACCTGTTCCGCCGGAACCGGCAGATAACGACGTTGGAAGCCGAGCGCCCGAAGAAGCTGGAATTCGTCTTCACCGAGGACGCGCTCAACGGCTACGAGGGCGGTGAGGAAGTCATGCGCGAGCAGTCGGAGCACCTACTGCACCTGTTCAAGCGGTATCGGAACATCACGGTGCAACTGCTTCGTGTGGGCGACCTGAGGAACCCGGTGGCCACAGGTGGAATCGCGGTGCTGGACTTCGACGGAAGTGCCCCCAAGGTGGCCTTCGCAACAGCCGCCTACGGTCCATCGACATATTTCGACAACAAAGCAGACACCGACCTTCTCATCCGCGCCTTCCGGAAGCTCCAAGGGTTGGCGTGTGATCATGCGGAGAGCGTCGAGCTGATCCACAAGAAGCTGATGGAGGCCTAGCGATGTCGGGTGACTGGTTCAAGAGTAGCTACAGCGGGGCTGCGAACGACCAGTGCGTGGAGTGCCGCTTGGCGGACGAGAACGCCTCGGTGCGGGACTCGAAGAACCCTGCAGGCGGGGTGTTGCGAGTGAGTGCGACGGCTTGGACGGCGTTCACCGCTCGCCTGAAGCGCGCCTGAGCCATGTCCGCACGCGACACGGGGTGGTTCAAGAGCAGCTACAGCAATGCCGGTGGCGACCAGTGCGTGGAGTGCCGCGCGGTGGTCGACCGGGTCTCGGTGCGGGACTCCAAGAACCCCGCCGGGGGCGTGCTGCGGGTGAGCGCGGCGTCCTGGTCGGCGTTCACCGCTCGCCTGAAGCGCTAGTAGACCTCGGAGTCCTGCCAGTCCACGTTGTCCGGGCGGCGGCCGGTGCGGAGGAGCCGCCTGAGCGCCTCCCGCCACACCGGCAGCGGCAGGTGGGCGCTGCTCGGGAACAGGGTTCCGGTCGCCTTGTCGATGAACAGGTCGGTGGTCGCGGCGCCCGCCGCGGCGTTCCAGGTGACCCAGGTGCCGCCGTCGGCATCCCCGTCCACCCGGTCGGGGGCGAAGTCGGCGGGCCCCTGGCACAGCACGGCCCCGACCGCCGCCACCGCGCTGGCGTCGATCTTCACCTGGTGGTCGGGGAACCCGTCCCCGACCTCGGGCCGCTCGCGGACCACCAGCACCGACGGGTGCGGCTGCGGGTGCGCGAGGACGTGGTCGAGGACCGCGTCCAACTCCTCCACCGACCGCACCACCTCGGGCCGCCCGCGCCCCTCGGGGTCGTCCGAGCGGTAGTACCAAACGTTCAGCGAGGTCACCGCGAACTCCTCCCCCGGAACACGTGCCTGCCCTCCGGGTCGTGCACGACCAACTCCTGACCGGCCTTCAGGATGACAGCCGCCAACCGCCTGCAGGACAGCGGACCGTCGCAGACCAGGTTGTTGATCACGACCTCGGCCCGTTCGCCCCCGCGCTCCCGCAACCGCCACGCCACTTTGATCTCGACGTGCATGGCGACCGTCGGCACACCCCGGCGCACCACCCCGGCGGCGATCAAGTGCTCCGCGATGCGCTCGTGCTCCCCATCCGGCTCCCGGCCGCTCTGCACCAGCTCGGTCCCGCCACCCGAGCGGTAGCGCGCGTACCCGCTGGTGACGTAGGCGGGCAGCTCCCGCCTCTCCCACTCGGTCTCCACCGGCACGCTCGCAGCCGGAACACCAGTGAGCGCGACCAGCACCCGTTCCCCGTGCTCGATGCCGACTGCCAGCAACTCGCGCAGCCGCACCGCCCCCGAGACGACCGAGCGCCACAGACCCGCAACCTCGGCGAAGTCGGCTTCCAGCGCCTCGGCCCCCGCACCGGCGGCGACCAGAAGACCGACCGCCTGACCAGCGCTCTCCTCGACCAGCGACAGGGCCACCACCGCCCGCCGGGCGTCGTCCAGCGCCCGGTCCACGAGTAGGGCGACCTCGGAAAGGCTCGGCACGGTCTCCGATGGCACACCACGCGGAGCCGGGTCGCAACCCCGGTGGTCGCCCTCGGCGCGCACCCGTCAGGAATGACGGACCGCGTCCTGCGGAGTGAGTTGGGTCACCTTTACCCCGGCCGTCACCCCCCGAAAGCCCGTCACACGGACGAGCGAAGGCGGTTCCTGAGCGCTTTGGTAAGGAATCCTTGACCCTAGGTGGGGCAAACCCCAAGCCGAGGGGTCAGTTCGAGCCCGTGTCGCCGCTCGTGGTCGTGGCCGAACCGGACTCCGAAGGCGCGTCGGCGGTCACGTCGGGCTCGCCGCGCAGCTGCGCGCGCAGGCGCTCGCGCTCGGCCTTGCGCACCTGGTCGCGCTCGTTCAGCCCGATCGCCACCCGCTGCCTGAGGCCCTTGAACACGAAGAGCGACAGCGGCAGCGCGACGACCAGCGACACCAGCAGCGCGACCAGCAGGGGCACGTTCACCATGACCAGCGCCAACGCCACGAGCGCGACCATCGCGAACCGCGCTGCCACGTAAAGCGCCACGTCACGACCCAGATGCACGACCATCACCCTACGCGTCCAACCCCACCGTGGTCGTGTTGGGCCTGCCCTCGAACCTGGTCGACAGCACGACCGTCGTCCTGGTCCGCGCGACGCCGGGGATCTTGCGCAGGGCGCCCAGCGAGCGCTCCAGCTCGTCCACCGTGGGCACCCGCACCTTGACGATGAACGACTCGTCCCCGGCGACCCGGTAGCACGACTCGACCTCGATCAGCTCGGCCAGCGACAGCGCCACCTCGTTGTCGTCGGCGGTGTCCGTCGGGTGGATGCTGATCAGCGCCGTGACGCCCAGCCCGACCGAGCTCGGGTCCACGACGGCGTGGTAGCCGACGATCACCCCGGTCGCCTCCAGCTTGCCCACCCGCTCGTGCACGGCCGAGGCCGACAACCCCACCTTGCGTCCCAGGTCGGCGTAGGTGGCCCGGCCGTTCTCCCGCAGGGCGGCGATGATCTGGCGATCCACTGCGTCCACCCGGCAAGCCTAGGCCCACCGGCAACCGGTGTCCGAATTCCTGCGGTTCGTCCCTTTGCTACCTCTTTACCATCACCCAAGCGTTCGAGTACCCGACGGGTGGGATGCCACGATGCGTCCGGTACGTCTGATCGCCAGGGGAGGCCACCGTGACCACGATGCAAGCACATCCAGGGGAACGCCTGCTGACTCCCGGTGAGGTCGCCAACCTCTTCCGGGTCGACCCGAAGACCGTGACCCGCTGGGCCACCGCGGGCCGCATCGGCTCCATCCGCACGCCGGGCGGGCACCGCCGGTTCCGCGAGTCCGAGGTGCAGACCCTGCTCCACCAGCTCACCACCGAGGCCACCGAGCCCGTCCGGCACTGACCCGGCACTGCCCCGGTGCCTACCCGGCACTGACGGCGCGCTCCGGCGCACCCGGCGCCGACGGCGGGCCGCCGGGTCGGGGGAACCGGGGGAACCCGGTGCGCCCGACCGGAGTCGTTCACCCTCCCGACACGGGTAACCTCGTGCTCAAGGAGGTGCCCATGCTGTACGTGCTCGCGCTGATCGGCGCCCTCACCATCGCGGTGCTGCTCTGGCGCGCGTTCGGGTCCGCACGGCCCGAGAGCGCCTCGACCAGGCGGTTCGTGGCGCCCGACGACGACCCTGAATTCCTGCGCAAGCTCGGCGAGCAGCAGAGCAAGCAGAAGCCGCAGGACGAGGAGTGACGCGGCGGGGCCTCCCGGTGAGGCCCCTCGCGCGTCCAGCGGGCACGCGGCGGCAACCCGCCGTCAACCTGGCGCGTCCCCGTCCCGGTGCGTCCCGACCCCGGTGCGTGGCGTGGCGCGAGTCTGCGCCTTCCTGACGGCTGTGCGCCCCTGTCCGCTGTGCGTTCTCGTGTGCCAACCAACCAACGTTCAGCAGGCGTTGACGCCCCCCGAACGCGCGAAAGCCGCCGCCCGCGGTGCGGGACGGCGGCTTGTCACGTTCTCCCCAGAGGGCCCTGCGGGCCCGAGCAGAACTCAGGTCACTTGCTGGGGAAGTCGTCCGCCACGACGGCGGCCAGCTCCAGCAGCGCCAGCCTGGTGTCCGGGCTGAGCTTGTCCAGCTCGATCTCGGCCCCCTCCTCCAGGTGCGCGTCGAACGGGATGCGGACGACCGCGCGGCACCGCTGCGCGAAGTGCGCCGCCAGCTTGTCCAGGTCGACCTTGCCCGACCCCGGACGCACCGAGTTGATCACCGCGACGGACTTGGCGACGAGGTCGCGGTACCCGTGCGCCTCCAGCCAGTCCAGGGTCGCCGCCGACGTCTGCGCGCCGTCCACCGAACCGGACGACACCAGCACCAGCGAGTCGGCCTGGTCGAGCACGCCCTTCATGGCCGAGTGCATCAGACCGGTGCCGCAGTCGGTGAGCACGATGTTGTAGAAGTGCTCCAGCAGCGCGACGGTCCGCAGGTAGTCCTGGTCGCTGAACGCCTCGGAGGCCGCCGGGTCCTGCTCGGAGGCCAGCACCTCCAACCGGCTCGGCGACTGCGAGGTGTACGCGCGCACGTCGCTGTACTTGGTGATCCGGGCGACGTCGCGCAGCAGGTGCCGCACGGTCGCGGTGGTCTCCCTGGGGACCTTCAGCGCCAGCGTGCCCCGGTCCGGGTTGGCGTCGACGGCGATGACCCGGTCGCCGCGCAGCGAGGAGAACGTGGAGCCGAGCGTGGTGGTCGTCGTGGTCTTGCCGACGCCGCCCTTCAGGCTCAGCATGGCGATCTTGTAGCACCCGCGCAGCGGCTGGTTGATCCGCCCGATCAGCTCGCGCCTGCGCACGTCGGCCGGGCTCTCGCCGAGGTTGATCAGACCGCCGGAGATCGAGTGCAGCGTCTTGCGCCACCCGGACTGCGGGGGCCGCTTCGCACGCTTTATCAACTGCTGCGACGACACCTCGTTGGCCTTGCTGCCGTCGCCGCGCTGCTGCGGGGCCTGCTGCTGGCCGTAGCCGCCGTACCCGCCCTGCGGGAAGTTGCTGGGCGCCGGGTAGCCGGTGGGCTGGCCGCCGACCTGGTACCCGCCGGACTGCGAGCCGGGCACCGGGTAGCCGCCGGACTGGGAACCGGGCACCTGGTAGGCGCCGGACTGGGAACCGGGCACCTGGTAGGCGCCGGACTGGGAACCGGGCGGTGGGTAGGCGCCGGACTGCGAACCGGGCACCTGGTAAGCGCCGGACTGCGAACCGGGCACCTGGTAAGCGCCGGACTGCGAACCGGGCGCCGGGTACGCCCCCGACTGGGAATCCGGCACCTGGTACGCGCCGGACTGCCAGTCCGGCACCTGGTAGGCCCCCGACTGCGAGCCGGGCACCGGGTACGCCCCGGACGCCCCGCCGCTGACCGGCACGCCCCCCGACGGCGTGCGCTCGATGTAGGCGGTCGTCGGGTCCGCGTACATCGAGTCCGCGTAGCCCTGGCCCTGCTCCACCGGGTAGCTGCCGGAGTGGTTCGGATTGCCCTCCGAACCGGGCTGCCGCCTCGGAGAATCAGGGTTCTCGTAGTGACCGGTCACCGCTGGGGTCCTCCCTGAGGATGCGGATCGAGACCTCCCCGACCCCACGGGTGCGACGGTAGTAGGGGGCAACCGGTTCCACGACAGCGGGAGCGAACGATCGGCTCTCGATCGGCTAACGCCCCGGCGCGGCTCTCAGTTGACGCCTGCGTACGAGTGCAACCCGGTGGTCACGAGGTTGACGAAGAAGAGGTTGAAGATGGTCATCGCGAACCCGAGCATGTTGATCCACGCGGCGGGCTTGCCCCGCCATCCTGCCGTGGCGCGGGCGTGCAGGTAGGCCGCGTAGACCACCCAGGAGACGAACGCCACCGTCTCCTTCGGGTCCCAGCCCCAGAACCGGCCCCACGCGGCCTCGGCCCAGATCGCGCCGGTGATGATGCCGATGGTGAACAGCGGGAACGCGAACACGGTGCTGCGGTAGGCGATCCGGTCGAGCACGTCGCTGTCGGGCAGCTTCGCGAACCGCTCCGGGTTACCGGCCTTGATCAGGTAGAGCAGGCTCGCGACGCCGGGCACGAAGAACACGCCGCTGGAGACCGAGATGACCGAGACGTGGATGACCAGCCAGTACGACTGGAGGGCGGGCACGACCGGCGCGGCGTCGGTGTAGAGGACGGTGCCGCCGAGGAACATGATGATCACGACGGGGGTCAGGATGATCCCGCCGAGCTTGCGGACCGGGAAGGTGCGCATCAGCACGAGCCAGGTGACGACGGCGGCCAGCGTGAGCATCGCGCCGTACTCGTACATGTTGCCCCACGGCGCGCGGCCGGTGGCCAGGCCTCGGGTGACCAGCGAGGTCAGGTGCAGCAGCGCGCCCAGCACGGTCAGCGCGGCGCCCATGCGGCCGAGGCGCTCGGCGCGCGGGAGCTTGGGCTCCTCCACGACGCGGCCGGGGGTCCACGCGCCGTCGTCGCCGACGCCTGCGGTCGCGCCGACCAGCGCCCGCTCCTCCTGGGGCTTGGTGCGGGCGAACGCCTGCTCGCACAGGTAGAGGACAGCGGCCAGGACGTAGACCGCCACCGCGGCGACGTAGGTCCAATCGCTGTAGTCCGCCATCGCGGTCGCCTGCATCAGCTCTTCCTTCGTTCCGACGGGCCGGGTCCCAGCAGGTCGCGGGACAGGTCGGTGAACTCGTCGCCGTAGCCCGCTTGGTCGGTGCGCGCCAGGCCGCCGACCTCGATTACCGTACGCCCGTCCTGGCCGGGGGTCGCCCTGACCCAGATCCGCCTGCGCTTGACGCTGAGCGAGACCATCAGGCCCAGGATGATCAGGATCGAGAACACCAGCACGTAGACCTGGGACGGGTCGTGCGAGATCTGGATGGACACCCAGTCGCGCACCCCGTCGAACCTGATCCGCGTGCCGTCGTCCAGGGTCAGCTCCTCGCCGACGCCCAGGTTCTGCCTGGCGACCTTGGCGAGCTTGCCGCTCTCCACCTGCTCCTGCGAGATGGAGAAGATCGACTGGCCGCGCCCGGTGTCGGTGCCCAGGTCGCCCCGGTAGACGTCGATCGCGACCGCCGGGTCGCGGGGCTCGGGGAAGGAGGAGGTGAGGATCTCGCCGTGGTAGAACGCGGTCGGCGCGAGCAGGCCGGTGATGGCGAGCTGGCTCTTGCGGCGCTGCTCGGCGTCGGTCACGCCGGGCGGGTCGAACTTGGTGGCGCCCTCGGACGCGAAGGTCACCTGGTCGACCGGCCGCCACTGGATCGCGCCCTCGCGGACCTCCCCGTTGGGGAAGGTGACGGTGAACAGCGGCGTGTAGCCGTGGCCGAGCAGGTAGACGCGGTCGCCCGCCGTGCGCAGCGGGTGGTTCACCTGGAGCAGGTAGTCGCGCCACGTGCCGGTGACCAGGTCCTCGCCGGACTGGTACTGGACGTTCGCGCTGAACTGCTCGGCCTGCCCGTTCTCCAGGTAGGACGCGGAGAAGTCGTCGATCTTGACGCAGAACTGGGACAGGTCGGTGCCGTCGACCTGCAGGCCGGGGCGGAACGTGTCGTAGTTGTAGACGCCGGAGTTGCAGAACTGGCCGCCCTGCGTCTGCACGATGACCTGGCCCTCGTAGCCGACGAGCTTGCCGACGGCGAAGGCGATGAGCAGGCCCAGCAGGGAGAAGTGGAAGACCAGGTTGCCGGTCTCGCGCAGGAAGCCGCGCTCGGCGCTGACGCTGCGCGCGCCGTCCGCCTCCTCGCGCTCGACCAGCCGCCAGCCGCGCAACCGCTTGCGGGCGGCGGTGATGGTCTCCTCGACGGTGCCGTCGACCTCGCCCTCGGCGTGGTGCGGGAGCCTGGCCAGGTTGCGCGGGGTGAGCACGGGCTTGGCCCGCATCTGCTTGTAGTACTCCCAGGTGCGCGGGAGCAGGCAGCCGACGAGCGAGGCGAACAGCAGCACGTAGATCGCGGCGAACCAGGTGCTGGCGTAGACGTCGAAGAAGCCCAGGTCGTCCAGGTACTCGGCCCACCAGCCGTTCTGGGCGATGTAGTCGGCGGTCTTCTGCGAGTTGAGCGGGCGCTGCGGCAGCATCGCGCCGGGCATGGCCCCGAGCGCGAGCAGGAACAGCAGGGTCAGCGCCGTGCGCATCGACGTGAGGCCGCGCCAGGTGTTGCGCAGGAAGGCGATCACGGCGCGCACTAGAGCGGCAGCTCGAAGTCGTTGACGACGGCGATCCGCAACCAGCCCACGAAGTCCCCCCACAACCCGGTCACCAGCGCGACGCCCACCAGGATGAGGAGGACGCCGCCGAAGATCTGCACCGCACGGCCGTGGGTGCGCAGCCAGCCGGTCATCCGGACCGCCCAGCGGGTGCCCAGCGCGATCAGCACGAACGGCAGTCCGAGGCCGAGGCAGTAGGCGAGCACGAGCAGGGCGCCGCGACCGGTGGCCGACCCGATCTCGGTGCCCCTGGCCAGCGCGAGCACGCCCGCCAGGGTCGGGCCGAGGCACGGGGTCCAGCCGAGCGCGAACACGCCGCCGAGCAGCGGGGCGCCGAGCAGCCCGCCGCGCGGCACGCGGTGCACCCGGACGTCGCGCTGGAGCACCGGGATCAGGCCGGTGAACACCAGGCCCATGGCGATGGTGATCACGCCGCCGACCCGCTGGAGCAGGTCCTCGTTGAGCCACAGCACCTCGGTGGCGCCGAGCACGACGAACGAGGTGAGCGCGAAGACGACGGTGAACCCGAGGACGAAGAGGAGGGACGCGCCCGCGACCCGCCAGCGGCCGGCCTTGCGGTCCTCGTCGGCGGCGACGGCGGGCGCGTCGGCGCCGACCAGGCCCGCGAGGTACGCGAGGTAGCCGGGGACGAGCGGGACCACGCACGGCGACGCGAAGGAGATCGCCCCCGCGAGGAGGGCGACACCGGTGGCCAGAAGCAACGGCCCGGAGGTCACCAGCTCCGTCGGGTTCACGGGTTTCAGGGTAGGTAACCGCACGTGACGGGCTCGCACCGGACACCCCTAGCCGCGACCCAGGTCACACTCAGGGGTGGTGCTCCCCTTGTGGGTGATCGGTGGCGTCCATAGCTTGATCACATGCGTGCACACCGGCTCACCTTGCCCGTGCTGGTCGCCGCTGCCTCGCTCCTGTCCGCGCCTGTGGCCACGGCCACGGCTGCGCCGGATGTGGAGTGGGTGGAGGCGTTTTCGCCCGATGGGACGATCACCCAGGTCCCGGTTCCACCGGCTTTGGAGGCCCCGGAGAAGAGATCCGGAGCGGGGGAGGTAGCGGGGGAGGTCGCGGCGGAGGTCGTGCCGATCCAGGAGACCGGGGCGCCTGGGGATCGGTTCGATCTGGTGTTCGTGGGTGACGGGTACGCGGAAGGGGATCTGCCCGCTTATCGGCGTGACGCCGAGTCGAAGTGGGAGGAGTTGTCCGCGGTCGAGCCGTTCAAGACGTACAAGCAGTACTTCAACGTGTGGCGGGTCGACGTGATCTCCCCGGAGTCGGGGGTGGACAACGATCCTTCGCTGGGGACCGCGAGGGACACGGCGATGGACATGGGGTTCTGGTGCCAGGGGCGGGATCTGGCGACGGAGCGGTTGTTGTGCGTGGACGAGGCGGCTGCGCGGAGGTACGCGGCGCTGGCGCCTCAGGCGGATCAGGTGATCGCGCTGGGGAACACGTCGAAGTACGGCGGCGCGGGGGGTGGGGTCGCGACGGCGGCCGGGGGGAACGAGTCGGCCGGGCAGATCGCGGTGCACGAGCTGGGGCACTCGATCGGCGGGTTGGCTGATGAGTACGAGTACCCGTATGAGAGGTATGCGGGGGCGGAGCCGTGGGAGTTGAACGTGACGGCGGATGCGAGTGGGGGGAAGTGGGCCTCGTACCTGGGGAAGGAGTCCCCGGACGGTGGGGTGGTGGGGTTTTACGAGGGGGCTCGGTATTACCGGTACGGGTTGTACCGGCCTACTGAGAACTCGATCATGCGGACGTTGGGGCGGGAGTTCAACCTGATCGGGTTGGACGTGATGGCGGAGGCGTTCAAGGCTCGGATTCCGGAGTTGGGGGCTGAGCGGGTGGCCGGGCCTGCGGTGGTGCAGTTGGGTGACCGGTGGCCTGGGAGTGAGCGGTCGGGGAGCTGAGGGGCAAGAGGTGAGGGGCGAGAGGTGAAGGGCAAGAGCTGAAGGGCTCGCCTCGCCGGCGGGGCAGGCCTCCAAAAACGAGGGACACAGGCTCTGCCGGCCGGTGACACTTCCGCTGGTGGTCCCATTTACCCCTGCGGTGGATGGGGTCCCTCGTCTCCGTTTGGCCTCCTTTCAGGCAAGCACACTCGTCAAGACGCCGGATGACTTTGTTGGTCTGCCGTGGCAGTGCGGCGGCATCTTGACGAGCGTGCTCGGGCTTCGCCAGGCCAAACGGAGACGAGGGACGCGGGAGTGGGGCTGCTTGGGCTCGCTGCGCTCGCCCCGCAGCCCGCGAGGTGGTCAGGTGAAGTCGAGGACCAGGCGGCCTCGTAGGGCGCCGGCTTCCAGTAGGCGGTGGGCTTCTGCGGCTTGTTCTGCGGGGAGGACCTTGGCTACGCGGAGGGTTAGGTGGCCTTCGCTTGCGGCCTGGCTCAGGGCGGTGAGGGTTTTGGTGTCGGTCATGCGGTTCGGGACCATTACCGGGTGGACTTTGATGCCGCGTTCGGCTGGGGCTGACCAGCCTCGCAGTTCGATCAGGGTGCCGTTGTCGGCCAGTGCGGGGAGCAGTTCTGCGGTTTGGGCGGAGGCGTCGATCAGGCCTGGGACGCCTTGGGGGTGGAGTGCCCTGATGTGGTTCGCCACGTCTTTGCCGCGTTGCACCACGTGGTCCGCGCCGAAGGAGCGGACCAGGGCTGCGTCTTGTTCTGCGGCGTCTGCGATGACTTGCAGGCCGTCGGCGTGTGCCAGTTCCACCGCGTAGCCGCCTACCGCGCCTGCGGCGCCGGTCACCGCGACGGTCGCGCCTCTCGGCAGAGCCAGTTCGTCCAGGGCCATGCGCGCGGTCATCGCGTTCATCAGGAGGGTGGAGGCCGCCATCAGGTCCACGCCCTCCGGGGCGGGGACGACTGACGCCTCCGGGACCACCACGTGGTCCGCGTACGCGCCGCCTTGTGGGGTGGTGAACAGGACCAGGGCCACGACCGGCTGGCCCACTGCCAGCCTGTGGACGCCTGGGCCCACCTGGTCGACCACGCCTGCCGCGTCCATGCCGGGCACGTGCGGGGGGCTCGCGTTCAGCATTCGGACCGCGTGGCCGCCTGTGCGCAGGAGGACGTCCGTGGGGTTGACGGCTGCCGCGTGGACGCGGATTCGGACTTCGCCTGGGCCCGCTTGCGGTTCGGGGAGGTCGAGCAGGCGGAGTTCTTCCGGGCCGCCGAAGCGGTGCACGCCGATGGCTCTCATCAACCGCACAACCCCCGGTAGCGGTCCGACCATCCCATGTCTGGCCGGACCGCTTCGGGGTGGCGAAGTGCTACTCGGCGGCCAGTTCCTCGACCAGGGGCAGGAGGTCGGTGGCGATCAGGCTCTCCAGGAACACGGCGGCCACCCGGTGCTGCTTGTCCAGGACGATCGTGGACGGGACGGCGTTCGGGGGGTAGCCCTTGAAGGCCAGCAGGGTGCGGCCCGAGTCGTCGTAGATCGACGGGTAGGTGAGGCCGCGGTTGGACTTGAAGTCGCGGCCGGCGTTGATCGAGGTTTCCCGGACGTCCAGGCCCAGGACCTGGACGCCCTTGGGGCCCGCCTCGTCCTGGACCTTCTGCATCTCGGGGGCCTCGGTCCGGCACGGCGGGCACCAGGCGCCCCAGACGTTGACCACGACGACCTTGCCCTCGTAGTCGTCCAGGGAGATGGTCTTGCCGTCCTCCATGAGGGACGGGCCGCTGAGGCCGCTGATCGGCTTGCGGTCGTCGCCGTCGTAGCGGATGCGGACCTGGCCGTCGGGGGCGACGAACTGGAACTCGCCGCCCACCGCGACCGCGTCGTTCCCGGTCGCGCAGCCGGAGGCGAGCGCGAGCGTGAGCAGCGCGGGCGCCAGTCTCCGCCACACCACCCTGCTCACGCCCCGGTCACCCTGGGGTCGGTGCTGCCCGCGGGCTCGCTGTAGACGATCCGGACCAGCTCCTCGCCCTGGAACACCAGGCTGGTGAGCGAGGCGAGCGAGCACTCCCGCCTGCGCGGGTCGTGCCACATGCGCTTGCCCTCCAGGAAGCGGCGCAGGGTCCAGATCGGGAGCTGGTGGGACACGATCACCGCCTCGTGGCCCTCGGCGATCGTCCGCGCCCGCTGCACGCCCGCGAGCATCCGGTGCGCGATGTGCAGGTACGGCTCGCCCCACGACGGCAGGAACGGGTTGACCAGCTTCGGCCAGTGCTGCGGCTGCCGCAGCGCGCCGTCGCCGACCGCGACCTTGAGGCCCTCGAACTTGTTGCCCGCCTCGATCAGGCCGGGGTCGGTGGCCAGGTCGAGCCGGTGCGAGTCGGCGATGGGGGTCGCGGTCTGCTGCGCGCGCTCCAGCGGGGACGCGACGACGTGGGTGACGTCGTGGTCCGCGAGGTGCTCGGCGACCAGGAGGGCCTGCCGCTCGCCCTTGTCCGACAGCTTGAAGCCCGGCAGGCGGCCGTACAGGATGCCGGTGGGGTTGTGCACCTCACCGTGCCGCATGACGTGGACGACGGTCCGGCTCACTGCTGGGCCTCCCTGGCGGCGCGGGCCGCGTGCGGCAGCGCCTCGGCGATCTGGTCGAAGTCGGCGTCGGTCATGGCCGCGTTGACGAACCACGCCTCGAAGGCGCTCGGCGGGGCGTACACGCCGCGCTCCAGCAGGGCGTGGAAGAACGGGGGGAAGCGCCAGGTCTGCGCGGCCTGGGCGCCCGCGTAGTCGACGACCTCGTCCTCGGTGAAGAAGACGCTGACCAGGTTGCCCGCGAACTGCACCCGGTGCGGCACGCCCGCCTCGGTGAGCGCGGAGGTGAACAGCGCGCCGAGGCGGCTGGCGTTGGCGTCGAGCGCGCGGTAGACGTCGTCGGTGGCGGCGCGCAGCGTGGCCAGCCCGGCGGCGACCGCGACGGGGTTCCCGGAGAGCGTGCCCGCCTGGTAGACGGGGCCTGCGGGGGCGAGCTTGGCCATCACGTCGGCGCGACCGCCGAACGCGGCGGCGGGCAGGCCGCCGGACATGACCTTGCCGAAGGTGTAGAGGTCGCCGGGCACCGCGTCGATCCCGAACCAGCCGGAGCGGGACACCCGGAAACCGGTCATGACCTCGTCCACGACCAGCAGCGCGCCGTTCGCGTGGCACAGCTCGCGCAGCTTGGCGTTGAAGCCGTCGCGCGGGGCGACCGCGCCCATGTTGCCCGCGGCGGCCTCGGTGATGACGCACGCGATCTCGCCGTCGTTCTCGGCGAACGCGGCCTCCAGCGCGGCGACGTCGTTGTAGGGCAGCACGAGCGTGTCGGCGGCCTGCGCGCCGGTGACGCCCGGCGAGGTCGGCAGCCCCAGGGTCGCGACGCCGGAGCCCGCCTGGGCGAGCAGCGCGTCGACGTGCCCGTGGTAGCAGCCGGAGAACTTGACGACCTTGCGCCGCCCGGTGAAGCCCCTGGCCAACCGGATGGCGCTCATGGTCGCCTCGGTGCCGGAGTTGACCAGCCGGACCTGCTCGACGGGCAGGACGCGGCCGATGATCTCCTCGGCCAGCTCGATCTCGCCCTCGGTGGGCGTGCCGAACGACAGGCCGTGCACGGCCGCCGCGCGGACCGCCTCGACCACCTCGGGGTGGGCGTGGCCGAGGATCATCGGTCCCCAGGACGAGACCAGGTCGACGTACCGGTTGCCGTCGGCGTCCCACAGGTGCGGGCCCTCGCCGCGCACCATGAACCGGGGCGTGCCTCCGACCGAGTGGAAGGCCCTGACCGGGGAGTTGACGCCGCCGGGGATCACCGTTGACGCGCGGTCGAACAGGGCCTGGGATCGTTGGGCTGTCACCGGACCAGTCTCACACGAGGGTGGAGGGGGAGGGCGGTGCGCCCCCGCGCCGCGCAGCGGCGCGAGACCACCGGCCGCTGCGCGTCGGAGCCGCGTTGTGGCTGGGTCTGACTGGTCTTCCCGCTGGTCCGCGCCCCGCTCCCGCGAGGCTCCTGCGAGGCCCCTACGAGCGGGAACGCCTGGATCGGCTAGGTGCGGGCGGTTCCGCTGGGACCAGCGTCACGCTCGGGAGCGGCGGTAGCGGTGGCGGGTGAGTGGCCGTTGCCGGTGGTGGGCGAGTGGCCGTTGCCGGTGGCGGGTGAGTGGCCGTTGCCGGTGGGGTGCTGGGCGCCCGTTGGGGTGAAGCGCTCGGCGGGGAACGGCTCTTGGCCGTCGTGGTCCTCGAACCGGTCGTCGGGGTAGTCGTCGGAGTAGTCGTCCACGTCGTGCTCGAAGCCGTCCTCGCCCTTGGTGCGCACGGCCAGCACCGCCTGCCGCACGGCGTCCAGCACGAGCAGCCCGGCGAGCACGCCGAGCACGACCGCCCCGCCGATCCAGTTGCCGAAGTACCGCGTGGACTCCAGCTGCGGGAGGTCGGGGCCCGCGTCGTAGCTGTAGTGGCGGATGCCCCGGTCCCAGGTCCAGGAGGCCGCCACCAGCAGCAGCACCGCGCCCAGCAGCTCGGCCGCCGCGGTCAGCGCCCGCCTCGGCTGGTGCAGCGCGGGTCCGGGAGCCTCGGTCGGCGCGCCGGTCGTCACAGCGGTCGTCACGACCAGCAGCCTCTCACGACCGGCCCGGCGCGCGCAGCAGGCGGTCGACGGCCTCGGTCAGGGCGGCCCGGTCCTGGGCCCAGCCGAGCGCGACGGTGCCGTCCGTCAGCCGCACGGGCACCGGCTCGGTGCCGCGCGGCAGGCTCCAGCCGCCGCCGAGCACGCGCGCGCCCGCCCTCGGCTCGACGTCCCTGACCTCGGCGATGTCGCGCACCGGCAGCTCCTCGCGGCCCTGGTGCAGCGCGACCGGCGTCAGCCGGACGCCGAGCACCCGCCTGCGGCCCTGCACCCACACGGCGGTGGGCAGCAGCAGCACGACGGCCACGACCAGCCAGAACAGCGGGCGGGCCCCGCCGGTCAGCGCCTCGACGGCGAACCCGGCCAGCGCGAACGCGGGTCCCCAGGCGAGCGGCCACCAGGTCGCGCCGCGCTCCGAGTACAGGGTGGGCTGCTCCACCGTCACCGCACCCCCGCCGCGAAGTGGTGCTTGGCGGGCGGCAGGAAGCTCAGCACGGCCGCGAGCAGCGGCAGGCCGAGGCGCAGCACGACGAGGAACCAGTCGAGCGCGTCACCGTCCGCGCCGCCCACCTCGAACAGCAGGGCGAGCAGCCCGAGCAGCACCCCGCCGAACGCGAGGCCGAAGCGGGCGCCCGAGCTGCCGCGCAGCAGGCGGACCGCGCAGGCCACCCCGCCGATCGCGACGCACGAGGTGAAGAACAGCGCCATGATCGCCCCGCCGCCGTCGAGACCGCCCTCGCGGTAGAGGGTCAGCGAGAGCGAGCCGACGGGCCAGGCCAGCGAGGCGGCCACCCACAGGGCGAACGAGATCAGCACGACGAGGGGGCGCTGACCGGGGCCGACGAGGACGTTCTGCACCGGGGTCATCTGCGGTGGGGACATCTGCGGGAGGCCCGGCTGCCACGGCTGTTGCGGGTGCTGCGGGTTCGGACCCCCGTAGGAGGGCTGCTGCGGGTAGGGCTGCGCCGGGTAGGCGTGTTGCGGGTAGCCGTGCGGCTGCGCGCCGGGGTCGTACTGGGTCGGGTCGTACTGGCTCGCGCTGTACTGGCCCGCGCCGTACTGGTCGGGGCTGTGCTGGTCAGGGCTGTACTGACCCGCGCCGTACTGGCCGGGGCTCGTGCCGGGCTGGCCGGGGTCCCCCTGGCCCTGCTGTCCCTGATCGCCCCACGACGGCTCGCTCATGCGTTCTTCTCCCTGGCGGCTGCTCCTGCCGGACGCCCCCCGCACCCGGCCGACCGGCGGGTGGGCGCCCCGAGCACGGGACGGCCACCGCCGGATGTGTCACCGCATCGGGCGTCCCCGGACAAGGGGACGGATGCGGATGAGAGGACTAACGGTAGCGGCCCGCCGCGAAGTAGGCCTTGGCCTTGGTGGTGTGGAGCGCGCCTGCGCCCACCAGGGGGATGAGCGCGATCACGAGGGCGGGGAGGGTGGCGGCGAGCAGCAGGCAGCCCAGCGCGATGCAGGCCAGCACGGTGAGCGCCACTCGGGCCCACGGCTTGCCGAGGCGCGCGTGGTAGGCGAACAGCGCCGCCAGCCCGGCGAACACCACGATCAGCACGAGCGCGGCGATCAGGGCCGTGGTGACCAGGGGCACGAGCTCGGCCTCGGACACGCCGGGGTACGGCCGCGCGGTGGCCACCGTGTCCACGATCTCGTCGAACGCGGTCAGTGTCGAGGCCGCCAACAGCGTGAACAGCGCGGAACCGGACACCCAGACCCAGAAGGCCGCAGTGACCTCGCTCGGGCGTCGCACCTGCGGCGCGGGCGCTTCCCACGGCCCGGAGCCGGTGAACGGCGGTGCGGGCGAGTAGGGGTGCGAGGGGTGGGGCTCCTGCGGCGGGGTCACGGGCCAAAACGGTAATTACGGGCACGGGCCGCTGTCCACTCCCGGTGGACGGCGGCCCGTGGCCGCTGCGTCAGTTGCTCGCGAAGTAGCGGCTCGCGCCACCGGTGAACATGAGGACGATCGCGCCGATCATGACCGGCAGGCCCACCAGCGCCAGCAGGCCCTGCAGGACGCCGAAGATGCCGAGGGAGAACAGCAGACCGACCGCGAGCACGGTGCCGAACAGCGAGAAGAGCACCGAGATGCCGCCGAGGATGGCCAGCACGATGCGGGCCCAGTTGGCGCCGTTGCGCATCGCGAACGCCACCGCGACCCAGGCTGCGGTGATGGCGAGCGAGAGGAGCAGGTTGACGTAGGAGGGGCCGCTGGCCGCGAGCGACTGCTCGATCAGCTCCGGCGACATGCCGAGGCCCTCCAGGGTGACCCTGACCTGCTCCTCGTATGTCAGCAGGGTCAGCAGCGAGCCGACCACGGATATCGCCGCGGAGACCAGCCAGAGCAGGAAGGACAGGTCGACGTTCTTCGGGCGGGTGACCTGCTGCAGGGAGGCCGGGTCCGGGGCGGAGGCCGGGTAGCCGGCCTGCGGGTACGCCTGCTGCGGGTACGCCTGCTGGGGGTAGCCCTGCTGGGGGTAGCCCTGCTGGGGCTGCTGCTGGGAGGGGTCGTACGGGTTAGGGGTGGTCATGGCCCGGACGGTAGAGACCGTGTGAGGTTCACGTGAGCCGAACGAGTGAGTAACTACAATCCGTTAGCTACCCTGCGACCTCGTCCGGCTCCACGCCGTCACCTGGTCGCGAAGTAGCGGCCCGCACCGCCGGTGAACATGTAGACGATGGCCGCGAGCATGACCGGAATGCCCACGATGCTGAGCAGCGCCTCCACGACGCCGAGCGCCCCGATGGAGAACAGCACGGGGAGCGAGAGGAGGCTGAAGAGCGAGCTGAACACCAGGGACAGCGCGCCGAGGACGGTCAGCACGATGCGCGCCCAGTTCGCGCCGTTGCGCATCACGAACGCCACCGCGACCCAGATCGCGTTGATCGCCAGCGAGATCACGACGCTGACGACGCTGACGCTCGTGTCGATCTCGGCCGGGTCGACGGGCAGACCCGCCTCGGTGAGCCGGGCCGCGGTCTCGGCGACCGTCGCCTCGATGTTGAGGTTGGTGACGATGAGCGTCAGCACGGACAGGACCGCGCTGACCATCCAGAGCAGGAAGGACAGGTCGACGGACTTCGGGCGGGGCGTCGGCTCGCCCTCGGACATCGGGTTGGCCGCCGGGAACGAGGGATAGCCCTGCGGCGGGGTGCCCGCCTGCGGGTAGCCCTGCTGCGGGTAGCCCTGCTGCGGGTAGCCCTGCGGGACGCCCGCCTGGGGGTACCCGGCCTGCGGGTACCCCTGCGGCGGCTGTCCCGGCGTGCCGTGCGGATCGGGGGTGGTCATGATCGGAACGGTAGAGAACCGACAAGCCGGACATGACGCAGCACAACCGTCCGACTACAACCCGTTAGCTACCGTGCGTCGCGGGCCGGTCACGGGTGGTCGCGGGAGGAAGTAGCCCTTGGTCGTCGGGTGGTACATCAGCACCAGCGACACCGGGTAGACCACCAGCAGCACACCGCCCACGACCAGGTCGGACACCGGCGGCGCCGCGACCTTCAGCACCTCCGCCAGCCCCGTGCCCACCGCCAGCAGCGAGATGCCGTTCGAGGCGATCCCGAACCCGGCGAACACGGTCAGCACGATCCGCGCCCAGTTCTGCCCGCTGGCGAACCGCACCGCCAGCAGCACGTACACCGCCGTCATCAGCAGCTGCACCATCAGCGCGCCGCCGATCGTCGCGGTGACCCCGTCGTCGATCATCGACTGGTGCCAGTCCGGGTACTCGGCCCTGACCTGCGCGGTGACGGCCGTCCGGTCCATCAGCCGCACGACGAGCCCCACCAGCCCCAGCGCGGCGACCCCGAACCACAGCCGCTGCGCGAGCACCACCATCCTCGGCGGCGCGGGCTTCTTGGGCTTGTCCTCGTCCTTCTTCGGCGCGCCGAACCACCCCTCGCTCATCAGCGGTCCAACCAAGCCGCGGCCTCGGCCGCCCAGTAGGTGAGCACGATGTCGGCGCCCGCGCGCCGGATCGAGGTCAGCAGCTCCAGCACGGTGCGCTCGCGCTCGATCCAGCCGTTCGCGGCGGCGGCCTCGACCATCGCGTACTCGCCGGAGATCTGGTACGCCGCCACCGGCACGTCGCTGGCGTCGGCGACCTGCCGCAGCACGTCCAGGTAGGGCAGCGCGGGCTTGACCATGACCAGGTCGGCGCCCTCGGCGAGGTCCAGGGCCAGCTCGCGCAGCGACTCGCGGACGTTCGCCGGGTCCTGCTGGTAGGTCTTGCGGTCGCCCTTGAGCTGCGACTCCACCGCGTCCCGGAACGGCCCGTACAGCGCCGACGAGTACTTGGCGGTGTAGGCGAGGATGCCGGTGTCGGCGAACCCGGCCTCGTCCAGCGCGGTCCGGATGAACCCGACCTGGCCGTCCATCATGCCGCTGGGACCCACCAGGTGGGCGCCCGCGCGGGCCTGGGCCACGGCCATCTCGCCGTAGACCTCCAGGGTCGCGTCGTTGTCGACGGTCCCGTCGGCGGCCAGCACGCCGCAGTGCCCGTGGTCGGTGAACTCGTCCAGGCAGCAGTCCGACATCAGCACGGTGGCGTCGCCCAGCTCGGAGCGCAGGTCGGCCAGGGCGGCGTTGAGGACGCCGTCCGGGTCGGTCGCGCCGGAGCCGACGGCGTCGCGCTCGGCGGGCACGCCGAACAGCATGATCCCGCCGACACCCGCCTCGACCGCCTCGACGGCGGCCTTGCGCAGCGAGTCGCGGCTGTGCTGGAAGACGCCCGGCATGGAGGCGATCTCGACGGCCTCCCGCGCGCCCTCCTTCACGAACGCGGGCAGCACGAGCTGACGCGGCCTGACGTCGGTCTCGGCGACCAGCCTGCGCATGGCGGGCGTGGTGCGCAGGCGGCGGGGGCGGTGGGACGGGAACACTTCCGGTGCACTCCTCGGCGGCTGTCGGGTCCGCCCGTCCGCCGCCTCGCGGGGCGCCGCCGGGCGGCGGGCTTGCTGGACCACCCGCGCCGGGGGCCCGGCGCGGCCGTGCGGTCGCACCCGGATCGATCACCGGGCGTGACGACGCCGGGGCGGTCCGCGCTCGGCGGGAACCGGTGGTCCGGCTCACGTCCAGCGGCGGTCCTGCTCGGCGCGCTCCCCGGCGGGGGCGGCGCTCGACGCGCTCGTCACCGAGCGTCGTCACACCGATTCTGTCCCCGCCCCGCCACCACCGGCGCACCGGGGGTGCCGCGCGCCCCCCGCTCCGGCGGCGAGCCGAACGGGTCACCGCGCACCAGGCACAACGCGCGCGGCCCGCCCCGGAGTTCCGGGACGGGCCGCGCGAGGCTCAGATCACGCCGGTCTCAGCGGGTGGCTCAGGACCTGCGCAGGCGCTTGGTCTTGCGCGGCGGGGGCAGCGCGCCCTCGGCGCGCAGCCTGGCCGCGTGCTGCGCCAGCGCGTCCACCAGCGCCGGGACGTTCGCGTCCTCGGGCTGCACGTCCACGCGCAGGCCGAACTCGCGCGCCGTCTCCGCCGTCTGCGGGCCGATGCAGGCCACCAGCGTGCGGGCGTGCGGCTTGCCCGCGATGCCGACCAGGTTCCGGACCGTGGACGACGAGGTGAAGCACACCGCGTCGAACCCGCCGGACTTGATCATCTCGCGGGTGTCGGCGGGCGGCGGGGCGGCCCGCACGGTGCGGTAGGCCGTCACGTCGTCGATCTCCCAGCCCCGGTCGCGCAGGCCCGCCGCGAGGGTCTCGGTGGCGATGTCGGCGCGCGGCAGCAGCACCCGGTCGACCGGGTCCAGGATGTCGTCGTACGGCGGGAAGTCGGCCAGCAGGCCCTCGGAGGACTGCTCGCCGGACGGCACCAGCTCCGGGATGATGCCGAAGCCGCGCACCTTCGCCGCGGTGGCCTCGCCGACGCAGGCGATCTTCACGCCGGAGAACGCGCGGGCGTCCAGGCCGAACTCGCGGAACTTCTCCCACACCGCGCGCACCGCGTTGGTCGAGGTGAACACGACCCACTGGTAGCGGCCGTCGACCAGGCCCTTGACCGAGCGCTCCATCTGCGCCGGGCTGCGCGGCGGCTCGACGGAGATCGTCGGCACCTCCACGGGGATGGCGCCGTGCGAGTGCAGCCGGTCGCTCATCGCGCCCGCCTGCTCCTTGGTCCTGGGCACCAGCACGCGCCAGCCGTACAGCGCCCGCGACTCCCACCAGGACAGCTTCGGCCGGTTCGCGACCGCGCTGCCGACCGTGACCACCAGCGGGCCGGACAGCTCGCCCGCGTCGGCGGCCAGCGAGGCCAGCGTGGTGTCGACGGTGCGCTGGCTGAAGCCGGTGCCGTCGGCGGTCACCGCGACCGGGGTCTGCGGGGCCAGGCCGTGCTCCACCAGCGAGGACGCCGCCTCGGCCAGGTGGCCGCCGGTCGCGTGCAGCACGAGCGTGCCGGTCGCCGAGGCGAGCCCGGCCCAGTCGACGGCGCCGCGCACGTCGGCCTCGGTGTGCACCGCGCCCAGCGCGACCCCCGCGTACGCGGGGACGGCCGTGCCCGCGGGCACGCCGGGGACCACGTCGAAGGCGATCGTGGTCTTGGAGACGGCGTGCGCCTCCTTGACCACGGAGTCCAGGGTCAGCGGGTCGCCCGCGACCAGCCGGACCACGGCCGCGCCGTTCTTGGCCTCGGCCACCAGGTCCTTCGCCACGTCCGCGGGCTCGCCGACCGCTGGCCGGACCTCGACGCCGTCCGGGACCAAGGCGACCACCTCGGCGGGCACGTCCGGGTCCGTCACGACCAGCTCGGCCTTGCCGAGGAGGTCGCGGGCCCGGACCGTGAGGAGCCCGGTGTCACCTGGGCCGGAGCCCACGAAGGCGACTCGGCCGGGGGTCTTGCGCGCGCGGGTCATCAGGGCACTCCCCATCAACTACGCCCCGCCGACCGCGCTGCGGCGTGGCCGGAGAGGTCGAGCAACTCGGCGGCCAGCGCGCGGCCGAGTTCCTCTGCTGCGGTCAAGTCACCGGTGGCCGACGCGCGGAGGAGGTCGCCGTCCTCCGCCGCCACGACCCCGCGGAGGGAGATGCGGAGGACCACCGCTCCCTCGTCGTCGAGGTCTTCCACCACATCGGCCAGTGCGCCGACCGGCGCGCTGCACCCGGCTTCGAGCGCGGCCAGCATGGCGCGCTCGGCGGTGACAGCGGCCCGACTGGCCGAATCGTCGAGCGTGGAGCGGAGCAAGTGCTCGGTGTCGACGTCGTCGACCCGGCACTCGATCGCCAGTGCGCCCTGCGCGGGCGCGGGGAGCATCTGGATCGGGTCGAGGACCTCGGTGATGTTCTCGACCCGGCCGAGCCGGGAGATCCCGGCGCGGGCGAGCACGACGGCGTCCAGCTCGCCGTCGAAGACGCGGGCCATGCGGCTGTCGATGTTGCCCCGGATGGGCAGGATCTCCAGCCCGAGGCCGAGCGCGGCCAGCTGGGTGGCGCGGCGCGGGGAGCCCGTGCCGACCTTGGAGCCGGGGGGCAGCTCGCCCAGGGTGAGCCCGTCGCGGGCGACCAGCGCGTCGCGCGGGTCCTCCCGCTGCGGGATCGCGGCCAGCGAGAGCCGGGTGTCCGGGGCGGTGGGCAGGTCCTTGTACGAGTGCACGGCGACGTCGACCTCGCCGTGCGCGAGCGCGTCGCGCAGCGCCGAGGTGAAGACCCCGATGCCGATCTCCGCGATGGGCGCGTGCGAGCGGTCACCGGGCGTGGAGACCGTGACGATCTCCACCTGGGCGCCCGCGGCGCGCAGGGCGTCGGCGATGATGCCGGTCTGCGCGAGCGCCAGCGCGCTTCCTCGGGTGCCGATCCTCAGGGTGCGGTTCACCGCATCTCACCTTTGTGTTGCGGGGACTGGGGGGTGCTGATCGAGGCGGGCGCCTGCGGGTCGAGGCCGAACAGCTCGCGCAGCGCCTCGGCGTAGCCCGCGCCGCCCGGCCCCGCGGCCAGCTGCTTGACCCGCACGGTCGGCGTGTGCAGCAGCTTGTCGACCACCCTGCGGACCGTCTTGGCCAGCTCGGCGCGCACCGCGCCGTCCAGCTCGGGCAGCCGGGAGTCGAGCCGCAGCAGCTCGGAGTCGACCACCTCGGCGGCGCGCTTGCGCAGGGCCGTGACGGTGGGCGTGACCTCGGCCGAGCGCTGCCCGGCCAGGTAGGCGCGGACCTCCTCGGCCACGATCTCCGCCGCGCGCTGGGCGTCCTGCCCGGTCGGGGCGTCGGACAGCCTGCGCTGCAGGGTCTCCAGGTCGACCACCCGCACGTTCGCCAGCAGTTCGGCGGCGGGGTCGACGTCCTTGGGGAGGCCGAGGTCGCAGACGACCAGCGGCCGGTCGGGCGCGCGGTCGCCGATGGCCTCGGCGCCGACGGTGAGCTCCACCGAGCCGGTGCAGGCGAACAGCACGTCGGCGGCGGCGACCTGCTCGAACAGGGCGTCCAGGCCCACCGACTCGGCGGGCACGCCCTCGGCGCGCAGGGCCTCGGCGAGGCGGGCGCCGTTGGCGGCGGTGCGGTTGGCGATGGCGACCGAGCCGATGCCCGCGCGGCGCAGGTGCGCCACGGCGAGACCGCCCATGGAGCCCGCGCCGACGATCAGGGCCCGCTTGCCCGCCAGGCCGCCGAGCGCCTGCTCGGCGTCGGCGAGGGCCTCGGACACCACGGACGCGCCCGCGTGGTCGATGCCGGTGTCGCTGTGCACCCGCTTGCCCACGCGCAGCGCCTGCTGGACCAGCTCGTGCAGCGTGCGCCCGACCACGCCCGCCTCGTCGGCTGCGGCGTACGCGGAGCGCAGCTGGCCGAGGATCTGGGCCTCGCCCACGACCATCGAGTCCAGGCCCGCGGCCACGGAGAACAGGTGGTCCACCGCGGCGCCCGCGTAGTGGACGTACAGGTGCTCGAAGAGCTCGGCGGTGTCCACGCCCGACTGGCGGGCGAGCACCTCGACGACCTCGTTCATGCCACCGTGGAAGGTCTCGACGACGGCGTACACCTCGACCCGGTTGCAGGTCGAGAGCAGCACGGCCTCGGAGACGCTGGGGGCGGCGAGCAGCTGGCCGAGGACCTTGGGAAGGTCGGAGACGGCCGCGCGCTCCAGCACGGGCACCGGTGTGGTCCGGTGGGACAGCCCCACGACGAGGAGGCTCATACCGCGACCACGCCCCACGGAGCCGTCCGGCTCACTACCCGCACGCTCACGGGCGAATCACCACCCCGTCCACACCGACTCCGCTGGCTCCGCTGACCACTTCCCCGGCGGCTTCGTCAGCCCGTCGCGCGACGTGGAACGACAGGATCTGCATCTCGACCGCCAGGTCGACCTTGCGCACCTCGACGTTGTCCGGGACCTGGAGGACGACGGGTGCGAAGTTCAGGATGCACTGCACTCCGGCGGATACCAAACGGTCGCAGACGGCCTGGGCCGCCTGGGGCGGGGTCGCGATGACCCCGATGGACACCTCCCGCTCGGCGCAGACCGAGGTGAGGTCGTCGATGTGGCTGACCGGGATTCCCCCTACCGGGACACCGGTCAGGTCGGGGTCCATGTCGAACAGCGCGGCCACCGGGAAGCCCCTGCTGGGGAAGCCGCCGTAGTTGGCCAGCGCGTGACCAAGATTACCGATTCCCACCACCGCGACGCTGTGCTTGCGGGTGAGCCCGAGGATGCGCTCGATGTGGCTCACGAGGACCTCGACGTCGTAGCCGACGCCGCGCGTGCCGTACGAGCCGACGTAGGACAGGTCCTTGCGGAGCTTCGCCGAGTTGACCCCGGCTGCCCCGGAGAGCTCCTCGCTGGAGATGGTCGTCACGCCCTGATCGGCCATGCCGGAGAGCACCCTCAGGTACACCGCGAGCCGGGCGACCGCCGCTTCGGGGATCGCGCGGGCCCGCTCCCGGACCTCGGCCTCCGCAGGGGCCTTCGGGGTGGTCGCGCTCGCGTCACCCTCGCCCCGCTGAGCCGCCACGCTGGTACTCCTCAGACGTCCGCCACCAAGAGCCGCCGGGCACCTCCACCAGCGGTGTGATGCGACCACCGTACAGCTTGTGAACGCACGCACAAAGTCGGCGGAACCGCCCCGTCACACCGGGTGAAGTCGACGAACACGTCGGAGCCCCCCGGACAGCGCTCCCGGAGGTCGCCCCCGGAGCCACCCCCGGAAGGCGGCGAGCCGCGGGCCCGTCCCCGGTCCCCGCGGCTCGCCTGCGCTGCCCCCCGATCAGGCGGCGGGCGCGGTCAGCACGGTGTCGATCACGAACACGGTGGCGTTCTTGGTCGGGATGTTCCCGCACAGGACCTTCGCGTCGTTGACCATCATCGACTCGCCGGAGCCGGTGATCTTGAGCTCCTCCCCGGTCAGCGCCTTGACGGTGCCCGCGGCCTCCAGGCCCTCGGCGTCGTAGCGCTTGCCGACCACGTGGTACTGCAGGACCTTGGCCAGCTCCTCCGGCTTGGCCGCGAGCTCCTGGAACTTGGCCTCGCCGAGGGCCTCGAACGCCGGGTCGGCGGGCGCGAACACGGTGATCGCGGTCTGCGCGTTGAGCGTGTCGACCAGGTTCGCCGCCTTCACGGCGGTGACCAGCTTGGTGAGCAGCGGGTTGTTGCTGGCGGCGGTGGCCACCGGGTCGGTGACCATGCCCTCCAGGGAGCCCTTGTTGGACGGGTCCTGCGGGACGCTGGCGCAGCCGGGGCCGAAGACGTCGGTGGTCTTCGTGGCGCCGTCCGCGCTGCTCATCTGGGTCATCGGCGCGGACGACGAGGCGGCGGGCGCGCTGCTCGTCGACGCGGTGTCCCCGCTGCCTCCGCAGGCGGTGAGGGCCAGGGACGCGACCAGCGCGGTTCCGACGAGGGCGAGCTTGCTGTTCCGCACGGCGGATCACTCCTCAGTGAGTTCAACCATCAGTGGATTCCACTGATTCGTTCGACTCGTATCGCCCTGAGGTTCAGTTCTTTCACCCGACCGTGAAGAAAATCGAGTGCCAGCCGGTCGCCCCGTCCGGGATCGGGGGCACCCGCTCCTGCGGCTGGGTCCGGCCGTCCCGGTCGGTGGCGCGCACCTCGACGGTGTGGCCGCCGGGCGGCAGGTCCAGCTCGGCCCGCCACATCCGCCAGGTCGAGGCGTTCACCTCGGCGGCCAGCCGCGCGGTCTGCCACGGGCCGCCGTCGGCGCGCACCTCGACCTTGCCGACGCCCACCGGCTGGGCCCAGGCGACGCCGGTCACCACGGCCTTGCCGGTGACCGTGGACAGGCCCTTGGGGCTGTCGATCCGGGACATGACCTTGATCGGCCCGAACTGGCCCCAGCCGCGCTCGCGCCAGTAGCAGGTGCGCTCGGCGAACGTGGTGAGCAGCAGGTCGACGACCCACTTGGTGGCTGAGATGTACCCGTAGAGGCCGGGCACGACCAGCCGGGCCGGGAAGCCGTGCTCGACCGGCAGCGGCTCGCCGTTCATGGCCAGCGCGATCAGGGCGCCCCGGTCGGGCTCCATGACGACGTCGACCGGCGTGCCCGCCGTCCAGCCGTCCGCGCTGGTGGAGAACAGCTGGTCGGCTCCGGGGCGGACGCCCGCCTCGAGCAGCACGTCGCGCAGCGGGACGCCGACGAAGGTCGCGGTGGAGGCGTAGGGGCCGCCGACCTCGTTGGAGACGCAGGTGAGGGTGGTGACCTGCTCGACGAGGTCGCGGCTGCGCAGGTCCTCGTAGCTGAGGGTGAGCTCGCGGTCGACCAGGCCGTGGACCTTGAGCGACCAGTCCTCGGCGCGGACCTTGGGCACGGTCAGGGCGGTGTCGACGCGGTAGAAGTCGGCGTTCGGGGTGAGGAAGGTCGGGGTGCCCTCGGCGGCGAAGTCGACGCCGTCCGGGAGGGCGGGGGCGCGGACGGCGGGTTCGAGGCTGCCGACGGCGGTGCGGGAGCCCTCGACGTCGGTCCGGCTGCCGATGAGCTGGCCGGAGGCCCCGGCGACGACGGCCGCGCCCGCGACGGTGAGGAACGCGCGGCGGTCGGGGGCGACGGGCTTCTCGGCGGAGGCGGGGGTGGGGGCTGCGGGGGTGGGACCGGGGGCGGCCGGGGCTCCCCCGCGCGGGTCGGGACCGATCGGGTCGTCCTCGGCCGGGACACCACCGGTTCGGGCGCGTCCGTCCGGGTCGGCGTCGGCGGCGTCGGGGGCGCCGTCTGGGGCGCGGTCGGCGGTGGTGGCCTTCGGGGCGGGTCGGGTCGGGGCGCGGCCTGGCGGCTGAGCGCCGCCAGGAGCCGTCGGGGCGCTCACCCGGCCGTGCAGCCAGCGGAACGCGCCCACGCCCGCCACCAGGCTCGCCAGCGGGGCGAGGACGGCCAGCCTGCCGAGGTCCGGCCGGTACAGCACGGCCGCGATGCCGATCAGGCCCAGCGCGCCCGCCAGCACCGTGCCGGGCAGCGGGGAGCGGCGGGACAGCAGGCCGGCCAGCACGGCGAGCAGCGCGATCACCACCGCCATGCCGAGCAGCAGCACGGGCTTGTCGGCGGTGCCGAAGGTGCGGACGGCGAAGTCCTTCACCGGGGTCGGCGTGAAGTCGATCGCGGTGTTGCCGACCGCCAGGTACGGCGAGGCGGACAGCCCCACGAACCCTGCGGCCAGGTGCCCCGCCGCCAGCGCGGCGGCCACCGAGAGCAGCCCGAGCAGTGCGGCCTTCCAGCGAGTCATGCCGGACATTCGACACCGGCTCCGGCCCGGTTCGCGCGGTGGCGGCTTACCACCCCTGGGTGGTTTTTCCCGCTCAGCGCACCCGAGCGGCCTACGCGCGCGCACGGGTGGGCGCGACGCGAGTGGCCCCGGTCCCGGTCAGGGCAGCGCGGTCAGGCGGGCGCGGTCAGGCGGGCACGGTCAGGCCAGTGCGGTCAGGCCAGCGCGGCGCGCAGCCGGTCCTCCTCGACCTCCCAGTACCCGTGCTCCTCGCCGTCGACCAGGATCACCGGCACCCGGTCGCCGTACTCGGCGCGCAGCTCCCGGTCCGAGTCGACGTCGACGACGTCCCACGGCACGCCCAGCTCGCCGCAGATCCGGTCCAAATCCGCCCTGGCCTGCTCGCACGAGTGGCAGTCGACGCGGGTGACGAGGGTGACGTGGTGGCTCACGGCCCCCATCCTCCCCCTCAGATCAGCGGCGGCCGGAGCAGGGCCCGCGCGACCTTGCCGGTCGGCGAGTGCGGCAGCGCCGAGGTGAACTCCACCGAGGTCGGGACCTTGAACTTCGCCAGCCGGTCCGCGCAGTGCTCGCGCACCCGCGCCTCGTCCAGCTCGACCCCGTCCGCCAGCGCCAGCACGACCTTGACCGCCTCGCCGGTCCGCTCGTCCGGCACGCCCACCGCCGCCGCCTCGACCACGCCGGGCAGCTCGCGCAGCACCGCCTCGATCTCGTGCGGGTAGACGTTGAACCCGTTGACGATGATCAGGTCGCCCGCCCGGTCGACCAGGTGCAGGTCCCCGTCGGAGTCCAGGTAGCCGACGTCGCCGGTGCGGAACCAGCCGTCCTCGGCCGGGCCGTGCGCGCCGTCCGGCCAGTAGCCGCTGAACAGGTTCGCGCCGCGCACCGACACCAGCCCGGTGCCCGGCTCGTCCTCCTCCAGGTCGAGCGGGGAGCCGTCGCTGTCGACCAGGCGCAGCTCGACGCCGGGCAGCGGGCTGCCCACCGAACCCGGCTTCGCCGTGCCCGTGACCAGCGAGGACGTCAGCACGGGACCGGTCTCGGTGAGGCCGTAGCCCTCGTGCACGACCAGGCCCGTCGCGGCGCGCATCCCGGTCAGCACCTCGGGCGGCAGCGGGGCCGCGCCGGAGGTGAACAGGCGCACGGTGGCCAGGTCGCGGCGCAAGCGCTCGACCGGCTGGGCCAGCAGCGCCCGGTACATCGGCGGCACGCCGACCAGCGCGGTCACCCGGTGCTCGCGGATCGCGGTGAGCGCGGCGTCCGGGTCGAACCGCTCGACCAGCACGGCGGTGGCACCCGCGCCCGCGACCTGGAGCAGGCCGGGGCCGAGCCCGTAGACGTGGAACAGCGGCAGCGCGAGCAGCACCCGGTCCCCCGCCGTGACCGGGGCGGGGCGCAGCTCGGCGCACTGGTCGACGTTCGCCAGCAGCGCCCGGTGCGACAGCATCGCGCCGCGCGGCACGCCCGAGGTGCCGGAGGTGTAGCCGATCACGGCGACGTCCTCGCCGCCCCGGACCGCGTCGACCGGGTCGACCGAGCCCGCCGCCACGTCCAGCGCGGGCGCGGGCAGCACGGTGACCTCCGGGTTCAGAGGCTCGCCCGCGTCGGCGTCTTCGGCTAGGTCTGCGAGGTCGCCCACCAGCAGCCGGGCCCCGCTGTCGGCGAGCAGCCGGTCCAGCTCGCGGCGCGGCTGACCCGCGCCCAGCAGCACCAGGACGCCGCCCGCGCGCAGCGCGCCGAACACCGCCGCGCAGAACGCCGGGCCGGACGGCAGCCGCACCGCGACCCGGTCGCCCGGCCGCAGCCCCTCGGCCACGAGCCTTCGGGCCTCCGCGTCCACCGCCGCGTCCAGCCGACCCCAGTCCAGGACCTCCGACGTGGTGACGTCGACCACGGCCGGGTGGCCCGGTCCCCTGCGCGCCGACTCGCGCACCAGGTCTGCGACGTTGCGGGCGGGAGCGACCAAGGCAGCCTCCTCGTCGGGGACCCTGCGGGACCTGGTCGCAGTCTGGCACGGTCGGGGCCGCGCACGTAGTGCCCTCGGGTGACCCCGCTCGCGGAACGCGCGCACCGGTCCCTACTGTCACCGAATCCCTGATACAGAGGTGGGGAAACGTATGCTGCGGGAGCGTCGACTCCGTGGAGGTGCCGCGAGCCGATGACCGCGAGGACGCGCGAGAACAGCGCGAGACCCCGCCGTGGTCTCCGCTCCCTGTGGGGCGGGGGCAGGCGGTCGAGCACGGGCGAGGACGTGGACGGCGAGGCGCCAGACGAGCCGTGGGCCCTGGTGCGCGCCGCCCAGGGCGGCGACAAGGAGGCGTTCGGCGCCCTGTACGACCGGTACGTCGACGTGGTGTACCGCTACGTCCTGTTCCGGATCGGGGACCGGACGCTGGCCGAGGACGTCACCAGCGAGACGTTCCTGCGGGCGCTGCGGAGCATCGGGTCGATCAGCTACCAGGGCCGGGACGTGGGCGCGTGGTTCGTGACGATCGCCAGGAACATCGTGTTCGACCACGTGAAGTCCAGCCGGTACCGGTTGGAGATCACCACGGCCGAGCTGGCGGACAACCGCGAGGCGGCGGACGGGCCGGAGCAGGAGGTGCTGGCGCTGGCGACGAGCGAGGAGCTGCTCCGCTGCGTCCGCCAACTGGGGGATGACCAGCGCGAGTGCATTACCCTGCGCTTCATCCAGGGCTTGTCCGTGGCCGAGACCGCGGCGAAGATGGGGCGCAACGAGGGTGCCGTCAAGGCCCTGCAGCACCGCGCGGTGCGCCGGTTGGCCCAACTGCTGCCACAGTGGTTGCGGTGAGCGGCGCCGGACCGCTCGGTCGCGCGTAACCCCGGAACATCCCGGTTCGTTACTTCGGTGCAGGCACGCTGGTCGGACGGTGCGGGATGGTGGGTAGAGGAATCACGCCGCTGGGGCGTCACGGGGACGACGAGGAGTTCGCCCGCGCTGTCGAGGCGCTGCCGGAGGGCAAGGCGGACCCGGACTTCGCGCGTGAGCTGGCCGTCGTCGAGGTGCTCAGGCGGGCGGCCGAGCAGGGCGGTCCGGACTCGGACACCAGGGCTCGGATGCGCGCGCGGGTGCTGGACGGGATGGCCGCCTCGATCGCCGACACGGCGATCCTGGAGCCGGTGGGTGGCGCTGACGGCGCTGATGGCACGGATGGCTCTGACGGCACGGGCTCGCGCGTCGACGCGGGCTCCGGCGCGGGCCGGGGTGGCGTCACCGACCTCGGGGAGCGGCGAAGACGCGGCGGCGCGCGCGGGCGGTTCCTGGTCGCCTCGGCGGCGGCGCTGTGCCTGCTGCTGTCGCTGGCGGGGATGTCGGTCCTGCTGAGCAAGGACGCGCTGCCCGGCGACGCGCTGTACGGGGTCAAGCGGACCGCCGAGGAGGCCCAGCTCGGGCTCACGTTCGCCGAGGACGGCAAGGGCTTCAAGCGGCTGGAGTTCGCCGCGTCCCGGCTGTCCGAGGTGGAGACGCTGGCCGGGCGGGGCCGGGACACCGGCGGCGGACCGGTCGCCGGGTACCTGACCGCGTTCTCCGACTTCGACGCGGACGCGTCGGCGGGCGCGCGGGCGCTGGTCGCGCACGGCACGGCGGTCGACCGGGGCGCGCTCGGCTCGCTGTACGAGTGGGCAGCCGCCCAGTCGCACAAGCTGGACTCGGTGCGCCACGAGCTGCCCGCCGACGCGGACGCACGCGCGGGCGGGTCGATGGAGCTGCTGGGCCGCATCGGGCTGCGCGTGGTCGGCCTGCTGGCCCGCGCCGAGTGCGCGGTGGTGACCTCGGGCACGTCCGACGACCTCGGACCGCTCCCCGCCGAGGAGCGGTGCGAGCCGGTCGGCCAGGAACCGGGCCCGACGTCGGCGGTCCCGTCCACGACCTCGTCCGCGCCCGTGCCCGGCACCGGTCAGGTGAGCCCCGGCACGACCGGCGCGCCGAGGCCCGACGTGGTCCCCACCACCGGTGCGGGGCGGCCGACGGTGGTGACCACCACGCCCAAGGCGGGCCAGCCGCAGACCGAGCAGCCCGGAGTGCAGCTGCCGCTGCCGCAGCTCACGGACCTGCTGCCCACCCTCCCGCTGCCGTCGCTGCAACTGCCGCTGCCGCTGGAGCTGCCGGGGCTGTCCGGCATCCTCCCCACCGGCTGATCGCTACTCTTGTCGCATCGAACCCCTGGGAGGCGCTGGAGTGGTGTCGAAGCGTGTGGTGCAGGGCTCGGCCGAGCGCGAGAGGCTCGCCGAACTGGCGGGCGAGGCGTCGGCGGCGGCTGCACTCGCCGACGCACCGGGTCAGGCGGCGTCGGACTTGACGGCAGCCGCCTTCTTCGACGTGGACAACACGATGATGATGGGCGCGTCGATCTTCCACTTCGCGCGCGGGCTCGCGGCCAGGAAGTACTTCAGGAACTCGGACCTGGTGGGCTTCGCCTGGCAGCAGCTGAAGTTCCGGGTGGGCGGCCGGGAGAACCCGCAGAGCGTGAAGGAGTCGCGCGAGCAGGCCCTGTCGTTCGTGGCGGGGCGCAGCGTCGCGGAGATCATCAGCCTCGGCGAGGAGATCTACGACGAGCTGATGGCGGACAAGATCTGGGCGGGCACGCAGGCGCTCGCGCAGATGCACCTGGACGCCGGTCAGCGCGTGTGGCTCGTGACGGCGACGCCGGTCGAGCTGGCGACGATCATCGCCAGGCGGCTCGGGCTCACCGGGGCGCTGGGCACGGTCGGCGAGAACGTGGACGGGATCTACACGGGCAGGCTCGTGGGCGACCTGCTGCACGGCAAGGCGAAGGCGCACGCGGTGCGCGCGCTGGCCGCGCAGGAGGGCCTGGACCTGCGCCGGTGCACGGCGTACTCGGACTCGGTGAACGACGTGCCGATGCTGTCGGTGGTCGGCACGGCGGTCGCGGTGAACCCGGACTCGGGCCTGCGCGAGACGGCGCGCAAGCGCGGCTGGGAGACGCGGGACTTCCGCACGGCCCGCAAGGCGGCCCGGATCGGGGTGCCCTCGGTGCTGGGGCTGGGCGCGGTGGCCGGGCTGGTCGCGGCGGGTGTGGCGTGGCGGCGCGGGCGGTGGTGAGCACGCTGCGGTGAGATCGCGGCGGTGAGTTGGCTGTGGTGAGTTGGCTGCGATGAGATCGCTGCGGTGAGTTGGCTGCGGTGAGTTGGCTGCGGTGAGTTGGCTGAGCGCGCCGGGCTTCCCGAGAGGGGAGGCCCGGCGCGCTGGTTTCAGCCCAGGAAGATGTTCCGCCGCTGCGCGAGCAGGCGGTACAGGGTCTGCTGGATGGTCTCCCGCACCTGGTCGGTCAGGTTGAACACCAGCATCGGGTCGTCCGCCGCCGCCGGGCCGTGCTCGGCCGTGCTGATCGGCTCGCCGAACTCGATGTGCCACTTCGTCGGCAGCGGCACGACGCCCAGGGGGCCCAGCCACGGGAAGAACGGGGTCACCGGGAAGTAGGGGAAGCCGAACAGCCTGGCCAGCGGCTTCAGGTCGCCGATCTTCGGGTAGATCTCCTCGGCGCCCACGATCGAGCAGGGGATGATCGGCACGCCGGTGCGCAGCGCCGCCGAGACGAACCCGCCCCGGCCGAACCGCTGCAGCTTGTAGCGGTCGCGGTAGGGCTTGCCGATGCCCTTGAAGCCCTCCGGCCACACGCCGACGACCTCGTCGGACTTCAGCAGCCGCTCCGCGTCCGGGTGGCAGGCCAGGGTCTGGCCGGACTTGCGCGCCACCGCGCCCAGCACCGGCGTCTTGAACACCAGGTCGGCGCCGAGCATCCGCAGGTAGCGGCCCGCCGGGTGCTCCGCGCGCACCGCGTAGGCGGTCATCATCGCGTCGAGCGGCATGGTGCCCGAGTGGTTGGCGACGATCAGCGCGCCGCCCTCGCTCGGGATGTTGTGGACTCCGCTGGTCTCGACCCGGAACCACTTCTCGTACAGCGGTCGGAACACCGGGAGGAGCAGGTTGTCGGTGAGGTCGGGGTCGAAGCCGAACTCGTCCACCTCGTACTCGCCCTGGACCCGCCTGCGCGCGAACGCCAGCAGCTCGGCCAGCCGCTTCTCCCAGTCGGCGGGCTCGGGGGCGGCGTCCTGCGCCGTCACCCGCTCGGCGTCGGCTGCCAGCTCGCGCGCGGCGCCGTCGAACGGGTCGTCCGGTCGCCGAGGCGCTCCCCGCTCGCGGGAGGCGCGACCACCGCCGCGCAGGGGGATCACCCGTGCCTCGGCCACCCGGCTCCTCCTCCGCTCGCCACCGCCTGCGTCGTTCGCGCCAGCGCTGTCCGCACCAGCGCCGTCTGACCCCGCGTCGTCCCCGCCCGCACCGAACCGCTCCGCCCGCACCCGACCCGCTCGATCCTCGTCCACCCGGCGACGCCCCGCCGGTCCACGACCCGTCCGGGACCGCTCAGCGGCCCCGCCACCACCCGGTCCGACGACCGGCCCAGCACCGGCCCGGCGCTCACCGGAACCGCGCCGCGACGTCCAGGACGCCGCGCTCCACCCCGGCCACCAGCTCCGGGTCGATCACCGGCCGCATCCCGCGACCGCTCACGTAGTCGTCGAACGCCTGCTGCGTCGTCCACCGGGGTGTGAACCCGAACTCCTCCTTCAACAGGGTCGTGTCCACCACCCGCCCCCAGTTCAGGAACCGCATCTGGTCCGCGGAGAAGTCCACCAGCCGCGCGCCCCGGAACAACCGGCCCGCCAGCGGCACCGCGGGGCTCGGCACCGGCAGGTTGAGCCGCCCGGCCCGCCGGATGGCCTGCGACAGCAGCAGCACCCCGTCCCCGCCCGCGTTGTACACGCCGGGCAGGTCGCGCACCGTCGCCCGCTCCATGACCGCCAGCGCGTCCTCGGAGTGCAGCACCTGCACGCGGGCGTCGTACCCGAGCACGGTCGGCACGACCGGCAGGGCGAAGTACCTGGTCAGGACGGTGTCGATGCGCGGGCCGATGAAGTTGGTGAAGCGCAGCATCGTCACGACCACGTCGGGCCTGCGCCTGCTGAACCCCCGCACGTACCCCTCGACCTCGACCGCGTCCTTGCTGTAGCCGCTGGTCGGCAGGTCCTTCGGGGCCATGTCCTCGGTGAACACGGCGGGGTCGCGCGAGCTGGACCCGTACACCGCGCTGGTCGACTTCACCACGAGCTTGCGCACGTGCGGCGACTTCTGGCACGCGGCCAGCAGCTGCATCGTGCCGATGACGTTCATCTCCTTGAGCACCGTGCGCCTGGCGGGACCCGGCGGGTTCGCCGTGACCGAGGCGTGCACGACCGTGTCCACGGCGGCGGAGGAGATGACCTTGGCGATGAGCGGGTTGCGGATGTCGGCGCGGACGAACTCGGCGCGGCCCATGCGGCGCAGCACGTCGCGCGGCGGCGGCTCGGTGTCCACGGCCAGCACCCGCTCGACGCTCGGGTCGGCGGCGAAGCGCGCGGCGAGGTGGCCGCCGAGGAAGCGGCTGCAACCGGTGACGAGCACGACCTTGGGCGCCATTCGACTCCTGTGCCGGGGTGCCTGCGACGGTGGGAAGACGCTTCGGATGCTACGCGCGTGCGGTCGGCCGCGACCGCCGCGCGGCGGGCCGGGGGCGCTGGTCGCGCCCGGCGGTGGACCGGGTGGCGGCGGGGCCTGACGCGTCCGGAGCAGGGGCGGCGCGGGCGTTCGAGCCGGCGCGGGCGCACCCCGCACGCGGCGGGAGGAGGACCGGGCGACCGGTGCGGGTCACCCGTCCGGAGCAATACGACTCCGCCGGTCCCCGCGACTGGGCGGGGACCGGCGGAGTTGAGGACCCGCAGGGGTTACTTGCCGCGCTTGCGACGCTGGACGCGCGTCTTGCGGAGCAGCTTGCGGTGCTTCTTCTTCGACATGCGCTTGCGGCGCTTCTTGATGACCGAGCCCATGCGGGTTCCTTAGCTACTAGACGTCGAGGGACTCCACGCGCTGGTGGAGCACCCACGACGAGGGCGCGCCTACACCAGGCACGAACGGCCTACGAGTTTACCCGCTCGATGGCGAACGCCCGCACCCGGAGTCGCCGAACGGCCACATCCGGCCTCGGCGAACGCCCTCACCCGGCGTCGAAGTACGCGTTGCGCAAGTACTCGTCCACCGCCTTCTCGGGCACCCGGAACGACTTGCCGACCCGCACCGCGGCCAGCTCGCCGGAGTGCACCAGCCGGTACACAGTCATCTTCGAAACCCGCATCACCAGGGCCACCTCGGCGACCGTCAGGAACGTGACCTGCCCGATTCCAGTGCCGGTTCCAGTGCCGGTTCCGGTTCCGGGTCCCGTTCCGGTGCGCGTGTTGTCCTCCGCAGCCATGTCATCACCGCGTCCTTCGACACGCGTCGTGCCGTCGGCTTCCCCACCGGCGGTTCGACACGCACGTGTTCTCCCGAGGGTAACGGGAGTGGTGTGGCCACTGCGACGGCCAACGGCCGGATCGGGGGGTGGGGAGGTGGGGGTGGGAGTGGTGAGGGGGTGGCGGGAGGGCGGTGGGGGTCAGCGGTCCTCGGTGGCCTTGCCGAGTTCGACGGAGCGGTCGCGGGCGGCCTCGATGGCGGCCAGGAGGGCGGCTCGGACGCCGTGCTTCTCCAGTTCGCGGATGGCCATGATGGTGGTCCCGGCCGGGGAGGTGACGGCCTCGCGGAGGATCACCGGGTGCTGGCCGCCCTCGTCGAGCATGGTCGCGGCGCCCACGGCGGACTGGATGATCAGCCTGCCCGCCAGGTCGCGGGGGATGCCGAGCAGGATTCCTGCGTCGATCATGGCTTCCACCAGGTAGAAGAAGTAGGCGGGGCCGGAGCCGGAGAGGGCGGTCACGGCGTCCTGCTGGGACTCGGGGACGCGGGCCACCTCGCCGACGGTGCTGAGGAGGTCCTCGACGAGGGCGAGGTGGTCCTCGGTGGCGTGCGCGCCGGGGGAGATGGCGCTCATGGCCTTGCCGACGAGCATGGGGGTGTTCGGCATGACCCGGACCACCGGGGTTCCGGCGGGGAGGCGGGACTCGTAGAGCGAGGTCGGCAGGCCCGCGCAGAGGGAGACGATGAGGGTGTCGGGCTTGAGGGAGGGGGCCAGGTCGGTCAGGAGCGGGTCGATGTCCTGGGGTTTGACGGCGACGACCAGGACGTCGGCGCGGGCGGCGGCGTCCGGGACGCTGACGGCCTCCACGCCGTAGCGGGCGGAGAGCTCCGCGCCCCGGCCGGGGTGCTTCTCGGTGAAGAGGAGGGAGGCGGCGTCCCGGCCACCGTTCAGCAGGCCGGAGAGCAGGGCCTCACCGATCTTGCCCGCGCCCAGCACAGCGATCGTCGTCATGGGGCAAGACTCCCACGGGGGTGAAAAGCTGAAGGGCATCGCCTCGCCGGCGGGGCAGACCTCCAAAAAAGAGGGGACACGAGCTCTGCCGGCCGGTGGCGGTTTCGGGGGTGGTGCGGTTTACCCCTGCGGTGGGCGGGGTCCCTCTTCTCCGTGTGGCCTCCTTTCAGGCAAGCACAGGCGTCAAGACGCCGTTTGACTCGGGCGGTCTTCCGGGCGGTGCGGCGGCGTCTTGACACCTGCGCTCGGGCTTCGCCAGGCCACACGGAGAAGAGGGACGCGGGATTGGGCGGCTGCGGGCTCGCTTCGCTCGCCCCGCAGCCCGCGAGGCGGTCGCGTCAGCAGCGCCGGATTGTGCCCGTCCCCCGGCTGGTCCATCCCCCGGCTTGGCCCGTGTGCGACCGGGCTTGGCCCGCACGTGTCCCCCGGCCTGGCTTGCGCGTGTCCCCGTCTCAGCTCACGCGCGTCCCCCCGATTTAGCCCCGCCTATCCCGTCTCAGCTCGCGCCCTTCCCCCGACTTGGCCCGCACGTGTCCCCCGTTTTGCTCACTTGTCGCTTTTCGTCGCTGGTCAGCGGCTTGCTGCCAACTGTTGACAGTCAACAGTTGGCAGTTTGGTGCGTGCTCGGTGGCCATCGTGCGCTGTGGCTGGCTGTGGCTGGCTGCCGGGCACGGCTGCGGGCGTCCCTCCGGCCGGTCCGTCTCCTCCGAGGCCCGGTCAGGCCGGGAGCGGGTCAGGCTGGGGGTGTGGGGTCAGGCCGGAGGTGGGGTCAGGGCCAGCTTGCGGGACTGGAGGACCAGTTTGCCGGTCGCGTCCACGACCACGACGTCCTCGTCGTACCACTGGCCGTGCACGGCTCGGCAGGTCACCTGGAGGCGCAGCCAGCCGCCCGGTGCGGGGGTCGCGCGGACCAGGGCGGTCAGTTGCACGGCCGGGGACCAGCCTCGCCTGCCCAGGTTGACGGTCACCGGGACCGGGACGTCTGCGGTCACCAGGGTGAAGTACGGGTCGGCCTGCTCGCCGTGGGGGCGGGCCCACATGCGGAGCAGGAGCGGGCCTGCGGTTCGGCCGCGCAGGAAGCCCGCGCTGACCGGGTCCAGGCGCAGGTCGCAGGCGCTCGCCAGGCGCAGGCCGCCCTCTGCGGCCAGGGCCGACACGTCCACGGCGTCCGGCGGGGGCGCGGCGGCCAGGTCCGGCAGGTCGGCGTACTCGACCGACGTGGGCAGCGCGCCCACGGTCACGGCGGCCTCCACGCAGGTCTGGCCGCGCTGCTCCAGCGCGCAGGTGACCACCGCGGCGGCGCGGCCCGCCCTGCGGACCGAGGTGCGGATCAGGACCGGGCCCACCTCGGCGGCGCGCAGGAACTGGGCCGAGACCGCCAGGGGGGCGGGGCCCGGCGGTGGGGGCTGGGTTCCTGGTGCGGGGGCGCCTGCGGCGTGGGCGGCGGCGCGGGCCAGGACGGCCAGCAGGAAGCCGCCGTGCGGGGACTGGCCGGTTGTCCACTCCGCGGGCAGGGCCGCGGTGTAGGTGCCGTCGCCCAGCGGGCGGACGGCGCTGGCCTGGGAGAACTGCACGGTGCTCCTCGCTGGGGTGGGCGCGGGGCCTCTGGGGCTCACGCGCGGCCGACCAGGCCGCGCAGCAGGAGCGCGACGTCGGCTGGGCGCTCGACCAGCCGGTCAAGGCGGTCGGGCCAGGCGGGGCCGTACGGGGCGCGCACGCGCACCACGTCGCCCGCCGCCGCCAGCCGGTCGCGCTCCGCCGTGCGCACGCCCAGCGGCAGTTGCAGCTCGTACTCGCCGGGGTCCCGGCCGAACCAGCGGGCGCGCTCGCCCGCGATCTCCAGCAGCCTCGGGTCGTGCGTGGCGAAGACCGGGTTGCCGTCCGCCTCCAGCAGGAGGTTGAGGCAGCGGACGTAGGCCAGGTCAGCGGCGTGCGGGTCGGTGCGGGCCACCGAGCCGGGCTCGCGCGGGCCGCCCCGGTCCAGGCGGACCCGGCTGCCCGCGAGCGCCGCGCAGTCGTCCTCGGTGCGCAGCAGCGCGGCCCGCAGGGCGACGGCGGTGCCCGGCCACTCGCGGCGGACCTCGCCGAGCACGCGCAGGAGGGCGTCGACGTCCACGTGGTCGTCGGCCTCCAGGGTGACGGTGGTGCCGCACTGGGCCGCCGCGGCGGCGAGCCGGGAGGCGTTGTCCAGGGCGAGGCGCTCGTCCACGAGCAGTCCGACGGCGGAGAGCGGCACGGTCACGTCGGTGTCGCAGGCCAGGCCGGTGGCGTGCAGCAGGTCGAGCAGCTCGAGGTCGGCCTGGACGGCGGACTCGGCGGACTCCCGGTCGGCCGAGGGGCCCGCGCAGTGCTCCAGGGTCACCCGGAAGCCCAGGTCGACCAGGGTGGTGGCGGTGGCGACGGCGTCGGAGCCGGTCTGACCGGCCGCGAACCTGCGCGCGGCGGACGGGAGCAGCGCGCGGGGCGGTTTCACGATCAAGAGGTTAGCGCCACTCCAGGTGCAGGCGCGCGAAGAGGAGCGCCTCGTTCAGCATCTCGGTGCGCTCGGCGGTGCTGCGGGCCTTGCGGGTGTTCACCTCCAGCACCACCTGCCCGGTGAACCCGCCCCTGGCCAGGCCCTCGCACAGCTGCGCGCACGGCTGGTTGCCCCGGCCGGGCACCATGTGCTCGTCCTTGGACGCCCCGCTGCCGTCCGCCAGGTGCACGTGGGTGAGCCCGTCACCCATCCGCTTGGCCAGCTCCAGCGCGTCCATCTGCGCGGCGGCCGTGTGGGACAGGTCGAGCGTGTAGTGCCGGTGGCCGACGTCGGTCGGGTCGATCGAGGGCTTGAACGCCGTCATCGCCACCGACCGGCCCCGGCCGAGGCCGCTGCGCACCGGGAACATGTTCTCCACGGCGATCGCGATGCCGCTCTGGTCCTCCAGCTCGGCGACCAGCGCCGGGAACACCTCGGCGTAGCGGCGCTGCCAGATGAACGGCGGGTGCAGCACCACGGTCGGCGCGCCCAGCTCGGCCGCCGCGCGCACGCTGCGCCGCAGCCGCTCCACCGGGTCGGACGACCAGACCCGCTGGCTGATCAGCAGGCACGGGGCGTGCACGGCCAGCACGGGGACGCCGCTGCGCTCGACCAGCCTGCCGAGCGCGGCCACGTCCTGGCTGACCGGGTCGGCCCACACCATGACCTCGACGCCGTCGTAGCCCAGCTCGGCCGCCGACTCGAAGGCCGAGGCGGCGGGCTGGGGCCACACCGAGGCGGTGGAGAGCCCGACCGGGATCTTCCGGACCGGGACCTCCCCGCTCAAGACTTCACCAGCAGCATCGCCGCGGGCGACACGGTGACGATCAGGCCGACCAGGACCGCGAGGATCGTGGTGCCCAGGTCGTCGGCGCGGCGGATGCGGCGCACCAGCAGCACCAGGCCGACCGTGACGGCCAGCGCGACGACCAGCGCGGCGGGCGCGAGGGTGCGCCACAGGAAGCTGAAGCCGAGCCACAGCGCCGCGCCGCCGACCACGCCGACGGCGAGCTGGCCGATCATGACCAGCCACTCCTTGGCGGGCGAGCGCGGGGTCTCGTCCTCGTCCAGCTCGTCCACGTCGGACAGGCCCGCGGGGCCGTCGGACGCGGCCTTGCGGGCCTTGTCCTTCTTGCCCCTCTTCCGCTCGGGCTCGTCCTCCGGCTCGGCGAGGGCCTCGTCCTCGTCCACGAACTCGTGGAACTCGGTGCCCTGCTGGACCTGCGCGTCCCGGTCGCCCTGCGGGGGCTTGGGGGCGCCGGGCGGGGTGTCCGAGTCGAGCGCGTCGCCGAACCAGTCCTCGGAGGTCTGGTCGGGCAGCGGCTCGGGCATCCGCGTCGGCGCGGGCGGCACGATCAGCACCGACTCGGTCGGCATCGACTCCAGCGGCACGTTCGGGACGAGCTGGTCCGGCACCCTCGGCAGGATCTCGGTGACCGCCTCGCGCGGCGGCGCGCCCGGTCGCCCCGGAGCGGGGGGCCTGACCGCCGGGTTGAGCCGGTCGACGGGCCGCTCGGGCACGTCGACGCCGTGCATGTCCAGCTGGGTCGCCTCGGCCGACGCGGCGGGCGCGCCGCCGAGCCGGTCGGCGACGGGGCGCTCCAGCGCGGTGCGCTCGGCCACCCGCTGCGCCTCGGCCTGCGCCTGCTTGCGGGCGCGCCGGGACGCGGGCATGGGGGGCGGCGGCGGGGGCTCGTCGTCGACGATCGGGGGGACCACGCGGGTCTCCTCGGCCGGGTCGACGGCGGGACCGCGCCGCACCGGCGGCGGCGGAGCCACCGGGGGCGGCGGCGGTGGGGGGGCCACCGGCGGCGCGACCGGCGGCTGGTAGCTGGTGCGCTCGTCGTACCCGCCGCGCTCGTCGTAACCGGCCCGGTCGTCGTACCCGGCGCGCTCGTCGTAGCCGCCGCGCGGGTCGTCCTGGTAGCCGCGCTCCTCCTGGTAGGGGGCGTGCTCCTCGACCGGGGGCGGCTGCGGCTGGCGCCTCGGCGGTCGCTGCGGCAGCCCAGGGGTCGGGCGCTGCGGCGCGGGCGGCGGGGTCTCCTGGACCTCCTCCTCGCGCACCGGCGCCATGCGACCGCTGTCCGTGGAGACGCGGTCGATTATCGCCTGCGGCCCCGTCGTCTCCGAGGCGTCTTCCTCCGCGCGGCGGCGCCTCCTCCGGGGCTTGGCGTCGTCTCCCGCCTTGCCGCCGTACTGGGCCAGCAGCTCCGCGACCGTGCGCGTGGTCTGCTCCGACTCGCTCTCTCGACTCATCAACTCCACCGTGCCCCGTGGCGGCCAGTCCGTCCAGTCTCACCCGACCGCTTGGTGGGCGCCTCGGAGGTGTCCTGCTCCGGACCACCAGTCTGGTCCAGTCGGCGCAGGATGACACCCTCCCTCAGCGCCCACGGGCAGATCTCCAGCTCACCGAGTGAAAGGGCCCGCATAGCGGCCTCGGCCACCAGCGCACCCGCCACGAGCTGGTGCGCTCGCGACGGGCTCACCCCCTCCAGCTCGGCGAGGTCGTGCGACGACATCCGCGAGATGAACGCGACGAGCTGCCGCAGGCCCGCGGCGGTCAGCACGCGGCGCGCGCGCGGACCGGCCGACGACGGCGCGGCCCCGGTGAGGCGCGCCAGCGTGCGGAACGTCTTCGAGGTGGCGACGGCCCGGTCGGGCCGCCCGCCCGCCAGCAGCTCCGCCGCGACCGGGGCCAGCTGCCCGTCCAGCCACTCGGCGGTCTCGTGGATCTCGGTCCTGCCCGGCGGGTCCTTGCGGAACCGGGTGCGGGTCAGCCTGCCCGCGCCCAGCGGGACGGACAGGGCCGTCTCGGGCTCCTCGTCCATCCCCGCCGCCAGCTCCAGCGACCCGCCGCCGATGTCGAGGCACAGCAGTCGGCCCGCCGACCAGCCGTACCAGCGGCGGACCGCCAGGAAGGTGCACCGCGCCTCGTCCTGGCCCGAGAGGACCTCGAGCTCGACGCCGGTCTCCTCGCGCACCCGCTCCAGCACGGCGGCGGAGTTGCCCGCCTCACGCACGGCGGAGGTGGCGAACGCCATCAGCTCGGCGCAGCCGAGCCGCTCCGCCGAGGCCTTGGCCGCCGCGACGGCGCGGACCAGGTGGTCCGCGCCCGCTCGGCTGAGGTCGCCCCGCCCGTCGAGCTGCTCTGCCAGCCGGAGAACGGACTTCTCGGACCGGGCAGGCGTTGGGTGGGCACCACGATGCGCGTCCACCACCAACAGGTGGACCGTGTTGGAACCGACGTCAAGCACCCCGAGGCGCACGCGGAGCACCGTACCCGGTCGGGTGGATCAGGACTCGAACTTGTAGCCCAGACCTCGCACGGTAACCAGGTGACGGGGTGCGGCCGGGTCGGGCTCGACCTTGGACCTGAGCCGCTTGACGTGCACGTCCAGCGTCTTCGTATCACCGACGTAGTCCGCGCCCCACACCCGGTCGATGAGCTGACCGCGCGTGAGCACCCGGCCCACGTTGCGCAGGAGGTACTCCAGCAGGTCGAACTCCTTGAGGGGCAGCGCGACTTCTTCACCGTTGACAGTCACGACGTGCCGCTCGACGTCCATCCGGACCGGCCCCGCCTCCAGGACCTGCGGCAACAGCTCCTCGGACTCGCCGCCCCGGCGCAGCACGGCGCGGATGCGGGCGATCAGCTCGCGCGCGGAGTAGGGCTTGGTGACGTAGTCGTCGGCGCCCAGCTCGAGCCCGACCACCTTGTCGATCTCGCTGTCCCTGGCCGTGACCATGATCACCGGGACGGCCGAGCGCTGCCGCAGCTGCTTGCAGACGTCGGTGCCGCTCATGCCGGGGAGCATCAGGTCGAGCAGGACGATGTCGGCGCCGTTGCGGTCGAACTCCTCCAGCGCCTCGGGGCCGGTGGCGGCCAGCGCGGCGGTGAAGCCCTCCTTGCGGAGCAGGAAGGCGAGCGGATCGGCGAAGGACTCCTCGTCCTCCACGATGAGCACCCTGGTCACAGCTCTCCTCCGTGGTTGCCCGCGCCGGTGGTGGCGCGCGCGGCCGGTTCCCGGTCGGGAACGTCGTTCTGGGCCGTGCGGTCGGCCGGGACGCGCAGCGTGAAGGTCGAGCCGGTGCCGGGGCGGCTCCACAGCTTCACCTCGCCGCCGTGGTTGTTGGCCACGTGCTTCACGATGGCCAGCCCGAGGCCGGTGCCGCCGGTGGCGCGCGAGCGCGCCCGGTCGACCCGGTAGAAGCGCTCGAACACGCGGGTCTGCTGGTCCTCGGCGATGCCGATGCCCCGGTCGGTGACGGCGATCTCGACGCAGCCGTCGACGAGCCTGCGGCTGACCGAGACGGGGCTGCCCGGCGGGGAGTACGCGATGGCGTTCTCCAGCAGGTTGCTCAGCGCGGTCACCAGGAGGGTGCGGTCGCCCTCGACGGACAGGCCGCTCGCGTCGTCGGTGCCGACCTTGATGCCCGCGGACTCGGCGGACAGCCGGGTGCGGCTGAGCGCCTCGGAGACGACCACGTCCACGTCCACGTCGCTCAGCTCGGGCAGCTTCTCGGCGCCCTGCAGCCGGGAGAGGGCGATCAGCTCGGTGACCAGGGCGCCCAGCCGGGTGGCCTCCTGCATGATCTTCGCGCTGAACCGGCGGACCTCCTCCCGGTCGTCCGCGGCGTCGAGCACGGCCTCGGCGAGCAGCGCGAGCGCGCCCACCGGGGTCTTGAGCTCGTGGCTGACGTTCGCGACGAAGTCCCGGCGGGTGGCCTCCAGGCGGACCGACTCGGACTCGTCGGAGGCGTCCACGACGACGAACTCGTCGGTCAGGACCATGACCCTGGCGTGCACGGCCTCCGGCTGGCGCCCCCTGACCTCCAGGGGCGACAGGTCCACGGCGACGGGCTCACCCGTGGCGCGGGTGCGCTCGGCGGCGGTCCGCGCCCGGTCGTCGACGCGGTTGTTGCGCACCACGCCGAGGTCCTCGGCCCGCTGGTTGTGCAGCACCACGTCGCCGAAGCCGTTGAGCACGACGATGCCGTCGTGCGAGGAGCGGACGACCATCGCCATGAGGTCCGCCACGGTTAGCCCGGAGGGGCGGCTGTCCTTCCCGCGCGCCGAAGCACGTCCGAGGAAGAACGCCGCACCACCGATCAGCAGAACGCCGATCGCCAGGGCGAAGTAACCCGCTGCGCTCACACCCGCATCGTAAGCAGCCCTACAGGGGTTCGGCCTAGTGCGCGTGCGCGGTTCGTGATGCCCACGACACCGTTCAGGGTCCAAGTTCGCCCGTGCGATAGCCCTAGTTCACCCAGTCGTGTCCAAGTCGGCCATGTCCTGTTCGGACAGCCGCAACTGGCCGGCCGCCGTGTTCTCCTCCAGGTGACGCACGGACGACGTGCCGGGGATCAGCAGCACGTTCGGCGCGCGGTGCAGCAGCCAGGCGAGGGCGACCTGCCGGTCGGTCGCGCCGTGGCGCTCCGCGACCGCCGCCAGAGCCTCGTGCTGGAGCGGGGAGAAGCCTCCGAGGGGGAAGAACGGGACGTACGCGATGCCCTCGGCGGTGGTGTGGTCGAGCAGGGCGTCGTCCTCGCGCTGAGCGATGTTGTACATGTTCTGCACGCACACCACGGGCGCGATCGAGCGGGCCTGGTCCAGCTGGGACCGGGTGGCGTTGCTGACGCCGAGCTCGCCGATGAGGCCCTGCTCGCGCAGCTCGGCGAGCACGGTGAACTCGCGCTCGACGTCGCGGTCCTCGGGGCCGTGCGGGCCGCCGACGCGCAGGTTCACCACGTCGATCCGGTCGACGCCGAGGGTGCGCAGGTTGCTGTGCACGGCCTCGCGGAGCTGGTCGGAGCCGTGCGCGGGCACCCAGTCCTTGGCCTCGTTGCGCACGTAGCCGACCTTGGTGACCAGCACCAGGTGCTCCGGGTACGGGTGCAGGGCCTTCCTGATCAGCTCGTTGACCACGTGCGGGCCGTAGAAGTCGCTGGTGTCGACGTGGTCGATCCCCAGTTCCACGGCGCGGCGGAGCACGGCGACGGCGGCGTCGGGGTCGGCGGGCGGCCCGTAGACGCCGGGGCCCGCGAGCTGCATGGCCCCGTAGCCGACCCGGTTGAGCTTGAGCATGTCCATGGCCGGAAAGCCTGCCTCCCGGTGGCGGCGGCTGTCATCCGGTGGCAGCTTCCTGCCATCCTCGGTGGGGTGAGCGGTATCGCGGTGGTGCACGGCGAGGCGGAGCTGTACGACCGGACGGCGCACCTGTTCGCGTCGGCGGAGACCATGTCGTGCGCGGCGAACGAGCTGGTCACGTGGGTGGCGGCGCACCGGGGCGGGGTGATGTCGCGGCAGCGGCCGAAGACCGGCGTGCGCAAGCTGTTCCGGCTGGGCGCGCTGCTCGACCCGGCGTGGGCCGGGCACGTCGAGGCGGTGCTGTCGGCGGGCGCGCGGGTGCGGCTGTCCCGGCACGAGGTGAACGAGACGATCCTGCTGGACGACCGGGTGGCGATCCTGGCCGGTGACCGGTCGCGGGGGCCGCGCGGGTACACGGTGGTCAGCGAGCCGCAGCTGCTGAGCGGGATCAGGTCGCTGTTCGAGGCGGCCTGGGAGTCCGGTGAGGAGCTGTCCGAGCACGCGGGGGCGATGGCGGAGCTGCGGGCGGTCGCGCCGGGGGTGGCGGACGCGCTGAACCGGGGGTGGACGGACGACGCGGCGGCGCGGGAGCTGGGGATGTCGGTGCGCACCTACCGGCGGCGGGTGGCGGACCTGATGGCGGCGCTGGGGGCGTCGTCGCGGTTCCAGGCCGGGGTGCGGGCCCGCGAGCTGGGGTTGTTGTGACCGGTGGCGGGCGCGGGTGCGGCTCCGGATGTGGAGCAGCCCCGGTTCAGCGCTGATATCAGCGCTGAACCGGGGCTGGACCAGCTCGTGTCGGGGGTCAGCGCCCCTGGTTGGCGACGGCCTTGATGGCGTCGGCCGCGGCGTCCGGGTCGAGGTAGGTGCCGCCGGGGTTGGTCGGCTTCAGGTCCTCGTCCAGGTCGTAGCGCAGCGGGATGCCCGTGGGGATGTTCAGGCCCGCGATGGCCTCGTCGGAGACGCCGTCGAGGTGCTTGACGAGGGCGCGCAGCGAGTTGCCGTGGGCGGCGACCAGGACGGTCTTGCCCGCGCGCAGGTCGGGCACGATCTCGGTCTCCCAGTACGGGATCATCCGCTTCACGACGTCGAGCAGGCACTCGGTCGGCGGCAGGTCGGGACCGAGGTCCGCGTAGCGCGGGTCGGCGTCCTGGCTGAACTCGGTGCCGGGCGTGATGGGCGGCGGCGGGGTGTCGTAGGAGCGGCGCCAGAGCATGAACTGCTCCTCGCCGAACTCCTCCAGCGTCTGCTTCTTGTTCTTGCCCTGCAGCGCGCCGTAGTGCCGCTCGTTCAGGCGCCAGTCCCGGCGCACCGGGATCCAGTGCCGGTCGGCGGCGTCGAGCGCGAGGTTCGCCGTGGCGATCGCGCGGCGCAGCAGCGAGGTGTGCACCACCTCGGGCAGGAGACCGGCGTCGCGCAGCAGGGTGCCCCCGCGCTTCGCCTCCTGAACGCCCTTCTCCGACAGGGCGACGTCCACCCAGCCGGTGAACAGGTTCTCCGCGTTCCAGACGCTCTCGCCGTGGCGGAGCAGCACCAGGGTTCCGACAGCCATGGCGCCAGCCTGCCAGATGGGTGACGGGCGCGCGCCGGGGCGGGTCTGAACCGATCGAGGAGGCGTGGGGCCGGTGGCGCGCGGTGGCGGAGCGCGGCCGTCCGGGCGCGGAACGCAGGCGCCGCAGGGGAAATCGGGCGAGCGGGGGCGCACGCGCGGTCGCGGTCGGGACTGCCGGGCGAGCGCCGGAGGGGGCCGCGCCGACCGTCCCGACCGGACGGACCCGTTCGGGAGAGCTAAGTCACACGGGAGGTGCGGGGCCGCTCGCGACGCGCGGCCCCGCGCCGCCGTCACGCCCGCTCGCGCGCCCGCAGGTCCTTGCGCAGGATCTTCCCGGACGCCGACTTCGGCACCGCGTCGATGAACTCCACCGCCCGCACCTTCTTGTGCGGCGCGACGCGCTCGGCCACGTAGGACACCACCCCGGCCTCGTCCAGGTCCGCGCCCGGCTGGCGCACCACGAACGCCTTCGGGATCTCCTCGCCGTCCGCGTCGCGCGCGCCGACGACCGCCGCGTCCGCGATGGCCGGGTGGGTCAGCAGCAGGGCCTCCAGCTCGGCGGGCGGCACCTGGTAGCCCTTGTACTTGATCAGCTCCTTGACCCGGTCGACGATCCAGAAGTTCCCGGCCTCGTCGACCTCCGCCACGTCGCCGGTGTGCAGCCAGCCGTCCTCGTCGAGGGTGGCCGCGGTCGCGTCCGGGTTGTTCAGGTAGCCCTTCATCACGTTCGGGCCCCGGCACAGCAGCTCGCCGCGCCCGGTGGTGTCCTCGCCGGTGGCCGGGTCGACCAGCCTGCACTCCAGGTTCGCCACCGGCGGCCCGACGGAACCGACGGGCACGTCCACCGCCCCGGCCGGGATGGCGTGGCTGACCGGGCTCATCTCCGTCATGCCGTAGCCCTGCATCACCCGGCAGCCCAGCCTGCGCGCCACCGACTCGGCCAGCTCGGCGTCCAGCGGGGCCGCGCCGGAGAACAGGGCGTCCAGGGCGGACAGGTCGTACCGGTCCACCAGCGGGTGCTTGGCCAGCGCCACCGCGATCGGCGGCGCGATGTAGACCCGGTCGGTGCGGTGCTCGGCGATGACCCGCAGGAACTCCGGCAGGTCGAACCTCGCCATCGTCACGACCCGCGCGCCGACCGCGAGGGACATGTTCATCAGCACGTTCATCCCGTAGATGTGGAAGAACGGCAGCACCGCGAGCACGCGGGTGTCCGGCCCGACGCCGAGCCCGATCTCGCACTGGACGATGTTGGCGACCAGGTTCCGGTGGGTGAGCATGACGCCCTTGGCCCGGCCGGTGGTGCCCGACGAGTACGGCAGCACGGCCAGGTCGTCGGGACCGGCCAGGTCCTCGGGCGCCGGGTCCGCGCACGCCAGCAGGTCGGCCGCGCTCTCGTGCCCCTCGGCCCCGTCGAGCACGACGACGTCGGCGACCCCGGCCCGCGCCGCGGCGGCGATCGACTGCGGCAGCAGCGGGGAGACGGTGAGCAGCAGCTTCGCGCCCGCGTCGGTGAGCTGGTGGGCGATCTCGTCGGCCGTGTAGAGCGCGTTGACCGTGGTGACGGCGGCCCCGGCGCGCAGCACGCCGTGGAACGCGGTGGCGTAGGCGGGGGTGTTCGGGCTGATCAGGCCCACGACGTCGCCCCGTCCGACGCCGCGCGCGGCGAGCCCCGCGGCGAACCGCTCGATCGAGGCGGCGAGCGCGGCGTAGCTGGTCTCGGCGCCGGACGCGCCGTCCACCAGCGCGACGCGGTCGGCGCGGTCGCCCAGGTCCTCGAACAGGAAGCGGTGCAGCGGGAGGTCCGGGACCACGACGTCGGGGTGCGGACTGCGGAAGACCATGGGCGGTGCCTCATTCGCTCGGTGGCGTCGACCGCCATCGTGATCCAAGCCACACGACCGGGTCAAGACACGGGGAGTAGCGATCAAGCCGTTACTTACCTCGGCTAATAACACTCGAATGGAGTAAAGGAAAGCCTTGTAATGATCGCCGCCGATCTGCCAAGTTGGCAGGGCTCAAGCGGGTCGGCTCCCACGCACTCCAACGACCCGCCTGAGACACCCCGCGGTGCGCACTCCCCCCGTCGAACCGCGGGCCCGCTCGGACTGATCGGACTCCCCCCAGTCCTCGTCCGCACGCAGCGGGATCGACGCGGGGCGGCTTGAGATACTGACTCCCCCTCACCTCCAAGCCGCCCCGCGCTCCCCGTCGATCACTCACCCGCAGTAGCGGCGATCCGGTGAATGCTCACTCTTTCGGTCGTACCGCGCCCTGTTCGGCCGCCGGTTCTTCCCGATCTTCGGGAAGAGCGGTCCCACCAGGCCCGGAACCGGCTTCGGGATCACCCCCGGCCGCGCCGCCAGCCGCACCGCCGACCGCACCGCCCGCCACCCCGCCGCCGAGCGCCCGCCCGGACCCGCGCCCGGCCCGCCGACGCCGCCGCAGGACCACCAGCGCGGTCACCGGGATCGCGAGCACGACCAGGAACGGCAGCGAGGCCCCCAGCGCGGCCAGCACGAACGCCAGCGCCACGACCAGCGCGTCCCAACCCCCGCGCAGCGCGTCCAGGAACCCCGGCGGCCCGTCCGGGGCGGCCTTCCCCGCCTCCGCCCGCACCACCACGGTCACCGTGGACAGCGCGACGCGCCCCTTCAACGACTCCAGCCGCCCCTGCAGCGACTCCAGGTCGGCCTGCCGCCGGGTCAGCTCGCCCTCGATCTGCGCGATCTCGGCGGTGGTGGCCGCCCGGTCCAGCAGCGCCCTGACCCGCTCCACGGACGCCCGCTGGGTGGCCAACCGCGCCTGGACGTCCACGACCTGCTCGGTGACGTCCTCGGTGCGCACCTCGCGCCGCTCCACCGAGACCCCGTCCAGCCCGCCCAGCGCCCCCAGGAAGTCCTCGAACCGCTCCCCAGGCACCCGGACCACCGCCGTGCCCCTGCTGCCGCTGGAGCTCTCGCTGGCGACGAACCCGCCGCGCTCCTCGGCGGCGGCCCCCACCCGCGCCACCACGCCGTCGACGTCGCCGGACACCAGGTCCACGTCGGCCGTGCGCACCAGGTCCCGCCCGGACAGCACCTCCCCCGGCTGCTCGGGCTGTCCGGGGACCTGCTGCCCGCTCCCGGCCGAGTCCTGCCGGGCCGGGTCCTGCCGGGCCGGGTCCCGCTGGGCCGGGTCCTGCCGGGCCGGGTCCCGCTGGGGCGCGATCCCCCGCGCGCCGCCCTCGTCCGGCGCCACCATCGCGGGCGCCGTCGACGGCGTCCCGCCCCCGGAGCACCCGACCAGCAGACCCAGCGCCACCACGCCCACCACCACGACACGTCTCACCGCGACCCCTCCCTCGAACGCTGCCGGTGGGACGGTGCGGGGTGGGCCCGGCGTTGCCGCTAGCGGATCACGAGTCGGACACGAGGTGCCGGAACGCGCTCAGGTTGGCCAGCGGCTCGCCCCGCGAGACCCGCCACGCCCACTCCCGCCGGATCGCCGAGGCGAACCCGAGCTCCAGCAGCGGGTTGAAGTCGCCGTCCGCCGCCTCCAGCACCTGCCCGAGCACCCGGTCCAGCTCGTCCGGCGTCACCGCGTGCCGCCCGATCCGCCCGACCAGGTAGACGTCGCCCTCGCCGTCGAGCGTGTAGTGCACCCCGTACAGCCGGGCGTTGCGCCGCAGCAGGAACCGGTAGACCTCCTCGAAGGACTCGTCGGGCCTGCGGCACACGAACGCCTCGACCAGCACCGCGTGCCGCCCCACGACCAGCCAGCAGTTGGTGCGCAGCTTCTTCGTCCCCGGCAGCTCCACGAAGAACCGCCCCGGCTCGGGGCTCTCGTGGGCGAGACCCCGGTCGTCCAGTGCGGACCTGATGACCGCGTCCAGCTCGGCATCGGTCGGGCTCACGCGTAGACCTCCTCCCGGAACACGTCACGCGCCTGCTCGTACGCCGCGAGCAGCGATTCGGTCGTGCGGTCCCAGGAGAACCCTCGCGCATGGCCGACCGCGTTGCCCGCCAGCTCCGCCCGCAGCCCCGGCGCGAGCACGAGCCGGGACAGCGCGTCCGCCCAGTCCGGGGTGCGGTGCCCGGCCACCAGCAGCCCGGTCACCCCGTCGCGCACGGCCACCGGCAGCCCGCCGACGGCGGCGGCCACCACGGGCGTCCCGCACGCCTGGGCCTCCAGCGCCACCAGCCCGAACGACTCGTTGTGGCTGGGCACGGCGACCGCGTCGGCCGCCCGGTACACCTGGGCGAGCGAGCCACCGCCCTGCGGCGGCAGGAACCGCACCACGTCGGCCACGCCGAGCGCGCGCGCCAGCCCGACCAGCTCGTCGGGGGTCCGCATCCCGGACCCGGACGGCCCGCCGACGACCAGCACCACGAGCCGCGACCGCAGTCCGGGGTCGCGCTCCAGCAGGGCGGCGGTGGCGCGCACGAGCACGTCCGGCGCCTTCAGCGGCTGGATGCGCCCGACGAACGCGAGCACGAGCGCGTCGGGCGGCAGGCCCAGCGAGCGCCTGGCCTCGCCCCGGTCGCCGGGGGTGAACCGGTCGAGATCCACGCCGGGCGGCACGACCAGCACCTTGGCCGGGTCGGCCGCGTACAGCCCGGTGAGCTGGTCGGCCTCCACGTCGGTGTTGGCGATCAGCCGGTCGGCCTCGGCGACGACCTGCTCCTCGCCGATGACCCGCATCCTCGGCTCGGGCGCGTCGGACTCGGCCAGCGCCAGGTTCTTCACCTTGGCCAGGGTGTGCGCGGTGTGCACCAGCGGCACGCCCCAGCGCTCCCGCGCCAGCCAGCCGACCTGCCCGGACAGCCAGTAGTGCGAGTGGACGACGTCGTAGTGGCCCGGCTCGTGGCGGGCCTCGGCGCGCAGCACGCCCGCGGTGAACGCGCACAGCTGGCCCGGCAGCTCCTCCTTCTCCAGCCCGGAGAACGGCCCGGCGACCACGTGCCGCACCTTCACGCCCGGCGCCAGCTCCGCGACCGGGGGCAGCTCGGACGAGGTGGCCCTGGTGAAGATCTCCACCTCGACGCCGCGCCTGGCCATCGCGGTGGCGGTCTGCACCACGTAGACGTTCATGCCGCCCGCGTCGCCGGTCCCCGGCTGCTCCAGCGGCGACGTGTGCACCGACAGCACCGCGACCCGCTTCACCGGACCACCTCCGCGACGGACGCGACCGGGTTCGCTGCTGGCTCCCGACCGAGGACAGATGTCTCCACGGCCATGACCAACGTCTTGAAGGACTCTCAACTTCCCGGTTCGTGCGCACCGTCACAGGTGCGCCCCGAAAACCCGGAGGGCCCCGCTCGCGGGTGCGAGCGGGGCCCTCCTCGGAAGGTCTCGTGCGGTCGGCTCAGCCGGTCGGCCTCACCGGGCCTGGATCACAGGGCCGACATGGTCTGCCACTGCGACCACGGGATCTGCCAGTCGTACCAGTCGAACTGCGGGGGCAGCGTGTGGCTGGCCCCGGTGACCTCCACCGGGTCGCCGACCAGCGCCGAGTCGTAGTAGTCCTTGGCGTCGGCCTCGGACAGGTTCGCGCAGCCGTGCGAGGTGTTGTTCTTGCCGATGTTGGCCAGGTTGTCGTTGTTCTCGTGGATGAACTCGCCGTGGTTCGAGAACCGCACGGCCCACTTCTTCAGCACGTTGGTGTAGCCGTAGCGCGGGTTGTCGAAGCTGAACTGCGGGTCCTTCTGCATGACCACGAACGTGCCGTTCGGCGTGTTCAGGTCAGGCTCGTCGTCCTTGCCGAACGACGCCGGGTAGCTCTTCACGGTCTGCCCGTCGCGCTGCACCACGAGCTGGTGCGACGGGGTGTCGATCTTCACGACCTGGTTGCGGCCGATGGTGAAGTCGCTGGTCACGTCGGCCCGCCCGTACGCGCCGCCGCCGTAGGCCACGCCGTACAGCTTCGCCTCGACGCGGATCTTCGTGTTCGCGGGCCAGTAGTTCTCCGGCCGGTAGTGCACCTCGCGGGCGTTCAGCCAGGCCCAGCCGCCCTGCACGTTCGCGCTGTTGGTGACGGTCAGCGCCTTCTCGACGGTCGCCTTGTCCTGCACGTCCACGTCGAACTCGACCTTGATCGGCACCGCGACGCCCATGACCTGGTCGTCACCGGGGAACAGCGTGGCGCGGACCTGGCTGGCCGGGGTGAGCGTGGTGAACGAGCCCTTCAGCTCGACCGGCTTGCCGTCCGACCCGGTGGCCTTCCCCGAGTAGCTGTACTGCTTGCCGAAGCCCAGCGGCTCGGTGCTGGCCCAGCTCCTCTTGTCCTCGGCGAGCGCGCCCTGGACCGCCTGGCCCTCCGGGTTGGTCACGGCGACCTGGTCGATCGCCCCGTCCTGCACCTCGACCTTGACCGGCGAGTTCACCGGCACGTCCTTCGTCCCGTCGGCGGGGTTCGCGGTGAGCTTCGCGACCGGCGGGTTGTCCCCACCGACCGGCGACGGGCTCCCCTGCTCCACGTTCGACGAGCACCCGACCAGCAGCGCGCCGCCCACGAGCAGCGCGGCCAACTTCTTTCGCACGTTTCCGACCTCCCACCGACAAGGACGTCCCAGCACCCCGGCAAGTGCAGGTGACCTGCGCCACAGACCGGGCCCCACCCGAGGATCGACCTAGGATCGCGGTGTGAACCGTCCTACCGCAGTAGTCACCGGAGCCAGCGCGGGAATCGGCGAAGCCACCGCGCGCAGGCTGGCCGCCGAGGGCTTCCACGTCGTGCTCGGCGCTCGCCGCCTGGAACTGATCCAGAATATCGCGGCTCAGGTGAACGGCACGGCGATCGAGCTCGACGTGACCGACGCCGCGTCCGTCGCGGCCCTGGTCGAGGCCGTGCCCGAGGTCCGCGTCCTGGTCAACAACGCGGGCGGCGCCCGCGGTCTGAGCAGCGTCGCCGAGGCCGACGAGGAGCAGTGGCGCTGGATGTGGGAGACCAACGTGCTCGGCACGCTCCGGGTCACCAAGGCGCTGCTGCCCAAGCTGATCGCCTCCGGCGACGGGCACGTCGTCACGGTGACCTCGATCGCCGCGTTCGAGGCCTACGACAACGGCTCCGGCTACACCTCGGCCAAGCACGCCCAGTCCGCGATGCACCGCACGCTGCGCGGCGAGCTGCTGGGCGAGCCGGTCCGGGTCACCGAGGTCCTGCCGGGCATGGTCGAGACCGACTTCTCGGTCAACCGGTTCGACGGGGACGCCGAGCGCGCCGCCGCCGTCTACCGGGGCCTGACCCCGCTGACCGCCGACGACGTCGCCGACACCATCGCGTTCGCGGTGACCAGGCCCTCGCACGTCAACCTGGACACCATCGTGCTCAAGCCCCGCGCCCAAGCGTCCGCGAGCCGAGCCCACCGGGTGTGAGCAGGTAGACGTCGAGCTGGTCCAGCACCGGCCCGACCGGGTTGGCGAACGACCGGTGCGGGCTGCCCGCGCAGTAGAGCCCGACCACGTGGTTCTCCTCGTCGAGCAGCACCGCGCCGGAGTCGCCGTGGTCGCCGAACCCCGGCGTCTCCACCCGGATCTGGTCGTGCAGGGTCCGCACGCCGATGCCCGCGCCGTAGTCGAGCCGGATGACCGCGTCGGTGGACGCGACCACCCCGGCGGTGATCCCGGTGGTGCGCCCGCGCTTGCGCACCGGTGAGCCGACGCGGGCGTCCGCCGCGCCGAGCACCGGGCCGAGGCCGACCACCTCGGGCGAGGTGTGCCTGGCGTGCAGCAGCAGCGCCGCCGCGTCGACCCGGCTGGACAGGGCGGCGCGGGCGAGCGTGGCGATCCGGTCGCGCACCGGGTGGCCCCCGTCCACCCTGGACGGGTGCACCATCGGGTCGCCGACCTCCCACGCGTCGTCCACGCAGGCCACGTGGAACGCGGTCAGCGCCATGGGCCGGTGGGTTCCCCTCGCCCGCACCAGCGCGCCGAGGGTGCCCGCGACGAGGTAGTCGTCCGCCCTGGGCACGTCGGGCGGCACGAACCGCACCGAGCGGCTGGGCCCGACGCCGATGCCGCCGAGCACGCGGCCGTGCCGCTCGGCCCCGCTCCCGCCCTGCGGCGAGGCCAGCGTGTGGTGCGGCGCGAACGTGTCCTGCACGACGTCCGTGGGGACGCCGAGCACGTCGGGCGGGATGGTGTGGCGTCCCGCGGCGCCCTTCTCGCGGACGTAGACGACGATCGCCAGCCGCCCAGTCGGCTCGCCGCCGACGACCTTCTCCCCGATGTCCACACCGACCACACCGGGCCTGCGCAGGAAGTCGTCCTCGACCAGCCTCTTGAGCGGCCTGACCGCCGCCCTCCCGTAGTCCGGATGGTCCATGACGACCTCCGTGTAACGCTCCTACCACCATGAAACGCGCTGGGTGAGGATTCGTCACACGGAGTCACCCATTCGGCCTTCACCACGTGGAGGCGAGCGGAACCCCTTGCCGGGCAACGGTTCCACCCCCGGCAACCACCAGGCGTACCCCCGGTCACCCGAGGTCAACCCGCGCGTCGCCGGGGTTAGAGCGAACAGCCCACCATGACCGGTTCCGGGTGCAGCTCCACGCCGAACGCGCCGCGCACCCCGTCCCTGACCTCCCTGGCGAGGTCGAGCAGGTCCTCGGTGGCCGCGCCGCCCCGGTTGGTCAGGGCCAGGGTGTGCTTGGTGGACAGCGCGACCCGCCCGCCGGGACCCCGGTGGCCCTTGGTGAAGCCGGCGCGCTCGATCAGCCAGGCGGCGGACAGCTTGCGGTGGCCGGGGGTGGCCGGGTAGGTCGGCACGGGCACCTCGTCGCCGAGCCGCTCGGCGATGCGGATCAGCACCCCGCCGAGGGTGGTCTCGTCGAGCAGCGGGTTGGTGAAGAACGAGCCCGCGCTCCACGTGTCGTGGTCGGCGGCGTCGAGCACCATGCCCTTGCCCCTGCGCAGCTCCAGCACCGCCTTGCGGGCGGCGTCGGCGGGCACCCGGTCGCCCTGCTCGACGCCGAGGACGCGGGCCAGCTCGCCGTAGCGGATCGGGGCGGACTGGCCGCCGGAGGTGAGCGCGAACCGGGCCCGCAGCACGACGGCGCGGTCGGTTCCCTTCAGGACGGAGGTCCGGTAGGCCAGGCCCAGCGCCTCGGCGGGCACCTGGTTGACCCGGCCGGTGGCCCGGTCCAGCAGGTCGACCGAGGTCAGCACCTGCGACACCTCGACGCCGTACGCGCCGACGTTCTGCACCGGGGTCGCGCCGACCTGGCCGGGGATGCCGGACAGGCACTCCAGCCCGCCGAGGCCCTGCGAGACGGCGTCGGCGACGACCGAGTCCCAGTCCTCGCCCGCTTCCACGGTGAACTGGACGAGCCCGTCGCCGAGCGGGTCGACGCGGCGACCGGCGGTGCCCACCTGGATCGCGGTGCCCGCGAAACCGGCGTCCGCGACGACCAGGTTCGATCCCCCGCCGAGCAGGAGCACGGGGTCGCCGGTAGCGTCCGCGGCGCGGACGGCGTCGACGAGCTCGGCGGCGGTGGTGGCGCGCAGGAAACGCGCGGGCGGGCCACCGAGCCGCAGTGTGGTGCACTCGGCGAGCGGCACGCGACCGCGCTCCTGGGCACTGGACGACAGCGGGGTGGTCACAGGGGTAAACGGTAGCCTCCGCGACATGGCACGCCGCATCGAGCACCTGACCGAGACGACTTGGCCCGCCGCCGACGTGTACGCGGCGCTGGTCGACGAGTCGTACCTGCGCGCCCGCCTGGAGGTGCTCGGCGGCTCGGGAGGCGCCCTGCTCAGCCACGCGGTGACCGCCACCGGCGTCGCCTACGAGCTCCGCCAGGGCGTCAGCTCGGCCGACCTGCCGCCCATCGCGAGCAAGGTCCTGGGCGGTGACCTGGTCATCAAGCGCGCCGAGTCGTGGACCGAGGCGGGCCGCACCTGCACGTCCAGGGTGGACATCGCCGGGGTCCCCGGAGAGCTGGACGGCACCATGACGGTGGCCGACAAGCCCGGTGGCGGGTCCACGATCACCCTCACCGGACAGGTGAAGGTGAAGATCCCGCTGGTGGGCGGGAAGGTCGAGGAGATGGTCGTCGAGCAGGTCGCGAAGCTGCTCGACAAGGAGACGGAGTTCACGTCCCAGTGGCTCGCGCGCCGAGGCTAGCCGCAGGCCGCGCGCGGGCGATGGGCCTGCCCACGCGCGGCACCACCAACCCGAACCGCCTGCGCCGGGTGGACAGGTGGGTCGTGTCGGCCCACCGCGACCTGCTCACCGGGGCGCCGCTGGTGGTGGACCTGGGGTACGGGTCGACGCCGATCACCACCGTGGAGATGGCCGCGAGGCTGCGCGCGGTGTGCCCGGACGTCCGGGTGCTGGGCCTGGAGCTGGACGCCGAGCGCGTGGAAGCGGGCAAGGCCGTGGCGGACCCGCCGGGGCTGGACTTCCGGCGGGGCGGTTTCGAGCTGGCGGGCGCGAGGCCGGTGCTGCTGCGTGCGTTCAACGTGCTGCGGCAGTACACGGAGGAGCAGGCGGTCGAGGCGTGGGGAACCATGCTGGGAAGGCTCGCGCCGGGCGGGGTGCTCGTGGAGGGCACCTGCGACGAGGTGGGCAGGCGCTGCACGTGGGTGTCGCTGACCGCGGAAGGGCCGCAGACGTTCACCTTGTCGTGCCTGCCTGCGGACCTGGACACGCCGGGGGATCTGGCGGAACGGTTGCCGAAGGCGCTGATCCACCGCAACGTGCCGGGCGAACGGGTCCACGCCCTGCTGGCGGAACTGGACGCCTGCTGGGCGACGGCGGCCCCGTTCGCACCGTTCGGGCCCAGGGCCCGGTGGGTGGAGTCGGTGCGACTGCTGTCGACGAGGTGGCCGGTGCTGGACGACCGGAAGCGGTGGCGCTTGGGTGAGGTCACCGTGCCCTGGGAGTCGGTGCGACCCTAGGGTTTTGGGCTTTCGCTTTTCGCTTTTGCTTGCGCTTTTTCTTTCGCTTTTGCTCGTGGTTTTTCAACCGTCACCGCGCAGCGGGCTGTGGAGCGAGCGCAGCGAGCCCACAGCACTGCTCCCGCGTCCCTCGTCTCCGTTTGGCCTGGCGAAGCCTAAGCGCGCTTGTCAAGATGCCGCCGCATTGTTCGGAAGACCACCCGAGCCGTACGGCGTCTTGACAAGTGAGGTGATCTCAGTGAGGTCTGTGCTGGTCAGGTCCCGCGGGCATGGCACAGGGAGCCTTCCGGTAGGACTGGATTTGCGAAGACCCCGTCCAGGAAAGACTCCCTGTGATCCCCCATCCTGCCATCCTCGACGTCCCCCACGCACTGGCCAGGCACCTGGCCC
>NZ_JAMTCF010000006.1 GCF_024171695.1 Actinosynnema pretiosum | reverse complement strand
TGCGCCCCCGACGGCACGCTCGACTCGTCCAGATCGTTCGAGATCGTCAGGTTCTCCGCCACGAAACCCGCACCCCGCGCGAAGAACGACGCGCTGTTCGACGTCCCGTGCGTGTACGCGCTGTTGTTGTAGACGATCACCGTGCCCGACGGCCCCGACCCCAACCCCCGCAACGTGATGTTCGGCTTGTTCGCCGGAACGGTCACCACCTCGCGATAGGTCCCCGCCTTCACCGTGATCACCGTCCGCGCCGAGCTGTTCGCCGGCGCCGCGTTCACCGCGTCCTGCACCTTCCGATACGTCCCCGAACCATCCGCCGCCACCGTCGGCTTCTCCGCCGACGCGGCAGGGGTGAACAGCCACTGCTTGTTCGAGTTGGCCGTGCACCCCTCCTGCACGACCGGCACGCCGAGACCCTGCCCGGCGTCCTTGTTCGACAGGCACAACCCGCTGGCCACGTTGATCAGCTGGTACGTCCCGGACCCGGAGGCGGTGAACCGCCACCGCTGCATGGTGTCGCCGGAGCAGCTCCACTGCTGGGCCTGCACGAAGTACTCGGTGGTCCCGTAGGGGATGTCCAGGCACTTGCCGGTGGCCACGTTGACCATGCTGAAGGTGCCCGACCCGGCGTCCCGCAGCGTCCACTGCTGCATGGCGCCGTTCCAGCAGTCCCACTGCGCGACCAGCGCGCCGTTGGCGGTGTTGCCGTCCAGGACGTCCAGGCACTTGCCGCTGTTCTTCACGGCAACGGTGTAGGTGGTCCCGGCCGCAGGGGTGGCCGCGGACGCCGCAGTGGTCGTGGCGACCACCGCCGCCCCCGCCATCAGGACCACGGCGGCGGCCGACAGCGCGGTGGCCAGCCTCCCGCGCCCTCTCTTGTTAACGCTCACATTCGATTCGCGCACACTCGTCCTCTCGCAGGCGTCGTCGCCCGCCGCGCCCGCGCAGGGGCGGGAGCGGCGACCACACAGACACCGGCGAGCGCGCGGTCATAACGGATTCCGCGCGAATTGCGCCGAACGGAGTCGGCCCTGCGGTCGAACGGGTCAGTTCCGGAAGGGGTTGTCCTCCGCGAACCCGTCCAGCAGCGACGCGAGCAGGTCGCGCGCGAAGTCCCGCACCGGCGGGACCAGGATGATCAGAGCCACCAGCAGCGCCGCGTACAGCGCGCACCCGCCGCTCCTGCGCTTCGAGGCCACCGCCCACCTCCCGAGTTCGATCTCACCCCTATACAACCACCCACCGCTGACACCTCCCCCCGGCCGGGGGTCACCCGGTGGAGCGGGGGTTTGCGGCGCGATCCGTCGCTCGGACCGGTCTACTTCGCCGATCGGCGCGGCGACCTCCCGCCTACCGGTGGACATTGCTCCACGTAGGGGTACCCGAGTCGAACCGGAGTTGACCCATGCCCGCTGCACGGGGTGCGCACCGCTTCGCGGTGGTCGGAGCGATCGCGCTGCTGGTGCTCGGCGTCCTGTGGTGGGACGTGCCCGGCGTGCTGCGCGCGGTCGGCACCGGTTCGATCACCGGCCAGGCCTACGTGGACGCCAACGACGACGGCGTCCGGCAGGGCGGTGAGACCGCGCTGGCCGACGTGCCCGTCCGGCTGACCGGCAGGCGCGACAACTGCCCGGTGGGCGAGCAGCCCGACTGCGCGGCGTCCGCGACCACGACCACGTCCGCGACCGGCGAGTTCACCTTCAGCGGCCTTGAGGCGGGCCTGTACTCGGTCACCGTCGCCCGTCCCGCCGGGTACGCGGACGGCAAGTCGGCGGCGGGCGCGGCGGGCGGGTCGCGGAGCGCGCCGAACCAGATCAGCGGCATCCGGGTGGACAGCGGCGCGGCGGCCACCGGGTACTCGTTCGGCATGAGGATCGGGGCCGTCACCGGCACCGCGTGGGTGGACAACAACGCCAACGGGACGATCGAGGACGACGAGCACGAGTGGCTGGAGGACGTGACCGTCACGCTCGTGAAGTCCGACGAGACCCCGGTGGCGACCACGACGACCTCCACGACCGGCGACTACAGCTTCGACGCCGTGCTGCCGGGTGACTACGTCGTGCGCGCCACGCTGCCCGCCGGGTACGGCGCGGCCTCGCCCACCTCGGTGCCGTTCACCCTGGCGTCCGGGCAGGGCAGGCACGTGGACTTCTCGATGGTCAAGGGCGCGCTGGGCAACTTCGTGTGGCTCGACGCCGACCGCGACGGGCTGCAGGGCGTCGGGGAGGAGGGGGTGCCGGGCATCGCCGTCGAGCTGCACCGGGAGCCGGGCGGGGTGGTCGACAGCCAGCTGACGGACGCGAACGGCGAGTACTACTTCGTCGGGCTGGACGAGGGGACGTACTTCATCCGGGTGGAGAAGCCCGCCGGAACGGTGTTCACCCAGCGCGACAAGTCCGCCACGGTCGGGTCGCACGTCGACGCGGACGGGTACTCGTCGCCGGTGGAGATCAAGGTCGAGAACAGCGGGATCACGCAGGACATGACGCTGGACGCGGGGTTCTACGAGCTGGCGCAGGGCGAGACCCCGCCGACCACGACCACGACGGCCCCGACGACGACCACCACGACCACGCCGCCGACCACCACGACCACGGTGCCGCCGACCACGACAACGGTGCCGACCACGACGACCACGACGACCACGGCCCCGACCACGACCACCACCGGTCCGCCGACCACGACGACCGGTCCGACGACGACCACGGGCGTGACCACCACCGCCCCGACGACCTCGACGACCGCACCCACCACGACCACTCCGCCCACCACGACCACGCCGCCGACCACGACCGCCCCCGCCACACCCACCACCACGGCCCCGCCCCGCACCGACCTGGGCGTGCAGTTCGCCGTGGACAACCCGAAGCCCGCCGTGGGCGACAAGGTCACCTTCACCACCGTGGTCGTCAACCGGGGAACCGCGCCGGTGGAGGGCTCGCGGGTGACGATCACCCTGCCGGACGGCCTGCGCCCGGAGACCGGGACCGGCCGGAACCTGCGCAGGGCGCTGCTGGCCCAGGCGGGCTGGACCTGCCAGGCGAACGGCCAGCAGCTGACCTGCGCGAACCCGGCCGTGGTCCAGCCGGGGGCCTCGTTCGAGCCGCTGACCGTGGTCACGACCGCGACGGCCCCGGTCCTGCCGCAGGCCACCACGGTGGCGGTCGCCCTGTACGACGGCACCCCGGACGACAACCCGGACAACGACGGCACGACCCCGGTCCTGGCCACCCCGACCACGACGAGCCCGGTGCCCGGCACGGTGACCGAGCTGATGCCCACCCAGCAGCCCACCACGGCCGCCCTGGCCACCACGGGCCGCCCGGCGCACGCGCTCCTGCTGACGAGCCTGGTCCTGATGGTCCTGGGCGCCGGCCTGCTGGTGACCACCCGCAAGCCCGCCACCGGAGGCCGCCACCGCGCCGCGCGCCGAACCGACTGACCACGGGTGACCTGCCACGGGCGACTGAACACGGGTGACTGGCCACGGGTGACCGGCCACGGATGACCGGCCACGGGCGACTGGCCACGGATGACCGGCCACGGACGACTGGCACGGGCGACCGACCACGGACGACTTGCCACCGCGCGGGCGCCGCACCTGAACCGGGTGCGGCGCCCGCGCCGCGTTCGGGGCCGCATGTCGTATCCGGGGCTGTGCCGTGTTCGGGACCGCGTGTCGTGTCCGGGGCCGCATGTCGTATCCGGGGCTGTGCCGCGTCCGAGATCGCATGTCGTGTCCGGGAGGCCGTGCTGCGTCTGGTGGCTGTGCCGCATCCGGGGGGCTCGTGCTGCGTTCGGAGGAGGCGTGCCGTGCTCAGGGGCGTGTGCTGCGTCCGTGACCCGTCCCGCGTCCAGGGCCCTCCCCGCGCCCGAAGACCCGCGTCGGGGCCGCGTACCGGGGAGCGGTCCGCGCGGCCATCGTCGCGATCGTGGCGGGCAGGCGCCAGTGGCCGGTCACGGGTGGAGCAAGCGGCCTGCGGCCCTGCGGACCACCGCGCCCGGTCGTCGCAGAGCACGTTCCGCTTCATCCGGAGCAGTTCGTTCACGCCGCGCAACCTCAGGGCCGCCCAGCGGTGTGCTTTCCGCGACGGCGGCTCGTCTCAGGGCCTCCGCGTGAGCGAGGAGGACACATGCCTCTCCGGAAAGTGCTCTCCGCCGGGGCGGTGGCGGTGCTCGCGGCGGCAGTGCTCACCGTGACCGGTCCTCCCGCGCCCGCCGCACCCGGTGGCGCCCCGACGACCCCGTCCCGCCCCGTCCCGCACGGCGCCGTGACCCTGCTGACCGGCGACACCGTCACCGTCGCGGGCGACGACCTCCGCATCACCCCCGGCGCCGGTCGCGAGAAGATCGTGTTCCACCGCTCCGGCAGCCACGTCATCCCCTCCGACGTCGTGGCCGACCTCGGCTCCGGCAGGCTCGACCGCGCCCTGTTCGACGTCACCGGCCTGATCGCCGCAGGCTACGACGACGCGCGCTCCGACCACCTCCCGCTGATCGTCACCGACACCGGCGGCCCCGAGGCCGCGAGGCCGCAGGGCTCGGACGTCCGTGACCTGCCCAGCGTCGACGGCTACGCGCTCAAGGCCGCTAAGTCCCGCCCCCTCCTAGGCGCCGCCGAGCGCGCGCCGGGCCGGATCTGGTTGGACGGCCGCGTCTCCGCCACCCTGGACCGCAGCGCCGCCCAGATCGGCGCCCCCACCGCCTGGGCCGCAGGCCTCACCGGCGCGGGCGTCCGGGTCGCGGTCCTGGACACCGGCGTCGACGCCACCCACCCCGACCTGGCGGGCGCGGTCGTGGAGTCCGCGAACTTCAGCGACAGCCCCGACGCGACCGACCGGATGGGCCACGGCACGCACGTCGCCGCCACCATCACCGGTTCCGGCCGCTACCAGGGCGTCGCGCCGGACTCGCGCCTCCTCAACGGCAAGGTGCTCGACGACAGCGGCGGCGGCTCCCACTCCGCGATCATCGCCGGGATGGAGTGGGCCGCCTCCCGCGCCGACGTGATCAACATGAGCCTGGGCGGCCTGGCCACCGAGGACGACCCGATGGCGCTCGCGCTCGACCGGCTCACCGCCGAGACCGGCGCGCTGTTCGTGGTCGCGGCGGGCAACTCGGGTCCGAGCCCCGCCACGGTCCTCAGCCCCGGCAGCGCCGCCTCCGCGCTGACCGTGGGCGCGGTCGACCGGGACGACGTCCTCGCCCCGTTCTCCTCGCGCGGCCCCAACGTCGGCGAGCACGTGCTCAAGCCGGACGTCACCGCGCCCGGCGTGGGCGTCGTGGCGGCGCGGGCGGGCGCGCCGGACGGGCACGTCCCGATGTCCGGCACGTCGATGGCGGCCCCGCACGTCGCGGGCGCCGCCGCCGTCCTGGCCCAGCAGCACCCGGACTGGCGGGCGCCGCAGCTGAAAGCCGCGCTGATGGGCACCGCCGTCGACCCGAAGGGCGCGACGGTCTACGAGCAGGGCGCGGGCCGCGTCGACCTGGCCCGCGCCACCACCGGATCGCCCCTGCTGGCCGACCCGCCGTCGCTGAGCCTGGGCGTCCAGCGCTGGCCGCACGACGACGGCGAGCAGCCCGCGCCGCGCACCGTCGCCTACCGCAACACCGGGGACCAGTCGGAGGAGGTCGCGCCGACCGCCGTCCTGCGCGACCCCTCCGGCGCCGAGCTCCCCGGCGCGGTCGTGGTGTCCCCGCCGTCGGCGACCGTCCCGCCGGGCGGCTCCGCCGAGTTCGTCGTCACCACGACCCTGCCCGACGGCGCGCCGCCCGGCGCGTACGGCGGGGTGCTGCTCGCCGGTGACGGCACGCGCGTCCCGATCGGCGTCGTCCGCGAGGGGGAGACCCGCGAGCTGCCGGTCCGGGTGCTGGACCACACCGGTTCGCCCACCGCGCGGTACGAGTACGAGCTGGTCGACGTCGAGACCGGCGTCCGCTACAGCTCGTTCGACCCGTCCGGCTCGACCACCGTCCGGGTGCCCGTCGGCGACTACCTGCTGAGCGCGGAGGTCACCACGGGGGAGCGCGTCACCACCTTCGTCGAACCCGCCCTGAGGATCGACCCCTCCTCGGTGCTGGAGCTGGACGCCCGGCTCGGGAAGCCGCTGCGGGTGCGGTTGGACGAGCCGGGCGCGGTCGTGGTCGACGTCTCCGCGAGCACCACCGTCGAGCTCCCCGGCGTCCCCGGCGGGCCGCACCGCGTGGGCGCGTACGGCTCGGACCCGGAGAACGTGCTGCTCGCGCCGTCGAGGACCACCTCGGCGGCGGCCGAGACGACCCTGGAGGAGACGCTGGTCCCGCCCGCCGGGTTCACCGGGACCCCGTACCAGTACGGGCTGAAGTGGATCGCCGAGGGCGGTTTCCCCGCCGACCTGCGCCGCGACGTCCGCAAGCGGGACCTGGCCCGCGTGGACACCACCGCTGCCGCCGTGGGCAGCGGGAACCTGGTGTGGCACGACTTCCGGGCCAGTCTGGCCGCGCCGCACTCGATCCGGCTGCACTACAGCCCGGACGTGCCCTGGCGGCAGTGGAAGCACGTCCAGGCGGGCGAGGTGACCGCCGCCTACCAGAGCCGCACGAAGGACGTGGTCTACCGCAAGGGACAGGTGCTGCGCGAGTCCTGGTTCCGGGGCGTGCTCGGCCCGGCGTTCCCGGAGGTGGCCGAGGGCGCCCCGCAGCACGTCTCCCGCTGGGGCGACGAGCTGTTCTACTGGCCTCCCCTGTTCACCGACCAGGGCGCCGACCACCGGGGCGGCCGGAACGACACGACCGAGCGGGTCGTGCTCACCAGGGACGGCGAGGTGCTGCTGGACGAGCTGCTGGAGGGCTACCTGCTGGTGAACCTGCCCGCCGACCCCGGTCGCTACGAGCTGAGCACCGACGTGACCGGCGGCGCCGGGTTCGAGGTGTCCACGGCGGTGAGCGCGAAGTGGGGCTTCCGCTCGGCGCGCACCGAGGCCGAGGAACCGCTGCCGCTGCTGGCCGTCCGCTACGCCCCCGACCTGGACGAGCGCAACCGGGCGGCGCGCGGCCGGGTGACGATCCCGTTCTCCGTGCAGCGCAACGGGAGCGCGGAGGCGCCTGACGTGCGCAGGCCGAGCGTGGAGGTCTCGTACGACGACGGGAAGACCTGGCGGGCGGCCCCGGTGAGCGGGCGCGACGGCAAGTGGTCGGCGACCGCGGTCAGCCCGCCGGGGGCGTCGTTCGCGTCGCTGCGGGCGTCCACTTCGGACTCTTCGGGGAACTCGGTGGAGCAGACGATCATCCGGGCGTACGCGTTGCGCTGACACCGCTGGAGCGTGACGGCACGTGCCCCGGTGGCGCCGTCCACCGGGGCACGTCGCCTTTCCCGGTCGCCGGGAATCGCCGGTGGAGCAAGGGGGGTGCGGCCCGGCGGCCCACCGCCCCTGCCACCGGGACCCCCGGTTCCGCCGCACGCGGAGCAGTTCGTTCACGGCGGGCAACCTCACGCCCCGCCGGGGGAGTGCCATTCCCGACGGCTGCCCGACCTGAGGGCCGCCGCGCGAACGAGGAGGATCGATGCCTCTCCGCAAACAGGTCTCCACGGGGGTGGTGGCGGTGGTCGCGGCGGCGGCGCTCACCGCCACCACCGCCACGGCGGCGCCCGGCGCCGGACCCGACCGGCCGGACGCGGCCGGACCCGGCGTGCGCGGCGCCGTCACCCTGCTGACCGGTGACACCGTCACCGTCCGGGGCGACGACGTCGAGATCGACCCCGGTCCCGGCCGGGACGGGATCGCCTTCCAGCGCTCCACCGAACCCGGTGTGCTGCGCGTGGTCCCCGCCGACGTGGCGGCGGACGTCGCGTCGGGCAGGCTCGACCCCCGGCTGTTCGACGTCACCGGCCTGATCGCGGCCGGGTACGACGACGCGCGCTCCGACCACCTGCCGCTGATCGTCACCGGCGCCGCCGACACCGCCCGCGTGGCGGGCGAGGGGGTCCGCGACCTGCCCAGCGTCGACGGCTACGCCCTCAAGGCGCCCAAGTCCCGCCCGGTGCTCGCGGCGGGCGCCGAGCGCGCGGGCGGCCGGATCTGGTTGGACGGCAAGGTCTCCACCGCCCTCGACCGCAGCACCGCGCAGATCGGCGCACCGGCCGCCTGGGCGGCGGGCCTGACCGGCGCGGGCGCCAAGGTCGCCGTCCTGGACACCGGCGTCGACGCCACCCACGCCGACCTGGCGGGCGCGGTCGTCGAGTCGGCCAACTTCACCGACACCGCCGACGCGGACGACAACTTCGGCCACGGCACGCACGTCGCCGCCACCGTCACCGGCGCGGGCAGGTACCGGGGCGTCGCGCCGGACGCCGAGGTGCTCAACGGCAAGGTGCTCGACGACACCGGCGGCGGCTACGACTCCTGGATCATCGCGGGCATGGAGTGGGGCGCTGCCCGCGCCGACGTGGTCAGCATGAGCCTGGGCGGCCCCGCCACCGACGGCACCGACCCCATGTCTCTCGCCGTCGACCGGCTCACCGCCGAGACCGGCGCGCTGTTCGTGGTCGCGGCGGGCAACTCGGGCGCGCCGGGCACGGTCGGCAGCCCCGGCAGCGCGGCCTCCGCGCTGACCGTGGGCGCGGTCGACCGGGACGACGTCCTCGCCCCGTTCTCCTCGCGCGGCCCCAGGACGGGCGACAACGCGATCAAGCCGGAGATCACCGCGCCGGGCGTGGACATCGTCGCCGCCAAGGCGAAGAACGGCGGGATCGGCACCCCGGTGGACGACGCGCACGTCGCCCTGTCCGGCACCTCGATGGCCACCCCGCACGTCGCGGGCGCCGCCGCCGTCCTCGTCCAGCAGCACCCGGACTGGCAGGCGCCGCAGCTGAAAGCCGCGCTCATGGGCACCGCCGTCGACCCGAAGGGCGCGACCGTCTACGAGCAGGGCGCGGGCCGCGTCGACCTGGCCCGCGCCACCACGATCCCGGTGCAGGCCGCTCCCGCCGTGCTGGACCTGGGCACCCTGCGCTGGCCGCACGACGACGGCGAGCAGCCCGCGCCGCGCACCGTCGCCTACCGCAACACCGGCGACCAGCCGCAGACCCTGCCGCTGACCGCCGTGCTGCGCGACCCCTCCGGCGCCGAGCTCCCCGGCGCGGTCGCGGTGTCCCCGTCCTCGATCACCGTCCCGGCGGGCGGCACGGCCGAGGCGACCGTCACCACCACCCTGCCGCCCGGCGCGCCGCTCGGCTCCTACAGCGGCGTGCTGCTCGCCGGTGACGCGGTGCGCGTCCCGATCGGCGTCACCCGCGAGCCGGAGAGCTACGACGTCGCCGTCACCGCCACCGACCACGCGGGCGCGCCCGCGTCCGACTACGGGTACGCGCTGTTCAACCTGGAGACCGGCGACCGCTACAGCAAGGTCGACGCGTCGGGCCGGGTCACCGTCCGGGTGCCCAAGGGCTCCTACGCCGTGCAGGGCCAGGTGAGCACCGGCGAGCGCACGACGCTGTTCGTCGAACCCGCCTTCGAGGTCGGCGGCCCGGCGAGCCTGGAGCTGGACGCCCGGCGCGGCGTGCCGCTGAAGGCGGAGGTCGACGCGCGCGGCGCGGAGATCGGGTTCGTCATGGCGTCGACGTCCATCCCCTTCGGCGACAGCTCGGTCACGGCGGGCGGGTCCGCCGGGAGCGCCGAGGCGCTGCTGCTGGCCCCGTCGCTGACCCGCGACGAGGACGCCGAGACCAGCCTGTACGCGACGCTGGCCCGGTCGGACGGCGAAGGCGGCTTCACGGGCACCCCGTACCAGTACCGGCTGCGCTGGGACAACGACGGCGGCATCCCCGCCGACGCCGGGAGGTTCAGGCGGGTGCGCGACCGCGACCTCGGCCGGGTCGACGCCACCGCCGCCTCGGTGGCGGACGAGTCCTGGGTGGTCTACCCCGAGAACGCGGTGGTGCCCGCGCCGAGCACGACCCGGCTCTACTACACGCCGGACGTCGAGTGGACCCAGCACAGCCTCGTGCTGGAGTCCCCGGACGCGCCGGTCGTCAAGGCCTTCCAGGGCAGGCCCGTGCCGAAGGTGCTGCGCAAGGGCGAGGTGACGCGCGAGGGGTGGTACCGGGGCGTGCTCGGACCGGGGTTCCCCCTGCTGCCGGAGGCGCCCGCGTTCAGCGCCGGGCGCATCGGCGACACGGTGATCTACTACCCCGACCTGTTCACCGACCGGGAGCCCGGCCACTACGGCGGTCGCAACGGCGTCACCGGGAAGATCGTGCTCAGCCGGGGCGGTCAGCCGGTGGCGGAGGCCCCGACGGCGCAGCAGCTCGTGGCGCTCGTGCCCGCCGAGACCGGTGACTACGTGCTGACCGCCGACGCGGTCAGCGACGGCTACGACGTGTCCACCGCGGTGAGCGCGCGCTGGGGCTTCCGCTCCGGGACCGCGCAGGAGGCGACCGCGCTGCCGCTGCTGGCGGTCCGGTTCGCCCCCGACCTGGACGAGCGCAACCGGGCGGCGCGCGGCCGGGTGACGATCCCGTTCTCCGTGCAGCGCAACGGGAGCGCGGAGGCGCCTGACGTGCGCAGGCCGAGCGTGGAGGTCTCGTACGACGACGGGAAGACCTGGCGGGCGGCCCCGGTGACGGGGCGGAACGGCAAGTGGTCGGCGACCACGGTCAGCCCGCCGGGGGCGACGCACGCGTCGCTGCGGGCGTCCACTTCGGACTCGTCCGGGAACTCGGTGGAGCAGACCGTCATCCGGGCCTACGCGTTGCGCTGACACCGCTGAAGCGCGACGAGGAGGGGGAGCGGGTCCCGGCGCAGCCGTGCGCCGGGGCCCGCTCCCGCAGCGGCCCCCGGCGGAAGCTCCGCCGGGGGCCGCGTCCGATCGCGGGGATCAGACCAGGTCGTACCGGTCCAGGTCCATGACCTTGGACCACGCGGCGGCGAAGTCGCGGGCGAACTTCTCCTTCGCGTCGTCGCTCGCGTACACCTCGGCGACCGCGCGCAGCTCCGAGTTCGAGCCGAACAGCAGGTCCACGCGGCTGCCGGTCCACCTGACCTCGCCGGTGGCGCGGTCGTGGGCGGCGTACGTGCCGTCACCGGCGGGCTTCCACTCGACCGCCATGTCCAGCAGGTTCACGAAGAAGTCGTTCGTGAGGGTCTGCGGCGCGGTGGTCAGCACGCCCAGCTCCGACTGGCCCTGGTTGGCGCCCAGCACGCGCAGGCCGCCGACCAGCACGGTCATCTCCGGCGCGCTCAGGTCCAGCAGGTTCGCCCGGTCCAGCAGCAGGTACTCGGCGGGCAGCTTGTGGCCGGGGCGCAGGTAGTTGCGGAACCCGTCGGCGGTCGGCTCCATCGCGGAGAACGACTCGACGTCGGTCTGCTCCTGCGAGGCGTCCGAGCGGCCCACGGTCACCGGCACGTGCAGGTCGAGGCCCGCGTCCTTGGCGGCCTGCTCGACGGCGGCCGAACCGCCCAGCACGACCAGGTCGGCCAGCGAGACCTTCTTGCCGCCGGTCTGCGCCGAGTCGAAGGCCTCCTTGACCTCCTCCAGCTTCTGCAGCACCTTCGCCAGCGACTCGGGGTCGTTGGCCTCCCAGCCGCGCTGCGGCTCGAGGCGCACGCGGGCGCCGTTCGCGCCGCCGCGCTTGTCGCTGGCGCGGAACGTCGAGGCCGACGCCCACGCCGCCGACACCAGCTGCGAGATCGACAGGCCGGAGTCGAGGACGCGGCGCTTGAGCTCGGCCACGTCGTCGGCGTCGACCAGCTCGTGCTCGACCACCGGCAGGCGGTCCTGCCAGAGCAGCTCCTCCTGCGGCACCAGCGGGCCGAGGTAGCGCTGGATCGGGCCCATGTCGCGGTGGGTCAGCTTGAACCAGGCGCGGGCGAACGCGTCGGCGAACTCGGCCGGGTTCTCGTAGAAGCGGCGCGAGATCTTGCCGTACTCCGGGTCCTCGCGCAGCGCGATGTCCGAGGTGAGCATGGACGGCGCGCGGTTGAGCTCACCGGACTCCGGGTCCGGCACGGTGCCCTGCGCGGCGTTGTTCTTCGGCTTCCACTGCCAGGCGCCCGCCGGGCTCTTGGTGACCTCCCACTCGTAGGTGAAGAGGTTGTGGAAGAACCAGTTGCTCCAGCGGGTCGGCGTGGGGGTCCAGGTGACCTCCAGGCCGCTGGTGATCGTGTCGCGACCGCGACCGGAGCCGAAGGTGTTCTTCCAGCCGAGGCCCTGCTCCTCCAGCGAGGCGCCCTCGGGCTCGGGGCCGACGTGCACGTTCGGGTCGGCCGCGCCGTGGGTCTTGCCGAAGGTGTGGCCGCCCGCGATGAGGGCGACGGTCTCCTCGTCGTTCATGGCCATCCGGCCGAACGTCTCGCGGATGTCGCGGGCCGAGGCCACCGGGTCCGGGTTCCCGTTGGGGCCCTCGGGGTTGACGTAGATCAGGCCCATCTGCACGGCGGCGAGCGGGTTCTCCAGCTCGCGGTCGCCGGTGTAGCGCTCGTCGCCGAGCCAGGTGCGCTCGGGGCCCCAGTACACGTCCTGGTCAGGCTCCCACACGTCCGCGCGGCCACCGGCGAAGCCGAAGGTCTTGAAGCCCATGGTCTCCAGCGCGCGGTTGCCCGCGAAGATCATCAGGTCGGCCCAGGAGATCTTGCGGCCGTACTTGCGCTTGACCGGCCACAGCAGGCGGCGCGCCTTGTCCAGGTTCCCGTTGTCCGGCCAGCTGTTCAGCGGCGCGAACCGCTGCATCCCGGCGCCCGCGCCACCGCGGCCGTCGTGGGTGCGGTAGGTGCCCGCGCTGTGCCAGGCCATGCGGATCATCAGCGGGCCGTAGTGGCCGAAGTCGGCGGGCCACCAGTCCTGCGAGGTGGTCAGCAGGGCGTCCACGTCGGCGGCCAGCGCGTCCAGGTCGAGCGTGGCGAACTCGGCCGCGTAGTCGAAGTCGCCGCCCATGGGGTCGGCCACGGGGGAGTGCTTGCGCAGGATGGCGAGGTTGAGCTGGTTGGGCCACCAGTCGCGGTTGCTCCCGCCCTCGGTCGGGTGCGAGAAGCGGCCGTGGGCGACGGGGCAGCCGCCCGCCTCCTCGACGTTCATGTCACCGACGACGGCGTTGGGGCTGTCGGACACGGGAGATCCTTCCGGGAACGGGAACAGCGGTCGGACGCGGGGTGGTCCGGTGTTCGTGCGGTGTGGTGGTGGTGTTCAGCGCGTGGAGGCGCAGTCGGGGCACAGGCCCCGGTAGACCACCTCGGCCTCGTCGATCACGAAGCCGTGGGAGTTCGAGGCGGTGAGGCAGGGCGCCTGGCCCACCGCGCAGTCCACGTCGGCTATGGCGCCGCAGGTCCGGCACACCACGTGGTGGTGGTTGTCGCCCACGCGGGCCTCGTACCGCGCGACCGAGCCGGGCGGCTCGATGCGGCGCAGCAGACCGGCGGTGGTGAGCGCGCGCAGCACGTCGTAGACGGCCTGGTGCGACACGGCCCCGAGCGCGCCCCTGACCACGCCGATGATCGAGTCGGTGTCGGCGTGGGGGTTCGCGTGCACCGCCGACAGCACGGCGACCCTCGGCGCGGTGACCCGCAGCGAGGCGTCGCGGAGCAGCTGCTGGAACTCGGTGGACGTGGGCACGGGGGGAGTGTGGCGGATAAAGTGGAACTAATCAAGTATTGGACTGTTTCCGCTGTTCGTCGTGGTGCCCCGCCCCCGTCCGGAGCATGTCGGGCTTCCGGGCGCGTGGACAGGGCGGAACGGCGGATCGCCCCCGGACGGGTGATGGGAGTCGTCGGTTCGGGAGCGCGCGGACGCCGAAGTCCCACGACCGCCGGGCGGTCGTGGGACTTCGGGGGTGCGGGTCGCCGCGCGGCGAGGGGGCGCGCTCAGACGGTGAAGCCCGAGATCAGCCGCTGGAGCTCCGCGGAGGACCGGGACAGCGAGTCGGCGGTGTCGCGGGTGGTGGTGGCGCCCGCGCTGGTCTCGCCCGCCGCCTGGGCCACGGTCGCGATGGAGCGCGCGATGGAGTTCGCGCCGTCGGCGGTCTCGGCGACGTTGCGGCTCAGCTCGCCCGTGGTCGCGGTCTGCTCCTCGATGGCCGAGGCGATGGTGAGCTGGGTGGCGCTGATGTCGGAGACGACGTTCTGGATCTTCGAGATGGCGGCGACCGCCTCGGTGCTGCCCACCCGGATCGCCTCGATCTGCCTGGCGATCTCCTCGGTGGCCGTCGACGTCTGGAGCGCCAGCTCCTTCACCTCGCCCGCGACGACCGCGAAGCCCCGGCCCGCGGCGCCCGCCCTGGCGGCCTCGATGGTGGCGTTGAGGGCGAGGAGGTTGGTCTGCTGGGCGATGTCGTTGATCAGCTTCACCACCGAGCCGACCTCCGCCGACGACTCGCCCAGGCGCGTCATGGTCGCGTCGGCCTCGGCGGCGGTGCGCACGCCGTCGTCCGCGATCCGGGTCGCCCTGGTGGCGCTGCTGGAGATCTCCGCGACGGCGGCGTTCATCTCCTCGGCGGCGGCGGCCATCGTGGTGACGATCGCCGACACCTCCCCGGCGCTGGTGCTGACCGTGCCCGCGCGGTCGCTCGTCGACCGGGCGCCGTGCTCCAGCTGCACGCTCACCGCGCTCAGCTCCTCGGCCGCGCCCGCCACGTCCTGCGAGGTGGCGGTGACCTCGCGGACCAGGCCGCGCACCCGCTCCAGCAGCCGGTTGAAGCCCTCGGCGGCCAGCGCGATCTCGTCGCGGCCCGCCGCGTCCGCGCCCTTCGTCAGGTCGAGGGTGTCCGCGACGCCGACGAGGTCGTCGCGCAGGGCGTTCAGCGGGTGGGTGATCGAGCGGACCAGGAGCGCGGCGAGGGCGGCGCCCAGCAGCAGCGCGGCGACACCGCTGACGATCAGCAGGGTGGTGGCGCCGTCGGCCGTGGCGTTCGCCTGGGCGACGGCCTCGTCGCTGCGCGCGAGGACGGACGCCACGATCTGGTCGATGTCCTTGGTGATGCGCTCGAAGATGGCGATCTCGTCGACCAGCACCAGCTTGTCGGCGGCGGCGGCGGACTCGGGGGTGCCCAGCCGGTAGTTCGCGACCACCTGCTGGTCGAGCTTCATGAACTCGGCGAAGTCCGCGACGGTGGCCTCGTAGTGCCGGTGCTCGGCCTCGGTCAGCCCGGCCGCGCCGAGGGCGTCCAGCTCGGTCGCGAAGTCCTGCGACGAGGTGAGGAAGGCGGCGCGCGCGGCCGAGGTGTCCGAGCCCGCGCTCGCGCCGTTGAGCGCCACGTCGAACGCGTAGGCGGTCTGCCAGCCGTTGAAGTCGGCGGAGCGGAACTTCACCTGCTGGGCGACCCTGGTGGTGTCCTGGTCGGTGTCGACGACGGCCAGCGCCCGCTGCTGGTTCGACAGGGCGACCACGCCGAGGACGATCGTGGCCACCAGGAGGACCATCAGGACGGCCATGACCGAGACCAGGCGGGTGCCGATCGTGAGTTTGCGCAGTGTCGCGAGCATGGCTGACCTCTGACGTCGTCTGGCTCCGGTGGCGGGCGTCGTGCACCCGGTGCAGACGGCACGGGCCGGGCGGACCTGAGGACGTCGGTGGACCCGCTCGGGTGGGGGTCAGAGGTCGCCGAGGTCCCGGCTGATCCAGCCCGGCGTGTCGAACCGGATCGGCAGGACGCCCACCAGGGCCTCCAGCTGGGCCTCGAACCGCTCCAGCTCCGCCTCGCCGAGCTGCTCGGCCCAGCGCGCCCGCAGCTCGTCGAACACCGCCTCGCCCTGGGTGAGCACCTCGACCCCCGGCGGCGTCACGCGCAGGCGCTTGCGGCGGGCGTCGCGCGGGTCGGCCTCGGTGGTCACCCAGCCGCGCTCCTGGAGGACGGCGATCGTGCGGGCGGCCGACTGCTTGGTCACGGACAGCCGCCTGCCCAGCTCCGAGGCGCTCTCCGCGCCCGCCGCGATCGCGCGCATGGCGAAGTCGTGGACCGGGCGCACGTCGTCGTAGCCGCGCCGGGCCAGTTCGGCGATCGCGGCGTCGGTGAGCGTGCGGAAACCGCCCAGCAGGGCCAGGGCCAGGTCTGCGCCGGAGCGTGGCATGGCGGGAGCGTACGGCACCGGCCTGGACAAAAGACAGTCTGGGTGTCTATCGTTGCGCCGCAATCGACAACTTGACTGTCTATTTGGGGGTTCTGCGGTGATCACTCACCACAACGCGCAGGTCAACGGCACGACGCTGCACTACGTGTCGGCGGGCGACAGCGGCGCGCCGATCCTGCTGGTGCACGGGTTCCCGGAGACCTGGTGGGCGTTCCACCGCCTCATCCCGCTGCTCGCCGCCCGGCGTCGGGTGTTCGCGGTCGACCTGCGCGGGTTCGGCGACTCGGCCGTCGCGGGGCCGGACTTCGACGCGGCGGTCGCGGCGGAGGACCTGCACGCGCTGATCGGGCGCCTGGGGGTGGGGCCGGTGCACGTGCTCGGGCAGGACTTGGGCGGCGGGGCGGTGTTCCGGCTGGCGGCGCGGCGCCCGGAGGACGTGCTCGGGGTGATCGCGGTCGAGACCGCGCTGGCCGGGTTCGGGTTCGAGCTGCTGACCGATGTGGCGCGCGGAGGGGCCTGGCACATCGGAGCGGTGGCGGCGGAGGGGGTGCCGGAGCTGCTGCTGCGCGGGCGGGAGCGGGAGTTCCTGCGGTACGCGTTCGACGGGATGGCGGCGGCTCCGGGTGCGGTGGGCGAGGCGGACCTGGCCGAGTTCGCGCGCACGTACGCCCGGCCCGGCGGGTGGTCGGGGGCGGCCGGGCTGTACCGGGCGGCGCTGCGGGAGGGGGAGGAGCTGCGGGCGCTGGCCCTGGAGCCGGGGGTGCGGGCGCCGGTGCTCGCGGTCGGGGCCGGGACCGGCGGGTTCACGGCGGACACCATGACGCGGGCGGTGGGGGACGTCGTGGACGTGCGGCTGGACGGGGTGGGGCACTGGGTGGCGCTGGAGGCGCCGGAGCGGCTGGCGGAGGTGGTGCTGGGGTTCACCGGCGGTGGGCGGGGCGGTTGACGCCCGCCGGCCTGTCGTGCGGGCGCGCCGCGCCCGCCGACTTCCCGGACGGCTCGAACTCCCCCCACGCCTTGGTGTTCGACGACACGAACCTCAGTCGGTGCTGTCCCGGTGTGATCTCCTTGAAGCGCGCGGCCCCCTTCTTCGGGTCCGCCGAGCGCGGTTCAGCGGACCCCTCGTAGACCGTGTGCACGCGAAAGGACCGGGCGGACTCGATTTTCGCCTTGAACTTCTTCCTGTTGCAGAGCAAGAGGCTTGAAATTTGCACCACTGTTCTGCGGGCTGTGGACAGGATTTACCTGTCGTTTAGGCGCTTTATCATTATCTGATTGAATTCGTCTGCATCTGCTTCTAGTTCGAACCTTCCGTAGCCGTCCTCTATCATGAAGCTTTCCAGGCTTGGGGAAGCTATGACTTCAACCTCGACTTCGCTTGACTTGAAAGTCATGAACCAACTCCACGAGGTGAAACCTGAAGGCTCGGAAGAAGGTTCTATGGATACGGCGAGGGGGATGTTCAGTTTTTCTGCCTCGTTTTTTACTTGATTCGCAGTGGACTCTGCTTTTTTGTATAGCGCGTTCCACGCGGGAAGCTTTTTCTGGCTCATTCGTGCCACTTGCCCTTAACTGATGTGGGGTCACAGAAAAGATCCTTGTGTGGGGCGGTTTTCCGTGACCGCGCGCAATCCTGAAAGTCGCAATCCCGCCCTTCCGGTCGTGCTTTCATTTGAGGTGGCGTGAATCACTGCTTGAAATCGATCGTCTGCGCGGTGGGTCGCTGATCCCTTGCCGGGAGCGCGTCACCCCACTGGCGGCCCCACCGCCGCCAGCAGCCCCAGCTTCTCGTGCGTCTCGCTCCCCGGCACCGCCGTGTACACCAGCAGCAGGTGCGACTGCACCGGGTCCACCAGGGTCTGGCACTCCAGCTCCAGCCTGCCCAGCTCGGGGTGCTCGAAGCGCTTGCCGCCGTCCGGCTTCAGGCCCACCTCGTGCGCCTCCCACAGCTCCCGGAACTCCGCGCTGCGCTCCAGCAGCAGCCCCACCAGCCGCGCCGCCTTCGAATCCGGGCCGCGCAACGTCGCCACCTCCCGCGAACCCGCCACGTACACCCGTGACAGGTAGTGGTGGTCCTCCGGCGCGTACAACGTCCGGTACCCCGGATCGGTGAACCACCGGTACCCCAGCGAGCGCGCCGGACCGGTGTACCGGGTCGTATCACCGGTCAGAGCGACACCCATCGGGGTCTGTCGCAGCGTCTCGCCCAGTTCGGTGACGATCTCCGCCGGGGTGTCGCCCAACCGGTCGAACACCCGCAGCATCCCCGGACTGATGTGCTCCCCGGTCGCCCCACGGGCGGGTGGGTGGTGGCCCGCCAGTCGGAACAGGTGGTCGCGCTCGGCGAGCGACAGGTGCAGCCCTTGCGCGATCGAGGCCAGCATCTGCTCGGACGGCTGAGGTCCGCGCTCGCGCTCCAACCGCGAGTAGTAGTCGGTGGACATGTGGCACAACATCGCCACCTCCTCCCGCCGCAACCCGCTGGTCCTGCGCCGCCGCCCGCGCGGGAGCCCGACGTCCTCGGGCTGGAGCGACTCCCTGCGCCGCCGCAGGAACTCGGCCAACCCGACCCGGTCGATCACCACGCGCAACCCCCTCAGCCTCACCGTCACCCGTTCTTACCGCCCAGCCCACCGCCGAGCCACGGATCGGCGATCCCCCTCTCCCACCGGGGGACCGCCGATCCGAGGCTCACCGCGCCGTTGCCCACACCCGTGAACAGGCCGAACCTCGGAGGCGCAGCACGTTCCACCACGACCAGGAGTTGAGCCCAGTGCCGAACGCCATCGACCTCACCCTCCCCGACCTCACCGGACGGCGCGCCGTCGTCACCGGCGCCAGCGACGGCGTCGGCCTCGGCATCGCCGCCAGGCTCGCGGCGGCGGGCGCCGAGGTGCTGCTGCCCGTCCGCAACCCGCGCAAGGGCGAGGCCGCGCTCGCCGAGATCCGCAGGCGCACCCCCGGCGCCACCGCCTCGCTGCGCCCGCTCGACCTGTCCTCCCTGGACTCCGTCGCCGCCCTCGGCGAGGCGCTGCGCACCGAGGGCGCCCCGATCCACCTCCTGGTCAACAACGCGGGCGTGATGACCCCACCCGAGCGCCAGAGCACCGCGGACGGCTTCGAGCTCCAGTTCGGCACCAACCACCTCGGCCACTTCGCCCTGGTCGCCCACCTCATGCCGCTGCTCAGGGCGGGGCGGGCGCGGGTGACCACGCAGCTGAGCGTCGCGGCGAACCAGGGCGCGATCAACTGGACCGACCTGAACTGGGAGCGCTCGTACAGCGGCAGGCGCGCCTACAGCCAGTCCAAGATCGCCGCAGGCCTGTTCGGCCTGGAACTGGCCAGGCGCAGCCGCGAGGGCGGCTGGGGCGTCACGAGTACCCTGTCCCACCCCGGCATCGCCCCGACCAGCCTGCTCGCGGCCCGTCCCGAACTCGGCAGGTCCGGCGACACGGCGGGCAGGCGCCTGATCCACCTGCTGGCGTCGACCGGCCTGCTCGTCGGCACCCCGGACACGGCGGGCCTGCCCGCCCTCCTGGCCGCGACCACCCCGGACCCGGCCCCGTTCTACGGCCCGAGCGGACCGGGACGGCTCGGCGGCCCGCCCGCCGAGCAGGAGCTGTACTCGCGGCTGCGCGACAAGGACGACGAGGCCCGGCGGCTGTGGGAGGTGTCGGAGGAGCTGACCGGGGTGAGCTTCGCGCGGGTGTGACGGACGCGCGGTGGGGCCGGGGCCCCGAGGCGCGAGCGACCGCACCGCCTCACCCGGACGGGAGAGCTGAACCGGGGCCCAGTCGCAGGCCGCCCGGTGGTGGGGGTGGGCCTGCTCGCGTTGGGTGGGGCGCACCAGCAAGCCGGTGGGCGGGAGGTCGGGTGTGGGGAGCGAGTCCTGGTTCGTGGTCCTGCCCGACCTGGTGGGGGCCGGGCGTGCGCTGCGGCGGTTGCGGGGAGGCGCGGTGCTCGTCGCGCACCGGTCCGGGCGGCCCTGGGTCGTCGGGAGCGGGACCCCCGTCTCGCGGGAGGACGGGGTGGTGGTGATCGGGGGCGGGGGTGGCGCCGAAGTCGCCGTGCGACTTGGAGCAGGCGTGCTCGCGGTTCCAGTCGACGGGGCCGCCGGGGGCGACCGGGTCCGGGCGGGCAGCTGCCACCTCAGCGCCTCGGTCGACGGGGGCGTCCGGGTCCGGGGCACGGCGTCCGGTCTCCGGCGGGTGTTCCACGCGCGCGTCGACGGCGTCGATCTCGCCTGCGACCGGGCCGACGTGCTCGCCGCCGCCGCGTCCGCGCCCGTCGACGAGGCCGTGCTCGCGGCGCTCCTGCTCGGCGACCGGCTCCCGCACCCGCTCACCGACCTCACGCCCTGGCGCGGTGTCACGGCCGTTCCCGCAGGCAGCGAGCTCGAACTGCGCTCGGACGGCGGCACGCGCACCCGGCGGTGGTGGACGCCACCCGAACCGGTCCTCGGCATCGAGGACGGGGCCGCCGGGCTGCGGCGAGCGCTGGAGGAGGCGGTGGGGCTGCGCGGGGACGCGGTCACCGCAGGACCGGGTGGGATCGGGGCTGCCGTGCTCGGACTGCTCGCCGACCGGCGCGGCGCGCTCACCCCGACCGACGCCGCGCCCGGCGGGGCGGCGACCCGCGCCACCGACCTGCCCGCGCCACCGCCGTGCGCGCCACCGCCGTGCGCGCCACCGGGCCCGCTGCCACGCCTCCACGGGACCGGCGCCGACGAGGTCGTCGGCGCGCCCGTCGAGTACCTGCACGACCTCGCCCGCCACGACCCGCGCGCCGCCTGGCAGCACCTCGCCGCCCACCGGGCCCGCCACCGGTGGGCGGTCGGGGACGTGCTGCGCGGGTTCGCCGACCGGCGGGACTACCGGGCCTGGCTGCTCGACCAGGCCCACGCGCTGCACGACGACGCCGTCCCACCGCTCGGCTGGGGCGCCCCGCCCCGCCTGCCGCCGTGGGTGAGCGTCGAGGCCGCCGCCGGGGTCGCCGCGCTGCTGCGCGCCCACGCCGACGTCGAACCGCTCGCACCCCGCCGCGGGCAGCACAGCCACCTGCAACGGGTCAGGGCCGTCGCCGCGTCCTTCCTGGCGGCGGGCGGGGGCGAGGCTCCGTTCCTGGACGACCGGGTGCTGGAGGCGTGCCTGGCGGTCCGGGCCGAGCAGCGCGGCGCGCCCTGGGGACGCGCGCCGCTGCTCGTCGCGGCCGTGCCGGAGGTGGCGTTCGCGCCGGAGGAGGCGAGCGCGGACCACACCGGCGAGAACGAGAACGACGACGGGAACCACGACGACGAGAACGACGTGCTCGACGCCTCCCCGCTCACCGCGCTGGGCATCGTCGACGCCGACGTCGTGCGCGCGCACCTCGCCGTCCCCGAACCGCGCTGGGCGACCGCCCTGGCGCACACCCTGGCCGTGGCGCGCTGGCGGCCGGGCGGCGCGCTCGGCGGGGGACCACCACGCCCCCGCGACCCGCCACCCGCCGTCAACTAGCGTTCACGGCCGGACTGCGGTTTTCCTGGAGGTCGGTGCGGTGAGTGGCGAGCCGGTGGGCGGTGCCGGGCTGGGCAGGTGGGCGCGGGCGGCGCGCTGGGGCGGGTGGCACGCGCTCGTCGCGGTGGCGGGCGGCGCGCTCTACCTCGCCTTCCCCCCGCACGGCCTGTGGTGGACCGCGATCCCGGCGTTCGCCGCGCTCTGGACCGCCCTGCGCGGCGTCCGCGCCCGCCGCGCGTTCGGGCTCGGCCTCACCTTCGGCCTCGCCTTCTTCCTGCCGCACCTGCTGTGGCTCAACGACTTCCTCGGCCGCGAGTACGGCGTCGGCCCGTGGCTGCTGCTCTGCGCGGTCATGGGCCTGTACAGCGCCGCCGCCTGCGCGTTCGTGCCGCTGGTCTCCCGGCTGCCCGCCGCCCCGGTGTGGGGCGCGCTGCTGTTCGTGCTCCAGGAGACCCTGCGCGGACTGGCGCCGTTCAACGGGTTCCCGTGGGGCCGGGTGGCGTTCGGCCAGGTCGACGGGCCGTTCCTGGCGCTCGCCGCGCTCGGCGGGGCCCCGCTGGTGTCGTTCGCGGTCGTCGTCACCGGGTTCGGGCTGGCCTCGTTCGCCACCGCGCCCCGCAGGCTGGGGCACGCCTGGGTCGTCGTCCCGCTGGTCGCCGCGCTGGCGACCGCCCCGCTGGTGGGAACCGCCGCCCAGGAGGGCGAGCGCAAGATCGCCGTCATCCAGGGCAACGCCCCCGACATCGGCCTCGGCCTGCTCTACGCGCGCGACACCCTGCGCGCCAACCACCTCGGGGCCGCCGCCGAGCTGGCCGACCGCGTCCGCTCCGGCGAGCTGCCGAAGCCGGACCTGGTGGTGTGGCCGGAGAGCTCGGTCAGCGTCGGCGCCGACGACCTGGGCGTCGACCTGGCGGTGCGCGAGCTGGGCGTGCCGAACCTGGTCGGCGCGGTGCGGCGGGTCGACGGGAAGCAGCAGAACGCGATCGTCGACTGGGACCCGGTCGAGGGGCCCGGCGAGGTGTACGCCAAGCAGGAGCTGGTGCCGTTCGCCGAGCACATCCCGGTGCGCGACCTGGCCAGGATCATCACCCCGTTCGCCGACACCCCCGACATGGACGCGGGCGGCGAGCCCGGCCTGTTCGACGTCGCGGGCACCAGGATCGGGCTGGGCATCTGCTACGAGCTGGCCTACGACTACGTGCTGCGCGAGTCCGCCGCCCAGGGCGCGCAGCTGATCGTCGCCCCCACCAACAACGCCTGGTACGGGCCCGGCGAGATGACCTACCAGCAGCTCGGCATGGCCCGGCTGCGCGCGGTCGAGCACGGGCGGGCCGTGGTCGTCGCGGCGATCAGCGGGGTCAGCGCGGTGGTCCGGCCGGACGGGACCGTGGCCGAGTCCACCGGCATGTTCACCGAGGACCTGATGGTCGCGGACGTGCCGCTGCGCTCGTCGGTGACGGTCGCGACCCGGATCGGCGGGGTGCTCGGCGGGCTGTTCACGATCGCCGCGCTCGGCGCGATCGCGGCGGGCGCGTGGCTGGCGCGCCGCGAGCGCGGGGCGGCGGCCGTCGAGCGCGTCGACGAGCCCGTCCCCACGCCATGAAACGGGCGGTTCCCGCCCCCTGGTGAGGGGGCGGGAACCGTTGTGGGGGATGGAGGAGAGGGTTCAGGGGGTCACACGCGGAAGCGCTCCACCGCCGCGCGCAGGTCACGGGCCGAGCTGTCCAGCGACTGCGCCGCCGAGGTGACCTCCGCGAGCTGCGCGGTGGTCCGCTCCGTCGCCTGCGCCACGCCCGACGCGTTCACCGCGATCTCGCCGGACCCGGTCGCCGCGCCCGACACGTTGCGCGCCATCTCGGCCGTGGTCGCGGTCTGCTCCTCGACCGCCGCCGCGATGGTGTTCTGGAACGAGCTGATCTGCCCGATGATCGTGGAGATCTCCGCGATCGCCAGCACCGCCGCGTCCGTGTCCGACTGGATCACCGCGACCTTGCCCACGATGTCCTCGGTCGCCTTCGCGGTCTCCTGCGCCAGCTCCTTGACCTCGTTCGCGACCACCGCGAACCCCTTGCCGGACTCGCCCGCCCGCGCCGCCTCGATCGTGGCGTTCAGGGCCAGCAGGTTGGTCTGCTCGGCGATCGAGGTGATCGCGCCGACCACCGAGGCGATCTCGGTCGACGACGCGCCGAGGCGGGACACGATCGTGGTGGTGGACTCGGCGGTGGACACGGCCTGCGCGGCGACGCGGGCCGCCTCGGCGGCGTTGTGCGCGATCTCCTGGATGGACTGGCCCATCTCGGCGCTGCCGGTGGCCACGGTGCGCACGTTGCCCGAGATGTCCTCGGCCGCCGCCGACACCCGGCCCGCCTGCGCGGCGGTGTCCTGGTTGTTCTGGGACAGGGTCCGCGCGGTGCCCGCCAGGCCACCGGCGAGCGAGGTCAGCGAGGTCGCCCCGTCGGACAGCGCGGTCACGGCGGCGCGGGTGTTGTCGACGGCCTCGGCCAGCGCCCGGTCGGCCTCGGCGACCTCGTCGCGGCCCTCCGGGGTCGGGGTGGCGGTCAGGTCGCCCTCGGCGACGCGGCGCAGCGCGCGGACCGTGCGGCCCAGCGGCGCGGTGATGCTGCGGGTGACCGCGAACGCGAGCAGCGCGGCCAGCGCGATGGCGGCGACCAGCGCGATCGCGACCCAGGTGACCAGGGTCGACGCGGCGGACTCGGCGGCGGCCTGGTCGGCGGCCAACCGGTCGCTCAGCTGCGCGATCAGGGCGTTCGTGTCCTCGACGATCGTGAAGTAGATCTCGTAGCCGGGGCCGAGGACGATCGCGTCGCCCTCGTCCACCGCGCCCCGCGCGTACGCGGCGGCGGCCTGGTCGTCGGCGGTGAAGTACTTCTTCCAGGAGTCGGAGATCCTGGTGAAGACCGTGCGCTCGGCGTCGGTGAGCCGGTCGGCGGGGACGGAGGCGAGCACCTCGGTCAGCTTGGCCTTGTCGGCGAGGAAGCCCGCGCGGTTGCCGCTGGTCGGGGCGACGGCCTCGGCCGGGGTGAGCCTGCGCGCGTCCCAGGCGTAGGCGACCTGCCAGCCGCTGATGTCGGCGTCGTAGAACTTGATCAGGTCGGCGGTCCGGACCAGGTCGCGGACCTGCCGCTCCCGCGCGGCCGACTCCTGCTGGTCGCCGATGCCCAGCACGGCGGCCACCGAGGCGCCGCTCAGCACGACGGTGACGGCGGTGAACGCGGCGCCGAGCCGGGCGCCGGTGCGCAGGCGGCGGAGCTGACCGGAGAACATCCGACCTCCAGGGGCGGTGCGCCGCAGGGCGCGGCGGTGCACCGGCTGTAACGGCAGGGACCGGGGCAGGTTGACGGGTTTTCCAGCTGGGTGGTTCGCCTGTCCGGGCGACCGCGGTGGGAGTGGGGCGTGTGGGGGGCGTTGTGCGCAGGCAGCGTTAATGCGTTGCGTAAGAGCAACGGATAGGAAGTCGGTGAGGTGGAGAAATTCCGGTCTAATCAGCGGATTCCCGAGAGGTGCGTCCCCGGAAGTCGTTGCGCTCGCGCGACGTTGTAGCGTTGTGCTGACACACCTCGAAGCCCTTGCTGCCATCCGTCGGGAAGCAGAGTGATCGCCCCGAGGGGGGTGCATGACGATCAGTCCACTACCGCCGAGGGTGCGCGCTGCGCTGGCCCTGCTGGCGCTGCACACCGATCTCCGACGCGGCATCGACCGGGTCGCGGCCTCCGGCTCGGGTGGGCTGTTCGTGCTCGGCTGGGACGACACCGTCGACAAGGTCTGTTCCGGTGGTTACCCGTTGCCCGGCGTAGCCGCCACCCCTGAGAACCTGTCCCAGACCGCCAAGATGGACCTCGCCGTGATCCTCGGCGGCGATGGCCTCACCGAGATCGTCCGCGCCCACGCCGTGCTGCGCCCGCACTCGAACCACGTCCAGCCCGGTCATGGCGCCCGGCACTCCACCGCCGCGAACACCGCGCGCGACATCGCCGTCCCGGTGGTCGCCGTCAGCGAGGAGACCGGCGTCGCGACCCTCTACACGGGTGAGCACCGGATCGTGCTCACCGAGCGGAACGTGCTGATGAGCAAGACCGCCGTCCGCGTTCTGCTGCTCGAATCGCGCCTCAGCGACCTGTGCGACCCCGCGCTCGACCTGGCCCGCGCCGATGAGTTGCGCCGTGAGGTTGGTGCGCTGCTCGACGACTTGGACCTGCTGCTGCTTGAGCTGGGCGATGATGGTGCGATCACGGCCGAGCTCGTTGTCGTGTACCGCCGCAAGCTGGCCGCCGGTCCTGTCAGGGGGAACCCGCTCGCGCCCGGTGAAACCGACGAGTGGTGGGACCACGCGCTGGTGCACGTGTCGGCACTGCTGTCCGGGACGCCGGACGTGACGGCCTCGGCTGACCCGTCCCTGCCCGAGCTGCGCTTCCGCGACGAGCCCCACGCGCTGGCCTGGTTGGACAAGCGGTGGGTCGCGCTGCTGCGTTCCACCCGGTGGGCCCTCGACAGCGGCGACCACCGCACCGCGCTGCGCAGGCTCACCCTGGTGCTGGACTACTGCTACCACCGCAAGCCGTGGCGGGACTGGATCGACCTGGCCACCAGCGCCGTGCTCATCGCCCGGAGGATCGGTGACCAGGCAACCGAGGCTGCTCTGCTGTCCACCCTCGGCCTGGCGCACCGCGAGCTGCGTGATCACGAGGTCGCTGTCGAGCTGCTGTCGCTGGCCGCCGAGGTGTGGCGCGGACTGGACGACCCGAGCGGTTGTGCCGTCGCGCTCAACCGGCTCGCCTACGCCCACGTCGAGGCAGGTACCCCTGACCTGGCTTTGAGCCTGGCCGGGCAGGCGCTGGAACTGGCCGTGCTGGCAGGCGATCCGAAGCTGGAGGGCATGGTGCTCAACAACCTGTGCGGCATGCACCGCAGGGCGGGCGACCTGGTTGCGGCGTTGGAGCATGGCGACCGGGCGACCGAGGCGTTCCAGCGCGCGGGTTACCGGCAAGGGCTCGCCTGGGCGGAGGTGATGCGCGGCAACGTGCATCACGACGCCGGGCGCCACCAGGAGGCAGTTGCCTGCTACCAAGCCGCGCTTGCCGTCCGTACCGCCGTTGACGACCGCTACGGGGTCGCGGTGTGCCACCACGACCTGGCCAGGACATTGCTCGCGTCCGGTGACCGGGCGGGCGCGCGGGAGCACTTGGACCTGGCGCTGGCGCACTTCGACGCTATCGGCGATCCGCGCGCGGGGGACGTGCGGGAGCTGCTGCGCGAGGTCGCGGGCTGAGCGGCGGAGGGGGAGCGTTGAAGGACATCAGGAACGTGGTCAGCGGCGCGGCGCACGTCGTCGTGCAGGCCGGGAACATCGAGTCGGTCGGGCTGCCCGTTCCGCGCCCGCCCATGCAGCTGCCCGGTTGGCAGGGCGTGCTGTTCAACCAGCGGCAAGCCCAGGCGCGCCTGTCCGAGGCGTTGCCGGACGGCGGACCCGCGCTGCTGTGCGTGTCCGGGCAGCCGGGTGTCGGCAAGTCCGCGCTGGTAGTGCACTGGGCGCGACGCAACCTGGCACACTTCCCCGACGGGGTCCTGTACGCGGACCTGCGCGGCCACAACCCGGCCAACCCGCCCGCCGAACCCGGCGAGGTGTTGGACCAAGTGCTGCACGAGCTGGGTGTCACCGGGGTGGGTGACACGGGGAACCGGGCCGCCCAGTACCGCAGCGCGCTCAGCAGCAAGCGGGTGCTGGTCGTGCTCGACGACGCGTCCGGCGCCGAGCAGGTTCGGCCGCTCCTGCCAGGCGGGCGCTCGGTGGTCGTGGTGACCAGCCGGTCGCGGCTGCGCGGCCTGGTCGTGCGCGACGGCGCCGTCGACATCCCCCTCGGCCCGCTCTCGCCCGACGACGCGGTGGCGCTGCTCGCGCAGCGCAGTGACGGCGTGAACGTGGCCGACGACCCGGAGACCGAGGTGCTGGCCCGCCGCTGCGGTTACCTGCCGCTTATGCTGCTGATCGCCGCCCAGCGAATCGACGGCTTCAGCTACGGCACGGCCGCTGAGCTGGCCGGGGCGCTGACCGGGAAGGCGGTGTTCGCGGTGCTCAAGGACGGTGCGGAGGGTGAGGCGTCGCCGGAGGACGTGATCGGCCTGTCCTACCGCAAGCTCGCGCCCGAGCACGCGCGGGTGTTCCGGCTGCTCGGGCTGCTGCCCGGCATCACGGCCACACCCGACGCGGTCGCTGCGCTGGCCGACGTCGGGGGCGGGGTGGCGCTGGACGCGCTCGGCGCGCTGTGCCGGGTCAATCTGCTGGAGGTCGTCGAGGCCGGTCGGCGGTTTCGGGTGCACGACGTGCTGCGGGAGTACGCCCTCGCGCGGGCCGAGGACGAGGAGAGCGCCAGCGAGCAGTTCGACGCGGTGCGGCGTGTGCTCTCGTGGCGCTTGGCGGGTGCGCTCGACGCAGACCGGGAGCTGCAGGCCCCGGTGTCCGATGCCCGGTCTGGGGAGAAGGCCGCAGCGGCCCAGGAGTGGTTCGCCGCCGAGCGGGTCAACCTGGTCGCGTCCGCGCGGCGGGCCGCCGAGCTGGGTGAGCACGAGGTGGTGTGGCGGCTCGCGATCGCGCTGTTCGAGCACTGCTATCGGGTGAAGGCGTGGGACGACTGGATCACTGTGCACGAGCTGGGACTTGCGTCGGCGCGGGCCGCAGATGCCCCGGCAGGGGTGGCCCAAGTGCTCGGCGGGCTCGGGGTGGCGCGCCGGGAGCTGCGCGAGTACGGGTGCGCGGAGGAGTGCTTCCGGGAGGCGCTGCAGATCCACGAGAGGGAGCGGGACGAGCGCGGGATCGGGTGGGTGGCGGTCCGGTACGCGCAGTTGTGCCGTGAGCTGGGGCGAGAGAGCGAGGCGCTGGCGCTGCTGGAGCGATCATTGCTCGCGGCTGAGCGGATCGGCGACCTGCACGCGGCCGGGGTGGCGCGCAACGGCCTGAGCGGGGCACACAGGGAAGCCGGACGGCCTGTCGAGGCGCTGGCGTTCGCGGAGGCCGCGCTGAGCGACTTCACCGCGACCGGGGCGCGCAGGAGCGCGGCGTGGGCGCGGTTGAGCGCGGCGAACGCGCTGCGGGACGCCGGGCGGTTCGCCGAGGCGGTGGCGCGGTACGAGCTGGTGCGCGAGGCGCGGCGGGTGCCGGGGGAGGAGTACGGGCTGGCGCTGGTGCTGGCGGAGCTGGGGTTCGCGCGGTGCCTGTCCGGCGACGTGGCGACCGGGCTGGCGGAGCTGCGGGAGTCGTTGGCGCTGCTCCCCGAGGGGGACGCCGTCCGCGACCGGGTGCGCGGCTGGATCGAGCGCTTCACCGCTTCGTCGGGCGAGGCCGGCTCGACCGGTTCCTGACCCGGCTGGCGCCTGACCAGGCCGCTCACCGCCGGATCGCCGACCGACGGGCGTCCCCCGTGCTCGGGACGCCCGTTCGGGGGTCAGTGCTGCTCGCCCTCACGCCGGGTGAGCACCACGGGCCCGTCCTCGGTGATGGCGACCGTGTGCTCGGAGTGCGCGGTGCGGGAGCCGTCCGCCGAGCGGATGGTCCAGCCGTCGTCGTCGTAGACGATCCGGTCGGTCGTGCGCGCGAGCCACGGCTCCAGCGCCAGGGTCAGACCGGGCCGCAGCTTCAGCCCCCGGCCGCCCTTGCCCTTGTTGGGCACGTGCAGGTCCTCGTGCATGGTGCGCCCGATGCCGTGGCCGCCGAACTCGGTGTTGACCTTGTAGCCGAACTCGGACGCCACCGCGCCGATGGCGGCCGAGATGTCACCCAGCCGGTTGCCCGGCCGGGCCGCCTCGATGCCCGCCTCCAGGGCGACCTCGGTGGCGCGGATGATCCGCTGGTCCTGCTCGTTCGGGGTGCCGACGATGACCGTGCGCGCCGAGTCGGCGACCCACCCGTCGATGCTGACCGCGATGTCGGCGCTGAGCACGTCGCCGTCGCGCAGGGCGTAGTCGTGCGGCAGGCCGTGCAGGACGGCGTCGTTGACGGACAGGCAGATGACGTTGCGGAACGGCCCCTCGCCGAACGAGGGCGCGTAGTCCCAGTAGCAGGACTCGGCCCCGCGCTGCTTGATCAGGCCGCGCACGTGGTGCTCGATGTCCATCAGGTTGACGCCGACGTCGGCCAGGTTCCCCACCTCGGTGAGCACCTCGGCGACGAACCGCCCGGTCACGTGCATGCGGTCGATCTCCGCAGGCGTCTTCAGCTCGATCATTTGTACCCTCGCGTCACATCAGTGCCGGTATTTCTATACCGGTACCTTAACACGGGCGCGGTATAGAAATACCAACTGCGGGGCGGCGGCGTGCCGCTGAGGGGGTCGCGCAACTCGGTGATGGGCCGCTTGAGCCGAGGGGTGGTCGTGGTCGGGTGCGGGTGATCGACCCGCGAGCGGGAACTCGTCACGCCTGGGAAGGTTCCGGGTGCTGCCGCGCCGTGGTCTCGCGCCTGCGCGGCAGCACCCTCGCCAGCACCACGGTCAGAACCGCGGCGAGACCGGCCATCCCCCACAGCGCGACGTGCAGACCGCTGGTGTAGCCCGGTTCCGCGAGCCGGCCGCCGGTCGTCGTGGCCAGCACGGCGCCCACGACGGCGATGGCGATCGTCTCCAGCGCGAGCCGCACCGCGTTGAACATCCCCGCGCCGGTTCCCGCGCGTGCGGGATCCACGCTGCCGATCGCGACCCCGTCGATCAGCCCGGTCGAGATCCCGAACCCGGCGCCGACGGTGAGCAGCGGCCCCGCGATCGACAGCACCGACGCCCCCGGCCCGATCACCGTCAGCCAGGCCGCGCCGATCCCGACCAGCGCGACCGCCAGCACCACGACGCCCTGCGGCGGAACGACCTTGGTGACCAGCGGCGCCACCGGCGGCAGCGGCAGCCCGGTCAGCAGCATCAGCACGACACCCGCCTCGCCGGGGCACTGGTCGGGCTGCTCGGCGCGGCGCGCGCGGTCGTCGCCGACGTCGGCGCCTGCCTGGTCGGCGTCGCGACCCTGCTGCTGGTCCGGCACCGCGAGCCCGCCCCAGCCCGGCCGCGCGAGCGGGACCGGTTCCTGTGGGAGCTGACCGCCGGGCTGCGCCTGCTCGTGGCGAACCGCTCACTGGTGCTCATCACCGCCACCAACAGCTTCGGCGGGTTCGTCGTCGCCGGGCTCGCCCCGCCCGGACCGGTCGGCGTGGCCGTCGCCGCCCTCGGGTTCGCCGTCACCTTCGCGGGCCTGCTGGTCTACAACGTCGCCCAGCGCGCCTACCGGCTGCTGTCCTGCCCGCCCGACCACCTCGGACGGGTGAACGCCGCCGTCAACTGGGTGCAGTGGGGGCTCCGGCCGCTCGCCGGAATCGTCGCGGGCGGCCTCGGCGCGGTGCTCGGCCTGCGGCCCTCGGTGCTGCTGCTCGCCTGCCTGCTGCCGCTGTGCGCGATCGCGCTGCGCTTCTCGCCGCTGCGCGCCGAGGCCGTCGCGCCCTAGACCCCCAGCCCGCCGACCACCCGCACCACCTCGGCCGCCTCGCCCCAGGACAGCGTGAACCCCGCCCCGCCGTGCCCGTAGCACGCCACCACCGGCAGGCCGCGCCCGTCCACCACCTCCAGCCGCACCCGAGGCCGCGCCGGGCGCAGGCCCACCGCCCGCGACACCACCGGGCACCCGGCCAGCTCCGGCACCAGCGCGGTCGCCCTGCGCAGGATCGCCGCCTCGACCTCGGGGTCCGGCTCGGTGCCCCACTCGCCCACGTCGCCGGTCCCGCCGCACACCACGTCCCCGTCGCGCGGCACCACGTAGGTCAGGCCGCCGGGGTTGTCGTCGTCGGTCACCCAGCGGGTCAGGCCGGGGTTCGCCAGGCGCACCACCTGCCCCCGGATCGGGTGCACCTGCGGATCGCCCAGCAGCGCCCCCGAGCCCAGCCCGGCCGCGACCACCACCGCGTCGAACCCCGCGCCCACGTCCTCCGGCTCGACCAGCCCGGCCGTGCGGAACCCCACGCCCAGCCCCTCGACCCGGGCCCGCAACCAGCCCAGGTACACGTCCGTCACCGCCACCGGCAGGGTCACCACCACCCCGCTCGCGCCCTCCGGCACCTCGGACGCGGTCGCCGGGCGGTGCGCGGCCACGGCCGACGTCCACGACAGGTCGGGGTCGGGGCGGCGGGCGAGGACGGTCCCGGTGCGCATCCGCACGCCCGTCGCCGGGTCCGCCGCCAGCGCGGCCAGCCGCTCACCGGTGGTCCTGGCCGACGCCAGCACCCGCGCCGAGCTGTCCACGGCGTGCGGGAACCAGATCGCGGCGGCCACCGACGACACCGACCCCGCGTGGTCCGCCCCGGCCACCACCTCGACCCGGTGCCCGGCGACCGCCAGCTCGTGCGCCACCGTCAACCCGACCACCCCGGCGCCGATCACGGCGATTCGCCCCATGCCCGGCGACCCTACCCGCGCGTCCGCGCGCCCCACGCCGTCACGGCCCGAGCACCCCTCACAGCCCGACGCCCTCCGCCAGCCCGTCTACGTGGAACCGCAGGAACGCCTCCGGGTCCCACACCGCCGAGTCCGCGTACTGCCCGAACACCTCGAACAGCACCGCCCCGATCACCGCCGACCACAGCCCGTACACCCGAGCCACGTTCCCCACCGGCATCAGCAGCCCGTACGCCTCCCGCAGCTCGCCCATCGCCGCCCGCACGGCCGCCGAGCGCGGCGGGTCCACCGCCCGCAGCCGCCCGGCCCGCCACGCGTGCTCGACCACCCCGCCCAGCGCCAGCACCACCCGCGTGCCCGGCCCGCCGGTCTGCTCGTCGGGCGCGTGGTAGCCGGGCACCGGGGTGCCGTGCAGCAGCGCGAACCGGGACGGCTCCCGCAGCGCCCAAGCGCGCGCCGCCAGCACCCCGGCCTCCAACCGCCCCCGGTGCGCCCGCCGAGAGGCCGCCGCGAGCGCCGCGTCGACCTCGTCGGCCAGCTCGTCGTAGGCGTCCACGATCAGCAGGGTCAGCAGCGCCTCGCGGTCGCGCACGTACCGGTACAGGGCGGACGGCACCACGTCGAGGTCCCTGGCCACCGCCCGCAGCGACAGCTCGGCGGGCGGCCCGGCCTTGAGGTGCTCGCGGCCCACGCGCACGATGTCGCGCGTCATGCGCTCGCGCGCGGACCGCCGTGGGGTGACCATGCCGCACACCCTAGAGAGCGGTCGCGACCCCCGCGGGCCGCCAGGCGCGCCAGCCCCGGCAGGCCGCGTAGGCGACCGCCGTGCTCACCGCCAGCCAGCCGTCCACCAGCGCGGCCCCGATCCCCTCGCCGGTGTGCGCGACGGTCAGCGCCACGGCGGTCAGCGCGACCTTGTGCACGAGCACCAGCTCCCACAGCGCGGGCGTGCGCCGGGGGTGCGCGGCGAGCACCGCCCACAGCCCGGCGAACACCAGGAAACCGGTGGCGCGCCAGGACTCCACGACCAGGTGGTCGTCCGGGACGTCCCCGAGCGCGAGGGCGCCCGCGCCGAACGCGCCGAGCGCCAGCAGCGCGTTCACCCCCGCCAGCGCGCGCCCGACCCGGTCCAGCGGCGGTCCGGTGGTTCCCACGGCGTCCCCCAACGTCGGTGAAACCGAGAACAGTGTTCTCGGATCGCCCCGATTCTGGCTTCCGTCCGGCGGGCACGTCAAGGTAGCGGCGCGCACCGCCGCGAACACCGTTCCCGATCCGGCGGGGCCGCTCAGGCCGGGGGCTCGCCCGGCAGGTGGTTCACGCACACCGGTCGCAGCTCGCGCAGGATCGCGTACGCCAGCGTCGCGAGGTCGTCCACCTGGTCCCCGGCGAGGTGGTCGAACAGGTTGGCGCGCAACGCCGTCGCGTAACCGGGCGCGCACTCGGCGACCTTGCCCTCGCCCTCCCCGGTCAGCCTGGCCTGGGTGTACCGGCCGTCCGCCGGGTCGGGGTTGCGGGTGATCCAGCCGCGCTTCTCCAGCCGCGCCACGATCCGGGACAGGTGCGAGGCGGTGACGCCCGCGCTGTCGGCGAGCTGGCTCATGTGCAGCACCTTCTCAGTGCTGGTGGAGAGCCACCACAGCACCTGGTACTCGCTGTGGCTGATCCCGGCTTCCTTCTGCAGGTGCGCGTCGAGCGCGGCCGGGAGCCAGGTGGTCACGCCCAGCAGCAGCGCCCACGCGCGCTGCTCGGCCACGTCCAGCGGCTTCGGGGCTTCCTCGCTCGGCACCCCCGCACCCTACCAAGCCGTCATTTGACATGGAAAGTGATTCGGGTATGGTCACTTTCCACGGAAAGAGTTTCCGTGGAAAGTGATCACCCGTCGGGGTGGTCGAGCGGTCCGCCAGGGCCGGGAACCGAGGAGAGAGCCATGCGCGCAGCGCGCTACCACGAGTACGGCCCCAGCAGCGTGCTCACCGTGGACGACGGCGTCGCCGAGCCGCACGCCGGACCGGGCGAGGTCCGGATCGCGGTCGGCGCGGCCAGCGTCAACCCGGTCGACTGGAAGGTCCGCGCGGGCCACCTGGCCAAGCTCTTCGACCTGCCCGTCGAGCAGCAGCCGCCCGGCCTCGCCGCCTTCTACATCGAGCTGCCCGCCATCCCCGGCCGTGACGCCGCCGGGGTCGTCGACGAGGTCGGCGAGGGCGTCACCGGCGTCGAGGTCGGCGACCTCGTGTTCGGCCTCGGCGGCCTCGGCGGCGCCACCGCCGAGCACGCGGTGCTCTCCGCCTGGGCGCGCGTGCCGTCCACCTGGACCGTCGAGCAGGCCGCCGCCGCGGGCCTGGCCGTGGTCACCGCCGGGGGAGCGCTCGACGCCCTCGGTGACATCGAGGGTCGCACCGTCCTGGTCGAGGGCGCCGCAGGTGGCGTGGGCAGCACCGCCGTGCGGCTCGCCGTCGCGCGCGGCGCGAAGGTCGTCGGCACCGCGAGCGAGCGCAACCACGACTACCTGACCGAGCTGGGCGCGGTGCCCACCACCTACGGCGACGGGCTGGCCGAGCGGGTCGCGGCGCTCGGCGGCGTCGACCTCGTGCTCGACGCGGCCGGGTCCGGCTCGCTGGCCGACCTCGTGGCCATCGCGGGCGGCCCCGACGCGGTCGTCACCGTCGCCGACCAGGTGCGCGCCCCCGCGCTGGGCGTGCGCGCGCTCGGCGCCGAGAACAACCCGGTGCTGCTGGCCGAGGCCGCCGACCTCGGCGAGCGCGGGCAGTACGCGCCGCACGTGTCGCGGGTGTTCGCGCTGGAGGAGGTCGCGCAGGCGCACGCGCTCGTCGAGGAGGGTCACGTGCGCGGCAAGGTCGTCGTGCGGATCTGAGTTCCCCGAATGCGTTCACGGTGGTGAACAATTTTGTTCACCACCGTGAACGTGATTGCGCCGAACGAGTTTTCGTTGCTTGACCGGAAAAGCTGCGCTACGGTCCCCATTACCGCGCTTCTCCGCTGTTTGCGCAGTTCAGAGACGTGAACAACGGATGCGGGATCGCGTTTTTCCGGGTGCTCGCAAGGAGGCGTGCATGGGTTCGCGCAACCGTTTGAACATTTCTCCCCATTCGTGGAGGGTCTTCTCCGCGCTGGGCGCCGTGGGCGCTCTGGTGGTCGCCCTCGTGGCCTGGCCGAGCGCGCCGCCCGCGTCGGCGGCGGTGAGCGCGGGCACGTACGTGGTCACCAACGGCGGCAGCGGGCAGTGCCTGGACGCGGGAGGCGGAGCGAGCGGGTCGCAGTTGACGCAGGCGTCGTGCGGCGGGGCCGCGAGCCAGCGGTGGACCCTGGCGGCGGTCAGCGGCGGCTTCCGGATCACCTCGGCGGCGGGCCTGTGCGCCGGGGTGCGGGACGACTCGACGTCGGCGGGCAAGGTCGTGGAGCAGGTCGCGTGCGGCAGCACCGGCAGCCAGACCTGGACCCTCGTGGAGAGCGGCGGCAACCACCGGGTGGTCAACGCCAACGGCGGGAAGTGCTTGAACACCAAGGACAACTCGACCGCGTCGGGCGCCCCGGTGCAGACCAACTCGTGCGACAGCGCGGCCACCAAGCAGTGGTCGTTCACCACCTCGGGCGGCGGCAACCCGACCACCACCACCACCACCACGACCACCGGCGGTGGCGGCGGCCCCACGACCACCACCACCCCGCCGCCCGGCGGCGGCGTCGGCGACGGCCCGTGGCCGGGCGACACCGGCAGCGTGCACCAGACCACGACGAAGAACGCGGGCACCTTCTTCGACGGCGGCCTCAAGCGCTACTACGGCATCGGCGACGGCGGCCAGGGCGAGAGCCAGGACCCGATGTTCGTCGTGGCCAACGGCGGCACGATCCAGAACGTCATCATCGACGCGCCCGCCGGTGACGGCATCCACTGCGAGGGCTCCTGCACGATCCGCAACGTGTGGTGGAACGACGTCGGCGAGGACGCGGCCACGTTCAAGTCCTCCAGCTCCTCGGCCACCTACCTGGTCGACGGCGGCGGCGCGAAGTCCGGCGCGGACAAGGTGTTCCAGCACAACGGCGCCGGGACGCTGACCATCCGCAACTTCCAGGTGCACAGCTCGGGCAAGCTCTACCGCGCCTGCGGGAACTGCTCGTCCTCGTACCAGCGGCACGTCGTCCTGGACGGGGTCACCGCGCGCTCGACCAAGGTCCTGGTCGGGATCAACACGAACTGGGGCGACACGGCCCGGTTCTCGCGGATCACCGTCTACGGGAACACGACGGTGTGCGAGAAGTACCAGGGCGTGCCGAAGGGCAGCGAGCCGAAGAAGATCGGCGAGGGGGCGGACGGGAAGAACTGCCTGTACCAGCCCTCGGACATCACCCAGCGGTAGCAGGCGGACCGGGGGCCGGGGTCGACGTCGACCCCGGCCCCCGGTCCCCGTCGTCACGCCGCGGCGCGCACGGCGGCCTCGGCGACGGTGGTGGCGACCTGGCACACGTCGACGTCGAACCGGCCCTGCCGGACCTGCACGCCCGCCACGCCCCGCTCCAGTCGCACGAGCACCGCGCACGCCGTCCCCTCGCGCGGGTTCATCGTCACCCGGTGCGCCTCCCGGCCCGCGACCCGCACCTTCGTCGTGCGGTCGGGCGCGGTCCGGCTCAGCGCGAACCCGTCCGGCGCGGCCCAGAACACCTCGGCCGTGAACAGCCCGGAGCCCTTGCCCTCGTTGTGGTTGGTGTAGACGCACGAGGTCGCGAAGCCCTCGTCCGGCAGCCGCAGGGTCGGCACGACGTCCCTGGGGTGCCTGACCTGCTCGGGGAACGCCGCCCAGCCCAGCGCGCACGGGTCGAACGGCGCGCCGACGGCCGCCGCGTCCGGTGGCACGGGGTGCGCGCCCAGGACCACCGGGGCCGTGGCCACCCGCTTCGCGGGCGGCGGCTCCTCGCCCATCGCCGCCAGAACCTTCCCGGTGCTCTCGTCCAAGCCTGCGCAGCTCAGCGACTTCACCTGCACGGTCTGGAGCTGGAGGTAGCGCAGCACCAGCTCGCTGCTCTCGTTCACCAGCGGCAGCCCCGCCTGCCAGGCGAACTCGTTGCGGCACCCGGTCGCCAGCTTCTCCTTGACCACGTCCCGGCCGCCCATGACGACCACCTCGGCGTTGTCCGGCCGGTTGCCGACGGGGTCGCCGCCGATCAGGAAGCTCACCTCGATCCGCTGGCCGCCACCGCGCCCGACCTCGACCACGCACGTGTTCGTGCCCAGCGGCTTGCCGAGCCGCGCGCCGGGGGAGTCCAGCAGCGCCGAGGCTGGCACGCACGGGTCCAGGGTCGCCAGCGCCAGCTCGGGCGAGCTCCGCCCCTCGCCCGCCACGGGCAGGTCGGACCACAGCGCGGCGGTCGACTCCAGGTAGCCCCGCCCGGCCCCGCACAGGTCGACCCCCGGCGTGTCGCCGCCGTGCATCCCGAACTCGATCAGCGGGGGCACCAGCCCGCGCGAGGACTCGGGCAGGCCCAGCTCCTCGTCGACGTCCAGGTAGAACGAGCACTTCGTGTCCTTGGCCACCAGCGCGGTCCGCCCGGCGACCTGCTCCGGCGCGCCCCGCGCCCGGCCGTTGGCGGCGTTGGCGGCCAGCGTCAGCTGCACCTCGTACTTCAGCTCGCCCGCGCCCTCGCCGACCGCGACCACCGCCCGGCAGGTGCCGAGCACCGTCGCGGGCAGCACCAGCTCGGTCCGGGAGCCGGGGAACGCCTTCGCCATCGCGGGCTCGTCGTAGAGCAGCCCGCAGGCGTCGACGGCGCGCAGGTGGGCGTAGGCCACGGCGAGCGGCCGGTCCTCCTCCTCGACCTGCTCCACGATCGCGGTCCCGCCCGCGCCGACGCGCTGGTCGGGCGGCACGGGCACCGCCCTGGAGCCCACCACGCTCGTGCAGGCGGCGAGCGGCAGCAGCAGCGCCGCCGCGACCAGCGCGCCCGGCCTCCCGCGCGACCGACGACGTGCTTCTGTCCCTCGTGCGACGATCAAGTCGACCCCCCGGTCGGAGCTGTGCCGTGAACGCTGGCGGCGCTCCCGTGACCGGGCCCGCGCCGTGCCGCGCACGAAGCTAGCAACGCGGGCCGCCCGGCGCGGGTGTTTCGCCCGAGTCCGCCGGAACCGGCCGTGATCCGTCCTCAGTGGACGTCCACCGGGGGAGCGGCGCGTCACCGCACGCCGGTCAACCAGCGGTCTTGACGATCTCCGCGGCGACCGCCGCGCTCACCGCGCACGGGTCCACCGGGAACTTGTCCTGCCACAGCTCGCCCCTGGCCGTGCCGCTGCCCAGCGCCACGACCGTCTCGCACGTCGGCTTCCCGCCCCGCTCGGTCGAGGCCAGGCTCGTGCCCGCCCTTCCTGCCAGGTCCACCCGCTGACCCCCCGGCTTGGCCGCCTCCGCCGCCAGGTCGAACGCGCCGGGCGCCCACCACTGCACGATCGCGCTGAACACGGCGGGCTTGGCGCCGGAGCCCGGTTCGCCGGGGGTGATCGAGATCGAGTCGCTGTTGGAGTAGTCGCAGCCGGTGGCGAAGTCGCGATTCGGGCGCAGCGGCAGCGGCTTGGTCCGCTGCGGGTGCCTGACCTGAGCGGGGAACGCGCCCCAGCCCTTGCCGCCGATGTCGCACGGGTCGAAAGGCGCGCCCACGTCCTTCGCCGCGGGTGCGGCGGCCAGGTCGCCCAGCCGCACCCGCGCGCCCGCCGCCGATCAGCGGGAGGTCCTGCCGCAGCGCGGCCGTGGCGGCCAGGTACTTCCTGGCGGTCTCGCAGGCGAGCTGGTTCGCGCCCAGCTCGAAGCTGAGCACCGTGAGGTCCAGGACGGCCGCGTCCGGGGGACACCGGCAGGTCGTTGACCGTCTCGGCCGGTCCGGCCGTCGTCCGGGTGCTTGGGGCCCAGCGCCAGCCACAGGTCGAACCCGCCGCGCTTCTCAGCGCCCACGGCGACCTTCAGCTTGCAGCCCGCCAGGTCGAACAGGCCGGGGATCAGCGAGAACGGGGTGTCCTGGCCGAACAGGGTGGTCACGGCGGTCTCGTCGTAGAGCAGGCCGCACACGTCGATGTCGCGCAGCTTGGTGAGCGCGGCCGAGAGCCGCGTGTCGCCTTGCTGCTCGCCCCGGAGCGAAGTCAACCCAAAAGGGTGACAGGACCACTCTGCGTGGTCCTGCCACCCTTCTGTGAGCAGCCGAGCCTCGTGCCCGCGCCTCAGCTCGCCGCGCAGCTCACCGACGGGGACGCGGGCGGCTCGCCCGCCCCGTTGAACCCGAAGTTCGTGCTCCCACCGGCCTGGATCGTGCCGTTGTACCCCTCGTTCGACACCACCACCGTGCCGCTGTTCTGGTTCAGCTTGCCGTTCCACGACGACGAGATCGTCTCGCCCCCCGTCGCCGTCCAGCTCACCGTCCAGCCGCTCACCGGCGCGCCGCCGGGGTTGCGCACCACGACCTCCCCCTGGAACCCGTTAGGCCACGAGTTGGTGATCGTCAGCGTCGCCTCGCAGCCACCGGGGCCGGAGGGGGCCTGCGACTCCTCCTCCGACTCCTCGGTCTCCGTGGGCGTCGAGACCCGAGGGGTGATCTGGCGCGAGTAGACCGTGGTCGTCGTCGGGGGCTCGCTGCTCGACGGGTCGGGCGCGGCCTGCGTCGACGCGCCCTTGTCGTCCGAGGTGGTGGACAGCGCGAAGCCCAGCACCACGCCGCCCGCGAGCAGCGCGCCCGCGATGCCCGCCCACGCCATCGGGCGCAGCGACAGCTGCCTGCGCACCGCCAGCATCATCGTCCGACCACCCTGCGGAGCGGCGGCGGCAGCGGGCGGCGGGGACGCGGGAGCCGGGGGAGCGCCCGGAGCGGGCAGGGTGCGCGCGGCGGGCGGCAGCGGCTTGCCCTCGGCGGTGGCCTGGAGCATCTGGCGGGCCTGCGCCATGGTCGGGCGGTGGTCGGGCTCGCGGGCCATCAGCAGCACCAGCACGTCCGCCAGGGGACCGGTGGTGCGCGGCGGGGTCACCTCGCCCTTCGCGGCGCGGCGCAGCAGGGCGTACGGGTTGTCCTCCAGCCTGCCGAAGGGTGGGTGCCCCTCGACGGCCGTGTACAGGGTCGAGCCCAGCGAGAACACGTCCGACGCGTGCGAGGCCGACTCGCCCGACGCCACCTCGGGCGCCAGGAACGCCGGGGTGCCCACGACCTGCCGCGCGTCGGTGACCGTGCCCTCGCCGACCGCCCGCGCCACGCCGAAGTCGGTGATCTTCACGTTGCCGTCGTCGTGCGAGATCAGGATGTTGTACGGGGTGACGTCCCGGTGCACGATGCCCGCCTGGTGCGCGGCGGTCAGCGCCGAGGCGACCAGCCCGCCGATCCGCGCCACCTCGCCGGGCGGCAGCGGGCCGCGCTCGTCCAGCAGGGCGCCGAGGCTGTGCGACGGCAGGTACTCCATCACCAGGCACGGCGTGCCGTCGTGCTCCACGACGTCGTGCACGGTGATCGCGTTCGGGTGCCGCAACCGGGTCGCGATGCGGCCCTCGCGGGCGATCCACGCGCTGGAGTCGGCCGAGCGCACCGACTCCTCCAGCAGCTTCACGGCTATGACGCGGTCCTGCTCCTCGTCCCGCCCCCGCCAGACGACCCCCATCGCCCCTTGCCCGACCAGCGACTCCAGCCGGTAGCGACCGGCGATCAGCTCTCCCGCGTGTGGCACGGGGCGACGGTACCGAGTAAGAGGGTGTAGGGGCCACCCGACTGGGTGATAGCGGGAGGGGGCGCCGGGGTGCAGCGGGCTCGCGGGGGCAACCGGAGTGCCCGCTCGCTGCCCTCCCGGCACTGCCGGGTGACGGGCCGGGCGCGGGACCGTGCCAGCCATGCGGCGCACCGAGCACGGCGAGCGACCGGACCGGGCCGACCGGGCGCCGGTCCGCAGACCCCAGGACGACCAGGCGACCCCCCGACCGTTCGTGCCGGGCCTGTCGGGCCCGGCCGAGGCGCTGGCCGCGCAGCGGAACCTGGGCAACCGGGTGCTGAGCGGGCTGGTGACCGGGGGCGCGCCCGTGCAGCGGACGCCGGTGCAGCGCGCCCTGGTCGAGGTCGACCTCGCGCTCAACTTCCTCAAGATCAACGCGAGTGGCGAGAACCGGTACAGCGACGACTTCGACGAGCCCCTGAACGACCTGCAGGCCGCGCTGGCGCTCCGGGGCGTCACCACCGTCGACTCCACGGGCAACTCCCTGGACTCGGCCGCCACCGCGGTCCTCGCCCAGTACATGGCCCTGACCAACGACCACACCAGCCCGACCTACCGGGTCGTCTACTACATGCTCAACGGGGGCGTCGCGCCGAGCACCGGTGGCCTGGGGGACCTCAGGGTCGGCGGGCAGGCCCTCACCGGCAGGCCCGCCTTCGCCACCGGGCTCAAGCAGACCATGCCGATCGCCCCCATGCAGGCAAGGCGGCACATCACCGCCTGGCACAACATCAGCTCGTTCCTCACCAGGGCCTACCAGGCCCAGCGGCAGCCGCTCATGAGCGCCCTGCAGGCGGCCGAGGCCAACCCGTCACAGCGCTTCGCCGCGTACTCGGGGGAGGTGCAGAACTCCCTGAACCAGCGCCCGCCCCAGCAGTTCGGGAACATCCCGGCCGCCGAGGCCCAGTTGCTGATGAAAGCCGCCTACGTCGCCAACAGCACGCCCGCGAACCTCTGGCCGGGCAACAGCAAGGAGAACAGCCAGATCAACGTGCTGAGCACCCAGCTCCGCAGGCTCGTCGCCACGCTGCGCACCACCAGCCCCGCAGGCGCCGCCGCTTTCGCCCAGACGTGGACGGGCACGCTCAACGGGTACCAGGGGTTGAACAGGCCCAAGGCGCAGACCGCCATCCAGGGCGTGATCGCCCGGCTGGGCACGCTGATGTCCCCCAACCCGCCCGCTCCCACCGCCGTCGCCTCGGCCATCGAGGGCGGGGAGATCCGGGACCTGGAGGTCGACCAGCGCCCCGGCAACGCCCACGGGCAGGACATCCACCAGCGGATCTTCGAGATCACCCAGGAGAAGAACCCCCAGAACGGCCCCGGCCCGAACTCGGCCGTCACGCCCCAGGACATCACCGACTTCGTGGCCTTCTTCCTGAACTGACCGCCCCTGAACTGACCGCGACCACCTCGGAAACCGCTTTCCTCCAACCCTAGCAACAAGAACCCCAGCCGGGAAGCAACTCCCGGCCGGGGTTCCGCGTCACCGCTCAGGCGTCACCGCTCAGGCGTCACCGGCTCAGACGTCGTAAGCCACCCGCTCGTCCAGCAGCGAGCTGACGTCCCCGGACACCTCCTCCGCGTCCTTCCCCCGCCGGAACACGATCGCCGGACCGCCCCCGCGCACCGCGACCGACGTCCCGCCGACCACGCACGACTGCGCGCGCCCGTCGCCGGACACCCGCAGGTGCGTGCCCTCCCGCAGCCCCAGCACCGGGACGTCGTTCTCCTCCAGGAACTCCAGCAGCCTGGTCTCCCGCGTCTCGCCCATGTGCGTGCTGGTCGGGTCCGCGTCGATGAAGTGCGGGTTGATCTGGAACGGCACCAGCCCCAGCGCCGCGAACGACTCCGGCTCCACGATCGGCATGTCGTTGGTCGTCCGGATGGTCGGCGCGGTGATGTTGGTGCCCGCGCTGGCGCCCACGTACCGGGTCGCCCCGGAGCGCACCGCCTCGCGGATCGCCACGTCCAACCCCTGCCGCTGCAGGGAGCGCAACAACCGGAACGTGTTGCCGCCGCCGACGACGACCGCGCCCGCCGACGCCACCGCCGCCACCGGGTCGGCCTCGCGGTGCAGGCCGCGCAGCCGCACCCCGGCGGGGGCGAAGGCGTCGGCCACCTTGGCGGTGTACGCGTCGTGGTCGGCGAGCGCGAAGGGCACGAAGAGCGCGTCCTCGACACCGGCGAGGAAGTCGCGGATCTCGGGCAGCGCGTGGGCGTAGGGACGCCCGCCGTGATTGGTCGAGTTCGAGAAGAGCAGCAGGTCCACGCGCCGAAGTTTACGGATTAGCAACCGGGGGGGCTGGATTACGGCTGATGGAGCATTTACCGTTCATCCCGATGACAGGAAAGCCTTCCCGATTATCGGGAAGCAACCCGCCCGGAGGGACCCCCTGTGGCTGACGAGCTGCTCACCGTCCAGCGTGCGCTCGACGTGCTCTCGCTGTTCTCGGCGACCGAGGACACGTGGGGCGTCAGCGACGCCGCGCGCCGCCTCGGTCTGGGCACCTCGCAGGTCCACCGGATCATGGCCACCCTCTCCGGCCGGGGCTTCCTCGTCGCCGACAAGCGCACCCGGCTGTACCGGCTGGGACCCGCGCTGATCGGTCTCGGCCACCTCGCCGCCGAGTCCGACGCCAACCGGCAGATCGCGCTGCCGGTGCTCAACCGGCTGTCCGCCCTCGTGGGGCGGTCCGCCGTGTTCAACGTGCGCCAGGGCTCCCGCTACGTGCTCGCCGCCGCCGCCGACGCGCCCGGCGACCTGCGCTGGGAGCTCACGCTCGGGCGCAGCTACCCCTGGTACGGGGGCGCGGCCGGGCACGCGATCTTCGCTTTCCGGCCCCAGGAGGAGATCGACGCGCTGATCGCCTCCGGCTTCGACGAGTCGACCGAGACCGGCCCGCACGACGCCACCACCCTCCACAGCCTGCACGGCGCCGTGCGGGAGCGGGGTTTCGCCACCTCTACCGGCGAGGTGAACCCGCACGTGACCTCGGTCGCCGCTCCCGTCAGATCCGGGAGCGAGATCACGGGCTGCATCGCGGTCCTCGGCGTGACCCACCAGGTCGCCGCCACCCCTGAACTCGTCGGCCACCTGCTCACGGCCGCCGCCGAACTGTCCGACGCCCTCAGCCGGACAGCGTGAGAGGAGACCTCCGTGTCCCTTGACTCCTCGAAGGACCCCGCGACACCGACCACCGGTGACGCCCCCGAGAAGCACCCCAGGGCTTTCGAGCCCATCACGTTCGTGATCATCGCCCTGCTCAGCGTGCTCGGCGCCATCATCGGCCTGCACATGATCACCACGCTGGGCGTCTCGCCCAACACCTCGGTGATCGGCGCGCTGGTCGCGATGGTCGTGGGCCGCTTCGCCTTCCTGGGCCTGGCCAGGATGCGCAGCGTCCACCGCCAGAACCTCGCCCAGTCCGCGATCTCCGGCTCCACCTTCGCCGCCGCGAACTCGCTGCTGATCCCGATGGCGATCCCGTTCGTCTTCGGCAAGCCCGAGCTGGTCTGGCCGGTCTTCATCGGCGCGGGCCTCGGCCTGGCGATCGACGTGTGGATCCTCTACCGGGGCTTCGGCTCCTCGTTCCTGCCCGCGCACGCCGCGTGGCCGCCCGGCGTGGCCGCCGCCGAGACCATCAAGGCCGGTGACTCCGGCGGCCGTCAGGCCAAGATCCTGGCCGTGTCCGGCGTCCTCGGCTTCGGCGCCAGCTTCGCGGGCCTGCCGATGTCCGCCGCCGGTGTCGCGCTGATCGGCAACGTGTGGGCGCTCGGCATGTTCGGCGTCGGCCTCCTGGCCGCGCAGTACGCCCCGGTCCTGTTCAACGTCAAGCTGGCCGCGCTCTACGTGCCGCACGGCGTGATGATCGGCGCCGGTCTGGTCGCCCTCGTCCAGGCCGCCATGCTGCTCATTGGCCGCCGCTCCGCGAAGTCCGAGGCCAAGGCGGAGGAGGAGAAGAAGGCCGCCGCCGCGAAGGCCGACGGTTCCGACGCGGTCCTCGAAGACGATCCGTCCATGGTGGACACCGTCACCATCGGCAAGCTCCGCCGCGCCTTCTCCACCGGCTACCTGCTCTACGTCGGTGGCGCCGCGATCCTGGCCGTCCTCGCCGGGGTGTACTCCGAGCTCTCCGTCCCCGCCCTCGTCGGCTGGGTCCTGTTCGCCGCGTTCGCCGCGATCGTGCACGAGATCATCGTCGGCCTGGCCGCCATGCACGCCGGGTGGTTCCCCGCCTTCGCCGTCACGCTGATCTTCCTGATCGTCGGCCTGTTCCTCGGCTTCCCCCAGGTCCCCCTGATGGTCCTGGTCGCCTACTGCGCCGCCACCGGCCCCGCGTTCGCCGACATGGGCTACGACCTCAAGGCAGGCTGGCTGCTGCGCCGCGCGCACCGCCCGTACAGCGCCTTCGAGCTGGAGGGCCGCCGCCAGCAGCTCCTCGCCAGCGTCATCGGCTTCGCGGTCGCGGTCGGCGCCGTGGCCCTGCTGTGGCAGAGCTACTTCAACAACGGCGACATCCCGCCCGTCTCCAAGGTCTACGCCGACACCATCAAGGCGGGCCTCGGCGACCCCGAGGTCCTGCGCAACCTCCTGATCTGGGCCGTCCCCGGCGCGATCATCCAGCTCATCGGCGGCCCCAAGCGCCAGATCGGCGTCCTGCTCGCCACCGGCCTCCTGGTCGCAACCCCGAACGCCGGCTGGCTCGTCCTGGCCGCGCTCGCCCTGCGCGTCATCTGGGTCCGCAAGCGCGGTCCGGAGGGCGAGAACGACGCCGCGCTGGTCGGCGCGGGCCTCATCGCGGGCGACTCGATCAACTCCGTCGGGAGGATCTTCCGTGGCTGACCCGCAGACCGCCCCCGTCACCCTGGGCGTCGTCACCATCGGCCAGACCCCCCGAGCCGACCTCACCCCCGAACTGCGCGCCTGGCTGCCCGGCGTGCGGATCGTGGAGCGCGGCGCGCTCGACGGCGTCACCCCCGAGCAGATCACCGAGTGGGCCCCCGCCGAGGGCGACGAGGTGCTCACCACCCGCCTGCGCGACGGCGGCTCCGCGATCGTCGGCCACCACCACATCGCCCCCAGGGTGCGGGCGGCCGTGGCCGAGCTGGAGGAGGCCGGGGTGGACGCGGTCTACCTGGCCTGCACCGGCGAGTTCGGCGAGCTGGAGCACCGGGGCCCGGTGCTGCGCCCCGAGTTCATGATCGGCCACGCGGTGGCCGCCATCGCCGCGGGCCTGACCACCGTGGGCGTCCTGGTCCCGCTCGAAGAGCAGAAGCACCACCCGGACACCAAGTACGCCCCCCTGGACGCCGAGGTCGTGGTGGCCGTCGCCACCCCGTACGCGGGCTCGCCCGAGGCCGTCGCCGAGGGCCTCAAGTCCGCAGCCGCCGAGTTCAAGGCGGCGGGCGCGCAACTCGTCGTCGCGGACTGCATCGGCTACACCCAGGCGATGCGCGCGGTCCTGGTGGCGGAACTGGGCGTGCCGGTGGTGCTGGCCCGCTCCGTCGTGGCCCGCCTGGCCGCCGAACTCCTCGACCGAGGAGCCCCCGCGTGACGTCCCCACGCCGCATCGGCGTCATCCGCGTGGTCACCTCCACCGACCTCGACTTCCTCGGCGCGCACGGCCGCATCCTGGAAGCCGAACTGGGCGTGATCACCCGCACCGCCTGCATCCCGGACCAGCCTCGCGGCGTCCACGACGACGAGTCGTTCGCCCTGGCGGAGCAGAAAGTCCCACTCCTGGCCGAGGAACTGGCCCCGCACGTGGACGCCATCGTGGTCAGCTGCGCCGCGGACCCCGGCCTCGCCGGAGCACGCGACCGCGTAGCCATCCCGGTCCTTGGCGCGGGAGCCTCTGCCGCAGGCGTCGCCCTGACCCTGGGGGAGCGGGTGGGCGTCCTGGACCTGACCGCCGCCACCCCGCTCTCGGTCACCAGGGTCCTGGGCGACCGCCTGCACGGCGCCATCCAGCCCGACGGCGTCACCGAGACCGCCCACCTCCTCACCGAGCAGGGCAAGCAGTCCAGCCTCGACGCGGGCAGACGCCTGGTCGACAGCGGCGCCGACGTCCTCGTGCTCGCCTGCACCGGGATGACCACCATCGGCCTGGCCGAACCACTCCGGCGCGCACTCGGCGTCCCCGTCGTGGACGCGGTCCGCACCGCCGGACTCCTCGCAGCCAGACCCTTCTGACCACCGGCGACCGTCCACACGGGACACATCCGTGCGGGCGGTCGCCGGTCCCCCTGACTTTCCCAACCTTCCCCCAGCGTGAGGAGCACGTGCCCATGTCCTGGCGTCACGTCATCGAAATGTCCGACCTGCTCGACTCGCCCTCCGCGAGCGGCAAGGCCGTGGCCGAGGTGCTCAAGTCCCTAGGCGCCACCGAAATCGAGGTCACCGAGGTCACCGGCGAGGCGGGCGAGACCGAGTTCGTCAAGGTCCTCATCCCCGGCACGAACGGCCGCAGCTCCGGCGGCGACGCGCCCACCCTGGGCATCATCGGCCGTCTGGGCGGCCTCGGCGCCCGCCCCGAGCAGATCGGCTTCGTCTCCGACGGCGACGGCGCCCTCGTCGCCCTCTCCGCCGCCGCGAAGCTGCTCGACGCCGCCGCGAAGGGCGACCGCCTGCCCGGCGACGTCATCGTGAGCACCCACGTCGACCCGGACGCCCCCACCCAGCCGCACGACCCGGTGCCGTTCATGGGCTCCTCGGTCGACATGGCCGTCACCAACTCCGTCGAGGTCTCGGCCGAGATGGACGCGATCGTGTCCGTCGACACCACGCGCGGCAACCGCATCTGCAACCACCGGGGCTTCGCGATCACCCCCACCATCAAGGAGGGCTGGATCCTCCGCGTCTCCGAGTCCCTGCTCGACATCGTCGAGCGCACCTCGGGCCAGAACCCGGTGATCCTGCCCATCACCACGCAGGACATCACCCCGTACGGCAACGACGTCTACCACGTGAACTCGATCGTCCAGCCGACCACGGCCACCCCGGCCCCGGTCGTGGGCGTCGCACTGACCACCGTGACGGCCGTTCCCGGTTCCGCCACCGGGGCGAGCGACCTCCAGGTCGTCGAGAGCGCCGTCCGCTTCGTCATCGAGACCGCCAAGGACTACGGCCGGGGCATCGCGACCTTCTACGACCCGGCCGAGTTCGAGCGCCTCACCGCGCTCTACGGCTCCCTCGCGCACCTCCAGACCAAGGGCGTCGAGAAGGACTGACACCCGTTGCGGCACAAGGGGGACGGCCGGAGCCGTCCCCCTTTGCGCACGTGCGCGTAATACGCGCGCAGGGGTCCTCCGATCGTCCACATGTGACACGAGGCACGCCCCGACCGAGGTGTGTTCTTCACGTCCCCAGGACTTGATCTTGTTCACCCGAACGGACCTGTCACGCAGGGTGATGTATCGGAGAAGATTCGTCCCGTTGCGCTGAGTAGCGGCCGAGGCCGCGCTCCAACGGGGAGTTGAGCTTCTGTCTGTGATCACCGGTCGCGCGCTGACGCGCGTCCGTTCCCTGGCCGCCGGTCTGGCCCTGGCTGTGCTGGCCACGGTGGCCCCCGCACTGCCCGGTGCTGCCGCCGCTGCCACGGCGCAGCAAGGACTTCCCGACGCCACAACGGTAGGCGCGTCCCCCGGCGCCCTGCCCCCGGTCGAGCAGACCACGGTGGAACTCCCCACCACCGACTCCGACGCGCCCGCGCACCCCCGAGCGGCCACCCCCGCCACCACCACCGTGACCGCCAGCGGCACCACCCACGTGCACGCCCCGTACCTGGCGGACTACTCCACCGACCCCACGTTCAGCGTCGGCACCTACAACGGCGGCGCCAACCGCGCGACCGCCTTCCTGAACTTCGACACCGCAGGCCCCGCGCTCACCGGCCGCACCGTCCTGGACGCGACCCTGTGGCTGTTCAACACCTGGTCCTACTCCTGCGCCCCGCGCCCCGTGCACGTGGACGAGGTCACCACCGCCTGGTCCACCACCGGCCTGAAGTCCTGGCCAGGCCCCGAACGCGGCCCCGAGCTGGGCAGCGCCCTCTTCTCCTCCGGCTACCTCACCGGTTGCGCGGAAGGCGGAGCCTGGCAGCGAATCCCCCTGGACGCCCAGGGTCTCACTCTGATCCAGTCCTGGGCGGAAGGCGCCCCCAACCACGGCCTGGCGATCCGCACCGCCGAGAACGACTCGTACAGCTGGAAGAAGTTCGCAGCCGCGACCAGTCCCACCCCACCCCGCCTGGAAATCACCACCGAGCCCGCCACCCCCGCACCCCAGCCGGACACCACCCCCGACTCGGCCAAGCACAACGGCGCGGTCCCCCCACGCGCACCGGGCAGCACCGCAGCGACCACCCCGATCCCCACCCCGCACGTAGACCGCGCGAACCCCTTGCTGCGCAACGAAACCCCCCAACCCCCGGTCCACCGGACCGGCACTCCCGCCACCACCGCCCGCGCGGGCGGTGAGGCCCGAGGAGACACGCCCTCGCCAGCGCGCTCTCCCCGCTTCACCACCTGGACGGCCCAGGAGGTGGCACCCCCCTTCCCCACCCCACCGGGCGCGGAGCCGCCGACGACAACGTGGACAGCGGCCTCCACCCCGTCGTCGCAGCCCACCCCGAACAGGGACGGGATCCCCCAAGGACGGGGCCCACCCACCCCAAGACCGCCCTCATCGCAGACGCTTGATCGACCGGCACCACCCCCGGTGACCGCGACCGTCCCCACCGGCGACGGCCACCGGAAGCACGCACCCGCACCGCCGTCCAGGCGGCCGAGGTCCAACGTCCCGCCCTGGAGATCCGGGCTGGACGCCCACCAGGACCAGGCCGCGAGCGGCCGAAGTCCGACGTCCCCCCAGCACCACTCGCCTGCTGGCAGCGGACGACTCGCCCGGACTCGACCCAACGGCCCTCCGACGTCCCAGCCTGCCCAAAAACTCGCCGGGCAGCCCCAAGGGACGACTCGCCCGGAGCAGGCCCAGGACAGCACCGCAGGGTGCGGCCCGGCCACACGGCCGTGCTGGTCGCTCACAGCCGAGGTAGTCGCCCGCGCGCACCCCCCTGAGCGCGCGGGCCCGCAAGCCCCAGCGGGGCGCTGCGCCCAGCGCGCGCCGCCCCGCTGCGCCGCGCCCACTCCCACCCCAAGCCACCCCGCACAGTGCCTAGAACACGCACCACCGGACCGCTGCAGAACGCCACCCGCTGACAAATCTGCAAACTGCTGGCAGTGAACACTTCTCACCGCAGCTGGCGACGGGCCCGACTGCCGCGCCCGCTCTACGCAGATGAGAGCGACCAGGCGGACAAGGACGACGTGCGACAGGCAAACGCAAGCTGCACAGCAAACTCACCGCACTCGCCAACGTCCCCGCACTCGCGGGCTAAACCGCTTCGCGGGCTGCGGGGCGAGCGCAGCGAGCCCACGCAGCCCCAATCCCGCGTCCCTCTTCTCCGTGTGGCCTGGCGCAGCCCGAGCACGCTCGTCAAGATGCCGCCGCACTGCCCGGCAGACCGCCCGAGTCATACGGCGTCTTGACGAGTGTGCTTGCCTGAAAGGAGGCCACACGGAGAAGAGGGACCCCGCCCACCGCAGGGGTAAACCGCACCACCCCCGGAAGCGCCACCGGCCGGCAGAGCCCGTCCCCCTCTTTTTTGGAGGCCTGCCCCGCCGGCGAGGCGAGCTTTTCAGCTCTTCGCCCTCATCAGCGCGCCCCCACCAACTCCTTACACTCAACCCCAAACCCCAGGTCCACAACACCGGGGTAAAGAGCTGCGGGGATGGTTCCAGTGCGGGATGCGGTGCGAGATCTAGCCAACGCCGTCGGCTGGGAAGGCCTCTCCCACGCCGTGACCCGCTGGGACCTGGTCGAGTCCCGCCTGGGCTTCCCACTCCCCGCCGACTACCGCGAACTGCTGGACGTCTTTCCGCCAGGCTCGTTCCGAACCGCCCGAGGCTCAACGCTCACCATCACCCCACCCCTCCTGGTCAACGGCGCCCCGGACCAGCTCTGGCAGTTCCACACCGAACTGCGCGAACTAACCGACTGGAAGCGCGCCCACCCCACCGACGTCCCCCACCCCCTCCTCCCCGAGGACAACGGCCTAGTGCCGTGGGCCAGAGGCGATCAAACCTGCCTGCTCTGGGTCCGCAACTCACCCGACCCGGACACCTGGACGGTCGCAGCCTCCAACGGCGGCCTGTGGCGCCAAGCCGACGAGCCGGTCATCGAGGAGTTCGACCACGGCGCAGCCGAGTTCCTCCTCAAAATCCTCCGGCGACCTCACCAGCCGAGTGCTCGACCCACTGGGGGAGCGCCACTCCAGCCCAACCCCACCCCCCACCCCCGCCTTCGCCCCGCTGGACCGCCAGCTCTGGTCCCGCTGGCACCACAAGGACGAGCACCTCACCCCACACCCACCCCCACACCCCTAAAGGTGCTCCACCACCCGCTCCGCGGCCTCCAACGCGACCCGCCGCATCGCTTCCTCCGTCTGCGCCCCCACGTGCGGCGTGATCACCACGTTCGGCTCAGCCCGCAACGGGTGGTCCCAAGGCAACGGCTCCACACTCGTCACGTCCAACCCGGCCCCGGCCAACCGCCCTTCCCGCAACGCCACCACCAACGCGTCCTCGTCCAACACCCCACCCCGAGCCGTGTTCACCACAACCGCACCCTCGGGCATCAACCGCAACCGCTCCAACCCGATCAACCCACGAGTCTCATCAGTCAACGGCACGTGCAGGGAAACGTTGTCCGCCAAGGACAACAACTCCTCCAACCTCACAGGCTCAGCCCCACCAGCCCGAACCTCCGCATCCCCGAGCACCGGGTCGTGGGCGAGCACCCGCATCCCGAATCCACCCGAGCAGATCGCAGCCACCCGCCGCGCAATCCGCCCGAACCCCACCAACCCCAACACCGACCCGGACAACTCCCGCCCCCGGATCGCCGCCCTCACATCCCCACTTCCTCCTCCACTCCCTGCACTCCCTCCACTTCCTCCTCCACTTCCTTCCTGGGTGTCCCCACCCCCACGCACCGCGATCCCGATCCCACGCCGCACCGCCAACATCAACGCCACCGCGTGCTCGGCAACCGACTGCGCGTTGGCCCCAGGCGTGGTCGTCACCACGATCCCCAACTCCCGCGCGGTGACCACGTCAACCGTGTCCACCCCAACCCCGTGCCGAGCGACCACCCGCAACCGAGGCGCCCGCCGCATCATCGCCCCGTCAACCCGCTCCGTCCGCAGCAGGATCGCGGTCACCCGCCCGCACACCTCGTCGAACCCCACCGCCCGGTCCCCGTACCCGAGCACCACCTCGGCCCGCTCCCGCACCAACGCCACCGCGTCCTCGTGCACCGGCCGGGGAATCCACACCACCGGCTCACCCACGGGGCACCAACGCCTGATTGGCGGCCCGCCGCTCAGCCTCACCCGCGATCAGCTCAGCCACCCTGGCCACCACCGCCCCGACCTCCCCGACCGGAACGACCGCCACCCCGTCCCCATCCCCGACCACCCAATCCCCAGGCGACACCGGCACCCCGCCCACCGCGATCGTGCAGCCGACCCGGAACGGCCCCGTCTTCCACGGACCGGCAGGCGTCACCGCCCGCGCGAAGACCGGAACCCCCAACTCCTCCAGCTCCGCCACGTCCCGCGCCGCCCCGTCCAGCACGATCCCGCCGATCTCCAACGCCTTGGCCTTCTGCGCCACCAGCTCCCCGATCAACGCGCGCGTGCTGTCCCCGCCCCCGTTGACCACCAGCACCTCACCCCGCCTGATCTCCTCGAACGCCGCGTGCAACCCCTTGTTGTCCCCAGGCCGCGTCCACACCGTGAACGCGGGCCCCGACAACACCGCCCCGCGCCACAACGGCCGAATCCCGTCCGCGACCCCAAAGCGCTCCATCGCGTCGGACACGGTGGCGACCGGCTGGGTCCCCGCCGCCGGGTAGTCGACTGGCTCGTGCACTGGCCACTCCTCGCGATCGATCCACTCCGAACGGTCGGCAGACCGCCGGAAAGCCCTCACTCCCGCGCGGCTCTCACCCCAACGCGGGCGGCAACCCGCTCACCGCGATGTCCGCGGCGCACCGCTGAACGGCCGCCACGAACCCCGGCACCTTCTCGTCGCCGAACCGCACAGTCGGCCCACCCAACGCCAGCACCACCGGCCGCCCCCGCCCCCGACCACCAACCTCCGGCACCGGAACCGCCAACCCCGTGTTCCCCGGCTCCCGCTGCCCGTGCGTCAGGCACCACCCGCGCTCCGCAGCCTCCGCGATCGCCGCCCGCATCCCCTCGACGTCATCGCTGACCTGCGGCAACAACCCCTCCAACACCGCAGCCGACTCCAGCGACAGCAGCACATAAGCCGCAGACCCCACCGACAGCGGCAGCTCGTCCCCCGGCTGCACCACGTGCCGCAACGTGTTCGGGCTCGGCGCCTGCCCGACCACCACCCGCCGAACCCCGCTGCGCACGTACAGGCTCACCGTCTCCCCGGTCTCCGCAGCCAGCGCCCGCATCCGCGCCGCAGTCGCCTCAGGCAAGGCCCAAGCCGCGTCCGCGAACGCCGCGAACGCGATCAGCGCCGTCCCCACCCGGACCTGCCCGTCCGCCGCCCCCTGCTCCAGCAGCCCCTCCCCGGCCAGCGTCTCCACCAGCCGCAGCACCGTCGTCCTCGGCAGCCCGGTCTCCCTGACCAGCTCCGCGACGCTCAACGACACCCGCTCCGGGGTGAACGCGCGCAGCACCCGCCACGCCCTGCTCACCGCGCGGATCCCGCCGCCGTCGCCCTCGACGGCCGTGCTGCTGGCGGACATGTCGTCTCCTGTTCGTGATTGCGCTCACTCGGAAGACATGCTTACCATCAGGCGGTCAAGGTTGTCCACCAGGCGGACACTAGCCATCGGGCAACCCGGTAACCCACCTCACACACCGGATCACAAGGGAGTGATCGTGCGGAGAAAACGCCTCGTACTCGGGGTCCTGGGGGCCGTGGGCGCTCTCGTGCTCACGGGGTTCGCCGCCGTGGACGCCAGCAAGTCCACCGCAGGGGCCACCCCGCGCTCCAAGCTCACCGTCATGGCCCCCGCCGCGCCCGGCGGCGGCTGGGACCTCGCCTCGCGCGAGTTCCAGCAGGCCCTGCGCGGCGAGTCGATCGTGAACAACGCCCAGGTCGTCAACGTTCCCGGCGCTGGGGGCACGATCGGCCTCGGCCAGTTCACCGAGATCGGGCCCGACCCGACGCAGCTGATGATGACCGGCACCGTGATGGAGGGCGCGATCACGGTCAACAAGTCCCCGGTGAACCTGCTGGACACCACCCCGATCGCCCGGCTCGCCGAGGACTACGAGGTGTTCATCGTCCCGGCCGACTCGCCGTACCGCACCCTCACCGACTTCATCGACGCCTGGAAGCGCGACCCGCAGGCCCGAGCCGTCGGCGGCGGCGGTCTCGGCGGCACCGACCACCTGCTCGCCGGGCTCGCGGCCAAGAGCGCGGGCATCACCCCCGAGCAGATCAACTACATCGCGTTCGCGGGCGGCGGCGAGGTGCTGACCGCGCTGCTCTCGCACACCATCGAGGTGGGCATCAGCGGCTACAACGACTTCCGCGACCAGATCGAGGCCGGGACCCTGCGCGCGCTGGCCGTGTCCGCCGAGGAACCCGTCCCCGGCATCGACACCCCGACCCTGATCGAGCAGGGCGTCGACGTCGCGCTGCCGAACTGGCGCGGACTGGTCGCCCCGCCCGGCATCACCGCCGAGCAGCGCCAGGAGCTGATCGACATCGTCACCGAGATGGCGGGCACCGCCGACTGGAAGGACGCGCTGCAGCGCAACAAGTGGGTCGACAGCCTGCTCACCGGGGACGAGTTCGCCGAGTTCATCCGCGAGGACCAGGCCAGGGTCGACGCGATCATCGAGGAGCTGGGCCTGTGAACGCCGACTTCCTGCGCCGCCGCACCGGCCTCGTCATCCCGCTGCTCCTCCTGGTCACCGGGATCGTCCTCGGCGTCGGCACCCTCACCATGGAGGTGCCGCGCAACGCCGCCTCACCGGGCCCGCAGCTGTTCCCGACCCTGATCGCGATCGCCTGCCTGGTCTTCGCGGTCCTCATGACCGTCGACGTCCTGCGCCGCCCGGAACCGGCCCGCGTCGCGGACCCGTCCCACCCCGCCGAGTTCGAGCACGCCGTCACTGACACGGTCCTGGTTGAGAACCCCACCACCGACCCCACCGCCCCCACCCACCCCGCCGACCACGAACCGACCCGCTTCCGGGGCAACCACAGCGCGGTCCTCCAGTTCGTCGGCACGATCGTCGTCTTCATCGTCGTTCTCAACCCGCTCGGCTGGCTGCTCTCCGGCGCGCTCCTCTTCTGGGGCTCCGCCCGAGCACTGGGCAGCCGCCGCCCCCTCTTCGACCTGTTCCTGTCACTGGCGATCTCCTCGATCGTCCAACTGGCCTTCTCGGCGGGGCTCGGGCTCAACCTGCCCCCCGGCATCCTGGCGGGAGTGTTCTGATGGACCAGTTGGCCAACCTCGGTCAGGGCTTCCTGACCGTCCTGACCCCGATGAACATGCTCTGGGTGTTCGTCGGCGCGCTCCTGGGCACCGCCGTGGGCGTGCTGCCCGGCCTCGGCTCCGCCATGGCGGTGGCGCTCCTGCTCCCCGTCACGTTCTCGCTCGACCCCATCGGCGCGTTCATCATGTTCGCGGGCGTGCTCTTCGGCGGCCTGTTCGGCGACTCGATCTCCGGCATCCTGATGAACACCCCCGGCAACAGCACCGCGATCGCCGGGTCGATCGAGGGCCACCGGATGGCGAAGTCCGGCCGGGCGGCCCAAGCCCTCGCCACCTCCGCGATCGGCGCGTTCGTCGGCGGCATCGTCTCCTCGATCCTCGTCGTCTTCTTCGCGCCCTCCCTCGCCCAGCTCGCCACCCTCTTCGGCCCCGCCGAGTACCTGGCGCTCGCGGTGTTCGCGTTCGTCGCCATCTCCGCCGTGGTCAGCGACTCGGTGCTGCGCGGGCTGTCCGCGCTGGTGATCGGCCTGGCCATCGCGCTGGTCGGCATCGACGGCATCTCCGGCGCGGCCCGCTTCACCGGCGGGATGCCCGAGCTGTTCGACGGCGTCGACATCGTCGTGATCACCGTCGGCCTGCTCGCGCTCGGCGAGGTCATCTCGGTCGCCGCCAAGCGCGGCACCAAGCAGGACAACGAGGTCATCCCCTCCTCCGGGCGCTTGTGGTTGTCCCGCAAGGAGTTCCGCCTCGCCATGCCCGCGTGGCTGCGCGGCACCGCCATCGGCGTCCCGTTCGGCATCATCCCGGTCGGCGGCTCCGAGGTGCCCACGTTCCTGGCCTACGGCACCGAGCGCAGGCTCGCCACCCGCCGGGGCGACCGGATGTTCGGCAAGGGCGCCATCCAGGGCGTCGCCGGTCCGGAGGCGGCGGGCAACGCCACGGCGGGCACCGCGATGGGCGCGCTGCTCGCGCTCGGCCTGCCCACCTCGGCCACCGCCGCCGTGCTGCTCGCCGCGTTCCGCCAGTACGGCCTCCAGCCCGGCCCGCTGCTGTTCGAGCGGGCCAGCGAACTGGTCTGGGCGCTGCTCGCCAGCTTCTTCATCGGCATGGTCGTGCTGCTGATCCTGAACCTGCCGTTCGCCCCGCTCTGGGCCAAGCTGCTCCGGGTCCCCCGCCACTACCTCTACAGCGGCATCACCGTCTTCGCGATGCTCGGCGTCTACGCCACCAGCAGCAAGATCCTCGACCTGGTGCTGGTGCTCGCCATCGGCCTGCTCGGCTTCGCCATGCGCCGCTACGGCCTGCCCGTCGCGCCCGTGCTGATCGGCGTGATCCTCGGCCCGCTCGCGGAGACCGAGTTCCGCAGGGCCATGGCGGTCAGCGGCGGCGACCCGGCGGTGCTGGTGGGCAGCCCCATCGCGATCGGCCTCTACAGCGTGCTCGTGCTCGGCGTCGCCGGGCTGCTCGTCCAGCGGGCGCGGACCCGTCGTCGACAGGAAGCGTTGGCATGACAAGGAAAAACCCCTCGGAGCAACCGCTCGCCGGGGTCAGGGTGCTCGACCTGTCCAACGTCCTCGCCGGGCCGTACGCGGGCTACCAGCTCGCGCTGCTCGGCGCGGACGTGATCAAGGTCGAGGTGCCCGGCGCGGGGGACCTGGCCCGCCAGCTCGGCGCCTCCGCCGAGCTGAACCGGCACCGGCTGGGGGCCTCGTTCCTCGCGCAGAACGCGCAGAAGCGCTCGCTCACCCTGAACCTGAAGTCGTTGCGCGGCAAGGAGGTCCTGCGCAGGCTGGTGGAGAGCGCCGACGTCCTCGTGGAGAACTTCCGCCCCGGCGTGCTCGACCGGCTCGGCTTCGGCTGGGCCGAACTGCGGCGGCTCAACCCCGGACTCGTGTACTGCGCGATCTCCGGGTTCGGCCAGACCGGCCCGCTGCGCGCCAAGCCCGCCTACGACCAGATCATCCAGGGCTACTCGGGGATGATGAGCGTGACCGGCACGACCGGGACCGCGCCCCTCCGCGCCGGTTACCCGATCGCGGACGTGCTCGGCGGGCTGGCCGCAGCGTTCGCCGTGTCGTCCGCGCTGGTCGGCCGCGAGCGCACCGGCGTCGGCTGCTCGATCGACGTGTCCATGCTGGAGACGGCGGTGACCGCGATGGGCTGGGTGGTGTCGAACCACCTGATCGCCGGTCAGTCCCCGCGCCCGCTGGGCAACGACAACGGCACGGCGGCCCCGTCCGGCACGTTCCGCACCTCGGACGGCGACCTGAACATCGCGGCGAACAAGCAGGAGCAGTTCGAGCTCCTCTGCGCGGTGCTCGGCAGGCCCGAGCTGGTGACCGACCCCAGGTTCGCCGAGCGCGAGTCCCGCAAGGCGCACCGCGCGCAGCTCACCGCCGAGCTGGAGGTGGCGCTGACCAAGGAGAGCGCCGCGCACTGGGAGGAGGCGCTCAGCTCGGCCGGGGTCCCGGCGGCGGCGGTGCTGAGCGTGCCGGAGGTGCTGGCCAGCCCGCAGATCGTCGACCGGGGTCTGGTGCACGAGCTCCCGTTCCCCGGCGGGGTGCTTCCGGACCCGCTCCGCGTGCTGGGCAACGGCATCCGCGTCGACGACCGCCCGAGCACGCCGTCCCTCCCACCCCCGGTGCTGGGAGAGCACACCGACGCGCTGCTGGCGGAACTGGGTTACGGCGCCGAGGAGATCGCGGCGCTGCGCGAGGAGGGGGCGGTATGACCGAGGCGGCAGGCCCGACGGTCGAGGACACCACCGCGTGGTGGTCGACGTCGATCACCCGCATCGCGCCGGGCGAGATCGACCTGCGCGGCTACCCGATCGAGCAGCTGATCGGCAAGCTCGGGTTCGTGGGCGCGATCTGGTTGCTCACCAAGGGATCGCTGCCCACCCCCGCCCAGACCCGCCTGCTGGAGGCGGCGATGGTCGCCAGCGTCGACCACGGCCCGCAGGCCCCGTCGATCGCGAGCGCCCGGATGGCCGCGACCTGCGGGGTGGGCATCAACGGGGCGATCGCCAACGGCGTCAACGTCCTCGGCGACACCCACGGCGGCGCGGGCCAGCAGTGCGTGGAACTGCTCTGCGCCATCGTCGACACCGCCCGCCACGACGGCAGGCCGGTGACCGAGGTGGCGGCGGAGGCCGTCGCCGAGCACCGGGCGCGCAAGGCGTACCTGCCCGGCTTCGGCCACCGGTTCCACCCCAGGGACCCGAGGCGCGACGTGCTGCTCGCGCTGGTGCAGGAGGCGGTCGACGCGGGCGAGGTCGCGGGCGAGCACCTGCGGGCCGCGCTGGCCCTGGAAGCGGCCCTGGCCCGAGGCTCCCGCAAACCCCCGATGAACGTCGACGGCATCACGGCGGTGGTCTACGCGGAACTGGGCGTGGAACCGGAACTTGCCAGGGGCTACTTCGTGCTGGCGCGGTCGGTGGGAATCCTGGCGCACGCCTGGGAGGAGTCCAACTCGGGCAAGCGCATCAAGGGCCCGCTGCCCCCGCCGCTGCTGGCGGACTACACCGGTGAGCCGACCAGGGACTTCCAGGGCTGAGCCCCGCCCCACGCGCCCCGTTCCCGGACCTCGGGGGCGGGGGGTGTGGGGCGACGGTGCAGGAGTCCGGCTGATGACACCCTTGATCGGCGTGCGTCGTCGGGGCGGGCTGCATCCCTCGCACGTTGTGAACGAGGAGAGCGGTCAGACGGGCTGGACTCTGTCTACGCGCTGTGGCGAATACTTCTGAGTGGCTGTTTGTGTACCTGGGTTTGTGGTGTGGGCCCAGTCGGGGAGGGCGCCGTGGTAGCCGGTGTCGGCCCAGACCAGTGAGAATCGGGTGCCGGCGCGATCCCGGACCCGTCGGAGCAGGGACCGGGCGGCGCGTTTGTCGTGGGTGCTCGCCGGGGTGACCAGGACCGCGATCAGCAGCCCCATCGTGTCCACCACGATGTGGTGCTTGCGGCACTGGACCTTCTTGGCCGCGTCCCAGCCTCGGCTGTCGCGGCCCACGGTCGGGGTGGCGCGCAGCGACTGGGAGCCGATCATCCCGGCCGAGGGGGCCGCAGCACGCCCGGCCTTCAACCGTGTCCGGTCGCGGACGGTGTCGAGCAGGCGTTGACTCGCGCCAGCCAACTCCCAGGCGGCGAAGCGCTGGTAGACGGTGTTCCAGGGCGGGAAATCGGCGGGCAGGGCACGCCACTTGGCACCGTTGTCGACCGTGTACAGGATCGCGTCCACGACCACCGCCCACTGGGCTTCGGTCAGATCGCTCGGGTAACGACGCCGCCGAGCGACGGGGTGGTGGGTGGCGGCCAGACGGCAACCACTGAGGCCCACGTGCAGCGTCATGGACACCGGTGCGGACGAGCTGGTGCGGCTTTACCGCGAGACCGGGGCCGGGGCGAGCGAAGAGCGCCCCGCAGCGTCCTCGCGCGGTACAACGGAACCGGTACGGATGCAGACAAGTTCGGCAGTGGACTTCTTCGGGCTGTACGAGGACTTCGAGGAGTGCCACGCCGTGCTGCGCGACAAGTAGGAGAACAGGGTGAGCGACGGGACGACGTCGACCGTTCTGGCCAGGCGGTGGAGCGCGTGGCCGCTGACGATCGTGGTCAACGGCGTGCTGGGGTACTTCGGGGCTGTTCCGCTCCTCGTCTTCGCAACGGTGATCGCCGAGCTCGCCGGACTGTCCACACCGGACTTCACGGGAGCCGACGACAGCCCGGTCGTCCTGATCCTGATCGGCCCGGTGGCCTCAGCCCTGGTGTTCGGGCTCTTCGCCGGGGTCAACTACGTCCTGTGGCGCTTCGGACGCTTCTCCGCGCGGTGGCACTGGCCGCTGAGCGTGCTCGTCCTGCTCGCTCCAGCTGTTCTCGCGCTGCTCCGCCCTGATGTCTGGAACGGGATCGCGTGGGGCTGATCCAGATCCAGGTCGGCCCGGACGACCCGCGTCTGGTCGAGGTCGCCACGAAGATCCGGTACTGGAACAGCAGGCCCGGTAGCGGAGCGGGCGTGCTCCACCAGGCTGTCTGAGCCCCGTCAGCGCGAAGGGCCCGCTCCCCGCCGGGGAACGGGCCCTTCCACGTCAGCGCTCGCCGAGCTGCCACTCCGGCCGCACGTAGTGGCACGTGTACCCGTCCGGGTAGCGGACCAGGTAGTCCTGGTGCTCCGGCTCGGCCTCCCAGAACTCGCTCGCCCTCGTCACCTCGGTCACCACCTTGCCCGGCCAGCGCTTCGACGCGTCGACCTCGCCGATCACCTGCTCCGCCTGGGCCTTCTGCTCGTCCGTGTCGTAGAAGATCGCCGACCGGTAGCTCGTGCCGATGTCGTTGCCCTGGCGGTCCAGGGTCGTCGGGTCGTGGATCTGGAAGAAGAACTCCAGCACCTGCCGGTACGACAGCAGCGCCGGGTCGTAGACGATCTCGATCGCCTCCGCGTGCCCCGCGTGGTTGCGGTAGGTCGCGTTCGGCACGCTGCCCCCGGTGTAGCCGACCCTGGTGTCCAGGACACCGGGGTGCCGCCGGAACAGGTCCTCCATGCCCCAGAAGCACCCGCCCGCGAGAACGGCGCGCTCGGTCACAGCAGTCATCAGGTGATCGCTCCTCGGCTGGTTCGTGGTCCACCAGGGAGAACGCCCGCGCGCCCCGGTGTCATCCCGCCCTCGATTGTGACCCACGTCCACCCCCGCCGCCCAATCGAGGGCCCGAGGTCAGCAGCCGGGATCGGACCTGGTCAGCGCCACCGAGTCCAGCCGCCGCGCGCCCTGCGGCACGGTCACCTCCTGGCCCGCGCGCCACCCCGACGCCTCCAGCGCGCCCTGACCGGTCAGCAGGTGCACCAGCAGCTCCACCCGACCGCTCCTCGCGCACCCGTCCCCGCCCACGGGCACCGGCCGCGCCCACACCCCCGGACCAGCCCGCCCCGGATCGGCCGTGCCCGCGTCGACCCAGGTCAGCACGCGCACCGGCGGTCGCTCGTGCGGAACCCCGTCGGGGGTGGTCAGCTCGCGCGCCAGCAGCACCAGGCGGCCCTCCGGGTACGCGGGCACGTCCAGCTCCACCACCGGCAGCGGGCCGTCCACGACGCCGCCGCACGGCGCGCGGAACGCCACCACCAGCCCATCGGCCGGGGTCGGGTCGCCGCACGCCGGAGCGCCACCGCCGGTCACCGCGCCCGGCCGGTTCGTCGCGCTGCCGGACAGCGCCGACGCGGACGCCTCACCACCGTCGCCACGCACCCGGTCGCTGAACGCCACCAGCAGCGACAGCACGCCCACCGACGCGCCAACGGCCGCGATCAGCGCCACGTTCCGCGCCGCGCCGTCCCGCCGCCCCGATCCGGAACCGCTCATCGGTGATCCTCGCAATCCGGAACCTGATCCGCCCTGGTGACCGGCACCCGGTCCAGGAGCCCGCTGTCGGGGGGAACCACGAAGCCACCGGCCAGCCCCGAACCGGCCAGGTCCGAGCCCGCCTGGCCAGAAACCGCCTGCCCAGAAGCCGCCAGCCCGGAACCCGCCAGCTCCGGACCACCCAGCTCAGGCCCCGCCAAGCTGGTCCAGTCGCGCGCCGGGAACAGGTAGGCGCGCAGCTCGGCCCCGGTCCGGTCGTCCGCGCACCGCGCGCCGATCCGCACCACCAGCGACCACCGCCCCGGCTCGTCCGCCCACCCCACGAGCACGTCCCTGGCCGGTGCGGGCGCGCCGTCCCGGTCGGTGGAGGTGCGCAGCACCAGCGCGACCGCGCCGTCGTCGGGCAGCTCGCCCACGTCCAGCTCCACCCGCTGCCACAGCCCCACCGCGGCTCCCGCGCACGGCTGCCGGAACACCGCCCCGCCACCCGAGGGGGAGGAGCAGGCGGGGGAGCGCGCGGGCGCCCGCCCGCTGCTCACCACACCGTCCACCACCCGCACCGGGACGGTCGGAGCGGTGGTCGTGCTCACCGCCGTCGTGACGCCTGCCTGCGGCGCGCCTGCCGGCGGTGCGCCACTCGACGCCGTGGTCGTCGTCGGCGGCGCGTCCGGTGGCGTCGTGGCCGATGGCCGCGCGGTCGGGGGCTCGGCCGCCGGGTTCGTCGCCCGCACCGGGAAGGTCGCCGTCACCGTCCACAGCGGACTCTCCCCGGCCGGGTCCGCCGGGCGCACCAGCTCCGCCCGCGTCGCTCCCGGTGTCGTGGCCGCCGCGGCGACCACCAGCACCGCCACCGCCGACCACCCGGTCAGCGCGGGCAGGCACCGCTTCCACCCCATGGCCGCTCCTCCGCATCGGTCACCGGGTGATCGGCCGAGGGGGCGGACATGTGTCACCACCAGGCCGCACACCACCCGTTCGGCCGCGCCCCGAGGGACGACCGGTAACGACCGGAGCGGAAAGCGGATCAAGGCGAGGGGGCGACTGTGAACGACCGCCGGTGAACGACCGCCGGTGAACGACCGCCGGTGAACGACAGCCGGTGAACGACAGCCGGCGAACGACCGCCTGCGAACAACCGGGGTCGGAACGATCGGCGGGAGAACGACACCGCCGTGGAACGCGCCTCGTACAGCCCCGCGACCCCCGCAGCCCCGCCCCTTACAGCCCCGCCGCCGCCAGCACGCCGTCCGCGATCACCTCGTGCCCTGCGGGCTTCGGGTGCACGTCGGTCAGCTCGCAGAAGTACGTCAGCTCGCACACCGTCGCCACCGGCCCCGGCACCTGCCCGTGCACCGGGTCCTGCACCAGTTCCGTCAACGGCCGGTAGGCCCCGGTCGCCTCGGTGACGTCCACGAACTCCGCGCCGATCTTGTCGTACTCGGCCTTGAGCGAGGTGTTGAAGAAGTCCCGGAACAGCGACACCGACAGCTCGGCCAACCGCTGCCCGCCCGGCACCGCGTCGTTCACCCACGCCCCCAGGAACACGTCCGGGTAGGTCAGCCCGACGATCGGCGCGTCCCCGGCCGCCGCGCGCAGCTTCGGCAGCGCGGTCGCCAGGTTCGCCTTCACCCGCGTCACGGCCTGCGCCGCGCACGCCAGCGCCTGGTCGGTCTGCCCGGAGGCGCACGGGATCAGGTCGTTGCCGCCGATCACGACCGTGACCAGCCCGACCTGCCCGGCGCTCGCCTCCAGCTCGGCCACCGCCGCGTCGATCTGCGCGACCCCCGTCGACTCCGGCGCGTCCAGGGCCCGGTTGCCCGCCGTGCAGTCCGCCCCGCCCACCAGGTCCGCCGAGGTCGCCCCGCTGCACGCGAGGTTGACCAGCCGCAGTTCGGCCTGCTCGGCCACCAGGTGGCTGAACGCGTCCGCCGACGACCCGCCCCGCTGCCCGTTCACCGGAGGCCGGAACCCGGTCGCGTAGGAGTCGCCGACCGACACGTACACCTTCTGCGGCGGTGGCGGCGCGCTGCTCGTGGTCGCGCTCCCACCGGCGCCGTCCTGAGCGTCGGAACCCCCGGTGCAGGCGGTCAGCGCGAGCAGCAGCGCGCAGGCCAGCGCGGAACGGTGGTGTCGCAGCACGGGAGAACCCCTCGGGTCGGCAGCACGAACTCCTGCCGACCCAGGGTACCTAACCCAGGAGGTGCATAACGGACAGACCGGTCGACCGTCGAACGACCACCGACCAACCGCCGAACCACCGCAGACCGTCCAACCGAGCGCCGCAGGGGGAGGCCCTGATCAGCTGTTCTCCTGCTCCTCCTCGAACGTCAGCATCGCCGCCACCTCGCCGCCACCGCCGCCGCTGTCCGAACCGCCCTGGAGCATCGTGACCGGCTTCGTCTGCGCCTCCCGGAACGCCACGATGCCGGTGCGCACCGAGTCCGGGTCCTGCCCCAGCAGCTTGTAGATCTTGCGCAGCACGGCGACCTCGCTGTCCGAGATCTCCCCGTCCGCCGCCGCGATCGCGCTCGCCACCTCGGCGATCTGCGCCCGCTGCTCCTCGCCGAGCACGCTGATCCGCTTGGCCAGCCCGGTGAGCTTGAGCGGCGACACCAGCAGCCAGTCCAGGTGCGCGGTCAACCGCATCCGCTCGCCGGGCGTCAAATCCAGCCGCGACTGGAGGTACGCGACCAGGTGCCCCCACTCGGCGTCGGACACCTCGTCGTCGGCCGTCGACACCACCGCCGCCAGGTGCAGCAGCGCCGTCGCGGACGCGTACGCGGGCGTCAGCTCCTTCGGCTGTTCCGCGGTGACCCGGAACAGCACGGCGGGCCCCTCGGACTGCACCGGCCCACCCAGCCGCGCGTCCGGCTCGATGCCAACGCCCAGCCTGCCCAGCAGCTCGGCCATGCCCACCGCGTCCGCCTTGGTGAACTTGCCGGTGGCCCGCGCGGGCCACAGCGCCACCAGGTCCGACACGTCGACGCCGCACTGCCAGGTCCGGCCGGGCAGCGCCTCGTCGATCAGGTCCAGCAGCTCCTCCAGCTCCGGCGACGGGTTCGCCAGCACCGGGGACGGGTGGTCGAACAGCTCGGCGGGCAGCAGGAGCAGCGCGGTCAGCGTGCCCTCGGCGGCCGGGTTGCGCGCCAGCAGCCTGCTGTACGGGCCGAGGTCCTCGGTGCACGAGTCGACCAGCGCCGTCAGCACCTTCGTCGGCGCGGCGGCGCTGATCACGTCCGGCAGGTCGGCCGACAGCGCCGCCGACTTGATCGCCGGGTTCGCCGGGTCGTAGGACAGCTTCACCCTGCGCTTGAGCGGGCGCACGACCATGCCCGCGCCGTGCTGCGCCCGGTAGCGCGCGTGGAACAGCGCGCGGAACAGCTCCGGGTAGCGGGTGGCCGCCGACTTCAGCGACACCGCCGGGTGCGACGTGGCCCACGCCCACGCCCAGTCCGCCGGGACCGGCCGCTCGTCCGCGACGAAACCGCCGATGCCCACGGCCAGGTCGTGCGCGACCTCCTCGGCCGACAGCACGGCCGGGTCCGGCGGCGCGAACACGTCGCCGCCGCCCAGCACCCGCAGCACCTGCTGGAACGCCTCGGCCTGGGCGCGGAACCCGGCGTGGTGCCCGTACACCTCGATCAGCCGGGTCACCTCCACCAGCACGCGCGGCAGGTCGGCCTTCGCCACCGGGTCCCGCGCCGCGTCCACCAGCGCCCGGCGCTCGAGGCCGTAGAAGTACAGGAACACGTAACCGATGTGCGCGGTCGTCGCCCGCCGCCCGCTCTCCAGCCACAGCACGTACGCGGCCCTGGCCTGCGGGGTCAGCGAGTGGTACGCGGGCTGCGCGGGCACGTCCCGGCCGCCGTAGTCGGGCACGTCCCAGTCGATCGGCAGCGCCGGGTCGATGACCTCGCCGTCCCGGTTCCCCTGCGGCTTCCCCTGCGGGAGCCTGCCGTAGTAGAGCATCCCGCCGGGCAGGGTGGCGTCCGGCACCCACACCGACGTGCCCGGCGGCACCCAGGCGATCGCGTTCGGCGAGGACGTCATCAGCGCCCGCGTCGGGTTGGGGCCCTCCTGCTCGGCCAGCGGCATCGCCAGCACCTTCGTCGCGGTCGGCCCGGCGTCCGGGAACGGCACGAACGCGGGAGGCTCCTGCGGCACGTGAACCGGTGTCTTCGCGCTCGCCGGTTCGATGTTGAACACCTTCAGCAACCGGTCGAACAGCCCCACTCGCCCGCTCCCTCACAGCCCCTGGCCCGCCCCACGCGGGTGTCCCTGCTTCATCCAGCGTCCACGACGCCCCGCACCCGTCCGGCTTCGGCGACCGAACGAGTTGATCACAATCGGTAGCACCCCCTACCGCTCCCGGCCAAATGGCGCGTCCCGGCCCGCGCGCGGCCCCGCGCGCGGAAGAGACCCAGCTCACCGGGAAAACCCGCTGATCACGGCGTTCGGCCGCATAGGTTGTCCTCCCGTGGTCGTACCCCGACTACGTCCGTGGACCGACGCGACGGCGCCGCCCGCCGGGCGATCATGGGGTGCACGCCGACCAGTGGAGAGGCCCCGGATGTCCCACCCCGCCAGGAAGAACGCGACCGCCGTCGACGGGACCGACGACGTGGGCGCGACCGGCGGATCGGTGGTCCAGGCCACTCCCGCGCGAGGTGCGGGGTGGGCCGCGTCACCCGACGTGCTGCGCTGGCTCGGCGTCGTGGCCACCGTCCTGCTGACCGCCGCCGCGTGGACCGCGCTCCTGGTCACCGAACCACCACCCGCCGTGGCCATTTCCGCGCTGGCCGCGGGGGTGTGCGGCGTCGGACTGCTGGTGCTGGCCTGGTCGCTGCTCGGCCGCGCCGCCCGCACCCCGGCCGGGCTGCCCGCCGTCGGCTGGCTGCGCGGAACGCTCGCGCTGTGGGCCGCGCCGCTGGTGGTCGCGCCGCCGCTGTTCAGCGGGGACGTGCACAGCTACCTCGCGCAGGGCGAGATCGCCGCGCGCGGCATGGACCCGTACGAGCTCGGCCCGGCGCAGGCGCTCGGGGCCGACTCGGAGATCGTCGCGCGGGTGAGCGACTACTGGCAGGAAACGCCGTCGCCGTACGGGCCGCTGACCACCGCGATCCAGCAGGCCATCGCCGCCGCCGCGCCGGGGAACCCGGTCGTCGGCGTGCTGCTGCACCGGGCGTTCGCGCTGCTCGGGGTGCTGCTGGTGGTGTGGGCGGTGCAGCGGCTCGCGGTGCTCGCCGGGGTCTCGCGGCGCACCGCGCTGTGGCTGGGCGCGCTGAACCCGCTGGTGCTGTGGCACTTCGTCGCGGGCGTGCACAACGACGCGCTCATGGTCGGGCTGATGCTCTCCGGCGTCGCGCTGGCGCTGACCGCGCTCGGCGGCGAGGTCGACCGGTGGCAGCTCGTGGGCGGGGTCGCGCTGGTCGGGGTCGGGGCGGCGGTGAAGCTGCCCGCGATCATCGCGCTGGCCGTGGTCGGGACCGCGCTGGCCCGGCGGTTCGGCGGCGGGTACGGGAGGTTCGTGCTGGCCGGGGCCGCGATGGTGGTGGCGTCGGTGGTGGTGTTCGCGGCGCTGTCGCTGGCGACCGGGGTCGGGTTCGGGTGGCTGTTCACGCTCGGCACGTCCGGCGGGGTCAACAGCTGGATGGCCCCGACGAACTGGTTCGGGTTCCTCACCGGGGGGATCGGGGCGCTGTTCGGGGCGTCGATCACCCAGACCATGATCGGGGTCGGGAAGCTCATCGGGTACGCGGTCATCGCCGGGTGCTTCGCGTGGGTGCTGCACCGGCAGCTGCGCGGGCGGGTCGAGGCCGTCGCCGCGCTGGGGCTGATGATGGCGGCGTTCGTCGCGTTCGGGCCGGTCATCCAGCCCTGGTACCTGCTGTGGACCGTGCCCGCGCTGGCCGCGTGCCTGCCGCTCGGGCGGGTGCACCGGCGGATCGCCTGGCTGGTGGCGGTGTTCTCGCTGGTGATCCCGCCGCTGGCGGGGAACTTCGCCGGGAAGGTCGGCGAGCTGGTTGGCGGGTACGCCGGGGGAGCGGTCGTGGTGGCGGTGGTGTTCCTCGCGCTGCGGCGGGTCGGGCGGCGGGAGGCCGTCGCGCAGGCCGGGTGAGCCTCAGGTGAGCGGGTCGAGCGCGGCGGGGAGGTCGGCGCGGCCGGTCACGCCGAGCTTGCGGTAAGCGCGGGTCAGGTGCTGCTCCACGGTGCTCGCGGTGATCGACAGCTCGCGGGCGATGTCGTGGTTGCGGCGCCCGGTCGCGGCCAGCTCCGCGACCCGCTGCTCGGCCTCGCTGAGCCGCTCGCCGACGTCCGCGGGACGCTTCGCCCGGCGCGGGGGTTCCGCTTCGACGCCGGGCGGGGGCTTGCCGGGGAGGGCTGGGGCTGCGCTGGTTCGAACCGCACCGGGCAGTGGAGTACCGGGCAGTGGCGCACTGGACAGCGGGGTACTGGACAGCGGCGCACCGGGCAGTGGGGCACCTGGCAGGGACGCGCCGCACTCGTCCGCCAGCAGCCACGCCCGCCGCGTCGCAGCCCGCGCCCGGTCGGCCGCGCCGGTCCGGCCGAGCGCCACCCCGAGGTCGGCCAGCGCGCGCCTCCTCCCACCGGGCCCCGCTCGCCCGCAGCAGCGCCGCCGACCGCGTCAGCAGCCGGGGCCGCTCGTCCGGCCGGACCGTCCCGGCCAGCACCCGCAGCGCCACGCCGCGCGCCCACCGGTTGCCCTCGTGCGCCCGTTCAAGCTGCTCCAGCAGCAACCCGCGCGCCTCCTCCGTTCGCCCGGTCGCGAGCAGCGCCTCGGCCAGCCCGGTGCGCCACGGCAGCGCGCCCGCCGCGTCCACGCCCCGTGCCACCGCCAGCTCCCCGCACTCCCGCAGCACCGCCACCGCCGCCCGAGCCCGCCCGTCGGCGAGGTCCCGCGCGCCCTCGGCCAGCCGGTGCCGCAGCCCGGCGAACCCGTGCGGTCCGGTCACCCCCGTCCCGGCCGAGGCCCGGAGATCGCCCGACCGCACCGCGATGGCGGCCCGCACGTCCAGCAACCCGGTCACCCACGCGCCCGCCCCGCGCCGCCGCGCCTCGGCCAGCAGCGCCTCGCACCACGGCAGCGCCACCGCCCACCGGTCCAGGTCGACCAGCGCCCGCAGCACGCCGAGCAGCACCTCCCACGAGTCGTCCCCGAGCGGGGTCTCCCGCAGCGCCCGCTCGGCGTGCCCGACGCCCTCGTCGGGGTCGCCGTCACCCAGCACGACCGCGAACACCCGGCCCGCCTGGGTCACCGGCCGCGCGGCCCGCCGGGGCGCCGCCTCCGGGGCGGTCCAGGCCAGCCACAGGTCGAGGTCCGGGTCGCCCGCGCGCTCGGCCAGCCCGGCGGCCTCGGCGAGGCGACCGGCGGCGACCAGGTGCCGCACCACCGCAGGCAGGTCCTCCGGCGCGCACTCGTGCCCGGCCACCGCCAACCGGTCGATCCAGTCCTGACCGATCCCGTCCTGATCGCCGCGACGCCGCGCGGAGACCAGCGGCGCCAGCGCCGACACCCGCTCCCGCCCCGTCCGGGCCACGCGCTGCGCCAGCTCCAGCAGCACGACCGCCCGCCCCACCCGGTCCTCCCGCAGCGCCCGAGTCCCGGCCGCGACCAGCACCCGCGCGCCCCAGTCCGGCAGCGGCAGGACCTCACCCGCGCCCACCAGCAGCTCCGCCGCCCCGTCCACGTCCCGGCGCCGCAACACCCCGGCCGCCCGCAGCCGCAACCCGGCCCGCTCGTCCGGGGCCAGCCCGTCCAGCGCCGCCGCCCGACCCGCGTCGACCGCGAAACCCCCGTCCACCAGCAACCCGACCGACTCCAGCACCCGCAGCCGCTCCGCGACCACGTCCGAGGGCTCGCCGACCAGCTCCGCCACCAGCCCCGCACCGGGCACCGGTCCTGCTCCGGTCGCCAGCCCCGTCCCGGCGCCCGCCCCCGGCCCCACCGCCGACCCCGCCCCGACCAGCGGTCCAGTCCCGACTACCGGCTCCGGTCCGTTCACCGGACCTGCCTCGCCTGCCTGCCTTGTCCCGCCTGCCGACCCCGTCCCGGCCACCGACGCCACCCCGCCTGCCGCCCCACTCCCGGCCGCTTGTCCCGCCCCGCTCATCACCCCCGCCCCCGCCCCCACCCCGAGCACCGCGACCGCCCGCGCCACCGCAGCCACCTCCGGCCCGCACCCGCGCAGCAGCGCCCGCACCGCCTCCGCGAACGCCTCGCCCGGCCCACCCACCCCGTCGTCCACCACCGCGCGCACCAGCAGCGGGTTGCCCCGACTCGCCTCGTAAGCCCCTTCCCCATGCGCGGCAACGACTCCCGCCCGCGACAGCGGCCCCAACCTCACCCGCGTCCCACCGGTCACGCCCGCCGCCGCCAGCACGTCCGCGCGCCCGGCCGACAGCACCAGCGCGATCCGCGCCCCGCGCACCCGCCGCGCCAGGAAGGCCAAGCCCCGCAACGAGAACCCGTCCGCCAGGTCCGCGTCGTCCACCACCAGCGCCAGCGGTCGCCGCTCGGCCAGCTCCACCAGACCCAGCCACAGGTGGTGCAGCACCGGCTGGCACAACCGGTCCAGCCGCTCGACCCCGGCCGGACTCGTGTCGCCGAGCAGGGCGACGCACTCGCCGCCGCCGTCCACCAGCCGCGCCATGGCGTCCAGGTGCCCCTGCCCGATCCCGCCGAGCTGCGCGGCCTGCACCAGCGCCCCGAACGGCATCCCGGCCTCGTCGGGGGCGCAGGTCGCGGTGAGCACCGTCGCGCCCCGCGCCGCCAGCGCGGCGAACGCCTCCAGCAGCGCGGTCTTGCCCGTGCCGACCGGTCCGGTGACCAGCGCCGTCCCGCCGCGCCCCCGCGCCGCCCCCGCCAGGACCTCCCGCAGCAGCCCGAGCTCGCCGTCCCGATCGATCACGCCGCTCCCACCGCTTGCCCGACCGCCGAGCGTAACAACGGCCTACCCGCGTAGGGGAGTGGTAGGGGGTGCGCGCGCCAGGGGGTGCCGAGGCCCGTCGCACCCGGCCTAACGTCCCCTCGCGAGCACGAGATCACCGGAGAGGAAACACGTTGACCAGCACCGGGAAGACCACCGTCGTCGCAGGCGGCACCGACGGCATGGGGCGGGCCATCGCGCTGGCCAGGCTCCGCGCGGGCGACGCGGTCGTCGTCATCGGCCGCAGCGGGCGCAAGGCCGCCGAGCTCGCCCGAGCGGCCGGTGGCGGCGCGCTCACCTTCCTGCCCGCCGACCTGTCCTCCACCGCCGAGACCCGCCGGGTGGCCGAGCGGATCGCCGCCGGGCACGACCGCGTCGACGCGCTCGTGCTCACCGCGAACCGGCAGTCCTTCCGGCGCGCCGAGACGCCCGAAGGCCTGGAGGCGACCTTCGCCCTCTACTACCTGAGCCGCTACCTGCTCGCGCGCGAGCTCGCCCCGCTGCTGGCCGCCGCGCCCGACCCGCTCGTGGTCAACATCGCCGGACCCGGCGTGCGCAGGGGCCGGATCCGCTGGGACGACCTCCAGCTCCGCGAGCGCTACCACCCCCTCACCGCCCAGCTCCAGGCCGGGCGCGCCAACGACCTCCTGGCCGTCTCCTCCGCCGCGGATCCCCGGCTCAGGGCCAAGTACGTCCTGCACCACCCCGGTTTCACCCGCACCGGCGCGCTCGACCAGTTCCCGCAGCCGCTGCGCGCCCTGGTCAAGCTCTACGCCCGGTTCGCCGCGCGCTCCGTCGAGCAGGCCGTCGCGCTGCCCCTGACCTGGGTGGAGAACCCGCCGGAGCGGCGGCTGACCGTGGACGACCGGGGTGAGCCGGTCGACCTGTCCCAGTCGATGTTCGACCCGGCCGCCGCCGCGCGCCTGGCCGAGGCCACCGAGGCGCTGCTGTCCCGCCGGTAGTGGGATTCCCGGCGCCCCAACGGTTTCCGCGCTGGTTGCGCAAGGCCCCGCGTCGATTCGCCGTCGAACCGGCCCGGTCCGGCTCGAAGCGTTCGACGGGGTTGTCGAACCCCCGTTCACCAACCATGCTCGGACCGCGTCACGGTCCCCTCAACGCAGAGGTCACTGTCATGACCAGGGTATTCGCCTTGCTCGGCGCCACACTGCTGGCCATCGCCGGCCTCGTGGTCGTCTCCCAACCGCCGCAGGCGCAGGCCGCCGTCGGCCTGCACGTCAGCGGAACGAAGATCGTGGAGGCCAACGGCCAGCCGCTCGTCATGCGCGGGGTCAACCACCCGCACGTCTGGTACACCGGCCGCACCAGCTCGTTCGCCGACGTCAAGGCGCTCGGCTCCAACACGGTGCGCGTGGTGCTGGGCAGCGGCAAGCGGTGGGGGCCGTCCGGCGACACGGCCGAGGTCATCGCGCTGTGCAAGCAGAACAAGCTGATCTGCGTGCTGGAGGTGCACGACACCACCGGGTACGGCGAGGAGGGCGCGGCGGCCTCGCTCGACGAGGCGGTCGACTACTGGATCAGCCAGAAGTCCGCCCTGGTCGGCCAGGAGGACTACGTCGTCATCAACATCGGCAACGAGCCGATCGGCAACACCAACGCCGCCCAGTGGACCGACGCGACCGTCAACGCGGTCAAGAAGATGCGGACCAACGGGTTCCAGCACCTGCTGATGGTCGACGGCCCGAACTGGGGCCAGGACTGGCAGTACGTCATGCGCGACAACGCGCAGCGCGTCCTGGACGCCGACACCCAGCGCAACACCGTGCTGTCCATCCACATGTACGCGGTGTTCAACACCCCCGCCAGCATCATCGACTACCTGGACCGCTTCCAGGCCAACGGGTGGCCGCTGGTGATCGGCGAGTTCGGCTGGAAGTTCGCCTCCGGCGAGGTCGACCATGAGACCATCCTGGCCCAGGCGCAGGCCAGGGGGATGGGCTACCTGGGCTGGTCGTGGAGCGGCAACACCGACCCGATCCTGGACATGGCCACCGACTTCGACCCGACCAGGCTGACCACCTGGGGCCAGCGCATCTTCAACGGGGCCAACGGGATCAAGGCCACCTCGCGCGAGGCGTCGATCTACGGCGGCGGCAACCAGCCCACCAGCACCACCACGACGACCACCACCACGACGACCACGACCACCCCGCCGCCCACCGGCGCCTGCACCGCGAGCTACACCACCACCGGTCAGTGGCAGGGCGGGTTCCAGGCCGAGGTGCGGGTCACGGCCGGGACCAGGGCGATCAAGTCCTGGACGGTCACCTGGACGTTCGCGGACGGCCAGACCGTGAGCAACGCGTGGAACGCCGACGTCACCTCGTCCGGCGCGAACGTGACCGCGCGCAACGCCTCCTACAACGGGTCGCTGGCGGCGGGCGCGAGCACCGCGTTCGGCTTCCTCGGCACGACGCGCGGCGCGAACACCGCGCCGACGCTGAGCTGCGCCGCGTCGTAGCGACGGGAACACCCGCCGCGCCCCCGTTCGGTCGAACGGGGGCGCGGCGGTGTGATCGAAATGCCGGGCAAGCGCATCCCGCCTCATCTGGAATCGCCCAGCCGTGACGGCGTCCGGCCCCCGCACCACCCCTCCCGCCCGGCCGACCGCTCGTCCCGGTTCCACCATCGGGTCGTTGACCTCCGGTTTTCCGCCGTTCTAGCATCGCGCTGGCGACGGCGCGCGCCCGTCGTCCGAGGGGGCACGACATGAGGCGCTGGTTGTCCGTCGCGTGCGCGATCGCGCTCCTGCCGCTCGGGGCGGTGAGCGCGCACGCCGCCGAACCCGCGGCCCCCGGACCCGCAGCGCCCGCGCCCGCAGCGCCCGCGCCCGCCGCGCCAGGACCGGGGCGGGGCGTGCCCGCCAAGGCGGGCGCGATCGTCGACGGCGGCAGCGGCAACCGGGCCTCGCTCGGCGCGACCTCCGCGGGCAACACCATCTCCGGGCAGGTGTGGAGCGACGACGGGGACGGGGTGCGCGAGGACCACGAGGCGCTGCGCGAGGTGGAGGTCCGGCTCTGGAGCCACCACCCCGTCAACGGCTGGAGCGCCGTCCGGATCAACTCCTACGGCGGGTCGTACGCGTTCACCGACGTGCCGCAGGGCAGCTACCAGGTGCAGGTGTGGATCTCGGACGCGTTCACCGAGTCGGCGACCCGGTACGGCGCGGGGAACGACCGGCAGCGCGACTCCGACGTGTTCGGCTCGAACGTCGAGAGCCCGCCCGTGCTGTTCGCGGGCGGCGGGCCCGAGAGCAGGGGCGTGGACGCCGGCCTGGTGCCGGGGCGGGGGAGCGGGAACTTCGTCAAGAGCGCCGCCAACCACTGGTGCCTCGACCAGGAGGCGCCCAACGGGCTGCCGCCCACCACGGGCGTCGGCGCCTACGGCTGCCACGGCGACGTGAACCAGAAGTGGGACTTCTACTGGATCACCACCGAGATCGTCGAGGTGTGGGGCCGGTGGAACTGGGACTGCCTCGACCAGGAGCACCCGGACGACCAGCGGACCAGCGAGGTCGGCGTGCACCCGTGCCACGGCGGGCTGAACCAGCGCTGGCGGGTGTACCACAACGAGCTCCAGGGCGAGCCGATGATCATCACCAACGTGCGCTCCGGCCAGTGCCTCGACCAGGAGTCCCCGCACGGCCCGCCGACCAGCGGGGTCGGGGTGTACGCCTGCCACGGCGGGCTGAACCAGAAGTGGTACCTGGCCGGGTGAGCGCTTTCCCCGAGCGGTTCGGAATTCCGGGGCAACCTGCGGTCGACGTGCACCCCTCTAAAGGTTTTTCCGCTTTTCGCGCTTAACCTCGTGGTGGCGGCGGTGAACGTCCGCCGCACTGGGGGGAAATGACATGAAGAAGTGGTTCGCCGTCGCGTGCGCCGCGACGGTGCTCTCGCTGGGGTCGGGAGTCGCGGAAGCCGCCGAGGAGGACGAGAACTGGATCTCCGGCGCGGTCTGGATCGACGTCAACGGCAACGGTCTGCGGGAAGGCGAGGACTGGCCCAGGACCCAGGAGATCCGGTTGTGGGAGTACGACCAGGTCGACAGCGCCTGGGTGCTGGTCGGCAGCACGCTGTCCCACAGCGGCGGGTACGGCTTCAGCGCGGGGGCGGGCGCCTACCAGGTCCAGGTGATCCCCGAGCAGGGCGAGCGCGTCACCGCGTACAACGCCTCGGCCGGTGGCTCCGCCGTGTTCGGGCCGGACGGCAAGTCCTTCCCGGTCACCTTCGCGGACAACAGCGGCACGGGCGTGCGCCTGGAGATCGGTGTCGCCGAGGGCGTCCACCCCGGCAACGAGCTGCGCGGCTCGGCCAGCGGCTGGTGCCTCGACCAGGAGGCCCCGCGCGGCACGCCCACCAACGGCGTCGGCGCGTACGGCTGCAACGGCGGGGGCAACCAGCACTGGACCCTGAAGTGGATCACCGCCGGTTCCGCCGAGGTGCGCAACAAGGCCACGGGTCAGTGCCTTGACCAGGAGTTCCCCGGCGGCGCGCCGAGCAACGGGGTCGGCGCGTACGACTGCAACGGCGGCGCCAACCAGCGCTGGCTGGTGCGCGCCACCGACGTGCCCGGCAGCGTCCGGCTCGTCAACGCGGCCACGTCCGACTGCCTCGACCAGGAGTCCCCGCTCGGCCCGCCCACGACGGGCGTCGGCGCGCACCGCTGCAACGGGGCCCCGAACCAGGTGTGGACCCTCGCGGGGTGAGCCGCGAGACCGGACCGGCCGGGGGAGTGTGACCCGGTCGGTTCGGCTTTCCGAGGGAAGGTCGAACGTTCGGCGGGTGAAGTAGGGGGGACCCTGCAAAGCAGCTATTCCCTTGTGGCGCAAGCGATTTTCCGCGTTGCTCCACAAGGGAGGGTGATTGGGCCATCAGGTCTATACCGGGGGGTGATGATCTCGATCTAGCATCGCTTCGGCGGTGGCGCTCGTCCGCCGCACTAGGGGGCTAGTCGTATGAGACGCTGGTTGTCCGTGGCGTGCGCCGCGTTCGTCGCACTCCCGCTGGGGGCGGGGATCGCGCAGGCCGAGGAGCCGGTCGAGCAGCAGGACCGCGTGGGGATCGCGGTCAGCGAGCTGACCGAGAAGCCGTACGCGGAGGCGCGCCCCGCTTCCCAACGACGCCAGGAGCGGGTTTCCGCCCAGGCCGTGGGCAGCAACGTCGTGGCCGGTCGGATCTGGACCGACACCAACGGCGACGGCTACCGGGGCGACAGCGAGCCGGACAAGTCGACCGAGGTGCGCCTCGTCTTCGAGGAGGACGGTGAGCGCTGGTACCACTCGACGTACACGCAGAACGGCGCGTACGCGTTCTACGACCTCCCGGCGAACACCTACAAGGTCTACATCGACACCGACCCGAGGAACTCGTGGCTCATCCCCACGAAGCTGGGCGTCGGCGGTGACCGGCAGCGCGACTCCGACCTGCTCGGCCCGAACGCCCTGAGCCTGCCGATCCACTTCGCCGACAACGGCCCCGCGCAGCGCGGCGTCGACGGCGGCTTCATCACGTCCCAGTACTACTTCGGCTACCAGGTCAAGAACGGCGCCAGCAACTGGTGCCTCGACCAGGAGTCCCCGCAGGGCACTCCGACCACCAAGGTCGGTGTCCACCACTGCAACGGCGGCATCAACCAGGTGTGGGACGTTGTCTGGGACTACGACGCGGGCATGGGCGTCTACTGGTTCGAGAACTTCGCGTCCGCGCACTGCCTCGACCAGGAGTACCCGAACAACCAGCAGACCCCGCGCGTCGGCGCCTACCCGTGCAACGGCGGCACCAACCAGAAGTGGGTCGTGCACCACAACGAGCTCTACGGCGAGCCCGCCCTCGCGATCAACCAGCGCAGCGGCTACTGCCTCGACCAGGAGGCCCCGCGCGGCACGCCGACCACCGTGCTCGGCGCGTACCTGTGCAACGGTGGCGCGAACCAGAAGTGGTACCTGAACGACTGACGTTTCACCCGTAGTACCGCCCCGGCCGGGTCACGCGACGCGCGTGGCCCGGCCGGTTCGCGTCCCGGCGTGCCGACCGCTCCCGCCGCTGCCCCGAACGGGTGGAAGCCGCAGTGCCTCGGCGTCACCGTCTCAGCGATCTTCAGCCCCTCGGCCGCTGTGTCCGACGTCACGAGCTTCTACCATCGCGCTGGCGGCGGCGTCCGACCGCCGTCCTAGGTGGTGAAGACCATGAGGCGCTTGGCCGCGGTCGTGTGCGCGCTGGCTCTCCTCCCGCTCGGGGCGATGACCGCCCAGGCTCAAGCCGACCCGGCGGAGCGATCACCGGGCGTCGAACGGCAGAAGGTGCCGCCCAAGCGGACCGGCGTGCCCTACAAGGCGGCGGCCGGGAGCGCCGCGGTCAGCCAGAACACCGTCTCCGGCCTGGTCTGGGTGGACGCCAACGGCGACGGGGTGCGGTCCAACACCGAGGTGGCCGCGCGGCTGGAGGTCTTCCTCTGGACCTACGACGCCACCGAGGGGTGGATGTTCCGGACCACGTTCTCCGACAAGGGCTTCTACAGCTTCACGGACCTGCCCGCCGACAAGTACCTCGTGCAGGTCGTCATCCCGGACGGCTACCGCGCCACCGCGTTCGGCGCGGGCGGCGACCGCTCGCGCGACTCGGACGTGGTCGGCTACTCCGCCGACAGCACCCCGCTCAGCTTCACCGACGTCGGTCCCCGCACCCGCTGGGTCGACGCGGGCATCACGCCGGGCGAGCCCACGGGGACCCCGGTGCGCAACTCCTCCAGCGGCTGGTGCCTGGACCAGGAGTCGCCCAGCGGCGTGGCGACCAACGGCGTCGGCGCCTACGGCTGCAACGGCGGCCTGAACCAGCACTGGTTCCTGGTCTGGTACCGCCCCGACGTCGCCGAGGTGTGGAACACCGCGCCGCCCATCGACTGCCTGGACCAGGAGTCGCCCAGCGGCGTGCCGACCAGCGGCGTCGGCGCGTACCCGTGCAACGACGGGCAGAACCAGCGCTGGGTCGTCCGGCACGACGAGGAGACCGGCAGCGAGGAGGTCCAGTTCGTCAACCTGAGCAGCGGTGACTGCCTCGACCAGGAGGCCCCGCGCGGCACGCCGACCACCGGCGTCGGCGCGTACGGCTGCAACGGCGGGCGCAACCAGCGCTGGACCCTCGGCTAGACCTGCCGACGGGGCGCCCCCGGTCGTGGGGGCGCCCCGTCAGCGGGCCGAAGCCGTCAGCGGGCTCTCAGCGGTCCGGGAACCTCAGCGGTCCGGGAACCTCAGCGGGCCAGGAACTCCAGCACCACCCGGTTCCACTCCTCCGCGTGGCTCACGTTCACCCCGTGCGGCCCGCCCGCCACCACGTGCGCCTCGCTGCCGGGGATCGCCGAGTGGACCCGCTCGCCCGACCCCTCGTAGGGCACCGTGGCGTCGCTGTCGCCGTGGATCACCAGCGTCGGCACGGTGATCGCGGGCAGGTCGTCCCGGAAGTCGGTGCCCGCCCACGCCGCCATGCAGGCCTGCGCCGCCCGGTGGTCGGCCTCGTCGCACAGCGCCCGCGCCTCGCGCCACTGCTCCTGGGTGACCTTCAGCTCGCCGTCGACGGAGAAGAAGTCGGTGACGAACGTGTCGTAGAAGGTGCTCTCGTCGTCCTTGAGCCCGGCGGCCAGCTCCTCGGCCTTCTCGGCGGGCAGCGGCCCCTCGGGGTTGTCGTCGGTGCGCGCCAGGTACGGCGGCACGGCCGAGGCGAACACGACGCCCCGCAGCCGCTCCTGCCCGTACCTGGCCACGTACCGGGCGACCTCGCCGCCGCCCATGGAGAACCCGACCAGCACCACGTCGGTCAGCTCCAGCTGGGCCAGCAGGTGGTGCAGGTCCTCGGCGAGCGTGTCGTACTCGTAGCCCCCGCGCGGCTTGTCGCTGCGCCCGAAGCCCCGCCGGTCGTAGGTGATCACCCGGTGGCCCGCCGCCGCGAGCGCCGGGACCTGGAGCTTCCACGACTCGCCGGACAGCGGCCAGCCGTGGATCAGCACCACGGGGCGGCCGGGCCCGCCGGTGTCGTCCACGTGCAGGTTCGTGTCCTTGAACAGCCCGTGGTGCGCGGTGATCTCGGCCATGTGCCCCGTACTCCTCCTGGTGGTGGCTATTCCACCCGGCGTACCCGACCCGTGTGGCGGGAAACGCCCGCCCCGGTGACCCCCGCGCGGGGCGTCACCGCCCGTGCCGCTCCAGCAGCGTCCGCAGCGCCGCCATCTCCCGCGCCAGCGCCCCGCGCCCCTCGGCCGTGATGGCGACCCACGTGCGCGGTCGCTTGCCCTCGTACCCCTTCTCCACCGCGACCAGCCCGGCTTCCTCCAGCACGGTGATGTGCCGCGACAGGTTGCCCGCGGTGAGGTCGAGGGTCCCCTTCAGGTAGCCGAACTCCACCCGGTCGGCCTCGGCGGTGACGGTCAGGATGCCGAGCCGGTGGCGCTGGTGCACCACGTCGTCCAGGCCTGCGGTGGGGTGTTCGCTCACCGGCGCACCCTACTCAGCGCGAGCGCGACGAGCCCGCCGACGATCGCGATGGCGCCGGGGAGCAGCACGTCCTTGGCCGCGAACAGCACCTCCTCCACCCCGACCGCAGGGTTCGGCCGCCAGCCCAGCCGGTAGAACACCGTGCCCATCCAGCTCCCGTTGGCCAGCAGGGTGAACCACGAGTAGCCGAGCGCGACCGCTCCGCACCACGCGCTGCGCTCGCGCCAGGCCAGCACGAGCAGCCCGGCCGAGAACAGCAGCAGCCCACCGGTCTTGGACACCACCGCCGCGCCCAGCACCGAGGTGAGCGCGAACCCGGCGACCAGCGCCACCCGGTACCCGCGCGTGCGCCCGAACTCCCGCTCGGACAGCACCGCCAGCACCACCGGCACCACCAGGAACACCGCCGACTCCAGCATGGCGGCCTTGCCCCCGAACCGCAGGTAGCTGACCGGCTCGGCCGCGACGGCCCGCACCAGCGACATGCCCAGCACCACCAGCAACCCGGCCAGGGTGACCCGCGCGTACGCCTTCGTGGAGGTCTCCAGCCCGGAGGTCTCCGCGCGCCTGCGGTACCACCAGGTGGTGAGCAGCAGTCCCGCGAGCAGCGCCAGCAGCCAGTACACGCCCAGCGCGAGCGGGCTGACCGGGTCGTACAGGTTGCCCGCCGTGAACGCCCCGAGCGGGTCGAACCGGCCGAGGCCCGGCACGGTGAACGCCGTGCTCGGCACCTCGCCGGAGTCGCACACCCCCTGCGTGCGGACCAGCGTCCGGCACGGGTCGGACTCCGGTCGGTAGAACGGGACCGCCCCCAGCGTCAGCGCGCCGATCGCCAGCAGCGGCAGCCAGTGCCCGCGCCGGTCACGCCGGGTGCGCTTGCGCAGCGCGTCCAGCTCGCCGAGCAGGACCGCCGCGTCCCCGTCAGCCATGGTTCCCCCCAAAGTCAGCTTTGAACGGCAGGTAGGTTTGTATCGCAAACCAAATGTGCCGGACAAACCCGCCGAGCGCAATCCTCCGCAGGGCACACCCCTGGTCGAGCAACCCCACCGCCCGTCCGTCCGTACCGCGCCCGCCCGCGAGCGCCGCGCGCCCCCCGCTGTTGCACCGCTCCGCGCGGACGCGTCGGGAAGCCGCAGGCTCGCGACCCGCCCCACGACCTGCGGGGCAACTCGTTTGCCGAGCAAGCGGCCGACGCGCCCGGTGGTGCGGACCCCCGCTTGTGATCTTGTTCTCCCCGGTTTTCCACCCGACCCGTCCCTAGGCTGCGATCCGCTGCTTCCGGGCAGGCGGCACGACACCGGCCGCCCGCCCGAGACACCGAACTGGGGAGAAAGAACCGCATGGGCACCAAGAACCGGAAGTGGGGCGCCGCGATCGCGGTGACCGCCTCCGCCGCGCTGGTCGGCGGGCTCGTCGCGCCCGCCACCGCCTCCGCCTCAGCCGAGGCGCGGACGCCGAGCCTGCCCGAGGCGCTGCGCGCCGCCGTGGTCGCGCAGGACTTCAAGGACATCATCGACCTCACCCCGCCCGACGCGGCCCGCGCGGGCTTCCGGACCGCCCGCACCGGCGCGCCCGAGAAGTACGACAGCGCGCCCGCGAGCACCGCGCGCCTGGCCGCCGCCGCGCGCCCGATCCACCAGCAGCCCAACGTCGACCTGGCCGTCATCGAGCTGGACGACAAGGGCAGGCCCACCGCCGTCGGCGACGTGCTGATGAGCCCGCAGTACCCGAACGGCGTCACGGTGCCGGTGAAGAAGAGCTCGCTGTCCACAGACCAGGTGCGCTACCGCTGGTGGGACGACACCGAGTGGGACGTCAACGGCGGCCAGGGGACCGTGGACGTGCTGCCGGGCCGGGAGAGCGCTCCCATCGACTTCTCCTCGCCCTACCCGGCCTCCGTCCTCAAGCTCATGGTCGGCTTCGGCGTGCTGCGCCTGGCCGACGAGGGCCGGATCGACCTGGACTCGGTCTACAGCTACCAGCCCGCCGTCCTCAACCCGAGCTGCGGCGGCGCGTTCAGCGCGGTCATCCGCTCGAACTTCGACCAGATGATCACCAAGTCGCAGAACGAGCCCACCTGCGCGCTCATCAAGCTGCTGCACGACCTCGGCGCCTGGGACGAGGTCAACGCCGAGTTCGCCGAGCTGGGCCTGCCCACGCTCATGGTCACCGGCACCAACCCGGCCAACGGCGGTCGCTGGATCGGCTCGAACATGAGCAGCCTCGACACCGCCAAGCTGCTGCTGCTGGTCAACGGCGGCCAGGGCACCCTGTGGACCACGCCTGCGGGCAAGGCGATCACCCGCGCCGAGCTGAGCGAGACCTCGCGCGCGCTGTTCCTGAAGGCGCTGGCCGAGCAGGGCCACAACGAGATGCTGTCCACCACCAACTGGTGCGGCCGGACCTACCCGGTGCAGGGCATTCCGCAGCTCACCCCGCCGCGCTGGGTCGAGGCCGACGGCACGGTCACCGTCGGCGGCGCCGTGTACGACCGCGACGTGCGCCCCTGCGACGCCGTCGCCGAGGTGGGCTTCAGCCACAAGACCGGCTGGGTCGACACCACCGGCAGTGACGCGGGCATCGTGAAGTCGTTGCCCGGCAAGGAGAAGCGCAACTACATCGTGGTGATCTTCTCCAACCTCGGCACCGACTACGTCGACGCCGACCGGCCCGCCGACCCGCCCGGCGTGTTCCCGGTGCTGTACACCCAGAAGTACGCCAAGCTCGGCAAGGCCGTCGACGCGATCATGGCCGCCCGCTGACGCTCCCCGCGTGAACCGGCCCGCCGCCCCCACCGGAAGCAGGGGGCGGCGGGCCGCTCACGAACCCGTTGCGGGCCAAGGGGGAGCGCCCGGCGGAGGACGGCCTCAGCGCCGGTTCCCGCGCGGGCGCAACCGCCCCATCGGCATCGGCGGCGCGGGCAGCCGGTCGCCGTCGTAGCCCACCACCGCGCCGAACCGCTCGTCCCCGCGCTCCCACTCCTCCCGGAACCGCACCACCTCGTCGTGGTCGCGCCCGATGAAGTTCCACCACATCACGATCTCCTCGCCGAACGGCTCACCGCCCAGCAGCAGCACCCGCGCGTCCTCGGACCCGGTGCTCACCAGCCGCAGCACCGCCGACCCCGCGCCGAGGCACCCCAGCGACCCGCGCGGCACCACCGTCCCGGCCAGCTCCACCTCGCCCCGGTCCACCAGCACCCCGTGCTCGAACGCCGGGTCCACCGCCAGCTCCACCGCGACCCCGGCGGGCACCACCAGCTCCGCGCCCAGCAGCGGCGTGAACCCGCGCACCGGCGAGGTCACCCCGCCCAACGACCCCAGGAACACCCGCGCCACCGCCCCGCCGATCCGCACCGGCTCGGGCACGTGGTGCTCGAAGCCCCTCGGCGCGTCCCGGTGCGCGTCCGGCAGCGCGATCCACAGCTGCACCCCGTGCAGCACCGACGTTCCCGAGGTGGAGACCTCCGAGTGGCAGATCCCGCGCCCCGCCGTCATCAGGTTCAGCTCGCCCGGCCGCACCAGCGCGTGCGCGCCGTGGCTGTCCCGGTGCTCGATCTCCCCGGTGAACAACCAGCTCGCCGTCTGCAACCCGGTGTGCGGGTGCGGCGCGACGTCCATGCCGCCGGTGGCGGACACGTCGTCCGGCCCGTAGTGGTCCACGAAGCACCAGGCCCCGATCAGGGACCGCCCGCGCTGCGGCAGGGTGCGCCGCACCGCCATCGCCCTGGGGCCGCCCAGCGGCACGTCGCGCGGGCCCAGCACCTCCACCTCGGTCGCGGGGGCGGAGGCGGCGCAGACCAGTTCGGCCGGATCGCGTTCGGCGTTGCTCACCGGCACATCGTAGGTCCGCAGCCGCGTCCCGCCGCCCGACCGGCGCGCCGCGCCCGCCCGCACCGCCCGCACCCAGCGCGGACGCCCCACCACCCGACCGGACCGGCCGAACCGCCCCGTTCCGGTCCGGCGCGGTCCCGCTAACACCCCGCGCCCCGCCCGCGATGACGTTGTGCACCACCCGCCCCAGAGAAGGTGACCACCGCTGTGCCCTACACGGCCGAGATCAGCCGCGCCACCCCGGCCTGCTTCGTCTTCCTGGTGGACCAGTCCGCCTCGATGGAGGACCCGATCGGCGGCCCGGCCAGGCAGCGCAAGGCCGACGTGGTCGCCGACGCCCTCAACCGGCTGCTGACCGAGCTGAGCGTCAAGTGCGCCAAGGAGGAGGGCGTGCGCGACTACTTCCACATCGCGGTGATCGGCTACGGCCACACCTCCGTCGGCTCCGCCTTCACCGGCCCGCTGTCCGGCCGCGACCTGGTCCCGCTCAGCCAGGTCGCCGACCGCCCGGCCCGCGTCGAGGACCGGGTGAAGAAGTTCCCGGACGGCGCGGGCGGACTGGTCGAGAGCAAGGTCAAGTTCCCGGTCTGGGTCGACCCGGTCGCCAACGGCGGCACCCCGATGTGCCGGGCGCTCGCGCAGGCCGACGCGATCGTCGCCGACTGGGTCGCGCGGCACCCGGCGGGCTTCCCGCCGATCGTGCTCAACCTGACCGACGGCGAGTCCACCGACGGGGACCCGGTGGAGGCCGCCCTGGCGCTCCAGCGGCACGTCAGCGCGGACGGCGCGGCCCTGCTGTTCAACCTGCACGTGTCCGGCTCGGCTGCGATCCCGGTGACCTTCCCGGACAACCCCGCCGCCCTGCCCGACACCTACGCCCGCGCGCTGTTCGAGATGTCCAGCCCGCTGCCGCAGCACATGCGCTTCTACGCGCTCCAGCAGGGCATCGCGTGCACCGAGCTCTCCAGGGGCTTCGCCTACAACGCCGACATCACCACCGTCGTGCAGTTCCTCGACATCGGCACCCGCGCCACGGACCTGCGCTGACCCCCGGCATGTTCACCACCGCCCTGCGCGCGCCCAAGCTGGGCAGCGCCGAAGCGGAGTGCGAGGACGCGCACCTCGTGCTCCCGGCCGCCGAGCCCGACACCTGGCGCGCCGAGCCCGTGCTGGTCGCCGTCGCGGACGGCGCCTCCGAGAGCCTGCTGTCCGGGCCGTGGGCCGCGCTGCTCACCGCCGAGATCCTCGCGCGGGTCGCCGCCGACCCGGCCGTGCTCGACGCGCCCGAGGCGTTCGCGCGCGCCCTCGCCGGGGCCGGGCTGACCTGGCGGCCCTGGCTCGCCGACTACGTCGCCCGCCGCGAGGCCGCCGGACGCCCCATCGCCTGGTACGAGCAGCCCGGCCTCGACCGGGGCCCGCACGCCACCGCGCTGGCCGCCCGCTTCGCCACCGGCCCGGACGGCCGCACCGCGTGGGCCGCCGCCGCGCTCGGCGACAGCTGCCTGTTCCACACCAGGGGGGCGGAGCTGCTGCACGCGTTCCCGCTCGCCGACCCGGCCGCGTTCGACAGCTCGCCCGGACTGGTCAACGCGCTCACCACCGACACCGCCCTGCTGGCCAGGCACACCCGCACCGCCTCGGGCCTCGCCGAGCAGGGCGACCAGTTCTTCCTGTGCACCGACGCGCTCGCCGCCTGGTTCCTGCGCGCGGCCGGGCGCGGCGGCGCGCCGTGGGACCTGCTGGCCGAGCACACCCGCGCGGGCGACCCCGCCGGGTTCGCGGCCTGGCTGGACGCGGCGCGCGCGGCCGGGGAGGTGCGCAATGACGACGTCACGCTCGTCCACGTCGACCTCGGGTGAGGGCAGGCGGGCGTTCCCGTCCGGCGCGGCCTACGCGGAGGCGCTGCAGAACACCGCGCTGTGCTTCCGGGGCACCGCGCTCGAGAACGGCCTGGTGCGCACCGACGCGCTGGGGCGTCCGCGCGCGATCTCCGGCAACTTCGCCAGCGTCTTCTCGGTGACCACGCCCGACGGCGCCGAGCACGCGGTCAAGTGCTTCACCAGGGAGGTCCCCGAGCAGGCCGACCGCTACCGGGCCGTCGGCGCGCACCTGGCCCACCTGCGCGCGGACTGGGCCGTGGGGTTCGAGCACGTGGACCGGGGCGTGCTGGTCGCGGGGGCCTGGTACCCGGTGCTGCGCATGGAGTGGGTGCGCGCCCGCAACCTGATCCGCTGGATCGAGGACACCGGCGACGACAAGGTCGCCTTATCGGCGCTCGCCGCCCGCTTCGCCGCGCTGGCCGCCGAGCTGGAGGCCGGGGGAGTGGGGCACGGCGACCTCCAGCACGGCAACGTCCTGGTCACCGACTCCGGCGCGCTGCGCCTGGTCGACTACGACGGGATGCACGTGCCCGCGCTGGCCGGGCGGCCCGCCGACGAGGTCGGGCACCGCAACTACCAGTCGCCGGACCGCACGCGCGCCCACCACGGTCCCACCGTCGACCGCTTCTCCGCCTGGGTGGTGCACCTGTCGCTGGTGGCGCTGTCGGTCGACCCGTCGCTGTGGCGGCTGCTGCGCGACGAGGACGCCGAGCACCTGCTGCTCGCCGAACCCGACTTCGCCGACCCCGGCCGCTCCTACCGGCTGGCCACCCTGATCGCGCACCCCGACCCGAGGCTGCGGGCGCACGCCGAGCGGTTCCGGGACGTGCTGCTGCACCACCGCGCCGCGCCACCGCCGCTGGAACCGGTCGACACCACGCCGGTCGGGGTCGCGGCGCCCGGCGCGGCGACCGCCGTCCCGGTCGTGGCCGGTGCGACGGGCACCCCGGCGTGGCTGGCCGAGCGCCTGCGCCCGCACGCCCCGGCCGTTCCCGAGGTCGTGCTCCCGACCGGCGGGGTGCTGGACGGACAAGTGCTCGACGGCCAGGTGCTCGACGGCGAGCCGCTCACCACCGGCGCCGCCCTCGACGGCCGCGGTGGCGAGCTGGTCCGGTTCGGGCGCAAACCCGTGCTGCTGATGGCCCTGACCTGGCTGCTGCTGCTCGGCGCGTCCGCGCTGCCACTGGCCGCCGAGCTGTTCCTCGGCCTGACCGGGCCCGAGCTGACCGCGCCCGTGCTGCTGATCCCGCTGCTGCCGGTGGCCGCCGCCGTCTCGTACCGCCGCCGCCCCGAGCGGGTCGCCGCGAAGGCCGCCCGCCGGGCCCGCCGCCGCGCCCGCTCGGCGCACCGCGCGCTGGCCGTGAAGGGCGCCGGGCTGCGCCGCGCGGGCGAGCGGCTGGAGGCGGCGCTGCGGCAGGCCGAGACCGCCCGCGACCGCGAGCAGCGCGAGCTGGCCGACCGGCACAAGCGGGAGGTCGCGGAGCGGCAGGCGGACACCGCCCGGCTCGTCGTCGAGGCCGAGCGCGCCAAGCAGGCCCTCGCCCGCACGACCCGCGACGCGGAGGAGAAGCTCCTGGCGCAGGCCAGGAAGGCGCACGTGCTGAACCACCTGGCCCGGTTCCCGCTCAGGGGCGCGGGCATCGAGGGCATCGGCGAGGCGCTCACCGCCAAGCTCGCCGACTCGGGCATCCGCACCGCCGCCGACTTCACCGGGGTGGTGCGCAACCCCGGCCAGGAGGCGGGCGTGCTGTTCCGGCTGGCCGGTGGCGGCGCGGTGCGCGTGCCCGGCATCGGCGAGGTCAAGGCGGGCCGGGTCGAGCGGTGGCGACTCACCCTGCTCAAGCAGGCCAAGGCCGCTGAGCCGACGCGGCTGAGCCCGGCCGAGCGCGGCGCGCTGAAGGCCCGCTTCGCCGCCGAGAGCGCCAAGCTGGACGCCGAGCACTCCTACGCGATCGCCGAGCGCGAGCGGGCCGTGGTGCTGCTCAAGGACCGGCACCGGGCCGAGCACGCGGCGCTGCTGGAGCGGCTCACCCGCGAGCGCGCCGACGCCGCGCGGGAGCGGGTCGAGCACGACCGGGCGGTCAAGGAGAGCGCCGTGCGGGTGCGGACCGCCGAGCGGGGCGTGCGGGAGAGCCGCGCGGCGGCCGAGGCGTTCCGGCGGGTCACCTACCGGCGCTACGCCTTCTTCGCGCTCTTCGGCCGGGGCTGACCCCGGAGGTGTCCGGGGAATCGTCCGGAAAGCTCCGCGCGCGACCGCGAACCGCGTTGAGGGGTTCCGGTTACCAGGCCGTGATCGGTCGCGCCAGTGCCTTCGGGTCCCTTCCCGGCGCGCCGGTGAACCTCCTTCGCCGGGCTCCGCAACCGTCCTGTGATAGGGGCTCCGGAATGCTCCGGTCCACAGTGGAAAACGCGGTCAGGGGTCGACACCCAGGCCTCGTCCGTTCAGGATGGACGGACGCCGAGCGCCGACCGCGCCCGGAACCCCTCGTCAGCCGGGTGATCAACGTCGCATCAGGACGGAAGTCCGGTCCGGCGCCCCGCGTTTCGGTTAACTTGCCCGTTGACTGAAGTTCATCCGCTGATAATGTTCGACAAATCGCCGGGCACCCTGCCGACATCCGTCGAGCCCGGCATTCGTCGACGAGCACAGTGAAGAAGGTCCCTGCATGGCCGTGGAATCACCTCCCGGGATGGAGATCACCGAGGAGAACGAGTTCAAGGGCGCCCTGTTCATCTCCTCCTGGGACGAGATGATCGATTCCATCGGCAAGGACGCGGAGACCGAGGCGGAGAAGGTGCTCGACGTGACCTTCGCCGCCATCGGCGCCGCGTCCTCGATGGCGATGCTCGCCGTTGACCCGTTCGGGACGATCCTGGGCGCCGGCATCGGCTGGCTCATCGAGCACGTCACGTTCCTGCGGGAACCGCTCGACCAGCTCATGGGCGACCCGGACGACGTCAACGCCAACGTGGCGGCCACCAAGGCCAACGCGGTGGAGATGCGGGTGCTGGCCGAGACGCACCGCAACACCCTGGCGCAGCCGCAGGAGTGGAGCGGCCAGTCCCAGGAGGCCTTCAAGGCCAGCATGGCCGCGCTCGGCGAGGAGCTCGACTCGCTGGCCAACGCGGTCGAGCAGAAGGCGAAGATCGTCGCCGTCTGCGGGATGCTCGTGCAGGTGCTGCGCGACATCGTCCGCGACATGATCGCCCAGTTCCTCGGCTCGCTGCTGGCGGGCGCGATCGCCGCCGCCGCTGCCGCCGTCTTCACGTTCGGCGCGTCCATCGCGGGCTTCATCGCCTACGCGGTCGGCAAGGCCGTCGCGCTGGGCGTGAACATCGCCTCGCGCCTGGCCAGGCTCGTCGGCGGCCTCGGCCGCCAGATGGGGCGCATCAAGAACCTCGACGACATCACCGAGGGCATCGGCAAGGGCTGGAAGCGGTTCGAGAACGTCGCCGACGTCTCCGAGATCGGCTACGAGTCCTGGAAGGCGCAGGAAGGCGTCGACCGCGCGATCGACAAGGCCGTCTGAGCGCGGCCGACCCGCCTCCCCACCTCCCCACGCACCCTCGGAGATCCCCCGTGGCCAAGTTCTCGGGTTCCGGCGGTTCCGGTTCGAGCAGACCGGACCCCGGTTCCAGCAACCCCAGCTCCAGCACCAACCCCGCCCCCAACCCCGACGGCTCGCCGCCGCGCACCGCGCCGCCGCCCCCGCCGTCGGCGGCCCCGTCCGGGCCGACCGGGAGCAAGGGCTTCTCCATGAGCACGAACTCGATGGAGACCTTGCGGCGCCAGGCGGACGACCTGCGCACCGCGTACGGCGACATGGCGGGCAAGCTCTCCGGCCAGCGGCTCGGGGCCACCGCGCTCGGCGTCCTCGGGATGCCCGCCGTGCTCGCGCTCAACTCCTCCAACGGCAAGTCGGTGGAGCGCGCCAAGCAGGCCGGTGACACGTTCGGCCAGGTCGGCGACGGCGTGAAGGCCACCGCCGACACGCACTTCTCGCTCGACCGCTACAGCGGCTCGCAGTTCGACGGCATCGTCACCGGGACCACCGCCAAGCCCCCTGCGGGCGCGCCCGGCGGCGGTGGCAAGCCCGGTGGACCGCAGGGGCCCAGGGCCAGCCAGGTCGAGAACGTCCCCGGCGACCCCGGCGCGACCGGCACGCACGTCCCGCGACCGCAGGGGCCTGCCACGACCGGCGTGACCCCGGTGCCCGGCGACCCCGGAGCGCCCGGCGGCCACACCCCGCGACCGCAGGGGCCGCAGGTCACCCCGGCGCAGCCGGTCCCCGGCGACGGCGGCGTCACCTCCGCCGCGTCCAGCACCCCCGGCGCGCAGGCGCAGCCGGTCCTGGCCGTGCCCGGCGCGCAGGGCGGCCCGAACCCCGGTTCGACCACCCCCGCCGCCACCGGCCAGCAGCTCCCGCCGATCCCCAGCGTCCGGGGCGACCTGAACGCGCCCGCGCCCGGCAGGCCCGCGCCCGACCCGAAGTCCGAGCTGCCACCGCTCATGCAGATCCCGCCCAAGCCCAAGACGCACCCGGCTGGCGCGCCCAAGGTCGAGCTGTCCAAGCCGGGAAGCGCGGCGGACTCGTTGCGCGGCAACCAGAACAGCTTCCCGCCCAAGGCCCAGGTCCCGCCGCCCGGCGCGCCCGCGCCGCGACCTCAGAACCCGCGGACCGCGCCCGGCAAGCTGATCAGCCCGCCGCCCGGCGCGGCCCCGCCCGTGGTGTCCCTGCCGGGCAAGGACCCCTTCGCCCCGCCCGGCGCCACCACCGCGCCGCCCGCCGCGCAGGGCCACGGCCGGGTCACCTCGCCCGGTTCGGCGAAGGACTCGCTCAGCGGTCAGCACGACCCGTCCGCGCCGCCCGCGCCCAAGCCCGCGACGCCGCCGCGCCCGCCGCTGAACCTGCTGCCCCCGGCCGACCAGGTGGACCCGGCGAAGCTGCCGCTGCCGCCCGACCAGCCCAAGGACACCGTGCCCTGGTCCACCCTGGACAACCTGACCGACCCGAGGGCCGACCACCGCACCACGAACGCGTTCCCGGTCACCACGATCGACGGCGTCGAGCACTTCGACCTGCGGAACCTGTCCAAGGAGGAGGGCGCCCGCTGGGTCGCGGACCTGCGCCGCATCCTGGACAGCAAGCCGGACGGCGCGTTCTTCTGGTCGGGCAACTTCATCGACTCGACCGGCCAGCGGCACTCGGTGATGGACCCGGCCGAGTTCATCGCCGCCCAGGACGGGCGCGTCACCCTGGAGGGCAAGCTCGACCACGACCACATCATCATGCCGGACTGGGGCAGGACCAACGACGCGGGCAAGGCCGTGTGGGACAGCGTGTCCGCCAGCCTCGCGCAGGGCGCCAAGGGCGACGTGTACGCCCTGGTCGGCCCGAGCAGGCGGGTGGACAACGTGTTCTCCATGACCGAGTTCCCGATCCTGCAGAACAACCCGAACGTCGACCGGGTCTTCACCATCGACGTGATGACCGGGAAGCAGACGCAGCTCTACCCGTAGCCACCCGTCGTCAACGGGTTCCTGAAGCGCGTGGCGCCGGGAGGCAGCGACCTCCCGGCGCCACGCGCGCTGCCATCACCCCGCCGCCACCCCGCCATCACCCCGCCATCACCCCGCCGCCACCCCGCCGCACCCCGCTGACCTGCGCTCCTGCCGTTCCCCTTCCCAGGTCCTGCCGTCCCGCTGCGGTGTGTCCTGCTCCACTGCGCCCGTGCTCGACAACGGAGCGGCCCCCGCCGAGACTGGCCCGGTGAAGGTGTTGGTGGTCGAGGACGATCCCGCGATAGCCCGGTCCCTGGCCACCGGCCTCGAGCGGTTCGGGTTCGCGGTGGAGTGGGTCACGACGGGAGCGGCGGCGCTGGCCGCCACCGGCTACGAGGTCGTGCTGCTCGACCTCGGGCTGCCCGACGTGGACGGCCTCGACGTGTGCCGGGCCCTGCGCGCCCGCACCGACCTGCCGGTCATCGTGATCACCGCCCGCTCCGACGAGGTCGACACCGTGGTCGGGCTCGAGGTCGGCGCGGACGACTACGTGTCCAAGCCGTTCGGGACCCGCGAGATCGTCGCCCGCATCCGCGCCGTGCTGCGCCGCTACCGGCAGAGCGCGCCGCAGGACACCGCCCCCGAGGACGACGGGGTGCTCGTGCTCGGCCGGGTCCGGCTCGACCGGCGGGCGCGGCGCGTGCACGTGGGCGAGGACGAGCAGGTGCTCGCGCCCAAGGAGTTCGACCTGCTCTCGTTCCTGGCCGAGGACCCCGGCGCGGCGTTCACCCGCGAGCAGATCCTCGAAGCCGTGTGGGACGCGCACTGGCACGGCCCCACCCGCACCCTGGACGTGCACGTGGGCGTGCTGCGCCGCAAGTTCGACGGCGCGCTGCGGATCGAGACGGTGCGCGGCGTCGGGTTCCGCCTGGAGGTCCTGCCGTGATGCAGCGCCGCCTGGTCACCTCCTCGCTGCTGCTGGTGGTGATCGCGCTGGCGGTGTTCACCGTCCCGGTCGGCATCAGCCTCGGCGACCTGCTGCGCACCAACCTGCTCGAAGGCGCGCTGCGCGACGCCCGCACCATCGCGTTCCTGCAGGGCGACGGCGGTTCCGAGGCGACCCTGCGGTCGCTGCGCGACGAGTTCGAGGCCCAGTCCCACGGCCGCGTCGAGCTGGTCGACGCGCGGGGGGCGCCCGCGCTCGGCCGGGACGTGGGGGCCACCGAGTCGCTGGGCGCGGCGCTGCGCGGCGAGGAGGGCGTCGAGTGGTTGGAGGACAGCAGGCTCGGCACGCCCGCCCTGGTCGTCACCGCGCCCGCGCGCGACGCGTCCGGGGCCGTGGTCGGCGCGGTCCGGGTCACCTACCCGACGGTCGCGCTGGAGCAGCAGATCCGCACGATCTGGACCTTCCGCATCGTCGCCGGGATCGCCACGCTCGCCCTCACCGCCGTGCTCGCCCTGCTCATGGCCCGCTCGCTGACCAGGCCGCTGCGCTCCCTGCAGGCCGCCGCCACCCGGTTCGGGCAGGGCGACCTGAGCGTGCGCGCCGAGGAGATCGGCCCCGACGAGACCCGCCGGGTGGCGCGCGCGATCAACATCGGCGCGCACCGCATCGACCAGCTGCTGTCCGCGAAGCGCGACTTCGTCGCCGACGTCTCGCACCAGCTCCGCTCCCCGCTGACCGCGCTGCGCCTGGGCCTGGACAACGTGCACGACCTGTCCGACGACCCGAGGGCCCGCGAGGCGCTCGACGGGGCCATCGCCGAGGTGGTGCGGATGTCGCGGCTGGTCAACGACCTGCTGGCGCTGGCCCGCGCGCAGGCCGAGGACGGCATCCGCGAGCCGGTGCGGGTGGACGCGGTGGTGCGCACCAGGGCCGAGGCGTGGCGGGCCGCCGCCGACGACAAGGGCGTGCGGCTGCGCGAGGTCGTGGAGCCGGGGGTGGTGGCCGCGCTCATCCCCGGCCACCTGGAGCAGGTGCTGGACAACCTGATCGCGAACGCGCTGGACGCGGCCCCGGAGGGCAGCGCCCTGACCCTGCGGGCGTCCGCCGACCGGGACCGCGTGCTGGTGTCCGTGGCCGACCGGGGACCGGGCCTGAGCCGCGAGCACCGGGAGCGCGCGTTCGACCGGTTCTGGCGCGGCAGGCCCGGCGGCACCGGCCTCGGCCTGGCGATCGTGCGCCAGCTCGTGGAGGACGACCAGGGCGCGGTGGCGCTGCACGACGTCCCCGGCGGCGGCCTTGAGGCCAGGGTCACGTTTCCGCGCGCCGGAACCCGCGCGGAAAGTTGACCGTCCTCTGCCGCTCTCCTGCCGATCCGCTGCACGCCCCCTCCCCAGGCTGGGTGACGTCGGGTGATCAACCCCGCCCGGCGCCGAGGGAGGAACCACCGTGAAGACCGCACCCGCACTGACCGCCACCGCCGCCGTCCTGCTGCTCGCCACCGCCTGCGGCACCGGCCAGGCCGCGACCCCGGACCCCTCCACCGCTCCCGCCGCGCCCGGACAGCCCGGTGACCCGAAGGCCCTGTTCGACCGCTGGAACGCCAGCCTCGTCGCGGGCGACCTGGACGGCGTGGTCGACCAGTACGCGGCGGACGCGGTGCTGCTGCCCACCGTCGCGGGCGAGGTCCACGACACCCGCGCCGAGATCACCGAGTACTTCGAGCACTTCCTGGAGCTCAGGCCCAGCGGAACCCTCGTCGAGCCCAAGACCAGGGCGCTCGGCCCCGACGCGGTGGTCCTGTCCGGCCTCTACGACTTCGCCGTGACCAGCGAGGGCGAGCCGGACACCGTGCAGGCCCGCATGACCTTCGTCTTCGAGCGCCGCGACGGTCGGTGGACGATCGTGGAGCACCACTCGTCCCGCAAGCCGTGACCCCGGCCGGGCGCGGGTACCCCGCGCCCGTGCGGAGAACCTCACCGGCCGGGTGAAATGCGCACCGGTATTTCGGCGCCGCCTCCCGACCGGGGGAACTACCCCGCATCGGATGGTGTGGACCGCGCGCGTCCCCCCGAGCGGGAAGACGTGCCGGGGGTTTGCGCGACGGACCGCAGTCGGCGCGCGGCGACGTTCACCGGAACGCGCCGGGGGGCCGTGCCGACCGCGACTGTCCGCACCCCCGGCGCCCCACCTGACCAGGGTTTCCGCGCCACTTCCCGGCCCTGCGCGCTGCTCCCGGCTCGCCATAGGGTCCACCGCGTCAGAGGGAAGAGCCGGACCGGGTGAGCGGCAGCGCCGGAACGCGGTGCGGCGGGTCGTGGTCCCGAGCCGCAGCGCGGGGCCGGAGGAGGCGAGGCCCATGGCCACCACCCGTGCAGTGGTGCTGGGAGCGGGCATCGCGGGCCTGCTGGCCGCCCGCGTGCTGGCCGACCACGTCGGCGAGGTGCTGCTGGTCGAGCGCGACCGGCTGCCGCAGGGGCCGCGCGAGCGGTCCGGCACGCCGCAGGCCCGGCACACGCACGTGCTGCTGTCCGGCGGCGCGCACGCGCTCGACCACCTGCTGCCTGGGACTACCGACGAGCTGCTCGACCTGGGCGCGCAGCGCGTGGGCGTGCCCGACCGGATGCTCGTGCTGCTGCCCGCCGGGTGGGTGGCGCGGTTCCCGGAGGTGCAGTCCGTGCTCAGCGCGAGCCGGGCGCTGGTCGAGCACGTGGTGCGCGAGCGGGTCCTCGCCGACGAGCGCGTCCACCTGCTGGAGAGCACCGACGCCACCGGCCTGCTCGGCGGGCCCGAGCGGGTGACCGGCGTCCTGGTGCGCGACCGCCGCGACGGTCGCACCGGGCGCGTCACCGCCGACTACGTCGTCGACGCCACCGGCCACCGCTCGGCCGCGCCGGTGTGGCTGTCCGCGCTGGGCGCGAGGCCGCCCGCCGAGGAGCACGTCGACCCCGGCGAGTTCTACAGCACCCGGCTGTACGCGGGGCGCTCGGACGCGCCCGCCGTGAGCGTGCTGCCCGACCCCGAGCACCCCGGCCAGCTGCGCAGCGGGCTGCTGTGCCCGATCGAGGGCGACCGGTGGAGCGTCACCCTGGTCGGCACCCGCGAGCAGCGGCCGTCCACCGGCGAGGAGGCGTTCGCGCGGTGCGCGGGGCGGCTGCGGCACCCGGTGATCGGCGACCTGATCGCCGACGCCCGACCGCTCGGCCCGCCGAGGGGGATGCGGTCGCCCGCGAACCGGAGGCTGCGGCTGCGGGGCGCGGACGGGTGGCCGGAGGGGTTCGTGGTGCTGGGGGACGCGGCGTGCACGCTCAACCCGGTGCACGGGCAGGGGATGTCGCTGGCGGCGCTGGGGGCGGTGGCGTTCTCGGAGGCGTTGGGGGATCGGGGCATCGGGCACGGCGCGGCGCGCGTGCAGCGGGCGGTGGGGCGGGTGTCGGCGCGGGCGTGGGACGTGGTGACCGGGCTGGACCTGAGGTTCCCGGCCACCACCGGGCCCCGGCCGGGGCCTCGGGGGCGGGTGGCGGCGCGGCTGCTGGAGCGGGTCGGGTTCGCGGCCACCGGGAGCCCGACGGTGGCGCGGGCGTGGTTGGACGTGCGCTCCCTGGTCGAGCCGCCGCGCGCGCTGCTGCGCCCGAGCGTGCTCCTGGCGGTGGCGCGCGGCCCGCTGCACCCGCCGCAGGCGAACCCGCCGCTGCGGCCGTGGGAGCTGCCGCACTCGGCGGTGCGGGTGCTGCCGTAGGCCTGAGGGCTGGGCCCGGCCGTGGAGCACTGCCTCTCAGGTCGGACGTCAGTTCAGGATCGAGGAGACCTGGGGAACGACCTTGGTGTAAGCCTCCACCTGGTCTGGAGTCATGAACTCGTAGACCTTGGTCACCCCCGGTTCGACCTCTACGAAGCCGCCCGCTGATCCGAGGATTCCGGTGTCGCCGTAGAAGATCACTTTCAGTTCGGCGGTGATGGATCGCTGCTCCTGGTTGGTGACCTCCCCGTGCACGACGTGGTACCGCGACCGCCGACTGACGTTGGGGACGCCCAGGATGAGAGGCCCCGTGGAGGGCGTCGGAGGTTGTGCTGGGACGGGGACCGGGGGCACGGGGACGGCCGGTTCTTTCGAGGGCTCGGTTTCGGGTGTCGTCAGTGAGGAGTAGAGCCAGTCCGAGCTGCTGGTGTCCACGAGGCAGCGGACCCGGCGCAGCCCTTCCACCAGAGCGCTTCGCGCACCCTTGGTGTCCCGCAGACGGTAGATGTACCGGCCGTCGATGTCCGAGAGGCTCCTGACCTCGCCGAACTCCACGATCAGGGTTCGCTCGGGGTAGAGCGCCAAGGCGGCGCCTGCCTCGAACAGCACGTTGGGCCGTGCTTGTCCGGCAGGCATGCGCTCGGCCTCACCGTCCGTGCTCTTCAGGAACTCGGGCTTCAGCTGCACCAGTTCGTCAGGGGTCATCAGCACCAGGATGGCCTGGCAGCGGCTCATGCCCTCCTTCAGCACGGTGCCGATGAACGGTGCGCCCTCACCGGTCATCTCCAGAGCTGAGCCCCACGCCAGAGGCTTGAGGTCGAGCGCGCGCAAGAAGTCGAACACCTCTCGCCGTGCCTTCGAGTTCCGGCCGTGCACGACAAAGACGTTCCGCCTGCTGTCGGTGGAGAGCTGCGGCTCGACGCCGGGCGCTTCTTCGGTGGTCACCTTGCCGAACCCCTGTCAACGGTCCTGCGGAAGACGCGCCGAACCTACACCACCCGCCTTCGCCAGGTGCTCCACCGCAGAACGCGTGGGCATCGAAGCAGCAAGTGCGCATGAGTCCACGCAGAGCAGGTGCTGGGCATGTGCGTCGTGAGCGGAGGCGGGGCAGGCACGAGGGAAGAGCCAGGCAGCGTCTGGTTGGCCCCCGGCACTGCTCCTTTTGCGCGCTGCGGCTCTTCAGGAGGCGAAGATCCAAGCAGGCCTGCTACGGGGGGCGGTCTCGCGCTCGTCCACCGAGAGGAGCGAAGAAGCCGTGGACAGGGTGGCCTGCGGCTGGCGGGCGGCCGGATCTTTACCCCGGATGGGTATCCGGTCCGATGGTGTGAGGCTTGCTCGCCCATCGGCGTGCGATACCGGGCGCACATCCCCCACAGTGGTGACGAGGCCGGGCGCCTGTTGTCCGCGTTCCAGGTGTTCGGGAACTCTTGCGACTGCCGTCGGGAGCGAACCGTGGAAGAGCGCCAGACGACCCACAACCAGGTCTCGGGACGCGGCAACAACATCGTTCAAGCGGGAGTGGTTCATGGTGATGTGGTCGTGGGGAGTGCGCCTGTGCCGCAGGTTCCCCGCGAGTTGCCTGCCGGAGCGAGGCACTTCGTGGAACGCGAAGCCGAGTTGGCTGCGCTCGAGAGGGCGCTCGAACCTCGCACCGACGGGCAGCCCTCCTTGGTGGTCATCAGCGGCACAGCGGGAGTGGGCAAAACCGCGCTGGCGCTGAGGTGGGCTCACCAGCACGTCGATGACTTTCCGGATGGACAGCTGTTCGTCGATCTGCACGGGTTCGCCCCGGAACCGCCGGTGAGCAGTCTGGAAGCCGCTTCCAGACTGCTCAGGTCGCTTGGGGTTTCGCGTCCGGAAGAGCTCATCGGTATCGGTGAGCGTTCGGCGAAGCTCAGGACGGTGATGAGCGGGCGTCGCATGATCCTCCTGCTCGACAACGCCAAGTCCACCCACCAAGTCCTGCCACTCCTGCCCGGTGCTTCTTCCTCGGTGGTCTTGGTGACCAGTCGGCATGTGCTCAGCGGGTTGGGCGTCTACCGGGACGCGCCGTTGCTGCGGGTCGATCCGCTGGATGTGCGAGCGGGGACTCGGTTGCTCGTCGCACTCGCAGGGCGTGCGGTCCTCGAAGTGGCGACAGCGGCCATGCTGACCGGAGTATGCGCGGGGTTGCCCCTTGCCTTGCGCATCGTCGCTCAGCGACTCGCCTCCAGTCCGGGGATCACCGCGACTGTTCTGGCCGATGAGCTTCGCGGTCAATCGAACCGACTGTCCTCGATGACTGCTGAAGCGGATATCAGATCAGTCTTCTCCTGGTCTTATCGGGACCTGGGAGAGGTGACTGCTGCAGTGTTCCGCGCGGTTGGCGTGCAGCCCCGAGGGGCTTTTGACCTCGATGCGTTGGCAGCGGCTTCGGGTTATGAGTGCGCTGTTGTAGCGACTGCGGTCGATGAACTTGTCAAGGTCCACCTCCTGAGTGAGGTTGCGCCGGGTTTGTTCAGCGCGCACGACCTGCTCCGCTCTTACGCGGTGGAGTTGACGGTTGCGAGAGAGGGGGAGCGATCTGCTGCATTGCGTAGGATTTTTGAGCATTATCTCCATAATGCTGCGCATGCTGATCTGCTGTTGACGCCGCACCGAACCCGGATACCGCTCGTGGGGCAGCCGGGAGTGTTGAAGTCGTTTTCCGGCGCTCAGGAGGCGCAGGCGTGGCTTCGGGGCGCGGAGGCTGCAATGGTCGACCTCAGTCGAGTCGATGAGCCGGAGCTGGACGCTCAGCGCTGGCAGTTGGCCTACGTGCTCCGCACCTACTTCTACCTGAACAAGCAGTTGGATGGCTGGTTGGAAAGCCACTTCAACGCCCTGTCCGCTGCAGTGCGGTCACAGGATGCATGGGCTGAGGCCACAACGCGCAACAACCTGGGTATGGCGCTGACCGGAGCGGGCAGGTTGGGCGAGGCCATGGAGCACTACGCCAAAGCCGTGGAGTTGTTCGATCGCCTTGGGGACGGGCATGGGCGCAGCAACGCCTTGGCGAACTCGGCTGCAGTGCTTCGCCGTCGAGGGGAGCCCGCTGCTGCGCTGGAACTCCAGGAAAGGGCGCTTGACCACTATAGGCGAACGGGAGCGTTGAGCAATGTGGGGATCACCTTGCGGGGCATGGCGGGGTCTCACCTGCAACTCGGGGATTCCCGCAGTGCGGTGTCTTGCGCTCAAGAGGCGGTCGACGTGGCGATGTGGTTTTCTTATGATCTAGACATCGCTCAGGCGAGCACAATGCTCGCTGCGGCGCTCCGCATAGCGGGAAATTTGGTGCATGCAGAGGTTGCCTTGTGGCAGGCGGTAGCCGCCGCTGTCCGCTGCGGAAGTCGATTTGAGCACGCGAGGGCACTTCAAGTCTTAGGAGAGATGAGGGTTGAGAAAGGGGATCACTGTGAAGCTAGAGAGTATTGGGAAAAAGCGCTGATCTTTTACCGGGAGTTAGGGTCGGGTCACGCTGATATTCTGGCTGAAGAATTATGTGCTTTACCTGCGCCTGAGGGCCCCGGAAGGTGATGATCGCTACTTGATTCCTTCCGGGGCCTCTGAGTCGAAGGCGTCAGCTCAGCGGGCGGTGCAGGTGAGCGGTGCGGTCGGGGCGGTGCCGGTGGCCTGGTAGCCGAACTCGGTGGACCGGCCTGCCGCCAGCGGGCCGTTGAACCCGGCGTCGGTGAACGTCACGGGGCCGGACGTGCCGGTGCGGGTGGTGTTCCAGGAGTTCGTGATGGTCGCGCCCTGCGGGAGGGTCGCGCCGACCGTCCAGCCGGTGATCGCCCGGTTCGCGGTGACCGTGATCGTGGCGACGAAGCCGCCGTTCCACTGGTTGACCGAGGCGCTGGCGGTGCAGCCCGCGCCCGGCGGGGGAGTGGTGGTGGTCGTGACCCCGGTGGTCGTGGTGGTGACGCCGGTGGTCGTGCTGGTCGGCTCGCCGCCGCCACCGCTCAGGACCGGGGTCTGCCAGTCGCGCCACTGGGCGAGGTTCCCGGCCTTCTTCGCGGAGATCCGGAAGACCTGCTGCGCGTTGCCCGACTTGAGCAGGTGCTCCCGGATGTTCTCCTGGATCGGGCCGCGCCACTCCGAGCGCGAGGCGCAGTGCGTGCCGTCCTGCACGTCCGACCAGTAGGAGATGTTGTCGGCCGCGCCGAGCGCCTTGTACACCTCGGCCCCGGCGAGCGCGGCGACGCTGCCGGAGCGCGCGGCGAGCCAGTCGACGTGCGGGTTCTCCAGCAGCAGCAGGCCGCGCGGGGCGATCATGCCGATGACCTGGTGGGTGTCGACCGGCAGCGCGTTCGGGTTGCCGGTGTAGGCGGAGAACGCGTCGCCGAGCCAGGGCTGCTCGCCGTACGCGCTGCTCAGCGGCTGCGCGCCGCTCTCGCCCGCGATCGAGCGGAACGCCGGGGCTCCCGCGCTGCCCGACTCGATCGGCATGGTGAGGGCGATCCGCTGGTCGAACGCGCCGACCGCGAACGCGCTCTTGCCGTACCGCGAGCACCCGGTGACCCCGATGCCGTCCGCGCGGATCGTGGCGCTGCCGGACTGCTCGATCACGTCGATGATGCGGCTCGCGCCCCAGGCCCAGGCGGCGAGCAGGCCGGTCGGGCTGGACGCGCCGTGGAGCGAGTAGAACGCGCCCTGCTTGTTGCTGCGCGGCGTGCCCTCGCGGCCGACGGCGAGCGGGTCGTAGCTGATCACGGCGGCGCCCGCGGCCTTGATCGCGGCGGTGTCGGCGCCGAACCCGCCGACCACGATGACGGCGGGGAACGGGCCTGCGCCGCTGGGGGCGTCGACGCTCGCGGAGAAGCTCGCGGTGCGGCCCTGGTGGGTGGCGGTGACGGAGATGGAGGTGCGCGAGACGGCGCCGGTGACGGAGGCGGGCTTGGCGGGCTTGTCGCCGTAGACGTGGCGCTCGGCGAGCTCGCGGATCTCGGCGCGGCGGCACCGCCAGTCGGCGAGGGTGGTGACGCGGGAGCCGTCGATCCTGGTGAACGGGTCGGGCAGGCGCGGGTTGGCCGGGGTGCTGCCGGGCAGGGTGACGGGGCAGTCGGCGCCGTCGTCCTCGACGGCGAGTGCGGTCGGGGGTGCGGGGGTGGGCGCGGCGGTGGCGAGCGCGGTGCCGGTGAGGGCGAGCGCGGTGAGGAGGGCCAGGGACAGCCGGAGACGGCCGGAGCGGGTGATCACCGTTGATCTCCTTCCGGGGAGGAGGCGTGGCGGCGGTGTTCTAAAGTTTCGAGGCAGAGCTCGAAACATGTCAATGCCGCCGGGGTGACCGGTGGTCTCAGTTGGCCGGGAGCGCGCTCACGCGTCGGTGACGGTGAAGTGGCGCAGCGTCAGGGTGAGGACGCACCCGTCGGGGACCTCGGCGTTGGCGGAGAACCCCAGCTCCTTCGTCGACGCGGGGACCTCCCAGCGGACCGGGGCGAGCGAGGGGACCGGCGCCTCGGCGAAGCTCGCCGCCCCGGTCGCGCCGCTGTGGTAGTCCGCCTGGTAGGGGCCCGCCCCGTCCACGCGCACGGTCAGCGAGAAGGAGAGCGGGGAGCAACCACCCGTCGCGGACACCCCCGGCGTTCCTTCGAGCAGTCGTTTCCTGCCCTCCAGGGGGAGGGTGAAGAACGTCTCGACGTTCTTCTCGTTCACCCTCAGGTCGAACCGGACCTCGTTGTCCTGCTTGCTGACGATCGGGGTGCTGCCGCGAAACTCGGAACCCGCGATGGCGTGGGGCGGGGTGAACAGTTGGCACCCGCTGACCAGGGCGAGCAGCGCTGTCAGCAGGGCAGTGGGGAGTAATCCGCGCATCCCGCAACTGTAGAGCGCGATTCTCCCTGGGGCGGTGAGTGGGTATTCGGGGAATTTTGTCCCCGCAATTCTGCGATTCCCGGCAGGGAATTGCTCACCCCTGCCGGAAAACCACGCCCGCCGAGGCCTCGAACCCCGGCGGGCGCGGCCCGGTCACCAGTCGTGCACGGTCCCGTCCCGCAGCCGGTTCACCGGCAGGTACGCCGCCTCGTACGGGAAAGCCGCCGCCGCCTCGTCGTCCAGCTCCACGCCCAACCCCGGCGCGTCCGACGGGTGCAGCAGCCCGTCCCCGAACGTGAACGACGTCCGGAACACCTCCAGCGTCCGGGCCGTGTGCTCCATGTGCTCCTGGATGCCGAAGTTGTGCACCGCCAGGTCCAGGTGCAGCGCCGCCGCCATCCCCACCGGCGAGATGTCCGTCGGCCCGTGGATGCCCGACTTGATCCCGTACACCCCGGCGAAGTCCAGCAGCCGCCGCATCCCGGTCACCCCGCCCGTGTGCGTCACCGCCGACCGCACGTAGTCGATCAGCCGCTCGGTGATCAACCCCTGGTAGTCGTGCACCGAGTTGAACACCTCGCCGATCGCCAGCGGCGTCGTCGTGTGCTGCCTGATCAACCGCAGCGCCGCCTGGTCCTCACCGGGGGTGGCGTCCTCCAGCCAGAACAGGTCGTACGGCTCCAGCGCCTTCCCCAGCTTCGCCGCCTGGATGGGCGTCATCCGGTGGTGCCCGTCGTGCAGCAGCGGCAGCTCCGGGCCGAACTCCGCCCGCACCGCCTCGAACACCCCCGGCACGTGCCGCAGGTACGCCCTGGTGTCCCACTCCTCCTCCACCGGCAGCGCCGTCCGCCGCGCGGGCTCGTAGTCGTACCGCTGCCCGCCCACCGACGCCGCCACCCCGTACACCACGCCCAGCCCCGGAACCCCGGTCTGCACCCGGATCGCCCGGTACCCGCGCTCCAGGTGCGCCCGGATCGAGTCGAACAGCTCCGGCAGGTCCCGCCCCGACGCGTGCCCGTACGCCAGCGCGCCCACCCGGCACGCCCCGCCGAGCAACTGGTACAGCGGCATCCCGGCCGCCTTCGCCTTGATGTCCCACAGCGCCGTGTCCACCGCCGCGATCGCCGCCATGGTCACCGGCCCGCGCCGCCAGTACGCGCCCCGGTACAGGTACTGCCAGGTGTCCTCGACCGCCGACGCGTCCCGCCCGATCAGCAGCGGCACGACGTGCTCCACCAGGTACGCCCGCACCGCCAGCTCGCGCCCGTTGAGCGTCGCGTCCCCGAGCCCGGACAGCCCGTCCTCGGTGGTGATCCGCAACGTCACGAAGTTCCGCCCAGGGGAGGTCACCACGACCTCGGCCGACACGATCCTCACCGCTCCACCTCCGCCACCACGACCCCGTGCGGGCCGAGCTCCACCACGTCGCCGAACGAGCGCAACCCCGCCCCGAGCACCCGCGCCGTCACCGGTTCCCCGCGCTGGCTCACCAGCCACGCGAACCGCCGCCCGTCCTCGTGCTCCAGCACCGACACCAGCACCCCCGGATCGTCCACCGACACCTCCGGCGCCACCCCGGCCTCCGCCGCGAGCGCCGCGTACAACCGCCAGGTGTCCTCCGGGTTCACCGACGGCGTCGCGGAAGCCATGTGCTCCAACGGATACGCGCACAGCACCATCGCCCCGGACCCCACCCGCCGCCGCAGCAGCGCGGGCCGCCCGCGACCGTCCACCGCCAGCACCTCGGCCTCCACCGGGTCCACCGGCAGGAACGCCCGCGAGTGCTCGTTCCCGCCGACCGCGAACACCAGCTCCTCGCCCACCGCCAACCCGCCGAACCCGGTCACCACCCGCAACCGCAGCTCGTCCTCCACGACCGGTTCCACCAGCCCGTACCGGGACCGCTTGGCCACCCCGAACATCCCGTCCAGGTCCGGCCACCACGACCCGCGCTGCACCTTGTGCGCCCCGTGGAAGTACGACGCGTACACCACCGCCCCCTCCTCCGCCCGCCGCAGCAGCTCCCGCCACGTGGGCGCCAGGAGCTGCTTCGCCGACGGCAGCAGGTAGAGCGCGCAGTCGTCGGGCAGGCCGTCCAGCTCGCGCGCCACCCCCACCGGCAGGTCCGCCTCGCGCGCCGCCGCGTACGCCTGCCGCCCGTGCTCGAACACGCTCGTCGCGTCCTCGGGCATCGTGAACGGGTAGCGCTTCTCCAGGTACGACGGCACCACCAGCGCCACCTCGGCGTCCGGCCTGCGCAACCGCGAGAAGTCGGTGCGCCGCAACACCTCCGCGAACTCCCGCAGCTCCAGCAGCTGCGGTTTCGGCACGCCGCGCGCGTCGGTCAGGCCGAAGTGCAGCTCGAACGGGTGGTGCGAGTACGGCTCCTGGTCGGCCAGGTCGTCGAAGTCCGTGTTGTTCCAGGCGATCCAGCCGGTCGCGCCCGCCAGCAGCGAGTTGTGCAGCACCTGCCGGTAGTAGTGCGCGGCGTTCTCGTCCGAGGTGTAGTCGGAGGTGACGCCGAACTCCTCCAGCACCACCGGCCGCCCGCCCACGTCGAGCAGCTCGCACACCCACGCCGCCGCGAGGTGCAGCCGCAGCGGGTCGTCCTCCATGCGGTAGACGTGCGGGCCGTGGAAGTCCACCAGCGGGGCCAGGTCGCGCACCCGGAAACCGTTGTCCAGCCCGGTGACCTCCACGCCCCACGCGCCGTCGCCGACCGACACCGGCTGCCGCGCGCCCGCCGCCCGCACCTCGCCGATCAGCGCCTCCGCCCACGCCGTGACCGCGTCGGCGTCCAGGGTGCCGATGCCGCGCGTGCGCTCGTCCGCGTAGAGCGGGATCTCGTTGCTCAGCAACCACCCCGCGACCGCCGGGTGGTCCTTCCAGCGCGCGACCAGCTCCCGCACGTACCAGCGCTGCCGCGCCACGAACGACTCGTCGCCGAACACGTCCCGACCGCGCCGCCACGGCGGGTCCCAGTTCTGGCCGGACATGTGGCCCACCAGGAACGTCGGGATGGTGCGCATCCCCAGCTCCTCGTGCAGGTCCAGGAAGTGGTCGAACCGGGCCAGGACCGCCTCGTCCAGCCGGTCCTCCTCGGGCATGAAGTCCGGCCAGTAGCAGAAGCTCCTGGTCAGCGGGACGCCGTGCGCGCGCATCACCAGCAGTTCCGCGCGCACCACGTCGGGGTCGTAGCGCCGCCACATCAGCGGGCCGCCGACGCGGGACCAGAAGTTCACCCCCAACCACACGTCGGGCCTGCCGTCCGGACCGGTCACCAGTGCCGAAGAGCGCTTCACGCCATCAGGTATAACGTTTCACCACGGTCGAGGGCGAGACCCTGGACCGCAGTGCGGCGACGGGTTGCGCCGAACGGGCTCCGGAGGAGGTCGCGGTGGGGCGAACGGGATCGGGCAGACCGACCATCGCGGACGTCGCCGCGCGCGCGGGCGTGTCGGTGGGCGCGGTGTCGGCGGCGGTCAACGGCAAGGGGCGGCTGGCCGAGGCGACCCGGCTGCGCGTGCTCGCCGCCGCCGCCGAACTCGGGTGGGCGCCGTCGGTCGCGGCCGTGGCGCTGCGCGGGGCGCGGGTCGGCGCGCTCGGGCTGGTGCTGCGCCGCGAGCCCGACCTGCTCAGCAGCGACCCGCACTTCGCCCAGCTCATCACCGGCGTCGAGAGCGCGCTCGCGCCGCTCGGGTGGGGGCTGCTGCTGCACCTGGTCGACGCGGACGGCGAGGAGGGCGCGTACCGCGGGCTCGCCGCCGGGCGGCGGGTGGACGGGGTGGTGCTCACCGAGAGCCGGGTGCGGGACCCGCGCTTCGCGCTGCTGCGCGAGCTGGGGCTGCCCGCCGTGCTGGTCGGCACGCCGTGGCGGCCCGACCCGGTGCCGACCGCCCGCGCCCGCGACCAGCACCGGGGGATCGCGCGAGCGGTGGAGCACCTGGTGGGGCTGGGGCACCGGCGGTTCGGGTACGTGAGCGGGCCGGAGGACCGGGTGCACACGCGGCGCAGGCGCGCGGCGTTCCGGCGGGCGCTGGGCGGGCACGGCCTGGTCCCCGAGTGCGCGTCGGCCACCGGGTTCGACCCCGGCGCGGCGGCGGTGGCGGCCCGCGCGCTGCTGACCTCGGCCGAGCGGCCCACGGCGGTGCTGTTCGCGAACGACTCGATGGCCGCCGCCGGGCTCGCCACCGCCCGGCGGCTCGGGATCGACGTGCCGGGGGAGCTGTCCGTGGTGGGGCACGACGACCTGCCGCTGTGCGAGCTGCTGCACCCGGCGCTGACCACGGTCCGGCAGGACCTGGTCGGGCTCGGGCGGGCGGCGGCGGTGGAGCTGCTGGCGGGGCTCGGGGTGGTGGACGGGGGACCGGCGCAGGTGCGCCCGCCCGAGCTGGTGGTGCGCGGGTCGACGGGACCCGCGCCGCGCTGAGCCGCCGGGGTGTCGCGGCGGTGGTGGCGGTGGCGGTGGCGGGAGCGTGGTGGCGGCGGTGTCACGGGAGCGCGTCGGCGGTCGTCGCGCAGTGTCCGCCCGCTCGCTGAAGTCCCGCTGAAACCACCGCCGGGTGTCACCCGGATTCCCCGCTCCGCTCACCGGACGTCACGGTGCACAAGTGGGTGCCCTGCAAGGGTGATCACCGCGTTCTGCCGGGTGGTTCCCGCCGCTTGGCTGGCCGCACCGCCGTCCGGCGCGCTGCACTCGGAGGGACGAGTCCACATCCGAGGAGCTGATGACGTTGTCCCCCAGCACCAGGCGAGCGGCGGTGACGGCGGTGGCCGGGCTGCTCGCGCTCACCCCCGTGCCCGCGACCGCCGCACCCGAGGGCGCACCGGCCAGGACCGCGCCCACCAGGACCGCGCCCGGCGGCGTCTCCGGCGCGGCCAGCGTCGGCAACGCCGTGATCCGCACCGCGAGCGAGCTGCTCGTGGACATCCCGCCCCTGGCCACCTGCGTCAGCGGCGAGTCCACCGGCGCCGAGACCTCCGGGGTGACCGGCGGCAAGCTGGTCGCGTTCGGCCAGGGCAGCACCACCTGCGAGACCGAGCCCTCCGGCGCCGTCACCACGACCGCGACCGGCAAGGCCTTCCGCTTCAACCACGCCGACACGGGCCTCCCGCTGCTGAAGGTCGGCACCTACGCGATCTCCTGCCGCGCCACCCCGGACGGCACCGTCGAGTCCGCGTTCACCCTGCGCGGCGTCGTCGGCGCGTCCCTCCCGGACACCGTGCCGGTCGACTACGAGACGACCCTGGCGAACGGCGTGCGCGCCGTGTTCAACACCCGCTCGTGGGACGAGGACGGCGACGGCTCACTGACCGTGCACGCGGTCCGGCTGTGGCTGGGCCCGGACATGGGCCCGGCGACCGACCGCGCGGGCGAACGCGGCGCGGTGACCGTGGGCAGCGTGACCTGCACGCCGCCCGCGTGAGCCGAGCACCGGGTGACGCCGCCCGCGCGCCGATCGCAGGCGCGCGGGGCGGCGTCCCCGCGCACCACCCTCACCCGTCCTCCACCAGCGCCCACACCTGCCGCAGCGGCAGTTCCGCGCGCAGTTCCGCGGGCAGCGCCGGGTAGTTCGCGAACACCCGCTCCAGCAGCAGCTCCGAGTCCCACACCTTGATCGTGAACCGCTGGGTCGACAGGTACTGCTTGGCCTGCTTCGTGATCCCGCCCCACGCCACCAGCAGCCCCGCCGCGCCGTGCGCCGTCGCCGCGCCCTGGAGCTGCTGCACCACCGGCAGCCCCACCTGCCCGGCCTCCGACTTCACCTGCACCACCAGGCGCGGCTCGCCGAGGCCGAGCGCGCCGGTTCCCGCCAGGACGTCCACGCCCTGGTCGGCGCCAGGCGGGGACTTCTCGCACTGGAAGCCCTCCGCCGTCAGCACCGCCGCGACCAGGTCCGCCAGCCGGTGTCCGGCGAACTCCTCGATGGTGCGGCTCGCTATGCGGTCCAGGGCGTAGCGGGCGATGTCCACGTCGTGCTGCGCCGAGTCCGCCACCTCGTCCGGGGCCTCCTCCGGCTCCCGGCGGCCCTTCGGCGCGGGGGTCGACGCCCGCGCGCCCGGATCGCGGCCCAGCTCGGCCAGCCGGGACACCCGCCAGGCGGCGTCGTTGCGGGACAGCTCGCAGACCGTCGAGAACGCGCCGAACGAGTACAGCAGGTCCTGCTTCACCACCGTGCGCGGCAGGTCCGTCACCAGCCAGCGCACCGGGCGCACGTGCCTGCGGTCCACGTCCGGCTCCGCCGCCGAGTACCGGTAACCACCCGTGACCTCGCCGATCGCCAGGTGCTGCCCCGAGCTCTTCAGCGGCATCACCACCAGGTCGCCCTCGGCCATCCGCGAGCGCAGCGCCCACAGCTGCGCGGTGAAGTTCCGCAGCGCCTGCTCGGCGGCGTCCGGCTTCGCCGCGCGCACCGCCGCCAGCACCGCCTCGCGGTCCACCGCCCCGCCCAGGTCCGCCACCCCGCCGAACCCGCCGCCCGTGCACCCGGCCCCCAGCGCCCACGCCTCGCGCTCGCCGCCCCTGCCCGCCCGCACCAACCACGCCCGCACGTCGCGACCTCCCCGGCTCCGACCAGGGGCGATCCTAGTGCGGGCCCGGCCTGGCGCGGCCGTGGTTCACCCTGCCGTGCGAGCTACAGGGGGGTGGTGGACACCCGGACGTCGTCGTACCAGATCCACGAGTCCCGCTGCGGGGCGAAGCTCTCCGTCGCGCCCCCGAAGAACGAGGAGAAGTACGCCCGGTCCACCAGGTCGGCGTTGGTCACGAACCGCAGCCCGGCGCGCTCGCCCGCCTTGCGCCCGTCGAACCACACCTCCACCGCGCCGTCCGGGTTCGCCACCCCGTTCGCCACCGTGTTCACCCGCACCCGCTGCTTGAGCTCCACCCACCGGCCGAGCGGGTAGTGGACCGGCGCGCCGTCCAGGCGGAGGTCGATCGCGTCGCCGTACTGACCCTCCTTGCCCATGTGGTAGACGTACAGCGACGCCCGCCCGCCGGTGCGCCAGGTGAACCGCGAGGTGAACCCGTTCGTCCCGTCGCACGCCTGCCCGCCCGAGCACGCCTTGCCCCCGCCGAGGCCGATGCCGATCTTGCCGCCGTACTCGGTGGTGCCCCAGCTGAAGTCCGGCGAGAACCGCACCCACTGCCGAACCCAGTACTCGCGCGCGGGTTCCAGCGCGAACGGGGCCTGCGCGCCCGAGTCCGCCGGGCCGATCTTCCCCTTCGGGTACAGCACGCGCAGCGACTTGCCGCCGGATCGGGCCACCGAACCGTCGACCACCGCCCGGCTGCCCATGCCCTGGTCCCAGGTCGCGCTCCAGCCGTCCGCCGCCCACTCCGCGCGGGTGTACGGCGCGCCCGACGGCAGCCGCTCGAAGCCGTTGGACCGGGTCGCGGCGCTCGCGGCCGTCGCGGGCACGAGCAGCGCCGCGCACACCCCCAGCGCCAGCAAGGACTTCCTGCGCACCAGCGGCTCCCCTGGTCGTCGTGGGCCGTTCGGAGCACCAGTATCGGCACACCCGGCGGATCTGGGTCAACGCCTCGCGGCCGACTCAGGGGTCGCGCGCGGCCGAACGCCACCCCCGCCGCCGAACGGGCGCATTGTGCCGATTGTCCGATCGGGGCACGCTGGCCGACGGCTACCCGAGGAGGACGCGTGGTGCGACGGCGGTTGCGGGTCAACGAGCGGTGGCACGTCGTGGACGTGCCCGACGACACCCCGCTGCTGTGGGTGCTGCGCGAGGACCTCGGGCTCACCGGGCCCAAGTACGGGTGCGGCGTCGGCGCGTGCGGGGCGTGCACCTCGCTGGTCGGCGGCGCGGCGGCGCGACCGTGCGTGCTGCCGGTCTCCGACGTGGCGGCCGAGGTCACCACCGTCGAGGGACTGTCCGCCGACGGCGACCACCCGGTGCAGCGGGCCTGGTTGGAGCTGGACGTCGCCCAGTGCGGCTACTGCCAGCCCGGCCAGATCATGAGCACCGTCGCCCTGCTGGCCCGCGTGCCCGACCCGAGCGACGCGGAGATCGACGAGGCGCTGCGCGACAACGTCTGCCGCTGCGGCACCTACTCGCGGGTGCGCGCGGCCGTGAAGCGCGCCGCGCGGGACCGGGGGCCGAGGTGATCGGGCGGCGCGGCTTCCTGGCCGCCGTCGGGCTCACCGTCGCGCTCCCCGTTCCCGCCCTCGCCTCCGGGACGGGGCTCGTGCCGAACGTGCTGGTGCGGCTGGACGCGCGCGGCCGGGTCACCGCCACCGTGCCCCGGCCCGACACCGGGCAGGGCGTGCGCACGGTCGTCGCCATGCTGGTCGCCGAGGAGCTGGCCGTGCCGCTCGACGCGGTCGCCGTCGAGCAGGCCCCCGGCGACACCGCCCGCTACGGCAGGCAGGGCATCGGCAACTCCACCTCGGTGCGCCAGCTCGCCGACCCGGTGCGCCGCGCCGCCGCGACCGCCCGCGCCCTGCTGGTCACCGCCGCCGCCCAGCGCTGGGGCGTGCCCGTCGCCGAGTGCGCCGCCCGCGACGGCCACGTCCGGCACCGCCGCCGCGCGCTCCCGTACTCCGCTCTGGTCGAGGCCGCCTCGGCGCTCGACCCCACCACCGTCACCGCCCCGCTGACCCCGAGCGCCGACTGGAAGGTCCTCGGCAAGCGCGCGGGCCGGGTCGACGCCCGCGACATCGTCACCGGCCGCGCCCGCTACGGCCTGGACGTCACCCTCCCCGGCCTGCTCACCGCCGTCGTGGCCCGCCCGCCGTGGCTGGGCGCCCGGCTCGCCTCGCACGACGACGCGCGGGCGCTGGCCGTCCCCGGCGTGCTGACCACCGTGGTGCTCGACGGGGTCGACGGGGCCCAGGGCGGGGTGGCGGTCATCGCGCGCTCCGCGTCCGCCGCGCTCGCGGGCAAGGCCGCGCTCACCTGCGAGTGGACCGGCGGCACCCCGGACGCGGACAGCCGCGAGTGGCTCGCGCAGCTGGTGGCCGCGCTCCCGCAGGAACCGCCTGCGGCGGACGGCCACACCGCCACCTACGAGCTGCCGCTGCTCGCGCACGCCCCCATGGAACCCATGAACGCCACCGCCGACGCCCGCCCCGACCTGGTCCGGCTGTGGGCGCCCACCCAGGACCCCGGCGGGCTGCGCGACACCCTCGCCCGCAAGCTCGGCGTGCCCGTGGAGGTCGAGCCCACGCTGTCCGGCGGCGCGTTCGGCAGGCGCATCGAGGACGACTACGCGCTGGAGGCCATCGCCTGCTCGCGCGCGGCGGGCGCCCCGGTCAAGGTGCTGTGGACCCGCGAGGACGACACCAGGCACGACTCCTACCGGCCCATGTCCGCGCACCGGCTCACCGCCGAGCTCGGCCCCGACGGGCTGCCCGTGCGGCGCGCGCACCGGGTCGCCACCTGGGGCCTGACCGTGCTGCCGTTCTTCGGCACCCCCGAGCTGGTGCTGGCCAGCGGCGACCACTTCCCGTACGCGGTGCCCGGCGAGGTGACCGCCACCGTGCTGCCCGCGCCGCTGCGCACCGGGTTCTGGCGCGCGGTCTACGCCGGGCAGTTCGCCTACGCCGAGGAGTGCTTCCTCAGCGCGCTCGCCCAGCGCGGCGGCTGGGACCAGGTCGAGTACCGGCGCAGGCTGCTGGCCGACCAGCCCAGGCTGCTGCGGGTGCTGGACGCGGCGGCGGCCAGGGTCCGGTTCCGGCCGGGGCCGGGGCGGGCACTCGGCGTCGCCTGCCACCTGGAGTACGGCTCGGCCATCGCGGTGCTCGCCGAGGTCGACGCGCGCGGGGAGAAAACCCTGGTGCGCAAGGTGACCGCCGCCGTCGACGTCGGCCGGGCGCTGCACCCGTCCGGGGTGCGCGCGCAGGTGGAGGGCGGGGTGCTGGACGCGATCTCCACCGTGCTCGGCGCCCGGATCACCGTCCGCGCGGGCCGGGTGGAGCAGTCGTCGTTCCGGGACTACGCGTGGGCCCGGATCGACGCCGCGCCCGAGTTCGACGTGGTCCTGGTCGACTCCGACGCGCCGCTCGGCGGCATGGGCGAGCTGGCCTACCCGCCCGCCGCCGCGGCGATCGCCTCGGCCGTGGCGCAGGCGACCGGCAGGCCGGTGACGGGGATGCCGGTGCACTCCGAGGTCGGCTGACCGGCCTCAGCCCGCCGTCGCCAGCCGTTGCCCCGCAGCCCGCTCCACGGCGGCCTGCTCCTGGGCCGCCCGCTCCCGCGCGGCCAGCGCCACCTGGCGCAGCTCGGCCGTGCACATCATCAGCCTGCGGGTCGGCAGCCTGCGCACGTAGTGCTCCACGTCCGCGCCCAGCGCGAACACGTGCACCGGCACCCCGCCGCCCCGCCCGGCGGTGACCGCGTGCCGCAGCGCCGCCAGCACCGCCGGGTGCCTGGTCTGGTAGGTCGCCGCCACCAGGTGGTTGCCCCGGTCGGCGGCCAGGTAGAACTGGATCAGGTCCTTGGTGCCGACGAACAGCTCGCTCGCCCCGGCCACGCAGAACTCGGCGGTCGAGTGCACCGCCGCCGGGGTCTCCACGAACACCCCCAGCGGGGTCCCCCCGTCCAGCCCCAGGTGCGCGCGCAACCGCTCGAACTCGTCGCGGTCGTTGATGAACGGCACCGCGAAGCTCACCCGGTCCGCCGCGGGCCCCGCCAGCTCGCGCACCCGCTCGCGCAGCGCGCGGAACGCGTGCGGGTAGTTCTCCTCCGCCAGCAGCCAGCGCGCCCCGTGCAGGCCCAGCTCCGGGTTCGGCTCGCCCTCCACCGGCACGCCCGTGGTGATCTGCGCGGCGTCGTCCGAGCGCAGGTCCAGCAGGCGCATCACCAACCGCTGACCCGGCAGCAGCTCCGCGAGCATCCCGCACAGCTCGTCCGCCAGCGCCGCCCCGTACCGGCGCGCCCCGGCCACCCCGGAGCGCAGCGCGTCGATCGGGCTCAGCTCCGCCGACAGGCAGGCGAACTCCTCCCGGATGAAGTAGCTGTCCACCTGCGCCACCCCCGGCGACAGGGCGTTGACCGCGCGCACGTCCGTCGCGTCGGCCACCACCACGCACACCGAGTCCACCTCGTCCAACCGCGCCGGGGCCGGACCGGGGGCGCGCGGGGCGGGGACGGCCGCGCCCAGCAGCACCGACTCCCGGTCCAGCCGCACGGTCACCTCGCCCACCAGCGCCCCCAGCTCGGCCGGGGCCACCCGGAGCACCGGGATGCCCCGCGAGCGGCACAGCGACTGCATGTGCCCGGTGCGCCCGCCCCGCGCGCACACCACCGCCGCCGACACCACGATCGCCTCGTACAGCTCGGGTCCGAGCGATTCGGCCACCAGCACCGCGCCCGGTATCGGCTCACCTCCCCGGTTGCACTCGCCGTGCACGCTCGCGGTCGGCGAACCGACGAGCACCACTCCGGGGACCTCACGCACGCTCGTTGCCGTCATGCCCCGAGCGTGCTGCCCACCCGACCTCCTCCGCATCTCCTCCCGTGCGCGGTCCTAGTACATCCACAGTGGACTAGTCGACCGGCAACCCCTGCTGCGAAAGGGTTTCGGCCAGGCCGAGGCGGTCGCGCAGCTCGCGCGGGGTGACCGACAGGTCGTTCAGCCGGGTCGACGCGGCCTCGTTCACCGCCGTCCGCAGCTCGCGCGTCGAGGGCGCGCTCCCACCCCAGCGCTCGCGCGCCGACCGCACCGCGCCCGCCAGCTCCCCGGCCAGCGCGGTCCGCTCCGCCAGGGTCGCCGCGGCCATCCGGCGCACGTCCAGGTCCACCGCGCGCTCGAAGTCCGCGCGCGCGGCCGGTTCCGCCGCGTCCGGATCGGCCTTCGCCGGGCCGTAACCGGACTCCAGGCGGCGCAGCAGCGCCGACGCCACCCCCACCGAGTGGTTCTTGATCGCGGCCAGGTTGAACGAGAACGCGCCCAGCCTGCCGTTGCGCACCACCTCGTCGCCCTCGCGCGGCCCGCCCACCGCCCACAGCCCGCCCCGCTCGGTCCCGCCGGGGCACAGCAGCGCGCCGTCCGCGTCCACCTCGACACCGCGCCCGGTGCGCGCGTGCGGCACCGCCAGCCCGGTGCGCAGCAGGGTGCGCCACAGCGCCGAGTCCACCCGCTCGTAGTCCGGTTCCCGGCCGAAGTTGGAGATCACCAGGTCGGCCGGGAACTCGCGGCCGTCCACCAGCGACACCACCAGCGAACCCCCGTCCACCGCCCGGATGCCCGCGACCCTGCCGGACTCGGCGGTGACCCGGTCGCCGTCGGCGAGCGCGGCGTCCACCACCCCGGTGGTGTGCTCGACCGCGCTGACCCGCAGCGTCGCCAGCAGCCCGCCGTGCGCGTCCAGCAGCGCCCGCAGCTCCGGCGTGGGGATGCGCGCCATCACCTCCGGCAGGTGCGGCTCCCAGGCCTTGAGCACCCGCTCGGCCACCACGGCGGGCGCGACGTCGGGGTGCTCGCCGACCAGCGCCTCGCACGCCCGCCGCCACTCCGCCAGCCAGCGCCGCACCAGCGCGTCCCTGCCCTCGTAGCGGGGCGCGGACAGCCGGGGCGGCGGCAGGTCGAGCACGCGGTGGCGGTGGTCGGCCGGGTAGGTGCGCAGGGTGCGGCCGGAGCCGGACAGCATCCGGACGCGACCGGTGTGGCCCCGGCGCAGCAGCAGCGCCGCCGAGTCGTAGGCGCTCAGCAGCGTCCCGACGATCACCACGCTCGCCTCGGGCGGGACGGCCAGCACGCGCTCCAGGCCGTCGCGGGAGTACGGGCGGCGCACGAACGCCGGGTGGTCGGCGACGTCCGCCGCGAACGGCAGGTCCTTCTCCTCCAGGCCGGTGGCGAGCACGACGTGGTCGGCGGGCACGCGCTCGCGCCCACCGCCCTCGGACGGCGGGCGCTCCACGACGACGAGGTGGCCGTCGTGGTCCGGTTCGACGTCGACCACCTCGCCGTCCACCTCCACCAGGCGCACGCCCGGCGCGGCCTCGCGGGCGGCGGCGGCCAGCCGGTCGGCCAGGTAGTCGGCGTACACCCGGCGCGGCGCCGGGCCGGACTCGGTGAACTCGGTCCCGCGCCACTCGTCCGGCCAGGCCGAGCGGTCGGCCTCGGTGTTGGCCCAGGAGACGAAGTCGTCCACGGCCTCGCGGAACACCGACATGCGACCGGCCTGGATGTTGAACACGTGGTGCCAGTGGTTGCCGTCGTGGTGGTAGGCGACGCCCGCGCTGCGGTGCGCGGCCCTGCGCTCGACCAGGCGCACCTCGACCGGTTCGGCGGCGAACCGGAGCAGGCGGATCGCGGTGGCCGTGCCTGCCAGGCCCGCGCCGACGATGACCACCCTGCGGGGGCGGTCTGCTGGAAGCGGCATTCTCTGGGGGTCCTCTCGGGGGATGGCCGGGGCGCGGGGAGGGCTGGGGTGGTGGTTCCTGGGGTGGGAACCGGGGCGGTTGAAGGACTTGGGGCGGGAACCGGGGGCGGGGTGTGGTTCCTGGGGCGTGGGGAGGGGAGCGGGGCCAGGCAGAGGCGAGGGCTGGAACTGGGAGGGGTTGGGTCTGCGGCGGGGCTGGATTTGGGCCTATGGCCCATGCCGGGGCTTGGGTTTGTGCTCGGTCCGGTCCGGGGGCGGTGGGGACAGGGGCGCGGCGGTGGTTCGGGTGTGGCTGCGGGGCCGGGGTGTTCCGGGTGCGGGACGGGGTGGTCGCGCTCCCGGAGCGCTGTGGTCAGGAGCTGCGGTCAGGCACCGGTGGTGAGCCAGGCGCGCAGGCCGGACGTGGTGGGTCTCGCGTCGGGGAACGCCTCGGCGAGCACGGTGGCGTACCGGCGCGCCTGCGGTGACGACAGGTCCGGCGGGGCGAGCCAGGGCGCGAGGTGGTCGCCGGTCGGCGCACCGTCCAGTGCGAGGGTGCTCGGCGCGGCCGGGTCGACGGGGACGCCCAACCGGTCCGCCTCCGCCCGCACCACCTCCAGGGCCCGCGCCGAGCGCGGCGAGGCGTCCGCGCGCACCGCGAACGGGCCGCCGATCGCCGCGACCTCCGCGCGCAGCGCGCCCGCGTCCTCGTCGGACAGCTCGGGCAGCGGAAGGTCGCCGCGCCCGCCCGCGAGCCTGGCGGCCAGCACGGCGGACGCGTAGTCGGGCCCGTCCGGGCCGCGCACGTCCCGCCCGGTCCACGCGGTCTTCCCGGTGTCCACGACCACGGTCGTCCGCGCGCCCGCCCCGGCCAGCCACAGCTCGCCCCTGCCCTCGTCCAGCCACACCAGCGCCCACCGCCCGCCGTGCCCGGCGACCGGTTCGGCGGGGACCAGCGCGGTGGGGGAGTTGCCCACGGACAGGTCGGCGTCCGAGGTCTGCACGAGGTTCCAACCGGGCATGTGCGGCACCACGAGCACGTCGACCACGCCCCCGCCCAGCTCCGCGCGGGACAGCAGCGGATCACCGGCGGTCGGCGACACCAGCCAGCCGGAGGCGGTGACGTGCCCGAGCGCGGCCAGCAGCACCGCGCCGAACGCGCCCCCGACCACCCGCGCCGCCCGCGTCGGCGGGCACAGCGCCAACCAGGACGCGCCCGCGAACGCGGCGATGAGCGCCAGGTAGGACAACGTCGACGGGGGAGCGGCGAGCACCGCGTCCAGCGGGGAACCGGTCGTGAGGGTAGAACCGGCGTCGAGCGTGGAACCGGTGTCCAGGGCGGAGTCGACGTCCAGGGCGGACCCGGTGTCGGGCGTGGGGCCGGTGTCGAGCGCGGAGCCACCGGCGGGGCTGGAGCCGTTGGCGAGTCCGGAACCGGTGTCGGGCGTGGGGCCGGTGTCGAGCGTGGGGCCACCGGCGGGGCTGGAGCCGTCGGTGAGTCCGGAACCGGTGTCGGGCGTGGGGCCGGTGTCGAGCGCGGAGATACCGGCGGGGTTGGAGCCGTCGGTGAGTCCGGAACCGGCGTCGGGCGTGGAGCCGTCGCCGATCGCGGAGCCACCGGCCTGACCGGAGCCATCGGCAGGCCCGGAACCACCCGCCGAACCGGAGCCGCTGTCCGGCCCGGAAGCAGCACCCGGTCCCGCGCCGTCGGCGAGTCTGGAACCGCTGTCCGGCCCGGAGCCGTTCGCCGAACCGGCGCCGTTGGCCAGCCCGGAACCGCCGTCCAGCCCTGGGCCGCTGTCCGGCCCGGAACCTTCGGCCGTGTCCGCAGGCGGTCCGGCGTCGGCGGGAGTGCTCGCCGAACCGGTCGCCGCGTCCACCGCCGGTCCGGGCGCGGGGGCGACCCCCGCCGGGTCGACGGCCGATCCTCCACCGGCCGCCGAACCCGCAGGCGCGCCCCCGCCAGTCGGCGCGGACCCGCCCGCAGGCGCGCCCCCACCCGCCGCCGTCCCGCCGGCAGGCGCGCCCGCACCCGCTGCCGTCCCGCCCGCCGTCCCGCCCGCAGGAGCGCGCAGCGCCGCCACACCCACCGCCAGCGCCACCGCCGTCACCCCGGCCGTCGCGGACCAGCCCAGCAGCGGGCGCGGGCCGCGCAGGACCGGGGGGAGCACCAGCAGGGCGATCACCACCACCGCCGCCTGGTCCGGCATCCAGTTCGCGCCCGCCGCGAGCAGCGCCGCGATCCCGCCGAGCGTCGCCGCCCCGGCCGCCGCCCGCCGGGACCGCTCGCCGGGGTGCGCCGGGGCGACGGCGCGCAGCAGCGACCAGGACGCCACCAGCGTCACCGAGCCGAGCAGCAGCAGCCGCAGCAGGGTGAAGCCGAGCGGCAGGCCGACGGCGCCGTGGTCGTGCACCGGCTCAGGCCGCCGAGGTCGCCGGGGCGGCGCAGGAGCAGGCCATGCCCGCGCGCTCCTCCGGGGTCGGCCGCATGTGCTTGACCACCGCGACGACCATCGGCACGGTCACCAGGAAGTTGTAGAACAGGTGCAGCTCCACCCTCGGCACGATCAGCTGGATCACGCTCGTGGGCACCGGCTTGCCGAGCAGGTACGCGCCCGTCGACGCCTGCACGATCAGCAGCAGGTGCTCGAAGTGGTGCCAGAACTGGAGTCCCAGCGTGAGGTCCCACCACTTGCGCGACCGGCCGGTGAACCCCTTCCGCAGCGCGAAGAGGAACACCAGCATCACCAGGGCGAAGCCGTAGTGCATCACCTCGGACTTGACCAGCCACGGGAACCACAGCCCGAGCACGCCGCCCGCCCTCGGGGTCGGCCAGCCCAGCACGTAGATCTGGTACGCCTGCGCCAGGTGCTCCGCCCAGTGCGCGACCACGATGGCGGTGAAGGCGTACAGCGCGGGCTTGTGCCAGCGCGTGTTGAGCGCCGCGCCGGTGAGGCGGGCGCCGGAGCGGGTGGGTAACGACGCGTCGACCACTGTTCCTCCTGGATCGGTTGTCCCGGTCGGGTGCTGCTCGTTCCGGCGCCGCTCGTTCCGGTGCCGCTCTTTCTTGAGCCGGGCGGTTTCGGAACTGCGGACCGTTCCTGACCAGCCAGATTATCGGTCGCGGCGGCTCGGGAGAACGGGTTCGCGCCGATTGGGCAACCTCGGAGAAACCCGAGCGGCGTTCGGTGCCAGGATGGGGTTCGGGCCCGTTCCGAGAAGCGCGGAGGTTACCCGCCGGTCGGTTGGCGGATCTCCGAAGTGCCCCGCGCGGTCGGTGCTCGCGGAACCGGTCGCGGCGCCTTGTTGGGCCGGTCGTGATCGTTCACACCCCGTCCGCACCAGTGCGGTTTCCGCGCTTCGAAGCGGGAGAACGGGCGTGAGGTGCGGCGCGACGGTCCGAGCGGGACCGGTCGCGCTTGGACGGTGCCGCGCCATTCGTCCTCCCGATGGCCGCCGCGCGACCGGTCCGCAGTGGACCCCGCCGCGCCCCGCGCCATCCGGAGCGGACTGTTCGCTGAGGTGGCGGGCCTCCGCGCGCGGCGACCGCCGACCCCGCTGGGGCGGATGACGGCGTCGCCGCTGCCCCGTGCCGCCCCGCGGCCGGGCGTTCCGGTGGAGGGGGTCGGATCCGGGTCTCGCCGGAACGGTCCGGTCGGTGCGGATTGTCCGACTGCGCTCGGCTACCGGATTCGGCGCGCACTCACTCGGAAGGTCTAGCAAACACCGGGCGCCGGGTGATGAAAATAATTTATCGGGTCACCCTCCGGGGTGAGGCTGAAGGCAATGTCAAGATCATCCGCCGGTTCGCGGAGTGATCGCGAACGGCGGAATCGGGAGCCGTATTCGCTGCTTGCGGAGGTTGTTTGGGTCAGGTAGCTTCCGGAAATATAGCAGGTGGATTAGTTGGGCCCGGAGTCGCCGAAATTGTTTTCGCTAACGCGTCGTGGCGCGGCGCGGGCGCGTTTTCGCCTCCGCACGCGAGGATGGGAGCCCAGGTGGAGGAAGTCGTGGAACAGGCAGTCGGTCGCGTCATCGAATTCATGCGCAGCAGCATGGGCGAGCAGTTCACCATCGACGACATGGCCCGAGCGGCGATGTACAGCAAGTTCCACTTCTCCAGGGTCTTCCAGCGCGTCACCGGCGTCTCGCCGGGGCGGTTCCTGTCCGCGATGCGGCTGCAGGAGGCCAAGCGGCTGCTGGTGTCCACCACGTTCACCGTCACCGACATCAGCCACCGCGTCGGCTACACGAGCGTCGGCACGTTCAGCTCCCGCTTCCGCGCCAGCGTCGGCGTCTCGCCCACCACCTACCGCCAGCTCGGCGGCTTCCCGCCCCGGACGTCCGCGCTCGTCGCCGCCTCCAGCCCGGTCGGCCCAGCCGCCGAGGGCGGCGGGCTCGGCGAGGTGCGCGGCAGGGTCGGCGCGCCCTGCGGCGACGTGCCCGGCCCGATCTTCGTCGGCCTGTTCCCCGACCTGATCCCGCAGGGCGCCCCGGCCCGCTGCACGGTGCTCGACCGCACCGGCCCGTACACGATCACCGACGTGCCGCCGGGGACCTGGCACGTGCTGTCCACGACGGCCTACCCGTCCTTCGCGGGCAAGCCCGCGCGGGCGACCGCCGAACCCCCGTCGGTCGCCTCCGCCGGGCCCGTGACGGTGCCGCCGGGGGAGCTGGTCGAGCGGATCGACCTGGACCTGCGGCCGAGGGGCGTCCTGGACCCGCCGGTGCTGCTGGCGCTGGTCGACATCCGCACCATCGTGCTCGCCGCGACCGCCGCAGGCTGAGCGCACGGCTGAGGCCCACCGCTCCCCGGAGCGGTGGGCCTCAGCCGTGCGTGGGGAAGTCCGACCCGCGCACGGGCGCGCCGCTCCTCCCCACGCGGGGAGGAGCGGCGCGCCCAGGCAATCCGGCTCAGCCCGCGGCCACCCGCGCCCCGCCGGGCAGGCCGCTCGGCGCGCCGTCCAGCACCGGGTCCGCCGCCGGGCCCACCGCCGCCGCCCGCTCGGCCGCGACCCGCGCCGCCGCCTGCTCGCGCGAGCGGTCCACGAAGTGCAGCGCCCACAGGAAACCGCCGCGCACCAGGCACACGATCGCGGTGGCGAAGAAGATCCCGTACGGGATGCTCATGCCCATCAGCACCCCGTACACCAGCGCCACCCCGCCGCCGAACGCCACCTGCGACGCCGGGCGCGACGGCGAGGTGCCGGGGTCGGTCACCATGTAGTTGGTGAACAGGATGAACGCCACCCCGGTCATCATCCCCAGCCCGGCCGGGATCGACACGTCCAGCAGCACCCCGCGCACCACCGCCTGCACCGCGAAGCCCAGCAGCCAGGCCAGGATCAGCCACATCCGGCCGGTCAGCGCCCCGTTCAGCATCGACCCGGCCACCAGGATGATCAGCGGGATCACCCAGTCCCAGAACGTGCCGACGTGCTCGGTGAAGTGGTACGGCGGCGCGGTCGACGCCCACGGGAACACCAGCAGGATCACCGTGATCCCGAAGTTCGACGGGTTCATGAAGTGCCGCAGCCGCCCGCGCACCGGCGCCCGCAGCACCCACTTCGCGCCGACCGCCACCACCACGCCGAACACCATCACCCAGACCCGGTCGTTGACGTAGGTCAGCATGTTCACCGCGAGGCTGGTGATGTGCGCGGGCAGCAGGAAGTCCGCCAGCCCGCGAGCCCCGCCGCCCGCGAACCTGGGCGCCCTGCCCTCCTGCCGCGCCGACACCGCCTCCAGCAGCAGCTCCACCGAGTAGCCGGTGAGCACCGCGATGAACGGCCACAGCCACGGCTGCTCGAACCCGAGCACGGTGTAGCCGAGCGCGTTGAACACGCTGATCGAGATCGCGAACCGCCGCAGCGCGGTGGTCACCTTCGGGTCGTGCCTCGGCGCGCCCGCACCCTGCCCCGTCGCCACCACGCCCGTCGTCGTGCCCGTCACCGCGCCTGCCGTCGTGCCCGCCACGTCACTCACCCTCCTCGACCCGCTCGCCCAGCCGCAGGTCGTGCCAGCCCGGCTCCAGCGACAGCTCCTGCTCGTGCGCCTGCCCGTCCCGGTCGCGCCAGGAGATCCGCGCGCGCACCGCCCGGTCGTCCTCGCCCAGTCCGAAGTGGACCTCGTGGGCGCGCTTGCCGGAGTGCCCGCTCCCGCCGTCCACCCGGTTCACCAGAACCCGGCCCGACGCGGTCGTCACCTCCACCTGCGCGCCGATCACCGGCGAGCCCGCGCCGGGGAAACCGCTTTCCGGGCGCTGTCCCTCGTGGGTCAGCCGCAGCCCCAGGAAGTTCCCGGACCGCTGCGAGGTGTTGCGGTAGAACACCGGGTCCTCCCACTGCCGGGACACCGCCATGTCGAGCCTGCCGTCCCCGTCCACGTCCCCGGTCGCGATGCCCCGCGTGGGCACCGGCACGTCAAGGCCCAGCTCGTGCGACAGGTCGCTGAAGAACCCCTCGTCGCCGGTGCGGGCGAAGAACGCGAACCGCTGGTGCCCGCCGACGTCGTCGCCGGGACCGACCACCGGCCACCACAGCGGGTTCGCCAGCAGCGCGTCGTTCGCGGTCGCCAGCTCCTGCAGCTGCGGCCAGCGGTTCACCTGCCCCTTCACGAACCCGGTGGCCTGCGCGATCTCCAGGCCGCCGCTGTTGTCGAAGTCGGCGAGCTTGACGTCCCAGCCCCAGCCGGACCAGGCCACGTGCAGCGGCGCGCTCTCGTCCTCCCACACCGCGCGCCCGGCGCCCAGCTCGCGGGCCACCTCCGACCGGTCGCCGGTGGTGCTCAGGAACGCGAAGTGCGACTCCTCGATGCCGAACGAGGTGGTGATGTTGCTGACGTACATGTCGTACACGCCGTCGCCGTTGAGGTCGCCGAAGTCCACGCCCATGCCCTTGAACGAGTCCTGGCCGACGTTCTTCGACTTCGGCTCCATCGGCCCGCGCGAGCCCTCGGCGATCCGGAACCGGATGCTGCCGGGCGTGGACTCGTTGTGCAGCAAGCGGTCCGGGCCGAAGTCGTGCGCCAGGTACAGCTCGGGCAGCAGGTCGCCGTCCAGGTCGTTGGAGCCCGACGCCAGCGCCCAGCCGCGCGAGGCCTCGTCCGGGATCACGCCCTCGGCGAGCTCGAAGCTCGCGGTCGGCCGCCCGCCCTCGCTGCCGCCGGTCCAGCGCAGCACGTGGTCCTCGCCGCCGTTGAGCGCGCTGGACATGGAGGCGTTCATCTCCACGCCGGTGCTCTGCGCCGGGTCGAGCACCGGGCCGTCCGGGAAGTAGTTGCCGATGTGGACGTCGTCGTGGCCGTCGCCGTCGAAGTCCGCGACCGTCGCCGAGTTCGAGTTCCAGCGCGGCCCGTCGTAGGTCCCGGAGCCGTTGCCCGGCACCAGTTCCACCGGCTCGTACGCGTCCTGCGCGAGAGCGGTGGCGTCCGCCCTGGCCAGGTGCAGGATCGGCGTGCGACCCCACAGGTAGACCAGCAGGTCGATCCGGCCGTCCTCGTTGAAGTCGCCGGGCACGCAGCCCATCGGCGCCATCACGTCGTCGACCGGGAGCGACCCGGAGGACAGGGCGAACGGCTCGTAGCGGGCCGCCTCGCCCGCGACGGGGGCGGGCGAGACGACGACCTGGTCGGTGCGCACGTCCACGTAGCACAGGTCGTTGGACAGCCCGTCGCCGTCCAGGTCGTTCAGCGCCACCGCCGAGCCGACCGAGGAGATCCACGCGTTGATGTGCGCGTAGCGCTGGTTCACCGGGCGGATCGAGCGCTGGGTGAACCCGCCGGGCAGTGCGATCGAGGCGGGGGCGAACCCGAAGCGGGAGGCGAGGTCCCGCCGCTCCTGCGCGGACACCTCCGGCGACCTGGCCGCGGTGAACGAGGCCGCGACGAGCACCAGCGCCAGCGCGCCGGGCAGTTGCCCGCGCAGCCATCGGGCTGTGGAGGACACGGGGGTGGCTCCTTCCGGGGACGGGGTTGCCGCGACGCCCGCGCGGCCGGGGTGCGCGCGGGACCCGCGCCAGTGCGCCGGGACGGCGCGGGCGGGTTTCCGGGCGGGCGAACGGAAAAAGAGTCGCAGAGCCGATCGCGGCGGGGCTACTCCGGACTTGCTCACCCCATTCGACCACCACCCCGATCACTACTTCGACAACCGAACTGCTTGCGATCTGAAATCGGTAGTGCGCGTTGTCGGCGCGCGTTGTCGGGGGCGCCCACGACAACACGCGCGCGCGGAGCCCGGAACCGCTTGCCCGGAAAGGCAATCGGCGAGAAGTGCGGGCAATGCCCGCCGTGTGATCCTCGTGCCGCGGGTCGTCCCCACCAGGAAGAGGTCAGGCATGATCACGCTGGAAACCGTGAACGTCGAGATCGACGGCCCCAGGGCCACCATTTACCTCAACCGCCCGGACAAGAAGAACGCCATGAACCCCCAGATGCACGGGGACATGAACCGGGCGCTGGACGCCATCGAGGAAGCGGGCACCGTCAAAGCCGTCGTCGTCACCGGCAACGGCGACAGCTTCAGCTCGGGAATGGACCTGGAGGAGTGCTTCCTGCGGCCGTTCGACGACCCGCAGCTGTTCCACCGCACCAACATGGTCGCGCTGACCTGGTTCAAGCGCCTCAAGGCCTTCCCGGCGGTGACCATCGCCAAGGTCAACGGCTTCGCCTTCGGCGGCGGGTTCCTGGTGACCGGCCTGTGCGACCTCGCGGTGGCATCGGAGACCGCGCTGATCGGCCTGTCCGAGATCAACTTCGGGATCTTCCCGGCGGGCGGCGCGACCTGGGCCGCGACCCACAACCTGGCGCGGAAGCAGGCCCTCTACTACATCCTCACCGGTGACGCGATGACCGGAAAGGACGCCGAGCGGCACGGGCTGGTCAACCGCGCGGTGCCCGCAGACCAGCTGGACGCGGCCACCGACGAGCTGGTCGGCAAGATCGTCAAGAAGAACCCGATCACCCTCCAGCTCGCCAAGCAGGTCTACGAGGGCACCACGCGGCTCGACCTGCCCGCCGCCATCGACTACGACCAGGCCAAGCTCTGGGAGCTGTCCCGCCTGAGCGGCAACGAGTGGATCAACGTCGCGCTGCGCCAGTTCGAGAAGCGCAGCTACCAGCCTGGCCTGAGCACCTACGACCGAGGCGAGAAGGAAGCGGTCCGATGATCTTCAGCGGGCCCCCGGTGGACGTCCCCGCCACCAACCTCAGCGAGTTCGTGCTGCGCCGCGCCGACGCCTACGGCGACACCCCCGCCGTCGTGGACGTCTCCGGTGGCGGGCAGCTCACCCACGCCGAGCTCGCCGCGACCGCGCGCGGGTGCGCGGCCGGGTTGCGCGCCAAGGGCTTCGGCCCCGGCGACGTGCTCGCCGTGCTCTCCCCGAACTGCCCCGAGTACCCCGCGATCGCCCACGCGGCGACCGGCGCGGGCGGGGCCGTGGTGGTGCTCAACCCGCTGGACACCGAGCGGGACCTGGCCGCCCGGCTCACCGAGTCCGGGGCCCGGCTGCTGGTCGTCGCGCCCGCCGACCTGGAGCGGGGGACGGCGCTGGCCGCGAAGGCGGGCCTCGACGAGGTGCTCACCACCGCCCCCGCGCCCGGCGCCCGCCCCTTCACCGCGCTGGCCGACGACGCGGGCGACCCGGCCGCCGGAGCGGTCAGGGAGCTCGACCCGGCGCGCGACCCGGCCGCCCTGCTGCACTCCAGCGGCAGCACCGGCCACCCCAAGACCGTGGTGCTCACCCACCGCAACCTGGTCGCCAAGGCGCTGCTCACCAGCATGGTCGCCCCGATCGAACCGGGGGAGGTGGTGCTGGCCGTCCCGCCGTTCCACCACGCGTTCGGCCTGACCATGATGATGAACGCGACCCTGCTGCAGGGCGGGACCCTGATCACCGTGCCCCGCTTCGACCCCGAGGCCTTCCTGCGCGCGATCGAGGACCACCGGGTCACCCGGCTCTACGTCGTGCCCACCATGGCCGTGCTGCTGGCCAGGAGCCCCCTGGTCGACCGGTACGACCTGTCCTCGCTGCGCTCCATCGTCTCCGGCGGCGCCGCGCTCGACCCGGAGATCGCGCGCCTGGTGCGCGAGCGGATCGGCTGCCGCATCGCCCAGGGCTACGGGATGACCGAGTCGATGGTCTCGTTCATGCAGTCCGACCACCCCGCCACCGACTCCTCGGTCGGCACGCCCGCGCCGGGCGTCGAGTGCCGCGTGGTCGACACGGGCACCGGCGAGGAGCTGAACGCCGAGGAGATCGGCGAGGTGCTCATCCGGGGCCCGCAGGTGATGCGCGGTTATCTGGACGCCGGGGCGACCGACACCGCCGCCACCGCCGAGGTGCTCGGCCAGGACGGGTTCCTGCGCACCGGCGACCTCGGCTACGTCGGCTCCGACGGCGAGCTGGTGCTCGTGGACCGCATCAAGGAGCTGATCAAGTACAAGGGGCAGCAGGTGTCCCCGGTCGAGCTGGAGTCCGTGCTGCTCAAGCACCCCAAGGTCGCCGACGTCGCCGTGGTGGGCGTGCCGGACGAGGAGGCCAGCGAGGTCCCCAAGGGCTTCGTGGTCGCCAGGGAGCCCGCGACCGCCGAGGAGCTGATCGCGTTCGTGGCCGAGCGCGTCGCCCCCTACAAGAAGATCCGGCGGATCGAGTTCGTCGACCGCATCCCGCGCACCCCGGTCGGCAAGGTCGAGCGCCGCGCGCTCCGCGACCGCGCCGCCTGAGCCGCGCCGACCCACCGGTCCCGAGGAGGAGAGCAGATGAGCAGTCCGCAGGTCGTGAGCAGGGCGGAGTGGTTGCAGGCCCGCAAGGCCCTGCTGGAGAAGGAGAAGGAGGTCACCAGGGCGCGCGACGAGATCGCCGCGCAGCGCCGCGCGCTGCCGATGGTGCTGGTGGAGAAGGACTACCGGTTCCAGGGCCCGGACGGCGAGCTGTCGCTGCTGGAGATGTTCGAGGGCCGCCGCCAGCTCGTGGTCCGCCACTACATGTACAGCCCCGGCGCCGAGGAGGGCTGCATCGGCTGCTCCATGCAGGCCGACAGCGTCGGCGAGCTGGCGCACATGTGGGCGCGCGACACCACGTTCGCCATGGTCTCCCGCGCACCGTACCCGGACTTCCAGCCGTTCAAGGCCCGCATGGGCTGGACCATGCCCTGGTACTCCTCGTTCGGCAGCGACTTCAACTACGACTACGAGGTCTCCACCGACCAGGGCGAGTCGCCGGGCGTGAGCGCCTTCTACCGCGAGGACGACCGGGTCTTCCACACCTACTCGGTGTTCGACCGGGGCGGCGAGATCTTCAAGAACTTCTACAACTACCTCGACATCACCCACCTCGGGCGCCGCGAGGACGAGCTGGAGCACCCGTGGGACTGGTGGCGGTTCAAGGACCGCTACGAGGCCGCCGACTCGTCCGGCCCCGGCGAGAACTGGTGGAACAACACCAGGTTCAAGGGCTAGCGACCACCGACGACCCGTGGGAACGACCCACCGCGACGATCCGCACCACCACCGGGAGGCAACCACCATGAGCGACTTGTCCGGCAGGACCACGATCGTCGTCGGCGCCAGCCGGGGCCTCGGCAGGGGGATCACCGCCGCGCTCGCCGACGCGGGCGCCCCGGTGGTCGCGGTGGCCCGCACCGCCACCGAGCACCCCGCGCCCGCCTCGGGGCCGGGGGAGGTCCGCGCCGAGGTCGTGGACGCCGCCGACGGCAAGTCCGCGACCGAGCTGATCCGCCGCCACGAGCCGCACGCGCTCGTGGTGGTCGCGGGCGCCGTCCCGGTCATGCGCCCGCTGCAGGAGCAGGACTGGGAGAGCTTCTCGGTCAACTGGGAGACCGACGTCCGGATCACCTTCGACTGGCTGCGCGAGGCGCTGACCGCCCCGCTGCGGCCCGGCGGCCGGGTGGTCGTGGTCAGCAGCGGCGCGGCCCTGAACGCCGACGGCTCCCCGCTCAGCGGCGGCTACGCGGGCGCGAAGGCCATGCAGCGCTTCCTCACCGGCTACGCCCAGGGCGAGGCGGACCGGGCCGGGCTGGACCTGTCGTTCACCGCCGTGCTGCCCCGCTTCGCCCCCGAGACGGGCGTGGGCTCGGCGGCCGTCGCCGCGTACGCGGAGCGCGCGGGCGCGCCCGTCAAGGCGTTCCTGGAGCACCACAAGCCGCTGCTCACCCCGGAGATCGCCGGACGGGCCGCGGTGGGGCTGCTGAGCGCCGACACCGTCGCCCCCGCCTACCTGCTCAGCGGCGCGGGACTGCGCGAGCTGCGCTGAGCGCGCGACCCCGGTGAAAGGGGGGCGGGACCGGAGTGCTCTCCGGTCCCGCCCCCCTTTTTTCTTTCCAGGTCGGCGAAAACGTTGCCGCATTCCCGGAGAAAGCTCGCAGCACTCCGGGAGAAGCACCCCGCCGAACCCGCTCCCATACTGGGTCGGAGCTGTTCCACAGCGCAGGCCGCCAGTCCGGGAGCGCAGATCCGGTGGTGAACCGCCGGTCCCGGCGCGCGGCCCCGATTCCACTCACTCATCCACTCAGAGCCGGGCGGGAGGCGACTCCCGGTGGCGTGCGGCGGGGAGATCATGGCTGATTTTGCTGAGCGAACGCGGAAACTGGTTCCGGGCGTGGTGACCGTCCTCGTCGGCGCGTCGCTGCTGGCGGTCGGGCACACCGCCGTCGCGGTTCCCGGAGCGCACGACATCGCCGCGCAGTACGGGTTCCGGGAGCTGCCCATCGAGCTGCCACCCGGCTACGCGGACCTGCCGATGAAGGACGTCCGGGAGGTCAACCCGGAGTTCCACCGCATCCGCAGCTGGATCTCCTCGGTCGGCGCGGGCATCGCCCTCAACGACCTCACCGGCCACGGGCGCGCGAACTCGCTGTGCGTCGTGGACCCGCGCACCGACGAGGTGATCGTGACACCGGCGCCCACCGCGCCCGAGGAGGACCGGTTCGCGCCGTTCCTGCTCGACCCGGCGCCGCTGCCGGTGGGCCGCGCGATGGCCCCCACCGGCTGCACGCCGGGCGACTTCAACGCGGACGGGCGCGCCGACCTGCTGGTGAGCTACTGGGGGCGCACCCCGGTGCTGTACCTGGCCAAGGAGAGCGCGCAGCGCGTCGAGCTCGCCTCCTACCACCCGACCGAGCTCGTCCCGCAGGTCACGCAGGACGGCGACTACCACGGTCCCAAGTGGCACACCAACGCCGTGACGGTGGGCGACCTGGCGGGCAACGGCCGCCCGGACATCATCATCGGCAACTACTTCCCCGACTCCGACGTGCTGGACCCGCAGGGCCAGAACAACGTCTCCATGAACGACTCGCTGTCCAGGGCCCTCAACGGCGGCGGCAACCACGTGCTGCGCTGGACCTCCGGCTCGGCCGGTGACGAGCCCAGCGCGGCCTACGTGGAGGAGGACGCGGCGATCCCGCACCTGGCCGCCAACGGCTGGACCCTCGGGCTCAGCAACGCCGACATGACCGGCGACGGCCTGCCCGAGGTGTACATCGCCAACGACTTCGGCCACGACTTCATGCTGCACAACACCTCCACGGCCGACCGCATCCGGTTCACCCCGGTGCTCGGCACCCGCACCCCCACCACGCCCAAGTCGTTCGTGCTGGGCAAGGACTCGTTCAAGGGCATGGGCGTGGACTTCGCGGACGTGGACCGCAACGGCAGCTTCGACATGGCCGTCAGCAACATCACCACCGCCTGGGGCCTCGAGGAGAGCCACTTCCTGTGGGTCAACGACGCGGCCGAGCCGAAGGCGCAGGCCGAGGCGATGGGCGGCGGCAAGGCGCTGTTCACCCAGCGCGGCCAGGAGCTGGCCACCGCGTGGTCCGGCTGGGGCTGGGACATCAAGATGGGCGACTTCGCCAACACCGGCAACCTCGACGTCGTGCAGACCACCGGGTTCGTCAAGGGCGACACCGACCGCTGGCCGTGGCTCCAGGAGCTGGCCATGGCCAACGAGATGCTGGTGTCCAACCCGGTCATGTGGCCCACCCTGCAGCCCGGCGACGACATCTCCGGCCACGAGGCGCCCGCGTTCTTCGCCAGGGGCCGCCACGAGGAGCAGTTCGTCAACATCACCGGCGAGCTGGGCCTCGGCGTGCACCACCCGAGCCGGGGCATCGCCATGGGCGACAGCACCCGCAGCGGCGCGCTCGACCTGGCCATCGCCCGCCAGTGGGGCCCGCCCTCCTTCTACGCCAACACCGCGCCCGACCGGGGCGGCTACCTGACGCTGCACCTGTACCGCCCGGTGGACCGGCCGAACACCGGCCTCACCGGACCGGGCAGCCCCGCCTACGGCGCCACCGTCACCGCCCGCACCCCCGACGGCAGGCAGCAGGTCTCGCAGCTCGACGGCGGCAGCGGCCACGGCGGCAAGCGCAGCTTCGACGTCCACTTCGGCTTCGGCGACTACACCGGCCCGGTCGAGCTGACGCTGTGCTGGCGCGACCTCGACGGGCGGCTGCACGAGCAGACCACGACGGTCGACCAGGGCGACCGCACCCTCTACCTGACCAGCACCGCACAGGAGGTCCCGGTCCGATGACCGCCACCGCCCCCACCACCGACCGGGCAGGCGACGGCCAGGCCCCCGCGCCGACCATCCCCGCCCCGAAACCGCCCAAGCTCGACCCGCGCTACGTCGCGCTGCGCAACTTCGCCCTGTCCATCAGCGTGTTCAACGTCTTCGGGTACACGCTGCTCGGCTTCGAGCAGCCGTGGCTGTGGCCGTTCATCGCCGTCCTGGCCGGGTACACCACCGAGATCGTGCTGGAGGTGGTCAGCGCCTGGGCGTACGAGCGCGCCCCCCGGTTCGCCGGGCGCGGGATGCGCGGGGTGTACGAGTTCCTGCTGCCCGCGCACATCACCAGCCTCGCGGTGAACATGCTGCTGTACGCCAACAACCAGCTGTGGCCGATCCTGTTCGGCGTGTTCTGCGGCGTCGCGGCCAAGCACGTGCTCCAGGCGCCGATCGCGGGCCGGATGCGGCACTACATGAACCCGTCGAACTTCGGGATCACGCTGGCGCTGCTGTTCTTCGGCTCGTGGATCAGCATCGCCCCGCCGTACGAGTTCACCGAGGAGGCGAACTACTACTGGCGGGTCATGATCCCGATCATCATCGCCACGGCGGGCACGGTCATCAACGGGCTGCTCACCAAGCGGGTGCCGCTGATCGTCGGCTGGATGGGCGGGTTCGCCATCCAGGCGTTCGTGCGGCACTGGATCTGGGACGTGTCGCTGTACAACGCGCTCGGCGTGATGACCGGGGTGGCGTTCGTGCTGTTCACCAACTACATGATCACCGATCCGGGCACCACGCCCACGAAGCCGGTCAACCAGTTCATGTTCGGCAGCGGGGTCGCGTTCATCTACGGCATCCTCATGGTGTTCAACGTCGTCTACACGCTGTTCTTCGCCACCGCCATCATGTGCCTGCTGCGCGGGTTGTGGTGGTGGGGCGTGCACCTGCGCGCCCGGCGGGCCCAGGACCCCGGTTCCCCGGAAACCGCTGCCGCGCGACCGGTCCCGGAGGCGGCGCGATGAGCGCCGGGGACGCGGAGCTGCTGCTGCTCGACGCGGCCGGGTTCGGCGAGCTGCGCGACCGGCTGGCCGGGCTCGCCGGCCCGCCCTCCGGGGGCGAGCTGCCGGAGCACGCGCAGGACGTGGAGGCCGAGCTGACCGGTGGCGCGCAGGCCCCGCTGCCGCTCGCCGCGCTGGCGGCCGAGCTCGCCGGGAGCCGCACCGGCGGTCCGGTGCGGGCCGCCGTCGTCGCCACCGGCGCGGCGGACGCGCGGCGGGCGTTCCGGGTGCTGGTCGAACTGCTGGACGCGGGCGCCACCAAGGCCTTCCTGCCCGACGAGGGGGTCTTCCTCGGCCGCGCCACCACCGCGCCCCGGATCGCCTACCTGTTCCCCGCGCAGGGCGGCAGGGTGGTGGGCGGCGCGGTGTGGCGGCGCTACCCGGAGGCCGCCGAGGTGCTGCGCGCCGCCCGCCTGCCGGACGGCCCCGACGCCGAGCAGCCGCGCGTGGTCGCCGGTTCGCTGGCGGCGGCCAGGCTGCTGGGGATGGCCGGGGTCGACGCGCACGTCGCGGTCGGCCACAGCCTCGGCGAGTTCACCGCGCTGAGCTGGGCCGGGTGCCTGGACCCGCGCGCGCTGCTGGAGCTGGTGGCCGAGCGGGCCCGCGTGATGGCGACCGCCTCGGCCGGTGGTGGCGCGATGGCCGTGCTGGGCGCCGGTTCCGACACCGCCGCGGCGCTCGCGGTGGCCGAGGACGTCGCCGTCGCGGGTGACCACGCGTTCGACGAGAGCGTCGTGGCAGGCCCCGCCGACGCGGTGGACCGGGTGTGCGCGGCGGCGCGGGGCGTTGGGGTGCGGGTGCACCGGTTGCGCGTGCCGCACGCCTTCCACACCCCGCACGTGGCGGGCGCGGGCGAGGCGATGGCGACGGCGCTCGGCCGGTTCCGGATCGGCCCGCCGCAGCGGGAGGTGGTCTCGACCGTCACCGCCCGCCCCGCCGAGGACCCGGAGACCCTGCTGCGCGAGCAGGTCCACCGGCCGGTGCTGTTCCGCCAGGCCGCCGCGCTGGCGCTGCGCGACGTCGACCTCGCGGTGGAGCTGGGACCGGGCCGGGCGCTCACCGACCTGGTGGCGCGCATCGCCCCGGACGTGCCCGCGCTGGCCACCGACACCACCAGCCCGACCGGCGCGCCGCTGCTCGCGGTGCTCGGCGCCGCGCACGCGCTCGGCGCCGACGTTGACCTGAAACCGCTGCTGCCACGGGAAGAGGTCCCGCACTGCTGCGCCGGGCACGCGGGGGTGGAGCGATGAGCACCCGACCAGCGGCCCCGCAGGTCTCCCGCCCCGCGCTGCGCGAGGCGATGCGGACCTTCGCCACCGGCGTCACCGTGCTCACCACGGCCGGTCGCAGCACCCACGGCATGACGGCGAACGCGTTCTCCTCGGTGTCGCTGGAACCGCCGCTCGTGCTGTGCTGCGTGGCGCGCACCGCGCTCATGCACGCGGCGATCACCGAGGAGGGCGAGTTCGCGGTCTCGGTGCTGGCGCAGGGGCAGGAGCACGTGGCCCGCTACTTCGCCGACCGGTCCCGCCCGCAGGGGGCCGCCCAGTTCGACGGCGTCGGCTGGCGACCGGGCGAGCGCACCGGCGCCCCGCTCCTGGCGGGCGCGCTGGCCTGGCTGGAGTGCCGGGTGGCGCACGCGTACGACGGCGGGGACCACGCGGTGTTCGTCGGCGAGGTGCTGAGCGCCACGACCGCGTCGGACGGCGCCCCGCTGGTGTTCTTCGGCGGCCGGTACCGCAGGCTGGACGAGGGGTGACCTGGGGCTGACCGGCGTCGACCGGGGCCGCGCCGACCTGGCCTGCACCGACCTGACGGGCGCCCGCGTGGGGGAGCACCTCGCGCGGGCGCCCGTCGGCGTGTCAGGAACCGCCAGGTGTTCGACGGCGCGTCCGGAACCGCCGGGTGTTCGTCGGCGCCTCCGGATCGTGCCAGCGCCCGTCAATCCGTCCGGATCGTGCCAGGGGCCCGTCACCCCGTTCGGATCGCGCCTGGGCACCTGTCAGCGCGCCTGGGCCGCGCCCGGCGCCCGTCAGCGCGCCCGGATCGCGTCGAGCGCCAGGTCCGCGAACCGCCGCGCGTCCGCGTCCCGCGCCTGCGGGGTGCTCGCCGACAGCCCGCGCCCGGCCCGCAGGAGCAGCACCAGGTCGGCCACGCCGAAGTCCGCCCGCACCCGCCCCGCCGCCTGCGCCCGCCGGGTCAGGTCCGCCAGCATCCGGTGCAGCTCGCGCCGCTGCGCCGCGATCGCCTCCCCGGTGCGCGCGTCCGGGGCGAGCGCCACCACGAACCCCAGGTTCCGGCTGTTCAGCACCACCAGCTCCCGCACCACCGACACCAGCCCCTCCCACGGGTCCCCGGCCGCGCAGCCCCGCGCCACGATCGCCTCGCAGTCCGCCATCTCCCGCCCGAACGCCGCCTCCACCAGCGCCTGCTTGGTGGGGAACCGCCGGTACACCGTCGCCGGGCCGACCCCGGCCGCGCGGGCGATCTCCCGCACCCCCACGTCCACCCCGCGCTCGGCGAACAGGGCGCGCGCCGCGGTGAGGACCCGCTCGCGGTTGTCGAGCGCGTCCGAGCGCAGGTGAGTCGTCCCGGCGGCCATCTGCCTCACTTCCGGTCGGGCGGACGGGGGCGTCCGTAGCGTCCGCAGGGTACGACGACCCGCGAGGACGAGGAGGGACCGGCGGTGCGAGCGGTGACCGTGGCAGGAGCTGGTGGACCCGAGGTGCTGGTGGTGGGGGAGGCGCCCGACCCGGCGCCGGGACCCGACCGGGTGCTGGTCAGGACCGAGGCGATCGGCGTGGGCGGGGTGGACGCGGTGCTGCGGCGCGGCGTCCTGGGGCTGGACTTCCCGCCGGACCTGCCGCTGGGCAGCGAGGTGGCCGGGACCGTGACGGCGGTCGGGGCCGACGTCGACCCGGCGTGGACGGGCCGCCGGGTGTGGGCGTTCACCGGCACGGGTGGGGGTTACGCGGAGTGGGCGGCGGTTCACCCGGATGATCTGACCGAGCTGCCGGAAGGCTTGTCGGCCATCGACGCGGTCACCCTGGGCAGCTCGGCCACCGTGGCGCACTTCGCCCTGGCGCACGCCCGCTTCGCGCCCGGCGAGCGCGTCCTGGTGCGCGGGGCCTCGGGCAGCATCGGCATCGCGGCGGTGGAGATCGCCGCCGCGCGCGGGGCGTCGGCGGTCGCGGTGACCACCTCGTCGCCGGAGCGCGGCACCCGCCTGCGCGCGCACGGCGCGACCCACCTCCTGGACCGGGCGGGCGGCGGCGACGGCCCCGAGGCGTTCGACGTCGTCCTGGACGTGGTCGGCGGCCCCGACCTGCCCGCGTTCCTGGACCGGTTGGCCCCCAACGGCAGGCTGGTCCTCGCCGGAGCCGTGGCGGGGTGGCCGCCGCCCGACTTCGGCGCGGCGCTGCTGCGCGGGTTCCAGCGCTCGCGCTCGTTCGCCACGTTCAGCCTGCTGACCGTGCCCGTGCCCGAGCGCAACCGGGTCCGCGCGCGACTCCTGGCCGCCGCGGCGAAGGGCGAGCTGAGCCCGGTCGTGCACACCACCCTGCCCCTGGCGGAGGCGGCCGAGGCGCACCGGTTGATGGACGCGGGCGAGGTGTTCGGCCGGATCGTGCTGCTTCCCTAGGGCGGCGGGCGGCGGGCGGCGGGCGGCGGGCGGCGGTTCGGGGAAGGGGGACCCCGGCCCGGCGCTGTCCACTGTGGACTCATTGTCGGGCGACCCTGCTCACGTCCCAGTGTCCTCGCCGACCGCGTCCACCCCGTCGTCCGCGCCCCCGTCCGCCTCCACCTCGTCCCGCCGCCTGCGCTCCGCCCGCGCCACCGACCGCCCGGCCGACGCCGCGTCGTCCCCCGCGCCCGCGACCAGGCCGCACAGCAGCGCCTCGTAGCAGCGCTCGGCGTCCACCGGCGGGATCAGGTAGCCGCCCAGCTCCAGGTTCACCAGGCCGTGCGTGGCGATCCACATCTCGTGCGCGATCAGCGCCGGGTCGCCCTCGCGGAACCGGCCCGCCGCGATGCAGCGGGTCACCCGCTCGACGGCGGTCAGCAGCGTGTACCGGCCGTACTGGCGGTCCTCCTCGGTGAGCGAGAACCCGGCCAGCGACTGGCCGCCGAACATCACCGCGTACAGGTGCGAGTTGGCCTTGGCGTTGTGCCGGTAGGCGTGCCCGAGCACCAGCACGTCCGCCACCGGGTCGTCGGTGTGCCTGACCCGGCCGAACTGCCGCTCCAGCCGGGCGAAGCCCTCGTGCGCCATGGCGCGCACCAGGCCGCTCATGCCGCCGAAGTAGGTGTACACGGCCATCGTGGAGGTGCCCGCCTCGGCGGCGATGCGGCGGGTGGAGAGCGCCTGCGCGCCGTGCTCGGCCAGCAGCCGCCCCGCGATGTCGACCAGCGCCGTGCGGGTCTCGGGTGCGAGCTTTCGCGGACTCACCGGGCCAGTGTCACACAGCGGGGACGCGCTCTCCCGGCTCCGGCTCAGACCGGTCGCCGGGCCTGCGCCAGTCCGAAGCGGCGGGGCGCGCGAGGCGCCGGACTGGCGGAAAGCGTTGTCGGGGAAGAGGGAAGCGCGGCACGGGGTCCACTGTGGACGCAGGGCGTCCGGTGGTCCGGAACGGCGGCTTGAGCGGCTGGACGGACCAACCGGGTACGCGCTGTGCGACGCGCGCATCTCGCAGAGTGCGGTGCTGCCGCGCGGGGGCTTCCCAGCGGCGTTCCCGCTGCTAGCGTTCCTGGCGAAGGACCGGTGGCCGCTCGCGGCCACCGGGGCGGAACCACCCCCCGCGTCCCGGACCCGGTCCACCGACTGGCCACCGCTTCGCCGAGCGGGATGGAGGCTGCTGTGCAGGACGCGGTAGAGCGCGCGATCGACACGATGTGGACCCGGTACCACGAGCCGTTGTCCCTGGCGGACATGGCGACCCCCGCGATACTGAGCAAGTTCTACTTCTCCAGGGTCTTCCGAGGGCTCACCGGCACCTCGCCGGGCCGCTTCCTGACCGCCATCCGGCTCAGCCGCGCCAAGCAGCTGCTGCTGGAGACCAGGCTCAGCGTCACCGAGATCTCCTACTCGGTCGGCTACAACAGCCTCGGCACGTTCACCAGCCGGTTCACCCGCAGCGTCGGCGTCTCACCGGCCCGCTACCGGGCGCTGTCCGCCGAGGGCCTGCTGTCGCTGTCCGCGCTGCCCAGGGCTCAGGCGAGCCCGGTCACCGGCGCGGTGCGCGGCTGGGTGGACGTGCCGGAGACCGGGCGCCCGGCGCGGGTGTACGTGGCCGCGTTCGCCGACCCGATCGCCCAGGGCGTGCCACGCGCCTGCGACACCGGCGACGGCTCGGGCCCGTACCGGTTCGACGCGCTGCCCGAGGGCGTCTGGTACCTGCGGGCCGCCGTGGTCGCGCTGGACGACCCCGAGCCCCGGCCGTGGCGGCAGGGCCCGGCGCTGGTCGCCGCAGCCGACCGGGTCGAGGTCGTCGCGGGCCGCACCACCGAGGTCGACCTGTCGACCAGGCCGACCCGCGTGCTGGACCTGCCGATCCTGCTGGCGCTGCCCGAGCTGGACAGCGCGGGTCTGGCCGTGGCCACCGGCTCCTGACGCGGCGGACCCGGAACGCCCAGGGGCGCTCCGGGTCCGCGAGTGCTCCGGCTCAGGGCAGCGGCGCCCACGAGCCGATCCGGCGCGCGGCGGCCGTGCTCGCCCACGACGTCAGCTCCACCAGCGCCCGGTCCTCCCCGTCGACCGCGCGGAACGCGGCCACGGCGGCGTCGTCCACCTGGTAGGCGGCCAGCGCGGTCAGCAGCGCCAACCGCCCCGCCGCCCGCTCGGCCGGGGGCAGCCCGGACACCGCGTCCTCGACCCACGCCCGGCTCACCCCCGGCGCCCGCCCGTCCCAGGCGGCCAGCCGCTCCAGCACCAGCTCCCGAGCCCCGACCGGCACCGACCGCCTGCCCGCCGCGTCCAGCGCCCCGGCCGCCCGCGCGAACGCGTCGGCCAGCACCGGGTCACCGCCCGCCCAGCCCAGGTCGGCGGGCAGGTCGGCCTCGGGCAGCAGGTCCAGCGACGCGCCCCGCACCGGCCCGCCGCGCTCGGCGGCCTTGATCAGCCGCACCAGCACCCGGCGCACCACCACCATCGACGCGGCGGGCGCGCCCGGCGGCAGCGGCAGCGGCCCCAGGAACAGGTTCACCACCCGGTTCAGGTGGTGCAGCACCACGGCCGTGCCGAGCACCTCGGGCGCCTGGTCGGCCGGGAACGGCGCGGGGACGGTCGACCCGGCGAACGCGGCGGCGGAGGCCCACTCGGCCGCCGCCGCCCACTCCGCGCCGACCGCGTCCACCTGGCCTGCGCCCGCACCGCCCGCATCACCGGCGTTCACACCGCTGGCGCTAATCCTGCCCGCGCCCGCATCACCCGCGTTCACGCCGCCGGCGCTGGTCCTGCCAGCGCCCGCGTCGCCTGGGTTCGCGCCGCCAGCGCCAGCGCCAGCGCCGACCGCGTTCACGCCGCTGGCGCCTGTGCCGCCCGCGTTCGCGCCGCCGAGGCTGGTCCTGCCCGCACCCGCGCCGCCCAGCTCCGCGCCGCCCGCGCCGGTCCGGCGCGCGCTCGCCCCGCCCCAGCCCCCGCCCCCCGACGCCCCGCGTCCCACCAGGTCGTCGAGCACCGACGAGTGCATGGTCACGCAGAACGGGCACCGGTTGGCCTCCGACACCGCCGTCGACACCGCCTCCTTCACCGCCCTCGGCGCCCGTCCGGGCACCAGCAGCGTCTCCCGCAGCACCAGCCACACGGCGGCCAGCACGTCGGGCGCGGGGGAGTGCAGCGCGACCGGCGGGGCGAGCACCCCGAAGTCGCGCTCCAGCTCCCGGTACACCCTGGCCACCAGCCCGTCCGCCGCGCCGTGCCGCACCGGCCGCACCCGGCGGACCTGCGCCGTGGACAACCCGCGCAGGCCCGCCGCCACCACACCCCGCAACACCATCGATCCCTCCACCGGGCTCAGGGCCGTCCGGTCACCGGACCGGCCGCACCCGCATCGGCAGCCCGCCGCGCACCCGCAGCGTCAGCATGGGTTCCGCGCGCACCCGGTGGCCGGGCGCGGTGCTCAGCCGCAGCTCCCTGGCCACGCACGCGGTCACGATCGTCGCCTCCAGCATCCCGAGCGCGCTGCCGACGCACACCCTGGGCCCGGCGCCGAACGGCAGGTAGGCGTAGCGGGGCCTGCCCGCCGCCCGCGCCGGGTCGAACCGCTCGGGGTCGAACCGGTCCGGGTCCTCCCACAGGCCGGGGTGCCGGTGCAGGGTGTACGGGCAGATCAGCACGTCCGCGCCCGCGGGCACCGGGTAGCCGCCGATCTCGTCGGCCTCCCGCGCCTGCCTGGGCAGCAGCCACACCGCCGGGTACAGCCGCATGACCTCCTGCAGCACCATCCCGGTGTACCGCAGCCGGTGCACGTCCTCGAACGTCGGCACCCGGTCGCCCAGCACCCCGACGGCCTCGGCGTGCACCCGCTCCCACACCTCGGGGTGCCGGTCCAGCAGGTGGAAGGTCCAGCTGAGCGTGCTGGCGGTCGTCTCGTGCCCGGCCAGCAGCAGCGTCACCAGCTCGTCGCGCATCCGCAGCCGCCCGGCCCGCTGGTCCGCGTCACCGCGCACCGACTCGACCAGCCGCGACAGCACGTCGTCCCCGTCCGGGCCGGGGATCGCGGCCCGCTCGGCGGCCAGCCGCGCCACCACCTGCTCCAGGTCGGCGCGCGCCCGCCGGAACCGCAGCTGCCTGGGCAGCGGCAACCACGTCGGCAGCGCGCTCAGCGTCATCATCTCGAACATCGCCTGGTCCTGGACCGCCTCGAACGAGGCGCCCACCGAGTCGAACGCGCCCAGGTCCGCGTCCAGCAGCGACCGGCCCAGCACGGCCAGCGTCAGCCCGGTCATCTCGGCGCTGACGTCCACCGGCCCGTCCCCGGCCCGCGCGCGCAGCCGCGCCACCAGCCGCACCGCCTCCTGGGCGATCGCGTCCGCCTTGCCGTTGACCCTGCGGGCCTGGAACACCGGCCCGATGGTGCGGCGCTGCGCCTTCCACTTCTCGCCCTCGCTGGTGAGCAGCCCGTCGCCCAGCGCGCGCCGGGCGTGCACCAGGCCGATGCCCTTGCGGTAGTTGGCGGCGTGGTCGGCGAGCACGTGCTTGGCGTGGTCGGGGTGGTTGAAGAAGTGCAGCGACTTCGGCCCCAGCCGCAACCGCACGGCGTCGCCGTACCGGGCGGCCACCGAGGTCATCACCTCCAGCCGGTCCCGCGCCATCCTGGCCAGCAGCGCAGGGGCCTGCCGCGCGGGCGGTCCGGGGAACTCGCGCACCGGCCGCACGGCGGTCACGCCGACACCCCCGCCCCGAACGCCGAGGCGATCCGCTGCCGCCACACCTCGTAGGCGGGCACGCCGGGCCGCTCGGGCAGCTCCGCCACCGGGCCCGGCCGGGTGCGGTCGCACAGCTCCTTGGCCTCGCGCGGGGTGATCCCGCAGAACACCCCGGTGGCGACCGAGGTGTGCGGCACCTCCAACCCGGCGTCCACCCGCGCGGTCGCGGCGAACGCGCTGCCCTGCGCCAGCTGCGGCGCCCAGTCACCGGCGCGCGCGGCGAACTCCCGCAGCTCCCCCTCGTCGCCGCCGCCCGCGTAGGTGGCGGCCAGCCCCGCGCCCGCGTACAGGTCGCCGCGCCGCGACTCGGCGAACGAGTCGATCAGGTCGGCCACCACCGCAGGGTCCGCGCCGCCGACGAACCACGACGCCCGGCCGATGCCCTGGTCGATCACGTGGTCGGCGTACCAGGACATCGGCCCGCCCGGCCAGGGGAACCGCGCCTCCCGGTACCGCTCGCGCACGTACCGCCCGGTGTGGAAGTACGCCTGGTGGAACCCGTAGCCGTCCAGCGCCAGCCAGCGCAGCAGCGGGTCGTCCAGCGCCATCCGCGACCACAGCGCGCGCGGCACCCGCGCCATCGCCCAGCCCGCGCCCACGTACACCATGTACGCGTGCGGCGCGCCCGCCCCGCTCAGGAACCGGGCGTTGCGCCCGCGCCTGCCCAGCGGCAGCGCGTCCCGGATCGCGAACGCCATGCCCGCGCCCTCGTACGCGAAACCCCGGTACGGCGCGGGAATCCCGTCCAGCGGCGCGGTCGCGTCCTCGGGCGCGCGGGCCTGCGCGGCGTGCCCGAAGCCCGCCAGGAAGCTGCCGCCCACGGTCTCCAGCAGCTCCCGCGCGGCCGGGTCCTTGTCGTGGAACCCGCGCACCGAGAGCCTCGTCTCGGACACGTCGGGGGTCAGGACTCGGCGCCGGAGCGCGCCCAGCGTGCTGCTCATCGATCGCTCCCCTCGCCCGGCCGCTCAGGCGCGGCTGACGGATCACCCGATCGTCACCGCGCGGGCCGGTCACCGCCTACTTCCAACGTGCGAAGTGCGCCACCGGCGGCGCGGAGCGCGGGCAACGCGCGAGTAGCAGCGCCGTTCGGCGCGGTGCGACTCTCGGCTCCCGGCGGGTGCGACCCGTGCCCGCACCCACTAGCCCAGAGGGATCACATGACGGCCCACTACAACGACATCATCGTCGGAGCGGGATCGGCGGGCTCGGTGCTCGCGGCCAGGCTCAGCGAGGACCCGGCCCGCCGGGTGCTGCTGCTGGAGGGCGGACCCGACCACGCCCGGCCGGACGAGCTGCCCGAGGAGGTCTTCCACGGCAGGTCCATGTCCTTCACCGGGCAGGACTGGGACTTCCGCGCCGACGTGCACGACGGCCGCCGCATCCGCTACCCGCGCGGCAAGCTCACCGGCGGCTCCTCGGCGGTCGGCGCCACGGTCGGGCTGCGCGGCGTGCCCGCCGACTACGACGACTGGGCGGCGGCGGGCAACCCCGCCTGGTCCTACCAGGGCGTGCTGCCCTACTTCCGGAAGCTGGAGAGCGACGGGGACTACGGCGAGAGCGAGTTCCACGGCGGCTCCGGCCCGATCCCCATCCGGCGCTGGAGCGCGGACGAGCTGCCCATCGGGCAGACCGCCTTCACCCAGTCCTGCCTGGAGAACGGGTTCGCCGAGGTCGCCGACCACAACCACCCGGAGGCCACCGGCGTCGGCTCCATCCCGTCCACCCGGCACGACCGGGACCGCAGGGCCACCACCGCCAGCACCTACCTCGCCCTGACCAGGGGAAGGGCCAACCTGGAGCTCGCACCCGGCCTGCTGGTCGACCGGGTGGTGTTCGAGGGGCAGCGGGCGGTCGGCGTGCTGGTCGGCGCGCCCGGCGCGGAACCGGAGCTGGTGCGCGGCGACCGGGTGCTGCTCGCGGCGGGCGCGATCGGCACGCCCGCGATCCTGCTGCGCTCGGGGATCGGCCCCGCCGAGGACCTGCGGCGGCTGGGCGTCGACGTGCGCGCCGACCTGCCCGGCGTCGGCGCGAACCTGGTCGACCACCAGCGCACCGGCGCGTTCCTGGTGCCCGAACCGGGCGCGGTGGACCGCACCGAGGCGTTCCTCCAGCAGATCCTGCGCACCACCTCGCCGGTCACCGGCGACTTCAACGACCTCCAGTACTACATGGTCAACCACTTCGGCCTCGGCCCGTTCCCCGAGCTCCAGATGCTCGCGGGCACCACCGAGATCCTGGGCGTGATGGTCGTGGCGCAGCGCCCCGGCTCGCGCGGCCGGGTCACCCTGGACTCCACCGACCCGCTCGCCGCCCCGGTCATCCGGCTGAACTTCCTGGACGACGAGCGCGAGATCGACGTGCTCGTGGACGGCGTGCGCACCGCGTGGCGGCTGGCCCACCACCCGGACATCCTCAAGCTGGGCCAGGGCTTCGTCGTGCTGCGCGACGCCATGATCGACAACGACGACATGGTGCGGCAGTACGTCAAGACCAGCCTGGAGAGCGCTTACCACCCGACCGGCACGGTCCGCATGGGACCGGCGTCCGACCCGTCGACCGCGGTGGACGAGCGGGGCGCGGTGCACGGCCTGGAGGCGCTGCACGTGTGCGACGCCTCGATCATGCCGAACACCGTGCGCGCCAACACCAACCTCACCTCCATCATGATCGGCGAGCGGATGGCCGACTGGCTGCGCACCGGCTGAGCCCGGCGCGGTCCGCCGCCGTTCCGGGGGCGGAGGAACCCCCGCCCCGCAAGCGAAAGCGGCTCCGGACCCGTGCGGGGGTCCGGAGCCGCTGCGCGCTCACCGGGTCACGGCTGCGGGAAGAACCGCTTCACGAACACCTCCCACGCCCGGTCGCCGAAGATCGCCCGCTGCGGCCCGAGCAGCCGCACCGGGATGCCCACCCGGTAGCGGATGCGCGGCCTGCGGTCGGTGATCGCCCGCTCCACCACCTTCGCCACCTGCCCCGAGCGCACCGACGTGCGCCCGCGCCCGGTCGGGTTCTCCACCTCCCGGTAGGCGCCGTGCCAGTCCACGAACCGCTGCCAGAAGTCCGCGTACAGGTCGCTGTCGGAGGACAGGCCCAGGTCGCCCACGGTGGTCGGCACGAACGAGCCCAGGATCGGCGACGGCTCGATCACCGCCACCTTGATGCCCCACGGCGCCACCTCCAGCCGCAGCGAGTCGCTGATGGCCTCCAGCGCGTGCTTGGTCGCCTGGTAGTAGCCCCGGCCGGGGGTGGCGAACAGCCCGAAGATCGAGGACATCATCACGATCCGCCCCGACCGCTGCTCCCGCATCCCCGGCAGCACCAGCTGCGTCATCCTGGACAGCCCGAAGAAGTTCGTCTCGAACTGCCTGCGCACCTGCTCCACCGGCGTCTCGCCGATCGTGCCGTTGAGGCTGTAGGCGGCGTTGTTCACCAGCACCCCGACCGCGCCGTGGTCCTCGGTGACCCGCTTGACCGCCGCGGCCATCGACGCCTCGTCGGTCACGTCCACCCGCAGCGTCGTGATCCCCTCGGCGGCCAGGTCCTGCAACCCGTCCGGGTTCCGGCCGGTCGCGTACACCGGGTGCCCGGCGCGGTGCAGCCGCAGCGCCGTCGCCCGGCCGGTGCCGGAGGACAGCCCGCCGCTGGAGTTGACCCCGGTGATCAGGACCGCCCGCGACGGGCTCACCGGTCACCGCCGCCCGGCGCCTGCTGCGACACCGGCTGCTGGGCCACGGGCTGCTGCGACACCCGGCTCGCGGCCACCGAGTAGCCGAGGCCCAGCCCGTCGACCATGCGCGTGATGAAGTTGAACATCGACGCGGTGAAGAACGCCTCCAGCAGCTCCTCCCGGCTCCACCCCGCCTCGCCCGCGACCAGCCAGTCCTCCTCGGTGATCTTGTACGCCTCCCGGCTGACCTTCGTCACCAGGCGCAGCAGCACCTTCGTGCGCTCGTCCACCGGCAGCTCCTCCACGCCGGAGGCCGTCTCCACCGCCTTCGCGGTCTCCTCCGGCCCGCCGAACGCGCGGAAGAAGAAGTTGTGCGTGCCCACGCAGTACGGGCACTGGTTCACCTTCGACGTCCACGCCGAGATCAGCTCGCGGGTCTGCCTCGGCAGCACCCCGCCCAGGTACATGCCCTTGTAGCCCGCGACCACCGCCTCCAGCAGGTCCGGCCGGGACGAGGTCAGCCGGAACATGTCGGGCACGAACGGCAGCCCGGTGGCCTGCTTGATCTCGGCGTACAGCTCGGCGACGCGGCCGGTGGCCTGCGCCTCCTCCACCATCGGGACTCGGACCTCGGTCGTTGCGTCCATTCTCGACTCACCTCTCAGCGGTGGAACCGGGGATACGGGGGGTGTTGCGGCGGCGCAGGACCGGGACCGCCTCGGCCTGGAAGTCGACCTCGGCGTCGAAGCCCTTCACCATGCCCTCCACGACCAGCAGCGACAGCAGCGGGAACGCGAACTCCGGGGCCGGGAACAGCCCGAACCGCCGCTGCAGGTCGAACAGCCTGCCCGCGAACCGGGCCAGGTCGAACTCGCCGGACAGCGCGCCGGAGCTCTCGGCGACCAGCTCGCGCAGCCCCGACCGGAAGCCCTCCAGGTCGCAGTCGTCGGCCACGTGCGCGGCGCTGTCCACGACGATCTGGGCGCACATCCAGCCGTCGCCCATCGCCATGTTGATGAAGAAGTCGGAGAACGACCGGCGCACCGCCTCGGGCAGCCGGATCACGAACCCGGCGTCCAGCACGACCAGCCCGGCGTCGCGGTCGAAGTACAGGTTTCCGGGGTGCAGGTCGCAGTGCACCACGCCGTCCACGAACAGCATCTCGTAGATCGCCGCCAGCACCGCCCGCACCACCGCGCGCCGGGTCGCCGCGTCCAGCTCGCCCGGCTCGAACCGGGTCAGCCCGTCCACGTACTCCATGACCACGATCTCCGGCGTGCACAGCCCCGGCAGCGGCTCGGGCACGCGGACGTTCCCGAACGCGGCCAGGTTCGCGCGCAACCGGGCCAGCGACTCGGCCTCCGCGGTGAAGTCGAGCTGCCGCAGGATGGCCCCGCCGACCTGGGCGTGCATCAGCGCGAACGGCATCCTGCGCAGCGCGGGCAGCCGCGCGGCCAGCGCCATCGCGGCGGAGGTGAGCGCGAAGTCCTGGCGCATCACCCGCGCGATGCCGGGCCTGCGCACCTTCACCGCGACGTCCCGGCCGTCCAGCGTGGTGGCCCGGTGGACGGTCGCGATGCTCCCGCACGCCACCGGTTCCCACTCGAACCCGGCGAACGGCCACTCCCGGTCCCGGTAGGCGCGCCGCACCGCCCGCCGCACCCGCCAGGCGCGCGGCGGGCGCGCGGCGTCGGTGAGCGTGGACAGCGGACCGGTGACCGCGTCGGGCAGCAGGTCGCGGCGGGTGCTCAGCAGCTGGCCGATCTTGATGTAGGACGGGCCGAGCGCGGTCAGCAGCCGCACCCACCGCCCGCCGTCGCGCAGCACCACCCCGCCGGGCGAGCCGCGCAACCGCGCCAGCAGCGCCGCGCCCGCCAGCGCGGCGGCGTGGCCCAGGACCACCGCGCCCACGCGGGCGCCGCGCAGCGCCAGACCGGGCAGTCGGACCAGGCGGCGTGCGGTGTTCGGCACGAGCGCCCCCTCTCCGTCGTGGGACCGGGTGGACCCGGCCGGGTGGACCGGTGTGCGACCTGGCCCGATCGTGCTGACCGGGGTGCGCGGACCACTACTCCCTGCGTGCCCCGAACACCGAGAACGGTGGGGCGACAGGGCTCTTGGACCCTGGACGGGCGCGCGGGGCGTGGCGAGGGCGTGATCGGGCAACCTCGGAGAGCCGCCGCCCGCCCGGCCGGGCCACCCTGGGACGCGGTCCGCAGCCGACGAGCGAGGGGTGAGCGATGGTCCGGGCACGTGCGCGCGGCGAGGCCGCCACCAGGGTCACCCCGGAGCGCTGGCGGCAGGCCAGGGCGGCGGTGCGGGACGCGGGGGAGCGGTTCGCCGCCCTCGTCGAGTCCGCGCCCGACCCGGCGGCGCGCGCGGTCGGCCGCTGGAGCGTCGCCGACACCGCCGCGCACGTCACCGCCATCGCGCTCAACAACACGGCGGTCGTCGCGGGCGGGACCAAGCCGTTCCCCATCCCGGAGGTGCGCCCCCACCTGCCCGCCACCACGCTCGCCACCCTCTCCGGCGGCATGAACGCGGTGCAGCTGGACGCCTTCGCCGAGCGCGACCCGGAACGGCTCGCCGCCCGGCTGCGCGAGGCGGTCGCCGAGGTGCTGGCCACCACCGAGCACGCCGACCCGACCACCGTCCTGCCCTGGCTCGGCGGCTCCCGGCTGCCGCTCGCGGGCCTGCTCGCGCACCTGAGCAACGAGCTGCTGGTGCACGGCTGGGACATCGCCCGCGCGTCCGGCGTCCCGTGGGAGCTGCCGGAGGAGCAGGCCGCGCTGTTCCTCGACCTGTTCCTGGTCGAGCTGACCAGGCACGGCCACGGCCGCCTGCTCGACGACTACCCGGATCCGCCCCGCCCGATCGCGGTCGGCTTCCACTCCACCCGCACCGAGCCCGTGACGATGGTGCTCGGCGCGGGCGTGGCGCGGGTGGAGGAGGGCGGCGGGCCGTGCGACGTGCACCTGCGGTTCCGGCCGTCCGCGCTGAACCTGGTGGTGTTCCACCGGATCGGCCGGGCCCGCGCCGCCCTCACCGGCGGGCTGCTGGTGTGGGGCAGGCGCCCGTGGCTGCTGGAGCCGTTCCTGCGGAAGGTGCGGATGCCCTGATCAGCCCGCCCACGGCGCGACCGGGTACCACGGGATGATCTCGCGGCGGGCCAGCAGCCGCACGTCCCAGTACAGGAACGTGAACACCCCGGCGGTGATCAGCGCGGCGGCCGTGATCGCGGCGGCGCGCGAGGGCTTCGCGGTCAGCCAGCGGTGCAGCCGCCCGCCGGTCAGCGCCGCCAGCGCCACGAACAGCACCGCCATCACCAGCACGTTCCCCAGCGACTGCAGGGTGAACGCCGCCGCGCCGTAGAACGGGTCGTGCCGCTCGGCCGCGTCCCGGAACATCTGCCGGAACAGCGGGAACGGGCGGCCGATCAGGAACGCGCCCACCAGCACGCCCATGAGCACCAGCGGGGCCTGCGGGAAGCGCCGGGAGACCCGGCGGAACGGGTCGCGGACGTAGCCGAGCGCGGACAGCCCCAGGTAGACCATCACCAGCCCGATCAGCCCGAACACCACCAGCGACTGCACGGCCCGCCCGTTCAGCACGCCCGGTTCGGTGGCGGCGGTGGAGAACTGCGGCATCCGGGTGCCGACCAGCCCGACCACCGCCCCGTACAGCGCCGACACCGGCACCATGCCCGCCGCCAGCCAGCCGAGCGGGGTGAGCGCGGCCCGCGCCCTGGCCCACCGCGACCCGTCCGCGCCGAGCATCGGGGCGACCGCGCTGAACGCGGCCACGTTGCACGCGGTGAACGTGCCCGCCAGTCCGCTGACGAACGCGAACAGCACCCCGGCCGCGATCCCGGCGATCGGGGTGGCCTTGGCGTCGTGGCCGAGCAGGGTGTTGGCCACGGTGTCGCCGATGGTGGAGTCCACGAAGTGCGCCGACCAGACCACGGTCAGCAGGAACCCGGCGACCGAGCTGAGCAGCAGCACCAGCCCGCGCCTGCGCGGGAAGTGCCCGTTGACGAACAGGGACGTGCCGGTGTCGGGAACCGGCGCGGGTGAGCGGTCTGCGGTGGGGCGCGCCATCTCGTCTCCTCGGGGAGCGGCAGGGGAGCGGTGCGGGGGCCGGGCGCGCTACAGCATCCCGGCGCGGTCGTCGGCGCGCTTCTCCCAGAGTGCGCACCCGACCCGAGTGCCGGGACGTCCCCCGGAAGGCGGCCAGGCGAAGAGGGCAGCCTGGGAGAAGCGCGGCAGGCGGGCCCGGAGCCATGCTGGTCGTCGGTGCGCGAACGAGGCGGGACGGACCCGCCCGGCGCGCACGGACGGCAACCCCCGGCGCCGACGCGCCGGGGACCGCACGAGGCGTGGCGCGGCGACCGGTGGGCCCTCGCCGCCCCCTCGGGCGGCGCGCAGGCCGGGGACGGACGCCCCCAGAGCCCGCTCCCCGGCCACGCGCGCCCGTCCACCGCGCCCACCACCCGATTCCGCCTGCCCGCCACCCCACCCGTCCACCCACGACCCGTCCGCGTGCGGCACCCGCTTGCGCGCCACCACTTGTCCGCCACCGCCCGCCCGCGTGCGGCGCCCGCTTGCGCGCCGCTACCTGTCCACCACCGCCCGTCCGCGTGCGGCACCCGCTTGCGCGCCACCACTTGTCCGCCACGGCCCGCCCGCGCGCACCACCCACCCGCGCGCCGCTACCTGTCCACCACCGCCCGTCCGCGTGCGGCACCCGCTTGCGCGCCACCACTTGTCCGCCACGACCCGTCCGCGTGCAGCACCCGCTCGCGCGCCACTACCTGTCTGCCACCGCCCGCCCGCGCGCACCACCCACCCGCGCCCCGCCGCCACCCACCCGCCAGCCGTCCTCGCCCGCCCGCTGCCGGTGCCCGACTGCCCGCTGCCGCCCGCCACCGGCCCACCCGCGTGCCCCCCCACCGACCGCCTGCCCGCCCACGCGCCACCGCCGCCCGCAACGCCCGCCGCCACTCGCCGCCGCACCCGGACCCCGCCGTCGCCGCCGCCCCGGCCACGCGCCACCCAACCCCCGAAAGGCGACCATGGACAGGACAGAGCTGCGGGTCGGACTGGTGGGCCACGGCTTCATGGGCGTGGTCCACTCGCACGCCTGGCAGGTGGTGAACCGGGCCTTCGACCTGCCGGTCCGCGCCCGCGCCGCCGTGCTCTGCGGACGCGACCCCGACCGCACCGCCGACGCCGCCCGCCGCCTCGGCTGGGACGGGCACGTCACCGACTGGCGCGACCTGGTGGCCCGCGACGACGTCGACGTGATCGACGTGTGCACCCCCGGCGACAGCCACGCCGAGATCGTCACGGCCGCCCTCGCCGCGGGCAAGCACGTGCTGTGCGAGAAACCCCTGTCCAACACCCTGGCCGAGGCGGACCTCATGGTCGACGCGGCCGAGGACGCCCGCGCGCGCGGCGTCCGGTCCGCGTGCGCCTACAACTACCGCCGCCTGCCCGCGATCGGCCAGCTGCGCGAGCTCGTGCATGCCGGTCGCCTCGGCGAGATCCGGCACGTGCGCGCCTCCTACCTCCAGGACTTCTTCGCCGACCCCGACGTCCCCCTGGTGTGGCGGATGGAGCGCGAGCGGGCCGGTTCCGGCGCGCTGGGCAACCTCGGCTCGCACGTGGTCGACCTGGTCCAGCACGTCACCGGCCTGCGCTTCACCGGCGTGAGCGCGCTGACCGAGACGTTCACCCGCCGCCGCGCGCTCCCGGACGGCACGGGCTCCGCCGAGGTCACCGTGGACGACGCCGCGCTGCTCACCGGCCGCCTGGGCAAGTCCGCGCTCGCCACCTGCGAGACCAGCTGGGCCGCCACCGGCCACCGCAACACCCTGCGCCTGGAGGTCGGCGGCACGCTCGGCGCCGCCGCCTTCGACCTGGACCGCCTCAACGAGCTGAGCTTCCACGACGCCACCGGCCCCCGCACCGAGCGCGGCTTCCGCCGGATCATGGTCACCGAGCCCGAGCACCCGCACGTCACCGGCTGGTGGCCGCCCGGCTGCGCGGTCGGCTTCGACCACCCGTTCACCCACGAGATCCGCGACTTCCTCGCCGCGATCGCCGACGACCGCGACCCCACCCCGTCCTTCGCCGATGCCCGGCAGGTGCAGGAAGTGCTCGACGCGGCCACGAGATCCGCCCGTTCCGACTCCACTTGGGCCAAGGTGTGACCCGGACCACCAGGGACCGCCACGGGGCGGTCCCGGAGGAGGACGGACGATGACCGACCCGGAGATCGTGACCCGCGAGCAGTGGCTGGCCGCCCGGCTGGAGCTCCTCGACCAGGAGAAGGAGCTGACCAGGCACCGCGACCGGGTCAACGAGGCCCGCCGCCGCCTGCCCATGGTCGAGGTCACCGAGGACTACCGGTTCGCGGGCCCGGACGGCGAGGCCACCCTGCTCGACCTGTTCGACGGCCGCCGCCAGCTGCTCGTGCACCACGTGATGTTCGGGCCCGACATGGACGCCGCCTGCCCGTCCTGCTCGTTCTGGCAGGACTGCGTCGGGGACCTCACCCACCTGCACGCCCGCGACACCACGCTCGTCGCGATCTCCCGCGCGCCGCTGCCCCGGCTCCAGGCCTACCGGGAGCGGATGGGCTGGCACGTGCCCTGGTACTCCTCCCACGGCAGCGCGTTCAACTACGACTACCACGTCAGCTTCGACGCCTCGATCGCCCCGGTCCAGTGGAACTACCGGGACTACGACGAGCTGGTGAGGCTCAACCCGGCCTGGGAGAACTGGAGCGGCGAGGAGCAGGGCGTCAGCGCGTTCCTGCGCCAGGGCGACCGGGTCTTCCACACCTACTCCTGCTACGGCAGGGGCGACGACCTGCTCAACACCACCTACAACTGGCTGGACCTGACCGCGCTCGGCCGCCAGGAGGGCTGGGAGAAGCCGGAGGGCCGGGGCTCCGGCCCGATCATGGGCTGGTTGCGCCGCCACGACGAGTACGACCCCGCCACGATCGCGGGCGCGCGGGACCGGGCCTAGCCCCGGACGCGGCGCCCCCGCTCGCGGCGGGCGCCGCCCGCGCCGAACCCCCAGCGCCGAACCCGACGCCGTCGCGCCCGGCGCGCACCCGCGCGCCCCGAGCGCGCCAGACGAGAGGCCCACCACCGTGGACGCACCCACCTCCGCCCCACCCGCACCCGGCGCCGCCGACCTGCGAACAACACCGTTCCGGGTCGCCGTCCCGCAGGCCGACCTGGACGACCTGGCCGACCGCCTCGCCCGCACCCGCTGGCCCGCAGGACTCGATGAGCACGACCGCGCCGACTGGTCGCGGGGCGTGCCCCCGGACTACCTCAAGGACCTGGTCGAGCACTGGCGGACCTCCTTCGACTGGCGCGCCGTCGAGTCCCGCCTGAACGAGCTGCCCCAGTTCACCGCCACCGTCGACGGCGCGAACCTGCACTTCGCCCACGTCCGCTCGCCCGAGCCCGACGCCACCCCGCTGCTGATCGCGCACGGCTGGCCCGGCTCGTACGTCGAGTTCCTCCGGGTCGTCGGCCCGCTCACCGACCCGGCCGCGCACGGCGGCGACCCGGCCGACGCCTTCCACCTCGTCCTGCCGTCCCTGCCGGGGTTCGGCTTCTCCGGACCCACCACCGGACCCGGATGGGGCCACCGCCGCGTCGCGCGCGCGTTCGGCGAGCTGATGGCGGGCCTCGGCTACGACCGCTACCTCGTCCAGGGCGGCGACTGGGGCATGGCCATCGCCGCAGAACTCGCGCTGCACGACCCCGAGCACGTGGCGGGCGTGCACGTGAACACCCTGCTGACCTTCCCGCCCGACGACCCGGCCGCGCTCGCCGACCTCACCCCCGACGAGACCGCGAGGCTGGCCGCTCTCGCCCGCTACGGCGAGGACGGCTCCGCGCACTTCCGGCTGCTCACCACCAGCCCGCACACCGTCGCCTACGGCCTCACCGACTCCCCGGTCGGCCAGCTCGCCTGGATCGTGGAGAAGTACCGCGAGTGGAGCGACTGCCGGGCCACCCCCGACGAGGTGATCGACCGGGACCTGATGCTGGCCAACACCACCCTGTACTGGCTCACCGCGACCGCCGCGTCCTCCGGCCGGATCTACCACGACTCGCTGGACGGCAGCAACGCCAACACCGGCCGCATCGCGGGCCCGTGGCCGCTGTCCTGCCCGGTGGGCGTCGCCGTGTTCACCCGCGACATCACCCTGCCGCTGCGCCGCTTCGCCGACGCCGTGCTGCCCACCATCGCGCACTGGTCCGAGTTCGACCGGGGCGGCCACTTCCCCGCGCTGGAGGTCCCCGAGCTGTACGCGGGCGACCTCCGCGCGTTCGCCAGGACGGTGCGGGGCGGCTGAGCGCGGACGAGCCGGGCGCGGCAGCCGGGCAACCTGGAAGACGCCTTGCGGTACCGCGCGGTGCCACTATCGGTTCCACCTCCACCACCCAGGCCGCCGCAGCGGGTGGCCCGGCCGCCGCAGAACCCCCATCCCCGGAAACGCCCGGTCCCGCGCGATCACCGGACCGGCGGACACGTGACGGAGCCACTGATGAACAACACCACCGCGCTCTCGCGCGACGAGCTGGTCGGCAGGGCCGCCGAGCTGGCGCCCGCGCTGGCTAAGCACGCGACCTGGCAGGAGGAGAACCGCGTCCTGCACCCGGACGCGATCGCGGCGCTCGCCGACGCCGGACTGCTCAAGCTCACCCTGCCCGCCCGCTACGGCGGCCACGAGTGCGACACCACCACCCTGGTCGACGTGCTGTCCGAGATCGCGCTCGGCGACGGCGCGGCCAGCTGGGTCGCCACGGTCTGGAACATCAGCACCTGGCTGGCGGGCCTGTTCCCGGACGAGGTGCAGGACGAGGTCCTCGCCTCCGGCGACACCCGGATCTGCGGCACGTTCGCCCCGCACGGCGTCGGCGTGCCCACCGACGGCGGCGTCGTGCTCAACGGCCGCTGGAGCTTCAACACCGGGGCCAGGCAGAGCGGCTGGAACGCGCACGCCGCCGTCCGCGCCGCCGAGGGCGCCGACCCGGAGCCGGTGCTGGTGCTGGTGCCGCTCGCCGACATGGAGGTCGTGGACGACTGGCACTCGTCGGGCCTGCGCGGCACCGGCAGCGTCACCACCACCGCGAAGGACGTGTTCGTGCCCGACGCGCGCGTGCTGCCCATGGCCCCGGTGATGCGCGAGGGCAGGCACCGCTCGGCGACCAACGCGGCCTCGCGGCTGTGGAACGTGCCGTTCCTGCCGTGGGCGTGCGCGGTGACCAGCGCGACCGCCTACGGCCTCGCCCGCGCCGCGCGGCAGGCCTTCTTCGAGCGCCTGCCCACCAGGGGCATCACCTACACCGACTACGAGCGGCAGGCGCACGCCCCGATCACCCACCTGCGGGTCGCCGACGCGCAGGCCCGCATCGACGAGTCCGGGTTCCACGTGCACCGGGTCGCCGCGCGGGTCGACGCGAAGACCGGCGCGCCGTGGTCGGTGCAGGACCGGGTGGGCGCACGGCTCGACCTCGGCGTCGGCGTGCAGCGGGCCAAGGAGGCGGTGGACATCCTGGCCGACGCCAGCGGGGCCTCGTCCACCCTGACCACCGTGCCGATGCAGCGGATCGCCCGCGACAGCCAGACCTCCAGCCTGCACGCGTTCGCGCACCCCGACACGAACCTGGAGCTGTACGGCCGGGTCGCGTGCGGCCTGGAGCCGAACACCCAGTTCCTGTAACCGCCGCCCGCCGCCGCTCCCGCCGCCGCACCGGTCCCACCCGGTGCAGAAAAGCGCACTCTGGAAGAAGCCCGCCCCCGCCCGGCAGCCCTAGGGTCACCGGGCGGGGGCCCTGCGAGGAGCTGACGATGGACGGTGGAACCACCACGCGGCTGCCCGGTCCCGACGAGCGCGCGCCCGGACCCCCAGGCGGGTCGGGGCCGCTGTCCTCGGTGACCGTCGACGTCGTCGTCCCGGTGCACGACGAGGAGCGCGCCCTGCCCGGCTGCGTCGCCGTGCTGCACGCCTACTTCACCGAGCACCTGCCGTTCGACTGGACCATCACCGTCGCCGACAGCGGCAGCACCGACCGCACCCGCGCCATCGCGCTCGAACTGGCCGAGGCCCTGCCGCGCGTGCGCGTGGTGTGCCTGGACCGGCGCGGCAAGGGCAGCGCCGTGCGGGCCGCGTGGATCAGCAGCACCGCCGCCGTGGTCGCCTACATGGACGTCGACCTGTCCACCGGGCTGGACGCCCTGGTCCCGCTGCTGGCCGCGCTCGCCGTCGGCCACTCCGACCTGGCCATCGGCTCCCGCCTGGTCCCCGGCGCGCGCACCGTGCGCGGGGCCCGCCGCGAGCTGATCTCGCGCGGCTACAACACCCTGCTCCGCCTCACCCACAAGACCCGCTTCCTGGACGCCCAGTGCGGGTTCAAGGCGGCCCGCTCCGACGTGGTCCGCCCGCTGCTGCGGCACGTCGAGGACGACGCCTGGTTCTTCGACACCGAGCTGCTGCTGCTCGCCGAGCACAACGGGCTGCGCGTGCTGGAGCTGCCGGTGGACTGGGTGGAGGACGTGGACAGCCGGGTCCGCGTCACCCGCACCGCCGCCGCGAACGTGCGCGGCCTGGCCAGGATCGCGCTGGCCAGGCTGTCCGGCGCCGCCTACGTCGCCGGCCTGCCGCCGCGCCCGGCCCCCGCGCCCACCCACCCCGACGCCGTGCTCGGCGGCCAGGCGAGCAGGCTGCGCGCTCTGCTGCTGTTCTGCGTCATCGGGTTCGCCGCCACCGCCACCACCGTCGTGCTCTACACCGCGTTCCGCACCTGGTGGCCGCCGCTGCCCGCGAACCTGGCCGCCGTCGCGCTCAGCGCCCTGCTCACCACCAGCGCCCACCAGCGCTCCACCTCGCTGGGCCGCTCCCGCTCGCCGCTGCAGGCCCTGCTGGTGTTCCTGCTGTACTGCGCCTTCACCTCCGGCTCGCTGCTCGCGCTGACCGCCTTCGCGGCCCGCGCCTCCCGCTGGGCCGAGATCGCCGTGCTGCTCGTCGCGTCCGCCGTCGGCGCGGTCGGGCGGTTCGCCCTGCTGAACACCGCCTTCCGCCGACCAGGGCGGGGGCGGGTCCACGTGCCCCGGCAACGCGAGGAGTCGATCAGGTGACCGGTACCGCTGTTCCCGACAGCCCGGAGCGGAGCCCGGCGCAGGCCCCGCCGCGCACCCTGCTGTGGGGCGCGCTCGCCCTGGCCGCGCTGGTGACCGCGGTGGTGGCCGCCGGTCTCGCGCTCGGCGACGCGATCCCCATGCTGGAGCGCGACTTCAAGGTCTACGACGTGAGCGGGCGCGCGGTGCTCGACGGCGTGTCCCCGTTCGACGTGGCCACCGACGACGGCCTGCTGTTCATCTACTCCCCGTTCTCCGCCCTGCTGTTCACCGCCGTCGCCGTCGTCGGCCTGCACCCGGCGTTCGTGCTGTGGACGTTCGCCTCGCTGCTGGCGCTCACCGCGTCGATCTGGCTGCTCGCCGGGCTCGCCGCCCCCGAGGACCCGCGCCGCCGCGCCCGGTACACCCTGCTCGCGTCGGCCGCCGCGCTGCCCACCGCGCCGGTGTGGGTGATGGTCGGCAACGGGCAGATCAACCTGCTGCTCACCATCCTGGTGCTCGCCGACCTGGTGCGGCGGCCCGGCCGCTGGCAGGGCGTCGCCATCGGGATCGCGGCGGGCGTCAAGCTCACCCCGCTGATCTTCATCCCGTACTTCCTGCTCACCGGCCGCCGCAGGGCCGCGCTGGTGTCCGGCGCGACGTTCCTGGCCACCGCGCTGATCGGGTTCCTGGCACTGCCCGGCCCGACCGGGCAGTGGCTCACCGGGCTGGCCGTGGACACCACCCGGATGATGCCGCCGGACCACGGGCCGTGGAACGAGTCGGTGCGCGGAGTCCTCGGGCAGCTGCCAGGGGTGCTGCACGCGCCGTGGTTCGGGGTGGCGGTGACCGCCGTCGTCGGCGTCGCAGGGCTCGCGGTGTCGGTGTGGGCGAGCAGGCGCGGCCGGGAGGCGGCGGGCATCCTGGCCTGCGCGGTCACCAGCCTGCTGGTGTCCCCGGTGTCCTGGCCGCACCACTGGGTGTGGGTGGTGCCGGGGGTGGCGGCCTGGCTGTGGTGGGCGCTGCGGCGCGGCGAGCGGGCGCACGTCGTCGGCGCGCTGGCGGCGTGGGCGCTGCTGGTCGCCTCGGCGGTGATCACGCTGCTGGACGACTCGCCGGTGGCCGACGTGGCGGTGGGCGTGATCAGCCTGTCCGACGGCGGCCTGCTCGCCCTCAACAGCCTGCCGGTGCTCGGCGGCACGGCCTTCCTGGTCGTGCTCGGGCTGTCCCTGCGCCGCGCCGAACCCCGGCTCGCTGACCACCTGCCCGCGAGCTGAACCGGGCCCGCGGGCCCCGAACCCCGCCGCGCCGTGGCCCCGTGCCACGGCGCGGCGACCCCGCATTCCCTGGCCCGCGCCCCGCCGAAGGCGGTGCGGCGCCACGCGGCCCGCCGCCGCCCTTCCCGCAGGACGACGGAGGTAAGTCGGCATGGGCAAGTACAGAACGCTGCTCGCGCTCGTCGCGCTGCTGCTCTCGCTCACCGCGAGCACCGGCGTCGCGGAACCGTCCCCGGCGGGCGGACCCGCCGGACCAGGCCCCGCCGGGGCGTTCCACGCCGAGTCCGACCGCGCCGCCGAGACCGGGCACCGGGCCCAGAACGAGCGCCTGGTCGCCGGCCTGGGTCCTGGGTTCTCCTCCGGTTCGGCGCGGGTCAACGGCACCTCGCTGCACTACGTCCGGGGCGGCCGGGGCCCCGCCGTGCTGCTGGTGCACGGGCACCCGCAGGACTGGTCCGAGTACCGGGAGGTCATGCCGCGCCTGGCCCGCCGGTTCACCGTCGTCGCCGTGGACCTGCGCGGCATCGGCGGCTCCACCCCGACCCCCGGCGGCTACGACGCCCCGAACCTGGCCGAGGACCTGCGCCAGCTCGTGCGGCGGCTCGACCTCGGCCCGGTGCACGTCGTCGGCCACGACATCGGCGGCATGGTCGCCTACGCCTACGCCCGGCTCAACCCCGCCACCACGCGCGGCGCGATGGTGCTGGACGTGCCGCTGCCCGGCGTCGAGCCGTGGAGCGCGAGCACCGCCGGGCTCTGGCACCTCGGGTTCCACCAGGCCCCAGGGCTGGCCGAGGACCTGATCGACGGCAGGCAGGAGGTGTACCTGAGGTTCGCGCTGCCCGCGCCGACCTTCAGCGACGCCGAGGTGGCCCGCTACAGCCGCGCCTACCGGCCCAAGGCGCGGCTGCGCGCCGGGTTCGAGCTGTACCGGGCGTTCCCGGCGAACGCGGAGTTCAACGCCGCGCGCCGCGAGCGGCTGGACGTGCCGCTGGTGTGGGTGGCGGGGGACCGGTCGATCTTCGCCGGCATCGGCCCCGACGTCGTGCGCGGCCTGCGCGACCTGGGCGCGGCGGACGTGCGCTCCGAGGTGGTCGAGGGCAGCGACCACTACCTGCTGGACCACCGCCCCGACGCCGTCGCCGCGCTGGTCGAGCGCTACGCCTCGCGCTGAGCGGGCTCCCGCCCCGCCTCCGCCCGCCCGGCCTCCGCCGCCTCCGCCGCTTCGACCTCGGCCAGCGCGGCCAGGTAGGCCCGGTCCAGCCGTTCCCCCACGGAGGGACCGGGCCCGCGCGGAGCCAGCCGCGCGGCCGGACCCAGGTGGGTCTCCCGCAGCTCGTCCATGAACTCCTCCCACAGCGCGGGCCCGCCCGAGGCCAGCACCCCGGTGCGCGCGGCGTACTCGTCGCCCGCCCCCAGGTGCCGCACGCCCCAGATGCCCAGCTGCGCGAACACCGGCACCAGGGCGATCGAGCGCTCGGTGAGGCTGTAGACCACCTTCTGCCGGTGCGAGGGGTCGCCGCTCCTGGTCAGCATCCCGTGCTCCACCAGCACCGCGAGCCGGTCGGCCAGGATGTTCGAGGAGATCCGCTCCGGACCGGCCAGCAGCTCGCGGAAGTGCCGCGCGCCCAGGAACGCCACGTCCCGCAGCACCAGCAGCGTCCACCGGTCGCCGAAGATCTCCAGCGACAGGTTCACCGGGCAGGTGGACCTCGTGTCCCTGCGCACCCAGCCACCTCCCCGAACCGGTCCCGCCGATCACGCTACCCGCGCTCGCGCCCGCCGCGCGATCGCCGCCGGGGCGTTGCTCCGGGGGAAAGCGTCCGAACGGGCGCCGCGCGTCGCTGTGACGGCGGCCATAGCCCTGCTACGGTTCGACCGGTTGTAAAACGCAACCGGTCTTGCGGGCGGCGGTGCCGCCGCGCCGCGCACCCACCGCACCCGACGGAAGGCACCCATGAGCGCACAGCAGGCGGGCACGGACGACGAGACGCTCGGCAGGACCAGCGGGAAGGCGAGACTGCTGTTATCGGCGCTCTTCGTCGGCTCGTTCGTGCTCGGCACGGCGGAGCTGCTCATGGTCGGCGTGCTCAACCTCATCGCCACCGACCTCGACGTCTCCATCCCCACGACCGGCACCCTGGTCACCGCGTACGCGCTGGGCGTGGCCATCGGCGGCCCGCTGCTCACCGCCCTCACCATCCGGCTCGACAAGCGGGTCACCCTGATCGGCGCGCTCGCCCTGTTCGCGGTGATCAACGTCGTCCCGGTGCTCCTCGGCCAGTTCGCGCCGTTCCTCGTCGCCAGGGTCCTCACCGGCTCGCTGCACGGCCTGTACGTGGCGGTGGCCTTCATCGCCGCCGTCGCCGTCGTGCCGGAGAACCGCGCTGGCCGGGCGATCTCGGTGGTCTTCTCCGGCTTCGCCCTGTCCGCCGCGCTGGGCGCCCCGCTCGGCACGCTGGTCGGCCAAGGCCTCGGCTGGCGCAACTCGTTCGTGGCCATCACCCTCCTCAGCCTGGTGGCGTGCGCCGCCGTGGCCGCCGTCATCCCGCGCCTGCCCGAGCCCACCGGGGGCAGCGCGGGCGACCAGGCCAGGTACGCGTTCGCCCCGAGGGTGCTGACCGTGCTGCTGCTCGGCGCCCTGCTGTTCGCCTCGTCGTACGGCGCGTTGACCTACCTGGTTCCGTTCCTGGAGCGGGTCACCGGCGTCTCCGGCGCGCTGGTCAGCGTGTTCCTGCTCTGCTACGGCGTGGCCGCCGCCATCGGCTCCTTCAACGGTGGCCGCTTCGCCGACCGCGGCGCCGCCCGCACCATGCTCGTGGGCGGCGTGGGCACGGTGGGCGCCCTGCTGGCCCTGTACCTCGGCGGCACGTCACCGGTGGTGGTGGCGCTGGCCCTGGTCGCCTGGGGCCTGTTCGCCCAGGGCGCCGTCCCCGCCTACCAGTACCGGGTCCTCGAACTGGCCGGGCCGGGCAGCCAGCTGGCGTCGGCGCTGCCCGCGTCGGCGGCGAACGTGGGCATCGCGGTCGGCTCTGCGGTGTGCGGCCTGGCGATCGACGGCGACGCGTCGAGCGCGGTGCTGACGGGCCTGCTCATCGGCGTGGTGGCCATCCCCCTGGCCTGGGCGGCGACCCTGCTCCGCCCGCCGGTGACCACCCCGGCCGCCCCCGCGCGGACCGGAGCCGCCCAGGCGGACGCGGGGGACCGGGCGAGCACCGGGCCCACGACCGCCTGACCGCCGGGGGCGGGCGGTCGACGGCCCGTCGAGCGCCCGCCCCCCGGCGCGCACAGCACTCTGGAACAAGCGCCCGCGACCGGCGCGGTGCCACGATCGGACCGCGCTCCGGACCCGCGCGCCCACCCCGGCGTCCCGCAGCGCGGCGACGCCCCGCGTCCCGGCGGGCGCGCCCCGAGCCGAGGAGGTCGCGGCACATGGCCCAGTTCACCGCGCACGACGAGACCACCGCCCCCGAGCGGTCCCGGCCGCTGCTGGCCGCCGCCAGGAACCGGACCGGCGCCGTCACCGGCCTGGCCGCCGTCATGGCCGAGTCGCCCGAGCTGCTCGCCGGCTACCAGGCGCTCGCCGAGCAGTTCGGCCGCTCCTCCCTGCCCGCGCCCGCCAAGCACGTCGTGTGGCTGGCCGCCAGCGTCGAGAACGACTGCGGCTACTGCGTCGCCGCCCACTCCGCCCTCGCCCTCAAGTCCGGGGTCGACGCGGCCGTGGTCGCCGCGCTGCGCGCCGGCGACCCGCTGCCCGACGAGTCGCTCGACGCGGTCCGCGCCCTCACCCGCGCCGTCGTCGCCGACCGGGGCTTCGTCGCAGACGACGTCGTGGAGCGCTTCCTGGCCGCCGGGCACACCCGACGCCACGTGCTCGACGTCGTCCTCGGCGTCGGCATGAAGACCCTGTCCAACTACACCAACCACCTCGCGGGCACCCCGCTCGACCCGGCCTGGGCCGACCAGGAGTGGCACCGCTGAGCCCGGCCCGCCGGGCCGGGGCCACCGCGCGCCCGCAGGTCCGGACCACCCGCCGGTCCGAACACCCGCAGATCCGAGGAGCACATGGCAGACCAGGACTTCACCACCACCATCGTCGTCGACCAGACCCCCGCCGAGGTGTTCGCCGCCGTCAACGACGTCCGGTCGTGGTGGTCCGGCGACATCGACGGCCCGACCGACCGGCTCGGCCGCGAGTTCCGGTACCGCCACGGCGACCAGCACCGCTGCACGTTCCGGGTGTCCGCGCTGGTGCCGGGCGAGCGGGTCGCCTGGTACGTGGTGGACAACCGCTTCAGCTTCACCGCCGACCGGACCGAGTGGACCGGGAACACCCTCTCGTTCGACATCGCCGAGGTGGACGGCCGCACCGAGCTGCGCTTCACCCAGCACGGCCTGGTCCCCGCCTACGAGTGCTACGAGGTGTGCTCGAACGCCTGGGAGTTCTTCGTCGGCGAGAGCCTCAAGGGCCTCATCGCCGAGGGCGAGGGGCAGCCCATCGAGCGCACCGGCCCGCCCGTCGAGCAGGACGGGGTGCCCGGCGTCCCGGCCGCGAGCCCGATGCCGAGGGTGGTCGAGCAGGCCGAGTGGCAGAAGGCCCGCGACGAGCTCCTCGAAGCCGAGAAGGCCGCCACCCGCGCCCTGGACGAGCTGGCGGCCAGGCGGCGCGCGCTGCCCATGGCGCCGATCGACCGCGAGTACTCCTTCGCCACCCCGGACGGGCCCAGATCGCTGCCCGAGCTGTTCGACGGCCGCGACCAGCTCATCACCTACCAGTTCATGGACAGCGGCCCCGGCCGCCGGTGCCCCGGATGCACCTGGTTCACCGACAACATCCCCGCCACCGCGCCCGCGCTGCTGGCCGAGCACGGCATCACCTGGGTCACGATCTCCGACATGCCCCTGGAGCGGCTCGACGCCCTCTGGGACGGGATGGGCTGGACCCTGCCGCGCGCCTCCTCCCACGGGACCACCTTCTCGCGCGACACCGGCGCGGGGGGCGGGTTCATGCTCAGCGTGTTCCTGCGCGACGGGGACCGCGTCCACCGCACGTACAGCACCACGTCGCGCGGCCTCGACCGGAACGCGTTCGTCACCGGGATGCTCGACCTGACCGCCTACGGGCGCCGCGAGCAGTGGGAGGACTCGCCCAGGGGCTGGCCGCAGCAGCCCACCTTCTACAACCCGAGCGCGATGCCCGAGGGCGCGCGGGCCGTCAGCTTCGGCCGCTTCCGGTAGCACCCCCCGAGCGCGTCCACAGTGGAAGCACGTCCACTGTGGACGCGCTTTCGCGTGAGAACGCTTGCACCGCAGCGCTTCTCGGCCCGGCGTCAGGTCGGCAACGTGGGAGAACCGGGCGCGCGCGCCCCCGTGCCACAGTTCCCAGCGGAGCGGAAGCGCTCGCCACCGACACCCCACCACACCGAGGAGCCCAGATGACGACCATCGACGCGCCGACGAGGGCCGAGCTCGTCGGCCGCGCGGCGGAGCTGGTCCCGCTGATCCGCGAGCACGTCTCCTGGCAGGAGCAGAACCGGGTCCTGCACGAGGAGGTGGTGCGCGGGCTGGTCGACGCCGGGCTGTTCCGGATGCGCGTGCCCACCCGCCTCGGCGGCCACGAGGCCGACGTGCGCACCACCTGCGAGGTGCTGGCCGAGCTGGGCCGCGCCGACGGCTCCGTCGGCTGGACGGTCGCCACCCTCACCATCGGCTCCTGGCTGGTGGGCCTGTTCCCGGACGAGGTCCAGGAGGAGGTCTTCGCCGACCCGGCCGTGCGGGTGTGCGGCTCGGTCAGCCCCGGCGGCGTGCTCGTGCCCACCGAGGGCGGCGCGGTCCTCAACGGCGAGTGGCACTTCAACACCGGCGCCCCGCACAGCCAGTGGGACGTGCACTCGGTGCTGCTGGCCACCGAGGACGGCGGCTACGTCCCCGCCACCGCCGTCGTGCCGATGTCCGACCTGACCGTGGGCGACGACTGGAACACCTCCGGCCTGCGCGCCACCGGCAGCGTCACCACCGCCGCGAAGGACGTGTTCGTCCCGCAGGCCCGCATCCTGCCGATGCTGCCGGTCCTGATGGAGGGCAGGCACCTGTCGCAGCGCAACGCGGACGCCCCCACCTGGAAGGTCCCGTTCATGCCGTACGCCGCCGCCGTCGCGGGCGCCCCCGCGCTCGGCATGGCGCGCGCCGCCTGGGAGGCGTTCTTCGAGAAGCTGCCCAGCCGCAAGATCACCTACACGAACTACGACCGGCAGGCCGAGGCCCCGCTCACCCACCTCCAGGTCGCCGAGGCCGCCACCCTGATCGACGAGGCCGAGTTCCACCTGCGCCGCGCCGCCGACCGGCTCGACTCCGCCGTCGCCGCCGGGCAGCCGCTCGACGTGCTCGCCCGCGTCGCCGCCCGGATGGACGCGGGCGCGGTCTGCCAGCGCGCCAAGGAGGCCGTCGACGTGCTCGGCAACGCCAGCGGCGGCTCGTCCATCTACACCGACCGGCCCATGCAGCGCATCGAGCGCGACGTCCGGGCCATCAACCTCAACGGGATCATGCAGCCCACCACGAACGCGGAGACCTACGGCCGCGTCCTGTGCGGGCTGGAGCCCAACACCCAGTTCATCTAGGCCGTGCGCGCGCCGCCCACCGCGGCGCCCCGCCCCCGGCGTCCCGCCGACGGGCATCCCGCAGTAGTGGCAAGAGCACCCGTAGCAAGAGCACCGAGGAGCGCAGATGACGACCACCGAGGCGCCGGGGCGGACCGAGCTGGCAGGCCGCGCGGCGGAACTGGTCCCCCTGATCCGCGAGCACGCCGCCTGGCAGGAGGAGCACCGGGTGCTGCACGCCGACGTGCTCGCCGGGATCAGGGACGCGGGCCTGCTCAAGATGCGCGTGCCCCTGCGCTACGGGGGGTACGAGTCGGACGTGCGCACCGTGTGCGACGTCGTGGCCGAGCTGGCGCGCGGCGACGGGTCGGCGGGCTGGACCGCCAGCACCCTGACCATCAGCTCGTGGCTGGTCGGCCTGTTCCCCGACGAGGTGCAGGACGAGGTCTTCGCCGACCCGGACGTGCTGATCGGCAGCAGCGTCAGCCCCAACGGCATCGCCGTGCCCGCCGACGGCGGGGTCGTCGTCAACGGCGAGTGGCCCTTCAGCACCGGCGTGCTGCACAGCAGCTGGTTCGCGCACTCCGCCCTGCTGGCCCAGCCGGACGGCGGCTACGTCCCGGTGGTGCTGGCCATCCCGGTGGCCGACCTGGGCGTGGTGGACGACTGGCAGACCGTGGGGATGCGCGGCACCGGCAGCGTCAAGACCGTCGCGAAGGACCTGTTCGTGCCCGAGGCGCGGGTGCTGCCGCTGCTGCCCGTGGTGCTGGAGGGCGTGCACCGGTCCGAGCGCAACGCGGGCGCGGCCATGTGGCGGGCCCCGTTCTCGCCGATCAGCGCGGCGGGGGCGGCGGCCGTCCCGCTCGGCATGGCGCGCGCCGCCCGCGAGGCGTTCTTCGAGCGGCTGCCCGGTCGCAAGATCACGTACACGGACTACGAGAACCAGGCCGAGGCGCCGCTGACGCACCTGCAGGTCGCCGAGGCCACCGTGAAGATCGACGAGGCGGCGTTCCACGTCTACCGCGCCGCCGACCGGGTCGACGGCAAGGTGCGCGACGGCTCGGCGTGGAGCGCGGAGGAGCGCGCGGTGGCGCGGATGGACATGGGCGCGTCCACCAGGCTCGCCAAGGAGGCCGTCGACGTGCTCGTGGGCGCGAGCGGCGGCTCGTCCATCTACGCGGACCGGCCGATCCAGCGCATCGAGCGGGACCTGCGCACGATCAACCTGCACGGGGTGCTGCACCCGGACACGAACCTGGAGCTGTACGGGCGCGTGCTGTGCGGGCTGGAGCCCAACACGCACCTGTTCTGAGCGCGCGGGGGAGCGGCCGGGTCCCGGTGGGGCCCGGCCGCTCCGGCGTGCGCGCCCGCCGCCGTCCCGGCGCGCGGAAGGGGCGGGCCGGTGCTCGACCGGCCCGCCCCCGACGTCCGCGCGTCACATGAAGTCGGTGTTCGGCTCCAGTCCGCACAGCACGCGGCCGTAGGTCTCCGCGTTCGTGCTCGGGTGCATGATGCCGTGCAGGTTCAGCGCCTGGATGTCGCGCGTGATGCGCTGGAGCGCCTTGTCCAGGTAGATGGACGAGCCGCCGCTCGCGTCCGCGAGCAGGTCGACGGCCTCCTTGGCGCGCTCGCACACCAGCCCCGCGTCCATCCTGGCGAGCGCGCGCTCCTCCGCGCTCCACGCCTCGCCCGTCAGCGACTTGGCGTGCAGCCGGTCGGCGGCCCGGTGCAGGTGGAACTCGGCCTGGTCGACGCGCAGCCTCGCCTCGGCCACCCGCAGGTGCGTCAGCGGGGCCTGCGCCTGGTCCGCGTAGTGCGTGTACGCGATCCCCCTCCCCGGCAACCGCTCGAAGAACGCGTCCCAGGCGGCGCGGGCCATGCCGAGCGCGGGCGCGCTCGCCACCGCCACCGCGAACTGCAGGAACGGCACCTGCCACGCCTGGACGCCGATGTTGCGCGCCGACCGGTGCTCGTTGCGCATCGCCACCGGCATCATCTCCAGCACCCGCTCCGGCGGGACGAACACGTCCCGCGCGACGCTGGTGACGCTGCCGGTGCCGCGCATCCCCGAGGTGTGCCAGTCGTCCTCCACCTCCAGCTCCGACACCCGGACCACGGCCAGCGCGGGCACGTGGCCGCCGTCCTTGGCCAGCAGGATCGAGTGCGTGGCCCACTGGCTCTGCCGCGCGCCGGTGTTGAAGTGCCAGCGCCCGGTGAGGGTGTAGCCGCCCTCCACCGGCTCGGCCGTCCCGCCCGGACCGACCGAGCCGCAGAACCGCACGGCCGGGTCGGCGAAGATCTCGTCCTGGGCCTCGTCGGGCAGCAGGCCCGCCATCCAGGTGCCGATCACCCAGGAGCTGAGCGACCAGGACGTCGAACCGTCCGCCCTGCCGATCTCGGCGACCGCGTCGCACACCTCGCGCACCGGCGGCAGCGTCCCGCCGAACGCGGCGGGCAGCCGCATCGCCAGCAGGCCGGACTCCTCCAGCGCCGCGACGACGTCGGGGTGCAGCACCCGGTTCTCCTCCTGCCAGGGGACGCGCGCCCGGATCAGCGGCGCCAGCTCCGCCGCTCGGCCGACCAGGTCGGTGCTCGGTCTCGCCTCGGTGGTTGTCATGTCGTGCTCTCCTTGCGGTGGCGGGGGAAGAGCGGCCCGCGGGGGTTCCCGCCCGGCCAGGAAACCACTGTGGACCAGGTGGGACGCGGGCTCTTTCTCCCACCGTGCCCTCCTTGTTTCGGGTTCCCCGCCAGGGGGAAGCGGGCACCTCCCGGCGCGGCGGCGACAATTCGGCGAGGCATCACACTGTTATTTCCCGCAGGGCGCTGCGGAAATGTCGCAAAACCTTTTACGGGTGTCCTTTCCGGCCGGTCCAACATCACGCTGTTATGCGAAAACAGCAGCTCACATGGCACGATGCGAGAAGCGAGCCGCGTTCGCCTTCCGGCAACCTTGCCCTGTGCGCATTCCGCGCCAACCGCGTCCGACCACTCCGAACCGGGGTGGCGCAATTTCCCGGACGCAATCCCGACGTTCTCGAAGACGGTGAGAGCATGAGCGACGGACGGATCTCGATCGTCGGCATCGGGCTGCGCTACCCCGACGCCGCGACGACCGCGGAGCTGTGGGAGAACGTGCTGGCGGGCAGGCGCGCGTTCCGCAGGCTGCCCGACGAGCGGATGAACCTGGCCGACTACCACTCCCCGGACCCGCAGGCCCCCGACCGGTTCTACGCCACCAAGGCGGCGGTGCTGCGCGACTTCGAGTTCGACCGGGTGCGCTACCGCGTCGCGGGCAGCACCTACCGCTCCACCGACCTCACCCACTGGCTCGCGCTGGACACCACCGCCCGCGCGCTGGCCGACGCGGGCTTCCCGGACGGCGAGGGCCTTCCCCGCCGGACCACCGGCGTCGTGCTGGGCAACAGCCTCACCGGCGAGTTCTCCCGCGCGAACGTGCTGCGGCTGCGCTGGCCGTACGTGCGCCGCACGGTCGCCGCCGCGCTCGCCGCGAAGGGCTGGCCGGACGACGAGACCGCCGGTTTCCTCGACGAGCTCGAAGGCCAGTACAAGGCCCCGTTCCCGCCCATCGACGAGGACACCCTCGCGGGCGGCCTGGCGAACACCATCGCGGGCCGGGTCTGCAACCACTTCGACCTGCGCGGCGGCGGCTACACCGTCGACGGCGCCTGCTCCTCGTCGCTGCTGTCGGTCACCACCGCCGCCAAGTCGCTCGTGGAGGGCGACCTGGACGTGGCGATCGCGGGCGGCGTCGACCTGTCCATCGACCCGTTCGAGGTCATCGGCTTCGCCAAGACCGGCGCGCTCGCCACCGGCGAGATGAAGGTCTACGACCGCGACTCCAACGGCTTCTGGCCCGGCGAGGGCTCGGGCGTGCTCGTGCTGCTGCGCGAGCAGGACGCCCTGGAGCGCGGCCTGCGGATCTACGCCACCATCACCGGCTGGGGCGTGTCCTCGGACGGCAAGGGCGGCATCACCCGGCCCGAGGCGGACGGCCACCGGCTCGCCCTGGACCGCGCCTACGGCCGCGCGGGCTACGGCCTGGGCACGGTGTCCTACTTCGAGGGCCACGGCACCGGCACCGCGCTCGGCGACGCCACCGAGATCGAGGCGCTGTCCTCGGCCCGCCGCGCCGCCGACCCGACCGCGCCACCCGCCGCGCTCGGCACCGTCAAGGGCAACATCGGCCACACCAAGGCCGCCGCGGGCGTCGCCGGTCTGATCAAGGCCGCGCTCGCCCTGCACCACCAGGTCATCCCGCCCGCCACCGGCCACCACGACCCGCACCCGAAGCTCGACGCGGCGGCCGTGCGGGTGCCGCTCGCCGCCGAGCCGTGGCCCGCCGGGCAGCCGCTGCGCGCGGGCGTGTCCGCCATGGGGTTCGGCGGCATCAACACCCACCTCGCCCTGGAGGCCGCCCCCGGCGCGACCCGCGTCGCGGGCGTGGACGAGCGGTCCGCCGCGCTGGTCGCCTCCCGCCAGGACGCCGAGGTGCTGCTGCTCGACGCCGCCGACCGGGCCGGGCTCGCCGAGCGGGTCGCCGAGGTCGCCGCCCTCGTGCCCAAGCTCGCCATGGCCGAGCTGGGCGACCTCGCCGCCGCACTCGCCGCCCGCCTCACCGGCGGCCCGCACCGCGCGGCCCTGGTGATCACCCGCACCGAGGACGCCGAGCGCAAGCTCGACCGCCTGCGCGCCGCCCTCGCCGACGGGTCCCCGCTGTTCGACACCGCCGACGGCGTGTTCCTCGGCGCGGGCGCCGACGCCCCCGGCATCGCGTTCCTGTTCCCCGGCCAGGGCTCCGGCCGGGGCGGCGCGGGCGCGCTGCGCCGCCGCTTCGCCTCCGCCGAGGAGGTCTTCCGCGCCGCCGAGCTGCCCGAGGACGGCGACCAGGTCGCCACCGAGGTCGCCCAGCCGCGCATCGTCGCGGGCTCGCTCGCCGCGCTCGGCGTGCTGCGCGAGCTGGGCGTGGAGGCCGACCGCGCCGCCGGGCACAGCCTCGGCGAGCTGACCGCCGCGCACTGGGCGGGCGCGCTCGACGCGGGCCGCGTGCTGTCCCTGGCCACCGAGCGCGGCCGGGTCATGGCCCACGCGGGCAAGGGCGGCGGCGCGATGGCGGGCCTGGCCACCGGGCCCGAGCGCGCCGCCGAGCTGGCGGCGGGGGAGGACGTCGTGGTCGCCGGCCTCAACGGCCCCGAGCAGACCGTGCTCTCCGGCCCCGCCGACGCCGTCGACCGGGTCCGCGCCGCCGCCAGGGCCCAGGGCGTGCCCGCCACCCGCCTGCCGGTGTCCCACGCCTTCCACTCGCCCCTGGTCGCCCCGGCCGCCGACGCGATGGCCGAGCGCCTGGTCGACTACGACTTCGGCAGGCTCATCCGCCCCGTCCACTCCACAGTCACCGGGGCCCCGCTCGAACCCGACACCGACCTGAGGGCGCTGCTGCGCGAGCAGATCACCGGCCCGGTCCGCTTCCACGAGGCCGCCGCCGGGCTCGCCGAGCACGCCGACCTGGTCGTCGAGGTCGGCCCCGGCCGGGTGCTCACCGGACTGCTCGCCGACATCGCCCCCGGCACCCCCGCGCTCGCCGTGGACACCGACAGCGCCTCGCTCGTCCCGCTGCTCACCGTCGTGGCCGCCGCGCACGCCCTCGGCGCCCCCGTCCGCACCGCCCCGCTGTTCGCCGACCGGGTGGTGCGCGAGCTGCCCCTGGACGGCGCGATGACGTTCCTGGCCAGCCCGTGCGAGACCGCCCCCGAGCTGGACCCGGCGCTGCGCACCACCACCGGCGCCGCGCAGGCCGCCACCGGGACCTCGGCGGCGTCCGCCCAGGCCGAGGGCGAGAGCACCCTGGACCTGCTGCGCAGGCTCGCCGCCCAGCGCGCCGAGCTGCCCCTGGAGGCCCTCACCGAGCACACCCACCCGCTGGACGACCTGCACCTGAGCTCCATCACGGTCGGCCAGCTCGTCAACGAGGTCACCAGGGGCCTCGGCCGCCCCGCGCTGGAGACCAGCCCGAACTTCGCCACCGCCCGCCTCGGCGAGCTGGCCGACCTGATCGACGAGCTGGCCGCCACCGCCCACGACGGCGACCGCGAGAGCGGCGAGGCCCCCGGCGTCGCCCCCTGGGTGCGCCCGTTCCACGTCGCGCACGTCCGGCGCCCGCTGCGGCCCGTCGCGGTCGCCGAACCCGGCGACTGGACCGTGCACGCCCCCGACGGCCACCGCCTCACCACCCACCTGACCGGCGCGCTGCCCGGTGACGGCGTCCTGCTGCTCCTGCCGCCCGACGGCGGCCCCGAGCACGTCGGCCTCGCGCTCGCGGCGGCCCGCGACGCCCTCGCCACCGGGAGGCGGTTCGTCCTCGCCCAGGGCGCGCTGGGCATGTCCGGCCTGGCCCGCACCCTGCACCTGGAGGCCCCGCACCTGCCGGTCACCGTCGTCGACTTGGCCGCCGGGCTGCCCGACCACGCCGCAGCCGCCGCCGTCGTCGCCGAGATCGCGGCGGGCGAGGGCTTCACCCAGGCCCGCTACGCCGCCGACGGCGCCCGCACCGTCCCGGTCCTGCGCGTCGCCGAGACCACCACCCCCGAGACCGCCGGTTCCCCGCTCGGCCCCGACGACGTCCTGCTGGTCACCGGCGGCGGCAAGGGCATCACCGCCGAGTGCGCCCTCGCCATCGCCACCGACACCGGCGCCGCGCTCGCCCTCCTCGGCCGCGCCGACCCCGCCGAGGACGCCGAGCTCGCCGCCAACCTCGCCCGCATGACCGCCGCGGGCGTCCGGCACCGCTACGAGCGCGCCGACACCACCTCCGCCGACCAGGTCGCCGCCGCCGTCACCGGATTCCGCGCCGACCTCGGCGAGGTCACCGCCGTCCTGCACGGCGCGGGCCGCAACGAGCCCACCGCGCTGGCCAACCTCACCGAGGACGCCTTCCGCGCCACCCTCGCCCCCAAGGTCGACGGCCTGCGCACCGTCCTCGACGCGGTCGGCGAGGACAACGTCCGCCTGCTGATCACCTTCGGCAGCATCATCGGCCGCGCGGGACTGCGCGGCGAGGCCCACTACGCCACCGCCAACGACTGGCTCACCGAGCTGACCACCGACTTCGCCCGGCGCAACCCCGGGGCCAGGGCGCTCGCGCTGGAGTGGTCGGTGTGGGCGGGCGCGGGCATGGGGGAGCGGCTGGGCGTCGTCGAGGCGCTCATGCGCGACGGCATCACCCCGATCTCCACCGACGCGGGCATCGCCGTGCTGCGCCGCGTCCTCGCCGACCCGGCCGCCGGTCCCGCGCTGGTCGTCTCCGGCCGCGCCGCCGGGCTGCCCACGCTGGAGCTGGAGCGCGCCGAGCTGCCGCTGACCCGGTTCACCGACCGCGTCGTCGTGCACTACCCCGGCGTGGAGCTGGTCACCGAGGCCGACCTGTCCGGCGGCAGCGACCCGTACCTGGAGGACCACCTGCTCGACGGCGACCTGCTGTTCCCGGCCGTCGTCGGCATGGAGGCCATGACCCAGGTCGCCGCCGCCCTCACCGGCCGCACCGGACCGCCGCTGCTGGAGGACGTGCGGTTCCTGCGCCCCGTCGCGATCCGCCCCGGCGGCGCGCTGACCGTGCGCCTGGCCGCGCTGGTCACCGGTCCCGACACCGTCGAGGTGGTCGTCCGCGCCGAGGACACCGGGTTCTCCGCCGACCACTTCCGCGCCACCGTCCGCCTGCCCCGCCCCGCCCTGCCCGCCGAGCCGGTCGACCCCGCGCCCGCGCTGCCGCCGGTGCCGGTCGACCCGGTCACCGAGCTGTACGGGGGAGTGCTGTTCCAGGGCAAGCGGTTCCAGCGCCTCCAGGCCTACCGCACCGCCTCCGCCCGGCGCGCCGTCGCCGAGGTCGCCACGACCTCCGCCGCGACCTGGTTCGCCCCGTTCCTGCCGCAGGAGCGGCTGCTGGCCGACCCCGGCGCCCGCGACGTGATGATGCACGCCATCCAGTGCTGCGTCCCCGACGCGGTCCTGCTGCCCCAGAGCGTCGAGCGGCTGCACCTGGCCGACCCCACGGCCAAGGCGGGGGAGTACGTGGTCCTGGACGCCCGCGAGCGCTCCCAGGACGGCGACAGCTACACCTACGACCTGGACGTGCGCGACCCGTCCGGCGCCCTGGTGGAGCGCTGGGACGGCCTGGTGCTGCGGGCCGTGCGCAAGCGCGACGGCAAGGGCCCGTGGACCCCGACCATGCTCGGCCCGCACCTGGAGCGCGCCCTGGAGCGCGTCCTCGGCGGCAGCCGCGCCGTCGTGGTCGAACCCGACCCGGCCGAGGGCGGAGAGCGCCGCGCCCAGACCGCCCTCGCGCTCTCCCGCGCGCTCGGCGCCCCGACCGAGGTCCGCTACCGCCCCGACGGCAAGCCCGAGGTGACCGGGCACGCCGTGTCCGCCTCGCACGGCGCGGGCCTGACCCTGGCCGCCACCGCGCCCGGCGGCAGGCTCGGCGTCGACGTCGAGACCGCCGCGCCCCGCACCGAGGACGACTGGGCCGCGCTGCTCGGCCGCGCCCCGCTGGCCGTGCGGGACCTGCTGGTCCGCGAGACCGGCGAGGACCCCTCCACGGCGGGCACGCGGGTGTGGGGAGCGCTGGAGTGCCTGCGCAAGACCGGGTCCACCACGCAGGCGCTCGCCCTGGAGCGGGTCCACCCGGACGGGTGGGTCGTGCTGTCCACCGGGGACGCCCGCGTCGCCACCTGGACCACCACCGTCGACGACCGCCCCGAGCCGGTCGTGTTCGCCGTGCTCGCCGGACAGGAGGACTGACGTGACCGGCTACTACGAGATCCGCCACACCGTCGGCTTCGAGGAGACCAACCTCGTCGGCAACGTCTACTACGTCAACTACCTGCGCTGGCAGGGGCGCTGCCGGGAGATGTTCCTGAAGGAGAAGGCGCCCGCCGTGCTCGCCGAGGTCCGCGACGACCTGAAGCTGTTCACGCTCAAGGTGGAGTGCGAGTTCTTCGCCGAGATCACCGCGTTCGACGAGCTGTCGGTCCGGATGCGCCTGGAGGAGCTGACCCGCACCCAGGTCCAGTTCAGCTTCGACTACGTCAAGGTCACCGACGGCGAGGAGTCGCTGGTGGCGCGGGGGCGGCAGCGGGTGGCCTGCATGAGGGGCCCGAACACCGACACCGTGCCCACGCCCGTCCCCGAGGAGCTGCGCCGGGCGCTGGAGCCCTACGCGCAGCCGTCCGCCCGAGCAGGCGTCGGGGTGGCGTCGTGACCGGGGCGGTGGTCGGCGCGACCGCGCTGCGCGAGGTGATGTCCCGCTTCGCCACCGGCGTCACGGTGGTCACGGTCGGCGGCGCGCACCCGCACGGCATGACCGCCAACGCGTTCACCTCGGTGTCGCTGGACCCGCCGCTGGTGCTGTGCTGCGTGGCCCGCAGCGCCACCATGCACGAGGCGCTGCCCGAGGCGGGCCGGTTCGCCGTCTCGATCATGGGCGCGGACCAGCGGGCCGTGGCCGAGCACTTCGCCGACAAGCGCAGGCCGACCGGCGAGCGCGAGTTCGCGGGCCTCGCCTGGGAGACCGGCCCGCTCAGCGGGGCCCCGCTGCTGACCGGCTCGCTGGCGTGGCTGGAGTGCGAGCTGGCGCACCGGCACGACGGCGGCGACCACACCATCTACGTCGGACGCGTGCTCGACTGCGGCGTGGGCGACGGCGACAGCGCCCTGCTGTTCTACGGCAGCACCTTCCACCACCTGTGACCCCCGGCCGCGGCGGCCGTTCGCCCGGCCGCCGCGGTCCCCGTCCCCAGGAGTCCCCGATGCTGGTCACGCTCACCGGCGGCACAGGTCTCGTCGGCGCCCACACCACCGCCGCGCTGGTGCGCGCGGGCCACCGGGTCCGCCTGCTCGTCCGCGACCCCACCACCGTGCCCACCGCCCTGTGCCCGCTCGGCGTCGACCTGTCCGCCGTGGACGCCGAGGTCGGCGACGCCACCGACGAGACCGCCGCGTCCAGGGCCGCGCGCGGCGCGGACGCCGTCCTGCACGCCGCCGCGGTCTACTCCTTCGACCGCCGCAGGCGCGCCGAGATGCTGCGCGTCAACACCAGGGCCACCGAGGTCGTCCTCGCGGCGGCCCGCCGCGCAGGCGCGGGGCGGATCGTGCACGTCTCCAGCACCGCCGCCCTGTTCGGCCCCGGCGTCCGCGTGGTCGACGACCGCACCCCGCCCGGAACCAGCCGGGAGCCCTACGCCGCGACCAAGTCCGCCTCCGAGGCGGTCGCCAGGGCGCACCAGCGCGCGGGCGCCCCCGTGGTGATCAGCAGACCGCCCGCCCTGCTCGGCCCGCACGACCCCAAGCTGGGCGACCAGACCCGCAGGCTGCGCGACACGGTGCGCGGCATCATGCCGGTGTGGCCGTCCGGCGCCCTCCAGATCGGCGACGTCCGCGACACCGCCGCACTGCACACCGCCCTCCTGGAGGGGACCGCGACCGGGGCCCACTTCGGCCCCGGCCACCTGATCACCACCCCCGAGTACGTGGCCGCCGCCCGCAGGGCCACCGGCCGCACCCTGCCCGCCGTCTTCCTGCCCGGCGCGCTGGTGGCCCCGGTGGGCAGGCTGGTGGACCTGCTGCAACCGGTCTGGCCCTGGCACATCCCCGCCGCCCACGGCGCGATCGCCACCGCCGCCGCGTCGGTCTCGGTCGCCCCGACGGCCAGCACCCTGGGCCTGCGCCCGCGCCCGTTCGCGGAGACCGTCGCCGACACCCTGGACTGGCTGGTCACCACCGGAGAGCTCCACCTCGACGCCGCCTGACCCGCCCCCACCCCACCAACCCCATCGCACCCGAGGAGTCCCCATGACCACGACCACCGCCGTCGTCCCCCGCTCCCACCTGCGCGACGGCGTCCTGTCCGGACTGGCGGGCGGCCTGGTGTTCGGCCTGCTCATGGCCGGGATGAGCACCCTGCCCATGGTCGGGATGCTGGTGGCCGCCGACAGCGCCCTGGTCGGCTTCGCCCTGCACATGGCCATCTCCGCCCTGGCGGGCGCCGGTTTCGGCGCGCTGGCGGCCCGCCTGCCGGACCAGGTGGTCCCGCTGTGCGCGGCGGGCGTCCTGCACGGCGCCCTGTGGTGGGCGGTCGGCGCCCTGCTGGTCATGCCCCTGTGGCTGTCCGCCACCGCCGACCCGGCCATGGCGGAGATGGTCCTGGTGGTGGGCGACGCCCAGTGGGTGAGCCTGTTCGGCCACGTCTTCTTCGGCCTGACGACCGCGGCGACCCTGCTGACCCTGCGCGGCCACGCCCGCTGACCCCGCCCCGGTTCCCACTCCCGGCTCCCACTCCCGGTTCCCACTTCCGGTTCCCACTTCCGGTTCCCACTTCCGGCTCCCGCTCCCGGTTCCGGTTCCGGTTGCCGCTCCCGCCCGGCGGTTCTCCCGGCGGTTCTCCCGGTGGCGCAAGCGGAATCGACTGTCCGGACCGGAAGTTCCCGCCTTCGGCGGCAAGACCCGACCGCCCGCCCCGACTACGGTGGTGACATGGCGCACATCGATCTGGCGGATGTGGACGAGAGCCTGTTCCCCGGAATCACCGGGCTGATGCGGTACCGGCCCGAGACGGCCAAACCGCTCGGCGAGCTGGCCGAGGTCCTGCTCCGCGCACCGAACTCGCTCTCCCCAGGTGAGCGGGAGCTGATCGCGGCCTACGTGTCGGGCCGCAACCGCTGCACGTTCTGCTGCGACTCGCACGCCGCGTTCGCCGCCGCCCAGCTGGACGAGGGCACGGCGCTCGTGGACCGGGTCCTGGCCGACCTGGAGCTCGCGCCGGTCCCGGAGAAGCTGCGCGCGCTGCTGCGGATCGCGGGCGCGGTGCAGGAGTCCGGTCGCGCGGTCACCCCCGACCTGGTGCGGCGGGCGCGCGAGCTGGGCGCGACGGAGGTGGAGATCCACGACACCGTGCTGATCGCCGCCGCGTTCTGCATGTTCAACCGGTACGTCGACGGCCTGGGCACGCTCGTCGCCGACGACCCGGCGCACTACGAGACGGCCGCGCGCCGGATCGTGGCCGAGGGCTACGTGGGCCTGGGCCAGGGAACCGACGGGGCGCGGGGCTAGCGATCACCGGTGTGACCGGTGTCCGAGGACACCGGTCACACCGCCTCGGCGACCACCGCGGACTTCGCGCCCGCCAACGCCTCCTGCCCCAGGAACCGCCACCCGGTGGCCCGCAACCACGCCTGGGCGTCGTCCACCCCGTACACGTCGCCGTCCTCGCTGTTGACCGCGAACTCGCCCGCCATCAACGCCGCCTGCGCGGGCTCGGCCCCGGTGGGCCCGGTCCAGTAGTCGACCAGCAGCAGCCGCGCGCCGGTCACCACCGCGCGCCGGGCGTTGGCCAGCACGCGCGCGTTGTCCTCGGGCGAGAACACGTGCGCCACGTTCGCCAGCAGGCAGCAGTCGTGCCCCTGCGGCATCGGGTCCACCCGCACGTCCCCCGCCACCACGTCGACCCGCCCGCCCAGCCCCGCGTCGGCGACCCGCCGCCGGGCCAGCTCGGCCACCGGCGGCCACTCGACCACCGTGGCGCGCAACCCGTCGTGCGCCCGGACCGCCGCGGCGGACCAGGACCCGGTCCCACCGCCGACGTCCAGCAGCGCCCGCCTGCCCGAGAAGTGCCCGGAGGCGGCGAGCGCGGCGGCGGGCCCGGCGTTGAGCGCCTCGACCCCGGAGGAGAACAGCGCCTGCTGCTCGGCGGACAACGAGGTGATCCGGTTGACCGGCCCCGACCGCAACGCCTCGCCGAGCCCACCCCAAGCCGGGTAGCTGACGAGATCGGTGAACCGCACGAACGCCCGCAGGTCCACACCGGACTCCCCGCTCAGGTGCCGGGCGACCGGGGCGTTCCGGTACCGGTCCCCGTCGCGCACCAGCACCCCGATGGCCACCAGCGCGTCCGCGCAGATCCGCCCGGCCCGCCGCGACACCCCGACCCGCTCCGCCAGCTCGCCCACCACCAGCCCACCGGGGAAGCCCGCCAACACCTCGAACACCCCGAGCTCGCACCCGACCATCAGGAACTTGGCCGCCCGGAACCCGTTCAACAGCCCGAGAAGCCCCGCGACCGATCCCGGAGGCCCAGCCCCCGCAGGCCCCTCGCTCACCGCCCCACCCGCAGGCTCGCCCGCTGTCCCACCCGCAGCCGCTCCACTCACAGCCGCCCCACCCTCACCCTCACCTGTCCGCACTGGCTCACGCCTCCCGCAGCAGCTCGGCGACCCGCTCACCCACCGCGATCACCGACAGGTTGATGTTCGCCCGCACCATGGTCGGCATCACCGACGCGTCCGCGACGTGCAACCCGTCCACCCCGCGCACCGCGCACCGCTCGTCCACCACGGCCATCGGATCACCGTCCGGCCCCATCCGGGCCGTGCCCGTGGGGTTGTAGGCCGGGTCCACGGTCGCCGTCACGTAGTCCCGCACCGCCTCGTCCGAGGCCACGGTCGCGTCGTCGAGCAGCACCACCCGCTCGGCCAGGTCCCGGATCTCCGGCGTCTGAGCCAACTCCCACCCGACCCGCAGCCCGTCGGCGAGCAACCGGTGGTCGTGCTCGGACGACAGGAAGTCCAGGTCGATCTCGGGGGCGCGCCGGGGATCGACCGACCCCAACCGCACCCGCCCCCGCGACTTCGGCTCGCGCGCCACGACCAGCACGGTGAACACCCGCCCGGCCCCGGCGGCGGCCCGCAGGTGCGGGAACTGCGTCGCGAGGTCGAAGTGGTTGACCATCGCGTAGTACATGTCGTTGGCCCGCCCGGTGCTCCGAGCCCCGGCCCGCACCACGATCTGCCCCACGGCGGCCCCGAAGTTCTCCGCACCGGGCTTGGGCACCATGAACACCCCGGTCCGCGCCTGCTCGCTCAGCCCGGCGCCGACACCGGGCAGGTCCACCCGCACGTCGATCCCCAGCGCCCGCAGGTCCTCGGCGGGCCCGATGCCCGAGCGCAGCAGGATCGCGGGCGTCCCCACCGACCCGGCCGACAGCACCACCCGCCGAGCCCGGACCTCCCGGACCGACGACTCCCCGTCAACCAGCTCGATCCCGACGACCCGCTGGTCCGACACCAGCACCCGGTTCACCACCGCACCGGCCAGCACGGTCAGGTTCTCCCGAGCCCGGACCTCGGGCGTGAGGTACCCGGTGGCCGTGGACACCCGCAACCGCTCACCCAGCCGGTTCGACGGCGCGGGCCCCACCCCGGTCGACTCGGGGTCGTTGTGGTCGGCGACGTCCGGCATCCCGGCGGCGAGGCACCCCCGGTGGAACGCGCTCTGCGCGGGCGTCAACTCCTCGGGCCGCCAGCGCCGGATGGGCACCGGCCCGCCCTTGCCGTGGAACGGCCCGGCGAAGTCCTGGTCGTCCTCGATCGCCAGGAAGTGCGGCAGCAGGTCGTCCCACCCCCACCCCCGGTTCCCGAGCGCGGCCCACCCGTCGAAGTCCTCGGGCATCCCCCGGATGGCGATGGTGTTCCCCACCGAGGAGGACCCGCCGACCACCTTCCCCTGGAAGTACCGGGTGGGCCGATCGGCCAGCATCCCGGCGGTGAACCGCCAGTCGTGGTGGACCAACGACATCTGGTTCCCGTCCGCGAGATCCGCAGGAAGCTCACCGGGGTAGTCCGGCCCCGCCTCGACCAGCAGAACCCGCCTACCCCGGTCCTCGCTGAGCCGAGCAGCAACCGGAACCCCGGCACTCCCGGCGCCGATCACGATGTCGTCGTAGTCGTCCAGCACCCCCACGGGGCACCTCCGTCTCCAGATCGACCGATCCACCGACCGTCCCCGCCCATTCGGGCAGGCGAGAGCCTATGACCGCACGAACACCGAACACTTCTCCCAGATTGCTCACCACCCCAAACCGCAACCACGCGGAAGCGCACCCGCCCAAACCCTGCTAAACCACCCCAGACCACCCACCCGCCACAACCCCGACACCGCTACCTCCCCATCCGCCACTCCCGCCGTGCCGCCACCTCCGCCGTCCCCGCCCCGCCCCACCTCGGCGCGCAGCGCGCGGACCTGGCAGAGTCCACCCCACAAGCAACCCGCCCGGTCACCCGGTGGACCGGCGCGGTGAGGAGCGGCGCACCGGGGGCAGGTGAGGCGACGGTGTCCTTCGACGTCCACGCGTTCCGCGCGCACTTCCCGTCCCTGACCTCCGGGATCGCCCACTTCGACGGCCCCGGCGGCACCCAGACCCCGCGCCCCGTCGCCGAGGCCATCGCCGCCACCATGACCGCCCCGCTGTCGCTGCGCGGGGCCGAGCTGCCCTCCGAGCGCAACGCCGAGCGGGTCGTCGCCGGGTTCCGCTCCGCCTACGCCGACTTCCTCGCCGTCCCCGAGCGCGGCGTCGTGCACGGCCGCAGCGCCACCCAGCTCACCTACGACTTCTCCCGCCACCTGTCCCGCTCCTGGGACCCCGGCGACGAGGTCGTAGTCACCAGGCTCGACCACGACGCGAACGTCCGCCCGTGGGTGCAGGCCGCCGAGCGCGCGGGCGCGGTGGTCCGCTGGCTGGAGCTCGACCCGGAGACCGCCCTGCTCCGCATGGACGATCTGGACGAGACCATCACCGCCCGCACCAGGCTGGTGGCGGTCACCGCGGCCTCGAACCTGCTGGGCACCCGCCCCCCGGTGCGCGCCATCGCCGACCGCGCGCACGAGGTCGGCGCGCTGGTGCACGTCGACGCCGTCCACCACGCAGCCCACGGCTTGGTGGACGCCACCGCGCTGGGCGCGGACTTCGTGGTCTGCTCGCCCTACAAGTTCTTCGGCCCGCACTGCGGCGTCCTCGGCGCGGACCCGGCCCTGCTGGAGACCCTGCGCCCGGACAAGCTGGTGCCGTCCACGGACGTCGTGCCCGAGCGCTTCGAGTTCGGCACCCTGCCCTTCGAGGCGCTGGCGGGCGCGACGGCCGCCGTGGACTTCCTGGCCGCGATCGCCCCCTCGTCCACCCGCCGCGCGAGCCTGGAAGCCGCCTACCGGGCCGTGGCCGAGCACGAGCACGCCCTGCTCACCCGCCTCACCGACGGCTTGGCGGCGCTGGGCGACCGCGTGGTCAACCGCTCCCGCGCCACCGACCGCACCCCGACCACCCTCCTGGAACTGCCCGGCCACGACGCCCGAGCCGCCTACCGCTTCCTGGCCGCGCGCGACGTCCTGGCCCCGGCGGGCGCGTTCTACGCCCACGAGGCGGGACTGGCGCTGGGCCTGCCGGAGAGCGGCGGCCTGCGGATCGGCATCGCGCCTTACACCACCGAGGAGGAGATCGACCGCCTCCTCGACGGTCTGGCCGCCTTCACCACCCCCTGATCCCCGCTACTTCTCGGACGCCTCCGCCTCGCACCCGGACATGAGCTCCAGCCCGCGCGTGATCTGCTCCGAGTCGTTCTCCGCACCTCCCAGCGCGACGGTGTAGCCGCCGCTCTCCTCGGGCACGACCTCCACCTTCACCACCCCCTTGCCGCGCAGGCAGTCCGCGACCCGGACCAGGAAGCCGTGCGACTCCGGGTTGGCCGGGTCCTTCTCCCACGGCGGCAGCGGAACGGTGTGCGCGCACGCCGCCTCCGCCGCCGCGATCCGCTCGTCGCTCTCCGGCTCGACGGACAGGTCGCCCATCGCCCGCTTGTCCGGAATCCCCTGCTCGCCCATGCACTTCCAGTAGGGCCGCAGCAACGCCTCCAGGTCCTCCGCCGTCATGTCCAACCGCTCCCGAGGCCGCTCCCGCTCCACCGACGTGACCGGAGCCTGCCCACTCCCGGACGACAACGACGCCACCTCGGGCGCGGATTCCGGGGCCGAACACCCGACCAGCGCCACCACCGCCAGCCCACCCACCAGAACCGAACGCACCACACCCCACCGCCCCGTCACTTCTTCGACGCCTCCGTCTCGCACGACCCCATGTGCTCCAACCCCGCCGAGATCGAGGCCGAGTCGTTGTGCTCGCCCCCGAGCGAGATGACCGGCCCACCCCAGGTCTCGTCCACCGCCACCTCCACGTACTTGATCCCCTTGCCGCGCAAGCAGTCCACGACCCGAACCGCGAAGTCGTGCGCCTCGGGATTGGCCGGGTCCTTCTCCCACGGCGGCAACGGCTGCCGATCCAGGCAGGCCGCCTGCGCCGCCTCGTCCGCCCTGACCTCCTCGGGCGTGGCAGCCCGCATCTCATCGCCACTCCCCGAACCCCCGGACCCGCCCACCGGAACCCCGCTGCGCTCCGCCACGCACTCCTGGTGCGGTCGCCACAACGCGTCCAAGTCCTCGGCCGACATGTCCAACCGCTCCCGAGGCCGCTCCTCCTCCCCGGCCGCACCCCCCTGAACCGGCGCCCGCTCCACCCCCGACGACAACGACGCCACCTCCGGCACAACTTCCGAAGCCGAACACCCGACGAGCGCGAACACCGCCACACCCACCACCAGCACTGCCTTCATCACCGAACTCCCCAAAGCAGAAGGAAAAACCGCCACACCACCCACGAGCCCACACTCACCCCGCCCACCCCCGCACGGGCCATCACCACCACCCCCACGGCCCCATCTAGCCCGCGCCCCTCCACCCGCCCGGACCACTCCGCCCGCACCGTCTCGTCCGGACCGCTCCGTCCGCTCCACTCCGGTCCACCCCGCCCCTTCCCACCTGCCCAGGGCACTCGCCACCCTCACCCGGCCACGCGCGCCTACCGCACCGCCCGCGCCCTGTCACGGCGTCGCACCCGCCCACGCGCACTCACCGCACTGCTCCCACTGCCCGCGCGCGCCTACCGCTCGCGCGCCTACCTCGTGCCGGTCCACCCGCTGGCGCGTGCCCACCGCGTGCAGCCCTGCCCGGCCGCGCGTACCCACCGCGTGCCGCTCTACTTGTTCGTGCGCACCTACCGTGTGCCGCTCCACTTGCTAGCGCGTACCTACCGCGTGCCGCTCCACTTGCTAGCGCGTACCTACCGCGTGCCGCTCCACCTGCTCGCGCGTGCCCGCCGCGTGCCGCCCCGCCCGGCCCAGCCCCGGCCCCGGCACCGCGCGCCTAACGCGTGCGGCTCCACCTGCTAGCGCGCACCTGCCCGTACCGTCCCGTCCGTCCGCACGCACCCACCGTGCAGTCCCGCCCGCTCGCTCACCGCGTCGTCCCGCCCACGCGCCCACGCGCCCGCGCTCCGCCGCCCCTGCTCTCCCCTCACCGCGCCGCCTCCTACCGCCCCGCCTCCTACCGCCCCGCCTCCCTACTGCGCCGCCAAAGCCTGCGTAGGCGTCAACCGGCTCGCGCGGATCGACGGGTACAACCCCGCCACCGCGCCCACCACCACCGCTGCGACCACCCCACCGCCCACCGCCGCCACGGGGATCACCACCGGCCACGAGCGCAGCCCCGCGTACCCGACCACCGCGACCACCCCGAGCCCCGTCCCCGCGAGCCCGCCCAGCGCCGACAGCAGCACCGCCTCGATCAGGAACTGCCCCCGGATCTGCCCGCGCGTCGCCCCGAGCGCCCGGCGCAGCCCGATCTCCCGCCGCCGCTCCAGCACCGAGATGACCATCGTGTTGGCCACCCCGACCCCGCCGACCAGCAGCGCCACCCCGGCCAACCCCAGCAGCAGCGCCGAGAACGAGCTCTCGGTCGCCCGCTTCGCCGCCAGCGCGTCGGACGGCCTGCTCACCTGCACCTTGCCCGGAGCCTCCGGGTGCAGGGTCGCCGCCAGCGCCGTCCGCACCGCCTCGACGGACTCCTCGCGCGCCTTGACGTAGACCACCGTCGGGCGCCCGTCGAACCCCAGCTCGGCCTTCGCCGCGTCCCACCCGACGAGCACCGACCGCTCCACGTCCGGCGCGAGCGGCATCGGGGCCAGCACCCCCGCCACGGTGAACCGGGTCTGTCCGATGTGGACCGTCGGTCGCTCGCCGGTCTCCGGAACCCGGTCGATCCCGAGCCTGCCCGCCGCCACGTGTCCCAGCACCACGAACGGAAAAGCCTGGCTCGACCCGGTGATGTACTCCCCACTCGCCACCTTCCCGTTCACAGTCTCCAGGAGTCCGAGGCTGGTTGCGAGCACCGTGAGGTCAGAACTTGCAGAATCACCCATAAGGTCAGAACGACGCACGCGGGTGTGCGTGTTGGCCACCGCCGCCGACGCCGTCACCGGCCCGATCCGCCCGGCCATCCCCGCCGACGCCTCCGGCAGCGGAACGGGTTCCTGCCCGCCGGGAGCCATCTGCGCCCGCAACGTGTTGGTGCCCAGCGCGGTCAGCTCGTCCATCAGCGCCCGCTGGCCGGACGCCGGGATGCCGGTCACCACCACGACCGTCGCGATCCCCAGCGAGATCCCCAGCGCCGACAGCACCGCCCGCAGCTTCCGGGTCCGCAACCCGATCATGCCCAGCGACAGCAGGTCCGCCAGCGCCAACCGGGGCGGTGACGGCGGCCCCGAGGACCGCGCGACCGGCTCGAACCGCTCGGTCGCCTCCTCCGACGACAACGACGACGCGCTCACCGCCCCACCCCCGAGTCCGCCACGACGCGCCCGTCCCGCAGCTCCACCCTGCGCGGCAGCGCCGCCGCGATGTCCCGGTCGTGGGTGATCACCGCGATGGTCGTGCCCTGCCGGTTCAGCTCGAACAGCAGCTCCAGCACCGAGCGCCCGGTCGCCGTGTCCAGCGCGCCGGTCGGCTCGTCGGCCAGCACCAGCGCCGGCCTGTTCACCACGGCCCGCGCGATCGCGACCCGCTGCCGCTCGCCGCCGGACAGCTCGTGCGGCCTGTGCCCGCCCCGGTGGCCGAGCCCGACCCGCTCCAGCGCGGCCTCCGCGAGCCGCGCCCGCGCCCCGCGCCGCACCCCGGTGTAGCGCAAGCCCTCCGCGACGTTCTCCACCGCCGTCAGCCCGTCGGACAGGTGGAACTGCTGGAACACGAACCCGATCCGGCTGCCGCGCAGCGCCGACAGCGCCCGGTCGGACAGCTCGCGCACGTCGTGCCCGTCCACCTCGGCCGTGCCCTCGCTGGGCAGGTCCAGGGTGCCGACGACGTTCAGCAGCGTGGACTTGCCCGACCCGGACGGCCCGACGATCGCCAGCAGCTCGCCCCGCTCCACCCGCAGCGACACCGAGTCCAGCGCGATCACCCCGCCCGCGAACCGCTTGCCGACCCCGCGCAGCTCCAGCACCACCTCCGCGCCCGGCCGCGCCGCCCTCGCCCCAGCCCGGACCGGCCTGATCCGCGCGGTCGCGTCCGCCGCGCTCACCGGGCCACCACCACGACCATGCCCTCGACCACGTCCGGCCCGCTGACCTCGACCCGGCTCTCCGAGTGCATCCCGGTCTCCACGGCCTTCAGCTCGCCACCGGGCGACTGCACCGCGTACCCGCCCTCGCGCAGCGCCACCAGCGCCTCCAGCGGCACGGACAGCACGCCCTCCCGCCGCTCCGTGGTGATCTTCACCTGCACCGGCGCCGAGTCCAGGTCGGCCACGTCCTCGGCCCGGTCCGGCATCGCCACCACCTCGATCTGCGGTCCGGAGCCCTGCCCCTGCTCACCGGTCACCGCCGTGCCCACCGAACCGATCGTGCCCGGAACGTCCCGCCCGTCCGGCCTGGTCAGCAGCACCTTCGCGCCCTGCGACACCGCACCGGCCTCGGCGGGGGAGACCTGGAGCACGACGACCTTGCCGGTGGGCGTGACCTGGAACAGCTCCTCCTCGGCCGAGGCCCCCGGCTGCGCGGTCACCGACGACACCCGCACCGGCCCCGCCAGCACCAGCACCTGACCGGGCTCGATCTTCCCGGTGTCCGGCAGCCCGATCTTGCGCTGCCACTTCTTCAGCGCCTCGACCACGCGCGGGGTGAACTCGGCCTTGCTGTCGTCGTCCGGCCGGATGCCGACGGTGTGGCCCAGCGCGGCCAGGTTGTCCATCACCACGGCCACGTCCGAGCCCTTCACGCCGGGCTCCTCCAGCTTGCGGAACAGCGGCGTCGCCCCGAAGAACACCGGCACCGGCCGGTCGTCCACCCGGTGCAGCGCCTTCCCGCGCTCCGCGGTCGCGCCCGCCTGCGGCAGCGCGGTCACCGTCCCGGTCCCACCGCCCTTGACCGGCTTGGGCGCGCCGAAGCCCAACGTCCCCCGGAGCGAGCGGGTGTTGCTGAGGTCGGTCCGCTCCACGGTGGCGGTCTCGACGTCGGGCCGGTCCGCCGACGGGTCGGCCTTCGGCGCGTCGGGGCGCAGCAGCAGCACCGCCGCGCCCGTCACAACGGCCAGCGAGACCACCGCGGCGACGGCGGCCCGGCTACGGGATTTCGACATGCGCCGCAGCTTGGCGGGCACTTGTGAGGGTCCTGTGATGACCGGGTGAGCGCGGTGCGAGCGTGCCTATCATCGCCGCGTGAGCACCCTCATCCTCATCGCCGAGGACGACGAGAGCCAGGCCGAGCTGCTGCGCCGGTACCTGGAGCGCGACCACCACGAGGTCGCCGTCGTCCACGACGGACGGGCCGCCATCGACACCGCGCGGGAGCGCCTGCCCGCGCTGGTCGTGCTGGACCTGATGCTGCCCAAGGTGGACGGTCTGGACGTGTGCCGGGTGCTGCGCGCCGAGTCCGACGTGCTGGTGCTCATGCTCACCGCCCGGTCCACCGAGGACGACCTGCTCCTCGGCCTCGACCTTGGGGCCGACGACTACATGACCAAGCCCTTCAGCCCGCGCGAGCTGGTCGCCAGGGTGCGCACCCTGCTGCGCCGCAGGGTCGAGCCGCCCGCCCCCGACCCGCTGCTGCGCGCGGGCCCCCTCGCGGTCGACCCGGTGCGCCACGAGGTGACCGCGCACGGCGCGCGCGTGGACTGCACGCCGGGGGAGTTCCGGCTGCTGGAGACCCTGGCGTCCGAGGTGGACCGGGTGTTCACCCGCGAGCAGCTGCTGCGCCGGATGCACGGCTTCGACCGGTACATCACCGGCCGCACCATCGACGCGCACGTGAAGAACCTGCGCCGCAAGATCGAGCCGGACCCGCGCAGGCCCGTGCACCTGGTGACCGTCTACGGTATCGGCTACAAGCTGACCTCGGGGGCGTCCGGTGCGCCGTAGCGTGTTCTTCCGGTTCCTGGGCGTCACGGTGCTGGTCGCGCTGTGCTCGATCGCCACGACCGCGTGGCTGGCCGCGCAGCTCACCCGCGCCTCCATCGAGCGCGAGCAGGGCCAGGAGCTGTCGGTCGACGCCCGCATCTACACCACCCTGCTCACGCACGCGGTCGACCACCGGGACTGGACCTCGGTCGGCCCGGTCGTGGCCGAGCTGGTGCGCCAGCACCCGACGAGGCGGGTCACCCTGCTGTCCAAGGACGGCGTGGTCCTGGCCGACGTCGGCGGCCACGGCCCGCTGCCCACCACCGCCTCGGCCGTGGTCGACCCGCTGTCGGTGGACCCGGTCCTGGTCCCCGACGCCCCCGCAGACCGCGTCGACCCGCGCCTCGGCGAGCCGTACCGGATGCTGGCGTCCCTGGTCCCCGAGGACTCGGGACGGGTGTCGGAGCCGGTCGCCGAGCAGGAGCTGGACGTCCGCGCAGCCCCTGCTGACTCCTACCAGCTGGTCCAGTCGTTCCTCAAGTGCGACCACGTCCAGCGCACCGACAACGACCCCGGCGACTTCCAGCGGGACTGCGCGGAACTGCTGGAGGGCGAGCTCCTGGCCGCCGCGCGAGCCCTGCTGGCCCTGCAGGAGCGGACCAACGCCTGCCTGACCGACCGGGGCCGCGAAGCGGTGCAGCTGGACCTGGACCTCACCCCCCACCGGGGGGACCGCTGGTCCGACGACCAGCGCACGGCGGCCGAGGCGTGCGTGTCCGACGCCCGCCACGCCCACCTGTCCGAACGCGTCCCGCCCCCCGCGCTGCTCTACGTCACGGTGCCGACCGGAGCCCCGGTCGCCTCGTTCGACCTCTCCCCGGACAACTGGTGGCGCGTGGCCGCAGCCGCCGGGGGCATCGCGCTCGCCGCGGTGGTCGTCACGGCGCTGGCGTGCGCCAGGATCATCCGCCCGCTGCGCGACCTGACCACCGCCGCGCACCGCATGTCGCTGGGCGGCGACACCGAGCCGCTGGTGGTGCGGGGCCGCGACGAGATCGCCAGGCTCACCGAGGCGTTCAACACCATGGCGCGGGCCAGAGCGAGGCTGGAGGGCCTGCGCAAGGCCGCCGTGAGCGACACCGCGCACGAGCTGCGCACCCCGCTCAGCAACATCCGGGGCTGGCTGGAAGCCGCAGAGGACGGCGTGACCGAACGCGACCCGGAGCTGATCGCCCTGCTCCTCAAGGAAGCCCTCGCCCTCCAGCACATCGTCGACGACCTGCAAGACCTGGCCGTGGCGGACGCGGGCGGCCTGCGCCTGGCCGTGGCCCCCCAACCCCTGACCACCGTCCTGGACAACCTGCGCGCCGCCCACGAGACAACCGCGGACCGCGCGGCCATCACCCTGACCACCTCCGCCCCGGACGACCTGACGGCCGAAGCCGACCCCGTGCGCCTGCGCCAGGTCTTGGACAACCTGCTGGCCAACGCCATCCGCCACGTCCCACCGGGAGGCCGCATCGACGTGACCGCCCACCGCGACGGCGAGGAGGCGGTCATCGAGGTGGCCGACACCGGCACCGGCATCGCCCCCGAAGACCTCCCCCACGTGTTCGACCGCTTCTGGCGAGCCGAGAAGTCCCGCAGCAGGCGCACCGGCGGCAGCGGCCTAGGCCTGGCCATCGTGCGCAAGCTGGTGGAGGCGCACGGCGGAACGGTGTCGGCGACCAGCGACCCCGGCAGGGGCTCGGTCTTCACCGTCCGCCTGCCCGCACCGCCCGACCCCGACTGAGCCGCGCCGCCCTCCCACCTTCACCGCCCTCAACCACACCCCTCCCCGCCCTCACCCTCCTCAACCGCGTCGCCCATAACCGCATTGCCCCGCCCGCAACCGCCCTGCCCCGCCCGCATCCACACTGCCGCCGTCCACATCCGCGCCCGCGTTCGCGCCCGATCCGCTCACGTCGCCTTCGGTTCCCCCGCGCGTTCGGAAGTCGAGGCTGAAGCGCCCCGGCGCACCAAGTCGGGGAGCAGGGTGGCCAGGCCGACGAGGGCCATCACCGCCCCGATCCACAGCGGAGCCCGCAACCCCAACCCGGCGTCGATCCCCAGCCCTCCCACCCACGACCCGATCACCACGCCGAAGGTGATGCACGAGGTGTGCACGGTGTTGACCAGCGACCGCCCGTTCGCCACGCCCATGACCCTGGCCACCAGCGCCGGGTTCATCGTCACGCCGACCAGCCCCACCCCGAGCAGCACCGCCACCACGACCGGCTTGTTCTCGGTGAGCAGCGCGAACACCGACAGGAGGACCGTCAACGACACCAGCCCGAAAGCGATGGTCGGGATCGCGTGCCGGTCGGCGAGCCTGCCGACGGCGGTGTTGCCGACGATCGTCGCGATCCCGTAGGCCACCAGCAGCCCGGTCACCTGGCCGCCGCTGAACCCGGTCACCTCGGACAGGATCGGCGTGAAATAGCTGAACGCCGCGTAGGTGGCGCCGATGACCAGCGTCGACGTCGAGTACACCGCCCACAGCGCCCAGTTCTTGAACACCGCGAACTCACCGCGCACCGACGTGGCCCCGTCACCCTCCAGCTTCGGCACGGCGCCCGCCGTGATCACGCCGACCACCAGCGCCAACACGGCCACGCCCCAGAAGCTCGCCCGCCACCCGAACTCCGGCCCGACCCAGCTCGCCACGGGCAGCCCGAGCACGGTGCCAGCCATGAGCCCGCTCAGCACCACCGACACCGCCCGCCCCGTCATCTCGGGCCGGGAGATCTCGACGGCGATGGCGATTGCCACGCCGAAGAAGGCCCCTGACACCGCCCCGGTGATCAGCCGCGCCACCAGCACGAGCCAGTAGTCCGCAGCCAGCGCCGCCAGCGCCTCACCCGCGACGAACACCCCGAACAGCACCATCAACGCCGTCCGCTTGGGCAGCTTGAGCAGCGCCGCGGTGAGGATCGGGCCACCCACCGCCATCGCCAGCGCGTACAACGAGATCAGGTACCCGATGTCGGGCACCGAAACCTCCAGACCGCGCGCCATCTCGGGCATCATCCCGGCGACCTGGAGTTCACTGGTGACGAGGGCGAAGACCCCCAGTCCCAGCACGTGCACGGCCAGTGGCATGGACTTCCTGCTCCCTCGACGACTTGCTGCTGAACGCTTCCCACCCGCCCTGACCGGTGCTCCTGCCTCACCACCCAGCCCGTCCCGATCGCACAGCCCCGCTCACGCACACCTCTGCCCTCGGTCTCCCCCTCCTGCGCTCGACCATTTTTTGACCGACTGGTCATAATAAATCGGCAGGGCGGCTCGACTGTCAAGCCGCTGCCCGAAGGGCACGGGTACGGTGGGACGGCACGCGGGAGGAGGCAGCGGTGCCACGAGGAAGACCCAGGGGCTTCGACGCGGATGCCGCCGTCGACGCCGCACTGGACCTGTTCTGGCGGCGCGGCTACGAAGGCACTTCCCTGGCCGACCTCACCGAGGCGATGGGCATCCGCAAAGGCAGCCTCTACCAGGCCTTCGGCAGCAAGGAAGCCCTGTTCGACCAGGTCCTGCTCCGCTACGCCGAGACCGTCGCCAGTTACATCACCGAAGCCTTGGCCCTGCCCACCGCACGCGAGGTCGTAGCTACGGTCTGGCGGGGTTCCGTGGAAGCCACGACGGGCGACGACTCCCCGCACGGCTGCCTCATCGTGCACGGCGCGCTCAGCTGCTCCGCCGAGTCGGAATCCGTCCGCACCCGCCTGTCCGAGATCCGAGCCGCAGACCGCGCACGACTCCGCGACCGCCTGACCAAGGCCTCCGCAGCGGAACTACCGGCAACTGCAACCCCCGAAAGCCTCGCCGCCTACGTAGCCACCGTCCAGCACGGCATAGCCGTCCAGGCCCGCAGCGGAGCGGACCGCGACACCCTGCTCACCGCCGTCGACCTCGCCTTGGCCGTCTTCCCGCGCGGCTGAACCACCGCAGACCCGCAGTGCTGGCCGGTCCGGCAATCACCAGCTCCAGCAATAGCGGGCATCACGCATCCCGCAGTCGAAAGCGGGTTCTCCGGCCACAGCGGCACTACTGTGCTCCCTCAACCCCTCTCGAAGAAGCGAGTGCCCGTGACCGCACCCGAGGTGACCGTCCGCCCCGCTACCGCCGACGACCTGAAGGCGGTCACGGCGATCTACGCCCACTACGTGCACCACAGCACGGTCACCTTCGACCTCGTCCCACCCACCGCGGACGACTGGCAGCGCAAGCACGGTGAAGTCGCCGAACGAGGACTACCGTTCCTGATCGCGGGCTGCGGGGACGAGGTTGTCGGCTTCGCCTACCTGGCACCGTGGCGAGCCAAACCCGCCTACCGCCACACCGCCGAGGACACGATCTACCTGGCCCCCGCCGCCACCGGTCGAGGCGTGGGAGCGGCGCTGCTGGGGGAGTTGCTCGCGCTGGCGGACAACGCGGGCATCAAGCAGGTGATCGCGGTGATCACCGAAGACGGCAAAGCCTCACTGGCACTCCACCACCGCTTCGGCTTCACCGTGGCAGGCCGCCTGGAGGCCGTTGCCCACAAGCACGGCCGCTGGATCGGCACCACCCTGATGCAACGCCCTCTCCCCACCTGACCGCAGCAACCCGCGCCGCCGCACGCCTGACACCCACCCGGCCTCCGTCGCTCACCCCGCTGTCCAGCGAAGTGGATGGCGGTCGCGCGGAACTGCTTGAGCCGGTCGAAGCAGCGTCCCACGACGTTGTGGCGTGTGTGGGCGGTGCGGTCGAAGACGGGCGGACGAAACCTCAGTTCCGACCGCCACGCAATCGATCGGCCTGCGGGTCGCGGTGTTCGGGAACGGTCACCGGGATGCGGTGTCGACGGGGGTGGGAGCGGATCACGCTGCTGGAGCAGCCCTTATCCGCGATCACCCGGCTCGCCGTGCCCGCCGCACGACCCGAGCGCCCCGTGCGGGCGACGTTCGCGCTCGTGCGGCGGGCGCCAGCGGCTCCACGGCCTGCCCTTGCTCATCGGTCAACTCGTGCCCACGTGCCACAACCCAAACCAAAGCAGCCCAGCACCACCCGCTTTGAGGACACGCCCTAGGGCACCAGGATCGCTCGGCCCCGCACCCTCCCCGCCGACAGGTCGTCGATCGCGTCCTGGAACCGGTCCAGCGGGTACTTCGTGGTGTGCAACCGCACGGCGCCCCGTGCTGCCAGGACCATCAGCTCGCACAGGTCCGTGTAGGACCCGACCAGGTTGCCGATGAAGTTGATCTCGGCCGAGATGATGTCGATGGTCGGGACGTTGATGTTCTCCCCGTACCCCACCACGTGGTAGTCGCCCGCTCGGCGCAGCACGGCGACCCCGTCCCTGGTCGCACCGCCCTCGCCGACGAAGTCCACCACCACCTCAGCGCCCTTTCCGCCGGTCAGGTCCAGCACCTGCTCGACGTGCGTGCCGTCGGCCACCACGCCCCGGTCTGCGCCGATCTCCACCGCCAGGTCGACCGCCGCCGCGTTCCGGTCCACGACGATGATCTCGGCCGCGGTCATCGCCTTGAGCACCTGCACGCCGATGTGCCCCAACCCGCCCGCGCCGATCACCACGCACCGGTCGCCCGGTCGCAACCTGCGCGCGGCCTTCGCCGCCGCGTGGTACGCGGTCAGACCCGCGTCGGCGAGCGCCGCCACGTCGGACGGCTCCAGCGAGTCGTCGATCTTCACCACGCTCCGCGCGGTCGTCTTCAGCAGGTCGGCGTACCCACCGTCGGTGTCGATGCCGGGGAACGCCGACCGCTCGCAGTGCACGTCGTCCCCGGACCGGCACGCCCGGCACAACCCGCACGTCATCAGCGGGTGCAGGATGACCTTGTCGCCCACCTCGACGCTGCCGACCAAGTCACCCACCGCCACGACCGTGCCCGCGTTCTCGTGGCCGATCGTGTAAGGCAGCGCCACCCCGGACTTCTGCTCCCACTGGCCCTCCAGCACGTGGAGGTCCGTCCGGCACACCCCGGCGCCGCCGATCGCGACGACCACGTCCAGCGGCCCGGACACCACCGGGTCCGGCACCTCCTCCATCCGGAGGTCCCGGTGGTAACCGACCACGCGCACCGCTCTCATGACACCCTCGCTTCCGTCGCCGTGTCACCCGTCGCACGCCCTGCCGTGCCACTTGCCGTGCAATCCGTCGTACGCCCCACCGCGTGACTCGCTGTGCGAACTGCGGCGCCAACCGCGCTGCCGCTCGCAGTGCCGACCACGCCGTTGTCTGCGGCGCCGTCCCAGTTCCCGTCTGCGGTCCCGCTCGCCCGGTTGCCGCTCTCGCCTCCGTGCCCGCCTCCGCTGCCGCTGAGGTCGAACAGCCGGTGACCACCCGGTGCATCCGGGTCACCGCCCGCTTGGCGCGGGCCCTGGTCCCCGGCCGAGTCCGGGTACCTGGTGCGCAGCAACCCCCGGCAGAAGTGGGCGTTGCCGTCCACCGAGATCCGCACCGCCCGCGCGAAGCGCAACCGCGCGGGCACCTGGTCACGCGGCACCGGCGCACCCTCCTCGTCGACCAGCGCCTGCCGGTCCGGCGCGCAGTCCAGCCCCAGCGCCGCCCTGCGCCGCAACAGCGCGCGCGTGCCCTCGGTGTCCGGCAGCTCGCCCAGCGTGACCCGGTGCAGGTCCGCCACCTCCAGGTCCACCCGCTCCCGCAGCAGCGAGGTCAGCGCCCGCTCCAGCGCTGCGGTGTGCGCCTTGCGGCGGAACACCTCGCGCAGCTCCTCCAGGTCCTTCTCGGCCTCGTGCCCGAACGTGCCCCGGTAGCCCGCGTCCAGCGCCAGCCCCCGGTTGATCACCTCCGAGTCGTGGTGGTCGTCCAGCACCACGACGACCCCCACCACCCCCGGCAGCGCGGTCAGCGCGTCCTTGGCGTCGGACGCCATCAGGTAGGCGAAGTTCGGCGAGCAGAACGACGTGGGCAACCTCAGGTGCGCCGTCAGCACCCCCTCGGGCTCCTCCACCAGCGACCGCACGAACCCCAGATCGGTGATCGGCTCGTCCAGCTCCGGGTCGTTCACCCCGTCCAGCGCCGCACGGGCCGCGACCAGCAGCCCGCCCGTCCCGGCGGCCACCTCAGGCCGCCGCGCGCTGGTCGTGCAGCCGGAGCGCGGCGGGCACCTCGACGTCGTACATCGCCGCCGCGTTCAGCCCCAGGATCTTCTTCTTCTGCGCGAGGGTGAGCGGCGCGTACTCGGTCATGTCCTCGGGGATCTGGAAGTCCACGAACGCCTCGACCAACCACCGGGGCGTCCACAGCGCGTAGTCGCTCGAGAACTGGATGCGGTCCTCGTCGAGCCAGTACAGCAGCTCGCCGATGATCTGGGCGAAGTAGCGGGGCCTGGTGTGGATGAACGGCATCGCCACCGCCAACCCCGCGTGCACGTTCGGCTCCTGCGTGGCTATCCAGCAGAAGTCCTCCAGCCTGGGCAGGCCGCAGTGCTCCACTATGAAGTTGAGACCGGTGAAGTCGGTGGCCGCGTGGTCGACGTCGGCCACGTCGAACGCGTCCCGGTCCAGCGGCCGGATCGTCGGCCCCTTGTGGACGTGGATGTTGCGAATGCCCAGCTCCTGGCAGACCTCCAGGTACCGGTACGTCCACGGGTCGTCGAGCTTGTAGCCCCGAGAGGAGCCCTGCCACTCCGCGGTGTAGAGCTTCACGCCCTTGAGGTCGAACCTCTCCGCGTCGCGGCGCAGTCGATCGATCCCGGCCTGCTCGAAGCGCGGGTCGAAGAAGTGGTTGTAGGTGAGCTTGTCGGGGTGCGCTTGGGTCAGCGCGAAAGCCTCCTCGGTCTGCCCGAAACCGTTCCGGTAGAACGCCCCCAAGTAGGCGGGCTGGAACACCGCGTGGTCGACGTGGCCCTGCTCGAACAGGTCGCGCATCAGGCGCTCCCCGCCGTAGTACAGGTACTCGTCGTAGGTCCACAGCTCCGACTCGGGGCTGAGGTTGCGGTGGTAGTCGTAGAAGCAGTCGATGAACTGCTTGCCGTGCACGTTGAGCTGGTTCTCCGGTCGTGCGTCCCAGAGCGCGACGTGCGCGTCGACGATGAAGTAGTCCTCGCCGTCCTTGGAGTACATCGGCGTTCCTCCGGTCCCGTGGCGCCTGCGGCACGTTCTCGCCACCGACGCTAGGCAGCGGGCCGGGGAACTCGGGAGGACCGACCTGTCTCAGTTTGAGACAGCGCGACCGGGGCCGGGTTAACCTGGCCGAACGTACGGTTGACCCGGATGGCGCAACGACGCGCACGGGAGGTCCAGGTGAACGACACGGCCAGCGCGCTGCCCGCCCGCCCCGTCGCGCCGAGGCTGCTGGCCTCGTGGCGGCGCAGCCGCCGCTACGGGGTACCCGAGGACGAGCTGCGCCCGGTGTTCACGGGCGCGGTCGACACCGGGTCGCTGCTCTACGAGTGCGGCCTCGAAGTCCTGCGCGGGCTCCAGGAGGCCCTCGCGGGCGAACCGGTCAGCATGATGATCACCGACGCGGACGGGCTCGTGCTCAGCAGGCTCTGCCACGATGCGGGCTTCGCCCGCTCCCTCGACCGCGTCCACCTCGCACCGGGCTTCTTCTTCGCCGAGCGCGACGCGGGCACCAACGGCCTCGGCCTCGCGCTCGCCGACCGCGCCCCCAGCCTGGTCCGCGCCGACGAGCACTACTGCACGGGGCTGCGCGGTTACACCTGCGCGGCCGTGCCGGTGCTCGACCCGCTGACCGGCGACCTCGCGGGCAGCGTCAACCTCACCACCTGGTCCGACACCGCGTCCGGGCTGCTGCTCGCGCTGGCCAAGGCCGCTGCGGGCAACACCTCGGCGCTCATGCTCGCCCGCTCCGGCGGACGCCGGGCCAGGCCCGTGCCCAGGGGAGAGGTGACCAGGTTCGGGGGAGGCGACCGCGTTCCGCTGTCCCCGGCCTGGGAGGAGGCGGTCGAGCAGTGCCGGGACGCGCAGGAGCGGGGCCTGGTGGTCGCGGTGGTCGGCGAGCAGGGCTCCGGCCGGGCCGCGCTCGCGGCACTGGCCAGGCGCACCCTGCGCCCCAGGGACCGCTTGCTGGTGGCCCGCCCGCCCTCGGTCGACGACGTCGACTCCTGGCTCGCGCTGTGGTCGCCGGAACTGGGCAAGGACAGCACGTGCGTCGTGGTCTCCGGGGTGGACCGCCTGCCCGCGTGGGCGGCGGCGGAACTGGCGCAGCGCTGCGCGGACGCGCGCACCGGCGGACCGCAGCCGTTCGTGCTCACGGCGGACCGCTGCGACACCCTGGACGAGCCGCTCGCGGCACTGGTGGACACCGTGGTGGAGGCCCCGCCGCTGCGCGGTCGGCCCGCCGACGTCCTGGCGCTGGCAGGCCACTTCTCCCGCCGCGACCGGGGGCGGGACGTCGCCTTCACCCCCGCCGCGCGCCGCGCGCTGACCGCCTTCGACTGGCCGGGCAACGCCAAGCAGTTGCGCGCGGTGGTCAGGGAGGCGTCCGCGCGCACGGACCTGATCGACGTGCGGCACCTGCCCGCCGAGGTGCTCTCCGGCTCCGCGCGCGGGCTCAGCAGGCTGCAGGTGCTGGAGCGCGACGAGATCGTCCGGTGCTTGACCGCGCCCGGCGCCACCGTCGTGAGCGCCGCGGCGGCGCTGGAGATGGGCAGGGCCACGCTGTACCGCAAGATCGCGCAGTACGACATACGCCTGCCCGGCCGCTCGACGGGCTCGACTGCTGATCCGGGTTGAGCTCGGGGTCGTTCGCACGGTTGCTCTCCTTCTTCCGGTTTGCCGGGTTTCGGTGCTCCTGGTCAAACCGTATTGCGCCGTGCTCCCCGGCGGCAGCTACCGCCGAGGTCCCCTTTCGTGTGATTGGTGCGGGCTGTCCGGCTGCCTACCTTTGGTGGGGGAGCGGGGTTTTCGGGGAGGTGACCGCTGTGACGACGTTGGTCTGGCACGTGCCGGGCAACCGTGAGCTCGACCTGGCCGCGCTGTCCGAGGCGGACCACCGCCTTGTTGCAGGAGTGCGCGGCGCGGGAGGGCTGGTGTACCTGGAAAGCGCGGGGGCGCCACCGCGCGGTCCACGTCGGGGACGGCGTCGAGCGCGGTCACTAGCCGGTCGGGAAGCCTGCTGGTCATCCCCCCGCATCCCCGGTCAGTGCCGGGGAAAAAGCGGGGAACGCTCTGCCCACTAGAGAAAGGCTCGCGAGGGAGGGGCTCGTGTGGGAAGAGGGCGCGTAGGAAGAAGGGGTAGCGCGGAAAGGGGCCGACGTGCCGCAGTGGCGCTGCCGGTGCGACAACCGGCTGCTGCACCTCCGCCGGGGGAGGGAGTTGTGCGAGCGCTGCGAGTCCGGGACGCGCGACTCGGTGGTCGGACCCGGATCGACGGGCGGAACCGGGTGACGGACCGCCTGGAATCGCGTTCCGGCAAGGACGAGCTCTCTCGACCGGAGGACGCGCGGTGCGGGGAGCGGTGGCCGCAGCACGGCGGTCGCCGCACCCCTGGTGGCGCGGTGGGCCTTCGCTACGCGGCGGCCGGTCGGGATTCCCGGCAGAGGGCGCGGGGATCGCGCGTCCTGGCGGGGGTGCGGGCAGCGCGAGGCTGCGGGCGGCTGTGCTTGGGGGAGCGGGGACCTTCGGGGCGGCCGGGACGCTTCGTCGGGGGCCTGGAGTTGGGCATGATCTTCGGGACCTTCGCGTGAGGAGGGGGGAGGTGAACCTCGGTTCGGCACTGCTGTGGGCGTCCGCTGCGGACGGTGCTGCGTGGTGGAGCGCTTGTGCGACAAGGGGTGCGGGTCAGGCCGCGATCGCGCGGCGGACCGGCGTCGTCTGGGTGAGCCGGTGCAGGAACTCCGCGTTCGTGGAGGTCTTGCGCAAGCCGTCCAGCAGCACGTCGATCCCACGATCGCCCTCGCGCATCTGGAGGACCCTGCGCAGCACCCGCGTCGCCGACAGCTCGGCCGGTGACACCAGGAGCTCGTCGCGCCGGGTGCTGCTCTGCCGGATGTCCACCGCCGGGTGCACCCTGCGGTCGGCCAGCGAGCGGTCCAGCTTCAGCTCCGCGTTGCCGGTGCCCCGGTACTCCTCGTGGATCACCGTGTCGCCGGTGGAGCCGGTCTCGACCAGCGCCGTCGCGAAGATGGTCAGCGAACCGCCGCCCTCCACGTTGCGCGCCGAGCCGAGGAACCGCTTCGGCGGGTGCAGGGCGGTCGCGCTCACGCCGCCGCTGAGCACCCGGCCCGAGGTCGGGGCAACCAGGTTGTAGGCGCGGCCCAGGCGGGTCAGCGAGTCCAGCAGGATCACCACGTCCCGGCCCATCTCGACCAGGCGGCGAGCCCGCTCCAGCGCCAGTTCGGCGACCGCGACCTGCTCCTGCGGTGACTGGTCGAACGTCGCGGCGGCCACCTCGGCCCGCACGCTGCGCCGCAGGTCGGTGACCTCCTCGGGGCGCTCGCCGACCAGCACCAGCATCACGTGGCACTCGGGGTGGTTGGCGCCGATGCCGCGCGCGATGGCCCGCAGCGCGGAGGTCTTGCCCGCCTTGGGGGGAGCCGAGATCAGCGCGCGCTGACCCTTGCCGGTGGGCATCACCAGGTCGATGACGCGGCCGGTCAGGTCGTCGGGGTCCGAGGCCAGCCGCAGTCGCTCCGTCGGGTGCAGCGGCGGCAGGTCGGTGAACTCCGGCCTGCCCGAGAGCCGCTCCGGCGGCAGCTCGTTCACGCTGTGGACGTGGTCCAGCCGGGCGTGCTTGCGGTCGTCCACCGGGGGCTTCGCGCAGCCGGTGATCTCGTCGCCCTTGCGCAGGCCCCAGCGGCGGACCAGGGACTGGCTGACGCGCACGTCGCCCTCGCCCGAGGTGTAGCCGCTGGTGCGCAGGAACGTGGAATCGCCTGCGGTGTCGAGGAAACCGGCCACGAGGAAGTGGTCGTCACCGTGCTCGTGGTGCTGCGTGTGGACGGCGCGCTGGGTCGGGATGGCGCTTGTGGTCGTGTCGGTTGTGCTGGTGTTCAAGGGTTTTCTCCAAATCTGAACAGGGCGTGCGAGGGCGTGGGAGGTTCGGCGCGGGACCGCGCCTGGATGTGGGACCACGACCGCACGCCGGATGACGTCGGTGATGGGTGTTTCGGAAGAGAAAGCCTCACGGGGGCGAACTGTGCGCCAGCATCCGGGAGGTTGACCTTGGGGGAGAAGTTACCCCGGGTTGTGGAGCAGTGCAACAAGTTTGTGTCCAGTCACCCGATCGGTCCCCTGTGGACAACTGGTTCGCCTGTGGATGGACGTTTGTGGAACTTCCCCGTCCTGTCGAACCTGGTAGTGCGAGCGACGACGGCACGACAGGTGAGGAGAACGGTGATGATGTGGACTTCGATGGGGAAGGTGTTGCGCGGCAACGGTTCCGCGCGCGGCGGTGCGCCCTGGCGTGGGGTTTCGCCTGTGGTGGGCGCGCGGTCCTCAGCGGACGGGCGCGGATTCCAGGATGGCCGGTGGCGTGCTTCCGTGCGGGAAACCCTTGTGCGACAAGGCAAGCGCGTGCAGGCGCGGATGTCCGGGCGGGAGGCCGGGAAGCGCGAAGGGGCGCGTTCCCCTGTGGGAGAGGGGAACGCGCCCCCGTGCTGCGCCGGGTGCCCGGCGTCCTCCGGCGACGAGCGGGCCCGCCGGTCAGCGCGCGGCGGCCAGCAGCGCCGGGTCGTGCGCGTTGACCAGCAGCAGGTCCTGCTCACCCTGACGGTGCAGCTCGGCCAACCGCTCCTGGTTGGCGCGCAGCAACCGGTGGTCGTGGGCGACGGCCCGCTCCTGCGCCCGCAGCGCGAGTGGCGGCGTGCCCCCGCCGGTCAGCGTCCGGTGGTCGTAGAACGCGTCACCGGCGTGCAGCACCAAGCGGGACCCGGCGTCCACGGCCACCGCCGCGTGCCCCCTGGTGTGCCCCGGAAGCGGCACCAGCACCACGCCGGGCGCCACGTCGGTCAGCTCCCGAGCCGCCGCGAACCCGCGCCACGACTCGCCGCCGGGCCCGTGCGTCGAGACCTGCGGCCCGTGCTCCCACTGCGCCGCCCGGTAGCGCCCGCGCTCCAGCGCGGTGGACGGCCGGGAGGCGGCCTCCCACTCGGTCGCGGTCACGTGCACCCGCGCCCAGGGGAAGTCCGCGAGCCCGCCGACGTGGTCGGTGTCGAAGTGGGTGACCACGACGTCGCGCACGTCCTCGGGCGCGAACCCGAGCCCGCGCACCTGCTCGACGGCGGTCTCGGCCCGGTCCAGGACCGGGCGGATGACGTGCCGGTACGCGCCGAGCCGACGGGCGGGCGCGGCGATGTCTGCGGTGCCGTAGCCGGTGTCCACCAGGGCCAGCCCGGTCGGGGTCTCCAGCAGCAGCACGTGGGTCACGACGCGCGCGCCTGGCAGGCGCATCGTGCCGCAGTCGAGGTGGTGGACCCGCACCGGTCAGCCGTCCGCGCCGAGCTCGGGCGGGGTGGTCCTGAGCAGCCGCTCGTCCGGCTCGCCGGACATGGCGAGCAGACCGCGCACCGCCCTGACCGCCAGCGGCCAGTTGCGCGGGTTCTTCAGGTTCACCCCGGTCAGCACCTGCTTGAGCATGGTGAGCGTGTCGAAGTAGACGCGCTCGCAGACGAGGGTCTCGTCCTCGTCGAAGATGAAGTAGGCCGTCACCCTGACCCGGAAGCGCTGCCCGGTGGGCGGGATCTTGCCCAGCGGACCCTTGTGGGTGCCCATGAGCCAGAACTCCGCGATGACCGCGTCGGCGCTGTGCCGCAGCGCGATCAGCTCGTGGTCCTGGTCGGGGAAGGCGACCCTGGTGTCGTGGTAGTACCCCCGGACCGCCTCGTCCCCGTCGTGGACGGTCATGGTGGAGATCAGCTCGTAGTGCGGGTGGGGGAAGGTCGACAGCACGTCGTCCCACTCGTGCACGACCTCGTCGTGGAAGTGGTCGAGGACCAGCTTCTCGCGGGCCTTCAGCACGTCGGTCGACGGGATGGCGAAACGGCTCATCTGCGGTGCTCTCCGGTGTTCTCGCGCGGGGGGTGGGGCGGGTCGCTGCGCCGGGCGCGGTGGTGGGTGGCTCGGGGGTGGAGCAGGGGGCCGCCCGGTCGTGCCCGGCCCGCGTGGCCGGTCCGCCGTCCGGGGCGTTCTCCGGCCGCGTGGCGCCGTGCGGCGCGTGCGGTCGGGTGGGATCGCGCGCCGGTGCGGGCGGACCGGTGGCGCGCGGGCGTGCCGTGGTCGGGGTCGAGTGGTGGGAGGAGGTGGGGGGGACTGGTTGATCGGCGCGCACGCCTCGGTGCGGCGGCCCGGTGGGTCCGGTGCGGACGGGTGAGAAGACCTGCGGAAGGCGCATCATCACCCGTTCGGAGCTGATTCTCGGCCGCTGTGCGGATCAGTCGGCGGGCACGTTAAACCCCCGGTGTGGGTTTTATCAAGGTGGGGCATCATGTGGGGCGTGACCGTCCCAGTCGAGGAGACACCACCCGCCACACCCGAGGGCGTCCGCAGAGGGCGCCCGCCGAAGGGAGCGGCGCAGCTGTCCAGGGCGGTGATCCTGGACGCCGCGGTGGCGGTGGCCGACGCGGAAGGGGTGTCGGCGGTCTCGATGCGCAGCGTCGCCCGCCAGCTCGGCGTGGACGCCAAGAGCCTCTACAACCACGTCGAGGGCAAGGACGGGCTGCTCGACGCGCTCGCCGAGCACGTCCTGCTGGGCATCCGGCTCCCGGAGCCCACGGGGGTGCTGGCGGACGACCTGCGAGCCATCGCGGTGGAGTTCCGCAGGGGCGCGCTCGCCCATCCGGGCGTGGCCGCGCTCGTGCTGACCCGTCAGCTGGCCTCGGTGGCCGGGCTCGCGCCGATCGAGGCGTCGCTGGCGGTGCTGCTGCGGGCGGGGATCGAGCCGGAGGAGGCCGTCCACCTGCTGCGGGCGCTGCTGGCGGCCGTGGTGGGCACGCTGCTGCGCGAGGTGTCCGCCGGGGCGGAGCTGGGCACGGAGGATCCGGTGAGCATCGCGCGCAGGCACGCCGTGCTGGCCTCGTCGGGGCTGCCGGGGCTTCTCGTCGCGGCGCCGCACCTGGTCCGGTGCGACCACGACCGGGAGTTCGACTACACCGTCGAGCTGCTGGTGGCGGCGGTCAACGCGCGGCTGCGGGAGCGGTCGGACACGTGTGGCCGTTGAGCACGACAGTCTCGTCCGAGCCGATCTTGTACCAGCCGGGGCCGAAGCTGCTGACCCAGCCGGAGGTCGTGGCGCGGCAACCGGCGTCGATCAGGAAGTGGTCGACGTCGATCCGGTCGTGCCACCAGCCGCCCATCCGGCCCCACGGCGGCACGGCGGCGTACGTCCAGCCGTTGCTGTAGTCGGCCCAGCGCACGGTGATCCGCGCGGGTGTGCGGTTCTCCAGGGCCCCGCACGGCGGTAGCAGGCAGCCGAAGCGCGCGGTGGGGATCGCCGGACTGGTGGTGATCGCCGTGATGGCGGGGTGCGCCGGGCCGGTCGGACTTGTCGGGCTGGCGGGACTCGTCGGGCCGGGGTGGGTTGCCGGGTCCGCGGGTGTGGTGGGCGCGGTCAGTGCTGCCGACAGCAGGAGCACCGCGCCGAGCGCTCGCATCCGGGCCCCCTGGGGTGTGGGTGGGTGACCATCATCCAAGGCGGGGTGCGGTGGTGCAGTGCGAGCCGGGTTGTTCCTTGGCGCGCAACGAGGACGTGTGACGGAATCACGTGACGGGAGGTGGTTGGTCGGTTCGGTACAGCTCGGTGACCGCTGCGGCGCGGGCGGCCAGTTCGGTGCGCAGTTCCGGTGGGGTGAGCACTTCCACGTCCGCGCCGAACGACAGCAGGGTCGTCGCCATCGGCACCGCGCGGAAGCGCAGGCGCACCAGTGCGCGGTCCTCGTCCAGGTCCTCGGGCGCGCCGTCCAGGTCCGGGGCGTGGAACAGCAGGAAGCGGGGCAGGATCGGGCGGCGCACGGCCACGGTCGCGGCCAGTGGGGCCGGGGCTTCGTCGACGCGCTTGCGCAACTGGTCCCACAGGTCGGCGAGCTCGTGGGGTGAGCGCTGGGCCTGCTGGTCCAGGACCGTCGCGGACAGGACGCGGTCCAGGCGGAACAGGCGGTGCGCGCCCCGGTGGCTCGCCACCAGGTACCAGGTGCCCGCCTTGTTGACCAGGCCGTGCGGGTCGGTGGTGCGCGTGGTCAGCGCGCCCTTGCCGTCGCGGTAGCGCAGGTGCAGGCGGCGGCCGGTGAAGACCGCCTCCTGCGCCGGGGCCAGCGCGTCCGGGGCCGGAGCGGGTTTGCCGCGCCAGCGCGCCGGGTCCACCAGCACCAGCCTGCTGGTGGCCTCGGCCTGCCCCCGGTGGTCCTCGGGCAGGGCGGCCATCACCTTGCGCAGCGCCGAGCGCAGCGCGGGGGCCAGGCCCAGGTCGGCGTGCGCGCGATCGGTGAGCAGCACGAACAGGGCCTTGGACTCCTCGGCGGTCAGGCCGGTGACGTCGGTGCGGAAGTCCGGCAGCAGCGCGATGCCGCCGTTCGGGCCGCGTTCGGTGTAGACCGGGACGCCCGTGGAGGACAGCGCCGCGACGTCCCGCATGACCGTGCGGGTGGACACCTCGAGGCGCTTGGAGAGGGTGCGCGCCGACAGCTTGCCGTGCGACTGGAGCAGCAGCATCATCGCCAGCAGCCGGTCGGCTCGCACCCGTCCTCCTCGTGCCCGGTGGTCCCGGTGGTCAGCTCTTGGCGGCGGCCTGCGCCTCGGCCGCGCGCGCCGCGATGAAGGCGCGCGGGTCGAAGACGTACGTGGCCGCGGTGATCTTGCCGTCGGTCACGGCCAGGTGCTCGGCGAAGGTCATGACGACGTCCGGGGTGGTCGTCGCCTCCTGCAGCAGCAGCGCGCCCTCGTCGTCGCCGTACGCCTCCAGCAGGCGCAGCTCGGTGGTGTGCACCAGGAACCGGGACCAGAAGCCCTGCAGGCCCGCCTTGCCGGTGGACTCGCCGGTGGGCGCCTTGAGGACGACCTCGTCGGAGGTCAGCGCCGCCGCCGCGTCCATGTCGCGCCCCTGCACGGCCTGGAAGTGCGCCAGCGCCGTCTGGAGTGCCGCGCCGTTCTGCTCGCTCATGTCGTCCTGCTCCTCGCTCGACGTTCTGGGGACGTGAGGAGTCTGCGCGGGAGAGTGTGACACGTTCTGTCATATATGGCGCTGGGCGAGACGGGGATCACGTCCGGGGTGCTCGTGGAACGGCGGGAAAGGGTGGGTGGTAATTGCGCGTGCGGATTGAGCCGGTCATTAACGGGAAAGGGGAAGATTGGTCGGAGTGGTTCGGGTGGCGCGTACGATGCGCCGCATGACGACCTCTCCGCGTTGGCGCGCCGCTTATGACGTGGCCATCGTTCTCGTGGTCCTCTACTTGGCGTTTCCGGGCGGCACCGGATTCGACTGGGCACTCGGTTCCACGATGGCCGTCGCGCTCTGCTGGCGAAGACGCGCGCCCGTGGTGGTGATGGCGGTGGTGTCCGCGCTCGGGCTGGCGCAGTGCCTGCTCGCGCTCCTCGACGAGCACGCGGCGTCCGACGTGGCCGGGTACGACATCGCGGTGCTGGTGGCCATGGTGACGGTCGTCGCGCACGCCGAGCGGATGTGGCACGCGGTCGTCTCCGGGATCGTGGTGGTCGTCGGTGCGTTGCTCGCTTTCGCCGATGGTGAGGAGGCGCTCGCGTTCGCCGGCGCCGTGGTGGCGCTGTGGATGACCGCTTACGTGCTGCGCAACCGGCAGGCGCACGTCGTGGTGCTCCAGGAGCGGGCCGCTGCGGTCGAGCGGGAACGGGACCACCTGACGCAGCTGGCCAACGCCCGTGAGCGCGGGGAGATCGCCCGCGAGCTGCACGACGTCGTCGCGCACAGCCTCGCGGTGATGGTCATGCAGGCGGACGGGGCCCGGTACGCCATCGACGGTGATCGGGAGAAGGCGCGGGAGGCGTTGCGGGTCATCGGGGACACCGGGCGGGACGCGCTGCAGGACATGCACCGGATCGTGGACGTGCTGCGCGGGGTCGCCGGGAGCGGGGAGGGCGGTGGGGACGGGTTGCGGAAGGTGACCGTGGCCGACCTGGAGCAGATGGTGGAGCGCGCCCGTTCGGCCGGGGTCGAGGTCGTGCTGCGGGTGGAGGGGGACGTGGGCGAGCTCGCTCCCGCCGACGAGCTGACGCTGGTCCGCATCGCGCAGGAGGGGATCACGAACGTGCTGCGGCACGCCGGGGTCGGTGCGCGGGCCGAGGTGGTGCTGGAGGTGGCGGGTGGGGTCGCGCTGCTGGAGGTCGTGGACGACGGGGCAGGCAGGTTGAGCCCAGGGGCGTCCGGCAGCGGCGGCAACGGGCTGGTGGGGGTGCGGGAGCGGGTCTCGGTGCACCGGGGGCGGTTCAGCGCCGGGCCCAGGGTGGGGAGCGGGTGGCGGGTGCGGGTCGAGATCCCGCTGCGGGACGGGGCGATGGGGTGAGTGGCGTTCGGTGGTGGGTTGAGCGGCGTGTGACTGGGAGTGCGACGGGGCGGGGGTGAGCGTGGCTGGGTGGGGAGTGCGCGGGGGCGCAGGCGGTGGGTAGGGCTTTCCGCCGGGGTGACGGGCGGCTCGCGCGCGTGCGGGCGGAGCTGCGGGTGTGCGTGGGACAGTGCTGGTGGGACGTGGGAAGGCGTGGGGAATGTCGGCTGTTGGGCAACCGGTCCGGGTGGTCATCGTGGACGACCAGCCGCTGATCCGGGCCGGTCTGGGCATGGTGCTCGGGGCGCAGGAGGACATCGAGGTCGTCGGCGAGGCCGAGAACGGGGCGCGGGCGCTGGAGGTGCTGAGCGCGGTCCGGGCCGATGTCGTGATCATGGACATCCGGATGCCGGTCCTGGACGGCGTGGAGACGACCCGCAGGCTGTGCGCCCGCGCCGACTCGCCGAAGGTGCTGGTGCTGACCACGTTCGACACCGACGAGGACGCGTTCGCCGCGTTGCAGGCCGGGGCCAGCGGGTTCCTGCTGAAGAACTCGCCGCCGGAGGACACGCTGAACGCGATCCGGGTCATCGCGGCCGGTGACGCGGTGGTCGCGCCTCGGGTGACGCGGCGGCTGCTCGACCGGTTCGCCGGGCGGCTCGACACCGCGAGGGCGCCTCGGGACGACCGGCTCGACGCGTTGACCGAGCGCGAGCGGGAGGTGCTGGTGCTGGTGGCGCGCGGGCTGTCCAACGTGGAGCTGGCCGAGCGGATGCACGTGGCCGAGGCGACCGTGAAGACGCACCTGGGGCGGGTGCTGACCAAGCTCGGGCTGCGCGACCGGGTCCAGGCCGTGGTGCTGGCCTACGAGCTGGGGCTGGTGCGGCCGGGGGAGTGAGTGGCCCGGCGCGCGTCTGCCACCCCGGTCGTACGACCCCGGTCGCAGGCGCGCCGGTGAAGATCAAGCCCGGATGCGATGTGGTCGATCCCGGATTCCCGAAGAATTCTCCCTGTTCGCAGGAAGGTCTTTTTCGGGAATTCGGGAGGAAATCGCTGTGCCCGCCATCGGATCGCGTCAGGTCAGTGCGAGAACGTTGACCGTGCTCGGTGTCGTCATCGCGCTCGTCGCCGCAGGAGCGTTTTTCGGAATTCGCTGGTGGAACGACTACAAGCGGGTGAGCCAGGCCTCGGTGGAGGACTGCCGGACCGCCGTGCGGATCATCGAGGAGGGCAAGGCGCTGGGGCCGGACCCGGCCGAGGCCGAGCGGTGGCAGGAGCAGACCGGGGAGTTGCGCAAGGGGATGGAGGACGGCTACCTCGGGTACCGGATCGCGGTGTACGAGGGCTGGGCCGTCGCGGTGGCCACCGGGAACCCCGACCGGGTCGACCGGGCTGGCATCGCCGAGTCCATGGCCGCCGCCCGCGAGCACTGCGAGGACGCGCGGGTCGACCTGCCCTTCCCGGCTGCGGCATGAGGGGCGGGCGCGCGGCCGTGCGGGAGGGGGCGAGCGGGGGGCGGGTGGCGGCCGTCGACCTGGTGAAGACGTACCGGCAGGGCGGCGCGGAGGTCCGGGTGCTGGACGGGGTCACCGTCTCCTTCGAGTCCGGGCGGTTCACGGCCATCACCGGCGCGTCCGGGTCGGGCAAGTCCACGCTGCTGCACTGCCTCGCCGGAGTGGACACCGCCACCTCCGGGCGGGTGCTCCTGGGCGGGCGGGAGTTGAGCGGGCTGGGCGAGCGGGCGCTCACCCGCGTCCGCCGCGAGCGGGTCGGGTTCGTGTTCCAGGCGTTCAACCTGCTGCCGCAGTTGAGCGCGGAGCGGAACATCACGCTGCCGCTGGACCTGGCCGGGCGGAGCGTGGACCGGGAGCTGTTCGAGCACCTGGTGGGCGTGCTCGGCATCGGCGACCGGCTGGGGCACCGGCCGGGGGAGCTGTCCGGTGGGCAGCAGCAGCGGGTGGCGCTGGCGCGGGCGCTGATCGGGCGGCCCGAGGTGGTGTTCGCGGACGAGCCGACCGGCAACCTGGACTCGCGGTCCGGTGGGGAGGTGCTGGCGTTCCTGCGCGAGTCGGTGTGGGAGCTGGGGCAGACCGTGGTGATGGTGACGCACGACCCGGTGGCGGCCTCGTACGCGGACCGGGTGGTCTCGCTCGCGGACGGGAAGGTGGTGCGGGACCAGGACAACGTCCCGACACAGCGGGAGAACTCCTCGCTGCGGTGGGACGGTGTGGTGGGAGAACGCGCTACCGGGCGTCGGGACGGTGTGGTGGGCGGGATCCCCGACGGGCGTCGGGGTGGGACGGCGGGTGGGAATCCGGTCGGGCGTCGGGGTTGGGCGCCGGGATCGAACCCCGCTGGGCTCGGGGAAGGTGCGCCGGGAGGCGGTTCCGTCGCGCGTCGGGACGGGGCGGTGGGCGGGAATCCCGCCGGGCGCCGGGACAGCGCGGGGGCGGAATGGGAGGACCCCGGTGGGTTCCGGGACGGCGGGGTGGCGTGGTGAGCCGGGTGTTCGACGTCAGCGTGCTGCGCACCCAGCTCGCCGGGATCGTCGGCAGACCCCTCCGGCTGGTGCTCACCGGGTTGCCGGTGCTGGTCGCGGCGTTCTTCGCCTGCGGCGCGGTGCTGGGGCAGGTCGTGGCCGAGCGGGCGGTGCTGGACGGGCTCGGTGGCACTCCGGCCGAGGTGGACCTGGTGGTTGACGGTGGGCTGCTCGCCAAGTCCGGGGTCGACCGGGTGCGCGCGGCTCCCGGTGTCGCCGAGGTCCAGCCGAGGGTGAGCGCGGGGGCGGTGCTCGCCGACGCGGCCGACCGGTACCTCCGGCTCGAAGCCGATCCGGGCGCCGGGCCGCTGTCTCTGGTGGAGGTCGTGGACGGGCGTTATCCCGGTGCGGCGGGGGAGATCGCGGTCAACGAGGCGGCTGCGGCGGGCTACGGGTTCGCGCCGGGGGGCCGGACTACCCTCGTGCTCCCGGTCGGTGAGAGCGGGCGGCGCGCGGCAGAGGTGCTCGTGACCGGGGTGGTCCGGGTGGTCGGGGAGAAGCTGGAGGCCGGGTACGCGCCCACCGACGTCGTCACCTCCCTGGTGGACCTGCCCGCCGAGGAGCCCCCGTACTCGCGGCTCGACGTCCGGCTCGTGGACGGGGCCGAACCCGGTGCGCTCGCGCGGGAGCTGGCCGCCGCGATCGGACCGGGTCCGAACCGGGAACCGGTGCGCGTCGAGACCGGTGACGCGGTGCGGCTCGCGGAGGCCCGCGCGGCGACCGACGACGTGGACGACCTGTTCGCCGGGATCGCGCTGTTCGTCGGCATCTCGGTGGTCGCCGCCGCGCTGGTGGCCGCCTCCGGGTTCCGCGTGGTGCTCTCCCAGCGGCTCAAGCAGTTGGCGCTGCTGCGGGTCGTCGGCGCGCACCGGGGACAGCTGGTGCGGGCGCTGGTGGTGGAGGGCGTGGTCGTCGGTCTGGTCGCAGGCGGTGCGGGTGCTGCGGCGGCTGTCGGGTCGGCGCGGTTGCTGCCGGTGGTGAGCGACCTCCCGACGCCGGAGACGCCGGTGGCCGGGGTGCTCGGCGTGGTCGTGGGCGCGGTGGTGGTGACCGTGCTCTCGGTGCTGGGGCCCGCGGTCTCCGCTTCGGGCGTGTCACCGCTCCAGGCGCTGCGCGGGGCCGACGTGGCGCCCGCCGAACGTGGTCTCGGGCCGCTCAGGCTGGTCACCGGGGTGCTGCTCGCCTCGCTCGCGGCCGTGGTGGTCGTGCTGCTGGTGCGCGAGCTGCCCGAACCGGGGGACACCGGGTACGACCGGGACGCCGGGCTGATCGCGGTCGCGGCCGTCGCGGTGCTGGTGTTCCTGGCCCTGCTCCTGCTGGGACCGCTGGTGGTGCGCCCGGTGCTGGCCGCCGTGGGGCCGCCCGCGCGGCGGTCGGGGCCGGTGGGGCGGCTGGCCGTGGGCGGGGTCGGTGGCGCTCCGCGCCGGGCCGCCGCCGTGTCGCTGGTGGTGGCGCTCGGGGTGGCGCTGGTCAGCGGCGCGCTGGTCGGTCGGGCCGGGCTCGCCGGGTACGCCGAGCGCGAGCTGGGGTTGAGCGCGCCCGCCGACCTGCGGGTCACCGGGGCGTCCGAGGAGACCGCGCGCCGGGTGGCCGGGCTGCCCGAGGTGGTCGAGTCGACCGACTACCGCACCGGCGAGCTGACCGTGGGCAACCGCCGCCACCAGTTCGCGGACCTCGACCTCGGGGCGCTGGAGCCGTTGCGGGACAACGTCGTCGCCGACAGCGGGAACCTCGCCGACCTGGGCGAGGGCCGGATCGTCGTGGGCGGGCGGACCGCGCTCGCCCTCGGCGTCACGGCCGGGGACACCGTGCGCGGCGCCGTCGACGGGCGCGAGGTGCGCTGGGTGGTGGCGGCGACGCTGACGGGCACCGACCCGGCGGGAATCGGGATCGTCGTGCCGCACGGACAGGCGCCAGGAGGCGAGCTCACCGTGCTGGTCTCGGGAGACCCCGTCGCGGCGGAGCGGGCCGTGCGGGCGGCGGTCGGCGACGGGGGCGAGGTCACCGCGTCCCGGCGCGACCAGGGGGACCTGCGGGAGGTGGTCGACCTGCTGGCGCTCGTCGGGCTGGGGCTGATCGGGTTGACCGTGCTGGTCGCCGTGGTCGGGGTCGGCGCCACCACGGGGCTGAGCGTGGTCGAGCGCACCCGCGAGATCGGGGTGCTGCGGGCGCTGGGCATGGGACCGGGCGGGGTGCGGGCGGTGGTCTGCGTCGAGGCCGGGATCCACGGGCTGCTCGGCGGGGTGCTCGGGCTCGCGGTGGGGGTGCCGTGCGCGCTGCTCGGGCTGCTGGCGCTGGGCCTCGGCGTGCCCTGGTCGTCCCGGTGCTGCCGCTGGTGGGCGCGGTGGCGGGGGTGGTCGCGCTGACCGCGCTGGCCGGGTGGGTCGGTGCTCGGCGCGCGGTCCGGGTCAGCCCGGTCGCGGCGCTGCGCGCGGACTCGTGACGGTTAGGGTCTGGTCGTGTCCGCGCCCCGCTCCCGCGCCGCTTCCGGCCTGCCGCCCGTCACGGCGACCGCCGTCGTGGACGCCGCGACGCGGTTGACCGTGCGGTCCGGCGTGGACGGGTGGACGGTGCGGCAGCTCGCCGCCGAGCTGGGCGTGGGCGCGCCCGTTGTCTACCACCACGTCGGGGACCGGGAGCGGGTGGTCGCGGCGGTCGTCGGGCGGGTGCTCGCGTCGGTCCCGCTGCCGGACGCGGGGCTGCCGTGGCGGGAGTGGTTCACCGCGCTGCTGACCGACCTGCGGCGGGTCGCCCTGCACCACCCCGGCGTGGCGCGCCGGGCCCTCGCGGTCGGTCCGGTGGCGCCCGAGTCGGCCTCGGCGGTGGGCGCCGGGATCGAGGTGCTCGTCGCGGCCGGGTTCGGGGCCGAGGCGGTCGGGATCTGCCGGTACCTGGTCGACTCGGCGCTCGCGCTCGTCTCGGTGGAGGACGAGCGCAACGCCGATCCCGAGCGCCGGGTGCGGCAGGCCGAGGCGGTCATCGGCAGCGCGGAGGGCGCGGGCGGGCTGGCGCTGGCGGGGGACTGGTTGCGGGCGCGGGGGTCCGACCCGAACACGTTGCGGGCCTACGACGCCGAGCACTTCCGGTACTGCCTCGCCCGCTCGCTGGACGGGGCGCAGGCTCGGCTGACCGCGCTGCGCCGCCGCCGCTGACCACGTTTCCCCTGTTTAACGGCGTTAAACGCACTGAGTCGTGCACCACTGCGCTGACCATTGAAATCCCCGAAGATGTGTAGTTAGCCTTGCCTAACTCAAGTCAACGGGGAAGGTGGGGCATGACGGCACCAGCAGCGGAGCACGCGCCGACCGGGGAACGGCCCGACCCTCCGCCGACCGAAGCGCCCCACGACGCGGAGGCCGACGACGCCCGCCAGGCCGCCGCCGCGCTGGACGAGCTGCGCCGCCCCGTCCTGGGCCGCACCCGCCTCGCCGTCGCCCTCGCCGCCGTCGGCGCGCTGGCCGCCCTCGTGCCCTTCGCCGGACTGGCCGCGCTCGGCGACCTGCTCCTCGCGGACGGCCCGCTCGACCGCGCGGCCGTGGTGACCGTCGCCGTCGCCGTCTCGGCGGGCCTGCTCGCCAGGGGCCTGCTCCTGGGCACGGCCCTGAGCATCACGCACTTCGCCGACGTCGACCTCCAGGCCCACCTGCGCCGCTGCATCGTCCGCAGGCTCGGCCGCGTCCCGCTCGGCTGGTTCGGCGAGCGCACCTCCGGTTCCGTGCGCAAGGCCGCCCAGAACGACATCGCCGCGCTGCACCACCTGGTCGCCCACCACGCCGTGGAGACCACCGCCGCCACCGTCCTGCCGCTGGGCGGCCTCGCCTACCTGCTCTGGCTGGACTGGCGGCTCGCGCTGCTGGCGCTGGGCACCCTGCCGCTGTACGCGCTGGCCTACGCCTGGATGATGCGCGGCTACCGGGAGAAGGCCGCCCGGCTCGACGCGGCCACCACGCGCATCAGCTCCGCCGTGGTCGAGTTCGTCACCGGCATCGGCGTCGTCAAGACCTTCGGCCGCGCCCGCAGCGCCCACGAGGCCTACCGCGCCGCCGCCGAGGAGTTCGGGAACTTCTACGCGGACTGGGTCCGCCCCATGCTGCGCGTGGAGGCCCTCAGCGCGATGCTGATCTCCGCGCCCGTCGTCGGCCTGCTCAACCTGCTCGGCGCCGTCTGGTTCACCGCCCAGGGCTGGGTCACCCCGGTCGACGCCATGACCGGGTTCCTCATCGCCCTGGTCATCCCCACGACCGTGGTCGCCCTCGGCTTCGGCGCGCAGGACCGCCGCACCGCCGCCGCCGCCGCGCTGCGCCTGCGCACCCTGCTCGACACCCCCGAGCTGCCCGTCCCCGCCGAGCCCCGCACGCCCGAGGGCGGCGCGGTCGAGTTCGACGGCGTCCGGTTCGGCTACGGACCCGGCGGCGAGGTGCTGCGCGGCGTCGACCTGGAACTGGCCCCCGGCACGGTCACCGCGCTCGTCGGCCCGTCCGGCGCGGGCAAGTCCACCCTGGCCACCCTGCTGCCCCGGTTCCACGACGTGACCGGCGGCGCGGTGCGCGTCGGCGGCGTTGACGTGCGCGAGGTCGACCCCGAGGCGCTCTACCGGTCGGTCGGGTTCGTGCTCCAGGACGTGGCGCTGGTGCACGGCACCGTCGCCGACAACATCCGCCTCGGCCGCCCCGACGCCACCGACGACGAGGTGGTCGCCGCCGCGAAGGCCGCCCGGATCCACGACCGCGTGCTCGACCTGCCGGACGGCTACGACACCGTCGACGCGCTCTTCTCCGGCGGCGAGGCCCAGCGCGTCGCCATCGCCCGCGCCCTGCTGGCCGACACGCCCGTGCTCGTGCTGGACGAGGCAACCGCGTTCGCCGACCCCGAGTCCGAGGCCGCCGTCCAGGACGCCCTCTCCGAACTGGCGCGCGGCCGGACCCTGCTGGTCATCGCGCACCGCCTGCGCACCGTCGTGGGCGCCGACCGGATCGCCGTCCTCGACGAGGGCGTCGTCGTCGAGCGCGGCAGGCACGACGACCTGCTCGCCCTCGGCGGCAAGTACGCGCGGATGTGGACCGCGCAGGAAGGGGAGCAGCGGTGAACCTGCGCCCGATGTTGCGCGACCTCGCGGCCATCCTCGGCCACGGCCACCGGGGCGCGCTGCGCGTCTACCTGGTGTGGGCCGTCGCCTACGGCGTCCTGCAGGGCGTCGCCACCGCGCTCGCCGTGCCGGTGCTGAAGTCCTTGCTCTCCGACGACACCCAGGGCGCGCTGCGCTGGCTCGCCGCCATGACCGTCGCGGTCGCCCTGACCTGCGCGGCCAGCTACACCCAGGCCATGAAGGGCTTCGAGGTCGCCCTCACCGTGCTCACCAGCACGCACCGCAGGGTCGGCGACCACGTCGGCGCCCTGCCGGTCGGCTGGTTCTCCGCCGAGCGCGTCGGCAGGCTCTCCCGCGTGGTCACCGACGGCACCGTCCAGGTCGGCGGCCTGTTCGCGCACCTGCTCACCCCGCTCGTGGTCGGCCTGGCCACGCCCGCCACGATCGCGGTCGCCGCGCTGGCGTTCGACTGGCGGCTCGGCGTGGCGATGCTGGTGTGCGCGCCGCTGCTGCTGGCCGTGTTCGGCTGGTCCGCCCGCCTGGTCGGCAAGGGCGACGAGCTGTCCGACGCCGCCGCCGTCGAGGCCGCGAACCGGGTCGTGGAGTTCGCCCGGCACCAGCGCACGCTGCGCGCGTTCGGCCGCACCGCCGCGGGCCACCGCCCGCTCGACGAGGCGATCGACCGGCAGCACGCCGTGGGCAGGCGCGCCATGTGGCTGTCCGTGCCCGGCATCCTCGCGGGCGGCTTCGCCACCCAGTTCGCGTTCACCGTGCTGCTGGTGGTCGGCGTCCTGCTCGCGCTCGGCGGCGACGTCGACCCGGTGGCGCTGGTCGCGGTGCTCGCGCTGGCCGCCCGCTTCACCGGTCCGCTGGCCGAGCTGTCCGCGCTGTCCGGCGCGGTCCGCATGGCGCACAACGACGTCCGCCGCATCGCCGAGGTGCTGGAGCAGGAGCCGCTGCCCGAGCCCGACGCGAGCGCCGAGCGGCCGAGGCCCGGCGAGGTGGAGCTGTCCGGTGTCACCTTCGGCTACGGCGCCGAACCCGTGCTGCGCGACGTGTCGCTGCGCGTGCCGCCCAGGACGATGACCGCGCTCGTCGGCGCCTCCGGCTCCGGCAAGACCACCGTCACCCGGCTCATCGCCCGCTTCTGGGACGTCCAGCGCGGGACCGTGCGGGTCGGCGGCGCGGACGTGCGCGAGCAGCGCACCGAGGACCTGATGGCCCAGATCGCCGTGGTGTTCCAGGACGTCTACCTGTTCGACGACACCCTGGAGGCCAACATCCGCGCGGGCCGCCCGGACGCCACCGACGAGCAGGTGCGCGAGGCCGGTCGGCTGGCCGGGGTCGCCGAGATCGTGGAGCGGCTGCCGCACGGCTGGGCCACCCGCGTCGGCGAGGGCGGGGCCGCGCTGTCCGGTGGCGAGCGGCAGCGGGTGTCCATCGCCCGCGCGATCGTCAAGGACGCGCCGGTCGTGCTGCTGGACGAGGCGACCGCCGCGCTCGACGCGGAGAACGAGCGCTACGTCCAGGCCGCGATGCGGACCCTGCTGGAGCGCTCCACCGTGCTGGTGATCGCCCACCGGCTCCCCACGGTCGTGGCCGCCGACCAGATCGTCGTGCTGGACGGCGGCGGCGTCGCCGAGCGCGGCACGCACGCGGAGCTGCTGGCCGCGAACGGCCGGTACGCGGCGTTCTGGCGCGAGCGCGACCGCGCCAAGGGCTGGCGGTTGACCTCGGCGCCCTAGCGCGCCGCGCGAACCCCCGGCCGCGCCGCGAGGTGCGACGCGGCCGGGGTGCTCACCCGGCTAGCCCTGGCAGGGGTTGCCGCGCGGGTGCGCGTCGGTGCCCCGGTAGCCGACCTTGGCCTCGCCCACCACGACCTTCACCAGCAGCGCGTCGAGCACCACCGCCCGCTGCACCAGCCCGTCCGCCGTGCGCTCGGTGCTGTTGAGCCGCAGCGAGCCGACCACCAGCGGGATCGTCACCGGCTGCGAGCCCACCACGGTCACCGGGACGCCGTTGACCTTCAGCGAGTCGATCGCCGACCCGCCCGCGAACCTCGGCTCCAGCCCGTGCTCGCCCGCCACGCAGGTCACCGACGCCTCCGACCGGATCACGCCCAGCTCGACGCTCACCCCGAGCGTGCTGATCGTCGTCGTCTCCACCAGCGCCCGCGACACCACCGAGTCGCCCTCGGCCGCCGGGCTCGCCGACGGGTCGTCCGGCGTCTGGTCGGTGCTCGCAGACAGGGCGTTGAGCCGCACGTTCAGCAGCCCCGAGCCCAGGTTCCCCTGGAGCACGGTCTGGGCCGCCTCCGCGCACGGCGCGTTCGGCGGGTTCGCCACCACCGGCTCGATCCCCGCCACGTTCGCCACGCTCGCCCGGCAGGTGAACTGGCCGTCGCGGTCGTCGTCCAGGATCGTGCCCACGCCCTCGCCGTCGGACACCGCCGCGCCCGCGACCTCGCTCAGCCGCACCGCGAACGTCTCGTCCAGCTCGTCCACGGCGTCGGACACCAGCGGCACCGCGACCGCCTTCGTCGTCTCACCGGGCGCGAACGTCAGCACCTGCGAGGTCGCCGCGTAGTCGTCGGGCGCGACCGCCGAACCGTCCGAGGTGGACGCCCGCACCGTCACCGGCTTCGTGCTCGGCCGGTCCAGCGACACGGCGAACACCGCCTGCCCGTCGCCCTCGGACGCGGTCGCGTCGCCCACCCGAACACCGGGCACGTGCACCTTGGTGCGCTCCACGAACCCGAGCGAGCGCCCGTCCACCTGGTAGTCCACCGAGCAGTGGTAGGTGCCCGCAGGAGTGCCCGGCTTGACCTCGATCGTCTCGGTGAACTCGGCCTTGGCCCCGCTGGTCACCGTCCGCGCCGACGGCTCGTTGCGCACCGACAGCCGCGCGTCGCACGAGGTCACCTTTGGCGTCACGGTCACCGGCACCTCGCGCACGCCGTCCAGGATCGCCCTGGCCACCTGGTCCGGCGGCACCTTGTTGAGCAGCACGCCCCCGGTCTCCCGCGCGATCCGGCTCGCCTGCCCGCCCGCGTCCAGGCCGCTGCCCGAGTCGCCCACGTTGACCGCGACCACCCGCACACCCGCCGCGCGCAGCGCGCCGATCGCGTCCGCCAGCGACCGGCCGAGCACCGGGTCGTGCGAGGGCGCGTCGCCGAACCAGGCGACGATGCGCGTGCTGTCCGGCCGGAAGCCCGTCGCGCCCTTGCCGATCTGGTAGAGCGCGTTGATCGCGGACTCCGGGAAGTCCCCGCCACCCGCGGCGGCCCACTGGCCGATGCCCGCGCGCACCGCGCCCCGGTCGGCGGTCAGCGCCTGGTCGACCCGGAACGCGAACGCGTCCCCGGTGTCCCGGTACTCCGCCACCGCGAACTGCGCGGCGGGCTGCGCGGCCAGCACCTGCCCGGTGACCGCGTCGGCGTTGGAGCGCACGCTCGCGATCGCCGCGCCCATGCTGCCGGTGGTGTCGGCGAGCAGCACCAGGTCCGGCTTCGGCGGCACGGCCGGGGTGGTGACCTTCTTCGCGACCTGGGCGCTCTGGCCGGGGCCGAGCACCACCTCGACGTCGGAGGGGACGACCTGCGCGGAGGCCGGTGGCGCGGCGCTGACGGCGGTCGTCGTCGCGGCCCACAGGGCTAACGCGAGAACCGCTGTCCTGCGGACGGGGCCGCGCTTCCCGGAACTGCGGGGGAAAAGCGGGGGAGGTCCGTACGAGGACCTGGCGACGGGCATGGGTGAACCCTTCCGGGAGCACTGCTCGAGAAGTGCGGGAACCAGCGGGGGAATCATCGAGGCGGTGCGGGAAGGGGGCAATTACCTGGAGGTATGACCGTTCCGGGCGCGAATCCACCGGGGGTGGCGCGTTTGGTTCACCGGGGTGGACAGCACCGATTAGTGCGGCCACGTTCGGCCTACGCCACGCGGGTTTTCGCACCGGTCGGAAAAATCGTGGGGCCCCCCGCAGGGGTGACGCCGTTCGGTGCGAAAAAAGGCGCGCGGGACTGCTCCGAATGCCCTGGGCCCGGTGCGGAAATGCGGAGCGGCGGTTCCTAGCGGATCGGGGCCCCGGTGAGCGCGGCGAGCTGGTCGGCGTACTCGATGCGGTCCACCCAGTCCTGCGGCCACCCGGACATGCCGTGCGCGGCGCCCGCGAACGCGCCCGCCAGCGCGGCGATCGAGTCCGAGTCGCCGCCGGTGCGCGCGGCCCGCACGAGCGCGGCCACCGGGTCGTCCGCGTGCCGGACCGCGCACTGCAACCCGGTCGCCAGCGCCTCCTCGGCGATCCAGCCCTCGCCGGTGCCCAGGCACGGGTCCGCGCCGTCGTCGGGCCGGGCCAGCACGTCGACCAGCGCCTGGAGCGCGGCGGCGCACTCGTCCCAGCCCGCGCGGGCGAACGCCACCGGCGAGGCTGCGCCCGCCACCTCCCACAGCTCGCCCAGCCAGTCCGCGCGGTAGCGCTCGCGCTCGCTCGCGCACCGGTCGAGCAGGAGCGCGGGCAGTTCGACCAGGTCCGCGCGGTCCACCAGCAGCCGGGTCGCCAGCGCGGTCAGCTCGGAGGCGGCCAGCCCGGTCGGGTGGCCGTGCGTCATGGCCGCCTGGAGCTGGGAGATCCCGGCCAGCAGGTCCAGGTCCAGACCGGGGACCAGCCCGACCGGGGTGACCCGCATGTTCGCCCCGCACCCCTTGGACGCGGGCATCGTCGCGGCCGTCCACGGCAGGCCCTCGGCCAGCCCGCCCACCGCGCGCAGGCAGGTCGTGCCGGGCGCCCGGTTGTTGTCGGGGCTGTGCGCCCACGCCACGAACCGCTCGCGCAGCCGGGGCTCCAGCGCCTCCGGGGTCGGCTCGGCCGCGTCGCGCAGCGCCCACGCCACCGCGAGCGCCATCTGGGTGTCGTCGGTGACCAGCGCCGGATCGCCCTCCAGGCGGTCGGGGCCGTCGCCGTAGCGCTGCTGGATCTGCTCGACGGACAGGAACTCGGTCGGCTTGGCCAGCGAGTCGCCGAAGGCGAGCCCGTAGAACGATCCTGCGACGCGGTCCACGGGAACCACCCTAACCCGCGCCGGTTCCCGACCACCGGCCGCGCGACCCCGGCGACACCGGACCCGCGACGGTCACCCCGACCCCGAAGCCCCGCCGCCCGCGCACCGCCCGCACGGGCACACTGGGGGAGCCGCCGCCGTCCGCGAGCACCGAGGAGCACCCATGCCTCACCCTCCCGGCGACGCCGTCACCTCCGTCGCCCTGTCGCTGGCGCACCTGCCGCTGCCCACCCCGGTCAGCGACGCGAAAGTGCTCACCGGCAGGCAGAAGCCGCTCACCTCGGTGGCGCTGCTGCTCGCCGAGATCACCGCCGAGTCCGGGCTGACCGGGTTGGGCCTGGCGTACTCCAAGCGCGCGGGAGGTCCCGCTCTATACGCGCACGCCGCCGAGATCGCCCACGAGCTGATCGGCGAGGACCCCAGCGACGTGGACCGGTTGTGGCGCAAGCTGTCCTGGGCGGGCGCGTCGGTCGGCCGGGGCGGGCTGGCCGGGCAGGCGATCGCCGCGTTCGACATCGCCCTGTGGGACCTCAAGGCCAAGCGCGCGACCCTGCCGCTGGCCAAGCTCATCGGCGCCCACCGGGACGCGGTGCCCTGCTACAACACCTCTGGCGGGTTCCTGTCCGCGCCGCTGGAGCAGGTGCTCGACAACGTCGACCACGCGCGCTCGCGCGGCATCGGCGGCATCAAGGTCAAGGTCGGCCACCCCGACCCCGCGCAGGACCTCAAGCGGGTCGCGGCCGTGCGCGAGCACCTCGGCGACGGCGTCCCGCTCATGGTCGACGCCAATCAGCAGTGGGACCGGCCCCGCGCCGCGCGGGTCTGCCGCGAGCTGGAGCGGTTCGACCTGACCTGGATCGAGGAGCCGCTCGACGCGCACGACACCGCCGGGCACGCCGCCCTCGCCGCCGCGCTGGACACCCCGGTCGCCACCGGCGAGATGCTCACCTCCACCGCCGAGCACTGGGCGCTGATCACCGGCGGCGCGGCCGACTTCCTCCAGCCCGACGCGCCCAGGATCGGCGGCATCACCCCGTTCCTGCGCGTCGCGGCCCTCGCAGACCAGCACCACCTCGCGCTGGCCCCGCACTTCGTGATGGAGGTCCACCTGCACCTGGCCGCCGCCTACCCCGGCACCGCCTGGGTGGAGCACTTCGAGTGGCTGGAACCGCTGTTCCACGAGCGCGCCGAGGTCGTCGACGGCCGGATGGTGGTCCCGGACCGGCCGGGCCTGGGGCTCACGCTCACCGACCAGGCTCGCGCGTGGACGGTCGAGCGCACCACCGTCACCGGTCCGCAGTGACCTGACCGGGTGAACCGCGACGAGGTGGCCTCGCCCACCCCGTCGCGGAACGCCGGTTTTTGTCGGACCCCCTCGCTACCTTGGCGCCAACCCAGGGGAACGAGGAGGACAGGGTGGACGAGGCACATCCCGACGCCGGGCTCATCGCCGCGGGCGCGGTGCTGCCGGGCCCGCGCGCCGCGGCGCCGGGCCAGGACGTGATCACGGCCAGGCGCTACGCGCACCCGGCCGCCCCCGGCCGCGCCGTGGTCCGGCTCGTCCCCGCCCTGCTCGCCCGCGCCGAGGACCTGACCTGCGACTACCTCGGGTTCGGCGAGCCCGAGCGGGTCCACGAGGTCGGCACCGGCAAGCGGGTCGCGCTCGGCTTCCCGGCCTGGGCGCTGGCCAACGACCCGGACAACGGGCACCACGCGCTCGACCTGGTCAAGGACGTCGAGCGGCTCGGCGCGCTGGCCCGCTCGCGCGCCGAGGCCGCCAAGACCGGGTTCCTCGCGCTCGGCGAGCGGCTCGCCAGGTCCGCCCCGCACTTCCTGCCCACCCTGTACGAGCAGGCCGGTCGCGCGTTCCTGGCGCACGGCGGCACGAGCTACGCGGGCATCATGTTCGGCAAGGCCAGACAGGCCGAGGAGGTGCACAGCCTCCCGCTGGACGTCGAGCGGCTGCGCGAGGTGTTCCTGGAGTTCGCGTTCGCGGGCGCGCTGACCGTGAAGGCGCTGACCTCGTTCGCGAAGTCACTGCAGGGCAGGCTCGACCCAATCGAGGCCTACGAGCTGGTGCTCGACCTGTGCGTGCGGCGCTGCGCGGGCGGCCTCGCCCCGCACAACTCCATGCCCGACGACCTGCGCAGGCTCGCCGCCGCCGCCGGGCTCGACCAGGACGCCGAGGACGAGCGGCTGCTCGCCCGCCTGCTCGGCCTGCGCGGCGTCTCCCGCGCGGGCGGCAAGTTCTGGAAGCGCTACCGCCCCGCCCTGCTGCGGCTGTCCGCGAAGGACCCGGCGCTCGCCCCCCGGCTGCTGGAGCTGGTCCCGGACGACCGCGACGACCTGGACGACTGGCTCGACCTGCTGGAGGCCTGCGGGGCGACCGCGCACCTGGTCGACGGCACCGGCGCGGTCGGCGCGGCGGCCTGGCTGACGTCGGTGCTCCAGCTGCGCGACCTCTCCTGGGGCGGGGAGACCCCGCGCTCCGAACGCCTGCTGGCGCTGGTCGAGCGCCTCGCCCCCCGGCTGACCGCCGGCACCACCCCGGTCCGCTTCCCGCACACCTGGCGGCAGGGCGAGCTGGACCTGCTCGACCTGCTGCTCACCCTGGACGTCCCGTTCGAGCTGGTGCACGAGACGGGGGAGCGGCGCAACCTCGCCGTCGACGACTGGCTCTCCGACGTGCTGCCCGGCCGCCGCGACCTGACCGCGCTCGCCGCCTCCGAGCGCACCCGCGCCGACCTGGGCGCCGGTCTGGTCGCGCACCTGTCCGACGCGGGCTCGTCGGGCCTGGCCAACCCGGCGGCCGTGCGCGCGGCGATGGCCGTGCCCGGCCTGCGCGCGGCGCTGTCCGCCTGGCTGGCCGTGCGGGTCACCGCGCTCGGCGCCACCGGTCTGCTCGACCTGGAGCGGCACCTGGCCGAGCTGGGCCCGCTGGGCGTGCCCGAGGCGTTCGCCGTGCTGCCCGAGGCCGCCGAGACCATCGCGGACGCCGACGTCACCGCCCTGCTCGCCTCGGTGCTGCGGACCGGTCTGCTGGACGAGCTGGGCTGGCCCGCGCTGGACCGCGCGGCCGGGCTGCTCGGCGCGGACGCCGAGATCGCGGGCGAGGGCTGGCCCGCGCTGGTGCTGCGCGCGGGCGAGGAGTTCGCCGTGGCCGGGCCGGACGGGGTGCTGGCCGAGCACCGCTCCCGCGTGCCGCTGGAGCGCAGGCACGACTGGGACTACGCGCCGACCGCCTGGTGGTTCGACGGCAGGCTGCTGGTGCGCTGGCACGCGAACTACGGCGAGGAGCTCGCGTACTGGAGCGACGCGCCGACGGTGCTGTTCGACCCGCTCAGCGAGGTCGACCCCTACCAGAACCGCGAGGCCGTGCCGTCCCTCGCGCTGCCCGGCGGGGCCCGCTGCACCGGTGGCCGCGCGGTCAGCCCCGGTGACACCCACGTGCCGTTCCCGCGCCCGGTGCACGGCGACGGCGCGAACCTGTGGGTCGAGACCGGCGTCGGCTGGCGCGAGGTCGACCCGGCGACCGGCGACCTGGGGCGGTCGAGCCTGCCCGCCTTCCTGGAGGAGTTCGGCGCGCCGCGCGAGCTGGACGCCTGCCACCTGCGACCGGTCGGTCCGGGAACGGAGGCGAGCCCGCTCGGCGCGTCCGGCGGGCTGCACGGCTGGCGGGTCCGGGCCGAGCCGGACGGCTCCTGGCTGGGCGAGGGCGTGGACGGGCGCGTGGCGCGGCAGCCGCGCGAGGCCGGTGCGCCCGCCGGGTTGCTCGACCTGCCCGGCGGCGCGCGGCTGGTGGTGCGCGCCGAGTACGAGACGATCGAGCTGCGCGACACCTCGGGCGCGCTGCTGGCGACCTTCGACGTCGGCGAGCGCCGCCCGGAGGGCGCCTCGGGCACTCCGCTGGTGCCGCCGGTCGCCTGGTGGCACGCGCTGCGGCCCCGCGACGAGACCGGTTCCGCCGCGCTGCGGGCGGTCACCGAGGAGGACGCGCGCGAGCTGATCACCGCCGCGCTGGCGACGGCCGAGACCGCGCTGCCCGCCGTGATCGCGGCGGAGGTGGCGCTGCTGCGCGCGGGTGGGGGCGGGGCGTTCGCCGGGGAGCCGGGCGCGGGGGAGCCGGACACCGGGAAGTCGGACACCGGGCGCTCGAACGCCGCTCCGGCCGAGGTCCGCGCACAACCGGGACAGGCCGGTGACGCGTCCTCCCCGGCCACCGGGGTCAGCGGGCCGGTCACCGGGTCCGACGATCCGGCGGCCGGGTCCGGCGATCCGGCCGCCGGGCGGTTCACGGCGCTGGCCCGCGCGGTAGCCGAGCGGCTGCCCGCCCTGACCCACCCCGAACTGCTGATCGCCGTGGTCGCCGAGATCCGCAGGGCCGCGCGCCTCCAGCAGGGGTTCCGGGCGTTCGCGCGGGTCGCCGAGGCGGCCAGGCTGATCGACGACTCCGCGCGCCCCGCCACGCCCGAGTCCGCCGTGCTCACCGACACCGGCATCAACCGGGCGGTCAACTGGTTCGCCTCCCACACCGAGGACGACGTGTCCGGGCCGCCGTCCGCGCTGCCCGACCTGCTGGCGGCGCTGGTCGCGGCCTCGGTCGACCCGGCGCCGGGACCGCTGCCCGAGGTGTCCTCCCTGGACTGGGGCAGGGTCATCCCGCACCTGCGGTCCCTCGTGCACCGGGCCGCCTCGCCGTTCACCCCGCCGGGGCAGCGCGCCGTGCTCGCCGAACTGCTGCGGGTGCTGGTGTCCAGCCCGATCGCGGACGGTTCCGGCCGGTGGCGGTTCGTGGAGCTGGTGCTGCCCGAGCGTGGCCCCCACCCGGAGAACCGGGTGACGCCGACCGGTGACGGGTTCGTCGCGCTGTTCGAGGAGAGCTGGCTGGACGTGCCCGGCCGCAGCTTCGAGGGCCTGCAGTTCGGCCGCGACGGGTTCGCGCTGCCCGAGGGCTGGCGGCTGAGCGAGCACTGGCCGCTCGACCCTGGGATCGACCGGGACGCGGTGTCCGCGTTCCTGGACGCGCTGGCCGAGCGCGGACCCGCGCCGTGGCGGCCGGAGGCGGTCGACCGGCTGGTCGAGCTGACCGGTCTCAGCGGTTCCGAGGCCACCGTGCTGCTGGCCGGGATGCCGGGCGTGGGCGCGTGGGGCGGCAACTACCTGGGCACCGCCCTGCGCAAGGAGCTGGGCCTGTCCCGCGACGCCGCGCTCGTCGCCAAGGCCACCCTGGGCCCGCTGGAGGACGACGCGCGCGGCCTCCTCCTCAACGCCGCCGTGCCCGCCGACCCGCTGCGCCTGTGGACCGAGGGCCCGGACGTGGCCGCCGTGGCCGAGGTGTGGAACAGCGAGCACGGCCGCCGCACCCCGGTGCCGGAGGACCTGCTGATCGCGGCGCACAAGGCGTTCGGCCGCGACGACATCGCCGCGCTGCTCGTCGGCCTGGTCAACCCGGACCGCGCGACCTGGCTGACCACCGACGGCGGCCAGCGCTTCGACGGGGTCGAGCTGGAGCAGGGCGACGAGGCCGGGTTCGGCTCGGACCACCTGGACGTGCTGCCCCGCCTGCTGACCTGGCTCGGCTACCACCTTCCCGGCGGTTCGCCGCTGCGCGCGGAGCTGTCCCGCGCGCTCGACCTGGCCAGGGCGCGGGCGCACTCACCCGCGTTCCTGGTGGAGCTGGGGGCGTGGGAGGAGAACCGGAAGGTCGAGAAGCTGCTCGGCGTGCCCGCGCTGGAGTCGGGCAAGGTGCTGGTGCACCGGGGTTTCGTGGAGGTGGCCGCGGAGGACGACTACTGCACTGTCGCGGTGCGGCCGGGCCTGGTCGGTCAGGCGGACCGGGACCTCGTGGTGGCGCTGGCGAAGGCGCTCGACGGCGAGGCGGTCCTGGACGACCTGGACCTGCTGCGCTCGGAGGGCCTGGCGACCCTGTGCGCTCCGCCTGCCGACGTCTCGAACGCCGCAGGCGCCGCAAGCTCCCAGGACCCGGCGACGTACGCCCAGGACCCGAACAACTCGGTCCCGAACCTGGTGGCGGAGGCGGCGGAGGCGCTGGGCCTCTCACCCGACGCGGCGACCCTGTACCTCCAACTCCTCGCGCTGCCCGACCCGACCGACGCGAACGCGGCCCGCTGGACCGGCTGGAAGCCCGCGCGCCTGCGCAAGGCGAGGACCGAACTGGCCGACACCGACCTGGTCCTGACCGCGAAGCGCGCCAGGGCGGGCCGAACCCTGTTCCTGCCGGGCGGCTGGCACGACCTCCCCACCCCGGCCCTGCCGGTGGAGACCTGGAAGGAACGCCTGTACCCGCTGCCGGAGCACCCGGAGGGCCCGGTGCTGCCAGCGGAACCGGTGGCGTCCCTGTTCACCGGGGCGTGGGCGCGGTTCCGGGCGGGCGAGGTCCCCGCCTACGAGAAGCTCGGCGAGCAGAGGAGCCGCCGCTGACACCCGAGAGACCGGACCGGCGGCCCACCGCACCACCCGGTGGTGGGCAAATCGCCTGGACAGGTTCCGCGCCCTGTGCGTTGATCATCCGTGTGCCACCGGGGCGCGCGGACGATCACCGAGGGGAGCGCGGGGCATGACCACTGTGGACGAGGCCGTGAAGCGGGGCTGGGCGAACGCGCGGCCGGACGACCCGGAGCCGACCGTCGACCACTTCCGGGCGCTGCTGGCCGAGCACCCGGACGACGTGGTGGCGCTGTTCGAGTACGCGGGTTCGCTCGACTACGCGGGCCACGAGGCCGAGGCCGTCCCGGCGTACGAGCGCGCCTTCGCGGCGGGCCTGGACGGCGACCGGCTGCGGCAGGGCCTGATCCAGTACGGCAGCACCCTGCGCAACCTGGACAGGCACGACGAGGCCATCGCCGCGCTGGAGCGCGCGGACCGCGAGTTCCCCGGCCACGACTCGGTCCGAGCCTTCCTGGCGCTGGCGCTGACCAGCGCGGGCCGAGCCCCCGAGGCCGTGGCGCTGCTGCTCACCCTGGCGGTCGACCGCGTGGACAGCCCCGACCTCCAGCAGTACCAGCGAGCCCTGCGCGGCTACGCCGCAGAACTGGCGAACTGACCGAACCACGAACCGGACCACGGCGCCTTTGGACGCAGCGCCGGCCCTGGGGCCCGGACCTGGGCCTGAAGCCCGGACCAGGAGCCCGGACCAGGAGCCCGGACCAGGGCACTGAGGCGACTGGGACCGGAGACGTTGCTCTGGCGGGGTCACTGGGGCGATCGACGCTGCCCGCATTGCGCTGGCCGGGGCGACTTGCGCTGGCGGCTTTGCCCTGGCCGAGAGCGGGATGACTGGGCTCGGCCGCGTCGCCCTGTCCGGAGCGCTGCGGCCGTCGGCACTGGCCATGTTGCCCGGCTGGCACCGGGGCGATCGGTGTTGATCATGGTGCTCTGGCCGGACTGCCGGACTGCCGGACTGCCGGACTGCCGGACTGCCGGACTGCCGGACTGCCGGACTGCCGGACTGCCGGACTGCCGGAGAGCGTTTTATCTGGCCGGGGTGCCTGGGTCGGGGGCGGCCACTTTGCCCTGTTCAGGGCGGACTGGCCGGTACCGGTGCGCCTCTGGCGCGGCGGCCCGGCAGGCGGGGGTCGCACGCGTCGGTGGTCAGTTCGCGGGTGGTGTCGTGCCGGTGGTGGCCGTGGTCGCCCCGCCCACCGTCGCCGAGTCGCTCGTGGACGTCGAGGTGGTGGTCGGCGACTCCTCGGTGGTCGGCGCGGGGGCGGTGTCGGTGACCTCTCCTATCGTGGGAACCGTGGTCACCTGGGTGGTGGTCGGCGTGGTCGGGGGAGAGGTGACCACCGGCTGAGGCTTGTTCTGCACCGTCACCCCGCAGGCCGAGCACAGCAGCAGCACCAGGCCCAGCACACCCCCGAGCCGCACCTCACCCATGCCCACCCGCCTCCCCCCACCACGCCCGTGCCGTCCAGCAAGGGCCGCACCACCACGCTGCTCCCCACTGGGCCGCTGGCTGCCTGGCTGCCCGTCGCTCACCCGTTGATCGCCGGGCTGCTCGCCGTTGACCTGCTGGTTGCCGCGTTGCTCGCCGCTGACCCGCTGGCCACCACGCGGCTCGTCGCCGTGCCGCTGACCACTGCGCTGCTGGACGCCAAGCTGTTCACTGCAGGGCTGCCAGCCACCGCCGCGTCGTTCACCAGCGGGCCTCTGGCCGGCGGGACGCTCGCAACCAGGCCGCCTGCCGTCGGCAGCGCCGCCGATGACCCCCTCGCCGCCCGGCTGTTCATCGCTGAGTCGCCAGTCGTAGCGCCACTCGTCGGCAAGCCTTTCGCCGGTCAACTGGTCGTCGCCCCGCCGCCCGCCAAACTGCCGCTCATCGCCCTGCCGTCCGCTCTCGGGCCGCTCACCACCGTGTCGCCCGTCGACGCACCATCCGCCCTCGGGTCGCCCGTCTGCGGACCACCCGTCCCAAGGCCGCCCACCCTCGGGCCCCCCACCCTCAAGCCACCCGCCTTCAAGCCACCGGCCTTCGAACCCCCCACCACCTCGCAGCTCATCACCACGCCGCCCGCCGACGCGCGGTCCGCCCCCGGACCACCCGCCCCCGGACCACCCACCACCAAGCCCCGCCCCTCCACGTCTCACGCGCCTGCCTCCGGGATCTCCACGGCGAACCGCGCCCCGCCACCGGGACGCTCCTCGACGAGCACCACTCCACCATGTCGTCGCACGTGCTGCGCCACGAGCGCCAGCCCCAGCCCGCTCCCGCCCGCGCCGCCCCGGCTGCCCGCCCGCGCGCCGCGGTCGAAGCGCTCGAAGATCCGCTCCCGGAGCTGTTCCGGCACGCCCGCGCCCGCGTCGTCCACCTCGATGCGCGCCCGGTCGCCCCGCCGCAGCACGCCGACCCGCACCGCTCCTCCCGCGTGCCGCTCGGCGTTGTCCAGCAGGTTGCTCACCACCCGGTCGAGCATCCGGTGGTCGCCGAGCACCACCACGCCCTCGTCGACCGCGTCCAGCGGCACGGTCGAGCGCCTCGCGCCCAGCACGTTGCGCAGCAGCTCCGCCACGTCGATCGGGTCCGGGTCGGTCAGCTCGTGCTCCGCCGAGCGGGAGATCTCCAGCAGGTCCACGACCATCCGGGCGAAGCGGTCCACTTCGGACGTGAGCAGGTCGAGGGCCTTGCCCGCCGTGCCGTCCAGTTCGGCGCCGCGCCTGCGCAGCACGGCCGCCGCGTTGACCATGGTGGTCAGCGGGGAGCGCAGCTCGTGGCTCACGTCGCCCGCGAACCGCGCGTCGCGCAGCACCCGCCGCTCCAGGGCGTCGGCGGTGGAGTTGAACGAGGTCGCCAGCTGGTCCAGGTCCGGGTCGCTCTGCTCGGGCACCCGCGCCGCCAGGTCGCCGCGCGCCACCCTCGCCGCCGCCCTGGTCAGCTCGGACAGCGGGCGCAGGGCCTTGCCGCTCGCCCAGAAGCCCAGCGCCGTGCCGAGCGCGCCCCCTGCCAGGGCGCCCGCGACCAGCAGCGCGCTCAGGAACCGGAACGTCCGGTCGAGCTGCACCAGCGGCGCCAGCTCCACGTACACCCCGTCGGGCGTGCCCAGCGGCAGCACCACGGCCAGCACCGGCACCCCCTCGACGCGCAGCCGCTGCGTGGCGGGCGTGCCGTGCTTGCCCAGGGCGACCAGCTCGCCGGGCACCGACTCCGGCCGCACCTGCCTGCCGCTGGCCAGCACCCGGTCGCCCCGGTGCACCAGCACGGTCGAGTCCGGGCCGGTGGTGAGCCCGGTCAGCAGCTCCTCCAACCCCGCCGACCCGGTCACCAGCGCGGCCTCCACGAGCTTCACGTTCACCTCGGCCTGGCGGGTGGCCGACTGCTCGCGCTGGCGGAGCAGGTACTCCGACGTGAGGCTCCAGGTGGCGAACGACAGCGTGCTCGTGATCAGCAGCGAACCCGATCCGAGCAGCACCGCGACGCGCCTGCGCAGCGACAACTTCGGCACAACACCTCCTCGACCGCGTGCCAGCGTGCCCCCGCGACACCGGTACCGCAGCGGATCGCAAGGTGATCGCAAGGTTGCCCGAAGCGGTTTCCGGTGCGCGCACCGGTAGCGGTCGACAACGATGCAGGGTGCGCCAACACGGGCACCGGCCGGGCGGAAGCGGCCGGTGCCCGTTCCCCGTGAAGAAGGCAGAAATCCGCCACCGTGACCGCGATCCCCACCGCCAGCGCACCGAACCCGATCACCCTGATCTGCGACAACTGCGGCAGGACCTTCAGACCGGACCACCGCGCGCCCACCTGGCGCGCCCTCTGGCCACTGGCCCGCGCCGCGGGCTGGACCGGCCGGGGCCACGCGGTGGGCCCGCACTCCTGCCCGCGCTGCTCAGAGTGATCCTGTTCCCCAGGAATGCGCAGCATTTTTCGACAGAACTCCAGAAAGCTGAAAGAAATGCGGAAAGTAGGGGTCGGTGTGCATATATTTCCCTGATGCTCGCGAGGGTGGGTGCTGACCCGTCCCACCCCGCCAGCGCGCCCCCGGACCGACGACTCGCCGGTCCGGGGGCGCGCGCACGTCGAGCCCTGCTCAGCCGCGCGTCGGCACGCCCGTCACCTCGTCCGCCACGACCGTGCCGCGCGCCCGGTCCCGCCGGTCGAACAGCGCCAGCAGCGGCGTGGCCATGATCGTCGTCACCAGCGCCACCACGACCAGCGCGCTGAACAGCGCGGGCGTCACGATGCCCGCCGCCAGCCCCACGTTGATCGCGATCAGCTGCATCAACCCGCGCGCGTTCATCAGCGCCCCGACCCGCAGCGCCACCGGCTGCGGCTCGCCCACCAGGCGCGCGGCCATCCAGCACGCCCCGAACTTGCCCGCCACCGCCAGCAGCACGCAGACCACCGTGAACACCAGCGCCTCGACGCTGCCCAGCAGCGCGAAGTCCGTGTTCAGCCCCGAGTAGGTGAAGAACAGCGGCAGGAACAGCGCGCCCACCGGCCGCAGCGACTCCACGGCCCGGTCCAGCCGCTCCGACCGGGGGAACACCACGCCGAGGCTGAACGCCCCGAACACCGCGTACAACCCGATCGTGTCGGTGTACCAGGCGATCAGGAACAGCACGCCCAGCACCACGAGCAGCAGGTCCTCCGCGCCGATCCGCTCGGCCAGCGCCACCGTCCTCGGGCGCGACCGCAGCGCCAGCGCGAGGCCGACCACCAGCAGCGCGGACCCGCCGACCGCCAGCGCGACCGGTCCGGCGCTGCCCGCCGCGATGCTCAGCACCCCGGCCAGCAGCACCCACGCGACCGCGTCGTCGATCGCGCCCGACCCCATCGCCAGCGTCCCGAACCGGGTGTCCGACAGCCCGCGCTCGGTGATGATCCTGGCCAGCATGGGGAACGCCGTGATCGACAGCGCGACCCCGACGAACAGCACCGACACCAGGACCGGGGTGTCCGGGGAGAACAGCGCCGGGTTGCCCGCCGCCGCCCAGGTCAGCCCGGCGCCCAGCAGCAGCGGCACCAGCACGCCCGCCAGCGAGACCAGGCCCGCCGACCGCGCGACCGCGCCCAGCCGGTCCACCCGGAACTCCCAGCCCGCCCGGAACATGAACGCCACCAGGCCGATCTGCCCGACCACGTACAGCACCGGCCGCAGCTGGGGCGGGAACAGCTCCGCCGACGCGCCGGGCAGCAGCGCCCCGAACACCGAGGGACCGAGCACGACGCCGGCGACCATCTCGCCGACCACCGGCGGCTGGCCGATCAGGCGCAGCAGCAGACCGACCACGCGGCACACGACTAGCACCACGACGACCGCGAGGAAGAACGCGGGCGCCAGTTGGGTGGGGGTCACAGGAAGCCCTCCGGGAGGTGGGGTGGGGAGTACGGGGGGAGGGGACGGCGCCGGTGGGCCCGGACGCGGCGGGCCGGGCCGGGGCGGTCACGCGGGGAGGGGCGCCGTCCGTGGGGCGATCACTGGTGGGGACGACCGCAGGGTGGGAACGGCCGCGTGGGCGTGGCCGCTCGGGGAACGACCGGTGGTGGGAGCCGCCGCTGGGGAGCGGCCGTCGGGAGCGCCCGTCAGGGGGACGGGCGCCGGGCGGGGGAACCGGTCCGATGGGGAGTGCGCGCGTCGGGAGCGGCCGGGTCGCCCGGCCCCACCCCCGCCGCGTCCAGGGCGTCGAAGTACCTCCCCGCCAGCCGCAGCCTGCGCGCGTCCAGGACCATCACCGTGCCCAGCACCAGCTGCACCAGGCTGCGCGCCACGTCCTCCCACCGGTCCCGCACCCGCAGGAACCCGCGCAGCGCCGCCACCCGCCCCGGCCGCCGCGGCGCGTCGCGCGGGACGAGCAGGCACGGGGCGCGGTGCGGGATGGAGCGGGTGTGGGAGACCGGCGAGTCCAGGCGGTAGCGGCGCAGCACCTCGCGGGTCGCGGCCTTCATCGCCAGCGGCGCGATCCGCCACGCCGGGCACGGGCGGTTCGCCGCCACGCCGAACGGGATGTGGTGGGCCTCGCGCGCCGACAGCGACTCCCAGCGCTCCGGCACGAACTCGTCGGGCCGCTCGTAGCCGGTCGCGTGGTACTCCGGGTAGCTGAAGCACACCACCGACCCGGCGGGCAGCACCTCGCCGGGGCCCAGCCGCACCTCGCCGCTGGTGATCCGGTGCGCGATGCCGAACAGCGGGTACAGCCGCAGCACCTCGTCCAGCACGTGCCCGAGGTACCGGTCGTCCTCGGGCTCGGCGACCAGCCTGGCCTGCACCTCGGGGCGCCGCGCGATCGCCAGCAGCAGGTGCGCCATGCCCTCGGACATCTGCACCACGGCGGTGTTGAAGAACGTGCCCTGCAGGAAGTGCACCTTCTCCTCGGGCCCGAGCGAGTCCGGAAGCGGGCGCACCACGTCACCGGCCGCCACGCGCCGCCGCAGGTAGCGGGTCAGCCGCGCCCTGCGCCGCATGTTCCGCAGCCCGGTGCACTTGAGCGCGGTGACCACGTCGTCCGCGTGCCCCACGATCAGGTCGCGGGCGCGCGGCGGGCACGGCTCGCCGAACACCAGCCCGTAGAAGTACTCCGCCCACACCGGCATCATCAGGTCGCGCAACCGCACCAGGCTCACCCGGCCGTGCGGCAGGGCGTCCAGCGCGGCGGCCGTCGCGCGGGTCGCGGCCTCGGCGAGCGGACCGGACGGACCGGAGACCATCGCCCTGGTGAACCGGGCGACGTCCTCGTAGCGCGGACCCGGTTCCAGGTGCTCCTGGTGCACCTCGGGGCCGGGCGCCAGCCAGTACCAGAACAGGTCGGACAGGCCCGCGCCCCGGCTGCGGCCGTCCGCCGCCGGGTCGGCGTAGACCCGCTCGAACACCTCGGGGCCGTGCCGCTCGTCGGGCAGGGTGAGCACCCGGTCCCCGTTGACCTTCTCGAACACCTTCCCCCGCAGGGCCACCACGCGCTGCGGCAACCAGCGCGGCGCGCTCACCGCGGCGGCGGCGGCCAGCGCCCTGACCGCCGTCGACGCCCTCACCGCGCGGTCCACGGCGCGTCCACGTCCACCACCAGGTCGCGGGTCAGGTCGGCGTTCGAGCGCCCGCCGCACAGCGCCAGCGCGTGGTCGTGCTCGTCGCGCAGCACCTCCAGCACCCGCCGCACCCCCGCTTCGCCGTCCGCCGCCAACCCCCACACCACCGGTCTGCCCACGCCGACGGCCGCCGCGCCCAGCGCCAGCGCCACGGCCACGTCCGACCCGCGCCGCACCCCGCCGTCCACCAGCACCGGGACCCGCCCGGCGACCGCGTCCACCACGGCGGGCAGCGCGGTCACGGCGGGCGGCACGGCGTCGAACTGCCTGCCGCCGTGGTTGGACACCAGCACGCCCGCCGCGCCCGCGCGCACCGCCAGTTCCGCGTCCGCCGGGTGCAGCACGCCCTTGACCAGCACAGGGAGCGGGGTGGACGCGACCAGCCCGGCCAGGTCGTCCCACGAGGAGTCGGCGGACATCCCGATGGGGCTGGTCCCGCCGGGCGGTGAGCCGGGCAGGTCGCGCATGTTCTCCGCCGCGAAACCCGGCGGCAGGTCGGTGAACCCGTTGCGCAGGTCCCGCTCGCGGCGGCCGAACACCGGCGAGTCGACGGTCACCACCAGCGCCGAGCACCCGGCGTCCTCGGCCCGGCGCACCAGGCACGCGGTGACCGCCGGGTCGGGCTGGAGGTACAGCTGGAACCACACCGCCGCGCCCGCGTCGACCCCGCGCGCCGCCGCGACCACCGCCGCGACGGGGGTGGTCGCGGCCATGCCGGTGATCAGCGCGGTGCCTGCGGCGGCGGTGGCGCGCGCGGTCGCCAGCTCGCCGTCGGGGTGCGCCAGGCGGTGGAACGCGGTGGGCGAGACCAGCACCGGGAACCCCAGCCGCGCGCCCGGCAGCGCCACGGCGGTGTCCCGCGCGGCGCGCCCGCGCAGCACCCTGGGCAGCAGGGCGAGCCGGTCGAACGCCCGCTCGTTGCCCGCCACCACCCGCTCCCGGCCCGCGCCGCCCGCGACGTAGTCGTAGAACTCGGGCGACAGGGCCGCGCGGGCGCGCTCGTGCAGATCAGCGAGCGCGCCCGGCGCCCAGGTCGACCCGGTCGGCGCGTGCGCCGAGGTCACGACAGCGCGGGGGCGGGCGCCCCCAGGTGCTCCGACAGGAACTCGCGCAGCGGCGCCTGGTGCACCGCCTCGCTGTCCCACTCGTTCTCCAGGTTCTCCGTCACGTGGTGCTCGCCGACCAGCTCGGCGCCCTCGTAGACCCGCACCACCGGGTGCAGGTAGCGCCCGTCCAGCCCCTGCACGTCGTCCTGCGACTTGCGCCCGGCCGTCACGTCGAACGGGTCGACCGCGTCGTGGTCCGCCCCGTACTCCAGGGTGATCACCGCGTGCCTGGCCACCTCGCCGAAGTCGCCGCGCGGCACGGCCGCCGCCGCGTGGTCCACCGGCACCTCCTCGGCGTAGCGCAGCGACCCGTCCGGCGACTGGAGCACCACGTCGCCCAGGAACGCGAACTGCTGCCACAGCGCCGACGAGGTGTTCACCCGCCGCACCACCTCGTCCACCGCCGCCTCGACCTTCGTCCCCAGGTCCAGCGCGGGCCACCGGACACCGTGGTGCCGGTGCTCCAGGATTCGGTGCAGCGCGCGCACGCCGTAGCGGAAGCCGTGGATGAAACCGCTGGTCGACTTCTTGAAATCGCGCACCTGGGTGATCGTCCCGGCGAAGTGCAGGTCCGGGACGTTCGGCGACTCCCAGGTCTCGGTCTGGGCCGGGAACCGGTCGTTGATGGTCAGCTCGGGGCGGCACTCGGGGGCGAAGGCCGAAGCGTCGAAGCGGAATCCCGTAGCGAGCACCACGCGGTCGTACCGGATCTCCTTCACGATCTCGTTCACCCGCTCGAACACCACTTCGACGTGGTACCCGTCGGCGTCCTTCCGGATTCGCCGGATCTTGCCGTCCAGGATCGCGTTCTGCGATTTCAGCTGGTAGGTGTCCAGGAAGTTGTTGTTCACCGCGCGCAGGTGGCCGACGAAGTGCGTGCGCCAGGCGAGCTTGAGCGACCCGGCGCCCGCGACGTGGATGACGGCGGCGTTCGCGATCAGGCTGTCGGCGGTCTCGAACGCCGAGTTGCCGCGCCCGACGATCAGCACGCGCTGCCCGGTGAAGCTCTCCGGGTCGGTGTCGAACTCGTCGTAGCGCTCGGCCAGCTCCGCGCCCTCGAAGTCCGGCACGTTCGGCAGCGACACCCCGGTCGCGGCGATCACCCGCTTCGCCCGGAAGGTGTTCCCGTGCTGGTCACGGGCCACGAAGTCGTCCGGTCGGGTGATCTCGACCAGGCGCGTGCCGTACCGCACGTCGATGCCGTGCGTGGCCGCGAAGTCGGCCAGGTAGCCGACCATCTCGTCGGCGTGCGGGAAGTAGCGCGGGGTCCGCCGGGTGAACAGCGGCTCGTGCTCCTCGGACAGCAGCGAGTTCCAGTCGTTGCGCAGCCGCAGCTCCGGGTCGTCCCACCCGGTGTGCACCTTGTTGATCGAGATCAGCGTGCGGTGCCGGGGGAACCGGGTGAAGAAGGCGCCCGCGGCCTCGCCCGACTCGACCACCAGGTAGCTGCGTCCGGCTTTCGCCAGGAAATAGCCCGCCTGCAGGCCCGCCGGACCTGCTCCGATCACCAGGTAGTCGACTGCCTCTTCGGTGGGCACCGGGCTTCCTCCTCTTGCCGTGGGCGAACCTGGAATTGCTGGTTGAACGTTTAATAACCTCTAGTGGAAAGTCGTTCCCGCGTCAACGCCCCGGACTTCGGGGAGATGTTCGAAAAATTACGCGAACGGGGCGGGGGCACTCCCCGCCGAAATGCTGTCGAGAACCTGTCGAATCGTCTCGAAATCCGCCACGAGGTGGCAGCGAATCGACCGGCGAGCCCAACCGAATGGAGACCACATGCCTTCCGCCCAGGTTTTCCCGCAAGCCCTGCTGGACGAGCTGGCCCACGACCCGGACAGCCCCGCCTTCGAGCGCGGGCCGCGCGTCACCACCAGGGGCGAGCTGCTCGACCTCGTCCGCCGCACCGCCTCCGCCCTGCGCGGCGCGGGCGCCGGACCCGGCACGGGCGTGGCCGTCGCGGTCGGCGTCACCGCCGAGGGCTTCGCCGCGCAGATCGCCGCGCACGCGCTGGGCTGCCGCGTCGTCATGGTCCGCAAGGGCCTTGGCCGCGCCCACCTGCCGCACGTGGTCGGCGACGTCGACCTGCTCGTCGTGGACGCCGAGGGCGACCACCCGGACCTGCGGACCGCCGCACCCGCCGCGAAGCCCGTCGTGCTGGAGACCGACCTGCCCGCCGCGAGCCGCGCGCGCCTGACGCCGCTGGGCAGGCCGGACGACGCCGCCCTGGTCACCTACACCAGCGGCAGCACCGGGCGGCCCAAGGGCGTGGTGATGACCTACGCCGCGCTCTCCGCCTACTGGGCCTGGCAGCCCGACCGGTGGGACGCGCGGGTGCGCGAGCACGCCGAGCGCTACTCCCGGTTCCTGCTGTTCGGCACGCTCGCCAGCGCGGTCATGTTCGAGCACCTGGGCCTGTGCCTGCTCGGCGGCGGCACGGCCGTGGTCCCCGAGTCCGGCCTGCCCGACCTGCCCGCCGACTTCGGCAGGTTGCGCGGCACCGCCTGCCTGCTCACCGTCCCGCGCCTGCACCACGTGCTCGACGCGGTGCGCGCGGGCGGCGTGGACACCTCGTCGCTGCGGCTGCTGCTCGTCGCGGGCTCCCCGCTCGCGCCGCACCGGATGGCGCAGGCGCACGAGCTGCTCGGCGACGTCGTGCGGCAGGCCTACGGGCAGACCGAGACCGGGATGCTCACCGTGCTCACCGCAGAGGACGTGCGGCGGAGCCCCGACGCGGTGCGCTCGGTCGGGCGGCCGTGGGCGGGCGTGCGGGTGCGGGTGGTGGACGGCGACGGCGCGGACGTGCCGACCGGCGTCGCGGGTGAGGTGCTGGTGCGGGTGGACTGCGCGTTCGCCGGGTACTGGCGCGACCCCGAGCGCACCGCCGAGGTGCTGCGCGACGGCTGGGTGCGCACCCGCGACCTGGGCGCGCTGGACGCCGACGGCTTCCTGCACCTGACCGGCCGGGCGCGGGACGTGATCATCGTGGACGCGGTGCTGCACCACGCGGGCGCGATCGAGCGGGTGCTCGCGGGTCACCCGGACGTGGACCAGGCCTACGCGGTCGGCGCACCGGACGAGCGGACGGGGGAGGCGGTGCACGCCTTCGTGGTGCCGAGGGCGGGCGCGGTCCCGGACGCCGACGCGCTGCGCGAGCTGGTCGCGGGCGAGCTGGGCGCGGGCGCGCGGCCGAGCACCGTGACGGCGGTGGCGGCCGTCCCGCTGCTGCCAGGGGGCAAGCCGGACAAGCGGGCGCTCCTGGCGCTGCTCGACCACGCGGGCTAGCAGGTCCGGACGGGGGAGCGGAACCCACCGAACGAACGGCTGCAAACTGTCAACAGTTGTCGGATTTGTCTGATCGGCCGCGCGCTGACCAGGCAAACCCCTCGACTGCGGTGCTGGTTCTTGACAGAGGTCTAGTCCACCTACAAACCTAAGAGAGCGCTCTCACGGAGCGCTCGGACACCCGTCCGACCCCTGCGCACCACCGGCACCACCCGCACCACAGCCGCCACCGGCACCCGCGCCTCACCGCCGCGAGGTAGGGAAACCCCATCCTGCTCACGAGGAGTTCCCGATGCGCACCACGTCGAGGTGGGCCACCGCCCTCCTGGCGCTCACCGCAGCCGCCGCGGCGACCGTCGCAGGACCCGCAGGCCCCGCCCAGGCGATCGGCCCGGACCTGCTCCCCCTCACCGTCACCAACAGCAGCGGCCGTTCCGGCTCGGTGCACCTCTACGTGCTCGGCACCGACATCCGCAACGGCCGCCTCGGCTACGTCAACCAGGCGGGCGCCTTCACCCCCTGGTCCGGCGGCGCCACCCCGCCCGTGCCCGCGCCCGACGTCTCCATCAACGGCCCGGCCAACGGCGGGTCCACCACCCTGCGCATCCCGCGCTTCATCTCCGGCCGCGTCTACATGTCGTTCGGGGAGAAGCTGAAGTTCTTCCTCCCGCCGAGCGGCCTGGTGCAGCCCGCGCCGTGGAACCCGTCGGACCCGAACACCAACATCCTGTTCGACTGGAGCGAGTTCACCTACAACGACGCGGGCCTGTGGATCAACAGCTCGCAGGTGGACATGTTCGCCGTGCCGCACTCGGTCAGCGTCACCGGCGCGAGCGGCCAGACCCGCACCACCGGCGCGCTCAAGGCCAACGGGCGCGACAACGTCATCAACGGCCTGAAGTCGCAGTCGGGCTGGAGCGGCCTGGTCCGCACCCGCTCCGACGGCACCGTCCTGCGCGTCCTCGCGCCGGGCAAGGCCGCCGAGGCCGGGCTGTTCAGCGCCACCTACCTGGACCCGTACATCACCCAGGCGTGGAACGCTTACACCAGCAAGACGCTGACCGTCGTGCCGTTCGGCGACCAGCCGAGCATCAAGTACTTCGGCCGCACCTCGGGCAGCACCATGACGTTCACCAACACGGCGGGCCAGCGGGTCGCCACGTTCCAGAAGCCGTCCACGTCCAACGTGTGGGGCTGCGACGGCGCGCTCGCCGCGCCCAACGACCAGGTGGTCGGCCCCATCGCCCGCACCCTGTGCGCGGCGCTGCACCGCTCCACCCTCGGCACGCTGGACACCCAGCCCAGCGGCGGCCCGGCGGACTTCTACAAGGGCGCCATCACCAACCACTACTCGCGCCTGGTGCACCAGAACATGGTCGACGGCCGCGCCTACGGCTTCGCGTTCGACGACGTGCTCGCCCAGGAGTCCCTGGTGCACGACGGCGACCCGCGCTCCGCGGGCATCACGCTGACCCCGTTCACCGGCGGCGGCGGGACCAACCCCGGCAGCAAGACCAGCATCGTCTCCGACTGGCACGGCAAGTGCGTCGACGTGCCGAACTGGAACTTCGCCGACGGCCAGCGCCTGATCGTGTGGGACTGCACGGGCGGCACCAACCAGAAGTTCGAGTGGACCGGTGGCCAGCTCAAGACCGACAACAACATGTGCGTCGACGTCGCCTGGGGCTCCAGCACCAACGGCGCGGCGGTGCAGCTGGCCGCGTGCAGCGGCAACGGGGCGCAGCAGTGGGTGCTCTCCGGCGCGGGCGACCTGGTGAACCCGCAGTCCAACAAGTGCCTGGACATCCCGGCCGAGACGCCGGGCAACGACGCGGTGCTCCAGCTCTGGGAGTGCCTCGGCAACCCGAACCAGAAGTGGCACAAGGGCTGACCCACCGGGTAGCCCGATGACGAGGGGCGGGGTGGGCGCGGTCGCCGAACCGCGCCCACCCCGCTTTCCTTCTCCCGTGCGCCGGTTGGTCAGCGGGCCGCTCCCCCTGTCGCGGCTCCTCGCACGGCGCTCGCCCCGGTCGTGGCGGGGCTCCCCGCCACGCTCGGAGCGGTCACGCCCACCACTTCTGCCAGACCGCGTTGTCCATGCCCTGCACGAAGACGTCGATCCGGCCGGGGCCCCACGAGACGGCGGTGGGCGCGTGCTGGAACGTGCCGCCCAGCGACTCCCAGCCGAGCCAGGACGAGCCGTTCCACCACTTGTGCCACAAGGCGTTGTCGGTGCCCTTGGCGAACACGTCGAGCCTGCCGCTCGCCCACGAGGACACCGTCGGCCCGGCCGTGATCACCCCGCCGAGCGATTCCCAGCCCGACCACGAGGACCCGTTCCACCACTTGTGCCACAGCGCGTTGTCCATGCCCGCGCCGAACAGGTCGATCCGGTTCGGGCCCCACGAGACGGCCGCCGGGTTGTCGATGACGGCGCCGCCCAGCGATTCCCAGCCGGACCAGGACGAGCCGTTCCACCACTTGTGCCAGACGGCGTTGTCGGCGCCCTTGGCGAACACGTCCAGCCGCCCCTGCGACCACGAGGACACCGCCGGTCCCGCCGTGATCACCCCGCCGAGCGACTCCCAGCCCGACCAGCGGGACCCGTCCCACCACTTGTGCCACAGCGCGTTGTCCGTGCCGCGCGCGAAGAGGTCGATCCGGTCCTCGCCCCACGACACGGCCGCCGGGTTGTCGACGATGTTCCCGCCGAGGGACTCCCAGCCGGACCAGGACGAGCCGTTCCACCACTTGTGCCAGACCGCCGAGTCCTCGCCCCGCGCGAACAGGTCCAGCCGCCCCTGCGACCACGACGACACCGCCGGGCCCGACGTGACGCGCCCTCCCATGCTCGACCAGCCGTACCAAGCCCGCGCGGACGGCGCCGCCACGGCCGTCCCGCCCACCACGCCCAGCGCCGCGACCACCGCGACGACCACCCTCACCAGCCGAGTGCGCACAGCAACCCTCCGGTCATTGCGGGAATGCCTAGAACGATTTCCGAAGCTAACACGCGGGCGCATTGTCGAATGGGCGGTAATATTTTTACCCGAACCGGGAGGAAAACGCGGCTAACGCTCGCTCGCCGTCGCCGACGTGGTGGAACGGGGTGAGAATCACCGCCGGATCGTGCGGCCCGCCGCGCTCGGCAGGGCGATTCATGACCGGAAATAACAATCATCGGCGCGGTTCGCGGCGCCCGTCCCGGCCCGCGCCACCGGGACGCGCCGCCCGCCGCCGAACGCCGCCACCCCGGCTGGGCCGCCCGGCCCATCCCGCCGAGAACGAGCGAACGCGCAGGTCGCGGGCCCGCGCGGCCGAACGGCCCACCCCGTAACGAGATCACTCCCACCCTCGATCTCCCGGACGTCCACCGCCACGAGCCACCGTGGCCACGGGAGAGGCGTGAACGCGATGTCCCTGTCCAGCGCCGTATTACGCGCTTTGATCTGCGCCCTGCTGGCGCTGTCCGCGCTCGCGGCGCCCGCGACCGCCGAGCCGACCTGCCCCTGCGGGCTGTGGGACGACCACGACACCCCCGCCGTCCTCGACGCCGCCGAGCCCTCCGCCGTCGAGCTGGGCCTCGCCTGGCGCGCCGACCGCGACGGCTACGCGCTCGGCGTCCGCTTCTACAAGGGCCCCGGCAACACCGGCGCGCACACCGGCTCCCTGTGGTCCGCCGACGGGCGCAGGCTCGCCACCGGCACGTTCGCCGACGAGACCGACACCGGCTGGCAGACCCTGCTGTTCCCGGTCCCCGTCGCGGTCCCGGCGGGCGTCGACCACCTGGTGTCCTACCTCTCGCCCACCGGCCACTTCTCCGTCGACCCCGACTACTTCACCGCCCCGCGCCGCGCCGACCCGCTCACCGCGCCCGGCGCGGGCGCCTTCCGCAGCGGCGGCGGTTTCCCGGACCAGCGCTCCGGGGCGAGCAACTACTGGGTCGACGTGCTGTGGGCCGCCGAACCCGGCCCCGACCTGCGCCCGCCCGCGCTCGTCGGCGCAACCCCCGCCGACGGGGCCTCCAGCGCCCCGCCGTCCGGCCGGGTCACCGCCACCTTCGACGAGCCGGTCGACCCGGACACCGCCGCCCTCGCCGTCACCGGACCGGACGGCCCCGTCGCGGGCGCGGTCACCACCTCCGCCGACCGGCGCACCACCACGTTCGTCCCCGACTCGCCGCTGCCCGGCGGCGCCCCGCACCGCGCCGAGGTCGTCGTCCACGACGGCGCGGGCAACCGCAGGGCGCACACCTGGTCGTTCACCACCGCCGCACCCAGACCCGCGAGCTGCCCCTGCTCGGTGTGGGACGAGGCCGTCGCGCCGAACACCCCGGCCAGCGCCGACCCGGCCGCCGTCGAGCTCGGCGCCAGGGTCCGCTTCGACGGCCGCGCCGAGGTGCTGGGCGTGCGCTTCTACAAGGGCCCCGGCAACACCGGCGCGCACACCGGCTCGCTGTGGTCCGGGAACGGCGTGCTGCTGGCCACCGGCGCGTTCGCCGACGAGACCGCCGAGGGCTGGCAGACCCTCAGGTTCACCTCGCCGGTCGTCGTGCAGGCCGCCACCGACTACGTCGTCTCCTACCACGCGCCCCACGGCCACTACGCCGCCGACCTCGGCTACTTCCGCGCGGGCGAGGCGACCCACGGCGCGGCGCACCTGCCCGCCGACGGCGACGGCGGCCCCAACGGGCTCTACCGCTACGGCGGCGGGTTCCCCACGTCCTCGGCGCAGGGCGCGAACTACTGGGTGGACGTGCTCTACCGCAACGGCTTCAACGGCGACACCACCCCGCCGACCCTGCTCGACCGCGCCCCGGAGGGCGACGCCGTCGACGCGCCCCTGTCCGCCACGTTCAGCGAGCCCGTCGACCCGGCCTCCGCCCAGGTGCGGCTGACCGACCCGGCGGGCGCGCGGCTGCGCGGCTCGGTGTCCCTGTCGGCCGACCTGCGCACCGTCACCTGGCGCCCGGACGGCGCGCTGCGCGGCGCGACCCGCTACACCGCCCGCGTCATGGCCGCCGACGTCAACGGCAACCCGCTCGCCGAACCGGGCGCCTGGTCGTTCACCACCGCCGCGCCGCGCTGCCCGTGCTCGCTGTTCAGCACCGCCACCGCCCCCGGCCCGCCCACCAGCGGCGAGGACACCGCGCACGAGCTGGGCGTGCGCTTCACCCCGACCACCCCCGGCAAGGTCACCGGCGTCCGCTTCCACAAGGGCCCCGGCAACACCGGCACGCACACCGGCTCCCTGTGGTCCGCCGACGGGCGCAGGCTCGCCACCGGCACGTTCACCGGCGAGACCGCGAGCGGCTGGCAGTCGCTGACCTTCGCGACCCCGGTCGTCGTGGTGCCCGGCGAGGTCTACGTGGCCTCCTACACCGCCCCGAACGGCCGCTGGTCGCTCGACGAGCGCTACTTCCAGCGCGCCCTCGTCGACACCCCGCCGCTGCGCACCCCGGCCCCCGCCGACTGGGAGAGCGACGGCGTCGGCGTCTACCTGCCCGGCGCGGGCTTCCCCACCCGCAGCTACCAGGGCAACAACTACTGGGTCGACGCCGTCTACACCCCCAGCGCCGACACCACCCCGCCCGCCCCCACCTCCCGCACCCCGCTCGCCGGGGCCGTCGAGGTCGACCCGCTCACCACCGTCGTCGCCTCCTTCGGCGAACCGCTCGACGCCGCCCGCAGCTCCGTCGCCGTCACCGGTCCCGGCGGGGTGCCGGTCGCGGGCGGGCTCACCACCAGCCCGGACGGCCTGACCCTGCTCTGGACGCCCGACGCGCCGATGGCCACCGGTGTCCACACCGTCTCCATCCGCACCGCCGACGTCGCCGGGAACGTCCTGCCCACCCCGGTGACCTGGTCTTTCACCGTCGGCGGGAGGTGAGCGGAACCCGCCCCGCGCAGGGGGCGTCGCAGTAGGGGTTCCCCGGTCCGGGCGTGGGTCCTACCACGTCCGGACCAATCGCTGAGTAACGTCAGCCCCGCGAATCCCTGCACGCGAGCACAAACCTGGAGTTGAACGACGCCGTGAGCGGTCCACAGGAAGGCGCTGCGGCGCCGAGGATCATCGGGAACCGGTACGCGCTGCTGGCCGAGCTGGGCCGGGGCGCGATGGGCGTGGTCTGGCGAGCCCACGACAACCTCATCAACCGCAAGGTCGCCATCAAGGAGCTGCACCTGCCCGAGGGGCTGCCGCCCCAGGAGGTGCAGGTGCTCCAGCAGCGGGTGCTGCGCGAGGCCCGCACGGCGGGCGCGCTCAACGACCCCGCCGTGGTCACCGTGTTCGACGTGATCGTCGAGAACGGCGTGACCTACATCGTCATGGAGCTGGTGGAGGGGCAGCCGCTGGACACCCTGGTCAAGCGCAACGGCCCCATGCCCGCCGAGCACGTGGCGGGCATCGGCCTGCGGGTGCTCTCCGCGCTCCAGGCCGCGCACGGCGCGGGCATCGTGCACCGCGACGTCAAGCCCGGCAACATCCTGGTGTGCCCGGACGGCCAGGTGAAGCTGACCGACTTCGGCATCGCCCAGGCCGTCGACGACCCCGGTCTGACGCTCAACAACGCCATCATCGGCTCGCCCGCCTACCTGTCCCCGGAGCGGGTGCGCGGCGAGGCGGCCACCCCGGCCTCCGACCTGTGGGCGTTCGGCGCGACCCTGGCCTACGCGGTCGAGGGCGCGGCCCCGTTCCAGCGCACCTCCACCGCGTCCACCCTGCACGCGATCATGAACGAGACGCCGCAGCTGCGCCTGGCGCACGGCTCGGTCGCCGCCGCCATCGCGGGCCTGCTCGCCGCCGACCCCAGGGCCCGGCTCACCGCGACCCAGGCCGCCGCGCTGCTGTCCGGCAACGCGACCAGGCCGGTGGCCGTCGCCGCCGGTCCCACCGCCGAGACCGGCCAGGTCCGGCCCGCCCCCGCCGAGCCCGCCAAGCGCGCGCCGGTGCTGATCGCCGCGGGCGTCGTGGCGCTGCTGCTGGCCACCGGCGCGTTCTTCGCCGGGCGCGCCCTGTCCGACTCCACCGAGGCCGCCGGGTCCACCCCGACCACCGGGTCGGACGCGCCGAAGACGGAGCTGGACGTGACGTTCTTCAGCTTCGGCAGGCAGGGCGACATCCCGGTGTGGGCCATGGGCGAGCAGGGCTGCGGCACCAAGCTGATCAACAAGGGCGCGGCGTTCGACTGGCAGCAGAACGTGGACTGCTCGCAGCCGCACAAGATCGAGCGCTACGCGGCGGAGACCCCGTTCTACGACCGCGCCGAGAAGGGCCTCGCGGTGCCCTATCCCGGCCAGGAGTGGTTCCGGGACTACGCGCTGCACTACTGCGACCTGCACGCGCGGACCGTGCGGGTGAGCGCCGACAAGCGCGACGCGCTGGTGTTCTACGCCATGGCCCCCACCAAGGAGGAGTGGGAGTACAAGGAGGGCGACGCGATCGGCGCCAAGGAGGTCGTGTGCGTCCTGGCGAACAAGGACGGGGCCGACCGGACCGGCAGCGCGCGCGGCTGAGACCCGCAGGGTGGGGTGGCCGAGGAGGCCGCCCCACCCCGGCCCGCTCAGCGGTTCAGCGCGGTCCTGATCCTCACCACGGCCGCGTGCTCGGCCTGCGCGACGCTCCCGTCGGCGGTCGCCACCTCGCGGCAGATCTCCACCACGGCGTCGGCGAACGCCTCCGCGTCCTGCGGCGCGCGGTACGCCACCAGCGCGAACGACTGGCGCAGCGCCGCGAGCACCCCGTGCTCCACCTCGGCCACCGTGCCGCCCGGAAGCTCCGGGGCGTCCGCCGAGATCGCCGCGCGCACCTCGTCGGGCAGGGCGGCCATCGCCCGCACGCCCGCGTGCGTCTCCTGGTCGAGCGCGCCCTCGTCCGCTACCGACACCAGCACCATCGCGCCGTAGACGGCGGTGCGCAGCGTCCGGCTCTCCTCGTCGGTGTAACCCATGAGGACACCCTAGCTTGATCACGTCCGGCTCCCGAACGCTCGCCGGGCGTCCGGGGTCGTGATCTTCGCGCAGGTCAGCACGGGTTTGTCCGAAGTGCGGTTCCCGCTGCGGGGGCCGGCTTACGATCACTGCGGGAACCGCCCGGCGGGGGCGCGGCGCGACGGGGGAGCGGGCATGAGCGGTTACGAGATCGTCGCCGAGCAGCTGGCCGTGCACGGCAGGCAGCTCGCGGACCTCAGCACGCGGGTGCAGGGCGCGGTGGACGCGGCCCGCACGGTCAGCATGCCGACGGACGCCTACGGCATCCTGTGCCAGCCGTTCCGGATGATGCTGGACCCGGTGGAGAGCTTGGGCCTGACCGCGCTGGGCGGGGCGGTGGACGCGCTGGACGCCTCGGGGACCGAGATCGAGGGCGCGGTGCGGCAGTACCGGGAGATGGAGGACGGGGTCGCGCAGACCTTCCGCGACATCAACGGGGCCGGGTGATGGCTGGCGAGAATCCGCTGGTGGCGCAGGCTCCGGCCGGATTGGACGTGCTGCACCCCGATTTCCCCGCTGCCCGTCCGCACACCCTGAGGGGAGAGTCCCCTCACGCGAGTTGAAGCCGACGACGTGGACGAGGACGGCGAGTTCGTCCTCCACGGGGGCGAGCCGTACACCGGCGAGGTGGTCGAGCTGCGCGAGGACGGCAGCGTGATCACGCTCTACACCTGCACCTCGGGCTACTACGACGGCCCTTATAGGGAGACATACCCGGACGGCGGCCCTTACAAGGAAGGGGTGATGCGGATGGGGTTGTCGGTCGGCCTGCACCGCCGCTGGCACCCCAGCGGCAGGCTGGCCAGGGAGGACCTCTTCGACGAGCGCGGCCACGTCGCCCGTCGCGAGTGGGACGTCGACGGAGCCCTGCTGGTCGACACCTTCCCCGACACCCCTTGACGCATCCTGCCGCGTCGCAGTCGTGGTTCAGCGGGTGCGGGACACCTTCGCGCGGGTGGTGGCCGAGGGCTTTCGCGCGGACGAGGTCGTCGGCGCCTCGGCGGAGGAGATCGACGGGGTCGCGCGTGCGCAGCGGGCTTCAGGCGTTCCCGCCGCGCTCCGCGAAGTGCTGCGGCTCATGGGACGTGAACCCGGCATGTGGCTTTCCGGGTCTTCCTTCGGGGGCGTCCTCGACGGCGAGAGCAAGCGGGACGCCCTGGACTGCCTCGACGAGCACGACGCCGCCCGGCTGGGCAGTGGCGACGAGGGCGGGCACGGGATGGTGGACGCCGAGGGGATGCTGGTCGTGCTGGACGCCGCGGGGTCTTCCTACCTGGTGGTGGACGGGGCGGCCTCGGCCTCGTCGATCCACCGCTGTGGGCCCTCACCGAGGGGGCCGGTTGCTCTCGCGGCGGGCGCGCGGGAAGAGCGACCCCGCTCGTGAGGAGTACTTCGACTGGTCGTGACGGCTCGCGGTGAGCATGGCTCCACCAGCGGTTCCGCCGGTCACCCCGCGAGCAGCCGGGGCCGCAGCTCCAGCCACGGCCGCAGGGCGTCCGCGACGTCCGGGGACAGCAGCGGCGGCAGGTGGCGCAGGCCGTGCAGCTCGTTGCGCAGCAGGCGGGCGGCACGGGTGTCGGCCTCACCGAGCCTGCGGTCGCACAGTGCCTCCGCGTTCGCGGGCGCGGCGGCGAGCCAGTCCCGCGCCGCCTGGTCGGGGGTGCGCCAGGCCAGGTCCGGGGCGTCCAGCAGCCACTCGACCGCCGTCACCGCAGCCTCGCCCGGCGGGACGAGCCCGGCCTCGGCGGCCACCCGCGTCACCCTGGCCCGGCGCTCGGTGAGCTCCCCGGCGTTGGTCGAGTGCAGCGCGCTGGACAACCCCGCCCACTCGGCCTCCGGGTCCACCCGCCCGGCCAGCTCGACCAGCCGGTCCCGCAACCGCGCCTCGGACACCTCGTAGAACCCGCGCGCCACCCGCCGGAACTCCTCCAGCCGGTGCTCCGCGCGCGCCCAGGCGCGCTGCCGCCAGGACAGCGGCGTGCCCAGCACCTTGAGCACCTGCCCGTCGACCCCGTGCCCGGCCTCCGCCGCGTCCCGCACGGCCAGCACGTCCACCCCGCCCACCGAGCCGAGCCTGGTGTACGCCGGGTCGTGGTGCGGCAGCTCCACCAGCCCGAACCCGCGCGCTTCCACCGCCGCGACCAGCTCGTCCAGCAGCAGGTCCCCGTGCCGGAAGGGGCCGTACCGGTCGACGAGGGGACCGCCGACCTCCCCGTCCAGGTAGCGCAACCGGAGGGGCTGGCCGCCGAAGTAGGTGATCTCCCACCCGCGCGGACCCCGCCACCAGCCGAACTCGACCAGCGGCAGCCCGTTGACCAGGACGTCCCCCCGGATCAGCTCGGGGTCGCCGTCGTCGCCGAACGCGGCGCGCAGCTCGTCGACCGCGCTGGTGTGGTCCAGGCCGAGGACGGTTCCGGTGGTCACCAGGTCGGTGAAGAAGTCCAGATCGCTCACGGACGGTGATCCTAAGAGGACGGTGCCAGCAGGCGGGAGCGCATTTCCCGCCACGGGCGCAGCTCGTCCGCGACGTCGGGGGACAGCAGCGGGATCAGCAGGCGCAGCTCGTGCACCTGGTCGCGCAGCGCCCGCGCCGCCGCCGTGCCGGGCTCGTCGAGCACCCGGTCGCACAGCGCCTCGGGGTTCGCGGGCGCGGCGGCGAGCCAGTCCCGCGCCGCCTGGTCCGGGGTGCGCCAGGCCAGCTCGGGTCGGCGCCGGATCCAGCGGGCCACGAGCAGCGCCGCCTCGCCCGGCGGGACCGGCCCCACCTCCACCGCCACCCGGAACACCCTGGCGCGCCGCTCGACCTGCGCCCGCCCGGTCGACCACCGCACGGCTGCGGACAACCCGGCCCACTCCGCTTCGCGGTCGTCGCCCACGCGCGCGGACAGGCGCTCGCGCAGCAGCGGTTCGGGCACGGCGACCAGGCGCTGCGCGGCCCGCCGGAACTCCGCCTCCCGCCCGGCCGCCCGGTGCAGCGCGGCCCTGCGACGCCCACCCGCCCCGATCCACGCCGACCGCACCGACCCGTCGGCGTCCCCCCTGCCCCGGACGACCACCCCCGAGGCGGGGGCGAGCAGCTCCCGGTGCCGCGCCCCCGGCCCCGTCAGCTCCACCAGCGCGAACCCGCGCGCCCCCACCGCGTCGACCAGCTCGTCCAGCGGCAGGGGCTCGTGCCGGAACGGGCCGTAGCGCGCCACCAGCGGGTCGCCGACCCGGCCTCCCAGGTAGCCGAGCCGATGCGCCTGCGCCTCGCACCGGTCGACCTCCCAGCCGAGCGGGCCGCGCGACCAGGCGAAGTCGACCAGCGGCGTGCTCGGACTCGGGCGGCCGGGGGCGACCCGGTCGCCGAACACCGCGACCACCTCGTCCACGCCGCTGGTGTGGTCCAGCCCGAGGACGGTTCCGGTGGTCACCAGGTCGGCGAGGAAGTCCAGGTCGCTCACACCCCGGATGCTCCCCGCCCGGTCAGCGGCTCGCACCCCGCAGCCGCCCCAGCAGCGAACGCCGCTGCGCAGGCTCCGCCCTGAGCGTCTCCAACCCGACGACCGGCCCCGGCGGCGCCGCGCTCACGTCGCGGCCCGACAGCAACCGGGGGCGCAGCTCCAGCCACGGGCGCAGCAGCGCCACCGACCTGCGGTCCAGCATCGGCAGCAGGTCGGCGAGCACGTGCAGCTGGTCGCGCAGCACGCGCGCCTGCCGGGTGCGCGGCTCGTCCAACCGCCGGTCGCACAGCGCCTCGACCGCCGCGAGCGGCGGCACGGCGGCCAGCCAGTCGGCCAGGATCGCCTCGGGCGGCACCCCGTCCGGCACCTGCCCGCCCGTCCACGGCGCCTCGGCGGCCCACAGCGCGCGCGTCACGGCGACCTCGTCCGGCGGCACCACGCCCAGCTCGAACACCGCGCGGTCCAGCCGCAGCACGCTCACCGCCATCCGGTCGCCCGCCACGCCCCCGACCCGGCGGCGCAGCACCCGCCACCAGTCCCGCAGGTCCTGCCCGGCGGACTGCTCCCGCACCCAGTCGGGGTCGACCTCGGTCATCCCGCGCACCCGGTGCGCCAGCGCGTGGAACTCCTGCTCGCGCGGCCGGGCCTTCTGCAGCACCCCGTAGTCGGCGCCCTCGCGGTCGTGCGTCACGCACAGCACCGCGCCCGGCGGGTACGGCGAGGGCGGACGGCGGGCAAGTTCCCAGGACGGCGGGTACGAGTCGGGCTCGACCAGCGCCACCATCCCGGTCGCGGGCGCCCAGAGCACCCGGTGCCCACCGGCTTCCCGAGGCAGCTCCTCCACGGCGAACCCGCGCGCCCCGACCGCCGCCCGCAACTCCCGCTCGTGCAGCAGAGCCCGCCGGAAGGGCCCGTACCGCTCGGTGATCACCCGGTCGACCTGGGTGAGGCGGGGGAGCAACCGGGGAAGCGCGCCGAACCAGGAGAACCGCCACTCGCCGACGTGCCGGGGGACGTAGAGGCGGGTCCAGCAGAAGGTGGCGAGCTCGTCCTGGCGGCAGTGCGTGGAACCGGGGACGTCGTCCTGCGGCAACCACTCGGGGCCGAGGCGGTCGCGGACCTCGTCGAAGGAGCTGGTGTGGTCGACGCCGAGGAGGGTGCCGGTGGTGAGCAGGTCGGCGAAGAAGTCGATGTCCCCCATAGGGGGCATTGTCCCAACGGGAAGGCGGGGGGCGGTTTTCGGGCTGGGCAAGGGAAAGCGGTTTTTCGGCGGGTATGTTCGTCGTGACCCGGAGTGAGCGGAGGTGGGTCGGGGTCGCCTGCGGTGAGATCGCCAGGAACGCGACGAACCGGATGTTCATGGGCGTGCTCGCCCGGTGTGGTGGTTTTTACGGGAGAGAGCACCAGTTCTACTTGAACGACATGTCGGTCCTGCCCTACGAGAACAGGTGGGGGGACGGGCGGATCGTCTTCGCCGCGCGAGGAGAACCCGGCTGTCCGCTGCAAGCTCCGCTTGGCTCGCCCTGTTGCCTTCAGGGACTCCCGCGCCACGCGCAAGCTCATCGAGGCGACGGGGGAGCACAGCGCCCTGCTGTGCGACGGTGAGAAGGCCTACGGCCTGGGGGAGGTCTCCCCGGACTAAGACCCGACGTCGGAATCGGTGTTCGTCTCGACCTTGCTCGAACGCGGTGTGTGGGAGCTGGCGCACGACGATGCGGTGCTGTTCACCGTCAAGGACGGCGTGGGCCACCTGCCCGAGCCCGCACTGGACGTCCCACGGTTGAAGGCCCTCGCTGCCCAGCTCACGAACATGGACGGCGGCGTTCTGGTCGACGCGCAGGGGAACTGCCACGCGATCGGGGTGATCCTGGACGGCGCCGCCAACGGAAGGGGGTCCGCCGCTCGGGGAAGCAGGTGCAACAACGCCATTCGCTACCTCGGTGGATCGCCCCGGCCCGCCGTGGTGGTCGTCGCAGATCCCCTGATGAACGACAGCTACTGGAAGTAGTGCCCCCGCCTCACCTCACCCCCCTTCCCCCACCCCGTCCATCACCTCCGCCCCCGCGATGAACGCCGCCGCCGCCAACACCCCCGCCCCGCTCGCCAACCGCCGGTACTCCCGCAAAGCCGCCTCCCGGTCCCCCATCGCCTGGTAGCTCCGCGCCACCAGGAACCGGCACTCGTCCGCCCGCTCCGCCCACCCCTCGCCCTCGACCTCCACCAGGTGGTCCAACCACCCCGAGGCCCGCACCCCCGCGTCCACCGCGTCCTCCCACCGCGCGGCCGCGTGGTCGGCGCGCAGCAGCTGGTACCAGTGCTCCGCCGTGTCCACCCCCCGCACCACCGCCTGCCCGACCGCCTCGTTCAAATCATCGGCCGCCGCGCCCGGATCGACCTCCACCAGCGCCACCCCGCGCAGGTACCGCAAGTGCCCCGCCAACCGCCCGGCGGGCAGCCCCCGCAACCGCCGCTCCGCGAACCGCCGCAGCTCCGCGGGCCCGCGCCCCAGCTCCTCGTGCGCCCGCCGCACCTCCTCCACCGCCTCCACGGCCCGCTCCCACGCCTCCACCGACACCGCCGCGTCCAGCGCCGCCACGGCGTGCTCCCGAGCCTGCGCCGCCTGCCGCCCGTCCTCGTTGCGCCACGCCGCCTCGCGCACCCCCACCGCCGCCGCCAGCACCGCGTCGCCCGCCTCCCGCGCCGCGACCGCCGCACGCTCCAGCGCCCGGTGCGCCTCGTCGGTCCGCCCCACGGCCCGCAGCGCGTGCGCGTACCAGTGCTCGCCCCACCCGACCGCGTCCGGCGCGCCGACCTCGCGCAGCCGCTCCACCGACTCCTCGGTCAGCGCCAACCCCTCGGCCCCGCGCCCCGACCCGATCACCCACACGCCCAGCCAGCAGTGGTTCAGCAGGTGCCTGCGCGGGTCGCCGTGGCGCAGGTGCACCTGCGCCGCCCAGCGCATCCGCAGCTCGGTCTCCTCGCCCTGGCAGAACCGCGCCCGCAGCTCCGCCTGCCGCCCCGCCAGCGGTTTGGGCAGCTCGTCGCCCACCGCCGCCAGGCACGCCCGCGCCTGCTCCTGCTCGCACCGCAGGTCGTGCCACTCGGCCAGGTCCAGCAGCTCGCCGTCGTCCAGCCCGGCGGGCGGCAGCACGTCCGGGCAGGGGCGGGAGGTCGGGGTCAGCGGCAGGAACCTGGTCACCGGGGGCGCGGCCAGGCGCGCCCGCACCCGGTCGCCCACGGCCGACGTGCGGTTGCGGGCGTCGAACTCCTCGGCCAGCTCCAGCGCCAGCCGCCGCATCCGCCGCGCCACCACCGCGAACGGCACCGAGTTCGGATCGCCCGCGCCCAGGTCCAGCTGCGTGTCGCCGCGCCCGGCCCTGACCACCCGCTCCGCCAGCACCGCCACCGACGTCGCGAACCCCAGCACCGCCGACGGCCGCTCCCGCGCCTCGAACCCGCGCATCGGCCCCAACCAGTCAACGGCCGCGTCCTCGTTGCCGGTCAGCGCGCAGAACTCCACGACCCGCCCGTGCTCCTCCACCGCCCGCGCCCGCCCGCTGAGCCCGCGCAGCACCCGCCGGTACGCCAGCGCCGCCCGCTCGCCCATCCCGGCCCGAGCCAGCGGCAGCAGCATCGCGCACCGCACCTTCAGGGCTAACAGGTCGTTCGCGGCGGGATCGGCGAGCACGGGTCCGGCCAGCGCGTGCGCGGTCGCCACCGCCGCCTCGTCGCCGCGCAGCAGCATCCGCTCCACCCCGACCGCCCGGTACCCGCCGTCCTCGGTGTCCGCGCCGCCCGCCGCCACCCACTGCACGTGGGCCCGCTCCTCGGCCTCCCAGTCACCCCGGTGCGCCGCGATCGCCCGCGCCGCCGCGTGCACCGACCGCAGCCCGTGCCCGCGCTCCCGGCACCGCCGCTCCACGTCGCCCAGCGCGGCGGTGATCTCGGCCAGGCCGAACGAGGGGAAGTCGACCATCCGCCGCACCAGCGCCGCGTACCAGTCGAACAACCCGGCCTCGTCCTCGGGCGAGAACCGCCACGGCTTGCGGTCGTACTCGCGCAGCGCGAGCCTGAGCTCCTCGAACACGCGGGGCCACCGGCCGTCGTCGCGGTGCGCGTCGGCGAGCATCCGGCGCGCGGCCAGCCCCGCGCGGGGCTGGTCCTCTGCGGCGGCCCTGCGCACCAGCTGCTCCAGCATGGTCGTGCGCGCCCCGCCGTGCTCCATCGCCCCGACCGCCTGGAGCGACTCCCACAGCTCGAACTCCGCGGTGCTCATCGAACACACCCCGCAACCAACCCGCGCCGCGCCGTGATCACCCCCGAGAGCTTAGGCCGAACCGGCTCCGGGACCGAGGCAGCTCCCCGCGCGCCCCGAAACCCGCAGTGACCCCGAAGCGCCGCCCCACCGCAGGAATGCGGGCAGGTCGTGGGCACACCCGCCCCGCGCGCCCCGCCCGCCGCTGCGGTGACCCGAAACCAGCGGTGAACCGAACCGCACGCCGGGCGAACGGCCGGGAAACCGGGTGCGGCGCGCCGCACGGCCCATCCACTGCCCGCGCCGCCCGCGTGCGGTCCAAGCGCGGCGAGCTGGAGTGGGCGCTGCCGAGCTCGACCCGCGTCGGCGCCCGCTGCCGACCCCGGTGCCTGCCGACCGCGAACTCGGCTGGGCCCCCGATGGCCCACCCCGCCCCGGCAGCGTGGAATCGGCGCGCGAGTTCGCGGCCTGGGCGGTGACCGCAACCAGTCAGTCCACAGTGGACTGATCATGTGTTCCTTCGCCGGTCGGGGTTCCTACCCGTCCACAGCGGACTTCACACCCCGCCGCCGCAGTGGTGATGAACACCCCCTGACTTGTGCCGCGCCCCACCCGCCGGTGCGCCCGCCGTCCCGGTGCGGCGGTATCGTCCCTGCCGTGGAGCAGCACGGCAGGGACCCGCGGCGCAGCCCGGCACGGCGCGGCGCGTCCGCCGCCAAGCTCGGGTCCGTCGCGCTCGGCGCGGTGCTCGCCGCCTCCGTGCTCACCGGCGTCGCGCTCAACCGGGACACCAGCGTCACCGGTTCCGCCGTCCCCGAGGACGCGCCCGCCGAGACCGGCGCGACGACCACCACGACCACGACCTCCACCCCGCCGCCCGACCCGTGCGCGCCGACCCTGGCCGCGCTCACCCCGCGCGCCCGGCTCGCCCAGCTGCTCCAGGTCGGCGTCAACCCGCGCGGCCCGCAGGACGCCCTGTCCATCGTCGGCTCCGAGCAGGTCGGCGGCATCTTCGTCGGCGGCGACGACGTCGGCCTGCTGTCGGGCAACGCGCTGGCCGCCGTGCACGCCGCCGCCAAGCTCCCGCTCACCGTCTCGGTGGACGACGAGGGCGGCCGGGTGCAGCGCATCGACGCGCTCGACGGCGACATCCCCAGCGCCCGCACCATGACCCGCACCATGTCCACCGAGCAGGTCAGGGAACTGGCCCGCGTGCGCGGCGAGGCCATGAAGGCGCGCGGCGTCAACACCGACCTCGCCCCCGTGCTCGACCTGACCGGCCAGGCCGCGAACACCGTCATCGGCGACCGCTCGTTCAGCCCGGACCCGGCCACCGCCGTCTCCTACGCCGAGGCGTTCGCGGAGGGCCTGCGGCAGGCCGGGGTCGTCTCGGTGGTCAAGCACTTCCCCGGCCACGGCAACACCTCCGGCGACTCGCACCTCGGCTCGGTCACCGCGCCCCCGCTGGCCCAGCTGCGCGCCCACGACCTCGCGCCCTACCGGGAGCTGCCCAGGTTCGGCGCCGACGTGCAGGTCATGGTCGGCCACATCGAGGTCCCCGACCTGACCGGCGGCCTGCCCGCGAGCCTGAGCCCGGCCGCCTACGAGCTGCTGCGCGGCGAGTTCGCCTTCGACGGCCTGGTCATGACCGACGACCTTGGCGCGATGCGCGCGGTCACCGACCTGGCCGACCTGCCTGATGCGGTGCTGCGCGCGCTGGTCGCGGGCGCGGACGTGGCGCTGTGGTCGTCCGGCGGCCGGGTCGGCGAGGTGCTCGACCGGTTGGAGCGGGCCGTCGCGGGCGGGGAGCTCAGCGCCGAGCGGGTGGACCGCTCGCTGCGCCGCGTCCTCAAGTCCAAGCACGTCTGCTAGCGCCCCCCACCTGCGTCGATCAGTTCCGGTGATCGCTGCGCGTGCCGATCGGGTCTGGTTCGGCCGTCAGCGGCGCGGTGGGGTGGGCTGCATGAGGATCGGTACCCACCAGGCGGGGCTGCCCATCAGCGGCGAGCGCCCCGAGGACCTGCCCGTCGACAGCGCCTGGACCAACCAGATGCCCGGCGGCTGGGACCCGCTCGCGCTGCTCGCCGCGCACGGCCCCGGCGAGCTGGAGCTGGGCACCGCCATCGTGCCCACCTACCCCCGGCACCCGGTCGCCCTGGCCACCCAGGCGCTCACCACGCAGGCCCTGGTCGGCGGCAGGCTCACCCTCGGCATCGGCCCGAGCCACGCCTGGCACGTCACCGACCAGCTCGGCCTGCCGTACACCTCGCCCGCCGCGCACACCCGCGAGTACCTGGAGGTCCTGCGGCCCCTGCTGCGCGGCGAGCACGTGCGGCACGCGGGCGAGCACTTCACCGTCGACATCCGGCTCGACCAGCCCGTCGCGCCACCACCGGTGCTGCTGTCCGCGCTGGGGCCCAGGATGCTCCGGGTCGCGCGGGACCTCGCGGACGGCGTCGTCGCCACCTGGTGCACGCCCGAGCTGGTCGAGGGGCACCTGGCGCCCGCGCTGGGGGACGGCGCGCGCATCGTGGTGAGCGTCCTGGTGGCGATCACCCACGACCCGGACGCGGCGCGCGCCCAGGTGGAGGAGGCGTTCGGCGCGGCGTCGCGGATGCCCGCCTACCGGGCGCTGCTCGACCGGGGCGGGCTGGCCGGCGTGGGCGACACGGCGGTGGTCGGCACCGAGGAGCAGGTGCTCGCCCAGCTCACCCGCCTGCGCGACGCGGGCACCACGGACCTGGTGCTCGCCGTGCTCGGCCCGCCAGCCGACCGCGCGCGGGCGCACGAGGTGGCGGCCGGACTGCGCGGCTGACGGGCACGGCGGGTCACGCCTCGCCGTCCCCGCCCCGCAGGACCGCCTCCCGGTCCTCGGCGGGCGCCTCGTCGGGGGCGTCCGCCGCAGCGGGCCCGGACGGTTCCGGCTCACCCGCCCCCGGCACGTCCGGCTCCTCGTCGGCGACCTGCGGCAGCAGCGCCCGCAACCGCTCGACGAGCGCCCCGCGCGCCTCCTCCCCGAGATCGACCCCGTCCAGCGCCGCCAGCGCCTCCAGCGCCGTCGACACCTCGGTCCTCCCGGTCTGCGCCCGCTGCCGGGGCAGCGTCGCGGGCCCCTCGCCCGGCGACCACCGCATCGGCAGCACCACCGGCTCCACCCCGGCCACCGCCCGGTCGAACAGCCGCAGCGCCTCGTCCACCCGCAACGGCCGCGACCCGCCCACCTCGGGCTCCCCGGCCAACGGCCCCCACGCCAGCGCCAGTCCGGCCGACCCGGACCGCCGCCGCGCCAGCGCGATCCCGGCCAGGAACGCCCACGCCGCGGCCTCCTCCGGGTCCCCGCCCAGCGCCCACCGCGCCGACCCGCACAGCACGAACAGGTCCAGGTCGCCGGCCGCCTCGTGCAGCCGCCACGCCCGGTCGAACGCCTCGCCCGGCTCCCGCGCCACGTGCACCACCCCGGTCACCGCGTGCTCGCCCAGCGCCCGCCGCACCGCCACCCCGTCCGAGAGGTCGAGGTCCAGCACCACCGCGCCCAGCTCCTCCCGCAGCGCCGCGACCGCGCACGCGTCCCGCCGACCGGCGATCACCACCCGCCGCCCCCGCCCGGCGAGGTGCCTGGCCAGCGCGGTCCCGACCGGTCCGCCGCCGACCACCAGCACCGCGCCCGCGTCGGCGCGCGGCCCCACCAGCACGACCTTCCCCGCCTGCCCCAGCGCCTCGGGCGCGCGCCGCACGTCCCACGCGGTCGCGGGCAGCGGCTCGACCCCCTCGGCGACCAGCCGGGACAGCATCCGCTGCACCCGGTCCGGGGTCACCTCGGCCAGGTCCAGCACCCGGTGCCGCACGGCAGGGAACCCGGTCAGGTCCGGTGCGGCCGAGCCCAGCTCCACGAAGTACCCGCCTGGCCGCACCAGCTCCAGCGAGGCCGCCGCGAACTCCTCGGGCAGCGCGTTCACCACCACGTCCACCTGGGGGAACCGCTCGCGGAACGCCAGGTCCAGCGACGACGCGACCCGCTCGGCGGGCAGGTCCGGCGCGTGCCGCCCGTCCGGGTGCGCGGTCGCCCACACCTCGGCCCCGGTGGCGCGCGCCAGCAGCACCACCGCCGCGCCGACCCCGCCGGGCGCCGCGTGCACCAGCACCCGCTGCCCCGGCTGGAGGTTCACCACGTGCCGCAGCGCGTAGTGCGCGGTCAGGAACGCCGACGGCACCGACGCGGCCTCGGCGAACGACCACCACGGGGGCACCGGCACGAGCGAGCGCTGGTCGACCACCACCTCGGGGGCCGCCGATCCGTCCGCGAGGCCGAACACCCGGTCGCCGACCGCGAGCCCGTCCACGTCCGCGCCGACCTCGGCGACCACCCCGGCCAGGTCCGCGCCCAGCGGGACCCCCGGTCCGGCGGCGGGCAGCGCGCGCACGTCCCGGAGGCCCACCCCGGACGCGTGCACCGCCACCCGCACCTCGTGCGGCTCCAGCGCGGCCAGGGGGCGCGCCACCGCGACGACGCCCTCCGCGCCGACCTCCAGCCGCCACGGCCCGTCCGGGACCTCCAGCGCGGGCTGCGGTTCGGCGACCAGCCGGGGCGCGAACGCCGTCCCGCCGCGCACCGCCACCTGCTCCCGCCCGGTCGACACCGCGCGTTCCACGTCCTCGGCGCGCTCGGCGTCCACCAGCACGATCCGCCCTGGGTGCTCGACCTGGAGCGCGCCGACCAGCCCGCGCAGCGCGGCGCCCGCCGGGTCGACCCGGTCCTGCCCGCGCGCCGCCACCGCGTCGCGGGTCAGCACCACCAGCAGCGGGTGCTCCGCGAGCCGCGCCACGACCTCCGCCCGCGCCCGCCGCGCCTGCTCGGCGCTGTCGACGCCCCCGCGCCGGTCCAGCACGGCGAACCCGCCGACCGGACCGCCGCTCGGGCACGGCTCCCACACCTCGTGGAACAGCGCGCCCCGCCGTTCGGCCACCGCCGCCGCGCGCGGCTCCACCGCGCCGATCGACGCGACGGGCGCGCCCTCGGCGTCGGCCAGGTCCAGCCGCGTCCCGCCGGGGGAGCGCAGCAGCCGCGCCCGCAGCTCACCCGGCGCGCGGCCGGGGTGGTGCAGGACGACGTCGTGCCACGCGTGCGCCAGCGGGTCGGGTGGCGCCGCGCCGAGCAGCGCGGCGGCTTCCAGCAGCGCCGGGTGGATCAGCCACTCCTCGGCCGGAACCCCTCGCGGCAGCACGAGTTCCGCGTACCGGGCGGTGTCGTCCCGCCACACCGCGCGCACCCCCCGGAACGCCGGTCCGAGCCCGGCCGGGTGCGCGACCGGCTCCGGTTCCGCGCCCGCGGGCGGCCACTCGGCCGGGCCCCACGCCTCACGGTCCACAGTGGACTCGGCGGGAACCGGCTCGGCGAGAACCCCGGTGGCGCAGCGCGTCCACGCCCCCTCGTCCTCCCGCGCGTGCACCACCAGCTCCGCCCCGTCGACCCGCGCGCGCAGCGCCACCGGTCCGTCCAGCCCCGGCGGCGCGTGCACCACCAGCTCGGCGACCCCGCCGCGCCCCGTCCGCCGAGCCGCGTGCAGCGCCAGGTCCAGCAGCGCCGCGCCGGGCAGCACCGCGACCCCGTGCGCGGTCCGGTCGGCCAACCACGGCCGCCCCGAGACCCGCCCGGTGAACACGACCTCGGCGCTCTCCGGCACGTCCACCCGCGTGCCCAGCAGCGGGTGCCCGCCCTCGTCCAGCCCCAGCTCGCCCGGCGCGGTCGACGCCCGGTGGTCGCGCGGCGGCAGGACCTCCCGCTGGAACGGGTAGGTCGGCAGCTCCACCGCTCGCCCGGCCGGGATCAGCCCGGTCCAGTCCACCGGCCGCCCCGCGCCGTGCGCCCGCGCCAGGTCCGCCAGGAACGCCTCGGCGCCCGCCCCGTCCGACCGGACCACCCGCAGCGGCCCGGCGTGCTCCGCCAACCAGGTGAGCGCGGCGTGCAGCCGGACCGGGCCGCGCAGCTGCCGCGCCCAGTAGTCCGCCGTGCCGAAGTCCTCGGCGGGCGCCCCCACCAGCGTCGACACCACCGGCAGCGCCGGGGCGCGCACCACCAGCCGCTCGGCGACCCGCGCCAGCTCCCCGACCAGCGCGTCGCAGTGGTGCGAGTGGAACGCCCCGCCCGCGCGCGGCTGCTCCACCGGGCGGCCCAGCGCCTGCCAGTGCTCGACGACCGCCGCGACCGCGTCCGCGTCACCGGAGACGACCGCGCTGTCCGGACCGGTCACCGCCGCCACCGACACCCGTTCCCCCAGCGCCGCGACGACTTCCGCCTCGCTCGCCCCGATCCGCGCCATCACGCCCGAGCGGGGCAGCGCGGCGAGCAGCCGGGCGCGGGCGGTCACCAGCGCGGTCGCGTCGGGCAGGTCCAGCACGCCCGCGAGGTGCGCGGCGGCGACCTCGCCGACCGAGCGGCCGACCAGGTGGTCGGGCGTGGCGCCGTGGTGCTCGTAGAGCCGGAACAGCGCCACCTGGAACGCGAACAGCGCCGGTTGCGCGACCTCGGGCAGGTCCAGGTCGCCGCCGTGGAACACCAGGTCGGTCAGCGGGACCTCGAACCGGGCCGCCACCTCGTCCCACGCCGAGGCGAACACCGGGAACGCGTCGTACAGGTCGCGGCCCATGCCCGCGCGCTGCGCGCCCATCCCGGACAGCAGCAGCACCGACCCCGCCGGCCCAGGCTCGGGGCGGAAGTCGGCCAGCGCGGCGAGCAGCTCGGCGCGGTCCCGGCCGAGCAGCACCGCGCGGTGCTCGAAGTCGGCGCGGGTGGCGAGCGAGCGGCTCACGTCCGAGGGCGACCACGAGGTGGTGGCCAGGTGCGCGCCCAACCTGGCGGCCTGCTGGCGCAGCGCGCGCGGGGTGCGGGCGGACAGCAGCCACGGCACCGGGCGGTCGGGACCGGCGTCCTCGGGCTCGGGCTGCGGGTCGGGCCGGGGTTCGGGCTGCTCCAGCACCAGGTGCGCGTTCCCGCCCGCCTCGGACGCGGAGAGCCCGACCCGGCGCGGCTCCGGCCACTCCCGGCCGTCGTCGGACGGCGGCAGCAGCCCGTGCCGCATCGCCTGCGCCACCAGGACGATCCCGGTGATCCGGCCGTCGAACCCGGCCCGCTCCGGGACCTGCTCCTCGGTGAGCCCGGCGGCCTCCAGCGCCCGCAGCACCACCCGCCGCCTGGCCGGGACCCCTCGTCCCGCGACGTCCCCGCCGCCGTCCGAGTTCACCGCCGACCCGCGCACCACGACCTGCGCCCCGCGTCCACCCCGCACCGCGTCCGCCAGCCGCTCCAGCACCAGCACCCCGGTCCGCCCGTCCGCGTCGACCCCGCCGACCAGCGCCAGCACCGACTCCCCGGACCGCAGCGACTGCGCGGCCAGGTGCACCGCCACCAGCTCCGACCCGTCCGCGACGCCGATCGACGGCCCCTCCAGGGCCAGCGCCCGCACCACCCGGCCCGGCGGCTGACCGCCGGTGAACACCCCGGTCGCGGTGCCGCGCAGCGCGCGCGGGTCGATCCCGGCCCGCTCCAGCGCCTCCCACGCGGTCTCCAGCAGCAGCCGCTCACCCGCGCCGACCTCGGCGGCCTCCTCCGGCGACAGGTCGAAGAACGCGGCGTCGAACCGCTCCGCGTCCACCGCCCCCGGCGCGGGCGGCTCGCCCGCGACCAGCCGCTCCCACAGCGCTTCCGGCGTGCCGACCCCGCCGGGCAGGCGGCACGCCGTGCCCACCACCACGACCGGTTCCAGCGCGGGCCGCGCGCTCTCGGCCCGCTCGTCGGCCGCCGCACCCCGGCTCAGCAGCACCGCCAGGTGGTCGGCCAGCGCGGACGGCGTCGGGTGGTCGTAGACGACCGTCGCGGGCAGCCGCAGACCGGTGGTCGCGATCAGGTGGTCGCGCAGCCGCACCGCCTCCAGCGAGGTGAACCCCAGCTCGCGGAACGTGCGGTGCCCGTCGATCCCGGCCGCGCCGCGCTTGAGCACCGCCGCGACCAGGTGCGGGACCAGGGTGTGCGGGTCCGGCTCGCCCTCGGTGACCGGCAGCCCGGCGGAACCGGGGCCGCGCCAGAACCTCCGGTGCTGGAACGCGTAGGTGGGCAGCTCGACGTGCCCGCCCCGGCTGCGCCAGAGCACCGGCGTGCCGCCCGCCCACACCTCGGCCAGCGCCTCGGCGAACGCGACCGCGTCGTCCGCGCCCCGGCGCAGCGCGCCCAGCGCGACGTCCGGGTGCGCCGGGTGCGGGCCGACCTCGACCACCGCGCCGAGGCCCTCGGCGCGCAGCGCCAGCAGCGCCTCGTCCAGCAGCACCGGGTCGCGCAGGGTGGTGTACCAGTGCTCGGCGTCCAGCTCGGAGGTGTCCAGCAGCCCGCCGGTGACCGTGGAGCAGAACGGGATCGCGCCCTCGCCCGGCCGCACGTCCGCGAGCAGCCTCACCAGCTCCTCGTGCGCCCGCTCCACGTGCTCGGTGTGCGCGCCGCGCCCGCCGAGCGAGCCCGCGAGCACCCGCGCCCGCAGGCACACCACCCGCGCGGCCTGCGCCAGGTCGAGCCCACCGGCGACGTGCGCCGCCGCCACCTCGCCCTCGCCGCAGCCCACGACTGCCGCCGGGGACACCCCGTGGTGCTCCCACAACCTGGCTAGCGCCACCTGGAACGCGAACAGCGCCGGCTGCGCCACGTCGGACCCGGTCAGCGGACCGCCCTCGCGCAGCGTCCGCAGCACCGACCAGCCCAGGTGCTCGGACAGCGCCGCGTCGCACTCGGCGAGCGCCTCCGCGAACACCGGGCTGGTGCGCAGCAGCTCCCGGCCCATGCCCGGCCAGTGGCCGCCCTCGGCGGGGAACAGCAGTACGACGCGGCGCGCGGCCGGGTCGACCTCCCGCACCGCCAGGTCGCGCAGGTTCCGCAGCAGCTCGGCGCGGTCCCGGCCGACGACGGCGGTGCGCCGCTCGAACCCGGTGCGGGCGGCCAGCGACGCGGCCACGTCCGCCGGGGTCCAGTGCGGCTGGTCGACCAGGTGCGCGTGCAACCGGGCCACCTGGGCGCGCAGCGCCTCCGCCGTGCGCGCGGACAGCGGCCACACCACCGGGACGTCACCATCCACAGTGGACCTAATCGGCGCTTCGGGGGCCTGCTCCAGCACCACGTGCGCGTTCGACCCGGACGCCCCGAACGACGACACCCCGGCCCGCCGCACGCCGGGCCACGGCCGGGCGTCCCGCGCCGCGCCGCCCTCGCGCTCCACCGGGAGCAGCCCGTGCCGGATCGCCTGCACCACCTTGATCACCCCGGCGACGCCCGACGCGGCCAGGGTGTGACCGGTGGCCCGGCGCAGCGACCCCACCCGCACCGGCGTCGGCCGGTCGTGCCCGTACGCGGCCAGCAGCTCCGCGCCCTCGCCCGGATCGCCGGAGGTGGCCTCCACGGCGGTGACGTCCCGCGCCGCGAGCCCGGCCTCCGCCAGCGCCGCGCGCACCACGCGCTTGCGCGCCGCGACGCCCCCGGTGACCGCGCTGCCCGCGAGCACCGCCAGCACCGGCCGCCCGGCGCGCCGCGCCTCGGACAACCGCTGGAGCACCAGCACGCCCACGCCCTCGGCCCGCTCCGCGCCACCGGGCGCGTCACCAGCCGCGACCCCGCAGGCCAGCGCCAGCCCGGACTCGCCCGAGCGCAGCGACCGGGCCGCCAGGTGCACGGCGACCAGCGACGACGAGTCCGCCGCCGCGACGGTGATCGCCGGACCGGACAGGCCCAGCGTGCGCGACACCCGAGCGGAGGGATCACCGCCCTGGGCGCCGTCCTGAGCCGTGGTTCCGGTGAACACGCCCGCCGGACCGCCGCGCAGCGCCTCCGGGTCGACGCCCGCGCGCTCCAGCGCCTCCCAGGCGACCTCCAGCAGCAGGCGCTCGCCGGAGTCCATGGCGGTGGCCTCGCTCGGGCTGATGTCGAAGAACGCCGCGTCGAACTCGTCGGCGCCCGGCAGGCCACCGCTCGCGGGCGCGTGCCCGGCGTCCAGCAGCTCGGCGACGTCCCAGCCCTGCCGCGCCTCGGTTCCGCCGCACAGCACCAGGTCCCACAGGTCGTCCGGGCTCTCGACGCCGCCGGGGAGCCGGCACGCCATGCCGATCACGACCACCGGGTCGTCGGCCGGGGGAGCGGCGGGCCGCTCGACGACCTCCGCCGGTGGCTCCGGCAGCTCGGGCTCTTCCTGCGGCAGCTCCTCCGGAAGCGCCCGGGGCGCTGGGGCCTCGGTGAACGGGGCGCGCGGCGGCGGGGCCCCGTCCAGCGCCACCAGGACCGTGTGCGGGGTGGCGCGGGCGGTCTCCAGCAGCTCCGGCACCCGCGCCGGGTCGTCCAGGCCGACCGCCTGCGCGGGCAGGCCCAGCCCCTTGCGGTGCACGGCCAGCGCCTCCAGGAACGCCGCCACCGCCGCGTCCGCCTGCCCTTGGGGACGTGCCGACGGCAGCAGCAGGAAGAAGTCCAGGTCCCGGTGCCTGGTCACCTCGTGCAGCGCCCACGCGGTCCCGGTCGCCGAGCGCAGCGCCGCCGACACGTCCGCCACCGGGCGCGGCGCGTGCACGACCCCGGTGGGGCGGTGCGCGTCGACCAGCCTGGCCAGCGCCCTGGCGTCGTCCGGGTCGCCCGCCTCGACGGTGACCGCCGCGCCGTGCTCCTCCAGCTCCCGCCGCAGCTCCCAGGCGTCGTGCACGCGCCCGACCAGCACCAGGTGGTCGTGCTGCGGGGCCAGGTGCCTGGCGACCGCCGCGCCCAGCCCCTCGGTGCCGCCGACCACCAGCACCGTGCCGCGCCTGGCGCGCGCCGGGGCGGTCAGCACGACCTTGCCGGTGTGCCCGCCCGCCGCCAGGTGCCGCAGCGCCTCGCCCGCGCGCCGCAGCTCCCACGCCCGCAGCGGCAGCGGCTCCACCCCGTCGGACAGCAGCCGGGCGAACACCGCGACCAGCACGTCCGGGTCCACCCCGGCCAGGTCGAACCCGCGCCACCTCGGGTCCTCGCGCGGGCCTGCGCCGTCCACGTCGACCAGCAGACCGGTCGGGGACAGCAGCGCCAGCGAGGCCGTCGTGCTCTCCGGATCGCCGCCCAGCACCACGTCCACCTGCGGGAAGCGGTCCAGGAACACCAGGTCGCGCGAGGAGGCCACCCGCTCCGGCGGCACGCCCATCGCGTGCAGCGCGGGCCACTTGTCCGGGTGCGCGGTCGCGAACACCTCGGCGCCCGCCCGGTGCAGCAGGTGCACCGCGGCCGACCCGACCCCGCCCGCCGCGCGGTGCACGAGCACCCGCTGGCCCGGCCGCACGCCCGCGAGGTGGTGCAGCGCGCAGTGCGCGGTCAGGAACGCGGACGGCACCGACGCGGCCTCGGCGAACGACCAGCCGTGCGGCACGTGCGCCAGCAACCGGTGGTCGGCCGTCGCGATCGGCCCCAGGCACCCGTCGACCAGCCCGAACACCGGGTCGCCGACCCGGAACCCGAACACGTCCTCGGCCGTCCCGGTCACCACGCCCGCCGCCTCGCGCCCCAGCGCGGTGCCGACCGGGGCGGTGCGCGCCGCGTGCACGTCCCGCAGCCCGAGCCCTGCGGCCCGCACCGCGATCCGCACCTCGCCTGGCGCGAGCGGGCGCAGCGGGCGGGCCACCGGGCCGACCCCGTCGACCAGCCCCGGCTCCACGACCTCCAACCGCCACGGCCGCACCGGCTCGGGGTGGAGGTCGGCGGGGAGCAGCTCGGGGACCAGCGCGACCGCGCCGCGCAGGGCGATCTCGGGCTCGTCCAGGGGGAGCAGGGGCGCGAGGTCCCCGTCGCCGTCGACCAGCGCGACCCGGTCCGGGTGCTGCTCCCGGACGGCGCGCAGCAGGCCCCAGAGCGCGGCGGCGGTCGGGTTGGGCAGCTCGCCCGGCAGGGCGGCGACGGCGCCGAGGGTGCGGACGACCAGGCGGGCGGTCGGGTCGCCCGCGAGGCGGGCGAGCACGCGCTCGGCGACGAGCTTCGGGACGGGGGAGGGCTCGCGGTGGTCGAGCACGACGGTGGTGAGGGGGTGGGGGGTGTCGTGCGGCGCGTTGCCGAAGTGCGCGCTGTGGTTCGACGGGCTGTTGGGCTGGGTGCTGCCGAACTGGACGCTGTGGTTCGACGGGCTGCCGAACTGGACGCTGTGGTTCGATGCGCCGCCGAACTGGACGCTGCCGAACTTGCGGTTCGACGCGCCGCCGAACTGCGCGCTGCCGGGGCGCGAGCTCCCAGCGAACGCATTGCCCGTTGACGAGTTGCCCGCTGGCGCGTCGCCGGTGCGCGTCTTGTGGTGCGGGTCGATCCGGGTCCAGCTCCGGGTGAACAGCCCGTCCGCCACGCCCCCCAGGAACTCCACCTGGTCGACCTCCAGCACCGGCCGCCCGTCCTGGTCGTGCGCGGTGATCCGCACTGAGTCCCGCCCGATCCGCTCGACCCGCGCCCGCAACCCCGTGCCACCACCCCGCCGCAACCGGACCCCCGACCAGCGCAGCGCCAGCGGCGGCGTGGAACCGTCCAGCAGCACGGCCTGCAACACCGGGTCGAGCAGCGCCGGGTGCACCCGCCAAGCCGTCCCCGGCACCCCGTCCGGCTCCACCTCGACGTGCAGCACCCGCCCGTCCTGCCACACCCCGCGCAACCCACGGAACGCGGGCCCGCGCCGCACACCCCTGGCCGCGAGGACGTCGTCCGCGTCGGTCAGGTCGACCGGGATTCCCGGCGGCAGGACGACGGCCGCACCCTCGGACCGCTGGTCAGCGGCGGTGCTTTCCCCGGACGGGTGTTCTTCGGATTGGTGCTCTCCGGACACGTGCGAGCGGTTCGCGACGTCACTAATCTTGGAGTTGCCCGCCGAGTGGTCGTACGAGGCGGGCACACCCGCAACGCGCTCGCCCACCGCGTGCTCGTCCGCGACGCGATCGCTCACCACGTGACCGCCGCCCGAGCCGCTCCCGAGGCGCGCCGGACCGGTAACGCCCTCGCTGGCTGCGGCGCCCTCGTGCGCCGCGTCGGGGCCAGCGTCGACGTGAACCGCGCCGGTGAGCCAGGAGCCGGTGGACGCGGCGTAGACGCGCCCGACACCACCGCCCCCACGGCCGGTGCCGGACACGTCGACGCCGGTGGCCACCACATCGGTGACCACCGGGTCTGCGGTCGCCGCACCGATGGCTGCTGCCAGCGGGCCCGAGCCTGTCGGGCCGGTAGTCGCTGTGTTCGCGGTCGCCGGGCTGGTGGTTACCGGGCTGGTGTTCGCAGGGCTGGTGGCCGCTGGGCTGGTGGCTACTGGACTGGTGTTCGCCGGGCTGGCAGTTACCAACCCGGTAACCGCCCAACTGGTGGTCGCCGGACTGGTTGTCGTCAGGTGGATAGCCGCTGGGCTGGTAGTTGCCGGGCTGGCAATCGCTGGACCGGTAGCCGCTGAATCGATGGTCACCGGGTTGGCGAGCGCTGCGCTGGCAGCTGAATTGGCGGTCGTTGGGCTGGCGGTCGTCGGGTTGGTGGTTGCCGGGTTGGTGTTTGTCGGGTTGGTGGTGGCTGGACCGGTGGTTGCCAGACTGGCGGTCGCAGGGCTGGCGTGTGCTGGATCGACGGTTGCTGGCCCGGTGGTCGCCGGGTTCGCGGTCGCTGTTCCGGTGGAACCACCGTCGGGTTGGGATGTTCCGGCGAGCGTCGTGGTGTTGGGCGCCTCGTCAGTGGTCCCAGTGCCCGTGCTGTCCGCTGTGGTGATGTGTGCGGTGGCATTGCTGTCTGGTGCTGTGTCGCTGGTCGTTGTGCTGTCAGGGGTCGTGTGGTCGAGCGTTGCGCCGTCCGGTGCTGCGCCGTGAGGTGCTGCGCTGTGGAGCGCCGTGCTGCTTGTGGAGGAGGTGTTGCCGTTCGCTGTTGGTGTCGTTGCCAGCGCTGTTCCGGGTTCGCTGGTTCCGCGTGTGCTGGTTGCCAGCGTGCTGATCGCGGTTGCCGTGGTTCCGGTCGTCGCGCCTGTGCCTGCACCAATGCCCGCGCCTGCGTTCGTGCCCGTGCCTGTGTTCGTGCCGGTCTCTGCATTCGCGTTCGTGCTGCTGCTCGTGCTGCTCGTGCTGCTCGTGCTGTCTGCGTTGGCCTTGCTGTCTGCGCTGCCAGTGCTGCCTGAGTTGGTCGTGCTAGCCGTGGTGGGTGCGCTGTCTGTGCTGATCGTGGTCGTCGCACTGGTTGTGTTGACCGTGGCTGTGGCGGCTGTGCCAGCAGCGCTGGCAGTGGCGGTTGCCGTGGTGGCAGCGGCAGTGGCGTCGGACGTGGCTGTGGTGGCGGGTGTGCTGGTTGTCGGTGTGCGGAGTTGGGCGGTGGCGTGGGGGAGCCACTCGTCTGACTCGCGCACGTGCAGCACCAGCGTGCCGTTGTGCGGGTTGGCGGTCAGGCGGAGTGCGGTGCGGCCGGTGAGCGGGAGTGGTTCGTGCAGGAGGAGTTCTGCCAGTTCCGCGTCCAGCACTGCCGCTACGTGCAGGGCCATGTCCAGCACCGCCGCGCTCGGCAGCACCGGCACGCCGCCCACCTCGTGGTCGGCCAGCCAGGGGTGGGCCTGCGCGGACAGCACGCCGGTGAACACGATCTCGCCTGAGCTGGGCACGTCGACGCGCGCGGTCAGCAGCGGGTGGCCGCCGGGTTCCACGCCCAGGTCGCCCGGTGCCGCCCCGGTGTCGGGGGTGGGCCAGTAGCAGCGGCGTTGGAACGGGTAGCCGGGCAGTGGCACGCGGCGTGCTGCGGGCAGCAGGTCGGTCCAGCGCACCGCGCGCCCTGCCTCGTGCGCGCGGGCCAGGCCGGTGAGGAAGTCCGCGACGCCGTCCGCGCCGGGGCGCGTGGTCGGCAGCACGGTGATCTCGCCGTGCCTGCGCCGCGCCCACTCCAGCGCGTCGTGGAACCGCACCGGTTGGCGCAGTTGCCGGGCCCAGTAGCCCGCCGTGGCGAACCGGTCCGCAGGCCTGCCCTCCAACGTCGACACCACGGACAGCGCGCACGGCCTCGGTTGCAGCCCGGTCGCCACGATCGCCAGCTCCACGGCGACCGTGTCGCAGTGGTGCGAGTGGAACGCGCCGCCGGTGCGCAGCACGTTCGCCTGCCGCCCGCGCGCCCGCCAGTGGTCGACCAGCGACAGCACCGCGCCGGGGTCGCCGGACACCACGGCGCTGTCGGGCGAGTTCACCGAGGCCAGGCACACGCCGTCGCCGAGCAGCGGTTCCAGCTCCTGCTCGGTGGCCTCCACCGAGGCCATGAGCCCGTCCGGCAGCAGCGCCACCGCGAGCCGGGCGTGCGCGTCGAGCAGCGCGAGCGCGTCGGCCAGGTCCAGCGCGCCCGCGAGGTGCGCGGCGGCGACCTCGCCGACCGAGTGCCCGACGAGGTGGTCGGGGGTGACGCCGTGGTGCTCGTACAGCCGGAACAGGGCGACGTGGAACGCGAACAGCGCCCGCTGCGCCACCTCGACCCGGTCCAGCTCATCGGACGGCCCGTGGAAGGCGACCTCGGTGACCTCCGGCGGGCACACCTCGTCCCAGGCGCGGGCGAACACCGGGAACGCGTCGTGCAGGTCGCGTCCCATGCCGACGTGCTGCGCCCCCTGTCCGGACAGCGGCAGCACCACCCCGGCCACCCGACCGGGCGCCACGCGGTCCAACTGCCCGACCAGCTCGTCCCGATCCCGCCCCAGCAGCACGGCCCGGTGCGCGAACCCGCTGCGACTCACCAGGCTGACCGCAACCTCGGCCGCCGACGCCTCGGGGTGCGCGTCGAGATGGGCCCGCAACCGGAGCCCGTGCGCCCGCAGCGCTTCCGGCGACTTCGCCGACAACACCCACGGCGTCAACGGCAACCCCGCACCACCACCCGGCGCCTCGACGACGGGCGGCTGTTCCAGCACCAGGTGCACGTCCGTGCCGAACCGCCCCAGCGACGAAACCCCGACCCGCCTCGGCTCCGGCCACGACACCGGCTCGACGAGCGGCACGAGTGAGGAGGCGATCCCGGAGACGGACGTGGGTGCGGATACCGACGTGGGTGCGGATACCGACGTGGGCGTGAAAAAGGACGTTGGCCCGGATACGGATGTGGACCTGAAAGCGGATGTGGGCGTGGCCCTGGACTCGGCTTCGGCCCCGGACTCGGCTTTGGACTCCGGTTTGGGCTCGGCTTTGGACCTGGGGCCGGATTTTGGGCCAGTTCCGAGGGCTGGTTCGGAGTCAGCGGTGGTCGTTGGCGCGGAGGTAGGCGTGGGAGCGCTCTCATCGGCAGGTGTTGGTGGGGTGGCTTCCGGTGCGGGTAGGTGCGGGGTGGCGGGAAGGGTGCCGTGGCGCAGGGCTTCGACCAGTTTCACCAGTGCTGCGGCGCCTGATGCCGCCCCCGTGTGGCCGGTGGTGGAGTGGAGCGCGCCCAGGTGGACCGGGTGTGGGTTCGTGCCGTAGACGGCGTGCAGTGCGGTCAGTTCGGCTTGGTCTTCGGCCGGGGTTCCGGTGCCGTGGGCTTCCACGGCGTTGATCTCGTCCGGGGTGAGTCCGGCCTGGGACAGGGCTCGGCGGATCAAGTGTTCTTGTGCGGCGGGTTGGGTGTCCTGCGCGTGCGGGGCGGGGGTGGAGGGGATCTGTGTGAAGGGGGCCTGATCGGAGAAGGAGGAGGAGGCTGTGGATCGTGGGGTGTCGGACGTGCCCACCGCGCTGCCGCGCACCACGGCCAGGACCGGGTGTCCTGCCGCGAGTGCGTCGCTCAGGCGTTCCAGCACCAGCACAGCCACGCCCTCGGACCAGCCGGTGTCGTCGGGATGCTCGGAGAACGGTTTGCGCTTCGGGCCGTCGACCTCGCGCTTGGTCGCCTCGAGGGTGGTCAGGACCTCCACACCGCCCACCAGCGCCAGCGCGGACTCGCCGGAGCGCAGTGACTCGCTCGCCAGGTGCACCGCCACCAACGACGACGAGCACGCCGTCACCACGGTCACCGCGGGTCCCACCAGGCCCAGTGCTTGCGCCACCCGACCGGACGTGGCGCTCGGGCAACCGCCTGGCGCGTCGGGGTGGTCGGCGCCGGTGCCCACGAACGTGCCGGTCGTGGTGGCGCGCAGCGTCGTCGGGTCGATGCCCGCGTCTTCCAAGGCCTCCCAGGCGGTTTCCAGCAGGAGGCGTTGGCGGGGGTCGGTCGCCAGGGCCTCGCTCGGGCTCAAGCCGAAGAACGCGGCGTCGAACTCGCCCGCGCCGTCCAGGTAACCGCCCGGACCGCCGCTCTCCCAGCCCCGGTCCGCAGGGGGGAGGGGGACGATCGCGTCACCGCCCTCGGACAGCAGCGCCCACAGCGCACCGGGGGAGTCCACCCCGCCGGGCAGGCGGCAGGCGGTGCCCACGATGGCGATCGGCTCCACACCCAAAACAGCGGGAGCACCGGAAACAGCGGGAGCACCCGGAACAGCGGGAACACGGGAAGCGTCGGCATCGGGGACGGCGGGAGCAGGAACGGTGAAAGTGGGAGAGTCGGAGGGCACGACCTCGGGATCGGGCACCTCGGGAGCGCGGACCTCGGGCTGCTCGGTCGCTTCCAGGTCGACCTCAGCCGGGGGAGTGCCGTCCGGTTCGACGCCATCCGGTTCGACGCCATCCGGTTCGACGCTGTCCAGCTCGACGTCCTCCGTTTCGTCGTCATCGAGTTCGTCGTACTCGGGTTCCGTGTCGAACCGGGCGTCTTCCGCAGGCATCTCATCGGCCCGGTCGAACTCATCCGGTTCGAACTCATCCGGTTCGCGCTCGTCCCCGTCGACCTCGTGCTCGACCGGCTCGTCCGCGTCCACCCCCAGCTCGTCCAGGCTGAACCGCACCGTCTCCGCGTCGGCGGAGACCCCCACCGGCTCGAAGAAGTCCGTCGCCTCCGGGTCTCCCACCCCCTCCGCAACCCCCAACCAGCAGTCCTCCCGCTGGAACGGGTAGGTCGGCAGCGGCACCCGTCGCGCGTGCGGCACCAGTCCGCGCCAGTCCACCGGCAGCCCGCCGGTGTGGGCCCGCGCCAGCCAGTTCAGCAGCGCGGACGGCCCGTTCGCCGTCGACGGGATCGGCAGCAGGGCCGGGTCGTGGGCGTGCAGCCACGACGTCGCGCGGTGGAACAGCACCGGGGCCCGCAGCTGCCTGGCCCAGTAGCCGGGGGTCGCGATCTCGTCGGTCGGCTCGCCCAGCACGGTCGACACCACCGGCACCTGCGGCGTCCGGAACGTCAAGGTCGACGCCACCGCCGCCAGCTCCGCCACCATCGGGTCGCAGTGGTGCGAGTGGAACGCCCCGCGCGTGCGCAGCCTGCCCGCGTCCACGCCCGCCCGCCGCCAGCGCTCCACCACCTCGTCGACCGCCGCGCCGTCCCCGGACACCACGGTGGCGTCCGCCGTGTTCACCGCCGCCACGCCCACGCCGGGCACGTCCCGCAGCGCCGCCGCGACCTCGGCCGCCCCGGCGCGGATCTCCGCCATCGCCCCGTCGGCGGGCAGCTCGCGCAGCAGCCCGGCCCGCGCGCGCACCAGGGTCGCCGCGTCCCGCAGGTCCAGCACCCCGGCCAGGTGCGCGGCGGCGACCTCGCCGACCGAGTGGCCGACCAGGAAGCTCGGCCGCACCCCGTGCGCGGCCAGCAGGGCGGCCAGCGCCACCTGGAACGCGAACAGCGCGGGCTGCGCCACCTCCGTGCGGTCCAGCTCCTCCTGCGACCCCTCGAACACCAGCTCGGTCAGGCCGGGGTCCAGGTGCGCGCACGCCCCGTCCCACGCGCGCGCGAACACCGGGAACGCCCCGTGCAGCAGCCTGCCCATGCCGACCCGCTGGCTGCCCTGCCCGGACAGCAGCAGCACCGCTCCGGACCACGCGGGCTCCTCGGTGATGCCGCCGAGTCCGTGCAGCAGCTCCTCGCGGGTCGAGCCGACCACGGCGGCCCGGTGCGCGAACGCGGTCCTGGCGCGCGCCAGGGTGTGCGCGACGTCCGACGGCGTCCAGTCCGGCTCGCCCAGCAGGTGGTCGGCCAGCCGCGCGGCCTGCTCGCGCAGCGCCTCGCGGGTCGCCCCCGACAGCAGCCACGGCACCACCGGCTCGCCCACCGGTTCGGGGGCGGGCGTGCGGGCGGGGGCCTCGCCGAGCACCAGGTGGCAGTTCGTGCCGCCCACGCCGAACGCGCTCACGCCCGCGACCAGCTCACCGCCCCACCCGCCGTGCCACTGCGTCAGCGAGGTCTGCACGCGCAGGTTCAGCAGGTCCAGGTCGAGCGCCGGGTCCGGCTCCCGGAAGTGCAAGCTCGGCGGCAGCTCGCGGAACCGGATCGCCAGCGCCGCCTTCAGCAGGCCGACCGCGCCCGCCGCGCCCTCCAGGTGCCCCACGTTCGTCTTGGCCGACCCGACCGGCAGCGGCGAGCCGGGCGGGCGGGCCGCGCCCAGCACCGAGCCGAGCGCCAGCGCCTCCGCCCGGTCGCCCGCGCGGCTGCCCGCGCCGTGCAGCTCCACGTACCCGACCGCCGCCGGGTCCACGCCCGCCGCCCGGTACGCCGCGCGCAGCACCTCCCGCTGGCCCGCCGGGTCGGGGCCGTCGTGCGGGCCGTCGCCGGTGACCGCGCCGCCCAGCACCACGCAGTGCACGTCGTCGCCGTCCGCGAGCGCGGTGGCCAGGTGCTTGAGCACCAGCACCACCCCGCCCTCCCCGCGCCCGGAGCCGTTCGCGGACGCGTCGAGCACCCGGCAGCGCCCGTCCGGGGACGTCCCGCCGAACTCGCCCGACCGCGCGCCCTCCGGCGCGAGCACCAGGTCCACCCCGCCCGCCAGCGCCACCACCGACTCGCCCGAGCGCAGCGACTCGCACGCCAGCTGCACCGCGACCAGGGACGACGACTGCGCGGTGTCCACGACCAGGCTCGGCCCGCGCAGCCCGAACGCGTGCGACACCAGGTCGGCGATCACCCCGCACCGCGCGCGGTCGTCGGCGGTGACGCCCAGGAACACCCCGACGCCGAGGCCCGCGAGCGCGCCGGGCACCGCGCCGCTGTCCTCCACGGCCTCCCAGGCCAGTTCGAGGGCCAGCCGCTGCCTCGGGTCCATCGCGCGCGCCTCGTCCTCGGACACGCCGAAGAACTCCGCGTCGAACCAGTCCACCCGCTCCAGCGCCCCGCCGCGCGCGCCGGGGCCCCACCGGTCGGCGGGCGCGACCCCGGTCGCGTCCGCGCCCGCGCGCAGCAACCGCCAGAAGGCGCGCGGGTCGGAGGCCCCCGGCAGGCGGCAGGACGCGCCGACGACGGCGATCGCCTGCTCGGCCCGGTGCTCGGCCGAGGCGTCCCACTGGGTCGGTGCGCGGTCTGGTTCGGGCGGCAAGGTGCGACTCTCCGGCTCGTCCTGGGCTGGTCCTGCGCTGGTTCCTGGGAACGGGACCCGCGCGGCCGGCGCCGGGACCGGTCGGCGCCCGCCGACCGGTCAGCGCCTGCCCGCGCCGTACCGCCGGGATGGTTGTGTCCGCTCACGGGGGTGCGCAACCGCGCGGGGAGCGGTTGACCGGATCGGTTGACACACGGGCGGGTTTTGCTGTGTGGCTGCCCGGTTCCGCGCCGGTGATCTGGTACCGGCGAGCCCCTGTCCGAGGTGTCCGGATCGTGGCGCCCGTCCGCAGGGGTGCGCGGGCCCGGCGGAGCGCTCCGGCCCACTACCCCTGGTTCGGTGAGCGCGCACCTCCCTTCGGTCTGGGCCGAAAAGATTGTCCGGTGATCACGGCCGGGGGGAACCTGGGAGCGCGGGCAACCGGGGGTGTCCGGTCGAGGGTGGCGGCGGATCCAGGGGGGCGGTCCCACGACCGCCGGGGGTGTTCCGACCTGCCTCTTTCGGGCTCGTGCCGTCCGCGTGGCCTGCGGACGGGGAGCCTGCTCGTCGCCGGGCGCGTCCGGGTTCCGGGCGCGCCCGGTGGGCTTCCCGCAGGGCGCTCGGCCGGGCCTTTTTCACAGGCCGCGCGACGTGGGCGCCGTGCACCGGACCCGGCGCGCGAGACGTCGTCCGCACGGCTGAACAGCTGTTCAGGCGTGCGCCCGGACCTCGCGCCTTCCGCCCGGCCCGGCTCCGGTCCGCGCGCGCGGCGGAGCGGGCGGCGCCCCGCTGCCTCCCCGAGGGGGAATCCGCGTTCCCGCACTCCCCGCCCGGCGCCGCGACCCGCCCGGCGGTCCGCGCTGGGCCGTCCGGGGGAGCGCACGACCCGCCCCTCCCGTCGTGCTCCCCGGTCTGGCGGTGCTGCGCGCGGCCGGGCGCGAGTTGGATGGGGACGTCCCGCCGGGGGCGCGGCCCCGCGAGTGGTCTGCGGGCCGGGGGGCCGGCTGAGGAGGACCGGTGCGCATCCTGGTGGTCGGGGCCAACGGCAGGCTTGGGCGGCGCGTGGTGGCGCGGGCGCTGGAGGTCGGGCACGAGGTGACCGCGTTCGCCCGCCGCGCCGACGGGCTGCCCGCCGACCCCGCGCTCGCGGTCAGGGTCGGCGCGGTCGCCGAGTGGCCCGCCGAGGTCAGGGCCGCCGTCTCCGGCCAGGACGCGGTGATCGCCGCGCTCGGCAACCCGCCGTGGACCGCTCGGCGGCGCGGGCCCGCCGCCGTCGCGTCCGCCGTGGCGAACCTGGTGGTCGCGATGTGCGCGGAGGGGGTGCGGCGGATCGCGGTGCCGGTGGCCTGGGGCGCGGGCGGCAGCAGGGTCGCGGCCTCGCCGGTGCTGCGCGTGCTCGCGGCCACGGTGGTGCGCCGCGACTACCGGGACTACGGGGCGGCCGAGCGGGTGCTGACCACCTCCGAGCTCGACTGGACCCTCGCCTACCTGGGGGCCCTCACCGATCGCGGCGCGGCAGGGTGGCGGGCCAGCACGGACATCGGCGGGCCGCGCGCGCTGGGCCTGTCGCGCTCGGCGGCGGCGGAGTTCCTGGTGTCGGCGGTGGAGCGGGACGACCTGGCGCGGCGGCGCGTCGTGCTGCACGGAGCGGCGCGGTGACCGGCGACGCGGGCGGCTACCCGCGCGGCGTGGACCGGCCGGGCTTCTGGAGCGCCGACCGGCCCGGCGCGTGGAGCGCGGACCAGCCGGGGATCTGCAGCGACCGGCCGGGCTTCTGGCGGGCCGACCGGCTCGGCGCGTGGCTGCTGGACCAGCCCGGCGCGCTGCGGCGGCAACCACCCGGCATCTGGCGCGTCGACCGGCCCGGTTTCTGGAGCACCCACCGGGCGGGCGTGCGGAACGCGCTCAGGACCGCGCTCCAGGCGGCGATCCGGACCTCCGGCGGTGCGGGGGCGCACCGGCACGCGGAACCGGGCAGACCCGGCCCGCCGCCTGCGGGCGGCGGTTCCGGGGGTGGGGGTGTCGGCGCGCCCTGGAGCGCGGACCAGTTCGGCGAGTGGGTGATCGGCACGGGCCCGGTGTCCTCCGGGGACGCCCGTCCCGGTGGCCGGGGTGGTGAGCGGTCCGGTTCCCGGCGTGGCGTTGCGGCCGGTGCGGAAGGGGGCGGGGCGGCCCCGGTGTTCGAGGGGGACGCCCCTCCCGGTGGCGGGGGCGGCGACCGGCCCGGTTCCCGGCGGGGTGCCGAGGGGGTGGACCCGGTGTCCGACGTGAGCGCCAGTGGCGATGAGCGGCCTGGCGCGAGTGGACCCGGCTCGGGACCGATGCTCGCGGGGAACGCCCGTTCCGGCGGCCAGGACGTGGACCGGTCCGGGGCCCGGAGCGTTCAGCCGCCCGGTGCGCGGAGCGCGGACCGGCCCGGCGCGGGGAACCCCGGCCAGTCGTTCGCGGGGAGCGCTCTCCCGAGCCCGCGCGGCGCGGACCGGTCCGGCGCGTGGGACGCCGACCCGTCCGGGGTGGACGACCCGGTGGCCGACCGGGTCGTGGTGATCACCGGGGCCAGTTCCGGGCTCGGCGCCGCAGCCGCCCGGCGCTTCCACGCGCTCGGCGCGCGCGTCGTCCCCGTCGGCCGCTCGCCCGAGCGCACCGCCGCGCTCGCCGCCGAGCTCGGCGTCACCGGGCACGTGGTCGACTTCAGCAGCCTGGCCACCGTCCGCGCCCTCGCCGACGACCTGCTCGCCAAGCTGTCCAGGATCGACGTCCTCGCCGCCAACGCGGGCGGCATCCCCGACCGCACCGGTCCCACCGTCGACCGCGTCGACCCCGTGCTCCAGGTCAACGCGCTCGGTCCGTGGCTGCTCAACGCCCTGCTGCTGCCCGCGCTCGCGGGCGGTCGGATCGTCGCCACCTCCTCGCGGGCGCACCGGGGCGCCTCGCTCGCGGTGTCCGAGGTGGACGGTCTGCCGGTCGGCGCCCGGCCGCTCGGCGCCTACGCCGCCTACGGCCGCGCCAAACTCGTGTCCGGCATCCTGCTGCGCGAGCTCGGCCGCCGGAACCCCGGACTGCCCGTCGCCGACTTCCACCCCGGCGTCATGGCCACCGGCTTCGCCCGCCACCTCGGCGCGCCCGGCGCGCTGTTCACGCTCCTGGCCAGGCCGCTCCTGGTCCGCCCGGAGACGGCGGCCGACCAGCTCGTGCGCATCGCGAGCCGCGCCCGCGCCACCGGCTACCACGTCGGCGACCGCCCGGCCCCCGGTTCGCCGCAGCTCGACGACCCCGTCCTCGGCGCGCTCCTGTGGGACATGGCGGCGAAGGCCACCGGGCACCCCTGACGGCCAGGGCGCGGGGCGGCCGGGCGGTGACCGCGCCGGTCGTCGGGCCGATCGCCGGGCCCGATCGCCGGGCCGTTTCCGCTCATCGCCTGGCCGGGTGTCACCGGAAGTGATGATCTTTTGCTTTTCCCGACCGCTCCCGGCCGCACCCCGCCCTACGCTCCGCAACCGTGTTCCAGCCTCCCGACAGCTCAGCGCCACCGCCCACCGCCCCCGGCGACCCCGGTGGCGACGTGAGAGCCCGGCGCTGGTCGTTCGAGACGAGGCAGGTCCACGCGGGCGCGTCCCCCGACCCGACCACCGGGGCCCGCGCCACCCCGATCTACCAGACCACCTCGTTCACGTTCGCCGACTCCGCGCACGCCGCCGACGTCTGCGCCCTGCGCGACCTGGACTCGCACGCGTACAGCCGCATCGGCAACCCCACCACCGCCGTCGCCGAGGCGCGCCTCGCCGACCTGGAGGGCGGGGTCGCGGCCGTCGTGCTCGCCAGCGGCCAGGCCGCGATCACCCTGGCGCTGCTCAACCTCGCCCGCACCGGCGACCACGTGGTCGCCTCCGCCGCCCTCTACGGCGGCACGCGCGTGCTGCTCGCCCACACCTTCACCGAGCTGGGCATCGGCGTCGACTTCGTGGCCGACCCGGACGACCCTGCCGCGTGGCGGGCGGCCGTGCGGCCCAACACCAGGGCGTTCTTCGCCGAGGTGGTCGGCAACCCGCTCGGCAACGTGCTGGACCTGCGCGCGGTCGCGGACGTCGCGCACGCGGCCTGCGTGCCGCTCGTGGTGGACAACACCGTCCCGACGCCGTACCTGTGCAGGCCGCTGGAGCACGAGGCCGACGTGGTGGTGCACTCGACCACGAAGTTCCTGGCCGGGCACGGCAGCAGCGTTGGCGGCGCGGTCGTGGACGGCGGGCGGTTCGACTTCGCCGCCGACCCCGACCGCTGGCCGCAGTTCACCGAGCCCGACCCCGGCTACCGGGGCGTGGTGTTCGCGGCGGACTTCGGCGAGCTGGCGTTCGCGCTGCGGCTGCGGGCCAGGCTGGCGCGCGACCTGGGACCCGCCGCGTCGCCGTTCAACAGCTTCCTGCTGCTCCAGGGGATCGAGACGCTGTCGCTGCGGGTGGAGCGGCACGTGGCCAACGCGGGGGCCGTGGCGCGGTGGCTGGCCGGGCGGCCGGAGGTGGCGCGGGTGCACTACGCGGGCCTGCCGGACGACCCGTGGCACGCGGCCGGACGGCGCTACCTGCCGCTCGGGGTCGGCGCGGTGGTGGCGTTCGAGCTGGTGGGCGGGCTGGAGGCGGGGCGTCGGCTGGTGGACCGGGTGCGGTTGTTCAGCCACCTGGCGAACATCGGGGACGTGCGCAGCCTGATCATCCACCCGGCGTCGACCACGCACGCGCAGCTCGAACCGGCCGAGCAGGTGGCGGCCGGGGTGACGGCGGGACTGGTGCGGCTATCGGTGGGGTTGGAGGGGATCGCCGACCTGCTGGCCGACCTGGAGCAGGCGCTCGCGGAGTGAGGTGGCTCGCGCCGCCGGACCGGTCGCGCGACCCCGGTTCGCCGCCGGGGTCGCGCGTCCGGTCCCGGTCCACGAGGCCGCGCCGACCGGGCCGCTGTCCCGGTCGGCGCGGTCACCGGGGTCAGGCAGCCGCGCGGGTGTGGCGCCTCGCCGCCGCCACGGTCTGCTCCAGCAGCAGCGCGATCGTCATCGGCCCCACACCGCCCGGCACTGGGGTCAGCCAGGACGCCCGCTCCGCCGCGCCCGCCTGGTCGACGTCGCCGACGCCACCGGGGTGGTAGCCCGCGTCCACCACCACCGCGCCCGGCTTGATCCACTCGCCGCGCACCAGCTCCGGCTTGCCCACGGCGGCCACCACCAGGTCGGCGCGGGCCACCTGGTCGGCCAGGTCGGTGGTGCGGGAGTGGCAGGTCGTGACCGTGGCGTCGCGGGCCAGCAGCAGCGCGCTCACCGGCTTGCCCAGGATCGGGCTGCGGCCGACGACCACCGCGTGCTTGCCCGCGAGGTCGATGCCGTTGACGTCCAGCAGGCGCAGGATGCCGCCGGGCGTGCACGAGTGGAAACCCGGCTCGCCGAACGCCATCGCGGCGTAGGAGGCCATCGTCACGCCGTCCACGTCCTTCGCGGGCGCGATCGCCTCGAACGCGGCGCGCTCGTCGACGTGCGCCGGGACCGGGTGCTGGAGCAGGATGCCGTCCACGGCCGGGTCCAGGGACAACCGGGTGATCTCGGCGACCAGCTCGGCCGTCGTGGTCGACGCGGGCAGCTCCACCGCGCGCGAGTCGATGCCGACCCGGCGGCAGCGGGTGCGCTTCATGCGCACGTAGGTCTGCGACGACGGGTCCTCGCCGACCAGGACCGTGGCCAGCAGCGGCGCGCGGCCTGAGCGCCGGGCGAACTCCAGCGCGGCGATGGCCGTCGAGTCGTAGATCGCGTCGGCCGCCGCTGTTCCGTCGAGCGTTCGAGCTGGCACGGGCACACCCCTGTCATCCGTTGGATGAGGGGCACCCAGGCGGGCGATGCCTGCTCCGCGCGCACTCCCCGGTGGTGACCCACCCTCGCCAGTCGTGCTACGCCATCGTAACCCCTCGGTGTCAAGCTGGTTCACGCCTTGGACGGTTTTGCGCGGGTCGGCCCGGCCTTCCTAGCGTGGGCCCACGCAGCGGGAACGGGAGGGCAGCGCCGTGCGCCTGGTGGTGACGATCAGCCTGGAGGTCGAGCCGGACGAGGTCGGACCGGCCACGTCGCGGGTCGCGGACGCCTTGCGCGACAACGGGATCGCGGTGCACGGGGTCGGCGGCCTCCCGCTGCCCGCCGCGCCGCGCGCGTTCCCGCCCGCGCGGCCGGACGTGGAGCTGCTGGTGCTGCCGGATTCGAGGCGGGTGCTGCACCTGGGGCGCGCGCTGCCGCTGAGCAGGCGCGAGTTCGACCTGCTGCTGTTCCTGTGCGAGCACCCGGATCGCGTGCACGGCAGGCGCGAGCTGATCAGCCGGGTGTGGGGCGGGGACGGGAGCCGGGGGACGCGGACGGTGGACGTGCACGTGCGGCGGTTGCGGCACAAGCTCGGGAGCGCGGCCGGGGTGATCACCACGGTGCGCGGGGCCGGGTACCTGGTGGAGGCGGGGGAGCGGGTGCTGGTGCGCCGGGTCGGCGATGGCGGGGAGTTGTTGGTGGGCAACGGGTAGCGGTGGAGCGATGGGTGGCGCCGGGCCGCTGGGCAGCCGGAGTGCGGTCAGCGCCCGGTGAGGAAGTCCGCGACCAGCGGGCCGGTCTCGTGGTGGAACTCCTCGAAGTAGGCGTGCCTGGCGCCCTCGACCAGGTGCAGGCGGGTGTCCGGGATGCGGGCGGTCAGCAGCGGGGCGTTCTCGGTCGGGTTGAACCGGTCGTCGGTGCCGTGCACGACCAGCGTCGGCGCGGTGATCGACGGCAGGACGTCCCAGGCGTTGTGGTTGCCGCTCGCCAGCAGGTGGCCCTTCCTGGCGTGCGGGGGCATGTCCGGGTCGCCCAGGGTGGTGAACGGCCCGCCGTGCGTGGTGAACGGTCCGTCGTGGAGCTCCAGCCAGGCCGGGGTGTACATCAGTTCCAGGAGCGCGCGCCTTGCCTTGCGGCGGTCCACCTGCGCGAGGCTGCGGCGAACCTCGGGCGAGCGCTCGACGCCGTGCGGCGGACCGGGCGAGGTGCACCCGAGCACCAACCCGCGCACCCGCTCCGGGTGGTCGGCGGCCACCCACTGCGCCACCCGGCCGCCCATGGAGGTGCCGTACACGTGGCAGCGGTCGACGCCGAGGGCGTCCAGCACGCTGAGCGCGTCCTCGGCGAAGGTGCGCGTGGCGTAACCGCCCTCGGGCTTGTCGCTCAGGCCGGTGCCCCGGTGGTCGAGCACGATGGTGGTGAACTCGCGGTCGAAGTCCGGGCGCACCCGGTCCCACCAGTGCAGGTTGTTGGCCTGCCCGGAGAGCAGCAGCAGCGGATCGCCGGAGCCGTTGACCTGGTAGTGGATCTGCACGTCATCGGCTGTCCGGGCGAAGGGCACGCGGCCACCCTACCTCCGTGGAACCCGCAGACCGGCCTGAGCCGTCACCCGCTGATCGGGCGGCGGCGCCGACATCCGCTGACTGAGCGGCGGCGCCGTCCACTGGGCGGCGGCGCCACCACCCGCAGACTGGGCGGCGGCGCCATCCACTGGGCGGCGGCACCCCCCACTAGGCGGTGCCATCCACTGGAACACCCACCGGCTGAGCCGCGCTACTACGGGGCCGCACCACCACCTGCCGACCGGGCAACGCGGGCACGACCAACCGGACTGGCCGTACCGACGCTTGGCCGGTCGTCAGGGACGGGTATTGCCAGCCGGGCCGCGCGCACCCCGCCGATCGCGAGGGCGGGGGCGACCGAATCGGACTGCGCTGACGTTCCGCTGGCCGGTCCGCGCGGGCACCCGACAGCCGTGCTGTGCCGTCACCCGCCGCCTGCCGCCTGCCGCCTGCCGCCTGCCGCCCAGGGCTTACCGCCACCCGCCACCCAGGGCTTACCGCCACCCCGCCGCCTCTGCGAGCCTCGGGTGTCGGTCGCGTGCCCAGCGGGCGTGGTTCGGTTTCAGTTGTGGGTCAGGGTTCGTCGCGCTTCACCTCCCCCCTGCGTCGACCGCGCTCGCCGTTCGGCCCGGACTCGCCGCAGCTCCTGATCCCGCAGCCGTGCCTGCCGCAGCCGTGCCCGATCCCGCCATTCCGCCTGGCGCTGCCACTCCGCCCGATCCCGCCACCCCGCCCGACCCCGCCACTCCGCCCGACCCCGTCGCCCCGCGCGGACCGGCCAGCCCTGTCAGCTCGAACTCGGTCAGCCCGTGCCGAACGCCGTTGACCTGGAGTTCCACCGCGTGCGTGCCCGCGTGGTGCCGTCTCGTGGTGATCTCGCGGAACGGGTGGCGCTTCGTCAGCAGGGCGCGTTCTCCCGGCTCCAGCACCCGCGTGGTCAGCTTGAAGACCTTCGGCGTCCTGGAGCCGTCCGCCTTCACGTAGTGCACCGCGTAGTCGATCGCCAGCCGCGCCGCCTCCGAGCCCCGGTTCCTGACCTCCGCCGTGAACTCCAGGCCGCCGCCGAACACCACCTCGTTCCGCGCCAGCACCGGACCGGTCACCTCCACCGCCTCCGCCGCCCCGTACCCCAGCAGGCCCAGCGCCCCCGGATCGCCGCGCTTCACCAGCGTCCGCAGGGCGTGCCGCACCAGCCGGGGCGTCGTCGGCCCCGGCTCGGACAGCCAGCGCCCCGCCACGTCGACCACCAGCGCCGGGGCCAGTCTGCTCACGTCGTTCAGGTGGTTGGCCACCGAGCGGCGCACGTACTCCGACTCGTCGTCGCGCAGCGCCTCCAGGACGGGCAGCGCCCGCTCCGGCTCCGCCACCAGGCCCGGCACGCGCCTGCCCCACGGCAGGAACGGCCGCGTGCCCTCGCTGGCCAGCCTGCGCACGTGCTCGTCCGGCGACCCCGTCCAGCCCAGCGCCACGTCCAGGGTCGTGCCGAGGTCGGCCAGCAGGAACGTGCGCAGCGCGAACTCGCCGGTCAGCCGCCCGGTCATGGCCGCCAGCACGTCCAGGCCCTCCCGGACCCGGTCGGCCGACGCGGCGCGCGCCGCCAGCGCCTCGGACAGCGGCCACACCGCCCACCCCCCGAAGCCAGGGTCGGCCAGCGCCGCCCGCAGCACCGCCTCGAACGCCGAGTAGTCCTCCGGCAGGTCGGCCAGCACCGCGTCCGCGACCAGCCTGGTCCGGCCCGCCAGCGCGACGCCGTCCAGCGCGCCCGCCGCCTCGGTGACGCGCGGGGACGGCGCCCCGGCCAGGCGCAGGTGCTCGGCCAGGTCGAGGACGGTCGTGGGGCTGAGGAGCTCATCGGCTGTGGGCACGTGACCCATTGTCCGGAGGGGTCCGACAGTTTTGGGGGCGTCGGGGGAGGGGGAGGGCGGCAGCGGAGTAGTTCACTCGTTCGTGGAGCGCGCCACGGCCGGACCCCGTGATCACCGTGTGTAGCATCCCGCCGCACCGGGTAGCCGTGCACTGCCGTGCAAGCCCAACGAAGGGGAAGTCATGCGCCTGACCCGCCTCCCGCTCGCCGTGCTCGCCGCCGCCGCGCTGGCAGCCGGGTGCACCCCGAGCGACCGGCCGTCCGAGCAGACCGGGAGCACCGAGCCCGCGGGCACCTCGGCCGAGGGCGACGCGGCCAGCACCGACGTGGTCACCGTCCGGGAGTCCGGCGTGCTCGCCGTGCCGGAGGACGCGCAGACCGCCTTCACCTACGACCAGGACGCCGCCCCCGTGGGCGCGAGCATGGACGTCGAGGTCGCCGAGGAGGACGAGCAGACCACCGTCCGGCTGTCCGTCCAGGGCTTCCAGCAGGACCGGGGCTACGCGGTGCACGCCCACACCCAGCCGTGCGGCAAGACCGGCGCCGACGCCGGCCCGCACTTCCAGCACGAGCAGGACCCGGCGGCCACCCCGGACAAGCCCTCCACCGACCCGGCGTTCGCCAACGCGCGCAACGAGTTCTGGCTCGATTTGATGACGGACGCCCAGGGCACCGGCGAGTCCGAGACCACCGTGCCGTTCGGGTTCACCGACCGGGTGCCCGCGTCGATCGTCGTGCACGAGGCCGAGCACACCATGACCGAGCCGGGCAAGGCGGGCACCGCGGGCGCCCGGCTGGCCTGCCTCACCGTCACCTTCCGCTAGCGGGCCGGGGAACGCGCCCGAGTCCCGCCGACCACCGGCCAACGCCGGGACAACAGCCGGTGAACTCGGGCGGGTTCCCGAGCGCCCACCCCTACCTTCGGTGGTGAAGGGGGTGGGCGTCTTGCCCGAGGAGGACTTCTTAACCCAGCTCACCGGCAGCGCCGAGGCGATGATCGGCGTCGTCACGCTGCTGGTGACCGTGCTGCTGTCACTGGTGGGGTGGTGGCTCAAGCGCAAGCAGATCACCTACCGCGTGCACCTGGACACACCGATCGGGATCGACCCGGTCGAGGACACGTCCATGATCGACGTTCAGCTGTTCAACAAGGAGAACGTCGTTGCGCAGCCCAGCTTCGCGCTGGTGCGCATAGCGAACACCGGCAACGCCGCGATCCGCACCGAGGACTTCGAGGACCCGCTGACCCTGGAGTTCGGCGGGCGCACCGTGGTGGACGCGGAGATCGTGGAGGGCAAGGCCCTGCGCAAGCGCGTCGAGCGCTACCCGCAGTGGCCGACTCCCGGTGAGACGAAGCTGGTGCTGCCCAAGACCCCGCTCAACCGCAAGGACCGCATCAAGCTGCTCGTGCTGCTGTCCGGCGTCCCGGACGCGGACGCCCCGGCTGCGGTCACCTGCGAGGCTTTCGTCTCCGGGGGACGGGTCGTGCACGACACCACCACCGGCAACGGCCCCAGCAAGCGCAGCCTGTGGCTGTCCGGCGTCGCGCTGGTCGTGGTCACGGCGTCGGTGGCGCTGGTGCTGACCGGGCTGGGCGGCGGGCGGGGCACCGCGTGCGCGCAGGGCGTGCTGGTCGTGGACGGCTCCAGCGCGTTCGCCCCGGTGGCGGAGAAGGTCGCCGACTCCTACCGCGCGCGCTGCTCCGACGCCGACATCCTGGTCGTGCCCAGCCCCAGCTTCACCGGCGCCGACCGGCTGGTGCGCGGCGAGGCGCAGATCGCCATGACCGACGGCCAGGTGACCGGGGCCAAGTACCGGCTGCTGGTGGGGCACCCGGTCGGCAAGGTCACCTTCGCCGTGCTGGTCAACGCGGGCACCGGTGTCACCGATCTGACCCAGGACCAGCTCAGGGAGATCTACGCGGGCAGGCGTCCCTACTGGGACGGAGCGGGGGCCAACCGCGTCACCGTGTTCAGCCGCACCTTCCAGTCCGGCACCCGCGCGGCGTTCGACGACCTGGTGCTGGAGGCGCCGGTCGGGCAGGAGAACCTGGACCGGAAGTGCAACGGCGACGCGGTGCCCGACGGCAAGGTGCCGCTCTGCGAGCACAGCGAGACCTCGGAACTGCTCGCCGAGCTGGGACGGACACCGGGAGGGATCGGGTACGCCGAGCTGTCCGCCGCGCGCGAGGCCGCCGAGGAGGACCCCGCGCTGCGCATCGTGACGATCAACGGGATCGAGCCCGCGGACCGGGGGAGGTACGTGTTCATGGCCGATGAGTTCCTCCACACCGACGGCCCGCCCGCGGTCGGCAGCCTCGCCGAGTCCTTCATCGACTACTTCCGCGGCGACGAGGGGCGCGCCATCGTCGACAAGGAGGGGTTCGGCCTCCCCGAGTGAGCTCCGGTCGGGTGCCGGGTGGGGCCCCACCCGGCCGAAGGCACCCGCTCGGCAGGCTTGTCACCGCCCGCGCCGCGCACCTACCGTCACCCTGGTAAACGCTTTCCAAGGAGGCGGGAACCATGGCAGCGCGAAGCCTGGGCGTGGTGATGAACGGGGTCACCGGGCGCATGGGGTACCGGCAGCACCTGCTCCGCTCGGTGCTCGCGATCCGCGAGCAGGGCGGCGTCCCGCTCGCCGACGGGTCGCGGGTGCAGCTCGAACCGGTGCTGGTCGGGCGGAACGGGGCCAAGCTCGCCGAGATCGCCGAGCGGCACGGGCTCAGCCGGTGGACCACCGACCTGGACTCGGCGCTGTCCGACGACGGGTGCCCGCTGTACTTCGACGCGCAGCTGACCTCGGTGCGGGAGAAGTCCATCGTGCGCGCCATCGACGCGGGCAGGCACGTCTACACCGAGAAGCCCGTCGCCGAGACCGTCGAGCAGGCCCTCGAACTCGCGCGGCTCGCCGAGGCGGCCGGGGTGAAGAGCGGGGTGGTGCACGACAAGCTGTACCTGCCCGGCCTGCTCAAGCTCAAGCGGCTGGTGGACGGCGGGTTCTTCGGGCGGGTGCTGTCGGTGCGCGGCGAGTTCGGCTACTGGGTGTTCGAGGGCGACTGGCAGCCCGCGCAGCGGCCCTCCTGGAACTACCGGGTCGAGGACGGCGGCGGCATCGCCGTGGACATGTTCTGCCACTGGAACTACGTGCTGGAGAACCTGTTCGGCCGGGTCGAGGCGGTCACCGCGAAGGTGGCCACGCACGTCGACCAGCGGGTGGACGAGCGCGGCGAGAGCTACGCCGCCACCGCCGACGACGCCGCCTACGCGATCTTCGAGCTGGCAGGGGGCGTGATCGCCCAGGTCAACTCCTCGTGGTGCGTGCGCGTGCACCGGGACGAGCTGGTGGAGTTCCAGGTCGACGGCACGCACGGCAGCGCCGTCGCCGGGCTGCACCGCTGCGTCGTGCAGCCCCGCGCCACCACGCCCCGCCCGGTGTGGAACCCGGACGTGCCCGAGCCGACCTCGTTCCGCGACCAGTGGCAGGAGGTCCCGGACAACACCGAGTTCGACAACGGGTTCAAGGCCCAGTGGGAGCAGTTCGTGCGGCACGTGGTGGAGGACGGCCCGCACCCGTACGACTTCCTGGCCGGGGCGCGCGGAATCCGGCTGGCCCGCGCCGGTCTGCGCTCCTCCGCCGAGGGGCGCCGCGTCGAGCTGGGGCAGCTGTGAGCGCGCGCGTCACCCTCCCCGGCGGTCGGGTCCACGTCCTGCGCGACCCCGTCCGGCGCCGCACCTCGCCGGGGCCGTTCACCTCCAGGGTCGCGTTCGCCGCCGCCCACGTGGTCGCGGACCCGTTGGGGGACAACGCCCCCGGCGCGCCCGCCGCCGTCGACTGGGAGTCCACGCTGGCGTTCCGCAGGCACCTGTGGGCGCACGGGCTCGGCGTCGCCGAGGCGATGGACACCGCCCAGCGCGGCATGGGCCTCGACTGGGCCGCCTGCCGGGAGCTGATCCGGCGCAGCGCCGCCGAGGCCGGGCGCGGCAGGCTCGCCGCCGGTGCGGGCACCGACCACGCGGAGAGGGTGTCCGATGTGGACGGTGTGCTGCGCGCGTACGCCGAGCAGGTCGAGTTCGTGCAGTCCACCGGCGCGCAGGCCATCGTCATGGCCAGCAGGCAGCTCGCCCGCGTCGCGACCTCCGCGCGCGACTACCGGTGGGTCTACGACCGGCTGCTGCCGCAGGCCGACGAGCCGGTGATCCTGCACTGGCTGGGCACCGCGTTCGACCCGAGCCTGGCGGGCTACTGGGGGAGCGCGGACGTCGCCGAGGCGACCAAGGCGTTCCTGGACCTGGTGCACGAGCACCGGGACCGGGTCGACGGGGTCAAGGTGTCGCTGCTGGACGCCGGGCACGAGCGCGCGCTGCGGGCCGAGCTGCCCGACGGCGTGCGGCTCTACACCGGCGACGACTACCACTACCCGGAGCTGGTGCTGGGCGAGGGCGGACGGTCCAGCGACGCGCTGCTCGGCGTGTTCGCCGCGATCGCGCCCGCCGCCTCCGCCGCGCTGCGCGCGCTGGACGAGGGCGACACCGCGACCTACCTGGCCGAGCTGGAGCCGACGCTGCCCCTGGCGCGGCACGTGTTCGCGCCGCCGACGTTCTACTACAAGACCGGGATCGCCTTCCTGGCCTGGATCAGCGGGCTGCAACCGGGGTTCACCATGATCGGCGGGCTGCACGGCGCCCGGTCCGTGCCGCACCTGGTGCAGGCGTTCCTGCACGCGGACGCGGCGGGCCTGCTGCCCGACCCGGAGCTGGCCGCGCACCGGCTGTCGCTGCTGCTCGACGCGGCGGGCGTGGCCAGGTGAACCGCCTGTCGCTCAACCAGAAGACGGTGAACGGGCTCGGTCTGGCGCAGGCCGTGGACGCGTGCGCGCGGTTCGGCATCGGCTCCATCGGGGTGTGGCGGGAGCCGCTGCACGAGTTCGGCGTCGAGCGCGGGGTGGAGCTGGTGCGCGCGTCCGGGCTGCGGGTGTCCTCGCTGTGCCGGGGCGGGTTCTTCACCCGGCCCGACCGGGACGAGGCGCTCGCCGACAACCGGGCCGCGATCGACGAGACCGCCGCGCTGGGCGCGGACTGCCTGGTGCTGGTGGTCGGCGGCCTGCCCGCCGGTTCCCGCGACCTGCCCGGCACGCGCGAGCGGGTGCGGTCGGTGCTCGCCGAGCTGGTCCCGCAAGCGGCGGACCTGGGGGTGCGGCTGGCGCTGGAGCCCATGCACCCGATCTACTGCGCCGACCGGGGCGTGCTGTCCACGCTCGGGCAGGCGCTCGACCTGGCCGAGGAGCACGACCCGTCGGTGGTCGGGGTGGTCGTGGACACCTTCCACGTGTGGTGGGACCCGGACCTGCCCGCGCAGGTGGAGCGGGCGCGCGGGCGGATCGCCTCGTTCCAGGTGTGTGACTGGATCACGCCGCTGCCCGCCGACGCGCTGCTCGCGCGCGGGGTCATGGGCGACGGGCACGTGGACTTCCGCGCCGTCGCCGACCTGGTCGCCGCCGCCGGGTACCGGGGCGACGTGGAGGTGGAGATCTTCAACGCCGACCTGTGGGCGATGGACCCGGACGAGGCGGTGGCGCTGGTCAGGGACCGCTACGCCGAGCACGTCGGGTGGTAACCGGTCCACTGTGGAGGGTGCGCGCGGCGTAGTAGGCTGCCGCGCGGACTTCTTCCGGAGGTGGCGGTGACGGCGAGCAGGCCGGGGGGACGGTCGGCGCGGGTGCGCGACCAGGTGCTGGCGGCGGTGCTGGAGCTGCTGGCCCGCGACGGGCTGCGCGGCCTGCGCTACGAGGAGGTCGCCGAGCTGGCCGGGGTGCACAAGACCAGCGTGTACCGCAGGTGGCCCACCCGCGAGGCGCTGGTGTCCGAGGCGCTCTCCGACTTCGCCGAGCGCAACGCCGCCCTGCCCGACACCGGCGACCTGCGGACCGACCTGGTGGACTACCTGTGCGCGCTGGTGGCGGTGGGGGACAGCCCGCAGGGGCGGGCGCTGAACGCGGTGCGCTGGGCGGGGATCACCGAGGACGGTGAGCTGCGCGCGCTGCTGCGCGGGGTGTGGGGGCGGCGGCTGGAGTCGTTGCAGCGCAGGCTGGAGCGGGCGGTGGCGGACGGGCAGCTGCCGTGGGCGGACGCGGAGCTGCTGGACGGGCCGCTGAGCGGGGCGGTGCACCAGCACGCGCGCCTGGGCGGCGAGCTGACGCGGGCCCGCGCCGAGCTGCTGGTGGACGTGGTGCTGGCGGGCGTCCGGGCGGTGCCGAGGCCCTGAGGGGTCGAGTCGTGACGGGGACCGCGGTCGCGCGCGGCCCCGGCCGGGTGTTCCGGGGCCGCGCGCGGCGCGTCAGACGCGTGCCGGGCGATCGTAGTCCGGCAGCGCCAGTGAGTTGATCGCGCGGTTCTGCTCGGGCGCGAGGTCGCCCTCGCCCATCGTCGTCAGCGCCGCGTTGCGCGCCTCCAAGGCCTCCTCGGTGCGCGGGACCAGCCTGGCCGCGCCGTCGTCGGCCAGCCCGTGGTTCAGGTCCACGTACTCGCGCATCACCTCGCGGTACGCGGCGAACGCCTCGGCGTGGTCGTCGCGGGTGGCCAGCTCGCCCGCCAGCACGCACGCCCCGACCAGGGCGAGGCTGGTGCCCTGGCCGGTGGGGAACGAGGGGCCGAACGCGGCGTCCCCGACCAGCGCGACCCGGCCGCGCGACCAGTCCGCCATCCGCACCTGGCACACCGAGTCCGCGTACACGTCCTCGGCGCGGTCCAGCGCGGTGAGCAGGTCGGGCACGACGCCGCCCGTGCCCGCGAACGCCGCGCGCACCGCCGCCACGATCTCCGGCGTCGAGCTGCGGGCGGTGGCGAGCGGGCCCTCGGCGGCGGTGACCAGGAAGCCGTGGGAGAGGCCGCTGTCGTCCGGGGTGTAGATCGCCGCGATGCGGCCGGGGGCGTTCTGCATCCTCGCCTCCCGGACCATGCCGTCCGGGGTGGGCACGGTGAACCCGGCGAAGCACAGGCCGAGCGGGCGCAGGAACGGGGCCTCGTCGCCGAACGCCAGCCGTCGCACGGCGGAGTGCAGGCCGTCCGCGCCGACGACCAGGTCGAACACCTCCTCGGCTCCGCTCGCGAACGTGACGCGCACGTCGTCGCCCCGGTCGTCCAGCGCGGTGATCGACTCGCCGAAGCGGTAGTCGACCCCGGTCCCGGTGCTCGCGTGCAGCAGGGCGGTGAGGGTTCCCCTGGGGACCTCGATGTCACGGCCCCCGGTGCCGCCGGTCATGGCGAGCGGGTCGATCTCGGCGAACGGCTCGCCGCCTGCGTCGAGGAAGGTGATGCGGCGCAGGTCGACGTGCGCCCCGGTCGCGTCGGCGAGCACGCCGGTGCGGCGCAGCGCCTCGACGGCCGGGCCGCGCACGTCCACGGGGTAGCCGCCGGTGCGCAGGGCCTCTGCGCGCTCGACGACGGTGACCCGGAAGCCCGAGCGGGTGAGCAGGTTCGCCAGCGCGGGGCCCGCGATCCCGGCTCCGAAGATCAGGACGGTGGTCATGGCGCTCCTCCTGGTGGGGGTGGGAAGATCGACAACGTTAACGCAACCAAATGTAGCGTTAGTTGCGCGAGGGTGCCACGAAGGGGTGAACGGGTGGTTCCGGTGATCGGGCGGGAAGCCTGGTGTCCGCGCTGGTCGTCGGGGTATGCCTGGGGGACGACCGCACGGAGGTGGCCGCATGACCGCACTGCTCCCGCACTTCGACACCACCGTGGTGGCCGAGTGGCCACCGGGGACGTTCGTGGAGAACCTCGCGCCGGGCGGGCGTGGGCGCTGGCTCGTCACGCTGGCCTCGCACCGCCGCGTCGACGTCGTCCAGCCCGACGGCGCCCACCGCCCGCTCGCCGAGTTCCCGCACCCCGCCACCGGCATCGCGCCCGTTCCCGGCGGCGCGCTCGTGCTCACCGGACCGCTCGGCGAGGCGGGCTGGCGGCTGGTGCGGGTGGGCGCGGAGGTGGGCGTCCGGGACGTGTGCGAGCTGCCCGACCTGCGCTTCGGCAACGGCATGACCTGGGTCGGGGACGAGCTGCTGATCGCGGACTCGGCGCTGGGCGCGGTGTTCGCCGTCGACCCGGCGAGCGGGCGCGCGCGGGTGTGGCTGCGCCACGAGCTGCTCGCCAGGCAGGACCCCGGCTCACCGTTCCCCGGTGTCAACGGGATCGCGGCGCACGCCGGGCAGGTGCACCTGACCAGCACCGATCGCGGGCTGCTGCTGCGCTGCCCGGTGGACGCGGCTGACCCGGCCGCCGAGGTGGAGGTCGTGGCCACCGGGGTGTGCGGGGACGACCTGGCCGCCACCGACGACGGGGCGCTGTGGATCGCCACGCACACCGGGGACAGCGTGGTGCGGTGGTTGCCCGGCGGTGGGCTGGAGGAGGTCGCCGGGGTGCGGCAGGGCGCGGCGGGGGCGACGGCGGTGGCCGTGGACCCGGAGGCGCCGGACGTGCTCTACGCGACCACGAACGGGGGGATGACCCGCTCGCGCGGGCGGGCTCCCGGACCGGGGCGGCTGCTGCGGATCACCCGACGGGCGCGGTGATGGCGCGGGGCGGCGGCGGTGGTGGCGCGTACGTGCTGCCGCCGCCGTCCCGTCACGCCGTGGTCAGAGCGCGGCCTTGAGCGCGCGCTCGATCCGGTCGCCGACCGGCTTGGCCTGGGTGGCGATGAAGAAGTGCCCGCCGGGGAACACCTCCAGCTCGAACTTCCCCGTGGTGTGCTGCTCCCAGGCCGCCGCCTCCTCGACGGTGGTCTTCGGGTCGGCGTCACCGGTCAGCACGGTCAGGTCGGCGGTGATCCTGCGGTCCGGCGGGCAGCTGTAGGTCTCGATCGCGGTGTAGTCGGCGCGGATCGCGGGCAGCGCCATCCGCATCAGCTCCTCGTCGTCCAGCAGCGCGGAGTCGGTGCCGCTCAGCGCGCGGACCTCGGCGAGCACGCCCCGGTCGTCCAGCAGGTGCACCCGCTCGTCGGCGCGCGTGTTCGGCGCCCGGCGGCCGGAGGCGACCACCCCGCGCGGGCCCGCGCCCTCGCGCTCCAGGCGCACCGCCGTCTCGAACGCCAGCGCCGCGCCCATGCTGTGCCCGAAGAACACCGTGGGCTTCGCGGGGAGCTCGCGCAGCACGGCGGTGACCAGGTCGGCCAGCCGCTCCAGGTCGGCCACGCACGGTTCGAGGCGCCGGTCCTGGCGGCCGGGGTACTGGAGCGCCACGACGTCCCAGGACGGGCCGAAGCGGGCGGAGACCGGGTGGTAGTAGCTCGCCGAGCCGCCCGCGTGGGGGAAGCACACCAGTCGGGCGGGCGCGGTCGGGTTCGGGTGGTAGCTGCGCGCCCACCGGGCTGCGGTCTCGTCAACGATCACCGGCTCGCGGTCCTCTCGTCGGGGGCCTGCGCCGGAACGGAGGGCGGCCCCGAGTCATGATCGGGGGAACGGTACCGCCGCCGGGGGCGCGGACCCCGGTGAACCGCCGGGGGTCAGGGGGTGGTCCGCGCGGTTGTGGGGGCCCCTACCGGTGCTGGTCAGGGCGGTCGTGGCTCGGACGCGCCGGGCGTCGCTGCGCCACCCCGAAGCCCGTGTTGTGCGGGGCGGGTGGTCAGCCGAACAGCAGGTAGGGGCCGATCACGTCGCCGCCGGGCGCGAGGTCCGTCGCGGGGCCGTCGTCCACCAGGAGCGCGAAGTGCAGCGCGACGGCGTCGGCCGCCCCGCGACCGGCCCGGCACAGGGTGGTGACCAGGTCGGGCAGGTGCGGGGCGCCGCGCAGCAGGTGGGCGCGCTCGACGACGACGGCGAGGTCGGTCTCGCCGGGCCAGTCGCCGTGCGGGTGGCGCAGGGCGTCGGCGAGGGCGGGCCAGTCGTCCGGTGGTGCGGGGAGGGCGAGCAGGTGGGCGAAGGCTGTGAAGGTGGCGGCGGGGTCGGCCAGGTCGGCCGAGTCGACGTGCCTGACGACGCCGCCGTCCTCGCGCAGGCGGGAGAGCTGGGCGGGCACGAGCGGGGTCTCGCGCGGGGCGCAGACGACCCACGGGCTGGTGCGGCGGGTGAGGTCGAACGGTTCGAGGGGCACGGCTCCTCCCGGTGGGCTCGCGGCGGGCCCAGGGTCCCACCGGTTCCGGGTTCGAGCCACCCGACTGGAGCAGCGGTCCCTGCGCCGGTCAGCGGACCAGGCCGCCCTCCCACATGCGGATCGCCACCTCGGTGCGGTTCCGGGCGCCCAGCTTCTGCTGCACGCTCGTCAGGTGCGACTTCACCGTCGACAGGGTGATCGACAGCCGCTGGGCGATCTCCGCGTTCGTGCCGCCCCTGGCCACCGCAAGCGCCACGTCCAGCTCGCGCGCGGTCAGCGGGGTGGCGCTCGCGGGTGGGGTGCGGGGGCCCTCGCGGGTGAAGTCGCGCAGCAGGCGGGTGGTGATCTGCGGTGACACCAGGGACTCGCCGCGCGCGGCCACGTGCACCGCCTCCACCAGCAGGCGCGGGCCCGCGTCCTTGAGCAGGAAGCCGCACGCGCCCGCCAGCAGCGCGGCGTGCAGGTTCTCGTCCAGGTCGTAGATGGTCACCACGACCACCCGCAGCGGGTCCGGGACGCCCGGTCCCGCCAGCAGCTCGGTCGCCCGGATGCCGTCGACCTTCGGCATCCGCAGGTCCATCAGCGTCACGTCCGGCCGCAGCTGCCTGGCCAGGCGCACCGCCGCCTCACCGTCCGGGGCTTCGGCGACCACCTCGATGTCGTCCTCGGCGTCCAGGATCAGCCGGAAACCCGTGCGCACCAACGTCTGGTCGTCCGCGATCAGCACCCGCAGCACCCGTCACACCCCTCTCGGCGCGGTCGTCGGCAACCGCGCGCCGACCCGCCACCGGCCGCCGTCCTCGAGGCCCGCGCTCAGCTCGCCGCCCAGCGCGCCCACCCGCTCCCGCATCCCCACCAGGCCGAACCCGCCCGCGTTCGGCTCGCCCGCGCCGTCGTTGACGACCTCCAGCAGCCAGTCGCCGCCGTGCCTGCGCGCGCTCACCACGACCTCGGTGGCGTCCGGGGCGTGCTTGCGGGCGTTGGTCAGGCACTCCAGCACCACCCGGTGCACGGTCGTGGACAGCTCCGGCGGCACCTCCGCGCTCGCCACGTCCTCGGCCAGCTCGACCCGCGCGTTCGGGGTGTCGCCGACCGCCGAGCGCACCACCTCGCCGAAGTCCGCGCCGGGGCGGGGGACCGCGTAGTCGGGGCTGCGCAGCATCCCGACGACGCGGCGCATCGCGGTCAGCGCGTCCGACCCGGCGGCCTCGATCTCGGCGAACACCTCGTCCGAGCCGCCGAGCACGCGGGCCGCCTGCGCGCGCACCACCACGCCGCTGACGTGGTGCGCCACCAGGTCGTGCAGCTCGCGCGCCAGCTGCATCCGCTCGCCGACCCGCACCCGGTCCAGCTCGGCGCGCTGGCGGGCGTCAGCGTCGCGCAGCAGCAGGCCGACCGCCACGCCGCCCGCCCACAGGACCGTGACCGGGACCGCGAGCAGCGCGAGGGGCTCGCCGATGCCGTAGCGGGCGACCGGTGCTGCGGCGACGACCAGGAGGGCGGTGACGGCGAGTGGTCCGGCGTGCTTCGCGGGGAGGCGTCGGCAGACCGCGCCGACGAGCAGCGCGACCGCGACGGCCTCGGCGGCGACCGGTTCCGGGGTGGCCTCGGGGACCAGGGAGCGGAACAGGGTGCTCGCCGCGGACAGGGCCAGGGCGGCGCAGGTGAGCGGGGCGAGGTGGTGCGGGAAGCGGCGGCGCAGCGCGGCCAGGACGGCGGTCGCGGCGCCCGCGGCGGGGGCGGCGGAGGTGAGGAAGGAGGCGGTGGCGCCCTGGGGGAGGGGGTGGAAGCGCAGCGACAGCACCAGGTCGACCACGACGGCGCCGAGGAGCGCCGCCACCTCGGCGGCGAGCACTCCCCGGCGCGCGGGCGCTGCGACGGCCATGCCGGTGATCATCCCGGGCGCCGGGTCACGACGCGCGCCGGACGCTCGCGACGTAGGCGTTGGAGTCGGGCGCGTAGGCGCCGAGGACGGCGGCGGCGGAGATGCCGAGGAGGCCGTACTGGTTGAGGCCGCTGTCGGGGAGGGTGAAGACGGAGACGGCCTCGAAGACGGTCATGAGGGTGATGACGACCCTGGCCCAGTTCCTGCCCGCCTTCACGCGGAAGGCGAGGTAGAGGTAGAGCGCGGCGAACAGGGCGCCCACGGCGATGAGGAAGGCGCGTTCGGCGGGTTTGTCGGCGAGGGCGTCGGAGGTGGCCGCTCCGGCGAGGGTGACCAGGCTCATGGCGGTGCTGATCAGGAGCATGGCGAAGGAGAAGACGATGGTCTTGGGCGGGGTGAGGTGGGTCGGTGCGGTGGTCATGGGGGGAACGCTAGGGAGGGGGTGGAGTGGTTGCAGGGCAAGGAGGAGAAGAGTGGACTTGCGGAGGAGGGCCCTAGTACTCGGGGACTAGGGGAGTGGTGGTTAACCGATTGCGGCCGTGCGGGGCGGGTTTCGATGATCGGGGCGTGACTTACTCGATCGTGGCGCGGGATTCGGTGACCGGGGAGTTCGGGGTGGCCGTGCAGAGCGCGGTGTTGGCGGTGGGGACCGCGCCCCGTGACGCCGCCGTGCTGCTCCGGTGGTTGGCGGGGTGAGGCGGGCGCGGCTTCCCGCGCCCGCCTCACGAAGTGGGAGGGTCAGTGGCGGAAGCTCGAGTTGATCTGCTCCCGCACCCTCGCCCGCAGCGCGGGGTCGCCCGTCGGGACCACCTCGGCCGTCAGTTGAGTGCTCGCCGGTTCGCGGATCGGGCCGTCCGCCGGGTGCACCCCGTCCTCTCCCGGCAGGGGGAGGCCGGGGCAGGTCAGGGTGTTCGGCCTGGAGCCGTGCAGCAGGAAGACGTTCACGGCGCCGTCCACGCACGGGTTGCCGTCCACGGCGTACTGGCCGTGCATGGTCGCGTCGGTCACCTGCACGAGGCCGACGCCCGGTGCGGCCCGCACGGCCGCGCGGGCCTGCTCGTAGCCGGTCTGCGGGTCGAACTCGCCCTGCACCACCAGGACCCGGTCCGCCACCTGCGGGGGCAGCGCGGGGAGCTGGTGGCGGGGCGCGTCCGTCCAGTAGCCGCAGGCCTGCCACAGGCCGTACGCCCAGCCGAACACCGGCCACTTCGGGCCCTGCCGGTCGCTCAGCGCCTTGTTCCGCGCCGCCGTCCTGGTCACCTCGTCGCCGCAGGTCACCGCGTAGTACGTGCCGGGGTACGGGGTGTAGTCCGCCAGCGCCTCGGCCACCGCCGCCGGGGTCAGGGCGGACAGGGGCACGCCGAACTCGCGGGTCGTCGCCTCGTCCACGCGGGCCCGCAGCGCGTCCGGGACCTCGGGCTGCTCGCCCTGCGCCGCGACCAGCACCGCCGCGGACAGCAGCCAGGCCAGCTCGCTGCCCAGGCCGACGAAGATCCGGTCGTACGCGTCCGGCGCCACGCCCTGCTCGGCGTACACCTCCCTGGCCCGCTCCCACGCGCCGCGCGGGTCGTCGCCCACCGCGTCGGGGAACTGCCTGGACAGCCACGGGAAGTACTGCCGCTCCAGCTGCCGGTGGCCGATCTCCGGCCACGCCTCGAACGCCGCCTGCAACCGGCCCTGCCAGTTCACGCTGGAGTCCAGCACGACCTTGCCGACCTTCTCCGGGAACAGCGACGCGTACTTCGCGCCCAGCCACGAGCCGTACGAGTAACCCAGGTAGTGCAACCGCTCCTCACCGAGCAGCGCGCGCACCAGGTCCACGTCGTGCGCGGTCTGCCAGGTGGTGATGTAGGGGGTGAGCGCGTGGCTCTGGCACGCCTCGGCCACCGCCCTCGGCTCCTTCGCGTGCTCGGCCAGGCTCGCCGCCGAGCGGTCCCGCGCGTCGAGCAGCCCGGTGGGCAGCCGGTCGGTGGGCACGTCGCAGGTGAACGCGCTGCCCTCGACGCCCTCCCGCCCGGTGCCGCGCGGGTCCATGCCGACCAGGTCGTACGCCCCGGCCAGGTCCGGCGCGAGCGCGGCCAGCGCGCCTGCCAGACCGGAGCCCTGGGCTCCCGGTCCGCCGGGGTTGACCAGCATCGCGCCCTGGCGCTCGCCGGTCGCCCTGCTGCGGCTGATCGACACCTCCAGCTCGGCCCCGGAACCGGGGTTCGCCCAGTCCCTCGGCACGGTGATCAGCGCGCACTCCAGCGGCGCCGCCGGGGTGAACGCGCACTCGCCCCAGGAGACCTCCTGGTCCGCGTACTTCGCGGCGGGGTCGGGCGGGTCCGCGTGCGCGAGTGGTGCGGCGGTCAGCGCGAGCGCTGCCGCCATGACAACGGATACCTTGTTCCGCAAGGGTTTTCCCCTCGTCTGGTTGCGGATGTCCGGCACCCACCCTGGTCGACCCCGCCCGCCCGGCGCGTCCTCCGCGCGCAGTAGATCCACCGCGTGGTCTAGTCCTCGCGGGGGTGGCGGGGGTGACTACGGTGTCACCCGTGCCCACCGACGCCCCTCCGGTCGTGCTGCGCCGCTACGCGCAGTTCGCCGTCGACCACCTGCTCGCCGCGGTGGTCTCGGTGCTGTTCGCCATCGGGTTGTTCGCGCTCGCGCTGGTGCTGATCGACCAGGGCGTGCTCAGCCGCTCGGTCGGCCCCTACGTCATCCCGACCGTGGCCTGGTCGTACGCGGCTGCGCTGCTGCTGACCGTGCTGTGGGCGCAGGTCTGGTCGCCGCTGCGGCACGGCGGCGCGTCGCCGGGGATGCGGTTGCTGGGCCTGCGGGTGCGCACGCTCGACGGCGGCGAGCCGACCCTGGGCGCGTACCTGCTGCGGTGGCTGGTGATGGCCGTCGACGGGCAGCTGTTCGGTCTGGTCGGCGCGGTGCTGATCGCGGTCACGCCCCGGCGGCAGCGGCTCGGGGACGTCGTGGCGCGCACGGTGGTGGAGCGGGTGCGGCCCGGCGGGACCGCACCCGAGCCCGGTCAGACCTCCAGCGCGGCCAGGTAGTCCGCGAACGTGCGCTTGCCCCGGTCGTGCTCGCCTGAGGGGGTGAGCGCGCCGGACGCGAGCTGCGCGCCGACCTCGCCGAGCTCCTGCACCCTGATCTCCCTGCGGTCCCCGGTCCGCTCGAACAGCCGTCGCGCCATCTCCTCCAGGGTCAGCTTCTCCTGCCCCGCCAACGGCTTCGCGTACCCCTGCGGCTCGCCGGTCACCAGCTCGACCAGGCGCTCGGCCACGTCCTCGGTCGCCACCGGCTGCGACAGCATCGGCATCAGCTCCACCACGTCGCCCTCGGCGCGCGCCGTGTTCTGCTCGGCGAACTCGAAGAACTGGGTGGCCCGCAGGATCGTCCACGGGACCCGGCCCTCGGCGACGATCCGCTCCTGCGCCCGCTTGCCGTAGTAGTAGCCCAGGTCCACGTCGTCGGTGCCGACGATGCCCAGCACCACCAGGTGCTCGACGCCGTGCCGCGCGCAGCCCTCGACCAGGGCGGTGGCCACGGCCCCGAAGAACCGCTCGGCGCTCTCCCGGTCCCACACGGCGCTGTTCGACACGTCGATCACGCCCGCGCACCCGGCGAGCGCCGCGTCCAGGCCCTCGCCGGTGACCAGGTCGACCCCGCGCGAGGGGGACAGCACCACGGCCTCGTGCCCGGCCGACTCCACCGCCGCGACGACCTTGCGCCCCACGGTCCCGGTGCCGCCGGCCACTGCGATCTTCATGAGTTCCTCCGCTGTTCGATGTGCTCACCAGGGGGACGGGAGCGGGGAGCGGGGTGTGACAGGTGATTCCAAATATTCCTGCACTATCGCTTCAGTGTCAGCCGAAACCAGATCCGGCCCCGGATGCCGGGCAGCGCACGCCCCCGATCCGGGCCAAGCTCGGAACGGCTGCGATCACCGCTGGAGCAGGGAGGCCTCATGCACGACGACCGGCTGCTGGTGGAGCGGCGGCTCGCCCGCGTCCTGGACGAGCGGATCAGGCCCGCCGTGCACGACGAGCGCAGGCCGCTGGCGGTCGAGCGGTGGCACGCCGGTTCCGCGCCCGTCCCGGTCGCCGCCGCGCTCGCCGCCGACTACGAGCCCACCGCCACCGGCGAGCCGTGGGGACCGCCCTGGGCCACCACCTGGTTCCGGCTCACCGGCGAGGTGCCCGCCGAGTGGGCGGGGAGGGCGGTGGAAGCCCTGGTGGACCTGGGGTTCACCGACCGGATGCCCGGATTCCAGTGCGAGGGCCTGGCGCACACCGCCGACGGCGCGCCGATCAAGGGCGTCAACCCGCGCAACGCCTGGGTGCCCGTCGGCGACCCGGTCGACGGCGGTGAGCACGTCCACCTGCTGATCGAGGCCGCCGCGAACCCGGTGATCCTGTTCGGCGGCGTCACCGACCTCGGCCACCCGGACACGGCGGGCGACCGGCCGCTCTACCGGCTCGGCCGGGTCGAGCTGGCCGTGCGCGACGCCACCACCGCCGAGCTGGTCCACGACCTGGAGGTGCTCGGGCAGCTCATGGCCGAGCTGGACACCCGCGACCCGCGCCGCTGGGAGGTGCTGCGCGCGGTCGAGCGGGCACTGGACCGGGTCGACCTCGGCGACGTCACCGGCACCGCCGGGGCCGCGCGCGCCGAGCTGGCCGACGTGCTCGCCAGCCCCGCGAACGCCAGCGCGCACCGGGTGGTCGCGGTCGGGCACGCGCACATCGACTCGGCCTGGCTGTGGCCGCTGCGCGAGACCGTCCGCAAGGTCACCCGCACCACCGCGAACGTCACCGCCCTCATGGACTCCCACCCGGAGCTGGTGTTCGCCATGTCGCAGGCGCAGCAGCTCGCCTGGCTCAAGGAGCACAGCCCCGAGGTCTACCGGCGGGTGAGGGAGCACGCGGCGGCCGGGCGGTTCGTGCCGGTGGGCGGGATGTGGGTGGAGTCGGACACGAACCTGCCGGGTGGTGAGGCGCTGGCCAGGCAGCTGGTGCACGGCAAGCGGTTCTTCCTGGACGAGTTCGGCGTCGAGTGCGCGGAGGTGTGGCTGCCGGACTCGTTCGGCTACTCGGCCGCGCTGCCGCAGCTCGTTCGGCTCGCGGGCGCGAAGTGGTTCCTGACGCAGAAGATCTCCTGGAACCAGACGAACAGGTTCCCGCACCACACCTTCGACTGGGAGGGCATCGACGGCACCCGCGTGTTCACCCACTTCCCGCCGGTGGACACCTACAACGCCGAGCTGACCGGCGCCGAGCTGGCGCGGGCGTCGGCGAACTTCGCCGAGAAGGGCAGGGCGCGGCTGTCGCTGGTCCCGTTCGGGCACGGCGACGGCGGGGGCGGGCCGACCAGGGAGATGCTGGCGCGGGCCGCGCGCACCGCCGACCTTGAGGGCTCGCCGAGGGTGCGGATCGCCGCTCCCGCCGAGTTCTTCGCCGAAGCGCGGGCCGAGTACCCGGAGCCGCCGGTGTGGGTGGGGGAGCTGTACCTGGAGCTGCACCGGGGCACGTACACCAGTCAGGCGCGCACCAAGCAGGGCAACCGGCGGGGCGAGCACCTGCTGCGCGAGGCCGAGCTGTGGGCGGCTGCCGCCGCCGTGGCCGGGCTCGCCGAGTACCCGCACGAGCGATTCGACCGGATGTGGAAGGTGCTGCTGCTGCACCAGTTCCACGACGTCCTGCCGGGCAGCTCGATCGCCTGGGTGCACCGGGAGGCCGAGCGGGCGCTGGGGGAGCTGGCCGAGGAGCTGCGGGAGCTGGTGGCGGACCGGCAGCGGGTGCTCGCGGGCGGCGGGGAGGGGGAGGTGGTGTTCAACGCCGCGCCGCACGCGGTGGCCGGGGTTCCCGCGCTGGGGGCGGGTCCGGTGGAGGAGGGGCGGGACGAGTGCGCGGCGTCCACTGTGGACGGTTCGGTGGTGCTGGACAACGGGGTGCTGCGGGTGGTGGTGGACGCGCGCGGGCTGGTCGTGTCGGTGCTGGACCTGGCCGCCGGGCGCGAGGCGGTGCCGGAGGGGATGGCGGCCAACCTGCTCCAGCTGCACCCGGACCTGCCCAACGACTGGGACGCCTGGGACGTGGACCCGTTCTACCGCAACACCTCCGTCGACCTGGTCGACGGCCGGGTCGCGCTGGAGGGCGGCGGGGTGGTGCGGGTGGAGCGGGAGTTCGGCTCCTCGCGGGTGGTGCAGCGGCTGCGGTTGGCCGGGGCGCTGCTGGAGGTCGACACCGAGGTGGACTGGCACGAGCGCGAGAAGCTGCTGAAGCTGGCGTTCCCGCTGGACGTGCACGCCGACCGGGCCGCCGCCGAGATCCAGTTCGGGCACGTGCACCGGCCCGTGCACACCAACACCAGCTGGGACGCCGCCCGGTTCGAGGTGTGCGCGCACCGCTGGGTGCGCGTGGGCGAGCCGGGGTACGGGTTCGCGGTGGTCAACGACTCCACCTACGGGCACGACGTCACCAGGGGCGTTGGGGAGCGCGGCACGTGGACGTCGGTGCGGCTGTCGCTGCTGCGCGCCCCGCGCTTCCCGGACCCGGAGGCCGACCAGGGCGTGCACCGGATGCGCTGCGCGCTGGTGGTGGGCGCGGGCGTGGCCGACGCGGTGCGCGAGGGCTACCGGATCAACCTGCCGCCGCGCCGGGTCCCCGGTTCGGCGCGGGTGGCCCCGCTGGTGGCGGTGGCGAACCCGGCGGTGGTGGTGGAGGCGGTCAAGCTCGCCGACGACCGGTCGGGGGACGTCGTGGTGCGGCTGTACGAGTCGCTGGGCGGTCGGGCGGCCACCGCCCTCACCACGTCCTTCCCGGTGACCGGAGCGGCCGTCACGGACCTGCTGGAGCGGCCGTTCGAGGGGGACGGGCGGGAGGTGGACCTGGCGGCGATCGAGCTGCGGCCCTTCCAGGTGCTCACGCTGCGCCTGGCGCGGGGGTGACGGGGGAGGGGGAGGAGGGGAGCGGGTGGGGTGACCGGGGCTGCGGGCGGCTGGTGCTGCGGCGGCGGGGCGGTGACTTGGCGGCGGACTGGGCGGGGCCGGGCGGCGGTGGGCGGCGGTTCTGCGGCGGGTGCTGCGGGTGCGGAGCGCTCGGTTTGACCCTGCCCTTGGGGCAGTGCCGAGACTCGCCGCCATGAGTGCTGCCGAGGAACTCCCGCTCGACCCGCGCCGCCGTCCCGGCTGGCCCGAGGTCGGGGTCGCGCTGCTGGTCGCGGCCGTCCTGTACGTCGGCGGGGCGGTGGTCGCCGCCCTGCTGCCCGCCGGTTTCCCGGTGTCGCCGGGGCAGGTGAACTTCCTGATCTCCGGGCTCGCGCCGCTGGGCGCGTTCGCCGCCGCCGTGCTGGTCCGGCTGCGCGACGTGCGGCCCTTCGGCGTGCGGTCCGCGCGTCCGCGCTGGCTGCTCGCCGGGGTCGGGGCCGGTGCGGTGTGCTTCGCGCTGAGCTGGCCGGTCGCGGCGGCGTTCGACCGGTTCTTCCCCGGTTCCGAGGTGGTCCAGGAGGGCTACCGGGACGCGGCGGCGGCAGGTGCGGGGTCGCTGGTGGTGACGGTCGTGCTCGGCGGGCTGCTGACTCCGCTGGGCGAGGAGGCGCTGTTCCGGGGCGTGCTCGCGAACTCCCTGCTGCGCTGGGGCCCGTGGGTCGCGGTGCCGGTGAGCGCGGCGGTGTTCGCGGTGGCGCACGGGATCAACGACGTCCTGCCGATCGCGTTCGTGGTCGGGCTGGCCACCGGGCTGCTGCTGCGGCTGTCCGGTTCGGTGTGGCCGGGGGTGCTCGTGCACGTGGTCTACAACAGCGCGGGCGTGCTGTACCACGGGATCACCGGCGGCTGAGGGGGCGACCCCGCCCGGCCGACCCCGCTCGGTCAGCCCTCGTTCGGTCAGCCCGCCTGGTCGGCCAGGGCGTGCGCGCGGGCCAGTGCGCGCAGCTGGGCGGGGTTGAACCGCTCCGCGAAGGCGTTGCCCAGCGCCGACTCCGCGGGCGCGGGGCCGCGCGCGGCCCTGGAACCGGGGTCGGCCAGCCACGGGAACCGCTCCCGGTCGCGGCGGATCGACGCGGCCAGCCGGGCGGCCAGCTCCTCGACCGCCGCGTCCCCGGCGTCCTCGGGCAGGTGGTACAGCTCGGCGCCGGGGCCGCCGTCCCCGGCCTCGGCCATCAGGGCGCGCAGGTCGTCCAGCGCGTCGGCGCCGAACGCGGCCGAGACCACCGCCAGCAGGTCCCGGTCCTCCTCCGACAACCCGTCCACGACCGGGGCGAACGGCGCGGGGGTGTCCAGCGGCGCCCGGTGCTCGCGCAGCACCGCCAGGTCCGCGCGGGCCCGGCGCAGCCGCTCGATCGACTCCGCCAGCTCGGCGTCGATCGCGTCCACCGCGCCGTCCCCGGCGTCGTCCGGCAGCCGACCGGCGTCCTCCAGCTCGCGGATGCGCGACAGCGTCAGGCCGAACCCGGTCAGCCGCTTGATCCGCAGCACCCTGGCCAGGTGCGCGGCCTCGTACCGCTTGTACCCGTTGGGCCCGCGCTCGGGCAGGTCGAGCAGCCCCATCCGGTGGTAGTGCCGGACGGTCTTGACGGTCGCGCCCGCCAGGTCGGCGAGTTCGCGCGTGCTCCACCCCACTGGCCGCTCTCCCCGTCCGGTCGGCTGCTCGGTCGGGGACCAGGGTCCCGCGTCAGCGCAGCGGCGTGTGCGCCGGGTCCACGCGCTCGCCCTCGGCGACCGGTCCGGGCGCCGTGCCGTCGCCGAACGGCCTGCCGCCCAGCGCCTCGCGGCCGTGCGGGGTGACCCAGCCGGACAGGTCCGGGCCCAGCGGCACGATCCCGTTCGGGTTCAGGTCGCGGTGCACCTCGTAGTAGTGGCTCTTGATCTGCGCGAAGTCGACCGTGTCGCCGAAACCGGGGGTCTGGAACAGGTCGCGGGCGTAGCCCCACAGCGCGGGCATCTCGGCGAGCTTGTTCCGGTTGCACTTGAAGTGCCCGTGGTAGACCGGGTCGAAGCGCACCAGCGTGGTGAACAGCCGCACGTCCGCCTCGGTGATGGTGTCGCCGACCAGGTAGCGCTGCCCGGTCAGCCGCTCCTCCAGCCAGTCCAGCGTCGTCCACAGCCGCTCGTACGCCTCGTCGTAGGCCTGCTGGCCACCGGCGAAGCCGCACCGGTACACGCCGTTGTTGACCTCGGTGAACACCCGCCGGTTGACCTCGTCCAGCTCGTCCCGGCGCCGCTGCGGCAGCAGGTCGGGCGCGCCGTCGCGGTGGTGGGCGCGCCACTCGGTGGACAGGTCCAGGGTGATCTGCGCGAAGTCGTTCGTGGCCACCTCGCCCGTCGTGGTGTCCACGATCGCGGGAACGGTGATGCCGCGCGGGTACTCCGGGTCGCGCTTGAAGTACGCCTCCTGCAACCGCTCGATGCCCAGCACCGGGTCGCGGCCGTCCGGGTCCAGGTCGAACGTCCACGAGCGCTCGTCGTGCGTGGGACCGGGCAGGCCCAGGGAGAGCGCGTCCTCCAGGCCCAGGAGGCGGCGCACGATGATCGCGCGGTTCGCCCACGGGCAGGCGCGCGCGGCGACCAGGCGGTACCGGCCGGGCTCGACCGGGTAGCCCTCGGCGCCGTCGGCGGTGACCCTGGTGGTGAGGTAGCGGGTGTCGCGGGTGTAGGCCTTGCCCTTGACCGAGTACGTGCCGCCCCGGCCGTGCTCGGGGTTTTCGCTGGTGGCGGAGTCGCTCATGATCGCGAGCCTACGTCAGCGGCGCGCTCCCGGCCCGGTGTCGCCGCCGCGCCCGCGTTCCCGCCCGGCCGCCGGGCGCCCCGGTCCGGTGTGGTCGTTCCGGCGGGCCGCGAGGCTTCCCCGCCCGCCGCCGGGCGAAGCGGTTCCGGTCGGCGCGGCGGCCCCGCGCGGAGGGTGCGGGCGCGCGTTTCCCCGCACCGGTGCGGAACTTCCGCTCCGCTGAGCGGAAAGGGGTTGCCGCGTCACGGGGTGCGGCCCCCGCGCGGCTTTACGGACGCACGACTTCCCCGCGAGCCCCGGCAAACGGGCGCACCGGATCGGGCGGTGGAACCAGAGCTTCCACGTGGTTTGACGGGATCGCTCCCGGCTTCCTAGCCTGTGCAGACCGCTGGGCGCTCCCCGCCCCGCCCGGCGGGCGCCGTGTCCCGGCCGAGGCGCCCGACCGGTGCAGCGGCCCGCAGCGGGAGGAGCATGTCGTGCGCTTCACCGACAGGGTGGTCCTGGTGACCGGTGCGACCGGCGGTATCGGTCGCGCCGCGGCGTTGGCGTTCGCCGAGGAGGGGGCGCTGGTCGTCCTCGCGGCGCGGAACCCGGTGCGGCTGGCCGAGGTCGCCGACGGGGTCGCCGGTGCGGGCGGGCGCGCGGTGCCCGTGCCCACCGACGTGTCCGACCCGGTGGCCGTGCGGGCGCTGTTCGAGGTCGTCGCCGGGTGCGGCGAGCTGGACGCCGCCGTCAACGACGCCGGGATCTGGGGCGGTGAGCGGTGGGGCGCCGAGTGCTGGGCGCCCGAGGTGCGCGGCGCGGCCCCGTCCGGGGAGGACGGGCGGTGGCGGCGCGCGCTGGAGGTCGACCGGGGCGGCGCGTGGCGGTGCCTGCGGGGCGAGCTGGCGCTGGTGCGCGAGGGCGGCGTGATCGTGGACGCGGTGTCGGTGCTGCGCGGGCAGGTCTCGTCGGGCGAGCACTACGGGCGCGGCGTGCGGTTGAGCGGGCCCGCGCGCCCGCCGGGCGAGACCGGGGCCGAGCGCGCCGGGGTGCTGCTGGGGCTGGGGCGCCTCGGCGGGCTCCTGGAGGCGTCGCGCGAGCTGGTGCGGGTCTGCGCGGAGGAGTCGGTGCGCACGGCGCCCAGGGCCCCCAAGGGCGAGCAGCGCCGCGTTCCGGCCCAGCGGTCCCCGGAGCAGCCGCAGGAGGCCGTCGCGGCGGTGCAGGGGCGCAAGCACAAGCGCGGGTCGCGCGGGCGCCGGGAGCGCAGCGCGGACCGGGTGTGAACCCGCCCGGTTGATAACGGATTGGTAACGCCCTCGCGTGCGCGGGAGGGTGAGGACACCCCGCGGAACTCAGGGGTGGTGCCGCAGCGGCGGGGTCCGTTGGATCACCCAGCGGTGGGAGCGTTTCCAGAACCCACCGGAAGAGCTGGTCCCCGCCCGCGAAGGAGGAACGAGATGAAGCAGCGGTCGCTCGCCGCCGCCCTGCTGGTCGCGGCAGGCATGGCCGTCCCGGTCGTCACCGCCACCGGGGCGCAGGCCGACGCCGCCCTGTGCGGCCAGTACGACAGCACGCAGATCCAGGGCAGGTACGTCGTGATGAACAACCGCTGGGGCGGCGACGCCCAGCAGTGCGTCGACGTCACCAACTCCGGGTTCCGCCTCACGGCGCAGAAGGGCAGCAAGCCCACCGACGGCGCGCCCCTGTCGTACCCGGCCGTCTACGGCGGCTGCCACTACGACAACTGCTCGCCCGGCACGAACATGCCGGTCCGGATCGGCGACATCGCCAGCGCGCCTACGTCGATCAGCTACGGCTACAACGCGTCCGGCACCTACAACGCCGCCTACGACATCTGGATGGACCCCTCGCCCAAGCGCACCGGGGTCAACCAGGTCGAGCTGATGATCTGGCTCAACCGGCAGGGCCCGATCCAGCCCATCGGCAGCCGCGTGGGCAGCGCCACCATCGCCGGGCGCGCCTGGGAGGTGTGGCAGGGCAACAACGGCGGCAACGACGTCGTGTCCTACCTCGCGCCCTCGCCCATCCCGAGCCTGTCGTTCGACGTCATGGACTTCGTCCGCGACGTCGACAACCGCACCCAGGTGTCCACCTCGTGGTACCTGACCAGCGTGCAGGCCGGGTTCGAGCCGTGGCAGGGCGGCGAGGGGCTGTCGGTGGACAACTTCTCGCTGGACGTCCGCACCCGCTGAGCCCGAGCTGATCGGGGGCCGCCGCCGACCGGCCTCGGCGGCGGCCCCGCCCCCGAAGGCGTGCGGGTCGAGATCGTGAGGTTGAACGCCCGATCCGGGGGAAAACACCCACCGGAACCGATTCGGAGGGCAGTCACGACATGAGCGACCAGCACGACCACGCCACCCACGAGCGGCACCCCCAGCCCGAGGACCAGCACGGCCAGAGCCAGCCGCACCCCGGCTCCGGCGAGGACATGGACCCGCGCCCCGACCACGGCGAGGGCACCTACCGGGGCAGCGGCAAGCTCGACGGCCGCCGCGCCGTGATCACCGGCGGTGACTCCGGCATCGGCCGGGCCGTCGCGCTCGCGTTCGCGGCCGAGGGCGCCGACGTGCTGCTGTCCTACCTGCCCGAGGAGCAGGACGACGCCGAGCGCACCGCCGAGCTGGTGCGCGAGCGCGGGCGCAAGGCCGTGCTCGTGCCGGGCGACATCACCGACGAGGCGCACTGCGGCGAGATCGTCGAGCGCGCGCTGTCCGAGCTGGGCGGCATCGACGTCCTGGTGAACAACGCCGCGCACCAGATGGCCCAGGAGGACGGGCTGCTCGGCATCACCACCGAGCAGTTCGACCGGGTGCTCAAGACGAACCTGTACGCGATGTTCTGGCTGTGCAAGGCGGCCGTGCCGCACCTGGGGCCGGGGTCGACGATCATCAACACCTCGTCCATCCAGGCGACCGACCCGTCGCCGCAGCTGCTCGACTACGCCACCACCAAGGCGGGCATCGTGAACTTCACCAAGGGGCTCGCGATCGACCTGGCCGAGCGGGGCGTCAGGGTCAACACGGTCGCGCCCGGCCCGGTGTGGACGCCGCTGATCCCGGCCACCATGCCGGAGGAGGCCGTGGCGAACTTCGGCGAGCAGGTGCCGCTGGGGCGGGCCGCGCAGCCGGTCGAGCTGGCGCCCGCGTACGTGTTCCTGGCCTCGGCCGAGTCCAGCTACATCACCGGCGCGGTGATCCCGGTGACCGGCGGGAAGCCGTTCAACTAGCGGCCTTCCGGGGCGCGGTCCCGAGCGGGGACCGCGCCCCGGCCGTCAGCGGGGGAGCGGCTCGCCGAGCAGACGGGCGGCCGAGGCGCGCACGGCCTGGTCCTGCGCGACGAGGTCCCACGCGCGGCTGGAGCCGATCCGGCGCGGGCTGTCCGCGACGGCGCGGGCGAGCGCGGGAGCGTCCGCGTCCAGCGCGCCGATCCCGGCGAGGCGGCACGCGGCGGTGATCCGGTCCTCGTCGGTGGTGGGCCGAGCGGAGTCCCACTCGCGCAAGACCTCCCGCAGCGCCGGGTCGGTCGGCCTGGCGGTGATCGGGCCGCGCAGCACGTCGGCGTGGGCGCGCAGCGGGACGAGCACCTCGGCCAGGTCGGCCGGGCGCGGCCAGAGCCGCCGGTGCACCGGGTGCGCGCCGCGCGTCGGGTTGAACGACAGGTCTTCCTCGCCCAGCAGCTCGACCAGTCCGGGCAGGCAGCGCGGGTCGTCCTGCCTGGCCAGCGCCCAGAGCGCGGCCTCCCGCAGACCGCCGCGCTCCCGGTCCGCCAGTTCGGCCAGCCGGTCGGCGTGCTCCCGCGCCTCCGGGCCCAGGTGCGCCAGCAGGATCGCCGACCAGCGCCGCACCTCGGAGTTGTCGTCGTCCAGCAGGACCACCGGGATCGGGACGCGCCACCTGCGGGAGATCCGCATCGCGCAGCCCAGCGCGGCCAGCCGGTGCGGTGCGCCGCCGCCCGCCGCGACCCCGGAGGCGAACGCGGTGGCCGCCGCGGGGTCCCCGCCGAGCAGGTCGAGCGCGCCGAACACCGCCTGGCTGACCGGGTCCGCGCGCGGTTCCCAGTGCAGCCAGCCGGAGTCCGCGCCCGCCGCGTCGTCCAGGACCGCCGCGACCAGCGAGTCCACGTTCTCCTGCGGCCAGGTGAACTCGGGGGAGCGCAGGGCGTGCGCGGCGGCCAGCCGGATCAGCGGGTCGTCGTCGCGCAGCAGCGCGGGATCGGCGTCCACGCCGGACGACCGCGCGAGGTCGTGCCGCACGCCCCGGTCGGTCTCGACGTCCCAGCGGGCCCGCAGCACCGGCCCGTGCCCCCGGACGGCCGAGGACACCAGCCGCGTCGCGTGGCGGCGCACGCGCGGGTCCCCGTCCGCCAGGAGCGCGACCAGCCGGGGTTCCAGGGCCCGCCACACCGGCGACGTCCCGTTCAGGACCGACAACCGCGCCAGCAGCCGGACGACCCGGTGCCGGTGGCGCCGGGCCGGGGCGGAGGCGAGGTCGGCCAGCCGGGGCAGGAGGTCCCCGGTCGACTCCCGCCACTCCCACCCGAGCGCGGCCTCCAGCCCGGCGATCCCGCGCGCGGCCTCGTCGCGGTCGGCGCTCGCGGCCTGCGCCAACCGCTCGGCGGGTGGCGCCGACGGGTCGGATTCCCGCGCCGGCGGCACGTGGTCCTGCTCGGTCACTCGTGGACCTCCTCGTGGGGTGGTTCGGACGTCACCGGGGGAGCGGTTCGCCGAGCAGGCGGGAGGCGGACACGCGCACGTGCTGGTCCTCCGCGATCCGCTCCCGCGCGAACAGGTACCACCCCTCGCGGCGGCTGATCCGATCCGGGCGGTCGGCGAGGGTCCGCGCGAGCGCCAGGACCTCGCCGTCCGCCGTGCCGATCTCGGCGAGGTGGCGCAGGGCCTTGGCGCCCTCGGAGTGGAAGCCGTCCCGGAGCAGCGCGGCGACGCGGGCGAGCGCAGGCGTCACCTCGTCCGCGTCGCCAGTGATCCGCCACAGCGCGTGGCACGCCGCCACGAGCCGGTGCTTGTCCTCGGTGGTGGCCAGGACCTCCCGGAGCACCACCGCCGCAGCGGGGTCGTGCGAGGGGAACGAAGCAAGCGAGTAAGGGGGCCGCAGCCGGCTCGAGGTCAGCTCGGCCAGGCTCGGCAGCGGGGTCGCGCCGATTTCCCACAGCGCCTGCACCGCCCACGGCTCGGCGACGGCGCGCAGCGCGTCGGCCGCGCCGATCGCGCCCGGCCCCATCCTCCCGATGGTCAAGGCCACCAGGGCGTGGTGCTTCCCCGGCACGGCCAGCAGGTCCACCAGCGCCGGAAGCGCGGGCAGCGCGGCCGGACCCCACGAGGCGAGCACCCCGAGCAGCCGCCAGCCGTCCGTCTCACCCAGGGGGGCGGCGACCAACCGCTCGGTGGTCGAGGGGAGCAGGGCGTCCGCGTGGCCGCGCAGCAGGACCAGCACGTCGGTCAGCCCGATGTGGAACGGCCAGGGCGCGTGCTCCAGGGGGCTGATGCCCCTGGTCGGGGTGAACGAGAGCACGTCGCCGCGCAGCAGTTCGACCAGTCCGGGCAGGCAGCGGGGATCGTCCTGCGTGGCCAGCGCCCACAGGGCCGCTTCCCGCAGGCTTCCCCGCTCCCGGCCCGCCAGTTCGGCCAGCCGGTCGGCGTGCTCCCGCGCCTCCGGGCCCAGGTGCGCCGCCAGCACGGCCGCCCACCGGCGCACCCTGGGCGCGCTGTCGTCCAGGAGGCGTCCGACCAGTTCGACGGGCGCCGGGTCGCGCCATCGGCCGAGGGCGCGCATCGCGCAGCCCAGCGCGGCCAACCGGTGCTGGACGCCGCCGCGCGCCGCGACACCGGTGGCGAACTCGGCGACCGCGCCGGGATCGCCCGCGAGCAGCTCACCCGAGTCCCGCACCACCTGGCCGATCGGCGTCGCCCACGATTCCCAGTCCAGCCAACCGGACCCCGACCAGGTCGTCTCGTCCAGCGCGTCGCCGACCAGCGCCTCGACCCCCCGACCGGCGTGCGCGCCCAGCGCCCTGAGCAGGTCGTGCCGCACCCCTGGGTCCGCCTCGACCTCCAGGCGGGCGCGCAACGCCCGTTCGGGGGCCCGGACGGCGCACGCCACCAGCCGCGTCGCCTGGCGGCGCACGAGCGGGTCGGCGTCGGACAGCAGCGCCGTCAGCCCCGGTTCGCACTCGGGTGGGACCGGTGTCGACCTCGGCCAGCCGGGGTCGGTCAGCCGGGCGAGCAGCCGGGTGATCCGGGGGCGGTGGTGCGTCCCGGCGTCCGAGACCAGGGTCACCAGGTCGGGCAGCAGGTCCGCGGTGGCCTCGTCCGGCTCCCAGCCCACCGTCGCCTCCAGCCCGGCGATCCCGCGCGCGGCCTCACCCGGATCGGCGCTCGCGGCCGGCGCCGCCCACTCGGCGGGCGGCACCGCCGGGTCCGCGTCCCTCGCCGGTCGCCCCTCCCACCTCAGCGCAGCACCTGCGCCGCCGAGGCCCGCAGCGCCTCGTCCTCGGCGATCCGCTCCCGCTCGCCGACGTCCGCCACCCGCCGCCGGGACCCGGCCACGGCGCGCGCCACGACCAGGACCTCCTCGGTGCGCACGCCGATCTCCGCCAGGTGGTGCAGCGCCGCCCCGCGCGGCCGGGTGTAGTCACCGGTCGCCAGCGGGGTCGCGGCCTCCACCAGCAGGGGGACCACTTCGGCGCTCTCACCGGTGATCCGCCACAGCGCGTACGCGGCCTCCACCCGCCGCCAGCCCGTCTCGTCGGGGGTCGCCAGCCGCCGCAGGGTCTCCTCGGCGCCCGCCGCCACCGGGCCGAGCGCGCCCAGCACGCCGATCGTGACGCCGGAGCGGCGCGCCTCGCCCGCCAGCGCGGGCACGTCCGCCTCGCCGTAGCCGTCGGCGGACTTGAGCGCCGCCGTCGCGTACTTGCCGTAGTACCGGTGCCCCACCAGGGTCTCCAGCACCGGTCGCGCCGCGCGCGAGAGCGGTCCCCAGGCCGCCAGCACCCGGCACAGCGCGGCCACCAGCAGCCGGTGCTGCCCAGGGCGGGCCAGCCGGGCCGCGATCGGGCCCACCAGGACGTCGGCGTGCGCCCGCAGCGGGGTCAGCACCTCCTCGGCGGTCGGCTCGCGCAGCCACGGGCCGCAGGCGGTCACCGGGGAGGACCCGGTCGGCCGGTGGGTGTTCAGGTCGAACGGCGTCCGGTCGCCCTCCAGCAGCGCGGCCAGCGCGGGCGCGCAGCGCGGGTCGTGCTGGGCGGCCAGCGCCCACAGGGCCATGTCGCCGGTGGTGTGCGCGGTCGACTCGCCGCGCTCCTCGTGCGCGTCGGGCAGCAGCTCGACCAGGCGGTCGGCGTGCGGGCGGCCCGCCGCGCCCAGGCAGGCCAGCACCGCCGCCGCCCGGTAGCGCACGGCGGGGTGGGCGTCGTGCAGCAGCTCGCCCAGCAGGGGGACCAGGTCCACGTCCCGCCAGGCGTAGAGCAGGCGCAGCGCCACGCCCAGCACCGCCGCCCGGCGCGCGGGGATGCCGTCGCGGGCGACGCGGGTGACGTACGCGGTCATCGCGTCGGGGTCGTCGGCCAGCAGGTCGCCGGTGCTGATCACCAGCTCGGTCAGGTCGTCGCCCAGCCGCCGCGCGTCCTCCGCCCAGGCGGAGTCGACCCACAGCGCGCTGTCCACCGAGGTGACCGCGCCAGCTAAGGCGTCCGCGTCCGCGTGCGCGAGCGGGGCGGCCGGGTCGGTGGCGGCCAGCGCGTGCGCCGCCGCCAGGACCACCTGCGGGTCGTCGTCGGCGAGCAGCCCGGTCAGGTCGAACTCCCGGTCGGCGCGGCCCAGCGCGCGCACCAGGTCGCACCGCACGCGCCGGTCGGTCTCGACGTCCCAGCGCTCGCGCAGCGCGGCCACCGCCTCGGGGCGCCCGAGGCAGGACGCGAGCCTGCCGGTCTGGCGGCGCACCAGTGGATCGGGGTCGGCCAGCAGCGCGAGCAGCCGGGGCCGCACCCCGTCCACCGCCGCGCTCCACGCCGCGTCCGGCTGGCCGCGCTCGGCGATCTGGCGGATCAGCCGCACGACCTGCTCGCGCGCGTGCGCCGCCCCGCCCTCGGCCAGGTCCACCAGGAACGGCAGCGCGACCGGCGCGGCCGACAGGATCCGGCCGCGCGAGGGGCGCAGCAGGTCGCCGAGGTCGACGATCGCGCCGAAGGCGTGCAGCGGGTCCTCCCGCGCGCACTCCTCCAGCAGGTCCGGCACGGTCCCGGCGGGCCCGTAGCCGCCTTCCAGCGACGCCCAGTCGATCTTTCGCACACCCGGCACACTAGGGGCGTCGGGCGGGTGCCGTGGCGGTTTTCCGGCCGGTCCCAGCAAAAAACCGGTTCGGGTCGGCGTGTCCGGCGCGGTGGGTGGAGAAGGCCGGTTCTCCCGTCCGGGAGCGCTACCGCGCGCCGGGGCCGGGCGGGGGTCCGGTCGGACGACCGCGCCCGGCCGGAGCACGCCGAGCGGGGCTGCGCACCGCCTCGGGGGACGCCGGGGTGGCCCCACGGGGGCGGGAGGGTGGTGCCGGGAACGTCCGGTGTGCCGGTCGCGCGCCCCGCCCCCCCCGCGCCCGAGGCACTGCGGCGGCCACGCCTGCCCCGACCCAACGTTCCGCGCACGCGCGCCTGAGGCCCGCGTCCGCCGGGCATCGTGCTGGTCGACGGGCCGTGCTCCCCCCACGTGCGCCCGAGGCGCGCATGATGATCCAGCCCCGTCCGACCACGTGCGTGACCCCGCACGCGCGCCCGAGGCACGCATGGATGCTGCCACCGGGGGATGGCTGTTGCCCCCCGTCTCCACACGCGCCCGAGGCCTGGCATCGCGGCGGTCGGGCACCTCAAACCCGCGTGACCTCCGCACGCGCGCCAGAGGCACGCATAGACACTGCCACCTGGGACGGTTGTTGCCCCCCGTCTCCGCACGCGCCCGAGGTGCCTCTCGGCGGGCGGTGGCTCACCTGCCCCGACGGAAGCCCGGACAACCCCCGTCCTCGCGCTCTGGTCCCCGATCCCGCCCCCAGTGCCCGAGCCCGTCCGCGACACCCCGCCGGGGAGCGTGTCGCAGGTGGGGTGCTTCGCCACCCGGCCGCGCCCGCTCGCTCGGCGGCGCGGCCGGGGTGGCCCGTCCGTCAGGCCAGCGCGTGCAGCACCGCCGCCGTGAGCGCGGTGCGGGTCACCAGGCCGGAGACGGTGGCGTGCTCGTGCCGGGCGTGCGCGCCGTCGCCGATCGCGCCGAAGCCGTCCAGCACGCCGATGCCCAGCGCCGCCACGAAGTTCCCGTCGCTCGCGCCGCCCACCGCCACCTCCGGCAGCGCCAGGCCGTGGCCCTCGGCCGCCGCGCGGGCCACGTCGTACAGCTCGGCCGTGGCCGGGGTGCGCTCCATGACCGGGCGGTTCCAGCCGCCCTCCACGGTCAGCGACGCCTTCGGGTGGCGCGCGGTCAGACCGGCCAGCACGCCGTCCACCCGGTTGATCTCCGCCAGGCTCGACACCCGCACGTCGACCTCGCCGAACGCCTTGCCCGCGATCACGTTCGACCGCGTCCCTCCGCCGATCACGCCGACGTTCACGCTGGTCCCGGCGTCGAGGTCCTGCGCGGCGTGCAGGGTCAGCACGGCCCGCGCCAGCTCGTCCACCGCGCTCGCGCCCCGCGTCGGGTCCAGGCCCGCGTGCGACTCGACGCCCTCGGCGCGCACGGTGAACAGGCCGACGCCCTTGCGCGCCGTCTTCACCGCGCCCTCGGGACCCGCCGCCGCCTCGAACACCAGCGCCCCGCGCGTGCCGACCGCCGCCCGCTCGATCACCTCCCGCGACGCGGGCGAGCCGATCTCCTCGTCGCCGTTGAGCACCAGCCGCAGCGGCGGCAGGGCCAGACCGGCGGCGCGCGCGATCCGCACCGCCCAGAGCAGCTGCACCAGCCCGGCCTTCATGTCGAACACGCCCGGCCCGGTGATCCGGTCGCCGTCGACCGCGAACGGGATCTCCGCGAGCGTGCCCAGCGGCCACACCGTGTCGTAGTGCGCCAGCAGCAGCACCGGAGGAGCGCCGCTGCCCGCGAAGTCCAGCACCCGCGCGTCGCCGTGCGCGCCACCGTCCACAGTGGACGTCGAATCGGCCGGGCCGATCCGCTCGGCGATAAGACCGTCCACGAAGGACAGTCCGCGCCCGAGCGCCGCCTTGTCGTCGCTGGGCGTCTCGACCTCCACGTACCGGCGCAGGTCGTCCAGCATCTCCGGCAGCGCGGCCCGCGCCGCCTCCAGCAGTGCCCCTGTCACGCGCTCTCCCCTCCGCTCGTGGGCCGCGCGAGAGCGGCCAGCACCGGACGGTACTGGTCACGCGCCCGCGCGGGCACCTCCCGGGCGGGATCAGCCGGGCGTCAGGGTGAACCGGACGTTCGGCTCCTCCCCGTCGCCACCGGCGATCACCGCCACGTCCGCCACCACCGGGCGCAGCGCTCCGCCGATGCCGGTGATCCCCAGGTCGCCCACGGCCGCCCGACCGGAGCCCAGCAGCACCGGGGCCACGTACGCGACGACCTCGTCGACCAGCCCGGCGCGCAGGAACGCGGCGGCCACGGTCGGCCCGCCCTCCAGGAACACGTGCCTGCGGCCCCGCTCGAACAGCTCGGCCAGCGCGGCTCGCGGGTCGCGGGTGCGCAGCAGCGCCACCTCCGCCGTCCCGTCGAACAGCCGCAGGGTCGGCGGCAGCTCCCGCTCGCCCAGCACCGCGCGCAGCGGCTGGTGCGCCAGCGGCTCGTCGTCGGCGCCGCGCACGGTCAGCCGGGGATCGTCCACCACGGCCGTCTCGGCGCCCACCAGCACCACGTCGCACCCGGCGCGCAGCCGGTGCACGTCGGCGCGCGCGGCCGAGTTCGAGATCCACCTGCTGGTGCCGTCCGCCGCCGCGCTGCGCCCGTCGAGGCCCGCGGCGAACTTCCAGGTCACCAGCGGTCGCCCGTGCTCGACGCCGAACACCCAGGCCCGGTTCAGCGCGCGGGCGCGGTCGGCCAGCAGGCCGTGCTCGACCTCGATCCCGGCGGCCCGCAAGGTCCCGGTCCCCCCGGTGGCGACCGGGTTCGGGTCGGACTGGGCGAACACCACCCGCCGCACCCCGGCCTCCACCAGCGCGCGGGCGCACGGCCCGGTCCGGCCGGTGTGGTTGCACGGCTCCAGCGTCACCACGGCGGTGGTCCCGCGCGCGGCGGAACCCGCCTTGGCCAGCGCGTCCGCCTCGGCGTGCGCGGTCCCGGCGCCCCGGTGGCACCCCTCGGCGACCACCGTCCCGTCGTCGGCCAGCAGCACGCACCCCACGCGGGGGTTGGGTCCCAGCGGGACCCCCGGCGTCGCGGCCAGCTCCAGCGCCCGCGCCATCGCCTCGTGTTCGGTCAGCACAGCCCGTCCCCTCGTGCCCTCACGGCGTCCCGCACTCCTCGGCCAACCCGTCGGCGAGCAGCGAGGCGATCGCCCGCAGCTCCTCGACCCGCTCCGGGCCGATCCGGTCGAACACCAGCCTGCGCACCTCGGCCACGTGCGCGGGCGCGACGCGCCGCAGCACCGCCAGCCCCTCGTCCGTCAGGGTCGCGTACTGCACCCTGCGGTCCGCACCGCACTGCCTGCGGCGCACCCACCCGCGCTTCTCCATCGCGGCGATCGCGTGGGTCAGGCGGGACGGGCTGGTCGCGGCGAGCCTGGCCAGCTCGCCCATGCTGAGCGTGCGCTCCGGGTGGTCGGAGAGCACGGCCAGCATCGAGTAGTAGGTGTGGCTGATCCCGACCTCGTCCCGCAGCTGCCGGTCCAGCGCCTGCGGGAGCACGCTGACCACCCGCAGCAGCGCCAGCCACGCGGCCATCTCGCGGCCGTCCAGCCAGCGCGGGTCGCCGTCGCCGTCGGTCTCCTCCAGGTCGGCGCGGCCGAGGTCCGCCGTCACGAGGCCAGCTCGGCCCCGACCACGTCACCCAGCCGGGGGTGCACGACCGGGTGGGCCAGGTCGAGGGTGTGCGCGGTGTGGTCGCGCTTGGCGGTCAGGTAGCGGGCGTTGGCGTCCGAGAGGTGCACGCCGGTGGGGACGCGCTCGGTGACGGTGACGCCGTAGCCCTGGAGCTGGACGGCCTTGTCGGGGTTGTTGCTCAGCAGCCGGACGCAGTCTGCGCCCGCGGCGAGCAGCATCTGCGCGGCGGCGCGGTAGTCGCGCTCGTCCTCGCCCCTGCCCAGCGCCACGTTCGCCTCGTAGGTGTCCATGCCGGAGTCCTGGAGCGCGTAGGCGTCGAGCTTGGCGTACAGGCCGATGCCGCGACCCTCCTGGCGCAGGTACAGCAGGAACCCGCCGGTGTCCGCGATGCGCTCGACGGCCTCGCGCAGCTGCGGGCCGCAGTCGCAGCGCTGCGAGCCGAACACGTCACCGGTGAGGCACTCGCTGTGCGGGCGGACCAGGGGAGCGGTCCCGCCCTTCCCGGCGAGCGCCACGGCTGTCTCCCAGTCGCCGAGGCCCAGGAGCAGGTGCTCGCGCTCGTCGGCGAGGCCCCGGAAGGTGAGCACGTCGGCGGTGGTGCGGTAGCCGTCGGGGAACCGCAGCGGGACGCGGACCCTGGTGCGCACGGTCGCGGCGGGGGGCGCGGGGAAGTCGATGGCCATCAGCACTCCAAGTGTTTGAAACTTGAAATGATGCTAGGTCGGTTGGGCTTGAAGCTTCAAGTGAATGGGGGCATGGCGCAGGTCACAGGGGTATCTCGGCATATCGGGGCTGGTCCGGGCGTTACACGCGCCCGTCCGCCTGCCCGGTAACGCGCTGTCCGGTGACGCGCTGCCCGGTGATCCGCTCGACGGCGGCCACGGCGGCGGCCCGGTCGTGCGGCTCGGTGTCCAGCGCGCGGTGGATCGACATTCCCTCGATCAGGGCGTCGAGCAGCCTGGCCGTGAGCGGGTCGAAGTGCCGCTCCAGGGCGCGCCTGCTGGCGGCCATCCACGCGTTGGTGATGTCCCGGCACTCCGGGTCGCGCGCGGCCAGGGTGTACAGCTCGTGCGTGAGCACCAGGTCCCGCTGGGTGCTCAGGGTGTCCACGGTGATGATCTCCACGACCGCGTCGGCGGCCTCCCCGGCGTCCGCTGCGGCGGCCATGCGCGCCTCGAACCCGGCCGCCACGGTCCCCGCGAACCGGCCGAACGCCTCGCGCAGCAGTTGCCGCATCCCGTCGAAGTGGTAGGTCATCGACCCCAGCGGCACCCCGGCCGCGGCGGCGATGCCCCGGTGCGACGCGCCGTCCACCCCGACCTCGGCGATCACGTCCAGGCAGGCGTCGATGATCCGGTCCCGCCTGCCGGGATCGGGCCTGCGCGATCCGGTCGCCCGCGCCGAGGCCTTGGCGCCCGCGCCTCCGGTCCCGCCGTCCCCGGCCTCGGCGTCCGCTTCCCCGCCGCCCCCGGTCCCCGCGTCGTGCTCGCCCACGCCCCGCCTCCCCGGAAATCGTCAGCCGCGCGCAGTGTACAAACGTACACTGGACGGGTAAGAACGTGCCCATGCCAGCTGACACCGATGTCCGCCCCGCTCGGGAGGACGTCCGGGCCCGCGCCGCCGTGGCCGCGATGTTCTTCACCAACGGCGCGCTGATCGCCAACCTCATCCCGCGCTACCCCGAGATCAAGGCCGAGCTGGGCATGGGCAACTCCGCCTACGGCCTCGCCGTCGCCGCGTTCCCGGCGGGCGCGATCGTGGCGGGGCTGGCGGCGGGCGTGCTGGTCCGACGGTTCGGCTCGGCCAGGGTCGCCGTCGTGAGCACCCTGCTCGCCGGGCTCGGCGTCATCGGCGCGGGCCTCGCCCCGGTCACGCTCGCGTTCGCCGCCGCCGGGTTCGTCGCGGGCGCGATGGACTCGATCACCGACGTGGCCCAGAACGCGCACGGCCTGCGCGTGCAGCGCCGCTACCGCCGCTCGATCATCAACTCGTTCCACGCCGTCTGGTCCATCGGCGCGGTGACCGGCGGGGCCATGTCGGCGGGCGCGATCGCGCTCGGGATCGACCGGGCGCCGCACCTGATCGGCGCGGTCGCGCTGCTGGCCGTGGTCGCGCTGACCGCCCTGCGGTTCAGCCTGCCCGGCCCCGAGGACGCCGACCAGCCCGAACCGGTCGCCACCCCCGGCGGCGCGGGCCGGTTCGCCTCGGCGGGCCGGGTCGTGCCGGTGCTCGCGGCGCTCGTGCTCATCGCCACGGCGGGCACCCTCGTGGAGGACGCGGGCAACTCGTGGGCCGCCCTCTACCTCGGCGACCTCGGCGCGCCCGCCGCGCTCGCCGCCGCCGGGTACATCGCGCTGGTGGGCACCCAGTTCATCGGCAGGATCAGCGGCGACCGGCTGGTCGACCGGTTCGGCCAGCGCACCGTGGCCAGGGCGGGCGGGGTGATCGTCGCGGTCGGCTTCGGCCTCGCGCTCGCGCTGCCGACCGTGCCCGGCACCGTCGTGGGCTTCGCGGCGGCCGGTCTGGGCATCGCGACCCTGGTGCCCGCCGCGATGCACGAGGCGGACGAGCTGCCGGGGCTCCGGCCCGGCACGGGGCTGACCGTGGTGTCCTGGCTGATGCGCCTGGGCTTCCTGCTGTCCCCGCCGGTCGTGGGGCTCATCGCGGACGCGTCGAGCCTGCGCTGGGGTCTGGTCGTGGTGCCGATCGCGGGCGTTCTCGTCGTGGCGCTCGCGGGCGTGCTCAAGCAGGGGCGCGCGAACGCCTGACCGGAATCGGGTAGCGGGGTCGGGAGCCCCGAACGGGAAAACCCCTTCTCGCCCGCGTCGGGAGGAAGTCCGATTCGGGGGAAAAGGGGTTTTCGCGCTTTCGAGCGGGGAATTCCGCTCAGAAGTAACCGGGGTGCTGCGGCTGCTGCTGGGGCGCCTGCTGCACGGGCTGCTGCGGCTGCCCGGCGCCCTGCGCGACCAGCTGCTCGGCCTGCTCCTTGGTCAGCTTGCCCTCCGTGCCGCAGAACGTGCACTGCACGACCCGCTTGATCCGCACCGGGAACAGCGGGATGAAGAACAGCGTGAACTTGGTGACGAGCTTGTGCACCGCCTGCGCGGCCGGGTTGCCGCACTGCGCGCACAGCAGCGTCACCATCCCCAGCAGGAAAGCCTTGGTGCGCCAACCCCAGATGACCATCGATACCCCCGGTAGAGTGAAAAGCGGCCCACAGTGTCGCACTTGGACAACCCCTGTCCAGTGTTTTTCCGGTAAATTCCCGCCGGGTCGCGCCACGCCGGGAGCGGTGGCTGCGGCGGACCGGTGAACCGGTGCGCCTAAGATTCGACGGGTGACCGCGCACGACGACTCCGACGACCTCGACCACCTCGACACCTCGGCCCTGCCCGAGCGGCAGCGGCGCGTCCTGGAGGTCATCCGGGACTCGGTCCGGCGGCACGGGTACGCGCCCAGCACCCGCGAGATCGGCGACGCGGTCGGCCTGCGCTCCACCTCCTCCGTCTCCCGGCACCTGGCCGCGCTGGAGGAGCGCGGTTTCCTGCGGCGCGGGACGTCGGTGTCGCGCCCGGTCGACGTGCGGCTGTTCCTGCGCCCCGAGGCGCGCGCCCAGTCCGCCGACGCGGTGGCCGTGCCGGTGGTCGGCCACATCGCGGCGGGCGCGCCCATCGCGGCCGAGGAGCACGTGGACGACGTGCTCACCCTCTCCCGCGACCTGACCGGCCGGGGCACCGTGTTCGCGCTGCGGGTGCGCGGCGACTCGATGGTCGACGCGGCCATCTGCGACGGCGACCTCGTGGTGGTGCGGCAGCAGCACGAGGCGCGCTCCGGGCAGGTCGTCGCGGCGATGATCGACGACGAGGCGACCGTGAAGGTCTACCAGCGGCGCGGCGGGCACGTGGTGCTGGAGCCGAGGAACAAGGACTACCGGGAGATCAACGGCGACCGGGCCACGATCCTCGGGGTCGTGGTCTCGGTCATCCGCAGCGTCTGACCGGTAGCGGCCTGCGGGCGGCGTCCGACCGGACGCCTCCGCCGATCGGGTTTCCCGATCACCCCGATGCGCCGTTCGCGTGCTCCGGTTCCCGCATGCCTCCGCCCCCGCCCCAGGTCGCGTCACCGCCCCGCGCCCGCGTGTGCCCCGAAGGGCCCACCCCGCTGCTCCACCCGCCGCTACCGGCGGTTTCCCGCTGACGGGAAACCGCTTGCCCGCGCCCGCGCGCACCGTGAAGCTGGACCCCGGTGGGCGCGCGCCGCGTTCCCACCCGCAGGCGAAGCCCGGCCGGGCCGGACCAGTACTGTCGATCACGCCGGGAACCGGCCACCGACGTTCCGCCCGGAGGTTCTTCCGTTGCGCACCACCATGACCCGTCGTGGTTTCCTGGCGCTCGCGGGTGGCGCGGCCCTCGCCGGGTGCACCGCCTCGGCCGAGGAGGTCGCGCCCAACGGCCAGGCCACCACCGGCGGCGCGCTGCGCGCCCTGTTCCCCGGCGCGGGCGCGGCCGAGTCGCTGGACCCGCACGTCCCGCCGACCCCGCTGGACCGGGCGCGGCACAAGGCGCTGTTCGACAAGCTGGTCGAGCTGGACGACGACCTGCGGCCGGTGCCCCGCCTGGCCAAGCGCTGGGAGTCCGACGCCGACGCCACCGTGTGGCGCTTCACCCTGCGCGAGGCCCGCTTCCACGACGGCCGGGTGCTCACCCCGGACGACGTGCTCGCCACCCTGGCCCGCGTCACCGACCCGAACGCCCAAGGCCGCGTCGCGCGGTCCGCCCTGGCCGCGCTGGACCTGGCCAACAGCCGGGCCGCCGACGCCACCACGGTCGAGCTCGCGCTGACCGCCCCCACCGCCGAGCTGCCCGCCCTGCTCGCGGGCGCGGGGACCGCGATCGTCCCCGCCGACTACGCCGACCCGGCCAAGGCCGTGGGCACCGGCCCGTTCGCCCTCGCCGCGTTCGAGCCGGGGCGGCTGCTGGTCGCGCGCGCGTTCGCCGACCACTGGGACGGCGCGCCGCACCTGGCCGAGCTGCACGTGCTGACGGCGGGCGACGAGGCCGCGCGGGTCGCGGCGCTGCGCGCGGGCGGGGCCGAGTACGCGCACGGCCTCGGCCCCGCGTTCGTGGACGCGGCCGGTTCGTCGCTGCGCGCGCTCACCGCGCGGGGCGGCGTCGCGCACGGCTTCGCGATGCGCGCCGACCGGGCCCCGTTCGACGACCCCCGCGTGCGCGCGGCGTTCCGCCTGCTGGCCGACCGGACCGCCCTGGTCGGGCAGGTGCTCGGCGGGCGCGGCGAGGTGGGCAACGACCTGTTCGGCAAGGGGTTCCAGCACTACGCGGGCGACCTGCCGCAGCGCCTGCGGGACGTGGCCGCCGCGCGGGAGCTGCTGCGCGGCGCGGGCGCCGGGGACCTCGCGGTCACCCTGCGCACCACCGAGCTGCCGGTCGTGCGGGAGGCCGCCGAGCTGTACGCGGGGCAGCTGCGCGAGGGCGGGGTCGCGGTGACCGTGGAGGTCCGCCCCGAGGCGACCTACGCGGCCGAGCGGGCGGCGGGCGACGGCCTGTGGAGCTACTGGGCCGAACCGACCACGATCCCCGGCCACCTGGAGTCGGCGGAGGAGCGGGCCGTGACGGGCTGGCGCGACCCGGAGCACGACCTCGCGCTGGAGCAGGCGAGGTCCACTGTGGACTCTGCCACGCGCGGCGAGCTGTACCGGCGGGTGCAGCGGGTCCGGCACGACCAGGGCGCGCTGCTGGTGTGGGGCCACGCGGACGCGGTCGCGGGCACGACGGCCGCCGTGCGCGGTGTCGCGGCGGCCAGGCAGGACACCGACGGGTGGGCGAGGTTCGACCGGGCCTGGCTGTCGGCCTAGTCCACTGTGGACGATCGTCCGAGGATCGCCTGCGACGGCGGCGGGACGCGCAGCGCGCGCAGGGACCGGCGCGCGCTGAACCTGGCCAGTCCCGGAACGCTGCCCTGGACGCGGATCGGCAGCGGCGCGCCGGGACTGCGCTCGGCCAACCGCCTGGCCACCCCGCGCTCGACCCGCACCTGCATCCGCTGCTCCCCGGCCACCAGCGCGCCACGGGAGCGCTGCACCCCGCTCGCCGCCGCGTCGATCGCGCGCGCGTCACCCCGCAGCAGCGGTTCGACCAGCAGGTTCGCCGCCTCGGCGGCGTCGATCATGGCGAAGTTGATCCCGTTGCCGCCCACCGGGGAGATCACGTGCGCGGCGTCCCCGACGAGCAGCAGCCCCGGCCTGCTCCACCGGTCCACCTCGGTGATCCGGATCGGCAGCAGGGTGAGCTGGCCGGGCTCGCGCAGCTCCGCCACCCGCGCGCCCAGCCACGGCGTCCGCCGCCGCACCAGGTCCTTCAGCGGCTCGACCCCGGCGTCCCGGAGCGCCCCGAACCGCCCGGCGGGCAGGGTGAACCCGATCTGCCAGGTGTCGCCCTGCCCGAGCAGCCCGACCACCGCGCCCGGCTCGGTGATCAGCGCGAGCTGCCCGGCCCCGCTCGGGTCGTCGGGCAGCCGGGGCACGGCGAACCAGCAGATGTCGATGTTCGAGGCCAGCTCGGCGGGGGTGAGGTCGGATTCCCGCAGCACCTTGGAGTTGCGCCCGTCCGCGCCCACCACGAGGTCGGCCCGCAGCTCGTGCTCGACCCCGTCCCGCCGGTACCGGACCCCGTCGACGCGACCGGCGCCGTCGTGCAGGAGCGCGCTGAACCGGGCGCCCATCTCGACCCGGAAACCGCTGTGCCGCTGGGCCTTCTCGACCAGGAACGGCAGGAACCGGGCCTGCGGGATCAAGGCGTAGTAGGGGAAGCGCGGACTGCTGCCCCGGTAGTCGGCGATGGTGTATCGCTTCTCGGGCGTCCACCACTCGAACGTCGTGGCCCGCCCGTGCGGGATGGTGGCGAGCAGCTCCTCGGCGAGCCCGAAGCGGTGCAGGTAGTCCAGCACGGGAGGCGCGACGCTGTCCCCCCGGAACCGCCGGTCGAAGTCCTTGCGGGCCTCCAGGAGCACCACCCGCACCCCCGCGCGGGCCAGCAGGTAGGCCAGCAGCACCCCGCCGGGCCCACCACCGACGACCACGACATTGGTCCGCTCGGTCATGGCGCACCTCCCTGATCGCAACGTATCGCCGAGGGGGAGGGGCGGCACGACGGGCGGTGGGCCGACCTCGGAGCGTGTTCGAGAAGTTTGCTGATCTTGGTCGGCGCACCTGCGTGACCGTCACCCGCTGGGCCTACGGCAGGTGAGCACCCGGCGGACGCGGCAGGCGTGCGTTCAGCCGCAGCGGTTGCCGAACGACCGGATTTCCCCGTGACGTGCAGGCGCCGCACTGCGATCCTGTCCGGGTGACCCCCATCCGCTCCGTCGTCCTGGTCGGGCTGTTCTCGGCGAAGGACCGCGACCACCAGGCCCGCCTCGACCTCGCCCAGGCCGGGGCCGCAAAGCCGGTAGCCGTCGCGGTCGCCGATAGCCGCGCCGAATCGGTGGCGACGAATCGGCAGCGACCTCTCGAACACGCTCTCAGGAGTGGCCGCCCCCGTGCGACTTCGTCAGCCGGTCGAAGACGAAGTACTTGATGCCGAAGGCGTCGGCGGGTGTGTCGACCTTCGCCGTCGCCGAGCGCAGGCGCACGTCCGCGCTGCCCGACAGCCCCACGGCCCTGGCGTCCGCGTCGGAGAGCTTGACGATGTAGTGCGCGCCCCTCTCCTTCACCCCGCTCTCGCCGACCGCCCTCACCGCCTTGCCGTGCACCAGCGCCGCCTGCAGCGCGTCCAGCACCTCGTCGGTCAGCTTCCCCGCCAACCCGACCCGGTCGATCCGGCCGTAGCGGTGGCTCTCGAACCGGAAGTGCACCTGGCCGTCCTGCACCAGGGACGGCTCCTCGCCGGTGCGGTGCCCCGGCGGGGCGACCACCGGGTCGGGTTCCCAGCTCGGGAGGTGGTGCTCCGCAGCGGGCGCGGACGGGCGCGCGGCCTTCCCCTCCCGGCGCAGCCGCGCTTCCCGCTGGTGCTTGGTCTCGCCCCGGTGGGGGTTCACGACGTCCGCCGCGCGCGCGTCGTCCACCGCCGCCAGCAGCGCCCCCAGCGCCTCGTCGAGCCCGGTCGCGCCCGCCACGCCCTCCCGGCAGGCCCCCTCGTACCTCAGGGTCTGCCTGGTGGTCCTCAGCGCGTCGCGCAGCTCGGCGAGCGGGGCGGCGCCCGCGCCGAGGTCCACCTCTCCCCGGCACACCTCGCGCAGTTCCGCGAGCTTCGCCGCGAGCCGCTTCTCCAGCGTCGCCGTCGCCCGCAGGTCCGACTCGGCCGTCTCCTCCCGCAACCACCGCAGCAGCCGTCCCCGTGCGTCGTGCGCCACGCGCTCCCGTGGGAAGTCCGCCGTGCCCTCGCCCGTGCGCGCGTCGTAGAAGACGTCCCCCTCGTCGACCTCGCCCATGACGACGTCGAGCGCGCTCCCCAGCTCCCGCCGGTTCGCCAGCGCGGCCCGCTCGCCGTGCGCCAGGGCGTCCGCCCGCTGCACCCGGTCCAGGTAGGCCTCCAGGAAGTCCAGGTAGTCGACGCCCCAGTCGGTCACCAGGTCGAGCACGTCGCGGATGTGGTCCACCCCGGTCGCCACCCCCGCGCCCGCGCCGAGCCCGTGCAGGACGTCCACGAGCTTCCCGCCCACGTGCGCCGGGACGTGCGCCTCCGCGACCAGGTCCCAGAACGCCGGTGACAGCCGGGCGTCGCCCAGCAGCCGGGCGATCCGCAGGACCCCGCCGGGCGATGCCCGGTGCGCGCGGTGGACGTCGAAGGCCCAGAACCGCAGCGCGGTGCTCGGCGTGAAGACCCCGTACCGGCCGACGACCAGCGCGTCCAGCCGGTCGCGGGCGGCGCGGTCGGTCGAGCGGGCGGCCAGGAAGTCCGGCCAGGTCAGCCCGGACGAGGCGAGGACCTGCAGCAGCAGTTCCGGTGGGAGGTCCCGCAGCGCGGGCGTCCGCTGCACCACCGGGGCCCCACCGCCCAGCGCGCCCGCCAGCGCCCGGTTGCCCGCCGCGCCCGCGCGGCCCAGGAGCGCGGTGGCGGGCGCGGCGCGGTGAGCGCCGGTGGCCTGGCCGGGGGAGTGCCGGTCGGAGTGCTCGGGCGTTCTCCTCATCCGCCCGGTTGTACTCGCCCGCGCCCGCGACGTGCCCGACCCGACGCCGCTGTCCCCTGTTCGGCCGCCGTTCCCGGTGGGCCGATCGGGGAACGGCCCGGCCCGGCGCGCCGTCCCACCGGGTGTGGGGCGCTGCGCGGTGGTGACGGGTGGGGTGTGCGCGGTCGTCGCGCCGCTGCTGCCAGGTGGTGCGGCCGGGAGCGCCGGGCTCGACCTCGCCGGGGGTTCGGCGGCGGTCGCGCTCGGGGCGCTGCTGGCGTTCGGGAGCGGTCGCCGGGTCAGGGTGGCGGCGCTGGTGGTGGCCGTGCTCGCGCTGGCGGTCGCGGTGACCGGGCTGGTGCTGGACGTGCGGACCGGGGTGCCCGGCTCGGGGTGGCCGGTGCTCGCGGTCGGCGCGTCGGCCGTCGCGGCCGGGGCGTGGTGGTCGCGGTCCTGGCGGCCCGCCCTGCTCGGGGTCGGGGGCGCCGCGCTGGTGCTCGGGGCCGCCCTGGTGGCGCCTTCCGCCGCCGACGGGCTCGCCACCTCGGCGACCACCGCCGCCGCCGCCGGTGGCGAGCCCGCCGCCACCGCCGAGCGGCCGGGCGGTCGGCGCTGGCGCTGGGAGCCCGACGCGCCCGTGGTCGACCTCGCCGCCGCCGGGCGCGGGGTCGTCGTCGCCACCTCGGACGGGGCCGTCACCGCGCTCGACGGGACCAGCGGCGCCCCGCGCTGGCGCTACGCCCGTCCCGGTGCGGCCGTCGGCGCCCTGCTCGTCTCGCCCGACCGGCGCGCCGTGGTGGTCGCCTTCCGCTCGCCGCACGACACCCGCGCCCAGCTCCTCGTCGTGCTGGACGCGGCCACCGGCTCGGTCCGGTTCGACCGGCTGGTCCGCTCCGCGCTGGTCGAGACCGACCAGGTCCACCCCGGTCGGCGGGTGCTCGCGATCCGCGAGGACGACGGGCTGGCGGGCTACGACCTGACCACCGGCGACGAGCGCTGGCGCTGGCGGCCGGGCGAGGGCTGCCGGTCCGACTACGCGCGCGTGGTGCCCGGCGACGGGGTCGTGCTCGCGCCGCTGGTCTGCGCGGACACCGCCGGGGTGGTCGCGCTGGACGAGGACGGCGGCGCGGTGCGGTGGCGGCACGAGGCCCCGGTCGTGCCCGGCGACGGGTACGGGCCGGTGGTCCAGCTGTTCGGCTCGCCGGACGGGGCCGTGGTCCGGGTGCGCGTCGAGGGCGTCGGCGACGGCGGCGACGTCGTGCTGGGCGGCGCGGACGGGCGCGAGCTGCTCCGGGTGGACCCGAGCCGGTGGGTGCGGGTGGACGTCGGCGCGACCCCGCTCGCCGAGGTCGAGGACGGGCCCGAGGTGCGGGAGCGGGCCGCCGTCGACCCCGGCGGCGGGCTCCGGCCGCTGCCCGTCGCGCGCTGCCTGCGCCGGGGGCCGGACGCCACCACCGGCGCGACCTACCTGCGGGTGTGCGAGCGCGACGGCTCGGTGGCGCTGCTGGCGCAGTCCTGGGACGGGGCGACCACCGAGACCGCGCTGGACGTCGGCGGGGGACCGGGCGTGCTGCTCGTGCCCGCGCCGGGCGCGGTGGTGCTGGCCGGGAGGGGCTCGACGGGCGCGGTGGTCGGCCTGGCCCCGTGAGCGGGGCGGAACCGGGTGTTGGCCGGGAGTTCGCCCGGTGGCGACCCGCGCGCAACCCCGGCGGTGGTCCGGCGGCCGACAGGGTGGCGTGAGCATCGACGTCGACCGGGCCCGCGCGGTGGCCGGGCGGTTGCTGGGCGGGGACCGGTGGGCGCACGTGCGGGGGGTCGCGCGGCGCGCGGCCGAACTCGCGGCGACCGTGCCCGAGAACGACCGGGGGCTGCTGGTCTGCGCGGCCTGGCTGCACGACGTCGGGTACGCGGAACCGCTGCGGGACAGCGGTTTCCACCCGCTCGACGGCGCCCGGCGCCTGGAGCGGGACGGCTGGCCGCCCCGGCTGGTCGGCCTGGTCGCGCACCACTCCGGCGCGAGCCTGGTCGCCGCCGTGCTCGGGCTGGACGACGAGCTGGCCCGCTACCCGCGCGAGGACGGCCCGGTGGCCGACGCGCTCACCCACACCGACCAGACCACCGGCCCGACCGGCCGACGGGTGAGCGTGCCCGACCGGTTGGCGGAGGTGCTGGAGCGGCACGGGCCCGGCTCGCCGAACGCACTCGCGCACCCGGTGCGCGCGCCCCGGCTGCTCGCGGTCGCCGACCGCGTCGAGCGGCGGCTGGCCCGCCTCGCCACCGCCGGGGTCACGGGCCCCGAACACTGGTGAAACCATTGCGCCGCAATGGTTTTCCGCGTTCCGGGAGAAACCGGGCACCGGGGTCCGGGGCCGCAGCACTGCGGCCCCGGACCCCGCCCCCGCCCCTATGCTGCTGGCGTTCCGCAGGACTTCGCCCACATCTCCCCCGGAGAGCGCCGTGCCACAGCGGGAGAACGCCGGTCGCATCGACCCGAGCGTCGCGTCCACCGTCCGGGAGTTCGCCGCGCACCTGCGGCGCCTGCACGCCGAAGCCGGGGAGGTGTCGCTGCGCAAGCTCGCCGAGCGCGCCGGGCCGCCCCGCGACGGCGTGCCGTTCTCCAAGACCACGATCTCCGAGGTGCTGGCCGGGAACCGCTTGCCCAGCAGGGAGTTCGTGGAGAAGTTCACCGACGCGTGCGGCGTCGCCGAGGGCGGCCGGGCGGTGTGGCTGGCCACCAGGGACCGGGTCGCCTCGAACCGGCCCGCCCGCGCCAGGGCGAGCCGGTGGGCCCGGCGCTGACCCCGGTGGGCGGCAGGCGCGCCGCCCACCGGGGCTCACACCGCCAGCAGCCCGTCCAGCGACTCCGCCAGCCTGGCCGCGTCCGCCGACCTGGCCGCGTCCGCGCGGGCCCGCCTGGCCAGCGGCCTGATCCGGTCCACCGTGCGCGTGGAGCTGATCCGGCCGGTGACCGGCAGCACCCGGCGCACCATCCGCTCCGCCTCCGCGTGCTCGCCCTGCACGATCCGCACCCCCAGCAGCGAGATCAGGTCGAACAGGTTCGACCGCGCGTAGGTGTCCCGGTTGCGCAGCCGCAGCGCCGCGTCGATGTGCGGCTCCGCCCGCCCGGCCAGCGCCGGGTCGCGCTCGGCGAGCGTGCGGTAGGACAACCCGGCCATCCCGGACAACCCGGCCTGGTCGAAGTACCCCAGCCACGACGGCGCGTCCCCGGCCACCGCCCGCGAGAAGCGCTCCTGCGCCACCCCGACCGCCCGCTCCACCCGGCCCGCGTCGCCGAGCGCGGCCCACGCCCACGCCTCGCAGGTGCCCAGCATCGCCTGCTCCGCCTCGGCGATCCGCCCGCCCGCCCCGCGCCGGGCCAGCGCGACCAGCGCCAGCGCCTCGCGCGGCTTGCCCACGTGCACCATCTGCCGCGCCATCCGCGACAGCACCTCCACGCCGAGCCGCTGGTCGCCTGCCCGCTTCGCGCAGTGCAGCGCGAAGGTGAAGTACCGCTGCGCCGTGCCCTGGAGCCCGACGTCGTGCGACATCCACCCGGCCAGCCGCGCCAGGTCCGCCGTGGACCGGAACAGCCGCCTGCCGATCTGCTCCGGGTAGGTGTGCTCCAGCAGGTCCGTCATGGCCTTGAGCTGCCCCACGACGGCCTCCCGGTACAGCCCGCCGCCGACCTTCGCGTCCCACGTCCAGAACGTCCCGGTCGCCGCCTCGATCTCGGCGATCTCCGCCGTCCCGATCCGCCCCGGCGACGCGGTGGGCGAGGCGTGCGCCCGCACCGGGTCGAGCCACCCGCGCAACCGGTTCTCCAGCACCGCGCCCGTGGCCAGCGCCGCGGTGGTGCCGAGGACGTCCCTGCGTTTGATCATCAGATCGCTCCTGGTGAAGTCCTGCAGCGCGGTGACCAGCCCCCGCTGGTCCCACCCCAGCTCGGAACCGGGCGGTGCGCCCGACCCGAGACCGAGGTCCTCCGGGCCGACGGGCCTGCCCAGCCGCTCGCTGAACAGCGCGGCGAGCAGCTCGGGCACCGGCTGCCTCGGCCGCTCGCCCTCCAACCACCGCCGCACCCGCGAGCTGTCCGGGGCCACGTTGCAGCCCCGCGCCTGGCCGAGCCGGGTCACCGCGCGCGCCAGTTCGCGCTGCGTCCACCCGGTCTGGCGGAACCAGCGCAGCAGCGCCTCGTTTCGCCGGGCCATCACGTCCCTCCCCGCGCCGTGCCGTCCAGGCCAGCGTGCACAGCGGACGTGGCCCCCACCACCGGGACGGCCCATGCGCCACCCCTCCGCCAAGCCCCCCGGCCTGGTCCGAGCGGCCCAACCCGGCCGCCGTCTTGCGGTTCGCTGACGACTGGGCCGTTCGGCCCCGCGAGCGGTCGTCCTGCTGGTACACAGTGGACTCTGGCGGGCCTACGCGCTCTCCCCCTTCCCCAGGCCGCCAGGTCCCCACCTCGCAAGGAGCTGTTCGTGGAACCCATCGGGTCCATCCCCCTGCCCGCAGCCGTGCCGACGCCCGAGCACGCGTCGGCCCCGCTGGGGGCCAAGTTCGCCGTGGCCGCGTTCGGCCTCGGTCTGTGGTTGATCACCTCGCCGTTCCTGCTCGGCTTCGGCGTCACCTCCACCCGTCTCGGCGGGTGGAACAACGCGATGGTGGTCGGCGCGGTCGTGCTGGTCGTCGCGCTGGGCGGCATGATGGCCCCGGCCGACACCCCCTGGTTCGGCCACGTGCTGGCGCTGCTGGGCGCGTGGGTCGTGGTGTGCCCGCTGGTGCTGGGCTACCACGAGAAGCTCGACCCGGCCCGCGCCCTGCTCAACCACGCCGTCTCCGGCGCGGCGCTGCTGGCGATCGGCGTCGGGGCGGTCCTCGCGATGCGCCGCCGCCGCTGAGCGGTTCTCGTTGTGGCGCAAGGCACACCGGGCGGGGCGGCTTGATCGAACCAGTGGTCCGCGTCACGGCGCGGAGCGGGCGCGGGCGGCCGGAGCGCCGCCGCCCCGACGACTCCGCGCCGCCGGGTAACCGCGCGGGGCGGCCCCCGCGCCCGGTCCCGCGAGCTGCGCGCCCCGTCACGGCAGCGGTCTCCCGGTCGGGATCGCGCCGCCGCCGTCCAGCACCTGGGACAGCAGCCGCGCGAGCGAGTCGCCGTGGTCGGTCAGCCCGTCCGGCGCTGCCGGGTCGAAGGTGACGTACCGGCTCTCCCCGCGCGAGTGGACCTGCAGCAGCCCCAGCGCCAGGCCGCCGGGCAGGTCGCCCAGCACCAGCAGGGCCTCGTCCTCGCCGCGCTCGACCCACTCGTGCCCGGAGGGCGGGCGCAGCCGCCACGCGCCGTCGAACAGCGCCGCCGACCCGATCCTGCGGTGCAGCGCCACGAGCTCCGGGGAGACCGCCGTCAGCGACGGCTCGGGCGCGGCGGTGGTGTGCTCGGCGACGATCCGGTCCACCACGTCGTCGATCTCGGGCGCGCCGTCCGCCTCCACGTGCCAGCCGGAGACCGGGCGCAGCGCGCCGTCCGCGTCCTGGGCGACCGCGACCAGCCCGGCGCGCAGCGCGAACGCCCGGCCGGTCCCGTCGAGCCCGATCCCGTTGACCCGCACCGAGGACAGCGTGGCGGGCGCCGCGTCCGTGGTGATGCCGACCGGGATCCGCTGCTCGTGCTTGCGCTTCCCGGTGAGCGGCAGTTCCAGCAGCGGGTTCGGCCGGTCGAAGGCGCCGTCGCCCTTGACGTACGGGTAGAAGCGGGCGATCCAGCCGGTGACGACCTCGCCGTCGTAGGTCTCGGCGGGCTTGTGGATCCGCCGCCAGAACGCGACGTCCACGTCCCCCTCCGAGGCGCGCGTGAACTGCTCCAGGACCGGCCCGAGCGACGCGGCCCACCGCTCCAGCCCGAAGCGCGGCAGCTCCTCGATCCGCTCCCGGATCTTCCACCAGTCGTCGGGCGTGCCGGTGAGGGTGATCTCGGGGATGCCGCAGACGGAGATGAACCACAGCGCGAAGTACGGCGAGTGCGCGTCCAGCAGCACGATCCGGCCCGCGATCCGGTCGACCTCGGTGCTGGTGGAGAAGTCGCACTCGAACAGCCCGGCGCCGGGGGCGCCCTCGTGGGTCAGGGCGGTGAACCCGTCGACCAGGGTCGCCCACTCCTCGGCGGTCTCCGGCCGGCGCGCCACCTGCACTGCCAGGTCGCGCCGCCCCTGGTGGCGGACCAGCTGGGACCGGAACCGCTCGGGGTCGAGCCGGATGTGCTGGGCAAGGCCTGCCGCGATGGTCAGCCAGATCGCGTCCGGCGTCAGGACCAGCGGCCGGTGTTCGGCGAACGCCAGCGCGGTGGCGTGCAGCAGCGGGTGGACGCCCGCCGGTTCCAGCACCGGCAGGTCCGGGTCGCCGCCGAGCGCGAGCGCGTCCGGGAACAGGGCGCGCAGCGCGGTGGTGGGCAGCGGGGCGGCGGCGGGGACCACGTCGTCGACGGCGAACGTTGGCATGTCCCGACGGTAATGCGCAACGTTGCCACGCGCCCCCGGTTTACCTCAGCCCGCAGGCGCCCCGGCCGCGCCCAGCGGTCCGGCCCGCGCGGTCGCCACCCGCTCCGCGCGCCCGCTCACCGCCGCTCCTGCCCCTGCTCCCTCCGCCGCCTCGCCCGCTGCGACAGCGCGACCAGCACCCCGACCCCGGCCAGCACCGCCCCGAGCACCAGCAGGATCTCCAGCAACCCCGGCTGCCCGGCCGCCGCCGACCGCCAGGCCAGCGCCAACCCCGCCCTGACCGCCAGCAGCCCCACCACGACCACCACCGCCACACCCACGACCAGCGCGATCCGCCGTTCCACCCGGCACCCCTCCCGTTCCGCGAACCTCCTGGGTACCCCGGAACGCCGCCGGCCGCACGGGTTTCGCACCCGTGCGGCCGGTTGGTGGAACAGGGGCGGTCAGCCCGCCAGCGTGGAGTTGTCGATCACGAACCGGTACCGCACGTCCGAGTTCATCACCCGCTCGTACGCCTCGTTGATCTTGCTCGCCGGGATCACCTCGACCTCCGCGCCGATGCCGCGCTCGGCGCAGAAGTCCAGCATCTCCTGCGTCTCCGCGATCCCGCCGATCATCGAGCCCGCGAAGCTGCTGCGGTTGCCCAGCAGCGCGAAGACGTTCACCTCCAGCGGCTCCGGCGGCGCGCCCACGTTCACCAGCGCCCCGCCCACGGCCAGCAGCCTCAGGTAGGAGCTGACGTCGATCTTCGCGCTGACCGTGTTCAGCACCAGGTCGAACTCGCCCGCGAGCTTCTCGAACGTCTCCGGGTCGGAGGTCGCGTAGTAGTGGTCCGCGCCCAGGCGCAGCCCGTCCTCCTGCTTCTTGAGCGACTGCGACAGCACGGTGACCTCCGCGCCCATCGCGTGCGCCAGCTTCACGCCCATGTGGCCCAGCCCGCCCAGGCCGACCACGGCGACCTTCTTGCCCTCGCCGACGCCCCAGTGGCGCAGCGGCGAGTAGGTGGTGATGCCCGCGCACAGCAGCGGCGCGGCGGCGGCCAGGTCAACGCCCTCCGGGATGCGCAGCACGAAGTCCTCGTCCACGACCACGGCGCTGGTGTACCCGCCCTGGGTGGTGGTGCCGTCGCGGTCGGTGGCGCCGTACGTCCCGATGTTGCCCTGGACGCAGTACTGCTCGTCGCCCTTGAGGCAGTTCACGCACTCGCGGCACGAGTTGACCATGCAGCCGACGCCCACCCGGTCGCCGACGGCGTGCTTGGTCACCTCGGAGCCGACCTCGGTGACGACGCCCGCGATCTCGTGGCCGGGCGCCAGCGGGTACTCGATCCCGCCCCACTCGCCGCGCACGGTGTGGATGTCGGAGTGGCAGATGCCGCAGTACTTGATGTCGATGAGCACGTCTCGCGGGCCGACGTCGCGGCGCTCGAACGTGGTGGGGACCAGCGGTTCGGTCGCGGACGGGGCTGCGTATGCGTTGACGGTGAGCACGTCTCTCCAGTACCGGTTCGTTCGCGTCTGGTGCGGGCGCGGGCGGACCGCCCGACCCGGTGACTCGCGGCGAGTCGCCCACCGGGATGGCTCCCGGCCGTCCACACGGGACGTACCAGGTGGACGCGCCCGCCGCTGGGACCACACTGACACCGTGCGCCCGAACCAGGCAGGCCGCACGGTGCGGGGGAGTGGCGCACCCCCTCTGACCGGGTTTGACCGATGCGCGGCGGTGAAACCTCCCAGCCGCCCGCTTTGGCGACCTCCCGGCTGCGCGAGTGGAAGGAGCTGCCCCGTGCGAGGACGAGCACGGCGTTCGCGCAGGCCGGCCCGGACCACAGGGACGTCAGGCCGTCACCCGCCAGTGGGACCGCCAGCAGGGCGAGCAGGCCGTAGCAGGTGGTGAACGCCACCAGGCTGGGGAGGGTGCGCTCGAGCCCGACCATGCCGAACCCGAGCACGGCCTGGACCGCGTCGGTCAGCACCACCGCCACGAACAGCGGCAGCAGGGCGGTCACGCCCGCGCGCAGGGCCGGGTCCGAGGTGAACAGCGGCACGACGCTCCCGCGCAGCAGCACCAGCGCCCCGGCGAGGGCGGTGACGACGCCCAGCGCGATCGCGACGCCGGTCAGGACGCTCGCGCGGGTCCCGGTCCCGCGCCGCGACCGCCACGAGGGGAACGGTCGCCTGACCGACCGCGACCGCCGCCGTGAAGACGAGGTCGACCAGCGCGATCGCGACGCCGTGCACGGCCGCGCCCGGCAGCCCGAGCGCCGGGACGGGCCCGGCGCCGCCCACCAGCACGAGCGAGAGCGCCACGGCGGCGGCGGTCCCCAGCAGGCCGGAGCGCAGGACCGCCCTCCCCCCGGCCGAGGCCGACCAGCGCCGAGCCCGCGCCCGCGCCGACGGCCGAGGTCAGCGCGGCCAGGGCGAGCAGGTGCGGGAGCACCCCGAGGGCGTCGACGGTCGCCTCGGGCACTCCCGCCGCTGCGGCCAGCGGCGGGACGGCGGCGATCGCGACCGCGCCGAACCCGCCCACCAGGACCGCCGGCCAGCGGGTCGTGCGGATGACCGGGACCAGCACGTCGGGCTCGTCGCGGTGCGCGGCGACGAAGGGCACCACCCCGCGCAGCACGCCCGTGATCGTGGCGAGCACCGGGCTGAACGCGGCCATGCCCACGCTGAACACGGCCATGCCCACGCTGAACGCGGCCAGGGAGGTTGGTGGAGTGCTTGCCGAGCACGGCGGTGTCGACGAGCGCCCCGAGGGAGGCGGCGATCATCGTGAGGTAGAGCGGCAGCGCCGCGCCCGCGATGCCGCGCGACCGGGTCGCCGCGCCGGACGGGCTGGTTCCGCGCACCACCGCGGCCATCCTGCCTGCCCCGCACCGGTCCTCACCACCCGGTCGAGCGGTCCCCGCCGCGCCTCGGTTCCGACCGGCTCGCGGCCAAGTCGGAGAGGTGAAGTTCACGACGGCCGCCACGGGGGAGGAGGGTCCCGTGCAGCGCCGGGCCGTGACCGGTGCAGATCAGGGCACCCAGCGGGGAACCGGCCAGGGCGGTCGGTCAGCGTCCTGCGGACCACGCGGGAACCGCGCGGAACCAGGACCTCGGCGCGCCCGTCACCGCTGCTCAGAGCGGTCGTCGCGGTGGTGCGGGCCGAGTCTCGTCCACCGGGGTGCGCGCCACCCCGCGCCGACCGGTCCCGGCCGCCGATGACCCGAGTCGGCGCCGCGCGCCACCGGTGCCGGGCGCTCGCCCGCGTCGCCCGCCCGCCGGTGCAGGGGTGTGACACGGCCCCCCAGAACCGGCACGCGCCCGCGCTGACCGGGGGACAATCCGGGGCATGGTGGACGAGCGGCGGGGTGGGACGGAGCTGGGGCGGTACCTGCGGGCGCGTCGGGCCCAGATCGGGCCGGAGGCGGTCGGGCTGGTCGCCGGGCCGGGGATGCGCCGCACGCCGGGGCTCCGCCGCGAGGAGCTGGCCGCGCTCGCGGGCATCAGCATCGACTACTACACCCGCCTCGAGCGCGGGCGGGAGCGCAGGCCCAGTCCGGCCGTGGTGGACGCGCTGTCCCGCGCCCTCAGGCTGGTCCCGGACGAGGTCAGCCACCTGCGCGAGCTGGTCGAGCGCGCCGCCCGCAGCGCGGGCACGCCCGCCAGGGCGCCCAGCCGCGCGGTCCGCCCCGGTGTGAAGCTGATCCTTGAGTCGCTGCGGCCCAACCCGGCGTACGTGGTCAACCGGGTCGACGACGTCCTCGCCGCCAACCCCGGCGGGGCGCGGCTGTTCGCGGGCATCGACGACTGGCCCGCCAAGCAGCGCAACCTCGTGCGCTACCTGCTGCTGCACCCCCTGGCCCGCGAGGTCCTGCCGGAGCGCGACCGGTTCATCAGCGGGTGCGTCGCCGGGCTGCGGGCGCTCGCGGGGACCGACCCGGACGCGCCCGACCTGGCCAGGCTGCTCGGCGAGCTGCTGGTCAAGAGCCCGGAGTTCGCGCGGTTGTGGGAGCGCTACGACGTGCGGCGGAAGGTGTCGAACGGGCGGAAGGTGTTCCGGCACCCCGACGTCGGGGAGGTCCACCTCGGCTACCAGATGATGTCGCTCGACGGCGCGCCCGACCAGAAGCTGGTGGTGTACTTCGCCGAGCCCGGCTCGCCCGAGCACGACGCGCTGGTGCTGCTGGACATGCTGGGCGCGGCCCGCGAGGCGGAGGTGGCGGCCGAGGACTGCGCCGAGGTCGAGCCGGTCGAGCAGGTGGACGACGTCGACCAGGTGGGGCGGCGGGACAGCCCGGCCTGACCTGCCCGGCCTGACCTGCCCGGCCTGACCTGCCCGGTGGCGTGATCCGCCCGGCGTGAACCGCGCGGATCAGTCGCGGGACAGCGCGGCGGCGCCGACCAGCGCGCCCCAGCCCGCCACCGAGCCCGCGACCAGCAGGTTCGCCCAGGTCGGCAGCAGCCACGGGTACGAGCCCACCAGGAACAGCGCGCCGAAGCCGATCCCGGCCGCCGTCGCGGCCCGGTGCCCCCTCCGCACCGGCGCCTGCAGGGCGGTGGCCACGACCGCCAGCGCCAGCAGCGCCAGGTGCACGGCCCCGATCACCTCGCTGACCAGCAGGACCAGCACGTCCGCCGCCGGGGCCGCGTCGAGCACCGGGTAGACCAGCCTGCCCAGCCCCAGCAAAACGACCAGGAACGCGACCAGCGCGACCGCGAGGGCGACCAGCGCGACCGCGCGGCGCACCGGGGAGCCTGCGCCGCGCGTGCCGAACGCGCCCACGGCGCCCGCGCCCCACGCGACGGTCGCGAAGAACAGCAGCTCACCGGACCAGGTGAGCTGGAACCCGGCCGTCCCCACCCACGCGGCGGCGGTGTCCGCGCTGGTCGGGAGCGGTGGGAGCGCCGCGAGCAGCGCCAGCGCCGCGCCCGCCAGCAGCGACCCCGCGATCCACAGCCAGGCGAACGCCGCGCCGCCGCGAACCCGGCCGTCGGCGGGCTGGTGGACGGCGGGGAGCGGGGCACCGGTCACGCGCCCCAGCCTAGGGGAGCTCGATCATCCCGGTGCCCCGGTCCGCGCACTAGTCCAGCAGGTCGACCACCACGCGCGTCGCCTCCGCGAGCAGCGCGTTGTCGTGCTCCGCGTCTACGGTCGCCCTGCCGGACAGCACCGCCAGCACGATCGGCGCCCGGTCCGGCGGCCACACCACGGCGATGTCGTTGCGCCCGCCGTACCCGGCCGACCCGGTCTTGTCCGCCACCACCCACCCCTGGGGGACACCCGCGCGGATCACCTCGTCACCGGTGGTGTTCGCGCGCATGGTCGACACCAGCAGCTCGCGCCGGTCGTCGGCGAGCACGTCGGCGTCCACCGCGTACCGCCGCAGGTCCGAGGCCAGCGCCTCCGGCGTGCTGGTGTCCCGGAGGTCGCCGGGGACGGCCTCGTTCAGCTCGGTCTCCACCCGCGCGGGCGAGGTGGTGGTGTCGCCGATCGCGCGCAGCGCCCGCTCGAACGCGGCGGGACCACCGGCCAGGCCCGCGTCACCGCCCAGCTCGCGCAGCAGCAGGTTGCCCGCCGTGTTGTCGCTGTAGCGGACCGCCGCGTCGGCCACCTCGCGCAGCGTCATCCCGGTGTCCACCTTGCCCTCCGTGATGGGGGAGTAGGTGACCAGCTCCTCCCTGGTGAACGTGATCCGCTCGTCCAGGTCGGCGACGGAGCGCTCCGCGAGCAGCGCGCCGAAGGCCAGCGCCTTGAACGTGGACGCGTACGCGAACCGCTCGTCCGCCCGGTGCGCGACCTCGCGCCCGCTGCCGGTGTCCAGCGCGTACACCCCGAGCCTGGCGTCGAACCGCTGCTCCAGCGCGGCGAACGCGGGCGAGCCGAGCGGCGCCGAGGTCCGCGCGGTCGTGGTGGCGGTCTGCGAGGCGCCCGCAGGCGCGGACGCCTGCGTCGTGGCCTGCCCGCAGCCCGCGACCAGCGCGAACAGCAGCGCCGCCGTCCCGGCGCGGTGTGCCCTGGTGGTCAACACGCGAGGTTCCTCCCCGTGATCGGTGACTTCCCCGGCCAGTCTCGACCCGGCCACGCCATGCGGTCCAAGACGGAAACCGCCGGTTCCATGCGCAAAGCGCATAAGCTGCGGTCGTGGACCTGGTCGGAGCCTGCCTGGCGTTCGTCTCCGTCGCCGAGCGCGGCACCTTCACCCTCGGCGCGTCGGCGGCGGGCGTCCCGCAACCGGTGGCCAGCCGCCGGGTCGCCGCGCTGGAGGCGCACCTGGGGGAGCGGCTGTTCGACCGGGGCGCCCGCAGGGCCGTGCTGACCCCGTTCGGCCGGGACGTGCTGCCCGCCGCGCAGCACCTGGTCCGGCTGGCCGGGGCGCTGGAGCAGCGGGCCCGCCTTGCCAGGCGCAGACCGCTGCCGCTGGCCGTCCCCGACTGGTGCCCGGCCCGCGACCTGGCGCACCTGGCCGCGCGGGCGCAGGCCGACGAGCTGACCCTGGACCTGCGCCCGGCCGGTCCCGCCGAGCGCGCGGCGCTGGCCCGCACCGGGGAGGTCAGGGCCGCGATCACCGCCGTGCCGCCGGGCGAGGGCGACTGGGTGGTGCCGCTGGGCGTGGCCGCCGCCGTGCCGCCCGACGGGCGCGCCACCTACCTGGACACCCTGCGCGTCGGCCGCTCCGGCGGCGTGGCGAGGCGGGTGCTGATCCAGCCGGAGGACGACGTGCCGCACGTGCGTGACCCGCTGCTGCGGCTGCGCGACGCGCTGGGCCTGCGGCCCGGTCAGGTCGTGGTGGCCGAGTCGCTGGTGGGTGCGGTGGCCGACGTGCTCGGCTCGGCCGACCTGCTGCTGTGCTCGCCCGCCCAGGCCGACGACCTCGGCCTGCACTGGCGACCGCTCGGCGAGGCGCAGCCCGCGCGCGGGTACGCCGTCGCGGCGGCCAGGGCGGACGACGCGGAGCGGGTGCGCGCCCTCGGGCGCGAGCTGGGCCGCTGCCTGGGGGCGCCCGCGTGAGGCCGGAGCGGGTGGTGGCCGACCTGGGCCGGGAGCTCGCGGACGCCGGGCTGGACGGCTCGTTCCTGGTGCGGGACCTGCGCACCGGGCGGGAGATCGGGTTCGAGCCGGACGTCGAGTGGCCGATGGCGTCCCTGGTGAAGGTGCCGCTGGCGGTGGCGACCCTGGAGCGGGTGCGGCGCGGCGAGCTGGACGGCGCCCGGCGGGTCGCGGTGCGCCCCGAGCCGGACGCGCCCGCCGGACCACCCGGCCTGTCGTGGTTCCGTCACCCGGTGGAGGTGGCGGTGGACGACCTGCTGTACCTGAGCGTGGCGATCAGCGACAGCCGGGCCGCCGACGCCCTGTTCGCACTGACCCCGCCGCCGGAGGTGAACGCGCTGCTGCGCGAGCTGGGCGTGCGGGGGCTGGCGGTGCGGCACGACCTGGACCCGCTCACCGACACCCCGGTGGAGCGCTTCGCCCCGACCGAGGTGCACCTGGCGCACTCCCTGGCGGCGGTCGCGGGCACCCCCGGTCGTGGTCACCCGGTCGCGCAGCTGGACGTGACGCGCGCGAACGCCGGGTCGGCGCGGGCCTTCACCGACCTGCTCCAGGCGCTGTGGCTGCCCTCGGCGATCAACGGGGAGGTGGCGGCGCGGGTGCGGGAGCTGATGTCCCTGAACGTGCTGCGGCACCGGCTGGCCCCGGACTTCACCTCGGACGCGACCCGCTGGTCCTCGAAGACCGGCACCCTGCTGACCCTGCGGCACGAGGTGGGCGTGGTGGAGCACGACGACGGCCAGGTGTTCGCGGTGGCCGCCCTGACCGGCTCGACCGTGCCCGCCGCCGCGCAACCGGGAGCCGAGGCGGTGATGGGCCGGGTGGCGCGCGGGCTGCGGGACTGCCTGCGGCTGCGCTGACCCTGCGCCCCGCCCGTCCCGCGCAACTTCTGCGCAAACCGTTGTCGGACAACGGTTTGCGCGCACATGGTTGGCGGGTGAAAACTGTCGGGTTGCTCGTGGCGGCTGTCGTCGCCCTCTTCGCGTTTGTCGCGGCGCCGCAGGCCAGTGCGGCGTCGCTGGTCGAGGTCACCGGGTTCGGGAACAACCCGAGCGGCCTGCGGATGCACCTCTACGTCCCCGATCGGGTGGCGAGCAGACCGGCCGTGCTGCTCGCCGTGCACTACTGCACCGGCTCCGGCCCGGCGTTCCACTCCGGCACCGAGTACGCGCGCCTGGCCGACCAGCACGGCTTCATCGTGATCTACCCGTCGGCCACCCGCAGCGGCAACTGCTTCGACGTGTCCTCGCCGCAGGCGCTGCGCCGCGACGGCGGCAGCGACCCGGTCGGGCTGATCTCGATGGTCCGCCACACCCTCCAGCGCTACAACGGCGACCCGGCGCGGGTGTTCGTCACCGGCGTGTCGTCCGGGGCCATGACCACCAACGTCATGCTCGCCAACTACCCGGACGTGTTCGCGGCGGGCGCCCCGTTCGCGGGCGTCCCGGACGGGTGCTTCGCCACCACGGACGGGTCGCTGTGGAACAGCGCCTGCGCGAACGGCACCGTGCTCAAGACCCCGGCCCAGTGGGGCGACATCGCCCGCTCGGCGTACCCCGGTTACACCGGGCCGAGGCCGAGGGTGCAGACCTGGCACGGCACGCAGGACGACACGCTGCGGTACCCGAACTTCGGCGAGCAGATCGACCAGTGGACCAACGTGCACGGCCTGTCCACCACGCCGACCTCGACCGACTACCCGCAGCCGAACTGGACCCGCACCCGCTACGGCGACAAGGTGGAGGCCATCTCGCTGCAGGGCGTCGGGCACAACCTGATGGCGTCGGGGATGGCGCAGCGCGTGATCGAGTTCTTCGGCCTGGACAACCCCGGCCAGAACCCCACGACCACGACGACGACCACGACCACCACTACGACCACGACGACCACGCCCCCGAACCCGTCCGGCGCCTGCCGGGTCGGCTACTCGGTGAACGCCTGGAACACCGGCCTCACCGCGAGCATCACGATCACCAACACCGGCAGCGGCGCGGTCAACGGCTGGACGCTCGCCTTCACCCTGCCGTCGGGGCAGCGCGTGACCTCGGGCTGGAACGCCACGTTCAGCTCGTCCGGGAGCGCCGTCACCGCCGTGAACGCCCCGTACAACGGCGCCCTGGCACCCGGCGCGTCCACCACGATCGGCCTCCAGGCCACCCACACCGGCGACTCCGGGAAACCGAACGCGTTCACCCTCAACGGGGCGGCCTGCACCACCACCTGACCCCAGCCCTCCACGAGACCGGGACCGCGTCGGCACCCCCGCCGACGCGGTCCCGCCGTGTCGGGGAAAGTCGTTTCCGACGCCACCGCCACCGTTCGGAGTTCACGTACCAGAACAAGAAGTTCAGATACGTGACCAGCCGCAGGAATCGTTCCCCGCCCCCCGCTGTCCGCATTCGTGAATGAACGCCGCCCCGGATTGACACGATCAAGACCCGCCTCTAGCTTCGGGGCAAGCGCTTTCCGACACGTGTCGACTGATTTCGTGAAGAGGCCGGGGCAACGACGCCCCCGGTCGACCGCCGCTGAACCCTCCCATCCTTCGACGACGCAGGAGATGGAATGAAGCGATCAGTCGTCCGGCGAATCCCCGCGGTCGTGGCCGCGCTGCTCGTGTCGACCACGGCGGGCGCCGCGCTCACCGCCGGGTCGGCCTCCGCCGCGGGCACCGCGACCGGGTACGCCTCCGCCAACGGCGGCACCACCGGCGGCCAGGGCGGGGCGGTGGTGCGGGCCAGCACCGGCACCCAGATCCACCAGGCGCTGTGCGGCCGGGCCAGCACGAGCACCCCCATCACCATCGAGGTGCAGGGCACGATCAACCACGGCAACACCAGCAAGGTGTCCGGCAGCTGCGACACGGCAGCCGGGGTGATCGAGCTCAAGAAGATCAGCAACGTCACGATCATCGGGGTCGGCTCCGGCGCGGTGTTCGACCAGATCGGCATCCACATCCGCGAATCCCGCAACATCATCATCCGGAACGTGACGATCCAGAACGTGAAGAAGTCCGGTTCGCCCACGTCCAACGGCGGCGACGCGATCGGCATGGAGCGGGACGTGCGCAACGTGTGGGTCGACCACGCGAACCTGATCGCCTCGGGCGGTGAATCGGCGGGGTACGACGGGCTTTTCGACATGAAGGACAACACCCAGTACGTGACCCTGTCCTACAGCACCCTGCGCAATTCCGGTCGCGGCGGTCTGGTCGGTTCCAGCGAGAGCGACCGGTCGAACAGCTTCATCACCTACCACCACAACCTGTACCAGAACATCGACTCCCGGACCCCGCTGCTGCGCGGCGGCACGGCGCACATGTACAACAACCACTACGTGAGCCTCAACGAGTCCGGCATCAACTCGCGCGCGGGCGCGAAGGCCAAGGTGGAGAACAACTACTTCAAGAACTCCCGCGACGCCCTCGGCACCTTCTACACCGACGAGGCGGGCTACTGGCAGGTCAGCGGGAACACGTTCGACAACGTCACCTGGTCCACCCCGGACGACGAGACCAACCCGGCCGGGCCCAACCCGCAGTCCACCACCTCGGTGACCGTGCCCTACAGCTACCGGCTCGACCAGACCAGCTGCGTGCCGAACATCGTGGCCCGCACGGCGGGCGCCAACACCGGGCTCAAGGAGTCCGACGGCTCCTGCTGACCGGAGCGCGCGGTCGTGCCGGGGCGCGGTCCCACCCGCGTCCCGGCACGACACCCCCAGCGCTCTGCGGAGCGGGCGCCGCGCGAGCGTCCCCCCGACGCCACGCGCGGTCCCCCCTGGATCCCGCCGCCAGCCCCCCGGTGCCGGCGGGGCCCGCTCCGCGCCCCCGTTCCCGCTTCCCCTCGGTCCAACACGACCAAGCCTGACCGGTCGGGGGCGCGCGTTCTGTCCAGAACTGGACGCAGGGCGAGAATTTCCGCCGACGAGCGGGGAGGCCCTGGTCAGGGCGGTCAGCCGGGTTCAGGGCGGTCAGCCGGGATCGCCCGGCCGCGAGGCGAGCAGCGCATCCAGGTCCACCACCCGGAGCACGCCCCGCGCGATCCGCACCAGCCCGGCCGCCTTCCACTCCGCCAGCACCGGGGTCACCGCCGAGCGCGCCAGCCCCAGCGCGGCGGCCAGCTCCTCCTGCGACATCGGGATCGTGGTCGCCGACGGGTGCTCCGGCCCGGCCGCGCCGACCAGCTCCGCCACCAGGTCCGCCAGCCGGTCGGCGGCGGTGCGGTGCGCGACCCGCCAGGTGTGCGTGAAGCTCTCCCGGAACTTGCCCATCACGTAGTTCCGCAGCTCGGCCTCGACCCCGCACCGCCCGACCAGCGCGTCGAACCGCTCGGCGGGCAACCGCGCCGTCGCCCCGCGCTCGATGGCCTGCACGGTCGCCGACCGGGGCAGCTTGTCCTGCGCCGCGAACTCGCCCAGCACGTCGCCGGGCCCGCGCACGGCGAGCAGGATCTCCCGCCCGTCCGGCTCGGAGTAGACCACCTTCACCCGGCCCGCCACGCACAGCAGCACCACCTCGCCGGGGTCGCCCTGCAGCAGCAGCCGCCTGCGGCTCTCGTGCGGGGTCAGCGCGCCCTCGGCGACCAGCAGGTCCCACTGCCCCTGGGTGAGCGAGGCCCGGAAACCCCGCTGCGCCACCGGTCCGCGCGCGCCGGGCACCCGGATCGGCCCGCTCCGGTCGGGTGAGCGCGGCCTGGGCACCCGCCCGCCCGGCACGCCGAGGGCCCGCCCCGGTTCCGGCTCCAGCCCACCGCGCTCGGTCATCGCCGCACCGCCCAACCGGTCCCGCGCGGCGCCCGTCGCCACGTGGCGGTCCCCCCGGTGTCGCACCACCCGCCGCCACCCGGACCAGCGGCCCCTGGCGCGGCGCGGGCGCCGTTCCGACCGGCGCTCCAGCGCAGGCGGGAACCCTCGCACATGGGTAGGGGAGCCTACCCGCAGAACCGCTCGCACCGCGATCGGCCACCACGCGCAGGCTCCCCCGCCACACCGCTCAACGCGCCCCGCAGGGCGCTCCCGGTCGCACCCGGCGGTCAGCGCCCACCGGCTGCGCGAGCGCTCCGCGCCGACCCGCGCGCGGGCAGGCGCCGCTCACCCCGCGCGGCCCGCCGACAACCCCGTCGACCGACCGCACCGAACAACCGACCCGGACGAACCGACCCGGACGAACCGACCCGGACAACCGAGCCGAGCCGAACCACCACCGAACCGAGCAGCCACCGAGCCGAGCAGCCGTGCCGGAACCCCGGCGTCGAACCCCCACATCAGACCGGGATATCGAACCCCGAGGTCAGACCCCGACGTCAGACCGCGACGTCAGACTTCGACGTCGAACCCCGACGTCAGACCGCGACCAGGTGCGGCACCTGCGGCTCCTGCTCCTCCGGCAGCGGCTCCAGCTCGTCCTGCGCGTCGCTCAGCATCCGCTGCGCCACGAGCAGCTGCTCGGCCACCCGCTGCCGCCCCGCCTTGAGCTCCGCGACCCGGCGCTCGGCCTCGGCCACGATGCTCGCGGCGTGCTCGGCGGCCTCGGTGACCAGCCGCTTCGCCTCGGCCTGGCTCTCCGCGTCCCGCCGGGCCAGCGCGGCCAGCGCCTCGCCCCGCCGGGCGCGCATCGCCTCGGTGAAGTCCGACTCGACCTGCGCCCGCAGCCGCGCCGACTGCTCGTCCAGCTCCCGCCGCTGCTCCTCGGCCGCGCGCGCCGCGGCCTCGGCCTCCTCGCGGGTGTGCCTGGTCGCCTCGTGCTGCTCGCCGACCAGCCGCTCCCACTGCTCGCGCAGGCTCGCCGCCGCCCGGTCCGCGTCCGCCCACGTGCGCTCGGCCGCCGCCCGAGCGCGCGCGGTGATCTCCTCGGCCTGCCGGTGGGCCAGCTCGACCCGCCCGCGCAGCCGCTCCTCCAACGCCTCGACGTCCACCGGCGCACCGCTGATGCGGTCCACCTTCGCCCGCAGCTCCCGCACCTGGGCGCGGGCCTCCTCCAGCTGCCTGGCCAGGTCCTCCGCGCGCGCCACGGCGGCGTCCCGGTCGGCGGCCAGCAGCCGCGTCCCGGTCTCCGCCTCGCGCACGTAGTTCTGGACCTGGTCCCTGTCGTAACCGCGCCATGTCCGGTCGAAGTCGACGCGCAGGGGGAGGAGTTCTTCGCGGACCTCGCCAGTCGTCACCGTGTCAGCTCCCCTCGTCATCTGTCGTGTGTCCCCGCTCACGGCGGGATGATCTCCAACGTCCTCCGGTGCACCCCGGTTCCGCAAGGGGCGCAACCCGTGCAGCGCAAACCATAGCCGCTGCGACCTGGGCGGTTCCTCCTCTTTGGACACCTGCTGAACCGGTGCAGTCAGTGGGGTGCGACACCAGCCCGGTTGCCGGGCCCGGCGTTCGGGTACCTCCCGCGCACCGGCCCCCGTGCGGCCGACCGGGAAGGGGAGGACCTTGGTCCTGGACATCGGTTCCGAGGGCGCCGCGCGCCCGCTGTCGCTGGACCTGTCGCAGCGCACACCGCCGCTGGCGCGGGTGCGCCGCTGGGTGGACGAGGTCCTGGCCGGGCTGGACGAGGAGAAGCTCGGCGACACCGTGCTCGTGGTGACCGAGCTGGTGAGCAACGCGTTCGACCACGGCCGCGCCCCGCGCGCGCTGCGGCTGCACCGGCACGGCACGCCCTGGCTGGTGCGCGTGGAGGTGGACGACGCGTCCCCGTCGCTGCCGGTCATCGGCCGCTCGCGCCTCGGCGGGTACCGGGGCCGGGGCATGGTGATCGTGTCGAACCTGTGCCGGGGGTGGGGGGTCACCCACCGGTCGGGCGGCAAAACGGTGTGGGCCGAGATCGCCTGCGCGTCGTGACGGCCTGATCGGCCCGAGCGGCCCTATCCTGCCCCCGGAACGACGCGCCGGGCGCGCCCGGCGGGCACGCGATGGGGGTGCGGGCGGAGATGGCTCAGGCGGGGCTCGCGTTCCCCGGTGACGGCGAGATGGCGCGGCTGACGCGCGCCCACCCGTGGGCGGACGGCCCGCTGGGACCGGTCGAGGACTGGCCAGCGAGCCTGCGCACGGCGGTGCGGATCTGCCTGACCTCCCGGTTCCCGATGATCGTGTGGTGGGGCCCTGAGCTGCGGTTCCTCTACAACGACGCCTACCTGCCGCTGCTCGGCGCCAACCACCCGGCGCTCGGCAAGCCCGGCGAGCGGGTGTGGTCGGAGATCTGGCACATCATCGGGCCGATGCTCCGGTCGGTGCTGACCACCGGTGAGGCCACCTGGTCCGAGGACCTGCTGCTGCCCATGCGCAGGCACGGGTACCTGGAGGAGACGTACTGGACGTACTCCTACAGCCCGCTGCACGACGACGAGGGCGTGGTGCGCGGGGTGTTCACCGCCGTCAGCGACACCACCGAGCGGGTCGTGGGCGAGCGCAGGCTGGCGGTGCTGCACGACCTGGGCGCGCGGGCGGGCGACACCCGCGACGTGGACGAGGCGTGCGCGCTGCTGCTCGACGCGCTCACCGGCCGGGACGTGCCGTACGCCGAGCTGCACCTGCTCGATGCCTGCGGCGGGCTGCGGCGCGTCGCGGCCGGACCGGGCGACCCGCCGCCCGAGGGGACCTGGCCGCTGCGCGAGGTCCTGGACGGCGGCGCGCCCGCCGTGGTCGAGGACCTGCACCTGCTGCTCGACCCGCCGCTGCCCGCCGGTGACTGGCAGGCCCCGCCCCACCGGGCCACCGTGCTGCCGCTGCCCGGCGACGGCGATGAACCGGTCGGGGTGGTGGTGCTCGCCTCCTGTGCGGGCCGGGCACCCGACGAGCCGCACCGGGCGTTCCTGGCGCTGGTGGCCCGCCAGTGCGCGGCCGTGGTCAACGCCGCCCTCGCCTACCGGGCGCAGCGGCGGCGCGCCGAGGAGCTGGCCGAGCTGGACCGCGCCAAGACCGCGTTCTTCGCGAACATCAGCCACGAGTTCCGCACCCCGCTGACCTTGATCACCGGCCCGCTGCAGGAGCTGCGGGCGCGGGCCGGACCGGGGGAGCGGGCCGAGCTGGACGTGGTCCACCGCAACGCGCTGCGCCTGGGCAGGCTGGTCACCGCGCTGCTGGACTTCTCCCGCATCGAGGCCGGGCGGATGCGGGCCCGCTACGAACCCGTCGACCTGGCGGTGGTCACCGCCGAACTGGCCAGCACGTTCCGCTCGGCCGTGGAGAAGGCCGGTCTGGAGCTCCGCGTGGACTGCCCGCCGCTGGGCGTCCCCGTGCACCTGGACCGAGGCATGTGGGAGAACGTCGTGCTCAACCTGCTGTCCAACGCGCTCAAGTTCACCTTCGGCGGGGGCATCCGCGTCGAGGTGCACCGCGAGGGCGACCACGCGGTGGTGACCGTCGCCGACACCGGCGTCGGGGTGCCCGTCGACGAGCTGCCCCGGCTGTTCGAGCGGTTCCACCGCATCGAGAACACCAGGGCCAGGTCGGCCGAGGGCAGCGGGATCGGGCTGGCGCTGGTGCGCGAGCTGGTGGGGCTGCACGGCGGCGAGATCAGCGCGGCGGGCGCGCCCGGCGGCGGCACCGCGTTCACCATCCGGCTGCCGCTGGGCACCGCGCACCTGCCCGCCGACGCGGTGGTCGCGGTGGGCGGCGGGCGCCGCGCGTCCGGGGCCGAGCCGTACCTGCAGGAGGCGCTGCGCTGGCTGCCCGACGACCGCGACCCCGGCGACGACCGCGACCCCGGCGACGGCGGCGACCCCGGCGACGACGGCGCGCCCGTGCTGGCCCAGTCGCCGCTGCGCGCCCCCGAGTCGGCGCTGCCCGCGCGGGTCGTGGTCGCCGACGACAACGCCGACATGCGCGAGTACCTGACCAGGCTGCTGCGCTCGGCCGGGTACCGGGTGCGGGCCGTCGGGGACGGGCGGGCCGCGCTGGAGGAGGTGCGCGCCCGCACCCCGGACCTGGTGGTCACCGACGTGATGATGCCGAACCTGGACGGCCTCGGCCTGGTCGCGGCCCTGCGCGCCGACCAGCGCACGGCCGGGGTGCCGGTGGTGCTGCTGTCCGCGCGCGCCGGGCAGGAGGCGTCCATCGAGGGGCTCGCGGCCGGGGCCGACGACTACCTGGTCAAGCCGTTCGCGGCGGCCGACCTGCTGGCGCGGGTGCGCGCGAACGTCGAGCTGGCCAGGCTGCGCGACCACCACGCCCGGTGGCGGGCCGCCCTGCTGGACTCGCTGCAGGAGGCGTTCTTCGTCTGCGACGAGACCGGCGCGGTCGTGGAGATCAACGCCGCGTTCACCACCGTGCTCGGCTACGGGCCGGAGGGGTTGCCGTACGGGCCGGTGTACCCGTGGTGGCCCACCAGCGAGGACGACCCCGAGGGGCACGCGCGGGTCGAGGAGGTGTTCACCGACCTGGTCGGGCCGGGCAGCGGCGCGCACACCGTCGTGCCGGTGGTGCACCGCGACGGGCACCGGCTGTGGGTGGCCGCCGCGTTCAACCGGGTCGAGGACCCGGACACCGGGGACCGGGTCGTGGTCGGCACGTTCCGGGACGTCACCGACGAGCACTACGCGGCGGTGCGGGAGGCGGCCGTGGCGGCGCTGAGCGTGCGGCTGTCCGAGGCGGACGGGGTGTCCGACGCGCTGGTCGGCGCGCTGGGGGAGCTGGCCAGGCTGTGGCGGGCCGAGCGGGTCGTCGCGCTGGTCGGGGCCGGTGCGGGCGGCGAGGAGCTGCTCACCACCGAGCGGTTGCCCGAGGGCGAGGCGCCCAGGAGCAAGTGCCCCGACGCCGACCGCGCCCCGGTGCCGCCCGCCACCGCGCGGGTGCTGCGCGACGCGCTGTCCAGGCCGCCGCTGGTCGCGCACTCCGACGGGCCGGGGCTGGTCGGCATCACCCTGGAGCACCCGGCCGGGGCGCTGGCGCTGCGGGTGGAGCTGGGTGGCAGCAGGCGGTTCGCGGCGCAGGACGAGGCGCTGCTGGTGCTGCTGGCCGGGCACCTCGGGCAGGCGCTGCACCGGTTGCACCACATCGACGTGCAGCGGGAGACCGCGCTCGCGCTGCAGCGGGCGATCCTGGGCCCGCAGGAGCTGCCCGGCGGGTTCGCCGCCCGCTACGAGCCCGCCACCCGGCCGCTGGAGGTCGGCGGCGACTGGTACGACATCGTGCCGCTGGCCGGTGGGCGCACCGGGATCGTGGTCGGCGACTGCGTCGGCCACGGCCTGCACTCGGCCACCGCGATGGGGCAGCTGCGCAGCGCGTGCCGGGCGCTGCTGCTCCAGGACAGCGGTCCCGCGCAGACGCTCAGCGCGCTGGACCGGTTCGCGATGACCGTGCCGGGCGCGCGGTGCACCACGGTGTTCTGCGGCGTGCTGTCGCCGGACACCGGGCACCTGGTGTACGCCAGCGCCGGGCACCCGCCGGGCGTGCTGGCCAGACCGGGCGGCGGCGTGGAGCTGCTGGACGGCGGTCGCTCGCTGCCGCTGGCGATCAAACCGGACCGGGAGCGCACCGAGGCGTGGTGCGACGTGCCCGCGCGCGGCACGCTGCTGCTGTACACGGACGGGTTGGTGGAGCGGCGCAGGCAGTCGCTGGACGACGGGATCGAGCTGGCGGGGCGGGCGCTGCAGGAGGGGCGGGACGTGTCGGTGGAGGACCTGGCCGCGCACGTGATGTCGAGACTGGTCCCGGAAGGGGGGTTCGAGGACGACGTGGCGGTGCTGCTGTACCGGCGGCCGGGTCCGCTGGTCGTGGAGTTCCCGGCGGAGGCGCTGGAGCTGTCGCGGGTGCGGGGGCTGCTGAGGGACTGGCTGACCGCGTGCGGGATCGGGCGGGGGCAGGCGCAGAACGTGCTGGTGGCGGCGGGGGAGGCGTGCGCGAACGCGGTGGAGCACGGCCACCGCGACCGACCGGGAGGGCAGGTGGTGCTGCGCGCCAGCGCGACCGTGGACCGGCTGCGGTTGGTCGTCGCGGACAGCGGCGCGTGGCGGGACCCCGTCGCGGGCGGCGACCTGGCGAGGGGGCACGGGATCGGCCTGATGCGTGCCCTGGTGGACGAGGTGTCCGTCCGGCCCGGACCGGGCGGGACGGTCGTGGAACTGCGGACGAGGATCACCCCATGAACCCCGAGCTGACCCTGGCCACCACCAGCCGCGCGGACGGCGCGGTGGTGCTCACCGTGGCGGGAGAGATCGACATGGCCAACGCGGCGCGGTTCACCGGGGCGCTCGCGGACGCGGTGCGGGGGGCGCCGGTGGGGGGTGGGCCGGTGGTGGTGGACCTGGTGGGGGTCGGGTATCTGGACAGCGCGGCGTTGAGCGGGTTGTTCGCGCACGCGGAGCGGGTGGAGGTGGTGGCGGGGGAGTTGTTGGAGGCGGTGCTGACGGTGTCGGGGTTGGCGGCGATCACGTCGGTGCGGATCCTGGGGGAGTGAGGGAATTGTTCCCCTGGGTGGAATGGCCGCATTTCTGCGGCGGGTTGGAGCATTCGCTGGAAATGGGGATTCCCCAGGTCGGATATGTTTTTCCGGCTCCGTTAGGGTCCCCCGCGTTCGGTTCGGCGGGGGAGTGCGCGGGGGGATTCTGCGGTGCGTCGCGAGGGAGTTCGCTGGGAGGGGCACACCCACCAGGAGATGCACGAGATGCTGCACGGCGGGGCTGATCCCGAGGCCGTGGCGGCCAGGGCGGCCGACTGGGGCAGGCTCGGCGGGCTGCTCGCCCAGGCGGCCGGTGAGATGATCAGGATCTCCGGTGAGCTCGAAGCCTGCTGGACGGGGGAGGCCGCCGACGCGGCCCGCGTCTCGGTCGACAAGCACGCGCGGTGGTTCGACCAGCTCGGCGCGAACGCCGAGAAGGCGAGCGGGCACACCCGGTTGGCCGGTGCCCGACTGGCTCGTGCCATCGAGGAGATGCCTCCGGTCGACTCCGGTTCGCCGTGGGACCTCTTGGCCGACGGCGCGGCGGGCGCCCGCGTCGGCGGGCCCGCGGGGTTCCTCGTGGGCGCGGTCGCGGGGCAGTGGGCACGCGCCGCCCTGCGTGAGGAGCAGAAGCAGAGAGCGATCGCGGTGATGCGCGCCCACGAGAGCGGTTCGTGGGACGTCGAGGACCGGGTGGGCAAGAATTCGCCGCCCCCGAAACCGGGGTGGGGCACCTCCGGGGACACCCCGTTCCCGAGGGGGGAAGTGGACGGCTTTCTGGGTGTCTTGCCTTTTTTGCGCGGTCAAAGCGGCGCCCTGCCCGCTCCGCTCGAACAGGTCGTGCCCGACGCGCCCGTCGCCGAACCTCCGCGCCCGTCCGGGGCCGCCGTCGCCGAGGTCGTCCCCGAGGTCATCGCGCCCTCGGGGACGACCGGGGTGTCGGCGTCCGCCCCGTCCGGCGTCGAGGCCCGCTGGCACGCCCTCACCGGGGCCACCCCCGCGCCGCAGGCGCAGACCCCGGTGCAGACCGGGGCCTCCGCGACCGCCGTGTGGCAGCCCCCTGCGGCGCGTCCCGCCTCAGGGGGAGGCGCCCGCCCGGCCGGGGGCGCGCGGTCCCGAGGCGTGGTCGGTGGCCAGCCCGCGCCGGTCCTGCCCGGTCCGGCGACCTCCGTGCTCGGGCAGGCGCACGGTGACGCGCGGGCGGCCGAGACGCGCTCCCCGGCGCGCCCTGCGGCGGCTCCCGCCACACCGCCGATGTACGGGCCGTTCGGCTCCGACGCAGGCGCGTCCCGGCAGGACAGGGAGTGGCGGCGCAAAACCCCCTACGACGCGAACCCGTTCGGCCCGGAAGGGCTGCGGGTCGCCCCCAAGGTGATCGGCGAGTGAGCGGAGGCTGTCGTGTACCTCGATGACAAGCCCGGCGGGAGCGCGCCCGCCGGGTTCGACCACAGCGCGGGCGCGGCCGGGAAGTGCGCCCAGGACGTCGCCGCGCTGCTCGACGTCCTGGGCGAGGCGCGGGAGGTCCACCGGGAACTGGCGGAGGACCTGCCGCTCGGGTCCAGCCCGCACTCCGGGCACTTGGCGGCCGCGTTCGAGGCGCACCACCGCGAGGTCGGCCGCGCCTTGGCGGAGGCGGTGGCCGTGCTGGAGGACATCGGCGCCAACCTGTCCGCCGACGCCGAGTCCTACCGCTCCGCCGAGGCCGAGATCGTCGCGCTGCTCACCAAGCTGTGCGGGCCCCGGTGAACCACCTCCTCCTCACCGCCCGCGAGCTCTACCTCCTCTGCGAGACTGCCGCCGCCCCCTGGCCCCTCCCCCTCCCCGAGCCCCCCACCGCCCGCACCTGGGCCGACCACCTCGCCGACAACCGCCGGGTCTCCGCCTCCCTGCGCGCCAAGGGCCTGGCCGACCACCGGGGTCCCACCGGGCACCTCGCCGACCTCGTCACCGCCCTCCCCGGCGACCGCGTGCACTGGGAAGGCGCCTCCGGCGTCGCCGTCGGGGTCCGGGGCGGCGGGGTCGCGTTCGCGGTGCGGCCCTCCGGCAGCGGGTCCGACGTCACCGTCACGCCCTGCCTGCCCGACCTGCTCCCCGACGTCCTCCTCGCCGCCGAGCCCGTCCTCCCGCCCGCCGACTGCCTCCCCCTCACCGCGCCCGCCGCCGCCGTGGCCGCCGCCGGGCGGGCGCCCGCGCACGGGGCCTGGGAGGTGCTCACCGCGCACGGGGTCACCGGGTCCTCGGCGCGCGGGTGGACCACCCTGCTGGCCTCCGCGCTCGGTGGCGGTATGTGCACGGTTCGGCCCCGTGGCCACCGTTCGGGTGACGCACGTACGAGTCCTGTCCGCTGGCTCGACACCCGCCGTGGGCGGTTGCTCGTGGTCGAGCGGGACGGGTGGCTGAGCGCGAACCCGTTGCCCCAAGTGGAGCTCCGCCGTCTGGTCGCGGGAGCGTGCGGCTGACCAGCCGGTACCGGGACCGTCGGCCCGTTACCTTTCCGACATAAAAACTTCAGTCGCTGCAAACTTGCACTATGTGCAGCTTTCCGCCTACCCTCACTCGTATGGGGGAAGGCTTGCGCGACCGCAAGAAGCGGCTGACCAGGCAGGCGCTGGCCGACGCCGCGCTTGACCTGGTCGCCGAGCGCGGGCTCGACGGCATCACCGTCGAGGACATCGCCGCCGCCGCGGGCGTCTCCGCCCGCACCTTCTTCAACTACTTCGCCACCAAGGAAGAGGCCCTCCTCGGGCCCGACCCCGACGCGGGTCCGCGCCTCGCGCGCCGCATCCTCGGCCAGCCCGCCGAGCTGACCCCCGTCGCCGTGCTGCGCGCCGCCCTCCTCGCGGAACTGGCCGAGGAGACCGCGGGCCGCGACGAGTGGCTGCGCCGGATGCGCGTCATCGAGCAGAACCCCGTGCTGCTGCCCAAGGTCTTCGCCGCGGGCGAGCAGGTCGAGCGGCACATGGTGCGCGCGCTCGCCGAGCGCACCGGGCACGCCGAGACCGACGCCCACCCCATGCTCCTGGCCGCCGCCGCCAACACCGCGTTCCGCGTCGCCGCCTGGCGCTGGGCCAGCTGGCCCGCCGCCAGGGACGCGCCCCCGCTCACCGACCTGATCGCCGAGGCCTTCGACCTGCTGGCCTCCGGCTTCGCCCTCCCGAAAACCCCGCACCACCGATCCGACGAGGAAAGATGACCGACACCGCTCTACCGGCGACCGGGGCCCCGAGCGCCTCCCGCCGCGACGTGATCCAGGCGATGACGGGCCTGATGCTGGGCATGTTCGTGTCCATCCTGGCCTCGACCGTCGTCTCGAACGCCCTGCCGCGCATCATCTCCGACCTCGACGGCTCGCAGTCGGTCTACACCTGGGTCGTCACCGCCGAGCTGCTCGCGATGACCGCGACCGTCCCGCTGTGGGGCAAGCTCGCCGACCTCTACAGCCGCAAGCTGCTCATCCAGCTCTCCCTCGGCCTGTTCGTGGTCGGCTCGCTCCTGGCGGGCTTCTCGCCGAACGTCGAGGTGCTGATCGTCAGCCGCGTCGTCCAGGGCCTCGGCGCGGGCGGCATGACCGCGCTGTCCACCATCGTGATGGCCGCGATGATCCCGCCGCGCGAGCTGGGCCGCTACGCCGGTCTGTTCGGCGCCGTCTTCGGCATCGGCACCGTCGCGGGCCCGCTCATCGGCGGGTTCCTGGTGGACACCTCGTGGCTGGGCTGGCGCTGGTGCTTCTTCATCGGCGTCCCGTTCACCCTGGCCGCCATCGTGCTGCTCCAGCGCACCCTGCACCTGCCCCTGGCGCGCAAGGACTCGGTCAAGATCGACTACCTGGGCGCCGCGCTGATCACCGGCGGCGTCTCCACCCTGCTGATCTGGTCCACCCTCGCGGGCGGCTCGTTCGAGTGGGTCTCCGCCTGGTCGGCCGCGCTGGTCGGCGGCGGCGTGCTGCTGCTCGCGCTGGCCGTGTGGGTCGAGTCCCGCGCCGCCGACCCGGTGGTGCCGCTGCGCCTGTTCGCCAACCGCACGGTCAGCCTCACCACCATCGCCAGCGTCCTGGTCGGCGTGGCGATGTTCGGCGGCACGGTGTTCCTGTCGCAGTACTTCCAGATCGGCCTCGGCAAGACCCCCACCCAGGCGGGCCTGATGAGCCTGCCGATGGTGTTCGGCCTGTTCCTGTCGTCCACGATCGCCGGACAGCTGATCACCAAGTGGGGCCGCTGGAAGGCGTTCCTGGTCGCGGGCGCCGCGATCATGGTCGTCGGGATGCTGCTGCTGTCCACGATCGACGCGAACACCACCGTGCCCGTCGTCGGCGCGCACATGGCCGTGCTCGGCGTCGGCGTCGGCATGGTGATGCAGAACCTGGTGCTGGCCGCGCAGAACGACGTGCCCGCCAAGGACCTCGGCGCCACCACGTCCACGCTGACCTTCTTCCGCAGCCTCGGCGGCTCGATCGGCGTGAGCGCGCTGGGCGCGGTGCTGGCCAACCGGGTGTCCACCCTGATGGGCGAGAAGCTCACCGCGCTGGGCGTGCCCGCCGACATGCTCGCCAGCGGCGGCGGCCACACGGCGGTGCCGGACCTGTCCGCGCTGCCGGAGCCGATCCGGCTGGTGGTGCGCGACGTGTACGCCACGGCCACCGCCGAGCTGTTCCTGATCGGCGCGCCGATCGCGGCGATCGCGCTGATCGCGGTGCTGTTCATCAAGGAGAAGCCGCTCAAGGAGCAGAGCGGCGACGAGCGGCTGGCCGCGGAGCTGCCGCACTGATCCCGGCTCGCGCGTGAGCAGCGGCCCCCCGTTCCCAGTCAGGGAACGGGGGGCCGCTGCTTGCTCCGGACGGGTGCAGGCGTGCCGCCGGGAGCACCGTGGTCCCGCCGATCAGCTCGCGCGGTCCCGCCCCCTCGGCGGGACCGTGCGACCGGACCGGTGGGACGCGGCGGTCAGACGAGACCGCCCAGGAGAGCGCCGAGCAGGTTCTTCACCAGGTCGAGCAGTGTGCCGAGCAGACCCATCACTACCTCCTGTTTTCCCCTGAACTTGTCCGCTCACCCGAGCGGTAGGTTCAAAGGTAGGACGAGGGAACGACAAGGGGTAGCGTCCCCACCGGGACGGCCGCATCAACTCACTCGGCGGTGGGTAACACTTTCGCGCGTCACCCACATTGTGTGAATGGTGACGGCCCGCCCGTGCCTGGCGAACGCCGACGGGGACTGGGCCATTCGGACGCGCCTGCGGTGCGGTGTTACCCGCAGCAAGCTCCCGCGAACCGCCCTCCGCCGAACGGAACCCCTGTGCCGCAGTGCTTCGGGCGTCGATGCGATCAGGGCGTCGGGGGAGGTTCGCGCGCCGCCCCCGCGGCGGTTCGGCGGACCCCGGACGGGGCCCGGCGACGGGCATCCCGCATTCGGGCGGTTTTCCGAGGGCCCGTGTATTTGGCCAGGTCCCCTCCGCTCATGCACTAGTGGTGACCGGGGATTGCCACCGCACGGGGGGAACTTGGACATGACATCGACCTTGCAGGCGCGACCTCGCGCCGATCGCTTCGAGCGGCTGCTGTCCGACCGCTCCGGGGTCAGGCTGCTCGGCGTCCCGGAGGTGAGCGGGGCCGCGCGGACCCGGCTGCTGGACGAGTTCGCCGCGCTGGCCTCGGCGCGGGGGGCGCTGGTGGCCAGGGGACGGGCGCGCGGGGGCGCGTACGGGCTGTTCCAGGACGCGCTCGGCGCGGTCTCCGCGCACGGCCGCGAGCGCGACGTGGTCCTGCTGCTGCGCGGGCTGCTGCGGGCGCCGCGCGCGCTCGGCCTGACCGAGGACGAGCTGCGCCGCTCCGTCGACGCGGTGCTCGGCTCGCTGCCGGGACTGGTGCTGCTGCTCGACGACGTGCACCTGGCCGACCGGCCCTCGCTGGCGCTGCTGGAGCACCTGGTGCGCCGGGGACCGGGCGCGCCGCTGCTGGTGGTCCTGGCGCACGAACCGCGCTCGTGCCCGCCGCCGCTGGCCGCCCTGCTGGTCGCGGCGGAGCGCGAGTCGCTGGCCACGGTCGTGCGGCTGCCCGTCGACGGCCACCGGCTGACCCAGCGCGAGCGGACCGTCCTGGTGGTGCTGGCCGAGGGGCTGACGGCGGACGCGATCGCCCGCAGGCTCGACATCTCGCCGCGCACGGTGCACCGGCACCTCCAGCACCTCTACCGCAAGCTCGGCACCACCGACCGGCTCGCGACCGTGCTGCGCGCCCAGGAGCAGGGGCTGCTGGGCTGAACCGGGGGGGCGGGCGCGCGGAGGGGGAGTCCGCGCGCCCGCGTCCGGCGTGCTCACAGCGCTTCCGGGACCACCGCCTCCTGGACCGTCGGGTAGAGGTCGAGGAGCTGGTCGAGGGTCGTGGCCCGCATGGCGCGCACCATCGTCCTGGCCGGGGCGACCACGCGCAGCGGCGTGCCCTGCCGCGCGCCCAAGCGGTGGTGCTCCACCAGCAGCGACATGCCCACCGAGGCGAAGAACCGCACCTCGGTCAGGTCCACCACCACCGGCCCGCCCTTGTCGGCGGCCTCGGTGAACGCTGTGCGCAGCTGCCGCTCGAAACCGGGGGCGCTGACCGCGTCCACGTCCCCGCTGGCGTGCACGATCACGGGTTGCTCATCCTGGGCGGACATCCGACCTCCTCGTCGAACGCTGCTCATCCGAACATCCGAGGCTCCCAGGTCGGAGCCGCGTTGACCAGCGAGGACGAGCCTCGGGCCCTGCTCCATTCAGGGGTAATATGCGCCACAGTTCGACGTGGGCCGCGGCTGGGCACACTGCGGCGTCGCGCGGTCCTCGATTCCGCGGCGGGGAGAGCGCCGCGAACGGCGGGATGGAGTGCGACCACCCACCGGGACCTGGCGCCGCACGCGTGCTCCGAGCCCGGCGAGGGCGTCGTGACGGAGGGCGTGCGCACCACCGGCCTGCTCGGCCCGACGCGCCCTTCCCCACCGGCGACGACCCCGGCGGCCTGGTCGCCGCGCTGCTCGCGCCGTCCGCCCACCGCACCGAGGTGATCACCGGGGGCTGCCGACCGTGCGAGCTGCGCCCGAGCCCGGAGGACCGCGACGCCCTGCGCTGACGGCCGCGACTGCGCGGTGTCGCCGGGCAGCCGCGAGGTGCGCGTCACCGGGCCGGATCACCCGGTTCGACCTCGCCCGACCCACCGCGTCCGGCCCCGGCGCGCCCGAGCCGCTCGGGAGCGCCACCTTCCGCCGGACGCGCTCCGGGGCCGCCAGGGGTGGGTGGCGGGAGCTGCCCCGCCACCCGGCCCCGACCGCCCGCTACGCCTCGGGGATCTCGGCCCCCCACTCCTCCAGCGTGAACCCCTCCGGGTCCGGCCCGCCGCGCACGCCCCGGTCCAGCCCGTCGACCGCCGCCAGCTCCGCCTCGGTCAGCGCGAACCCGAGCACGTCGAAGTTCTCCGCGATCCGGTGCGGCTTCACCGACTTCGGGATCGCCGACCGCCCCCGCTGCAGGTGCCAGCGCAGCATCACCTGCGCGGGCGTGCGCCCGTGCTCGGCGGCGATCGCGGTGATCACCGGGTCCTCCAGCACGCTCACCCGGTCCGCGCCGCCCCAACCGGGGTAGAACGTGATCCCCCCGATCGGCGACCACGCCTGCGTCACGATCCCGCGCTCGGCGTCGGCCGCCTGCACGTCGGGCTGGGTGAAGTACGGGTGCAGCTCGACCTGGTTCACCGCCGGGACCACCCCGGTCTCGGCGGCGAGCCGCTCCAGGTGCGCGGGCGCGAAGTTGCTGACCCCGATCGCCCGCACCGCACCGTCCGCGAGCAGCCCCTCCAGGTCCCGGTACGCCTCCACGGTCAGGTCGAACCGGCGCGGGAACGGCTGGTGCAGGATCAGCAGGTCGATCACGTCCAGGCCGAGCTTGCCCGCGCTCTTGTCGAACGCGTGCCGCGTCGTGCCCCGCCCGTAGTCGTTGATCCACACCTTGGTCTCGACGAAGTACTCCGACCGGTCCAGCCCGGACTCCCGCAGCGCCCGGCCGACCTCGCGCTCGTTGCCGTAGGCCGCCGCCGTGTCCACGTGCCGGTAGCCGACCTCCAGGGCCGCCGCGACCGCGGCGGCGGTCTCCTCGGGCGCTGACTGGAAGACCCCGAGTCCGATGGCGGGCATCTCGACGCCGTTGTTGAGCTTGATGGTCTCCATGCCCTCCACGCTAGGCAGCCCCGGCGCGCCCTGACAGGGAGCGGTTCACCCCCTCTGGAGCGGGCGATCCGGGAACAGGAGCGCGAACCGGGCGACCCAGCGGCATCACCCGGCGGCGTCACCCGGCGGGGCGAACGCGGGTGACCGCGAAGTGGGCCGCCGTGCCGAACAGCAGCCCCCAGAACGCCGCGCCGACGCCCAGCAGGGTCACGCCCGACGCGGTGGTCAGGAACGCGATCAGCGCGCCCTCCCGGTGCGTGGCCCGCGCCGTGGCGTCGGTGATCGCCGCCCCCAGCGCGCCCAGCAGCGCCACGCCCGCCACCGCCGCCACCAGCTGTCCCGGCAGCGCCAGGAACACCGCCAGCAGCGTCGCGCCGAACGCGCCCACGCACAGGTAGAACACCCCGCACGACACCGCCGCCGCGTACCGCCTGCGCGGGTCCGGGTGGGCCTCCTCGCCGGTGCAGATCGCCGCCGTGATGGCGGCCAGGTTGATCGCGTGCGAGCCGAACGGGGCCAGCAGCGCGGAGGTCACCCCCGTCGCGCCGATCAGCAGCCGGTCCGGGGTCGGGTAGCCGGAGGTGCGCAGCACGGCCAGGCCCGGCGCGTTCTGCGACGCCAGCGTCACCACGAACAGCGGCACCCCGATGCCCACCGCCGCGCCGAGCGTGAACTGCGGCGCCGTCCACTCCGGGCGCGCCCACTCCAGCGACACCGCCGTCAACCGGGTGCCCGTCGCCAGCGCGGCGGGCACGCCCAGCAGCAGCCCGCCCAGCACCGCGTACCGGGCGCTGAACCGCTTGACCACCAGGTAGCCCACCACCACCGCGCCCACCACCAGCGGCGCCGTGCCCAGCGCGCGGAAGGCGTCCGCGCCGAACGAGAACAGGACGCCCGCGAGCACCCCGGACACGATCGGCGCCGGGATCACCGCCAGCAGCCTGCCGAACAGCCCGGTGAACCCCACCACCGCCATCAGCGCCCCGGCCAGCGCGAACGCCCCGATCGCCGCCCCGTACGGGTGATCGTCCAGGGTCGTCACCAGCAGCGCCGCGCCCGGCGTGGAGAACGCGGTCACCACCGGCGTCCGCGTCCACAGGCTCAGCAGCACGCAGGTCAGCCCGCTGCCCAGCGACACCGCCCACACCCACGACGTGGTCTGCCCCGGCGTCAGCCGCCCGGCCTCGGCGGCGGCCAGCACGATCACCATCGGCCCCGAGTACGACACCACCACCGCGAGCAGCCCGGCCACGACCGAGGGCAGCGACACGTCCCTGAGGAAGTGCCGCCGCCCCCGCTCGTGCGTGGTCCCGGCGCTCACGCCGCCGTCGGCTCCTCGACCGGCTCCGGCATGTCGCGCAGCCTGCTCACCGGCGAGATGATCAGCCCGACCACCACCACCGCCGACCCGGCCGCCGCCACGACCAGCGCGTTGCGCGCGCCGATCGCGTCCGCGAGCAGCCCGGCGACCAGGCCGCCGAGCGCGCCGCCGCCGAACAGCAGGGTCCGGAACGAAGCCGTCATGCGGCCCATCATGGACTGCGGCGTCAGGGTCTGCCGCACGGCCACGATGATCACGCCCGCGATCCCCAGCCCGAGGTAGGTGGTGAAGAACGAGGCGATGAACATGCCGATCATCAGCGGCCTCGGCCCGTCCGCCAGCACGATCAGCAGCGGCCCCAGCAGCAGGCCGCTCTGCGCGATGAAGTACGTCGGCCCGATCGGGAACCGGCCGACCACCCTGCGCGAGACCACGGCCCCGATCAGACCGCCGATCGAGGCCGTGCCGAAGATCAGGCCCAGCGTCTCGGAGGACAGCCCGAGCGCGCGCGTGCCGTAGAGCAGGAACATCGTCCAAGTGGTGATCATCGAGAAGTTGCAGCAGAACCCGATGATGGCCAGCCACCGCAGCAGCGGCTTGCCGAACACCCAGACCACGCCCTCCTTCAGCTCCCGGAACGCGTGCCGGTCCTCCTGCTTGACCGGCTTGGGCTCCTCGGTGCGGATGAGCAGCAGCGAGATGACCGACACCAGGTAGGTGCCGGTCTGCACGGCCAGCGCCACCGGCGCGCTCAGCCACGCCACGATCAACCCGGCCAGGCCGGGCCCGGCGACGTCGGCGGTGGACGAGCTGATGCCCATCTTGGCGCTGGCCTCGACGTAGTGCTCCGGCTTCTTCACCAGCGTCGGCACGTACGACATCCAGCTCAGGTCGAACAGCACCGACGCCACCCCGATGAGGCAGGCGATCACCAGCAGCGCCGGGATGGTCAGCTGGTCCAGCGCGTACAGCAGCGGGATGAGGCCGATCAGCGCCATCCTGGCCGCGTTCGTCCACAGCATCACCTGGCGCCTGCGCACCCGGTCGACCCAGATGCCCAGGATCAGCGCGAGCCCCAGGTACGGGGCCAGCTGGACGAAGCGCAGCACGCCGACCTGGCTGTCGGTGGCGTCGAGCGAGTGGATGGCGGTCAGCGGCAGGGCGAGGATGGTGACCTGGGTGCCGAGCAGCGAGACGGTCTCGCCCACCCAGAACTTCATGAAGTCGCCGTTGTGCCACAGGCTCTTGCCGGTGGCCCCGGCGGTCTGCTCGGAATCGGTGGTGGACACGGTTCGCCCCTAGTCGCCGAGGTGCTCGCGGACGAGCCTGGCCAGTTCCGCGAGCGCGTCGCCGGTCCAGATCGAGTGGTGGGTGCTGCCGGGCACGGTGTGCTCGACCAGCGCGGGCAGCCTCGGCGCCCAGCGCATGTCCTCGGCGGGGGAGCGCTCGGCCAGGACGTGCACCGACGGCCCCTCGTGCGTTCCCGCGACCTCGATGGCGTAGAACCCCGCCAGCAGGGCGCGGAACACCGCGTACTGCTCGCCGAGCACGTACGCGTCGAACTCCTCGGGCAGGATTCCCGCCGCCTCGACCTGCTCGAACACCTCCTCCGGGTCGGCGTCCGGCGGCCAGCCCTCGGCCAGCTCGTCGAGACCGGGCGGCGACACGTCCGAGGTGCCCGCCATGTCGCGCACGTACCGCACCAGCGTCTCCCGCTCCGGCGGCAGGTCCATCACGACCGGCATCCCCGCGTCCACCAGGAACAGCAGGCCCACCTCCGCGCCGCCCGCAGTGAGCAGCTTGGCCATCTCGAACGCCACCAGCCCGCCCAGCGACCAGCCCAGCAGCAGGTACGGGCCGTCGGGGCGGAACTCGCGCAGCACCTCGACGTACTCCCGCGCCAGCTCGGGCAGCGAGGACACCGGGGTCCGGTCGTTGTCGAACCCCGGCGCCTCGAACCCGAACACCGGCCGGTCGTCCAGCGAACGGGCGAGCCCGGCGTACGAGTACGCCGAGCCCGACACCGCGTGCACGCAGAACAGCGGGGTCTTGCCGCCCCCGCCGCCCAGCGGCACGATCCGCTCCAGATCAGCCATTCGCCTTGGCCTCGACCATCGCGTCGACGGTCTGCGAGATGGCGCCCACGGTCGCGTTGCCGTACAGCAGCCGCACCGTGATCCGGATCTTGAACGTCTTGTTGATCCGGCTCACCAGCCGCAGCGCCTGCAGCGAGTTGCCGCCGATGTCGAAGACGCTGTCGTCCACGCCGATCCGCTCGACGCCCAGCACCTCGGCGAAGCACCTCGCCACCTCGACCTCGGTGGGCGTGGTGGGCGCGTTGAAGTCCCGGTCGCCGCCGTCCTCCACCGGGTCGGGCAGCGCGTTGCGGTTGATCTTCCAACCGTCGTTGTTCATCGGGAACTTCTCCAGCGCCACCCACGCCGTCGGCACCATGTAGTCCGGCAGCGACGCGGCCAGGTGCTCGCGCAGCGCCTCCACCGGCGGAGCCTCGCCCACGGAGGTGAAGTAGCCGACCAGGCGGTTCTCCCCGCGCGGGTCCGGCCGCATCAGCACGACCGCGCGCAGCACGCCGGGGTGCCCCTGCAGCGCCGTCTCGATCTCGCCCAGCTCGATGCGCAGGCCGCGCAGCTTCACCTGGTTGTCGATGCGGCCCAGGAACTCGATCTGCCCCTGCGCGCTCCAGCGCACCAGGTCGCCGCTGCGGTAGACCTTGCTGGTCGGGTCGAACGGGTCGGTGACGAACTTCTGCGCGGTCAGCTCCGGCTGGTTCAGGTAGCCGCGCGCCAGCCCGCCCTCGGCGCCGCCGATCAGCAGCTCGCCGTTGACGCCCTTGGGCACCAGCCGGTCGAACCGGTCCACCACGTACACCTGCCGGTTGAGCTGGGGGCGGCCGATGGGCGGCGGCGACTTCCACTCGACCTGCTCGACGTGGTACTCGGTCTGGCCGATCGCGCACTCGGTGGGGCCGTACAGGTTCAGGTACTTGCGGCCGGGCAGGTTCCACTTGTTGACCAGCTCCGGCGGCAGCACCTCCGCCCCGCCCATCACGTACTTCAGGTCCGGGTACGGCCCCGGCTCCATCACCGACTGCATCGCGGGCGGCAGACCCGCGTAGGTCACCTTCTGCTCGCGCAGCAGCGCGGTCAGCGCCTCCGGCGACTGGGCGTCGTCGGGGGAGACCGCGACCACGCGCGCGCCCACCAGGAACGCCGTCCAGATCTCGCCCTGCGACATGTCGAAGTTCAGCGCGGGCAGCTGGAGCAGCCGGTCGGCCGGGCCGAAGTCGAAGGTCCGCTTGTAGGCCTCGCAGAAGAACGACACCGCGCGGTGCGCGATCATCACGCCCTTGGGCGTGCCGGTCGACCCGGAGGTGTACAGCACGTACGCCAGCGACTCGCGGGTGGTCCACTCCTCCAGCGGCGCGGAGTCGTCGACCTCCTCCACCGACGCCCAGTCGGTGTCGATCAGCACGGTCGACCAGTCGCCGCCGTCGGGCAGCACCCCGGCCAGCGGGGAGCGGCTGATCACCACCGGCGCGCCGGTGTCGCGGATCATGAAGTCCAGGCGGTTCGTCGGGACCTTCGGGTCCATCATCGCGAACGCGCCGCCGGACTTGAGCACGCCCAGCATGGCCACGTACGCGTCCAGGTCGCGGTCGATGACCACGGCCACGACCTTGCCGTGCGTCACGCCCAGCTCGCGCAGCCTGCGCGCCAGCTTGTCACCGCGCCGGTCCAGCTCGCCGTAGGTGATCTCCACGCCCCGGCACACCACCGCGACCGCGTCCGGCGTCGCCGCCGCGACCTGGGCGAACGCGACGTGCAGCGGCAGCTCGGAGTACTCGGCGTCCTCGCCCTTGCCCAGCGCCAGCAGCTCGACCCGCTCGGCGTCGGTGACCACCGGCAGCTGCGACAGCGTCAGCGAGGAGTCGGCCGCCGCGGCGGTCACCACCGAGCCGACGTGGTCCAGCAGCGCCTCGACCCGCCACCGGTCGAACAGGTCGGTGGAGTACTCGACCACCGCGCGCAGCGAGTCGCCGGACTCCACGAAGTCCACCGCCATGTCGAACCGCGACCCGGTCGAGGCCAGCGAGACCGGCTCGGCGGTGATGCCGGGCAGGTCGAGCGCGCCACCGGAGTTCGCGTCGCCCAGCAGCTGCATCGACACCTGGAACAGCGGGTTGCGGCCGGGCACGCGCACCGGCTGCACCCGGTCCACGATCAGGTGGAACGGCACCTCCTGGTGCTCGTACAGGTCGAAGTTCGCCTCCATGGTGCGCTGGAGCAGCTCGGCGAACGACGGGTCGCCCGACACGTCCGAGCGCAGCACCACCATGTTCACGAACAGGCCCACCACGGCCTCGGCGTCCGGGTCGACGCGGCCGAGCATCGGCACGCCGATCGGGATGTCCTCCTGGCCGGTGTAGCGGCTGAGCACCACGTTCAGCGCCGACGCCAGCACCATGTACAGCGAGACGCCGTTGTCCCTGGCCAGCGCGCGGGCGGCGGTCAGCAGCCCGTCCGGCAGGTGCTTGGTGATCGAGTCCGCCCGGTTCACCTGGGCGGGCGGGCGCGGCCGGTCGGTGGGGAACTCCAGCGTCGGCAGGTCCTTGAGCCGGTCCTCCCAGAACGCCAGCTCCTCCTCCAGCACCTCGCCGCGCATCGTCTCGCGCTGGGCGCGGGCGGCCTCGGTGAACCTCGAGGGCGGCTGGGGGAACTCCGGCTCGCGGCCCTCGACCAGCGCCCGGTAGGCGATCGCCAGCTCCGAGTTCACGATCCCCGACGACCAGCCGTCGGTGATGATGTGGTGCAGGTTCTGCAGCAGCACGTGGTCGTCCGGCGCGAACACCAGCACCCGGTAGCGGTGCAGCGGGCCGTTCTCCAGGTCGAACGGGCTGGTGGACAGCTCCTCCAGCGAGGCCGCGATCGCCGCGTCCCTGCCCGCCTCGTCCAGGTCCGGGTGCTCCAGCACCTCCAGCGCCACCTCGGACGGCGGGGTCACCACCTGGTGGGGCGTGCCGTCGGCGTTGTGGATGGTGACTCGTAACGCCTCGTGGCGCTCGACGACCAGGGTCAGGCACCGGTGCAGCACCGGCACGTCCAGCGGGCCGCGCAGCCGCGCGGCGAGCAGGATGTTGTAGGTCGTCAGCCCCGGTGAGAGCTGGTCGAGGAACCAGAGCTGCTCCTGGCCGAAGGACAGCGGCGCCTGGGTCTCGGCGTGCGTGGACGTGGTCATGTCGGGTACTTCTCTCCTTGCGGGGAACGTGCGGCGTGCGCGTGCCGCGCCCGGTGGGAACCGGACGCGGCACGGGCCTTGCAGGCAGTCGCCGAGTGGTTACGATCTTGCCCGAAAGCGCCGCCGTCGCGAGGGCCGAACGAGTGGATCAGCCCTTGCGCGGCGTGACGAACGTGTCGTTGATGACGTACCCGTCCAAGCCGTGCTTCTCGCCGTACTCGATCAGGTCGCTGGTGCGGTTGAGGAAGCCGCGACCGTTGTTGTTCAACGAGGTGTTGCACAGCACGCTGAACCCGGTCAGGTCCCGGAACGCCTCCAGCAGGTCCACGATGTGCGGGTTGCGCTCGCGGGTGACGGTCTGCGTGCGGGCGCTGCCGTCGACGTGCGTGATGGCCTTGAGCTGGTCGCTGGTGACCCGGTTGAAGTACAGCATGTACGGGTCGACGACCGAGCCCTCGAACCACTTGTGCGCGTCCTCCTCCAGCGCGATCGGCGCGATCGGGCGGTAGCCCTCCCGGCGCTTGATCGCGTTGAGCCGCACCGTGGTCTCCTCGGTGAACGGCGCGGCCAGGATCGACCGGTTGCCCAGCGCGCGCGGGCCCATCTCGTACCGGCCGCGCGCCCAGCCGATGATGTTGCCCTGCTCGATGTAGCGCGCCACCTCGGCGTGCACCAGCGGCCGGACCTCGTACTTGGCCGGGTCGGGCTCGACGTCCTGCACGAACTCCTCGCCCGAGTACACCGACCACTCGATGCTCGCGTCACCGGTGTAGTGCCACTGGGCGTCGATGCCGGTGCCCAGCGCCGAACCGCTGTCGTTCGGGCACGGCGGCACGAACACCGACTCGAACAGGCCGCTCTCGCGCCACTGCGCGTTCCAGTCGCAGTTCAGGCCGCAGCCGCCGGAGATCAGCAGCGGCAGGCCCTCCTTCATGTGCGCTGCCGCGTAGTCGTGGAACATGCCGAAGATGGCCTGCGAGTGCTTGGCGGCGGTGTTGCGGTACTCCTGCGAGTCGACGCCCTTGTTGTAGATGTGCGACCAGGCCATCTTGTCCTTGGACAGGTTCAGGATGATCTGCTCCTGCTTGAGGATGAAGTCGATGGTCTCCTTCTCCTCGGCCGTCACCGGGCCCTTCTCGGCGAACCCGGTCAGCGCCATCTGCTTGCCCGCGTCGTTGTAGCGGAACAGGCCGGTGCCCACCGGGAAGCCGGGGTCGGCCAGCGCGAACAGGTAGGCGTACTTGTTGCCGGGGTCGGCCAGGATGTGCTTGAGGTGGGTGGGGTTGCCCTTCTCGTCGATCCGGTAGAAGTCGCCGATGTTGCCCTCCCACACCAGCGAGTAGTACGCCTGGCCGGTGCGGCGCGGGGCCATGCCGAGCGAGGTGTAGATGTGCGAGCGCTCGTGCGTGGAGGAGAAGTAGCGCACCTTCTTGCCGAAGAAGGTGCCCTCCTCGTCCGAGATCGAGCCCTCGCCGACGCCGAAGTACCCGGTGCGGGACTGGGGTTCCACGGAGTGGAAGCCCTTGACCCAGCCGCCGAGCGCGACCACGTCGGGCGTGCGGTCGAGCATCCCGGCGGCCCGCGCGATCACCTCGCCGGTGAGCCGGTCGTAGCGCGGGTAGTTGTCCTTCTCCGCCTCCAGCGCGAACAGCAGCTTGCCGTCCTCGATGGCCGTGATGCCGCCGTCGTGACCCTCTTTGAGCGATAAGATCAGCATGTTCGTCACTTTCGGTTGTGCGTTGTTGTGAGGGCAGTGGCCGTGCCCGGCGGGTTCGTGGCCACGGGTTCGGGGGACGGGCCGCCGGTCAGCGGGACCCGTCGGGGGCGAGCGCGGGGACCAGCACCCGGTCGAGGTCGGTCAGGGCCCTGGACCACGCGCCCGGCGAGGGCACGTAGTGGTTGTAGTAGCTGGCGCCCTCGGCGGGCGGGCCGAAGACCGCGACCGCGCTGCGACCGCCGCCCTCGCGCGCCGTGGCGAAGCCGTCGCGGTCCAGCAGCAGGCGCGCCGACCGGTCAGGGCCCACCTCGGCCCACGAGCGCAGCGCCGCGCCGACCGGGTCCAGCGGGTCGTCCGGCAGCGGCCAGGAGATGTTGGCGCGCACCACCCGGTCGACCGCGACGCGCGCGGGCCGCCCCAGCGCGGTGGACACCAGCGCCCACCCCAGGCCGTCCCGCTCCAGCCGGGGCGCGGGGCCGGGCGCCAGCTCGACCACCCCGGCCTCGACCAGGTGCAGCAGCTCGCGGATGCGCTCCTTCTGCGGGCCGATCACCGTGCGGTTGATCAGCGCGGCCCACTCGTCGGCGAACTGGCGGTGCGACTCCTCGGTCAGCCCCGGCGGGTCCAGCGCGGCGCGCACGCTCTCCCGGTGGTCGCGCAGCACCTCCAGCGCCTCCTTGAGGGCGCTCGCGCCCAGGCCCAGCTCGGCCTCGGCCAGGTCGGCCCGCGCGGCGGCCAGCACGTCCGCGCGGAACCCGTCGTGGTCGGCCCAGGTGAGCGGCTCGGGGGTGGACAGCGCCCGCTCGACCTCCGCCACCCGCTCCGGCGCGGCCACACCCAGCCTGGCCAGCGCCTCCCGCAGCACCAGCGGCGCCACGTCGCGCCGGAAGTCCAGCCGCCCGTCCGGGGCGCGCTCGCGCAGGGCGTGCACCGCCTCGGGCGTGAAGTGCGCGGCGGGCGCGGCCACCCGGCCCTCCACGGCGCGGGGGCGGGCGCGCGGCAGCCACCCCGCCCGGTTGGCCAGCACGATCCGGGGCTCGCGGCCCGACGGGGTGTAGCCGTCCTCGCCGAACACCCCGCCCCGGCCCGAGGTCAGCGCCGCGATGACGTCCATCGCGGTCAGCCCGGTGCCCAGCAGCGCGACCGTCGAGCCCTCCGGGATCGCGTCGACCCGCTCGGGCAGCGGGTAGGGCACGTCCACCGGGTCGGTCCCGGTCGACGGCGCCGGGTCCACCAGCCCGTGCCCGGTGGTGACCAGCGCCAGGTCCACCCGGTGGGTGCTCCCGTCGTCCAGCGCCACCACCGCGCCCGCCCCGTCCGGCCGCACGTCCACCGCCACGGCGGGCAGGTGCCGCGCGGTCAGCCTCGGCGGCAGCCGGTCGAGCAGGTCCCGCACCGCCCACTGGAGGTACTCGCCGAGCAGGCGCCTCGGCAGGAACTCGTCGAACCGCACCGGGCCGTGGTGCTCGCGGCACCACTCCAGGAACCCCGGCCCCCCGGTCACCGGCGCGCCGGGCACCATCCGCTCGTCGGAGAAGATGGTCAGCTGCGCGGCGATCGTGTTGAGCAGCAGGTAGTCCGGCTGCTTCACGTCGTGCGCGCCGACGCCCAGCTCGCCCGGCTCGACCAGCAGCAGCTCCACCGGCGGGCCGTCGGCTCGGGTGTGGCTGATCACCCGCTCCAGCACCGAGAGCCCGCGCGGGCCCACGCCGATCACCGCGATCCGCACGGCGCTCACCTCGGCGCTCACCACCGGGTCGTCTCGCCGAAGAAGTCGGGCACGTCGATCGCCAGCCCCTGCGCGCGCGCGGCGAGCAGCACGTGCTGGCCCACCGCCAGGTCCAGCACGCCCAGGCCGAACGGCGACACCAGCACGCCGCGCGCCGGGTCGGGCAGCGCCCGGCCGCGCACCAGGTCCGCGATGGTGCCGGTGACGAAGTCCCGCCCGCCGCTGGCCTGCTCGGCCAGGTGCGGCGAGGTGTTCGCCTTCATGCAGTGCTCGACGTCGTCGAAGTAGTTCTGCGCGCCCAGCACCACCGACGGGGCGAAGTCGCGCAGGGAGATGTTCAGCACGACCTGCCCCGGCCGCACCGGCTGCTCGACGTGCGGGGTCGCGGCCGTCGTCGCGGTGACCACGGTCTGCGCCGCCAGCGCCTCACCGATCGAGGCCGCGCGCACGGCGTCCAGGCCCAGCTCGTCCTTCGCCAGCGCCACCAGGTTGTCGGCGGAGGGCTCGTGCAGGTCGAACACGGTCAGCCGGTCGATCCGGTAGCCGGTCGCGACCAGGTGGCGCACGATCGTCCTGGCGATCACGCCCGCCCCGACGATCGCGACCTGCCCGTCGCCGGGCACGTGCCTGGCCAGCGCGCGGGCGGCCACCGCCGCCGACGCCGCCGTGCGCGCCGAGCTGATCGACGCGGCCTCCAGCAGCGCCCTCGGGTAGCCGGTCGCGTAGTCGTTGAGCACCAGCACGGCGGAGGCGCGCGGTACGCCCGCGCGCACGTTCGCCGGGAAGCTGGAGATCCACTTGATGCCGGTGACCGGTTCCGGGTCGAGCTCCGCGAACGCCGGTAAGGCGATGATCCGCGCGTCCGGTTTCTCCGGGAACCGCAGGAAGTAGCTGTCCGGGTTGACCGTGCGGCCCTCGTCGTGGCGCAGGTAGGCGTCCTCCACCACGGCCACCACGTCGAGCACCGAGGTGTCCAGGACGTCCTTGACCACCTTGCCGGGCACAACCTCAAACGAGAACATCGCGCTGCCCCTCCTCCAGCGGGCGTGCCGCGCCGAGCGCGCGGTCCAGCCCGTTCTCGACCACCCAGTCGTCGTTGTAGACCGTGTCCAGGTACCGCTCGCCCAGGTCCGGCGAGATCGCCACGACGGTGTCGCCGGGGTCGATCCCCGAGGCCTGCGACCGGATCGCGGCCAGCACCGTCCCGGTGGAGCCGCCCGCGAGCAGGCCCGAGGTGCGGGCCAGCCAGCGGCACTCGCGCACCGTCTCGTCCTCGGGGACCAGCACGACCGCGTCCGGCGCGTCCGGCGACAGCAGCTCCGGCCGCCTGCTGGTGCCCAGGCCGGGGATGAGGCGCCGCTGGGGCTCGGAGCCGAAGTTCACCGAGCCGACCGTGTCCACCGCGACGATCCGGGTCTTCGGGCTGTGCGCGCGGAAGTAGTCGCACACGCCCATCAGCGTCCCGCCGGTGCCGACGCCGACGAACAGGTGGTCCACCCGCCCGAACTCCTCCAGCACGGCGGGCGCGGTCGTGCTCTCGTGCGCCAGCGCGTTGTTCGGGTTGGCGTACTGGTTGACCCAGAACAGGTCCGGCTCCCGCTCCAGCCGCTCCCGGATGTAGCTGATCCTGGAGCCGAGGAACCCGCCGTTCTCGTCGCGCTCCGAGATCACCACGACCTCGCTGCCCAGCGCGCGCATCACCGCGACCGCCGAGGTGTTCGAGTTCGGGTCCACCACGCAGGTCAGGCGGTAGCCCTTCGCCGCGCAGATCACCGAGAGCGCGACGCCCAGGTTCCCGGACGTGGACTCGATGATCCGCACCCGGTCCAGGTCGACGCCGGACAGCTCGGCCCCGTCGACGATGCTCCTGGCGGTCTTGAGCTTGATCGAGCCGCCCGCGTTCAACCCCTCCAGCTTGAGGAAGAGCCGGTTCAGCCCACCCACGCCGGATATCCGTAAGAAGACGTCATCCCGCACCAGGTCATAGACACGATCTGTGATCAACACGAGCCTCCATTGCGGGTTCACCTCGGTGTGGTCGGGCGGATCGGTGCGCCCGCCGTCCGGTGGGCACGGCCTACGCGCTCGGCAGGACCGCGAGCGGCGGCCCGCCGCCCAGCGGCGCGAGGTCGTACCCGAGCAGCCTGAGCGGGTCGCCACCGTCGGCGGGGTCGTCCGCCCCGGTCCGCCCGCGCTCGTGAACCCGTTGCAGCGGGGTGATGGTGAACCCGGTGGACGTGGCGGAGGCGAGCGCCTCCACCAGCGCCCGCAGTCCGGGCGCCGTCGTCACCACCGGGATGGACAGGTGCGCGGCGGCGGACCGCACGACCTTGGCCAGGGGGGTGCGGTCGAGCGCGACGACCAGCGCCACCCCGTCCTCCAGCTCCCGGCGGACGCCCGCCTCGGAGTGGTCCTCGGGGCCGACCACCTCCATGCCGTGCCCGCGCAGCGCGTCGAGCGCGGTCGAGCGCGCCCCGGTGGACGTGGCGTAGACCTTGCCGCCGGTGGGCAGCGCGACGCCCGCCGCCAGCTGGGACTTCGCGAACGCCGCGCCGAACGTGGCGTCCAGCCCCATGACCTCGCCGGTGGACTTCATCTCCGGGCCGAGCAGCGGGTCCACGCCCCGGCCCTCGGGGGTGCGGAAGCGGTGGAAGGGCAGGACGGCCTCCTTGACCGCGACCGGCCCGCCGGTCAGCGCACCGCCGTCCCGGTCGGGGAGCAGGCCCTCGGCGCGCAGCTCGGCGATCGTCGCGCCGAGCATGATCCGGGCCGCGGCCTTGGCCAGCGGGACCGCCGTGGCCTTGGAGACGAACGGCACGGTGCGGCTGGCGCGCGGGTTGGCCTCCAGGACGTACAGGACGTCGTCCTTGAGCGCGTACTGCACGTTCAGCAGGCCGCGCACCCCGATGCCCTCGGCGATGGCCAACGTCGAGCGGCGCACCGCCTCGACCACCTCGTCCCCCAGGGTGATCGGGGGGAGAACGCAGGCCGAGTCGCCGGAGTGCACGCCCGCCTGCTCGACGTGCTCCATGACGCCGCCGATGAAGACCTCGTGGCCGTCGTGCAGCGCGTCGACGTCGATCTCGGTGGCGTCGTCGAGGAACCGGTCGACCAGGACGGGGTGCTCGGGGCTGATCTCGGTGGCGCGCTCGATGTAGCCGCGCAGGGTGTCCTCGTCGTGGACGATCTCCATGCCGCGCCCGCCGAGCACGTACGAGGGCCGCACGAGCACCGGGTAGCCGATCCCGTCGGCGATCTCCTTGGCAGCGGCGAACGAGGTCGCGGTGCCGTGCTCGGGCGCGGGAAGCCCGGACGCCGCGAGCAGCGCGCCGAACTCGCCCCGGTCCTCGGCGAGGTGGATCGCCTCCGGTGGGGTGCCCACGACCGGGACGCCCGCGTCGGCCAGGCGCTGGGCCAGGCCGAGGGGGGTCTGGCCGCCGAGCTGGACGATGACGCCCGCCACGGTGCCGGAGGCGCGCTCGGAGTGCACCACCTCCAGGACGTCCTCGAAGGTCAGCGGCTCGAAGTAGAGCCGGTCCGAGGTGTCGTAGTCGGTGGAGACGGTCTCCGGGTTGCAGTTGACCATCACGGTCTCGTACCCGGCCTCGCGCAGCGCCATGGCCGCGTGCACGCACGAGTAGTCGAACTCGATGCCCTGCCCGATCCGGTTCGGACCCGAGCCCAGGATCAGCACCTTCGGCCGCTCCCGCTGCTCGGCGACCTCGGACTCGGCGTCGGGGTCCAGCTCGTACGCGGAGTAGTGGTAGGGGGTTCTGGCCGCGAACTCGGCGGCGCAGGTGTCGACGGTCTTGTAGACCGGGCGCACGCCGAGCCGGTGCCGCAGCGCCCGCACGCCGTCCTCACCGGCCAATTCGGGCCGCAGGGCGGCGATCTGCCGGTCGGACAGGCCCGCCCGCTTCGCCTTGCGCAGCAGCGGTTCGCCGAGCTCGTCCGCCGACTCCAGCTCGCCGCGCAGGCCGATCAGCCAGGCGATCTGCTCCACGAACCACGGGTCGATGCCCGAGGCCTCGTGCACCTGCTCGACGCTCGCGCCCAGGCGCAGCGCCCGGTCGACGGTGTACAACCTGCCGTCGTGGCCCGTGGTAAGCGCTTTCAGGTGCTCCGCCAAGCAGACGCCCTCGGGATCGGGCCGCGTCCAGAACCCGGCGTCCTCGGTCTCCATCGAGCGCAGCGCCTTGCCCATCGCCTCCACGAAGCTGCGCCCGATGGACATGGCCTCGCCGACGGACTTCATCGTCGTGGTGAGCGTCCGGTCGGCGCCGGGGAACTTCTCGAAGGCGAACCTGGGGACCTTCACCACGACGTAGTCCAGGGTCGGCTCGAAGCTCGCGGGCGTCTCGCCGGTGATGTCGTTGCGGATCTCGTCCAGGGTGTAGCCGACCGCGAGCTTCGCCGCGATCTTGGCGATCGGGAAGCCGGTCGCCTTGGACGCCAGGGCCGAGGACCGCGACACGCGCGGGTTCATCTCGATGACGACCATCCGCCCGGTGCGCGGGTCCACCGCGAACTGGATGTTGCAGCCGCCGGTGTCCACGCCGACCGCGCGGATGACCGCGATGCCCACGTCGCGCATGTGCTGGTACTCGCGGTCGGTCAGCGTCATCGCGGGCGCGACCGTCACCGAGTCGCCGGTGTGCACGCCCATCGGGTCGATGTTCTCGATGGAGCAGATGACCACGACGTTGTCGTTGCGGTCCCGCATCAGCTCCAGCTCGTACTCCTTCCACCCGAGCACGCTCTCCTCGACCAGCACCTCGGTGACCGGCGACTCCGCCAGCCCCGACCCGGCGAGCCGCTCCAGCTCCTCGGCGGTGTGGGCCATGCCGGAACCCAGGCCGCCCATGGTGAACGAGGGCCGGATCACCACCGGCAGGCCCAGCTCGGCGACGGCGGCGCGGACCTCGTCCATCGTCCGGCACACCGCGCTGCGCGGGACCTCGGCGCCGATCTCGCGCACGATGTCCTTGAAGACCTGCCGGTCCTCGCCCCGGTTGATCGCCGCCACGTCCGCGCCGATCAGCTCGACGTCGTACTTCTCCAGCACGCCGCGCTCGTGCAGCGCGATGGCCGTGTTCAGCGCGGTCTGCCCGCCGAGCGTCGCCAGGACCGCGTCCGGGCGCTCGGCGGCGATGACCTTCTCCACGAACTCCGGGGTGATCGGCTCGACGTAGGTGGCGTCGGCGAACTCCGGGTCCGTCATGATCGTGGCGGGGTTGGAGTTGACCAGGGAGACCCGGATGCCCTCCTCGCGCAGCACCCGGCACGCCTGGGTGCCCGAGTAGTCGAACTCGCAGGCCTGGCCGATCACGATCGGGCCGGACCCGATCACCAGCACGTGCTTGAGGTCAGTCCTCTTCGGCATGTCAGCGGGCCCCGCTCGTCAGCGCCGCGTGGCGGGACATCAGGTCGCAGAACTCGTCGAACAGCGGCGCCGCGTCGTGCGGACCGGCCGCCGCCTCCGGGTGGTGCTGCACGCCGAACGCGGGCACGTCCAGCGCGCGCACGCCCTCCACGGTGTTGTCGTTGGGGCAGAAGTGGCTGATCCGGACCCGGCCGAAGTCGGAGCCGAACTCCTCGCCCGGTTCGCCCTCCAGGGCGAAGCCGTGGTTCTGCGCGGTGATCGCGACCCGGCCGGTGGCCACGTCGATCACCGGGATGTTGATGCCCCGGTGGCCGTAGCGCATCTTGTAGGTCCCACGGCCCAGCGCGCGGCCGAGGATCTGGTTGCCGAAGCAGATGCCGAACAGGGGAATCCCGCGCTCCAGCACGGACTTCGCCAGTTCGACCGCGTGGTCCTGCGTCGCCGGGTCGCCGGGGCCGTTGGACAGGAAGACGCCGTCCGGCGTGAGCGCCAGCATGTCGTCCACAGTGGACTTGAGCGGCAGCACGTGCACCTCGGCGCCGCGCGCGGCCAGCATCCTGGGGGTGTTCGCCTTGATGCCCAGGTCCAGCGCGGCCACCCGGAAGCGCCGCTCCCCGCGCGCCGCCACGACGTACGGCTCCGGCGTCGACACGTCGCCGGCCAGGTCCGCGCCCGCCATCCCCGGCGACTCGCGCACCAGGTCGACGAGGTCGGCGGTGGGCGCCAGCGCGTCCCCGGAGAACACCCCGGCCCGCATGGCGCCGCGCTCGCGCAGGTGCCTGGTCAGCATCCGGGTGTCCACGCCCGAGACGCCCACGACGCCCTGCCGCTCCAGCTCCTCGTGCAACGACCGCGTCGCGCGCCAGTTGGACGGCGTCCGCGCGGGGTCGCGCACCACGTAGCCCGCGACCCGGACGCGGCCCGACTCGTCGTCCTCGTCGTTCCAGCCGGTGTTGCCGATCTGCGGGGCGGTCTGCACCACGATCTGCCGGTGGTACGACGGGTCGGTCAGGGTCTCCTGGTAGCCGGTCATGCCGGTGGAGAACACCACCTCGCCCAGGCGGGAACCGACCGCGCCGTAGGACTCACCGCGGAAAACCCGACCGTCTTCGAGAACCAGTGCCGCGTCGATCTGCACACCGCCTCCAGGCACGCTGAGTCGACGCGCCGGACGTGCCGACGCGTGTGAACGGATTTGACCGGAAATAGGAATGACTACTGCGCCGTGCCCGCGGCGAAAGCGGTTGGTCCGCCCGCGTTCGAGCGCAGGTGAATCTACTCAGCTACCCCCCGAGCGGTGCACAGCTTATTCCCCAGTGGTCCCGACTAGCAGCGGGACGAGCGCCAGGCTAGCAGCGGTTTTTGCCACGGGGAAGGTTGGCGAAAGGCCTAGTGGCTAATCGAATGACCTTGATCGGGGGGAGTCGGCGGATTAACTCCAACGGAGCTAGACCCGGCCTCGCGGTCACCTGCGCGCGCCAGTGCGCTGCGCCTCCCGGTCCACGTTCCCGCTGCTCCGAACGGCTCCGTCCGATCGGTGCGAACGCATCACGCCCCTACAAACAGCATGCTTCGGCTGCTCGGGTTCCCCTTCGTCATACCGCTGAAACCTGCGGGTGGGACACTCCGCGGCCCCGCCTCCGGGTGGCGGTGATTGCCCATTGCGGCTGAGTCCGACACAGGTCGTCCCACTCCGTGGTTGGCCTTGTCCGCGACGGATAAGCTGTGCTCATGACAGAAATGGGTGATCGCGGGTTCGCGACCAGGGCTATCCACGTCGGACAGGATCCGGACCCGGTGACCGGATCGGTCATCGTCCCGATCCACGCGACCTCCACTTACGCGCAGGACGGGGTCGGCGGTTTACGCGGCGGTTTCGAGTACTCGCGCACCGGAAATCCCACGCGCGCCGCGCTGGAGCAGTGCCTCGCCTCGCTCGAATCCGGCAGGCACGGTCGCGCGTTCGCCTCGGGGATGGCCGCCACCGACACCGCCCTGCGGACGCTGCTGCGCCCCGGCGACCACGTGGTGATCCCGAACGACGCCTACGGCGGCACGTTCCGCCTCATCGACAAGGTGCTGCGCCACTGGGGCATCGACTACACGCCGGTGGCCCTGTCCGACGTCGACGCGGTGCGCGCGGCGCTGCGCCCGAGCACCAAGCTGATCTGGGTCGAGACCCCGACCAACCCGGTGCTGCGCATCGCGGACATCGCGCTGCTGGCCGAGCTGGCGCACGACGCGGGCGCGCTCCTGCTGGTGGACAACACCTTCGCCTCGCCCTACCTGCAGAACCCGCTGGAGCTGGGCGCCGACGTCGTCCTGCACTCCACCACCAAGTACATCGGCGGCCACTCCGACGTGATCGGCGGCGCGCTGATCACCTCGTCCGACGAGCTGGACAGCGCGTTCGGCTTCCTGCAGAACGGCGCGGGCGGCGTCCCCGGCCCGTTCGACGCGTGGCTGACCCTGCGCGGCGTGAAGACCCTCGAAGTGCGCATGGAGAAGCACTCCGACAACACCGAGCGGATCACCGAGGCGCTGCTGCGGCACCCGAAGGTCACCGGCGTCTTCTACCCCGGCCTGCCCGAGCACCCCGGCCACGAGATCGCGGCCAAGCAGATGCGCCGATTCGGCGGCATGGTCTCGTTCACCGTGCGCGGAGGTGAGGAGGAGGCCCTGCGCGTCTGCTCGCGCACCAGGCTGTTCACCCTGGCCGAGTCGCTGGGCGGCGTCGAGTCCCTGATCGAGCACCCCGGCCGCATGACCCACCTGAGCACGGCGGGCTCCCCGCTCCAGGTCCCCGCCGACCTGGTGCGGCTGTCGGTGGGCATCGAGTCGGCCGACGACCTGGTGGAGGACCTGCTCCAGGCGCTGGCCTGAGCCCCGGAGCGGCGGCGGGCGGCGGTCCCGCACCCGCCGCCGCTCGGACCGGGCGAAGGCGAAAGCCTTGTCCCCCAAGCGTTCGAGGCCCCCTCGGGGGGGGGCGTGTCCGCGCTGTCCGCCCGCGCGAGGCCCCCTGATGGCGTGCCCGGTCTCCGCTCGTGCGGTTCCGCCGCGCCACGGGGGAGGGCGTCGTCGACCGTCCCCCGAAGCGCCGGACCGCCGCTAGGCGCTGCGCGCCGGTTCCTCCACCGCGCCGAGCGGGTCCGAGCCCGCCCCGGACCGGGACAGCATGTCCAGGATGACCTTCTTCGACCGCCCGACCTGCGCGAGCGTGGCGTCCAACCGCTGAACCTCGCCCATGAGGGTGTTCACCAGGTTCGGGCAGGGCGTCACGCGCGGCGTGGCGTCCAGGGTGCAGGGCAGCAGCTCGTGCACCGTCTTGAGGGTCAGCCCGGCGCCCAGCAGGGCCCTGATCCGCAGCACCGTGTCGATGTCGGCGTCCCGGTAGTGCCGGTACCCGTTGTCCGTCCGAGTGGCCTCCAGGAGGCCCTGCTGCTCGTAATACCGAATTAACCGAGTGCTCACGCCGGTGTACTCCGACAGCTCTCCGATCAGCATCTTCACATTCCCCCAGTTCTAGGCCTTGACCTTCCAACTGATGCTAACCCTTAGCTTTCAGCCTGTGAACGCACCGAACATCCCCGGTACCAGCCTCTCCTACGACACGCACGGCGAGGGCGGTGTCAGCGTCATCGCGCACGGCGTCCAGACCATCGCGGGCCACTGGTCCGCCGTCGCGAGCGGACTCCCCGGCCGGACCCTGGTCGCCAACCGCAGGGGCAGGGCGGGCAGCGGCGAGCTGGGCCCCGACTACGCGCTTGGCACCGAGGTCTCGGACCTGAACCGGGTCCTGGACTTCGCGGGCCCCAACGCGGTGCTGGTCGGCCACAGCTACGGCGGCGCCATCGCGCTGCTCGCCGCCGCCGAGCGCGAGGACCTGGCGGCCCTGGTGCTCTACGACCCCGTGCTGCCGCTGGACAAGTCCGCCAACGCCGCCACCCTCGACCGCATCGACGCCGCCCTCGCGAAGGGCGACCGCGACGAGGCGTTCCGGGTCGTGCTCGCCGAGGTGGTCGGCGACAGCGCGGAGAACATCGAGGCCTTCCGCACGGGCGCGCCGGACGACTGGGCGGCCATGCTGGAGCTGGTCGAGTCCACCCGCGCCGAGCTGGCCGCGCTCAACGACCTGGAGTTCGACCCCGCCGTCCTGGACAAGATCACGGTGCCGACCACGGTGCTGCTCGGCGAGCTGAGCGACCGCGAGCCGCTGGCGTTCGGGCCGACCTCGCGCCTGGTCGTCGACCGGGTGCCGGACGCCGAACTGGTCGTGCTGCCCGGCCAGCACCACGTCGCGCACGCCCAGGCGCCGGAGCTGCTCGTCGAGCGCATCGCCGCGGCCCGCGGCGTCGCCCCGGTGCTGTCCGCCTGATCCCACCACTCCCGGAGGAGGAGCCATGCGCGCGATCCTGTTGCGCGAGTACGGGGAACCGGAGCTGCTGGGCACGGGCGAGCTGCCCGACCCGCGCCCCGCGTCCGGCCAGGTGCTGGTGCGCACCACCGCCGCGGCCGTCAACCCCGTCGACCTGGAGGTGCGCTCCGGCGCCCACGCCGCCAACGTCCGCCACCCCTTCCCGCTGGTGCTGGGCTGGGACCTGTCCGGGACCGTGGTCGAGGTCGCCCCGGACGTCACCCGCTTCGTGCCGGGCGACCGGGTGGTGGCCATGTCGGCGCAGATGGCGACCGGCGTCGGCACCTACGCCGAACTGGTCGCGCTCGACGCCTCGATCGCCGCGCCCGCGCCGCACAGCGCGCCGCTGCTCGACGCTGCCGGCCTGCCGCTGGCCGGGCTCACCGCGCACCAGGCGCTGGACGTCCTGGCCGCCGAGCCCGGCGCGCGCGTGCTCGTCGCGGGCGCGGCGGGCTCGGTGGGCGCCGCGGCCGTGCAGCTGGCGCTGCACCGGGGGTTGCGGGTGGTCGGGCTGGCCCGCCGGTCCGACGCGGACTTCGTGCTCGAGCTGGGCGCCGAGGAGGTCCTGGTCGCGGGCGAGGAGCTGCCACGAGGCGCGGTGGACGGCCTGCTCGACGCCGCGGGCGTCCCCGGCGCGGTCCGCGCGGTGCGCGACGGCGGTGTGGCCGTCTCGATCGTGCCCACCCGGCCGCCGGTCGCCGAGCGCGGCGTCGAGGTGCGCATGTCGTTCGTCGAGCAGGACGGCGAGCAGTTGGAGCAGCTGTGCGCCTTGGTCGACAAGGGCGTGCTGGCGCTGCGGACCGGCGAGGTCCTCGGCTTCGCCGACGCGGCCCGCGCCCACCGGACCCTGGCCGGCGGTGGCAGCAGGGGCAAGCTGCTGCTCGACCCGGCGCGGGACTGACGCCCCCACCGGGGCGGATGCGGAGGCGGACGTGCCACTGTCCTTGTTCGCGCTGATGCTGTGCGTGCTGTGCGTGGGCACAGCCGAGTCCTCGATCGCGGGCATCCTGCCCGAGGTCTCCGGCGGTCTCGGCGTCTCGGTGCCCTCGGCGGGCCTGCTGGTGTCCGGCTACGCCGCCACCGTCGTGCTCTTCGGGCCCGCGCTCACCGTCGTCACCAGGAAGGTCCGGGCCAAGCGCCTCGTGCTCTGGCTGATGGCCGCCTTCGCGGCGGGCAACCTGCTCGCCGCGACGGCGCCGGGCTACGGGCTGCTCATGACCGGGCGCGTGGTGTCCGCGCTGGCGCACTGCACTCTGTTCGCGGTGAGCATCGTCATCGCGGGCACCCTGGTCCCGCCCGGCAGGCAGGCCGCAGCCGTGGCGAAGGTCGCGCTGGGGCTGAACCTGGCCACGGTGCTGGGCGTGCCCCTCGGCACCCTCATCGGCCAGCAGTGGGGGTGGCGCGCCACGTTCTGGGCGGTGCTCCTGGTCTCGCTGGTCGCGACCGCGCTGGTCGCGGTCTTCGTGCCCGAGCCCGCGCAGGTCCCGCCGGCCTCGGTCGCGCGGGAACTGCGGGTGCTGCGCAGGCCGAGGGTGCTGGCGGCGGTCGCGGTGACCGTGCTCGCCAGCGCGGGTGCGTTCACCGCCTACACCTTCATCGCTCCTCTGCTGCTCGACGTCAGCGGGTTCGAGCCGGGGTGGGTGACCGGACTGCTGCTGGTTTTCGGGATCGGGTCGATCGCGGGCAACGCGATTGCCGGTAAAATCCCGGATAATTTTTTGATGCGCGCTGTCGTGGTGGTTCTCGGGGTGTTGACCGCGGTGCTGTTGGGGATATCCGCGGTGGCCGGTGTCAAATTTCTCGTCACCGCTGCGATGGTCCTCTTCGGGGTCGCCTACTTCGCGCTCATCCCGCTGCTCCAAGGGCGGATCATGGCCTCGGTGAGCGACGGTGCGCCCACGCTCGCCCTCGCGCTGAACATCGCGGCCTTCAACGTCGGCATCGCTGCGGGCGCCTGGATCGGCGGCCTGGTGATCGACGCTGGACTGGGGCTGCGCGCCGTCATGGTGGTGGGCTCCGCGCTCAGCGCGCTCGGGCTCGGTGTGGCACTGCGGGAGCTGCTCGTCGACCGGGCCGAGCGCACAGCCGCCATCCCGCCGGGTGGAGCGCTCGTCGGCTGATCGCGGAAACGGGCGAACCGGGCAGCGCGGACCACGTGGTCCGCGCTGCCCCGGTGCTGTTCGCCGGTAATGACCTGCGTTATTGGGAATGCACTCGGGGAACGCTTCGGTACGGCGCAGGTGAAGACGTTGCACGATCCCTGTCGACGGTCATAGAATTCGACCACTGGGGCTGAGTGGCCATTCTTGTTGCCACTCTCGATCGTTGCTGGAGCTCATCGCAACATCTTTGGTAAGCCCTTTCGAGGCAGAGTCGCCTTTTCTTGGTCATGGAAGAGCCCTTTGGCAGATCGGGTGAATCATGTTTTCTGTGCAGTCCTTCCGACAGCGCGGGGGCAAGGCCGCGGGCGCGGTTCAGGCAGGAGCGGGCCTGTTCGCCTACAGCAGGCAGGTCGACTCCTGGGTGGTCACCACCCAGAAGCCGGTGCGCTACGAGGTGCGCTTCTGCGACGACCTGTTCGCGCGGGGCAGCCGCGACCTGGTCGACGCGGGCGCCGGACCAGCGCCCGCCACGGGGCGCTCGCGCCGGTTCGTCGTCCTCGACGCCAACGTGGACCTGTTACACGGCGACGCCATCCGCGACTACTTCGAGCGCCACGGCGTCGAAGCGCGGCTGTGCGTCGTGGCGGCCAACGAGACCACCAAGGACTTCGAGACCGCGGCCAGGATCATCGCCGAGATCGACGACTTCGGCCTCGACCGCCGCCGCGAGCCCATCATCGCCATCGGCGGGGGCGTCCTGATGGACGTCGTCGGCCTGGTCGGCAGCCTCTACCGCAGGGGCACGCCGTTCGTCCGCGTGCCCACCACCCTCATCGGCCTGGTCGACGCGGGCGTCGGAGCCAAGACCGGCGTGAACTTCAACGGCCACAAGAACCGCCTCGGCACCTACCACCCCGCCGAGGTGACCCTCCTGGACCGAACCTTCCTGTCCACCGTGGACCGCAGGCACATCGGCAACGGCCTCGCCGAGATCCTCAAGATCGCCCTCATCAAGGACGCCGAGCTGTTCGACCTGCTGGAGGGACACGGCGAGCTCCTGCTGGAGGAGAAGTTCCAGGGCGTCACCGCCGTGGGCGCGCAGGTCGCCGACGCCGTCCTGCGCCACGCCATCCACGGGATGCTGGAGGAGCTCCAGCCGAACCTGTGGGAGGCCGAGCTGGAGCGGTGCGTCGACTACGGCCACACCTTCAGCCCCACCATCGAGATGCACGCCCTGCCCGCCCTGCTGCACGGCGAGGCGGTGTGCGTGGACATGGCGCTGACCACTGTGCTCGCCCACCGCCGCGGCCTGGTCACCACCACCGACCGCGACCGGGTCTTCTCCGTCATGCACCGGATCGGCCTTCCCAGCTGGGACCCGCTGCTGGAGCCCGAGCTGCTGGCCAAGGCGCTGGAGGACACCGTGCGCCACCGCGACGGGATGCAGCGGCTGCCCCTGCCCGTCGGCATCGGCGACGTCGGCTTCGTCAACGACGTCACCGCCGAGGAGATCGCCGCCGCCGTCGCCGAGCAGAGCACCCTCGGCCGCGTGAAGGCGACCGGCGTTGTCTGAGCAGGCGCTCCCCGTCCTGGTGGCCGACGTGCGCGGGGTGGTCGACATCGGCGGCGTCCACGGGGCCGAGGGAACCAGCCACTGGAAGGGCCTGGCGTCCCGGCGCGACCTGCGGGGCCAGTGGGAAGCGGTCGAACTGGCCAGGGTCCCGCCGGGCGGGGTCTCCGGCGAGCACCGCCACACCCGCACCGAGGAGGTCTACTTCGTCCTCTCCGGACAGGGGGAGATGGTCCTGGACGGGCAGCGGCACCGGGTGCGGGCGGGCTGCGCAGTGCTCACCGGCCTCGGCACCGTCCACGGGCTGCGCAACACCGGGAGCACCGATCTGGACTGGATCACCATCGAGGTCCTCGCCCCCGCCACCACCGACGTCCAGCAGGGCCGCGACACGACCGGCACGGGGTTCCCCCTGCCGAGGGGAGGGGCAGTGAACGCCGAGGTCCACGACCTGACCGGGGGACCGGTCGACACCGGGTCCGTCTTCACCGGACCGCTGCGCAGGCTCGCCGTGCGCGACATCGCCCCCGGCGAGCGCGCCCACGTCGTCGCCGACGGCGTCGAGCACACCCTGTTCGTCCTGTCCGGCGCGGGCCTCGCCACCGGCAGCCTCGGCGAGGTCCCGCTGCGCGCGGGCGTGTCCGTGACCCTGCCGCTGGGCACCGCCGTCGAGCTGATCGCGGGCGACGAGGGCCTGCGCCACTTCCACGCCGAGCTGGACGTGCCCGAGCCGCGCGGGGGTGGGCGGTGATCGTCAACCACGCCGACCTGCCCACCGCGCTGCGCGCGGGCCAGGTCCCGCACTCGACGTGGCGCTGCCTGGCCAGGCGCGGGATGCTCCACAGCGAGACCGAGGCCGTCGACCACCTGCGCGCCGCGCCGCGCCGCCAGGTCGTCCACCACGCCGACGACGTCGTCGAGGAAGCCCTCTACGTCGTGTCCGGCTCCGCCGAGCTGTCCGAGGGCGCGGCCACCGAGCAGCTGCGCCCCGGCCACGTGGTCCTGCTCGGACCCGACACCACCGCCCAGATCACCGCAGGCCCCTCCGGGGTCGAGCTGGTGAGCGTGCGCACCATGCCCGCGCGGGTCAGCGCCCTGCTGCCACCGCGCGTGCCCGAACTCCTCGACCACCCCACCGGACCGCAGGGGAGGAGCGGAACGTGACCACCACGGAGACGACCACCACGACCGGAACGGCCGAGTGGCCGACCGGGACGATGACGGCCGCGGCGCTGCGCCGCGTCGGCGACGTCGGCCTCGTCGAGATCCCCGTGCCCGAGCCGCTGCCCGGCACCGCGCTCGTCGAGCCGGTCCTGGTCGGCCTGTGCGGCACCGACCTCGAACTGCTGCACGGCAGCGCCGCCTACGTCCGCGACGGCCGCGTCCGCTGGCCGCACGTGTTCGGCCACGAGTGGGTCGGCCGCGTCGTCGCCCTCGCGCCCGGCACGAGCGCCCACGTCGCCGAGGGCGACCGGGTCGTCGGCCACACCATGATCTCCTGCGGCGTCTGCCGCGCCTGCCGCTCCGGCGGGCGCAACAACTGCTCGCGCCTGACCGAGGTCGGGCTCTACGGCCAGCAGGGCGCCGCCGCCCGCTACATCCGCATGCCCGTGCACGCGCTCAGCGCCGTCCCCGACGCGGTCCCCGACACCGAGGCCGCGCTCGTCGAGCCGACCGTGACCGTCATCGCCGGGCTGGAGGCCGTGCGCTGCGGCCCCGGCGACCGGGTGCTGGTGCTGGGCACCGGCACCATCGGCCTGCTGGCCACGCAGCTCGCCACCCGGCTCAGCGGCGCGGTGGACGTCGTCGCCGTCGACCCGGCGGGCGCCGAGCTGGCCCTGGGCCTGGGCGCCCGCAGGGCCCTCGCCCCCGACGACACCCCGCCCGGCGCCTACGACGTCGTCGTCGAGGCGTCCGGCGCCGACGCGGCGTTCCTCCAGTCGCTGCGGGCCGCCGCCGTCGGCGGCCGGATCGCGGCCATCGGCGTGCCCTCCACCTCGGTCGGCCCGCTGGACGCCTGCGACCTGGTGCTGCGCGGCATCAGCGTGCACGGCGTCCGGCACGGCCTCGACCACTACGACCGGGCCCTTGCCCTGTACGCCTCGGGCGCGCTGAGCGCGCGCGGCATGACCAACCCGCCCCTGCCGCTCGACCGCGTCGCCGACGCGTTCGCCGACCTCGCGCGGGCCTCCCGCCCCGCGCCCAAGGTCGTGCTCGCCCCGCAGGGCTGACCCGCAACCACACCACCAGGAGGCAACGCGGATGTCCGCACCCATCGCCGCGGTCACCGGCGCCAGCTCCGGCATCGGCGCCGAGATCGCCACCGCCCTCGCCGCGACCGGCCACGACGTGCTGCTCGGCTACGGGACCAACGCCGAGGCCGCGAAGGAGCACGCCGGGCGCATCGCCGCCGAACACGGCGTGCGCACCGAGACCGTCGCGCTCGACCTCGCCTCGCCCGCCTCGGCCGCGCAGGCCCTCGCGCGGGCCGTCGAGGCGTTCGGCGGCCTCGACGTCCTCGTCAACAACGCGGGCGTCAACCGCCGGGCCGACGCCGTCGACGAGACCGACCAGGACTGGGAGCGGGTCCTCACCATCAACCTCAGCAGCCCGTTCGCCCTCTCCCGCACCGCCGCGAACCTCATGCTCTCCCAGGGCAGGGGAGGGCGGATCGTCAACATCACCAGCTGCCACGAGCACTACCCCATCGGCGGCGGCGGGGCCTACTGCGCCAGCAAGGCCGGGCTCGGCGCGCTCACCAAGGTCATGGCGCTGGAGCTGGCCCCGCACGGCATCACCGTCAACGCCGTCGCGCCCGGCGAGACCGCGACCCCCATGAACGGCGTCCCCCTCGGCGTGGACGCCGCCGGGATCGCCCGGCCCGCCATCCCGGTCGGCCGCCCCGCCCGCACCAGCGAAATCGCCGCGCTCGTCGCGCACCTGGCCTCGCCCGAGGCCGCCTACACCACCGGCAGCTCCGTCGTCGTCGACGGCGGGCTCGGCCTGACCGCCGCGGTCGCCAACGCCGCCCGCGCGGGCACCGTCTGACCGCCCACCCGATCCAGGAGGAGAAGCGATGACGCAGGCACCGGCCCCAGCGGCCACCGGGCAGTCCCGCGTGCCCACCATCCGCAACGTCGACCACCTCGCCTACACCGTGCCCGACCTCGGCGAGGCCGTGGACTTCTTCGTCGACATTCTGGGAGCCGAGGTGCTCTACCACCTCGGCCCCGTGCAGGAGCCCGACAGCGACTGGATGACCGTCCAGCTCGACGTGCACCCCCGCGCCAGCACCAGGATCTGCCTGCTGCGCCTGGGCCCGGTGACGAACCTGGAGCTGTTCCAGTACACCGCGCCCGGCCAGCGCCTCGACCGCCCGGCCGACGGCGACGTCGGTGGCCACGACCTCGTGCTCGACGTCGCCGACCTCGACGCCGCACGCGCCGCGCTGGGCGCGTTCGAGCCCACCGGGCCGGTCGGCGGCGAGGGAGAGCTGCGGGACGTGCGCTCCTTCACCGTGCGCACCCCCTGGGGCATGACCGTCGTGCTGCGGCAGGTGCCCGAGCGCCTGCCGTTCGAGTCCGACGGCGCCCCCGGCCTCTTCCGCCCCGCTCCCGATGGCGCGGGGAGCCCCGGCCGCGTCCCCGGCCTGCTCGGCGTCAGCCAGGTCGGCTACACCGTCGCCGACCTCGACGGCTCGGTGGACTTCTTCACCGACGTCATCGGCGGCGCGGTGCTGCACCGCACCGGGCGGTCCGCGCTGCTGCGGCTGGGCCCGGTGACGAACCTGGAGCTGCGCGCGGCCACCACCGGCCGCACCGACCGCCCCCGCAACAGCGACGTCGGCGGCCACCACCTCGCCTTCCACACCGACGACCCCGAGGAGGCCGCCGCGTACCTGCGCACCGTGCCAGGCGTGCGCGTGCTCGGCGAGGTGCAGCTCATCGACGACGGCGGACCCATCCACGGCGACCGCTGGGTCTACTTCACCGCCCCCGACGGCTTCCAGCTGGAAGTGCTCAACATGCCGCCGGGGATGCCCTACGAGCTGGGCACCGAAGCCCGCCGCTACGGGCCCGCGCCCGAGTGGCGCGTCGGCTGACACCCGCACCGACCGCACCCGCACCGAGGAGGGCGAAACCGTGAACTGGCAAGGCGTCTACGTGTCCTCGGCGGCTGTCGAGCTGCCCCGGCTCGTCCCGGTGACCGAGGCCGTCGCCGACGGCAGCTACCCCGAGGAGGAGGCCGCCCGCACCGGGATGCGCTCGGTGTCGGTGAGCGAGCGCGCGGCGGCGCCCGAACTGGCCGTCGCCGCGGCGCGCGCCGCGCTCGCCGCGTCCCCGGTGGACCCCGCCTCGGTCGGCCTGCTCATCCACGCCGACTGCTACTTCCAGGGCGTGGAGTTCTGGAACACCGCCGCGTTCGTGCAGCACCACGCGCTCGGGCACGGCGACGCCACGGCGTTCGAGCTGCGCCAGATGTCCAACGGCGGCATGTGCGCGCTGGAGGTCGCCGCCGGCCTGCTCACCGCCCGACCCGACCTGGGCGCGGCGCTGGTCACCACCGGAGACCGGTTCGGCGACCGGGGCTTCGACCGCTGGCGCACCGACAAGGGGCTCGTGTTCGCCGACGGCGGCACCGCCGTGGTGCTCACCCGCGAACCGGGACCGCTGCGCCTGGTCGCCACGGCCTCGCACGCCGCCCCCGAGCTGGAGGGCCTGCACCGGGGGGCCGGGTTCCCCGCAGGCTTCGAGCAGGCCAGGACCGTGGACCTGCTCGCCCGCAAGGAGAGCTTCCTGACCACCACGACCGTCGGCGAGGTCACCGCCCGCAACGAGGCGGGGATGATGACCGCCGTCAAGCGCTGCCTGTCCGACGCGGACGCCGACGTGGACGCGATGGCGCTGGTCGCCGTGCCGTTCTTCGGCGCGGGCCTGGTCGCCCGCCAGTGCCTGGAACCGCTCGGCGTCGACGCGGACCGCACGCTCGCCGACTGGGGCCTGACCACCGGCCACCTCGGCTCGGGCGACCAGGCCGCCGCGCTGGCCAAGGTGCTCGCCGACGACCTGCTGCGCCCCGGCGAGCGGGTGCTGCTGGTCGGCGTGGGCGCCGGGTTCACCTGGACCTGCGCCGTGCTGGAGAGATGCTGACGACCGTCGCGAGTGGACGGTCGTGCCGCGCCCGCCGCCGGGCGCGGTCCACCGAGGAAACACCGAGGTCCCCACATGTCCCACCCGTCCCGCAGATCCTTCCTGGGCGGATCCGCCGCCGCAGGGGCCACCGCACTGCTCACCCGCGCGGGCGCGCCTGCGCAGGCGCAACCCTCCTCCGCTCCGATCTCGGTCCTGGCCGAGGACCCCCGCTACCCGGACCTGGTGCGCGGCGCGAACCTGCGCTGGGTCGGCAGCCCCGACCGCGTGCACCTGGCGGACAGCGCCGACTCGGTGGTGGCCGCGCTGCGCTCCGCGGTCCGCGCGGGCGAGCGCGTCGCCGTCCGCAGCGGCGGCCACTGCTACGAGGGCTTCGTCACCGACCCGGCCGTGCGCACCGTCATCGACCTGTCCGGCCTGTCCGTCGTCACCTACGACCGCGACCACCGCGCGTTCTCCATCGCCCCCGGCGCCACCCTGGGCGACGTCTACCGGACCCTGTTCAAGAAGTGGGGCGTCACCGTCCCCGGCGGCTCCTGCCCCTCCGTGGGCGCGGGCGGCCACATCGCGGGCGGCGGCTACGGCGCCCTGGCCAGGAAGCACGGCCTGGTCGTCGACCACCTGCACGGCGTGGAGGTGGTGGTGGTCGACCGGGACCGGCGCGTCCGCAAGGTGGTGGCCACCAGGGACGCGGGGGACCCCAACCGCGAGCTGTGGTGGGCGCACACCGGCGGCGGCGGGGGCAACTTCGGCATCGTCACCCGCTACCTCATGCGCACCCCCGGCGTCTCCTCCGACAACCCCTCCGACCTGCTGCCCAAGCCGCCGTCGCGGCTCCTCGTCGCCAACGTCACCTGGCCGTGGGCCGACTTCACCCCCGAGACCTTCGCCCGCCTGGTGCGCAACTACTGCTCCTGGCACGAGCGCAACTCCGCCCCGGACTCGCCGTGCACCGGGCTGTTCAGCCAGCTCAAGCTGTTCCACCGCAGCGCGGGCACCAACCTGCTCGTCGCCCAGGTCGACGCCGACGACCCCCGCGCGCACGACCTGCTCGCCGCGTTCCTCGCCGAGATCAACGAGGGCGTGGGCACGGTCCCCGGCGGGCCCGCCATGAAGGTCAACGAGCGGCGGGAGCTGCCCTGGCTGCACGCGGTGTGCACCTGGCCGGGCTTCGCCGGGCTGGACGCCACCCAGCGGTTCAAGGACAAGTCGGCCTACCTCAGGCGCGGTTTCAGCGACGTGCAGATCGCCGCGCTGCACCGCCGCCTGGTCGACCCCGACTTCGGCAACCCCGCCTCGCTGCTGCTCATGGCGGGCTACGGAGGCCAGGTCAACACCGTCGCGCCGTCGGCGACCGCCGTGCCGCAGCGCGACTCGATCCTCAAGCTCCAGTACCTGTCCTTCTGGCACGACGAGGCCGACGACCCGGCGAACCTGGACTGGGTCCGGTCGCTCTACCGGGAGGTGCACGCCGACACCGGAGGCGTGCCCGCGCCCGACGGCGCCATCACCGACGGCTGCTTCGTCAACTACGCCGACGCCGACCTGGGCGACCCCGCGCTCAACACCTCCGGCGTGCCCTGGCACCGGTTGTACTACAAGGACAACTACCCCAGGCTCCAGCGGGCGAAGGCCGCCTGGGACCCGCTGGGCGTGTTCCGGCACGCGCAGTCCGTCGAGCTGCCCTGACCGGCCGCGCCCCCGCGTCACCCCCAGCGCGGGGGCGCGGCCACCCACCCGCACCACCGCAGAGTCGCCCGTGCGCGGCGCACCGACCGACGACCCGAGGGACACCCATGCCCGAACCCGGTTTTCTCGTGCTGCTCGGCCCCGACTACGCGGGCAAGTCCACGCTGCTGCGCGCGCTGGCCGCGCGCCACCCCGACTGGAGGCTGCTGTCGGTCGACGACGAGTTCCTCGCCCCCGAGCACCGCGTCGTGACCAGCCTCAAGGCCCAGCTGGCCACCGAGGTCCTGCCCGCGCTCGGCAAGCACCACTCGCCCGACTTCGCCGCAGCCCTGCTCCAGACCGCCGTGGTCCACCTGCGCGACCAGCTCCTGCACGGCGACCCGCACCGGCCGGTGCTGATCGACTCGTACTACTACAAGATCCTCGCCAAGTGCCGCCTCGTCGGCGCGCGGACCGAACCGCTCTTCCAGTGGTGGCGCGGCTTCCCACAACCCCGCCGGGTGCTGTTCCTCGACGTCGACCCGGCCACCGCCTGGGCCCGCAGCGGCGACGGGGCGCTGGCCAACGGCCTGGAGTTCCACGGGGACCACGTCGACCGCGACGCGTTCACCGGCTTCCAGACCGACCTGCGCGCCGAACTGCTGCGCGAGACGGCCCACCTGCCCGTCGACCTGCTGCCCCGCGCGGACGTCGACGCCACCGCCGACCTCGTCGAGGAGGCGGTCGCCCGTGAGCTCGCCTGAACCCGGCTGGAGCGCCGAGCACGTCCGGGGCCACCGCGAGCGCGCGTTCACCGAGCGCGAGCACCTGCGCAAGGCGCTGCGCGACACCCCCGGCAGCCAGCGCGCCGTCCTCGCGGACCTGCTGGAGTTCAACGCGGGCACCGAGTTCGGCCGCGCGCACGGCCTCGCCGGGGTGCGCGGCGCCGACGACTACCGCCGCGCGGTCCCGATCCACGGCTACGCGGACCTGGAACCCTGGATCGAGCGGATGGCGGCGGGCGAGCGCGGCCTGCTCACCTCGGACGACCCCGTCGTCTACTTCACCAGCAGCGGCAGCACCGGCGAGCACAAGAAGGTCCCCGTCACCCGCCGCTTCATGCGCACCAGCTTCTTCCCGTTCTTCTACGCCGCGTGGGCGCCGATGGTCGAGCACCACCCCGACTTCACCGCCGACCGGGACGCGGTGCTCAACCTCAAGCACGACCCGCTGCCCGTGCCGCGCGCCACCGCCGACGGCAAACCCCACCTGGGCGCCAGCCAGGTCGACTTCGGCGCGGCGTTCGGCGAACCGCTCAGCGCCGAGCCCGGCAGCGCCGCCACCTGGGCGGCGCTGCCCGTCCCGGTGGCCGCCGACGACCACCTGGAGAAGGCGTACCTGCGGCTGCGCCTGGCCGTCGAGGCCGACGTCCGCGGCGTCATCGGCATCAACCCGGCGGTGGTGGCCGCGCTCCCGCACCAGCTGCGCACCTGGTGGGAGCGCCTGGTCCGGGACGTCCGGGACGGCACCGCGCTCGGCCACCGGGTCCGAGAGCCCAACCCCGAGCGGGCCGCGCGGCTGGAGGCGCTGGCCTCGGCCTTCGGACAGGTGCGCCCCGCCCACGTCTGGCCCCGCGTCAGGCAGATCTTCTGCTGGACCGGGGGCGTCGCCGCGCTCTACCTGCCCAGGCTCCGCGAGGAGTACGGCATCGGCGTCGAACTGCTGCCCGCCCCGGTCGCGGCCTCCGAGGGGCCCACCGCGGTCACCCTCGACCGGCACCCCGCCGCGGGCGACCTCGCGGTCACCTCCTCGTTCTACGAGTTCGTCCCCGCCGACACCCCGATCACCCCGGACGCCGCCACCCTCCTGCCGCACGAGCTGGAGGCGGGCCACGAGTACCAGGTCGTCTACAGCCACGTCGGCGGCTTCTACCGCTACGCGGGCGGCGACGTGGTGCGCGTGGTCGACACCGAGGACGGCAGCCCGCGCGTGGCCTACGCGGGCCGCGCGGGCGTCAGCGACGCGGCCGGGGAGCGGCTGCGCGAGTCGCACGTCGTGCGCGCGCTGGCCCGCGCCACGGCGGAGACCGGCCTGGAGGTGCGCAACGCCTCCTGCCGCCACTCGCCCACCGCCGACGGCGTGCCCGGCTACGAGTTCGCGCTCGCCCCCACCACCCCGTGGACCACGGACGAGACCGAGCGGCTGCGCCTGCGGCTTGACGCGGCGCTCGCCGCCGAGTCCCCCGGTTACCGGGGAGCGCGCGCCCGCCGCGCGCTCGCCCCCGCCCGACTGGCCGCCGTGGACGGCGCCGCGTTCTGGCGCGACTGGCACGAGCGCGTCGCCGAGGGCACCAGACCCGCGCAGGTCAAGGACAAGCTGTTCCGCCAGGACGAGAGGTCGTGGCGCCGCCTGGTCGGCGCCCCGCGAGACGAGGAGTGAGATGACCGCAGACACCGAGGACCTGCTGGACTCCGTGGAGCGAACCGCGCTGCTGACCGCCGCGCTGCGCGCCGCCGAGACCCGCCGCCCGGACCGCCTCTACGCCGACCCGCACGCCGAGGCGTTCGCGGGCGAGGTCGGCCCCCGGCTGCTCGCCGAGATCCACGCGGCCACCTTCCCCCCGGACCGCCCCAGGACGCTGCCCAGCACCCCCGACTACAACGCCATCCGCACCCGCTTCTTCGACGACTTCCTCACCGACGCGGCGGCCCGGCCGGGGATGGGGCAGATCGTCATGGCCCCGGCGGGCATGGACTCGCGGCCCTTCCGCCTCGCCTGGCCATCGGGCGTGCGGGTCTTCGAGGTCGACCGCCCCGCCGTCCTCGCCCTCAAGGAGGTCGTGCTCGCCGACGCCGAGCCCGCCACCGAGCGCGTCCCCGTCGCGCTCGACCTGCGCGACGACGACTGGGAGAGCGTGCTCACCGCTGCGGGCTACCGCCCAGACCAGCCGTCCACCTGGCTCGTCGAGGGCCTGCTCTACTACGTTCCCGAGGCCGACGCGCGCCGCGTGCTGCGGCGGATCGCCGCCATCACCGCGCCGGGCAGCCTCATCGCCGCCGACATCGTCAACCGCGCGGCGCTGACCCTGCCGGACACCAAAGGCCTGCTCGACGTGTTCGCCGGGTGGGGCTGCCCCTGGCTGTTCGGCTCCGACGAGCCGGAGGAGCTGTTCGCGGAGCACGGCTTCACCGCGCAGGCCCTCCAGCCCGGCGACCCCGGCGCCGACTACGGCCGCTGGCCGGACGAGGTGCCGCCCCGCGCGGTGCGGGACGTGCGCCGGGTGTTCCTCGTGCGCGGCGAGCGGAGGTAGCGCGGTGGCGCACGTGGTGGTGGCGGGCGGCGGTCCCGCCGGGCTCGCCACCGCACTGGCCCTCGCGGGCGGCGGGCACCGGGTGACCGTCCTGGAGCGCGGTTCGCCGCCCCCGCCCGGCCCGGCCGCGCAGGCGGGCGCGCGCTGGGAGCGGCCGACCGCGCCGCAGACCGGGCACTCGCACACCGTGACCTCGCTGGGCGTGCGGGTGCTCGCCCGGCGCGCGCCCGAGGTGCTCGCCGCGCTCGTGCGGGCGGGCGCGACCGTGCTCGACCTCACCGGCGCGGCGCCCGGCGGCGCGCAGGCCCCGCCGGACCCCGGCGACGCCGACCTGCGCGCGCTGGCGTGCAGGCGCGCCACCTTCGACGTCGTGCTGCACCGGCACGTCTCGGCCCTGCCCGGCGTCGAGGTCCGCCACGGCGAGCGCGTCCTGGGCCTGCTCACCTCGCCCTCGGGCGACCGGGTCGCCGGCGTGCGCGCCGACACCGGCGACCTGCCCGCCGACCTCGTCGTCGACGCCACCGGCAAGCGGGCGCTGGGCAGGCGCTGGCTCGCCGCGCTCGGCGTCGAACCCGCCGCCGACCTGGTCGCCCCGTCCTCGGTCAGCGCCTACGCCCGCTTCTACCGCGCGCACGGCGGCCCCGGCCCGCTCAACCGGGGCAACGCCGCGGGCGTCCTCGGCGACCACTGCGCGTGCGTGCTGCACCCCGGCGACAACGGCACGTTCTCCATCGCCTTCGGCGTGCTGCCCGGCGACGACGGGCTGCGCGGCCTGCGCGACCCCGGCGCGTTCGACGCGGCCGCCCGCGCCGTCCCGTGGGTCGGGCGGTGGCTGGAGCTCGGGGCCACCCCGATCACCCCGGTCCGGGTCATCACCTGCCCCTCGAACTCGGTGCGCGCCACCGCGCTGGCGCCGCCGCTGGCAGGCCTGCTGCCCGTCGGCGACTCCGCCTGCGTCACCGACCCGCTGTTCGGCCGGGGCCTGTCGCTGCTGCTGGCGCACGCCTTCCGGCTCGCCGACCTCGTGGCCGCCCACCCCGACCTCGGCCGGGGCCTCTCCGGGGCCGCCGCCACCTCGGCGGCGGAGCTGCTCCTGCCCTGGTACCGGCAGGCCGAGCAGGAGGGACGGGACCGCGCCACCCGCTGGCGCGCCGCAGCCGAGGGCGTCCCACCGACGGGCGCGGTCACCACGCCGCTGCGCGCCGCAGGCGCCGTGGCGGGCCGCGACCGGTCGCTGTGGCGCGGCGTGACCCGCGTGCTGATGGGCCTGGACACCCCGGACGAGGTGTTCGGCGACGCCGGGTTCGCCGCGCGCGTGCGCCAGGAACTGGCGGCGGCCCCGCCCGCACCCACGCCCGGCATTCCCAGCCGGGCGGAGCTGATGGCAGCGACCGGACCGGAGGTGAGCGAGAGTGCCCACGCTGGAAGCAGTCCACGCTGAACGGCGGACAGCGGAGGTGGTGGACCCCGACGCGCGCCGCGTCCTGGTCGCCCCGGTCACCGTCACCCCGACCAAACCGCTGACCCCCAGCCACCTCAAGGGCCTGCTCTGGACCGACGTGCTGCACCGCGCCACCGCGCCGCTGGCGCGGGTGACCCACCGCAGCAGCCACAGCGCGTTCGACGCGTGCGAGCAGACCGTCGGCTTCTGGGCGCACCTGGACCGCGTGCTCGGCGACGTCGACTACTCGCGGATGTCCGAGGACGACATCGGCGGCCTCTACCGGGAGTTCCGCGCCGAGGACCGCCGCCCGACCGCCGCCGACTGCGCCCCCTACCTGGAGGCCATCGAGCAGCACGGCTGGGTCCACCCGGCCAGCGCCCGGCTGCTGAGGGTGTGGCGGGAGCAGTACCGCGCGCTGGGCCTGCACGACCCCGGCCTGACCGAGCACCAGCCGCCGGGCATGGGCCTCGAGGAGGCCATCGACCTGCTCGGCGGCCTTGACCTGTGCCTTGACCTGCGCCGCGACGGAGGCCCGGTCTACCTCGACGCCACCCGCCACGGCGTCCCGCTGCGCGTGGTCGTCGGCGCCGACGGCAGGCCCAACTACCTGGCCTGCGCCCTGCGCGACCTGCTGCCACTGGCCCGCGAGCACGACGAGGTCGTCCTGCTCCACGACCGCGAGCTGGAACCGGACTACCTGCTGCTGCAACGGGTCCTGTCCCGGCTCGGCGTCCTGGTGCACCGCGTCCCGCTGGGCCGGGTGCCCATCGACGGCCGCATCGCCTCGGCGCGGCACGGTGGCTGGCGCGGTCTCGGCGCGGCCGACCTGCTGGCCGGTCTCGGCGACCGCTTCAGCCCCGCCGAGCTGCGCCTGGGCCTGCGGCTGTACTTCATCGCCCTGCTCGGCCCCGGCGCCCACGACTCGTTCCGGCACGACCTGCTCGACCGCGCCCTCGGCAAGGCGCGCAGGCTGCTGGACTCCGCCGCCGACACCGGGCGCGAGGAGGCGCTGGCCGTGCTCGCCGCCCACCGGGGGAGGGACGGCGCCCACGCGCACGTCGACCCGTACCGGCTCACCAGCGGCCTGCTCGCCCGTCGCCGGGGAGCACCCCCGCGCGCCCTGCTGGAGGAGGTGTACGGGTGAGCCTCACCCAGGAACTGCTGCACGACCACCTGGCCCACCGGATCACCCGCGCCCGGCCCGACCTGGCCCGCGCCCACGACCTGTCCACACCGGACGGTCTGCTCGCCGTGCAGGCCCTCGCCTCGGACGACGACGGCGTGGCCGTGATCGCCGTCCTGCGCCGCTTCGACCTAGCGGCCTGGGTGAGGGGCACGGTGGCCCTCGCCTCGGGGCTGGACGCCGAGAGCGCCTCGGCGTGGCGCGGTGCGTTCACCCGCACCCTGTTCCTGGCGGGCAACCCGGCCAACCTGGGGGACCGGTTCGCCTTCGCCCGCACCGACCCGGCGGGCTCGGCCGCGTGGACCGCCCCCGCGCCCGCCACTGCCCACACCCCGCTGCGCAGGCTCCTGCGCGCCTTCGCGGGCACCCGCGAGCTGGCGGGCGCGGCGGACGTGCCCGTGCCGCTGCCCGGCCCGCCCACCGGCAGGCGCGTGCTCTGCCTGGTCCGCTCCGGGCTCGCCCTGGAGCGCGGCCTGGTGCACCTGGGCCACCTGCTGGCGGAGGCCGTCCTGGACGGCCTGCTGCGACCGGGTGACCTGCTCGTCGTGCGCGGCGTGCCTCGACTGGTGGGCGCGCCGGGCCCCTTCGACGCGCTGCGCGTCGACAGCGACCCCGACTGCCCCGGACGGCTGCTCGCCGTCACGGGCCTGGTGGAGGAGGACGCCGGTGTCTGAGCTCCGGTTCGGCTACCACGGATCACGCGGCCTGCCCGAGGCGCTCATAGCCTCGGCCGGACTGGGGGAGGAGGTGGAACTGGTCGAGTACGACGTGCGCGACCCCTTCGCGCCGCTGCGCTCGGGACGGGTGGACGTGATGGTCACCAAGGCGGCCCAGCGCGAGCCCGGCCTGGTCTACACCGGCCCGGTGGCGCTGGACCCCCGCGCGGTCGTCGTCGGCGCGGGGCACCGGCTCGCCGGGCGCGCCGAGGTGTCCGTGGAGGAGGTCGCCGACCACCCGTGCTTCGACCGACCGGGCGACATGCCCGAGGCCGCCTGGGACGAGATCGTCCCGCCGCGCACCCCCGGCGGGAAACCGCTGCGCAGGGCATTCCCGCTCACCACCGTGCCCGAGCTGATGCGGCTGGTCGCCTCCGGCGCGGCCGTGCACCTGACGGTGCTCTCCATCCGGGACGTCGCCCCGCCGGGGGTGCGCGTCGTGCCGGTGCCGGACCTGCCCCCGGTGACCGTGCAGCTGGCGCACCTGCCCGGCGCGCCCGACCGGGTGCTGGCGTTCGCGGCGGCCTGCGCGGGCGCCCTGGCGGTGACCCGGTGACCACCGCCCTCGTCCTGCTGCACGCCCTGGCCTCGGACCCCGGCATGTGGCGGTCCCACACCACCGGGCCCGCCCCGGTCCTCGTCCCCGACCTCTACCGGCTCGCGGACGGTCTCACCGGGCCCCCGTCGCTGGACGCGCTCGCCGACCGGCTGGCGGCCGAGCTGGACCGGGCGGGCGCGGACACCGCAGCGCTGGTGGGCTGCTCGCTGGGCGGCTACCTGGCGATGGCCTTCCTGCGCAGGCACCCCGACCGCGTCGCGGGCCTGCTGCTGATCAGCACCCGCGCCGACGCGGACGACCCGGAAGCGCGGGCCCGGCGGCTCGCGCTGGCCGACCGGATCACCGACCCGGCGCTGACCGGGGCGGTCGTCGACGCCACCGCGCCCCGGCTGCTCGGCGCCACCACCCGCGCCCGCAGGCCCGAGCTGCTGGCGGCGGTGACGCGCACGGCGCGCGCGATCGCGCCCGCCGACATCGCCTGGGTCCAGCGGGCGGTCGCCGCTCGCCCTGACTCCCACGCGGCGCTCGCCGCCTTCACCGGGCCCGTCGTCCTCCTCGCGGGCGAGGAGGACGAGCTGGTGGACCCGGCCGAGGCCCGACGCCTCGCCGCCGCGCTGCCGGGCGCCGCCCTGACCACCGTGCCCGGAGCGGGCCACCTGCTCCCCCTGGAAGCACCCGACGAGACCACCGCCGCCCTCGCGGCGCTGGTCCGAGAGCGAGCTGAGCGCCGATGAGCACCGGAACCGACGCGCGCTGGGGGTTCAGCGCCTCCACCGGGCTCGCCTTCACCCGCGCCGACATCGTCGACGCGCACTTCGAGGCGTGCCGCCCCACCTACCTGGAGCTGCTGCGCGCGGTCGGCCTGCGCCCCGGCTGGCGGGTGCTCGACGCGGGCTGCGGCACCGGCCGGTTCCTGCCCCACCTCGCGGAGCTGGTCGGCGTCCGGGGGTCGTTGGCCGCGGTCGACCTCACCCCGGAGAACGCCGGGCTCGCCGCCGCCGTCGCGGCCGACCTGCCCCTGCCGGTGGAGGTGCGCCAGGGCGACCTGCTCGACCTGCCCCACCCGGACGACTCGTTCGACGCGGCGTGGTGCGCGAACACCGCGCAGTACCTGGACGACGCCGCGCTGACGGGTGCGCTGGCCGAGCTGCGGCGCGTCGTGCGCCCCGGCGGCCTGGTCGCGGTCAAGGAGCTGGACGGAACGACCGTCACCGCCCGACCGGGCCCGCAGTTCCTGTTCAGCGACCTCTTCCGGGCGGCGGCGCCCACCTCTCCCTACGCCCGCAACCTCCTGCGCAGCCGCGACCTGTACCGGCACCTGGCCGCGGCCGGTCTCGTCGACGTCCGCCAGCGCACCCTGCTGTCCGAGCACCACGCGCCCCTCAGCCCGGTGGAGCGCGCCTTCTACGGGCAGGCGTGCGCGCGGCTCGCGGCGCAGGCGGCGGAGCTGGGGCTGGACGTCGAGGAGTGGGCGGGGTACTCGGCCGGGGCGGAGGCGGGCAACCCGCTGGACGCGCCCGACGCCTACATCTGCGAGGGGAACGTGCTGGCTGTGGGGGTGGTGCCCTGAGGCCGCTCGCGGCGCGGACGGCGCGGAGGCGGTGTTGTGCCCGCGCCGTCCTCCCGTTAGCGTCGAGGTGTTCGCGCCACCCCGGTGCGCGGACGTGACCGGGCCCGAGGCCCGGCGCGCCCGTGCTGTCGCCGAACACCGCCGCCACGTCCGCCCGCCCACCACCGACCGCGCGGCGCCCCCGCGGCGTCGCAGGGAGCGCACCGTGACAGCGACCACCGGAGTCCGGCGCAGGGGACGGCGCGCCGCGCTGACCCTCGCCACCACCACCCTCCTGCTCGGCGGGATCACCTCCGCCGTGCCACCGGCCGCCTCGGCGGCCGTCGTCGACACCTCCGCCTCGTACGCGCTGGTCAACCGGCACAGCGGCCGGGCGCTCGACGTCTACGACCTGGCCACGGGCGACGGCGCCCGCATCGCCCAGTTCACCCGCAACGACGGGGCCTGGCAGCAGTGGCAGTTCGTCGACTCGGGAGGCGGCTACTACCGGCTCAAGTCAAGGCACAGCAACAAGGTCCTCCAGATCTCCGGCGGGTCGACCGCCGACGGGGCCGAGGTCGTGCAGTGGACCGACTCCAACGCGACCAGCCAGCAGTTCCGGCTGGTGGACTCGGCGTTCGGGCACGTCCGGCTGCTGAACCGGGCCAGCGGCAAGGCCGTGGAGACCTACGAGTGGTCGACCTCCGACGGCGCGCGCGTCGTGCAGTGGCCGGACCTGGACGGCGCGAACCAGCAGTGGCAGCTGATCAAGCTGGGCGCGGCGGGCGCGGTCGTGAACCCGGTCAAGCGGGGCGGCCCCGATCCCTGGCTCCAGCACCACAACGGCTACTACCACCTGGCCACGACGACGTGGAACTCCACGGTCACCATGCGCCGCTCCCGCACCCTGGCCGGGTTGTCGAGCGCGACCGACCAGGTGGTGTTCACCCTGGCAGGCCGCCCCAACGGGTGCTGCAACATGTGGGCGCCGGAGTTCCACCTGCTGAACGGCCGCTGGTACCTGTACTACGTGGCCGGGCAGAACGTGCCGGACTTCAACCCCACGCAACGCCTGCACGTGCTGGAGTCCGCGGGCAGCGACCCCATGGGCCCCTACACCTTCAAGGCCGACCTCGGGAACACCTGGGAGCTCGACCCGAGCATCCTGCAGGTGGGCGGGAAGCTGTACCTGATGGGCAGCGCGATGGACGGCACGCAGTCGCTGACCATCACGCCGATGAGCAACCCGTACACGCTCAGCGGCGCCCGCCGCACGATCAGCCAGCCGACCCTGGCCTGGGAGCGGCAGACCGCCGCCGTGAACGAGGGCGCGGAACCGCTGTACCGCAACGGGAAGACCATGATCGTGTACTCGGCGAGCGCGTGCTGGGGCCCGGACTACAAGCTCGGCCTGCTCACCCTCACCGGCAGCGACCCGCTCAACCGGGCGCACTGGACCAAGTCGCCGAACCCGGTGTTCCAGCGCGACGACGCCAACGGCGTGTTCGCCCCCGGCCACAACGGTTTCTTCAAGTCCCCGGACGGCACCGAGGACTGGATCGTCTACCACGCCAACGACAGCGCGTCCGGCGGGTGCGACATGAACCGCTCGACGCGGGCGCAGAAGTTCACCTGGAACGCCGACGGCACACCGAACTTCGGCCCGCCGGTGCGGGTGGGCGTGCAGTTGCCGCCGCCCTCGGGTGAGCCCGCGTCCTAGTCGCCGAGAGGTCCCGGTTCCGTCCCGGGCGGACGGAACCGGGGCAGGGCGGCGCGCAGCGCGACCAGGCAGGTGGCGGCCAGCAGCATGGTGGCCCCGCCGATCAGCGCGGCCCGAAGTCCCAGCAGGGCGAGCAGCCCGCTGACCGAGATCACCCCGACCGCGTTGGCCACCCGCTGCAGCGCGAACACCTCCGCCTTGCGGTGCGGCGGTGCGAGCGCGTCCAGTGCCAGCGAGTAGAACGTGCCCAGCAGCGGCAGGAAGAACCCCAGCACCGCCGCGCCCGCCAGCGTCACCACGAGGTGCCCGCCCGCCAGCGTCGCGCAGGCGCCGGCCGTGCTGGCGGCGAGGTAGAGCGCGACCGTCCGAACGCCGGGGACCCGGTTGCGCACGCTCACCCTGATCCCGCCCAGGATCGAGCCCGCGCACAGCACGGAGGCGAACAGGAACGCCCAGCCCGGCCCGAGGCCGAAGGCGAGCGCGAACGAGACCGCGCCGACCTCGACCGCCGCGACCGCGCCGCTGCCCGCCGCCGCGCAGCACAGCCACACCAGCGCCTCGCGGGGGAGCCCGCCACCGACCGGGGCGGCGTCCGGGGCCGCGCGCACGTCCGGGACTCGGGGCGTGAGCACGGCCGGTCCCAGCCCGAGCACGGTGATCATCGCCATCGCCCACACCGGCGACGCCGACCCGATCAGCGACGCGAGCACGGGGGAGAGCGCGAAGGTGACCTCGTTCAGCGTGGCGGCCACGCCCAGCGCCCTGGGCAGGCGGCCGGGGGAGACCAGGTGGTTCAGCAGCAACCGCTGGTAGCCGTGCGCGGCCCCGCTGACCGCGCCCGCCACCACGACGGCGGCGACCAGCGCGGCGAACGGCGCGCCCACCGCGCCGAGGCCCGTGGCGGCGGCGAACGCGGCGGTGCGGACGGCGACGAGGGCGCGCAGGTAGCGCACCGGGGAGAACCGCCTGCCCAGCCGGGACAGGGGCACCGAGCCGAGCACCTGGGCGGTGGTCATGGCGAAGACGAGGGCGGCCCCGGACTCGGCCGTGCCGGTGAGCGGCAGCGCCAGCAGCCCGAAGGCGATCGGGGCCGCGGCCTGGGGAACGCCGGAGGTCGCGGAACCGAGCTGCCACCGTACGATGTCCCGCCGTGGCCGCGACGTGCGCGCGGGCGGGGGGAACGGCTGCGTTGCGGTCATGCGGGCCTCTTGCCTTCACGTGCGCGTGCGGTGGGGCGGTCGGCGCGGCGCCGACCGGGGATGGTGAGCACTATAGTGCTCACTTGGGGAGCGGGGTGGCGCGCGTGGCCGACCAGATCCGCCCGGAGGTCGTGGTCCTCCTGGGCAACCGCATCCGCGCGCTGCGCAAGGCGGCCGACCTGAGCGTGGTGCGCCTGGCCGAGCTGAGCGGCGTCAGCAGGCGGATGCTCACCCAGATCGAGCTCGGGCAGGCGAACCCGAGCCTGTCCACGGTGGACCGGGTGGCGTCCGCGCTGGGCACGACCTTCTCCGCGCTGGCCGGTGTGCTCGGCGACCCGCTGCCCGAGGGCGTGGAGGTGTGGTCGACGCCGGGCGGGAGCTGGGCGTACCTGGTGAACGCGGTGGAGACGGCCGAGGCGTCGATCGAGCTGTGGAAGTGGCGCCTGCTCGGCGACGACCGGTACGGCGGCGTGGGGAGCACGCCGGGGACGCCGGACTCGATGGCGCACGTGCTGCGGGGCGAGCTGGTGGTCCGGCGGGGCGAGGTCGAGCTGCTGCGCGTGGCGGAGGGCGGGTCGGCCCGGCTGGCCAGCGCGGGCGGCTACACGTTCGGCGCCGGGGGTGACGCGGTGGAGTTCCTGTGGGTGCCCACCGTGCCCAGGGGCTCGGCCCCGCCGCCCGAGCTGCCGCGCGCCTGAGCCTGCCTAGTCGCTGGCCTTCCCCCTTCCGGTGGAATCCGCCGTTCCCGCCTTGACCCATTCCCGTATCGGCATACGATATGAGTCATGGCCAGGGCAGCAACGACATCGGACGTCTTCAACGCGATCGCCGAACCGCAGCGCCGGGAGATCCTGGTGCTGCTGCGCTCGCGCGAGTGGCCGGTGACCGAGCTGGCCGAGGAGCTGGGGATGTCCCAGCCGCGCGCGTCGAAGCACCTGCGGGTGCTCAGGGAGGTGGGGCTGGTGCGCGATCGCAAGGCGGGCAAGCAGCGCCTGTACTGCCTCGACGCGCACGGCCTGCGGTCGGTGCACGAGTGGGCGGGCGGGTTCGAGCGGTTCTGGAGCGAGAGCTTCACCCGCCTCGACTCGTACCTGCAGGAGCTCAAGCAGGAGAGGCAGGGGGAGTAGCGGGTGGGAACGACAGGACGGCCGGTGGCGACCGACCGCGAGATCGTGGTCTCCAGGGTCGTGGACGCGCCGAGGGAGCTGGTGTTCGAGGCGTTCACCGAGGTCCGCCACCTGGCGCGCTGGTGGGGCCCGGACGGGTTCACCACCACGACGCGCGCGTTCGAGTTCCGCGTGGGCGGGGAGTGGGACTTCGTGATGCGCGGTCCGGACGGCGCCGATTACCCGGAGTGGATCACCTGGACCGGCATCACCCCGCCGGAGCGGATCACGTTGCGGCACGGGGAGTTCCGCGACGACCCGAACACGTTCGAGACGGTGCTGACGTTCGAGCCCGAGGGGGCGGGGACGCGCGTGGAGCTGCGCACGATCTTCCCCACCAAGGAGCAGCGCGACGAGGCCGCCGAGAAGTACCACGCGGTCGAAGGCGGTCAGCAGACCCTGGGGAACCTGGCCGCCCACGTCACCGGGGTCATGGCGGGGGAGGGGAGCTGATGGCGGGCAAGGTCTTCTTCAGCGTGTCGATGTCGCTGGACGGCTTCATCGCCCCCGAGTCCGCCGAGGAGCTGATGGGGCGGCAGTGGATGGAGCTGCAGGGCTGGGCCTTCCGGCAGCGCTTCTTCCGGGAGAACCTCAAGCTGGGGTCCGGTGGCGCGGAGGGCCGCGACAACGAGCTGGCGCGGGCGACGTTCGAGCGCACCGGCGCGAGCGTGATGGGCAAGCGCATGTTCGACGCCGGTGAGCACGCCTGGCCCGAGGACCCGCCGTTCCACACGCCGGTCTTCGTGCTCACCCACGAGCGCCGCGCCCCGTGGGAACGCCAGGGCGGCACCACCTTCCACTTCGTGAACGACGGCGCGGAGCCTGCCCTGACCCGAGCCCGCGAGGCGGCGGGCGACCGCGACGTGCGCGTGGCGGGCGGCGCCGAGACGATCCTGCAGTACCTGAACGCGGGGCTGGTGGACGAGTTCACGATCGCCCTGTCACCCGTGCTGTTCGGTGCGGGCATCCGCCTGTTCGAGGGCGTGGACGCGTCCAGGATCGCCCTGGACCAGCTCCGCGCGGACCCTGGCGAGGGGGTGACCCACCTGACCTACGCGGTCCGACGTCGCTAACCCCCTCCGGGCGCAACCACGCTCCACCGCCCAGCGGCGGCGCCCCAGCCGCGTTCCGCCTGCTCCCTGACGGCGGGCGCTGCGTGGCGCGGTCCTCCACGGCGGGCGCGGCACGGTCCCGCCACCGGAAAAGGACACGAGCGCCCCGGCTGGTGCGGAACCGCTGGCGGGTGCTGTCATCGCAGACACCCGTGCTGTCACCTGGCCGCCCTCATCGGCCGTGACAGCCGAGGGGGTGAACGTCCACGGCAAACGCGTGGCCCGTTTCCCGTTGCGCGGGTACGACCGGGCGGGCGGCCGGGTCTCGCTGTTCTGGGCGGACTCAGAGCCATTTGTCGATCGCGGCGACATGCACGGTGGTGGTCGCGTAGCGCACGGCCACCCTGTCGTACCGAGTTGCCGCCGCGTGGTGACGCTTGAGCCGGTTGATGCCGCGTTCCACGGCGTGCTGTTGTGCGTAGTCCTCGGGGTCGAAGGCCGGTGGACGGCAGCCCTCCGCCCCCTCGGCCCTGCGATGCGCGTCCTGGTCGACCTCACTCGGGACGGTCGCCTTGATCCCACGACGGCGAAGACGCTCCCGGTGTGATCCGGTCGGTCGCGTCGGCTCCGGGTTGCAGCGCGGTCAGGATCGTCCGCCGGACTGCGGCCCGCTGCCAGCGCCGGAACCGGGAATCGCTCGCCGCGCCCTCGGGGGCCGCCCCTCGTGCTCGACGGCCACCGGAGCGGTCGTCGAGCGCGAGGGGCGTGGGGGGTGGCTACTTCTTCAAGCGGCGGCTTCCGGCGTGCCAGTCCTCCACCGGGCCCGTCTGCTCCGTCGTGACGCCGAACGACGGCAGTTGCGGCTGTTCGCGCAGGCTGCGCTTGAGCTCGGCGAAACCGGGGAACGCGGCCAGGCCGACGACGTGGTCCCACAGCTCGGCGGCCTGCCCCTCGTCGGGGAGCCTGCTGATCACCGGGCCGAACAGCGCGGTTCCGTCCGGTGGGGCGAAGTGCAGGATCGGGGTGCCGACGTCCTTGCCCGTCAACGACAGCGCCTCGTCCGACTCGGCCTGGATCTCCGCGTCGCGTGAAGCGTCGTCCAGGTGTTCGGCCAGCGCGGTGGGCAACCCGGCCTCGGCCAGCGCGTCGGCGGCCAGCTCCGGGGCGCCCTGCCAGCCAGGCGCCCGGCCCGCGTCGGGGCCCGATTCCATGATCCGTGCGCCGAACGCCGAGTACAGCGGGCCGACCGCCGCGCGACCGTGCGCCTCCCGCACCGCCGAGGCGACCCGCAGCAACCGCAGGCCTGCCTCGTGCTGCGCCTCGTACTCCGGCGGGAAGTGGCTGTCGTAGTCGACGTGCGCGTTGATCAGGCGCAGCGAGATGAACCGCCAGTCGACGGTGTGATCCCGTTGCGCCTGCACGATCCTGACCCACTTGCTCGTCATCCACGCGAACGGGCAGATCGGGTCGAAGTAGAAGTTCAGGTCCGTTCTCGCGGTTGTTCCCACGCTCACCCATCCCTGGTCGGTGGTCGGAACCTGGTGAGGCCCGCACGTCGGGCGGGGGGTGACCCCGCCCGTGGACGAGCCCGGCCTCGGATCAGTCGTTCGTCAGCAGCGCGAGGATGCCCGCGGTCGCGTCGTCCGCCGAGCCCTGCCGACCGGTCGCCCGCGCCAGCACGAACGCCCCCTCGACGGCGGCGGTCAGCGCCGCCGCGGTCTTCGCCGGATCGGCGCCCGGCACCAGTGAGCCGTCCTCCTGGCCCGCCCGCACCGCCTCCTCCACCAGGCCACCCAGCTCGGTGAAGGTCGCCCCCAGGCTGGCCCGCAGCTCCGGTTCGCCCAGAACGCTCGCGTCGTAGGCGAAACCGCCCACCCGGCACCCCTCCAGCGCCTTGTCCGCCGACCGCAGGAAAGCCGCCAGCCGGTCGCGCCCGGTCGGCTGCCCGGCCATCGCCGTCCGGACCGCGTCGAGCAGGTCGCGACCGTTGCCCGCGACGACCTCCAACCCGAGCTCGGTCTTGGTGGGGAAGTGGTGGTAGAAGCTGCCCTGCCCCACGCCCGCCTCGGTCATGACCTGCCGGGGACTGGTGGTCGAGTACCCGCGCTGCCAGAACATCACCTTCGCCGACTCGACGATCCGCTGCCTGTTGTCCACCCCCGGAACGGTACACCCCAAAACATACCTACCTTCAGGGTTGCCGCCATACCTGAAGGTAGGTATGTTCACGGTGCTCCCCTTCCCGACATCCCGACCCGAGGAGACCCACCGTGACCACCACGCCCACCAAGCCCGCCAAGCCCGTCATCGTCGAGCACAAGACCGAGGACCTGGACGGGTTCGAGCTCTTCTACCGCGTCGCGGGCCCGGTCGACGCCCCCGTCGTGCTCCTGCTGCACGGCTTCCCGACCTCGTCGCACATGTTCCGCGACCTCATCCCGCACCTCGCCGACCGCTTCCGCGTGATCGCCCCCGACCTGCCGGGCTTCGGCCAGAGCGCCGCGCCCGACCACACCGAGTTCCCCTACACCTTCGACCGCGCCGCCGACCTGGTCCGCGCGCTCCTGACCCGCCTCGGCGTCACCCGCTACGCGGTCAACGTCTTCGACTACGGCGCCCCCACGGCGTGGCGCCTCGCGCTCGCCGACCCGGACGCGATCACCGCCCTGGTCGTGCAGAACGGCAACGCCTACGACGAAGGCCTGGACAACGACTTCTGGGCCCCGATCAAGCGCTACTGGGCCGACCCGACCCCGGAGAACCGCGAGGCGCTCAGCGGCCTGGTCACGGCCGAGACCACGAAGTTCCAGTACACCGACGGCATGGCCCACCCGGAGCGCGTCTCCCCGGACAACTGGACCATCGACCAGGCCCTCCTCGACCGGCCCGGCAACAAGGACGTCCAGCTCGACTACTTCCTCGACTACGGCACCAACCCCGCCCTCTACCCGGCGGTCCAGGAGTGGCTGCGCGCGAAGCAGCCCCCGACCCTGGTGGTCTGGGGCGCGAACGACGTGATCTTCCCGGCCGACGGCGCCCACCCGTACGAGCGCGACCTGCCGGACGTCGAGTTCCACCTCTTCGACAGCGGCCACTTCCTGCTGGAGGACCGGCCCGACGAGGTCTTCCCGCTGATCCACGACTTCCTGACCCGCAAGCTCGCCTGACCCGCGACCTGACCCGACCCGCGCCGCCGGGGGTCGGGATCGTCGACGACGACCCCGACCCCCGGCAGGGGCCACCACGTCACATCAGCGACACGCCGAAGTTCGGCCCGTAGAACTCCAGCGCCTTCGCGACCGGGTAGTAGTACGACCGGTTCGCCCGGCCGACCGCCGCGAGGCAGCGCTGCGCACCGTCCACCTCCACGAGCGCGCCACCGCTGGTCATGCCCTCGGCGGTCCACGCGGGCGTGTAGGCGACGTTCGCACCACCCGAGTCACCGGGCTCGGAGCAGGCGTTGGTCTGGGTGAGGTGGTTGACCGGCTCGGACTCGCCCGCGTACGTCACGCTCTTGTCCTTGGCGACGATGGTGCCGCAGGTCCACTGGGTGGTGACGCCGTACTTGCACATCGCGGTGCCCACCGGCGCCTCGCGGGCCGGGCCGACGGTGATGTAGCCGCCGTTGGCGGGGTCGGACTGCACGTAGGGCCCCTGCTGCCAGTGGGAGGTGTTCTTGGCCTCGATCAGCCCGTGGTCCCACTTCGGGAAGTAGCTCGCCACGACGTCGCCGAAGTAGCTCAGGTCGTTGCCGAACACCCAGTCGCCGTGGTCGAAGCAGTGGCCTGCGGTGAGCAGGAACGTCTTGCCGTTCTCGGGGTTGCGCACGTTGAACCCCGCCGAGCAGGAGGTGAGCAGGATGTCGTGGATCTCCTCACCCCCGTTCATCCACTTCGTGGTCTCCGCCGCCTGCTCGACGTGCTCGACGGCCACCGCGTCGCCGTGCCGGGCGAGCGCGTCGAGCACGGCCGGGTGCTGCCCCTCGATCACGCTGACGACCACCCGGTTCGACTTCGGGTCGACGTGCCAGGACTCCAGCCCCGAGGTCGGCGAGCCCGCGGCGGAAGGGGATCGGCCCGGCTCGAAGGCGTTGTCGATCTCGGCCTTGATCGCCTCCAGCTCGGCCGACGTGCGCGTGACCACCCGCGCCCGCCCACCGGCCTTCTCGACGTCCGAGGCGCGGGCGGGATCGCTGACGTTGACGGTCAGGACGCCGTCGGCCGGGTCGAACCACGACCCGGCGAACGCGGTGCCGAGCGTGCCGCGCAGGGCGCCGTCGAGCGTGATCGCCGCGTCCTGCTTCTCGCGTAACAAGACGCTCTGCGCTTCGGTCAGCCCGAGGTCGCGCCGCATGGCGGAGATCAGGCCGGCGTCGGGTGACGGCGCGGCGGTGGCCGTTCGCGGTGCGGCCGTCGCGCCTGCGGTGAGCGCCGCGATCGACGCCCCCACGACGGCCAGTCGGAGAAGTGCGTGCATGGCTGATTGCCCCTCTGCTCATCGGAGAGTGGTGGAGAACCCCTGGTGGGGAAGCGTTTTCCTCGCGGCGGGGAGGAGGGCGTTCCCGTGCTCAGGACGCTAGGGAGCCGGTGTGCGGAGCGCAGTCGGGGAATCCCCGCACTATCCCCTGATGTGGTTCGCGGTCCACGGCCGCAGCGACGTCGGGGGAGTGGAGTGCCCGCGCCCGCCCCGCGCTAGGGGTGGTGCGCCGGTCCCGGAGGGTGCGCTAGAACTCGTCGTATGCGTTCACGCCCGGTTCCCGCTGATCCACCGCCGGAGCTGGTCGAGCGGGACGCCGAGCTCGCCGTGCTGCGGGAGGCCGTGCGGGAGCTGGGGCGCGGGCGCGGCGGGGTGGTCGTCGTCGACGCGGGCGCCGGGATGGGCAAGACCGCGCTGCTGCGCGAGGTGCGCGGCTCGGCCGCCGCCGCCGGGCTGGGGGTGCTGTCGGCGCGGGGCGCCGAGCTGGAGCGCGACTTCGCGTTCGGCGTGGTCCGCCAGCTGCTCGAACCCGCGCTGCCCGGCGACCCAGGGGAGCGGCGCGCGCTGCTCACCGGCGCGGCCTCGGCGGTCGAGCTGGTGCTCGGCGACCGCGCGCCCACCGGGGACGGCCCGGCAGGCTCGCTGTTCGCCCTGCTCAACGGCGCCTACTGGGCGCTGGTCACGCTCGCCGAGCGCGGCCCGCTGGCCGTCGTCGTGGACGACGCGCAGTGGGCGGACCCGCCGTCGCTGCGCTTCCTCGGCTTCCTCTCCCGCAGGCTGGACTCGGTGGCGGTCCTGCTCGTGGTCGCCACCAGGGGTGGCGAGCACGACGACAGCGGCCTGCTCGACGACCTGCTCGCCGCCGAGGGCTGCGCGCACCTGAGGCCGCGCGGCCTGAGCGCGGCGGGGGTGGCGCGGCTGGTGCGGCGGCGCCTCGGCGCGGCCGACGACGAGCTGTGCGCGGCCTGCCACCTGACCACGGCCGGGAACCCGCTGTTCGTGCGCGAGCTGGTGCGGGTGCTCCAGGAGGACGGGGCGCGCCGGGGCGCGGACGCGGTGGCTGCGGCCGGACCCGACGCGGTCCGCAGGCACGTCGCGGCCCGGCTCCGCCGTCAGAGCGATCAGGTGCGCCGGGTGGCGCGCGCCGTCGCCGTGCTCGGCGACGACACGACGCTGCCCCTGGTCGCCGAGCACGCCGGGGTGGACGTGGCCTCGGCGGCGGCGTGCGCGGAGCACCTGGTGCGGCACGGGGTGCTCGCCGACGCCGACCCGCCCGCGTTCGTGCACGTCGTGGTGCGCGACGTGGTGCTGTCCCTGGTGCCGCTGGCCGAGCGCGGCGCCGAGCACGACCGGGCGGCGCGGGTGCTCGCCGAGGCGGGCGCGCCGGTGGCGCGGGTGGCCTCGCACGTGCTGCGGACCACGCCCGCCGGTCGGGCGGACCGGGTCGCGCTGCTGGCGGGCGCGGCCGACGAGGCGTGGCGGCGCGGGTCGCCCGAGGGCGCGGCCACCTACCTCGCCCGCGCCAGGCAGGAACCCCCGGAGCCGCCCGCGCGCTCGGAGATCAGCAGGCTGCTGGGCAACTGCGAGGTGCACCGGCTCTCCACCGCCGCCGCCGACACCTACCTGCGCGAGGCCGTCCGGCTCGCGGGCACGCCGGAGCAGCGCGCGCGGTGCTGGTACAGCCTCGCCCGGTTCCGCCACTCCTGCGGGCGGGGGGACGCCGCGCTGGAGCTGCTGACCCGCGCCGCCGACCGGCTGCCGCCCGACGCCTCCCCGGCGCTGGTCCGCGACCTGCGCTCGGAGCTGCTGGGCGTGGCGCGCGCGGAGCTGTCGGCGCGCCCGGAGCTGCTCGCCCGCCTGGCCGAGTTCCGCGCGACGGCCCGCGAGGACGACCCGGTGCTCGCGGCCCACCTGTCGGTGGAGGCGGTGTTCACCGGCGAGCGCGCGGACGTGGCGGTGGCGCTGGCCCGCACGGCGCTGGACGGCGACCGGCTCACCCCCGAGCGGTCGGCGATCTGGTCGGCGGTGAGCACGCTGCTCGTGGCGCACCGGCTGGTGGAGGCGGAGCAGCGGGTGCAGCGGGCGCTGCGGGACGCCGTCGAGCGCGGGCAGCTGTCCGCGCTCGGCGTGGTGCGCGGCTACCTGGCCAGGACCGCGCTGCTGCGCGGCGACCTCCCGGCGGCCGAGGAGCACGTCGAACTGGGGTCGCGGGCGGTGCCGAGGCCCAACGTGGGGCTGCCCGCGCTGGACGCCGCGCGCGTGCGGCTGCTGGTGGAGCGGGGGCTGCTGGAGCAGGCGCGGGCGGTGCTGGCGGACGGGGAGCTGGCCGACGGCGCGCCGCCGCGCAACTCGCTGCACCTGTGGCTGCTGGAGTCGCGGATGGCGCTGAGCGCGGCGCTCGGCGACGACGAGGCGGTGCTGGCCGACGCGGCGACGTGCGCCGCGCTCCACGAGCGCTGGGGCGTCACCGGGCTGTGGGACGTGCCGTGGCGGCTGCACGCCTCGGCGGCGCACCTGCGGTCCGGTCGCCGCGAGCGCGCCGCCGCCCTCGCCGCCGAGGAGCTGCGGCTGGCCACGGCGTTCGGCGCGCCCGGCCAGGTGGCGCGGGCGCTGCGGGCGGTCGCGGCGGCCGGACCGGAGGGCGGCGGTCACCTCGCCGAGGCGGTCGACCTGCTGCGCGCCGGGCCCGCCCGGCTGGAGCTGGCGGGCGCCCTGGCCGACCTGGGGGAGGCGCGGGCGCGCGCGGGTGACCGGGTCGGGGCGCGCGCCGTGCTGCGGGAGGCCGCCGAGGTGGCGGTGGGGTGCGGCGCGGAGGCGCTGGCGGACCGGCTCCGCGCGGGGCTCGCGGCGGGCGGGGGCAGGCCGCCGCGCATCGAGGCGACCGGGGTGGCCGCGCTGACCCCGTCGGAGCGGCGGGTCGCCGAACTCGCGGCGGACGCGCTGACCAACCGGCAGATCGCCGAGAACCTGTTCGTCACGGAGAAGACCGTGGAGACCCACCTGGGCCGCGCCTTCCGCAAGCTGGGGGTGCGCTCGCGCACCCAGCTCGCCGTGCGGATGGTCACCCGCTGACCGGCACCCGTTGGCCGCTGATCACCCTCGCTGCCCCGGATGGCGGCCCCTGCTGGCAGGCGCCTGCTGTCCGCCGGCCGCTCCTGCCCACCGCCGCCTGCCGTCCCCCGGATGGCCGCCCCCGCCCTCCGCCGCGCGGCCCCGACGCACCTCGCCCGTCCGCCCGGAAACCCTTGTCCCGCATGACACCCCGTTCACCGCCTCCCCCTTACCCTGTCCGATGTGGACCTGACCGGCACGGCAACGGCCATCGTCTTGAGCGCTGCCTCCGCGCTCGCCTACGCGGCGGGCGCGGTGCGCCAGCAGCGGCTCGCCCACCTGCCGGGAGCGGTGCTGGCGCGCACGTCCGCGTGGTGGTGGGCGATCGCCCTGAACGGGGTCGGGGGCGTGCTGCACGTCGCGGCGCTGCCGTTCGGGCCGCTGGTGCTGGTCCAGTCGCTCGGGGTGCTGACCGTGGTGTTCGCGGTGCTGCTGGGCGCGCTCGCCCGGCGCGAGGCGGTCGGGCGGGCCGAGTGGGGCGGGTCCGCGCTGGTGGGCGCCGGGCTGGTGGCGGTGCTGCTGGTCGTGGGCACCGGGTCGGGCGCTGGTGTGCTCTCCGGCGGCGACCTGGGCGGGCTGCTCGTGGTGACGGGCGCCGTGCTCGTGCTGCTCGGGTGGGGGAACGCGGGTGGCCTGCGGCTCGCTGCGGCGGGCGGGATCGCGTTCGGCGTCCTGGCCGCGCTCCTGCAGACCACCGTGCTGCTCGTCTCGGGCGGCGGCGTCGGCGCGCTGCTGCACGCCGACACCGCGCTCGTCGTGCCCGGCGTGCTCGTGCTCGTCGTCGCCGCCGTGCTGCTCACCCAGCGCTCCTACCGCCACGGCCTCGGCGCGCCGCTGTCGGTGAGCACCACGGTGAACCCGCTGACGGCGGCCGTCGTCGGCGTGGTGCTGCTCGGCGAGCGGGTGGGCGGCGAGCCCGGTGACGCGGTGCTGGCGCTGCTCGCCGCGCTGGCCATCGCCGGTGGCGTCCACCTGCTGTCCCTGGTCCCGGCGGGCGCGCCCGCCGCCCGCTCGCGCGCCGAGGGGGAGCAGGCCTCGGTCGGCGCGGGCTCTTGATCGACCGCTCGGGGAGGTGTTAGCGTTCACACGAGGTGGTGACCCGCGTCACAAGATCCGGCGCGGGGCCCGGTCACCACTCGCGCGCCCAGCACGGTCCCCGTGCTCCGCTGCCCAGGAGGCCCCGCGTGATCAGGAAGCTCCCGCACCGCTTGACCAGGCTCTGCCTGGCGCTGCTCACCGCCGCCGCCACCGCCGTGGCCGTCGCGCCGCCCGCGCAGGCCGCCGCCGGCTACCTCTACACCACGTTCAAGGGCGACGGCGCCGCCGACCAGGAGCTGTGGGTCTACTCCTCCACCAACGGCACCAGCTTCAGCGCCTTCGCCGACACGAACTACCGGGGCCCCTCCGGCGTGCTGCGCGACCCCAGCGTCATCCGGCACAACGGGCTCTACTACGTCGCCCACACCGTGCAGTCGTGGACCACGGGCTCCACCTACTTCAGCATCGCCTCCAGCCCCGACCTGCGCACCTGGACGCACGTCACCAGCGTCGACTCCGGCATCTCCAGCACCCGGTTCACCTGGGCGCCCGAGTTCTACGTCGAGAACGGCACGGTGCGGATCATCGTGAGCGTCGACCAGACCACCTGCTCCAACTGCTTCCGCCCCTACGTCTTCACCGCCCAGAACGCCGCGCTGACCTCGTGGAGCGCCCCGGCGCAGATGGGCGGGCTCGGCGCGAACCACATCGACACCTACGTGGTGAAGTCCGGGACCGCCTACCACGCGTTCACCAAGAACGAGACCACCAAGTACATCGAGCACTGGACCAGCGCCAGCCTGACCAGCGGGTGGACCCTGCGCGGCCAGCTCTGGACCTCCGGCTACGAGGGCCCCGCCGTGCTGCGGACGGCCGACGGGTCCTGGCGGATCTGGGTCGACAAGTACACCAACGGCGGCATGTGGACCGCCACCAGCACCGACCTCGACTCCTGGTCCGGGCTGAGCCAGATCGCCTGCCCCGGCTGCCGCCACGGCACCGTCCTGGCGGTTGCCGACCTGCCCGCCCCGACCACCGCCTACCGCGTGGACAACCGCAACAGCGCCAAGGTCCTCGACGTCGTGTCCGCCTCCACCGCCGACAACGCCGAGGTCAAGCAGTGGACCTGGAACGGCGGCGACAACCAGCGGTGGGAGTTCCGGGACACCGGCGACGGCTACTTCCGGGTGGTCAACCGCAACAGCGGCAAGTGCCTGGACGTGGCGGGCGCCTCCACCGCCGACGGGGCCAACGTCATCCAGTACGCCTGCGGGTCCGGGACCAACCAGCAGTGGCAGTGGCAGGCCGCAGGCAGCCACTTCCGGATCGTCGCGCGGCACAGCGGCAAGTGCCTCGACGTCGTCGGCTCCGGCGCCCAGGACGGCGCGGACGTGCAGCAGCAGACCTGCGGCAGCGGGACCAACCAGCAGTGGAGCCGAGCGCAGGCCTGACCCCGCTCCCGAGACACCGCCGCCACACCCCCCCCAGGACACCGCCGCCACCGCCGCCATGCCCCCAAGGCGCCGCCGCCACCCCAACCGGCACGCGTTCCCGGAAAGGAACCCCGATGTCAGTGCGAAGCGCGCTGGGAGCGGCGCGGCGGTCGCTCGCCCTCGCGGCGGCGACCCTCCTCGCGTCCTCCCTCGCCGTCGCCGCGACCGCCCCGCAGGCGGTCGCGGCCCCCGGCCCGTCCTTCACCAACCCCCTGGTCGGCGCGCCCAACAGCGCGGACCCGTCGATCGTCCACAGCGGCGGCAACTGGTACTACGTGGCCACCACCTGGTCCTCGAAGATCGTCATGCGCAAGTCCTCCACCATGGCGGGCCTGAAGACCGCGGCGGAGCAGACCGTGTTCACCCTCGCCCCCGGTCCCGGCTGCTGCACCATGTGGGCCCCGGACATCCAGTGGATCAACAACCGCTGGTACCTGTACTTCTCCGCCGACGCGACCCCCGGCCAGGGCCAGCGCCGCACCGGGGTGCTGGAGAGCAGCGGAACCGACCCGCTGGGGCCCTACACCTACCGGGGCATCCTCAACCTGGAGCCCGACGCCGGGTGGGCGATCGACGGCAGCGTGGTCCGGTTCAACGGCTACGCCAACCACTTCGTCTACTCCGCGTTCCGGGGCGGCGAGCAGAGCCTGTTCATCGCGCCCATGTCGTCACCGGTCCAGGTCTCGCGCAACGGCGTCCGGATCTCGTCGCCGACGCTGTCCTGGGAGCGGCAGGGCGGCGCGGTCAACGAGGGCCCGTACGCGGTGTACAACGCGGGGAAGACGTTCCTGACCTACTCGGCGAGCTCCTGCCAGACGCCCGACTACAAGCTCGGGATGCTGACCTGGACCGGCGGGGACCCGATGTCGCCGAGCTCCTGGGTGAAGAAGTCCTCGCCGATCTTCCAGCGCAACGACGCGGCGGGCGTCTACGGCCCCGGCCACGCCTCGTTCGCCAGGTCGCCCGACGAGACCGAGACCTGGGTCGTCTACCACGCGAACTCCTCCGCGAGCCAGGGCTGCGGCACCACCCGCACCACGCGCGCCCAGAAGATCGCCTGGAACTCGGACGGCTCGCCCAACCTCGGCGCCCCGGTGGCGACGGGGACCACGATCACCGGCCCGTCCGGCGACTCCTGATCCCCCGAACCCGCGCGACGGCCGGGGAGGAAATGGCGAACCGCCGCATTCCCGGAAAAGTCAGGGGGCGTCGAGGGAAAGCGACAGGTGGTCGAGCGTTGTCGGGCCCACAGCGCGCTGCTAGCGTCCACGAAGGTGTTCATTCCCTGTTGAGGAGGAATTGAATGCGGTCGAGGTCCCGCGCGCTCAGCGCCCTGCTCGCCGTTTCCGCCAGTCTCGCCGTTCTCTCCCCCGCCGCGTCCGCCGACCCGATCCCGGCGCCGCTGCCGCCGAACTGCGACGTCGCCGACTTCTGCACCTGGTCCGTCTTCGTCATCCCCGGCGAGCCCTCCGACGCCGTCCCGACCATCCGGACCACCGAGGACTGGAGCGGTGAGGCGGTGGCGTTCCGGCTCTACAACAACACCGGCCGCTACGCGCACGTGTCGTACGAGGAGAAGCTCGACGACGGCACGTACCGCCGGTACGAGAGCTGCTTCGGCCCGGTCTGGAACTACTTCACCCGGCCGTTCACCGTCACCGGCGTGACCTTCCACGACCGGCCGACCCAGCAGTACTGCTGACGCGCGACGGCCGCCACCCCGGCGCACGGGGCGGCGGCCGTCCGGGAAGTCCGCTGTGGACGAACCGGCGTGACGGAATTCCCGCCCGGTTCTACGCCTTCCGCTCCGCCGCCGAACCCGGCCCGCGCCTTTTCGTCACGATTCCTCGCGCCCGCCCGATGTCACCCCCCCTCGCGCTCGAATCGGGTGACATCACGTCGCCGTGTCGACGTGCGCGACCGGGAGCGCTCCGAGTTGCTCGGGGACCTGGCGATCGTGTTCCAGGACGTGTGCCTGCTCGACGCCGCCGTCGAGGAGAACCTGCGGATCGCGCACCCGGAGGCCACCGCCGAGGAGCGGGTGTCGGCGACGCCGCGTCCCGCTCCTCCGTCCGACCGGCTGAATGTGGCGCGCGTCACACTTACTGCCGCCGTGGAACTTCATCGTTTCCGAGAGCGACCCCTTACCGTAACGAGTTGCTCACGATGCGCTGTCTGCCCAGCTGGCGGCCGGGTCGGACGGCGGGACTGGAGGAGGGGTCGGTGGGACACGACATCACCCGGTTACCGGGGGCCCGCCTTGATCAGCCGTGAGATCGACTTCGTCAAGCTCGACCCGACCCAGAACATGACCCTCCTGGTGCGCACCGAGCACCCCGAGGAGGAGCACCGGGACATCGCCCTGCGGCTCATGGCGTACGAGCACCTGCACGCCGAGCAGGTCGGGTTCGTGCGCAAGCCCGGATCACCCGACGCCGACATCAGCCTGCGCATGGCGGGCGGCGAGTTCTGCGGCAACGCCTGCATGGCGCTCGCCGCGCTGGCCGCGCCCCCCGACGAGCTGGCCGCCGGTCACCCGGTCGACGTCGTCCTCGAAGCCTCCGGCGCGCGGGAGCTGGTCCGCTGCCGCGTCCTGCGGCACGCGCGCGAGTACACCTGCGAGCTGGCCATGCCGCTCCCCGAGTCGGTGGAGCGCGGCGCGGACGGGGTGGCGCTCGTGCGCTACGACGACTCGCTGCACGTGGTCGTGGAGACCGGCCGCCCCGGCCGGGCGCTCAGGGCGTGGGCCCAGCGCCTCGCGGCCCGGCTCGGTGAGCGCGAGGGCGCCTCGCTGGTCGGCGTCATGCTCTACGAACCGCGTTCCGGCCACCTCACCCCGCTCGTCCACGTCCCCCTGCTGGGCAGCGCCGTCTGGGAGCGCGGCTGCGGGTCGGGCGCGGCGGCGCTGGCCGCCTACCTGGCCTGGAAGGGCCGGACCTCCGTCACCACGCGCGTGCGCCAACCCGGCGGCGTGATGACCGTGGCCGCCGACCACGCGCGGGGCGTGCTCACCGGCGTCCGCGTCCAGGGCACCGTCCGGGTCGTGGCCGAGGGGAGGGCCTACCTCTAGCCGACCGCCGCCGCCGATCCGCTGCCGAACCGCCGCCGCCGATCCGCCGCCGAACCGCGCACCACCGGGACAGCGCACCACCGGGACAGGAGGAGCATGGGCACCGCAGAACTCCGACCGCTGCTCGACCGGCACCTGACCGCCCTGCGGCGGGCCGCCGCGAGCTACGACGGCACCACCCGCCACGCCCCCGACGTCGATCGCGTCGTCGGCGACTACTCCGCGTTCGTCACCGACCCGCGCCACCACGCCGCCTGGGACGCGCTCGCGCGCACCGACCCGCCCTGGTTCGCGCCCCTGGTGGACGAGCTGCGCTCCGCGTCCGCCCGCTGCGCCGCGATCATGGAGAAGCACCGCGCCCTCGACCTGCTGGACGGCCGCACCGCCAAGGCGGGCTACTTCGACAACGTCGAGTCCTGCATCGAGGACGAGTTCGGCGCGTTCCACCTCACCACAGACTCCCGCGTCCTGCTCGTCGGCTCCGGCTCGTTCCCGATGACCCCGCTGCGCGTCGCCCGCCTCACCGGCGCCCGCGTCGTCGGCGTCGACATCGACCCCGAGGCCGTCGAACTCGGCCGCCGCGTCGTCCGCACCCTCGGCGACGGCCTGGACATCACCCTGGAGCCCACCCCGCTCCCGGAACTGCCCTTCACCGCCGAGGCCACGCACGTCATCTTCAGCTCCACCGTGTCGGTGAAGTACGACCTGCTCGACGCGCTCCACGCCACCACGCGCCCCGACGTGGTCGTGGCCATGCGCTACGGGGACCACCTGAAGTCCCTGTTCAACTACCCGACCAGACCCGTCGACCCCCGCAGGTGGGTGCGCGCCGGTTCGGTCCTGCGACCCGAGCACATCTTCGACGTCGCCCTCTACACCAAGGCGTGACCGCGCCCAGTGCGCAGAACGGAACAGGGATGGACGACTTCCACCGGGTCCTGATCGCCGGGACCGGACCGACCACCGCGCAGCTCGCCGTCCTGCTCGGCGCGGGGCGGGGGAGCGGGATCGGCGTCGCGGGCAGGCGCTCCGCCCGCTCGGCCGCCTTCTTCGCCGAGTTGGAGCGCGCGGGCCGCACCGTCCGCGTCGACGTGCAGAACGAGCAGCACCGCGCGGCGGCGGGCGAGCACCCGGTGGCCGAGGTGTTCCAGGGCTACGGGGCGGTCACCGGCCGGTGGGGCGCGCTCGTGCTCGCCGTGACCGCCGACGCCTACACCCCGGTGCTCGACCACCTCGACCCCGAGGTGCTGCGCGGCCTCGGCTGCGTCGTCCTCGTCTCGCCGACGTTCGGCTCGCACGCCCTGGTGCGCGGGCGCCTGCGCGACCTGGGCGCGGACGCCGAGGTGATCAGCCTCTCCAGCTACCTCGGTGACACCCGCTGGTCCGACGGGACCCCGTCACCCCACGTCCTGACCGCCGGGATCAAGAAGCGCCTCTACCTCGGCTCCGACCGGGGGAGCACGCCCAACCTGGAGCTGCTGCGCGAGCTGCACCGCGGCCTCGGCGTCGACCCGGTGGCCGTCTCCGGCCCGCTGGAGGCCGAGACCAGGAACATCTCCCTCTACGTGCACCCGGCGCTGTTCATGAACGAGATCACCCTGAACGCGGTGTTCTTCGAGACCACACCGGTCAAGTACGTCTACAAGCTGATCCCCGAGGGCCCGGTCTCACCCGCGCTCGTCAACGACGTCGTCAACCAGTGGAGGGAGATCACCGCCGTCGTCGCGCGGATGGGCGTCGACGGCGTGAACCTGCTGCGGTTCATGGTGGACGACAGCTACCCGGTGCGGCCGGAGAGCATCTCCCGCCGGGACGTCGAGCGGTTCGAGGAGCTGCCGCCGGTGCACCAGGACTACCTCGTGTACGTCCGCTACGCCTCGCTGCTGGTCGACCCGTTCTCCGAGCCCGACGCGGACGGCCGCTACTTCGACTTCTCCGCCATCCCGATCCGCCGCCTCTTCCGCGACGCCGATGGCCGCTGGGAGGTGCCCAGGATGCCGAAGGAGGACTACTACCGCACCAAGGTCGTCCAGGGCGTCGCCCGGCACCTCGGCGTGCCCTGCCCCACCATCGACAAGCTCCTCGCCCGCTACGAGGACGCCCTCACCCGCGCCGCCGCGCTCCGCGCGGGCGAGCCGCTCACGGACGCCTTCACCGTGCGCGACTTCCACGAGGACCTCGACGTCATCCGCGCCGAGCTGGGGCGCGCCCGGTGAGCGCGGCCCCCGACAGCGCGGCCCCCGACGAGCGGACGGCCGACGAGCGCCCCGAGAGCGACCGGCGCATCGCCGCCGCCGTGCTGCCCGCCCTGGTCGCCTCGGTGCTCGGGCTGCTGCCCTTCACCGTCTACAGCACGTTCCTGGTCCCCATCGCCGACGCCGCCGGTGACGCCGACGCCACCGTCGGCGCGCTGCGCGGCCTGGGCGGGGTCGGCGCGGTGCTAGTGGGCGTGGCGATCGCCCCGCTGATCGGCCGGGCGCCGCCCGGCCGGGTCGCCGCCTGGGGCCTGCTGCTGCTCGCCGCCGCCTCCCTGGTCGGCACGGTCGCCGAACTGCCCGCGCTGGCCGCGTTCTGCCTGCTGGTGGGCGTGTCGAACGCGGTGCTCTACCCGGCGCTGACCACGGCGGCGGCCGACCGGTTCGGCGATGGCCCGTCCGCCGCCCGCGCCGCCACGCTGGTGACCGCGACCAAGACCCTCGCCGCCACGCTCGTCGCGCCGCTGGTCGCGCTGCCCGCGCTGTGGTGGGGCTGGCGCGGCGACCTGGTCGCCATCGCGGTGCTCGCGCTCGCGCTCACCCCCGTGCTGCTCCGCCACGGCCGCGAGCAGCACGTCCCCGCCCCGCAGCACGGCTACCTCGCGGCGTTCCGGGGCCTGGCCGCCGTGCCGGGGGCCCGCGCGCTGCTGCTGGTCTCGTTCGGCCAAGCCGCCGCGTTCCAGGGCTACCTCGCCTACCTGGCCCCGTTCTACGCCGACCGGTTCGGCCTCGCACCCGGCCTGTTCGCGCTGGTGTGGACGCTCAGCGGCACCTCGTTCTTCCTCGGCAACCTGATCACCGGCCGCCTGGTCAACACCACCGGCTCCGACCTGCGGGCCCGCCGCGCGCTGCACCTGTTCCTGCCGCTCGCGCTGCTCTCCCTGTTCGGCGTCTACCTGGCGCCCGCGCTGCCGCTGGCCCTGCTGTGCACGGCGGTGCTCTCCGCCAGCCACGCGGTGGGCGTGGCCTCGGTGGTGACCCTGCTGGTGCGCCGGGGCGGGGCGCTGCGCGGCGCCGCGCTGAGCGTCAACGCCTCCGGCATGAGCCTGGGCCTGTTCCTGGGCGCGGGCGCCGGTGGCGCGGGCCTGGCGGCGGGCGGGTACCCCGGAGCCGCCGTGGTGTTCGGCCTGTTCACCGCGCTCTGCGTCGCCGCCGCCGCGACCGTCCGCGCCGCCCCCCTGACCCCGGCCGCCGGTCGGGACCCGAGTCCGAGATGAGCCCGAGTCCGAGATGAGGTGGTGGAGCTTGTCCACGACAGGCCACAGCGCGGTGGCTCTCCCCAGGCACTCCAGGGGCAGACCGCTCGCGGTCGCCCTGCTCTCGCTGTCCGCCCTGCTCGCCGGGTGCGCGACCGACGGCCGGACCGGCGCCACGACCCCGCCCGACCCGTCCGGCCACTACCCGGTCACCGTGCGGAACTGCGGCCGCGAGGTCACCTTCGACCGCGCGCCCGGCCGCGTCTACCTCGGCTTCCAGTCCGCGGCGGAGCTGTTCTTCGGCCTCGGCCTGGGGGAGCGGGCCATCGCCCAGATCAAGCCGGTGGACCCGCCGCTGCCCGAGCAGGCCGCCGACTTCGAGCGGGTCCCGGACGAGTCCCCGGACAGCTACGTCCCGGTCGGCAAGGAGCAGATGTTCGGCCTGCGCCCCGACCTGCTCCTCGCCTACGTCAACTCCGAGTACGGCGGCCCCGACCAGCTCGCCCCCGGACTGGCCACCGTCGACGACCTCCAGGCCATCGGCGCGCGCGTCTACGCCCTGGTCTGCCCCGAGGACACCCCGGTCCGCACCGGGTTCACCTACCGCGCCCTCACCGACCTCGGCGTCATCTTCGACGTCGAGGACGAGGCCGCGCGTGTGGTCGAGTCGATGAAGGCCCGCGTCGCCGAGGTGCGGCGCCGCGTCGCCGGGCGCACCCCCGTGCCGGTGTTCTACTACTACGGCGGCGAGGGCCCGATCATGACCGGCACCCGCGACGCGTTCGTCGACGAGGTCATCGGCCTGGCGGGCGGGGTCAACGTCTTCGGCGACGTCGGCGGCGGACGGCGGGGCTTCCTGGACGTCTCCCAGGAGCGGGTGGCCGCCACCGACCCGGCCGTCTTCCTCGTCGGCGCCAGCCCGAACGACGACCGGGACGTCCAGGCCAAGACCGACTACCTCTACCGGACCTTCCCGAGGATGCGGGCCAGCCGGGACCGCCGCACCGCCCTGACCTACGACACCGCGAACACCCCCGGCCTGCGGTTCGTGGACGTGGTCGAGGACCTGGCGCGCACCCTGCACCCGGACGCGTTCGACCCCGAGCCCGGCGCGCCGCCGACCACCACCTCGGGGGAGCGATGACCGCCTCCGCGCCCCCGACCGACCCCCCGCCCCCGACCGCCCGCACGGCCACCCGCGCGGCGGTCATGCTGGCCCTGTCCGGCGCGGTGGTGCTCGGCGTCCTGCTGGCCACCTCGCTCGGCCCGGTCCGGGTCCCGCTGCGGGAGACCGCGCAGGTCGTCCTGCACCACCTCTCCGCCGACCTGTTCCGCCCCGCCGACCCGGTGAACGACCAGATCGTGTGGCAGTTCCGGCTGCCCAGGGCCCTGCTGGGCGCCGTGGTCGGCGCGGGCCTGGCCTCGGTCGGCGTCGTGCTCCAGGCCGTGGTGCGCAACCCGCTGGCCGACCCGTACCTGCTCGGCGTCTCCTCCGGCGCGTCCTTCGGCGCCGTCCTGGTGCTGGTGGTCGGCTCCTCCGCCGCGGCCGGGCTCGGCCTGTCCTCGGCCGCGTTCGCGGGCGCGCTCGTGGCCACCCTGCTGGTCTACCTGCTGGCCCAGCGCGCGGGCCGGGTCACCCCGTTCCGGCTGATCCTGGCCGGCGTGTCGCTGGCCTACCTGTTCCAGGCCCTCTACGGGCTCCTGCTGCTGCACGCCAGCCCCTACGACGTGCAGGGCGTGCTGGTGTGGCTGTTCGGCAGCCTGGGCTCCACCGAGTGGGGCGACGTGGCCGTGCCCACTGCCTGCGTGGTCGCGGGCGTGCTCTACCTGCGCACCCAGGCCAGGCCGCTGAACTCGCTGCTGGCGGGGGAGGAGACGGCGGTCTCCCTCGGCCTGGACGTCGCCCGGTTCCGGGTGCGGATGCTGGTGGTGACCTCGCTGGTGGTCGGCGTGGTGGTCGCGGTCAGCGGCGCGGTGGCGTTCGTCGGGCTGATCGTGCCGCACCTGTGCAGGCTGGTGGTCGGCTCGGACCACCGCGTGCTGCTGCCGGTCGCCGCGCTGACCGGGGCGGTGTTCCTGGTGCTGATGGACCTGGCCGCCCGCACGGTGCTCGCGCCGACCGAGCTGCCGCTGTCCATCGTGACCTCGGTGTTCGGGGTGCCGTTCTTCATCTGGCTGCTGCGGCAGCGCGAAGCGGGGCGGGAGGCGAGGTTCGGGTGAGCGCGCTCAACGGGAACCCAGGCCCCCGGCTCGTCGTCGACGGCGTCTCGGTGGCGCTGGGCGGGACCGAGGTGGTGACCGGGGCGAGCCTGACCGTGGGCGCGGGCGAGGTGGTCGGCGTCGTCGGCCCCAACGGCAGCGGCAAGTCCACGCTGCTGCGCGCCGTCTACCGGGCCCTGCGCCCCTCGGCCGGTGCGGTGCGGGTCGACGGCGCCGACGTGTGGGGCCTCAGTGCCCGCGACTCGGCCCGCCGCACCGCCGTGGTGGTGCAGGAGAGCGGCAGCGACTTCGCGCTCAAGGTCGCCGACGTGGTCGCGATGGGCCGCAACCCGCACAAGGGCCCGCTGGACCGCGACACCGCCGACGACCACCGGATCTGCGCCGAGGCGGTCGCCAGGACCGGCGTCGCGCACCTGGCCGGGCGCGACTTCGACACCCTCTCCGGCGGCGAGAAGCAGCGGGTGCTGCTGGCGCGGGCGCTGGCCCAGCAGCCCAGGCTGCTCGTGCTCGACGAGCCCACCAACCACCTGGACATCCGCTACCAGCTGGAGCTGCTCGACCTGGTGCGCGCCCTGGGCACGACCACCCTCACCGTCATGCACGACCTGACCCTGGCCGTGGCCTACTGCGACCGCGTGCACGTGCTGCACCGGGGCCGGGTCGTCGCGGACGGCCCACCGTCCCACGTCCTCACCCCCGAGCTGGTCGCCGAGGTCTTCGGCGTCCGCGCCTGCCGCTGGGTCGACCCCGACACCGGCCAGGCGCACCTCGGCTTCTCCCGCCTCCCCGGCCCGGACCGAACCGCAGAGAGGAACCCCGCGTGACCGCCCAGCCCACCCCGCTGCCCGACCTCCTGACCAGGTGGGACGTCCAGCAGACCGCCTACATCGCCGACCGCGACCGCGTGTACGAGGTCATGTTCGAGGTCCTCACCCACCTCAAGCCCGCCGAGGACCTCGTGGTGCTCGACCTGGCCTGCGGCCCCGGCGCGATCAGCGGCAGGCTGCTGGAGCTGCTGCCCAAGGCGCGCGCCGTGGCGGTGGACGTGGACCCGGTGCTCCTGGCCATCGGCGAGGGCTCCCTCGGCGAGGTGGACGGCCGCCTGCGCTGGGTGCGCGCCGACCTGCGCGACCCGGACTGGCCCGAAGCCCTCGGCGAGGACGCGGGCGCCTTCGACGCGGTCCTGTCCAGTACCGCCCTGCACTGGCTCGACCCGGCCGTGCTGACCGCCACCTACCGCCACGCCCTGCGCCTGCTGCGCCCGGACGGCGTGCTGCTCAACGCCGACTACCTGCCGCACCCGCAGGGCAGCAGGCTGCGCGCGGTGAGCGACGCGATCGCCCTGACCCGGCGCGAACGCGCGCTGGCCGGGGGAGCGGAGTCCTGGGAGAGCTGGTGGGAGGCGGTGCGGGCCGAACCCGCGCTGGCGGACGCCCTGGCCGAGCGGGCGGCCCTGTGGCCGGAGGGCGCCCGCGACTGGACCGGCGCCTCGCACCGCTTCCACGAGGCCGCCCTGCTCGACGCCGGGTTCGCGGAGGCGGGCGTGGTGTGGCAGGACCTGCAGGAGCGGATCGTCGTCGGACTGCGCTGACGGTCGTCGCCGGGCCGGGGCACGTCCCCGGCCCGGCTCGCCGTCAGCCCGGCACGTCCAACCGCGCCTCGATCCCGCTGCGCGGCGCCAGGTCCCCCGCCTCCAGCGCGACCCGCAGGTGCTCGGCGGCGTCCACGTTCAGCGGGCTGCTCGTCCACATCGCGAACGGCAGGTTCAGGAACCGCCCCGCCACGACGGCGGGCAGGTCCCTGGTGGCGGGGTTGGTGCGCAGCACCTCCACCTTGTCCTCGAAGCTCTGGGCGCCGTAGTCCACGAACGCGATGAAGTCCGGCCGGGCCGCGACGACCCGCTCCCAGGACACCGAGGTCCAGGACTCCTCCAGGTCCCCCAGCGCGTTCCGCGCCCCGGCGGCCTCGATGATCGCCTGGGGCGCGCCGTAGGCCCCGCTGGAGTAGACGTCCGAGGTCCCCCGGTCGAACAGGAACACCGAGGGCCTCTCCCGAGGCGCGGGCGCGGAGCCCAACGCCCCCAACCGCGCGTCGATCCCGCCGACCACCTCCTCGGCCTCCGCCTCCCGCCCGGTGATCCGCCCCAACCCGCGCAGGTCGGTCCGCAGCGCCTCCCACGGCTCCACCGTCCCGCGCTCGGCCCCACCACCGCGCCGACACCCCTCGGTGGACTGGTAGGCCGCGATCGACCGCTCCGCCAACCGCTCCGGCGACACGGCGTCCCCGTCGCTGAACCACGACACCACCACGTCGGCCCGCCGCGCCACCACGTTCTCCAACGACGGCTGCCCCTCGGTCGCGATCACGAGCCCGTCCACGACCTCGCTCCCGTAAGCCGCAGCGAGCACGTCCCGGTCGTCACCGAGGGCGCTCACGGCGGCCACCCTGTCCGCCGCGCCGATGGCCAGCACGGTGGCGATCCGGTTGCCCTGGTTGACGAACAACCGCTGAGCCGGACTCGGGTAGGACACCTCAACGCCGCAGTTGACCACACCCACCCGCCCCGCACCGGTGCCGACCGCCCCACCGCACCCGGAGAGCGCTAAGCAGAGAACCAACCCGGAAAACCCGGCGCCACGCCACGAAGTCCTCACGCACGACCCCTTCTCGTCAACGGAAATCACCCGGCGAACCCGTAGCGCTTGCGCCCCAGCAGAACCAGGAAAACCGGCGCGCCCACCAACCCGGTCACCACGCTCAACGGCATCTCCTGAGGCCGCACCAGCACGCGGGCCGCCACGTCCACCCACACCAGCAGCACCGCCCCGCCCAGCGCCGCGACCGGCAGCACCGCCAGGTGCCGCGCCCCCACCGCGAGCCGCGCCAGGTGCGGGACGACCAGCCCCACGAACCCGATCCCACCCGACACCGCGACCAGCACCCCGACCAGCACCGAGGTCAGCACGAACAACCCGATCCGCAGCCCGCGAACCGGAACCCCCAACGTGACCGCGAGCTCCTCGCCACCGGCCAGCGCGTCCAACCACCCGTGCACCACCAGCAGCGCCACCGCCGACGCCACCACCACACCCACCACCGGCCAGGCCCCGGCCCAGGTGGCCCCCGACAAGCTGCCCAACAACCAGTGCAGCACCGCCTGGGCGGCGGCGGGCTCACCGCTGGCGAACACCAGGAAGCTCGACACCGCCGACAACGCCGCCGACAGCACCACCCCGGTCAGCACCAACCGCAACGGCGCGAGCCCACCCTGCGCCGCGGAAACCCCGAGCACCAGCAACACCGCCACCCCGGCCCCGACCAGCGCCCCCGCCGACAACGCCCACACCCCGAGCCCGCCGAGCGCACCCGTGACGATCACCAACGTCGCCCCGACCGACGCGCCCGACGACACCCCCAGCAGGTGCGGATCGGCCAGCGGATTGCGCACCAACGTCTGGAGCACCGCCCCCGCCAACGCCAACCCCGCCCCCACGGCGGCCCCGGTCACCACGCGCGGCGCCCGCAGATCCCGCACGATCACGTCGTACACCGGGTCACCACCGGCCCCGACCACGCTCGCCCACACCCCGCCCACCCGCAGCGGTTCCGCCCCCAGGGCGAGGGAAACGACCACGCTGACCACCAACACCCCGGCAAGCCCCACGACCAAAGGCAGCACCGGCACCCGCCGAACCCCTCGCTCAGGAGCCCCAGTGGACCTGCACGTCCCAGACCACCTGATCACCACCCACCTCCAAGCCGATGACACCGCCCGCTCCTGGCTGTCCACCCTGCCAACCCTGGTGGACGACCTCCTGACCCGCTGGACCCTGACCCCGGACGGCCCACCCCGCTCAGGCCAAGCCGCGCTCGCGCTCCCGGTCCGCCGAGCGGACGACACCCCGGCCGTGCTGCGCCTGCAACCGCCGACACCGGGAACCAGGGCGGCCGTGACCGGCCTGCGCCGGTGGGCGGGCAGAGGCGCCGTGCGCCTGCTGGAGCACGACCCGACGACCACCACCACGCTGCTGGAACGCCTGGACGCCACCCGGACCCTGGAGACCGTCGAGGACGACGACGAGGCCACGCGCGTGATCGCCGACCTCCTCACCACCCTGACCCAGGTGCAGGCCCCACCCGACGTCCCCAGGCTGCGCGACGTCGCGGGCGCGATGGTCGACCGGGCCCCGGACGCCGCGCGGTCCCTGCGCTCCCCGACCGACCGCGCCCTGCTGCTGTCCTGGTCCGCAACGGTCGCCGAACTGCTGACCGACCCCGGCGACCGCCTGCTGCACTGGGACCTGCACTACGGCAACGTCCTGGCGGGAGACCGCGCCCCCTGGCTGGCGATCGACCCGGAACCCCTCGCGGGCGACCCCGGCTTCGACCTGTGGCCCGCCCTGGACAGCAACTGGAACGCGGTGCTGGCGACCGGAACCCCGACCCGAGCCGTCCGCAGGCGCTTCGACCTGCTCACCGAAGCACTGGGCCTGGACCGCGAACGCGCTGCGGCCTGGACCCTGGGCCGCCTGCTCCAGAACTCCCTGTGGGACGTCGAAGACGGCAGGACCTCCCTGGCGCCGTCCCAGGTGACCGTGGCCCATGCCGTGACCCCGGCCGGGAGCAACCCCTGAGCCGACCCCGTCACGGGCGCCCGCCCCGCTCCCCGCCCATCCGCAGGACCAGCGCGATCGCGTCCCCCGAGCACACCCCCGGCGTCAGCACCTCCTGCAGCAGCAACCCCCGCATCGCGGCGGTGACCACCGTGGCCCTGACCATCGCCTCCCCAGGGTCGTCCCCGTCGCGCTCGGCCAACGACGCCAGCACCCCGGTCAGGTCGTCCAACGACGACACGAACTCCCGGTACTCGTCCGGCCGGTAGGCCGCCAACCCCACCACGTGGAAGAACCCCCGGATCCGCGACAGCTGCTCCGGACTCGTGTAAGCCCGCCACACCGCCAGGACGAGGTCGTCGAAGCCGCCCTTCCCCGCGTCCCGGAACAACTCCGCGTTGTCACGGGCCCGCTGCACCGCCAGCACCGCCGCCAGCACCCCCGTGAGCGAGCCGAAGTGGTACCGCAGCAGCGCGTGACTGCTCCCGATCCGGGCGGCGATCTCGCGCAGCGAGGTCTCCGGCGGCGGCAGCCCGTCGTCGAAGACCTCCAGGAGCCGCGCCAGGAGGCGCTCACGCGCGTCACCGCCGCCGTTGCGCGCAGTGCTTGACAGGGCCACACCCGTAGTTTATCCATTGGGCAAGGAATTTATCCAATGGAAAACCCGAAGCGCCGTGGAGGACCCCCGATGAGCGCCCTGTGGCAAGGCTGCCTGCCCGACACCGACTACTTCGAGCTGCGCTCCGCCGGCGGGCACGACTACGGCATCTGGGTCACCACCCCGCCCGGCCACGACCCCACCACCGCGAGTCCCCCCGTCGTCTACGTCCTCGACGGCAACTGGTCCGTCGGCCAGACCGCCCCGCTCATCGTCACCCAGCGGGACCCCATGCAGCGGGTCCAGCCGTACATCCAGGTCAGCGTCGGCTACGCGGGCGAGGAGGCCGAGCACTGGGCCAGGGTGCGCAACCGGGACCTGGTGCCACCCGGCGAACCCGTCGCCCCGGAGCTCCTGGACGCGGTGGAACTGGGGGTGAGCACCGGGGCGATGACCCGCGAACAGGCCGACGCCTACCTGGACGAACTGCGCGACACCAGGGCCGACGAGTTCCTGACCTTCCTGACCGAGGAGCTGCACCCCCGGATCGAACGCGACTACCGCACCGCCAAGAGCGGCCACGGCCTGTTCGGCTACTCCTACGGCGGCCTGTTCGCCCTCTACGCCTGGCTCACCGGCGCCACGCTGTTCGACACCGTAGGAGCCGGAAGCCCAGGCGTCGCCGGCGAGGACAGCCAGATCTTCAAGCAGCTCGACACCCTGACCGACCGCACCGCCAAGCTCCACCTGACCTTCAACGACCGCGAGCTCCTCGGAACCATCCCCGTCTACCAGAACCTCGCGAAGAACGCGGCCACCGTCCTGCACCGCCTCACCGCGCACGGCGCGTCGGTCACCAGCGAGGTCCTGCGCGAAACCCACGTGACGGGCCTCCAGCCCTCGTTCCTCAGCTACCTCAGGACGTGCCGCGCTTCGTGACCGCCGGAAGGCGGCGCGCCGTCGCCTCGGGGGGCTGGTCCGGGTGCTGGACCAGCCCCGACGACTACGGTCGCGCCAGTTCCTCGATCACCCGGTCCACCTCCACCTCCGGATCGGCGATCCGCGCCGCCCGCAACACCCCCGCCAGCACCGTCATCAGCATCTCCACCACCGCGCCCTGGTCGAACGGGTGCTCGCTCAGCAGGTGGTCGCGCGCCAACTGGTCGGCCGCCGTCGTGTACATCCGCAGCACTGCCCGCACCGCGGGCCGCTCGAAGTCCAGCCCCAGGTTCTCCGCGAGGCTCCGGTTGCCCTCGTCCCGCACCCGGTCGAACCCCTCCTCCACGCCCCACGACTGGAGCACCAGGTTCAACGCCAGCTCCCGGTGCGCCACGAGGTAGGCCAGGTGCGCCGCGTGCGACCGCCGGATCCGCCTGCCCACCGGCACCGCCGGGTCGTTGACGTGCAGCGCCAGCACCTCGCGCCCGATCGCGCACAGCACCTCGCCGTAGAGCCCCTGCTTGCTGCCGAAGTGGTGGAACACCAACCCGTGCGCGACGCCCGCCGCTCGGGCGATGTCGGCCGCCTTGACCTCGTCGTACGTCGACGTGATGAACAGCTCTCGGGCCGCAGCCAGGACCTTCTCCCTGGTGACGGCGGCGGTGGCGGCGCGGGTCATGGGCTCACGCTAACAGTTCATTGACTCGAAGTCAGCGAAGCGGTATCCATTGATTGAGAGTCATTGACTCCAAGTCAACGGAGGACGGCATGACCAAGACCCTGATCATCGGAGCAACCGGCACCGTGGGCGGCCTGGTGCTGCGCGAAGCCGTGCGCCGGGGCGCGGACGCGCGGGCGTTAGTGCGCGACAAGGCACGGGCGAACCTCCCCGCCCAGGTCGAGCTCATGCAGGGCGACCTCGCCGACCGCGAGGCCGTCCGGGCCGCGCTGCGCGGCGTCGACTCGGCGTTCTACGTGTCACCGCACGAGACCAACGAGGTCGAGATCGCCACCCTCTTCGGCGAGGAGGCCCAACGCGCGGGCGTCCGCCTGGTGTTCGGCGGCTTCCACATCGAGGACGACGCCACCCGCGAAGCGGCGGGCGACTCGATCCCGGCCTACGTCCCGAAGCTCGAGCTGGCCGCGTTCCTGGCGCGCACCGACACCCGCCCCGCGATGTTCAGCCTCACCAACTTCGACCAGAACGACGAGGTCTTCCGCGCCGACATCGAGGCAGGCGCCTTCCCGACCCCACTGCACCCCGACGGCGTGAACCGCATCGACCTGCGCGACGCCGCCGAGGTCATCACCACCGCGCTGACCACCCCGGACTTCCCGGCGGGCTCCTACCAGCTCCTCGGACCGGAGTCGCTCAACGGCGAGCAGAGCGCCCAGATCTGGTCCGAGGCGCTCGGCCGCGAGGTCGTCTACACCGGCGACGACCCCCAGTGGCGCAAGTCCTTCGAGCGCAGGCTGTCCGGCCGAAAGCTCGCGGACTGGATCCGCAGCTTCGAACTCCTGGGCGCCTCCCCGATCCCGACCGACCCCGCCGAGGTCGAGACCATGACCAAGCTCCTCGGCCGCCCGCCCCGCACCCTGCGCGACTACGCGCGCGACTCGGTGGCGGGGGCGAGGTGAAAATCGGATTCACGCTGCCGCAGGCCGGAAACGTGGCCTGGCAAGCCCCGCAGGCAGCGAGGTACGCGCGCGAGTTGGAACAACGAGGAGCCGACAGCCTCTGGGTGATCGATCGCCTGCTGTCCCCGGTCAACCCCACCCTAGGCCACAACGGCGGCGAGGACTTCCCACCCGAGTTCCGCGCCGTCCTGGACCCGTTCGTCCTCCTGGCCGCAGCCGCCACCGCAACCGAGCGGGTCCAGATCGGCAGCAACGTCCTCAACGCCCCCTGGTACCCACCCGCACTCCTGGCCCGCGCCCTCACCACGCTCGACGTCCTCAGCGCAGGCCGCCTGGTGCCCGGCTTCGGCGTCGGCTGGTCCCCGGACGAGTTCGAGGCCGTGAACGTCCCGATGTCCGAACGCGGCGCCCGCCTGGACGAGACCCTGGACGTGCTGGAGCAGCTCTGGACGGCGGATCCCGCCGAATACCAAGGAAAGCACTGGACCCTCCCCGCCACCCGAGCAGCCCTGAAACCGATCCGCCGCCCGCCGATCTACCTGGCGGCCTTCGCCCCCGCGTCCATGCGCCGCGTCGCGACCCGAGCCGACGGCTGGCTCCCAGCCCTGGTCCCACCCCGCACCACGGACATCGAGACGGCCGTGACCAAACCCTGGGCGATGATCCGCGCCCTGGCGGAGAAAGCAGGCCGCGACCCGGCCGAGATCGACGTGATCCTGCGCATCTACCCGACCACCCGCTCCGACACCGCCGTGGCGGAACTGGCCGACCTGATCAAACGCGTGGAAGCGGAGTCCGAGGTCCGCCACGTCCTGGTGGACCTGATGTACCTCGCCGACGACGTCGACCAGATGCTCGACCTGGCAACCGGAGTGCTCTCGACCGCGCGCGGACAGCGGAAGTGACCAGCGACAAGCACGAAGCCGCCTGATCGTCCCCGGCGCCGGAACCGCCGAGGAGTTCCCCGCCATTCCAATCACCGGATCCGGGCGGGTGAGAAGCCGCAGGGCATCTGCGTAATCGCCTCGGAGAAGCTCATTCCCGCAGGCTCCTCACCCGTCGGATCGGTGTCGTGGATCGCGAAGCGCTTCCCCTCCACGACGCCCGACACCCTCGTCGAACGCGCGAACGCCCTCTGCTCAGGAGCGGTTCTACAGCCCCGCCGGGTGCGCGGAGAGCCAATCCGCGTGCCGCGCGCGCAGTCGGTCGCGCTCGGCGCTCGTGGTGAGGACGACGTCCGCGCCGCCGTCGTACGGGTGGTAGACCCGCTGCAGATCGACGTCGGTGATCAGTACTCCCGCAGTGACGTCGTCAGCGACGGCGCGCAGCAGCGCGTCGACGCAGCCGCGTTCCCAGGGGATCCGGCTCACGTACAAGTGCGTGTAGACCGGATCGTCCGGATCCGTATCGGTGAGGATCGAGGTCCAGTGGTGCGCCCCTGGGTTCCACCGCGTTCGTTCGTGCGGGCGTCCGGGCGGCGTCGCGGCACTGGACCAGTCCGATGTGACGACGTGGACGTCGAGACCGGCGAACAGCTCGTCGAGGACCGTGTTGTAGCGGTCCAGCACGACCACCCACTCACCCTCGGTGTCCGGGTAGCGCTTGGACTCCGGCAAACTGTGAAAGCGCACCCACCGATCCCGCTCATGGCGCAGTTCGTAGCCGATGGGCGGGCAGTCCGGCCAGCGCTCCTGCCACCGGCGCAGCAGTTCCTCGTCGGGCACCGGGGCACACTACCCCCGCCAACCGCCACCTGCTCGTTCCACTCGACACCGGTACCGCGTCCCGCTGCGCCGCGAACCCGTCGAGGACCGCCATCAGCAGATCCGCGTCGCTGTCCGCCTTCACCGCGAGCACAAGTTTCGGCTCGTCCTCGCCCGCCCCGCCTGCTCCAGCAGCACCTACCCAGCGGAGGGCGCCCCGGTGGGTCTCCCGCTCGACAGCACCACGCCGAGATCCGCGCACCGCACGTCTATTGGGCGTTCCTGCCGCCGGGGCAGAACGAACCCGATACCTGCGGCTGACCACACCGGACTGGCCGCCGAGGTCGCTTGGCTGGCCCCGTCCGCCGCCCACGTCTCCAACAGGATCAGGCCATCTGCTGCTGGCGTGCCCTTGGGCGCGGTGTAGATGTTCAGGAGCAGGCCCGGTGCCAGCGAACAGCGTCATCGAGACAGAACAGGTGGGTGCGCTCGGCCTCTATGCCGCGGCGCGGCGAGCTTGGGAACTCCTTGATCTCGGCGCACTGGTCAGGCGTGGGCACTCCGGCCACGAGTACGAGTGCCGATCATGCGTGGCCGAGTGAGGTCGTCTTTTCCGTGGAACCACCGTAACGGACACCCGGTTAATCACGATTCCTGAGTACGGCGCACCGATCCACGGAGTTGTTACCGCATGGGGGACAGGTGATTTTCCGGACTGGATCTCCGAGTTCGGGACGATCTTCGTCCTTATATTCGCGGCCTCGGCGGTCGCGGTGAACCGCCGCACGCACCGCATCGAATCGGACCGCCACCGGATCAGCGCGGCGCAGCGTGAGCAACAGCAACGTGTGGGCGCTAGCGGAGATCCCTTCCAGATCTGACCGCTGCTCACCAGCGCGGGCGGGTGGCTCTTCAAGCGATCACCCGATGGGAAGTCGCGAACCGACGTTGTCGGCTTGGACAGCCCCGAGTCCGTGCGGGCTTTCGCGCAGCTGCGCGAACTCGGCGAGAAGGGTCGCGGTCTGCCGCGCCGCTCGATAGGGGCGGAAGAGGCAGCGAACCTCTTCCTGGCAGGCAGGACGCCCTACTTGATCAGCACCTCGGACGCGTTCCTCAAGGTGAACGGCGTGTTCCCCACCCTCGCGGTGGGGCCGGTCCCCCCCCGTTCCTGGGAGGTGCCCCCGCACGCGGGTTCAGCCTGGTGCACGGTTCCATCATCAGGAAGGGCGCGAAGCACAAGGTCGTCGCCCAGGACCTGTTCGCGGACTACCTCACCCACGAGTACGTGATGAACGCGTTGTCCAGGAGTGCCGGTGCGCCGACCGCGCTGCGCAGGGAACCTGCCGTCGACCCGCTGCCAGAAGCTTTGCACCCGATCTGTGAGAACGCCGACCCGATGCCGTCGCTGCCGCGGATGGGCGAGATCTGGCGTGTTCTGGAAAAAGCCGAGTTCGCCGCAATCGCGGGTGAACCTGCGGACGAGACGGCCACGAAGGCCGCTGCGCGGGTAAGGGAGATCCTGCGAGGCTGAAGGTTGTCCCGTGACGGCGAGTTGCCACAGTCGATGATCTTGGCGTGGAGCAGGTGATCGGTGCGGACCGTTGCCCATCGAGGTGGTGAGCAGACCAGCAGCGTCCGGCTTGCCGTACCCCGGCCGAGTCCGGCCTTCCCCGCCGAGAAAACGACGTGGGGCCGCACCCCGTTCCGGGTGCGGCCCCACGGGCTGAAGGTGTCGACGGCTACTTTACGACCAGCTTGCCGCTGGGCATCAGCATGCCCAGCCGCTCGCTGATCCAGGAGGCGATGTCGTCGGCGTGCGCCTGGGTAGCCCCGCTACGGGTCTCGGTCGAGCCGTGGCAGCCGCGCGGTCACGCGGTGCGTGACCGCGAGCAGCTCGGGCCCCGAGACCGGTGTCACCGGCAGCAGGCGGGGCACCACGACCATCGTGGGAACGAGGGCAAGCACCTCGTGGACATCGTGATCGCCACCGTCCGCAACCTCGGCATGGTCGACGTGCACACCTACTCGTGCTCGCCGGGGACACCTCGACCCTGGTGCGCAACGAGGGGGCCAGACCTGGCCCAACCTCATGAAGAACACCCTGCACCAAGGGCTGGCCTTCGCCGACGGGCTCGGCGCTGGTCGCGGGAGGAGTTGTTCCTGTCGCTTCCCTGACCGGATTGAGCGGGTTAGCGCTGGTGCAGGTCCTCGACTGAACCGAAGGCGGTGAACCGCCCGTACGGGCGGCGCTCCCAGTCGTCCAACTCCGGGTGCTTGACCGCCACCTCGGGCAGGAGGAGCAGCGTTCGCGGCCGGAAGGTGACGGCCTCGTCGCCTCCCAGGACGACCTCGCCCATGTCGAACTCGTCGTGCGTGCGTCCCAGCGGATCGATGGACAGTCCCACCACCGAGGGCTCGATCAGGTCCACCTGGTTCAACACGAACTTGATCATGTCCTCCTCGCTCACCTCGGGCCGGTACTCGTCGTACGTGCCCACGAGGATCACCTCGCCGTTGTCCAGTTGGAAGGTATGCATCACCACCGGGTGCTGCTCCTCGGGAATGTTCGTCAGCACCACCCAGCCTGAACCAGGCAGGGAGAACTGCTCCAAGACCACCTCCGGCGTCACCTGGTACACCGTGTACGAGAAACTGTCGTACGGCCCCAGCCACCAGACCACGTACTGGCTCTCCCGGTCCTGGAGCGCCAATCGCCGCACAACCTCTTCCCGTTGCACGGGAATCGGCTCACCTTGATCGTCGTAGTCACCGGTGAGGATCACCCCTACTGGGTTCGCCATGACCGCGCCTGCCGCCTCGAGGGCTGCGACCCGCGCCGCCGCCCGCTCCGCAGACCAGCCTGTCTGGTAGACCTCCATAAATCCATCCGACACGAACTTTACTCCTTTGGGAAGATGTGGACTTTCTTGGCGTCGCCCCAGCGCGCCACAATATTGAGCACCTCTTGCGGGGTGTCCTAATCGAAGTATGCCATGACCTTTGCGTCATGCTCACCGGCGGCATGCTTGAGAACCTCCAGGTCGCTACCGAGTCGAAGCAAAGGCTTGGGTGTGACACTTTTACTGGGCCTCCGATTAAAATTGGTTCCCCATCTTCCCTTCGCATATCGAGGCCGGTGCTGCCAATATTTGGAATTACAACATCAAGGCCCTTTCCCTTGACCTCCTGTCAGAATGAGTCATTTTCATCCAAGGTTCGATGTCCAACCAGGCACGTGTCCGCATCCGCGCATTCGGCGAACATGTCGTCTCGCTGCTCAAGGACTGGAAAGTCCTGGCCAAGCTGCGCTGCTGCCCGCGTCGGGCCACCATGGTCGTCGCGGCCATCCTCGTCCTGCGCCACATCGAGACCCGCCTCCAGTCAAGGCGAAAAAGGTTCGCTGTTTTGCTGAGGGCGCCGCTCGCCACGCCTCCGCTGCTCAGCCTGTACCGTGACCTGAGACATCACGATGAAAACGGTCCAGTGACGGCCAGAGTCGGGCAGTGATGGTACCACGATCGACATCAACAAGCCCGGCGTCAAAAAGGGGCGTAATGTCCACATCGGATGGTGATTTCCCAAAAGTTCACACCCCTAAAAAGTGAAAGCGCGCAGAAAATGTCACGAGCAAGTTCTGGCACATGATCGAATACGAATACGATAAATTCGTGAACTTTCGACATTTCGCCTGGGAGCGTCCGCACGGCCACGCTTTTCGGTGGGTCCTGGAAAAGCGCTTCGAGTTGGTCGACGCAGATGCGACCGATTGGCAGGTGGTGCGGGCGCTGATCGATCACGAGCATTTTCGTGACGCTTACGCCGGTGGCGGTGTCGAACCGGAGGGGCAACGGCACGGCCCCTACTTGCTGAAGAGCATCACCGTGGAAGCGTACGAAGCGGTGAACAAAAATGCCGTGATCGAGGAGTTGGCGTCGTGGACACGCCGTTTCGCCCCCGCGCCACCCCCGCTCTTGGACGCGCTGGCGGTACTGTTCGACGAGGTCTTCGGAAAGGCGACCAGCCTGTACCGCCTCAAAGACCTGGGCAGGGGGGCGTTCCACGACTGAGGTGGTGTGCACGACGAGTTCCACGAGTTCGTCGCCATCGACCGCGTGGCCGGGAAAGTCACCCTGCTGGTCGGTACGGACGACTGACGTCCCACCGGCCCGAGGAGCGACGAGACGGCCGCCGAGTCAGGATCTGGTGACCGGTCGGTGAGCGCCGCGTGGCGCGCCCCTCCACTCCGGATTCGGGCTCAACCACTGCTCGGCCTCGGCCACCGGCTCGCCGCACCGCTCCGCTCCGCGTGGTCCGCCGGCTGGTCCCGCCCGATGCTGCCCACCGTGAAGGACCGCGACTCCGGGGTGGCGAAGACGGTGCACCGCGACCCGTTGCTCGAACAACTCCCGGAACCGCGGGGCCGGATGGCGGCGCGGTTCTCCAGCCTGTCGGGAAGCGGGCGGGGTGGGGTATAGCGGGCTGTACCGCGAGTGGTGTGCTCTGCGGGATCGTGCCCGCCCCGCCACGCCCCTAGCGTTGGCCATGCGGCGCCGCCCCCCTCCCCGGTTCCCCAGACCGTCCTCAGTGGATCGCGGACGGCGCCGCTCCCCTTGTCGGACAACGAAGGAGGAGTGCCCGTGGACACCGTCCCCGACCAGTCGAGCGGGCTGCGCGGCGTGCTCGCCCGGCACCCGATCAGCGCGTTCTTCGTGCTGTCGTTCGTGCTGAGCTGGCTCGCGTGGACCCCGTACGTCCTGTCCCGCAACGGCGTCGGGGTGTGGGACTTCGCCTTCCCCGAGATCCTGGGCACCTCGCAGCTGGCCGGTGTGCTGCCGGGCGCCTACCTCGGCCCGCTGGGCGCGGCGTTCCTGTGCACGGCGGCGGGCGAGGGCAGGCCGGGACTTCGCCGGTGGGCGGGCAGGCTCACCCGCTGGAACGTGAACTGGCGGTGGTACGTCGGCGTCATCCTCGGCGTGCCGCTGGTGCTGGCGGTCACCACGTTCGCCGTGGCCGAGGACCGGGGTTCGCTGACCATGCCGCCCGTGATGGTCCTCGTCGCCTACCTGCCGATGCTGCTGCTCCAGGTGCTCACCACCGGCCTGGCCGAGGAGCCGGGCTGGCGGGACTACGCGCTGCCGCACCTCCAGCCGAAGCTGGGTCCGCTGCTGGGCAACGTGCTGCTCGGCCCGATCTGGGGCCTGTGGCACCTGCCGCTGTTCTTCACCGACTGGGGCGCCCGCGACTCCTCGACGCAGACCATCGCGCTGTTCGTGGCGGGCGCGACGACGATCAGCTTCGTGATGACGTGGGTGTTCAACCGCACCGGGGAGAGCCTGCCGCTGGCGATGATCCTGCACAGCGGCGTGAACAGCTACTTCTCGCTGGTGTGGCCGTCGATGGTGCCCGAGGACCAGGTCGCGGGCCACGGCAGCTCCGGGATCGTCATCCTGCTCGCGGGCGGCACGGCGACGCTGGTGCTGCTGGTCGTGACCAGGGGCAGGCTCGGGTACCGGCGTCCCGAGGCCGTCGAGGGCAAGTGGGAACCGGCCCAGGCGTGACGGGCCGGAAGGGCGGGGTGCCCGAGAGTGCCCCGCCCCTCGCGCGTCAACCGCTCGGTCTCGGCGGGCGACTTCGCCGCGTCGTCCTTCGCGCCGGGCTTGGGCAGCGCCTTGAGCCGCTTGCCGTGCTCGTCGAGCACGAACGGCCGCAGCGCCTCGTCGAAGCCGACGCTGAACAGGCGCGGCCCGTAGTCGAGCAGCAGTGCCGATTCCTCGTCGAGGTCGAACGTGGGCACGAGCCGGCAGGCCAGCTGCTCGCCGGTCAGGCCCAGTCACTCGGCGATGTCCGAGATCCGCTCGGTGACGCGCTGCTCCAGCGCCTTGAACTTGACCCGCTGCGCGATGCCGATGAGCGCGACGTCCGTGCCGACGCGGGCGAGCACGTCCAGGCCGTTGACCGCGTTATGGTGCTGCGACTGGCCGGGCCACGTCCTGATCAGCGGGACGAGCCGCGCGACGGTTCCGTCGTCGCCGAGCACGTCCGGTGACAGCAGCGCCCACACGTCCTTGGCGGGCATCCCGCCTGCGATTCGCAGGTCGAGCACGCCCCACGCGAAGCGGACCGGTGAGGCCTCGTTGCACACCTCGCGCAGCACGTCCAGGCCCGCGTGGCGGGTGTCCGTGGGGTCGGGGCATAGCGAGCACGGTGACCACGTGGGCCACCGATTCGGCGGGGAGCGCCTTCCGGTCGCGGGTCATGAGCCCTGGCAGCCCGACGGGCTCGCACCACGAGCAGGGCCGGGGCGGCGGCGGTAGCTGAGGAACACGTCGAACTGGTAGTCGTCGCGCAGGGGCACAAGTCCAAGGAACTCCGTGGGAACCGCCACGTCCGGTCATCGCCGGGGCGGAAAGCCTGTTACCCGGCTCACTTCGCAGGTCGAGGACATCGGGCAACCCTCCCTGCCCGGCTCCTCGCGCGCAGGGAGGCCCGGCGCCATGCCAGGCACGCTGTCCGCAGAAATCACATTAGTCCGAAAAGTCCATCCAACTACGACATTCGGCTACTGATCCACTACTGCATTCGGCGTTGTCTTCACGGCGATCACACGTCATAGTTTCACCGCATCGGGGGAAGAACACGGATTTCCAGGGGGCGGGCGCGGACCCGCCGGGGGGTTGCACCATGCGTTCACGCGCACATGCGCGGGGCTTCGCCCTGCGCTTCTTCGCCATGGGCACAGCCCTGGCGGCACTTGCCGGCGGGGTGGTCGCGCTGCCCGCGACCGCCGTTGCCGCACCGGCCGCGCAGCCCGTGCCGACCGAGGCGGCCGACGAGGCCACCGCCGGGAGGTACGCGGCCAAGAGCGGGAAGTCGGTGCTGGTCACCTCGGCCACCACCGAGACCGACGAGCTCAAGGCCAACCCGGACGGCACGATGACGCTCACGCAGCACGTGCAGCCCGTCCGGGTCCGGCGCGGCAGCGGGTGGACGCCGGTCGACCTGACGCTGGAGCGCAGGGCGGACGGCACGCTCAGGCCCAAGGCCGCGCCCGTGCAGGTCGCGTTCTCCGCCGGTGGCCAGGGCTCGGTCGGCAAGCCGATCGCGAAGGTCGCCGAGTCGCTGCACGAGGTGGGCATCGGCTGGACGCGCGACCTGCCCGCGCCCGTGCTCGACGGGTCGACCGCGACCTACCGCGAGGTGCTGCCCGGCGTCGACCTGAAGGTCGAGGCGGAGCTGAGCGGGTTCAGCCAGGTGCTCGTGGTGAAGGACCGCGAGGCCGCCAGGAACCCCGAGCTCGGCAAGATCGCCTTCCGCACGCACACCGGCTCCGTCCGCGTCGAGGAGGGGCAGGCCGACGGGGAAGGCCTGATCGCCCGCAACGGCAGCGGCACGCCGGTGTTCTCCGGTGACGCCTCGCGCATGTGGGACTCGTCCAGCCGCGCGGCGGACAACCAGACCGGCGGCCCGCAGGAGGGCGACCGGCTCGCCGAGATGGGCGTCGAGGTCGGCAAGGACACCGTGGCGATCAGCCCGGACCAGCGGTTCCTCCAGGACCCCAAGACCGTGTACCCGGTGCTGCTCGACCCGGAGTACTCGTGCACCAACTGCGGCAAGACCCACCACAACGTGGTGCAGTCGCCGCCGGAGTGGGCCAACGCGCACAACTACGACGCCACCGGCGGCCAGATGAACGACCTGAAGGTGGGCTACCTCAACAAGTCCTCCCTCCAGGCGAGCACCAACGGCATCTCCCGTACCTACGTGCAGATGAACACCACGCCCATCCACGGCAAGTACGTCGCCTCGGCGACGCTGCGCACCAAGGTGGTCAACAGCTACGCCTGCGGCACCGCGTCGCCCACGCAGATGTGGCTGGTCGGGGGGATGGACTGGAACACCACCTGGAACAACCAGCCGCAGTGGTACCGACTCCTGTCGGAGAACAACCGCACCAACAACCCCGGCTACTGCCCGAGCGACGGCGGCGCCGACTTCGACGTGACCTCGGCGGTCCGCGAGGCAGCGGACGCCCGTTGGGGTTCCACGGCGTTCATGCTCAAGGCGAAGAACGAGAACGACCTGAACAACTCGTGGCGCCGCTTCGACCTCAACCCGTACCTGGAGGTCAAGTACAACAGCTACCCCAACGCCCCGGCCGACCTGGGCATGGAGTCGTGGGGCGGCGGTCCGGCCGACGCGCTGCCGTGCGTGACCGGCTCGAACCGGCCCGTGCTGGCGACGAGGACGCCGAGGCTGCGGGCGCGGCTGACCGACCCGGACGGCGGCATCCTGGACGGCGGCTTCCGGCTCTACAAGGGCCCCGCGTCGGGCTACAGCTGGAACGGCGCGGAGTTCTACACCACCGACGTGCCGTCCGGCTCGTTCGGCCAGGCCACGGTCCCCGGCGGCTGGGTCTCCTCCGAGGGCGTGCACTCGTGGCAGGTCTGGGGCGGTGACCGGCAGTTCCACACCTGGTCGGCGGTGTGCGAGTTCGACGTCGACACCGTCGCGCCCAACACGCCCGCCGTGTCCTCGTCGGACTACCCGGCCACCGGGCTCAACGGCATGGTCGGCCGCACCGGGACGTTCACCCTCAAGCCCAACGGGAACACCGGCACCGGCGGCGCGATGGACGTCGTCCGCTACGGCTGGTCGCTCAACGACGACACCGCCACCCGCTTCTCCGCGCCGGTGAGCGCGGCCGACGGCACGGTGACCGTGCAGGTCACGCCGACCCTGGCGGGCACGAACACGCTGCACGTCACCGCGTTCGACAAGGCGGGCAACCGCGCCGCAGCGAACGCCGTGTACCGATTCGGCGCGGCCGAGCCCACCGGCGTCAAGGCCGCGTGGACGCTCAACGAGACCTCCGGGAACACCTCGGCCGACGTGAGCGGCAACCGCAGGCCCCTGACCCTCGCAGGCGGTGCCGCGTTCGGCCCCGGCTACTCGGACAACGGCATGGTGGGCGGCGGCTACGCCACCACGACCGGTCCGGTCGTGGACACCGCGCGCGCGTTCTCCACCGCAGCCTGGGTCCGGCTCGACCGCAAGGACGACTACTACACCGCGCTGAGCCAGGACGGCACCAACCTCAGCGGCTTCTACCTCCAGTACAGCAAGGACGTCGACCGCTGGTCGGTCAGCGCGACCGCCGCGGACGACGTGAACTCGCCCTCGGTGCGCGCCTCCTCGTCGACCGCGCCACAACTGGGCGTGTGGACCCACCTGGCCGCCACCTACGAGCCGAACTCCCGCAAGCTCACCCTCTACGTGGACGGCAAGCCGCAGGGCAGCGCCACCGCGACCCTGTGGCCCGCCAACGGCAGTTTCGTCGTCGGCGGCGCCAAGCGGGGCGGCCAGCGGGTCGACCTGCTGCCCGGCGCGATCGACCAGGTCCAGGTGTGGGACCGGGTGATCAGCCCGGCGGAGGCGGCGTCCGCGGCGAACTCCGCGGTGCTGCGCGCCCGCTACCGGCTCGACGAGCAGACCGGCACGACCACGCGCGACTCGGTGACGGGCACGGTGGGCACGCTGTCCGGCAACGTCACCTGGGGCGGTGTCGAGGCCGACCCGGACGACCCGAACCAGGTGCTCGGCAGCGAGGAGAAGTGGCTCACCTACGACGCGTCGTGGACCGGCCAGGTGGAGGCGGTCAAGCCCGCGCTGGTGCGCACCGACCGCTCCTACACGGTGTCGGGCTGGGCCCGGATGCCCTCGCTGGACCAGCCGAGCAGGGCGGTGGTCTCCTTCGGGGACGCCAAGTTCTCGCCGTTCATGCTGTCCTACCGGGGAGACCTGCGCAAATGGGGCTTCCTGGTGGGCAAGTCACCCGTGGGTGAAGGTGGTTGGTTCGCCTTGTCGGACAACCAGGTCGCCGAGGGCGAGTGGACCCACCTGACGGCGGTCTACGACGCCGTCACGGGCCAGATCAGCCTGTACGTCAACGGCGAGAAGCAGAAGTCCTACCTCCACACGGCCGCTGACGGGACCGGTGTCACGGGCTGGGACAGCTCCGGCCCGCTGTGGATCGGCCGAGCCGTCTGGACCGGCCAGAAGTCCGACGTCTGGAAGGGCGATCTCGACGACATCCGGGTCTACACCGGTGTCCTCACCCCGACCCAGGTCCGCGCGATCCACGCCGACACCTGGCACGGATAACCGCTCCCGCCCGCTGTTCCCCCTCCCTGTGAAAGGCCCTGCCATGAGCGCAGCCGCGCGAAGGAAAAAGGCTCTGAGAGCCGTCGCGCTCGGTGTCGTGCTGGTGCTGACGACCTCCACCGCCCACGCCGTGGCGGCCCCGGCGCGCACTGGTCCGTCCCTGCCCCTGCTCCAGCAGGACAAGTCGGTCGAGGTCACCCCCGTGACCCCGGTGGGCACCGCGGGCTCCACCCAGGAGTCCGCGCTGCCCGCCCCGGCGGTGTGGCCGGACACGGCCACCAGCGAGGTCTCGTTCGCCGCGACCGGCGGCACCCCGGAGCAGGCTGCGGCCCGCGCGACGGGCAAGCCGATCCGCGCCACGGGCACCCCCGTCGCCATCGCCCCCGAGAAGGGGCGCGGCGGTTCGGGCAAGGTGCGCGTGCAGGTCCTGGACCGCAAGTCCTCGCCCGGCGCCGTGGTGTTCAGCCTCACCGACGTCGGCGGCGTCGCGGACACCCCGCTGTCGGTCAGCCTGGACTACCGCGCGTTCGCGTCCGGGTACGGCGGTGACTACGCCTCGCGGCTGCGGCTGGTCACCCTCCCGGACTGCGCGCTCACCACCCCGAGCAAGGACTCCTGCCGGATGGCCACCCCGGTGGAGGGGGCGCGCAACAACACCGAGGCCGGTCGGCTGGAAGCCACGACCACCCTGGAAACCGGGATCGCCACCTCGGCGCTCCTGGCGGGCTCGAAGCCCAAGGCCACCAAGGTGTTCGCGGCGGTCGCCGCCGCAGCGAGCTCCTCGGGCACCTACACCGCCACCTCGCTCGCACCGGCGGGCTCGTGGAGCGCGGGCGGCTCAGCGGGCGACTTCTCCTACGGCTATCCAATGCGTGTCCCTCCCGCCGTCGCGGGCGGCACACCGCTGCTCTCGCTCGGCTACTCCGCGCAGAGCCTGGACGGGCGCACCTCGTCCACCAACAACCAGGCCTCCTGGGCCGGTGACGGCTGGGACATCTCACCCGGCGGGTTCATCGAGCGGCAGTACAAGCCCTGCGCTCTGGACCTGGGCGGCAACAACGGCCAGACCAAGACCGGCGACCAGTGCTGGGCCACCGACAACGCCACCATCAGCCTCGTCGGCGTGTCCGGGAAGCTGGTGAAGGACAAGACCACCGGCCAGTGGCGCGCGCAGAACGACGACGGCGCGCGGATCGAGCGCTTGACCGGCGCGGCCAACGGCGACAACGACGGCGAGCACTGGAAGGTCACCACGCCGGACGGCAGCCAGTACTTCCTGGGCCTGAACCGGCTGCCGGGGTGGGCGTCGGGCAAGCCCGAGACGCAGTCGACGTGGACCACCCCGGTGTACGGCAACAACACCGGCGAGCCGTGCAACGCGGGCACGTTCGACGCCTCCTGGTGCCAGCAGGCCTACCGCTGGAACCTGGACTACTCCGTCGACCCGAACGGCAACGTCACCACCTACTACTACGAGCGCGAGTTCAACCACTACGGCCGCAACATCGACCCGGCCAAGGGCACCCAGTACGTGCGCGGCGGCTACCTCAGCCGCGTCGAGTACGGCCTGCGCTCGGACGCCGTCTACGGCGCCCCGACCGCGAAGGTCGACTTCGAGACCGCCGAGCGCTGCGTCCCCGGCGGCTCGGTCACCTGCGCCCCCAACCAGATCAGGACCGCGCCGGGCTCGTGGCCGGACGTCCCGGCCGACCAGCTGTGCGACGCGGGCGAGAAGTGCACCGACCGCAACTCCCCGGCGTTCTTCACCACCAAGCGGCTCACCAAGGTCATCACCCGCGTCACCAACGGTTCCGGCGGCTGGCAGGACGTGGACTCGTGGTCGCTGACCCACCAGTTCCTGCCCACCGGTGACGGCCTCTCGCCGTCGATGAACCTCACCTCGGTCGTCCACACCGGACACGTCGGCGGCACGATCGCCCTGCCCGCCACCACGTTCACCTACAAGGCGCTGGACAACCGGGTCAACAGCAGCACCGACAACCTCGCCCCGCTGACCCGCCACCGGATCGTCGCCATCGGCGGCGAGGCGGGCGGCCACACCCAGGTCGAGTACAGCGGACCGGACTGCGTCGCGGGCTCCCGGATGCCCGCCTCGCCCGAGTCGAACACCCTGCGCTGCTACCCGACGTGGTGGACCCCGGAGGGCGCGACCCAGCCGATCCTGGACTGGTTCCACAAGTACGTCGTCACCACCGTGGTGGACGACGACCGCACAGGTGGCTCCAGCCTGGTCAAGACCAAGTACGACTACCTCGGCGACGGCGCGTGGCACTACGACGAGGCCGACTTCGCCGACCCGAACCGCCGCACCTGGTCGCAGTGGCGCGGCTACGGCGCGGTGCGCACCACCAAGGGCGAATCACCGGGCGTCCAGACCGTGACCGAGGTCGTCTACGGCCGGGGCATGGACGGCGACAAGCTCCCCAACAACGGCACCCGCACCGCGTGGGTGTCCACCAGCGAGGGCGAGCCGGTCCGCGACGTCGACCGGATGCGCGGCTTCGTGCGCGAGTCCCGCCAGTACGAGGGCGGCAAGCTCGTGTCCGCCTCCGTCAACGACCCCTACCAGCCCGACACGCCCAGTTCCACCGACGTCCACGGCAACAAGGCGTTCGTCAACGGCGTCGCAGCGGTGCGCGGGCGCACCCTGCTGGAGAACGGCTCGTGGCGCCGCACCCAGGTGAACAAGGCGTTCAACGCCGAGGGCATCGCCGTGCGCGTCGAGGACCTCGGCGACCTGGCCGTCACCGGCGACGAGAGCTGCACCAGGACCACCTACGCGCGCAACGAGGCCGCGTGGATGATCACCTACGCCCAGCAGGTCGAGACGGTGGTGGGCACCTGCTCGGTGACCGCGTCGCAGAGCACGGTCCAGTCGCTGGCGCGCTCGTCCTACGACGGCCAGGCCAGCGGCGTCGCGCCGACCAGGGGCCTGATCACCAAGGCCGAGGTGCTGGACAAGTGGGACGCGTCCGGGCAGAGCTGGATCACCGCGTCCAGGGCGTCCTACGACGCGTACGGCCGCCCCACCGAGGTGTGGGACGCCAACGACCAGAAGACCACCACCGCCTACGTCCCCGCGACCGGGCCGGTGCGGGAGCTGTGGAGCACCAACGCCCTCGGGCACGTGAGCAAGGAGCACGTCGAGTCCGCCTGGGGCGCCTCGGTGGCGTCGGTGGACGCCAACAACCGGCGCGCCGACCTGTCGTACGACGCGCTCGGCAGGGTGACGGCCGCGTGGCTCCCCGGCCACGCCAAGGGGACCGCCCAGCCCGACGCCGCCTTCGAGTACCAGTACAACACCGACCGGCCGACGGTCGTGGTGTCCAAGCAGTTGCAGGACAACAACCAGTACCTGTCGTCGTACACGCTCTACGACGGCCTGCTGCGCGAGCGGCAGACCCAGTCGCCCGCGCCCAACGGCGGCCGCATCGTCGCGGACACCTTCTACGACTCGCGAAGCCTGCCCACGAAGGTCAACGGCGCGTACTGGAACGAGTCCGCGCCGGGCGGTGGCCTGGTCGGGGTGCTGGACAACGCCGTTCCCGGCCAGACGCTGACCGAGTACGACGGCATGGAACGGCCCACCGCAGCCATCTTCCGCAAGCTCGGAGTCGAGCAGTGGCGCACCACCACCGCCTACGGCGGCGACCGCGTGCACAGCACCCCGCCGTCCGGCGGGACGGCGACCACGATCGTCAGCGACGCGCAGGGCCGCACCACCGAGAAGCGCCAGTACACGGCGGGTTTGGGCAGTGCGTTCGACGCCACTAAGTACGCGTACACGGCGTCCGGCCTGCTGTCGTCGGTCACCGACCCGGCGGGCAACGCCTGGAAGTACACCTACGACCTGCGCGGTCGCCTCACCGCGACGGACGACCCGGACACCGGGCGCAGCACCTCGGTCTACAACGCCGCGGGCCAGGTGCTCAGCACCACGGACTCGTCCGGCAGGACCATCGCGAACACCTACGACAAGCTCGGCCGCCAGACCGGCCGCTACGCGGGGTCGTTGTCGGGCGCGAAGCTCGCCGAGTGGGAGTACGACACCCTCGCGGGTGGGCTGGGGATGCAGACCCTGTCGCGGAGGTTCGTCGACGGGCAGACCTACCTGACCAAGACGAACGGCTTCGACGCGGGAGGCCGCCCGACCGGCGTGAAGGTGATCCTGCCCGCCGCGAAGGAGGGCGTGCTCGGCACGACCTACGAGCTGCGGCAGGGCTACACGTACACGGGCAAGCCCAGCGTCACCACCTACGTGGCGGTGAACTCCGGCGGGAAGCAGATCGTCTCGCAGGAGGGCGTCGGCACCTACTACAACAGCATGGGGCTGCCGGAGCAGTTGGTCGGAGGCTCCGACGTCTACGTCAGCCAGACCAGCTACTCCAGCTACGGCGAGGTGCTGCGCCAGACCTACGGCAACGACGGCACCGGCGCCGAGAACAACGTCTGGGTCACCAACAGCTACGAGATCGGCACGCGCAGGCCGGAGTCCACGGTCGTCGACCGCGAGACCATCCCCTCGCAGTCCAGGACGGTCGACCGGAAGTACACCTTCGACCCGAGCGGCAACATCACCCGAATCTCGGACCTCAACGACGTCCAGTGCTTCGGCTACGACCACCTGCGCCGTCTGAACGAGGCGTGGACGCCGTCGTCGGGCGACTGCGCCAAGCCCAAGGCGACCACCGCCCTCGGCGGCGCCGCCCCGTACTGGCAGTCGTGGACGTTCGACAAGACCGGCAACCGGCTGACCGAGACCCAGCACGCGACCGCGGGCGACACCGTCCGCACGACGACCTACCCGGCCGCCGGGGCGCCGCAGCCGCACACGGCGCGGTCGGTGACCACGAAGTCGCCGAACACGACGGCGGTGGACACGTTCGGGTACGACGCGTCCGGCCGCACCACCTCGCGCAAGATCGGTGGTGACACCCAGACCCTGGAGTACGACGCCGAGGGCCGGGTGTCGAAGGTCGTGACCGGTGGGAAGGCATCCACGTACCTGTACGACGCGGACGGGACGAGGCTGATCAGCCGCGAGCCGTCGGCGACCACGGTGCACGTGTTCGACCAGGAGATCCGGCTGGAGACCGGGACGTCCACGCCGACGTGGACCCGGTACTACAGCCACAACGGCAAGGCCGTGGCGGTGCGCAACAGCGTCACCGGCCTGAAGTGGCTGATCGCCGACCACCAGGGCACCAACCAGCTGTCGATCTCCAAGGGCGACCTGGCCGTCACCCAGCGCCGCCAGACCCCGTACGGCGCCCTGCGCGGCGCTGCGGTCCAGTGGCCGGACAAGCTTGGGTTCGTCGGCGGGCGCAACGACGAATCGGGCCTGACCCAGGTCGGGGCGAGGCTGTACGACAACGCCTCGGGCCGCTTCCTGTCCGCTGACCCGATCGTCGACAACAACGATCCGCAGCAGATGAACGGTTACGCGTACAGCAACAACAGCCCGGTCACGATGAGCGACCCGACCGGGATGATCGTGAGCAACTGCGGTGTCGACGGGTTGCTGTGCGGCGGCAAGCGCATCGAGGCCATCCACGGCAGCGTCGAGCAGTTCAACGCCGCGCGTCAGTCCTTCAAGCGGGCGATTCAGACGCAGGTGAAGACCTACAACGCGGAGCTCAACGCGGGCCTCAGGAAGAAGGGCATCAGCGAGGAGCAGCACCAGCAGGCGTTGAAGGACGCGAACAAGACGAAGTGGGATGTCATCAAGGAGGTCGTCTGGGAGGCGATCAAGGACATCTCGGGGTGGAACGACATCGTCAACTGCTTCTCGGAAGGCGATATCTGGGCCTGCGGCGGCCTGGTGTTCGGCTTGGTGCCGTGGGGCAAGGCAGGCAAGATCATCGAAGCCGGGTTCACCGCGTTCAGGGCGGTCGAGAAGCTCGCGGCGATCGTGGAGAAGGCCAAGGGAGTTCTCCGGCAGGTCGAGGAGGTCGTGGAAAGCGCCGTCAAGGCGGTGACGGAGCGGTTTAGGAAGGTCGGCGGCAGTTGCACGCTGCACAGCTTCGTCGCCTCGACCAGGGTCGTGATGGCGGACGGCTCGGAGAAGCCGATCTCCGAGATCGAACTGGGCGACAAGGTCAAGGCCACCGACCCGGCGACGGGGGAGACCGCGGACCGCGAGGTCGTCGGCACGCTCGTCCACGGGGACGAGGGCGACATGACCGAGCTGACCGTCCGGGCTGAGGACGGTTCGGCGGGAACTGTCGACGCGACCTCGTGGCACCCGGTGTGGGTGAACGCGCAGGGCCAGTTCGTCAAGATCGGCGACCTGAAGCCCGGTCAGCGCCTGACCTCGGCGGACGGCACGTCCCCGGTGGTGACGGACGTGCGGCGCTACGCTCACTTCGAACCGGTGTACGACCTGACGGTCGAGGGTGTCCACACGTACTACGTGGTCACCGGCGGCGTGGACTTCCTGGTCCACAACTGCGGGCGCAGCGTTGATGAGTTGTACGCCAGTGGCACCATGCCCTTGAAAAAAGTGGGCGGAGACAGCGTGGCGTCTAGGGCTTACCAGAAGCACTCGGAAGGTCCGGACCGTCTTGACACCACGCTACCTGTTCTGAATTCTGGTAAAGATAGGCGCGATATTGCAACGTATCTCATCGAAGATTTGTTGACTAACCCGAAGTCTGTTATGCGATCATGGAATCACTCAGATCATGGTGAAATAATTGAACTTATGCTGCCTGATGTGGGTGCGCGATGGAAGGCTTCTGGTCAGTTCATCGGTTTTACCGATCATCCTAATTTTCGGCGGGGAGGCTCGTGAGCGTGCATGTCTGTAGGGAAGTTCTAGATAGGATTAAGGTGAACAGGGGGGACCTTCTGGAAGTTTGCATTCCTGACTCTAGTTACGAAGACTGGAAGCATGCGGTGGCGGCGATTGCATCCTCAAAGGCTGAATCAAGTATCGTTGGTCCGAATGGAAAAATTCCAGTTCAAATTTTTCCTAGAATTTTTTCTGAAGACTTTCAATTGGATTATTTGATGACGGTTAAGCTTGGTCGCCAAGTGTTGACAACTCGGTTTTACTCGGAAGATCTCGTTGATTTTCAGGCGACTGTCGATAGGGTTGAAAATCTGGAAGACTTGAACGATTTGTGCGGTTTTATGGAGGTGATACAAAAGGCAACCGGGAAGCGTACAATTCTTATTGCGGAATCTATTGACCCTTACGGGGTGAAGCCTTATGTTGTGCTACCTGGTTGATTTTTTAATAATTTGACAGTTGAGGCGACCTCGGTGAGGTTTTGGTCTGTTCTCCAACCGTGTTCGTAGCGGGTGCAGGCCAGTGCTGGGGCGACGATCCGGGAGGTGCTGGCGCTCGCCGGGCGGTGTTCACCCGCCATCGGTGTCCTGGTAGTGACGGCGGCTTACACGGGGCTGCGCTGGGGTGAGTTGGCCGGACTGCGCTGGTCGGGGGCGATCTGGACGGCGGGGTCGTCTCGGTCGATCCGCAGAGGGGGCGCTGCACGAGGTGGGCGGGAAGTTGGTGCTCGGGCCGCCCAAGACCAAGGCCGGTGCACCTGCCGCCGTTCCTGGTGGGGATGCTGCGCCGGCAGTGGGAGCGGCAGGTGGGCGAGCATGTGTTCACCGGGCCCGGTGACGGGTTGTTGAGGCGGGCGAACTTCCGGCGGCGGGTGTGGTTGCCCGCGGTCGCCGGGGATCTGGCTCGCGAGTGGGGGCCGATCCTGACGGGTCTTCACTTCCACGATCTGCGGCACACGCAGAAGACATGGTTGATCGAGGACGGGGTGCCGGAGGTGTTGCAGTACAAGCGACTTGGGCACCGCATGGCCGGGGTGTCGGCCCGCTATTCGCACGTGACGCAGGTCATGGTCGACGCGATGCTGCGGGGGATGCAGGCGCGGTGGGAGCAGGCGTTGGATCACCCATTGGGGTTGACCACATACGGTGCCGACGATCACTCCATGATCGTTTGCTCCCAATCTGCTCCCAAGTGCGCAGATCGGCCGGTAGGTGATGATCACCTACCGGCCGTCTGACCTGCTGTATTCCGCTGTGGACGATACTGGGATTGAACCAGTGACCCCTACCGTGTCAAGGTAGATCAACATCTACTCTGACCTGCGGAAACGGTAAACCTGTAAGCTTTTGGCGGTGGTTAGTTGCGGTTGGGGGTCGTTGGTCGCGGTTCACCGCTTCCGGCTGCTCCCAGCCTGCTCCCATGAAGTTGCTCCCACGGTGCCGTTTCGGGGACTGCCTGCCGAGCAGGTCTGTGGGTGGGGTCAAGTGCCGTGGTAGCTGAACGCCGCCCAGTCACGTGGGTGTCGGTGGGCGCGTTCGCTGGGGTCGCGCAACCGGAGCGCCCGTGCCAACCTTTTGTCCCCGGCAGTGGTCAGGTCGGTTGCTTTCTCGGCGTTGCTCGTGTCCCGCAACCACGTCTGCGCCCGGCGGAGCGCTTCAGCGGGCTGGTGCCCCTCGACGTGCCACAGATGGTGGAACCGCACGGTCAGCAGAGCCGCTGTTTCGCCACGCACCGGCCACTGCGTGGCGAGCACACCCGCGTACCCGGCCTGGAGCAGTCCGGTGGGCAGGCTGACCACCTCGTCGGGCAGGACACCTCCCGGCCGGTCGGTGTCGCACGCCGAGAGCACCGCCAGTTGGGCGTGGCCAGTGGGGAGCGCGAGGACGTCGGCCAGTGTCAGTTCCTCGTCGCCTGCCAGCACCAGCGCGCTGGTGAGCGGTCTGGCGGGTCGGGCGATCCCGTGGACCGCGAAGTGCGCGATCCGCGCCCCCGGCAACCGCTCCAGCACCGCCGCCCTGGTGGCACCGGTCCCCAGGAGGACCTCCGCATCCGGGTGCAGGCGCGCGACGGCCTCGGCCTCCTCCTCGGCGTGTGTGACCGGGCCGAAGGCGGAGGAGGGCTCGGGGGCTGCGACAACCAGGGCGTGACCGCCGGTATCGCGCATGTCGGACAGGCCTGCGGTGAACGCCCTGGTGTTGGGCGCGTAACCGAGGGTGCACCGGTCGATCCAGTACTCCCGACCACCCGGCACAGGCCGCCAGGCCGCGTGCAACGGCAGCATCGCCAAGCGACCGGACGCCACCAGCACCACCCGTCGTGCCCGCACGACCGGCAGAAGCGGGACGACGATCGAGTCCCACACCCACCGCCCGACCGCGTCCAGCACGCCTGCCCACTCCCCGCCACCACGACGCGCGTCGGCCATGGCCTGCGCGCGCCTGTGCACTGCGGCCCGGTCCGCACCTAGATCGACCGAGCTGACCTCCCCGTCCTCGACCACCAGCGCCACCCCGCCCGCCTCGGCACAGGCGAGGTGCACCACCGCGACACCCTCCGGTACGGAGGCCAGCAGATCCGAACTGGAGGAACGGGCCAGGAAGCGCTCGTGGCCGGGCACCGCGCGGATGCCCTCGACCGCGTCGTCCACCGCCTTCCGCGCCAGGCGCAACACCTGGGGGTCCGCGTCGTGCCGGAGCAGCCCCGCGAGTTCGTCCGCCGCGCTGCGGTAGGTCTCCGCCAGCGGCCGGAACCCGGATTCAGCGAGCCCGGTCAGCTCGGCTCGTCCCAGGTCCAGTGCCTCGGACACGAGCCTGGCGCGCCCTGCCTCAGCCGCCTCCAGCGCGGCCTCCACCCGGCCTAGACGGGTCAGCGCGTGCACTGCCTCATCGGCCAGCCCCTGCGCATCGACGAGCCAGGTCTCCTTATCGCTGCGCAAGACCTGCGCCCGGAACAGCTCGTCGGTCGCCGTGAGCGCCGCCTCGTAGGCCTCGCATGCCTCCGGCCACGCTTGCCGCGCCGACGCCCATCGACCCCAGTGCTGTGCCGCGCTCAGCGCCCACTCGACCGCTGACACCATGCCATCGCGCACCGCGGCGCGGAACAGGGTAACCGCCTCTGCCAGGTGTTCGGGTGAGCCTGTGGCGTCGGCGAGGGTTTGCAGCGCAAGGGCCAGGTTGTACTCGCGCGAGGCCCGTTCCGACGCTGCGTGGCCGGTGAGCGCCAGCGCCGTCCGGTACTGGGCCACCGCGCGCTCGCCGTATGCCTGGTTGCCGGTCACCTGCCACGCCACGGCCAGCGAGTTTCCCGCGTTGTTGTGCCGGGACGCGGCTTGCCAGTCACCGGGCTTGGTCGCCAGATCCGCCCGCTGCTGGAAGTCCACCGCACCCCCAAGGTCCACGGGGTCGCCGTACGCCTGGAACCTGGTGAGCAGCACGTTGCCGCAATTGGTCAGCGCGGCGGGTACTGGTTCAAGATCGGCCGTGACAGCCTCGAAGGTGATGTCGACCGCCCGGTCGATGTCTGCGCGGACCTTGGTGCGCAGGAAGCGGCGGCGCAAGAGGCTGCTGAGCGTCATCTTGCCCACCCGCGCCGTTCCCGGCGACATCAGGTGGTCGGGCACGAGGATGAACTCCTCCAACAGCCGGATAGCCCGGTCAAGGTCGTCGAGGCCACCTCGGCGGTCGTTCCGCGCAGATAGCGCTTCCGCGAGCACGTACTTGAACCGGTGCCCCATCGGGCTCGACCCGGCGATGTCGACGGCTGCAGCGGCTTGGTCGACCGCCTCGTCCACCATGCCGGGGACGTCGGACTCGCGCGCCAGCGTCAGCAGCGCGTTGGCCAGCCCTGTGCGGCACAGCGCGAGCAGTCGCGTGCCGCTGTTCGCGGCCTGGACGGCGGCACGGGCCTGCTCGACAGCCGTTGCGAGCAGTTTCGGCGCGCTGGTGCGCAGGTAGAGGTTGAGCGAGGTGTTCCCGTGCACGTAGTGGACCCTGGCTCGCCACGGGCCGGTCTCAGGAGCAAGTGCTGCGGCCCTGTGTGCCAGGTCGAGGGAGGAACGCAGGTGCTCCTCGGCCCCGCCCACTCCTGCCCAGTTGGTGACGATGGCCGTGCGCACCAGCACGGCCAGCTGGAACTCCTTCGGGGCCGCTCGAAACCGTCGGTGATCGGTGATCGAGGTGCACGCGGTGCAGAGCCGGGTGAGGGCGTCGCGGTCCGCGTCCAGGACGAGGGCGACCAGCGCCTCGCCTGCGACGGCGACCTCGGCCCGGTGGCGTCGTGGTGGTGTGGGCAGCGGCGGCCAGTCCAGCCAGTGCTCGGCCTCGGCCAGGCGCGGGTTACTCACGGATCGGTCCGCGTTGTAGGAACCTGCTCAGCTCGGCACCCGCCAGCGCCTCGGCTTCCGGGTCGTCGGGCAGTTCGCGGCCGAGCGCCTCGTACAGGTCCTTCCGGTGCAGGTCGTACGAAGCTTGGACGAGCTGGCCGTAAGTGGTTGCCGACGACCTGGCGAGCCGGTACCCGATGGTCGTCGCGACGAGCGCGACCGGCAGCGCCCACCAGGTGAAGACCGTCCACACCGCGATGAGAAGGCCCCACGACCAGAGACGTGCGTGTTCGTCGAGCCGGGATCTGGCGGTGGAGAGTTCGGCGCGGACGTGCTCGGGCAGCAGCAGCCACAGGTGCGGCCAGCAGACGACGGCCTCCAGGCCGTAGCGGTGCCTCGGCCGGGTCTCGGCCGCCCGCAGGACGTTGCCGAGCCTGGTGGGCATTCGGTCTGCGGGGTCTGCAGGCTGCGTGCCGCGCCAGGCGGTCAACCGTAGGTAGGCGCGGTGATCACCTCCGGTGAGGTCGGCGCGGGCGGTCGCGAGAGCGCGCCAGCGCGCGGTCCTGCGATCGGCGTGCCAGCTGCGCACCACCATGACGAGCAGCCGGATCGGGGTCGCCACCGCTGGCCAGTAGCCCTCCATGGTCCGGATCAGGGGCTCCGTCGTGCTCTCGGAGAGCCGCGTGGAGGTGGCGACCAGCAGCAGCACCCCGAGCACCGCGCAGGCCTGCGCCACGACCGACGAGGCGCCGGGCCCCGCTTTCCAGGCCGCTTCCAGCGCCACCCAGCCCCGACCGGTGAGGCCGCCTCGGGCGTGGACCCACGCCAGCAGGCCGGCGCCCCAGAACGCCAGGGCGGGGGAGACCAGCAGCGACGCCCACCGCTCGGCGGCCTTCCCGCCGAAACCCGACCACACGCTCCCGAGCACGCCGCTACCGCCGGGTGGTGAGCGGACCGTGGCCGTCGGGGCAGCTCTCTGGCACCGGCTCGCCTGCCTCAAACACCGGGTAGGCGTAGTCGCAGAAGCCGCAGCGGTAGAGGATCTCGGCGGTCGGCGCGGCGACGCCGGGCAGTTGTGAGAAGTGGGCGCTGCTGTAGGTGGTGCCCAAAGCGCCGCTGTCGAGACCGCGCTCGGCGTCCGGGGTTGCGGGGAGCAGGTCGCGCAACCGCACTAGGACCCGGTCGTGCGGGGTGAGCAGATCCAGGATGTCGTCAGCGACCGGCTCGCCGTTGTCGGCACGGGCCAGCATGGCGGCCAGTTCGCGCTCCAGGAACGCGCTGTGGACGTCGCCGACCAGGGTGGGCAGGTCCGAACGCACAGCTCGTGCGGCAGCCACGACGTCTTCGTCCCGCATCCGTCCTCCGTCCGCAGATGCGCTACATCATTCTCCTGAAGCGGCACTCGGTCACCGCACTACGCGGGGTTCACGCTACTAACGACTTCGTGCATGGTTGGCCTGCCAGGCCAAGATGATGTCGCAGACCCGGTAATCGGGCGCGACGAGCGCGGATTGAGTAGCAACCATTATGTGCAAGCTGCACGAAATCCTTCCTCAGCACGCCTGCGTCGGACCTGCTTGTGGCGGGCGGCTTCAGGTGATATTGATGCGGATCGGATGCACTGGCGACGCGATGTGCCGTTCAACTGGGCATCTGCGCGGCGAAGTGAATGGCGCGGCGTGATCACCGGTCAGGACTCAGTCCATGGGGGTAGAACCGAAGGTACCCGGACCTCCGGTGGAACCAGGGGAGCGGTGTCGAGCCCGATGCGGGCGGCGTGCCCGAGGACTGTGTGCCAACCGCCCTGGGCCACGGTGTGGGCCAGGCAGTTCCGGCACTCGCTGCGGCCTGCGCAAGCGCTGGTGCGGTCGATTTGGCTGCGGATGTGGTTGAACGCGCTGAGTGGTTCGTCGGCCTTGACCAGGAACCAGATGCCGCTTCGCTGGTCAGAGGGCAGTCCAGCGGTCACCGCAGTGCTGCGGGGCGGGTCAACGTGGTCGCCGTGACGACGGATCACGAAGTGACGGTCGAGGGTGTCGACCTCGTTGCCCTCGGGCTGGTGCGTCCGCGCCCAGGCGTGCACCTGGTCGACAGTGCCTGGCCCTCACAACAGTTCCACCGGGTGGTGAGTGGTCTCGAACCGGGGGTCGCAGGCCAGTTCCTTGACGTTCGGCAACTCCATGCTGCTCTAAATCCGAAACTACTTTCAACAGAGCGCGCCCATGTTACCTCCAGACTGCGGTGGCGACGACCAAAAACCGCCGATTCACTCATTCGGGCCAACGCTGTGGGTTTGGAGGGTCTTGCGTCGGAAGTCACAGATCCGTCCAGTGACGAGCTCCCGGTGCCGCCGGGTGTCGTACGGCGGAGGTCGACAGCATCAGCATCGGGACGGTTTCAAGATCGGTGTGTTCGGCCCGACACGCCGGGTCTGGGGGCCGACACGGCCGTAACGCGGTGCGGGTGTTGGGATGGGCGTAGGGATTGCGCCCGGCGGAATGGTGTACCAGCGCCGCGCGAGAGCTTGATCGGCACTTCGAGTGACATCTGAGCAGCGTGTTCGCGCAGGTGTGTTTGCCGACAACTCTCTGTGACGTTCTGCCGTGCCCAAGCGATAGATCCCTAGTTGTTCATCACAGAGCTGGGGGTTTGATGCTGATCGCCGCGAAGGTGCTGGCAGCGTTCGGTCGAGCGACACGGGCTTGGCATACCCCTGATCCGGCCAAGCCGGTTTCGGCATGGATCAGGCGGTTGGCTAAGTGGCTCGACCACGGCACGAGCACCTGGAAGAAGCTCCCGAAAGATCTCGACCTGGAGATCTCCGAGCTCGACGGCTACTTCGCCGGGCTCTGTTACGCCAACGACCGAGATATGGGTAGTGCTGGTATCTCCGTGGCCAGAGCGGGCATGATGCGAATGTTCCGAGACATGAGTCGTTCGCGGAGCCCGTTGTCGAAGGACACGTCGATGGGTCGTACCTACGAGGTACTTGCGCGCATCTACTTGCGTTTCGGCGATTGGAAGTTGGCCACGGATGGCTTTGGGTACGCAGCAATGTTCTACGGTTCTGTGGAACGACGCATTAGGGCGTATAGCTTGGCCATCCTCTGTCAGCTGATGATGGAGGAACACGAATCCGCGTCCGAGCTCTTGGCGGACATGGGAGAGGGAGCAGGCTATAAGCGTTACTTTCTGCGAATCACCAGAGCGCTCGCCGATCCCACCGCAGACGTCCTCGATGAGCTGGACGGGCTTCGTGCCACGCGTTGGATGGGGCGCGACGTGTACGGGTACCTCGTGTCGCTCGTCGTCGGTCGCCTGACCCGTGACGGTCACCTGAATGAAGCCTTCGAGGTACTCGAGGAGGCTTGGCTCCACTTGGACAAGCCGAAAGCGGACGCCTGGATATTGGCAGATCTCCGGCAACGGCGGGCCATTCTGTTGCTGAAGCTAGGACGTCCGGCCGAGGGCAGGGACGAGGCGCTCGTGGCGTGGCAGTTCCTCGACTCCATCCGGTACCAAGCTTGTTCGCATACGCAGCGCCAAGCCGCATGGCGTTACTGTGCTCCGTCGCGTTATGTCGCTTTGCGGGCATCGATAGAGCTTGCAGATACCACCGCGGTCGGTGTCATGATCGAGAACTGCCGTCTCCAGTCTGTCATCGCCGCTGTCGTCGAGGTTGATACGGAAGAGAGCGAGAAGATCCCCGATGAGGTCAACCTGCGGTCAGAGCGAGAATCCGATGGTTCGGAAGACGAGCCCCGACAGAAAGCTGGCGGAGCAGAACACCATGCCGGAAACTCCTTGTTCGCAGCGCTGAATGACGCGTTCAACGCAACGCGGTTGCTCGCCCCTGCTCCGGTGAATGCCGAGACTCTGACGCTCCCACCGGGAGCTTTCTGGTCCACCCAGATCGAGCAGGGCGTACTCTTCTGGTTTCTCGCTGTTGACGGTGAGGCCATTGCGACTGGAATGTCCGACCTCAACGAGCACGTGAACTTGCAACCGGTGCTCCGTGCACTTGCGGGGTATTCGGCAGCATCCGAACCTCAGTGGTGGAGCCTGCCTCCCTATGTGCCACAGCCGGGTGACTACTACGAACCCGTGCAGCATCTCGCAGAGTGGAAGTCGCCGGAGGAACAGATCATTTCGTCGACAGTCGGCCGTCTACTCCCGCAACCGCTGGTTGCCCTGCTTGACCGACCTCCTACTGGCGGGTCGCTGCGACTGACGATTTCAGCCGCCCGTGAGTTCGCTGCGGTGCTCTGGCCGATCGCGGTCGTACCTGGCAGCGACGACAGGCTGGTGGAACGAGCAGTGCTGCGGATGTGGACATCGAGCACGATCGAGAGCAGTCGGAGTGCGCGACGCACCAAGACGCCTTCGGTCGTTCCTTTTCTTCTGTCCTGTGAGAATCCCGACGGCACACTTCGTGATCGCGCCGCAGCCTCCGTCGCCGGTGCCGCACGAGTGGAATTACATGGCCTAGATGCGACCAAGGATGCGATTCTTCAGGCATTGCATGAAATCGGCCCTAGTGCACCTGGGATTTTCTTCTACTCAGGGCACGCCCGGAACGACGTCGACCCCTCGTACTCGACTCTTCCTCTCGCAGGAGAGGACTATCTGCGTGCCGGGGAGTTCTTCGGTGAATTCGATGACGGAACGCCGTTCTTGCCCATGCCGACTCATGTGATCCTCTCCTGCTGCTCCAGTTCGAGCGGTGCGACGCTCGGTGGTGAGACCATCGGTCTTGCCGCCGGCATCATCAAGTCGGGTGGACAACAAGTGATCGCGACTGGGGTCGACGTCTTCGATGCCCCGTTTACGCAGGCGCTGGACGATATCCTCGTCGCGGAGATGCTTGCCCCTCAGGCCGATGCGGCGACACGCCTGCGTGGTGTCCAGTTGAGGATGCTAACCGAGTGGAAGGTCTACTCGCTGCGTGGCGGGATCGGGTACACCGAAGACATCAAAGATCCCCACCCCATCATCTGGGCTGCCTACCAGGCCTTCTGACAAGGAGACATATGATGATTCGCCTTGAAGTGTCGCGCGAACTCGCGGACGATCTGGTTGCCGAAGGTCTCGCTATTCGTCCCGGCACCCGGAGTTCGACCGCTCAGTTGGTGATCGCCGGAGCCACTGCGGCGGCCACGACTATCAGTCTGCTGCAAGCACCTGACACGTTTACCAAGCTGGCCGCGATGATCAAAAAGAAGTTTGTTAAAGATAAAGGCGTGATCATGAAGGTCAAAGGCAGTCGCGGCAATATCGAAATTGCCGTGACGCCTGAGACAGATGTCGAGACGCTGGCGAAGATGATCAAAGAGGGGCTCGTCGGTGACTTGGAGTGACTCAGCTGAAAGTTGGAGCGTCCAGCCGGATCGACCGACGATCACAGGTTCTGACGACCTGCACGTCTGAGGTGCGGTTGGCACCCGCCGTGCCGACCCGGTCACCACGCAGTTGGTGACGTCACCGCGCGGGCATCTGTCAACTTGCCGCGCGGCGCGCCGTTGGCAGCAATGTGTGATCTCGTTCGTAGCGGGCGTGCTGCCCGAGTCCAAGTGCACGGGCGCCGTGTCGGACATCGTGCCGCCGAGCGTGTGCTAGTCGTGCGGGTGAGCCGTCGGAGGCCAGTGGCGGCGGCTTTGCCTCCTGTCGGTTGGTGATCTCGGTTCGTGCCGCAGCCCTGACCGGACCTCGGGTGAGTGCCAAAGAATGGGGCTGACCTGGGGATTCGTTCCGGCAACTTGGTCGTGGAGGCGCGTTTCGCGCTGACGCGGCCGGATGTATCAGGAGACGGTGGAGGGTAGGTCTTTGACCCGCTCGGCAGGACCAGTCGTTACAGACATGCTGTGAACGTCGGCTTCAGAGGGTGTGAGGAGACAGGGGCCGCGTCATCAGGCATGGGTTGGCGTGTCTGAAAAGCCTTGAAGGGTGCCGACGGGTTGGCGGCACCCTTGCCGGTCGGAATTTTGTCGGTGGTGCGCGTCAGAATGATGGTGTCGGCGGTGGCCCATGAACGGGAGTGGACGGTTGGACGAGGCAGAGATCGCCAGGTACCTCGAGCTGGGGCAGGAGAACGCTCAGGTCATGGACCTGGCTGCGAATCACTGCCAGCACATGCGGTTCGTGGAGTTCGGCGGCCGCGGGACGCTAGAGGAGATGACCGGGCTGCCGTTGAACATGCGGCGGGTGGAGTGCCCGGTCGCCATCGGAAACACAGCCGGGATGCGGTTGGACCACCAGGCATTCGAGTTCTACGCCGAGCACTGCGTGGGCTGTGACTTGAGGAGCCCGACGGGGCGACTTCCAAACCTGGAGACCGAGGTTCTAACCCGGCAGAACGAGGCCGAGGCCGCAGAAGCCGAGCGCGCTGAGAAGCTGCGGGCCCGCTGTGTTGCTCGCGCTGAGCGGATGGAACGACGTCGCGGCCTGCGGGCGACCGCGGACCCGGCTACCGCTGGCCTGCTGGACGACCTCGACGTTCTCGATCCGGACCCGGCGGTTGACGTCGACGTCGACGCGGCGGCCGCGGCGCGGCGCCGGTTGACGACGGTTGCCGGCCGTGCGGCAGACCGGTTTGATGAACGCATCATCGACGAGCTGTTCGATGCCGTGGAGGGCGTCGGACTCGCCGAGCTGTTGGAGCCGTTGCGGCACCTGACGTCGCGGCGGCCGGAGCTCGCGGAACGCTTGGTGGCGACTGCGTTCGCGGCGTTGCGGACGGCCCCGAGACTGGAGGCTGGCCGCTGCCTGACAGACCACCCGGACTTGGTGGACGCGGCGGCGGTCGATGATGCAGTCATCTGGGCGGTCGTGGTATTGGCGGGGTCGAAGACACCCAGTGACCATCATTTCTCCGGCCCGACGCCGGTGGTGCAGGCGAACGACCCAGGTCCGTTGCGGGTCCTCGCAGACCTATGTCCGGACAGGTTGGTCGCCCGGCTGGGTGGGATGCTGCCGCGGCCTGCGGTGACGGGCTTCATCGTGAACCCAGCGCACAAGCCGCCGCGGGTCTCCGACTTCGACCGGCGGGCCGCCGCTGGCGCCATCGAGTATCTCGCGAGCACCCATCTCGAGCTGGCTGTCCAGCTCTTGCCGAACTTGGTCGTTTCCATGGATGTTCCACCGGAGGATAGCTACGACGCTGGAACGGTCGGGACCGCCAGGAGGGCAGTCGCCCGGATGTTCATCGCAGCGCCCGTCCGGATTGCCCGGCTGCTGGAGGAAGCGGGCCGGCACGCGGCCGAAGAGATTCGAGACGGCCTCGTCGGCTCGGTCCGACATGCCCTGGACATGATCGACACCGAGTACATTCACCGTCGCGCTCAGGACCCTGTGACGACGCCTGAGGAAACGGCGGCGGTCACCGATGCGGCATTCGTGTTCCTGCTCGCCCGTACCGATGATTCGTGGGGGCACCAGGTGGCCTTCTCCGCAGCCGAAGTGATCGAGCAGATGGGACGCCAGCGCAGTGACACCCTCGCCGGACGTCTGGATGCGACGCTGGGTGCGTTCGTGACCCTAACGCGGCACCGGCTCACCGAGCAGACAAGCGTGCTCATTTCTGCCGCTGCGCCGGACCCGCTCGCGGGGATGGAAGCGTATGCGCGCAAGAACAGCCTCTTTCAGGCTGCGCTGCGCCTGTTGAGGGCGGTGGAGTTCGCATCATCGACGGATCCGTTGTCAGTGTGCGAAACCATCACGGCGCTCATCACGAGGGAACGCGACAGCGACCTGGATTCCGACGTGGTGCGCCCGCTCTTGGCCACCCTCGGCGAGGTCGGCCGCCGTCACGGGAGCCAGCCCCGAGTACTCCAGGCCATCCTGCCGACCCTCCACACCTACCTGGTCGATGCCGACCCCGGACCACGTGCCGCAGCGCTCAAGGCATGGACGACCATCGGCAGAACCCACGCCCTTCCGTCGACGGTCGCCGACCTACTCCCGGCGCTCGTCTCGGACACCTACGTCGTGGTGATTGATGCCGTCCTCGATGCCGCGTGCGAACTTCCTTGGCCCGACAAGGAGTCCCGGGTTCGGTTGGCGCTTCACGCTGCGGCTGTGATGGAGGGCATCAACGTCTCCAAGCACCTGGAGACGTTCCTGGCCTCGCTCGCGGTGCTGCGGCACCACGTGCCGGACCTAGTTGCGCTCGCTGAGCTGGAGAAGAAGGCCCTGGCGCGGGTTCCGGAACTCGAGTGGCATCAGGCGACCGAGGTGACTGAGCAGCCGTGGCAACCGGATGCACGAGTTGCGCCGGAGCTCGCGGTGGTGTGGCTGGCGCTAGCACCGCAGAGGACTTACGGGCTCCGGCAGCACGACGAGGCCGAGGAGGCGTTGAACGGGCTTCTCGACTGCGGCGTCGGCCTCCTCGGCCTCCCAGCGGCCGAGATCATCAAGGTCGGCGCGGGGCACTCTCCGGAGTCGCACTACGGATCGATGGAGTACGCCGAGGTTCTCGCGCGAGCAGAGCGCCGGTCCCATGCGTTGGCGCTGCTCGAAAGTGCGCTGAGTCGTATCCCAGATGAGCCGGCCCGCAGCTCACAACGCGCTCTGGTCGTGCTTGCGGGCGCGGTCGGACGTCTGCAGGTGACCCTAGAGCCCGACTTGCCAAACAACGCGAACGTCCGAGAGGCGGTCGACGAGGTCAGGGCCGCGATCGGCATCTGCCTAGGTCACTCCGAGGACGACCTTCGGTGGCTGCGGCCGTTCGTGAAGGCCGCTGCGGTCCGGGCGGCGATCGTCTGCGCATTGCTCGACCTTCCGAGCTCGGCGGAGGTCACCGCCGGGCTCGCGGATACCCCGTCCGACCAAGCGACGGCCGATGTTGTCGAGACAACTGACCCGGCCGAACAGTTCAAAGCACGCGCGCAGCGACTGCGCGACCTGGCGACCACCCTTCAGCACGGCGGGAAATCCACCGGGACAGCGACCCACGGCGGTGTCGTCGTCACCGGGCGGCTGCTCGACGCCGTCGCGCACCTGCTCGACGCCGAGGGCGCCGACCTGAACGCCGATCTCACTCAGGCCCGAGCTCACCGGACCGCGACAGCACGCCGCGCCGCCGCCATCGACCTAAACGCATACCGGGACGACGACCCGCTCCTCTCGCGCGCCCGAGCCCTCCGGGCCACCCTCGCAGCAGATCCAGATCAGACTGCGCCCATCGGCCTGGGCGCGGTTCTCCCCGCTGCGGCCGGTCTCCCGGCCCCGTTGCTGTTCATCCGCTCACCCGAACGTCAACACGGCTCCAGGCCATGGAGGCCGCCAGCTGAACCTGAGCCGGACAGTCCGACGGTCGCGGTTGCCTTGGTGTCAATCGACGACACGCTCCTGACCGGTCCCGCCATCGTCGACCCGGCCCTCACTCATACCCTGACCTTGCAAGTACAGACCGACCCGTGGCCAGCGTGGGTCGAACGGCTCGACGCCGAACTGGTCAGCACCCTGAACGAAACCGAACTCCAGCGGCCCGCGCTCACCTGGCAACGCAGCCAGCACGCCGATGACCCGGAAACCTACGAAGGCACTGGCAGCCTCCACGTGCGGTACGCCGTCCCCACCACTCAACAAGCACCCCCGGTCTTGGTGCGCCTCACCTGGCGCGGCACCGACGAGACCGGCAACCCGAAGAGCCAGCCTCTCGACGTCGCCGGCCACCGCGAGTTCCGTGTCCGCCCCTACGACCAAACCCGCGACGCCACCACCCAATACGAGGTGTTCGACGAGCACCTCCTCGGCATCTACGAGAAGCTCGCCATCGCCGGCTACCCGCACAACCAGCTCCAGCCGTTCGCCCGACTCCTCAACGCCGTTTCCCGCGCCGGGCTCGCCATGACGTGGAACAAGAAATACCGCCGCGGCCAGTATGTGAGCGAGCGCCAGTTCCACGACGATCTCCACGCCGCTCTCCTCGCCGATCCCACCCTCGAAGGCCGAGTCGAACGCGGAACCGCTCTCGCACACGGGTACCTCGACACCCGGCACGACGGCATCACCGCCGAACTCAAGGTCGCGCGCGACCAGCCCGTCACCCCCAAGTCCGCCACCAAGTACATCGGCCAGCCGACCCAGTACGCCGCCGCCGACGGCGTCCGCCTCTCAATCCTCGTCGTCCTCGACATGAGCCGAAAGGTCCTGCCCATCGGCACCCCCGAGAACTACCTGTTCGTCCTGGACCCACAGCAGCATGGGATGACGGACCCGCACTCGCCCAGCGTCGTCGTCACCCTCGTCATCAACGGTAATCTGCCCGTGCCCAGCAGCTGGTCCCGCCGCAGGACCCCGACCACTGACTCCTTCTGACCCACGTGCCACCGGCGAACGCACCTCCCACTCATACTGGTGATCACGCGAGTCGAGCGCGCTGATGCCGCGGAGCGAGCGTTCGAACCCTCGGGTGCTCGTGCAATGAGAGTGGGCCCGTGTGCGACAGGAGGGTCTTCACCCCTGTAGGAGATCAACGGGCTGGAACCCGCCGCAGTGGCTGACCGTGTCGGTGCGCACGAGCGGGCCGCCTCGTGGCCTGCTCGGCTTGTACCCCGGTCGGTTCTTCGGGCCCGACCAGGTGAGGAGCGCAGCTCGTGAGATGCAGCTGCCGCGCCGTCCCACGGAGGTCGAGGCATTGTTCGGAGGCCAGTGGCGGCGGCATTGTCTCCTGCCGGTTGGTGATGTCGGTACGTGCCGCCGCCCTGGCCGGACCTCGGGGAGGGCGCCAACCTGCGCGATACCCGTTCTGCGGAGGGCCGGACCTCGGGCGGGAGTACCAAAGGATGGGAACAGGGCTGAACAGCGGTTTCTGGCTGGAACCCTGGTGGTCGAAGGCAACTTTGACCTGATCTAGAGACGTCGTGCTGGATGGGCGGTCGAGCGATCGCCCATCCAGCCGAACCCAGCCAAGTTGGTATGCCGCAGCTGAGGCACGGTTGACCGGCCTGCGATAGTAAGAGCTCCTTTCAGAATAAGTTGGTTGGTGTTTCGGCTGGTGGGGAACCCAATAGGGCATGGCTGCGCCGTGGATCGTCGATGACGAGCTGTGGGATCTGGTCGAGCCGTTGATCCCGGTCCCGACCGGGAACTTCCGATACCCCAGCCGTAAACGGCTGCCCGCCCGCGAGTGCCTGTAGGGGATCCTGTTCGTGCTGCACACCGGCATCGAGTGGGCCGACCTGCCCACCGAGCTCGGGCTCGGGCCGGTTCGACCTGCCGTCGCAGGATGGTGGAGTGGACCGAGGCCGGGGTATGGCAACGCCTGCACGAGGTGTTGCTGGCCGAGTTGCACGCGGCCAACCGGATCGACTGGTCCCGCGCGGCGATCGATTCCTCCCAGGTGCGGGCGCTAAAAAGGGGGCACTTCACGGGTCCGAGTCCGGTCGATCGCAGCAAGACCGGTTCGAAGCACCACCTGGTCGTCGACGGCGCCGGGCACCCGTTGACCGTGGCGGTCAGCGCGGCCAACACCCATGACACCGGCACGCTGGGCGAGATGGTCGACGCCCTGCCCCGCGTCGCCGGGAAACCCGGCAGGCCGAGGTGGCGGCCTGCGGTGCTGCTCGCCGACCGCGGCTACGACAGCCAGGCCAACCGGAACACCCTGCACCGATGGGGAATCGTCCCGTTGATCGCCCGACGCGGCCAGCCGCACGGCTCCGGGCTGGGGACGCTGCGCTGGGTGGTCGAACGCACCCTGTCCTGGCTGCACCAGTACCGCAGGCTGCGCACCCGCTGGGACCGCCGGGCCGACCTGCACCAAGGCTTCCTCAACCTGGCCTGCGCACTGATCTGCCACCGACGCCTCCGCTCATTCTGAAAGGAGGTCTTAGCTTGGGCGCGATTGGCCTGAATTCTACGATTTCGTTGTGTGGATACGTCGAACTGTGCAGCGTTACGGGCGATGTGGCTCCACCGCAGTGAAGCTGACAGGCGGCGGTCGGATCGCTCGGCCAGCCGATTCTATCCATAGGTGACGTCATGGAAGTTGTCCTTGCAGTAGACGCAGGACTCTGCTGCGGAATCTGTGGGTGGCGCGGTTCAGTTCGAGTGTCAAATTCTGTTGAGCGTATTATTTCTCGTGTTTATTGGCACGGCGGAGCAATGTTCGCGCCGAGTCACTGATCGACCTCCACTGAAAGTCGGAGGCGGTTTTCAGTGCAGAGGCTGCCAGTCGTGTCACTGGGAACGGGGCGACTTCGAACTGTTCGACGATGCCGAGCAGGTCGTTGAACACATGTCGATGTTCGTGCCGGGCGGCGATGTCGATCGCGTGAGCGAGGACCTGCGCCGATTCTGTGTGGGTCGAATGGAGCAGCAGCATTACGCCTTCGGTCGCCACTTCTCGACCTGCGTGATCGGCCAACCGTGCTACCAGGCATGCCGCGATGCCGCGCCACGGGTCGTCGGCCGTTGGGTCATAGGTGAGGATCGGTGCGTCTGTGGGGGTGAGAGGCGGAAGTCGCTGTGCGATGACCGCGCGTACCTGTTCCCAGCAGGCATAAGCGTCGTCCACACGGCCAGCGGCGGCGAGGAGTTCGATGAAGTGGACGGTGACCCCAAAGCGGGTATTGGGGCCGATGCTCTCGACTACCTCCCGAAGCAGGGTTCGCCATGCCCGGTCGTGGTCGAGTTCCAAGGCGCGGAGGAACAGGTGCTGCCACTCGCGGCCGGCGAATTGACGCAGGCCCTCGGTGGCGCGGGTGTAGGTCAGGGTGTAAGCGGTCGCCGCGAGTGCTGGCCTGTGGTGTTCCAGACTTTCGGCGAGGTGACGGAGAAGCGGATCGGGGTAGAAGAGCGGGACGTCCCTGCCGAGGCGGTGGAGCAGCGACTCGGCTTCGTCGGCATTCTCGGTGTCAAGGGTGAGGAGCCGGGACAGGATGGTGGCGGCTACCGTATCGACGTCTGCCGGTCTGCTCTCGGCACGCCACCGCCGTATCTCGTGGGCTACCTGGACTGCGGATGCATGTTCGGGGAGCACAAAGTCGGAGTGGCGCGCGGGTGCCACGGATGCTGGAGAGGCATAGTGGTCTTCCGGCTCGTCGGCAGCATCGGTTGGTGATGGCTGCCCGATCCTGGTTGCGGACGCTGCGACCAGCGCGGCGATCCGGGATCTGTCCTCCCAGATGTGGTCGACCAGGCTGGCGCTGACCATCTGCCATGCTTCCACCGAGTGCTCGGTCGGGCGTTCGCAGGCGCTCAGCGCTGCTTCGGGTTCTTCCGCGGCGACCGTGCCGAGGGCGACCCAGAAGCCTTGAAGAACCTCATCGCAGACCACATCCTGCAACGCCGCCGCTCCGGCGGCCATCGCGTGCGAGAGGTCGATGCCGTTGAGAGGAGTGGCAAGGGCGCGTAGAGCGGTGTAGAGGAGTCCGCCGGCGGGGTGGAGGGTGGCTGCGTGATCGGCCCACTCCCGCAGCGGGGGGACGGTGCCTCGCTTGTCTGTGTGGGTCACCACGGCTTCGACCAGGGGTTGCGCTGCGGCCAGGGATGCGGGGATGCGGATGGGGTCGCCCTCGTGCAGGGCAGGCAACGGATCGACGAGTTCGCTGATGGTGATGTCCTTGCGATCTCCGTACGCCGCCAGGTACAGGCAGCCCTCGGTCCATGCCTCCTGCGCCGCCTCCATCCGTTCTGCACGTTTGTGCAGGATGGCGAGCATGAATTGGTCCTCGGCGGGGATGTCATAGATGCCGATGATCCGGTTGACAGATTCAAGTCGCTCTGCGCCGAGTCTGCTGGCCGTGTCACGTTTGGAGCGCGAGTCTGCAGTGGACAGGAGAATGCGTAGGACCTCGTCCACAGGCAGGGCACCGGAACGGAGTGTCGGCCAGGGATTGACCTTGTTAGCCAAGGCGAACAGTGCTGAGGCCGCTGGTTCGTACCGGGCATCGTCCATGATTGACAGGGCATCGTGTAGGGATTGCCTGATCTCGGACTCGACGGCGTAGAGCTCAGCAGGCTGGGGACGCCCGCCAAAGCGCTCAACGTCGACCAGTACCTGGAGCTCTTCGAGGACGTCGGGTGCAGCGGGGCGCAGGCGTGTGCGCACGCAGAACTTCAGCCACTGTCGGTACCAGCTGTGGCCGGTGATGCCTTTCTCGTTGCGGCGCAGCGCCTTCTCATCACCGGTGGTGGCGGCGATGTCGAGTTCGCTGAGCCAGGCAGCCAGAGGTTCGAGGTAAGCGGCGCCGAACTCGCCGTTCACAGCAGTGGTGAGTTCATCCAAGAGTTGCCCCGTCGACAATGTCGTGGGGTCGACTCCTGCCTTGATCGCCCAGCGAATGACACGCGCGTCATCGAGATCATGCGCCAGCGCTTCGGTGGCCAGTTCCTTCGCCGCCTCAGCCTCATCGGTGGCGAAAGCGGCCGCGAGGCATGCCCATCCTCGGTCAGGGCCGTGGTCGAGCCGGTCGATGACTTCGCGGAGAGATGCTTCGCCGTACATGAGCGCGTAGAGCTGTGCGCTGGTGAAGGAGTGGACAGGGTTTTCTGTGTAGCCTGACAGCCAGGACAGCAGCAGTTCGGGCGCCTGCGCAGGACCTGCCAGCCGAAGCTCGCCGACCACGACCGCCTCGTCGACTCCGGCTTCACCATCGAGGTAGGAGACCTTGTTAGCTGCGCGCCATCGCCCCAACGTGGTCAGGTAGGCCGACCACGGTGGCGTGACACCCTGGTCGTCGCACAGACGGCACAGCACGACACCGACCCGTGGTTGGAAGGCGGGACGGCCGTCGTGCAGCAGCCGGTCGGCCAGCGCATGAACGCCGTGGATCGCGGCGAAGGCGCGTCCGTAGACGTGCGCCAACTCGTCGTTGTCGAGCCGCCAGTGGTGCTGGTAGTCCGCCGCCCTGTTCAGCTCGACGATCCGGGTCAGATCCGGTAGCGCGTTCAGGTCCATCGCGGCTTGGGCCGCGATGGCGAGGTTGGCCAGTACCGCATCGCCCGGCTGGCCGTGGGCGGTGGCGTTGACGACGAAGTCGTGAGTGCAGCGCTGGACGATGTCGGCGTCCTGATCGGCGGCATGCAGGACCGGGAACAGCCAGCGGAAGGCGCGCAGATCCTGGAAGAAGCCACGCTTGTCCAGCCAGTCCCGGATAGGGCTGAGCATCGCCTGGTGGCTGTCGTTGCCAACGCCGGTGTCGCAGTTGCGGATGAAGCGCTGGAAGCTTTCGTGGTAGATCCTGACTCCGTCGGTGTCTGGGCCGTCCATGAGCACCGGGGCCAGCAGTAAGACGACGTTGGGAATGACCGTACCGAGCAAGGGAAAGACCTCGCACAACTCCTCCACGGTCAGCGGGACTCCGACCAGCGCAAGGGCTCTGATCATCACCGCCGCTCCGCTGTCGGCGGTGGCGTGCCGGAACAGCCAGTCGTAGTAGGAGGCCAGGTCGTCGTCGAACACCGGAGCGTGCGACAGGTAGCCCACCACATCGAGATCCGTGCCGGGAGCGATGTCGCCGCGCATCATGCCGAGGGCAGTGCGGGCCAGATAGGTCGCGTACAGCGGGTTGCCTCGTGCCTTGTCCACAATGGTGTCCAGTACGGTACCGATATCCTCGACGAAGACGGAGTTAACGGCGGGCCCAGTGAGACCGGCCTGAATGCCCAGGCTGCGGATGTGGGCATCGGACCACGGACGTACGTCGATTACCCGTGCGGACCGCAACAGCGGTGCCAGGTGTGCGCCCGGCTGAGAACCCACGATCAGACGGACACTGTCGGGAAGGTCGAGCGCGGCCAACTCCTGAGCGATGTCGCCGGCCATACCCGGTCCCGGCTGGTTGAGCCGGTCGGCGTGGTCGAGGCCGTCGACGATCAGCGTGATGCGCAGGTCGGGATCCTTACGTACCGCCGTGGTGAGGACGGCTTTCAGTTCCCGCGGTCCGGCCGCGTACCGGGGTACGCCGTCGGCAACCAGAGCAGGATCGAGGTCATACAGTTCGGCGATGAGGCTTCCGAAGATCACCTCGATCGTGGACCGGCGGTCCCGGTGGGGGTCCTGCAACTCGACGAAGCAGTAGTGCGCCACGGCCAACTGCCCCTGTTCCAGCAGTTGGCGTCGTGTCGTTTCCAGCAGCCACGACTTGCCTGCTCCGGGCACCCCTCGAACCACGATGACGCCGGACGACTTCGAGTTCCCGACGAGCTCATCACGGGCATTAGGGATCGATACCAACAGGTTCGGGTCGAGCGGCAGATGTTCGGACACCCTGCCGAAGTCAGTGATCAGCGCCAAGGCCGAGGTGACGTGTTCGGGCCCGCGGGACTGCTTGTCCCCGCGGGCGGCAGTCGCCAACTGGATCAGCTGGGCAGCGGCATCGCCGAGATCCCTCGACGAGTTCGGGTAGTGCCCGATTCCCAACCTGGAACCGAGCAGGGTGAGCAGATGCTGTTCCAAATCGCCAGGCGCCCGCAGGTTCTGTGAACTGCGCGGGCATCCGGTCTCGATCACGAAGCGGCTGCAGAACTTCACGAAGTCGGATCGGTCGAGGGCACCGAGTTCGTTCCAGAGTGGGGGAAGTTCCTCCGGCCAGAGCGCAGCGGCCGACAGCCGGAACCGGCGGGTAGGCAAGGCAGGGATACAGGGGGGGGAGCGCCGGGTCTTCGACCGTCATCGCCGACAGTTCCTCGTCCATGTCGATACAGGTAGTGACCAACCGATAGTCGGCTGCCTTCACCGGATCGCGAAGAAAACTGTGGACGGCCTGCTCGATACGGAAGCCCAGGACGGAGGTGCGCAGGTCCTTGACGGTCAGCGCGCGGGACCGCTCCTTGTGCCACTTGATCTGATATCGCCGGTCACGGCCACCTCGGATCGTGAGATCGTCGAAAAGATCACCATCGTGCAGCTTGGTGTCGCTGACCACCGCCGTGTCGGAGCTGCCGGGCAGGTGCAGGGCAGCCAACGCACAGGCGGTCAACAGATCCTGATGCTGATACCCCTGGTGCGCGGCACCGAACTGTCGGGGCTTACCGGCCAACTCGCCACTCCTTGACGGAAAGCATCGTGATGAGGGCAAACCCAGGGGTACAGCCGTTGACTACCACGTCGCGGATGGTATCGACCGGTGCGATGCGCTTGCCCCGGATGAGAACGCAGGCATCAAGCCGGACCAGGCCCGGCGCAACCTGATGGCGAGAACGATCATCACCGTCCCCTGCGAACACGCTGGCCATGATCAAGTGGCCGGACGCGCCGAGGTGATTCCGAGCGGTACACGCCGTTGTCGGACCCATGCCGATATTCTGCTTCAGTTCAGAGCTGCCGAAGGTGTCCGGTGTGTCGATCACCGACGGCTTCACTCAATCGAGTGACTGGGCGAACCCGTGTTCGGCCTGCTGAGTGAACGTGCTGCTTCCCGCTCGACCGCTCCGCCCCGTTGATCGCGCCCGCGTGCATCGGGTCGCCGGGACCGGCCTCCACCGGCACGGACTCGTCGGTGATCGCCGACAGGTCTAGGCTGGTGTGCCCGGCGCTGCCGACCTCGTCGGTGGCGGCGCGCTCACCTGGCTGCAGCACCACCCGGTCACCGGCCACTAGGACGGCGAAGGAGACGCTCGTCTCGACACCGTCGCGCAGCACCGAGGTGGTCAGTGGCACCAGGCGCAGCAGGGCGTGCAACCCGCGCCGGGTGCGGGTGACGGCGTGTACTCCACCCCTTGGCGACGGAGAACAACACGCCCAGCATTGCGTACTCGGTGAACTGTCCGAGTGCGACCGCGCTGGCCAAGGCGATCGTCATGAGCGCGCGCACCTCGACCCGGAGACGAACCTCCGCACATCGCGCCCGGCGTGAACGAGGTAGCGCCCACCACAGCAGAGGCCAGCGTCAGCGCGTCACCCGCCCAGTCGTCAGCGAGCCACCTCGCCGCGAGCAGTACGACGGCTGCGGCGGCCAACTGTAGCTCGCGGACTTGCCCCCAGCGCTCCGCCCCGCGCATTGTCCTCCCGCAGCCCGGCGCCTGGGGCCTGCGGCGCTTATCGGCCACGGCTCACCCCTCCCGGACGTCGCCGACGGATGCCTCCAGGACTACGCCGACCAGCCCCAGCCCTCGCTCGGTGAGCGAGTGCATCACCAGCTTCCCGTTTCGCCGGGACGCCACGAGTTCGGCGGCCTTGAGCTGACGGAGGTGGTACGAGGTGAGGTTCTGCGCCGTGCCGACCACCCAGGAGACATCGCACACGCACAGCTCGCCGCCGGTGAGTAGCGCCGAGGCGATCCGCAGCCGGGTCGGGTCGCTGAGGGCGCGCGCCGCCGAGGTGGCGACCCTCGCCCTCGCCTGCACCCTGATCTTCTAGCGAAGACTCAACTCATTCCGATATGCGCTCTAAGCAGTTCGACGGGACAGTTCGAGGTTTTCCGCCACCGGTTTCATGGCGGGGCAGCATCCATGGCGGGGGCTGTGGTTGTCAGGCGGCGGTGGCGCAGAACCGGGCGATCTCCCTGCCCAGGGCCTGCGCGTCGGAGTGGTGCGGGTAGCGCCGGGTCTGCTCGCGCAACAGGGTCAGCTGACCCCGCAGGCGTTGGGACCTGACCGCGCGCACTGCGTTCAGGGCTTGTTCCCCGATGCCCACGGCCGTGTCGATCTCGCCTTCGGCCAGGTAGCAGGCTGCGAGCAGGGCGTGGCTGAATGCCTGCTGGCGGGCGTGGTCGGGTGGGATGTCGGCCAGGGCGCGGGTCAGGCCTTCGATGGCGACCGCGCGCTGGCCGGAGTCGGTCATGCCCAGCCTGGTGTGCACGCGGGCCGCGGCGGTCCGCATCGCCACGCGGTCGAAGAACCGCGTGTAGGGAGCGTGCTGTTCCTCCTGCTGGGCCAGATCGAACTCGTCCTGCGCGCGGGTGAGCACGTCCAAGGCGCGTCGGGGCTGGCCTTGGTCGGCGTAGGCGATGGCCATGTCCGCCTCCAGGAAGGCCACCGCCAGGGGCGAGTCGGCCTCGGCGGCGGCGATCCTGCCCAACTGGAAGTACTTCAGAGCCTGCCCAGGGTCGAGGTGGTCCAGCGGGACGCGGCCCAGGTGGTGGGCGACGATCGCCGTGTGCGCGGGGTTGCCCGCCGACCGGGTCTCCTCCAAGGCCTGCGTCAACCAGTTCAGCGCCTCACCGGGCATACCCAGGTCGTGCGCTGTCCAGCCCGCCAGCGTCTTGACCTCGGCCACCGCCGACACCAGGTCCGCGCGCGTGTCCTGCGCGCAGTCGCCGCCCAGCAGGGCGGCGGCGCCCTGGGCGTGGCCCAGGATCGCCGCGCGACACGAGCCCCCGCCCAGCAGCAGGTCCTTGGCGCGCAGCACGGCGGTCACCTCGCGCACCTGCGCGACCTCGGCGGCCCCTACGCGGCCGGGCAGGGGCGTGGCGCGGGTGGTGCGGGCGAACAGGCCGCGTTCGGCGGGCAGCAGCGTGGCGCCCATGACCAGCTTGCCCGCGATGCCCAGCAGGGCGCGTCGTCGCATGTCCTCGTCCTCTCCCGTCCACGTCGGGTCGGCGTCGCGGTGGGCCCCGGCGGTGTAGGCCAACCCCATCAGGCCGCGGTCCACGCCCAGCCCCTCGGCGATGCGCGCGAGCAGTTCGTAGGAACGCACCTCGGCGCGGTTGTTGGCGATCTTGTTGACATCGGACTGGTTCTGCCTGGTCAACTCCGCGATGCTGCGCTGCGAGACGCCTTGCCTGCCCAGGTAGCGGTAGACGAGGCCGATGTCGTGTCGGGCCAGCGCGTCCCGCACGGCGGGCACCGTCCAGAACACAGCCAAGTCCTCAGGGCGCCACCGACCTGCGGGCTTGTCATCGCGCTCGTGCATCTCGTGTCGACCCGATCCCTTCCCCCCGCTCGTCACCAGGGCGCGACCCACCGTAACCGCGGTCCAGGTCGCGGGGCAGCCTCCGATGGGGAGCGCCCATCGGCAGTGCCCACAGGCCTTGACAGGCGGCGGGCGATGGGCAGGACCCGCGCCGTGCGTCTCTCTCCCCCGGCGGTCCGCTCCAGACAGGGTGGTCCCGACGCCCCGGGAGACGTCCCGTCCAGGCACCCCCGCCCGCAGGTCCGACCGGGGTCCGCGCCGTCACCTTTCCGGTGCGCGGGGCGGCCATCACCCCGCCTTCCGGTGAGGCCTGCGGCCGGCGGGGGCACGACAGCAGACAGGAGAGCCTTCCCGTGACCTCGAACCCCTTCCCCGCCGGCGGGCAGCGCCCCGTGCGGGTGTGGACCGCGATCGTGGACCAGCACGCCACGTGGATCGCGGTCAACCCCGTCCAGGGCTGCCCGAAGTCCTGCCGGTACTGCTTCCTGAACGAACGGGGACAGACGGCGGTCAGGCCGGAGACGCTGGCCAGCCCCGCTCGGAGCGTGGAACTGCTGCTGGCCTGCCCGCACTACACGCCCGAGCGGCCCGTGGCCTACTACACCTGGACCGACGCGATGGCGCTGCCGACCACCCGCGAGCACCTCAAGGCCCTGCTGGGGGAGTTGACGCGGCGCGGTGTTCCCAACCCGGTCGTGCTGATCACCAAGTGCCGGGTCCCCGACGACGTGATCGCCGCGATCACCGCCGCGATCCGCGACGGGCTGCGGGTGCTGGTGTACCTGAGCTACTCCGGCCTGTCCGGAGAAGTGGAGCGCGGCATCCGACACGAGGACCTGAGGGAGAACTTCCCGCGCCTGGCCGACGCCGGGGTGCCGATCGTGCACTACTGGAGGCCCGCGTTCCCCCGCTCGGCCACCCCCGAGACGATGACGGCCGTCCTGGACTGGGCGGCGGCCCACGCGCGCTGCACCGTGGCCGCAGGCCTGAAGGTCGAGGCCGCCGCCCTGCCGGGCCTGGCCCGGCTGTGGCCGGAGCTGGCCACCACCCCGGAGGTGGACAAGGCCGAGTGCGTCTACCCGCGGGCGTTCTGGGACTTCATCCACGCCACCGCCGCCACGCACCCGACGCACCCGTTGTTCCACACCAACTCCTGCGCCCTGGCCTATGTGCTCGGCCGCACCGACCGGTTCGGCGTCTTCGACACCCCGGTATGCGCCACCCGCAACCACTGCCCGACCGGGCAGCGGGACCTGTGCCGGGCCGCCGCGCGGCGCCGCCGCCCGGTCCGGGAGCAGGACGTGGCCGCCGCGCTGGCCCGCCACGGCCACCCCGACGCCGCCTTCACCCTGGACCCGGCCGCAGGCGAGGTGATCGTCCGGCGGGCCCTGCCCACCAACGTCGCCGCGGCCCTGACCCAGGACCTGGCCACGCGGGTGCGGGTCCAGCGCCAGGAGGACGACCCGTACTGGAGCAGCGGCACCGCGGGCGCCCTGCCGCTGGTGCTGGACGGCGCCCGGTGAAGGCGGACCGCCTGGACAGGCTTCTCGCGCTCACGCGCCGGTTGCGCGGCGGCTTCGCGCTCACCGCCCCGGAGCCGTGGACGCCCTCCACCGCGGCGGCCGAGGCCACGGTGCAACTGGGGCACCTGGCGTTGTGCCTGCTGCGCCACGGCGCGGCCGACACCTCCGCGCTGCAGGACGCGCAACGGCCGATCGACGACATCGGGGACGAGTTGGCCGACGTGCTGCTGGCCCTGCTGAGCACCGCGACCCTGGCCGGGACCGCGCCGGTGGCCGATCCACGCCCCGTCCAAGTCCTCGACCAGGGCCCGGCGCTGCTGCTCCTGCTGGTGGCCACCGGGCAACTGGCCGAGGCCGCGCTGGTGCACGACCGGCTCCGACACCTGCCCACCGGCACGCCGCCCTCGATCCCCGAGGCCTGCTCCGCCGCGGTCACCGCCGCCGAGACGCTGGCCCAGGCGCTCGGGCTGGACCTGCCCGACGAGTTCGAGTCCATGGCCGAGGACGCCGGGAAGTTCCTGCGCTCCAGAGGCATCGGATGACCCGGGACGCCACGACCGGCACGTTCCAGCGCCGCGGACAGGACGTGGTCAAAAAGCTCACCGACACCCACCCCGCGGGCGCCCGGTTCCTGGCCGCCACGCACGCCCTCGGGGCGGAGGGCATGAACGACTACCTGGACACGCTGCGCACCGCAGGCGTGCCCCTGCCACCGGGGCTGACCGTCCTGAACGCCGCACCGCTGACGGTGCGACACCGCTGGGTCCCCGGCCCCGTGCTGCTCGAGCACGCCACCACCGATCCCGACGGGTTCGTCGACGCGGTCACCGAGATCGCCGGATGGGTGCGCGCCCTGGCCGGAACCGACGCGCGCCTGGACACCAACCTGACCAACTTCTGCCGCCTCGGGAACCGGCTCGTCGCGATCGACGTGCTGCCCCCGCTGGTCCCGAGCACCAGCCCGGAACCGGAGAACCTGTTCGACAGCCTCTTCCACGCGCTGTGCTTCCACACCCCGGTCACCCTCGACGCGCTGGTGGGCTACGCCGCCCGCGCCCTGCTGACCACGCCGACACCGGGCAGCGGGCCCCACCCGCGCCTGGCGCGGTGCCTGCCCCCCGTCCACGACGGCATCGACGTGTTCCCGGCCTCCTGGTTCCGGGCGCGCGCGGTACTTGCCCTGCGCGCCCTCGACGGGCGCGCCGACCCCGCCTGCGCGCACCGTCTGTTCGCCGCGACCTCGGCGCGCCTGTTCCGCACCATGCCCGAGACCTCGCGGGCGGCACTGGTCCACCGGATCGCCCCCACCGTGGAAGGACTGCTCGGACCATGAACGCCACCACCACACCGGTGGCCGACCGGCGCACGTGGGCCTTCCAGGTGGCGGGCGTGGCGTTCACGCTCGCCGCCGAGCCCGCGTGGCTGGCCGACCAACGCCGACACCTGGGCCAGTTCCTGCCCCCCGCCGCCACAGGACGGGAACTGGCGGCCTTCACCATCCGGGCGCACACCGACACCCTCTCGTTCCGGAAAATGGTCGACGCGATCGCGGACGCCCCCGACGGCGACCTGGTCGAACCGGTGCCCGGCCTGCTGTTGCGCAGAACCCGGCTGCGCGACGGGCAGCGCTGCTACACCGTGCACAGCGACCAGGTCGAACACCGGCCCGGCGCCTACGCGGTCGCGGTGCGCGACCGCGAGATCGACCTGTTCCTCCACAGCGCCACCGACCACCCCCACCGCTACCCGATCCGCCTGGTGCGCGAAGCCGTGCTGCGCACCCTCGAAGACGACGGCGGCGTGCTCTTCCACGCCGCGGGCATCGACGTGGGCGGCTCGGCGGTGATGATCGCGGGTCCTCGCGCCGCGGGCAAGACCACCACCGCCGCCGCGCTGCTGCGCCTGCCCAGGGCGGCCCTGCTGTCCAACGACAGGCTCGTGCACCACCACGGCCACGTGCTGGCCGTGCCGCTGCCGGTACCCGCCGCGCGCGGCACGATCGAGGCGTTTCCCGAACTGCGCGCCCTGGCCACCGGGCACACGTCGCTGCCCGCCGACTTCGGCGCCACCACCAAACACCCCTTCACCGCCCGGGCGTTCGCCGCTGCCTTCGGCGCGTGCCTGGCCGCGCGGTCACGACCGCGGCTGCTGCTGGCCCCCCGGTTCACCGACACCACCACGATCAGCACGCGACCGGTCGACGCCGAGCGGGCACGCGAGATCCTCACCGGCATCTGCTGCACCCCGCGCGACGAGTTCTGGACCACCCCCTGGGTCGTCCCCCGCCGCCGCGACACCCACCACCTGACCGGACAGGCACGGGCCGCCGTCGACCGGCTCGCCAGGTCCGTGCCGTGCGTCGAGGTCCACTTCGGCGTGCGCACCCCGATCCAGGACCTCACCCGAGTCCTGCACCACCTCGCGGAGGGACTGCGATGAACACCGCCCACCCCTGGACCTGCGTGGTCACCGCAGCAGGCCATGCACAACGCTTCCGCCCCTTCAGCGCGGTCGTGCCCAAGGAGATGCTCCCCCTCGGCGCCCGGCCTGCCCTCGAGCACGTGATCGCCGAATGCCACGACGCCGGGGCCACCCGTGTCCTGGTGGCCACCAGGCCCGGCGACCACATCGTGCCCACCTACCTGGAGCTGCTGCGCGAGCGGGACATCCCCGTCGAGGCGGTCACCGAGGATCTCGCGCACGGCTACGGCAACGGCACCCCGCTGCTGACCCTGCGCGACCGCCTCCGCGCCGAGACCACCTTCGGCGTGGCCTTCGGCGACGACGTGCTGCTGGGCGGACGCGACCTGGCCGCGATGCACGCGCTGGCCGACGACGGCGCCGACGCCGTCCTCGCCGCCCAACTCGTCGAGCGCGCCGACATCGCCTCCTTCGGGGTGGTCGACACCCACCCGCAACGCCCCGACCAGGTCACCGGCATCCGGCAGCGCCCCGACCCGGCCACCGTGACCGAGCCCCTGGCGGTGGTCTCCCGCCTCGTGCTGCGCCCCACGATCCTGGACCGGCTCGCCCCGAGCGAACACGCCAGGGGCGAGGTCGACCTGGGCGTCGCCGTCGGAGCCCTGGCCCGGGACGCCGACGTGCGCGTGCACCGGATCGAGGGCAGCTGGGTCACCGTGGGCGACCCGCGCCGCTACCGTGACGCCCTCAACGCCCACGAGCGGTTCCTGACCGCCGAGTCCTCGCGGGGAGAGCGACTGTGCCCTTGATCGACGTCTTCACCGACACCTACGAGCCCGCGGGCACCGCGGACAAGCAGCAGGCGCACGCCCAGGGTTTGTGGCACCGCACCTTCACCGCGCTCGCCTTCCACCCGAACACCGGGCGGGTGCTGCTGCAGAAGAAACGTCCCGGTCACTACAGCTTCGAGCGGCCCGACTACGCCGACATCACCGTCGGCGGCCACTACCACGCCGGAGAGAGCGTCCCGCAGGGCGTGCGCGAGGTCCACGAGGAGCTGGGCCTGCCCGTCGCCTACACCGACCTGCACCCGATCGGGTTGCGGCAGACCGCGGTGACACTGGCCCCGCACTACCTGGAGCGGGAGTTCCAGCACGTGCACCTGCTGCCCCTGCCGGTGGAGCTGGAGCAGATCCCGCTCGACGACGCCGAGGTCAGCGGCCTGGTCGAACTCGCCCTGGACGACGCGATCGCCCTGGCCGAAGGCGCCGTCGACACCGTGCCCGCACGCTACGCGACCCGTGACGGGCAGGCGCTGGCCTACAGCGAGGCCACCCTGGCCAGGACGGACCTGATCCCCAACTACCTGAGCCTGGACCAGCTCTACCTGCGTCTGTTCGTCGCCGCCCGCAGGTACTGCTCGGGAGAGCGCGCGCACCTGTTCTGGTGACACCGCGCCCACGCGCACCGGCACAATCCACGTGGGCTACCAGGGAAAGCACCTGACGAACTCGAGGACGTAGAAGCACAGGCCCCGCGTCCGTGCGGAAAGCGCGCAGGCGGTTCTCCCGGCCCGGCGGTCCGGACGGGGGACCGGTGCTCGGGGTTCGTGACGCGGACAGGGACGGGGGTAGCCGGGTGGTCTCGATCGGGGACGTCCACGCCGAGCTCGACCGGGTCCTGGTGGACCTGGTCGATCTCGGCAGCCACCTGAACCGGGCGGCGCAGTGGTGGGAGGACGCAGCCGAACTGCTGTCGCACGCCCTGCGCGGCAGCCTCGATCCCGAGGCCGAGGCGCTGTTGGAGGGGCTGAACCCGCTGCTAGAGGAGAGCTTCGCTGCGGTGCTCGCCGACTGCGGTGAGCTGAGCGCGGCCATCACCACGATCATCGAGCGCGAACGTACGCCGACCGGTACCGACCCACCCGCACCCGGCGTCCCCGTGCCCGCGTCGAGCCCGCCCCACCCGGCCACCCTCCCGCCCGACCTCATGACGCGTGGCCGCGACCCACTGTGGGCGGAGCGGCAGCAGGCGCTGCTCGCCGACCGGCCCGGCGGCACCGGGGCCACCACCGGGCTGCTGCACACCACCGGCGGCGACGGGCTGTACTTGACCAGCGGGAACTACCGCCCCTCGGCCTCCTCCCCGCAGCAGCGCGCGGCGCGCCGCGAGGCCGAGCCTCTGGAGGAGCGGGCCGAGCGCGACCGGATGGAGCGCACCGACCTGGTGCTGCGCACCAGCGGGCACTACCCGTGGCCGCCCCAGAGCGCCACCCGCGCCAGGGGCGTCGACCACGTGGAGGTCAAGGCCGCCGCGTTGATGGCCGAGACCGGACTGACCTACGGCGTCCTGCTGATAAATAACACCGTCTGCGACGGTCCCGACGGCTGCTGGCGCGCGGTGCGGGCCCTGCTGCCGCTAGGGTCGACGCTGGTCGTGTGGGAGCGCGGTAACACCGTTCCGGTGGTCATCGACGGTACCGCCACCCCCTGACCTGTGGACGAGACCAGGAGGAACCGGGAATGAACACCACGACGGGCCAGTCGGTGGCCAGCGTGGTCTCGGCGCTGCTGGACAACCGCTGGCGCCACGCACGCACTCAGGAGGAGGTCGAGGCGCTCGTCGACGACCTCGTTCGTGCCAGCCTCCCACACTGGGGCACCCAGCTCTACCTCGCCGACCAACCCGTGGACCGCTACTCGGACCCGAGCACCCGCCTGGTCGTCTCCGTCGACCCCGACCAGGGCGCGGGCGCGCTCTCGTACCACGACTACCGGCCCGACGGCGGGGCCTGGGACAGCCTGGCCGCCACCACCAGCCCCGGCGCGCCCGCCCTGGTCTACGACCCGCACGGCGGCAGCCGCTACCGCCCCTCCAGCACCCTGCCCCTAGCGCAGGTAGAGCAGGCGGTGCGCGAGTTCCTGACCGACGGCGAGCGCCCGTCCTGCCTGAGCTGGCAGGACGCCGAGGTCGTCTGACCGGTCGCGCACGCCAGGACGCCCCGGCTGGCGAGCACCCTGCGGCCGAGGGAGGAACCGGTCGGCCCACGCTCGTTGATGCCCAACTCGGGCAGCGGTCTGGCAAGGTCTTGACCTGTCTGGTGCCGTCAGTGATCTTCGGTGGTCGGTGCGGCGAGCACTTGGTGGATCACATCGAGCACGGGTTGTTCCAGCGCCTCATCGTTGATCTTGAATCGGGCGGGTGAGATCTCGCGGTTGACCCACTTCCGTGCTGCGTCACCGACTTTCCCGGTGCGGGAGTTGCACTGGGGGTGGGCATCCGGTCGATCAAGCGATACCGGTGCAGCAGGAGTGAATAGGGAAGACCTCACGTCATCTTCCGATGAACGCCTCGTGGATGTGGTCGTCCAACTCGGCGACGAACCGCTCTTCCCGGTGCGCGCGCAGCTCGTGTCGCGCGGCCCGGATGCGCTGTGCCGCGACCCGTCCTCCGGTCCCCGCGGCGACGTCCACCGCCTCGTGCAACAGGGCCGTGCACGCCACCGCGTCGCCCAGGATCAGCCGCGCGAGGGCGAGGTCGCTGCCAACGATGCCCCGCTGGACGGCCTCCCGGTCGCCGGTCAACTTCCCCAGCGAGCTGGAGAGCACGTCGTGGGCGTGCTCGGCGGCACCTGCCTTGAGCGCGCACAGCCCCTCGAAGCCGTGCAGGTAGTTGGCGCTGAACTCCCCGCCATGATCACCAGGGTGCACTTGGGCAAGACTCATCCAGGCTCGTTCCAGTGCTGCTGCGGCTGCACCACCACGACCGGCGCGTGCGCAGATCTCCGCCTGGACCGCATGCACGCGCGCCTGGACCATGTAACCGGGGCTTCGACGGGCGTCGACCGCTGCGGCGCGGATGAGCTGTTCCGCAGCGGGCAGGTCGTTGGTGGAGTGCAGGAGCACCATCGTGTGGCTGGTGCGCACGGCTGCTCGCCGAGCAGGGGCCTCAAGGCGCGCGGCGGTCCGGGTGGCTTCCCCGTATAGGGCGGCAGCGGATTCGTCGTCGCGGTTCTCGAAAGCCAACCGCCCTGCCAAGGCGAACGCGTCCACCGCCAGTTGCACCACTTCCTGCCGCTCGCCACCGCGATCGGTCCGCAGGAGGTGGCGGCAGGCGTCTAACACCGGGGACAAGCGGAGCTGGAGCCGGATGAACAGGTCTGTCCCGATCAGGGAGTCAATCCCCGTGATGTCCATGCGCAACCGGTGGACCAGGTCCGGGTCCGCATCACCGGACAGGTGTCCCTCGGCCTGTGGCGCGAGTGCGAAGGTGACGAGTTCGACCAGCTTCACCGCCCGGTCGTCGGTCATCCCGAAGTGCCGCAACGCCTCCAGCAGGATCGCGAAGTCCGAGTCCGCCCCCAGCACCACCTCCCCACCGGGGGTGCGCGCGTAGAGGTGGGCCAGCAGGAACTGGTACCGGTCACCGGGCCGCGTACGGTCGGCAGGGCTTTCCCAGCGGGCGACCGCGCGCTGGATGCTGACTACCTGCCGGGGCGCAGGTGAAGGGAGAGCGAGTCGGTCGGCGGTGTCGCGCAACCCGCGCGCCAGGTCGCTCCAGGACCAGCCCCGCTTCTCCCGCAACCGCCGCAGCAGCCGGGCGCCCTCGGCAGGGCCACCGGTCGCACCGTTCACGGTGTTCACCCCCCTAGATCGGCACCACGAGTCGCGGTTTGCCCTGCCCGGCGGCGTAGTCGAGGGTGTACCAGGTTCCGCTGCCCTGCCCGGCGTTCTCGGGGAAACCGACCACGAAGCCGCTCCGGTCGACCATCCACCGGTTCCGGGCGTGGTAGGCGGCGGCGTCGAGCCGGGACGCGCCCAGCTCCACCACCTCGGCCAACCTGCCCGCCCGCTGCCACCGGGTGACGCTCCCGGCCGCGGCCTCCGGTTGGTCGGCCACCCCGCACGGCACGACCACGGTCAACGCCGTCTTGGTGTGCTCGGCCAGCCAGTCCAGGGCGAGCGTGTCGATCCCCGCGGCGCCACCGAGGTGGAAGTGCGCGTCCGCCGTGGCGAACGGCCCCAGGTACTCCGCGAACAACCCGCCCAGCCGCGCCAGCCCGTCGGTGGAGACCGAGCGCGTCCCGGTGATCGTCACCTGTCGTCCCATGCGCGACCCCCTCTCCCACGTGTCATCGAATGTCATCTACCGAACCCGCCCTGGGGACGATCCCATAGGACCGGCGGTCCTGCGGTGAACAACGCGCTGCCCACCGGGACCACGGAAGAGGACTGACCGGAAAGGGGGCCGGGTTGATGGAACGGCGCTGGAAGTTGATCGAGCGGCGTGAGCTGATGGGCTTCAGTCAGGAGACCTTCGCGCACGCTGTGGGCGTGGACTTCTCCACCGCCGGTCGGTGGGAACGCGGTGAGCAGACCCCGCAAGCATGGCGTCGTGCGCGGATCGCGACCGCTCTCGACATCTCGCTGGACGAACTGCAAGCCCTGCTCGCCAAACCCACCCCAGAACCCGAACTCCTCGCCGCGAGAACGCCAGGGGAGACGGTGGCCTCCCCTTTCCGTGAAGTCGGCGCGCCCCTGAACGCGTCTCTCGCTGTCCACGACGAACTGCTGCGCATCACCGGGCAGGCCGCGCGGGACTCGTTGGCCTTCGTCGAGCGCGCCGCCGTCTTCGACGACAGCAGCCGGGACGTGGTCGAGCACCTGCGCTGGGAGATCAGCCGCATCTCCCTGGCCTACGTCAGCACCCCGCCCCGCGCACTGTTGACCGACCTGATCGCCGTCCGCGATACCACCGCCACCCTGCTGCAACGTCGCCAACGCCCAAAGCAGGCCCGCGACCTCTACTTCCTGGCTAGCGCCGCCGGACTCCTGCTCGCCCACGCCGCGCAGAACGTCGGCGACCACCAATCCGCCCTCGCGCAACTGCGCGTTGCCTGGACCTGCGCCAACGCCGCAGGCCATGACGCTCTGCGCGCCTGGGCGCGCGGCAGCGCCGCCCTGATCAACGAGTGGTCACCCCACCGCGCCCACGCTGCCTTGGAACTGGTCGAACAGGGGAACCGGTACCGGGCAGGCACGCAGAACCGCATCAGGCTGACCGCCATCGAGGCCCGCAGCGCGGCACGAGCGGGAAATCGAACCCGAGCGCTGGACGCCCTCGCGCGTCTGCACGCGATGAATGAGATCCCGGTCGACGACGACGACGTCACCGACCTGGGCGGGTTGTTCGCCTTCCCACTCGCGAAGGTCTGCTACTACATGGGCGGTACTCACGGCCTGCTCGGTCAGCACGAGCAAGCCGAGCACCACGCGCTTACCGCGCTCACCGCCTACGAGACCGGTCCGGCCGCCAGCTACTCCTACGGCGACGCCGGGCTGGCCCGCTTGGACGTGGTCAACGCCCGCATCGCCCACGCCGACCTGGACGGCGCGGCGCACGCCTTGGCCCCGTTACTCGTCCTGCCTGCCGACCAACGCATACGCCAGTTCGACACCGCCATCGTCACCACCCGTGCCACGCTGACAGGCTCACCGCTGGCCACCAGCATCGCCGCGCGCCAGCTCGGCGAGCAGATCCATGCTTTCGGCCCGACCGGGAAAGTGGCACTACCCTCTGGCCGGTGACCCGCGAGCACGACCTCGAACACCTGGCCTCCACCGCGCACCGAGCCGCCGCTGTCGTTGGCTTGTCCACGCGGGGAATGCGGTTGCTGCGCGACCACGGCACCGCGGTGTTCCACCTCTCGGCTGAGTGCACCGTGGCCCGCGTCGCCACCGGCCCCGACGCCGTAGCGGCGGCCGAACGCGCCGTCGCCATCACCCGCTGGCTCGGCCAGCAGGACTTCCCCGCCGTCCAACCGCTCCCCGTCGAGCAGCCGGTCCGGCTGGACGCGCACACGGTCACCTTCTGGCACTACCACCCGCAGCCCGCGGGCGGCGTCCCGATCGACCCCGTTCACCTGGCCCGGCTGCTGCGCCGCCTGCACGCACTGCCCCCGCCCCCGGTCGAGCTGCCCGCGTACCGCCCGCTGGCCCACTTCACCGAGACCGTGCGCACCAGCATCGGCGCGCTGACTGACCGCGACCGCGACTGGCTGCTCACCCGAAGCCGTGAACTGCTCGAAGAGTACGTCGGGCTGGAGTTCCCGCTCGGCGTCGGCCACATCCACGGTGACGCTTACCCCGGCAACCTGCTCCGCGCCGAACACGACCGAGTCCTGCTCGCTGACTGGGACGAGACCGCCACCGGACCTCGCGAACTCGACCTGGTCAACACCTACCAGGGCACCCGGTACGGCCGCACCGCCGAGCAGCTCCAAGCTTTCAGCGCCACCTACGGCAACGACATCACCACCTGGTCCGGCTTCCCGGTGCTGCGAGCCCTCCGCGACCTGCACACCCTGGGCTCCTTCATCCGCCACGCGGACAACGCCGACCAGGCCGCCGCCGCGCAGTTGGCTCACCGGTTGAGCACCCTGCGGGCGGGGGACGACACTGCACTGTGGGTATCGCGCTGAACGCCGCCAGCGCATCGTCACAGCGTTGAAGACTTGTGGTGGTCACGCTGCCTGCTGCTGGTAGTCGGCGGGGGTAGCGGGCAGTCGCTGGAGCAGGTCGTGGTGCCAGCGCAGGGCGAAGCGCAGGCAGTTGGACTCGCTGCGGTGGGTCGGCGTGCAGCCGGGGACGTGGCGCCCGCGCAAACTCCATGACGTCGAGTCGCTGGAAGCGATCGAGTCGGCGTACTTTGCCAGGCCCAGGACCTTCGCGCCGAAGGCGTGCAAGCGGTACCCGCGAGCGGCCAGGGAGGTGACGATCCGCTGCACCTCGGCGGTGTGCTGGCGGCGGCAGATGCTTCCCACGCCCGTCAGCGGAAGCGCGGCGAGGTCGACGCCGTGACGTTCGTAGAGGTCGGCGCAGCGGTGGTAGTCGGTGATCTTCTGGCCTTGAAGTACCGGGATGAACGGCAGGTCCGGGGCCAGGTCGCGTAGGCGCAGGTAGTTGGTGACGGTGTTGCGCTGGTGGGCGCGCAGGGACAGGCCGGTGCGGGCCAGGACGTGGTCCTCGGTCATCCAGTCCTGGGGCGCAGCCCAGGTCAGGTTGCCCATCTCGGTGGCGTAGCGGCGTACCGCCGCTACGTAGGCGATGGCGTCGGTGCGCCAGCGGCCGTGCAGGGAGAGCTCGGTGAAGCCGCCCGAGTCCAGCGCCCAGGGGTGGGTGGCGCGCGGCAGGGTTTTCCGGTCGGCCAGGCGGCGGTGGGAGACCAGCAGTGGCACGCCCAGGTCGCGGGCCAACCAGGACGGTTGGTGGGTGCCCAGGTAGAACCTCATGACCGGGACCACCGCGTCGTGCGCCACGCGTGCAGGGCCGCGAGCGCGAGGACGGTGGCCGTGGTCTTGCCGATGAGCTGACCGGTGGCCATGGTGCTGTCGCCGAGGGCCAAGGGGAGGAACACGAGGGTGTCGACCAGCAGCCCGACGCTGTTCGAGGCTGCGACGGCACCCAGCCGGGTGAGGTTGCGCAGCCGTGCGTAGACCAGGGTGTCGAGCAGTTCGGAGACGGTGAACGCGGCGGCGCTGGCCAGCGCGATCCGAGGGGAGGCCAGCAGCGCGGACATGCCTGCGCCGACCGCCACGCCCGGGAGCGCGCCGCGTGTGCCGAGGTGGTCGTGGAGTAGGTCGCGGGCGGTCAGGCACAGCGCGGCGAACAGCGCGCCCGCCGGTACGGGCACTCCGACGACGTCGAGCGGGGGCAGGTGCTTCCAGGCGAGGTTGGTGACGAGGACCAGCAGCAAGTACGCGAACAACCCGGCCGTGAGCAGCAGGCCCGCTGCGGGTGGTGGCGAGGTGCGAGCGGTCATCGCGGGGCTACCCCCTCGTTGGCCTCGAAGCGGCCGTCGTGGTGCAGGAGGGCGGCGAGGTCGTCCAGGAGCCGTGACACCGCGTGGGTGGCTTGGCATGGCACCACGCCGTTGCCCAGCGCCCGGAGCTGCGCGGTGCGGGGCAGCGCCAGGTCGGTGACCCAGCCCTCGGGCAGGCCCATCAGGTGCTCGACGAACCGGGGCGCGAGCACCGGGCGGCCGTGGGCGCCGGGTTGCACCGGGTGGGGTGTCGGGCGACCGAGGACGGCTTCCCAGCGGCGGATCGCTGCTTCGTAGGAAGCCCAGTTCACCGCTGCTTGCGGCGCTGCCTCGGCGGTGGTGGTTCCGGTTGGGCGAGCAGTCGGACGACCGCCGAGGGCAGCATCAGGTCGCCCTTCGAGCCGCGTTGGCGCGGGCAGCCCTTCGTTCCGTCGGTGGCGCGCGGCGTCGGCAGCAGCGCTTGCGGCTCCACGAGCGGGAGCACCTGTTGCGACAGCGGCGGTCGGTAGCCTGCGCCTGCTCTGCGACCTGGGCTTCCGGTGTCCGAGGCCCTGGGCGTCGGCAAAAGACGGATCGGAGCCGGTGGTGTGGGGCTCGGCGGACCACCGGTCGTGGTGGTGCTGGACGAGCTGCCGTGCTCGGTCGGCTTCCGGCTGGCCGTTCCGCGAGGAGTTCGGCCAGGCGAGCAGGAACAGGCGCTCGCGGCGGTGCGCGGCGCCGACGTCGCAGGCGCGAACGCTGCGCCAGAGCGCGTCATACCCCGCGGCGGCCAGGTCGCCGAGTACCCGGTGGAGGCCGCCGCTCGCCCAGCGGATCGCGGCGACGTTCTCCAGGACGACGAGCGGTGGTCGTAGCGGGCGAAGGCACGCCACGATGTCGGCCCACACTCCACTGCGCGCCCCTTTCTCGATGCCCGCGCGCTTGCCCGCGGCGGAGATGTCCTGGCAGGGGAACCCTGCGGTGAGCACGTCGACCGGGTCGACCGCGTACCAGTCCGCGAGCCGGAGGTCGCCGAGGTTCGGCACGCCCGGCATCCGGGCGTCGAGGATCTGCCGGATGTGCGGGTCCGGGTCCGCGCACCAGGCGACCCGGCCACCGCCGAACGCGGCGAGCACGCCGAGGTCCAGGCCGCCGTAGCCGGTGCACAACGAGCCCACGACGGGCTCGGCGAGTGGCTGAGGAGCCCCGCCCGGCCCCGGAAGCACCGGGGCCGGGCGGGACGCGGGCGAGCTCGTTGCTCGCGCGCGAGGTCGACGGCTGCTCATGCCGCCCTACCGGGTTCTTCAGGTGCCCTCCCAGCGTCGCGGGCCGGGTGGACCCCGTCGAGCGCGACCGCGTTCCCGGCGACTGCGGCGCGGTGGTTCGCGCTCGGGCGCAGGGCGGTGCGGAACACGACGACGTCCTCGTGGGCGATCAGGTGCAGCGGCAGGCCCGCCTCGCGCTGCTTGCGGATGAAGTCGCGCTGGAAGAAGCTGCCCCGGCTCACCAGGTCGTGCTCGGCGACGCGGGCGAGCAGTGCGACGTTGCGCTCGACGGGGATCAGCCCCGCCTCGCGCCCGCAGGCGACGATCTGCGACGGGAGGTCGACCAGCTCGGAGTGCTCGCGCCACGGCCGGATGGTGATGGCGATGTGCCCGCCGGGCCGCAGGACCGCGCGCAGGGCGGCGAGGATGCGGGTGAACCCGGCGAGCAGCCTGCTGTGGCCGACGTTGGCCAGGTTGCCCCGGTCCAGGACGTCGCCGTAGAGGTGGGAGTACTTCTGCACCCCTTCGCCGGGCGCCACCGCGACCTGCCCGTGGGTGGACGGACCGTACGGCGGCGAGGTGACCACCAGCGCGACCTGGCCGACGTACTCGGCGGGCAGCAGCGCGGCGAGCTGGCGGGCGTCGCCGTGGAAGACCCTGGCGTCGTGGGCGATGCCGCGCTCCCGCGCGAGGGCGAGGTTGGCCCTGGCGATCTGCACCCAGTGCGGCTCGTACTCGACGCCGACCGCCCGGCGCCCGAGGTCCAGCGACTCCACGAGGGTGGTGCCGATCCCGCACATCGGGTCCAGCACCAGCTCGCCCGGCGCGGTGTAGTGCGCGACGACGTGCCGCACGATCGCGGGCAGCATCTTGGCCGGGTGCGCGGTGGACTCGGGCACGTACTTGTTCTTGCGCTGGCTCGCCGGGGCGCTCTGCGCGGTGGCCCACACCGAGAGCTCGTCGGGAGCGGAGTCGTTCGTGGGCGTGTTCATCGACGCTCCTCGCCTTCCACGGGGGAGTCCGCCAGGAGGCGGTGGTCGTGCGGCTGGGCGAAGACCAGCAGGTCCACGTGGACGCGGCGGTGCGGCACGGGCAGACCGCGCACGAGCGCGCGGTGACGCGTGCGCGACTCCTCGTCGTCCTGCTGGCCGCAGGCGCTGCGCTGTCCGTCGAGGACTTCGAGTCGCCCGTCGTTGGCGCGAGCGCGCACCACGATGACGTGCTGGAGGTAGAGGAGGTCCGCAGCCTGTCCGGCGGTCACCACCAGCCCGGTCGGATCGGTCAGCTCACCGCTTGACCAGTCACAGTGCGTGAGCACCGCGAGGACCCCGCCGACCCGCAGCAGGCGAGCGGCGAACAGCGTGACGCTGTCCGCGTCCTGGACGAGCTCGACGTCGCCGGAGCGGTTCGGGCACAGGCTGGTGATGACCAGGTCCGCTGAACCGTGGAGATGGTTCGCGGAGGTCGACGCGAGCGGTGCGGTGCTCGGGGCGGACTCGGTGGTCGCGCTGTGGGGGAGTGGTTCCGTTCCTGCGATCCGGGTGAGCGGGAACGTGCGGGAGGTGGGCGCGCTTGTTTCCGGCGGGGGCTGCAGGAGTTCGACGGTCGTGCTTCGGCCGAGCCGGTTGATGGTGCGCGCGGCGGCGGCCAGATCGGTGGTCGCCACCCCCTCGGGAAGGTCCTCCCGCTGTTCGTCGGCGACCACCGGGAGCAGGCACGTGGCACCGTCGACGTGGTTCGGCCACGGCAGCAGGACGACGTGCGCGCCGGGCTCGCTGAACGAGGTGACCACCCGCTCGACGACGCTCTCCGGCCAGGGCTTGTCGTGGTCGGTCGTGGTGGTCGTCGCGGTCCAGACGGTGACCGGCGTGGGAGACGAGGACGCCTTCTGGCGTGTGATCCCGGCGGGCTTGGCGGGGCTGATCCTGGTGGTGTTCGGAGCGGTCGGCCAGGCGCGCCGGTCGCCACCTCGGCGAGCGACCGGGCGTGTCGGCTCGGGGTGCGTGGTGTCGGTGCGCTGCCTGGTCGCGCGGCGGTTCGGATGGGCCACGGGTGTCCCCTTCGCGGGAGCCGGAACGCCTGTCGGGTTCAAGGCGTCGATGACATCCCTGAACTCCGAAAAGCGGCCTGGTGGGGGACATGTCTCTTCGTGGGTTTGAGTGGTGACAGCTATTTGGTCAGCAGCTTCCTCGGCGCGAGGAAGCTGCAATTACGTTGTTCGCCCCCGGCGGCTTGCTCGGCACGTGATGCCCGTCGCGTCACCAGGTATCCCCTGCTCATGGCCACTTCCGGTGATCTTCGTGTGGGTGTGGTGCGTGTCCGGTAATCGCGCGGTACCTGTTTGGTGACCGGTTGGCAATACCTGATTTGCCTCACTGGTCGAGTCAATTCCGATCGACTCGGCCAGGAGGCGTTCCATGAGTTCGCGCGAGGTTTTTCCGCATTCCGGTTTCGAGCGTGCTGGGATGCCGCTGGACATCGCCCGGTCGGCGTTCGAGTGGCTGGTGACAGGGCCGTCCCCGGTGTCGGTGGACGGGCGGCTGTTCCCCGGTATGCCCGTACGACAGGTGCCGCTGGACGAGTTGCGCGACCGGCTGCTGCACCGACGCTGCCCGCAGTCGGTGCGCGACCAGGTGTGGGCACACCTGGTGCTGCTCTCCCGCGCGCAGGGCGGCACGTGGACGGTCGGCGCCGTCGGGGTCGCGCTGCCCGCGCTGCTCTCGATCGCGGCCACGTTGTCGGCCAAGTTCGCGGGCGACTCCCGCGACGTCCACGCCGCGGTGCTGAGCGGATTCGTCGCAGAACTCGGCCAGGTCGACCTGCACCGCCCGCGCATCATGCTGCGGTTGCGGTGGGCCGCGTACCGGGCCGGGCACGCGGCGGTGCGCGAGGCGCTGGACGCCCCGACACCGTGTGGTCACGGTGTTCGAGCGACCGCTCCCTCGCGTCCGTGGGGGCACCCCGACTTCGTGCTCGCCCGCGCGGTCGCGGAGGGCGTCATCACCGCTCCCGAAGCCGAGCTCATCGGCTCCACCCGTCTCGAGGACGTGCCACTCGTGGACGCTGCGGCCCTGCGCGGGATGACCTACCAGGCGGTGAAGAAAGCGCGCCAGCGCGCCGAGCGCAGGCTGGTCGACTACCTGCTCGACAGCGCTTCCCCCGACGGCACGGCCGAGCCGGGTGGAACCGACCTGGTGGACCAGGTGGTCAACGCGGTGCTCATCACGGAGGCCACCAAGCGCGGTCCACGCCGCACCAGGAAGTCACGCTCCGCAACCGGTTCGAAGTCGCGTCACGTCGCAATCGGACTGTCCCCCGCGAACGGATTTCCCGGAGTTCAGGGGTGCGCAGGGACGTCGCCCGCCTCCGCGCACACCACCTCCTCGCCCGAGCTGCCACAGCGGCCTTCGGGCTCTACTCCGGGAGCGCCGCGATGCGCCTGAACCAGCTTCTCCGCCACCAGCCGACCGCCTGCCCGCCGCACCACCGGGTGGCGCCCCACCTTCCTGCCCGCACGCCGAGCCCCACCTCGAGGCACCGCGCGCTGATGCTCCTCGGCCTTGTCCTGCTGGTGCTCCTCACATCCGAGAGGACTGCGCACGCGACACCCACTGTGCTGGCGATCGCGGGCAGCGTCGAGGAGGTCCTCGGCAACGTACGCAACTGGCTGATGGGAATCCTCGCCGCGCTGGCGACCGTGTTCTTGACGATCGGCGGCGTCCGCCGGGTGTTCGGCGGCGGCGACCCCGGCGAGCAGGAGAAAGCGAAGGAGGCATTCAAAGCAGCCGGGTTCGGTTACGCGCTCGCCGCGCTGGCCCCGCTGGTGGTCACGGTCCTCAAGGGCCTGGTCGGGGCTTGAGATGCGCCCGCCGACAACAACCGCGCCGCTCGGCCGGGTGCTGGTGGTGCTCGCCTCCAGCCTGCTCGTCCTGCTGGCCAACGGCGCCCACCTCGCGTCCGCCGAGCCCGGTGACCCGCCCCAGGTCGCTCGGCGGTTGGCCACGACACCGGGAGAGCAACCACCACCCAGTTCGCCTCCGTGTTCCGGGTTGGGCTGCATCCCCCAGCCGAGCACCACCGCGCCACCGACGACGCCCGGCGCCACGCCTCCAGGTGAGGACGCGCCGGACGAGGACGAGTGCGGGATCACCGACATCGCCGCCTGCGTCACCGGGGCCATCAACTCCTTCTTCCGTGGGCTCGTCACCGAGGCGCTCAACCCGCTGCTCGACCTGCTGTCCACCTCGCTGCTCACCACCCCGATGCCGGACTCGCTGCCGAGGGTCGGCGAGCTGTGGAACAACTCCTGGCAGATCCTCCTGCTCTGCTACGGGCTGCTCGTGGTGGTCGCGGGCGTACTCGTGATGGGCTACCAGAGCATTCAGACCCGGTACTCGATCAAGGAGTTCGCGCCGCGCCTGGTGCTCGGATTCTTCGCCGGGGCGCTGTCGCTGTGGGTGGGCACGCAGGGCATCGCGGTGGCCAACGCCTTGGTCGGCGCGATCATCGGCGACGGGGTCGACGCCGACTCCGCGGGCGAGATGCTGCGCAACCTGGTGCTCGGGTCGTTCAACGGTCCGCTCTGGGTCGTCTTCACCGGCATCTTCTTCGCCGGGATGCTCGTGGCGGTCCTCGCCACCTACGTGGTGCGGGTCCTGCTGACCATCGTCCTGCTGGCGGGCGCACCCCTGGCGCTGATGCTCCACGCCACCCCGCAGACCGAGGGCGTGGCCTACTGGTGGTGGCGGGCCTACGCCGGTTGCCTGGCCATCCAGCTCGGCCAGAGCTTGACCCTGATCACCGCCATCAAGGTGTTCCTCGCCCCCGGCGGGTTCACCTTGCTCGCCCCGACCATGACCGGTCTGGTCAACCTGCTCGTCGCCCTCGGGCTGATGTACGTCCTGTTCAAGATCCCGTTCTGGGTGCTGGCCTCCCTGTTCGGTGGCGGCAGGGGGCTGGTCGGGTCCTTGACCCGTGCCGTCGTCGCCTACAAGACCTTCGGGCTGCTTACGCGCAAGGGCGGCAAGGGCGCCACACCTCGTCCTGCGGCTAGCCGGAAGAGCAGCGTCCGCAGCGGTCCGCCCGACCCGTACGCCGCCGCGCGCACCACCGCCGACGGGCAGTACGTGCTTCCCCTCCAAGGGCTGCGACGCACCCGTGCCACCACTCGCCGAAGCCCCGCCGCCGCAGCGAAACCGTCACCTGCCCAGGGGCGCCAGCTGGTGCTGCCGCTGGGGTCCGACTGGCCGGAGAACAAGCCGGTCCTCGGACGCGATGGCCAGTACCGGCTTCCCTTCGACGTCCAGCGGGTGCCGCCGGTCAAGTCCGTGCCGGGAACCCCTCCGGACGCCACGCCATCCCAGCGCAAACGTCGCGTCGGCAGGCAGCTCCCGCTGCCGTTCGACCCGTACCAGGGCAACCGCCCGGACCGGTCAGGCCAGTACCCGCTGCCGTTCGACGGCCTGGTCAAGGCGAAGCGCCCCGCCGCACCTCAGCCCCCGCCCACCCCGACACCGCCGCGAGCACGGCGCGCGGTCCAGCCCGAGCTGCCCTTCGATCCTTACAAGAACAACCGACCCGGTCGCGACGGCCAGTACCCGCTCCCGCTCGACGGGCTCCAGAAGGCACCCGCCCCGCGCCCCGCTCCCGCACCGCCAGCTCCCGCCGGACGTCGCGCCGCCCCGCCTCCGGGACGGCAGCAGCGGCTTCCGCTGGACCTGCCCAAGCCGCCCGCGCCTCCACCACCGCCATCACGTCCCAAGCCCAGGGGTAGGTCATGACCGCACCCGTTCGCATCCCGGCCGACGTCGACATGCACGACCGAGTCCTCGGCCCGCTGACCGCTCGCCAGCTCGCCATCCTGGCCAGCGCCGCCGCAGTGCTCTACCTGTTCTGGTTCACCACCCGCTCGTTCCTGCCCGTCCAGGTGCTCCTGGTGCTCGTGCTCCCCGTGGCCGCTGCCGCCGCAGCGATCGCGCTGGGGCGCAAGGACGGGCTCCCGCTCGACCTGCTGCTCGTGGCCGCGATCCGCCAGCGCCTCGCCCCGCGTCATCGGGTCGCCGCGCCGGAGGGCGTGCGGGCCGCGCCGGTCTGGCTTACCCGGAACGCTCGCCACGGGGAAGCCGGACAGCCCGACGACCGCCCCCGCGCCACCGGCGGTGAGGAGGTGTCGCCGTCGGCGCTGCGCCTCCCGGCGGAAGCGGTCACCGAGACCGGAGTGGTGGATCTGGCGGGCGACGGCCTGGCGGTGGTCGCGGTCGCCTCCACGGTGTCCTTCGCGCTGCGCACACCGGCCGAGCAGGAAGCGCTGGTGGCCACGTTCAGCCGCTACCTGCACTCGCTCACCGCCCCGGTGCAGATCCTGGTCCGCACGGAGCAGTTGGACCTCTCGGCCCAGATCACCGAGCTCCGGGAGTGCGCGGGGGCGCTGCCGCACCCGGCGCTGGAGGCCGCCGCGCGCGAGCACGCCGACTTCCTCGCCGAGCTGGACCAGCAGTGCGAGCTGCTGCGCCGCCAGGTGCTGCTCGTGCTGCGCGAGCCGCTGGACGCCGCGGCACCGACCGACGGGCTTGGTGGCCCTGGACCGCTGGCGGTGCTCAGCTCGCTGGTGGGCAGGCGGCGCGAGCGGGCCGCCGCGCAAGCTGACCCAGGCGCTCGGCGGGCAGCGGAGGCACGACTGGTCCGCCGCCTCGGCGAGGCGGTCGAGCTGCTGGCCCCGGCCGGGATCGTGGTCGCGCCGCTGGACGCGGGGCAGGCCACGGCCGTCCTCGCCGCAGCGTGCAACCCGGACCGGTTGCTGCCGACCTCGGCCGTGCTGGCGGGCGCCGACGAGGTCATCACGACCTTCGACGCGGGCGACGAGGACTTCGACGACGAGACCGAGGAACCGGACGACTACCTGGGGAGGCGGTCCTGATGGTCTTCCGCGCGCGCCGCGCCCATGACGGGCAGGGAGCCTCCGCGTTCACCCCGGACGCCCTGTCCGTGTCGGCCCGGCACCTGGAGGTCGGGGGAGAGTGGGTCGCGAGCTTCGCGGTGACCGGGTTCCCCCGCGAGGTGCACCCCGGCTGGTTGGCCCCGCTGCTGACCTACCCCGGACGCCTGGACGTGGCGGTGTACGTCGAGCCCATCGACCCGGCCACCGCAGCCAGCCGGTTGAGGAAGCAGTTGGCCAAGCTGGAGGCCGGGCGCCGCCACACCGCCGAGCACGGACGTCTGCTCGACCCGCAGGTCGAGGCCGCCACCGAGGACGCCCACGACCTGTCCGCGCGGGTCGCCCGAGGCGAGGGCAAGCTCTTCCGCGTCGGGCTGTACCTGACCGTCCACGCCACCTGCGAGAAGTCACTGGCCGACGAGGTCGCTGCCCTGCGAGCGCTGTGCGCGAGCCTGCTGCTGGACGCCAAGCACACCACCTACCGGGCCCTGCAGGGCTGGGTGTCGACCCTGCCGATGGGGCTTGACCTGATCGGCATGAGGCGCACGTTCGACACCGCCGCGCTGGGCGCCGCGTTCCCGTTCACCAGCCCGGACCTGGCCGCCTCCGACCCCACCTCGACCGCCGCGCCCACCGGCGTGCTCTACGGCCACAACCTCGGGTCCCAGGGGCTCGTCCACTGGGACCGGTTCGGCGACGGGATGCACAACCACAACAGCGTGGTCCTGGGACGCAGCGGCGCGGGCAAGTCGTACCTGGTGAAGCTGGAACTGCTGCGCTCGCTGTACCGGGGCGTCGAGATCGCCGTCGTCGACCCGGAGGACGAGTACGCCCGCCTGGCTGCGGCGGTCGGCGGGACCTACGTGCACCTCGGCGCGCACGACGTGCGCCTCAACCCCTTCGACCTGCCCGTCCACACCCGGCCCGACGGGCGGCGCACGGCGCCCAAGGACGCGCTGCTGCGCCAGTCGCTGTTCCTGCACACGGTCGTCGCCGTGCTCCTGGGCGAGGAGCTGGACGCCGCCACGCGAGCGGCGCTGGACCGGGCGATCGCGGCGACCTACCAGTCGGTCGGGATCACCTCCGACTCCCGCACCTGGACCCGCCCCTCACCCACGCTGCGCACCCTGCGGGACCAGCTCGCACGCACCGGGCAGGGCGGAGAGCAAGCCGCCGCCGAGCTCGCGGCCCGGCTGCACCCGTTCGTCGACGGGGCCTTCAAGTCCCTGTTCGACGGCCCGAGCAGCGGCAGCGCCGAGGGACACCTGGTCGTGTTCAGCCTGCGCGACCTCGCCGACGAGCTGAAGTCCATCGGAACGCTGCTGGTGCTCAACGCGGTGTGGCGCCGGGTCTCCAACCCGGCCGTCCGCCGCCCCCGCCTGGTCGTGGTGGACGAGGCGTGGCTGCTGATGCGGGAGCGGGCGGGAGCCGAGTTCCTGTTCCGCATGGCCAAGGCCAGCCGCAAGTGCTGGGCCGGGCTGACGGTGGCCACCCAGGACACCGCCGACGTCCTCGGCACCGACCTCGGCCGCGCGGTCGTCGCCAACGCGGCGACGCAGGTGCTGCTGCGACAGGCCCCGCAAGTGGTCGACGAGGTGGCAAGGGCCTTCGACCTGTCCGCCGGGGAGCGGGCGTTCCTGCTGTCCGCCGATCGCGGGCAGGGCCTGCTGTCCGCAGGCACGCAGCGGGTGGCGTTCCAGAGCATCGCCTCGCCGACCGAGCACTACCTGGTCACCAGCGACCCAGCCGAGCTCGCCGCCTACGCGGGTGACGAGCAGCGGGACGACTCCGCGTTCGTCGACCTGGGCGCCGAAGACCTCGACGAGTTCTCCACCGACGACCAGGTCCCGCTCGACGCGGCTTGAGAGCCGCGACTTTCGCATCGGAGGCACCGTCATGCGGTCACGCCCCACCCCGACAGCAGTCCCAGCGTGGTTGGAGGAGTACCTGAGCGATCCCGGCGGCGTCCTCCTGGTGCTGCTGGACCGCGTGCGCGAGTTCGCGCTGGAGCGGGGACCGACCGCGGGCCCGGTGCTCGCGCTGCTCGTCGCGGGGAGCGTGGTGGGCAAGCGCTGGTGGGCGCGTCGCTGCCACGAGCGGCTCCTCGCCGACGCGCGCCAGGTCACCGTGCTCGCGCCGCCGACCGTCGACCCGGCGGGCGGCGCCGCGCTGTGGTCCAACCTCGTCGGCCTGCTGCGCCCCTCGTGGCGGCGACGGCTCACCGGCCAGCCGCACGTGGCCTGCGAGTACGCGTTCTCCGAAGCGGGCATGGCCATTCGGCTGTGGGTGCCCGGCGTCATCCCGCCCGGTCTGGTCGAGCGCGCGGTCGAGGCCGCCTGGCCCGGCGCCCACACCCGTGTCGGGCCCGCCGAGCCCTCGCTGCCCGAGCCCGATGAGGGCCAGCGACGGGTGCTGCTCGGCGGTGAGCTCCGGCTGGCCCGCCACGAGGCGCTGCCGATCCGCACCGACTTCGACGCCGACCCGATCCGCGCGCTGCTCGGGGCGCCGGTCGGGCTCGCTCGCGACGAGCACGCCTGCGTCCAGGTCCTGGCCCGCCCGGTCACCGGCAGCCGGGTGCAGCGGGCGAGGCTGGCCGCCCGTCGAGTCCACCGCGGCGGCCCGCCCAGCATCGTCGGCCAGCTGCTCGACGCCATCACCCCCGGCCCCAGCGGTCGGTCCCGGAGCTCGACCTCGGGGTGGACGAGATCCGGCGCCCTGCACAGCGACCCGCAGACCTCGCTCGAGTACTCGGCGCAGAACCGCGCCATCGTCGCCAAGCAGCGCGGGGCGCAGTTCGAGACCGTCATCCGGTACGCCGTCGCCACCCTGCTGCCCGCCGACGCCGCGAAGGACGAGGTGCGGCGAGCCAGCGAGAAAGGGCGGGGACGGGCGCACGCGCTGGCCTCCGCCTTCGCCTCCTACACCGAGCACAACCACTACACCCGGCGCCACCTGCGCCGCGCCGAGCACGTGCTCGCCTCACGCAGGCTCGGTCGGGGCGATCTGCTCTCGGTGCCCGAGCTGGCCGGGCTGGCGCACCTGCCCACCGACGCGGCGATCCCCGGCATCCAACGAGCCGGAGCGCGAGCGGTCGCCCCACCACCGGGGATCGCCACACCGGGACCGCAGGCGAAACCACTCGGGCGCAGCGACACTGGCCAGCAGCGCGAGGTGGCGCTGCGCGTCGCGGACGCCAGGTACCACGTGCACGTGCTGGGCGCGACGGGGTCGGGCAAGAGCACCCTGCTCGGCAACATGATCCTGGCCGACGTCGACGCCGGGCGCGGGGTCGTCCTCATCGACCCCAAGGGCGACCTCGTCACCGACGTCCTGTGCCGTCTCCCGCGCGAGGCCGCCGACCGGGTGGTGCTGTTCGACGCGGACAGCCGGTCGCGCCCGCCCTGCCTCAACCCCTTGGACGGCGGCGAGACCGACCTGACCGTGGACAACCTCGTCAGCGTGTTCCGGCGGGTCTACTCCGCGTTCTGGGGCCCGCGCACCGACGACCTGATGCGCGCCGCCTGCCTCACCCTGCGCGCCCAGGAGGGGGTGGCCACGCTGGGGGACCTGCCGAAGCTGCTGGCCGACACCGCGTTCCGCAACCGGCTCACCGCAGGCATCGGCGACCCCGTGCTGCGGGGTTTCTGGACCTGGTACGAGGAGCTCAGCGACTCCACCCGCAGCCAGGTCGTCAGCCCGCTGATGAACAAGCTGCGCGCCTTCCTGCTGCGCCCGTTCGTCCGCGACGCCATCGCGGGTGGCAGGTCGACGGTGGACATGGGCGAAGTGCTGGACGGCGGGATCTGCCTGGTGCGCATCCCCAAGGGCTCGCTGGGGGAGGAGACCACCAAGCTGGTCGGCTCGCTGGTGGTCGCGAACACCTGGCAAGCCGCCACCCGCCGCGCCCGCGTCCCGCAACGACTGCGCCGGGACTGCGGGATCACGATCGACGAGTGCCACAACTTCCTGAACCTGCCCTACCCCATCGAGGACATGCTCGCCGAGGCCCGCGGGTTCCGGCTGTCGATGACGCTGGCCCACCAGCACCTCGGCCAGCTGCACCGCGAACTGCGCGAGGGGCTGTCGACCAACGCGCGCAACAAGGTCTACTTCAACGCCTCGCCGGAAGACGCCCGCGAGCTGTCCCGCCACACCGCGCCGCAGTTGTCCGAGCACGACCTGGCGCACCTGGACGCGTACCACGTCGCCACCCGGCTGGTCCTGAACGGCGAGCAGACCCGTCCCTGCACCGTTCTGACCCACCCGCTCCCACCCGCGATCCCCGGCCGTGCCAAGGAGATCCGGACTGCCGCGCGGCAGGCGGCGCGGGCCGCCGCGACCGGGGTCGGGACCTCGTCGACCGGCCTGCCAGGACCCGCTGCCCGAGCGAACCACGCCGCGCGCAACGCCGACCCCCGCCGCAGCTGACCGCACCCACCGGAGGAACCCGACATGATCACCAACCCGACCCGGCAGCGCTCCCTGCGCGGTCACCTGGCCACCCGGCCCACGCCGCGCCAGGCCAACACCGCCGAGCACCAAGCCGCGCTGGCCTGGCACCTGACACCCCGCGACAAGTGGATCGCCCGGATGCTGTGGGAGCACCGCGTGCTCACCGCCCACCAGATCGTCGCCGCGGCGTTCCCCTCGGCCCGCTCGGGGCGCCAGCGGATGCGCGAGCTCTACACGTGGGGCGTGGTCGACCGCTTCCAGCCGTTCGTCACCATCGGTACCGCCCCCATGCACTACGTCCTCGCCCCCGCGGGCGCCACCGTGCTCGCCGCAGAGGACGGCGTAGACGTCAAGGCGCTGGGCTACCGCCGAGACCGGGCCCTCAGCGTGGCCCACAGCCTGCGCCTGGCCCACACCGTCGGGGTGAACGAGTGGTTCACCGCGCTCGTGGACCGCGCCCGGCATCCCCGCGCGGGCGAGTGCACGGCGCTGGCGGCCTGGTGGTCCGAGGCGCGCTGCGCGCACCACTTCGGCGACCTCGTCCGTCCCGACGGCTACGGCCGCTGGCGGGACGAGCAGTGGCAGATCGAGTGGTTCCTGGAGTACGACTTCGGCACCGAGCCGCTGGACAAGGTCGCGGGGAAGCTCACCGCGTACGCCGCCCTGGCGCAGGCCACCGGCATCACCACCCCCGTGCTGGTGTGGCTCCCGACCGCCCGGCGCGAGGCCACCGTCCGCAAGCTGCTGGCACGAGCTTGGGCGGAGCTGGAGGCGCCGAGGTCGGTACCGGTCGCCACCGCGTCGGCGGAGCTCCTCAACCCCGCCGACGCGCACCCCAGCCCCGCCGACGAGGTCTGGTTGCCGGTGGACGTCCTCGCGGACGGCGTCCGCAGGCGGACCCTGCTGGGGCTGCTCGACGCCTGGCCGCAGGTGCCCCCGCAGATCACCACGAGCGGGGAAGCGCTCCCCGAGTCCGCGCGACCAGCGGCGCCCTCGCCGATGCCGCCGACTTCCGCGAGGTCGCAGGACGAGGTCGGGCACGTGCGGCGGGAAAGGCCGTGATCCCGTGCTCACCAAGGTCGCGCTGAGCGCGGCAGCGGGGTTGCTTCTGGTGGTGCTGCTGATCGGCCAGTCGGTGGCGGCGGTGGTGGACGGGATGTTCGGCGGCTCGACGGGCGGGGTGGCGGACTGCGCCTCTTCGGTCGCGGACATCCCGGCTGAGTACTGCCTGCTCTACGGCAGCGCGGCGTCGAGCTGTCCGGGCTTGGACTGGAGCGTGCTCGCGGCGGTCGGCAAGGTCGAGAGCGACCACGGCCGCGCCCCACTACCGGGGGTGCACAGCGGCGAGAACTTCGCTGGTGCCGGTGGGCCGATGCAGTTCCTCGCCGCGACTTTCGCGGGGGTGGTGGCCCAGCACCGGCTCCCGGCCGGTGGCGCGTCGCCGCCGTCGCGGTACGACCCGCACGACGCGGTGCACGCGGCGGCGTTCTACCTGTGCGACAGCGGGGCCGGGCGCGGTGACCTGAGGGCGGCGGTGTTCGCGTACAACCACGCCGACTGGTACGTCGACCTGGTACTCGACCATGCCGCCGAGTACGCGCGGACTGCCGGAACCGGCTGCGGCGGCGAGCCGCCACGAACACCGGCTGCGGTGGACGCCGTCCGGTACGCGTGCGCCCAGCGGGGGCTGCCGTACGTGTGGGGCGGTGACGGGCCGGAGCACGGGCACGCCGGGTTCGACTGCTCGGGGCTGGTCAAGGCCGCCTACGGCGCGGCCGGGATCGGACTGCCGCGCACGGCCCAGCAGCAGTTCGACGCGGGGCCGCTCGTGCCGCCGGGCGAGGCGTTGTTGCCCGGTGACCTGGTCTTCTACGGCACCCCTGGGGCCATCCACCACGTGGGGCTGTACGTCGGGGCGGGGTTGATGGTGAACGCGCCGACGTTCGGCCAGCCGGTGCAGGTCGACCGGTACCGGTACCCCGGTGACGACTACGCCGGGGCGACCCGTCCGACCGGGCTGGGTTAGCCGCAGTTCCCTCCGGCAGGGCCGCCTGCGCGCCGTTCGACGCGTTCGCCTCCGAGCCGGAACGCCGGTCCGTAGCCTGGGGGTGCAGCGAGAGGAGTGAGATGAGCTTCTCCACCCCCTTCCGGCGCGACGACGGCCGCCAGCGGAAACGGCAGGACGAGACTGCGGTCGTCGCTCAGGCGCGGCAGAGCGCGGAGCAGCTCGCCGCGCACCACGAGGACGACGGCGCCGTGGTCGCACGGCCGCAGCGCCAGCAGGAGCAGACCTCGGCCGCCGTGCCTCCCGTGCTCGAACTCCTCCTCTACCACGAGGAGGGGCGGGCGGCGGCGCGTGCCCGCGGCGACGTGCAGCTCGCCTCCAGCGCGCTCGTCGAGGTCGTGCGCGATCTCGACGTGCTGTTGGACAGCGCGGAGGACTACGTGCGCCGGACCGGCCGGGGCAGGTCACGACGCCGCGTGCGGGAGGCCATGCCGCACCTGGTCGCGGTGTCCGCGATCACCGCGCTCCCCTGGGCCGAGGTGGGCGAGTTCCTCGACCTGCCGCCGGAGCGCGTCGAGGGCGTGCTGGCCTCGTTGGCCCGTCACGGCAGCATCGACCCGCCCCAACGGCAGCGGGCGCTCGAGCAGATCACGTGGCTGCGGGAGCAGTTGCGGCAGGTGGTGGTCACCAAGGACCACTCGTTGCTCGATCGGTTGCTGGCCTTGCTGTCCAGGTTCGTCCTGCTTGGGGTCGTCGCCCTCGCCTCGGCGGCCTCGGGGGCGTTCGCCGTGGGCGAGTCGGTGCTCAAGGAGGTCGTCAAGACCGGGGTGGTCGCGCTGGTCGCCGCCGCTTTGCAGGTGGGCGCCGACCACGTGCGGGCGCGAGGCACCGAGCGGGGCCGGCGTGACACCGCGCGGGAAGCGCACACCGCGTTGCTCGCGGAGCTGCCTGCGGCGAGCGGATTGTGGGAGGTGCCCGCCTACGAGGGGGAGCACACCGTCATACGGACGCGGCTGGCGGTGCGCATGTGCGCCGTGCGGGTGGCGTCGATCCCGCTGGACTGGCAGGACAAGTGGCCCTACTGGGACCTGCTCGACGATCTCACCGCGGCGTTGAGCGAGAGCACGCCCGACAGGTTCCGGGTTCAACTGCGGCGATTGACAGCGCTGACCCCGCCCGTGTGAACACCGGCCAGCGTGGTGGTCGATCACCGTTGTGGCGTAAAGGTTTTCTGCCGCTTCCACCGTCCACAAGATTGTTTGGCATTCCGCTTGACTTCACCCGGTGAAGGAAGCGTCCATAGTGGTGTGGCCCGACACCACCGGATGCGCACCGGGGGCCACGGCTCCGGCCGGGGCATGACAACCCGCACGCTCGGAAAGCGAGGCGGTCATGTCCCTCTCCACTGACACCAAGGAAAACGACACCGATGAGAAGGTCTGGTTGACGCTGGTCGACATGCCCCGCAGCAGCTCAGCTCAGATCGCGCTGGCCGCCGGGATCGGTGGCTCCACCGCGCGTAAGGCCCTCGTCCGCTTGCACGATCAGGGTCGGGTGAGCCGGATCTCCGGCGGGATCGCCGGTGGACGACGCACCCCGGACCACTGGTCGGCCGTCGTCCCGGACGACGTTCCCGAGGCGGTCGACGGCATCGACGTGCCCCAGGACGAGGTGCTGCAGGACGACGTCCCGCCCACCCCCGCCCCGCAGGACGACGGCGGACCGGACGACATCGACCACCAGGACGACGCCCCGCAGGATGACGGCGCGGCCGTGGAGGGGACCCCGGTGGCACCGGTGGTGGCCGTGCCGGTGGGTGTCGGTGGCGTGGTGGGGCGGTTGGCACCGGGGGCGTTGCGCGGGATGGTCGAGGACCACCTGCGGGACAACGCCGGTGAGTTCGGTCCGACCGCGATCGGGAAGGTGCTGAACCGGTCGGCGGGCGCGGTGCACAACGCGCTGGAGAAGCTGGTCGCCGCCGGGGTGGTGACGCGCACCAGCGACAAGCCCAAGCGGTACGCGCTGGCCGCGCAGGAAGCGGACGGGGCGACAGGGCGGGGCCGGTAGGCCCCCTGGTAGGTCGGTTGGTCGGTGCCCGTGGTGGTTCGCCGCCACGGGCACAGCCGCGTCCGGGGGCGGGGTTGCGCGCAGAGCCGACCAGCGGCCACGTGGTGGCCGCTGGTGGTGTGGTGCTGTCCGGGGTGTGGGTCAGGTTCCGGTGGGCTGGTGCTCCTCGGTGGTCGTGAGCATGTCGATCGCCCCCCACAGCCGGGCGGGCGAGTGCCCGTCGCGGATGTAGACGCGCAGCAGTTCGACCAACCGGTGGCAGAACCGCACGCGCTCCAGGGCCTCGTAGGCCAGCACGCCCTCCCCGCGCAGGTAGGCGAACACGGCCAGCAGCACCGCCGCCTCGGCGGCCTCGGGCATCGGGCAGGCGCGCAGCAGCTCGCACCACAACCGCTCCGCGTCGGCCGCCTGCACGCCCAGGGCGTAGGCCATGCAGGCGTCGCGCACGCTGTGGTCGGCCAAAGCGAAGGCCAGCTCGGCGACCTCCTCGTCGGTGAGGGGGCGTTGTCGGGCCGGGGTGGCGGCCACGTGGTGGTGCACCAGGGCGATCCTGGCCTCGTCGACGGGCAGCGCGGCGCAACCGGGGGTGGTGGAGTGCCACCGGCCCCGGTCGTTGTCGGTGCTGATGCGGTCCAGGATCGCCGCGCGCCTGTCCACCGCCTCGTCGGGGTCGGGGGCCACCAAAGCGCGCACCGCGTCGAGGTCGGGCAGCACGGACATCCCCCTGGCGACCATCTGCGCGGCCACCACGGTGGAGTCCGGGGCGGGCAGCACCCCGCAGGGGCGGGGATCGGGGTAGCGCGCCCACGACGCGCCGGTGGTGACCTTCGGCGTCCACAGTGCCACGGGGTGTGTGCCCAGCCGGTTCCGGATCGCCGTGTCGATCCGTTCCACCAGGGCGACCTCGGGCAGGGTGTCGTCGTCGTGCCGGTCGGTGACCACGACGATGAACACGTGGTCGGCCGGGTCGTTCCCGAGGTGCGTGATGATCTCGTCGGCCATGTCCGGTGTCGTGGTGAGCGCGCCCAGGTCGCTGCTCAGGACGCGCACGGCCGGGCTGTAGAGCGCGAGCACCACGACCCGGTCACGCGGGTGGTGCCCGAGCAGGGCGGGGATGCCTGCTATCAGCTCGGCGTGGTGGGATTCGTTCAGGGACATGTCTTTCCCCTCGGGGGTCTGGCGGCGTGGTGCCGCTGTCGGTGGTGCTGACAGGACCCGGCGGGGTGGGGAGAGGAGGGCAGGCTGCTGTGCTTCAGCCGGTGATCAGTTCGGTGCGCAGGGCGGCCAGGGGGCGGTCGTCGCGCACACGTCGCCACAGGTACCAGCCGTTGGCCAGGCACCCCTCGACCTCCCCGGCCAGTTCGTTGACCGTGGAGACCTCGTAGGGGCCCGGTCCGTACCGCAGCACGCCGCCCTCGGTCACGATGGCGGTGCGCCCACCGCGCCGGACCGTGTCGCCGACCGTGACCAACCCGGCCCCGACCAGGTCGGACAACGCGTCGCGCGCCGACCGGCACGACTCTTTACCCGCGGCGATCCGCAGCAGCGCGGCGGCCTGCGCCGGGGGCAGGGTGGCGGCGTGGTGCACGACCGCGATCCACCGGGCGTGCAGGAAAGCCCCGAGGTTGAGCCCGCGCATGTGCCACAGCACCGCCTCGATCAGGTGGTGCGGCCACCGCACGCCCAGCGACTCGCGCCGGTGCATGGTGTGCCACGCCCCCGAGTGCGCGGCCAGGACCTCCACGTCGACCCGGTCGGCCGCGCCGTCGGCGGGCGGGTGCAGGCGCACCACCAGGTCCCCAGAATGCACGTCGGCGGGCGGCTGTTCCGGCAGCCACACCCCGGCCAACAGGTCGGCGGCGTCCACGAGTTCGGGATCGGCCGGGGCGTCGGTGTCGATGGCCCGCGCCCCGATCACCACCAACCCCCAGGCGTCCTCCGGCATCCGCACGGGCACGGTCTCAGGGGACGCGGGCACCAGGGCGATCGCCGGGGAGGGGCAGAGCGGGGGTGGTGGTCGCCGTGGCGGGGGCGGGGTGTGGGCGTCGCGCAGTTCGTCCAGGAGTGTCCGGTGGGTTCCCGTCATGGCAGTCCCCTCGTTGTCGTCGTCGCCGGGGTGGCCCGGTGGGGAACGGGGCGCAGGGCGGCACGAGCCGGTGTCAGCGGGTGGTGAGCGCCTCGCGCAGGTCGGCCAGGAGGCGGCCGGTGCGCAGGTGTCGCCAGGCGTGCCAGCCGTTGACCGGGTGGCCGGCGATCTCGCCGGCCAACGCGTTCACGGTGGACACGTCGAACTCCCGCTCCCCGTGGCGGACCATGCCGCCGGCGCGCACGGTCGCGGTGTGCCCGTCGAAGGCGATCTCGTCGCCGATCACGACCAGGCCCGCCTCGATCAGCGCGGCCAACGCGTCACCGACCGGCCGGGGACCCGGTTCGGGGACCGGTCCCGGTGCCAGACCCGGCAGGCAGGCGCAGATCTGGGTGGCCGCGATCCACTCGGCTCGCCGCAGGGCGCTGTCGGCCAGGATGCGCATGTGCAGCAGCACGTCCGCCGCCACGTGGTGCGGCCAGCGCGACCCCGACGCCTCCCGCCGGCACACGGCGTGCCACCGTCCCCGGTCGGCGGTCAGGACCTCGACGTCGACGCGGTCGGGGGCGTGGTCGGCCGGTGGGTGCAGGCGCAGCACGAGGTCCCCCTCGTGCCGGTCGGCCGGTGGCGGCGCGGGCAGCCACGTCCCGCCCAGCAGGTCCGTGGTGTCGACGTGCTCCGGGTCGGCCTCGGGCGGGTCGGCGGTGAACCGGATCGGGTCCCCGAGGGCGGCTGTGCCGCGCGCCTCGGTCACGAGCAGCCCCCACGCGCCCGTAGGCGGGCGCATCGGCACCGCGTCCGACCGTGCGGGGACCAGGACCACCGCCGGGTAGGGGCAGACGGGTCGCGGGGGGGATGGCCGGTGGTGCGGACGGTCGGCTGGTGGGGTCCGCCCGCAGTTCGTCGGCGAAGGTCCGTCGGGTTCGGCTCATGGTGATCACCTCGTCGTGGTCGTCGTGGTCGTCGTGGTCGTCGTGCGGGGCGGGGGTTCGGGGGCGGGTGCCCGCCCCCGAACCGGTGGTGTGGTCAGTGGGCGGCGGCGCGCAGGGCGGCGGTGGCGGCGCGGCCGATGGCCGTGGCGGTGGTGGCCGGGTCGGTCAACAGGTGCACGCTCACCCCGGCCAGCGGGGTGTCGTCGGTGTGCGTGGTCAGCCACAGCACCGCGCACCCGGTGGCGCGCAACCGGTCGATCCGGTCCTGCCCGTCCCGACGCGGCACCGGCCGAAAGTCGCCGTCGGAGATCACCACCAGCAGCCGGGCCGCGCCGGGACGGGACAGCCCCAGGACCCCGTCCACCGCGTCCACCGCACCGGGGATGTCCTCCCAGTTGTCGTCGGCGTCGAACTGCGTGACCACCGGGGGACGGTCACCGGGGCCGGTGAGCGGGCGCACGTGATGCCCGAAGATCACCGTCGCGGCCTGCGCGGGAACCCTGGTGTGGTGGACGGCCTCGGCCAACACCCACGCCGCCGACGCCACGTGATCACGCACCGACCCCATCGTCCCGGACACATCGCACGCCACCCCCAGACGCAACGGCGGCACCGGCACCACGCGGCGGGTCACGCGGGTGAACTGCTCGGCGGTCACCACCGCCCCGGCGGCGCGTTGGGCCTCGGCGGCGCGCACCCCGCGCATCCGCACCCGCCCCGGCGGCATCTCCGAACCGGTGCGCACCGCCACCCGCTCCCGCACCCCGGCGGTGTCCAGCGCCCGCCCCAGCACGCGGGCGGCCATGCGCTCGCCGTCGGTGGGCTTCCTGGTGCCCCGCAAGGACGTGCGCCCGTCACGGACACCACCACGACCGAAGACCCGCTTGGCCACCCGGCGGGCCGCGTCGGCGGCGGCCTTCTCCCGCCCGGTCGCGGCGGCGGCGACCGCCGCCGGGTCCAGGGGCGGCACCTCGCGCGCGGCGTTCGCCGCGACCCCGTCCAGCACGGCGGCGACCACACCGGCCAGCACCGACGGCACACCGACACCACCGGGCGGTGCAGGGGCCCCGGCGGAACCCGGCGTCGTGCCAGGGTCCGGCCGCCCGGTGTCGGGGTCCACCCCGACGATCCCGCACCACTGCCGCCCCAGATCGATCATGGTGTCGGCGTCGTCGTCCGCCACCCGCAACGCCGCCCGCCACACCCGCTCAAGCCGCCCGTAGTCCTTTGCCCCCACCACATCCCGCGCCACATCGACCAACGCGGCGACCTCGGCGCGGGTGAGGATCCCGGCGTCCGCCCGCCCCACCAGCAGGGTCGCCGTCGTCGCGGCGTCACGCCGGGTCATCTGCGGGGCGGTGGCCGGGTCCGCGAACAGGTGCAGGTCGGCGGCCACGATCGCCCGCGCGCACGCACGCAACCAGTGCCGGTCGTCCGGGCGGCGGCGCACCTGCGCGGCCTCCATCCGGGGCTCCTCCAACAGGTCGGCGGCCCCGGCCACCCCCGCCGGGGTGCCCGGCGGCGGGTCCCACACGCTGTGCCGGGCGTGCCCGCACTCGTGCACCAGCGCGCCCCACGTCGGCGCGTACCGCGCCCTGTCCCCGATGTCCGCCGGGTCCACGGTGGCCGGGTCCACCCCCAGGTGGTCGCCGTTGATCTCGATCAGCGCGCGGGCCGGGTAGAAGCACGCGGTGCCACCGCCCGCGCCGGGCGCGATGCTGACCAGCAGGTCCTCGCGGTCGGCGATCACCGGGGTCTGGTCGGCCAGCGCGGCGGACAGGGTCAGCCAGGCCGCCCCCGCCGGGAACACGGCGGGACCGGTGGCGGACGGGTCGGCGGCGTAGTGCACGGTCATGGCGTGTGTCCTTTCCGGACGGTCAACGGGGTCAGGGCCTGGCGGGGGTGATCCGGGCACCCAGTGCCAGCGGTTCGATCTCCTGACCGAACGCGTCGCGCGCCACGGCGGCCACCACCGCGCGGTCCTCCTCCGGCGCGACGCCGACCAGGTTCGCGACGGCCGCCTCGATCCCGAGCACGGCCGCGATCTTCTGGAACGCCAGCAACTCGCGCAGTTGCGGTGCCCACCCCACCTCGCCCCGGCCCTGCCGGTGGAACAGGTTGCGCGCCACCCGCACCGCCTTGTCGTCCACGCCCAACCCGGTGGCCAGGGCGTAGTCCGTGGACACCCGCACCTGCAACGAGAACCGCGACGCCAGCGCGTCCGAGAGCACCGCGCCGTGCACGCCGGGGTTGTGCCCGGCCACCACGTAGAACCCCGGCGCGGCGTCGACCACCTCACCGCCGTTGGCCTTGATCACGATCTGACGCCGGCCGTCCATCGCCGGGTACACCACCGCCAACACCGTCGGCGGGATCAGGGTCGCGTCGTCCACGAACAACGGCACACCCTCACGCATCGCCCGCACCAGCGGCCCGTGCACGAACACGAACTCCCCGGCCGGGGTCCTGGTGTAGTCGCCCACCAGGTCGGCCACCACCGTGTCACCGTCGCCCTGCACCGTCAGGCAGTCCGGGAACGCCGCCTCGACCATCGACGTCTTGCCCGTGCCCGGCGGCCCGTACAACAACGCGGGAACCCCCGCGTCGCGCAACCGCCGCAACACCGTCACATCCGGCAACCCCGCCAACGTCCGGGGGTGGTAGGCGGTCCCGTTCGGACGCGACACCGGACCGGTGACCAGGTGCGACGGCCTACCCCGACCACCGGACCTCCCCGGACGCGACCGGACCGGGGGCGTCGCGGCGGCCAGGGTCGACCCGGTCGACCGGTAGGTCAGCGGCGAGATCGACACCACCTCCGCCGCGCCCTGTTCCGCCAACTTCTTCAACGCGTTCCCGATCGCCCCCGACGACCTGCCGGTCCTGGTGGCGATCTGGCCCGCGCTCAACGGCGTCCTGTCCTGGTCGAACAGGACCCGGGCGACCATCGCCCGCAACGCCCCGCTGCCCAACCGGTGAGCTGTCCCGTCGTCGTCCCCGTCCGGGGCGGTCGCGGTGGTCGGGTCGGGTGGAATGGGTGCGGACATGGCGGTTTCCTTTTGCTCGCGTTTTTGACATGGCTCACGCCGGGGGTGGTATTCGTTGTGGGTTCCATTTCCCTGGTGCCATTTAATTATGACTCTGCGGCGGGCGGTTCGCAATGGTTTTCGGGGCCTTTTTAAAGACTCTTTAGTCGGCAATTTTGGTGGAATTTGAGCGATTTGACGGCATGTCGGAAAGAGGGTTTGGGGGCGAGTTCTTACTGGTGGCGCAAGAGGGGGTGGAGCTTGATGGGCGTGTTGTTAAAACAAACTGATGCCAGTGGAAATGAAGTGGCAAGCGAAATGGGGTGAAAAGTCCCAAGGGTGTGAAGTGGGAAGTTTGGACGGGTGCGATTGGGTAAGTCCAGCACCGCCCCCCGATGTCCCCACCTGCTTGCGGTCAAGCGAGTCTGGGTGACCAGCGGATCCTCTTGCGTGGGTGCTTTCCTGTGCTTGTGCAAGGTGGCGGGGGTGGTGCTCTAACCTGTCCCTCCGGAGGATCCTCAAGGGGATCCCCATGTGCGGGGCTGGTCGTTGTACTGGCGTTGAGGAGGGCTCGATTACCCTTCGGTGAGTGCTCTGGTAAGCAGAGTGGAGCCCGGTTTCACCGGGATCGCCTTCCTTGGTCCTCTCTTCTTGGTGACTTCACGGCTGCGGTTTGCTGGAACTTGTCGCGTCTGACTGGGGACCTTTCTCTTTGTGGGACCTCAGTTTGCCGAAAGAAACTTTTGTCTAAAACCGCCGTCCTGCACGATAGCATCGTGAAACGTGATCGCAAAAACATGAAAGAGTATTATTCTCCCGGTTGTCGAAGCCTGAAAGAACTTTTCCGTCATGTCTCAAGAGCTTGACCCGAGTAAGGCGTGCTCTCAGCCGTGTGACGCTGAAGCAACCGGGTGGCCAAGTCGAGGGTCTCTCGTGTCGGCTGCTCGCCGAGCTCGGCGAGCCGGGTGGTCAACAGGGCCAAGGTGCGCGGGATGGCGTCTGCCCGGCCGAGACGGTCCTGCACCCGCATGATGTCCCGGTAGAGCAGGTCGTTGTGCGGGTCGAACACGAGCGCCCGCTCCAGCAGGTCCAAGGTCTGCTGCGGGTCCTGGCGCACCAGGACGCGGGCTAGGGCCTGTCCTCAAAGCCAGATGAGCAGCGTGGCCAGGTCGAGCATGCCTCGATAGGACACGGCGGTCTTGTCGAAGCGGGTGGCGATGGCGCGGAACTGCTTGAGCCGGTTGAAGCAGCGTTCCACCACGTTGCGACGCTTGTAGGCGGCGCGGTCGAAGGTCGGCGGGCGTCCGCCGGCCCGGCCTCGGCGCAGCCGGTTGGCCCTCTGGTCGCGGCGTTCCGGGATGGTGGCCGGGATGCGGCGTCTGCGCAGGTAGGAGCGGATGGCGCGGCTGGAGTAGCCCTTGTCCGCGATCACCCGCCTCGGTCTGGTCGCCGGTCGTCCCGGTCCCGGCCGGTCGAACCGGACACCG
>NZ_JAMTCF010000005.1 GCF_024171695.1 Actinosynnema pretiosum | reverse complement strand
CCGTTCCGGCGAACAAGCCGAACATCACGTTGCGGGGGTTGGGGTCGGGGCCGTCGGGCACGGTGATCGTCTACAACAACAGCGCGTACACGCACGGGACGTCGAACAGCGCGTCGTTCTTCGCGCGGGGTGCGGGTTTCGTGGCGGAGAACCTGACGATCTCGAACGATCTGGACGAGTCGAGCGTGCCGTCGGGGGCGCAGGCGGTGGCGTTGCAGACGAACGCGGATCGGATCGTGCTGCGGAACGTGCGGTTGTTGGGTGATCAGGACACGTTCCTGGTCAACGACGCCACCCGCGCCTACGTGGTGGACTCGTATGTCGAGGGCACGGTGGACTTCATCTTCGGTGGGGGGACGATCGTGTTCCACCGGACGACGGTGCACGAGAAGCGCTCCAGTGGTGGGCCGATCACGGCGGCGAGCACGGAGGCGGGCCGGAAGTACGGGTTCCTGTTCTACAAGTCCACGATCACGGGTGCGGCGAACAACGTGACGCAGCTGGGTCGGCCGTGGCGTCCGGACGCGCAGGTGCTGTACCGGGAGTCGAGCCTGTCGTCGACGATCAAGACGGCGGAGCCGTGGACGAACATGTCGGACAACAACTGGAAGAACGCCCGTTTCCTGGAGTACCGGAACACGGGCAGCGGCGCGGGGTCGAACTCGAACCGGCCGCAGCTGTCCGACTCGCAGGCCGCCGAGTACACGCCGCAGAAGTACCTGGCCGGTAGCGACGGCTGGAACCCGATCAGCTGACACGGCGAGGAGCCGAGACGATGCGCAAGAAGCACCTGTTCAAGGCCGCTGCCGCGGCGGTCGGGTTGGGCGCGGTGATCGCGCTGACCGTGGCGACGCCCTCGGCGCAGGCGGCCGTGCCCGCCGCCGGGAGCACCTACACCATCGCGGTGAAGAACAGCGGGAAGTGCCTGGACGTCCTGGACGGCAACACCGCCAACGGCGCGCTCGTGGCGCAGTGGGACTGCTGGGGCGGGACCATGCAGCAGTGGACGCTGCGCGGGTCCGGGTCCGGGACGTACGCGCTGGTGAACGTGGCGACCGGCAAGTGCCTGGACATCCCCTACGGCACGACCGAGTACTTCGTGCAGGCCCAGCAGTGGAGCTGCTCCGGCGACACCATGCAGCAGTGGCGGCTCACGGCTTCGGGGTCCGGGACGTACCAGCTGGTCAACGTGGCCAGCAACCTGTGCCTGGCCAACAAGGACGCCGGGCAGGGCCTGGGCGTGGCGATCGCGCAGGAGGGCTGCACGGCCAACTCCAACAAGCAGTGGCTGTTCACGCCGGTGTCCGGTCGGACCTGGTCGGGCACGCCCGACGGGTTCGCGGGCGCGGCCGGGACCACCGGTGGCGCGGGCGGGACCGTGGTGACCGCGACGAACTTCGCCGACCTGGTGAAGTACGCGTCGGCCAGCACGCCGCACGTGATCCGGGTCGACCGGGCGATCACCGTGACGCCGTACGGGAAGGAGATCCCGGTGGCGTCGAACAAGACGATCGTCGGGGTCGGCACGTCCGGGCAGGTCGTGAACGGCGGGTTCAACCTCAACGGCGTGTCGAACGTGATCATCCGGAACCTGACGATCCGCGACACCCGCGTCGCCTCCGACGACCCGGACGACAAGGACTTCGACTACGACGGCATCCAGATCGACAGCTCGAACAAGGTCTGGATCGACCACAACACGATCACGCGGATGAACGACGGCCTGATCGACAGCCGCAAGGACACCACCAACCTGACCGTGTCCTGGAACGTGCTGGCGGACAACAACAAGTCCTTCGGCATCGGCTGGACCGACAACGTCACCGCCCGCATCACGATCCACCACAACTGGATCCGCGACACCAACCAGCGCAACCCCAGCACCGACAACGTCGCCTACGCGCACCTGTACAACAACTACCTGCAGAACGTGAAGTCGTACGGCAACTACGCGCGTGGTGGGACCAAGATGGTCCTGGAGAACTCCTACTTCGACAAGGTCAAGGACCCGTACTACCGGGACGACACCGCGCAGCTCAAGCAGAGCGGCAACGTGGTCGTGAACTCCAGCGGCAAGCAGCAGAGCGGTGGGGCGGCCTTCGACCCGAAGACGTTCTACAGCTACACCCTCGACCCGGCCGCCGAGATCCCGAAGATCCTCGGGACGTACGCGGGGCCCCAGGGCAACATCGGGGGCTGAGCGGGTTCGAGCACCGGGGCGCGCGGCCCCCGTCCCCGACGGCGGGAGACGGGGGCCGCGCGCCCCTCTCGCTCTTCGTGGTCGCTCCGGGGCGGTGCGTGATCGGCCGCCGCTCCGCTGTCGCGCGACGCACCCGACGAGTTCCGCGAAACCGCTGGTGATCACGGGGGCGATCGCCTGTAATGACCACTGTGGACGAACTCCCCGCCAGACTGCTCGAGCTCTCGCCCGACCTGCTGACCCGCGTGGTCGAGGCCAACTGCGAGGCCAGCGCGCCGGGCAGGCACGCGATCGACGGCCGGGACGCCGTGCGCCTGGCCTGCGACCTCGTGCTCGCGGGCGTCGACACGCCGCACGTGGTCGACCTGGCCTGCCAGTCACCGGGCGAGGTGGCCGACGAGACGGCGAACGCGCTGCTCAGGGCCGCGCTGGACGACCTGGGCCTGCCCGCCGTCGACTGGTACCGCTTCGAGTGGACGATCACCCGCAAGGTCGCCGGGGTGGTGCTGCGCGGCGAGGTCGGCCCGTGCGAGGGCATGTACGACCTGTGGGACCGCTGGGACTCGACCCCGGACAGCACGTCGGTCGCGGGCGCGCTGCTGCTGTGCGCGGAGTGGGAGGGGGCGGACGAGGAGGAGCGGGTGGTCCTGCGCACCCGGATCCGCGCGTTCGCCCGCGCGACGGTGGAACTGGCGGACCAGCGCCTGGCCGAGCACGACGGGCGCGGCGCGGACCGGGCCGAGGGGCGTTGACCGGTGGAGGGGCCCGCGTGGCTGCGCGCGCTGCCGGATGAGCTGGCGGCGCGGGTGGTCGAGGCGAACGCGCTGGCCAGCGCGCCGGGCGCGCGGGAGGTCGACGGCGAGGACGCGGTCCGGCTGGCCTGCGACCTGATCATCGCCGGGGTGGACGCGCCCGAGGTGGTCGACCTGGCCTGCCAGCCGTGCGACGTGGACGGGTTGACCGCGTCGGTGCTGCTCAGGACCGCGATGGACGCGCTCGGGCTACCCGGAGCCGGGTGAAGCGGGTCGAAGCCCGCCGGTCGGCGGGCGCCGCGCACGACGGGCGCCGAGGCCCGTCGCCCGCCCCGCCAGGTCAGGTCAGCGCGTGCGGCGCAGCAGGTAGGTGTCCATGATCCAGCCCTTCTCCGCCCGCGCGCGCTCCCGCGTCTCCACGATCCGCTCCGCGACCTCCGCCAGCGGCCCGGAGATCAGGATCTCGTCCTCGGTGCCCACGTACGCGCCCCAGTGGATCGTCACCCCCGGCTCCGCCAGGTGCTCCAGGAACGCGTTGCGCGCGTCCAGCATCACCACCACGTCGTCCGCGTCCTCCGGCCACCCGGCCGCGAGCCGCCTGCCGGTGGTGATCTGCACCGCGCCCGCCACCTGGTTCAGCGTGGTCGCGTGCCTGGCCGCCAGCGCGGACACGCTGCTGATGCCGGGGATCACCCGCACGTCGAACTCCGTCGTGCCGCGCGCCCGGACGTCCTCCACCACCGCGATGATGCTGTCGTACAGCGCCGGGTCGCCCCACACCAGGAACGCCCCGACCTCGCCCTCCCCCAGGTGCTCGGCGATCAGCCGCTCGCACACGTCGGCCCGCCGCACCCGCCAGTCCACCACCGCGTCGGCGTAGCCGTCGGCCGCGCGGTCCCTGGGCGGGTCCTCGGCGCGGACCACCCGGTAGCCGCCGCCGGGGACGTGGGTCGCCAGGATCGCCTCGCGCAGGTCGGACAGCTCGCGCGCCTCGCCCGGCTTGTCCAGGAAGAACACCACGTCGGCGCGCCGCAGGGCGTCCACCGCCGCCACCGTGACGTGACCGGGGTCCCCGGCGCCGATCCCGACGACCTCGACCTGCGCGCGCACCAGCACCACCCGTTCCACTCGGAAAGACCCGGCCATTGTCCACCACGGACGGACCGGCTCCCCCGGAAGGTCAGCGGGCCAGCAGCGAGTCCGCCGCCTGGCCGCACAGCCACACCGCGCCGTCACCCCAGGACAGGCCCTCCGCCCGCACCACCCGCCACGCCGGGAAGCCGAAGTAGAACCACAGCGCCCGGCGCAGCTCGTCCCGGCCCACCCCCTCGCGCAGCCCGCCCAGCTCCAGCATCCGGTCCGCCGCCTCCGCGAACCGCGCCCTGACCTCGGCCTCGGCCACCCGCGCGGCCTCGGCGACGTCGGGGTGCGCGTCGCGGTTGTCCAGCAGCACGGACAGGGTCAGCTCGCGCCGGTCCCTGGTCACCGACGTGCCCTGCGCGACCAGGTCCAGCACCTCGGCGGAACTGGTCGCGGAGGTCAGCGCGGCGGTGGTCGCGCGCACCGCCTCGTCCGCGACGCCGTCGTCGACCATGGCCAGGAGCAGCGCGGACTTGCCGCCGACGCTCGTGTACACGGTGTTCACCGCGACCCCGGCGGCGCGCGCGATGGCCGCCACGCTGGTGCGCGCGTACCCGCCCTCGGCGAACAGCTCGGCCGCCGCGAGCAGCACCCGCTCGCGGGTCCGGGCCGCCGCTTCCTCGCGGAGGGGGGAGGTGTAGCCACGGGTCTCCACAAGATCTACAGTAGCGCACCTACATTCACTGGAGGTTCGTTACTATGAATTCCTCGGGCAGGGTCGTCGTGGTCGGCGCGGGGCCGGTCGGGCTGTGGCTGGCGGCCGAGCTGGCGCTGGGCGGGGTGCGGCCGGTCGTGCTGGAGCGCGAGCTGGAGCGGTCGCCGCACTCCAAGGCGCTGGGGCTGCACCCGCGCACGCTGGAGGTGCTGGCGCTGCGCGGGGTCGAGGACGGGTTCCTGCGCACCGGCGGTCGCGCGCCCGGCTGGCACTTCGGGATGCTGCCGACCCGCCTGGACTTCAGCGCCCTGCCCACCCAGTTCCCGTTCCTGCTCACCCAGCCGCAGGCCGAGACCGAGCGGCTGCTGGAGGAGCGGGCGCGGGCGCTGGGCGTGCGGGTGCTGCGCGGGCACCGGGTGACCGGGCTGGCGCAGACCGGCGACGAGGTGGTGCTGGAGGTCGCCGGGCCGGACGGGGGCTACGAGCTGCGCGCCGGGCACGTCGTGGGCGCGGACGGGGCGGGCAGCGCGGTGCGGGAGGCGGCTGGCATCGGGTTCCCCGGCAGCGAGTCGACGTTCTACGGGTTCCTCGGCGACGTGGAGCTGTCCGACCCGCCCGCGCCCGGCGCGAGCTGGCACGGCGAGCACGGCGCGCTCATGGCCGCGCCGCTGCCGGACGGCCGGGTCCGGCTGGTCGGCTACGACCCGGCGGCGGGCGCGGCGCCGCTCACCCTGGACGAGCTGCGGGCCACCGCCAGGCGGATCGCGGGCACGGACTTCGGGGCGCGCTCCCCCAGCTGGCTGTCCCGGTTCGGCAACGCCACGAAGGTCGCGGCGCGGTACCGGGAGGGGCGGGTGCTGCTGGCGGGCGACGCGGCGCACCGGCACTTCCCGGCGGGCGGGGTGGGGTTGAACGTGGGGGTGCAGGACGCGATGAACCTGGGGTGGAAGCTGGCCTCGGCGGTGCGCGGGCGGGCCCCGGAGTCGCTGCTGGAGACCTACCACGCGGAGCGGTGGCCGGTGGGGGTCGCGCTGGGCGAGCACACGCGGGCGCAGACGGTGCTGATCACCGGGGTGTCGGCGGAGGGGCGGGCGATGCGGGAGCTGTTCTCGGGGCTGCTGGAGGGGAACCGGGAGTTGGCGCGGACGCTGGCGATGCGGTTGTCGGCGTTGGACGTGACCTACGCGGAACCGGGCGGGGACGGGGTGGTGGGGGCGCGGGCGGTGCTCGGCGAGGGGCTGTTCCGGCACTTCCACGCGGGGACGCCGGTGGTGCTGAGCGCGGACGGCGGCGTGGTGGCGGACGGGGTTCCGGTGGTGCGGGTGCCTGCGGCGGAGCTGCCGCGACCGGGGCTGGCGGCGGCGCTGATCAGGCCGGACGGGCACGTGTGGCGGGTGTTCGAGGACGCCGGCGAGGTGGCGGGGGCGGTCCGGGAGCTGTGGCCCGCGGTGGGCGCGGGCGTCTCGGGCTGATTTCGGGGGACACTGAAGGAATAGGTGGAATCACCACGCCGTCCCGAGCGCCGCGGCGACCACCACCCGACTCCGTACAGTGCGCCCCGTGTCCCTGGACCTGAACCTCCTGCGCGCCCTCGAAGCCCTCCTCGACGAGGGCAGCGTCACCGGCGCCGCGCGGCGGTTGCACCTCACCGCGCCCGCCGTCAGCCGGGCGCTCGCGCGCATCCGGCGGGCCACCGGGGACGAGATCCTGGTGCGCAGCGGGCGTTCCATGGTCCCCACGCCCTACGCCACCGAGGTGCGCGGGGAGGTGCGGCGGTTGGTGCGGGAGGCGCAGGAGGTGCTCTCGCCGCGTCGGGCCGTCGACCTCCCGGCGCTGGAGCGGGTGTTCCTGCTGCGGTGGCACGACTCGGTGACCGAGCTGGCCGGGCCCGAGGTGCTCGCGGCGGTGCGCGAGCGGGCGCCGGGGGTGCGGTTGCGGTTCCTCGGGGAGTCCGCTTCGGACGGTCGGGAGGCGCTGGCGGACGTCGACCTCGGCACCAGCGCCGGTCCCGCGCCCACCCCCGACGCGCACCACGAGCCGGTGGGGCGGGACCTGCCGGTGGTCGTGCTGGCCCAGGACCACCCGCTCGCGCGGGGCGCGCTGACCGCCGAGCGGTACGCCGCCGCCGAGCACGTGGTGGTGTCGCGGCGCGGCGCGCTCACCGACCGGGTCGACGCGCTGCTGGCCGAACTGGGGCTCGCGCGGACGGTGGTGGCCGCCGCGCCGACCGGGGTCGCCGCGCTGCGGCTGGCCCTGCGCTGCGGGGCGGTCGCGACGGTGCCGTCCTCGGTGGCCGGGCCGCTCGCCCGCGAGCACGGGCTGGCCCGCCGCCCGCTGCCGCTGGACGCGCCGGAGATCACCCTGCACCTGACCTGGCACCGCCGCCACGACGGCGACCCGGCGCACCGCTGGCTGCGGGAGCTGTGCCTGGAGCGGCTGCGCGCGTTGATTGCACCGGAGTAAATGCTCGATTGAAAAAGATGCATTTGAGTTAATGATCGGGTCCTCCTAGCGTGGTCGACAGCACCGGCGGCACCGCCGGGAGCGCGGGAAAACCCTTGGAGGACAACAAGATGAGCACGCTCGCCGAAACCGTCGACGCCGTCCGGGCCGCAGGCGCCGCGCTGGCCCGGCGGTACCGCACGAGCCACGACCTGGTCGACCGGGCCGACGTCGAAGCCGCCATCGCCGCCGCCGACCGGGTCTCCCTCGCGCAGCTGCGCCCGAGGCTCGAAGCCGCCGTCCCGGACGCGGGCTGGGTGGAGGACGAGCTGGCCGAGGGCGGGTTGCCGAGCGGCCGGTGGTGGGTGGTCGACCCGGTGGAGGGTGCGATCAACCACGTGCACGGGCTGCCCGACTGGGGCGTCACGGCGACCCTCGTCGAGGACGACCTGCCGGTGCTCACCGCCGTGCACCTGCCGCTGGCGGACCTGACCTACACCGCGACGGCGGGCGGCGGGGCGCTGCGGAACGGGGAGCGGCTGCGCGCGTCGGTCAAGGCGGAGCTGCGCGGCGCGCTCGTGGGCACCGGGCAGGCCAGCCCGAGGGAGACCGAGGGGACGTGGCGGCTGATCGGCCGGTCGGCGACCGCGATGATGGCCGCGTCCGGGGTGCTCGGGGTGAGCGTGCCGCCGACGCTGCGGCTGCTGCACGTGGCCGACGGGCGCTCGGACGTGTTCTGGCAGCACGGCGCGGTCCGCTCGGGACTGCTGCCGGGGGCGCTGCTGGTCGCCGAGGCGGGCGGGGTGGTCAGCGACCTGCGGGGTGAGGCGTGGACCGCGGCGAGCGGCGACTTCCTGGCCGCCGCGCCGGGCGTGCACGCGCAGGCCGTCGCCGTGCTGGCCGCGCTGTGAGCGGCCTGCGGCTGGTCGTGCTGGGCGCGACCGGGGGCGTCGGCGGGCACGTGGTGGCGCGCGCCCTGCGGCGCGGCTGGTCGGTGACCGCGCTCAGCCGCACCCCGCGCGGCCTGCCCGAGCACGGGGCGCTGCGGGCGGTGGCGGTGGACGTGCGGGACCGGGACGCGGTCGCGACCGCGCTGGCCGGGTGCGACGCGGTCGTCTCGGCGCTGGGCAACCCGCCGGGGTCCGCTCCGGGCGTGCTGGCGGCGGGCGCGGCGTCGGTGGTCGCCGCCGGACCGCCGCGCCTGGTGTGGCTGGGCGCGCACGGCTCCGGACCGTCCGCGAACGCCGCCACCGCCGCGCTGCTGCGCCTGGCGCTCGGCGCGGACGAGATCGCCGACAAGGTCGCGGCCGACGCGCTGGTCCTCGCGGCGGGCGGGACGGTCGTCCACGCGGGACCGCTGACCGGTCCGACCGCGACCGGGGGCGCCCCGCAGGACCCCACCGGCGCCCGCCTGCTGCCGCTCGGCTCCCGGCGCCTGCCCCGCCCGATCCGGCGCTCGGCGGTGGCCGCGCTGCTGCTGGCCGAGGCCGAGCGGCCCCGGCACGCCGGAGCGGTAGCGATCGCGGCGGGCTGAGCCACCGCGCAGGCACTGCCGAGCACGCCCGTGCACGAACGAGCAGGTGACCGCGCCCGGCGCAACGTGTTCCGCCCCGATCTTCAGGTGATCTTCACACGCTGGGCGACCCGCCTCACCCCACCTCACCCTTTCGTGGACCCGCGAGCACAAAACGGGCAAACGGCGGAACCGGATGGGCGACACTCCGCGTCGTAAGCCGGGGAGAGCCGGACGAGGGGGAAGGTCCACGACGTGGTGCGCAGGCTCGCGCTGGTCATCGCCGCGCTGACGGGGCTGTCGGCGTGGGCGGTGCTGGGCGTGCTGGGCCTCGACGGGATGGCGCGCTGGCAGCCGCAGGCCGCGCTGGCCGACGTCGCGGGCCGGGGCACGGCCACGATCGGGCAGTGCCGCGAGGTGGGCGGGCCCGGCTTCGGGACCAGGTGGTCCTGCGCGGCGGAGGCCAGCTGGGACGACGGCACGACCTCGCGGGTCGAGCAGACCCCCTCGGGCCAGTTCACCCCGGCCGACGAAGGCCGGGACCTCGCGGTCGTGCGGCGGCTGGAGACCAGGCCGAAGGGCGGCGGCGACGTCGAGCGGGTCTACCGGGCCGACTTCGAGCCGAGCCTGCTGCTCGGCCTCGGGTCGGTCTTCGGCGCGCTCGGCGGTGGCGCCCTCCTCCTGCTGGTCCTCCTCGGAGCGGCGTCGCGAATCGGCAAGGACGACGAGAAGGGCAGGGGTGGCGCTTGAATCCGGCCACTGGTGATCCCGAAGCGCTGATGCGCGGGTGGGACCAGCAGATCCAGAACAGCCTCCGGCAGGCTGACCAGCTCACGCAGGTGGCGCGCGAGCTGAGCGTGACCAGGCGCTCCCCCGACGGCGCGGTGACCGTCACGGTCGACAGCGGCGGCAACGTCACCGCGCTCGACCTGGGCGAGGCGGCGCTGCGCAAGCGGGCCCCCGAGCTGTCGGCGGAGATCATGTCCACCATGCGCGCCGCGCAGTCGCAGCTCGCCGCGCGGATGCAGGAGGCGGTCACCCCGATCCTGGGCGACTCCACCGCGACGGAGGCGATCGTCGGCGGGCTCAAGGAGAAGTTCCCCGAGCCGCCGCCGGAACCGCCGTCGGGCCAGCAGCCGCCCCACCCCGGTCCGCCGCCTCCCCCGCCGCCCCCGGCGCCGGGCGCGTTCCCCGGAGCGCCGCAGGGCGCCGGACCGGCGCAGCAGGGCACGACCCCGGCGCCCGGCGCGGCCCCCCGCCGCGCCGCGCGACCGGACGACGACGAGGACTTCGGCAACCGCGACTGGGCGAGCGACCGGAAGGGCTGGTGATCAGCGGTGGTTGACGGGTTCGGCGTCCACACCGGCGAGATGCGGGAGCACGCGGGCAGGTTGGGGGGCGTGGTCGACCAGATCGACGTGGCCAAGGACGCGGCGACGCAGGCCACGATCAGCGGGACGACCGCCTACGGCATCCTGTGCAGCCCGCTGCTGCTGCCGCTGATGGGCTCGGTGGAGGCCATGGGGCACACCGCGATCAGCACCGCGCGCACCGTCGTGCACGCCACCGCCGAGGGCATCACCGGCATGGCGGACACCTACGACGCGGTCGAGGCTGCGGTCATCAAGGGCATGGACATCATCGACAAGGCACTGGACGGGGTCCGATGAACGACAACCCGCTCATCGCGGCTCCCGCGTCGGACGACGGCTTCGACGGCATCACCGGCGCGGCGGTCCTGGAACCGGCCGCCGACGCGGTGCTCGCCGTGCAGCGCGGCGACTGGCTGGAAGCAGGCATCAACGCGGGCGCGGCCGGGATCGACGCGCTCGGGTTCGTCGCGGACCCGTTCGGCGCGCTGCTGTCCTCCGCGTTCGCCTGGTTCATCGAGCACACCTCGCCGCTCAAGGAGATGCTCGACGCGCTGGCGGGCAACCCCGCCGTGGTCAACCAGAACGCGGGCACCTGGGGCAACGTCTCCGACCACCTGGCCAAGGCGGCGGAGGAGATGCGGCGGGTCGTGCAGGCCGACACCGAGCCGTGGACCGGACCGGCGGTGAGCGCCTACCGGCCGGTGGCGATGCTCCAGGCCGACGCCATCCAGGGCGCGTCGCTCGCGGCGAGCGGGGTCGGCGCGGCGCTGACCGGCGCTGCGGCGGCGGTCGCGGTGGTGCGCACGACGGTGCGGGACCTGATCGCGATGGGCATGAGCGAGCTGGTGCAGTGGCTGATCAGGGCCGCCGCGGCGGCGGCGCTCACGATCGGGCTGGCCACGCCCGCGATCGTCGCGGACGGCATCCGGGTCGTGGTGAAGTGGGCCAACAAGATCCGGGAGTGGGTGGACCGGATCGTCTCGACGATCCGGAAGCTGTCCAAGCTGGTGGACCAGTTCCTGAAGGTGCTGGACAAGGTCAGCGCGGCGCTGGCCAAGTCCATGCCCAAGAAGGTCCCGACGGCGGCGGCGACCACGATCGCGGAGAACCTGGTGGTGCAGGTGCCGAAGAACGCGGCGGTGTACGGGTCGAACGTGGACGACCAGACCTACGCCTCGCGTCCGTGACGCTCGCGGGCGGGCGCGCACCGGTCGGTGCGCGCCCGCACGCACGCCGAAGGCCGGGCGCTGCGGGTTCCCACCCGCCGCGCCCGGCCTTCCGCTCGTCCAGGGCCGTCTTCCCGGACCCCGCGCCCCGCTCTCCCCGACCGAACGGGGGCGCGGTGGTCAGCGCCGGTTGTCCAGCACGCCCAGGGTCGTCGGGGGCTCGCCGTCCAGCAGGGTGGCCAGGCCCTCGAACAGCTCGACGCTGCCGTCCGGCAGGCCGCGCACGCCGGGCGTGCCCACGGCGGCGGCCTCGCGGATGGCGGCCTGCATGGCCTGGTCGAGCACGCGGGTGCGCACGGTCACCCGGTCGGTGAGCCCGCCCGCCGTGCCGGGGCCGGTGTAGTCGCCGACCAGGCGGAACGGGCGCAGCGGCGGGGTGGCCACGATGAAGTCCGCGCCGATGCTGGTGCGCATGACCGTCTCGCGCTCCAGCCAGCAGGCGCGGCCCGGCTCGATCGGCACGTCCACGTAGTCCTCGAACACCTCCTCCTGGCGCCACGCCTGCCCGTAGGCGGCGGCGGTGGCGGAGGCGAGCACGTCGTAGAAGGTCTTCTCGCCCCAGGTCGGGATGTGGAAGCTGGTGGTGGTCTCCACGACCGCGCGCCCGCCGATGCGGCAGGTGATCGTGCTGTCGGTGGTGTTGCAGACCGAGACGCCGACCTGCACGGGCACGCTCAGGTCGAAGAGCATCTTGCGGCTCCGCGCGACCAGGACCTCGGCGCCCACGGCCTGGACGCTGAGCGCGGTCTTGAGCCGCTGGGCGCCCTCCGGGGTGGACAGGGCGATCGCCTTCAGCTCGTGCATCCTGGTGGGGTCGACCCCTCGGCGCTGGAGGGCGGCTTCGTAGACAGCGGTGTCCGCGGTCTGCTCGTGGAGGGCCACTGGGCGTCCCTTTTCTCGGTTGGTTCGCTGGAGCCGGTTGGGCGGTGCGCCCGGTGTGCGGTGCACTGGGGCCGACGTTCCCCAAGCTGCGTCGAACTCGCATCGCGACGACGCGATCGGGGGACCTCGATCACCCGAAGGGAGTATGCATGACCCCTTCTCAGCAGGGGAGGTCTGAACTCCTAACGGACCAATCCTGCTACCAAAAAGCACCTGTGAGTCATTCATGCGGGTGTTGATCTCCACTCCTGACCCAGCGCTGTCCCCCGACCGGCCAGTTCCGCTTGTCCGGTGTGAGACGCGCCTGGGCCGTCCGAGAGGTGACGGCCGGTTCTTGTCCGGACCAATCCCGGCCGCGCCCTGTCCACGACCGATCACGCGGCGCTACGGTCCGACCGTGAGGTCTGGACCTATCGCACTCATCGCCCTGCTGACCGCGTCGACCTTCACGGGCGCCCTGCCCGCCGTCGCGGCCCCAGCCGACTCCCCCGCCGACTCCCGGGCCGCCACGTCCGCGCTCGCCGACTGGAAGGCCCCGCTGAGCACGCGGGGCCGGTACGTCGTGGACGCGGACGGCAACCGGTTCAAGCTCAAGTCCGGCAACTGGCACGGCGCCAGCGGCACCTGGACGGGCTCCGGTTCCAAGTCCGACCCGGCGAACCACCACGCCGGGGAGATCGCCCACCAGACGCCGCTGGGCCTTGACCGGGCGCCGCTGGAGAGCGTCATCGACGGGTTCGCCGAGCTCGGGCTCAACAGCGTGCGCCTGCCGTTCTCCAACGAGATGGTGCGCGACACCGCGCCCGTGCCTGACCTGCCCGCGAACCCCGCCCTGCGCGGCCTGACCCCGCTGGGCGTGTACGACCGGGTGGTCGAGCGGCTGACCGCGCGCGGGTTCGCGGTGATCCTGAACAACCACACGGGGACGTCCCGGTGGTGCTGCGGCGTCGACGGGAACGAGCGGTGGAACACCGCGCGCACCGAGGCGCAGTGGCAGGAGGACTGGCTGTTCATGGCGCGGCGGTACGCGTCGAACAAGCGGGTGGTGGGCGCGGACCTGTACAACGAGGTCCGGCGGAACATCACCGACGACCCGAACTGGGGCCGGGGCAACGACCACGACTGGCACCGCGCGAGCCAGCAGGTGGCGAACCGCATCCTGACCGAGGCCAACCCGGACCTGCTGGTGATCGTGGAGGGGATCAACTGGACCGGGCTGCCGGTCGACGGGTTCCCGCACGGGAGGCCGACGCTGGAGCCGGTGCGGACGCTGTCGCACGCGCTGGTGGAGTCGGACAAGCTGGTGTACTCGGCGCACTTCTACGGCTACACCGGGCCGAACCACTCCGGGGCGACCGGGATCGGCGAGACGACCGACCCGAGGTACCAGGACCTGTCGCCGCAGGAGCTGAAGGACGTGGTGCGGCGGCAGGCGCTGTACGTGTCGGCCGAGACCGGTCAGCACTTCACCGCGCCGGTGTGGATCAGCGAGTTCGGGGTCGGGCGGGACAGCGCGGCGAACACGCGGGACTGGTTCGAGCGGTTCGTGGACCTGCTGGTGGAGGCGGACGCGGACTTCGCGTACTGGCCGGTGGTGGGCAACGGCGAGTCGGGGAACAACTGGTCGCTGCTGAACCTGGACCGGGACGGTCGGCGGACGTCGGTGGACGCGGACTGGCGGGGCGCGGCGTGGCGCAGGTTGGTCGGGGCGTCCGGGCGGACCGGGGTGGTGCCGGTGGGGGCGCGGTGGTCGATGCTGGGCCTGGAGCACGCGGACCTGTCGGCGTCGCGGGCGGCGCGGGGGTTGGGCGACTGGGATTCCGGGGCGCGCAAGGGGGTGTGCGCGGACGGGCAGCGGCTGGTCGGGCTCGCGGAGGCGGGCGCGCGGGCGCTGTGCACCGGGGTCGCGGGCGCGCCGGGCGGGTTCGTGGTGGTGCGGGGGGAGGAGAACGTGACGCAGGACTGGGCGAGCGGGTACACGAAGGTGCAGTGCCCGGCGGACCACTACGTCGCGGGCTACTCGGTGCGGGGCGGCGCGTTCTCGGCGGCGCTGTGCGCCCGGTCGGGGGCGGCGCTGGGCGGGACGGGGCGGACGGTGTGGTTCGACCGGGGGGACAGCAGGCCGGCCGGGAACCCCGGCGGGGAGTTCGCGCCGAGCAGGTACAAGGGGCAGTGCGCGGAGAACGAGCACGTGGCGGGGATCGCCTGGACGGGGCGGATCTTCTCGGACAAGGGGCCGGACGCGTTGTACTGCCGGGCTTCGACGCCTCGGTGATCGATCGGACGTGACCACGGGCGCCCACCGGACTCGGTCCGGTGGGCGCTTCCGGTCAGGAGGCGGCGAACGCCAGCGCGCCGCGCGCGCCCGCGAGGTCGGCGAGCCGGGACTTGCGCACCACGACCGGCCGGTCGCCGGGGGACGCGGCGCGCTCCAGCTCCTCCCGCACCGGGCCGCGCACCAGCGCGTCGGGTGCGAAGGACAGGTCGCCGCCCAGCACGATCACGTCGGGGTCGACCACCGCGCGCACGCGCGCCAGCTCCGCGCCGAGGGCCCGGCCGACCTCGTGCAGGACCTGGACGCACGCCGGGTCGTGCTCCTTGGCCCGCCAGACGACCTCCACCGGTCTGGCGGGCAGGTCCGCCCGCAGACCCCGGTAGCGCTCGTGGACCCGCTCGACGAGCCGGGGACGGCCCAGCGGCCCGCTCCCCAGCGCTTCGAGGGCCCCGGAGCGGAAGATCGTGCCGCCGACGACCAGCCCCGCGCCGAACCCGGTCGAGACGTGGGCGGACAGCAGCACCCGGGCGCCCCCGCCCGCGCCGTGCACGTGCTCGCCGTAGGCGGCGAACCCGTCCGCGTCGCCGCGCACGACCGGCACGTGGGGAAAGCGCTCCGCCAGCGCCTCCTCCCACGCACGACCCCGGAGCGGATCGGCCGCCTCCTGGACGCACAGCCCGATCGAGCGCACGTCGCTCGCGGTCATGCCCACTTCACCGAGCTGGCCGTCGACGATCTCGATCCAGGCCTTGCCCCGGTGGCTGACGCCGGGGCTGCCGATGCCGTCGACCACGTGCTCCTCGTCGTGCCGCCGGACCGAGACGACCACCTCGCCCACCCGGACCTCGATCCCCACCGCCGCGCCCCGCACGTGCCACCCGTCCACCGCGCTCCTCCCTCGCTCTCCCGTGCGCCCGATCGTCCCGCGCCGGGGCGTGCGCGCGGTCGCCACTTTCGAGTGAACAGCCCGTGACCTGCGAACCCGCAAACTTCACTAACTGTAATGTTGTACAGTTGAAGAAATCCGCAACTCTTGAACCACCCGGAGCTCCCCCGTGACCATGCCCCTGCACCAGGCCAAGGCCGAGTTCTTCCGGATGCTCGGCCACCCGGTCCGCATCCGGGTCCTCGAACTGCTCCAGGACGGCCCGCTGCCCGTCCGCGACCTCCTGGCCGACGTCGGCGGCGAGGCCTCCAGCCTGTCCGCGCAGCTCGCTGTGCTGCGCCGGTCCGGCATCGTGGCCGCCAACCGCGACGGCACGACCGTCGTCTACGAGCTCACCAGTCCCGACGTCGCCGAGCTGCTGCGCGCCGCGCGCCGGGTGCTCGCCGGGCTGATCACCAACAAGGACGAACTGCTGGCACTGCTCAGGGAAGAGGGAGAAGAGTGACGACGTTCTTGCCCGCCAAGGCCGATTGGGCGGGCGCGACCCGGCGGGACCTGCTCGCCGGGGTGACGGTGGCCGTGGTGGCGCTGCCGCTGGCGCTGGGCTTCGGCGTGGCGTCCGGGCTGGGCGCCACGGCCGGGCTGGTGACCGCCGTGGTCGCGGGGGCGCTGGCCGCCGTGTTCGGCGGGTCCAGCCTCCAGGTCTCCGGGCCCACCGGGGCCATGACCGTCGTGCTGGTGCCCATCGTGGCCGCGCACGGGGCCGACGGGGTGCTGGCCGTGGGTCTGATGGCGGGCGTGCTGCTGATCGCGCTCGCGGTGCTGCGCGCGGGCCAGTACATGAAGTACGTGCCCGCTCCCGTGGTGGAGGGGTTCACGATCGGGATCGCGGCGGTGATCGGCCTCCAGCAGGTGCCCGCCGCGCTGGGCGTGCCCGCGCCCGACGTGGAGAACGTGGCGCTGGCCGCCGGTGCGGCCGTGGCGGAGTTCGCCGCCGCGCCGAACTGGGCGGCCGTGGGGCTGGCGCTCGGGGTCGCGGCGGTGATGCTGCTGGGCGCGCGGTGGCGGCAGGCGGTGCCGTTCTCGCTGCCCGCGCTGGTGCTGGCCACGCTCGTGGCGAACTGGGCCGGGCTGGACGTGGCGCGGATCGGCGCGCTGCCCTCGACGCTCCCCGTGCCGTCGCTGGGGTTCCTCGACCCGAGCACCCTGTGGGCGCTGCTGCCCTCGGCGGTGGCGGTCGCCGCGCTGGCCGCGCTGGAGAGCCTGCTGTCGGCGGCGGTGGCCGACGGGATGAGCGTCAACCAGCGGCACGACCCGGACCGCGAGCTGTTCGGGCAGGGCGTGGCGAACCTGGTGGCGCCGATGTTCGGCGGGGTGCCCGCGACGGCGGCGATCGCCCGCACGGCGGTGAACGTGCGCTCCGGCGCGACGTCCCGGCTGGCCGCGCTGACCCACGCCGCGGTGCTGCTGCTGATCGTGTTCGCGGCGGCCCCGCTGGTGTCGCAGGTGCCGCTCGCCGTGCTGGCGGGCGTGCTGCTGGCGACGGCGGTGCGGATGGTCGAGGTCGGCGCGGTGCGGGCGATGGCCCGCGCGAGCAGGCCGGACGCGGTGGTGCTCGCGCTGACGGCGGTGGCGACGCTGGCGCTGGACCTGGTCACGGCGGTGATCGTGGGGCTGGTGCTGGCCGGGGTGTTCGCGCTGCGCGCGGTGTCCAGGAGCGCCCGGCTGAGCGAGGTGCCGCTGGAGCCCGGTGACCACAGCGCGGAGGAGCAGGCGCTGCTGGCGCAGCACATCGTGGCGTACCGGCTGGACGGGCCGCTGCTGTTCCACGCCGCGCACCGGTTCCTGCTGGAGCTGAGCGAGGTGTCGCCGATGGCCGTGGTGGTGCTGCGGATGTCGCACCTGTCCGGGGTCGACGCGACCGGGGTCGCGGTGCTGCGGGACGCGGTGCGGCGGCTGGAGGTGCGCGGGGTGACGGTGCTGGTGTCCGGGGTGCGGGAGGAGCACAGGCGGGCGCTGGACACGTTGGGGGCGCCGGTGTTCGACAGCACGCCCGAGGCGATCGCGCACGCGCGGGAGTTGTTGGGCGAGCAGGGTCTGCTGCCCACCTGAGCGCCCGGACCACGCCCCGCGACGCCGGTCTCACCGGTCGGCCTCGCGGGGCTTCTCGCTGTCCGGCGGGGTTTCCGGCTCGTCCCGCACCAGGCCCTGCTCCAGCATCAGCTCGCGCAACCGCCGCAGCGCGGCCAGCTGCGCCGGGTGGTACATCTGCAGCACCACCTCAGCGATCGCGCTCTGCGTCAGCTCGGGGTCCAGCGGCGACCCGGCCGTGGGGTCCTTGGTCCACGGGTGGTCCTCCTGGGTCCTGCGGGCCACCGGGACGAGCCGCCGGGCGATCTCCTCGATGGCCGCCTCGTCCGCGTCCGGCGGCAGCGCGTCGAAGTCGACCTCCGCCGGGTCCGGGTTCGCGTCCAGCGTGCCGAAGCCCTCGATCGCCTGCTTGTCGAACACCGAGGCCAGGACGGTGAGCATGGACCGCTTCGACTCGGTCAGCTGCCGGGAGAACGGGGCCAGCGCGGGCGGGACGTGCGCGGGCGCGCGGTGGCGCAGGGCCAGCGCCAGCTCCGCCCGGACGCGGTTGATCCGCTCGACGGACGCCGCCAGCTCCGCGTCCAGCGCGCGGATGGCCTCCTCGGACTCCTCGTCCGCCTTCCCCATCACCGCGATCTGCGCCAGCGGGACGCCGAGGTCGCTCAGGCGCTTGATCTGGAGCAGCCGGACCAGGTGGGGGATCTTGTACTGCTTGTAGCCGTTGGCCGCCCGGTCGGGGAGGTCCAGCAGGCCGGTCGCGTGGTAGTGCCGGACGGCCTTCACCGTGGTCCCGGCCAGTTCCGCGAGCTGCCGGGTGCTCCACGTCATGCGCTTGCCCTCCGTCACCGCTCCAGTGGACACCGTGCCCCTGGGGCAGGGTCAAGGGTTTGACCGTGCCCCGAGGGCAGGGTTTCCACTGGGAGGCGGACGGAACCCACGAGGGAGGCCGAAGGTGTTCGCGGAACTGCGGCGGCGGAACGCGTTGAAGCGGGTCAGGCCCGGTCACGGACGAGTGCTCAAGCCCTTTCGCCGGTGGCAGACGCTGTCCCGGTCGCTGCTGTCCCTGGAGCCGGGGGACGGCGCGGTGTGGACGGTGGAGGTGCTGCACTGGAAGCAGCTCACCACCGAGGACGGGCGGCCGGTCGCGCACCTGTACCGGAACGGGGCGCACCACGCCGAGTCCTCGGTGCCCGCCGTCTTCCCGGTGCCGGGCGGGGTGGTGGAGGTGCAGGCGTCGGCGTTCGGGCTGAAGCGGTGCCACTACCTGCCGGACGGGGGCGGGGAGCGGCAGCTCGTGCCGGACCCGGACTCGGGCGAGGGGCGGCGGGCCCGGTTCGGGCGCGAGCACCCGGTGGCGAGCCGGTGGATCGGGATCGGGGTGGTGGCGCTGCTGGTCGTGCCGGTGCTGCTGCTGGTCCCGCAGCTGCTGGAGGCGCTGACGCGGGTGCCGCCGGTGGCCGAGCGGTTCGGGGTGTTCACCTCGCCGGTGGCGCTGCCGTGGTGGGGGAACACCGCGCTCACCCTGGTCACGGCGGCGGCCAGCACGGAACGGGCGCTGCGGTTGCGGCACCACTGGTTGCTGGACTCGGTCGGGTAGGTGGGGGTGGGTGGTGCGGGCCGGGCTGGGGGCCCGGCCCGCACCGTCTGTCAGCAGGTCTTGGTCGAACGCAGCGCCTGCCAGGTCTTCGGGCCGACGATGCCGTCGGCGGCGAGGCCGGCGCAGCGCTGGATGGACCGGATGACGGAGTCGGTGTTGGCGCCGAAGATGCCGTCGACGTCCAGCTTCTTGCCGCCGACCATGAGGTTGACCAGGCACTGGATCTCGCGCACGCCGCTGCCCGTCGAGCCGAGGCGGAAGGTGGCGGTGCCGGAGTAGTAGCCGCAGCTCCTGGCGGCCTGGACGGCGGCGGGCTGGGCGGCCGGTGCGGACGCGGTGGCGGCGGTGGCCGCGCCGGCGCCGCCGAGCAGCGCGGCGGTGGCCAGGGTCAGCGCGGCGGCCAGCTTGGTGAGTCCCACGGGGTTCCCCCTCGGTTCCGACCCGCCGCCCCGGTGGCGGCGGGTTCGGGGCAACCGTGCCCGGCGGGGGCACCGCAGGCGCACCGGGAGCGCACAACCCGCAGGTCGGAGCGGGTGCGGGGTGAGCCTGCGGGGGTAGCCGCGACCAGCGCTGAAGCAGCCCCGACACCCGCCTCACCCCTCCTCGTCCGACAACGAGTGCCAGATCGCCCTGAGCAGCTCCTCCCACGTCCCGTCCGGTTCCAGGTCGCCCGAGGTGACCAGCCGGGTGGCCAGGTGGACGGCGTTGAGGAGCTGGTCCGAGGCCAGGCCGCCGACCTCCCTGCTGCGGTCGAGGAACCTGCCGACCAGGCGGGCCACGTCGACCTCCGCGTTCGCGCCGAAGTGCGCCGCGACCATCTGGCCGAGCTGCTCGGGGCCGGGGTGCTCGATGCGCAGGCGCAGGCAGCGGCGCAGGAACGCGGCGGGGAACTCGCGCTCGCCGTTGCTGGTGATGACCACCAGCGGGAACTCGCGGCAGCGGACGCCGCCCTCCTCGACGGGGACGAGCTGGCGGTCGGCGCTGAGCACGTGGACCAGCGGGGCGATCTTCGCGATCCGGACCAGCTCCGGGATCTGGTAAGCGCCTTCCTCGAAGACGTCGAGCAGGTCGTTGGGCAGGTCGATGTCGGCCTTGTCCAGCTCGTCGATCAGCAGCACCCTGGGCACGTCGTGCGGCAGCAGCGCGGTGCCCAGCGGCCCGAGGTGGACGTAGCCGCCGATGTCCACCGGGTCCGCCTCCTCGTCGGGGCGCGCCCGCACCGCCTGGAGACGGCCGATCGCGTCGTAGGCGTACAGGCCGTGCCCGAGGCGCGTGCGGCTGGTGACCGGCCAGCGCAGGACCGGGCCGAGCCCCAGCTCGCGGGCGACGAGGTGGGCCAGCGAGGACTTCCCGGTGCCGGGCGGGCCGGTGACCAGCAGGGGGCGCCGCAGGTGGATGGCCGCGTTGACCATCTCCACCTCGCCCCGGTGCGGGGTGCGCCCCGCGGCGGGAGCGGCCCCCACCCTGCGGTCGGCCTCGCCCCCGTCGTCCGCAGGCCTGGGGGCCGTGCCCGTTCCCGTGAAGCGGCGCCACGGTGGCGGCGGCGGCCAGTGCTCGGGCGGCCCCTCCGCCCGCCCCGCGCTGCCCCGGTACAGCTTCCACGAGTCACCGACAGCGGCCATCCCGCTCCCCTTCCCCCGTGTGGTGGGGCGTGGTCCGCGCGCGCCGGGCTAACTCCCCGCGCGCCCCTGCGCGTCCGTCCAAGACCTCACCACCACCTCGGCGCGGCGAACCGCCTCGGAGTCGCCCTCCAGCTCGCGCACCGCCGCCAGCAGCTCGGCCAGCCCTCCCTCGTAGCCCGCGCAGGTGCGCACGAGGGCGTGCACGTGGAACCGGGTGCGCGGGTGGTGCGGCACCGCGTCCCTGATCCGGGCGGACAGCACGTCCAGCACGAACCGCCTGCTCGCCTCGTCGTGCACGCTGGGCACGGCCAGCAGCGCGTCGACCACCTCGGTGAACCGGATCACCGGCGCGGCGGGTGCCCGCCCGGCCCCGCCACCACAGGTCGGGTCGGGCAGGTCGGTCGGGTCGATCGGGGCAGGCGCCGCACCGTCCCTGATCCACGCCGGGGCCCGCAGCTCCTTGACCGCCACGTCGACGCGCCGGTACCGGTCGGGCTCCTCGGCCGGGTCGTGCCGCACCACGTCCTGGTAGAACAGGTCGGAGACGATCAGCACGACCGGGGAGTCGGAGCCGCGCCGCGCCGCGCGCAGCGGTTCGGACGCGAGGAGCCTGCTGGCGTGCACCACCCCGCCGCCGACGATCCCGTGCTCCACCGAGCGCACCTCGCCCGCGTGCAGGCAGCACCGGAGCCGGATGGTCGCCGCGGGCGAGGACACCGCGTTGTGCCTGGCGACCTCCGCGGCCAGGGAGGCCAGCATCGGGCCCAGCAGCAGGAGCTTGGGAACCGAGGCTGGCACCAGCAGCAGACCGCCGTCCCCGCCGTCCTGGTAGGTGCACGCCGTCCAGTCCGCGCCCGTCGCGGAGAAGGCCCTCCTGACGGCGCGGTTCAGTCCGTTGTGGACGGATGCGCGGTGCTCGTCGGTGCGCTCGCCGGAGCCGTAGCCCTCGACGTCGAGCATGACGATGCCGTGGTGCAGCGGGAGACTCGGCGACAGCAAGGACACCACCCCGATCGACGTTCCCGCCCGCCGCCCGCCGGGAGCGGCCGGACAGGTACCTGTCCGGATGATCGGCCACCGACGCGGTCGCCGAATACGCAGAATTGCGGTCTGCGCGGGAAACCCCGTCCGCTGGGCGGGTGCGGGGAGCACCGCGCGGACTCCCGGCGGACGATCGGCGGAACACCGTGCCCCCGATGGGCCGTTCAGTCGGGAGCAGCACGTCGTGGCCGGGTTCTCCGCCCGCGCGCGCGGGGCGCACCAGCCCACCTGGCCGATTCGGACCCCGGTCGGGGTCGGGCATGATGGTCGCACCGGGACCGCTCACGAGGAGGTGGTCGCAGTGGTGGAACGGGACGCTCTGCCGTCCAGGTTGCCCGACGTCTCCGCGCTCCCCCTGTCGACGCTGAGGAGCCTGCGCACGCCCGAGATCGTCGAGGCGCTGCGGCGGATCTGCGAGCAGGCCCTGCGCGAGGGCGACGACCGCGTCCAAGAGCAGCGTTGACCGCTGGCGGCGGTCCGCGCGGGGTGGGACCGTCGCGGCACCGGCTGCCGCTGCGGGCCTTCGAGCGGATCTGCTCGGGTGCGGCGACCCGGCGGGAGGTCGCCCTGCTGCGCGAGGCCGAGCACAGCACCCGCAGGTTGAAGCTGCTGGCCTTCGCCGACGCGGTCGCGGCGCTGCCGGGCGGGCTCGGGCCGTTCACCGACGTCGGGGCCGCGTGGGCCGTGCTGGCGGACGCCGAGCTGCGGTCGGCCGACGTGGTCGCGGACGTGCTGATGCACCCGACCGTCGGGGTGTGGTTGGGCCGGGCGCTGCGGCAGGTGCTCGGCGCGCGGGACGACCCCACGCCGCTGTGGTCCCAGGTGGGCGGGTTCCACGCCCTCGCCGCCTCGGCCGCCGTGCGCACGGGGTTGCCCTGCTCGCTGCCGGTGCCGGTGTTGCACGGCGCCGTCACGCTGCCTGCCGTCGGGACCTTCCCGGTGCGCACGGCGCTCCCGGTGGGGCACGCCCGGTTCGCGCTGGACGCCGACGGGGCGTCGGTGACCGTCGCGGGCGGGCGGGAACCGCTCGTCGTGGAACCGGTGAAGCGGCACCGGTTGTCCGGCCGGGGCCTGGCGGTCGAGGTGGTGCTGGACGACAGCGACCCCTACCGCGAGTTCGGCGCCCCGACACCCGCCCGGCCGCTGGACCCGGCCCGCCGCCTGGAGTGGGCCAAGCACCTGGACGAGGCGTGGAAGCTGCTGACCCGGCACCACCCCGGTGCGGCGGAGGAGCTGTCCTCGGTGCTGTCGAGCATCGTGCCGCTGGAGCGGGCGAGACCGGTGTTCGCCGCGTCGTCGGCGGACGCGTTCGGGTGCGTGGCCATGTCCCCGAAGGAGTCCGCGCTCGAACTGGCCGAGGCGCTGGTGCACGAGGCGCAGCACTCGAAGGTGAACGCGCTGCTGCCCCTGGTCGAGCTGGGGCGGCCGGACGGGGTGGGGTACTGCGCGCCGTGGCGCGAGGACCCGAGGCCGCTGCTGGGGATGCTGCACGGGATCTACGCGTTCACCGCCGTGGTCGAGTTCTGGCGGGTCGAGCGCGATCTCGTGCCGCCGTCGCTCCGCGGGCTCGCCGACTACAGCCTGGCGCTGCGCGCGGACCAGGTGGGGCGGGCCGTGGCGCGGTTGCGCGGCGCCGCCTCGCTGACCGGACCGGGGCGCCTGCTGGTGGCCTCGGCGTCCGCGCGGCTGGCGGTGCGCGGTCCCGTCGACGTCGGTGAGTGGACGCGAGAGGCGGTGCGGCTGACGGGGACCGCGCACGGCGTCCGGTGGCGGCTGCGACACGTCCGCCCCTCCGGGGACGCGGTGGCCGCGCTGGCCGACGCGTGGCGCGCGGGTGCCTCGGCGCCGCCCGGCGCGGTCCGCAGCCGGGTGGTCCCCGCCGCAGCGCCCGCGACCGCGCGGCTGCCGGTGCTGCTGAAGCTGCGCGAGGTCGACCCGGACGGCTTCGCGCGGATCGCGGCGGGCACACCGGGCGACCCGGATTCCGCGCTGTGCCTGGGGGACGTCGGTACCGCGGTCGCGGGGTACGCGCGGCGGATCGAGCGGGAGGACGGGGACGTCGAGGCGTGGGGCGGGCTCGGGGCGGCGCTCGACTCCCCCGCGCTGCGGGAGCGCCCCGAGGTGGTCGCGGCCGTGCGCCGCGCGCTCGGGGGACGGCGGGGCGGGGTTCCCGGCCCGGTCGAACTGGCGCGCTGGCTCGACCGGCGGGAGCGCTGAGCGTCGGCGGAGGCAGCGCCCACCGCACCGCCGGAGCCGCGCAGCGGGAACGCGCACCGCCGGAACAGCACCGTCGGAACCGCGCCGTCGGAACAGCGCCGTCAGAACTGCATCGTGTCCGTGTCGCAGTTGGCCCGGACGTACTGCGCCGCCGAGGACGTCGCCGGGTGGTCGTCACCCAGCACCCTGCGGAACGAGGAGACCGTCCTGCCGTGCAGCACCGCGGCCTGCGACTCCTCCCCCAGCGCCGCCAGGTCGATGGCCAGGTTCAGCGCGACGGCCAGCGTGGACGGGTGCTCGGGGCCGAGAACCCTGGTCGAGCGGGCCAGGGTGTCGGTGTCGTGCTCCCGCGCGAGCTCGACCTGGCCCGACTCGGCGAGGTCGCTCGCCAGGTTGGTCACGGCCACCAGCGTCGTCGGGTGGTCGGCGTCGAAGACCCGCAGGAGCGCGTCGTGGGTCCTGCGGTTGGTGTCCAGCGCCTCGTCCAGCTTGCCGAGCAGCCGGTAGGTCACCCCCAGGTTCAGCGCCGCGATCAGCGTGTAGGGGTGGTCGGGGCCGCTGATCAGGTCGCGGCACGCGCGGTAGGAGCGCAGCGCCGCCTCCTCCGACGCCTCCAGGTCGCCGAGGTGGCGCAGGTCGGTGGACGTGTTCATCAGCGCGGTCATCGTGTCCAGGTGGTCGTCGCCGAGCTTGCGCCGGTAGCGCTCGAGGCACTCGTCGGCCAGCTCCTTGGCGCGCTCGTGCCGTCCGGCCTTACGCAGCGCCACCGAGAGGTTGCGGTTGGCGCCGATGGTCGCCGGGTGGTCGGGGCCGAACAGCTCGTTCATGTAGCCGAGGGTCTTCTGCTGGATCTCCGCCGCCTGCACGAAGTAGCCGCACTCGCGCAGGTCCATGGACACGGCGTTGCGGGACCCGAAGGTCAGGATGTGCTTGGGGCCGAGCGTGCTGACGCGGCGGCGCAGGTTGTCCTCGTCGAGCGCGCGGGCGCGCCCGTAGTCGCCCATCAGCCGGTGGCAGCTGGCCAGGTTGTGCACGTAGACCAGGGTTTCCGGGTCGTCCTCGCCCAGCAGCGCCACGGCCCGGTCGCACACCTGCTGCTGGAGCTCGCGCTCCTCGGTGTAGCGGCCCTGCGAGCGCCGGTCGGCGGCGACGGTGTCGAGCATCCGCAGGAACAGCTCGTGGTCCTCGCCGATCGTGGCGCGGAAGCGCTCCAGGGTCTGCTTGTTCAGCTCCACCGCCTCGTCCGCGGCGCCGAGCCTGCGGATCGCGACGGCCAGGCGCCTGGACATCTCCAGCGCGTGCAGGCCCTGCTCGTCGTCGCGCGGGCCGAGGTCGGCGTCCCACACCGCGACGGCCCGGCTCGCGAGGTCGCGGGCTCCGGTCCAGTCACCGCTGTTGATCAGGTACTGCACGAGGTTCAGCACGAACACCCGCACCAGCCGGGAGTCGCTCTCCAGCGCCTGCGACATGAGCGCGTGCGGCAGCAGTTCCGCGTAGCGGGGCCAGTTCTCGACGATGTCGGGGTCGATCGGGTCGCCCTTGGCGAGCAGCTCGTGCACCGCTTGGCGGAACTGCTCGCGGTCGGCCTCGTCGAGGCGGTCCTTGAGCACGGTCTGCACCAACCGGTGCAGCTGGAGGGTGTTGTTGCGGTGGTCCAGCTTGGCGAGGCTGTAGCGGCTGATCTCGCGCACCGCCCTGCTGAACTTGATGGAGTCGCGCAGCGCCTCACTGAGGGCCGGGGGCACCGGTATCTCGTGGACGCCCCGGAACAACCGCTGCGAGATCGGCTCCGGGCCGAAGAAGGCGCACAGCTGGAGCAGCTGCAGCGCGGCGGGGTGGGACTCGCTCAGCCGCTTCAGGGGCACGTTCCACGCGGCGGCCACCGGCAGCTGGTCCTCGCTGGAGGTGCCCGCCTCCAGCAGCTCGGTCCGGTTCTGCCGCAGCAGTTCCAGGTACTCGGAGACCTGCATGCCGGTCTGCGCCCGCCACGCCGCGGCCTGGTCCACCGCGAGGGGCAGGTCGCCCAGCGCCTCGGCGAGCGCGTCGGCCTCGTCGTCCGCCAGCGCGCCGCCCCGGCGCTTGAGCAGCTCGACGCTCTCCGCGCGGGTGAACAGGTCGACCTCGACCGCGCGCGCGGCCATCGCCCACTCGGAGTTGCGGGAGGTGACGATGATGTGGCCGCCGGAGGAGGGGAAGAACGGCTTGACGTCCTGCGGCCGGTCGGCGTTGTCGAACACCAGCATCCAGCGCCCGAACGGCTCGCCCCTGCGCAACGCCTCGCGCACGGCGGGCACGGCCGCGTCCGCCGTCTCCGCCCTGGGGACGCCGAGCCGCTTGGCCAGCTCCACGAAGGCGGAGTTGATCTGGGCGACGTGCTCGGCGGAGATCCACCAGACCAGGTCGTACTCCCCGGCGTGCCGGTGGATGTACTCGATCACCGTGTAGGACTTGCCGACGCCGCCCATGCCGTGCAGCGCCTCGGGGAGCACGGCGGTCGGGCCGCTCTCGGTGAGCCGGGCGCGCAGCTTCTCCAGCAGGTAGGCGCGTCCGACGAAGTTGGGGGGAGCCAGGGGGACCTGCCCCCACACCTGGGGCTGGCCGCTGTCGCGCGTGGACGGCTCCCCCGGCTCCCACCCGGTGCGCGCGTCGTCCGCGCGCACGTGGTCGGGGGAGGCGATCGCGGCGCCTGCGCTCCGCTCCTGCGGGTGGTGGGCTGTGCTCACGGTCGGCTCCAGTGGGGATGGCGCATCCTCGGCGGGGTGCGGTGGTGGGATCGCTTCGGCGGGGTGGAATCCCTGCTCCACGAGGGACCTGGTCAGCCTGGTCGCGTGCTTGGCGTAGCGCCCGCTGAGCGCGGTGAGGACGGCGGCCTGGACCCGGACGTAGGGCAGGGTCTCCTCCGTGACCGGGGGCAGTTCGGCGGTGTCGGGGGCGTCGATCGCCCTGCCGAGGGTGAGCAGCGTGGGGAAGCGCCCGCCCGCACGCTCCGCGAGCACGCGGGCGACGCGGGCCGTGTCGGAGCGGCGGCAGGTGGCGAGCAGCTCGGGCCGCACGCCCTCGGCGAAGTCGTAGGCGATGGTGTCGCGCCCCTGGTCGGCGCGTGCGCGACGGGTCAGCAGGCCGCCCAGGGCGACCTCGGCCATCGCTGACATGTCCGAGCCGGGGAGCATGACCCGCTGGACGAGCTTCATCAGGGTGGGGCTCAGCGGGGTGGCGGCGAGCAGCCCGGCCAGCTGGAAGCCGTCCGCCGAGGCGTAGGTGCGGAACCGGCGCACCCGCTGCGCCGGGGTGGACTCGTCCCGCTCGGCGCCCTGGTGCTCGTCCTGGGCGGAGGGCTGCTCGTCGGTCTGGGGGTGGACGAGCACCGCGGTGGTCTCCACCGGTTCCTGGTGCCCCCGCGCGGTCAGCAGCCGGGCCCAGCCGGAGAACCACGGCGCGGCCAGTCCGAGCACGGGCACGAGGACCCCGTCCCCCGGTGGCTGCTCGCCCGCGCCCCTCAGCCACCGGTTGGCCGCGCCCGAGTGCGGGGCGGACAACCTCATCCGCCGCACCGCCAGCCCGCCCCACGGCCACATGCGCTGCGGGAGCACGTTGACCACCGCGACCGGGAGCCTCCTGCCCCACCGGTTGAGCAGGTGCGCCGCGACGCCCGTGCGCCACGCCTTGCCGGTGGCCTCGGTGAGCACGAGCACGATCCTCGGGGTGGCCCCGCCGACCAGGTGCCACCAGCCGTGCGGTACGCCGCCCTCGCTGCGCAGGGAGCGGCTGCGGTGGTCGGTGTCCTCGCTGTCGAACCAGTAGACGCGCACGTCCCGGAAGACGCCCTGCCGCTCCAGCAGCGCGCGGAACTCGCGGACCAGCTCGGTCCACAGGCCGGTGGCGAGCGAGGTGTCCACCACGAGGAGGACCTCGAAGTGGCGGCGCGGCTCGGACAGCCACCGGGGAGCCCACAGCCCGGCCTCGGCGGCCCGGACGGCGGTGGCCTCCTCGTCGAGCACGTCGTGGTCGGGGGAGCGGGTGTCGCGGTCGAGGCGGCGGAGCACCCGGCTGATGCGCCGCCGGTCTGGGAGGCCCTGGACGGTGGGCCAACCGCCCTCGGACAGCGGGGCGTCCGGGGAGGGTGACGCCGCGTCCAGCAGGAGCGCGGTCTCGGAACCACCGACGCCCCACCTCCGCCCGGTGCGACCGGCGGGTGGCGAGGGCCCCAGGCCGGTGCTCGGCGGGCCGCTGCTCTGCTCCTGCTCCTGCTCCTCGTCCGCGCTCGGCCCGCTGTCCTCTCCGGGGTCCTCCTCCCGGTCGTGCCGCACGGGCGGGTCGCCCACCGGGTCCTCGTCCTGCGCCGGTCCTCGATCGTCGGACGAGGTCGGCTCGCGGTCGGGACCGGCCACGACCGCGGCGAGCCACAGCACGTCGCGGACCTCGACGGCGGTCAGCCCGGCGGCGTCGAACACCGGACCGCCCTCGTCGAGGGGGTCGAGGTGCTGCACGAAGGCAACTCCCCTCGGGTCGTCCTCGTCGAGCCCGCTCATCCTGTTCCCCCGGCGGCGGTCATGGCGCGACCGCCTCCTCGGGGACGCCCGCGCCCGACGGGGTGACGAGCCGGTCGGGGTCGTCGTACAGCACGGTCACGGCGGCGCCCGCCTTCGGCGGTGTGCCCGTCTCGGCCCCGAACGCCGCGACGCGCATCAGACGCACCTTGCCCAGCAGGTCGTGCCGGTCGTCGTCGGTGTGCAGGAGCGCGTCGACCAGGTCGGGGAACCCCGGAGCCGCGGTCCGGTCGCGGTGCCACAGCATCAGCGGGACGCCGTGCCGCTCCCCCGCCTCGACCTGCTGGAAACCGGGGGACCCCGGCTCGGGCGGACCGCTGAGGACGACGGCGACCAGCTCGCGGTCCCGGTTCAGCTCCGTCATGAGCGCGGTCAGCGCGCCCGCCTCGCAGTCGACCCGGCCCGACAGCGGGATCACGCGCCCCTCGGCAAGGTGCCTGAGGAGCGCGGACCAGCGCTTGAACCACACCCGCAGGTAGCGGGGGTTCACCGCGCGCCGGGTGCTGCGGACCACCAGCTGGTAGCGGCAGCCCACCGGTTCGTCGAGCAGGGCCCCGCGCTCCCACGGCCAGGCGTCCACGTCGAGGTTGAGCAGCTCGGGGCTGAGGAAGACCTCGATGCGGATCTCGACGTCGTGCCGCGCCCACTCCCGCTCGACCTGGTCCACCAGGTCGGCGACGTGCTTCTTCACGACCGGGAGCGGCCCGGTGACCTCGCGACCGGGGACGGGCGCCCAGTCGGCCGTGCCGTCGAGCTGCCGCCAGTCCCACAGCCGGTACTCCTCCCCGCTGGGACCGTGCCGCTCCAGGCGCAGCACGAGGTAGGCGGGGGAACCGGGGGCCGGTCCGGCGGTGGTGTGCGCGGCGCCGCGCAGGGCGAGCAGCTGGTCGACGACCTCGAGCTCCAGCGCTTGCCGGAACGCCCAGTCCCGCAGCTCGTTGCCCAGGCCCGCCGGGAACCTGGTGGCGATGCGCTCGACCAGCTCCAGGGTCCTGGGCAGGCCCGACGCGCCCGTGTTGACGTTGTCCAGCAGGGCGAACGCCTGGCGGTAGGTGACGGGTCCGCGCAGGTCGTCCGCGGCGGGCCCCGCGATGGACGCGCACAGCTCCGCCAGGTCGGGCAGCGAGGTCCCCTCCAGCAGCGCCAGCAGCGTGGTCGTGGCGGCTGAGGTGTGCACCGGTTCGACGTCGGAGCCCAGCACCAGCCGCTCCAGCGCGGACACGCGCGCCGGGTCGTGCGCGCACCAGCGGGCCGCGCGCAGGAGCGCGTCCAGCCGCTCGGGGGTCCGCGCGCAGAACTCCGCTATCCGGTAGAGCTGCATCCTGGGGTGCGTCTGCTCCTTGAGGACCATCGGCTCGTCCAGCTCATCGCGCAGGACGTCGACGAACGCGTCCCGGTCGGCCTGGGTGTCGAGTCCGGGGATGCCGCTGAGCGCCTCGGCGAACGGGAGGACGGTTCCCCGCCCCCGGCTGTCGCGACTGCCTTCACGGACCATGCCTGCTCCCTGGTTGCCGAGGATTCTCCTGTTCAGTGGCAGGTGTGCCGGGATCGCCGGAACGCGGTGCGGACGACCGAGCAATGCTCGGTGGGGATTTCCCGGGATGCGCGCGGCCCGAGGGAAAGACCCACAACACGCCTCCCCGTCCTGGGCGCCGACCCGTCCACCCTAGAGCCAGAGGGGTCCCCTGGCGCTGCGGCCGGACAGGCCAATTCCCTCTCGATGAGCCGGGGTCCCGCAGCGTCCTCGGGACTCCCACAGGTCAGGGTCCGCCGCAGGGGCGACACCGTAAGGGAAGCCACCCGTTCCGCGTAGCTGCCCATGCCCCGTTCGCAGGAAAGGGGAGGGGGATTTTCAACCCGGTGTGCACGCTCCCCCGGAGGCGTTCCCCTGAACACCCGAACCGGGAAAACCGGGAAATGGAGAAACTTGCAAAGTGCCTTTTTCCGCTGACGCCGAACTGTATCGAGGAGTCGGGAAAAGCGCCAAGGACCGGGGCTCGGGCTACCGGGGCGTCGGCCAGGCGCGCAGCGCCGCGTCCAGGGCGTCCAGGGCGCGCTGCCAGCTCGTCGCGCTGTCGGGTTCGCTGTGCTGGAAGCTGCCCGCCAGCTCCAGCTCCGCGTACCCGTGGAACACGCTGCCCATGAACCGCACCGCGTGGACGTGCTCCGCCTCCGGCAGGTCGTAGCCCCGGAGCACGGCGCGCGCCAGGTCCGAGTGCCTGCGGCCGACGGCGACGTCCTGCGGGGCGACCCGGCTGCGGGTCGCCGCGTACCGGCCGGGGCAGCGGCGGGCGTAGTCGCGGTACGCGCCGCCCAGGGCGGCGAGCGCGTCCCGGCCGGAACGGCCCGCCAGGGCGTCGGCCGCCTGGTCGGCCAGTTCCGCGAGGGCGAAGGCGGCGATCCGGGCGCGCAGGTCGTCGAACCCGGCGACGTGCGAGTACAGGCTCGCCACCTTGACACCGACCCTGCGGGCCAGCTCGGAGGCGGTCAGGCGGTCGAAGCCGAGCTCGTCCGCCAGGTCGGCCCCCGCTCGGACGAGGCGTTCCGTGGTCAGGCCCGCACGCGTCACGCCGCACCACCTTCCGAAAGGTCTTAGTCATTTGCCTAAAAGCTTTAGGGAACCTACCGTACCCCACCATGAGGCCGTTGACCGAGCAGGAGATCCGGGGCGCGTTCGTGAACTGCAGCAAGGGCGAGGCCAAGCGGCTGAACGTGCCGCGCGACCTGGCGCAGCAGCCCTGGGAGGACCTGGACTACCTGGGGTGGCGCGATCCGAAGGCGCCCGAGCGGGCCTACCTGGTCGCCGAGCTGGACGGGCAGGTGACCGGGCTGGCCCTGCGGGCGCCCGCGCCGGTGGCGCGGGGGCGGGGCATGTGCTCGATCTGCGTGACCACGCACAGCGGCGGGGTGTCGCTGGTCGTGGCGCCGAAGGCCGGGAAGGCGGGCAAGGCCGGGGACTCGGTGGGGACGTACCTGTGCGGCGACCTGGCGTGCTCGCTGTACGTGCGCGGCAAGCGGGACTCCGGTGAGCCGAACCGGGAGACGCTGGGGGTGGAGGAGCGGAGCAGGCGGATCGTGGTGAACCTGAGCGCGTTCGTCGCCAGGGTGACGGGGTGACGGGGTGACGGGTGCGGGACACCGGGTGACGGGTGCGCCGCACTTGGGGATCATCCGGGTATGACCACCACCGAGTTCGACCCCAGGGACCTGCTCGCGCACAGCTCCCTCGGGGTCCTGGCGACGCTCAAGTCCGACGGGACGCCCCAGCTCTCCCCCGTGCAGCCCTACTACGACCGCGCGGCCGAGGTCGTCCTGATCTCCACCTCCGCCGACCGGGCCAAGGCCAGGAACCTGGGGCGCGACCCGCGCGCCGCGCTGGAGGTCACCAGCGGCGACGGGCTGAGCTGGGCCACGGCCGAGGGGACCGTCGAGCTGACCGGGCCCGGCGCCGACCCGCGCGGGCCCGAGGTGGAGGCGCTGGTCGACTACTACCGGCGGGCCGCCGGGGAGCACCCGGACTGGGAGGAGTACCGGACCGCCATGGTCGCCGAGCGGCGGGTGCTGATCAGCCTTCGGGTCAGCCGGGTGTACGGGCAGAGCATCGGCTGAGCCCGAGGTCCGGCGCGCGGCCGGGGCGGGGAAGTCGGCCCCCGGCGCGGATTCATCCGTTCGACTCAAGGGCGGGGGCCCGGCGGCGGGGCGGGCGCACTCCGGGGAGCACCGCTGACACGTTCAGGCGCGACCTCACCGGTCAGCGGCGCGGGAGCGGGGACGACTCTGCGCAACACGCGCGTCACCCCCTCAGCCGACGCACCCGGAACCGCCAGCGCCGTAGCGTAGTTTCGCCCCCGACCGCCCCACGACGGCGTTGGGCGGCATCCGGGGGCGGAGCGCCCGGCTTCGCGGGGAGGGGACGCGGTGACCACTGCGGAGGAGGAACGGGTCGCGGCCGGGGTGAGCCGCACCGCGCTGATGGTCGCGGCGGCTCGGGCGATCGAGAGCAACCGGGGCGACGCGCTCGCCGTCGACGGGTACGCGGAGCACTTCGTGCGGGCGTTACCGGACACCGAGGGCTGGCCGCTGCGCATCGAGGACGTGGCGGACGGCGACGCCGACCCGCTGTGGGGCAGGCTCGGCCGCTACTTCGGGCTGCGCACGCGGGTGTTCGACGACCACCTGGCGCGGGTCGCGCGGGCCGGGACGCGGCAGTTCGTGCTGCTGGGCGCCGGGCTCGACTCGCGGGCGCTGCGGCTGGACTGGCCGGACGGGTGCACGGTGTTCGAGGTCGACCACGAGCACGTGCTGGCGTTCAAGCAGCGGGTGCTGGACGGGCTGGGCGCGAGCGGCGGGGCCGCGCGGGCGCCGGTGGCCGCCGACCTGCGCGGGACGTGGACGCCCCGGCTGGTGGCGGCCGGGTTCGACCCGCAGGCGCCGACGGGGTGGTTGGCGGAGGGCATCTTCATGTTCCTGTCGCACTCGGCGGAGCGGCGGCTGGTGCGGGAGCTGGACCGGCTGTCCGCGCCGGGGAGCAGCCTGGCGTTCGAGTTCAAGACGTTCCCGGCGGACGGCGCTCCGGTGCGCACCGGGCCGCTGTACACGGTGGCGCGCAAGCGGATCGGCGTCGACCTGCTGTCGCTGTTCAACCCCGACCCCCGGCCCGACACGGCGACGGACCTCGCGGCGCGCGGCTGGACGGCGACCTCCAGGGTGCCGTTCGAGTTCGCGGTCGAGCACGGCCGGGGGCCCGCGCCGGAGGCGGACGACCCGTTGGAGGACAACCGGTGGATCTTCGCGGAGAAGCGGACCGGATGAGGGCGGGGTGGGGCGGGGCGGGGTGAGATGCGGGGCGAGGGTTGCGCGGGGGCGTGACGGGGCAGGTGGCGACGCGGGCCGTGCGGTAGGGACCGGGGGTGGTGGTGCGGGCGGCGGTGTGGACCGGGCGCGCCGGGACAGGCAGCGGCGGGAACCGGACGCGGTGCGGATCGGGCGCGCCGGGACAAGCAGCGGTGGGAACCGGGCGCGCCTGGGCTGAGCGCGCCGACGCGCGTGGGGGCCCGATCGGCGCAATGCGCCGGGAAACCGCTGACACGCCCGCCGCGCTGGGCCACCATCGGGGAGGTGACCGCGCCGCCGCTGTTCAGCCCCGCGTACCTCCACGACCCCCACCCCACCCTGCGCGCCCTGCGCGAGCAGGGGCCCGTGCACCGCTCCGCGCTGCCGAACGGGTTGCCGGTGTGGGTCGTCGTTGACCACGCGTGCGCCCGCGCCGTCCTCGGGGACGAGCGGGTGGCCAAGGACTTCCGGCGGCTGGGCGAGATCATGAGCGGCAAGCTGGTCGAGGCCGGGCGCGACCCCAGGCTGTCCGCGCTGTTCCGGGACAACCTGCTGGTCATGGACCCGCCCGACCACACCCGGCTGCGCCGCCTGCTGGCCAAGGACTTCACCGCCCGGCGCGTGGAGCGGCTGCGCCCCAGGGTCGAGCAGCTCACCGCCGAGCTGCTGGACGCGCTGCCCACCACGACCGAGGTGGACCTGGTCGAGCGGTTCGCGCTGCCGCTGCCGATGACGGTCATCTGCGAGCTGCTGGGCGTGCCCGAGGACGCCCGGCCGTCGATGCGCCGCTGGTCGCAGGAGCTGATGGGCGAGTTCGGCCAGGCGGACGCGCTGCGGGCGTCCGAGGAGATGCCCGCCTACCTGCGCGGGCTGATCGCGGACCGGCGCTCCTCCCCCGGCGACGACCTGCTGTCCGCGCTCACCCGCGCCGCCGACGACGGGGACCGGCTCACCGAGGCGGAACTGCTCGGCACCTGCCTGGTGCTGGTGGTGGCCGGGCACGAGACCACCGTGGGGCTGATCAGCTCCAGCGCGGACCTGCTGCTGCGCGAGGAACCCGTGCGCAGGCTGCTCGTGGAGCGCCCCGACCTGACCCGCGGGGCGGTGGACGAGCTGCTGCGGCTGACCAGCCCGGTCGCGATGACCACGGCCCGGTTCACCACGCAGGACGTGGAGGTCGGCGGCACGGTCATCCCGGCGAACGAGATCGTGCTGGTGAGCCTGCCCTCCGCCAACCGGGACGCGGCCCGCTTCCCCGACCCGGACGAGTTCCTGGCCGACCGGGCCGACAGCGGCAACCTGGCGTTCGGCCACGGCGTCCACTTCTGCGTCGGCGCGCCGCTTGCCAGGTTGGAGGCCGAGGTGGCGCTGCGCGGGCTGCTGGACCGGTTCCCGGACTTCCGCCGCTCGGGCAGCCCGGACGACCTGGTGCGCAGGCGCTCCCAGACGGTCACCGGCTGGCGTTCGCTGCCCGTGCTGCTCGACCCCTAAGTTTTCCAGGCCCACCACCGGGGACACCTGCCCGGAGCCAGCGCTTTCCCTTGGCGCGCAACAAGAAACCGCCGAGCCGGACCGGCGCGCGCCCGCCGCTCCACCACCTTGTGACCCGGAACGCGGTTTCCCACCCCCTCGTGCTGGGAAAGTGGGCCGCATGAGCAGCACACGGTTTCAGGGGTGGAGGCGCAGGTTCACCCGCATGGTCAAGGGTGGGGAGCGGCGCGAGGTCAACCGGACCGCCAAGCGCGCTTTCGGCTGGGACCGGCTGCGGGACGAGCAGGTCACCGCCATCCGCGAGGTGCTGCGCGGGCGCGACGTGTTCGTCGTCATGCCCACCGGCCAGGGCAAGTCCGGCGCCTACCAGGTGCCCGGCCTGCTGCTCGACGGGCTGATCGTGGTGGTCTCCCCGCTGGTGGCGCTCCAGCGCGACCAGGTCGCCCGGCTGCGCGAGGTCGGCGCTCCCCCGGCGTACGCGGTCAACGCCGCCCAGTCCGAAGCGGACAACCGCGATGCGTGGGAGGCGGTCGAGCGCGGGCAGGCCCGCTACCTGTTCCTGTCGCCCGAGCAGCTGGCCAAGCCCGAGGTGGTCGAGAAGCTCGGCAGGCCCGCGCTGTTCGTCGTGGACGAGGCGCACTGCGTTTCCGCGTGGGGCCACGACTTCCGCCCCGACTACCTGCGCCTGGGCCAGGTCGTGGAGTCGCTCGGCAGGCCGCCGGTGCTGGCGCTGACCGCGACGGCGGGCTCGGCGGTGCGCGACGACGTGGTGGCGCAGCTGGGGATGCGCGACCCGGTGGTGCTGGTGAGCGGCTTCGACCGGCCCAACCTGAAGCTGGAGGTGCGCGAGTTCGCGGACGACGACGACCGGCGCCGCGCGCTGCTGTCGTGGGTCCGCGAGGCGCAGGGCCCCGGCCTGGTCTACGTGGCCACCCGCAAGGACGCCGAGGCCTACGCGGAGGCGCTGGGCGGCGAGCCGTTCCACGCCGGGATGCGCGCCTCCGAGCGGGTGCGGGTGCAGGACGCGTTCATGGCGGGCGAGGTGGACGTGGTGGTGGCGACCTCCGCGTTCGGCATGGGCATCGACAAGCGGGACGTGCGGTTCGTCGCGCACGCCGCCGCGCCCGGCTCGCTGGACGCCTACTACCAGGAGATCGGCCGGGCCGGTCGGGACGGCGAGCCCGCGCACGCGGTGCTGTTCTTCAGCCCCAAGGACCTGGGGTTGCAGCGGTTCTTCAAGGCCCGCCGCCCGGACCGCGCGGAGCTGGCCACGCTGATGGCGCACGTGCACGGCAAGCCGGGCGTGACCGCCGAGGAGGCCGCCGACGCGCTGGAGATGTCCCGCCGCAAGATCGCCGCGCACGTCGCGCTGCTCACGGCGGTCGGCGCGCTGAGCGTGGACGAGGACGGCCTCACCGCCGAGAAGCTGCCGAAGGAGGCCGCCGAGGAGGCGGTGGAGGAGGCCGCGCGGCTGCGCAGGCTGGAGCTGTCGCGGGTGGAGGTGCTGCGCGCCTACGCCGAGACCAGGGGCTGCCGCAGGCAGAACCTGCTGGGCTACTTCGGGCAGGTGCTCGGCTTCGCCTGCGGCAACTGCGACACCTGCGACGGCGGCGTGGACACGCAGACCCCGGTCGCCGAGGACGACGAGTTCCCGCCGGAGAGCAGGGTGACGCACCCGAAGTGGGGCGAGGGCACCGTGGTGCGCACCGAGGGCGAGCAGATCACCGTGCTGTTCCACGAGGTCGGCTACAAGACGCTCTCGCTCCAGGTGGTCAAGGCCAACTCGCTGCTGGACCGGGTGCCGCCCGCCGCCTGACCGCCGGAACTCGCCGCCGCCGCGAAACTGTTGCGCACCCCGTTGCCGCGCAACAGTTTCGCAAAGCGTTGACACCGGACCGGGCGCGCAAAACACTGGTGCCACGCGTTCCGGCCGGGCGCCGCCGCCCGAGGCCCGCGCCGGACCTCGACGAGGAGGAGAAGGCGGACATGGCAGAAGCAGCCGGCGCAGCGGCGGGCGGCGACCACCGGATCGGCCGCAGGCTGTTCCTGGGCGGGGCGGGCGCGACCGTGCTGGGGGCGGCCTCCGGGCTGGTGCTCCCCGGCACCGCCCACGCCCAGACGATCACCACCAACCAGACCGGGACCCACAACGGGTACTACTTCTCGTTCTGGACCGACTCGCAGAACACGATCTCGATGACGCTCGGCGGCGGCGGGAACTACAGCACGTCGTGGCGCAACACCGGGAACTTCGTGGTGGGCAAGGGCTGGAGCAACGGCAGCCGCCGCACGGTGAACTACTCGGGCGGCTTCAGCCCCTCGGGCAACGGCTACCTGTGCCTGTACGGCTGGACGTCCAACCCGCTGGTCGAGTACTACATCGTGGAGAGCTGGGGGAACTACCGCCCCACCGGCACGTTCAAGGGCACCGTCGGCAGCGACGGCGGCACGTACGACGTCTACCAGACGATGCGCTACAACGCGCCTTCGGTGGAGGGCAACAACAAGACGTTCCCGCAGTTCTGGAGCACCCGGCAGTCCAAGCGGGTCGGCGGGTCCATCACCACCGGCAACCACTTCGACGCCTGGAGCCGGTACGGGTTGCGGCTGGGCGACTTCCGCTACTACATGATCATGGCGACCGAGGGCTACCAGAGCAGCGGCAGCTCGAACATCACCGTCTCCTGACCCGGCGCCACCGGATCCGCGACGGCGGCAGGGCACGGGAGCGCTCCTCCCCGCCGGAAGCGGAACGGCGCGGGCCACGACTCACGTCGTGGCCCGCGCCGTCCTGGATCAGCTCACCCCTTCAGCGCGTGGTCGATCGCCTCGATGATCCTCGGGCGCAGCTGCGCCACGCTGATGATCTCGTCCACCGAGCCGACCTCGACCGCGCGCTGGATGCTGTGCACCCGGTCGAACTCGGCCGCGACCTCGCCGAGCTTCTCGGCCCGCACCGACGCCTGCACCTCGGCCAGCTGGGTGTTCAGCGAGGCGCGCTCCGCGCCCGTGGCCGCCGCGACGAGCGCCTGGAGCTCGGTGACGCGGGGGTCGGTGGCGGTGCGGTTGTTGACCTCGCCGGAGAACACCACGGCCGCCGCGGGCGCGCCGCCGAGCACGGAGGCGAACGAGCCCTCCAGCGCCAGCACCGTCATGTTCGGGTTGAGCGCCTTGGAGAACACCACGAACGCGCCGCCGTGGTAGCGCGAGATCACGCAGAACACGATGGGGCCCTCGAAGTTCACCACGGCCCGGCCGATCTCCGCGCCGTACTCCAGCTGGAGCTTGCGCATCGACTCCGGCGAGCCGTCGAACCCGGACAGGTTCGCCAGCACCACCAGCGGCCGGTTGCCCGACGCGGCGTTGATGGCCCGCGCGGTCTTCTTGGACGAGCGCGGGAACAGCGTGCCCGCCGTGTAGGTGTCCGGGCCGTCGGTGGGCGGGAAGCCGCGACGGGGCACCGAGCGGGACTCGATGCCGATCAGGCACACCGGCCAGCCGCCGATGCGGGCGTCCTGCACCGCCGAGGTGTCCGCGTCGGCCATGCCCGCCCAGCGCTCCAGCACCGGGTGGTCCTGGTCGGTGACCGCGCGCATGACGGTGCGGATGTCGAACGGCTTCTTGCGGTCCGGGTTGTGCTCGGCCGAGAAGATCTGGCCCACGGTGGCGAAGTCGCTGCCCGCCACGGCGTGCGGGAAGCCGGACACGTCGCGCTCGGCCGGGTCCGAGGTCGGCGCGCGGCGCGGGCCGGTCTCGCCGGGCACGACGTACGAGTGGTCGTAGTGCGACATCAGCACGTCGCGCGCGCCCACCAGGTTCGGCGCCCAGTACTGCGCCTGCCCGTTCGGGCCCATGACGCGGTCGTAGCCGCCGATGCCGAAGTTGTCCTCGGCCGAGACGCCGCCGGAGAAGTCCAGCGACTGCTTGCCGGTGAGCACCATCGCCGAGTCCGGCGTCATGACCAGGATGCCCTTGGTGTGCATGAGCATCGTGGCCTCGGCGTTCCAGTACGGCTGGGCGCCGACGGTGATGCCCGCGACCACGATGTTGATCTCGCCGCCGTCCTGGGTGAACTCGACGATGCGCTTGAGCGCCGCCGCGACCCAGTCCATGTTCTCGGTGCCGGAGGTCATCGAGATCCGGGCGCCCGCCGAGAGCGCGAACCACTCCAGCGGCACGTCCATCCGGTCAGCGAGGTCGATCGCGGCGATGATCCGCGCGCACTCGGGCTCCGACAGGGCGCCGAGCGCCTTGGTCGGGTCGCCGAGCAGGATCACGCGGGTGACGCCCTCGGGGTGCCGGTCGGTCGGGGTGCTGATCACGCCCGCGACGAGCGCGGCGGTGTTGCGGCCCCTCGGCCGGTCGACGGGCACCAGTGCGCGGTGCTCGTCCAGGTCGTGCTCGACGAACTCGCCCTCGGCGCCGGTGAGCATCCCGACCAGCTCGTACGGGTAGGTGTTGCCGCGCCTGGCCGCCCGCACGACCTTCTGGCCGTAGTCGTCCAGCGGCAGCACCGGCTCGTTCGACGGCTCGCCGACGTGCAGCGTGGCGCCGTGGCCGGGGTCGAGCGCGATCCGCACGGCCACCTCGGCCAGGTCGCCGGACGAGGTGCGCTGGCGGGCCAGGAACTGGACCTCCTCGAGGCCCGCGCCGACGGCGGTCGGCAGGATGCGCTCGACCAGCGTGTTCAGCTCGTCCGGGGTCAGCTCGGTGGACGGCCAGACGTACATCATGATCCGGTTGGTGTCGAAGCGCTTGTTCTGCGGGCGCTTCGCCTGGATGTTGCGGATCGAGTCGAGGCAGGCCGTGATGGCCTCCTCCACGGCGGGCAGCGCGACGAGCCTGCCGTCGGACTCGCGCAGCGGGGTCAGGTCGCGGACCTGGCCCATGGCGATCAGCCGCTCGTCGGCCGGGTTGCTGCGGGCGGTGGCCTTGAACAGGTAGATCTCCTCGTCGACCGAGGGCAGCCTGGTCAGGTCGAACTCGCGCAGCCGGTGCAGCTGCAGGCGCTGGGCGATCTGCGGGTGCAGGCCCCGGATGAGCCGGTCCTCCACGAGCGCGCCGTTCTCCGGGCGGAACGTGAAGTGGTGGTGCATGACCGCGCCGGTGGAGCCCGCCACGGTCGTGGTGACCCGGCGGACCGAGTCGGGCAGCGGGTGCGCGGCGAGGACCTCGGCCAGCCGCACGGCCATGCCCTCGATGTCGGGCTGCCCGTCCCAGACCAGGTACAGGTCGGCCGCCAGGCCGCCCTCGCCGTTCGCCGCGATCCGGCCGACCGCGTCGACGGCGGCGGGCAGCGAGTCGATGTCGACGGCGGTGGCCACGACCCGGTGCACGCCGTTGCCGCCCTCGTAGTCGGCGGTGACGAACCGGCAGCCGGACAGGTCGGTGGTGGTGACCGAGGACAGCCTGCGGTTGCCGTAGTAGCGGCGGGTGATGACCTCCAGCAGCGGCCCGCTGTCCCGGTCGGGGCGGCCGACGCGGCCGGAGACCAGGCGCACCAGCGGCTGCGGACCGGCGACCATGGCCTGGATGCGCTCGGCGCGGTCCGGGGCGTCCGGGTTGTGGTCCAGGTAGCGCAGCGAGTCGCGGACCTCGACGAACACCTTGGCCCGGTTGCGGCGCAGCAGCGGCTGGGCGAACCAGCGGAACACGATGCCGCGCGCCAGGTCCGACAGCGCCGGGAAGCGGACCTGGGTGGCCTCGACCAGGTGCTCCAGTGCCAGACCGGCGCGCTGGAGCAGCGGCTCGGCGGGCGGCGGGGACTCGATCCACTGGCGCAGCAGCTCCGAGATCACCGCAGCGTGCGCGGCCGGGTCCTGCTGGGCCAGGAAGATCCGGAAGACCGCCGACTCCAGGCCGGGCGCGGTGCGGTCCAGCTCGGTGACGCCGTAGTGGGCGAGCACCCTGGAGAGCTTCGCGGTGAAGTCCTCGGGCAGCCCGGCCCGCTCGACGTCCAGGCTCTGCAGGTAGCTGTGGAAGTGCTCGCGCGGGCTGTGCACGGGGCTGCCCGGCTCGGCCTCCAGCTCGCCGCGCGGCTTGTTGCGGCTGAGCTCGGTCAGGTCGGCGAACGCGGTCAGCAGGTCCAGCTCGCCCTCGACGGGACGGCCGCCCAGCTCGGCGCGCGAGGCCAGGTAGCCGGACAGCACGCGGCCCCGGTCCTGCGGGTCGACGTCGAAGCCCAGCAGCAGGCTGCGCAGGTCGGCCAGGCAGTGCCCGAGCCGGTCCTCGGCGGCGACGCCGTCGCGCTCGGCGGGCAGGTCGACCGGCGCCTCCTCGGTGGCGGTCTCGGCCTCGGCGGCGGCGCCGTCGGCCAGCGGCTCCAGGCGCATCAGCGGCGCGCCGGTGGCCACCTGGCTGCCCACGGACACCGGGCGCTCCCGGACGCGGGCGCGGAACGGCGCGCGCAGCACCGTCTCCATCTTCATGCTCTCCAGCACCAGCACGGGCGCGCCCGCCTCGACCTCGTCGCCGACGGCGATCGGGGTGGCCACGACCAGCGCGGGCGCGGGCGAGCGGACGACGCCGCCCTCGTCCAGGCTGATGCGGTGCGCGACGCCGTCGACCTCGACCAGGTGGACGGGGCCGTGGGTGGCCACGACGAGGCGGTGGCGGCGGCCGTTGACGGTGATCTGGCCGCTGTGGTCGTCGAAGCGCTCGCCCTCGACGTCGGCGGTGTGCACGGCGCCGCCGCCGGAGACGCCGACGCGGAAGCGGGAGCGGCCGACGCGGGCCACGGTGACCTGGTAGCTCGCACCGCGCAGCTTGAGGTTCAGCGGGCGGCCGGTCTCGTGCTGCACCTGGGGGCGACCGCCGTACGCGGTGACCAGCAGGCCCTGGCGGCTGACCGCCTCCTCCTCCAGGTAGGAGGCGATGGCGGCGGTGGCGAGCGCGACGCCGGAGTGCCGGTGCACGACCAGGCCGCCGTCCGCGCGGACCCGGTCGATCCAGCCGGTGTCGGCGCTGGCGTCGATCACCTCGGGCTGGTCGAGCAGGTCGAGCACGAAGCTCTTGTTGGTGGCGCCGCCCTCGATGACGACGGTGGTCTCGGCCATGGCGCGGCGCAGGCGGCCGAGCGCCTCGGAGCGGTCCCGGCCGTAGGCGATGATCTTCGCGATCATCGAGTCGAAGTCGGCGGGGATGCTGTCGCCCTCGCTGACGCCGGTGTCGACCCGGATGCCGGGGCCGGAGGGCAGCACGAGGCGGGTGATGCGGCCGGGCGAGGGGGCGAAGTCGCGGTCGGGGTCCTCGGCGTTGAGCCGGGCCTCCACGGCGTGGCCGCTCTCGACCGGCTGCGGGCCCTCCAGCCTGCCGCCGGACGCGACGTGCAGCTGGAGCTTGACCAGGTCGGTGCCGGTGGTGATCTCGGTGATCGGGTGCTCGACCTGGAGGCGGGTGTTGACCTCGAGGAACGCGAACAGCTTCTCGCCGGGGTGGTAGAGGAACTCGACGGTGCCCGCGCCCCGGTAGTCCACGGCGAGCGCGAGGCGCTCGGCGGAGGCCTTGAGCTCGGCGGTCTGCTCGGGATCGAGGACGGGGGACGCCGACTCCTCGATGATCTTCTGGTTGCGGCGCTGCACGGAGCAGTCCCGCACGCCCAGGGCCCAGGCGGTGCCCTGGCCGTCCGCGATGACCTGCACCTCGACGTGCCGGGCCCCGGTGACCAGGCGCTCCAGGAACACGATGCCGGAGCCGAAGGCGCGCAGGGCCTCCTGGCTGGTGCGCTCGTAGGCCTCGGTGAGGTCCTCGGCGGAGGCGACCATGCGGATGCCGCGCCCGCCGCCACCGGCGGTGGCCTTGAGCATCAGCGGGTAGCCGATGCGGGCGCCCGCGCTGAGGGCGTCCTCCAGGGTGGCGACCTCGCCCTTGCTCCACGGGGCGACCGGGACGCCGACCTCCTCGGCGATCAGCTTCGCGCCGATCTTGTCGCCGAGCTTGCGCATGGCCTCGACGGACGGGCCGATGAAGGTCACGCCGATCCGGTCGCACAGCTCCGCGAACAGCGGGTCCTCGGCGACGAAGCCCCAGCCGACCCAGGCCGCGTCCGCGCCGGTCTCCAGCAGGGCGCGCTCCAGGACCGCGTGGTCCAGGTAGGGGCGGGCCGAGGCCGGGCCGATGCAGTGGGCGAGGTCGGCCTCGCGGACGAACGTCGAGCCCCGGTCCGCGTCGGTGTAGAGGGCGACCGTCTCGATGCGCCTCCCGGTCTCCGCGGACAGGTCCCGGACGGCGTGGATGAGCCGCATGGCGGCCTCACCGCGGTTGACGATGGCGACACGAGTGAACACCTTGCTGAGCCTCCCGATTACCCACGCGCGAAAGGCGGCGTCCGCGTACCGGAGCGCCGCCCGCAGCCTGATTCATAACCCTGACGGCTCGGCCACCCGCGCACCATGTTCGTGATGGGGTGTGGCGGGGCGGCCGGTTTGTAGGGTGTCGACAAAGGCCGCTGAGCGGTTACCACACGGATCAACGGCCACACAAGTTCCTCCGGAGGGGAGAACCGCCGGTTGCGGCGTAGGGGAAAGATCGCCAGGGGATCACCCAGAGCTACCTGGGTTTTACCGAACCCGTGGCGCGGGTTGTCGGTTTTGCACGGTGGTAGGGGTGCCGTCGGGGTGACCGCGCTACGGGGGTGCGCAGCCGCGCCCGGCAGCTAGGAGGGACCCCTCAGCCGTTGAGGCCGGTCTCGGTGACGCCCCTGACCAGGTGGCGCTGCAGGAGCGCGAACACCAGCACGACCGGCAGGATCGACACGGCGGCGGCGGCGAGCAGCAGGGTCGTCCTGGGGTTCTGCGCGGTGAGCAGGGCGGACAGCGCCACCTGGACGGTCCACGACGAGGAGTCCTGGGCGATCACCAGCGGCCACAGGAACTGGTTCCACGCGCCGATGAAGTCGATCACGGCGATGGCGGCGAGGAAGCCCAGCCGGTTCGGGACCACGATGCGGCGGAACACGCCCCAGCGGGACAGGCCGTCGAGCGTGCCCGCCTCCTCCAGCTCGGCCGGGAAGTCCAGGAAGCACTGCCGGAACAGGAAGGCGTTGAGGGCGCTGAACAGGCCGGGCACGACCAGCCCGCGCAGGTCGGAGACCCAGCCGAGGCTGGAGACGACCACGAAGGTCGGCAGGAACGTGACGGCGGCGGGGACCATCAGGGTGGCGACGATCGCGGCGAGCACCCGGTTCGCGTGCCGGTGGGGGACGCGGGCCAGCCCGTACCCGGCGGGCGCGCAGAGCAGCACCTGGCCCGCCGTCTGGAGCACGGCGACGGCGGTGGAGTTGAGCAGGCTGCGGGCGAACGGGACGTCGGTGGTGGTGAAGACCTGCCGGACGGTGGCCCACCCGGTGCCGACGCCGTCGCGCAGCAGCAGGGCGAACGGGAGCAGGAACAGCGCCGAGGAGAGCAGCAGGACGGTCCAGCGGGCGAGCGCGCCGACCAGGCCCGAGGTGGTGCGGCGGTGCCCGACCGGCCTCACCGGCCCGGCTCCCGCCGGACGCCCCGCAGCGCGCGCCCGGACAGCAGCGTCACCAGGGCGATCACCAGCGCGAGCACGACCGCGCCCGCGCTGCCCCGCCCGAGGTCCTGCCCGCCGGAGCCGAGCGAGGTGTAGTACAGGTACACCAGCGGCGGGCGGGCGAACGGCGGGTAGCCGCGCGAGTCGCCGAGGATGTTGTAGAACTCGTCGAACGCCTGGTAGGCGTTGATCAGGTTCAGGGTGAGCACGGCCACGAGCGCGCTGCGCAGGCCGGGCAGGGTGACGTGCCGGAAGGTCTGCCAGCGCGGGGACGCGCCGTCCACCCAGGCCGCCTCGTAGAGGTGCTGGGGGACGCGCTGGAGGGCGGCGACGAGCAGGATCGCGTAGAAGCCCAGTTGCAGCCACAGCCGGGCGCTGACCAGCACGACCCAGTACAGCGGCGGGTCGACCGTGCCGGTCCAGGCGAGCGGGTCGACGCCGAACCAGCCCAGCGCGGTGTTGGCCGCGCCGTCGGCGGTGCCGGGGAACAGGGCGGAGCGCCACAGCAGCGCGGCGACCACGTAGGAGCAGGCGAACGGCAGGAAGAACACCGAGCGGAAGAACGCGCGGGCGACGGTGATGCCGTTGAGCAGCAGGGCGAGGCCGAGCGCGAGGACCGTGGTGGCGGGGACGACGAGGGCGGCGAAGGTGGTGAACGTGCCGACGCTGTCCAGGAACGCCCGGTCGGTGAGGATCGCGGTGTAGTTGTCCAGGCCGGTGAAGCGGGTCGGGGTGACGGTGCCCCTGGCGTCGAACAGGCTGAGGTAGGCGCTCCAGGCGATCGGGACGCCGGTGAACAGCAGCAGCCCGGCCGCGAACGGGCCGACGAACAGCCAGAACGCCGGCGGGCGGCTGCGGGTCACCGGTCCAGCCTGGTGAGCTCGTCGCGGGCGGTGGCGACGGCGGCGCGCAGCTCCTCGGCGGGGTCGGCGCCCGCGCGGGCGACGCGGGAGACGGCGTCGGACAGGGCGGTGTTCGCGGCGGCGGTCCAGCGGGCCGGGCTGGCGACGCGGCCGAGGTCGGCGACGAGCTGGGCGACCTGCCCGCCGAGGCCGCCCGCGAGCCGGTCGGCGGCGTCCTCCAGGCTGGCGCGGGCGGGCAGGTGGGCGCCGAAGGCGGTGGCGAACTCGGCCTGGTGGTCGGTCCGCTCGACCCACAGCCAGCGCACGTAGTCCTTGGCGCGGTCGACGTCGGCGGCGCGGGCGTTGACCATCGCGCTGTAGGCGCCGACGGGCACGGACTCGGCGCCGTCCGCGTCCAGCCGGGGGAAGGGCAGCACGCCCACGTCGTCGCCGTGCGCCTCGACGATCTTCGGCAGGTTCCACAGGCCGGTCCACTGCATGGCGGTCAGGCCCTCGGTGAACGCGCCGGGGTCGGCCCAGTCGGTGGGGGCCCCGAGCAGGAGGCCGTCGGTGGCGTGCAGCTCGCGGAGCTTGCCGATGGCGGTGGCGGCGCGGGGGTCGTCGAAGCCGGGGGACCTGCCGTCCGCGCTGAGCAGGTCGAGGCCCGCGGACCACAGCAGCGGCGCGGTGAGCACGGCGACGCCGCCGTCGTTGCCCGCGAACAGGCCGCGCGCGGTGTTGCCGGACAGGCGGCGGGTGGCGTCGACCAGCTCGTCCACGGTAGTGGGCGGGGTCGCGCCCGCCTCGCGCAGGAGGCTGGGGCGGTAGAAGAGGACCTGGGTGTCGATGGCCTGGGGGATGCCGTAGAGGCGGCCGTCGACGGTCTGCGCGTCCAGGAGGGCCTTGACGAAGTCGGGTCGCTGGTCGCCGAGGAGGTCGTCGAGCGGGGCGACCTGCTGCTGCCTGACCCAGTCGACCTTGACCTGGGCCTCGAACACGTCGGGGGTCCGGCCGCCCTGGAGCGCGGTGACGATCTTGGAGTCGTAGTCGCCGGGGTTCCACTGCACCTCGACGCGGGCGTCGGGGTAACCGGCGGCGTACCGGCGGACGGCGTCCTGCACCCCGTCCTCGCCGTAGGCGTGGTACCAGTGGCTGAGCGTGCCGGGCGCGGACCCGTCCCGGCCGGTGTTGGACCCGCAGGCGGTCAGCGCGGGGCCGCCGCCGAGGCCGAGGCCGAGCAGCCCGGCTGCCGCGAGGAACGAGCGTCGGTCCAGTCCCCCGGTGCCCATGACACCACCTCCCCGGCTCGGAACTGCGGGGAATCATGGGGTTGGGGGCGATCTTGTGTCGAGGTCGTCCGCGTGGTGGACGGGGGTTGCGCGGGGCGGGTGGGACGGGCGCGGGCGGGCGTTGTGCCTGGTGCGCGCGGTGCGGCGGGGTGGTGGGGGCGCGGCGGCGGTGGCGGGGAAACCACCCGTTGGAGGTCATCCGGTAGAGGGGCGCGCTCGGCCGGTCGTGGTGGCGGGCGATCGCGCCTCGGAACACGCCACTGGCGTGCGGCGTGCTCCGAGGCCGGGACTGACGGAAACGGGCAGGGGGGTGCCCTCTTTACATCAGACCACTCTCGCGAATCCGACAACGACGATCAGAACGATCACGATGAGCATGATCTGAATCGTCTCGGCAGTATGCTTCTCCACTACGACCTCCTCTTTTCCCGCGTCGCCAGTCGGCCGAGTGGCCGACTGGCGATACGCCCCCTGGAGGCGGTCGCACACGCGCGGAAAAGCTTGTTCGCGCCGGTCAAGGCTCGCACACCGGCGCACTCGAAGGCAGGCGCAATGAAGAGGGAAGCGGGCCTTTTCACCCATATGCCGTTTTCTTCCCAGCCCGGTGGAATCCTCCAACGGCCCAGCCGCTAATTCCCCACCGCCAACGACGCCATCATCGCCGACGGGTACCGGTCGCCCCGCGCCGAACCGGCGGGCACCGCGCGCTCGATCGCCGCCAGGTCCCCCTCGGTCAGCTCCAGCTCGGCGGCGGGCAGCGCCTCCGCCAGCCGCTCCCGCGTCCGCGCCCCCACCAGCGGCACGACGTCGTCACCCCGCGACGCCACCCAGGCGATCGCCAGCTGCGCCACCGTGCACCCCTTCTCCCCCGCCACGGCGCGCAGCGCCTCCACCAGCGACAGGTTGTGCTCCACGTTCCCCGCGCCGAACCGGGGCGAGCGCGCCCGGTGGTCCCCCGCCGCCACCCGCGACGGGTCCCAGTGCCCGGAGATCAGCCCCCGCCCCAGCACCCCGTACGCGGTCACCCCGATCCCCAGCTCGCGCAGCACCGGCAGCACCTCGGCCTCCACCGCCCTGGAGATCAGCGAGTACTCGATCTGCAGGTCGGCGACCGGGTGCACCGCGTGCGCCCGGCGGATCGTCTCCGCACCCACCTCCGACAGCCCAAGGCGCCGCACGTGCCCGGCCTCGATTAGCTCCTTGACCGCCCCGACCGTGTCCTCGACCGGCACGGCCGGGTCCAGCCGCGCGGGCCGGTAGACGTCCACGTGGTCGACGCCCAGCCTGGTGAGCGAGTGCGCCAGGTAGTTCTTCACGGACGACGGCCGCGCGTCCGCGCCGAGGAACTCCATCCCCGGTCCGATCAGCTGCCCGAACTTCACGCTCAGCGCGTACTCCTCCCGCGCCCTCCCCCGCAGCGCCTCCGCCAGCAGCAGCTCGTTGTGCCCCGACCCGTAGAAGTCGCCGGTGTCGATCAGGGTCACCCCCGCGTCCAGCGCGGCGCGCACCGTCGCCAGGCTCTCCTCCCGGTCGGACGCGCCGTACGCGCCGGACATCGCCATCGCTCCCAGCCCCAGCCTGGACGCGGCGGGTCGGCTCGTGGTTCGGCTCTGCATCTCATCGCTCCTCGAAGCTGCGGTCACCGCGCCAACCCTGCGCGGCGCGGCGGCCCGGCGGGAGCGGAGCGCTGATCGTGGGAGGGCCGCTCCCTGGCTCGCGGCGCTCGCGCGGACGACCATGACCCCCGTGCACCGGGACCAGCTCGCCGACTTCCTGCGCCGCCGCCGCGAGGCGATCCGACCCGCCGAGGTCGGCCTCACCGAGGGCCCGCGCCGCCGCACCTCCGGCCTGCGCCGCGAGGAGGTGGCGATGCTCGCGGGCATGTCCACCGACTACGTCGTGCGCCTGGAGCAGGGCCGCAGCAGCCAGCCGTCCACCCAGCTGCTCGGGGCGCTGGCGCGGGCGCTGCGGCTGTCCGCCGACGAGCGCGACCACCTGTTCCGCCTGGCCGGTCACCAGCCGCCGCCCGCGTCGGGCTCGGCGCGGCAGGCGCGGGCCGGGCTGGTGCGGCTGCTCGACCTGATCGACGGCACCCCGGCGGTGGTGCTGTCGGACCTGGGCGAGACGCTGGCGCAGAACCGGGCGGCGGTGCTGCTGATGGGTGACCACGGCGCGTTCACCGGGGACGACCGCTACCTGCTGCACCGCTGGTTCACCGACCCGGACGCGCTCGCCGCGCACGCCCCGGAGGAGCGCGAGCGGCACTCGCGGAGCCTGGTCGCGGACCTGCGGGCGGCCGTGGGGCGGCGGGTGGGGACGGCGGACGAGGCGGTGGCGAACCGGCTGGTCGGGCGGTTGTCCGCGCTGAGCGCCGACTTCCGGCGGCTGTGGGCCGGGCACGAGGTCGCGGTGCGGGCGGTGGATCGCAAGACGCTGCTGCACCCGGCGGTGGGCAGGCTGGTGATGGACTGCGAGACGCTCGTGACGCCGGACCAGCGGCAGCTGCTGCTCGTGCTCACCCCGGCCGACGCGGAGAGCCGGGAGCGGCTCGACCTGCTGCGCGTGCTGGGGGTGGAGGAGTTCCCCGGCAGGCAGGTGCACCTGGGCTGACCTGCGGAGCTTGACGGTCCGCCGATCCACCGGCACCCTGGTGGCAGAGGGGAGTACCCACTCCGCCCGTGATCGTCAGTACGGTCGTCCCGCGACGACCCGGTCACGGCGCCACCGCGTCAGGCGGTGGTCGGGGAGACCTCTGGCCCGAACGAGAGCCGGAGGACCCGCCATGCGCGCCACCACCCGAATCACCACCGCTGTCGCCGCCGTCGCGGCCGTGCTGTCGCTGTCCGCGTGCGGCGCGCTGCAGGAGGCCTCGGACACGGCGGCCTCGGTCGCCGACACCGCCTCCACCATCCAGGTGTGCACCGACGCGCTCGCCCGGACCAGCGCGTCGTTCGACACGGGCAACCCCGAGCAGGCCGTCGACCAGGCGCACACCGCCGCCGCCGACCTCGGCGACCTGGCCGCCCGCGCGGCGGACACCACGGTCAACGAGGCGATCACCGCGCTGGCCACGACGCTGCGCGAGGTCACCGTGGACGACGTGATCACCCGGCCCGCGCAGTGGCTGGAGCTCAAGGCCCAGCAGGTCGCCACGCTGACCAGCGCCTGCGCGTCCTGACCGGGCGCCAGGGCGCCCGACCCCGGCTCGCCCGCCCCCGACACGTCCGGCGCCGACACGTCCGGCCCCGACACGTCCGGCGCAGAGCGGTTCGGCACAGAGCGGTCCGGCGCGGGCTCACCCCAGCAGCGCGCGCACGAACGCGCTCGCCGCGTCCGAGCGGTCGGGGCGGGTCAGGGCCACGGTCCGCCTGCCCCACACCAGCTCCGGGTCGCGCACCGGCACCCAGGTCACGCCGCGCGGCGCGGTGCTCGCGGCGAGGCCGGGCAGCACCGTGATGCCCAGCCCGGCCGCCACCAGCCCGAACCGGGTCGGCCAGCTCCGCGCCTCGTGCCCGACCACCGGGTCCACGAGCGTGGGCCACGCGCCGAACTGCGGCTCGCCCTCCTTGCCCGCGCCGACGACCCACACCTGGTCGGCGAGCTGCGCCACGTCCACCTCGGCCTGCCCGGCGAACGGGTGGTCGTCGGCCACCGCGACGCCCATCCCGGAGCGCCCCGGCACCTGCTCGACCACCAGCCCGGTCAGGTCGTAGTCGGGCAGCCCGTCGCCGACCGCGATCACCGCCACCTCCAGCCGCCCGGCGCGCAGCCTGCGCAGCAGCGCGGGGCTGCCCGCCTCGCCCAGCGACACGACCAGCGCCGGGTGCGCGGTCCGCAGCCGGGCGACGGCGCCCGGCGCCAGCGCGGCGGCGGCCGTCGGGTAGGCGCCGACGACCAGCCGCCCGGCCAGCCGGTCGCGCAGCCCGGCGATCTCCAGCTCGGCCGCCTCGACGTGGGCGACGACCCGCCTGGCGTGCCCGAGCAGCGCCTCGCCCGCCGGGGTCGGCCGGACGCCGCGCGCCCCGCGCTCGAACAGCGGGCTCCCCGCGGCGGTCTCCATCGCCCCGACCTGGCGGGACACGGCGGACTGGGTGTAGCCGAGCGCCTCGGCGGCGGCGGTGAACGACCCGCGCCGCGCCACCTCGACCACCACGCGCAGCCCCAGCAGGGTCATCCCGGACACGGCGACCAGTATCAGGGCCGCTCGGCGTCCGCCGCGAACGCCGCGTCCTTCCGCGCCTCGAACGCGGCCAGCCGCTCCCGGACCGCCCCGGTGACCAGCTCGTGCGCGTCCGAGTTCAGCAGCAGCCGCAGCGGCGGGTCTGCGGACAGCGCGGCCTCGATCACCGCGTGCGCCACCCCGGACTGGCTGCCCGGCATCCGCTCCACCGGCACCGGCTCCTGGTCGGCGGGCCCGCCCCGGTACGGCTCGCTGACCGGGACCCTGGTGGCCGCGTCGTAGAACGAGGTGCGCACCATGCCCGGTTCGACCAGGACGGTCCTGACGCCGAACGGCTCGACCTCGCGCGCCAGCGCCTCGAAGTAGCCCTCCAGGCCCCACTTGGTGGCGTGGTAGATCGCGAAGCCGGGGAACGTGAGGTGCCCGCCCATGCTGGACATCTGCACCAGCGTCCCGCCGCCCTGCGCCCGCAGCACGGGGACGGCCCGCCGGGCGAGCTGGATCGACGCGGTCAGGTTGGTGTCGACGCTGTCCCGCACCTGCCGGTCGCTCAGGTCCTCGGCCGCGCCGAACACCCCGTGCCCGGCGTTGGACACCACGACGTCGAGCCGCCCGAAGCGCGCGACGGCCTCGGCGAGCGCGCGCTCGACCTCGGCGGTGTCGGTGACGTCCAGCGCGCGCCGCCACAGCCGGTCGCCGTGCCGCTCGGCCAGGTCGTCCAGCCGCTCGGGCGCGCGCAGCGTCGCGGCGACCCGGTCCCCGCGCGCCAGGACCCGCTCGACGATCTCCCGCCCGATCCCCCTGGACGACCCGGTGACGAACCACGTGGTGGACATGCGAGCACTTCCCCTCCGGTTGACGACCCCACCGACGCTAGTGATCCGCACCCATGCCGACCAGCGATGATCGAGCACGGCAGCCATGCGGAATCCGCATACCTCCCGCTCGCGGGACCGGCGCGCCCCACGGCCCGCGCGCGTGTTCCGCCTCTCCCCCACCGGGAATCCGCTCCGCCGCTCGCCCCGCGAGTGCGATACTCCCGCCCATGGTGCGAGCGGGGACGACGTCGGGTGTGCAGCTGCTGCTGTCCGAAGTGGACCCGGACCTCGCTTCGGCGGTGCGGCAGCGGATCGACCTGCCGCCGGACGACCGGCCGCGCTTCCAGGCGGACTGGTTCCCGTTCCGCTCCGCGATCCTGTGGCGGCTGGAGAACGACGACCCCGAGGTCAACCGGGCGATCGCGCACTCCCTGCCCGACTGGTCGCTGCGCCGCCGGATCGCCACGGGCGTGCCGTTCGGCTCGGCGCCGGGCCCGCTGCCGGTGCTCGACTGCTACTCCAGGTGCGACCACGCCCCGCCGCCGCTCCCGGACGGCGCGGACACCACCGAGGGCGCGATCGCGCTGCTGCGCTCGGTCACCAGCATGTCGGAGGGCAACCAGGCCGCGGGCGCGGTCGCCTGGGACGACTGGGAGGCGGTCGTGGCCGCCGACCGCGCGGAGCCGCTGCCCGGTTACGCGAAGTGGGCGGTGGCGGGCCGGGTGGACTGCCCGCACGAGGTCCGCCTCGCGCTGGCCACGCACCGCAAGCACCGCACCCGCCTGCGCGACGCGGGGCTGGTGCGCGACGCGGCGGAGTACGCGCTGGAGTTCCCGAACACCTCCTACGTCCTGCAGGTGCTGAACACCGGCAGGTGGGCGTTCCCGCACCGCGCGGCCGAGGCCGCCGCCGCGCTGGGCCCGCTGGTGCGCGAGGAGCTGGGCGAGGACCTGGAGGCCTGGTCGGTGCTGGCGCAGCTGCTGCCCACGTTCACCGGCACCGCGCCGGAGCTGCTGCGCACCTGCGGCGCGATCACGCGGGTCTGACGCGCGGTGGAGCGCTCGGCGCGGCGGCACGTCGTCGACCTGGCCGACCGGAGGGCCCTGCTGGCGTGGCGACCGGCGGCGCCCGAGGTGGTGGCGGAGGCGACCCGGCTCAAGGAGGCGGCCCTGCTGGACTTCGGCCTGTCCGGCTCGCCGGTCGCGTCGTGGCTGTTCGCCAAGTGCCGCCACCAGGTCCCGACCACGGCGGTGCCGACGGCGGCGGTCGTGGCCTCCGGCGACGGCTCGTGCCTGCTGCTCTACAACCCGGACTTCTTCGTGGCGCTGGGCCTGGACGGCGTGAAGTTCGTGCTGTTCCACGAGGCGAGGCACCTGGTGCACCGGCACCTGTTCGTCGAGCCGGAGCTGGCGGGCGACCCGCTGTTCACGCTCGCCGCCGAGGTCGCGATCAACCACGTGGCGCTGATCCGGTTGCGCCGCACCGGTCTGCCCGAGGTGGCCGGGGAACCGGTCGGCGTCGACCCGAGGGCCGTGCACGACCGCTACCGCGAGGATCTGGCCGGACGTGGCCTGGACCCCCTGGCGTACCAGGCCTTCACCGCCACCGACCTCGGGATCTACCGCGAGCTCAAGCGGATGGCGACCCCGCCCGTGCCCACCGCCGTGTGCGTGCACCAGGGCGAGGGCGAGGCGCCGCTGGACCAGGGGTCCGCCGACGCGCTGGCCTCGTCGGCGCTGCTGGACGCGCTGCTGTCCGCCCGCAGGGGCAACCGGCACGCCGACTCGGAGGTGACGGACCTGGTGCGCCGCACCGACGGCACCTCGGAGAGCGCGAGCAGGCGGTGGTCCGGGCTCGGCGCGGCCGGGCTGGTGCGCGGGCGGACCTCGAACCACGAGGTGACCGACTGGTGGCAGCGCTGGCTGGTCGGGGTGCTGGGCACGCTGCTCAGCCCCGGCGAGCGGCTGGTGTACCCGCGCAAGCGCGGCGCGGTGCTGGCCGCGCTCGGGCACGACCCGACCCTGGCGCGGGTGGGGCCGAGGCGCGAGGTGTCGCTGGTGGTCGCGCTCGACGTGTCTGGCTCGCTGGTGGACGGCGTGGTGGCGTGGATGGCGGAGCTGGTGGGGCGGATCGAGGGCGCGCGGGTGCGCTGGCTGGCGTTCGACACCGCCGTCGTGCCGTTCACGCCCGGCCAGGCGGTGCGCGGCGGTGGCGGCACCGACTTCCAGGCGGTGGTGGACCACGTCGAAGGGAAGTCCACTGTGGACGGTGCCGGGTTCGACGGTCCGGTGGACGCGGTCGTCGTGCTCACCGACGGCTTCGCGCCCCGCGTCACCCCGGCCGAGCCGGACAAGTGGATCTGGCTCATCACCCCCGGCGGCGACGACTGGCCGGACGCGCACCGGCCGCAGATGGCGTGCCACCGGATCAGACCGGTTCTCCAGACGGGACAGCGGACGTGAGCAGCACCTGGCGCCCCAGCGCGACCTACCCGGAGCCGCCGCCGCGCGGCCGGGGGTCGCGGCTGGCGGACTTCATCGACGCCATGATCGCCACCGGTCAGACCGGGCAGGTCTTCGGCTCGCACGGCATCGGCAAGACGGCCACGTTCACCTCGCACCTGGCCGAGGCGCACCCGGACAAGACCCTGGTGGTCGTGCCCGCCGCGAACCTCACCCCGGACGACCTGCTGGTGAACGCGCCGGTGCGGGACGCGGCGACCGGGGAGCTGGTGCTGCGCCAGCTCGTCATGGGCCAGCTCAAGCCGGGCAGGCCGTTCGTGCTGCTGGTCGACGACTCGCTCCAGGCCGGGCCCGCGATCCAGTCCCAGCTGATGCAGGTGGCGTGCGACTGGACGCTCGGCGAGCACGACCTGCGCGAGCTGGGCTGCGTCGGGGTGTTCCTGACCGACAACGAGGACCTGGCCGAGACGGGCGCGCGGCGCGACGACCTGGCGGTTCTGGACCGCATGGTGACGGTGCGGGTCGGCGCGGATGACACGGCGTGGCGGGTGCGGTTGGCCGAGCGGTTCCGGGACTGGGACCTGCGCGGGGTGTTCGACGTGTGGTCCTCGCTGGGCCCGGCGCTGCGGGAGGCGCTGGCGCCGCGCACCGTGGAGCACGTGCTGGCCAACGCGCGCGAGGGGTTCCCGCTGGTGTGGGGGCTGCCGCTGGTGAACGGCGAGCGGATGGCGCTGGTGGAGCGGCTGCCGGACGGGCGGAGCGAGGACCGCACCACCGAGGTGCTGGACCGGATCGCCGACGCGCTGGGCGTGCCCAACCCGTCCACTGTGGACGACCCGGTGCGGCGGGTGCTGCGGGCGGCGCTGCGGAACCGGTGGGCGGTGCTGCTGCAGGGGCCGCCGGGGTGCGGGAAGACCGCGCTGGTGCGGCAGGTCGTGCGGGAGGAGCTGGGGCGCGACCCGGTGTACTTCTCCATGCCGGTGACCAGCGTGGAGGACCTGTGCGTACCGGTGCCGACGCCGGACGGGTCGCTGGAGTCGCTGCTGGCCGCGCGGTTCGCCGGGAGCGGGCCGAAGGCGGTGGTGTGGGACGAGTACAACCGGCCCAAGGACCGGTCGGCGTTCGCGAAGCTGATGGAGATCACGCAGGAGTGGTCGCTGGCCGGGCGGCCGATCGCGGGGCTGCGCGCGCAGGTCGCGATCCAGAACCCGCCGTACCACCTGGGGCGCAAGCTGAACGTGTCGCGCAACAACATCGCGCAGGCGACCCGGTTCACCGCCTCGCTGGTGGTGGAGCCGGGCGACGTGCCCGCGAACGAGTGGCTGATCGCGCGGTACGGGGCGCCCGCGGAGACCGTGCTGGACTGGTGGAAGCACGACCTGGACGACGACGCGCGGGCGTGGGTGACCAAGCGGACCGCCGAGCGGCTGGTGAAGCTGCACCTGCACGGGCTGCCGCTGGAGTCGGCGCTGATCTACCTCGGCGACGGGGAGTACGCGCCGGTGCCGCTGGAGTCGCTGGTGGACCGGTTCGAGCGGCGGCGGCCGGTGGCCGGGCTCGGGGACCTGGCGCGGCGGGTGGAGGTGTGGGAGGCGCGGTTGCGGCGGGCGCTGGAGGCCTCGGACGAGGGCGACGACGACAGCGACGTGGTGCACCGGGTGCTGGCGAACGCGGAGGTGTCGCAGCTGCGCAAGCACCGGAAGGCGGTGCGGCGGCTGGTGGTGCTGCTGCCGCCGAAGCTGCGGGCCACCTACCTGGTCGGCGCGGCCCCGGACCGGCAGCGGTTCTGGGTGGACGCGTTCACCTCGTTGCCGCGCAAGGGGTGAGGCGCTTCCCCGTGGCTACCAGGCGGCTTCGCGGTAGTCCTTGAGGAACACGCCGGAGACCGGGTCGCCCGCCTCGCCCCGGACGATCGGGTCGTAGACGCGGGCGGCGCCGTCGACCACGTCCAGCGGGGTGCGGAAGCCCTGCTGCGCGAGGTGTTCCTTCTTCGGCGCGGGGTTCTCGTCGGTGACCCAGCCGGTGTCGACCGCGCACATGTGCACGCCGTGGCGGGCGAGGTCGGGGCCGCTGGTGCGGGTGAGCATGTTCAGGGCGGCCTTGGCCATGTTGGTGTGCGGGTGGCCGGAGGTCTTGTTGCGGACCGCGAAGCGGCCCTCCACGGCGGTGACGTTGACGACGTAGCGGCGCGGGGCCGGTGCGGCGAGCAGCAGCGGCAGCAGGCGGTCGCACAGCAGGACCGGGGCGAAGGCGTTGACCAGCTGGGTCTCCAGGACCTCGGCGGGGTCGAGCTCGCCCAGGCGCGCGGACCAGGAGTTGGCGGGCGCGGTGTCCGGGACCAGGCCAGCCTCGTCCAGCCGGGCGGGGGTGTCCGGTCGGGCGGGCATGGCTGGTCGGGCAGGCGCGGCCGGTCGGGCGGACTCGTCCAGACGGGCGGGCGCGGCGCCTGCGGAGAGGTCGGCGGCCCCGTCCGCGAGCACGAGTTCGAGGGCGGCGCGGCTCTGGTCGGCCGGGAGCGCGGCGCGGTAGCCGGGGGCGAGCAGGACGCCGGGCGGCAGCGGGCCGGTCTCGGCGGCGGTGAGCGGGGCGTAGGCCTCGGGCGGGCGGCGGACGGTCTGGGCGGCGTTGTTGATCAGGACGTCCAGCGGTCGGCCGTCCGCGCGCAGGTCGTCGCACAGGCCGAGCACCTGGCGCGGGTCGCGCAGGTCGACGCCGACGACGGTGAGCCGGTGCAGCCAGTCCGCGCTGCTCGGGTCGGCGCGGAAGCGGCGGGCGGCGTCGCACGGGAAGCGGGTGGTGACGATCAGCTCGGCGCCGTCGCGCAGCAGCATCAGGGCGAGCTGGAAGCCGATCTTGACGCGCCCGCCGGTGAGCAGCGCGCGGCGGCCGGTGAGGTCGGTGGACGCGGTGCGGCGGCGGGTGTTGTCGCTCGCGCACTCGGGGCAGAGCAGGTGGTAGAAGGCGTCCACGAGCCGGTAGGGGCGCTTGCAGACGTAGCAGAGCCGGGAGCGGTGCGTCGGGCTCGGCTGGGCGGGCGGCACGGGCGCGAGCGGGGCGTCGTCCCTGCGGTCGGCGGCGCCGGTGGCGGTGGCGGCGCGGGTGCGGGCGTCGGCGACGGCCTGGTGGGCGTCGCGGGTCTTGCGGCGGCGGCGCTTGCCGTCGCGGACGAGCGACTCGGCGGCCCGCTCGGCGCGCAGGCGGACCGGGTCGTCGTCGGGGAGCGCGCGCAGGCGGGCGAGGGCGGCGTGGAAGGCCGCCTCGTCGAACTCGTCGTGCGCCACGTCTCCCCTTCGGGCCTGCCCCGGCGGCGGGATTCGAACCCGCGTGACCTCGCCTGCGAGACGAGTGCGACTGCCTCTGCGCTACGACCGGGGCATTGCCGGGGATCGTAGCCGGTCGGGGCTGTCCGGTGTGGAGCGCGGCTGCCGGGACGGCGGGAGTCGAACCCGCGTCCTCCGCCCCTGGAACGAGGAACGGCGCGTCTACCCCTGCGCTACGGCCCCGGCATTGCCGATGATCTTACCGGGGGGGGCGCGGGGCTGCCGGGGTGGCGGGATTCGAACCCGCGTGCTCCCGCCTGGCGGGCGGGCGCGACTGCCCCTGCGCTACGACCCCGGCAGCGCGGGCCAGGATAGCCGCCGGGACGCCGGGGTGTCCGGGCGGCGGGATTCGAACCCGCGTGGACCACCCTGGAAAGGTGGGACGACTGCCTCTGCGCTACGACCCGGACAGCTGGGCATCCTAGCGCCGGGGGCGCGGGTTCACAGGCGGACCGAGGAGTTGTGCTCGCGCACGATCCGCCACTCGCCGGAGCCCCACCGCCACACCAGGGAGGTCGTGGTGCGCAACCGCGACCGGGTCCCGTCGGCGGTCTCCAGGTCCACCTCGAACACCAGGGTGGACGCGGCCAGGTCGCCGAGCTCCAGCACGTGCGGCCCGGAGACGACGGTGTGGCGGGCCAGGCGCAGGTCGCGGAAGGCCGGTTCCCAGATGGCGCCGTACTCGCGGGCGGTGCGGGCGGTGCGGTGCTCGGGGTCGAAGTCGTCGTAGAGCAGGACCTCGCCCTCGGCGTACCGGTGGCCCTGGGCGGCGGCGAAGTCGAACGGCGGGTCGTGCGGGGCGCGCTCCCAGCCGAAGACCCAGTCCCGGTGGAGCTGCTCGACGGTAGTGGTGGTCATGATCGGTGGCTCCTTCGCTCGGTCGACGGGTCCGACGCTAGGCGCGCGGCGACCTCGCCCCCAGGGTGCGCCGCACCCACCCGGCGGACCGGCGGGACAGTGGTACGTTCGTACACATGCCGAGGGACTACTTCGCGGGCGACCCCAGGACCAACCGCGAGCGGATGCTGGCGGGCGAGCTGTACGTCGCCGACGACCCGGAGAGCGAGCGGATCGCCCGGCGGGCGCTGGCGCTGCTGGAGGACTACCGGGTGGCGTTCACCGCGAGCCGCGACGAGGAGGCGAGGCGACTGCTCGCCGAGGTGCTGGGCGAGGTCGGCGAGGGCGTGGTGGTGAAGCCGCCGCTGTTCGTGGACTACGGCGAGAACATCCGCATCGGGGCGCGGACGTTCGTGAACTACAACCTGACCGCGCTGGACGTCGCCCCGATCACGATCGGCGAGGACTGCCAGTTCGGACCGGGCGTGCAACTGCTGACCCCCACCCACCCGGTGGAGCCGGAACCGAGGCGCGACAAGCTGGAGGCCGCGAAGCCGATCACGATCGGCGACAACGTGTGGCTGGGCGGCGGGGTCGTGGTGTGCCCAGGGGTGACGATCGGGGACAACAGCGTGATCGGCGCCGGGGCGGTGGTGACGCGCGACGTGCCCGCGAACGCGGTGGCCGTGGGGAACCCGGCTCGGGTGGTGCGGGAGATCGGGGCGGAGTGAGCGGTGTTCCGGTCGGCTAGCGAATGAGGGCGGGCAGGGCGACAAGGGCGGCCCCGGTGGCGGCAACGCCACCAAGGACGGCACTGGCGACGTTCAACGAGGCGAAGTAGGTCAGCGGACCGACGATCGAACCGCAGAGGATCGACGCGACGACGATCAAGGCGGTTCGCTGTTCAACCAGCCCGCCCCTGCTCGAGGGGGTACCGGAACAGACCGGGCAACGGGACCAGCCGCCCACCGGCTCGCTCGACCCCGACCGCAAGGGGCGTTCACCACACGCTCCTGGCACGTCGCGCGAGCAGGGATCGACATGATCGTCGGACATGGGGTGCGTCTCCATTCTTCGGTGCTGACAGCAGCTTGACATGTTCAACCTGAGCGGTCCAGAATTTTGAACGTTCCTGAACAAAGTTGATCACTACAGCTGACCGCACGAACCGCTCCGCTGCGCCCGAACACGTTCACCGGCGTTCAGCACCATTCATCTTGCAGCGAGGAAAGCGTGACCACTCCATCTGAAGTGCCCACCATCGAGCACTTCGCACGGGAACTGCGGGAACTGCGCATCGACTGCGGTGAACCGAGCTTCGCACTCATCAGCAGGCTGACCAGCAAAGATCGGGAGTCGATCTCGGTTGGCAGCGTCCACGCGCTCTTGACAGGGAAGCGTCAGACCAAGCCCGAGATAGTGCGGGCGTTCGTCCGCGCCGTGCTGCGCCACCGCGATGGCGGGACGCTGCCCGAACACGCCGAGGTAGTCGACCACTGGTTCACCCTGTGGCGCAAGATCCGGCTGGCCTCGCAGACCGAAAGCCCGAAAGCGAGCACTTCGCCACGCGCGGAGGAGCCCTCCGCCCCCCTGACCGAGCCCTCACCCCCGGGCGCCCCGCGCACGTGGCCCTCCACCCGCTCAAGTCAGACGTCCACGCACCAGCGGGCACAGCAGAACCGATTCCTACCGTCGCGCGTGCGCTCCTTCAAGGCGCTGCTCAACGACGCGCTGACCCAGGTGGACGACCAAGGCAGGCGGTGGGCCGACGCGAAGCACGGCTGCTTCGTGTTCTACGACTACGACGGTGAGCCCCTTTACCTCGGCCAGACCGTCGAGTCGTTGCGCGCGCGGGTCAGCCGGCACCTGTCGCACCAGCGCACTGATGCCACGGCATCAGGCATCCTGGACGTGCGCGAGGTCGCGGAGATGGAGCTGTGGCCGCTGTGGGAGAACGAATCCCACCCCAAGTCCCCCGAGTCGAAAACCTTGGCCCGTCAGCGCCTCGACGCGCTCGAGTCCACGCTCTACCAGCGGTTGCTCGCCGAGAGCCGTTTCGGCGCACTGCTCAGCACCCGGATCTTCGACGTCGTGGAACCGGCCGAACCGCCCCCCTCACGGCGTTTCTCCCTGGTCGACGAGCAGACCAGGCAGGACTGGGGACACCAGTCCGTGCGCATCGCGCGACAGGCCTCGAACCTCGCCAGGCTCGCGGACCACGCCTTGGAAAGCGGCGCCGCAGGTGAGCACATCAACCGGACCATGGTGGTCCAGGGGCTTCGCCTGACCCAGCTGATGGCGTCGTTCTACGCGTCCGCCATCGGGGAGTTCGAGCCGCGAACCCACATCGACGGCCTTGACCGGTGGGTCCGCCCGCGCCCCGAGCCGGACGTGTCCGCCCAGCAGGAGCCGCTCTGATCGAGTTCCCAACCCTCACCCCCTGAGCACGGCCGCCGCGACCGCCTCCCCGAACAGCTCCGCCAGCCCGATCCCCGCCGCGCCCGCCATCGTCGTGATCACGCTCGTCGGCGCGAACGAGCAGTACAGCCCCGCCTCCAGGAACCACGCCCGCCCCTCCGGGTCGACCCGGAAGTCGAACAGGCCGTAATCGCGGCACCCCAGCGCCTCGTGGCAGCGCAGCGCCTGCTCCCGCACCACCTCGGTCACCGGATCGGCCGGGTCGACGATCCACGAGCGGCCCGCCGCCTTCGCCACCAGGGACAGGCCGCCGTCCCCGTCGTCGGCCAGCTTGTCGGCGCGCGGGCGCACGCCCGACGGCAGCGGGTACTCCTCCAGCGGCAGCGCGGTCGGGACGCCGTCCCGGACCAGCACGCCGCAGCGGACCTCCCGGCCCGGCGGCACGTAGCGCTCCACGAGCGCCCTGGGGCGCGCCGAGCAGGCGAACGCCACCTCCAGGGCCGCCCGGTAGTCAGCCGGGTCGCGGACCAGGGTGAGGCCGTCCGAGTTGTCCGCGTCCACCGGCTTGACCACGAACGGCGGCGGGAGCGGGCAGGGGTCCGCCGGGGTCACCACCCGGCCCTCCGGCACCGGGACGCCCGCCGACGCCACCACCGCGCGCGTCTTGGCCTTGTCCGCGCCCAGCGCCATCACGTCCGGCGGGTTGCCGGGGTACGGGACGCCCAGCGCGTCCAGCAGCGCCCGGTACGTGGTCATGCCGGGCAGGCAGAACAGCTGCGGCACGGCCACGTCCACGGCCAGGGACCGGATCTCGCCGAGCGCGTCCGGCAGGTCCAGCGCGGGCGCGACCGCCAACGCCCCCGCCGTCAGGTCGGCGGGGAAGCGCCAGCGGCCGTCCGGGGTCACGTGCGCCACGTGGAACTCGTAGCGCGCCGGGTCCGCCGTCGCGCGCAGGCAGTCCCGACCGTACACAGTGGACAACTCAGCGAAGAACGGGCTCACCGGCGAACCGGTCAGGTGCAGAACGCGAAGCACGGATCAGTCCCCCGATGGCGCGACCAGCTTGCCGATGTTGAAGTCCACCCGCACCCAGTCCTGCCCGGTCACCAGCGCCCGCAGCAGCAACCACGGCACGTGCACGTGGTGCAGCAGCAGGAACGGCAGCGGGTCGGACCAGTCGAACACCGCCTCCTTGCCCCGCGCCACGACCCGCAGCCGCTCCCGCGCGGCGCCCGGTTCGGACAGCGCGCGCCACAGCTCGTGGAACAGCCAGTAGGTCGGCCTGCTCGACGGCAGCGGGCGGATCGGCGGCGCGTCCGGGTCCAGGTAGGCGCGGGCCAGGTCCGGGTGGTCGTGGAACATGGTGATCGCGCTGTGGGTGCGCGGGTTGCACTCGATGGCGAGCGCGCGCCCGTCCGCCGACTCGATGAAGTCGAACGACACCTGCCCGGTCACGCCCGTCGCCTCGGCGAACGCCCGGACCCAGCGCTCGATCTCCGGCTTGTCCACCATCGCGTAGTTCACCTGGAACGCCGAGGACTCGCAGCACCCGTAGACCACCACCCGCCCGTCGCGCACCGTGCTGTGCGTGCAGTACTCCTTGCCCGCCACGAACTCCTGGAGCACCCAGGGGTGCCCGTCCCGGATGTCCTTGCCGCGCAGGAACTCCAGCGTCTCCGCGCGGGTCGGCCTCGGCAGCGGGGTCAGGTCCAGCCGGTTCACCGGGTCGTACGGGATGCTCTTGAGCACGTACGGCCCGTCCAGCGGCAGGTCCGCCACCTGCTCCGGCGCGGTGATCCGGTGCGAGCGCGGGACCGCGAGGCCCAGCTCGGCGGACAGCTCGGCGAAGCGGTGCTTGTCGTCCAGCAGCTCCACCACCTCCAGCCCGGCGTGCAGCACCTCGCACCGGGTGGCCAGCAGCGGCGCGGCGGCGGCGTCGTGGACGCTGGACGCCGGGCTGCACACCGGCACGAACACGTCCACCCCTTCCCGCTCCACGATCGCCAGCAGCGCTCGCGGGTACCGGGGGTCGGCCGAGTCGGGCACGACGTGGAACGCGGCGACCGCGCGGGAGAACCGGTGCGCGGTCATCCGGTAGCGGGCCGTCTCGACCAGCACGACCCGGTGCCCGGCCCGGTGGAACGCGCGTGCCAGGTGCAGCGCCTTGGTCATCTTGCCGCCGGTCAGCAGCACCGTCCTCGGCCGCCTCGGCGCCGCCCGCGCGGGCGTGGGCCGGACCGCCGCGCGCAGCGCCGCCACCGCGACGAGGGCGGCGCTGAACGGCAGGGCCGCCAGCAGCAGCGCGAGCGCGCCCAGGGTCCTGGCCACCCGCCCGTGCCGACCGGGAACCCCTTGCGGGGCAACGGCTCCGCTCACGTCCCCTCCCCCACCCGGCGGATCAGGGTGAGCCCGTCGCGCACCGGCACGAGCACCTGCGCCACGTCCGCCCGATCCGCCACGTGCCGGTTGAACCGGTCCACCGCGTCGCCCACCTCGTCGCGCGCGCCGGGCAGGTACGCCTTGCCCTGCATGAGGGTGTTGTCCACGCAGACCAGCCCGTGCGGCGCGAGCAGCCCGGTGTCCAGCACGGCGGTCAGGTAGTCGGTGTACCCGGCCTTGTCCGCGTCCACGAACACCAGGTCGAACGGCTCGCCGCCCGCCAGCTCCGCGAGGGCGCCGAGGGCGGGCCCGACCCGCACGTCGACCTTCCCGCCGTGCGGCGACGCGGAGAACCGGTCGCGGGCGAACCCCGCAACGTCCGGGTCCAGCTCGCAGGCCACCACGACCCCGTCCTCCGGCAGCTCCTCGGCCATGGCGAGCGCCGAGTAGCCGGTGAACATGCCGATCTCCAGCACGCGCCGCGCCCGCAGCGCCCGCACCAGCGTCTTGAGCAGCTGCCCCTCGACGTGCCCGGACAGCATCTCCTGCTCCAGCGCGACCCCGCCGCCCCGCTCCCGCCAGTCGTGCTCGGCGGTCCTGGCGGCCAGCTCGCGCAGCGCGGGCGACTCGGGTGTGGTGCACCGGCGGGCGTAACCGTCCACTCCGGACGCCAGCTCGGCGGCGCCGCGCAGCTCGGCGGCGACGTCGGGTGGCAGGTCCGACCGCGCCGCCAACCGGGCCAGGGTGTCGGCGAGCAGCGCCACCGGCGTCACGGGGCGGGGCGCGCCCGGCGCGGACACGGCGCCGGGCACGGACCCCTTGGTGGGCGACGGGTTCACGCGGCACCGCTCCTGGTCACCCGCACGTCCTCGCCCGCGCCGCCCCTGGGGTAGCGGGCGACCAGCTCGCGGTGCGCGGCGAGCCCGTCCAGCAGCTCGGACTCGGTGAGGTCGTTGACGAAGCAGCACGTCCCGATGGGCCGGGGCATCGCGGCGCGCTGGAGCCCGTCGCGGGTCTGCACGATCGACTCGGTGGCCGCGCGCAGCAGCTCCGGCGTCAGGTGCGGGCTGTCCAGCGACAGCCCGACCCTGCTCAGCAGCCAGAAGATCCGGTCGCGCTCGCTGGTGGCCAGGTAGCCGCGCCGCTCGGCGATCGTGCAGGACAGCGCCATGTCGACGCTGATCGCGTGCCCGTGCAGGTAAGGGGTTTCCGGGGCCAGCTCCAGCGCGGGGCTCCAGGTGTGGCCGAACGCGATCGCCCGGTCAAGGTCCAGCTCCCGCAGGTTCGGCGCCTCCAGCGCCAGCATGGTGCCGATGGCCTCGTGGGTGACCCTGCGGGCGGTCTCGCGCAGCTGCGGGGTGCCGTCGACCGTGCCGAACGAGGTGTGCAGCAGGTCCTCGCCGTACTTCTCCAGCAGCCGGAACACCTCCGCGTTCGCGACCACGGCGATCTTGACCAGCTCGGCCATGCCGTTGCGCACCTGCTCGGTCGGCAGCGTCTCCAGGAACGAGAAGTCGAGCACGACCTCCTTGGACGCGTGGAACGCCCCGAGCCGGTTCTTGGTGCGGCCGTGGTTGACCGCGACCTTGATGGCGACGCTGGCGTCGATGAGCCCGATCAGCGAGGTGGGGACCCGCACGTAGTCGGTGGAGCGGCGGAACACCGCGCACGCGAACCCGGCCACGTCGGTCAGCAGGCCGCCGCCGACCACCAGCACGGGTTCTTTTCGGATGAGCCCGAACTCACCGAAGGCGTCCACGATCCGCTCGACGGTGCGCAGCGACTTCTGCGTCTCGTCGATGGCCAGCGGGAGCGCGGTGAGCGCGATGCCGTGGTGCTCGAAGTAGGCCCGGATGCGGTCGCCGTGCAGGCGGTGGACGTTGGCGTCGACGATCATCAGGCACCGGCCGTGCGCGCGGTGGTGCTCGGCGATCCGGCCGTTGTGCGGGGAGAACGCCCCGTCCACGTAGGTCAGCAGGTAGTCGCGCTCCTCGACGGCGCGCACCCGGAAGTCGTGCTCCGTGGCGGTGACCGTCGCGGTGAGGTTCGTCGTCATGGCTCGTTCCCGTCGGCAGGAGGGCAGCGCCGGTCGCGGCGCGGTCCCGTGCGGGAGCGCCGGAGCGGTGCGGTGTGCGGTGGGGGCGGAGCGCCGTCCCGCGCGCGGTTGCCGACACCTGCGCGGGAGTGCTCGGGAGAGGGTCGTGTGCGGGCACGACCGGAAGGGGCGCCGCGTGGCGCGCCACCCGTTTTCTCGAGCGGGGCGCGACGGCCGGATCGTGTTGTCGGCGAACGGTGAGGACGCTACCGTCACGCTCCGCTGTGGAGCAATACACGCAGCGCGCCCACCCGGCGCGGCCACTCGATCGGCGGCAAGCGGTGTCGGGCGGCAGGGTGGTGCTCGCCCGGTCATCAAGCGGAACCCGCGCGGAAGTGGTCTGATCCTCCGCGCGCCCCCGGCGGGCGGGTCGGCGCGCCCTGCCGGAGCGCCCCACCGGAGCGCCCCACCGGAGCACGCCCTCAGCGGGCGGCGAGGCCGTTCTGGTAGGCCCAGACCACGGTCTGGAGCCGGTCCCTGGTGCCGATCTTGGTCATCGCCCGGCCCAGGTGCGACTTGACCGTGCTGGGCTCGATGAACAGCGCCTCGGCGATCTCCACGTTCGAGCGGCCCTCGGCCAGCAGCACCACGACCTCCCGCTCCCGCGCGGTGAGCTGGTGGTCGGCGGCGGCGTCGGCGGAGGGCAGCGGGGTGCGGCGGGCGAACTCGCTGATCACCCGGCGGGTCACCGCCTGGTCGAGCAGGCCATGACCGGCGGCGAGCTTGCGGATCGCGGCGACCAGGTCCTCGGGGTCGCAGTCCTTGAGGATGAACCCGCTGGCGCCCGCCTCCAGCGCGCCGAACACGTACTCGTCCAGGTCGAACGTGGTGACCACGAGCACCGGCGGCGGGTCGGCCAGCGCGGTGGTGATGCGGCGGGTGGCGGTGAGGCCGTCGCCGCCGGGCATCCGCACGTCCATGCACACCACGTCCGGCTTGAGCCGGGCGACGAGGTCGACCGCGCTGTCGCCGTCGGCGGCCTCGCCGACCACGCGCAGGTCGTCCTCGGTGTCGAGGATGACGCGGAAACCGGCGCGCACGACCGCCTGGTCGTCGACGAGCACCACCGAGATCACGGGAGGGCCTCCACCTTCGGGTCAGGTCGGGAGGCTCACCATGACACACCAGCCACCGGCCGCTGTCGGCGCGGCGCTGAACGCGGCCCCGATCAGCTGCGCGCGCTCGCGCATCCCGATCAGCCCGACCCCGCTGCCCGGACCGCCCCCCGGCTGCCGGGGCCGCTCGTTGACGACCTCCAGCTCGACCTTCCTCGGCAGGTAGCGCAGGCTGATCCGGACCGGCGCGCCGGGCGCGTGCTGGCGGGCGTTGGACAGCGACTCCTGCACCACCCGGTACAGGGCGATGTCCGCGATCGGCGGCACCGGCCGCTCGTGCCCCTCCCTGACCAGCTCGACCCGCGCGCCCAGCTCGGCGGCGGTGCGCACCAGCCCGTCCAGCACCTCCAGGCCCGGCACCGGCGCGTCCTCGCCGTCCTCGCCGCCGCGCAGCACGCCGACGACCATCCGCAGGTTGTCGAGCGTCTCCCTGCCCTGCCCGCGCAGCCACACCACGCCCTCCTTGGCGGCGGCGGGGTCGCGGTCGATCAGCCGCTCGACGGCGGAGGCCTGCACGACCATGCCGGACAGGTGGTGCGCGGCCACGTCGTGCAGCTCGCGGGCCATCCGGGCGCGCTCCTCGCCGATGGCGGAGGCGATCCTGGCCTGCTGCTCGCGCTCGGCCTCGTCGGCGCGCAGCCGCAGCAGGGCGGCGTAGCGGCGCTGGGTGGCGAAGTAGTTGCCGACGAACACGCCGCCGACGAACGCGAGCAGGCTGGCGGCGGTGTGCCCGAACAGCGCGGCGAGGGGGGAGCTGGGGGTGTCGGGCTCCAGCGCGAAGCCCATGACCATGCTGGACATCGACGACACCTGGCCGAGCAGCAGCGCGCCGAGCGTGATGGCCACCTCCAGGCCCGCCGCCGACGCCGCGACGACGACGGCCCTGCGCACCGGCAGCAGCGCGCCGAGCGTGATGGCCGCGATGAACGGGGCGAACCCGCGCACCGAGGCCGCGTCGGGCGTGGCGATCGTGATGGCCGCCTGGGTGACCGCCATGACCGCCATGAGCGGCGCGGGCGCGATCCGGCGCAGGCACAGCAGCAGCGCCTGGACGAGGATCAGCGCGCTGATCGCGATCTTGCGGGTGGTGCTGAACCGCGTGGTGGACGAGGGCAGGTCGACCTCGAACAGGACCAGGAGCATCCCGGTGCTGAGCGCCGCGACGACCACCGCCAGCAGGCAGTCCCTGGCGAACCGGCCGGTCACGCCGATCCGGGTGAGCAGTCGGTCGAGCCTTCCGGAGGGCCAGGCGCCGCTGGGGTGGTCGTCCATGTGCGTGAGAGTCCTCGGTGCGGTCCGGCTCGCGCCGGGCGGGGTCAGTAGGAGATGTCCAGCGCCAGGAAGTTGAACTCCACGGCGAACCAGCCGAGGCCGATCAGCGCCAGCAGCACCAGCGCGCTGCCGACCACCCTGGTCCACCCGGTGCGGCGGCGGACGTCGTCGTGCAGGCGCACGCCCGCCGGGAGCACCGCGAGCAGCGCGAGCAGCTGGAAGAGCTGGAGGACGCGGATCTGCGCGACGGGGATGTCCTGGAGCTGCATCAGCCCCGTCACCGAGACCGCCCAGCCCGCGGCGGCGAGCACGCCGAGCAGGGTGCCGACCTTGGCCAGGACGCGGGCGAGTCGACCGGCGCGGTCGCGGGGAGCCACGCCCATGGCGCGGCGGGCGACGGCCGCGATCGGCCAGGAGATCACGGCCAGCGCGAGGACGACGAGCGAGCCGATCAGCACCGGGAGCACCAGGCCCGCCGAGCGCTGCGCCGGGGTGGGCAGCAGGGTGAACGCGTCCTCGTAGGCGATGCCGGTGACCCGGTCGTCCTCGATCCGGGTGGACAGCACGCGCTGGCCGCCGACCTCGCGCCAGGTGTGCTCGCCGATGGCCTCGTAGACCGCCGGGCTCGCGGAGGCGGGGCCTGGCTGGAAGAGCAGGGTGCCGTCCTCGCGGGCGGTGACGGTGGTGCGGCTGGTCAGGTCGATCGCGGAGAGCAGCGTGGAGTCCATGCGGCGGGACGAGTCGTACTCGCCCTGGACGCGCGCGGCCAGCTTCGCGGCCTGGACCCGGTCGAGCGGGGCGGCGTCGTGGTCGTACTCCACCGCCGGGGCGCCCTCGGCGGCTGCGCCCTTCGGGAAGTAGCGGTCGGCGAAGCCGTTCAGCACGGCGTTGCGCACGCCCTGCACGCCGCCGTTGACGCCGGTGCTGTTGAACGAGACGAACAGGCCGGTGCCCTGGCCGGGGGCCGCGCCGGGGTAGAGCTGGAGGTGCGAGTGGAAGAAGTTCGTGTCGCCGCCGTGGCCGATGATGCGGTGGCCGTTGCGGCTCTCGTCGAAGAAGCCGAGCGTCATGCGCGGGCCGTCCGCGATGCCGCCGAGCTGCTCGACGCCGAGGGCGCCCTGGTGCATGAGCTTCGTGGTCGCCTCGTCCAGCAGCGGCGTGCCGCCGGTCTGCGCGCCGAGGTGGGCCAGCATGAAGCGGGCCATGTCGGTGGCGGAGGCGGACAGCGCGCCCGCGGGCGGGGTGGTGACGATCTCGAACGGCTGGGCGGCGGGGTTGGCGGAGTCGTTGTAGCCGCCGGACATGCGGTCGGCCAGGCGCTCGGGCAGCGGCTGCTCGAACGAGGAGGACGCCATGCCGATCCGGTCGAAGACCTCGCGCTGGACGTAGTCCTCGAACCGGGTGCCGGTGACCCGCTCGACCAGGTAGCCGGCCAGCGAGTTGCCGTAGTTGGAGTACGCGGGGGTGGTGCCCGGCTCGTAGACCTGCACCGGCGGGTCGGTCACCAGGCCCTCGCGCAGGTTCGCGGGCACGCCGTCCAGGCGGAGCAGGTTGGTGACGCGCTCCTCGAAGCCGGGGGTGTGGGTGAGCAGGTGGCGGGTGGTGATGGGCGTGTCGAACTCGGTGGGGAGGTCGAAGTCGAGGTACTGCTTGATGTCCGCGTCGAGGTCGATCTTGCCCGCCTGGACCTGCTGCATGACGGCGGTGGCGGTGACCAGCTTGGACACCGAACCGGGCCGGAACAGGTGCTTCTCGGGGTCGACCGGGGTGTCGGCGGCGCCGGTCGCGGCGAGGCCGTAGCCGCGCGAGGTGAGGATCCGGCCGTCGTGGACGACGGAGACCGTGGCGCCGACGACCCCGCCGTTCTCCAGACCGGCCGGGATGACGCCGTCGAGCCAGGCGTTGACGTCGGCCTCGGTGAGCCGGGCGGTCTCGGGCGCGGCGGGGGTGGTGACGTGCGGGGCAGGCCCCTGACCGGGCGCCGCGCCGCAACCGGCGAGCAGCGCGGCGGCGGCGACCGCGACCAGCGCGCCCGCCCTGCGCGAACGGGCGGCGCGCGGCGGCGCCGAGGGCCTCGGGGGTGCGTCGTGGGGGCTCACGTGCTCGGTGCTGCCTTCCGGGATCGGGTGTGCCGGACCTCGGTGTGCGCGGTCCGGCTTCGGTTGTCCTAGAAGCTATTGCGGGCAGCGGGGTCGGGTCTTCTGGCGCAGGGCGGGGATCGGATTGCGACTTGAGTAGGAGATCGCCTCCTGCGCGGGGACGGTAACCCGGTGCGGGGGAAGGTGGTGGACGGTTTCGCCGGAGAGGGTGGGCGGGGCGGTTGAGGCCACAGTGGACGGTGCGGCGTCGGGCGCGGACGAGCGCCCGGCCGTCCGGTGGGACGGGCCGGGCGCCGGTGGGCGTGGTGCGGTCAGGCGGTGACCGGTCGACGATCCGTGTGGCGCCACTGGAGGAGCAGGGCGATGACCTGGAGCGTGGTGCAGAGCAGCACGGACACCCAGGTGCCGAGGAACGAGCCCGCCGCGCCGTAGGGGTCGTCGACCAGGTCGGAGAGGCTGTGCCACGCGCCCTGGGCCACGGCTCCGACGAAGTACCCGAAGACCACCACGGCGGGCGCGGCGACGAACAGCAGGCGGGCGGCGACCGACCAGCGCGGTGAGGCGACGACCAGGACGGCGCCGATCAGGTAGCCGACCGGTGGGAGCAGCGCGGGTCCGATGAGCAGCAGCACCAGACCCGCGACGTCGACCGGGGTGAGCGGGAGCCGCGCGGACGGGTCGACCGGCGGGGTCCCCACCGCGCCACCGCCGCCACCGGTCCCGCTGCCGCTGCCGTTGCCGTTTCCGTTGCTGTTTCCGTTGTGGGGCAGTGGATTCTCGGCGATCTCGGCGTCGACGATCTCCTGCGGGTCGCCCACCCGGTCGAGCACCTGGCGGATCTGCGCCTCGGTGGGGTGCTCGGGCAACGACTCGGCGATGTGCCCGGCGATGTCGCCCACCAGCTCGGCCCGTCGACGGGGCGTGAGCCGCGAGGCCAGCAGGAGCAACTCCTCCAGATAGGCGCTGACCAGCGGGTGCTCGTCGATCGACTCGTTCACGCGCGTTCCCCCTCACCTTCGATGACCAGGTCGACCGAGTCCCGCAGCACCGCCCAGTCACGGGCGAAGCGCTCCACGGCCGCGACCCCCTCGGCGCTGGCGCGGTAGTACCGCCGAGGCGGCCCGCTGCCGCTCTCCTGCCACTGGGTCTCGACCAGTCCCTGCTTCCGCAACCGGGCGAGCAGGGGGTAGACCGTCCCCTCGCCCGCGATGAGCCCGCGCTCCCGGAGCACCTCGACCAGCTCGACCGCGTACCGCTCGCGATCGCGGAGCAGGGCGAGCACGCAGTGCTCCACGACCCCTCGGCGCATCTGCGCCAACGGACTGCGATCAGCGCCCCCGGCTTCCATGCACAACATGCTACCTTGCACCGCAAGGTAGTGGGCGGGCGAACTGAACACGCAGGTCAGGACACGACGACAGGTGACAGGCGACAGCCACGCCACGCGCCCGGCCGCACGCCCGCACCACCCACGCGCCCGGCCGCACGTCTGAGCGCGCGGTGGTGCGCGGGGCCCCGTGTCCGTCCCGCCGGAGCGGTCATCGTCCTCCTGGAGCGGTCATCCGCGCAGTGCCGTCGCCAGTGCCGCCAACGCCTCCGACACCTCGACCGGGTCCAGGTCGGTGAACAGCGGGGGATCCCCCTCCTCCCGGCCGTCCGCGTGGTGCAGGCGCACCGGGCCAACCGGGATGTCCGCCAGGCCGTCGAAGGAGCTGTACGGGAGGTCCCGCTCCAGGGCCAGTTCCATCAGGACCGCGTCGGACGGGTGGGCCGCCAGCCACTTGCCGTAACCCCTGCGCTCCCAGCCCTGGCGCAGCAGGCCCAGCAGCCTGCCCGGCTTCGCGGGCGTGCCGTCGAAGCGGGTCACGGTCGAGCCCGCTCGTTCCTCGTCGGTCAGCGTGACCACGTGTCTGCCCAGCTGCTGGAACGGTTGCACGATCTCGTAGTCGGCGAACAGCTCCGACCACGCCTCGACGTCCCGCCTGCCCAGGTGCACGGGGTGGGCGATGCGCAGGAGCGCCTCGTCCGGCAGGGGGACGGTCGTCTCGGACAGGTCCGCCGCCGTGCCGTCCTCGGCCAGGCGGAAGTGCGTCGTCCGGTCGCCGTCGAGCAGGGTCAGCACCAGGCGTTCCAGCGGGTCGCGCAGCAGGGCGTGGGCCAGGAGGACCTCGCGGAACTCGCGGACCGTCCACGTGCGACCGGACACCATCGCCCGCTCCATCCTGGCCAGCTGGTCGCGCGCCACGGCGCGGATGCCCTTGCACAGCGCCTTGAAGCGGTCCTGCGCGGCCTGCGCCAGTTCCCGGTCGTCGGTCGCGGCGATCTTCGGGGCGCTCTTGCGGCGCTTGCCGTCCTCGGTGACCAGCAGCGGGGTGAGCAGTTCGTCGAACGCCAGCGTGAAACGGCGCGGGCCGTAGTCGAAGACGGCGCCGGTGGTGAGGCCGAAGTCGGGGACCACCAAGTCGGCGAACTGCTCGTCGGTCAGGCCGAGCTTGGCCGAGACCTCCCGCACCCGCGCTCCGGCCGCGCTCTCGACGCTCTTGAACTTGGCTTTGCGCGCGATGGTGTCGAGCTGGTGCATCGCGACCTTGGTGCCGATCCCGACCAGCGCGTCCAGCCCCACCGAGGCCCGCTGGTGCGCGCCCTGCCCCGGCCAGGCGTTGACCAGCTCGCCGAGGTCGACGGCGGTCCGGTCGTCACCGAGGAGCCCCTGGGCCTGCAGGACCCAGGAGTGCTTGGGCTCGGCGCCCTCGCGCAGCCACAGCCGCAGCAGCGCGAAGCCGAACCGGGCCAGCGGCTCGGGCGCGCACACCCGCTTCACCGGTTCCAGCCCCGCCGCGCGGGCGTCGGGGACGGCGGCGAGCACGCGCAGCAGGTTCCGGACCGCCGACTCGGGCAGCGCGCGGCCGTCCGCCAGCAGCACCGGGGGCAGGCCGGGGACGGCGTCCTCCAGCCAGTCGGGCAGGGCGGGGGCGCGGGCGAGCAGGAGGTCGAGCGGGTCGCCGTCCAGCAGCACCCGCACCGCCGCCTCGGCCTCCGGGCCGTACTCGGCGGCCACCGCCAGCACCTCGGCGACGCGCTCGGGCGTGGTGGCGACGACCCGCAGCGCGGCCTCGGCGGCCTGGCCCGCAGCGGTGGGGCGGTTCGGGTTCGGGCGGTTCAGCAGGGCCGGGATCAGCGGGCGCAGGGCGTGCGCGCCGTGCCGGGTGAAGTGCTCGGTGGCCTGCTCGACGGGACCGCCTCGGCTGGTGAGCCAGCGGGCGAACCGGGACGCGCTGCGGGCGTCGGTGAGCGGGAGGAGCGCGGACGCCACGACGTGCTCCTGCGCGGCGGGCGCCCGCCACAGCAGCGTGGCGGCGGCGTGGCCGTGGGTGGCGACCAGGCGGGGACCCCAGTCGGGCAGGTCCCAGAACGACTCGGGCTCCCAGCGCTCCAGCAGGTCGGGGAGCAGGTCGGGCGGCGCGTTGAGCAGCACCGCGTGCTGCCGCTTCGTCCCGTACTCCCCCGCGATCGTCGCCCGCACCGCCTCCGGCCAGTCGATCAGCGGGGTGGGGTCGGGCGCGGCGGCGGCTCCGGACACCGGGGTCGCGGCGGCGGCCCCTGCCGGGGTGGCTCCGGACGACGGCGCGGCTTCGGGGTCCGGAATCCCGGACGGCCGGTCGGAGCGCGCCGACTCGGGCGCGGCGAGTTCCGGCAGGCCCGTCGTCTTCACCAGGTGCGCGGGCAGCGGGCGGGACGCCCACTCCTCGCGTTCGCCCGGCAGCCACGACTCGCCCGGTCGGTCGATCACCTGCAGGCCCTTGACCCTGGGGAACTCCACCCGGCGCGCCTCCCACGGCGGGTCGGCCAGCGGGCTGGGCAGGTCGGCCGGGAGCGCCTCCGGCAGGCCGTGGTCCCTCCGGGCGGGCGCGGTGGGGCGGAGGCGGGACGCACGCTCCGGGAACAGCTTCCTGGCCGCCCGCAGCGGGGCCGGGTGGGCGTCGGCGCGCTCGACCACGACGGCGAATGCCTCGTCCGACGGGAACTCGGCGACCAGGTCGAGCACCTTGCCGCGCAACGCCTTCGTCAACCTCGGCAGCAGCGACACCAGCCTCGGCAGCGCCGCCTCCGGACCGATCGCGTCGACCAGGGTCGGGAACGCCCAGCCGCGCGACTCCAGGCCCTCCAGGTCGCTCCGGTGCAGGAACCGGTCCAGGTCCTCGGGGGTGCGCGCGCTCGCGGCGAGCACGGCGAAGTCGTTGCCGGAGCGGTGCGGGGCCGGAGCGCCGACGCGGGCGAACAGGTCGTCGGCCCACGCGCTCTCGTCAGGCGCCAGGAACGACGCGAGGACGCGCGCGGCCATGTTCACGTCGCGGTGCGGCTGCATCGCGGCCAGCGCTTCGGCGCGGACCTCGTCGGGCGCGGTGGCGAGCGCGCGGCGCAGCAGCACCGCGCCCCGGTCGAACAGGAAGAGCGAGGAGTAGAAGGCGTCCGGGTCCGCCTTCTCGTGGCGCCAGGCGGTGCGGCCGTCCACGAGCACCGGGCCGCCGTCCATCCGGACGCCCGTGGCGGCGAGGACGGCCTCGGCGGCGAACGGGACCCCGTGCCGGGTGATCCAGTCGACCACCAGCAGCGCCAGCGCCTTGCCCAGGTTCGGGGAGTGCACCCTGGCGCACAGCGCGTGGTAGAGCAGCGCCGCCCCTGCGGGCTCGGGACGACCGGCGAACAGGGCGTTCAGCGCCGCGTGGTGCTCGCCGGACGGGTGCACCGCGTCGCGCGCCTCGCCGACGAGCGAGTCGACCACGACCCGGTCCTGCCCCGTGGCCACGACCGGCGCGCCGGGCCCTCGACCGTCACCGCGCCGGGACAGCACCTGCCGCGCCCGCGCGGCCCCCATGACGTACCCGTCCACCGTGGACACCCGCCCCCTCACTCGGAATCGCCGGTCAGGACGCTAGCGAGGGGGTCTGACGATTTCCGGGGACCGGGGAGGCCGGTCCTGCGGTGTTCGCCCGGTCGGGTCGTCAGCCGGTCGCGGCGGCGACGTGCGCCAGCTCCTCGGACAGCCGGACCGGGTCCTGGTCGCCGAACAGGGGATCCGGTCCGGGGGAGCCCTGCTCGACCAGGTCGAGCGCGCCGAGCCGGATGCGCGGGAGCCCGGCGAAGGAGCCGAACGGCACGCCCCGGTCCAGGTGCAGGACGAATTCGGTGTTGCCGCGCAGGGGCTTGGTCAGCCACGGCTCGGACCGGCCGCCGCCGAGGTCCTCGCGCCGCCAGCCGCGCCGCACCAGGGCGAGCAGCGCCCCCGGCGCGGCCTGCGCGCCGTCGAACCTGGTCAGGGTGCTGGTGGCGCGCTCGGCGGCGGTCAGCGCGACCACCGGGCGGCCCAGTTGCGGGAAGGGCTGGACGACCTCGTGGTCGGCGAGCAGCTCGGCCCACGCGGGCAGGTCGGCGCCCAGGTGCAGCGGGTGGACGACGTGGAGCCGGGTGTCGTCGGGCAGCGGGACCGGGGCGTCCGCGAGGTCGGCCGCGGTGCCGTCCTCGGCGACGCGGAAGCGGGTTCCGCCCGCCGTGGACCAGAGCAGGCGGTCGACCAGGTCGCGCAGCAGCGGGTTCGCGCGCAGGACGCCGTGGAACTCGGCCGCGCTCCACGTCCGGCCCTCGACCATCGCGCGCTCCAGGCGCTTGGTCTGGTCGCGGACCACCGCGGCGGCGCGGCGGCCGTGCGGGACGAGGCGGTCGGCGAGCTGCTCGGCGTCCAGGCCGACCGCGCGGGCGGCCTCGGTGATCCGGCGGGTCGCGTCCGCCCTGAGCACGGGGAACTTGGCGGTGCGGGCGATGCGGTCAAGGCCGCGCAGCGCCTCCTCGGTGCCGATGCCCGCCAGGACCGCGAGCCCGGTCGTGGCGCGCTGGTGGTTGCCCTCGCCCGGCCAGCGCGCGACCAGCGCGGTGAGCTCGGCGGTGGCGCGGTCGTCGGCGAGGTCGGACTGGGCCTGGAGGACCCAGGTGGACGCGGGGTCGGCGCCCTCGGCGAGCCAGCGGTCCAGGAGCGCGGAACCGAAGCGCGCCAACGAGTCCGCCGCGCAGACCCGCTTGACCGGGACGAGGCCCGCGCGGCGGGCGTCGGGGTGGGCGGCGAGGACGTGCAGCAGGTTGCGCACGGCGGGCTCCGGCAGGGCGCGACCCGCCACGAGCACCGGGGGCAGGGCGGGGATCGCGTGGTTCAGCCAGCCCGGCGGGGTGGTGGGGGTGAGCGAGTCCAGCGGTCCCGCGTCGAGGAGGGCGCGCAGGGCGTCGGCGCGACCGAGTTCGGCGGCCGTCTCCAGGAGCGGCTCGCGGTGCTCGGGGCCCGCGAGCAGGCGCAGCGCCGCCTCGGCCGCGCGGCGGGACGGCCCCGGTCTGCCGAGCAGGGCGGGCAGGAGGGGGCGCAGGGCGTGCGCGCCGTGGCGGGTGAAGTAGGCGGTGATCTCGGCGAGCGGGGGCGTGCGGCGCAGCAGCTGGGCGGCCAGGAGCTTGGAGGTGTCGGCGTCGGCCAGCGGGACCAGGGCCGAGGCCGCGACGCGCGGGTCGTGCTTGACGGCGTCCCTGAGGAAGGCGGACGCGGCGTGGCCGTGCGTGGCGGCCAGGCGGTGCGCCCATTCGGCGAGGCGCACGGGGTAGTCGGGGCGCCACGTGGCGAGCATGGGGGTGACGACGTCCTCGGGGGCGTTCAGGAGGAGGGTGAACTGCTGGTGCCAGGCGAGCGCGCCCGCGTGGGGCGCGGCGACGGCCTCGGGCCAGTCGGGGAGCCCGCCGGGGTCGGCGAAGACCTCGGGCAGGGGGCGGGCGGCCCACTCCTCGCGCTCCCCCGGCAGCCAGCGCTCGTGCGGGCGGTCGGCGACGCGCAGGCGTGGGGACTGGGATTTCGGGGTTTCCCACGGCGGGTTCACGAGTGGGCTGGGCAGGTCGGCCGGGTCGGCCTCGGGGTGGGTCGCGGGGGCGGGCCCGGGTTCCGGGGCGAGGCGGGCGGCGCGGAGGGGGAAGCGGTCGCGGGCCTTGCGCTGGACGGCCGGGGCTCCGGCGGTCAGCACGAGGGTGAAGGCCTCGTCGGACGGGAACTCGGCGACGACGTCCAGGACCTTCGCGCGCTGGGGCGCGGCGAGGGCGGGGAGCAGGCGGGTGAGGCCGGGCAGCGCGTCGTCCGGGCCGAGGGTGGCGACGAGGGTCGGCAGGGCCCACGGGCGGGAGGTCAGGCACTCCGGGTCGGCGCGGTCGACGACGGTCTCGAACTGGGCGCGGTCGGCGACGGTGGCGACGAGGAGCGCCAGGTCGTGGCCGAGGGCGTCCGGGTCGGCGGCGGCGATCTCGGCGCACAGCCCGGCGGTCCAGGCGGGCTCGTCGGGCAGCAGGAACGCGGCGATGGCGCGGGCGGCCGGGGTGGTGCGGTGGCGGGCGATCGCGGCGCGGGCGGCGGCGCGGACCTCGTCGGGGGCGTGCGCGAGGTCGTGCCGGAGGGGGACGGCGCCTCGGTCGAGCGTCCAGAGGGGGTGGTAGGTCTGGCCCTCGGGTGCGGGGTGGGGTTCGTGCTGGTGGGAGAGGGTGAGGGCGGTGGCGGCGGTGACCGCCTCGGCGGCGAACGGCAGGCCGTGGTCGGCGGCCCAGCGGCGGGTGAGCAGGCGCTGGGCCCTGGCCTTGCCGGGGGAGGTGACCAGGCCGTCGAGCGCGCGGTAGAGCACGGCCGCGCCGAACGGGTCGGGGACGCCGCGCAGGAAGTCGTCGAGCCGGGGGTTCGCGGGGACGCGGGAGCGGACGCGCAGGCAGAGGTCGGCGACCAGGGCCTGGTCGGCGGGACCAGGGGGTTTCTGCGGCTCGGGGGCGCTGCCGTCGCCGCGCCGGGGCAGCACGTGGCGCGCCAGGGCCGGGCCCATGGCGTAGGTGCTCTCGGTGACGTCCATCGCTCCCCTTTTCCGTCGGGGTGGACGGTAGCGGCGGGGTCCGACAAAACCGGTTCGCGGCGGGGGAGGGCTGGCGGGAGGATCGAGTGCGAGGAGCAGGTGGTGGTCGGGACGGGGGTCCGGTGAAGCGGGGGAAGCAGCTCAAGTCGGCCAGGCGGGAGAAGCGGGCCGCGCGGGAGGTGGCGCCGAAGCTGCCCAAGCGGCCGAAGCGGTGGACCGAGGCCGAGCGGAGCGCGAACCTGCTGGCGCACGCCAAGAGCGGGACCCTGACGCTCCACGAGGCGGCCGAGGTGGCGGACGCGCTGGTGGCCGACCCGTTCGGCGAGCACTCCTACGAGCGGATCTACACGCTCGGGCGGTCGTTCTCGACGCAGTACGAGGGCCTGATCGCGGGCTACCTGACGCATCAGTGCGACGACGAGCTGGCGCGGATCGCGCTCCAGACGTTGTGCGGCTTCTGGGGCATGTGCGAGCGGTACCTGGTCGACCTGCGGCGGTTCCTGGACGGGGCCGACAACGACCCGATGGGGTTCGTGCGCGTGGTCGCGGTGTCCGCCGCCGGGGAGCACCTGCGCGACAACGTCCACAGCGGACTGCTCGCGCACCTGCTCGACCTCGCGGCGCTGCGGCACGACGAGGACCAGGACGGGATCAAGCACGTGGTCGACGCGCTCTCGCGCGCTCTCGGCGACCCCCACCACGCGGCTCCGGTCAAGGCGGCCAGGGCGGCGTGGGAGGAGGAGGTGCTGCGGCGGGCGCGGGAGCGGTTGGCCGTCGAGCCGGGCTGACCGCTCCCCCGCGCCGCCGGTCAGTCCAGGACCGCCACGGCCTCCACCTCGACCAGGTGCTCGGGCACGTCCAGCGCGGCGACGCCGATCAGGCTGGCGGGCGGCAGCGGGAGTTCGCCGAGGTCGGCCGCCGCGCGGGCGACGCCCTCCAGGAACAGCGGCATCTTGTCCGGGGTCCAGTCCACGACGTAGACGGTCAGCTTGGCCAGGTCCGCGAGGGTGGCTCCCGCGCCCGCCAGGCCCTTCGCGACGTTGCGGTAGCACTGGGCCACCTGCTCGGCCAGGTCGCCCTCGCCGACCGCGGCGCCGGTGGCGTCCCAGGACACCTGCCCGGCCAGGAAGAGCAGCTTCGAGCCGGTGGCCACGGACAGCTGGCGGTAGGGCGGCACCTCGGGCAGGCCCTCGGGGTTGATCAGCGTGATGGCCACGGCCGGTCTCCAACGTGGTCGGTGGGCGCGCCCCTCGTGGGCTCGCCGCGCCCCATGAACATAACAAAGCAATGCTATGGAATGTGTGGACGTGACGAGCGCTACTCCGGACCCGGACGCGGCTCACGCGATCAGCGCGCGCCGCGCGACCGGACCCGGGACGATTCCGATCATGCGGAGCTCACTGTTCAACCACGCCGAGCGGGAAGTCGAGCCGGGCAGCTTCCAGCTCCAGAACGAGCGGATGCTCAAGGTCGACCTCACCGGCAGCGGCGGGTTCTTCTTCGCCAAGCAGGGGTCGATGGTCGCCTACCAGGGCGACGTCGACTTCGCCTACGAGGGCGCGGGTGGCATCGGGAAGCTGTTCAAGAAGGCGTTCACCGGCGAGGGCATGTCGCTGATGAAGGTCTCCGGCAGCGGGGACGTCTTCCTCGCGCAGGACGCCGACGAGATCTTCGTGCTGCACCTGGAGGACGAGGGCGTCACCGTCAACGGCGGCAACGTGCTCGCGTTCGAGAGCTCGCTCAAGTGGGACATCAACCGCGTCGAGGGCGCGTCCATGCTCAGCGGCGGGCTGTTCAACACCACGTTCACCGGCACCGGCGCGCTCGCGGTGACCGCGTTCGGGACGCCCGTGGTGCTCAACGTGGACGTGCCGACGTACGTGGACATGCAGTCCGCCGTGCTGTGGTCGACCACGCTCCAGTCCTCGATCAAGAAGACCGCGAAGCTCGGCGCGCTCATCGGGCGCGGGTCGGGCGAGGCGTACCAGTTGGCGCTGAGCGGCCAGGGCATCGTGGTCGTGCAGGCCTCCGAGGGGCACCCGCCGCCCCAGGCCGCGAGCTGAGCGACCGGCGGGGGCGTTCCGGCTGCGGGACGCCCCCGTCCCCGGCTCAGCCGTGCAGCGCCGCCACGAGCTTCTCCAGCGCGATCGCGTTCAGCGGCCCCAGGTAGAGCGAGTCGGACAGGGACGTGAACTCGCGCTCCTGCGCGGCCTTCCAGTGCGGGAACTTCGCGAACAGCTCGTCCGCCAGCGCGGCCGGGTCGTCCTCCGGGCTGAACAGGCCGATCACCAGCAGGTCGACCTCCGCCGCCGCCAGCGCCTCGGCATTGATCTCCGACAGCTCCGCGCTCCCCCTGCCCGCGAAGGCGTTCACGCCACCGGCCCGCGCCACGACGTCGTCGTAGACGCCGCCCGCGAGGATGGCGGGCAGGCCGTTGCTGTTCATCATGGACATGCCGGGGTAGGCGATCAGGATCTTCTTGGTCTCCCCCGCGACCTTCGCCTCGGCCGCCGCCATCCGCGCGCGCTGGGCGTTGACGTAGTCGGCGGCGCGCTGCTGCACGTCGAAGATCCGGCCCAGCTCCAGCAGCAGCTCGAACGAGGACTCGGTGGACTGGCCGAGGTACCGGTCGCGATCGGCCTGCGGCGCGGCCGGGTCGCCGTACGAGCAGTTGACCGGCGTGACGAAGCTGCGGATGCCCGCCGCGTCGAGCCGGTCCCGGCCCACCGCCCCGATCTTCTCGTCGAACCCGCCCGCCCAGGTGGACACCACCAGGTCCGGCTCCAGCGCGAGGACCTGCTCGGCGGGCACCTCGCGGTTCCGGCCGAGCTCCACGCCGCCGGTCGGGATCGCCTTGACCGCCGCGACCATGCCGGGGTCGTCGGAGACGCCGTAGGACTGGCTGTTCGCGACGATCCGGTCCTGCAGGCCGAGCACGACGAAGCTCTCCACCTCGCTGACCGACGCGCCGTTGAGCAGCACGACCTTCTCCGGCGCGCGGTCGAAGGTGATCTCCCGCCCGCAGTTCCGGATCGTCAGCGGGTAGGTCGTGGCGGCGGCGGTGACCGGGGTCGGCGCGGCGGTGGGGGCGGTCCCGGCGGGGGCGGGCGAGCCGCACCCGGCCGCGAGCAGGGCGGCGGTCAGCACGGCGGCGGTGGCGCGGCGACCGGTGGTGGAGGGGGTCATGCCACGGTGGTCGGCCGGGCGCGGGCGCTGGTTCCCGTTGTGCCGCACCGCACAGGGGGCCTGGCGGCGCACCGGTGCGCGGGCCCACCGACCCCGAGCGGGTCGACGGGCCCGGAACCGCGGGGGCTAGAACGAGTAGGACTTGAGCAGGTCCCCGGACACCGTGCCGTCCGCCTTCCTGGTCCAGAAGGTCAGCTGGAAGTACCTGCCGGACGGCGTGTGGTCGAACACGGCCGTGCCGTCCGCGCCGACCGGCACGGCCAGCACCGCACCGGTGGCGTGGTCGCGCCACAGCACCTCGGTCGAGCCCGGCAGCGCGGGCGTCACGACGAACCTGACCGGTTCGCCCACGCGCGCGGTCGGCGTGCCGCCCTCGGGGAACTGCGGGCTGGTCGCGGTGGGCGGCAGCTTCTTCACCCAGAACGAGTGCGACCGCGAGTCGGTGACGAACCCGCTCGCGGTGACGCCCACGACGGTCAGGGTGGAGTAGTCGGGCTTGGCGGGCGCCCACCGGATCGTCGCCGTCCCGTCCGGCCCCGCCGGGACGGTCTGCTCCGGCCCATCGTTGAAGCTGTACCGGTAGGACGCCACCGGGAGCTGCGGCGAGGAGAGGGTGAAGTCCCCTTCCACCCCCGGACCGCCGTTGTCGTACCCGCCGGGGTAGGTGGCGCTGGTGACGGTCGGCGCGGGCGCCTCGGACAGCAGCCGCCCGTCGCCCACCCCGGAGCGGATGCCCGAGGAGTTGACGCTCACCGCGCGAATCCTGGTGGTGCCCTTCACGGTCGGCGTGTGCTCGACGGTCGCCGTGCCGTCGGGTGCGGCGGGCACGACCTGCTCGGGTCCGTCGCCGATCCGGTAGGCGTAGGAGACCACGTTGTTCCGGTAGTTCGGCTCGAAGGTGATGACCCGCTTCTCACCCACCACGCCCCTCCACGGCGCCGGGGAGATGAAGGGCGGCACCTGGAACACGGGGAAGGACGTCCTGAGCACGCCCGAGCGCTCGCCCTGCGCGTTCGTGGTCCACACCTCCAGGGTGTGCCACCAGTTGTCCGGCGTGGGCACGGGGAACGCCAGGGTGATGACGCCCTTGCGGTCGGGGCCGACCGGCAGGGTCTTCTCCGCGCCGCCGTCGATCCGGTAGCCGAACGCCACCGCGTCGTCCAGCTCGGCGGTCAGCTCGACGTCGGTGGGCGCCCCGATCTCGAAGTGCGGGCTCGTCGCGGAGGGCTGGGTGGTGCGCACCCAGTACCGGTAGAGGGTGCTGGGCGAGCGCCTGCCCACTCGGTCGATCCCGACCACCTGGAGGTCGTTCAGCGCTGACTCAGCGGGCGTGACCACCACCGTGGCCCGGCCGCCGGGTCGATCGGCCTCGACCCGACCGCCCTGGATGCCGGTTCCGCTGTACTCGAAGGTGACGATCTGCTCGTCGCCGAGCGCGTCGAACGTGAAGTCGCCGGGCCTGTTCTGGGCGCCGTCCCCCGGAGGTCCGGCGTTCTCGCCGAACACCGTGGAGCTGACCTTCGGGGCCTGACCGGGGCCCACCAGGTCCGCGGTGAACTCGCACGGCTCGGACCAGGCGGACTTGGCGAGCCCGTCGTCGCTGCGCGCGGCGAACGCGTAGGTCCCGCCGTCCTGGACCATGCCCTCGGGGAACGAACCCCACAACCTGCCCGAGTAGTCGTCCAGGGTGACCTCGACGCGCCGCTCCGGCTCGGCCACCGGCCAGAACGCGAGCTGACCGGTCCGACCGGCCACACCGCCCCCGTCGAGGTCGTGCGTGGTGGCCGAGACGACCGGGCGGCCGGTCGTGATGTACGGGACGGCTCCGCACCCGTAGTGCTCCACGAACAGGTTCGTCGGGGTGTCCGGCGGGTGGTTGTAGGCGCCTCGCAGGGGCGAGCCCGCCAGCCCGTGCACGCGGGACCTGGCCGGGTCGGCCTGGTGCTCCTCGGCCACGCGGACCACCACCGTCAGGGAGGTGCGGCCCTCGGCGACGGCCCGCGCGACGGCGTCGTGCGGGCCGTCAGGGAGGTGCGGCCCTCGGCGACGGCCCGCGCGACGGCGTCGTGCGCGTTCCAGGAGGGGTAGCCGGGGCACTCCCCCACCGGGGTCTCGGGTTCGAGCCTGGTCAGCTCGGGAGGCTGGTTCGCCCAGGTGATCGGGCCGGTCGGCTCGACCACCCACACCTCGGTGGCGCGCGGCGCGGAGCAGTCGGCGACCGAGCGCTCGATGAGCTGGACGCTCGCGCCGAGGACGTCGGCGCGCTGGTACGAGGCCAGGTCGTAGGTGAGGTAGGACTTGCCGGTGTGGCTGGTCCCGGCCTCGTCCACCCAGGTCCCGGTCCTGGCGTCGGCGGACGCGTCGGAGGTGTCGGGGGTGGCCGAGTCGACGGTCACCCTGGTCGTCGGGTGCCGGTAGGAGGTGGACGGGACCGCCGAGGCGGTTCCCGGCGCGGCGACCAGGCCGCCGAGCAGGGCGGTGACGAGCAGCCCGGCGCGCAGCGCGCGCCGGGGTCTTCCGGACGGTTCCATGCGTGTCCCCCTGGGTTCGTGGCGGTGCCGGGCACACCGTGGACGGCGGTGGGCGCGCGGGGTGGCGGTTCGGCGGGGACGGCAGCGGTGAACCGCAGGGCGGTGGGGTTCCAGGCTGCGGCAAGGCGAACCGGCGCGGTTCCCCGGTGCGGCGATCGGCCCCGGCGGTCGACGCCCCGCTCAGCCGCCCAGGAGCGCGCCGAGCAGCGCCTCCGGCGTCTCGACCTGCGGCAGGTGGCCGGACTCGGGCAGGACGGTGAAGCGGGCGCCGGGGATCGCCGCGGCGTAGGCCTTCCCGTACTCGACGTCGACGATGCCGTCGCTCGCGCCCCACACGACGTGGACGGGGGTCGTGGTGGCGGCGAGCCTGGTCAGCAGGGTCGGGTCGGACATCGTGGGGCCCGCGTAGGCGAGCAGGGCGCGCACGTCCGGGCTCGGGCCGGGGGCGCCGGCGGTCTGCGGGTCAGCGGCCTGCGGACCGGTGGCCTGAGGGCGGGGCGCCTTGGCCGGGTCGTGGAAGGACAGGGCGCGCAGCTCGTCCGGGGTCAGGCCGCGCACGTCGGTGAGCGGGTGGCCGTCGACCTCGATCCCGATGCCGTCGACGATCACCGCCCCGGTGACGCGGTGGCTGCCCAGGAGGGCGATCTCGGCGGCCAGCCAGCCTCCGAAGGAGTTGCCCACGACGGTGACCCCGGTCAGGTCCAGGCGGTCGAGCAGGTCGGTGTACGCGGCGGCCAGGTCGCGGGTGGTGGCCAGGGCCGCCGGGCGTTCGGCGCCGTCGAAGCCGGGGTGGGTGGGGGTCAGGACCCTGGCGCGCGCCCGTTCGGCGAGCAGGGCGGCGAAGGGGCGCACGGTGGCGGCGCCCGCGCCGCCGTGCAGGAGCAGGAACGTGCGGGTGCGGTCGTGCTGCTCGACGGTGATGCCTGCGATGCGGGTGGTGGTCACGGGGGTCCTCCTCGGGCGGTTTAGTTAAGGAACCTTAGGTCAGGTTCCTTAACTAAACAACCTTGCAGGCCCGGCCGGGGTTGCCTACGCTCCCCCGGTGCCTTCCAAGCAGCGAGTGGGACTCGCGATCAAGCGGTTGCAGTGGCGGCACCACCGGGAGGCCAACCGGCGGCTCTCGGCGGGCGCGGGCCTGTCGCTGGTGCAGTGGGACGTGCTCCGGCACCTGCGCGAGGACCCGGACGCCTCGCTGCGCGCCCTCGCCGCGCTGACGTTCCAGACCGACCAGTCGATGGGCGAGCTGGCCAAGCGCATGGTCGAGCGCGGCCTGCTGCGGCGGGTCGACGGTGGCGGGCGGGCGGTGCGGCACGCGCTGACCGACGAGGGGATCGCCGCGCACGAGGCCGGGTCCGGGATCGTCGACGAGGTGCTGGAGGAGACCGTGGGCGTGCTGACCGACCGCGAGCGGACGGAGCTGCTCGTGCTGCTGGAGAAGGCGTTGGGCGGTGGGGAGCAGGCGCCGGGCGGGATTGCCTAGGCATCGCCGCGCACCGGATCTGGGCAACTCCGACCGATGCGCGGGAGCCGCCCCGGCGACCACCATCAGGGCTCGTCACAGCGCGACCGCACCCGGTCGCGTCCGAGCATTGGAGCCCCGCGCATGTCCTCCGCAGCCCTGTCCCCGACCGCCCGCCGCCGCTGGTGGTGGGCCTCCTGGGGCCTGGTGACCGTGCTCGCGATCGCCATCACGGCCATCTCGGTCCCGCCCTACCTGACCGGCGGCGCGAACTTCCCCCTCGACCGGACCATCGTCGGCTACTACACGAGCCTGGTCCTGCACTCGGTGCCCGCCGGGCTGACGCTGCTGATCGGGCCGCTGCAGTTCGTGCCGAGGCTGCGGGCCCGCTTCCCGCGCGCGCACCGGATCTCCGGGCGGGTCTACCTGCTCTCGGTCGTCGCGGCCTCGGCGACGTCGGCCTACGCGACGGTCGTGACGCCCAGCGGGTTCCCGCTGCAGGTGGTGTTCACCATGCTGATCGCGGCGTGGCTGTACACGGCGTTCGAGGCGTACCGGACGATCAGGCGCGGCGACGTGCGGATGCACCGGGTGTGGACGGTCCGCAACTACACGCTGACGTTCGCCGCCGTGACGCTGCGGGTCTACCAGCTGACCGGCATGGCGCTGCTGCCGTGGGTGGACTACCGGGACATGTACACCACGAGCGCGTGGGCCGGGCTGCTCGGGAACGTGCTGATCGCCGAGTACTTCATCGTGCACCGGATGCTCGCGCCGAAGTCCCGCAGGAGCGCGCCGACGCCCCGGCGGGCCGCCGCGATCGGCTGACTCACGGCAGCCGGTCCAGCCCGACCAGGTCGGGGTGGCCCTTGAGCTGCCTGCGCGAGGTGAGGCCGAGCTTGCGGAAGATGTTGCGCAGGTGGGCGTCCACGGTGCGCTTGCTGACGAACAGCTGCACCGCGACCTCCCGCGAGGTGGCCCCGCCGACCACCAGCCCGGCCACCGCGACCTCCTGCGCGGTGAGCTTCTCGCGGTCCGCGCGGGGCCGCCGGTCGACCCGCTCCCCCGCCGCGCGCAGCTCCGCCTCGGCCCGGCGCGCGAAGCCCTCGGCGCCCGACGCGGACAGCAGCTCGTGCGCGGAACCCAGCTGCGCCACGGCTTCCCGGCGACGGCCCGCGCGGCGCAGCCACTCCCCGTACCACAGGTGGGCGCGGGCCCGGTACGGCGCGAGCGGGCTGCGCGCGAGGAGGTCGACGGCGTCGCGGTGATGCTCCTCGCCGCCGGTGACCAGCCCGCGCGCGCCCGCGGCGACGCCGAGGCCGGAGGGGGTGGGGCTGGCCTCGGCGCGCTCGGTCAGCGCGTCGAGGGCCTCGGCGGCGAGCGCGTCCTCGCCGCAGCGGACGGCGGCCTCGACCAGTTCCGGCAGGACCGCGCCGACCAGGAACAGCCTACTGGGCGCGGTGGCCTCGCGGGCGGCGGTGAGCGCGGCGGGGTGGTCGCCGAGGCCGTTGGCGAGCAGGGCGGTGGCCCAGTGCAGGTTGGTGACGCGCCCGCCGCCGGGCCCCTGGTCCGCGGCCTCGGCGAGCGCGAGGGCGTCCGCGCGCCTGCCGCGCAGGGCGGCCAGGTGCAGGCGGGGGTGGACGAGCGGCGGTTCGCCGAGCGCGTCGGCGACGGCTTCCTCCTCGGCGGTGGCGGCGAGCGCGGCGGCGACGTCGCCCGCGAGGGTGGCGCAGGTGGCGCGCTGGGCGAGGCCGAGGCGGAGGGCGACCGGGGAGCCGAGGTCGCGGCCGGTGACGACCAGGTGCTCGGCGATGGCGGTGAGGGCGTCCAGGTCCCACAGCTCGGCGGCGATCATGGTGGAGACGGCGGGCCAACGCGTCCACAGTGGACTGGTTCCGGCGTGCAGCGCGGCTTCGAGCGCGGGCGCGGCGACGCGGTAACCGCTGCGGGACAGGGTGATCAGGGCGTCCAGGACGTCCGGTTCGGCGGAGGGCGGCGCGGTGCGGGCGGCGCGGCTCACGACGTCGTCGATGACGCCGCCGCCGCGCCCGACCAGCAGGCTGGTCTCGATCGCCTCGACCAGGCACTCACGTGCACCCAAAGGGTCCACAGTGGACAGCCGTTCGGCGGCGCTGATCATCAGGTCCGGTCCGGCGCCGTCGCCGGGGCGGGTGAAGGCGACGCGGCCCCGGAGCAGGTCGACCGAGGCGCGGCGGGGTTCGTCCAGCGGGGCGGGGTCGACGGTGCCCAGGAGGGTGGAGGCGGCCTCGCCGTCGCCCGCGTCGAGGTGGGCGCGCACGGCGGCCAGCGTGCGGGCCAGGCGGGGCGCGGGGTCCGGGGAGAGGGCGGCGGAGCGCTCCAGGAACGCCGCCGACGCCGCGACCCCGCCACGCGCCTGGGCGCGGGAGGCGCAGCGCTCCAGCTCGGCGGCGACCTCGGCGTCCGGGCTGGTGGTGGCCTGGGCGCGGTGCCAGGCGCGGCGGTCGGGGGCGAGTAGCGGGTCGGTGACCTCGGCGAGCGCGGCGTGCGCCCGGCGGCGCTCGTCGGGGGACGCGGCGCGGTAGGCGGCGGAGCGGGCGAGCGGGTGGCAGAAGCGGATGCGGGCGCCGAACTCGGCGAGCTCGGCGGACGCGGCGTCGGCGCCTGCCTGGCGGACGTCGACGCCGAGCAGGCGGGCGGCGGGCCAGAGCAGGTCGGGGTCGCCGGTGGGGTCGGCGCTCGCGGTGGTGAGCAGGAGGCGGGCGGGGGCGGGGAGGGCGTCCAGGCGGGCGCGGAAGCCGAGTTCGACGCGGGTGGTCGCGGAGTCCGGTCCGGGAGGGGCGAACCCGCCCGCGCGGGGCAGTTCGAGCAGGGCGAGGGGGTTGCCGCGCGCTTCGGCGACCAGGCGCTCGCGGACGCGCTCGTCGAGCGGGGAGGCGGCGAGGAGGGCGCGGGCGCTGTCGTCGGGCAGGCCTTCGACGGGGAGGGCGGGGAGGCGGTCCAGAGCGGCGGCAGGGGGGCGGGTGGCGAAGAGGATCGCGACGGGGTCGGCGGCGGTGCGGCGGGCGAGGAAGGCGAGGGCGGCGGTGGAGGCGGGGTCGAGCCAGTGGGCGTCGTCGACCAGGCAGAGGAGGGGGCGGGCGCGGGCGGTGGAGGTGAGCAGTTCGAGGGTCGCGAGGCCGACGCGGAACGGGTCGGGGGTGCCCTCGGCGAGGCCGAAGGCGACGCGGAGGGCCTCGCGGTGGTGCGGGGAGATCCGGTCGAGGTGGGGCAGGAGGGGGACGCAGAGCTGGGCGAGCCCGGCGTAGGGGAAGTCCCGCTCGAACTCGGCGCCGGTGGCTTGGACGACCGTGAAACCGGTGGCTGCGGCGAGGACGCGGTCGAGGAGGGCGGATTTCCCGGCGCCGGGCTCGCCGGTCAGGACGAGGGACCCACCCCGACCCTCGCGGGCGGCGTCGAGCACCGCCGTGAGGGCGGCAAGCTCGCGGGCCCTGCCGACCAGCGGGGTGGGCTCGGGGGGCGGGGTGGGCATGGGGGAACGGTAGTTGATCAGGCGGGAGGGGCGGGCAGGGCTGGGGGACCCCCGCGTACGCGGGGAAGACTGCCCCCAGACCGCAAACTCCTCGCGGGTGCCCGGACCACCCCCGCATACGCGGGGAAGACCACGAAGTGGCGCGGCTCATGGCCGTGGACCAGGGACCACCCCCGCGTACGCGGGGAAGACCGCTTCCGGTTGTCGCCCGGCTGGTAGTGCAGCGGGCCACCCCTGCGTACGCGGGGAAGACACTTGTTGACCAGTGACTTTACAGGCTCAAAGGGTCGTTGCGATTCGGTCCAACGCAGTCCCGGATCTACCCCGCGCAGGTCCCGCCCTCAACCTCACCGCCGTCGAACAGCCGCACCGCGATCTCCGCGCACGGCAAGGACTTGAACGACGCGTGCCGCTCGTCGTCCACCGTCAGCAGCTCCCCGCCGATCACCTCCCGCATCCGCACCGCCCACGGGTGCGGCGTGACCTGCTCCTCCGCGTGCCCGACCAGCAGCAGCGGGCTGGTTCCCGCGCCGTACGGCAGCGCGCGCTGCGGAACGTCCCACCCGACGCACCTCACCTCGTACATCCCCAACCCGCCGGCCAACGGGTAGCGCTCGGCCCGCTCCTCCCGGCTCCGCCACCACCCCTCGAACTCGCGCGGGCTGTCGGAGGTGTTGCACAGCAGCGCGGTCTGGGCGAAGCGGTCCATCCCGCTCGCCTCGCGGTCCCACCCCAGGCCACCCGCGCGTGCCCACGGCCCGGTCTCGGGAACACCGCCCTCGGCCAGCACGACCAGCTGCTCCGCGGCCTGCGCCCGGTTCGCGCGTGGGCCGGTCGCCAAGGTGGCCACGGTCATGCCGTCGATCCGGCTGCCGTCCAGCGCGGTCCGGGGGTGGGCGTCCAGCTCGTCGCGCAGGTCCAGCACGCGCTCTCGGACCTCACTCCCGCTGTCCCCCAACGGATAGCGCCCGACAACCCAGTCGGCGAAGCGGTGGAACGCCGCCTCCGCCGCACCGGTCTGGCCGTCGTCCAGCTCGCCGACGCCCTGGTCCGGCGACATGACCGAGTCCAGCACCATCGCGGAAACCCGGTCGTCGAACAGGGTTCGGTACGTGGCCCCGAGCGCGGTTCCCCAGGACTCGCCGTAGAAACCGATCTGCTCGACGCCCAGCGCCTCCCTGATCAGGTCCACGTCACGCGCCACGTTCTGCTGAATGAGCGAGCGGGTCAGCTCGGGATCACCGGCCGCGCACTCCCGGTTGCGGGCGGCGTCGGCTTCCGCCAGCACCCTCGCCTTGTCCTTCGCGGACGACGAGGGATCGGGTTCCACGTCCGGCGGCTCGCACTCGATCCCCGCGCTGTAACCGATTCCGCGCGGGTCGAAGCCGATCAGGTCGTGGCGGGCGCCGATCCCGGCCGCCCGGCTCTCCCGGACGTGCCGGGGCATCGTCACGCCCTGCTGCCCCGGTCCGCCGGGGTTCAGCACGACCACGCCTTCGGCGTGTTCGGCGGCGCGAAAGCGGCTGACGGCCAGGTCGATCGTCCGACCGCCGGGGTTCCCGTGGTCGAGTGGAACGGTGACCGTGGCGCACTCGGTGGCCCGGTCCTCGGCGTCCCACCCGGCCGCGATGTCCGCGCAGGGCTTCCAGTCCAAGTCCTCGCCAGCGGAAGCGGAAGGCGCGAGAACCGGGAGCAGGGCCAGCGCCGTGGTCACGGCGAGGATCGGAGCGGGTGACCTCCTGGGTGAAGTGATGATCTCTTCCCTCCCTCGGCGCGGACCCCGGTGGTCCGCGGTGCACGTCGAGCGTGCCGCGCGTCCACCGGGGGCCGGATCAACCGCGAGGTGGGTTCGCGGCCCCGGAAGCTCCCCCGCGCGGTGGAGGGACCGGGGCCGCTTCGGTGCTAGCCCAGGGTGAACAGCGCCGAGGGGTCGAACGCGGCGACCTCGTCGCCCCGGCCCGCGCGGATCTTCTGCGGCCACAGCGGGTCCGCCAGCAGCGTGCGGCCGACCGCGACCAGGTCGAACTCGTCGCGCTCCAACCGCCGCAGCAGCGGTTCGATCCCGGTGCGGGACACCGTGTTCTCGCCGAACTCCCCCGGCCTGGACAGGCTGCTGACCATGTCCAGGTCGAGCCCCACCGAGCCGACCGTGACGACCGGGCGGCCGGTGAGCCGCTTGATCCACCCGGCGAGGTTGAGGTCCGAGCCGGGGAACTCGGGTTCCCAGTAGCGCCTGGTCGAGGCGTGGAAGACGTCCACCCCCGCGGCCACCAGCGGGGCGAGTAGGCGACCCAGGGCCGCAGGGTCGTCGGCGAGCTTCGCGTCGTAGGCGTTGCCCTTCCACTGGGAGAGGCGCAGGAACACCGGGAGGTCCGGGGACACGGCGGCCCGGACGGCGGCGATCACCTCGGTGGCGAAGCGGGTCCTGGCGACCGCGTCGCCGCCGTACCCGTCGGTGCGGCGGTTGGTGACCGACCACAGGAACTGGTCGATCAGGTACCCGTGGGCGGCGTGCAGCTCGACGCCGTCGAAGCCCGCCCGCTCGGCGGCCTCGGCGGCGCGGGCGTACGAGGCGGTGATCGCGTCGATGCCGCGCTGGTCCAGCACGGTGTGCGGCTCGGTCAGCGGCTGCCCGTCGGGACCGACGCCGGACGGGGTGACCGACCGGAAGTCCGCGACGGGCCAGCGGCTCGCGTCGGGGGCCGCTCCGACGTGCCACAGCTGGGCGACGATCGGGACGCCCTCGGCGTGCACGGCCTCGGTGACCCGCCGCCACCCGGCGAGCGCGGCCTCGCCGTGCATCCGGGGGGTGCGGCTGCTGGGGCCGGAGGCCGGGTCGTCCAGGTAGACGCCCTCGGTGATGATCAGCCCGACGCCGCCCGCCGCGTGCCGCGCGTAGTAGCGGGCCACGTCCTCGCCCGGCACGCCGTCCGGCGAGTGCTCGCGGGTCATCGGCGCCATCACGACGCGGTTGGGCAGCTCCAGCGAGCCGAGGCGGTAGGGGCGGAACAGCGCTTCCGCGTCCCGCGTCGAGGTGTCGGTCATGTCGTGGCACTCCTCGTGACCAGCACCGGAAGGTCGGCGCGCCGGGTGCGCACCCTTATCCGGAGCAACTGCTCCGCAAAGCTAGCACAAAACGGAGCAAGTGCTCCGGAATGGGTTGGTAGGGTCGTCCCGTGACCGCCGAGCCGACCGGGACCACCCGCCGCAAGCCCCGCGCGGACGCCGCGCGCAACCAGGAGGCGATCCTCGACGCGGCGGCCCGCGTGCTGGCCGAGCAGGGCACGGCCGTCGACGTGCGCGAGATCGCCCGGCTCAGCGGGGTCGGCATGGGCACGCTGTACCGGCACTTCCCCACCAAGGAGGACCTGGTCCGCACGATCCTGCGGCGCGAGTTCCTGGCGTGGGCGGCGACGGCGCGCGAGGCGGCGGAGCGCGCCGAGGACCCGTGGACGGCGCTGGTGGAGTTCTTCCGGCAGGCGTTGACCGGCTACGGCAGGCACCGGGCGATCTCGGAGTGCTTCGCGCTGACGTGGAGCGAGGAGCCGGACGTGGAGGGGCTGGGCGAGCTGCGCGGGGTGATCGAGGGGCTGACCGGGCGCGCCCAGGGGGCCGGGGCGCTGCGCGGGGACGTGACGGCGGACGACGTGCTGCTGCTGCTGGTGTCGCTGGGGCACGCGGCCCGGTTGACGCAGGGGGGCGGGCCGGAGGCGGTCGACCGGTTGCTGCGGGTGTCGTTGGACGGGCTGCGGCCGGGGGGTTCGGAACCGCTGCCCGCGCGGGGGTGACGCGGGCGCGGGGGCGCCGACTTCCCCTGTGTGGCGGACGAGGCGCACGCGAACTCGGTCACCGGCGACGTGGGGATGGCCGCGCAGGTGGGGAACGTGCACGGCGGCCTGCACCTGCACGGACCCGGACCGGGGCGGTGGATGACGCCTGCCGCGATCGGGGTGGTGGCGGTGTCGGTGGTGGTGGCCGCCGTGATCGTGGCGACCGGTCGGGACGGCGGGACCGCCGCACCGGGGGAACCACGGCCGTTCCTGGTCGAGGTGGAGCGGGAGGACCCGGTGGGCACGCCGAAGGTCTCCGACCTGGTGTTCCCGGCGGGCGCGGTGACCGGGTTGCCCGCTCCCCCGGCCCGGTGCGCGGCGTGGCACCCCTTCGCCCGCGAGCACGGGGCCGACCGGCACGCGGGCGTCTCGGCCGCCTCGGTCACCCTCATCGCGGGCGACCGGCCGCTGCGCGTGCACGGGCTGACCCCGGTGATCGAGCGGCTCGACTCCGCCCCGGCGGGTGAGGCGATCCGGTGCGAGGGCGGGACCGGGGGCGCGATCACCACGTCCTGGCTGGACCTGGACCTGGACAGCGGGACCTACGAGTACCGGTACCCGGTCGAGGGGGCCAAGCGGACCGACTTCCCGGAGGGGGCCGGACTTCCCGGAATCCCGTTCGCGCTGGTGATCCCGCCGGACGGCGCGGAGCGGGTGGAGGTGAGCGCGCGGTCGGCGGACTGCTTCTGCCGGTGGTCGCTGGAGCTGGACCTGGAGGTGGACGGCAGGCACTACCCGACGGTGGTCGACGCGGGCGGGAAGCCGTTCGAGACGTTGCCGGGCAGGGGTTTCACGACCGAGTACCGCTACGACGAGGCCACCGGGACGTGGGCGCGGCGGTGAGTCACGGGGCCGGGGCGACGGCGAGGACGTCGTTGGCCACACCGCGCTCCCCGGTGCCGCGCCGGGAGAACACCAGATCGCGCCCAGAGGTCACGGTCACCCGGTCGCCGTTGGCGAAGTCCCGCTGCGCCACCACGTTCTCCTCGCTCACGCGCCCCCACCGCTCCCCGCGCGACTCCCACACCTCACCGGTGACGCCGGGTTCCTCGGGGCACCGCCACACGCGAATGGCCGCCCTGGGCACGTCCCCGGCCCACCACAGGTCGTGCACGGTCCTGGGCTGCGGGGAGTCGACCAGGTCGATCCCGTCCAGCGCGAACGGCACGGGGTTTCCGCTGTCGGGCAGCAGGATCACGCTGTCGTAGGACTCGCACGCGCTGAACGAGCGGTGCGCGTGCACGAGCAGCCCGCCCGGCCCCGGCAGCACCGCCTCGATGGTCGAGGTGTCGGGCAGGAGTTCGGTGACGGCGCCGTCCCGGTCAAGGGCGTAGAGCCGGTCCGCGTCGACGCTCGCGGACGCGATCAGCTCCTGGGTCAGGTAGACCCGCTCCCCCAGGCTGCCCACCAGCGTCGGGTGGAAAGCGCCTTCCGGCGGCGCGGGAACGGCGCGCGGGTCGAGCGCGGGCGTCCCGGCTGCGGGGTCGACCCGGCGCAGGCCGTCGGCGTCGATCCAGGCCACGTCCGACTCGCCGAGCGGCGCCGCGTGCGGGCAGGCGCAGGGAATCCTTCGCACGGACCCGGTCCCCGCCTCCAGGGCGACGACGACCGCGTCCACGACGGTGAAGGCGAAGCGCCCGTCGGCGGTCCAGGCCGGGTCGTCCACGGGCCGGGTCGACGGGTCGCCCTCCTGGTCGCCGCCACCGTCGCCCTCCGGGGAGTCCGCGTCGGCGAGCGGCGCGGACGCGAGCACGTCCTCGCCCTCGGCCACCGACAGCTCCGCCGAGGTCGTGAACGCGTACCGCGACGGGGTGTCCACCGGTGGCCGCGCGGGTGGGGCGGTCGGCGCGCCGCGCGTCCAGAGCAGCGCCCCGCCGATCAGGAGCGCCCCGAGCAGGAGGGAACCGGCCAGCGGCAGACCGCGCTTGTCCACACCCCGGTTGTAGGCGCGCGCCCCGATCCGTTACGCCACCGGTCAGGTCCGAGAACACCTGGGTGTACGGTCGTACACATCATGAGAGCGCTCTCACGCCCTGGGCGCCCTCCCCGAGGAGCACCGGAGCCGCAGTGGAGAGCATCACCAAGAACCGGCAGTCCGAGGACACCCTGCTCGCCATGGTCGAGCGCGCCTACGGCCCCGACCGGGTGCCCGAGGCGGGCACCGACTGGGTGAGCGAGCTGGGACACGGGTGGTTCAACGTCGCCTACCGGATCAGGCTGCGCGACGGGGCCGAGGTGGTGCTCAAGATCGCCCCGCCCCCCGGCGTCGAGGTGATGACCTACGAGCGCGGGGCCATGCGGATCGAGCTGGCCGCGCTGGAGCTGGTCCGCGAGCGCACGACCGTGCCCGTGCCCGAGGTCCACCACGCCGACCTCGGCCACGACCTGTGCGACGCGGACTACTTCTTCATGCCCTTCGTCGACGCCGCCAACCTCGGCATCGCGAAGGCCGACCTGCCCGCCGCCGAGGTGGCCGCGTGCATGACCGCGCTCGGCCGGGCCAACCGGGAGCTGAACGAGATCCGCAGCGACTGGTTCGGGCCGCTGGCGGGTCCCGGCCACCCGACCTGGCGGGCCGCGTTCACCGCGCTGGCGGAGGACCTGCTGCGCGACGGCGAGCGGCGCGGGGTCGACCTCGGGTGGGGGTACGACGAGGTCAGGGCGGTGTTCGCCGAGCACGCCGACGCGCTGGACGAGGTGGTCGAGCCGCGCTACGTCGAGTGGGACCTGTGGGACAGCAACACGATGGTCCGCGACGGGGAGATCGTCTGCGTCATCGACCACGAGCGCGCCTTCTACGGCGACCCGCTGATCGAGGCCGGGTTCGCCGCGACGGTGCTGCCCGCGTTCGGCGACCCCTCGGCGTTCCTGCGCGGGTACGGCCGGGGCCCGCTGACCGGTGGCGAGGTCACCCGACGGCGGCTGTACTGCCTGCACCTGGTGCTGGTGATGGTGATCGAGACGGTCTACCGGGGGCACGCCGACACCACGCAGTACGACTGGGCCCGTGAACGCCTCACCGAGGTGATGGGCCAGTTCGGCCGCACCCGCTGATGCGCGCCCCCGAGTCCGCCGAGGCCCTCGGCTCCGCGCCGGTCGGGCCGCTGCTGTGGCGCACCTGCGCGCAGACCACGCTGTCGGTCGGCGTGTACGGGATCTACGCGCTGACCAACGCCTGGTTCGTGGCGCGCGGCGTCGGGCCCGAGGCGATGGCGGCGGTGAACCTGGTCGCGCCGGTGCTGCTGGTGCTGGGCGCGGTGTCCACGACGGTGGGCGCGGGTGGCGCGTCGCTGGTGTCCAGGGCGCTGGGCGCGCGGGACGCGGCGGCGGCCGGGCGGGCGGCGGGGAACGCGTTCAGCGTCTTCTGGGGCGCGGCGGTCGTGATCACGGCGGTCGGCCTGCTCGGAATCGAGCCGCTGCTCACGGCGCTGGGCGCGCGGGACGGGGCGCGGGAGGTGGCGCGCGAGTACGCGGTGGTGGTCCTGGCCGGTTCGGTGCTGTCGACCGGGTTCTCCAGCCTGGTGCGGGCGGAGGGCCGGATGCGGTTCTCCACGCTGCTGTGGCTGGTCCCGGTGCTGGTGCAGATCACCCTGGACCCGCTGCTGATCTTCGGGTTCGACCTGGGGGTGCGCGGCGCGGCGCTGGGCACGGTCGGCGGGCAGGCGGTGTCGGCGGCGCTGAGCCTGTGGTTCTTCTTCGGCCAGCGCGAGCGCCCGTACCGGGTGCGCGCGGCCGACCTGGTCCCGCACGGGCCGACGGTGCGGGCGCTGCTGGGGATCGGCGCGCCGTCGTTCCTGGCCGGGTTCGGGGCGACGCTGCTGGCGGTGCTGGTGAACACGGCGCTGGCGGGCATCGGGGCGGCGGCGCTGGCGGCGTACGCGGTGGCGGCGCGGGTGCAGACGTTCGTGACGATGCCGCAGGTCGGCATCGCGCAGGGCGTGCAGCCGCTGGTCGGGTACAACGCGGGGCGCGGGCTGCACGAGCGGGTGGCGCGCACCAGGGACCTCGCGCTGCGCGCCACGGTCGGGTACGGGGCGGTGGTGGCGGCGCTGGTGGCGGTGTTCGCCGGGCCGCTGGTGGCGGTGTTCCTGGACGACCCGGCCGTCGCGGGCCGGGCGGAGGGGGCGCTGCGGGTGCTGGCGGTCGGCTTCGTGGCCGCCGGGGTGACGCCGCTGGTCGCCGCGCACGCCCAGTCGCTCGGCCTGCCCCGGCCCGCGTGGGCGCTGGCGGTGGGCACGTTGACGCTGGTCAAGGTGCCGCTGGTGGTGGTGCTGGGCCGGGCCGGGGCGGACGGGGTGTGGGTGGCGCTGGCGGCCGGTGAGGTGGTGTCGGCGGGGTGCGCGCTGGTGGTGCTGCGGCGGTTGGGGCGCGCCGGTCACAGCCGGGCGAGGAAGTCCCGGTAGTCGGGGACGGCGGTCGGGGCGAGCAGGGCGCGCGGCCAGAGCACGCCGACGGCCAGCCCGACCGCCTCGGACTCCTCCACGACCGGGCGGGCCATCGAGTGCGCGGCGTCGTGGTGGGACGTGGTCAGGTCGGCGCCGAACGCCTCCCGGTAGGCGCGCTCGGTCTCGGCCACGTCGACGTTGCGGTCGTGGTCGGCGAGCAGCAGGCGCACCGGCACGTGCCGCCCGGCCGCCGCGCGCAGGTCGGCGGTCGCGTCGGCCCGGAAGTTCCGCGACACGAAACCCCAGCGCGCGGGCGGCATCGGGTCCGTCGCGACGGCCCGGTACTCGTCGTACGACGCGCCCCGCTCCAGCAGCGCGCGCACCCGGTCGCTGTCCGCCACGGCAGCCGCGCGCTCGGCGGGCGAGGCGCCCGCCAGCCCGGACAGCAGGTGGTACCGGCCCTGGCGCAGCCAGTTCACCGCCGGGGACACCGCGACGACCGCGTCCACGTCGGCGCGGGCGGCCACGACCTTCGGCAGCACCCAGCCCGCCTGGCTCGCGCCCCACAGCACCACCCGGCCGGTGGGGACGTCGGCCTGGGCGCGGGCCCAGTCGAGCGCGGCGCCCACCTCGGCCGCCCGGTCCGCCATCGTCTGGGCCAGCCAGTCCCCCGTCGAGCCGCCCACCCCCGGCTTGCTCCACGACAGGGTGGCGTACCCGGCGTCCGCCGCCCCCTCGAACCACGGCGCGTAGAGCCCGCCGTGGGTGGCGTCGACCGCCGCGTCCCCATGCACCACCAGGACGACGCCGACCGCGTCCCCCGGCGGCAGGGCCAGGACTCCGGACAGGTGGCCGTCGCCGAACGGGATGGAGACCGCGCGCTGGGTGAACCGGTAGTCGTTGCCCAGCACCACGACCAGGCCGGTGACCAGCGCGAGCACGAGCGCCGCCACCAGCGCCCGCCGCAGAACTATCGTTGCTCTCACGTTCGTAGCATATGCGATATATTCGACGCGTGGACGAGCGGATCACCCCGAGGACCGTCATCGAGGCGCTGCTGCCGGACGAGGGCGAGGTCGCACTCGCCCTGGTGTACGACGCGGCGAACGCGGTCGGCGTGGCGGACCAACCGCTGCGGTTGGCGCTGCGGCGGATGGCGTCGGCGGGCGAGCTGACCCTGGACGGGCGCGGGCGGGGCGGCAGCACCCGGCTCACCGGGCTGGGCCAGGAGCGGCTGCGGCGGGACCGGGTCGGGCTCGCGCTGGCGTTCGCGCAGGACGCCGGGGACGCGCCGTGGGACGGGCGGTGGTGGCTCGCGGCGATCAGCACGCCCGAGCGGGAGCGGGCGGTGCGGGACGCGCTGCGCCGCGATCTGCTCGCCGCCGGGGCCGCGCCGATCTCCACCGGCCTGTACGCGAGCCCGCACGACCTGACCGACGTGGTCGACGCGGACGCCCGCGCGCACCTGGTCACCGCGTCGGCGACCGCGCTGGACCTGCGCGGGGTCGACGACCCGGCGGAGATCACCGAGGCGCTGTGGCCCGCCGCGCCGGTCGACCGGGCCTACGACGCCGTCGAGGAGGCGCTCGCCGACGACCGGGGGACGCCGCTCGTGCGACGGCTCCGGCTCGCCGCCGCGCTGGAGGCCGCGATGCGCGAGGACCCGCTGGTCCCGCCGGAGCTGCGCACGCGCCCGTGGCGGCCGAGCCGGTTGCGCCTGGCCTGGCTGGAGCGCTGGCACGCGCTCGCGGACGGGGCGGCCGAGGTCTACCGGGGCTGGCTGTGACCGGTCAGCCCGCGTCCTGATCGCTGCCTGCGGGCCGGTCGACGAGGCCGAGCCGCAGGTGCTCGCTGTGGTAGACGGCCTGGTCGAGCAGGTGGGCGACGTGGTCGTCGTGCAGGCTGTAGATGATGCTGCGCCCGTTGCGGGTGCCCACGACCAGGCGCAGGGCGCGCAGCAGCCGCAGCTGGTGGGAGACCGCCGACTGCTCCATGCCGACCGCCTCGGCGAGCGCGGTGACCGGCAGCGGGCCGTGCCGCAGCTCGGCCAGGATCAGCAGCCTGCTCGGGGTGGCCAGCGCCTGGAGGGTGTTCGCCACGTGCGCGGCCGACTCGGCGTCGAGCCGCGCGGCGGGCGTCCCCCGTCCACTCGCGATGTGCCCCATGAGGCGAATGGTAGTTCACCACCTACACATGAAAGCCTGTTCATCTGTACGTATATTCTTCCTTCGGCGAGCGAGCACCCGACCCCGGAGGACCCCCATGACCACCGTCGCGCCAGAACGCCCCGCGACCCGCGCGCCCGCGCGCCGCACCCGGTGGACCGCGCTGCCCGAGGCCAGGTGGGCGGCGCTCTCGCTGGCGCTGTTCCTGACCGCGCTGGCCGTGCAGCTCGCGGACGGCCCGGAACCGGTGCGCTGGGCGCTCTACCTGGCCTGCTGCGCGGCGGGCGGCTGGGAGCCGGGCCTGTCCGGGGTGCGCGCGCTGCGCGAGCGGACCCTGGACGTGGACCTGCTGATGGTGGTCGCGGCGATCGGCGCGGTGTCCATCGGGCAGGTGCTCGACGGCGCGCTGCTGATCGTCATCTTCGCCACCTCCGGCGCGCTCGAAGCCCTCGCTACCGCCCGCACCGAGGACTCGGTGCGCGGCCTGCTCGACCTGGCCCCGGACACCGCGACCCGCGTCGGCGACGGCGTGGAGGAGGTCGTGCGGGTGGCGGACCTGGCGGTCGGGGACGTGGTGCTGGTGCGCCCCGGCGAGCTGGTCCCGGCGGACGGCGCGGTGGTCGAGGGCGCGGGCGAGGTCGACCAGGCGACGATCACCGGCGAGCCGCTGCCGGTGGACAAGGCGGTGGGCGACGAGGTGTTCGCGGGCACGCTCAACGGCACCGGCGCGCTGCGCGTGCGGGTGGGCAGGCGCGCGGAGGACTCGGTGGTGGCGCGGATCGCGGCGGCCGTGGAGGAGGCGAGCCGGACCAAGGCGCGCACGCAGCTGTTCATCGAGAAGGTCGAGCAGCGCTACTCGGTCGGCATGGTGGTCGCCACGCTGGTGATCTTCACGGCGCCGCTGCTGTGGGGCGAGCCGGTGCGCGAGGCGCTGCTGCGGGCGATGACGTTCATGATCGTGGCCTCGCCCTGCGCGATCGTGCTGGCGACGATGCCGCCGCTGCTGGCCGCGATCGCCAACGCCGGGCGGCACGGGGTGCTGGTGAAGTCGGCGGTGGTCGTGGAGCGGCTGGCGAGCGCGGACCGGGTGGCGTTCGACAAGACCGGGACGCTGACCAGGGGCGAGCCGGAGGTGGCCGGGCTGCGCGTGCTGCCGGGTTCGGGGCTGGACGAGGACGGGTTGCTGCGGCTGGCGGCCTCGGCGGAGCACCCGAGCGAGCACCCGCTGGGGCGGGCGGTCGTGCGGGCGGCCCGCGAGCGCGGTCTGGACGTGCCTCGGGCGCGGGAGTTCAGCGCCCGGCCGGGCCGGGGCGTGACGGCGCGGGTGGACGGCAGGCTGGTGGAGATCGGCGCACCGGCGGCGCCGGTCGGCGCGGTCGCCGAGGCGGTGGACGGGTTCCTGGCGCAGGGGCGCACCGCCGTGCTGGTGCTGGTGGACGGTGAACCGGCGGGCGTGCTGGCGATCGCGGACCGGGTGCGCCCCGAGGCCGCGGCGGCGGTGGCCGCGCTGACCGCCGCGACCGGGGCCGCGCCGGTGCTGCTGACCGGGGACAACCGCAGGACCGCCGACCGGCTGGCCGAGCGGGTCGGGATCACCGACGTGCGCGCGGGGCTGCTGCCGGAGGAGAAGGCGGAGGCCGTGCGCGCGCTGCAGGACGACGGGCGCCGGGTCGTGGTGGTCGGCGACGGGGTGAACGACGCGCCCGCGCTGGCCGTGGCGCACGCGGGCGTGGCGATGGGCGCGACGGGCGCGGACCTGGCGCTGCGCACCGCCGACGCGGTCGTGGTCCGGGACGACCTGTCCACGATCCCGGCCGCGATCGCGCTGGCCAGGCGGGCGAAGCGGGTGGTGGTGGCGAACCTGGTGATCGCGGGGTCGTTCGTCGTGGTGCTGGTGGCGTGGGACCTGATCGGCGACCTGCCGCTGCCGCTGGGCGTGGCCGGGCACGAGGGCTCGACCGTGATCGTCGGGTTGAACGGCCTGCGCCTGCTGCGCGAGGCGGCGTGGCGCAAGGCGAAGGCCGAGGGCTGAGGGGGCCAAGGACGACCGGGGACGCCGGGGGGCAGGGGGCCGGGGGCCGGGACGCCGGGGGCCGGGAACGCCGGGACGCCGGGGTCCGGGGACGCCGGGACGCCGGGGGGCCGGGGGCCGGGGGGTCAGACGACCGGGGACGCCGGGGGGCCGGGGACGCCGGGGGCCGGGGGCCGGACGACCGAGGACGCCGGGGGGGTGGCCGGGGGCCGGGGGGCCGGGGGGCCGGGGGACGACCGAGAGCGCCGGGGGTGGCAGGGGACGCCGGGGGTGGCCGAGGGCACCGGGCGGTCTCCGGAACACCCGGCGCGGACCACCCGAATTGACCGTCGTCGTGTGCGTACCTGAGCACCTATAGTGGCGGAGCGGCCCGAACGCCCCCGGAGGTGCAGCACGATGTTCACCGCGCCCGCCAACCGCGCCTACCGCCGCCTGCTCGCGGCCCAGGTGGTCGCCCTCGTCGGCACCGGCCTGACCACCGTCGCGCTCGGCCTGCTCGCCCACGACCTCGCGGGCCCGGACGCGGGCGCGGTGCTCGGCGCGGCCTTCGCGATCAAGATGCTCGCCTACGTCGGCATTGGCCCGCTGGCGGGCGCGCTGGCCGCCCGGTTCCCCCGCAAGGGCCTGCTGGTCGGCCTGGACGCGGTGCGCGTCGCGGTGGTCGCGGCGCTGCCGCTGGTGGACGCGGTCTGGCAGGTCTACGCGCTGATCCTGGTGCTCCAGGCGGCGTCGGCGGCGTTCACGCCCACGTTCCAGGCGACCATCCCGGACCTGCTGCCCGACGAGCGCGAGTACACCCGCGCGCTCAGCCTGTCCCGCCTGGCGTACGACCTGGAGAGCCTGCTCAGCCCGCTGCTCGCGGCGGCGGCGCTGCTGGTGGTCGGCCACGGCGACCTGTTCCTCGGCACGGCGGTCGGGTTCGCCGCCTCGGCGCTGCTGGTCGCGGGCACCCCGCTGCCCGACGCCCGCACCGCCCCCGCCGACCGCTCCCCCGCCACCGTCACCAGGGGCGTCCGGGTGTACCTGCGCACCCCGCGCCTGCGCGGGCTCATCGCGGTGCACCTGGCGGTGGCGGCGGCCGGGTCGGTGGTGCTGGTCAACACGGTCGGGTACGTGCGGGAGCTGCTCGGGCGGGACGAGACGTCGGTGGCGGTGGCGCTGGCCGCGTACGGGCTGGGTTCGGCGGTCGCGGCGCTGGCGCTGCCGCGCGTCCTGGACCGCCACCCGGACCGGCCGGTGGTGCTGCGCGCGGCGGCGGCGCTGGGCGCGCTGCTCGCGCTGGCCGCGCTCGCCACGGCCGCGCTGGACGACCTGCGCTGGCCGGCGCTGCTGGCGCTGTGGGCGGCGATCGGGGCGGCGGGCGCGCTGGTGCTGACACCGGGCGGGCGGCTGCTGCGCCGGTCGGCGGACCGGGCGGACCTGCCCGCCGTGTTCGCCGCCGACTTCTCGCTCTCGCACGCCTGCTGGCTGCTCTGCTACCCGCTGGCGGGCGCGTTGGCCACGGGGGCGGGGATGGTGGCCGCGCTGCTCGTGCTGTCGGCGGTCGCGCTGGTCGCCGCGCTCGTGGCGACCCGGTTGTGGCCGGAGCACGACCCGGAGTGGATCGAGCACGAGCACCGGGGGCTGGACGCCGACCACGACCACCTGCGCGACGCGCTCCCGGTGGGCGGTCGCCGCAGGCACGCGCACGCGTACCGGATCGACGACCTGCACACCCGCTGGCCGGGCTAGCCCCCGGCGCTAGTCGTGGTCGGGCCGTCCGGTCACGTGGTGGTCGGCCGCCTCGACGGCCTCGGCCAGCAGCCGCCGCACGTGCCCGCCGCGCGCCCGGTAGACCGCCCGCCGCCCGTCCCGCCGCACCGACACCAGCCCGGCGAGCTTGAGCTTGGCCAGGTGCTGCGACACGGCGGGCCGCGCGATGCCGACGGCGCCCGCGAGCGTGGTCACGTCGTACTCGTCGCCGCACAGCAGCCACATCATCCGCAGCCGCGTCCCGTCGGCCAGCATCCGGAACCCGTCGACGGCCGCGTCGACGTGCGCGTCCGGCGGCAGCTGTTGCCAGTCCTGCGTTGTTGCCACCTGTTCGCGCGCGCCCATGCCCGCAATGCTCGCACCAGCGCGCCCCCGAACCCGCCGCCACCCCGTTCCGCCCAGCGGGTCCGCCGCCGATTCGTTACCGCCCGATTCGCCCCGACTTGGTCGCACATCGCTGTAGATTTACGACATAGCGGACACGAACCCGCAGGTCAGGACCTTGTGACGACTGGACAAACAAGGCAAGCCTTACCTATGTTCACCCGGCGGCATCGGGAGGAGGACCGGGTGGAGCACGTGTTCGGCAGCGCGTTGATCGGCCTCAGGGAAGGCCTGGAAGCGGCGCTGGTGGTGAGCGTCCTGGTGGCGTACCTCGTCAAGACCGACCGGCGGCGCGAGCTGCGGTGGGTCTGGCTGGGCGTCGGGATCGCGGTGCTGCTCTCGGTCGGCGCGGGCGCGCTGGTCACGTTCACGAGCGCCTCGCTGGACTTCCGGGCGCAGGAGGCGTTCGGCGGGACCATGTCGCTGATCGCGGTGGTGTTCGTGACCGGCATGGTGTTCTGGATGCGCGGCGCGGCCCGCCGGATCGGCGGGGAGCTGCGCGGCAGGCTCGACGAGGCCACCGGGATCGGACCGGTCGCCGTCGTGGCGCTGGCGTTCCTGACGGTCGGGCGCGAAGGCCTGGAGACGGCGGTCTTCTTCTACGCCGCCGCCCAGTCCGCCGGGCAGAACGGCGGCCCGCTCACCGGGTTCCTGATCGGGCTCGCGATCGCGGTCGCGCTGGCCTGGGCCATCTACCGGGGCGCGCTGAGCATCGACCTGTCCCGGTTCTTCACGATCACCGGCGTGCTGCTGGTGTTCGTGGCCGCGGGCGTCCTCGCCTACGGCCTGCACGACCTCCAGGAAGCCGCGCTGATCCCCGGACTGGACGTGCTCGCGTTCGACCTGTCCGGGCCGGTCCCCGAGGACTCCTGGTACGGCGCGCTGCTCAAGGGCGTCTTCAACTACTCGGCGCGCACGACCGTCGTCCAAGCCATCGCCTGGTCGGTGTACGTGGTGGTCACGCTGCCGCTGTTCCTGCGTCCCGCGCGCACGCGGGTCGCCCCGACACAGGGAGAAGTGAAGTGAAGCGAGTCGGAGCCCTCGTCCTGGGCGCGCTGGCGCTGTCGGCGTGCTCGTCCGCGACACCGGAGGCCGCCTCGCCGGGCGGGCCGATCGCGGTCAAGGCGAGCGACAGCGCGTGCGGCGTGGCGCGGACCGAGGCCGACGCGGGCACCATCACGTTCGAGGTGACCAACGAGGGCGCGCGGGTCACCGAGTTCTACCTGTACGCCGAGGGCGACCGGATCATGGGCGAGGTCGAGAACATCGCGCCGGGTCTGACCCGCAGGCTGCTGGTGGAGGTGCCGGACGGCGGCGCCTACCAGACCTCGTGCAGGCCGGGCATGGCCGGTGACGGCATCCGGGCCGCGTTCACGGTCAAGGGCGCGGCGACGCGGCAGGCGGACGCGGACACCCGGCTCGGCGAGGCGACCTCCGGGTACCAGCGGTACGTGAACTCGCAGGCGGACTCGCTGCTGGCCAAGACGACCGAGTTCGCCACCGCCGTGAAGGACGGGAAGGCGGAGGAGGCCAAGGCGCTGTACCCGGTGGCGCGCACCTACTGGGAGCGGATCGAGCCGGTCGCGGAGAGCTTCGGCGACCTGGACCCGAGGATCGACGGCCGGGAGGCGGACCTGGAGGAGGGGCAGGAGTTCACCGGGTTCCACCGGCTGGAGAAGGACCTGTGGACCGGTGGCCTGCAGGGCGACAGCGCGGCGATCGCGGACCGGCTGCTCGCGGACGTGACCGAGATCGTCGGGAAGGCCAAGACCGTCGAGCTGACCCCGCTGCAGCTGGCCAACGGGGCCAAGGAGCTGCTGGACGAGGTGGCCACCGGGAAGATCACCGGCGAGGAGGACGTCTTCTCGCACACGGACCTGTGGGACTTCGCGGCGAACGTGGAGGGCTCGCGGGCAGCCGTCGCGGCGCTGCGGCCGGTGGTGCGGGAGCGGGACGCGGAGCTGGCGTCCACCGTGGACACCAGGTTCGCGGCGGTGGAGGCGTTGCTGGAGGCGCAGCGGGACGGCGACGGGTACAAGCTGTACACGGACCTGTCGCAGGAGCAGGTCAAGGCGTTCGCGGCGGCCGTCGACGCGCTGGGCGAGCCGGTCAGCAAGGTCGCCGAGGTGGTGGCGCAGAAGTGAGCGGGACGGGATCGGGCGGCTCGGGGCCCGAGGCGGTGGCGTCGGAGGGCGCCGCCGCGCCCGGCGGGACGGCCGAGGGCGGGGCGAGTGCGGGCGGCGCGGCTGCGGACGGCACTGTTGCGGGCGGCGTGCCCCGGCGGGGGCTGTCGCGGCGCGGGGTGTTCGGGCTGGCGGGCGCGGGTGTCACGACCGCCGGGCTGGGCGCGGCGGCGGGCGCGCTGGGCGTGCGGGTGGCCGCTCCCGCCGCGGCGGGCCCCGACCCGACGGCCGCCGTGCCGTTCCGGGGCGCCCACCAGGCCGGGATCACCACCCCGGCGCAGGACCGGATGCACTTCGTGGCGTTCGACGTGACCACCACCGACCGGGAGGCGCTGGTCGGCCTGCTGCGGGACTGGACCGCCGCCGCCGAGCGGATGACCTCCGGGTTGGAGGCGGCCGAGGGCGGCGCGGTCGGCGGGTCGCCGCAGGCCCCGCCCGCCGACACCGGCGAGGCGCTGGACCTGCCCGCGTCGGCGCTCACCCCGACGATCGGCTTCGGCCCGTCCCTGTTCGACGGCCGCTTCGGGTTGGCGGACCGGCGGCCGGAGGCGCTGGTGGACCTGCCGAGGTTCAAGGGCGACGCGCTGGAGCCCGCCAGGTCGGGGGGCGACCTGTGCGTGCAGGCGTGCGCGAACGACCCGCAGGTGGCGGTGCACGCCGTGCGCAACCTGGCGCGGATCGGGTTCGGCAGGGCGGCGGTGCGGTGGTCCCAGCTGGGGTTCGGGCGCACCTCGTCCACGTCGACCGCGCAGGCGACCCCGCGCAACCTGTTCGGGTTCAAGGACGGCACCAACAACCTGAAGGCCGAGGACCCGGCGGCGCTGGAGCGGCACGTGTGGGTCGGGGAGGGCGACGGCCCGGCGTGGATGGTCGGCGGCACCTACCTGGTGGCGCGGCGGATCCGGATGCACGTGGAGACCTGGGACCGCGCCCCGCTGGCCGAGCAGGAGGCGATCACCGGGCGGCACAAGGGAAGTGGCGCGCCGCTGGGGCAGCGGGACGAGTTCGACCCGGTGGACACCTCGGTGCTCGGCGCGGGCGGCGAGCCGGTGGTGCCGGTGAACTCGCACGTGCGGTTGGCGTCGGAGAACCTGGGCGGGGCGCGCATCCTGCGGCGGGGGTACAACTTCACCGACGGCAGCGACGGGTTCGGGCACCTGGACGCGGGGTTGTTCTTCGTGTGCTTCAACCGGGACAGCCGGAGCCAGTTCATCCCGCTGCAGCGCGTGCTGGCGGGCGCCGATCCGATGGTGGAGTACCTGGAGCACAACGGTTCCGCGCACTTCGCGGTGCCGCCGGGGTTGCGGGAGGGCGAGTTCTGGGGTCAGGCGCTGTTCGCCTGACCCCCCGGTGTCCCCCGCGCGGGTTCCCTCGCGCGGCGGTGACGGATGGTCCGGTGCAACCGTTCCGAGTACCATCCACGCCGTGACCGAGGCCACGCGCGGGGACACCACCGGTGGGTCGGCCCGCCGCAGGCCGGGGGCACTGGCCGCCGAAGTGCTGAGCGCGCTGGTGCGGGCCGGGAAAGCGCTCACCCCGGCGGAGGTGCTGGAGCGGTTGGACTCGGCGGGGGCGCGGTCGTACAGCGCGGTGGTGACCACGCTGACGCGGCTGCACGAGAAGGACGCGGTGACGCGGGTCAAGGACGGGCGCGCGTACCGGTACTCGGCGATGGCGGACCCGTCGGCGCTGGTGGCCTGGCGGATGGCGCGGCTGCTGGACGCGGAGGCGGACCACGCGCCGGTGCTGACGCGGTTCGTGCGGGGGTTGAGCCCGGCCGACGAGGCGGTGCTGCGCGGGTTGCTGGCGGACGACGGGGACTAGTCCCGCGCCGGGGAACGAGATCCGGCGACGGCGAGGTCCGCGCGCTGGCGAGGTCCGCGCGCCGGTCAGCCGGTCTGCCGCCGCCGGTACGCCTTCGTCTTGGTCCGGTTGCCGCACACCGCCATCGAGCACCACCGGCCGCCACCGTTGCGGGAGGTGTCGTAGAACGCCCACCGGCAGTCCGGGGCCGCGCACAGCCGCACCCGCCGCCACCGGCCGTCGCCCACGGTCGTCACCACGAGGTCCAGCAGCGCGTCCACCCCCGGCGCCACCGGTTCCGCCGCGACGCGCAGGTCCCCCTCGCCGTCCGGGACGAGCCGGAGCGGGAACGCGAGCGGCGCGGTGCCCGGCTCGGCCAGCGAGCGGCGCAGCGCGGCGCGCAGCTCCCGCGCCGCCGCCAGGTGCGCGGCGCTCGGGCGGGTCCCCTCGGGCGCGAGGCCGTGGCGCGCCAACCATCGCGCGAGCGCCGCCCCGGAGGTCAGCTCGTCCGTCGGCGCGTGCGCCTCGCCGTGCCTGCTGAACGTCCGCTCGTCGAGCGTGTTGAGGAACGCCTCGACCACGTGCACCCGGTCTTCCACGACACCATCGTAACTCCCCACTGGTGTCCCAGCGACACCGGTGTTACGTTTTAGCGGTGTCGAATCAACCGGTTCTCTCCGTGTCCGACGACGACCTGGCAGACCTGCGCGACCGACTCCGCCGCACCCGCTGGGCCGCGCGCTGGCCCGCCCCCGCCTGGGAGGCGGGCACCGACCCCGACGAGCTGGAGCGGCTGGCCCGCCACTGGGCGGACGGCTACGACTGGCGCGCCCGCGAGGCCGAGATCAACGCCCTCCCCTCGCACTTCGCCGAGGTCGACGGCGTCCGGCTGCACTACCTGCGCTACGACGGCGCGGACGACGCGCTCCCGCTGGTGCTCACCAACGGCTGGCCGAGCACCTTCTACGAGCTGGTCGGGCTCGCGGAGCGCTTGGCGGCCAGGGGTTTCACCACGATCGTCCCCTCCCTGCCCGGCTACCCGCTCTCCGCGCCCCGGCCGTCGCTCACCTCCACCCCGACCCACGAGCTGTGGCACCGGCTGATGCGCGAGGAGCTGGGCTTCGCCCGCTACGGCGCGCACGGCGGCGACCTCGGGGCGGGCGTGTCGACGCTGCTGGCCAAGGCGCACCCGGAGTCCGTGGCCGGGCTGCACCTGATGGCCGTCGCCCCGCCCACCTCGTTCGACACCTCGGCCCTGACCGACGCCGAGCGCGCCCACCTCACGCGGATGCGCGAGTGGTGGAACGAGGAGGGCGCGTACGAGCACCAGCACCGGACCCGCCCGCTCACGCTCGCGCCCGCGCTGTCCGACTCGCCGGTCGGCCTGCTGTCGTGGGTCCTGGAGAAGTACCGCGCGTGGAGCCACACCGGGCTTCGCGCGCACAGCGACGACTTCCTGCTCACCCAGGCGTCGCTGTACTGGTTCACGAACTCGATCGGGACGTCGCTGCGGCCGTACTACGAGCGCGGTCGCGCGCCGGAGCCCGACGCGCGCCGGGTGGAGGTCCCGACCGCCGTGGCGCTGTTCCCCGGCGACCTGGCGATCCCGCCGAGGGAGTGGGCGGAGCGGACCTACCGGGTCACGCGGTGGACCGAGATGCCGCGCGGGGGCCACTTCGCGCCGGTCGAGGAACCGGAGCTGCTGGCCGACGACCTGGCGGGGTTCTTCGGCGACCTGCGCTGAGAGCCGCCGGAAAGCGTTGCGCCGCAACAAAAAGGCCGGGCGCGGCCCTCAGGAGGAGGACCGCGCCCGACCACCGGTTCCGCGCGGACTACTCGCCGTCCGCCACCGGGACGTCCGCCACCGGGGCCTCGGCCGCCGGACCGCCCGCAGCCACCGAGTGGTGCCGACCGATCGGCAGCATGAGCGGCTTGCCGGAGACCGGGTCGGCGATCACCCGGCAGTCCAGGCCGAACGTCGCGCGCACGCCCTCCTCCGTCAGCACCTCCTCCGCCGGCCCCGCCGAGTGCAGCGCGCCGTCCGCCAGCGCGATCAGGTGGTCGGCGTACCGGGCGGCGAGGTTCAGGTCGTGCAGGACCATCACGATCGTCGTGCCACGGGCGCGGTTCAGGTCGGTCAGCAGGTCCAGGACCTCCACCTGGTGGCTCACGTCCAGGAACGTCGTCGGCTCGTCCAGCAGCAGCAGGTCGGTCTGCTGGGCCAGGACCATCGCGATCCACACCCGCTGCCGCTGCCCGCCGGACAGCTCGTCGACCGAGCGCTCGGCGAGGTCGGCGGTGGAGGTGGCGTCGAGCGCGGCGGCCACCGCGACGTCGTCCTCCTTGCTCCAGCGGGACATGATGCCCTGGTGCGGGTGCCTTCCCCGGCCGACCAGGTCGGTCACGGTGATGCCCTCGGGGGCGATCGGGGCCTGCGGGAGCAGACCCATGACGCGCGCGAGCTCCTTGGCGGGCATCTTGTGCACGAGCTTGCCGTCGAGCAGGACCTTGCCGCCCTTGGGCGCGAGCAGCCGGGACATCGAGCGCAGCAGCGTGGACTTGCCGCAGGCGTTCGCGCCGACGATCACGGTGATCCTGCCGGGCGGGATCTCCAGGTCGAGCCCGCTGATGACCGTCCGGTCCCCGTAGCCGATGGTCAGGTCCTCGACCGCGAGGGTGTGGGTGGTGGTCACAGCGAGCCTCCGGCACGGTTGGTGCGGATGATGAGGTAGATCAGGTAGGGGGCGCCGAGGACGCCGGTGACGACGCCGACCGGGTAGCGGGCGGGCAGCAGGTACTGGCCGCTGTAGTCGGCCACCAGCACCAGCAGCGAGCCGACGAGCATCGCGGGCACCAGCAGGGAACCGCCGGGGCCGACCAGCCTGGCCGCGATGGGACCGGCCAGGAAGGCGACGAACGCGATCGGTCCGCAGGCGGCGGTGGCGAAGGCGATCAGGCCGACCGAGGCGACCACGACGGTGAGCCGGACCAGCTCGACCCGCACGCCGAGCGCGCCCGCCGCGTCCTCGCCCAGCTGCATCGCGCCCAGGCGCCGGGTCTGGGCCAGCAGCACCGGGACCAGCACGAGCGAGGCGAACAGCACGGGCAGCACGTCGGTCCACGAGGAGCCGTTGAGGCTGCCGGTCAGCCACACCAGGGCTTCCTGCAGGTCCCACTCGCCGGCGCTGTCGAGGATCCAGTTGATGGCGCTGTGCAGCATGGCGGCGGTGCCGATGCCGATCAGGATGAGCCGGGTGCCCGCGCCGCCGGACTTGAACGCCAGCAGGTAGACCAGCAGCGCGATCAGCAGTCCGGCGACGATCGCGAACGCGGCGACGGTGGCGCCGGACAGGCCCAGCACGACGATCGCGAACGCGGCGGCGGCCGAGGCGCCCGCGCTGATGCCGATGATGTCGGGGCTGGCCAGCGGGTTGCGCAGCATGGTCTGGAACGCCACGCCGCCGAGGCCGAAGCACAGACCGGCCAGGGTGGCCAGGACGGTGCGGGGGAGGCGGAGCCTGCCGACGGTGAACGAGGCGCCGGGCACCTGCTCGCCGAGGATCACCGCGATGACGTCGGACGGCGGGTAGTACCGCTGGCCGAACATCAGCGACACGGCGATCATCACCAGGATGAGCGCGGTGAGCACCGCGATGACGATCCGCCTGCGGCGGGCGTTGCGGCGGCGGGTTCGGGTGACCGCGTCCAGTGTGGACGGTGCGGCGGCGGCGACGGCGCCGAGGGCCGCAGCGCGGTGGGCGGCGCGGGTGGCGGTGTCGGTCACAGCGATCGGACCTTCTGTCGGCGGACGATCCAGATGAAGAACGGCGCGCCGATCAGCGCGGTGATGATGCCGACGTCGATCTCCTCGGGCCGGGTGACCACGCGGCCGAAGACGTCGGAGGCGGTGAGCAGCGCGGCCCCGCCGATGGCGGAGAACGGCAGCAGCCAGCGGTGGTCCGGGCCGACGAGGAGCCTGCACAGGTGCGGCAGGACCAGGCCGACGAACCCGATGGGGCCCGCGGCGGCGGTGGCCGCTCCGCACAGCACGACCGCGCCGACGGAGGCGAGGGTGCGGGTGAGCAGCACGCGCTCGCCGAGCCCGGCGGCGACGTCGTCGCCCAGCGCCAGGGAGTTCAGACCGCGCGCGGTGGCCAGGCACAGCAGCAGGCCGACGGCCAGGAACGGCAGCACCTGGGCGATGCCCTCGTAGGAGCCGCCGCCGACGCCGCCGATCTGCCAGGAGCGGAACGTGCCGGAGATGTCGTTGCGGGACAGCACGACCGCGCTGATCAGCGAGGTGAGCGCGGCCGACGACACGGCGCCCGCGAGGGCGAGCTTGAGCGGGGTGGGGCCGCCCCTGCCGAGGGAGCCGATGGTGTAGACGAGCACGGCGGTGACGGCCGCGCCGAAGATGGCCACCCAGATGTGGGCGGAGGCCTTGACCAGGCCGAAGGAGGTCATGCCGACCGCGATGGCCAGCGAGGCCCCCGCGTTGATGCCGAGGATTCCGGGGTCCGCCAACGGGTTCCGCGTCACGCCCTGCATGACCGCGCCGGAGATGCCGAGGGCGGCGCCGACGACGATGGCGAGCAGGGTGCGGGGCACGCGCTTGGCGACAGCGGCCTGCGCCAGGGTGTCCTGCGAGCCGCCGAGCCCGGCGACGACGTCGTCGAAGCCGATGTCGCGGGCGCCGAGCACGACCGAGGCGAGCGCGGTGGCGGCGAGGACGCCGAGCAGCACGACCAGCCAGGTGGTCCGGACACGAGCAGGGTGCCGCCTCTCGGCGGCACCCTGCTCGGACCGGTGGGTCGCGGTGGTCACTTCACCTTGTCGGCGGCAGCGGCGATCTTGCCCGCGTACTCGTCGAGCACCCACGACACGGACATCGGCGTGGGGTTGGCGGCGGTGCCCGCCGGGCCGCTGCCGGAGAGCATCACGACGGCGCCGTTGGCGACGGCCGGGAGCTTGGACATCAGCGGGTCGGCCTGGAGCGCGGCCAGGACGGTGTCGTCGCCGTAGCCGATGATGATGTCGACGTCGTTGAACACGTCGATCTGCTCGGTGCTCTGCTTGAGCGAGAACTTGTCGGTGGTGGCCGACAGGTCCGCGATGGACTTCGGGTGGGTCATGCCCAGGTCCTCGAAGAACATGGCGCGGGTGTCGTGCGTGGTGTAGAAGCCGACCTGGCTCAGGTTGGTGGTGTCGAAGTGCGTCATGAACATCGCCGACTTGCCGACCAGCTGCGGGTGCTTGGCCTTGGTGTCGGTGATCTGCTTCTCGATGTCCGCGATCAGCTTCTCGCCGTCGTCGGCGCGGCCCATGGCCTTGCTGCTGAGCTCGATGCTCTCGCGCCACGGGGTGGCCCAGGCGGTCTTCGGGTAGGCTACGACCGGCGCGATGTCGCTGAGGGTCTTGTAGTCCTCGGCGGTCAGGCCCGAGTAGGGGGCCAGGATGACGTCGGGCTTGGTGTTGGCCACGCCCTCGAAGTCGATGCCGTCGGTCTCGTCGAACAGGACCGGGGCCTCGCCGCCGAGCTCCTTGAGCTTCTCGGAGACCCAGGGCAGGACGCCGTCGCCGTCGTCGTCGCCGAAGTTGGCCTTGGCCATGCCGACGGGCACGACGCCCAGCGCGAGCGGGACCTCCTGGTTGGCCCAGTTGACCGTGGCGATGCGCTCGGGCTTGGCCTCGATGGTGGTCTTGCCGAGGGCGTGCTCGATGGTGATCGGGAACGCGCCGGAGTCCCCGGCCGGCTGCGAGCTGGGAGCGGCGGTGTCGGACCCACCGGAGGAGCAGGCGGTGAGGACGATCGCTGCGGCTGCGGCGATGGCGCCGACTCGCAGGCGGTTTGTGCGCACGGGGGGACCCTTCTCGAAAATCAGCGAAAGCGACGCCTCGGCCGGTTCGCGGCGCGGCGTCACCGGGCGGTCGCGACGCTGCGTGACCCCCCGTAAGTTTGCTTAGCCTAACCTCATGGACCACCCAGAGATCAAGCTGAGCGGGCGGTTTCCCCGTGTGATCTGAGTCGGACATCGCCGACCAGCGTGACGAAACGGGCGCGAAGGGTCACCGGGTGCGGGCGCGCCGGTGTCACGCGCCGCAGTGGCCGCCCGGAGCATAGACGTTCGGGTGGCGAACGATCGGCGCAGGCCGCGCCGGGTGGCGCCGCGACGGGTTTCCAGGGGTCGCTTTCCAGGGGGTGCTCCCGGTCCGGACACACCGGTTCCCCGGTCCGGACATGCCGGTTCCCCGGTGCGGACTGGCCGCGCCGGGGAACCGGGGTGGATCGGATCGTCGGGGTCAGCCCCGGACGATCGTCAGCCCGTAGGCCGACAGGATCTCGCCGAGCGGGTTGTAGTAGCAGGTCGCGGTGTTGCCACCGGAGACCACGCCCTGGCCCTGGCCGGCGCTGGTGATGAAGCCGCCGCCGGAGTCACCGGCCTGGCAGCGCACGTTCGAGGCGGTCAGACCGGTCACCGTGCCCTCGGCGTAGCGGACGGTCTGGTTGGCCGCGCCCCTGGTGCCGCAGGTCCAGCCGGTGGTGGAGCCGGACTTGCAGATGGCCGCGCCCTGGGCCGCGACGGTGGTGCCGACGACGCGGACGCTGCCGACCAGGCCCTGCGGGGTCCAGCTGGAGTTGGTGCGCACGTAGGCGTAGTCGTTGCCGGGGAACGAGACGCCGCCCCAGGTGCCGAGCGCGGTGCCGTTGCGCGAGAGCGCGCCGCCGCCGGTCAGCGCCTGGCAGTGGCCCGCCGTGACGAAGCCGGTGGTCACCGACAGGCCGGCGGAGCAGCGCGAGGAGCCGATGTTGTAGGCGTCGCCGCCCTTGATGTTGGCGAACGTGGTCGGGGCGTCGGCCTCGACGACGCGCACGTCCGAGCCGGCGAACGCGGCGGCGTCGGCGGCCTTGCCGGGCAGCGCGGTGACGACCACGGTGTTGGTCTTGCTGTCGGCGTACCAGCCGGTGACCGAGGCCGGGGCGGACTTCTCGACCGCGTTGAGCTGGGCGACCTTGGCGTCGAGCTGGGCGGCGCTGCGGGCGACCACGGTGGCCTCGGCGCCAGCGGCCTTGACCTCGGCGGCGTCGGCCGCGTCGGTCACGGCGACGGTGAGCTTGCCCGTGGAGATGTCGAACCAGGCGCCGCCGAAGGACGAGCCGAGGCTGGTGCGCAGCGAGCCCTCGGTGGCGGTGGCCGCGTCCTGCTTGACCATGAGGGTCCGCGCCTCGGCCGCGTCCAGGCCGAGGTCGCGCTGCATGGCGCTGACCAGGCCGGGGTGGGCGGCCTCGAACGCGGGGGCGCCGTCGGTGGAGGCGGGCTGCGCCGAGCCGGGCATCCCGTTCAGGATCGCCAGCGCGGCGGCGGCGAGGACGACGCCCGAGGTGCGGGCGACTTTCCGTGCGGTCATGTTGTCTTCTCCTCGGATGCAGGGACCGGGCGGCCGGGTGCAGGACCGGCTGTCCGGGCATTCCAGGACCGGGGCGGCGAATGATCGACTTACCCGTTCGGGTGTCGCTCTTCCGGACCACCCTCCGAGGGTGAGACTAGGAATGGGCGAAGGTGTTACACAATGGTCCGATTAGGGTTAAAACGTGTCACAGCCGGATGTTCGACGCACGTTCCGTAATCAGTGCAGGAAGCACCCGGAACGCGGATTTCAAAACCCTACTAACCACCCGCCGCTGAACGGAGCACCGGTTTCCGACCTGCGGGGGCAGCGACGTCGGGCGGAATCGGCGCAGGTGGGCGGCGTGGCGACGCGCCCGTCGCCGCACGGGACGACGACCGGTAGTGCACGAGGCCCGGCCGACCGGGGGTTGACGGGGACGGGCGCGCACGTCACCCGGCGAATTCCGGGTGCGTTGTGCTCGCTTTTCACCCGACGCCGACCAGAAATCCCCGCGCCGCCCCGTTCACCCCTTGTCGAGCCACGGCGGCGGCGTGGGCTTGCCCGGCCGGGGCAGGATCGGCTCGCGCACGCCGCGCGGGTCCCTGATCCGCCAGCGCGCCTCGCCGAGGGCGATCACGGCGAGCGCCGTGGCGCACAGCGCGGCCACCGCCAGCGCCACCCGGTCGCCCCGCAGCACGGGCACGGCGGTGAGGACCACCCCTCCGCCCGAGACGACCAGCGCCATGAACAACGCCGCACCGTTCAGCTTCGGCCGCCCGACCGGCTCGGCGGTGTTCCCGGCCCGCCCGCGCGCGCCGATCTCGCCCAGCAGGCGATCGGCCCGCCCGCACCAGACGACGACCGCCGCACCGATGGCGACCGCGAGCAGCAGGAGCCAGACCACGCCCGTGTTCCGGTGCGGCGAGAACCGGTCGTTCCGCTCCAGGTCGACCGGGACGCGCTTCCCGATGTCGGCGGGCGTGAGGTAGCCGTCGACCGACGCTCGCGACCGCAGCACCTCGCCGTCCGCGCTGACCACCTTCGCCCGGCAGCGCCACCACGTGCCGATCCCCCGGTGGGACACCGGCCCGTTCTCCACGCAGGAGGTCGCGACGATCCCCGGCAGGTCGGGCCGCTCGGACTTGTCGACGTCGTCCAGCGCGGACGCGAGCGCGCTGACCGCCAGCAGGGCGAAGACGACGGGGAGCACGCCCAGCAGGAGCACCGCGCGCAGCAGCCCTCCCCCACCGCTCGGGACGGCCTGCACCGGGGGGAGGGCGGGCGCGGGCTCCGGGACCACCTCGGGTGCCTCGTCCGTCCCGGCCTCCCTGCGGGCCTTCTCCTCGTTGTACCTGTCCACGCTCGCAGCCAGCTTCTTGCTGTTCGCGGCGAGCGCCGGGGCGGCCAGCAGCGCCCAGACGAAGAGCGCGGGGATGATCCCGATGGCGGACAGGAAGAGCCAGATCCCGGTGCCGCTGCCGTCGTAGGGCTGCATCTGCCCGTTGCGGTTGATGTTGACCGGGACCTGCTCACCGATGTCGTCCGGCGTCAGGTACCCGCTGGCCGACACCTCCCGCAGCACCTTCCCGTCCACGTCGGTCAGCAGCGCCCGGCACTCCCACCAGGTGCCGAACCCCCAGAAGGAGATCGGCCCGTGCTCCTCGCAGGAGGTCACCGCGAGCACCGGCGTGCTGGGGCGCGGGGAGGTGTCCACGTTGGTCACGTAGGTGAAGATCCCGCTGGCGAGCACCAGGTAGGCGACCACCGGGTAGACCACCAGCGCCCCGAACGCGCCGAGCAGGCGGAGCAGCACCTTCACCGTCAGCCCTGGCCGTTCTTCTTCTCGTCGGCGAACAGGTCGCCGGTCACGCGGTCGACGGACTTGGCGCCCTCCTTGCCGAAGTCCACCAGGAGCTTGTGGGCCATCGCGGGCGTGTTCTTGATGGTCTCGACCGCGCCCTGCCTCGCCTCCTTGGCCGCGTACTGGACCAGCCCGGTGCCCACGGTCCTGGACAGCGCCTCGCGGACCGCGTCGAAGATCGCGCCCGCGCGCTGGAACAGCCCCTGGGCGTTGCGGAACGCGGTGCTGAGCCTCTTGCACCAGTCCATGATCTTGCGGGCGTAGCCGATGGCCAGGGTGACGCACTCGGCCACCGCTCCCGCGACGCCCGCGCCGAACGCGGCCATCGCAGGCCCCCAGCGGATGCAGATGCTGACGAACTTCCCCGCGGCCTCGGCGATCAGGTCGCGGACGATCCCGCGCACCACGTTCAGGATCGTCTTGCAGACGGTGACCAGCACGGAGACGGCCGAGGCCCCGCTGCCGACGGCCGCGTACGAGTCGGCGCGATCCTTGGCCCACCGCTCGTAGGCGCGGAACTCGTCGCCCTCCCACTGGGCGGCGTCGGCGCCGACCCAGCCCTTGAGGTCGTTCGCGACCTGGTCGAAGCGGGTGCCGACGTTGCCCCACGTCTTGGTCATGACGTCGAGCTGCTGCTGGTCGCCCGTGAGCCAGTCGAGCGGTTCCTTGAGGAACCACACGTGCTCCATCAGCCAGCCGAACCCGGCGCTGAACAGCCCGGCGAGCGGGTCGGCCAGGAAGCCGGAGACGCCCAGGGCGCCACCGGCCACGTTCATCAGGCCTTCGGCGAAGTCGCCCTTGCTGACCGCCGTGACCACCTCGGTCGCGTCGTGCAGCAGGCCAGCGCCCTCGGTCGCTTTGACGTCCTCGGCCTTGGCCACGAGTGGGTTGTTCATCCGTTGTGCATCCCGTCGAACGCGGAGACCCTGGCCTGCTCGTTGTGCCTGATGTCCAGGGCCATCGCCCCGAACGCCCGGTGGTGCTCGACCGCCGACTCGGCCGCCTCGTCGATGGCGCTGCCCGCCATCGCCTGCGCGGCGGCGCAGATCGCCATCAGCGGCGCGCCGAGGGCGCCGAACGCCATCGGGTTGGAGGTCTGCTCCACGGCGGACACCGCCTCGTTGATGCGCGCGCCCACGTCGTCCAGCTTGGACAGGTGGGCGCGCAGCTCGCCCTCGTCGCTGCTGTGCCTCATCGCAGGAACCCCCCGTCGCCGAAGTCCTCGTCCTCGTCACCGCGCGGCGCGGGACGCCTGGTCGGGGGTGGCGGCGGTGGGGGTGGCGGCGCGTCGTCCTCGATCGCGCCGAGGCGGGGCTGGTCGCTGCCGTACCCGCCGCCGCCCGGCCGGTAGCCCGGCGGGGGCGGGGGTTGGGCGCTGCGGAGCTTGTCGACCATGAAGGCCATCGCCTCCGAGTCCGCCCCCAGCACCGGCGACATGGCCTCTTGGACGGCCGTCGCGACCTTCGACTGCGCGGCCTGCAGCACCCTGAGCACGTCCTGGGCGACGGTGTCGCCGTCGCGGCGCTGGAGCGAGTTGCCGAGCTTGAGGTCGACGAGGTTGCCCGCGTCGTTGACCGTGACGGTGATCTGGCCGTCGGCGCTGCGCTCGGACACGCGCAGGCCCGCCAGGCCCTCGCGGAGCGCGTCCCCCTTGCGCTGGGCCTCCGCCAAGCGCGCTTCGTACTGGCTGAACAGCTGGTCCGGGTCGACCATCAGCCCTCCCCCCTGGTGCGGCCGAATTGACCGAACGTAATCAGGGGGCGGTAGATCGTTCAGTCATTTCTGCGGTTTACCAGGGAAGTCACACTTTTCGCCGAAGAAGACCTGACGGTGGGTAGTGGACCACTCGCGTTAGGGGGTTCGCCTGGGGGTGGCGGGCGGCGGGAACAGCGGCATCCTCGGCTTGCCGTCGTCGGAGGGCGACGGGTCGGCGGCTCGCGGTTCCCGGTGGGGTTCGGCGGGGCCCGGCTCGACGGGGCGGGGTTCGACCGGCCTGGGCTCGGTGGGGCCGGGGTCGACGGGCCTGGGTGCGGTGCGGCGGGGTTCGGTGTGCCTGGGCTCGGCCTGGCGGTGCGGTTCGACCGGGCGGGACGGGTCCACCGGGCGGTGGTGACCGGCCGGGCGGGCGGGTTCGACCGGGAGGGGCTGGTCGACGGGGCGCAGGTGGCCGCCCTTGCGGGGCGGGTCGGCCGGGCGGAGGTGGCCCGCCGGGCGCGGGTGGTCGCCGTCGTGGAACGGGTCGGCCGAGGGCGCCTGCACGGGGACCGGGCGCGCCGGGGCCGGAGGCTGCACGACCGACGGCGTCGGGAACTGCGGCGCCACGACCTGCGGTGTCGGGAACTGCTCGACCGGTTCGCGCACCGGCTCCCCCACGGGCTCCAGCACCTGCCCGGAGAACCGCCCCGCCCCCTCCCGCGACTGGGCCGAGGGCTTCACCCGCTCCGGCACCACGTCGCTCGTGGCCCGCACCGCCTGCAACAACCGCAGCACCTCGGCCGCCACCGCCGCCCCGTCGTGGTGGCGCAGCGACTCGCCCAGCTTCAGGTCCACCAGGTGCCCCGAGTCGTCCACGGTCACCGCGATCTCGCCGTCCGCGCTGCTCACCACGACCCGGAAGGTCGCCACCGGCTCGCCGTCCGCCGCCTCGGCGCGCTGCGCCCTGGCGAACTGCTCCTCGTACCTGCTGAAGAACTGGCCCGGATCGGCCATCGCCCCTCCTCCGCCCGCGCGCGCCCGACACTCCGACCGGACGACGGTAGACGCCGCGCGCGCCCGGCGGCAGCGGTTTGCGGGATTGGTCTCCCGGCTGGTCAGCGCGGGTGCGACGGGCCGGTCGCCGGGCGCGCGCGGACGGTCACCGCCGCGTCACCCCCGGTCGAGCTGGTCGTGCCGGTCGGCGAGGGTCCTGGCCAGGTCGACCAGCTTCACGTTCAGCTCCTGCGAGGTGCGCCGCAGCAGCGCGAACGCCTCGTCGGCGCTGATCCCCCGCCGGGTCATCAGGATGCCCTTGGCCTGCCCGATGACGTCCCGGCTGTCCACCGCCCGCCGCAGCTGGGCCTGCCGCAGGTCGGCGACCTCGGCGGTGTGGGCGTGCGCCAGGGCGAGCGAGGCGTGCGTGGCGAGCAGCAGCGCGACGTGCCGGTCGTCGGCGGTCAGCGCGCCCGGCTCGCGCGAGTACACGTTGAGCGCCCCGGACACCCCGCCCTCGGACGGCAGCAGCTCGGTGGCGAGCACGCAGTGGTACCCGTGCCGCACTGCCTCGGCGGCGAAGCCGGGCCAGCGCGACTCGGTCCGCAGGTCGCCGCTCTCGGCGTAACCGGGGCCGTCCGGCCGCGCGGTGTCCACGCACGGCCCCACCCCGTCCCGGTACTGCGCCCGGTCCAGCGCGGTCGCGACCGGGTCGGTCTCGACGGGGCTGGAGAACGAGCCGTCCGGGCCGCGCAGGGTGATGCTGGCCAGGTCGGCGCCGGGGATGACCTGCGTCGCCGCGTCCACGACCTTGCCCAGCGCCTCGGCGGCGGTGCGCACGTCCAGCAGCGCCCGCGTGACCCCGTCGAGCTGCTTGAGCAGCAGCTCGGTCCCCTCCTCGGGCAGCAGGCCACCGCCGTCCCGGAGCATCGATCCCCCTCGGCCACCAGCGACCGGGCACCGCGCCACCGGTCGTCGCACCGACCCTACCCCGGTGGACCGGGACAAGCGGTCGGGCGCGTCCCCGGCTACCCGCCCCGGTCAGCGCCGGACGACGCGGACGGTGTCCAGGTCCGAGTCGGTCGGGTCGGGCAGGTACATGCCCGCGTCCCGGCCGCTGCGCAGGTAGTCCACCACCGGTCGGGTGATCACCTCACCGGGGAGCGCGGCGGGCACGCCCGGCGGGTAGGGGCTGATCGTCTCAGCGCAGATCCGGCCGACCGCGCGCTCCAGCGGCACGTGCTCGGCGTCGGCGAAGAACGCCTCGCGCGGCAGCAGCGCCTGCTCCAGCTCCAGCTCGCCGGGGTCGGGGACGTCCACGCGGGCCGCGCGGGGCAGGTCGGGGGCGTGCGCGGCGAGGTCGGTGACGGCGGCGACCAGGCGGTCGGTGGTCTTCTCGTCGTCGGCGACGGTGATCTGCGCGGCGATCCTGCGGTGGTCGGACAGGCCGACGTCGACCCGGTGGTGCTCGCGCAGCCACTCGTTGGCGGTGTAGCCGGAGATGCCAAGGTCGGCGAGGTCGAGCACGATCTTGAGCGGGTCGTGGTCGTCGGCCTTGCCCGGTCCGACGACGTCGTCGCGGCCGACGACGGTGACCGCGCCCGCCAGGCGCGCGCGGACGTCGGCGCCGAGTTCGAGGGCGCGGTCGAGCAGCTCGCGGCCGTGCTCGACCATCTGCCGCCGCCAGCCGTCGAGCCCGGCGTGGACCAGCGCGGACGGGCTGGTGGTGTCGAGCAGGTCGGCGCGCATCCGCAGCACGGCGGGGTCCACCCGGTCGCCCCTGAGGTGGTAGACCGAGCCCTGCTCCAGGCCCGCGCCCATCTTGTGCACGCTGGTCACGCACAGGTCGGCGCCCGCGTCCATCGCCCAGGCGGGCAGGTCGGGGTGGAACGGCAGGTGCGCGCCCCAGGCCTCGTCCACGATCAGCGTCTTCCCCCGGTCGTGGCACAGGGAGGCCACCGATCGGACGTCCGCGCACGTGCCGTAGTCGGTGGGGGTGATCAGCAGCATCCCGGCGGCGTCCGGGGCGCGGTCCAGCGCCTCGGCGACGGCGTCGACGCCGGGCGGGTAGGCCCACTGCCAGTCGGCGTCCCAGCGCGGGTGCACCCACACCGGGTCGACGCCGCTGATGATCAGCCCGGCGACGACGGACTTGTGCGCGTTGCGCGACACCAGCAGCTGCTGCCCCGGTCGGGCGACGGTGATCAGGCAGGTCTTCACGGAGAGCGAGCTGCCGCAGGTGGAGAAGAACGCGTGGTCGGCGTCGACGGCGTCGGCCATGAGGTCCTGGGCCTCGGCGAGCACGCCCTGTGACATGAGGCGGTCGTCCAGGCCGTTCATCAGGATGACGTCGGAGCGGAAGACGTCCGCGCCGAGCACGTCCAGCACGCGCGGGTCCACGCCCCGCCCCTGCTTGTGCCCCGGCGGGATGAACGGGAGGTGCCCCCGCTCGTGGTACCGCTCGATCGCCTCCAGCACCGGTGCTCGCCCGTGATCCATGACCGGACGTGCGCCCCGAGGGGAGGCGCTGAAACGGGACCGGGCGGGTGAACCGGGGCGGTGGGCTCGGACCTGCGGGAGGGGTGGTCCCGCAGGTCCGGTCAGTCCTCGCCGGGCAGCAGACCGGCCGACTTGGCCAGCTCGACGACCTCTTCGCGGTCCTCGGTCTCGGTGCCGAGCTTGCGCGAGACGTGCCGCAACCGCCGGTGCACGGTGCGCGGCGAGATCGCGAGCCGGTCCGCGATCGTGTCGTCGGTCAGGCCCTGCGCCACGCCCTCCAGCACGGTCGCCTCGCGCCGGGTGAGCCGGTAGCCCGCGCGGTCCGGCGGCAGCTCGAAGATCCGGGCCAGCCGCTCGGTCGCGTCCGGGTTCCGGGTCTTGGCCAGCAGCGCGGCCAGGCGGGGGCTGCCGTTGAGCGGGTCGTGGCCCAGCACCAGCAGCACGCGCGCCGCGCTGTCCGCGAGGTACTCCAGGAGCCCTATGGTGCGCGCGTCGGCGTGGTGCACGTCGTCCAGCGCCAGCACGACGCCGGTCTCCCCGCCGACGATCACCAGCGCGGCCCGGACCACGCGCTGCACGTCCTCCTCGGTCAACCCGAGCATGATCCGCGCCCAGCCGCGCTCGTCGAGCTTGCGGAACAGCTTGCGGAGCATCTCGCCGTGCTCGCCGGAGGCGGGGTCGATGGCCTCCATGAACCCGCCGTAGGGAACCTCGGGGTTGTCGACGCGGGCGCGCAGCACCGGCATCCCGAGCCCGACGCCGAGCGTCTCCCACTCGTTCATGCTCAGGTCGCGCGCCTCGCGGGAGGCCGCTCCGACGCCGACGACCCGGAGACCCACCAGCTGTTCCCACCCGTCGAAGCGCCCTTCAGCGGCCACTTCCCGCATAGGTCCCTCCCCCTGACGTCACTCCCCCTGCGGTAAGACAAGGAACAGTCCGAAAGCGTGCAAATACATTTGGTGACAAAAAACCCAGCAGCCGGGTGAACCGCTGAGCCGTACCAGTGACACCCAGGCTAGCCGAATCCCCGCCGCGATATCCGCCCGGCAGGTCACCGCCGACCTGCGATCACGCATCGAAATCGGCAACGGGCTTCCGACCTCGGCAGACGTTCCACAGGGGACGCTGGGTGACGATCGGATCCGGGTTTCACGGGCGGTTCGACGAGGTCGTCGGGGCGGGGAACGGGAGGGGGGAACGGGAGCGGCGCGGGAGCGCGATCCGACGGGTCATACGAGTGACCGGGGTGGTGCGGTCAAATGGGTTCCGCGAGGCTGGGACGTCCCCTGGTCGGGTGAACGTTCGGCGGACCGCCGGTCGGCGGCGCGACGGTCGGCGGCGCGACGGTCGGCGGCGCGGCGGGGTCCGGGGTGGACTCGCGGTCATCCGAACCGGTGATCACCGTCCCGAAGTGGTTTCCCGTGCCCACCCGGCACCCCTCTCCGGCCTCAGGCCAGCTCGATCGCCTGCGCGCGCGGGTACTTGCGCCCCGGCCCCGGCGCGGGCGAACCGGTGAACGACACCTGCGTGCCCACCGGCAGCATCGGGGCGCCGCCGGGCAGGTCGTCGCGCGAGGCGTACCAGGAGCCGCCTCGGGTGTCGGTGATGAAGCCGTGCGGTTGGTCGTCGCGCCAGCCGGTGATCCGCCCGTAGCGACGGCCGCGTGGCGCCCCGCCCGACGGGGCGACCGTCCCGGACTTCCGGGTGAACGGCGAGCGCAGCGGGTAGTCGCCCTGGTCGGCGGGGGCGAACAGGGCGTCGAAGCCGGGGGTGTCGGTGGCGTTGGCGCGCAGCGGCGCGGCGGTGCGCGGGCCGTTCTCCGGCCACTTCTCCGGCGCGCGCCGGGGGTCCGCGACGGGCACGAGCACCCGGACGCCGCGCTTGACCAGGCGGGCGGCGAGCGGGGTGAAGTCGGCGTCGCCGGTGACCAGGACGACCCAGTGCAGCCCGGCGGTGACGGCGCGGTCCCAGGTCTCCAGGGCGAAGTGGACGTCGACGCCCTTCTCCTTGCCGCCGTGCAGCGGAAGGTCGTGCCGGGTGATGCCAGCGAGGGCGAGCGCCTCGTCGAACCCGGTGGCGGGCGTCTCGATGCGGCCTCGCACGTAGTGGGCCTCGCGGATCACGCAGTCGTCGAGGGGGACGCCCTCGGCGAGGTGGACGTGCCAGCGCAGCGCGTCGTGGAAGCCGTCGAGGGAGACGCGGGCGCGGCGGGGGTGGGTGGTGGCGTAGAAGTCGCTGAGGTAGGCGAACCACGTCCCGTCGTAGAACACCCCGATGCGCACGCTCTGACCCACGGCGCGATTTTATCCGACCGGTCGACTGGAATCAGCGGGGTGAGGGCGGGCCGTCGCAGTGGTCGCGGGCCGCGACGAGCACCGACTGGAAGTACCAGCCCTGGGGGTCGTCCTCGGCGCTGGACGACCTGAAGGGCCGCCAGAGCGCGACCACCTCGTCCTCGGTGCGGAAGGACACCCTTTCGCCGTCCTCGTTCTCCCACCCCTCCGCCTGCTCCACCAGACGGGCGATGACCTCGTCAGCGGACAGCTCGAACAGGGAGATGTCCCGGTACCACAGGCGAACCTCCACCTCGGGCCGGTAGAACTCGATCACCTGGAGCCGCCCCCGGCGGTCCGCTCCCAGCAAGACGCTCAGCCCCGAGGCGTAGTGCGCGACCCCCGGCTGACGGCGGACGCCGGGTCTCGGCGGCTGGTACCCCTCGAGCGAACGCGCGGTGGCGAGGGCCTCCTCGAAAGCCATGCCGATGCGGAAGGGCCCGAGCTCCGCCCCCGCCACGCCGATCCGGATGTCCACGCCCGCATTCTCCGCACCTACATCCCGTCGACCGCCCACACCCCGATCGACTTGTCCTCGAACGAGTACTCGACCTCACGCCCGTCCTCGACGGTCCGGTACCGCTCCGTGCACCCCTCGTTGATCACCCGCACCGGTTCGGGCAGGTCGAACGGCGCGGCGGCGAGGTTCAGCGGGCGCCAGCCGCCGGTGGTGATGTCCGGGCCGTTGGTCCGGCCGGGGAAGGTGGTGGCGGCGAAGTAGCGGGCGCCGCTGCGCTTGACGTTGGCGATGGCCGCGCGCACGTCCGCGTCGCGCAGGTGGACCAGGCAGTCGCGGGTGAAGACCAGGTCGACGCGGGGCAGCTCGTCGTCGACCAGGTCCAGCACCAGGAACTCGCGGCCGGGCGCGGCGTGCAGCTCGCGGTTGCGCTCGACGGCGGCGGGCACGATGTCCGCGCCGACGTACCGGTCGACGCCGAGGGGGGTGCGGGACATCCAGAACAGGTCGCCGCAGGGCAGGTCCAGGAAGCTGCGCACGCCGAGCTCCGCGACCAGCCGGGGCAGCTCGGCGCGCAGCACGGCGGTCTGCACGAGGTCGGAGCCGGGCCCGGACAGCGAGGTCTCCACCTGCCCGCGCTCGGGGCGCCAGGTCTCGTCGGCGTAGATGCGGGCGAAGAGGTCCGAGGCGCCCTCGGCCTCGGCCTGCACGGCGCCGAGGCGGGGGAACATGCGGTGGACGAGGTCGGGGTCGGTGTGGTCGGGCACGGTTCCTCCGGGGCGACGGGCGTCGGGCGACTGGCGGCGGCTGCCACCAGTGTTCGCCCGAACCACCCCTACCGGGCAAGGGCGGGACGGGCGCACCGCGCGGGAACCCGCAGGGGCGGGCCGGGCTGGTGAACGGCCCGATCGAGTGGTCGTGGCCCGTGACCTGGGCGGTGGTCGGCCCGAGTGGTGGGCGACACGCCCGGTCGGCCGATTGTGAAGGTTATTCACTTCTTTTAGCTTCGACCGCGCCAACCCGATCACCAGGGGGAACACCACCATGACCGCGCTCAGAGCGCGCACCTCGGCGCGCGCTTTTCCGCTCACCGCAGCGGTTCTCCTCGCACTCGGCGCCGTGGCCGCGCCCGCCTCGGCGGCGCAGGCCGTCGAGCTGTCGCTGGACGTCGCCATCCCGGCGGGCCCGCACCTGGTCGGCCAGGGCGTCCCGGTCCGGTTGACCATCACCAACACCGGCGGCACGACCGCCTCCGACCTGTGGATCAGCGCCTCCACGGTCAGGGGTTCGCGCTTCTCCTTGAACACCGGCCCCCTGGGCGAGTACGGCGGCTACTCCGCGGGCAGGGGGACCCTCACCCCTGGTCAGCAGGTGGTCAAGAGCACCACCGGCGAGGTCCGGGAGTGGAGCGGCGCGGCGCCCGAGGTCGAGTTCACGCTCGTGCGGGGCGGTTCCGGCCACCTCGCGACCAACCGGTCGATCGCGGTGCGCGACCCCGGCACGGGCTCCGGCGAGATCTCCGGCGCGCTCTTCGCCGATCGCGACGGCGACGGCGAGTTCGACGCGGGCGAGGGGTTCCCCGGTGTGGAGATGACCGCGAGCGCGTACGGGGACACCAGGACGACCACCACCGACGCCGACGGCGGCTACCGGTTCACCGGGCTCCCGCTGCGCGTGTACGCCCTGTCCCCGCAGTGGGACCTGCCCGACGGCTGGATCGTCCACCGGTTCCAGCGCGAGGTCCCGGTCGACGGGAGCGGTTCCGGCGCGGGGCAGCTGATCGCCGCCGTGCGCCCCGTCAGCGAGCGGCTCGACGCGACGATGGCGTTCACCGGGGGAGGCTACGCGGCCGGTGACCGGGCGCAGGTCGAGATCACCCTCACCAACACCGGTGACACCGACCTGACCGGCGTCAACGCCGTGTGCGACCGCAGCGGCGGCGAGGGGCCGCAGCTGTTCGACGTCGACCTGGGCGCGCTCGCCTGGAGCGGTCCTGGCGTCACCGCGCCTGCGGGCGCCCCGGTCTCCTTCACGATCAGCGGGAGCGTGCCCCGGGACGCGCCCGAGCACGGCGCGGTCGGCTACAGCTGCGACTTCGGCGGCGCGGGCACCGAGCGGGGGCGTGCCAAGGCGGGGGCGATGGGGAGCGCGCCCGGACCGGCCGCGCTGGACAAGGGGATGCAGCTGTTCCACGACCGGAACTCGAACTGGACCGCCGACGACGACGAGCTCGTGGTGGGGGTGCGGGTCGAGCTGGTGAACCGGTTCGACCCCCGGATCACGGCGAGCGCGGTCACCGACGCGAGCGGCCGGGTCCTGTTCTCCGGCCTCCCCGCCGGTCCTTACGCGGTGCGGTTGGGCGCGGGGTGGCGGCACTCCGGCGGCGGCACCTGGGTGGGCACCTGCCGCAACTGCGGTTACGAGGAGGCCGTCCCGGTCCTGCCCGCGTAGCACCGCGATCGCCCGCCCCTCCCCGCTGCGGGGTGGGGCGGGTGATCGTCCGGCGCCGCAGCGGTCCTGGCAGTCTTGCCCCGTGACCCGCACGACGCCCCCTCGGCCGCTGGACGTGGAGCGCGTCTTCCCCGAGGTGGCCCCGTTCCGCCGCGACGCGATCCGGCTGCACCCGCGCGCGGGCTCCCCCACCGCCCTGGACAGCTCGGTCGGCGGTCCGCTGCTGTGGCCTGCCGACGAGCCGTGGCCGACGTGCCCGGCGCACGACGACGCGCTCGTGCCGGTGCTCCAGGTCTTCCGGGCGGACGTGCTGGGAGCGCTGGACTTCCCGCCCGGCGCCGACCTGCTGCAACTGCTCTGGTGCCAGTCCGACGACCACCGCGACGGCTGGGTGCTGCCCCTGGTGCTCTGGCGCGACGCGAGCGCCGTCCGCACCCCGCTGGACGCGCCACCTCAGCCGAGGTCGGTGCAGCGCGACCTGATCCCGCGCCCGTGCGCGGTGCACCCGGAGCTGGTGGTGGAGTACCCGAGCGCGGAGCTGCCCGACACCGCGCGGGACGACGAGCGGGTCGACCGGGTCGCGGCGGAGACCGGCTGGGACTACGACGCGGACCTGTCGGTGGCGCCGGGCACGAAGCTGCTCGGCTACCCGTTCTGGAGCCAGGAACCGGACTGGCCGGTGTGCGCGGGCTGCGCGCGGCCGATGCGGGCGCTGGTGACGGTGGCGTCCTACGAGGGCGACCCCGAGTCGCGCTCGTGGACGCCGCTGGAGGACTTCGGCGTCGACTTCGCCCACCCCGGCCTGGAGATCGGCGACCTGGGCGCGGTGCACGTGTTCGAGTGCCCGACCTGCCCCGGCCGCCCGAACGCCCACCGGCAGGACTGCGGCTGACCGGCGCCGAGCGCACCCCGCCGAAGCCGCCCCGCCGAACCGCCCCGCTGAGCGCACCCCGCCGAACCAGCCTCGCCGAACCGCCCCCGCCGCGCCCGCGACCTCCGCTAGCATCCGCCACTCCTCGACAGCTGATCGGAGACCGGGTGGGGCGGCGAGACGACGCGGAGCGGGCCGAGGTGGTGCGGTTCTGGCGGACCGTGGAGATGTTCAGCCCGCAGGGCGTGGAACGGGTCGATCCCGCGAACGACGTGCTCCCGGCCCGGCCGGGCGCGCTGCTGCCGTGGGAGCCGGGGCACCGGTTGGCGGAGCGGCGGCTGCGCCGGGGGCAGGTCTGGCAGCACACCGTCTACCTGGGGATCTACTCCCTGGAGTCAGTGTTCGAGCGGCTCGCCTCGGTGTTCGAGCCGGACCGGGAGAGCCTGGACGAGCGGCCCGGCGGTGAGAGCGCTCTCGCGGCGTTCGTCGTCGGCGCGGACGGGCGCGTGGTCGAGGGCGGCCAGGTGCTGTCCAGCTGCGCGTGGGCGGTCGGCCGGGCGGTGCGGGACGGGCGGAGCAGGCAGGACTGGGTCTCCGGGTTCGACGACGCCTCGGCCGGGTTCGCGAGCGACCTGGCCGAGCTGGTCGCGATCCCGCATGACGGGAACGGTCCCGTTCCGCTGCCGCGCGTGCTGGACCACGACCTCCTCACCGAGTGCCTCGACCTGGCGGTGGGCGCGACGGGGTCGGACGGCGTGCTGGACGCGGTCGAGATCCGGATCAGGAGCGTCGCGGTCTCGCCCAGGTCCGCCGCGAACAGCGAGTTCCTCAACAGCTTCATCATGGCCGACCTCGACCACGTCGCCGCGCGGGTCGCCGAGGGCGACCTCGGCGAGGCGCTGCGCTCCTACCTCAGCCCCGCCGACCGGATCACCCCGCAGCACCGGGTCGACGTCCGCGAGCGGCCCCTGGAAGCGCTGGCGGGCACCGCGCCGGAGCTGGTGCCCTCCGGGCGGTGGCCGAGCGCTCCGGAGCACCCGCTGGCGCTGAACCAGCAGCTCGCGGTGAGCACGGCGCTGGAGCTGGAGGCGGGCGTGCTCGGGGTGAACGGGCCGCCGGGCACCGGGAAGACCACGATGCTGCGCGACCTGGTCGCCGCGCTGGTGGTCCGGCGCGCCGAGGCCCTCGCCGGGCTGCGCAGCCCGGACCGGGCCTTCACCGGGACACACAGGTGGAAGACCGGGGCTTACTCCAGGGTGGTGCGGCAGCTGCGGCCCGAGCTGACCGGTTTCGAGGTGGTGCTGGCCTCGTCCAACAACGGGGCGGTGCAGAACGTCACCGACGAGATCCCCGGCGCGGACGCGATCGACGAGTCGTGGCACGCGCGGGCCGAGGCGGTCGACTACTTCCCCGGCATCGCCACCGCGCTGCTGGCCGACGACGAGGGCGAGCGGGAGCACGAGGCGCCGAAGGGCTGGGCGCTGGTCGCGGGTCGCCTCGGCAACAAGAAGAACCGGGGCAGGTTCGTCGACAGGTTCTGGTACCACCAGCCCGAGGAGGGCGAGGAGAACCCGTGGCACGGGCTGCTCCCGGTGCTCAAGGGCTACGCCCAGGAGCCCCCGGAGCGGACCTGGGCGGAGGAGGTCGCGGCCTTCCGGCGGGTGGCGGACCGGGTGGCCGACCTGCGCGCCGCCAGGACGTCGGCGCACCGCGCCTGGGCGGACCTGGCCCCGGCGCGGGCGGCTGCGGAGCTGGCCGAGGAGCAGCTCGCCGAGGCCGAGCGGCGATCGGCGCGAGCGCGCGAACTGCTCACCCGCGCCCGCGCCGACGAGGGGGAGCAGCGCGGGCGCGCGGCGGACATCGCGCTGGCGCACGGCAGGGAAGTCGCCCGGTTGGCCGCGGAGCAGCGGGCGGACCTGGAGCGCGAGCTGCTCGCCGCCACCGAGCGGCACAGCGCGGCCCTGCTGCGGTTCGAGCAGCACCAGCGGGCCCGTCCGGGGATCTGGCAGCGGGTGAGGACCCTGGGCGGGGCGGGGCAGGAGTGGCAGCGCTGGGCGGGGGTCTCCGCCGCCGAGGTCGAGGACGCCTGGCGACGGCTGGAGGTGCTGCGGCGCTCGCCCCGGCCGGTCGCCACCGCTCCCCCGCCGTACCCGCCGCTGGAGTCGGCCGTCCGCGCGCTGGCCTCGGCCGAGCACGAGGCGGCCGACGCCGAGCGCGCCGTCGCGCGCCTGCGCGAAGCCCTGACCGCGCAGCGGAACCGGGTCGCCGTGCGCGCCCGGCAGGTCGCGGACGCGGCGGGGGCGCTGGGCGCGCACTACCCGGACGAGCGCTGGGCCGAGGCGGGTGAGGAGGCGCGCGCCCGGCGGGAGCGGGTCGCGCTGTGGACGGACGCCGAGTGGAACGCGGCGCGCAGCGCGCTGTTCCTGGCGGCGCTGGCGCTGCACAAGGCCTTCCTCCGGCACGCCGCCGACGACGTGCGCAAGAGCCTGCAAGCCACGATGGACCTGGTCGGCGGGGAGGCTCCCCGCGACGTCGAGCCCGAGGCCGCGCTCGCCGCGTGGCAGCACCTGTTCCTGGTCGTTCCGGTCGTGTCGACCACGTTCGCCTCGTACGCCCGGCTGTTCGGCGTCCTTGGCCGGGAGGCGCTGGGCTGGCTGCTGGTGGACGAGGCGGGCCAGGCGACCCCGCAGAACGCCGTGGGCGCGCTGTGGCGCAGCAGGCGCGCGGTGGTCGTCGGCGACCCGCTGCAGCTGGAACCGGTGAGCACGCTGCCCTTCCGGACCGAGCAGGCCATCCGCAACGAGCTCGGCGTCGACCCGCAGTGGTCGGTCACCGGCGGCTCGGTGCAGCGGCTGGCCGACCGGTTGACCCGGCTGGGCACCTCGCTGCCCGGTGACGACGGCCCGACGTGGGTGGGCGTCCCGCTGACCGTGCACCGGCGCTGCGACCAGCCGATGTTCGGGATCGTCAACGAGATCGCCTACGGCGGGCTGATGATCGACGGCACCAGCCGGGCGGCCCGCTCGGCCTTCGACGCGGCCAACGGCTACCTGCCCGCGTCGAAGTGGATCGACGTGGCGGGCGGGGAGGCGCAGAACCACTGGGTGGCGGAGGAGGGCCGCCAGGTGGACAAAATCCTCGCCGCCCTGGCGCGGAACGGGTTCCCGATGTCCGAGGTGCTGGTGGTCAGCCCGTTCCGGGACGTGGCGCGGAAGCTGCGGGAGCGGGCGCGGCGCCACCCCGGTCTGGTCGCGGGCACCGTGCACACCTCGCAGGGCAAGCAGGCGGACGTCGTGGTGGTCGTGCTGGGCACCGGCGCCGGGCAGCACGGGGCGCGCCGGTGGGCGGCCGGGAGGCCGAACCTGCTGAACGTCGCGGTGAGCCGGGCGAAGCGGCGGCTCTACGTCATCGGCGACCACGCGGCCTGGTCGAGGCAGCGGCACTTCGACGTGCTGGCCGCCCGCCTGCCCCGCGCGGAGCCCACCGGCTCCCCCGGCGCGGTGGAACCGGGCGGACTTTCCCATCGGTACCCATAAGAATTTCCGTGCGGTGCTCGATGCCTTGGCGCGCTTAGCATCCGGGGCGTGACAGTCACCATCTCCGCGACCGAGCTGCACGAGCGGTTCTCCGGGTTCCGGGTGCTCGACGTCCGGTGGGCGCTCGGGGCGCCGGACGGGCGGCCCGCCTACCTCGCCGGGCACCTGCCCGGCGCCGTCCACGTCGACCTCGAAGCGCACCTGGCCGCTCCGCGCGCGGCCGGGGACGGGCGGCACCCGCTGCCCGGTCCGGGCGCGCTGCAGGAAGCCTTGCGCGGGTGGGGGATCACGGGCGGCGAACCGGTCGTCGTGTACGACGACTCCGGCAACCTCGCCGCCGCCCGCGCGTGGTGGGTGCTGCGCGACGCCGGGGTGGACGTGCGGCTGCTCGACGGGGGGCTCGGGGCCTGGGTCGCCGCCGGGTTCCCGGTGGAGGGCGGGGACGTCGTGCCCGCGCCTGGGGACGTGGTGGTCTCCGAAAACCGGTTGGCGCGGATCGGCGCGGACGAGGCCGCCACCTGGCCCGCGCGCGGGGTGCTGCTGGACGCGCGCGCCGGTGAGCGGTACCGGGGTGAGGTCGAGCCGGTCGATCCTCGGGCGGGGCACGTCCCCGGCGCGGTGAGCGCGCCCACCGGGGAGAACCTCGCTGCGGACGGGACTTTCCTTCCCGCCGAGGAGTTGGCGCGGCGGTTCGCGGGGCTCGGTGTGGCGCCGGGGACGCCGGTCGCGGTGTACTGCGGGTCGGGCATCACCGCCGCGCACACCGTTGCGGCGCTTGCGATCGCGGGGATCGACGCCGCGCTGTACCCCGGCTCGTGGTCCCAGTGGTCGTCCGACCCGGACCGGCCGATCGAGGTCGGGCCGTGAGCCTGGGCGAGCTGACCGGCTCGTTGACCGCCTGGTCGACCGACCCGGCCGAGTTGGCGCGGGTGTCGGTGGACCGGTCCGGGAGCGCTCCGGACGGGGCGCCCCGGCTGGTCGTCTTCGCCACCTCCGTCGCCGAGGTCCAGCGGACCGTCGCGCACGCCGCCGCGCACCGAATCCCGGTCGTGCCCAGGGGCGCGGGGTCCGGGGTCGCGGGTGGCGCGCTCGCGGGCGACGGGAGCATCGTGCTCGACCTGTCCCGGTTGGACCGGATCACCGAGCTGCGGGCCGACGAGGCGCTGGCCGTCGTGGAACCCGGTGTCGTCACGGCGGATCTGGACGCCGCCGCCTCGGCGCACGGGCTGCGGTACGCGCCCGACCCGGCCAGCGCGGCGTTCTCCACCATCGGCGGCAACATCGCCACCAACGCGGGCGGGTTGCGGTGCGTCAAGTACGGGGTGACGCGCGACGCCGTGCTCGGGCTCGACGTGGTGCTCGGCGACGGGTCGCTGGTCAGCACCGGGCGGCGCACGGTCAAGGGGGTCACCGGGTACGACCTGACCGGGCTGCTCGTCGGGTCCGAGGGCACGCTCGGGGTGGTGGTCGGCGCGACCGTGCGGCTCTCGCCGCTGCCGGTGCGCACGGCCACCGCCAGCGCGTTCTTCGCCACCGCCGAGGACGCCGTGGAAGCGGTGACCGCGTTGCAGCGCGAGGGAATCCGGCCGTCCACCGCCGAGCTGCTGGACGGCCCGACGCTGCGCGCCATCGACGAGGCGCTGGGCGGCGACCTGCACCGCCGGGGCGAGGTGTTCCTGCTGCTCCAGACCGACGGGTTCGGCGCGGAGCAGGAGATGGACGCCGCCGCGCGGGTGATCCGGCCGCTCGCCACCGCGCTGGAGAGCACCGCCGACCCCGAGGTCGCCGCCGCCCTGGTGGCGACGCGGCGGGCCGCGCTGCCCGCGATCGAGCGGCACGGGCCGGTGCTCATCGAGGACATCGCCGTGCCCAGGAGCCGCATCGCGGAGACGATCGGCGCCATCGGGGGGATCGCCGAGGCGACCGGGGTGCGGATCTTCGTGTTCGCGCACGTCGGGGACGGCAACCTGCACCCCATCGTGCTGGCGGGCAGCGCGCCGCGCGAGCGGGTGGACCGCGCGGTCGCGGCGATCTTCGAGCAGGCGCTGGCGGTGGGCGGCACGCTCACCGGCGAGCACGGCGTCGGCGCGCTGAAGCGGCCGTGGTTGGCGGCGGAGCTGGGCGAGCCGGTGCTGGAGCTGCACCGCCGGGTCAAAGCGGTGTTCGACCCGGCGGGGATCTTGAACCCCGGCAAGGCCATCGGCTGATGGCGCCACACGACCTGCGGAGGCCGAGCATGACCACCTCGTACGACAACCCCGCCCACCTGGGCCCGCGCGGCACCGTCGTGGTGCTGCCGGGTCGGGGGGAGAGCGCCGCCGTGTACGAGCGGCTCGGGCTGCGCCTGGCCTCGGACGCCTACCGCGTGCGGATCACCTCCGACCCGGCGCTCGACCCGGCCGGGGTGGCGGCGGAGGTAAAGTCGCTGCTGGCCGACGAGGCGGACGCGCCGAGGCCGCACGTGCTGCTCGGCTCGGACACCGGCGCGCTGTTCGCGGCGGTGCTGCTGGCCGAGGGCGCGGTGGCGGCGGACGGCGCGGTGCTGGCCGGGCTGCCGACCGGGCGGGCGGGCGCCGCGCCCGCCGACTGGGAGGCCGAGCTGGACGCCCGCACCACCTGCCCGGCGCACCGGGCCCGGATCTCCGACGAGTCGGCGGTGCGGCGCGGCCTGCTGGGCGCCGAGCCGCCCGCCGACTGGGTCGAGCGCGCCGCGCCGGAGGACGTCGTGGCGCCGGTGCTGGGCCTGCGCGGCGCGGACGACCCGCTGACCGCGCCGGACGCCTCGCGCGCCTGGTTCTCCCGCCTGCCGGACGGCGAGCTGGTCGGCATCGCGGGGACCGCGCACGACGCCCTGAACAACCAGACCCACCGCACGGCCGCCGCGCTGGTGGTGCGCTTCCTGGAGCGGCTGCGCCTCGGCGCGGACCTGCCGGAGGCGGAGGTGGTCGAGGTGGCCCGCCCGGCCAGGTAGTGCGGCGGGAGCGCGGCGGGAGCGCGCGAAGCCTTGGCAGCGCAGGACCTCGGCAGCGCACAGCCCCGGCGGCTCCGGACCGCCGGGGCTCGCGGCCCGGAGGCCGCACCGCCGACCGGGTGGGGCAGGGCCCTGCCCCACCCGGTCGCTCACACCGCGCTGGGAACCGGGTTCACCCGCGCGGGCCTGCGGGCGCGCGGTCTGGCCCACCTGCGCATCACCGGGCGCTCCACGAGCGCGAACAGCGCCCAGCCGACCAGGAGCGCGCCCGCGAACAGCGCCAGCACCACGCCGATCGCGGCCACCGGGCCGAACGGACCCGGTGGCAGCAGGGTCCGGCCGTAGAAGACCACCACGCCCTGGCACAGGTAGAAGCCGAACGAGACCTCCCCCAACCACACCGCGACCCGGCCGCGCAGACCGCTCGGCCGACCCGCGACGTCGGCGCCCGCCCAGGCCAGGATCACCAGCGACACCGGGACGATCGTCGCCACCGCGAAGCCGAACACGAACGGCAGCGCCAGCGCCGCCGCGTAGCCGACCGGCACCGACAGCGCGGCGACGAGCGGGCTGATCCTCGGGGCGACGCCCCGGATCACCGCCGTGGCCAGCAGCATCCCCAGCACGAACTCGAACAGCCTCGGCACGGGGAAGACGTAGCCGAACCAGAACTGCGCCGAGGAGATCGGCGTGATCGGCGACTTGGGCGCGTCGGGCACCAGGGTCAGGTTGACCACTTGGACGGCGATCATGCCCAGCACCGTCCCGCCCGCCCACAGCCACAGCCGGTCGTCCGCGATGCGCCGAACCGGTTTGACGATCAGCGGGAACAGCAGGTAGAACAGCAGTTCGCTGCACAGCGTCCACGCGGGCGGGTTCACGTTGACGTACACCGCCGGGTCGGGCGAGTACGAGTGCAGCAGCAGGAGGTTGGGCAGCCAGCCGGACAGCGGGGTCGTGGCGCCCGCGAACAGCAGCATCGCCGCCGCGAACACGACCACGTGGTTGGGGAAGATCTTCAGCACCCTGCGGCGCCAGAAGGCCCGCATCGGCTCGCCCTCGACCGACGACCAGGTGAGCACGAAACCGCTGAGCACGAAGAAGAACGACACCCCCAGGTAGCCCGCCTTGCTGAACAGCTGCTCCAGCCCGCGCGCCAGCGCCTCGTCCGCGAACGGGTTGATCGGGTCGTTGGGCGGGATCGGCGAGTCGAACAGGGTGGCGTGGAAGCAGAAGACCAGCAGCGCGGCCAGGAACCGCAGTCCGGTCAACGAGGGCAGCGCGGCCCTGCGCGCGGCGGGGTTCGGGGACGCGGTCGGGGCCGGAGTCGGGGTCGGGGTCGGGTTCGTCATGACGGCCTGGGGATCTCGTTGCGGTGCAGCACGATCTTCGCGTCCTCGGCGACGTAGTAGTTCTGCACGGAGTAGGCGATGGTGGCGAAGTCGATCCGCCCGTCGCCGTTGAAGTCGGCCGCGGCGATGCGGGCCACGGACTCGTCGGCCACCCGCCACTTCGTCCAGATGCCGCGCGCGGCGTCGATCGCCTTGTAGTACATGACCCCCTGCCACGGCCAGGGCCCGCGCAGCGCCACCAGGAACTCGTCGTCGCCGTCCCCGTCGAAGTCCGCGCACACGACCTGGTGGCCGGGGCCCTCGTCGTTCTCGTTGGGGTCGCCGAAGACGTCGAACAGGCGCCGCTGCCAGCCGCCGTCGCCGTCCTTGGTGTAGACGGCGACCGTGTTGCCGTGGAACGGTTCCAGCGCCGCCACGTACGCCATCGGATCGCCGCCGAGGCCGCCCGCGTCCAGGTCGCCGCTGCCCTTGAAGCCGGTGCGCCGGAACTGGGTCAGCTCGCCGGTCCCGACCAGCTCGGTGAGCCAGCAGCCGCGCTCGGGGTCGTAGCGCAGCCAGGTGCAGCCCTCGTCGGAGGCCAGCAGCAGCGAGTCCAGGTCGGAGCCGGGCACCAGGCCCTTCTTCTTCTCCGCGCCGTGGATCATCCGGAACGAGTGGTCGTCGATCACCGTCATCGGCCACTCGGCGGCGGTGCGCACGTCGTCGGGCTGGGTGAACATCACCAGCGGCAGCACGGCGTGCACGTCGGCGGTGGCGACGATCGGGACGCCGACGACCTCCAGCCGCTCGGTCTGGGTGAAGTGGCCCACGCGCAGCCGGTGCATCCCGGTGGCGCGGCCGATGTAGTGCCGCTCCCAGCGGGCGTCGGTCTTGTCGGCGGCGCCGGGGTTCTCGATCCAGTCGATCTTGCCGCCCTCGGGGTCGGGGTCGACGATCGTGCCGATGGGGCCGTACAGCTCGTGGCAGACCACGACGTCCGGCAGGCCGTTGCCGGTGATGTCGGCGAAGTCGCCGCCCACCGGCATCCGGAAGCCGTCGGCGGCGAGCTTGCGCGGCCAGCCCTCGCGCTGCTGGTACCAGTAGACCTCGCCGAGCCGCAGGCCGTGGCCGACCAGGTCGGGCGCGCCGTCCCCGTCGACGTCGGCGGCTTCGAGCCAGTAGCCGTCGCGCAGCTGCTCCGCGACGACCTCGGTGCTGAACCGGGGTGGGGTGATCATCCTCGTCCTCCTGTCCGGTGGTACTCGACGGCGAGCCAGGCGCAGTCGGTGTCGGCGCGGTACTGGTGCCAGGGGTAGTGGAAGCCGCCGTCGGACCTGGTGCGGCAGAACGGGACCGGCGGGGTGTGGCCGGGCGCCATGAGCTGCTCCTCGTGCAGGGAGGCGCGGTCGTCGGCGTGGAACTTCTGCATCCGGCCGAGGCCGTGCAGCTGGGTGTGGACCTCGATGAAGTCGTGCCGGTCGTGCAGCCCGCAGTCGGTGCCCGCCGGGGCGAACCACAGGTTCAGCCACACGTCGAACGCGCCCAGCCCGTCCGGCCGCTCCTGGCCGAGCAGCTCGCCCGCGTCGAGCTCGACCCGCCCGACCCGCGTGCGCGGCCCCCGGTGCAGGGCGACCTCGCGGGGGTGGGCGGGCAGCAGGTCGGCGAAGTGGCGCCAGCCGGGGGCCCCGGTGAGGCCGGTGACGTCGTCGGCGACGCGCAGCACGGCGACCAGCCCGGCCCGCTCGACGACGCCGTCGACCAGGGTGGTGGACGACAGCGGCGGCAGCGGCCGGGGCGGGTCGCCGCCGAGCAGGGCGGGGGTGGGGGCGAGGTTGAGCACGACCGCGCGGCCGGGCACGGGCAGCGGCTCGGGCGCGGCGGTGACGAGCGCCTCGGCGAACCCGTCGGCGAGCACGACCCGCGTCGCAGGCGCGGTGGGCGCGCTCACGCCGCCACCACCTCGGGCGCGGCGAGGTGGCCGGGCACGAAGGGCAGCACGGCCGGGCCGTCGCCGAAGTGGTGGGCCAGCGCGCCCACCACGCGGCCCGTGGCCAGGCCGTCGCCGTAGGGGTTGACCGCGCCCGCCATCCGCGCGTGCTCGACCGGGTCGTCGAGCAGCGCGGTGACGTGGTGGACGATCTTGTCGCGGGTGCGGCCGACCAGCTTGGCGGCCCCCGAGGCGATCGACTCCGGCCGCTCGGTGAGGTCGCGCAGCACCAGGGTCGGCTTGCCCAGCGCGGGGCCCTCCTCCTCGGCGCCGCTGCTGTCGGACAGGATCAGGTCGCTGCGCCACATCAGCCCGCAGAACTCCAGGTACGGCAGCGGGTCGACCACGGTGACGCCGGGGACGCCGCCGATGAGCGGCAGCAGGGCCTCGCGGACCACCGGGTTGCGGTGCAGGGGGACGACGATCCGCACGTCCGGGCGCCGGGCCAGCTCGCGCAGCGCCTGGCCGATCTGCGGCAGCATCCGCCAGGACTCGCGGCGGTGCGCGCTGGCCACGACGATCCGGCGCTGGTCGCGGCCGAGGTCGGCCAGCTCGGGGACGGTGCCCGCCGGGCGCTGCGACCCCGCCCAGCGCAGCGCGTCGACCACGGTGTTGCCGGTGACCACGACGCTGGACTCGCGCATCCCCTCGCGGATCAGGTTGGCGCTGTTGCCGGGGGTGGGGGCCAGGTGCAGGTCGGCGAGCTGGGCGACGAGCCTGCGGTTGGCCTCCTCGGGGAACGGGGAGCGCAGGTCCCCGCTGCGCAGGCCCGCCTCGACGTGCACGACGGGGATGCGGTTGTGGAACGCGGCGAGCGCGCCCGCCAGGGTGGTGGCGGTGTCGCCGTGCACCAGGACCGCCTCGACGCGGTGGCGCGCCAGGTGCTCGGAGAGGCCGTCGAGGGCGCGGTGGGTCACCTGGGACAGGGTCTGCGCGGGCGCCATGACGCCCAGGTCGACGTCCGGGCGGATGCCGAACGCCGCCAGGGTCTCGTCGAGCATCTGCCGGTGCTGGCCGGTGGACAGCACCACCGGCGCGAAGCGGGGGTCGGCGCGCAGGGCGTGGATCACGGGCGCGCACTTGATGACTTCGGGACGGGTACCGAGAACAACTGCTACGGAGCGCATCACGTCCCTTTCGACGTCAATTTCGCTTTTCCGGAGCGGCCGGGGGCCCGGAATTGCCGGCTCCCGATCGGATAACCGGATACTAGGCAGAGGTCCGCGCGGAGAGGAATGTATGTTCAACCAGACGGTCATCCGCAGTTGCACGCCCCGCGAATGCGCCGGCCGGGTTTACCGGCGGCGCCGCCCCCGGTCGAGGGTGGCACTGGCAGGGTCTGTCGCGGCGGGTGGGCCCGGAGGACAATCCGACGCATGGACACCGAGTTGGGCGACTTCTTGCGTTCGCGGCGGGCCAGGCTGCGCCCCGGCGAGCTGGGTGTCGCCTCCTACGGCAGCAGGCGGGTGCCGGGGCTGCGCCGGGAGGAGCTGGCGCAGCTCGCGGGGATCAGCGTCACCTACTACACGCGGTTGGAGCAGGGGCAGAGCCAGAACGTCTCGGAGGACGTGCTGGACGCGATCGCGCGGGCCCTGCGGCTGGACGACGACGAGTCCGCGCACCTGCGCGACCTGGCGAGGCCGAGCAGGCGCAGGCGGCAGGCGGCGCCGCGCGCGGAGTCCGCCCGACCGGGGACGGCGCAGCTGATCGCGGCGATGGAGGGGGTCGCGGCGGTGGCGATGGACCGCCGCAGCGACGTGCTGGCCTGGAACGCGCTGGGGCACCGGCTGCTGGCCGGGCACCTGCCGGAGGACAGCCCGGCGAGCCCGGCGACGCGGCCGAACCTGACCAGGATGCTGTTCCTGGACGAGCACACCCGCGCGCTGTACGCGCACTGGGACGACGAGGCGAAGCGGTCGGTGGCGTCGCTGCGGCTGGTCGCCGGGCGGCACCCGGACGACCGGCACCTGGCCGAGCTGATCGGCGAGCTGTGCGTGAAGAGCGACGGGTTCGCCGGGCTGTGGGCGCGGCACCCGGTGCTGAACTGCGCGTTCGGCGTGAAGTACTTCGCCCACCCTCGGGTGGGGCGGCTGGAGCTGCAGTTCGAGGTGGTGCAGCTGCCGGACGACTCGGCGCACCGGATCCTGATGTACAGCGCGGAGCCGGGGACCCCTGCGGAGGCCGCGCTGCGGCTGCTGGGGCGGCCGTCGGCGCAGGAGCGGGCGGACCTGTCGATCCCGGACGTGGTGGAGCGCTCGCACCGGGAGCGCTGAGGCTCCAGCGGCTCCCCCTCGGGCCCGGCGACGGCGCTGTCGGTCGGGCCCTCGTGGTCGTGCTCGGGCGCGGATCCGGCACGGGCGCGATCTCGCGCGGACGGGTCCGGCGCAGGCGCGGTCCGGAACAGGCGCGCTCCCGCGCGGGAGCGGCTCTCGCGCGGACGTGGTGCCCGCGCGGTCAGGCGGAACGCCAGCTCAAGCGGTGCCCCTGATCAGCCAGCGCCCCTGATCAGCAGGCGCGCCCGGTCAGGCGTGCGCCCGGTCCCCCGGCTCAGCCGCCCGACGCGCGCCGCGCGCGGTCGAGGCTGGCGGCGAGCGCGCTCCACCGCTGCGCGTACTCCGCGACCAGCCCCGCCACCAGCAGGGCGCAGTGCGGCGGCAGGGTCTCCGCGAGCCGCTGCCAGTCCGCGACGGCCGCGTGCGCGTCGAACAGCCGCAGCAGCTGCCTGCCGGTGCTGGCCCCGCGCAGGGACGGGTCGTTGCGCAGCACGGCGAGCGCCACGCGGGCGCTCGGCGGCGGCGCGGGCCGCACCGTCGGTGGCACCCGCCCGGTCCTGGCCCGCGCCGGGACGACCTCCTGGCCCCGCCGCAGCCGGTCGCGGACGTCGCGGGCCGTGCCGAGGGAGATCCCCGCGGCCGAGGCCACCGCGCGCAGCGTGGCCGCCGGGTAGCGGGCCAGGTAGCTGGCGGCGGCCTCGCGGCCGTCGGCGCAGCTCACCGGCCTGATCCTGCCGTCGCGGCCGATCCGCGCGGTCGCCGCCTCGCCAAGGCGCAGCCGGATCGCGGCGACGGTGCCCGCCGCGAGCCCGGTGGCCGCGGCGATGCCCCGGTCGGACGAGGCGGGCCGCTCCCTGAGCATCCGCTCGGCGGCGGCGACCCGGTCGGTGAACACCGGGGTGGCCGCGAGCGCGGCCACCGCCAGCCCGCCAGGTTGGACGTCCACCGCGTTCCCCCAGGTGGCGCTCATCGCAGCGGGATGGACATCGCGTGGCGGAAGTAGTCGGTCGGGTCGTAGCGCCGCTTGACCCGGCTCAACCTGGGCAGGTTGCCCTTGAAGTAGAGCTCGGACCAGTGCACCCCGGAGCGGTTCTGCGCGGGATCGGCCAGGTCGTTGTCGGGGTAGTTGACGTAGCAGCCGTCCGCCTGGCCGTCCGGGACGGGCACGCCGCCGGTGGCCTTGAAGAAGCCGGAGTAGAGGCTGCGCAGCCAGCCGAGGTGGAAGTCGTCGTCCTCGGGGCGCTCCCAGAACGTCTGGAAGCACATCTTGTAGGCGGAGGCGCGCTGGGCGTTGGCGGTGGCGTCCGGGGCGACCGCGTTGACCTGCCCGCCGGAGGAGAACAGCACGAGCATGGTGTCCGGGTTGGTGAAGTCCGGGCGGGTCATGTGGTCGTAGAGGGTGTCGACCTGGTCGGGGGTGAAGGCGGCGAGCATGTACGCCGACTTGTGCGCGCCGCGCGAGGTGGGGTTGGTGATGGTGGGGTTGTTGGTGCCGACCAGCCGGGCGGCCTGGAGCCAGGGCAGCTCGCGCGCCACGTCGTAGCCGGGCAGCGCGCCGATCTCGGCGATGGGGCGGCCCGCCGAGCGCGGGGTGACGCCGACGCCGTCGGTGATGGCGGCGAGGTAGTCGGCCAGGAGCTGGCGGGCGCCGGGCGCGGTGGCGTCGACCTGGGTGAACATGCCGAGCCCGCCGTGGGCCTTGGAGCTGACGTTGAACAGGCTGCTCAGGCGGGTGAACGGCGAGTCGGGGGCGGAGTTGGCCAGGTGCCAGGAGTCGAAGTTCGCGATGAGCCTGCCGAACGAGGCGCGGTCCAGCTCGTCCCAGGGGAACTCGACGGCGCTGACCAGGACCTTGGACGGCGGGTTGACGAGCTGGGCGGACGGGTCGCTGCCGCGCGCGCCGGGCGAGCGGAACCAGAAGCGGGTGATCAGCCCGAAGCTGCCGCCGCCGCCCCCGGTGTGGGCCCACCACAGGTCGCGGTGGGGGTCGTCGGGCTCGCGGGTGGCGATGACGCGGCGGACCTGGCCGCCGTGCCCGACCGTGACGACCTCGACGGCGTGGAGGTGGTCGACGGTGAGGCCGTGGGCCCTGGAGAGCAGGCCATAGCCGCCGCCGGAGACGTGGCCCGCGACGCCGACGTTGTAGCAGATGCCGCCGGGGATGGTGACGTTCCAGTTCTTGAACAGGGTCTCGTAGACGTTCGACAGGCGGGCGCCCGCCTCCACCACGAAGGCCCGGCGGGCGGGGTCGTAGTCGACCCGGTTCATCGGGGAGACGTCCAGGATGACCTCGACCTCGCGGTGGCAGACGAAGTCGGCGAAGCAGTGGCCGCCGCCGCGCAGGGAGACCCGCTTGCCCGCCGCGACCGCGTCGCGGACGGCGCGCTCGGCGTCCTCCGGCGAGGTGATCAGGCGGATGTGCTCGGGCGAGGCGGTGAAGCGCTGGTTGTTGCCGGTGCGCAGCTCGGGGTAGCGCGGGTCGCCGGGGCGGACGGTCGCGCCGGGGGCCCTGACGGGTTCGGCGGGCGCGGCGAGCGCGACGCCGGGGACGGCGGCCACCGCACCGACGCCGAGCGCGGCGGTGACCCCGGTTAAGACGGAACGGCGCGAGGTTCCGGACTCTTCGGACATGGAAATCCCCCATTCTCAACAGGACAACAGGGAGCGGAATGCGCAGAATTGGCATTCGGCCGTGAAGGTAGCGAACTTTCTCTCGGGTCGTCAAGAAACAAAGTTACCCGGTCGTGAAGAACAAAGAACATCCGCAGCGGCGGTGGTCGCCGAGCTGTTCGCTCAGGCGGATTGCCGAAGTTCGGGAACTTCGGCGCCGCTCACCCGAGCGGGTTTTCGAGAATCGAGCGCGCCGGACAGCGCGGCGACGCCGAGGCCCGCGAGGACCAGGAGGGCGCCCACCGCGTTGGGGGCGCGGTAGCCCAGCCCCGCGTCGATGGCCAGGCCGCTGAGCCAGGCGCCGAGGGCGTTGCCGAGGTTGAACGCGGCGATGTTCGCGGCCGACGCGAGCGAGGGCGCGCCCTCGGCCGCGCGCAGCACGCGGGTTTGCAGCGGCGGCACGGTGGCGAAGCCGACCACGCCGAGCAGCAGCACGGTCACCGCCGCCGGGACCTTCGCCGAGGCGGTGAGGGTGAACGCGGCCAGCACGAGCGCCAGCAGGCCGAGCACGGCGTAGGTGGTGGGCGCCAGCGCCCGGTCGGCGGCCCGGCCGCCCAGGAAGTTCCCCGCGCACAGGCCGACCCCGAACAGCACCAGCAGCCAGGCGACCGAACCGGGCGCGAAGCCCGCCAGCTCGGTCATCATCGGCGCGAGGTAGGTGAAGGAGGCGAAGACGCCGCCGAACCCGAGCGCGGTGGTGAGCAGTGCCAGCCACACGGCGGGGCGGGTGAACGCGGCCAGCTCGCCGCGCAGCCCGACCTCGGGCCGGGGTTGCCTCGGCACGAGCGCGGCGACGCCCAGCGCGCCGAGCACGCCGAGCGCGCCGACGACCCAGAACGTGGCGCGCCAGCCGTGCTCCTGGCCGATGAACGCGCCCAGCGGCACGCCCAGCACGTTGGCCAGGGTCAGGCCGGAGAACATCAGCGCGATGGCGCCCGCCTGCCGGTGCGGCGGGACCAGCGAGGCGGCGACCACGGAGCCGATGCCGAAGAACGCGCCGTGGCACAGCGCGGCGACGGCGCGGCCGACCATCAGCAGGGCGTAGTCGTCCGCGACCGCGCACAGGACGTTGCCCAGCACGAACACGCCCATCAGGCCCAGCAGGGCCGACTTGCGGGGCAGGTGGACGCCCAGCGCGGTCATCAGCGGGGCGCCGACGACGACGCTGAGCGCGTAGCCGGAGACCAGCAGCCCCGCCGAGGGGATGGACACCGCGAGGTCGGCGGCGACCTCGGGCAGCAGTCCGACGATGACGAACTCGGTGGTGCCGATGGCGAAGGCGCCGATGGCCAGCGCGATCAGTGCTGCGGACACGGAGGACCCCCAGTTGCCGTCCGAGTGGTGCCGTTGGGTGGTGCTGCGCCCGGCGGGCAGCCGGGATCGGGAGCGGTGGGCACCGGCGCGGTGCGCGGCCGGTGCGGGACCCGCGCGGCTAGAGCTGGCGGAGCGCGCCGCCGTCGACGGACCACTCCGCGCCGGTCACCTGGCCGGACAGCGGGGAGAGCAGGTGCGCGACCACCCGCGCGACCTCGTCGGCGGTGCCGGGCCTGCCGGTGGGCAGCCCGCGCTCCTGCTGGACGAACCGGGTGACCGCCTCCTCGACGGGCAGCCCGTACCGCTGGGCGAGCGCGTCGGCGAACCCGCCCGGCCGGTCCCACAGCCGGGTCCTGGTCGGGCCGGGCGAGACGACGTTGGAGCGCACGCCCGCGCGGCCGAACTCGGCGGCCAGCGACTTCGACACCGACAGCACGGCGCTCTTGGCCGCCGCGTAGGCGGCGATCGGGTGGTCGGGGAAGCGGGCCGCCTCGCTGGCCACGTGCACCAGCGAGCCGCCGCGCTCCAGCAGCGCGGGCAGCGCGGCCCGGCTGAACCGGACCACCGAGTGCAGGTTCAGCTCGAAGGCCGCCGCCCAGTGCCCGTCGGTGGTGGACAGGAACCCCTCGGTCGGGTCGACGCCGCCCGCGTTGTTGACCAGCCCGTCGAGCCTGCCGTGCCTGGCGAGCACCTCGGCGACGACGCGCTCCGGCGCGGCCGGGTCGGTGACGTCGGCGGCGACGTCCCCGTCGCGGACCGGCGAGCGGGAGACGCCGACGGCGGTCGCGCCCTCGGCCTCCAGCAGCCGGACCACCGCCTCCCCGATGCCCGCCGACGCGCCCGTGACGAGGAAGACCCCCGTGGAAAGCCCCAGGTCCATCGCTCTTCCTTCCCGCAGACCGGCCTTGGTAGGGGTCATGGTCGCCGAGCCGCCCCGGCCCCGCCTGTCCCTGTCAGTGCTAGTCAGAGCGGTGCTACGCAGCGCAGGGTGCTGGCTGCCCCGCCCGCGCGGCGACACCGTGGTCCCCGACAAGCACTCCCACGCCGGAGAGGAACCACCATGTCCACGGCCGAGAACACCGCCGCGCCCGCGGCGGGCGCGCCGCCGCAGCGGATGACGGGCCGCCAGCGGCTCGTGCTGGTGCTGCTGCTGACCGCGAGCTTCACGCTGGCGGTCGACTTCTCCATCCTGAACGTCGCCCTGCCCGCCATCGGCTCGGAAGTCGGGTTCTCGCTGGAGGACCTGCAGTGGATCGCCACCTCGTTCGCGCTGTGCGCGGCCGGGTTCACGCTGCTGTTCGGCCGGGTCGCCGACCTGTTCGGGCGCAGGCGGCTGTTCCTGCTGGGCATGGCCCTGCTCGGGGCGGCCTCGCTCGCGGGCGGCCTGGCGCAGGACCCGGCGGTGCTGCTGGTGGCGCGGGTCGCGCAGGGCCTGGCGACGGCGGCGGTGACGCCCGCCGCGCTGTCGCTGCTGACGACGTCCTTCCCCGAGGGATCGCTTCGGGAACGCGCGCTCGGGCTCAACGGGGCGCTCATGGCGGCGGGCTTCACCACCGGCGCGATCCTGGGCGGGCTGCTGACCGACCTGCTGAGCTGGCGGTGGGCGTTCCTGATCAACGTGCCGGTCGCGGTGCTGGTGCTGGCGCTGGCCCCCGCCGTGATCGCGGAGAGCCGCCCCGAGGGGCGGGCGCGGCTGGACGTGCCCGGCGCGGCGAGCGTGACGCTGGGCCTGCTGGCGCTGGTGTACGGCCTGACCCGCGCGGGCTCGCACGGCTGGGCCGACCCGCTGGCGCTGGCCGGGCTCGGGGCCGGGGCGCTGCTGCTGGTGGTGTTCTGGGCGGTGGAGAAGCGGGTGGCCGAGCCGCTGGTGCCGGTGTCGATCCTGCGCCGCCGCTCGGTGGGGCTGGGGAACCTGGCCGGGGTGCTGGCGTTCCTGACCGAGACCTCGCTGGTGTTCCTGCTGACCCTGTACCTGCAGAAGGTGCTGGGCTTCACGCCGCTGGCCGCCGGGCTCTCGTTCGCGGTGCTGGGCATCGGCACGGTCATCGGCGGCGTGGTGGCGCCGAAGGTGATCGGCGCGCTCGGTCCGAAGAGGACGATCATCTCCGGCTTCGCGCTCCAGTGCGCGGCGACGCTGCCGCTGGTGCTGCTCGGCCCGTCGTCCGGGTGGGTGCCGGTGCTGCTGGTGGCGACGTTCGTCGGCGGCGTGGCGAACCTGGTGGCGATCGTCGGCTACATGGTGACCGCGACCTCGGGGCTGCCGGACAGCGAGCAGGGCCTGGCGACCGGGCTGGCGACGATGAGCCAGCAGATCGGCATCACCATGGGCATCCCGATCATGAGCGCGATCGCGGCGGCCCGGATCGGCGCGCTCGGCGGGGAGAGCCCGGCGACCGTGCTCAGCGGGGTCACCTCGGCGATCTGGGTGAACGCCGCGCTGTGCGCGGTGGCGGCGGTCCTGGTCGGCCTGCTCCTGCGCCCGCCCTCGGCCGAGCGGGTGTCGTGACGCCGGGAGCCGTGGGCTCCGCGCTGGACTGGGGCGACACGACCGTCGCGGGTCGCCCCGTCCGGCTGTTCCGCTCCAGCGGGTGGACCGGCGGGACCCTGGTCTGGGCGCACGGCGGCAGCTGGACCGGCGGGTCGGTGGCGGACTGGCACGAGTCGTGCGCGGACCTGGCGGTGGCCAGCGGGTGGCTGGTGGCCAGCGTCGGCTACCGGCTGGCCCCGGCCCACCACCACCCGGCGGCGCTGCACGACGTGGCCGGGGTGGTGGCCTGGGCGGGCGAGGCCACCGGGCGGCCGGTGGCGGTGGGCGGGGACAGCGCGGGCGGCACGATCGCGGCGGGCGCGGCGCTCGCGCTGCGCGGCACCCGCGCCGCGCCGGTGGCCCAGGTGCTGGCCTACCCGCCGCTGGACCCCGACTGCGCGTCCCCCGGCTACGCGACCGGGGCGTTCCCCAGCGCGGCGGCGCTGCGCCCGGCGTGGCGGGCCTACCTGGGGCCCGCGCCGGTCGCCGAACCAGCCGCCACCCCGTGGCACGCGGGCGACCTGGCCGGGTCGCCGCCGTCGCTGCTGGTCGTCGGCGAGGCGGACCCGGTGGCGGGCGACGTGCGCGCCTACGCCGACCGGCTGGGCGCGGCGGGGGTGGCCGTGCGGCTGGAGGTGCTGCGCGGGCTGGGCCACGGCGAGTTCCTGCGGCCGGGCCGGTCCCCGCTGCGCGCCGCGCTCGCCGGAGCGCTGCGCGAGTTCCCCCGTGACACGACGAGTTGAGGAGTTCCCCGTGACCGACCACCACCAGGCGCTGCTGCGGCACTTCGCGGACCTGCGCGACGGCAACCACGGCGGCGCCGCCACCACGCGGCGGGCGAAGGAGGAGCTGTTCGCGGCCACCGTCGACCTGCTCGACCCGGTGGCCCGGCGGGTGCTGGCCGACCTGGACGCGCGGATGCTGCTGGGGCGGGGTTCGGTGACCGCCACCGGGTTGATCGGCACCGAGGACGGCGGCAAGCAGGCGCTGTGGGCGCTGTCCTGGCCGGAGCAGGCGCGGGCGCGGGTCGCGCCGGTGGTGATCCGGGCCCACTACGGGGCCGGGTTCCACCACCCGCACCTGAGCGGCGGGACGGTCGGCGAGTGGCCGTTGAACGTGTTCAGCGCGGCGGACGCCGAGGCGGAGGAGGCGACGATGCGCGCGATCGTGTCGGCGGACCTGCACAACCTGGTGTTCCAGGCGGACTTCCGGATCGTGCCCGCGACGACGGCGGGGAGGTAGGCCGTGCTGCTGTCGGTGCTGGACCAGTCGCCGGTCCCCGAGGGGTCGTCCGGGGCGGAGGCGCTGCGGGCGTCGCTGGAGCTGGCGCGGGAGGTGGACGCGCTGGGGTACCACCGGTACTGGGTGGCCGAGCACCACGGGTCCGCGGCGTTCGCGGGGCGGGCGCCGGAGGTGCTGGCGGGCGCGGCGCTGGCGGTGACCGAGCGGGTGCGGGTGGGCAGCGGCGGGGTGCTGGCGGGCGCGGCGCTGGCGGTGACCGAGCGGGTGCGGGTGGGCAGCGGCGGGGTGCTGCTGCCGCGCTACCCGGCGGCGAAGGTGGCCGAGGTGTTCGGGGTGCTGGCCGCGCTGCACCCCGGTCGGGTCGACCTCGGGGTGGGGCGGGCCGGTGGGCCGAGCCCGGACTTCCCCGGCAAGGTCGCGGAGCTGCTGGCGGCGCTGGGGCCGGGGGGTTCGGGTTCCGGGGTTCCGCTGTGGTTGCTGGGTTCCAGTCCGGGGTCGGCGGAGCTGGCCGTGCGGCTGGGGGTGTCGTACTGCTTCGCGCACTTCCTGGTGCCGGACCTGGCGGAGGCGGCGCTGGCCCGGTACCGGGCGAGCAGGCGGGCCGGGGTGCTGGCGGTGCGGGCGGTGGTGGCGGAGTCCGAGGAGCGCGCCGAGGAGCTGGCCCTGGGGTTCCTGCTGTGGCGGGCGCGCCGCGACCTGGGGCACGACGAGCCGCTGCCGTCGCCGGAGCGGGTGCGGCGGTGGCGGTGGACGTCGGCGGAGCTGGACCGCGCGCGGGCGAACCGGCCGGGGCTGCTGTCGGGGACGCCGGAGGCGGTGGCGGCGGCGCTGGACGGGCTGGCGGGCGGGTTGGGGGTGCGGGAGGTGGTGGTGAACACGCTGACGCACGACCCGGCGGACCGGCTGCGGTCGTACCGGTTGCTGGCGCGGGCGCTGACCGGGGCGGGAGTGGGCTGAGTCCGGGGTGGGCCGAGTCAGGGGCGGCCCGAGGGCGAAGTGCCCTCGGGTCCACCGTGGACGGTTGTCAGGCGCGCGCGTCGGGAAGCTGGTCGAGCCGGTACTCCTCGACCAGCCGGAAGAACACCTCGAACGGCTCCTCGTCGCCCGCGTGCTCCTCGATCGCGCGCGCCCAGCCGGGGGCCATCCCCCAGCCGAACCGGGCCCGCAGCCAGTCGGAGAACGCCCGGCTGCTGTTGAAGGGGTAGGGCTCCGCGATCCCGTGGACCTGCAGCGCCGTGCCGTAGCCCCACAGCAGGGCCTCCAGCTCGCTCAGCGAGCGGACCCACATGCGCGGCCTGAGCGCGATCTCGCGCAGCACGTCGTAGACGTCCTCGCACTCGCTGAGTGGTCGCGGTCGCGGTTCGGGGGCGCTGCTCGTGGACATCCCCGGAGTCTAGGGAGCCGCGCGCAGGCCGAAACCGCTGCGGTGGAACACGAGCGGGGTTCCGGGGGTGTGCGCGGCCGAGTGCAGGCGCAGCAGGACGATCGTGTGGTCGCCCGCCTCCACGCCGCGCTCCAGCGACGTCTCGAACCAGGCGACGCCGTCCGCCAGCGTGACCGCGCCGCCCTCCCCCACCACCGCGTCCAGGCCGGTGAAGCGGGACTCCGCCGGGCCCGCCAGCCTGCGGGCCGCCGGGCCGTGGTGGTCGGCCAGGACGGTCACGCCGATGCGGTCGGCCCGGCGCAGGGACGGCCACGTGCGGGAACCGGTGGCGATCGAGAACGACACCAGGGGCGGGTCGAGGGACACCGCCGTGAAGGAGCTCGCGCACAGGCCCACCAGCCCGCCGTCCACCTCCGCCGCCACCGCCACGACCCCGCTCGGGAACGCGCCGAACGCGGCTCGCAGGCTCGTCGGGTCCAGCGGGCTCGTCGGGGCTGGCGGTCTCGTGGGGTCCGGCGGGCTCGTGGGGTTCAACGGGCTCGCGGGGTCCGGCGGTGGGGCGAGTCCGCGCTCCAGCAGCCCCGCCCGTTCGCGTGCGGCCTCGTGGCCCATCGGCGCTCCCCTCCCCGGTTCCGACCCCGCAGGTCCACCCCACCCTCGCCGGACCCCGCTCGCCGCGTCCAAGAGCGTTCCTCGATCGCTTCCCATGCGGGAGTGCGATGGATCGATCCGGGTCAAGGGGTGGCGCGGGCGAGTCCCACATGCCGGCAGGCGTGTCCCACCACCGCCCCCGTCGGCTCTAATCGTCGGCATGGCGAACTCACTCGACCTCGAACACCTGCGGACACTGGTCGCGATCGCCGAGTGCGGTGGGTTCGGCAAGGCCGCCGCGGTCAGGCACATCAGCCAGCCCGCGCTCAGCCAGCACGTGCGGCTGCTGGAGCGCGGGCTCAAGCGCAAGCTCTTCGAGCGGGACGGCCGGAACATGCGGTTCACGCACGAGGGCGAGCGGGTGCTGGCCGAGGCGAGGCGGATCATCGAGGTGCACGACGCGTCGCTGCGCAGGCTGGAGGCCCGTCCGGAGCGGACGATCGTGGTCGGGTCGACCGAGCACAGCGCGGGCCAGGTGCTGCCGGAGATGATCAGGGCGCTGCGGGAGGCGTTCCCGGACTGCTCGACGCGGTTCGAGATCGGGCGGTCCACGCAGCTCGCCGAGTCGGTGCACAAGGGCGCGGTGGACTTCGCGTTCGTGCTCGACCCCGGCGGCCAGGGGCCCGGTCACCTGGTGGGACGGCTGCCGCTGGTGTGGTACGCGGCGCGCGGGTGGCAGCCGGACGGCGCGAGCGGGACGTGGCCGCTGGTCGCGTTCGAGGAGCCGTGCGGGTTGCGGGAGCGGGCGCTGTCCGTGCTGACCGGCGAGGGGCACCAGGTCCAGGTGACCGCGCAGTCCACGACCCTGGAGGGGGTGCTGGCCGGGGTGCGGGCCGGGTTGGGGGTGGCGCTGCTGCCCAACGCCGGGTCGCGCCCGCAGGGGCTCGTGGTGTGCTCGGACCTGCCGGAGGCCGGGACCACGCACCTGCGCATGGTGTCGCGGCGCGGGCTGGACGCGGACGTGGAGCGGGCGGCGCTGAGCGCGGGCGTGGACTTCTTCGCGCAGCGGCCCCACCTGCAGCTCGTGCCCGGCGCGGGCGCGCACGGCACGGCGGCGGCCCAGGGCGCGTGATCCCCTTGCCGGGGAACATAACGCGGCACTATCGGAACCCATCGCGCTCTTGTCTTGGACGCCCGCCGAGACCGGCCCATACGTTCGGGGACGTGACCAGCGCACCCGTCTTCACCCAGCAGATCCCCGACACCGCGGCGCGGGGGGTCGAGTTCATCAGCCTCTCGCACCTGAACCCGTCCACCGAGCTGAACCCCGTTCCCACCAGGGGGATCGACCTCGGCTACTTCCGGGAGTACGTGCGGGCGCTGGAGGACGGCGGCTACGACTACACGCTGCTGCCCTACGGCTCGAACAGCGCCGACTCGTTCGTCGTGGCCTCGGCCGTCGGCCAGCTCACCGAGCGGATCAAGCCGATCGTGGCGCTGCGGCCGAACACCACGTTCCCCCTGGTGGCGGCGCAGAAGCTGGCGACGCTGGACCAGCTCACCGAGGGCAGGGCGGTGGTGCACCTGATCTCCGGCGGCAGCGACGCCGAGCAGGCGAGGCAGGGCGACTACCTGCCGAAAGACCGCCGCTACGCGCGCACCGCCGAGTACATCGACCTGCTGCGCCGGGCGTGGGGCGAGCGGGCGCCGTTCGGCCACGAGGGCGAGTTCTACCGGTTCGACGACTTCGGCCCCGGTTTCGCCCCGCACGGCGACACGATCCCGATCTCCATCGGCGGCCAGTCCGACCAGGCGTTCCAGGTGGGCGGCGAGCGGGCGGACGTGTTCAGCTTCTGGGGCGAGCCGCTGGACGACCTGCGCGGTGAGATCGAGCGGGTGCACGCGATCGCGCGCGCCGCCGGGCGCACGGTGCTGCCGAGGATCTGGGTGACGTTCCGGCCGATCGTCGCCGAGACGGACGAGCTGGCGTGGCGCAAGGCGCACGAGTACGTGGCGAGGATCGGGGACACGTTCGCGAAGTCCGCGTACGGCAAGCAGGTGCACCACCGGCACGCGCCGCAGAACGTCGGGTCGCAGCGGGCGCTGTCGTTCGCCGAGCGGTCGGAGCTGTACGACCGGGCGCTGTGGACCAGGACGGCGGCGGTGACGAACGCGGCCGGGGCGTCGACGGCGCTGGTCGGCTCGCCCGAGACGGTGGCGGCGGCGATCCTGGACTACGTGGACCGGGGCGCGGACCTGGTGAGCATCCGGGGGTACGACACGCTCGCGGACGCGGTGGACTACGGGAAGCACGTGCTTCCCCTGGTGCGGCAGGAACTCGCGCACCGCGCGGCCACCGGCACCCGCGGCAGGCTCCAGGCCGAGCACCTGGGCAACTACGGCGAGGACTACCGCCGGTTCGCGGAGGCGGGGCGGTGACGGGGTTCCCGGCGCCCGACCTGTCGGAGGGCGCGCTCGCGGCGGTGACGGCGGAGGTCGCGGCGACCGCCGAGGAGTACGACCGCAGCGGCGCGATCCCGGTGCGGGGCTTGGAGGTCGCGCACCGGGCCGGGTTGCTGACCGCGTCGGTGGCGCGGCGGCACGGCGGCCCCGAGCTGGGGCACCGGGACGTGGCGCGGGTGCTGACCGCGCTGGGCGAGGGTGATCCGTCGGTGGCGCTGATCGCGGCGAACACCCTGGTGGCGCACGCTTCCGAGGCCGCGCGCCCGCACTGGCCGGAGAAGCTGTACGCGGACGTGCTGGAGCGCTCGGCGCACGGGCCCGCGCCGGTGAACGCGGTGCGGGCCGAGCCGGAGCTGGGCGCGCCCGCGCGCGGCGGGCTGCCCGCGACGACGTTGCGGCGCACCACGTCGGGGTGGGTGCTCAACGGCCGGAAGGCTTACGCCACCGGGGGTTCCGCGCTGGCCTACCACGTGGTGTGGGTGGTGGCGCGGGAGCCGGGCGTGGAGACGCCGAGGGTCGGGCACGCGCTGGTCGCGGCGGACCTGCCGGGCATCGAGTGGGTCGAGACGTGGGACCACCTGGGGTTGCGGGCCTCCAACACGCACGACGTGGTGTACCGGGACGTCGAGCTGCCGGAGGAGGCGTTCGTGGAGATCCCGCGCGACGCGGACGGCGCGTACCGCGATCCGGCCGCGACCACCGGGCCGGGCGGGTTCGCGCACTCGGCGCTGTACGTGGGGGTGGCGCGGGCGGCCAGGACGGCGTTCGCGGACTTCGCCCGCGCGCGGGTCCCGGCGGGGCTGGGGAGGCCGATCGCGACGACCGAGCGGATCCAGGTGGTGGCCGGGGAGGTGGAGGCGCAGGTCGCGGTGGCGGAGACACTGCTGCACGGGGCCCTGCTCCGGGTGGAGGCCGGGGACGCGTCGGTGCTGCCGCAGCTGCCGGTGGTCAAGGCGTCGATCGCGCGGGCGGTGGTCGCGGCGGTGCAGACGGCGGTGGCCGCGCTGGGGAACCCGGCGCTGTCCCGGCGGAACCCGCTGGAGCGGCACCTGCGGGACGTGCTGTGCGTGCGCGTGCACCCGCCGCAGGAGGACGCGGCGCTGCTGGCGGCGGGACGGCGGGTGCTGGGGTAGCGGCGCGGGGCGTTTGTGTCAGGGGCGCCGGTTACCGTGGCCCGAAACCCGCCCGTCCCGGCGGGTTCCGCTGGCGCGCAGGGGGAATCCGCACGTGTTCGAGGGTTTGGACGAGGTCGACTGGGCGTCGATGGAGCACGCCTACGGGCCGGCGACCGAGGTGCCGGACCTGCTGCGGGGGCTGGTGGACCCGGACCCGGCGGTGCGGGAGAGCGCGCTGGAGGGGATGTACGGGACGGTGCACCACCAGGGCGACGTGTACGAGTGCACGGTCGCCACGATCCCGTTACTGCTGGAGGCCGTCGCCGCCGGAAGTCCTGGCAGGGACGGGGTTCTGGGGCTGCTCGCCTCCTACGCCGAGGTGGGGGACGGGATCGATGACGAGTGCTGCCGCGAGGTGGGCGCGGCCAGGGGGTTGTTCCTCGGGCTGCTGGACGACGGGGACCCGCGCGTGCGCCGCGCCGTGCCGCCGGTGCTGCGGGTGTGCGGGGGCGACGCGCGCCCGGTGGTCGCGGCGCTGCGCGCGCGGCTGCCCGAGGAGGGTGATCCCGAGGCGCGCCTGGCGATCGTGGAGAGCGTGGGGGCGCTGGCCGATCGGAAGGGCGTCGACCGGGCCGGGGTCGTGGCGTGGCTGGCCGGTCTGACCGGTCAGGACGACCCGGTGCGGGCCGCCTCGGCGCTGGCCCAGCTCGCCCGTCTCGCCCCGGCCGAGCTGCCTGCCGACCTCGCGTCGCCGCTGCCGGCGCTCTACGACGCCGACGCGCGCCCCGAGCCGCCCGCCGGGTTCCCCACCGACGCGCCGCGCGAGCGGGAGGGCGGGTTCCCGCACCGGGCGGGGCTGATCAGGGACCTGAGCACGACGCTGGACGACCGGGTGGTCGAGCGGATCGGGCTGCTGACCTCGCTGCTGCGCTCCCCGAGCCGGGAGGCGCGCGGGGACGCGCTGGGGCCCGCGTCGGTGCTGGTGTCCCGCTGGCGCGGCGACTACCGGGAGCTGGTCGCGCTGGTCGGCGACCAACTGGACGACCCCGCGACGGCCGTGCGGGCGGCGAAGGCCCTGGAGCACTGGGACGAGCTGGCCGCCCCCGCAGCCGACGCGCTGGCCCGCGCCCTGGACGCCGAACAACCGGTGGCGGAGGCCAACCGGGCCCAGTCCCCCGGCCCGGTGCTGCGGGCTCTCGTGGGGCTGCTGGACGAGCGCGCGCTCCCGGCGCTGCGGCGGGCGCTGGAGCGACCCGAGCCGCCCAGGGGCATCGGTGGTCTGATCGGCGCGTACGGACCGGTCGCGGCGGACTTCGTCCCGCTGTTCCGCGCGCGCCTGCGGGACCCGCGCCTGCTCTGGGCGGCGGGCGCGCTGGGCGGATCGGCGAGGCTGCGGCCGTGGCCGTGCCGGACCTGCTGGCGCTGCCGCCGGAACCCGAGGTGGTGGACGCGCTCGGCGCGATCGGCCCGTCCGCGTCGGCGGCGGCTCCGGTCCTGCTCGGGCTGCTGGACGACGGACGGCCGCCGGTGGAGCTGGCCGCCGCGCGGGCGCTGTGGCGCGTGACGGCGGACGCCGGGCCGGTGCTGCCGGTGCTGCTGCGCCACCTGGCCGGGGCGGACCACCACCGCGCGGCGGACGCGGCGGACGCGCTGGCCGAGCTCGGGTCCGAGGCGGGGTCCGCGCGCCCCGCGCTGCGAGAAGCGTTGCGCGGCAAGGGGAACGTGTGGGTGGAGCTGCGCGTGGCGCAGGCGCTGTGGCGGGTGGCCGGTGAGGCGCACGTCGACGTGCTGAGCCGGGTCTGGGCGGAGAACCGGTACGCGCGGTCGCAGGTGGCCCGCTGCTTCGCGGAGCTGGGCCCCCGCGCGGCGTCCGCCGGGCCGCTGCTGCGCGCGGAGCTGGGGCAGGTGCGCAGGCACACGGCGGTGTCGAACGTGTGGAGCAGCGACCAGGTCCCCCGCGACCTGGCCCTGCTCCGGGCTTGCGACGCGGCCCTGACGGCCATGGGGTGACGGCGATGGGGTGACGAGCGGGCGGCCCGGTGCGGGCCGCCCGACCCGGAAACCCGCTCAGGCAGGCGCGCCCGAGCGCGCGGCAGCCAGCGCCGCCACGGCGTCCTCCATCTTCCCGTTGTCCCCGACGAACGCGTTCCGCACCTGCTCCACCAGCTCGGGACCGGCCTTCTCCGGGCTGCCGGAGTCGAACGGCGGGGCCGGGTCGTACTCCAGGCCGAGCTGGGTGAACCGCGCCAGCTCCTCCCCCAGCAGCTCGGCCAGGACGGTGAGCCCGAAGTCGACGCCCGCCGTGACCCCGCCGCCGGTGATCCGGTTGCGGTCGGTCACCACGCGCTCGGCCACGGCCTGCGCGCCCAGCGGGGCCAGCAGCTCGCGGAACGCCCAGTGCGTGCCCGCGCGGTAGCCGTCCAGCAGGCCCGCGCCGCCCAGCACCAGCGAGCCGGTGCACACCGAGGTGACGTAGCGGGCGGTCGCGCCCAGCTCGGCGGTGAGCGCCAGGGCCTCCGGGTCGAGCAGGGCGTTGGTGGTGCCCGTGCCGCCGGGGACGAACAGGACGTCCAGGTCGCGCGGGCAGTCCGCGAACGTGGTGGTCGGCAGCACCTTGAGCCCGCTGTCCGAGGCGACCGGGTCGAGCGTGCGCCACACCAGGTGGACGTCCATCCACGGGCTCCACACCGCGTGCGGGCCGATCAGGTCGAGGTGGGTGAAACCGGGGTAGAGCAGCATCGCGACGACGGGCCGTTCGGTGGACATCGGGTGACCTCCTGGTTGATCGGGACCACCCCAGCGTGCCCGTGCCCGCACGTCCGGGTGAGTGGCGGTGACGCCAATGAGTTCTAAGATCGCGCCATGCACCGGGTGGCCGTGCTCGCGCAGGACGACGTGGTGGGGATCGAGCTGGCCACGGCCGTGCAGGTCTTCGAGATCGCGAACTTCAAGCGGGGAGGCCCCGCCTACCGGGTGGGCGTGGTGGGGAGCCGGGAGTGGGCGCCGAGCGCGGCGCTGACCGGGCCGCCGTCGTTCTCGGTGCGCGCCGAGCACGACTGGTCGTGGGCGGACGGCGCGGACACCGTGGTGGTCCCGGCGACCGGCGGGGCGCTCGACCCTCCCCCGGCGCGGGTTCGGGACCTGCTGCTCGCCGCGCACGAGCGCGGCGCGCGGGTGGCCTCGCTGTGCGTCGGCGCGTTCACGGTCGCGGCGACCGGGCTGATGGACGGCCGCCCGGCGACCACGCACTGGCACTTCGCCGACGAGTTCGCCCGCCGCTTCCCGGCCGTGCGGCTGGAGACCGACCGGCTGTTCACCGGCCAGGACGGCGTGTACAGCGCGGCCGGGGTGACCGCCGCGCTGGACCTGTGCCTGCACCTGGTGGAGCTGGACCTGGGCGTCGGGGTCGCGGCGGCCACCGCCCGCTACCTGGTCGCGCCGATGCGGCGGGAGGGCGGGCAGTCCCAGTTCATCGACTACCGCCCGCCCGCGCGGCCCGACGAGCTGGCCGCGACGCTGCGCTGGGCCGAGGAGCACCTGGCCGAGGACCTGACGCTCGCCGACCTGGCCAGGCACGCGGCGATGAGCCCGCGCACGTTCAGCCGCCGGTTCGCGGCGGGCGTGGGCACGACCCCGGTGCACTGGCTGCTGCGCACCCGCGTGCGCCGGGCGAAGGAGCTGCTGGAGGCGACCGACCTGCCGGTGGACCGGATCGCGCGCGAGGTGGGCTTCCGCTCGCCGAGCACGTTCCGGCACCACTTCGGCCGGTTCACCCGCACCACTCCGCGCGAGTACCGGCGCTCGTTCAGCGGCGGGCGGGGGTGAGCGGGCAGCACGGCCCCGGCGAGTCGGACATATCACCCTTTCGTGCGACAACGCGAGGCGCTGGGCGCACCCCGGTTTTGGCATCCTTTCCAGTGCGGTCCCGGAGGTCCCAGGACCGCGCCGGGAGGAGGTCGGCGCAGGTGGAGGCGGGGCACGGGCGGGCCGGGGGCTCGCGGGAGGACGGGAGCGACGCGGGGCAGGTGGTGTTCGACAGCACCGACCTGGAGACCACCGAGGAGTTCCTGATCAAGCACTACGCGCCGCTGCGGATCGGCAGCGCGACGGGGCGGTCCGGGGCGCGCATCACGCGGGTGGCGGGCGGAGCCGTGAGCGCCGACGAGGTGGCGCTGACGTTCGACATGAACTACCACGTGGAGCCGCTGGGCAAGATCTGCCTGTGCGACGTCCGGTCCGGCACGATCGCCCGGCACCGCGCGGCGGACTGGCGGGAGCCGGGCACGTTCGGCCCCGGCGAGCTGTTCTCGTTCGCCCAGCCGGACCAGCCGTACGAGGGCAGCGCCCGCAGCGCGAGCTACACGATCACCATGCTGGACCCGGCGCTGCTGAACCAGGTCGTCGGCGGCGAGGAGCAGGTGCGGCTGCTCGACCACCGGCCGGTCGACGCGCTGGTGGCCGGGAACCTGCGGATGGTGATCGACCACGTGCGGGACGGCGTGCTGGCCACGCCGGGGGCCGCCGCGAGCCCGCTGCTGGTGGGGGCCGCGACCCGGTACCTGGCGGCGGCGGTGCTGGACGCCTTCCCGACCACCGCGCCGACCGGGCCGACCGCCGAGGACAGCCGCGACGCGCACCCGCGCACGGTGCGCAGGGCGGTGGCGTTCATCGAGGCGAACGCGGAGCGGGACCTGAGCGCGGCGGAGATCGCGGCGGCGGCGCACGTGACGCCGCGCGCGATCCAGCTGGCGTTCCGCAGGCACCTGGGGACCACGCCGACCGCGTACCTGCGGCGGGTGCGGTTGGACGCGGCGCGGGCGGAGCTGGCGGCGGCGGAGCCGGGGAGCACGACGGTGACGGCGGTGGCGATGCGGTGGGGGTACAGCAGACCGGGGGTGTTCAGCACGCACTACCGGGAGGCGTACGGGGAGACGCCGTCGCGGACGTTGCGGGGCAGGTGACGGCGGACCGGGGTGGCGGCTTCCGGGAGGAGCCGTCGCGGCTCAGCGCACCGTCACCGTCGTGCTCACGGGCAGCAGCTCGACCAGCGCCGCCGCGAAGAGCAGCAGCACGAACCCGCCCACCACGCACGCCACCAGGTGCCGCACCTTCGGCTCGCCCTTGACCCGCATCCCGAGCACCCCGCTGACCAGCGCGGCGAGCGCGGGCACGGGGGCCAGCGGGTAGAGCAGCACCAGGGCGGCCAGGGTCAGCGCGGTCAGCGCCAGCGACAGGCTGCCCCGGCTGGCCGACCGCCGAGGGGTCTTCGCGGAGGCGCGTTCGGCGTCGCTCACGTGGCTCCCCTCTCCGGTCGACCCACGGTAGCAAAGCCACCCCGCCGGGCGACGGTCACCCGAGCGACCGTCACCCGAGCGACGGCGGGGGTTCGTGGGCCCGCACCGGCGGGAGCTCGCCGTCGTGCCGGGTGATCGCGACCAGAACGTGCGCCCCGCTGGTGGCCTGGGTGAGCGTGGAGGTGGGGGCGTCGCGGGTGAGCACGTTGACGTTGCCCGCGACGCAGTCGGCCACGTGCGGCGCGCTCGGGTCGTACCAGGCGCCGGTGTGCATCCGGGCGACACCGGGCAGCAGCCCGTCGTCCAGCGCGACCCCGGCGAGCAGGCTGCCCTGCGGGCTGCGCACGAGCGCGACGTCACCGGCGCGCAGGCCGCGTGCGCGCGCGTCCGCCGGGTTGAGCCGGACCGGTTCCCGCCCGGCGATCTTGGTCGACCGGCTGGCCGCGCCCGCGTCGAGCTGGCTGTGCAGCCGGTGGGTGGGCTGGTTGCACAGCAGGCGCAGGTCGAACTCGGCGGCCACGGGGCTCATCGCGCGCCACACCGCGTGCCCGGCGACGTCCGGCAGAGCGAACCCGGCGATCGCGGCCGAGAACAGCTCCAGCTTGCCGCTGGGCGTGTCCAGCGGGAACCGCTCCGGATCGGCGCGGAAGTCGGTGAACACCGCGTCCCGGTAGGGCTCGGCGGGCAGGTCGACGCCGCCGTCGCGCCAGAACCGGTCGAACGGCGGCGCGGGCGGCGAGCCGGGCGCGGCCCGCCACCGCTCGTAGATCCGCTCCAGCCAGCCGCGCGAGTCGAGCCCCTCGGTGAACGCCTCCCCCGCGCCGAGCCGCTCCGCGAGCCGCGCGTAGATCCAGAACTCCTCGCGGGCCTGGCCGACCGGTTCCAGCACCCGCCGCACCGCCCGCAGCCGCCGGTCCCCCGCGCCCGCCGCCAGGTCGTCGCGCTCCAGGCTGCTCGCGGCCGGGAGCACCACGTCGGCGTGCCGGGCGGTGGCGGTCCAGTGCGTCTCGTTCACCACCAGCGTGTCCACTGTGGACATGGCGCGCCGCAACCGCTTGAGGTCCTGGTGGTGGTGGAACGGGTTGCCACCGGCCCAGTAGACGAGCCGGGTGTCGGGGAAGCGCACGACGCCGCCGTCGTACGGGATCGTCGCACCGGGGTCGAGCAGCAGGTCGCTGATCCTGGCGCACGGGATGAAGTCCGGCACCGGGTTGCTCCCCTGCGGGAAGGTCGGCAGCGGTGGTCCCGCCACGCCAACGCCGTAGTCGCCCATCGAGCCGAACCCGTGCGCGAACCCGCCGCCGGGCGACCCGATCTGCCCGAGGAACGCCGCGAGGGTCAGCGCCGCGAACACCGCCTGCTCGCCGCGCTCCCCGCGCTGCACGGCGTACGCGACGTTGACCAGGGTCCGCCCGCGCGCCATCCGCCGCGCCAGGTCCCGGATCACCGGCGCGGGCGCCCGGCTGATCCGCTCGGCCCACTCGGGGGTCTTGGGCGTCCCGCCGTCCCGCCCCAGCACGTGCGCGCGCACCACGTCGGCCCCGACCGCGCAGCGGGCCAGGAACTCGTCGTCCGCCAAGCCCTCCACCACCAGCACGTGGATCAGCGCGAGGATGACGGCGGTGTCCGTGCCGGGCAGGACGCCGACCCACTCGGCGCCCAGCTCGTCCCACGCGTCGTCGCGCCACGCCGACAGGCTCACCACCTCCGTGGTCCTGGCGGCGGCGCGGGCGAGGTCGGAGCCGAGGTGCCTGCTGTGCCCGCCGGGCACCACCCAGGTGTTGGAGCGGCGAAGCCCCGCGCTGCGCAGCAGTGCGAGACCACGAGTCACCAGCACCTCGACGCCCCGCTGCCGCTCAGTCGGTTGGGCTCTTCTCCCGTCGGGTGATTCACTCACCCCACCCGTAGGAGCCACCGAACACCGCGCTGGGGCCGTGCTCGGCGCGCACCCGCCGCAGCTCCCCGGCGACCAGGTCGAGCGCGGTGTCCCAGTCGACCTCGACGTGCTCGTCGCCGGGGTCGCCGCGCCGCCCGTCCGGTCCGGGCCCGTCCTCCAGCCAGCGCCGCCGCACGGCGGGCCGGGTGACCCGCGAGCGGTGCCGGTAGGCGTCGACGTTGCCGATCGCGGGCGAGGCGTCGGGGTCGTCGGGGTGCGGGCGCGCGGTGAGCCCGTCGCCGTCGACCTCCAGCAGGTAGGAACCCCAGTGCGCGCTGGTCTCCCGGCTCTGCCCCATCGACTGCTCCCACCCGTTGGACATCGGCCCGACCACCCGGCCGACAGTACCGGCGCGCGGCCGTGACCAGCGGTTTCAGCCCATCGGCATCCTCGATGGGTACCCATCCCCTTTTCATCTTGGACCGCGCTCGCGACCCGCTCCTACGTTCGTGCCGTGCCCGAGCGCCCACCGCACGACCACTAGAGGAGCACCCCCGTGAACACGTCCCGCCCGTCCCCCCGCCGCCGATCCCCCCGCCGCGCGACGCGGCTCGTCGCGGGCCTCGTGGCCGCCGCCGCGCTGGCCGCCTGCGGTTCCGGCGTCGCGGCGCGGCAGGGCGGTTCGGGTGAGCCGAGGCAGGGCGGGGACCTGACGTTCCTGATCGACTCGCTCGGCGACACCTGGATCCCCAACAACAGCGCCATCTCCAGCTTCCAGGGGCACATCTGGGGGCACGTCACCGACAAGCTCGTGTACGTCGACGAGAACGGGAAGACCAGTCCGTGGGTCGCCCGCGAGTGGGAACAGAACGAGACCGCGACCGAGTTCACGCTCACGCTGCGCGAGGGCGTCACGTTCTCCGACGGCACGCCGGTGGACGCGAGCGCCGTGGTGGCGAACCTGGACACCTGGTCGAAGGGCGCGCCGGACGAGGGGATCAACCCGATCGGCCTGTTCCCGAAGACCTACCAGCGGTCCGAGGCGGTGGACCCGAGCACGGTGAAGGTGTTCTTCTCCGCGCCGACGCTGGGCTTCATCCCGACCCTGGGCTACCACGGGTCGATCCTGATCTCGCCGAAGACGCTGGCGCTGCCCGCCGAGGAGCAGGCCGACCTGTCCAACGACATCGGCAGCGGCCCGTTCACCGTGCAGTCCTGGAAGCAGGGCGACAGCGTCGTGCTGAAGAAGCGCCCCGACTACGACTGGGCGCCGGAAGCCCTGTCCCACAGCGGTCCCGCGCGGTTGGACTCGATCACGTACAAGATCGTCGCCGAGCCGTCGCTGCGCACGGCCGCCGTGCGGTCGAACCAGGCCGACGTGGCCTACAACCCGTCGCCGCAGGAGCTGGCCTCGTTCAAGGCGCAGGGCTTCACCACCGCCGCGCCGCGCTACCTGGGGTTCGTGAGCGGGTTCGCGATCAACACGAAGGTCGCGCCGTACGACGACCCGAGGGTGCGGCAGGCGCTCCAGCACGGCATCGACCGGCAGGAGATCATCTCGACGGTCTACACCGAGGACTGGCTGCCCGCGAAGTCATTCTTCCAGTCCAACGTGCCCGGCGCGACCGACCGCAGCGCGGACTTCGCGTTCGACGCGGCGAAGTCGGCGAAGCTGCTGGACGAGGCAGGGTGGGTCAAGGGCGCGGACGGGCTGCGGTCCAAGGACGGCAAGGCGCTCGAGCTGACGCTGTACCCGAACCCGTACCTGGCGACGTCGAAGTCGGTGGACGAGCTGGTCGCCCAGCAGTTGCGCAAGCTCGGCTTCACGGTCGCCATCCAGGCGTTCGACGTGGTGACCTACGGCGAGCGGGTCAAGGTCAACAGCCCCGGCGTTGCCGCCTACGAGGTCACCCGCAGCATCATCGACGCGGGCACGGTCGCGGGCGTGCTGACCGACGCCAACCGGGGCGAGAACTGGTTCGGGCTCGGGCAGTCCGACCCGGAGCTGGTGCGGCTGAGCGCGGCGGTCGCCGGTTCCTCCAGCGCCGAGGAGCGCGCGCCGCTGCTGGACGAGCTGCAGGGGCACGTGCTCCGGCAGGGCTACTACGTGCCGCTGACCCAGATCGTGCAGCGGCTCTACGTGCAGACCCCGAAGCTGCAGGGCGTCACCTACAACGGGGTCGCGTACGCGAACTACTACACCGCTTGGCTGGGCGAGTGAGCGGCGGGTACGGCAGGTACGCGGCGGGGCGCGTCGCGCAGGCGGTCGTGGTGGTGCTGCTGGCCTACGCGTTCACGTTCGTCGTGATCAGCGTGCTGCCCGGCGACCCGGTCACCTCCACCCTGCGCGACCCGCAGAACGGGTTCACCGAGGAGGAGATCGCCGCGATCGTCGCCTACTACGGGCTGGACCGGCCGGTGCACGAGCAGCTGTGGGAGTCGCTGACCCGGTTCCTGGTCGGGGACTTCGGGGTCTCGCTGCGCTCGGGGCTTCCGGTGGCGGACCTGGTCGGCGAGGTGCTGTGGTCGACGGTCGTGCTGGCGCTGTCGGCGCTGGCGGTGGCGCTGGTGCTGGCGTTCGCGGTCGCGGCCGGGGTGCGGTACCTGCCGCCGAACCGGGGGCAGGGCGTGCTGCGGGCGTTCCCGTCGCTGTTCCTGTCGGTGCCGAACTTCGTGATCGGGCTGCTGCTGATCAACGTCTTCGCGTTCCAGCTCGGGCTGTTCCGGGTGATCGACTCGGAGGGCCCGCTGGCGACGCTGTTCGCCGCGATCGCGCTGGGCATCCCGGTGTCGGCGCAGGTGGCGGAGGTGCTGATCGCGAACCTGGACCACGAGGCCGGTCAGGAGTACGCGTCGGTGGCGCGCTCGCGGGGCCTGGGGCGCACCGGGTTGCTGCTGCGGCACCTGCTCAAGCCCTCGGCGCTGCCGGTGGTGACGGTGGTCGCGCTGACCGTCGGGGAGCTGCTGGGCGGCGCGGTGATCACCGAGAAGATCTTCGGGCGGACGGGGGTCGGGTCGCTGGTGGAGCGGTCGGTGACGACGCAGGACCTGCCGGTGCTGCAAGCGGTCGTGGCGCTGGCGGCGGTGGTGTTCGTGGTGGTGAACCTGGTGGCCGACCTGGTGTACCCGCTGCTGGACCCGCGCGTGCGGACCGGACTGGCGGCGCGCGAGCGGGCGGGGGTGGCGGCGTGAGCGTCTCCTCGGTCACCGCCACCCGGCCCAAGGCCTTGCGCCGCACCCCTTCCCGGTTGCCGGTGACGGTGCTGCTGTCGTTCGCGGTGGTGGCGCTGGTGCTGGCCTGGTCGGCGCTGCCCGGCCTGTTCACCTCGGCGAGCCCGGTGGACGGGGTGCCCGCCGACAAGTTCCTGCCGCCGGGTTGGGAGCACTGGTTCGGCACCGACCACCTCGGGCGCGACCTGTTCACCCGCGTCGTGCACGGCACGGCGTCGTCGGTGTCCAGCGCGCTGATCGCGGTCGGCATCGGCGTGCTGGCCGGTGGCCTGGTCGGGCTGGTGGCCGGGTTCCTCGGCGGCTGGGTGGACTCGGTGCTGGCCAGGCTGGTCGACGTGCTGCTGGCGATCCCGTCGTTCCTGCTGGCGGTGGTCGTGGTCAGCGCGCTCGGCTTCCAGACCGTGAACGCCGCGATCGCGACCGGGGTCTCGGCGGTCGGGGTGTTCGCCAGGGTGATGCGCGCCGAGGTGATCAAGACCCGGCGGGCGGTGTTCATCGAGTCCTCGCACCTGCAGGGCGGGTCGCGCTGGCACGTGCTGCTGCGGCACGTGCTGCCCAACGCGTCCCGCTCGGTGCTGACCCTGGCGGTGCTCCAGTTCGGGCTGTCCGTGCTGGTGATCGCGGGGCTCGCGTTCCTCGGCTACGGCGACCCGCCGCCCGCGTCCGACTGGGGCCTGCTGGTCTCGGTGGGCAAGGACTTCCCACTGGCCCCGTGGCTGGTCACCGCGCCCGCGGTGGTGATCATCACGACCGTCCTCTCCGTGAACAGGATCAGCCGATGGCTCCGCAGGACAGACTGACCCTGGACCGCCCCGAGTCCCACCGGGGGGCCGACGCCGGGCAGCTGCTCCGGGTCGAGGGGCTTTCCGTCTCCTACGGCGGAAATGAGGTGGTGTCCGATGTGGACTTCGCCCTGGCGCGCGGGCGCTCGCTCGCGCTGATCGGCGAGTCCGGCTCGGGCAAGTCCACGATCGCCCGCGCGGTGCTGCGACTGGGTTCCGGGCGGGCGACCGGGCGGGTCGAGTTCGAGGGCCGGGACGTGCTGTCGTTGCCGGAGCGGGGTTTCCGGCCGCTGCGCGGCAGGCGGATCGGGTTCGTGCCGCAGGACCCGGCCAGCTCGCTGAACCCGGTGCGCACGATCGGCGCGCAGGCGCTGGAGGCGGCGGCCCTGCTGGACGGGGACGTTGACCGGCGCGCGGCGGTGCTGGAGGTGTTCGCGCAGGTCGGGTTGGACGAGCCGAGGCGGGTGTTCGACTCGTACCCGCACCAGCTGTCCGGCGGGATGCTCCAGCGGGTGCTGATCGGGTTGACCGTGCTGCCCCGGCCCGCGCTGGTCGTGGCCGACGAGCCGACGTCCGCGCTGGACGTGACGATCCAGAAGCGCGTGTTGGACCTGCTCGGTCGGCTAGGCCGGGAGCTGGACATCGGGCTGCTGCTGATCACGCACGACCTGGCGGTGGCGGCCGAGCGGGCGGACTCGCTGGTGGTGCTCAAGGACGGGCGGGTGCGCGAGTCCGGGCCGACGGCGGAGGTGTTCGCCTCGCCGTCGCAGGAGTACACCCGGCGGCTGCGCGCGGACGTGCCCGCGCTCAACCCGGACCGGCACGCCCAGGCCCGCGCGACCGCCGCCGCGTCGGCCGGGCCGCCGAAGATCGAGGTGTCCGGGGTGGTGAAGTCGTTCGGGTCGCTGCGCGCGGTGGACGGCGTGTCGTTCGCCGTCCCGGCCGGGACCACGCACGCGCTGGTGGGCGAGTCCGGGTCGGGCAAGACGACCACGGTCCGGCTGCTGCTCGGGCTGGAGGAGCCGGAGGAGGGCTCGATCCGGGTGGCGGGCGAGGAGGTGTCGGGGCGCTCGCACGCGTCGCTGCGGGCGCTGCGGCGGCACCTGCAACTGGTGTACCAGAACCCGTTCACCTCGCTGGACCCGACGTGGACGGTGCAGCGGCTGGTCGGCGAGTCGCTGGGGCGGTTCAAGGTCGGGACGCGGCGCGAGCGGGAGCGGCGGGTGCTCCAGGCGCTGCGGGCGGTCGGGTTGGACGAGGAGCTGCGCACCCGCAAGCCGGCCACCCTGTCGGGCGGGCAGCGGCAGCGGGTGGCGCTGGCCAGGTCGCTGGTGCTGCGGCCGGACGTGGTGGTGCTGGACGAGCCGACGTCGGCGCTGGACGTGAGCGTGCAGGCGGGGATCGTGGAGGTGCTGCTGGAGCTCCAGGCGGAGCTGGGGCTGACCTACGTGTTCGTGTCGCACGACCTGGCGCTGGTGCGGCAGCTGGCGCACACGGCGTCGGTGCTGCACCGGGGGCGGGTGGTGGAGGACGGGCCGGTGGAGGCGGTGCTGGGCGCGCCGGAGCACGAGTACACCCGGTCGCTGGTGGAGTCGATCCCCGCGCTGCGAAGCGGCGCGAGACCACGCACCGGCGCGCCCTGACCCCTGGTTGCGGCTCCTCCGTCCTGGTGCCCCGTCCTGGTGCCCTGTCCTGATCCCCCGCCGCCGGGCGGCGCGTCGCGCGTCGCCCGGTCCGGTTCACTTGGGGTTCCCGGCGCGCGCGAGCGGGTACGGGGGCGGAGCGTTGCCGGGGTGGTCGCCAGGGTTCTCCTCGCCGTGCTGCTCGCCCTCGCCGTGCTGCCCCCGGCCGGGCCGGTCGCCCTCGCCCAGGCGGGCAGCGTGGGCGGCGCCGCGTTCTTCGACACCAACAGCGACGGGCTGATCAGCGACGGGTCGGTCAGCCCGCTCGAACCGGTGCGGCTGGCCGGGGTGGCGGTGTCGCTGATCAGGTCGAGCGGGGCGTCGGTCGGGTCGACGACCACCGCCGCCGACGGCACCTACTCGTTCACCGGGCTCACCCCAGGGGATTACATCGTGCGGGCCGTGCTGGCGCCCGGTTATGGCGCGTCGTCACCGACCTCGGTCCCGTTCACCATCTCGGGGACCACCGGTCAGGTGGTGGACTTCGCGATGACCAAGGGCGCGTTCGGGAACTTCGTGTGGGACGACCTGAACCGGAACGGCGTCCAGGACAGCGGTGAGCCGGGGATCGCGGGGATCACCGTGCGGCTGCTGGACGGGCAGGGCGCGGTGGTGCAGGAGCAGGCCACGAACGCGACCGGCGAGTACTACTTCGTCGGCGTCGAGGAGGGGACCTACCGGGTCCGGGTGGTCGCGCCCCCGTACAAGGTGTTCACGAGGCCGAACGCGGGCACGCGCGGCACCGGCTCGGTGTTCGACCCGGTCACCGGGTTGAGCGAGCCGATGGTCGTGGAGATCGTGGACAGCGGCATCACCCAGGACCTGACCGTGGACGCCGGGCTGTTCCAGCGGGTGGAGGACCTGGCGGTCACCCTGACCGCCGACCGGCCGGAGCCGGTCGTGGGCGAGCAGGTCGAGCTGACGGCCGTGGTGGGCAACGCGGGCAGCGTGCCGGTGTCCGGGGCGCAGGTGACCGTGACGGTGCCCGAGGGGCTGGCGATCGGCGAGGTGGCGGGCGGGTGGACGTGCCCGGTGGTCGGGCGGGACGTGGTGTGCGGGACGCGGGACGTGGTGGCGGCCGGTGCGGCGCTCCCGCCGGTGCGGATCACCGCGACGGCGGAGCGGGCCGGGCCGGTGAGCGCGACCGCGCTGGTGCGCCGGTACAACGGGAACGTGGACGACAACGCGGCGAACGACGGCGCCACGACGACGGTGACGGTGCTCGCCCCGGCGGTGACGACGACCGCGCCACCTGCCGCGACGACCACGACCACCGCGCCGCCCGCGCCGCCGACGACTGCGGCTCCCCCGATGGCAGGCGACGGCGACCTGGCCTTGACCGGCCGGTCGGTGGGCGTGGTGGCGCTGGGCGGGCTCGGACTGCTCCTGCTGGGGTTCGGCGCGCACTCGCTGTCCCGGCGGCGCGGGATCTGACCGGCTCTGGTTCGGCGGGGACCGGGGGCTCTCGGGTTCGGCCCCACGTGGCCGGTCAGAAGTCGAAGATCGAGCGCGTGGTCTTGTGCAGCACGCACTCGTCGCGGAACGCCTTGGTCCACTCGACGTAGGTGCCGTCGTACAGCCCGCTGATCGTCGCCACCAGCCGCCCGTACTCCGGCCTGCACAGCTCGCTGACGCGCTTGAGCTTGTTCATGTCGCCCCTGACCGAGTCGAGGTCGGCGCAGGCGGAGGCGCCCATCGGGTGGTAGGAGTTCGCCTCGTCGGCCGGGCAGCGCAGCCGGATCGCGCGGGACCAGGTCTGGTCGGCGCCCGCCAGGGTCAGGGTGTACTCGCCGCTCCGCGGACCCGTGTCACCCGGCCCCGTGCCACCCGGCGCGGCGGAGGCGTGGGGGACGGCGGTGGCGGCGAGCACGAGCGCGCCGAGCACAGCGGCGCTGGTCGACCTGGGGAACACGAGGAGCCTCCCGTGCCGGGTCCTGGGGTGGACGGGCTGGATGAGCGGACCCCTGAAGCATCCCCGCCACCCTCAGCGCCGGGCATCCCGGCCGGACCCGCTTCCACCCGTGCGAGTGCGAATACCCGATGCGGTGACCCTGGTGAGCGTGTCCGTGCCCCCGGCCGGGTGAGGGCCGGGGGCACGGTGGAACACGAACCGAGGTCGCGAAACCGCTGGTGGCGGCCTTGCGGCGACGCTGCGGCGCGGCGCGGCGAGGCCGCCGGGATCAGGCTCGGGTCACCAGCCGAAGATCTTGTCGATGGCCGCGCCCGCCGGGTCGGACGCGACGTCCTGGGCCGCGCCCCACGCCTCCTGGCCGCCCTGCACGTACTCGCCCGCCTGCGCGCCGGCGTCGGCCGCGTACCCGGAGGCGTACTCGCCCGCCTGACCGGTCGCGGCCTCGCCCCACTGGGCGGCCTGGTCGCCGAACTGGCCCGCCTGGTCGGCGAACTGCCCGGCCTGCTCGCCGAACTGGCCGACCTGCTCGCCGCCCCACTGCGTGGCCTGCTCGCCGAACTGACCGGCCTGATCGGTGAACTGCCCCGCCTGGTCGGCGACGCCGCCCACGGCCTCGTTCGCCTGGCCGAACACGCCCTGGGTGAACTCGGACGCCTGCTCGTTGAACATGTCGAAGATGCCCACGTCGGGTTTTCCTCTCTGAGGTCGACGCCTGCGCGCGGGTGCGCGCCCTCGTCAGGAGGGCGTGGCCGGACCGCGCGGGCGTCGGGGGTCGAACCGCACGGGGACGCCGTGCGGGGATGCGGAGATCACCGGTGGGAAGGCCCCTCGGTCGGAACTCGGGTGCTACGCGGGCAGCGGAGGTCCCCGGCGGGCGGCGCAGGAGCGCAGCAGCACCTCGCGGACCACGTCGCGCGGCGCGGGGGCGTCCAGGCGGGGCGCCACGGCGTCGACCCGGCAGCGCACCGCCCGCACGAGGGCCGCGAGCCAGGTCCGCACCCGGTCGGCGAGCGCGTGCCAGGCCCGCAGACCCCCGGTGACCAGGGCGTCCTCGAAGGCGGCGAGCAGCGCGACCACCCCGACGGCGGCCACCAGGTCCAGCATCGGCACGGTCCACGGCAGCGGGTCGGCGACCATCGCGGGCGCGTGGTTGGTGGAGGCGACGTGCGTGCCCGCGAACCCGCCGAGGATCACCGCGAGCTGGACGAACAGCCACGTCGAGCGGACCCGGAGCAGCGCGCCGTGCCACAGCGCGGACTGCACGACGAGCGCGGCGGACAGGACGGACAGGTGCACGTCGGGCAGCGGGTCGGCGACCGCGACGACCGAGGCGGCGAACGGGGCGACGAGCGACACCGGCGCCACCTCGCGGGCGCGCCGCGTCGCGGGGTGACCGCGTTCTGCGCGCGCGTGGCCCACGGACGACCTCTCCCCGACGACGGCACCGACCACGTCGAGTGTAGCCAAAACGGGCGAAAGGGCTTCGGACGGCGAAGGGGTGGGGGCGGCGTGAGGGGTCGAGTGGCGGCAGCGGAGTGGCGGGGTCGAGTGGCGGCAGCGGAGTGGTGAGGGCTGAGCGGTGGCAGCAGGCGAGCGGCGACAGGCCCGCAACCCCCACCGGACACCGCGCCACCGGACACCGCCGCCAGGCACCGGGCACCGGCGGTCAAGCGGCGGTGGGCGCGCACCCACCACCGGACACCGGCCCGCGCGGTGTGGACCGCGCGGGCCGCCACTCGGCGTGGCTCAGTCCTCCGGCGCGACCCGGTCCCCGGCGCGGCCCACCCCTGACGCGGCCCGGTCCCCCGGCGCGACTCAGCCCTGACGCGGCTCGGTCCCCCAAGACGACTCAGCCCTGACGCGGCCCGGTCCGCCAACACGACTCAGCCCCCAACCCGACTCAGCCCTCCGGGTGCTCGTGCAGCCAGCGGGCCAGGCCCAGCAGCGTGGTCTCCGCGCTGGCGGCCATCGTGGCGCGCAGGGCGGTCACGTCGCGGCGGGTCGGGCCGAACGCCGGGTGGGGGCGCAGCAGGGTCCACTCCTGCCGCGCGATCGTGCCGCCGCCGTCGGCGCGGAACGTCCAGCGCCAGCGCACCGCCCCCTCCTCCACGCCGCCGACGACGAACGAGAACTCCCCCGGCGGTGAGGCCACGAGCACCTGCGAGCGGCTGGCCCACTCGCGCTCGCCGCGCCGGTTGCGCCCGCCGAACCACGCGCCGGGCTCGGGGCCCGCGCCGTCGTCGTAGCGCACGCCGGACGCGGTCGGGCTCCACAGGTCGATCCGCGAGACGTCGCTGACCAGCGCGTACACCCGCTCCACCGGCGCGGGCAGCCAGGCCGCGCGGGTGAAGGCGAAGTCGGCGAGGTCGAGGGTCCCGGTCGGGTCGTCGTCGGACCGGACGTCGGCGCGGGCGGGGGTGGTGGTCATGGTTCTCCCTGGTTCGGTGGTCGCCGCCCAGGCTGCCGCCCGCCGCCGCGCCCCGACCAGCCCGCGCGCTTCCTACCACTCGCGCTGGCAGGCGGGCGCGCCCCCGCGTCGAGCACACTGGTCACCGTGAACGGACCGGGTCAGCTCGCGGAGTACCTCCAGGCGTGCCGGGCGCGGCTGCGCCCCGCCGACGTCGGGCTCGACACCTACGGCGAGCGGCGGCGCGTGCCGGGGTTGCGGCGGGAGGAGGTGGCCGGGCTCGCCGGGGTGAGCGCGTCGTACTACGTGCGCCTGGAACAGGGGCTGTCGGTGAACGCCTCGACCGAGGTGGTCGACGGCATCGCCCGCGCGCTGCGGCTGGACCGGGACGAGCACGAGCACCTGCGCGCGCTCGCCAGGCCGCGCCGCAGGGGCGCCGCGAGGCGACCGCCGGTGGAGCGGGTGAGCGCGTCGGCGGCGGAGCTGCTGGCGGCGCTGGGGACCGTGCCCGCCGTGCTGCTGGGGCGGCGCACGGACGTGCTGGCCTGGAACCCGCTGGGGCACGCCCTGTTCGCCGGGCACCTGGACCGCGACTCGGTGGACCGCCCGGCGGAGCGGCCGAACATGGCGCGCCTGGTGTTCCTGGACGCGCACACCCGCGAGCTGTACCCGAGGTGGGAGGGCAAGGCCAGGGCGGTGGTGGGGAACCTGCGCGCGACGGCGGGCAAGCACCCGGACGACCGGCTGCTCAGCGCCCTGGTCGGCGAGCTGGTGACCGGCAGCGCGGAGTTCGCGGCGCTGTGGGCCGGGCACCGGGTGAAGGCGTGCGGGAGCGACGAGCACGAGATGCGGCACCCGCTGGTGGGCGCGATGTCCGTGCGGCAGCAGGCGCTGCGGCCCGCCGACGCGCCGGAGCAGACGCTGACGCTGGTGACGGCGGAGCCCGGTTCGCCGTCGCAGGCGGCGCTGACCCTGCTGGCGCAGGCCGTCCTGGAGAGCTGAGCGCGCCACCCGCGCGCGAGCCCATCGCACGACGCTCACCGGTTCCGCACAACACCCCGGTACAACTCCCCCATGCTCAAGCGATCACTGCTGGTGGCCGCCGCGCTGCTCGCGGTCACCCTCACCCCCGCCACCGCGCTGGCGCACCCGGCCGGGGTGCGCACCGCCGACTACGACCTGGGCGACGCCGTGTTCCACGTGCCCGGCTTCCACACCTCGCCCGTGGAGGGCGAGCCCGCGCGGTTGGCCGACCTGGAGCTGGTCGGTCGGGTGCACTACCCCGCCGACCTCGCCAGGCGCGGGAAGCTGCCGCTGGTGCTGATCCAGCACGGCCTCTGGCACAGCTGCGCGGACCGGGACGCCGAGGCCGCCTGGAAGTCCTCCTACGGCGCGCTCTACGGCGCGGACCCGGTCACCGACCCGGCCGAGGTCGAGCGGCTGGAGCTGCGGTTGCAGGACGCGTCGGTGGCGCTGAGCCGGTGGCCGTGCGCGCCGGGCACGCCCGCGCTGCCCAACCACCGGGGGTACGACTACCTCGGGCGGGCGTTGGCGGAGCGGGGTTTCGTGGTGGTGTCGATCGGCGTGAGCGGGGTCAACGCCGGGGAGATGGGGCAGATCGCGGACCTGGCGCGCGCCGAGGTCGGCTACGAGCACCTGCGGATGTGGCGGCGGCTGGCCGAGGACGGCACGGGTCCGCTCGCGGGAGCGTTGGGGCGCTTGGGCTTCACCGGTCACGTCGACCTGGGCTCGGTGGGCGTGGTCGGCCACTCGCGCGGCGGGCGCGGCGTGATGTGGCAGGCGGCCGAGGCCAACCGGGGCCGGATGCCGGAGGGCGTGGCGATCCGCGCGGTGGTGCCGCTGGCCGCGGTGACCTACTACGCGCCGGACGACGACGCGCCGGAGAACCTGGACTACCGGGTCACCGACATCCCGTTCGGCGCGCTGGCCGGGTCCTGCGACTACGCGACCGGCGGTCCGCAGTACTTCGCCAACGCGCGTGGGCGCAACACCGCGCAGATCGCGCTGTGGGAGGTCCAGGGGGCGAACCACAACGCGTACAACACCGAGTGGTCACCGTCGAGCGGGCAGGTGATGGCCACCGACGACGCGGCCGAGGCCTGGGCGGGCGGACCGAGCACCCGCCCCGGACCGGGCCGGTGCGCGCAGGTCGCGGACGACCGGCCGGTGCGGCAGCTGACCGAGTCGCAGCAGCGCCAGGTCGCGGTCACCTACCTGTCGGCGTTCTTCGCCAAGCACCTCAAGGGCGACCGCCGGTTCGACGCGGTCGTGGACGGCACGTCCTCCCCGCTGGCGCACCTCGCGCCGATCACCGTGACCACCGATCCCGGTCGGTGATCCGGAGCGGGACGAAGGCGCCCGGCCCCCGCGAGCGGGGACCGGGCGCCTCGACGGGTCCGGGCTAGTCGATCCGGAACGAGTCCCCGTAGACCTTCCACGCCAGCGGCGTGTTCAGGTCCAGGTTGCCGTTGTTGAGGAACACCCGCTGGGCGGTGTCGACGCGCGTGGTGTCCTCGTGCGCCTCCTCCAGCTTCATCGCCGCGACCCGCTCGTCCAGGAACGCGTGCAGGTAGGTGGTCTCGTTGCCGCCCTGCGCGGGGGTCTTGGCGCGGGCCATGGCCTTGCGGCGGATCGTGCCGAAGCTGGCCTGGTCGTTGCCGCCGCCGTGCATGACGATCGCGTCGTAGTAGGCGAACTGGCCGAGCGCGCGCAGGCCGTCGGACTTGGCCTGGTTGACGGAGGGGTTGAAGTACACCCGGTCCCGCTCGGTCTCCTGCGCCTGCTGGAACACCGGGTCCTGCGCGGCGGTGCGCCACGCCTGCTGGAAGCCGGGGTCGAGGCCCTCGTGGGACGGCGTGCCGTTGACCCGGCGCAGCGCCGGGAGGTAGCCGGCGAGGGCGTTGTTCGGCTTCACCGAGGTGTAGTGCTCGACCAGCTCCAGCATGTCGCCGGTGCCGGAGCAGAAGCCGATGATGCCCGCCGTGTAGCCGCGCCCGTCGCCGATGTCCTCGATGTAGGAGAACTGGGCGCGCCAGTCCAGCGAGGAGTTCTCGGCGCTGGACACCAGCCGCATGGCGATGTCCTTCTTGGCCGGGGTCGCCAGGTCGGAGCGGCCGGGCACCTGGGAGGTGGTCGTGGTGGTCGGGTTCGTGCCACCACCGCCGGGCGTGGTCCACCGCTGGTACGGGCTCCACGCGTCGCAGGTCCAGACCTGCAGGCGGGTGCCGTCGGCGGTGTTCCCGGCGGGCACGTCGACGCACTTGCCGCTGCCCTGGCCGACGATGCGGCCGGTCTGGTCGACGGTCCACTTCTGCTCGGGCACGTCCGCGCAGTCCCAGATCTGCAGGAGCGCGCCGTCGTTCCTGCCGTCGTCGACCACGTCGAGGCACTTGCCCAGCGCCTTGATCGTCTTGGCGCCGGTGTCCACGGTCCAGGCCTGGGCGCCGGTGCCGTTGCAGGTGTAGAGCTGCACGGCCGTGCCGTTGGCGCTGCTCGCGCCCGCCACGTCGAGGCACTTGCCGCCGAGGCCGACCACCGGGCCGGTGAAGCCGTCTGCGGTGGCGGGCTGCACCACGAGGAAGGCGGCGCCGACGACGACCGCGGCCGACAGGCCCGCGCCTGCGGCGAGCCTGGGTTTCACTCTGCTCACAACGGGTTCCACTCTGTGCAGGGGCACCTCGCGCGCACGGGGTGCTTCGGGACCGCCGCAGGGGTAGGCGGGTGGTGCTCAGGGTGTTTCCGGGCGCGCTGGTGCGTATGGGCAGTTTGCCGACCGAGTCTGCGCGCGGGGGCGGGTCGGGGGCAACCCCTGTAACGGTGATCGCGCGCGCCCCCGTGGCGGGGTCGTTCATCACGTGCGCGGCGCGCCCAGCCGGTACGGTCGAGCGGTGAGCAGACTGTACGACTTCACGGCCGCGTTCTGGGCGTCCGTGGAGGGTGCGCCCCGACCCCGGATCGACGTGCTCCTGGTGGAGGACGACCCCGGTGACGCGCTGCTGGTGGCGGAGGCGCTGGTGGACCGGCCGGTGGAGCTGCACGTGGTGCGCGACGGCGCCGAGGCGCTGGAGTTCCTGCTGCGCAGCGGCCGGTACAGCCAGGCCCCGAAGCCCAACCTGGTGCTGCTCGACCTGAACCTGCCCGGCCTGTCCGGGCACGAGGTGCTGGAGCAGATCAAGGCCGACCCCGGTCTGCGGTCGCTGCCGGTGGTGGTGTTCACCTCGTCCGCCGCCGAGGCGGACCTGCTGGCCAGCTACCGGTTGCGGGCGAACGCCTACGTGCGCAAGCCGTTGACGGCGGACAGCTTCACCGAGGTCGTGCACCGGATCGACGAGTTCTTCGGCTCGGTGGCCCGCCTTCCCAGCTGAGCCCGCCCAGCTGAGCCCACCCAGCTGACCCGGTTCCGCTGACCCGGTTCCGCCGCGCGGGTTTTGCGGCGCGCGCACAACACCTCCCGACGCTTTTAGCACCTCGGCCACTATCACCGGCCGGAGGGCTGCTGGTTCGCTGTGGTGATCGGTCACCGGGTCGTCGGCCCCCTCGGCGGGCGCCCCGGTGCGCACCCAGCGCCAGGGAGGACTTGCGACGATGCGTCCGGACCCGAGCAGCTTGACCAGACGGGCACTGCTGGCGGCCGGTGGCGGGGCAGCCGCCGGATCAGCGTTGGGAGCACTGGGTTTCGCGGAAGCCGCCGCCGCGCCCTCGGCGAGCGCGGACGCCGACGCGATCGTCGTCGGCGGCGGGCTCGCCGGTCTCGTGGCGACCTCGGAGCTCGCGGCGGCGGGCCGGAAGGTGCTGCTGCTGGACCAGGAGCCGGAGGCGAGCCTGGGCGGCCAGGCGTTCTGGTCGCTCGGCGGGCTGTTCTTCGTCGACTCGACCGAGCAGCGCCTGGCGGGCATCAAGGACTCGCTCGACCTGGCCCGCGCGGACTGGTTCAACACGGCCGGTTTCGACCGGGGTGTGAACGACCCGCTGGGCGAGGACCACTGGGCGGCCAAGTGGGCGAACGCGTACCTGGAGTTCGCGTCCGGGGAGAAGCGGTCGTGGCTGGCGGGGCTCGGCGTGTCGTGGGTGCCGATCGTCGGCTGGGCCGAGCGCGGCGGGCAGCTCGCGGACGGTCCCGGCAACTCGGTGCCGCGCTTCCACATCACCCTCGGCACCGGCCCCGGCGTGATGGAGCCGTTCGAGAAGCTGGTGCGCCAGAACGCGGAGCGCGGGCGGGTGTCGTTCCGGTTCCGGCACCGGGTGGACGCGCTGGTCACCACGAACGGCGCGGTCACCGGCGTGCGCGGGGCCGTGCTGGAGGCGAGCGGCGCGGCGCGCGGGACTCCCAGCTCCCGCAAGCAGGTCGGGGACTTCGAGCTGCGCGCGCCGGTCGTGGTCGTCACCTCCGGCGGCATCGGCGGCAACCTGGACCTGGTGCGCGCCAACTGGCCCGCGCGGCTGGGGACGCCGCCCGCGCGGATGGTCACCGGCGTGCCCGCGCACGTGGACGGGCGGATGCTGGCGATCAGCCAGTCGGCCGGGGCGCGGCTGGTCAACCGGGACCGGATGTGGCACTACACCGAGGGGTTGGCCAACCACTCCCCCATCTGGCCCGGCCACGGCATCCGGGTGCTGGCCGCGCCGTCGTCGCTGTGGCTGGACGGCAACGGCCGCCGGTTCCCGCTGCCCGGCGTGCCCAGCTACGACACGCTCGGCACGCTGGAGCTGATCGCGCGCTCCGGGCACGACCACTCGTGGTTCGTGCTGAACAAGCGGATCATCGACAAGGAGTTCGTGCTGTCCGGGTCGGAGCAGAACCCGGAGCTGACCCGCAAGGACCTGCTCGGGTACCTGGCGAGCAGGCTGCTCAACAGCACGCCGCCGCCGGTGAAGGCGTTCATGGACCGGGGCGCGGACTTCGTCGTCGCGAACTCGCTGCCGGACCTGGTGGCCGGGATGAACCGGCTGACCGGGTCGAACCGGGTGCGGCTGGAGGACCTGCGGGCGCAGATCGAGGTGCGGGACCGGCAGGTGGACAACCCGTTCACCAAGGACAACCAGGTGATGGGCATCCGGAACTCGCTGGCGTACGTGGGCGACAGCCTGGCCAGGACCGCGCCGCTGCACAAGATCCTGGACCCGGCGGCCGGGCCGCTCATCGCGATCCGGATGAACGTCCTCACGCGCAAGACGCTGGGCGGGTTGCAGACGGACCTGTCCGGGCGGGTGCTCGGCGCGAACGGGCAGCCGGTGCGGGGGCTGTACGCGGCGGGCGAGGTCGCCGGGTTCGGCGGCGGCGGGGTGCACGGGTACCGGGCGCTGGAGGGGACCTTCCTCGGCGGGTGCCTGTTCTCCGGGCGGCAGGCCGGTCGGGCCGCCGCGGCGGAGACCGCCTGAGGCGCGGGGCCGGGCCGGGGCGCGCACCCCGGCCCGGCCCCGGCCCGGCCCCGGTCGCGGCACGCCCCGGCACCGTCACACCGCCCCCCGTCACACCGCCACCCAGCACACCGCCGCCGCTGGGCGCCGCTCGTCACGCGGCGTCGAGCAGCTCCCGCACCAACCGCCGGGTCTCGTGCAGCGGGGTCGTGCCGGAAGCCGTTGCGGCGTCGAGGATCCGCCCGAGCCTGGCCCCGATGCCGCGCACCCGCTCCTGCGCCTCCCGAGCCGAGGCGCCCTCGCGCTCGCGGGCCACCGACGCGATGACCCCGCCGCCGCTGACCACCGGGTCCGGCGCCCACAGCACGCCGCGCGCGTGCAGCAGGTCGGCGGTCCCGTCGTGGTCGAGCTGGTTGTTCGCCGCCCCGACCACGGCCGCGCAGCGCAGCTCCCCGACGATCCCGGCGGTGAGCACGCCGCCCACCGCGCACGGCGCCAGCACGTCCACGTCGGCGACCAGCGCCTCCTGCGGGGAGACCCAGTCCGCGCCGAGGGATTCGGCCAGCGCCCGCCGCGAGGTGTCCACATCGGACACCACCAGCCGGGCGCCCGCCGCCGCGAGGCTCCGCGCCACCAGCGACCCGACGTGCCCGAGCCCGTGCACCGCGAAGCTCAGCGAGCCCAGCTCCCGCCCCGGCCACAGGCGCGCGCGCACCGCGTCGATTGCCGCGCCGACCCCGAGCGCGGTGGGCGCGGACGAGTCGCCGCTGCCGCCCTCCGCCTCGGGCCTGCACAGCACGTGCCGGGTGCGCCGCCCGATCCCGACCATGTCGGCGGGTCCGGTCCCGACGTCCGGGCCGGTCACGTAGTCGCCGCCGAACGCCTCCACCGCGTCGCCGACGTCCGCCAGCAGGTCCGCGCGCGGCCCGGTGAAACCCGGTTCCAGCACCACCACGGTCTTGCCGCCGCCGTGGGCCAGCCCGGCGAGCGCGGCCTTCTCGGTCATCGCCGCCGACAGCCGCACGGCGTCCGCGACCCCGTCCTGCCACGCCGGGTAGGCCAGCGCGCGGCAGCCGCCCAGCGCCGGGCCGAGCCGGGTGGAGTCGACGCTGACCGCGATCACCTGGCCGCTGCGGCGACCGCGCTCGACCACCAGCCGCTCGGGCGCGGGACTGCCAAGTCCGTCCATCGGGTCCGCCTCTCTCCGGTTCGGTGCGACACCCGGAGACAAGCAGGAACGTCGGCGACACGGCGCGCGCGCCGAACGATGTTCGGCAGCGGCCCACCCGGCGCCCAGGGGGCCGAACTCCGTTCGGCGGGGCTCAGCGGTTTCCCGCGTCGCCGTTCGGCTCGACCTCCCAGCGCCGGGTGTGGTCGTAGACGATGGAGGTGCGGAAGCCGACCACCTCCTTGCGCTTGCTGAACCGGTCCATCATCAGCGCGTGCATGTCCTCCACGGAGGCCACCGCGACGTGCACCAGGAAGTCGTCGCCGCCGCCGAGCACGAACACCGACAGCACCTCGGGCTGCTGGAGGGCGAACGCCTCGAACGCCCGGATCACCTCGCGGCTGAGCGGCCGGACCTGGAACGCGATCAGGGCCTGCACGCCGCGCCCGATCCTGGTCAGGTCGACCTCGGCGTGGTAGCCGGCGATCGTGCCGCTCTGCTCCAGCGCCCTGGTGCGCACCAGCGTGCTCGACGGCGCGAGCCCGATCCGCGCGGCGAGCTGCCGGTTGGTCAGCCGCGCGTCGGCCTGAAGCTCCCGGATGATCGACCTGTCCCGCTCGTCCACGCCCACCCCGTTCCCGCCGAGGCCGCCACGGGCCACGACCAGCCACCGCACTGGCGGCCGATCCTCGCGCACGCCCGTCGGGGGCGCCGACCGGGGGTGCGGGGCCGGTCTAGGCCGGGGACAGCTCCACGACCAGCAGCAGGGCGGTGAACGCGTACTGGGCGACGCCGAGGCAGCAGCCCGCGACGGCGGTCCAGTCCAGCCGGTAGGCGCGGTCGGTGGTCATGGACAGCACGGCCAGCGCGAGCGCGACGCCCGCCGTCCACAGGGCGCCGATGGGGAACAGCCAGCTGATCAGGGCCAGCCCGAGCGCGACCGGGCCGAACCAGGCTGCGGCTCCCGGCCGGTCCTTCGCCGGGCGGCTGCGCGGCAGTTCCACGTTCCCACTCCCCCTGCGAGCACCGGGCGGACAGTGATCAACCTAGCGGCGCGGGCGGGCGCGGCGCGTGGCGATCGCGTGAAGAACGGCCGCCCCACCGGGGTGGGGCGGCCGTTCAGCGCCTCACGCCTTGCCCGATGGCTCCCCGGAGGACTTGCCGGGATCGGTCTCGACCTCGGTCTTCGCCGGGGCGGTGGCGGTGGCGGTGGCGCCCGGCTCGACGGCCGTGGCCGTGGCCGCCGCGCCCTCGCCCGCCGCGCCGTCCTGCTGGCCCTTCACGTAGGTCGGGTGCAGCTGGACGGGCTTCTTCTCCCGCTTGCTGCGCGCCTTCAGGTTCAGGAACTCCACCAGGACGGAGAACGCGATCGGGCCGTACACGTAGCCCTTGGCGATGTGCTGGTCCAGGCCCTCGGCGATCAGGCTGCCGCCGATGAGCAGCAGGAACGACAGGGCCAGCATCTTGACCGTGGGGTGGCGGTTGACGAAGTCGCTGATCGCGCCCGCCGACAGCAGCATGATCGCCATGGCGACCACGACGGCGGCGATCATGATGCCGAGCTCGTCGACCATGCCGACGGCGGTGATCACCGAGTCGAGCGAGAACACCACGTCCAGCACGAGGATCTGCGCGATCACCGAGGCGAACGAGACGGTCTTGCTGGACTTGGAGTGGTCACTGCCCTCCAGCTGCTCGTGGATCTCGTAGGTGGCCTTGCCCAGCAGGAACAGGCCGCCGATGAGCAGGATCAGGTCGCGCCCGGAGATCTCCTGGCCGAGCACGGTGAACAGCGGCGCGGTCAGGCCGATCACCCAGGACAGCGACGCGAGCAGGATCAGCCGGGTGATCAGCGCGAGGGAGAGGCCGATGGTCCTGGCCTTCTTCTGCTGGTCGGCGGGCAGCCGCCCGGCGAGGATGGAGATGAACACGATGTTGTCGATGCCGAGCACGATCTCCAGCAGCAGCAGGGTGCTGAAGGCGATCCACAGCTCGGGGCTGAGCATCCATTCCATGCGGGGTCCGGTCCGTCCTCACGTTGTGCTCGGGGTTGGGTTGGACACCGCGCCGGGTGGGTCCGGCGCGGTGCGGCTTCGGGATCGCCCTCGGCGGGGCGTGGTGGTGGCGCGCGCCGGGACGCGGGCTCGCGCGGGGAGCGCGGTCCGCCCGTCGTCCAGGGTCGCCGACTAGGGGCGCCTCGGCGCGGGCGAGCGGGGCGGCGCGGTCCGGTGCGGGACGCGGACGGGCGAGAGCCGGGGACGCGCGTTCCCCCGGAAGTGGGTTACGCGCGGTGACGTGCCACCGCCGGTCGTCGGCGGTCTCGGGCACGGGAAGCGCACCGCCGAGCGGGCGCGGCCTCCGACGGGGAGGGCGCGGGCAGCCGGGCACGGCGGCGTGGCCGACGGCCGGGCGCCGCCGGGTTCGCGCAGGTCAGGCCGGGCTGAACCCGGCCCGGTACTGCACTCGTCAGCGTCGGCGCTCCGGTCGGCACTGCTGGGCATGGCGGGGACCATAACACGGGAACCTGTACGGTTGCTGAAGGAGTGCGACCTTTGTCCGATTCCCCCGGCTGAGGCGGAGGTGACCGTTCCGTCCCCCGGAAGTTGGTGACGCACGGTCAGCGGTTACCCGGACGGCGGATCTTCAACCGGTGGTGGCCGGGAGGCCGACGAGCGCCCGCGCGGCGGCCTGCTCCCGCGCGATGACCAGCGCTCCCGCCTCCGCGGCGGACCGGACCTGCTCCTCGGCGGCCCGCTCCGGGCCGAGCAGCGCGGTCACGGCCGCGGGCAGCACGGCGGCCGGGTCGAGGTCGGCGGGGGCCGGGCACAGCAGGAAGCCGGTGAGCAGGGCCTGGAGCGCGAACGCCTGGTCGGGCAGCGGCCAGTCGTCGCGGGCTAGGTCGTGGGCGCGCCAGATCGGCAGGACGCGCCGCATCACCGCGTCGGGGCCGAGCAGGTCGAGCAGCTCGGCCGCGCGCGGGTCGGCCGCGAGCGGTCCCAGCAGCTCGCCGCCACCGGCCTTGACGGCGCTGACGAACGGGTGCGCCGGGGCGGTGGCGACGATGTGCCCGCACAGCCGGGAGGGGCGGACCAGGCCGGGGTCGGCGGCGAGCCGCGCGGTCACCTCGCCGGAGAGGGCGAGGAAGTCGCGGCAGACCAGTTCGAGGACCAGGTCCTCCTTGGTCTTCCAGTACAGGTAGGCGGTGCCCTTGCCGACGTGGGCGCGCTGGGCGACCTCGGCGATGGTGACGCCCCGGACGCCTCGGGCGAGCAGCAGCTCGCCCGCGGCGGCCAGGATTCGGGCCGCCTTGGGCGAGGGGGTCTCAAGCAGGTCGGACAAGGGTGTTCTTCTCCCGCGCTCCGGTTCGGGCCGAGCGGTTCAGCGCCTCGCCCACGATATCGGCGTTCTTGGTGCGGGCGATCTCGTCGAAGCCCATGACCCGCTCGGCCAGCCGCTTGCCCGGCCGGGTGCGGGTGATCAGCGGGAGGGCGCGGCGCAGGGCGACCTGCAACCGGTTGTCCAGCACGAACACCCGGCGCTGGTCGGGGGCGGCGTCCTGGTAGGCGGTGATGTGCGGGCGCAGGCCGCGCTCCCACTCGGCGAGCGCGCCGGGCACGTCGTCGGGTGCGGCCTCCAGGGCGGCGCCGAGCAGCTCGGCGCCCGCGAAGCCCGCGGAGACGCCCATGCCGGAGTAGAGGGTGACGCACCAGGCGGAATCGCCGACCAGGACGACGCGGCCCCGGCTCCAGGTGTCCACGCGGACCTGCTCGACCGAGTCGAACAGGGCGGTGTCGGCCTTCTCCAGCGCGTCGAGCGCGGCGCCGAGGACGCGGCCGGTGGGCTGCGGGCCGAACGCCTCCCTGACCCGCTGCGCCGGGGTGCCGGTGAACTGGGCGTCGACGTCGTCGGTGCGGTAGCTGAACAGGATCGTCGGGTTGTGGTCGGCGAAGGTGAAGACCCACATCGAGCGGTGGGGTTCGAGCAGCATCGCGCCCTGGCCCGGTTCGAGGCCGTCGACCGGGCCGTCGTGCTCGAACGCGGCGATCATGTAGCCGAGCCGCCTGAGGTAGCGCTCGTGGGGGCCGAACACGAGCGAGCGGACCGTCGAGCGGAGCCCGTCGGCACCGACGACCAGGTCGAACCGCTCGGTGGTCGACGTGCCGGACGCGGTGTCGAGCAGGGTGACGTCGACGCCGTCCGCGTCCTGGGCGATGGCGGTGGGGACGGTGGAGAAGCGGATCTCGACGTCGCCGGGGAGCGCGGCGAACGCGGCCCGCTCGGCGTCGCCGCGCAGCATCATCCAGGGCTTGCCGGGCAGGTCGGTCATGCCGAAGCCGGGGCGCGAGCCGCCCGACCGGTCGATCTCCAGCGGGGGTCGGGGCGCGGTGCGGTCGTGCAGGTGGTCGAGGACGCCGAGCCTGCGGGCGGCGGCGTGACCGGCGCCGAACAGGGCGATGAAGTAGCCGCCGGAGCGGCGCGTGGCCGAGCGCTCGACGAGGACGGGGGTCCACCCGGCCCTGCGCAGGCGTCCGGCGGTGGCGAGTCCGGTGATCCCGGCGCCGACTACGAGGACTCGTCGCTGCTTCGTGGTGATCATGTTTTTGAAGATACTGACCAGATCGGTCATTTGGTCAGTTCGTGAGGCGCGACACAGTCACGGGAGTGGGTTCGTGCCTGGGTTCAGCGCGCCGAGGTGCGGTGGTCGGGCACCCGGCCCGCGCGCAGGGCCACCACGATCTGGACCACCGCCAGCGCCGCGACCAGCCACAACGAGGCCCGCCACGACCCGGTGCGCTCGGCCAGGTGCCCGGCCGCGACCGGGCCCGCCGCCGCCAGCAGGTAGCCGAGGGACTGGGCCATGCCGGAGAGCGCGGTGGTCTCGGCGTGCGTGCGACCGCGCAGGCCGATCAGGGACAGCGCCACCACCAGCGACGCCCCGGTGCCCAGGCCGATCACGACGGTCCACAGCGCGCTCAGCCCCGGCGCGGCCAGCAGGCCGAGCACGCCCAGCAGCATCGGGGTGCTCGCGGTGACCGCCGCAGCGACCTGGGTGGCCGGGTCGCGCATCAGGCGCGGGATCGCCAGTCCCGCGCCGATCCCGGTGACCTGGTAGGCGAACAGGTGCAGACCGGCCTGCTCGGGGCGCACGCCCGCCGTGGTCTCGATCGTGGGCAGCCAGGTGACCATGACGTAGAAGGTGGTCGACTGGAGGCCCATGAACGCGGTCAGCACCCACGCGGTCGGCTGCCGCCACACGCTGGTGGTGGCCGCTTCCGCTTCCGCGACCGGGTCGTCCCTCGTCGGCGCGGGCAGTGCCCTGGGCAGCCACAGCAGCGCGATCAGCAGCGCCGGGACCGCCCACACCGCGAGCGAGCCGCGCCAGCCCAGCGGCGCGGACAGCGGGACGGCCACGGCGGACGCGGTGGCGGCGGCGGTCGTCATGAACGCCGAGTAGACCCCGGTCGCCCTGGAGACGTTGCCGCTGTAGTCGCGCTTGACCACCGAGGGCGCGAGCACGTTGCCCACGCCGATCGCGGCGCCCAGCAGGGCCGTGCCGACCCACAGTCCGGTGTGGCCGGTGAACGAGCGGGCCAGCACGCCCGCCGCGAGCGCCAGGAGCGCGATCAGGAGGGTGCGCTCGGCGCCGAGCCTGGTCGAGATCCGGTGCACGAACGGCGAGGCGAGGCCGAACGCGATCAGCGGCAGCGCGCCGAGGAGTCCTTGCCGCGCCTCGCTCAGCCGCTCGTCGGCCGCGATGCCCGGCAGCAGCGGGCCGACTGAGGTGATCGCCGGGCGGAGGTTGAGCGCCACCAGGAAGATCAGGGCGGTGAGCAGCGGAGCCCAGCGCTTCGCGCCTGCGCCTGCCTCGTCCACGCGACCGCCCCCGTCCCCCGCGCGACGACCCTACGCCCGCGTCCCGGCCAGCTCCGCGCGCAACCGCTCCACGTCCGCGCCCTGGCGCGCCAGCAGCTTCGCGACCTCGCCGCCCTCGTCGTCGAGCAGCTCCCGCACGAGCGCGCGGGTGCCCGCCTGCTCACCGTCGGAGACCCGCTGCCGCACCGCCTCCATGACCCGCTCGGCGGCCGGGCTCAGCCGGGTGACGTCCTCCTCCTCGCCGGGAGCCGCGGGGGTGACCAGGAACGGCCTGCCCATGAACACCCGGCCGGAGGGGACGAGCGCGCGCAGGGCGTGGGCGTCCGCGCCGCAGGAGCGCAGCACGGTGCCCGCGTCGTTGGCGGGCAGCAGCTCCGGCTTGAGCGCCTCGCCGTGCGCGTGGAGCAGCTCGTCCAGCGCGAGCACCCCGAGCAGCAGGTCGGCCGCGGTGGTGGCGTCCCGCCCGCCCCGGACGGCCTGGGTGCCCGCGAGCGCGCGGAGGTGGAGCGGCAGCAGCGAGCCGCCGAGGCCGAGCGCGCGGGTGAACAGGTTCGTGAGCGCGCCCTTGACCGGGTGGTCGCGCCCGGCCAGCACGTTGCTCTCGGCCAGCAGGGTCAACGCCGACTTGTCCACCGGCACCGGCCCGATGCGCACCTGCTCGGCGGTGAACCCGTTGCGCGCCAGCAGTTCCGCGACCCGCGTGCCGGACAGCCGCAGCAGCGCCCGCCCGAAGTGCTCGACGGTGACGAGCACCGGCCCGTCCCCGTCCCCCTCCCCCGCGTCCCGCAGGGCGTCGAGCAGCGCGTCCTCGACGGCGTCGCTGAGCACGACCGCCCTCCGCTGCCGGTGGGCGATCTCGCGGACGACGCCGACGACCTCGGGCGCGGGGGCGCGCACGGGCGGTTCGTCCACGGTGGACCCGACCTCGCTGACCCCGCGCAGCACCTCCGCCGGGACGGCGGCCTTGTCGACCAGGGCGGCGAGCACGTGCTCGGTGCCGATGGCGGGCTCACCGGCCGATCGCCGGTGGGCCTGCCTGAGCACGTCGAGCACGTCGTATCCGAGCAGCGCGCGGGACATCTCCCCGTTCCTCCCCTGTGCCGGTTCCGGTTCCGGTCGCACGCAAGAGGATCACGGGCGCGGTCGCGGGGATCAACCGGGCCGGTCCCGCGCGCGGTGGCGGTGTGGCCGGGGCTCGCCCGCCGCTGGTCCGGGCGGGTGACCCGGTGGTCCGCACGAGCGCGGACGCGCCGCGCGGGTCCCGAAGTCGCGGCGGCGACCGGCCCGGTTCCGGACCGTGACCGGGTCCGGTCGGCGCGCGCGGCGTCCCCCCGGTCGCGCGCGACCTCCCCCGGTTCGGACGCGCGGCTGCCCCGCTCCGTGGTCGGGCCGGGGGCGACCGGATCGGCGGCCACCCCGCCCGGACGCGCGGGCCACCCGTGCGGGGCACCGGGCAGGGGGTGTCGACGGCTTCGCACCTCCTCGGCCCGCCGCCCTTGTCCGCGCGGGCCGGGCTGCTGGACCTTCGCGGAACGGCGGCCACGCGGTACCGGGCCGTCCCGCGACGCTTCGGAGGTGCTCCGTGACCACCCACCAAGTGGTGTTCCTGCTCCTGGACCTGGCGCTGGTGATCGTGCTGGCCAGGCTGCTGGGCGTGGCCGCCCGCCGCATCGGTCAGCCGCCGGTGATCGGCGAGGTGCTGGCCGGTGTCCTGCTCGGCCCGAGCCTGCTGGGCGAGGGCTTCACCGCCGCGCTGTTCCCGGTGGACGTGCGGCCGTTCCTGGCCGTGCCGGCGAACATCGGCGTCGCGGTGTTCATGTTCGTCATCGGGCTGGAGCTCCAGCGGTCCCAGGCGCGCGGGCAGGGCGGGCTGGCGGCGACGGTGTCGATCAGCTCGATCCTGCTGCCGTTCGCGCTGGGCGTGGCGCTGGCGTTCCGGCTGATCGCGAACCACCCGGTGGAGGACCGGGTGGGGTTCACGCTGTTCATGGGCGCGGCGATGTCGGTGACGGCGTTCCCGGTGCTGGCGCGCATCCTCGCCGACCGGGGGATGCTGCGGACGGCGCTGGGCGGGTTGGCGCTGACCTGCGCGGCGATCGACGACGTGCTCGCGTGGACGCTGCTGGCGGTCGTGGTGCTGCTGTCGGGCAGCGGCGGGCCGGGGATGTGGTTGCTGCTGCTGTGCCCGGTGTACGTGGCGGTGATGTTCGGCGCGGTCCGGCCGCTGGTGGGCGGGTTGCTGGGGCGCGGGGCCGAGCTGACCGGGACGAAGCTGGCGCTGGTGGTGGCGGGCGTGCTGGTGTCGGCGGCGTTCACCGAGTGGGTCGGCCTGCACTTCGTCTTCGGCGCGTTCCTGTTCGGCGTGGTGGTCCCGCGCGAGGGCACGGAGGCGCTGCGGGCGGCGCTGGTGGACCGGGTGGCCGAGTTCAACGGGGCGCTGCTGCTGCCGGTGTTCTTCATCGTGGCCGGGTTGAAGGTGAACCTGTCGACGATCGGGTGGACCGGGGTGCTGGAGCTGGGGCTGGTGCTGCTGGCGGCGATCGGCGGGAAGTTCGGCGGCGCGTTCGCGGCGGCGCGGGCGCACGGGGTGCCCGCGCGCAGGAGCGCGGCGCTGGCGACGCTGATGAACACCAGGGGGTTGACCGAGCTGATCATCCTGAGCGTGGGGTTGGAGCTGGGGGTGCTGGACCGGGGGTTGTACTCGATCATGGTGGTGATGGCGGTGGTGACGACGGCGATGGCGGGGCCGCTGCTGAACCTGGTGTACCCGAGGGGGTTGGTGGAGCGGGACCGGCGGGAGGCGGTGGAGCGGAGCGGGGTCGGGGCGGGGTGAGGCCGGGGTCCGTCCCGGCGCGGGGGTCCGCGCCGGGACGGGCCGTCAGCCGAACAGCTCCACCACCCGCTCCACGAGTCCCGCCACCGCCGCCGCGCCGACCAGTCCCGCCGTCACCCGCCGCGACAACCGCCGGGCCTGCTTCACCACCGCGCCCCGGTCCGGGTCCGGCTCCGCCAGCTCCTCGTCCAGGTCCTCCAACGCCGCCAGCGCCGCCTCCCGCCCCGGCGCGCCCTCCGGCGCGGACTCCACCTCCGCGCGCGCCTCGGCGAGCAGCCCGCGCACGTCCCGCACCCGCTCGGGCGCGGGCGCGGCGTTCGCGTGGACGTCGCCGATCGTGTTGCCGTCCCCCTGGAACACCGCCCCGGTCGCGTTGCCGCCGATCTCGATCCTGCCGCCGCCGCCCACGTCCCCACCCCTCACTTCCGGTCGTCCTTCTTCCCGTCCTCGCCGACGGTGTTCCGGTCGCCGATGAACACGTTGCCGCTCACCGACCCCTTGATGTGGATGTGCCGGTCCGCCACCTGGGTGGCCTGGCGCATGAACTCCGTGGTGGTCACGCCCCTGCGCTCCAGGTACCGCCCCAGGGTCCGCAGCAGCTGCCGGTCCATCAGCTTCGCGTACCGCTCCAGGTCCGCGCGCTGGAAGTAGTCCAGCACCTCGTCCCCCGCGCCCAGCTCGCGCAGGCTGGACTCCGCCCCGTACCGCTCGGACGGCGACAGCGAGCGCGACGGGCCCACCAGCCGGGACACCAGCCTGCGGGCCCGGCTGAACGCGGTCAGCGGCAGCGACAGCGCGCGGGCCAGCGCCTCGCGGACCGGCTTGAGCGGGGTGGGGCGGGTGGCGTCGATGTCCTTGTACACCGCGCGCACCGGCATCAGCACGGTCGGCGTCCACTCCACGTACAGCCTGCCGTCGTCGCACCCCAGGTGCAGGTACCAGGTGACCACCAGCTGCCGGTCCCAGCTCTCCACCTGGAAGCACCGGAAGTACCGCAGCCACTCCTGCGGCTCGCGCGCCACCCCGTCCGCGCGCTCGGCGGGCAGGGTGTGCGGCGGTCTGCCGTGCGCGCCGGGCAGCAGGCCGGTGGCGCGGGGGTCGTCGACGCGGTTGGCCAGCTCGGCGGCCGAGGCCACCACCTGCTCGGTCGCGCGCAGGCCGGTCAGCCGCCCGCTCGGGGACAGCGACGACGGGCCCACCAGCTCGGTCAGGCCGTGCGCGAGCGCCTCGTACAGCTCGCCGAGGTCCACGTCCACCGGGCGACCCGGCTCGTCCGCCGGGTCGAGGGTGAGCGCGAGCGACCAGGGGTCGTAGACGAGGCCGGTGCCGACGAACGGGCGCTCGCCCCGGTAGACGACGATCCTGGGGCGGTCGTCGGGGACGGCGGCGCGGCGCAGCACCTCGAGGCCTTTTTCCCGCGCCCGCACGTTGTCCGCGGAGAACCGCCACTCGCCGAACCAGCTGCGCGTCCGCTTGGCCCCGGTGAAGTTCCCGCGCTGGAAACTCGTGAACACCAGGTTGTGCACGGCGAAGCGGTCCGCGAGGAGCAGCAGGAGCGCCAGGAGGAAGAAGATCGCGGCGAGCACGAAGAACTCGCCGTCGACGCCGGGGATCAGTTCCGGTTCGCGCGCGTAGCGGCTGCGGGGCGAGTTGTACTCCTCCAGCGCGATCAGCACGTACACCAGGAACACGCCCATCACGCCGAGCGCGATGAGCACCCCCTGCTGCTGCTTGCCCGCACGTCTCGGATCGGGCTTGCGGAACGCGAACGGCAGCCCGACCAGCAGCCACAGCACCACCACCAGCGGCTCGGTGAGCAGGGCCACCACCAGCAGGAGCAGCAGCGCGGCGTCCCGCAGGACCCGCCTGCCGCGCGCGGCCAGCGCCTCCCGGAGCACCGCCTCGCTGTCGACGCCGGGCGACGGCGGGATGGCCCGGTTCGGCGACCCCAGGAACTCGCGGACGGCGCTGTCGGCGAACTCCGGGTCCAGGTGCGCGGCGGCGCAGAGGTAGCGGGTGACCTCGTCCCGCGCGGGCGCTAATCGTTCAGCAGGTTCCACGACGACCCCCAAGGTGGTTGTTCCGCGAGACGCCCCCGACAAAGGCCGCCCGCCGGTACTCGGAAGTCCCGGAAGTGCTGCGGGAGTGGGATTTCCGCGTGTTCGGCGGTGGCGTTGCGGACGATACTCCGAACCACCTCGGGCTGTCCGGGAAACCGTTTCGGTTGGAATTGCGCGGAACGCGGTTCGCGCCTTCGGCCCTTCGGGTCTCAGGCGGTGCGGCGGCCCAGCAGCAGGGCCAGCGCGCCGACCGCGCAGACCACCATGGTCGCGCCCATCGACACCGCCGTCGCCTGACCGCCCCAGCTCATCGCGGAGGCGGCGATCCCGGCGATGAGGAACTGGAGCAACCCCTGCAACGAGGACGCCGCGCCCGCCGCCGACCCGTGCCCGGCCAGGGCGAGCGAGGTCGCGTTCGCCATGACCACGCCCATCATCGACACGACCAGGAACAGGCACCCCAGCAGCCACGGCAGCGGCCACCCGGCGAGCGCGCCGACCAGTGCGCCGAGCGCGGCGAGCGCGGTGACGGCGGCCCCGCCGAGCAGCAGGGTCCGCTCGGAGGCGAGCTTGCCGACGACGAGCCCGTTGCCCGCGCCGAGCAGCACGGTGCCGACCCCGTTGAGGCCGAAGACGAGGCTGTACTGCTGCGCGCTGAGCCCGTAGCCGTCCTGGAGCACGAACGAGGAGCCGGAGATGTAGGCGAACACCGCCGCGAACACCAGGGCGGCGGCGAGGACGTACCGCAGGTAGCCCCAGTCGGCGATCAGGGCGCCGAGGCTGCGCAGGGTGTCGCGCGGACGGGCGTTGCGGCGCGCGGCGGGCAGCGACTCCGGCAGGGCGACCAGGACGGCCACGAGGAGGAGGACGCCCAGGCCGGCCAGGACGTGGAAGACCGCCTGCCAGCTCGCGACGACGAGCAGCTGCCCGCCGATCACCGGGGCGATGATCGGGGCGACGCCGTTGACCAGCATGAGGGTGGAGAAGAACCGGGTCATCGCGACGCCGTCGAACAGGTCGCGCACGATCGCCCGCGCCAGCACAACGCCCGCCGCAGCGCCGAGGGACTGCACGACGCGGCCGGTCAGCAGCCAGGTGATGTCCGGGGCCAGCGCGCACAGCAGGGAGCCCGCGGCGTACAGCGCGAGGCCCGCGAGCAGCGGACGGCGGCGGCCCCAGGCGTCGGAGACCGGGCCGACGAGGAGTTGGCCGACCGCGAGGCCGATGACGAAGACGGTGAGGGTGAGCTGGACGGCCGAGGCGCTGGTGCTCAGCTCGCGGGCCATGTCGGGCATGGCGGGGAGGTACATGTCGATGGTGAGCGGGCCGAAGGCGCTGAGCGAGCCGAGCACGAGGGCCAGCCACACGCGACGACCCCGGCTGAGGGCGGGGGTCGGCGTGGCTGTGCGGTCGGCGGAGGTTATGGACACATAATTATGATGACATAACCCGCTAGGCTGAACGCCATGCCCCACCGCCCAGGCAGCGCGGACGACCCGCTCGCCGAACTGGCCGACCTGGTTCTGAACGTCGGCAGGCTGGTGCGCGCCCGGACGCCCACCGGGGCGGATGTGGTGGCGCTGACCGAGACTGAGCGGTTCGTGATGCGGGTGGTGGATCTGTTCCCTGGGGCGTCGCCCAGCCAGATCGCCCGGCACACGCGGTTGCAGCGGACGAACGTGAGCGCGGCGCTGCGGGGGTTGGAGGAGAAGGGGATGGTGTCGCGGGTCGCTTCGGACGGGCGGAGCGTGGCGGTGCACCCGACGGAGCGGGCGGCGAGCAACCTGGGGGTGCTGCGGGCGGCTTGGTCGAGCGAGCTGGCTGGGGTGTTGGGGGAGGATTTGGAGGAGGTTCGGCGGTGCGCGGAGCTGTTGGCGCGGATCGAGCAGCACCTGACGGCGGCCGACCTGGGGGAGCAGGGCTGACCCGGAGGGGTGGACTCGTCGGCCACGCTCCCCCTCAACCGGGCTTAGCCGCCACTCCCCTCCTCCGCGACAGCCTCGATCAACGCCCTGATCCGGAACGGCATCTCCTCGCTCAACGAGATCGCCGTGTTAGTCCGCATCACCCCCGGCACCGTCAAAAAACTGCTGGTGATCCGGTGCAGATCAGCCGTGTCCCGAGCGACGACCTTCACCAGCAGGTCCGCCTCCCCGGTGGTCGAGTGCATCTCCACCACCTCCGGGAACCCCCGCAGCGCGTCGTTCACCCTCCGCGCCGTGCTCTGGCTGAGCGCGATCGACACGAACGCCACCAGCGGCCACCCGAGCGAAGCCGGGTCGACCCTGCGGCTGAACTCGCCGATCGCCCCCGACCGCTGCATCCGTTGCAACCGCGCGTGCAGGGTGTTCCTGGCGATGCCCAGCCGCTGGGCGAGCGCGAGGCTGGTCGCGTCGGGCTGCTCGTCCAGGGCCAGCAGTATTCGGGCATCGAGGCTGTCCACGCTGCGCATTCTGACACCTGAATCGAGTCAGTCGAGTCAGGATGCGCAGCCCCCGGAGGCTCTGTTGTGCGAATGCCACGTCACTCGGCATTCTTTGCCCCGTGACAACGATCGAATCGGCTCCCCTCGCACCACAAGTGCAGCAGGCGCCGCCGAAGCACAGCACCGCGGAGAACGTCGCGGGCATCGTGATCGGGGCTTTCGTGGCCTCGCTGGGTCTGTTCCTGCTCAAGTCGGCCGGGGTGGTGACGGGTGGCACGGCGGGACTGGTGCTGCTGGTCGGGCACCTCGTCGACTGGCCGTTCGCGGTGGTGTTCACCCTGTTGAACGCCCCGTTCGTGGCACTGGCGTGGCGCAGGCGCGGCCCCCGGTTCGTGGTGGCCTCGGCGGTGGCGGTGGCGCTGCTGTCGGCGTCCTCGCTGGCCCACGCGTCCTACCTGCGGGTGGACGCGATCAACCCGCTGTACGCCGCGCTGCTGGGGAACCTGGCGGCGGGCATCGGCATCCTGTTCGTCTTCCGCCACCACGCCAGCCTGGGCGGCTTCACGATCGTGGCGCTGGTCTGCCAGGACCGGTTCGGCTGGCGGGCCGGGTACGTGCTGCTGGCGCTGGACGCGGTCGTGGTGGCCGTGTCGGCGCTGTTCATGCCGCTGGACGCCGTGGCGCTCTCCGCGCTGGGCGCGGTCGTGGTGAACCTCGTGGTGTCCGCGAACCACCGGCCGGGGCGGTACCCGGTCGCGCTCTGATCCGAACCCGGTGCGGGCAGCGTGGCTCGCACCACCGACACCCCGGCACGGTGTTCCGACCGCCCCCTCGCACCTGGGCGCGACACCGGTGCGGCTCCCCGAACGACCGGGTCGAGCAGGGGTTCGGCGAACGTTGACGCACCCTCCTGACGTGGGACTCTGTTCTGCGTGCACGGCACCACGGGGACGCAGCCGAACGGCCGGTTCCGGTTGCTCCTGGTCGAGGACGACCGCGAGCTGGCGGAGCTGCTGGCCGAGTCGCTGCGCGCCGAGGGGTACGCGGTGGACGTCGCCGCCGACGGGCAGCGCGGGCTGCACCTCGGGCTGACCCGGCCCTACGACGTGGTCGTGATCGACCGGGGGCTTCCCGCGCTCGACGGGCTGGACCTGCTGGTGCGCCTGCGGTCCCGGTCGGTGCGGGCGCGCGCGCTGCTGCTGACCGCGCAGGGCACCGTGCACGACCGGATCGACGGGCTGGACGCGGGCGCCGACGACTACCTGGTCAAGCCGTTCGACCTCGACGAGCTGAGCGCGCGCCTGCGGGCGCTGTGCCGCCGGGCGCTGGAGCTGACCGACGTGCTGCGGATCGGCGCGGGGCACCTGGACGTCGGGCAGCGCGAGGTGGTGCTGCCCGGTGGCGGACGGCTCGGGTTGACCTCGCGCGAGTTCGGGCTGCTGCGCGTGCTGGCGACGCACCCGGACACCGTGCACACGCGGACCTCGTTGCGGCGCGCGGTGTTCCACGACACCACCTCGCCGTCCATAGTGGACACCTACGTGTACTACCTGCGCGCCAAGGCGGGCCGCTCGGTGGTGCACACCGTGCCGGGCGTCGGCTACCGCCTTGGCGCGCTGTGAGGGCGCCCCGCCGCTCGTGGACCGAGGCGGAGCGGGCGATCGTGCTGCGCGCCCGGCTGCGGGTGAGCGCGCTGGTGGCGCTGGCGATCACCGGGCTGGTGGCGCTGATCGGTGGGACGGCCTACGCGGTGCTGGAGCGGGCGCAGGGCGAGCAGGTGCGGCGCGAGCTGCGGCACGGCGTCGAGCACGGGCCGCCGTCCGGCAGCACCTGGCTGTTCACCGGGGCCGGGACCGAGCTGGGGGCCGGGACGCCGCCGCGTGGGTTCCCGTTGCGGGACGACCTGGCGCGGGTGCGCGCGGACGGCGGCGAGGTGGAGCGGACCGTCGCGGCGAACGGCACCGAGTACCTGGTGCTGACCCGCGCGGACCAGGGCGGCGAGGTGGTGCAGGCGGTGTTCGACGCCCGCCACCAGCTCGCCGACCGGCGGTACCTGCTGGCGGCGCTGGCGGTGGGCGAGGCGTGCGCGCTGGTCGCGGCGGCGGCGACCGGGGTGCTGGTGGGGCGCGAGGCGGTGGCGCCGCTGGCGGAGGCGCTGACGAGGCAGCGGCGGTTCGTCGCGGACGCGAGCCACGAGCTGCGCACGCCGATCGCGCGGGCCCGGCTGCGGGCGCAGCTGCTGGCGCGCAAGGCCGAGGCGGAGGGGCTGCCGCCCGAGCACCGGGCCGGGCTGGACAGGCTGATCGGCACGATCGGCGGGCTCGGCGACGTGGTGGACGACCTGCTGCGGTCGGCGCTGCTGACCGAGCAGTCCGGCCGGGCGGTGGACCTGGCGGCGCTCGCGCGGGACGCGGTGGCGGCCGAGGTCGACCGGGCGGCGGAGCGGCGGATCGCGCTGTCGGCGCGGCTGCCATCGGGACCGCTGGTGGTGACCGGGGTGGAGACGGCGCTGCTCCGGGCGGTGGCGGAGCTGCTGGCGAACGCGGTGCGGCACACCCCGCCCGGCGGGCGCGTGGACGTGGGGCTGGCGCGGGCGGGCGGGGTCGCGGAGCTGACCGTGGCGGACACCGGCGAGGGCTTCGACCCGGTGGCGGCGGACCGGCTCTTCGACCGGCACCACCGGGGGCCGGGTGGCGGGGAGCAGGGGTTCGGGCTGGGGCTGGCGCTGGTGCGGGAGGTCGTGGTCGGGCACGGGGGCGCGGTCGGCGCGGTGGGCGCACCGGGCCGGGGCGCGCGGTTCACGGTGCGGCTGCCGCTGGCGGAGAGCGCTCCCACGGGTGGTGGGGCGGGGGTGCGCGGGGAGCCTTGGCGGGCGGGGAGTCCGGCGGAACCGGCGGAACCGGCGGGGGCGGCAGGCGTGGTGGGTGGGCCCGAGGGGGCGGAGGACCGACCGGGGGCGACCGACGCGGAACATCGGCCGGGGACGACCAATGCGGGACGCCGGACGGGAACCGCTCGACCCGAGAACGCGGAACACCGGCCGGGGGTGACAGGCGCGGAACATCGGCCGGGAGCGGTGCGGCCCGGCGGCGTTGACCCGCTGGGACAGGTCCAGGCGGAGCTCTCGCGGGCGGAGCGGCATCCTGCGTGGTCCCAGGAGGTGCCGAGCCCGCGACACCCGTAGCGGACCACCGAAGCCGCGCACCCGGCGGAACCACGCCCACCGGGGAGCGCGCCGGGGTGGAGCGCGCTCCCCGGAACCGGCTCCCCGGAACCGACTGCCCGGAACCGGCTGCCCAGCCCCGAGGAGCGCCCCAACCCCAGCCCCAGGATCAGCCCCGCCACCCGGTCACCAGATCCGCCGCCAGGCGCACGTCCGCGTCCAGCGGGCGGTCCGGGTCGACCGGCGCGATCGCGTCCGCCAGCAGGTCCAGCAGCTCCGCGCAGCGCGGCGCAGTGGGCCGCCTGCCGCCGACGTGCACGGCCTGCCGCAGTCCCAGCGCGAGCGAGCCGCACAGCAGCCGCAGCAGCTCCGCCAGGTCGTACGAGCGCAGCGCGGCCTGGGTGCCGAACGGCACGACGTCCTGGTTGTGCAGGTTCGTCGGCAGGCTCTGCGTGCTCGCGGGCACGGCGTTGCGGCGGATCTCGGCGATGAACGCGGTGGTGGCCAGCTGCACGCCCTGCAAACCGTGCTGCTGCCCCGGTCCCGCGGCGAGCATCGGGGGCAGGCCGGTGTTGCGGGCCGGGTCGACCAGCAGGTCGAGCTGCCGCTCCACGAGGTTGCCGACCGACGCGGTGACCATGGCGATCGCGTCGGCGGCGAACGCGGCGGGCTGGCCGAAGAAGTTGCCGCCGTGCGCGACGACGTCGTCCTCGGGGAAGAACAGCGGGTTGTCGCTGATGCTGGTCAGGTCGGCGGCCACGACGCCGTCGGCGTAGCGCAGCGCGTCCTCGGCGGCCCCGAGCAGCTGCGGCGAGCAGCGGATGCTGTACGGCTCCTGCAGCGGCCGGTCGCCGGCGGGCGTGGTCCCGTCGAGCGCGCCGCGCATCCGCTCCGCGACGGCGATCGCGCCGGGGTGGCCGTAGGCGCCGATCAGGCCGGGGTGCAGGAAACCGGGGTCGCAGCCGAGGACGTCGGCGAGCAGGCAGGTGAGGTCCTGGGCGGCGCGGTGGCTCGCGCGCACCGAGTCCAGTGCCAGCGCGGTCGCGGCGGTGGTCACGGAGGTGCCGTTGACCAGGGCGAGCGCGTCGCGGCCGTCCAGGGTGAGCGGGGCGAGCCCGGCCCGGTTCAGGGCCTCGTCGGCGGGCAGCCGCTCGCCGTCGAGGTGCGCGCTCCCCCTGCCGCGCAGGGCTTGGGTGGCGTAGGCGAGCGGGATCAGGTCGCCGCTGGCGCCGACCGAGCCGAACCGGGGCACGGCCGGGGTGAACGTGGTCGCGAACATCGCGGCCAGGGTGTCCACGACCTCGGTCGACACCCCGGAGAAGCCCTGGCCGAGCGACCACACCCGCAGCAGCAGGGCGGCGCGCACCACGTCGTGCGGCAGGTCCGGTCCCTGACCGGCGCCCAGGTGCGCGAGGGTGTTGTCGCACTGGTCGGCCTCCTCAGCGCGCCCGGCGTAGCCGATGAGCGCCCCGAACCCGGTCTTGACCCCGTACACGGGCCGGTCGTCGTCGGCGCGCACCACGCGCAGGAACTCGCGGGCCCGCTCGACGCGCCCGCGCACCTCCGGCCCGACGAGCAGCGGCACGGGATCGGCCGCGCGGCGCAGGTCGGCGGTGCTCAGCGGCGCGCCCAGGTCGATCGGGGCGCCGGGGTCGGCGGGTGCGGCGGTGGCGCCGGGGCTGGTCGTGGTCACCGGCTGACCGTAGGAAAGCGATCTCAGAGTTCTCTGAGATCGCCGGGCTAGCTTCCGGACGCATGGCGCACGAGTACCTGATCATCGGCGCGGGCCCGGCGGGCCTGCAGCTGGCGGCACTGCTGGAGCGGGACGGCCGGGACTACGCCGTGCTGGAGCGCGGGGAGGCGCCGGGGGCGTTCTTCTCCCGCTACCCCAGGCACCGCACCCTGATCTCCATCAACAAGGTGCGCAGCGGGTACCGGGACCCGGAGCAGCGGCTGCGGGTGGACTGGAACTCGCTGCTGTCCGACGACCCGGAGCTGCTGTTCGGCCGGTACACCGGGAAGTACTTCCCGCACGCCGACGACATGGTGCGCTACCTGGCCGATTTCGCCGCCGCCACGGGGGTTCGGGCGCACTACGGGGTCGAGGTCGTGCGGATCTCCCGCGACGACACCGGTTTCACCGTGCTCGACGGCGCCGGGAAGGAGTGGCGGGCGGCTCGGGTGGTGGTCGCGACCGGGGTGTCGCGGCCGAACGTGCCGAGGATCCCCGGCGTCGAGCACGCCGAGCGCTACGACACCTTCGACCCGTCCCCCGAGTCGTTCACCGACCAGCGGGTGCTGATCATCGGCAAGGGCAACTCGGCGTTCGAGACGGCCGACTCGCTGATCGAGCACGCGGCGGTGATCCACGTCGCCGGGCCGCACTCGGTGAAGCTGGCCTGGCAGACGCACTTCGTCGGGCACCTGCGGGCGGTGAACAACAACTTCCTGGACACCTACCAGCTCAAGTCCGAGAACGCGGTGCTGGACGGCACGATCGAGCTGATCGAGCCGAGGCCCGGCGGCGGGTTCCGGGTGCTGTTCCGGTACGCGCGCACCGAGGAGAAGCTGCGGGAGCTGGAGTACGACCGGATCGTCTCGTGCGCCGGTTTCCGTTTCGACGCCTCGGTGTTCGACGACTCCTGCCGCCCCGCGCTGGTGATCGACGACCGGTTCCCCGAGCAGACCTCGGCCTACGAGTCGGTGAACGTGCCCGGACTGCACTTCGCCGGGACGCTCACGCAGCAGCGCGACTTCAAGCGGTCCACCAGCGGGTTCATCCACGGGTTCCGGTACGGGGCGCGGGCGCTGCACCGGATCCTGACCGCGCGGCACCACGACCGCCCGTGGCCGTCGACCGGGCTGGCGGCGGCGCCGGACGCGATCAGCGACGCGCTGGTGGCGCGGGTGAACCGCTCCTCCGCGCTGTGGCAGCAGTTCGGGGTGCTCGGCGACGTGGTGACGGTGTCCGGCGATCAGGCCCGGTACGAGGAGGAGGTCCCCACCGCGTACGTCGCCGACGGCGGTCTCGGGCCCGCGCCGCACCGGTTCGTGATCACCCTGGAGTACGGGCCGAACCACGACACCGTCGACCCGTTCGACATCACCGTGCCGCGCGTGCTGGAGAACGACGTGGAGCACGCGCAGGACGCCAGCTACCTGCACCCGGTGGTGCGGCACTACCGGGACGGCGAACTGGCCGGGGTGCACCACCTGGCGGAGAACCTGGAGAACCACTGGGACCTGCCGCAGGTGCACCAGCAGCCGCTCGCGGTGTTCGTGAAGGAGTGCCTGGCCGATGGGTGAGCCGTTCCCAGGGGCGGTGCTGGACGTGCTGGCGCGGGCGGGCGACCGGGTCGTGCTGGAGCACGGCGCGCGGTCGGTGGGCGCGGCGGAGCTGCTGGACCTCGTCGCGCGGGTGGCGGCCGGGTTGCGGCGGCGCGGGATCGGGCCGGGCGACGGGGTCGCGCTGCTGCTGGGCGTGACCCCGGAGGCGTTCGCCGCGATCCTGGCCGCGCACGCGGTGGGCGCGCGGGTGGTCGGGGTGCGGCCGGGTCTGCCGGAGGCGCACGTGCGGCGGCTGCTGGAGCTGGACGTCGCGCTCGTGGTGGTGGACTCGCCCGCGCGCCGAGGGGTCCGGCTCGCGGAGCTGTGCGCGGCGGAGCCTGAGCCGCTGCGCCTCGGCGCGCGGGCGGCGGACGTGGCCAGGCTGATCCACACCAGCGGCAGCACCGGGGCGCCGAAGGCGGTCGGGCAGACCTACCGGGCGATGGCGGCGGCGTGGACGGCGGTCCCGTCGCGCTGGCCGCAGGCGGTCGCCGAGCTGGCCGCGCGGCTGGAGCGGTACCTGGTGTTCGGGACGCTGGCCAGCCAGGTGATGTTCGAGTACGCGGTGCTGTCGATCACGGCGGGCGGGGTGGTGGTGGTCGCGGAGGACCCGTCGCTGCCCGGCGCGATCACCCGGCACCGGGCGAGCGCGAGCGTGATCACCGTGCCGCGCCTGGCGAAGCTCGTCGCCGCGCACCGCTCCTCCCCCGCCGACCTGTCGACGTTGCGGGCGCTGCTGGTGTCCGGGTCGCCGCTGAGCGCGTCCCGGCACCGGGAGGCCCTGGAGGTGCTGGGACCGGTGGTGTTCCACGGCTACGGGCAGACCGAGACCAGCACGATCGCCATGGCCACCCCGGACGACCCGCCGGGGTCGGTGGGGCGTCCCCTGGTGCCGCTGGAGGTCAGGGACGAGCGGGGCCGGGTCGTGCCGCGCGGGGTGAGCGGCGAGCTGTTCGTCCGCGCGCCCGCGCAGGCGGACGGCTACTGGGGCGACGCCGAGGAGTCCGCGGAGGTGTTCGTGGACGGGTGGGTGCGCACCCGCGACCTCGGGCACCTGGACCAGGACGGCGTGCTGTGGCTGACCGGGCGCACCCGCGACGTGGTGATCGTGAACGCGAACCTGCACCACGTCGGCCCGATCGAGCGGGTGATCGCCGAGCACCCGGACGTCGCCGAGGCGTACGTGGTGGCCGTGCCGGACGAGGAGACCGGGGAGGCGGTGCACGCGTTCGTGGTGCCGTCCGGCGAGCACGAGCCCGATCCAGCGCAGCTGCGGGAGCTGGTGATCGGGCGGCTGGGACCGGCGTGCGCGCCGACGCGGGTGACGCTGATCCGGGAACCGCCGCTGGCGCCGAGCGGGAAGCCGGACAAGCGGTTGCTGCTGCCGTGAGGGACCGGCCGCCGTGGTGGATCAGCCGCCGTGCGGGACCGGGCGCCGTGCGGGATCAACCGCCGTGCGGCGTCAGTCCACGACGAGGCAGAACGGGTGCCCGGCGGGGTCTGCGTAGACGCGCCAGCCTCGCTCGTCGTCGCCCCGGTCGAGCAGCACCGCGCCGTGGCGCAGCAGCTCGGGCTCCTCGGCGTCCAGGTCGGTGACGGTCAGGTCGAGGTGCATCTGCTGCGGGTGCGCGCCCTCCGGCCAGGTGGGCGGCCGGTGGTCGGGGACGCGCTGGAAGCACAGGACCTGGCCGTCCGGCAGGTGGGTGGTGGCCCAGTCCTCGTCCAGGCTCCAGCGCGGGTCCGGCCGGTCGACCTCGCCGCCGAGCACGGCCGCGTAGAAGCGGGCCAGCCCCCGGGCGTCCGGGCAGTCGATGACCAGGCACTGCAGGCGTGGCGCCATCACGTCCTCCTCCCCCGGCCACCCTAGTCGTGCGCGGGTTGGGGGACGGGGGCTTCGGACAGGGCCGCGAGCAGCGTCCTGATCCGGGCGGTGGCGGCGGCGCGGGGCGCGCTGTCCGGGGCCAGTCCGGCCAGTTCCGCCTCCAGGTCGGCGATCCGGCCGAGCAGGTCGGTGGCGCGGGGCGCGGACCCCGGTCGGGGCGCGGTGCGGACCGGGAGCAGCACCGGCTCGTCCACGGCGTGGGCCGCGTCGAACAGCCGCACGCCCTGCTCCCCGGTCAGCGGGGCGAGGTCCGCGCCCGCAAGGCGTTCGACGTGCGCCGGTCGCCCGCCCTCCCACGGTCCCCAGGCCAGCGAGCGGGCCGGGAGGCCCTGGGCGCGGCGGGTCCTGGCCAGGCCGTCCAGGAAGGCGTCGGCGGCGGCGGGAACGGCCCGGCCCGCGCCGCCGAGCGATCCGGCCGCCGACGAGAACAGGGTGAACAGCGCCAGGTCGTGCCCGGCGGTGGCCCGGTGCAGCCACCAGGCGCCGGAGACCTTGGCCCGGAACACCTCGTCCAGCGCGTCCGGCCGGGTCCCGGCGAGCACGTCGTCCGCCGCGACGCCCGCCGCGTGCACGACCCCGCGCAGCGGCAGCGCGTCCGGCACGTGCTCCAGCAGCGCCTCGACCTGGGCGCGCTCGCCGACGTCGCAGGGCACGAGTCGCACCCGCGCGCCCGAGTTCTCCAGCTCCGCCACCAGTTCCGCCGCTCCCGGCGCGTCCGGGCCGCGTCGGGAGGCGAGCAGCAGCGACCGGACCCCGCGCCGCGCCACCAGGAACCGCGCGACCGAGGAGCCGAGCCTGCCCGTGCCACCGGTGATCAGCACCGTGCCGCCGGAGAGGTCGACGTCGGACGGCCGCATCTCGACATCGGTCCACTGTGGACTCAACACGGCCCCCTCGCGCACCACGACCTCCCGCTCCCCCGAGGCGATCACGCGCAACAACCGCTCGGGCGCGGCGGAACCGTCCACGTCCACGAGCGCGAACCGGTCGGGGTGCTCGACCCGCGCCGACCGGACCGCGCCCCACACCGGGGCGTCCACGAGCCCGGTGGTCGTGGCGTTCCCGGTGACCACGACCAGGCGCGCACCGGCCCACCTCGGCTCGTCCAGCCACCACCGCAGCAGCGCCAGCACCTCGTGCGCGACCAGGCGCGCCCCCTGCACCGGGTCCCCCTGCCTGGCTGCGGACACCCGCACCGCGACGTGGTCGGGCGCGCGCTCGGAGTCCCGCTCCAGCGCGGCCAGGTCCGGGTACCGCTCGCCGGGCAGCTCCCAGTCCAGGCCGACGAACGCCCACGTCCCCGGCTCGCCACCGGCGGGCGCGGGAACCCAGTCGCACCGGCGCAGCTCGCCGCCCACCTCGTCGGCCGCCTCTTCGGCGACGTCCCCGGCCACGTCCCCGACCACCTCGTCAACCTGGCAGCGCACCCGCTGGAACGGGTAGGTGGGCAGGTCGACGCGCCGCGCGCCGGTGCCGTCGAACACCGCAGCCCAGTCCACCGCCACGCCCCGGTTGTGCGCGCGGGCGACCGCCGAGGTGACCGCGCGCTCCACGTCCCGCCCGCTCCTGGCGAGCGGCACGAACGCGGCCCGCCCCGGCTCGGGCACGCACTCCGCGCCCAGCGCCGACAGCACGCTCCCCACGCCCAGCTCCAGGTACGTGCGCACGCCCCGCCCGTCGAGCCAGCGGACCGCGTCGTGGAACCGCACGGTGTCCCTGGCCTGCCGCCGCCAGTGCTCGGGCGCGGCCAGATCCCGCGCCCCGACCGGTCCGCCGCTCACCCCGGACACCAGCGGGATCACCGGTTCGGCCGCGCTGAGCCCGGTCGCGACCTCGGCCAGGTCGTCCAGCACCGGGTCGACGTCGGCCGAGTGGAACGCCCAGCCGGTGGCCAGCCTGCGGTGCCGCACGCCGAGCGCCGCGCACCGCTCCACCAGCCCGGCGACGTCGTCCAGCGCGCCCGCCACCACCACGGACTCCGGCCCGTTCACGGCGGCCAGCCCCAGCCGCTCGCCCAGCAGCGGCAGCACGTCCTGCGGGGTCAGGCGCAGCGCCACCATCGCGCCCTCGGGCATCCGCTCCTGCATGAGCCTGCCGCGCGCGGACACCAGCCGGGCCGCGTCCGCCAGCGCCAGCGCTCCGGCCGCGTGGGCCGCCGCGATCTCGCCGACCGAGTGGCCGAACACGAAGTCCGGGACGACGCCCCACGACCCGAGCAGCCGCAGCAGCCCGACGCCGACCGCGAACAGGGCGGTCTGCGCGAACACCGTGCTGGCCGCGAGGTCCTCCGCGTCGCCGGTGAGCACCGCGCGCAGCCCGTCGGCGAGGTCGGCGTCGACCGCGCCGACGACCTCGTCCACGGCGGCGGCGAACACCGGGAACGCCGCGCACAGCTCGCGCGCCACACCCGGCCGCTCCGCGCCCTGGCCGGGGAACAGGAACGCCACGCCGCCGCCCTGCGCGGTGTCGCGGCGCAGCTCGGAGGCCGGTTCGCCGTGCGCGAGGGCGGCGAGCCCACGCCGGAACCCGGCCAGGTCGTCGCCGAGGACGGCGGCCCGGTGGGCCAGCCCGGCGCGGGAGCGCGCGAGCGAGAAGCCGACGTCGAGAACGTCCACTTCGGACTGGACGCGGTCGAGCAGCCGGGAGGCCCGCTCCCGCAAGGCGTCCGGGCTCGCGCCGGACAGCAGCCAGGGCAGGGGGCGCGCGGTCCGCCGGGAGCGCGGCGCGGCGGACTTCCTCGGCGCCTGCTCCAGGACGACGTGCGCGTTGGTGCCGCTCGCCCCGAACGCGGACACCCCGGCCCGGCGCGGCCTCGCCGTGCCCTGGCCCCTGGAGGTCGGCCACGGCTGGTCCTCGTCGAGCAGCCTGACCTGGCCCAGCGCCCAGTCCACCCTGGTGGTCGGCCGACCGGCGAGCAGCGTGCGGGGCAGTCGGCCGGAGCGCAGCGCCAGCACGGTCTTGATCACCCCGGCGAGCCCGGCGGCGGCGTGCGCGTGCCCGAGGGCGGACTTGAGCGAGCCGACCCACAGCGGTCGCTCGCGCTCCCGGTAGGCCTCCTGCAACGCCCGCAGCTCGACCTCGTCCGCTTGCGGGACACCGGTTCCGTGCGCCTCCACCGCGTCCACGTCACCGGGCCGCAGCCCCGCGTCGGCCAGCGCCGCGCGGATGACCTCGCGCTGCGCGTCCCCGCTGCCGGTCGCGCCGTCCGAGTTCACGGCCGCGCCGCGCAGCACGGCCAGCACCGGGCGGCCCGCGCGCTCGGCGTCGGACAGCCGCTCCAGCAGCAGCACGCCGACCCCCTCGGAGCGCACGACGCCGTCCGCGTCGTCCGCGAAGGGCTTGCAGCGCCCGTCCGGCGAGCCTGCGGGTGGCGGTTCGGCCAGGACGGTGGCCGCGCCGACGAGCGCGAGCGAGCACTCGCCGCGCCGCAGCGCCTCGCCCGCCAGGTGCAGCGCGACGAGGGAGGAGGAGCAGGCGGTGTCGACGGTGATGGCCGGGCCGGTGAGCCCGAAGGCGCGGGCGAGGCGGCCGGAGAGCGCGCCGCCTGCGCAGCCGCCGAACGGGTCGTCGGCGTCCTGGCCCCGTGGGCCGCCCTCCTGGGACGCGCCGACGAGCACGGCGGTCCCGCTGCCGCGCAGCGCGGTCGGGTCGAGCCCGGCGCGCTCGAAGGCCTCCCAGGCGGTTTCCAGCAGGAGCCGCTGCCTCGGGTCGAGGGTGCGGGCCTCGCGCTCGCCGAGGTCGAACAGCTCCCGGTCGACCAGGCCGAGGTCGGGCAGGAACCCGCCCGCGCGGTCGGTGGCGCGCGGTCCGGAGAGGTCCCAGCCCCGGTCGCGCGGGAGCGGGCCGACGACGTCGTCGCCGGAGGCGAGCAGGTCCCAGAGCTGCTCGGGGGTGGTGACGCCGCCGGGGAAGCGGCAGGCCATCGACACGATCACCAGCGGGTCGTCCGCGACGGGCGCGGGCTTGGCCGGTGGCCTGCGGTCGACCACGGGCGGGGTGGTGGGCCCTGGGTCGGTCGGCCTGGGGTTCGCGGGGTGGTCGGTGGGCTTGGCGGGCTTGAAGGACACGCGGGTGGCGGGCTTCGACGGGAGCGCCGCTTCCGGGTGGGGCGCGCCGAACAGGGAGCGGCGCAGGTGCCCGGCGAGGGAGGCCGGGGTCGGGTGGTCGAACACCAGGGTGGTGGCCAGGCGCAGCCCGGTGGCGGCGCTGAGCCGGTCGCGCAGCTCCACGGCGCGCGGCGAGTCGACGCCGAGGTCGCGGAACGGGCGGGTGGGCGTGATCCGGGCGGGCCCGTCGTGGCCGAGCACCTGGGCCGCGACGGACCGCACCAGCTCCACGAGCGCGCCGCGCTGGTCGGCGGCGGGCATGGCCGCGAGGTCGGCGGCGAACTCGGACGCGGAGACGGTGGGCTGGAACCGTTGGGGGGCGGGGGTTTGCGGCTCGGCGGTCGGGTCGGGCGCGGGTGGGGCGGTCGCGGGCGGAGTGGTGGACGCGGGCCGGTCCGGGGCGGGGTTCGCGCCGGACGGCCCCTCGGTGGTCGGCCTGGCGCCGGACGGGCCCGCAGTGGTCGGCCTGGCACCGGTTGGGCCCGTGGTGGCGGATTCCACGCCGGAAAGGCCCGCAGTGGTTGGGCCTGTGGTGGTTGGGCTCGTGGTGGTCGCACCTATGGCGGAGCGCCCCTTGGCTGCGAGACTCGCGCCGGACGTCCCGTTGGCGGCCGGGCCCAGGCAGGTCGAACCCGCCACGGTCGAGCCCACACCACCGGTCCACGGTTCGGCGGAGAGCGAGGTCGCGGTCTCGCCGAGGGAGCGGCGGCGTTGGGCGATCGCGTCCAGGTGCGCGGTCGCCGCCGCGCGGGCGCTCTGCCCGGCCACGCCCAGCGCGCCCGCGTCCGAGGAGAGCAGCACGAACGCGTCGAGCGGTTCGCCGCGCAGCAGCTCGTCCAGGACCTCCGCGCCGCGCGCCGCGTCCGCCCAGGCTCGGGTGAGGTCCTCGGCGGTGGTCTCGGCCAGCGGGATCGCGGGCCCCTCCCCCGCCGCGTGCACGACGGTGGTGGGCCGGTGGCCGCCCGCGCGCAAGCCCTCCAGGAGTGCGGCCAGTGCGGCGCGGTCGGTGAAGTCGCAGGTCACGGCGGTGATCCGACCCCCGACCCGCGCCAGTTCGACGGAGTCCGGGCCGGAGGTCACCAGGACCACGTGCTCGGCGCCGTTCTCGATGAGCCAGCCGGTGATCCGCGCGCCCCGGTCGCCGGTGACCAGCACGGTCCCCCTCGGCCGCCACTCCGGCGCCGGGCCGCCAGCCGCCGGGACCTGGTCGCGCGCCAACAGCTCCGGTCCGCGCACCGCCACCCGGTCCACCCCGCTCGCGACCACCGCGCCGAGCAGCCGGGCGGCCTCGGGACCGGGCAGGTCGACCAGCCCGCCCCAGCGCTCCGGGTGCTCCAGCGCGGCGACGCCGCCCAGCCCCCACACGGCCGCCTGCGCGGGAACGGGCGTGGTCCCGCCCGGCGCGACCGCGCCGGAGGTGACGCACCACAGCGGCGCCGTGACGCCCGCGTCGCCGAGCGCCTGGACGAGCGCGGCGGTCGCCAGGACCGCCCGGCTCACCCCGGACTCGCCGTGCGGCTGGTCGTCCAGGGCGAGCAGCGACACCACCCCGGCCCACCGGCCGCCGACCCGCGCGGCCAGCGCTTCCCGCCGCGCCCCACCGGGGCCGACGACCAGGGCGCGCACCCCGTCGGCGGTGGCCCGGACCTGCCGCACCCACTCGTCGAACCCCGGCCCCGGCGGGCGCACGACCAGCCACTCCCCCGACAACCGGGCCGCGCTGTCGCTCTCGACCGGGGTCCACTCGACGTCGGGCGACCGGTCGTCGTCCGACGCGGAGCCGTCAGCTGGCGAAGGGGCACCGCCCGGTGACCGGCTGGCGTCCGGCGAGGAGGGACCGCCTGGTGACCGGTCGACGTCCGGCGAAGGGGTGCCGCCCAGCAACCGGCTGGCGTCCGATGAGAAGCCGCCGTCAGGCGCGGAAACACCACCCGGCAACCGACCACCACCCGGCGAGAAGGCGCCGTCCGGCTCGGGAACACCGCCTGGCAACCGACCGCCATCCGACGGGAAGGCACCATCAGGCTCGGGAACACCACCCGGTGAAGGAACACCGCTCGGTGACCGGTCACCATCCGGCGAGAAGCCACCATCCCGCACAGGAGCGCCAACCAGCGACCGGCCGCCGTCCAGCGAGAAGGCGCCACCCGGCAACCGGCCGCCATCCGGCGAGATGGCCCCCTCCGGCGCGGAGGTCCCGTCCGGCACAGGCGTCCCGCCCGGCGCGGATGCCCCACCCGGCACGGGCCGGTCACGCCGGAACGCGTACGTGGGCAGGGGCACCGCCCGCCCGTCCGGGAAAGCGGGCGCCCAGTCGACCGCGACCCCGCTCACCCAGGCCCGCGCGGCGGAGCGCAGGAACCGCTCGGCCCCGTCCTCGTCCCGGCGCAGCGTCCCGAGCGCGGCGACGCGCGCCCCGGCTTCCTCCGCCGTCTCCCGCAGCGGGTCCACCAGCACCGGGTGCGGGCTGATCTCGATGAACGCGTCGAAACCGTCGGCGATCAGCTCCCGCGCGGTGTCGGCGAACCGCACCGGTGAGCGCAGGTTCCGGTACCAGTGCTCGGCGTCCAGCGGCTCCGCGCCGATCCGGCGGGCCTCGGCGCTGGAGTACAGCGGGATTCGGGGTTCGCGGGGCGCGATGCCCGCCAGGAGCCGTTCCAGCTCGGCGCGCACGGGGGTGACGCGCGAGCAGTGCGCGGCGTGGTCGACGGGCAGGCGGCGGGTGCGCACGCCCTCGCCCGCCAGCTCCGCGCACAGCCGGTCGACCGCGTCGGCGTCCCCGGCGACGGTGGTGGCGCGCGGCCCGTCGACGGCGGTGACCACGATCCCGTCGCGCCCGAGCAGCTCCGAGGGCGGCAGCGCGACCGACGCCGCGGCCCCGGTGCCCGCGAGCGGCAGCAGCGCCCGGCCCAGCAGCGCGCCGACGGCCGCCGCGTCCTCCAGTGAGAGCGCTCCCGCGACGCAGGCCGCCGCGATCTCACCGCACGAGTGCCCCACCACGGCGAGGGGTTCGACGCCGTGCGCGCGCCACAGCTCCGCCAGCGACACCAGCACCGCGAACAGCACCGGCACCGCCACGTCGACCCGCTCCAGCGGCGGCGCGGACGCGTCGCCGAGCAGCGCGGAGGTCAGCGACCAGTCGACGTGCGGGGCCAGCGCCCACTCGCAGTCCTCGATCCTGGCGGCGAACACCGGGAAGTCCCGCAGCAGCCCGCGCGCCATCCCGGCCCAGCTCCCGTCGAGGCCGGGGAACACGAACACCGCGCGCCCGCCGGTCGGCTCACCGCCGCGCACCGCGTTCGCGGGCCGCCCGCCCCCGGCGAGCACGTCGAGCGCGCGGGTGAACTCGGCGCGCTCCTTGGCGATCACCACGACCCGCCGCTCCAGCGCGGCCCTGCGGGTGGCCAGCGACCAGCCGAGGTCGGCCACCCCCAGGTCGGGGTGCGCGGCCAGGTGCTCGCGCAGCCGGAGCGCTTGCGCGGCCAGCGCCTCGCCGTCGCGCGCGGAGAGCACCCACGGGTGGGCGCGCGGCTTCCCGGCGCGCTGGGCGGGCAGCAGCACGGCGGGCGGCACGTGCTCGACCACGGCGTGCGCGTCGGCCCCGTCCGGCCCGGAGGAGGTCACGGCGGCGCGGCGCGGTCGGTCGGCGCGGTTCGGCCACGGGACGGCGTCGACGACGGGCCGCACGGGTCCGGTGGTGGGGGTGGCGCTCGGGGTGGCGGGCACGCGGCCGTGCCGCATCGCGAGGACCACCTTGAGCAGCCCGGCGATCCCGGCCGCGGCCCCGGTGTCGCCGAGGGCGGCGGTGAGCGAGCCGACCAGCAGCGGGCGCTCCCGGTCGGGGTCGCAGGCGGCGGCCAGCTCGGACCCGCCACCGCTCCCCTCCACGAGCTCCAGGTCGGCGACGGTCAGCCCGGCGCGCCCCAGCGCGGGTTCCAGCGCGCCGCGCCGGGAGGCGCCGTCCGCGTTGACCGCGCTGCCCAGCACGACGGCGAGCACCTCGCGCCCGGCGCGCCTGGCGTCCGACAGTCGTTCCAGCAGCACCAGCGCGACGCCACCGGTGGTGGTCGCGCCGCTCGCGAGCGCCAGCCCGCACTCGTCCTGCCGCAGCGACTGGCAGGCCAGGTGCAGCGCGGCCAGCGACGCGGAGCAGGAGGTGTCGACGGTGAGGGAGGGGCCTTCGAGCCCGTAGGCGTGGGAGATCCGGCCGGACGGGGCGGCGGCGGGGTGGTCGCCGCTCGCGCCGACGAACACGCCGGTGCGGCTGCCGCGCAGGTCCTCCGGGAGGACGCCCGCGTGCTCCAGCGCCTCCCAGGAGGTCTCCAGCAGCAGCCGCTGCCTCGGGTCGAGGGCGGCGGCCTCGTCAGGGGTGAAGCCGAAGAACGCGGCGTCGAAACCGTCCACATCGGACAGAGGCGCGATTGCGGCACGCCCCTCGGACAGGAGTCGCCACAGGTCGTCGGGCGAGGCGACGCCGCCGGGCAGGCGGCAGGCCATGCCGATGACGGCGATCGGCTCGTGCGCGGGGGCGGCTGGCTCAGGACGCTCGTCAAGGCGGAGGTCCCCGCGCTGGAACGGGTAGCCGGGCAGGTCGACGTGCCGCGTCCCGGCTTCGACCGGCCAGGTCACCTCGACGCCGGACACGTGCGCGTGCGCCGCCGAACGGAGGAACCGCGACATCCCGCCGTCGTCGCGGCGCAGCGTGCCCAGGACGGCGGCGCGGTCCCCGACGAGCTCGGTCATCGTGCCGGTCAGCACCGGGTGCGGGCTGATCTCGATCAGCGCGCCGTGGTCGAGCAGTTCGCGAATGGCGTCCGCGAACTGGTCACCGGTGGTGGTCGAGCGGAACGGGGTGGCGGCGGTCGTGGGGCGCGCGTCGACGGGTTCTGCGCGCACCCGGCTCAGCTCCGCGGCCAGTTCCGCCGCGTCGGCCAGGGACAGCGCTCCGGCGACGTGGGCCGCCGCGATCCCGCCTCCGGCGTGGCCGAGCACCGCGACCGGTTCGACGCCGTGCGCGCGCCACAGCGCGGCCAGCGACACCAGGACCGTGAACAGCGCGGGCCGCGCCACGTCGGGGCGGTCGAGCGGCGGCGCGCCCTCCGCGCCGCGCAGCACGTCCAGCACGGAGAAGTCCACGTGCGGCGCGAGCGCGGCGGCGCACCCGGTCGCGGCCTCGGCGAACGCGGGCGCGGTGTCCAGCAGCTCCTCGGCCATCCCCGGCCACGACGAGTCGTGACCGGGGAGCACGAACACCGCCCGGCGTCCGGGGACGGCGACTCCCCGGACCGCGTCGTCGTCCAGCGCCCGCAGGAGTTCGGCGCGGTCCCGGCCCACCACCACGGCCCGGTGCGCGAACGCGCTGCGGCGGGCGAGGGCGTCGGCGACCTCGGCGGGCGTGCCGGTCCCGTCGTCGGCGAGGCGCGCGCGCAGGCGGTCGGTCGCGCGGCGCAGCGCCTCAGCGGTCTTGGCCGAGAGCGGCCAGGCCACCACCGGCTCCGGTCCGCTCTCCTCCGGCTCGGGTTCGGCCTCGGGCCGCTCCAGCACCACGTGGGCGTTGCCGCCGCCGAACGCGGACACCCCGATCCGGCGCGGCGCGGCGCCCGCCCCGGCCGCCAGCAGCACGTCGATCACCCCGGCACCTGCGGGGTGCTCGACGTCCACCTGCCCGGCGTCCACCCGCGCGGCATCCACCTGCGCGGCGTCCAGACCTGCGTCGCGCAGCGCCGCGCGGACGACGTCCTGCCGCGAGGCCCCGTCGTCACCGCCGTCCGAGTTGACCGCGCTGCCCCGCACGACCCCGCGCACCGGGCGCCCGTGCCGCCGCGCGTCGGACAGCCGCTCCAGGAGCAGCACGCCCTCCGCGCCGCCCACCAGCGCGAGCGAGCACTCGCCGCGCCGCAGCGCCCGCACCGCCAGGTGCAGGGCCACCAGCGACGCCGAGCAGCCGGTGTCCACGGTCAGCGCGGGACCGCCGAGGCCGAGCACGTGGGCGATCCGCCAGGACAGGACGGCCGGGTCACGGGACGTGCGCGGGTCGAGGAGTCGAGCGCTCGCGCCGACGAACACCCCCGTGTCACCACCGGCGAGCGAGTCCGGCCTGATCCCGGCGCTCTCCACGGCCTCCCAGGAGGTTTCCAGCAGCAGGCCCTCCGCCGGGGCCATGACGCGCGCCTCGTGCGCCGGAATGCCGAAGAAGTCGGCGTCGAACGAGTCCACATCGGACTCGGAGCCGCCGTGCGCGCGGCGGCCGACGCCGACGACCGCGACGGGTTCGCGGTCGCGGTCCTCCGCCCGGTCAAGGCGAGCGCGCAGCTCGCGGGCGTCGGAGGTGACGCGCCTGAGGTAGGCGCGCAGCCGGTCCTCGTTGCCCATGCGGGTTGGCCCTTTCAGCTGATCAGCGGACGGCGGTGGTGGTGCTGGTGGTGCGGCGGGGCGGTGGTGCGACGCCTGCTAGCGGAGGCCGAAGCCCTGGTCGATCAGGGCGAACAGCTCCTCGTCGTCGAGGTCGGCGAGGTCGGGATCGGTTGGTGGGAAACCGTTCCGCGCAGCGCGGCCCGACGAGGCGGACCGGTGCGCCCACAGTCCGGAGCGCCTGGCCGCGACCCGGTCCTCGCCCCGGTCGAGCGCGGCGGCCAGGGCGGTGACCGGGTCGACGTCCGGCGCGACGTCGAGCAGGCCGCCCCACCGCTCGGGGTGCTCGGCGGCGACGGCCGCGCCCAGCTCCCACAACCGGGCCTGCGCCGGGCTGGGGCGCGCGCCGTCGACGGGCGCGGCGCCCGTGGTCACGCACCACAGCGCGGCCCGGTTCCCGGCGAGGGCCTTGACCAGCTCACCGGTCGCGACGAGCCCGCGCGGGACGTCGGGCTGGTCGGGGTGCGGGCGCTCGTCCAGGCCCAGCAGGGAGAGCACCCCGGTGAGGGGGCCGAGGTCGAGCGCTGCGGCGAGGTCGTCGGCGGTGACCGTCGTCGTGTCCACGGCCAGCCGGGCGAGACCGGGGGCCTCGGGGAGCTCCCGCGCGGCAGCGCCTTCGGGGGTGAGCACCAACCACTGGCCGGGCGGGCGCGCGGTGGTGAGGTCGCCGAGCCGCTCCCAGGCGGGGTCGGCGTCCTGGACGGGGATCGCGATCGGGTGGGGCCGCCGCTGGAACGGGTAGGTGGGCAGGTCCGCGATCCGCCCGCGACGTCCGGTGAACGCGCCGGTCCAGTCGACGTCGATCCCCGAGGTGTGCGCTCGGGCGAGCGCGGCGAGCAGGCCGTCGTCCTCGTGGAACGACGCACGCACGGTGACGCGGTCGGTGATGCCGGACTCTTGCTCGGCGGCCTCCTGCGCGGCGGCCTCGGGGTCGGGGAGCAGCTCCACGAACCACCGGTGGCCCGCGTCGAGCAGCGATCGAACCTGTCCCGCGATATCCACAGTGGACTGCGGACCGGGCCGCGCCACCAGCGGGGCCGCGTCGGCGAGGGCGAGGGCGCCCGCGACGTGCGCCGCCACGACCTCGTCCCCCACCGCAGCGGCGGGTTCGACCCCGTGCGCCCGCCACACCGCCACCAGCGCCGTGGTCACCGCGAACAGCGCGGCCCGCTGCTCGTCGGGCCGCTCCGGTGCGGGCTCAGCGCGCAGGACGTCGAGCAGGGAGAACCCGGTGTGCGGGTCGAGCGCTTCCGCGCAGGCCTCGACGTGCCCGGTGAACACGGCGTCCACGTCGAGCAGCCCGCGCGCCGCGTCCGACCACCGCGCGCCCTGAGCGGGGAGGACGAACACGGGTGCGTGGCCGGAACCCTCGCCCCGGAACAGGTTCTCCGCCGATCGGTCGTCGGCGAGCGCGTCCAGACCGGTCAGCAGCGCGTCCCGGTCGGCCCCGAGCACGACCGCGCGGTGCTCGAACGCGCCGCGCCCGCGCGCCAGGGTCCAGCCGACGTCGGCGAGGTCGTGGGCGCCCGCGCGCACGCGCTCCCGGAGCCGGTCGGCGCTCTCGCGCAGCGCGGCGGCCGTGGTCGCGGACAGCACCCACGGCACGGTCCCCGCGTGCTCCCGGCTCGGCGCGGGCTCGTCGGCGGGTGGTTCCTCCAGGACCAGGTGGGCGCGGGCTCCGCAGGCCTCGGCGGTGGACACGGCCGCGCGGCGCACCCGGTTCCCCTCCGGCCACGGCGCACCGCCCTGGGCGCCCTCGGCCGGGTGGCCGCTCCGCACCGCCCGCGCCAGGTCGACCACCGCGCCCAGCCCGGTCGCGCCCGGCACGACGACGTCCACGTCGGCCGCCGTCAGACCCGCGTCGGCGAGCGCGGCGGCGCGGGGCTCGGCCGTGGTGATCGCGCACCCGCGCAGCACCGCGTGCACCGGGTGACCCGCGCGGGTGGCGTCGGGGAGGCGTTCCAGCAGCAGCACGACGACTTCGGTCGGGGACGCCTCGGCGACCAGCGCCAGCGGGCACTCGCCCCGGCGCAGCGACTCGACCGCGAGCTGGAGCGGCGCCAGCGCGGACGAGCGGGCCGTGTCGGCGGTGAGCGCGGGCCCGCCGAGCCCGAGCAGGCGCGCGAGGCGGCCGGACGTGCCGCGAGGCAGGTCGGCGGCGTCGGGGATAGCGGCGTCGGGAGCGGTGGTGTCGGGGATAGCGCTGTCGGGGGTAGCGGCGGGGTCGGGGGTAGCGCTGTCGGGGGTAGCGGCGGGGTCGGGGGCGGGGTCGGTGGTGCCTGCGAACACCCCGGTTCCGCTGTCCCGCGCGGTGATCGGGTTGATCCCCGCGCGCTCGAACGCCTCCCACGCGCTCTCCAGCAGCACCCGCTGCTCCGGTCCCAGCGCGAGCGCCTGCCGCGCGGAGAGGCCGAAGAAGTCCGCGTCGAAGTCGACCTCGCCGCCGGGGGACCGGCGGACCACGCCGACGACCGCGACCGGGTCGCGCCTGCGCTCCCGCACCAGAAGTTCCTTGGTGCGGTGCAGTTCCGCCACGACGCGCTTGAGGTAGTCGCGCAGCTGGTCGGTCATCGGCGCGCCCCGAGGAACGGGTGGGCGGCACGCTCCTCGGCGGTGAACGGCGGCGCGGCGCCGCCCCCGTCCGGTGGACCGCCGCGCAGCAGCGCGGACAGCACGCGCGGGTGGGCCAGGCCTGCGGCGGAACCGGGCAGGGCCGCCGTGGCGGGCAACCGCCGGGACACCGCCCGGCGCACCCTGGTGACCGGGTCGGGATCGAGCCGGTCGCGGGCGGTCGCGGTGGTCCACGCCGGGCGCGCGGCGCGGGCCAGCACCCGTTGCGCCCGGTGCTGCGGACCGGCGGTCAGGCCGTGCGCGCGCAGTTCGGCGCGCAGCGCGAGCGCGCTCCGGGCCGCGCTGGCCATGCCGTGCGCGTGCACCGGGTCGACCGCGCTCAGCGCGTCGCCGAGCACCAGGAAACCCACTGGCGCCAAGGACATCCGCTCGTAGCGGTGGCGGTGGTTGGCCGTGGCGCGGGAGAGGTGGACGCCGCCGTCCGGTTCGGCGGCGGCCATCAGCTCGGCGACGAGCGGGGTGGCCAGCGCACGCGCGAACTCCGCGAACCCGGCCCCGTCCGACGGCGGCTCGACCCCGTCGGAGCCCACGAGGGTGACCAGCCAGCGGCCGTCCTCGACGGGCGTCAGCAGCGAGGCGCGGCCGGGGGCCCCGGTCCGCGGGTCGAGCGCGGTCGTCACGGCCGGGAACCCGCTGCGGGCCGAGGCGGGCGCGGTGAACGCCCGCGACGCGCACACCACCGCGCGGTCCACGACCTCCACCTCCGGTGCGGGAGCGCCGATCCCGGCGAGCCAGCCGGGGGCGTTCGCGCCACGGCCGGTGGCGTCCACGACCAGGTCCGCGCGCAGGGACCCGCCACCGCGCACGCGCACCCCGGTGATCCGCCGGGCGTCGCCGAGCAGGCCGGTGACCTCGACGCCGTCGAGCAGCTCGACAGCCGGCTCCACGAAGACCCTGCGCCGCACCTGGCGGTCCACCAGGCCCCGGCTGCAGGTGAGCGCGAACCGCCTGCCGGGGAACCGCCGCCGCCACCCGGAGGGCGTGAGCGCGAGGAGGTCGGTGGGCAGGGCGATGCGGTGCGCGCCCGCGCCGACGAGCGCGTCGACGACACCGGGCAGCAGCGCCTCCAGGGCTCGGACGCCGGTCGAGGGCAGGAGGTGCGCGTGCCGGTGCTGCGGCAGGCCGGGGCGGGCCACCGGGTCGGCGGCGAGGTCGTCGCGCTCCACCACGGTGACCCGGTCGGCGTGCTCGGCCAGGACCGTCGCGGCGAGCATCCCGGCCAGCCCGCCGCCCAGCACGACGACGTGCGACGTCCGCTGCTTCACAGGCCCAGCTCCTTGTCGATGAACTCGAAGACCTCGGCGTCACCGGCGTCGCGCAGCCGCAGCGCCACCGGGTCCTGCTCGGGGACGGCGACCGGGGCCAGCAGGGCGGACAGCTCGGCCAGCTCGGCGGCGACCCGCGCCCTGGCCCGCCCGTCCGACAGCACCTCGGGCAGCGCGGCCCGCACCCGCGCCAGGTCGGCCAGCGGTGACGCGGGGGTGCGGTCGGGGGCCGTGCGGGCGCGCAGGTGGTCGGCGAGGGCTCGGGGGGTGGGGTGGTCGTGGAGCAGGGTGGCGGGCAGGCGCAGCTCGGTGGTGCGCTCCAGGCGGTTGCGGATCTCCAGCGCGGACGCGGGGGTGACGCCCAGCTCGGGGAAGCGCGCGTCCTCGGGCACGTCGTCGCGGCCGAGGACTCGGGCGACCTGCTCGCGGACCTCGGCCAGCAGCAGCGCGCCGGGGTCGGCCTCGGCGAGGCGGCGGCGCAGGGTGTGGCGCGGGCTGGGGAGGGTGGGGGGCTGGGCGGTTCGGGAGGTGGTGGTCTCCTGCCCGGTGGTGTGCGGCTGGGCGGTGTCCGGCGCGGTGGACTGCGGGGCGGCCGGCTGCGGAACGGCGGACTGGCGTGCGGCCGTGTCCGGCGTGGCGGACTGCGGCGCGGCGATCAGCGGGACGGCGGACTGCGGCGCGGCCGTCTGCGGCGGGGTCGTCTGCGGCGGGGTCGTCTCCTGCCCGGTGGTCTGCGGCGAGGCCGTCTCCTGTCCGGCGGGCTTCGGTGGGGTGGCCGCCGATCCGCCGGTCTGCGGTGCGGTGAGGTCGCGCAGCAGGGGTGGGGCGGTGTGGTCGAGCGGGGCGAGGTGGGTGGGCAGCAGGACCGGTTCGCCCGAGGTGAGCGCGGCGTCGAACAGGGCGGTCGGGTCCGCCGGTGGGAGCAGGTGGCCTTCCGGGGCGTTCCACGGGCCCCAGGCCAGCGACACCACCGGGTCGTCCGCGTCCGCGCGGCTCGACGCGAAGGCGTCCAGGAACGCGCCCGCCACCGCCTGCTCCGCCCGACCGAGGCCGCCGAGCGTGCCCGAGGCGGACGAGCAGAGCACGAACGCGGTCAGGTCCAGGCGCCGGGTCAGCTCGTGCAGCAGCAGGGTTCCGGTGACTGCGGGGTCCGGGACCGCGGCGGTGAGGCGCTCGGGGGTGAGGGTGGTGGCGCTGCCACCGGGGATCGCCGCCGCGTGGACCACGGCGGTGAGCGGCTGGTCGTCCGGGATCTGGTCCAGCAGCGCGGACACGGCGGGGCGGTCGGTGACGTCGCAGGCCACCACGGTCACGGCCGCGCCCTCGGCGGTCAGCTCGGCGACCAGGGCGGTGGTGTCCGGGTGGTTCGGGCCGGTGCGGCTGGCCAGGACGAGGTGCTCGGCGCCCGCGCGGGCCAGGTGGGTGGCGAGCGCGCGGCCGACCACCCCGGTGCCGCCGGTGACCAGGACCGTGCCGCGCCACCGGGGTGCGGCGGCGGCGGTGGCGGGGACCCTGGTGAGCCGGGCGGCGTGCGCGCGGCCTTCGCGCAGGAGCAGTTGGGGCTCGCCGGTGGCCACGGCGGCGGACAGGACGCCGAGGTCGGGGTCGTCCGCGTCGACCAGGGTGAACCGGCCGGGGTGCTCGGACTGGGCGGCCCGCAGCAGGCCCCACAGGGCCGCGCCCGCGAGGTCGGTGGCTCCGGGGCCGACCGCGCCGCTGGTCAGGACGACGAGGCGGGTGTCGGCGCGCTCGGGGTCGGCGAGCCAGTCCCCGACCCGCGCGAAGCCCTGCTCGGTGAGGTCGCGGACGGCGTCCTCGGTGGTGGTCGCGGCGGTGCGCGGCGACCAGACCACCGGATCGGTGGCGGGCGCGCCGAGGGGGACCGGGCACCACTCCAGGCGCAGCAGGTCACCGGCCGGGTGCGGCGGTTCCTTGGCTTCTCGCCGGGGTTCGGCGACGTCCGGTTCCGGGGTCGGGTGGTGGCGCTGGAACGGGTGGGTGGGCAGGTCGACGTGGCTCGGGCGCCGACCGGCGAGCACCGCGTCCCAGTCGACGTGCGCGCCGCCGCCGTGCAGGTGGCCGAGCGCGGACATCAGGTGGTGCGGGTCGGTGACGGCGGCGAGGTCCAGCACGTGGCCCCGGTCCGGCAGCGGTTCGCGCGCGCGCACCCGGACGACCGGGGTGGTGGCGTCGGCGCAGCGCAGCGCGGCGGTCTCGCCGTCCGGGTCGCTGATCAGGCGCGCCGGTTCGACGCCCCAGGAGCGGAGGAGCCGGAACAGGGCGACCTGGAGCACGGTCCCAGCGGACTGGTCGAGTTCCGCGCGCGCCAGGCGCAGCTCGCGGTCGAGAGCGGGGAACGCCTCGGTGAGCGCCCGCTCGTCGGCCTGGCCGGACCGGCCGCCGAAGCGGACCGCGACCCCGTCGTGCCGCGCGGTCGCGGTGGTCTCCGCGCGGCCCTGGGCGAGGGCTTCCAGCCCAGGCAGGAAGTCCTGGTGATCGACACCGGTCAGGACTGCCCGGTGCTCGAAGCGGGTGCGGGTGAGGGCGCGGGCCACGTCGACCGGTTCGACCTCGGGGTTGGCGGCGAGGAACGCGCGAAGCCGCTCGGCCCGGACGCGCAGCGCCTCGGGCGTGCGGGCGGACAGCACCCACGGCACCACACCGGGTTCACCGCGCTCGGGGTGCGGCGGGACGGGCGCCGCTTCGAGGATCACGTGCGCGTTGGCCCCGGTCGCGAACGACGACACGCCCGCGCGCCTGCGGCCGTCGACCGTCGCCCACTCGACGGGTTCGGTGAGCGAGCACGGGTCGTCGGCGGGGAGGTCGTCGCGCAGCGCGAGGACGACCTCGACGGCGTGCACGATCCCCGACCCGGTCCGCTGCGGCTGGTCGGCCAGCACCCGGCGGACGACGTCCTGCTGGGGCCGGTCGTTGGAGCTGGTCGCGCTGCCTCGCAGCAGCGCGAGCGCCGGGTGGCCGTCGCGATCGGCGTCGGACCGACGGGCCAGCAGCAGCACGCCCGCGCCCTCGGTCACGTCCGCGCCCGCCGCGAGCGCGAGGTCGCACTCGTGCCGCCGGAGCGACTGGGCGGCCAGGTGCAGCGCGATCAGGGACGACGAGTGCTCGGTGTCGGCGGTGATCGCGGGCCCGACCAGGCCGAACCGGTGCGCGAGCTGCCCCGCGACGACGCCGCCCGGCGTCGGGTGGGCGCGGTGGGCGACGCCGAGGAACACGCCGATCGCCTGGCCCCGCAAGGCTTCCGGGTCGAGCCCGGCGCGTTCGCACGCCTCCTGGGCGGTTTCCAGGAGCAGGAGGTACCGGGGGTCGGCGACCAGCGCCTCGGCCGGGGTGAGGCCGAAGAACCCGGTGTCGAAGTCCTCGGCGGCGACCACCTCGCCCGGCGCGCGGGAGGCGACCGCGATCACCGCGAGCGGGGCGTCCTCGTCGGATTCCCCTTGTGCGGCAACGATGTGCGCGGAGGTCTCGGCCACCGGCTCGGAGGTGTCCGCCGCCAGTGCGGAGGTTTCCGCCTCCGGCTCGGGAGTCTCCGCCACCCGCGCGGGGGTCTCCGCCTCTGGCGCGGAGGTGTCCGCCACCAGTGCGGAGGTGTCCGCCATCAACTCGGGAGTCTCGGCCACCGGCTCGGGAGTCTCGGCCACCAGCGCAGGGGGCTCCGCCACCCGCACGGAGGTGTCCGCCTCCGGCTCGGAGTTCTCCGCCACCAACTCGGAGGTTTCCGCCACCAACTCGGAGGTCTCGGCCACCAACTCGGGCTTCTCCGCCTCCGGCTCGGGCTTCTCCGCCACCAGCTCGGTCAGGATCGCGCCTCGGGTGAGGCCCGCGCGCAGCGCTTCCCAGTCCACCTCGGCGGCGATCACGACCGGCACGTCGTGCGCGAGCGCGCGGCCCAGCGCGGTGGTGACGGGACCCTGGTCGCCCTCCCAGGCGATCGCGGTGGCCGACGACCCGAGCGAGACCCGGTGCCTGGCCAGCGCGTCGAGACCCGAGCCCACCGCCGCGCTGACCGCTCGCCCCGGTGTGCCGACGGTTCCGTCGAGCGAGGACACCAGCGCGAACAGCGGCAGGTCGCCCACCAGCTCGTGCAGGGCCAGCGCCGCGCCGAACCCGGTGTCGAGCGCCTCGGCGACCCGCGCCGGGTCGAGCGCGTCGACCGGCGCGTCCCCGCCCGCCGTGGCCGCGTGCACGACCCCGGTGAGCGGGGTGTGCTCGGGCACCGAGGCCAGCAGCGCGCGCAGCGCCTCCCGGTCGGCGAGGTCGCAGGTGGCGGTGGTGACCCGCGCGCCGACCGAGGTCAGCTCGGCGATCAGCGCGGGCTCCGCGCGGTCGGTGACGTCCACGAGCAGCAGGTGCTCGGCCCCGGAGCGGGCCAGCCAGCGCGCGACGTGCCCGCCGGTGCGGCCGAACGCGCCGGTGACCAGGACCGTGCCCCGCTCGGGCCGGAAGTCCAGTGGCGCCGGTGGTTCCGCCGGGACGAGCCTGGGGACCAGGACGCGGCCGTCGCGGATCGCGCACCGGTCCTCGCCGGTCGCGCCGGTCAGCACCCCGGCCAGCAGGTCGAACTCGCGGGTGCCCGCGACCGGCGGCAGGTCGATCAGGCCGCCCCAGCGCCTGGCCAGCTCCTGGGCGGCGACCTGGCCGAAGCCCCAGGTCGTGGCGCGCGCCGGGTCCTGCGGGCCCAGCGGCGCGGCGGTCCTGGTGCAGCACCACAGCGGCGCGGTGATCCCGGCGTCGCCGAGGTCGCGGAGCAGGGCGAGCGTCCAGGCGAGGTCGGCGGGCGGCACCGCGACGACCCCGGCCAGGTCGGGAGACCCGGCGGCGCGGTGCGGCGCGTCGGGGTCGAACCGGACGACCTCGGCGCCGAGCGCGGTGAACCGGTCGCGCAGCGCCTCCGCCAGCACCGACTCCCCCGGCGCGGCGACGAGCCAGCGGCCGGACGGTCCTGCCGGACCGGGCGTCAGCTCGCGCCAGTCCAGGCGGTAGGTGGGCGCGCTGCGGGCGGCGCGGTCGGCCTGCCAGTGGCGGCGGCCCTGGAACGGGTAGGTGGGCAGGTCGGCGCGGCGCGGGTCCAGGCCGGTGAACGCGCGCTCCCAGCTCACGTCCGCGCCGAGCGCGTGGGCCTCGCCGAGCGCGGACAGCAGCCGCTCCCGGCCGTCGCCGTCGCGGTGGAGCGCGCCGACGACGCGCGCGGGCCTGCCGTGGTCGCTCGCGGTGAGCTGGACCTGGTGGGACAGCACGGGGTTCGGGGCGACCTCGACGAACAGGTCGTGGCCCGCGTCCAGCAGGGCGCGGGTGGTGGGGTCGAAGCGGACCGGCAGGCGGAGGTTGTCCGCCCAGTGGTCGGGGCCGAGCCGGGTGGGGTCCAGCTCGCCGCCGGTCACCGGGGACCACAGCGGGATGCGGCCGGGCAGCGGGCGGATGCCGTGCAGCTCGGCGCGCAGCAGGTCCAGCAGCGGGTCGACGTGGTGGCTGTGCGGGGCGTGGTCGACGGGCAGCCACTTGGCCCGCCAGCCCCGGTCGGCGCAGCGGGCCAGGAACGCCTCCAGCGCGGCCGGTGCGCCGGACGCGGTGAGCGCGCCGGGACCGTCGACGGAGGCGATCTCCAGCTCCCCCAGCGCTTCCGCGACGTCCTCGGGGTCGGCGGAGACCGCGACGAGGCCTCCTGCGCCCGCGAGGTGCTCGTGCAGCAGGCGGCTGCGGACCGCGACGACGCGCGCGGCGTCGGCCAGGGACAGGGCGCCCGCGACGTGGGCGGCGGCGATCTCGCCGTGGCCGTGGCCGAGGACGGCGGCGGGTTCGACGCCGTGCGCGCGCCACACCTCGGCCAGCGCGACGGCGACGGCGAACTGCACGGGCTGCGCGACGTCGGCGCGCTCCGGCGGCGGGGCGCCGGGGTCGCCGCGCAGGACGGCGGTGAGCGACCAGTCGACGTGCGGGGCCAGCGCGCGCTCGCACTCGGCGATCCGGTCGCGGAAGACCGGGGAGTCGGCGAGCAGGTCGTCCACCGGGGCGGGGCGGCGGGCGGTCTGGCCGGGGAAGGTGAACACCGGGCTGCGCGGGGTGGCGGGGGCGTCGGTGGCGCGGTCGGCGAGCGCGGACAGCCCGGCGCGGAACCGGTCGGCGGTGGCGCCGACGAGCACGGCGCGGTGCGGGAAGGCGCTGCGGCCGGTGGCGAGCGCGAAGCCGACGTCCACCGGGTCGACGTCCGGGGTCCGGTCGAGCAGGGCGAGGAGGTCGCGGGCGCGGGCGCGCAGGGCGGCGGGTTCGGCGGCGGAGAGCACCCACGGGACGACCGCTCCCGACGGCGGCCCGGCGGGCGGGCGGTCGGTTTCGGTGAAGGGCTTCTCCAGCAGGGCTTTCAGGGTGGTGACGAGGTCCGCGCCGGTGGGTTCGGCGACGCCGAGGACCGGGTGGTCGTGGTGGCGGGCGGTGGCCAGGGGTTCCAGCAGCAGGACCACGGCGTGCTCGGCGGGGCTGGAACCGGCGGGTGGCGGCTCGGGCAGCGCGGTCGCGCTGCCGACCAGCGCCAGCTCGCACTCGCCGGAGCGCAGCGCGCGGACCGCCCGGCGCAGCGCGTCCCGGTCCGCCGGGGACTCCGCCGGGGCGGGCAGGCCCAGCACGCGGCTGACGAGGTCGGCGGTGCGGCCGGGCTGGTCGGTGAACACGCCGGTTCGGCTGCCGCGCAACGAGGTCGGGTCGATCCCGGCGCGTTCCACGGCCTCCCAGGCGGTTTCCAGCAGGAGGCGCTGCGCGGGGTCGGCGGCGCGGGCCTCGTCCGGGGTGAGGCCGAAGAAGTCGGCGTCGAACAGGGCGACGCGGTCCAGGTAGGCGCCGGTGACACCGGTCCAGCCCCGGTCGGTCGGGGTGGTGGGGGCTTCTCCGGGGTGGCGCAGGTCGTCGGGGGTGCGGATGCCACCGGGCAGGCGGCAGCCCGCCGCGAGCACGGCGATCCGGTCGTCGACGCCCGGATCCGCTTGCGCGGCAGGGGTTTCCTCGTCCGGCGCGGGGAACAGGTCGCCGGTCCGCGTGGTGATGCGCGACGCGGGGGCAGGCTCGAACCGCGCGGGCGCGACCAGGTTGCAGGCTCCCACGATCCCGGTCCGGACCGCCGACGCGAGTGCGGCGAGGTCGAGCTCGGCGACCGGGCGGGGCGCGTGGGGTCCCGCCGCGTGCACGACGGTGCGCACCCGCTCGCCCTGCTCGGCCAGGAGCACGACGAGCCTGGCCAGGTCGTGGGGCTGGGTGACGTCGCAGCGGGCGTGCGTGACCCGCGCGCCTCCCGCGACCAGCTCCGCGCCGAACTCGATCGCGCCCGGCGCGTCCGCTCCCCTGCGGCAGGCCAGCACAACGTGCGGGGCCCCGGCGCGGGTGAACGCGCGGGCCGCGCTCCTGCCGCGCTCGCCGTGGCCGCCGAGGACGAGCACGGCGCCGTCCGGCGCGGGGGCGCCGGTGCTCTCGTGGACCGGCGCGAGCAGGAGGTCCGGCAGGGCGTCGAACGGGTGCTCGGTCAGGTCCAGCGGGACGACCCGGCTCTCCGGCCGCTGGACCGCGAAGGTCTCGGCGAGGCCCCTGGGCAGGGCCTGGCCGGTGGTGATCACGCGCAGCGGGACGTCGCCGATCACCTGGAGCAGGGCGAGCGTCGCGGCCAGGCCGCGCGGGACCTCGGGGTGCTCGGGGTGCGGGGTCTCGTCCAGGGCGAGGAAGGACACCACCAGGTCGGGGGCGGGGTCCAGCGCCCGGCGCAGGGACTCCCGGTCGACGTCGGCGGGGTCCAGGTCGAGGCGGTGCGCGGTTCCCACCTCGCCCAGCGCGCGCTCGGCCTCGGCCACGGCGGGGTGGTCGGCCCGACCGGACGGGACCAGGAGCAGTCGGGTGGTGGAGTTGTCCGGTTCGTGGCGGTGCGCGTGCTGGAAGGCGTGGGCGGGCAGGTCCACCAGCGGGCCCGCGCCGAAGAGCGGGGTCCAGTCGACGCGCGCGCCGCGCACGTGGGCCTCGGCCAGGCTGCGGGTGAACCCGGCCGTGCCACCGCGTCCGAGGGCGCCGATCACGTCCGCGCCCGCACGGGTGAGGATCGCGCTGGGCTCGGGGTGCGGGCTGATCTCGACGACCAGGTCGTGGCCGGTGGCGAGCAGCGCTCGGGTGGCCCGGTCGAACCCGGCGGGGTCGTGGAGGTCGCGCGACCAATGGCGCGCGTCCGGCTCGGCGAGGTCGGGCGGGGTTCCGGTCCCGGCGCGGCGGGCGGTGGCGCCGTGGGCGGTGGCGCGGTGCAGCGGGATCGGCGCGCGGCGCGGGTGGATCCCGCCCAGCCTGGTCAGGAGGGCGTCGTGGCGGTCGTCCGGGTGCGCGAACTCGCCGCGCACGGCGGCGATCCCGGCCGCCTCGTCCAGGGTGAGCGCGCCCGCGACGTGGGCCGCGGCGAGCTCGCCCGCGCCGTGCCCGAGCACCGCGTCCGGTTCGACGCCGTGCGCGCGCCACAGCGCGGCCAGCCCGACCGCGACGGCGAGCTGGACGGGCTGGAGCACGTCGTCGCGGTGCTGCGGCGGCGCGTCCGGGTCGCCGAGGAGGACGGCGGTCAGCGACCAGCCGGTGTGCGGGCGCAGCGCCTCGTCGCACTCGGCGATCGCGGCGCGGAACACCTCGAAGTCGCGCAGCAGCTCCTCGGCCGCGCCGGTCCACGGGGTGCGGTCGCCGGGGAAGGCGAACACGACGCGGCGCTCGCGGGCCCGGCCGGTGATCACGCGGTCCAGGGAGATGCCGTCCGCGAGCAGGTCGAGGCCGCGCACGTGGTCGTCGCCGCCCAGCACGACGGCCCGGTGCGGCAGCGCTTCCCGCGTCACGGCCAGAGTGCGCCCGATGTCCACAGTGGACGCTCCCCCGGTCGCGAACGCGGCGAGGCGGCGCGCCTGCTCGCGCAGGTCCTCGGCGGTCGCGGCGGACAGCACCCACGGCACCGGGTCCAGCTCGACCGGGGCGTGGTGCGCGGCGACGGGCGGGGGCGCGGGTTCCAGGACGAGGTGGTCGTCCGCGTCGCCGGACCGGGATGAGGCGGTCCGGGGCAGCGCGGTTCGGGACGGTGCGGCGTCGTGCAGGGCGAGCACCAGTTCGACGACGTCCACGAGGTCCGACGCGGCCTGCGGGTCCGGGTCGACCTGGTCCGCAGCCGGGCCGCGCACCAGGGCCAGCACCGGGTGGCCGCCCCGGCGGGCGTCCGCGAGGCGTTCCAGGAGCAGCACGGCGACGCCGTCGGAACCGCCGTCCCGACCGGTCTCGCCGCCTGCCAGCGCGAGCGCGCAGTCACCGCTCCGCAGCGCCCGCACGGCCAGGTGCAGCGGGGCGAGGGGCGACGAGCGGGTGGGGTCGGCGGTGGTCGACGGGCCGCCGCGCAGGCCGAAGACGGTGGCCACGAGGTCGGAGGTGGTGGGGAGCTCGGCGCGGGTGAACACGCCGACCCGCGCACCGCCCCTGGACAGCTGCGGGAGCCCGGCGCGCTCGAAGACCTCCCCGGTGGTCTCCAGGAGTTGGCGCTGCCTCGGGTCGATCCACCCGACCTCGCGCGGGTCGGGACCGAAGGGGGTGGGGTCGAACGTGGTGGCGGGAGCGGGGTTGCGGGCTGCGGCGGGATCGGAGCCGGTGCGGGTGAACGCGGCGGAGTCGGGGTCGGCGGGGGTGGCGCCCGCCGGGACGAAGTCGGCCGGTTCGGGGTCGAGCAGGGTGCCGGGGGCGGGGTGGAGCGGGGGCGCCGGGTCCTCCTGCGCGGTGGTGTCGCCGGGGAACCTGCGCGCCACGGCCACCACGGCGATCGGCTCGTCCTCGGCGGTCCGCGCGGGCAGTTCGGCGGTGGCCGCGACCAGGGCCGCCACCACGTCGCCGGGTGTGGGGTGGTCGAACAGGAGCGTCGCGGGCAGGGGCACGCCCGTCGCCGCCGTGATCCGGTCGCGGAACCGGACCACCGCGCCGGAGTCCAGGCCCAGCTCCCAGAAGCTCGTGCTGTCGGTCGGGGGCGGTGATCCGACGGGCAGCAGGGCGGTGAGGTGGACGCGGACCAGGTCGCGCAGCGCCCGCTTCCCCAGGTCGGCCCGGCCATCGGGCATCGGTTGGGGCGCGAGGCTTTCCGGCCCACCGGGTTCAGCGGCCCCGTGCTCGGCGGTTGCCCGCTCGGCGGCCTCCCACCCGGTGGCTCCCCGCTCGGCGCTCTGCGGCCCGGCGGCTCCCGACTCGGCGGTCTCCGGCACGGCGACACCCCAGTCGGCGCTCCCCGGCCCGATGGCTCCCGACTCGGCGCTCCTAGGCCCAGCGAAATCCCAGTCGGCGCTCTCCGACCCGGTGGCTCCCGACTCGGCGCTCCTAGGCCCAGCGAAATCCCAGTCGGCGGTCTCCGGCCCGGCGGCCCACGGCTCGGCGCTCCCAGGACCGGCCACACCCCACCCGGCGCTCTCCGATCCAGCGCTCCCCCACCCGCCGCTCTCCTGCTCAGCACCCTCCTGCCCAGCGCTCCCCCACCCAGCGCCATCCGGTTCGGCGGCGTGCCTGCTCCTGGGCGGTTCCGGCAGGAGCACCGGGTGGTCCGAGGCGAAGACCGGCGTCCAGTCGACGTCCGCGCCCCGCACGTGCGCCTCCGCCAGCGCGGTGAGGAAGTCCTCCTCCCCTCCCCCGCCCCGGCGCAGCGTGGCGAGCGCGGCGACGTCGGGGACCCCGCCCGCGTGCGCGGTCTCCAGCAGGGCGGGACCGAGGACCGGGTGCGGGCCGACCTCCAGGAACAGCCGGTGCCCTCCGTCCAGCAGGGCGCGGGTGGCGTCGGCGAAGCGGACCTCGCCGCGCAGGTTCGCGAACCAGTGGGCGGCGTCCAGCGACCTGCCGTCGACCTGACCGCCGGTCGTCGAGGAGTGCAGTGGGATCTCGGCCTCGCGCGGGCGGATCGGGGCCAGGTCGGTCAGCAGGCTCTCGCGCAGGGCGTCCACCTGGGCGGAGTGGGCGGCCAGGCCGATCGCGAGCCTGCGCGCGGGCACGCCGGACTCGCGGCAGTGCGCCAGGAAGTCCAGCGCGGCGGCCCGGTCGCCCGCGACGACGGTGGAGCGCGGGGAGTTCGTGGCGGCCAGGTCCAGCGCGCCCGCCCAGCGCGGCAGCAGGGCGCGGACCTCGGCGGCGGGCAGCGCGGCGGCGATCATCTCGCCCCTGCCCGCCAGCTCGGACTGGGCGCGGCTCCACAGCGCGAGCGCGCGCGCCGCCTCGTCCAGCGGCAGCGCGCCCGCGACGTGCGCGGCGGCGAACTCGCCTGCGGAGTGGCCGAGCACGGCGGACGGTTCGACGCCGCGCGAGCGCCACAGCGCGGCCAGGGCGACCATGACCGCGAACAGCGCCGGTTGGACCAGCTCGGGGGCCTCCAGCTCGGTGCGCTGGTCGAGGACGCTGGGCAGCGGGCGGTCCAGGAACGGCGCGAACGCCGCGCAGCAGTCCACCAGCGCGGCGCGGAACACCGGTTCGGCGTCGGCGAGCGCGGCCATGCCCGGCCACTGCGGGCCCTGGCCGGGGAAGACGAGCACCGGGCCGGGACCGGGTGCCGGGGCGGCGGTCACCACGCGCGCGGACGGCGTCCCCGAGGCCAGTTCGGTCAGCGCGGCCAGGAATTCGGCGGGTTCGCGGCACAGCAGCACGGCGCGGTGCGCATCGGCCGGGCGCGCGGCGAGCGAGCGGCCGACACCGCCGGGCGTCCAGTGGCGGTCCGCGCCGACGAGGTGGGCCTGCAGGGCGACGGCGCCCGCGCGCAAGGTGAGCGGGGCGCTCCCGGACACCACCCACGGGACCAGCGCGGGTTCTGCTCGGTCAGCCACGTCGGTGCTCGCTCTCGGTGTCGGGACGCGGTCGGCGGGTCCACCGCGCCCCCTCGGCGGCCCGTTCGCGGCGATCACCCGGCCCCCTGGAAACCGCGTCGGCGTGCGGCGAATCGCGAGTCTCACAGAGGGCCGGGGGAAACGCACTCCGCGTTACCCGAAAGGGTGGGAGCGTTGTGCGGGCGCGTTTTCCGGGGCGGGAATGGGCTCTGCCGCGCTGACGTGGGAATGCGCGCGGGAAAGTCGCCCGGTCTTCGCGGGAAAGCGTTTTCAGCGCCGGGCCGCCGTTCTGCCCGACCGCGTTCCGCGCCCCCACGGGACCACCCGTCCGGTGTGCTCGGCCACCAGGTCCTCCAGCCGGTGCACCGCGTCGTGCGGGGTCGGCCGGGCCAGCGCCTCCGCGCGCAGGTCGGCGGCGCGCTCGGCGAACCCCGGTTCGCCGAGCAGGCGCAGCAGGTGCTCGGCGACGGCCTCCTCGGCGACCCGGTCCAGCACCAGCGCGACACCCCGCTCGGCGAGCAGCGCGGCGAGGGTCGGCTCGTCCCAGCCGCCGCCCGGCGCGACCAGCTGGGGGACGCCCGCGAGCGCGGCGGCGGACGTGGTGGTGGGGTCGCCCCGGTGGACGATCGCGGCGCAGGACCGCAGGAGCTCCTGCGGGGGCTCGTGGTCGTGCGGGTGGGTGGCGACCGGCAGCGGGGGCGTCCCGGCGGGCAGCAGGGCGACCACCTCCACGTCGAGCAGCGCGGCTCCCCCGACCAGCACCTCGGCGGTGGCGCGCTCGGCCGGGGCGAGCCCGCCCTCCCGGTCGGGGTGGGCGAGTGCGAGGCAGACGCGGGGCCTGGTCGGGGGTTCGCGCAGGTGGTCGGGCAGGTCGGTCGGGCCGTCGTGCGGGGTGTGGCGCAGCGGCAGGTGGTCCAGGTCGACGGGTGGTCGGACGCCCGGCGGGAGCTGGTCGACGGTGAGGTGCCCGACGGCGACGTCCTCGGTGAACACCGCGCCCCGGAGGGCGAGCGCCTCGCCGAGCAGGGTGGTCAGGTTGTCCGGCGGGGCGGCGGGCAGGGCCGCGCGGTGCAGGCCGATGACGTCGACCGCGTGCGGGACGCGCACGTGCGGCAGGTCGAGGATCTTGGCCACCACCGGGCCCGCGAGGACGGCCTGGTCCCACACCAGCAGGTCCGGCCGCCAGCGCTCGGCGAGGTCGAGCAGGTCGTCGAGCAGCGCGTCGTCCAGGTGCAGCAGGCGCTTGGCGGCGTCCGAGCCCGGCGCGCCCTGGACCGGGACGGGGGTGGGCGCGTCGTCGCCGACCGGGGCCGCGCTGAGACCCGCCCCGGTGACCACAGGCACGCCCGCGGGGCGGACCGCGACGCGCACCTCGTGACCGGCGGCGCGCAGGGCCTGGGCCAGCGGGGCGAGACCGCGCAGGCGCGGGTCCGCCGGGAGCGGCGTGAACAGGACGCGCACGGTCGATCTCCTTCCGGGGATCGGGCCCCCTCCCGGAATCCTCGTCCCGGCCCTGCGGGCGGGGTGGGAGCGCGCGCGGACACTTTTGGTGGATCAGCGGACCGGGGCGCGCTGCGGGCGGGCGGCGCGCGCGGCCGGGACCGACCGCGCCGCGCGCTCGGTGACCAGGGCTTCCAGGTGCGGGACGAGGTCGTGCGGGCTGGGCACGGCCAGGGTCTCCCTGCGGATCACGGCCATGGCCTCGGTGAACGAGGGCTCGCCGAGCAGGCGGACCAGGGCGTCCGCGACGGCGCCCTCGGTGAGGCGGTCGCGGCGCACGACCAGCGCGCCGCCGCGCGCGGCCAGCAGGTGGGCGCGGCGCGGTTCGTCCCAGCTCGGGGCGGGGACGATCAGCTGGGGGACGGCGTTCGCGATCGCGGCGCTCTGGGCCTCGGCCTCGCCGTGGTGGACCAGGGCCGCGCAGGTGGCGAGGAGTTCGTGCAGCGGGAGGGGGTCGTGGACGCGGACGTGGTCGGGGAGGTGGAGCGCGACGTCCTCGGCGGGCGGTGCGGTGACGACCTCGACGCCGAGCCTGGCCGCGCCGCGCAGCAGGGTGCGGGCGTGGTCCGGACCGTTCGGGCCGGGCAGGACGCAGATCCTCGGGCGGGTGCGCTCCGCGCGCAGCGGGCCCTGGGCGGTCGCGGGGGCGTTGTGCGGGACGTGCCTGGTGGGGAGGTGGTCGTGGTCGGTGGGCAGGCGCATCCACGGCGGGAGCTGGTCGAGGGTGACCGTGCCGAGGGCGACCTCCTCGGTGAACACCGCGCCGTGCTCGGCCAGCGCGGCGCCGAGCAGGTCGGCGAGGGCGTCGGGGCGGGTGCGGTCGGGGACGGCGCGGTGCCAGCCGACGAGGTCGAGCGCGAGGAGCACGCGGGCGCTGGGCACGCCCAGGACCTGCGCGAGGACCGGGCCGGAGTAGTCGCCGGCGTCCCACACCACCAGGTCGGGGCGCCAGCGGCGCGCGAACGCGACCAGGTCGCCCACGACGTCGTCGACGGGCGTGAGGCGCTCCCCCAGCGCGGACGCCGGGCCGTCCAGCAGCGCGAGGCCCGGCAGGTCGTCGTCCGGGGCGGGGGTTCCGGTGGGCGTCGGGGCGGTTCCGCCTGCGTTCTTCGGGGCGGGCGCGCCCACCGGCACCGGGGTGAGCCCGGCCCCGGTGGCCGCGCCGGTCCCGTCGGGGCGGGTGGCGACGCGGATCTCGTGACCGGCGGCGCGCAGGGCCCAGGCGAGCGGGACGAGGTGGGCGAAGCGGGGGGCCGCCGGGAGCGCGGTGAACAGGACTCGCACGGACCGCTCCGATCGTGGTGGTGTGGCGGTGGAGGGTGTGGCCGTGAATTGGGGCGAACGATATCGACCCGGCGGTCCGGCGCACCTCGGCCACACCTTCGAGTGAGGTGATCACGCGCGTTCGGCCGGGTCCGGAAAAGCCCTGCTATAAAACCGGGATGACGGGGTTCCGCACGCGGCGCGCACCGGTTCCGACCGGTTCCGCGAGCGCTTTTCCCCGTGTCACCGGACTTTCCCCCCGAGCCGGTTCGGCGGTGTCCGAGCGGTTCGCCCGCTCCGCCGCGACGGCTCCCGGCGACGGCTCCCGGTGGTGGTCCGCAGGGGTCCCTGGGTCCTTCCCCTCCCCTGTGGCGGCGGGTTTCCTTCGGTGAGAGGAGTTCGAGGTGACCGAGGCGCTTGACCGGGCGGTGCCCGCTCGCGGCCGGGAGCACGCGGAGATCCACGAGGTGGTGCACTCGGCGCGCGGGCGGGACTGGGTGGCGGAGGCCGACCTGGTCGCCAAGCTGGTGCTCGCGCGCAACCCGTGGGCGGGGTCGCTGCTGGACGTCGCCTGCGGGACGGGCGAGCACCTGCGGCGGTTCGGGTCGCGGTTCGCCAGGGTGGCCGGGGTGGAGCTGTCGCCCGCCATGCGCGGGATCGCCGAGGCGAGGCTGCCGGGGGTCCCGGTGCACGCCGGGGACGTGCGCGGGTTCGACCTGGGGGCGCGGTTCGACGCGGTGACCTGCCTGCGCTTCGCCGTGGCCCACGCGCGGTCGGCGGCGGAGCTGGGCGCGATCGCGGAGTGCTTCGCCCGGCACCTGGTGCACGGCGGGGTGCTGGTGGTGGAGCCGTGGTGGTTCCCCGAGCGGTTCCCGGAGGGGTGCGTGAGCGGGGCGGTGGTCGAGCGGGACGGGGTGGTGGTGAGCCGGTTGTCGCACTCGGTGCGGCGGGGGCGGACGACGAGCACGACGGTGCGGTACACGGTGGCCGAGGCGAGCGGCATCCGGGACTTCACCGAGCGGGAGGAGCTGGCGCTGTTCGGCGAGGAGGAGTACCTGGAGGCGTTCGCGTCGGCCGGGATCAGCGCCGCGCACCTGCCGGGCGGGTTGAACGGGCGGGGGTTGTTCGTGGGGGTGCGGTGTTGAGGGGGCGGGGCTGAGGGGCGAGCTGACCGGGCTGGGCTGAGGGGGCGGGGCTGGGGGCCCCGCGCTGCTCGGGGGTCGCGCCGGTCGGCGGGTGCGCCGGTCGGCGGGTGCGCCGGTCGGCGGGTGCGGTGGTCAGCGGGTGCGGTGGCGTTCGGCCAGGCGGGTGAGGTCGACGCGGTGGAAGCCGTCGCCGAGGGTCTCCTGGATGTCGTCGTCGACCTTGCCCTCGGCGTAGACGCGGCCATCGGGGTCCACGAACAGGCCGACCTGGTCCAGGTGCGCGTTGACGGCGTCCCGGTAGGCGGCCTCGATGCCGGGCACGTCGTAGTCGCCGGGGTCGGGGCCCAGGTGGCTCAGGACCAGGTCGCGCAGCGTGGCGGCCCCGCCCATGTCGTGGAGGCCGGACAGGTGGCCCAGCAGTTCCGAGGTCACGCGCCCATGATCCGGATGAGGGGGATCATCCGTTCGAGAGGGCCCGTTGATCTTTTCGGGTGACGGCCGCTCGGGTGGTCGTGACGGTTCGCGGTGGGTTAACGGCGGGGCGGGGTTCGGCGACCTCGGGGGGTGAGGAGGTGGGCGATGACCGCGTTCCGGGTCGATCCCGTTCCGGCCGAGGAGGTTCGGCGTTCGGCCGATGGGGTGTGGTGGGCCGGGCTGGTCGACGGCCTCGGGTTCTTCGTGCTGCTGGTGCTGGTCCCGGCCGCGGTGGGGGTGGCGGTCGGGGCGCTGTCCGGCGGGACGTGGTTCCGGGGAGGGCGGCTCGCGCGGTGGGGGGTGCGGGTGGGGAGCGGCGCGTTGGCGTTCCTGGTGACGGCCTGGGTGTTGGGGTGGGTGCGGGTCGTCGTCGCCGGGCTGGCGGGGTTTCCCGGCTGAGTGGACCACGCCCGCCACGTCGGTTGACGACACCGAGCACGGGCCCAGCGAACCGGATCGCGCTCCGTCGCGGCGGTGTAACGGCGGGTGGCGGGCAGGCGACCTGATCGGCGAGGAGGTGGCCGATGACCGCGTCCCCGTTCTTGGCAGGCAGGCCCGTCGTGCGGGAGGAGCCGTCCTCGTGAAGGCGGCTGGTCGTGGCCGGGTTGTGCGCCGGTTACCTGGTCCTGCTGCTCGGGGTGACGACCGTGGCGCCGTCGCTGGCCACGGGGGTGCACCGGGTCGACGCGCCGCAGTTCTCGATCGCGGGCGCCGACGTCGGCTGCGGCTCCCCCTCCCGGTGCGAGATCCCCCTGGAGAGCGGGACCCTGGTGGTCCACGCGCCGATGACCGTGCCGAGGGCGGCGTGGGCCGGGGCCTGCTCGGCCTCGTTCCAGGGGCGGGAGATCGGGTGCCGGAGGGTGGTGCAGTACGGGCCCGCCGCGCCCTGGGTGCAGGTGGGGGACCTCGGGGTGCCGGAGGAGGAGGCGCGGCGGTTGCGCGGGGAGTTCCCCTGGTGGGCCGACGTGGTCGACTACAACGGGTTCCTCGTGATGATGCTGCTGGCGCCCGCCGGGTTCGCCGTGGCGGCCGGGGCGGTGGCAGGCTCCGGCGAGCGGCGGCAGGGGGTGCGGGAGGTGAAGGCCCTGGGCGCTTTCGGGGTGACGTTCATGGGGTTGTGGGTCGTGGGGCTCCTGGTCAGCGCGGTCGCCGGGTTTCCGGACTGAGCGCCAGCGGGGCCGTGACGAAGTGGGGGCGGCCGGTCAGGGGGTGGGGGACCACGGCGCTTCGGACCCGGAAGACCTCGGCCACGCGGTCCGGGGTGAGGACGTCCTCGGGTTTCCCCGACGCCACCACCCTGCCCTCGTGCAGCAGGACCAGCTCGTCGCAGTGCGCGGTGGCGTGGTCCAGGTCGTGCAGGGCGGTCACGGTGGTCAGGTTCAGGTCCGCCACCAGCGCCAGCAGTTCCAGCTGGGCGCCGACGTCCAGGTGGTTGGTCGGCTCGTCCAGCAGCAGGACCGGGGAGCGCTGGGTGAGCGCGCGGGCCAGCAGCACCCGCTGGCGCTCACCGCCGGACAGGGTCGGGAACGCCCGGTCCGCCGCCCACGCCATGCCCACCCGCTCCAGCGCCTCCTCCACCAGGTCGCGGTCCCGCTCGGACTCGCGGTCCAGCGGGCCCAGGTGCGGGGTGCGGCCCATGGCTGCGGTCTCGCGGGCGGTGAAGTCGTTGTCCAGGTCGTGGTCCTGGGCGACCACCGCCACCGCGCGGCCCACCTCCCTCGCGCGCATCCGCCGGACCTCCTTGTCCCCCAGCAGGACCACGCCGTGCGCGGGGCGCAGCGCCCGGTACAGGCAGCGCAGCAGGGTGGACTTGCCGGAGCCGTTCGGGCCGATCAGGCCGGTGGTCGAACCCGGTGCGACGTCCAGGTCGACGCCGTGCAGGATCGGGGTCTTGTCGATGTCGACGCGGACCTCGGAGACGTGGACCCTCATCGCTGGGAACTCCTCCTGCGGCGCAGCAGCACCAGGAAGAACGGTGCGCCGAGGGCCGCCGTGAAGATGCCGACGGGCATCTCGTTGGGGCGGTCGACCGTGCGGGTGACGAGGTCGACCAGGACGAGGAACAGGGCGCCGGTGAGCAGGGTGACCGGCAGGACCCTGCGGTGGTCGGGGCCGACCAGCAGGCGCACGGCGTGCGGGACGATCAGGCCGACGAAGCCGATGCCGCCGACCGCGCTGACCACGGTGGCGGTGAGCAGGGACGCGGTCAGCAGCAGGGTGATCCGCAGCCGGTGCACGTCCACGCCGAGTCCCGCCGCCGTGTCGTCGCCGACGGCGAGCGCGTTCATCGCCCGCCCCCTGGTGAGCAGCAGGGCGGCGACGGCGGCGGTGGTCGCGGCGGGGATGGCCAGGTCGTCCCAGCCCGCGTTGGCGACCGAGCCGAGCAGCCAGAACATGACGCCGCGCAGCTCGGCGGGGTTGGCCTGGAGCTGGAGGTAGCTGGTGGCGGCGCTGCCCAGGTAGGCGACGGCGACACCGGCCAGCACGAGGTCGGTGCCTGCCAGCCTGCCGCCGCGCTGGGCGAGCAGGAAGACGGCGGTGAGGGTGAGCAGGGAGCCCGCGAACGCCGAGCCCGCGACGCCGAGCGAGGCGGTGACGCCGCCCGTCGCCGTGAGCGCGATGACCGCGCCGAGGGACGCGCCGGAGGTGACGCCGAACAGGTACGGGTCGGCGAGCGGGTTGCGGACCAGGGTTTGCAGGCACACCCCGGCGAGGCTGAGCGCCGCTCCCGCGACGGCGGCGAGCAGGACCCTGGGGGCGCGGAACTGCCAGACGATCTGGTCGTGCAGCGGGGAGGTGGTGGGGGCCGCGCCGGTGAGGTGGTCGCGGACGACGGCGAGGACGGCGCCGAGGGGCACGGAGACCGTGCCGACGCCGATGGCCAGGGCGGTGGCCAGCACCAGTGCGGCGGTGAGGGCGAGGAGCAGGGCGGGGACGGCGCGGGCGGGGACCGGGTGCGGGCTGCGGGGACGGCCCGCGCCCGCGCCGGTCCCGACCGGCGCGGGCGGGGCGGCGGTGGCGCGGGTGGTCATGCCACAGGAGTCGGTGGGCGGGGGCGGAAAGTTCCCCGTTCCGGAACGCGGGCCGCTCCCCCGCCGGGGTGGCGGGGACCGGCGCGATCGCGCGGGGCGGGGGTGCGTTCGCCGCAAATCCTTGCCGGACAGGGGCTCCGGGCCGGTTCGGGCTGCCATCCTCGCCGCGCACGCGCTCGCCGAGCGCCGCGACGCCGTGGAGGCCGACCCCATGAGAACCCGCTCACGCGCCACGACCGCCCTGCTCGGGGCGGCGGCGCTGGTCCTGTCCCTGGCGCCCGCCGCCGAGGCGCGGGCCGCGTCCTACCTGCGCGAACCGCTCCAACCGGCGTCGACCACCACCACCGCCAGGGACGTCAACCACGCGGGGGTGGTGGTCGGGAGCGCGAACGGCGGGCCCGTGAGGTGGGCCGCAGGCGCCACGTGGCCGACGCCGCTGCCCACCCCGCCCGGCACGTCCGGCGGGTACGCCTCGGAGGTCAACGACAGCGGGGTGGCCGTGGGCATGGCGGGCGGCGCGCCGGTGAAGTGGGCGGCGGACGGAACCGTGGAGGTCCTGCCGGTGCCGCCGGGGTACTCCGGGGCGGTCGCGACCGGCATCAACGAGGCGGGCCAGGTGTCGGGCTACGCGAACTCGCCGAAGGACAACCCCTCGACCATGCCCTGGGCCGCGCGCTGGGCCGTGCGGTGGGACGTCGACGGGGTCATGTCCACGCTGGCGTTCCCCGCAGGCTTCAGCGACGCCTTCGGGGAGGACGTCGGCGGCGACGGGACGGTGGTCGGCTGGGTGGCCAGCCGCGAGTTCATCAGCGCCGCGCGCTGGGCCCCGGACGGCACGATCACCGTGCTCCAGAGCAGCGGCTGGTCGGAGGCGCGCGCGGCCAACGAGGGCAACGTCGCGGTGGGGTTCTACGCCGAGGGCCCGGCGCGCTGGAACCCGGACGGCACGTCGACGGGCTACGGCCTCGGCGGGCTCGCCCTGGACGTGAACGCGGCGGGCGACGTGGTCGGCTGGGCCTCGTTCGCAGGCACGCGGCACGGGTTCCTCGCGCGGGCGGGCGGCGGCGTGACGGAGCTGACCGACCTGCGCAGCGCGAACGCGATCAACGACGAGGGCGTCCTGGTCGGCGAGGACGTCCACGGCTACCCGGCCCGGTGGTGGCCGCAGCCGTGACACCGGCGGTCCGGCGCGCCGCCACGCGCCGGACCGGTCCCGGTCAGCCCGCGCTCAGCACGCCCGCCAGGCGGCCCGCGATGAGCTGCTCGGCCTCGGTGACGATGCGGTCCACCAGCTCCCGCACGGTGGGCACGTCGTCGATCAGGCCCTGGGCCATGCCGGTGCTCCAGATGCCCGCCTCCAGGTCGCCGTCCTCGAAGACCTTGCGGCCCCGCGCGCCCGCGACCAGGTCGCGCACGTCCGGGAACTCGCCGCCCTCCGCCAGCACCTCGACCACCTTGCGGCTGACCGAGTTGCTCGCCACGCGGGCGGTGTTGCGCAGCGGGCGGAAGATCAGCTCGGTGTCCAGCTCCGTGCTCGCCACGATCTGGGCCTTGACCTTCTCGTGCACCGGCGCCTCCCGCGTGCACAGGAACCGGGTGCCCATGTTCACGCCCTCCGCGCCCAGCGCCAGCGCCGCGACCAGGCCGCGCGCGTCGGCGAACCCGCCGGACGCGATCACCGGGATGCTCAACCGCGCGGTGGCCGCCGGGATCAGCACCAGGCCGGGGATGTCGTCCTCACCGGGGTGCCCGGCGCACTCGAAGCCGTCGATGCTGATCGCGTCCACGCCGATCCGCTCGGCCTTGAGCGCGTGCCGGACGCTGGTGCACTTGTGCAGCACCTTCACGCCGTGCGCGTGGAACCCCGGCAGGTGCGCCTCGGGGTTGAACCCGGCGGTCTCCACGATCTTCACGCCGGACTCCACGATCGCCGCCCGGTACTCGTCGTACGGGGGCGGGTTGATCGACGGCAGGATCGTCAGGTTGACGCCGAACGGCTGGTCGGTCAGCTCGCGGCAGCGCGCGATCTCGGCGGCCAGCGCCTCGGGGGTCGGCTGGGTGAGCGCGGTCAAAAAGCCCAGCGCGCCCGCCTCCGCGACGGCCGCGACCAGCTCGGCCCTGCCGACCCACTGCATCCCGCCTTGCACGATCGGGTGCCGCACGCCGAACAGCTCGGTGAACCTCGTCCGCAGCAACGCTTCCCCCCTCTACAGCCCGTAGGTCTTGCCGATGATGTCCCGCTGGATCTCGCTCGTCCCACCGTACACAGTGGACACGACGGCGGACCGCAGCAGCGACTCCATGCCGTACTCGGTGGCGTAGCCGTAGCCGCCGAGCATCTGCATCCCCTCCAGCGCGAAGTGCTTGGCCAGCTCGGTGCACTTGAGCTTGGCCATGGACGCCTCGCGGGCGAACACCTTGCCGGGGTTGGCGTCGATGGTGGCGGCGACGTCGTCGAGCAGCAGCCGCGCGCACTCCAGCTCCACGGCCATGTCCGCGATGCGGTGCTTGAGGGCCTGGAACGAGCCGATCGGCCTGCCGAACTGCTCGCGCTGGCGCACGTAGGCGAGGGTGTCGTCGAACGCCCGCCTGGCCACGCCGAGCATGAGGGCGGCCAGGATCATCCGCTCCAGGTTCAGCCCGGCCATCAGCTGCGCCCAGCCCTGCCCCGGCACGCCGACGACGGCCGAGTCGGGCAGGAAGCAGTCGGTGAAGTACAGGTCGTTGACCTCGCGCCCGCCCATGGTCTCGATGCCGCTGATCCGCAGGCCCTCGGCGTCGGCGGGCACCATGAACTGGGTCAGGCCGCCGTGCTTGCCCTCGTCCCTGGACGTCCTGGCGATCAGCAGGACGTGGTCGGCGAAGTGGGCGTTGGAGCACCAGGTCTTCTGGCCGTTGATGACGTACCCGCCGTCGACCTCGTCGGCCCGGCAGGTCAGCGCGCCGACGTCGGACCCGGCGCCCGGCTCGGACATCGACACCGCCTCGACCCGGCCGCGCACCACGCCGCCGAGGACGGCGCGCTTCTGCTCCTCGGTGCCGAACTTCTCGTACGCGGCGGCGGTGATGATGGTGGTGCCGAAGCCGCTGATGGGGGCGAGCCCGTAGGAGCTCTCCTCCAGGAACAGGCACAGGTCCACCATGCCCAGCCCGGCGCCGCCGTGCTCCTCGGGGATGGCGATGCCGAGCCAGCCGAGGTCGGCCATCTTCTCGTACAGCCGCTGGTTGTGCGGTTCCCTGCCGTTCTCGGTCAGCTTGTCCCGCTGCTCCTTGGTCCCGCACTCGCGGCGGCAGAAGTCCGCGACCGCGGCGACCAGGTCGCGGCGCTCGTCGGTCAGTGCTCGGGGCATGGCGTGCACTCCTGTTCGCAACGGGGTTTCCTGCTACTCGTCCCGGACTGCCGGGAAGACCTCGTCCACCAGGTGCAGGACGGTCCTGGTCAGCAGCACGTGCAGGTCGGCGCGGCTGAGGGCGCCGCGCACCAGCCACTCCCTGGAGGCGGCCTTGAGCATCGCGCCGTGCGCGCGCACCAGCGCGCGCAGCTTCTCCCGGCCGTCCACCACGTCCGTCATCAGCGCGGCTTCCAGCACCCGGTCGGTGGCGATCTCGTCCGCCTCCAGCATGATCCGGTCGATCTCCGGGTCGCCGCCGATGGCCTCCAGGTTGATGGCGGACAGCCACATCTCCCGGTTGCGCTCGACGACCTCCAGCCACCGGTCGACGCAGATCGACACCCGCTCCTCGGGGGTGGTGCGCGGCAGGCGCTCGGAGACGGAGGCGGGGATGACCATCATCTGGCGCACCACCTCCAGGTACAGGCCGCGCTTGCCGGTGAAGTAGTGGTTGATCAGGGCGCGGGCCACCCCCGCCTCGGCGGCGATGTCCGCCGTCGACGCGCCCGCGTAGCCGCGCGCGCCGAAGAGCTTGCGCGCGGCGGCGAGGAGCTGCGCCCGCCTGGCGTCCGGTTCCATCCGGCGCCGCTGCGCCTGGTGCTGCCCGGCCATGCCGACCACCCGCTCTTCCGTGAAAAGGTCCAGCCACCACTGCCGGTGCTATGTGTACATCGAGTCGATGGTCGCCGCGTGCAGCTCGGCGACGGCCTTGCGGCGCAGGCTGAGCTTGGGGGTCAGCTCGCCGGACTCGGCGGTCCACGGGCCGGGCAGCACGCGGTGCGCCTTGACCTGCTCGGCGCGCGACAGCGGCGCGTTGGCCTCCGCGACGGCGTGGTCGAGCGCGGCGAGCACCTCGGGGTGCTCGGCCAGCTCGGGTAAACCGGCGGTGATGCCGTGCGCGGCGGCCCAGGCGGGGGCGGCGTCCTCGTCCAGGACCAGCAGCGCGGTCAGGTACGGGCGGCGGTCGCCGATCACCACGGCCTGGCCGACCAGCGGGTGGGCGCGCAGCAGCGCCTCGACCTTGGTGGGCGCGATGTTCTTGCCGCCGTCGGTGATGATCAGCTCCTTCTTGCGGTCGGTGATCGTGACGAGGCCGCGCCCGTCCACCGCGCCGACGTCGCCGGTGCGCAGCCAGCCGTCGCCGTCGACCACCGGGTCGATGCCGCCGTCCGCGCGCAGGTAGCCCTCGCAGACGACGGGTCCGCGCACGAGCAGCTCCCCGTCCTCGGCCACGGCGACCTCCACGCCCGGCATGGGCGCGCCGACCGCGCCGGTGGCGAACAGGTCCGGGGTGCTGACGGTGGCGGCGCCGGTGGTCTCGGACAGGCCCCACACCTCCAGCACCGGGAGTCCGAGTCCCGCCAGGAACTCCAGCACCGGCACCGGGATCGGGGCGGCGCCGCTGTAGGCGCGCACGCACTCGTCCAGGCCGATCGCGGCGCGGATCGGGCGCAGCACGGCGGCGTCCAGGGCTCGGGCGCGCTCGGCCAGGTCCTCGGGGATCCCGGCGCCATCGGCGCGCAGCCGGTGCGCCTCGAAGGCGGTGCGGCGGGCGGCCTCGACGGGGGCGGCGTGCTCGGGCGGCAGCGCGGAGAGCTTGGCGCGCAGGCCGGTGACCAGCTTCTCCCACACCCTGGGGACGCCGAAGATCCCGTGCGGGCGGACGGCGAGCAGGGTGGGCAGGAGCTGCTTGGGGTCCGGGCAGGTGGTGACGTGCCCGGCGTTGCAGATCGGCAGGTAGACGCCGAGGACGCGCTCGGCGATGTGCGCCATGGGCAGGTAGGCCACCGTCCTGGGGTGCTCGGGGCCGGGGACCAGGTGCTCCTGCGCCAACGACTCGTAGACCGCGTTGCGGTGCGAGAGCACGACGCCCTTGGGGTCGCCGGTGGTGCCGGAGGTGTAGACCAGGGTGAGCGGCCAGGTGGGGCCGACCGCGTCGGTGAGCGCCTCGAACGCGGCGTCGGGGGTGGTGGGCTCGCCGCGCAGCTCGGCGTAGCCGACGAAGCGCGGGTCGCCGGACGGCAGGGCGGCCGGGTCGAGCACGACGACGGTGCGCAGGTTCGGCAGGTCGTCGAGCACCGGCCGCCAGCGGGCGAGCTGCTCGGCGCCCTCCAGGACGATGGTGGTAGCCCTGCTGTGCCTGGCGATGTGGCCGATCTGCTCGGTGCTGAGGGTGTCGTAGGTGCTGCACGGCACCGCGCCGAGGTGGACGGCGGCCAGGTCGGTGGTCCAGTGCTCGGGGCGCTTGGACATGGCGATGAGCACCCGGTCGCCCCGGCGGATCCCCAGCGCGGCCAGTCCCCTGGTGAGGGTGGCGACCTCGGCGCGCAGCCGCGACCAGGTCAGGGTGGTCCCGCCGGAGGTGAGCGCGGGGTGGTCGGGGAACAGCTCGGCGTCGCGCCGGAGCAGCCGGGTGATCGTCGCCTCCCGCGCGGACTCGTGCAGCAGCTCTGCTGTGGTCGTCACGTCAGGTTCCCCTCCATCGTGGTCCCGTGCGGGCTTCCCGGAGCGCCACCACCCTGCATCGCTTGTTGCCAAGGTGTCAACAAGCATCCACCGGATGTCCGCAGTGGCATCGATAAAGACACCGGAAAGCTCTATCAGCCAGCGGTTTGCTCCCCCGGCCGCGCTATTGACACTTCGTCAACAACTGCCAGTATCGGGGGGCCGGGGATGCGCTGTCGCCGGCGGGGAGGGAGTGCGAGCACAGTGAGCGAGGCATTCATCTACGACGCGATCCGCACCCCGAGGGGCAAGGGTCGCGGTGGCGCGCTGCACCACGTCAAACCGGTGTCGCTGGTGGCCGGGCTGATCCGGGAGGTCGGCGCCAGGCACCCCGGCCTCGATCCCGCCCGGATCGACGACGTCGTGCTCGGCGTGGTCACCCCGGTCGGCGACCAGGGCATGAACCTGGGCAAGACCGCCGCGCTGGTGGCCGGGCTGCCCGACGAGGTCGCCGGGTTCCAGCTGAACCGGTACTGCGCCTCGGGGTTGGAGGCGGTGAACCTGGCCGCGCAGAAGGTCAGGGGCGGCTGGGAGCAGCTGGTGCTGGCCGGTGGCGTGGAGTCGATGTCGCGGGTGCCGATGGGCTCCGACGGCGGGCCGATGGCCACCGACCCGGAGACCGCCTACGACATCCCGTTCGTGCCGCAGGGCGTGAGCGCCGACCTGATCGCCACCATCGAGGGCTTCTCGCGCGCCGACGTCGACGAGTACGCGCTGCGCTCGCAGCGGCTCGCGGCGGCGGCGTGGAGCGGCGGGCACTTCACCAAGTCCGTGGCGCCGGTCAAGGACCGCAACGGGGTCACCGTGCTGGCCGAGGACGAGCACCCCCGGCCGTCCACGACGCCGGAGGCGCTGGCCGGGCTCAAGCCCTCGTTCGCCGCGATCGGCGAGGCGGGCGGGTTCGACGCGGTGGCGCTGCAGAAGTACCACCGGGTCGAGCGGATCGAGCACGTGCACACGCCGGGCAACTCCTCCGGAGTGGTGGACGGCGCGGCGCTGGTGCTGGTCGGCTCCGAGCGGGCCGGGCGCGAGCTGGGGCTGACCCCGCGCGCCCGCGTGGTGGCCGCCGCCGTGAGCGGGGCCGACCCGACGATCATGCTGACCGGTCCGGCGCCCGCGACGCGGAAGGCCTTGGCGCTGGCGGGCCTGACCGTGGACGACATCGACCTGTTCGAGATCAACGAGGCGTTCGCGGCGGTGGTGCTGCGCTACGTCAAGGACCTGGACCTGCCGTGGGACAAGGTCAACGTCAACGGCGGCGCGATCGCCATGGGCCACCCGCTGGGCGCGACCGGGGCGATGCTCGTGGGCACCGTCGTGGACGAGCTGGAGCGGCGCGACGCGCGGCGGGCCGTGGTGACCCTGTGCGCGGGTGGCGGCATCGGCATCGCCACCGTGATCGAGCGCGTGTGAGCGCGCCGCACCCCCAGGACCCCGCGAGCCGGGAAGGAGCACCGATGCGGGAGCAGGACATGATCGGTTGGGAGCGGGGCGAGGACGGCGTCGTCGTGCTGACGATGGACGACCCCGACCACCCGGTCAACACGATGAACCCGGCCTACCGGACGTCGATGGAGGCCGTCGTCACGCGGCTGGAGGCCGAGCGCGACAGCATCACCGGCGTGGTGCTGACCTCGGCGAAGAAGAGCTTCTTCGCGGGCGGTGACGTCGGGTTCATGAGCAGGGCCGAGCCCGAGGACGCCGAGGCGCTCACCGAGGTGTGCGCGGTGCTCAAGGCGCAGCTGCGGATGCTGGAGACGCTGGGCAGGCCGGTGGTGGCGGCGGTGAACGGGTCGGCGCTGGGCGGCGGCCTGGAGATCGCGCTGGCCTGCCACCACCGGATCGCGCTCGACGTCCCGGACAGCCGCATCGGGCTGCCGGAGGTGACGCTGGGGCTGCTGCCGGGGTGCGGCGGGGTCAGCCGGACGGTGCGGCTGCTGGGGTTGCAGAAGGCGCTCACGCAGGTGCTGCTGCAGGGCCAGCGGTACAAGCCCGCGCAGGCACTGGAGCTGGGCCTGGTGGACGAGCTGGCGTCCAGCCGCGAGGAGCTGCTGGCCAAGGCGCGCGCGTGGGTGCTGGCCAACCCGGACGCGGTGCAGCCGTGGGACGCCGACGGCTACCGGATGCCCGGCGGGGCGCCGTCGAGCCCGAAGGTCGCGGCGCTGCTGCCCGCGTTCGCGGCGAACCTGCGCAAGCAGGTCAAGGGCGCTCCCCTGCCCGCGCCGCGCAACATCCTGGCGGCGGCGGTGGAGAGCGCGCAGCTGGACTTCGAGTCCGGGCAGCGGGTGGAAACCGCTTACCTGGTCGAGCTGATGATCGGCCAGGTCTCGAAGAACATGATGCGGGCGTTCTTCTACGACACGCAGCACGTCAACTCCGGCGGCAACCGGCCGCAGGGCTTCCCGGCGCACGCCGCGCGCAAGGTCGCGGTGCTGGGCGCGGGCATGATGGGCGCGGGCATCGCCTACTCGTGCGCGCGGGGCGGGCTGGAGGTCGTGCTCAAGGACGTCACGGCGGAAGCGGCCGAGCGCGGCAAGGGGTACTCCGCGAAGCTGGTGGACAAGGCCGTGGCGCGCGGGAAGACCAGCAGGGAGCGCGGGGACGAGCTGCTGGCGCGGATCACCCCGACCGCCGACGTGGCGGACCTGGCCGGGTGCGACCTGGTGATCGAGGCGGTGTTCGAGGACCAGGGCCTCAAGCACAAGGTGTTCGCCGAGGTCGAGAGCGTGGTCGCGGCGGACGCGGTGCTCGGGTCCAACACCTCCACGCTGCCGATCACCGGTCTGGCCGAGGGGGTGACCCGGCAGGAGGACTTCATCGGGCTGCACTTCTTCTCGCCGGTGGACAAGATGCCGCTGCTGGAGATCGTGGTCGGCGAGCGGACGAGCGAGCACACCGTGGCCAAGGCGGTGGACATCGCCAGGCAGATCGGCAAGACGCCGATCGTGGTCAACGACAGCCGGGGGTTCTTCACCAGCCGGGTCATCGGGCGGTTCGTGGACGAGGCCGTGGCGATGGTCGGCGAGGGCGTCGACCCGGTGACCGTCGAGCAGGCCGGGTCGCAGGCCGGGTACCCGGCCCCGCCGCTGCGGTTGATGGACGAGCTGACCCTGACCCTGCCGCGCAAGATCCGGCAGGAGACGAAGGCGGCGACGCTGGCGGCCGGTGGCGAGTGGGTCGCGCACGGCGCGGAGGCCGTGGTGGACCGGATGATCGACGAGTTCGGGCGCGGCGGGCGGTCGAGCGGGGCCGGGTTCTACGAGTACGCGGACGGCAAGCGGGTCGGGCTGTGGCCGGGGCTCCGGGAGCACTTCACCCGCGAGGGCGTGGAGATCCCGTTCCTGGACGTGCAGGAGCGGATGCTGTTCGCCGAGGCGCTGGACACCATCCGGTGCCTGGACGAGGGCGTGCTGCGGTCGGTGCCGGACGCGAACGTCGGGTCGGTGCTGGGCATCGGGTTCCCGGCGTGGACCGGCGGGGTGCTCCAGTACGCCAACGGCTACCCCGGCGGGCTGACCGGGTTCGTGGCGCGGGCGCGGGAGCTGGCGGCGGCGTACGGCGAGCGGTTCAGCCCGCCGGAGTCGGTGGTGGCCAGGGCGGAGCGCGGCGAGCGGTACGAGTAGCGGGCGGCGCGACGGGGCTCAGGGCGCGCGCGGGGGTTCGAGCATCGGCACCAGGAACCGCCGGGCCACCGCGCGCACCTGCGCCTCGTCGTCCAGGTCCACCACGAAGCTGGGGATCGCCAGGAACGACGCGCAGGTGCGCACCATCATCTCCGCGACCAGGTCGGCGTCGACCTCGGCGTCGACCGTGCCCGCGTGCTGCTCGACGCGCAGCTGCCCGGCGACGAACCGCCGCACCACGGCCAGGGTGCGCCCGCCGTCGAAGAGCATGGACGGCAGGACCGCGTCCGGCTCGGTGGACATCAGGCCGCCGATGAGCGGGTTGTCGCGGATGGCGCGCAGGGAGCTGGCGAAGCCCTCCACCACCCGGTCCTGCACGGTCTCGGCCTTGCTCACGTCGGCGGTGAACCGGTCGAAGTAGCGTCGGAACTCCCGCCGCACCACCTGCTCGAAGAGCGCGTCCTTGGTGGCGAAGCGGCGGTAGAGGGTGATCCGGGACAGCCCGGCCAGCTTCGCCACGTCCGCCATGGTGGAGCGCTTGACGCCCATCCGGCAGAACTGGTCGTGGGCGGCGTCGAGCAGCCGGGTGGTGATCTCGTCGTCCTCCGGCTCCGCCGGTTCGGCCCCGGTGGCGGCGGCGGTGAAGGCGACCTCCAGCAGCGAGCGGGGTTCGTCGGGGCCCATGGCTGCGGACAGTACGGGTTCCACGGGCGCCTCCGCTGTCCATCGGCACGATTCAGGAGCCGCGTTCCGGCGTTGGGGTCTGGTGCTCGCCACCGGAGCGTGCTTCCCTGTGAGATACACGGATACAAATCGTGTTTCAGCGTATCAGGCGGGTGCGGTTTCGGGACTCGACGAGGAGTTCGCGGCGATGGGTGGACCCAGCAGGCGGGGGTTGTTGATCGCGGGTGGCGCGCTGGGCGCGGCGGGGGCGCTGGGCGTCTCCCCGATCGCGCTGGCCAGACCGGCGTGGACGTGGTCGCCGGGCGACTCGGTGGCGGGCGCGGGGAGCGGGACCGACCCGCAGTGGGTGTGGGACGACGAGGTCGACGCGCTGCTCGCGTCGGTGGTGCGGCGGGGCGACGTGCCGCGCGTGAACCAGGCCCTGCGGGCGTGGACCCGCAACGACCAGCCGACGCCGGGCGATCTGCCCGCCGACGTGCGGGACTTCGTGGAGCGGGCGCGGCGATTACCTGACTGGGCGGATGAGGGCAGGCTGGACGCGGCGGCGCGGTTCAACGTCACCAGGGGCTTCTACCTGAACCTGCTCAACGGGGTCGGCGGCGGGATGCTCAGCACCGCGATCCCCCGCGAGGCGCGCGCCGTGTACTACTCCAAGGGCGGCGCGGACATGGAGGACCGCGTGGCCAAGACGAGTCGGCTCGGCTTCGCGGTCGGCGACCTGGACGCGTACCGGCCCAGCGGGTCGATCGTCGTGGAGGCGGTGAAGACCCGGCTGGTGCACGCGGCCGTGCGGCACCTGCTGCCGCAGTCGCCCGGCTGGGCAGAGACCAGTGGCGGGCAAAGGATTCCGATCAGCCAGGCCGACGTTCTGGTCACCTGGCACACCTTGCCCACGTACGCGATGCGCAAGATGCTGGAGTGGCGGGTGCCGATCACCGCCGCCGAGTCGGCCGCCTACCTGCACGTCTGGCAGGTCACCGCGCACCTGCTGGGCGTGCCCGACGAGTACCTGCCCGCGAGCTGGGACGCCGCTTACGCGCAGTCCCGACAACTCCTGGACCCGGTGCTCGGGCCGACGGCCGAGGGCGTGCACCTGACCGACGTGCTGCTGGGCCAGCTCGCCGAGCAGACCAGCCCCGGCAGCGTCGGCCGACCGCTGGTGGACGCGCTAGCCCGGTACCTGGTGGGCGACCGGATCGCCGACTGGAACGGCATCGCGCGGCAGCCGCTGTGGGAGACGACGCTCGCGTCCGCGTGGCCGAAGCTGGTGGCGTTCCGGGAGAACCTGCTGCCGCTGCCGCTGGTGCCGCCGATCGCCTGGACCATCGACGAGGCGCTGCGCCGCTACATCATGTTCTACCTGACCAAGGGCCGGGAGACGCACATCGAGATCCCGGAGACGAACCGCCCTTCCTGACCGCCGGCACCAGTGGGCTCGACGAGGAGTTCCGGACATGAGTGACGTCAGCAGGCGCAAGTTGATGATGACCGGCGGGGCGCTGGGCGCGCTGACCGCGTTCGGCGTGACGCCGTCCGCGGCGGCCAGGCCCGCGTGGACCTGGTCACCGGACCAGTCGGTGGCGGGGGCGGCGCCTGGGGCCGCCGCGGGCGTGGACCCGCAGTGGTTGTGGGACGAGGAGGCCGATCCGGTGCTGGCCGCCGTGATCGACCGGGGCGACGTGCCCCGCGTGAACCAGCTGCTGCGCGGCTGGCAGCGCAACGACCAGGCGTTGCCTGCGGGGTTGCCGTCGGACCTGCGGGACTTCATGGAGCACGCGCGGCGGATGCCGTCGTGGGCGGAGACGGCGAAGCTCGACGCGGGCGCGCGGTTCAGCGTGAACCGGGGCATCTACACCGGGGTGCTGTACGGGCTGGGCAGCGGGCTGATGAGCACGGCCATCCCGAGGGAGGCGCGCGCGGTCTACTACTCCAAGGGCGGCGCGGACATGAAGGACCGCGTGGCCAAGACCGCGAAGCTCGGCTACGACGTGGGCGACCTGGACGCGTACCGGCCTCAGGGCACGATGGTCGTGACGGCGGTGAAGACCCGGCTGGTGCACGCGGCCGTGCGGCACCTGCTGCCGAAGTCGCCGGGGTGGTCGGAGACCAGCGGTGGGCAGCGGATTCCCATCAGCCAGGCCGACATCCTCGTCACCTGGCACAGCCTTCCGACGCACGTGATGCGCAAGATGCTGGAGTGGGGCGTGCGGATCACGCCGAGCGAGTCGGCCGCCTACCTGCACCTGTGGCAGGTCACCGCGAACATGCTGGGCGTGTCGGACGAGTACATCCCGGCGACCTGGGAGGCCGCGTACGCGCAGTCCCGGCAGCTGCTCGACCCGGTGCTCGGGCCCACCGCCGAGGGCAAGGTGCTGGCGGACGTGCTGCTGGACATCGTCGCCGAGGTCGACGGCGGGCTGACCCGGCCGCTGATCGGCGCGTTCTCCCGGTACACGATCGGCGGGCAGATCGGCGACTGGATCGGGCTGGAGCGGGAACCGCTGTGGGAGCCGGTGATCGCGGCGGCGTGGCCGAAGCTGGTGGCGTTCCGGGAGAACCTGCTGCCGCTGCCGCTGGTCCCGGCCGCCGCGTGGACGATCGAGGAGGTCATCCGGCGGGTGGTGCTGCTGTTCTTCGGCGAGGGGCGGCCCATCCACCTGGAGATCCCGGACGCCAACCGGCCGTCCTGAGAGCGGGGGCGGTGGTGGAGCGGGAGAGCGCGGGACGGGAGAGCGCGGCGCGGGGCGGTGGACTCGGGCGGCGCGGGTTCCTCGGGTACGTGCTGGCGGCCCCGGTTCTGGTGGCCGGCGCGGAGCTGGCACCGGCGCGGGCTGCCGGTGACGGCGGCGCGGCCGGTGACGGTGCGGTCGGTGACGGCGGCGGCGGTGGCGCGGTCGGCGGCGCGGACCTGCTGCTGGACCTGAACTCGGTGATGACCGCCGCCGCGCTGCCCACCGCGCACCTGATCACGGTGGAGGTGGGCCAGGACGGCGTGGTGTCGTTCGCGCTGCCCAGGACCGAGGTCGGGCAGGGCGTCACCACCTCCACCGCGATGCTGATCGCCGAGGAGCTGGACGTGCCGCTGGAGCGGGTGCGGGTCACCCTGGCCGACGCGCGCCCCGAGCTGCTGTTCAACCAGCTCACCGGTGGTTCCAACACCACCATCGCCACGTACCTGCCGATCCGGGTGGCCGCCGCGACCGCCCGGAGCAGGCTGCTGGACGCGGCGGCGGGCGTGCTCGGCGCGCCCGCCGCCGCGCTGGTCCTCTCCGGGGGACTGGTCACCGCGCCGTCCGGGAGGCGGGTGGGCATCGGCGAGCTGTCCGCCGTCGCCGCCGCCGACCGGACGGCGCGGGTGGCGGTGACCCTCAAGCCCGACGCGGACTTCCGGGTCATCGGCACGCCCCGCACCCGCGTGGACGCGCTGGACGCGGTGACCGGGCGCAAGAGGTTCGCGATGGACCTGGACGTGCCGGGCGCGAAGCCGACCATGCTGTGCCGCCCGCCGACCATCAACGGCCGGGTGTCCACTGTGGACAACCTGGCGCAGGTGCGCGCCATGCCCGGCGTCACCGACGTCGCGGTGGTGTCGACCGGGGTCGCGGTGCGGGCGCAGACCTTCGGGCAGTGCGTCGACGCCGTGCGGGCGCTGCGGGTGACGTGGCGCCCCGGCCCGGTGGGCGCCCGGTCGGAGGCGGCGGTGCTGGCGGAGCTGCGCGCGGCCGAACCGCCGCTGGGCCCCGCGCCGCCGCTGACGCAGACCGTGGAGGACGTGTTCACCTTCCACTTCAGGGGCAACAGCGCGCTGGAGCCGAACTGCGCGGTCGCGGACGTGCGCGCGGACCGGGCCGAGGTGTGGTCGGCGCTGAAGTCGCCGATCGTGGCGAAGAAGGAGATCGCCGCGAAGCTCGGGCTGCCGCCGAGCGCGGTCACCGTGCACGTGGTGGAGGGCGGGGGCTCCTTCGGGCGCAAGCTGTTCTGCGACGCGGCGCTGGAGGCGGCCGAGGCGTCGCGGGCGTTCGGGAACAAGCCGGTGAAGCTGATGTGGCACCGGGCGGACGACTGCCGCCAGGGCCGGGCGCACCCGATGTCGACCTCGCGGGTGCGCGTGTCGCACCTGGGGTCGGTGGTGCTCGGGTACGCGCAGCGGCACGCGAGCGTGCGCACCGACTTCGGGCACGGGCTCGGCGAGCTGCTCACCGCGATGGCCGCGCGGCTGCCGCTGGGGGACGCGGCGTTCTCGCAGACGTTCTTCCACCTGTCGCAGGCGATGCCGTACGAGTTCGGGGCGACCACGCGGCTGCTCGGCGAGGCGGAGGCGGGCGGCGGGTTCAACACCGGGAGCATGAGGGGCGTCTACTCGCCCGACGTGACGTGCGCGCGCGAGCTGGTCGTGGACCGGTTGGCGCGGAGGCTCGGGCAGGACCCGTTCCGGTTCCGGCTGGCGAAGCTGCGCGAGGAGCGGGCGCGGGCCGCGCTGCTGAAGGCGGCCGACGTCGCCGGGTGGGGGCGGTCGATGCCCGCGCGGACCGCGCAGGGGATCGCGCTGCACGCCGAGTACCACTCGGTGGTCGCGGTCGTCGTCGAGATCGACTGCCGCCCGGAGGTGGTGAACCGGCGGGTGCGCGACGCGGTCACCGGACCTCGGGTGACCAGGGTGGTGGTGGCGGTGGACGTGGGGCTCGCGGTGAACCCGAGCGGGCTGCGGGCGCAGCTGACCGGGGCCGCGTCGGACGGGATCGCGCTCGCGCTGACGTCCAGCCTGCACCTGCGGGATGGGCACTTCCTGGAGGCGAGCTGGGACGACTACGCCTACACGCGGCAGTGGAACACGCCGTTCGAGGTGGAGGTGGTGGTGCTGCCGGGCGAGGGGCGCGCGCCGGGCGGCGCGGGCGAGCTGGGGGTCCCGGCGGTGATGGCGGCGGTGGCCTGCGCGTACGCGCGGGCGACGGGAACGGACCCGACGGTGTTCCCGATCAACCACGGCGCGCTGTCGTTCACCCCGAAGCCGACCGTGCCGCCCGTGCCCGCGCCGCCCGACGACGGCGCCGAGTGACCGCCGTTCCCCCTGCCGCGAGGAGACCCCCGTGCCCGAGCACACCTTCCGCCTCAACGGCGCACCCGTGACCGTGAGCGCGCCCGACGACCTGCGGTTGCTGTGGGTGCTGCGCGACCTGCTCGGCCTCACCGGTCCGAAGTACGGGTGCGGCATCGCCGTGTGCAGGGCGTGCACGAGCCACCTGAACGGCCGGGAGGTGACGCCGTGCTCGGTGCCGGTGGGCGCGCTGGGGCCCGAGGACGAGGTGACCACGATCGAGGGCCTGGCGGGCGAGGACGGGCTGCACCCGATGCAGCGGGCGTGGCTGGACCTGGACGTCTCCCAGTGCGGCTACTGCCAGCCGGGGCAGATCATGGCGGCGGTGGCGCTGGTCCGGCGGGTGGCGGCCGAGGGGCGCGCGGTGACCGACGCGGACCTGGACGGCATCCGGAACGTGTGCCGGTGCGGCACTTACCCGCGCATCCGCGAGGCGATCCGCGCGGGCGGCGAGGCCATGCGGGACTCACCCGACCAGGGCTTCCCGACCGGGTGAGGTTGGAACCGGCCCACTTCGCCCGGACCGGTCCACCCGCCGGGCGCGCGGGCGGCCACCGGGTCGCTCACCGGGCAGGTGTGCCGGGACGACGACAACGGCGCCCAGGGCGGTGGGGAGCCGGGCGTCGCCGGGCTGGTGGTGCGCGTGACGGGGACCCGCTACTCGTGCCCGCCCGCCGAGCAGCCCGCGTGCGCGGTGAGCCCGACGGCGACGAAGGACGCGGGCGGGACGTTCACCGTGACGGGGCTGGAGAGCGGTGACCACGCGATCACCGTGCCGCGCCCGGCGGCCTGCGCGGACGGGAGGACCACCACCGGGAACGGCGGCGGCACGGTGACCGCGCCGAACCGGCTGTCGCACGTGACGGTGGATCGACGGGTACACGTCCACCGGGTCGCTGTTCGGGATGCGGCGCGCTGACCGAGACGGCGTGGGTGGACGCGGACAGCGACGGGGTGATCGACGACGACGAGCCCGGCCGGTTGGGGTCGGTGGCGGTGGTGCTGCTGAGGTCGGACGGGACGCCGGTGGCGAGCACGACCATCACCGGCGCGCGGGTCGCGCTGACCGTCTCAAGATGATCTCCCCACCCGACCGGAAGACCCCCTGGCCACCACCGGCCGCCCGGCCCGGCTCCTGCTGCTGGCCGGGCTGGTGCTGATGACGGCGGGCGCCGCCGTGCTCTCGACCACCCGCCCGTTGCCACCGGGACGGCACCGCGCGCCCCGCCGCCGCTGACCCGCCGAACGGCGGCCGACCTCACCCCCGTTCGCCCCAATCCCTTGCGGCGCAGCGAAATCCCCCGCCCCACGGGCAACCCCGCCCCCGCCGGATCGGTCATCTCCGAACGACGGGTCCGCGACGCGCAACGCCCCCGTCACCCCCGGCGCCGGCGGAAACCCGCGTCGGGCGGGCCGGTGCGGCGACTTCCCCCCGCCGCCGCACCGGCCCCGCCTCCGCCGAACGGCCGCACCCCCGGCGCGCCCTCTCGACCGAATTCCCCGTTGTGCCCGAAGCGCTCCCGCGCGGCACAGCAACCCCACGCGCCCCGGATCAGTGGGTCCCGGTGACGGCGGTCGTCCGGACCGCCGCGCGAACGAGGAGAGCGCATGGCTCGGAGGACACCCCCTTCCGGTCGGGCTCGTGGCGGTGGTGGCGGCGGCGGTGCTGGCCTCGCCCGCGACGGCGGCCCCCGCACCACCGGTGGGACCCGACCCCGTCCCCGGCTCCCCGACCGGCCCCAGCGGCGCGGTGACCCTGCTGACCGGCGACACCGTCACCCTGCGCGGCGACGACGTCGACGTCGAGCCGGGCGCCGGTCGGGAGCGGATCACGTTCCACAGCACCAGGTCCGCCGACGCCCGGTACGTCATCCCGGCCGACGTGGCGCGGGACGTGGCGTCCGGGAGGCTCGACCGCAGGCTGTTCGACGTGGCCGGGCTGATCGCGGCCGGGTACGACGACCGCAGCACCGACCGCACCCCGCTGATCGTCACCGACGCGTCCGCCGCGCCGCGCCTGGCGGGCGCGGACGCGGTCGAGGAGCTGCCGAGCGTCGACGGGTACGCGGTCCGGGCGCCCAAGTCGCAGCCGCTGCTCGGCGGCGCCTCGGACGGCGCGCCGGGCCGGATCTGGTTGGACGGCAAGGTGTCCGCGCTGGTCGACCGCAGCGCCGCCCAGGTCGGCGCACCGGCCGCCTGGAGCGCGGGGCTGACCGGCGCGGGTGTGCGGGTCGCCGTGCTGGACACCGGGATCGACGCCGAGCACCCCGACCTGGTGGGTGCGGTGGTCGAGTCGGCGAACTTCACCGGCACCGCCGACGCGGGCGACCGGGAAGGGCACGGCACGCACGTCGCCTCCACCATCACCGGTTCCGGCCGGTACCGGGGGATCGCGCCCGACGCGGAACTGGTCAACGGCAAGGTGCTGGACGACTTCGGGCACGGCGACGAGTCCGGGATCATCGCCGGGATGGAGTGGGCCGCCGCCCGCGCCGACGTGGTCAACATGAGCCTGGGCACCCCGACCCCCAGCGCCGCCGACGACCCGATGTCCCTGGCGGTGGACCGGCTCACCGCCGAGACCGGCGCGCTGTTCGTGATCGCGGCGGGCAACGCGGGGCCGAGGTCGCCCTCGGTCGGCAGCCCCGGCAGCGCGACCTCGGCGCTGACCGCGGGATCGGTGGACCGGGACGACGTGCTCGCGACCAGCTCCTCGCGCGGCCCCCGGCTCGGCGACGGGGCGATCAAGCCCGAGATCACCGCGCCCGGCGTGGGCATCGTGGCCGCGAAGGCGCGTGACGGGCACATCGGCACGCCGGTGGACGACGCGCACGTCGCGCTGTCCGGGACGTCGATGGCCACCCCGCACGTGGTGGGCGCGGCGGCGGTGCTGGCCCAGCAGCACCCGGACTGGCGGGCGCCGCAGCTGAAGGCGGCGCTGATGGGCTCGACCGTCGATCCCAGGGGCGCCGGCGCTTTCCGGCAGGGCGCGGGACGGCTCGACCTCGCGCGCGCGATCACCTCGGCGGTGCTGGCGGAACCGGCGAGCCTGAGCCTGGAGCGCCAGACGTGGCCGCACGGCGACGACGTGCCGCAGACCCGCACCGTCACCTACCACAACACCGGTGACCGGGAGCTGGTTCTCCCGCTGACCGCCGTGCTGCGCGACGCCTCCGGCGCCGAAGTCCCCGGAGGGGCAACGGTTTTCCCGTCCTCGATCACCGTCCCGGCCGGTGGTCGGGCGAGCGCGACCGTCACCGTCGCCGTGGCGGACGACGCCCCCACCGGCGCGCACAGCGGTGTGCTGCTCGCGGGTGACGCGGTGCGCGTGCCCATCGGCCTGGACCGCGAGGAGGAGAAGCACGAGGTGAAGGTCGACGCGATCGACCACGGGGGCGCGCCCACGTCCAGCGCGTACTACGGCCTGTACGACGTGGAGACCGGTGAGTACCACAGCGGCACGGGCGCGGGCCCCGCGCTGAGGCTGCCGCGCGGCACCTACTTCCTCCAGGCCGCGGTGGTGACCGGGGACCGCACGACGAGCTTCGTGGAGCCCGCGATCGTGGTCGACGGGGCGACGACCCTGGAGCTGGACGCGCGGACCGGCGAGCGCCCGCGCTACGAGGTGGCCGAGCCGAACGCGACGCCGGTGACGCTGGAGATCACGGTCACCGCGCCGGTCGCCGGGAAGGAGCACGGCACTTCCCTCTACCTGCACGAGCCGGAGAAGACGCTGCTCGCCCCGTCCCGGACCAGCGCCGAGGGCGTCTCGCTGTCGGTGGTCGCGTACCTGGCCGAGCCGGACGGCGACGGCGGTTTCACCGGCGGCGACTACCAGTACGCGCTGCGGACGACCAGGCCGGGCGCCTACCCGCAGGACCCGACGACGGTGGTGCGCGACGAGGACCTGGCCCGCGTCGACGCCACCACCGCCGCGATCGGCGACGGCCACCAGGCCGTGCACGCCCTGCGGGCGCGCGGACCGGTCCCGCAGGTGATGCGGCTGTACTACACGCCGGACGTCGAGTGGTGGCACGCGGTGGACCTGCTGCTGTCCCCGGACGGGGAGCAGCTCGACGCCACGCAGAGCGACGCGGCGACGACCGTGTTCCGCAGGGGCGAGGTGCGCGCGGAGTCGTGGTACCGGGGCGTGCTCGGCCCGGCCTTCCCGAGGTCGCGCCACGGCGACGCCGAGTTCGCGGGCCGCTCGGGCGACCAGGTCTCGTTCACCCCGAACCTGCACAGCGACCAGGACCCGGACCACCACGGCACGTTCTACGGCCGGAGCACGCGGACGGCGCTGAGCCGCGACGGGCAGGTGCTGCTGGAGTCGGACGGGGCGGCGTCGCTGCGGGGCGAGGTGCCCGCGTCGGCAGGCGAGTACGTGCTGACGGCCGAGTCGGGCGGGCTGCCGGGCGTGGAGCTCGCGACGAGGGTGAGCGCGGAGTGGCGCTTCCCGTCCGCGCGCACCGCCGCCCTGCGGGCGGTTCCGCTGCACGTGGTGCGGTACGCGCCGGAGCTGGACGAGCGCAACCGGGCGCCGCGCGGGGAGTTCGAGATCCCGCTGTACGCGCAGCGCAACGGGACCGACGACGTGTCGGGGATCGCGCGGCCGACCGTGGAGGTGTCGTTCGACGACGGCGCGACCTGGGCGGCGGTTCCGGTGGGCGACCGCGAGGGCGGTTGGACGGCGACGGTGCAGAACCCGGACGGGGCGGGGTGCGCGTCGCTGCGGGCGTCCACTTCGGACGGTGCCGGGTTCTCGGTGGCGCAGACGACCATCCGGGCCTACGCGCTGGGGTGACCGGGCGGCCCGGCGCCGCCGCGCCGGGCCCCTCGCTCACCCCTCGGCGGCGTTGATCCGCTCGGCGCGGATGAGGACGTCGAGCTGGGCCGGGTTGTAGAGGTCGCGCAGCGCGGCGGCCACCGCGCTCCCGGCGAGCTCGCGGGCGTCCGGGCGGCTGTCGCGCAGCTCGGTCACACCGGGGTGGTTCTCCTTGATGCGCTTGAGCTGCCGGGCGAGCAGGACGGCGACGCGCGCGCGGGTCGCCTCGTCCGCGTCCTCGGGCAGCTCGTCGAACCCGGTGGCGTCGGGTTCGCCGTAGTACTCCTCCAGCACCTTCCGGTAGCGCCCGATGGCCTCCGGGCTGAGCAACCGCCCCATGACGACGGCGAACGAGCGCTCGGCCTCGCCGTACTTCTCCAGCGCGACGGCGGGCGCCAGGTCCGGGTGCAGGTCGACGGGCGCGGACTCGGCCAGGATGACGGCCAGCTCCTCGCGGACGCCCTGCAGCCGGTCGATGGTGGCGGCCAGCTCGGCGTCCAGGTCGCGCAGGGCCTGCGCGGGGTGCTCGCCGCCGTCGCCCATCGAGGCGATCCGGTCGAGCGAGAACCCCAGCTCCGCCAACCGCTTGATCCGCAACAACCGGGTGAGGTGGGCGACCCCGTACTGCTTGTACCCGTTGACCCGCCGCTCGGGCTCGGGCAGCAGGCCGATCTCGTGGTAGTGCCGCACGGTCCGCAGGCTGGTGCCCGCCAACTCGGCGAGCTGCCGGGTGCTCCAGGCCACGAGAACCCCCTTTCCGCGTGCGCTCCGGGGCGCGGTGCGACCAGTAGAGACCATGCCGGTGGGTCACGGTCAAGATTGCCGGCACTCACCTGATCGTGCGAACTGGTTGGTTTTGTTCTGCACTGAAGTGATCGGAGGTGTGGTGACTATTCCGGAATGTTCACGCGTTGCGGTGAGCGGGGCGGTGCTCGCGCACACCACCTCCCTGGCAGCTCAGCGCGAAGCCGACGCCTCGGCCACCTCCCGGTTCACCCGGCCACGAGTTTCCGCACCTCCAGAGGCGCCGCGGCCAGGTAGTGGCGCAGCAGGGCCGTCGCGGCCCTGGCATCGGCCAGAGCCCGGTGGGTTGCGCCGTTCGCGCGCCCCTCGCCGACCCCGGCCAGGCAGTCCTGGAGCTTGCGCCGCCCCCTGCCCGCCACGTGGGCGTCCAACCGCATCGTGCACAGCGTGCCGCCCGACGGGTAGGGGTGCCCCGCCCGCTCGAACTCGGCTTTCAGGAAGCCCACGTCGAAGGAGGCGTTGTGCGCCACCAGAACGGCGCCCCGGAGGTGGTCGGCCAGGATCGGGGCCAGGTCCGCGAACGTGGGAGCGTCCGCCACCTCGCCGTCGGTGATGCCGTGCACCCCGGTCGCCGCGACACGCCGCTGCGGGTTGACTAGGGAGCTCCACTCCCCGAGCACGGTGCCGTCGGCAGCCACCCTGACCACCGCCACCTCGACGATCCGGTCACGGCCTCGTGCGGAGAAGCCCGTGGTCTCCAGGTCCACGACCGCGTAGGTCGCGGCGGGACCGGCCGAGGCGGACGTCCCGCCCTGCGACAGCGGCACGGGCAGCCCGGTTCCCCGTGGTGGCGCCGCAGCAGGAGCCAGACCGCTGATCGGGTCCTCCTCGCACTCCGGCAGTCGGTCGACCAGGTCCACGAGGGTCGCGCGAGCACCGTCCAGGTCGAGCAGCCCGGCCGCGTAGGCACGCGCGCGAAGTGGTTCACCGAGGTGGACGTCGTGCTTCTCCACGACGGTGTCGGGTTGCGCGGCGGCGATGTCCTCGGCGGTGGGCCCCTCCAGGAAGAGGAGTTCCTGGACGACCTCGCGCAGCCGTGCCGGGCTGTGGTCCGACACGGTGAAGGCGACACCGTCCTTGAGCACCCGCAGACCGGCTGTGGTCAACCAGGCCACGATGGTGCCGAGGACCCGGTCGCCGCGCCAGGGGAAGACCACCGTGTCGGCGCCGCTGGCGAGGGCCGGGGTGCCTGCTAGGTCGAACCGGCGGTAGGCGGCGCGCCCCTCGTCCAGCAGGCGTTGCGCGGTGGCGTCCAGGTAACCGGGGACCACGTCGGACTCGTACCAGACGCGCATCCGGCGCCGCACCTCGTCGTGGATCTCCGCGCCGACGCCGAGGAAGGTGGGCGGCCTGCCGCCCCTCGACGGCTCGACCTCGATCAGCTTGGCCCGGTCGTCCACCGAGACGATCTTCCAGCGCCTGCCCGCGAAGATGACCAGGGAACCGATCGGCGTCGGTGAGGTCAGCTGCATCAGGCCCAGCGGTCGCGCGCCGTGGACGACCCGGTAGTCCGAGCTGTCCGCGAACACCGCGTAGAACGAGAAGTGGTTGACGACGCGCTCCCCCACCGGTCCCAGCAGGAGCAGGCCATCGGGTTCCTGCTGGACGATCCCGGCCGCGCCGAGGTCGCGCAGGAGCACGACGAAGGTCCCCTTGTCGACGTGCGAGAAGGGGCCGGTCGCGCAGAGCGCGCCGAACAGGTCCACCGGGCTCACGCCCTGGTGCTGCGCGATCACCGACATGATCTGCTGGACGAGCGTGGACAGGTGCAGCGCGGACGTGTCCGGCGGCTCGTACCAGCGCTCGGCCAGCAGGTCCATCATCGCCACGGCCTGGAACAGCTCGACGCGCAACTCGTCCTGCGGGACGGGATTCTCGGTGATCTCCGGCGCGGTCACGTACAGGCGGAGCACCGCGGGCTCGCCGCGACGGCCCGCACGCCCGATGCGCTGGCGCAGTCCGGCCACGGACGGTGGCGCGCCGATCTGGGCGACCGACGCGATGGCGCCGATGTCGATGCCCATCTCCAGGGTGGAGGTGCAGAGCACGGTGACCGGGCGGTTGCTCTTGAGCAGGTCCTCGACGTGCTCGCGGACGTCCTTCGCGAGGTTGCCGTGGTGGGGGAAGAACTCGTTCGGCACAGCGAGCTGCTCACTGCGGCGGCGCAGGCGGTCGGCGTAGCTCTCGACCTCCCTGCGGCGGTCGAAGAACACCAGGTTGTTGCCGCCGCGCAGGGTCGTGAACAAGTGCTCGCCGATGAGCGCGCTACCGGTTTCCCCGTTCTCGTCACCGTTCTCGTCGGCGTCCTCCTCGGCCCGCGCGTCCGCCGGGTGCTCGGACGGTGCGCGCTCCTCGCCGAGGGCGGGCGCCGCGTCGACGTACCCCCGCAACTGGACCTTGATCTCCGCGCCCTGCGCCCGTGAGGTCAGCACGTGGACGTCGTCGCCCCCACCCGGTCGCAGGTAGTCCCGCGCCGAGGCCATCCCCTCGCCGGAGGCGGGCAGCGTGGCGGACAGCCCGATGCGCGGGACCCGCCTCCGCGCGGCCAGCTCCACCCGGTGCAGCAGGGACTGGAGCTGGGCCCCGCGCTCGGTGCCGACGAACGAGTGCATCTCGTCGACGACCACCCACCGCAGTCCGCGCAGGAATCGGCCGATCTCCGGCCCTCTCAGCACGAACATGGCCTCCAGGGACTCCGGCGTGATCAGGAGCGTGCCGTCGGGTTCCTTGAGGACCTTGGACTTCGCCGATCCCGGCACGTCACCGTGCCAGCGGTGCACAGGCAGTCCGAGGTCCTCGCACAGCTCGTCCAGCCTCCGGAACTGGTCGTTGATCAGGGCCTTGAGCGGGGAGACGTAGAGCGCGCGGATGCCACCACCAGCGGGTTCGTCGAGCATGGCGGAGCAGATCGGCAGGAACGCGGCTTCCGTCTTGCCCGACGCGGTGGCAGCCGAGACGATCAGGTCGTCGGTCCCGCCCAGCACCAGGGGGATCGCTTGTTCCTGCACGTCGTTGAGCGCCGTCCAGCCCTTGCGGTAGACCCAGCGCTGGACCTTCTCGTGCAGGCGGAGGAACTGCGCGGAGTCCCGGTCAGAGCCGGAAGGTCGCGAGTTCATCGTCGGCTCCCGCCTCCCCCGCCCGCGTCGGAGCCGGGTCCGGCACGACGGCGGAGGCCGCGTCGGGAACCGCTTCCCCGACCGGCGCCAGATCGGGGTTGGTCTCGGCCTCCAACCGGACACCGCCGACCAGCTCCTCCCAGCGCTGCCCCGGATTGTGCTCCAGCACCGACAGCAGGTTGAGGAACTCGCGGATCGTGGTGCGCGGTGTGCGGAAGTAGGCGTCGCCGACGCGTTGCGCGCAGTGGTCCATGAAGGCGTGCAGCGCCTCGTCCGGAACCAGGTGCTTCTCCGGGTCCCCGGCCGCGTGGACGTGGCGGAGCTTGGTGAGCAGGACGTAGAAGTCCTCCTGGGTGAGGCTGGTCAGCCGCAGCACCGGTCCCGAGTGGTCGACCAGGCCGCCGGTGGCGAAGGCGTTCTCGACCAGCCGGGACTGCAGCGCCTCGTACGAGTACAGGCCGCGCCTGGTGTCCATGAGGAACTCGGGCGTGCCTCCGAACAGGAACCCGATGTGGCCGCTGATGCCCTGGAGGCTGTCGTTGACGATGCGCAGGATCTGCTCGTAGTTGGCGGAGCGGGCCTGGGCCGAGGTCAGCTTGTACAGGTTGACCATCTCGTCCAGGCACACCAGCAGACCGCTGTACCCGGCCATGCGCACGAAGCGGGACAGCAGCTTCAGCTGGTCGTAGAAGTTCGCGTCGTCGACGATCGTGCGCACGCCCAGGGCCGCACGCGCTTCGGTCTTCGTGGCGAACTCGCCGCGCAGCCAGCGCACCGCGTCGATCTTGAGCTGCTCGTTGTCGGTGTCGTGCCCCCGCCAGTACGCCTCGACGACGGCGGCGAAGTCGTAACCGCCGACGAGTTCCGACAGCTCGGCCATGCGCTTGCGGATGACGTCCTCCGGCGAGGCGCCCTGCTCGCGGGCGGTGGCCAGCGCCTGGGACACGAACCGCTCGACGATGCCCGCGAGCGCGCCGCCGTCCGGCTTGGCCGCGGTGGAGGTGTTGCGGGCCAGTTCGGTGTACAGGCTCCTGGCCTGGCCACCGGTGGCGTGCAGCCTGCGGTCGGGGGCGAGGTCGGCGTGCACGGTCACCAGGCGCTTCTTGAGGGCGGCCGACCTGATGAGGTTCAGGAAGAACGTCTTGCCCGAGCCGTACTCGCCGATGACGAACCTGGCCGTCGAGCCCCCGTCGGCGACGCTGTCGAGGTCGCGCAGGAGCGAGTCGACCTCGCGCATCCGCCCGACCTGCACGTGCTGCTGCCCGGAGCGGGGCACGACGCCTGCCCGCAGCGACTGGACGATCGCGTCGCGCTCACGGGGCCTGATGCGGGTGTCGTTCATGCGAGCAGTTCTCCCAATGCGTAGTCGTTGATCGTCAGGCGGTCGCCGTCGTCCTCGACGACCGGTTCGTCGGAGGCCTCGCAGGCGGCTTCGTTCAGCACGTCCAGCACGCCCTCCGGGAGGAGGCCGAACCCCGCGCACAGGGACTCGTAGTCCGCTCGGCTCCACTCCGGTGCGGTGGCCAGTCGACGCAGCACAGCGGAGTGGGCGTTGTCGAGGGAACCCACCGGTTCCACCTGGACCACCGGGGCAGGTGGTGCGGCGGGCGCCGGCCGGGGTTCCCCGGGTTCGTCGTCGAAGACGTCCGCGAGCAGCGCGGCGACTGCGGCGCTCTCCCGCATCTTGGCCGCGATGAGTTCCGGGTCCAGGCGCAGGCTCCCCGTCCGCCCCGGCTGCGCGAGACGCTCGGGCTCCGGCCGGGGTGGGATGAGGTAGCCGCTCGGAACGCCGTCGGAGGGGACCACGGTGACGGGTTCGGTGGCGGGTGCGGGCCGGGACGGGGTCCCCTTCGCCGACTGCGGGGCCTCGGCGCTGAGGGCGTGCAGTTCGGCGTAGACCGAGTCGGGGTCCTGGCCGAGCAGCTTGTAGATCTTGCGCAGCGTGTCGACCTCCCCCGGCGAGACCACCCCGTCCACGGCGGCGACGACGGTGGCGAACCGGGCGACGTGGGCGCGCTGCGCGTCGCCGAGCGCGGCGAGCCGCTTGGTCAACCCGGTCAGCTTGGGCGCGGACACCAGCAGCCGGTCCAGGTGCGCGGCCAACCTGATCCGCTCGCCCTCGGTGAGGTCCAGGCTGGATTCGAGGTGCGCCACCAGGTGGTCGCGCTCGTCGTCGGACACGTCGTCGTCGGCGGCGGAGACCACGGCGGCGAGGTGGAGCAGCGTGGTGGCGGCGGTGTACTCGGGGCTCGCGGAGGTGGGCTGCGCGGCGGTCACGCGGAACAGCACGGCGGGACCGGAGGCCAGCACCGGGCCTCCCAGGCGGACGTCCGGCTCGATGCCGACGCCGAGCTTGTCCAGCAGCTGGGCGATCCCGACCGCGTCGGCCTTGAGGAACTTGCCGGGGGTGCGGGCGGGCCACAGGCCGGTCAGCTCGGACAGCTCGAACCGGGCCTGCGACAGGTCGGCGGGCAGCAGGCGGTCGACGAGCTCGCGCACGGGGCGCAGGCCCTCCCCCGCCGCCAGCTCAGCCGGGAGCAGCGCGAGCGCGGGCAGGGTGCCCGAGGCCTCGGGTTGCCTGCCGAGCAGGCGGCTGTACGCGTCCAGGTCGTCGGCGCAGGAATCGACGAGCGCCGCGAGCTTCCTGGTCGGGATCGTCGCGGTGAGCACGTCGGGCACACCGGTCGTGACGACCACCTCGCCGATCCCGCCGCTGGCCGGGTGGTAGCGGAGCTCGACGCGCTTCTTGAGCGGGCGGACCACGATGCCGTCACCGTGGTCCGCCCGGTAGCGGGCGGTGAACAAGGCACGGAACTCGTCAGGACAGCGGGACGCGGGGGTTCTCGGGTGGATCTCGGGGTGGGTCATCGCCCAGGCCCAGGCCCAGTCGGCGGGGACAGGACTGCCCGCCTCCGCGAAGCGGCCGACGCCCAGGCGCAGCCGGAGCGGCGGGTCCCACCTGTTGTGCTCGTCCGGGTCCGGCGGGGTGTCTCCGCCCTGGTCGAGGAGCGTGTGCAGGAGGTCGCGGAAAGCCGTCGCGTAGCCGTGGAACGAGCGGTTGTCGCCGTAGACGACGAGCAGGCGGGTGACCTCGGCGAAGATGCGCGGCAGGTCGGCCTCGGCGGTCGGGTCGCGCCTGGGGTCCACCAGGACGCGGCGCTCCAGGCCGTAGAAGTAGAGGAAGACGTACCCGATGTACGCGTCCGGCGCCTTGCGCCCGCTGTCGAGCCACATCAGGTAGGCGGCGCGGTTGCGCGGGTCGATGGAGTGGTAGGCGGGCCAGTAGCCCATGCTCCGGCCGTTGAAGTCCGGGTGAGCCCAGTCCACCGGGAGAGTCGGGTCGACCACCTCGACGTCGCGGTCGTGGGAGTGCGTCCCGCCGGGGAGCTTGCCGACGTAGAGCATGGAGGCCGAGACCATCCGACCCGCCACCTGAGCCGTCGCCCCGAAGGGCGACCAGGTCGGCGGTTGTGGAGGCGCTTTCCGCATCGGCGCAGGCGGAGCGGGCGGGGGCGTGTGAGCGCGCGTTCGCGGCGGCGGGGCCTGCTGGACCTGCGGCGCCTGCACCGGGGCGGGAGGCATCGGCGGTGGCGGCGTGCGCAGCGGCTGGGACGGCGCGGTCCGGTCTCCGAACACCCGTCGCAGCCGGTCGATCAGCTTCACCAGGCCCCCTCAAGGCAAGGCCCGCTCACGCGGTTGGCCTACGAACAGTGACAGCGACTACGTCGCGTCGGCCTCGCCTTCCGTTAACGTCCGAACGGGTGAACCATATTCAGTTCCTCATTCGCCTTACCGCAGCAACGGCGCACACCAAAAGTTAGCCATCTTTCACCCGAACAGACGTTGCCGGGTGGACGCGAATAACATATAGCGCGCTCAACTGCGAAAACGGGCGGACCGCGTCGCGGGTGGAAACACCCCAGGTGCGGCAACGGGCCGCAGGCCAGACCCCCTAAATCAGTTACACCGAATAGCGCACAAGGCCTAGGCGCGTCGGGCCAGGTGACGTAGCACCCGATCTACTCTGCCGGTGGCGAGCACAGCGGTGCGGACAACTCCCGACGACCAAGCCCACCGGCAACTACCCGCCGGTCAGGCGGGTGGCCAGGTCCCACAGGGCGGTGGCCGCCGCCCGGTCGTCGAGCAGGGGTGAGCCCTGCGCCCTGCGGTTGTCGACGTGGTAGTGGCCGTTCACGTCCTCGGTGGTGGTGGCCAGGTCGATCAGGCGGGTGGCCGCGGTGGTCGGGGAGTCCAGGAACGGGGTCGCGAGCAGTTTCAGGAGGGCGCCCGCGCCTCCCAGGTAGCGGCCGAAGTCCGAGGCGACCAGGCCGGGGTGGAAGTCGGTCACGGTGATGTCCGGCTCTCGCCTGCCGAACTCGCGGAGGAGGAGGGCGCCCGCCAGCTTCGCCCACGCGTAGACGGCGTGCGGGCTTAGGCCGGTCGTGTCCTCGGCGATCTTGGCCAGCGGGGTGGGCAGGGTGGCCGCGGTGTGCGAGCGGGAGGAGGTCGAGACCACTCTGCCGCCGCGCAGGGACGGGGTCAGCAAGGTGGTCAGGAGCCAGGGGGACAGGGCGTTCGCCTGGAAGATCGGGGCCAGGCCGTCCCCGGTCCTGGTGGCGCCGCGTGGGATTCCGCCCGCGTTGGCGGCCAGGACGTCGATGCGCGGGTGCGCCTCCAGGAGGGTGGCGGCCAGCGCGCGGACGCTTGCCAGGTCGGTGAAGTCCGCCGTGTGGCAGGGGATTCCCAGTTCTGCGGACAGGGCTGCCGCGCGTTCCGGCGAGCGGCCTACGGGGACCAGGTCCACGCCTCGGGCGTGCAGGCCCCTGGCCGCCGCCGCGCCGATGCCGGAGGTCGCGCCGGTGAGGACGATCTTCATCGGACCGCTCCGCTCAGGACCAGCCTGGCGCGGGCGTGCTCGTCGGTCTCCGCCGCCCGCACCAGGAAACCGGCCAGCGTCGACCTGGGGATCGCCAGCGGGGACGGGGTTACGATCCGGCGGGTGGGGGTGAAGTCCACTGTGGACTCGCCATCGGTCAGGGCGCCGAAGTACACGATCGTCCAGGCCAGGTCGGACTCGGCCAGGACGCGTTCGGCGGCGTCGAAGTCGCGGTAGTCGCGGCGGATCAGGGTCGTGGTCACCAGGCGGACCACCCTGGAGGACGCCGGACGGCTGCGGCCCGTCCCCCAGGCCAGGGGGGACCACGATGCGCGGCACGGCGGTGGCGCGCATGGCCGCGGTCAGGTTGCGCACGGCGGTCTCCACGATGGCCGGTCCGCGCTTCCCCTTGAGCCACAGCGGGTTCCCCAGGGCGGACAGGACGGCGTCGTGGCCGTGCACGGCCTCGGTCAGGCGGGTGGGGTCGTCGACCACCGAGCCGGTGACCACGGTCAGCGCGGGGTGGTCGGGGAGCGCTCCCCTGGTGCGGACGAAGGCGGTGACCGCGTGGCCACCGGCGAGGGCGTGCGCCACGGCCCGGCCGCCCAGGCGGCCGTTCGCGCCCGCGATCAGCAGGCGCACGGTCGGCTCCGCCGCTCGGCGTTCGGAATGCGGACGGGTTCGCGCCGGAAAGCCCGGTTCGGGCAGGAAAACCACAGCGGAACGCGTGGGACGAGTGTGAACTCGGTCGACAATCCAGATCAGTCCTTTCCCGGTCGACGGGGACGGTAGGCGGCCCGGCCGGTCGCGGGAATGGCCCGAATTGCCACTTTCCGACGGCTTCCCGCCATCCGAGGCAACGCCGGTGGCGGTGTCCGCCTGGTGGACGGGTGGGCCGAACGGGGCACCCGGTGGGACGGCGGACCGCAGTGGAGCACTTCGGGGTCCGAACCGTCGTGAACCTCAGGGCGGTGGACGCGGGAGCCGGTCGGCGCTGCACTGTTCAGGCTAAGAATTGCTCAGGTAAGGCCGAGTACCGCAACTGCACCCGCGCCCACCAGGTGAAATGACGGCAGCGCACCGTTAGGGAGGTCAACGAGGGTGTGCAGCGCCATCCTGCGAATGGACGCAGCCGAACGGCCGGGAATACCCCGAAAGTCCCACGCGCACCCCCCGGCATAGCACGCGGATGATTACACGTCCACGCCCCGGAGTTTCCGGGCGGTGAACCCGCACGTCGTCCTTTGCACTGCTCAGCACATCCGGTGAAGGGCATCGCGGAAAACCGGACAGCCCTCTTCCGCACCAGTCCCCAATTGGGTAGAGGTGTTCGGGAACAGCTTTGCGATTCCCGACAGGACTCAACCGGTGAACGGGGACCTCAGCGTGCCGAACATCGTCCACCAGCTTTCCCGCGACGGGCGCCCAGCGCCGTCGCCGTCCGGAATCCGGGAGGGTTCCGAGCAGCCCCCACCGCTCGACCGGGCGATAGCCGACCGGTTCGGGGTGCCCGAGGCCGAGGTCGTGGTCGGGCCGGGAACGGGCGTGCTGCTGCGGCGGTTGCTCGACGGGCTCCTCGGCGGCGGGGGCGCGGTCGTGGTCGTGGACGGCCGGGACGGGAGCGACCCGACGTCGGGCGGGGTCGCGCGGGCGCTGGCGGCGCTGGCGCCGGACGGGCTGCTCGTGGTGGACGGGGCGGGCGGGCGCGTATCCGGCGACCGCGTGCTGGAGCTGCGGCGGTTGGACCCGCGCGTGGTCGTGGTCGGTTCGCTCACGCCCCGCGTCGAGTACCTGGTGGGCGGCGCGGACGTGGCCGCCCGGCTGCGCGCCGAGGTGCCCGCCGGGCGGATCGGGCCCGACGAGCGGGACGGCGCGCTGGCCGCGTTGAGCGGCGGCGGCAGTGCCAGCGGCGACAGCGGCGACAGCACGAGCACCGGCGGGGAAGCGGGAACGAGCGTGTCGGCGGCGGCGAAGGAGAGCAACGACGTGGTGATCGCGCTCGTCTCGGAGCACTCCGAGGACGACCACGGCCCAGCCGGGACCACCCTCGCCGAGCCGGGCACACCCCCGCCCGCCACGACCGCCCCGAGGAGCGGCGGCCCCGACCGGGACGCCCTCTCCCCCGCCGCCGTCGCGGTCGTGGCGCGGCTGCGCGAGGCGCTGCGCGCCGAGTGGCCCGAGAGCGACGACCCGGTGCTCGACATCTCCCGGTACGCCCTGCTCACCCCCGGCAAGATGCTGCGCCCCCTGCTGCTCGCGTCGGCGGCGGGCGCGGTCGGCGGGGACGTGGAGCGGGTCGTGCCCGCCGCGCTCGCCGTCGAGTACCTGCACGTGGGCTCGCTCGTGCACGACGACGTGATCGACGACGACGAGGTGCGGCGCGGCCAGCCGTCGGTGCAGCACCGGTTCGGCGTGCCGGAGGCCATCGTGGTCGGCGACGCGCTGATCTTCAAGACGTTCAGCGCGGTCGCGGCCTGCACCGAGCTGGGCGTCCCGGCCGAGGCGGCGCTGGGCGCGGCGCGGGCGATCGCCGACGCGGGCGTGGACGTGTGCCGGGGCCAGGCCCTGGAGGGCGCGCTCGCCGCGGACCCCACGCACCCGCTGGGCGACTACGTCACCGTGATGGCGCTCAAGACCGGCGCGCTGTTCCGGGGCGCCTGCCGGGCGGGCGCGCTGCTGGGCGGCGCGGGGCCGGACGCGGTGGAGGCGGTCACCTCCTACGCCGAGCACCTCGGGCTGGCGTTCCAGGTGCACGACGACCTGCTGCCGTACCTGTCCGACTCGGCCGTCACCGGCAAGTCCGAGCTGAGCGACCTGCGGAACCTGCGCCCCACCTACCCGGTGCTGCTGGCGCACGAGCGGGGCACCACCGGGCAGCGCGCCCGGATCGCCCGCGTGCTCAGCGGCGAGCTGCCCGCCGAGGAGGCCTACCCGGCGCTGCGCGAGCTGCTGGTGGACACCGGCGCGCTGGCGGTGGCCACCGAGCACGCCGAGGCCGAGGTGGCGCTGGCCAAGTCCTGCCTGGCCGGGCTTCCGGGCAACGAGCACACCGCGACGCTGGCCGGGGTCGCGGACAAGTCCGTGGCGCGGAGGCGGTAGTGGCGAACGGGTTGGGCGCGGCCTGGGCGCACGTCCAGACCTGGCGCCCCTACACGCTGCCCTACCCCGGCGTGGTCGGCCTGGCCGGGCTGTCGGTCGCGGGCGGGGACCCCGGACCGTGGCACGTGCTGGCGGCGGTGGTCGTGCCGGTGCTGGTGTGGCTGGGCGGGCACTACCTCGGGGACTGGTTCGACCGGGAGCTGGACGCGATCGACAAGCCGCAGCGGCCGATCCCGTCCGGGCGGCTGGGCGCGCGGGCGGCGCTGGTGTCGGCGGCGGTGTGCGAGCTGGGCGCGGCCGGGCTGGCGCTGTCGGTGGGCTGGCGGGTGCTGGCGCTGCTGGTGCTCGGGGTCGTCGGGATCGCCGCGTACAGCCGGGTGTGCAAGGGGCGCGGGCTGTCCGGGAACCTGGTGCGCGGGGCGCTGACCTCGCTCGCGGTGCTGGCGGGCGCGGCGTGCGCGCCGGGTGGGAACGTGTGGGCCGCGGTGCCGTTCGCGGTGCTGTTCCTGCTGCACGACGCGTCCTCGAACCTGGTCGGCGCGGTGCGGGACGTGGCGGGGGACGCGGCGGGCGGGTACCGGTCGGTGCCGGTGCTGCGCGGGGTCGCGTACAGCGCGCGGCTCGCGGCCGGGCTGTACGCGGGGGCTTGCGCGATCGCGTTCGCCGCGCTGCTGGAGCCGCTGCCCGACCGGGCCGCGTACCTGGCGCTGCTGGTGGTGGCGCTCGCGGTCGGCGCGTGGGTGTTCGGCGGGCTCCTGGCGCAGGGCGGCGGGATCACCCGCGAGTCGGCGCTGCGGGCGCACGCGCTGCTGGTGGGCGAGCGGCTGGTGCTGGCCTGCGCGGTGGTCGCGGCCGGGACCGGGGTGACGGTGGCGGCGGCGGTGCTGGTCCCGGTGCTGCTGTTCAGCCTGCTGACCCAGAACGCGATGCGGGTGCGGCACGAGATCCCGCCCGCCGGGCTGCGGAACGCGACCGCCTCGTGAGCGCGATCGCCCGCGGGGCAACGGGGACCGGCGTCGACCGGTCCCCTCGGAACCGGGCGCGTCGGCGCGTCCGCGACGTGGAGCGGAGTGGCGCGTGAGCACGGGCACGGACGTGGACGTGGTGGTCGTCGGGGCCGGGGTGGCCGGGCTCGCGGCGGCGCACGCGTTGGGGCGGGGCGGGTTTCGGGTGCTCGTGCTGGACAAGCAGCGCGAGGTCCGGCCCATCGCCAAGGGCGAGCTGCTGCAACCCGGCGCGATCACCGTCCTGCAGGGCTGGGGCGTGGTCGACGGCCTGCTCGCGGACGGGGCGCTGCGGGTGCCCGCGCTCGTCGCGCGGGACCACGAGGGCGAAGCGCTGCTGACCATGGACTACCGCACGCTGCTGGACGCGGAGCGGCCGTGGCTGCTGGTGCACGACTACCACGTGATCCTGGGCGCGCTGGCCCGCGACCTGCCCGCGAGCGTGGAGGTGCGGCGGGGCGCGGTCGTGCGGGAGCTGCTGCGGGACGGCGATGGCAGGGCGCGCGGGGTGCGGTTGGACGGCGGTGACGTCACGGCCGCGCTCGTCGTGGCGGCGGACGGGTTGTCCTCGCGGCTGCGCAAGGACGCGGGGATCGAGCTGGCGCGCGCCGAGTACCCGCACAAGCTGGCCGCGTTCGACCTGGCGGACCAGCCGGTGGGCGAGGACGTGTCCACCTACGCCACCCCGCGCGGGCTGGCCATGAGCTACTCCCTGCCGGGCGACCGGGCCCGGTTGTACGTGCAGGTCTCGGCGGACGAGCTGCGCGGCGTCGACCGGGAGAAGGCGCAGGACTGGGTGGACGGGTTCGTCCGGCAGGTGCCCGCGTTCGCCGGGAAGCGCGCCGACGTGCTGCGGGCGTGGAACGGCAAGCAGGTGCTGCCGGTGGGGCGCTCGCTCACGGAGTCGTTGTCCGGCAAGGGGATCGTGCTGCTCGGGGAGAGCGCGCACGCGGTGCACCCGGCGGCCGGGCAGGGCATGAACAGCTCCATCGTCAACGCGGCCAGGCTCGCCGACCGGGTCGCCGCGCTGGAGGGCGACCTGGCGCCCGCCAGGCTCGACCCGGTGCTCGCGGCGTGGAGCGACGAGCGCAGGCGCGCGCTGCTGCACGTGGCCACGACCAGCCACAGCGCCACCCGGATGATCACCGACCTGTCGCCGGTCGGCCGGGCGCTCGGACGTCGGGCGCTGCGCAAGACCGGCGGCAACCGGAGGCTGACCTACACGATCATGCACAACATGTCCGGGCTCGGGCAGCACGCGCTGCGCCCGCTGGACCGGCTGCACCAGCTCGGCGTGCTGCCCGACCCGAGGGGCGGGCAGCTGCCGGGCTGGGCGCGCCGGTGACGCGCTCGCTAGCGGCGGCACTCCACCACGAGCAGGCCGCCGTCCCAGCGGCGCGGCGTGGCGGAGGCGAACCCGGCGCGCCGGGCGAGGACCTCGAAGTCCGGGGCCGAGCGCTCCCGGCCGCCGAGCAGCGCCAGGGACTGGAGGTCGAACGAGGAGTTGTTCTTGGCGTGCTCCGCGCCCGCCAGCACCTCCACCACCAGCACGCGGCCGTCGCCGACCACCTCGGCGGCGCGGGCGAGGATGCGCTGGGCGTCCTCGTCCGGCCAGTCGGTGAGCACGCGGGAGATGACGTAGGTGTCGTACCCGGCGGGCAGCGGGTCGAAGAAGCTGCCGGGCACGAACGCGGCCCGGTCGGCCAGCCCCGCCGCGCGCAGCGCCTCCACGGCCTCGGGCTCGACGGCGGGCAGGTCCAGCACCGCGCCGGTCAGGTGCGGGTTGCCGCGCAGCACGTCGCCGAGCAGCGCGCCGATGCCGCCGCCCACGTCGAGCACGCGGGCGTCGGCGGACCAGTCCACGTCGGCGGCCAGCACCGGGCCGGTCTGCCAGGCGTGCACGGCCATCACCTGGCCGAAGAACACCCGCAGCGCCTCGTCGGCGCTGTAGTCCTCCCAGAAGGGCACGCCGTGCACGGTGGCGTAGGCGGAGCGGCCGGTGCGCACCGAGTGCGCCATGCCCGCGTAGGCCAGGTCCATCTTCGCGCCGGGGCCCTCGATGTCCAGCCAGGCGCGGGCGGCGGCGTGGTCGTCGCGCAGCAGGACGCGGGAGACGTCGGTGAGCGCGTAGCGACCGGGCTCCGGCTCGGCGAGGAAGCCGATGGAGGTCAGGTGCGCCAGCAGCCTGCGCAGCGCGTCGGGGTCGGCCCCGGCGGCGGTGGCCAGGTCGGGCAGCGCGGTGGCGCCCTTGTCGACCAGCTCGGGCAGGCGCAGGGTCACCGCCGCGCGCACCGCGAACGGCGTCGCGAGGTCGATCATCCTGGCCAGCTCGTCCTGTGCGGTCATCCCGGCTTGGTCCTCTCGTCGATCCCGGAAAGTCGGGAGGAAATGCGGACCACTCGATCCTGACAGCGACCGGAGAACAAGGTCAAGAGCGTTGTCCGATTGTTCGGAGAATTGCCCGCGAGCGCGGTAGTCAGGTATTCGCGCGAGGTTTTCCACAATTCACGAGAATGAGGAGCGGCATGACTTTCCAGGTTCGCCCGGTGTCCGGCTCGATCGGCGCGGAGGTGTACGGCGTCGACCTGAACACCGTCGACGACGAGCAGTTCAAGGAGATCCACGACCTGCTGGTCCGCCACCTGGTGCTGTTCTTCCCGGAGGCGGGCGGCCTGACGCCGGAGGCGCACCAGGCGTTCGGCGCGCGGTTCGGGGAATTGGAGGTGCACCCGTTCCTGCCGAAGCTGGAGGGGCACGAGCACATCGTGGTGCTCGATTCCGATAAGGGCGCGAAGGCGGACGTGTGGCACACCGACGTGTCCTACGTGAAGCACCCGCCGATCACGTCGGTCCTGCAGATCACGCTCACCCCCGAGGCGGGCGGGGACACGATGTGGAGCAACCAGTACCTGGCGTACGAGGCGCTGTCCGAGCCGATGCGGGAGCTGCTGGAGGGCACGACCGCCTCGCACGTGTTCGCGCACCCGCAGGGCACGTTCCGCAGCGAGGTCGAGCACCCGGTGGTGCGGGTGCACCCGGTGACCGGGCGCAAGAGCCTGTACGTGAACCGGATGTTCACCAAGCGCGTCCTGCAGCTGAGCCGGGGCGAGAGCGCGGCGCTGCTGGAGCACCTGTTCGAGGTGTCGGAGAGCCCACAGCGCACCTGCCGCTACCGGTGGGTGCCGGGCGCGGTGGCGATGTGGGACAACCGGGCCACCCAGCACTACGCGGTCAACGACTACACCGGCAGGCGGGTCGGGCAGCGGGTGACGGTCATGGGCGACGACCCGCGCGGGGCCGAGCCGCGCTGGCCGCACTTCCAGGAGGGCGCGATGGCGGCGACGGTCGTGAAGGACTAGCACCGCCTGGCACCGTCCGGTAGCGCGGACGAGCCGAACGGGCCGGGGGATCACGTCCCCCGGCCCGTTCGGCGTTCGTCGGCTTCTCGGGCAGGCCCGCGCGGCGGTCAGTCCGCGCGCGGGCCCAGCAGCACCGGGAACACCCTCGGGCTGTGCACGTGCACGCTGCGCCGGAACGTCAGCGTCGCCGGGTCGGCGGTGGCGCGCAGCTGCGGGAACCGGCGGAACAGCGCGGCCAGCCCCACCTCGGCCTCCAGCCGCACCAGCGCCGCGCCCAGGCAGCGGTGGATGCCGTGCCCGAACGCCACGTGCTTGGAGGTGTTGCGGTCCGGGTCGAACACGTCCGCGTCTGGGAACGCGCGCGGGTCGCGGTCGGCGGCGGCCGTGGACAGCATCACCGACTCGCCGCGCGCGATCGGCACTCCCCCGATCTCCATGTCCTCGGTGGCGAAGCGCAGCGAGGCGTTCATGGCGGGCGAGAGCCAGCGCAGCAGCTCCTCCACCATGGCGGGCGCGGCCTTCGGGTCGGTCAGCCGGTGCACGTGCGTGGGGTCGTCGAGCATCGCGCGCACGCTGTTGGTCAGGAACACCGCGGTGGTCTCGTGCCCGGCCATGAGCAGCAGCATGGCCATCGCGGTGATCTCCAGGTCGGTCAGCCGGTCGGCGTCGTCCGAGGCCGAGATCAGCGCCGACAGCAGGGCGTCGTCCGGGTCGGCGCGCTTGGCCGCGACCAGGCCCTCCAGGTAGGTGGCCATCTGCGCGGACGCCTCGGCCAGCTCCGGCTCGGGGCACTCGTCGATCAGCACCGTGGACAGCCTGGCGAACTCGTCGCGCTCCAGCTCCGGCACGCCCAGCAGCTCGCAGATCACGATCATCGGCAGGATGATCGCGTAGCGGCCGACCAGGTCGACCGGCTCGTCCTCGGGCAGCCCGTCCAGCAGCTCCTCGGCGAGCTGCTCGACCCTGGGGCGCAGCGCGGCGATCCGCCTGGCGGTGAACGCCTGGGTGACCAGGGCGCGCAGCCGGGTGTGCTCCGGCGGGTCGAGCGAGGTCAGCATGTGCGACATGGGCGCGGGCAGTCCGGGCGGGGCGTCGGCGCGCTCGGCCTCGGGCAGGGTGGAGCGCCAGTCCTTGGCCAGCCGCTCGTCCACCAGGCCTGCGCGCACGTCCGCGTAGCGGGTGACCAGCCAGGTGGGGCCGGACTCGAAGTGCGCGGTGCGCACGGGCTCGTTCTCCCGCGCCCGCGCGAGGGTGGCGTGCGGGTCGAGCCAGTAGTCGTCGGTGAACGAATCCTGCCGCGTGCTCGTCATCGGGTTCTCCTGGGACTGGTGCGGGAACGGCCGGGGTCAGGGCTTGGCGACCGCGTCCCGGTAGCGGCCCAGCGCGCGCAGCGCCATGCCCTGGGCGAACGCGGGGTTGGTGTAGCGGCTGACGTGCCGCACGTACTCGTGGACGATCTCCGACGGCCAGCCGCCGCCGTCCGCGCGGTGGGCGAGCAGCCAGTCGACGCCGGTGCGCAGGCCTGCCGCGTCCGCGCCTGCGGCGAGCAGCGCCGACACCGCCCAGCCGGTTTCCTCGACCGTGCCGGGCGCGCCCGCGCCGTCGCCCCAGGAGCCGTCGTCGAGCCTGGCGCGCTCCAGCCAGGCCACGGCCTTGCGTGCCACCGGGTCGTCGGTGCGGCCGACCCTGGTGAAGGTCTCCAGGACGGCGGCGGTGCCCATCGTGTGCTGGCGGTACCAGACCGACTCGAACGAGCCGTCCGGCAGCTGGGCCTCGCCCAACCAGGTCAGGGCGCGGCTCACCCTGGGGTCGGTGGCGGGCACGCCCGCGTCGAGCAGCGCGTCGACGGCCTGCACGGTGGTCATCGGGCACGGGCCGCTGTTGGCGACCTTGGTGTTCTTCACGCACAGGCCCCAGGAGCCTCGGGTGTCCTGCACGCGGGTGAGCCAGTCGACGCCGCGCTCGACCGCGCTCGCCTGCTCGTCGCCGGGGAGCCTGCACAGCACGGACAGGATCTCGCCGGTCTCCAGCGTGGACGGCCAGCCCTCCGTCCCGGCCCAGCCCCAGTAGCCGGGCGGGCAGCCGAACGCCAGGAACGGGCGGTGCTGCTGGAGGCGGGTGAACAGGTCCCTGGAGGCGACCAGGCGCGGGTCGTCGGCGTAGCCGACCTCGGTGAGGCCGCGCACCGCGTACATCGTCCAGGCGGCGTCGAGCGGGCCGGTCTGCCACCAGCCGTCGGGGTCCATGGTGCGGCGGAACCAGCCGACGGCGGCGGCGACCATGTCGGGCGCGAGGTCGGCTCGGGCCAGGCCGGTGCAGACCAGGCCGGTGACCCAGGCGTTCTCGCACCACGCGCCGGTGGAGCCCTCGTGCTCGTAGACCTGGCGGATGGCGGTGAGCGCGTTCGGCGTGCCCAGGCGGGCGAGCAGGCGCTGCAGGGGGTTGAGCGGCTTGTGCTTGGCCTGGGCGAGGCCGAGCGCGGAGGCCATCGGCACGCGCAGGTCGAACAGCCTGCGGTAGAGGCCGGGCAGCAGCGCCAGTTCGAGGGGGAAGCGGCGCATGTCCTCGGGGGCGAGCCAGCCGACGAAGCCGTAGTACTGGCGGCACCAGGAGACGACCTCCGGGTGCGGGATGGCCTCCAGGCCGCCGTGCTCGTCCATCCAGCGCTGCCCGGCCCCGACCTGGGCGGCGCTGCCGACCGGGTCGACCAGGTGCAGCACGGCGGAGGAGACGGCGGTGGGGCCCGCCTCGCTGGGCAGGCCGGGGACCATGGCCCAGCCGCCGTCCTCGTTCTGGGTGCGGCGCAACCAGCCCGCGCCCGCCTCGATCAGGTCGGCGCTGCCCTCGGGGTCGGCGTAGTGCAGCGCGGACAGGGCGCCGACGGTGCCGAGGGTGGAGGTGAGGTTGTCCTCGCTGTAGTCGAACACGCCGTCCGGGCGCTGGGCGCGGAACAGGGCCTCGGCGCCCTCGGTGATGGCGCGGTCTAGCACGTCCGTGAACGGGTCCGGGTCGGCGTGGACCGAGGTCATGCTGGCTCCTCTCGCCCGGCAGCGGGGCCGGAACTCGTGGGCGGTGGGCGCTTCGAGGTCGCGGGGCGAGGGGTGGAGCCCCCGGCGGGACGGGTAGGGCGGGGTGGGGCGGGCTCTGCCTGCCTGCGCTCTGCGGGGTGGCACTGGGCGGGGCGGGGCTGGGTGGGGTGGCGCTCGGTGGGGCGGGGCTGGGTGGGGCGGCGCTCGGTGGGGCGGCGCTGGGCGGGGTTGGTGCTCTGCGGGGTGACGTTCGACGGGGCGACGCTGGGCGGGGTGGCGCTGGACTAGTCGGCGCTCGGCCGGTCGACGCCGGGTGGGGCGGCGCTCGGCGGAGTGAGGTGCTGCGGAGTGGGGCGCTGCGGGTCCGGGTTCCGCGCGGTGGGACGCGACGGGACGCGGCGGGGTGCTGCGGGCAGGGGTCGGCGAGGCCGGTCCGCGCGGGTCAGCGCCGGTGGACCGACCTCGCCGCCCGGTCCGCTACCCGTTGGCGGTGAAGGACTTCGCCGCCGCCAGCACCGCGTCGTTGGCCTCGCGCAGCCCGGTGCTCACCCGCACGCCGCTGCCGCCCGCCAGCACCCGCACGGCGATCCCGTGCTCGGCCAGGTGGTCGCGGAAGGCCTCGTTGCGCTCGCCCAGCCGCACCCACACGAAGTTCCCGCCGCTGGGCGGCACGTCCAGGCCCAGCTCGACCAAGCCGTCGCGGACCCGGTCGCGCTCGACGGCCACGGCGGCGCAGTTGCGGCGCGCCTGGTCCTCGGCGTCGAGCGCGGCCAGCGCGGCGGCCTGGGCGACGGTGGGCACCCGGAAGAACAGGGTGGTCATCCGCAGCGGGGCGACGACCTTCTCGGCGCCCACCAGGTAGCCCACGCGCAGGCCGAGCAGGCCGTGCGCCTTGGAGAAGGTCCGCACGACCGCGACCCGGTCGTCGATCCGCGCGAGGTCGAGCGCGTCGGCGACCACGTCCGGGTCGGCGAACTCGCGGTAGGCCTCGTCCACCAGCAGCAGCACGTGCGGCGGCAGGGCGTCGAGCAGGCCGCGCAGCCGGGCGGCGTCGAGCACCTCGCCGGTGGGGTTGTTCGGGTTGCACAGCAGGACGACCTTGGTGTCGTCGGTGACGGCGGCGGCCACCGCGTCGAGGTCCATCCGGTCCTCGGGGCCGGGCACGGCGACGGCGGTGGCGTGCGAGTTGCCGATCAGCAGCGGGTACATCTCGAACGAGGGCCAGGTGTGCACGACCTCGGCGCCCGCGCCCGCGTGGGTCATCAGGAACTGCTGGAGCAGCGCCGCCGAGCCCACCCCGGCCACCACGCGCTCCGCCCCGACGTCCAGGTGCTCGGCGATCCGCGCCTCCAGGCCCGCCGACAGCGGGTCCAGGGTGAGGTTGACCCGGTCCACCAACCCGGCCACCGCCTCGGGCACCCCCGGCAGCGGCGGCGAGTGGTTCTCGTTCAGGGAGAGCTGATGGACGATCCGGGCCACGGGACCAGCCTTTCGCGGTGGCTGCGACGCATTCGATTTGATTGTCCGCCGAATAAATCCAGCAAAACGCTAACGATCAAGACCGGATGCCGTCAAGTCCCGTGTCCAGACAACCCGAACCGGGCAGCTTTTACCCGACGGCAACCTCCGGGAAATTAACTGCACCGCCTCTTACCCTAACGCGCGCACCCACCGCCCGGTCAACAGGTTCGGAATCCCGATGCCACGTCGGCCGGGCGGGCGACCACCGGGTTTTGCCTTGTGCCGCAACGCGGTTGCCCCGGCAGGCGGAAAGCGCGGCGGCCAGGCGGAGCAACCCCGAAAAGGCCCCGAAGTACCCCCGAACGGAGTCCGCGTCTCACTTGGCGGGGTTTTCCAGCCGGTTCTCCGCGCTTTTCACCTGGCAGCGGCCCCCGCGCGCCCCTGCAATCCCCGGCGGCGCGAAAGCCGAACAGGTGACAGCGCCCGCGCGCGGTCGTACCGTGCCACCCGTCAACCCCGGATCGGCGCAAATGAAACGCCGCGGCCGGACCCCACCGCGACTTGGCGCCTACCGGCGCGCGCGAACGGAGACCAGGAATGAGCGTCGACGTGCCCACCTCCGGCAAGGCAGGGACAACGCGGTTCGGCCGGATCGCCGCCGCGCTGCTGGCCTCGCAGTTCGGGGTCTACGTAGCGATCATCACCCCGCTGCAGCTGCTGCTCACCCTGCGCCTGGTCGGGATCACCGGGGACAGCGGGTCGGCGACGGGCGCGTTCGGCGTGGCCACCGGCCTGGCCGCGATCGTGGTGCTGGTGGTGACCCCGATCGCCGGGCGGATCAGCGACCTGGCGGCGTTCGCGCTGGGCCGCCGCCGCACCTGGATCCTGTTCGGCTCGCTCACCGGCGCGACCGCGCTGGTGGTGCTGGGGCAGGCGGACGCGGTGTGGCAGGTGGTGCTGCTGTGGTGCCTGGCGAAGGCGCTGTTCAGCTTCCAGCAGGCCTCCACGACCGCCGTGCTGGCCGACCAGGTGCCCGCCGAGCGGCGCGGCCTGGCGTCCGGGCTGCTCGGGCTGGTGATCCCGTTCGCGCCGATGCTGGGCCTGATCGTGGTGAACCAGCTCCCGCCCGGTTCGGCGCTGCAGTGGCAGGTGGTCGCGGCGATCGCGGCGGCGGGCGGCGTGGTCGCGGTGCTGCTGATCCGCGAGGGCAGGCCGGAGCGGCGGCCGGTCGCGCCGGGCGGGCTGGGCGAGCTGCTGAAGTCGTTCTGGCTGGACCCGCGCCGCTACCCGGCGTTCGGGTGGGCGTGGCTGGTGCGGTTCCTGATCACCGCGACGTACGCGGCGGGCAGCTACGTGTCGCTGTACCTGATCCAGCGCTTCGGGGTCGGGCAGGCCGAGGTCGGCGGGCTGGTGCTGATCTGGTCGGTGGTGAACGTGCCCGCCGCGATCATCGGCAGCCTGGGCTGCGGCTACCTGTCGGACGTGCTGCGGCGGCAGAAGCCGTTCGTGATCGCGTCGGCGGCGATCGGCGTGCTGTCCATGGCGCTGCTGGCGTTCGCGCCCTCGCTCACCGTGGTGTTCGTGGCGGCGGGCGTGCTCGGGCTGGGCATGGGCATGTTCCTGGCGGTGGACATGGCGATGTGCGTGCGGGTGCTGCCGGACGGGGCGAACGCGGGCAAGGACCTGGGGATCGTGAACATCGCGAACATGCTGCCGCAGTCCCTGGTGCCGCTGGTGGCGCCGCTGCTGCTGGCGCTGGGCGGGTACACGGCGTTCTTCGGGTTCCTGGCGCTGCTGGGCGTCGTGGGCGCGCTCGCGGTGCGCCGGGTGCCGGAGATCGGGCAGGAGGGCGGGGCGCCGGGCGTGGCCCCGCTGCGCAGGGCGTGAGGCGGGCGCGCCACCGGGCCGGGGTCCGGTGGCGCGCGCGGCGGGTTCTCCCGGACCGGTCCACCGCCCGGCTCCACCGCCCGGCGGAGCGGGCGGGTGGTCCGATCGTTCCGGAACGACCCCGGACCGGTCTGGACCACCGGTCAGCGGAGGTCGCCGGAGAGCCGACCGCTGAACGGGGAGAGCGGCGCGGTCGCCATCGGGTGCGGGCGCGGAATCCCTATGCTGACCGCATGATCTTCTACACTGGCGCGGAGAGCAACGCTCTGCGTGAAGCCGTCTTCGGTGTGATGCTGCTCGTCTCGCACGCCGACCCCGGCCCGGTGATCCAGGAGCGGTACGCGGGGTTGCAGGCGCTCAAGAACCTGTCCCCCGACCTGCGGAACGCCTTGCACTCCAGCAGGGTCGACCTGTCCGGGATCGCCGAGGCCGAACTGGAGGAGCGGGTCATGGAGGCGCTGCGGCAGTCCGCGCGCGTCCTGGCCGCCAAGTCCCCGGCCGACGCCGCGACGTTCCCGGCCGCCGTCGAGGCGATCTGCCACCAGGTCGCCGAGGCCGACGGGAAGGTCGGGGAGGCCGAGCAGGCGGTCATCGGCAGGATTCGCGCCGCGCTGGCCGAGTGATCGCGGGCAGGCGCCGAAGACCGGGGAGCACCTTCCGGCAGGTGGTGCTCCCCCACCCCGCTCAGCCGCGCGGCGGGACCGCCCGGTGGTCCTGGAACGCGGCCACCAGCAGCAGGAACGCCGCCCCGGCGAGCAGCAGGCCCCACAGCGCGGTCCGGTCCGGCGCGGGCAGGTCGCCGCCCGGCACGAACACCCGCGCCGCGTCGCGCGCCGCCCAGCAGCCCGCCAGCAGCAGCGGTCCCACCAGCACCGGCAGCGCGCGCGTCCCGGCCAGCACCGGCGTCACCCCGGCCACCGCCGTCACCGCCGCCGCGACCGCGAGCGCCAGCAGCAGCCACGGCGGCAGCACCTGGTCGCCCTGCGCGGTGGGACTGCCCGGCAGCGGGCCGGACAGCAGCACGGACACCGCCAGCACCGCGCTCAGCGCCACCGCCGTCAGCGCGGACCAGCGGGTGCGGGCCACCGCGACGCCCACCACCAGCGCCAGGAGCGCGGGCTGCCACGGGTTCTCGACCTGCCGCAACGCCGAGTCGATCGGGTTGGCCAGCGCGGCCAGCAGCACGGCGCACGCGGCGGTGCGCAGCAGCGCGCCCCTGGTCACGGCCAGCGCGGCGCCCGCCGCCAGCAGCGCGACCAGCACGCCCGCCGCCGTGCTGGCCACCGGCGCGAACTCGCCGTCGGGGGCGTCGACCCCCAGGTTCACCAGGTGCTCGGTCGCGGCCAGCACCAGCGGGAGCAGCGCGGCCAGGAAGCCGAGGCGGCGGGCCCGGTCGGTGAGCGGTTCGGGGAGCGGGGCGCGGGCGCCCGCGACCGCGAGCACACCCCCGAGCAGGGCCACCAGCAGCAGCACCAGGTCCACCACCGCGCTGCGGGGCGTGGGAAGCGCGGACAGCAGCAGCGCGCCGACCACCGCGCCCACCAGCGCGGGCGCGCCCCGGTCCAGCGCGGTCGCGGCGGCCAGCGCGCCCACGACCACCAGCGCCCCGCCGCCCGCGCTCAGCCCGAGCACGGCGGCGGACGGGTGGTCGGTGGGCCAGAACGCCCACAGCAGCAGCGGGACCTTCCACATCACGCCCATGAGCAGCAGCCACGGCCAGTGCCGGGCGAACGCGACGGCCGCGCCGGTGGCGACCAGGAGCAGGACGAGCACCAGCGGGCCGGGCCAGGTCAGGGACAGGTCCACCCGGCCGACGCCGAGCAGGCCCTGCTCGCCGGGACCGGTGACCGGCAGGGCGGACAGCGCGAGCGCGGCGGTCAGCCACGGCGGGAACGGGGAACGGGGTTGTGCTTCCACGCTCCGGGACTCTAGGCGCTGCAACGACTCCGGAGAGCGAAGGGGCGGGAACCGAGAGCTACGAGGCGGAAGCGCGGCGCGGCTCCACAGTGGACCGTGGCGCAGGGAGGGACGCGGGGGTTCAGGAGGCAGGGGGTTCAGGACGCGGCGTGCAGGTCGGCGATCTCCGCGTCGCTCAGCGCCCGCGCGAACACCGACACCTCGTCCACGTCCCCCACCACGGAGTCGGAGTCGGTGTACCCGAGCGTGAACGGCTTCGACGTGGTCACCGGGGTGCCCGTCGTCGCGGTGGAGCCGCTCGGCTGCCCGTCCAGGTACAGCCGCAGGAAGGCCCCGTCCCAGGTCATCGCCACCTCGTGCCAGGCCGTGTCCAACGGCATCGGCTTGACCACGGTGTACCGCCCGTTCTCGGTGTCCAGCAAGGCGCGCATGGCCGTCGTGGCGTCGTTCCAGGACAGCAGGTAGTTGATCTGCCCGGTCCCGCCGCCGTACTTGGCGACGAGGCGGCCGTGCGGGGTCGGGGAGGACGCCGTCGAGCGCGTCCACGTGATCACCGTGAACGGCCCGGTGAAGCTCAGCGCCGCTCCGCTGCCTGCGGCGCAGTGGGCCGACGCGGTCGGCAGGGTGGTCGCGGTGTCCGAGTCCGGCGGCCGGGCGCCCGGCGCGCCGCCGGTGGCCCCGACGCAGGTGAGCGGGTTCGCGCCGCGCTCGTCGGCGCGGGCGGTCCCGGACCTCTCGCCGAGCCGCCAGTAGCCGACCGGGTTCGCGGCGAGCACCTTCTGCGGGTAGAAGCGGGAGACCGTCCCGACGCTCGCGGGCACGGCGGCGGTCGCGGAGAACGCCGCCTCGGTGCGCCCGGCGACCCCGCCCGCGGTGACCGCGAGCGCGGGGACCAGCAGCACGGCGGCGGCGGCGCGGGGCTTGCGCCCGGCCAGCAGCAGCACGAGCAGCCCCGCGCCGCCGAGCACGGCCAGCGGGACGGCGGCGGACGGGTGCCGCCGCAGGAACAGCGCGGGCGCGCCGAGCCCCGGCACCAGCCCGCGCACCCGCCCCAGCACGTCCTCGGGCGCGACGGACGCCGCGTCCGGGGTGGGGTTCGCGTCGCCCCTGGTGCGGTAGCGGCCGTCGTCGTCGCGGCCGACGACCCGGTGCGTCACCGACGGCGCGCCGGACCGGGAGTAGACGACGACGTCCCCGACCAGCGGTTCGCGGTCGGGTGCGGGGTCGAGCAGCACCACGTCGCCGGGGCGCACGAGCGGCCCCATCGACCCGGAGGTGACCACCACCGGCCGCCAGCCCCACAGCACCGGGACGAACGCGCACAGCGCGAGGGTGAGCGCGACGGCGCCGGTGAACGCCAGGGCGCACCGCGCCACCAGGCGCCACCGGGTCCTCACCCCCTGGCCTCCCAGGTGAACGTCGCCGCCGCGGTCTTGTTCTGCGCCTCGGCGACGGACTTGACGGTGATGGTGAACCGGAAGGCCACCGTCGCCCCGTTCGAGGCGGTGGACCAGGCCCCGACGCCGCTCGCGTAGTCGGTGGCGGTGGCGTTGAACTCGTCGAGCGTGCCCCGGAAGACCCCGCCCGCCCTGGCCGAGAAGGTGGCGCAGCTGGGCGCGGGCGACGTGAAGCTGTCGGCGCCCCGGTCGACCACGAGGTCGAGGTAGGGGGCGAGCGCGCCCGTCGCGGAGCCGTAGAGCTTGATGGTGGCGCTGGGGGTGATCGTGCCGTCGTAGCGGACGGTGATGCACCTGGTGACCGCCTGGCCGCCGGTGAGCCTGCCGTCCGAGGCGCTGCTGTACAGGGCGGAGCCGGAGCTGTTCTCGGCCAGCGCGATGGAGCCGGTCTCCCACGAGTTCGAGCTGTTGCTGACCGTGCCGGAGAACGCGGCCTCCGAGGTGCGCAGGACCATGGTCAGGCACAGCACGACGCCGACGAGCGCGGCCCCGACCGTCCATGCGGTGGCGGAGACCGCGGGCGCGGGCGGGCGCGGCGCGCGGTGCTTCGGCATGACCGTGCAATCGGACGGCGGGCAGCGGACCTGAGGGACTGCGCTGTGGTCGGGCGCTGCTGTCCGGTGCTGCTGTCCGGTGCTGCCGGGGCGCCCCGAGGCGCGGTCGCCGGGTGCGGGACCGAGCCTCGGGGCGCGGGATCGGCGCTGGTCAACGACCTGCGGGTGGGTAGTAGCCGGTCTCGGTGAAGAAGTGGACGTAGGTGTCGACCAGGTCCGCGGTCACCGGCGGGCAGGTGATGCCCGTCCCGCGCAACGCCTCCTCGGTGTGGGAGACGTCCACCAGCGGGTAGAACGCGGCGCTGTCGGAGGTCATCAGGTCGAAGGCGTCGAGCAGCGGGATGAGCGCGTTGTCCCTGTCGGCGAGCACGGCGGCCCGCCACCGGTCGGGGTCCCGCTCCTCCAGCCGGTGGCCGCCCGCTCGGAGCCGGTCCACCAGGGTCTCCCAGGACACCCGGCCGGGGTTGTAGAGGTGGTGGGTGGCCCCCGAGGTCGCGGACAGCGCCACGACCGCGCTCGCCACGTAGTCGACCGGCACCATCGGCACCGTGCCGGACAGCCCGCGCGGCACGGCCCCCGCCTGGACCAGGCCCTTGGTGGCCAGCCAGACGAAGTCCCTGGTCTGGCAGGCGCCGGTGCGCCGGTCGCCGGAGACCAGGTCGACGCGGTAGGTGGACACCGGCAGGCCCCGGTCGCGGGCAGTGGCGATCAGGCGCTCGGCCACCCACTTGGAGCGCAGGTAGCCGCTGGGCAGCAGGTCGGCGGGGCCGGTCGGGTCGGTGGCGCGCAGCGGGGTCCCGTCCGCGCGGGGGCCAGCGAAGACGCCGGTGGTGGACAGGTGGTGCACCGGCACGGTGCGGTGCAGCGCGGCCAGCCTGAGCACCTCGCGGGTGCCGCCGACGTTCGCGGCCCGCAGGTCGGTGTACGGGCGCAGCCAGTTCACCGTGGCCCCGCCGTGGTAGACGACGTCGACCTCGCGGGCGAGGCGGTCGAAGACGTCCGCGTCGAGACCGAGGCGCGGGAGCGCCAGGTCGCCGACGACCACGCGCAGCCGGGTGGGGTCGACGCCGTCCCACAGCCGGTACCAGCGCAGGTTCGCCTCCAGCTTGCGCATCCCCTCGGCGGGGTCGGCCGCGCGCACCAGGCAGTGCGCGGTGGCCGAGGTGGTGTCGAGCAGCTCGCGCAGCAGGAACGCGCCGAGGAAGCCGGTGGCCCCGGTGATCAGCAGGTTCGCCGGGTCGGTTGTGGTGCGCACGACCTCGGCGGCGGGGCGCGCGTCGTCCGGGAGGGCGGCGTCGGCCTCGTAGTCGGGGGCGGCCCCGCGGTCGGTGGCGCGGTCGGGGCCGGTGGCGGAGGCGAGGAAGGCGGCGAGCGCCCTCGGGGTCGGGTGGTCGAAGACGACGGTGGCGGGCAGGGTCAGGCCGGTGGCGGTGGCGACGTGGTTGCGCAGCTCCACCGACAGCAGCGAGTCGAAGCCCAGGTCGGGGAAGGGGCGGTCGTCGCCGGGGGCGGGGCGGCCGAGCACGGCGGCGACCTCGGCGCGCACCAGGTCGGTGGCCGCGCGCAGCCGGTCGGCCTCCGGGAGGGAGGCGAGGTCGGGGGCCGGGGCGTCGTTGCGCGCGGCCGGGCGGGTGGTGGGCAGCAGGGTGCGCAGCAGCGGCGGCACCCGGTCGGCGCGGGAGCGCAGGCGGGCGCGGTCCAGCGGCACGCCCAGGACGGCGGTGGCGCCGAGTGCGGCGTCGAGCACGGCCAGGCCCAGCTCGGTGCCGACCGGGCGCAGGCCCGCGCCCGCGATGCGGTCGCGGTCGGCGTCGGCGAGGTCGGCGGTGATGCCGCTGCGCAGCGACCACAGGCCCCAGGCGATCGAGGTGGCGGGCAGGCCGAGGGCGGCGCGGTGGGCGGCCAGCGCGTCGAGGTAGGAGTTGGCGGCGGCGTAGTTGCCCTGGCCCGCGCCGCCGAGGACGCCCGCGACGGAGGAGAACAGGACGAACGCGGTCAGGTCGCGGTCCCGGGTCAGCTCGTGCAGGTGGCGGGCGGCGTCGGCCTTGGGGCGCAGCACGGCGCGGACGCGGTCGGGGGTCAGGTCGGCCAGGAGGGCGTCGTCGGTGACGCCTGCGGCGTGCACCACGGCGGTGACGGGCTCGCGGGCGAGCAGGGCGGTGAGCGCGGACCGGTCGGCGGCGTCGCAGGCCAGGACCCGCGCGGTGGCGCCGTGGTCGGCCAGCTCGGCGACCAGGTCGGCGGCGCCGGGGGCGGTGGGGCCCCGGCGGTTGGTGAGGACCAGGTCGCGGACGCCGTGGCGGGTGACCAGGTGCCGGGCGACGGCGGCGCCGAGCGCGCCGGTGCCGCCGGTGATCAGGACGGTGCCGTCCGGGGACCAGCGGTGTCCCGGCAGGACGGCGGGGCGCAGGACGGGCAGGTGCGGGACGCCACCGCGCAGGAGCACCTGGTGGGCGCCGATGGCCGCCAGCGCGGTGGCGGTCCCGGCGGGGTCGGGGTCGGCGCCGTCGGTGTCGACGAGCACGACGCGGCCGGGTTCCTCGGCCTGGGCCGAGCGGGCGAGGCCGAGGAGGGCGGCGCCGTCGAGGTCGGTGACGTCCGGGCCCGCGGCGCGGGTGGTGACGACGACGACCCGGTCGCCCGCCCGGAGGTCGGCGAGCGCGTCGGCGATCCGGGTGTCCCGGTCGCCGCCGGGCGACCAGGTGACGACCCTGGGCAGGTCGGTCGCGGGGGCCGGGGCGGCCACCGGTTCCCAGTCGACCTGGAGGAGCGCGTCGGTGGGCCGCAGGGACCCGTCGGCGACGGCCCGCTCGTCCTCGGGGACGAGGTCGACCGCGCCGACGGAGGCCACCGGGGCGCCTGCGGCGTCGGTGAGCAGGAGGCCGCCGTCGAGAAGCTGGGCGCGGACGGCCCGCGCGCCGGTGGCGCGGACCTGGACGTCGCGCCAGCGGGCGACCACGCCCCCGCCGAGCAGGCGGATCGCCTGGTCGAGCAGCTGGGGGTGCAGGCGGTGGCCCTCGGGGCTCACGCCATCGGGGAGTTCGATCCACACGCCGTCGTCGTTCGAGGGCTGGGAGGCGGCGGGGGCGGATCGGGGCACGGCCTGCGGTGGGTGGGAGGGGTCGGCGGGCGCGGAGCCGGGAAGCGTGGGGGTGGCGGGCGCCGGGACGGCCGGTGCTGCTCCCGCAGGCGCGGGACCGGCGGCGATGGGGCGGGCGTCGGCGGACGCGGAGCCGGCGGGCACGGCATCGGCAAGCGCAGGATCGGCAGGCACTGGGCCCGCAGGCACTGGACCAGCGGCGATAGGGCGGGCGTCGGCGGACGCGGAGCCGGCAGGCGTGGAGCCGGCAGGCGCGGAGCCGGCAGGCGCGGGGTTGACGGGTGCGCGGCGGGCCGGGGTGGGGTGGGTGACGGTGCCGGTGGCGTGGAGGGTCCAGGCGCCGTCGAGGCGCGTGTGGACGGTCACCGCGCCCTCGGTGACGCGCACCTGGAGGCGCGCCCCGCGCTCGGGCAGGACGACGGGCGCCAGCACCTCCAGGGACTCCAGGCGCGGCCTGCCGACCTCGTCGCCCGCGCGCACGGCCAGCTCCACCAGCGCGGCCGGGGGCAGCACGGTGTGGCCCGCAACCCGGTGGGCCGCCAGCCACGGGTGGGCGCTCGGGCGGACGTGGCCGGTGAACAGGGCCTCGTCGCGGCCAGCGACCGGGGTGGCCGCGCCGAGCAGGGGGTGGTCCGCGGCGTCCACGCCGAGGGTGTCGGGGTCGGCGGCGTCCGACTGCTCGGCCCAGTAGCGCTCGCGCTGGAACGGGTAGGTGGGCAGGTCGACCGGGTGGGCGCCGCTGTCCGCGAAGAACGCGGGCCAGTCGACGGCGACGCCGTGCGCGTGCAGGTCGGCGACGCCCGCGCAGAGCGCCGACGTCTCGTTCAGCGCAGCGGCCTCGCCCGCCGCCACGTCCGGCGACGTCCCGTTCGACAGCGCCCCGCCCGCCGCCGCGCGCCCGCCCCGGCGCTGGAGCGGGATCGCCGCGACCTCGTCCAGGGTCTCGCGGACCAGCGGGGTGAGCGCCGCGTCCGGGCCGATCTCCACGAACGTGGTCACCCCCTCCTTCGCCAGCGCGCGCAGGCAGTCCGCGAACCGCACGGTCCCCCGCACGTGCCGCACCCAGTGCTCCGGGTCGCACAGCGCGTCCACCCCCACCGGCGCGCCGGTGCTGTTGGACACCAGCGGCACGGTCGGCGGCCGGTAGTCGACCGCGCTCGCGGCCTCCCGGAACGGGGCCAGCGCGGGCTCGACCAGCGGCGAGTGGAACGCGTGGCTCACGGTGAGCCGCTTGGTGCGGTGGCCGCGCGAGCGCAGCTCCTCCACCAGCCCCAGCACCGCCGCCTCCGCGCCGGACACCACCACCGAGGCGGGGCCGTTGACCGCGGCGACGGCCACGCCCGCCGGGAGCAGCGGGGCGACCTCGGCGGCGGGCGCGGCGACCGCGACCATGGCCCCGCCCGGCGGCAGGTCGCCCAGCGCGCGGGCCCTGGCCGCGACCAGCGCGCACGCGTCGGGCAGCGACAGCACGCCCGCGACGTGCGCGGCGGTCAGCTCGCCGAGCGAGTGGCCCGCCACGTAGTCGGGTCGCACCCCCCAGGACTCCAGCAGCCGCACCAGCGCGACCTCGAACGTGAACAGCGCGGGCTGCGCCCACCGGGTGTCGTGCAGCACCGGGTCGTCGCCGAACGCCACCCGGCGCAGCGACCCGCCGAGCGCCGGGTCGAGCAGTGCGCACACCTCGTCGAAGGCGGCGGCGAACACCGGGTGCCGGGCGTGCAGGCCGCGCCCCATGCCGGGGTGCTGCGCGCCCTGCCCGGTGAACAGGAAGGCGGTGCGTCCCTGCGGCGGCACGGGCGCGGCCTCGGCCACGTGGTCGAGCGCGGCGACCAGCCCCGCCCGGTCGTGGGCGACGACGTGGGCCCGGTGCTCCAGGGCGGCGCGGGCGGTGGCCAGGGTGAGCGCGACGTCGGCGGGCTCGACGGCCGGGTCGGCGGCCAGGTGCTCGCGCAGCCGCCCGGCGTGGGCGCGCAGCGCCTGCGGGGTGCGCGCGGACAGCAGGACCGGCCACGGTCCGGGCGCGCGCGGCTCCCGCTCGGGCTCGTCGGCGGGCACGTGCTCCAGCACGACGTGCGCGTTGGTGCCGCTGACCCCGAACGAGGACACGGCGGCACGGCGCGGACGCCCGGTGGACGGCCAGTCGCGGGCCTCGGCGAGCAGCTCGACCGCGCCCGACGACCAGTCCACGACCGGGGTGGGCTCGGCGAGGTGCAGGGTGCGCGGGGCGACGCCGTGCCGCATGGCCTGCACGACCTTGATCACGCCGCCGACCCCGGCCGCCGCGACGCTGTGCCCGATGTTGGACTTGAGCGAGCCGAGCAGCAGCGGCTGCCCCTCCCGGTCGCGCCCGTAGGTGGCGAGCAGCGCCTGGGCCTCGATGGGGTCGCCGAGCCTGGTGCCGGTGCCGTGCGCCTCCACCAGGTCGACGTCGGCGGGGCGCAGTCCCGCGTCGGCCAGCGCGGCACGGATGACCCGCTCCTGGGCCGGGCCGCTGGGGGCGGTGAGCCCGTTGGAGGCCCCGTCGGAGTTGACCGCGCTGCCGCGCACCAGCGCCAGCACGCGGTGGCCGTTGCGGCGGGCGTCGGACAACCGCTCCAGCAGCAGCAGGCCGACGCCCTCGGACCAGCCGGTGCCGTCGGCGTCGGCGGAGAACGACTTGCACCGGCCGTCCGGGGCGAGGCCGCGCTGGCGGGAGAAGTCGACGAAGCCGGTGGGCGAGCCGTGCACGGTGCTGCCGCCCGCGACGGCCAGGGTCGACTCGCCCGAGCGCAGCGACCGGACGGCCAGGTGCAGCGCCACCAGCGACGACGAGCAGGCCGTGTCGACCGACAGCGCGGGGCCCTCCAGGCCGAGCGCGTAGGAGATGCGGCCGGAGGCGACGCTGGAGAGCTTGCCGGTCATGAGGAAGCCCTCCAGCTCCTCGGGACCGGACAGGCCGAGGTAGCTCTGCTCCCCGACGCCCGCGAAGACGCCGGTGCGGCTGCCGCGCAGCGCGCCGACGTCGATGCCCGCGCGCTCGAACAGCTCCCACGCGGTCTCCAGCAGCACCCGCTGCTGCGGGTCCATGGCGAGGGCCTCGCGCGGGGAGATGCCGAAGAAGTCGGCGTCGAACGCGGTGGCGCCGTCCAGGAACCCGCCCTCGCGGGTGCTGGTGCGGCCGGGGACGCCCGGTTCGGGGTCGTAGAGGCGGTCGGCGTCCCAGCCCCGGTCGGCGGGCCAGTCGGTGATGGCGTCGACGCCCTGGTCGACCAGCCGCCACAGGTCCTCGGGGGAGGTGACGCCGCCGGGGTAGCGGCAGGCCATCGCGACGATGGCGACGGGCTCGGGTTCGGCGGCCTCCAGCTCCGCGATGCGCTCCTTGGCCTGGTGCAGGTCGGCCGTCACCCACTTCAGGTACTCGACCAGCCGTTCCTCGTTGGACACGGGGTTTGCCTCTCTGCTCGGGGTGGTCATCGCGCGGCGCGGCCGAGCTGGTTGTCGATGAAGTCGAACAGCTCGGTGGTGGAGGTGGCGTCGAAGTCGGGGCGCGCGCGGTCGGTGGCGGGCGCGTTCCAGCGGCTGAGGATGGCGCGGAGCCGGGCGGCGATCTCGTCGCGGTGGTCGTCGTCGTGGCCGACGACGGACAGGGCGGCTTCGAGGCGGTCCAGCTCGGCGAGGGCGGGTGGGGCGGCGGGGTCCTCCTCCGGGGTGGTGAGGTCGGACAGGAGCGCGGCGAGCGCGCGGGGGGTGGGGTGGTCGAACACGGCGGTGGCGGCGAGCCGGGCGCCGGTGGCGGCGGCGAGCCTGTTGCGCAGGTCGACGGCGGTGAGCGAGTCGAGGCCGAGGTCGGTGAACGGGCGGTCCAGGTCGACGCGGCGCGGGTCGCCGTGGCCGAGGACCGAGGCGACGTGAGCGCGGACCTCCTCGTCGAGGACGTGGTGGCGCTGCCCGCTCGGGGCGGCGGCGAGCCGGTCCGCGAGCGGCGCGGGGCCGTGGTCGGGGCGGTGCGGCAGCAGGTGGTCGGGGAGGGCGGTGCGGGGGGCGGCGACGACGTGGGCGCGGTCGGCGGCGATGGCGCGGGTCAGCGCCCGCTCCCCCGGCCCGGTGGCGGCGAGGGCGATCGAGGCCGCGGGGAGCCCGTTGGCCCGGCGGAGCGCGGCCAGCGCCTCGGTGAACGCGACGCCCGCCGAGTAGTGGGCGAAGCCGGTCGCGCCGAGCGCGCCGTCGAGCTCGGAGACCAGCACGAGGTGCCGGTCGGGCACGGCCTCGTGCAGCTCCCAGGCCTGCTCGGCGATCTGGCGCAGCGCCTCGGCGAGCGCGTCGTCGGTGAGCGCGGCCAGCAGCGCGGGCCTCGGCCGCTCCGCGTGCAGCACGACCGGGGCGACCGGCGTGATCTCGGGCCCGCTGACCGGTTCCAGGCGTGGCACGAGCACCTCCCCGTCGCGCACCAGGACGGCGGGCTCGCCGAGCGCCACGACCGGCGCGAGCCGCTCGGGCTCGCCGCCGATCAGGAAGATCCGGCCGGGCGCCTCGGCCTGGGCCGCGCGCACCAGGCCCCAGACCGCGGCGACGCCGGGGTCGGCGGGGTCCGGGGTGAGCACGACGAGCAGGCCGTCACCGGTGGCGCGGGCCCGCAGCTCGGCCAGCACCCGGCGGGTCTCGGTGTGCGCGGTGGTGACCGGGTCGGGGCCTGCGTGGACGCGGACGACCTCGGGGGTGGGGACGGAGGTCCGGGGCGGGGCGGGCCGGGGGACGGAGGTCTCGGGCACGGCGGCCCCGAACGCGTCGTTCCCGGTCTCGGGCGCGGCGGTCCGAGGCCCGCCGATCCCGGCCTCGGTCTCGGGCAGCCGCACCGGGCGCCACACGATCTCGTGCAGCGGGGTGTCGGCGGCCCGGTGGCCGACCTCGTCGGCGCGGGCGACCTCGGCGCCGCGCTCGTCGCGGAAGGCCCGGCCGTCCCAGGTCGTGGCGCGGCCCGCGCCGGTGGGGCGCAGCCCCCGCCAGCGCACCGGGTCCCGGTCACCGTCGGCGGCCAGGGCCAGGTCGACGTCGGTGGTGGGGCGGTCCTCTGCGGGGGCGGAGCCGGTGAGGGTCCCGCCCGCGATCTCGACCCAGCCGTCGGCCCAGACGTGCACGGTCACCTCGCGTCGTGCGCCGGTCTCCCCCGCGCCGATCAACTCGGCGGCGGTCGGCTGCGCGCCGTTCCCCTCGGCGCCGTTCCCCTCGGCGCCAATCAGCTCGGCACCGGTCAGCTCAGCGCTGGTCCTCCCCGCCCCTGCCCCATCGGTGCTGATCCGCACCGGGCCGACCTTGACCTGCACCCGCGTGCCGAGCCGCTCGGGCAGCGGCGGGACGTCCAGGTCCAGGACCGGGTGGCCGAGCTTGCGGCCCGCGTGCCAGGCGAGCGCGGCGATCTCGGTCGGGGTGAGCGGTCCGTCCGCCTCTCCGCTGAACAGCACGTAGCCGCTCCCCGCGACCGGGACGGCGTCGCCGAGGGTCGGGTGGGCGGCCGTCCGGGGGGTGCGGGCGGTGAGCCAGTAGCGCTCGCGCTGGAACGGCTGGGCGGGCAGTGCGACCAGCGCGCCGGGGAACGCAGTCCAGTCCACCGGGACGCCTCGGGCACGCAGGTGGGCGAACAGCTCGACCGCGCTGTCCGCCTCGGCGCGGTCGCGGCGCAGGACGGGGAGCGCGGCGGCACCGTCGGGGAGCAGGGTGGCCAGTGCGCCGGTCAGCACCGCGTCGGGGCCGATCTCGACGACGGTGGTGACCCCGGCGTCGAGCAGCGCGCGGGCGGCGTCGGCGAAGCGGACCGCGTCGCCGAGGTGCCGCACCCAGTAGTCCGGGTCGTCCCAGCGGCCACCGGAGGCGGCGGTGGGCGCGCAGGGCAGGTCGGGTTCGCGCAGGTCCAGGGTGGCGACGGCGGCGCGCATCCCGGCCTCCGCAGGGGCCATCAGCGGGGAGTGGAAGGCGTGGCTGACCGCGAGCCTGGTGTGCTGGAACGGCGCGGCGCAGGCGAGCACCTCCGCCTCGGGACCGGACAGGACCAGGGAGCCTGGCGCGTTGACGGCCGCGACCGCGACGCATCCCGGCAGGTCGAGGTCGTGCTCGTCGGCGCGCACCGCCACCATCGCCCCGCCGGGCGGCAGGGCCTGCATCAGGTCGCCGCGCGCGGTGACCAGCCGGGCCGCGTCGGGCAGCGACAGCACCCCGGCGGCGTGGGCGGCGGCGATCTCCCCCACGGAGTGGCCGACCACGAGGTCCGGGCGCACGCCCCAGGAGTCGAGCAGCCGCACGAGCGCGACCTCGATCGCGAACAGCGCGGGTTGCGCCACACCGGTCTGGTCGAGGCCCTCCCCCGTGGTGATCGCGACGCGCACCCGAGCCGGCAGCAGGTCGAGCACCTCGTCGTACGCCTGCGCGAACACGGGGAACCGCTCCGCGAGTTCCAGGCCCATGCCCGCGCGCTGCGCCCCCTGACCGGTGAACGCGAACGCCACCCGGCCCGGCGCGGCGGTCGGCAGGACCCGCGCGCGGCCGAGGTCGGCGGACGAGCGGGCGGCCACGACGGCGCGGTGCTCCAGCAGGGCGCGGCCGGCGCCGAGGGTGAACGCCAGGTCGGCGGGGTGCGCGTCGGTGGCGGCGAGCCGGGCCAGCTGCTCGGTGAGGGCGCGCGGGGTGCGGGCCGACACGACCACGGGGACGGGCAGGGCGGCACGGGGCTCGGGGGTGGGCTCGGGGTCGCCCTGTTCGAGGATGACGTGGGCGTTGGTGCCGCTGATGCCGAACGACGAGACGCCTGCGCGGCGCGGCCGGTCGTCGGGCCAGGCCCTGGGCTCGGTGAGCAGCTCCACCGCGCCGGACCAGTCGACGTGCGGGGTGGGCTCGCCGACGTGCAGCGTGCGCGGCATGATCCCGTGCCGCATCGCCTGCACGAGCTTGATCACCCCGCCGACGCCCGCCGCCGCCTGGGTGTGCCCGAGGTTCGACTTGAGCGAGCCCAGCCACAGCGGCCGGTCCCGCTCCCCGCCGTAGGTGGCGTGCAGCGCCTCGGCCTCGATCGGGTCGCCGAGCCTGGTGCCGGTGCCGTGCGCCTCCACCAGGTCGACGTCGGCGGGGCGCAGCCCGGCGGCGTCGAGCGCGGCGCGGACGACTCGCTGCTGCGCGGGCCCGCTGGGCGCGGTGAGGCCGTTGGAGGCCCCGTCGGAGTTGACCGCGCTGCCCCGCACGACGGCCAGCACGCGCAGCCCCCTGCGGCGGGCCTCGGTCAGCGTCGACAGCAGCAGCACGCCGACGCCCTCGGCCCAGCCGGTGCCGTCGGCGTCGGCGGAGAACGGCTTGCACCGGCCGTCCGGGGCCAGGCCCCGCTGGCGGGAGAACTCCACGAAGGCGGCGGGGGTGGACATCACGGCCGCGCCACCCGCGAGCGCCAGGTCGCACTCGCCGCCGCGCAGGGCCCGCGCGGCCAGGTGCAGCGCGACCAGGGACGAGGAGCAGGCGGTGTCGACGGTGATGGCCGGGCCTTCCAGGCCGAGCGCGTACGCGACCCGGCCGGAGGCGACGCTGCCCGCCGTGCCGCTGGCCAGGTAGCCCTCCAGCTCCGGGGGCGTGACGCCGCCCGAGCCGTAGTCGTGGTGCATCAGCCCGGTGAACACGCCGGTGCGGGTGCCGCGCGTGGAGCGCGGGTCGACGCCCGCGCCTTCCAGGGCCTCCCACGCGGTCTCCAGCAGGAGCCGCTGCTGCGGGTCGGTGGCCAGGGCCTCTCGTGGGGACATGCCGAAGAACTCCGCGTCGAACAGGTCCGCGTCGTGCAGGAAGCCGCCGTGACGGGTGTAGCTCGTCCCACTGCGCTCGGGGTCCGGGTCGTAGAGCGAGTCCAGGTCCCAGCCCCGGTTCACCGGGAAACCGCTCACCGCGTCCACCCCGTCCGCGACCAACCGCCACAGGTCCTCGGGCGAGGACACCCCGCCGGGGTAGCGGCAGGCCATGCCCACGATCGCGATCGGCTCGTCCACCGGGACCGGGGCGGTCGGGGCCTCGGCGGGGGTGATCGCGCCCGCGAGGTGCGCGGCCAGCGCGGCGGGGGTGGGGTGGTCGAACACGAGCGTGGTGGGCAGCCGCTGACCGGTCTGCTCGGCGATCCGGTTGCGCAGCTCGACGGCGGTGAGCGAGTCGAACCCCAGGTCGGTGAAGATCCGTTCGGCGGGGACGTCGGCGGTGTCGGCGTGCCCGAGCACCGAGGCGGCCTGGGCGCGCACCAGGTCCAGGAGGGCGCGCGCCCGGTCGGCCTCGGCGAGCGCGGCGAACCGGTCGGGCGCGGACGGCGCGGGCCGCGAGGTGGTCGGGGCGGGTGGCGCGAGGTGGGCGAGGGCGGGGTGGGGCGAGCCGCGCAGCCCGGCGCGGTCGAGCCCGGTCACGGCGAGCACGGGCGCGGCGCCGGTCGTGGCGGCGTCGAACGCGGCCAGCGCCTCCTCGGCGCGCAGCGGGGCGAGGCCCATCCCGGCGATGCGCTTGCGGTCCACTTCGGACAGACCGCCGGACATCGCGCTGTCCGACTCCCACAAACCCCAGGCGATCGACACGGCAGGCAGACCGAGCGCGTGCCGGTGCTCGGCCAACGCGTCCAGGAAAGTGTTGCCAGCGGCGTAGTTCGCCTGACCCGCCGTGCCCAGGACGCCGGCGACCGACGAGTACAGCACGAACGCCGACACATCACCGACCAGCTCGTGCAGGTTCCACGCCGCGTCCACCTTCGCCCGCAGCACCACGTCCACCTGCTCCGCAGACAACGACTCGACGGTCCCGTCCGCCAGCACACCCGCCGCGTGCACCACCGCCGTCACCGGGTGCTCGGCCAACAACCCCGCCAGCGCACCACGATCCGCCACGTCGCAGGCGGCGGCCACGACCTCGACGTCGCCGTCGATCTCGGGGGCGCGTCCGCTCCGGCTGGCCAGGACGAGCTTGCGCGTGCCGTGCGCGGCGACCAGGTGCCGGGCGATCGTGGCGCCGAGCGCGCCCGAGGCCCCGGTGACCAGGACGGTCCCCCAGTCCGGGGCAGTGCCGTCGGCGGGGGTCGTGGGCACGAGCCGGGGTTCGGTGGTGACACCGCCGTGCACGAGCGCGAACCGGCCGGGGTGCTCGGCGGCGGCGCTGCGCACCAGGCCGGTCACGGCGGCGTGCGCGAGGTCGTCCCCGTCGACGACGACGCCGAGCCGCCCGGAGCCCGGCAGCCAGTCGCGCAGCGCGGCCAGCGCGTGGTGCGCGGCGGCACGGGCGCGCTCGGGCAGCGGGCCCTCGCCCGAGGGGATCTCGGTGGTGGCGTCGAGCCGCTCGTCGGTGGCGCGCCACTGCGGCGCGAACAGCAGGCGGGTGGCGCCGAGGCCGCGCAGCGGGCGCAGGAGCAGCTCGTCGACGGTCAGCGCGGGCGCGCCGGAGGGGTCGGTCAGCAGCAGGGACACCGCGCGGTCGCCGGTGGGCGTGAGGCGGACGCGCGCCGCCGGCCCCGTCGTGGCGTGGACGTGCACGCCGCGCCAGGAGAACGGCAGCAGCGCCTCGCGGTCCTCCACGACGCCGGGCAGCAGCGGGTGCAGCGCCGCGTCGACCAGGGCGGGGTGCACCGGGTGGCCCGAGGCGGGAACGCCCTCGGGGAGGGCGACCTCGGCGAACAGCTCGCCGCCGCGCCGCCACACCCGGCGCAGGCCCCGGAACGCGGGTCCGTAGCCGTAGCCGTGCCGGTCGAGCCCGTCGTAGGAGGGCGCCAGCTCGACGGCCCCCTCGGGCGGCCACTCGCGCAGGTCCTCGGGGGTGCGGTCGGCGCGCGCCCCGGCCGGGGTCGTGACGCCGGTCGCGTGGTGGGTCCACGGTTCGCCGTCGCGGCGCGCGTACACCTCGACCGCGTCGCCGTCGCGCACCACGCGCACGGTGACCGCCTCGCCGTCCGGGAGGACGAGCGGTTCCGAGGTGGTCAGCTCGGCGAGGTCGCCGCCCGCGAGGCCGACCAGCGCCGTACCCGGCACGACGACCTCGCCGCGCACGCGGTGGTCGCCGAGCCACGGGTGGGCGGCGGTGGAGAGCAGGCCGGTGAGCACGGTGGACCCGTCGGGCAGGTCGACCGAGGCGCCCAGCAGCGGGTGCACGGCGGCAGTGAGGCCGGAGGCGGTGACGTCGCGCCGCCCGTCGGGTTCGAGCCAGAAGCGCTTGCGCTGGAACGGGTAGGTCGGCGCGGCGCCGCGCCGGGCGGTGGGCAGCGCGGCCGTCCAGTCCACGGGAACCCCGCGCACGTGCAGGGCCACCAGCGCCGCTGCGGCGGTCTCGGCCTCGGGGCGGTTCGCGCGCAGCGGGGCGATGGTGGCGAGGTCGTCGCGGGCCGCGGCGACGAGGCCGGAGAGCACCGCGTCGGGGCCCACCTCCACGACGGTGCGCACGCCCCGCTCGGCGAGCGCGGTCACCGCGTCGTGGAAGCGCACGGTCGCGCGGGCCTGCCGGGCCCAGTGACCGGGGTCGGTCCAGTCGGCGTCCGGGGACACCGCCGACACGGCGGGGACGGTGGGCGCGTGGTGGGTGAGGGTGCCTGCGAGCGCGTCCAGCTCGGCGAGCGCCGGTTCCACCAGCGGGGAGTGGAAGGCGTGGCTGACCGCGAGCCTGGTGTGCCGGAACGGCGCGGCGCAGGCGAGCACGGCCTCCTCCGGGCCGGACAGGACCAGGGAGCCGGGCGCGTTGACGGCCGCGACGGCGACCCCGTCCGGGAGGTCCAGCTCGTGCTCCCCGGCGCGCACCGCCACCATCGCCCCACCCGGCGGGAGGGCCTGCATCAGCGCGCCGCGCGCGGTGACCAGCCGGGCCGCGTCGGGCAGCGACAGCACACCCGCGACGTGGGCGGCGGCGAACTCCCCCGCGGAGTGGCCGACCACGAAGTCGGGGCGCACGCCCCAGGAGTCGAGCAGCCGCGCGAGCGCGACCTCGATGGCGAACAGCGCGGGCTGGGCGACCCCGGTCTCGTCGAGGCCCTCCCCCGTGGTGATCGCGACGCGCACCCGGTCGGGCAGCAGGTCGAGCACCTCGTCGTAGGCCTGCGCGAACACCGGGAAGCGCTCGGCCAGCTCCAGGCCCATGCCCGCGCGCTGCGCCCCCTGACCGGTGAACGCGAACGCCACCGGGCCGGGTTCGGCCGCCACGGCGGTGGGCACCTCGCGCAGCGCGCCGTCCACGGCGACCGCGCCCGCGCGGAACCGCATGGGCGCGCGGGTGGCAAGCGAGAGCGCGACGTCCGGGGTGATCGGGACGTCCGCGAGCCGCCCGGCCAGCTCCGCGACCGCCTCGGGCGCGCGCCCGGACAGCACCACGGGCAGCGGTCCCGCGCTCGGCTCGGGGGTGGGCTCGGGGTCGCCCTGCTCCAGGACGACGTGCGCGTTGGTGCCGCCGAACCCGAACGACGAGACCCCGGCGCGGCGTGGCCGGTCGTCGGGCCAGGCGCGGGGCTCGGTGAGCAGCTCGACGGCCCCGGACGACCAGTCCACGTGCCCGGTGGGCTCGCCGACGTGCAGCGTGCGCGGCATGACCCCGTGCCGCATCGCCTGCACGACCTTGATCACCCCGCCGACGCCCGCCGCCGCCTGGGAGTGGCCGATGTTGGACTTGAGCGAGCCCAGCCACAGCGGCCGGTCGCGCTCCTGCCCGTACACCGAGAGCAGCGCGCCCGCCTCGATCGGGTCGCCCAGGGTGGTGCCGGTGCCGTGCGCCTCCACCAGGTCCACCTCGGAACCCGACAGCCGGGCCGCCGCCAGCGCGGAGCGGATCACCCGCTCCTGCGCCGGGCCGCTCGGGGCGGTGAGCCCGTTGGAGGCCCCGTCGGAGTTGACCGCGCTGCCGCGCAGCACCGCGAGCACGCGGCGGCCGTCGCGGCGGGCGTCCGACAGCCTGGCCAGCAGCAGCACGCCGACGCCCTCGGCCCAGCCGGTGCCGCCCGCGTCGGCGGAGAACGACCGGCAGCGGCCGTCCGGGGACAGCCCGCGCAGCCGGGAGAACTCGACGAACGCGGTGGGCGTGGACATCACCGTCGCGCCGCCCGCGAGCGCCAGGTCGCACTCGCCCCGGCGCAGCGCGTCCGCCGCCAGGTGCAGCGCCACCAGGGACGAGGAGCAGGCGGTGTCGACGGTGACCGACGGCCCCTCGAAGCCGAAGGTGTAGGACAGGCGACCGGAGGCGATGCTGCCCGCGCTGCCGCTGAACAGGTAGCCCTCCACCTCGTCCGGCGGCAGGTTCGGGCGCGCCCCGTAGTCGCTGTACATGACGCCGGTGAACACGCCGGTCCGGCTGCCGCGCGCCGACTCCGGGTCGACGCCCGCGCCTTCCAGGGCCTCCCACGCGGTCTCCAGCAGGAGCCGCTGCTGCGGGTCGGTGGCGAGCGCCTCGCGCGGGGACATGCCGAAGAACTCCGCGTCGAACAGGTCCGCGTCGTGCAGGAACCCGCCTTGCCCGGTGGTGGAGCGGCCCACCCGCTCGGGGTCGGGGTCGTGCAGGTCGGCGGGCCAGCCCCGGTTGACCGGGAACGGGGTGACGGCGTCGCGGCCCTCGTCGACGAGCCGCCAGAGGTCGTCGGGCGAGGCGACGCCGCCGGGGTAGCGGCAGGCCATGCCGACGATCGCGATGGGTTCGTGCGCGCGGTCCTCGACCTGCTTGAGCCTGCGCCGGGCGTCGCGCGCGTCGGCGATGGCCCGCTTCAGGTAGTCGCGGAGCTTGTCTTCGTCAGCCACGTCGTCTCCCGTGTCAGTCGAGTTCGTCGACGAGCGCGAACAGCGCGTCGTCGTCGGCGGCGTCGAGGTCGGTGTCCTGGGCGGGCCGGGACTCGCCCCGGTCCAGCAGCGCGCGCAACCGGTCCAGCTCGCGCGGGTCGAGCAGGCCGTCGCGCAGCGCGGCGTCGAGGCGGTCCAGCAGCGGACCGGCCTGCTCGCGCGGGGACAGCAGCCCGGTCAGGTGCTCGGCGAGCGCGCCGGGGGTCGGGTGGTCGAACACCACGGTGGTGGGCAGGGTCAGGCCGAGCCGCTCGCCGAGCCGGTTGCGCAGCTCGACGGCGGTGAGCGAGTCGAACCCCAGGTCGGTGAACGGGCGGTCGCCCGCGATCGCGCCGGGGGTGTCGTGGCCGAGGACGGCGGCGACCTGGGCGGTGACGAGCGCGGGCAGGTCGGTGGTGGGGACCGGCGCGCGGCCCTCGGGCGCGGCGGCGGGCCGGGGTCGGGGGCGGACCAGGTCGCGCAGCGCGGCGGGCGGGTCGACCAGGTCCCGCAGCGCGGTCCGGTCGAACCCGGTGGCGGCGAGCACGGGCGCGCCGTGGGCGAGGGCGGCGTCGAACAGCTCCAGCCCGGTCGCGGTGGGCAGGGGGACCAGTCCGGCCCTGGCGATGCGCTTGCGGTCCACTTCGGACAGACCGCCGGACATCGCGCTGTCCGACTCCCACAAACCCCAGGCGATCGACACCGCGGGCAGACCGAGCGCGTGCCGGTGCTCGGCCAACGCGTCCAGGAAAGTATTGCCAGCGGCGTAATTCGCCTGACCCGCCGTCCCCAGCACACCGGCAACCGACGAGTACAGCACGAACGCCGACACGTCACCCACCAGCTCGTGCAGGTTCCACGCCGCGTCCACCTTCGCCCGCAGCACCACGTCCACCTGCTCCGCGGACAACGACTCCAGGGTCCCGTCCGCCAGCACACCCGCCGCGTGCACCACCGCCGTCACCGGGTGCTCGGCCAACAACCCCGCCAGCGCACCACGATCCGCCACGTCGCAGGCGAGCGCGGTGGCGCGGGCGCCGTGCCCGCCCAGCTCGGCGACCAGCTCCGCCGCGCCGGGCGCGTCCGGGCCGCGCCTGCTCACCAGCAGCAGCTCGCGCACCCCGTGCCCGGTGACCAGGTGCCTGGCCAGGGCGGCGCCGAGGGCGCCGGTCGCGCCGGTCAGCAGCACCGGGCCGCAGCCCCAGTCGACCCCGTTCCCGGCGCCCGCCGAGCGGGTCAGCCTGGGCACCAGGACCTGGCCGCCGCGCACCGCGACCTCGGGCTCGCCCAGCGCCAGCGCGGCGTCGAGCGCCTGCCCGGCACCGGGGTCGGCGTCGGCGTCGACCGAGGCGAGGAGGAACCGGCCGGGCTGCTCGGCCTGCGCGGTGCGGACCAGGCCGCGCACGGCCGCCTGCTCCACGCCGTCGCCGATCACCACGGCGAGCCGGTCGCCCGCGCCGCGCAGCGCGGTCAGCGCCTCGTGCACGGCGGCGCGGCCGGTGGCGCGCACCCGGTGCCGGGGCGGGACGGGAGTGGGCGCGGTCGTCCCGCCCGCCGCCCGCCAGGTCAGGGCGTGCAGGTCGGCGCGGGGCGCGCCCGCCCCGAGCGGGCGCAGCACCAGCTCGTCGACCTCCAGCACGGGCGCGCCCGCGTCGTCGGCCAGCACGAGGCTGACGGAGCCGTCCGCCCTGGTGAGCCTGGCGCGGGTGGCCGGGCCGCCGTCGTGCGCGTGGACGCCGTGCCAGGCGAACGGCACCACCGGGTCGGCGTCCTCGTCCACCACACCGGGCAGCAGCACGTGCAGCGCCGCGTCGAGCAGCGCCGGGTGCACCAGGAACCCGGTGGTGGGCTCCGGGGTGGCCAGCTCGGCGAAGACCTCCGCGCCGCGCCGCCACACCGCCCGCAGGCCCCGGAACGCCGCGCCGTAGTGGTAGCCGTGGTCGGCGAGCCGCTCGTAGACGCCGCCGAGGTCGACCGGTTCGGCGTCCGGCGGCGGCCACTGCCCGACGCCCGAGGGCTCGGGCGCTCGCCCGGTGAGCGCGCCGGTGGCGTGCAGCTCCCAGTCGCCGCCGTCCGCGCGCGAGTGGACGGTGACGGCGCGGCGCTCCCCGCCGGGCGGGGCGACGACGACCTGCAGGTCGACCGCGCCCAGCGCCAGCGGCGCGGCCAGGGTCAGCTCCGCCAGGTGCGGGGCGCCCGCGAGCCGCCCGGCCGCGAGCGCCAGCTCGGCGAACGCGGCCCCCGGCAGCAGGACGTCGGCGCGCACCCGGTGGTCGGCCCACCAGCCGGAGGCCGAGACGCGCCCGGTGAGCACGACCGGGCCGCCGTCGCCCGCCACCTCCACGGCCGCGCCGAGCACCGGGTGGCCGGTGCGGCGCAGCCCCGCCGCCGGGCGGGACGTGGTGGGCGCGTCGAGCCAGAACCGGCGGCCCTGGAACGGGTAGGTGGGCAGCGGCGCCGGTCGCGCGCCGGGGAAGTCCCAGCGCACCGGGACTCCCCTGGTGTGCAGGGTGGCCAGCGCGGTGAGCGCGCTCTGCGGCTCCGGTCGCCCGGCGCGCAGCAGCGGGACCGCGCTGCCCGGCTCGCCGAGCAGGCACTGGCGGGTGAGGGCGGTGAGCACGGCGTCCGGGCCCAGCTCGACGAACTCGGTGACGCCGGACCGCTCGGCGGCGCGCACGGCGTCCAGGAAGCGCACGGACTCGCGGATGTGCCGCACCCAGTAGTCGGGGTTGCGCAGCTGGTTCGAGGTCGCGGGCTCGCCGGTCAGGTCGGAGACGACGGTGATCCGGGGCTCGCGGAACGCGATGCCCGCCAGGTCGGCGCGGAAGCCCTCCAGGACCTCGTCCATGTGCGGCGAGTGGAAGGCGTGGCTGACCACGAGCGCGCGGCCCCGCCTCCCCCTGGAGCGCCAGTCGGCCAGGACGCGGGCGACCGCGTGGCCGTCGCCGGAGACGACGACCGAGCGGGGCCCGTTGACGGCGGCGATCGCCACCCCCGGCCGCAGCGCGGCGCGCACCTCGTCCTCGGTGGCCTCGACCGCGGCCATCGCACCGTCGTCGCGGGCGGCCTGCATGGCCTTGCCGCGCGCCGCGACGAGCGTGCACGCGTCCGCCAGGTCGAGCACGCCCGCGACGTGCGCGGCGACGACCCCGCCGATGGAGTGGCCGAGCACGACGTCCGGGCGCACGCCCCGGTCCTCGGCGAAGCGGGCCAGCGCGACCTCGACGGCGAACAGGGCGGCCTGGGTGTAGCGGGTCTGGTCGAGCAGGGCCGCGTCGGCGGTGTCGGGCTCGGCGAACAGCACCGCCCGCAGTGGCCGCTCCAGCACCGGGTCGAAGCGCGCGCACACCTCGTCGAGCGCGTCCCGGAACACCGGGGACCAGGCGGCCAGCTCGCGGCCCGCGCCGAGGCGCTGGCTGCCCTGGCCGGTGAACAGGAACGCGGTCCTGCCGCGTCCCGCGCCGCCGCCGAGGACGACCTGGGGACCGTCGAGGTCGGCGAGGCCGCGCAGCAGGGCGTCGCGGTCGCCGACGACGGCGGCGCGCTCGGGCAGCCGGGACCGGCCCGCCAGGGTGAGGGCCGCGTCGGCGGGGTCGAGGTCGGGGTGGGCGAGGAGGTGGGCGCGCAGGCGGGTGGCCTGGGCGCGCAGCGCCGCGCCGTCGCGGGCGGACAGCAGCAGGGCGGTGGGGCCGGTGGTCGGCTCCCGGCGGGGTTCGGGGGTGGTGGGGGCCTGTTCGAGGATGACGTGGGCGTTGGTGCCGCTGATGCCGAAGGAGGAGACCCCGGCGCGCCGAGGCCGGTCGTCGGGCCAGGCGCGGGGTTCGGCGAGCAGCTCGACCGCGCCGGACGACCAGTCCACGTGGTCGGTGCGCTCGCCGACGTGCAGCGTGCGCGGCATGATCCCGTGCCGCATGGCCTGGACGACCTTGATGATGCCGCCGACGCCCGCAGCGGCCTGGGAGTGGCCGATGTTGGACTTCAGGGAGCCCAGCCACAGCGGGTGCTCGCGCTCCTGCCCGTAGACCGAGAGCAGCGCGGTCGCCTCGATGGGGTCGCCGAGGGTGGTGCCGGTGCCGTGCGCCTCGACCAGGTCGACGTCGGGTCCGGAGAGCCGGGCCGCCGCCAGCGCGGAGCGGATCACCCGCTCCTGGGCGGGGCCGCTCGGGGCGGTGAGGCCGTTGGAGGCGCCGTCGGAGTTGACCGCGCTGCCGCGCACGACGGCCAGCACGTCCATGCCCCGGCGGCGGGCCTCGGACAGGGTGGTCACCAGCAGCAGCCCGACGCCCTCGGCCCAGCCGGTGCCGTCGGCGTCGGCGGAGAACGACTTGCAGCGGCCGTCCGGGGACAGCCCGCGCTGGCGGGAGAACTCGACGAACGTGCCGGGGCCCGCCATGACGGTGACGCCGCCCGCGAGCGCCAGGTCGCACTCGCCGCCGCGCAGCGCCTGCGCGGCCAGGTGCAGGGCGACCAGGGAGGAGGAGCAGGCGGTGTCGACGGTGATCGCGGGGCCTTCGAGCCCGAAGGTGTAGGCGAGGCGGCCGGAGACCACGCTGGAGGTGTTGCCCGCCAGCAGGAAGCCCTCGACCTCGCCGGGGGTCTCCGGCAGGCGGGACGCGTAGTCGTCGTACATGACGCCGGTGAACACGCCGGTCCGGGTGCCGCGCAGCGACTCGGGGGTGACCCCGGCGTCCTCGAACGTCTTCCACGCGGTCTCCAGCAGGAGCCGCTGCTGCGGGTCGGTCGCCAGGGCCTCACGCGGGGACATGCCGAAGAACTCGGCGTCGAACAGGTCCGCGTCGTGCAGGAAGCCGCCGTGGCGGGTGTAGCTGGTGCCGACGCGCTCGGGGTCCGGGTCGTAGAGCGAGTCCAGGTCCCAGCCACGGTTCACCGGGAAGCCGCTCACCGCGTCCACGCCGTCCGCGACCAACCGCCACAGGTCCTCGGGCGAGGACACGCCGCCGGGGTAGCGGCAGGCCATGCCCACGATCGCGATCGGCTCGTCCGGGGCCCTCCTCGGGGTGGGCGCGGTGGGGGTGGCGGGTCCGGCGGCGCCCGCGAGGTGCGCGGCCAGCCCTGCGGGGGTGGGGTGGTCGAACACCAGGGTCGGGGGGAGGCGCAGGCCGGTGGCGGCGATGAGCCGGTTGCGCAGGTCGACGCCCGCGAGCGAGTCGAAGCCCTGCTCCCGGAACGCCCGCTCGGGGTCGACGGCGGCCGGGTCGGCGTGCCCGAGCGCGGCGGCGGCGGACCTGAGCACCAGGTCGAGCGCGGACGAGCCGGTGAACGCGCCCGCACCCGAGGCGACGGCGGCCGGGGCGGTCCTGACCCGCACGAGGCCGCGCAGCGGCGCGGGCACCGCGCCACCGGGGTCGACCCGGCCGGGCTCCAGCGCGGCGGGCACCAGCAGCGCCGGGACGGTGGGCAGGGGTTGGGCGGGGGCGGGGCCGTTGGCGGCGGGCCCATCGGACGCGGCCTGTCCTGACGCGGGCCCATCGGACTCGGCTCGGCTGGGCGTGGTTCGGCCGGACACCGCCTGCTCAGGCGCGCCCCCATCGGACGCGCCCCGGTCGCCACGAGCCCGCAGCCCGCCGAGCAGCGCCCGGTCGAACAGCTCCAGTCCGCGCTCCGGTGACAGCGGCGCCACCCCCGAGCGGGCCCAGCGGGCGACGTCGGCCTCGGACAGCGCCTCCCCCATGCCCGCGTCCCACAGGCCCCAGGCGAGCGAGACGCCCGCGAGGCCGAGGTCGCGGCGGTGCTGGGCCAAGGCGTCCAGGTAGGTGTTCGCGGCGGCGTAGTTCGCCTGCCCCGCCGTGCCGAGCACGCCGGAGACGGAGGAGAACAGCACGAACGCGTCCACGTCCCCCGCCAGCTCGTGCAGGTGCCGGGCCGCGTCCGCCTTGCCCGCCAGCACCCGGTCCACCTGCTCGTCCGTGAGGGCGGCGACGGTCGCGTCGTCCAGCACGCCCGCCGCGTGCACGACGGCGGCGAGCCGCTCGCCCGCCAGCAGCGCGGCCAGCGCGTCCCGGTCGGACACGTCGCAGGCCACGACCCGCGCGCCCAGCTCGTCGGCCAGCTCGCGGGCGCCGGGGGCGTCCGGGCCGCGCCTGCTCACCAGCAGCAGGTCGCGCACCCCGTGCCGCTCGTGCAGCCGCCGGGCCACCAGCGCGCCCAGCCCGCCGGTGCCGCCGGTGACCAGCACCGCGCCGTCCAGGCGGACCGGCGCGGCGGCGGGCAGGTCGGCGCGGACCAGGCGCGGCGCGAGGCAGCGACCGCCGCGCACGGCCACCTGCGGCTCGCCGGTGGCCAGCGCGGCGGCGACGTCCTCGTCGCGCTCGGCGTCGACCACGACGACCTGGTCCGGGTGCTCGGACTGCACCGCTCGCACCAGGCCCCACACGGCCGCGCCCGCCAGGTCGCGCACCGGCCCGCCCGCGGCGACCGCGCCCCAGGTGCGCAGGACCAGCCGCTCGGTCGGGTCGTGCTCCTCGGCCAGCCAGTCCTTGACCAGGGCCAGCGCGCGGCGCACGGCGGCGCTCGGGTCGCCCGCGCCCGAGGGCGGCACCACGACGTGCTCGCCGACCGGCAGGTCCGCGGGCACCTCGGGCCACTCCACGGTGAACACCGGGGCCGAGGCGAGCGCCCCCCTGGGGGTGGCGCGCAGGGTGACCGCGTCGACCGAGCCGAGCGGCCTGCCCGCGCCGTCCGCGATGGCGACGGCGTACTCGTCGGGGCCGACCGGGGTGATCCGGGCGCGCAGCTCGGTGACGCCCTCGGCGGCCAGCTCGACGCCGCGCCAGGCGAACGGCAGCAGGAGGGAGCCGTCGGCGGGGCGCAGCACCATCGGGTGCAGCAGGGCGTCGAGCAGCGCCGGGTGCGCGGTGAACGCCCGGTCCCCGGTGTCGACGGCCACCTCGGCGTAGCGCACGTCGCCGTCGCGCCACAGGCCGCGCAGCCCCCGGAACGGGTCGCCGTAGTCGTAGCCGAGGGCGGCGAGCCTGGCGTAGGCGTCGTCGACGGGCTCGAGGACCGCGTGCTCGGGCACCAGCACCGGCTCGGGCTCGGCGGCGGCCGGGGCGAGCAGGCCGGAGGCGTGCCGCAGCCAGCCGTCCGCGCGGGAGTGCACGGTGAAGCGGCCGTCGCGGACCTCGACCTGCACCTCCACCTCGCCGGTGGCCGGCACGAGCAGCGGCTTCTCCAGGGTCAGCTCGTCCACCCTGGGCAACCCGGCGCGGGCGCCCGCGCCGAGCGCGAGGTCCAGGAACGCGGTGGCGGGCACCAGCACCGCGCCGTCGACGACGTGCCCGGCCAGCCACGGCTGCGCGGCCAGCGAGACCCGGCCGGACAGCACGAGCGCGCCCGGCTCGGCCAGCTCGACGGTCGTGTCGACCAGCGCGGAGGCGCGGGCGGGCCCGGTGAGCCAGTAGCGGTCGCGCCGGAACGGCTGGGTGGGCAGCGGGGCCGGTTCGGCGTCCGGGACGAGGGAGGCGAGGTCCAGCGGCGCGCCGAGCGCGTGCGCCTCGGCCAGGCCTCGGGTGAACACCTCCACCTCGGGGCGGCCCGCGCGGCCGAGGGCGACGGCGGGCGCGCCCTGGGCGCGGACCAGCGGGGCCAGCACGGCGTCCGGGCCCACCTCGACGAACACGCCCGCGCCGAGGTCGCGCAGCGCGCGCACCGCGTCCTGGAAGCGCACGGTGGCGCGGACGTGGCGGGTCCAGTGGTCGGCGGAGGCGTCGAGCGGCTCGCCGGTCACCGAGGACACCACGGGCAGCCGGGGCTCGTGGTGCTCGACGGTCGCGGCGATCGCGTGGAACTCGTCGAGCACCCCGTCCACGTGGTGCGAGTGGAAGGCGTGGCTGACCGCGAGCCTGCGGGCGCGGGGGAAGCGGGCGGCCAGCTCCAGCACCGGGCCCTCGTCGCCGGACAGGACGAGCGAGCCGGGACCGTTGACGGCCGCGAGGCACACCCCGTCGGGCAGCACCACGTCCCGCTCGTCGGCCTGGACGGCGACCATCACGCCGCCTGGCCGCGCGGCCTGCATGAGCCTGCCGCGCGCGGCGACCAGCAGCGCCGCGTCGGGCAGGGTCAGCACGCCCGCGAGGTGGGCGGCGACCAGCTCGCCGAGCGAGTGGCCCGCCAGCAGGTCGGGGGTCAGGCCGTGGTGCTCGGCGAGCCGGTGCTGGGCGACCTCGAACGCGAACAGCGCGGGCTGGGCGTAGCGGGTCTCGTGCAGCTCGGGGCCGTCGCCGAGCACGACGTCGCGCAGCGGCCGGTCCAGGTGCGGGTCGAGCGCGGCGCACGCCTCGTCGAAGGCGGCGGCGAACACCGGGTGGGCGGCGGCCAGCTCGCGGCCCATGCCCGCGCGCTGGCTGCCCTGGCCGGTGAGCAGCACGGCGGTGCGGGCGCCCGCGACGGCGCGCACCGGCGTGACGTCGGCCAGCGCCCGCGCGAAGTCCTCGGCGGTGACGCCGACGACGGCGGCCCGGTGCTCGAACGGGGAGCGGGCGGCCAGCGCGCGGGCGACGCCGACGACGTCCGGGTCGGGCAGCGCGGCGAGCTGTGAGGCGCGGGCGCGGACGGCGTCGGCGTCGGGGCCGGACAGCAGCCACGGGACGGGGGTGGTGGCCGGGACGCGGGTGGCGGCGCGCTCCGGGTCGCCCTGCTCCAGGACGACGTGCGCGTTGGTGCCGCTGATGCCGAACGACGACACCCCGGCGCGGCGCGGGCGGCCGTCGGGCCAGGCGCGGGACTCGGTGAGCAGCCGCACGTCGCCCGCCGACCAGTCCACGCGCGGGGTGGGCTCGGTGACGTGCAGGGTGCGCGGGAGGACGCCGTGCCGCATGGCCTGCACGAGCTTGATCACCCCGCCGACGCCCGCGGCGGCCTGGGTGTGGCCGAGGTTGGACTTGAGCGAGCCGAGCCACAGCGGGCGGTCGCGGTCGTGGCCGTAGGTGGCGAGTATCGCCTCGGCCTCGACCGGGTCGCCGAGCGCGGTGCCGGTGCCGTGCGCCTCCACCAGGTCGACGTCGCCGGTCGCCAGGCCCGCGTCGGCCAGGGCGTGCCGGATGACCTGCCGCTGGGCGCGCCCGCTGGGGGCGGTGAGGCCGTTGGAGGCACCGTCGGAGTTGATCGCGCTGCCCCGGATCAGGGCGAGCACGCGGTGGCCGTTGCGGCGGGCGTCGGAGAGCCGCTCCAGGACGAGCAGGCCCACGCCCTCCGCCCACGCGGTGCCGTCGGCGTCGGCGGAGAACGACTTGCAGCGGGCGTCGGCGGACAGGCCGTGCTGGCGGGAGAACTCCAGGAACATGCCGGGCGCGGCCAGCACCGAGACGCCGCCCGCGATGGCGGTGCTCGACTCGCCCGAGCGCAGCGAGCGGACCGCCAGGTGCAGCGCGACCAGCGAGGACGAGCAGGCCGTGTCGACGGTGAGCGCGGGGCCGACGAGGCCGAGGTGGTAGGCGATGCGGCCGGACAGGACGCTGGGCGCGGAGCCGGTGAGCACGTGGCCCTCGGAGCGCTCGCCCGCCTCGTGCATCCTCGGCCCGTAGTCGCCGGAGGTGCCGCCGACGAACACGCCGGTGCGGGTGCCGCGCAGCGCGGCGTGGTCCAGGCCGGCGCGCTCGACGGCCTCCCACGCGGTGTGCAGGAGCAGGCGCTGCTGCGGGTCGGTGGCCAGCGCCTCGCGCGGGGACATGCCGAAGAACCCGGCGTCGAACTCGGCCGCGCCGGTCAGGAAGCCGCCCTCGCGGACGTAGCTGGCGCCCGAGCGGTCCGGGTCGGGGTGGTAGAGGTCGGCGGGCCAGCCCCGGTCGGTGGGGAACGGGCCGACGGCGTCGCGCTCGTCGGCGACGAGCCGCCAGAGGTCCTCGGGGGAGGCGACGTCGCCGGGGTAGCGGCAGGCCATGCCGATGACGGCGATGGGCTCGGCGGGGTCGCCGTCGGGTGTGGGCGGTTGGGGGGACTCCGGGGTCTCGGCGCTCGCGAGGTGGGCGGCGAGGTCGCCGGGGGTGGGGTGGTCGTAGAGCAGGCCGGTGGGCAGGGGGCGGTCCAGGGCGGTGGCGAGGGCCTCGCGGAGTTCGACGCCCATGAGGGAGTCCAGGCCGAGCGCGCGGAAGGTCAGGGTCCGGTCGACGCCTGCGGGGTCGCGCCTGCCGAGCACGGCGGCGACGTGCGCGAGGACCAGGTCTGCGACCTCGTGGGCGGGGAGGGCTCCGGTGGACGTGGCGGGCGCGGCAGGCCGGGTCGCTGCGGGTGCTGCGGCGGGTGCGCCTGCGGGCGGCCGGGCGCCCGTGGGCGCCGGGGCGGGTGTCGTGGTGGTGAACCAGTGGTGCTCGCGCTGGAACGGGTAGGTCGGCAGGGGCACGCGTCGGGCGCCCGTGCCCGCGTAGACGCCGGGCCAGCGGACCTCGAAGCCGCGCGCGTGGGCCGTGCCGAGCGCGGTCAGGGCGGTGACCGCCTCGTCGGCCCCGGCGCGCAGGAGCGGGACGGCGCGCAGGCCGAGCGCGCCCGCCAGCGCGGACAGCACGCCGTCCGGGCCCAGCTCGACGTGCAGGTCGGCCCCGGCGGCGAGGGCGGCGTCGGCGAACCGGACGGGCTCGCGGATCTGGCGCACCCAGTGGTCGGGGTCGGTGAGGTCCTCGACGCGGCCGGTCCTGGAGGACACGACGGTCAGGCGCGCGGGGCGCAGGTCGAGTCCGGTGACGACCTCGCGGAACGGCTCCAGCGCCGGGTCGACCAGGTGCGAGTGGAAGGCGTGGCTCACCGGGAGCCGCGTGGTGCGGCGGCCCTGGGCGCGCAGCTCCTCCGCGCACCGCGCGACCGGCCCCTCCTCGCCGGACAGGACCAGGGAGCGCGGCCCGTTCACCGCCGCGAGGCACACCCCGGCGGGCAGGTCGAGCTCGTCCTCGGCGGCCTCGACGGCGATCATCGCGCCACCGGGCGGCAGCGCGCCCATGAGCCTGCCGCGCGCGGCGACCAGCCGGGCCGCGTCGGGCAGGGACAGCACGCCCGCCACGTGCGCGGCGGCGACCTCGCCGACCGAGTGGCCGACGAGCGCGGACGGCGTCAGGCCCCAGGACCCGGCGAGCCGGTGGGCGGCGACCTCGACCGCGAACAGCGCGGGCTGCGCCCACTCCGTGCCGTCCAGCCCGGTCCCGGTCGCGATCACCTCGCGCAGGTCGCGGGGCAGGTGCGGGTGGAGCGCGGCGCACACCTCGTCGAAGGCGGCGGCGAACGCGGGGAACGCCAGGCGCAGCCGCGATCCCATGCCCGCGCGCTGCGCGCCCTGCCCGGTGAACAGGAAGCCGAGCGAACCGCCGCCACCGGAACCGACCACCACGGCGGGGTCGGGCGCCCCGGAGGCGAGCGCGTCGAGCCCGACGTCGAGCCCGGCCCGGTCGGCGGCGACCACGACGGCCCGGTGCTCGAACGCGGTGCGGGTGGTGGCGACGGACCAGCCGAGGTCGGCGGGCGCGCCGTCGACCCGGCGCAGCCGGTCGGCCTGCGCGCGCAGGGCGGCGGGGGTGCGCCCGGAGAGGGGCACCGCGACCGGCGCGGGATGGTTCGCCTGCGCGGGATTGACTGCCAGCGCGGGGTCGGCCACCGGCGCGAGTTCGGTCGGGGCCGACGACGTTCCGAAGTCCACAAAGGATGTTCCCGCGCCCTCCCCCACCGGCGGCGGCTCCGCCACCACCACGTGCGCGTTCGTGCCGCCCATCCCGAACGAGCTCACCCCCGCCACGAGCCTGCGGTCGGGCGCCGCCCACCCCGACAGTCCCGTGTGGACGGTCAGCCCCAGTTCGGCCAGCGGGATCGCGGGGTTCGGCGTGGTGTGGTTGAGCGTCGCGGGCAGCGCGCGGTGCCGGATCGCCAGCAGCACCTTCACCAGCCCGGTGATGCCCGCCGCGCCCTCCAGGTGGCCGACGTTGGTCTTCACCGACCCGACCGCCAGCGGTTCCGCTCGCCCGGCGAACACCGCGCCCAGCGCCGCCGCCTCGACCGGGTCGCCGACCGGGGTGCCGGTGCCGTGCAGCTCCACGTACTGGACCTGGTCCGGGGTCACCCCGGCCTGCTCCAGGGCGGCCCTGATCACCAGCTCCTGGGCGCGCGCGTCCGGCACGGTCAGCCCCGGCGTGGCCCCGTCGTTGTTGACCGCGCTGCCCAGGAGCACCGCGCGGACGTCGTCTCCGTCCGCGAGCGCCCGGCGCAGCGGCTTGAGCACCACGGCCGCCGCGCCCTCGCCGCGCACGTAGCCGTTGGCGCCCGCGTCGAAGGTCCGGCACCGCCCGTCCGGCGACAGCCCGCCGAACCGGCGCGCGCCCTCCGCGCCCTCCGCCAGCAGGTTGAGGTTCACCCCCGCCGCGATCGCCAGCGGGACCTCGCCGGAGCGCACCGCGCGCGCCGCCACGTGCACGGCAACCAGCGACGACGACTGCGCGGTGTCCACCACGACGCTGGGCCCGCGCAGGTCGAGCGCGAACGAGACCCGGTTGGCGATGATCCCCCGGTGGGTGCCGGTGTTGGTGTGCTGGGTGATCGCGCCGCTGCCGAGCACCAGGGTCGCGTAGTCGTCGCGCAGCGCGCCCACGAACACCGCCGAGGCGCTGCCCGCCAACCGCTCGGGGACGATGCCCGCGTCCTCCAGGGCCTCCCACACCAGCTCCAGCACCAGCCGCTGCTGCGGGTCGGTGGCCGCGGCCTCGCGCGGGGACACGCCGAAGAAGTCGGCGTCGAAGTCGCCCACCCGCTCCAGGAACGCGCCGAACCGCGCGCCCGCCTCGGCGGGGACGCCCCGCAGCCCGCCCGCCCGGTCGTCGGGGACCTCGGTCACCGAGTGCCCGCCGTCCACGAGCAGCCGCCAGAAGGCGTCGGGATCGGGCGCGCCCGGCAACCGGCAGGACAGTCCGACCACCGCCACCGCGTCATCCACGTTCGTCATCGGCCGCCCTTCCGCACCGGGGATTGCTGTTGCCCCCCGTTCCTACCGAGAAATGGCGCGGAACCAGTCACGGACCGGTAGCCGGGCGTTCTCGGGCCGCGCGATTACCGGTCCGTGACCGCACCCCCGATAACGTCCGGATCGCCATTTGGCCGATACCCGCAGAAAAGGAGTGGTTCGCCATGACCACGACCGCTGAGGAGTTCGAGCTCCCCACCGACGCGACCAAGATGACGGCCCTGTACGTGCGCGCGATGAACTCCGGTGACAGCGCGGCGGTGCTCAACCTCTACACCGAGGACGCGGTGTCGGTGTGGGAGCCGGACCTGCCGGTGTCCGGCGCCGAGCACGAGCGGACCATCGAGGAGTTCATGGCGTCCGCTCCCCGGATGACCGCCGAGCTGCGGGAGTCCTACGTCACCGGGGACACCGCGCTGCTGGTGGTGGACTGGACGTTCGAGGTGGAGGACGGCGAGCCGCTGTCCGGCACGGGCCTGGACGTGCTGCGCAAGGGCGCCGACGGTCGGTGGCGCTACGCCGTCGACAACCCGTTCGGCGACAACTGACGTGGCCGCCGACGTGGGCGCGGGCGCCGCGCCCGAGCTGGCCGAGGCGCACCTGCGCGGGCTGCTGACGCAGCTGGGGCTGGACGCGGAGTACGTGCGGGCGCGGGGCGACGTGCTGTGGCGCGCCACCCCGGACGGGCCCGCCCCGGTGGACGACTTCGTCGGCGGCTACGGCTCGCTGGTGCTGGGGCACAACCACCCCGCGCTGGTGGAGCGGGCCCGCGAGCTGCTGGCGGCGGACGCGCCCGTGCACGCCCAGTTCTCGTACCACCCGTACGCCAACGAGCTGGCGCTGGCGCTCAACCGGGTGCTGTGGCGCGAGTTCGGCGTCGACCGGCCGTACTCGGCGATCTTCGCCAACACCGGCGCGGAGGCGGTCGAGGTGGCGATGAAGCACGCCGAGCTCGACCGGGCGGGCCGGGTCGCCGCGCTGCGCGCCGAGGTGGAGGAGCACCTGGCGGGCGCGGAACCGGCGCTGGCCGCGCGGGCGCGGGCGCACAACGCGGGCCGGTTCGACCTGCCGCCGGTGTTCCTGGCGCTGGAGGGCGCGTTCCACGGCAAGCTCGCGGGCAGCGTGCAGCTGACCCACAACCCCGGTTACCGGCTGCCGTTCAAGGCGATGGCCGCGCAGGCCAGGTTCGTGCCGCCGGGTGAGGTCGCCAAGGCGGTCGAGGCCGAGCGGGTGACCGTGCTGGACGTCGTGGACGGGGCGCTGGTGGAGCGCGACGTGCCGGTGGTGGCGGCGTTCTTCGTCGAGCCGGTGCAGGGCGAGGGCGGCATCCGGGTGCTGGACGCCGAGGTGGCGCGCGAGATCAGGGCGGCGGCCGACCTGGCCGGGTTCCCGGTGGTGGTCGACGAGGTGCAGTGCGGCGTCGGTCGCACGGGCGCGTTCTACGCGGCCTCGCACGTCGGGCTGCTCGGCGACTACGTGGTGCTGGCCAAGGCGCTGGGCGGCGGGCTGGCGAAGTCGTCGGTGCTGCTGGTGCGGCGCGACCGGTACCTGCCGGACTTCGAGCTGCTGCACAGCTCCACGTTCGCCAAGGACGCGCTCTCGTGCCACCTGGGCGTGCGGGTGGTCGAGCTGCTGGAAGCGGACGGCGGCGCGCTGTACCGGGCGGCCGAGGAGCGGGGCGGGGCGCTGGCCGCCGCGCTGCGGGCGGTGCGCGAGGAGTTCCCGGACGTGGTGGCCGAGGTGCGCGGGCGCGGGCTGATGCTCGGGCTGGAGTTCCACGACCAGGGCGGCGGGACGGGCGGGGTGGCGGAGTTCGCCCGGACCGGGCTGTTCGGCTACCTGGTGTCCGGCTACCTGCTGCGGGAGCACGCGGTCCGGGTGTTCCCGACCGCGAGCGCCACGCACGCGCTGCGGTTCGAGCCGTCGGTGGGGATCACCGACGCGGCGATCGGCCGCCTGGTCACGGGGCTGCGCGCGGTGTGCGCGGAGCTGCGCGGCGGGGGCGACGGGCTGCTGCCCGCGGGCTGAGAGCGCCTGGTCGATCCCCTGATCGAACCCCGGCGCGGACCCCCAGCCGCGCCGGGGCGCCGCCGGACCGGTCGCCCCCCGACCGACCCGGCCGACACGACCCGCCCACCCGGTTCCCCCACCGGGTGGGCGGGTTCTGCCGTGCGCGGACGGGAAGGTGCGGATGGGCGGCGAGCAGCGCATGGCGGAGGCGGGCAGGGCGCGGGTGGCGGGCGGGGAGAGGCGGGGAGCGAGCGAGGCGAAGGCGGAAGGCGCTCCGCGATCCCGGTAGCAGGCTGGACGCCCGCCGCACGGCCACGCACCACCACCGACCACACCGGGCCAGGGCCGCCGGGAGCATCCCACGGCCGCGACCACCTCAGCCGGGGCGCCGACGGCTTGGCGTCAGGGCCGCCACATCCCGTCTCCCCAGCCCCGACCGCACAGGGCCTGGGCCGCCGGGCGCATCCCGCGCGCACCACCGCGCCCCCGACCTGCTCAGGTCGGGGGCGCGGTGGTGCGCGCGGGTCAGCGGCCCGCCTGCGCGGGGGCCTTCCCGTAGTTCCCGTCGAAGAACAGCAGTCCCGCCCCGCTCTCCTCCCGCCCGGCGCCCAGGACGCGGCCGATGAACACCGAGTGGTCGCCCGCCTCGTGCGCCTCCTCCAGCGCGCACTCGACCCAGGCCAGCGCGTCGGTCAGCACCGGAGCCCCCGTGCTGCGGCCCGGCAGCCAGTCGACGGCGTCGAACTGGGCCCGGCCCTCGGGCCTGCGGCGGTCGGCGAAGTGGCGGGCGCAGTGCTCCTGGTCGGCGTTGAGCACCGAGATCGCGTAGTGGCCCGCCGAGGTGATCGCGCGGTGCATGGCGGCCGTCCTGGCCACGCAGCACAGCACGAGCGGCGGTTCCAGGGACACCGAGGTGAACGCGTTCGCGGTCATCCCGTGGACGTGCTCGCCGCCGACGGTGAGCACGACGACCCCGGTCGCGAACCGGGACAGGGTGGAGCGCATCTCGACCGGGGTCACCCCGGACAGCTCTGGGGCCAGGTCCATGGCACACCTCCTCCCGCGCGGACCGCTCCGGGCGCGCGGGCGCCCGGAGTCGGCCCCCGGCTCACAGCTCCTCGGCTGACAGGTCCTCGGTGGAGTCGGCCACGGGCCGGTCGACGGCCATGACCCACTTGCCCTCGTCGTCGCGCACCAGCACGTCGGTGCACCTGCCGAGGATGCGCTGCCTGCCGCCGTCCTCCTTGGTCACCACCAGGTCGTACTCGACGATGATCAGCGAGGTGTCCGCCGTGCTGTAGTAGGACCGCACCGTCGACTTCAGCTCGGGCCCGGTGGCGAGCAGCGCCGTGATGGCGTCGGTGCGGGCCTGCCCGGTCAGCGGGGCCCCGGACAGGTTGGAGATCGAGTCGTCCCGGTAGAGGCTGTCGAAGATCGCGCCCCGGCCCGAGTTGAAAGCGGCCAGGAACACCTCGTTCTGCACCTCGGGGTCGTCGGTGAGGTCGAGGGTTCCCAGATCGGTCTGAACGGTCATGGCAGTTCCTCAGCTCTCTTCGTGAAACGATCCGGTCCGCGGACGGAATGGGTTTCAGCGCTCTCCCCCGGACGCGGGGGCGGCTGGCGGACGTCGATTCCGGAAGTGGACGAAAGAATTCACCGGACGGGCGGGCGGAACGCGGCGATCACGGCCCGTCCGCGCGGATCAGGTCGGCCGCGCGCTCGGCGACCAGGACCGCGTGGGCGTGGGTGTGCCCGCGCGGGGCCTCGGGGACGACCGACGCGTCGGCCACCCGCAGCCCGGTGGCCCCGCGCACCCGCAGCCGCTCGTCGACCACCGCGCCGAGCGCGCACGTGCCGACGGGGTGGAAGACGGTGGAGGCCCGCTCCCGCGCGTACCCCTCCAGCGCGTCCCCGTCCGGCCACGGGTCGAGCAGCCGCGCGCCGGGCTCGCGCAGGGCGCCCGCGCGCAGCACCCGCTCGGCGAAGCGCACCCCGGCAGCGAGGGCGCGCGCGTCGGCCGGGTCGGTCAGGTAGCCGGGGTCGATGCGCGGCGGGACGCGCGGGTCCGCGCGCTCCAGGGTGAGCGCGCCCCGGCTGCGGGGGCGCAGCAGCACGACGCCGACGGTGTAGCCGGGAACGGGGGTCCCGTCGGGGGCGAACGCCATCGGCGACCAGATCAGCTCCAGGTCGGGCGGCCCCTCGCCGCCGTCGGCGCGGAAGAAGGCGACCGCCTCGGCGATGTTCGACGTCGCGGGCCCCCTCCGCTCCCGCGCCCAGCGGTCGCGGCCGTCGGCGAGGAAGCGGGTCGCCCCCGGCACGCCCACCGCCAGGTCCAGGATCAGGTGGTCGCGCAGCCCCCGGCCGACCGGCAGGTCCAGCACCGGGTCGACGCCCGCCGCGCGCAGCTCGGCCGCCGGGCCGATCCCGGACAGCAGCAGCAGGTGCGGCGAGCCGACCGCGCCCGCCGACAGCACGACCTCGCGCCGGGCGGTCAGCACCTCCCCGCCCACGAGCAGCACGCCCGTGGCGCGGCGGTCGGCGTCGAGCAGCACGCGGTGCGCGAGCGCCCGGTCCCGCAGGTCCAGGTTGGGCCTGCCGAGCGCGGGCGCGAGGTAGCCGTCGGCGCTGCTCCAGCGCGCGCCGTCCCGCTGGGTGACAGGGGTGGGCGCGCAGCCGACGCCGTCCGGGTTTCCGGGGCCGACCTCGACGCGCTTGAGCCCGACCTCCTCGCACGCGCCGAGGAAGCGCTCGGTGCTCGGGTCGGGGTCGCGCTGCGGGGAGATCCACAGCGGCCCGTCGACGCCGAGCGCGCCCCCGTCGCCGGGCTCGCCCGCCCAGCGCTCGGCGCGGCGCAGGAACGGCTCCACGGCGCGCCAGGACCAGGACGGCGGCCAGTCGTCGAAGTCGGCGGGGTGGCCGGGCAGCCACATCTGGAAGTTCACGGCCGACGACCCGCCGTGCACCCGCCCGCGCGGCCACGGCACGACCCGACCGCCCATCCCGGCCTGCGGCCCGGTGCTGAACGCCCAGTCCACCTCGGACCCGATGAGGTCGAGCGCGCCCAGCGGCACGGCGATGTCCGGGTGCTCGGCGGGCCCGCCCGCCTCCACCAGCGCGACCGAGACTGCGGGGTCCTCGGATAGCCTGGCCGCGACGGCGCACCCCGCCGACCCCGCGCCCACCACGACGTAGTCGTACTCCCGCGCGCCGGGCGCCGGACCTCGTTCTGCCAGCACGGAAAACCCCTCCCCGTCCGGTGCTCCCGGACTCGTCGTCACCGGACTCCTGCCACCGGGCACCCGCTGCAGCCCGACTCGCCGTCGCCGCGCGCACCAGCACCGCTCCCGCACGCCCGTGGGTGCGACCCACCCGACCCGAAGCCGGGCGGGCCGCACCCCGGTCAGGCCGCGACGCGGGTCGCCACCTGCGCGGCGGCGGTCAGCCCGGACTCCATCGCGCCCTCGACGTAACCGCTCCACCCGGAGGCGATGTCGCTGGTGGCGAAGGAGATCCGCCCGTGCGGTCGCTGGGCGGGCCGGAGCAGCCCGGTCAGCTGCCCCGGCCTGCGGAAGGCCCAGCCGCCGCGCGAGTGCGGGTCGGCGCCCCAGTCCTGACCGCGCACGGCCAGCACCTCGGCGTCCGGGACGACGAGCCTGATCGCCTCCCGGACTCGCGCCGGGTCGTTGACGTCGAGCGCGGGGTCCCCGCTGAACCCCGCCGCCAGCCAGCCCCTGGAGGTCCGCTGCAGCGGGACGAGCGTGTCGACCGGGTACCCCTCGGGGGTGTGCACGTAGGTGTTGCCGAACCCCTCGCCCAGGTGCACCACGAACTTCTTGGCGTTGGGCACGCCGATCGTCTGGTCCGCCGCCCGGAGCTTCTCCGGGGGCAGGCCGGGCGCGAAGTCGATGCAGCGCCAGGTGTTCACCGGCACCGCCACCACGACGGCCCCGGCCACGTGCTCGGAACCGGCGCGGGTGCGGACGGTCACCCGCCGCCCGTCGTCGGCGATCGAGGCGACCGGGGCGCGCAGCCGCACCTCGGCCCGCGACTGGGCCAGGATCGCCGAGAGCACGGAGCCCAGCCCGCCCGAGGGCTTGTAGGTGTTGATGCCGTAGTACAGCCCGGCGTCGTGGCCGCACAGCGCCCACCAGTGCAGGAACTGGGTGTACGCGGCGCGCGCCGAGCTGCCGCCGAGGCCGCCGGTCGCGCCGGTCAGCCACTTGCGGTCCAGCGCGGACAGGCCCATCTCGTCCAGCCTGGCCAGCACGGTCAGCGCGTCCGGCGCGCGCAGCAGGTCGGCCCGCGCGAGCGGGTCGAGCGGGTCGGGGAACAGCTCGCGGGAGCGCTCGGCGAACCTGGCGAGCAGCTCGCCCTGCCTGCCGAACGCCTCCTCCGGCGCGAGGAACCCGAACCCGTTCCCGCTCGGGAAGACGACGCGCTCGGCGCCCTGGTCCGCGAGCATCCCGACGCCCTGCTGCTCGATCTCCCGCCACACGGTGGTCTGCATGGGGTCGACCCAGTTCCCGCCGAGCTCGATCCGCGCGCCCTCGAACTCGCTGGTCCACACGCGACCGCCGACGCGGCCCCGCGCTTCCAGCACCAGGACGCGCAAGCCCTTCCGCGCCAGCTCCCGCGCCGCCGTGGCGCCCGCGAAGCCGGCGCCCACGACGACGACGTCGTGGGTCGTCCGGCGCGCCGCGGACGCCCGCGCGGGCAGGAGAGCGGGCGCTCCGGCCGCGACGGCGGTCGCGGCCAGTCCTCTGAGCAGGCTGCGTCGGGTAGGTCCGGCAGACTTGCCCACTTCACTCATCTCGGTTCATCCCCCTGCGGTGAGGTCAGAGGAACACGGACTGCGGGTCGAGCCCGACCAGGACCCGGCCGTGCACCTCTAGGCTCATGTCGGGCGACATGAGTCCGTGCGTGGTCAGCCCCAGCAGGTCGCGGTGGTACCGCTGGAACGGGGCGGACGTGCTGAGCGCGGAGGCGCCCGCGATGGTCTGGAGCAGCTCCACCGCTTCCTTGGCCAGCAGGATCGCGGTGCCCGCCTGGCCCCGGACGGCGGCCTTCTCCTCGGTCGTGGGCTGCTCGCCCGCGTCCGCGCGGCGCTGGAGCAGCTCGACGTAGGCGGCGGACAGCGCCTCGGCGGCGGCGATCTTGTTGGCGGCGAGCGCGACCTTGTGCTGGGTCAGCGGGTGCTCGCGCTGGTCGGTCCACGACGTGTAGGCGAGGCCGCGTCCGGGCAGCCGCTCCAGGAAGACCTCCAGCGCGCCCTTGGCCATGCCGACGTAGGCGGCGACCGACTCGGCGACGACGTAGCTGATGAGGCTGTAGGCGCGGCCGTGCGCGGTGGGGGTGCGGCCCTCGGCGCCCTCGACCAGCGCCTCCTCGGCGGTGACGACGCGGTGGGCCGGGACGAACACGTCGGTGGCGGTGGTGGTGGAGCTCCCGGTGCCCGAGGCGCCGGACACGTGCCAGTCGTCGGCGATCGTCAGGTCCGACATGGGCACCAGGGCGAACACCTCGCCCTCGGAGCCGTCGGGCAGCTCGATCGCGGCGGCCAGCAGGTCCCAGTCAGCGCCCCGGCATCCGGTGTTGAACCGCCACGAGCCGTTCAGGGTGTAGCCGCCGTCGACGGGCGTCGCCCGGCCGGTGGGGGTGAAGCCGCCGGAGACGCGCACCGAGCCGTTCGCGAACAGCTCCTCCTGCGCGCGGTCCGGGTAGAGCGTCACCATCCAGGCGCTCGACACCCACGCCACGGCCGTCCACGAGGTGGAGCCGCAGCCCCTGGCGATCTCGGTGAGCACGGCGATCTGCTCGGCGACCGGGAGGTCGAGCCCGCCGAACCGCTTCGGCACGGCCATCGCGAACACGCCCGCCTTGTCGAGCAGGTCGACGTTCTCGTCGGGGATCCAGCGCCGCTGCTCGGCCTCCTTGCCGTTCTCCCGCAGCACGGGCACGAGCTGCCTGACGGCGTCCAGCACGTCGCTCATCGGGTTTCCTCTCCGGATCGGGTGGTCGGCGGGCGCAGCAGGACGGGCAGGGCGGCGTGGCCGTTGGAGATGAAGGAGCCCAGCGGCCGGAGCCCGTCGGGGGTGGTGGCGAGGCGCATCCCTGGGAAGCGCGCGAACAGGGCGGGCAGGCCGACCGCGGCCTCCATGCGGGCCAGCGGCGCGCCGAGGCAGTGGTGCGCGCCGTGCCCGAAGGCCAGGTGGTCGCGCCGGGTCGGGCGGGTCGGGTCGAACTCGGTCGCGGTGGGCCCGTGCACGGCCCGGTCCCGGCCCGCCGCGCCGAAGGCGATGACGATCGGGTCGCCCGCCGCGATGACGAGGTCGCCGACCGGGACGTCCTCGACCGCGTAGCGCAGCGGCAGGTTCGCGAACGGGGCCTCGAGGCGCAGCGACTCCTCGACCACGTCCTCCCAGGCCAGCGCGCCGGACTCGACGGCGGCGCGCCGCTCGGGGTGGGTGAGCAGCAGCGCGGTGGTCTGGTCGAGCAGGTTCACGGTGGTCTCGTGGCCCGCCGTGAACATCAGCAGCACGGTGTCGACCAGCTCGCGCTCGTCCAGGCCCGCGCCGTCGTCCCCGTGCGCCTGGATCAGCCCCGAGGTGACGTCGTCGCCGGGGGCGGCGCGCTTGACCTCGACCAGCTCGCGCAGCAGCCGGTACAGCTCGACCTCGGTGGCCTTGGCGCGCTCCGGGGACGCGGAGGTGTCCATGATCTCGTGCACGGAGCGCAGCAGCGGTCCCCGGAGCAGGTCCGGGATGCCCAGGAGCTCGGAGATCACCTGGACCGGCAGCGGGTGGGCGAAGCGGGCCCGCAGGTCGACCACCTCGCCGGGCGCGACGGTCGCCAGAGCGTCCAGCAGGCCGGTGGTGATGGCCTCGACGCGCGGTCGCATCGCCTGGGTGCGGCGGGCGGTGAACGCCTTGGCCACCAGCCTGCGCAGCCGGGTGTGCTCCGCGCCGTAGGCGGTGATCATGTTGTGGTCGGCCACCCACATCGCCAGCGACCAGGTGCGGGCCAGCTCGGACTCGCCGTTGCCCCACGCGGGCCAGTGCCGGTAGGTGTCGCGGGAGATCCGCGGGTCGGTGAGCAGCCGCTTGACGAGCGCGTGGTCGGTGACCCACCAGGCGAGGACCCCGCCGGGCAGCTCGACCCGCACGGCGGGGCCGAGCGCGCGCAGGCGCTCGGACTCGCCGTGGACGTCGCGCCCCGCGGTGTCGATCAGCGGGACGGCAGGGGCGGTGGTCACGCGAACCTGCTCGCGTCCTGGGCGCGCAGGATCTCGCACACGTCCCGGAACCCGGCGTCGACCCTGGCGATCTCCTCGTCGGTGAGGTGGATCGACGGCTCGAAGCGCATCGTGTCCACGTTGGAGGCGGTGGAGAAGATGCGGATGCGGTGCGCGCGCAGCAGGTGGCCGCCGATGACGAACGCCAACGCCTCGTGCTCGACGGCCTCGCGGATCTCGGCGGAGGCGGAGCCGCTCTGGTCGCGCAGCTCGAAGCCGAGCATGAGGCCCTCGCCCCGGACCTCGGCGACCACGTCCGGGTAGTCGTCGCGGATGGCCTCCATGACGGCCTTGGCCTTCGCGCCGCGCTCGGCCGCGCCCCGGTACGCCTGGCCGTCGTCGGCCTCCAGCATCTCCAGGAACTTGATGGCCAGCCTGCTGGAGAACCCGTCGCGCCCGAACGTCGAGGTGTGCATCAGCTCGAAGTCCTTGCGGTAGCGGTGCTCGTTGACGAGCACGACGCCGAGCTTGGCGATGCCGCCGCCGAGCGCCTTGGCGAGGATGACGTAGTCGGGGCGCAGGCCGATGCGGGTGCCCGCCAGGAACGAGCCGGTGCGGCCCATGCCGGACTGGATCTCGTCGGAGACCAGCGGGACGTCGTGCCGGTCGCAGGCCTGGCGCACGGCCGTGGCCAGCTCGCGGGTCATCGGGAGGATGCCCGCCTCGCCGAGGATCGGCTCGACCAGGAACGCCGCGAACACCGGGAAGTCCCGCTCGACGACGTCGACGACGCCGTCGCGCTCGACGAGGTCGAGCAGCACGGCGCGCTCCTGCTCCACGACCTTGTCGATCAGGTCGGGGCGGTCGCGCGGGATGAACCTGGCCTGGGCGGCGAGGGACTTGAACGGGCCGCGGAACTCCTCGTTGAACGTGAGCTGCACGCTGCTGACGAGCTTGCCGTGGAAACCGCCCTCCAGCGCCAGGAACAGCGGCGGGCGGGCCTCGGTGGCGGCGTTGCGGCGGGCGACCTCGGCGGCGAGCGCGGCGAAGTCGCCGCCACCGGCGAGCGCGGTGGCGGCCCCCGAGAGGCGGGCCCCGGCCTCGGCGGCGGCGCGGGCGGTCCCGGCGTTCGCGGCGAGCCGCTCCTTGAGCTCGGCGACGCGCATCCCCCGGTCGAGCTCGGCGTGCTTGATCGTGATCTCCACGGCCTCGGCGCCGGAGTTGCCGAACAGGCCGTAGAACTTGTCGTCGGTGCCCAGCTCGCGCCGGATGATCCCGTTGAGCTTGGCCGCGAGGTCGATGGCGAAGGAGTAGCCGGAGAACTGGGCGTGCACGGGCGTGCGCTCGTCCAGCAGGCGCTTGGCGTGCTCGATCAGCTCGGGGTTGTTGTGGCCGAACATGAGCGAGCCGAACCCGCTGGCCGCGTCGAAGACGCCGACCTCGCTGCCGTCGTCGGCCAGGTAGTGCAGCGTGTTGCCCTCGGCACGCACGTACTTCAGCGCCAGCCCGAACTCGGACAGCACCTCGACGAGGTAGGAGTCCGCGAATTCGGGCGCTCCGGGGGAAGCCCTCATTTTCTCATCTCCGATCGACGGGGGGTGGTGGGAGAAGTGGTGGTGCTGGAGCGGCGCCGCTGTACTGGCGAGCCGGTCCTTTTCTAGCGCAGGGAAGATGCCCGAGCGGTCATCGCGGGTTCACCGAAAAGCCTGCGAGCAGGCGATGAGCGGACGATTACCGGGCGGTTGCCGCAGCGCCGGGACGGCCGGGGAGAACGCGGGCGCGGGGTGAGCGCGAGGCGCGGGGAATGGCGCGGGAGGGTGCGGCGGAAATGCTTTTCGGGGGGCGCGGGCGGATTGCGCCGGTGGATTGCGCGTGCGGATTTCCGGAACTGGTCGGTCACCGCAGCCGTCACGTGACCCGGTGGCGGATCGCCCACCTCCACGACCCCGCCGGCCGACCGGGGAGGCGCTCGGCGCGGCCGCACGACGAGTCGCGCGACCTCCCTCAGGCGCGCGACGACCGGGGGCGGGCGACGAGCGGTCGCCGCCTCCGAGGCGTCCGGCGCGGTGCGCCCGAGGGTCAGTCCTCCGCCAGCAGCGCGGGCACCTCGCCCAGGCCCAGCACCTTCCCGCGCTCGACCACGTCCGCGAACGCCCCGCCGAGCGCCGCCGCGCCCCGCGCGCTCGCCCGGTCGACGTCGCCGCGCTCCACCTCGGGCAGCGGCGCGCCCGCCGCGTCGCGCACCGCGCACGCCGCGCCGAGCAGCAGCCCGGCCCGCTCGTGCCGCCCGGCCAGCGCCAGCGCGCCCGCGACGCCCTCGACCGCCAGCGCGATGGTGCGCGGGTCGCCGGTCGCCCACGCCGAGGCGAAGCCCTCCCGGTGCAGGGCCAGCGCGCCCGCCGCGTCGCCGCGCAGCTCGGCGACGAAGCCCAGCTCGGCCAGGATGAGCGCCGCGCCGTGGCCGCCGTCGAGCTGGCGGCACCAGTCCAGCCACCGCCGCAGGTGCGCCTGCGCGGCGTCGAGCCTGCCCTCGCGGCGCGCGCCGAGCCCCAGTCCCACCTCGGCGAACTGCTCGCCGAAGGTGAAGCCCTGCTCGGCGGCCAGGCGCATGGCGCGCCCGTGCAGCTCGCGCGCCTGCGCGTAGTCCCCGCGCAGCAGCGCGGTGCGGCCGAGCCCGGACAGCTTCGTCGACACCTCGTTCCACAGCCCCAGCGACTCGGCGGTGCGCAGCCCGTCGCGGTGCAGCCTGGCGGTCTCCGCGTAGTCGCCGCACATCTCGGCGAGCGAGGCCAGCGCGTCGGTGGCCTGGAGCAGCCCCCAGCCGTCGCCCAGCTCGCGGAACAGCCGGGCACCCTCCTCGCCGCACTGGCGGGTGGTGGCGAGGTCGCCGCGCAGCACGCTGTGCGTGGCCAGCGCGGCGAGCGCGGCGGCGGTGCCCCAGCGGTCGCCGAGGGCGCGGAACTCCCCGAGCGCCCGGTCGATGCGCTTCTCGGCGCTGTCCTGGTCGCCGAAGCCGATGCGCGCGAACCCGAGGAACCAGCGGGTGGTCGCCCGGCGCAGCGGGTCGCGGATGCCCTCGGCGAGGGAATCGCACTGCTCCAGCGGGTAGGTCGAGTCGCCCGCGCGCAGCGAGAAGCCCGCCTGCCAGGCCAGCGCCTCCGACCGGTCGGAGGCGTGGCCGCCCGCCTCGGCCTCCGCCTCACCGGCGCGCAGCAGCGTGGTGGCGAAGGCGTGCTTGGCCTCGCCGAGCCTGCCGCTGAGGAACCAGTACCAGGCGAGCGCGTTGACCACGCGCAGCGCGGGCCCGGTGGCCTCGGGCAGGTCGGCGGTGTCCAGCGCGGCGCGGAAGTTGCCCGCCTCGGCGGTGAGCCGGTCCAGCCAGCGCCGCTGGTCGGGGCCGCGCAGGTGCGGCAGGGCGCACTCGGCCAGGTCCGCGTGGTGGGCGGCGTGCCTGAGCCGCACCTCGTCCTGCTCGCCCGCCTCGCGCAGCCGCTCGGAGCTGTAGGCGGAGACCGACTCCAGCAGGCGGTAGCGGCGCGCGCCGTCCACGTCGGCGGTGGTCACCAGCGAGCGGTCCACCAACCGGGCCACCAGGTCGAGCACCTCGTCGCGCCGGACCGGCCCGCCGCCGCACACCTCCTCGGCGGCCTGGAGCGAGCAGCCGCCGTTGAACGCGGACAGCCGCCGCAGCACCACCTGCTCCTGCTCGGCGAGCAGCTCCCAGGACCAGTCGATGGCCGCGCGCAGCGTCTGGTGCCGGGCGGGCGCGCCCCGGCTGCCGACGGTGAGCAGCGCGAACCGGTCCTGCAGCCGGGCCGCGACCTCCCGCACGCCCAGCGCGCGCACCCTGGTGGCGGCCAGCTCCAGCGCGAACGGCAGGCCGTCGAGCCTGCGGCAGATCGCGCCGACCGCGGCGGCGGTGGACGGGTCGAGCGCGAAACCGGGGGCGGCCTCGGTGGCGCGGGCCACGAAGAGCTGCACGGCGGTCGACCCGGCGACGTCGTCGGGACCGCCGGGACCGCCGGGGCTGGGCAGGGTCAGCGGCGGCACCGTCCACAGCCGCTCGCCGCCGATGCCCAGCGGTTCCTGGCTGGTGGCCAGCACGCGCGCGCCGGGCGCGCTGCGCAGCAGCAGCTCGCTCAACCGGGCCGCCTGCTCGACGACGTGCTCGCAGTTGTCCAGCACCAGCAGGAACTGCTTGGTGCGCACGGCGTCCGCGAGCTGCTCGGCCTGCCTGCCGCCGTGCGCGCCGGAGGCGACCTCGTCGCGCACGCCCAGCACCCCGGCGACCAGGTTGGCCACCGGCGAGTAGCCGCCCGCGGCCACGTCGGCGTCGGTGCCTGCGTCGGCGGTGGAGAGCTCGACCAGCCACACCCCGTCCGGGTAGTCGTCGGCGACGCGGGAGGCGACCTCGACGGCCAGCCGGGTCTTGCCGACGCCGCCGACGCCGTGCAGCGTCACGAGCCTGCCCGCGTCGAGCAGCGCGCGGACCTGGACGACCGCGGCCTCCCGGCCGACCAGCCCGCTCACCGGGGTCGGCAGGTTGGTGACCGGGCGCGCGCTGGTGGTGATGGGGCTCGGGCGGGGCACGAGCGCGAGGTCGCGCCGCAGGACCGACCCGTGCAGCGCGACCAGCTCCGCACCCGGTTCGACGCCGAGCTCCTCGGCCAACCGGACGCGCAGCGCGTCGAACGCGGCCAGCGCCTCGCCCTGCCTGCCCGCGCCGTAGAGGGCGCGCATGTGGGCGGCGTGCAGGCGCTCGCGCAGCGGGTGGCGCACCAGCAGGTCGGCCAGCTCGCCGACGAGGAGGCTGTGGTCGCCGAGTTCGAGCATGGCGTCCGCGCGGTCCTCCAGCGCGGTCAGCCGCAGCTCCTCCAGGCGGGCGGTGGCGGCGCGGGCGAAGTCGGCGTCGGCGAGGTCGGCCAGCGCCGGTCCCCGCCACGCGGAGAGCGCGTCGCCGAGCGCGGCGGCCCTGGCCCTGGGGTCGGCGCTGTCGCGGGCCCTGGCCAGGAGCCGCTCGAAGCGGTGGGCGTCCAGGTCGGTGACGTCCAGGCGGTAGCCGGGGACCTGGGCGACGAGGAGCTCGCTCGCCCCCGGCTCGCCCTCCTCCAGCGCCCGGCGCAGCTGCCACACCTTGGTGTGCAGCGCGCCCGACGGGTTGTTGGGCGGGGTGTCGCCCCACAGGGCGTCGACGAGGCGGTCGGCCGACACGGGGCGGCCCGCGTCGATCAGGAGTGCGGCGAGGAGGGTGCGGACCTTGGTGCCCGGTAAGGGGACGACGCGGTCGTCGGACGACCACGCCGCCAGCTCCCCCAGGATGCCGAAGCGCATGAAAGCACCATATCCGACAGGAAATTCCGGAAATCCGCAGTTCAGCCCGCTCCCGGTGACCTGTCGGGCCACCGAGAGGGTTTTGAGAGGGGGCCCGCGCAGGCTGCTCGGCAGTGGGAGCGGCCGGAGGGCGGGCAGGACCGCGCGCCCCGGCCGCCGCGACCGCGTTCGACACGAGGGGATTTGTGATGACTTCGGACAACCTCGCGCCGGTGACCGTGATCGGCCTGGGGTCGATGGGTTCCGCGCTGGCGAAGGCCTTCCTGGAGAAGGGGCACCGGACCACCGTCTGGAACCGCTCTCCCGGCAAGGCGGACGACCTGGTGTCCCAGGGGGCCGTCCGGGCGGCCACGGTCGCCGAGGCGGTGGCCGCGAGCGAGCTGGTCGTCGTGTGCGTGCTCGACTACCGGGCGATGCGGGAGATCGTCAACTCGCTGGGCGACGCGCCTTCGGGGCGCGTGATCGTGAACCTGACCTCCGGCACCCCCGAGGAGGCCCGCGAGACGGCGCGCTGGGCCGCCGAGCGGGGGGTGGACTACGTGGACGGCGCGATCATGGCCGTGCCCACGATGATCGGCTCGGAGCACACCCTGATCTTCTACGGTGGTCCGCAGGCGTTGTACGAGCGCCACGCCGCCTCGCTGTCGTCGGTGGCGGGCGCGGGCACGTACCTCGGCGAGGACGCGGGCCTGCCGTCGCTCTACGACGCGGCGCTGCTCGGTCTGATGTGGACGACCTGGACCGGGTTCATGCACTCGCTGGCCCTGGTGGGCACGGAGAAGGTCCGCGCGGAGTCGTTCCTGCCGTACGCGCAGGACTGGTTCCAGCACGTGGTCTCCCCCGAGGTGCCCAACATCGCGGCCCAGGTGGACGCGGGCAGCTACCCCGACAACGACTCCACGCTCGGGATGCAGGCCGTGGCGATCGAGCACCTGGTGGACGCCAGCCGCGCGCAGGGCGTGGACACCGCGCTGCCGGAGTTCCTGCGCGAGCGCGCGGAGCAGGCGATCAAGCGCGGGCACGCCGGTGACGGCTTCACCGCGCTGTACGAGGTGCTGCGCAAGCCCGCGGCGGAGTAGCCGGGATCGGCCCGAGGGGGCCGCGCGCCCCCTCGGGCCCTCGGCGGCGCGGACGGCGGCGGACCCGCGGTGAGCGGTGCTGCCGCGAGCGGGAGAGCGCGGAACGCGGAAGAACCGGAATGCCTGGGGAAGAGGGAGGACATGGAGAACACGGCCGAACGCGCCGGAGCCCGCGAGTGGCTCGGGCTGGCGGTGCTGGCGCTGCCGACGCTGCTGCTGTCGGTGGACGCCACGGTGCTGTACCTGGCGCTGCCGCACCTGGGCGCGGACCTGCGCCCGAGCGGGGCGGAAACGCTCTGGATCATCGACGTCTACGGCTTCATGATCGCCGGTTTCCTGATCACGATGGGCACGCTCGGCGACCGGATCGGCAGGCGCAGGCTGCTGCTGGTCGGCGCGGTCGCGTTCGGCGCGGCCTCGGTGGCCGCGGCCTACGCCACCGACCCGACCGTGCTGATCGCGGCGCGAGCCCTGCTGGGCGTGGCGGGCGCGACGCTGATGCCGTCCACGCTGGCGCTGATCAGCGACATGTTCCGCGACCCCGCCCAGCGGGGCGCGGCGATCGGCGTGTGGGCGGCGTGCTTCTCGGCGGGCGTCGCGGTGGGCCCGCTGCTCGGCGGGCTGCTGCTGGAGTTCTTCTGGTGGGGCTCGGTGTTCCTGCTCGCGGTGCCGGTGATGGTGCTGCTGCTGGTGGCCGCGCCGTTCCTGCTGCCGGAGTCGCGCGATCCCGCGCCCGGCCGACTGGACCCGGCCAGCGTCGCGCTGTCGCTGGCGGCGATCCTGCCGGTGGTCTACGGGCTGAAGGTGATCGCCTCGGAGGGCCTTGGCCCGGTGGCGCTGGCCTCGGTCGGCGCGGGCGTGGTGTTCGGCGCGCTGTTCGCGCGGCGGCAGCGGACGCTGCCCGACCCGCTGCTGGACCTGGCGCTGTTCGCCAGGCCCGCGTTCCGGGCGGCGCTGCTGGCGCTGCTGGCCGGGTTGGCGGTGGTGGGCGTGGTGTACATGTTCGCCACCCAGTACCTGCAGATGGTCGAGGGGCACTCGCCGCTGGCCGCCGGGCTGTGGCTGCTGCCGTCGGCGGTGGCGATGATCGTCTCGTCGGTGGCGGCTCCCCGGTTGGCGCTGCGGGTGCCGCCGGGCAGGCTGGTCGCGGCGGCGCTGGTGCTGTCCGCGGCGGGCTACGCCCTGCTGGGCCTGCTGGACGGGCCGGGCGGGCTGGTGCTGGTGGTGGTCGGCCTGGTCGTGGTCTACGCGGGCATCGGCCCGATGATGGCGCTGGGCACGGACCTGGTGGTGGGCGCGGCGCCCGCGAACCGGTCGGGGTCGGCGGCGGCGATGTCGGAGACGGCGATGGAGTTCGGCCTGGCGCTGGGCGTGGCGGTGCTGGGCAGCGTGGGCACCGCCGTGTACCGCGCCGGGCTGCCCGAGGGCGCGCCGCCGGACGCGGTCGAGTCGTTGGCGGGCGCGCTGGCCGTCGCCGACGGCGACGCGGCGCTGGTGTCGTCGGCGCGCGAGGCGTTCTCCTCGGGCCTGGCCGCGATCGGCTGGATCGGCGCGGCGGTGACGCTGGTCGTCGCGGCGGTGTCGTTCGCGGCGGCACGCGAGCGCGGTGGCCCGAAGGCCCCGGAGCACGCCGGTGTCCCGGCCCCGGCGCAGGCCGGGGAACAGACGAGCGGGACATAGCGGACTGCTCACCTGATCAGGTGAATGACCCGGTGGGCGGCTGGTGGCAGCCTCGTCACCACTCGCCTCGGCGGCGCCGGGCGTGCGCGTGGAAGGACCCTCTTCGCCGGTACTGAGTGGACCCACGACGGTCGGGCGGGCGCGAGCGGCACCCGCCCGATCGCCATCACACTGGGGGATGACAGGACATGCAGTTCCGATTACTCGGCCCCTTGGAAGTGCTCCACGAGGGACGCCCGCTCGCTCTGGGCGGGATCAAGCAGCGGGCGACGTTGGGACTCCTGCTGCTGAAGGCGAACCAGGTGGTCCCGATCAGCCAGCTGGTGGGCGCGCTGTGGCCAGGCGAGGACCCGCCCGTCTCCGCGCGGAAGATCCTGCAGAACGCGGTGTGGAGCCTGCGCGCCGTGCTGGCCGCCACGAGCGGCCCCGACGCGCCCCGGCTGTCCACCGAGGCCCCCGGCTACGTGCTGCGCGTCGACCCCGAGCAGGTCGACCTGACCCGGTTCCACCGGCGCACCGAGCAGGCCCGCGCCGAGGCCGCGAACCCCGAGGTGGCCGCCGGGCTGCTGCGCGAGGCGCTGGGCGCCTGGCGCGGCTCGGCGCTGGCCGACCTGGTGGAGAGCGGGTTGTCCTGGCCGGAGCTGGCCGCGGTGGAGAACGCCCGGCTGGACACGCTGGAGGACTACTTCGACCTGGAGCTGGCCTGCGGCAGGCACCAGTCGGTGCTGTCCGAACTGGAGTCGCTGGTCGAGGCCGAGCGGCTGCGCGAGCGCTCCTGCGGGCAGCTGATGCTCGCGCTCTACCGGTGCGGCAGGCAGGCCGAGGCGCTCGCCGTCTACGGCAGGCTCCGCGCGGCGCTGGTCGACGACCTCGGGCTGGAGCCCGGTCCCGCGCTGCGCAAGCTCCAGGGCTGCATCCTCACCCAGGACCCCGGTCTGGACCCGCCCGCGCGGCGCGAGGTCGCCCCGGTCACCGCGATCCGGCCGGTCGCGGGCGACCCGGTGGCCGAGCACCCGGTGGAGCGCCTGCGCGCGCGGCGCGGCCCCTCGGGCGCCCGCCGCAGGGACCTGAGCGTGGCGCTGGTGCGGGTCAGGCCGAGCGGGTGCCACGGGGACTCCTCGGAGGTGGACGACGCGCTCGCCGCGGTGACCGCGATGGTCCGGTCGGGGGTGCGGGAGCTGGGCGGCGTGGTGGCCACCTCCATCGGCTCGGCCTCACTGGTCCTGTTCTGCGGCGGCGACTCGCACGAGCAGGACGCGCGGCGGGCGGTGCAGGCCGCGCTGGCGCTGCGCGACTGCTTCGCCGAGGGCGCGGGGCTGGGCGTGGAGGTGCGGGTGGCGGTGGCCACCGGGTCGGCGCTGGTGCGGGTGGGGCGCGCGTTCGGGCCGTCGGTGGACGGCGCGCTCGTCGAGCGGTGCCAGCAGCTGCTGACGGCGGAGGCGCAGGACGCGGTGTGGGTGTGCGACCGGACGCGCGAGCTGGTGGGCGAGGCGTTCACCTCGGCGCCGGGCAGCGCGCCGGGGGTGTGGCGGGTCGACGGGACGCGCGCGGCGCGGTCCGGGGAGCACGACAGCGAGCTGGCGGTGGTGCGGGGCCTGCTGGACCGGGTGGTGCGGCGCGACACCCCGCACCTGGTGACGGTGTTCGGCGAGGGCGACGAGTTCCTGGACGGGTTCTCCCGGTCGGTGGGCACGCGCGTGGTGGACAGCCGGGTGCTGCCCGGCGACCGGGGCCCCGAGGTGCTGGCGCGGGTCGTGGCCGCGCTGTGCGGGACGGCCCCCGGCGACCGGGAGGCGGTGCGGGCGGCGCTCGCGTCGCGGTGCGGGCGGTTGTGCCGCACCGGCAGGCAGGCCGAGCAGCTGACCGCGCGGGTGCTGCGATTGTTCGAGCCGGGCGGCGAGCGGGTGCCGGTCGACGCGGTCGACGCGTGGCGGCGCTTCACCGAGGCGGCGGCCCAGGAGAGGCCGCTCGTGGTGGTGCTGCGCGACCTGCACCTGGCGGTGCGGTCCGTGCAGGACGCGGTGGAGTCCCTGGTGGACTCGCCGAACCCGGTGCCGCTGCTGCTGGTGGTGTCGGCGCGCCCGGACCTGCTGGAGCGCAGGCCGGACTGGGGTGGCGGGAAGCAGCACGCGGCGTCGATCGCGCTCGACCCGGTGCGCGACGGCACGGTGGAGCGGCTGCGCCGGACCATGCTGTCGGCCGCGCCGGTGGCGGGACGGCGCCTGTTCGGCGGCCCGCTCCCCCGCAGGGCGGCGTGGCGCCCGCTCCAGGTCCCGGACGAGGCCGTGACCGCCCGCTGGGGCCACGACGGCGAGCGGGCGCCGCGCACCTGGGCGGAGCTGCCGCACGGGCTGCCGAGGATGCGCGACGACCGGGCCCCCACCGGCACGGAGGCGTGAGCGGGCGGGTCCCGGCGGTCCACCCCGACCGCCGGGACCCGCCTGCCGCCCCACCTCCCCGCCCGCACCCGCGCGCCTGCGCGCTCTCTCCCCACTGGGGGACATCTCCGCAGCTCACAGCCCCGCAGAGCCCCCGGTGAACGGCGTGGACGGCACCGGTTCGAGGGTTCTGACGCATCACACCCGTTCCGCAACCGAGGTGGAACCGGAAGCGCACTCGACGCACCCGAACCTTGTCCCATCAGCAAGTCGGGACGAACGGATCGGGGACACGACATGAACGCCAAGACCACCGCCCAGCGCATCGCCGGTCTCGCCCTCCTCGCGGGCATGACGGTCACCGGCCTGCTGGCCGCCACCGGCGCCGCGAACGCCGCGCCCCGCACCACCAACCCGGCCACCTCCTCGGTCGTCGCGAAGGCCGCCCAGGACGCCCCCGCGTACGCCGCCGAGGTGCTGAAGCTGACGAACCAGGAGCGCGCGAAGGCCGGGTGCGGCGCGCTGGTCGCGAACACCAAGCTCGCCGCCGCCGCCAAGGGCCACAACGACGAGATGGCCGCGAAGAACTACTTCAGCCACACCGGCGCCGACGGCAGCGCCCCGGCGCAGCGCGTGGACGCGGCTGGCTACTACTGGCGGGCCACCGCGGAGAACATCGCGATGGGGCAGTCGACCCCGGCGGCCGTGGTCCGGGCGTGGATGAACTCCGCCGGGCACAAGGCCAACATCCTGAACTGCGCGTACAAGGACCTGGGTGTCGCGTACACGGTCAACTCGCGCGGCAAGGCGTACTGGACCGAGAACTTCGGCAGCCTGTGACCCGCGCCGCACGGCTCGGCACCGGTCACCGCAGCACGGCCCCAGTCCCCCGCAGCACGGCTCCCGATCCCCCCACCAGCACCACCCCGACCGCACCGCTCCCCGTGACCGCTCCGGGGCGACCGGCTCAGTACCGCCGGGCGTAGGTGGTCGGCGGCTCGCCGAAGACCTCGGTGAAGTCCCTGGTCAGGTGCCCCTGGTCCGCGTAGCCCAGTTCGGCCGCCAGATCCGCCCAGGCGATCCGCCCGCCCTCGGCCAGCCGGTCCGTGGCCTCGCGCAGCCGGTAGCGGCGCACCACCCACTTCGGCCCGACGCCCACGTGCTCCGCGAACAGCCGCTGCAGGCTCCGCACCCCCACGCCGAGCTCGCGCGCCACCGCGTCCACGCGGGTCAGCCCCGGTGACGACTCGATCAGCCCCACCGCGCGCACCGCGTCCAGCGCCCCCCGGTCCAGCACCGGCGACCGGGACCGCAGCAGCTCCTCCAGCTCGGCGGTCGACGTGGGCGGCGACAGCGGTCCGAACACCTCCTCGGCGGGCAGCACCCGACCGGTGATGGTCGACACGGACGCCCCGAGGAACGCCCGGAACGCGCCCGGCCGGAACGCCACCCCGCGCACCTCGCCCCGACCGGCCAGCACCTTGGTCCAGTGCCCGCGCGCGACGCCCGAGATCCGCGCGCCCCCGGAGCCGAAGGTCAGGTGCACGTTCGGCAGGGGCACGATCAGCTGGTGGTAGGGCGTCGCGTAGTCCCAGGACACGTGCCAGTGCCTGGCGATGAACGGGGCCAGGTCGGGCGCGGGGTCCGGGTAGTCGTGCCGCTGGTGCCGCCGCCAGGCGCCCGCGAGGCCGCGTTCGTCGGTGGTCACGCCGCCGACCCTAGACAACCGCGTGTCGCGTTCGTCCAAGACTCCGGTCGGGGCGGTGCCTAGGGTTCCCGGACATGTCCACCGCACAGCACCTGGCCGCCGCGAACGCCGCGTTCGCGCGGGTCGTCGCGGGCATCCGCCCCGACCAGCTCGACTCCCCCACCCCCTGCGCCGAGTTCGACGTGCGAGCGCTCGGCGCGCACGTCCTGCGCTACGGCCCCGCCCTCGAAGGCGCGGCGACCAAGGGCGCGACCACCCCGGTGAACCCCGGCGACGGCCCGTGGGCCGACGAGGTCCGGGCGCAGGTCGAGCGCTGCACGAGCGCCTGGGCGGACCCTGCGGCGTGGGAGGGCATGACCACGATGGGCGGACCCGACCCGCTGCCCGCGCCGCTGATCGGCAACATGGTGCTGTGCGAGTACCTCGTGCACGCCTGGGACCTGGCCCGCGCCACCGGCCAGGAGGTCGAGCTGGACGCCGACCTGGTCGCCGCCGTGCACGCCGAGCTGGTCCGGACCGCGTCGATGGGCCGGGAGATGGGCGCGTTCGGCCAGGAGGTGCCCGTCCCGCACGACGCCCCGACCCTGCACCGCCTGCTGGGTCTGGCGGGTCGCGACCCGCACTGGACCGCCTGACCGCGCGACGCCGGACGCCGCGCTACCGCCCGAGCAGCACACCGGTCGTGGCGAGCGCGTCGTCCAGCGGGGCCAGGCTGCGGTGCAGCTTGGCCAGCACGCTCGCCCCCAGCCACAGCGAGTACAGCGCCTGCGCGGTGCCCCTGGCCGGACCGGCCGAGGTCAGCGAGCCCTCCGCGTTGCCCGCCGCGACGGCGCGCTCCAGGCGGTCGACCACGGCGGTCGTGCCGTCCTTGAGCGCCAGCCGCATCGGTTCGGACAGGTCGGCGACCTCGGCGCCGAGCTTGACCGACAGGCACCGGCCCTGGCAGTCGTCCAGCGCCTGGGTCTCCCTCCAGCCCGCCCAGTAGGCGTCGAGCCTGGCCGCCCAGTCGCCGTCACCGGCGAGCAGGCGGTCCAGGTCGGCCAGGTACTCCTCGAAGTACCGGCGCACGACGGCCTCGCCGAAGGCGTCCTTCGACGCGAAGTAGTGGTAGAAGGACCCCTTCGGCACACCGACGCTGGTCAGCACCTCGTTGATGCCGACCGCCGCGTAGCCCTTCTTCGCGAAGATCCGCTGCGCGGCCTCCAGCAGCGCGGTGCGCGTGCCCTGGTCGCCCCTCTTGCTCGCCATGGGCTGAGCCTATCCGGCGACCGGGCCGGTCGGTCCGACCTGCGGGTTCACCCGTTGCGCGCGGGCAGCAGGTCCAGCAGGGCGTCGGCGGCGGGCGCGGAGGAGGCCGGGTTCTGGCCGGTGACCAGCAGGCCCTCGCGCACGACGTAGGGCGCCCAGTCGGGGCCCTTGCTGTAGTCGCCGCCGTTGGCCTTGAGCACGTCCTCCACCAGGAACGGCACGACGTCGGTCAGGCCGACGCCGTCCTCCTCGGTGTTGGTGAACCCGGTGACGCGCTTGCCCTCGACCAGCGGCTTCCCGTCGGCGTCGACGGCGTGGCGCAGGACGCCGGGCGCGTGGCAGACCAGCGCGAGGGGCTTGCCCGCGCGGTGGGTGTCCTGGATGACGCGCAGCGAGTCGGCGTCCTCGGCGAGGTCCCAGAGCGGGCCGTGGCCGCCGGGGTAGAAGACGGCGTCGTAGTCGGCCGGGTCGACGGCGCCCAGCTCGACGGTGCTCGCGAGCGCGGCGGTGGCCTCGGGGTCGGCCTCGAAGCGGCGGGTGTCGTCGGTCTGGCTGTCGGGCTCGTTGCTCTTGGGGTCGAGCGGCGGCTGACCGCCCTTGGGGGAGGCGAGGGTGAGCCGCGCGCCCGCGTCCTTGAACCGGTAGTAGGGGGCGGCGAGCTCCTCCAGCCAGAAGCCGGTGGGCTTGCCGGTGTCGCCGAGCCGGTCGTGGGAGGTGAGCACGATGAGGATGTGCACGGGTCCGCCTTGTCGTCGAGGTGCGCTGACCCCACCGACTCTAGACGACCGGTCTAATTGCGTCCACCCAACGACTTCCCCACCGGGTGACCCGCGGGAACGGGGCGGAAACCGGGAAGTGCCGGATCAGTCGATCCGGCGCCACTCCCTCGGCCCCCACCAGCGCGCGAACAGCGGCTGGGACAGGTAGAACACGTCGTCGCCCCGGCGGAAGGCGCGGTACTGCCCGAGCCGCAGGTCCACCTCGACCTCCAGCTCGGCGGCGCAGTAGGCCATCAGCAGCCACTCCAGGTCGAGCCGGTCCCCGTCCCCGGAGTCGACCTCCAGCACGCCCGCGCCGTCGAGGTTGAACTGGACCCGCCGCTCGCCCTTGACCCGCAGGGAGAGCACGTGCCCCTCGGCGAGGTCGACCAGCACGACGGGATCGTCACCGGCTCGCTCGCGGCGCACGGACAGCCGGTCGGCGCACCCCGACTCGACCGCCCGCGTCACCGCGGCCTCCACCCAAACCTCCAGGTCGGACATGGGCGGCAGCCTAACCCGCCGCGCGGCGCACGCAGCGTCAGACCTGGTTCTCCCCGCCGTCCACGTACAGGTTCGAGCCCATCACGAAGCTGCTCCCCGGCGACGCCAGGAACGCCACGGCCGCCGCGACCTCCTCGGCGAGCCCCATCCGACCGGCCAGGATCGCGCCGCCGAGCTGCTCGTGGAAGGCGTCGACGTCCTCGTCCCCGAGGCCGTCGAGCAGCCCGAGGCCGCGCGTGGCGATCGGGCCGGGCGAGATCGCGTTGACCCGCACGCCCCGGTCCTTCAGCTCGGTCGCCCAGGTGCGGGCGAACGTGCGGACGGCGGCCTTGGACGCGGCGTACAGGCCGAACGAGTGCGCGCCGCGCTCGGCGGCGGTGGAGGCGTTGAGGATGACCGAGGCGCCCTCGTTGAGCAGCGGCAGGGACTTCTGCACGGTGCGCAGGACGCCGAGGACGTTGACGTCGAAGATCGCGGCGTAGTCGGCCTCGGTGATCTTCTCCAGGGGGACGCGCGAGGCGGCGGCGGCGTTGGCGAAGACCACGTCGAGCCCGGCGCCGCGCGCCTCGACGGCCGCGTAGAGCCGGTCGAGGTCGGCGGGGTCGGTGACGTCGCCGCGCACGGCGGTGGCCGAGCCCTCCCCGATCTCCGCGACGGCGGCGGCGAGCGCGGCCTCGCGGCGGCCGGTGATGAAGACGTGCGCGCCCTCTTGGGCGAGCCGGACCGCGCTGGCTAACCCGATCCCGGTGCCGCCGCCGGTGACGACGGCGGTCTTGCCTTCGAGCTGCCCCACTCCGGACCTCCGATTTTCGCACTGACCGGTGCTGAACTCGACCCTAGCACTTACGTACCGATCGGTACGGAAAAGGTAGACTGGGCGACGTGGAGAGCGGGCGCAGGACGGGACGACCGAGGGGCTTCGACGCGGACGAGGCCCTGGACCAGGCAGTCCGGGTGTTCTGGGCCAAGGGCTACGAGGGCGCCTCGCTCACCGACCTGACCGCCGCCATGGGCATCAACCGGACCAGCATGTACGCGGCGTTCGGCAACAAGGACGAGCTGTTCCGCAAGGCGCTCGACCGGTACGCGGGCACCTGGGCCAGCTACGCGCGGCAGGCGCTGGAGGAGTCGACCTCGGCCGACGTGGCCAGGGCGTTCCTGCACGGCTCGGTGCGCTCGACCACCACGCCAGGCAGCCCGAGGGGGTGTCTCGGCGTGCAGGGCGCGCTGGCGGTCGGCGACGACGCGCGGTCCGCGCGCGAGGCGCTGAACGCGTGGCGCGACGAGGGCTGCGCGTGGCTGCGGAAGCGGTTCGAGCAGGCGGTGGCCGAGGGCGACCTGCCCGCAGGCAGCGACCCCGAGCTGCTGGCCCGGTACCTGATGGCGGTGTCGAACGGGATCGCCGTGCAGGCGGCGGGCGGGGCGCCCCCCGAGGTGCTGGAGCTGGTCGCGGACGCGGCGCTGCGCGCCTGGCCGCCCGCCTGATCGGCGCCGGTCACCGGCTCGTCGCGGGTTCGGGCTTGAGCCTCCACCCGCTGGAACCCGCAGGATTCCCGGCATGGACGACGAGCTGACCATCGGCGAGCTGGCCGCGCGGACCGGGCTCCCGGTGCGCACGCTGCGCTTCTGGTCCGACGAGGGCGTGCTGCCCCCGACCTCCCGCTCCACCGGCAACTACCGCCTGTACGACTCGGCCTCCGTGGCGCGCGTCGACCTGGTTCGCGCCCTGCGCGAGCTGGGGCTCGGGCTGGACGAGGTGGGCCGGGTGCTGGGCGGGCGGACGAGCGTGGCCGAGGTGGCGAGGGCGCACGTGGTCGCGATCGACGCGCGGATCAGGGCGCTGAAGGTCAGCCGGGCGGTCCTGTCGGTAGTGGCGGAGCGCGGGGCGAGCACCGAGGAGACGGCGTTGGTGAACCGGTTGGCGAGGCTCTCCACCGAGGAGCGGGCACGGGTCGTGGCGGAGTTCAAGGAGGAGGTGTTCGGGCCGCTGGCGCTGACGCCCGAGCAGCGGGAGCGGATGCGGGGGCTGCGGATCGACCTGCCGGACGACCCGAGCGCCGACCAGGTCGACGCGTGGGTGGAGCTGGCGGAACTGGTGGGGGACGGCGGTTTCCGCGAGCGGATGCGGGTGGCGCTGGCGCTGAGCACCCCGACCCCGGAGCGGCCCCGGCCGCCGGGGGCGTCGATCTGGTGGGCGCGGCGCCTGGTCGGCGAGGTCGGGCGGGCGGTGGAGCGCCGGGTGCCGCCCGAGGGGGCGGAGGCCGCGGGGCTGCTGAAGGAGTGGTTCCCCGGCGAGGACCTGGCGGCGGTGCTGCGCTCGTGCGAGGCCGGGGTGGCGGCGCGGATGGAGCGGTACCGGGTGCTGGTGTCGCGGGTGCGCGGGGAGCGCGGGTGGCCGGAGGCGACCGGGGAGCTGGAGTGGCTGGGGCGGGCGCTGCGGTTCGCGGTGGCGGGCGAGGGGGCGCGCTGACCGGTGGGGTGGGGCAGGGATCACCAGCCCTGCCCCCGCTACCCGTTCCCCTTGAGCGCTTCCGCCGTCAGGCTCAGGTGCCTGACCAGCAGTTCGGCCGCCGCGTCCGCGTCGCGGGCCAGCGCGGCCTCCTCCAGCGCCCGGTGCTCCGCCGCGTGGTCCCGCTGCGGGGTGCGGGTCCCGGCCCAGCGGCGGGCCAGCTCGCTGGCCGACCACATCCGGTCGAAGGCGTCCAGCAGCACCGGGTTGCCGCAGCCGTCGAGGAGGGCGCGGTGGAACCGCCGGTGCGCCTCGGCCCACTCGGCGCTGTAGTGCTCGCCGTCGTCGGGGGTGAACGCCGGGGTGCGGCTGAGCCGGTGGTGGGCGGCGCGCACGCGGGCCTCCCAGTCGACGTCGCCGCGCTCGACCGCCAGGCGCAGCACGGCGGGTTCGACGGTCGCGCGGGCCTCCGCGATCTGCTGCCAGCGGCGATCGGTGAAGGCGGGCACGGCGAAGCCCCGGTTCGGCAGCCGGTCCGCCAGCCCCTCGCCGACCACGCGCACCAGCGCCTCCCGCACGACCGCGAGGCTCACCCCGTGCTCCCTGGCCAGGTCCTGGGGCTTGAGCGGCGCGCCGGGCGCGTGGTCGCCGCGCATGATCGCGTCCCGCAGCCGTTCGTGGACCTGCTCGGAGAGCATCCGCTTGCCGTCCTCGGCGGGAGTCCTGGTCATGCCGGTCAGCGTAGACGATCGGACGGATAATCGATTATCCGTGCTATGGTCGATTCATCGCACCGGCCGGGAGCCCCGGCCGCCGCACCCTCCCGAGAGGACCGATCCCGATGAACGACCCGTTCGCCCGCCTGCCCGAGGCGGCGACCTTCACCGTCACCAGCGACAGCGCCACCGACGGGAAGCCGTTCGCCCCGGCGCAGCTCTCGTCCGCGCTCGGCGGCGCGGACCGCTCCCCGCAGCTGTCCTGGAGCGGTGCGCCGGAGGGCACCCGCAGCTACGCCGTGACGGTCTACGACCCGGACGCCCCGACCGGGTCCGGCTTCTGGCACTGGGCGGTCGCCGACCTGCCCGCGTCCACCACCGAACTGCCCGAGGGCGCGGGCGACGACACCGGTTCCGGACTGCCGGGAAGCGCTTTCCAACTCCCCAACGACGCCCGGCTCCCCCGCTACGTCGGGGCCGCGCCGCCCGCCGGGCACGGGGAGCACCGGTACGTCGTCGTGGTGCACGCGCTCGACGTCGAGTCGATCGGCGTGCCCGCCGACGCGACCCCGGCGCTGCTCGGGTTCAGCATGGCGGGCCACGTCCTCGGCCGCGCGGTGCTGACCGCGACCGCCGAGACCGCGGCCTGACCGCAGCCGCGCCGGGACGGGTCAAGGCCCGTCCCGGCGGCCCCGAACCGCTTGCCCCGCAACGGTTCCCCTAGCGCACCCCCACCAGCGACCGGTAGAACGCGCTGCTCTCCACCAGCCGGTCGTGCTCCCCGTCCGGCGCGGCCCGCCCGCCCTCCAGCAGCACCACCCGGTCGGCGGAGCGGATCGTGCTGAACCGGTGCGCGATCACCAGCAGGGCGCACTCGCGCGAGACCTGCTCGATCGCCGCGACCACCGCGCGCTCGGCCTCGGCGTCCAACTGGGACGTCGGCTCGTCGAGCAGCAGCAGCTCCGGCCCGGCCAGCAGCGCGCGGGCGATCGCGATCCGCTGCCGCTCCCCGCCGGAGAACCGCACGCCCCGGTCGCCGACGTCCGTGCCGAGCCCGTCCGGCAGGCGGCGCACCAGGTCGTGCAACCCGGTCAGCCGCAGCACCCGCTGGACCTCGTCGTCGGTCGCGTCCTGGGCGGCGTAGCGGAGGTTGTCGAGCAGGGTCCCGTGCAGCAGCGGCGCGTGCTGCTCGACCAGCCCGATCCGCGACCGGCACCAGTCGACGTCCACCGTGGACGTGTCGCGGCCGTTGAGCAGCACCGCGCCCGAGTCCGGTTCGGCGAAGCGCTCGACCAGCGCGAACACCGTGGACTTGCCCGCGCCGGACGGTCCGACCAGCGCCACGACCCCGCGCCGGGGCACGGTGAACGACAGGCCGTCCAGCACGGTCCGCGCGCCGTAGGACAGCCGCACGTCCCGCAGCTCCAGCAGCGGCGCGCCCGGCACGTCCCCGCCCCGCTCGCCGCCCGACCGCTCCACCGGCAGCGCCAGCACCTCAGAGGTGCGCCGCAGCGCGCCCGCGCCTTCCTGGAGCGCGGCGAGCGCGTGCACGACGGAGCTGATCGGGGCGGCCAGGTAGGTCAGGTACAGCAGGAACGTCACCAGCTCCGCGACCGACGCGCTCCCGTTCACCACCCGCAGCCCGCCGACCAGCAGCACCACCACGAACGACCCGTTCACCGCGAGCTGCACGGCGGGCGCGGCCACCGCCTGGAGCCCGGCGACCCGCACGCCCGCGCGGTGGACGCGGTCGGCGGCGGCCAGCACGCGCGCGCTCTCGCGCTCCTCGGCCCGGGAGGCGCGGACGGTGCGGATCGCGCCGAGCGCGCGGTCGAGGTCGGCGGTCAGCTCGCCGAGCGCGTCCTGGGTGCGGTGGGCGGCGGCCCGGATGCCGCCGAGCGTGGCCCGCACCGCCAGGGCGGCGAGCAGCACGAGCCCGGCGACCAGGAGCAGCAGGACCGGGTCGACCACGGCCATGACCACGAGCGCGACGACCACCCCGATCCCGCCGGTGACCAGGTCCGCGACCCCGCCGCCGAGGGCTTGGCGCAGCGCGGCCGGGTCGGAGGTGGCGCGGGAGAGCAGGTCGCCGACGCGGTGCCGGTCCAGCTCGGGCACGCGCACCCGCAGCAGGCGCCGCACCAGGCGGGTGCGCAGGCCGAGCACGACGCCCTCGCCGACGCGGGCGAGCAGGAAGCCGCCGAGCGGCCCGAGGACGACCTGCGCGGTGAAGGCGGCGGCGAGGAGCACGAGCGTGCCGGTGGGCACGCCACCCGCGCGCCCCGCGCCGTCCAGGACCCGCCCGACCAGCAGCGGCTGCGCCATGCCGACCAGGGTGGCGGTCAGCGACAGCGAGATGGCGGCGACGACCCAGCGGCGGCGGCCGTCGAGCAGCGGGAGCAGGTCGCGCGGCCGGATGGCGCTCACCCGGCCCGCCCGGCGGGCACGGTGATCAGGCGCTGGAAGTAGTCGCCCGCGACCCCCTCGCCGACCGGGTCGCCGTCGACCTCGATCCAGGCGTGCGCCCCGAACGGCGGCACCCGGCGCACCCCGACGCACCAGGTCGGCCAGGTCCCGGAGGCCCGGCACAGCAGCGCCGCCGCGAGCGAGCGGCGCAGGCAGCTCTCGGGACCGGCGCAGGACAGGGTGACCAGGACGACGTCGCGGCGCGCGGCGGCGGCGACGGAGGCGGACGCCGGCCGGGCCCGGCGGCTGAGCGCGGTCAGCAGGGCGCGCAACCGGTTGGGCGGCAGCAGCGCGAGCGGCGCGGCGACGACCGCGACCACCCGGACCGCCCACCTGCGCCGCACGGGCACCGCGCCGGGATCGTGGACGACGTGCTCGGCCTGGGCCACGGGAGGGTCCTCTCGGTGCGCGGAGGTGGTGCGGGGGAAGGGGGTTCGGGGAGGGCGGCGGAGTGCGCGACGGCGGCTGGCGGGTGGCGGCAGGTCGCCGATCGCCAGTCGCCAGTGGCCGGTCTCCACTCGCCGGTCGCCAGTGGCCGGTCTCCGCTCGCCGGTCGCCATCGCTCAGTCGCGCAACAACCGCTGCCCGCGCAGCTCGGCGACCAGTTCGGAGACGTCCCGCTCGGCCACCTCCCGGTCCACCTCGAACTCGGTGGTGACCTGCTCCACGACCGCGTCGAGCGCGAGCCCGTCCGCGATCCCGCGCAGCACCAGAACACCGGTCGGGTTGAGCTGCCAGTAGTCGCCGCTGGAACCGTCGAGCAGCACCGCGCCGTACTCGGTGTCGGCGACCGACACCCCGTCCACGAGCCTCATGCCCACCACTCCCCTGCTCGTCCTGCCGGGACAACCCCTGCCCCGGTCCCGCCGCCCGCCTCACCCCGCGGCGCCCCCGGTCGCGCTGCCACCCCAACCGACCGTGCGCAGCCACACCTCGCACCCCAGCAGCGGGTACAGGTCTCCCGCCAGGGCGTCCGACGTGTCGACCGACGACCGCAGCGCCGCCGCCGCGGCCCGCGCGTCCACCAGTCCCAACCGGTGCGCGTGCGAGTCCTCCAGCAGTTCCACGACCTCCGCCCGGTGCCGGGCCAGGCCGACCGCGTGCGAGGTCGCGCCGTCGCCCTTGGTCTGCCTGGCCGCCGAGGCGGCGGGCACCACGTCGCGGAACACCGGTTCCGCCAGGCGCTTGTAGCGCCACGGGCTCACCCGGTCGGCCGGGGCGATCGACAGGGCGGCGGTGACGACGGCGTCGTCGTAGTACGGGGTGGCGAGGGTGACGCCGCGCGCGGCGGCGAGCTGGGTGATCTTGCGCAGTTCGGCGGAGCCGCCGTGCATCAGCTGGAGGTCCACGTGCTGGCCGCGCACCGGGGACAGCGGTTCGGCGTCGCGCGCGGCGGCGAGCAGGAGGCGGCGGGCGGCGGCCTCGGCCTCGGGGGTGGTCCACGGGGTCGCGGTCGGGCGCAGGAACCAGTCGAGCACCGGCGCGCGGTCGTCCACCGGGCCGCGCAGGCCGGTCGCGGCGCCGCGCAGCCACGAGCGGTAGGGGCGGGGCAGCAGCGCCTGCCTGGCGGTCGCGCCGAACCGCCACCGGCCGCGCGCCCGGTACCCGCGCAGGTCGCGCACGGCCCCGCGCGGGTCGGCGCGCAGCCGGGACAGCACCCAGGCGGGCGCGCCGCTGAACACCTCGTCGCCGCCGTAGCCGGACAGGTGCACGGCCGAGCCGTGCTCGGCGGCCCAGTCGAACGGCACGGCGATCCTGGCCAGGTCGGGGGCGAACAGGGCGGGCTCGTCGAACACCTCGGTCACCGCGCCGAGCCCAACGTACCGCACCGCCTGCCGCTCGACCGGGATCACGTGCAGCCGGATCGCGTCGAGGTCGGCGCTGGTGCGCCTGGCCCACTCGACGTCGTCGTCGGCCGGGTCGGGGTTGGCGAACGTGCAGGCCAGCACCCGTCCGGTGGCGCGCGCGGCGGTGCAGCACAGCCCGGTCGAGTCGATGCCGCCGAGGTCGGCGGTCACCTCGCCGAGGCGCGGCAACCGCACCCGCACCGCCTCCGCGATGGCCGCGCGCAGCAGCGGAACCCCTTCGGCGGCGGGCAGCACCGGCTCGGGCGCCCACCACCACCGCCGCTCACGCGCCACCCCGCGCCGGTCGACGTCCACGGCGGTCGCGGCGGGAACCGCGCGCACCCCGCGCCAGGTGGAGAGCGAGTCCAGGGGGTGGGGCGCGTTCGGGGACAGCAGGCGCAGGCTGAGCGCGTCCTCGTCCACGGGCGCGTCGAGCAGGTGGGCGAGGACGTCGGCGTGGTCGGACACCAGGGCGACCCCGTGCGCGGTGGCGCGGAACAGCCTGCGCGCCCGGACCACCGACCCGCGCAGGTGCTGCGCGCCGCCGGAGGAGACGAGGAGGTGCGCGCTGCCGGGGAAGCCGGGTGCCGCGCCGGGCGCGGTGAGCCGCTCGGCGACGGCGGTGAGCCCCTCGGCGGTGACGGCGTGCTGCCCGAGCAGGGCGACGGTGGTGTCACGGGCCCGCCCGACCGCGAGCGCACCGTCCGGCCAGTCGCCGACCAGCCACGGCCTGCCGCCGGGGTGGGTGACGAGGCGGCGCGCGTGGACGCGCAATCGTTGGGCGACCGGGTGGGCGTCCGGGACGTCGGGGAGCGCGACGAACCACGTGGCGCGGGCGGGGAACGCGCGCGGTGGTGTGCGGGCGCGGGCAGACGCGGGGACGGGGGCCGCAGCGGGGGGTGGAGTGGCGGCAGGGGCGGGGGCGCCGAGCGCGGCGGAAGCGGGGGCGGGGGCGGCAGGAGCGGCACCCGTGGTGGCAGAAGCAGCGCCGGAGGCGGCAGAAGCCATGCCCGTGGTGGCAGAAGCGGCACCGGTAGCGGCGGAAACGGTACCGGGGGTGGCAGAAGCGGCACCCGTGACGGCGGAAACGGAAGCGGGGGCGACAGGAGCGGCGCCCGTAGCGGCGGAAACGGCGCCAGGTGTGGAAACGGTGCCGGGGGCGGTGGAAGCGCTGTTCGGGGAAGCGGTCACAGGGCTCACTCCGGTTCCACTCGGGTTCCACTCGCTGCGGTTGGGGTGTGGGTGGCGCCCCGGTGGGGCCGCGGGCCGCGCGGCCCCACCGGGTGATCACCGGACCTGGATCAGGTCAGGTCCTTCCAGCCGGTGATGACGTCCGCCGCCTTGCGGGCGACCAGGTAGCCGGTGCTCTTGCGGAACGAGCCGACCTTGGACAGGCGCGGGGTCTCGTAAGTACGACGCATGGCGTCCTCCTTGAGCTCGGTGTCGATCGTGTCGCGGCGCCGGTCCCCAGTCCCCGGCCGGACGACCCGGTGCGGTGCCACGTGGACAACGCTAGGAGCAGCCGCTTGTTTCCGGCTTGTCGCGCGGTTGCCCGGCGCTGACCGGACCGGTGACCTGGCGGAACGCGACCGCCCCGCACCCACCGGGGCCCGCCTCGCCCAAGCCCGGCAGGACTCGGCTGTCCCCACACCCGGCAGGACCCAGCTGCCCCACACCCAGCAGGACTCGGCTATCCCACACCCGGCAGGACCCAGCTGCCCCACACCCAGCAGGACTCGGCTATCCCACACCCGGCAGGACTCAGCTGTCCCGCGCCCGGCGGGGACGAGAAGGCCTGATCGCGCAGCCCCGCACCTGGGCGGGACTTACCACCCTGTGCCCGGCCGGAACATGCGCCCAACCAGGACTTGCCGCCCGACTCACGCGCAGGTCACGCGCCCGACCGGCCCCCGCGCCCGCCCGAAGCGTGTGCCCAGCTGGAACGCGTCCCCCACACCCGCCCGGAACGTGCGCCCAGCCGGAACACGTCCTCCTGCTCCCGCGCGGATCACTCGCCCCGGTCCAGCGCGAATCGCACGCCCCCCGGTCCAGCGCCCCTCACCCGCTCAGTGCGGGACCGGGAGGGCGTCCGGGGTGAACGCCGGGTCGAGCAGCAGGGGCGCGCGGTCCAGGACGGCGGTTTGCAGGGATTCCAGGAGCGGGTCCGGGTCGAGGCCGAACTCGGTGGCCTGGCGCTCCCGCGCGCGGTCGTACACGCGCAGCGCCTCCTCCTGCCTGCCGCTTCGGTGCAGGGCCAGCATGAGCTGGGCGATCAGGCGCGAGCGGCCGGGGTTGGACTCGGCCAGTTCCAGGAGTTCGGGCAGGACCTCGCGGTGCCTGCCCCTGCGCAGCTCCGCGCGGACGCACTCCTCCTGCGCCACCACCCGCAGCTCCCGCACGCCCGCGCCCGGCAGCACCGGGCTGTCCGCGCCACCGCCCCACCACAGCGCCAGCGCGGCGCGGTAGTGCTCGACGGCGGCGTCGTCGTCCCGCGCCGCCCTGGCCTGGTCGACCAGCAGCGCGAACCGGTGCGCGTCGACCAGGCTCGGGTCGACCCGCGCGGTGTAGGCGTCGTCCGCCGTCGTGATCTCCAGCGGCACCCCGTGCTCCCGCAGCACCTTCCGCAGCCGCGACACGTGCGCCTGCACCGACGCGCGGGCGGTGCGCGGCGGGTGCTCGCCCCACAGGACGCGGGCCAGCCCGGCGACCCCCACCCGCCGACCGCACTCCACCGCCAGCACGCCCAGCAGCACCCTGCGCTGCCGGGGTCCGAGCGGAACCTCACCGCCCCGCCACACGACGCTGACCGGTCCGAGCACCCTGATCGCCACTTCGTCCACGAGCACGTGCGTCCTCCTCACCCGCCGCGCGGCGGGGAGACGCGCCCGTCCCCCCGGTGCGGCGGTTCCCGTTGCACCGGACGGGCACCACGCCACCGCGCCGCTCCCCCGCACCGGAGGAGCCCCCGGAGGAGGCTCCTGGCAGCGTGCCGGAACGCCGAGGCGCGCCGTGCCCGGAGACCGAGGGCGGGGGCGACCCCGCCGAGCGGGCGTCCCCGGACTCCACGTCCACGCCGAGGCGCGAACCCGACCATCCTGCTCCCGCACGACGCACCGAGGCAGGCCTTTGCGCCTGGGCGCAAAGGTCACCCGGCACACCGAAGGTCCGCACAGGACACCGGATCACAGAACCCAAACCCAGACCCCAGACCCCGGAACGACAGGACGATCCGGACACACCGAACCGGGGAACGACAGCACCGGCTGCCCAGCGATGCCCTGACCCGACACCGGCCCAACCACGGCCAAGGCAACGGCCCCGGCCCCGGCCCCGGCCTTGGCCTTGGCCTTGGCCCGATCCCGGACAGCACCGAGCAGCACTGGATAGGCGGCCGGAACAGCAGGAAGCCGCGCCGCTCCAACCCGCGCGACCACCCCTGCCCGCACACCGTCCACAGTGGACTCCGACTCCGGCAGGCACTCGCTCCCCCGCCCCCTGGTCACCCGCCTCTCGCCCGGTCACCCGCCCCGTCCGGTTGCCCGCCCTTCCCGGTCACCACTCCGTCCAGTCACCTGCCCCTCCCGATCACCCGTCCTCGCTCACTGGACGACGCTCAAGCCACCTCAGCCCCCCGGACAGCACTTCGTCCTCCGCGCGACGACAGCGATCCGTGACCGCCCTGCGAGCAGCACCCCCTCAACGCCCGCCACCCTCACCCCGCCGTCCTGCCCCCCTCACCCCGCCGACTTGGCCGCCCGCCCCATTGACCTGGCCACCCTCACCCCGCCGACCTGGCCCCGCCCCACCGACCTGGCCACCCTCACCCAGCCATCCCGACCCCTCTCACCCAGCAGTCATGGTCACCAGCTCCCCCACCACCTCCGACACCAGCACCTCGTCCACCGCCGCGAAGTCCGCCACCCCGCTGAGCTCGACCTCCACCACCCGCTGCCCCGACCAGTCCTGCCAGTGGTCGGTGAACAGCCCCGGTTCCAGCTCCACCCACACCGACGCCCCGCCCGGCAGCGGGCGGCGCAGGCCGAGGATCATCCCGGCGTCCGCCGGTGGCCCCAGTTCCCAGGCGCGCTTGACCGACGCGGGCACCACCACGGTCTTCGCGCCGACGAACCGGCTCAGGTCGTGCCCGGCCAGCTCCGCCCCGGTGAGCCGGTGGACCGGTCTGGCCAGCTGCGGGAACGGCTGCAGGACCTCGTAGTCCGCGAACAGGGTCGACCACGTCGGCAGGTCCGGCAGGCGCAGCGGGTGCGGCAGGGCGACGCGGGCGTCCGGGGGCAGCTCGAACGGCTCGTCGGCCGCGTCGGCGAACGTGCCGTCCTCGGCCACCCGGAACGCCGCCCCGTCGGCGGTCCACACGAGTCCGCGCACCAGGTGCCGCACCAGCGGGTGCCCGGCCAGCAGCGCCGTGAACTCCCCGGCGCTCCAGTCCCGCCCGGCGACCATCGCCCGCTCCAGGCGCGCCACCTGGTCCGCCGCGATGGCCCTGACGTCCTTCTTCAGCGCCGCGAACCGCCTCTGCTCGGCGGGCGCCAGCTCGGGGTCGTCCTTCGCGCCGGGCTTGGGCAGCGACTTCAGCCGCTTGCCCGAGGCGTCCAGCACGAACGGGACGAGCTTCTCGTCGAAGCCGACGGTGAACGAGCGCGGCCCGTAGTCCAGGACCAGCGCGCTCGACCCGTCGAGGCCGAAGGTCGGCACCAGGCGGTCGCCGAGCTGCTCGGCGGTCAGCCCCAGGTCCTCGGCCACCTCGGCGACCTTCTGCACCGCCTTCTGCTTGAGCGCCGTGAACTTCGCCCGCTGCGCGATCCCGCTCAACGCCACCAGCGCGGCCTCGCTGCCGATCCCTGCCAGCACGTCCAGCCCGGCGACCGCGTTGTGGTGCTGCGACTGCCCCGGCCACGCGGTGATCAGCGGCACCAGCCGCCGCACCACCGCGTCGTCGCCGACCTGGGCCAGCGCGAACAGCGCCCACCTGCCCTGCGCGGGCAGCCCGTGGGCCAGCCACCGGTCGAGCAGGGCCTCGGCGAAGCGCGCCAACGACTCCGGGTCGCACACCTCGCGCACCACGTCCACCCCGGCGTAGTGCCGACCGGGCAAGGTCATGGCCAGCATGGTCGTCACGTGCCGCACCGCCCGGTCCGGCAGCACCCGCCCGCCGCCGCGCAGCAGCAGCCTCGGCAGCGCCTCGGGCGGGCACCACCAGCCGGGATCGGGGACCGGTGACGGCACCAGGTCCAACGGGGCCACCGACAGCACTCGCTCCACCGCCTCCACCACGTCCTCGCCGTGCTCCTCCGCAGCGGCCCGCGCCTGCTCGGGCACCATCCGCAGCACGGCTTCCGCCGCCGCCCTGCGCTCCCCCGGCGGACCGACCGCGTCCGCCAGCAACAACCGCGCCGCCGCCTCGGGGTGCGCGCGCACCCACCGCGCCGACACCGGCCGCGCCGACTTCGGCCCGTCGAGCCGCGCGGCGACCAGCCGGGCCACCTCCACCGACACCAGCGGCAGCACCACGTCGTAGGCGCGCGCCGCCGGGTTGCGGGCGTAGTCGAGGGCGAGCCCGAACGCGTCGACCTCGAACCGGTTCACCAGCGCCTGGACCAGCTCGCCGGAGTGCCGGTTCAGCTCCGGCAGGGTCCAGTCCGCGACCCTGGGCAGCACCTGGTCGAGCGGCCCCTCCGCGAACCAGTGGAACTGCTGGCTCGCGGACAGCTCCCCCCGCTCGAACCGCTCCGGGAACCCGTTCCAGTAGGAGTCGTGGGCCTTCCCGGTGTACAGGCTCCTGGCCGCCCACACCTCGCGCAGCCCGGCCCGCCACACCACGGCCCGGTCGTCGGGCGCGGGAACCCCCTCGACCACCAGCGGTTCCGGCAGCTCGCGCACCGCCTCCCACGGCGGGGTCACCAGCGCGGCGGGCAGCTCGGCGTCGACCGCGTCGGGCACCGCCGACCGCGCGGCCAGCTCGGGGGCGACGACCTCGCGCGCCCACGCGGGCGCGTCGTCCAGCAGGTCCGGGTGGCTCCGGACGTGGTCGAGCAGCAGCTCCCGCGCGGGCTCCCCCGCCGCCGCGAACCGCTCCAGCGCCATCCGGGGACGTCGGTGCGCCACCTCCAGCACGGGGAACGGGGACTGGCCCTCCAGCGCCTCGCCGAGGAGCGCGTCGAACGCCGGGGCGGTGGCGAAGCGGACCAGCATCCCCCTGGTCTGCTCGCTGGTGGGGCGGTAGCCCTCGGCGTCCACGAGGAGGTGCGTGATGAACGGGACCAGATCCGGCCCGATGACGGTGCCGAGCGTGTGCAGGACGTCGCCGTCCGCGCGCAGCGCGCGCCGCCCGGACACCCGCAGGAGGGCGCGCAACTGCTCCGGCGAGTCGACCGAGTGCAGCAGCAACCGCCAGATGGCGATGTCGTGGCGCCCGAGCCCGGCAAGGCCGTCGCGCGCCTGCTCCACCCACCCCGGCTGCCCCGGCACGAGGTAGGTGGCGATGGCCGAGGGGCGAGCGCTCTTCCGCTCCCCGTCCAGCGCGGCGACGGCGGCGGCGTGGTCCTCGTCGGAGGCGGCGGCCAGCAGCGCGCGGGCCCGCCGCAGGAGAGCGAGGTGGCGCCACCAGGTGCTGTCCTCGGCGTCCGGGTCGACGATCCGCGCCTCCCGGTCGAACCAGCAGGTGCGCAGCACCGCGAGCGCGGCGAAGACCACCCCGTGGTCGAGCGCCCACGCGTCCACGACGTGCGCGTCTTCGGTGTGACGGCTCAGGCTCACCCGCCCGGCGGCGATGAGCGGACTGGCCCTGCCCGCCAGCTCCTCGGCGGCCTCGGCGCGGAGCCAGGGGTGCGTGTCCCCGTCCCGCGCGAGCGCTCCGAGGTCGAGCGCGGGCAGCTTCGCCCGCCCCGCCGCCTTCCGGTCCACCGCCGCGCGGCACGGCGAGGGCCCGCCCCGCCGCTCGTGCGCGTTCCGGTGCCACGCCGCCGGAACCGTGAACCCCCCTGCCGCCCCGCTCCCCGCCACCGCTTCCTCCCCTGGTCGTCCGTCCTACCCGGACAGTAGGGGCGGGGTCCGACAAAAACGGATCGGCGGAGAACCGCTGTGGCCACTCGATCGGGTGGTTCGTGAGCGGCGGGCGGTCCCCGCGACGAACGGGCGAAGAGGTGTTTCACCCGATCAGCACCGCTCGCCGAGGTGCGGGCGGCCCGCAGACCTGCTGTGTGTGGAGGACCAGAGGCGCACAGCTGCGGATCCAGGGCCCACCGGCACTCGTCCCGTGGAGCACGGGAGAGCAGGACGTGGAGATCACCGCGCTGCACGGGGAACGGGCGCTGGTGCTGGCGCTGCCAGGCGGGGCCCTGCGGGCCGGGACGGCCGAGGTGGCGCGGGCGCTGCTCGCCGCCGTCCCCGCCGGACCGCTGCCGCCGCTGGTGGTGCTCGACGCGCGTGGGGCCGGGGTGCTCGGGGTGGGCGCGGGCGGTGGTGGCGTTCGCGCGGACGTGCGCGGAGCGCGGGAGCCGGTGCGCGCTGCTGGTCGAACCGGGCGGAGCGCTGGACCGGGTGGTGCTGGACGCGGTGGACCCCGGCGGGGTGCTGGTCCGGCGCACCAGCCTGGAGGACGCGCTGGCGGAGGTGCCGGAGCCCCGGAGCGCCGGGCGCGTGGAGGTCACGGCCGTCGAGCACGTGGTCGACGTCTCCGACGACGAGGCCGCCGAGGAGCTGCTCAGCGCCAGCTACACCAGGCTCGTCCTCCGGTCGAGCGGCCCCCGGCGCGGGCTGCGCCTGGCGTCGGCCGCGCTCGGCGAGGTCAGGTTCGACGACGTGGAGCTGCGCACCACCGTCGACGCCGAGGTCGACCCGCCCGGCAGCTACCTGTTCGGCCTGGTGCGCTCCGGCCGGGTCGACACCGACTCGGCGGACGGGTCGCGCGCGCACGGCCCCGGTGACGCGTTCCTGGCCGCCCGGCCCGAGGACCCGTACCGGACGCGGGTGGAGCGCGGCGGGTTCAGCGTGACCGTGCTGCCGACCTCGCTGCTCCAGCAGGTCGCGCCCGGCCCGGAGCCGGTCCGCTTCACCGGGTACGCGCCGCTGTCCCCCGAGGCCGCGCGCGGCTGGACCGCCACCCGCGACCACCTGCGCGCCGAGCTGCTGGCAGGCCCGGAGCTGATGACCAACCCGCTGGTGGTGGGCCACGCCTCCCGCCTGCTGGCCGCGACGGCGCTGGCCGCGACGGCGCTGGCCGCGTTCCCGAACAGCACGACCCCCGACCCGACGATCGAGGACCGCCGCGACGCCCACCCGGACGCGCTGCGGCGGGCGATCGCGTTCATCGACGCCAACCCCGACCGCGACCTGACCACCTCGGACGTCGCCGAGGCCGCCAGGGTCAGCACCAGGGCCGTGCAGCTGGCGTTCCGCCGCCACCTCGGGACGACCCCGATGGCCTACCTGCGGCAGGTCAGGCTCGACCACGCGCGCGCGGACCTGGCCTCCGCGACGACGGGGCAGGACACGGTCACCAGGATCGCCGCGAAGTGGGGCTACGGCCGGGCGAGCGTGTTCGCGGCCCGCTACCGGACCGCCTACGGGGTGCCGCCGTCGCAGACGTTGCGCGAGAGCTGAGCCGCGCGGGGGACGCCGAGGAGCACGCGGACAGCGGCGGCGCGCGGCGACCGGTTCGACTCGCTGCCGCCGCCGGGCGGTGCGCACGGCCCCGGTGAGCGGGACGCGGTCGCCGGTGCGGCTGGAGCACGAGGCGGTGGGGCCGGCCGGTCGGGTAGCTGGGCTTTCGCGCGTCCGGGGCGGCGCGGGCTTCGTTCCGGCTGCACGGGCGGTTCGCACGGGCTGCTATCGGTCGGTCGCGGAACGCGGTGGACTCGGATCGGGCCACCTTCCAGCGGGAGGAGCGGGAGGCGGTCCGACCGGCAGGTCCGGTGCCCCCCGCCCGGCGGGTGGTCCGTTCGAGGGCAGACGCGGTTGAGAGCACAGCCGCCCCCTCTCGCCAACCGAACGCGCGCGGAGTCGGGTGGTCCACGCCACCGGGCGGGTGCGCGCGTTGGAGAAGAGCGCTGAACCATGTGCCCCGTTTCTTCCACGCTTCCCCTTTCCACGGCGCCCGGCGCCGTTCCGGACGCCGCCCTGGCCGACGCGGTCGTCGTGCGGGTGACCGGTGAGCTGGACGCCTGCACCACCGGGCCGCTGCGCGCGCGGCTGTTCGACGAGGTCTCGCGCGCGCCCTCCGCGCTGGTGGTCGACCTGGGCGCGGTGCGCTTCTGCTCGGCCGCCGCGCTGGGCGTGCTGCTCGCGGTGACGGCGGCGGCCGAGCGGCTCGGCGTGCCGTGGGCGGTGGTGGCCGGGCAGCGCGCGGTGCGCAGACCCGTCGCGGCGGCCGGGCTCGACGCGGTGCTGCGGCCGTGCGACGACGTGGCCTCGGCGCTCGCCGCGCTCGCCCTGCCCCGCCAGCGGGCGGCCGACCAGGCCTGGTAGCTATCGGGAAAAGCGCCTTCCGGGAATTCGTGAAGTTCTCCCGGACGGTTATTCGGTGTTCCGGAAAACAATTTCACAGGGCGCTCACCAGGGAGAACAGCGCGCACAAAATCCTTCCCGGAGGTTTTGTCCGATTCTGAGTGGAGAGAAATAGGGATAGGATTTCTCGGCTCCGCACGAGCGGTGCCGGTCGGTCGTGGAGGTGGGTTCGTTGCGGATCGCGATGGTGTCCGAGCACGCCAGTCCCCTGGTGGCTCCCGGCGGTGTGGTCGCGGGAGCGCGGAACGTGCACGTGGCTGAGCTGTCCGCCGCGCTGGTCCGGCAGGGGCACGAGGTCGTCGTGCACACCCGCCGCACCCGCGTCGACCAGCCGGACCGGGTGCGCGCGCCGGAGGGGTACGAGGTGGTGCACGTGCCCGCCGGGCCCGCCGAGCCCGCGCCGCAGGGGGACCTGCTGCCCCACACCGGGCCGTTCGCCCGGTACCTGCGGCGGCGCTGGGCGATCTCGCCGCCCGACCTGGTGCACGCGCACTCCTGGACATCGGGGCTGGCCGTGCTGCTGGGGGCGCGCGGGCTCGGCGTGCCGGTGGTGCAGACGTTCCACGGGCTGGGCGGGGTCGAGCGGTGGCACCGGGGCGGCGCCGGGGTCCCGGTGCGGGCGCAGACCGAGCAGCTGATCTGCCGGGAGGTCGACGGGATCGTGGCCACCTCGGACGAGGAGGCGTTCGAGCTGGTCAGCGCGGGGACGGCGCGGGGGCTGGTGTCGGTGGTGCCGTTCGGGGTGGACACGGCGCTGTTCTCGCGGCGGGAGTCCGAGGAGCGGTCGGGGCTGCTGCGGCGGGTGGTGTGCGCGGGGAGCCTGGTGCCGCACAAGGGGTTCGCGGACGTGATCAGCGCGATGGCCGCGGTGCCCGAGGCGGAGCTGGTGATCGCGGGCGGGCCCTCGGACGTGGGCCGGGACCCGGAGGCGCGCAGGCTGGTCGAGCACGCCCGGCAGCGCGGGGTGGCCGGGCGGGTGCGACTGGTCGGGGCAGTGCGCCGGGACGCGATGCCCGCGCTGCTGAAGTCGGCGGACGCGGTGGTGTGCGCGCCCTGGTACGAGCCGTTCGGGCTGGTGCCGCTGGAGGCGATGGCCTGCGGGGTGCCGGTGGTGGCGACCTCGGTGGGCGGGCTGGTGGACAGCGTCGTGGACGGGGTGACGGGGCGGTTGGTGCCGCCGCGCGACCCGAGGGCGCTGGCGGTGGCGCTGCGGGCGCTGCTGTCGGACCGGACGCGGCGGGAGACGTACGGGGAGGCCGGGGCGGACCGGGTCCTCGCGCGGTACTCGTGGCAGCGGGTGGCCGTGGAGACCGAGCGGGTGTACGAGAGGGCCGGGGCGGGCGCGGGGGTGGCGGCGGTCGGCTGAGGCCGGACCTCGGGGGTCAGGCGCGATGGCGGGCGGTGAGGTCGCCGTCGAACAGGCGCCACCAGAGGTCGTTCCCGGCCTCGGCGGCGGGGGCGTGCCTGGTGATGATCGCGGCCACGGCCGGGGGGACGTGCTCCGGGACGGCGCCCCGCGCGTAGCGGCGGACGTGGGCGTTGCGGGTCGCCGGGTCGCCTGCGGTGTCGTGGGTGGTGGTGACCAGCCAGTTCACCAGGCGCATGGCGGTGTGGTCGGCGTCGTAGGTGGTGTGCCGGGCGACGAACTCGCGCTCGGGCGGGGACAGGTCGTGGCGCGGGGAGATCGCCAGGCCGAAGTCGGTGAGGTGGACGCGGTCCTGCCGCACGCGGAAGTTGCCGAAGTGGGCGTCCATGTGGAGCAGGTCGTGGCGGCGCAGGGCCGTCACGATCCCGGTGAGCTGGCGTTCGAGGTCGGGGGCCTTGGCCAGGGGGTCCGCGCGGAGCCAGTCCTCCAGGGAGAGCGGGAGGTGCTCGGTCAGCAGGACCAGGCTGGCGGGGGCGTCGGCCAGGGCATCCAGGCGGGCGAGGGTGGCGGGGTCGGCGGCTTCCGGACCGGCGTGCTCGGCCGGGATCGGCGGGCGGCCGGGCAGGACGCGCCAGTGGTGCAGCAGGGGGAAGGCGGCGGTCCCGCCCGACAGGACGGCCTCGGTGGTGGTCAGGGAGGCGGAGAGCTCGCGCCACGCGGAGAAGCTCGGACCGCCCAGGCCGTACTGGTGGTGGAGGGGGAGGTCGAACAGGTTCGCGGTGGAGTGCGGGGCGGCCAGTTCACGGGCGGTGAGGGGGACGCGCTTGGCGAACACCAAGGCGCCCGCCACGTCCAGGACCGAGGCTTCTCCGCCGACGCCGACGCCGATCTGGCGGGCCTCGGCGAGGCGGGCGGCGAGTTCCGCGTCGGGCAGGGCGGACAGCTCGGCGGCGAGCGCGCGGTGGCGGGCGGTCCTGGTGGGCACGGCTCGATTGTGCCCGTGCGCGGCGGTCAGCCCGCGCAGCGCAGCGCCACCGCCTCCGCGACCAGGTCGTGAGCGGCCCGCGCGTCGTCCGGGTCGTGCGCGGGCACGGGGACCGGGTCGAGGAGCAGGTCCAGGTCGGCCAGGGCGTCCACCGGGTCGTCGTCCGAGTCGGGTCGGGTGAGCAGCACCAGGCGTCCGCCCGCCACCTTCGCCTGCCCCTCGGCCGCTTCCCTGAGCCGGGGGTGGGCGCGGTGGACGCAGGCGTCCAGGCGGTCGTGGCGCTCGTGGACGCCCTCCAGGAGCTCGCGCCAGGCGTCCGCGTCGTGCGGGGGCAGCTCCACCAGGGTCGCGGGCCCCGGTCTGCCGGTCAGGACCAGGCGGGCGCGGTCGGCGTCGACGTCGTTCGGCGGGCAGGTCACGACCACGTGGGCGCCGCGGTCGCAGAGCGCCGCCGCCACGGCCAGCGCCACGCCGTGCGACCCGTCCGCCACCACCACGACCCGCCCCGCCAGGTCCAGCCGGTCGTCCGCGCACCAGTTCCCGATCACGCCCAGCACCTCTCCCGGTTCCGCTCGCGGCCAGCGCCCCGCAGGGCGGCCGGGGCTCCGGGACCGGGGTCTGGCGCGTGCTGCGGGGGCGTGCTGGCACGTTCCCGGCGGTGAGCGTATGCCTGCTTCCCGGCCCGGAATCGCCCGCCCTGCCCGACACCGGCTTCCTATCACCAAAAAGCCGTAAGCCGCACGAATGCGGACACGACTGGGCACTCACAGTTAATCCTTAGCAGCGAATGGGTGATTGAACGCCAAGTTCCATGCGGCTGGAAACGGAAACACCCCAACATGCGATGACTCGCTGTAACGAGTATCACCTGACCGCAACGCTGCTCCTGACTCCCCACCACAACCACCGGTGGTCTGACAGACGAGGGCGCGGTTCCGACCGGGGAGAGGTCATGAGCATCGACGAAGCCGACCGCGTGGTGCGGACCATCCTCTCGAACGACGTGTACGGCGGCGGACGGTTCCGCCTGCTCTCCGGGGAACCGGGTTTCGCGATCGTCGAGGGCTCGATCTACCGCTACCACCTGCTGTCCGACCAGGACCGTCGAGTGGCGCTGACCGTCTACCTGGGGCTGGGTGAGATGGGCGGACGGCTGTGGGAGCAGGAACTGCGCGTGCTCCAGCACATCGGCAGCCTCGGGCACCCGGCGCTCCCCGTGCTGGAGGGAGGTGGTTACGTGCGTGCTGAGGACTTCGAGTCGGACGCGCGAGCAACGGGCGCGGGTTTCATCCGGACCGCGGTGCACAACAGCAGCGCGGACGGTCCCAGGGAGATGGCCGAGTACTTCGCCACCGACCGGGTGGACGCGATCCGCGCACTGGGGCTGCTCGCGGACGCGTTAGCGGCGCTGCACGACTCGCGAATAGCGCACCGCAACCTGTGGCCGGGCACGTTGGAGAGCTACCCGCTCGAGGAGGACGAGGGCTACCGGGTGCTGCTGGCCCGGTTCGAGATGAGCACCATGGTGTCGAACCTGCTGCGCGGACGGCAGGTCGACCGGGCAGGGGCGGCGCAGGTCCGCCCGCTGTACTTGGGGCAGCACCCGAGGTTCCTGGCCTACTGCCCGCCGGAACGGATCGACTTCCTCACCGGGGCGACCGACACGGGCGCGGGAGACGCAGCCGGGGACGTGTTCGGTCTCGCGGTGATCGCGGCGGAGTGGTTGCTGGGTCCCGAACTCCTCGACGACCACCCGGTGCTGGCACCCGGAGCTTCAGACCCAGTGCTGAGAACCGAGCACCGGGAGTTCCACCGCCGCATTCGCGCCCAGGTGCGCACGGCAAGCTCATTGCCCCCCGCGCTGGCCGAACTGCTGGGCCGGATGCTCGAGCCGGTCGCCGGAGGGCGACCGACCGCAGCCGAGGTCACATCGGAACTGAGCAAGCAGCACAGCGCCTTGCTCTCCCACTACTCGCCCGATGAAGGCACAGGCCTGCCCTACCTGGTGGCCTACATGCGCAAGGACAGCGACCGCACGTTGTTCAAGTGGAAGTGCCTGAGCGAGTCGGCGATGACCGACGAAGGCAAGGCCCAGTTGGTCGACCTGATCGAGAACGACCTGCGCGAAGCCTCCGTGTGCTATAGCGAGCAAGGTGCAGCCCCGTTCATTGGGAACGCGGCGAAGGAGACGTTGGAGCAGGCCAAGGACGTGCTGTTCGGTAAGGACTTCGTGTGGTTCGCCACCACGCTGTTCCACAGGCGGATGGGCGGCAAGGAGTACCACGAGAAGATCAAGGTGATCAAGCACGTGCTTGAGCGCTCCAAGGCACCACGGGCCCTGCATGACCTGCACGACAACAGCCTGCGCGGCAAGGTCTTCGCGGTGGAGGCCCTCGACCACCTCACGGACTCGGCGGAGCTCAAGCTCAAGTCCGAGGGGCGCCCTGATTGGAAGGCGCTGGTCCGCGGCACCGCCCAGTTGCGACCGAGGACGCGGGCTCAGCAGCACTACCTCGACGCGCTCGACTGGTTCGTCCAGTACCAGAGCGCGACTCTCCAAGCACGTGAGTACGCCTACGTCCTGGAGGACAACGGGGGCGCGGCGACCAAGGCGGTGCTGCGCTGGGACCGCGACCGGGATCGCAAACGCGCGTACCGGTCGTCGGCGATGCAGGCGAAGATCTTCGGCGACCCCCTGCTGCGGGCGAGCATGGCCGACTTCTTCGCCGAGGTCACCGCCGACGACCTGGAAGGCTCGCAGATCCAGGTGCGCGGAGAACGGGAATCAGGCTCTGCCAAGACCGAGGTAGGGGCTTTCCGGCTGGCCGGGGTCAGGAACGAGGACACCGTCGTGCTGGAACTGGTCGACCAGGTGCAACTACCTGAGCGTGGTTGGTTGCGACTGAAGAAGGACACGATCGTCCGGCGGAACCTGCAGAACCAGATCAAGGCGGTGGAGGAGTTGGCCAACAACCCCGTCCTGCTCCAGTCGCTGATCCGACCGCTCGGGCTGCTTGGCGATCCCCGACGTTGGGTCGAAGCGGGTACCGGATTGCAGGGCGAGGGCGGGGAAGCCGTGCGCGCGATGCTGGAGCACGAGGCGATGTTCGCTGTGCAGGGACCTCCGGGCACGGGCAAGACCGAGGTGACCTCGCAGGCCGTGGCGGCATACCTGCAGGACGACCCGTACGCCAGGGTGCTGGTGTCCGCGCAGTCCCACGACGCGTTGGACAACCTGGCCTCCCGCGTACTGCGCAAGATCGGCACAGTCGACGACCGGGGCGAACCCGCCCACACCCAGTGGCTGGCGCTACGTGTGGCCAGCAAGTTCACCGAGCGCAACGTGGCCAAGCCGGTGGACCAGTTCCTGGCGGATCAAGCGCTCAGCCGGATGCAGGACGGCATCCGCTCAAAGATCGTCTCTGGTGAAACGGCGCAGGTGGATTCACCCGGCGTGCGGAAGATCGTCCAGGACTGGCTGGGCGCGTTGCCCAACTCCGGTCCGGAACTGCGAGCCAGGTTGCGCCGCGGGGCCAACGTCGTCTTCGCCACCACTGGCGCCTCCACGGCCGAGCGGCTGGTCCAAGAGGGCACGGCGGAGCCGTTCGACTGGGTGGTCGTCGAGGAGGCGGCGAAGGCGTGGCCAACGGAGCTGGCGCTGCCCCTGGTGCGTGGAACGCGATGGACGCTGATCGGCGACCAGGCGCAGATCGGGGCGTTCGCCCGCTCCGACGTGGAGCGGTTCCTGGACAGCTGCCACGAGGACCCCGATCCGATCGTCGCGGGCTGGTGGGAGGCGCGAAAGGGTTTCATGGACGTGTTCAGCACTTTCGGCTCCCTGTTCGCGGACGACCGTTCGGACGCTCCCAGGCTGGAGCTGACCGAGCAGCGTCGAATGCGCGGGCCGATCGCGAAAGCGGTGAGCGCGGGGTTCTACTCGCGGCTCGGCGCGGGTGGCCTCAAGACCGTGCGCGCGGACAGCGACCACGGCCTGGAGCACCCTGGGTGGTTGGTCAGCAGGCCGCTGGTGTGGGTGGACACCGGTGAGACCCAGAAGGCCACCGGCTTCTGGTCCAACCCGGTGGAGGCGGACGTGGTCGCGGCGCTGGTGCGCTCGTTCCGCCCCGCACCGGTGGCGGTGAACGGCGAGGGCAGGGCATTGGCGATCATCACGCCCTACAACAGGCAGGTGCAAGCGATCCGTGACCGGCTTCCCGCCGGGCACGCCGACTCGGTGTGGAGCGTCGATTCGTTCCAGGGCAGGGAGGCACGGATCGTGGTGGCCTCGCTGGTCCGAGACCGCGACGGGGAGGAGGCGCACCGCGTGCTGGGCCACGTCGCGGACCCGGCACGGGCCAACGTGCTACTCAGCCGAGCGCGGGACCTGCTCGTGGTGGTGGGGCGGATCGCCCGGTACGAGCGGTGCGGCGTCCCCGAGTGGGAGAGCGCGGTTGCCGCCATCCGCGAGCACGGACTGGTGGTCCCGATGAGCCGGGTGGTGCGACCGTGAAGATCGTGGACGTGTATGTCGAGTGCGTTGTGCTGAGCGCGCGTCTGCAACTCGTGCCCAGGTCAGGCACCTCGATCCTCGAGACCTTGGTGCTGAAGGCGATCGCCGCAGGGGTGAGCACCGAGCCCGCGCTGACGAACTTGTTCGGACTCACCCCGAGGATCATGGTGGACCTGCTCGGCGACCTGTGGCGCGCCCAGCGGGTGGTGTTCGCGTTCGACGAGCTCAGCGAGCGGATAACCCTGACCGGTCGAGCGGAGCGGGAACTGGCGGAGTTGGCAGAGCGGGAACTGGCAGAGCAGGCCGGGCGGGACCCCGAGGCCAAGACCGCAGCGATCAGCAGCTCCATGGTCGTCCCAGCAACGCAGAAGGCGCTGTTGGATCCCTTGACCGGGCGAGTGCTCCCCCTGCACCTGGGCAACTACGCCCCTGGCCGGGCCAACCTCGTCGTCCCGAGGGCGCAGAGTGACTACACCGCCAAGAACGTGGACCAAGAGATGTTGACGGCCGCGTTCAACCAAGCGATCGCGGACCGGGAAGCAAAGGCTTCCAAGGACTTCCGGGTGCAATCCGCTTACTTGGCGTCCAATGAGCTGACCACGACCAACGAACGGTACTTCATCACCATCAGCGTGCAGGTCGGCCTCGACGGGGAAAGGCTCCGCGTGGAGGTCGGAGACCAGACCCTGTCTCCCGAGGTGCGGCAGGTGGCGCGGGACCGGCTGATGGACTTGGTGGAGAGCGCCCCGAAGAGCGCGTTCGTCCAAGCTCTGGCGGCGAAGGCAGATCGGGTGCACAAGGCGCCTGCGGACGTCCTGCAGCAATTGGAGGAGTTCTCGGCATCGGCGCGCGCGCTGACGAGCACCGCTCCTGCGAACCGTAACAAGGCGCATGACCAGATCTCCGCCGCAGCGGCCACCCTGGACGCGCAAGTGCGCGACCTGGTCGACCGGCAGATGTCCTTGCAGGTCTTGCGCACCTCGGCGGAGCACCAAGGCGCCATCGACGCCTTGATCGGTGCGGCGACCCGGCAGCTGGTTGTGGCCGTACCGTGGGTGACCGAGCGCGGTCTGCTCGACAACCACGTGGCGGCGTTGAAGCAAGCGGTCGGCAGGGGCGTGCGGGTGACCTTGCTGTGGGGCATCGACCGCAAGCAGAAACCGCTGGACCAAGTGGTGCTCGCCACTCTCCGCGAGATCCAGCGCGCGGCGCGCGACACATCGGGCTCGTTGTGGTTCGACCCGGAACAACCATCTCACCTGCACGCCAAACTCGTGCTCGTCGACGATCGCAAGGCGCTGGTGACGAGCAAGAACTTCGGTAGCGCGTCGAACCACGAGGAGATCGGCCTACTGGTCGAAGCCGATGAGAACGTGCCGTCCCCGGTGCTGGAGTCGCTGCTGGCGTGGGCGCACCAGAGCACCCCGAACTACGACCACGCCTGCTCCCTGATCCAGGAGCGAGCGGTGTTCGGTGACCGCTCCAGGGACCAGGGGCACACCCCCGTCAAGCAACCGGAGCGCTCCGCCTCTCTGGAGGCCGCCGGGCCTGGCTCGCCCGAACTGCTGTTGTGGTCACGGGCCTGGCAGGACGTGGGGCACCGGCTCGCGGACACCGTCGCCCGGCTCCGCCCCTCGGTCCACCTGGTGCGGGACCACCTGCACAGCTCAGTGCTGTGGGACGCGCTGGGCAGCGCGAGCAGGAGGCTGTTGATCTCCTCCGACCAGTTCTCCTCGACCGTGGTGACCACGGGATTCGTGCGGAAGCTGGAGGAGTGCCTCGATCGCGGGGTGAACGTGGCACTGGTGTACGGCAGGCCTCACCAGGAGGTCGACGACGCCCCAGTGCTGACGGCGCTGGCCGCGCTCGCCTCGGACGACGAGGGGGCGTCCTCTGGCCGGGGGAGGTTCACCCTGGTGCACAACACGGGCAACCACGCCAAGGTGCTCGTCTTCGACGATGAGGTGGTGGCGGGCAGCTACAACTACCTGTCCTTCGAGGCCCGCTACGGCGCGGGGCGGAAACGGCAGCGCAGTGAGGTGAGCCTGCGGGTGCGCTCGGCTTCCGTGTCCACGCGGGTCGCGGAGCTGGTGCTCGGGACGCACTACCTGGCCTGGGAGCCCGAGCGGGAGCAACCGGCGGAGAAGCTCCGCCCGGCCTACCTCGCGGCGCAGAGCGTGCTGAACGCGCTGAAGAAGAGCGGGTCGGATTTCGATCTTCGAGAGATCGCTTCGGTCTGCGCACCGCTGAACACCGGACTGTCCGTGGTCGATGCGCTGCTGGACTGCGGTACTACCACGAGTCAGCTCAGACGGGTGCACGCCGCACTGTTCGCGCACGCGGAACCAGGCAGCGAGGAGCACCTGGTGTGGGGCACGCGGCTGCTGGACTCGCTGTGGACCGCGTGCGAGTGGAAGGTGGCGCACCTGGTGCGGATGGCGCTGCCCGAAGGTGGCATTCCGTCCTCGCTGCTCACCATGGCGGCCTCGTCGTTCAGCGGCGGACCGGAATACGCGGACGTGGTTCGCGACGCGGCACTCGCCGCCATCGCGGACGATGCCGGGGTCGAGGTGGTTTCAGCACTGGCGGTACACGCGGGCGTGGCGCTGCTGCTGCACGGCGACACCGCGCTGGCAGATCCCTTGGAAGTGCTGATCGAACTCGCGGACGAATCGTCAGCCGCATTCGCCTCGACCGTCATGCGGCACGGCAAGGCGTACGGGGCTCTCCCCGTGGACGCGCTGCGCGACCGCGCCTCGGCGCTCGCCGACGCCGACTCGGCGGAACGGCACTGGAGCGCCGTCTCGGAGGCAGTCGCGGTGTTCCGGACCACGGCCCCGGACTACGAGCAGGGTCAGCTCACCAAGGAGCACTTGTTCGCCCCTGGGGGCGCGCTCTCGGAGCTCCAAGGCGTCGTGGACGCCCGTGACACGAGACGCCTCCGGGATTGGAACGCGGCGAACGCCGAGAACGCGGACCGGTGGCTCGACAAGGCCACGCGAGCGGCGGGGAGCGCGCTGATCACGTTCCCGAGGAGGAAGGCGATACTGGCCAAGAGCACCGCTGTTCTGACCTCAGCACGCGACGCGGAGCAGGCGGTGGCGGCTGGGTCCGACGCCTGGAAGGCAGTGCTGACCGCAGGGCACCTCACCGCGCTCGACGAACTCGCCGAGCACGCGCGACGAATGAGCACGGCCTCGTCCGAGGGCCAGGCCCAGCACCTCGCGGTTTGGGCGCTGGACCGGCTGACCGCAGCCATCAAGGGAGACGACAGTGCCTGATCAGGAGACCGTTGGACTGCCCGAGTGGCGGTTCCCCACGCTCACCACCACCCTGCTCGACGGCAAAGGCGGGTCCCCCCTCGAGAGGGCCAGATTGCTCGCGGAGGACCTCGCCTACGACTGGTCACCTGAAGCAGGGGTGCGACGCCTCGTGGAAACGGGTGAGTTCGACGCCGCAGAGACCGCCGTCCTCGAACTGGGCGAGAACGGAACGGTGTCGATTTCGAGAGCGGACCACTGGCAGGAGGAGGTGGCACGAGCCAGGGAACGAGCGGCCGACTTGCTGGCAGCGCGGTGGCGGCAGCTGGTGACCCGCGCCGACCGGGTGGGGAGTGACGGTCTGGACCTGTCCGACCAGTCGCCGGAGATCGGCGGGCGATGGGCCGACGCCGAGGCGGAGCTGGCGCTGTCGACGGACCTGGTCTTGGAGCTGGAGTCGGCTGTCGCGGCCGGGTTGCGCGCTGAGCTCGCGGACAAGGCCGGTCAGCTGCCAGACGGGGTCGGGGAGCACCTGCATGACCTGCTGGCTGCCGGGGAGTACCGCTTGGCCGCAGGTGTGCTGGCCGCGCCGGATGACCGGGTGCCGCTGCCACCGATGCGCACCGAACACCCGTGGCTGTGGAGATCGGCGCCGTTGGTGCAGGTGAACCGGTGGCTGGCCGACCCCGACCGGGGGCCGGTGGGGATCCACCGGTACCTGCCCGGTGACGATGCAGGGAAGGAGGTGGTGGCCGCGCTGGCGGCTCTGCCATCCGGAACGCGGGGAGCCATCGCGAACTACGTGTCGGCGGTGCAGCGGCTGGTGGCCGACGTGGACGTGCCGCCTCGTCTGGAGGAGCGGAACGGGGTGCTGTTCACCCGGCTGCTGCTGCCCGACGATCCGAGGCTGCCGGGGTTGGTGTTCACCGGCCGGGAACCGGTTCGCTTCGCGGTGGGGCCCGACGCTGGAGACGCCGAGTTCCGGCTCTCCCTGGCGGTGGGGGAGCCCGACTCACCGGAGGCGGTGCTGGACATCTCCGCTGTGCTGACGGCACTGGCCCGTGATGAGCACGGGAAGGACCAGAACCGGGAAGCACGGCTGATCTCGTTGTCACGTGTGCTGTGCACCCGGTTGAAGGTTGGGGCGGTCCGATCGGGCGGGTTGGACAGCGACGACCCCGCACGGCTACGCGCGCGAGCGCGGTGGCTGTTCCACCTGCTGGGCAGAAGCCTCGCGCCGGTGGACTTGGACGCCCTGCTGGAGGTGACCGGCTCGCACGTCCCCGCGTTGCTGGGGGTGGCGGAGCGGATCGTCGCAGCGGCGGGCACCGAGCTGCGCGAGGTGTCAGCTGCTGCGGACTTCGACGACGTGCTGGTGGCAACGGCCGAGCGGGAGCTGGGCGACGCGGTGTTCACCGTGCTGGCAGTGATCGCGCGATACCGCCTGCTGGACGAGCAGGGCGTCCGGGAGGAGCTGGTGCGGCGGCTGAACGAGGTTGGGTCACCCGCTGCGGTGGACTCCTTGGTGGATCTCGACGCTGCGTTCGTACGGTTGCGGGAGCTCGGTTACCTGCCGAGGTGGACAGAGGGAGGCGGTGATCTCGCGGTGTGCGGGTGCGGGGTGGTGCGCGCGGTGGCCAGGAGCGCCCCTTCCGTCCTCCGGGACGCGGTGGCGAGGCTGGTCACGGCCCACCAGGTCGACAGCGCGAAGGTCGCGGAGGACGCGCTGTACCGGTACATCGTGGCGGGGATCGGACACACGTGGAACAGCCAGGAGGAACTGGGCCCCGAGGACGACCGGCTGCACGTGGGCGCGAACCGCGAGGCGCGGAGCACCAGGGAGGAGTGGACGCGCTGGAGTGACGCGGTCGACCTGGAGTTGGCGTGCGAGCGGGCCAGGCGCAACGCGGAGGTGGCGCGGAGCGGGGTGGCGGTGGAGCTGGTCGGTGGCTTCCGAGTCGGGGTGCGGTGCGTGCCTGCCGGATTGCGGTTGGCGCTGGACAACGCGGTGTTCAACGCCGTTCGGGCGGTCGGGGATCGTGGCACCGTCGCACTCGTGCTGTCCCTGAGCGAGGACAGGGGCATAGCAGTGGTGGAGGTCATCGACAGCGGCCCCGGTATCCCGGCCCACGTCCACGAGGCGTTCACCAGGGGTGAGGTCCCCGCCTCGACCGCGCGCGAGGGCACGGGCACCGGGCTGGCAGCGCTGCGGTACTGGGTCGAACTGTTCGGGGGCAGCGTCGAGCTCGAACCGAACTCGCCCCGGTTGGGCGGGGCGTGCGTGCGGTTGCGGCTACCCGTCGCGTCGGAGCTGTAGACCGAACTCGACCTCGAAAGCATCAACTGCGGCGCGCAGGGCGGCCAGATCGCCCTGCCGCGCGCAGTCGTACAGCTTGGCGTGCTTGAGGTTCATGAGGTCGACACGACCGGGTTCGTCACGCAGGGTGAGAAGTTGCCCGGCACGGCGGCGCAGGCCAGGCAAGCGGTCTTCCAGGCGGTCGAGCAGCAGGATGTTCCGGTCGGCCTTGAACAGGTCGCGGATGACCTCCGCGATGCGGGTGAAGTCACCGCCGGGACCGTCGTCGGCTTTGGTGACCACCGCGAAGAGGTTGTGCTTGCGCTGGAACTCGGTGACGTCGAGGTTGCCGGGGATGCGGTAGGTCATGACAACCACCGGCAGTGCGCTGCCCCGGTTGATGGCGTCGACCACGAGTTCTCCGTCCCGGTCCTGGTAACCGGAGTTGAGGTGCAGGTCGACCAGTGCCGCGTCGAAGCCGTCGAAGCCCCGACTCGCCCGGAGCTCCCAGAACCCGGCGAGGTCGCGGACGAGCGTGCACTCGTGCTCGCCGAGGACCTGGAGCAAGCGGTCCCCGACCTGGTCCTCGACGATGAGCAACCTGCGCCGGACGAGCCTGGTGCGGCGACGCGCGAGCCGATCCCTGGCCTCGTGCAGCCTGGCCCACAGCGCGGTGCCCTCCAGCACCGCAGAGGGACCGTCTTCCCACAGCCCGAGTGCCGCGTCGACCTGGGCGTGCGTTGCCTGTCCATCCGGGATAGCGGCGGTCGAGAGCAGTTCAAGGGCGTCGACGCGGATGCCATCGGTGTTCATGCGGTAGGTGTTGTCACGGTGGACGATCGGCAACCCGTACGTGGTGCGGAGCCTGCTCAAGGTCTTCTGGGAGGCGTCCTTGCTGGCAGCATCCAGAACTTCGCGCATCCGTTCGGCGGACACCGGGCTCGCGCCGACCAGCTCGGCAATCGCACGAGGTCCGGGACGACCGGGAACCTGGACCTGCTGCCCATCGACGCACAACCGCACCGCACCGCCCAGCAGGCGGATCTCCTCCAGCACGACCATGTCCACTCCCCCGTTCGCACTACCGCTCACCGGTTTGTCGCTGACCGGCGCCTGACTGCAACACCCGATCGGTCAGCCAGGTGTCAGCGCGGGCAGGCTGTGATGTCAGCGCAGCGGGCAGAAGCTGGTGGAGCCGCTGACGGGGCGGCCACTTCCAGAGGGGAGCAGGACCATGAGCGCACTCTTCAAGCCCGCCAGGACCCTCAACTCCGAGCCGGGCAACGTCTTCTTCGCGATGCCCTTCAACAAGAAGCGGTTGCAGGACGGGACGGAGTTCGACTTCGACGACTTCTACCGAACGGTGTGCGTTCCGGTGGTCAGGGACGCGTGCGGCATGACGCCCGTGCGGGTCGACGGGGTGTACGGCTCCGAGGGCGTGCTGGACGCGATCTGGCGGGCGATGCAGCTGGCGGACCTGGTGGTGGCCGACTGCACAGGCGGCTCGCCGAACGTGGCCTTCGAGATCGCCTGGGCGCTGATGCTCAACAAGCGGATCGTGCTGATCACCCAGAACCCGGACGACATCCCCACGGACATCCGAGGGCTGTACCGGTACCTGACCTACAGCCAGAACTACCAGGCGATCGACCAGCTGAAGGGAGAACTGAAGCTCCAGCTGGAGGCGCTGGCGAAGGAGCCCTCCGACGAGATGGCGCCGATGCCGATGCCCGGCGGCAGCACCACCCTGGTGAAGGCGCGGGTGATCAACGCGGACGAGGAGTACGTGATGGTCCGCGACGACAGCGGCCGGTACGGCGTGATGGGGAACGCCGACGTGGACTACCTGCGGCTGATCAAGGACATGAGGAAGCTGTACCCGGTCGGGACCGTGCTGGACGGCGCGTTCGTGCTCGACCCGATGCGCAAAGAAATGCGGTACACGCTGCTCAGCGGCCAGGTGAACCCGTGGCCGTTGCTGGGGCGGCAGTTCACACCTGGCACGCCGCTGGTGAGCAGGGTCGCCAACAGCGACCTGAGGCACGGCGCGTTCGTCCACGTCGGGCACGGAGTGAACGGGCTGGTGCCCTCAGCGCAGTTCGACGGGAAGGTTCCACCGGTGGGCACGGAGGTCGAGGTGGCGGTGGTGTCGGTGGACGAGCAGCGGCGGCGGATCGCGCTACGCCTGGCCAGAGTGATGCCCGGTCAGCCGGAGGCGCGGAGGGCCCGCTCCGACGGCCGGGAAAAGGGCGGACGTGGCGAGGACAAGGCGCAGAGACCACGGTTGGCCGAGCTGCACTGGCGCGGCTACGCCGAGGTGTCGCGGATCGCGCCGGAGCGGGACGGCAAGGGCGGCTACCTGCTGATGCGCCTGCCCACCACCGGACGCGACGCGATGATGCTGGTGAGGGACATGAGCGAGGAGCTGCGGACCGACCTGAACAGCGGCGAGGTCGAGGTCGGTGAGGAGATCCTCGTGGAGGTCGTGCGGGTCAACACCATGACCGGCAAGACCCTGCTGCGGGAGTTGCCCGAGCCGGAGGAGGTCCCGGCGGCGGCGTGAGCCCCGGTGAGAAGTGCCCCGCACCCATGTGGTGCGGGGCACTTCCGCTTCAGGCGGTGAGCGTCACCTCCGCAGCACGCGCGGATCGGCGTCGAGGGCGTTGTCGAGCTTCAGGGTGATGAACTCGTTGTCGTCCGGCTCGCCCGGCGTGCGGCCGGAGGAGGACGGGAAGTTGTTGTCGTTCAGGACGGCGATGGTGCGGTCGTCCAGGATCAGCAGGCCCTCGATGGTGGTGAACGGGAAGGTGAACTTCTCCGGGAAGCCGCCGATCCGGCGCGGGTTCGCGATGTCCATCAGGTCGGCCACCAGGGTCTTGTCCAGGGCGCCGTCGCGGTCGCGGTCGCGCTTGTCGACCAGGTAGACCTTCTTCTCCTTCGCCGCCGCGCCCTCGTTGCCGTCGCGCTCGATCACCAGCAGGCGGTTGCGGTCGACGGCCACGGCGTCGCCGATCGCGTGCTCCGGCTTGTCCAAGCGGTAGAGCCACTTCTTGCCGGTGAAGCGGTTCTTCGCGACGTCGAACTCGTTCAGGCGCAGGGTTCCCGGCGCGTCACCGGCGACCGTCCCCTCCAGCAGGGCGTCCAGGGCGCGGCCGTCCGGGGACAGCGCCAGCCCCTCGAGACCCTTGCTGCCGCCCAGGTTCGGCGAGCCCTCGGGGTTCTCCGGGGCGCGCACGCCGGGCAGCGGCGACGGCGGGGCGATGAGCCTGCCCGCGCGGTCGAAGTGCAGCAGGTACGGGCCGAACTCGTCGCCGATCCAGTAGGTGCCGTCCGCGCCGCGCTGGATCGACTCGACGTCCAGGTCGGCGCCGGTGAGGACGCGGTCGGCCCTGGTGAGCGGGAACGGGACGTGCCGGTTCGGGTCGGTCAGGGTGAGGCCGCCGACCACGTCCACGGCGCCGGAGCCGAAGTCCGGGGCGATCCGCTGGATCCGCAGGGCGAAGTCGGCGCTGTTGGCCCTGGTGCCGTAACCGTTGTCGGAGAGCACGTCGAACGTGCCGTCCGCGTTGCGCAGCACGCCGCTGAAGCCCTGCACGGGCTGGTCGGCGAACGGCGGCACGACGCCGTTGACGGGCGCCGTGCCGAGCGCGGCGCCGGAGGGCTCGCTGGCGGGCACGGAGGTCTCGGCGGGCAGGGCGGCGAACCTGGTGAGGGTGGCCCGGCCGTAGCCGCGCTCCCCCGCGGCGACGCCGCTCTGCGCGGTGACCAGGCAGGTCACCGCCAGACCGACCGCTACCGACCTCTTGGCGAACTTCCCCACGGCGACTCCATCCCGGTGCGTCACGACGTTCGAGGCGTGCGGAACGCTAGGCGGCCGGGGTGAACCGGGGGTGGCCGTGCGGGAGACGTGGCGCGAAGACGATCACGTGGGTCAGCGCGACCAGTCGGCCCCGGCCGCGAACCCGGCGAAGTCGCGCGGGTCGCGGCCGAGCGCGCGCCGCACGCCGTCGGACAGGTGCGCGTCCAGGCCTGCGGCCAGCGGGTGCAGGAACTTGGTGAACAGGTCGGCGTCGGACTCGGACAGGCCGTCCGCGAGCAGTTCGGCGCGGTACCGCTCGACGGTGAGCGGCACGTAGCGGACCGCGCGCCCCGCCGCGCCGGAGATGGTCGCGGCCACCTCGGCCAGGGTGAGGGCGCGCGGCCCGGACAGCTCGTAGACCTGCCCCGAGTGCCCGTCCCCGGTGAGCGCGGCCACGACGACCTCGGCGATGTCGTCCGCGTCCACGAAGCTCGCCGCCTGGTCCCCGGCGGGCAGGCGGATCTCCCCGGCGCGGACGGCGTCGGCGAAGAAGCCCTCGCTGAAGTTCTGGGCGAACCAGCCCGGCCGGACGATCGTCCACTCAGGACTGATCTCGCGCGTTGACCGCTCAGCGTCCAGGAGCGCGTCGAGCCAGTCCGGCTCCAGCACGTAGCCGGGGACGTCGACGCCCCGGCCGGAGGCGAGCACGATCCGCCGCACGCCCCGCGCGACGGCCCGCTCCACGAAGGCGGGCGCCAGGTTCGCGCCGTCCAGCTGCACCAGGTAGAGCGCGCGGACGCCGTCGAGGGCCGCGTCCCAGGTGCCGGGGTCGGTCCAGTCGAAGGGGGTTTCCCGCGAGTTGCGGGAGGCGGCGCGGACGGCGTGCCCCCTGGCGCGCAGGAGGGCGGTGACGCGGCGGCCGGTCTTGCCGGTCGCGCCGGTGACGAGGATCGGGTTTTCGGGCATGGGACGAGTCAACCGGCCGGTGGGCGCGGGTTCCATGTCCCGCGCGCTCACGTCGATACCGGGTCGTCCACGGGCGGGCGCGCTCTACGATCCGCCGGGTGGACGCGGTTTCCGGTTTGCTGGCGGGGGTTCGGGCTCGGGGGGCGGTGTTCCGGCGGACGACCGTGCGACCGCCGTGGGCGCTGCGGGTGCGGGAGGGGGTGCCGCTGACGCTGGTCTCGGTGCTGCGCGGGCGGGCCTGGGTGGTGCCGGACGGCGGGGAGGCGGCGGTCGCGGTCCTGGAGGGGCAGGTGGCGGTGGTGCGCGGGGACGTGCCGCACGTGCTGGCCGACAGCCCGGCCACGCCGACGACGGCGGTGATCACGGAGGCCGACTACTGCCCCGGCGCGGACGGGGTCGAGCAGGCCGCGCAGGTGTGCGGGGTTCCGGACGAGCGGGCGACGGTGCTGCTGAGCGGGGTGTTCGAGCGGCGGGGCGAGCTGAGCGAGCGGTTGCTGCGGGCGCTGCCCCGCGTGCTGGTGACGACCGCCGAGGCGGGGGCGGTGGCGGTGCTGGCGAAGGAGGTCGTCGGGGGCGGGCCGGGGCAGCAGCCGGTGCTGGACCGGGTGCTGGACCTGCTGCTGGTGTCGGCGCTGCGCACGTGGTTCGCGGACCCGGCGGCCGACGTGCCGCCGTGGTGCCGGGCGCTGGAGGACCCGCTGGTGGGGGCGGCGCTGCGGGCGCTGCACGAGGAGCCCGCGCGGCCGTGGACGGTGGCGTCGCTGGCGTCCGGGGTGGGGGTGTCGCGGGCGGCGCTGGCGCGGCGGTTCACCGCGCTGGTCGGCGAGCCGCCGATGGCCTACCTGGCGGGGTGGCGGGTCGCGCTGGCCGCCGACCTGCTGCGGGAGACCGACGAGACGGTGGCGGCGATCGCGCGGAAGGTGGGGTACGCCAACGCTTTCGCGCTGAGCGCGGCGTTCAAGCGGCTGCGCGGGAGCAGGCCGAGCGAGCACCGGGCCGGGCGCGCGGCGCTCACTCCGGCCGGGGGCGGTTCAGGCGCAGCCCACGCACGTCCGGCAGCAGCAGGAGCGCGCAGCAGCTGAGCACCTGCCAGGCCGCGGCCGTCCAGAGCACCGGGGCGGTGCCGAGCCGCTCGGAGACCGGTCCGACCAGGGCCAGGCCGATCGGGCCCAGCGCGAACGCGCCGAACAGCTCGTAGGCGCTCACCCTGGCCAGCGCGTGCGGTGGCACGAGGGTCTGGGTGGTGGTGCGCCACAGCGCGAAGAACAGGCCGGACGAGGAGCCGACCGCGAACGCCGCCAGTGCCACGAGCGGCACGGGCGACGGCAGCGCCAGCGCGACCAGCAGGGGCGCTCGCGTGAGGCGGGCCGCCGTGGTCACCAGCAGCGGCCTGCGCACCCGCAGGCGCAGCAGCGCGACCCCGGCGAGCACCGCGCCCGCGCCCTGGGCGGCGGACACCAGGCCCCACGCCCACGCACCCCCCAGGTCGCGCTCGGCGACCACCGGGCCCAGGACCAGGAACGGGGAGACCACCAGGAGGTTCCACAGGGCGAGCTGGAGCACGGTGGTCCACAGCCAGCGGCGCGCGCGGAACTCGGTCCAGCCCTCGCGCAGGTCGCGCCACGGCGAGGTGGTCGGCGCGCCCCGGCCGGGCGTGCGCACGCCCGCGAGGAAGGCCGCGCTGACCAGGTAGGAGGCGGCGTCGACCAGCAGCACGAACCCGGCCCCGCCGACCGCGACCAGCACCCCGGCCAGCGCGGGACCGGCGACCTGCGGGACGGACCTGGCCAGCTCCAGCAGCGAGTTGGCGCGCTGCAACCGGTCCGGCGGCACGAGTTCGGCGGGCAGGGCGGCGAGCGCGGGCTGGTGGAAGGCGGCGGACGCGCCGCGCACGGCGGCGAGCAGGGCCATCGACCACAGCTCGGCCACGCCGGTGAGCACGAGCACCGCGAACACCACCTGCGCCACCCCGCACACCACGTCCGCCCCGACCAGCACGACCCGCCGGGGAAGCCGGTCGGCGGCCACTCCCCCGCCGAGCAGGCAGCCGACGACGGCGACCACGCCGCAGGCGGCGACGATCCCGAGGTCGGTGGCCGAGCCGCCGCTGTCGAGCACGGCGAACGCGAGCGCCACGGGGGCCATCGCCGAACCGGCGAGGGAGGTGGCCACGCCGAGGAAGAATCGCCGGAACGCCGGGTCGGCCCACAACTCGCGCCGCGCCGGTGAGTCGGTGTCCCCCCGTCGAACCTATCCGCCGCCCGATCGCCGAGCCGTTGTCGGACCCCGCGCCTACGATCCGCGGCATGTATGCGTTGTACGCGTGGGGGAACGCCCTGCACGAGAGCGAGCTGGACCGCGATCCCGGCTGGTTGGCGCCCGAGGTGCTGAGCGGTGAGCGGCAGGTGGTGAGCGACTACCTGTGCCTCACCGACGAGGGACCGCTGCGGGTGGACGGGCCGAACACGATCTTCGACGTCGAGGACGAGCAGGTCGAGGGACGTGCGCTGGTGGGGCGCGACCTGGCCGGGGCGCGGTGGCGGGTGGTGTGGATCAGGGTCGCCACGGACGGCACCTTGGAGGAGGCGCTGCGGGTCGGCCGGGAGTTCGCGGACGCGGGTGACGTGTTCGTGGACGAGTCACCGGAGCGGAACCCGCTCGGGTTCGGCGAGGTGGTGACCATCTGGGAGGACGAGCACGGGCAGTGGGACCTGACGCTGGTGCGGGTCTGAGCGGTGCCGGGGCCGCCGGTTCCACGGCGGCCCCGGCACCGCTCAGCGCGCGCACACCGCCCGGTACGGCACTCCCGGCACGTGCCTGGCCCACTCCGCCTCCGTCACCGGGTCGCCCGCGTTCGCGCACACGCGGGTGACCGCCCGCTCCGGGTCCACCTCCCACAGGTGCACGTCGCCGCTCGCCGTCGCCAGCAGCGCGCCGTCCGGGGTGAACCTGGTCGCCCAGGTGGTCGACGCGGCGCCCTGCAGGATCGCCAGCGGGGTGCGGTCGGGCAGCCGCCACACCCAGGTCTGCCCCGCGCCCGCGCCTCCCGCGAGCAGGCCGCCGTCCGGGGTGAAGGCCAGCGCGTGCACGATCCCGTCCGGGCCGGTGATCGGGTCGCCGCTGCGGACCGGCGCGGCCGGGTCGGTCACGTCCCACAGCTGCACCGCGCCGGTGGCCGTGCCGACCGCCAGGGTCCGGCCGTCGGGACTGGCGCTCAGGCTGCGCACGTCGTCCTTCGACACCTCCAGCAGGCCGAGCGAGCGCGGCGCGGTCGGGGTCGACACGTCCCACAGCGCCACCTCGCCGCCCTGCGTGGCCGCCGCGAGCAGGCGGTCGTCCGGGGTGAACGCGACCGCGTAGGCGAACCCGGACCCCGGTTCCAGCACGGCCAGCGGCGCCGCCGGGCCGGTCGACCACAGGCGCACGGTGCCGTCGTCGCCCGCGCTGGCCAGCAGGTCGGACCGGTGCGCGAAGCGGACGTCCTCGATCAGCGCGGTGTGCCCGGTCAACCGCTCCGGCCGCCGCACCGGGCGCTCCGGGTCGGTCACGTCCCACAGCACGACGTGGTTGCCGCTCCTGGTCGCGGCGGCGAGCGTGCGGCCGTCCGGGCTCAGCGACAGGCCGCCGGTCATCCGGTCGCCGTCCGGCGGCGCGGTGAGCGCGGGCGCCCCGCGCACCGGGTGGTCGCGGTCGGACAGGTCCCACAGCCGCAGGTCGGTGCCGCCGTCGAACAGCAGCGGCCTGCCCGCCGCGAACGCCAGACCGGTGATCTGCCGGTCGGCGGTGGGCAGCACGGGTCCGGGCACCAGCCAGCGGCGGGCCACCCCGTCCACGGCGTTGGTGTGCAGCACCCGGTCGCCCTCGCGGAACGCCACCGCCGTCGCGGTCTTCGGGTGCGGCAGCGAGGTGGGGTGCGCGCGGTCGGCCAGGTTCCACACGGTCGCCCGACCGCCCGCGTCGGCGGCGGCGAGCAGCGCGCCGTCCGAGCTGAACGCGATCGCGTTCACCCAGCCCGCCGCGCCGGTCAGCACGCCGTCGTCGGCGGGTGCGGCGGGGTCGTCCAGCCGCCACAGGCGCACGGTCGCGTCGTTGCTGCCCGCCGCGAGCACGCGGCCGTCCGGGCTGATCGCCACCGAGTTCACCCTGCTGGGCAGCGGGAGCACGCCGATCGCACGGCCCGCCACCAGGTCGTGGAGGCGGACCGCGCCGGACGCGTCGGCCGTCGCGGCGACCTCGCCGGACGGGGTGAACGCGATGCTCTGCACCCCTCCTCCGGCGCCGTCCAGCGCGGCACCGGCGACCGGGGTGGCCGGGTCGCGCACGTCCCACAGGCGCAGCAGCCGGTCGTCACCGCCGACCGCGAGCCGGGTCCCGTCCGGGGAGAACGCCACGGCCAGCACCCGCTTGCCCGGTCCGGTGATCGGCTCCCCCAGCGGGCGCGGGGCTCGCGGGTCGGCGACGTCCCACAGGCGCACGGTCAGGTCCGCCGACCCGGTGGCGAGGACGCGGCCGTCCGGGGAGAACGCGGCGGCGTAGATCGCGCCGGTGTGACCGGTGAGCCTGACCGGCAGCAGCTCCTGCCGCGCCGGGTCGCGCACGTCCCACAGCAGCACCTCGGTGTCGGCCTCGGTCGCGCCCGCCGCCGCGAGCAGCGTGCCGCTCGGGTCCACCACCGCGGCCTGCCGGGCGCCGTTCGGCCGGACGGCGCGGGACACGGCGGGCCTGGACGCGGCGGTGAGCAGCGCGGACGTGGCCTCCACGGTCGGGGCGACCCGGTGCGCGGCCACGGCGAGCTGCGCGGCCAGCGCCGGATCGCTCTCGGCGAGCCTGCCCGCCGTGCCCGCGATCTGCCGCGACACCGCAAGGTCGCGCTCCCGGTCGGCCCGGTCGCCCTGGCGCACCGAGTGGACGGCGGTGGCGCCCGCGACCAGCAGCAGCGCCGCGAGCGCGGCGGCGAGCCTGCGCAGCACGCGGGTGCGGCGGCGCTCGCGGACCCGGTCGGCGCGCTCGGCCCGCACGCCCGCGTCCACGAACTCCCGCTCGACCCGGTTGAGCCGCCCGCCGTGCCGGGCGCCCCACTCGACCGCCGCGTCCAGCCGCACGCCCCGGTAGAGCGCGTCGGGGTGCCTTCCGGTCTCCTGCCAGCCCTTGGCGGCCTCGGTGAGCCTGCGGTGCAGGCGGTGCCCGGACCGGTCGGTGTCGATCCACTCGCGCAGCCTCGGCCAGGAGTCGATCAGCGCCTCGTGGCTGATCTCGACGCCGTCGACGTCGGCGGTGATCAGGCGGCGGTCGACGTACCGGCCCAGCACCGCCCGGACCCTGGCGCTCTCCTCGGGGACGTCGAGCAGCTCGTCCAGGGGCACCCGCCTGCGGGTGTCGGGGGTGCCGTCGCCGACGTGCACCAGGCGCAGGAACAGGGTGCGCGCCAGCTCGCGGTCCGGTTCGGGGAGGGCGTCGTGGACGTCGTCGGCGGTCTTGGCGACCGCGCCGTGCACTCCCCCGGTGGCCGCGTAGTCGGCGACGCCCAGGGTGGCGCCGCCCGCGCGCTCCCAGGTGGCGAGCAGGACGTGGGACAGCAGCGGCAGGGCGCCCGCGCGGTGCGGGCCGGACGGCGCCAGGTCGCGCAGCAGCAGGTCCACCAGACCGTTCTCGACCTCCAGACCGGCGAGCGCGGCGGGGGCGGTGATGGCCCGGCGGGTCTCGTCCTCGGTCATCGGGGCGACGGTGACCTGGTGGTCCTGGAGCGCGGTCGCGAGCAGGGGCCACCGGAGTGCGTCGGGGTAGAAGTCGGCGCGCATCCCGAGGACCGCGCGGAGGGCGGGTCCGGGCGGGTCTGCTGGGCCGGACCGGTCTGCTGTGACGGGCCGGTCGGCGGGCGAGGGGTCGGTCAGGCCGCGCAGGGCGGCGAGGAACGCGGCGCGCTCGCCCTCGTCGGCCGAGGTGAAGACCTCCTCGAACTGGTCGACCACCAGCAGCACCGGTTCGGCGAGCGTCGTGCGCAGCGCGCGGGCGGCGGGTTCCGGGGCGGCGCGCAGGGCGGCCTCGACCTCGTCGGCTGGCGCGTCGCCGAGCAGGGACAGCTGGGAGGCCAGGGCGGTCAGCGGGCGCGCCCCCGGCGTGAGCAGCAGACCCCGGTGGGCTTCGCGTCCTGGGACGTCGTGGTCAGCGGTGTCGTGCTCGGCGGTGTCGCGCTCGGCGGCGCGGCAGAGCCGGGGCAGCAGGCCGGCGCGCAGCAGCGAGGACTTGCCCGAGCCGGACGCGCCGACGACCACCACGAGCCCACCGGGTCCCTCGGTGACCCGCCGGACGAGCAGGTCGGTGAGCTGTTCGCGGCCGAAGAACCGGTCCGCGTCCTCGGCCTGGAACGCTTCGAGCCCCCGGTAGGGCGCGCGGTCGTCGGCGCGCTGACCGCCGAGGGGGCGGCGCAGCCGGAGCCAGCAGGCCACCCAGTCGGCGACGCGGCGCTCGTCGGTCTCGCCGCACTCGGCGAGCAGCCGCAGGAACAGCTCCCGCTGGGACAGCGTGGGCACGTGCCTGCCGGTGCACCACCCGCTGAGCGTCCCGAAGGGCGCGCCGACCCGGCGGGCGAGGTCGCGGACGGTGAGCCCGGTGCCCTCGCGCAGGGCGGTCAGCGCCCGGCCGAAGTCCTTTTTCGTGAAGGCGGCAACAGGTTGCCCGGATTTGTTCGCGGTGCGCACTCGGTTTCCCCCCGGTTCGCGGTATTAGCCTGCGTGAAACTCCCGGCAGCCGACCGGAATGGAATATCCCCTTTTCCCAGGCCGACCGGTCGAACACCGAGGCTTCACCCCCGCTCAAGCCCCGGACCAGCGCTGTTGTGCCGCGCAGCGCCACTGTACGGACTTGTGCGGACCTGTCAATCGACCTTCCGAAGCCCCGGAACGGCCTGCTGGGATGTGTCTCGGAAGGGGAAGCGCGACGAACGGGAATCCCGATCCGGGAGCAGCGGAACTCGATTTCACGGACTCCGGATCGGGCGCGGCGTCGCATTCATCGTTCAGGGAGGAACCAGCATGAACGTCCTGACCAGGGCAGGAGCCATCGCGTTCGCGGCAGCGGCCATCGGGACCGGGTTCAGCGCCCCGGCGCTGGCGGACGCGGCACCGGCGGACACCGGTGGGCCGACCGTCATGGCGGGGTCGTCGACCCAGAGCAAGGGGGGCCTGACCTGCAACAACCAGTGGTTCAACAGGCTCGGCAAGACCAACTGCACCGGCGACGGCAGCCAGAAGTGGCGCGCGAAGCTGGACTGCCAGGCGCAGCCGGACATCTACAGCAGCTGGCAGTACGGCAAGGGCAGCTACCAGGGCGAGTGCAACATCCGCATCAGCAGCGTCAACATCATCTGGGGCTGACGCGCCAGGGGTGACGCGCCGGGATCGGCGCGGGCGGGCGGACGCGCCCCGACCGGCGATCCCGAGGCCGATCCCACCCGACCACCCGCTGAGGGGTGGTCCCCGGACCCCCGCGACCCGACCGTCGCGGGGGCTCCGGTGCGCGCCCACCCGGCAATTGAAAACGATTGTCTTTTCTCATAGGATCTCCCCCACCGGCGAGGGGAGGCCTATGCGGTTCGGGCGTGACGGTTCCGCGCCGGGCGAGGTCAACGGGGTTCGGCTGACCGCTCGGCGCAGGGCGGTGCTCGCCGCGCTCGCCGCGCTGCCCGGCCCGGCGAGCGCGCACGCCGTGCACCGGCGCGTCCGGGCGGACGGGGAGCGGATCGGGTTGACCGGGGTGTACCGGTTGCTCGCGATCCTGGCCGACGCCGGGCTCGCCGGGGTGACCAAGGACGGCGGGGGCAGGCACCTGTTCCACCTGCGGGACGACTCCTCGCACGACCACCACCTGCTGTGCGCCGGGTGCGGGCGGGCCGAGCGGGTGGACGCCGGGTGCGTGCTGGGGTGGGCCGAGAGTTCGGCTGCCGCGCACGGGTTCCGGGACGTGAGCGTGTCGATCGTGCTCAGCGGGCTGTGCGCCGGGTGCGGGAGGACGGCGGAGCCGGGGCGGTCCCGGTAGGGAGCACCCCGGCTCCGCCTGCGCGCTCGCCGCAGCGGGGAGCGGGGGGGGAATCGATGCGGCGAGCGCGAGTCCGGTCGGACGCGCGGTCAGAGCAGGCCGCGGCGGTAGGCGGCCACGAGCCGCCTGGGGACGAGCTGCTCGCGCCCGTCCAGGGTCTTCACCGGCACCAGGTCGGGCACGGCGGCCTTCCACTGGGAGCGGCGGTGGCGGGTGTTGCTGCGCGAGGTCTTGCGCTTGGGAACGGCCATCAGCGGGACCGCTTCCCGTAGCGGCGGTTGAACTTCTCCACCCGGCCCGCCGTGTCCATGACGCGCTGGTTGCCCGTCCAGAACGGGTGCGAGTCCGAGGTGACGTCGACCGTGATCAGCGGGTAGGTGTTGCCGTCCTCCCACTCGACCGTCGCCGCCGACGTGGCCGTCGACCGGGTCAGGAACGACTTGCCCGTCGACTGGTCGCGGAAGACCACCGGGTGGTAGTCGGGGTGGATGCCCTGCTTCACAGCTCCTCCATCTCATCGTTGCGGTTGCTCTCGTCGCGCCACTCGGCGAACGGGTCGGCGAACTCCAGCTCGTCGGCGAGCGCGAGCTCCTCGTCGGTGACGAGCGCGTCGCGCAGCACGGCGGCGATCTCGTCGGGCGACGCGCTCCGGGTGATCACCACGAGCTCCTGGGCGCGGTCGCCGAACTCCGGGTCCCAGTCGGCGGCGGCGAGCCTGCGCTCGGCGGGCGCGTCGGACCAGTCGTCGAACGCGGCGAGCCAGTGCCCGAGGTTGCCGACGTTGAGCCCGCCACCGGCCGACTCCAGCCACAGCGCGGTCTCCGGCTGGCTGACCAGCCACACCCGGCCGCGCGTGCGCACGACGCCGTCGAGCAGCACGTCCAGCGCGTCGTGCAGGCGCATCGGGTGGAACGGGCGGCGGGCGGTGAAGTGGACGACGGCGACGCCGTGCGCGGGTTCCAGCGGCGGCTGGCCGCGCAGGAGGGCGCCGAAGCCGTCGTCGAACCGGCCGCGCCGGGCGTCGGCGGGCACCGCGTCCAGCAGCGCGGCGGCGTCCAGGCCCCGGCGCTCGCGGCGCGGGGCGCGCGGGTTGAGCCGGTCGAGCACGGCGTCCAGCTCGGGGTCGGGGGCGTCGCCGACGAGCACGAGCGCGTCGGCGAACTCGGCCTGCCCCACCACGACCTGCGCGACGGTCCGGTCGTCGCCGTCGGCGGCGGCCAGGCCCCGGTCGGCCATGTCGTCCTCGCCGGTGGCGTCGGCCAGCCAGGTGGCCCGGTCGACCACGGACACGACGGCGTCGACGCGCACGTCGATCTCGCGCAGCGCGAAGCAGACCGCCTCGGGTTCGAGCGCGGGGTCCAGGTGCACGACGACCCGACCGCCCAGGCTCTCCAGCAGCGGGAGCAGGTCCAGGCGCAGGGTGCAGGAGACGCAGCCGTGGGCGAGTTCGAGCACGGTCAGCTCGCCGTCGACCCACCGCCGCACGATCCCCTGGGCGAGTTCGCGCAGGTCGTGCCGCACGAGCACCGCCCCCGGCGAGGCGAGCCAGATCTCCTGGGCGACGTCGTGGTCGGCGAGCCCGGCCACCAGTACGACCTCTGTTCGCATGGCGCCCACTCTAACGGAAACGATTGTCATTTCCGAACAGGGGGTGCCCGCGCGTCGCGACGGCCGGGCCCCCGGCGTTCCGGCGCGGGAACGCCGAGGGCCCTCGGGTCACAGCGCGCCGTTCGCCTCGCAGGCCCGCCGCACCAGCTCCCCGTACTCGGGATCGGCCTTGGCGCAGTGGGAGATGTGCCGCTCCACGGTCTCCCGCAGCGCCCCCCTGATCGCCCGCGCGGTGTTCTCGGCCAGCACCACCCGCTGCTCCGGGCTCATCAACCGGAACAGCTCACCGGGCTGCTCGTAGTAGTTGTCGTCGTCGGCCCGGAAGTCGTGCCGGTCCGCGACCGACCCCACCGCCAGCGGCGGCTCGGCGTGCTCGGGCTGCTCGGCCCACCGCCCGTAGCTGTTGGGCTCCACCCCCGGCAGCCCGCCCTGGTTCCCGTCCACCCGCATCGACCCGTCGCGGTGGTAGCTGTTGACCACAGTCGCCGCGCGCGGCTGGTTCACCGGGATCTGGTGGTGGTTCACGCCGAGCCGGTAGCGCGCGGTGTCGCCGTACGAGAAGAGCCTGCCCTGCAACATCTTGTCCGGGCTCAGCGAGATCCCCGGCACGACGTTGGCCGGGCTGAACGCGGCCTGCTCGACGTCCGCGAAGTAGTTCTCCGGGTTGCGGTCGAGCTCCAGCTCGCCGACCTCGATCAGCGGGTAGTCCTTCTTGCTCCACACCTTCGTCAGGTCGAACGGGTGGAACCGGTAGGTCTCGGCGTCCCGCTCCGGCATGACCTGGACGCTGAGAGTCCACTTGGGATTGTCGCCGCGCTCGATCGCCTCGTACAGGTCCCGGTGGTGCGACTCGCGATCGCGGCCGATCAGCTCGCCCGCCTCGGCGTCGGTCAGGTTCTCGATCCCCTGCCGGGTGCGGAAGTGGAACTTCACCCAGTGTCGCTCCCCCGCCGCGTTGACCAGGCTGAACGCGTGCGACCCGAAGCCGTGCATGTGCCGGTAGGAGCGCGGGATCCCCCGGTCGCTCATGGTGATCGTGATCTGGAGCAGCGCCTCCGGCAGCCGGGTCCAGAACCCCCAGTTGTTCTCCGGGTTGCGCATGTTCGTCCTCGGGTCGCGCTTGACCGCGCGGTTGAGGTCGGGGAACTTCAGCGGGTCGCGGATGAAGAACACCGGGGTGTTGTTGCCGACCACGTCCCAGTTGCCCTGCTGGGTGTAGAAGCGCACGGCGAACCCCCGGATGTCGCGCTCGGCGTCGGCCGCGCCGCGCTCGCCCGCGACGGTGGAGAACCGCACGAACGTCCCGCACTCGTTGCCGACGCGGGAGAACAGCGCGGCCTTGGTGTACCGGGTGATGTCGCCGGTCACGGTGAACTTCCCGAACGCGCCGGACCCCTTGGCGTGCATCCGCCGCTCCGGGATGACCTCGCGGTCGAAGTGGGCGAGCTTCTCCAGGAACCACAGGTCCTGCAGCAGCATCGGCCCGCGCGGACCGGCGGTGAGGCTGTTCTGGTTGTCCGCGACCGGCGCGCCCGCCGCCGTGGTCAACGGGTCGGTGTTGTCGCTGTCCTCGAACGTCATCTTCGGGCTTCCCCCTGCTCGTGGTGGGTGCTGGCGGGTTCGGCGGACCGGCGGTGACGACGGTCACCCCGCGCAGAACTTGTTAGGACTCCTACCCACTATGGCAGTATCTGCGGGGCAGGCACAACGCGGGACGGCGAAGCGGGGAGGTGGCCGGGATGCGGGCGGCGGTGATCCAGCACGTGCCCTTCGAGGGACCGGCTCTGGTGGAGTCGGCGCTGGTCGGGGCGGGGTTCGCGGTGCGGGTGGTCCGGGTGGACCTGGGCGCCGCGCTGCCCGGCGCGGCCGACGTCGACGTGCTCGTCGTCCTGGGCGGGCCGATGGGCGTCGACGACGACCTCGCGCACCTGGCGGACGAGCGGGAGCTGATCGCGCGGTGCGTCCGGGCAGGCAAGCCGGTGCTCGGGATCTGCCTGGGGGCGCAACTGCCCGCGGCGGCGCTGGGGGCTCCGGTGACGCGCGGCGAGCGGCCGGAGGTCGGGGCGGGAGAGGTGGTGCTGACCGCCGACGACCCGGTGCTCGGGCCGTCCGGGGCGGTGCTGCCGGTCGTGCACTGGCACGGCGACGCGTTCGGGCTCCCGGCGGGCGCGACCCTGCTGGCCTCGTCGGACCGCTACCCGCACCAGGCCTTCCGGGTCGGCGCGTCCTACGGGTTCCAGTTCCACGTCGAGCTGGACGCCGCCGCGCTGGCCGGGATCGCCCCGCACCTGCCGCCGGACGTCGCCGTCACCGCCGAGCAGGCGCGCGCGGTCGCCGACGAGGGCGCGCGGGTGCTCGACCGGTGGGCCGCGCAGGTGCTCGAAAGCGCCCGGCGATGACCGCCGCGCGGGTGCTGGCCGTGTCCACCGGGGCCGTGCGGGCGCTGCCGTGGCGCGGGCGCGAGGTGCGGACCGGCATCCGGAAGGCCCAGGTCAGCGGCCCGGTCGCGGTGACCGCGCTGGGGCTGGCCGGGGACGAGCAGGCCGACCTGAAGCACCACGGCGGCCCGGACAAGGCCGTGCTGCTCTACCCGTCCGAGCACTACGCGGCCTGGGCGTCGGAGCTGGGCGAGCTGGTCGCGCCCGCGTTCGGCGAGAACCTGACCACCGCCGGACTCGTGGAGTCCGAGGTGCTGCTGGGCGCGGTGTACCGCGTCGGCACGGCCGTGCTCCAGGTGACCCAGCCGCGCCGCCCCTGCTACAAGCTCGCCGTCCACCACGGCGTCACCGACCTGGCCGCGAGAACCCAGCGCACCGGCCGCACCGGTTTCTACTGCCGCGTGCTCACCCCCGGCCACGTCGAGGCCGGTGACGCGCTGACCCCGCTCGACCGCCCCGACCACGGCGTCACCGCCGCCGAGGCGCACCGGGTGGTGAACGTCGACCGGCACGACCGGGACGGCTGCCTGCGCCTGCTGGCGCACCCAGGGGTGCTGCCCGCGCAGTGGGTCGACCTGCTGCGCGACCGCCTGTCCGGCCGGTTGGACGACCAGTCCCGCCGCCTGGAGGGCCCCGCTTCCGCGTGACCCAGGAGGGTCCGCGCGGTCCACCGATGAAGGAGAAGAAGAGATGTCCCGTGTTGAGCTGATCGACGCCCGGACCGCGACCGGCGAGGCCAAGGCGCTGCTGGACCAGGTGACCGGCGCGTTCGGCGTGACGCCCGCGATGTTCAAGGCCGTCGCGAACTCCCCCGCCGCGCTGAAGATGATGTGGGCCGGTTTCGGCGCGCTCGGCGAGGGCAAGCTCGGGTCGCGGCTGGGCGAGCAGATCGCGGTGCTGGTCGCCGACCGCAACGCCTGCGAGTACTGCCTGGCCGCGCACACCGCGCTCGGCCGCAAGGCCGGGGTGTCGTCCGAGGACATGCGCCAGGCCCAGGCCGGGCACTCGCACGACCCGCGCACCCAGGCGGCGCTGGAGTTCAGCGAGAAGCTGGTGCGCGACCGCGCCCAGGTCACCGACGCGGACGTGGACGCGCTGCGGGCGGTGGGCTTCGACGACGAGGCGATCGTGGAGCTGATCGCGCACGTGGCGCTGAACCTGTTCACCAACTACATCAACGTCGCCCTGGGGGTGCCGGTGGACTTCCCGAAGGTGGCGCTGCGCAAGGCGGTGTGAGGGCAGCCGTGTCGACGGACGGGTAGCCGCCCATCCGTCGACGCGGACCTCGCGACCGGGTGGGGGACGTCCTTGAGCGGGGTCCCCACCCGGTCTCGCCAGTATCATCGGACGTCTGCGGTTCGGTGGCGAGGGGGGTGGGTGTGGCCGGTTTGGACCGGAGGTTGGCGGACGCGGTCGAGCGGCTCGGCCACGGCCTGCGCGCGCTGTCCCAGCGCACCGCCCGCGAGCACGGCCTCACCCCGCTCCAGCAGCAGGTGGTGCTGGCGCTCACCGCGCAGCCCGAGGTCAGGCGCGAGGTGAGCGCGCTGGCGGCCGAGTTCGACGTCACCAAGCCGACCACCTCCGACGCGGTCAGCGCGCTGGAGCGCAAGGGCCTGATCACCCGCACGCCCGGCCAGGACGGGCGCAGGCGGTTGCTGGCGCTCACCGCCGAGGGCGCCGAGGTGGCGCGGGCGCTGGAGCCGTGGGACGAGCCGCTGCTGCGCGCGCTGGACGGCGTGCCGGAGGCCGACCGGGCGACCACCCTGCACACCCTGCTGCGGGTGATCGCCGGGTTGCAGCGCAGCGGGGTGGTGAGCGTGGCGCGCACCTGCGTGAGCTGCCGCTTCTTCCGCCGCGACGCCCACCCGGACCCGGTCTCGCCGCACCACTGCGGCCTGCTGGACGCGCCGCTGCCGCTGGCCGAGCTGCGGGTGGACTGCCTGGAGCACGAGCCTGCCCCGGCGTGACCGGGGTCAGGACGCGGCGCGCTGCACCGCGACGGGCTCGGCGCGCGGCGCCTGCCCCCGGCAGCGGGCCAGGAACCGGTGCTCGCTGGGCGAGCGCCCGCGCGAGCGCTGGAACGCCCGGCTGAACGCCTTGGCCGACCCGTACCCGACCGACGACGCCACCGACTCGACCGGCTCGTCGGTGTCGCGCAACCGGATCGCCGCCAGGTCCATCCGCAACCGGGTCAGGTAGGCCCCCGGCGACTCGCCCAGCGCGGCCGGGAAGCGCCGGGACAGGGTCGCGCGCGAGACGTTGAGCGCCGTGGCCAGGTTCGCGGTGGTCCACGCGCGCGCCGGGCGCCGGTGCAGCTGGGTGAGCGCCTCGCGGACCAGCGGGTCGAGCAGCGCCCCGAGCCAGGAGCCCGCCCGCTCGGCCGGGTTCGCCGCCAGCCACGCGCGGGCGAACTGCACCAGCAGCAGGTCAACGATGCTGTTCACGGCGGCCGTGGTCCCGAACTGCGGCTCGGCCAGCTCGGCCGCCAGCAGCGCCGCCGTCGCCGCCAGCTGCGGGCGCTCCCCCGCCGTGATCAGCACCGGCGCGTCGTCGGGGAACAGCGACTCGCCCAGCTCGTACCGCAGGGTGATCATGCGGGTGCGCACCGGCCCGTCGCCCAGCCGCAGCGGACGCCCGGTGGCCTGCGCGACCTCGGCGGCCCGCTGGTCGCACGGCCTCGACCCGGTCCCCGGCGCGCCCGAGGTGCCGTGCGCGAGGCCCTGCGGCACGAGCACCGCGTCCCCGGCGCCGACCCGCAGCGCCGGTCCACCGGCCTCCAGCCACACCTCGCCCTCGGTCACCAGGTGCAGCGCGGCCCAGGGCAGCGGGTCCAGGCGGGTGCTCCAGGTCCCGCCCGCCTCCAGCCGCACGCCGAGCGACCCTCGGGCCCCGCGCACCCGCAGGGCATCGGCCAGCACGTCCATGCCGCACATCATCGCACCGGAACGGGCCCGCGCCGCCGCGCTGAGGCAGACGGCGACCTCGTTGACGCACAAGGCCGTGGCGGTGACCCGGTCGGCGCGCAGAGCATCGGAGGGGAAGGCAAACCGTTGAGCTGCAAGGAGAACGTCCAGTGCGCGCACTAGTGGTCGACCACGCCGGTCCCGGTCCCCTCCGGTTCGCGGAGGTCGCCGAGCCCGAACCGGCGCCGCACGAGGCGGTGGTGGAGATCAGGCACATCTCGCTGAACTTCGGGGAGCTCAAGCACACCGGGCTGTGGCCGGACGGCGAGGTCCACGGGCACGACGCGGCGGGCGTGGTGCTGCGGGCAGCCGCCGACGGGTCGGGTCCGGCGGCGGGCAGCCGGGTCGTGCTGGGCATGGCGCCGCACGCGTGGGCGGAGCGGATCGCGGTGGCGCCGAAGTGGTTGGCGGTGGTGCCGGACGGGGTGGACCTGGCGGACGCGGCGGCGATCGGCGTCGTGGGCAGCACGGCGCTGCGGGTGCTGCGGACCAGGTCGGTGCTGGGGCGGGCGGTGCTGGTCACCGGGGCGAGCGGCGGGGTGGGCAGGTTCGCGGTGCAGCTGGCGGCGCTGGCGGGGGCGCGGGTGAGCGCGCTGGTCGGGTCGCCGGAGCGGGCGGAGGGGCTGCGCGAGCTGGGGGCGCGGCGGGTCGCGGTGTCGGTGGCCGAGCTGGGGGGCGGGTTCGACCTGGTGGTCGACACCGTCGGCGGGCCGCAGCTCGCCGAGGTGTGGGAGCGGGTGGCGCCCGGCGGCGACGTGCAGCTGGTGGGCGCGGCCTCCGGCGCGCCGGTGGTGTTCGCGCCGGGGGCGCTGTTCGCGATCGGCGAGCCGAAGACGGTGACCACGTTCTGCGACGTGGAATCGGCGGTGACCGGGGAGCTGGAGGTGCTGCTGGACCTGATGGCGCGCGGGCTGCTGTCGGCCGAGGTGGGGTTGCGCGGGGACTGGGCCGAGGTCGACGGGGCGGTGCGGGCGCTGTTCGCGCGCGAGGTGCGCGGGAAGGTGGTGCTGGACGTGTCCTGACCGGGGTCAGGACACGTCGCAGGCGAGGGCGGCGGCGGGTGCGGGCAGGTCGGCGAGCGCCCGCACCCGGTAGCGGGCCCGGAACCGGTAGTCGCTGGGCGAGCGCCCGCGCGAGCGCTGGAACGCCCGGCTGAACGCCTTGCCCGACCCGTACCCGACCGCCTCGGCGACCGATTCGAGCGGCTCGTCGGTGTCGCGCAACCGGATCGCCGCCAGGTCCATCCGCAACCGGGTCAGGTAGGCGCCGGGCGCCTCGCCCAGCGCGGCCGGGAAGCGGCGGGACAGGGTGGCCCGCGAGACGTTGAGCGCCGACGCCAGGTTGGCGGTCGTCCAGGCCCGCGCGGGTTCCCCGTGCAGCCTGGTAAGCGCTTCCCGCACCAGTGGGTCGAGCAGCGCGCCCAGCCAGGACCGGGAGCGCGCGGCCGGGTTCGCGGCCAGCCAGGCGCGGGCGAACTGCACCAGCAGCAGGTCGACGATGCTGTTCACGGCGGCGGTCGTGCCGAACTGCGGCTCGGCCAGCTCGGCCGCCAGCAGCGCGGCGGTCGCGGCCAGCTGCGGGCGCTCCTCCGCCGTGACCGGCACCGGGAAACCGCCGGGGAACAGCGATTCGCCCAGCTCGTAGTAGGCGGTGATCAGGCGGGTGCGCACCGGCCCGTCGCCCAGCCGCAGCGCGGCGCCCGAGGCCATCGCGGCGCACGCGACGTCCAGGTCGCACCGCTCGGCGGGCGCGCCGGGCTCGCTGACCAGCACGTGCGGCACCCGCTCCGGCACGAACACCGCGCCGCCCGCGTCGATCCGCAGCGCGGAGCCGCTCGTCCCCAACCACACCTGGCCCTCGGTGACCAGGTACAGCGAGGCCAGCGGCAGGGCGTCGACGCGCGCGCCCCAGCAGCCACCGGCTTCGAGCCGGACCCCCAGCGACCCCCGCGCGCCGCGCATCCGCAGCGCGTCAGCCAGCACGTCCACGCCCGACATCATGACACCTGAGCGACCCTCGGGTGAGGCAGACGGCAACCTGAAAGACGCAGCGGGTAGTGGCCCGATCGCCCTCGTGCGCGGAACATCGGTTGATCCACCCCTAGGTCGAAAGCGAGCGAGCCAGGTGCGCGCACTGGTGGTCGACCACGCCGATGCCGGGCCGATCCGGTTGGCGGAGGTCTCCGAGCCCGAACCCGCCCCCCACGAGTGCCTGGTCGCCGTCTCGCACATCGGGCTCAACCCCTGCGACCTGGAGCACGCGGCCCGAAGACCCGGCGGTTCGGTCCACGGCCGGGACGCGTCGGGCGTGGTGCTGCGGGCCGCGGCGGACGGGACGGGTCCGCCGGTGGGCAGCCGGGTGGCGGTGGGGCGGGCGTGGCAGGCCTGGGCGGAGCGGGTCGCGGTGGACGCGGGGCTGCTGGCCGTGGTGCCGGACGGGGTGGACCTGGCGGACGCGGCGGCGCTCGGGGTCGCCGGGACGACGGCGCTTCGGGTGCTGCGGACCAGGTCGGTGCTGGGGCGGGCGGTGCTGGTCACCGGGGCGAGCGGCGGGGTGGGCAGGTTCGCGGTGCAGCTGGCGGCGCTGGCGGGGGCGCGGGTGAGCGCGCTGGTCGGGTCGCCGAGGCGGGTGGAGGGGCTGCGCGGGCTGGGGGCGAGCTGGGCGGGAGTGCTGGCGGACCTGCGCGGCGAGTTCGACCTGGTGGTCGACACCGTGGGCGGGCCGCAGCTGGCCGACGTGTGGGAGCGGGTGGCGCCGGGCGGTGACCTGCGGCTGGTCGGGGTGGCGTCCGGGGAGCGGACGGCGTTCGGGCCCGGCGAGCTGTTCGCGCTGGGGGCGACGCGGACGATCAGCACGTTCGGCGGGGAGCGGCCGGGGGTGGACGAGGAGCTGGCGGTGCTGCTGGACCTGATGGCGCGGGGCAGGCTGTCCGCCGAGGTCGGGCTGCGCGGGGACTGGCACGAGCTGCGGGGGGCGGCGATGGCGCTGTTCGCGCGCGAGGTGCGCGGGAAGGTCGTGCTGGACGTGTTCTGACCTGGGGGTGGGGTCGCGCGCCCCACCCCGGCGTCCGCCGTCAGGGCGTGGTCGGCCAGGTCAGGGCGAAGGTGGCGACGGCGGCGGCGACCACGATCACCACGGCGATCACGATCGGCACCCACCGCTTGCCGGACTTCTCACCGGGCTCGTCGACCTTCTCGCCCTTGCGCTTCTTCTCGGCCTTGCGCTTCTTCTCGGTCTTCTCGCCGGTCTCGCCCGTCTCCGGCTGGTTCGGCACGCGCAGCACCTGCGTCGGCCCCGGCGCGTCCTGCCGTCCGGGCAGCGGCACCTCCTGCGTCGGGCCGGGCTCGCCGTCGACCGGGAGCTGCGAGCGGACCGGGAGGAGCTGGGTCTGCGCCGGGATCGGCGTGGTCGGCTGCACCTCCACCGGCTGCGTCACGCCGGGCGGCACGTCGTCGTCCACGACGTCGGCGACGATCACCGACACGTTGTCCGGGCCGCCGCCAGCCAGCGCCAGGCTGATCAGGGTGTCCGCGCAGGTCACGACGTCGCCCTCGCGCATGGCGCGCTCGATGGCCTCGAAGTCCACCACGTCCGACAGGCCGTCCGAGCAGAGCAGGAACCGGTCGCCCGCGCGCGCCCGGCGCAGGTGCGTGGTCGGCTCGACCTGGTCGTTGCCGACCAGCACCCGCAGCACGATGGAGCGCTTCGGGTGGACCTCGGCCTCCTCCTGCGTGATGTAACCGGCGTCCACCAGCGACTGCACGAAGCTGTCGTCCTTGGTCATCTGGTCGAGCGCGCCGTCGCGCATCCGGTAGGTGCGCGAGTCGCCGATGTTGAGCAGCACGACCCACTCGCCGCCGAACAGCACGGCGGTCAGGGTGGTGCCCATGGACGCGAGCGCGGGGTTCGCGGCGACCAGGTCGTTGATGGCGGAGTTGCCCGACTCGACGGCGGCGTGCAGCTGCTCGATCGGGTCGCCGGTGAGCCGGTGGTCGTCGAGCGGGGCGAGCGCCCCGATCACGGCCTTGCTGGCGACCTCGCCCCCCGCGTGCCCACCCATGCCGTCCGCGACCGCCAGGAGGCGGGGACCCGCGTAGAGGGAGTCCTCGTTGTTCTGGCGGACCAGGCCGCGATCGCTGCGGGCGGCGTAGTTCAGCACGAGTGCCATGCCGTCACTCTAGCCAGCCCGGCGCGGTGCTCCGACCCTCGGATTGGGCTCGCGCGGCGCGGCGGTGCGACCGGGTGCCGGGCCGCCCGCGCGCCGCGCCCCCGGCCACGCCGCCGCGTGCGCGGACCGCGATGTTTCGGTCACCGCCGAATTCCTGGCCGGGCGGGGGCCGAAAGGTCAGCTGGGAGGCGGTTCCCGTTGTCCCGCAACGGGTTCCGGCGGGGCTGTGGATCACCCGTTCGCACTGCGACATCAGGGCGACCGGTCCCGGTGATCCTCTCGCGCGCGCAGGCGGGTCGGGTTCACTGCGGCACGGGGACCCCGGAGCGGGTCCGCGGGAGGAGACCGATCATGCGCTCGACCGCACTGGCAGCGGCGGCCTTGGCCCTGCTCACGACACTGACCACGGGAACCGCGCACGCCGACGCGCCGCTCCCGGTGAACGACTCGTTCGCGAACGCCACCCCCGTCACGTCCCTGCCGTTCACCGAGCAGGCGGACGTGCGGACGGCGACCGTCGAGCCGGGTGAGGCGCAGGGGTCCTGCGACGCGGCCCCGACGAGATCGATCTGGTACGCGCTCACCCCGGCCGAGACCGCGTCGATCACGCTGTCCGACGAGTCGCGCGACTACTACCACACGCTGACGGTGTACACCGGCTCGTCGCTGGCCGACCTGACCGAGTTCGCCCCGTGCTGGTGGTCGTACGGCAGGAAGCGGACGTTCGTGCTGACCGAGGGCACGACCTACCACGTGCGCGTGGCGACGTCGAACGACGAGTACGCGTCGGCGTCCACGGTGGGCTTCGCGCTCGCCCCGCCGCCGTTCGCGGACTTCGAGGTGATGACGGAGCGGCCGAGGGCGAACCAGCCGGTGAGCTTCTACACGCTGTCGTGGGACCAGGGCGGTGGCGAGGGCACGACCGTGCTGTGGGACTTCGGTGACGGGACGCAGACGACGGAGTACCGCCCGGAGCACGTGTACACCAAGCCGGGCCTGTACCGGGTGACGCAGACGGTGACGACCACGGACGGCCGGACGGCGACGGTCACCAAGTGGTTGCGCGTGCGCAGGTAGCAGGCGCTCCCCCGCAGGCCGCTCGCGCGGGCGGCCTGCGGGGGTTGCCGGGTCAGGCGGGCTCGCCGGTCCAGCCCGTGGCGCGCAGCCAGTCCTCGAACGTCAGCAGGCCGGGGTGCAGGCGGCGCAGGGCGGGGAGGTCGCGGTCGAGGTCGGCGACGGGCCTGGTCTGGAAGAACTCGAACATCGACGCGAAGTCGTGGCCGCCGCCCGCCCGCATCGCCTCCAGCGGCACCGGCAGGTAGGCGCTCGGGATGCCGGTGACGCGCTCGAAGGTCGCCGCGATCTCCGCGCCGGTGGGGCTGTCGGCCACCACCGCGAGGTCGCGCCCGCCCCAGCCGTGCCAGTCGTCGAACATCCTGGCCGCGAACCACGCGATGTCGTCCAGCGCGATCAGCGGGTAGCGGCCCCGCTCGTCCAGGGGGATCCGGAACAGCGCGCCGGTGCGGCCGTCCGGCAGGGTGGTGCGCTCCGGGGGCAGGCTCACCGGGAAGTTCTCGTAGTACGGGGCGGTGGTCAGGATCGACGTGCTCCGGGTGTGCCAGCCCTCCTCGCCGCGCTCGGCCTCGTCCGCCCGGTGGGTGTGGATGTGCGCGGCCACCCCGGCTTTCGCGTCGTAGTGGGACATCCTGACCCGTCCTGCGGTCAGCGCCGAGACGCCGTCCAAAGAGGACCAGGTGAAGCGCGCCACCCCGGCCTCCCGCGCCGCTTCCAGCGCGGTGACGCCCTGGCGGTGCTCGGCCAGGACCCCGCCCGCGCCGAAGTGGTCGGTGTTGCAGAACACCTGGTCGACGCCCTCCAGCGCGGCCCGCAGCGTCGCCGGGTCGTCCAGGTCGCCCTTCGCCGCGCCCGCGCCGAGGTCGCGCAGCGCCCGCGCTTTGGCCGACTCCGGGTCGCGGGTGAAGGCGGTGACGGTCCCGGCGCCCAGCAGCGCCCGCACCACCCGCGAACCCATCAGCCCGGTCCCGCCGATCACCAGCGTGGTCGTCATCGGTGACTCCTCGTTCTCGGTGTGCCCGGCCGCCGCGCTCCGGCCGCCGTGCCCCGACTGTCCGGCCGGGCGGTGGTCGGGATCCAATGCCCGGCGCGGCGCGCGCGATGCCCCGGAGGCATCGGACGTGCTCGGGGGCCGCCGGCTAGGGTGGTGGTGTGCCCAGCACCACGCCCTTCCCGGTGGACCTCGACCTGCGCGTGGTCCGGTACTTCGTCGCGGTCGCCGAGCACGGGCACTTCGGCCGGGCGGCCGAGCGCTGCCTGGTCGGGCAGCCCTCGTTGAGCAGGCAGATCCGGGGGTTGGAGCGACGCCTGGGCGTCGAGCTGTTCCGGCGCACGCCGCGAGGCGCGGAGCTCACCTGCGCGGGGGCGGCGTTCCGGCCGCACGCCGAGCGGTTGCTGCGGGTGGCGGACGGCGCGGTCGCCGCCGCGCGGGCCGCCGGTGGGCCCGAGCGGCTCGTGGTCGGGTACGCGCCGGGGCTCGCGGTCACCGGGGCCGTCCGGGCGGTGCGCGAGCGGGCGCCCGGCGCGGTGGTGCGCAGCGTGCACCTGGGGTGGAACGACGCCGCCACCGCGCTGCGGGAGCGGCGGGTGGACGCGGTCGTCGCGCGGCTGCCGCTGCGGACCGAGCGGCTGCGGGTGACCCGGCTGTACGACGAGCCGCGCATGGTCGTGCTGCCCCGGTGGCACCGGCTCGCGGGGCGGGAGTCGTTGGCGCTCGCCGACATCCGCGACGAGCGGCTGCCCACGACCGGCGGCTCGACCCCGGAGTGCGCGGCCCACTGGCGGCTGGAGCCGAGGCCCGGCGGGGAGCGCGCGCCCGAGGGTCCCGAGCTGGAGTCGCCGGACGACGTGTGGGACTGCGTCGCGGCCGGTGAGGCGCTGGCCGTGGTGGCCCGCGACCACGGCAGGCTGGTCCCGCCGGAGCTGACCGTGCTGCCGCTGCGCGCGGAGCCGACGACCGTCGTGGTGGCCACGCGGGAGGACGACGGGCGGGCGCTGGTCACGGCGTTCGAGCTGGCCGCTCGCGGTTAGGGGTCACGCGCGGGCGGTCGACCACCGCGACGGTCCACTGTGGGCGGTTCGCCGTGCCGGTCCACTGTGGGCGGTCCACTGTGGTCTGTCCGGGGGAATGTCCCCCGACGGGTGTCGCCTGGAGGGGTGCTTTCGCCGCTGCGGGGGTTGGGCCGGGTCCTAGGTTCCGGGTAGCTGGCTTGCTCCTGTCACCAGCCTCACGACGACGATTGCGGGTTCGACATGGGAACTGCTCACCGCAGCGCACTGGCCGCCTGCGCGGCGCTGGCCTCGGTGGTCGCGCTCGGCGCCGCCCCCGCGACGGCCGACGCCGCCCCCGCCCCGCGCGGGCTCCTGGACAGCTGCGCCGCCATCCGCAGGCTCCTGCCCATTGCGCCGGACGGCCCGTACGTTCTTATCACCGCCGACCTGCTGCTCGGCGTGCACTGCCACGACATGGCCGGGACGCCGCGCGAGTACCTGAACCTCCCGGACACCGGGGGCGCGACCAACTTCTCGCAGTACACGGCCGGTGGCGCGTCGCCGGGGACGAGCACGCGCACCACGTTCAGCAAGCTGCGCGTCGACCCCGCCACGCTCACCGTCGACATCGGCGACCTGACCTTCGCCACGTCCACCGGAAGCCTCACCCACGGCGTCGACCGGGTGACGTCGATGCCCTACGCCACCGCGATGAGCTGCGACGGGACCGCCAGCGGTGTGGCGAGCGTCGACCTGCGCGGCACCGCCTTCGCCGTCGACGACACGTTCGCGCCCGCAGGCGCCGGGGCGTCCGGGGCGGTCGCGGTCGCCCACGGCGGCCAGCTCGTGGACATCACCGGCGGCGGCTACTGCGGCTGGAACGTGCCCGCGCCCGGCTTCTACAACCCGTACAACCCGCAGGTCGGGATGAGCGCGCTGGAGCTGTCCTGCGCGCCTGCGGGCCTGCTGCGACCGCAGCCCTGCGTCAGGCTCGGCTGAGCGAGGCCGAGCACGAACCCCGTGCGGTGGCAACGCTCGCCGCGCGGGGTTCCCGCGCGCCCGAGCCCGCCTGCGACGGGGCGCGCTGACGTCCCTCGTCCCACGGGAGGAGACCCGCCCCCGGCTCCTCCCCCGGTAGCACCGGGGAACGGCGCCGTCGACCGAGGACGCGGACGCCCGCGCGTCGCTACGGTTCCGGCACCAACTCCCGCAGCGCGGCGGGCGCCACCGCCGCTGAGCGCGGGAAACCCTTGCTGCCAGAGGAAAATCACCCATGACGATCTACCACGGAATCCGCTTCTCGGTCCACCCCGGCGTGACCGAGGAGGCCATCGCGGCCGGGCTCGCGGCGATGCGGGACGCCGCCCGCGCCAACCCCGCCGTCACCTCCTTCGTCGTCGGCCGGGACTTCGGCGGCGACTACGACTACGGGGCCGTTTCCGTCGTCGCGGACCTGGCCGGTTACGCCGAGTTGATGAACCACCCGTCGCACCTGGAGGTGGACCGGGCCGGGTTGCCGCTGATCGAGCGGTTCGCGTCGTTCGACATCAGCGACGACCCCGATCCAGGGCTGGGCGCGCGGATCGCCGAGGTGCACCGGGAGCGGTACGCGGCCAACCCGGACGTGGCCGACCTGGTCTCCGACCTCGACGAGTACCGGGGCAGCGCCGCGCCCGGCGGGAGCGCGTCGTGAGCGGGGCGGTCCCGGCGCACCGGGAGTCGACCGCGACCGAGGTCGTGCTGCCGGGGCCGGTCGAGCCGGACGGGGTGCGGACCAGGGTGCGGGAGCTGCCCGCGCCCGGTCCGGGCGAGGCCCTGGTGCGCATGGAGGCGACCGGGGTGTCGTTCGCCGAGCAGCAGATGCGCCTCGGCCGCTACTACGACCAGCCGCTGTTCCCGTTCGTGCCGGGGTACGACGTGGTGGGCGTGGTGGAGGCGGTGGGGCCGGACGTGGAGCGGGGGCTGGTGGGGCGGCGGGTCGCCGCGGTGGTCAAGGTCGGCGGGTGGGCCAGCAGGCTGCTCGTCGCGGCGGGCGACCTCGTGCCGGTGCCGGACGGGATCGGGCCCGCCGAGGTGGAGGCGGTGCTGGTGAACGGGATCACCGCGTGGCAGGTGCTGCACCGGTCGGCCTCCGTCACCCGAGGTGGGACGGTCGTGGTGCTGGGCGCCAACGGCGGGGTCGGGTCGGTCCTGGTGCAGTTGGCGCGGCACGCCGGGATCACCGTCGTCGGGACCGCGTCGGCCAGGCACCACGACGCGGTGCGGGCGCTGGGCGCGATCCCCGTCGACTACCGCGAGCCCGACCTGCCGGGCCGCCTGCGCGCGCTGGCGCCGGACGGGGTGGACGCGGTGTTCGACCACGTCGGCGGACCGGGGCTGGTCGACTCGTGGCGGTTGCTGCGCAGGGGCGGCACGCTGGTCAACTACGGTTCAGCGTCCACAAAGGACCAGAAGGGCAGCCTCCTGGGCACGGTGGCCCTCTTCGGCCGCCTGTTCCTGTGGAACGCGCTGCCCAACGGGAAGCGGGCGCTGTTCTACGACTTCTGGGCGGGCAGGCGCCGGGTAGCCGATTTCCGGGCCAGGCACCGGGCCGACCTGACCGAGGTGCTCGCGCTGGTCGCGAGCGGCGCGCTGGCGCCGCAGGTCGCCGCCAGGGTCCCGTTGAGCCGGGCGGGTGAGGCGCTGGCGCTGGCCGAGTCGCGGACCGTGCTGGGCAAGGTCGTCATCGTCGCGGACTCGTGAGGGAACCCTTGCGCGCCACCACGATCCGCCCCGGCGAGGTGGACAACCGGGCCGCCTACGCCGGGTTCGCCCTGGCCTTCGTCCTGGGCCACGGCTCGGCCGCCCTCGCGAGGGGCGACGACCCGCTCCTGCGGCTGCCGCCCTGGGTCCCGCTGACCGCGCTGGCGCTGTTCCTGGTCCCGGCGCTGGTCCTGTCCGTGCGGGCGGGCGCGCTGGCCCAGCGCGGCGCGGGGCCTGAGCGCAAGCGCACCGAGTCACTGCTCGGCGTGGCGTGGTGCACGGGGTTCACCGCGCTGGCGCTGGCGATCACCGGTCTGGCGACCGGGAGGCCCGAGGTGCAGGACGTGCTGTGGCCAGCCGGGTCGGTCCTGATCGTCGGGATGATCAACATCGCCGAGGGCGCGGTGCGCCGCGACACCCTGCACTACGCGCTGGGGACGTGGCTGGCGCTGCTGTCGTCCGCGTCGCTGTTCCTGGACGTGGCGGGCGTCCACGCCGTGCTGGCGGTGGCCGGTGGCGGTGGTTACGCGGTGGCGACCGCGTTGGCGCGCAAGCGGTTCGCCGCCGCCTAACCGCCCGGCCGCACGATCCCCGAGTCGTAGGCGAACACGATCGCCGCCGCCCGGTCGCGCGCGCCGAGCTTGCCGAAGACCGCGCCCACGTGCGTCTTCACCGTGGTCTCCGCCAGGCACAGGTCCGCCGCGATCTCCCGGTTCGACGCGCCGCGCGCCATCAGGCGCAGCACGTCCAGCTCCCGCCCGGTCAACTCCCCCACCACCCCCGACGCGGCGGGCCGCCCGAACCGCCGGTAGGAGGCCAGGACGGGCCCGAGCATCGTGCCGTCGATCCAGGTCCCGCCGCCAGCGACGGTGCGCACCGCCTCGATCAGGTTCTCCGGTGTCGCGGACTTGAGCTCGAACCCGGCCGCGCCCGCGTCCACGGCGGCCCAGAGCACGTCGTGGTCGTCGAACGTGGTCAGCACGCACACCGGCGGCCCGCCGGACGCCCGGAGCCTGCGGGTGGCCTCGACGCCGTCGACGCCAGGCATCCGCACGTCCACGCACACCAGGTCGGGCGAGCACTCGGCGGCGGCGCGCACGACGTCCGCGCCGTCGCCGCGCTCGCCGACGACGCGGATGTCCGGTTGGCTGCGCAGGACGAGCGCGAGCCCGGCCCGCACCATCGGCTGGTCGTCCACCAGCAGCACGCGGATCACTCAGGTCCTCCCGGTCGGTCGGTGGGGCAGTCGGCGGGGCAGTCGGGCGCGCACGGTCCAGCGGTCGTGGTGGCGGGCGGCGCGGAACTCGCCGTCGACGGCGGTGACCCGGTGCTCGAGCCCGGCCAGCCCCATGCCACTCCCCTCGGCGGCCGTTGGCGCGCAAGGGCTTTCCACCGTCGCGGTCACGTTCCGCTCGTCCAGCTCGACGCGGATCACCGCTTCCGGCGGTCGGGGGGCGTGCTTGGCGACGTTGGTGAGCGCCTCGCGCAGCACGTCGTGCAGCACGATGCGCGGCGCGGCGTCGATCGTGGCCACGTCCCGGTCCAGGTGCGCCTCCACCCGCATCCCGGCGTCCCGGTAGACCCGGATGAGGTCCTCGATCTCGCCGAGCCCCGACGGCGCCGCCGACCCGCTCCCCCGGTGCATGAGCACCAGCGCCTGCCGCAGCTCCGCCATCCCCTCGCGCCCCACGGTCTCGGCCCTGCGCAAGGCTTCCACGGCCTCGTCGGGCGAGGAGGCCAGGTTCACCCGCGCCCCGGCCAGGTGCAGCAGCACGACGCTGAAGCTGTGCCCGACCACGTCGTGCAGGTCGCGCGCGACCCGCTGCCGGTCGGCCGCGACGGCGGCCTCGGCCAGTTCCACGCGGGTGCGCTCCAGCTCCGCGATCAGCGCCCGCTGCTCGCCCACCAGCCTGCCCAGCACCCACCCGAGCAGCAGCCCGGCGGACCAGATCCACGACCCGATCCCCCGGTGCCACGGGTTGGTCTGCAGGGCCCAGACGAAGAACGGCGAGACCAGGCACAGCACGAGCGCCACGAGGTCGGCCCTGCCCACCTCCCCGGACGCGGCGACGGCCACCGCGATGATCACCACCAGGTAGGCGCTCTGGGTGACCGCGGCGGCGTCGCCGACGAGCGTGGGGAGGGTGGTCCAGGCCAGCAGGAGCCAGCCGGGCATGGTCCGCCAGAACACCCGGACGACGAGCGCGGGCGCCATGACCAGCGCGACGACCCACCCCCAGTCGACGGTGTAGGCGTAGTTGAGCACCCCGAAGGCGCTCCCCAGCACGGCGGCCCTGGTGGTGAACACGTCCCGGCCGCGCGACAGCAACCGCATGTCCGGGGATGGTAGGCGAGCCGGGGCGGTTCGGGACCGGACGGCGGACCGGACGGTCCCGTGGGAGGAGGCGGTCTCCTACCACGGGAGGAGCGGGCGCGGGAAGTCCACGCGGGGGAGGGCTTCCGGTCCGCGCGCGTTCAGGCAGGCGCCGCGCTTCTCCCGATTGGCTCGTTCCAGGGATGAGCGCCGCGCGCTTGCCTAAACTCCGCGGATGACCTGCCTCATCTGCCGCAAGCACCGGGGCGACGGCCCGCTGGTGGGCCCGGAGGTGTGGCGCGGCGACCTGGTCGTGGTCACCTGCCACCCCGCCGGTTTCCCCGGCCACCTGCTCGTCGACTCCCGCCGTCACGCCCCCGGACTGGCCGACCTCACCGACGCCGAGGCCGAGGCGGTCGGCTGGGCGGTCCGCCGCGCGGCGGCGGCGCTCCGAGCCGAACTGGCCCCGGAAGCGGTCTTCACCGCCGTGCTGGGCCGCGCCGTCCCGCACTTCCACCAGCACGTGCTCGCCCGCCACCCCGGCACCCACCCGACGTCGACCCGCTCTCGTCCACCGACTGGCCAGGCGCACCCCGCCTCACCGCGCCGGAACTGGCCGACCTGGCGTCCGGGCTCGCCGCGCACTTCCGCTGACGCGCGCCCGGAACCGGCTCAGGTCAGGTACAGCGCGATCGCCACGCCGGTCGCGAAGACCACGATCGTCCACCTCAGGATCTCCTGCGGCAGCTTCCTGGCGACCCGCGCGCCGACGTAGCCGCCGATCACGGTCGCCGGGGCCAGCACCGCCACGGCCAGCCAGTTCACCGGGCCGAAGATGCTGTACAGCAGCACCGTCGTGATGCCGACCACGGCCGCGAAGACGTTGCGCAGGGCGCTGATCCTGCGCAGCGGCTCGTCCAGCACGAGCGAGACCGCGGCGATCACCAGGACGCCCATGCCCGCGTTGAAGTAACCGCCGTAAACGCCGCACAGGAAGAACACCACCTGCAGCTGGATCGCGGTTTTGCGCGGGGTGTTGTCCTTCGGGTTGCCCGCGAGGGCTTTCAGGCGCTTCTGGAACGCCATCATCAGCGCCGCCGTCAGCACCAGGAACGGCACGACGGCTTCGAAGACGTAGCGCGGGGTGAACAGGAGCAGGGAGCTGCCGCACAGGGCGCCGACGACGATGGTCGGGACCACCGCCAGCATCCGCCTGCCCTGCCCGACCAGGTCGGGGCGGCTCGCGACGGCGCTGGAGGCGTAGCCGGGGGCCACCGAGAGGGCGTTCGTGACGTTCGCCGCGACGCCGGGCAGACCCATGGCTACCAGCAGCGGGAACGTGATCAGCGAGCCGCCGCCCGCGATCGCGTTGATCCCGCCCGCGACCAGGCCGCCGCCGAACAGGGCGAACGCCTCCCACAACTGCACCGCGCCTCACCCTCCACCGACCGGCCTCGGCGCGGCAGCGCACCGGGACGGAAAACAGCTCTGCTCGGACGAATCACCGCCGACCATGATGAAATGCGGGGTTCCGGAACATCAACCTGGTGTGACAGTTCTCTCCGGCGACGATTCCGACATCGCGGGCGAAAAGGCGCGCGGATATAGCACGGGTGGGCCGGGTCTCAATTTTCGAGCGGTGCGGGCGCGCATTTTTCGCCCTCCGGGGCGGGGTGCGCGGACGCGGGGTGACGGAGCGGAGTCGGGGGCGGGGCGCACGGCGGACACCCTGCCCGACCGACCGGGCCGTCGCCATCGAACGTCGCAACGAGCGCCGGAGCGGTGGTCACGCAGAGGCGCAAAACTGCGGACACATGCATAGGATGTTGATGCGAACAGGTGGCGGGTTCGCCCGTTCGGGCCTAGTCGAACACGAAGCGTGCTGACTACGGTCCGTTGTTCACCCCTACCTGGAGGCTCGCGACGATGTCGCCGAAGAGCGTTGGCACGATCATGAAGCACCGGCACGAGAGGGTCGTGATCCTCAAGACCGGGTTGCGCGTCCACGGCGCGGACGCCGTGAGGATCGCCCGGCTCAGCACCACCCGGCCCGCCGACAGCGTGCCCTGCGTGGAGGCGAAGACCTGGTACGAGGGCTACTGGGTGCGGCTCGACCAGGTCACCACGGTCAAGTCCACCGAGCTGATCAGCGCCTGGACCGGCCCCGGCAAGCTGCCCCCGGAGCCGCTGGCGTCCGCGATCGCCCGCCTGGACGAGGAAGAGGAGGACGGGAAGGGCTGACCGCTCACCCCACCGCCGCCAGCATCAGCAGCTTCTCGTAGCTCGCGCTGCCCGGCTCGGCGGTGAACACCAGCAGGGTCTGCGCCTGCTCCGGGTCCACCAGCGTCTGGCAGCGCAGCTCCAGCGCGCCCAGCTCCCGGTGCGCGAACCGCTTCACCCCCGGATACCCCTCCCCCACCCGGTGCTCGGCCCACACCCGCGCGAACTCCGGGCTCTCGGCGAGCAGCGCCTCCCTGATCTCCAGCGCCCTGGGGACCCGCGCGCTGCACGCCTGCCGGAACTGCGCCGCGTACACCCGGCTGTGCAGCTCGTGGTCCTCCACCGGGTGAATCGATCGGCACCCAGGGTCGGTGAACCACCGGTAGACCGCGCTGCGCGCCAACCCGGTCCACCGCGTGTCGTCACCCATCAGCGCGATCGCGGGCCGGGTCTGGGCGAGCGTCTCACCCACCTGGTTGATCACCTGGGCGGGGGTGTCCGCGAGCCGGTCCAGGATGCGCATCGTGCCGGGGCTGATGTGGTCGCCGCGCGGGTGCCGCTGCGGGGCGGGGTGGCCGCCGACGCGGAACAGGTGGTCGCGCTCGTCCAGCGACAGGTGCAGCCCGCGCGCGATCCCGGCGAGCACCTGCTCGGACGGCTGGGGGCCGCGCTGCTGCTCGATCCGGCCGTAGTAGTCGGTCGAGATGCCGCTGAGCGCCGCGACCTCCTCCCGCCGCAGCCCGCCGGTGCGCCTGCGCGGTCCCCTGGGCAGGCCGACGTCCTCCGGTTGCAGCGCCTCGCGCCGGACCCGCAGGAAATCGGCCAGCTCGGCCCGGTTCTGCATGGCGTCAGTGTCCCCGAGCCGCGAACGCCACGTCGGCCAGGCCGAGCGAGAGGTCCCACAACCGGGCGGCGTCGTCCTCGCCGCGAGCCCGGCGGTAGAGCCTCTCCTCGGTGGCCGCGCCGGTGAGGTGGAACAGCCCGCGCGGCCCGTAGAACCGCCCGCCCCGCGCGTCCGGGGACGTGGCGGCGTGCAGCGCGGGCCGCAGCCCGCCCTCGACGGTCTGCACCGGCCAGCCCAGCCGGGACAGCACCCGGAACGGGGCGTCGAACGTCGAGCGCGCGCCGCCCATCGTGGGGCCCGCCTTCTGCAGGTTGGTGGCGGTGAAGCCGGGGTGGCAGACGTTGCTGGTGAGGCCCCAGCCGTGCGCGCGGCTGCGCCGGTCCAGCTCCAGGGCGAACAGCATGACCGCGAGCTTGGACTGGTTGTAGGCGCCCCACGGCGAGTAGGCGCGCTCGGACTGGAGGTCGTCCCAGGCGATCCGGCCCGCCATGGAGCCGAGGGACACCTGGGTGGTGACGCGGGCGCGGGCGGCGACGAGCAGCGGCAGGATCCGGGCGACCAGGGCGAAGTGGCCGAGGTGGTTGGTGCCGAACTGGAGCTCGAAGCCGTCCTCGGTGGTGTGCCGGGTGGGCGGGGTCATGACGGCGGCGTTGTTGACCAGGAGGTCGATCGGTCGGCCCTCGGCGTTGAGGCGGTCGGCGAGGTCGGCGACGGAGGCCAGCGACGCGAGGTCGAGCACGCGGGTCGAGGACGTGCCGCCGATCCTCTCCAGCGCCGCGCGGCCCTTCGCCGCGTCGCGCACCGGGATGACGACCTCGGCGCCCAGCGCCGCGAGCCGCCGGGCGAGGCCGAGGCCGATGCCGTCGCTCGCCCCGGTGACGACGGCGAGCTTGCCGGTGAGGGTGGTTTCGCTCATGGGACGAGCCTGCTGGGCGCGGGTGGGCGGATGAAGGCACGGATCATCAGGGGACGGGTCGTCCCTGCCTGGGCGCCGCGTCACCGGGCCGGGTCGGGGCGCGGGGCGGGCGGCCGGTGACGGCGCCGGGGGTCACGGGGTTGTGCTCGGCGGGGGTTCGGCGCCCAGGCCGGTGATCAGGGTGTCGACGAGGTGGCGGTAGCTGAGGTCGACGTCGTGTGGCAGGCCGAAACCGCCCGCGGACTCCAGGGCGATGAAACCGTGCGAGGCCGACCTGAAGGCGCGGGCGGCGTGCGGCGGGGAACCGGTGAGGCAGCGGGAGAAGAGGGCCAGCGCGGGGTCGTCGGCCCCGGCGGCCCGGACGGTGGCGGTGTAGCGGCCGGGGTGCGCGAGGGCCCAGTGGCGCAGGGCGTCGGCCAGCGCGCGCAGGGCGTCCGGTCCGGAGCGCCCGGCGACCGCGTGGCGCAGGACGTCCCCGAGCTCGCGGACCGCCAGCGCGCAGACGGCGTTCTTGAGGCAGGCCAAGGACTTCACGTGCCGGTAGAGCGAGGGGGCGCGCACGCCGAGGCGTTCGGCGAGCGGGCCCGTGGCGAGGGCGTCGAAGCCGACCTCGTCGGCCAGCTCGGCCCCGGCCGCCACGACGGCGGCCCGGTCGAGGCGGCCTCTAGGCACGGGCGGTGGCGAGGAACTCCAGCACCAGGTCCACGACCCGCTCGGGGAACTGGACGTGCGGGTAGTGCCCGGCGCCCTCGACGACCTCCAGCCGCCCGAGACCGGCGGGCAGGTCGGCGACGACGGCCTCGCCCTCGGCGCGCGGGGAGACCCAGTCGGGGTCGAGCTCGCCCTGGATGACGAGCACCGGGCACCTGACGTTGGCCAGCTGGGCGCCCGCGTCGGCGGGGGTGCCCTGCCCCATGGCGCGCAACGCCTTCATGCGGCCGGGCTCGCCCAGCATCGCCGCGATCTCCTCCTGGCGCGCCGCGAAGTCGGCCGGGCGGGGGCCGGGGTAGGCGATCTCCAGGTAGCGCAGCCAGCTCCTGGTGCTGCCGAACGCGGCCATGCCGAGCAGGGCGAGCATCCCCCTGCGGTAGGCGGGGTGGCGGAGGTCGCCGGGGGAGAAGCTCTGCGCGCGGGTGAACGGGGTCAGCTCGACCAGGGCGGTGACCAGTTCCGGCGCGGTGGCGGCGGCGATGGTGGCCGCGCCGCCGCTGATGGAGTGGCCGACCAGCACGGCGGGGCCGCCGAGGTGCTCGATCAGCGCGACGAGGTCGGCCGCGATGGCGGTGCGGGTGTGCTCGGGCCAGCCGGTGCTGGACTCGCCGTGGCCGCGCAGGTCGACGGCGGCGACGCGGTAACCGGCGGCGGCCAGGCGCGGGGCGGTGAAGCGGTAGGCGGCGCGGCTGTCGCCCATGCCGTGGGCGAGGACGACGAGCGGGCCGGTGTCGCCGGTGAGCTCGTAGGCGAGGGTGCCGCCGTCGAGGGTGAGGTGCTGGGTCATGGCGTCCTCCGTGATGCTCGTTAAGTTCGTTAGCCAAAAAGCTAATGCCATTAGCCTGCGGTGTCAACTCCGACCCCCGCGAGAGCGCCCGCTTGTTTCCGGAGGGGTTCCTCCGCTAGCTTGGGGCCCTCACCGGAGGGGGTCCTCCGAAACGGCGTCGTCCGGCCGGTCGAACCCCCGTCCACGAAGGAGGAACCCTTGCGCACCATCGGGATCATCGGCAGCGGGCAGGTCGGCGGCGCGCTCGCCCGGCTGGCCGTGGCGAGCGGCCACCGGGTCGTCGTGAGCAACTCGCGGGGCCCGGAGACCCTGGCCGACCTGGTCGCCGAACTCGGCCCCGGCGCGCGGGCGGCGACCCCGGAGGAGGCCGCGCGGGCGTGCGACCTGGCCTTCGTCGCCGTGCCGGTGCGCGCCTACCCCGACCTGCCCGCGGCGGCGCTGCGGGACCGGACCGTCGTCGACGCGATCAACTACGACCCGGCGCGCCACGGCCACGTGCCCGGCCTGGTCGGGACGACGAGCGAGCTGGTGCAGGCGCACCTGGCAGGGTCGCGGGTGGTCAAGGCGTGCAACAACATCTTCTTCGGCTCGCTGCTCGCGCTGGCCCGACCGAGCGGCGCGCCGGACCGGTCGGCGCTGCCCGTGGCGGGCGACGACGCGGGCGCGCGGGCCGAGGTCATCGCGTTCCTGGACGCGATCGGCTACGACGCGGTGGACGCGGGCCCGCTGGCGGAGGGCTGGCGCTGGCAGCCGGGCACCCCCGCGCACCTGGTGCACGCGGGCGCGACGGTGCGGGAGGCCGTGCCCGCCGGGGTGGAGCGGGTCAGGGCCGCGCTGGCGGCGGCGACGAGGTGACGCGCGCTCAGCCCCGCGCCCTGATCCCGTCCAGCGCCACGGCGAGCACGCGGTCGCGCTGCGCGTCGTCCCGGTAGTTCCCGCCGCCGACCCCGTTGACCAGCAGGCGGACGTCGTCGAAGCTCACGTCGGCGCGCGCCGCACCGGCCAGCTGCGCGCGTTCGAGCAGCGGCTCACCGGCCCGGTGGACGCGCTCCAGGTAACCGGCGAACATCGGCGAGTCGAAGTTCAGCGCCTCGTAGAGCGCCTTCTTGGTGGCCGAGTAGGCGACGAACTGCCGCAACCACCCGACCAGCGCCTCCCACGGCTCGTGCCCGGCCAGCTCGTCGGCGACGCGGGCGAGCGCGTCCACCTCGTCGGCGTAGACGGTCTCGAACAGCACCTGGCGGGTGGGGAAGTTGCGGTAGAGCGTGCCGATGCCGACCCCGGCGCGCCGGGCGACCTCCTCCAGCGAGCCGTTGACGCCGTGCGTGGCGAAGACCTCGCGGGCGGCGACGAGGAGGGCGTCGAAGTTGCGCCTGCCGACCGCGCGCTGCGGACGGCGCGCGACCTGCGGGGACGCGTCCGGTTGGGGCACCGGGCCAGTGTAGTCGGCGCGCTCAGCGCCCGGAGACGTCCAGGGTGACCGGGGACAGCGGGCAGCCCACGCAGGTCAGGACGTCGCCCTCGGCCCTGCGCTGCGGGGGCAGGCAGTTCGGCTCGGTCATCGCCACCTCGCCCGCGCGGAGCGTCGCGGCGCAGTCGCCGCAGCTGCCGACGGTGCACGAGTGCGGCATCGGGAGGCCCGCCGCGAGGGCCGCGTCGAGCAGGGTCTGGCCCGGTTCGACGACGGTCGCGCCGAGGGTGCGGGCGCCGTCGACGACGACCAGGGGTTGCGGGGCGGCGACCGGGGTCGGGGCGGCGGTGGTGTAGCGCTCGTGGTGGACGCGCTCGGGGGGCACGCCCCTGGCGGTCAGGACCTCGCGGAGCAGGGCGACCAGGGGGTCGGGGCCGCAGGCGTAGTAGGCGGCCCGGTCGGACGGGGTGAGCGCGGTGAGCCAGGACTCGACGCGCGCGGGGGTCGGGCGGCCCTGGTCTGCGGTGAGGACCTGGGTGATCGACAGGCGGTCCGGGTCGCGGTGGGCCAGGTCGGCGAGCTCGTCGGCGAAGATCACGTCCTCGGCGGTGCGGTCGGTGCGCAGCAGGGCGATCCGGGCTGGGGCGTCGGTGGCGAGGAGGGCGCGGATCATGCTCATCAGCGGGGTGATGCCGCTGCCCGCCGCGAGCAGGACGACCTCGCGGTCGACCGCCGGGTCCAGGTGGAACGCGCCGGACGGGCCGCGCAGGCGCAGGCGGTCGCCCGCGCGCAGGTCGTGGTTCGCGCGGGTGGAGAAGCGGCCTCCGGGCACGCGCTTGACGGTCAGCTCCAGGCTCGTGCCGCCGGGGGCCGAGGACGCGGAGTAGGAGCGGCGGACCGGCTCGCCGTCGAGGTCGGCGAGCAGGGTGAAGAACTGTCCGGGGCGGAAGTCGAAGGGGTGCGGGGAGTCCAGGACCAGGGTGACGGCGTCGGGGGTCTCCCTGCGGATCTCGGCGATCTCGACTTCCCTGGACGGGGGCTCCGGGGTGGTGGGGGTGAGGCGGACGTCGCCGTAGCCCTCCTGGCGCAGGTTGGCGCGGTAGGAGCGGTTGATGACCAGGCGCAGGACCGCCCCCAGGCCGGGGACGCGGGTGAGCGCGGCGAGCAGGCGGGGCAGGAAACCCTTGCGGGCGGCCAGGTTCGCGGCCAGGTGGTCGCCTGCCAGGACCATCAGGTCGGGCACCTCGCCGGGGCGGGCGTGCGCTCGCGGGGTCCACGCGCGGGAGCGGGTCAGCGCGGCGTTCGGGGTCACCTCGGCGTGCTCGACGGCGACGAGCAGCGCGGCGTGCGGCGGGATTCCTTTCAGGGCGAGGGTTTCGAGGAGCTCGGGGTCGGTGGTGATCGACGCCCGGCCGCTGACGTGCAGCACGTCGGTGCGGCCGGGGATCAGCGCGGCGAACGAGACGCGGTCGTCGTGGACGAGGTTGTGCAGGGTGTCGGCGCGCTTGTTGCCCCTGCGGTCGGGGATGGCGAGGGTGCGGGCGTCCAGGGGGTGGGCCGCGTGGGCGAGGTCGCCGCGCGGGCTGGTGTCGGAGCCGCCTTCACCGTCCTCTGTGGACAGTGCGAGGAACCTCGCGGCGGCGAGGAAGTCGGCCACGTCCGGGGCGGCGAGCGGGCCCGTGCCGCGCGGTCGCGGGGCGGGGTCGGCGGGGACGGGTGGTTGCCACAGGTCCGAGCGGATCACGGCCTGGGCGCAGTGCACGTAGGCCTCCAGCACGTCGACGAACTGCTCGTCGCCCACGCGTTCGGCGGCCTTCCCGTTGAGCCGCAAGGTCTCCCCCACGCCAGGCAGGAGGAAGGTGAACGACACCGGGCCGCGCGGGCGGGCGTCCGGCAGCGCGAACGAGACGCGGGTGGGCGAGTGGACGCGGGCGAAACCCGGCGCGCCGCCGACGAAGGTGGTGCGCTGGACGCCGTCCGCGTCGCGGTGGCCGAAGGCGGCGAGCGGGCAGCGGGCGAGCACGGCGCGGCAGCCGTCGTCCAGCGCGGTGATCTGCTTGGCCAGCACGGGCGCGGGCGCGCGGCCGATCACCGACTCGACCTGCGCGGTGGTGGCCAGCCGGTGCGACGTCGTGGCGGTCATGCGTTGTCCTCGCAGCTCATGACACTATTGTGAGCATTAGCTCAGGTATTTGACTACTCGCTTTCCGCGCACCCCAGGAGGCCAGCCGTGCCGTCCGCCGATCGCCGCTTGGAGCCACGTCGCAAGCCCCGCCAGGTCCGCGCCGAGCTGACCCGCGAGCGCATCCTCACCGCCGCTGCTCACGTTTTCACCGAGCACGGGTACGCGGCGGGCACCACGAACCGCATCGCCGAGCGGGCGCGGGTGTCGATCGGGTCGCTGTACCAGTACTTCCCGAACAAGGACTCGATCCTGGCCGCGCTGCTGATCCAGCACGTGGACCGGGGCTCGTGGCCGGGGTTCGAGGAGCTGGACCTGGCGCCGGGGACGCTGGAGGCGGTGGTGCGGGCGCTGGTGCGCGACGCGGTCGACCACCACCGCGACGACCCGAGGCTGCTGCGGCTGATGGTCGAGGAGGCGGCGGCGTCGCAGGACCTGCTGGACGCGGTCGCCCGGCACGGCGCGCTGCGGACCGGGCAGGTGCGCCAGGTGCTGGAGCGGCACCCGGACGTGCGGGTGGGCGATCCGGGCCTGGCGGCGGACCTGGTGCTGTTCACGGTGGAGATGAACACCCACAAGTTCATGGCCGCGCCGGGGAGCACGGCGGTGGAGGTGTTCGAGGAGGAGCTGGTGGCGATGGTGACGCGGTACCTGCGGGGGTGAGGGGCCCGCCCGTCCGGGGGACAGCGTCCCGAAGGGGGTCACCTGCTGGGGTGCTTCCGGGGAGCGGGGTCGCGCCCCGGCTTTAGGTTCCCGGTAGCCGACCCGGCTCCCGCCACACCCCCACGACGATTGCGAGCCCGACATGGGACCTGCTCTCCGCAGCGCGCTGGCCACCGGCGCGGCGCTGGTCGCGGTGGCCGCGCTCGGCGCCGCCCCCGCGACGGCCGAACCGCGCGGGCCACTCGACAGCTGCGCGGCCGTGCGCGCGCTCCTGCCCACCGCGCCCGACGGGCCGTACCTGCTGCTCACGAACCAGCGGCTGCTCGGCGTGCACTGCCACGACATGGCGGGCACGCCGCGCGAGTACCTGGACCTCCCGGACACCGGCGGGAAGGGCAACTTCTCGCAGTACACGGCGGGCGGCGCCTCGCCGGGGACGACCGTGCGCACCACGTTCACCAAGCTGCGCGTGGACCCGGCGACGCTGACCGCCGACATCGGCGACCTGACCTTCGCCACGTCCACCGGCGCCCTCGCGCTCGGGAGCACCACCGTGACGTCGATGCCCTACGCCACGGCGATGAGCTGCGACGGGGCCGCGAGCGGGGTGGCGAGCATCGACCTGCGCGGCACCGCGTTCGCCGTCTCCGACACGTTCCAGGTGGGCGGTTTCGCGGCGTCGGGCACGGCCGTGCTCACCCCCGGCGACCAGTCCGCGGACCTCACCGGCGGCGGCTACTGCGGCTGGAACGTCCCGGCGCCCGGCTTCTACAACCCGACCAACCCGCAGCCGGGGATGACCGCGCTGGAGCTGTCCTGCGCGCCCGGCGGGCTGCTGCGCCCGAAGCCCTGCTTCGAGATCTCCTGAGGCGCGACGACTCCAGGCGGACGAGCCGCGGTGACCGGGCGCTCCCGGTCACCGCGGCTCGTCCGCCTCACTCCGCGTAGATCTCCCGGATCTGCGCGTCGAAGTCCCTGCGCACCACGTTCCGCTTCAGCTTCAGCGACGGCGTCAGGTGCCCCGACGCCTCGGTGAACTGGATGTCCAGGATCCGGAACTCGCGCACCGCCTCCGCCCGCGACACCGCCGCGTTGCCCAGGTCCACCGCCAGCTGCACCTCCGCCACCAGCTCGGGGTCGACCCGGAGCTGCTGCGGCGTCAGGGCTTCCTTGCCGTTCTGGGCCGCCCAGCGGGGCAGCATCTCCTCGTCCAGGGTGATCAGCGCGGCGATGAACGGCTGCGCGTCGCCGACGACCATGCACTCCGCCACGAGCGCGTGCGAGCGGATGCGGTCCTCGATGACGGCCGGGGCGACGTTCTTGCCGCCCGCCGTCACGATGATCTCCTTCTTGCGGCCGGTGATCCTGAGGTAGCCCTCCTCGTCCAGGGCGCCGAGGTCGCCGGTGCTGAACCAGCCGTCCGCGTCCAGCACGGCCGCGGTGGCCTCGGGGTTGTTCCAGTAGCCGGTGAAGATGTGCTCGCCCTTGAGCTGGATCTCGCCGTCCTCGGCGATGCGCACCGACGAGCCGGGCAGCGGCAGGCCGACCGTGCCGATCTTCTGCACGTCCGGCGGGTTGGTCGTGGTCGCGGCGCTGGACTCGGCGAGGCCGTAGCCCTCCAGCACCACGAACCCCAGGCCCCGGTAGAAGTGGCCGAGGCGTTCGCCGAGCGGGGCTCCGCCGGACAGGGCGTAGGCGGCCCGTCCGCCGAGGACCGCGCGGAGCTTGCCGTAGACGAGGCGGTCGAACAGCTTGTGCTTGAGCTTCAACGCCAATCCCGGCCCGGACGGGGTCTCCAGCGCCCTGCTGTACGCGATGGAGGTGTCGACGGCCAGGTCGAAGACCTTCTGCTTGCCGCCCGCGACGGCCTGGGCGCGCGCCGAGTTGTAGACCTTCTCGAACACGCGCGGCACGGCGGGCAGGAAGGTGGGCTGGAACGTGGCCAGCGCGGCGGGCAGCTCCTTGAGGTCGCTGACGTGGCCGAGCTTGACCGGGGCGGCGAGCGAGCAGAGCTGGATGACGCGGCCCAGCACGTGCGCCAGCGGCAGGAACAGCAGCGAGGAGGCGTCGTCGTGGAACAGCGGTCGCAACCGGGCGATGGTGTTCCCGCACTCCGCCAGCAGGTTCCGGTGGGTGATCACGCAGCCCTTGGGGCGGCCGGTGGTGCCGGAGGTGTAGATGATCGTGGCCAGCTCGTCGGGGCCGAGGGTCTTGATCCGCTCGTCGAGCTGCTCGTCACTCACGGACGCGCCACCGGCGTCGAGCTGCTCCAGCGCGCCGTCGTCGATGGTCCAGACCTGGGTGAGCGCGGGTAAGCCCGGTCGGACCCGCGCGACCAGCGCGAGGTGCGCCTCGGTCTCCACGACGACCGCGACGGCGCCGGAGTCCTTGAGGATCCACTCGACCTGCTCGGCCGACGAGGTCTCGTAGATGGGCACGGACACCGCGCCCGCGCCCCAGACCGCGTAGTCCAGGACGGTCCACTCGTAGCGGGTGCGCGACATGATCGCGACCTTGTCGCGGGGCTTGACGCCCGAGGCGATCAGCCCCTTGGCCGCGGAGCGCACCTCGGCGAGGAAGCGGGCCGCGGTGACGTCCAGCCACCCGCCGTCGACCTGGCGGGCGAGCAGGACGCGCTCGGGTTGCTCGGCGGTGTTGCGGATGACCGGGCCGAGCAGGCTGTCATCGGCGGGGACCTCGTAGAGCGGCGGAATGCTCTTCTCGCGCAAGGCTCTTGCTCCTCCTCGACACCACGACGTGCTAGGACGGGGGAGCCAGTCCAGCACGGCGGGTGCGCGAGCACCAGGGTTCGGGCCGGGCGCGGCGGGGTGCTTCGGCCGCACGGCGCAGGGCGTTGACCCGGCGGGCGGGTCGGGGTCGGCGCGGCGAGGTCGGCACGGCGGGGACGGCGGGCAGGGACGGCGGGCGGGCACGGCGGCGGGCGCGGGTCAGCCCCGGAAGCTCGCGCGGTAGTCGCCGGGGGTCCGGCCGGTGAGGTCGAGGAAGGCGGCGTTGAACGCGGACAGCGAGCTGTAGCCGACCGCGTGGGCGATCGCGGTGATCGGCTCGTCGCCCGCCAGCGCCTCGATCGCCCGCAGCAGCCGCATCCGGCGCAGCACCGCGCGCCACGTCGTCCCGGTCTCCTCGGCGAACCTGCGGGCCAGCGAGCGCGGCGCGAGCCCCACCTCGGCGGCCAGGTCGGTGAAGCGCGGGTCGTCGCCGAGGCGTTCCCCGGTGAGCCGCAGCGCCTCGCGCAGCTCGGCCGACCGGCCCACCGGGACGGACACCGGCGCCGGGCGCTCGGCCAGCCGCCAGGTGACGGCGGCGAGCGCGGCGAAGAGCGGGCGGGCGTAGGCGTCCAGCGGTTCGGCGGACCCCGGCAGGGCGGCGCACTCGGCGAGCAGGTGGCGGGCCAGCGGGGTCAGGTCGAACACGGCCAGCGGGGCGGGCGGCGGTGGGGTGAAGCCGGGGTGCAGCAGGACCGAGGCGGTGGTGACCGGGGCGGGCACGGTGACCCGGATCGGTTCGCCCGCCTCGATCAGCGCGGCGCGCGCGGGCGGCAGCAGCCAGGCGCGACCGCGCGCCTCCAGCCGGAGGGTCCCGGTGGAGGCGCGGAGCAGGTAGTGGTGCTCCAGCAGCAGGTCGCGGGTGGGCGCGGCCGGGAAGGAGCGCACGACGGCGCGCGCCTCCCGGAGGTCGAGGGCGGTCAGGCGACCACGTCCAGCGGTTCGGCGCGGAAGCGCCTGCTGACCGGCGGTTCGGCCAGCAGCGGGCGGACCGAGGCGCCGAGGCGGGCGAAGGGCTCGGACGCGAGGTAGCCGTCGAGCGCGGCGCGGTCGGTCCACTCGTGCAGGACGGTCGCGCGGTCCGGGTCCTCGCGGGAGGCGCAGACCCGGAAGGCCAGGTTGCCGGGCATGGCGCGGACACGGTCGCGCTCGGCGTCGAAGTGGGCCAGGACGGTCTCGCGGTGGGCGGTGCGCAGTTCGACGAGAGCCATGAGCACGGTGGGTCCCCTGCCGGATCGGTGCGGATGCCTTGGTGGCACGGGGAATCCTCGCGCGCCGGACCGCCGTCGCGCCTCCGTCAGGCGGACGTGTTCGCGCTCGCGTCGGCCAGGCGCGGCGCGTGGTCGAGCAGGACCTCGGCGGCGGCGCGGGCGTGGCGGCCGTAGTCGGGGTCGTTGAGCACCATCGCCCGGCTGGCCACGCCGTCGGACAGCGTGACGAGCTGCTCGGCGAGCGCTTCCGGCTCGGCGATCCCCAGCTCGGCGACGAGGCCGGTCGCCAGTTCCAGCATCACGAGCTTCTGCGCGCGGGCGAAGGCGTGCGCGCGGCCGTCCGGGTCGGGGTCCTCGGTGGCGGCGCGCAGGAACGGGCACGAGCGCACGTCCCCGTCCCACAGGCCGAGGCCGAACATGCCCAGCAGCCGCTCGCGGGGCGGGACCCCGTCGTCCCGCAGGGCGTCCAGCATCGTCGCGCCGGAGTCGAGCAGGTGGTCGAGCTGGGCGAGGACGAGGTCCTCCTTGGTGGGGAAGTGCGCGTAGAGGGTGCGCTTGGAGACCGGGGCGGCGGCGGCGACGTCCTCCATGGTGGTCGCGGTGATGCCGCGCTCGGTGAAGAGCCGGACCGCCGCCGCCAGCACCCGCTCCCTCGCGCCCCTGCCCGCCCGCTGCCCGGTGTCCGCCATGACCTGAAGTGTACGGCGGCGTTTACACGGGCGCGGGTGATCCGCTACAGTCTCCTTAAGTAAACGAAACCGTGTACTTAAGGAGCCCACCGTGCCGACCACCCTCCCCGCCCTCGCCGACCGCCTGATCCGGGGACGCCGCGCCACCAGGGCGTTCCTGCCCACCCCGGTGCCGCAGGAGACCCTGGAGGCGGTGTTCACCCTGGCGGGCGCCGCGCCGTCGAACTCGAACGCGCAGCCGTGGCAGGTGGAGGTGGTCAGCGGCGCGGCCAAGGACCGGCTCGCCGCCGCGCTGGTCGCCGCGCACGCCACCGGTCACCGGAGCGTCGACTTCCCGCACAGCCACGACGTCTACTCCCCCACCCACCTGCGCAGGCGCGCCGAGGCGGGCGCCGCGCTGTACGGGGCGCTGGGCATCGGCCGGGAGGCGGAGGCGCGGCGGGCCGCGTACGACGAGCGGAGCCTGGAGTTCTACGGCGCGCCGCACGTGGCGCTGCTGTTCGCGCCGGACTCCGGCGACCCCAGGCTGACCGCCGACGTGGGCATGTACGCACAGACCCTGCTGCTGGCCTTGGAGGCGCACGGGGTGGCGAGCTGCCCGCAGGCGCTGCTGAGCTTCTACGCGGACGTGGTGCGCGAGAACCTGGGGGTCATCGGCGGGAAGCTGCTGTTCGGCGTCGCGTTCGGGCACGCGGACCCGGAGGCCGCGGTGAACGCGGTCACCGTGGGCCGCGCGCCGCTGGGCGAGACCACCCGGTTCCACCGCTGACCGGGGTCGGGGTCACCGGTCGTGCGTGACCCCGACCCGGACGTTCAGCTGCGCGGTCTCGCACTCCCCTCCCGGCGCGCGCTCGGCGGTGAACACGTGCTGCCGCCCGGCGGGCGCGCGGAACTCCACCCCGACGTGGACGTCGTGGGAGACGGCCGAGGCGACCACCCGCCCGTCCACCGACACCCGCCACCGCACCTCCGCCCGGCACCGGGGCAGCGTCACCACGACCACGCCCGCCCCGTCCCGCTCCGGCCCGGCGAAGCGGGTCTCCACCTCCTCCGCCGCACCGAGCAGGTAGACGTGCGAGTCCGCGCAGACGGCGGCCTCCCCGGCGGCGGCGCACTCCCGCTCGGCGCGCGGCCGGTGCCCGCCGACCACCGACAAGTCCTCGTACCGGCTCACCGACAACCCCGCCCAGGCGATCGCCCCGCCCAGCCCGACCAGCAGGAGCGCGCAGCTGATGAGCGCCAGCGCGGCCCTGACCCGCCGCCGCACCCGCTCGACCCGCGCCCGCGCGTCGGCCTCCAGCACCGCGAGCAGCTCAGGCCGGTCGGTGGCGGCGGCGACGATCAGCGCGAGGTCGCGGGCGCTGCCCCTGGCGGTCCTGGCCGCCGACCACGCGGCGACGGCGGCGAGCAGCGCGCTGACGATCCCGGCCAGCCAGGACAGGCGCTCGACCAACTCCCACGGCACCGCGCCATCCAAGCAGCCGGGGCGGGTGCGCGGGCGCGGTTCGGGCGCGGGTTCCCGAATCAGCCCACGTCGTAGTACCGCTCCGGCACGAACAGCGCGTCCAGCACGAAGCAGGTGATCGACCCGTCCGCCGCCCGCCCGACCCACGTCGGGTACGCCCCGTCCCCGTTCGGCGCGGTGAACAGCACCATGTCGCCCCCGCTCACCGGGTCGGACAGCAGCGCGGTGCGGTGCTCCGCCCCGTCCGGGTCGATCTCGTGCTCCCCCACCACCTCGCCGAGCGCCTCCGCCGCCGAGGCGTCCACGAAGCACAGCTGCCCCGAGTCCACGCCCGCGCCGTAGAACTCGCCCTCCCCCAGCAGCACCGGGTCGCTCCCCTCCACGCGCGCGGGCTCCCAGGTCGCGGCGGGCACGTCGGCCAGCACGAGCTGGAGCGCGGCCACCGGCTTCCAGTCCGGCTTGTCCGCGCACACCGCCAGCAGCACCCGCACCGGGTGGGCCACCGGCATGAGCATGTCGTCGAACGGCTCCTCGTCGGTGGGCCAGGCCGGGTCGGCGGCGACGAGCCTGCCGCTGGGCAGGCGCAGCGGACCGACGTCGTGGGTCTCGATCGTGAACTCCGAGCCGTCCACGACGAAGCTCGCGCCCGGCTCGAACAGCTCCCCCACCCTCGGCCGCAACGGCGTCGGCGGGCGCCACGGCGGCTCGTCGCCCGCCGGGGCGGACGGGACGGACCGCCGCACGAAGGTCCCGTCGAACCCGGTGGCGGCGTTCCAGTCGCCGAAGGCGGGCACCCGCCGGTACAGGGTCTCGACCGGGACCTCGTCCTCGGTGGCGTGCGAACCGCCGTCGGGCAGGTCCCGCACGACGTCCCGGTCGCCCTGGGGCGAGTGGGTGGTCTCGGTGCGCTCCACCCCGTCCGCGAACTCGGCGTCGTCCGGGCCGTACGCCCACTCGGTGGTGGACAGGTGGAACAGCCGCCCGTGCAGCACCACGTCCACCCTGACCCGCGAGCGCCTGCCCCTCTCGTCGAACCACGAGCAGCGCCGGTACCGGTCGGCGATCTCCAGCAGCGCGGTCGGCGCGCCCGAGTCCGGGTCGACCAGGCACACCGCGTACTGCTCCCCCGCGAAGTCGCGCTCGCGCGCCTGCTCCTCGTCGAGCACGCCGACGACGGTCCGCGCGACGGGGTCCCACCCCTCGCAGTAGACCAGGCCCACCATCTGTCCCATGCCGCAGAAAGTAGTGGCGCGCTCCGGAGCGGGCCCGGCCGGACCCGTGAACACCTCGGGCGGCTGCGGGCAAGAACCGGGTGTGCGAGCGATCGAGGACGACCGGGACACCGACCGCCCGGACCTGTCCGACCCGGTGCGGGCGTTCGGCGCGCTGTTCGACCGGCACGCCCGCGCGCTGCACGGCTACCTGCGGCGGCGGGTCGGCGACCTGGCCGACGACCTGGTGGCCGAGACGTTCCTGGTGGCCTACCAGAGCAGGGCCGGGTACGACCCGGCGCGCGGGACGGCGCGGGCGTGGCTGCACGGGATCGCCGCGAACCTGCTGCGCAGGCACCTGCGCCAGGAGGTTCGGGGGTTGCGGGCGTTCGCGCGGGCCGGGGTCGACGTGACCGGGGACGGCGCGGCGGACGACCACGGCGGTCGGGTGGCGGAGCGGGTGGACGCGGCGGTGGCGGCCAGGCGGCTGGCGGGCGCGCTGGCCGCGCTGGAACCGGGCGACCGGGACGTGCTGCTGCTGACGAGCTGGGCCGGGCTGGACGCGACCGAGGTGGCCGGGGCGCTGGGCATCCCGGCCGGGACGGTGCGGTCGCGGTTGCACCGGGTGCGCGGGCGGTTGCGGGCCCACGGGGTCGAGGAGGAGCGGTGACGCGGCGGTCGTGGAGCGAGGCCGAGCTGGACGGGGCGCTGGAGGCGCTCGACCCCGGTGGGGCCGACCGGGACGGCGGGGCGGACGCGGCGCTGGGCAGGGCGCGCGCGGCGCTGCTGGACGGGATGGCGGGCACGGGTGCGACGAGAGGGGTGGGCGTGGTGGGCGGGCGCTGGGTGGCGGGAGCGGCGGCGGTGGCCGTGCTGGTCGCGGGCGGGCTGGTGGTGGGGCCCGAGCGGTTCGGCGGGCGGGGCGCGTCGGCGGAGGCGGCGGAGGCGCTGGAGCGGGCCGCGGCGGTCGCGGTGGGCGAGGTCGACCCCGAGGTGGGGCCGGGGCGGTACCTGCTGGTCACCACCCGCGCGTGGACGTTGGACACCTCGTCGGCGGGCGGCCGGTCGTTCAGCAGGCTGAGCGAGAACCTGGCGGAGACCTGGGTCCCCGCCGACCGGCGCGCCGAGTGGGTGGAGCGCAGGGACGTCACCGGGGAGCACCGGTGGGTGGTCGGCACGGCCGAGGAGGCCGAGCGGGCCGGGGCGTTCCCCGAGGAGGAGGGCCAACCCGAGGGCGAGTGGCGCGGGGTGTGCGGGCGGTTCCACGAGCCCCCGCCCGCGGGACGGGTCCGGGTGCACGGGGTCGAGCCGGTCCCGGAGTCGGACTGGTGCGGCGCCGGGAGCTGGCAGCAGCCGACCGAGCGCTGGCAGGACGGGCTGCCCACCGACGTGGCCGGGCTGCACGCGCGGCTGCGCGCCGACGCGCCCAAGGACAGCTCGCGCGGTGACGCGGCGCTGCTGACCTACGTCGCGGACGCGCTGCGCACCGGGCTGGTGCGCAAGGAGGTGCGGGCGCTGATGTACCGGGTGCTGGCGGAACTGCCCGGTCTGGAGGTGCTGGACCGGGCGGTGAACCTGGACGGCCGGGTCGGGATCGCGCTCGGGCTGACCGGGCCGTTCGAGCGGGCCGAGCTGATCGTGGACCCGGCGACGGGGCAGTTCATCGGCGAGCGGACGGTCGCGACCGGGGAGGGTTCGCTGCCCTCGGGGGCGGTGACCGGGTTCACCTCGGTGGGGACGGCGGTCGTGGACGGGCCCGGCGTCCGGCCGTGACCCGGCTGCGGGGGGCGGGGTCGCCGCCCCCCGCACGTCACTTGTCGCGCGGGTAGAGGCGCTCGACCTCGCCCTTGAGGTTCGCGCTCAGGTAGGCGCCGCCGTAGTCGTCGCTCAGGTAGATCCGGATCGTGGCCTTGTGGTCGATGAGGCCGGTGTCGACGATGACGTACCGGTTCTTCGGCTGCGGGACGCCCAGGTCCTTGGCCGCCCGCTCGAACAGGCCGGGCAGGGCGTCCCAGTTGACCTCGTTGAGGTCGAGCACGGCCCGGTCGGCGTCGACCCCGTCCGGGCGCTCCCTGGTGGCCTTGCCGCCGACGGTGTACTCGAAGTTGTCGAACCCGTTCGGGACCGCCGCGGTGGGGGCGACGGCGCTGGCGCGCTCGGGCCACAGGGTGATGTCGGAGACCTTGGTGGTGCCCATGACCTCGATGAACGCGGCGGCGGCGGTGCGCGCGCCGTCCGGGGTGAGCAGGTCGACCTTCGCGACGTCCGGGGCGGGGGTGACGCCCTGGCTCTGGTACGGGGTGTCACCGGCGGTGCTGGAGACGCCCGTGCGGGCGCTGCCGCCCCCGGTGTCCGCGCCCGTGCCGACCATCCTGACCACGACGACGGTGAGCGCGACGACCAGCACGACGCCGACCAGCGAGAAGACCACGGTGCCCGCCTTCTTGCGCGGCGCGGGGAGCGGGGTCGGGTAGGACTGCTGGTAGACGTGCTGCGGCCCGCTGGCCGGGCCGTGCTGCGGGTGCTGCTGGGGTCCGCCGCTGGCGGGGGTGAACCCGCCGGGCGGCGTCCCGACGAAGTTCCCGCCCGGCGGGGTGAAGTTCCCGCTCGCGGGGGTGAGCGGCGCGCCGAACGCGCCACCGGCGGGCGTGGGCGGCGCACCGAACCCGCCGACGGTCTCCCGCTCGGCCGCCGCGAACAGCTGGTCCAGCGCCTCGCCGCTGGGCCGCATCGCCGGGTCCTGCAGGAGCGCGGCGTTCAGCGCGGCCCCGAGCGCGCCCGCGCGGCGCGGCGGCGGGACCGGTTCGGTCATCACGGCGGCGAGGGTGGCCATGGTGGAGGCGCGGCGCATCGGGTGGCTGCCCTCGACGGCCACGTACAGCAGCATCGCCAGCGACCAGAAGTCGGAGGACACCTGCGTCTCGTCCCCGCGCAGCCGCTCCGGCGCGATGTACTCGGGCGACCCGATGACCTCGCCGGTGGCGGTGAGCTGGGTCGAGCCCTGGAGCGCGGCGATGCCGAAGTCGGTGAGCACGGCGCTGCCGTCGGGGCGCAGCAGCACGTTGCCCGGCTTGACGTCCCGGTGCATCACCCCGGCGGCGTGCGCGGACCGCAGCGCGGCGAGCACGTCCCGCCCGATGCCCGCCGCCTCGACGGGGCTGAGCACCCCCTTGCTCAGCCGGTCCTCCAGCGAGGTGCCCCTGACCAGCTCCATGACGATCCACGGGTAGGTCGAGCCGGGCAGGTCCACGATCTGGTAGATCGACACCACGTTGGGGTGCTGGAGCCGGGCGAGCGCGCGGGACTCGCGCAGCACCCGCTCGCGCAGCTGCGCGGCCACGGCCGGGTTGCTCTCGACCTGGTCGGCGTCGGCGGGCCGGACCTCCTTGATGGCCACCTCGCGCTGCAACCCGAGGTCGAGCGCCCGCCACACCGTCCCCATGCCGCCGCTGCCCAGCCGCTCCAACAGCTCGAACCGGCCGTCGAGGATCCGCCCGGTGTGCTCTCGCTCAGACACCGGGCCACGCTAGCAACCTGCACCGACAGGTGTGGTGGGGATGGTCGGGTTGGCGCCGGGCCGGGTGCTCTGCGCTACCGGGTGATCACGGTCGGCTTCCCGCTCACCCGGTGATCGGGAAGCTCCCCTGGAACGCCAACCTGCCGTCAGCGTCCGCCGCGATCCGGTCGAGCGCGTCGTCCAGCGCCAGGAACGCCTCCCACGGCTCCTGCCCACCCGCAGCGGCCAACCGGTCGACCACCAGCCGCTCCAGGTCCGCGACCCGCTGGCCCTTCCAGACCTTGTCGGCCAGGCTCACCAGCAGGTCCTCCAACCCGATCCCGTCCGCCGCCCACGACGCGTGCGTGCCCGCGAACCGCGCCAGCGCGGGCTCGACGCCGCGCGCGAGCAGCAGCTCCCGCCCGGCGGGTTCGTGCTCGGAACCGGGGCCGGACAGCTCGGCGGGGTGCACGACCTTGCCGACGTCGTGCACCGCCGCCCCGAACTCCACCGCGGCGCCGTCGAACGCCGCCTGCGGGTAGCGCAGCCGCACCCACGCGGTCAGCTCGCACGCCACGTCGTGCACCGCCCGCAGGTGCGCGGCGAGCCGGGGCGGCGCGGCGAGGTCCACCAGCAGCGCCACGACCGGCGCGGGCAGCGGGCGCAGCGGCGGGGTGGACGGGTCGGTCAGGGCGCGGTGGAGCGGCGGGGTCGGGGGCACGGTCGTCCACGATAGGCGCGGGTGGGCGCGTCGCGGCGGCGCGGAGCCGGGTGACCTGCGGCGTTCCCCCTGCCGGGTGGTCCCGGTCCGGGCATCATGGTGACCGTCGGGCGCGGAGGGCGGTGGGTGCGGTGCCGATGACCGAGGCGGACGTCCGCCGGATCGCGCTGTCGTTGCCGGGGGTGGTGGAGCGCGCCTCCTACGGCACGCCGGGGTGGCGGGTGTCGGACAGGCTGTTCGCGCGCCTGCACGAGGAGGACGGCGTGCTGGTGGCGCGCTGCGCCTCCGAGGAGGAGAAGCGCGCCCTGGTCGCCGCTTCCCCCGACCGCTTCTTCACCACCGCGCACTACGACGGCCACCCGCACGTGCTGGTGCGGCTCGGTGCGGTCGACGAGGCGGAGCTGCGCGAGGTGCTCACCGACGCGTGGCGCACCCGCGCCCCGAAGCGCCTGGTCGCCGAGCTGGACGGGTGATCGGCCGCCGTCGGCCAGCTCCAGGGCGGACCGGGTGGGATTCCCGACCGGACATCGCCGATCCCCCGCGTGTCGCGTTTGCCAATTCCCGGAAGACCTGTTCCCGCCGATGCCAAAACCCCTGGGAGACCAGGGTTTCCCGGCATTTTCAAGCCGGTGAGACAACCCTCTCCCCCACGCGGATCGATGCCCGTTCCCCCACCGACGAGCCCCTACCATTCCGCTTCGCCGAGAACCGGACCGCCCGGTCGGACCGGCACAGCGATGCGAGGTCACCTGCATGAGCCCGACCCCCGACAGCCGCCGCTCCGCGATCGCCGAGGAGCAGGCGTTCCTCGACACCGCCACCGCGCTGCGCGGCCGGATGATCGCGCGGCTGGCGGACGGGATGGCGGAGGCCGAGGAGGACGGGGACCGGGCGCTGCACCGGGTGCTGCGCAGGCAGCACGACGAGCTGCTGCTCGCGTCCGACCGGCTCGTCTTCGGCAGGCTCGACGGGCTCGACGGCTCGGTGTGGCACGTGGGCCGGGTCGGGGTGCGGGAGGAGGACGTGCGCGCCGAACCGCTGGTGCTGGACTGGCGCGCCCCCGCCGCCCGGCCGTTCTACACCGCGACGCCGGTGGACCCGCAGGGGCAGGCGCGGCGCCGCCACATCCGCACCGAGGGCGCGGCGGTGGTCGGGGTGGAGGACGAGCCGCTCGACGGGTCCTCCGCCTCCGACCTGGTCGGCGAGGGGGCGCTGCTCGCGGCGCTGGGCGAGCGGCGCACCGGGCGGATGTCAACGGCGGTGTCGACGTTGCAGCGCGAGCAGGACGAGGTGGTGCGCGCCGAGGCGTCAGGGCCGCTGATCGTGCAGGGCGGGCCGGGCACCGGCAAGACCGTGGTGGCCCTGCACCGGGTGGCGTACCTGCTGTTCACGCACCAGCAGGTGGCCGACCGGGCGGTGCTGGTGCTCGGCCCGTCGCCGCGCTTCCTGGACTACATCGCGCAGGTGCTGCCCGCGCTCGGCGAGACCGCCGTGGTGTCGGCGACCTGCGACACCCTGGTGCCCGGCGCCGTGGTGGCCCGCGCCGAGGACCGGGTGGTGTCCGAGATCAAGGGGCGCGCGGCGTGGCAGCGGGCCCTGGAGGAGCGCGTGGCGGCGCTGCGCCCCCGGCCGCGCGATTTGGAGCTGCGCTGGGACGGCGAGTCTCACGTCGTCGACCGCGCGGTGGTCGCGCAGCTGCTCGCCTCGGTGCGGGCGCGCCCGCACCACCCGGCCAGGGCCGCGTTCGCCGAGCAGCTGCACCAGGTGCTGGCCGAGCTGATCGCCGAGCACCGCGAGGCCGCGCTCGCCGAGGTGGAGGAGGGCTTCGAGGACGTCCTGGCCCGCGTCGACCGCAGCCTGGGCGGGACCGTCCACGACGGACCGGCCACCGGCAGCGACGTGGACGGCAGGCTGTCCGAGGAGGAGGTGGACGAGCTGCGCGCGGCGATCGCCGGGCACCCGACCATCGCGAGGTTCGTCGAGCACTGGTGGCCGACCCTGGACGCGGGCGCGGTGCTGCGCGGGTTCCTGGCCGATCCGGTGCTGCTGGGCGGTTTCCTGCCGCCGGAGGAGGTGGCGCTGGTGGTCGCCGAACCGGAAGCCCTGGCGCCCGGCGACATCCCGCTGCTCGACGCGGTGGCCGACCTGCTCGGCGACGTGGACCCCCCGCGCGGTCAGGCCGAGTCCGTCGCGGACCGGGCGCGCGCGCGGCGCGGCTGGACGTACGGGCACGTCGTGGTGGACGAGGCGCAGGAGCTGTCCGAGATGCAGTGGCACATGGTCCTGCGCCGCTGCCCGGCCAGGTCGATCACGGCGGTCGGCGACATCGACCAGGCCGAGGCCTCGCACCGGCACACCAGCTGGGCGCAGGCCGTCCGCGCCACCCTCGGCGACAACTGGACCACCGCGGAGCTGACCATCTGCTACCGCACCCCGAGCGAGGTCATGTCCCTGACCGCCCCGGTGCTGGAGAAGGCGGGCAGCCGCAACACCCCGCCGCGCGCGGTCCGCTCCTCCGGCGTCACCCCGTGGGAGCGCTCCACCACCCCGGCCGACCTGCCGGGCGCGGCGCGGGAGGCCGTGGCGGGGCTTCGCGAGCGCTGGCGGGGCGGCACCGTCGGCGTGGTCGCCGCCCGCGCGCACGTCGCACCCCTGAAAGCCCTGCTGGACGACGACATCCCCGTCCTCACCGCGACCGAGGCCAAGGGCCTGGAGTGGGACGCGACCCTGGTGGTCGACCCGGAGGGCATCAGCGCCGAACCGCGCGGCTGGAACGGGCTGTACGTGGCGCTGACCCGGTGCACGCAGGAGCTGGGCCAGCTGCGGGTCGCCTGAGCCGGGAACGCCGGAGCCGCTCGTCGACGCGGCCCCGGCGCCTCCTCAGACCCGCGCCCGCTCCTCGGCGGCCAACCGCCGCGCCAACTTCTCCCCCTCGACGTCCACGTCCGGCAGGATCCGGTCGAGCCAGCGCGGCAGCCACCACGCGGACCGGCCGAGCAGCGACAGCACGGCGGGCACGATCGTCATCCGCACCACGAACGCGTCCACCGCCACCCCGAACGCCAGCGCGAAGCCGAGCGACTTCACGATCGCGTCGTCGGCGAGCACGAACCCGGCGAACACGCTGATCATGATCAGCGCGGCGGCGGTGACCACCCGCGCCCCGTGCCGCATCCCGCTCACCACGGCCTCGTCCGGCTCGGCGCCGTGCACGTGCTCCTCGCGGGTCCTGGTCACCAGGAACACCTCGTAGTCCATGGCCAGCCCGAACAGGACGCCCACCAGGAAGATCGGCATGAGGCTGATGACCGGCCCCGTGCTGTCCAGGCCGATCAGCCCGGCGAGGTGACCGTTCTGGAACACCGCGACCAGCGCGCCGAACGAGGCCGCGACCGACAGCAGGAAGCCCAGGGCCGCCTTGAGCGGCACCAGGACGCTGCGGAACACCAGCGTCATCAGCAGGAACGCCAGTCCCACCACGACCGCCAGGTACGGCACGAGGGCGTCGGCGAGCCGCTCCGAGACGTCGATGTTCAGCGCGGTGGGGCCGGTGACGGACAGCCGCGCGCCGTCGGGGTCGGGCAGGTCGCGGATGGCGTGCACGAGGTCCTCGGTGGCCTCGCTGGTCGGCGCGCTGAGCGGGATGACGGTGAGCAGGGCGGTGTCGCCCGCCTCGTCGACCACCGCCGGGGTGGCGGTCGCGACGTCGTCCAGCGCGGCGATGGCCAGCCTGGACCGCTCGGCCACCTCGGCGGCGTCTCCGGGGGCCTCGACCACCACGGTCAGCGGCCCCTGGAACCCGGCGCCGAACCCGGCCGAGAGCTGATCGTAGGCCTTGCGCTGGGTGGAGTCCACGGCGGCGGCGCCGTCGTCGGGCAGGGCCAGCCGCAGGTCGGTGGCGGGCAGCGCGATCACGCCGAGCGCGGCCACCGACAGCACCACCGCGAGCCACCGGTGCTTGACCACGACGCGCGCCCAGCGCTCGCCGAGCGGGGTGGCCGGGGACTCGCCCGCGCGCCTGCGGGCGGGCTTGATCGCGCGACCGGCGAAGCCGAGCAGGGCGGGGACGAGGCTGAGCGTGGCCAGCACGGCGATCGCGACCGTGCAGGCGGCGGCGACGCCCATGGCGGCCAGGAACCCGAGGCCGGTGACGGTCAGCGCGGCCAGCGCGATGATCACGGTGAGCCCGGCGAAGACCACTGCGGACCCGGCGGTGCCGACGGCCCGGCCCGCCGCCTCCTCCCGGTCGTGCCCGAGCTCCAGCTCGCCTCGGTAGCGGGAGACGACGAACAGCGCGTAGTCGATGCCGACGGCCAGGCCGAGCATGGTGGACAGCGCGGGGGTGGCGGCGGACAGCTCGAACAGGCCGGTGGCGATCTGGATGCCGGTGATGCCGAGGCCGACGCCGACCAGGGCGGTGAGCAGCGGGAGCCCGGCGGCGACCAGTGAGCCGAACGTGAGCAGCAGGACCAGCGCGGCCACGGCCAGGCCGATCGCCTCGGCGGCGTGCCCGCCCGCGACCACGGTGGTGACCTGGCCCGAGTACTCGACGCCGATCCCGGCCTCGCGCGCGGCGCCGCCGGTGGCCAGCAGCGCTTCCCTGGAGGCGGTGGTCACGTCCGCCAGCGGCGCGTCGTAGGTGACCGAGGCGTACGCGGTGCGCTGGTCGGGCGAGATCGTGAGCGCCTCGTACGGGCCGACGACCGAGGCGACCTGGGGCGCGCGGGCCAGCTCGGCGAGCACGCCCTCGACGGCGGCCTTCTGCTCGGGCCCGGTCAGCGTCGCCGATCCGGGCGCGGTGAAGACCACCCGCGCCGAGGCGGTGGCCGGGGAGGCGCCGCCGCCGAACTTCTCGCCGATGACGTCCATGGCGCGGGTGGACTCGGCGCCGGGGATGGAGAACGACTGGCTCGCCGGTCCGGACAGCTCGGCCGCGCCGAGGCCGAGCAGGGCGAGCAGGATCACCCACGCGGCGAGGGTGGTCCGGCGGCGCCGGAACGAGAACCGGCCTAGCCGGTACAGCAGGGTGGCCACGGGTGGAGCCCTTCGGAACTCGGGTGATGCGGACCCGGTCCACGATGGACACCCGGAAGCGGGAAGTCGTCGTGCGGCTGCGGGCGGTGGGGTACCGCGCTCGCCGTACTCCCCCGGACACCGGATACCGCAGGGGCAGGGCGAGGAGCCGGGACCGTTCGCCTACCGTCGGGGTCATGTACGAGTCAGCCGTCGCCCGGATGCCCGTGTGGACGCGTCAGCACCGCGCGTGGGCCGGTGACGTGCTGCTGGCCGCGCTGCTGGTGGTGGGCGTGCACCACGCCGAACCGGCGGGACCGCCCGAGCAGCGGTGGTGGACGAGCGCGCTGATCGTCGGCACGGTGCTGCTGCGGCGGCGCTGCCCGGAGGTGGTGCTCGCGGTGGCGGCGCTGGTCACCGCGCTCGGCGTGGCCGCGCGCTGGCCCGCGCCTGCCGGGCTGTTCCTGCTGGTCAGCGTGCTGACCTACTCGGCGGCCCTGCACAGCCGCCACCGGCGGCCCTGGTTGTACGCGGGGCTGGCGTGGGGCGCCACGGCGTTGGCGGGCTTCGCGCTGGACCTGTCGCACTGGTGGTCGCCGGAGCAGTTCAGCCTGTTCGCGTGCGTCTTCGGCGGCGCGGGCATCGGGGACTCGGTGCGGATGCGGCACGCGTACGTCGCCGAGGTGACCGAGCGGGCCAGGCAGGCCGAGGAGACCCGCGAGCAGGAGGCGCGCAGGCGCGTGGTGGACGAGCGGCTGCGGATCGCGCGCGAGCTGCACGACGTGGTCGCGCACCACATCGCGGTGATCAGCGTGCACGCGGGCGCGGCCAGGCACGTGCTGCGGGACCGGCCGGACCAGGTCTGGCCGGTGCTCGGGCACATCAGGGGCGCGGCGGACGCGGTGCTGGACGAGGTGAAGTCGGTGATCAGCGTGCTGCGCGACCCGAACGAGGTCCCCAGCACCCAGCCGACGCCCGGTCTGGACCAGCTGCCCGCGCTGCTGGCGGGTCTGGAGGCGGCGGGGTTCGCGGTGCGCTGCCGGTACGACGGCGAGCCGCGCAGGCTGCCCGCGCTGGTGGACCTGGCGGCGTACCGGATCGTCCAGGAGGCGCTGACCAACGCGCACAAGCACGGGGACGGCTCGGCCGAGCTGGTGGTGGTCCGCGAACCGGAGAAGATCATTGTCGAGGTGGTCAACCGGGTCGGGCGCGCTCTGCCCGGCGGTTCCAGTTTCGGCCTGATCGGCATGGGCGAGCGCGCGAGCGCGGCGGGCGGGGTGCTCACCTCGGGCCGGGCGCCCGGCGGCCGGTTCCGGGTCCGCGCCGAACTGCCCGCGCCGGGTTCCGCGACGAGCTGGGACGACTCGGCGGACCTGCTCCCCACCCCGACCGGAGGACACCCGTGACGATCCGCGTGCTGCTGGCCGACGACCAGGCCCTGATCAGGGCCGGGTTCCGGATGATCGTGGACGCCTCGCCGGGGATGGAGGTGGTCGCCGAGGCCGGGGACGGCGCGCAGGCCGTGGAGCTGGCGCGCGCCTCGCGCGTGGACGTGGTGCTGATGGACCTGCGGATGCCGGGCGTGGACGGCATCGAGGCGACCGGGCGGATCTGCGCCGACGAGCGGTTGGCCGGGGTGCGGGTGCTGGTGCTGACCACGTTCGACGACGACGAGAACGTGGTCACCGCGCTGCGGGCGGGGGCCAGCGGCTTCCTGGGCAAGAACGTGGACCCGGCCGAGCTGGTCACCGCGATCCGGGTGGTGGCGGAGGGGAACGCGCTGCTGTCGCCGAAGGCGACGCGGGGCCTGGTCAGCGCGTTCGTCGCGCAGTCCAGGCCGCCGGTGGTGCGGGCGGCCGGGTTGGACCTGGTGACCGAGCGGGAGCGGGAGGTGATGGTCCTGGTGGCGCACGGCCTGTCGAACGACGCGATCGCCAGGCACTTGTTCCTGTCCCCGCTGACGGTGCGCACGCACGTGAACCGGGCGATGAGCAAGCTGGGCGCGCGGGACCGGGCGCAGCTGGTGGTCATCGCGTACCAGAACCGCTTGGTGGTCCCGGGAGACCCGTCACCGGCCGCCTGACCCGACCACTTTCCCCCGATAGGTCGACATTCCAGATACACCCACGATAACCCCGCCAGGCTTGACTACCCCCATGCCCAAAACACCCCGCACGATCGCACTCACCACAGCGACCGCACTGACCGTGGCCGCCGTCCTGTTCACCCTGCGCCGCCCACTGCTGATGTCCGCTCCAGCGTGCGCGGCAGGCCAGTGGCACGGCTGCTGGGACACGGAGAACGGGGTGGTGCTGATGACCCTGGTCGGCCTCCCGGTGGCCGTCCTGCTGGCCTGGGCACTGGCCCGCTTGCGGCAGGCGAGAGCGCGGCGGTCAGGGTCGAGCTGGACGGGCCCCTGGCACACGGGTCCACGACGCACGGGCCCCTGGCGCACGTCCGTGGCCGAGGTGGGCATGGTCTACGGCACGCTCCCGTGGCTGTGGATCACATTGATGCCGGGCGAGAACGCAGGCGAGGTCCCAGGAAGGCTGAGCCTGGTACCACTGCGCGACCTGCTGGAAATGGGCCCGCTAGGGATCGTCGGCAACCTGCTGGTGTTCGCGGCACTGGGCTTCTTCGCCCCGATCCGCTTCCCAGCACTGGCCACTGCCCCACGCGTGCTGGCCCTGGGCGCACTCTGCTCACTGCTGGTGGAAACCGCGCAGTACGCACTCCAACTGGACCGGGTGTCGTCAGTGGACGACGTCCTGCTGAACGCAACAGGCACCGCACTGGCCGCACTGGCATCCCGCCGCTGGTGGGCGACCACCCCGAAACCGGTCGAACCAAGAACGGCGGTAAGCCCCTGACACAAAGCCAACCCGCTCCCCCTCAGGCAGAGATCACCCAGCCAGACGCCGTACTGCTCAACGCAGACCAGCCCAAAGCCGCCATCCCGCCACTGATGAACCAGCGCCCCAAAACGCTCAGGACACGAGCGCCAGCCGACCACGACACGCAATCCCTGCAAACCAGACCGTCAGGCCCGACAACAGGCCTAGCAACACAACCAGCACCACACCCTGACCACGCTGACGTCCTACCACTAAGGCGTGCCCTCAAAGCAGCTGGTGCTGGTCTGCTCTGGTCTTGGGTTATGGCACGTAGTCACAAGCTGCACCAATGAGCAGTGACAGGCTGCCGAGCCACTGTTGCCCGTCTAGGGGCAATACCGGTGACTTAAGGCCCGTTTGCGCAGTTCAGGGGCTTTTTGAGGTAGCTGCCAGCAACCCCTTCGGGTTCCTCGCATCGCCGTGTGTAGCAGGGAATCCCTTCAGGCAGAAGGACAACTGTCCTTAGTGGACAAACTCCCGCCCCTTGAGGTGTGGCCAATCTGACGTCAAGACAAGCCTTGACCAGGGGAAATGCTTAAGTAATCGGCATTGCGTCTAGGGGGGCAACGGAACGCCCAAGCGGGACGACCGTCGGGTGGTCAACAGGATGTCGTTCAAGGCCAAGACCGGAGTAGCTCGACATGGCCTGCCCGAACACCACGGGCTGCGGAAGGCAGTCCGTAACCGGTACTGGCGCTGGTCACGCAACGACACCCGCACCGCACCGGTAACCGGGGACGGTGCCATCGCCGAGGCGGTCAACGACCTCGACCGCGAGGTCCCGGTGGTCACCGGCATCGTGCGTGCCCATCAGCACACCGCCGGTACCCACCGCAGAGCCCAACCGCCGCCCAAACTGGGGACGGTCGAGTCGTGCGGCAGGCACGACCAGCCGGGTGATCACGAACAAGGGCCACTCCAGCCACGCGATCCACTCCCACCCACACCGACGCCGCATCCCGACGACCATTCCCGAACACCACAACCGGCAGGCCAATCGGCCGTGTAGCGGCCAGACCGGAGGTCTCATCGCCCGTCTTCGCCCGCACCGCCCACATGCCGCAACGTCGTGGAACGCTGCTTCGACCGACTCAAGCAGTTCCGCGCCACAGCCACTCACTTCGACAAGACCACCACCTCCTACCAAGGCACGATCAACCTCGCCACCCTGCTCATCCGACTTTGAGAACACGCCCCAGCGAACCAGCACACCCCACCCGCTCAAGGCACGCGCGACAGTTGGGCCGAGACGCGCACCCCATCCGCTGACCGGGCCAGCCAGGTCCGGCAACGTGCTGTTCAACGCGACCGGTGTCACGCTGCCGTGCTGACACCCAACCGCTGATGGCGGGTTTTGTCGCTGGTGACAGGTTCGGAGTAGGCGGTGGGTTCTGCCGTTGGTGGTGAGTTCCGGAGTTGGTAGCAGGTGCCGGAATTGGTGGGGGTGCAAGCGGCAGTTGGACCGTGACTGGTAGGTCGCCCTCGGGCATGGCCATCAGGTGTGAGTCATGCCGTTCAACGTGGCCGGTGCCGTGTTGGCCGTGTTGGCGGTTCACCGGTGGTGGGCGGGCGCTCCGGGTCGGTCAGGAGCGCGTGGCAGTTGGACCGTGACGTGCAGGCCGCCCTCGGGGCTGGGTCTGGCCGTCAGGGTTAGGGTTCCGCCGTGTGCGCGGACGATGCTGCGCACGATGGCCAGTCCTAGGCCGACCCCGGCGTCCTCGTCGGTGTGGGTGCGTCGTGCTCCCCGTTGGAAAGGCTCGGTCAGGGTCGGGATCAGGTCCAGCGGTAGGTGGGGGCCGGTGTTCTCGACCTCCAGCACGCCCGTCCCGTCCCGCGTCCCGGTACGCGCCTCCACCCAGCCGCCCTCGGGGAGGTTGTGCGCGATGGCGTTCTGCACGAGGTTCAGCACCACCCGCAGCAGCAGCTCCGCCGAGCCGTGGACCACCGCCGCCGACCCGGTGACGTTGAGCGTGGTCCTGCGACGTTCGGCCTGCGGTAGCAGCGTTTCGGCTGCTTCCTCGGCGAGCAGGGACAGATCGACCGGCTCACGGGTTAAGTTGCCGTTTTCGCCGCGGCTGAGCAGCAGCAGGGACTCGGTCAGGTTGATCGCTCGGCGGTTCACCGTCCGCAGTCGGGTCAGCGTCTCGTCCCGGTTCCACGTGGGGTCGTTGTGGGCCACCTCCAGCAGGGCTTGGGTGATCGCCAGCGGGGTGCGGAGTTCGTGGGAGGCGTTCGCGGCGAACCTGCGTTGTTCGGCCACGTGTGCTTCCAGTTGTTCGAGCATGGTGTCGAAGAGGTCGGCCAGTTCGCGGAACTCGTCCGCGCGGCCCGGCAGGCGCACCCGGTGTGACAGGGAGCCGTTCGCCGCCGTGCGTGCGGCGTCTGCGAGACGGGTGAGCGGCGCCAGGACGCGCCCGGCCAGGAACCAGCCGCCCACCAGGCCGAATACCAGCAGCACCGCCAGTGCCACGGCCGCCGCGCGACCGAAGATCCGGACCAGCAGGAAGCGGTTCGGGGAGATCCAGAGCAGTCCCTGGTCGTTGTCGGGCACGTAACGCAGCAGGTACAGCCAGACCACCGCGAGCAGCACCGCACCGGTGATCAGCAGGAGACCCGCGTAGCTGAGGGTTAGCTTGAGGCGGACGCTCAGACCTGGCCGCCGCCTAACCATGACCGGCATCGTTGGTACGACCGGCATCGTTGGCATGGCCAGCGTCGTTGACATGGCCAGTGTCGTTGGCATGGCCAGTGTCGTTGGCACGACCGGCATCGTTGACACGACCAGTACCGATGCCAAGCCCGGTTCTGATGTCAAGCCCGGTGCATGTTCCAAGCCCGGTGCCGGTTCCAAGGTCGTTTCCGGTACCAAGCCCTGTGCCGGTACCGACGCCGAGGTCGGTACCGATGCCAAAGTCGGTACCGGCACCGGTGTCACGGTCAGGCCTGAAGCCGCGACCGGTGTCACTGCCGCAGTCGGTGTCGATGCTGCGGTCGATGCTGCGGTCGGTGTCGCGATCGGCACCGCTGCCGCCACCGGTGTCGACACCACCGGCATCAACACCGCCGCCCGGATCACCCTCACCACCAGCGTCGATCCGGTACCCCGCCCCCGGCACGGTCACGATCACCCACGGCTTCCCGAGCCGCTTGCGCAGGGCCGAGACCGTGATCCGCACCGCGTTGGTGAACGGGTCGGCGTGTTCGTCCCAGGCTCGTTCCAGCAGCTCCTCGGCGCTGATCACCCCGCCCCGCGCGGTCACCAGCACCTCCAGCACGGCGAACTGCTTGCGGGTCAGCGGGATCAGCCGGCCGGCTCGGAAGACCTCGCGGCGGAACGGGTCAAGGCGCAGGTCGGCCAGTTCGTGGACCGGGGGGCGGGCGTGCGCGCGTCTGCGGTCCAGTGCGCGCAGTCTCAGTACCAGCTCGCGCAGTTCGAACGGCTTGGTCAGGTAGTCGTCCGCCCCCAGCTCGAAGCCGGAGGCCTTGTCGTCGATGCGGTCGGCGGCGGTGAGCATCAGGATCGGGGTGCCCCGGCCGGACGCGACGATGTGCCTGGCCACCTCGTCGCCGGACGGGCCGGGGATGTCGCGGTCCAGCACCGCCAGGTCGTAGGCGTTGACGGTGAGCAACTCCAGGGCGGTGTGGCCGTCACCGGCCACGTCCGCGGCGATGGCGGCCAGGCGCAGGCCGTCGCGGATGGCCTGCGCGAGGTAGGGCTCGTCCTCCACGATCAGTACTCGCACAGGGGAAAGGCTAGGTGGGCGGGGTTATCGCGGGTGTATGCGAGCCTGCCCCGATCAGGTGGTGCGCGCCCGTCCCGGCGGCCCCGACCAGCGGGCGCCGGGACGGGCCGCAGTCACGGGGTGACCAGGGACAGGCCGTAGACGTTCAGGATCTCCTTGACCGGCTGGTACCAGGTCTCGCCGCCGGAGGAGCAGTTGCCCCAGCCGCCGGAGGTGACGCCCTGGGCCTGGTCGCCGGTGATGAACGACCCGCCGGAGTCGCCGGGCTGGGCGCACACGCTGGTCTTGGTCATCTGGTGCACGGCGCCCTGCTGGTAGTTCACCGTCTCGTTCTTGGCCAGCAGCGTGCCGCAGTGCCAGTGCGTGGTGGAGCCGGAGCGGCAGATGGAGCTGCCGACCGGGGCCTCGTTCGAGCCCCACACGAGCCGGTCCGGGATGGCGCCCCAGCCGAGCACGACGGGGGCGTTCCACCAGCCGTTGCCGGTGCGGATGAACGCGTAGTCGTTGCCGGGGAAGGAGGAACCGGCGAAGCTGCCCATGGCCGACCCGTCCCAGCCGACGACCGAGCTGCCCGTGCCGCCGCAGTGGCCCGCGCTGACGAAGCCGCCGTGCACCGAGAACCCGATGGAGCAGCGGGTGTTGCCGTTGATGTAGTACGGGTCGCCGCCGACGGTGCCCGCCGCGAACGTGGCGGGCCGCTCGGCGACCTCCTCCACGACCACCGGCCCGAGCGCCCGCGCGGTGTCGACGAACTCCCTGGCGTCCTCGGCGTCGTGCACGGTCACGACCAGCCCGCCGCGCCGGGGGTCGACCCGCCAGGCCGCGACGCCCTCGGGCGCCTTGACCCCGTCCAGCTCCGCCTTGGCCGCGTCGAGCGCGGCGAGCGTGCGGTCCACCCGGACGACGTCGGCGCCGGTGGCGCGCACGGCCTCGGCCACGGCCTTGTCGTCCCCGGCCAGGCCGACGACGAGCTTGCCGCGCTCGGCGTCGAACCAGGACCCGCCGAACGCCTCGCCCGCGGCGGCCTGCGCCTGCGGGTCGACCGCCATGGCGGTGCTCTCCTGCCGGACCCGCGTGCGCGCCTGGTCCTCGCTGAGGCCGAGGTCGCGCCCCATCGCGGCGGCGTACGCGTCAGCCGCCTGCGCCCGCAGGTCGGGACCCGCGGCAGAAGTGCCTCCGCCCGCCACGACCGCGCTCAGCACGAGGGCTGCCCCCGCCAACGACGCGCCGAACTTCCTCACGTTGCCCATGTGCTCTCATCTCGTCGCAGGGTCAAGGGAGAGCGCTCTCATACGACACGGTGCTGCCTCGGATCGACTTCGTCAAGGCTGTGGTTCGGACCAATTCGGCACCGGGCATCCGGCCGCTCGCGCAGCACCCGTCAGTCCACAGTGGACGAAAGAGCGAACACCGCGCGGGTGCCGTAGGGGTCGCCCGTAAGGCGCACACCGCCCCCGGTGAAATACGACCGAAAGGCCCGACTGGGCGCCGGTCGCGTTCCCTAGTGTTGGCCCGGCACGGCTGGAGAACCCGCGAGCGGACAAGGACGTCTCCGATGGGAAACCCCGCACGAGCGAGCCGGTGGAGGGCGGGCGGGCTGGTCGTCGCCCTGCTGGCCGCCCTGGTGAGCGCCTTCGTCGCCTCGGCCCCCGCGAGCGGGGCATCCCCCGACGCCGGGCGGCGCGTGATGCCGCTGGGCGACTCGATCACCGACGGCTTCAACGTCCCCGGCGGCTACCGGGTCGACCTGTGGAGCAAGCTGGTCGCGAGCGGGCGGACCGTGGACTTCGTCGGGTCGATGAGCAACGGCCCGAGCGGCCTGGGCGACCGCGACCACGAGGGCCACTCCGGGTGGACCATCGCGCAGGTCGACGCCAACGTGACGGGCTGGCTGCGCACCTACGTGCCGCGCACGGTTCTGCTGCACATCGGCACCAACGACATCTACGGCCCGGACCCGGCGGGCGCGCCCGCGCGGCTGTCCGCGCTGGTCGACAAGATCACCGCCCAGGCCCCGGACGCGATCCTGCTCGTCGCCACCATCACCCCGCTGACCAACTACGACGCGGGCGTGCGGGCGTTCAACGCGACGATCCCGGACATGGTGCGGACGAAGGCGAGCGCGGGCAAGAAGGTCCACCTGGTCGACATGTACCGGGCGCTGACGACGGCCGACCTGGCGGACGGCGTGCACCCGAACGCGGGCGGCTACAGCAAGATGGCCACCGCCTGGCACAGCGCGCTGCTGTCGATCCCCGGCAGCATCGACGACGACGGCGGCGGCACGACCACGACGACCACCCCGCCCCCGACCGGCTCCTGCACGGCCTCTCACCGCACGGTCGGCACGTGGCAGGGCGGGTTCCAGGCCGAGGTCACGGTGACGGCGGGCAGCGCGGCGCTGAGCGGCTGGACGGTCCGCTGGACGCTGGGGCAGGGTCAGTCGATCACCCAGGCGTGGGGCGGCGTGCCGCAGGGCAGCGGGACGAGCGCGGCCATCCGCAACGCCGAGTGGAACGGCTCGCTGGGCGCGGGCGCGTCCACCACGTTCGGCTACATCGGCACCGGCTCCGCGACCACGCCTACCCTGTCCTGCACCAGCCCGTGACCCGGCGGCGGTGACGCCGGGGCGGTCAGGTCGGCGGTGTCGCCCACGAGGGCGACACCGCCGATTTCCGGGTGTGCGTCCGGACGGCCCACCGCTCGGTGCGCCGAAATATTTCGGAATTTCTGATTACCATTTGAATGGAATCAACAGACCCCTGATTTCTCCTCGTGTTCCGCACGATCGGAACCGGCGCGTGTGGCAGTCTGAAAGCGCCTTCAGGAGCGGGGGAGGGAATCCATGCCATTCGCCTCAACTGACATCGGAGCGGGCGCACCGCAGGTCGCGGCCGTGACGATGCAGGTGGAACCCGAGAAGATCATGGAGTTGAAGGGGCGCTACGAGGCGGTCCGCGACACCGTCCAGGACTTCCTGATGCGGGAGGGCAGGAATCTGCGCGGGGTCGCACTGGCCGGGGACGACGTGTCCACCGCCGCCGCGCCGATCTTCGCGAAGAACGCGCAGATGGCGAACAACGTCACGGCGCGGTTCCTCGAGGAGCTGACGCTCAACATCCAGCAGCTGGAGAACGCGGCCAAGCTCTACGGCCTGGTCGAGGAGGGCAACGCGGAGGCGTTCCGGGACGGGGCGGGCGGGTGAGGGTCCGCGCGCTGGTGGTGCTCGCGCTCGCCGGACCGGTGCTGGTCGGGTGCGCCGCCGAGACCGGCAGGGCCCGCCCCGCCACGACCAGCTCTGCCACGGCCACGACCACCCGGTCGACCCCGGCCCGCCCTCGGGACATCGCCCTCGACGGTCGCGACCCGTGCGCGATGGCCAGCGTGGAGCAGTTCGCGGGGCTCGGCTTCGACCGCCCCGGCAGGGCGGGGACCGACGACCTCACGGGCGCCCCCACCTGCACCTTGATCGTCAACGGCGCGGCCATCCAGGTGATCCCGGTGACGGCGGAGGGCATCGAGGCCTGGTCGGAGGGCAAGCGGCTGGGCCGCCCGACCGAGGTCGCCCCGGTCGAGGGGTTCCCCGCCATCACGGTGACCCTGCCCGAGACGCCGCTGAACTGCGACCTGGTGGTGGACACCGCCGACGGCCAGTACCTGTCGGCCACGCTCAGCGTCCTGCCGGGGTTCGAGGACCGCTTCCCGGCGCCGTGCGAGGGGGCTCGGGCGCTCGCGGTGGTCCTGGTGAAGAACCTGCTGAACTGAGGGGGGAAGAGCACATGGGGTTAGGCAGCGCCAACTTCGACGCCCAGTCGCACCAGCAGCTCTACGACAAGATCCACGACCGGGTGGGGACGTCGGCCGCGCAGGTCGTCGACGACGCGTGGAACTCCTTCCGGGCCGTCATGGGCAACGCGAAGAGCGACCTGCAGACCGCGATCGAGAAGGCGGGCGCGGTGTGGGTCGGCGCGGCGGGCGAGCGGTTCACCAGCGCCTCGGCGCCGCTGGTGCAGTGGGCGGAGGACGCGCGGGCGGCCGGGGTCGCGACGCACCACTCGTTCCAGGCGCAGCACAGCTCGTACAGCGGGACCGCCGTCCGGATGCCGCGCCCGGTGGAGGTGACCTCGACGGCGAACGACGACTTCTGGGGCGTTCCCGCCGGGTTCACGCACCTGGTCGGCGGCCAGACCGACCAGGACGTCCAGGAGGCGCAGGCCCTGGAGGCCAAGCGCGAGGCCGTGCGGGTGATGGTCGAGTACCAGTCGGCGGCGGTGTCGGCGGTGGACGCGCTGGGCACGTTCACCCCGCCGCCCAGCGTGGCCACGCAGGTCGCCGAGGGGACGTCCGCGCGGCCGGACGACGTGCGCGAGCGGCTGGTCGACCACGCGGGTGAGCGGGACGGCGGGCCGGAGCGGGAGGAGGCGGGCGGGCGGACCGGGATCGAGGCGCGTGACGACGGCGCCGGGCGGGGAGAGCCGGGCACGTCCTCCGAGCCGCGCACCGGTGGCGGCACGTCCTCCGCGCCGCTTCCGGGGGTGACGAGCCCCAGCGGGTCGACGCACACCTCGGGTTCGCTCCCCGCGCCCGCGTCCCACCCGCAGCAGAACCCGGCAGCCGCACCGGCCCCGCCCAGCGGCCTCCCCGGTGGTTGGGCGGGCGCGGTCGCCGCCGGACGTGGTGGCGGGGCGGGCGGCGGCATGGGCCGGGTTGGCGGTGGCACGCCAGGGCCGGGCGGGTTCGGCGGCGGTCCGCCCTCCTCCCCCGGCGCGGGAAGGGGAACCCCCGGTTCCGCGGGCCCGAGCACCGGCGTCGAGCACGGCGCCCCGGCCACCCGCCCCACCGGCGCGTCCCCCTCGGCGACGCGCGGCGCCACCGGCGCTCCCGGCGCGACGGGCCCGCTCGGGTCGCCCCAGCGGGGGCGGGACGAGGACGACCTGGAGCACAGGTCGGCCGACTACCTGGAGGAGCTGGACGACGTGTGGGGCCAGGACGGGCTGCCGAAGGTCGCCCCGCCGGTGATCGGGGACGTCGGGCCGTGAGGATCGCGCTCTCCAGGCCGGAGTTCGACCTGTGCTGGGAGCGGCTGGCGCTGGGCGAGCCGCCCACGATCCTGGCGATCCCCTCGCACGGCGCCACCCGTGAGGAGCGCGCCGCCCTCCTCGCCGACGCGTGGGACGCCCTGGAGGCGCGCGGACTGGCCGGGCGCGGCGCGCTGGACCCGCGCCTGACGGGGTGGCTGACCCTGCTGTCCCGCCCGGACCGCGAGGTCGACGCCCGGTTGCGCCTGGACTCGGGTCCGCGCGTCCGGGCGGTCGCGGCGGCCGGTCGGGGGCGTGCGGTGCTGGCCGTCCTGACCGCCGAGCGGCTGCTGCTGGAGGGGGTCGGCGAGGACGCGCTGGCCGAGTCGGTGGTGGGCCTGCTGCCGCCGCACCCGACGCCGAGGTCCCGCTCGATCAGCCTGCGCGCGGTGGACCTGGAGCGGGCGGCGGCGCGGGCGGGCCGGTCGGCGGCGGGACTGGAGTCGGCGCTGCGCGAGGCCGGGTTGCCCCGCCAGGACGCCGGGAAGGTCGCCGAGGTGCTGGGCGACGTGGTGCGCACGGGCCAGTTCGGCGTGGCGACGCGGTCCGCGCGCGCGGGCAGGCGGCAGCGGGGCCCGTACGCGGTGACGTTCTACGACACCCCGGAGGGCCGCTGGCAGTTCACCCGCCGCCCGGACGGCGCGGGTCAGCAGTGGTCGACCCTGAGCCCGGCCGACCACCGCAGGCTGACCCACGCCGTGGCCGAGCTGCTGTCGGGCGCGCGCTGACCGGGCGCGTGCTGACCGGGCACGGCGCTCAGCGCGCGAACTCCCGGACGGCCGCGCCCACCTCGCCCCAGTCCGGTCCCAGCCACACGAAGTGGCTGTCCGCCCGGCTCTCCAGGAGCTCGGCGCGCGGCAGGGCGGCGACGAGCGCCTCGGCGTGGGCGAACGGGACGGAGCCGTCGCGGCGGCTGGCGACGACGAGCGCGGGCTGCCCCACCGGCGGGACGCGGTCGGGGAACGAGACCAGGTCGTTGCGGAACCCGGCGCCCGACCGCATCCGCCCGAACAGCGCCACCAGCGCCGCCCGCTGCTCGGCGCTCAGCGCGGCCAGGACCCGACCGGCGGGCAGCGTGGACAGGTCGCCCAGCAGCGACCTCAGCCCCGCGTCGGGCGACACCCGCAGGAGCCCGCGCAGGGCGGTCCAGACCAGGCGCTCGGTGGCGGGCGAGAAGGCCGCGCGGGCGGCGAGGCGGGTGCGCCGGTCCGGCCAGGGCAGCGCGCCGACCGCGCTCCACAGCACCACCCGCGCCACCAGGTCGGGGTGGCGGGCGGCGAGGGCGAGCGCGGTGGGTCCCCCGGCGGAGACGCCCACGACGGCGGCCAGGCGGGTGATCCCCAGGTGCTCGCACAGCTCGCGGGCGCTGTCGGCGAACCCGTCGGGCGTGGCGCCGGTGGACAGCGGGGTGCGCCCGTAGCCGGGTCGGGAGGGGACCAGGACCGAGTGGCGCCCGTCGGCGAACACGTCCTCCCCCAGCGCGAACCCGGCGCGCAGGTGCCCGCCGTGGAGCACGAGCACCGCCTCGTCGCCGCGCCGCTCGAAGCGGTGCTCGACGACCCCGCTCGGCAGGTGCGCCAACCGGGTGGGCAGGTCGACGCGGATCGGGGCGGTGGTGGGCGGCACGGTCGGCTCCAGGCGTCGGCGGATCACGACGCCGACCAGGCTTCCCGGCACACCACGCCCGGCGAGGGCGGTGCGGTCAGCCTAGCCCGCGTCGCGCCGGGCGGAGGCGGCGCCTGCTCACCGGCTCTCGGTCACCCACACCTCGGTCGACGCCTTCGGGCAGTCCGGCAGCCGCTCCAGCCCGGCGCCGCCCGCCGCGAGGTGCTCCAGCTCCCGCACCCCCGCCGCGTCGCACCTGATCGCGTACAGCAGGTGCGCGGTGCCCTTCGGGTAGCCGACCGTGTTGCCCTCGAACCGCTCCGCGCCCGTCCCCGCCTTCGCCGGGACCCAGGTGCGCCGCCACACGTACCGGGTCGGGCTCGCCGCGCGGTGGTCGCCGAGCACCTCGAACACGAACTGGTAGCTCTGCCCCGGCGGCGGGTCGCAGTGGACCGTGACGGTGTACTCGTAGTGGTCGTCCGCCGACTGCGGCGCGTCGATCGAGACCGCGTGGTCGTGGTCGCACGGCGCGCCCTCGCGCAGGGGCCCCGCCCCGACACCGGAGGACCCGCCGGCGCCCGGTTCACCGGTCCGCTCAGCCGATCCCCCGATCAGCGCGGGCAAGCCCACCGCGCCCGCGCCGATCAGCAGCGCGGCCAGCACCACGAACCGCCAGTCCCGTCCAGGGGGGTGGACGTGCACGTCGCCGTCCACACGTCCAGCCTGCACCGACGTGCCCCGCTGGCCGCTGATCCAGTTCCGCGCGGACCCCGGTCTCCCCATCACCCGTGTGGTCGCCCGTGCGCGAGGCCGCGTTACCGCGCCCCCCGAACCGCCGTTCAGCGGCCCCGCGCCGCCCTTTCGGGCAGCGAACCCCGCCCTTCCGGACGGCATCCGGCCCACCTCGGCCCAACCGGTATCGCGGGCCGTCCGGCCGCCCCCTACCCCTGCAAGCGGCGGCGAGCCGCACGACCACGGGGAGGCCCCATGTCCGTCCGAACACCGCTCCGCAGGGCGGTCACCGCACTCGCGCTGACGCTGCTGGCGACGTCCGCGCTCGTCACCACGACCGCGACCGCCGCCCCCGAGGGCCTGACCATGGTGAACGGCGAGGGCCGGACCATCACCCTGCCCGCCGCCACCGCCTCCGCGCTCAAGTCCGCCGCCTCGGCGGGCAGCTCGGGCAGCGGCAGCGCGAAACCCGCCCTCAAGACCGCGCCGGACGCGGGCGCCGACTCCGTCATCGGCCCGGACGGCCGCGTCCAGGAAGCCGCCCCCGCCGCCTTCCCCTGGGGCGCCGTCGCGCACCTGGAGACCGACCAGGGCGGCTGCACCGGGTTCATGCTCAGCCGGGACGTCCTGGTCACGGCGGGCCACTGCGTCCACTTCGGCGGGAGCTGGGTCACCTCGTACACCGTCACCCCCGGTCGCACCGGCGGTTCCGCGCCGTTCGGCAGGTGCGGCGGCGGCATCGCCGACGTGTGGACCACCAGCGCGTGGATCAACGGCTACCCGAGCGACCACGACTACGGCCTAGTGAAGCTGACCTGCGACATCGGCGACCGCACCGGCTGGTTCGGCTGGTGGTACAACACCGGCGAGAACCTGGTCGGCCAGCAGTTCTACGTCGAGGGCTACCCCGGCGACAAGCCGTACGGGACGATGTGGTGGGACGGCGACACCTCGTACTCGCAGAGCGCGAACAAGCTGTGGTACTGGGTCGACACCGCGCGGGGCCAGAGCGGTTCGCCGGTCTACCGCTACAACTCGACCACGGCGGGCCTGTGCGGCGGCTGGTGCGTGACCGCCATCCACACCAACGGCGTCGCGGGCGGCAACCCGGCCAACAGCGGCACCCGGCTGCGCCCGGACGTGATGTCGTTCGTGAACTACTGGATCTCGCGACCGTGAGACGGGCGGGGGCCGGGCTCCCGAGGGGTCCGGCCCCCGTGCAACCGGGGAGGTCCGATGGCACGTCCTGCTGCCATGATGCGATTGCTGCTGGTGACGGCCCTGCTCACGGCGTGCGGCCAGGCCCCCGCGAGCGAACCCCCGCCGCTGGTCGGGGAGTTCACCGCGTCCGGCGCGACCGAGCTGGGCGCCCCGAGACCGTTCGCGCCGGGGACCGAGGTCAAGGCCCGCTTCACCGACGACGGTCACCTGACCGTGCGAGGCGGCTGCAACACCCTGTCCGGCCGGGTGGACGCGGGCGGTGGCGCGCTGGCGCTGGGCGAGGCGGCCGTGACGGAGATGGCGTGCGACGAGGCGCGCACCGACCAGGACCGGTTCCTGGTGGCGCTGTTCAGCGCGGGCCCGACCTGGCGGCTGGACGGCGACACCCTGCTGCTGGCCGGCGGGGACGCCACCCTGACCCTGACCCGCGACTGACCCCCGGCTCAGTCCGCCAACCGGACCGCCCACCCGCCGTCGAACCCGAGCTCCACCCGGTCCCCCACCCCGAACGCCTCCGCGACCGCCATGGCCGAGGCGGCGCGCACGGCGGACACCTCGACGTCGGTCAGGTCCAACTGGGCGTGCACGACCTCCACCACGTGCCCCGACAGCTCCACCCCGCACCGCGCCACCAGGTCGAGCCCGTCCCGCGCCCCGACCACGGCCGCGTCGGTGAACTCCCGGTCGGAGCCGGGCTGGAGCGAGGACCGGTCACCGGGGTCGACCGCCCACACCACCCGCACCGGGTCCCCGGCCACCACCCGCACCCTGACCTGCCCGAAGTAGCCGATCCCGCCCTTCTGCCGCCTCAACCGGTACTCGCCCTCCACACCCCGATCATCCCGCGCGCACCGGGACGACGGCACTCCCCCGCCTCAGGGCGTCCGGGTCCGCCGGAAGTACGCCAGCGCCACCCAGGGCCTGGGCCCCGACGCGGTGATCGCCCCGGACGCCAGCGCGCCCGCCAGCCCGGTCCGCCGGAACAGCGCCAGCATGAACGCCGACGGCCGGAACCGGACCACCGCGTCCGCGCTCCCGTCCGGGCGCACGACCAGCAGCTTCCGCTCCCCGCTGACCACCATCACCGGCGTCGTCCGCTCCGACCGCAGCTCCACGCGCAGCTCGCGCCCGCCGCCCGACCGGGACAGCAGGTGCCGGGTGTCCGCCCCCGCGCCGAGCAGGCGCATCAGGAACAGGTCGAACGCCAGCGCCGCCTCCGGCTCCGGCACGGCCCACCGCGCCCCGGTGGCGCGCGCGACGTCGACCCCGTGCAGCAGCAGCTCGTTCAGCTGGTGGGCCAGGAGCGTCGACACCGGCAGCTCGGCCCCGCCCAGCCACGGCCTCGGCTCGTCGGGGTCGAGGTCGGCGCTGCGCTCCAGCAGGCGGTCGACCTGCTCGCGCAGGTACGCGCCCAGCGCGCCGGGGTCGCGGGTCGGGTACCTGCGGAGCGCGCGGGCGTTCAGCGCGGCCAGGTCGGCGAAGGTCATCTCCCGGCTGGCGCGCGCCAGGTCCGGGTCGTCGAACGGATCGCGCCCGGCCATCAGCTCGGCGTTCATCCCGGACACGATCGCGGTGTGCGCGGCGGCCTCGTCCGCGCTCCAGCCGCCGATCGCGGCCCTGGTGGGCGCGGGCGCGGCGGCGATCAGGCGCGCGAAGCGGTCGGTGGTGTCGGACAGCGCGGCGCGCAGCGCGGGCCACCGGTCCCCGGTCTCCTCCAGCACCACGCCACCGGCCTCCGCTCGCTCGGGCGATCAAGGAGAGCCCAGGCAAGCAGCGGACTACGGGGAGCACAAGTGCGGCGGGAGCGGCCGGTGGGGCGGGGAGAGCGGATCGGTGCTGGTCACGGGGTTCCCGCGTGGGCCGGGGATGGCTGCTGGACCCCGAAGCCGCTCAGCTCAGCCGGACCCGGACGACCTGCGTCTCCTCGGTCCCGCCGTTGGTGGACACCGACTCCAGCACGACCTGCTCGCCGAACCGGTACAGCGGGTAGCTCAGCGTGCTGCCCGCCTGCTTCACGTCCTGCTGCCCGGCGAGCCCGCCGTCCACGTACACGCGCAGCACGGCGTTGTGGCGGTCGGCGACGTCGTCGTTCGCCCGCACTTCGAGCAGCGTCAGGTAGGCGGGCTGCTCCAGCGTGAAGTGCAACCGGTTCCCGGTCCCACCGCACTCGGCGCCGCCGATGCACCGGTCGACGATCTTCGCCCAGGGCAGCGACGGAACGGTGTAGAAGTACGACCTGGCCGACGCGGACGCGGTTCCGGTGAAACCAGCGAGCAGGCAGACCGCGGACAGCAGCGCGGCGGCGAACTTCCTCATGGTGGACCCTTTCCCTCGGTTTCCGGCAAAAGCCGGTCGAGCGTAGCTCCGGGAAAGGCCCGTGAAGATTCACCGGAACCACCTTCACCCGGCGGGGATTTCCGCTGTCCCCCGAGGTGGGAGATCGCTACGGTCCGCGAACGGCGGGCGCCCGCCCCCGCCCGACACCCCCGACCCGCCCGGTCTGCGGTGTTCCCGCCCGTCGCCCCTGGTCGACGTGAGATGCTGCCCCCTGTTGTCCCCTGATGGCGAAGGGCAGATGAGCGTGACCACCTGGACCGATGTGATCAACTACGTCCGAACGCGGTCCGAGGTGCTGGAGGAGTCCGACACCTGGCTGCGCTTCCGCGTCGAGGTCTCCGACACCCGCACCCAGCAGGTCTCCGTGCAGCGCGTGCCGCAGGAGGACGGCTCGACCTGGTTGGTGCTGTCCTCCCCGGTGGGCTGGGCCGAGCAGATCGACCAGGCCCGCTTCCTGGAGCTGGCGGGCTCGGCCCCGGTCGGCGGCGCGGGCGTCGTGGACCGGGTGGCGCTGCTCAAGCACACCGTGGTCCTCGGCGAGCAGGGCGTGGTGGCCGAGTTCGCGACGCCGCTGGGCCTGCTGGTCGAGCGGGCCGACGCCTTCGAGCACGAGCTGACCTCGGCCGACCAGTTCTGACCCGGCGCCGGACGCCCGCCGCCCGGTGCGCGCGGCGGGCGCCACCGCCCCTTTTTCCGGAATTCTCCCGCGCGTCCGGATCGAATTCCGGCGTGAATCACACCCCCGCCTCCCGGACGGCCGCGAACTGCCCCGAACGGACGCCCCGGACCACCCGCGCTCCCCGCGTTCGGCAGGCCGCAGAGTTGTTCGCGGTCGGGCGGGCGCGCATTGCCCCGGCACGACGGCGGTTCCTATGATCGCTATCGCTCGCGGTCCCGCAAGCAGGTCGCCTCGCCGCCGTTCTCGATGGTTGGGGGTAGTGATGCGCCAGTGTCATGACCATCCGGGAGAGCGCTCTCACGAACCGGTCGACGGCGCCCTCTACCGCTCGGTGTTCGAGCGCTCCGGACTGGGCATCGCCCGGCTCGACCCGCGCGGGAGGGTCGTGGAGGCCAACCCCGACCTGCTCGACCTGCTCGGCCGCCCGCTGAGCCAGATCCGGGGCCGCGACTTCACCGACCTGCTCCACCCGGCCCTGCGCCCCGCGCTGGAGCGCGGCCTGACCGGCCTGGCGACGGGCGGGCGGGGCCGCTTCGCCGAGCGGGTCACCGCCGTGCGCCCGGACGGCAGCACCGCGCCCGCCGCCATGACGGCGATCGCCGTCCCCGGCCCCGGCAGGGCCGCATCGGCGCTGCTGGTGCTGCTGCGCCGCTCCCCGGAACCGCACGGGGACGCGGCGGCCCCGCTGAGCGAGGTGCACGCCCGCATCCTGGAGGGCGTCGCCGCGGGCGAGAGCACCGCCCAGCTCGCCACCACGCTCTTCCTGACCCGCCAGGGCGTCGAGTACCACCTGGGCACGCTGCTGCGCAAGCTCAAGGCCCCCAACCGGACCGCGCTGGTCTCGCGCGCCTACTCGCTCGGCGTGCTGAGCCCGGCCAACTGGCCCCCCAAGGTGGAACCCGCGTTCGTGAAGTGAGACGAGCGCGACGCCGGGGACCGGAGGAGGAACACGTGCGGAGCACCACCAAGCGATCGCTGTCCGACGACCAGCTGCGGGCGGCGGTGACCGAGGCGTTCGGCCCGCAGGCCACGATCACCTCGTCCAGGGAGCTGGCGGACGGCACGTTCAACGCCGTCTGGCTGCTCGACGTCGACCCGGCGGGTCCGGTCGTCCTGAAAGCCGCGCCGCCGGACGGCCTGCCGCTGCTGACCTACGAGCGTCGCATCGCCCGCACCGAGGCGGCGGTCCTGAGCGCCGCCGCGGCCACCGCCCCGGTCCCCGCGCTGCACCACGCCGGGCACGGCAGCGCGGGCGTCGGCGGCGACTTCCTGATCACCTCGGTGGTCGAGGGCGACACCTGGCAGCGGCTGTCCGGCACGCTGAGCGGGGCCGAGCGGACCCGGTCGCGCCGCGAGCTGGGCCGGGCCGTCGCCGGGCTGCACGCGGTGCGCGGCAGCGGTTTCGGCTACCCCGAGCGGTCGACCGGGCTGCACGGCGACACCTGGTCCGAGGCGTTCACCGCCATGGTCGACGCGCTGCTCGCGGACGCCCGCCGCTTCGGCGTCACCCCGCCCGGCAGGCCCACCGCGCTGCACGACCTGGTGGTGGCCGACCGCGCCCTGCTGGACGAGGTCGCCGAGCCCGTGCTGGTGCACTTCGACCTGTGGAACGGCAACGTCATGCTCGCCGGGGACGCGGGCGAGCGGCGCCTGTCCGGCCTGATCGACCTGGAGCGCGCGTTCTGGGGCGACCCGTGCGCGGACTTCGTGTCGCTGGCCCTGCTGGGCGAGTTGGCCGACGACGACCCGCTGCTGGACGGCTACCGCGAGGCGGGCGGCCCGGCCGAGCTGACCGCGTCGAGCCGCCGCCGGATCGCGCTGTACCAGGCGTACCTGTACCTGATCATGATCGTGGAGGCGGTGCCCAGGGGCCACAAGGGCGTGAAGTCCGCTGCCGCGCAAGCGCTCTTCCGCTCGCGCTACCGCAAGGCCCTGCGCCGCGCGGCGCCCTGAGCGGCAGCGACCCGAGCCGAGGCGCCTGGAGTCAGTGCCCGGCGAGTTCGTCCGGATAGGACAGGACACGCCCGCGTGCGGCGATCAGGTTGCGGTGCAAGGATTCCAGCACCGCGACCTGGCTCCCGCCGTCCACCCACTCCCGGTACCCGATCCCGAACCCCAGCCCGCGCCACAGCTCCGCGTTGCGCGCCTCGTGCGCGCCGAACGGCTCCAGCAGCAGCACCGGCGTCGCCGCCGACAGCGAGTCCATCAGCGTGCCACCGCCGGGCTTGCTCACCACCGCGATCGCCCGCCGGGTCAGGTCGAACCCGTCGTGGTGCTCCGCGCGCCGCCGGTACGCCACCTCGCCGTCCACGACCCGCCCGAACGGCGGGAACCCGGTGTCGTGCCACGGGTGCCAGTCCGGGTCGATCATGAAGTACCGGTCGCGCCCCTGCTCCTCGGGCACCTCGGACCGCTCGTAGGCCACCACGTCCAGCGCGAACCCGGCCGCGCCCAGCTCGGCGGCCCCGGTCCGGTAGGTGCCCATGCCCCACCCGCCGCCGTGCGCGAGCACCCGCCCGTCCCGCTCCCGCCACGGCGCCGGTTCCTCCCGGCTGACCGGGATCGTCCGCGCCACCGCGCTCCCGGCCCGCTCCAGCAGCCACACGTCCTCGTGCTCGGCCCAGCTCCCCCGCCCCGCGCCCGAGGCCGAGGTGAACGAGGGCGAGGCGACCGAGTCGACGTGGCACGAGCGCACCCGGACCCCGTGGTGCGCCAGGGCGTACCGGTGGGCGGTCGGCAACCAGAACCCCGACAGCACCACCAGCAGCTCGACCCCGTCCCGCTCCCACTCCACCAGCAGCCCGGCCACCAGCTCCGGGTCGGGCTCGGTGGTGTTGCGCGCGGCCAACCGCTGACCGGCGAGCGCGACCCGGAAGTCCCGGTGGAACGCCAGCTTCGACGCCGGGATCAGCTCGCGCTGCCGCTCCGGCAGGTGGTTCTCCAGCACGTCCACCCGCGCCGCCACCCCGACCTCGGCGAGCCTGCGGGCCAGCAGCAGCCCTGGGACGTGCACGCCCAGCGCGACCCCGGACGTCAGCACGGCGATGGTCACACCCCACCCCTCCCCGCACGGGCGCACCGCTCCAGCGCGTTCAGGTAAGCGCTCTCCAGCACCGCGATCCGCTCGACCACCGCGTCGTCCGCGCGCGCGGGCCCGTTCAGCAGCGCCATGATCCGGTCGAACTGCGCGTCGTAGTACGAGACCGCCGGGAACGACCGCACCTCGCGCGCTCCCCCGTCCCGCTGGAGGACCAGGTTCACCGGGAACGGCCCGGCGGCCGGGCGCAGGAAGTTGCGCAGCCGGACCCTCCCGCCGGTGAACCGGAACTCGTGGTCGGCCCGGTACGGCCCCACCAGCGAGGCCCGCAGCTCCGCCCGCACCCCCGATGGCAGCCGCAGCACCGCGTCGAACTCCAGGTCGACCCCGTTGGGCCCGGAGAACTCCGAGTGCCCGGAGACGGTCGCGCCGTCCAGCCCGACCACGGCCTGCACGGCGTCGAGCCAGTAGGAGGCGGTGTCGTGGAACGCGCCGCCGCCCAGCTCGGGCCGGAACCGGTACCCGGCGCCCGGCGGCAGGTCGAACGCGATGCGCGAGGAGATCCCGCTCAGCTCCCCCAGCTCCCGCGAGGCGACCAGCTCGCGCACGGCGGCCTGCCACGGGTGCCCGGCGGTCATGACCGCCTCCACCACGTGCACCCCCGCGTCCCCTGCGGCCCGGCGCAGCGCGTGCGCCTCGCGGCGGCCCAGGCACAGCGGTTTCTCCACGACCACGTGCTTGCCCGCCCTGGCCGCCTCTGCCGCCCAGTGCGCGTGCGCGCTGTTGTGCAGCGACACGTAGACGGTGTCGATCCCCTCGTCCCGCACCAGATCCCGGTACCCGGCGTGCGCGACCGGCAGCCCGTGCTCGGCGCGGAACGCCTCGGCGCGCTCGGGCGTGGACGCCGCGACCGCCGCGACCCGTACGTCCTCCCGCCGCCGCGCCGGGTCGAGCACGGCCCGCACCGCGATCCCCGTGGCTCCGATCAGCCCCAGCTCACGAGGCACGGCTCACCCGCCAGGCCGCCAGGACCGCGTCCAGCGCGGCGTCGAGCGCCCGGTGCCCGGCCTCGTCGCGGGCCACCACCGCGCAGTACAGCCGCCCCCTGGAGGAGGCCAGCGCGCCGGAGGACAGCGGCAGCACCCCGATCCCACCGGCCCGCAGCAGAATCCCCTCCGCGCGCAGCAACCCCACCAGCCGGTCGAACCCGCAGCCGCCGCGCGAGGGCCGCACCACCAACCGCACCCGGTCCGGATCGGCGGCGAGCCGCCGCCCGGCCAGCACGCTGATCAACCCCATGGACATCCGGGGGTTGATCTCCAGCACCGGGACCGCGGTCCCGTCGCGCAGCAGCATCGAGTCCACGCACACCGGCCCGAGGTACCCCGCGTCGGCCAGCGCCGCGCCCACGTCGGCCATGACGTCCCGGTACCCCGACGCGGCCAACCGCTCCGCCAGCCCCGGCGGCGCGGGCCGGGACCCGGCGTAGGCGAAGCCGGTGTTCTCGGTCAGCCGCACGCCCAGCCAGTCCACCTCCCCGCCCGGTCGCACCACGAACTGCGCGGAGAAGTCCGCCACCGGGTCGAACCGCCGCTGCACCAGCACTTCCACGTCCAGCCCGCGCCGGACCTGCTTGCCCAGCACCCGGACCACCGAGCGCAGCACGAGCGGCGAGGTGACCGCCAGCACCCCGCGCCCGGACACCCCGAAGGGGTCCTTGAGCAGGGCGGGCGCGCCCCGCAGCGCCGCGACCTCCGCCTCGACCCCGGCCACCGAGTCGACCACCACCCCGGCGCCCGCGAGCCCGAGGTCGCGCACCAGCGCGTTGGACCAGGACTTGGACGAGACCGCCCGGACCACCCGCCAGTCCGGCAGCGCGGCCTGGAGCCCCAGCGCGCCAACGACTCCGGCGCTCTCGGGCAGCACGGCGTAGGGCTCGAACCCGAGCCCGCCGAGGTCGGCGAGCGGGCGCGCCAGCAGCCGCTCCTCGACGCTCCCGCCCACCCCGGCCGGTGCGACCCGGTGCTCGAACCCGACGCCCGCGCCCGCCAGGACCTCGCCCCACCCGGCGGCCGGGGGCGCCCCGGTGACCAGCACGTCCCCCGGCTCGCAGGCGACCGCGAGCAGCTCGTCCATCGCCGAGGTGACCACGTCCGCGCCCCGGTCGACGATCTCCGGCAGCACGGCGAGCCGGTCCGGCCGCCAGCGCCGCTCGACGTCGAACGTGCCCAGCCGCAGCGCCCGCGCACCGGTCACGGCGAGTCCGGCATCGCGGCCACGACGAACCGCCGGATCTCCGGCAGCGACTCCAGCTGCTCGAAGCTGAGCTCCTCGAACTCCAGCTCGACGTCGAACTCGTCCTCCAGCGCCAGCAGGAAGTTGATCATCTGGATGGAGTTGATCCCCAGGTCGTGCACGACGTTCGTCGCGTCGGTGATGCCGTCCGCCAGCTCGGGCGTCCCCAGGACCCCGGCCAGCACCTCCCGGACCCGCCGCGCGACCGCACCTTCGTCGACCCGCGCACCGCCGCTCACGTGGACACCGGTCACCGTCAGACCCCGTTCAGGTAGAGGAGGATGCACTTGGAGCACACGGGCATCAGGCTGGTGCCGCGCAGGACCGACCGGACCCTGCGGAACGCCTCGCCCTGCCACACCTGCGCGACACCGCTCTCGTGCAGGTCGCCGATCACGAACTCGGGGAAGAACTTGCACGAGCTGACCTTGCCGTCGGCGTGCACCTCCAGCCGGTTCGACACCGCCAGGCACCGGTTGCGCTTCTGCGCGGGCCGGGACGTGCCCAGCACGAAGTCCTCGACCTCGTCCGGCTCCAGCTGCGGCTGGTAGCGGACGCGCACGTTCCAGGTCCGCTCGGCGAGCTCCGCCATGGACCGGCGCAGGGTGTCGATCAGCCCCGGCTCGATCCGGTAGGTGTACGAGTGCCAGGTGGGCGTGGTCCCCGGCGCGGGCGGGTTGAGCCAGGCGAAGTTCTCGGCGTACATGTCGTCCATCGCCGAGGCCACTTCCGGGCTGATGAACCACGGGAACTGGAAGTAGACCGAGTTCACCCCCAGCTCCTCGGCCCACTCCATGAACTGCCGCATGGAGCCCACGGTCTCGTTGCTGACCATGCAGGACAGCGAGACCTCTCCCTGGTACTCGCCGCTCTTCTGCAGGTCCAGCAGCAGCCGCACGTTGTCGATGGTGCGCGGGAAGGTCCCCTTGCCGCGCAGCGCCTCGTGGTCGGCCCCGAGGCCGTCCAGGCTGACCAGCACGTTGAGCCCCGGCCCGATGGTGAGCAGGTGGTCCAGGTTCCGCTTGATCAGCAGCGCGTTGGTGCACAGGTTGACCGTGCGGGGCACGCGCGCCAGCAACCGCGCGACCTCCCCGAACCTGCTGTGCATCAGCGGTTCCCCGCCCCACAGGAACACCTTGGCGCGGGTGTCGTCGGTCATCCGCAGCACTTCGTCGACGATGTCCAGGTCCAGCTCGGTGCGCTGCTTGACCTTGCTGAAGTCGTGGAAGAACCCCTGGTCGTTCCACTGGTAGCAGTGGTTGCACCGCAGGTTGCACTTGTAGGTCAGCTGGAGGCTGACCTCCCTGGGCAGCGGCGTCGCGTAGGTCGCGTCGACCTCGACGTTGCGCCGGGTCTCGGCCCGGATCGCGACCGTGCGCCGGAGGTCGTGGAACTCCTTCTGGTTCAGCGTTCGGGCCGTTCTGGGGTGCACCGCAGCTCCTCACGACGCAGGCCTCTGGCGAGGAATATTCCCGCTCGGGCAGCGAAGCAGCCGGGGCGTCGGCCTGGCAAGGAAACGCCCGCCGTTTCCTGCGATAAGCAAGAGTTCCGGAACTGCCTTTCACGCCTGGGACAAGGGTTCCCGCAGCTCAGCACCCCGGCGTGGACCGTTCGCAGCAGCACTTCCGGCGGCTTGTGGAGTATTTGCCGCACCGCTCCGAGTGTGTACGTTTCCGCCGCCGCCCCCCTTTTTCCACGAACGGATGGCCCATGCCCGGAACCTGGCCCGCGTCCCCGTTCCAGCACACGATCATGACCAACGACGCGACGATCCCGAGCGGCTCGACCGGCCCGCACATGACCATGGCCATCTCGGTCCTGGTCACCGGCGGGCTGGACGTGGACCTCCTGGACGCGGCGTACGACGACCTGGTGGCGCGCAACGACGTCCTGCGCACCACGGTGGAGCCGGACGGCGCGCAGTGGGTCCAGCGGGTCCACCCGCACCGCGCCGCGCACCTGGAGCGGGCAGTGGCGAAGGCGTCCGAGGCCCAGTCCTTTGTGGACGCTTGGACCAGGGAGCCGGTCCCGATCGACCACCCGCCCCTGGTGCGCGGCCAGGTGGTGGCCCTGGACGACGGGACCCACCTGATCAGCCTGGTGTTCCACCACCTGCACACCGATCCCCCGTCGCTGGTGCTGGCGGTGGCCGAGCTCGGCGCCCTCTACACCGCGCGCCTGTCCGGCACGCCCCTCCCGCCCCCGCCGCTCCAGTACGGCCCGTACTCGGCGCGGCGCGCGGAGATCACCGCCCCCACCCTGGACGCGGACCGCGAGCACTGGCGCGAGGTCGTCGACGGCGCCCGCCCGCTGGACCTGGCCACCACCAGGGACTGGTCCACCCCGCCCAGGTCCGGCGTCCTGCGCCTGGAGGTGCTGGACGCGCGGGAGACCGCCGCGCTGGAGAAGTGGTCGCTGCGCAGCCGGACGACGCTGTTCGCCAGCCTGTTCACCGCGTTCTGCCTGGCCGCGGCGGACCGCTCGACCACGCGGGACGTCCTGGTGAACACCGTGTTCGAGCAGCGCGCCCACCCGGACGTCCGCACCCTGATCGGCCCGTTCCTGCACCCGTCGGTGCTGCGCGTACGGGTGCCGGAGGGCGCGACCTGGTCGAGCCTGACCCCGGTGGTGCGCGACGCGGTCATGGCCGCGCACGCCCGCGCCCACGTCCCCGGCTTCGACGTCCTGCGCCTGCACCCGGACGTGATCCGCGCGGTGGAGACCGAACCGGTGGGCCTGTGCGTGTTCCAGTACCTGCCGTACTCGGGTCTGGAGGACGAGTTCGCGTACGGCCCGGCGACGGCGCGCGTGCTGGCGAAGACGGAAGCGGGCCCGACCGGTGACGTGGGCCTGATGTTCCGCCTGCACCGGAGGTCGTCGGGCTCGCTGCACGCAACCGTCACCTACGACCGGCGGGACCTGGCCGAGGACCTGGTGCGCGCCCTGTTCGCGGACTTCGCGGCCGGGCTGCGCGAACCGCTGGCGACGCCGGTCGCCTGATCGGGCGGCTGATGGCCGACGCGGTGCGCGCCGCGCCTGTGCTCCGGGTCGATCCGCTCGCGGCCTTCCCGGTCACCGGGCTCGGCTGGTCACCGGGCTCGGCTGGTAGCGGGGTGCGGACGCGGGTCGGCTGAGCGGCCCCGCGATGCTGCCCCCGTGGCCGCCCTCCGGGGCGGGGAGATCGCCCACCCGCCGGTCCACACTGGTCGGACGACCCGATCGACCCGGAGGGTGGACCAGGACGATGCGCGCCTCCGAGCGTGAGGCAGAGGGTGACGACCGGGCCCGCGCGGGCGGGGCGGGCTTCGCGGGCGGGCAGCGGGAGCCCGGTGGGCCCGCGCCGCTGGGCGCGGGAGCGGTGCAGCGGCTCCAGGGGACGGCGGGCAACCGGGCGCTCTCCCGGCTGCTGGCGGGCTCGACCGCAGGACCGGGCGGGGTGGTCGCGCGGCCCGGTGACGCCGCTGGTCCGCTGCCGGAGGTGGCGTCGGACGTGGCGTCCGACAGAGCGGGGAGCTCGCGCGAGGGCGCGGAGATGGGGCCCGTCGCGGCTGCCCCGCCCTCAGGTGGGACCGCCGGGTCGACGCCCGAGACGTCCGGGGCCGACGCGCCCCGAGCCGGAACCCCCGTCGCCGAGACGTCCCCGGTCGAAGCGCCGGGAGCCGCAGGCCCCACCGGGGCGGCGGTGGTCGAGCGCGGCGCGCGGTTGGCCGAGGTCCGGACGCCCGCGCCCGTCGCGCGGCCCGGCGAGAACCCGCTGCGGGAGCTGCGGGACGCCCACCTGGACACCGAGGCGCCGCAGGCCCCGGTCACCGTCGAGAGCCCGCCCCCACCTCGGGTCGCACCGCACCAGCCCCCGACCGTGCTCCCACGGGTGGCGTTCGCCGACACCGACGTGGACGCCCTCCTGCCGGAGGCCGGTCCCGGTTTCCGGCCGGAGCGCCGGGCGGAGGTCGCGGTCGGGATCGGGGACGAGCTGGCCGCCGACCGGGTCTCGGCGACCGCGTCCGTCGACGCGTTCGTGGCCGCGCGGCGGGCCAGGAGCGCCGAGGTGACCGCGCTCAGGGCTGAGCTGGCGGAGCGGGTGACGGCGTCGGGCGCGACGGCGGGGGTCGGGATCGAGCGGGCCGCGAACGACCGGGTCGACGCCGTGCGGGCGGCGGTGCGGGAGGTCCGCGCCCAGCTGCGCGCGGGCGCGGAGCGGGCTCGGGCGCAGGTCGAGGGCGACCACGCGGCGAGCCTGGCCGCGATCCGGGCGGCCACCGAGGACGGCAGGGCGCGGATCAGGGGCGCGTCGACCGCTGCGGCCGGCCGGACCGGGATCGCCGAGTCGGCGCAGCTGACCAGGCTCGGCGGCCTGTACGCGCGGGTGGAGGGCCAGTTCAGGGCGGTCGGGCACGACGCGGGCGTGCTCGCGGTCGAGCAGGCCGCCGCGCGGGCCGCCCAGTACCGGGCGGGGCGGATCGACCGGGAGGACAGCCTCCTCGACGGGCACCTCACCGACAACCGGTGCGACGCGCAGGCCGAGGCCGCCGAGAAGGTCGGGGCCGCCTACCGCGACGGGCTGACCCAGGAGGCGGTCAAGCAGGTCGAGGCGCTGCGCGGGCGGCGGTCGACCGACGAGGCCGTGGTCAGGAAGCTCGCGGGCGACACCAGGGACAGCCTCGGCGTGGTCGCCGGGCAGGCCGTGGACGGCCTCGCGGGCACCGAGGCGCAGTCCTCGGCAGGCGCGCGGGCGGCCAAGGCGTCGGTGCTGGACGCGATCGGCGAGACGCTGCGCACCGCCGAGGCCGCCCTGGCGCGGCACGAGAGCGCGCAGGTGGCGGCGATCAGGTCCCAGGCGCAGCGGCAGCGGCAGGCGGTGGCGCGGTCGGCCGAGTCGGCGGTCGCGGCGCTCGACCGGACGGTGGAGCACGCCGTCGCCGACACCGACTCGGGGGTGGCGGCGCTGGTCGAGCGGCTCGGCGCGGCGGGCGTGCCCGACCCCGACTCGCTGGCGGGGGCGCTGCGGGACGCGGGCGGGCAGCTCGACGACCGGTTCACCCTGCTCGTGGCGGACCTGCGCGAGCGGGCCGACCAGGTCGGGCAGGGGCTCAGCGCGCACGCCACCGCAGCGACCGACACGATCGAGCGAACGGGTGACGCGGCCACGGCGGCGGCGCGGCGGACCGGCGCGGGCGCGGGGCAGGCGCTGTCGACCGCGCGGGAGCGGGGCGCCGAGGGGTTCGGCGAGCTGGCCTCGGGGCACCGGCGGGCCGTGGACAGCGCCCTGACCGGCCACGACACCGCCGTCACCGCCGTGCTGGGCGGGATGGCGACCGGGTTCGACACCCTGGCGGCGACCGTGTCCGACGGGGCGGCGCGGCAGGTCGAGGCGGTGCGGGACGGGCTGACCGCGTCCGTCGTCAAGGACCTGCCGGGCGCCATCACCACCGAGGCGGCCAAGGCGCGCGAGCAGGTCCAGCCGCGCTGGAAGTCGGTCCTCAAGTGGGTCGTCGTCATCGCGGTCGTGCTGCTGGCCGCGGTCGTGCTCGGCCCGTTGGTGATCGGCGCGGTGACCGGTGCCGCCGCGGCGCTCGGCGCGAGCGCGGGCGCGGCGGGGTTGATCGGCATGGTGGTCGGCGGGGCGCTGGTCGGCGCGGGCACCAGCGCGGCGACGACCGTGGTGGACAACGCGTTCGCCGGGCGCGACCTGATGACCGGGATCGGCACGGCCATCGCCGTCGGCGCGCTCGGCGGGGCGCTGGGCGGCGCGGCGTCCGGGCTGCTCGCCGGGCCGCTCCAGGGCATGTCGGCGCTGGCGCGCTACGGGGCGCAGGTGGCCGTGGACGCGGTCGTCGACACCGGGATCAACGCGGCCACCGGGAACCTGACCTGGGAGGCCTTCGCCACCGGGCTGCTGATGTCGGCCCTGGTCAACGGCGTGACGGCGCACCCGAGGGTCCAGGGGTTCCAGCACAACGCGACCAGCAGGTCGTACGGGGCGGCGTTCGAGGCGACCACCGGGCTGAGCGGGCACACCACGAGCAGGAGCGGGCCGCGCGGGCCCGTCACCGTGGACCACCAGCACGTCAACGTCGGCGACACCGCCTCCCCGAGCAGCCCGTACCGCAACACCTGGGACATGCAGGGCGGCGGGCACAACGCCACCGCGATCAGGGCTCGGGCCGCGCGGGAGGGCATCACCAGCACCTCGGTGGACGTCGACCCGGTGACCGGGGTCGCGGTGGAGAAGTTCTCCAGGCCCGCGCTGAACAGCTCCGGCAACACCATTCCCGACGCGACCGCGCCCGGTGGGGTGCAGGTGCGGGTGCGGATGAAGTCGCTGTTCCCGGAGAGCATGGGCGAGGCGGAGATCGCGAAGCTGGCGGCGGTCGCGCTGGAGCGGGCGCGGGCGGGCGCGCCGCAGACCAGCCACACCGCGCCGGGAACGAACGCCAACGGGTCGCCGATGAACGGTAGTTTCAGCGCCGTCGTCGTCACACCGGACGGCCACCCGATCAGGGTCGAGGGCTACTACGCGCAGGGGCCGGGCGGGCTGGAGATCAAGACCGCCTACCCGGCGACGGACGTCGCGAACGCCAGGGTCTCCCCGGTGCCCGGCTCGCAGGTGTCCGTGCCGGGCGGGGTGTTCACCCCGCCGGACTACGACGCGGGCGACTGACGGGAGAGGGAAGTTGGGACGCGAGGACACGGACCGGTTCCGCGCGCTGGCGGAACAGCGCTACGCCACGATCGCCGACCCCGGCGTGTTCGCCTGCTGGCACGTGGTCGTCGAGGCGATCGGCCGCCGGTGGCTCACCCCAGGGACGGTGGACGGGCTGATCGGGGCGCTGGAGACCGGCGGCGGCGCCGGGGTCGAGGAGTACGGGATCGACGTGGTCGACCACGACGAGGTGGAGGTCGCGCTGGTCGGCGACCGGTTCACCTGCTCGCGGCGGGCGATGCTGGCGGAGCTGCGCGCGCTGGCCGCGGCGGAGCGCGGCGAGGACGCGCCGCACGACCTGGGCCGGGCGGTGGAGGTGCTGCGCGCGCTCGCCGACCTGGCGGGCGCGGACCGGGACACCGAGGCGGGCGGCCGGGCGCGGGCGGAGGCGTCCGCGCGGCTGGCGGAGTGGGCGGCGGACCCCGCCCCGGACACCGTCAGCCGTGCGGCCGAGGGACTGACCCAGGAGCAGCGGGACCGGCTGGTGTCGGGGCTGCGGGTGTTCGCGGAGTGGGCGGAGCGCCCCGACGCCGCCTCGGGCCGTCGGGTGGACGCGGTGGTGGAGGGGCTGGAGCGGGTGATCGGGCCGCTGCTGGAGCACGGGCGCGCGGCGGAGCGGGCGGCGGCGGAGGCCAGGATCGCGGCGGCGGTGCGGGATTCGGTGGAGCGGCGGGTCCGGGAGGCGGGGGCGGGGTGACGGGCTGAGGGCTTCGCCCCGGTGGCAGCCGGGTCGGGGCCCGGACGCGGTCGGGCCTGCCACCACCACGCCCGCAGTGCGCGCCCGACGACACCTGGCCATCCCGCCGGAAAGCGCTTACCGTACCCACACCGCCGCCGTGTCGCCCCTGACGTGGAGGAGCAGTGAGCGAGCACAGCCGCAGGCGGGCGTTGCAGGCGGGACTCGGTCTGGTGGCCGGAGCCTCGGTGTTCGGGCTGGGAGGAGCACCGGCCGCCGCCGAGGGCGCCCCACCCCCTGCGGGCGCGCCGAACCCCCCGATCGACCAGGCCCCGCCCCATCGCGGGCGGCTGCCCTGGGTCGCCGACCTCGGTGACGGGCGCTACCGCAACCCCGTGCTCTTCGCCGACTGGTCCGATCCCGACGCCGTCCGCGTCGGCGAGCACTTCTACCTGGTCGCCTCGACCTTCAACCGCATCCCCGGCCTGCCGGTCCTGCGCTCCACCGACCTCGTCAACTGGTCCCTGATCGGCCACGCGCTGACCGAGCTGGAACCCCTCGACCACTTCGCGAGGCCCCAGCGCGGCGGCGGGGTGTGGGCGCCCGCGCTGCGCCACCACGACGGCAGGTTCTGGATCTTCTACCCCGATCCGGACCACGGGATCTTCGTCACCACCGCCACCGACCCGCGCGGGCCGTGGACGAGACCGCACGCCCTCAAGCCCGGTCGCGGCCTGATCGACCCGTGCCCGCTGTGGGACGACGACGGCCAGGCCTACCTGGTGCACGCCTGGGCCAAGAGCCGCGCGGGCATCAACAACCTGCTCACCCTGCACCGGATGAGCCCGGACGGGAAGTCGCTGCTGGACGAGGGCCAGGTGGTGGTCGACGGGAACCTGCTGCCCGGCTACACCACCCTGGAGGGCCCGAAGCTGTACAAGCGCGACGGCTGGTACTGGATCTTCGCGCCCGCCGGCGGGGTCAAGCAGGGCTGGCAGTCCGCGTTCCGCTCCCGCTCGATCCACGGCCCGTACGAGGACCGGATCGTGCTGGCGCAGGGGGACACCGACGTCAACGGCCCGCACCAGGGCGCGTGGGTGTCCACCGCGACGGGCGAGGACTGGTTCCTGCACTTCCAGGACCGGGAGGCCTACGGCCGGGTGGTGCACCTGCAGCCGCTGCGCTGGCGCGACGACGGGTGGCCGGTGATGGGCGTCGACGACGGCGCGGGGCTGGGCAGCCCGGTGGCGGTGCACGCCAAGCCGCGCGTCGCGCCGTCGCGGATCACCGCGCCGCCCACCGGCGACGACTTCGCCGGTCCCGCGCTGGGCGCGCAGTGGGTGTGGCAGGCCAACGCCGACCGCCGCTGGTGGTCGCTGCGCGGACGCGGCCTCACCCTGGCCTGCGCGCCCAGCCCGGACACCTCGGACCTGCGGCTGCTGCCGAACGTGCTGGGCCAGCGCTTCCCCGCCGAGGTGTTCACCGCGACCACCTCGCTGACCCTGTCCACCACCGCGCCCGACGCCAGGGCGGGCCTGGTGGTGCTGGGCGACACCTACGCGTGGGTCGGGCTGCGGCACGACGGCGACCGGCTCGTCCTGGTCCACCGCACCGCCGGGGTCGGCGCGGCCGAGGTGGACGCGGTCGCGCCGACGCCGGTCCCGCCGCGCCACCGGGGCCCGGTGCGGCTGCGCGTGGAGGTGGGCGCGGGCGCGTCGTGCCGGTTCCTGGCCGACCTGGACGGCTGGACGCCGCTCGGCGAGCCGTTCCCGGCCACCCCCGGCCGCTGGATCGGCGCGACGATCGGCCTGTTCGCCACCGCGCCCGAGGGCGCGGGTTCGGGCGTCGCGGAGTTCGGCGGGTTCACCGTCACGCCGTGACCGGCCGCCGCCGGGAGCAGCGTCGTGACGGGGAGGCTGTCATGAAGATCGTGCTGCCCGGTGGGGCCGGGAACGTCGGGGGTTTCCTGAGCCGAGCGCTGGCCGGGGCGGGGCACGAGGTGGTCGTGCTCAGCAGGCGGGCCGGGGTCGACCTGGCCGGGTGCAGCGTGAGCTGCCGCTACACCCCGGAGAACCTCCAGGAGATGATGGACTCGCGGGTGGACAGCGCGCGGGTGGTGGGGGAGGCGATCGCGTCGGCGGCCGAGCCGCCGTCGGTGTGGTTGCAGATGAGCACCGCGACGATCTACGCCCACCGCCACGACGCGCCCAACGACGAGGTGATCGGGGTGATCGGCGGCGACGAGGCCGGGGTGCCGGGCTGCTGGGAGTTCAGCGTCCGGATCGCCCGGCGCTGGGAGGAGGTGCAGCAGCCGGCCGCGACCCCCGCCACGCGCAAGGTGGCGCTGCGCACGGCGATGGTGATGAGCACGGATCGGGGAAGCGTGTTCGACGTGCTGTCCTGGATGGCGCGGCTCGGTCTGGGGCGGTCCGGTGGCGGGCGGGCGGCAGTACGTGTCGTGGGTGCACGCCCGCGACTTCGCGCGGTCGGTGTAGTTCCTGCTGTCCAGGGACGACCTGGACGGCCCGGTCAACGTGGCGTCCCCGGACCCAGGGCCACAACGCGACTTCGCCCGAACGCTGCGCCGGGCGTGGCGGACCCCGGTGGGGTTGCCCGCGACGAGGTGCAGGGCCGAGATCGGGGCGTTCGCGCTGCGCTCGGACACCGAACTGCTGCTCAAGAGCCGCAGGGTGGCGCCGACCCGCCTGCCGGAGGCGGGGTCCGCCTTCGACTTCCCGGACCGGGAGGCGGCGGCGGACCTGGTGCGGACCGCGCGGGCCGAGCGCTGATCCGGCAAGCGGGGGACGCCGCGTCGCAACGACGTCGATCGGGTCATCGGTGCGGGTAGGCCCCGTGGATGGCCTCGACGCCCGCCCTGGCCGGGGCTGAAGACGCCCTGGAACCGTTCGGGGATGACAGGTCCGGTTCTTCGGCGGGTGGCGGATCCGCGAACCGCGCACCCGCCCGCCCGCGCGCCGAACAGGGGGATCGCGCGCGGTCCCCGCCCTACCGGACCAGGAACGAGGCCTCCAGGAGCCCGACGGAGATCGGGTGCGCCCCCGCGGTGTCGGGGATCACCGTCCAGCTGACCACGGTCGACGCGCCGGGTGCCAGGTCCACCCTGGTCACCGCGAACGTCCGGCCGCGAACCTCCAGCTCGGCGTCGCACGCGCCCGCCGAACCGCCGACGTTCTTCACCCGCGCGGTCACGGTGACCGGGTCGCCGACGGCGACGGCGCCGGGACTCGCGGTCAGCCCGCGCGGGGTGGGGTGCGGGGCGTTCGCCGGTGGTTCCGGGGAGACCCACTCGACCGCGTCGTGGAAGACCTCCCGCGCGTCCGCCGTCCGGCTCGCGGGCTCGGCGCCCTGCATGGACAGCAGCACGTGCCGGTTGCCCGCGCGCTGGTCGACGGCGACGCCACCGCCGACGACACCGGTGTTGCGCCCCAGCGCGCCGATGATCCGCCTGCCGCCGCCCGCGTAGCCCGCGAACCAGGCGGCCCACTCGGGGGTGCTCGACTCGGCGGAGGCCAGCACCACGTGGTCGCCGACCTTCCGGTCCCCGAAGACCGGGTGCTGGGCGGTGACCTCGTAGCGCAGGTCCTCCCCGTCGGTCCAGCCCGCCGTCGACCAGGTCCCCTCGGGCTGACCGGTGTGCCTGGACAGCTGGCTCACCCCGTTGGGGCAGCCGAGCGGGTGGTCGAGGAACAGCACGCCCGAGCCGCTCGCGTCGGTGGTGTCCAGCACGGCCTGGAAGCGCGTCGCGTCGTGGCCCGCGCCCCCGCTGCTCCGGCCGAGCACCACGACGGGGTGCCGCGCGGCCAGTGCGAGCTGATCGTGGGAGTAGGCGGTCGCCGGGACGCCCACCGGCGCGAACACGTCGTCCACGTACTCCTGGGCGTACGACTTGGGAGTGGACCCGACGCCCGCCGCGACGGCGATCCTGGCGGGCGGCGGCGCGGTGAAGGAGTCCTCCTCGACGACGAGGCCGGACACCTCGGCCCCCTCGAAGCCGAAGGCGGACACCGCGAGGTCGTACTCGCCCGGTTCGAGCCGGGTGCCGAAGACGCCGTTCGCGTCGGCGGTCACCGCGCGGTCTCCCGGCGAGACGACGACCGTCGCGCCGCCGACGCGCTCGCCCGACGCACCCGAGGTGACCGTCCCGGTGGTCCCGGAGCGCACCACGACCCGCGCGGTGGCCTCGCAGGCGTTGACCCGGCCGTGCCCGAACCTCGGGTCCGGCCGGTCGGGCGAGTTGCGGTCGGGCGAGTTGCGGTCGTCCCAGAACGAGGTGTCCGCGAGCCCGGCGAACAGGGCGTCCACGGGCAGGTCGGGCGAGGCCGGGCGCAGCAGCGCGGCCGTGCCCGCGACGTGCGGGGTGGCCATCGAGGTGCCGGAGAGCGTGTCGTGGCCACCGCCGGGAACGGCCGAGAGCACGTCCACGCCCGGCGCGGAGACGTCCGGCTTGCCCCAACGGGCAGGCCAGTCGGCGGGCGGGTCGGACCACTGGTCCGCGCGGACCAGGCCGCCGCAGGAGAACGGGGCCACGTCGTTCGCCCGGTCCGCGGCGCCGGCGGCGACCGCCTCGTGGACGTTGCCGGGGCTCGCCGTGCCCGCCGCGCCGCAGTTGTTCCCGATGGCGACGACCGAGACGATGCCCGCGGCCCGGATGGCGCGCGTCGGCGCGATCATCTCGTTGAGGAAGCCGTTGCCGCCCAACGACATCGACACCACGTCGGGAGGCGGGCCCACCTGCTCGCCGTTGACGCCGATCGGTGCGACGGCCCCCTGCGTCCCGGCCACGACCTGCGCGCACGAGCCGCGCCCGTTGGGGATGATCAGGCCGTGCATGAACGTCGCGCCGGGCGCGACGCCGATCGCGGAGCCGGAGGTGTCGCCGCCGACCGCGGTGCCGGTCACGTGCGTGACGTGCGCCGCCGAGTCGCGGGGCGCGCTGTCGCCCCGTCCCCCGGCGGAGTCGAACTCGGCCCAGCCGCCGGGGTGCTTGGGGTCGCGGGGGTCGATGGTGGCCATCCGGCCTGCCAGGCCCGCGCGGCCTCGATCCGGTCCAGCCCCCGAGTGCGCCGCGCCTGTGCCGTGCCGTCGGCGGACTCCACCACGTCCGGCAGGGTCGACTCGAAGTCGGGGATCACGCGGCTGACGCTGGGAACCTCGGCGAGCGCGTCGAGCGTCCAGGGGGCGGCCGGGAACTCGACGACGAGCGCGTTGGTGGGCCACAGGCGGTTCAGCACGGTGACGCCGTGGTCCTCCGGGCGGCGCACGACCTCGGCCTGGCTCCGGGCGGCGTGCTCGCGCAGGCCGGCGACGACGGCGTCGTGGCCGCCGCCACCCGGCTCGGCGACGTTGGGCAGCATCAGCATCGCCCGCACCGGTTCTCCGGCGCCCGCTCCGGCGATCTGGGCGGTGAGCTCAGGCGCGATCGGCGCGGCTGCGGCTCCGGCGGAGGCGTCCACCGGGGAGAGGGCCGCGCCCGCCAGTGCGGCGAGCGCGACGGCCGTGGCCAACCCGGTCATCGTGGAACTCGCCCGGAGCAGCCGCATCGCCCACCTCAGCCGAGAGTGTGGAACGTCCGCGTCTCAGCCTGGTGCGCTGAGGAAGGCCGATCAATGACCTGTTCGGCCGTCCCCGTGCTTCCGCGACGATCAAGCGGCGCTGCTCGGCTGAGCGCGCTCAGGTGTTGAGGTAGGCCAGCACCGCGAGCACCCGGCGGTTGGTGTCCCCGGTCGCCGGGAGCACCAGCTTCGTGAAGATGCTGGAGATGTGCTTGGCCACGGTGCCCTCGGTGACCACGAGGTGCTGGGCGATCGAGGTGTTCGAGCGGCCCTCCGCCATCAGCTCCAGGATCTCGCGCTCGCGGGTGCTGAGCGCGGCCAGCGGCTCGTCCTGGGAGTGACTGACCATCAGCTGCGCCACCACCATGGGGTCCATCGCGGTTCCGCCGCCTGCGACCCGGCGCACCGCGTCGATGAACTGCACGTCGTCGAGGACGCTGTCCTTGAGCAGATAGCCGATCCCTCCCCTGCCGTCGCTGAGCAGCTCCCGCGCGTACATCTGCTCCACGTGCTGCGACAGCACGAGGATCGGCACCCCGGAGTGCTCGCGCCGCACCCGCAGCGCGGCCTGCAGGCCCTCGGTGGTGAAGGTGGGGGGCAGGCGCACGTCGACGATCGCCACGTCCGGCCGGTGCCGGGCGACGGCGGCCATGAAGTCGACGCCGTTGTCGACCGCCTCCAGCACGGTGCACCCGTGCACCTCCAACAGCTGAACAATGCCTTGTCTCAGGAGGAAGAGGTCCTCGGCGAGAACAACGCGCACGGCACCTCCATCTTTGTTCTCGTGGGACCGCCGGGCGGGCTGTCCAGGTAGAGGATCCCGTCGAACGCGGCCAGCCTGCGCCGGATCCCACCGAGTCCGCCCGCCTCCGTGAGGACCGCGCCGCCGCGGCCGTCATCGGTGACCACGACGTGGAACACACCCCCGGTGTGCCCGCCGACGATGTCGACGCGGCGCGCGCCGGAGTGCTTGAGCACGTTCGCCAGCAGCTCCGAGATCGAGAAGTACACCGCCGACTCCACCGGGTCGGGCAGCCTTCCCGGCAGGTCGAGCGTGACCTCGACGGCCAGCGGACTGGCCAGCCCGAGCGCGCGCACGGCGTCGGCGAAGCCGCGTTCGGCGAGCACCGGGGGGTGGATGCCGCGCACCAGGTCGCGGAGTTCCCGCAGCGCCTGCACGGACGACGCGCGGACCTCGCGCAGCACCTGCCGCGCTTGCTCGCCGTCGTTGTTGGCGACGTGGCGGTCGGCCACGCCGAGCTGCAGGCCGAGGCTCACCAGCCGGGCCTGCACGCCGTCGTGCAGATCGCGCTCGATCCGCCGCAGTTCCGCCGCCTGGGTGTCCAACGCGCCGGAACGGGTCTCGGCGAGGTGCAGCACGCGGTGGGCGAGCCTGCTCCGCTCGGTGGGGCCGAGCAGCAAGCGGACGAAGTGCGCGTAGCCCGTGACGATCCACGGCGACAGCGTCAGCCACACCACGAACACCACGACCGCGACGGCGACCGCGGCGACCGCGGCGCCCCAGCTGCCGACTCGGAAGAAGGCGTACCAGGTCGGAGAACCGTCCTCGGCGAAGACGATCCAGAGGCCGCTCGCGAGCACGAGCCCGTGACCGACGTAGTAGAGCAGCGCCGCGGGCAGCACGGCCACCGCGCCCGCCGCGCAGTTCAGCAGCAGCCACAGCAGATCGCGCCAGGTCGCCGGGTCCGCGAGGATCCACTTGCAGCGGCGCATCCAGCCGACGATGTCGCGCTCCACCTGCTCCGGCGGCGGGAGGTACGGGCGCTCGACCGGCACTCCGACGCGGGTGGCCGCGCGGCGGTTGAGATCGCACAACCACCGCACGGCCAGGGTCAGGTGCGGGAGCACGACGAAGCCGATGCCGATCAGGCACATGACGATGAAGTACGTCGTCGAGATGAACAGGACGATCGAGAGCAGCGCGCCCGCTCCGGCGGCCATGCCGATCGCGGTGTGCAGGACGGCGCGGCGGAGCCAGGGGCGCCAGGAGACCGCGATCGGGTGCACCCGACCATGATTCCACTTCTCCCGCACGAGCGCGGCGGGCGAATCGCCTCCGTTCCGGAACGGAGGCGATCCGCGACCGGTGGTCGTGGTCATCCTTCCTTGACCGCCTCCACCGCGGGCGAGCGCATGCCCCGCCAGGAGGACGTCAGCGTCGCGCCGAACACCAGCAGCAGCGAGCAGGCGACGATTGCCAGGTAGATCCCGACGGAGCCGGACGGCAGCCAGGAGCCGGTCTTGACCAGGCTGTAGGGCACGATCGTGACGGCCGACGCGATCGTGCCCAGCAGGATCGCCACCGCGCCGATCAGCACGCCCTCGGCGGTCAGCATCCCGAGCACCTGCCGCTTGGTCGCGCCGACCAGCTGCTGGAGCCCGAACTCGGCCTTCCGCTTGCGGGTCACCGCGATCAGCGTGTTGAGCACGGTGATCGCCGCGTAGCTCGCGATCATCGCGACGATCGTGTAGTTGGCCGAGGCGAGGATCTGCTGGATCTGGTTGTTGCGGGCGGCCAGCGCGGAGCTGTCGACCAGTTCGGTGCCGGGCACGCCCGAGGCGAGGGTGGAGAGCCGGTCGCGCACCGCGTCCGCCTGGCCCTCCGAGGAGCGGACCAGGATCTGGCCGGGCACGCCTTCGGTGGTGTGCGGCGCGAGGGTCTCCGAGGGCAGCGTCAGGTAGTTCTGGTCGGGGTTGTCGGCGTACAGGGCGACCACGGTGGGCCGGATGCCCGCGCCGTCGCCGAGCTGGAGCGGCAGCCGGTCGCCGACCTTGACGCCCTGCTTCTCGGCGGTCTTGTCCGAGAGCGCCACCGCGTCACCGGTGAGCCGGTCCAGCGAACCCGCGACCAGCGGCAGGTCGAGGTTCAGCGCCACGCCGTCCGAGGAGACACCGCGCAGTTCGACCGAGTCGCCGACGCCCTCCAGGTAGCCCGTGCTGGTGACGAAGTCCGTGGCCGCCGACACGCCCGGCGTGGCCCGCACCCGGTCGAGCACCTCGGGGGCGAAGCCGCCCGAGGAGGAGATGAGCAGGTGGTCCGCGAGCACGTTCCGGTCGTACGAGGTCTGCGACACGGCGTCCTCGGTGGCCTGCATGTACAGCGTGCTCGTGGCGATGCCGACGAGCAGGATGATCGGCGCGACGGCCCCCGCCGTCCGCACCGACGACGTCATCGCGTTCCGCAGCGCGAGCTTGCCCGACAGCCCGCTGACCAGCCGGACCGGCAGCCACAGCGCGGCGACCAGCGCCTTCGTGATGCCGGGGGCGAGCAGCGCGATGCCGATGCAGAACAGCACCGAGGCAGGCCCCGCCGTGGTGGCCAGAGTGGGGCCGTTCTCCATCAGCGTCGCGGTCACCACGGCGAGTGCGATGCCGTTGGCGAGGAAGAACAGCGCGAAGACCAGCCGCCACGCGCTGAACCACCCGGCTTCCGACGCGCTCTCCGCGGCGGCGACCACCGGTTCGGTGCGCGCGGACTTCCGCCCGGCGAAGCGGGTCGCGAGCGCGGCGGCCAGCACGGTGACCAGCCCGCCGACGGCCATGGGCGCCCAGCCCGCGTGGTAGACCACCGAGGACGGCACCACGCCGCTGGAGGACAGCACGGCGAAGAGCGCCTCGCCGAGCCAGTACCCGGGGAGGAGCGCCAGGAGCACGGCCAGCACCGACAGCACGGCCGTCTCGGAGCCGATCATCCGGCGCAGCTGCACCGGCGTGGCGCCGACGCCGCGCAGCAGCGCCATCTCGCGCACCCGCTGCTGCAGGGACAGCCCGAACGTCGAGGCGACGCCGAACATCACGATGAGCACGACCGCCGTGCCGAAGACCGCGGCGAGGATGACGATCGTCTTCTGGCTCGCGAGCGCGCCCGGCAGCTCGGCGAGCCCTCGGGCGTCCCCGGTGCGGACTTCGGCGCCCGAGCCGACCTCGGCGCTGATCGCGGCGGCGACCGCGTCCACGTCGGCGCCCGGAGCGAGCACGACGGCCAGGGAGTCGGTGCTGCCGCCCGCGAGCAGGCGTGCGGTGTCGTCGGTGAAGAACAGCGCGCTCGCGGGGTTCGCGCCGCCGTCCTGCCCGGCGACACCGGTGACGTGGAAGGTCCGGGTGATGCCGCGGACCGCGACGCGCACCGAAGCGCCCGGCTCGACCCCCGAAGCGGCTGCCAGGTCGGAGTCGAGCACGACGTCGTCACGAGCGGCGGGCGCCGTGCCGTCGGAGAGGGTGTAGGGCGTCAGCGCCGCGCTCCCCCAGCCGTGGCCGTAGGAGGTTCCGCCCACGGCCTTGCCGTCGCGCAGCACGGCCGACTGGACCGAGACGTCGGGAACCACGCCTTCGACACCGGGCACCGACGCCACGACGCCGGCCAGCTCCGGATCGACGTGGCGACGCTCGGTGAACGCGCCCGCGTCGCCGGACTGCTGCCCGGTGACGACGATCGGCGCGCCGCCGAGCCGCTGGGGCTCGGCGGACATCCGGACACCGGTCTCCATCAGCGCGCCGCAGGCGATCACGATCGCAGCGCCGAGGAACATCGCGAGGAACGTCGCGACGAAGCTCGCCCTGCGGAACTTGAGCGTGCTCAGTGCCAGTTGGAACATCAGAACCCACCCCGCCCGTGCGAGTCCGCCGCGTCGTCCTGCCAGGCGCCGAGCCGGGTCATCCGCGCCGCGACCGCGTCGGCGGTCGGCGACACCAGCTCACCCGCGACGGCGCCGTCGACCAGGAACACGACGCGGTCCGCGTAGGACGCGGCGACCGGGTCGTGGGTGACCATGACGAGCGTCTGGCCCGCCCGGTCGACCGACTGGCGCAGCAGGGCGAGCACCGAGGAGGCGGTGCGGGTGTCGAGGGCGCCGGTCGGCTCGTCGGCGAACACCACGGCGGGCCGGGTCACCAGTGCCCGCGCGATCGCGACGCGCTGCTGCTGCCCGCCGGAGAGCTCGGACGGCCGGTGCTTGAGCCGGTCGGCCAGACCGACGCGCTGGACGACCTCGCTGATGAGCGCCTTGTCCGCGCGCTTGCCCGCCAGCTGCAGCGGCAGGGTGATGTTCTCCATCACCGTCAGCGCGGGCATCAGGTTGAAGGACTGGAAGATGAAGCCGATCCGGTCGCGCCGCAGCTCGGTGAGCTGGGTGCTGTCCAGGCCGGACAGGTCGATGCCGCCGACGGTCACCCGGCCCGAGGTCGGCGTCACGAGCCCCGCCGCGCAGTGCAGGAAGGTGCTCTTGCCGGAACCGGAGGGGCCCATCACGGCGGTGAAGGTGCCTTCGCCGAAGTCCAGGCTCAGCCCTGGTAACGCGGCGACCTGGCTGTTGCCCTTGCCATAGGTCTTCGTCACGGCCTCGAGTCGGACCGCCTTGGTGCGACTGCGGATGGCGGTTGTGGTCACTGCGGTCTCCTGACTGGATTCCCGCGCTCCTAGCACGGCGTCTGGATTCGACGCTAGCGATCGAACCGGGACGGGACATTGCTCCTAACCCGCCGATTGAAGGTAGAGTTTTCTCCACCTCGACACGCTCAGTAGCCGAGGCGGAGCACGCCACCCCCTTGAACCTCCACTTTTCTCCACTTTCCCCACTCCGACTCATACAACCGTATGAATTGACGTCAGCACCAATGCGTCCGCACTTCAGGTCCGGTAAACTCCAGGTATCAAGATCAATGCAGAATCCGCAGCGGCAGCTGCGGACTCGGAGGTTCACAATATGACGGTGCATGATGATGAATTCATCGCCCGTGTACTGCCCGACGGATGTCTCGAACTCTTCTGCCACAGCAAGCAGAGCTGGCACAAGTGCAGCCGGCGCGGTACCGCGATGTGGATCGCACTGCGGCGCAGCGACTGGCGGCCGGACCTGGCGGCGCACGAAATAGCGTGGCAGCTGAATGTGGACGTCGAATCGGTGCAGTGCGAGGCGGAAGCCTGGCTCGTGCATTTTCGCACGAAGGCGAGCTGAACAGCTCCGTCACCGTCTCACGCGTCACCCCCACCCCTGACCTCACCGATTGATTTCCAGGGACGTGCGAACCCAGCGGTCGACGGCCTCGGCCGTGGTCGAGGCGAAGTCCTCCAAAATGGTGAAGTGCGTTCCGGGCACCTCGGTCAGCTCGTGGTCGCCGGGCCAGATCGCCCGCCACTCGGAATTCCCCTCGGCGAAGGACTCGGAAGGCCGCACGAACAGGACGGGCGCGGTCAGCGCCCCAGGGGGGCAGTGCTGGATCAGGTCGCTGTAGCGGCTCATCGCCGCGAGCCGGGAGGCGCCGAACCCGCCGAACGCGGACTCGCGGTCCAGCATCCCGTCGAACATCTTCCGCCACAGGTCGTCCCTGCCCTCGCCGCCGGGCAGGTACGTGTCCACCACCACCACGCCCTCGGCGGGCAGGTTGGCCCTCTCCAGAGCCTCGGCGGCGGAGTGCGCGAACTGCCCGCCCGAGGAGTAGCCCACGAGCACGTAGGGCCTGCCGTCCTCGCAGGCGGCGCGAACGCCCTCGACCAGCACGTCCACCACCGCGGCCACCGAAGCGGGCAGCGGCTCGCCCGCGCCGAACCCCGGAACGGCGGGCACGAGGACGTCGCGCACGCCGTGGAAGTGCCGGGCGAACCGCGCGTACTGGTGCGCTCCGCCGAGAGCCATCGGCGAGGGCACGCACACCAGCCGGACGGGGTCGTCCCCGGTGGAGAGCCGGACCGGCGGCGGCACCGCGCCGAACCCCCCGACGCCGTCGAACGCGGGCAGGATGTCCGCGACGGCGCGCAGCAGGTCGATCGCCGAGGACATCCGGCCGTCCGCCGCGGCCCTGCGCACCAGCCCGGCCACCGACCCGTCCTCGGCGGGGCCTCCGGAAGCAGGCCGCTCCCCCTCGGCCAACTGCTCCCGCAGGTGCGCGGCGAGCGCGGACGGGGTGCCGTGGTCGAACACGGCGCCCGAGGGCAGTGCCGTGCCGAGAACGCCCGCGAGGGAGTTGCGCAGCTCGGTGGCCGACACCGAGTCCATGCCGATCTCCAGGAACACCGCGTCCGCGTCGACGTCGCCGGGACCCGCGTGGCCGAGCACGGCGGCGGTGTGCGCGCGCACCGCGTCGGTCAGCAGCGCCCGCTGCTCCTCGGCGGGCAGTCCGGAGATCCTCGCCCACAACGCCTTCTCTGACGAGGCGTCGTCGATGTGGCCGGGCAGCGTGTCGAAGGTGAGCTGCGCCTGCGAGGACAACCAGTAGTGCTCGCGCTGGAAGGCGTACGTGGGCAGCGCCACGAGGCGCGTGCCGGGGAACAGCTTCCGCCAGTCGAGCGCCACTCCGTCGGCGTGCAGCCGTGCGAGACCGGCGGCCAGGGCCAGGGGTTCCTCGACCTGGCGACGTCCGAGGGCGACGAGCCCGGTCCCGCCGTCCTCGCCGAGGCAGTCGTCGGCCATCCCGGTCAGCACGGCGTCGGGGCCGAGTTCGACGTAGCGGGTGACACCGGAGGCGTGCAAGGTCGCCACCGCGTCCGCGAACCGCACGGTCTCGCGCGCGTGGCGCACCCAGTAGCCGGGGTCGGTCAGCTCGGTCGTGGCGGCGCGGCCGGTGAGCGCCGAGACGATCGGGATGCTCGGCTCGTGGTAGGCCAGCTTGTCCGCCACCAAGCGGAAATCGGCGAGCACGTCGTCCACCAGCGGGGAGTGGAAGGCGTGCGAGACGGTGAGCCGACGGGTCTTGGCGAACCGCCCCGCGACCGCCAGGACGGCGGCCTCGTCGCCGGAGAGCACCACCGCGCCGGGGCCGTTGACCGCCGCGATCGCCACGCGGCCGGGAGCGTCCGCCAGCAGCGGGACGACCTCGTCCTCGCTCGCGGCCACCGCGACCATCACGCCGCCTTCCGGCAGCGCCTGCATCAGCTTGCCGCGCGCCGCGACGAGCGCGCACGCGTCGGGCAGGTCGAGCACACCCGCCACGTGCGCGGCGGCCAGCTCGCCGATCGAGTGTCCCGTCAGGACGGCCGGTCTGACCCCGAGCGAGGTGACCAGCCGGAACATCGCGACCTCGAAGGCGAACAGCGCCGGTTGCGCGTACTCGGTCCTGCGCACCAGCTCGGGGTCCTCCGAGGCCAGCACCTCCGCGAGGCCGAGGTCGAGCACGTCGTCGATCTCGTCGAACGCCTCCGCGAAGACCGGGTGGTGCGCGCGCAGTGCCAGCCCCATGCCGGGACGCTGGGCGCCCTGGCCGGTGAAGAGGAACGCCGTGCGGCCCCTGGTCCGCGCACGGCCGCTGACGGCCGCCGCGGTGGGTTCGCCCACCTCGAACGCGCGCAGCGCGTCGAGCAGCTGCTCCCTGGTGGAACCGAAGACCGCCGCGCGGTGCTCGAACGCCGATCGCGCCGTGCCGAGCGTCCGCGCGACGGCGGTGATCGGCTCGGCTTCCCGCTCCGCCAGGAAGGCGTGCAGCTTGCCCGCCTGCGCGGCGAGCGAACGGGGCGAGCGCGCGGACAGCGGCCACACCACGACGGGCGCCGGGGGCTCGTCCCCCGGCTCGGGCGCCGCAGGAGGCGCTTCGAGCACCACGTGGGCGTTCGTGCCGCTGATGCCGAACGAGGAGACGCCCGCGCGGCGCGGACGGCCGGTCTCCGGCCACGCGCGGCGCCGGGTCAGCGGCCTCACGGCTCCCCCGGACCAGTCCACCCTGGTGGACGGGGTGCCGACGTGCAGCGTCTGCGGCAGGACCCCGTGCCGCATGGCGAGCACCATCTTGATCACGGCCGCCACTCCGGCGGCGGCCTGGGTGTGCCCGATGTTCGACTTGATCGAGCCCAGCCACAGCGGTTCGCCGCCCTCACGGCCCTGACCGTAGGTGGCGAGCAGCGCCTGCGCCTCGATCGGGTCGCCGAGGGTCGTTCCGGTGCCGTGCGCCTCCACCACGTCGACCTCGGACGCCTTCAGCCCCGCCGAGGCGAGGGCCTGCGTGATGACGCGCTGCTGCGACGGCCCGTTGGGCGCGGTGATGCCGTTCGACGCGCCGTCGGAGTTCACGGCGGCGCCGCGCACGACGGCGAGCACCTCGTGACCGCACCGCCGCGCTTCCGACAGCCGCTCCAGCACGACGACCCCGACGCCCTCGGCGAAGCCGGTTCCGTCGGCGTCGTCGGAGAACGACCGGCAGCGGCCGTCCGGGGACAGCCCTCCCTGCCTGCTGAACTCCACGAAGGTGCCGGGGGTGCCCATCACCGTCACACCGCCTGCCAGCGCCCGGTCGCACTGACCGCCGCGGATGGCCTCGGCGGCGAGGTGCAGCGCGACGAGCGACGACGAGCACGCCGTGTCCACCGACATCGTCGGGCCTTCCAGGCCCAGCGCGTACGACACTCGGCCGGAGACCATGCCGCCCGTGCCGAAGCTGCCGAAGTAGTCGTGGTACATCACGCCCGCGTAGACGCCGGTGCGGCTGCCCTTGAGCGCGTGCGGGTCGATTCCCGCGTTCTCGAGCGCCTCCCACGAGGCCTCCAGCAGCAGCCGCTGCTGGGGGTCGAGCACGGCGGCCTCGTTCGGGCTGATGCCGAAGAACGCGGCGTCGAACTCCCCCGCGTCGTGCAGGAAGCCGCCTTCCCAGGTGTAGGTGTGCCCCGCCTTCCCCGGTTCCGGGTCGTACAGCGCGGGGTCCCAGTCGCGGTCGGCGGGAAAGGCGGTGATGCCTTCCCTGCCCTCCACGACCAGTTGCCACAGCTCGTCCGGTGTCGTGACCCCGCCGGGGTACCGGCACGCCATGCCGACGAGCACCACCGGGTCGTCGGCCGCCTCGGTGAGGGAGCGGTTGAACTCGCGCAGCCGCTCGTTCTCCTTCAGCGAGGCGCGCAAGGCCTCGACGAGTCTGGCGTCCGCTCTGCCGGCGTTGTCAGCCATCCGTGCCTCCATGTCACAGCCCTCCGCCGACGAGGTCGTCGCCGGTCTCGCCGAGGGCGAGACTGATGAGGGCTTCGGTGTCGAGATCGTCCAGCGCGTCGGCCGCGGGCGGGGCGTTCGTCCCGGCGTCGGCCGCGGGCGGGGCGTTCGTCCCGGCGGCGGCGGGACGGGGCTCGGCGAGCGCGAGCAGGGTGTCGAGCAGACCGGCCTCGCGGAGCGCGCCGACCGGGATCGACGCGAGCGTCGCCCGGATGTCCGCTTCGGCGCCGTCACCGCCACGCGGAGCGGGCATCGCCTGCGTGAGCTGCGCCGCGAGGTGCGCGGTCAGCGCGTCCGGGTTCGGGTAGTCGAAGACGAGCGTCGCGGGCAGCCGCAGGCCGGTGGCCTCGTTGAGGTGGTTGCGGAACTCGACGGCGCTGAGCGAGTCGAATCCGAGGTCCTTGAACGACAGTCCCTCCTCGACCCGCTCGACGTCGAGCGCGTGCCGCACCTCGTCCTCGACGAGCCGCAGCAGCCGTTCCGCGCGGCCCTCCTCGTCCAGGACCGCCAGCTCGCGCCGCAACGCCGCCGCCGCACCGGACCCGGACGCCGCCGCCTGCTGCTTCGGCGCCCTGACGAGCCCGCGCAGCAGCGGGGCCACGTGAGCGGCGTCGCGCGGGGCGGAGGTGTCGAGCGCGGCGGCGAGCAGCAGCGCCGCTTCCCCCGCCTCCCCCGCCGTCGCGGTGTCGAACAGCGCGAGCGCGGCGTCCCCGGCGAGCGGGAGCACACCACCCCTGGCCATCCGGTCGGCGTCGCCGTCGTCCAGCGAGGCGGCCATTCCCGCGCCCTTCCACGGTCCCCAGGCGAGGGACACGGCGGGGAGCCCGAGCGCGCGGCGGTGTTCGGCGAGTGCGTCGAGGAAGGCGTTGCCCGCCGCGTACCCGGCCTGTCCGGGGCTGCCGAGCAGACCCGCCGCCGAGGAGAACAGCACGAACCGCTTCAGGCCCCGGTCACGGGTCAGCTCGTGCAGGTGCCAGGCCGCGTCCAGCTTCGGGCGCAGGACCTCGCTCAGCCGTTCGGCGGTCAGGGAGGTCAGCACGGCGTCGGCCAGCACACCCGCGGTGTGCACGACGGAGGACACGGGGTGCTCGTCGAGCACACCGGCCAGCTCCGCGCGATCCGCGGTGTCGCAGGCGACGACGGTCACCTCGGCGCCCGCTCCGGCCAGTTCGTCCCGCAGCACGAGCGCTCCGGGGGCGTCGGGACCGCTGCGGCTCACCAGCACGAGCCGCTCGGCGCCGTGCGCGGCGACCAGGTGCCGTGCGACGGCGGCGCCGAGCGCACCCGTGCCACCGGTGACCAGCACACCCCCGGACCAGTCGGCCGGGTCCGCGTCCCGCCTCGGGGCGCGCACGAGCCGGGGGACGGCGACGTGGCCGTCGCGCACGACGAACTGCGGTTCGCCGGACGCCACGGCGCCGGGCAGCGCCGGCCAGGAACTCCTCGCGGCGTCGGGGACTCCGAGGTCCGCGAGCACGACGCGGCCGGGGTTCTCCGTCTGCGCCGAGCGGAGCAGCCCCCACGCCGCCGCCTGGCCGGGGTCGGTCGGGTCCGGCCCCGCCGCGCCGTGCGTGACCACCACGAGCGTCATGTCGGCGAACCGGTCGTCCCCGAGCCATTCCCGCACCAGGTCGAGCAGCCGTTCGAGGGCGGCGCGCGTGGAGCCCGGATCGTCGCCGCCGGGCTCGGCGAGCACGACGAGCGCGTCCGTCGTGCTGTCCAGCTCGCGGAGGTCCCCGGCGGGGACCACCTCGGCGACGGCCCCCCGGAGCGCGCTCGCGGCCTCCTCGCACCGCGAGTCGGGCACGGCGCCCTGACCGAGCACGGCCCAGCGTCCGGCGCTCGGAGCGGACGGCACGGCGAGCGGGGTCCACGCGAGCTGGAACAGGTGCTCGTGCCCGCCGGACGCGGCTGCGGCGAACTGCTCGGGCCGGATCTCGCGCAGGGTGAGGGAGTCCACGGTGAGCACCAGGCGGCCGGTCGCGTCGACGGCCACGACCCGCACGGCGTCGCCGCCGCTCGGGCTGATCCTGACGCGCAGCGCGGTCGCTCCCCGCGCGGCCAGTTCCACGCCGTTCCACGCGAACGGCAGCCGGATCCGCTCCGGCTCCTCGCCGGAGCGGAGGCCGATGCCGTGCAGGACCGCGTCCAGCAGCGCCGGGTACAGCAGGAACGGCTCCGGGGCGGCGGGCTCGCGCGGCACCTCCACCTCGGCGTAGACGTCCTCGCCGCGCCGCCAGGCCGAGCGCAGGCCCTGGAAGCGGGGACCGTAGTCCGCGCCCAGCTCGGCGAGGCGTTCGTACGCGCCATCGAGCGCGACGGGTTCCGCGTCCGGCGGAGGCCACGCGCCGAGGTCGGCCGTCTCCCCGCGCGCGGGCCGCAGCAGGCCGGACGCGTGCAGCGTCCACGGCTCGCTCCCGACCGCCGCGTAGCAGCGGAACTCACGACGTCCGGCGTCGTCGGGCTCCCCCACGGCGCACTGCACCCGCACCGCCGCGTGGTCCGGCAGGACCAGGGGCTCGATGACCAGCAGCTCGTCGATCCGCGCGCAGCCGAGCCCGGCGCCCGCGGCCAGCGCCAGTTCCACGAACGCCGCGCCCGCGAGCAGTGGCACACCGCCCACGGCGTGCTCGGCGAGCCACGGCTGCTCGGCCAGCGACAGCCGTGCCGCGTGGACCACGCCCTCGCTGCCCGCCAGGTCGACGGGGGCGCCCAGCAGCGGGTGTCCGCCCCCGGACGAGGACGTGGCGCCGCTGGTGAGCCAGAACCGCCGGTGTTGGAAGGCGTACGTCGGCAGGCTCGCGCCGTCGCGGTGCGGCAGCAGCGCCGTCCAGTCGACGGCGGCGCCGCGCACGTGCAGGGCGGCGAGCGCGGACACCAGCGACGCGGCCTCGTCGGAGTCCTTGCGCAGCAGGGGGACGACCGCGCTGCCGTCCTCCGGCAGGCACTCGAGCGCGGCCGAGGTGAGGGTGCTGCCGCTGCCGACCTCGGCGAACCGGCGCACCCCCGCGTCGTGCAGCGCGGCCACCGCGTCGGCGAACCGCACCGCTTCGCGCGCGTGGCGCACCCAGTACTCGGGTGAGGCCAGGTCGTCGCCGGTGACCGCCGTCCCGGTCAGGCTGGAGACGAACGCGATGCGCGGCGCCGCGAAGCGCACCGATTCGGCGACCTCGCGGAACTCGGCGAGCACCGGGTCCATCAGGGGTGAGTGGAACGCGTGGCTCACCTTCAGCTCCCGCACGCGGTCGAACCGCGCCGCGATCGCCCGCACCGGTTCACCGGGGCCCGCCACGACCACCGACGACGGACCGTTGACCGCGGCGATGCTCACGTCCGGGGTCAGCAGCGGCGCCACCTCGGCCTCGGTGGCCTTGATCGCGATCATCACGCCGCCCTCGGGCAGCTCCTGCATGAGCCTGCCGCGCGCGGCGACGAGGCGGCACGCGTCGGGCAGGTCGAGCACACCCGCGACGTGCGCGGCGGCGAACTCGCCGACCGAGTGCCCCGCGACGGCTTCCGGCCGGACGCCGAGCGCGGCGAGCAGCCGGAACAACGCCACCTGGTGCGCGAAGAGCGCGGGCTGCGTGAACCCGGTGCGGTCCAGCGCGGCGGCGTCGTCGAGCACGTCGTCCAGCGGCCGTTCGAGCAGCGGGTCGAGGTGCGCGCGGACCTCGGCGAGGGCTTCGGCGTAACCGGGGAACACCTCGGCGAGCCGCCTGCCCATGCCCGTTCGCTGCGACCCCTGTCCGGAGAACAGGAAGGCGAGCTTGCCCTCGGTGGCGACGCCCGACGCGCCGGTGCGCGGCGACCGGCCCTCGACGACCTCGCGCAGCCCGCCGGTCAGCTCTTCAAGGGTGCCGCCGAGCACGGCGGCGCGGTGGCGCAGCCTGGTCCGGGCGCTCGCCAGCGCGCCCGCGAGCGCCTCGATCGGCTTCTCGGGGCCTCGGGCGAGGTGGTCCAGCAGCCGGGCGGCCTGCGCGCGCAACGCCTCCGGTGTGTGGCCGGACAGCAGCCACGGGACGACACCGGTGTCCGGTGCGGCCGGTTCGGGCGCCCGCGCCTCGTCCTGCGGGGCGGATTCGATGATCACGTGCGCGTTGGTGCCCGAGATGCCGAACGAGGACACACCGGCGCGGCGGGGGCGGTCGGTCGCGGGCCACGGGCGCGACTCGGTGAGCAGCCGGACGTTGCCGCCCTCCCACTCCACGTGCCGGGAGGGCGCGTCGACGCCGAGGCTGGCGGGCATCGTCCCGGCGCGCATCGCCTCGATCATCTTGATCACCCCGGCGACGCCCGCCGCGGCCTGCGTGTGGCCGAGGTTGGACTTCACCGATCCCAGCCACAGCGGCGCGTCCTCGGCCCGGCCCGCGCCGTAGGTGGCCTGCAGGGCCTGCGCCTCGATCGGGTCGCCCAGCGTCGTGCCCGTGCCGTGCGCCTCCACGACGTCCACGTCGGACGGTGCGAGTCCGGCGGCCTGGAGCGCCCTGCGGATCACACGCTGCTGCGCGGGCCCGTTGGGGGCGGTGATGCCGTTGGACGCGCCGTCGGAGTTGACCGCGCTGCCCCGCACGACGGCCAGGACGCGCCTGCCGTTGCGCCGGGCGTCGGAGAGCCGTTCGAGGACGAGCACGCCGGAGCCCTCGCCGAAACCGGTGCCGTCGGCGCCGTCGGCGAACGGCCTGCACCGGCCGTCCCGCGAGAGCCCCCGGTGCTTGCTGAACTCCACGAAGGTCCCCGGCGTCGCCATGACGGTCACGCCACCGGCCAGCGCCAGCGCGCAGTCGCCCTGCCGCAACGACTGCGCGGCGAGGTGCAGCGCGACGAGCGACGACGAGCACGCGGTGTCGATCGACAGGGTCGGCCCTTCGAGCCCCAGCTCGTACGCCACGCGGCCGGACACCACGCTGCCGGAGCCCGCGCTGCCGACGTAGTCGTGGTACATCACGCCCGCGAACACGCCGGTGTCGGAGCCGCGCAGGGTCGCGGGGTCGATCGACGCGCGTTCGAGCGCCTCCCACGAGGTCTCCAGCAGCAACCGCTGCTGGGGGTCGGTGCCGAGCGCCTCCTCGTCGTCCATGCCGAAGAAGCCGGGGTCGAAGTCGGCGGCGCCCCGGAGGAACGAGCCGTGCTTCGTGTAGCTCGTGCCCGGCCGGTCGAGGGTGGGGTCGTACAGGTTCGCGATGTCCCAGCCCCGGTCCTCGGGGAACTCGCCCACCACGTCACGGCCTTCGGCGACGACCCGCCACAGGTCCTCGGGGGAGCCGATCCCACCGGGGAGCCTGCACCCGATGCCGATGACGGCGATCGGCTCGTCCGAGGCCCCGCTCCCCTGCGGGCGCGGCGCGCTCACCGCCGCCGCGGCGATCGTGCCCGCGAACTCGTCCAGCAGGTACCTCCCGAGCGCGGCGGGGGTCGGGTGGTCGAACACGAGCGTCGCGGGCAGCCGCAGGCCCGTCGCCTTGGACAGGCCGTTGCGCAGTTCCACCGACGCCAGGGAGTCGAAGCCGAGTTCGCGGAACGCCAGCGCGCGGTCGACCTCCTGCGCCGACCGGTAGCCGAGGATGGCCGCCACGTGCTCGCGCACCAGGTCGACCAGCAGTGGCTCGCGGTCCGGCTCGGCCATCGCGGCGAGCCGTTCGCGCAGCCCGCCCGCACCGGCCGCGCTCGCCCTGCCCGCCGCGACGCGGCGGACCGGAACGAGGCCTCGGAACAGCGGCGCCAGGTACTCGCCCTGGGCGCGCAGCGCCGCCAGCTCGAACCTGACGGGGAGCACGACGGGTTCGCCCGCGCGCAGCGCGGCGTCGAACAGCGCCAGACCGTCCGCCGTGGACAGGGGCGCGACGCCGCCGCGCGCGATGCGCGAGCGGTCGGCCTCGTCGAGCGCGCCGGTCATGCCGCCCGACCGGTCCCACAGGCCCCAGGCGAGGGAGCGCGCGGGCAGGCCGAGTCCGCGCCGGTGCCGCACGAGCGCGTCGAGGTAGCTGTTCGCCGCCGCGTAGTTGGCCTGTCCCGGCGATCCGAGGGTGGCCGCCGACGAGGAGAACACGACGAACTCCGTCAGCGCGCCGTCCGCCGTCAGTTCGTGGAGGTTCCAGGCGGCGTCGACCTTGGGCCGGAACACCGCGTCCACGCGCTCCGGCGTCATCGAGTCGAGCACGCCGTCCGCGAGCACGCCCGCCGCGTGGACCACCGCGACCAGCGGGCGCTCCGGGGGCAGGCCCGCCAGCACGGCGGCGAGCGCGGCGCGGTCGGCGACGTCGCAGGCGACCGACGTCACCTCGGCGCCGTGCGAGGCCAACTCGTCGACGAACTCCGGCGCGGCGCCGCGCCTGCTGAGCAGCAGGAGGTTCCGGACGCCCCGCGTGGCGACCAGGTGGCGCGCGATCGCCGTGCCCAGCGCGCCGGTGGCGCCGGTGAGCAGCACGGTCCCCTCCGCGAACGCCGCCTGCTCGGTGTCCTCGGTCGTGGTCCTGGTCAACCGGGGCACGAACCACGCGCCGTCCCGCAGCCGCACGTGCGGCTCCCCGATCGCGACGGCCTGGGCGATCCGGTCCTCCGCCACGTCCGCGTCGTCGCTCTCCACGAGCAGCACGCGGCCGGGGTTCTCCGACTGCGCCGAGCGGACGAACCCTGCGACCGCGGCGCCTGCGGGGTCGGTCCCGGTCACGACCGCCAGCAGACCGTCCGAGGCGAGGGCGTCCCGCAGCGGGGCGCACACCCGGTTCACCTCGGCGCGGGCTTCGTCCGCGCTGCTGCCCGCCGCCGCCCGCAGGACCGCCGCAACGGGTTCTCCGGTCGCGTCCGGCACGGCAACGGGCGTCCAGCCGACGCTGTGCAGTGCGCCGTTCGCACCGGCCTGCTCGGCTGCGTCGAGCGCGTCGGTGCGCAGCGGTCGCAGCGTCAGCGACTCGACCGTCGCCACGACGTCGCCCTCGGGATCGGCGAGCACCAGTGAGACCGCGCCTTCGCCGAGCGGGCGGATCAGCGCGCGCAGGGCCGTCGCGCCGGTGGCGTGCAGGCGCGCGCCGGACCACGCGAACGGCAGCATCGGGCCGGAGCCGCCGAGCACCTCGCCCGCGAGCGCCACGGTGTGCAGTGCCGCGTCGGACAGCGCGGGGTGCAGGCCGAACCCGTCGGCGGTGGCGCCGCGACCGTCGAGCACCAGGTCCGCGCAGAGGCCGTCCGCCGTGCGCCACGCGGCGCGCAGGCCGCGGAACAGCGGTCCGTAGCCCAGGCCGATCTCGGCGAGTTCGTCGTAGAACCCCGCGAGCGGAAGCGGTTCCGCGTTCGCGGGCGGCCAGGCGGCCAGGTTCCCGCCCTGGACGGCGGGCAGCGTGCCGGTCGGGGCGAGGACGCCTTCGGCGTGCCGGGTCCAGCTCGCCTCGTCGTCGCGGCTCGCGGACCGCGAGTAGACGCCGACCTCGCGCGTGCCGTTGTCCGGGTCCGCGGCGCCGACCACCACCTGCAGCTGGACCGCGCCCGCGTCGGGCACCACCAGCGGGGCGCCGAGGGTCAGCTCGACGACGTCACCGGCGCCGACCTGCTCTCCCGCGCGCAGGACGATCTCCAGGTGCCCGGTGCCGGGGAACAGCAGCCTGCCCGCGACGCGGTGGTCGTTGAGCCACGGTTGCAGCGCGGGCGAGAGCCGTCCCGTGAACACGGCGCTGTCCTCGTCGGCGCGCATGACCGCCGCGCCGAGCACGGAGTGCTCCGTGGGCGCGAGGCCGAGCGAGGTCACGTCGGCGCCTGCGGCGGTGCTGTCGAGCCAGTACCACTCGCGCTGGAACGCGTAGCCGGGCAGCGGCACCCGCTTCGGGCGCCCGCTGTGACCGTCGGCGACGGCGGCCCAGTCCACGGCGGCGCCGTGCGCGAACGCCTCGCCGAACGAGGCGAGGACCCGGTCGAGGCCGCCGTCGTCACGGCGCAGCGAGCCGACGGCGGCCACCTCGGCATCGGTCTCCTGGATCCCGACGGTGAGGACCGGGTGCGGGCTCGCCTCCACGAAGAGCGTGTGCCCGGCGTCGATCGCCGCGCGCACGGCCTGTTCGAACAGGACGGTGCCGCGCAGGTTCGCGTACCAGTAGTCGGCGTCCATCGTGGCGGTGTCGATCGGCTCGCCGGTCACCGTCGAGTAGAACGGCACGCCGGTCGAACTCGGCCGCAGGCCGTCGAGCACCCCAGCGAGGCGTTCGCACAGCGACTCGACGTGCGCGCTGTGCGAGGCGTAGTCCACCGGGAGCCGCTTCGCCCGGACGCCGTCCGCCACCAGCTGCTCGTACAGCTCGTCGAGCGCGTCGCCGTCGCCGGACACCACGGTCGAGGCGGCGCCGTTGACGGCGGCGACCGACAGCCTTCCACCCTGGGCGCCGAGGCGCTCGCGGACGTCGTCCACCCCGGCGCCGACCGACATCATGCCGCCGGTGCCCGCGAGCACCTCCGCGATGGCGCGCGACCGCAACGCCACGACGCGGGCTCCGTCGGCCAGCGACAGAGCGCCAGAGGCGCACGCGGCGGCGATCTCCCCCTGCGAGTGGCCGATGAAGGCCGCAGGGGTCACGCCCGCCGCCTGCCAGGTGTGCGCCAGCGACACCATCACCGCCCACAGCAGCGGCTGAACCACGTCCACGCGGTCCAGCGCGCCGGACAGCTCGGAGTCGAAGTCCCAGTCGGCGTGCGGCTTCAACGCTGCCGCGCACTCGGCCATGCGCGCGGCGAACACCGGTGAGGAGTCGATCAGCTCGGTGGCCATGCCCCGCCACTGCGACCCCTGGCCGGGGAAGACGAACACCGGCTTGGCCTTGCCCGCCGAGGTGGCGGAGGTGAGCGCGGCGTGGGCGCCGCCCGCCGCGAGCGCGTCCAGGGCCTCGCGCCGTTCCTCGTCGGTGCCGGTGATGGACGCGCGCTGCGCGAAGCGCGCCCTGCCGTGGGCGAGCGACCAGCCGACTTCCGGCGTGCCGAGCCCCTGGTTCGCGATCAGGTGGTCGCGCAGGGCGGTCGCCTGGCCCGCGAGCGCGTCGGGCGTCTTCGCGGAGAGCAGCCAGGGCAGCCGCGCTCCGCCGCAGGCGGCGTGCTCGGCGGGCGAGGCGGGCGCCTGCTCGACGATGACGTGCGCGTTGGTGCCGCTGATCCCGAACGAGGAGATCGCGGCGCGGCGCGGACGGGGCAGCGCGGTCCACTCCCTCGCCTCGGTCAGCAGCCGCACCTCGCCCGCCTCCCAGTCCACCTTGGTCGAGGGGGCGTCGACGTGCAGGGTCTTCGGCATGACGCCGTGGCGCAGCGCCTGCACCATCTTGATGACACCGGCGACACCGGCGGCTGCCTGGGTGTGCCCGATGTTCGACTTGATCGAGCCGAGCCACAGCGGTTCGCCGTGCTCGCCGCGTTCCTGCCCGTAGGTGGCGAGCAGCGCCTGCGCCTCGATCGGGTCGCCCAGCGTCGTGCCCGTGCCGTGCGCCTCCACCACGTCCACGTCGGCGGGCGAGAGGCGCGCGTTCGCCAGCGCGTCCAGGATGACGCGCTCCTGCGACGGTCCGTTCGGCGCGGTCAGGCCGTTGGAGGCGCCGTCCGAGTTCACCGCGGTCCCCCGGACCAGGGCGAGGACCTCGTGGCCGTTGCGGCGGGCTTCGGAGAGCCGTTCCACGACCAGCACGCCGACGCCCTCTCCCCACACCGTGCCGGACGCGGAGTCGGCGAAGGCGTGGGTGCGGGCGTCGGCGGCGAGCGCGCCCTGCCTGCTGAACTCCACGAACGTGTCCGGCGTCGCCATCACCGCGACACCGCCGACGAGCGCCAGCCCGCACTCGCCCTGCCGCAGCGCCTGCCCCGCGAGGTGCAGCGCCACCAGCGAGGAGGAGCACGCGGTGTCCACGGACAGGCTCGGCCCCTCCAACCCGAGGGTGTAGGAGATCCGACCGGAGATGATGCTGCCGGTGCCGAAGCTGCCGAGGTAGTCGTGGTACTGCACACCGGCGAACACGCCCGTGCGGCTGCCCTTGAGGGACTGCGGGTCGATGCCCGCCGCTTCCAGCGCCTCCCAGGAGGCCTGGAGCAGCAACCGCTGCTGCGGGTCCATCACCTGGGCCTCGTTGGGGCTGATGCCGAAGAACGCCGCGTCGAACTCGCCTGCCTCGTGCAGGAAGCCGCCTTCGCCGACGTAGCTGGTCCCTGGACGCTGACCGGTCGGGTCGAGGACGCGGTCGACGTCCCAGCCCCGGTTGCGGGGGAACGGGGTGATCGCGTCGGAGGCGTCGCGCACCAGGCGCCACAGCTCCTCGGGCGAGGTGGCGCCGCCGGGGTAGCGGCAGGCCATGCCGACGATCGCGAGCGGCTCGTCCTCGGGCGCGGTGGAGACGCGTGCGCGACGCTCGCGCCCTCCGCCGGTGACGAGGGCGCCGAGGTAGGCGCTGAGCACCTCGGACGAGGGGTGGTCGAACACGAGCGTCGCCGGTAGGCGCAGCCCCGTCTCCTGGATGAGCGCGTTGCGCAGCTCGATCGCGGCGAGCGAGTCGAAGCCGAGGTCGTTGAACGCGCGGTCGGCCTCGATCCCCTCGGGTGAGGCGTGCCCCAGCACCGAGGCGACGTGCGTGCGCACGAGCTTCAGCAGCGCCTCTGCTCGTTCCTCGTCGCCGAGGGCGGCGACGCGGTCGGCGAAGGTCGTTCCCGACTCGCCCGAGGCGGCCCTGCGGCGTTCGGTCCGCCCGACGAGCGAGCGGAACACGGGGGCGAGCGCCTCGCCCTGCGCGCGCAGCGCGGCGAGGGCGAGCCGCACCGGTGCGAGCGCGGGCCCCTCGGCGCGCAGGGCGCGGTCGAACAGCGCCACGCCTTCTTCTTCCGCCAGCGGCCTCATGCCTCCGCGCGCGATCCTCGCGTGGTCGGCCGCCTCCAGCGCGCTCGTCATCCCGCCGGTGGGCGCCCAGGGGCCCCACGCGAGTGACAGCGCGGGCGAACCGCTCGCGACGCGGTGGGCGGCGAGGGCGTCGAGGAGGGCGTTCGCCGCGGCGTAGTTGCCCTGGCCCGGCGCGCCAACGGTGCCTGCGATCGAGGAGAACAGCACGAACGCCGAGACCTCGCCCGCCAGTTCGTGCAGGTGCAGCGCGCCGAGCGCCTTCGGCCCCAGCACGGTGTCGAGCCGTTGCGGGGTCAGCGAGTCCACGACGCCGTCGTCGAGCACGCCTGCCGCGTGCACGACGGCGGTGAGCGGGCGCCCGGCGGGCACGGCGGCGAGCACGGCGGCGAGCGCGGCGCGGTCCGCCACGTCGCAGGCGGCGCTCGTCACCACCGCGCCGAGACCGGTCAGCTCCGCCACCAGCTCCTCGCCCGCGCCGCTCCGGCTGACCAGCAGCAGGTGCCGCACGCCGTGCACGGTGACGAGGTGCCTGGCGAGCACCGGGCCGAGGCCGCCGGTGGCGCCGGTGAGCAGCACGGTGCCTTCGGGGTCGAACGCGAACCGGTCCTCGCCCGAGGCGCGGTTCGCGCGCAGGAGGCGGGCCGCGTACGTCCGGCCGTCCCGGACGGCGAGCTGCGGTTCGCCGGAGGCGAGAGCCGCCGGGACGAGCGCGGCGAGGTTGTCGGCGGCGCCGGGTTCGAGGTCGACCAGCAGGAACCGGTCCGGCTGCTCGGACTGGGCGGAGCGCACCAGGCCCCACACCGAGGCGCCCGCCAGGTCGGTCACGCCTCCGGCGCCGGTGTGGTCGACCGCGCCGCGCGTCACGACCGCGAGCGGCCGGGCGTCGTCCTCCTGGAGCGCGGCCAGCGCGGCGTGCGTCGCCGCGCGGACCGCCTCGGCCGTGGCGCCGGGCTTCGTCATCAGCACTCGGTAGCCGGAACCGCCGGAACCGCCGGTCTCGCCGAGCGCCACCGGCTGCCAGGCGAGGGTGTGCAGCGCGTCGGCGGTCGTGTCGTGCTCCCGGCGCAGGTTCGCCAGGGGCCGCGAGACGAGCGAGGCCGCGGTGGCGACGGGTGCGCCCTCGCTGTCGGCCAGCTCCACCGCGAACTCGCCGTCGGACAGCGGCAGCAGCCGCGCGCGCAGCACCGCCGCGCCCGCGGCGTGCAGCGCGACCCCGGTGAACAGGAACGGCAGCCGCGCGCCGTCACCGCCCCCGGTGCCGCCTCCTGTGGCGCCTCGGCCCGCTGTGTCGCCACCCCCGGCGCCTCCGCCGAGCAGCGCGAGGGAGTGCAGCGCGGCGTCGAACGCGGCCGGGTGCAGGCCGAACCGGCCCGCGTCGGCCGCCGGGCCGTCCGGGAGGCGGACCTCGGCGTACACCTCGCCGGTCGCACCGCGCCACGCCGCCGTGAGCGCGCGGAACGCGGGGCCGTAGTCCAGCCCGGACTCGGCCAGCCGCTCGTAGAGGCCGGTCACGTCGAGCGGTTCGGCGTCCTCGGGCGGCCAGACGTCCAGCCCGGCGGGCAGCTCAGGCCGCCCGGAGCCGAGCAGACCCGACGCGTGCAGCGTCCAGGGCTCGTCCGGCGCGCCCTGCTCGGGGCGCGCGTACACCGCGACTTCCCGGAGATCGTCCTGCCCCGCCTCGACGACGACCTGGATGCGCACGGCCCCGTCGGCTGGGAGCACCAGGGGCACCTCCAGCGTCAGCTCCTCGACGCTCCGCGCACCGACCTGGTCGCCCGCGCGGACGGCCAGCTCCACCATCGCGGTGCCGGGCAGCACCACCGCGCCGCCCACGACGTGATCGGCGAGCCACGGGTGCGTGCGGGTGGAGAGCCTGCCGGTGAGCACCACCCCGCCCGAACCGGCGACCACGGTCACCGCGCCCAGCAGCGGGTGCTCGGCCGCGTCGACGCCGAACGCGGCGACCGAGCCCGTCGCCCCCGCGTCCCCGGTCGTCTCCGGCCAGAACCGGTCGCGCTGGAACACCGTCGGCGGCAGGTCGACCGGGCGTGCGCCGCGCACCAGCTCCGTCCACTCCGGACCGGCGCCGGTGACGTGCAACCCGGCCGCGGCGGTCAGCAGCGTCTCGGCCTCGCCGCGCTCGCGGCGAGCCGTCGCGACGAGCACCACGTCCGACTCGGCGCCGTCCTCGGCGACCAGGCACTCGCGCGCCATCGCGGTGAGCACCGCGTCCGGCCCGATCTCCAGGAAGCGGGTGACGCCCGCGTCGCGCAGGGCGCGCACGCCGTCGTGGAAGCGCACCGCCTCGCGCACGTGGCGCACCCAGTAGTCCGGTGCGGCCGGCTCCTCGTGCCCGGCGAGCGCGCCGGTGACGTTGGAGACGACGGGAATCCTGGCGCGCCGGTAGGTCAGCGTGGCGGCGACCTCGCGGAATTCGGCCAGCATCGGCTCCATGAGCGGCGAGTGGAAGGCGTGGGACACGCGCAGCCGCTTGCTCTTCTCGAACCGCGCGGCGACCGATCCCACGGCGTCGGCGTCACCCGAGACCACCACGGACCTCGGTCCGTTGACGGCCGCGACGCCCACCCGTCCGCCGGTTCCGCCGAGCAGCGGCAGCACCTCGCTCTCGCCTGCGCGCAACGACACCATGGCGCCGCCCTCGGGCAGGGCCTGCATGAGCCTGCCGCGCGCGGCCACCAGCCGGACGGCGTCGTCCAGGTCGAGCACCCCGGCGACGTGCGCCGCGGCCAGTTCGCCGATCGAGTGGCCGCCGACGTAGTCCGGGGCCATGCCCCAGGACTCGACCAGCCGGTACAGCGCGACCTCGAAGGCGAACAGCGCGGCCTGCGTCACCGAGGTGCGGTTGAGCGGTTCGGGGTCGGCGCCGAACATGGTGTCGCGCAATCCGGACAGCGCCGCGTCCTCCTGCGCGAAGCGCGCGCACAGCTCGTCGAGGGCCGTCGCGAAGACCGGGAAGCCCGCGTGCAGCTCCCGCCCCATGCCGGGCCGCTGGGAGCCCTGCCCGGTGAACAGGTACGCGGTCTGCCCTCTCCGGACGCGGCCCGCCGCGGCGGCGGGTCCGCCTTCGGCGACGCGCGTGACGGCGGCCAGCAGCGCGTCGCGGTCCGCGCCCAGCACCACCGCCCGGTGCTGCTGGGCGGTGCGCGTCCCGGCGAGCGACCAGGCGACGTCCAGCGGGTCCAGGTCGCGGGCGTGCTCGACCAGCCCCTCGGCCTGCGCGCGGACCGCCGCCCACGTGCGGCCCGACAGCACCCACGGCACGACCGGCGGCGCGAGGCGGCCCGCCTGCTCCTCCTCGTCGCCCACGGGCTCCGCGACCGGGGCTTCCTCGATGATGGTGTGCGCGTTGGTGCCGCTGGCGCCGAACGAGGAGACGGCGGCCCGCCGGGGGCGGCCTGCCTCCGGCCACGGCCGGTTCTCGTTCAGCAGTCGGATCTCGCCGCCGCTCCAGTCCACTGTGGACGTCGGGTTCCCGCCGTGCAGCGTCTTGGGCAGGGTGTGGTGCCGCAGCGCCATGACGACCTTGATGATCCCGGCGACGCCCGCGGCGGCCTGGGTGTGCCCGATGTTGGTCTTGACCGAGCCGAGGAACAGCGGGGTGTCGCGGGTGTGCTCCGCGCCGTACGTCGCCTGCAGGGACTGGGCTTCGATCGGGTCGCCGAGCGTGGTGCCGGTGCCGTGCGCCTCGACCAGGTCCACGTCGGCGGGGGTGAGCCTGGCCGAGTCCAGCGCCGCCCGGATGACCCGCTGCTGCGACGGTCCGTTCGGGGCGGTGAGCCCGTTCGAGGCGCCGTCCTGGTTCACTGCGCTGCCGCGCACGACGGCCAGCACCTCGTGGCCGTTGCGGCGCGCGTCGGAGAGCCGTTCGAGCACGAGCATCCCGGCGCCCTCGCCCCACCCCGTGCCGTCCGCGGCGTCGGAGAAGGCCTTGCACCGGCCGTCCGCCGCCAGCCCGCGCTGGCGGCTGAACGCGATGAAGGCGTTCGGCGTCGCCATGACCGTCGCGCCGCCCGCGAGCGCGAGCGCGCACTCCTTCGCCCGCAGCGCCTGGATGGCGAGGTGCACCGCGACGAGCGCGGACGAGCACGCGGTGTCGACCGTGACAGCCGGGCCTTCGAGCCCGAGGGCGTAGGAGATGCGGCCGGAGAGCACCGCGGCGAGCACACCGGTCCCGAGCGCCGCCTCGCGGTCGCTCGGCATCCGGGCGAGCAGGTCCTTGTAGTCCTGCCCGTTCGTGCCCGCGAAGACGCCGACGCGCGCGCCCCGCAGGGCGCCGGGCGCCACCCCGGACCGCTCCAGCGCCTCCCAGGAGGTTTCGAGCAGCAACCGCTGCTGCGGGTCCATCGCGAGCGCCTCGCGCGGGCTGATGCCGAAGAAGTCCGGCTCGAACCCCGCCGCGTCGTCGAGGAAGGCGCCTCGGGTGAGGTAGGTCTTCCCCTCGGCGTCGGGGTCCGGGTCGAAGAGCCCTGCGATGTCCCAGCCCCGGTCCTGCGGGAACTCGCCCACCGCGTCGACCCCACCGGTCACCAGCCGCCACAGCTGTTCCGGCGTGGTGACACCGCCGGGGAACCGGCAGCCCATGCCGACGATCGCGATCGGCTCGGCGTCCCGCGTCTCGACCTCGCGCAACCGCTGCCGCGTCGCGTGCAGTTCGCCCGAGACGCGCTTGAGGTAGGCGAGCAGCTTCTCGTCGTTGGTCATGGGTGTGTCGCCACTCCTGTGCGAAGCCGGGGGCCGCGGCCGGATCAGGCCGAGCCGAGTTCTTTGTCGATGAAGGCGAAGACGTCGTCCGCCGACGCCTCCTCCAGCCGTCCGGCCAGCACAGCCGCCCCGTCACCGACGAAGGCCCCGTTCAGGTCGGTGAGCAGCGCCTGCAACCGCATGGTGATCCGGCCCTGCTCCAGATCGGCCGGGCTCATCGCGGTCAACCGGGCGGCCACGCCCTCCAGCTCGGCGACGACGCCGTCCACGGTGCCCGCCCCGTCCTCGGGCGCGCCGCCGCCGATCTGCTCGTCCAAGTGCCGGGCGAGGGCCAGTGGTGTGGCGTAGTCGAAGATCAGCGTGGCAGGCAGCGGGACGCCTGCCGCGCCGCTGATCCGGTTGCGCAGGTCCACCGAGGTCAGCGAGTCGAAGCCGAGGTCGCGGAACGCGGTGCCCGGTTCGATCGCGGTGCCGCTCTCGTAGCCGAGCACCGAGGCGGCCTGGGTGCACACGAGGCCCTGCAACGCCCGGTCGCGCTCACCGGCGGTCAGGCCGACGAGGCTGTCGGCGAAGCCGGCGAGTTCGGCGGCGCCGCTGCCGCCGCCCGCGACGGCGGTGACCCCAGGGAGCTGGGCCAGCAGCGGGCTCGGCCGCGTCGCGGTGAACGCGGGGGCGAAGGTGGACCACTCGACGTCGGCGACGGTCACCGAGGTGTCGCCTCCGTCGAGCGCGCGGCGCAGCGCCACCAGCGCCTTGGCGGGGTCGAGCGCCGTGATGCCCATGGCGGTCGTCGCGGAGCGCACCGCGCCGTGCGCGGCCATGCCGTCGCCGCCCCACGGCCCCCACGCCACCGACGTCGCCGGGAGCCCCGCGCCTCGGCGGTGCTCGGCGAGCGCGTCGAGGTAGGCGTTGGCCGCCGCGTAGTTGGCCTGGCCGGCGCCGCCGACCGTCGCGGTCAGCGAGGAGAAGAGCACGAACGCCGAGAGGTCCTTGGTCTTCGTCAGCTCGTGCAGGTGCCTGGCGGCGTCTGCCTTCGGCTCGAAGACGGCGCTGAACCGCTCGGGCGTGAGCGAGTCGAGCACGCCGTCGTCCAGCACGCCCGCGAGGTGCACGACCGTCGAGAGCGGGCGGTCGTCGGGGATGCCGTCGAGCAGCGCAACCACCGCGTCGCGGTCGGCCACGTCGCAGGCGACCAGACGCGCCTCGGCGCCCGCCTCGGCCAGCTCGGCGACGAGCGCGTCCGCGCCGGGCGCGTCCGCGCCGCGCCGCGAGACCAGCAGCAGGTGCTTGGCGCCCTGGTCGGCGAGCCAGCTCGTCACGGCGGCGCCGACCGCGCCGGTGGCGCCGGTGACCAGCACCGTGCCGTCCGGCTCCCAGCGGGACGCGATCCGCGCGGGCGCGGGTTCGAGCCGCCTGCCGTAGGCGACGGACTCGCGGACGAGCAGCTGGTCCTCGTTCCCCTGGTCGGCGAGGACGGCCGCGAACCGCGCCGCGGTGGCGGTTCCCAGCTCGGCGGGCAGGTCCACGACGCCGCCCCACCGGTCGGGGTGCTCCAGCGCGGCGACCCTGGCCAGGCCCCAGACCGCCGCCTGGTCGAGACCGGTCACCTCGGAGGAGGCGCCGTGCGCCACCGCGTCCCGTGTGACGCACCAGAGCGGTGCGACGTGCCCGGTGTCGCCGAGAGCCTGGACGAGGGTCGCGGTCAGCACGGCCGCCTCCACCGCGGCGCCCACCGCCGGTGCGAGCAGCGACAGCACCCCGTCGACGCCGGGACCTGCCGTCGCGAGCAGCCCGGCGAGCGCGGTGCGGTCGGCGCCGCCGGGCACGGCGAGCACCTCGGTCCGCGTCCCGGCAGCCGCGAGGCCGTCGAGCACCGCGCGCGTCCAGTCGTCGGGGTCCTCCGGCGTCAGGACGAGCCAGGAGGACGCTCCGCCGGGCGTCGCGGGCGGAGCCAGCGGAGCCCACGTGGTCCGGTGGCGCCAGGCGTCGGCGGCCGAGTCGGCGCGCTGCCGGTCGTGCCACGAGGCGAGTGCGGGGAGCACCGGCGCGACCAACTCCTCGCCGACTCCCAGTGCCGCGGTGAGCGAGGGCAGGTCCCCCTCGGACACCAGGTCCCAGAAGGCCGAGGTCACGTCGCCGCGAGCGCCTGCGGACCGCTCGGCCTGCAGGATCGGCGCGTCCTCCCAGTAGCGGTCGCGCCGGAACGGGTACGTCGGCAGCTCCACCTTGCGACCGCCCGCGAACACGGCCTTCCAGTCAAGCCCTCCACCGGTGTTGTGCAGTGCGCACAGCGCTTCCACGAGGGTCGCGTCCTCGGCCCGGTCGCGCCGCTGCGTGCGGAGGACCTCGACCGCCTCCCCCACCACGGCAGGCGCCATGGTGGTCAGCACCGAGTCCGGCCCCACCTCCAGCAGCCGCGTCGCGCCTTCCTCGACCAGCGTGGAGACGCCGTCGCCGAAGCGCACGGCCCGGCGCACGTGCCGCACCCAGTACTCCGGCGAGGTCAGCTCCTCCGTCGTGGCGAGCGCGCCGGTCACGTTGGAGACCACCGGCAGCGTGGGCTCGTGGAACGCCAGTCCGGACAGGACTTCGCGGAACTCGTCGAGCATCGGGTCCATGCGGTGCGAGTGGAAGGCGTGCGAGACGGTCAGGCGGGTGGTCTTCTCGAAGCGCGTGGCCACCTCGGTCACGGCGTCCTCGTCGCCGGAGATCACGACCGAGCGCGGTCCGTTGACCGCCGCGATGTCAACGCCGCCGGTCAGCAGCGGGGCGACGTCGGCTTCCGAGGCCAGCAGCGACACCATCGCGCCGCCGGGCGGCAGGGCCTGCATCAACCTGCCGCGCGCGGACACCAGCCCCACGGCGTCCTCGACGCTCAGCACGCCCGCGACGTGCGCGGCCACCACCTCGCCGATCGAGTGGCCGCCGACGTAGTCCGGACGCACGCCCCAGTGCTCCAACTGGCGGTGGAGCGCGGTCTCGAAGGTGAACAGCGCCGCCTGGGTGTAGGCGGTGCGCGCGAGCGCCGCCACGGCCGCCGGGTCCTCGGGGTCGGCGAACATCAGTTCGCGCAGCGGCTCGTCGAGGTGCTTGTCGAACGCCAGGCACAGCTCGTCGAAGGTCCGCGCGAACACCTCGAACTCGGCGTGCAGCACGCGGCCCATGCCGGGGCGCTGGGAACCCTGGCCCGAGAACAGCACCGCGAGCCCGCCGGGCGCCCCGGCGGCGACGGCGGGCGTGTCACCGGACGCGACCGCGCGCAGCGCCTCCAGCAGTTCGGCGCGGTTCCTGCCGGTCACGGCGACGCGGTGGGAGAGCGCCGCGCGGGTGGTGGCCAGTGAGAACCCGATGTCGAACGGATCGGCCCCGGCGTCGTCGCCGAACCTCGCGCGCAGCCGGTCGGCCTGACGCCGCACGGCGTCGGCCCCCTTGCCGGACAGCACCCACGGCACCACCGGCAGCGTGCCGCGCTCCCGCTCCGGCCCGGCGGCGGGCTCGGGCGCCTGCTCGACGATCACGTGCGAGTTGGTGCCGGAGATGCCGAACGACGAGACGCCGATGCGGCGCGGGTGGTCCTGCTCCGGCCAGTCGCGGGTCTCGGTGAGCAGCCGGACGTTGCCCGCGGACCAGTCGACGGCCTTGCTCGGCTCGGTGACGTGCAGCGTCTTCGGGAGCACGCCGTGCCGGATCGCCTGGACCGCCTTGATGATCGAGGCCACGCCCGCCGCCGCCTGCGGGTGGCCCATGTTCGACTTGATCGAGCCCAGCCACAGCGGCGCCTGGCGGTTCTGGCCGTAGGCGGTGATCACGGACTGCGCCTCGATCGGGTCCCCGAGCGTGGTGCCGGTGCCGTGCGCCTCGACCGCGTCGACGTGGTGCGGCGCGAGCCGCGCGTCGGCGAGCGCCTGCTCGATCACGCGCACCTGCGCCGGACCGCTGGGCGCGGTGAGGCCGTTGGAGGCGCCGTCCTGGTTGACCGCGCTGCCGCGCACGACGGCGAGGACCTCGTGCCCGTTGCGCACGGCGTCCGAGAGGCGTTCGAGCAGCAGCATCCCCGCTCCCTCCGACCAGGCGGCGCCCGCCGCGTCGTCGGAGAAGGAGTGGCAGCGCCCGTCCGGGGACAGCGCGCGGCGCTCGCTGAACTCGAGGAACATCTCCGGGCTCGCCATGACCGCGGCGCCGCCCGCGAGGGCGAGCGTGCACTCCCCCCGGCGCAGCGCCCCGATCGCCGAGTGCAGTGCGACCAGCGAGGACGAGCACGCGGTGTCCATCGTGACCGCGGGCCCCTCCAGGCCGAGCGTGTAGGCGATGCGGCCGGAGACGATGCTGCCGGAGATCGTGCCGCCGACGTAGTCGTGGTGCATCAGCCCGACGAAGACCCCGGTCGGAGAGCCCTTGCACGTCCCCGGGTCGATCCCCGCGCGTTCGAACGCCTCCCAGGTGACCTCCAGCAGCAGCCGCTGCTGCGGGTCGGTGCCCGGAGCGTCCTTGGGGCTGATGCCGAAGAACGCGGGGTCGCACTCGGCGGCGTCGTGCAGGAACCCGCCCTCGCGGACGTAGGAGGTGCCGGGCGGTCCGGGCTCGGGGACGTAGAACGACTCGGCGTCCCAGCCCCGGTCGGTCGGGAACTCGCTCACCGCGTCCACGCCGTCGGCGACGAGCCCCCACAGCTCCTCCGGCGTGCGCACCCCGCCGGGGTACCGGCAGCCCATGCCGATGATCGCGATGGGCTCGCGGTGGCGGTCCTCCAGCTCGCGGACGCGGCGGCGGCTGCGCCCCAGTTCCGTCGTCGCCCGCTTGAGGTAGTCGCGGAGCTTGTCCGCAGTCGCCGAATCTGCCGTGGCATCCATCAGAGGGCTCCCAGTTCGTTGTCGATCCTCGCGAAGAGCTCGTCGTCGCTCGCCTCGCCGACATCGGGCGAGGCGGGTTCGGAGCTGTCCGTGCGGCCGTCGCGCCAGGCGTGCAGCAGCGCCTCCAACCGCGCCGTCACGCGGGCCTGCCCGTCTTCGTCGCCGTGCAGCGCGCGCAGGGTCGCTTCCAGGCCGTCGATCTCGGTCAGCACCGCCCTGGCGAGGTCCTCGGGACCGGGCACGAGCGCGGCTCGGAGGTGCGCGGCCAGCGCGATCGGGGACGGCTGGTCGAACACGAGCGTCGCCGGGAGGGTCAGTCCCGTCGCCGCGGCGAGCAGGTTGCGCAGCTCCACGGCGGCCAGCGAGTCGAAGCCCAGCTCCTGGAACGCGCGGCCGGGGTCGATCGACTCGGCCGACGGGTGGCCGAGCACGGCGGCCACGTGCGTGCGCACGAGGTCCAGCAGCGCCTTGTCCCGCTGCGCTTCGGTGAGCGGCGCGAGCCGCTCGCGCCAGCCCGCGCCGTTCGCGGCGCCCGCGCCCGGCTCGGCAGCCCTCCTCGGCGCGCGCACGAGACCGCGCAGCAGCGGCGGCACGCCACCCGCGCGGTGCCGCACGACGGCCGCGTCGAGCCGCGTGGGAACGAGCACCGCTTCCTCGCCACCGACCGAGGCGTCGAAGAGGCGCAGTCCCTGCTCGGCGGTCAGCGGCGGGAACCCGAGGCGGCGCAGGCGTTCGGTGTCCGCCTCGTCCATGTCGTCGCTCATGCCGCCGGTGCCCGTCCACAGGCCGTAGGCGAGTGAGACGGCGGGAAGTCCCAGCGCGCGGCGGTGCTCGGCGAGCCCGTCGAGGAAGGTGTTCGCCGCGGCGTAGTTGCCCTGGCCGCCCGGCACCAGCGTGCCCGCGGCCGACGACAGCAGCACGAAGGCCGACAGGTCCCGCTCGCGCGTGAGCTGGTGCAGGTGCCACGCGGCGTCCACCTTCGGCCGCAGCACCCGGTCGACGCGCTCGTGGTCGAGCCCGGCCAGCATGCCGTTGTCCACCACGCCCGCGGCGTGCACCACGGCGCGCACGTCGTGCTCGGCGAGCAGCGCGGCGAGCGCCTCCCGGTCCGCCACGTCGCAGCGGGCGAGCGTCACCGACGCGCCTGCCGCCTCCAGCTCCGCGCGCAGCTCCTCGGCGCCGGGCGCGTCCGCTCCCCTGCGCCCGGCCAGCAGCAGCCGCCGCGCACCGCGCTCCGCGACGAGGTGCCGCGCGAGCTGCCCGCCGAGGCCGCCGGTGCCGCCGGTGATCAGCACGAGTCCGTCGGGATCCCAGGTCGGCGGTTCGGCCGCCTCGGTCCGCGCGAGGCGCGGCACCAGCAGCTCGCCGCCCGCGACGACGACCTCCGGCTCGTCGACGGTGAGCGCCGCGCGGACCGCGTCGTCGGCGGCGACCCGCTCGTCGGTCACCGCCAGGTCGGTGCTCACGATGAGGAACCGGCCGGGGTTCTCCGCCTCCGCGGCGCGGATCAACCCGCGCACGGCCGCGTGGGCGAGATCACCCGTGCGCAGCACCACGGCCAGGCGGCGCCCGGCGGACCCTGGGTCGTCCAGCCACCCCCGCACCCGGTCCAAGGTCGTGCGCACGCGTTCCCGCACCACTTCCGGCACCTCGTCACCGGCGCCGGGCGCGGGCGGGACGAACATCGGGTCGGTGTCGGAGCGGTCGGCCGCACCGGACGCCGCGACCAGCTCGATCCGGTGCAGCGGCAGGTCTCCGGAGCCCGCGAGCGCCTCCGGGGACACCGGGCGCGCGACGAGGCTGCGCACGCTGGCCACCGGCTGCCCGTGCTGATCGGACAGCTCAAGCGACACCGCGCCCGTCCCGTCCGGCGAGAGCCGCAACCGCAGCACGTCGGCTCCGGTGCGGTGCAACCGCACCCCGCCCCACGCGAACGGCAGCACGGCGCGTCCGCCGGGCAGGTCGAGCAGGTTGACGTGCAGCACGGCGTCGAGCAGCGCGGGGTGCAGGCCGAACCCGGCGGCGGCGCCCCTGGCCGAGTCGGGCAGCGCGGCTTCGCCGAACAGCTCGTCGCCGCGACGCCACATCGCCCGCAGACCTTGGAACACCTCGCCGTAGCCGTAGCCCGTGCGCGCCAGCCTCGGGTACAGGTCGGCCAGGTCGACCGGCTCGGCTCCCTCCGGCGGCCAGCCCTCCGGCGCCGCCGCCGCTTCCTCGGCGCCCGAGGCGAGGGTGCCGCTCGCGTGGCGCGTCCAGGAACCGCCTTCGTCGGCGGCGTCACCGCGACGGGACCAGATCGTCAGCTCGCGGCGGTCCGGCGCGTCGTCCCGCGCGCCGCCGACGACCACCCGGACGGCCACCGCGCCGTCACCGGGGAGGAGCAGCGGCGCGTCGAGGGCCAGCTCCTCGACGGTGTCGCACCCGACGTGCTCACCGGCTCGCAGCGCCAGCTCGACGAACGCCGTGCCGGGCAGCAGGACCGCGCCGTGCACCGAGTGGTCGGCCAGCCAGGTCTGCGCCTTCGGCGCGAGTCGTCCGGTGAGCACGGCGGCCCCGCTCTCGGGCACGTCGGTCGCCGCGGGCACCAGCGGGTGCCCGGTCGAGTGCTGGCCGAGCCCTTCCGGGTCGCCCGCCGACGTCGCGCTCTCCTCCAGCCACGACCGCTCGCGCTGGAACGCGTAGGTCGGCAGCTCCACCCGCTGGGCGTGGTGCGCGGCGTAGAAGCGGCCCCAGTCGACCGCGCCACCCGAGACGTGCAGGGCCGCGGCGGCGCTGACGACGTCCAGCTCCTCGTCACCGTCGCGGCGGAGCCCGGCGATCACCGCGCTGTCGCCGTCGAGCGCGTCGGCGGCGAGCGCGGTGAGCGCGGCGTCCGGCCCCAGCTCCACGAACCGGCGCGCGCCCAGCGCGTGCGCCGCCGTGAGCGCGGGCGCGAAGAGGACCGGTCTCACCACGTGCTCGACCCAGTGGTCGGGTGTGGTCAGCGCGGTGGTCTCGACCTGCCCCGTCATCGTCGAGACGATCGGCACCTGCGGCTCCGCGTAGGCGCACCGCTCCGCCACCCGCGCGAACTCCGCGAGCATCGGGCGCATCAGCGGCGAGTGGAAGGCGTGGGACACGGTGAGTCGCTTGACCTCGCCGAACCGCGCGGCGAGCTGGTCGACGGCCTCGGCCGTGCCGGAGACGACGACCGACCGCGCGCCGTTGACGGCCGCGAGCGCCACCTGGCCGGTGAGGAACGGCGTGACCTCGGCCTCGGAGGCCCGCACCGCGGCCATCGCGCCCCCGGACGGCAGGGCCGCCATCAGGCGACCCCGCGCACCGGTCAGGGCGACGGCGTCCTCCAGCGAGAGCACACCGGCGACGTGCGCGGCGGACAGCTCGCCGACCGAGTGGCCGATCAGGTGGTCGGGCACGATCCCCCAGGACTCGAACAACCGGTAGAGCGCCACTTCCACGGCGAAGATGGCGAGCTGCGCGTAGTCGGTCCGGTTCAGCAGCTCGGCGTCGCCGTCGATCACGGCGGCCAGCGGCTCGTCCAGGCTCCGGTCCGCGAGCGCGCACACGGCGTCGAAGGCTTCGGCGTACGTGGGGAACGCCGCGCGCAGCGCGCGGCCCATGCCGATCCGCTGGGAACCCTGGCCGGTGAACAAGAACGCCGTCGAGCCCCTCGTGGCAGCCGACGGGGACGCGAGGGCGAGGCGGTCGAGCAGTTCGGCCTCGTCCCTGCCGACGGCGATCACGCCGTGCTGGAACCTGGACCGCGTGACGGCGAGGGACAGCGCGACGTCCGCGCCGCGCAGCTCCGGGTGCTCGGCGAGGTGCGCTCGCAGGCGGACGCGCTGGTCGTCGAGCGCGCGCGGCGTGCGCGCGGTGACGATCCACGGCACCGCGGAGCTGGCCGGTTTCCCGGTCTCCGGTGGCGGCGCGGGCGCGGGGGGTTGTTCGAGCACCACGTGCGCGTTGGTCCCGCTGAGCCCGAACGAGGACACGGCGGCCCTGCGCGGCCGTCCGGTCTCCGGCCACGGCTGCCGCTTCACCACCAGCTCGACCGCACCCGAGGTCCAGTCCACCTGGTCGGTGGCGGTGTCGGCGTGCAGCGTCGGCGGAACCTCGCCGTGCTCCATGGCCAGCACCATCTTGATCACGCCCGCGATCCCGGCCGCGGCCTGGGCGTGGCCGATGTTCGACTTCACCGAGCCGAGCAGCAGGGGTTGCGCGCGGTTCTGGCCGTAGGCGGCCAGCAGCGCCTGGGCCTCGATCGGGTCGCCCAGCGCGGTGCCCGTGCCGTGCGCCTCCACGACGTCCACGTCCGACGGCTTCACACCGGCGCTCGCGAGCGCCTGCCGGATGACGCGCTGCTGCGACGGCCCGTTCGGCGCGGTCAGCCTGCTGACCGCACCGTCGGAGTTGATCGCGGAACCGCGGATCACCGCGAGCACGGGGTGACCGTTGCGCTGCGCGTCGGACAGGCGTTCCAGCAGGACCATGCCCGCGCCCTCGCCCCAGCCCGTGCCGTCCGCGTCGACCGAGAACGCCTTGCACCGGCCGTCGGGAGCGAGTCCGCGCTGCCGCGAGAAGTCCACGAACGTCTCGGGGGTCGACATCACCGTCACGCCGCCCGCCAGGGCGAGCGAGCACTCCCCGGACTGCAGCGCGCGCACCGCCCAGTGCAGCCCGACCAGGGAGGAGGAGCAGGCGGTGTCGACGGTGACGGCCGGGCCTTCGAGCCCGAAGGTGTAGGCGACTCGACCGGAGGCGATGCTCGCGGCGCTGCCGTTGGAGAGGTAGCCGTCGAGGTCGTCCGGGACCGAGGTGATCCTGGTGGCGTAGTCGTTGTACATGACGCCCGCGAAGACCCCGGTGCGGCTGCCCCGCAGGGAGTGCGGAGCGATGCCCGCGCGCTCGATCGCCTCGAAGGAGGTCTCGAGCAGCAACCGCTGCTGCGGGTCCATCGCGAGCGCCTCGCGCGGGCTGATGCCGAAGAAGTCGTGGTCGAATTCGGCGGCGTCGTGCAAGAATCCGCCGGTGCGGGCGTAGGTGTGCCCGCGCCGCGCCGGATCGGGGTCGTACAGCGCCGAGAGGTCCCAGTTCCGGTTCGACGGGAACTCCGAGATCGCGTCGACACCGGAGGAGACCAGGTCCCACAGGTGTTCCGGCGTCGTGACGCCGCCGGGGAACCGGCAGCCGATCCCGACGATCGCGACCGGGCCGCGTTCCCGCTCTTCGTGCTCACGCAATCGCCTCCGCGTGTCCCGCAGCTCCGCGGTGGTCCGCTTGAGGTAGTCGAGAAGCTGATCTTCGTTGTTCACCAGCGCGCCATCCGATCACGATCGCCGTGCCTGCCCGGCCGTTGGCTTCCGTCCGCGAACCCCCTTGGCCGCCTTGCATCGGAGGTTAGGGAGACGGCATTCACACCAGATACCCCTAATGCCCCCAGGAGGGGTGGTGGAGCACTGGGGTCGAGCGCGGAGGACGCTTCGAAACGCTGTGATTCAGATCACTTGCAAAGGGGCGGCGGGTTGCGCTAGTGCGAACGCGCTCAAGAGGTCGCGAGGGGTTCCCGGCGGCAGTTCCGCGACAGCAAATAAGTCAGGTTCGCAACGGTTTCACCAGCAGATTCGCCACCAAAAAGGGATCTTGAACGACAGCACGCGAATTGAGACACAGGTGCTTCGCAGACCAGCGAAAGCGTCCTGAATCGTGCTACCTTGGACTCATGCCGGGAAACACCGCTGCATGACGGTGAACGACTCCGGGGGTGGTCATCAGTGGAGTCGTCCCTCGTGAGGACGGAGTGACCAGGAACGAACGGTCATAGCCGTTCTCATCGGCGGTGCCTTCGCGCAAGGGCGCGACCGCACACAACGACGAGTGCGAGTTCCCGACTCTCCACGAGCACCCGGGGCGGCATAGAGGCGATGGCTCACATATTCGGTCGAACGAGAGAACTGGACAGCCTGCAGGACGCATTCGCCGAGAGCTCAAGAGGGAACAGCCTGCTCGTACTGGTGAGCGGCACACCAGGTTCAGGAAAGACACAGGTTCTCGACGAGTTTCTGATAAGCATTCGGGAATCAGGCGCGCGGATACTCCACGCCACTGCGGACCCCGGTTCCCGGGACAGACCGCTGAGCCTCGTCCGCCATTTGCTGAAGAACAGCGGAACCGGTTGCGCGGACTCGCGGACCGGACGAACCAGCGACACCGCCTCCGACCGCGTGGATCCTCCGCGAGAAGACGGTGAACAAGTCGACTTCTCCGCGGCCGAACTGGAAGCCACGACGGAGACCCTGCTCGACCTCGTGGACGAGGACTGCCCGCTGGTGCTCGCGGTGGACGACGCACACGTGATGGACGTCTGGTCCATCACGAGCATCGTGCACCTGCTGCAGCGCAGCCGGTTCCGCAAGCTCCTGGTCGTGTGCGCGCTCGGGATCGAGGACGACGCCTCGCACACCGCCTCAGCCCGGAAGCTGAACCGCAGGCCGCACCGGCGGATCCGGCTGGCGCCGCTGTCCGCCGAGGAACTCGCCGAACTGCTCGCGGCGGACGCCGGAAGTCCGCCTTCCGAGGAGCTCACGACCGGCTTCTCCCGGATGACCGCAGGCGTCCCCCTGCTCGCGCACGCGCTGCTGGACGACTGCAAGACGCGCGGCGCCCTGGTCGAGCGTCCGGTCGCGGGGGCCGCGTACCGCAACGCGGTCCTGCAACTGCTGCACCGCAACTCATCCGAGAAGATCCACGTGCTGCGGGTGCTGGCCATGCTCGGCGAGTCCGTCCAACACCTCAGCGGGACCATCGACAGCGTCGGTTTCTCCGCGATCGTCGGGGTGAACGAGGAGACGATCCGCAACTCCGTCGACCGGGGCAACACGATCGGCCTGCTCACCGGTCGCCGCTTCCGCGACCCGGCCGCCGCATCCGCGGTGCGCGAGGACATGAGATCGGACCTGCGCACGACACTGCACAGCAGGATCGCCGAAACGCTCTACAACGCGGGCGCACCCGCCGAGGTGGTCGCCTCCCACCTGCTCGCCGCCGAGATCGTGCCCTCGGGCTGGGGCACGAGCACGCTGCGGAGCGCGGCGGAGGCGGCGCTCGGGCGGGACGACCTCGAACGTTGCGCCGCCTGCCTCCAGCTCGCCCTGCGCGGCTGCTCCGGCACCGCCGAGAGCCAGGCGATCACCGCGGCGCTCGCCAGGGTCGAGTGGCTCACCAACCCGGCCGCGGCGGGCAGGCGCCTCGACCCGCTGCGGCAGGCCGCCGAGAAGGGGGAGCTGGACCTGCGTGATGCCACCACGGTGCTCCGGCACGTGCTGTGGCAGGGCGACACGGAGCTGGCAGGCCGGATCGCGCAGGCGCTGCCACCGCCGGTCTCCTCGGCCGACGAGCTGGTGCGGCAAGAGGTCGACATGATCCGGCAGTGGTTCTACGGCGCGGGCGAACCCGCCAGCCTCTCCCGTTCCAGCGGGCGCGCCGACAAGCGCCGAACCCTGTACGGCACCATGGCGCGGCTGAGCGCCCTGCTCGACGGGGTGGACACGGCGGAGTCCACCACCGCCCTGGTGCAGTGCCTGCAGGGCCACCGGCTGGACGACCTCAACCTGGAGATCGTGGCGATGTCGCTGCTGGCGATCGCGTACGCGGGGCAGCCCGCGCTGGCAGGCGCCGCCTGCGAGGGGCTGCTGGACTCCGCCGCCGCGCGGCGCGCCAAGACGTGGCAGGCGATCCTGAGCAGCGTGCAGGCCGAGATCGCGCGATTACAGGGGGATCTACCGGCCGCGTCGAAAGGAGCGAGGGAGGCGATGGAGCTGCTGGCCCCGCAGGGGTGGGGTGTGCTCATCGGCCTGCCGCTCTCCACCTCGCTGTTCGCCAACCCCGGTCTCGGCGCGATCGCGCACAACGAGCAGCTGCTCAGCCTGCCGGTGCCGAAACCGATGTACCACACCGTGTTCGGCGTGCAGTACCTGCGTGCACGAGGACACCACTACCTGGAGACCGCGCAGCCGTTCGCCGCCCTGAACGACTTCGAGATCAGCGCACGGCTGATCAGGGAGGGCAACTCGCAGCTGCAGCGCGGCATCCCGTGGCGTGCCGACCTCGCCATGGCCTACCTGCGGCTGGGCAAGGCGCGCACGGCCCGCACCCTGGCCGAGGAGGAGCTGCGGCGTTCGCGGACCAGCAGCGCGAACGCGCAGGCCCTCGCGCTGAGGGTGCTGGCGGCGACCAGCAAGCCCTACCAGCGCGCACCGCTGCTCCACCAGTCGATCGACCTGCTCAAGGCTTGCGGTGACCGGCAGTCCCTCGCCCACGCGTACGCCGAACTGGCGTCCGCGCACTACGAGTTCGGCGAGTTCGCCCGCGCACGGCTGGTCGCCAAGCACGCCGCGCGCGAGGCGGAGGCGTGCGGGATGGTCTCCCCCGTCGACAAGCACCTGCTCGAAGACGCGGAACCGACGACCTCCGACTCGGACCAGAGCGGCACGGTCCTGCTCAGCGACGCCGAGCGCCGCGTCGCGCACTTCGCCGTGCTCGGCTACACCAACCGCGAGATCAGCAACCGGCTGCACGTCACGGTCAGCACCGTCGAACAGCACCTGACCCGCGTGTACCGCAAGCTCAACGTCGCCAAGCGCTCCGAACTCCCGTCGGACATCGTCGTCGGGGAGCAGGCGCAGCGGCAGAGATCGGCGGTGGACTGAGAACGATCCGCAGCGCACCGGGCCCTCGCCGAAGCGGCCCGCCACAGCGTGGCGGGCCGCTTCGCGCGTCAGGCGTGGCTTCCCAGCTCGTCGTCCAGGATGCCGAGCAGCTCCTCCACGGTCGCGGTCTCCAGCGCGCGCCCCTCGCTGACGACCGGCACGTCCGCGCCGGAAGCGGCGCCGTCCCAGCGCGCGCTCAGCGCGCGCAGGCGGGCGCCCACCCTGGCACGCTGCTCCTCGTCCACCGAGGCCGGGTCCGAGGTGGAGTCCAGCAGCGTCTCCAGCCGGACCACCTCGGCCTCCAGGTCCACCGCCCCCTCGGCCGCTGCCGCCCCGCCGAACTCGGCGAACAGGTGCTCGGCGAGCGCTTCGGCGGTCGGGTGGTCGAACGTGAGCGTGCTCGACAACCGCAGGCCGGTGTCGGCCCCGAGCCGGTTGCGGAGTTCGAGCGCGGCCAGTGAGTCCACGCCGAGGTCGCCCAGGGAGCGGTCGGGTTCGATCGCGGCCGAGGAGGTGTGGCCGAGCACGCCCGCGACGTGACCGCGCACCAGCTCGGTGAGCAGCTTCCTGCCCTCCGCCGCCGGGAGCTTCGGCAGCCGCGCGGACAGCGGCTCGGCCGCGACCGCGCCTGCGGCGTTCGCCACGCGGCGGACCGGAGCACCCGAGGCGTGCCTGGACAGCGCGCGGACGAGGGCGGGGGCGTCCTCGGTGACGCGGACCCGCACCGGCAGGACGGCGGCGTGGTCGGCGCCGAGCGCGGCGTCGAACAGCTCCAGCGCGCGACTCACCGGCAGCGGCAGGATGCCGTCGCGGGCGAGCCTGCTCCGCTCCACCTCGTCCAGGCTCGCGCCCATTCCTCCCGCGCCCCCGGTCTCCCACAGGCCCCAGCCGAGCGAGTGCGCGGGCAGGCCGAGGGAACGGCGGTGCGCGGCGAGCGCGTCGAGGAAGGCGTTGCCCGCCGCGTAGTTGGCCTGCCCAGCGGCTCCCAGCGTGCCCGCGGCCGAGGAGAACAGCACGAACGCCGCCAGGTCCAGGTCCTTCGTCAGCTCGTGCAGGTGCCACGCCGCGTCCGCCTTGGGCCGCAGCACCGTCTCGAACCGGTGCGGGGTGAGGTCGGTGAGCAGTCCGTCGTCGAGGACGCCCGCCGCGTGCACGACGGCCGTCAGCGGACGGTCCGCGCGCACCCCGGCGATCAGCGCGGCCAGCGCGGTGCGGTCGGTGACGTCGCAGGCCACCACCTCCACCCGCGCGCCGAGCCCGTGGAGGTCCGTCAGGTCCGGCTCCCGGTGACCACGCCCCACCAGCACCAGGTGGCGGACCCCGTGGCGCGCCACCAGGTGGCGGGCCAGCAGCAGACCGAGGCCACCGGTGCCGCCGAGGACGAGCACCGCGCCCTCCGGGTCGAGCGGCACAGGCGCGCCCCGATCGTCCACTTTGGACAGCTCGGGCACGTGGGCCACCCCGGCGCGCAGCGCCAGCTCCGGAGCCCCGGTCGCGACAGCGGCCGAGAGGACGGCGTCCGACTCGGCCGTGCCGTCGGAGTCGAGCAGCACGAACAGGCCGGGGTGCTCGACGGCGGCGGCGCGCACCATGCCCCACACCGCCGCCTGCGCGAGGTCGGGGGTCTCGTCCGCCGAGACCGCCACCGCGCGCCGGGTGCGGACCACGAGCGGACCGCTCGCGGTGTCGCCGACCTCGCGTTGCAGCACCGCGAGGGTGGCCGCCACCGTCGCGTGCGTCGCGGCCGTCATCTCGCCACCGGCGTGGTCCACGGTGTGCACCCGCGATTCGACGGTCGCGGTTCCGACCGGCTTCGTCGTCCAGCGGAGGCGGAGCAGGTCACCGGGCTCGGTCGCCCGCAGCAGGCCGGGAGTGATCTCCCGCAGGCGCAGCGAGGCGATGTCCGCGACCGGAGCGCCCACGCCGTCGTGCAGGCGCACGCCGAGTCGCCCCTCCCCCAGCGGCGTCAACCGCACCCGGAGCGCGGTCGCCCCGGTGGCGTGCACGTCCACGCCCTCCCACGAGAACGGCAGTGCCATGGCGTCCGGGTCCTGGCCCTCCAGGAGGTCGAGCAGGTGCAGCGCCGAGTCCAGCAGCGCGGGGTGCAGGGCGAAACCGGCGCCATCGCCATCCGGCAGCCGCACCTCGGCGCACACGTCGGCGCCGTCGCGCCACGCGGCGCCCAGCCCCCGGAACAGCGGCCCGTAGTCGTACCCCTGCGCCGAGAGCCGGTCGTAGACGCCGCTGACGTCGATCGGCTCCGCGCCGGGGGGCGGCCACTCGCCCAGCGCGGGCGGTTCCTCCGCCGAGGCCGTGCCGAGGACGCCGGTGGCGTGCCGCGTCCACGGCGCGTCCGCCCCTTCCGGCAGGGAGTGCACGGTGACCGCGCGACTTCCGTCCGGTCCCGGCGCGGCGGCGGCCACCTGCAGCTGAACGGCCTCGCCGTCGGCGAGCGCCAGCGGCCGTTCGAGCGTCAACTCGGCCAGGTGCGGGCAGCCTGCCTGGTCGCCCGCGCGCACGGCGAGTTCCACGAACGCGCTGCCGGGCACGAGCGCGGTCCCGGCGACGACGTGGTCGGCCAGCCACGGGTGCGTCGCGATCGACAGCCGCCCGGTCAGCACCACGGTGTGGTCGTCCGCGAGCGTCATGGCCGCGCCCAGCATCGGGTGCGCCGCAGGGGTCTGGCCGAGGCCTCGGGCGTCCACCACCGCGCCGGGCTCGTCGTGCAGCCACAGCCGCTGGTGCTGGAAGGCGTAGGTCGGGAGGTCGATCCTGCGCGCGCCGTGGAACGCCTGCGCCCAGTCGACCTCGACTCCCCGGACGTGCGCCGTGCCGAGCAGCGTGGCGAAGGCCCGCACCTCGTCGTGCCCGCGCCTGCACGTCGGCACGAAGGCGGGCGCGGCCTTCTCCACGTCCCCGACGACCTCGCGGCCCATCGCGGTGAGAACCGCGTCGGGACCGACTTCGACGAAGGTGCTCACCCCGGCGTCGACGAGCGCGCGAACGCCGTCGGCGAAGCGCACGGCGTCGCGCACGTGCCGCACCCAGTAGGCGGGCGAGCGCAGTTCCTCGTCGGTCGCGCGCTCACCGGTCACGTTGGACACCAGGGGGATCGACGGCGCCGCGAACGCCAGCCCGCTCGCGATCCGCTCGAACTCCGCCAGCATCGGTTCCACCAGCGGCGAGTGGAAGGCGTGGCTGACGCGCAACCGCTTCGTGCGACGGCCGGTCAGCTTGTCCGCCACGGCGGCCACGGCGGCTTCGGAGCCGGACACGACGACGGCGCTCGGCCCGTTGACGGCGGCGATCGCGACGTCGTCGGCCGTCAGGTACGGCAGCACGTCGGTCTCCGCCGCGTCGACGGCGAGCATCGTGCCGCCCGAGGGCAGGGCGGCCATGAGCCGTCCGCGCGCCGCGACGAGGCGCGCGGCGTCCCGCAGCGACCACACGCCCGCGACGTGGGCCGCGGTCAGCTCGCCGACGGAGTGGCCCGCCACCCAGTCCGGCCGCACCCCGTAGGACTCGAGCAGCCGGAAGAGCGCGGTCTCGACGGCGAACAACGCGCACTGGGCGTAGTCGGTGCGGTCGAGCAGCGCGGTCGCGTCTTCCGCGTCGGCCCACACGACCTCGCGCAGCGGGGCGTCGAGGTGCTCGTCCAGCGCCTCGCAGGCCTCGTCGAAGGCGGCGCGGAACACGGGGTAGCTCTCGTGCAGGGCCCGCCCCATGCCGAGTCGCTGGGCGCCCTGCCCGGTGAACAGGAACGCGACCTTGCCCGCCACCGGGCGCCCGGTGACGACCGCCTCCGACTCGCGTCCCCCGGCGAGCGCTTCGAGCGCCGCGTCCAGCTCATCGGCGTCGCGCGCCACCACGGCGGCGCGGTGGCCGAACGCGCTGCGCGTCGTGAGCAGCGAGTAGGCGAGGTCCGGCAGCGGCGCGCCCGCGACCTGCCGCAGCCGCGCCGCCTGCGCGGCGAGCGCGTCCGGGGTGGTCGCGGAGACCACGAACGGCAGCAGGGGAGCCTGCGCCACGGGGTCCGGGGCAGGAGGGCCCGCCGGGGCCTGCTCCAGGATCAGGTGGACGTTGGTGCCGCTGATCCCGAACGACGACACGCCCGCGCGACGCGGGTGGCCGGACTCCGGCCAGGCGCGCTGCTCGGTGACCAGCCGCACGGCGCCCGCGTCCCAGTCGACCTCCGACGAGGGCTCGGTGACGTTCAGCGACGCGGGGAGCACGCCGTGCCGCATGGCCTGCACCATCTTCACCACCCCGGCGACGCCCGCCGCGGCCTGGGTGTGCCCGATGTTCGACTTCACCGAACCGAGCCACAACGGCTCACCCCGGTCCTGCCCGTAGGCCGCCAGCAACGCCTGCGCCTCGATCGGATCACCGAGGGTCGTCCCGGTGCCGTGCGCCTCCACCACGTCCACCTCGGACGGCGCCAGACCGGCCGAGGCCAGCGCCGCGCGGATGACCCGCTGCTGCGACGGGCCGTTCGGCGCGGTCAGCCCGTTCGACGCCCCGTCCGAGTTCACCGCGGAGCCCCGGACGACGGCCAGCACGTCGTGGCCGTGGCGCCGGGCCTGCGACAGCCGTTCCACCACGAGGACGCCGACGCCCTCGGACAGCGCCGTGCCGTCCGCGTCGTCGGAGAAGGCCTTGACCCTGCCGTCGGCCGCGAGGTTGCGCTGCCTGCTGAAGTCCACGAACGTGTCCTCGGTCGACATCACGCTCACGCCACCGGCGAGGGCGCGGTCGCACTCGCCCCGTCGCACGGCGTCGGCGGCGAGGTGCAGCGCGACGAGCGAGGACGAGCACGCCGTGTCCACGGAGAGCGTCGGCCCCTCCAGGCCCAGCGCGTAGGCGACGCGGCCGGAGGCGACGCTGCCGAGACTGCCGTTGCCGAGGTAGTCGCGCACCTCCTCGGGCACGGCGCGCAGCCTGCTGCCGTAGTCGTGGTACATCACGCCCACGTACACACCGGTCCGGGTGCCGCGCACGGTGTGCGGGTCGACGCCCGCGCGCTCCAGCGCCTCCCAGGACACCTCCAGCAGCAACCGCTGCTGCGGGTCCATCGCGATCGCCTCCCTCGGGCCGATGCCGAAGAAGGCGGGGTCGAACCGGTCGGCGTCGTGGAGGAACCCGCCCACGGCCGTGCTGCAGTGCCCGGCCTTGCCCGGCTCAGGGTCGTAGAGGTGCGCGAGGTCCCAGCCCCGGTCGGTGGGGAACCCTCCCATGCCGTCGCGACCGTCGGCGACGAGCTGCCACAGGTCCTCCGGCGTGGTGATGCCGCCGGGGAACCGGCAGGCCATGCCGACGATCACCACCGGGTCTTCCCGCTCGTCACCGGCGACCGGCGGGGCAGGCGCCCGCTCGCCCGCCTCGGCGCCGAACAGCTCCGCGCTGACGTGGGCGATCAGCGCGTCGGCGTCGGGGTGGTCGAAGACGAGCGTGGCGGGCAGCCGCAGGCCCAGCGCCGTGCCGAGGCGGTTGCGCAGTTCGACGGCGGTCAGCGAGTCGAAGCCGGTCTCCCGGAACGGGCGGCGCGGGTCGAGCACGAGGTCGTCGCCGAAGCCGAGCACGGCGGCGACGAGCGTGCGGAGCAGCTCGCGCAGCTCGGTGTCGCGTTCGGCGGGGCCGAGGGTGGTGAGGCGGTCGACGAGCGTCGACCGCGCGGCGGCGGCGAGGCCGGTCGCGGCGCGCTTGCCCGAGGGCACGAGCCCCCGCAGCAGCGGCGCCACCTCTCCCGCTCTGCGCAGGGCGGGGAGGTCGAGGGCGATCGGCGCCAGGCGGGCGTCCGACGCGGACAGCGCCGCGTCGAACAACCGGAGTCCGTCGGCGGTGGGGATGGGGCGCACGCCCGCGCGGGCCATGCGCTCGACGTCGGCGTCGGTCAGGTGTCCGGTGAGCCCGGTGCGCTGCTCCCAGAACCCCCAGGCGAGGGAGTGCGCGGGCAGGCCGTGGGAGCGGCGGTGCGCGGCGAGCGCGTCGAGGAACGCGTTGGCCGCCGCGTAGCCCGCCTGTCCCCCGCCGTCGACCGTGCCCGCGGCCGAGGAGAACAGCACGAACGCCGCCAGGTCCAGGTCCTTCGTCAGCTCGTGCAGGTGCCACGCCGCGTCCGCCTTGGGCCGCAGCACCGCGTCGAGGCGCTCGGGGGTCTGGTCGCTCACCAGGCCGTCGTCGAGGACACCGGCGAGGTGCACCACGGCGGTCAGCGGGTGCGCGGGGTCCACGGCGGAGAGCACGCGGGCGAGCTGGTCGCGGTCGGCTGCGTCGCAGGCGACCACGGACACGTCGGCGTCGAGGTCCGACAGGTCGTCCACCGCCGCGCCTCGGCGGCCGGTGAGGACGAGCCGCCGCACACCGTGCTCGTGCACCAGGTGCCGCGCGACCAGGCGACCGAGGACACCGGTGCCGCCCGTGAGGAGCACCGTGCCCCCGGGGTCGAGGGTCGTGGCGCGCGAGGCGGCGGGCACCCGCGCGAGGCGCGGCACGGACACGGCGCCATCGTGCACGGCGAGCTGCGGTTCGGCGGTCGCGCCCGCGACCGCGACGGCCGCGTCCACCCCGTCGCCGGAGTCGACCAGCACGAACCGGCCGGGGTGCTCGTCCTGGGCCGCGCGCACCAGACCCCACACGGCGGCGGCGGCCACGTCGCGGACGGGTTCGGTGACGGCGCCCTCGGTGAGCACGAGCAGCCGCGCGGAAGGCTCCTCGGCGATCCAGCGCTGGACCGCCGCGAGCGCGAGCGCCGTGGTGCCGCGTGCCGCGGCAGCGGGATCAAGAGCGCCTCCGGGGTCCCCGCTGATCGGCAGGACCACCCACTCGCGCTCGCCGTCGGGCAGTGCGGACTCACCGTCCCACACGACGAACGAGGCAGGTCGGGCGCTGGGCGCGGGCAGCGCGGGCCAGCTCAGGCGGTAGAGGTCGTCGGTGCGGGTGGCGGCGGCGTCCCGGTCGACCGGGCGCGCCACCAGCGCCGCCACCTCCGCCACCGGCGCGCCGGTGGGGTCGGCCACGCGCAGCGACAGGGTCTCGCCGCGCCGGATCGCCACTCGCAGGGCGGTCGCGCCGGTGGCGTGCAGTGAGACACCGGTCCAGGCGAACGGCAGGCTCGTCCCGCCGTCACCGTCGGCGACCAGGCCGTCCACGTGCAGGGCGGCGTCGAACAGCGCCGGGTGCAGGCCGAAGCCCGCCGCCTCGACGGGCAGTTCCACCTCGGCGAACAGCTCGTCACCCCGCCGCCAGGCCGCGCGCAACCCCTGGAAGGAGGGACCGTAGTCGTAGCCGAGCGCGGCGAGCCTGTCGTACGCGCCGTCGACGACCAGCGGCTCGGCACCGCTCGGCGGCCAGGCCGCCAGGTCGAAGTCCGCGGTCGCGGGCTGGGGGGCGAGCAGGCCGGAGGCGTTGCGCGACCAGGGTTCGCCGGGATCGCCGTGCGGTCGCGAGTGGACGGTCAGCGCGCGACGCCCGGTCTCGTCCGGCGCATCGACGCGCACCTGCAGCTGGACGCCGCCCCGCCCGGCCAGCACGACGGGCGCGTGGAGGGTCAGCTCCGCGAGATGACCGTGCCCGAGGTCGTGGCCGAGCGACAGCGCCAGCTCGACCAGCGCCGTGCCGGGGAGCAGCACCGCGCCCGCCACCGCGTGATCGGCGAGCCACGGCAGCGCCGACGTCGAGAGGCGGGAGGTGAAGACCACCGCTCCCGCGCCGTCCCCGTCCCCCGGCACGGGGACCGCGGCCCCGACGAGCGGGTGCGCGACGGTGTCGAGGCCCGCCGCCGTGACGTCGCCCGCCGTCCCGGACCGGCCCAGCCAGTAGCGCTCCCGCTGGAACGCGTACGTCGGCAGATCGGTCGCGCGCGCGCCGGAAGCGCTGAACACCGCGCGCCAGTCCACGGGGATTCCGGCGACGAACGCGTCGGCCAGCGAGGTGAGCAACCGCTGGGAACCGCCGTCGTGCCTGCGCAGCGACCCGACCCCGGTGACGTCGACGCCTGCGGCGTCCGCCGTCTCCGCGATGCTGTGCAGCAGCACCGGATGCGGGCTGCACTCGATGAAGGCGCCGTACCCGGCGTCGAGCAGCTCGCGGGTCGTCCGCTCGAAGAGGACGGTCTGCCGCAGGTTCTCGTACCAGTACTGGGCGTCGAGGACCGCGGTGTCGATCCGGCCGCCGGTCGCGGTCGAGTAGAACGGCACGTCCGCCGCGCGCGGCCGGATGCCTGCGAGGTCGGTGAGCAGCCGCTCGTGTATCGCCTCGACGTGCGCGCAGTGCGACGCGTAGTCGACCGGCACGAGCTTGGCCCGGTGCCCGTCCGCGACCACCGACGCCTTCAGCTCACCGAGCGCCTCTGGGTCGCCCGAGACGACCACCGACAGCGGCCCGTTCACCACGGCGATCTCCAGGAGGCCCCCGTGGGCCGCGAGTCGTTCGCGCACCTGCTCGGCCGGGAGCGCGATCGACAGCATCCCGCCCCGGCCGGAGAGCTGGTCGGCGATGGCCTTCGCGCGCAGGGTCACCACCTTCGCGCCGTCGGCGAGGCTGAGCGCGCCCGCCACGCAGGCGGCGGCGATCTCGCCCTGCGAGTGGCCGATGACCGCTGCGGGCTCGACCCCGTGCGCGCGCCAGACCGCCGCCAGCGACACCATGACCGCCCACAGCACCGGCTGCACCACGTCGACGCGACCCAGCTCGCGCCGGGCGCGGATGGTGTCGAGCAGCTCCCATCCGGTGATCGGGTCCAGGGCCGCCGCGCAGTCCGCCAGCGCGGCGGAGAAGACAGGTGAGGAGTCGAGGAGGTCGGCGGCCATGCCGACCCACTGCGAGCCCTGGCCGGGGAAGACGAACGCGACCCGCGACTCGGGGGCGCGGGCGCCGCGCACGACACCGGTGGCGCTCTCGCCCGCCGCGAGCGCGGTGAGCCCCGCCGTCAGCCCGGCGAGGTCGCTGCCGACGACGACGGCGCGCTCGTCGAGCGCCGCGCGCGACGCCACGAGGCCGTGCGCGGTGTCCGCCAGGGAGTCGGGGGCGGAGGCGAGGTGGTCGAGCATCCGGCGGGCCTGCGCCGCGAGGGCGCGTCCGCTCGCTCCCGACAGCACCAGGGGCACCGGGCCCGACCACGGCTCGGCCGGTTGCGCGACGGGCTCCTCCGGGGGCGACTCGAGGATGACGTGGGCGTTGGTGCCGCTGATGCCGAACGAGGACACGGCGGCCCTGCGCCGCCCGTCGCGCGCGGGCCAGTCGCGCGCCTCGCGGAGCAGTTCGACGGCGCCCTCCGCCCAGTCGACCTTCGAGGTGGGCTGGTCGGCGTGGAGGGTCCGGGGCAGCCTGCCGTGCCGCATGGCCTGGACCATCTTGATGATCCCCGCGACGCCCGCCGCGGCCTGGGTGTGCCCGATGTTCGACTTCACCGAACCGAGCCACAACGGCTCACCCCGGTCCTGCCCGTAGGTCGCCAGCAACGCCTGCGCCTCGATCGGATCACCGAGCGGCGTGCCGGTGCCGTGCGCCTCCACCACGTCCACCTCGGACGGTTCGAGTTCGGCGTCGGTCAGCGCCGCCCGGATCACGCGCTGCTGCGACGGGCCGTTCGGCGCGGTCAGCCCGTTCGACGCCCCGTCCTGGTTGATCGCGGAACCGCTCACCACGGCCAGCACCCGGTGCCCGTTGCGCCGCGCGTCGGAGAGCCGTTCGAGCAGCACCATTCCGACGCCCTCGCCCCAGCCCGTGCCGTCTGCGCCCTCGGCGAACGACTTGCAACGGCCGTCCTGGGCGAGCCCGCGCTGCTTCGAGAAGTCGATGAACGTGTCCGGAGTGGACATCACCGTCACCCCGCCCGCGAGCGCCAGCGAGCACTCACCGGACCGGAGCGCCTGCACCGCGAGGTGCAGCGCGACCAGCGAGGACGAGCACGCCGTGTCCACCGTGACGGCGGGGCCCTCGAGACCGAGCGCGTACGACACCCGTCCGGACGCGACGCTGCCCAGGTTGCCGTTGCCGAGGTAGCCCTCGACCTCCTCGGGCACCTCGGTGAGCCAGGTCCCGTAGTCGTGGTACATCACACCCGCGTAGACGCCGGTTCGGCTGCCGCGCAGGCTGTTGGGGTCGATCGACGCCCGTTCCAGCGCCTCCCAGGACACCTCCAGCAGCAACCGCTGCTGCGGGTCCATCGCGGTGGCCTCGCGGGGGCTGATGCCGAAGAAGGCGGGGTCGAACCACGCGGCGTCGTGCAGGAACCCGCCTTCGCGCACGTGGGTCCTGCCCGGTGCGTCGGGATCGGGGTCGTAGATGTTCTCGACGTCCCAGTCGCGGTCGGTCGGGAAGTCCCCGATCGCGTCGGCGCCTCCGGCGACCAGCTCCCAGAGCTTCTCCGGGGTGTCGACGCCACCGGGGTACCGGCAGCTCATGCCGACGATCGCGACCGGTTCACGAGCCGCTTGGGCGTTCCGCGCGCGCAGCCGCTCGTTCTCGATCAACGACTCGCGCAGCGCTTCGACGATCTGCTCGACGGATGTTTCCATGCTCGGTGTCGCTCCCCTGCTCGCGCGGCTGCTTCTGAGACACGCCCCTGGCCCTGCTTCCCCGTGTGGCCGGGCAGGCGGCTCAGGTGCCGCCGCGGTTCAACGCGGCGCGCACGAGGTCGGCCACGTCCATGGACTTGATGTCGATGCCGGGTTCGGCGTCCGCTGCTCGCGACACCTGCGGTTCGGCCTGCGGTTCCGGGGCCAGCCTGCCGAGGAGGTAGCCCGCGAGTGCGGCGGGCGTCGCGTAGTCGAAGATCATCGTGGACGGCAGCCGCAGCCCGCTGACGGTGTTGAGCCGGTTGCGCAGCTCCACCGCGGCGAGCGAGTCGAACCCCAGTTCGGTGAACGCGCGCCGTGGTTCCACGTCGGCGGGTCCGGCGTGGCCGAGCACCCCGGCCACCTCGGCGCGGACGGCGGTGAGCACGGCGTGCTCGTGGTCGGCCTTCGGCAGGCCGGCGAGCCGGTCGCCGAGGGTGGGGGCGTGCTGGGCGGGCGCCAGGCCGACACCCGCGAGCGTCCGCAGCGGCGCGGGCGCCTCCGCGCCTCGCCGCCGCAGCGCGCGGAGGTCGAGCCGGACCGGCAGCACGGCGGGCAGGTCTGCCGCCACAGCGGCGTCGAAGAGGGCGAGCGCGTCGTCCGGTTCGAGCACGCCGACGCCGGAACGCCCGATCCGGGCGAGTTCGCCCTCGTCCAGCGACGCGCCCATGCCGCCGCCCGCCCACAGGCCCCACGCCATCGACGTCGCGGCGAGCCCGAGGTCCGCCCGGTGCGCGGCGAGCGCGTCGAGGAAGGCGTTGGCCGCCGCGTAGTTGCCCTGGCCGGAGGCGTCGATGGTGCCCGCGGCCGACGAGAACAGCACGAAGTGCGCCAGTTCGCGGCCGAGGGTCAGCTCGTGCAGGTGCCAGGCGGCCTCGGCCTTCGGGCGCAGCACGGTGTCCACGCGCGACGGCGTCAGCGCCGTGATGACGCCGTCGTCCAGCACACCTGCCGTGTGCACGACGCTGTCGACCGGCGTGAGCGCGAGCAGGGTGGCGACAGCCGCGCGGTCGGCGACGTCGCAGGCGACGATCTCGGCCTTGGCGCCCAGCGCGCTCAGCTCGCCGAGCAGGGCGGTGGCGCCCGGCGCGTCGGGCCCGCGCCTGCTCGTGAGAACGAGCCTCTCGACGTCGTCGCGCCGCGCGAGGTGCTTCGCGACGAGGGCGCCGAGCCCGCCCGTCCCCCCGGTGATGAGCACGGTGCCCCACGGGCGCCTCGCCACGCGGCGCACCGCGTCCGGCGCGCGCATGAGACGCGGCACGTGCACGTCGCCGTCCTTGAGGCGCACTTCCGGCTCACCGGTGTCGAGCGCCGCGTCGAGGGAGGCGAGTTCCGGCCGAGCGCCTCCGACGTCCACGAGCACCACGCGGCCGGGTTCTTCCCCGTGCGCGGCGCGGACCAGACCGCGCACCGCCGCGCCTGCGAGGTCGTCGCGGGTCAGCACGACGAGCACCGCCTGCCGCTCCTCGGCGAGCCACGCCTGCACGACCCGCAGGGTCCCGGCGAGGGCCGACCGCACGGCGTCCGGCACACCGGCGCCGTCCGGGGCCTGCGCGACGTGCAGGACCGCGTCGACGGCGCCCAGCGCGGCCGGTTCCGGTGCGACCGGGACACCGAGTCCGAGGTCGTCGTCGCCGAGCACCGCCCAGTTCCGCCGTGCCCGCGCGACGGGCTTCGGCAGCGGCTCGTCGGCCACGACGTACAGGTCCCGCGCCGGGACGCCCAGCCGGTCGGCGGCGAAGGGCCGCGTCACGTACGACGCCACGGTCGCCAGCGGCGCCCCGTCCTCGGTGGCCAGCTCGATCCGCAGACCGCCCTCGCCGCCTCCTCGGGTCACGCGCACCCTGGCGGCGAGCGCGCCGGAGCCGTGCTGGGTGACCCCGGTCCACGCGAACGGCAGCTCGACCACGCCCGCGTCGGCGGCCCCGTCTCGCGGGTCGAGCAACCCGGTGACGTGCAGCGCCGCGTCGAGCAGCGCCGGGTGCAGGCCGTAGCGGGCGGCGTCGTGCCTGGCCTCTGCGGGCAGCTCCAGCTCCGCGAGCACGGTGTCCCCACCTGCCCGCCACGCGGCGCGCACGGCGCGGAAGACGGGCCCGTAGTCGTAGCCCTCGGCGTGCATCCGCTCGTACAGGCCGCTGACGTCGAGCCCGGTCGCGCCCGGCTCGGGCCACTCGGCGACCGCCTGGCCGGGGTCGTCCCCGGCCAGGTCGAGAACGCCCGTGGCGTGGCAGGTCCACTCGCCTGCCCCGTCGTCGGGCCGCGAGTGGATCTCGACGGCGCCGTCCGGGGTGGCCGAGACGTGCAGCCGCACGGCCGACTCCCCCGGCACCACGAGCGGCGACCGCAGGGTCAGCTCGGTGAGCGCGGGGCGACCGGTGAGGCGGCCCGCGTGCAGGGCGAGGCCCACCAGCGCGGCGCCGGGCACCAGCACGGCGCCGAGGACGGCGTGCTCGGCGAGCAGCGGGTGCGTGGCGAGCGAGACGCGCCCGGTGAGCAGCAGGCCGCCGTCCCCCGGCAGGTCCACGGCCGCGCTGACCAGCGGGTGGTCCGCCGCGGCCAGTCCGTGCGCGGTGACGTCGCCGCCGGTCGCGGCCAGCGGCAGCCAGTGGTGCCGGTGCTGGAACGGGTACGTCGGCAGGTCGACGTGCGCGCCGGTGAAGTCGCCGTAGAGCTGACGCCAGTCGACGTCGAAGCCCCGCACGTGCACCTCGGCGAGCGCGGTCAGCAGCGCGCGCGCCTCCCCGGTGTCCTTGCGCGCGGTGCACGCGAAGGCCGGTTCGGCGTCGCCCCCGGCCTCGACGAGGCAGTCGGGCCCCATCGCGGTGAGCACGGGGGCGGCGCCGAGTTCGAGGAAGGTGTCGACGCCGCGATCGGCGAGCGCGCGCACGGCGTCGGCGAAGCGCACGGTCCCGCGCACGTGGTCCACCCAGTAGCCCGCCGAGCCGAGCTGGGCGGCGGTCGCGGGCTCGCCGGTGAGCGTGGACATGATCGGCACCGCGGGCTCGTGCGCGGTGAGCCCGGACACGACCTCGCGGAACTCGGCGAGCATCGGTTCCATGCGCGGCGAGTGGAAGGCGTGCGAGACCTTCAGCCGCCGAGTCGTGGCGAACCGCGCGGCGATCGCCTCCACGGCGTCCTCGTCACCGGACACCACGACCGCGCGCGGCCCGTTGACCGCGGCGATGCCGCACCGTTCGCCGAGGAGCGGGGCGACCTCCTCCTCGGAGGCCTGCACGGCGATCATGGCCCCGCCAGGGGGCAAGGCCTGCATCAGCTTGCCCCGCGCCGCGACCGCGGCCACCGCGTCGGCCAGCGACCAGACACCGGCCACGTGCGCGGCGGCGAACTCGCCGACGGAGTGCCCCGCGAGCCACGCCGGACGCAGCCCCGCCGACTCCAGCAACCGGTAGAGGGCCACCTGCGTGGTGAACAGCGCCGCCTGCGTGTAGGCGGTCTGGTCGAGCAGGTCGGCCGCCTCGCCGTCCCCGAACAGCACGTCGGCGAGCGGGTGGTCGAGGTGGCCCGCGAACCGCGCGGCGACGCGGTCGAAGTGCTCCGCGAAGACGGGGTGGGCGCGGTACCAGTCGCGTCCCATGCCGGGCCGCTGGGCGCCTTGGCCGGAGAACAGGAACGCCAGCGTGCCCTCGCTGGCCGAACCGGTCACGACGAGACCCGGCGCACCGGCGGCCAGGGCGAGCGCGTCGAGGCCCGCGACGACGTCGTCGGAGGAGTCCGCGCCCGCGAGGACGACGGCGCGCTCGGTGTGCGCGGCGCGCGTGGTGGCGAGCGCGAAGCCGAGGTCGGCGGTGGCGGTGGCGGACGCCGTGGCGACCAGGTCGCGCGCCTGGTGGCGCAGCGCCTCGGTCGTCCGCGCCGAGACCGGCAGGGCGACGAGCGGGGGCGCTTGCCCCCCGGCCACCGCCTCCTGTGCACCGGGCTCTTCGAGGATGACGTGGGCGTTCGTGCCGCTGATGCCGAAGGACGACACGGCGGCGCGGCGCGGCCGGGCTCCGGGTTCCCACGGCCGCGCCTCGGTGAGCAGCTCGACGGCGCCCGCGTCCCAGTCGACCTTCGAGGACGGTGAGTCGACGTGCAACGTCTTCGGGAGGACGCCGTGCCGCATGGCCTGCACCATCTTGATGATCCCCGCGACGCCCGCCGCGGCCTGGGTGTGCCCGATGTTCGACTTCACCGAACCGAGCCACAACGGCTCACCCCGGTCCTGCCCGTAGGCCGCCAGCAACGCCTGCGCCTCGATCGGATCACCGAGGGTCGTCCCGGTCCCGTGCGCCTCCACCACGTCCACCTCGGACGGCGCCAGACCGGCCGAGGCCAGCGCCGCGCGGATGACCCGCTGCTGCGACGGGCCGTTCGGCGCGGTCAGCCCGTTCGACGCCCCGTCCTGGTTGATCGCGGAACCGCTCACCACGGCCAGCACCCGGTGCCCGTTGCGCCGCGCGTCGGAGAGCCGTTCGACGACGAGCACCCCGACGCCCTCGCCCCAGCCGGTGCCGTCCGCGCCGTCGGCGAACGACTTGCAACGGCCGTCGGCGGCGAGCCCGCGCTGGCGGGAGAAGTCGATGAACGTGTCCGGAGTGGACATCACCGTCACCCCGCCCGCGAGGGCGAGGTCGCACTCGCCGTGCTGCAGCGCGTGGGCGGCGCGGTGCAGCGTGACCAGGGAGGACGAGCACGCCGTGTCCACCGTGACGGCGGGGCCCTCGAGACCGAGCGCGTACGCGACGCGGCCCGAGACGACGCTGCCCAGGTTGCCGTTGCCCGCGTAGGCCGCGAGGTCCTCCGGCAGCTCGGGGAGCCAGGCGCCGTAGTCGTGGTACATCACACCCGCGTACACACCGGTCCGGCTGCCGCGCACGCTGGTGGGGTCGATCGACGCCCGTTCCAGCGCCTCCCAGGACACCTCCAGCAGCAACCGCTGCTGCGGGTCCATCGCGGTGGCCTCGCGGGGGCTGATGCCGAAGAAGCCTGCGTCGAACCACGCGGCGTCGTGCAGGAACGCGCCTTCCCGCGCGTAGGTGCGGCCGGGCGTGCCCGGCTCGGGGTCGTAGAGCGCGTCGGCGTCCCAGCCCCGGTCCGAGGGGAATTCGCCCACCGCGTCGACGCCGTCGGCGACCAGCCGCCACAGGTCCTCGGGCGAGGTGACGCCGCCGGGGTAGCGGCAGGCCGTGCCGACGATGACGATCGGATCGGCGCCCGCGCCGGGGTCGCGCGCGACGACGGGAACCACGGGCTCCGCGCCGCCGAACAGGCCCTCCTCGACGTGCTTGGCGAGCGCGCGCGGCGTCGGGTGGTCGAACACGAGGGTGGCGGCCAGCCGCAGCCCGGTCACCGCGTTGAGCCGGTTGCGCAGCTCGACGGCGGCGAGGGAGTCGAACCCCAGCTCGGTGAACGCGCGCGCCGGGTCGACGGCGGAGGCCCCGTCGTGGCGCAGCACGTCGGCCACCTCGGTGCGCACGAGGTCCAGCACGACGCGTTCGCGCTCGGCGACCGGAACGGTGGCGAACCGGCTCTCCTCGGAAGTCCGCGCACCGCCCGTGGCGGCACGGCGCGCGGCGGGGCGCACGAGTTCGCGCAGCAGGTGCGGCACGCCGTCGGAACGGCGGCGCACGGCTGCCGCGTCCACCTCGACCGGCACCGCCGTGGACCACCCTGATCGGACGGCCAGGTCGAACAGCCGCAGTGACCGCTCCGCCGGGAGTCCCGGCAGACCGGCGGCGGCGATGCGGCGCAGCGCGGCGGCGTCGAGCGCGGCGCCCATGCCGGTGCCCGTCGCCCACAGGCTCCAGGACAGCGCCGTGGCGGGCAGGCCGAGGGAGGCGCGGTGCTCCGCGAGCGCGTCGAGGTAGGCGTTGGCGGCGGCGTAGTTGGCCTGGCCCGGCGCGTCGAGCACAGAGGCGAGCGAGGAGAACAGCACGAACCGCTTGAGCGGGCGATCCCGCGTCAGCTCGTGCAGCAGCCAGGCGCCGCGGGCCTTGGCGTGGAAGACCTCGTCGACCATCTCGTCGGTGAGCGAGCCGAGCAGACCGTCGCGGACGACTCCGGCGGTGTGCACCACCGAGTCGACGGGGTGCTCGGCCAGCAACCGCGCGAGGGCGTCGCGGTCGCCGACGTCGCAGGCCACCACGGTCACCTCGGCGTCCAGGTCCCCGACGAAGCCTGGAGCCTCGCCGCGCCTGCCCACCAGCACCAGGCGGTGGACGCCGTGCGCCTCGACCAGGTGCCGCGCCACGAGCGACCCGATCCCGCCGGTGCCGCCGGTCACCAGCACGGTGCCCCAGTCGTCGGCCGGAACCGGGACCGGAGCGGAGGCCGGAACCGGGACCGGAGCGGAGACCAGGCGCGGCACCAGGAACCGCCCGCCGGTCAGCGACAGCTCCGGCTCACCGCTGGCGAGAGCCTGGCCCAGTTCGGCCTCGGAGGGCTCGGCGTCGTGCTCGACGAGCACGAGACGACCGGGGTTCTCGGCCTGCGCCGCGCGGACGAGCCCCCGGACGGCGGCGTGCGCGGGGCTCGCGGGTGGCGTCACCACGACGAGCGGCGCGGCCGTGCCGTCGGCCTCCAGCCAGGCGCGCACCAGGCGCAGCGCCGTGCCGACGTGCTCGCGGGCGTCACGCGCGTCCGCGCTCGCGGCGTCGCCGAAGCGGTGCACGACAGCGCCCTGGGGAATCGTGGTGTGCGCGGGGACGGGGTGCGGCACCCACCGCAGGGCGTGCAGCGCCTCCTGGTCCCGCACGGGGCGGGAGATCAGCCCGCCGACGTCGGCCACCGGCGTGCCGGTGGCGTCGGCGAGCCGGAGCGCGATGCCGCCTCCTTCGCCGCGCGTGATCGCGACGCGCACGGCGGTCGCGCCGGTGGCGTGCAGCGTGACGCCGGTCCAGGCGAACGGCACGCTCACGCCCGGTGCGGGCGTGTCCAGGTCCGCCGCGTGCAGCGCCGCGTCGAGCAGCGCGGGGTGCAGGCCGAAGGCGCCCGCGCCTTCCGCGATCCGTTTCGGCAGCGCGACGTCCGCGTACGTGGTGCCGCCCAGCCGCCACGCCGCGCGAAGACCCCGGAACGCCTGCCCGTAGCCGTAGCCCTCGTCGGCCAGGCGCTCGTAGAGGTCGGTCGTGTCCACCGGGTGGGCGCCCGGCGGCGGCCACTCGCCGAACGGGGCGGGCTCGGCGACGTCGGCCGGGGCGAGCACGCCCGCCGCGTGCTCGGTCCACCGGCCCGCCTGGTCGGCGCGGCTGTGGACGGTGACCGGACGACGGCCGTCCTCGTCCGCCGCGCCGACCGCCACCTGGACGGAGACCTCCCGGTCGCCGTCGAGGGCGAGCGGCGCGCTCAAGGTCAGTTCCTCCAGCCGCAGCGGCGGGCCTGCGGGCACGTGGTCGGCGGCGCGCAGCACGAGTTCCACGAACGCCGTGCCGGGGAACAGGACCCTGCCGCCGATGACGTGGTCGGCGAGCCACGGCTGGGTGCGCGTGGAGATCCGTCCGGTCAGCACGGCGGCGTCCGCGCCCACGCCCGCGACAGCGGCGAGCAGCGGATGACCGGCGGGCAGCTGTCCGAGCGCGCCGGCGCCCGAGGAGGTGCCCTGGTCGAGCCAGAAGCGTCGCCGCTGGAACGGGTAGCGGGGCAGTGGGACCGGGGTGCCGCCGAACTCGGCGAAGTGCCGCTCCCAGTCGACGGGCACGCCGCGCGAGTGCACGGCCGCGAGCCCCGACATGGCCTCGCGCGCTTCGGGCCGGTCCCGGCGCAGCGCCGCGATGAAGGCCGTTCCGTCGGCGTCCACGCACTCCGGTCCCATCGCCGACAGCGTGGCGCCCGGTCCGAGTTCGAGGAACGTGCGCACGCCCGCGTCGGCGAGCACCCGCAGCGCGTCGTGGAAGCGCACCCGCGCGCGGACGTGGCCGACCCAGTGCTCGGGGTCGCGCAGCTCGCCCGACACCGGCTGTCCGGTCACGGTCGACACGATCGGCAGGCGCGGCTCGTGGAAGTCGAGCACGCGCACGACGCGGCGGAACTCGTCGAGCATCGGCTCCATGAGCGGCGAGTGGAAGGCGTGGCTCACGCGCAGGCGTCGGGTGTCGCGACCGCGTGCCGACAGCTCCTCGGCGATCCGCTCGACGTCGCCGAGCACTCCCGACACCACCACCGACTCGGGGCCGTTGACGGCGGCGATCCCGGTTCCCCCGGTCAGCAGGGGGGTCACCTCGGCCTCGGACGCGCGAACGGCGAGCATCGCGCCCCCGGCGGGCAGCCGCTGCATGAGCCTGCCGCGCGCGGCGACCAGGATCGTCGCGTCCTGCAGCGTCAGCACACCCGCGACGTGCGCGGCGGCGATCTCGCCGACGGAGTGGCCCGCGAGGTGGTCGGGTGCGAGGCCCCAGCTCTCGAACAGCCGGTACAGCGCGACCTCGAAGGCGAACAGCGCGGGCTGCGCGTACTCCGTCGTGTCCAGCAGGGCTGCGTCGGCGCCGCCCGGATCGGCGAACATCAGCTCGTCGAGCCCGCGCGGCAGCTGGAGGTCGAAGTGGGCGCAGGTCGCGGCGAGCGAGTCCGCGAAGACGGGGTAGGCGGTCGCCAGCTCGCGGCCCATCCCCGCGCGCTGGCTGCCCTGCCCGGCGAACAGGAACGCGAGTTCGCCCGGCGCCCGCTCCGGCGCCGGGGTGGCGCCGCTCGCGAGACCTTCCAGGGCGGCGCGCAGCTCGACCCGGCCGGTCGCGACGAGCACCGCCGAGTCGCGCAGCGCGGCGCGCGTGGTGCCGAGCGCCCGCGCCAGCTCCACCGGTTCGACGGTGTCGGCGAGGGGCAGCAGGTCTCGGGCACGCGCGCGGAGCGCGTCCTCGCCTCGCGCGGACAGCGGGAACGCCAGCGGGCGCCCGCCGACCGGGCTCGGTGCGGAGGCGGCGGGTTCCGGCTCGGGGCGTTCGAGGATGACGTGCGCGTTGGTGCCGCTGACGCCGAAGGACGACACGGCGGCGCGGCGGGGGCGGCCGGTCTCCGGCCACGGACGGGACTCGACGGTCAGCTCGACCTGGCCGGAGGACCAGTCGACGTGCGGCGTCGGTTCGTCGACGTGGAGCGTCGCGGGAACCTCGCCGTGCTCCATCGCGAGCACGGCCTTGATCACCCCGGCGACGCCTGCGGCGGCCTGGGTGTGCCCGAGGTTGGACTTCACCGACCCGAGCAGCAGCGGCCTCGCGCGATCGCGCCCGTAAATGGCCAGCAGCGCTGTCACCTCGATCGGGTCGCCGAGCCGGGTGCCGGTGCCGTGCGCCTCGACGACGTCCACGTCCTCGGGCGCGAGCCCCGCGGACGCGAGCGCGCTGCGGATGACCCGCTGCTGCGCGGTGCCGTTGGGCGCGGTGAGGCCGTTGGACGCGCCGTCGGAGTTGACCGCGGAGCCGCGCACCAGCGCGAGCACCCGGTGGCCGTTCTTCCGCGCGTCCGACAGCCGCTCCAGGACCAGGACGCCCACGCCCTCGGCGAAACCGGTGCCGTCCGCGGCGGCGGCGAAGGGCTTGCAGACCCCGTCCGGCGCGAGGCCGCGTTGCCTGCTGAACGCGGTGAAGACGCCCGGTCCGCCGAGCACGGCCACACCACCGGCGAGCGCGAGCGTCGTCTCCCCCGCGCGCAACGAGCGGCACGCCAGGTGCAGCGAGACGAGTCCGGCGGAGCACGCCGTGTCCACGGTGAGCGCGGGACCTTCCGCGCCGAGCACGTACGCGACCCGGCCGGACACAACGCTGGAGGCGTTGCCCGCCAGCAGGTACGCGTCCATGCCGTCGGGCGCCTCGTGCAGGCGCGGGCCGTAGTCCAGCATCTCCGCGCCGACGAAGACACCGGTCGACGTGCCGCGCAGCGCGGTGGGGTCGATCCCGGCGTTCTCGAGCGCGTGCCAGGTGGTCTCCAGCACGAGTCGCTGCTGCGGGTCCATGCCCAGCGCCTCGCGCGGGCTGATGCCGAAGAACTCGGCGTCGAAGTCGGTCGCGGTGTCGAGGAACCCGCCCTTGCGCACGTAGGCGCTGCCCGGCGTCTCGGGATCGTCGTCGAACAGGGCGCCGAGGTCCCAGCCCCGGTCGGAGGGGAAGTCGGACAGCACGGTGCCGCCCTCGGCGAGCAGCCGCCACAACGCCGCCGGATCGTCGACGCCGCCGGGGAAGCGGCAGCCGATGCCCACGATCGCGACCGGCTCGTCGTCGACGGCGGGGGCGGTGGGCACGTCAACGGCGTCGTCGGTTCCGTCGGCCGCGCGCAGCAGCCGGTCCACCAGCTCCGGCAGCGTCGGGCAGTCGTAGGCGAGGCTCACCGGCAAGGGGATCCCGGTGCGCTCGGTGAGGACGCGGTGCAGGTGGACGGCGGCCAGCGAGTCGAGCCCCTGAGCCGCGAAGGGCTGCTCGGCGTCGAGCGCTGCGCCGGAGGCCGCGTCGTCCGGCCGCGCCTGCGCGATGGCCTCGGCCACGGCGGCGCGCACCAACTCGGTGACCACCCGGCGGTGTCCGCCCGGCGCGGCCTGTGCCAGCCGCTTCGCCAGTGCTGATTCGGTTACGAGCCCGTTCATCCGCGCATCTCCCGACTCGCCCGGCGCGATCTCTGGTCCTTGCCTGAAACGTAACGAGGGCGGGAGGAGGGACCCCACCCTTAGAAGCCCCTAAGACCTCCTTTCAGAATGAGTTGGTTGGGGTTTTGGCTGGTGGGGAACCCGATAGGGCATGGCTGCGCCGTGGGTCGTCGATGACGAGCTGTAGGATCTGGTCGAGCCGTTGATCCCGGTTCGGACCAGGAACTTCCGCCACCCCGGCCGCAAACGGCTGCCCGCCCGTGAGTGTCTGCAGGGCACCCTGTTCGTGCTGCACACCGGCATCGAGTGGGCCGACCTGCCCACCGAGTTGGGGTTCGGTTCCGGTTCCACCTGCAGGCGCCGGATGCTCGAGTGGGCGGAGGTAGGGGTCTGGCAGCGCCTGCACGAGGTGATGCTCGCCGAACTGCACGCGGCGAACAGGATCGACCGGTCCCGCGCGGCGATCGACTCCTCCCACGTGCGAGCACTAAAAGGGGGCGCTTCACCGGGCCCAGTCCGGTCGACCGCCGCAAGAGCGGGTCGAAACACCACCTGGTCGTCGACGGTGTCGGTCACCCACTGACGGTCGCGGTCAGCGCGGCCGACATTCCCGACACCAGCACACTGACCGAGATGCTCGACGCGATGCCCCGCGTCTCGGGCAAACCTGGACGTCCGAGGTGGCGGCCTGCGGTGATGCTCGCCGACTGTGGCTACGACAGCCAGGCCAACCGGAACGCCCTGCGCAGTCGGGGGATCGACCCACTGATCGCCCGACGCGGCCAGCCGCACGGCTCGGGGCCGGGCACGCTGCGGTGGGTGGTTGAACGCACCCTGTCCTGGCTGCACCAGTACCGACGTCTACGCACCCGCTGGGACCGCCGGACCGACCTACACCAAGGCTTCCTGAACCTGGCCTGTGCGCTGATCTGCCACCGACGCCTCCACTCATTCCGAAAGGAGGTCTAAGGCACACCTGCGGCTGCCAGTCCGTCGTAGGTTCGGCGCACGAAGGACAGCGACCGCAGCAGTTCCGACGAGGTGAGGCCGCGCGTCGCGCGGCTCTCGGCGATGCCGCGCAACGGCATCCGCCCGATCCGGGACCAGCGCAGGCTGCCGTCGGTGTCGATGTAGCTCCTGCTCTCCCCCGCGTTGTCCGGGTGCAGGCAGTACGGCACGTCGAGCAGGCCCGTCGCGAACGCCGTCAGGAACGCCTCGCCGAGGTCGTCGTTCAACGTCAGCACGGCCTCCACCAGTGCGCGGGCTTCGGCGTAGACGACGTTGCCCTCCAGGGAGGCGGGCGCGTGCGGCGTGCGGGCGGCGACGTCGGAGGCCAACCTCAGGGCGGCCACGTTCTCCTCGATCGACGGGATGCGCTGCGACTCCGCGACCGTCTTGACGATGATCCGCTCCGCCCCCGTGCGCGACGCCAGCCCCGCCGCCGCGCCGAGCAGCGCGCGCGCGCCGTTCTCGGTCTCCGGGAACAGGCCCATGTAGGCGTAGATGACGACGTGCCAGTCGACGTCCGGCAGGAGCGTCGAGCACAGCGCGCGCAGCGCGGCGACGGCTTCGGCGTCCTGGGCCTCGTTCGTCTGCTGCGCGTAGCTCACCGAGATGCTGCGTATGCCGTGCCGCCGGAAGAACACCGCTTCCAGCGCGCTGATCGCGACGAGCAGGCTCGGCGGGCACAGCTGCCCGAGCATGCACCCGCCGAACGTCTCCAGGTGCGGTTCCACGCCCGGCCCTCGCGCGGCGGCCATCAGCTCGGACGCCGCCGTCCAGTGCGCCACGGACTCCCGCAGCGGCACCCGCCCGTAGGGCAGGCAGTAGGAGATCGGGCCGCCCTCCGAGGCGTCCAGCCCGACCGCGAGCAGAGCGCGGATGATGTCCTCCGGCGCCGCCGAGCCGTGCCGCACCTGGACCGGGAAGTCCGGTCCGCAGAGGTCGTCGAGCACCGCCTCGGTGGTCCGGCGTTCGTGGCTGACGATCGGGTAGCCGTTGAGCGCGGCCCCTTCCAGCAGGGCCAGGCGGGCCGACTCCAGATCACCGACGCGCGTGTAGCTGTCGATGGTCAGGGTGCCGACCGTGGTCGCGCCCGCCTTCTTGGTGGCCCGCAGGCCCGCGCGCATCCGCTCGGGATCGCTCATCCCCATGCGCGGTTGCACGACGAGCCTGCCGCGCTCGCGCGCCTCGCGGACGAAGGCGCCGAAACCGGTTCCCGCGCGGGTCATACCCGCAGCCGCTGGGGGAGTGTGAACAGCAGGCGGCTGAACTCGTCGATGCCCCCGCCGTCCGCTCCGTCGGCGAACACCACGTCGTAGCCCGCCGCCTTCAGCTCGGCGACCTGCTCGGCGGAGGAGCTGCCGGTGATGCCGAGCTTGCCCCCGATCACGGCGGGGACGTCGGCCAGCTCCCGCCGCGCGCGCAGCCGTGCGACCATCCGGATGCCATCGTGGAAGCCGTGGCCGTTGACGCTGCTCACGACCACGAGGGCGGGCTGCTCCGCCACCGCCTCGTCGACGAGCAGGTCCTCGGGCACGCACGGGCCGAGGTTGACCACCCGCCTGCCGTGCTCCTCGATCAGCAGCTGGAGGTAGACGAGGTTCCAGGTGTGGGAGTCCGACGTGCCGCCCGCCACGAGCACGGGCTGGTCGTCCGCGTCGCCGGGGAGGAGGCCGAGGTTGTCGCGCTGCGACGAAGGAGTGCTCATCAGAGTGCCTCTCCGTGTTCGTATGCTCGTGAGTGCTCGATGTGGGAGGCGGAGATGACGTCCGCGCCGCGGACGACGACTTCGGTGGGCGCGGGCCTGCCGAGGAACATCAGCAGGCTCGCGGTCGGGCCGTAGGATCCGGCGTTGGGCACGGTCAGCAGTTCACCGGGCTCCAGGTCGGGCAGCCGGACCCCCCTGCCGAGCAGGTCACCGGGGGTGCACAGCGGGCCTGCGAGGTGCGCGCCCGCGCCGTCGGCGACGGCCTCGTGCGGCTCGACGGAGATCGGCATGATCCGCCCGAGCCCGGACATGCCGCCGAAGGTGTTGATCCCCGCGTCGAGGACCAGGTAGCGCTGTCCTCTGCTGTGCTTGACGTTGACGATCGAGGTCAGCAGCGTGCCGCTGTCCGCGACGAGGTACCGCCCCGACTCGCAGGCGATCCGGGGCGAGCCGTCCCGCCAGCCGGGGAAGTGCTCGTCGAGCGCCTCCGACATGGCCTTGCCCAGGTGCTCGTAGACGGGGCGGTGGCCCTGCACGGCGTACGGCGCGGCGAAACCACCGCCGATGTCGACGAAGCGGAACCGGACGCCGAGCACGTCCTGCAGCCGCGCGGCGCTGGTGATGGTGTGCTGGAACTCCGCGATGAGGCTGTCCTCGTCCTGGGTGTTGCTCAGCGGGAAGAAGTGCAGCCCGGCGATGTCCACCCCCGGCGCCTCGCGCAGAGCCGGGCCGAGGTCGGCCAGCGTCTCGCTGTCGAATCCGAACTGCGACGGCACACCGGTCATGCGGATGCTCGTCGCCGCGGCCCCCGTGGCGTTGTTGACCCGCAGGAGGCAGTCCGCGGTCACGCCCGCCTCCAGAGCCACCGCGCCGACGCGGCGCAGGTCGCCGATCGACTCGACCGAGAACAACCGCACGCCGTGCGCGATCGCTGTGGCGAGTTCGCCCGCCGTCTTGCCGGGGCCGGTGTAGAGCACCTCGTCACCGGGGAAACCTGCGCGCAGCACAGCGTCCAGCTCGCCGGTCGAGCTGATCTCCGCGCGGACGCCGCGTTCGCCGGACCGCAGCTCGCGCAGCAGTTCGGGGTGGGGGTTGGCCTTGGCTGCGTAGTACAGCACCACCTGCTCGGGCAGCGCCGCGAGCAGGTCGTCCCTCGCCGCCACGACGCGGTCGAGGTCGTAGACGAAGGTGGGCGTGCCGAAGCGGTCCGCGATCTCGCGGTGGCCGGTCATGGAGCGACTCCTTCCAGGAGCTTGGTGAGCCGGGCCCTGTCGTACTTGCCGTGCTGGGTCAGCGGCAGTTCCTCGACGATCCTCGCCACCGTGGGCACCTTCGCGGGTTCGAGCCTGCGCGCGAGTTCCCGCAGCAGTGCGTGCGGTTCGACGTCGCCCTCCACGAACACGGCGAGTTCACGGCCGTCCTCGGGCGGCACCGCGGCGGCAGCGCGCACCCCTGGCACGTCGACGGCCGCGGCCTCCAGCTCGCTCGTGCTCATGCGCACGCCCTTGTGCTTGAACATGTCGTCGCGGCGGCCCTCGTAGTAGAGGAACCCGTCCTCGTCCACGTGGCCGAAATCGCCTGTGTGCAACCGGAGCGCGCCACCGGGCCCGACGCGGAAGGACCGCGCGGTCTGCTGGGGGGCGCGCCAGTAGCCGGGCATGACGTGCGGTCCCTCGACGACGATCTCCCCGGTCCGCCACGGCGGCAGCGGCTCGCCGTGCTCGTCCACGGCGAAGGCGCGGGTTCCGGGCAGGGGCCTGCCCACCGAGTCCGGCTTGCCGCCCGCGAACTCCGGCGGCAGCACGGACACCCGCTTGCACTCGGTCTGCCCGAACTGGATGACCACCTCGCTGCCGGGGAAGGCCGCGCGCAGCGCGTCGGCGGTGGGCTTGGGCAGCGCGGCGCCGGTGTTGGTGAACATCCGCACCCGCGCGCCCTCCGGCACACCGCGCCGCGCGAGGGTGCCGATCATGGTGGCCAACGAGGGGACGATGGGCACGACGGTCGCGCCGGTGTCCACGATCCGGCGCAGCAGCAGCAGGTCCGACTCGCCGTCGGCGAGCACCAGCTCGCTGTGGCCGACGGCCGTGAGCAGCACCTTGTAGAGCCCGTAGTCCCAGGAGATCGGGAACCGGCAGAACACCACGTCGTCGGGCCGGTAGCCGAGTTCGGCGTTGATCGCCTCGGTGACGAACACCATCTGCCGGTGCGGGCAGATGACCGCTTTGGGGGCCGCGGTCGAGCCCGAGGTGTAGACGAGCACGGCGACGTCGTCGGGGCGCACGTCCGCGCCTGCCCCCCGCGCCTTCATCCGGCGCAGCTCCTCGATCTCACCCCACACACCGGAGAAGCCGCACACGCCCACGCCGCCGGAGAGCGCGGCGACGCGGTCCACCGCCTCGTCGGGCACGACGATGAGCGCGGGCTCGGCGTTCTGCACCACCCCGCGCAGGTGGTAGTCCTTCATCCCGGTGTTGACCGGCACCAGCACCGCGCCGCAGCGCGACGTGCCGTACAGCAGGGCCGCCAGTTCGCGGTTGCTCGGCAGCTGGACCAGCACGCGGTCGCCTCGACCGATGCCGGAGAGCGCCAGCCAGGCGTCGACGGCGTGGCTGTGGTCGGCCAGTTCCCGGTAGGTCCACCGGCCAGCGGAGTCGCTGATCGCGAAGGAGTCGGGGTGGCCCGCGAGGGCTTCGTCGAGCAGGTCGTGGACCAGGGCCGCCCTGGTGCGGGCCCCGGTGGTCTGCGTGGAGTTCACTTGTGGCTCGGGCCTTCCGTGCTGGTTCCCGGTCACCGGCCGCCACGATGGCGCGGCCGGCCTTGGAGCGCTGTCCCGCTCACCTCTGCGGCGAGCTTCGAGCGGTCGATCTTGCGGTTGCTGTTCAGCGGGAACGCGTCGATGTGGTAGTAGGCCCTCGGCACGACGCCGGGCGGCAGCCGGTCGCGCAGGTGACGGGCGAGCAGCGCGGGCGAGAGCGGCTCCCCGGTGTGGAACACGGCCAGCTCGACGGCGCCCTCCAGCTCCAGCGCCAGCGTGACGGCCTGGTCGACGCCTTCGCAGTCGCGGACCGCCGCGTCCACCTCGGCCAGTTCGACGCGGATGCCGTGCACCTGGACCTGGGAGTCCTTGCGGCCCAGGTAGAGCAGCCCCGAGCCGTCGGTGGCGAGCCGCGCGCGGTCGCCGGTGCGGTAGAAGCGCTTTCCCCCGTGCACCAGGAAGCGGTTCACGTCGTCGGCCGGGTCGAGGTAGCCTGCGGTCAGCTGCGGGCCCGCGACGCACAGCTCGCCCTCCCCGGTCCGGCTCGGCCTGCCGTCGTCGTCGAGCAGCAGCAGGTCGTGACCTTCGTGGAGTTCGCCGATGGGCACGACGTGGTGCTGTCGTTCCTCGGCGCACCAGCGGTGGGCGCTGACGGTGATCGTCAGTTCGGTGGGGCCGTAGAGGTTCTCCACGGTGGATCCCGAGGCGGCGAGCGCCCAGTCCCCCGCGTCGACGTCGTAGAGCGCCTCACCGGCGAAGAAGCTCCACCGCAGGGTGGGGAGGGATCCCGCCTGGAGAGCGCCGGTCCTGCGCGCCAGGGAGATCGCGCTCGGCGTGGAGAACCACACCGTGATGCCGTGCTCGCTCAGGAACTCGGGGAGCCGCGCGTAAGCGCGGGGCGGCAGCGGGACCACCGGCGCGCCCGCGCCCCAGGCGCAGAACAGGTCGAACATCGCGCAGTCGAAGTTGAGGTCGAAGGTCTGCGAGAAGACGTCCTCGGGACCGAAGTCGTAGCGCTTGTCCTGCAAGGCGAAGTAGTGCGCCGTGTTGGCGTGCGTGACCGGGACGCCCTTGGGGCGCCCCGTGGATCCCGAGGTGAACAGCACGTACGCGACATCGTGCGGACGTGTCGGCGCCGGGGCGGTCAACACGCTGCCGGGATCGACGTCGAGCCCCGGCGCGGGTTGGCCGCCCGGCGCGAACAACGTCGGCAGCTCAACCCCCTGCTCGGCCAGCGCGCGCAGCGCGGGCAGGGAGTCGTTGTCGGCGAGAAGCGCCTGCACACCGGCCGCCTCGATCATCTGCCGGGTGCGCGCCGGGGGGAACGCGGGCTGCAGCGGCACTACGGTCAGTCCGCTGTAGAACCCGGCGAGCAGGGTCGCGTAGGCCGAGGTTCCCCTGCCCACCAGCACACCGATCGTCCGGGTGTCCTCCGGGAGGCCGGCGAGCGCGGAGCCCGCGAGCAGCAGTGCCCGCTCGTGCAGCTCGCGGAAGGTCGTCACGTCCCCGTCCGCGCGCACCGCGGGCCGCTCCGGTGACAGGGCGAGGCCTCGGGAGAACCGTCCTGCCAGAGTGTCGTCGGTGACCTGGACCAGGTTCGCCGTCATGGCTCAGCGCGCCGCGTGGTCGAGTGTGCGCTCCACGGTCGACCACAGCGCGCCCGCCGTGCGGAAGGTCTCCATGCTCAGCGCGCTGTCGTCGAAGCGGACGCGGTACGTGTTCTCCAGAACGCTGAGCAGGTGCACCGCGTTCAGCGAGTCGAGGCCGAGTTCCTTGAGCTCGGCCTCCGGCGCCAGCTCCTCGCCGTCGGGCAGGAACGGCAGAAAGCCTCGGAGCAGGTTCTCGAAGTCATCGTTCCACATGGTTTCCTCCATCTGTCTGGCTCAGGCCGCGAGCACGCGGCGCCGGGGGGTCATCGCCAGCCTCGGCTGGGCGGCGACGACGTCGAACCGCTCCGCCGCGCACGGAACGCGGCCGAACAAGCTGTCCGGTCCGGCGACGCACAGCCGCCGCACACCGGACTCGCGCAGCGCGTCCGTGACGCTCGGCCAGTTCATCGGGTGGTCGAACCCGTCGAGCAGCATCGTGCGCAACTGCTCGCCGGTGTGCAGCAGCGAGCCGTCCTGGTCGGCGACGACGGGCAGCGAGGGGTCGGCGAACCGGTAGCGCGAGACCACCTCGCGCTCAGCCTTGTCGCGCAGCCCTCGGAAGAGGGAGGCGTGCATCGGCGGCCTCATCGTGTACAGCGGCATCCCGCCGATCCCGCGCACCCGCGCGACCAGCCACTCGACTTCCCCCTCCGCGATCGACACCATGAAGAACCCGTCGTCGATGTGGCAGGAGATCTCGTGCCACTCACCGCGTTCGGCGAGTTCGGCGAAGATCGGCTCGATCTTCGCCAGGGGCGCGCGGATGAAGGACAGCGTGACCACATCGGTGTGCTCCTCGGCGAAGTACTCGTCGAGGCACCGGGCGATGTCGGCGGTGAGCCGCACCGCGTCGGGCAGTTCGAGCACGCCGGTGTGGGCGAGCACCGCTTTCTCCCCGAAGCTGGGTCCCGTCACCACGTCCGGTGTCACGCCGAGGTCCGCCTCGGCCCACCGCGCGCAGGCGAGGCAGTTCACGAGGAACGCCACCTGCGCGGCCTCCGAGTAGTCGCCGGAGGCCTCGCGCAGCGCGTCGACCAGTGAGTAGCCGAGCACGTCGTCGGCCACGGCGACCAGTTCCCGCGCGAACGGGTTGGCCACCATGAACCGGCCGACGTCGCGGAACGGCACCGGTCCCATGCCGGGGAAGACCATCGCCGTGGTGAGCGCACCGCCGCCGCCCGGTGCCACCGGTGAGCCCATCGTTCAGAGCCCCTTGAGGAAGTCGACGAGCACCTCGTGGAAGCGTTCGGGCTCTTCGAGGTGCGGAAGGTGCGAGGATTCCTCGAACATCTCCCAGCGGGCGCCTTCGACGTGCTCCTCGTAAGGCCGCACCACGGTCGGCGTCGCCTCGTCGTGCCTGCCGCTGAGCAGCAGCGTCGGGGTGTCGATCGCGGGGAGGTCGTCGATGACCGAGAAGTCCTTGAGCGAGCCGATCACGTGGAATTCGTTCGGCCCGTTCATCGCGTAGTAGACGGCGGGATTGTTGTAGATCTCCATGAACGAGGAGACGAAGTCGCGCGGCCACGGCTGGACCCGGCAGACGTGCCGGTCGTAGAAGACCCGCATCGCCGCGAGGTACTCCTGGTCGTCGTAGGTGCCCGCCGCCTCGTGGCGGAGCAGGGCTTCCCTGCTCTCCTCGGGCAGGTCGGCGCGCAGGCGCGCCATCTCCTGCAACCAGATCGGGTAAGAGGCGGGCGCGTTGGCCACCACGAGCCCGCGCAGCCCCGCCGGGCCGGTCGCGGCGTGCTTCGCGCACAGCGGACCTCCCCACGACTGTCCGAAGAGGACGTAGTTGTCGTCGACCCCCAGGCTGGTCAGCAGGTTGTCCAGCTCCGCCATGAAGAGCTCGACCGTCCAGAACGCCGGATCGGCGTCGGGCAGGTGCGTCGACCCGCCGTTGCCGAGCTGGTCGTAGTGCACCACCGGCCAGCCGTCGTCCGCGAGCCGCGCCAGCGGTAGCAGGTAGTCGTGCGTGCTGCCGGGCCCACCGTGGACCACGACCACGGCGGGCCGGTCGCCGCCCGGCTCACCGGTCACGCGGTACCAGGTCCGGTAGTCGCGGAAAGCCACGGTTCCCTTGGCGCTGGGCGAGGGGACGCTGATTCCGAACGGCACGAAGACCACCTCCTTGGGCTGCATTCGCTGGAACGGGCCACGGCAGCGGCAAAACGGCGCGCTGACCGGAATTCCAATCGGAAGCTATCGCCGCCCTGGCCCCCTAAGAGCCCCTACGCGGCGGAGTGGGGTTCCGGTGCTCCGAGGGGAGGGTCCCCGTGTGGTACTGCTTTCGGAGATGCGCGACGCCCCGCCGGAAAGCCCGCGTGGCACAGCCGAAGCGCGCTGATCCGCGCGGCGTTTTCCAGGACGTGCGCCGAAAGTGGCGCGCGTCGATCATGAATGCTCGGCGCCCTCGCGGTGCGGGCGCTCCGGAGCAGGCGCGAGGGTGTGTCCCGGCGTGGTCCGACCGTGCCGCGAGCCGATCGGGCCGCCCGTCCGGAGCGCGCCCCACTTCCGAAACGCGCCCTAGTAGGGCTTTGTTAGGTCGAGTGATGGGATGGGTGGGCGGTGTGGTCTTCTGCGGTGGTGACGCCGGAGGAGATGGCCGAGGTTCGGCCGGTGATCGAGGAGTTCGCTGCGGAGGTGTTCGGCGGGTTCGCCCGTCGTGACCAGCGCGGGAAGGGCGAGCTGTACCTGCGTGGGCTGTTGTTGGACGGCAGGCGCAAGTCGATGCAGCCCATGGCCGAACGTCTCGGTGTCGATCATCAGCAGTTGCAGCAGTTCGTCACGACCTCGACCTGGGACCACGTCGAGGTGAGGCGGCGGTTGGCGGTATGGGCAGCGGGGTTCGTCGATCCGGACGCGTTGGCCGTGGACGACACCGGCTTCCCCAAGGACGGCACCTCCTCGCCCGGAGTGGCGCGGATGTACTGCGGAGCGTTGGGCAAGCGGGGCAACTGCCAGGTCGGAGTCAGCGTGCACGCGGTCACCG
>NZ_JAMTCF010000004.1 GCF_024171695.1 Actinosynnema pretiosum | reverse complement strand
GGCGGCCCAGGGTCCGGCCCGATCACGTCCTGGGCGACAAGGGCTACAGCTCGAAGGCGATCCGCGCCTGGCTTCGCCGCCGAGGCATCGCCCACACGATTCCCGAGCGGGCCGACCAGGTCCGCAACCGGGCCCGGCGGGGCAGTCGCGGAGGCCGCCCGCCGGGCTTCGACCGCGAGATCTACAAGCACCGCAACGTGGTGGAACGATGCTTCAACCGCCTCAAGCAGTGGCGCGGCATCGCCACCCGCTACGACAAGACCGCCGAGTCCTATACAGCAGCCGTCACCCTCGCATCGCTCCTGATGTGGGCGTGACATTTGACGACAGAACCTAGGTGCACCGAGACCACTCAGCCTCGCTCGTACTCGGTCAGTGGCGCACACCTGCACATCCGCTCCCCGGTGACGTCCTCACTCACCCTCGTCCCACTGTTCGTACGCCTCAAGGCGACAGACGTGATCGCACACCGCAGAGCCTTCACAGCGGAAAGCCCGGTCCCCACCGAGCCTTTTCATCCTGGTCGGCGGCAGGTCTCGATGTGGTTAAAGACGAGGACAGCCGCGATCATCGAGGTCGCTCGGCGCGGGCAGCAGTGCAGCTTGGCAAGGACTTTCCAGCCCTTGAGCAGCGAGACGGCGCGTTCGCCGAGAGCTCGGATGCGGCCGTGTGCCCGGTTGAGTGCCTTCTTCCCGCGTGACAGGTGAGGGCGCGTGACGTGGCGCTTGCACGGGGTGCGCACCGTGCCGACCGGCTGGGTCGGCTACGCGATCGTTCTGCGCGGATGAGATCGGCCAGTCGAACCAGGGTGTGGTTGGACAACAGGATCACGGCAGGGCAAGACAGCACGACGGGTCCCCCGGTCGGGGCATTGGATCTTGGTCGACCGCCGTCTTACCGCGAGCCTCACCCATCGCGCTCCCACCACTCAGCCCGCGCTGCGACCTGCGACGTCACAACGAAAAAGCTCACTGCTCCCCTACCGCATCCCTACCCGCGCGGAGCAGCCATTACCCGCAGCAACACCGCGCGAGCTGGGATGTTCTCGGCGTGATCGGTGTCAAATACACCGTCGACGACATCGACGCCAGCACCGTCGACCTCCCGTCCACCCCACCAGAAAACTTCGCCGTGCTCTGCGGCAACGACATCCTCCTGTCACCGCTGCTCACACTGGTCACCCACAGCGCCGTCCCGATCTCAGCCCACCAGACCACAACAGCGGGCGCCGACCTGATCAAGCCTGGAACACCAGCACCCCGATCCAAGCCTCCGTTGGGCAACCGCCTGGCACGCCTCTTCTCAGAGGTGTTCACCGAACCTCACCGTCGTCAAGGACGCGACGCATGCTCAGGGCAGCTTCCCAAGCGACGATTAACCTCCCCCGCCACCCGGAGCACAGGCCAGCGTGGATCGCGCACCACGGCCGCCCATTACCCAGACCGCATGCCGATAACCAGCGACCAGCACACCGCCGCGTCACCACACCGCATCCCCGAGCAGCAAGCCCGCAGCACACAAGCCACAACCTGCGACTCCATGCCTGCCCGACCCGAGAACCCGTGCTTCCACGCCGCGCGGCGACACGTCCCCACGGCCGCCCGTAGCGAAACCCGCCCTCATCAGGGGCATGATCGATCAATGCTGGAGTTCAACGAGGACAACGGTGCCTACGAGTGGTGGATCGCAGCCAACCCGGAGCAGTTCGTCATCAACGCCGAACGCACCCTCAACCCCGCAGCCATGATCCTGCACCGCGCCAACTGCCGGTCCATCAGTGGAACACCGACGAATGGCACGACCTGGGTCGGTGACTACGTCAAGATCTGCGGCACCCGCCGTGAACTGCTGACCCGATACCCCACCGCACGGCTGTGCAGCTTATGCCTGCGCTGATCCAGCGGAACCACCCGCGTTCCAAGCAACGACACGATTCCCACAGCATCAAGCAGCCCTATCGAGCACAGTGCCCCCGACATTCGCCCCTTCGGCACCTCAGGCCCAAACCCCGCAAGTCCAGCCTTGCTCGTGCGCCTCCGATGGCCGGACCCGAGCAATCAACCCCGTTGAAGGACCCGGCCGAGCGAGGCAGGCGAGCACCGAAGTGCCCGAACCGCCCACTGGCGCGACCTTCGTGACGCCCCCGTCGCGCGCCACGAACAACTCTCACCACCTGCGTCCACGCAGGCCGTCCGGGTCCCATGACAATTCTGCCCGTAGTGATCACTCGCGGGCAATCACTCAGCTTCGACTCATCAGGGGGTAAGCACCGAGACAATCGATCTACCAGCAAAAACGAGAACCACAACCAGATTTACCACTCTTTCGAGTGACACCATGAACTCCGATGCACCCGGAAGCAAACGATTGCGCCGTGCCCCCGACCCACCACCCGGCAAAACCTAATATCTGAAACCCCCTCGAATCCCACCGGAACCCGAAGGGAGCTCACCACAGCTGCCGCACCGTCAGCTCTACGAAGTCCGTTCCACCGTCAACAGCCCAACCCCGGCGATCGCGTCCACCGCGTAGTGGTCCTCCGCGGAATCAACCCCGCCGGTCCCCAGCACGGTCCCCCCGGCGATCCCGGACGTCGTCACCCCGTCGATCACCGCCTGCCCGGCGCCCCCGCCGAACCGCACCCGAGCCTCCGCCCCCGACGGCAGGTGCACCGCGAACATCGAGGCCCCACCGGTCATCCGCACCGGCACCGCCCCGGACGGCGCGGGCAGGGTCAAGTTGATCCGCTGCGACCCCGCACCGAAGTCCACCGACGACACCCGCCCGGCCCCCAGGTCGACGTCCTGCTCGACCGCCCCGCCGTCCAGCCGCACCTTCCACAGCACCGACCGGTTCACCTCGACCCGCGCGTCGGCCGTCCCCGAACCACCCCGGTCCTCGAACGACACCCGCACCACCTCCCCGTCGAGGTCAGCGCGCGGCGCGAGCTTCGACCCGTCCGGGGCCCACGCCCGCACCAGCTCGTCACCGAGGTCGACGGCCCGCACGACGATCGTGGTCGCCCCGCTCAGCAGCGCCAGCTCGGCCCGGTCCCGCCCGTCCGACGCGATGGCGACCAACCGCCCGTCGCCCCCGCCGCACCCGCTCGCGAGAACCAGCACCGCCGTCGCGAGGACCGGCCACAGCCTGCGCATCAAAGACTCCTCCTTGATCACCCGCCCACCCTCGAAAATCCCCATCCGAGTGAACGCGCAAACGTGTGCGCCCGGATCCACCGGACACCGGGAAGCCTCACAGCACCGTCTCCAACCTCCGCACGCCCTCCCGGATGACCTCGGGAGCTCCGGTGGTGAAGGACAGCCGCATCGTCGCCCGATCAGGTTCACCCGCGTAGAAGGAGGCGCCCGGCACGAACGCCACGTCCCGCTCCAGCGCACGTCGCAGCACCACCGCCGTGTCCACCTCCCCCGGCAGCCGGACCCACACGAACATCCCGCCGTCCGGATCGGTCCACTCCGCCCCGTCGGGCAGCGCCGTCTCCAGAGCGCCGACCAGCGCGTCCCGGCGCTCCCGGTAGGCCACGCACAGCCGCCGGACGTGCGCGTCGAGGTCGCTCTCCCGGAGGTAGTCCGCGACCACGGCCTGGTCGATCGCGGAAGTGTGCAGGTCAGCGGCCTGCTTGGTGACCACGAGCGCGGGCATCAGCTCCTTGGCCGCGCGCAACCAGCCGACCCGCAGACCGGGTGCGCCGATCTTGGAGAACGTGCCCAAGTGCAGCACGAGGTCGCTAGAGGCGGCCAGCGCGGGCACCGCGTCGCCCCGGTAGCGCAGCTCGCTGTACGGGTCGTCCTCCAGCACGCGGAGCCCGGAGCGCTCGGCGACGCGCAGGACCTCGGCGCACCGCTCGGCGTCGAGGGTGCGGCCGGTCGGGTTGGCGAAGGTCGGCACCAGGTAGAGCAGCTCGGGCCGGTCGCGCTCGACGACCTCGGTGAGCGCGACCGGGTCGATGCCGCGCTCGTCGCCGGGGACCGCGACCACGCGCGCGCCCGCGAGGTGGAAGCACTGGAGCGCGGCGAGGTAGGTGGGCTCCTCGACCGCGACGACGGAGCCGGGTTCGAGCAGGGCGGTGACCACGAGGGCGAGCGCCTGCTGGGAACCGGTGGTGATCAGCAGCTCGTCGGGTCGCGTGGGCAGGCCGCGCGCGGTGAGCCGGGCCGCGACCTGTTCCCGCAGGTCGGGATCACCTTCGGTGGGCGCGTACTGGAGGGTGCGGCGGGTGAGGGCGCGGTCGGCGGCGGCGCGGATGCCGTCGAGGTCGAACAGCTCTGGCGCGGGCAGGCCGCCCGCGAAGGAGATCACCTCGGGACGCGAGGTGAGGGCGAGCAGGTCGCGAACGGGCGAGCTGGGCACGGAGAGGGAGCGCACGGGCAGTCCTCGGCTGGGAGTTGCGGGGAGCGCGGTCGTGCCGCGTCGACGAGCTGCGCCCAGGGGTGCGAGGAGCCGCTGCGACCATCCTAGCTTCACGATCCGGCGAATCCAGCCCTGTCTCCGACCTGCGCATTCCCTCGACCTCGGTCGCACACCGGGGTGAATCCAAGGCCGTTCCGACCCGCTGATTCCGGATTTCGGTCGGTCGCTGTCCGCATGCTGTTCACGTCCGACCGCCACACCGAGCCGAGCGACTACCCGAGGAGGGATCATGCTCCGTTGACAGGCAATATGCCGATGCATCTATATTCCCAGCATGGCATCTATGTTCGCCGTGCTGGCCGACTCCCACCGGCGGGAGATCCTCGACGTCCTGCGGTCAGGCGAGCGCCCGGTCAACGACCTGGTCGAGCTGCTCAACCTGACCCAGCCCACGGTGTCCAAGCACCTCAAGGTGCTTCGCGACGTGGGGCTGGTCGAGGTCCGCAGGGACGCCCAGCGGCGCTGGTACCGGCTCCGGCCGGAGCCGCTGGCGGAGGTCGACGCCTGGCTCGCCCCGTACCGGCGGATGTGGATGACGAGCTTCACCGCTCTCGACCGGCACCTGGAGGAGATGGGCGAATGAAGGACGCACGGCTGGAGACGATCGACGGGAAACCGGTGCTGCGCCTGGAGAGGCGGTTCGCGCACCCCGTGTCCAAGGTGTGGCGGGCGGTCAGCGAACCCGCTGAACTGGCGCACTGGTTCCCCGCCGAGGTCGAACTCGAGAACGGGAGGATGCGCTTCGCCTTCCCCGACCCGGCCATGGACGCCGGGGAAGGTCGAGTGCTGGAGCTGGACCCGCCCAGGGTGTTCGCGTTCGAGTGGAACGAGGACGTTCTGCGCTTCGAACTCCTGCCGGAGCCAGGGGGCTGCCTGCTGGTCCTCACGCAGGTGATCGGAGCGGGTCCGCTCGGTGCGGGGCGCAACGCCGTGGGGTGGCGGACGTGCCTGGAAGCCCTGGACGCGCGCTTGGGCGACCGGCCGTTCACCGCTCCACCGGACCTCCTGGGCCCGATCGAGCGGCACGTCCGCGAGTTCGGTCTGGACCTCGGCGAGGTGGCGGACGGGCGGATCAGGTTCAGCAGGGACCTGGTCTGGCGACCGCTGGCCGAGGTGTGGGCCTTGCTGACCGGTGATGTAACGCCTGCGGTCGGCGACACCGCTCCGGAGAGCGCGGGGTGCTCCCGCGTTCGACCGGGACCGGTGGTGGTCGCGGAGGAACCGACCCTGCTCGAGTTCGACTCGTCGTCGGGCCGGGTGCGCTGGGAGCTGTCCAGCGACCCGGTCGGGGGCACCGTCGTGACCCTGACCCACGTGGTCGGGGGCGGAGAGGTGTCCGTGCCTGCGGCGCTGGCCGCTTGGCACGTGCGGTTGGACCTGTTGTTCGCGGCGCTGCTGGGTGAAGAGCGCCAGTGGCCTGAGGAAGGGGAGACCAGGTTGGCAGCTGAGTACGCAGTGATCCACAACTGAATAGATCTCCGACGAACCCCGTAGAACCGGTCGTCCGGCGGGGCCGCGCGGTCCTCGGACCGTTCGCGGAACCGCTGGGCGACCGGGTCACCCGGTCGCCGGGAAGCGGTCGTGGCACGGCGGGTGCGCGGCACGTGGTTCAGCAGCCTCGACGGGCTCGGCCCGCGATGCCCAGGACCGCGAGTCCGGCGATCAGCATCATGATGGCCACGAGCACCAGCCAGCCGTTGTCGCTGCGGAAGGCGCCGCTCCGGTCTGAGACCGGGGCTGCGAGCGGGCTCCCTGCTCGGTTCGCGGCGAGTACGGCGGCAGTGGTCGACGGGCTTGAGGTGTCGATCAGTGCTTCCGGGGCTCGGGCTGCGTCGCCGTGGAACAGGTCGTCTTCCTGGGCGTTGGGATCGGGTCCATCCAGGTTTTCCTGTTCGTGGGCCGTCTGGTCGTCTGCGTTGTTCGGGGCGGCCTGGGGAGTGCCTGCGCGGTCGTTGGGTGCTTGTGGTTCGGGGTTTCCGCCCACAAGTGTTCGTCCGGGGCTTTGTTGCTGCGGGGAAGCGTGCTTCGAGGGCCGCTGTCCTTGACCTGCCTGCTCCTGAGCGGGGTGGGCTTGGGCAGGCGGTTGACCTTGGGCGGGTTGGGCTTGGGGTGCTGGAGGCTGCGGGTTGGTCTCCGTCATGGAGCCGTTCGTGCTGTCGCCTGTGGCACCGCCAGCGGTGGCACCACCGCTCGCGGTGGTGTTGTCAGCGGTGTCGCTGTCCGGAGCTTCCGGGCTTGGGGCGGCGGTGTTCGCCGGATCGGAGCCTGGTGAACCCGAACCTGCCGGGGCCGGGGCGAGCGCGCTGGAGCCTGTCGCGCCGCTGCCTGCCACATCGCTGCCCGGTTGGAGCGGTTCTGCGGTGCTGGCCGCTCCGCTCGACAGCACCGCGATCACGGTGAGCGCTGCGCACACGGCAGTTCGGAAGGGGAACCGGACCATGTCCCCGATGCTGTGCGCGACACGGTGGCGGCGCGCGGTGAACCGCGTCGGCTCACACCGCCGTGCCGCACAAACCCTCGCACGAGGGCCTGGGTTGGGCCGCCGAAGTGCTGGCGGGTGGGGTCCGGTGTGTTAGCGGTGGGGTCTGGTGCGCGGAGACGAACTCGGTGAACCGGAACTGTCAGGGGTCGGTGCGATGCTCCGCAGGTGGAGACTGGGGAACTCGTGCACCTGCGGCGGGCTCGTGATCTTGTTGATCGGGAGTACGCGCGGCCTCTCGACGTCGCGGAGTTGGCTCAGGTGGCGTTCATGTCGGTCGCGCACTTCTCCCGGCGGTTCAAGGTCGCGTACGGGGAGACGCCGTACCGGTACCTGATGACGCGGCGGGTCGAGCGGGCCAAGGCGTTGTTGCGGCGTGGGGACCTCGGAGTGACCGAGGTGTGCATGGCGGTCGGGTGCACGTCGTTGGGGTCGTTCAGCGCGCGCTTCACCGAGCTGGTCGGGGAGACTCCCAGCGCTTACCGGGCCCGCGAGCACTCGGCGGTTCGGGCGGTGCCCGGTTGTTACGCCATGAGGGTGATGCGTCCGAGCAGATTTCGAGAAGCGGACCATACAAGCGCGCCGATAGGTTCGTCGGTGTGAACATTCGGGTTTCCCACACCTTCCTGCAGGTAGACGACCACGAAGCCGCGCTGGGCTTCTACCGCGACACCCTCGGCCTGGAGGTGCGCTCGGACGTGTCGTTCAACGAGTTCCGCTGGCTCTCGCTCGGCTCGCCGGAGCAGCCCGGTCTGGAGATCGTGCTGGAGAGCGCGGACATGGGGCGGTCGCCCGAGGACGCGAAGGCGATCAACGCGCTGCGGGCCAAGGGGTCGTTGAGCGGCCTGATCTTCTGGGTCGAGGACTGCGACGCGCTGTTCGAGAAGGTCCGGGCGTCGGGGGCCGAGGTCGTGCAGGAGCCGACCGATCAGGACTACGGGGTGCGCGACTGCGCGTTCCGCGACCCGGCGGGCAACCAGATCCGGTTCTCCGGGAAGTCCGCTGCCTGACGGGCCGCCAGCTCACGTCCTGTCCTCGGCCGGTGAAGGGGAGCGGCCGAGGACGGGGTGTGGGCCTCGGGCGTGCGTCCGGGTGGGTTGGGGTGAGTGCTGTCCCGGCTGGTGGCGTGCCAGGATCGGGGGCGTGGAGGCCAGTGACCGCGACCGCGACCCCGATGGCCGGGCCCGCAACGCCCGCCCCCGTGACGGCCTCGGCCGTCCGCTGCCCTATGGGGCGGTTGGGGTGGAGCGGCAGCCCGAAGGGGTGTTGAGAACACCGGACGAGTCGTTGCGGGAAGCGCAGCGATTGCTGGACGAGGGCAAGCCGTTCCACGCCCACGAGGTGCTGGAGGACGCCTGGAAGTCGGCTCCCGAGCACGAGCGGGAGCTGTGGCGCGGGCTGGCGCAGCTGGCGGTGGGGTTGACGCACGCGTTGCGCGGCAACGGTCGGGGCGCGCGGGCGCTGGTGGAGCGCGGGGCGCGCAGCATCGGGCCGTACCGGGGCGCTCCGCCGCACGGGGTGGACATCGCCGGGCTGGTGAGCTGGGCGGAGAGCGGCGCCTACCTGGGCGCCGGGCTCGACGTGGCGGGCGACGATGGCCGATCGGACGAGGTCCGGGGCGTCCCCGAGCGGACCGGTGCGGAGACAGGGGTGGACCGGGCTGTCGTCGGCGGCGCTGGTGTGCTGAGGTTGCGCGGATGACCGTGCGCATTCGACCTTACGAACCCCGAGACTGGGACGCCCTGGGCGACATCTGCGTGCGCACCTCCGACGTGGGGCGCGACGGCACGCACCTGTACCCCGATCCGGGCCTGGTGTCCTCGGTGTACGCGTGGCCGTACGCGGCGCTGGAGCCCAAGCTGGTGTTCGTCGCCGACAACGGCGAGCGGGCCGTGGGCTACGTGCTCGGCACCTCGGACACCGCGCTGTTCGCCAAGCGCTTCCGGAACGAGTGGCTGCCCGAGGTGGCCTCCCGATTCCCCAGGCCTTCCGGTCCGCTGACCACTCAGGCCGACGCGGTGGCGGATCTGCTGCACGCGCCGGAACGCATGGTGCCGCTGGACCTGGACGACTACCCCGCCCACCTGCACATCGACCTGCTGCCGGGTCACCAGCGCGGCGGCCACGGGCGGGCGCTGATGACCCGGTTCCTGGACGCGCTGCGGGACCGGGGGGTGACGGGCGTGCACCTCGGGGTGTCGGTCGCGAACACCCCGGCGCTCGCGTTCTACGAGCGGTTGGGGTTCCACGAGCTGACGTCGGCGGGCGTCGGCGGGCTGTCGGTGTTCCTCGGGAAGCGAATTGCTCCGAACGCCCGCTTGGCGGCGGAGGCGGCCGGGTAACAGGAGGTCACCTACTCACTGGGAGGCCACCGTGCTCGCCACCATCGCCGCGGTCATCTTCGGTCTGGCCCTGCTGCTGGACCTGGCGAACGCCTCGCTCGGCAGCGTGATCGAACCCGGAACCCTGACGCTCGCGGGCCTGCTGTGCCTCGCGCTGCACATGGCCGGGGTGGGCTCGGCGCTGCGCGCGCCCAGCTTCCGCCGCCGTCGCTGATCAGCATCGGTCGACAGGGCCGCGCCCGCCAGCGTCGAGGGGATACCCGATGACGTCGTCGGCGGGCGCGGCCTGGGGACGTCGACCGGCGGCACTTGCTTCCAGGCCGGGCAACGTAGACCGGGCAGCGCGGACCGGGCAACGCGGACCGGGCAACGCGGACCGGGCAACGCGGCTGATCAGCGCTGTTGACGGGCGCAGTGGGCCGGTGCCGCTCCCACAGAGCGCCGCCGGCCAGCGTCATTGCCCGAAACCACTGGCCGGCTCAGATCGGCACGTGGACCGCCGTGGAGCACCCGCCGGTCCACCGCGGACGCCCTGCTCCGCACCTCCGCTCCGCCGACACCTGGCCGGTGTCGTCAGGTCACACTCCACCTTGGTGCCCACCCGTGGCGTCCGGCAGGGGTTCCCGCCCCGCAGACCGCCGTTCCGGGGAGAAGAACGGCGGTCTGCTCAGGGAGAGCGCGGCGTGACGGGCTGGAGGGAGCCCGTCGGACCGCTCCGCGTGCGGTGACGAGGGGGCAGACCGCGCGGAGCCGGTCGCACCGCCCGCGCTCGGGGCGGTGGGCGTCGGAACCGGTGGGCGCCGAGGCGTCCCGCTCTGGGCAGCGAGCGGGAACCCCTTCGCACGCACCGGTCCCGACCTAGTCGGGACGTGTTCGCAGGCGGACGAGGTACGGCGTCGCGTCCGGCGCCGGGCGCGTGCCTGGGGGCAGCGCGGTGCTCCGACCGCGCCACGACAACCGGCCCGGTCCCCGCGCGGGGAGCCGGTGCGCCGGAACCGTCTGCGGCGCGGTCACGGCGCGCGCTCGGCGTCGTTGACCACGCAGACCACCGCGTCGGGGGTCGCGTAGAAGTCCAACCGGTAGGGACCGCACTCCTGCCTCACCGCCTGCCGGTCCTCCACCGGTTGGCGCTGCGGCGGAACGGGTTCTTCCGGTGGGGTCATCGGCTTATCGTGCGCCGACGGGGTCCGTTGACGCACCACCTTCTCCGCCGATATGCGGAAAACGCATACGGGTCAGCCAAGCCACCGCGCGAGTTCGCGGACATCCCGCTCCCCCACCCACGGGCCGAGCCGGTTCAGCTCGACCAGCACCAGCCCGGAACCGCTGTCCCTCGCCGCGTCCAACGCCTCGTAACCGCAGGCCACGGCTTGATCGCGATGTCCGGCGGCGGCGTGCGCGGCGGCCAGGCGGGCGGTGTGGAGGCCCCGTTCGGCGGCGCGGGCGTGGCCCCACCGGCGGCGGCGAAGCGCCTCGTAACCCGCGATCGCCCGGTGCGGTTGCCCGAGTTCGAGCCAACAAGCCGCCCGTTCGAGCTCGACGTGCTGCTCCGAAAGGCGGTATCCTATGCGGTATTCGCCGTTGTCCGGTTCGGGGTCCCTGGCAACCGCTACGAGGAGTTCGCGCGCGTGGTCCAACCGGGCCATGCACGCCTCGTCACCCGTCATCGCCAGTCCGCGAGCCTGCTGCCGCAGGACCAGGGCGAGGGTGCGCGGGCCGATGCCGCGCTCGCGCAGGGCGGCACGGGTCAGCGCGAGGGCGCGTTCGCCATCGGGTTCGGCGAGCTGGGCCAACCGCACGTAGGAGTGGGCGACGACGTCGGGATCGTCGGCGGCCTGTCCCTGCTCCAAGGCGCGGGTGGTCCACTCGACGGCGCCGCTGCGATCGCCGACCTCCTCGTACAGCAGGCCGGAGAACTCGGCGTAGGTCGCGGCGACGGCTAGCAGCCTGCGCCGGTGGTCGCCGTCCGCGGTGCGGCACAGGGCGTCGGCGAAGTCGAACAGGGAGCGGGCTGCGGGGACCAGGGCGCGCCAGCCCTGGCGGTGGTGCGCGTCGTCGAGGATGCGGCGCAGCACCAGCAACTGCCGCACGGGTCCGCCACGCCGGGCGGTGGCCGCGCGCAACGCGGTGAGGGCGGCGGGGTCGACGGGGTGGTCGGAGCGAGGCGAGACGGACGGGCGGGCGGCCCGGTCTGCCAGGCCGAGCAGGTGGGCCGGGATGCCGAGCAGCCGTTGCATGGTGCGGAGCACGCGCAGGTCGTAGGCGATGCCGCTGCCTGATTCCAGGCGCGAGATCGCGGACTGCGAGTACCCGGCCAGCGCACCGAGCTCGTCCTGACGCAACCCGTGGGCGCGGCGCGCGATGGCGACCAGCACGCCAGGCGCGTCCGAGGCGACGGCGGCGTGCACCTCGCGGCTCTCCCACAACTCGGGTGGCAACGCGGGCAATGGCGTGCCGCGTGATTCGCCGAGCGGATCGGGACGCACGGCTTCGGGACGCCCGGCTTCAGGGCGGACAGCCTCGGGGCGCACGGCTTCGGGGCGGACACCCTCAGGACGGGCGGTTTCAGGGCGGGTGGTGCTGTCCTGGCGAACGCTGTCCGGGCGGGTGTTGTCGGGACGGGCGGTGTCGGAACGGATGCTGTCCGGGCGGGCATTATCCGGGCGGGCGTTGTCCGGACTGGTGCTGCCTGGCCTGGTGCTGTCGCGTTGAAGGCTGTTCAGGCGAACGCGGCCGGGACGGGCGCCGTCAGGGTGACCGTTGTCCGGACGGACGCTGTTCGGACGAGCACCGTCGGGATAGATGTTGTCGGGACGGGCATCGTCTGGGCTGGCAGTGTCGTCTGGGCGGGCAGTGTCAGGGGTGGTCGTGTCCTGGTGTGCGGAAGCCTGGGCAGTCCGGGCTGGCCGCAGCAGTGGGTTGGGGTGTTCCGGGGATGGGGTGTGGGCTGCGGGGTCCTGCTCCGGTCTGGCGCGCGTCAGGTTCAGCTGGGGCGAGGCTTGCGCGGGGTGAGTGGATGACGGGGTGGGGTGGGTGGACGTGGGCCCGCGCCGGGTAGTGGGCTGTGCGGGAACCTGGCGCGTGACGACGGGTTGCGCGGGGAGTTGTTGTGCGGCAACCGGTTGTGCGGGAACTCGCCGGGTGGCAAGGGGTTGCTCGGTGGTGAGGTGTTCCGCTGCGGGTTGTGCCTGCGAGGATCTCGTGGCGGGGTGCCGTGCGGTGCTGGGGTGCGCCTGGCGGGGGTGTTGCGCGGTGGGGCGGTGGGGGCGGCGCGGGGTGGTGACCGCAGGTGGGTCCGGCAGGGGGGTGGTTCGTCGGCCGGGGGCCGGTGCGGTGCGGTCGGGGACGGCCATGCCGGGGCCTCTCGCTGCGGGTGCGGTCGGGCTCGGTAGGTCATGGTCGCAGCGCTCGGGTTCGGGAAGCGACCGCCATCCGGTGCGCGGCTGGCTATGCTCCGGCCGTGCTCCGCGACTTCTCCGCAGGAATCGGACTGCTCGGCCACGGCTTCGGCTCCGTGTTCCGCAGGCCCAAGCTGCTGATCATCGGTGCGATCCCGGCCCTGATCACGACGCTGCTGCTGACCGGCAGCCTCGTGGCGCTGGGCTACTGGATCGACGACATCACCACGTTCGTGACACCGTTCGCCAACAACTGGGCCGACTCGCTGCGCACCGGTGTGCGGGTGCTGGCGGGCGTGTCCATCCTGGCCGCCTACCTGACCCTCGGGCTGCTGCTGTTCACCGCGATCACCCTGATCATCGGTGGTCCGTTCTACGAGCACATCGCCGAGACGATCGAGGACGAGGAGCTGGGCGGCGTCCCGGAGTCCGAGCGGGTCGGCTGGTGGCGGTCGACGGTGGTCGGGGCCCGTGACTCGCTGCGCCTGGTGGGCATGGCGATCCTGGTGGCGATCCCGCTGTTCATCGCAGGGTTCATCCCGCTGGTGGGGCAGACCGTGGTCCCGGTGATCGGCGCGGGGATCAACGGGTGGTTGCTCGGGCTGGAGCTGACCGGTATCCCGTTCACCCGGCGCGGGCTGGACCTGGCGGTTCGGCGGCGGGTGCTCAAGGAGCGGCGGGCCATGGTGCTCGGGTTCGCGGTGCCTGCGTACCTGATGTGCCTGATCCCGCTGGCGCCGCTGGTGGTCATGCCTGCGGCAATGGCGGGCGGCACCGTGCTGTCGCACCGGCTGCTGGCGAACGAGCAGAACACCGGCAGGCGTCCTCAGTAGACGGGTGACCGCAGGGACGCTGCGGTGCTGGAAGACGTGCGGGAGCGGGCGGTCGGCTGAGCTGACCGCCCGTTCGCTTTCCGCGCGCTCGGTGACCTGGCCGGAACGATGAGCGCTCGGTGACCTGGGCGGAGCAGTTCGGGTGACCAGGTTGTGGTGATCGTGCTGGGACGGCGGACGACGGGCGGCGGGCAGGCACAGGGCTGCGGGTGGCGGGCAGGTTGTCAGATGGTCAGGGACTCAGCTGGGTTTCCAGTTCGGTCGAGTAGCCCGCGACGCGGCTGTAGACGCCGGGCGCGCCCGCTGCGGCGCAGCCCTCGCCCCACGAGGTGACGCCGATCAGCTTGCCGCCTGCGACGAGCGGGCCGCCCGAGTCGCCTTGGCAGGAGTCGGTGCCGCCCTCGGGGAAACCGGCGCAGACCATCAGGTCAGGGACGTAGCGCGTCCCGTAGGCGGCCTCGCACGAGTCGGAGTCGATCAGCGGCACGGTCGCGCCGAGCAGGTGGCGTGAGGCCGTTCCGCCGGGGGACGTCGCGCCCCAGCCCAGGACCGTGCCGGGGACGCCTTCCTCGTACAGGGCCGAGTCTGCGGGTTTCGCCAGGGGGAGGGGTTCGGCGGACGAAGGGCGGTCCAGGGTCAGGACCGAGATGTCGTAGCCCTGGGTGGGTGCTCGGTAGGACGGGTGGATCCAGATGTCGGTGACGCGTGCTGTGGTGCCCGCGCTGGAGGTCTTGTCGTCGCGGCCCTCGACCACGCGCACCGCTGACGGTGCGTCGCCCTCGGTGCAGTGCGCGGCGGTCAGGACCTTGTCCGGTGCGACCAGCGTCCCGCCGCAGTACTGGGCTCCGGTGCTCGTCGCCAGGTAGACCACCCACGGGTGGTCGGCGGTGCTGGCGCGCGTGCCACCGACGATGCGTTCGCGGACTTCGCTGGTGCTGGGGCCGGGGTGGGCGAACGCGGTGAGCGCGGTTGTGGGGAGCAGTGCGACCACTGCGGTGGTCCCCAGCAGGAACCTCAGGCAGCTCCGGGTTTCCGCCACGGTCATCTCCTTCAGGTGTGTGCTCTCCCCTCGGTGGGGTAGCACCAGGGCGCCGGGAGCCACACTGGTGGCACGAGGTGCAGTGGTTGTGGTCCGTTCGGCTCAGTTCACTCGAACGTGATTGACTCGCCCAAGCACTGCCCGAACAGCGAGCAGTTCGTCCTGAGGAGATTCCGCATGTCCCCCAACAAGCCCGTGGTCGAGCCGTACGAGGGTGCCGCGCCCGCGGACCTGGTGATCGAGGACATCACCGTCGGCGACGGTCCGGAGGCCCAGGCGGGCCAGCTGGTCCAGGTTCACTACGTCGGTGTCGCGCACTCCACCGGTGAGCAGTTCGACGCGTCCTGGGACCGCGGCGAGGCGTTCGTGTTCCCGCTGGGCGGCGGGCGCGTCATCGCGGGCTGGGACCGGGGCGTCGTGGGCATGAAGGTCGGCGGGCGTCGCAAGCTCGTCATCCCCGCGCACCTCGGCTACGGCGACCGCGGCGCGGGCGGTGCCATCAAGGGCGGCGAGACGCTGATCTTCGTGGTGGACCTGCTCGGCGTGCGCTGACCCCTGCGGCAGCAGAGCGGGAACCGGTTCCGGGAGGACGACGGCGCCGGACCGGTTCCCGCCGCAGCTAACCGAGCGAACCCGAGCCGAGCAAACCCGAGCCGAACGAGCACGAGAAGATCGAACAGGCCGGGCAGACCCGGCAGACCCGGCAGACCCGGAGCCTGACCAACCCGAGTAGCGCGAACAGCCCGGCCGACCCGAGCAAAGCGAACAGCCCGACCGACCCGAATAGCTCGGGCAGACCGAGCAGACCGAGCAGACCTGGCAGCGCGGGCAGACCTGGCAGCGCGGGCAGACCTGGCAGAGCGGGCAGGCCGAGCAGAGTGATCAGCCCGGCCAGTCCGAGCAGAGCAACCGGCCTGGTGGACCTGAATAGCGCGGACAGATCCAGCAGCCCGGCCAGCCTGAGCAGAGCAGCCAGCTCCAGTAGCCCGAGCAGCCCGACCAAGCTGGACAGGCGAGCAGCCCGAGCAGACCGAGCAGGGCGACCAGCCCGAGTAGCCCGGTGGCGCGAGAGCAAGCCGCGTGAGCCGGGCTGTGTGACGTCCGGCAGTGCCGTCTCCAGTTCCCAGGCCGTGCGGGGTCAGGTCACGCTGATTCCGCGGGCACCACCGCGCGTTCTCCCGGTCGGTCGTCACGCGCTCCGGGTGCGGGAACCCGAAGAGCCCGGCATCCGTGAGCGCGGGGTTCGCTCAGCGCGGAACCCCGAGCGCGAGGTCGGGCGTTCGGAGCGTGCACGAGCTCCGGAGGCCGATCCGGCACCGGGGAGCACTTCGGTGCGGCATGATGGCGTTGATCGAAGGGAGACGTGATCGTGCCCGAAGACATCGGCGGTTCCGAGCGCATGGTGGCCGACTGGGAGACCGGTCTCAAGCAGAAGGCCCAGCGCTACGAGGCGATGGCCGAGCGGGTGCAGGGCATGTCCGTGACCGAGACGTCCCGTGACGGGCACGTCCGGCTCACCATCGGTTCCAACGGCATCCTCACCGACCTGCAGATCGCCGAGCCCGCGCGTGAGCGGCGGATGGCCGAGGTGTCCGCGGAGATCATGCGGACGTTGCAGAAGGCCCAGTCGCGCATTCCGGAACTGCTCCAGCAGGCCATGGCGGAGACGATCGGCACTCAGGACCAGACGGCGAACACGCTGTTCCAGGAAGCCAAGAAGAACTTCCCGGCACCGCCCGCCGAGGAGCGCCCGCAGGCGCCGGTGCACCGGGAGATGAGCTTCGGCATCGAGGACGAGCGGGCCGCGCCGCCCACTCCGCCGCGACACGCCCAGCAGCCGCCCGTTCCGCCGCAGCCGCCGCAGCGCAGGCCGAGGCGGGACACCGAGGAGGACGACGACTTCGGGGGTCAGAGCTTCCTGCGGTGACCCGCCGAACTCCACCCCGTCAGGTCAAGTCCGCCGTCGTCCGTCACATCGGGCGATAGGATCTGCCGACCGTTGCGCCGGGGGGATCTTGAAGGGGTGTTCGTCGCATGACCGAGCCAGTCACACCGCTGGACGAGCAGGAGCAGCAGCAGCTCGTCCGGCAGATCGGGCGCGCGATGCTGCCCGCCCTGCCTCCGGACTGGCAGCGGGTGCGCACCGAGTACCGCGCTGCGGGCAGGCACATCGAGGTGGACATGGCGTTCACCGGTCCGGACGGGCAGCAGCGCCCGGTCCGGCCGCCGATCGACGTGGTGCAGCTGTTCGGCAGGCTGCGCGCGGGCATGTACGAGCAGGACCGGGGCACCTGGTTGAGCGCGGTCTACGAGATCGAGGCGCCGAGCGCGTTCGCCGTGGACTTCGACGCCGCCGAGGAGCCCCGCTGGCGCAACGCGCCGCCGATGATCGGGTTCCAGGACGAGCTGCGGACGTTCCCGCGCGCCGAGGAGCTGATCCCGGACTGGCTGCGGCAGCGCGCCGGTCTGCCGCCCAGGCAGGTGGAGCAGGCCCAGCCCGAGCAGGGGCAGGGCGTGCCGCAGGGGCAGGGCGGACCGCAGCAGGGCGGGGCACCACAAGGTGGGCCGCAGCAGGGTGGGCCGCAGACCCCGCCGCAGGGGTTTCCGCAGCAGGGGCCCGCGACGCCGGGGCAGGGCTTCCCCGGACCGCAGGGGCAGCCCGGTTTCGCGCCGGGGCAGCAGTTCGCCGGGCCGGGGCCGCAGGGACACGGGCAGCCCGGTCAGCCGTTCCCCGGACAGCAGGCGGCCGGCCAGCCCGGCGGGTTCGGTCAGCCGGGTGGTCAGCCGCAGGCGGACCTGCGCACGGCGCGCGTGTACGACGGTCGCGACCAGACCGGTCGCCCGGTGGTGCGCAGGCAGCCGGTGGACCCGCAGCTGCGCGAGCGGCTGCTGGCGTACCTGGAGTCGGCGCCCGTGGTGCTGTCCGCCCGTGACACGGACGTGGACGAGTTCGCGCCGTCCGACCGGGACGTTCCGCTGAACTTCCGCACCGACGGCACCTGGGTGTGGGCGGGCGCGGTGTCGCACTACCTGCGCAAGCACGGTGTTCCGCCGGAGCCCGCGCTGGTGTCGCACATCATCGGCCGGGGGTTCCAGCTGGCCGCGGTCGACGAGCGGACCCAGGACCGGGCCGTCGCGATGATCACCGGCCAGTGACGGCCGCCCGCTAGTCCTCGAACGGCGCGAGAACGAGAACAGCCGCCCACCGGTTCGCCGGTGGGCGGCTGTCGTCGTTCAGGGGAGCGGACCGGCTCAGCGGTCGGTGGCGGCCGGTTCGACGTCCGGAGCCAACTCCTCCACCGGAGCGGGCTTGCGGACCGCCAGGTACACCAGCGCCGCCACCGCGACCAGCACGTAGGAGTTGCCGACGAGCTGCTGCCACGCGTTCCAGCCGACCTCGACGCCCTTGTCGTGCGGCAGCAGCCACAGCGGGGCCCACACGAACAGGTCGGCGACCAGCACCAGCGTCACCCAACCGGCGACGGAGCGCTGGCCCACCAGCAGGACCAGACCGGGCACCACCCACACCCAGTGGTGCGTCCAGGACACCGGGGACGCCAGCAGCGCCGCGATCGACACGGCCAGCAGCGCGGACACGTCCTCGCGCGCGCGGCGCACCGCGATCCAGGCCAGCGCCGCGACGCCCAGCGACAGCAGCAGCCACGTCACGGACTCGGCGGTCCCGGTCAGGCCGAGGCGGTTGACCAGGCCGCGCAGCGACTGGTTGCCCGCGTAGCCGAGCTCGCCGATGCGCGCGGGGTCGAACAGGGTGTGGAACCAGTACTCCTTGGTGTCCTCGAACGCGACGACCGCGCCGACGAGTCCGAACCCGACGAACGACCCGATGGCGGTGAGGACCGGCTTCCACTTGCCGCGCGCCAGGAAGAACAGCACGAACACGGCGGGCGTCAGCTTGATCGCGGCGGCGAAGCCGATCAGCAGGCCCCTGGGCCAGCGGGTGCGCGGCAGCAGGCAGTCCAGCGCGGCCAGACCCATGATGACCAGGTTGATCTGGCCGAAGTCGAAGGTGGCCCACACCGGTTCCAGCACCAGCGCGCCGATGGAGACGATGACGCCGACCAGGAGCGCGCGGCGCGCGTCCCCGTAGACGTGCCAGGCGGAGACGACGCACACCGCCAGCAGCAGCACCAGGCCGAGCGTCGTCCACACCAGAACCGCGGCGGGCCACGGCACCAGCGCGAAGAGGCTGAAGATCGCGGCGGCCAGCGGCGGGTAGGTGAAGGGGAACGGCGGGCCGTCCAGGGGTTTGGGGAAGTCGTCCGCGTACAGGCGGAGGTCGCGCAGCCAGGCCTCGCCACCCGTGCGGTAGACCCGCAGGTCGAGCAGACCCTCGCTGGAGCGCTGGTGGACGAAGTAGAGCAGCGCGATCGCCGCCACCACCCACACGCCCAGCAGTCGCTTGTCCGGTCGTTCCACCACTGCCACGACACTTCCCCCTGACTGGTTTCCGCGAGGCATCGTAGTCAACGGGCGGATGAGGGACAGGTCACGACAGCAGGTAGCTCACCGCTACTGGACGTGCACCGAAAGTTGCTGTGCGTGCACGGTGAGTAGATGGGGGCGACCGTTCGAGCGACAGCGGCGCACAGAAGCGCACGCGCGGGATACTCTGTGCTCATGAGTCCAGCGCTGGAGACGGTCTTGGCGAAAGCCGGCCTTCACGTCACCCCCGACGCGTTCCTCGACCTCGTCGCGGACGCCGCGAAGCGGTTGGCGCCGCCCCACCCGGAGCCGGCGAGCTACCTGACGCCGGACGTGCGGGACGCGCTGCTGGACGTCGGCCTGGACCTGAGCCCGCACTCGCCGGACGACGACAAGCCGAGGGCGCGCAGCATCGTGGCGCACGCGGTGCTGCGCGACTCGGCGATCACCGTGTCCGACGCGGCGACCCAGCTGGGCGTGGACACGAGCCGCATCCGGCACCGCCTCGGCCTGGGCAGACTGGTCGGCTGGAAGGACCGGGGCAGCTGGCGGCTGCCCGCCTGGCAGTTCGCGGGCAACGGGGTGCTGCCGGGGTTGGAGGCGGTGCTCGCGTCGGTGCCGGAGGACCAGCCCGCGCTGGTGATCGCCGGGTTCATGACCACCGACCAGGAGGACCTCCTGGTCGAGGGCAGGCCGGCCAGCCCGCGCGACTGGCTCTTGGCGGGCGGGGAACCGGGCAAGGTCACCGCCCTGGCCGCCCAGCTCGGAACGCCGGTCTGACTTGGGCGGATCGGGACGAGTAGGAGCGCGAACGAGAAGGTGAGCGGGCTGGCAGGAGAGCGGACGGGAACGGCAGGAGGGATGAGGAGCAGCAGGGCTGGGCGGGAACGGATAGACCGAACGGATAGACCGGGCTGAGCAGGAGCACGCCGGGCAGGAGCAGGCGGGACAGGAACAGGCCGGGCAGAAGAGGGGCAGCCGACGCTCAGCGACAAGCCTGACCAGCGGCCCGACGAGCCGAACCAGCGGCCTGACCGGCAGCCTGACCAGCGGCGAACTGGCCGGATGGCAGGACGACCACCGGTAAGGCGGGCGGATAGACAGCCAAGCGGCGGGATGGTGTCGAGCTGGACGGTGTCGGGCGGGATGGGGTCGGGCTGGACGGCCCGACGGTGGGACGGGCACCGGCGGTACGAGCGGGCGGTGCTCGGAACGGTCGCTGACACGCCGGGTGTTCCGAACGCTCGGCAGCCCGAACCCCGGAACCCCAGTCATGCGGGCACTCGCTCGCCCGACTCCCGATCACCTGGCAGCCTGGCGGGCGGAAGTGCCGACCACCCGAGCCCACCACCAGCCGATCCGCCGACCAACCACTCCGTCGACCAGCCGATCCGCCGCCCCACTGCTCCGTCAACCCCGACCAGTCAGCCGTCCGAGCGCTCCGGATTCCGAGCACCGGTACCGATGCGCACCCGGCCGATCAGCCGACCGCCGAACCGCCCTGTCGCCCGAACAGCCAGCCGCACGATCACCCTGTTGTCCGAACACCTGGCCGACCGATCACGCGGACGACCGATCGCCCGACGGGGCACCCCCTGGGAACCTGGTCCTGAGGGAGCCGACCAGCGTCGGTCGGTCCGGTTGACGGGTGGTCGCGGGTGGTTCCGCAGCGGGTCCGACGGGGTTCACCCGGTGGGCCGAGCGGTGTTGGACCGATCACCCGGACACCCGATCGCCCGGCCGACCGACGACCTGGCAGCCTGGTCGCCCTGGAACCCGCCCACGACCGACATCCACCACCGACCGGCACGGTCCCCCGTCCCCCGAACACCTGGACCCGAATGTCTCGGCTTCCCCAGCCGCCCGCCCCCGCCGTGCTGCAGGCCAACCTGCGGCGCACCGAGGACGTCGTGGCGGTGCACCAGGCCACCCGGCTGGTGCGGATCTTCACCGCGAAGGGCCTGCACCCGCAGCGGTGGAACAGCTTCCGCTACACCGGCCCCCTGCCGCACGCGCGCTTCGACACCCAGCCGCCGGGACCCGGCGGTGAGCTGACGCACGACCAGGACCAGGGCGTGCTGTACTTCGGGCTCACCGTCCGGACCTGCGTCGCCGAGGTGTTCCAGGCGACGTCGGTGGTGGACCGGCGCACCCGCAGCCCGTTCCTGGTGGTGCTGCGCCCCAAGCGGACCCTGCGGCTGCTCGACCTGACCGGCCTGTGGCCGACCAGGGTCGGGGCGTCGCAGGAGATCAGCTCCGGACCAAAGGTGATCACCCAGGCCTGGGCGCGCACCATCCGCGCGGCGTACCCCGAGCTGGACGGCCTGTGGTACCGGTCGTCCATGGACGGCGGCAACGAGGCCGTGTGCCTGTGGGACCCACCGGGCGGCTCGGGACTGCCCGCATCGCCGGACGTCCTGCTGCCCCTGGAGCACCCCGGCCTCGACCTGCCGCTCGCCAGGGTCTGCGAGGAGCTGAACTACACCCTGCTGAACTGACCGCGGGCGAGCAGAGCTGACCAGGTCCACGAAAAGCGGACAGCGGCCCAAGTCCATGGACAGCGGACAGTCGTCTCGATCCCCGACCAGCAGGGCACGACCTGCCCCGGCACGACCAGGCTCTGGCACGACCAGGCTCTGGCGCGACCGGCTCTGACGCGACCGGCGCCGACCCGTCACCAGCACCGCCCTCGACCTGGGCGGTGCAACCCCGTTGGTCATGAAACTACCGGGTCGGAACGTGCCGGGGCACGCCCTCGTCGGCTACTCGACAGCGTGAAAATCCAGGTCGGAGACCCCGGTCACCGCCGCACCCCGTTGCCCCGCGCGGTCGGCGCCTGCCGCTCGCCCTTCGGCCTGCGCCGGGGCAGGAAGCGGGCGTACCGCACCTCGGGCAGCAGCTGCTCCGCCAGCTCGTACCGCTCCGAGGCCCCGTCGTGGCGCCACCCGTGCGACTCGTAGAACTCCCGCGACGGCGCGTTGTCCTCGAACACCCACAGCACCGCGTACCGGAACCCCTGGTCGGCCAGGTGCGCGACAGCCGCCTCGTGCACCGCGTGCCCGGCCCCAGTCCCCAGGAACCCAGGGTCGGCGTACATCGCGACCAGCTCGCCGGTCCTCAGGTCGGGGTGGGCGTCGCGCTCCTCGCGGACGGCGTCCACCGCGCTGTAGGCCCCGATCCGCCCGCTCGGCTCGACGGCGACGAACACCCGGCTCGGGTCGGGCAGCGCGAGCACCCTGACCCAGCCGGGGAGCCTGCTCTCGGGCAGCATCCGGTCGAGCACGGGGTCGGCGACGATCCCCCGGTAGGCACGCTGCCAGGACTCCACGTTGATCCTGGCGATCTCCGGCGCGTCGTCGGGCGACCCGGCCCGCACGGTCCACTGCATCCGCGCAGACTGCCCGACCGGTGGCGCGCGGCGCTAGGGATTGGGCGAAGCGCTGGGTCCGGCGGTGCAGACGTACCCCGCGTACCGGGTCTTCTTGGCCGTCACCCAGGTCCGCCGGAAGCGCCCTGGGTCCAGCTGGTGGAACCGGGTGCTGACGACGTCCCGGAACAGCCCGTCCGACACCACCAGCACGAGGTCCCCGTCGGCGGCGGCGAGGGCGCGGCGCACCACGGGGGCGTCGAGCAGACGGCACGTGCGGATCGGCGTCTCCCCCACCAGCCCGTACCGGCCGCCGGCGAGCGGTCCGCAGTGCATGGCCAGCCGCACCCGCAGCGGGGTGCCCGCGGCGCGCAGGGCGGCCAGCCCGTCGCGCAGCCGCTCGGTGAACCGGGCGACGACCCAGGCGGTGTCGGTGTCGGCGGGCAGCACGGCCAGCTCGCCGTCGCCGCGCACCTGCCGGTACCAGTCGGAGCGGTCGAGCCCGGACCGCCGGGCGGCGTGCTCCATGACCTCGTCCAGCAGCGACTGCGCCCGCCCCTGCTCGTACCCGGAGAGCTTGCTGTAGCCCTCGACGTCGACCGCGAGCACCAGCCGGTAGACGAGGCCGCCGAGCGAGAACGGCCGTTCGAGCGCCACGTCCACGACGGTCACGGCTTCTCCCCCGCCCCGCGACCGCGCGCGTTCCCCTCCGCGACCCGCGCGAGCCCGGCCCGGTCGAGCACCGTGAGGGACCGGTAGCCGAGCGTGATCAGCCCCCGGTCGCGCAGGACGCGCAGCTCCTTGCGGGTGGTGTCCTCCTCGGCCCCGACCAGGTCCGCGAGGTCCCCCTGGCTGAGCCCGAGGTCGAGCTCGACCTGGTTGCCCCGCCCGGCGAGGAAGGTGTCGGCCAGCTCGCCGAGGAGCCGGGCGAGCCGCACCAGCGTCGGGTACCCGGTGAAGTCGAGCCTGCGCCGGTCCGCCCACTTCAACGTCTGGATGATCATGCGGGTGAGGGCGAAGTGCGCGTCCGGCACGGCCCGCAGGTAGTCGCGGAACGCGGCGGCGCTGATCACCCGGCCGTGCCCCTGGACGCAGGAGGTGACCGTGGCGGACCGGCACGAGCCGTCCATCGCCGCGATCTCGCCGACCAGGTCGCCGCCGACCTTGATGCTGAACAGCGTCTCCCGCCCGTTCTCCTGCAGCCCGGTCGCCTTCACCAGCCCCCGGCACAGCAGCAGCACGTGGTCGGTCGCGTCGCCTTCGCGCATCAGCACCTCGCGGCGCTTGAACGATCGTTCGGTCCCCAGTTCGAGCAGTCCCGCCCGCGCGCGGGGCGGCAACATGCTCATGAAAGTCCCCGCGGGCCAGTCCCCTGGGCGGGGCGTCGGATTCGCCACGGTCCACCTCCTCCAGCTGCACGCACAGTCTGGGTCCGGAAGCGCCGGGGGAATTAGTGATTTCCCCGGAATGCGCCCAACGCACCGGCGGGCGGGGGTCGAACGGCCCGACGCCGAACGTGGCGCGCGGGAAGGGGCCGGTCCCGCGCGTGACCGGAAGGGTCGCACGCCGGACCGGCCCCGTGACCGGTGTTCTGCGGACTGGATCAGCCCAGGGCCGGATCAGCCCAGGTGGCGGGACCACCAGTCGAGGGCCGCCGCGAAGCGCTGCTGGCGGTGGCGGGGCTTGCCGGAGCGGGTGAGCTCGTGGCCCTCGCCGGGGAACAGCAGCATCTCGGCGGGGGCGCCGTTGCGCCGGAGCGCGACGTACATGCGCTGGGCCTGCTCGACCGGGCAGCGCCAGTCGTGCTCGGAGTGCACCACCAGGAACGGGATGCTGATCTGGTCCGCGTAGGTCAGCGGGCTCATCCGGCGCTGGGCCTCGGGGTCCGCGCCGCAGTAGGCGTCGGCGAAGTACCAGCCGATGTCCGAGGAGCCGGTGAACGAGTCCCAGGCGTTGACGGCGCGCTCGCTCCACGCCGCGCGGAAGCGGTGGCCGTGGTGGGCGGCCAGCCACGAGGTCATGAAGCCGCCGTAGGAGCCGCCCATGACGCCGACGCGCTCGGCGTCCAGGTCGGGGCGGGCGAGGGCCGCGTCGAGGGTCGACAGGACGTCGTCGACGTCGACGGTGCCGAACGCGCCGATGACCGACCGGCCGTGCGCCTGGCCGTACCCGGCGGAGCCGCGCGGGTTGGGCAGCACGACCGCGTAACCAGCGGCGGCGTACACCCTGGCCTCGTCGAAGAAGCCCCAGCCGTAGTACATGAACGGACCGCCGTGCACGGTCAGCACCACCGGGTGCGGGCCGTCGCCCTCGGGCAGCACGACCCAGCCGTGCACCGGGTAGCCGTCGGACGCGGCGCCGGTGATCTCCTCGACGCGCGCCTTCGGCAGGTCGGGGGCGAAGTCGGCGAGCAGGCCGCCGCCGACGCGCACGACGCGGGCCGGGCTCTCGGTGTCGGAGATCGCGGCCACGACCACGTCGCCGTCCGCCGCGAACGCCCTGACCTCGGCCTTCTCCCCGGCGAGCAGCTCGGTGCCCGCGAGGTCGACGCCGTCCGCGTCGAGCGGGACGCGGCGCAGCTCGACGGCGCCCCGGTTGCGGACCGCGACGAGCACGCCGTCGCCGGTCACCACGGGCGCGCCCGCGGCCTTCTCGCAGTCGACGGTCTCGACGTCGGTGAGCCTGCGCAGCTCGCCGCCGCGCGCCAGCCACAGGCCGAGGTTGCGGGCGACCGCGCTGCCGCCCTCGTTGTCCAGGCCGTAGAACAGGACGCCGCCGTCGGCCAGCGGCACCGGGTCGCCCGCCGCGCCGGGGGCGCGCACGAGCAGCTCGGGGGCCGCGCCGCCCTCGGCGGGCACGGTGTAGAGGTCGTCCTCGTGGGTCTCGGCGGCGTCGAGGTCGCGGGGCGCGGTGAACACCAGCCGCGCGCCGTCGGTGGTCCACGCGGGGGCGCCGAGGTCGTGGGAGCCGTCGGTCAGCTCGACCGGGTCGGCCCCGCTGACCAGCGCGTCCACCACGAACAAGCGGGGGCGGCGGTCGCCGGTGAAGCCGAGGTCGTCGACGCGGTAGTCGAGCCGGGTGATGTGGCGCGGGGCCTCGGCGTCGGGGCCGGGCTTGGTCCCGTCGACCTCGGAGCCGTAGCGGCCGGGCTCGGGCACGCGCGCGGTGTACGCGAGGCGGGTGGAGTCGGGCGACCAGACCGGGGCGCCCGCGCCGAGCGGGGCGTCGGTGACGCGGCGGGCGTCACCGCCGTCGGCGGGCATGACGTGCACCTGCGCGGGCTTGCCCGGCTCGGCGACGCGGAGGAACGCGACCCAGCGCCCGTCCGGGGAGATCCGGGGGGCCGAGTCGCGTTCCGCCCACGTCCACTGCCGCGCCCCGCTTCCGTCGAGCGGGAGGCGGTGCAGGGAACCTCGGTAGGTGTTGGCCTCCGCGTCGGGGCGGGCCGTGTTCACCAGGACGAGGTCGCCTCGCACCGAGAGGGAACCTGGCAGGTCGAGCAGTCGCAAGTCATCGGGGCGCACGGGTCAGGACGCTACCCCAAAGTTCTTAGCAAAGCTCACGACACTTGTTGACACTCACAGCGCGCTACCCCTCGACGGGCTGCTTGACCACCTCGGGGTGCCGCTTGACCTTGATGAGGCTGGCCACGGTCGTGATGACCAGGACGCCGACGATCACCGACAGCGACAGCCCGATGCCGATGGTCGGCACGCCGAACGGCTCGCCGCCGTTGAGGAACGGCAGCGAGTTGGTGTGCAGCGCCTCCAGGATCAGCTTCACGCCGATGAAACCGAGGATCACCGACAGGCCGATCGACAGGTAGACGAGCTTGGCGAGCAGACCGCCGAGCAGGAAGTACAGCTGGCGCAGGCCCATCAGCGCGAACGCGTTCGCGGTGAAGACCAGGAACGGCTCCTTGGTCAGGCCGAAGATCGCCGGGATCGAGTCGAGCGCGAACAGCAGGTCGGTGGAGCCGATGGCGATCATCACGATGAACATCGGCGTGACGTACCGCTTGCCGTCGATCCGGGTGAACGACTTGGAGCCGTGGTACTCGTCGGTGACCGGCAGGAACTTGCGCACCATGCGCAGCCCGGCGTTCTCCTTGAACTCCTCGTCCTCGTCCTCGCCTCGCGCCAGCTTGTAGCCGGTGTAGATGAGGAACGCGCCGAACAGGTAGAACACGGCGGAGAACCGCTCGATGAGCGCGGCGCCCGCCGCGATGAAGCCGCCCCGGAGCACGAGCGCCATCAGGATGCCGATCAGCAGCACCTTGTGCTGGTGGATCGCGGGCACCTTGAAGGTGGTCATGATGATCAGGAAGATGAAGAGGTTGTCGACGCTGAGCGAGTACTCGGTGATGTACCCGGCGAAGAACTCGCCCGCCGGGGTGCCACCCTCGAAGTACCAGATCCCGGCGCCGAACAGCACGGCCATCGCCACGTAGAAGACGACCCAGCGGCCCGCCTCGGCGAGGGAGACCTCGTGGGGGTGGCGGTCGACCACGAACAGGTCGATCGCGAGCAAGATCAGCAGACCCGCGATCGTGGCCAGCCACAACCACACGGGAACAGTCATGAGACACCCTCCGGCACATAGCGCGCACGCCAATGACCGGAGGTCTCCTCCGTCTGCGAAAAAACCGAGCGTCCGCAGACCGGCGGCACCGGGAGCCCGACGCTGGACTCCGTGCTGACGACACCGCCGTTTTAGGGAGTACTCCCCTCCACAATGCGGTAATCATCCACCACGGGCGCGCGAAAAAGCCAGCCGGGGTGAGGTGTGGCACCCACTGGCCGTTTCCGCACTCCGCGCGGTTTTCACCCGCTATGTCCGGATTGCTCGTTTCGCACCGTATCAGAACCGACCGTTCGGCGCACCCCCTCGGACCGCCCGGAGCTGAGACCCGCAGGCCAGGTCCGTCGCGTGCTCTCAGCTGACCGCCCTTAAGGTCGACGGGGTGGCCATCCCTTCCCGCCTTCGCGGCAGGTGGTCGCTCCCCGCGCTGGTCGTGCTCGTCGCCTTGATCGGTGGCGTTGTCGTCTGGACGCGCGGGGGCGACGACCCGCCGCAGGTGCACACCCGTGACGCGGTGATCGACGTCCCGGAGGCTCCCGGCAGCGACCGGGCCCTCCAGATCGACACCACCCTGTACCTGCCCGAGAAGACCCCGGCTCCGGCGATCCTGCTCCCGCACGGATTCGGCGGCAGCAAGAACAGCGTGGCCACCGAGGCGACCGAACTGGCCCAGCGCGGCTTCGTCGTGCTGACCTACTCGGCCCGCGGCTTCGGCCGCAGCACCGGGCAGATCTCGCTCAACTCGGTCGACCACGAGGTCAACGACGCCAGGCGGCTGCTCGACTGGCTCGCGACCCGCCAGGAGGTCATGACCGACGCCCCCGGCGACCCGAAGGTCGGCGTCACCGGCGGCTCCTACGGCGGCGCGCTGGCGCTGTCCCTCGCGGGCGTCGACCCGCGCGTGGACACCATCGCGCCCAGCATCACGTTCAACGACCTCGCCTCCGCCCTGCTGCCGAACCACGGCACCACCGGCGACGCGGTCGACACCCGCACCCCCACGCCCGGCCCGTCCGGTGACGCGGGCGTGTTCAAGCGCTCGTGGTCCGGCCTGTTCTTCTCCGCCGGTCTCGGCGGCGGGAACATGTCCGGCCCCACCCAGGAGGCCCCCGAGGCCGGTCAGGACGACGACGACCAGCAGGTCGGCGCTGCCGCGACCGCCGCACCCGAGGGCTCCGCGACCGAGCAGGGCGGCCAGGGCCAGCAGCCCGGTCAGGGCAGGGGCGCCGCCCCGCTCAACGGCACCTGCGGGCGCTTCGCCGCGGAGGTGTGCGCGGCGTACAACGAGATCGCCACGACCGGCACCGCGAGCCAGGCGTCCCTCGACGTGCTGCGCAGGGGCTCGCCCTCCGAGCTGACCGGCCGGATCACCCAGCCGACCATGATCGTGCAGGGCGAGCAGGACACCCTGTTCGGCCTCGACCAGGCCGACGCCAACGCCAGGCAGATCGCGGCGACCGGCGCCAAGGTCAAGGTCGTCTGGTACGCGGGCGGCCACGACGGCGGCTCCCCCGGCCCCGAGCTGCGCGGCCAGATCGCCGACTGGATGGACTTCCACCTGAACGGCGTGGGCGCCGACCCCGGCACCACGTTCCAGTACGCCGTGCAGGGCGCGTTCCGCAGCAGCGGCTCGGTCGCGCTGCGCGACGTCGTCGCCCCGGCCTACCCCGGTCTCGGCGGCCAGGCCTCGGTGAACCGGCAGGACGTGGCGCTGACCGGCCGCGAGCAGGCCGTGATCAACCCGGCGGGCGGCAACCCGGCGTCGGTGAGCAGCCTGCCGGGCCTCGGCACGGTGGTCAGCCGGTCCAGCTCGCTCTCCAGCAGGCTCACGATCGACATGCCCGGCCAGACGGCCGTGTTCAGCAGCGAGGCGCTGACCTCGCAGCTGCTGGTGACCGGCGCGTCCACGGTGCGGCTCAAGATCGCCGCCGTGCCCGGACAGGCCGTGCCCGATGGCGGCGCGGTGCTGTTCGCGAAGCTCTACGACGCCGACGCGAACGGCGGCAAGGTGCTGCCCGGCTCGGCCGTGGCCCCGTTCCGGGTGCCCGACCTGCCCGCCGACGGCACGCCCGTCGAGGTGTCCGTGTCGCTGCCCGGCGTGGTGCGCCCGGTGGAGAGCGGGCACCGGCTGCAGCTGGCCGTGTCGACCACCGACCAGTCGTTCGCCAACGCGCAGGAGCCCGCCGTCTACCGGATCGCGCTCGCCGACGGCGAGACCGGGAACGTGCGGGTGCCGGTGGTGACCGGCTCGAACAGGGTCAGCGAGGTGCCCACCGACGCGCTGTGGGGCATCGCGGGCGTGCTCGCGCTGTCCGCGATCGCGGCCGTCGTCGCGTGGTTCCGGCGCAGGCTGGCCACCGACCTCGACCCGGAGCTGGCCGAGGTCCCGCTGGTCATCAAGGGCCTGAAGAAGTCCTACCCCGGTGGCCTGACCGCCGTGAACGACCTGTCGTTCCGGGTGGAGCACGGCCAGGTGCTGGGCCTGCTCGGCCCCAACGGCGCGGGCAAGACCACGTCGCTGCGGATGCTGATGGGCCTGATCCAGCCGACCGAGGGCGAGATCAGGGTGTTCGGGCACAAGATCACGCCCGGCGCCCCGGTGCTCTCCCGCATCGGCTCGTTCGTGGAGGGCTCCGGCTTCCTGCCGCACCTGTCCGGCAAGGCCAACCTGGAGCTGTACTGGTCGGCGACCGGGAGGCCGCTGGAGCAGGCGCACTTCGACGAGGCGCTGGAGATCGCGGGCCTGGGGAAGGCGGTGCACCGCAAGGTGCGCACCTACAGCCAGGGCATGAGGCAGCGGCTCGCGATCGCCCAGGCGATGCTCGGGCTGCCGGACCTGCTGGTGCTGGACGAACCCGCCAACGGGCTCGACCCGCCCCAGATCCACGCCATGCGCGACGTGCTGCGGCGGTACGCGGCGGCCGGTCGCACGGTGCTGGTGTCCAGCCACCTGCTCGCCGAGGTCGAGCAGACGTGCAGCCACGTGGTGGTCATGCACAAGGGCGCCCTGGTCGCGGCGGGTCCGGTCGAGGAGATCGCGACCGGCAGCGGCGAGGCCACCTTCCGGGTCGACCGGCCCGAGGAGGCGGCCGAGGTCCTGCGGTCCCTGGACGGGGTGCTGGAGGTCCACGTCGACGGCGGGCAGGTGCACGCGGCGCTGAACGGCACCCCGCGCGCCGAGGCGCTGCAGGCGCTGGTGGCGGCCGGGGTCGCGGTCGACCAGGTCGGGCCGCGCAGGCGGCTGGAGGACGCGTTCCTGGAGTTGGTGGGCGAATGAGCGACGACAAGGCGGTGCGCCCGGCCACGTCGGGCGGGAACCCGCAGGACAACGGGGTGCACACCGACCCGCACGGGGCGGGCGACCTGGCCGAGGCGGTCCGGTCCGAGCGGCCGGGCGTCGAGGTGGACGGGTCGCGGACCGGCTACCGGGCCTCGCGGACGCTGCCGATCCGGGTCGAGCTGATCAGGCAGCTGCTGCGGCGGCGGACCCAGCTGGTGCTCGGGTTCCTGGTGCTGCTGCCGGTCATCCTGGTGGTGGCGTTCGAGCTGGGCGAGGACGCGCCGAACCGGCGGTCCGGCGGGTTCGTCGACCTGGCCACGGCGAGCGGGGTGAACTTCGTCGTCCTGACGCTGTTCGTCAGCTCCAGCTTCCTGCTGCCGATGATCGTGGCCCTGTTCTTCGGGGACACGATCGCCAGCGAGGCGTCCTGGTCCAGCCTGAAGTACCTGCTGGCCGCGCCGATCCCCCGGCACCGGCTGCTGCGGCGCAAGGCCGCGGCCTCCGGCATCCTGTCGGTGCTGTCGCTGCTGCTGCTCCCCGGCACGGCGCTGCTGGTCGGCGTGGTCTGGTACGGGGCGGGCGAGCTGGTCAGCCCCACCGGTGAGGCCGCCCCGTTCGCGGACGGCGTGCTCGGCGTGTTCCTGGCGGTCTGCTACATCTCGGTGCAGCTGTTCTGGGTCGCCGGGCTGGCGCTGTACCTGTCGGTGTCCACGGACGCGCCGCTGGGCGCGGTCGGCGGGGCGGTGCTGGCGTCGATCCTGTCGCAGATCCTGGACCAGATCACGGCGCTGGAGGACCTGCGGAACTACCTGCCGACGCACTACGCGCTGGCGTGGATGGACCTGCTGTCCACCGACATCGACTGGTCGCAGATGGCCAAGGGGGTGTTCTCCGCGCTGGCCTACGGGGCGCTGTTCTCGTTCCTGGCGGCGCGGAAGTTCAGCACCAAGGACATCACCAGCTGATCGCGTGACGCGCGGGGGCCCGTCGGGATTCGTCCCGGCGGGCCCCTCGTCGTTCGCGGGTCGGGCTACTTCAGGCCCGCCGCGTCCATGCCGCGCAGCTCCTTCTTCAGGTCCGCGATCTCGTCGCGGAGCCTGCCCGCCAGCTCGAACTGGAGCTCGCGGGCCGCGTTCATCATCTGGTCGGTGAGCTGCTGGACCAGGTCGGCCAGCTCCGCGCGCGCCATCGAGCCGACGTCGCGGCCCGCCAGCACGCCCGACGAGCCCGCCTTGCCCGGCTCGCCCGCCGCCCGCTTGCCGCGCGTGGCGTTGCGGCCGGAGCCGCCGGGGGCCACGTCGTCCTCGGCCTCGGCGTAGACCTGCTCCAGGATGTCGGTGATCTTCTTGCGGAGCGGCTGCGGGTCGATGCCCCGCTCCTCGTTGTAGGCCACCTGCTTCGCGCGCCTGCGGTTGGTCTCCTCGATCGCGTTGCGCATCGAGTCCGTCACCCGGTCGGCGTACATGTGGACCTCGCCCGAGACGTTGCGGGCGGCGCGGCCGATGGTCTGGACGAGGCTGGTCGTGGAGCGAAGGAAGCCCTCCTTGTCCGCGTCCAGGATCGCCACCAGGGACACTTCGGGCAGGTCGAGGCCCTCGCGGAGCAGGTTGATGCCCACCAGCACGTCGTAGTCGCCGAGCCGGAGCTGGCGCAGCAGCTCGACCCGGCGCAGGGTGTCGATGTCCGAGTGCAGGTAGCGGACCCGGATGCCCAGTTCGAGCAGGTAGTCGGTGAGGTCCTCGGCCATCTTCTTGGTCAGCGTGGTGACCAGGACCCGCTCGTCGCGCTCGGCCCGCGCCCTGATCTCGTGCACCAGGTCGTCGATCTGGCCCTCGGTCGGCTTGACCACCACCTGCGGGTCCACCAGGCCGGTGGGGCGGATGACCTGCTCCACGAACTCGCCGCCCGCCTGGCCCAGCTCGTAGTTGCCGGGCGTGGCCGACAGGTAGATCGTCTGGCCGACCCGGTCCGCGAACTCCTCCCAGGTCAGCGGGCGGTTGTCCAGCGCGCTGGGCAGGCGGAAGCCGTGGTCGACCAGGTTGCGCTTGCGGGAGGCGTCGCCCTCGTACATGGCGCCGATCTGCGGCACCGTCACGTGCGACTCGTCGATGACCAGCAGGAAGTCGTCCGGGAAGTAGTCGATCAGGGTGGCGGGGGCGCTGCCCGCGTCGCGGCCGTCGATGTGCCGCGAGTAGTTCTCGATGCCGGAGCAGAAGCCGACCTGGCGCATCATCTCGATGTCGTAGGTGGTGCGCATCCGCAGCCGCTGGGCCTCCAGGAGCTTGCCCTGGCGCTCCAGGTCGGCGAGGCGGTGCTCCAGCTCCACCTCGATGGACCTGATCGCCTGCTCCATGCGCTCCGGACCCGCCGCGTAGTGGGTGGCGGGGAAGATGCGCAGCTCCTGCACCTCCTTGACCACGTCGCCGGTCAGCGGGTGCAGGTAGTACAGGCGGTCGACCTCGTCGCCGAAGAACTCGACCCGGATGGCCAGCTCCTCGTACGAGGGGATGATCTCGACCGTGTCGCCCCTGACCCGGAAGGTGCCCCGGTTGAACGCGATGTCGTTGCGGGCGTACTGCACGTCGACCAGCGCGCGCAGCAGCACGTCCCGGTCGATCTCGCCGCCGACCCGCAGCGGGATGGAGCGGTCCAGGTAGGCCTGGGGGGTGCCGAGGCCGTAGATGCACGACACCGAGGCGACCACGATGACGTCGCGCCTGGTCAGCAGGCTCATCGTGGCGGAGTGGCGGAGCCGCTCGACGTCCTCGTTGATCGAGGAGTCCTTCTCGATGTAGGTGTCGCTCTGCGGGATGTACGCCTCGGGCTGGTAGTAGTCGTAGTAGCTGACGAAGTACTCGACCGCGTTCTCCGGGAACAGGTCCCGCAGCTCGTTGGCCAGCTGGGCGGCCAGCGTCTTGTTGGGCGCCATCACCAGCGTGGGCCGCTGCACCTTCTCCACCAGCCACGCCGTGGTCGCCGACTTGCCGGTGCCGGTCGCGCCCAGCAGCACCACGTCCCGCTCGCCACCGCGCAGCCTGCGCTCCAGCTCCGCGATGGCCGCGGGCTGGTCACCGGACGGCGTGAACTCGCTGACCACGCGGAACTCGCCCGCCGAGCGGGGGATGTCGCTGACGGGGCGGTGCGCCGAGTGCGCCTTGACCGGGGTTTCCGGGGCCTGGGTGTCCGAGGGGGTGGTAGCCACGAGCCAAAGGTACGCCGGGGGACCGACAGTTCCCGGTCCCCCGGCGCGCGCGTCCGGGTCGGTCGTGCGGGTCAGTCGCAGGAGCAGCAGTCGCAGCAGTCGCAACCGCCCTTCTTGCAGTCCGCGTGGCACCGGCAGCAGCCGGAGCACCACTCCAGGCAGTCGCCGCCGCCGCACCCGTCCGAGCAACCGTTGCGCGGCTTGCCGCTCCACGGGCCGGGCATGGGCTCGCGGCAGCAGGTCTGGCAGGTCCCGCACTGGTAGAGGACGGCCAGGCAGCCGGGGAGCAGGCCCCGGCTGGTGGGCGGCTCGGTCAGCTTGGGCCACGCCCACAGGAAGCTGCCGGGTTCCGGGGGCACCCCGCCGCCGCCCTCGCCACCGCCACCGCCGGGCGGCTCGTCCGGCGGGTCGGTCGGCGGCTGGTCGCCGGGGCTGTCGTGACCGGGGCTGTCGTGACCGGGCGGCGCGGGCGCGTGCGCGACGGGGGCGTGCTCGCCGTAGCCGGGCAGGCCGGGGCGCGGGTGCTCGTGACCCCCGTGCCCGTGCTCGTCGCCGAACGCCCGCCCCACCGCGCGCCGCAGCTCGTGCACCAGCAGGGCGTGCACCAGCGCGCCGTCGGTCAGCTCGACCTCGCGCAGCGCTAGCTCGACGCCGAGCACCGCGTCGTCGCACAGCCGCCGCGCCTCGGCGGGGCTGACGCCGGTGGCGAGCAGCGGGTTCCACGCGCCCGCCTTGCGGTCACGCGCGACGTCCTCCACGGCGTCCACCAGGTGCGCGACCCGGCCGAAGAGCCTGCCGACCTCGCGCAGCGGCTCGGCGTTGCCCGGCCGGCCGGACAGCAGCGCGGTCTGCGCGAGCGCGGCCCCGGCTGCCTCCTCGGTCGGCGCGGTCACCAGCAGCACCGAGGAGCCGAGTCCGGCTGCGGCCTCCACCTCCTGCTGGCGCAGCACGGCCGAGACCAGCACGGAGGTGTCGAACCCGAGGTCGGCCCCGGTCTCGGCGGCCTGGGCCGCCCAGCGGCGCGCCACCACCCGGCCGACACCGCGCCCGCCCGCGCGGCCGAACGCCCCGTCGCCGTCCACGACGTGGTCGGCGACCTTGGCGGAGGCCAGGACGAGGGAGACGGAGGCGGCCAGCCGGGCGGAGGGGCCGGTGGCGACGCGGGCGGACCGCATCCCGCGCAGCGCGCACGGCCCCGCGTCGCGGTGGGAGCCGCCGGACTGGGCCTCCACGAGCGCGGAGACGACGAGCCCGTCGTAGTTGGTGACCAGCCGGGCGAGGTGCCCGTGGTCGTCGCGCAGCGCCAGGCACAGGCCGCAGAGGTGGGCGATCCAGGCGTCGCCGAGGTGCTGACCGAGCCGGTGGCGGCACGGTCGGAGGATGCCGAACATAAGGGGTGAGGGTAGGCCGGTCGAGCGGGCACTGAGAGTAAAACTCTCACCCGAACAGGTGACAATTACGGACTACCGAACCGCACTTGTGCATAGTCTTCAAATTGTGACCCTGAGCGCGGCAGGTCAGACCACCGGAACCCACGTCCACCCGCCGAAGATCGAGTACTTCGACCTGGACGCGAAGTCCAACACCGACCCGAAGGGCTACCTGCGCGGGGTCGAGGAGTACCGCCTGGCGCCCGCGGGCCTGTACATGTCCCGCCCGGTGCCCGGCCACCCCGATCTGTCGCACTTCGAGTCCTGGCTGCTGCCCCGGCACGGCCTGCGCGTCACCCGCCAGTCCTGGCACCCCGGCCGCGAGCGCGACTACGACTTCTACGTCGACGTCGTGGAGATCACCTCCAGCGGCTCGGTGTGGAAGACCGTCGACCTCTACCTCGACCTGCTGGTGCGCACCGGCCGCGACGTCGTGGTGCTGGACACCGACGAGCTGCTGGCCGCCGTCGCGAGCGGCAGGCTGGAGGCCGAGCGGGCCCGGTGGGCGCTGGAGACGACCTACACGGCGGTCGCGGGCGCGGCGGCGCACGGCAACGACCTGATCCGCTGGTTGGCCGAGCAGGGCACCACCACGACCTGGCGACGCCGGTAGGGGTCCGGCGATACCGAGAGTCGTCGACGGCCCACAACAGCCCCCGATTCCCCGTCACCCGTCCGTGATCATCCGCACGACATAACGTGATGTAACGAATCGGTTCGCACGGTTACCGGGTGCATACCCACGACTACCCTCGGGTCGGTGGGAACGGTCATCACGCCTCAGCTCGTCGACGTCGTCGACACCGTCAGCGCAGTCCGGAACTACTCATCGGGTGCTTCCCGCAGGCTGACGACGTGCCAGGTGGAGGACTGGGGTCTGCGCCTGGAGTGCCCCACTCCGGAGGACCCCTTCACCGACTCCGAGATCACCTGGCTCATGCCCGACCTGGGGCTGCGCCTCACCAGGCAACGCCCCCGCTCTCCGCACTCCGACTCCTCCAGCGTGCTCACCGCCGTCCGCGTGGTCCGCGACGGCCGCACCTGGCGCACCACCGACCTGCTGCTCGGCCTGGAGGTCCCCGGCGGGACGACGGCGCGGATCGTCCGCTCGGAGGACTTCGCCGCGGCGATCTCCGGCGGCGTGATCAGCCCGGCGGACGCCGACCTCGCGCTGCACACCGTGCACCGCACCCTGGAGCAGGTCAGCCTGCACCGGCACGACCTGTCCCAGTGGCTGGTGCACCGGGGCATCTACGACCGCTGGTCGCCCGCCGCCCGGTAGAACTCGGCGACCCGCGAGACCGCTTCCTCCATCCACGGCTCCTTGGCCTGCGCGTAGGCCAGGGAGCCGTCGTGGTTCTCGAACTCGGGCATCAGCCCGAGCTTGACCCGCGCGTACTCCTCGCGCGCCGCGACGTCCGCGCGCAGCCAGTCCCGGAACCGCAGCGCCCACACCCAGTTCGGCGCGCCCATCACCCGGACGTGCAAGTTCACCCGACGGCCGGGGTCGGCCGAGGAGTGCACGCGCTTGTCCCACAGCTCCGGGTCCTGGTCGGCCCCGCGCGGGGCGTCGGTGAGGCCGGGGACGTTCGGGAAGCCCGCGTTCAGCAGCGCGCCCGCGAGCTCGTCCGCCTCGGCCATGCTCGCCACGCCCAGCTGGAAGTCCAGGACGTCCTTGGCGACCAGGCCGGGCACGGCGGTGGACCCGATGTGCTCCAGCGGCCGGTCCCCCACGGCGGTGCGCAGCCGGGCGGCGATCCGCGCGGCCTGCGCGGGCCAGGTCGGGTCCGGGTCCACCACCTTCGGCGGCCCGGAGGCGTGCCTGCGCAGCCGCAGGTTCGCCGCGTAGGGCACCAGCCGGTCCGCCCACAGCGCGTCCACCTCGGCGAGCACCTGGTCCGGGCTGCCGGTGTTGTCCAGCCACACGTCCGCCACGGCCCGCCGGGCGTCGTCACCGGCCTGGGCGGCCACGCGGGCGCGGGCGTCGGCCTCGGGCATGTCCCGCGCCCCGACCAGCCGCGACACCCGCTGCTCCACGTCGGCGTGCGCGATCACCACGAGGTGGTAGGCGGGCGCGAGGCCGTTCTCCACCAGCAGCGGCACGTCGTGCACGATGATCGCGTCCTCGGGCGCGGACGCGATCAGCTCGGCGGTCCGCGCGGCGACCTTCGGGTGCACGATGGCGTTGAGCCTGGCGCGCGCGGCGTCGTCGGTGAACACCCGGCCCGCCAGCGCGGCCCGGTCCAGGGTCCCGGCCGAGGTCAGCACGTCCGCCCCGAACTGCTCGGCGATCTCCCGCAGGCCGTCCGTCCCCGGCTCCACGACCTGCCTGGCCAGCTGGTCGGCGTCGATGACCACCGCCCCGTGCTCGGCCAGCCTGCCCGCGACCGTCGACTTGCCCGACCCGATCCCGCCCGAGAGCCCCACGCGCAACATGGGTCCGATCTTGCCCGATCAGGGCGCGGCGGACACCCGCTCAGCCTTCCTCGGGGGTCATCGACCGGGCGGCCAGCGCGGTCAGCACGGCCTTGACCTGGTCCTCCGGCACGGCGTCCTTCTTGGCGCGCGCCACGAACGTGGACTTGCCGAACGAGCCGACGACCAGGTTCTCGTCCTTCGCCAGGACCAGCGCCGCCTTCTGCTTGCCGACCTCGACCTCGCTCACCGAGGCGCCGTCGCCCCGGTAGGCGTCCAGGCTCTCGGTGACGCGGGTGGTCGCGGCGGCCTCGTCGGCGTAGGTGGACAGGCCGATGACGATCGGCGCGGTCGCGATGCCCTTGTTCTCGCCGACGCCGTAGTAGCAGTCGAGCTTGGCGGTGCGGCCCACCCCCGGCTCCGGGATGCCGATGATCTGCACGGTCGAGCCGCCGAGGTCGCGGCCGATCCGCTCGTTGAGGACGTCGGCGGGCACGACCAGCTCGCAGTCGTCGGGCAGCGGGCGGTCCACCATCACCGGCACGCGGGTCGTGGTCGTCGGGACGGTGATGGTCGGGATCGCCGGGTCCACGATCGGCTTCTCCACGACGCGGGCGCACGACGCGCACCCCAGGACAGCACCGGCCACCAGCCCCACGACCACCACGCGCGCACCCGCCACAGCAGGGAACCTAGCGCAAGACGGTTGCGGCGCAGCCCCGAGCGGCACGGGGTGTGAGCACCCCTACCAGCGGACGGCGACCAGCGGCGGGAAAGCGCAGGCCGGGCGGTGTGGCAGGGCTGCGGGACGGTGGGCGCGCCACTGCGGGACGTGACACTTTCGAGAACGCCGCGAGTCCGCGCCGAGTCCTGGCGGGCCCGGCGGAACCCCAGGGAACGGGGAAGGCCCCGCACCACCGGAGTGGTGCGGGGCCTTCGCCACGGCCTAGCTGGAGGGACGCGCGGGCGCGTCGTCTCACATGCCGCCCGACAGCTTCTCGCGGAGCGCCGCGAGCTGCTCGTCGCTGGCCAGCGTGCCACCGGCCTGAGCCGGAGCGCCACCCGACGACGCGGCCGGGGCGTCGCCACCGGACGAGTAGTTGGTCTCGCCCGCGGCCTCTTCCTCGGCAGCGGCGGCCTTGGCAACCTGCTTCATGTGGGCCTCGTAGCGCGTGTGGGCCTCGGCGTACTGCCGCTCCCACTCCTCGCGCTGCTTGTCGAAGCCTTCCTGCCAGTCCTGGGTCTCCGGGTCGAAGCCCTCGGGGTAGATGTAGTTCCCCTGGTCGTCGTACTCGGCGGCCATGCCGTACTGGGTCGGGTCGAACTCGGAGTCGACCGTGAAGCCCTCGTTGGCCTGCTTGAGCGACAGCGAGATCCGGCGGCGGTCCAGGTCGATGTCGATGACCTTGACCATGACGTCGTCGCCGACCTGCACGACCTGCTCCGGGATCTCCACGTGGCGCTCGGCCAGCTCGGAGATGTGGACCAGGCCCTCGATGCCCTCGTCCACGCGGACGAACGCACCGAACGGAACCAGCTTGGTGACCTTGCCCGGCACGATCTGACCGATCGCGTGGGTGCGGGCGAACTGGCGCCACGGGTCTTCCTGGGTCGCCTTCAGCGACAGGGAGACGCGCTCGCGCTCCATGTCGACGTCCAGGACCTCGACCGTGACCTCCTGGCCGACCTCGACGACCTCGGAGGGGTGGTCGATGTGCTTCCAGGAGAGCTCGGAGACGTGCACGAGGCCGTCCACGCCACCCAGGTCCACGAAGGCGCCGAAGTTGACGATGGAGGACACGACGCCCTTGCGGACCTGGCCCTTCTGCAGCTGGTTGAGGAACTCGCTGCGGACCTCGGACTGCGTCTGCTCCAGCCAGGCGCGGCGGGACAGGACCACGTTGTTGCGGTTCTTGTCCAGCTCGATGATCTTGGCTTCGAGCTCGCGGCCGACGTAGGGCTGGAGGTCGCGGACGCGGCGCATCTCGACGAGCGAGGCCGGGAGGAAGCCCCGGAGGCCGATGTCCAGGATGAGGCCGCCCTTGACGACCTCGATGACGGTGCCCTTGACGGGCTCGTCCTTCTCCTTGAGGGCCTCGATGGTGCCCCAGGCGCGCTCGTACTGGGCGCGCTTCTTCGACAGGATCAGACGCCCCTCCTTGTCCTCCTTCTGGAGAACAAGGGCCTCAACCTCGTCGCCGACCTTGACGACCTCGTTGGGGTCCACGTCGTGCTTGATCGACAACTCGCGCGAGGGGATGACGCCCTCGGTCTTGTAGCCGATGTCGAGCAGGACCTCGTCCCGGTCGACCTTGACGATCGTGCCCTCGACGATATCGCCATCGTTGAAGTACTTGATGGTCTTGTCGATAGCGGCGAGGAAGTCCTCCTCCGTCCCGATATCGTTGATAGCGACCTGCTTCGGCGCGACGGCAGCCGGGACAGTGGTGGTGTCGGTGGACATTAGGTAGGTGGCTCCGGTACGGATTGGGGTTGTCTGACCTGCGGGTGGAACGCTGTCGCATCGGGCACGCCCGACCGCGGAGACCGACTCCCAGAGTGTTCACCGATCACGGGCAGCGCGAACCCACTACGCGCCGGTATCGTACGCGGCCCCGAGACCAGCGGGCAAATGGTCCCCCGAGAAGGAGCAGTGTGTCCGACCAGCACGCGAGCGCGGAGCGCGCGCTCGGCACCACCGGAGTGGCCCAGCGGTTCGCCGACGCGGAGGAGTCCCGCTCCGCCAATCGGCTCTGGTGGGACGCCGACGCGGACGACTACCACGCCGAGCACGGCGATTTCCTGGGGGCCGCGGACTTCGTCTGGTGCCCCGAAGGAGTGCGCGAATCCGAGGCTCATTACCTCGGTCAGGTGACCGGCAAGCGGGTGTTGGAGATCGGCTGCGGGTCGGCCCCGTGCTCCCGGTGGCTGGCCGCGCAGGGCGCCGAGCCGGTCGGGCTGGACATCTCGGCCGGGATGCTGCGGCACGCGGTGGAGGCGGCCGGGCGGACCGGGATCGCGGTGCCGCTGGTGCAGGCGAGCGCCGACCAGCTGCCGTTCGCGGACGCGAGCTTCGACGTGGCCTGCTCGGCGTTCGGCGCGGTGCCGTTCGTGGCCGACGTGGCGTCGGTGTTCGGCGAGGTGGCCCGCGTGCTGCGGCCGGGCGCCCCGTGGGTGTTCGCGGTGAACCACCCGATGAGGTGGATCTTCCCGGACGACCCCGGTCCGGCCGGGCTGACCGTGACCCACTCGTACTTCGACCGCACGCCGTACGTCGAGGTGGACGACGACGGGCGCGCCACGTACGTGGAGCACCACCGGACGCTGGGCGACTACGTGCGGGCGCTGGTGGCCTCCGGGTTCGAGCTGGTCGACGTGGTGGAGCCGGAGTGGCCCGCCGGGCACACCAGGACGTGGGGGCAGTGGAGCCCGCTGCGGGGCAGGCTGTTCCCGGGCACCGTGATCTTGCGGACGCGCAGGACGTAACCTGCGGGGCATGACGGTCGCGCGGGGGCTGGCGGAAGCGCAGAGCGCGCGGCTGGCCGGTATCGACCCGGTGCTGCCCCCGATGATCGCGCCGCTGGACGGGGACGTGGTCACGGCCGCGCTCCCCGACGGGACGCGGGTCGCGGGGGTGCTCCAGCAGCAGGTGCACGAGCGGAACTCGCCCGCGCGGCTGTGGTCGGCCACCGAGGTGTGGGAGCTGACGCCGCTGCTGGGCGGCGCGGGACCGGCGGGCATGGACGCGCTGATGCGGGCGTGGCGCAGGCGGATGGAGCTGGTCGGACCGGCCGAGCGGGACTCGGCGTGCGTGCTGACCTGGCCGAGCCGGGACGTCGAGTCGGGCTCGGTGCTGATGGACCACGGGATGGTGCCGCTGTCGGTGGTGGCGGTGCGCCGGGGGCCCGCGCCGACCTCGCGGAACGGGTCGCTGGTGATCCGGCGGGCCAAGCCGTCGGACCTGGAGGCGGTGCTGGAGCTGGCGATGGCCGAGCTGCGGTACTCGTCGATGGTGGGGTCGACGGTGAACCGGCCGGAGGCGGTCGCGCTCAAGCGGCGGGCGCTGGCCGAGCGGCTGGCCGCCGGTGGACCGACCTGGCTGGCCGAGCGGGACGGGGTCGCGGTCGGGCTGGCCGAGTGCGCGATGGTGATCTCGGAGCCGGGCAACTCGGCGTCGTCCCGGCTGCCACCGGGGCGGTGGGGGTACGTGAACTGCGTGTCGGTGCTGCCGGGTGCGCGCGGGTCCGGGGTCGGGCAGCAGCTGATGGCGCACGTGCACCGCGAGCTGCACCGGATGGGCGCGGTGGGCACGTACCTCTACTACAACCCGCCGAACCCGCTGTCCTCGGTGTTCTGGCCGCGCCAGGGGTACCGGCCGCTGTGGACGATGTGGGAGGTCCGCCCCGCCGGGGCGCTGCGCTGAGCGCTCACCCGTTCGGGATGGGGGCGCGGAGGGCGGGCGGCGCCTAACCTGGAGGCGGCGGGGCTGTCGGAGCGCTGCCGCACGCCCTCGTTCTGCGGGTGAGCGGTCCGTTCACCCTGCGACGGGGGACCGCTCCCCCGGTTCCGCACCCCGCGCCCCACGCTGTTCGCCAAACCGGTCCCGCGCCTCTGCGCTCATCCCCACGCGCTCAGCACCCCCGTGCCTCGCCCCCGCGTCTCGCGCTTTGCGCCCCGAGTCTTCGTGCCCCACGTCTCCGCGCCCCGGCACCTCTCACACGTCCCGCGCGCCCGGAGCCGCTCGCGCTTCCCTCCCCGTCGCGTCACCCACGTCATCGCGCCACCCGCGTCGGACAGGTCTGGCGGGCTGACCGCATCGGTCAGGTCGGGCAGGTCCGGCGGACTGGCCGCGTCGGGCGCGTCTGGTGGCTGGGCGCGTCCGGCGGGATGGCCGCGTCACGCGCGCCGAGCCCTGTCGCTTTCGCCGGTTTTCCGGGGTTTCCGCACGTCCGGGCGGTTTCGCGCACACGCTCGGTCATCCCTCAGGAACCCTGCGCACCCGCCGTAGACCCCGGTGGCAGATCACACCCGTCCGATTTGCCGGCGCCCCCTCCCCGGTCGCACTATTTGAACTGACCGGTCAGTTCAAATAGGAGGTCCCCGGTGCGGATCAACGCCCGGCGCGTCGGCGTCACCGGCGCCCACGGCCCACTGCTGCGCCCCACCAGCCTCGCCATCACCCCCGGCGAGCCGCTGCTGGTGGCGGGTGATCCCGGTGACGGCCACACCGCGCTGGCGCTGGTCGTCTCCGGTCGGATGAAGCCGAGCACCGGTGAGGTCGACGTGCCCGCCCGCGAGCTGCGCGCCAGGGTCGCCCTGGTCGACTCGCCCGACGTGACCTCGCCCGAGCCGGGGCTGTCGCTGGCCGCCGTCGTCGGCGAGGAGCTCGCGGTCAACCGGAAGCCGAGCGGGCGCAAGGCCGTGCACGACTGGCTCGCCGCCCAGCACGCCGACCACTGGGCCGCCGCCCGCTTCGAGAACGTCCCGGCCGCCGTGCGCTGCGCGCTGCTGCTGGAGCTGGCCGCCGAGCGCCCCGGCGTGGACACCCTCGTCCTGGACTCCCCCGACCGGCACCACCCCGACCCGGCCGCCTGGTGGGCGCTGGCGCGCGAGCGCGCGACCCCGGAGCGGTCCGTCGTGGTGCTGTGCACGACCGCCTCCGCCGCGCTGCTGGGCGTGCCCGCCGCGCGCCTCGGCGCCGACAACTCCCCCCAGACCCAGTCGGAGAACGAGCTGTGACCTCCCTGCGCATGGCGCTGAACGAGCTGCGCCGCGTCACCTCGGGCAGGCTGCCCAAGCTGGCCGTGGTGGCGCTCGCCCTGGTGCCGCTGCTGTACGCGTCGATGTACCTGTACGCCAACAAGGACCCGTACTCGCACCTGGACAACCTGCCCGCCGCGCTGGTCGTCGCCGACCAGGGCTCCGACGACGGCTCCGGCAACACCGAGAACGCCGGGCGCGAGGTCGCCGACGAGCTGCTGCGCGGCCACAAGTTCGACTGGCGCGAGGTGGGCGAGGGCGACGCGGAGCGGGGCGTGCGCGACGGCGAGTACGCGTTCGCGCTGACCCTGCCCGAGGACTTCTCGCAGGCGCTGACCTCGTCCGGCAGGTTCACCCCGCGCCAGGGCGTGCTCGTGCTCACCACCAACGACGCGAACAACTACCTGGGCAGCACGATCGCGAACCAGGTGGTCTCCGAGGTGCGCCGCTCGGTGTCGGCGAAGGTCGGCACGCAGGCCGCCGACCGGTTCCTGCTGGGCTTCTCGACCGTGCGGGAGAAGACCGAGCAGGCCGCGAAGGGCGCGACCGAGCTGGCCGACGGGCAGCGGACCGCGCTGGACGGCGCCCAGAAGCTCGCCGACGGCACCGGGACCCTGGCGAGCGGCGCGGCCGAGCTGGCGAGCGGCACCGGGAAGCTGCGCAGCAGCACCGCCGACCTGCCGCGCTCGGCGCAGCAGCTCGCGGACGGGGCCAAGCAGGTCTCGGACGGCACGGAGCAGGCAGCCACGACCGCCGAGCAGTACGCCGCCGAGGCGCGGACCCTCGCCGCGGACCTCGACAAGGTCGACGCCGACCTGGTGGCGCGGCTGCGCGAGCGCGGGTTCACCGACGAGCAGGTGCAGCAGGTCCAGACCGCGCTGGGAACCGTGCGCGCGCCCGCCGCCGACGCGAACGCCAAGGTCCAGGACACCGCCGGTCAGCTGCGGACCCTGGCGAACGGCGCGAAGAAGGTCTCCGACGGGGCCGCGAAGCTCGCCTCCAGCACGCCCGCCCTGACCGGCGCGATCGGCGAGCTGGACGAGGGCGCCAAGCAGCTCTCCGGCGGCGCGGGCCAGGTGCGGGACGGCGCCGGGTCGCTGCGCGAGGGCGAGCGGAAGCTCCTGGACGGGACCGAGCAGCTCAAGTCCGGGCTGACCGAGGGCGCCGAGCAGATCCCGCACCCGGACGACCCGACGCGCGAGTCCACCGCGGGCACCATCGGCGACCCGGTGACCGTGCGCGGGGTCAGCCAGACCTCGGCGGGCAGCTACGGCGCGGGCCTCGCCCCGTTCTTCCTCAGCCTGGCCACCTGGATCGGCGCGTTCGTGCTGTTCCTGCTGCTGCGCCCGCTGTCGCGGCGCGGGCTGGCGTCCGGTCAGGCGGCGGTGCGGGTGGCGCTCGGCGGGTGGCTGCCCGGCGCGCTGCTGGGGATGGCGCAGGTCGTGGTCATGTACTCGGTGGTGACGCTGGTCGTGGACATCCGGCCCAGCCACCCGGTGGGGGCGCTGCTGTTCCTGCTCATGGCGTCGGTGACGTTCGTCGGCGTGCTGCACGCGCTCAACGCGCTGCTCGGCGCGGTCGGCAAGTTCCTGGGGCTGGTGATGCTGATCCTGCAGCTGGTCAGCGCGGGCGGCACGTTCCCGTGGCAGACCATCCCCGAGCCGCTGCACCCGCTGCACCACGGGCTGCCGATGAGCTACGCCGTGGACGGGCTGCGGCACCTGATGTACGGCGGCGAGCTGGGACCGGTGTGGTCGGACGCGGCGGTGCTGGGCTGCTACCTGGTGGGGGCGCTTGCCCTGTCGACGTTCGCCGCGTACAAGCAGCGGGTGTGGACGCCGTCTCGCCTCAAGCCGGAACTCGTGCTGTGACCGCCGCCCCGCCGGGCAGGCCCCGACCTCGCCGCACGGCGGCGACCAAGCAGAAGCTGTTCGACGCGGCGCTGCGGCTGGTCGGGGAGCGCGGCGCGGCGGGCGTGACCGTGGACGAGATCGCCGCCGGGGCCGGGGTCGCCAAGGGCACCGTGTACTACAACTTCGGCAGCAAGGACGCGCTGGTGGACGCCATGCTGCGGCACGGCGTCGACCTGCTGGCGCAGCGGCTGCGGGTGTCCGAGGAAGCCGATCCGCCCGAGGCGGTGGCCGCGCTGGTCGAGGGGATGCTGGGGTTCTTCGGCGAGTACCCGGCGTTCGCGCAGCTGCTGGTGAGCGAGCTGTGGCGCACGCCGGGGCAGTGGCACGGGACGCTCAGCCTGCTGCGGGACGACATCGTGTCGATCGTGCGGGCGCAGGTGCAGCGGCTGGCCGACCTGGGGCGGTTGCCCGACGGGGTGCAGGTGGGGACGGCGTCGGCGGCGCTGTTCGGCACGCTGCTGGTGGTGGCGCTGGACTGGCAGGTGTTCCAGCCGGAGCGGGAGCTGGCCGAGGTCAGGGACTCGGTGCTGGCGCTGGTGCGCGGGCTGACCTGAGGTGGTGGGCCCCGCGACCGGTCACGGGGCCCACCACCGCTCCCGCTAGTACCGGACTTCCCAGGTGTCGACCTCGCCGACCTGGCGCACCGAGGGCGGGTCGCCCGCGAGCGCCCGGTGGACCGCCTCCATCACGCCGCTCGCGGTCTGCTCGTGGCTGAGCCAGCGGGTCCGACCGTCCCGCCGCACGAACCCGAGCACGACCTGCTGCGTCGGGTGGCCGGGCAGCACCGGCTCCGGCAGCCCCCCGGTGGGGCTGACCGCGCTGATGTCGTGCACCTCCACCACCGGCGCGCCCGCGTCCAGCAGGGGCGCGACCGCGTTCAGCACCGGCACCCGGTAGCTGTCGTGCACCCACGCCACCAGCAGCCCGGCCGGTCGCAGCAGCGCGTCGTTCACCAGGCCGGCGAGCTCCTGCGGGCGCGACCAGTCGGCCGCGACCTGCACGACGGACCCGCCCGTCCCGGCGCCCGCGCCCACCGCCGCGGTGCGCGGCGTCGGCACGTGCCCGCGCCGCCGCACCGCCTCCCGCACCGCCTGGCCCGGTGTCAGCCGCGCCCGCCGCGACGGCAGCACAACCTGCCAACCCTGCTCGACCAGCTCGTCCGAGCACCCCTTGAGCATCCCGGTCCCGCCCAGCACCAGCGCGCTCCCGATGCCGACCGCCCGCTCCATCACCGAACCGACTCCTCCCCGCGCCCCGCCGCGGGCCGCGGTGGCCCCGAGCGCCACCCGTCGACCTCGCGCTGACCGCGCGACCGCACCGCCACCGGGGCCGGTTCGCCGCTGGCGCGGAGGACGTCGACGTGGTGGCGGGTGCGGCCGTGCGACTTCCACGTCCAGAGAACCACGTGTTCCCAATCCGTGAACACCGTGTAAAGGGGTGGTTTCGCGTCTCCGCTGCACCGGATCCCGCCGCGCGCCTTGGGGTGGGCGGGCCCGCGCGCGGACGTGGCACGCGGGCGGGCGGACCGGAGGGGCAGGTCGACGCGGGCGGTGCGGACCGGTCGGGCGGCGCGGTACTGCCGCTCGACGACCGGGCCGGGGCGGGCGGGCAGCGCGCGGCGGGCGGCCGCGGGGGTGCTCCGGGAGCGCAGGCCGGGACATCCGGAGCGACAGCCCGGCACGGGGCGCGGGAGGGCGGCCGACTCGTCGATCCGGTCGGACGGGGTGGTGCGCCCGGAGCCGGGAGCGCCTGCGACCGGCGCGCGACGCGGGGTCAGCGGCGACTCGTCCGAGGGTCCCAGCAGCGACACCCGCGCAGGCTACCTCCGGGAAGGGCGCGGAACGGGGAGGCGGAACGGGGCGGTTCGCACGACACCCGTTGGGGGCAAGGGTTTCCTGGGGACGGGGAATCGGGGGTGATGGGGTTGAGCGGGACGGGCAGGTCGACGGGTGACGCGACCGGGGCGAGTGGGGCGACGGGTGGGCGGAGGCAGGGGGATGCGGGGATCAGGTCGGCGGGGGCGGTGAAGCGCGACGGACTCCGGGGAAGCGCCGTTCGGAGAGCGCCATTTCGGGAAGCGCCAGCCGGAGAACGCTGTCCGGGACTACCGGTCGCGCGGCGGTCCAGGACTACCGGTCGCGCAGCGGTCCGGGACTACCGGTCGCGCAGCGGTCCAGCGCTGCCGGTCGCGCGGCGATCCAGGGTTACCGGTCACGTGAGGGTTCAGGGCTGCCGGTCACGTGGCGGTCCGGGGTCGGAGCAGGTCGGCGACCGCGACCGGTTGGCCGGTCTCCAGGCTGCGGTTCGCGGCGAACCCGGTGAGCAGCGAGCGGATCCCGTCGGCGTGGTCGGCGCGGCGGCCGAGCGGGTCCGGGGTCGGGGGGCCGTAGAGCTGGGCGGTCATCCGCTCGTCGGCCAGGTGGTGGCCGCCGCCGTGCTCGGTCGGCACCTCGATCGCCCGGCCGAACAGCGGCTGCGCGGTCAGCCGCACCCAGCCCGGTTCGCCCGCCGCGTGCTGGCCGCTCACCCAGGAGCTCTCGACCACCTCCAGCTCCAGCCTGCCCGCGTCGCCGTTGAGCACCACCCGGTAGCCCTCCTTCGGCGAGTACGCGGTCAGGTGGTAGGTCATGCTCGCCCCGGTGTCGTACCGGACCAGGACGGCCAGGTCGTCCTCGATGGTGACTCCGGGGGCGAACGGGTTCTGATCGCGCCGGTAGCCGTCCTCGGCCTCGGCGTCCAGGTACAGCTCGCGCAGCCGGTCGTCCTCGGTCAGGCGCAGCGCGAACGGGTCGCCTTCGGCCTCGGGCGAGCCGTGCACGCGCGCGTAGTCGCGGTGCCGCCCGTGCCGCCTGCCGCTGTCCTCGCCGTAGAAGAACAGCGCGCCCTGGGCGTACGCGGTGACCGGCGTGGCGCCGAGCCACCAGTTGACCAGGTCGAAGTGGTGGGTGGACTTGTGCACGAGCAGCCCTCCGGAGGAGGACTTGTCGCGGTGCCAGCGCCGGAAGTAGTCGGCCCCGTGCCGCACGTCCAGGAACCACTCGAAGTGCACCGACCCGACCCGCCCGACCACCCCGCCCGCGAGCAGCTCGGCGACCCGCTCGTGCACCGGGTGGTACCGGTAGTTGAACGCGACGTCGACCCGCCGCCCGGTCCGCGCCACCGCCTCCGCGACCGCCGCGGCGCCCTCGGGATCGGTGGTCATGGGCTTCTCGGTGATCACGTCGCACCCCGCTTCGAGCGCGGCCACGACGTAGTGCGCGTGGTACCGGTCGACGGTGGTGACCACGGCGACGTCGGCCGACTGCTCGGCGAGCATGGTGGTGAAGTCGTCGGCCCGGTACGCGGGAACGGGCGCGGCGAGCAACCGGTTGTGCGCGGCGATCCGCGCGGAGTTCGGATCGGCGAGCCCGACGAGCCGCCCGTACCGCTCGACGGCCGCGACGTGCACCCGAGCCCGAGCCCCGGTCCCGACCACCGCGTACCGCCGCATCAGCCACCCCTCCCGCACACGCACCACGGACCCCGCGCAGCACAGACCCCACACGCCGCCGATCACACGCGCCACCGGCCCAACACGCCGCTGACCTCGCACACCACCGACCCCCGCGCACCAGCACCAGCACCAGCACCAGCGAGGCTGCTCCAACCGGCCCAGCATTGGGGAAAGCGCTTTCCAGCACGGTAGCGGCGAACCCGCGCGGGTGACCAGGCCCAACGTGCGGCTTTCCCGCAGCGCTGAACCGCCGCCCACGTTGATCAACCCCGCCGAACAGCACCCGGCACGACCACCGAGCACCACCTGATACCCCGCGCGCCCCGCCGAAGACCAAGCACGCCGAGCACTCCGACACCGGGTCCCGAACACCGACAGCAGCAGGCACCGACCATCGAGCGCCTGCCAACGGGCGCCAACTGCCAGGAGCCGGGTAGCAGGAACCTGGCATCAGGTGGCTGGTCACCGAGCCATGACCCACCTGACACCGGGCAGCTGGACGCAGGGCAGCCCGATGCCAGGCACTCGCAGCCGAGCACTCGCGGTCGGGCACTCGCGGTCGGGCACTCGCAGCCAGGCACTCGCGGTCAGGCACTCGCGGTCAGGCACTCGCGGTCAGGCACTCGCGGTCGGACACCCCAGCTCCGGGCAGCTCGGCGCCCGGACCACGTCACCCGCGCGTCCGCCAGCCAGTCGGGCGGCAGGAGGGCAGGGCGGAGCCACCAGGGTCGCCGCTCGGCACCCGGTTCAGCACTCCCCCGCGACGCTGCGCGACCACGCGGGCGGCCGTTCGGGTCACCGGCCCCGATTCCCAGCCGCCGGGCACACCGCCCCGCGACACCCCGCCCGGACGCCGTTCCGCGTCACGCGACCATCAAGCCGCCCTGCGGCACACGACCGCCCAGCCGCCCCGCACGCCCCGGTCAGCACGCCATCCCAGCCGCCACGCGGACGCGCTCGACCACCGCGCCTGCCGACGACCCGACAGGCACGCCGTCCCGACCGCCGCGCGGGCGCGCTCGACCACCGCGCCTGCCAGCGACGCGCTGACCGCGCTCAACCCCGCCGCCACACGGGCACGCTCGACCACCGCGCCCGTCCCGCAGCGCGGCACCCACGACGAACCCCGCCCCACCACCCGGCGGCGGCGCCACGCGCCCGCCGCCGGGAAACCTCACCCGCGCGCCGTCAGTGCGCGGCCTCGTCCCACGAGCGCCCGACGCCCACCGAGACCTCCAGCGGCACCGAGAGCTGGAACGCGTTGCCCATGTGCTCGCGCACCAGCGACTCCACCGCCGCGCGCTCGCCGTCCGCGACCTCCAGCACGAGTTCGTCGTGCACCTGGAGCAGCATCCGCGACCTCAGGTCCGAGGCCTCCAGGGCCTTGAACACCCCGAGCATCGCCACCTTGATGATGTCCGCCGCCGACCCCTGGATCGGCGCGTTGAGCGCCATCCGCTCGGCCATCTCGCGCCGCTGCCGGTTGTCGCTGTTCAGGTCGGGCAGGTACCGCCGCCGACCCAGGATGGTCTCGGTGTACCCGTTCTTCCGAGCCACCTCCACGATGGACTGGAGGTACTCGCGCACCCCGCCGAACCGCGAGAAGTACGCCTCCATCTGCTCCCTGGCCTCGGCGGCCGGGATGCGCAGCTGCTGCGCCAGCCCGTACTCGGACAGCCCGTACGCCAACCCGTACGACATCGCCTTGACCCGCCGCCGCTGCTCGGCCGTCACCTCGCCGGTCGGCACCGCGAACGCCTTGGACGCCACGAACGTGTGCAGGTCCTCGCCGCTGCGGAAGGCCTCGATCAGGCCCTCGTCGCCGGACAGGTGCGCCATGATCCGCATCTCGATCTGGCTGTAGTCCGCGGTCATCAGCTCCGCGTACCCCGGCCCGACCACGAACCCCTCGCGGATGCGCCTGCCCTCGTCCGTGCGGATCGGGATGTTCTGCAGGTTCGGGTCGGTGGACGACAGCCGCCCGGTGGCCGCGATGGTCTGGTGGAACGTGGTGTGGATGCGCCCGTCGTCGGCGACCGCCTTGAGCAGTCCGTCGACCGTCGTCTTGAGCCTGGTCACGTCCCGGTGCGCGAGCAGGTGCTGGAGGAACGGGTGCTGGGTGGTCTCGAACAGGCTCTGCAGCGCGTCCGCGTCGGTGGTGTACCCGGTCTTGGTCTTCTTCGTCTTCGGCATCCCCAGCTCGTCGAACAGCACCACCTGGAGCTGCTTGGGCGACCCGAGGTTGATCTCCTTGCCGATGACCGAGTACGCGTCCTGCGCGGCCTGCTTCACGCCCGCCGCGAAGTGCGCCTCCAACCCGGTCAGGTGCTCGTCGTCGACGGCGATGCCGATGCCCTCGATCTCGGCGAGCAGCGACAGCAGCGGCAGCTCGAGGTCGGCCAGCAGCCCCTCCTGGCCGGTGCGGTGCAGCTCGGTGTCGAGCACGTCGGCCAGCTCGGCGACGGCGGACGCGCGCACGATGGCCGCCGTGGCCGCCTTGCCGCTCTCGTCCTCCTCCTCGTCGAGCAGCGACAGCTGCCCACCGCCCGGCTCCTCGGCGCGCAGCTCGCGCTGCAGGTGCCGCAGCACCAGGTCGTCGAGCGAGAACGAGCGCTGGCCGGGCCGCACCAGGTACGCGGCGAGCGCGGTGTCGCTGGTCAGCCCGCCGAGCCGCAGCCCGCGCGCGCGGAGCCGGTGCAGCAGCGGCTTGGCGTCGTGCACGGCCTTGGGCGCGTCGGACGCCAGCCAGTCGGCGAGCGCGGTCTCGTCGTCGGGGTTCAGCGCGGCCAGCCGCACGTACCCGCCCTCGCCGCCCGCGGCGAACGCCAGCCCCTCGATCTCGCCGTCGGACTCGCGCGCGGCCACGCCGACGCGCACGCCCGCGCGCGCCAGCAGCCACGCGCCCAGCCCGCCCTCGGCGATCTCGCCGCCGCTGACCTCGAAGCCCTCCTCGGCCTCGGGCTCGGCGGTCGACAGCGTCGCGAACAGCCGGTCCCGCAGCACCCGGAACTCCAGCTGGTCGAACAGCTGGTGCACCGCGTCCCGGTCCCACGTGCGCGCGACCAGGTCCTCGGGCCCGAGCGGCAGCTCGACGTCCCGCACCAGCTCGGTGAGCTGCCGGTTCAGCAGGATGTTGGCCAGGTTCGCGCGCAGCGACTCGCCGACCTTGCCCTTGACCTGGTCGACCCCCTCGACCAGCCCGCTCAGGTCGCCGAACTGGCCGAGCAGCTTCACGATCGTCTTCGGCCCGACGCCGGGCGTGTTGGGCAGGTTGTCCGAGGAGTCGCCCCGGATCGCCGCGTAGTCGGCGTACAGCGACGGCGGCACGCCCTGCTTCTCCAGCACCAGCTCCGGCGTGTACCTGGCCAGCTCGGACACGCCCTTCACCGGGTACAGCACGGTGATGTCGTCGTTGACCAGCTGCAGGGCGTCCCGGTCGCCGGTGCAGATGAGGACCTTCTGACCGAGCGCCGTGGCCTGGGTGGCGAGGGTGGCGATGAGGTCGTCGGCCTCGAAGTTCTCCTTGGACAGGAACGGGATCGCGAGGGCGCGCAGCACGTCCTGGATGAGGCTGACCTGGCTGCGGAACTCGTCCGGGGTCTCGCTGCGGCCAGCCTTGTACTCGGGGTACGCCTCGGTGCGGAAGGTGCGGCGGGAGACGTCGAACGCGACGGCGATGTGCGTCGGCTTCTCGTCGCGCAGCAGGTTGATGAGCATGGACGTGAAGCCGTAGACCGCGTTGGTCGTCTGGCCGGTGGCGGTCTGGAAGTTCTCCGCTGGCAGCGCGAAGAACGCCCGGTAGGCCATGGAGTGACCGTCGACCAGGAGCAGGCGGGAGGCTTCTGAGGTGCTCACGCGGGCGAGTCTAGGGTGAGGGTCCGACAGCGCCGAACCGAGTGGAGCCGCCCGACATGACGACCCCCGACCAGCTCCCCGGCCTGAACCAGGCGTTCGCCGACGAGCAGCTCATGACCCGGATGGGCATCGAGATCACCCGGTGGGACGCGGACGAGATGGTCGGCACGATGCCGGTCAAGGGCAACCGCCAGCCGTACGGGCTGCTGCACGGCGGCGCGAACGCGGTGCTCGCGGAGACGCTGGGCTCGATCGCCGCGGCGACCCACGCGGCCCCCGACCGGGTGGCGGTCGGGCTGGAGCTGTCCTGCACGCACCACCGGTCCGCGCGCGAGGGCCTGGTGACGGGCGTGTGCAAGCCGGTGCACCGGGGGCGCAGCACGGCGACCTACGAGATCGTGATCAGCGACGAGGACGGCAAGCGGCTGTGCACGGCGCGGCTGACCTGCTTCCTCAAGGCGCTCTGACCCCGTGCGGGCCGCGCTGCCGCTGTTGGTCGCGCTGCTGGCGGGGTGCGCGGCGAGCGCGCCGGAACCGCCGCCGCCCGCCTACCGGGTCCCGGTGGAGGCGCCGCGACCGGACGAGGTGGTGCTGGACGTGCCGACCACCTCGGACGGTGACACCGCTTTCACCCTGCTGGGGCTGACGACCGGGCTTGACGTGGTCATCGGCAGCCACGCGGAGTGGCGGGCGAAAGGCAGGTTCGCGCGGGTGCGGATGATCGTGGTGAACACCGGCCGCAGCAGCGTCCTGTTCGACGCGCGCAGGCACGCGCTGGTGGACGAGCGCGGCGGCGAGCACCCGCAGGACGCCCAGGCCATGACGATCAAGCGGCAACCGGAGCGGGTCGACCTCGGCGCGGGCGTGCGGCTGGAGTACGACGCGTACTTCGACCTGCCGCAGGACGCGCGGCCGGTGGCGCTGCGCGCGTTCGGCGGGCCCACGCTCACCGATCTGCAGGATCTGGAGGGCACCGAGATCCGGTTCGGGTGACCCGGCGAAGGCCGAGGGCCCGACCACCGCGCGCCCAGCGGGTGGTCGGGCCCTCGTCCGGACCTAAGCTGGTCTCAGTGACCGCCGAGGTAGGCGGCGCGGACCTGCGGGTCGTCGAGCAGGTCCTTGCCCGGCGCGCTCTTCACCACGCGCCCGGTCTCCAGCACGTAGGCGCGGTGCGAGATCTTCAGCGCCTGCTGGGCGTTCTGCTCGACCAGCAGCACGGTCGTGCCGTCGGCGTTGATCTCCTGGATGATCTTGAAGATCTCCGCGATCAGCATCGGCGCCAGACCCATGGACGGCTCGTCCAGCAGCAGCACCCTGGGGTTCGTCATCAGCGCGCGGCCGATGGCGATCATCTGCTGCTCGCCGCCGGACATCGTGCCCGCGAACTGGGTCTTGCGCTCGGCGAGCCGGGGGAACCGGCCGTACACCTTCTCCAGGTCGGCGGAGAACTCGCCCTTCCTGGTGTAGGCGCCCATCAGGAGGTTCTCCTGCACCGTCATGCCGGGGAACACGCCCCGGCCCTCGGGCGACTGGCCGATGCCGAGGCGCACCCTGCGGTGGCCCTGCATCTTGGAGATGTCCTCGCCCTCGAACAGCACCTTGCCGCTGGTCAGCGGGCGCAGTCCGGAGATCGTCTTGAGCGTGGTCGTCTTGCCCGCGCCGTTGGCGCCGATCAGCGAGACGATCTCACCCTCGTTGACGTCGAGGGTGATGCCCTTGAGCGCCGCGATCTTGCCGTAGTGGACGTTGATGTCCTGGACCTCAAGAAGCATCTTCGGACACCCCCAGGTACGCCTCGATCACCTTAGGGTTGTTCTGCACCTCTTGCGGGAGTCCTTCCGCGATCAGCTGGCCGAAGTCCAGCACCGCGACGCGGTCGCTGACCTCCATCACCAGGCTCATGTCGTGCTCGATCAGCAGGACGGTGCGGCCGTCGTCGCGGATCTTGCGGATCAGCTCCTGGAGCGACTTCTTCTCCGCCGGGTTCATGCCCGCGGCGGGCTCGTCGAGCAGCAGCAGCTTCGGGTCGGTCGCGAGCGCGCGGGCGATCTCCAGCCTGCGCTGGTCGCCGTAGGGCAGGTTCTTCGCCGTCTCCGTGGACCGCGCGGAGATGCCCACGAAGTCGAGCAGCTCCCGCGCCAGCTCGCGTCCGCGCTTCTCCTCCTTGCGGTGCCAGGGCAGGTTGAACGTCGCGCCGATCGCACCGGTCTTGTGGTGCGCGTCCGCGCCCACCATCACGTTCTCCAGCGCCGACATGTTGTGGAACAGCCGGATGTTCTGGAACGTGCGGGCGACGCCCTGCTTGGTGATCTTGAAGCGCTTGGTGCCGTTGAGCTTCTCGCCGTTGAACAGCACCTGCCCCTCGGTGGGCTGGTAGACGCCGGTGACGACGTTGAACACCGTGGTCTTGCCCGCGCCGTTGGGACCGATGAGCGCGAAGATCTCGCCCTCGTTGATCTGGAAGTCCGCTCCGCGCAGCGCGACGACGCCGCCGAAGCGCATCACCACGTTGTCGAGCTTGAGGACAGGGGTGCTCACTTGACCGCCTCCGTGGACGCGTCGGTGTCCGGCCCGGCGACTTCGGCGCCGAGCGCGCCCATGCCACCGGTCCCCTCGTGCAGTTCGGCTTTCCTGCGCCGCGACGGGAGCAGGCCCTCGGGGCGCAGACCCATCATCAGCACGAGCACGCCGCCGAACAGCAGGATGCGGTACTCGGACGGGTCACGGCCGAGCAGGTCCTCCAGCCAGTTGACCTCGCGGAACCGCTCGGGCAGCCAGGCGATGACGAACGCGCCGAGCATGACGCCGGGCAGGTTGCCCGAGCCGCCCAGCACGACCGCGGCCAGGATCGTCGCGGACAGGATGAACGGGAAGGTGTTCGGCTCGATGAACACCGCCTTGCCCGCGTGCAGACCGCCCGCGAGACCACCGATCATCGCGCCGATGGCGAAGGCCAGCAGCTTGAACTTGAACGTCGGCACGCCCATCAGCTCGGCGGCGTCCTCGTCCTCGCGGATCGCGGCCCACGCGCGGCCGACGCGGCTCTTCTGCAGCCGCACCGAGAAGACGATGACGACGGCGATCGCCGCGACCATCAGGTAGTAGTACGGCGCGGGGTCGAGCCGGAACTCCAGGCCGAGCATGTCCGGCGGGTGCGGGATGTTCGTGATGCCGCGCGCGCCGCCGATCTCGTCGGTGTTGTTCGCGGTGATCCGGACGATCTCGCCGAAGCCGAGCGTGACGATGGCCAGGTAGTCGCCGCGCAGGCGCAGCGTCGGGGCGCCGAGGACGACGCCGGAGACGGCGGCCAGGCCGATGCCGATCACGATGGTGGCCCAGTAGTTCCAGCCGTACTGGGTGCCGAAGTAGGCCACCGAGTAGCCGCCCATCGCGAAGAACGCGACGAAGCCGAGGTCGAGCAGGCCCGCTTGGCCCACCACGATGTTCAGGCCGACGGCCAGCAGGATGTACACGCCGACCGGGTAGATCAGCACGGTCGTCCAGTCCGCGCCGGGCGACATGAACGAGCCGATCCACGGGGCGGGCAGGATCAGGGCGAAGCCGATCGCGGCGAGGTAGACCAGGTAGCGCTGCCAGGTCTTGGCGTGCTCCCACCAGTCCCTCAGGCCGTCGAACAGCGCGCCGACGCGCCTCAACGGGTTCGAGTTGCCAGACACAGCGTTGCCTTTCATGCGCGGGCCTTCTGGAGGGATTCGCCGAGGATGCCCGTCGGGCGGAACATCAGGACGACCACCAGGACGGTGAACGCGATGACGTCCTTCCACTCGGACCCGAGGAAGATGGCGCCCCAGTTCTCGATGAGGCCGAGCGTGATGCCGCCGAGCAGCGCACCGCGCAGGTTGCCGATGCCGCCGAGGACCGCGGCGGTGAACGCCTTGATGCCCAGCACGAAGCCGACGTTGTAGACGGTGTTCTCGTACTCCATCAGGTACAGCGCGCCCGCGACACCGGCCATGGTGCCGCCGAGCAGGAACGTGATGCGCACGATGGTGTCGATGTTGACGCCCATCAGCACGGCGGCCTCGGGGTCCTGCGCCGTGGCGCGGATGCCGCGACCGATCTTGGTCTGGTTCACCAGGCGGTCGAGCGCGACCATCATGACGACGGCGGCGACGATCACGATGACGTGGTCGGTGCGCACGTCGGCGTTGCCGATGGTGAAGAGGGTCTCGCGGTCGACGATGCGAGCCGCGGACTGCTGGTTGCGCCCCGGCTTGCCGGTCAGCCACGGGATGACGACGAGCGCGAACAGCTCCTGCAGGAACAGCGAGGCGCCGATCGCGGAGATGAGCGCGGTGAGGCGGGTGGCGCCCTTGCGGCGCAGCGGCCGGTAGGCCACGAACTCCAGGAGCACCGCGGCGCCGCCGGAGATGGCGCCGGACACCAGGATGAGCAGCACCATCACGCCGATGAGGGCGACGCCCGTCAGCGGGGTGGCGGGCGCGATCGCCGTGATCGTCACGAGCGACGCCATGGTGCCGATCATGAAGATCTCGGAGTGCGCGAAGTTGATCAAGCGAAGGACGCCGTAGACCATCGTGTAGCCCAGGGCGACGAGCGCGTAGATGGAGCCGATAACCAGTCCACCCACCGTGCTGGGTAGGAACTGGTTGGTCAAATCTTCAAGCATGACTGGTCTGCCTCACGAGACGGGGCGGGGAGGGAAAACGTCGCAGTGCACGAGGGGAGCGGCGCCGTCGCGGTGCGACGACTGCCCGCTCCCCAGCGCTTCCTTGCCTGTGACCGTCCGGGAGATCAGCCCTCGAGCTTGGCCTCGTCGGCCGCGCCCAGCAGCTTCAGCACGCCACCCTTGACCTGGTAGATGAAGATGGCGTTGTTCTCGGGCTCGCCGTTCGCCTTGAACTTGATCGGCTTGGAGACGCCCTCGAAGTTCGCGGTCTTCAGGTAGTCGTTGATCTTCTCCGAGGTGGTGTTGCCCGCCTCGATCGCCTTGATGTACGCGGTCGCGGCGTCGTAGCCCTCGGTCGCGTAGATGGCCGGGTCGGCGTTGGTGGCCTTCTTGTAGTTGTCGTAGAAGGTCTTCAGCGGACCGGTCACGTCGGCCGACGGGATGTTGCACGGGCAGGCGAGGATCGCGCCCTCGGCGGCCTGGGCGCCCGCGGCGGAGACGAGCTGCGCGTCGAGCGAGCCGTCACCGGAGGCGAACGGCGCGGTGACGTTGCTGTCGCGCAGCTGCTTGAGCAGACGACCGGCCTGCGCGTAGTAGCCGCCGTAGACGATCACGTCGGGGTTGGCCGAGGCGACCTTGGTGACCACGGACGAGTAGTCCGAGGCGTCCTTGGAGAAGCGGTCCTTCTCGACCGCGACGCCCGCGCCCTCGAACGCCTTCGCGACGGCGTCCGCCAGACCGGTGCTGTACTCCTGGTCGTCGGAGAGCACGAACGCCTTCTTCGGGCTCTTCGCCTTCACCAGGAAGTCCGCGATGCCGGGGCCCTGGTCGTCGTCGTTCGCCACGACGCGGTGCCAGAACGACCAGCCGTTGGCGGCCAGGCCGGGGTTGGTGGCGGAGGGGGAGATGCTGGGGATCTTGTTCTGGTCCAGCACACCGCCGATCGCCTTGGACTCGCCGGAGAAGGCCGGGCCGATCAGGGCCGAGATCTTGTCCGAACCGACGGCCTTCGTGATGAGCGAGGTGGCCTGCTCGGGCTTGCCCTGGCTGTCGTACTCGACGAGTTCGATCTTCACCTTGGGGTTCTTGGCGTTGTACTCGTCGACCGCCAGCTTCGCCCCGTTGCGCGGCGGGATCACGATCGCCGAGTTCTCACCGGTGAGGTCACCCATGAACCCGATCTTGACCGTGTCGCCGTCGCCACTGCCCGTGCTGCTGCCGCCGCCGCCGCCCGCGCATGCCGCGAGCACCAGCGAGGACGCCGCTGCGAGCGCCAGCACTCGGCCGAGTCGTGCTCCTGACACCGGAATACCTCCCATGACACCAACCACAACCGTTCCGCCGAGAAGCGGAGGACCCCCGACACATGGGGGCGTGGAGTTAGGGCAGGAACGTAGCTTCAGTTGCGTTCCGTGAACAGGTGGCCTGCCTGCTCTGTGTCCACATCGTGACGGTAGTCACCGAAAAATTCACGCGCGTTAACAACGTCAAGTTCGGATCAAATAGCGAGTGGTCACCTAGGTATTGCAGAGGGTAACCGACAATGGACATGCGAGAACCCCGGAGTTACCCGTTCAGGTAACGCCGGGGTCTGCGGAGTGGATCAGTCCGGCAGGCTCAGCCGAAGTTTTCGATGACGGCCTCTGCCACGGCCTTCATGGTGGTGCGGCGGTCCATGGCGGTGCGCTGGACCCAGCGGAAGGCCTCGGGCTCGCTCAGGTTCTGCTTGGTCATCAGCAGGCCCTTGGCGCGCTCCACGACCTTGCGGGTCTCCAGGCGCTCGTTGAGGCCCGCGACCTCCAGCTCCAGCGCCTGCAGCTCGGAGAACCGGCTCATGGCCAGCTCGATCGCGGGCACCAGGTCGCGCTTGGCGAAGGGCTTGACCAGGTAGGCCATGGCGCCCGCGTCGCGGGCCCGCTCGACCAGGTCGCGCTGACTGAAGGCGGTCAGTATGACGACGGGGGCCACCCGCTCGCCCGCGATGACCGACGCGGCCTCGATGCCGTCGACCTTGGGCATCTTCACGTCGAGGATGACCAGGTCGGGGCGCAGCTCCTTGGCCAGCGTGATCGCCTCGTCGCCGTCGGCGGCCTGACCGGCCACCTCGTAGCCCTCCTCGCGGAGCATCTCGACCAGGTCGAGCCGGATCAGGGCCTCGTCCTCGGCCACGAGCACGCGGCGCGGCGCGGCCTGGGACTGGGCCTCGGCAGCCTGGGTCACCGGGGTCCTCCTGACGCTGTGTGCTGAGGTCCGACGCGGATGCGACGGGCGAAGGGCGAGTCTACCGGTGGCGGGACCGGAGCACGTGGGGACCGGTCCGTGATCACCGACACCGCTCCCGGAGGGCTCTCCGGAGAAGTTAACCCGCCGGTAACACGCCGATCCCGCCCGGCGGCCGTTCGCGGGCGCGCACGAACCGGGACGGGGCGCCGGACGCACGCGCCCCACCCCGTCCGGACGACCCCGCGCCGCCCCTCGGCGCAGCGGGCGGTCGTGCGACCGGGCGGACGGGCGGGGCGGTCGCGCATCGACCACCCCACCGGGCGACCTCCGGTCACCCCTCCGCACCGCGCGCGGCCCGCTCCGGGAGCGGTCCGCGCACCCGCACAACGCTCGGGGCCGCCCGCCGGGTTCCCGCTCCCCCGCCGACCCCACAAACGATTGCCCCGGACACCCCTCAAGGAACCCGGAACCGGGCCGCGGCGCTCACCGAACGTGTCCGCGAACCCACTGGTCACCGAACGTGCCGCTCACCGGGCGTGGTCAACCGGCCGGGTCCGGTCCGACCTCTCGCGCGCATTCCGCAAACGAAAGCGCGCCCCCGTTCGTGAGTCGGCCAAACGTTTTCCCTTCCGGGTGAACTCGTGGGCGGGCAATTCCCCTCGGAGTTCTCCCGTCAAATGTCATCGCCCGGCCTGCGGGTGGACCAACCGGTCACACCGGGGGGCCACTGCATGGCGGCCAGCGCCTCCTCGTTCGCCGGATCAGGGCCCTGGACCACCCGCACGTGGAGGCTCCACCAGCCGTCGGAGAGCGTTGCGCTCTCGGCCGACTCCGGCGTGGCCACCAGTCCGGGAACTCCCACCACCGGGTGAACGAGCCGCTGCACGACGGCGGGCAGCGCGGGGCCCATCGGCCACTCCAGCCACCACTGGTCGTCCCGCGTCATGGTGCGCGTCCACGGCGCGGGGGCCAGCAGCGCGGGCCTGCGCAGGACGGAGGAGGCCAGGCCGGAGCGGCGGGGGAACTCGGCCAGGTGCGCGCGCTCGGCCTCGTGCAGGTCGCCGTCGGCGAAGCGGCGGGACAGGTCGCGGTCGCGCAGGAGGGTGTGGACGTAGGTCATGCCCTCCCGCCACCGGGCCTCGTCCACGCCCGCCAGCACCACGGTGGCCGGGACGCCGGGGGTGAGGAGCTCGATCGAGCGCGGGTGCCTGCGGACGCGCAGGCCGGGGACCCCGGAGACGCTGCCGTCCGCTTCCAGCCTGGGGAGCAGCTCGTGCAGGAGCGGGCCGAGCGCGTGCTCGGCCAGGTGCAGGCGCAGGCCGTGCGGGGTGGGTTCGGCGGCGCGGAAGGCGTGCGCCGGGCGCAGCATGCTCGCGGGCGGGCGCAGCTGGAGGTGCGTCCCCGCGTCCGAGCCTGCCTGGAGGACGGCGCACTCCAGCTCGCGCTGCTCGCGGGAGGCCGCTTCCGGGATCAGCAGGCCTCGGGCGTCGCCCGCGCCGTTGAGGGCGTCGACCAGGCGCTCGCGCTCCGGTTCGGGCAGGTCGGACAGGACGGCCCGCACGGCGGGCACAGCCTGGGAGGTGTTCTCGCCGGTCTCGGCCCTGCGCAGGGCGACGAGGCGGTCGGTCAACGACGTCTTGGACATGCCGGTCCTCGTTCCCGCCGCCCGGCTCGGCGAACAAGGACGCGGTGGCGTCGCTTCTGGGGGTGGATCGGGATGCGGTTCCGGGAGGGGGGCGCCTGAGCCCTGCGGCGGATCTGCCGCCCTCTGCCGGGGAGCGGCTCCAGCCCGGCGCCCCACCCGGACGCCCGGTTCGAGGGTACCAGCGGTCCCGGCGCGGTCAGCGGGGTTTTCCGGGCGCCGCGCCGGGGTGGCCGGTGGCGGCGGTTGTGCGGGCGGCCTGCTTTGTCGGTGCCGGTTTCTGTCGGTGCCGGTCGCTACAGTTCACGGCGCGGGGTTCACCGAGGTCCCATGTGGACGCTCGGCCGTCGTGCTGCCTTCGCGCGCGCACCGGTGCGCTCGGGTGGTTGGGTTCCCGGCATGGATGGTGACGAACGGGTCTGGCCGCCTGCGGCGGCGGACGACGAGCTGCGGCTGGCCGTGGAGTTCCTGGACTTCCTGCGCCTCACGGTGGTGGGCAAGGTCGACGGGTTGTCGCGCGACCTGGCGGTGCGCGCGCCGCTGCCGACCTCGTCGGTGGTGAGCCCGCTGGGCGTGGTGAAGCACCTGGTGGCGGTCGAGCGCTGGTGGGTGTCGATCATCGCGGGCGGGAGCGACGTGCCGGAGCTGTGGGGCGCGGACGCCGACGCCTCGTGGCTGGTCGCCGACGGGGACTCGGTGGAGTCCGTGCTGGCCGCCTACCGGGACGAGTGGGCGCGCGGCGCGCGGGCGCTGGAGGGCCTGCGCCCAGGGGATCGGGTGCGGGGAGCGGAGCAGGACGACCTGCCGGGTCGCACGGTGCGCTGGGTGCTGTCCCACGTGGCGCAGGAAACCGCGCGACACGTGGGCCACCTCGACCTGCTCAGGGAACTCGCGGACGGGGCCAAGGGCGAGTGACCGGGCTCGGTCGCGCTCACCGGGAGCACGACCGAGCCCGGTGCGGACGGAGGCACGCCCCGCGTCGTGTGGGACGCGGGGCCGTTGAGCGCGCCGTCGAAGCGGCTGGGGTGGGCACCGTCGAAGCGGCATGGGCGAGTGCCACCGAAGCGGTACGGAGCAGGTGCCTCCGAAGCGGCGGGGGACGGGTGCCGCCGAAGCGACATGGGCGAGTGCCGTCGAAGCGGCACGGGTCAGGTGCCTCAGAAGCGGCGCGGGACGGGTGCCGCCGGGCGGTCGGGCTGTGCGTGGCGCACCCGTTGTCCGTCGGGCGACTCGGCACGGACCGCTCGGCGCTACCTGGCACTGCTGGGCACTGCTTGGCACCGCCGAGTGCTGGGCAGCACCAGCCGGTGCCGGGCAGTGCTCGATGCCGAGCGGCGACGAGCAGTGCCGCTCGGCGCTGCTCGACACCACCTGGCGCCTCCCGGCACCACCCGAGGTCGGGTGGTGCCGGGTAGTGCGGTCCGTTCGCAGGTAGTGCGGACCGTTCACGGGCAGTGCGGACCGTTCGCAAGTAGTGCGGACCGTTCGCAGGCGCTGCTCCCCGTTCCGAGCAGTGTCACCCGGTGCTGTTCAGGGCTACCAGTTCCGCGTGGTGCACCCCGGTTCTAGGTGGTGTTCGCCCAGAACCGGTCGGGCAACCCGCGCCTCGCGCCCCGCAACCCACGCACCGCACCCCGCGCACCGGCGGTCAAGCCAGCCTCAGCGCGCCGCCGCCTGGAAGCGGTCGCGGGACAGTTCCGCCACCGCCGACAGCGCGTTGCCCAGGTGGTAGTGGTCCACCGCCAGGTAGTTCGGGGTCTTGCGGGCCGCCGGTTCGCAGAAGCGGCGGGCGCGGTCGGCCAGCTTGGTGTTGTCCGAGGTCGCCGTCCCGGTGAAGGGCACGTCGCGGAAGTGGTTCATCACGAACAGCGGCGTGAAGCCCGGTTCGGTGCGGGTCAGCGGGGTCGACCAGCGGCTGTAGCAGGACCAGTCCGAGGTGCCCACGCCCGCGCCCATGGACCAGTAGTTCTCCACCGTCCAGTCCGGCTGGAACATGACGCCCAGCGAGTCCCGGCCCGGCTCGTCGCTGAAGATCAGCAGCCGCTTGCCCGAGGCGCGCAGCGCGTCCAGGGTCGGCCACCCGTTCTGCCGCACGCCAGCCTGGTCGGGTCGGAACAGCACGTTCGCCAGGCCGGGCACCTTCGCCAGCTCGGCGCGCAGGACGTCCACCGAGACGTAGTCCTCCAGGAACACCGTCACGACCTCGTTCGGGTTGCGCCCCAGGAAGTCCACGAGCCTGCGCAGGTCCACGTTCAGCGCGACCGGACCGCTGACCAGCGTGCAGCTGTTGTGGCACAGGATCGCGCCGTCCGGGGTCTGGTGGATGTCCAGCTGGAACGCGCGCACCCCGTCCGCCAGCTGCTGCACGATGCCGCGCGCCTGGTTGGGCGCGAGGTTGATGAACGGCGGCGCGAACCCGCCGTCCACGCCGTTCGCGTAGGCGTTGTGCGCGGTCAGGAAGGTGACCTGGTCCAGCCTGCGGCTGCCGTCCTGCGGGACGGCGACGCGCGTCGGGCTCACCGGGGTCAGGTACCAGGTGTCGCGGCGGGTCCCCACGCGCGCCTGCTCGCCCTCGGTGGTCAGGTAGCGGTTCTGGCCGGGGACCTTCAGCACGCGGGACGCGCCGTCCGCGACGACCTCCCAGCGGGCGTCCGCGCTGTCGCAGGCCAGCAGGACGGCCTGGTCGCCGGAGCGGCCGAGGCAGCGACCGCCCTCCTGGAGGGTGTCGCCGACGACGTTCCACTGCTGGCGGTCCTCGTTGCCCTTCGGGCGGCGCAGCGGGACCGGGCTGGCGGACGCCGAGGCGTTCAGGCCGTTCGTGGCGCTCTGGAGGTAGTGGAGGCCGGATTCGGCGGCCACCGCCTGGGGGGACGGGGTCACGAGGGCGGTGGCGGGGAGGGCCGCGACCAGCAGGGCGGTCACGGCGAGCGCGGGCAGGCGCATGGGGGCAGGGGTCCTCTCCGAAACCCCGGCGCCGAGGTGGGCCGGGGATCGTCTCGGTCGGTCCGGTCGGCCTCGGGCAGGCCTATCGTGGAAGCATGGCCGAACAGGAGTCCGCTGAGAAGAACCCGACTGCGGGGAGCACGAGCGCGGCCGGGGACGACGTCACCGCGACGATCCGCCGCGTGCTCGCCGACTGCCGGGTGTGGGCGGTGGTCGGGCTGGGCGACAACCCGGAGCGCCCCGCCCACGGGGTCGCGCGGTTCCTCCAGCAGCAGGGCAAGAAGATCGTGCCGGTGCACCCCTCGGCCGCGACCGTGCTCGGGGAGCGGGGGTACGCGTCGCTGGCCGACATCCCGTTCCCGGTGGACTGCGTGGACGTGTTCCGCCGGTCCGAGGTCGCGGGCGAGACCGCCGACGAGGCCGTCGCGATCGGCGCGAAGGCGGTGTGGTTCCAGCTGGGCGTGGTGGACCGGGCCGCGTACGAGCGGACCACGGCGGCCGGGCTGGACATGGTGATGGACCACTGCCCGGCCATCGAGTGGGCCGCTAACGGGCCTTCCGGGCGGTGACCTCGATCTCGATGCGCATCCTCGGGTCGGCCAGGCCGCAGCTGAGCATCGTGGCAGCGGGCCTGGTCTCCCCGAACGCGGCGCGCAGCGCGGGCCAGCACGGCTCGAAGTCCGCGGTGTCGGGCAGGTAGTAGCGGACGCGGACCACGTCGGCGAACGTGGCCCCGGCCTGCGCGAGCGCGTCCGCGATGTTGCGCAGCGCCTGCTCGGCCTGCGCCACGACGTCGTCCGCGATGGTCATCGTCGAGTAGTCGAACCCGGTGGTGCCGGAGACGTGCACCCACTCGCCGTCGACGACCGCGCGGGCGTACCCGATGCTCTCCTCGAACGTGGAACCGGACAGGATGGCGCGTCTCATGGCGCGACCCTAGCGGTGCTCCGCCTGCTGATCGCTAGCCTGCGCCCATGCCGACCGAGCAGCTGAACGGGACCACCGTCCGGTACGACGTGACCGGGGAGGGTGAGCTGGCCGTCCTGGTGATGGGCACGGGTGCGTCCGGGAAGGTGTGGCACGCGCACCAGGTGCCCGCGCTGGTGGCCGCCGGGTTCCGGGTGGCCACGCCCGACAACCGGGGCGTCTTCCCGGCCGACGCGCGCGGGTTCACCGTCGACGACCTGGTGGGGGACGTGGCCGCGCTGGTCGAGCGGCTGGGCGGCCCGGCGCGGGTGGTCGGGACGTCGCTGGGCGCGCGGGTGGCGCAGGAGCTGGCGCTGGCCCGGCCGGACCTGGTGCGCTCGCTGGTGCTGCTGGCCACGGCGGGCAGGGCGGACCCGCTGCAGCTGGCCCTGGCGCGCGGCGAGCGGGAGCTGTTCGACCGGGGCGTGAACCCGCCCCCGGCGCACCGGGCGGCGGTGTCGGCGCTGTCGAACCTGTCCCCCGCGACGCTGCGGGACCCCGCCGTGGCGCGGGACTGGTTGGACCTGCTGGAGTTCACCGAGCAGGGGGTGGACGCCGGGGTCAGGGCGCAGCTGGAGCTGGCGGAGTTCGAGCCCCGGCTGGCCGCCTACCGGGGGATCACCGCGCCGACGCTGGTGGTGGGCTTCGCGGACGACCGCCTGGTGCCGCCGCACCTGTGCCGCGAGGTGGCCGACGCGATCCCCGGCGCGCGGTACGCGGAGGTGGCGGACGCGGGGCACTACGGGTACCTGGAGCGGCCGGACGAGGTGAACCGGTTGGTGGTGGAGTTCCTGCGGGGCTGAGGTTCCGCGGTTCCAGCGCACGGCTCGGGGGTGGACCGGCGGCCGGGGTGGGCGGACAACCTGGCCTCGGCGCACGGTCCGGGTGACGGCCGGTCGCGTTGCCCGCGCGCGGCCCGGCTGGTTCCGGCGCAACGGTGACCGGGGTCCGGTTCGCGACGCGCCCCGGCACGCGGCCCGGCTGACGGCTGCGGCACCGGCCGATGGCGATCCCCGCGTGCGGCTCGACTCGTTCCGGCGCAACGGTGACCGGGGTCCGGTTGGCGACGCGCCCCGGCACGCGGTCCGGCTGACGGCTGCGGCACCGGCCGGTCGCGCTCCCCGCGCACGGCTCGGGCGGTTCCGGGCAGTGGTGGGCGGAGGACTGCGCCCCTGAGCGCGGTCTGGCTGGTGGCCTGGCTGGCCCGCGACGACCGGAGCCCCGCCCTCGCGCGCGGCCCCGGCGGTTCCCCGGCGCATTCGCCCCGCTGATGGCCCGTGCACCGCGCGGGGTGCTCCGTTGTGCCGCCGGGTGCTCGGCGGAACGCCGCGCGGTCCGCGCCGGGTGCGTCCGACCGGGTGCTCGCGCGCGTCCGGCGGGCTCCGTCCCGATGGGTCCGCACGGCGGCCCGTCGACGCCTCCCGGTGGTGGGCGACCGATCGGGCTGCTCGATCCGCGCGTGGCGGAATTCCTGGTCAGCACGGGTGGAAAACGCTTCCCGCAACCCGTTCGTGATCATCCTGACAGGTCCGCCCCTACAAGCACCGCGACTCCTACCCGGGAGCGCTCCCCGAGCACTACCGTCGTGCGGAGCCGCCGAGAGGACCGCATGGATTCCCGCCAGCTCGCCCGAACCGCGCGCACCGCCGCCCTGTCGACCGTGGGCGCCGTGGTGCTCCTGGTGCTCGTGCCGACCGCCTTCAACGCGGCCACCGGCGGGTCCGCGCCCAGGGTGCTCGGGCCACTCGCGCCGTGGTTGTGGCCCGCGCTCGCCGGGTTGTGCGCGGTCGCGGGCGTGCTGGTGGCGTGGGAGCCGCTGGCCGAGCGGTGGCGGCAGCGCAGGCCGCACCACCCGGCCAACCGGGAGGCCGCGCTGGAGCGGGTGGAGCGGTTCGTGCGCGCGGAGCGGGAGCGGGCGCTGGCCGCGCAGGTGCGGTTGAAACTTGGGGTCGCGCCGAAGGTCGGGCCGTCGCTGCCGACGAGGATGCGCGCGCCGCTGGTCGTGGTCGGTGAGGCCGGGGCGGGCAAGACGACGTTGCTGCTGGAACTGGCCGAGGCGCTGCTCGAACGGGCGCGCGACGACGGCGCAAGACCCCTGCCCGTGGTCGTGGACCTGGCGACCTGGCGGGGGGATACTGGTTTCACCGAGTGGCTCCTTGCGCGGGTCGAGTCGCGCTACCGGATCAGCCCTCGGTTGGGTCGGGTGTGGTTGGAGGATCGGCGGTTCGCGCTGCTGTTCGACGGGCTGGACGAGCTGTCCGCCGCCGAGCGGGCGCGGTGCCTGGCCGAGGTGTCCGCTCTCGGGGTGGCGCAGTTCGCGCTGTGCAGCCGGGACGCGGATCTCCCCGGCCTGCCCGAGCACGAGGTGGTGCGGGTCGAGCCTGTGCGGCGCGGGGACGTGCAGGCGCTGCTCGCCGCGTGCGGGCCGCGCGTGGCGGGGTTGCGCGACGAGTTGGAGAAGCAGCCGGACCTGTGGACCGAGCTGCGGACCCCGCTCGCCCTTGGACTGCTGGTGCTCGCGCGCCGGGCCGGGCGGGTCGACTACCGGCGGGGCGTGCTGGACACCTACGTGGCCGAGGCGGTGTCGCGGGTGCCGAGGGCGGAGCGGTTGCTGCGGGCGCTGCGGTTCCAGGCGCGCGTGGCGGCGGCGCCGCAGCACCGGGACCTGGTGGCGCGCGGCAGGCTGCCGCACCGGACGGGGTGGCTGGGGTTCGTGGGGCCGGACGTGGTCCGGCGCTTGTTCGCGCGCGTGGCGCCGGGCGCGCTGGCGGGCGCGCTGGCGGCGGCTTGCCTGGTCGTGGGCGTCGCGGTCGGCGTGCTGCCTGCGGTGGTCCTGGCGCTGGGGTCGGCCGCGCTGCCCTGGGGTCGGTTCCCGGTGGGACGCGGGTCGGCGGGACGCGGTCGAGGTCGGCGGTCGGGTCGCGGGCAGGTGCGGGACCGGGGTGAGCTGCTGCGCGGTTTTCGCTGGGCGGCAACGGGGTTCGTGGTGGGCGCGGTGGTCACCGGGGTGTTCGCCGCTGGTGGTGGGCTGCTGGTCTGGTTGATCACGCCGTGGCCGTGGGCGCTGCGGTACGGGCTGGTGGTGGCGGTGGCGTTCGGGTTGGCGCTGGCGCTGCTGCGCGACCTGTACTGGGCGATCGCGTGCGCCCTCGTGCCCGCGTCGGTGATGGTGCTGACCGGGCCGAGCGAATCCCTGCTGGTGGCCTTGGGTTCCGCGCTGGCCGCCGCTGCGGTCGTCGGGGTGTTCCTGGGCGGGGTCGAGGAGGTCTGGGCCGGGCTGCCTGCGGACTGGGAGCGGGTGGACCGGGTCCCCGGCGGAGTCGTGCCCGGTGAGGTGGTGGGCGGCGCGGCGAGTGGTGACGTGTCGGCTGACAGCGTCGCGGTTGGCGGCACGGCACCTGGCAGCGCGTCGCCTGCCGACAGTGCTTCGCCTGCTGGCAGCGCTTCGTCTGCTGGCAGCGCTTCGGCGGAGGACGCGTCACCCGACACCACATCGCTTGGTGGCACGTCGTCCGGTGACATCGGCGCGGAGGAGCTCGAACGGTCGAGTTTCCGTGCTGGCACGGGTTTCGGGGTCGCGGTGAGCGGTGCGCACCGGTGGCTTCCCGGTGCGGGAGCGCTGGGGGTCGTGGGTGCGCTGGGGGCGGGCGCGGTGGTTGATCCGGGGGTGGCGCTGGCGCCGTCGGTCGGGGTGCTGGTCGGGTTGCTGGTGCTGCCACTGGTGGTGCGGCCGGTCGACCGGATCGCCGAGCTGCTGGCCAAGCCGCTCGCGCTGGACGAGTTGCCGCTGGGGCGCGGGGCGTTGGCGCAGACCGCTCGGGACCGGTTGCTGCTGGTCGGTGACCAGCGGTTCCCGCACGCCGTGGTGCGCGACCACCTCGCCGCGTGCGACCCGGTCGACTTGGCCGAGCTGGCGCGGCAGGTCCGGCCCGGTGGGGCTTCCGCTGGGTCCGGTGGGGCTTCCGCTGGGTCCGGTGGGGCTTCCGCTGGGTCCGGTGGGGCTTCCGCTGGGAGGTGAGCGCCTGGGATCTGCGGACGTTCAGCGGCGGACGTTCAGCGGCGGGCGGGTTCCACGGGCCAGTGCGGGGAGTGCGCCAGGGGCGGGGTGAGGGTGGTGGTGCGGTCGCCTCGGGCCGCGTCCAGTTGGGACTGGACCAGGAACAGGGCGCCTCGCAGGTCGGTTCCGCGCAGGTCCGCGCCTCGCAGGTCGGCTCCGATGAGGTCCGCGCCGCGCAGGTCGGCCCGGCGCAGGTCGGCGCCGATCAGCAGGGCTCCGCGCAGCGACGCGCCGCGCAGGTCGGCTCCGGCGAACGAGCGGCCGATCAGGTCCGCGCCCCGGTGGTCCGGTCTGCGGGACGCGGGGGCTCGGAGCGACTCGCTGGCGCGCAGCAGGAGGCTGTTCACCGCGCGGCGGCGGGCTTCCGGGTCGGTGCGCCGCAGGACGTCCGGGCCCTGGGCCAGCAGGGTCTCCAGGTCCGCGCGGGCCTCGACCACCTCCGCGCGCAGGCTGCCCTCGGGGAGTCGCGCGGCGGCTTCGACCAGGTAGTTCAGGACCTCGTGCAGGGTCCGCACCACCGGGAACACCTCGAACAGCCGACCGGCGACCTCGGGGTCGGTCCAGTCGCGGCCGTTGAACACGACCTGCGTCACGTGCTGGCCCGCGCCGAAGCAGTCGTAGACCGTGCAACCGGTGAAACCGGTGGTGCGCAGGCTGGTGTGGATGCCGCAGCGGAAGTCCGGGCGCAGGTTGGGGCACGGGGTGCGGGCCGGTTTGGTGATCGCGAAGTCCGAGGACGCCGCGAACTCGGGCACCACGCAGCACAGGCCCGCGCAGCGCGAGCAGTCGGCGCGCAGCGGTCGCCACTCCCGGAGCGGTTCGAGCACCAGGTCGACCGGGGCCGCTCGACCTCGGTCCGCCGGGGAACGGCCCGGCGCGGGGTTGGCGGAACCGGCTGGCGCGGGCTTGGAACCACCCGTGCGGGAGCGGTTCGCGCCCGCGCCCCGGCCTGTTCCGGACCTCCGCGCGCCCTTGCCCGCGTTCGTCCCCGAACCGCCCGCGCGTGCAGCGGTGAAACCACCGGCGCTCGTTCGGTCGCCCCCGGATCGGCCGGTGTTCGCGGCGCCGCGCGTGCCCGAACCACCCGTCCCCGAGCCGCCCGTGCCCGAACCGCCCGCTGCCCCGGCGCCGCCAGCACCGCTCGACTTCCCGCGCGCGCCTTTCCGCCGCCCGCCGCCGGTCTTCCCGCCTTCGGCGCGTCCCCCGGTGGTCACGGGTTCAGGGTGTCGATGATCTGCTGGCCGTACTTGGCGAGCTTGTTCTCACCGACCCCGCTGATGCCGCCCAGCGCGTCCAGCGTGCTCGGCGCGGTGCTCGCGATCTGGCGCAGCGTCGCGTCGTGGAAGATCACGTACGCGGGCACGCCCTGCTCCTTCGCCGTGGCCGCGCGCCAGGCCCGCAGGCTCTCGAACACCTCCTCCTGCTCCGGCGAGAGCTCCAGCTGGTCCGCGCGCTGCTTGCCGCCGCCGCGCGCCGTGCGGACCTTCTCCACCCGCTCCGGCTGGCGGCGCATCAGCACCTTGCGGCCCTGGAACAGGACCTCGTCGCTGCCCGGCGTGGTGGTCAGCGTCGAGTACTCGCCCTCCACCGCCAGCAGCCCCTGCGCGAGCAGCTGCCGCACGACCGCGCGCCACCCGCTCTCGTTCAGCTCCTCGCCGATGCCGAACACCGACAGCGAGTCGTGGTCGAACTGGATGACCTTCGCCGTCTTGCGGCCGAGCAGGATGTCGATGATCTGGCCCGCGCCGAACTTCTGCCTGCGCTCGCGCTTGAGCCGGACGATCGTGGACAGCACCTTCTGCGCGGGCACCGTGCCGTCCCAGGTCTCCGGCGGGGCGAGGCAGGTGTCGCAGTTGCCGCACGGCTCGCCGCTCTGGCCGAAGTACTCCAGCAGCCGCGCGCGGCGGCAGTCGACGGCCTCGCACAGCGACAGCATCGCGTCCAGGTGCTGCGCCTGGCGGCGGCGGTGCTCCTGGTCGCCCTGCGAGTCCTCGATCATCTTGCGCTGCTGCACCACGTCCTGCAGCCCGTACGCGAGCCACGCCGTGGACGGCTGCCCGTCGCGGCCCGCGCGGCCGGTCTCCTGGTAGTAGCCCTCGACGGACTTCGGCAGGTCCAGGTGCGCGACGAACCGGACGTCCGGCTTGTCGATGCCCATGCCGAACGCGATGGTCGCCACCATGACGAGCCCGTCCTCGCGCAGGAACCGCGACTGGTTGGCCGCGCGCGTGCCCGCGTCCAAGCCCGCGTGGTACGGCAGGGCCGCGATCCCGTTGTCCACCAGGAACTCCGCGGTCTTCTCCGTGGAGTTGCGGGACAGGCAGTAGACGATGCCGGAGTCGCCCGCGTGCTCGTCGCGCAGGAGCTTGAGGAGTTGCTTCTTCGGCTCGTTCTTGGGGACGATCCGGTACTGGATGTTGGGGCGGTCGAAGCTGGCGACGAAGTGCTTGGCGTCCTCAAGGCCGAGCCGGGTGGCGATCTCGGCGTGGGTGGCCTTGGTGGCGGTCGCGGTGAGGGCGATGCGCGGGACGTCCGGCCAGCGCTCCTTGAGGTGCGACAGGGCCAGGTAGTCGGGGCGGAAGTCGTGGCCCCACTGGGCGACGCAGTGCGCCTCGTCGATCGCGAACAGCGCGACGTCGCCGCGCTCCAGCAGGCGGGTCGTGGCGTCGAGGCGGAGGCGCTCGGGGGCGAGGTAGAGCAGGTCCAGCTCGCCCGCGAGGAACTCGGACTCCACGAGCTGGCGCTCGTCGGGAAACTGGGTGGAGTTGAGGAAGCCCGCGCGCACGCCGACGTCGCGCAGGGCGTCGACCTGGTCCTGCATGAGCGCGATCAGCGGCGAGATGACGACCCCGACACCGGACCTGACCAGGGAGGGGATCTGGTAGCAGAGCGACTTGCCGCCGCCGGTGGGCATGAGGACGAGCGCGTCACCGCCACCGATGACGTGCTCGACGATCTCGCCCTGGTCACCGCGGAAAGACTCGTACCCGAAGACCCTCCGCAGGACCTCACCCGCGTCGCTGGAAGCCATTGGGCAAGGCTAGCCGACGGGTCTGACAGGGGGCCGGAAGACGGTGGTGGAGTGCCACTGAAAGTAGTTCTTCGATTCCGGGGTGTGCGCTGGGACTTGGCGGCCTGCTAGTTCGGTCAGGCGGGCGCGCAGGGCGGGGTGGGGGGTGTCGGCGACCTGGATCCGGCCGTCGGGGGCGACGGTGAGGTGGCCGAGCTCGTAGAGGTGGTCGCAGCCCAGGGCGCAGGCGAGCATGGCGACGTTGGCGAGGTCGAGCGCTTCGACGTAGTCGCACTCGGTGCGGAACTTGATGTGCGCGGCGACCAGCGACCGCGCCGGGTACTCCTCGCCGCAGAGGGCGCACGGGGCGCTGTCGCGGCCGTCGAGGAGCAGGTCCCGCAGCGCGGCCTGCTCGACGCGGGCGGTGGTGCTAGAGGGGCGGTTGAGGGCCGTGACGTCGGCGTGGAGCCCGACCCGGCGCAGCACCGCCTCGGCCTTGGGCCCCGGGTAGGTCTTGGCCAGGTGGGCGATGATCCTGGCGCGCAGGAGCCTGCCCCTGGTGAGCGCGGTGTGGGCCCGGAGGGTGAAGCCGGCGTCCGCAGTCCTCGGGACGTCGGTGGCGCCGCGGGCCTCCCAGAGGTCAGGTGCGGAGGCCAGGTGCCGGAAGGGGCGCTCGGGGGTGCGGTTCTCGCCGAACTCGACCAGCAGGTCGCCCACCTCGCGCTCGAACTCGGGCCAGGTGACGAGCCGCTCCTCGCCGCGCACGAGCCTGCCGAGGGCCCAGAGGAGGGTGAGCGACTCCGGGAGGTCGAGGCGGCCTTCGGCGGTGAGCGCGCGGACGTCGTGGAGCAGCTTGGCGGCGGGCCAGGTGATGTCGGCGCGGGAAGCGGGCTTGCGGGGCCGTTCCGGCTGGTCGGCCTGCTGCTCCTGCGCGGCGGCGAGGTAGGCCTCCAGCTTCGCCGCGTCCACCTCGCGGTAGCCGGGGACGTCGACCTCCAGCCGCAGCCGCTTGCTGTTGTTCCCCGCCTTGGGCGCGCCCTCCTTCTGGCCGATGCGCCCCTGCCCGCTGGTGAGCTGCCTGCGCAGCTCGGCGAAGTCCTGGCAGGCGTGCAGGGAGACCGGTTCGCGGAGCACGCTCCGCTCCAGCGGGGACAGGCCCTGGACCTTCTGCGAGTCGACCAGCGCGGCCCGCAGCACGGCGTTCGCGGCGCCGAGGCGGACGAGGAGGAGTTCCAGGCCGATCCGGTAGTCGGAGTTGCGGCTCTTGCCCTCCACCGGCCCCTTGCCGCCGGAGCTCTCCAGCACCACGGCCAACCCGTCGCCGTCCGGGACGACGGTGAAGCCCGCGTTCAGGAGCTCGCCGGAGTCCGAAGTCATCCGCATCGGATCACAGTGCCAGAAGCCCCTCGCCGAACGGGCGCGCCCCGGCGATTCCAGTGATTCCCAGCGCCTCCTAGGCTTCCGCCATGGGGTACGCCGACGTGGGCAGGGCCGAGGTGCTGCGGGCCATCGCGGAGTGCGACCGGGTGGGGGCCGAGGAGTTCCGGAAGCGGCACGGGTTCGGGCAGGCTCGGCGGTTCGTGCTGGTGTACGAGGGCGGCGAGTACGACTCCAAGGCCGTCGTCGGGGTCGCGCACGGGTTCCTGCCCGACAGGGCACCGCTGCGGGCCTCGGACTTCAGCGGTGGGCAGGCCACAGTCACCCGGCTGCTGACGGGACTGGGCTTCACCGTCGTCGACCGGGCGCGGGCCCCCGTGCCGCCGGTCACCGGGAAGGCGGTCGTGTGGGAGCGGGGGCGGGTCGTCGAGCCCGCGCCCCGGCAGGAGCGCACGACCAGCGCCGTGCAGCGGTTGCGCTACGTCGCGGCTCCGGTGAAGGCGATCCACGAGGACCGCTGCCAGTTCTGCGGCACCCGGCTGGACCTCGGGTACGGGCACTTCAGCAACGCCGCGCACATCCGGGCGCTCGGCGCGCCGCACCACGGGCCCGACCACACAGACAACGTGCTGTGCCTGTGCCCGAACTGCCACGCCCAGTTCGACGCGCGGGCGCTCTACGTGGACGAGGACGACAACGTCCGGCACGTCAACGCCGAGCAGCCGCTCGGCCCGCTGCGCCGCGACCCCCGGCACCGGATCTCCGCCGAGCACCTGGCCTACCACCGGTCGCTGCCGGTCGACCCCGCCCGCGCCCACGCGCTCGCGGGCGACCGGGACTAGCGCCCCTCAACCGCGCCCCTCAGCGGTCGCCCGGCTCCCGGGTCTGGTCCTGCGGGCGCATCGACAGGCCCTGCTTGATGCGCTCCAGCCGGTTGCCCGTGATCGGGCCCACGGCGTCGTCCAGCATCTGGGTCGCGTTCTGCGTCGCCACCTGGATGGCCGACAGGATGTCCGCGCGCAGCGCCGACGGGGTGCGCCTGAGCGCCTCCTCGGTCAGCTGCAGGTCGACCACCGCGCCCGACGGGGCCGCGATCACGGTGACCGCGCCGTCGGGGCTCCTGCCCTGGCCGCGCAGGTCGCGCATCGCCCGCTGGACGTCGCCCGCTTTCGCCGACTGCTCCTCGAACGTGCGCTTCATGTGCTCCAGGCGCTGCTGCCGGTCCCTCACGACACCCCCGCGCGTCCCCGCCGTCGTACCTCTGAATGGCCCCCGGAGGCTACGGCAGGACAGCCGTACGGGTCGCTGTATTGCCCGGTGGTGTTAAGCACTTCACCCGGAACGGTCGGCCGGGGTGATCGGGGGCGGGTGCGGAAAGCGGGCCGCTCATCGGTGGCTGACCGGCGGCAAGAGGGGTGCCGAAGATCCACCGGGAACGACCGCTCGCCACGGGTGGGTGAAGAAGGTGACATCCCCGTTCGAGGACTCGGTTCGGACACGGACGGGAAACGATCTACGGAACGGTTCGGTCCGAAGGGGACGGCCGGAAGGGTGTTCGGCGGGGAACGGGGCGCGCGTTCTTCCGAGGGCGGCTCGGAACCGTTCGATCCACTCCGAACACCCGGACGCGCCGGTTTTCCCGGTGCGGGCGGCACTCCCCCGCGCGGCGCGCGCCGGTTGTTCCCGGCCGCTCACCTCGCGGTGTGAAAGCACGGTGTGGCCGTGCGCGGGGGGCGCTTTTCTCGTCGGCCGACCCGCGCCGAACCTGATCGCACCCCATCGCGATCACTTCGGGTTCCTCGACAACCTCCCGAAGGCGCGCGTCGTGTGCGCCTCCCGTTCACCAGGGGGTGCCCCGATGCGGATCGGGAAGGTTCCGCGACGTGAACGCCGCGCCCGCCCGGCGCGCGGTTCCGGGAATTCCCCGGCACGTCCGCCCGCCGTGCGGGCACTGCCCTCCGGAGGGGTTTGCGCGCGTTCCCCCTCGGGCACCGCGCGCCGCATCGGGCACCGACCGTGAACGGTTTCCCCGACGGCCGCCCGGTGTCGCCCCTTCGGGCAAAAGAACTTCGGCGCTTCGGGCACCTCGGCGACCGCGCGCCGCGCGCACAAGGCGCCGGGCGGCCACACGGGGAACGGGGCGCGAAAAGCCATCAGGAGGCGGAGCCTCGGCACGGGGAATGCGGTCGCCGGGCGCCGTCGAAGGTCGCCACCGGGGCGCGCAACCGCGCGCGAGAGCGTCAATTGCTGGTCAGACGTGGTGCCCCCGGTGCGACTCGAACGCACACTGGACGGATTTTGAGTCCGCTGCCTCTGCCGATTGGGCTACGGGGGCCGGTGGCACGACTCTACTCGATCAGGCGAGCGCGCCGCCGGGCGGGGCGGGTGTCGCGCTTCAGGAGCGGACCAGCCTGGCGATCGCCGCGGAGGCCTCCGCGATCTTCGCCTCGGCGACTTCACCGCCCTGCGCCGCCGCCTGAGCAACGCAGTGCTTGAGGTGCTCGTCCAACAACCCCAGCGACACCGCCTGGAGGGCCTTGGTGGCGGCGGAGATCTGGGTCAGCACGTCGATGCAGTACTCGTCGTTCTCCACCATCCGCTGCAACCCCCGGACCTGCCCCTCGATCCGGCGCAACCGCTTCAGGTAGGCGTCCTTGTCCTCCGTGTAACCGTGCACCGCTGCCCGCCTTCCCCTACCCCAGGTGGGTACCCGCTCCAGGATAGGCCACCCAACCGGGTGTGACCCCGACCACGAGGCCGACCGCGCATTTCCCGACTTAACCGCAGCCCCGAAATGACCCGTCCGGGGGCATCAGTCACATTTACCAGACGAAAGGTTAGGCGATATTCAGCCGGTGCACTATGGTGTCGAACGAAGCGTGTGGCGTAGTTACGATGTCGAGGGCAACACACGCTATGCGAGCACACACGGAGGAACAGTGGCACAGCAGACCGTCGTCCAGCTCATCGACGACCTCGACGGCAGCGAAGCCGCCGAGACCGTGACCTTCGCGCTCGATGGTGTCGAGTACACCATCGACCTCTCCAAGGACAATGCGGACAAGCTCCGCGACTCCCTGGCCGACTTCGTGGCCAAGGCGCGCCGCGCCGGTGGGCGCAAGCAGCGCAAGGGCGGCGGCAAGAGCACCGTAAAGGCGGGCGACAAGGCCCAGGCCCAGGCCATTCGCGACTGGGCCCGCGCGCAGGGGCACCAGATCTCCGACCGCGGTCGCATTCCCCAGGGCCTGGTCGTGCAGTTCCAGGAAGCCCACGCCTCCTGAGTCGCGCAAGCGTTTCCCCGGCTGTCCGCGAGCGAACCGCCGCAGCCGGGGAAACCGCAGGTCACCTGCCGGGAAAGTCCGCCTGGAACAGCGCGAGGGCCGCGGTCGCCTTGACGGCCGTCTCCTCGAATTCCGCCTCGGGGTCGGAGAGCGCGATGACCGCGCCGCCCACCCCGAATGCGGTCTCGCGCGCGTCCGCGACCAGCGTCCTGATGACGACGCTGAAGTCGGCGGCCCCGCACAGCGAGAAGTACCCGAGGGCGCCCGAGTAGACGCCCCTGGGCCCGGCCTCCAGCGCGTCCAGGATCTGCATCGTGCGGATCTTGGGGGCGCCGGTCATGGAACCGCCGGGAAAGGCCGACCGCACGGCGGACACCGCCGTGCGCCCCGGCGCCAACCTCCCCCGCACCGTGCTCACGAGCTGGTGGGCGGTCGCGTAGGTCTCCACCGCGAACAACCTCGGCACCCGCACGCTGCCCACCTCCGAGCAGCGGCTCAGGTCGTTGCGCACGAGGTCGACGACCATCAGGTTCTCGGCCCGGTCCTTGACGCTGCCCGCCAGCTCCGCGCGCAGCGCCGCGTCCTCCTCCGGCGTCCCGCCGCGCGGACGCGTGCCCTTGATCGGCTCTGATTCCACCCCGCCCGCGCGGTCGACCCGCACGAACCGCTCCGGCGAGCAGCTGAGCACCGACAGCTCGCCGAAGCGCAGCAGCGCACCGTGCGGGGCCGGGTTGCGGGCGCGCAGGAACCGGTAGCCGCGCCACGGGTCGATCCGGCCGGGCACGGTCCCCCGGTTGGTCAGGCAGACCTCGTAGCTCTCCCCCGCCGCGACCGCCTCCAGGCAGGCGTCCACCAGCTTCAGGTACCGCGCCCGGTCGTGCCGCAATTCCACCTCGCCCCGCAGCGGGGCGGGAAATTCCTTCTCGGGGGTGCGGAAAGCGCGGAGGAACTCCTCCACGCGGTCCAGCCAACCGCCGTCCGCGCCTTCGAGCGCGAGCAGGTGGCAGCGCTTTTCCCGGTGGTCGAACACGATGGCGCGGTCGGCGAAGACCAGGGCGGCGTCCGGGTGCTCGGACCGGTGGGCCGCGTCGCCGCCGCACTCGGCCTTCAGCTCGTACCCGAGGTACCCGACCCAGCCGAGCGCGAAGTCGAACGGCAGGTCGGGGGCGTCCACCCGCCACGCCGCCAGGTCGGCCTCCAGCCAGTCGAGCAGCGGGCCGTCGTGCTCGGCCTCCCCCTCGGCGGAGGTGACGTGGACCCGCCCGGCGGTCACGTCGTAGCGGGCGACCCGCGCCAGCGGCCCGGACGCGTCGCCGATGACCGAGAACCGGCCGCGCCCGCCGTCCGCGCGGCTGCTGTCCAGCCAGAACGAGTCGGGAGACGCGCCGTGCAGCGCCTCGTGCACCGCCTCGGGGTCGGGGTGGACGTCCAGGGAGCGCACGAGCAGCCGTCCCGGCGCGGCCTCGACCGGCGCGGGTGGCGGCGGGGGCGGGGTGGGCGCGGCCCGGCCGCCCACGAGGTCGCGGAAGTTCGCCAGCAGCCCGAACCCGTGCTCGCCCGCGACCGACTCGGGGTGGAACTGCACGCCCCACGCGGACCGCTCGCGGCGCCGCACGGCCATGAGCACCCCGTCGCCGGGCGCCCAGGCCAGCGGTTCCAGCTCCGGCGGCAGGTCGGTGACGGCCAGCGAGTGGTAGCGCACCACGCGCAGCGGCGACGGCAGCCCGGCGAACAGGTCGGTCCCGGTGTGCGCGACCTCGTCCACGATGCCGTGCCGGGGAGTCACCCGTTCGACGGTCGCACCGTGCCCCAGGCACAGCCCCTGGTGACCGAGGCACACGCCGAGCAGCGGGATCTCGGCGTGCTCGACGACGGCCGCGCACAGCCCGAAGTCGCGCGGGTCGTCGGGCCTGCCCGGTCCGGGCGAGATCAGCACGGCGTCGTAGCGCCGCAGGTCGGCGAGCCGGAAGTCCGGGTCGTCGTGCCGGATCACGTCGGGCTCGCGGCCGTTCACCCTGGCCACGAGGTGCGCCAGGTTGCCGGTGAACGAGTCGAGGTTGTCGATGAGCAGGGTTCGCATGGCAGGCAGGACGGTACCCGCGCGACCACCCGGTCAGGGGATCTCCCGACCCACGCCGATCACCTCTCCTCGGCGACCAGGCGCAGCTTGCCGATCTCGACCGGCGGCCCGGTCAGCTGCACGACGCACACGAAGACCCCGTCGTCGCGCCGGTGGACCACCGCGTTCGGCGCGGCCCCCCCGGCTGACAGGGCGAGGCCTGACACGTCCTCCGCCCCCGCCTCCGGGGTGCAGGCGGGGGCCTCGGGGGCCACCTCGGCCAGCACCTCGCACGGCTTCGGGTCCCACCGGGCCTTGTCGTCCGCGACGACCGAGATCAGCCCGAACCGGCCCGCGGAGTGGTCCATGTCGACGAACCTGCTGATCTCCTCCCCGTGGCCCCGGTCGGTGTGCTCCAGGCGCTCGATCTTGACGGGGGTCTGCTCGCCGGGGACGCGGCTGAGACCCGCGTGGGTCTCCAGCCTGCTCTCGAAGCCGTGCCCCTCCTGGACCAGCGACTGGACGAGCAGGTCGGCGGGGGAGAACGAGACGCTGGTCGGGAACGGCGGGAGTACGCCGTCGCCGCCGGAGACCGGCGCGATCGTCTCGCCCTCCCTGGGCGGGTGGACGGCCGCCACTCCCGCGAGGACCAGCACGACCGCGCCGCACGCCGCGAAAGCGCTGCGCGCCGCCTTGCGCCGCTGGGCCGCCCGGCGCGCGGCGACCAGCGCGGACCTGACGTCCATCGGGGGCGGCGGGTCGCTCAGCGCGTCCCGCATCCGCTCCTTCAGCTCTGGCTCGTTCACCGCGTCACCTCCCGCTGCTCCACGACGAGCCCGCGCAGCGCGCTCAGCCCCCGCGCCGCCTGGCTCTTGACCGTGCCCTCGGAGCAGCCGAGCGCCTCGGCCGTCTCGCGCACGGACAGGTCCTCCCAGTACCGCAGCACCAGCACCGCCCGCTGCCTGGTGGGCACCCGCGCCAGCGCGGTCAGCAGCAGGTGCCGGTCCTCGAACGAACCCGAGGGGGCCGCCGCGCGCTCCACCGGTAAGTCACCGACGGTGACGCGGCGGAACCACCCGCGTCGAGTCTCCGACACGAACGTGCGCACGACCACCTGCCTGGTGTACGCGTCCAAGGCGTCCAGCCTGGCCAGCCGGTCCCAGGCGAGGTAGAGCTTGGTGAACGCCGTCTGCACCAGGTCCTCGGCCCGGTGCCAGTCGCCGCACAGCAGGTAGGCGGTCCCGCGCATGGCGTCCGCCCGCGCCGCGAAGTACTCCGCGAACGCGGCGTCCCGTGAGCTCATCTGCCCCTCCCCCGTGACATCCGCGTTAGTCACGCCACGGGCGGGTCGTCACGTTGCACCCTTACGGGTGACTTCAGGGCAGACTTGTGGGGACGAATCCCCCAGGAGGGCCCCACTCCCATGTTCCTGCTGTTCATGGCGCTCGCGCTCGGCCTGCTGAACTACTACCTGTGGCGCAGGCTCGTGCGGGCGACCACCACGTCGAGGCGGGCCCGCACCACCGGCGCCGTCGTGCTCGGCGCGCTGTTCGTGATGATGATGACCGCGATGGCGCTGGTCCGGGTTGACCCGATCGGGTACTCCTGGATCGCCTGGCCGGGTTACCTGTGGCTCGCGCTCGGCTTCTACCTGGCCGTGATCCTGGTCGTGCTGGAGATCCCCCGGCTGATCCTGAACCGCTGGTGGCGGCGCGACGCCCCGGAGCCGGTGGCCGCGACCCTGCCCGCGAGCCCGGCCGAGGACGGCGTCGCCGTGGCCGTGGCGGAGCGCGAGTTCGACCAGGCCGCGACCGAGGCCACCGGCAAGCCCTCGGTGGACAACGGCCGCAGGCTCTTCATCGCCCGCTCGATGGCCGTCGCCACCGGCCTGGCCGCGACCGGCATCGTCGGCTACGGCGCGAAGACCGCGCTGGGCGGTCCGCAGGTCAAGACCGTGCCGGTGACGCTGGCCAAGCTCGACCCGGCGCTGTCCGGCTACCGCATCGCCGTGGTGAGCGACATCCACCTCGGCCCGCTGCTGGGGCGCTCGCACACCGAGCGGATCGTGCGCACGATCAACGGCCTGCAGCCCGACCTGGTGGCCGTGGTCGGCGACCTGGTCGACGGCACCGTCGCGCAGCTCGGCGAGGCGGCGGCCCCGCTGAAGGACCTGGTCAGCAAGGACGGCGCGTTCTTCGTGACCGGCAACCACGAGTACTACTCGGGCCACCTGGAGTGGATCTCCGAGCTGGGCAGGCTCGGCCTGGACGTGCTGCGCAACGAGCGGCTGACCATCGCCCGCAACGGGGCCGCGTTCGACCTCGCCGGGGTCAACGACCACACCGGCGGGCAGATGGACGACGCGCCCGACTACGACAAGGCGCTCGGCGGGCGCGACGAGCGCAACCCGGTCGTGCTGCTGGCCCACCAGCCGGTGCAGGTGCGCGAGGCCGCGAGCAGGGGCGTCGACCTCCAGCTGTCCGGCCACACGCACGGCGGGCAGATGTTCCCGTTCAGCCTCGCGGTGCCGATCCAGCAGCCCGTGACCTCGGGGTTGGCGACCGTCGACGGCACCCAGGTGTACGTCAGCAACGGCGCCGGGTTCTGGGGTCCGCCGGTCCGCGTGGGAGCACCCCCGGAGGTCACGCTTGTGGAGCTGCGTCACAATTCGGCCCTCGGGTAGCGATTTGTTCAGGTTGTGCGCCTAGGGTGGGCGGCCGTGCCCGAGGACGGATGCGGAGGGGGACCCCTAGCGAGATGACGGAGAGCTACGCCGACCAGCGGCTTCACGGTGCTGAGGATCGGATCCGTCGTTTCCTGGAGCGGGAACAACCCGGAACGCCCTGCCTGGTGATCGACCTGCCCACCGTGGTGGAGCGGTTCCGCGCGCTGCGCGCGGCGCTCCCCGAGGTGGGGATCTTCTACGCGGTCAAGGCCAACCCGACCCCCGAGGTGGTCGAGGTGCTGGCCGCCGAGGGCTGCTCCTTCGACGTGGCCAGCCCGAACGAGATCGACCTGTGCCTGGCCAAGGGCGCCGCGCCCGAGGCCGTGTCGTACAGCAACCCGATCAAGAAGGCCGCCGACATCGCCTACGCGCACCGGCTGGGCGTGCGGTTGTTCGTCTCCGACAGCGAGCAGGACGTCAGGGCGATCGCCGAGCACGCCCCCGGTGCGCGGGTGATGCTGCGCATCCTGGTGGAGAGCAGGGGCTCGACCTACCCGTTCGGGAAGAAGTTCGGCTGCGCGCCGGACATGGCCGTCGACCTGCTGCGCCTGGCGGGCGAGCTGGGCCTCTCGCCGTACGGGGTCGCGTTCCACGCGGGCTCCCAGCAGCTCGACCCGACCGGGTGGGACGCGGCGATCGCCGACGCCGCCGAGGTCGCCGCGAAGCTGCGCGCCGAGGGCGTGGCGCTGTCGGTGGTGAACCTGGGCGGCGGGCTGCCCGCCGGTTACCTGGAGCAGCCGCCGCCGCTGGCCGAGTACGCCGCCGCGATGACGGACGCGGTGCGCCGGAACTTCGGCGAGCACGCGCCGTCGGTGATGATCGAGCCGGGGCGGGCGCTCGTCGCCGAGTCGGGTGTCATCCGGTCGTCGGTGGTGCTGGTGGCCCGCAAGTCCTACTCGGACGAGCGGCGCTGGGTGTTCCTGGACATCGGCCGGTACGGCGGGCTCGCCGAGACCGAGGGCGAGGCCATCGCCTACCCGCTGCGCACCGACCGCGACGGCGGCGAGACCGGTCCGGTGGTGCTCGCCGGTCCCACCTGCGACGCTGACGACGTGCTCTACCAGCACACGCGCTACGACCTGCCGCTGGACCTGCGAGCGGGCGACCACGTCGACCTGCTGCGCGCGGGCGCCTACACGGCGAGCTACTCCTCCGTGGCCTTCAACGGCTTCCCGCCGCTGGCCACCTACTGCGTGCGGTGAGCACGCCCCCTCCGGTTGTCCCTGCAGGCGTCCGGCCGCAGGAACCTGAAGTTGATGTTTGGAGTGATTGATGTCCGAACTCCCGTGCGAGACCGAGCCCGTCGGCTTGTTCGCAGGACAGCACGTGCTGGCTGAGCTCGAAGGCGTGAGCCCGGAGCTGCTCGACGACGAGCGGTTCCTCAGGCACGCCCTCGGTGAAGCGCTCACCCAGGCCGACGCCACGGTGCTGGAGGTGGTCTCCAAGCAGTTCGACCCGCAGGGGGTCACGGTCCTGGCCCTGCTGTCGGAGTCGCACGCGTCGATCCACACCTACCCGGAAGTCGGGAAGGTGTTCGTCGACGTGTTCACGTGCGGCACCCGTGCGAAGCCGGAGCTGGCGGTGCGCCTGCTCTCGGAGGCGCTCGGCGCGGAGCACGCACGGACGGACACGGTCAGGCGAGGCACCGGTCGCGTGCCCGCTCTCGTAGGCGAGGAGAAGTCTTGATCACCGAACCGCTCGCGGCGGGCATGACCCGGCACTGGGAGGTGGCGGAGACGGTCGTCGACACGAGGACCGACTTCCAGCACCTGGTGATCGCGCGCACCTCGCAGGGGTTGTCGCTGTTCTGCGACGACGACCGGCAGAGCACCGAGTTCAGCCAGCTCACCTACCACGAGGCGCTGATGGTCCCGGCGCTGCTGCTCGCGGACAAGGTCGAGCGGGTGCTGGTCATCGGCTCCAGCGAGGGCGTCGTGTGCCAGATGGCGGTGGCCGCGGGCGCGTCGGTGGTCGACCACATCGACATCGACGAGCAGGCCGTGAAGCTGTGCGCGGAGCACCTGCCCTACGGCTACACCCTCGACGAGCTCGCGCTCGCCGAGAAGGGCGAGGGCCCGATCCGCGTCCAGTACACGGACGGGTGGGAGTACATCCGCACGACCTCGGAGCGCTACGACATCGTCCTGGTGGACCTGCCGGACGAGCGCGAGGAGGAGGCCCAGCACAACCGCCTGTACGGGGCGGAGTTCCTGGGCATGTGCAAGGCGCTGCTCGCGCCGGGCGGCGTCGTGGTGTCCCAGGCGGGCTGCCAGACGATGTGGCGCAACACCACGCTGACGCGCATGTGGCAGCGGTTCACCGAGGTGTTCGGCACGGTCGCCTACTACGGCTCCGACGAGCACGAGTGGGCTTACCTGTTCGGGCGCGCCGACGAGGTCGCCGACCCCACCGCGCTGATGGTGGAGCGGTTGCCGGAGTGCGGCTACCGGCCGGAGTCGATCGACGAGCTCGCGCTGCGCGGCAACTCGATCCCGCCGTACTCGGTGCGGCACGCGGCGAAGGTCTGACGGGCGACCCGTCCGGGTCCGCCCGGCGGGCGCGCTGGTCCGCCGGTCCTGGCGGGAGGGCCGCCGTTCCCCGAGGGGAGCGGCGGCCCTCCCGCGTCCGGTCAGGCCAGGGACTTCTTGAGGAAGTCGACCTGGAGCAGCAGCAGGTTCTCGGCGACCTGCTCCTGCGGGGTCATGTGCGTGACGCCGGAGAGCGGCAGCACGGTGTGCGGTCGGCCGCCCGCCAGCAGCGCCGAGGACAGCCGCAGGGTGTGCGCGGCCACGACGTTGTCGTCGGCGAGGCCGTGCACGATCATCAGCGGTCGCTCCAGCTCCCCGGCGCCGTCGATCAGCGAGTTGGCGTCGTACACCTCGGGCCGCTCGGCCGGGTCGCCCAGGTAGCGCTCGGTGTAGTGGGTGTCGTAGAGCCGCCAGTCCGTCACCGGCGCGCCCGCGATGGCCGCGTGGAACACGTCGGGGCGGCGCAGCACGGCCAGCGCCGCCAGGTAGCCGCCGTACGACCAGCCCCGGATCGCCACGCGGGTCAGGTCGAGGTCGGGCTCGACGGCCGCCGCGCCCTGGAGGCCGTCCACCTGGTCCTGGAGGGTGACGCCCGCCAGGTCGAACGCGATCTCGCGCTCCCAGGCCGGGCCGCGACCGGGGGTGCCCCGACCGTCCACGACGAGCACGGCGAAGCCCTGGTCGGCCAGCCACTGCGAGGTCAGGTAGGCGTTGCGGGCGGTGAGGACGCGCTGGGCGTGCGGGCCGCCGTACGGGTCGAGCAGCACCGGCAGCCTCGTGCCGGGGACGTGGCCGCGCGGGTAGAGCAGGGCGGCGCGCAGGCCGCGCTCGCCGACGGTGAGCAGCTTCGGCTCGGGGGTGAGCACGGGCGTCTCGGCGTGCGAGGCGACCTCGTGGGCGCGGCCGTCGCGGGTGACGGTGGCGCGGGCGCCGAAGCGGTCCAGGGTGGACGAGGAGAGCACCAGCGTGCCGCCCGCGCGGGTCGCCGCGTGCACCCCGGCCTCGTCGGTCAGGCGGGTGGCCGAGGTCGCGGTCAGCGCGTGGACGTGGATCTGCGTCGGGTCGGCGTCCTCGAACGCGGTGACCAGCACGTCCTCGGCCGAGACGTCGAGCACCGCGCGCACCTGGAGCCCGTCCGGGGACCAGGGGCGACCGCCGACCACGAGCCGGTTGGCGCCGGTGTGCGGCAGGATCTCGACCAGCTCGCCGTCCGCCGACCAGCACGGGACGCCGGGCGGCAGCTCCAGCCAGGTCGGGTCGGTGTTCTCCTTGAGCGCGCTGGTCGCGCCGGTGGCCGGGTCGATCGCGAGGACCTGGACGGTGCGCTGGTCGCGGGACTGGACGGACAGCAGCGGCGCGCCCTTCGCGGACCAGTGCGCGGTGGCCAGGTACGGGAACGCGGCGGTGTCCCACGGCACGTCGGTGCGCGCGCCGCTGGTCAGGTCGAACAGGGCGGCGGTGACGACGGCGTTCGGGGTGCCCGCCGCCGGGTAGGCGATCTCGGCGGCCGGGGTCGCCGGGTTGGCCGGGTCGGCGATGTGCCAGCGGGTGACCGGGGAGTTGTCCACGCGCGCGGCGAGGACGTGCTCGCCGTCCGGGGAGAACCAGTAGCCCCGGAAGCGGTTCATCTCCTCGGCGGCGATGAACTCGGCCACGCCCCAGGTGACGTCGTCGGCGTCCGGCTCGGCGACCGCGCGGTCCGCGCCGGTCTCCAGGTCGACCACGCGCAGCGCGCCCGCGGCGGCGTACCCGACGCGGCGGCCGGTCGGGTCGAGGCGCGGGTCGACCACCGGGGCCGGGACGGGCAGCTCGCGCACGGCGGCGGTGGCCAGCTCGACCACGAACAGCCTGCCGGAGAGCGCGAACACGGCCTGGCGCACGTCGGCGTCGGTGGCGTAGCCGACGATGCCCGCGGCCTGCTCGCGGCTGCGCTCGCGGCGGGCGCGCTCCTCGGGGGACAGCTCCTCGGGCTCGCTGAGCAGCGCGGTGGGGTCGACCACCAGCTCCTCGGCCCCGGTCGCGGTGTCCAGCGACCAGAGGCCGTTGGCCCGCACGCGCGGGCTCGCGGTGCGGAGGAAGTAGGCGCGCTCGCCGTCCGGGGAGGCGGTGAAGTTGCGCGGTGCGCCCAGCGTGTAGCGCTGGGTCCGCGCGTGCTGGCGGGGGAAGGTGTTCTCGTTGCCCACGGGGCAACCTTCGCAGACTCGGCGCGGGCGGGCGCGGGAGACCGGCCGTCCCGCGCCGGTGATCTTCCCCGCGCGTGCGGGGACCCCCGTCCGGGGCGGGCGGGGGTCCGGGGTCGCGGCGGTCCTCAGAGGACGGTGCTGATCTCCTCGAAGTCCAGGCGCGGGTTGCGCGGGAACGCCGCCTCGGGGTCCGGGTGGCCGATGTTGACCACGACCAGCGGGACCTGCGCGGTGCCCGCGAAGAACTCGGCGCGCACGGCCTCGGCGTCGAACCCGGTCATGGGACCGGCGGCGAGACCCGCGGCGCGCACGCCCACGATGAAGTAGCCGACCTGGAGCGCGGCGTTCAGCTTCGCCATCTCGGCGCGGCCGGGGTTGGCCTCCATCATGTCCCGCGCGCCCGCGAAGTGCGGGAAGACCTTGCCCATGTGCTCGTGGAAGTCCACGTCGGCGGCGAGGAGCGCGACGACCGGGGCGGAGGCGACCTTGGCGCGGTTGCCCTCGGACATGTGCGGGAGCAGGCGGGCGCGGGCGGCGTCGCCGCGCACGTAGACCACGCGCAGCGGCTGGGTGTTCATGCTGGTGGGCGCCCACTTGACCAGGTCGTGCACGGCGCGCAGCTGCTCGTCGGAGACCGGCTCCGAGGTGAACGCGGAGGCGGTGCGGGCCTCGCGGAACAGCAGGTCCTGCGCCTCGCCGGAGAGGGCGAGCGGGGTGGTGGTCGCGGTCATGGGCTTCTTCTCCCGGTGTTGTCCCTGGCGGGTGTGCCGCCAGGGACAACCGGAGAGCTCTCCCCCGGCATTCCGGCTCGTGACCGCGTTCACCGGGCCGGAGCGCGAGGCGCCCGTCACAGCGGGCCGCGACGGCGCTCGCCGTCGCGGCCCGACCGGTCAGAGCGTGGAGTACAGCGGGTGCTTCTTCGCCAGCGCCTCGACGCGACCGCGCAGGGCGGCCAGGTCGGGCTCGGGGCGCAGCGCGGCGGCGATGACCTCGGCGACCTCGGCGAAGTCCTCGGCGTCGAAGCCCCTGGTGGCCAGCGCGGGCGTGCCGATCCGCAGGCCCGAGGTGGTCATCGGGGGGCGCGGGTCGTTCGGCACCGCGTTGCGGTTGACCGTGATGCCGATCTCGTGCAGGAGGTCCTCGGCCTGCTTGCCGTCGAGCGGCGAGTTGACCAGGTCGACCAGCACCAGGTGCACGTCCGTGCCGCCGGTGAGGACGCGGACGCCCGCGTCGGCCATGTCCTGCTGGTTCAGCCGCTCGGCGAGGGCGCGCGCGCCCTCCAGGGTGCGGCGCTGGCGGTCGGTGAACTCGGGGGACGCGGCGTGCTTGAACGCCACGGCCTTGCCCGCGATCACGTGCTCCAGCGGACCGCCCTGCTGGCCGGGGAACACCGCCGAGTTGATCTTCTTGGCGAGGTCGGCGTCGTTGGTGAGGATCACACCGCCGCGCGGGCCGCCCAGGGTCTTGTGCGTCGTGGTGGTGACCACGTGCGCGTGCGGCACCGGGCTGGGGTGCAGGCCCGCCGCGACGAGACCGGCGAAGTGCGCCATGTCGACCATCAGGAACGCGCCGACCTCGTCGGCGATCCGGCGGAACTGCGCGAAGTCCAGCTGGCGCGGGTACGCCGACCAGCCCGCCACGATCAGCTTCGGCCGGTGCTCCTTGGCCAGCGCCTCGACCTCGGCCAGGTCGACCAGGCCGTCGCTGTCCGACACGTGGTAGGGCACCACGTTGTAGAGCTTGCCGGAGAAGTTGATCCGCATCCCGTGCGTGAGGTGCCCGCCGTGCGCCAGGTCGAGGCCCAGGATCGTGTCACCGGGCTGGAGCAGCGCGAACATCGCCGCCGCGTTGGCCTGCGCGCCCGAGTGCGGCTGCACGTTGGCGAAGCCCGCGCCGAACAGCTCCTTGACCCGCGCGATCGCCAGCCGCTCGACGTCGTCGACGTGCTCGCAGCCGCCGTAGTAGCGGCGGCCGGGGTAGCCCTCGGCGTACTTGTTGGTCAGCACCGAGCCCTGGGCCTGGAGCACCGAGACCGGCGTGAAGTTCTCGGAGGCGATCATCTCCAGCGTGTTCTGCTGGCGGGCCAGCTCGGCGGCGACGGCCTGCGCCACCTCCGGGTCGAACTCGGCCAAGGAGGTGTTGAAGTGCGCGGACATGGTTGGGCTCCCCTTTGTCACTTTCGCTTGTAGAAGGGCAGGGCGACGACCTCCACGGGCTCGCGGCGGCCACGGACGTCCACGGTCAGCGCGGTGCCGGGCTCGGCGTTGGCCCTGGTCACGTAGGCCATCGCCACCGAGTGGCCGAGGGTGGGCGACAGGGCGCCGCTGGTGACGACGCCGATCTCGGCGCCCTCGGCGTCGAGCACGGGGTAGCCGTGGCGGGGCGCCCGGCGGGACGCGGTCTTCAGGCCGACGAGGGTGCTGTCGGCGCCCGCCTCCGCAGCAGCGGCGAGGGCGGCGCGGCCGACGAAGTCGCCCGGCTTGTCGAGCTTCACGACGCGGCCGAGGTTCGCCTCGAACGGGGTGCGGTCCAGGCCCAGCTCGTTGCCGTAGAGCGGCATCCCCGCCTCGAGGCGGAGCGTGTCGCGGCAGCCGAGGCCTGCGGGCTTGAGGCCGTGCGGCTGACCGGCCGCCAGCAGCGCCTGCCACACGTGGGCGGCGTCGGCGGGGGCGGTGAACAGCTCGAAGCCGTCCTCGCCGGTGTAACCGGTGCGGGCCAGCAGGACGGGCTTGCCCGCGACCTCGGCCGGGTAGGAGGCGTAGTACTTGACGGCCGCCAGGTCCGTGCTGGTCAGGCCTTCGAGGATGGCCGTGGAGGCCGGGCCCTGCACGGCGATGAGGGCGTAGTCCTCGGAGCGGTCCACGACCTGGGTGTCGAAGCCCTTGGCCCGCTCGACGAGCTCGGCGGCGACGGTGGTCGCGTTGGAGGCGTTCGCGACGACCAGGTACTCCTGCTCGGCGAGCCGGTAGACGATCAGGTCGTCCACGACGCCGCCGCTCTCGGCGCAGATCATCGTGTAGCGGGCGCGGCCGACGCCGATCGCGGAGCAGTGGCCGACCAGGGCGTGGTCGAGCGCGGCGCCCGCCTCGGGGCCGGTCAGGACGATCTCGCCCATGTGGGTCAGGTCGAACAGGCCTGCCGAGGCGCGCACGGCGTGGTGCTCGGCGAGCTCGCTGTCGTAGCGCAGCGGCATCCGCCAGCCCGCGAAGTCGGTGAAGTGCGCGCCGAGGGCCTCGTGCTCGGCGTGCAGCGGGGTGCGGCGGGGTTCCATGCTGCGGGTTCCTCCCTGGTGGCGGACCTGGTCGGCCTGCCCGTTGGCGGTGTCCCGCGCGCGGTCGGGCGGCGGGCGTGGAGGGGCGGACCTACCGGTTCCGGTTCGGCCCGCCGGGGGAAGGATCGCACGAACCCGCTCCCCGGTTCGCGGGCAGCGGGTTCGGCGGGTCGGGCGCGGCGCTCAGAGGGCGCGGCCCGCGCGGACGCTCTCGACGACCTTGCGCTCGGCGTAGAACGACACGAACGGGATGGTGCCCGCGAGCAGGATCAGGACGGTGCTCTTGATCGTCCAGCGGGCCTTGAGGGCGAGGTCGACGGTCAGCACCAGGTAGATCGCGTACAGGAAGCCGTGCACCGGGCCGACGATCCGCATCAGCGTCTCGCTGTCGCCCAGGTACTTGAACAGCATGGCGACGACCAGGCCGAGCAACCCGACCCCGACCACGTAAGCCATCAGCCGGAACCTGCTCAGCGCGCCACTCATCGCCCCACCCTCACCGCGTTCGCTCACCTGGTGTCCCGCGCGTTCAACTCGGCGAGGTAGCGGTTGTAGGCCGCCATCTCCTCGTCGTCGTCCTCGTCGTCGTACTGGTCGTACTCGCCGCGCGCGGGGGTCTTGACGGGGTCAACCGTAACGACCGGCGTCCGCGCTCCCGGCTCCGGGGCGGGGGTGATCCGCTGCGGGGCGGGCGCGGGGTCGGGCGAGGTCGACGTGGCGGCGGGCTGTCCGGTTCGCCCGTTCTCGGCGGCGAGGGCGGCGTCGGCGGCCTTGTTGGCGGCGTCGAGGCGGCGGACGCGCCACACCATGAACGCCGGGAACAGGCCGAAGAGCGGCCACTGGAGGACGTAGCCGAGGTTCTGGAACGTGCCGTTGGCCGAGGAGAACCGCTCCCACTGCCACCACGCGAGGCCGCAGCAGGCCAGGAGGGAGAGCAGGCAGACGGCGGCGATGGTCACGCGCTGGGAGGTGATCCGGGGGCCAGCCACACGACCAGGTTAACCGCGCGGGTGCTCCGGTCGGGCCGGGGGCCTGCGGTGGAGGGGTGTGAGGTGGGTCGCCGGGGTGTGGTGGAGCGGGTGCCGGGGGTGACGGCGCGGCGGTTCGGGGCGGCGCGGGCTCGCGCCGGGAGTCCGGTGCGGTCGCCCGTTCGCGTGACCTGTTCGCGTGCCCTGTCCGGGGCGCTCGGGCGTCGGGGTCGGGCGTCGGGATCGCCCGCCGTGGGGCCTGAAGACCGCGCAGGGGTCGACGGGGCCGCCGGTTCGGGGTGGCGGTGGGACGTCGGCGCAAGCGGGTCGGGCGGCGGGGCGTCGTGGTGCCGCGTGGGCCTTGAGGGCTGCGCGTGGCGACCTGCCGGGCAGGGGTGCCGCTGGTCAGGGTTCGCCTGGTCGCGCTCGTCGGCCTGGTGGTGTCGGGCGGGGCCGGCCGTCGGCTCCGGCGAGGGCGGGGTGCTGCCCTGCCGAAGTGGCCGCCCGTGCGCCGCTCGGGCGCACCGGTCGTCACCGCGCTCGGGTCACCTCGGCCGGTCCTCGGCTGGATCGGTCCTCGGGTGTTCCGGGCTCGTCGTGCTGCCGGAGCCGGTGGTGGGCCGCTCGGGGCCCGCCGGGTTCCGGGGTGGTCGGTGCGAGGCCGTGCGCGGACGGCCTCTCGCGACCGCTCGGGGCGCGCCGCACCGCGACGCGCGCTCGGTCGTGGGGTGGGCTCCCGCGCAGGAGCCCGCTCCCGGATGGGTGTTCGGTCAGGCCACGCCGTCGCGGCGCTGCCTCTGCAACCGCGCCACGCACCAGGCCGCGGCGCTGCCCCGACGCAGGTGCTGGAGCACCGTCATGGGGCCGAGCCTGCGCCCCAGGTCGGCCGGGCTCAGGCCCGCCGCCCGGTAGTCGAGCGCGCGCTGGTCCATCGGGCTGATGCCCGCGTCCCACCACAGCTCGGCCTCGGTGAGGTCGCCGACCAGCTGCCAGTAGCTGGCCGCCGCCGCGAGGAGGACCTCGGGCGCCTCGGGCGCCCGCTTCCTCATCGCCGCCACGTACGCGGGGTCCGCGGACTCGACCTTGACCGAGCCTCCCCGGTACCCGCCGGTCGCCCGCTGGACGGGGATCGCCGGCGCGGACTGCGGGGCTTCGGCGAGCCACGCGTCCTTGATCCGGTTCACCTCGCGCAGCTCGGCGTCGTCGGAGCGCTCAGCCGCCCACTGTCGCAGCAGCTCGTCCACTCCGGAGTCCTCGACCATTCCGCCTCCTCGTCGGTCGAAGATCAGCCAATGCAGCGCACCGTATTCGCGGGTTCCGACAACCGCTAGACCCTTGTTTGCCAAAAACCCTGTTACCAGGGTGTTATAGCCCTCATTTCACCCGCTAGGCGGAGCGCCCGGCCATCTCGATCACTTCAAGTGACCGAGATGGCCGGGCGTCACGCGAACAGGGCTCGGATGAAGGTGATGATCGACTCGGCGCCCTCGCGGAGCCAGGCCAGCACCCCCTTCACCGTCTCGGCGGACTGGTCGGGCTGGGTGATGAGGAAGAACAGCACCAGCGCGACACCCGCCAGCGTCAGCACCTTCTTGAGCTTCACCGATCGCTCTCCATCCGTTCACCGGGGCGGCACGAGCGGGTCCGGGGACAGCCCGTTACCCGACTCGACGCAGGCCATGGTCCACCACTCACCCGGATGACACGGGGAGAACGCGCCGAGCTGGTCCGTTCAGCCCTCAGGAGACACCCTGGGCGACGAATGCCCCGACCGATGACCACCCGAACGGACTATCAAGGCCGTTGGGCTGAACGCCGATGCTGTGGGTGACGGGCCGCCAGGCGGCTCCGCCCACACCTCCCAGCCCGGCCCGAACATCGGAGCTCAGCCACACCCCCAGCACAGCCCCGCCGGATCACTCGGATGCGCTCGGTCACGCACGCAGCGTGACAGGAGAGTCGGGCGCGTCCTGAATTCCCTGCGCCGCGCTCCGGGGTTTTCCGCAGCCATTTTTCGATCATCGGCGGTGGGGGTGGTCCGGATTTGTTCCGGAATGTGGACGAGCGGGTGAACCCCAGATTCTTACGCGGTACCGGCGGGTAGCGGAAGAGCCGGTGGGCGGTGGGGGCGCGGAGGGACGCGGACTACCCGAAAGTCGAGCCGCTGACCAGCGGGAACGTTGGGGTTGCGCGGAAAAACGACCGGGGGCGCTCGGGCAACCCGCAGTGGTCGTTCGGGCAGGGGGGTGGAGGCGCGGCGGGCGCGGGTCGGGTGGGCGGCAGGCGTGCGGGTGGTGGTGGCAATGGTGCAGGCCAGGTGGGGTGCGGGCGCGCGGGCTGGTTGGTGGGCGTGTGCGGGCTGGGCGGGTGTGGGCTGGGCGGGTGGTGGAGGCGCGAGCCGGACGTGAGGCGTGAACCGCGCGGAGGCGTGGGCCGGGGAGCGGCGGGCGCGCGGGGCTGGCTGGGCAGACCGAACGGGTGGCGGAAGGACGAGGGCAGCCCGGCGGGAGTAGCGACGCGGACCGAGTGGGCGGTGAGCCTCAGCGGCGGGAGCAACCGGCCGGGTCGGAGGCGCGAGCGGCGTCCAGGGCACCGCTCGGCGAGCGATGGCCTTGACCGGATCGGCGTGTGACGGCCGGGTGGGATCGGCGTGTGACGGCGGACCGGAACCAGGTGGGCGGCGATGGCAGCGGCGGCGGAACCTGGCGGCTGTGCAGCGGGGCCGAGCGGCCAGCCGCAAGCCGACACCGAACGAGTGGTTGCGGGTTGCGGGCTGTCGGTTGCGGGCTGCGGGCTGCGGGCTGCGGGCTGCGGATGGCGCCAAGCAGGTGGTGGCTGGCTGGTAGTGGCTGGCTGGTGGTGCCGAGCAAGTGGTGATGGGCTGGTGGTGAGCGGTTAACAGCAGGCTGGAACCGGACCGGTGGGGCAGGTTGAAGCCGAGCGAACGGACCGCACGCCCTAGGTTGAACGGTCCGTTCAACCGGCAGGGACCACCGCACCGACCGTGGACCGACGGCTGCCGACCTGACTTCCACGCACCAGCTCCGAGCGAACGGACCGCTCACCCAAGGTCGACGTGCCCCTGGGCGAACGGACGACTCACCCCAGGTCGACGCTCCCCAAGCGAACAGACCGTTCACTCGACAACGGACCGTTCACTCGACGCCGACATGACCGCCGCACGAATGGCCGTTCACCCGACGTCGACAGGTGGACAGGCCACACCGGGCCGGGCCAGGCCGAACAGAGGGAGCGAGGCCGGGCACTGCCATGTCGCACCGGGCTGGGCGACGCCGGGCCACATCGGGTCAGGTCAGTGCGAGCGAGGCCGGGCGGCACCCGGCCGGGCCATGCCGTGTCAGGTCTGCCAGACCGGATCAAGCCAGCCTCCGAGCACCCCGCCCCCAGCACCCCTGCCCGCGAAGCGCCCCCAAGCATCACCCGCCCACCCCGCCCCGCCTCACCCCACCACCCCCGCCGCACGCAACTCCGCCACCCGCTCCACCCCAACCCCCAACTCCGCCAGCACCTCATCCGTGTGCTCCCCCACCCCCGGCACACCCCCCGGCCGATCAGCCGGTGTGCGCCCGAACCGGGGCGCGGGCGCAGGCTGCGGCACCCCGTCCACCTCCACGAACGTCCCCCGCGCCACGTTGTGCGGGTGCCCCGGAGCCTCACCGGGGTCCAGCACCGGGGCCAGGCACGCGTCCCGCCCCGCCGCCAGCTCCGCCCACTCGTCGCGCGTGCGCCCCCGCACCGCCTCCGCGATCCGCGCCCGCAGCTCCGGCCACGAAGCCGGGTCCTCGCGGGCGGGCGGGTCGACCAGGCCCAGGAGGTCCACCAGCTCCCCGTAGAACTTCTCCTCCAGCGCCCCCACGCCCACGTACCGCCCGTCCGCCGTCTCGTACACGTCGTAGAACGGCGCTCCCCCGTCCAGCAGGTTCCGCCCCCGCTCGCCCTGCCACCCCCCGCTCAGCCGCATCCCGTGCAGGAACGTCGTCAGCAGCGCCGCCCCGTCCACCATCGCCGCGTCCACGACCTGCCCGCGCCCCGACCGGTCCCGCTCGTGCAGTGCCGCGAGCACGCCCACGGCCAGCAGCAGCCCTCCGCCGCCGAAGTCGCCGACCAGGTTCAGCGGCACGGTCGGCGGCTGGCCAGCTCGGCCGATCGGGGACAGGGCGCCCGCTACCGCGATGTAGTCGATGTCGTGCCCGGCGCGCTCCGCGAGCGGGCCGGTCTGGCCCCAGCCGGTCATCCGGCCGTACACCAGGCGCGGGTTGCGGGCCAGGCACTGAGCGGGGCCGATGCCCAGGCGCTCGGTCACTCCGGGGCGGTAGCCCTCGACGAGCACGTCGGCGCGCTCCACCAGGTCCAGCACCAGCGCGGCGCCCTCCGGGGAGCGCAGGTCCACCGCCACCGAGCGCCTGCCGCGCCCCAGCAGGTCGCCGGGCAGGGCGCTCGCGCCGATCCGGTCCACGCGCACCACGTCCGCCCCGAGGTCGGCCAGCACCATGCACCCGAACGGGGCCGGTGCGAGACCGGCCAGCTCCACCACGCGCAGGCCCGCCAGCGGTCCGGCCATCACAGGCTCCTCGCGATGATTTCCTTCATGATCTCGTTGGTGCCGCCGTAGATCTTCTGCACCCGCGCGTCCGCCCACGCGCGCGCGATCGGGTACTCGGTCATGTACCCGTACCCGCCGAAGAGCTGCACGCACTCGTCCACCACCCGGCACAACCGCTCGGTCGACCACCACTTGGCCATCGCCGCCGTGGGCACGTCCAGCTCACCGCGCAGGTGCAGCTCCACGCACTCGTCGACGAACGCCCGCGTCACCCTGGCCTCGGTCGCGCACTCGGCGAGGGTGAACCGGGTGTTCTGGAACTTGATCAGCTCCCGCCCGAACGCGGACCGCTGCTTCACGTAGTCCAGGGTCAGCTCCAGCGCCGCCTCGATGCCCGCGACCGACGACACCGCGATCACCAGCCGCTCCTGCGGCAGCTGCTGCATGAGCTGCACGAACCCCTGCCCCTCGGCGCCGAGCAGCGCGGAGGCGGGCAGCCGGACGTCATCGAAGAACAGCTCCGAGGTGTCCTGCCCCTTGAGCCCGAGCTTGTCGAGCACCCGCCCGCGCCGGAAGCCCTCCGCCCGCGCGGCCTCCACGACCAGCAGGGAGATCCCGGCCGCCCCCTTGTCCGGGTCGGTCTTGGCCGCCACGATCACCAGGTCGGCCTGGGCGCCGTTGGAGATGAACGTCTTCGAGCCGGTCAGCACGTACCCGTCGCCGTCGCGCCGCGCCCGCGTGGTGATGCCCTGCAGGTCCGACCCGGCCCCCGGCTCGGACATCGCGATCGCGCCCACGTGCTCGCCGCTGGCGAGCTTGGGCAGCCAGGCCAGCTTCTGCTCCTCGCTGCCGTAGGCGAGCAGGTAGTGGGCGACGATGCCGTTGTGCACGCTGCCGCCCCACGCGCTGTCGCCGGAGCGCGCCTGCTCCTCCAGCAGCACGGCCTCGTGGGCGAACGTGCCGCCGCCACCGCCGTACTCCTCGGGCACCGACAGGCACAGCAGCCCCAGCTCGCCCGCCTTGAGCCAGAAGTCCCGGTCGACCTGCTTCTGCTCCGCCCACCGCTCCTGGTGCGGCACGGCCTCCTTGGCGAAGAACGTCCTGGCGAGCGAGCGCAGCTGGTCGAGGTCCTCGGTCATCCACGGTGATCGGCGCGCGGTCATGACCTGGGACGCTGCCACCGCTCGGGCCGCCCCGCCATGACCGCGCGGCACCACGAGCCGCCCGGTTAGGTGAGCGCAATTGTCACCGGGGTGCGCGACACTGCCCCGGTGGAACTGATCAGGCTCACCCCCGGCTCGTGGCGGACCTGGCGCGACATCCGGCTGACCGCGCTGGCCAGCGACCCGGCCGCGTTCGGGTCGGTGCTGGAGCGGGAGCGCGGGTACACCGAGCAGGACTGGCGGACCTCGCTGCTGCCCGAGCAGGGCGTGCGGGTCGTCGCGCGGGACGCGGGGGCGGGCGCGGAGGGCTCGGTGGGGCTGGTGGCCGCGATCCCGCACTGGGAGGACAGCGGGGTGCTCTACCTGTTCTCCATGTGGGTGCGGCCGGAGGCGCGCGGGCGCGGGGTGGGCGCGGCGCTGGTGGGCGACGTGCTGGCGTGGGCGGGCGAGCACGGGTGGCCGGTGGTGCGGCTGCGGGTGTTCCTGGACAACGGGCCCGCGCGCAGGCTGTACCGGCGGATGGGGTTCACCGGCGAGGGCGAGCACCTGGAGCGCGGGCTCGGCGACGGCATCCCCGAGCAGGCGGGCGCGCCCTCCCCCGCGACGGCGTCCTCCACGGCAGCGGACCGCGCCGAGCGGTGAGCTGATAAGTCACCCCGAACGGTCATGGGCCGCGCGCCGCGCGCTGCCTACGGTGGTCGCATGACCGATGCCTTGATCTTCGACGCGGTGCGCACACCGCGCGGCAGGGGGAAGCGGGGGTCGCTGCACAGCGTGAAGCCGATCTCCCTGGTGTCCGGGGTGCTGTCGGCGCTGGCGGCCCGCAACGACCTGGACACCTCGGCGGTGGACGACGTCCTGCTGGGCGTGGTGTCGCCGGTCGGCGAGCAGGGCGGGGACATCGCCCGCACGGCGGTGCTGGCGGCGGGCTGGGACGTGCGCCCGGCGGGCGTGCAGCTCAACCGGTTCTGCGCGTCCGGCCTGGAGGCGGTGAACCTGGCGGCGGCGAAGGTGGCGTCCGGGTTCGAGGACCTGGTGGTGGCGGGCGGCGTCGAGTCGATGTCGCGGGTGCCGATGGGCTCGGACGGCGGCGCGTGGATGGCCGACCCGGAGACCAGCGCGGCGACCCGGTTCGTGCCGCAGGGGGTGAGCGCGGACCTGATCGCGACCCTGGAGGGGTTCAGCCGGGAGGACGTGGACGCGTTCGCGGTGCGCTCGCACCAGCGGGCGGTGCTGGCGCGCGACAAGGGCTGGTTCGAGAAGTCGCTGGTCCCGGTGGTGGACCGCAACGGCACGGTGGTGCTGGACCACGACGAGGCGATCCGGCCGGAGACCTCGTTGGAAGGGCTCGCGGGGCTGAAGCCGAGCTTCCAGTTCCACGGGGACCTCGGCTACGACCTGGTGGCGATCGACCGGTACCCGCAGGTCGAGCGGATCTCGCACGTGCACACGCCGGGCAACTCCTCGCAGATCGTGGACGGCGCGGCGGCGGTGCTGCTGGGCGGCGAGCGGGTCGGCCGGGAGCTGGGGCTCACGCCGAGGGCGCGGGTGCTGGCGGCGTCCGTGGTGGGCACCGAGCCGACGATCATGCTGACCGGTCCGGCCCCGGCCGCGCGCAAGGCGCTGGACAAGGCCGGGCTGACGGTCGAGGACATCGACCTGTTCGAGGTCAACGAGGCGTTCTCGTCGGTGGTGCTGCGGTTCCAGCGGGAGCTGGGCGTGCCGGACGAGAAGGTCAACGTCAACGGCGGCGCGATCGCGCTGGGGCACCCGCTGGGCGCGACCGGGGCGATGATCCTGGGGACGCTGCTGGACGAGCTGGAGCGCCGGGACCTGAGCCGGGGGCTGGCGACGCTGTGCGTGGGCGGCGGCATGGGCATCGCGACGATCATCGAGAGGGTCTGAGATGGCCATCCGCTACGAGCGGGACGCCGAGGGCGTCGTCACGCTGGTCATGGACATGTCGGGCTCGGCGAACGTGATGAACGCCGAGTACCAGGAGGCGATGGGCGCGGCCGTCGACCGGCTGGAGGCCGAGCGCGACGAGATCACCGGCGTGGTGCTGACCTCGGCGAAGAAGACGTTCTTCGCGGGCGGGGACCTGAACCTGCTGGTGTCGGTGACGCGGGAGAACTCCGCCGAGGTGCTGGCGGGCGTGTCGGACGTGAAGGCGCAGCTGCGCAGGCTGGAGAGGCTCGGCAGGCCGGTGGTGGCCGCGATCGCGGGCGCGGCGCTGGGCGGCGGGCTGGAGATCGCGCTGGCCTGCCACCACCGGGTGGTGCTGGACGACGACCGGATCAAGCTGGGGCTGCCCGAGGTGACGCTGGGGCTGCTGCCCGGCGGCGGCGGGGTCACCAGGATGGTGCGGATGCTCGGGCTCCAGGCCGCGCTGCCGCTGCTGATGGAGGGCAGGCAGCTGCGCCCGAAGCGCGCGCTGGAGGCCGGGTTCGTCGACGAGCTGGCCTCCTCCAAGGAAGAGCTCGTCGCCAAGGCGCGGGCGTGGATCGCGGCCAACCCGGAGCCCGTGCAGCCGTGGGACCGCAAGGGGCACTCCGTTCCCGGTTTCCGGGCGTTCGACCCGCAGGCGTACGGGGTGCTCGCGGCGGCGCCCGCCGTGCTGCACAAGAGGACGCGGGGCGCGTTCCCCGCGCCGGAGAAGATCCTGGCGGCGGCCGTGGAGGGCGCGCTGGTCGACTTCGACACCGCGCTCGTGGTGGAGGACCGGTACTTCCTGGAGCTGGTGTCCGGGCAGGTCGCCAAGAACATGATCGGCACGTTCTGGTTCCAGCTGAACGAGATCGCTGCGGGCGGGTCGCGTCCGTCCACTGTGGAGTGGACCGCCGTGGCGAGGGTCGGCGTGCTCGGCGCGGGCATGATGGGCGCCGGGATCGCCGAGGTGACCGCGAAGGCGGGCATCCCGGTGGTGCTCAAGGACGTCTCGCTGGAGGCCGCGCGGCGCGGCGCGGGCGAGGTCCCCGGCATCACGCCCACCGACTCGGACGCCGACCTCGCCGGGTGCGACCTGGTGATCGAGGCCGTGTTCGAGGACCGGGAGCTGAAGAACCGGGTGCTCGCGGACGCCGAGTCCGCCGCGCTGGACGGGGCGGTGATCGCCTCCAACACCTCGACGCTGCCGATCACCGGGCTGGCGGGCGCGGTCGCGGACCCGGAGCGGTTCATCGGGCTGCACTTCTTCTCTCCGGTACCGAAGATGCGCCTGGTGGAGATCATCCGGGGCGAGCGGACCTCGGACGAGACGCTGGCGCGCGCGTTCGACTACGTGCTGAAGATCGGCAAGACGCCGATCGTGGTCAACGACAGCAGGGGCTTCTACACCTCGCGCACGTTCGGCTCGTACGTCACCGAGGCCATCGCGATGGTCGGCGAGGGCGTGGCGCCCGCGCTGGTGGAGAACGTCGCCAAGCGCGCCGGGATGGCCGTGGGGCCGCTCGCGGTGTCGGACGAGGTGACGCTGACGCTCCAGCTGCGCATCCGCGACCAGGCGGTGGCCGACGGCGAGAGCGGTGCGGGCGGCGCGGGCGTGCGGGTGGTGGAGGAGCTGGTCGCGCAGGGGCGGACCGGCAAGTCCGGCGGGGCCGGGTTCTACGAGTACCCGGAGGGCGGGCGGAAGTTCCTGTGGCCGGGGCTGGCCCGGTACGGGCGCGCGGACGCCGGGGTGACCGAGCGGGACGTCGAGGACCGGCTGCTGTTCGTCCAGACCCTGGAGACGGTGCGGTGCCTGGACGAGGGGGTGCTCACGTCGGTGCGCGACGCCAACGTGGGCAGCGTCCTCGGCTTCGGGTTCGCGCCGTGGAGCGGCGGGACGCTCCAGTTCGCCAACGCCTACGGGCTGGCGGCGTTCGTGGAGCGGGCCGACTACCTCGCGGACACCTACGGCGAGCGGTTCCGGCCGCCGTCGTCGCTGCGCGAGCGGGCCAAGTCGGGCGAGGACTACCGGTAGCGCGGGGCGGCCCCGGTGCGGTACGCGCCGGGGCTGCTGCCGGTCCAGCGCTTGAACGCCCGGTGGAAGGCGCTGGCCTCCGAGAAGCCCAGGCGCAGCGCCAGCTCCTCCACCGACTCGCCGCCGCGCACCAGGCTCGCCACCGCCTGGTCGCGCAGCAGCTGCTCGCGGACCTCGCGGAACGTGGTGCCCTCGGCGGTGAGCCTGCGGCGCAGCGTCGCGGCGCTCACCCCGAGCCTGGCGGCCACCTCGGGCAGTCCGGGCGCGCCGGAGCCCAGCTCGCGGCGGACCTGGCCGGAGGTGGCGGCCCCGTGGTCGCGGCGGGAGAGCAGCTCGGCGGGCGAGTTGCGCAGGAACCGGCGCAGCGCGGCCTCGTCCTGGGCGACCGGCATCCGCAGGAAGCGGGTGTCGAACTCCAGCGCGGTGATCCCGGCGTCGAACCGCAGCGGGCAGCCGAAGATCAGGTGGTACTCGGCGACGTGCGGGGGTTCCGGGTGGGCGAGCGCGGCCGAGCGCAGCGGGATGCGGCGGCCGATCAGCCAGGACGAGAAGCGGTGCCACAGCACCAGGAGCGACTCGACCAGGAAGCGGTCCGGGTCGTCCAGCGCCCCGGTGTCCAGCTCCAGGCGGGCGGTGGGGGCGGTCGGGTCGGCGCGCAGGGCGGGCGCGGGCTCGACGTCGAACAGGTCGTAGAACGCCATCCCCCGGCGCAGCGCGGACTCCAGCGACGGGCAGTGCACGGCGAGCAGGCACATGGTGGCGAACGTGCCGCGCTTGCTGCGGCGCGGGGCCAGGCCCATGAACTCGTCGTCCAGGTCGTCCCAGAGGGCCTGGATCAGGCGGGTGTACTGCTCGGGGGTGACGCGGGCGCGGGTGTCGGCGAGCAGGGCGGGGCCGATGCCCGCGGCGTCGAGCAGGGGATCGACGGGCCTGCCCGCCCGGCGCGCGCCGCGCAGGGCCGCGGTGACGTAGTGGATGGCGACGGTCCTGGTGAGCATCGGGTCCGAGTGTGGCGCACCGGCGGGGGCCGGGGAGCGGCGACGCGGGGTCGGGGAGAGAAGGTCCCGCGTCGCCACCCCGGTTGCCCGGACCCGTCGTGGGGTCCTCAGCGCCTCGCCGGTGGGGCATCCGCCCGCCCACCCACGAGGGACGTTGGTGTGGTTCCCGCCACAAAACGATAGTTGGTCTAGACCAGTGGCGTCAATACGGCGACCGGCGGCAACCGAGCACGTTCCGTTACCGCCGCGTTGCTTTCGCGTGACGCACCAGCGGTTGAGCCCGAACGGCCCACCGGATTGCCTGAACGGTCCGCGACCGCCCGGCGCAGCGGGGTGCGCGCCGATGGCCCAAGCGCCGGGGGCCGGGCGCGGAGACAGGGGTGCGGATCGATCGGCGACGAGCGGTACTGTCAGCCCGCCCACCCCCGCGCGGGGGCGTCCGGGCGATCTCTCCGAGGAGGCTGCGGGTGCGGGTGGTGTGGGCTGCGGGTGGCCTGGCGCTGGCCACTTCGGCGCTGGCGGGCGTCCTCATCGGCGTGTACGTCAGCGGGGACGAGACCGAGAGCGGAATCCCCTCGGCGACCTGGTCGACCGGGGTGTCGTCGACCCCGCCCAGCTCGTCCGAGGCGCCGTCGAGCAGCAGCTCCGCGCCCTCGTCCTCGGTGGTGACCAGCACGACCACCACCACGACGACGAAGACGACCACCAAGACCCAGGAGCAGGCGCCGCCGCAGGTCGAGGAGCCCCCGAAGTCGGAGGAGCCGCCGAAGGCCGAGCAGCCGACGACCACGACGACGACCACCACCAAGGGCTGGGAGTGCGGCCCGCTGAACCTGTTCCCGCCGGACCACTGCAAGGACTGACCCGACGGGTCCGGTGACGCCCGGTGACGGGTGGTCGCGGTGAGTGTGAACGCGGCGGTTCCGGCGAACGGGTGGTGTGAACCGGCGCGCGGGTCGGACGAGGCCGTCGGGGACCGGACCACCGCCCGACGCGGCGGTCGGCGTGGCCCAGCCGGGGTCGGTGGTCGCAGGCGGAAACGCCACCGTCCCCCGGTGGCAACGTGGCCGCGAAACCCTGGGGCGATGAACCCCACACCGAAGACCTGGCGGCTGCGGTTCGAGCTGCCCGACAGCCCCGGCGCCCTGGCGCGGGTGACCATCAGGCTCGCCGCGCGCGACTGCAACGTGCTGGCCCTGTCGGCGATCCCGGTGCCCGGCGGCGTGGTGGACGAGCTGGTGGTGACCACCGGGCCGGGCGTGCTGCCCGCCGACCTGGTGGAGGAGATCCGCGCCGAGGGGGCCCGCGCGGTCGGGATCACCCGCGCCGACGTGCGCGACCTGGTCGACGGGCCCGCCGCCGCCCTGCGCGCCGCCTCCGCCGCCATGACCGACCCGGCCGCGCTGGCCGAGGCGCTGCGGTCGGTGCTCGGCGCGGACTGGGTGCGGGCGCTGGCCGAGCCGCCCGCCGAGGACGGGAACACCGCGCACCTGCTGGCGTCGGACGGGGTGACCGTGGTCGCCAGGCGGGCGTGGACGCCGTTCACCGAGGTGGAGCTGACCAGGGCGCGGGCGCTGGCCGAGCTGGTGGGCGCGACCGGGGCGAGCGCGCCCACCGGGACGGTGACCGGCGACGGGATGGCCGTGGTGATCCGGGCGGGGCAGCCCTCGGACGAGGGCGCGGTGGCCGCGCTGCACGGGCGGTGCTCGAAGCGGTCGCTGTTCGCCAGGTACCACGCGGGCGTGAGCGCGCTGCCGCGCCGCTGGCTGCACCGGCTGCTGGCCCCGCCGAGGGGGACGGCGCTGGTGGCGCAGTGCGCGGACCGGGTGGTGGCGATCGGCCAGCTGATCCGGACGTCCGCGCCCGAGGTGGCCGAGGTGTCGGTGCTGGTGGAGGACGAGTGGCAGCGGCGCGGGATCGGGGCGGCGCTGCTGGTCCAGCTGGCGCGGGCCGCGCGGGCGGACGGGCACCGGGAGCTGGTGGCGTGGTGCCTGCCGGAGGAGACGGGTTTCCAGCGGGCGGCGGAGCGGGCCGGGCTGGCGTTCTCGACGCGGCGCGAGGACGGGGCGGTGCGGGTGTCGATCGCGGTGCGCGGGTCGGTGGAGGGACGCGGGTCGGTGGCGGACGGGGACGCGGGCACGGGGCTCGCGTCGGCCGGTGAGCGCGGCGCGCTGCCGGGGCGGGGCGCGGCGGAGGCGGTGCGGCGGACGCGGACGGCGTGAGGGCGGCGCGGCGGAACGCGGCGACGGCGCGGCGGGCGAGCACGACCCGGCGGAGGGGCGGCGCGGGACGACCCGCGAGCACGACGCGGGTCCGCGCGGCCGACGGGCGCTGGGAAGCCTGCGGGCGCGGCAACCCTCTCCCCCCTGGGACGCGCGAGCGGGACGCCGGTGGCCCCACGGGGCCGGGTGCGACGCGCGGTTCGCGGCGCCACGCGACCGGACGCGGCGCGAGACCCGCGACGACCCGGCGGCACCGCGCGACCAGCCCCGGCCTCGGGTCCGCGACCGGCAGGCCCAGCCTCCGGGCGCACACCCGCCCGACAGCGCCCCGCCAGACAGCGCCCCGCCCCCAGCCCCGCCTTCGGGCGCACGACCGCCCCGCAGCCCCGCAGGGCCTCCACCCCACCGGTTCCAGGCTGCGCCACCACCCGTCCGGCGTTGCCCGGGAGCGCTCCCGGGCGGGTGTTGTCCGGCTAAGCTGATGTTTTCGCCGAACAGCGTCCGGGAGTGGTGCCGGTGTCCGTCCAGTCGCACGTGAACGCCCGCCCCACGTTGGAGGACGTGGCAGCGCGAGCGGGTGTCTCCCGTGCGACGGCGTCGCGGGTGCTCAACGCGTCCCCGAGGGTGAGTCCCGAGGCGCAGGAGGCGGTCACGGCGGCGGCGCGGGACCTCGGCTACCAGCCCAACCAGGCCGCTCGGGCGCTCGTGACGCGGCGCAGCGGCGCGGTCGCCGTGGTGTTCTCCGAGCCCGAGCCCAAGATCTTCGACGACCCGCACTTCGCCTGGCTCACCAGGGCCGCCGCCCGCGCGCTCGCCGACGCGGACGTGCAGATGGTCCTGATGCTCGCGCACTCGCCGCAGGACCAGGACCGGGCGCAGCGCTTCCTGCAGGGCGGCCACGTGGACGGCGCGCTCGTGTTCGCCCCGCACAAGGGCGACCGGCTGCTCGCGCTGGCCCGCAAGCTGCCGCTGCCCGTGGTGTACGCGGGGAGGCCGTGGGGCTCGCTGCGCGGGCTGAACTCGGTCGACCACGACAACACCGGTGGTGGCGAGCTGGCGACCAGGCACCTGATGTCGTTGGGGCGCAAGACGATCGCCTCGGTGACCGGCCCGCTGGACGAGCTGGCCGCCGCCGACCGGCTGGCCGGGTGGCGGCGCGCGCTGGGCGCGGACGACGAGCGGACCGCGCTGCTCACCGAGGACGGCGGCTTCTCCCGCGAGGGCGGGAAGCGGGCCATGACGGCGCTGCTGGAGCGGGCGCCCGACCTGGACGCGGTGTTCGTGGCGAGCGACCTGATGGCGGCGGGCGCGCTGGACGCCCTGCGCGAGGCGGGCAGGCGGGTGCCGCAGGACGTCGCGGTGGTGGGCTTCGACGACCACCCGTCCATAGCGCCGCACACCACGCCCGCGCTCACGACCGTCCGCCAGGACACCGGCAACCAGGTGTCGCACATGGTGGCGCACCTGCTGCGCCTGCTCAGCGGCGAGCAGGTCCGCTCGAAGCGCCAGGTGCTCCCGACCGAGCTCGTGCGCCGCGAGTCGGCTTAGGGGCGTGGCGGACGCGGGTCCGCCCGAGGACGGGGGGGCGGGCGCTTCCGGATTCCGGTGGGATGAGGGCGGAGCCGCCGGGGGGCGAGGGCGCGGCCCGGCCGGGGGACGGGATGGCGCGCGCCACGGCACCACGCGCCACGGCGTTCGGGCACCGGGCCCTGCGGCCCGCGCGAATCAGGCACCGGGCCTTGCGGCCCGCGCAAAGATGCCCAGCGCCCTGTTCGGGCGCTGGGCGGGACGAGCGCGCGGCCCGGCCGGGGGAAGGAATGGCGCGCGCCACGGCACCACGCGCCACGGCGTTCGGGCACCGGGCCCTGCGGCCCGCGCAAAGATGCCCAGCGCCCTATTCGGGCGCTGGGCGGGTCGGCCCGGCCCTCGCTCGGGCCGACCCGCACCTGTTCTGAGGGCACATCGCCCAGAACGGGACGCGCCGGGACAAAAAATCTTCAAAAAACGGGGCGGGGCCGCACCAGAAGGTCCGGCCCCGCCCCGTTCTCCCCTTGCCCCGGCGCGGTGCGCGGGCCCCCGAGCCCCCGCACCGCGCCAAGCTCGTGCGGCCTACTCCTCCGCCATCCCCGACACGATCGAGGTGCGCGCCGCCCGCCGGGCGGGCATCGCGGCGGCGATCACCGCGGCCACCACCGCCGCGACCAGCATCACGCCGATCTGCCCCACCGGGACGTCCAGCACGATGTCGATGCCCTCGCCGCCGAACGAGCTGGTCAGCGCCCAGCCGACGCCGACGCCGAGCACCAGCCCGATCGTGGCCCCCATCAGCGCCATGAGCACCGACTCGACCACCAGCATCAGCCGCAGCTGCCCCTTGGTGAGCCCGAGCGCCCGCAGCAGCGCGGTCTCCCTGGTGCGCTCCAGCACGGACAGCGCGAGCGTGTTGGCGATGCCGAACAGCGCGATCACCACGGCCAGCCCGATCAGCGCCCACACGAACCCGAGCATCTGGTTGACCTGGGAGTTGATCAGGTCCCTGGTCTCGGCGGCCGAGCTGATCACGGCCAGCGGCGAGGTGTCGGTGACCTTCTCCAGCGCGGCCCGCCCGTCGGCGGTGCTCACGCCCTCCTTCAGCTTGACCATGACGTTGCTGTGGCCGGGCTGCTCGGAGTTGACCGACTCGGCGGTGCCCAGGGTGGTCAGGCCGTAGCCGATCTGCCGCCCGGTGATGACGGCGACGACCTCCAGCTCGGCCTTGTCGCGCTTCTCGACGTCCCCGACCTTCACCCGGTCGCCGATCTTGATGCCCGCGGACTTGGCGTACTCGTCGGTGACGGCGAGGTCGCCGTCGCCCAGCGCGTCGAGCGATCCCTCGACGACCTCGGGCAGCACCACGGCGCCGAGCGCGCTGCGCCGCACGCCGATGAAGTACCCGTTCTCGGCGTACACCTCGGCGGTGGGCTCGGCCTGCGCGACCTGCGGCACCTCGCCGAGCCGGTCGGCCAGCTCGACGGGCAGCTGCCTGCCGTAGATCGAGGAGTTGACGGTGAAGTCGGCCGGGTACTGCTCGTCGAGCCGCTGGGTCGCGGTCTCCCGCACGGACCCGCCGACGACGGTCACCGAGACCACGATGGACACGCCGACGATGAGCGCGGCGGTGGTGGCGGCGGTGCGGCGCGGGTTGCGCTCGGCGTTGCCGACGGCGAGCTTCGCGGGCACCCCGAACAGCAGGCCGGGCACGATCCCGAGCAGCTTGTTGACCGGCCCGACCAGCAGCGGCCCGAGCAGCAGCACGGCGGCCAGCAGCAGCATCGCGCCCGCCGCGCTGGCGAACATGGACATCTCCAGCTGCTCGGAGCGCTGCCCGACGACCAGCACGCCCGCGCCCGCCACGACGAGCAGCGCGGCCGAGGCGATGCGCAGCTTGCCCGCGCGGCGCACGTCGTCGCCGCTGTCGATCTGGTTGCGCAGCGCGGCGATCGGCGCGACGCGGGTGGCCTTGCGGGCGGGCAGGGCGGCGGCGAGCACGGTGACCAGCACGCCGACCGCGAACGCGGCGAGCACGGTGGTCCAGGTGATCGGCGTCTGCACGCCTGCCGCGCCGCCCGCGCCGAGCGCGTCGATGCCCCGCTGGAGCAGGGCCGCGACGCCGAGCCCGGCGCCGAGGCCGAGCACCGAGGCGACCAGGCCCATCACCAGCGCCTCGGCGAGCACGCTGCGGAACACCTGCGAGCGGTTGGCGCCGACGCAGCGCAGCAGCGCCAGCTCCTTGGTGCGCTGGGCGACCAGGATGGTGAACGTGTTGTAGATGACCATGGAGGCCACGACCAGCGAGATGGCCGCGAACACCAGCAGCGGCAGGGTGAAGTTGATGCCCTGCTTCGCCAACTGCTCCATGGTGTCGGCCTCGGCCTGGGCGCCGGTGCGCACCCGGTACTCGCCGCCGAGCGCGGTGGCGACGGCGTCGCGCAGCTGGGCGTGGTCGCTGCCGGGCGCGGCGAGCGCGACGACCTCGGTGGTGAACGGCTCGTCGCCGAGCTTCGCCATCAGCTCGGGCGTGACCACGCCCTGCTCGCCGTAGCCGAGGGACATCGGGTTGCTGGACTGCCGGTAGGTGCCCACGACGGTCAGCTCGTGGTCGCCGGACTCCTGGCTCATCAGCTTGGTGGTGCTGCCGATGGTCAGTCCGGTGGACTTGACGCCGCGCTCGTCGAGCGCGATCTCGTTCGCGGACTGCGGGAAGCGGCCGTCGGCGAGGTCGAACTCGCGCAGCTCGGGCGTGGTGGCCACGGACTGCACGCGGGCCTCGCGGGCCTTGCCCCTGCTGTCCACGAGGGCGGCCCAGACCGTGGAGCGGCTGTCCGCTCCGCTCACGCCGGGCACGGCCCTGACCTCGGCCAGCGCGGACGCCGGGACGCTGGTCAGCTCGGAGGCGTCCCCGTTGATCTTGACGGACACCGCGACGTTGCGGGAGCTCTTGGCGTACTCCTCGCGGGTGCTGGCGTCGATGGCGTCGCCGAGCACGAGGGTGCCGGTGACGAAGGCGACGCCGAGCGCGATGGCGATCGAGGAGAGCACGAGCCGCGCGGTGCGGGCCCGCAGGCCCGCGATGATCGTGCGCAGCATCAGGCCCCCAGGTTCTTCAGGGCCGCGAGGACGCTGTCGGCGGTGGGGGCGGTGATGTCGCCCGCGAGGTGGCCGTCGGCCAGCAGCACGACGCGGTCCGCGTAGGAGGCGGCGACCGGGTCGTGCGTCACCATGATGACGGTCTGGCCGAGCTTGCGGACCGACATGCGCAGGAAGTCCAAGACCTCGGCGCCGGAGCGGGAGTCCAGGTTGCCGGTGGGCTCGTCGGCGAACACCACGTCGGGCCGGGCGACCAGGGCGCGGGCGCAGGCCACGCGCTGCTGCTGGCCGCCGGACAGCTCGGTCGGCTTGTGCTTGAGGCGGTCGCGCAGGCCGAGCACCTCGACGATGGTGTCGAACCACTCCCGGTCGGGCTTGCGGCCCGCCAGCTCCAGGCCGAGCAGGATGTTCTGCTCCGCCGTGAGCGTGGGCAGCAGGTTGAACGACTGGAAGACGAACCCGACCCGGTCCCTGCGGAGCTTGGTGAGGTCCTTGTCGCCGAGGCCGGTGATCTCGGTGCCGCCGATGCGCACCTGGCCGCCGTCCGAGTCGTCCAGGCCCGCCAAGCAGTGCATGAGGGTGGACTTGCCCGAGCCCGAGGGTCCCATGATCGCGGTGAACCGGCCCGCCTCGAAGGCGACGGTGACCCCGGCCAGCGCGTGCACGGCGGTGTCGCCCTTGCCGTACACCTTGACCAGTCCGGTCGCCTCCACGGCGGTCCGGGTTCCGACGTCGGACACGACTGCGGACATGGTTGTGCTCCCTGGGGTCTGGGGCGCCGGTGGGCCGGATCCGCTGGCCGCGTCCCGCGTTCCCGCCGTGCTTCTGGCTGACGGGGAGAACGCTATGGCGACGCGGTGTGCGCGGGCGTCGGCTCGGCGGCGGGTGCTCGATCAGCCCCCTGGTGGGGACGGCGGTCCACCTGCGGGATGACCGGGGAGCGGCCGGGCTCATCCCGCAGGGGCACCGGCTACCCCGTGACGTCCAGCAGCCCCCGCTCGAACGCGATCGCGACCGCCTCGCCGCGCCTGCCCGCGCCGAGCTTGGCCATGATCCGGGTGAGGTGCACGCTCACCGTCTTCTCGCTGATCACCAGCTCCTCGCCGACCTCGCGGTTGGTGCGCCCCAGCGCCACCAGCGCCAGCACCGACCGCTCGCGCGGCGTGAACGGGTCGACCTGCCCACCGGGCACCTCGCCCCGCAGCACCACCCGCCCGCGCCGCGCGGTCTGCCGCACCGCGTCGCGCAGCGGTCGCGCGCCGAGCAGCTCGGCCGCCGTGTCCGCCGCCTTCAGCAGCGACGCGGCCTGCTCCCGCTGCCCGTGCGCCAACGCGGTCTCCGCCGCCCGCCACCGGCACACCGCCTGCTCGTGCGCGTCCCCGAACAGCTCCGCCGCCGCCAGCCACGGCCCGGTGGCGATCCCCCCGACGAGCCGGTCCTCCTCGGCGTCCACCCGAGCCGACCAGGCAGCCGCGTCCGCGCCCCCACCCCGCACAGCCCTGCCCCGCTCGGCCAGCGCCCGCCCCTCGGCCACCGCGCGCTCCTCGGCGTCCCGGTCCCGCCGCCGCCGCCCGCGCCCGGCCAGCTCCGCCCACGCCGCGACCCCCAGCGCGACCAACCGGACCGGTTCCCCGGAGACCTCCAGCGCCTCGCCGACCCGCTCCACCGCGGAGTCGGGCTGCCCGCGCCACAACAGCAGCTCCACGTCCGCAGCGCCCGCGACCTCGGCCGTCCACGCGTCCCGCGACCACCGGACCCCGCCCAGCTCCCGCTCGGCCGCCTCGAACTCCCCGCGCCCCACCAGCAACCGGGCCCGCGCGGCGGCCAACCGCTCCGACCCCCAGGCCCCCGCCTCGCCTGCGGCCCCGGCCGCGCCGACCCAGTCCCCGGCCCGGTGCCGGGTCACCACCTGCCAGGCCCGCAGCTCGACCCCGAGCGCGCTCCACGCGACCCCGGTCTCCTCAGCCCGGCGCACCCCGTCGTCGAACGCCTCCACCGCGAGCCCCGGCCGCCCGACGTCGTGGTGGAACCGCCCCAACGCCCGCCGCGCCCGCAGCTCGGCCCCGACCGCACCCCCGGCGCGCGCGTGCTCCACGGCCTCCAGGTGCCTGCGCAAGGCCGACTCCCCCAGCCCGTCCTCCGCGTCCAGCACCGCCAGCGTGGTGAGCGCGTCCGCGACCGCAGCCCAGGCCCCGGAGGCCCGCCCGTCCACCACGGCCTGCTCGGCCCGCTCGGCGGCCTCGGCCCGCTTGCCCCCCTCGTGCAGCGCGGCGGCCCACCCCGCCAGCACCTCGGCCCGCTCGACGCACGCGGGCCGGTCCCGCAACAACAACCAGGCCTGCTCGACGGCGGCCTCGCGCTCACCGTCCGAGTCCGCCAACTCCCCCAGGGCCCGAGCCAGCCGCAACCACAGCCCAGCCCCGACCTCGGGCGAGGCGCCACCCGCCAACTCCGCGCCCGCACGTGCCAGCGCCACCGCCCGCTCCGGAAGCCCACTGGCCCCAGCGGCCCACGAGGCCTGCCGCAACAACTCCGCCTCGCTCACCCCACCGGGCGTCCGCACCGCGCTGCTCCACAACCGCAGCGCGACCTCCCGGTGCCGCAACGCCTCGGCGGGCGCCCCACAAGCCGCAGCCTCCCCCGCAGCCCGAACCGACGAGGCCAACGCCAGCACCGAATCCCCGGAAGCCAACGCGTGATGAGCGACCGCACCGGCGACCCCGCGCCCCACCACACCGCCCAACAACTCGGCGAACGCAGCGTGCAACCGCACCCGCTCCCCAGGCAGCAGATCAGCGAGCACGGCCTCACGGGCCAACGCGTGCCGGAACCGATAGGCCCCGCCCCGCTCGACCAGCACCCCGTGCCGAACCGCTTCGCGCAGCGCGCCCCCCAGCTCCCCCTCGCCGGTGAACGCCGCCAACTCCGCCACCCGCACCGCCCGCCCGGCGACGGCGACCACCCGAACCACCCGCGCGGCGCAGGCCCCGAGCAGGGAAACCCGAGCCAGCGACGCCTCCCCGCGCGTGTGCGGATCGGCGGCCAACTCCTCGGCCAGGAACGGATTCCCCTCGGCCCGCTCGGCCACCCGCAGCACCAGCTCGTCCGACAACCCGGCGTCCAGCGCCGCCACGAACCCCCGCGTGTCGATGGCGCTCAACGGCGCCAAATCCAACCGCCGCACCAACGGCAACCGCGACAACTCGGCGAGCACCGCCCGCAACGGGTGATCCCGCCGCAAGTCGTCGGACCGGTGCGTGGTCACGACGAGCAACCGCTGATCCCGCAACCGCGACAGCAGGAAAACCAGCAGGGCACGGGTAGAAGCGTCCGCGAGGTGCAAGTCCTCCAGCACCAACAACACCGGCCGCCGCACCGAGAGCTCGGTGAGCAGCGCCAGAACCGCGTCGAACAGCCGCAACTGCCCAACGTCCTGCTCCCCCCGCCGCCCAGGCAACCGAACCCCGTGCGGCTCGACACCCCCCACGGGCCCAGCGCTCACCTCGGGCAGCAACCACCGCAACGCGGGCCGCGCCCCAAGGTCGAGCAACCCCTCGTCCCGAACCCGCTCGACAACCTCGTTGAACGGCGAATAGGGCACCCCGGTCTCACGAACGTCAAGGCACCGCCCACCGAGCACCAGCGCACCACCGGCAGCCCGCCCCAACTCGTCGACCACCCGAGACTTGCCCACCCCGGCCTCACCCGAGACGAGCACCGCCCCAGGCCTGCCGAGCACCGCGTCCTGGAGCGCTGTCCGCAGGCCCGTGAGCTCCCGAACGCGCGCCACCAGGGGAATTCCGGAACCGAGACGTGCCACGGCTGCATGGTCGCACACCTGACTTGGCATCGACGTGAGCTTGATCAACCAGCAGCCGCACCGTTGCCCGCTCGGGTCCGAAACCCACCAAACGGTCGCGCCCCAAACGGTCGCGCCCCAAATGCCACCACCACCAGCACACCCACAAGCCAAACCGCACAGCGACCTCACCGCACGAGCCAACGCCCCCGCACCAGCCAACGCCCCGCACTCGCCAACTTCCCCGCACTAGCGGGCTGCGGGGCGAGCGAAGCGAGCCCAAGCAGCCCCAATCCCGCGTCCCTCTTCTCCGTTTGGCCTGGCGAAGCCCGAGCACGCTCGTCAAGATGCCGCCGCACTGCCCGGAAGACCGCCCGAGTCAAACGGCGTCTTGACGAGTGTGCTTGCCTGAAAGGAGGCCAAACGGAGAAGAGGGACCCCGCCCACCGCAGTGGTAAACGGGACCACAAGACCAACGGTCACCGGCCGACAGAGCTCGTCCCCCTCTTTTTTGGAGGCCTGCCCCGCCGGCGAGGCGAGCCCTTCAGCTTTTGACTTTCAGCTCTTAATCCCTCTCCCCCTCAAACTCCCCCCTCCCCCACCCCCTACCCAACCCGCTCAGCCCGAGTCCGGGCCAACCTCCCCCGAACCTCATCAGCCTCAGGCGCCCCCAACTCCGTGAACAACGCCAAAGCCCGCTGCCAGTGCGCCACCGCCCCACCAACCCCCTGCCGCTCGAAAACCCGAGCCAACCGGTCATGCGCAAGCGCCTGGTGATAATCACTAGCCACCTCAGTGGCCAACGACAACGCCGTCCGCGCCGAAGCCGCAGCCGACGCGTGCTCCCCCGACTCCAACAGCACAGTCGACAAATCGGTGTGGCACGAGGACTCCCCGCACTGCTCCCCCACCTCCCGGTACATCCGGATAGCCGCGTCCAACCAAGGCAGCGCGTCCGGATACCGCCGCGTCACCGAGTACAACAACCCCAGGTTGTGGTGCGCGTTCGCCTCAGCCCACCGCGATCCCGCAGCCCGGCTGACCTCCAACGCCTCCCGATAACAAGCCTCCGACTCGTCGACCCGCCCCAAAACCTGGAGCGTGTCCGCGACCGTCGTCAGAGCCCGCGCCTGAGCCGAGACGTCCCCCCACTCCCGCGCCACCTCCAACGCCTCCTGGTGCCGCGCCAACGCCTCCTCCGACCGGTGGAACTGCGCCAGCGCCACCCCGAGGTTGAACAGCGTCACGAACCGCGCCTCGGGGTCCCCCAACTCCCTGGCCGCCCCCAGCGCCCGCTCCGTCGTGCTCAACCACGTGTGCCGATCAGCCCGCAACCAGAAGAACCGCGACAATGTGTAGGGCAACTGCCAAGCGTGCGCCAACCACCGCCGCTCCCCCGACTCCCCGGCGTGCTCCGCGGCGGCGATGATGTTCGCCTGCTCCGCCTCCAACCACGCCGTGGCGTCCACGACCCCGCTCAGCACCGGCACGTCGACCGGAACGTGCTCGGGCGCGACCCGCACCGCCCCCCGCCCCACCGGCATCAGCGCGTCGGCCAGATCCGCGCAGTGCAAGTAGTAATCCAGCACCCGCCCGGTGGCAGCCCTCCGCTGCTCCTCCGGCAGCTCCGCCGCCAACGCCCGCGTGTAGACCCGCACCAGATCGTGCGCCCCGTACCGCCCAGGCTCGTTCACCGTCAGCAGGTTCGCCGACGTCAGCACGTCCAGCTCCCGCTGCGCCGCCGCCAGCGGCAACCTCCCGAGCGCCGCAGCCGCATGAGGCGTCACATCCGCCCCAGGGTGCAACCCGAGCAACGCCAGCAAGTGCGCAGGCCGAGGCGGCAGCGCCCGGTGCGAGGCGTCCAGCGCCGCCCGGACCGTGGAGTCCTCGTCCTCCAACCCCAGCGCCGCGAGCCGCCCGTGCTCGTCGTCCAGCTCCGCCACCAGCTCAGCCGCCCGCAACGACGGCGCGGCCAACCGGGCCGCCGCGATCCGCAACGCCAGCGGCAACCCGTCGCACAGCACGGCCAGCCTGCGCAACGCCCCCATCTCCCCCGGATCGCGCCGCCCCAACAACTCCAGCGCCGATTCCTGGTCGAGCACGTCCAGCTCCACCAGATGCGCCTCGGCGTGCGCGACCAGCCCCACCAACCTGCGCCTGCTGGTCACCAGCACGCAGGAAGGCGCCCCCGTGAGCAGGGCCATCAACTCGGTCGACCCGCGCGCGTTGTCGAGCAGCACCACCATCCGCCGATCCGCGACCAGGGTCCGGAACAGCGCCGACCGCTCGTCCACCCCCACCGGAACGTCCTCGGCGGGCACCCCCAACGTCCGCAGGAACCGGTTCAGCACCTCCCCGGCGCCCAGCGGCTCCTGGTTCGGGTCGTACCCGTGCAGGTCCACGTAGAGCTGCCCGTCCGGGAACTCCTCCCGAACCCGGTGCGCCCAGTGCAGGGCGAGCGCCGTCTTCCCCACCCCGGCGGGCCCCGTGACGACGAGCACGACCCCGCTGTCCCGGTGCTCCCGCAGCAGGGCGTCCATCCGCTCGAGCGCCGCGGCCCGCCCCGCGAGCGCCACCGGCGCACGCGGCAGCTGGGCCGGGACGGCAGCCGCAGGCCGGACCTCCGGCACCGCCACCACGACCGCCCGCCGACTCCCGGCGGGCTCGGGGTCGTCCCCCGCCAGGATCGCCTGCTGCACCCTCCGCAGCTCAGGCCCCGGCTCGACCCCCAGCTCGTCGATGAGCCCCCGCCGCGCGTCCCGGTACGCCGCCAGCGCCTCCGCCTGCCGCCCCGCCTGGCACAGCGCCCGCATCAGCAGCCCGTGCCCGCGCTCGCGCAGCGGGTGCTCCCCGACCAGCGCGGTCAGCTGCGGCACCAGCTCCGCCCCGCGCCCGAGCAGCAGCAGCACCTCGGCGCGCTCCTCCAGCGCCGCCAGCCTGCGCTCCCCGAGCCGCTGCCGCTCGACCTCGGCGAACAGCCCGGTGACCCCGCCGAGCGGTTCGGCCCTCCACAGCGACAACGCCGATTCCAGCTCCGCCGCCGCCCCCTCCAGGTCACCCTGGGCCCTGCTGCGGGCCGCCGAGGTGGTGGCGAGCTCGAAGGCGTCCAGGTCGACCGAGGAGGTGGGCACGCGCAGCAGGTAGCCGTCGCCGACCGAGGTGAGCAGCTCGGCGGGCGCCCGCCTGGCCCGGTGCGGTTCGAGGGCGCGCCGCAGCCCGGCCACGTAGGTCTGCACGAGGTTGACCGAGGAGGTCGGCGGGTTCTCCCCCCACACCGCCTCGATGATCTGGTCGCGGCTGACCGGGGCGTTGCGGGCGAGCAGGAGCACGGCGAGCACGGCCCGCTGCTTGGCCGCCCCGAGGTCGACCTCCCGCGCGTCCTCCCGCGAGCCGCGCACGGCGCGCAGCAGCCCGAGCACCTCGAAGCGGAGGGGGGCCGGGTCGGCCGCCTCCGCGCCACCGGCGCCCGCCGCCACGGGGGCGTTCCCGTCGTCGTGCTCCACCCGAACCGATCCTCCGCCCAGGGCCGCCACCTGCGGCGCGATAGCGCTCCAGTGCGGCTCCAGTCGTGCTGTAGCCGCATTCTTACGCTAAGCGTGTCCGGCCGACCACACAGGGCGAATCCCGGTGGGGGAGGTTGGACCAGACAGCGGAACATCCGCTGCTCTCCCCGAACGACGAGGGCAGGCCGGCGTGCAAGGGGCATCCAGCCCGCGGCGGCGGAACGCCGGTTTGCCCTCGTCCCCGCATGGGAGAGGGGTCGTCCGGTAGGGGACGGCCCCTCTCCAGTGCCCTCCCCAACGCGGAAGAGCCGGTCGACGGGACCCGAACCTCCCGTCGACCGGCTCTTCCGTCGTGCACGCGCCGGACCTGCCTGGTCCGCGGGCCCCGGCCCGCTCCCCTGTCGACCAGGACACCGGGCGCGGGGTGCGGGGCGCTCGGGGCGACCGCGCGAGCGCGGCCCCCTCGGCGCGGACCGGTGGCCGCCGGGCGCCTGCGGCCACCGGTCCGGCTCAGGACTCGCCCACCAGCACCGGCTCGCCCTCGGGCCGGGCGGCCTCGGCGGCGCGCGCGGCGGCCTTGCGCTTGCGCAGGTACACGACCAGCGCGATCAGGCAGCCGACCGCCATCACGCCCCACATGGCCCGGCCGAAGGCGGCCTCGATGTACTTGGCCGAGGCTCCCGCCGCCGAGCCGATGCCGATGTGCAGCGCGGACCAGGCGGCGGCGCCCGCGATCGAGGCGGGCAGGAACTTGCGGTAGTCCAGCCTGGCCGCGCCCGCCGACGCGGGCACGAGGGTGCGCACGACCGGCATGAACCGCGCGATGAACACCGCGTACGCGCCGCGCTTGCGCAGCAGCTCGCCCGCCTTGTCCCAGTGCTCCTGGCCGATCTTGCGCACGAGCCTGCTGGCCCGCAGCCGGTCGCCGAAGCGCCTGCCCAGGTAGTAGCCGATGCTGTCGCCCGCGACGGCGCACACCGTCACCACCAGCCACATGATCAGGAAGCGAGGGACCGTGTTCGCGGTGGTGGACGCCAGCAGCAGGGCGGTCTCGCCGGGGGCGAGGAAGCCGACGCCGAGGGTGCACTCCGCGAGCGTCATCGCACCGGTGACCGCCAGGACCGCAGGCTGGGGCAGTCCGGCGAGCCCTTCGAGCGCGTCGGTCACAAAACCCATCGAAATCCCCCAAACGGATCACGGGTACATCACACCAGGCACACGGCTGACCACGCAGAGCATTTACCCGGTGATCTGACGAGCGCACGCGCCCGCCGGGAGGGCAGCCCGCAGCCGCCCCGTCACCAGCACACCAGCAGTCCGCCGCGCTGTCATCATCTCCTGGTCTGATCCTGGCTTCCGCCGTAAGTAGCACACATCGGCAGGATTCCGGACATCCTGACCCAAAAAAGTGAGGGTGACCCCCTGGAGGGTCACCCTCTTCACACGCCATGTGACCGGATTCGCCATCCGACCGACGGGATCTGGCCGACGGGATCCGGCCGACGGGTTGTCACCGCGCCGACGTCACCGCCCGTCGAGCGCCCCGCCCTTGGCGCCGCCCGCGAAGCGCGCCCACTCGCGGGGCCCGAACTCCAGCATCCCGCCCGCGCGGTTCTTCGTGTCCCGCACGGCGGTCAGCGCGCCGTCGCGGGCGACCTCCACGCAATCCGCGCCGGTCGCCGTGGTGCGACTGCCCTTGCGCCAGTTCTGGTACATCTTCCCGCCACTCCCGGTTCAGGAGAGTTCCCGCGCGACCAGCCCGACCAGTGCCGCGGATTCACCGGGGTCGAGCGCCGCTGTCGCCAATCGCGAGAACATCTCGGAATACCTCAGCACATCCGAGGACTGCTCCAAATACACTTCGTTCCGCGTTGTTTCGAGGTATACCACGTCACGATCCTGCTCATCGCTGAAGGACAGCAGCACGAACGGGCTGTCCATCGCGGAATAGGCACCCGCGGTGAACGGGATCACCTGAACGGTGACATTTTCCCTTTCACCCATTTCGGAGAGCTTCGCCAACTGCTCCGCCATCACGGCCGTCCCGCCGACGAGCCGCCGCAGCGCCGCCTCGTCCACGACCGCGTGCAGCCGCAGCGGCGGGTCCTCGGCCAGCAGCGCCTGCCTGGCCCTGCGCAGCTCGACCCGCCGGTCGACCTCGAAGGCCGACGAGCCGGGCGAGACGTCGGCGATCAGCGCCCTGGTGTACGCCTCGCACTGGAGCAGCCCCGGCACCATCAGCCCCTGGTAGGTGCGCACCCGCTCGGCGTCCGCCTCGAAGCCCACGTACTTGCCGGGCGCGATGTCGCCGAACTCGTCCCACCAGGCCTTGCGCCGCGCCTGCCTGGCGAGCTGGACCAGCTCGTCCAGCAGGTGGGGGTCCGCGCCGTAGGCGGTGAGCATGTCGCGCACGTCGCGGGGCGTGACGCCGACCCGCCCGGTCTCGATCCGGCTGATCTTGGACGCGGAGCACTCCAGCCGCTCGCCCACGTCCTCGATGGTGAGCCCCGAGGCCTCGCGGAGCCTGCGCAGCTCGCCGACGAGGCGTCTCTTGCGCAGGGTGGGGCTCTCGCCGCGCGACATCCGCGCACCTCCTGTGTGCAGCTGTGCAGCACAGTCTCGGGCCGTTCACCCGGCAAGCAAAGAGACGTCATCCATTCGTGTACTGCAACTTGCAGGTGGGCACGTGCTGGTCCCAGGCTGCTGTGGCAACACCGAAGGGGAGGGCGGCATGGCTGCCGGTAGGGAGCGGCGAGGATGGCTCTGACGGTCTTCGGCCAGCTCGACAGGTCGCTGCACGACCACTTGGCGGCGCTGGTGCGCAGGGCGGACCAGGCCGACGGCGAGACCGCGGTGGAGCTGGCCCGCTCGGAGCTGCCCCGCGTGGTGGCCGCGCTGAAGTCCCTGCTCGACGAGCACCAGCCGGACGAGCGCGGGCGCTGCGGCACCTGCCGCAGGCGGTGGAGCGGGCTGTGGGGCAGGCGCAGCACGGCGCCCTGCCGGGCCTACATCGGCGCGCAGCTGTGCCTGGCCGTGGCCGGTCCCCGGCCGGTCGTCGGGCCGCGCGACGCGCTGGACGACCTCGACGGCTTCGAGGACGCCCTCGGCGACTCCTTCCGCGACACCTGGCGCGCCCCCCGCAGCGACCCTCACCGCGACCCCCAGCGCGCCCCGCACGGCGACACCCACAGCGACACCCACCGCGACACCTTCCGGGACGCGGGCCACTAGCGCCCCTCCCCCACGCGCGAGCGGGCCCGACCGCCCGTTCGACGTCGGGTGGCGACCTCCCCCTCGAAGTCGCGCCCTCCAGGAGCACCCGACACCACAGGCCGTGGCGGAACCGGCCCCGCACCCCCGACCGGGGTCCGGTTCCGCCACGGCTTTCGAGCGTCCGCCCCTTTCGGGCAATTCGGACGACCACACACGGTCACGTTCCGTTGAATGATCAACACTTACGGGTGTCACGCCTGGTCAGCGCACCGGTGCCGTCGTCATCATGGACGGTGAACCGCAGTGCCGACACGTCCCCCCGTGCCGACACGGATGTGCCACCGCCGCCACCCATCGGGCCCGTCTCCCGCGTTCGTCGGACTGCACCCCTCGACGCCAGTGAGGATTTCGATGAACCGAGCCCGGAAGTCGCACGCAGGTGAGCACACCACCGCGGGCCCCCCGAGCAAGCCCGGCCTGCTGACCGCGCTGCGCCACGACGTGCCCGCCTCGCTCGTGGTGTTCCTGGTGGCCATCCCGCTCTCCCTCGGCTTCGCCGCGGCCAGCGGCGCGCCGCTGATGGCGGGCCTGGTGTCCGCCGCCGTCGGCGGGATCGTCGCGGGCGCGCTCGGCGGGGCCCCGATGCAGGTCAGCGGCCCGGCGGCGGGCATGGTGCTGATCACCACGAGCCTGATCGCCGAGTACGGCTGGGCGGCCACGGCCATGATCACCGTGGGAGCGGGCCTGTTCCAGCTGGCCTGCGGCCTCACCGGCGTGGCGCGCGTGGCGCTGTCGCTGTCCCCCGCCGTCGTGCACGGCCTGCTCGCGGGCATCGGCGTGACCATCGCGCTCAGCCAGCTGGTGGTGGTGCTCGGCGGCGAGGCGGGCGCCACCGCCGAGGAGAACGTGCTGATGGTGTTCGCGCCGGTCGACCTGGAGTCGCTCGCGGTCGGCGCGGTCGCGGTGGCCGTGATGCTGCTGTGGCCGCTGGTGCCGCGCGCCTCGTTCGCCCCCGCCCCGCTGGTCGCGGTGGCCGCCGCGACCGGGGTCGGCGCGGGCCTCGACGTGGCGCGGGTGGAGCTGCCCGGCATCGAGGGCCTGGTCGCGCCGGTGATGCCGTCGGGCTCGATCACCGGGATCGCGTTCGCGGTGGTGACGGTCGCGGTGGTGGCCAGCGTGGAGACGCTGCTGTCGGCGGTGGCCGTGGACAAGCTGCACGACGGCCCGCGCGCCGACCTGGACCGCGAGCTGGTCGCGCAGGGCGTGGCGAACACCGTGGCGGGCGCGGTCGGCGGGCTGCCGGTGAGCGGCGGCATCGCGCGCGGCTCCACGAACGTGGCGGCCGGGGCGGTCACCCGCATGTCGGCGGTGCTGCACGGGGTGTGGATCGGGGTGTTCGCGCTGGCCCTCGGGTCGGTGCTGGAGCTGGTGCCGCTGGCGGCGCTGTCGGGCGTGCTGCTGGTGGTGGGGCTGCGGCTGGTCAGCCCGGAGCGGATGCGGGTGCTGTGGCGGCACGGCGAGTTCACCGCGTACGCCGTGACCGTGGTGGGCGTGGTGGCGCTCGGGCTGGTGCAGGGCGTGCTGCTCGGGGTGGCCGCGGCGGTGCTGCGGTCGGTGTACCGGCTCGCGCACTGCTCGGTGCGGGTGGACGAGGCAGGCGGCGAGGGGTGCCGGGTCGTCATCCGGGGTTCGCTGGTGTTCCTGGGCGCGGGGCGGATGGTGCGCGAGCTGCGCGCCGTGCCGCTGCGCAGGCACGTGGTGCTGGAGCTGCACATCGACTTCCTCGACCACGGCGCGTTCGAGGCGATCGAGGACTGGCGGGCGGGCTACGAGCGGCTCGGCGGCTCGGTCGAGGTGCTGGAAGTGCACGACACGTGGTTCTCGAAGGCGACGAAGGGGATGCCCGCGCTGCGCAAGGCGCCGGTGGCCCCGTCGGCGCGCTGGTTCGCGCCGTGGTCGTACTGGCAGCAGCGGCGGGACGCGGTCGGCGAGGTGGTGGTGCCCCGGCAGCGGGACGAGGTCGACCCGATGATCCTGGGGATGCACGAGTTCGAGCGGTTCGCCGCCCCGCTGGTGCGGCCGTTCCTGGCCGAGCTGGCCGAGCGCGGGCAGCGGCCGGGGCAGCTGTTCATCACCTGCGCGGACTCGCGGGTGGTGCCCAACATGATCACCACGTCGGGGCCGGGCGACCTGTTCTGCGTGCGCAACATCGGCAACCTGGTGCCGGTCGACGGCGACGACTCGGTGGCCGCCGCCGTGGAGTACGCGGTGCGGGTGCTGGCGGTGCGGACCGTGGTGGTGTGCGGGCACTCGGACTGCGGGGCGATGAAGGCGCTGCTGGACGGCACGGCTCCGCCGGGGTCCCGGCTGCGGTCGTGGCTGCGGGCGGCGGACGCGAGCCTGATCCGGTTCCACGAGCGGGGCGGGCCCGCGTCCGGCGAGTCGGTGGTGGAGCGGCTGGCCGTGGCGAACGTGGCGCAGCAGCTCGACAACCTGATGGCCTACGAGTGCGTGCGCGAGGCGGTGGGCTGCGGGGCGCTGCGGCTGGTGGGCATGTACTTCGACATCTCCTCGGCCAGGGTGTACCTGGTCGACCCGGAGCGGGGCGCGCTGGCGCCGGTCACCACCTGACCCGGCGGTGCGGGACCCCTCGCCGGTTCACCGGGAGGGGTCCCGCGCCGCGCGGTCTCAGGCGTCGACCTGGGAGCGGTCGCCGGACCAGAGGGTGTGGAACGAGCCCTCGCGGTCGGTCCTGCGGTAGGTGTGGGCGCCGAAGAAGTCCCGCAGGCCCTGGATGAGGGAGGCGGGCAGGCGCTCGGAGCGCAGCGCGTCGTAGTAGGACAGCGCGGACACGAAGCCGGGCGCGGGCACCCCGGACTGGACGGCCTTCACCGCGACCCGCCGCCAGGCGTCCTCGGCGGTGCGCACGGCGTCGCGGAAGTAGTCGTCGGCGAGCAGGGTCTCCAGCTCGGGATCGCGGTCGTAGGCCTCCTTGATGCGGTCCAGGAAGCGGGCCCGGATGATGCAGCCGCCGCGCCAGATGGTGGCCGTGGAGCCGAGGTCGAGGTCCCAGCCGTACTCGGCGCTGGCGGCGCGCATCTGGTCGAAGCCCTGCGCGTACGCGACGACCTTGGAGGCGTAGAGCGCCTGGCGGACGTCCTCGACCAGCGAGTCGTCCTTGGCGGTCGCGACCTCGTTGGCGCCGAGCGCGGCGCGGGCGGCCTTGCGCTGGGACGCGCGGCCGGACAGCGAGCGGGCGAAGACGGCCTCGGCGATGCCGGTGACCGGGACGCCCAGTTCGAGGGCCTCCTGGACGGTCCAGCGGCCGGTGCCCTTCTGCTCGGCCTCGTCGGCGATGACGTCGACCAGCGCGGAGCCGGTGTCGGCGTCGACGTGGGCGAGCACCTCGGCGGTGATCTCGACCAGGTAGGACTCCAGGTCGCCGGTGTTCCAGCCCTTGAAGACCTCGGCCACCTCGGCGGGGGTCAGGCCGCCCGCGCGGTGCAGCAGGTCGAACGCCTCGGCGATGAGCTGCATGTCGGCGTACTCGATGCCGTTGTGCACCATCTTGACGAAGTGGCCCGCGCCGTCCGGCCCGACGTGCACGCAGCACGCCTCGCCGTTCACCTTGGCGGAGATGGCCTCCAGGACCGGGCCGACGTGCTCGTAGGACTCCTTGGACCCGCCGGGCATGATGCTGGGCCCGTTGAGCGCGCCCTCCTCGCCACCGGAGATGCCCGCGCCGACGAAGTGCAGGCCCGCCTCGCGCAGCGCGGCCTCGCGGCGCCGGGTGTCGGCGTAGTGCGCGTTGCCGCCGTCGATGACCATGTCACCGGGCTCCAGCAGGGGCGCCAGCTCGTCGATGACCGCGTCGGTGGGGACGCCCGCCTTCACCATGATGATGATCTGCCGGGGCTTCTGGAGGCTGCCGACCAGCTCTTCCAGGGTCTCGGCGGGGACGAACTCGCCCTCGTGCCCGTGCTCGGAGATCAGGGCCTTCGTGCGGGCGTTGGTGCGGTTGTGCACGGCGACGCGGAAGCCGTGCCGGGCGAGGTTGCGCGCCAGGTTGCTGCCCATGACGGCGAGCCCCGTGACGGCGATCCTCGCCGGTGCCTGGGAGGTGGTCATCTGTCCACCCTGCCCGCATTCGGGTCCGCGCGCACATATGTGACTACCCACACTTCGGACGGTCTCGGGCGGGAATTACCGGGCGGGTTCGTGAAACACGGGACGGTGAGCGGGTTTGCGCCGGTCGGGGGAATCGCGCGGGGGCGGGGCGGGGAACCCGAGGGGTGCGGACCGGATTCCGGGGAGTGGACCTCCGGGTCCGGTCTGCGTCGGCGTCGGACCCGGTGGGGACGGGCGCCCGCCACCACCGGGTCCCTGCCACCGAATCCCCGCCCCGCCGAGTCCCTACCCCACCGACCGGTAGGCCTCGATCGCGGCGACGAGGAGCGCCGGGTTCACCCCCAGCCGTTCGGCGAGTTCACCCACCAGCGGCGGCGGTGTCCCCACCACGTGCCGCTCAGCAGGGGGTGGTGGCTGCTCGGTGCCGCTCAGCAGGGACTCCGGGGTGCTCAGGGGGCTGAGCCGGTAGACGCGCCACTGCGGGATGGTCGACTCCAGCAGGACGAGCACCCGCCCCTCGCGCAGGAGCAGCACCGCCTTGTCGACGTCGCGGACCAGCACAGCGGACCGCTCCCCCGCCCTGGTGGACACCTGGGCGGCGGCGCGGCGGGGTTTGCGGAAACCGCCCTCGACCACCCAGACCCCCTCCCGGAGCCCGACGTCGAGCCCGATCCGCTCGCAAGCGGCGACGACCTCGGCGCTCGGGTCGTCCTCGACCGACTCGGCGCGGCTGATCACCGCGTCGACCTCGGACTCCGAGGCCACCCGCGCGTGCGGCTGCACCGGGCGGTGCAGGTACTCGGTCGCCAGCCCGCGATCGGCGAAGGCCGCCGACCCCCGCCCCGCTTCCCATGCGGCTTTCGCGATGACGTCGTGCGCGGCGCCCCCGTGGGGAGTCGCGTCCTGGAAGAGCAGGGCGAGGCAGACGGCGGTCAACGAGCACTGGTAGGAGACGGCCCGTCCCGGCAGGTCCGCGGTCTCCTCGTCGGTGGGGTCCAGCGCCCGCACGAGGTCGCGCACATCCGCGCGCCAGTCGTCGTCGACGCCCCAGACCCCCGCGGCCAGCAGGTCCAGGTAGATCAAGGTGACGGTCATCCGCAGCTCCAGCGGCGGCCGGGCGGGCCCGGTCACCGCCCTGACCCACCTCGCGGCCCATCTCCGGAACCTGTGGTGCTCGCTCTGCGGGATGCCGCGCTGCCCGGCCTCCTGGAACTGGCCCTCGTCCCCGTCCTCCTCGTCGGGCTGACCGTCGTCCGGGTCGACGCCGACCGCCCAGAGCTGGGCCCCACCGCCGGGCAGGCGCAGCGCGGCCGGGAACACCAGTCCGGTGAGCGAGTCCCCGAGGACTCCCTGCACGTGGTGCAACCAGGTGCCCCAGCGGTCCTCGGGCGAGAGCTCCTGCACCTCGTGCGATCGGGTCCTCAGGGCGGGCGCGCCCGTGGTCCGCGACTGGGCGACCTGGCCGAGCAGGCGCACCAGGTCGGCGTTGAAGCGCGCGGCCAGCACCGGGTCGGTGATGGTCGTGCCGAGGTCGTAGTCGCGGACCAGGCGTGGACGATCGGGTTCGTCCGAGCGGGGAAGGCACCTCACCGGGTCGGTCAGGTACACCTCCGAGGAGAAGACCTGCTCGCCGTCGACCTCGACTCGGGCGCGCACGACGCCGCCGAGCTGCTCGGGCGCGGGGAAGCGCAGCGCGGCGGGGACCTCCCCGGTCGGCAGCCAGGTGTGGAAGGCGAGCCAGGTACCCGGCGTCCCGTCCGGTGAGGACTCGATGGCGACCCGCTCGCCTGCGGTGGTGACCAGCTCGACGACCACGTGGTCCTCCTGCCTGCGGGCGCCCAGCAGGACCAGCACGACCGGCGGCTTGCCGCGCTCGGTGGCCGGGTGGGCGGCTGCCGGGGGCCTCGTGGTCGTGGACCACCCGGTGGGCAGGAGGCTGGTCGGCACGGGCAGCACGGCGACCAGCTCGCAGTTGCCGCCCTCGGCGGTGGCGCCGAGGAGCGCGGCGGCGGTGCAGTTCGCGCTGCCGACCAGCGCCGTGGTCACCTCGCCCTCGGACCACTCCACCAGTTTGCCGTGGTAGGTGCGCTCCTCGTCGAGCACCCGGTAGCGAACCGCCGACGCGGTCGTGGTGGCGCGCACGAGGGCCCCGGCGTCGTACCTGGACAGCCGGGGTTGCAGGGCGATGTCGATTCGGGCAGGGCGCACCCGGTCCACCAGGGCGCGCAACGCCGCGCCGCGCGGGTCGTAGAACGGTGAGCTGACGCGCAGGGCGTCGACGCGGGTTCCGGGCAGCTGGGAGAGGACGGAGCGCCGGAGGTTGCCGAAGATCCGCAGCTCGGGCAGTGATCCGTCGACCTCGTCGGGTCGCACGTGCCCACCGACGACGCGCACCGCGTCCGCGATCCAGGTGGGCATCCGGACCACGTCCGGCAGCTCGACCAGCCAGTCGGCGAGATCCCGCTGGGCGGCGGGGCCCCGGCGCGTGGAGGTGCTCAGGACCAGCCACAGCTCCATGTTGTGGCCCCAGCCGGACATGGTGGGGTTGCCGGACCCGACAGCGGCCACGACGTCCTCGTCGCCGACGAGCACGACGAGCTTGGGGTGGAACGCACCACCGCACGCCGCGTGCCCGTGCTGGTAGGACCGTCCCGCGTGGCGGACGTCGACCGGGTCGTGCAGCGACTGCCCGGCGTCACCGACGACGGTGACGCGGGCCCCCAGGGCGCGTGCGGTGGGCACGAAGTGGCGTTCGAGGAAGACGAGGTCGTGCGTGTAGCCCAGGACCAGCACCTCCCGCAGGCGGGCGCCGTCCGCGCGGTCGCGCCACTCGTGCAGCAGGGTGATCGGCGAGTGGAACCCGTGCCGCGCCTCGCTCATCGGGGCAGCTCCAGCACCTGGGCGCCGAGCTCGGTGACCCCGGTCCCGGCGAACAGCCCCAGCTGCGCGGCCATGGCCGAGAGCTGATCGATGCGGATGCCGACGTCGCCCGCCCCTTCCCGCTGGTCGGCGAAGTACCGGCCATCGCGCTCGTGCAGCCTGCTGAACAGGGTCATCCGCCCGTCCTGGCCGATCTTCAGCTTGCGGAGCGCGACCCGGCGGGACTGGGCGAGCATGTCGTCCACGAGCGCGCGGGCGAACTCCGCCAGCGGCCGGTCGGCGTGCTCGGCCTCCCGGTGCGCGACCCAGGTGGGGTCGAGGAACTGGCCCCGTCCCGACGAGCCGCGCCTGCGGCCGAGGAACGCGTCGAGGGCGCGGCCCCGCAGGTGGTCGAGGCGGCGCGCGCCCAGCAGCAGCATCGCCAGGTCCGCATCGGTCCGCTTCCACCACCCGAGGACCTCCTCCTCGGCGGGCAGCGGGTGGCCGGAGGCGGCGATCGAGGTGGGGAGGGTTCCGGCGAAGCCGCGCACCGTGGTCGCCGAGACCTCGGAGCTGATCCACTCGTGGAGGTCCTCGCGGGTGGCCGTGCCGCCCGCGTCGATGACCTGCTCCACGAGCGAGGCCCACAGCCGCCGCCAGGCGCCGACCGAGCGGTGCCGGAGCAGCACTCCGCGCCACGCCTCGGCGCGCTCCTCGCCTGCCAGGACCGGGTCGGTGTCGAGCGCGTCCCCGTAGGACAGGTAGGAGCGGAACGCGACTCCCGGCGACCAGGCCGGATCGCGCTGCACGGCCCGCGCGAGCAGGCGCAGCGTCGCGCGCCTGGTGCGGTCGTCGCCGCTCCAGTCCTCCGGCCGGTGACGCCCGTGGCGCGTCGCGGTGAAGAGGTCGACCAGCGGCGGGAGGTCGGGAGTCCCCTGCGACTCGATGGCCAGTGCGGCGAGCCCGTCGACCCCGGCGCCCGGATCGGCGCTCAGCACGAGGTCGAACACGGGCCGGAACATCCGGCGCACCGGGTCTGGGCAGCGGTGCCGACCGGGGCGGATCGTGCCCTCAGCGGTCTCCGCGATCCCCAGTGAGGCGCTGGCGCCGTTGTACTGGGACCAGAAGCCCCAGGGGCGCGGCGAGTAGGAGCGCGGACCGAGTTCGGCGAGGTTGGTGGTCCTGCCCTTGCCGCGCGCGGACTTGATCCGGTCCACCCCGTGCGCGAACAGCTGCCGGTCGTGGCCCGCCGAGACGAGCGCGAGCGCGACCTCCGAGCGGCGCAGCAGGGTTCGGCACTCCTCGGGGGTGAGGTCGTGCTCTTCGGAGTGATCGGCCAAGGCCCAGTAGAGCGAGTAGTAGCGGACCAACCGGGTCAGCGTGGACACACCGGGCACGAGCGTGTCCACCACGGCGAGCACCGGCGCCTCGACGAAGAGCGGGTAGCGGCCCCCTCGGCGGTCGAGCCCCGGATCGCCCCACAGGGGACCGGTCACCTCGGCGGGAATCATCCGACGCCCAACGAGTCGATCTTGACGGTGCGCACGTGGTTGCCATCGCCGCAAAAGCGATCTTCGTTATCAGCGGGGTCGGGTCTCCGGAGGCTCGTCCGTCAGGCGGGTCGCGTGGAGGCGGGCGCCCGGTTCGACGCCCACCCCACGCCCGTCTACCCCACCGACCGGTAGGCCTCACCGGCCGCGTTGGGGGCGCCGCCCGGCGCGTACAGACCGGTCCCCGGCTTGTCGGCGGGGAGCGCGAACCAGGCGTAGCGCTCCACCCACGGCAGGCCCTCCATCATCCGCGCCGACCCGCTCGCGAACGCCGCCAGCTCGCTCGCGCCCGGATACCGCGCCGCGCCGCCCGACCAGTCGATCAGCGAGTACTCGGTCACCCAGACGGGCAGCCCGTACCGCGCGTGCACCGCGTCCAGGTAGTTCTTCAGGTGGCCGACGGCGGCGGCGCTGAAGTCCGAGCCGTACCAGTGCAGGGTGATGAAGTCGACGCGCAGGCCGCGCTGCTTCGCGCCCGCCATGAACCGGTCGAGCCAGCCGCCCGCCTTGTCGCCGCTGTGGGCCACGGCCGGGCTGCCCAGGCGCATCCCGGTGGCCTGGAGCTGCGGCCACAGGTCGAGGGCCTGCTCGACGCTCATGTTCGACTGCTCGCCAAGGTCCGGCTCGTTGAAGCCGAGCAGCGTGCTCCCCTGGCCCTTCACGGCGGCCAGGTTCGCCGGGGTCACCGTCTTCGCGCCCCAGATCATCGGCACGAACTCGACGCCCTGCGGGATGGTCAGGTCCTCCCTGGTGGGCGCCCAGTTGTAGACCCAGCCCGCGCCGACGTCGCCGAGCGCCTTGCCGACGCCGTCGAAGTTCCAGGTGCTGACGCCCTTCTTCGCCGACGGCGCCGCGGGCGGCCTTGGCGCGGCGACGGCGGGCTGCGGCTGGGTCGTCGTGGTGGTCGGGGCGGGACTGCTGCCGGAGCTGGGCGCGGTGGTCGTGGTGGGGGCGGCCGAGGACGCGGGCAGCGGTTCGGTGGTGAACGCCGGGGGGAGGGTCAGCTCGGCGGCGAGCGGGGGCGGCTCGTCGGCGGGCAGCGCCATCGGGGCCACCACGGCGGCCGTCGCGACCGCCGCCACCGCCGTCGCGACCACCAGGGGCTTGGCGGCGACCTGCGCCCAGAAGCCCTTCTTCGCGCTGCTCACCGCCTTGAGGGACTTGGCCGTGCCCGCGTGCCCGGAACCGTGCCCCGCGCCCTGCCCGGCCAGCGCCTCGCCCACGCCCCCGGCCGCGCCCCACGACGCCGGGTCCAGCGCGAACGGCACCGGCACCAGCGGCAACCGCGCCACCAGGCCGTCCACCGCCGCCAGGTCGTCGAACGCCGCGGCGCACCGGTCGCACTCACGCGCGTGCCGCATGACCCGCTTGCGCCACAGCGCGCCGGGCTGCCCGTCCCAGTCCCCCACCACGTGCGCCAGCTCCCCGCACCGGGGCGTGGCCGCGAGCACCCGCACGACCACCCGCGACGCGTCCAGCTGCGCCTTCATCCGCTGCACCCGCACCGCCGCGTGCTGCGCGCTGATCCCGACCGCCTCGACCAGCTCGGCGCGGGTGATCCGGCCGACCGCCTCCATCCACCACAGCGACAGCAGCTCCCGCTCCTCCTCGCCGAGCCAGCGGGTCGCGGCCACCACCTCCCGCCGCTGCCCGGTCAGGTGGAGCTTGGTGAGGGCGAGGTCGACGAAGTCCGCGCCGGGGTCGGCCCGGTCGGCCAGCGACCGCTCGTCCACGGGCAGCGGCAACCGCCGCCGGTGCCGCTCGCGGACCTGGTTCATGGCGATGACCAGCAGCCACGACCGGAACGCGGCCGGGTCGCGCAGCTCGCCGAGCGAGTCGACGGCGCGCAGCATGGTCTCCTGGACGACGTCGTCGGTGTCCGGGTGGCCGCCCAGCGCGTGCCCGACGACGTTGTACACCAGCGGCAGGTAGGCCGCGACCAGCTCGTCGAGGGCGCCGTCCTCGCCGCGCTGCGCCGCGACGACCGTCGCCGCGCCGGGCTCGTGCGGTGTCCGCATCCCAATCCTCCTGGCAGTGGTCGGTTCCGCTCAGGAGACGGCGGGCCGGGGCCACGATAACCAGAACCTCCCCCTAGGTTTGGCCGCCATGGACGCAGAGGAGTTCCGCCGGGTGGGCCACGAGGTGATCGACTGGATCGCCGACTACCGATCCCGCCTGGAGTCGCTGCCGGTGCTGGCCCAGGTGGAGCCCGGATGGGTGCGCGAGCGGCTGCCCGAGGAGCTGCCCGAGGAGCCGGAGCCGTTCGACGCGGTGCTCGCCGACGTGGACCGGGTGGTGGTGCCCGCGACGACGCACTGGCAGCACCCGTCGTTCTTCGCGTACTTCCCGGCGAACGCGTCGCTGCCGTCGGTGCTCGGCGACCTGGTCTCCACCGGGCTCGGCGTGCAGGGGATGCTGTGGGCCACCTCGCCCGCGTGCACCGAGCTGGAGCAGGTGCTGATGGACCAGCTCGTGGCGGCGATGGGCCTGCCCAGGTCGTTCCTCGGCGGCGGGGTCATCCAGGACACCGCGTCGTCGGCCGCGCTGGTCGCGCTGGTGGCGGCGTTGCAGCGGGCGTCGGGCGGGCGGTGGCGGGCGTCCGGGGTGGACGGGTCGGAGACGGTCTACGTGTCGTCGCAGACGCACTCGTCGCTGGCCAAGGCCGCCCGGATCGCCGGGCTGGGCGAGGAGGCGGTGCGCGCGGTGCCCACCGGTGACGACCTGGCGATGTCGCCGGAGGCGCTGGAGGCGGTGATCGCGGCGGACGTGGCGGCGGGCAGGCGGCCGGTGCTGGTGTGCGCGACCGTGGGCACCACCGGGACCGGCGCGGTCGACCCGGTGCGCGCGATCGGCGAGGTGTGCGCGCGGTCCGGGGTGTGGCTGCACGTGGACGCGGCGTGGGCGGGCGCGGCGGCGCTGTGCCCGGAGCACCGGGGGCTGCTGGACGGCCTCGAGCTGGCCGACTCGTACTGCGCGAACGCGCACAAGTGGCTGCTGACGGCGTTCGACGCGTCCCTGTTCTGGACGTCGCGGCCGGACGAGCTGGTGGACGCGCTGACGATCCTGCCCGAGTACCTGCGCAACCCGGCCACCGAGTCGGGCGCGGTCGTGGACTACCGCGACTGGCAGATCCCGCTCGGTAGGCGGTTCCGGGCGCTGAAGCTGTGGGCGGTGCTGCGGACCCACGGGCTGTCCGGGGTGCGGGCGCACCTGCGCGGGCACGTGGAGCTGGCGCGGCGGTTGGAGGGGTGGGTCGCGGCGGACCCGAGGTGGGAGGTGGTGACGCCCAGGACGCTGTCGCTGCTGGTCATCGCGGTGCGCGGGGACGAGGCGGCGACCAGGCGGGCGGTGGAGGCGGTGAACGCGGGCGGGGAGGCCTACCTGACGCACGCGGTGGTGGGCGGGCGGTACGTGGCCAGGGTGGCGATCGGGGCGGTGGGGACGGAGGAGCGGCACGTGCGGGCGCTGTGGGAGGCGCTGCGCGCGGCGGTGTGACGCGGCGTGGTGGCCGGGCTCCCGCCCCCCGTCACCGCCGCAGCAGCTCCGCCAGGTCGACCACCAGCGGGAACGGGCTCGCCAGCTCCACCTCGCCGCTGCCCGAGGCCACCCGCCGGTACTCGCCGTCGACGAGGGTGAACGCGGTCAGGCTCACCGGGTCGTCCAGCTCGATGATCCAGTAGTCCGGGATGCCCGCGTCGCGGTACTCGGCGAGCTTGGTGACCCGGTCCGTCCGCCCGGTCCCCGGCGACACGACCTCGACCGCGAGCAGCACGTCCTCGGCGTCGAACCGCACCGGCTCCTCGTCAAGGCGGGCGCTCGGCACGACGACCACGTCGGGCGCGCGCACGGTCGCGGGTCCGACCACCACGTCGGTCCGCAGGACCGCCGTGCGGCCGGGCGCGACGTCGAGGATGGTCGCCAACCGGGCGCAGGCCACCTGGTGCCGGGGCGCCGGCGGCGGGACCGGGACCAGCTCGCCCGCCACGAGCTCGTGCGCGCGGCAGACGTGCTCGGGCAGCGCGTCCCACCGCGCCAGCGCACCGGTCACTTGATGACCCGCAGCAGCCCCTCCTGCACCACCGTCGCCACCAGCTCCCCGTCCGCGCTGAAGAACCGCCCCGTCGCCAGCCCACGCGCGCCCGACGCCGAGGGCGAGGCGCAGTCGTACAGGAACCACTCGTCGGCCCGGAAGCGCCGGTGGAACCACATCGCGTGGTCGAGGCTCGCGCCCAGCACGTTGTCCGTGCCCCAGTACACCCCGTGCCTGACCAGGATCGAGTCCAGCAGCGTCATGTCCGACGCGTACGCCAGCACGCACACGTGCAGCAGGTCGTCGTCGGGGAGCTTGCCGTCCGCCCGCATCCACACCTGGCTGCGCGCCTCGGCGGGGCCGGTGTCGCGGGCCTTCCACGGCGGGGTGGTCACGTACCGCAGGTCGATCGGGCGCGGCAGTCGCGCCATCGCGCCCGCCTTGTCGAGGTAGCCCTCGGCGGCGGTGGCGTAGTCGGGCAGGGTGTCCGGCGCGGGGACGTCCGGCATCGGCTCCTGGTGGTCCATGCCGGGCTCTTCGCTCTGGAAGGACGCCGACAGGGAGAAGATGGCCTTGCCGCGCTGCACCGCCACCACCCGGCGGGTGGTGAACGAGCGGCCGTCGCGGATGCGGTCCACTTCGTACACGATCGGGATGCGCGGATCACCGGGGCGGATGAAGTACGAGTGCAGCGAGTGCACCCGGCGCTCCGGCGGGACGGTGCGCCCGGCGGCCACCAGCGCCTGCCCGGCCACCTGCCCGCCGAACACCCGCACGGGCGACTCCGCCGGGGACACCCCGCGGAAGATGTTCTCCTCGATGCGCTCCAGGTCGAGCAGCGCCACGAGGCGGTCGAGCACGGGCTGCCCGTGCGGCACGCCGTCGGTGTCCAGCGGCCCCTCGGTGGGGAAGCCGGCGGCAGCGGCGGCACGGGCAGCCTCGGTCACGTCATCTCCAGTGGTCAGGCGTGGTCTTCCTCGCCGAGCCGGTGGACCCGGATGAGGTTCGTCGACCCCACGGTACCGGGCGGGGAGCCCGCGACGACCACCATGAGGTCACCCGCCTGGTACCGCCCGATGGACAGCATCGACGCGTCCACCTGGCGGACCATCTCGTCGGTGGACTCCACCCTGGGCACCAGGAACGTCTCGGTCCCCCAGGTCAGCGACAGCTGGGCGCGCACGCTCTGCTCGGGCGTGAACGCGAGCAGCGGCAGGTGCGTGTGCAGGCGGGCGAGCCGCCGCACGGTGTCACCGGACTGGGTGAAGGCGACCAGCGCCTTCGCGTTGAGGCGCTCGCCGATGTCGCGGGCCGCGTAGGAGATCACGCCGCGCTTGGTGCGCGGGACGTGGGTCAGCGGCGGCACGGTCGTCGACTCGGTCTCGACGTGCTCGATGATCCGGCTCATCGTCTGGACCGTCTCGATGACGTAGCGGCCGACGCTGGTCTCGCCGGACAGCATCAGCGCGTCCGCGCCGTCGAGCACGGCGTTCGCCACGTCGGAGGCCTCCGCGCGGGTCGGCCGGGAGTTCGTGATCATCGAGTCGAGCATCTGGGTCGCCACGATGACCGGCTTGGCGTTCTCGCGGGCGATCTGGATGGCCCGCTTCTGCACCAGCGGCACGTACTCCAGGGGGAGCTCGACGCCCAGGTCGCCGCGGGCGACCATGACGCCGTCGAAGGCCAGGACGATGGCCTCCAGGTTGTCCACCGCTTCCGGCTTCTCGATCTTGGCGATCACCGGGAGGCGGCGGCTGCCCGACCGGTCCATGACCTGGTGGACCAGGTCGATGTCGGCGGGCGAGCGGACGAAGGACAGGGCGATGAAGTCCACGCCCAGGCTGAGGGCGAACTCCAGGTCCTCGATGTCCTTCTCGGACATGGCAGGGACGGAGACGTCCATGCCGGGCAGGGACAAGCCCTTGTTGTTGCTGACGGGGCCGCCTTCGGTGACCTCGCAGACGACGTCCGGACCGTCGACCTCGATCACGACGAGACCGACCTTGCCGTCGTCCACGAGCAGCCGGTCGCCGACCTTGGCGTCCTTGGCGAGCTCCTTGTAGGTGGTGGAGACCCGGTCGTGGGTGCCCTCGACGTCCTCGACGGTCACCCGCACGACGTCGCCCGTCCGCCACTCGACGGGACCGTGGGCGAAGCGCCCGAGCCTGATCTTGGGGCCCTGGAGGTCGGCGAGAACGCCCACCGCCCGACCCGAGGCCTCCGCCGCGGATCGCACCAGGTCGTAGACCTGCTTGTGATCTGCGTGGCTGCCGTGGCTGAAGTTCATCCTTGCCACGTCCATACCGGCCGCAACCAGCTCGTTGATCTTGTCAGCGGTAGCGGTGGCGGGGCCCAGGGTACAGACGATCTTCGCGCGTCGACTCACGTTCCAAGAGACTAGCCCTGCTGACTGGACCGATCAGGATGTACCCGGCGGTAATCCGCTCGAAACAGGGAAAATCCCCGGTGTGATGGCCAGATTCTTTCCGTTCGTGACCGCGCTGTTGCTCAGCGTCATCATTTTGTTCACCCCGGCGTCGGGCGTGCCCAGTTCACCGCCCGGAACGGACAAGGTCGTGCACGCCGCGCTGTTCGCGCTGCTCGCGCTCACCGCGCTGCACGCCAGGCTGCCGCGCGCGGCGGTGCTGGCGGGGCTGGTGGCGTACGCGGGGGCGTCCGAGGTGGCGCAGCACCTGCTGACCGGTCTGGGGCGGTCCGGGGACGTGGCGGACGCGGTGACGGATGTCGCAGGAATCGGGCTGGGGTGGCTGCTGCACCGGTGGCTGGCGCGTCGGGGCGGACGCGTTCGAGGGGGCGCGGGCGGGCGGCAGGCCTGATTCCCCCGCCGCCGGAAGACTTCCGGTCCCGGACGTTCCAGGGGTCGGGACGTCCGGGACCGGAGCGCTTTCCCGCGCTCAGCGCCGGAAGCCGACCTCGGTGACGCCGACGTGGTCGGCGCACCACTCGTTGAACGCCACCAGCTCGCGCCAGGCGCCGAGGACCCGGTCGAAGCACTCGCGCTCGTGCAGCACGTCGTCCGGCTCCCAGACCTTGCCGGTGTAGATCGAGCGGTGCTTGAGCAGCTCCAGCCGGGGGTGCTCGGGGTCGACCCCGCGCGGGGCGCGCTTGAGCCGGTTGCCCCTGACCTCCCAGCCGCCCGCGACGAGCTTGTCCAGGATCGCGCGCAGCTCCTCGCCCCGGCGCTCGTCGGCGGCGGACTCGCGGTAGCGCGCGAGCTGGTCGGACGCCATGGCGAACGACCCGCCGCCGACCATCAGCCCCTCGGGGCTGATCTGCACGTAGTAGGCCCCTCCACCGCGCCCGGACTCGACCACGCCGCCGCAGTGCGTCTTGTACGGCGTCTTGTCCTTGCTGAACCGGACGTCCCGGTGCGGCCGGAACACCTTCCCCGCCCCGAACTCCGCCTCCAGGTCGGCCAGCAGGGCGCGCATGGGGTCGCGGACGTCGGAGTGGTAGGTGTGCTTGTTGGCCTCCCAGTAGGCCTTGGAGTTGTCGGCCACGAGCCCGTCGAAGAAGTCGATCGCGTACTCACCGAACCCGCGGAATTCCATGGGTACAGCTTACTTCGCCGGTTCGGGTGGTTAGCGCAAACCCTCCGCGACGGGACGCGCACCACAGCCACCACCGAGCTAGCGAAACTTCACCCCATCGGGAACTTAGGACCCTCTGCATCTATTCCACATCAAAAGGATATGATCTGAATCACGCGAGCCAACACCCATGTTGTCCGCTCGACACCAGCGAAAAGCTCACACATTCATCGGAGGATCTCGACGTGAAGACTGCACGTGGCGGCGAGGGCGGCGACGGCGATGGCGACTGAGCCATCGCACTATCCACTTTCGAGCAATTCGCCTTCAGATGATCTGCAGGAGCACGCCTAGTTCGCGGTGCGCCACCACGTCGACGCCATCGACGTAGAAGCGCGTGCGCCCTTGCTCATCGGTCGCCCTGCCCAGGTGGAACCCGTCGTCGTGCTCGGCGAACCCGTGCGGTTCGCACACGGCGTCGACCCCCTCGGGCAGGGTGATCTGGTAGCGCGCGTAAGGCACCGGCCTGCTGAACCGGAACGTGAACTTGTCCGCTTTCCCCTCGCGCATCAACGGCATCGACTTGCCGGGCCAGTCGCACTCGACCACAACGGAGATCTCCTCACCGACGCGCGGCGGTTCCGGGAAGTGGATGACCAGGCGCAGCTTGCCGTCCTTAACCCACCGAACGGTGCGCTCCAGGTTCAGGCCGGGCCGATCCCCGATCATGAGCTTGCGCACCCGCAACCGCACCTTCCCCCGGTGCCGGGCGGGTTGCGGCCACCCGGAGCCGAAGGCCAGGCGCATGAACAGCATTCCACCGTCGATCACCTGAACCCGGACGGTGGTGGTGTCGAGCGAGTCACCCCTGCGGTTCAGGATGACCGAGGACTCCTCCCACTTGATGAAGCGGTACGGGAGCCCGTCACGATCCGCGAGCTCCTTCACGTAGCGCATGACGAGCCCGCGCTGCGAATCGACCTCGCGGCGCAGGAAACCGAGAGCACCGATCAGCAGCAGCACCGAGCACAGCGCCAGCAGCACCAGGGCCGCGACCGCAACCGCTCTCACCACCCCATCCCCGAGGACCAACCCGAGAATTGCGGACAGCAGCACGGCGCCGGCCACCGATTTGATCACCGGGCGCGCGTCCTCGCGCGCCAGGCAATCGTCGATCCGGGAGAGGAAGCCTTTGAGCACAAGAACCCCCGACGTTCCGTTTCATTCCACCGTGGAATCACGGTAACCAGTTCCGGGAGGTCCAAGCGGCCTATTCTTCACGGGCCGGAGTCCTGCCCACGGCCCTGGTGGCGCACCTCCGAAAGGAGGCGACCGGCTACCGTTCGACGCAGGCGGGCTGGGCCGGGTTCAGCAGTTCAGCCATCAGCTCGACCGGCAGGGCGGGGTTCGCAGCGGCGCGGCTGAGGGCTTTCCAGGGGGCGTCCTCGGCAAGCAGGACGCGGAACGCGGACGTGGGCAGGTTCGGGTGGCTCGCCGCTTCCTCCGCACCTCGCTCGTCGGTCAGGCAGCGCAGCAGGGTACCCGGTCCGGCGTTGGGGTGGGTCGCGATCGCGCGGTACGCCTTCCTCGGCGTTTCCGGGTCGTTGGCCATGCGGTCGAGCAGATCGGGTGGGCAGTTCGGGTTCTGGGCGAGGCGGTGGTGCAGGCGAGGGCCGTGGCGGTCGGCCAAGGCGCGCAGGCGTTGCGCGGGCAGCGCGGGGTTCGCGATCACGGCCTTGACCACGACCACGTCCTCGTCCTCCGCGAACTCCTCCAGCAGGTCGGTGGGCAGGTCCTCGCGCGCGGCGACCAGCACCCGCAACCGCCGCACCGGCGAGGCCGCCATAGCGCGCAGCTCGTCGTGGGTGGCCGTGACGATCCTGAGCAGCGGGTCGTGACCGGTGCGGGTGGTCCCGACCAGCGCCACCAGCACGTCTAACGGCACCACCGGGTTACGCAGAACCGCTTGGCGCACCTCGGAATCCGGGTCGTCCGCCAGGGCGCGCAGGAGTTCCTGCGGCACGAGCGGGTTCCGCGCGGCGGCCCAGCGGGCTGCGGGCAGCCCGTCGGAGAGCAGCGCGACGACCGCCCCGCGCGGCAGGTTGGGGTGCTCGACGAGGTCCCAGCGCACCCAGGACTCCGGGTGGCCGCACAGCGCCAGCAGCACGTCCGGCGGCGTGCTCCCGTTGCGCGACAAGGCTTTGCGCAGATCGGGCGACGGGTGCGCGAGCAGCTCGGCCGCCAGCTCGGCGGTGAGCGGCTGGAAGAGGGCAGCCTCCTGCGCGACCTCGGCGACCGGATCGCGCACCAAGGCCGTGACGACGTCGACCGGCAGCCCCTCCCCGTGCTCTGCCAACCAGGCGCGCACCCGGACATCGGGATGCGCGGCAAGGCGACGGACGAGTTCCGGATCGGCACCGGGACGCGCGGCGACCACGCAGGCCACCCGGTCGTCCCCGAGCGGGACGTCACCGGGCACGACCGCACCGGACTCCAGCAGCGCGGCCACGATCGACTCGTCCCCGCAGGCGAGCAGCGCGCGGGCCTGTGCGGGCGAGAGATCACCCCGCCGGGCCAACTCGCGCCTCAGCTCGGGACCGGCGATGGCGATGAAGCGGTCCAGCAGCTCGGCGGGCAATGCCGGGTTCTCGGCCACCCCGGACAACCGCACGTCGTACTGCGGCAACCGAACTTCCGCGCACGCCAACCCCGGACAACCTGAAGCGGAGGACGGCCGCAACATCGACTGTCCCCGAAGAACCCCAGGTCAATGATGGGGGATGGGGAGCGACGAACGCCAGGACATTTCAAGGGGCAATTCGCGGACGAGGGGTGATGCTTGGCTGGCTGCCTCTGCCAAGCTGGTGTGGAGGACGGGTAGAGGCACGAACGGCGGGAGTGAACGAAAAACGCCGGAGTGCTTGGGAACGCCGCAGGTCAAGTAGTGTCTTCCCCGCGTGGGCGGGGGTGGTCCCGGGGCGGGCACCGGCTCCGGTCGCAGGCGCCAGTCTTCCCCGCGTGGGCGGGGGTGGTCCCGCCACCGTGGTGGTGGCATCGGGCGGGAAAGCGTCTTCCCCGCGTGGGCGGGGGTGGTCCGGCGGTGTCCGTGGACACCAGCTCGGCCACCGGGTCTTCCCCGCGTGGGCGGAGGTGGTCCTCGGGCGGCGGCACCGAAGTGTTTGCCTGGTCCGTCTTCCCCGCGTGGGCGGGGGTGGTCCCAGCGCGGCCGTCTTGAGCGCGGACAGGCCTTGTCTTCCCCGCGCCCCCCATAAAAACCGCCCCCCGACACCATTGTCGGGGGGCGGCGGTCAGTGGAGGGGCGGCGTTGCCCTCCTGCTGTTGTCGCGGCGCACTTCGTCGTGCGCCGCAGCTCTGGGGCCGGGTCAGACCACGGCCAGGGGCAGCTGGTTCGGGATCACCGGGGACGGGAGGTCGGACGAGCCGGTCAGGTGGCGGTCGACCGCGTTCGCGACCGAGCGGCCCTCCGCGATCGCCCACACGACCAGGGACGCGCCTCGGTGGGCGTCGCCGCAGACGAACACGCCGGGCGCGGTCGTCTGCCAGTCCGAACCGCACGAGATCGTGCTGCGGGCGCTCAGGGAGATGCCCAGGCCGTCCAGCAGCGGCATCTGCTCGACGCCCTCGAAGCCGATCGCCAGCAGCACCAGGTCCGCGGGCAGCTCCTCGACCTCCTCGGACATCGGCACCACCACGCGCTTGCCCGTGGAGTCCCGCTGCACCTTCACCTTGCGCAGCTTCACCCCCGTGACGCGCCCGTCCTCGCCGGTGAACTCCTCCACGGCCACGGCGAACCGCCGCTCGCCGCCCTCCTCGTGCGCCGCGTAGGTGCGCAGGATCCACGGCCACACCGGCCACGGGGACCGCGCGTCGTCGCGCTGCGACGGGGGCTGCGGGTACTGGTCCAGCTGCGTCACCGACAGCGCGCCCTGCCGCACGGCCGTGCCGTAGCAGTCCGCGCCGGTGTCGCCGCCGCCGATGACCACCACGTGCTTGCCCGCCGCGCTGATCGCCGGGGCCCCGTCGCCCTCGCACGCGCGGTTGGCGGGCACCAGGTGCTCCATCGCCAGGTGGACGCCGTCCAGCGAGCGGCCGGGCGTGGTCGTGTCGTCGCGACCGCGCAGCGCGCCCACCGCGAGCACCACGGCGTCGAACGACTCGCGCAGCTGCTCCACGGTCAGGTCCACGCCGACCTCGCAGCCGGTCACGAACTTCGTGCCCTCCTTGCGCAGCTGCGCGAGGCGCCGGTCGAGGACCTTCTTCTCCATCTTGAACTCGGGGATGCCGTACCGCAGCAGCCCGCCGAGCCGGTCGTCCCGCTCGTACACGGTGACCTCGTGCCCGGCGCGGGTGAGCTGCTGGGCTGCGGCCAGCCCGGCCGGTCCGGAGCCGACGATGGCGACCTTCTTGCCCGACGACACCTGGGACTGGCTGGCCTTGACCGAGCCGTTGTCCCACGCCGTGTCGGCGATGGCCTGCTCGACCCGCTTGATCGCCACCGCTCCCCCGGCGTCGGGGGTGATGGCGAGCACGCACGCCGCCTCGCACGGCGCCGGGCACAGCCTGCCGGTGAACTCCGGGAAGTTGTTGGTCGCGTGCAACCGGTGCGACGCGGACTCCCAGTCGCCCCGGCGGACCAGGTCGTTCCACTCGGGGATCAGGTTGCCGAGCGGGCAGCCCGCGCTGCCGGAGTGGCAGAACGGGACGCCGCAGTCCATGCACCGGGTGGCCTGGACGCGGACCTGCGCTTCCCGGACCTCCGGCCCCTGGTCGAGGTACACCTCGTCCCAGTCGGCGGCGCGCTCGGTCGCGGGCCGCTTCTTCGCCTCGGCGCGGGTGTGCTTGAGAAAGCCCTGGGGATCAGCCACGGGAGGCCTCCATGATCGCCTGGTCGACGTCCCGGCCCTCCGCGCGAGCGAGCCTCATCGCTTCGAGCACGCGCTGGTAGTCCCTGGGCATGACCTTCGTGAACACCGCGGACCGCCGGGGCCAGTCGCCGAGCAGCGACGCGGCCACGGCCGATCCGGTGAGCTGGTGGTGCCGCTCGACGACCTCCCGCAGCCAGCGCAGGTCGTCGCCGCTGGGCCGCTGGAGCTCGACCATCTCCTTGTTGACGGCCTTGGGGTCGAGGTCGAGCACGAACGCGATGCCGCCGGACATGCCCGCGGCCAGGTTGCGCCCGGTCGGTCCGAGCACGACGGCGCGACCGCCGGTCATGTACTCGAACGCGTGGTCGCCCACGCCCTCGGACACGGCCAGCGCGCCGGAGTTGCGCACGCAGAACCGCTCGCCGACCCGTCCCCGCAGGAACAGCTCGCCCGCCGTGGCGCCGTAGCCGATGACGTTGCCCGCGATGACCTGCCGCTCGGCCGCGAACGGCGCGTCGGGGTGCGGTCGCACCACGATCCGGCCGCCGGACAGGCCCTTGCCGACGTAGTCGTTGGCGTCGCCGATCATCTCCAGCGTGACGCCGCGCGGCAGGAACGCGCCGAGCGACTGGCCCGCCGAGCCGGTGAACTGCACGTGGATGGTGTCGTCGGGCAGCCCGTCGCCGCCGAAGCGGCGGGTGACCTCGGCGCCCAGCAGGGTGCCGACGGTGCGGTTGACGTTGCGCAGCGGCAGTTCCAGGCGCACCGGGTGCGCGTCCTCCAGCGCCGCCTCGGCGAGCTGGATGAGCGTGCGGTCGAGCGCCTGCTCCAGGCCGTGGTCCTGGTCGCGGACCCGGCGCTTGGCCGTGCGGTACGGGGTCTCGGGCACCGCGAACACCGGGGTCAGGTCGAGCCCGTCGGCCTTCCAGTGCTCGATGGCCTCGTCGGTGCGCAGCAGCTCCGCGTGGCCGACGGCCTCGTCGATGGTGCGGAAGCCGAGCGCGGCCAGGTGCTCCCTGACCTCCTGGGCGACGAACTCGAAGAAGTTCACCACGTGGTCGGCCTGCCCGGTGTACCGCTTGCGCAGCTCCGGGTTCTGGGTGGCCACGCCGACCGGACAGGTGTCCAGGTGGCACACGCGCATCATGACGCAGCCCGCGACGATCAGCGGCGCGGTGGCGAAGCCGAACTCCTCGGCGCCGAGCAGCGCGGCGACGATCACGTCGCGGCCGGTGCGCATGGCCCCGTCGACCTGCACGGTGATGCGGTCGCGCAGGCCGTTGAGCAGCAGCGTCTGCTGGGTCTCGGCGAGGCCGATCTCCCACGGCGTGCCCGCGTGCTTGAGCGAGTTCATCGGGGACGCGCCGGTGCCGCCGTCGTGGCCGGAGACCAGCACGACGTCCGCGTGCGCCTTCGCCACGCCCGCCGCGACCGTGCCGACGCCGAGCGCGGAGACCAGCTTCACGTGGACGCGGGCCTGCTCGTTGGCGTTCTTGAGGTCGTGGATGAGCTGGGCGAGGTCCTCGATCGAGTAGATGTCGTGGTGCGGCGGCGGGGAGATCAGGCCGACGCCGGGCGTGGAGTGCCGGGTGCGGGCGATCCACGGGTACACCTTGTAGCCGGGCAGCTGGCCGCCCTCGCCGGGCTTCGCGCCCTGCGCCATCTTGATCTGGATGTCGCTGGCGTTGACCAGGTACTCGCTGGTGACGCCGAACCGGCCGCTGGCGACCTGCTTGACGGCGGAGCGGCGCTCCGGGTCGTGCAGGCGCTCGGGGTCCTCGCCGCCCTCGCCGCTGTTGGACCGGCCGCCGAGCCGGTTCATCGCGATCGCGAGGGTCTCGTGGGCCTCGGCGGAGATGGAGCCGTAGGACATGGCGCCGGTGTTGAACCGCTTGACGATGGCGCTGACCGGCTCGACCTCGTCGATCGGGATCGGCGTGCGGCCCTCGGTGCGGAAGGAGAACAGGCCGCGCAGGGTGCCGCCCTGGCGGGCGAGCTGCTCGACCTCCTCGGTGTACCGGCGGTACACGTCGGCCTTGCGGGTCTTGGCGGCGTGCTGGAGCAGGAACACCGTCTCGGGCGTGAACAGGTGCAGCTCGCCCTCGCGGCGGTACGAGTACTCGCCGCCGACCTCCAGGCGCCGGTGCACGCGGTCGGTCGGGTTGTCCGGGTGGGCGCGGCGGTGCCGCAGCGCGACCTCCTTGGCGAGCACGTCCAGGCCCGCGCCGCCGAGCTTGGAGACGGTGCCGGTGAAGTACTCGTCGAGCAGGTCGGTGGACAGGCCGACGGCCTCGAAGACCTGGGCGGCGGTGTACGCGCCGACCGTGGAGATGCCCATCTTGGACATGATCTTCAAGGTGCCCTTGACCAGGGCCTTGACGTAGTTGCGGATGGCCTTGCGGGGCTCGATGCCGCTGATCGCGCCCTGCCGGACCAGGTCCTCGATGGTCTCGAAGGCCAGGTACGGGTTCACGGCGGCGGCGCCGTAGCCGAGCAGCGCGGCGATGTGGTGCACCTCGCGGGCGTCGCCGGTCTCGACGACGAGCGCGACGCGCAGCCGCTCCTTGGTGCGAACCAGGTGGTGGTGCACGGCGGAGACCAGCAGCAGCGACGGGATGGGCGCGAGCCGGTGGTCGGAGTCGCGGTCGGACAGCACCAGGGTGCGGGCGCCCGCGGCGATGGCCTCGGACGCCTCGCGGCGCACCCGCTCGATGGCCTCGCGCAGCGCCTCGCCGCCGCCGTCCACGTCGTACAGGCCGCTCAGGACGGTGCAGGCGAAGCCGGGCAGGTCACCGTCGTCGTTGACGTGGATCAGCTTGGCCAGCTCGTCGTTGTCGATGACGGGGTAGGCCAGCTTGATGTGCCTGCACGAGACCGGGCTCGGGTCGAGCAGGTTCTGCTCGGGGCCCATGACGCGGGAGACGGAGGTGACGATCTCCTCGCGGATGGCGTCCAGCGGCGGGTTGGTGACCTGCGCGAAGTTCTGGACGAAGTAGTCGTAGAGCAGCCGGGGGCGCTGGGAGAGCGCGGCCACCGGGGTGTCGGTGCCCATCGAGGCGAGCGGCTCCATGCCGCCCACGGACATGGGCGCGAGCAGGATGCGCAGCTCCTCCTCGGTGTAGCCGAAGGTGAGCTGGCGGCGCAGCACGGACTCGTGGCTCTGCACGACGTGCTCGCGGTCGGGCAGCTCCTCCAGGCTGAGCAGGCCCGCGTGCAGCCACTCCTCGTAGGGGCGCTCGGCGGCGAGGGCGGACTTGAACTCCTCGTCCTCGACGATGCGGCCCTGCTCGGTGTCCACCAGGAACATCCGGCCGGGCTGCAGGCGGCCCTTGGCGACGACCTGGTCGGCGGGCACGTCGAGCACGCCGGTCTCGCTGGCCAGCACGACGCGGCCGTCGGCGGTCTGCCACCAGCGGGCCGGGCGCAGGCCGTTGCGGTCCAGGACCGCGCCGACGAGCGTGCCGTCGGTGAAGGTGACGCAGGCGGGGCCGTCCCACGGTTCCATCAGGCTGGCGTGGAACTCGTAGAACGCGCGGCGGCCCGCAGGCATGGAGGCGTGGTTCTCCCAGGCCTCGGGGATCATCATCAGCACCGCGTGCGGGAGGCTGCGACCGCCGAGGTGGAGCAGTTCGAGGACCTCGTCGAAGGAGGCCGAGTCCGAGCCGTCCGGGTGGCAGATCGGGAACAGCCTGCTCAGGTCGCCGGTCACCAGGTCGGAGGCGAGCAGGGCCTCGCGGGCGCGCATCCGGTTGCGGTTGCCGCGCACGGTGTTGATCTCGCCGTTGTGCGCGACGTACCGGAAGGGGTGCGCCAGCGGCCACGACGGGAAGGTGTTGGTGGAGAACCGGCTGTGCACGAGGGCGATGGCGCTGGCCAGCCGCTCGTCGCGCAGGTCGGGGAAGAACGCGGGGAGCTGGGTGGTGGTCAGCATCCCCTTGTAGACGATGGTGCGCGCGGACAGCGACGGGAAGTAGGCGCCGACCTGCGCGGTCGCGGTCTCGTGCTCGACCCGCTTGCGCAGGGCGAACGCGAGCCGGTCGAGGGCGATGCCGCTCTCGCCGTTGTCACCCTTGACGAACAGCATCGCGAAGTGCGGCATGACCGAGCGGGCGGTGGGGCCGATGTCGGCGCGCTCCGGGTCGACCGGGACCTCGCGCCAGCCGAGGACCTCGAGGCCCTCCTCCTCCGCGATCCGCTCGGCGAGCGCGACGGCCTTGGCGCGGTCACCGGGTTCGGCGGGGAGGAAGGCGGTGCCCGCGGCGTAGGAACCGCGCTCGGGCAGGTCGAAGTCCACGCTCTCGCGCAGGAACTCGTCGGGCAGCTGGAGCAGGATCCCGGCGCCGTCGCCGCTGGTCGGCTCCGCTCCGGCTGCGCCCCGGTGCTCCAGGTTGGCCAGCGCGGTCAACGCGTCGACTACGATCGCGTGCGAACGCCTGCCGAACGTGTCGGCGACCATCGCGACACCACAGGCGTCACGCTCCGCGTTCGGGTCGTAGAGACCCTGCGCGGAGGGGATGGCGGAGAAGATCACTGCGTAGACCTCCCTCGTCGTCGTTCGAGAGAACGAGTCCTCGTGCTCAGTCCTGGGAATCTCGGCTTCTGGGCACGGGACGACGATGGCCCGCGTGTTGACGCGACTTTAACAGCCGTGAAACCAAGTCACACCATCCAATGGGTGATCCCGGCTGTTGGCAAGTAACGATTGGGAGGCGGGGGGCGATAGAGCCCCTGACGCTGTTACGCCGTGTTAAGCATAACTCCGCGGACGTGCGGGCGCGTTCCCGTTGAGACGCGGGGAACAGCGACAACGCTCATCCGGCGGACGGATCGATTCCCGCTCTTTCGTCACTCTGCGTCGACTTCTTTCGGCCGGAGCGCCCAGCGGCACCCCTGTTGGTGACGTCCTCAGCGACCTTTTCGCTCAGCGAGGACGTTCGTTCGACCGCCTTCGGCGACCGTCCCGAGTGGAGCGGGACCGCCTCCGACCGGCGGATCGGGTTGCGGGAGACGCGCGGGCGGGTACGCCGGAACGGATCTCCCGTTGTGCGGGTCGGGTGGTTTTTCCACCCGCCCAGCGGAATCGCGGGACATTCTGCGTTCAGGTTCAAGATCCCGTCAAGGGGCGGCCCCGCGTCGGGCCCGGTTCGTGGCGCTGAGTGATCTTCGCCGACCTCTCGACTTGGCTGGGTTCCCGGTTCTCCCCCGGCGCAAACACGGCGTGGCGGGACCTGGGGCGACGCGCGGACGTGACCCGGCCGCAACGGGGGCGGAACGGGTGGTTCCTGGGGCCTCGCGCGGGCCGGTCCGACCGTGGCGGGCAGGTTACGGGTCGGAGAACCCACCCCATCGGGTGTCCTCTTCGGACGCTGCCCGGCGAGGCGGGGCGCCGCCCGTCCCCGGAGTGGCCCGAGGGCCCCGCCCCCGCGCGGTGCGGAGACGAGGCCCTCGGCGTCCGGGAGGGGGCCGACCCCGGTGTCGGCCTCCCCGTTCGGGGACTAGCGGGCGCCCGCGACCACCGGCTGCTTGCTGGTCTCGTCGTCGTCGCCGTGCTGCTGGTCCATCAGCTTGTCGACGTCGACCGAGTCCGGGTCGTCCAGGACGCGCTTGAGCTGCTCGCCGTCGAGCTGCTTCTGCCACTTGGCGATGACCAGGGTGCCGATGCCGTTGCCGACGACGTTGGTCAGCGCGCGGGCCTCGGACATGAAGCGGTCGATGCCGACGATCAGGGCGATGCCGACGGCCGGGATGGCGCTGTTGGCCTCGAACGCCTGGAGCGAGGCGGCCAGGGTGACCAGGCCGGCGCCGGTGACGCCCGCCGCGCCCTTGGAGGCCAGCAGCATGAACAGCAGCAGGCCGATCTGGGTGCCGATGCTGACGTCGTGTCCGGTCGCCTGGGCGATGAAGATCGCGCCCATGGTCAGGTAGATGCAGGTGCCGTCGAGGTTGAACGAGTAGCCGGTCGGGATGGTCAGGCCGACGACGGACTTGTCCGCGCCCGCCGCCTCCAGCTTGACCAGCATCCGGGGCAGCACCGACTCGCTGGAGGACGTGCCGAGCACGATCAGCAGCTCGTCCTTGATGTAGCGCAGGAACTTCACGATGTTGACACCCGCGTACATGCCCACGCCGCCGAGGACGACGAACACGAACAGGATGCAGGTGACGTAGAACGAGCCCATCAGCCAGGCGAGCTTGCCGAGGATCGTGCCGCCGAACTTGCCGATCGTGTAGGCGATGCCGCCGAACGCGCCGATCGGGGCCGCGTACATGACGATCTTGATGACGCCGAACATGACCTTGGCGGTGGTGTCCAGGGCGGTGACGACGCGCTCGCCGCGCTTGCCCATGCCCGCCACGGCGACCGCGACCAGGATCGCGATGACCAGGACCTGGATCAGCTGGCCGTCGGTGAACGCGCCGACGAACGACTTGGGGACCAGGCTCAGGATGAAGCCGGTGACGCCGGTCTCGGCGGTGGCGGCGTCGGCCAGGGTCTTCTCGGCGGCCGAGTCGTTGATCGGGATGGCCGGGCCGTGGTGGCCGGGCTGCACGACGTTGACCACGACCATGCCGATGGCGAGCGCCACCGTGGTCATCGCGGTGAAGTACAGGATGGTGCGCAGCGCCAGGCCGCCCGCCTTGGCCAGGTTGCCCAGGCCCGCGATGCCGACGACGACGGTGCAGAAGATGGTCGGGGCGATGACGACCTTGACCAGCGCGACGAAGAAGTCGGCGAGCCACTTCATGCCGGACGCCTGGGCCGGGAAGGCGTACCCGACCACCACGCCCAGCACGATCGACACCAGCACCCAGAAGTACAGGTGCTTGTAGATCGGCTTGCGCTCACGGGTTTCCGCGGTGACCACGTTGTCCTCCTCAAGGGGCCCGGCGGGTGTTGTCCGGTGATCCTGAGCACAGTGGGAACTCACGGCAAGTCGCTCGACTGAAACTTCAGATCCCTCTGACGTAACACTCTGTTCACGCGGACGAGTGAACGCGGCGTGGGGGACGGTGGCAGCGGGTGACGAACCTGGCTTGACCGGGGGCGGAGCGCGGCGGGCAAGCGTTTGGCGGGGGCGCGGGGTGGAGGGGCGGTCACGGTGGGCGACTCCCGGTGCGGACGGGTGGTCCGGGGCGGGGAGGCGGGGGGTGTTGGGGTGGGGCGGGCGTGCGTCACAGGCCGTTCGGATGGACGGGCGTGGGTGGGGTGGCGGGTGGAGGCGGGGCTCGGGGGCGTGGGCGGTGGCACGCGGGAGGTCGGGGATGGCAGGCTGCCGCGGCGGGATGGGTTGGTCGAAACCGGTCGATCGGGATCGGGCGCTGGGATCGGTTGGTCAGGACCGGTTGGTCGGGACCGGGCGGCTGGGACCGGGCGGCTGGGGCTGGACGGCTAGGGCTGGACGGCTGGGATCGGTTGGTCGGGACCGGGCGGTCTGGACTGGGCATTCCGGGACGGTCGGTCGGGATCGGTCGGTCGGGATCGGTCGGTCCGGGGCGGTCGGTCCGGGGCGGTCGGTCCGGGGCGGTCGGTCTGAGGCAGTTGGTTTGGGGCAGTCGGTCGTGATCGGTTGGTGGGAAGGGAGTCGGGGTGGAGTCGTTCGCCGGGAAGCGGTCCGGTCGCGTCGCTGCTGGTCACCGCACTGCCCGCCACCTCGCCACCGGTGGTGGTGAACTCGCTGGTCCAGGCCTCGGGGCGGGGATCTCCCGGCGCGCGCTGCTGCTGTCGGCACTGCCCGCGCTGACCTCGGTGGCCTGCGGTCCGGCTGATCCGGTGGGCCCCGAGTCGCTGGTGCTGGCGACCGGGCCGGACGGGGCCGTGTTCCGGGAGATCGGGGCGGCGCTGGCGGCGGCGCTCGCCGAGAACCTGCCCGAGACCAGGGTGACCGCGCGCCAGACCGGTGCGTCCGTGGAGAACGTCCGGCTGCTCAAGGAGGGCGCCGTCCACCTGGGACTGTCCTCGCTGGACGCGATCGTGGACGCGCTGCTCAGCGACTCCGACCCGGCGGGCATCAGCGCGGTGGGCCGGTTGTACGACAGCTTCCTGCACGTGGTGGTGCCGAACGGCTCGCCGGTGCGCGAGCTCGCCGACCTCGCCGGACTGCGGGTGTCGCTGGGCCCGGTCGAGTCGGGCAGCGAGTTCACCGGGACCAGGCTGCTCGACCTGCTGGGCATCCGCGCGCAAGGCCTGCGGATGGCGCACGACGAGGCGTCCCGGCGGCTGGCGGCGGGCGCGATCGACGCGGCGGTGCTGCTCACCGGCATCCCCACCCCGGCGGTCAGCACCCTGCTGGGCGGCCACCCGCCCCGCCTGCTGGACCTGCCCGACGAGGCCGAGGCGCTGGCCCGCGCCTACCCCGGCCCGTACGTCCCCGCGACCATCCCGGCCACCACCTACGGACCGCTCGGCCCGTGCCGGACCCTGGCCGTGCCGAACCTCCTGCTGGCCCGCACCGCGCTGGCCGAGGACACCGTCGAGGTCGTCACCCGGACAGTGTTCACCGAGTCCGAGCGGATCGTCGCGGGCCACCCGGAAGCGAGCCGGATCAACGTGCGGACGGGCATCGCGACGGGCCAGGTGCCGCTGCACCGGGGCGCGGCGCGCTGGTTCCGCGAGGTGAAGCGCTGACGGGCGGCGACGGACCGTTCGCGGGACGCGCGAAGGGCGCTGACACCGGGCTCTTGGCGACTGGCTGACACGGTGGGGTGAACCAGAGCCGAGCGCCGCCCGGAGGGCCGGTTTTTGTCGGACCCCGGTGCGATCGTGGTGACGCGGGGAAACGACTGCGGGGTCGGGGTTGCCGTCGGAGCGTGCCACGGGTGTTCGGGGCGCGGTGATGTGTGGTGAGCGCTGCGCGCTGACCAGCCTGGTCAGGCAACAGGCCGGCGACGGGCCGATGGCTGGACGATTGGCTCGCGGCTGGCTGGTGGCTGGGCGCCTGCTGGTGCCCAGGCGACGTGGCCCGTGGTCGGGTGACGTGGCTCGTGGCCGGTGGCTGGGCGATTGGTTGGTGGCCGGGCGACGTGCAGGTGTCCGGGTGCCAGGCATCGGGGCGTCGGGATGGCGGGCGTCGGGGTCGCGGGCGGAGTGGCGGGACAGGCTGAGTCGTGGGCCGGGCGTCTTCGAGGCGTGGGCACACTGCCGGCACGGGGCGACTCGGGACGTCAGGGATGGTGGCGGTCCGGTGGCGGGCGGCTTGCGGTGGACGGTGCGCTGTCGGACAGCGGTGGCGCGGAATCCGGCGATGAGCGGTCCGGCGATGAGCGCTGCGTTGACGAGCCGCTAACCACGAGCGGTCCGGCGATGGAGGCTGCGCGCTGACGGGTGGTCCTGGCACGGGCGGTCCGGCGATGGAGGCTGCGCTGATGAGCTATCCGGCTGCGGGTGCCCGGTGAGGACGGTTCTGGGGTCAGTGCTGCGCTGATGAACCATCCAGTTGCGGGGCGTCCGGCAAGGGCGGTCCGGGGATCAGTGCTGCGCTGGAAGTGATCGGTGCGGTGGGAGTGCTGGATGGGAGGTCGGGGCTGTTCTGGTGTGGTGGATCGGCTGGTGGGAGGTGTGGGTGTGGTCAGGTTTGCCCATGTTCGGGGCCGCCGAACGCGAGTGACACTGGTCGACGGGGTTGGTCAGGCGGGACTGCGCGGAGTGGTGCGGCCTGGGGGTGCGGCTCGGGGTGGGGTGGTTCGGGGAAGGAGCGGGAGTGGGGTTGGGGGGTGTTGGGGCGTCAGGGGGTTGGGCGGGTTTTCAGGCGGACTGTCGCGGTCAGGCCGTTCGGGTGGGTTTCCGCCAGGGTCAGGGCGCCGCCCGCCGAGGTGATCAGCTCGGCGCAGATCGCCAGGCCGAGGCCGGTTCCCGCGATGTTCTGGTGGCGGGGCGAGCGCCAGAAGCGGCTGAGGGCGTTCGTCCGCTCCTGGTCGTCCAGGCCCGTGCCGTTGTCGGTCACGTGCAGCTCCACGTCCTCGCCCGCCGTCCCGGCCCAGATCCTGATCTCGGTGGCGCCGGACAGCCGGATCGCGTTGCCCACCAGCTCGTCCAGCACGCTGCCGAGGCCGCCCGGTGGTTCGAGCACGCGCAGGCCGGGGGGCACGTCCACGCGCAGCGCCATCCCGCCCGCCAGCGCCCGCCAGCCGGGCACGTGCGCCGCGAGCAGCGGGTCGACCTCCACCGGTTCCGCCGACGACGCGCTGTCCAGGCGGGTCGCGGCGAGCAGGGTGTCCAGGACCCGGCCCATCTCCTCCGCCTCGTCCACGGCGATCCGCTGCGCCTCGCGGCCCGCTTCGTCGCTGACGTGGTGCTCCAGGTTGTCCACCGCCAGGCGCAGGCTGGCCAGCGGGTTGCGCAGCTGGTGGGAGGCGTCCGAGACGAACGCCCGCTGGCGGCGAAGCGCACGGCCCACCACGTCGACCATGGTATTGAACGACGCCGCCAACCTGCGCAGCTCCGGCGGACCGCCCACCTCGTCCACGCGCGCGTCCAGCTCGCCGCCCGCGACCGCCGCGGTGGCCTCGTCGAGGCTGCGCACCGGGCGCAGCACCCACCGCGACATCGGCCACGCCACCGCGACCGCGCCCAGCAGCGGCAGCAGGCCGAGCAGGGCCAGCAGGCCCCACTGGCGGGCCACCTCGGCGCGCAGCCGACCGGTCGGCGAGATCGTCACGACCGCCGCCACCACCTCGCTGTCCCGCCCCACCGGCTCCACCACGACCAGGTCCCGCTGCTCCCACGGCCACACCGACGGGTCGCCCTCGCCCCGGTACCCGCTGAACGCGGCGTGCAGGCCCGCGCGCACCGCCGGGTCGCTGCGGTCGAACGGGGTCCTGGACTCGACCAGCGAGGTGCCGTCCGTGCCGATCAGGGCCGCCGGGATGCCGTAGAGCTGGTCGTAGCGCACCAGCTCCTCGCGCAGCGCGGTCAACCGGTTGGAGGCGAGCGCGTTCTCCGCGAGCGAGGCGAACCGGCTCGCGTCGCCCAGCCGGTCGAGGTAGGTGGCCTGGCTCTCGCGCTGCACGACGGAGAACGCGAGCGGCACGCCGAGCGCGCCGACCAGGCCCACGAGCAGCGGCACGATCAGCGCCAGCAGCCTCCGGAACACGCCGACCTCCGCTGTGGAAAGCGTTCGCGGGTCCGGTACCGGTGCAACCCCGTGCGCAGGACCCGCGTTCTTGGAGCTCGGGCGCCGGGAGCGGCGCCCGACGAGAGGGGAGAGCCATGCTACGCAAGACGACGGCCGCGCTCGCCGTCCTGGTCGGACTGGCGCTCGCGCCCGCCGGGACCGCGAACGCCACCGGGAACGCCACCGGGAACGGCGGTGGCGTCGGAGCCGTGGGCAGCGCCGGGAGCGCGAACTCCGCAGACGCCGCAGGCGCCGCCGAGAGCTGTTCGGTGGGCTGGGGGTCGCAGGACAAGCTGTCCGGTGACACCTCGCCGGGTGTGCTGGTGGACCTGCGGGCCGGGCAGCAGGAGTGCTTCGACCGGCTCGTGTTCGACATCCCCGGTGGTGGCGCCGGTGAGGGGCACCTGGTCGGGTACCGGGACGAGATCCACGCGGACGGCAGCGGCGAGGTGATCCCGCTGCGCGGGGGCGCGAAGCTGCTGGTCGTGGCGCACTCGCCCGCGTACGACGACAGCGGCGCGCCGACCTACGCCTTCGCGGACCGGAACGAGCTGGTGGACGTCACCGGGTACCGGACGTTCCGGCAGGTCGCCTGGGGCAACTCGTTCGAGGGGTACTCGACCGTGGGGCTGGGGGTGCGCGCCCGGCTGCCGTTCCGCGTGTTCACCCTGCCGGGGCGGCTCGTGGTGGACGTCGCGCACTCGTGGTGACGTCGTGCTGAGCGGTCCGCGCGGCCGGTGATGCGGCGGGACCCCGGTGGAGCGCCCCACCGGGGTCCTGCGGCATCACGGGACCGGTCGCGTCACGAGGGCTGCCGGGACATGCAAGCCTGCCGGGTCGCGCAGGCTCGCCGGGGCACGGAGCCCTGCCGGGTCACGGAGTGCTGCCGCGTCGCGGAGCCCTGCCGCGTCACGGGGGTTGCCAGGTCACGAGGGCCTCCCAGACCACGGAGCTGCCGGGTCACGCAGGCCTGCCGGGTCACGAGCCCCGCCGCGTCACGGGGTGACGACGATGCGGTAGCCGACGCCGCGCACGGTCTCGATGCGGACCTCCGCGCCGAGCTTGCCGCGCAGCGCGGCGATGTGGGTGTCCAGGGTGCGCGACGGCGCCTCCCAGTGCGCCTTCCACACCTGGTCGACGATCAGGTCCCGGCTCACCACCGCGCCCGCCCTGCCGACCAGCAGGGCGAGCAGGTCGAACTCCTTGCGGGTCAGCGACAGCGGGCGGCCCGCCACGGCGGCCTCGCGGGTGGCCGGGTCCAGGGTGAGCGGGCCCAGTTCCAGCGCCTCGGAGCGGCCCGAACCGGCGCGCGCGTCGCGGGTGCGGCGCAGCACCGCCTCGATCCTGGCCAGCAGCTCCGCCGTGCCGAACGGCTTGACGACGTAGTCGTCGGCGCCCGCCCGCAGGCCCAGCACCCGCTCCCGCTCCTCGCCGCGCGCGGTCACCGCGATGACCGCGGTGCCCCGCCGGTCGCGCAGCTCGCGGAGCACGTCGAGGCCGTCGCCGTCCGGCAGGCCGAGGTCGAGCAGCACGACGTCGACCGGGGCGGCGGCGAGCGCCGCTGCGGCCGACGCCGCCCGGTGGACCTCGTAACCCGCGTGCCGCAGTGCGGTGAGCAGACCACGCGCCACCCGGTCGTCATCTTCGACGACGAGGATGCGCACGCCGGTCTACTCGCCCGGCTGCTTCTGCTTGGCCGGGTCCTCGGTGACCGGGGTGGCCGGGGCGACCGGGGTGGTGGAGCCCGCAGCGCCCGTCGAGGCCTCGGCGTCCGGCGCGGGTCGGTCACCGGCCTCTCCCGAGTCCTCCTTGGCGGACGGCGCGGCGGTCGCCGACACCTTCTCGCCCTCGGCGTCCTCAGCGGAACCCTCCGGCAGCTCGGACTCCGGGGCCGGTTCGACGTTCGTCTCCCGCTCGCCGCGCTTGGCCGCGAGCACGAAGTAGAGCACCGCGCCGAGGAACACCACGACCGACGTGATCACGTTGATCCGCAGGCCGAGGACCATGGTGGCCTCGTCGGTGCGCATCATCTCGATCCAGAACCGGCCCGCCGTGTACCCGGCGACGTACAGCGCGAACACCCGGCCGTGGCCGAGGCGCAGCTTCCGGTCGGCGACCACGATCAGCGCGGCCACGCCCAGGTTCCACAGCAGCTCGTACAGGAACGTCGGGTGCACGGTCATCAGCGGCGTGGCGGTGTCGACCGCGATGCCGTTGAGGTCGTCCTTCATGCCGGTGACCGGGTCGACCCGCTCGTAGATCTCCAGGCCCCACGGCACGGTGGTCTCCGCGCCGTACAGCTCCTGGTTGAAGTAGTTGCCGATGCGGCCGATGGCCTGCCCGACCACGATGCCGGGCGCGAGGCTGTCGGCCATCGCGGGCAGCCCGATGCCCCTGCGGCGGCAGGCGATCCAGGCTCCGACGCCGCCGAGCGCGATCGCGCCCCAGATGCCGAGGCCGCCGTTCCAGATCTTCAGCGCGTCGAGCGGGTCCTTGCCCTCGCCGAAGTACTTGTGGTAATCGGTGGCGACGTGGTAGAGCCTGCCGCCGACCAGGCCGAACGGCACCGCGAACACCGCGACGTCGGTGACCGTGCCCTTCTGCCCGCCTCGGGCCACCCAGCGCCGCTCGCCCCACGAGATCGCGACGATGATGCCGATGATGATGAAGAGCGCGTACGCCCTCAGGGGGAGGGGACCGAGATGCCACACGCCCTGGGCAGGACTGGGGATGCTCGCCAGGTAAGTCGTCACCACGCGCACCACCGTAGTCGCTGGGACCACGCCCCCGAACCGGGCGACCCGATCGTTACCGGGGGACGTCCCGCTTTCGGGGCCGTCCGAACCCGCTCCGCGCAGCCCACCACCGCAGCAGAACGGGGGCTCCACACGAACGTGTGAAACCCCCGCTGCGCACCACGTGGAGCGGTCCGGTCAGGCGCCGACCCCGCGCACGCCCTTCGCCAGCTCCTCGGCCAGCGCGGGCACCCCGCCACCGGCCACCGCCGACACGAACGCCGACCCGACGATCACCCCGTCCGCGAACGCGGCGACCTGCGCGGCCTGCGCGCCGTCCCGCACGCCGAGGCCGACGCACACCGGCATGTCGGTGTGCTCCCTGACCCGCCCGACCAGCGCGGGCGCCGCCGACGACACGGCCGTCCGCGCGCCGGTCACGCCCATGACGGCGGTGGCGTACAGGAAGCCGCTGGAGGCCTTGGCGGTCAGGTCGATCCGCTCCTCGGTGGAGGAGGGCGCGACCAGGAAGATCCGGTCCAGCCCGTGCGCCTCGGAGGCCGCCATCCAGTCCTCGGCCTCGTCGGGCACCAGGTCCGGGGTGATCAGCCCGAGGCCACCGGCGGCGGCGAGGTCGCGGGAGAACGCGTCCACGCCGTAGTGCAGCACCGGGTTCCAGTAGGTCATCACCACGGCCTTGCCGCCGAGCGCGGCGACCGACTCGACCACGCCGAACAGGTCCCGCACCCGGAACCCGCCGTCGAGCGCCTGCTGCGCGGCGGCCTGGATGGTCGGGCCGTCCATCACCGGGTCGGAGTACGGCATCCCGACCTCGACCACGTCGCAGCCGGACTCGACCATGGCCCGCAGGACGTCCTTGGAGCCCTCGACCGTGGGGAACCCGGCGGGCAGGTAGCCGATGAGCGCCGAGCGCCCCTCGTCCCGGCACGTCGCGAAAACGCCGTCCAACGCGCTCACGACGCGTCCTCCTCCTTGACGCCGAGCCCGAACCACGAGACCGCCGTGTCCATGTCCTTGTCACCGCGACCGGACAGGCTGACCACGATCAGGCCGTCCGGCCCCAGCTCCCGCCCCAGGTCCAGCGCGCCCGCGAGGGCGTGCGCGGACTCGACGGCGGGGATGATGCCCTCGGTGCGCGACAGCAGCGCGAACGCGTCCATCGCCTGCGCGTCGGTGATCGGCCGGTACTCGGCGCGGCCGGTGTCCTTCAGGTGCGCGTGCTCGGGCCCGACGCCGGGGTAGTCAAGGCCGGCCGAGATGGAGTGCGCCTCGGCGATCTGCCCGTCCTCGGTCTGGAGCACGTACGACATGGCCCCGTGCAGCGAGCCCGCGGTCCCCTTGGTGAGGGTGGCGCCGTGCCGGGTGGTCTCGACGCCGTCGCCGCCGGGCTCCAGGCCGACCAGGCGCACCGACGGGTCGTCGATGAAGCCGTGGAAGATGCCGATCGCGTTGGAGCCGCCGCCGACGCAGGCCGCGACCGCGTCGGGCAGCCGCCCGGCCTGGTCGAGCACCTGCTGCCGGGCCTCGATGCCGATCACCCGGTGGAAGTCGCGGACCATCATCGGGAACGGGTGCGCGCCCGCCGCCGTGCCCATCAGGTAGTGGGTGTGGTCGACGCTGGCGACCCAGTCGCGCAGGCCCTCGTTGATCGCGTCCTTGAGGGTGCGCGAGCCGGTGCCGACCGGGATGACCTCGGCGCCGAGGAGCCGCATCCGGGCGACGTTGAGCGCCTGGCGCTCGGTGTCGACCTCGCCCATGTAGATCACGCAGTCCAGGCCCATGAGCGCGCACGCCGTGGCGGTGGCGACGCCGTGCTGGCCCGCGCCCGTCTCGGCGATGACGCGCTTCTTGCCCATGCGCTTGGTGAGCAGCACCTGGCCCAGCACGTTGTTGATCTTGTGCGAGCCGGTGTGGTTGAGGTCCTCGCGCTTGAGGAACACCCGCGCGCCGCCCGCGTGCTCGGCGAACCGCTTGGCCTCGGTCAGCAGCGACGGGCGGCCCGCGTACTCCTTGAGCAACCGGGCGAACTCGCCCAGGAACTCCGGGTCCACCCGCGCCTTCTCGTACTCCGCGGCCAACTCGTCCTGAGCCGCGATCAGCGCCTCCGGCATGAACCGGCCGCCCCACCGCCCGAAGTGACCCCGCTCGTCGGGGTCGTGGGGGGTGTGGGCGAACTGGTCGCGCGTCATGCGCTCTCTCCCATCAACGACTGGGCCGGGGGCACGCCGGGTGCGATCCAGCGGTCACCAGCTTGTTCACCGCGACCTTGGGGTCGCCGCTCGTCACCAGGCTCTCGCCGACGAGCACCGCGTCCGCGCCCGCGCCCGCGTAGGCCATCAGGTCGCCCGGCCCGGTGACCCCGGACTCGGCGATCTTGATCGTCTCGAAGGGCAGGCCCGGCGCGATCCGGCCGAACACCTCCTTGTCGACCTCCAGGGTGTGCAGGTTGCGGGCGTTCACGCCGATGACGCTCGCCCCCGCCTCCAGCGCCCGGTCGGCCTCCTCGGCCGTGTGCACCTCGACCAGCGCCGTCATCCCGAGGGACTCGACCCGGTCGAGCAGCGACACCAGCGCGTTCTGCTCCAGCGCCGCCACGATCAGCAGCACCAGGTCGGCGCCGTGCAGGCGCGCCTCGTGCACCTGGTACGGGCTGACGATGAAGTCCTTGCGCAGCAGCGGCACCCGCACCGCCGCGCGCACCGCGTCGAAGTCCGCCAGCGACCCGCCGAAGCGGCGCTGCTCGGTCAGCACGCTGATCACCCGCGCGCCGCCCGCCTCGTAGGCGGCGGCCAGCTCGGCGGGCTCGGGGATGTCCGCGAGCGCGCCCTTGGACGGGCTCTTCCGCTTCACCTCGGCGATGACCCCGACGCCGGGGTTGCGCAGCACCGCCATCACGTCCTGCGGGGGCGCGGCTTTCGCCGCGCGCTCCCTGAGCACCTCGAAGGGCAGCGCCGCCTCGCGCGCGGCGAGGTCCTCCCGAACGCCTTCGATGATCGACTCGAGAACGGTCATGCGCACACCCCGTTCACCTCGGCCGGCCGTCCCAGTTCGGTCGTGAACTCCCGCACGTCATGCTCCCCTTCCCGCCGCAAGGATGCTAACCCCGGACGTCGGCGGCACCGGCCACCGGGTCTGCGCGTTCGCGCTGCTGGGCAGGGTCGCGCGGACCTCACGTGCGCAAACCCCGGATGAGGGGTTTGCCCGGTTCGGGCGCGCGGTTCCCCCGTGGAAGATCAGTCCCGCTCAGTGGGATCGTCGCCGCGCTCCAGGGCGTTCCACAGCTCGCGCTCCGGATCGGCGGACGGCTTGCGCGCGGCGGGCGTCTCGTAGCGATCACCCATCCGGGGCATCCTGCCGCCCTTGACCAGCAGCAGGACGCCCGCGCCGACCACGGTCAGCGCGCCGAGCAGGCCGACCACCGGGCCGGACGCGGGCAGGTCGCCGACGCCGACCACGACGGCCAGCAGGCCGACCACCGCGAGCACCGCCCCGAGCGCGCGCCGCACGACGCCGCCGAGGGCCAGCACCGCCGCGACACCCGCCCCGGCGAGCAGGGCGAGCGGGACCGGCCACTGCGGCTCGGCGCCGCCCCAGTCGAGCGCCGAGGAGCCCCAGAGGACGAGCGCGGCGAGCAGGAGCAGGCCGAGGACGAGCCGCTGCTCGCGCCGTCCGGGACGTGGCGGGGGCGAGGAGGCGGTGTCGGCGGCGGGGACGTCGGCCTGATCGGCGACCGGGTCAGCGGCCGAAGCAACTGGCCGGGCACCCGACAGGTCGGCGACCTGGTCAGCAGCGGAGGCAGCTGGCCGGGCGTCGGCCGGGTCGGTAGCCGGGGCAGTGGCCGAATCGGCGACCGAGGCGGTCGGCCGGGCGTCGGCCGGGTCGGCGGCCGAGGCAGTGGCCGAATCGGCGACCGAAGCGACGAGCCGGGCGTCGGCCGGGTCGGCAGTCGGGTCGGAGGTCGGAAGGATCGCCGAATCGGGGCTCGGGCACACGGTCGGGATGCCTGCGGGGGTCACCCGCTCCCCCGCCGCGTCCGCGCCCGCCGCACCGTCCCGCCCGGCGCCGTCCCGCCCGGCGCCGTCCCGCGCTGTGTCGCCGCCCTCAGACACGGGTCGGTTCCACGGCGGGGGCCATGGTCTGCGCCGTCGCGATCGCGGCCAGGACCGCGCCCGCCTTGTTCAGGCACTCGTTGTCCTCAGCCACCGGGTCCGAGTCGGCCACGATGCCGCCGCCCGCCTGCACGTACGCGACCCCGTCGCGGATCAGCGCGGTGCGGATCGCGATCGCGGTGTCCGCGTCGCCCGCGAAGTCCAGGTAGCCCACGACGCCGCCGTACAGGCCGCGCCTGGTCGGCTCCAGCTCCTCGATCAGCTCCATCGCGCGCGGCTTCGGCGCGCCGGACAGGGTGCCCGCCGGGAAGCACGCGGCGACCGCGTCGAACGCCGTGCGGCCCTCGGCCAGCTCGCCGCTGACCGTGGACACGATGTGCATGACGTGGCTGTACCGCTCGACCTTGAAGAAGTCCACGACGGTGACCGAGCCCGGCTTGCACACCCGGCCAAGGTCGTTGCGGCCCAGGTCGACGAGCATCAGGTGCTCGGCGCGCTCCTTGTCGTCGGAGAGCAGGTCCTTCTCCAGGAACGCGTCCTCCTCCGGGTCCGCGCCGCGCCACCGGGTGCCCGCGATCGGGTGCGTGGTGGCCTTGCCGTCCCGGACCGTGACCAGCGACTCGGGGCTGCACCCGACGATGTCGAACTCGTCCAGCCGCAGCAGGTACATGTACGGGCTGGGGTTGGAGGTGCGCAGCACCCGGTAGACGTCCAGCGGGTCGGCGGTGGTCGCCATCTCGAACCGCTGCGACAGCACCACCTGGAAGGCCTCGCCCTCCCGGATCGCCGCCTTCGCCCTCTCCACCACGGCCTGGTGCTCGGCGGAGGAGCGCCTGCGGGTGAACTCCGGCTTGGGCCGGGAGAACACGGCGGTCGTGGCGGGCGCCGGGTTGTGCAGGTCCTCGGTCATCACGTCGAGCCTGCGCACCGCGTCGTCGTAGGCCGCGTCGACCCGCTCCGGGGTGTCGTCCCAGTTGATCGCGTTGGCGATCAGCGTGACGGTGCCCTCGTGGTGGTCGAGCGCGGCGAGGTCGGTGGCGAGCAGCATGACCAGCTCGGGGACCTTCAGGTCGTCCTCGGCGAGCGAGGGCAGCCGCTCCAGGCGGCGCACCGCGTCGTAGCCGATGTAGCCGACCATGCCGCCGGTCAGCGGGGGCAGGCCGGGCAGCGGGTCGGTGCGCAGCACCTCGATGGTCTCGCGCAGCGCGGCCAGCGGGTCGCCGCCCTCGGGCAGGCCGACCGGGTGCTGGCCGGTCCAGTACGCCTCGCCGCCGGTCGCGGTGAGCGCGCCCGCGCACCGGGCGCCGACGAACGACCAGCGCGACCAGGAGCGGCCGTTCTCCGCCGACTCGAACAGGAACGTGCCCGGCCGGTCGGCGGCCAGCTTCCGGTAGAGGCCGACGGGGGTCTCCGCGTCCGCGAGGAGCCTGCGCACGACAGGGACGACCCTGCGCTGCGCGGCGAGTTCGCGGAACTCCTCGCGGGTGGGACTGACCTCGCCGAGCCCGACGCCCGCACCGATGACGCTCACCATGCCGCCATTGTCCCCGGTCCGGCTCGCGGGCCGGGCAGCCGGGGTGCGACCATTTCACCCGACGTTGAAACACGTCCGGGCCCCGGTGGGCCGGGCGGAGCGGTGAGGCGGTCGCGCGGTGGTTGCGGTGGACGGCGGTGAGCCGAAGCGCCGGGGGCGGCGCGCGGGTGGCGAGGACACCAGGGGCGCGCTGCTCCAGGCGGCGCGCGAGGTGTTCGTCGAGCGCGGTTACGAGGGCGCGACGGTGCGGGCCATCGCGGCGCGCGCGGGCGTGGACGCCGCGATGGTCAACCACTGGTTCGGCGGCAAGCAGGCGCTGTTCGCCAAGGCCGTGCTGCAGCTGCCCGTCGACCCGGTGGAGATCGTCCGCCGGATCGCCCAGGGCCCGCCCGAGCTGCTGGGCGAGCGCATGGTGCGCACGTTCCTCGGGGTGTGGGACGCCACCGGCGGCGGCGCGTTCTCCGCGCTGGTGCGCAGCGTCGCCGGGCACGAGCAGGTCACCGGCGCACTGCACGACCTGTTCATCAAGACCGTGCTGGGCCAGGTGATGCGGGGGTTCGACGTGGACCGGCCCGAGCTGCGCGCCACGCTGTGCGCCTCGCAGATGGTCGGGCTGGGCATGGCGCGGTACGTGCTGGAGTTCGAGCCGCTGGCGTCGGCCGACCCCGAGGAGCTGGTCTCGGCGGTCGGGCCGACGCTCCAGCGCTACCTGTCCGGCGACATCGGCTCCGGCGACATCAGCGAGGTCGCGTCGAAGCAGGTGTGATCGCCGGTGTGGCAGGCAGCGCCGGTCTGGTCCACGGTCAGCAGCACGGTGTCCCCGTCGCAGTCCAGCCGCACGTCGTGCACGCGCTGGGTGTGCCCGGAGGTCTCGCCCTTGACCCACAGCCTGCCCCGGCTGCGCGAGAAGTAGGTGGCGGTGCCGGTGGTGAGGGTCAGGTGCAGCGCCTCGTCGTCCATCCAGGCGACCATCAGCACCTCACCGGTGCCGCGCTGCTGGGCGACGGCGCACACCAGCCCGTCCGCGTTGCGCTTGAGCTTGGCGGCGATGGCGGGGTCGAGCATCAGCTGGCTCCGGAGAAGTGGTCGCGCGCGGGGCGCGTGTTGAGCAGGACGGCGACGAACACGTGCGCGGCGGCGATCACCGCGCTGGCCAGGCGCACCCAGACCGGGGTGGGGCCGAGCACGACGAGCAGGTGGACCAGCCCGAACAGCAGGAACACGGCCATGCCGCCGATCCTGGCCGGGCGGACCCCCTTCCACAGGCCCGCGACGACGCCCAGCTCGATGACGGCCACCGCGACGGGCAGCACGAGCGAGGCGCTGGCGGGGTCGACCAGCAGCTGGAGGGCGGCGACCAGGACGAACGCGACGGCGCTGCCGCCGCCGAGCATGATCGCGAGGCGGACCTCGGTGGTGGTGGGCATCAGCGGACCTCCACCCCGGCGTCGCGCAGCGAGCCCTTGACCTGGGCGATGCTCAGCTCGCGGAAGTGGAAGACGCTGGCGGCGAGCACCGCGTCCGCGCCCTCGGCGACGGCGGGCGGGAAGTGCCCCGGCTCCCCCGCTCCCCCGCTGGCGATCAGCGGCACGTCCACGACGGCGCGCACCCGGCGGATCAGCTCCAGGTCGAACCCGGCCTTGGTGCCGTCGGCGTCCATGGAGTTGAGCAGGATCTCGCCGACGCCCAGCTCCTGGCCGCGCTCGGCCCACTCGACGGCGTCGACGCCGGTGCCCCGGCGACCGCCGTGCGTGGTGACCTCGAAGCCGCTGGCGGTGGGGGCCTCGCCCTCGGGGACGCGGCGGGCGTCGACCGACAGCACGACGCACTGGGCGCCGAAGCGGCGGGACAGCTCGCCGAGCAGCTCGGGGCGGGCGATGGCGGCGGTGTTCACGCTGACCTTGTCCGCGCCGGAGCGCAGCAGCCTGTCGACGTCCTCGGGGGCGCGCACGCCGCCGCCGACGGTGAGCGGGATGAAGACCTGCTCGGCGGTGCGGCGGACCACGTCGTAGGTGGTCTCGCGGTCGCCGGAGGAGGCGGTGACGTCCAGGAACGTCAGCTCGTCGGCGCCCTCGGCGTCGTAGAGCTTGGCGAGTTCGACGGGGTCGCCCGCGTCGACGAGGTTGGTGAAGTTGACGCCCTTGACCACCCTGCCCCGGTCCACATCGAGGCAGGGGATGACGCGCACCGCTACTGACATGCGGTCGAGCCTACGGGGCCGGGCGGGCGGGTCCGGCGGGCGGCACGCGGGGCGCGCGCCCGCCGGGGTCAGCGGCTCGCGAAGCGGCGCAGGCCGTCGGCGATGCCGCCGGTGGTCAGCCGCCCGGTGACGACGGCGTGCACGAACTCCTCGGCGGCGTCCACGTCCAGGTCCTCGGCCAGCGGGTGGCCGTTGACGCCGAGGAACACCCAGGCGGCGTTCCAGCACAGCCGCTTGTTGCCGTCGACCAGGGGGTGGTTGCGGCCCAGCGACTCCATCAGCGCGGCGGCCTTGGCCCAGGTGTCCGGGTAGGCGTGCTCGCCGAGCACGGTCGTGGCGGGGCGGGCGGCGGCGGACTCCAGCAGCTCGACCGAGCGGACCGGGGGCCGCGCGCCGACCAGCGCCTCGGCGATCTCCAGCAGCTCGTCGGGGGTCAGGGCCTCGGGGGCGCCGGTCATCTCGCCAGCCTCCGGTTCAGCTCGGCGCTGATCCGCAGCACGCGCTCCAGTTCCTGCCGCTTGCGCTCGTCCACGTGGCCCATCTTGCCTGCGGACCCCCGTGATCCCCGTACGGTTTTCCCATGGACCTAGCCGAGGGCAAGTACCTCCTCCTGACCACCTTCCGCAAGAACGGCAACGGGGTCCCCACACCGGTCTGGTTCGCGGGCGAGGGGGACACCGCGTTCGTGTGGACCGTCGCCGAGTCCGGGAAGGTCAAGCGCATCCGGCGGAGCGGGGACGTGCTGGTGGGGCCGTGCGACGTGCGCGGCAAGCCGCTGGGCGAGTCCGTCCCGGCCAGGGCGGAGCTGGTGGACACCGCCGAGACGGACCGCGTCCGGGACCGGATCATCCGCAAGTACGGCGTCATCGGACGGTTGACGATCCTGGGGAGCAAGCTCCGCCGGGGCAAGAAGGGCACGGTAGGCATCAAGATCACGCTGTCAACCTGAGGTTGACGACGCGCCATGCGTCAACCTAGGGTTGACGCATGGCGCTCGTGCAGCTCACCGACCTCATCGTCGACGTCGCGACCAGGCACGTCTCCCCGCTGGAGCGGCTCACGGCCGCCGTCGACCTCAGCTCCCGGCTGGACGAGCTGGGTGATCACCTGATCGGGCACTTCGTGGACGAGGCCCGGCGCTCCGGGGCGTCGTGGACCGAGATCGGCGAGAGCATCGGGGTGTCCAAGCAGGCCGCGCAGAAGCGGTTCGTGCCCAAGGAATCACCCGATCTGGGCAAGCCCTCGTTCGACCGGTACACCGACCGGGCGCGCCGGGTGGTCGCGCTGGCCAAGCACCACGCCAGGCACAGCGAGCGGATCGGCACCGAGCACCTGCTGATGGGGCTGCTCGACGAGCACGGCGGCCTCGGGGCCAAGACCGTGGCGCGGCTGGAGGCGTCCGAGGGGACGACCCGGCTGGCGCTGCTGGTGGAGCTGGAGAAGGAGCCGCGCAAGCGGCCGGACCCGCAGCCGTTCTCCGCGAACTCACGGAAGGCGCTGGAGCTGGCGGTGCGGGAGGCGCTCCGGCTGGCTCACACGTTCGTGGGGACCGAGCACCTGCTGCTGGGCCTGCTGGCCGAGGGCGACGGCGCCGCGGCGCGCGTCCTCGACTCGACCGGGGTCGAGCGGGACGCGGCCGAGCGGCACGTCGTCGCCGAGATCACCGCCGCGATCAGCCGCGGACCGCGCTCAGCGCCTCGGGCAGGGTGAACGCGCCCGCGTAGAGGGCCTTGCCGACGATCGCGCCCTCCACGCCGTCGCGGGACAGCTCGGACAGCGCGACGAGGTCGGCGACCGAGGAGACCCCGCCGGAGGCGATGACCGGGGCGTCGGTGCGGGCGCAGACCTCGCGCAGCAGGTCGGTGTTCGGGCCGGTCAGGGTGCCGTCCTTGGAGACGTCGGTGACCACGTAGCGGGTGCAGCCGTCGCGGTCCAGGCGCTCCAGGACCTCCCAGAGGTCGCCGCCGTCGATCGTCCAGCCCCTGGTGGCCACGCGGTGGCCGTGCTCGGTGATCCGCACGTCCAGGCCGATGGCCACCTGCTCGCCGTGGGACGCCAGGACCTTGGCGCACCACTCCGGGTTCTCCAGGGCGGCGGTGCCGAGGTTGACCCGCGCGCACCCGGTGGCCAGCGCGGCGGCGAGCGAGTCGTCGTCGCGGATGCCGCCGGACAGCTCGACCTTCACGTCCAGCTCGCCGACGACCTCGGTGATCAGCTCGCGGTTGGCGCCCCGGCCGAAGGCGGCGTCCAGGTCGACCAGGTGGATCCACTCGGCGCCGTCGCGCTGCCAGGCGAGCGCGGCGTCCAGCGGGGTGCCGTAGGCGGTCTCGGTACCGGCCTCGCCCTGGACCAGGCGGACGGCCTGGCCGTCGACGACGTCTACGGCGGGGAGCAGCGTGAAGGTCACGCCGTTCAGCCTAGTGGGCGGTCCCGCGCACCGGAGCCCGCCCTGCGGCTCAGAACGACTTGAGCCAGTTCTCCAGCAGGTGCGCGCCCGCGTCACCGGACTTCTCCGGGTGGAACTGGGTGGCCTGCAGCGGACCGTTCTCCACCGCCGCGACGAACCGGTCGCCCCCGTGCTCGGCCCACGTCACCAGCGGCGGGCGCAGGTGCTCGGCGGGCTGGAGCTCCCAGGTGCGGACGCCGTAGGAGTGCACGAAGTAGAAGCGGGTGTCCTCGGCCAGCCCGGCGAAGAGCTGGGAGCCCTCCGGGGTCCGCACCGTGTTCCAGCCCATGTGCGGCACGATCGGGGCCTGGAGGCGCTCGACCGTGCCGGGCCACTCGCCGCAGCCCTCGGTCTCCAGGCCGTGCTCGATGCCCCGCGCGAACAGGATCTGCATCCCGACGCAGATGCCCAGCACCGGCCTGCCGCCCGCGAGGCGCTGGCCGATGAGCCTGCCGCCGCGCACGGCGTTCAGGCCCGCCACGCAGGCCGCGTAGGCGCCGACGCCGGGGACCACCAGCCCGTCCGCCGCCAGCGCCGCCTTGGGGTCGGCGGTCACCTCCACGTCCGCGCCGACGCGCTGGAGCGCCCGCTCGGCGGAGCGGAGGTTGCCTGATCCGTAGTCCAGTACGACGACGCGTGCCACGGCACCAGGCTAGGCCAACGGCGAGCCGCCCTGGGTCACCGGGACCACCGGGAGGACCGTGTTGATGGCCAGGCCCGCGCGGCCCGGCAGCGCGGACACCCAGGTGTCGGCGCGGCCCTCGTCGACGAGTCTGCGCACCTCGCGGGCGTCGTCGGGCAGGTCGAGGTCGGCCGCCGCCTTGCGCAGGCCCCACCAGCGGGTCAGCGGGACGAGCTTGCGGGCGGCCCCGGTGTGGCCTGCGGCACTGCCGTCGTCCCACAGCTCGCCCGCCGGGCTCCAGCGCAGGACCACGGCCTTGTCGCCGACCGCGCGGCACTGCTCGGCGAGCCTGGTCGCGGCGGTGTAGCCGGTCTCCCGGCGCGGGAGCAGGACGGTGCCGGAGGTCAGCGGGACGAGTGCGGCGGGACCGGCCTCGGCCCGGTGCAGGGCCAGCTGCAGCTCCGCGGTCGGCGCGGACGTCCAGATCAGCGTTCTCGGCGCGCTCACGGTGGAGATCATGCCTCAGCGGGGGTGGTCGGCTCGTGGATGCCCCCCACGTGCGCGGGGCACGTGGGGGGCGTCCCGGTCCAGCGCCCCCTCAGCGCCTCCCGAACAGCCGTCGGGCCGCCTCCCGGATGCCCACCGGGTCGAGCTCGTGGGCGCTGTCGTGGTCGGCGGTGGTGCCGTAGGCGCGCAGCTCCTCGTCCCGGCGCACGCCCAGCGAGCGCAGCCGGTGCGGCTCGTCCGCCAGGGCCGCCGCCACCCGGTGCGCGGAGGTGCCCTCCAGGTACGGCTCGACCAGCAGCACGTCCGGGCGGGCGTGGGCCACCGCGCGGCGCAGGCCCGCCGAGTCGAACGGGCGGACCGTGGTGGCGTAGAGCACGGTCACGTCCAGGTCGGACACCGCGGCGAGGACGTCGTCCAGCACCGGGCCGACCGCGATCACCACGCCCGCGCCGCCGCGCCGCACCTCGGTGAACCCCTCGACCACCGGGAGCGGGGCGGCGTTGGTCCGCAGGGACAGCCGCAGGTAGGTGCGGTCGTCGCGGGCCAGCGCGGCGGTGAGCAGCGGTTCGACCTCGTCGGGGTGGCCGGGGACGTGCACGGTCCAGCCGGGCAGGGTGTCGATCAGGGCCACGTCGGCGGGCGACTGGTGGGTGCGGCCGAGGCCGGGGTCGTCGTAGGAGCCGCCGATGCCGACCAGGACCGCGCCGAGGTCCTGGTGGCCGAGGTCGAGCTTGAGCTGCTCGTACGGGCGCTCGACCAGGAACGGGGCGTAGGAGTGGACGACCGGGCGCAGGCCGGTGAGGGCCAGGCCAGCGCCGACGCCGACCATGGCCTGCTCGCGGATGCCGACGTTGACCACGCGCTCGTGGTCGGGCAGCACGTCGCGGGAGATCTCGGCGATGACGGCGGCGATCCTCGGGTCCTCGGCGAGGCCGGTCCGCAGGACGCGGGCGAAGACCTCGCGCATGGTGGTGGTGCTCATCGCTTGGCCTCCACCTTCGCGACGACGGCCAGCGGCCTGCCGGGGTGCGGGGCGGTGTACGCGGCGTGCAGCGCGTCGTGGTCGCGGCCGTCCACCTCGGCGGTGGCCCAGCCCTCGACCTCGAAGCGGCGGGCGACGCCGCCGGGCCAGCCGAGCGAGCCGGAGGAGTTGTCCACGACGGTGGTCACGAGCGAGTCCAGGCCGCGCCTGCCCGCCACCGCGATGGCCTCGTGGTTGCTGCCCTCGTCCAGCTCGGCGTCGCCGACGAGCACGTGCACGGCGGGGTCGGGCCTGCCGCGCAGGCGCAGGCCGATGGCGACGCCGACCGCGATGGGCAGGCCGTGGCCGAGCGAGCCGCTGCCGATCTCGACGCCGGGCACGAGCACGCCGTCGGGGTGCAGGCCCAGCCGCGAGCCCCAGCCCGCCCAGCCGTCCAGCTCGGCCGGGTCGAGGAAGCCCTTGGCGGCGAGGACCGCGTAGTAGGCCATCGGACCGTGCCCCTTGGACAGCAGGAACCGGTCCCGGTCGGGGTCGTCGAGGTGGCGCGGGTCGACCCGCAGCACCCGGTCGTAGAGGACCCAGAGGACGTCGAGGGTGGACTCCGCGGCCCACCCGTGCTTCTCGTCGCCGGTCATCCGCGTGATGAGCGCGGGGAGGGCGGCGTAATCGGTCGCCGTGGTCATGGCTACAGCCAACAACCTCGACCAAGGTCGAGGTCAACAGTAAGGTTGAGCTGGTGAGCAAGTTGCCGGAGATGTTGACCATCGGCCAGGTCGCCGAGCGCAGCGGGGTGCCGCACACGGCGCTGCGGTTCTACGAGGAGCGCGGGCTGATCGCCTCGGAGCGCACGGCGGGCAACCAGCGCCGCTACCCCAGGCACGTGCTGCGCAGGCTGGCGTTCATCCGCACCGCGCAGCGGGTGGGGCTGAGCCTGGAGGAGGTGCGGGCGGCGCTGGCGACGCTGCCGGAGGGGCGCACGCCGACGAAAACCGACTGGAGCAGGCTGTCCGGGCAGTGGCACTCTGAGCTCGACGCCCGGATCGACGCGCTGATCAGGCTGCGCGACCGGCTGACCTCCTGCGTGGGCTGCGGCTGCCTGTCCCTGCGGAGCTGCCTGCTGCAGAACTTCGACGACCAGCAGGCCGCCGACGGGCCGGGCGCGCCCAAGCTGAAGCCCGCCTCGGAGGGCGGGACCTGAGAGGAAGCACGTGACCGAGGACGAAGTGGTCAAGCTGTCCAAGCGGATGTCGCGCTGCCTGCGCCACGACCCCGGCCGGTACGGGCTGGCCCTGGACGCGGCGGGGTGGGTGGACCTGGGGAAGCTGGTGCGGGCGCTGCGCACCGACCGGGCGTCCGTGCTGGAGGTGGTGGAGCGCAACAACAAGCGGCGCTTCACCGTGCGGGGCGACCGGATCAGGGCCAACCAGGGGCACAGCGTCGCCGTGGAGCTGGGGCTCGCCCAGGTGGAGCCGCCGGGGGTGCTGTTCCACGGCACGAACGTCAAGGCGCTGCCGGACGTCCTGGTGGAGGGGCTGCGGCCGATGAACCGGCACGCGGTGCACCTGTCCACCGACCTGGCGACCGCGACGCAGGTGGGCGCGCGCCGGGGCAGGCCGGTGGTGCTGGAGGTGGACGCGGCGCGGATGCACGCCGACGGCCACGCGTTCAGCGTCAGCGAGAACGGGGTGTGGCTGGTCGCCGCCGTGCCGCCGGACTACCTGCGGCAGCGCTGATCCGGGGGCGGCCACCCGCCCCCGGACCCGTCAGCTCCAGGTCAGCGGCTCACAGCGCCCAGGCCACCGCGCCGCCGACGGCGAGCACCGCCAGCACGCCCAGCACGACCGCGAACCCCCGGTTCGTCTTCCAGGTGCTGTACACGCCGCCCAGCAGGAACCCGGCGACCGCGATGGTCCCGTAGACCACGTACTCCTTCTGCACCTACAGCACGCCCTTCGTGGACGGGACGACGCCCGCCACGCGCGGGTCCGGCTCGACCGCCGCGCGCAGCGCCCGGCCGATCGCCTTGTACTGCGCCTCCGCGATGTGGTGCGGGTCGCGGCCGTACTCCACGCGCACGTGCAGCGCGATGCCCGCGTGGAACGCCAGCGAGTCGAACACGTGCCGGTTCAGCACGAACGGGTAGTTCCCGCCGATGGTGAAGGCGTTGAACTCGGCCGGTTCGCCGGTGTGCACGCAGTACGGGCGGCCGGACACGTCGACCGCCGCGTGCGCGAGGGTCTCGTCCATGGGGATCCAGCAGTCGCCGAAGCGGCGGATGCCCTTCTTGTCGCCGAGGGCCTGCCTCAGCGCCTGGCCGAGCACGATCGCGGTGTCCTCGACGGTGTGGTGCGCGTCGATGTCCGTGTCGCCGGTGGCCCTGACCACCAGGTCCAGCGATCCGTGCGTGCCGAGCGCGTTGAGCATGTGGTTGTAGAACGGCACGCCCGTGTCGATCTCCACCTGCCCCGTGCCGTCGAGGTCGACCTCGACCAGCACCGAGGACTCCCTGGTGGCGCGCTCCACCCTGCCGACCCGGCTCACCGGCTGACCTCCTTGCTCGCTGACAGGAAACCGTTGTTCTCGTCCGGCGTGCCGATGGTCACCCTGAGCCTGCCGGGGATGCCGACGTCGCGGATGAGCACGCCCCGGTCCAGGTACTCCTGCCAGGTGGCGCGCGCGTCGGCGAACTCGCCGAACAGGACGAAGTTGGCGTTGCTGGGCGTCACGTCGAAGCCCATGCCGGACAGCTCGGACACCACCCGGTCGCGCTCGGCGGCCAGCAGCGCCACCGACCCGAGGGTGGCGCCCGCGTGCCGGAGGGCGGCGCGCGCGGCGGCCTGGGTGAGCGCGGACAGGTGGTAGGGCAGCCGCACGAGCAGCAGCGCGTCGACCACGGCGGGGGCGGCGGCCAGGTAGCCGAGCCGCCCGCCCGCGAACGCGAACGCCTTGCTCATGGTGCGGCTGACGATGAGCTTGTGCGGGAACTCCGCCAGCAGCCCGACCGCGCTGGGCCGGTCGGAGAACTCGGCGTAGGCCTCGTCCACCAGGACCACGCCGGGCGCGGCCTCCAGGAGCCCGCGCAGGTCCTCGGTGGGCACGGACTGCCCGGTGGGGTTGTTGGGGCTGGTCACGAACACCACGTCCGGCCGCCGCTCGGCCACGACCTCGGCGGCCCGGTCGGTGTCCAGGGAGAAGTCCGCGCGCCGGGGCGCGGGGAACCACTCCGTCCTGGTGCCCGCCGCGATGATCGGGTGCATCGAGTAGGACGGCTCGAAGCCGAGCGCGGTGCGGCCGGGTCCGCCGAAGGCCTGGAGCACCTGCTGCAGGATCTCGTTGGACCCGTTGGCCGCCCACAGGTTCCGCTCGGTCAGCGGCACGCCGGTCGCGCCCGCGAGGTACCGGGCGAGGTCGGCGCGCAGCGCGCGGGCGTCGCGGTCCGGGTAGCGGTGCAGCTCGGCCGCCGCCTCGGCCACCTCGGCGGTGATCTCGGCGACCAGCTCCGGGGTCGGCGGGTACGGGTTCTCGTTGGTGTTGAGCCGGATCGGCACGTCCAGCTGCGGCGCGCCGTACGGCGACCTGCCGCGCAGGTCCTCGCGCAGCGGCAGGTCCGCGAGGCCCACCCGCTCGCCGGGCGCGGCGGCGCCCTCCCGCTCCAGGACGGCGCTCTCCCGCTCCAGGTCGGAGCTGTCCAGCCTCGGGCTCATCGGGGGAACCTCGCCGTCACGGCCTGGCCGTGCGCGGGCAGGTCCTCGGCCTCGGCGAGCGCCACGACCTTGGCCGCGACCTCGCGCAGGGCGTCCTCGCTGTAGTCCACGACGTGGATGCCGCGCAGGAACGTCTGCACGGACAGCCCCGACGAGTGCCGGGCGCAGCCGCCGGTGGGCAGCACGTGGTTCGAGCCCGCGCAGTAGTCGCCCAGCGACACCGGCGAGTGCGGCCCGACGAACACCGCACCGGCGGCGCGCACCCGCGCGGCCACGGCGGCGGCGTCGGCGGTCTGGATCTCCAGGTGCTCGGCGGCGTAGGCGTCCACGACGCGCAGGCCGTCGTCCACGGTGGACACCAGCACGACGCCGGACTGCTCGCCGGTGAGCGCGGTGCGGACCCGCTCGTGGTGCTTGGTCCCCGGCACCAGCCGGGCCAGCTCGGCGTCGACGGCGTCGGCGAGCGGCTCGGAGGTGGTGACCAGGACGGCGGCGGCCAGCGGGTCGTGCTCGGCCTGGCTGATCAGGTCGGCGGCCACGTGCACCGGGTCGGCGGTCTCGTCGGCGAGCACCGCGATCTCGGTGGGACCGGCCTCGGCGTCGATGCCGATCAGGCCGCGCAGCAGGCGCTTCGCGGCGGTCAGGTAGATGTTGCCGGGGCCGGTGACCAGGTCGACGGCCTCCAGCTCGTCCCCGGTGGTGTCCGTGCCGCCGTGCGCGAGCAGCGCGACGGCGAGCGCGCCGCCGACCGCCCACACCTCGGTGACGCCGAGCAGCGCGGCGGCGGCCAGCACGGTGGGGTGCGGCAGCCCGCCGAAGTCGGCCTGCGGCGGCGAGCACACCACGAGCGACTCGACGCCCGCCGTCTGCGCGGGGACGACGTTCATGACCACGCTGGACGGGTACACGGCGAGGCCGCCGGGCGCGTACAGGCCGACCCGGCGGACCGGGACCCAGCGCTCGGTGACCGTGCCGCCGGGCACGACCTTGGTAGTGGTGTCGGTGCGGCGCTGGTCGGCGTGGACGGCGCGGGCGCGGGCGATGGACTCCTCCAGCGCGGCCCTGACCTCGGGGTCGAGCCCGGCGAGCGCGGCGTCCAGCTCGGCCTGCGGCACGCGCACCCGCTCGGGGCGGACGCCGTCGAAGCGCTCGGTGTGCTCCAGCACGGCCTCGACGCCCCGGTCCCGCACGTCCTGCACCAGCGGGCGGACCTGATGCAGCACCGCGTCCACGTCGACCTCGGCGCGCGGCAGTGCGGCGCGCAGTTCGGCGGCGGACGGGACCCGACCTCGCAGGTCGACGCGGTTGAGCATGTCACCAGGGTAGGGCGTCCACCATCCGGGCGAGTGGCAGGCCCGTGGTGCGTCAACTGTCAGCTCTCACACCATGCGGTGAAGCCGTCCAATGGACCTTTCCGAAGGGTGACGGGAGCGCCACGCTGCGTGGTGCGCGACAACGAGGTCGCCGCACTCCGTCGCACAACCCTGCCTGATGATGGAGGAAGCAGATGTCCTTCAAGCGACGCGGTCTCACGGCCGTGGCGCTCGGAGCCTGCCTGGTCCTGGTGCCCCTGCACACCGGGTCCGCGCAGCCGAGCGCGCAGAAGTCCCCCCAGCGGGAGCTGGTCGAGATCACGGCCGTCGACGCGCAGCAGCGCACGAGGGTCGCCGACACCGGGGTCGACGTGCTCGGCGTCGACGGCGACCGGATGACGGTCGTCGCCGAGCCGAACCACCGGAGCCTGCTGACGGCCACCGGACTGCCCACCAGGTCGCTGGGCGACGCGAACGCCGAGCTGGCGGCGCTGGGGAAGGTGCAGTTCGCCGATCCGAAGCCGGGCGAGGTGGGCGCCAGAGACTTCCCGTCCGGGTACACCGGGTACCACAACTACGCCGAGATGGTCGCCGAGCTGCGGCAGACCGTGACCGACCACCCCACCCTGGTCACGCTGCGCAGCATCGGCAAGTCGTACGAGGGCCGCGACCAGTGGGCCATCAAGCTCAGCGACAACCCGTCGGTCGACGAGGCCGAGCCCGAGGTGCTGTTCACCTGCAACCAGCACGCGCGCGAGCACCTGACCGTCGAGATGTGCCTGCACATCATCAAGCGCTACACCGACGGCTACGCCACGAACCCCACGATCAAGTCCCTGGTGGACTCGCGGGAGATCTGGATCGTGCCCAGCGTCAACCCGGACGGCGCCGAGTACGACATCGCGGCGGGCACGCTGCGGGCGTGGCGCAAGAACCGGCAGCCGAACTCGACGTCGGTCGGCACCGACCCGAACCGCAACTGGGGCTACAAGTGGGGCTGCTGCGGCGGTTCCAGCGGCTCCGGGTCGTCGGAGACCTACCGGGGCACCGCCGCGTTCTCCGCGCCGGAGACCCGCAACATCCGCGACTTCGTGGGCAGCCGGGTCGTCGGCGGCGTGCAGCAGATCAAGGCCAACATCGACTGGCACACCTACTCCGAGCTGATCCTGTGGCCGTACGGCTACACCTACTCGGACACCGACACCGGGCTGAACGCCACGCAGGCCAGCGTGTTCTCCACGCTGGGCAGGCGGATGGCCGCGCTGAACGGGTACACCCCGCAGCAGGCCAGCGACCTGTACATCACCGACGGCGCGGTGGACGACTGGATGTGGGGCACGCACAAGATCTGGAGCTACACGTTCGAGATGTACCCGTCCTCGGGCGGCGGGACGAGCGGGTTCTACCCGCGCGACACGGTCATCGCGGCGCAGACCGCGCGCAACGACTCGGCCGTGGAGCTGTTCCTGGGCTACGCGGACTGCCCGCCCCGGATCATCAGCAGCACCTGCTGACCCGGTAGCGACGCGGCCCGGCCGCGCGGGGGCCCCGAACCTCCCCGCGCGACCGGGCCGCCGCTCTCGCCCGTCCTGCCGCTCTCGCCCGTCGTCCCCGCTCAGAGCCCGGCGACGACGTCCACGGCCCGGTCGACCTGGGCGGGTTCGAGGAAGTAGTGCGGGGAGGCCCGGACCACCTCGGTGACGCCGCGCCTGGTCATGTCCAGCCGGGTGGAGGTGAGCCCGCTGGTGGTGACGGTGACGTCCGCCTCGGCGAGCCGGGCCCTCACGTCCGAGGGCTCCCGGCCGTCGACGGTGAACGTGACGATGCCGGAGCGCCGCTCCCCCAGGTCGCGCACGGTCACCCCGCTGATCCCGGACAGCCCGGCGCGCAGCCGCTCGGCGCGCGCGGACACCTCGGCGGCAATGGCGTCGATCCCCAGGTCCAGGGCGTAGCGGGCGGCGGTGATGAGGCCGAGCCGGTCGGCGATGCCGTACTCCCACAGCTCGTGGGCCCTGGCGTCCGCGCGCACCGAGAACTCGGCCGGTCCGGTCCACTCGCCGCCGTGCAGGTCGACCAGCCGGGGCCGCACCCGCTCGGCGACGGCCCTGCGGACGACCAGCACGCCGGTGCCCCTGGGCCCGCGCAGCCACTTGCGGCCGGTGGCGGAGATCAGGTCCACGCCCAGCTCGTCGGCGCGCACCGGCAGCTGGCCGATGCTCTGGCAGGCGTCCAGCAGCACCAGCGCGCCCACCTCGTGCGCGGCGTCGGCGACCTCGCGGACCGGGTTGACCAGGCCGCCGTTGGTGGGGGCGTGCACGAGGGAGACCAGCTTGACCCGCTCGTCCAGCAGCTCCCGCAGCGCGGCCACGTCGACCTGGCCTGCCGCGTCGGACGGGATGGTCTCCACGGTCGCGCCGACCTCGCGGGCGCGCTGCAGGACCGGGATGGCGTTGCCCGCGTACTCGACCTCGGTGACCAGCACCCGGTCACCGGCGGCCAGCGGGACGGCGTCGAACGCGGACAGCCACGAGCGGGTGGCGCTGTCGGTGAAGGCGATCTCGTCGGGTTCGGCCCCGAGGAGCTCGGCGAGCACGCCGTACCCGGCTTCGAGGTCGTCGGCGCGCTCGGCGGCGGCGAGGTAGCCGCCGATCTCGGCCTCGCGGCGCAGGTGGCCGACGACCTCGTCGACGACCTGGTTCGGCGGGAGGGAGGAGCCCGCCGAGTCGAGGAAGGCGCCTCGGGAGGCGGCGGGGGTGTCGGCTCGGACGGTGGTCAGGTCGATCACTTGGAACCCCACTTCTCGATGTTCCACCACGGCCCCCAGGAGAGCGGACCGGCGCCCGCCGTGTCCACCACCTGCTGGTAGCCGTTCCAGTTGTCGCGCACCACGTAGGTGTGCTGGACCAGGGCGAGCACGACCATCGCCGGGTCCTCGACGTAGGCGCGCTGGAACTGCCGGTAGGCGGTGGCCCGCTGGGCGGGGTCGAGCTGGGCGCGACCGGTGTCGAGCGCGGCGTCCACGACCGGGTCGGAGTAGCCCCACGGGTTGCCGGTGCGCAGCGCGGCGGTGAGGGCGAGGTCGGGGTCGAACGGGGAGCCGCCCGCCCACAGCAGCGCGTCCTGGCCGAGGCGGGGCCGGATCGAGTCCCAGGCCAGGCCTGCGAGCTGCACGTCGACGCCGACCGCGCGGGCGTCGGCGGCGAAGCCGGTGGCCAGGTCGTTGCGGACGACGTCGCCGATCGGGTACATCAGGGTGAACCGGGCGGGCGCGCCGTCGCGCGAGCGCATCCCGTCCGCCCCCTTGGCCCAGCCCGCCTGGTCGAGCAGCTGCTCGGCGCGGGCCTTGTCGTGGCGGATCGACGCGGTGGTGTCGACGTACTCGGGCGTGGTCTCCGGGACCGGGGTGCTGGCGGCGGCGCCCTTGCCGCCCAGCAGGCTCTGCACGAGGGCCTCCCGGTCGACGGCGGCGTTGAGGGCGGCGCGGATCGCCGGGTCGCCGGTGACCTGGTTGCCGGTGGGCAGGGTGACCGCGCGCAGGTCGGCGGACCGGTGGGTGATCAGCCGCATCCCGCTGGCCGAGCCCGCGAGGGAGGCGAGGCGGGGCGGCAGCTCGGCGCCGTCGAAGTCGCCCGCCTGCATCCGCTGGGCGCGGGTGTTGTCGTCGGGCACGAACACGACGGTCAGCTCGCGCACGCCCGGCGCGCCGCCCCGGAACTCGGGGTTGGCGGTGAGCTGGAGGCGGTCGCCGCGCTTGTGCTCGACGACCTGGTAGGGGCCGGTGCCGATGGGCTTGACCTGGTCGAGGGGCACGCCGAGCGCCTCGCTGGGCAGGATGCCGAGGACGAGCTTGTGCGGGAACGCGGCCCAGGGCTTCTCCAGGGCGAACCGGACGGTGCGGTCGTCCAGCTGCTCGACGCCCTGCAACCCGGCGAAGTCGGCGCGGACGGTCGAGCCGGTGGCCGGGTCGAGCAGGGCGCGGTAGGTGGCGACGACGTCCTCGGGGCCGAAGGTGGAGCCGTCGCTGAACTTGACGCCCTCGCGCAGGGTCGCGGTCCAGGACAGGCCGTCGGCGGAGGGGGTGGGCAGCTGCTCGGCGAGGGCCGGGGCGAGGGTGAGGTCGGCGGAGTGCGCGACGAGCCCGTCGTAGACCTTGGCGGCGCCGTTCGCGCCGTAGCCGAGCAGCGGGTTCAGCGAGGTGGGCTCGACGGCCTGGGCGAGCACCATGGAGCTGTTGTCGTCGGTGCCGCCCGCGTTCGGCGTGGGCGACCCGGTGCACCCCGCGACGCCGACGAGGAGGGCCAGGGCGGACGGGAGCAGGAGGGCGCGCACGGGGCCCGACACTACCTAGAGTGGGGTCATGCGTGTCGCGCTGTGCCAGTTCAACTCGACCACCGACCCGGCGGCCAACCTGGGGCTGGTGAAGACGCAGGTGGCGACGGCCGCCGCGCGGGGCGCGCGGGTGGTGGTGCTGCCCGAGGCGGTGATGTGCCGGTTCGGCGTGCCCCTCGGTCCGGTGGCGGAGCCGCTGGACGGACCGTGGGCGACGGCGGTGCGGGCGGTCGCGGACGAGCACGGGGTGGTCGTGGTGGCGGGGATGTTCACCCCATCGCCCGACGGACGAGTGGCCAACACCCTCCTGGTCACCGGCGGTGACCACCACGTCGGGTACGACAAGATCCACCTGTTCGACGCGTTCGGCTTCACCGAGTCGCGCACCGTGGCACCCGGCGGCGAGCCGCTGGTGGTGGAGGTCGACGGGGTGGGGCTGGGCCTGGCGACCTGCTACGACGTGCGGTTCCCCGAGCTGTTCCGGGCCTTGGCGGACCGGGGCGCGGCGGCCGTGGTGGTGGCCGCGTCGTGGGGGGCGGGCGAGGGCAAGGTGGAGCAGTGGCGGCTGCTGGCGCGGGCGCGGGCGCTGGACAGCACGACGTGGGTGCTGGCGTGCGGCCAGTCCGACCCCGGCGAGCAGGCGGGCTCGGCGCCGACCGGGGTGGGGCACAGCCTGGCGGTGGGGCCGATGGGCGGGGTGGTGGCCGAGCTGGGGGCCGAACCGGGGGTGCTGGTGGTGGACGTGGACGTGGCGGCGGTGGCGAAGGCGCGCGAGGTGCTGCCGGTGCTGGCGAACCGGCGGTTGTAGCGGGCGGGGCGGTTGCGCCGGGTGGGACGGTTGTGCTGGGCGGGGCGCCCGGCTTCCCTGCGGCACTGGCGCGCAGCGGTGTGAAACCTCGATCACTTCCGGGTGGACCGCCTGCTCGGGACGGGTGTCGGGCGCGGGGAGCGGGTAGCTCGGAACCTGGCGGGGGTGCCCCGCGAGGGGAGCTGCGTGATGATCAACCCGGTCGACGTGGACCGACTCCACGACTGCGAGGTGCTGGACGAGCGCGGCAAGCGCATCGGGTCGGTGAAGCGGGTGTGGCTGGACGACGAGGACGGGCGGCTGGTGTGGGCCTCGGTGCACACCGGGCTGCTCGGGCTGCGGGAGCGGTTCGTGCCGATCCAGCAGGCGGCGATCGACGAGCAGACGATCGTGGTGCCGTTCGCCAAGCAGTGGGTGCGCGACTCGCCGCACCTGGAGGTCACGGGCGAGGTGCTGACGGACGCCCAGCAGGCCGAGCTGTACAGCTACTACGGCGTGACCCCGCGAACGGGTGACCACGACCGGTTGACCGGCAGCAACTTCAGTGGCGGCCGGGCGATCAGCGACCGGATCGCCGCGGAGCGCTGGCCCTCGGCCGACGAGGACGAGGTGGGAGGCGCGCAGTAGCGCGCCGCCGTCCGGTGGCGAGGGCCACCGGACGGCGGGACGAGCACGGGGGACGCGGGGGCGGCAAAGGCGCGAGCAGGGTAGGCGCGGAGCCCGATCGGCGCGAACCCGCCCCACCCGGCGCGAGCCAGCCCGGTCAGCGCGCCCCACCAGGGCGGGGCGCGAACCGGCCCCGGTCAGGACGCGCCCATCCCGCTCAGCGCGGCCCTTCGGTCCGGCCGGGTCCGCTGTTCAGCGCGGCCCCCGGTCCGGCCGGGTCCCCCGCTGAGTGCGGGCCCACCCCGATCCGGCCGGTCCCCCGCTCAGCGCAGGTCCATCCCCAGGTCCAGCGCGGGCGAGGAGTGGGTCAGGCCGCCGACCGCCAGGTAGTCCACGCCGGTCTCGGCGTACGCGCGGGCCACGTCCAGGGTCAGCCCCCCGGACGCCTCCAGCAGCACCCCGCGCCCGGCCGCCCGGCGGACCGCCTCGGCGCAGTCGGCGACGGTGAAGTTGTCCAGCAGCACCAGCCCGACGCCCTCGTCCAGCGCCTCGTCGAACTGCTCCAGCGAGTCCACCTCGACCTCGCACGGCAGGTCGGGGGCGTGCGCGCGCACCGCCGCGATCGCGGCCCGCACCGATCCGGCGGCCTGCACGTGGTTGTCCTTGACCAGCACCGCGTCGCCGAGCCCGAGCCGGTGGTTCACCCCGCCGCCGCAGCGCACCGCGTACTTCTCCAGCAGCCGCAGCCCCGGCAGCGTCTTGCGCGAGTCGCGCACGGCCGCCTTCGTCCCGGCGACCTCGTCGACCCACGCGGCGGTCGCGGTGGCCACGCCGGACAGGTGGCACAGCAGGTTGAGCGCGGTCCGCTCGGCCGTGAGCAGCCCGCGCACCGGCCCGCGCAGCACCAGCGCGGGCTCGCCGGGCACCGCCTTCGCGCCGTCCTCGGCCCGCGCCAGCACCTCCACGCCGTCCCCGAGCACCGCCCGGAACACCTCCAGCGCCACCGGCACCCCGGCGAGCACCCCGGCCTTGCGCGGGGTCAGCTCGGCGACCGCCACGGCGTCGGCGGGCACGGTGGCCTCCGTGGTGGCGTCGGGCCCGTAGCGCAGGTCCTCCGCGAGCGCGGTCGTGATGACCGCGCGGGCGTCGTCCAGGTCCAGTCCGGTGCTCACGCCGCTCCCCTCACCCGTGCGGGTCCGCCCCGCACACCGGCGACGCCCCGACGGGCGCCGCTCACGTCCAGCGCGACCTTCACGCCGCGCCCCGCGCCAGCGCCGGATCGGCCAGCACCGGCTGCCCGCTCGGCGTCAGCCGCACCACCTGGCTGCGCGACCACCGAACCTCGTCGCGCCCCGCGTGGTCCGTCCGCACGTGGCACCCGCGCGTCTCGGTCCGCTCCGCGGCCGCCGCGATGAGCGCCCGCGCCGCGAGCGTCAGCGCCGCGTCCTCGACCAGCTCCCGGCTGTCCAGCACCCGGTCGGTGGTGGACAGGTCCAGCACCGACCCGACCACGGCCAGCCCCTCGGCGTCCCGCCCGATCGCCGCGTAGCGGCTCATCACCCGCTGCAGCGAGTCCCGGTCGGCGACGGGGGCGGTCGGCAGCTCGGCGTGGCCGGTCGTCCTGGTGAGCAGGCCAAGCGCCAGGTCGGCCGCGACCGCCTCGGCGGCCCGCTCCCCCACGACCAGCCCCTCCAGGAGGCTGTTCGACGCCAGCCGGTTCGCCCCGTGCAGCCCGGTCCTGGCCACCTCGCCCGCCGCGTACAGGCCGGTCACGGCGGTGCGCCCGTCGACGTCCGCCACCACGCCGCCGCACGCGAAGTGCGCGGCGGGCGCGACCGGGATGGGCTGGCTCGCCGGGTCGATCCCGGCCGCCAGGCACGCGGCCAGCACGGTCGGGAAGCGCCGGGCGAAGTCGCCGATGCCGGTCGCGTCCAGGAACACGTGGTCGTCGACCCCGCCGGGCGCGGTGGCCGCGTGCCGGGTGATGGCGGCGGCGACCACGTCGCGCGGGGCCAGGTCCTCCAGCGGGTGCACGCCGCGCATCACGCGCTGCCCGAGCGCGTCGAGCAGCACCGCGCCCTCGCCGCGCACGGCCTCGGTGACCAGCGGGCACCGGCCGCGCGCGCCGCGCCCGGTGTAGAGCACGGTCGGGTGGAACTGGACGAACTCGACGTCGGCCGCGAGCGCGCCCGCGCGCATGGCGAGCGCAAGCCCGTCGCCGGTGGCGACCTCCGGGTTGGAGGTGGCCTGGTAGAGCTGGCCGAGCCCGCCGGAGGCGAGCAGCACGGCGGGGGCCGTGACGACGCCGGGCACACCGGCCGAGTCCAGCACGAGCAGCCCGCACACCGCGCCGAGCGGGGTGCGCACGGCGTCGACGGCGACGTGGTCCTCCAGCACCGGCACCCGGTCGTCGAGCGCGGCGGCGAGCAGGGCCCGCTCCACCTCGGCCCCGGTGGCGTCGCCGCCCGCGTGGACGACGCGGAACGCGCTGTGCCCGCCCTCGCGGGTGCGGGCGAGCTTCCCGCCGGGGGCTGGGTCGAACACGGCGCCGCGCTCGCGCAGCCGGGTGACCGCCGCCGGTCCGCCGGAGACGATCGCCGCGACCGCGTCCTCGTCGCACAGGCCCGCGCCCGCGACGAGCGTGTCGGCGACGTGCGCGGCGACGGTGTCGCCCTCGTCGTGCTCGCCGGGCAGGACGACGGCCACGCCGCCCTGCGCCCACCGGGTGTTGCCGTCGCCGCCCGCCGCCTTGGTCACGACCAGCACGCGCAGCCCCAGCTCACGGGCCCGCAGCGCGGCGGTGAGGCCCGCCACGCCGGTGCCCACGACGACCAGGTCGGCGCGGGCCTCCCAGCGCGCCGCGCTCACTCGCCGCCGCCGGGCTGACCGATCTCGATCATGCGCTGCACGGCCCCCTGGGCGCGGCGGGCGGTCTCCAGGTCGACGTGCACCTCGTCGCGGTTCTCGCGCAGGCAGCGCAGCAGCGCGGTCGGGGTGATCATCTTCATGTAGGTGCAGGACGCGCGGTCGTTGACCGGGCGGAAGTCGATCTCCGGAGCGGCCTTGCGCAGCTGGTGCAGCATCCCGACCTCGGTGGCGACCAGGACGGACTTCGCGCTGGTCCCGCGCGCGGCGGTGATCATGTCGCCGGTGGACAGGATCTTGACCTGCTCGGCCGGGACGGTGCCCTCGCCCGCGAGGTAGAGCGCCGAGGTGGCGCAGCCGCACTCGGGGTGGATGAACAGGTCGGCGTCCGGGTTCTCGGCGGCGCGCGCGGCCAGCTCGGGGCCGTTGATGCCCGCGTGGACGTGGCACTCGCCCGCCCAGATGTGCAGGTTCTCGCGACCGGTCTCGCGCTTGACGTGCGCGCCGAGGAACTGGTCGGGCAGGAACAGCACCTCGCGGTCGGCCGGGATCGAGGCGACCACGTCCACCGCGTTGGACGAGGTGCAGCAGATGTCGGTCTCCGCCTTCACGTCGGCGGTGGTGTTGACGTAGGACACCACGACCGCGCCGGGGTGCTGCGACTTCCACTCGCGCAGCTGGTCGGCGGTGATGGAGTCGGCCAGCGAGCAGCCCGCGCGCTCGTCCGGGATGAGGACGGTCTTGTGCGGGGCGAGGATCTTCGCGGTCTCGGCCATGAAGTGCACGCCGCAGAAGATGATCGTGGACGCCTCGCTGGCGGCGGCGATGCGGCTGAGCGCCAGGGAGTCGCCGGTGTGGTGGGCGATGTCCTGGATCTCGGGCAGCTGGTAGTTGTGCGCCAGGATGACCGCGTCGCGCTCGCGGGCGAGCCGCAGCACCTCCTCGCGCCAGTCCGCGTCGGGCGCGATCCCGTCGTACGCGCCGTCCGAAGCGCGCTCCAGATAAGCGGTGGCAGCCATGAGTGGTCCTTCCCCGAGCCCCGTCGCCAGGTTTTCGCCCAGGGGACGAAAACACGGTCGATAGTATCATCGGGTGGGACTCGCGGAACATGAGGTGCTCGCCGCCGTCCTCCAGGTGAGAGCCGGATCACTCCAGGTCATGCTGTGGGAGCGGGGGCGGGAGCCGCAGGCGGGGCGCTGGTCGCTGCCCGGCGGGAAGCTCGGCTCCGACGAGGACGTGGAGGGGTCGATCCGGCGGCAGCTCGCCGAGAAGGTCGACGCGCGGCAGCTGGCGCACGTGGAGCAGCTGGCGGTGTTCAGCGCGCCGAGGCGCACGCCGGGGCAGCGGGTGGTCGCCACCGCGTTCCTCGGCCTGGTGCCGTGCGACGTGGACCCGGCGGTGCCGCCCGACACCGGCTGGCACCCGGTGGACGCGCTCCCGCCGACGGCGTTCGACCACGAGGCGATCGTGCTGCGGGCCAGGCAGCGGCTCGCGTCCAAGCTGTCCTACACCAACCTCGGGTTCGCGCTGGCCCCGCCGGAGTTCACCATCTCCGCGCTGCGCGAGCTGTACTCGGCCGCGCTGGGCTACCCGGTGGCCGCGACGAACCTGCAGCGGGTGCTGTCCCGGCGCGGACTGCTGGAGCCGACCGGCGCGACCTCGCCGCCGGGACCGGCGGGCGGCAGGCCCGCGGCGCTTTTCCGTTTCGCGTCAAGGGGAATGCGGGTCACCGACCCGTTCGCCGTGCTGCGACCACCCTCAGGTCGTAGCGTGGGACCGTGACGTCGACGCTCCCGTTGTTCCCGCTCGGCACCGTGCTGCTGCCGGGGGCGTCCCTGCCACTGCACATCTTCGAGCCGCGCTACCGCCAGTTGACCGTGGACCTGGTGACCGGCACCGTGCCGGACCGCAGCTTCGGGGTCGTGTCGATCAAGCAGGGCTGGGAGGTCGGCGCGGAGAACGTGCAGGCGCTGCAGGCGATCGGCTGCTCGGCGGTCCTCCAGGACACGCACCGCTTCCCGGACGGCCGCTTCGACCTGGACACGGTGGGCGGCAGCAGGTTCCGGCTGCTGGAGGTCGAGGAGAACGCGGCGCCGTACCTGGTGGGCAAGGTGGAGTGGCTGCCGGACACCCCGTCCCCGCCGGAGCTGGAGTCGGTGCTTCCGCTGCTGGCCGCGAGCGCGCAGGCCGCGCACGCCCGCTACCGGGAGGCGGCGCGGTTCGAGGAGGAGTGGTTCCCCGAGCACGAGCCGGAGATGTTCGACGACCTGGCCTACCGGTTGGCCAGCGACTGCCTGATGACGATGGAGGACAGGCAGCGGCTGCTGGAGGAGACCGTGGAGGCGCGGCGGCTGAGGTTGGTGCGCAAGGTGCTGCACCGCGAGGCCGGTCTGCTGGCGGCGCTGCGCGCGGTGCCCGCGCCGCTGTCGGAGTTCGGCCACCCGCCGAGCCGGAACTGACGGCGGGGCCGGGGTTCCACGCCCGGCGCTTCCCGGAACCGACGGCGCGGCAACGGGATTCCTCGCGACACGGGGGCGAGCGCGGGCATTGGTGGGGAACTTCGTCGCCCCGCAGGGGTTTCGCAGTTTCCCGTGGGGGGTTTCGGGTTGCCCGCAGGGTTTTCGGGTTGCCCGGTAGAGGTTTCGTGTTGCCCCGCAGGGGTTTCGCGCCGCCCGGAGAACGCCTCGGGCGGCGGCGCGGGACTGATGCCCCATCCGCCGACCGGAGCAACCCGGTGTGGGCGGCGCGCGCCTGCTCTCCGAGATGAGTTTCTCAACGGCGGCAACGATTCCGCGCCGCCGGCCTCGGTGAGCGATCACGCGCACCGCGCCTTCCGGGTCGCCCGGCGCGCACCGCATGACGTCGGCGCGACGACCGCTCCCGTTGTGCGGCAAGAAGTCCGAGGCCGGGTGGCGCGCCTCCCGGTCCCCGCGCGCCCCCCGTCCGGCCAAGCGCAGGCGCGCACACCCCCGAACCCGCCTCACCCCGAATTCCCATCACCCCCCGAAGCATCCTGGTGGGATTGTTCAACAATCCCCTACCGTGTGGCGCACGGCACACCCCTCCCCCTGCGAGGTGAGAATGAGCGCCACCGCACCGGACAGCGCCACGTCCAGCGACGAGAACGGCCGGTTCGCCTGGTACCGCACCCTCGGGCAGCGCGGCAGGCGCGCCTTCGTCGGCGCGTTCGGCGGTTACGGGCTGGACTCCTACGACTTCCAGGTCCTCCCGCTGGGCCTGGTCGCCATCACCGCCTACTTCGGCATCACCAAGGGCGAGGCGGGCCTGCTCACCACGGTCACCCTGGTGGTCAGCGCGCTCGGCGGGGCCATCGCGGGCGTGCTCGCGGACCGCATCGGCCGCACCCGCGCCCTGATGATCACCGTCGTCACCTACGCCGTGTTCACCGTCCTGTGCGGGTTCGCGACCAGCTACGAGATGCTGCTGGTGTTCCGCGCCCTGCAGGGCCTCGGCTTCGGCGGCGAGTGGGCGGTCGGCGCGATCCTGGTCGCCGAGTACTGCCAACCCCGCTACCGGGGACGCACCGTGGCGTTCATCCAGAGCTCGTGGGCGGTCGGCTGGGCGCTGTCGGTGCTGGTCTACGCGCTGGTGTTCGAGCTGGTCCACCCCGACCTGGCCTGGCGGGTGCTGTTCTTCACCGGCGCGCTGCCCGCCCTGCTGATCGTCTACGTCCGCCGCCGCGTCCAGGACGCCCCCGAGGCCACCGCCCGCCGCACCGCGAGCGCCGAGCGCGGCTCGTTCGGCGCGATCTTCACCGGCCCGCTGGCCCGCACGACCCTGTTCGCCTCCCTGCTGGCCACCGGCGTGCAGGGCGGCTACTACACGCTCGCGACCTGGCTGCCGACGTACCTGAAGTCCGAGCGGGACCTGACCGTCATCGGCACCGGCGGCTACCTGGCGTTCCTGATCTCCGGCGCGTTCACCGGCTACGTGTCCGGCGGGTACCTGACCGACAAGCTCGGCCGCAAGCGCACGTTCGCGCTGTTCTCGGTGCTGTCGGCGGCGCTGATCCTGCTCTACACCCGCGTCCCGGAGGGCGCGAACACCGCGATCCTGTTCCTGGGCTTCCCGCTGGGCTTCTGCATGTCGGCGATCTTCAGCGGGTTCGGCTCGTTCCTGTCCGAGCTGTACCCGGCGCACCTGCGCGGCACCGGCCAGGGCTTCACCTACAACTCGGGGCGGGCGGTCGGCGCGCTGTTCCCGGCGGCGGTCGGGTTCGCGGCCGAGAGCGCGGGCGTGGGCGGCGCGATGGCGTTCGGGGCCGCCGCCTACGGCATCGCCGTGCTGGCCCTGCTCGGCCTGCCGGAGACGCTCGGCCGGGAGCTGGGGTGAGCACGCCCGCGCGGGTCAGGGCGACCGCGACCGGCAGCACCACCGGGCTGGCCGACGGGTACGCGCAGGCCAACCTGGTGGCCGTGCCGCGCGACTGGGCCTACGACGTGCTGCTGTTCGCCCAGCGCAACCCGAAGCCGTGCCCGGTGCTGGACGTGACCGACCCCGGCGACCACCGCACGGTGCTGGCCCCGGACGCCGACCTGCGCACCGACCTGCCGCGCTACCGGGTGTGGCGCGACGGCGAGCCGGTCGAGGAGCCGACCGACGTGCTGCGGTGGTGGCGGGACGACCTGGTGTCGTTCCTGATCGGGTGCAGCTTCACGTTCGAGACGGCGCTGAAGCGGGCGGGCGTGCCGCTGCGGCACGTCGAGCAGGGGCGCAACGTCGCCATGTTCACCACGGACCGGCGCTGCCGCGACGCGGGCAGGCTGGGCGGACCGCTGGTGGTGTCGATGCGGCAGGTCCCGGAGGGGTTGGTGGGAGTGGCGCGCGAGGTGACCGCGCGGATGCCCGCCGTGCACGGCGCCCCGGTGCACGTCGGCGACCCGGCCGCGCTGGGGATCGCCGACCTGGATCGGCCGGACTTCGGCGACCCGGTGGTGGCCGAGCCGGGTGACGTGCCGGTGTTCTGGGCCTGCGGGGTGACGCCGCAGGCCGCGCTGGTGGCGTCCCGGCCGCCGTTCGCGATCACGCACGCGCCGGGGCACATGCTCGTCACCGACGTGCCGGACCACGTCTACGCGGTGTGAGGCGTGGGGCGCGGGACGTGGGGGGTGAGGCGTGGGGCGTGGGCTCAGGCGAGCCTGCGCCCCAGGTCGTCCATGCCGTTCCAGGCGGCGAGGCAGCCGTACGCGAGCGCGGTGCCGAGCGGCCAGGCCACGATCCCCCACGCGCTGTCCAACGAGGGGGCGAGCCTGATCACCTCGCCGACGACGGGGGCGGACGCCAGCTCGTAGTGCCAGGTCGAGAGGGGCGCGCCGACCCGGAACGCCAGGAACGCGGCCAGCACCGACCCGACCGTCGCGGCCAGCATGACCACGGGGCCGCGCAGTTCCCGCATCATCCACGACCCGGTGCCGGTGAGGACGCCTGCGGCCAGGCCGAGCAGCACGAACACCATCAGCGAGTCGAGCCGGTGGTAGCTCTCGCCGGGCACCGGGACGAACCCGCCGGACTGGACGACGGCGTTCTGCGCGGGCGCGAGCCACGCCCACAGCAGGCCGATCGGCAGGCCGAGGAGGGAGGTCGTGGAGAACACCTTGATCGCGGACGGGATGTCCCGCTGCACCACGACCTTCGGCCGGTCGCGGTGGAAGGCGTGCAGGACGTGCACGGGGGCGCCCACCCAGGACTCGGCCGGGGGCTGCCGGTCGTACCCGTCGAGGGTGTCGGGCCGGGCGACCCGCTCGGTCGCGGGCTCGGTGTCGACGACGGGGGCGGGCGCGGCGACGTGCGCGGCCACGACGACGGCCTCGGGCGAGGACGAGGGGGCGGGCTCGGGCTCGTCGGTGACGGGGGTGAGGGCGGCCTGGGTGCTCTCGTCGGCCTTCGACGCCGGGGGCTTCACGGCATCGGCGGACTCGGGGACGGAGGGCTTGGAGTCGGCGGACTCGGGGGCGGTGGACTTGGAGTTTGTGGGCTCGGAGTCGGCGGGCTCGGGCTTCACCGCTTCGGACTTCACGGCTTCGGGGTTCGCGGCTTCGGGGTTCGCGGCCTTGGGCTCCACCGGCTCGGGCTTCACGGCCTCGGGCTTCACCGGCTCGGGCTCCACGGCCTTGGAGTCGGCCACCGCAGGTTCGGGGGCGGGCGCGGCGTCAGCGGGCTTGACCGGAGTGGACTTCCCCACGACCGGCTTCGCCAGCACGGCGGTCTTCTCGTCCGCCCCGCCCAGCGCCGCCTTGCTGATCCTCGTGGTCGCCTCGTCGCGCCGGGGCCACCCGGCCTCGGCGCGCCCGGCCGGGGCCGAGGTCGACGAGCCGTCCGACCCGCCCTGCCCGTCAACCGGTTGCTCAGCCACCCGAGACCTCCCTGCGCCCGACCGTCGGCAGGAGGTTACCGCGCGCCCCGCGACCACCCGACGGTCGCGGGGCGCGCGCGGGCGCCGCCGGTCAGGCCGACCGCACCTCGCCGTGCCTGCCGCACGAGGCCGTCCACCCTCCGGGTGTCACCTGCACGACCATCCGCCGCGCGCACGCCGAGCAGAACCGGGGAGGGTCGACCACCCCGAGCCGTCGCGCGCACGCGCCGTGGTCGGCCGCGTCCCGAGCGTGGCCGCAGTGCCCGCAGTACTCCTCGCCCGCGCTCACAGGGTCTTGTTCAACTCCTTGATCGGCATGGCCAGCTCGGCCAGCATGTCCAGGTCCTCCTGCGCGGGCCGCCCGAGGTTGGTCAGGTAGTTCCCGACGATGATCGCGTTGATCCCGCCGAGCATCCCCCGCTTAGCCCCGAGGTCGCCGAACGTCAGCTCCCGCCCGCCAGCGAACCGCAGGACCGTGCGCGGCAGCGCCAACCGGAACGCCCCGACCACCCGCAGCGCCTCGGGCCCCTCCACCACCGGGTAGTCCTCGTACGGGGTGCCGGGGTTGGGGATGAGGAAGTTGAGCGGCACCTCGTCGGGTTCGAGGGCGGCGAGCTGGACGGCGAACTCGGCCCGCTGCGCCGGGGTCTCCCCCATGCCGATGATCCCGCCGCAGCACACCTCCATGCCCGCCGCGCGGACCATCCGCAGGGTGTCCCGGCGCTCCTCCCAGGAGTGCGTGGTGACCACGTTCGGGAAGTGCGATCGGGCGGTCTCCAGGTTGTGGTTGTAGCGGTGCACGCCCATCGCGACCAGCTCGTCCACCTGCGCCTGGGTGAGCATCCCGAGCGAGCAGGCGATCTGGATGGGGTTGCCGTCGGCGCGGATGGCCTCGATCCCGGCGCGGACCTGCGACATCAGCCGCGCGTCAGGCCCCCGCACGGCCGCGACGACGCAGAACTCGGTGGCCCCGGTCTCGGCGGTCTGCCTGGCCGCGCGGACCAGGCCGGGCACGTCCAGCCAGGCGGAGCGCACCGGCGAGGGGAACCGGCCGGACTGGGAGCAGAAGTGGCAGTCCTCGGGGCAGCCGCCGGTCTTGAGGGACACGATGCCCTCCACCTCGACCTCGGGCCCGCACCAGCGCACGCGGACCTCGTGGGCGAGCGAGAGGAGTTCGGGGATGCGCTCGTCGGGCAGGGCGAGCACCCGCCGGACCTGCTCCTCGGTGAGTCCGACGCCGCCCTCCAGCACCCGCTCCCCGGCCTCGGCGAGCACGTCACCGGCCTGGTCGGTCCCGGAGTCCGGGGTGGTCTGCGCCTGCTCGGGGGCTGCCGTCACGACTTCTCCTCGGGGTCGACTCGCGCCGTCGGTCACCGAGTGTGCCCGAGCAACCCCGCTGAGTGGCAGAGCGCGGCGGGCGTGTCAGCAGGTGTGCGGGGCGGAGAACTTGTCCGGGTCGAACGTGCCGCCGAACCACGGGGACAGCCCGGCGCGCGCGACCTCCAGGAACTCCGAGCCGGTGAGCGCGCCCGCCCCGTCCGGCAGCGCGCCCAGCAGCGGGGCTCCCGCGACCTCGGGCAGGTCGACGAGGTTGCACCGGGCGGCCAGGTCGGGGTGCTCGGGCCAGCGGCCGATGACCACGCCGATCGACTCGAGGCCGCGCCGCACCAGCACCTCGGCGGTGAGGGCGGTGGTGTTGAGGGTGCCGAGCTCGGCGTGGGCGACGACGAGCACGGGGGCGTGCAGCGCCCAGGCCGCGTCGGCGAGGGTGGCGCCCCGGTCGTCGAGCGGCACGAGCAGGCCGCCCGCGCCCTCGACGATCACCAGGTCGTGTGCGTCGTCCAGCGCGGTGGCCGCGCCTGCGATCTCGGCCGGGTGCGCGGTGGGCAGGCCGGAGCGGCGGGCCGCGGCGGCCGGGGACAGCGGGTCGGGGTAGCGGCGCAGCTCACGGGTGGTGACGGGGCCCGCCATCCGCTGGACCTCCGCCAGGTCACCCGGTTCGCCGGGCAGGACGCCGGTCTGCACCGGCTTGAGGACGGCCACCCGACGGCCTTCGGCTGCCGCGATCGCCGCCAGCGCGGCCACGACCACGGTCTTGCCGACGTCGGTGCCCGTGCCGGTGATCACGAGGACGCTCACGGCCCCCCACACTACGACGACACGCAGCGTTGCCGTGAGTGGCGTTCTACAGTCACCGGCATGGGTGAAATCGTGGTTTACAGCGCCGACTGGTGCGGCGACTGCCGCCGGGCCAAGGCGTGGTTCAGGGAGAACGGGGTTCCGTTCACCGAGGTCGACGTCGAGCACGACGAGGTGGCGCGCGAGCGGGCCGTGGAGATCGCGGGCGGGCGCAAGAACATCCCGGTGGTCGTGCTGGCGGACGGGACGGTGCTGGTGGAGCCCACCAACACCCAGTTGGCCTCCGCCATAGCGGTCGAGGGCTGACGGCGGTGGGCAGGGGGTCGCGCCGCAGGCGGCGGCAGCGGCGGGAGCAGGGGCAGTGGCAGGGGCAGCGGGTGCGCGACAAGGCGTGGCTCACCGGGCGGACGCCGGAGACCGCCGTGCGGGAGCGGTCGTGGTTCGAGCGGCTCAGCGACGGCAAGCAGGTGGGGGTGGTGCTCGGCGCGATCCCGCTGGGCGTGCTCTGCCACTACGTTCTGTGGTCGCACGTGGTCCCGCTGGTGGGTGAGGTCGTGGCCCCGATCCCGGTGGTGTCCACGGTGGTGGGCTGGCTGTTCGCGGGCGCCGCGTTCGCCGTGGGCGGGATCGCGCTCCTGGTGGGGCGGTCCGGCGGACCGGAGCGGGCGCGGCAGTGGCGGCGCGCGACCTGGGTGTGGGGTTCCGTCGCGGTGCTGATGGCCCCGGTCAGCGGGTGGTCGGACGTGCCGCTGCCGGTGGACTACTTCGGCGGGGTGTTCGCGGGGGCCTGGGGCGTGCTGCTGGCCCCGCTGGCGCTGGCCGTGGTCGCGCTGGTGGCGGCGGTCACGGCGCGGTTCTCGGCGCGGGCCAGGGCGTTCGGCGGGGGCGACGGCGGGAACCGGCTGCTGGGGTGGCTGCTGATCGGGTACTCGGTGCTGCTGCTGGTGTGGGGGTCAACGCTGCTGCGCCAGTGAGGACGCCTCGGCCGCCGCGACCACGGCGGCGGCGATGTCGGCGACGTCCTGATCGGAGCAGACGAACGGCGGCATGGTGTAGACGAGGTCGCGGAACGGCCGCAGCCACACCCCGCGCTCGACGGCGGCGGCGGTGGCGGCGGCCACGTCCACCTCGTGGTCCAGCTGCACCACGCCGATCGCGCCCAGCACCCGGACCTGACCGGGTGCGCCCGCCAGGCCCTCGCGCAGGCCGGACTCGATGCCCGCCACCTCCGCGCGCCAGTCGCGGGAGAGCAGCAGGTCGGTCGAGGCGAGGGCGGCTGCGGAGGCGAGCGGGTTGCCCGTGAACGTGGGGCCGTGCGCGAGCAACGGGACGTCGCCGCGCGCGATGCCCTCGGCGACGCGCGGGGTGCACAGGGTCGCGGCCTGGGAGAGGTAACCGCCGGTCAGGGCCTTGCCGACGCACATCACGTCCGGGCTGACGCCCGCGTGGTCGGCGGCGAACAGCTCGCCGGTGCGGCCGAAGCCGGTGGCGATCTCGTCGAAGACGAGGAGCACGTCGTTCGCGAGGGTCAGCTCGCGGAGCACGTGCAGGTAGCGGGGGTCGTGGAACCTCATGCCGCCCGCGCCCTGGACGACGGGTTCGACGATGACGGCGGCGAGCTCGTCGGCGTGCCGCTCGACCAGGTCGGCCAGCTCGGCGACGTAGGCGGTGTCCATCGCGGCGGGCGGGGCGGAGGCGAACACCTGCTCGGGCAGCACCCCGCGCCAGAGGGAGTGCATCCCGCCGTCCGGGTCGCAGACGGACATGGGGTGGAAGGTGTCCCCGTGGTAGCCGCCGCGCCAGGTGAGCAGGCGGCGCTTCTCCGGCTTGCCCAGGGAGCGCCAGTGCTGGAGGCACATCTTGACCGCGATCTCGACGGCGACCGAGCCGGAGTCGGAGAGGAAGACGTGCTCCAGTCCGGGCGGGGTGATCTCGGCCAGTCGGGTGCAGAGGGCAACGGCGGGCTCGTGCGTGAGGCCGCCGAGCATGACGTGGCTCATTTGGCCGAGCTGGTCGCGGATCGCGGCGTCGAGGACGGGGTGCCGGTAGCCGTGGATGGCGGCCCACCAGGAGGACATGCCGTCGATCAGGTCACGGCCGTCGTCCAGGCGGAGGCGGACGCCTTCGGCGGAGGTGACGACGAGCGGGTCGGTGGTGGCAGGCATGGGGGCGTAGGGGTGCCAGACGTGCTGCCGGTCCAGGCGGAGGAGATCAGCTCGGTCCACGGCGGGTGAGGGTAGTGGAGGGGGCGGGGGTGGGTGGGGGTGGCGGCGAGTGCTGAAGGGCAAGAGCGGAAAGTCAAAAGCTGAAAGGCAAGAGCTGAAGGGCGCGCCTCGCCAGCGGGGCAGGCCTCCAAAAACGAGAGGGACGGGCTCTGCCGACCGGTGACCGTTGGGGTGGTGGTCCGGTTTACGGACAACTACTGCGGTGGGCGGGGTCCCTCGTCTCCGTTTGGCCTCCTTTCAGGCAAGCACACTCGTCAAGACGCCGGATGACTGTGCGGTCTGCCGGGCAGTGCGGCGGCATCTTGACGAGCGTGCTCGGGCTGCGCCAGGCCAAACGGAGACGAGGGACGCGGGAGTGGGGCTGCTTGGGCTCGCTGCGCTCGCCCCGCAGCCCGCTAGTGCGTTCGACTTGCAGGGGTGCGAGTGGTGACCCCGGCGGTTCCCTGTCGGGGGGCGCGCCCGGCAGGGGATCGCCGGGCGCGCCGCTGTCAGCCCAGGCAGCCCGGTCCGAGCAGGGCCTTCAGGTCGCCCTTGAGCGACGGGGTCGGGTTGACCCGCAGGGCGTCGTCCAGCTTCAGCAGGGTCTGGCGGCTGCTGTTGATCACCAGGTTGAGGTGCACCTCGGTCGTCCCCGGATGTGCCGACAGGACTTCCTTCAGCGAGGTCACCAGTTTCGGGTCGCAGCGCGACGCGTTCAGCTTCAGCCTCAGGGCCTGGTTGCCCAGCTCTGCCAGGTCCGGCACCACCAGGTCGTTGGCGATCAGGGAGATGCGGTCGTCCCGCTTCGCCACGCGCGCCTTCACCAGCACGATCGCGTCCTCGGCCACGGACATGCCGTGCACGACGTAGCTCTTCGGGAAGAACAGCACCTCGATGCCACCGGCCAGGTCTTCGAGCATCGCCGACGCCCACGGCTCGCCGTTCTTGTTGACCCGCCTGGTCACCGACGCGAGGATGCCGCCGAGCGTGACCTGCGTGCCGTCCGCGACGTCGCCTTCCAGGATGCGCGCGATGGACGCGTCCGAGTAGGACTCCAGCACCTGCTCGACCCCGTTGAGCGGGTGCCCGGACACGTACAGGCCCAGCATCTCCCGCTCCAGGGTCAGCTGGTGCTTGGACTCCCAGTGCTCCTCGGGGATGCGCACGTCGAAGACGCTGCCGTTGCCGTCGTCCCCGCCGTCGCCGAACAGGTCGAACTGGCCGCGCGCCTCCTCCTTCTTGGTCAGCATGATCGCGTCCACCGCCTCGACGTGCACCATGTGCAGGCCCTTGCGGGGGTGGTTCAGCGAGTCGAAGGCGCCGGCCTTGATCAGCGATTCCACGACCTTCTTGTTGCAGACCGTGGCGTCGACCTTGCGCAGGAAGTCGGAGAAGTCGGTGAAGCGGCCCTTCTCCTTGCGCGCCTTGATGATCGCGTCGACCACGTTCGCGCCGACGTTGCGGATCGCGCCGAGGCCGAACCGGATGTCCTCGCCGACCGCGACGAACTCGCGCTCGGACTCGTTGACGTCCGGCGGGAGCACCGTGATGCCCATCCGGCGGCACTCGGCCAGGTAGATGGCCGACTTGTCCTTGTTGTCGGAGTTCGTGGTGAGCAGCGCGGCCATGAACTCGGCCGGGTAGTTCGCCTTCAGGTACGCGGTCCAGTACGAGACCAGGCCGTACGCGGCCGAGTGCGCCTTGTTGAAGGCGTAGTCGGCGAACGGGACGAGGATCTCCCACAGGGTCTTGATCGCGTCGGCCGGGTAGCCGTTGGCCAGCATCCCGGCCTCGAAGCCGGCGAACTCCTTGTCCAGGATCTCCTTCTTCTTCTTGCCCATCGCGCGGCGCAGCAGGTCCGCTTGGCCGAGCGTGTAGCCCGCCAGCTTCTGCGCGATCGCCATGACCTGCTCCTGGTACACGATCAGGCCGTAGGTCGTGCCGAGGATGTCCTCCAGCGCCTCCGCCAGCGACGGGTGGATCGGCGTGATCTCCTGGAGCTTGTTCTTGCGCAGCGCGTAGTTCGTGTGCGAGTTCGCGCCCATGGGGCCGGGGCGGTACAGCGCGCCCACGGCCGAGATGTCCTCGAAGTTGTCGGGGCGCATCAGGCGCAGCAGGTCCCGCATGGGGCCGCCGTCCAGCTGGAACACGCCCAGGGTCTCGCCCTTGGAGAGGAGCTGGTAGGTCTTCTTGTCGGTCAGCTCCAGGTGGTCGAGGTCGACCGGCTCCTTGCCGTTGATCTTCATGTTCTTGAGCGCGTCGTCGATCGTGGTGAGGTTCGACAGGCCCAGGAAGTCCATCTTCAGCAGGCCGAGCGTCTCGCAGGTCGGGTAGTCGAACTGCGTGATGATCGAGCCGTCCTGCGGGCGCTTCCACACCGGGATGTGGTCCATCAGCGGTTCGGCGGACATGATGACCGCGCAGGCGTGCACGCCCGCGTTGCGGATCAGGCCCTCCAGGCCGCGACCGGTGTCGATGATCTCCTTGACCTGCGGGTCCGTGTCGTACAGGCCGCGCACCTCGGACGCCTCGGCGTACCGCTTGTGCTGCGGGTCGAAGATGCCCGACAGCGGGATGTCCTTGCCCATGACGGCGGGCGGCATGGCCTTGGAGATCCGGTCGGCGACGGCGTAGCCGGGCTGGCCGTACAGCACGCGCGCGGAGTCCTTGATGGCCGCCTTCGCCTTGATGGTGCCGAAGGTGATGACCTGGGCGACCTTGTCGTCGCCCCACTTGTCGGTCACGTACCGGATGACGTCGCCGCGCCTGCGCTCGTCGAAGTCGATGTCGATGTCGGGCGGGCTGACGCGGTCCGGGTTCAGGAACCGCTCGAAGATCAGGCCGTGCGCCAGCGGGTCCAGGTCGGTGATGCCCATCGCGTAGGCGATGAGCGCGCCCGCGGCGGAGCCTCGGCCGGGGCCGACCCGGATGCCGTTCTCCTTGGCCCAGTTGATGAAGTCCGCGACGACCAGGAAGTACGAGGGGAAGCCCATCTGCAGGATGACGCCGATCTCGAACTCCACCTGCTTGGTGTGGACCTCGTCGACGCCTCCGGGGAACCTGCGGCGCATCCCCTCCCACACCTGCTCGCGGAAGTAGTCCGCCTCGGTCATGCCCTCCGGGACGGGGTAGCGCGGCATGAGGTTCTGGAAGGCGAACATGTCGGTCGTGTCGACCTTCTCGGCCACCAGCAGCGTGTTGCGGCAGCCCTCCTGCCACGGGTCCGAGGAGTCGATCGCGTACATCTCCTGCGGGGACTTCAGGTAGTAGCCGGTGCCGTCGAACTTGAACCGGCTCGGGTCCTGCAGGGTCTTGCCGGTCTGCACGCACAGCAGCGCCTCGTGCGCCTCGCGGTCCTCGGCGTACGTGTAGTGCGAGTCGTTGGTGACCACGAACGGGATGTCGAGCTTGCGGGCGATGTCGACCAGGCCGTCGCGGACCCGGCGCTCCAGCTCGATGCCGTGGTCCATCAGCTCGACGAAGAAGTTGTCGGCGCCGTAGATCTCGCGCCACTTGCCCGCCGCCTCGTAGGCCTCCTTCTCGTGGCCGAGGCGGAGCCGGGTCTGCACCTCGCCGGACGGGCAGCCGGTGGTGGCCATGAGGCCCTTGGAGTGCTCGGCGAGCAGCTCGGCGTCCATGCGCGGCCACTTGCCCAGCTGGCCCTCGGTGGAGGCGCGGCTGGAGCACTTCATCAGGTTGTGCAGGCCCTCGACGGTGCGCGCCCAGATCGTCTGGTGCGTGTAGGCGCCGCTGGCGGACACGTCGTCGGCCTTCTGGCCGGGGTCGCCCCAGGTGACGCGCTTCTTGTTGAACCGGGACTCGGGGGCCAGGTACGCCTCGATGCCGATGACCGGCTTGATGCCCGCGGCGGTGGCCTGGCGGAAGAAGTCGTAGGCGCCGTACATGTTGCCGTGGTCGGTGATCGCCGCGGCGGGCATCCCCAGCCGCTCGCACTCGGCGAACATGTCCTTGAGCTTCGCCGCCCCGTCGAGCATCGAGTACTCGGTGTGCACGTGGAGGTGCGCGAACGAGTCGGACACCAAACCCCCTATGAAGATCGGCAGCGGGCCCGGACGACGCGCGGGCGAGACCTCAGCGACTCTATACGCCGAGCGGGTGGTGGGCCGTCCGCCCGCGCCGAACGCGGGAGCGTCACACCGGCGGTTCCGGAGCGGGGCCGCCGCGCGCGCCGACCGGGCCACCGGCGCAGGTCGCGACCCGGTCACAGCGACGGGGCACTCACGCGGGCGCGCTGCCAGGCGGGTAGCGTTCGTGGGCGTGGTTGCCCCTGATCCAGTAGACGCCCGCCTCCTCGCCATGATCGCGGAGATGGGCCGCGCCGCCGTGCACGAGGTGGCCGCGCGGCTGGGCATGGACCCCAGGGAAGCCGCCATGCGGTTGATCACCCTGTCCGGCAGCGGGCTGCCGCTCCTGGTGGGCGTGGAGTGCGACCCGAACGGCATCCGCAAGGCGCTGGCCAACAGCATGGCGTGGGGCAGCTACGCCGGTCAGCCGCAGCCCCAGCCGGGCCCGTACGCGCAGCCGGGCTCCGGTCCGCTGCCGCTGCCGGGCACGGTCCAGGGCACCCCGTCCGGCTCCTACCCCGGACACCCGGTGGTCGGCCCGCCGAGCCAGCCCTTCCCCGCGCAGCCGCTGCCGTCGGGACCGCTCCCGGTGCAGGAGGCGAACCCGTGGGGCCCGCCGCAGACGGCCGGGTGGGCGCGCGGCGACCAGCAGCCCGCCGCGCCGAGGGCCCGCACCGGCAAGATCGGCAGCGTCCTGGAGACCGAGGGCCTGGAGGGCGCCCGGTTCACGATCCAGCTGGTCGAGGTCGTCGACCCGGCCGACTTCCTGTTCACCGCCGCCGGCTACAAGCTGGCCGAGGGCGAGCGGGCCGTCGTGGTGCACACGGAGCTGGCGAACACCGGGAACGTGCCGTTCAACGCGCTGCCCGACATGTACCTGGTGCTGACCACCAGCACCGGCGAGAGCGTGGCGAAGGCCCCGGTGTCGCTGTCGTCCCGGCCGCCGCACAAGATCGGCGTGCAGCCGGGCGAGACGGCGGGCGGCCACACCGTGTACGTGCTGCCGGAGAGCACGGTGGTCACGTCCGTGCGCTGGAGCGTGCGACCCGAGGCCGACCTGAACACGCTCGTGTGGACCGTCGAGGACTGACCCGGCCCACGCGCCGCTCCCGCCCCAGAGCGTGAGCCCGCTCACCCGGTCGGCGGGTCCACTCCACCCGATCGGTTCGCGACCCCGGCGATAACCTCGTTCCGGGCCCGCTCCAGCCGTTCGACCTGGTGGTTCTCCCCCGCATCCACCCGCGCCGTGTTTTGCGACCGGAGGCGCTCGCGCGCGCCGGAACGGCGGACCCCCGAAATTCGAGGGCCGAACCGGGAAGCAGAGCGGCTTCCCCCGCGTTGTCCACCACCGGCGGCTCACCCCGCCAGGCACCTGCGCCGTGGGGTCGAGATCCACCTCCTTGGACACCGTCGTCCCGCAAAGCCTCGAGAGACACAAGACCGACGACTGTCGAAGAACCATGGGGGTCACCGCTGTGCAAGGACGTGGGAAGCTCGTCGCCCTGCTGGGCGTGCTGTGCTGCCTCGGCCCGCTGTCCATCGACGCCTACCTGCCCGCCTTCCCCGACATGGCGAAGGAGTTCGGGGCGGGCGAGTCGCAGATCCAGCTGTCGCTGACGACGTTCATCATCGGCCTGTCCGTCGGCCAGCTGCTGATCGGCCCGCTGTCGGACTCGATCGGCAGGCGCAAGCCGCTGCTGTTCGGCATCGGCTCGTACGTGGTGCTGTCGCTGGTGTGCGCGCTGGCGCCGACCGCGACCGCGCTGGCCGCGTTCCGGCTGCTCCAGGGCCTCGGCGTCGCCGCAGGCTTCGTGGTGGCCATGGCCGTCGCCCGCGACCGGTTCTCCGGGCTGGCGATGGCGAAGTTCATGTCGCTGATCATGCTGGTCAACGGCCTCGGCCCGATGCTCGCGCCGGTGCTGGGCGGGCAGGTGCTGCGCTACGCGTCGTGGCGCGCGACGTTCGTCGTGCTCGCGGTCGTCGCGGTGGTGCTGCTGGTGCTGATGGCCGTCGGCCTGAAGGAGACCCTGCCGCCGGAGAAGCGCCGCCCGCTGGACCTGGGCGGCACGCTCCGGGTGTTCGGCGGCCTGCTGACCGACCGGGTGTTCGTCGGCTACGTGCTGGCGTCGGCCTTCGCGCTCGGCGCGATCTTCGGCTACGTCTCCGGCTCGTCGTTCGTGCTGCAGGGCGTGTTCGGCCTGTCCCCGCAGGAGTTCAGCCTGGTGTTCGCGCTGAACTCGGGCGGCATCTTCATCGCGGGCGTCATCAACACCGCGCTGACCGGGCGGATCATGCCCAGGGGCCTGCTGCGGATCGGCCTGAGCACGGCGGTGGCGGCCGGGATCGCCCTGGTCGTCGCGGGCCTGGTGGGCGGTGGCCTGGTGACGTTCCTGGTGCCGCTGTTCCTGGTCACGTGCAGCATCGGCCTGCTGATGCCGAACGCGGCGACCCTGGCGATGGCCAGGCACCCGGAGGCGGCGGGCAGCTCGTCGGCGCTGCTGGGCGTGTCGCAGTTCCTGATGGGCGGCCTGATGGCGCCGGTCGTGGGCGCGGGCGGTTCGAGCAGCGTGCTGCCGCTGGCACTGGTCATGGCGGCCTGCACGGCGCTGGCGCTGACCTCGTTCCTGGTGCTGACCAGGGGCGACAAGGGCATCACGAAGGACGAGCCCGAGGTGGTCGAGCCCGCTCAGGCTCCTGCCGGTTCGGCGGTCTAGTCCTCGGACGCGGAAGGGGCGCCCACCGTCGTGGTGGGCGCCCCTTCGTGCTTCGCGGGTCCGGTCCCCGTCAGCTCTCCGAGCGGAGCAGCTCCAGCGCGTGGTTCAGGTCGGCCGGGTACTCGCTGGTGAACTCGCCCCACTGCCCGTCGGCGGGGTGGTGGAAGCCGAGGGTGCGGGCGTGCAGCCACTGCCTGGTCATGCCCAGCCGCTTGGCGAGCACCGGGTCGGCGGTGTACGTCAGGTCGCCGACGCACGGGTGCTTGAGCGCGGAGAAGTGCACCCGGATCTGGTGGGTGCGCCCGGTCTCCAGGTGCACGTCCAGCAGCGACGCGGCGCGGAACGCCTCCACGACCTCGTAGTGCGTGATGCTCGGCTTGCCGCTGGCCATGACGGCGAACTTGTAGTCGTGCTTGGGGTGCCGGTCGATGGGCGCGTCGATGGTGCCCTTGATCGGGTCCGGGTGGCCCTGCACCAGCGCGTGGTACAGCTTCTCGACCGTGCGCTCCTTGAACGCCTGCTTGAGCACCGAGTAGGCGTGCTCGCTCTTGGCCACGACCATGACGCCGGTGGTGCCGACGTCGAGCCGGTGCACCACGCCCTGCCGCTCGGCCGCGCCGGAGGTGGACACCCGCACGCCCGCGGCGGCGAGCCCGCCGACCACGGTCGGGCCGGTCCAGCCCGGCGAGGGGTGCACGGCGACGCCGACGGGCTTGTCCACGACGATCACGTCGTCGTCCTCGTGCAGGATGATCATGCCCTCGACCGCGACGGCCTGGACCTGCACGGGCCGCTCCGGCTCGGGCAGGGTGAGCTCCAGCCAGGAGCCCGCGACCAGGCGGTCCGACTTGCCCGCGACGCGGCCGTCGAGCACGACGTCGCCGCTCTCGGCCAGCGAGGCGACGACCGTGCGGGAGAGCCCGAGGAGCTTGGCGAGACCCGCGTCGACGCGCATCCCGTCGAGGCCGTCGGGGACGGGGAGGGTCCGGTAGTCGCCGCTCACGCCTGTGCCTGCTTCCCGCCGTCGGCGGACTCGCCTGCGGTCTGGTTCTCGGTGGTCTCGGGGGTGGTGCTGGTGGTGCTGGTGGTGCTGCCCACGGGGGTGGCGCCCGACGTGGTGGCGCCCGCGCTGACGGCAGCCTTGCCGGAGGGCTTCTTCTCGAACCGGGTGCCGTCGTAGTCGCGCTGGAGCAGCGACATCAGCACGATCACGCCGCCGCCGACGCAGATGGCCGAGTCGGCCAGGTTGAACACGGGGAAGAAGCCGCCCCACGGGTCCAGCACGGACAGGAAGTCCACGACGTGGCCGCGCAGCGGGCCGGGCGAGCGGAAGACCCGGTCGACCAGGTTGCCGAGCGCGCCGCCCAGCACCAGGCCGAGGCCGATGGCCCAGCCGACCGAGCGGAGCTTGCGGGCGATCCACAGGATGAACCCGACGACGCCGAACGCGATGATCGCCAGGACGATCGTCCAGCCCTCGGCCATGCCGAACGCGGCGCCGGGGTTGCGGATCAGCGGCAGGTAGAGCAGTCCGCCGAACAGCTCGATCGGCTGCCTGCCCTCCAGCTCGGCGACCGCGATCACCTTGGTGGCGATGTCGAGCGCCAGCACGACGGCGGCGATCACGCCGAGCAGCACGACCCGCCGCTTGGGCTGGGCGTCCGGCGCGGGCGAGGCGGCCTCGTCGGGGGCGTCGGGTTCGGTGTTGGGGTCCGTGCTCACCCGGCCATTGTCCAGCATCGCGCGGCGAGGGGGCCGGTCAGCCCGGTGCGGTGGCCGGTCAGGCCAGGAACGGCGGCAGGGCGCGGTCGTCCTCGGCAGGCTCCCAGCGGCCGTCGCGCTGGGTGTAGGCGACCTTGGGACCCTCGGTGACGAGGGAGCGCAGCGCGGCGACGAGGCGGTCCACGTGCTCCTCGGTGGAGCCGAGGCCCAGGGAGGCGCGCAGGGCGCGCTCGCCGCCGGTGAGGCGGTGCACGGCCACGTGGGCGCAGAACGCGCCGTCGCGCACGCCGACGCCGTGCTCGGCGGACAGGGCGGCGGCGAGGTAGCCGGAGTCCTGGCCCGCGACGGTGAAGCTGACCACGCCGACCCGGTCCTGCCCGGAGCCGAACAGGGACAGCTCGCGCACGCCGGGCACGGTCGCCAGTCCGGCGCGCAGCCGCTCCAGCAGGGCCCGCTCGTGCGCGACGGCCTGCTTCCAGCTCCGGCCGAGCACGTCGCAGGCGACGGCGAGCGCGTGCACGCCGACCACGTTGGGCGACCCGGCCTCGTGCCGCTCGGGCACCTTGGACCAGGCGACGCCGAGGTGGTCGCCGTGGTCGGTGACCAGCGAGGTCGCCCCACCGCCGACCAGGTAGGGCTCGGCGGCCTGGAGCCAGTCGGCGCGGCCGACCAGCACGCCCGCGCCGAACGGGGCGTAGAGCTTGTGGCCGGAGAAGGCGACGTAGTCGACGCCCAGCTCCTTGATGTCGAGCGGGCGGTGCGGGGCGAGCTGGGCGGCGTCGAGCACGGTGCGCGCGCCCCGGCGGCGGGCGATCGCGGCCAGCTCGGCGACCGGCCACACCTCGCCGGTGACGTTGGACGCGCCGGTCAGCACCACCAGGCGCGGCCCGATCGGGCACTCGGCGAGCGCGGCGTCGAGCACGCGTGCGGCCTCGGCGGGCGTGCCGGGGGTGCGCAGTCGGCGCACGTTCGGCCCGCGCCACGGCAGCAGGGCCGCGTGGTGCTCGGTGTCGAACAGGAGCACGGAAGTGCCCCTGGGCACGGCGCGGGCGAGGGCGTTGAGCGAGTCGGTGGTGTTGCGGGTGAACACGACGGTGTCGCCGGCACGGGCGCCGGTGAAGCGGCGCACCGAGTCGCGGGCCTGCTCGTAGACGCGGGTGGACACCTTGGACGCGAAACCCGCGCCCCGGTGCACGGAGGCGTACCAGGGCAGCAGCTCGTCGACGGCGTCGCGCACCTGCTCGAGGCAGGGGGTGGAGGCGGCGTTGTCGAGGTTCGCGTACTCGACCCGCTGCCCGGTGACCAGCGGAACCCGCAGCGCGGCCCCGACGACGGCGGGGAGCGCGCCGGTGGCGGCGCTCGCGGGAGCGGCGACCCGGTCGACGGCGAAGTCGGCGTCGGCGGGCGTGGCGGCGGTGGACGTGGCGGCGGTGGGCGTGGTGCGGGCGGACGTGGTGCGGGCGGACGTGGCGGGGGCGGACGTGGCGGGGGCGGTCGCGGTGTGGGCGGTGCCCACCGACGCGGCACGGCCGGCGGCGAGATCAGCACTCACCGACGTGGCGGGGGCGTCGGTGAACCCGGCGCCGATCGGGGCGGCGGGGGCGTCCGCGCCGTCAGCGGTCCCGACGAGGGCGCGGGCGGTGCGGGAAACGGCGAGCGTCATGATCGTCCTCCGAGCGACTCGGGGTCGCCCGTGATGAGGATGACCCGCGCTTGCCCGACGCCCTGCGCGCCGGACCTGGTCGTCACCGGGGGCACCCCACCGCGGAGGAGGGTTGTCGTCCAGCAAGCCCGGGCTTGACGCTGGAACTCATGACCTGCCGAGAAAGCTAGCCGACCCTCCCGAGGACCGTCGAGCACTTCCCACATGCCGAGAGCAACCGGATCGCCCCCGTGGCGAGACCCGGATCAGCCCCGAACCCCGCACTGCGCGGCGCCACGAGACCGCTGCGCAGCAAGGTGAGCCCCCGGCCGCCGAACCACAGCCTCGCGCCACGACTCACCGGAACCGGTTCTCCCCGCTGATCCACATCCCGCTCGGGACGCCGCCCCGACCGCAGCCCGCCACCAGCAGTCCACCGCCAGCCACCAGTGGCCGGTGGCCGGTCGCCACCTCCAACCACCGGTCACCGGCCGCCAACCGCCGATCGCTGGCCGCCAACCGCCGGTCGCTGGCCGCCGGTCGCCAGCCCCAGCCCCCAGCCCCCAGTCGCCAGTCGCCAGTCGCCAGTCGCCGATCATCGGTCGCCGGTCGCTAGTCGTCGGTCACCGGCAGCCAGCCGCCGATCATCGGTCGCCGGCCATTGACCACCGGCTGATGACCGCCAGCCGCCCATCCCACCTCGTTCACCACTCCGGCCAGCGCGCCGTCCCCTGTTGTCCGCCCCGCTGTCCACCTCGCTGCCCGCTGCCCGCTACCCACCCCGCTCAGGTCGGCGCGCTGCCCTTCCACCGCGCGTACCGCCCGCCCTTGTCGACCTCCCGGATCCGGGTCTCCGCCGCGTCCCGCGCCGCTTCCGTGCTGACCACCAACAACTGGTCGCCCTCCTGCAACCGCGTGGTCGCCTGCGGCGTGAAGCCCTCCTCCGCCCGCACCACCAGGCTCACCATCGCCCCCGGCGGCAGCCTCAGCTCGGACAGGTACACGCCGTGCAGCTTCGACCCCGCCTGGATGCGCACCTGGAGCAGCTCGGCCCCCAGCTCGTCCAGCGCCGACGAGTCGACCTGCACCTCCTCGGCCTCCCCGGACTTCACCAGCCCTAGCTTGCGCGCCAGCCACGGCAGCGTGCTGCCCTGCACGATCGTCAGGATCACGACCAGCACGAACACCACGTCCACCAGGACCTGCGCGCCCTCAACGCCCTGGACCAGCGGCAGCAGCGCGAACACGATCGGCACCGCCCCGCGCAGCCCCGACCAGGACACGAACACCTGCTCGCGCCACGGCACCCGGAACGGCAGCGCCGCCGCGGCCACCGACAGCGGGCGCGCCAGCAGCACCAGGACCGCGCCCGCGACCAGCGCGGGCACCACGGCGTCGACCAGGCGCGCGGGCGAGGAGTACAGGCCGAGCAGCACGAACAGCCCGATCTGCGCGACCCACCCGAGGCCCTCGGCGAACGAGAGCGTGTCGGAGCGGTGCGGCAACCGGGCGTTCCCGAGCACCACCGCCCCCGTGTACACGGCCAGGAAGCCGGACGCGTGCGCGAAGTCGCCCACCGTGTAGGCGAGCAGGCACACCGCGACGGTCGCCAGCGGGTACAGGCCGGTGGCGGGCAGCGCGGCACGCCGCAGCCCGAGCGCGCCGAGCCAGCCGAGCCCGATGCCGATGGCCGCGCCCGCGAGCAGCTCGTAGACCATCAGCAGCGGCGCGGTCCAGGTGATCGCCTCGGTGGACGCCAGCAGCACCACGGCGATGTACACCGGCGCGTCGTTGATGCCGGACTCCAGCTCCAGCGCGCCGATCAACCGCTTGCCGACCCCGACCCCGCGCAGCACGCTGAACACCGCCGCCGCGTCGGTCGACGACAGCACCGCGCCCCACAGCAGGGCGGTGCGCCAGTCGAGCCCGAGCAGGTGGTGCAGCGCGACCCCGGTGACCCCGATCGAGATTCCCACGGACACCGTGGACAGCCCGATCCCCAGCCCCAGCGCGGGTTTCACCGCGCTCCACCGGGTGGTCAGGCCACCTTCGACCAGGATCAGGACCAGGGCGATCGTGCCCAGCGAGCGGGTCAGGTCGGCGTCGGAGAACTGGATGCCGAGCACCGATTCGCCCAGCAGCACCCCGATTCCCAGGTACAGCAGCAGCGAGGGCAGTCCCAACCTGGTCGAGACCCTGACCGCGACCACCGCGACCATGAGCACCGCTGCACCGATACCGAGGATGACGCTGACGTCGCCCACTCAACCTCCCGGTTGTCCTCCACGACGGGGTTCCATTCTCCCCCCGCGCCGTTGACGCGGGTCAGCGCGCCCGCGAACCCCCGGACCGGAACCCCCGAAGGCCACGCGGCAAGCGCATTCCCCGCACGGCCGGAAGACCGCCGGAACACCACCGGAACACCACCGGGAGCACCGTCCCCAGAGGACCGGAACCCGCTCCGAACGCGACCCCGAGCACCCCGCGAGCACCCCGCGCGGTCACGACCAGCACGGAGGAACCCCGCACGGGGACAACCCGATCCCGCGCCACGCGCAGGAGGTCACGCGCAAGACCCGCGACCCGAGGGAGAACCCCACCGGACGACCGCGAGGAGAGCACCACAAGGGGACCACCGCCTCCGGCAGCCCCGACGAACCCCGCGATCAGCTTTCCACCAGCAGTGCGACGCCGTCCAGCACCCTGGCGAGACCAAAATCGAACCACTCGTTCAGGTCACGCTCACCGGGCGGCGCCCCGCTCGCCAGCTCGCGCACCCACGGGAAGTCCGCGGCGTCCAGCCACCCGCCCCTGGCGCCCCACCACTGCGGCCCGCTGACCCCGGTGTCGCGGGTCTGCTCGCTCTCGCTGACCAGCAGCAGCGCCATCCCCTGCACGTACCCGCTGACCAGCAGGCACACCGAAAGCCCGGTCGCGTGGTCCACCCCGCGCCCGGCGAGCGCGACGAGGTAGCGGTCGACCACCGCGATCAGCTGCGGCCCGAGCGGTGGCCTGCTGGTGGCCAGCGCCCCCAGCGCCCACGGGTGCTCCCAGTACAGCAACCACTCCTCGCGCGCCTCGCGCTCCAGCACCTCCCGCCACCCCGGTCCTCCGGCAGCACCGCCACTCGGCGCACCACCACCCGACGCAGCACCACCGCCCGGCGCGCCACCACCACCCGGCGCACGACCTCCCGCAGGCGCACGACTCCCAGCGGGTGCGCGCCTCCCGTCCCCCACGCCCCAGGACCGCTCCCGCCAGAGCTCGCGGGCCTCGACGAGCACCGCGTCGACCATGGCCGCGATCAGGTCGGCCCGCCCCGTGACGTGCCGGTACAGCGACATGGTCGCCACCCCGGTCCGCGCCGCGAGCGCCCGCATCGACAGCGCGCCCAACCCCTCGGCGTCGGCCAGCTCGATGGCCGCCCGCACGACGGCGGCCCGGTCCTGCGGCGGCCCACCACCCCGCCGCCGCACGGCCGGTCCCCCGCTCGCACCCCGTCCGGCACCACGTCCCCGCGCGTCCGGCCCGACACCCGCAACACCCCGCACCGCGCCACGCACATCCGCCCCGGCAGCCACACCGCCCCGCGCCGCGCCACGCACATCCGCCCCGGCACCGGCCGCACCCCGAGGCACACCACGCACATCCGCCCCAGCACCCGCCGCACCCCGTCCGGTGCCACGTCCCTGCACATCCGGCCCGGCACCCGCCACGTCCCGAGCCGCACCACCCACATCGGACCCAGCACCCACCGCACCCCGAGCCACACCAAGTGAACCCGCCCCTGCGCCCGTTCCCCCGCGAGCGGCGCCAGCCCCTCCCGCACCAGCCCCGCCCCGAGCCGCCGCAGCGCGTCCCCGAGGGTCCTGCCCGGCGTCCCGTCGAGCGCGGTACGCCCGCGCCTGGCAGGCCCGCCCGCAGTACCGCCGAGGCCTCCCCCGAGCCGCCCGCTCCACCAGAGCCCCGCACTGCGCGCACCCCACCGCATCCCCTTTTCGTCACACCAACACCGCGTGACGCAATCGTTGGAGCGCCAGCCCAGCGGAGGAAATCATCGGACTACAGCGTACGAGCGAAGGAGCGGGAAGATGCAGGTGCGCAAGGCACTCCAGGACGAGTCCGACGCCGTGGTGGACCTGGTCCGGCGCGCGGCGGCCGACGAGGTCGTCACGGCGTGGGTCCTGGACTCGGACGAGGTCAGGAACGCCGACCGGACCCTCACCGACGAGATCATCCGAACGCTGGTCGACGAGCAGGCCCGCCGGTGCGAGGTGCTCGTCGCCGAGGACGAGCGAGGCTTCGCCGGGTACGCGTTCTGGACCGAGGCAGGCGGCGGGACGGCGGGCGGCGAGCCCCCGAGGCCGGACGGGACGCCGCCGAGGGCCGAGGCGCTGTTCACCCTGCTGACCGCCGCGCGCCCGACCTTCCCGCACCTCTACCTGGCCGCCACCGCAGTCCTGCCCGAGCGCAGGGGCCAGGGCGTCGGCGGCCTCCTGCTGGCCCACCGGCTCGCCGACACCGCGGGCCTGCCCTGCTACCTGGAGGCGAGCACCACCCGCTCGGCGGCCCTGTACGCGCGGCACGGCTTCGCGCACGCGGGCAGGCCGATCGAGCTCCCCGAGAACGGCCCGACCCTGTTCCCGATGCTGCGACCGGCGACGACCTGACCCCGCCCCCCCGAACCCCGCCTAACCCCCGAGCAGCTCCACCAGCAGCCCGTCCGCCCCGTCGGGCGCGGGGTCGATGACCACGACCTTGTCGCGGCCCCGCTCCCCCGACACGATCTCCACGTCCTGCCTGCGCACCCCGAACGCCTTGGCCAGCGCCTTGCGCACCGCCTCGTTGGCCTTGCCCTCGACGGCGGGCGCGGCCACCGCCACCACGAGGGCGCGCTCGTCCCACCGCCCGCCGACGGCGTCGCGCTTGGCCCCCGGCTTCACCCGCACCACGAACTTGAGCATCGCACCCCCCACCGACAAAGAAGCCTCCGAGAGCAGACCGGTCCCGGCACGTCACCCGATCGAGCGGGCAACGCGCCGGGACCGCGTCACGCGAGCGCTCAGCCGGCCTTGACGACCAGCACCCGCACCTTGACCCCGTCGCCCACGGCGCCCTCGGACCCGCCGTCGACGGCCCCGTACGACACCTCGACCGCCAGCGTCTCCTCGCGCACGAACGCCTCGAACGCCCGAGCCGCGTCGGCGGCGGCCCCGGCGGGCGCGTCCACGGTCAGCGCGATCCGGTCCGACACGTCCAGCCCGGCGTCCTTGCGCGCCTGCTGCACGACCCGCACCAGGTCCCGCGCCACGCCCTCGGCCGCCAGCTCCTCGGTGACCTCGGTGTCCAGCACGACCAGCCCGGCCCCGCCGGGCAGCGCCGCGGTGGCCGCCGGATCGGTGGCCACGAGCCGCTGCTCGTACTCCTGCGGGAACAGCTCGATCCCGGCCGCGACGACGCTCCCGTCGACCTCGGACCAGTCCCCGGCCTTCACCGCCTTGATCACCTTCTGCACGTTCGGCCCGAGCCGGGGCCCGGCCACCCGCGCGTTCACCGCCAGCTGGAAGTGCCCGTGCGCGGCCACGTCGGTGGTCAGCTCGACCGCCTTGACGTTGACCTCGTCGCTGAGGATCTCCCGGAACCCGTCGAGCACCCCGGCCGTCGGCGACGCGATCACCAGCTTGGCCAGCGGCAACCGCACCCGCAGCTTGTTGGCCTTGCGCAGCGACAGCGCCGTCGACGCCACCTGCCGCACCGCGTCCATCGCCGCCACCAGCTCGGGGTCGGCGGGCAGGTCGGCCGCGGCCGGGTAGTCGGTCAGGTGCACCGAGCGCCCGCCGGTCAGCCCGCGCCACACCACCTCGGTGGTCATCGGCAGCAGCGGCGCGGCCACCCGCGACACCACCTCCAGCACGGTGTGCAGCGTGTCCACCGCGTCCTGGTCGCCCGCCCAGAACCGGTCGCGCGAGCGCCGCACGTACCAGTTGGTCAGCACCTCCAGGAAGTCCCGGACCGACGCGCACGCGCCGGAGATGTCGTACTCGTCGAGCTGCCCGGTGACCCGAGCGACCAGGTCGTGCGTCTTGGCCAGCGCGTACCGGTCGAGCACGTGCGTCGAGTCGGTCCGCCAGGTCCCCTCGACGCCCTCGGCGTTGGCGTACAGCGCCAGGAAGTACCAGGAGTTCCACAGCGGCAGCACGGCCTGCCGCACGCCGTCGCGGATGCCCCGCTCGGTGACGACCAGGTCGCCGCCGCGCAGGATCGGCGAGGACATCAGGAACCAGCGCATCGCGTCCGAGCCGTCCCGCTCGAACACCTCGTTCACGTCCGGGTAGTTCTTGCGCGACTTGGACATCTTCTGCCCGTCGTCGCCGAGCACGATGCCGTGCGCCACGCAGTTGCGGAACGCGGGCCGGTCGAACAGGGCCGTGGCCAGCACGTGCAGCGTGTAGAACCAGCCTCGGGTCTGCCCGTTGTACTCGACGATGAAGTCGCCGGGGTAGTGGTTCTCGAACCAGTCGGCGTTCTCGAACGGGTAGTGCACCTGGGCGAACGACATCGACCCGGACTCGAACCAGCAGTCCAGCACCTCGGGCACCCGGCGCATGGTGGACTTGCCCGAGGGGTCGTCCGGGTTGGGCCGGGTCAGCTCGTCGATCGCGGGCCGGTGCAGGTCGGTCGGGCGCGTGCCGAAGTCGCGCTCCAGCTCGTCCAGCGAGCCGTACACGTCCACGCGCGGGAACTCGGGGTCGTCCGAGACCCACACCGGGATCGGGGAGCCCCAGAACCGGTTGCGGGAGATGTTCCAGTCGCGCGCGTTCGACAGCCACTTGCCGAACTGGCCGTCCTTGATGTGCTCGGGCGCCCAGTTGATCTGCTGGTTCAGCTCGACCATGCGGTCGCGGAACCGGGTCACCGCGACGAACCAGGACGACACCGCGCGCTGGATCAGCGGGTTGTCGCAGCGCCAGCAGTGCGGGTACGGGTGGTCGTAGGTCTCGTTGCGCAGCAGCAGGCCCGCGTCCCGCAGGTCGCGGATGATGACCTTGTTGGCCTCGAACACGTGCTGACCGGCGTACGGCGGCACCTCGGCGGTGAAGCAGCCGTGCGGGTCGACCGGCACGACGACCTCGATGTTCGCGGCGTCCGTGACGGCCTTGTCGTCCTCGCCGAACGCGGGGGCGATGTGGACGATGCCGGTGCCGTCCTCGGTGGTGACGTAGTCGGCGGGCAGCACCTGGTGCGCGTTGTCCCGGCCGAGGAAGAAGTCGAACGGCGGGGTGTAGCGGCGGCCGACCAGGTCGGAGCCCTTGCAGCGGGCCACGACCGGCGGCTCCTCGCCCAGCTCGCGGGCGTAGGCGGCGACGCGGGCCTCGGCGAGCAGGTACTTCTCGCCGTTCGCCTCGACCGTCACGTAGTCCACGTCCGGGTGCACGGCGGCGGCCAGGTTCGACGGCAGCGTCCACGGCGTGGTCGTCCACACCAGGGCCAGCTCGCCGGTCTCCAGGCGCAGGCCGACGGTCACCGCCGGGTCCTGCCGGTCCCGGTAGGTGTCGTCCATCTTGGTCTCGGTGTTGGACAGCGGCGTCTCGCAGCGCCAGCAGTACCAGAGCACCCGGAAGCCCTCGTAGACCAGGCCCTTGTCCCACAGGGTCTTGAAGGCCCACATGACGCTTTCCATGTAGTCCAGGTCGAGGGTCTTGTAGTCGTTGTCGAAGTCGACCCAGCGGGCCTGCTTCGTCACGTAGTCGCGCCACTGGTCGGTGTAGCGCAGCACGGACGTGCGGCAGGCGTCGTTGAACTTGTCGATGCCGAAGGCCTCGATGTCGCTCTTGGACGAGAAGCCGAGCTGCTTCTCCGCCTCGACCTCGGCGGGCAGGCCGTGCGTGTCCCAGCCGAAGCGGCGCTCCACGTGCTGGCCGCGCATGGTGCGGTAGCGCGGCACCAGGTCCTTGACGTACCCGGTCAGCAGGTGGCCGTAGTGCGGCAGGCCGTTGGCGAACGGCGGGCCGTCGTAGAAGACGAACTCGTTGGAGCCGTTCTCCCCGGCGGGCCGGGCGTCGACGGAGGCCTGGAAGGTCTGGTCGTCCTCCCAGAAGCCGAGCACGTCGCGCTCCAGCGCGGGGAAGGACGGCTGGGAGGGAACGGCGTCCGCTCCCGCCTTGGGGTAGGGCATGGTCAAGCTCCTCGCGTGCGTCACCGGCGCACGGGGACGACGCGCCCACCCCGTAGGCGCACCGCGGTACCACCCCGCTTGCCAGGGCACGGGGCTCTGGCCTCTCTTCGACGGCTGTGACGGGCCGTTCCCGTCCGGTTCTACTGGGGCCCGAGGGCCTGTTCTTCCGGAGGCTCCCCCGGTGATGGCCGGATCAACGCCTGTGCCACCAAGGGTAGCCGAGGGCGCAAACCGGTTCGGCGGACCCGGCCTGGCGCGGGTGGGCGGTCAGCTCCGCGCGGCGGGTTCGTCCTCGGCGGGGCCACCGGTCCCGCCCGCGCTCCCGGCGGGCTCCGCGGCCCCGGCACCCGTCCCGGCGGCTCCGAGAGCGTCCTCGGCGGCCTGAGGGGCCCGCACGGCCCGCTCGGGCTCGGCGGCGGCCCGCTCGGTCGGGGCTTCGGGGGTCGCGGCGGACGGCGCGGGCTCCACGGCGGTCGCTCCGGCACCGACGGCGCCAGTCCCCGCCGCGCCAGTCCCAGCGGCGCCCACCCGCTCGGCCCGCTTCGCGGCGGCCCGCTTGGTCGCGGCCAGCGCCGAGTCCGGCCTGCACACCCCGCACGGGGTGAACCCCAGCTCGCGCGCCTCCGCCAGCGGCAGCCCCAGCGCGGCCCGGTCGCCCACCCAGGAGCAGCCCGCCAGGTGGTACCGGGGCCGCTCGTCGAGCACCCGGACCTCGTCCGGGGCGTCCGCGACGGCCAGCAGGTCGGCCGCGTCGGTGTCCTCCTCGGCGGGCTCGTCCTCGGGGGCGACGCCGGTGGGAACGACCGCGGGAACGCCGACGGGCGGGGCGGGAGCCTGATCGGCCCCGCCCCGCCCGTCACCGGAACGATCTTGAGTACTACCCTGTGCCACGACGGCACCCGCCCCCGACCGGCGGTGCAGCCACCAGTCCAGCACCAGTCCCACCGCCGCGGCGGCGCTCGCCGCGACCGACGACCACGCCCACAGGGTGGACGCGCTGGTCAGCGCGGGCACGAGCAAGCCGAGCGCGGCCAGGACCAGGAGCAGGACTGCGTACAGCACGCTCGCAGCGTAGATCAGCGCTGGAGCGCGGGCTGAGCCCGGCCGGGCTCAGCCCGCTTCGGCACGCGCCCCGAAGGAGTAGCCCTGCTGCCCCGCCCTGCCGTCGGACGGCGCTGCGGGGCCCCGGTCCTGCAGGTCGCGCAGCGACGACTCCAGCATGGTCTTGAGCCTGGTGCGGTACTCGCGCTCGAACGTCTGGAGCTTGTCGATCTGCTTCTCCAGCGTGTTCTTCTCCTGGGTGATGTTGCCCATCACCTCGGCGTGCTTGCGCTGCGCGTCGCGGTCGAGCGCGCTGGCCTTGTCACGGGCCTGCCGCTCCAACGTCTCGGCGCGGGTCCGCGCGTCGTTCAGCATGGTCTCGGCACGCGTGCGCGCCTCGTTCACCATGGTGTCGGCCTTGGACCTGGCCTCCGAGAGCAGCTGCTCGGACTTCGTCCTGGCCTCCGACAGCATCCCGTCGGCCTCGGCCTTGGCCTCGCCGGTCAGGCGGTCGGCCATCTCCTGGGCGAGCCCGAGGACCTTGGCGGCCTGGACGTGGTGGTCACCCCCACCACCGGGGGACGTCTGCTCCAGCGCCGAGGGGGGCGGCACGGGCGCGAGCCTGCGGGGCTCCTCGACGACGCGGCTGGGACCACCGACACCGGCGGCGATCTTGGCTCGTGCGTCCTCCAGGTCGGCACGCGCGGTCTCGACCTGCTGGTCGAGCTGCTCGACCTGCTGGCGCAGGTCGTTGTTCTCCTCCATCAGGCGGGCGAGCTCACCCTCAACCAGGTCGAGGAACGCGTCCACCTCGTCCTCGTTGTAGCCCCGCTTGCCAATCGGCGGCTTGCTGAACGCGACGTTGTGCACGTCCGCGGGGGTCAACGGCATCAGATCACCTCACGCACTCCTGGGCTGTGGACATCCCTGGTCCCCTCACCTGGGATCGGCTACTCGCATCAGAATGATAACGACCAGCAACAGCACAATAATGGACAAGTCCAGACCGATGTTCCCAATCCGCACGGTGGGGATGACTCGCCGCAGCAAGCGGATCGGGGGATCGGTCACGGTGTAGACGGTCTCCAGGGCCACTGCCGTGCCGCCCGCGGGCCGCCAGTCCCTGGCGAACGAGCGGACGCCTTCCACGACCATGCGCGCGATGAGCAGCAGCCAGAACGAGAACAGCAGGTAGTAGACCACGAGCAAGAGGGCATCCACACCTCCAACTGTGCCACCACTCAGCCGTGGTTGAGGAATCCGCCCTCGGCGAGCCGCCTCCGGTCTTCGGCGGTCACGTCGATGTTCGGGGGTGAGAGCAGGAACACCTTGTTGGTCACCTTGTCGATGGACCCCCGGAGGGCGAACGCCAGCCCGGCGGCGAAGTCGACCAACCGCTTGGCGTCGGCGTCGTCCATGTCGGTGAGGTTCATGATGACCGGCGTGCCGTCCCGGTAGTGCTCCCCGATGGCCCGCGCCTCGTTGTAGCTGCGCGGGTTGAGGGTGGTGATCCGGCCGAGCGCGGCAGCCGCCGGGGCGGGCTGCTGCGCCTGCGGGACGGGCAGGGGCCGGGGCCGCGGCGCGGGCTCGCGCTGCGACTCGATGGCCAGCGCGCCGTGCACCGGGGTCTCGCTCCACGAGCGGCGGGACCGGGCGCGGGCGTCCGACTCGTACTCCTCGGCGTCCTCCAGGTCGGAGCGGTACTCCGACCTGCTCGAACGGCGCCGTCCGCGCTGCTCGGGGTAGGTCTCGTACTCCGCGGTCTCCGGGTACTCGGAGCGGTACTCCGAGTAGCGACCACCGCGCTCGTCCTCGTAGGCGTCAGGGTCGTCGGCGTACTCGGCGGGAACCATCCCGAAGTACGCCTTCAGCTTGTGGAACCCGCTCATGCCAAGCCCTTCCTCCGCCGTTCCCCAACCGCAAGGACGTCGCGGCCGCCCCAGAGGTTCCGGACAGTTACGGCGAGGTTAGTCCCCGGCTGCCCAGCAACGCTGTTCCGACACGCACGCACGTCGAACCCCATGCGATCGCATCTTCCAGGTCGCCGCTCATCCCCGCCGAGATCACGGTGGCACCGGGATGATCGTCACGCAAGCGGGTTACCGCTCCCTTCAAGAGCGCAAACGCTTCTCCGGGATACCGGCCCAGTGGTGCGACAGCCATCACACCCCTCAGCCGAAGTTCACTCGAACGGCCGATGCGCGCGGCGAGGTCCGGAAGATCAGGGACCGGACATCCTCCTCGCGCAGTGTCACCGTCAATGCTCACCTGGATGAGCACATCCCGGTGAACGCCGTTCTTGGCCGCCGCCTCGACGAGCGCGTCGACCAACCTGGCCGAGTCTACGCTGTCGATCCGGTCGGCCCAGGTCAGGACCGACTTGGCCTTGTTCCGCTGCAAGCGGCCCACCATGTGCCAGTTCGCGTCGAGATCACCCAGGTCGGCGACCTTGGCGCGGGCTTCCTGGTCCTTGTTCTCGGCGAAGTCGCGCAGCCCGAGGCCGTGCAGCAGCCGGACGTCGGAGGCCGGGAAGGTCTTGGTGACCGCGAGCAGGGCCACCTCGGCGGGGTCCCGGTCCGCCGCCTCGCAGGCCTTGTCGACGCGGGCGCGGACCTCGGCGAGGTTGAGCCGCAGCTCCTCCTCGCGGCTCACGGCTCGATCCAGGCGACGGAGGCGAGGCGGCCGGTGCCGGGGGTGCGGCGGTGGCTGAAGAGGGAGCGCTCCTCGACGGTGCAGCGCGGGTCGACGCCGATCTTGCCCACGCCCGCGGCGGCGAGCTGGTTCCACAGGCCCGCGCGCAGGTCGAGCGAGGGCTTGCCCGCGCGGGACTTGGCCGCGCTGCCGGGCAGGTGCTTGTCGACGTCGGCCCGCATGTCGGCGGGCACCTCGTAGCAGTCGCCGCACACCGCCGGGCCGAGCAGCACCTCGGTGTTCTCGGGCGTGGCGCCCGCGTCGGCCATGGCCTTGAGCACGGCGGGCACGATGCCGACCCGCGCCCCGACCCGCCCGGCGTGGGCGACGGCGGCGACCCCGGCGACCGGGTCGCCGAGCAGGACCGGCACGCAGTCCGCGGTGAGCACGGCGAGCGCGAGGCCGGGCCGGGTGGTGACGACGGCGTCGGTGGCTTCGAGCGGGACCCGCTGCGGCCCGTCGACGACGGCGACCGTGCGCCCGTGCACCTGCTCCATCCAGACCAGGTCGGTGGCGGGCACCCCGATCCCCTCGGCGAGCCGGGCGCGGTTGGCCCGGACCGAGTCCGGGTCGTCGCCGACGTGGTCGCCGAGGTTGAACGAGTCGTAGGGCGCCCTGGAGACGCCGCCTTCACGGGTGGTCACGACACGTCTGATGCGCACACCCCCAGCTTGTCACGCGCGGCGCGGAACCCGGACCCCCAGGGCGTGGGGAGCGCGGGTGTTCACCGCCACGGGGCCGCCGAGCCGGAGCCGCCGAGCCGGAACCGCAGCGCCGGGCCCGCGCACGACGAAGGCCCCCGGTGGTCACCACCGGGGGCCTCGCGCGTTCACCTGCCAGGGGGCTCGTCCGCCCCTCGGCTCCGCCTGCCGACTACCGCCGCATGAACGGCGGCACGTCGACCTCGTCGTCCGGGTCGTCCGTGACCGGCACGGCCCGGTTGCCCAGGCCCAGCGGTCGGGGCAGCGGCTGCGGCGGCTGGTACGTGCTCGCGGGCGGCTGCGGCTGGACCGGGAGGGTCGGCAGCGGCGGGGTCGGCGGTGGTGACGGCTCGACCGCGACCGGCGGCGCCGGTGCGGGCTCCGCCGCCTTCTGCGGGCTGGACAGGGCCTGCGGTTCGAGCTTCTTGTGCGTCGGCCCGTTCCCGTCGAACCCGGCCGCGATCACCGTCACCCGCACCTCGTCGCCGAGCGAGTCGTCGATGACCGTACCGAAGATGATGTTCGCGTCGGGGTGCGCCGCCTCCTGGACCAGCGAGGCGCTCTCGTTGATCTCGAACAGCCCCAGGTCGGACCCGCCCGCGATCGACAGCAGCACGCCGTGCGCGCCCTCCATGGACGCTTCCAGCAGCGGGCTGTTGATCGCCTTCTGGGCCGCTTGCACCGCTCTGCCCTCGCCTCGGGCCGAGCCGATGCCCATCAGCGCGCTGCCCGCCCCGGACATGACGGACTTGACGTCCGCGAAGTCCAGGTTGATCAGACCGGGCGTGGTGATGAGGTCGGTGATGCCCTGGACACCGGACAGCAGCACCTCGTCCGCGGAGCGGAACGCGTCCATCAGCGAGACGCCGATGTCGCCGAGCTGGAGCAGCCGGTCGTTCGGGATGACGATGAGCGTGTCGCACTCGTTGCGCAGCGCCTGGATGCCCTCTTCGGCCTGCTTGGCCCGGCGCTTGCCCTCGAACGAGAACGGCCGGGTCACCACGCCGATGGTCAGCGCGCCGAGCTTGCGGGCGATCGAGGCCACGACGGGCGCGCCACCGGTGCCCGTGCCACCGCCCTCACCGGCGGTGACGAACACCATGTCGGCGCCCTTGAGGACCTCTTCGATCTCCTCGCGGTGGTCTTCCGCGGCCTTGTGGCCGACCTCGGGGTTGGCGCCAGCGCCGAGTCCCCTGGTCAGCTCACGGCCGATGTCGAGCTTGACGTCGGCGTCGGACATCAGCAGCGCCTGCGCGTCGGTGTTGACCGCGATGAACTCGACGCCCTTGAGCCCGACCTCGATCATGCGGTTGACGGCGTTGACACCACCGCCGCCGATGCCGACGACCTTGATCACCGCGAGGTAGTTGTGCGGGGGCGTCATCGGTCCGCCTTCCTGATCGTGTCCGTGCTCATGTGCTGGAGTGGATGACCACCGGGTCACCGCACCCGGATTGAAACCCTCGACGCTGGGTCAAGAGTTGTGTCAACCCCGTATGTTCCTGCTGGACGGTATGCACCGGTGGTGCGTCGGTCCAGCAGCCACGCCGTAGTTGCCACGGGCGTCCGCCGTCCGGTCACCCCGTAGGGCAGCGCCGCGCTGGGCCAAGGGTAGTCCGACCGCGCGGGCGGTTTCGCCCAGCCCGCTCGGCGCGGCGGGCGTGACGGCCGCCACCGACCGTCCTCATCGGACGTGGTCGGGGGCGCGGAGCCGTGATCACGGGTGGTGGGAAGTGTCCCGACCCGCCGGGACCGGCGACGACGTGATCGACCCCCGCGCCAAACCGTGACGGGAATCACCACGCGCGAGTGCCTGAAAGGGCACCGCCGCGAGCGGTTCACGCGCCCCCGGCCGGAATCGGGGGCGCCTGCGCGCGCAGGCGCCCCCGACCCGTGAGCACAGCCAGGACCCCGGCCTCAGGACACCGTCGGCAGCTCGGGGCTGGTCACGTCGTACACCTTGCCCTCGCGGGTCAGCAGCACGTCCAGGACGGCAGCCTTGCGCGGGGTGTCCTGCGCCGAGCCCCAGCGGACCTCGCGGCCCGCCGACATCTCCAGCACCAGGTCGGACCCGCCGCTGGAGCTCACCGACAGCACCTCGCGGCGCAGGTCGTCCGGCAGCTGCACGAGCACCGACACCGAGGCGGCGAGCGCCTCCTCGCCGGTCCCCCTGAGCACCGGCAGCCCGGCGGGCGCGGCGGACGTGGTCGCGTAGTCCTTGCCGGTCCGGTCGACCAGGTGCGCGCCGTCGTCCGCCTGCACCACGGCGACCGGGGTGCGCTCGGTGACCTTGAGCAGCACCGTGCCGGGCAGCGACCGGGAGACCTCCACGTCCGCCACCCTGGGCAGCTCGCGCACCTTCGCCGCGACCGCCCCGGTGTCCAGGCTCAGGATCGGCTCGCCGGTGCCGACCTCGGCCGCCACCCGCACCTGCTCGGCCGTCAGCTCGGCGTTGCCCTCGACCTCCACCGCGCTCACGCCCACCAGCGAGGTGAACCAGAGCGCGTAGCCGAGCACCACGACGGTGACGACGCTCATGACGGCGACCGCCCGCCTGCGCAGCACCGTCGCGCGGTCGGGACCGCGCGAGGACTTGCGCCGCTGCTGCGCGCGCGGGCGGCGCGCCGTCGTGGCGCTCATCCTCGCTGCGCCAGCGCGTCCACGATCACCGGGCCGAGCATGGTGACGTCGCCCGCGCCCATCGTGACCACCAGGTCGCCCTCGCGGACCAGGCCCGCGACCAGCTCGGGCACCCGGTCGAACGAGGGCACGTGCCGCACCCTGCCCGCCTCCAGCGGGACGGCGTCGGCGACCAGCTCGCCGGTCACGCCGGGCTCCGGGTCCTCGCGCGCGCCGTACACGTCGAGCACGACGACCTCGTCGGCGAGCGCGAGCGCCTGCCCGAACTCGGCGGCGAACGCCTTGGTGCGCGAGTACAGGTGCGGCTGGAACACCACGACCAGCCTGCCGTCGCCCGCGACCGGGCGGGCCGCCTTGAGCTGCGCGGCGACCTCGGTGGGGTGGTGGGCGTAGTCGTCGTAGACCCGCACGCCCGCCGCGACGCCCTTGAACTCGAAGCGCCTGCGGACCCCGCCGAACGCGGCCAGGCCCTCCAGGACGCCCCAGCGGTCGGCGCCGAGCTCGACGGCGGCCAGCAGCGCGGCGACCGCGTTGCCCGCCATGTGCTCGCCGGGCACGGCGACCCGCACGTCCAGCCGCTCGCCGTCCAGCTCCACGACGGCCAGGCCGCCCGCGCCGTCCGGCCGGTGCTCGACCAGCACGGCGGCGCCATCGCCGGTCGCGGCGCGGCCGTAGCGGCGCACCCGGATGCCGCGCTTCTCGGCGCGGTCGGCCAGCGCGGCGGAGCCCTCGTCGTCGGCGCAGGCGATCAGCACGCCGCCGGGCTCGACGCGCTCCAGGAACTCGTCGAACACGGCCACGTAGGCCTCGACGGTGCCGTGGTGGTCGAGGTGGTCGGCCTCCACGTTGGTCACGACCGCCACCGACGGCGCGAAGAACAGGAACGAGCCGTCGCTCTCGTCGGCCTCGGCCACGAACACGCCGCCCGCGCCCTGGTGGGCGTTGGCGCCGGACTCGTTGAGGTCGCCGCCGATCGCGAACGACGGGTCCATGCGGCAGTGCTGGAGCGCCACGGTCAGCATGGACGTGGTGGAGGTCTTGCCGTGGGTGCCCGCGACGCAGGCGACCCGGTGGTCGAGCATCAGGGCGGCCAGCGCCTCGGCCCGGCGGAGCACGGCCACGCCGCGCTCGCGGGCGGCGACCAGCTCGGGGTTGTCCTCGCGGATCGCGGTGGACACCACGACGGCGGTGGGGCCGCCGTCGAGCTGGTCGAGGTTGGCGCCGTCGTGGCCGATGGCGACGTGGGCGCCCTGGGCGCGCAGCGCGAGGACCGTCCGCGAGTCCTTCGCGTCCGATCCGGACACCCCCGCGCCCCTGGCGAGGAGGATGCGCGCGATGCCGCTCATGCCCGCGCCGCCGATGCCGACCAGGTGGACCCGGTCGAGGACCCCGCTCACTTCTTGATCACCTCCAGCACCATGCGCGCGAGCACCTCGTCGGCCTCGCGGTGGCCGGTGGACAGCGTCGCGGCCGACATGGCGGCGAGGCGCTGGCGGTTCGCGACCAGCGGGACGACGTTGGCGGCCACCCACTCGGGGGTGAGCTGCTCGTCGGGGATCAGGACGCCACCACCGGCGGCGACCACCGGGTTGGCGTTGAGGGCCTGCTCGCCGTTGCCGTGGGGCAGCGGGACGAACACGGCCGGGAGGCCGACCGCGGAGACCTCGGCGACCGTCATCGCGCCGGAGCGGCACAGGACGGCGTCGGCGGCGGCGTAGGCCAGGTCCATGCGCTCCAGGTAGGGCACCGGGACGTAGGCCGGGGTGTTCGGGACCTGCTGGACGGCCACGGTGTTCTTGGGGCCGTGGGCGTGCAGCACGCCGATGCCCGCCGAGGCGAACGCGGGGGCGGCGGCGGAGACCGCGGTGTTGATCGAGCGGGCGCCCTGCGAGCCGCCGAACACCAGCAGGACCGGCGCGGTCGGGTGCAGGCCGAAGGCCCGGCGGGCCTCGGCGCGCAGCGCGGCGCGGTTCAGGGTGGTGATGGAGTGGCGGAGCGGGATGCCGATCACGCGCGCGTCCGAGAGCCCCGAGTCGGGCACGGCCGCCGCGACGCGCTCGGCGAACTTCGCGCCGACCTTGTTGGCGAGGCCGGACTTCGCGTTGGCCTCGTGCACGACGATCGGCACGCGACCGCGCGCGGCGAGGTAGGCGGGGAGCGAGACGTACCCGCCGAAGCCGACGACGACGTCCGCGCCGACCCGCTCCAGCACGTCGCGGGTCTGCTTCACGGCGCCGCGCACCTTGAGCGGCAGCTTGAGCAGGTCCGCGGTGGGCTTGCGCGGCATGGGGACGGGCGGGATCAGTTCGAGGGGGTAACCGCGCGCGGGCACGAGCCGGTTCTCCAGCCCCCGCTCCGTCCCGAGCGCGACGACCCTGGCGTCCGGCCGAAGCCTCATGACGGCGTCGGCCAGGGCGAGCGCGGGCTCGATGTGCCCAGCGGTGCCGCCTCCGGCGACGACCACGCAGGGACCGTTCTTGGCAAGCCGATCGCCGGACAGGGTGACCTCCAGGTGTGGGGAAGCGCTCGTCGGACTCGACGCCGAAAAGCCTAGCAACGGCGGTTGGGGGCGGTTCTCCACCTTGGACGTGTGGGGGGGGGGGGGGGGGGGGGGGGGGGGGGGGGGGGGGGGGGGGGGGGGGGGGGGGGGGGGGGGGGGGGGGGGGGGGGGGGGGGGGGAGGTGGTCGAGTCAGGCAGGGCAGCCGGGCTGGGCGGGGTGGGGCGGCGAGGAGAGGGGACCGGGCAGTGGGCAACCGGGGTAAGGCGGCCGTAGGCCAGGGGCGAGGTCGCGGCCTGAGCGGACCGGGGTGAGCGACGGCGGGTGAGCGGACCGCTCACCCGGAGGCGACCGGACCGCTCGACTCGGCTGCCCCGAGCCTGTTGGCGAAAAACGGAACTGTGGCGGAAACAGCACCATCGGGCGGGGGTGGAGAACCGATGAACGGCCCGGCGGCGGGTCCAGCGGCTGGTGCGGTTGAACGGACCGTTCAACCGCACCAGCCGCGCGGTGAACTACTGCGGTAGCAGGCCTGACCAGCGCTTTGGCGGCGGTGAACGGACCGTTCAACCTTGGCCAGCCGTCCGACCTTGAGCGAACGGACCGTTGGCCCGAAGCTGGCGGGCGGTGAACGGACCATTCACCTGGTCCTGAGCGAGCGGACCGCTCACCCAGGACCGGCCGTCCAACCTTGGGTGAGCGGACCGTTCGCCCTTGATCAGCCGTCCAACCTTGGGCGAATGGACCGTTCACCCATGACTGGCCATCCAACCTTGGGCGAACGGACCGCTCACTCAAGACTGGCCATCCAACTTCGAGCGAACGGACCGTTCACCCGAAATCCGCGTGCGGCGAGCGGACCGCTCACCCAGGACCGGTCGTTCGACCTTGAGTGAACGGACCGTTCACCTGAAGGCGGTGAGCGACGAACGGACCGTTCACCTGAGAGCGATGCGCGGCGAACGGACCATTCGCCCGAAGGCCGTGCGCGACGAGCGGGCCGTTCACCTGAAGGCCGTGCGCGACGAACGGACCGTTCACCCGGAGGCCGTACCAGCGAACGGGCCGTTCACTCAGGCTGGGGCGAGCGGACCGTTCACTCAAGCTGAGTCGAACGGACCGTTCATCCGAGATTCAGGCGAGCGGATCGTTCAGCCGGAGTTCGGGAACGCGGTGGTCGGGTCCCACCCGACCCCGTCCCCACAACCGAGTTCCCGCAACCCAGTCCCCACGCCCAAGTCCCCGCTCCCCGCGTCCAAGTCCCCACCACCCCCACCCTCACCGCCCGTCGCGCCCAGTCCTCCTCGTCGGCCGCGCCACTCGCGTGGTCCGGTCCTGCGTGGCCTTCCTGGACTCCCGCCGCCGGTACTCCGACGGCGGCGCCGAGCGTCCGCCCACTCGCCGCTCCTCGACCTTCGGCGCGGGCGCCGCGCGGCGGCCCGGCGCGCGTGGCGGCGACGACGGGCGGCCGGGCTTGCGGCGGGCCGGGGGGCGGTAGGCCTCGGGGGCGGGCAGGCGCAGGAAGCCGCCGACGCGGCCCGGGCCGAGCTTGCGCAGCGCCGCCACCGCCTCCGGCTCGTGCCGGGCGCAGCTCGCCAGGATGCCGAACACGATCATCGTCGTGACGATCGACGTGCCGCCCGACGAGATCATCGGCAGCGTGATGCCGGTGACCGGGAGCAGCCGCACCACGTAGCCGATGTTGATCGCGGCCTGCGCGACCAGCCACACCGTGAGCGTCCCGGCGATCATCCTGATCCACGGGTCGGTGTTGCGCGCCGCGATCCGCAGCCCCACCACCGCCAGCAGCGCGAACAGCCCGAGCACCAGCAGGCACCCGATGAACCCGAGCTCCTCGCCGATCACCGCGAAGATGAAGTCGCTGTGCACGTTCGGCAAGTACCGCCACTTGGCGCTGCCGTTCGTCAGCCCCTTCCCGAAGAACCCGCCCTCGGCCAGCGCGTACATCGCCTGCAGCGACTGCAGCCCGGACCCGAGCGGGTCCTCCTCGGGGTCGAGGTACGCGAGCACCCGGTCCAGCCGGTAGGACGCGCCGACCGCCAGCACGACCGCGCCGCCGACCGCCGCGGCCAGGATCACGCCGAACACCCGCATGGGCGCGCCGACGAACCAGAGCAAGCTGAGCAGCACCACCGCGAGGGTGATCGTGCCGCCGAGGTCGGGTTGCAGCATGACCAGCGCGAACACCATCAGCGCGACCGGCACGACCGGCACGAGCAGGTGCCGGTACTGGTTGAGCAGCGCCCGCTTGGTGACCAGCACGTGCGCGCCCCACAGCGCCATGGCGAGCTTCGCGGGCTCGATCGGCTGGAACGAGATGCTGCCGATGCGGAACCAGGACTGGGCGCCCCAGATGTTCGTGCCGAGCGGCGTGAGCACCAGGCCGAGCAGGACGACGGACACGAGCATGGCCATCGTGCTGCTGTGCCGGATGCTGCGCAGCGGCAGCCGGAGCGTGATCCAGAAGAGCACCGCGCCGACGCCGACGTACATCAGCTGGTTGCGGAACACCGAGTAGGCTGCCCGCCCCGAGGCGACCTCACCCGGTGCCGACGCCGACAGCACCATGATCAACCCGATGGCGGTGAGCATCCCGAAGACCGCCAGCAGCAGGTGGAAGTCCGCCAGCGGTCTGCTCAGCCACGCGGTCAGCGCGCTGCGGGGGTGCCGCCACGCCTTCCCGCGCGCGGTCCCCTGCTCGCGCTCGACGACGGTCACGTCCCGACCCGCCCAGGGCCGCTCATCCCGATCCACATGCGCTCATGGTCTCGCGCGCAAGCCGACACGCCGGGAAGCGCTCCCGCGTGTCGCGTTCACGCGAGCGCGATCACGGTCGCGCCGGCCCAGGCGCGGGGGTGTGCCAGTGGTGGTGCTGGTGCAGTCCGCCGTGCACCGAGCCGACCTGGGTCACGCTGCCGCTCCCCGCGCCGGTGGCGGTGTTCGTGCTGGAAGCGGTGGGTCCGGCGCCGAGGTCCGCAGGCCCGACGACCACCCGTCCCAGCACCCCCATGGACCGGTCGGCCGCCGCCGTGACCAGGCTGTTCGCCCCGGCGCGGGCGCTCTCCGCCGCGCACAGCCCGCCGAGCGCCGCCCGCATCACCGCCCGCGCGGTGAACTGCTCGCCGCTGCCCCTCGCGGGCGGGCGCAGCGCGGCGACCGCGCCCAGCACGGCGCCCAGGTTCCACACCAGCGCCCAGTGCGCGCCCGTCCCCCGCTCGGCGAGGAACCGCAGCCACCACTCCTCGTGCTCGTGCCACGGCGAGTCCAGCACCGCCCCGAGCCCGACCCCGCGCAGCAGGGTGGTCAGCAGCGGCACGTCGAACAGCGGGAAGTCGGCGGAGAGATCGCCGTCGAACCGGGAGAGGCCTGGCACACCGGTGGGCAGGTCGCCGCCGAGGAAGTCCAGGTAGTGCCGGGTGTAGGCGGTGGAGATCCGCCGCTTGACCTCCCCCTCCACCTCGGCCCCGCCACCGACCCGCCTGGCGGTGGCCTGGAAGAGGCTGAACGTGATGGCCCGCTCCCGGCGCTTGAGCAGGGCCCGCAGCACGACGCGGCGGGCGAGCCCCCGGCTGCCGCCCCCGTCACCGGTCCCGGCCCAGGCGAGCAGCGATCCCTGCAGCGCCTCGGTGGTGTCAGCGTCCTTGTGCAGCGTGGGGCGGACCAGTTCCAGCCGCGCGCTCTCCCGGCCGAAGTACAGCGGGTACCGGTGGGCGTCGTGCCGGTAGAGGCGCTGCCGGGAGCTGACGAACTCGTCGAGCGTGCCCTGGTAGCTGATCGGCTGGAAGGAGTCGTGCTCCGCGAGCGCGGAGAGCAGCCGGTGCTCGCGCTCCCCGAGGCCGCCGTTCTCCCAGACCAGGGAGATGCCGCAGCACAGCGGTGACGTGGTGCCCAGGAGCAGGCACTTCACCACGTGCTCGAACACGCGCGGGGTCAGCCGGAACCCGACCGAGCCGCCCAGCTCCCGGTCGAGCAGGTGCAGGTAGAGCGGTCTGCCGCTGACCGGCCCCGCCCCGGCGGCCGAGGGGAGGCCCACCTCACTGCCCCGCGAGCACCGGGGACTCGTCGACCCTGCGGCGTTCCAGCGACCGCGCGATCACCCGGCGCAGCTCCCGCTCGCCGTCCTCGGCGCCTGCCAGGAGCTCCTCCTCGAAGGTGACCTCGGCCGCGCCGGTGGGAGCGATCTCCGAGGAGGTGGGGCTCACCGTGTGGTAGCGGACGGTCTTGCCGAGACCGGCCGCGTACCCGATCTCGAACAGGACCCCGTTGGAGACGGGCCCGAACACCCAGACCTCGTCGGCCATGCGCACGAGGTTGTTGTTGCCCCGACGCACGAGATCGCGGTCGACCCGGTCGTTCAGGAAGTAGTCGAACAAGCGGAAGGGGTTGACCGGGACCGCACCCAGGCGCAAAACGTATTCGCATATCGCGTCGCGGCAGAAGAAGTTTAACTTCGAGTGCGCCGTGTAGACCACGGGCTTCACCTCGGTAATGTCCACCAGACCTCCACGTCGACCGTCACACCGATCCCTCGCGCAGGCGCAGCAGCGCCTGCTGTCCGGAGAAGTGACCGCTCACCAGCGCTGCCGTGATTCCGCGGAATTTCCCGGACGCGTCCCCCGCGACCCACAGGGGGAATCCCGGCAATCGCAAACCGGAATCGGTTCGCGGATAGTATCCAACCCCTTCGACGGCGGGCCAGTGCAGCACCGAACCGGACAAGGGCGTGTCGCCGAATAGCCCCGATAGTGTGATGAGCCCACGCCGCACGGCGCTCAGCAGCCACGGAGCGCCCTCGCCGCCGCCCAGCAGTTCCGCACCTCCGTCGTCGTCCGCCATGAACCGCTCCCAGGGAAGACCTTCGGGAACGCTCCTGCCGGGCACCGAGGTGGCCAGCAGCCCGAGCAGCGCGCGCCCCCGCGCCTCGTCGGTGACCCGCATGGTGAACCCGACGTTGGACAGCCCGGTGGGCGGGCAGTCCGCGCGCCCGGACAACGAGCGCCACCGCCCGAAGGCGGTCGGCACGACCCGGCCGTCCCGGCAGCAGCAGAAGGTGCGCCACTGCGCCCCGGTGACCGGGTCCGGGATCAGGTACTTCGGGTCCAGGTCGGGCTCGTCCAGCAGGAAGAACACCGGCGCGGGCTGCTCGATCCGCAGGCCCAGTTCGACGCGCTCGAACCGCAGGTGCCGCCGGTCCAGCCGGGCGGAGAGCGGACCGAACCGGCCCCCCGCCAGCACGACGGCCCTCGCGGTGATCACAGCGGTGCTCCCCCGTCGCCGGACGACCAGGTCGACGGGACCGCCGCGCCTCGGGTGGACCTCGACGACCTCGGTGTCGAACAGGATCTCCCGCCCGCCTGCTCGCGACAACTCACCGACCAGCTCGAAGCGCTGCTCCAACGGCACGTAGCGGGACCGGTAGGACTTGCGGCGCGCGCCGACCGGCGGTGGCGCCGCTGGTCCGCTCACCCGCCCCTCCGGGTATCCGGGCACCGGGAGCACGTCCGCCAGCAGGTCGGCGAACCACCGGTAGGACTCGGCCAGCGCCCCCTGGGGCTCGACCTCCCACAACCGGGAAGCGGACGGGTGGAAGGAGAACTTCCCGTCCGAGTACAGCCCGGCCCCGCCCTGCCCGGAGACCAGGTCGCCGGGGTCGTCCTCCGACCGCAGGGCGAGCGGTCCGCCCCGGTCGAGCAGCAGCACCTCCCCCGACCACGGGGCCAGCGCCGCCGAGGCGGCCAGCCCGGCAGGCCCCGCGCCGACGACCAGGACGTCCACCCGGCGGTCCCCGACCACCCCGGAATCCCCCGCTCGCACTCCCCCACGGTCGGCGCGCCGCCACCGCCCCCTGCCGCACATCTGCGGTCCCCGCCCACCTCGCCCCGGAAAGCGGAAGGACCCCATCCCCCAACCGGGGAACGGGGTCCTTCCGCACAAGCCCAGGAGCGCGCTCACCCGGCCAGTTCGCGCACCGCCTCGGCGAAAGCCCGCCCCCGGTGCGCGTAATCCGCGAACATGTCCATCGACGCCGCAGCGGGCGCCAGCAGCACCGCGTCGCCCGGCCGCGCGAACCCGGCCGCCGCGCGCACCGCGCCCGCCATGCCGCCCTCGGCGAGCTCCACCACCGGCACCGCGGGCGCGTGCTCCGCCAGCGCCGCCGCGATCGCCGCCCGGTCGGCGCCGATCAGCACGGCCGCGCGCAGCCGGTGCCCCTCGGCCCTGACCAGCTCGGCCACCGACGCGCCCTTGAGCAGCCCGCCCGCGATCCACACCACGCTCTCGTGCGACCGCAGCGACGCCACGGCCGCGTGCGGGTTGGTCGCCTTCGAGTCGTTCACGTACCGCACCCCGCCGACCTCGCCGACGACCACACCCCGGTGGTCGCCCGGCCGGAAGTCCAGCAGGCCCCTGCGGACCGCCTCCGGCTCGACCCCGTAGGCCCGCGCCAGCGCCGCCGCCGCGAGGGCGTCCGCGATGCCGGGCGGACCGCCGGGCGTCACGTCCGCCACCGCCGCCAGCCTGCTGTCCGGGCCGAACGCCCGGTCCACCAGGTAGCCGCCCGCGACCCCGAGCTGCCCCTCCTCGGGCTCCCCCAGGGTGATCCCGACGTGCGCGGTCCCCGGAGCCTCGGTCAGCAGCTTCGCCACGTACGGGTCGTCGACCCCGGCGATCGCCACGTCGCCGACCAGCGCGCCCGCCTTGGCCAGCGCGTACGCCTCCAGCGACCCGTGCCAGTCCAGGTGGTCCTCGGCGACGTTGAGCAGCACCCCGGCGGTCGGCCGCACGGACGGGGACCAGTGCAGCTGGAAGCTCGACAGCTCGACCGCGAGCACCCGGTGCCCGGCGAGCAGCGCGTCGACCACCGGCAGGCCGACGTTGCCGCACGCGATCGCGTCCAGCCCCGCCGCCCGCAGGATCGACTCCAGCATGGTCACGGTCGTGGTCTTGCCGTTGGTGCCGGTGACCACCAGCCACGCGGGCGGGTCGGCCAGCTCGGCGGCCATCCGCCAGGCCAGCTCGACCTCGCCGATCACCTCGACCCCGGCCGCCGCCGAGGCGGCCAGCAGGGGGTTGTCCGGGCGCCACCCCGGACTGGTCACCACCAGGTCGACGCCCTCGGGCGGGGCAACGAGCCCCGCCACCAGGTCGACTCCGGGCAGCAGCTCGCCCATCGCGGCCAACCGGTCGGCGGAGGAGTCGGTCACGGTGACCGTCGCGCCCGCCGCCAGCAGGGCCTCCGCCGCCGAGCGGCCCGCCACCCCGGCGCCCGCGACGAGCGCCGAACGTCCAGCCAGGAACCCCACGGTCAGCTCCCGACCGCGGTGAGCCACTCGCTGTAGAACAGGCCCAGGCCCAACATGCAGCAGATGCCGCCGAGGAGCCAGAACCGGATGATGACCGTGGTTTCCGCCCAGCCCGCGAGCTCGAAGTGGTGGTGGAACGGGGCCATGCGGAACAACCGCCGCCTGGACGTGCGGAACACCGCGACCTGGAGCACCACCGACAGCGCCTCGACCACGAACATGCCGCCGATGACGACCATGAGCAGCTCGGTGCGGGTGGTGATGGACAGACCGGCGACCAGGCCGCCGAGCGCGAGCGAGCCGGTGTCACCCATGAAGATCTTGGCCGGGGCCGCGTTCCACCACAGGAAGCCGATGCAGCCCGCCATCGCGGCGGCGGCGACGAGCGCCAGGTCCAGCGGGTCGCGCACGTCGTAGCAGCCCGCGACCGGCATGTTGGTGCAGTTGTAGCGGAACTGCCAGAAGCTGATCACCACGTAGGTGCCGAACACCATCGCCGAGGTGCCGCCCGCGAGGCCGTCGAGGCCGTCGGTCAGGTTCACCGCGTTGGACCAGGCGCTGATCGCCGCGTAGCAGAACACCACGAAGCCGATGACGCCGAACGAGACCACCGTGATGTCGCGGACGAACGACAGGTTCACCGACGCGGGCGTCAGGCCCTGGTTGTCCGGGAACTGCACGACCAGCACCGCGAAGATGATCGTGGCCACGAACTGGCCGACGAGCTTCGCGGTCTTGTTCAGGCCGAGGTTGCGCTGCTTGCGGATCTTGATGAAGTCGTCGAGGAAGCCGACGACGCCCAGCGAGGTGGTGAGCATGAGGACGAGCAGGCCGGACGCGGTGGGCGTCTGGTCCTGCGCCGACGCGGACATGGAGTTCACCAGGTGCGCGCCGAGGTAACCGGCCCACATCGCCACCAGGATCGCGACACCGCCCATGGTGGGCGTGCCGCGCTTGGTCTTGTGGCTCTGCGGGCCCTCCTCGCGGATCTCCTGGCCGAAGCCCTGCCGCGAGAAGATCTTGATCAGGTACGGCGTGAGCATGATCGACGTGATCAGCGCGATCGCCGCCGCGATCAGGATGCTCTTCACTTGCTGCCCGCCTCCAGGAGAGCCTCGGCAACCCGCCACAGGCCGTATGAGTTGGATGCCTTAACCAGAACGACGTCACCGGGCCGCACCTCGTCGCGCAGCAGTTCGATCGCCGCAGCGACGTCCGGCACCAGGATCGACTCGTCGCCCCATGATCCTTCCAGGTGCGCTCCCTGGTGCATCGCGCGGGCGTCGTCACCGATGACGACCAGCCGGTTGACGTCCAGGCGCACCGCGAGCCTGCCGATCTCGTCGTGCGCGCGCACCGAGTCGGCGCCCAGCTCCGCCATCGGCCCCAGCACGGCCCAGCTGCGCCGCGCGGGGGTGGTGGAGCGGGAGATGGTGGCCAGCGACTTCAGCGCCGCCTTCACCGACTCCGGGTTGGCGTTGTAGGCGTCGTTGACGACCGTGACGCCGTCGGCCCGGTCCACGACCTCCATGCGGTGCGCGGAGACCGGCTTCGCCGAGGCCAGCCGGTCGGCGACCTCCTGGGGCGTGGCGCCGAGCTCCAGCGCGATGGCGGCGGCGGTGAGCGCGTTGCCGACCTGGTGGGGACCGTGCACGGCGAGCTGGACGCGCGCGCTGCCGCGCGGGGTGAGGAGCGTGAAACCGGGGCGGGCCTGGTCGTCGAGGACGATGTCGACCGCGCGGACGTGCGCCCTGCCGTGCTCGCCGACGAGGACGACCTTCGCCCTCGTGCGGTCGGCCATGGCCAGCACCAGCGGGTCGTCGGCGTTGAGCACCGCGACGCCGTCCTCGGGCAGGGCCTCGACCAGCTCGCCCTTGGTGCGGGCGACGCCCTCGCGGGAGCCGAACTCGCCGAGGTGGGCGGTGCCGACGTTGAGCACCGCGCCGATCCTCGGGGGCGCGACGGCGCACAGGTCCGCGATGTGGCCGGGACCGCGCGCGGACAGCTCCAGCACCAGGTAGCCGGTGTCCTCGTCGGCGCGCAGCGCGGTCCACGGGTGGCCCAGCTCGTTGTTGAACGAGCCGGGCGGGGCGATCGTGGGGCCCATCGGGGACAGCACCTGGGCGATGAGGTCCTTGGTGGACGTCTTGCCCGAGGAGCCGGTGACGCCGACGACGGCCAGCCCGGACGCGGTGAGCTCGTCGGTGACGTGCCTGGCGAGCTTGCCCAGCGCGGCGAGCACGGCCGCGCCGGAGCCGTCGCTGTCGCCGGACAGCACGTAGGCGCCCTCGTGCTCGTCGGCGGGGGCGACCGGCGGGGCGATCACCGAGGGCGCGGGGACCTCGCGGCCCGCCAGCACGCCCGAGGCGCCCGCCTCGATCGCGGCGGCGGCGAAGTCGTGGCCGTCGACCCGCTCGCCGGGCAGGGCCAGGAACAGTCCGCCGGGCAGCAGCCTGCGGGTGTCGAACTCGACGCCCGCCTTGACGACGGGCGAGCCGTCGGTGTTGTGCAGCCTGCCGCCGACGATCTCGGCGATCTCGGCCAGGGTCAGCGTGATCACCGGAGGGCCTCCTTGATCGCCCCGGTGAGGGCGTCGACGTCCGAGAACGGGTGCACGACGCCCGCGACTTCCTGACCGGTCTCGTGCCCCTTGCCCGCGACGACGACCACGTCGCCCGGCGCGGCCAGCGACACGGCGTGCGCGATGGCCGCGCCCCGGTCGCCGATCTCGACGACCTCGCCGCGCTCGGCCTCGGGCACCTCCAGCGCGCCCGCGAGCACGGCGGCGCGGATGTCGGCCGGGTCCTCGCTGCGCGGGTTGTCGTCGGTGACGACGAGCACCTCGCTGCGGCGGGCGGCCTCGGCGCCCATGAGGGGGCGCTTGGCGGTGTCCCGGTCGCCGCCGCAGCCGAGCACGGTGATGACCCGGCCGGTGGCGCGGGCGCGCACAGCGTCGAGCGCGAGCACGACGGCGGCGGGCTTGTGCGAGTAGTCCACGACGGCGGTGAAGCCCTGGCCGACGTCGACGCGCTGCATCCGGCCGGGCACCTGCACCTCGGCCAGGCCGCGCGTGATCGCCTCGGCGCTCACGCCGGACGCGTGCAGGCAGCCGATGGCGAGCAGGGCGTTGGCGACGTTGAAGTCGCCGGGCAGCCGCAGCTCCACCGCGAGCTCCAGCCCGTCCGGGCCGTGCGCGGTGAAGCTCTGCTCGCCGGTGGCGGAGACGCGGACGCCGCTGGCGGTCCAGGTCGCCTCGCCGACGGGCGCGGTCGCTGACACGGTGACCGTGCCGGGCTTGACCAGGCGGCGGCCCCACTCGCCGTCGACGCAGACGACCTCCCGGCGGGCGCGGCCGTCGAACAGCTCGGCCTTCGCCTGGAAGTAGTCCTCCATGTCGGGGTGGAAGTCGAGGTGGTCCTGGGACAGGTTGGTGAACGCGCCGACCGCGAAGCCGGCCCCGCCGACGCGGCCGAGGCGCAGCGCGTGGCTGGACACCTCCATGACCGCGTCGCCGACGCCGCGCTCGACCATGACGGCCAGCAGGGCCTGCAGGTCGGGCGCCTCGGGGGTGGTGAACGCGCTGTCGAGCCGCTCACCGGCGATGCGGGTCTCGACGGTGCCGATGAGCCCGGTCGCGCGCCCCTCGGCGCGCAGGCAGGACTCGATCATGTACGAGGTGGTGGTCTTGCCGGACGTGCCCGTGACGCCCCAGAGGGCGACGCGCGCGGCGGGTTCCCCGTAGACGCGGGCGGACAGCGCCCCCAGCGCGGCGCGCGGGTCCCGGTGCACCAGCACCGGGACGTCGCGCAGCTCCGGGCGGGAGGCGCCGTCCTCGTCGGTCAGCACGGCCACCGCGCCGCGGCGGACCGCCTCGGCGGCGAAGTCCGCGCCGTGCGCCCTGGCTCCGGGCAGCGCGGCGAACAGGTCGCCGGGCAGCACGTGCTGGGCGCGCAGTGTCACGCCCGTGACCAGCACGGGCGCGTCGGCGGGCGAGGTCAGCCGGGCGTCGACTGCCGCGGCGAGTTCCGACACGGGGACGGACTGGGTGCGGGAAGGGCGAGGTGGGGCGGTCGCTACCTTGCCCTCAAGCTTGGCAGGCACGCGCGGAAGGCTACCGGCGCACGGAGAGTGGTCGGCCATCACATCCATTCCGGACCCGCACCGCTGGTCAGGCCCTTTCCGGGAGGTCGGATCCGGGGTGTTCACAGCACCAGCGGGACCACCGGGCTCTGCTCCGCCGACATCGGGACCTGGTAGCGCTGCGCGAGGTAGGACGCGATGTCGTGGAACAGCGGGGCCGCCGAGGCGCTCTCCTGGGTGCCCGCCTGGGGGTTGTCCAGCATGACGCCCACGGCGAAGCGCGGGCTGTCCGCCGGGAAGATGCCCGCGAACGTGATCCAGTACTGGGAGTTGCTGTAGTTGCCCCTGGCGTCCAGCTGCTGCGCGGTGCCGGTCTTGCCGGAGACCTGGTAGCCGGGGACGGCCGCCGCGGTGCCGGTGCCGCTCTGCCCGTTGGGGGCGGACTGGACGATGGAGCGGAACATGTCGCGGACCGTCTTGGCGGTCTGCGGGCTGACCACGCGCACGCCCTCGGGCCTGCCCAGCTCGGTGCGGGAGCCGTCGGCGCCCACCTCGGCCTTGATGATCCTGGGCGGCACGCGCAGGCCGTCGTTGGCGATGGCCTGGTACATGCCGGTCATCTGCAGCAGGGTCATGTTGAGGCCCTGGCCGATGGGCAGGTTGCCGAACGTGGAGCCGGACCACTGCTGGCGCGGCGGGACCAGGCCCGCCTCCTCGCCGGGCAGGCCGGAGCCGGTGCGGGTGCCGAGGCCGAACTTGGTCAGCAGGTCCGCGAAGCGGTCCGCCCCGACCTGCTGGGCGGTCATCAGGGTGCCGACGTTGGAGGACTTGGCGAACACCCCGGTGAAGCTCATCTTCTGGGTGTCGTGCCAGGTGGCGTCCTTGATGGTGCGGTCGGCGACCTTGATGCTGCCGTCGACGGTGAGCACGCTGTCCGGCCGGTAGATGCCGTCCTCGATGGCGGCGGCGGCGGTGACGATCTTGTTGACCGAGCCGGGCTCGAAGTTCGCGCTGACCGCCGTGTTGCTGCGCTGGGCGTCGCTGGCGCGGCCGAAGTCGGTGGGGTCGAACGTCTTGTCGTTGGCCATGGCCAGGATCTCGCCGGTGGCGGTGTCGAGCACGACCGCCGACGCGCTGTCCGCGCCCGCCTTCCTGGCGTAGTCGGTGACCATGTTCTGCACCGCGTACTGGGTGTCCAGGTCGATGGTCAGCTCAAGGCTCTTGCCGGGAGTGGCCGGGGTGATCTCGCGGGAGCGGCCGGGACCGGGGATGACGACGGTGTCGTTGCCCTGGACGGTGTCGACGATGCGGCGGCCGTTGGTGCCGGAGAGCAGGTTGTTCTGCGAGTTCTCCAGTCCGAGCAGGCCCTGCGTGCCCGGCGGCTGCTGGTCCTTGCGCCAGTTCGCCGCGCCGACGATGTTGGAGGCCAGCTCGCCGTTGGGGTAGACGCGCACGGCCCGGCGCTCGTAGCCGACGTCCGCGTACACCTCGCTGATCGCCTCGGCCTTGTCGGGCTCGACGTGGTCGGCGATCTCGGTGTAGCTGATGTCCTTGGTGAGCAGCGCGTAGACGGTGTCCGCGTCGGTCTTCTGGCCCGCCACCTCGCGGCCGAGGGTCTTCTCGACGAGCTCGGCGATCTTGCGGGCGCGCTCCTCGTAGCTCTCCAGCTTCGAGTTCTTCTTGACCTCCTCGTCCCACTTCTGGCGCATGAGCGCGGGCAGCACGTAGAGCGCGCGCGCCTCGATGCTGAACGCGAGCTGGTTGCCGTTGCGGTCGGTGATGGAGCCGCGCTCGGCCGGGATGTCGATCGGGGTGGCCCGCTGCTTCTCGGCCTGCGCGGACAGCGCTTCCGCCTGGAAGCCCTGGACCTGCACGAGCTTGACGCCCGCGGCGAGCAGGGCGGCGATCAGCAGCACCCGGCCGACGGCGATCCGCAGGCGGCTGTTGGCGGCCTTCCCGCGCTTGGCGGGCACGGGCCTGCGGACGGACAACGGACGGCGCGCTGGCCTGCCGCGCGATGGCCCCGGCATGACTGACCTCCTGGGATCGTGCGCGCGGGCCTGGCGGCGGGCGCGCTCGTGGCGTCCGCCGGACGGCGGCGCTGCGGTGTTCGTGCCGCGCGCGGTGGCGCGGTGCGTGCGGAAGGCGCGGGTGGCTCGACGGGCGCTAACCCGCCGGACCACGGCGCGCGCGGTTCCCGAACCCCTCCAGCCCGCCGGACGCGGAGCCGCTCTACCAGGGCTTCTTCAGCACATGCCTCTTCGGTGCAGGGTTCTTGGGCGCGTACTCGACCGGTGCGCGCTTCACCGGCTCGGACTTGCGCGGCGCAGGCTTGCGCCGTGCAGGCCTGGGCGGCGCAGGCTTGAGCGGTGCGACGGGCGTGCGGCGGCCGGGGTTCGTCGGGTTCGCCCGATCCGGGCCGAAAACGCCGATCAGCCGCGCCCAGCCCGTGGACGCGGCCAACCCCTATGTGCCACACCTGCTCCCCGTGCCCGACCTCGGTCGAGGCGCGGCGCGAGGGGGAGCGTCCGGCGCTAGCCCGGCGGCTGCTGCTGACCCTGCTGCTCACCGGTCTGCTGCCCCTGCTGGCCGTCCTGCGCGTTCGGCTGCGGCTGGCCCTGCTGGGCCTGACCCTGTTCGGTCTGGTTCTGCTGGGCCTGACCTTGCTGGTTCTGGCCCTGCTGGGCCGGGTCCTGCTGCCCCTGCCCCTGCTGGCCCTCCTGCCCCTGCGCGGTCCCGTTCTGCTGGGCCTGCGCGTCCTGCTGGGCGCTCGGGGGCGGGCTCACCGTGGTCGGCGCCGGGAGGGGCGCCGCGCTGGGGGTGCCGTAGACCTGCACCGAGCCGTCGGGGAGCTGGCGCAGCCTGGCCGGGTCGTTCGCGGGGACCATGCCGAGGCCGCGCGCGGCCTCGGACAGGGTCAGGGGGGACTCGGCCTGCGCGACCTCGCGGCGCAGCTGCTCGACCTTGCGGGCCAGCTCGGTCTCCTCGGCGCGGGCCTCCTGCAGCCGGTAGGAGTCCTCGGTGGCCTGGGTCGACAGCCACATGATCGCCGCGATGCCCACGCCGAGCACCATCATCACCATGACCACGAACGGGGCCTTGTGGACGGGCGCGGGCTTGCGGACCTGCTCGGGTCTGCGACCGGTGCGCTGCGCCTTGCGGGCGTAGGCCTTCTCGGCCGCGCCGGACCTCGGGCGCGCCGGGCGCTCGGGCACGGCGCGCAGCGCGCGCTCGCGTGGCCCCTTAGCCGGGTTGGTCGGGACGCCGCCCGCGCGGGCCGGTGCGGTCATGTCGCCTCCCTGATCCGTTCCGCAGCCCGCAGGCGCACGGGAGCCGCCCTCGGGTTGTCCTCGATCTCGGCCTCGTTCGCGACCTCGGCGCCCCTGGTCAGCAGCTTGACCTCGGGGCCGTGGCCGGGCAGCTCCACCGGCAGGCCCGCCGGGGTGCGGGACGCGGCCAGGTCCGCGAGGGCGCGCTTGACCATCCGGTCCTCCAGCGACTGGTAGGACTCGACGACGATCCGCCCGCCGACGGCCAGCACCGACAGCGCGGCGGGCAGCGCCGCGCGCAGCGACTCCAGCTCGCGGTTGACCTCGATGCGCAGCGCCTGGAACGTGCGCTTGGCCGGGTGGCCGCCGGTGCGCCTGGTCGCGGCGGGCACCGACGCGTACAGCAGCTCGACCAGCCTGCCGCTGGTGGTGAACGGCTCCTTGGCGCGCTCGCGCACCACGGCGGCGGCGATCTTGCGGGCGAACCGCTCCTCGCCGTAGTCGCGCAGCACGCGGGCCAGGTCGGCGGCCGGGTAGGTGTTGAGCACGTCGGCCGCGGTCTCGCCGCTGCCCGCGCTCATCCGCATGTCCAGCGGCGCGTCCTGGGAGTAGGCGAACCCGCGCTCGCGCGCGTCGAGCTGGAGCGAGGACACGCCGAGGTCCATCAGGACGCCGTGGACCTCGCGCCCGTCGACCGCCTCGGCGATGCCGTCGTAGGTGGTCTGGACGAACTCGACCCGGTCGGCGAACGGCTCCAGCCTGGCCTTCGCGAGCGCGATGGCCTGCGGGTCGCGGTCGAGGCCGATCAGCCGCACGCCGGGGTGCGCCTTGAGGACGGCCTCGGAGTGCCCGCCGAGGCCGAGGGTGCAGTCCACGAAGACGGCGTCGTCGCGGTCGGCCAGCGCGGGGGCGAGCAGGCCGAGGACGCGGTCGAGCAGCACCGGCACGTGCCGCGCCGCCTCACCCATGAACGTCCTCTCCTCGACCGTGGCCGTGCTGTGCCTGCTCTGGTTGCTGCTGCCCTCGTGGTGCGGCGCTCTCGCGGGCCGCGGTGCTCCGCGCGCCGATCCGCCGCGCGGGCGCCCGGTCGTGGGCGCGTTGTTCCGGCACTGGGTCCTGCTCCTGGTTCGCGCTCGCGGTGACGGGCACAGCGGGGGTGCGGTGGGTGGAGGTGCGGTGGGTGGGGTCGGTGGTCCCGGCGTGGTCACGGCGCCGCCCGCGCCGGACCGGGAAAGCGAATCGGGTGTCGTCAGGTCCCCGCCCGCCCGTCGAACCTGGCGCCGGGGAAGGTGCGCCAGGGCCGATAGCCGAGCGGACCGAGGCCTCACGGCACCCGAATCCTCAAGCGGTCGAGCCACGAACAACCGGATCAGAAGACGCCGGGCAGCACCTCCTCGCGGGCCTCGGCGTAGCGGTCCTCGTGCTCTTCGAGGTAGCGCTGCCAGGCCTGCGCGTCCCAGATCTCCAACCGGCTGATCGCGCCGATGACCACGCACTCCTTGGTCAACCCGGCGTAGCGCCTCAGCTCGGGGGCGATCAGGACGCGGCCCTGACCGTCGGGTCGCTGCTCGTCGGTGCCCGCGAACAGGTAGCGCTGGTAGGCGCGGACGGCCTCGTTCGTGAAGGGGGCCTCCGCGACCTTGCGCGCCATCTGCTCGAACTCGGCCCTGGGGAACACGTAGAGGCAGTGGTCCTGGCCCTTGGTGACCATGAGACCCCCCGCTAGCGCGTCCCGGAACTTCGCAGGCAGCGTGAGCCGGCCCTTGTCGTCGAGCCTCGGGTGGTGCGTGCCCAGGAACACGGCGTGGCACCTCCCGTCGCCGACGAGATCGCGACCGGCAGTGGAGCCCCCGTCTGCCCCACCGGCCGCCACAGTACCCCACTTTTCACCACAGTCAACGCCAAAAGTCCTCCCCACCTCACCCCGCGAGCGACGTTTGCGCTGGTAGAAGGACTGCGTTTCCCGGCAGCGCCGGTGGGGGAAAAACGCGGCCGACACCCCGGCGAGTGACTCCAACAGGGCCGAACATCACCCGAACGGCCTAGGGATTTGTCCCAAAACCGGGCTTCGGACCGATCAGGTGGGGAATCGTGGTGGCCGGGGGTGGGGGCCCGCGGGGGAAGCGCGCCGGATCGGCCTCGTGGAAACCTGGAGGCCGGTTCTGTTGAATCGGCGGTCCGGGCCGAGGAAGTCCCGGAGCACACCCGTGCTTAGCCCTGGTTTGACACACTTCGTGAAACGCTCACGCCTTCCCCCTACGGTCGTGCGTGGGCCGCGCCCCAGGAGGTCGAGTGACTCCGAGTACCCCGCCAACCGCGCTGTCCGGGCACCCCGGCGGGGGTGCGGCGAACCCCAACGGCTCCGGCAGGGGTCAGCGGCCGGATGAGGTGCTCGCCGAGCTGCACTCGGTGGTCGGCCGGATAGCGGCCAACGTCGAGCGGGTCATCGTGGGCAAGCCCGACGTGGTCCGCGTCGCGCTGGTCACCCTGCTGGCGGAGGGCCACCTGCTCGTCGAGGACGTGCCGGGCGTCGGCAAGACGTCGCTGGCCAAGGCGCTGGCCAGGTCGATCGACTGCACGGTGAGCCGCATCCAGTTCACCCCCGACCTGCTGCCCAGCGACATCACCGGCGTCTCGATCTACAACCGGCAGGAGAACGACTTCGAGTTCCGGCCGGGACCGATCTTCGCGAACATCGTGATCGGCGACGAGATCAACCGCGCCTCCCCCAAGACGCAGTCCGCGCTGCTGGAGTGCATGGAGGAGCACCAGGTCACCGTCGACGGCAGCACCTACGCGCTCGGCGAGCCGTTCATGGTGGTCGCGACGCAGAACCCGATCGAGATGGAGGGCACCTACGCCCTGCCCGAGGCGCAGCGCGACCGGTTCACCGCGCGCGTGTCGATCGGCTACCCGGACCCGGCGGCCGAGCTGGCGATGGTGGACGAGCACTCCGGGCACGACCCGCTGGGCGAGCTGCGCCCGGTCTCGGACGCCGCGCAGGTGCTGCGGCTGGTCAAGGCCGTGCGCGGGGTGCACCTGTCGCCCGAGGTGCGCCGGTACGCGGTGGAGCTGGTCGGCGCGACGCGACGACTGCCCGAGCTGCGGCTGGGCGCCTCGCCGCGCGCGACGCTGCAGCTCGTGCGGGCCGCGCGGGCGCAGGCCGCGCTGTCGGGCCGGGACTTCGTGGTGCCGGACGACGTGCACGCGGTGGCCGTTCCGGTGCTCGCGCACCGGCTGGTGCTGACCGCGGAGGCGCAGGCCGCGCGCAGGTCGGCGGCGGACCTGGTGCGCGCGCTGGCGCAGCGGGTCCCGGTGCCGCAGGCGTCGGACCAGCGCCCGCAGGCCCACCGCTGACATGGCGGGGGCGCTGTCGGGGTTGACCACGCGCGGCCGGTGCCTGCTGGCCGCCGGGTTGACGGCGGGCGTGTGCGCGTGGGTGCTGGACGAGCGGGACCTGCTGCGGGTGGCCGTGTTCGTGGTGGCGATGCCGCTGCTGGCGGCGTGGCTGGCGCAGCGGGCCCGCGTGGGGCTGCGCGCGGCGCGGTCGGTGGAGCCCGCGCGGGTTCCGGTGGGCGCTGCCGCCGAGGTCCGGGTGGAGCTGCGCAGCACGGGCAGGCTGCCCACGGGCGGGCTGCTGCTGGAGGACGCGGTGCCGTACGCGCTGGGCAGCAGGCCGAGGTTCGTGGTGGAGCGGTTGCCGCGCAACCACCGGACCGCGCTGCGCTACCAGCTCAAGCCGGTGATGCGCGGGGTGCAGCAGGTGGGTCCGCTGCTGGCCAGGATCACCGACCCGTTCGGGCTCGCCGAGTTCGACCAGGAGATGGCGGGGCGGACCCGGCTGGTGGTGGTGCCGAGGGTGGTGCGGCTGTCCGGGCTGCCCGGCGGGTCCGGCATGGGCTCGGGCGACGACGGGTCGATCCGGTTGCGCACCGGGCAGGGCGAGGACGACGCGGTGGTGCGGCCGTACCGGCACGGCGACGACCTGCGGAAGGTGCACTGGCGCTCGACCGCGCGGCGGGACGAGCTGATGGTGCGGGTGGAGGAGCGGCCGTGGCGCGGTGGCACCACGGTGCTGCTGGACCACCGGTTGGCCGCGCACCGGGGCAGCGGGCCGTCGGCGAGCCTGGAGTGGGCGGTGTCGTTCGCGGCGTCGGTGTGCCTGCACCTGAACCGGTTCGGGCACCAGGTGAAGCTGGTCGGCGACGACGGCCGGGTGCTGGCGGGCGCGACGGGCGACGCGGGGCACGGCGACGACGCGGTGCTGGACTCGCTGGCCGCGCTCCAGCCGTCGCACCGGCTGGAGCTGGCGGCCGGGTTGGACGCGGGCGCGGGCCAGGAGGTGGTGGCGGTGCTGGGCGCGTGCTCGCCGGAGGCGGCCGAGTCGCTGGCCAGGCACCGCAGGCGCGGGACGCGCAGCCTGGCGGTGGTGCTGGACGTGCAGGCGTGGGCCGGGGCGCGGGAGAACGCGGCGGTCAGCGCGGCGGGCGCGGCGGGGGCCGCGACGGCGTCGGCCGAGGACACGGCCAGGGTGCTGCGGGCTTCGGGGTGGGGCGTGGTGCTGGCGACGCCTGCCACGCCGATGGACCAGGTGTGGCAGGAGCTGTGCCACAGCGCGGGCAACCGCGGTCGCGCGGAGGTGGGTTAGGTGGCGGGGAGAGGGAGCGCGGGCGGCGACTGGGTCGTGGCCACGACCCCGGCCGTCGCGGGGTTGGCGACGCTGTGCACGGCGATGGCGCTGTCCAGCGTGCTGACGGGGACGCTGTGGGTGGTGTACCTGGGGGTGGCGATCGCCGTCATCGCCGGGGTGGGCGTGCTGCTCAGGTCGGTGCGGGTGCCCGCGCCGCTGGTGCCGTTCGGCCAGTTCCTGGCGCTGGCCTGCCTGCTGGTGACGATCTTCACCCGGACCGGCGTGCTGGTGGTGCTGCCGGGTCCGCAGTCGGTGGGCGACCTGGTGGAGGTGCTCGGGTCCGCGCTGCAGGAGGTGCAGACCGGGGTGCCGCCGGTGCCGGACAGCCCGGCGCTGCGGTGCCTGGTGATGCTGGCGATCGGCGTCGTCGCGGTGGTGGTCGACACCCTGGCGGTGGCCGCCGCCGCGCCCGCCGCGTCGGGGCTGGTGCTGCTGTGCGTGTTCGCGGTGCCGGTGTCGCTGGCGGACGAGGTGCTGCCGCTGTGGATCTTCGTGCTGGGCGCGGCGGCGTTCGCGCTGCTGCTGGCCGTGGACGGGCAGCACCGGCACAGCGCGTGGCGGGGCAGGCTGCCCAGGGGCGCCGGGGCGAACTCGGCGCCCGCCGCGACGGCGGTGGCGGGCGCGGCCGTGGTGATCGCGCTGCTGGCGGGCGTGGTGAGCGCGCCGCTGGTCGGCACGGTCGGGCGGCTGCCGGGCACCGGCGAGGGCGGCGGGTCGGGCAAGCTCGGCATCGACCCGATGACGGAGCTGCGCGGGATGCTCCAGCGGGGGCAGACGCGCGAGCTGTTCCGGGTGCGGGACCTGCCCAGGTCGGAGTACCTGCGGGTGATGACGCTGCGCCAGTACGAGTCGGACAAGGGCTTCCAGCTCGGTGGCACCATGAACGAGGGCGTGCAGGTGAACCAGGGCGCGCTGCCCAGGGACGCCGGGTACGACGCGGCGGCCAAGACCGCGGTGCTGGAGGTCGAGACGGTCGAGTGGTTGGACTACTGGCTCCCGGTGTACGGCAAGCCGAGGCGGATCGAGTCGCTCAACGACGAGTGGCGGTTCGACCCGGAGCGGGAGATGGTCTACAACACCCAGCAGCGCGAGGTCGACCGGTACCAGTTGGAGACCGTGCTGGACACGCCCAGCGCCGAGGAGCTGCGGCTGGCCGCGGCGACCGGGACGGCGTTCGACGGGACGACGATCAGCGAGGAGTACTCGGCGGTCCCGGACGTCGACCAGCGGGTGCGCGACCTGGCGCAGGGGATCACGGCGTCCGCGCGGAGCCCGTTCGACCAGGCGCTCGCGCTGCGCGACTACTTCCACAACCCGGACAACGGGTACAAGTACGCGCTGCAGACGAAGGACGACTCGGGCTCGGGCGCGCTCGTCGACTTCGTGCTCAACGGGAAGACGGGGTTCTGCGAGCAGTACGCGACGGCGATGGCGGTCATGGCGAGGACGCTGGGGCTGCCCGCGCGGGTCGCGATCGGGTTCACCCCAGGCTTCCCGACGGGGCAGTACCAGAAGATCACCACGGATGACGCGCACGCGTGGGTGGAGATCTACTTCGACGGGCACGGCTGGGTGACGTTCGACCCGACGCCGCTGAGCGACAGCCGGGCGGTCGTGCCCCCGTACGTCTCCGGGAACCAGCTGGAGAACGAGGACGACCCGAGCAGCTCGCCGACCACCACGACGACCACGACGGCGGTGTCGGAGTCGTCGGCGAACCCGTCGGCCTCCACGTCCGCAGACGCGGCGGCGCAGGGGCAGCAGGGCGAGGGCGGGAACCGGGTGCCGACGTGGCACCTGGCCGCGCTGCTGGGCGCGCTGGCGCTGGCGGTCCTGCTGGCGGCGGTGGCGCTGCTGGGCGGGCGGCGGCGGGACGCGGACGGCGGTCCGCGCGCGGTGCCGGACCGGGTGAAGCGGGCCTTGGTGGCGGGTGCGGCCGGGGCGGGCGTGACGGCGCTGGCGCTGACGGCGGCGCTGCTGTCGTGGTGGCTGGCGGGCGTCGTGGCGGTGGCGGCGGTGGTCGCGGCCCCGGCGGCGCTGCGCGAGGCGGCAAGGCGCGGCAGGCTGCGCAGGGTCGCGGCGCTGGGCCCGGACGCGGCGGGCGCGGCGTGGCAGGAGCTGATCGCGGAGTCGCTGGACCGGGGCGCGGGCGTGCGGAGCACGGAGACGGTCCGGGTGGCGGCGAGGCGGTTGGTGCGGGAGCACAACCTGGACGACCAGGGCAGGGACGGCCTGCGCGCGGTGGTCGGCGCGGTGGAGCGCTCGTGGTACAGCGCGAACGGCGCGGCGGACCCGACCCTGCCGAACGCGGTCGACGAGGTCCGCCGCTCGCTGACCCGCAACGCGCCACTGGCCCTGCGGGCGAAGGTGCTGCCGAAGTCGGTGTTGCAGCAGAAACCACCGGGCGGCAAGGAGATCTGACCGGAGGTCGGTCGACGGGTGGTTGCCGGGCAAGCGGCCCCGCCAGGTGTTCAACCTGGCGGGGCCGTTCTGGGTTCGGGGGCGGGGGTCTGTCCTGGGGGCGGGGGTCTGTCCTGGGGGTGGTTGCGGATCACCACCAAGGTGGGACCGGCGGGCGGGCAGCGGCGAGCCGGGCAGGTGGGCGCGGCCAGACGAGTCGACGCCAGGCGCGCACCGGGCGGGCAGCAGGTGGGACCGGGCAGGCAGGGCTAGGCAGGCAGGCGCTGGGCAGGTGAGCACCGGGCGACGGGCGTTAGGCGGACGGGCGTTGAGCGGACGCCGGGTAAGTAGGTGCCAGCCAGGCGGACAGGCATTGGGCGGGCAGATGCCGGGCAAGTAGGTACCAGGCGGGCGGACGCCGGGCGAATAGGTACCGGACGGGGACCGGGTAGACAGGCCATTCGGCGCGGTGGATACGCGACGGTAAGCCGCGAGCGGGAACGTCAACGGCGCAGGCGCCCCACGAGGTCAAGATCAACTGGAGCCGCAGGGGACGAGCGTCGAGCGAAGAAGCGCTTGCCCGCCAAAGACCCGCGCACCCTGAGGCCGCTCAGCCCGGCAAAGCTGCTCTCCCCGACAAGGCTGGCCGACTCGGAAAGGTCGGTCGCTCAGCACGGATGCTCAGCAAGACAGCGCCGGTCAACTCACGGCACCGGTCGACTTACGGCACCGGTCGACTCACGGCATTGGTCGACTCATGACGCTGGTCGACTCGCGACGCTGGTCGGCTCAGCGAGCTCAGGTTCGCCCGTGCCACGGCAGGTGCGGGTTTCCGGCCAAAAGCGTGCTGAGGCCCGCCCCAACCGGGGCGGGCCTCAGCACGACTACTGGTCCTCGGGCCGGATTACTCGCCCTCGAAACGACGACGGAAGCGTTCTTCCATCTTCTGGGAGAACGAGCTGCGACTGGTCGGCCTGCTTCCCTGCGCTTCGGGCTCCTCGGCACCCTGCTCACCGCGACGCAGCGTCGTCACTGTGAGCAGCACGCCGAAGAACATCATCAGGAAGCCGACAACGCTCACCACCGGGATACCAGCGAGCTTCGGCAGCATGACACCGGTCACGAGCAGTGCGACACCCACGGCGAACAGCACGATGCCGTAGATGCGACGCCGTCGGGACGGTTTGCGCAGCTTCGCGCCGCGCACGGTGGATGCGAACTTCGGGTCCTCGGCGTAGAGCGCGCGCTCGATCTGGTCGAGCAGTCGCTGCTCGTGCTCGGAGAGTGGCATGGCTCCTCCTCCGGCACAGCGGTCGCGGGCGCCGGGTGTCGCGGTTGCCGCCGGTCCCGGCGGACGCCCCGCTTTGGGGGTGTCACGTCAAGGATACGATTTGGGGAGCTTCTCGACTACCCAGTCGTAGGACCCGGACGGTTCCTTCTGTCACCATCATCCTCACGGGTCAACGGTCAGGCCCCCGTGAGGTCGCAAGGTCATCCTGCGGTCAGCCCCCACCCCTCGGCGGAGCACTGCCCGGACGCCTCACCAGGCGGCAAACCGCAGGACGCGAAGGACTCGCGCACCCCACGACGTCGACCGCCGACCCTGCACAACGGCCTCGCGCGCGACCACCTGAGCCATTCCGCCACCCCCCTCCCGAGGCCCGCGCGCGCCCCTCCCGCTCCCCCGCGCCGACACCCCGGACCGCCCTGCGGCGGAGAGCTGCGGCACGAGAGGTGACCAAGATCACCTTGTGTGCGCACTCGGGCGGACGTCGGTACAGCCTCCCGGACCGCACCGCTGCGGACACAGAGCCCTTTGGCCGCCCCGCAGACGTGGCTGTTGACCACGCGACTTGCGGAGTGCGGGGCGGGCCTGCCCATGAATCCCGACAGCGCAAGTTGATCAAACCGAGCGCGAGCGCGGGACTGCCACCCGAACCACGCGGTGAACGACGACAGCGGACCGACGGCAGGCACCACTGCCCCGGCGGCAGGCACGACTGACCGACGGTGGGGGCGGGGCAGGACGGTTAGCGGGACAGGACGAGAAGACGAGGCGGGACAGGACGGGGTTAGCGGGCGAGGGCAGGAGGCGGACGAGGGCGATGGATGACCGGTGGAGGACAAGAACAGCAAGCGGCGAGAGAGGGGCGGTGGATGACGGGCAGCGGGTGGCGGGTGGCGGGCAGCGGATGGCGGGTGGCGAGTGGCGGGCAATGAACAAGGGCGTTAGACGGGCCTCCGGCTGGATGGTGGTGGGGAGACGAGGACGGTTGGCGAGGACGGCAGGTGGGGGGCGGTGCAGGCTGTGGGTGACTCCATCCGCATGGACGCCACCCCTATGAGGTAAGCGAGTCCACGAGGTGAGCGGGGTGGTTGGTCGGCGGGGCTGCGGTTCGTTGTGGGTGACGGAGTGACGTGGGGGCGGGCTGGTGTGGGGGCGGGCCGGCTTAGGGGGCGGGGCGCGAGTTGGACCTGGGGTGCGGCAGGAGCTTGGGGCGTGACCGGTGGCGACCGGGCGGAGTGGGGCGGCCGGGCTTGGGTGGGGTGTGCGGGGCTGGGCGGGTTTGCGGGTCAGTTGTGGGCGTGCGGTGGGTGGGTGTTGTGGGGTCGGGGTTGGTTGGATGCCGTTCTTCGCCGTCAGGGGTGGGCGGGGGCGGGTGTGGGCTTGGGCGGTTGCCCTGGCCAGGGCGGTGAGGAGTTCGGGGCCTCCCGTTCTGAGGGTTGTGGGGTCGGTGTGGACCACGACCGCGCCCGCTGCCAGCAGTGCGGTCGAGGCGGATCTCCCGGTTCTGAACTGCCAGGCCAGGCCTGGGGCGTCCCACCAGGCGTCGGCCACGCCCAGCGGGTCGCCGTCCGACGTCGTGATCGTGGGGCCCCACCTCGGCTCCGGCAGGCCGAGGCGGGCGGTCAGCTCTTGAGCGCGCTTCACCGCCAGCGGTGGGCGTTCCACCACGGCCAGGGCTTGGCGGGTCGCGGCCGTCGCCTTCGGGAGGAGCTCGCGCAGGTCCGCCGTGGACACCTCGGTCCTGGTGACCACCTCGGTGAACACGGCGCTCAGCGCTCGGGGGTTCGCCAGGACCCGCGCCGCGTCGGTGGCGGCCCTCGGCAGCGGGGCCACCGGGAAGCCGTCCTTGAGCTGGGGGCACGGCGGGTGTCTGGTGGCCATCACCCTCACCCGGTCGGTGGGTGGTTTGCCCCTGCGGCACAGGACGAGGACCTGGCCCGCCGGAAGGAGCGAGCGCATCCCGTGCAGGTGGAGCGCGTCGACGCCGGTGAGCTGGGCGCCCGCCCCGGCGTAGCAGAGGGCCGCGCGGGCCCACTGGGCGCGGGTCGGCGGGGTCGCGGCGAGCAGGAGCACTCCGGGGAGCAGGCGCTGCCACGGGCCGCCCCGCTCGCAGCGGGACAGGAGTTCGGACGCGGGCAGGCCGAGGCGGACCAGGAGCGCGGCCGAGGCCACCCGGTTCGCGAAGAGGAGGGCCAGCGCGTCGAGGTCGATCGTGGGGGTTCGGGTCATGGGTCCACTGTGGGTGGTGGGGGTGGCGGGTGGCGAGGAGGAAGAACGGGGGTTGTGGAGAAGTCGGAGGGTTGTGGAGAACTCGGGGGAATAGCGGGGTTCGGTCGGTGGGGTGGGGTACGCGCGCGGCAGAAATGCGGAAAGGCTCCCGGTGGCCTGGTGGCCGCCGGGAGCCTTTGCACAGAAGGTGATCACCCCTCGAAATCACCTTCACCCGATCAGAACCTCGCCAGTTCCTCCTCCTGGTTGATCTCCTGATCGATTTCACGCGCGGTGACGCGCACGCCGGACCAGGCGTCGTAGAGGGCGACCAGTCCGCCCGCGGTGCAGAAGGCGATCGCCAGCGCGGTCACGCCGTCGACCTCCAGCCGGGTCAGCACCACGGCCAGCGCCCACAGCTGGATGGCGGAGAACAGCAGCGCGCAGGCGAGCCGCTCGGTGAACTTCCTGCGGGACCTGATCTCGGCTTCACGGCGGATCATGGCTCCCCCTTTCGTCATGACTCCTTTTTAGAAGCCTTTCCGAAGGGGATCTGCGTCAGATGACGCACTGGGCGCGAATTCAGTCCGCGTAACCCTGGAGGCGTCGGACGTCGTGAATGTCCACCACTCGCCTTCCCGTGGAGATGATGCCCTCGGAACGCAGGGTGCGCAGCACCCGGACCAGTGATTCTCGCGAGGTTCCGGCGATTCCCGCGAGTTCTTCCTGGGTCATCGGCACGGCCCCCTGGTCGGCGATGCCGCGCTGGAGCGCCACGTCGAGCAGGACGGCGGCGACCCGCTGGGTGGCGGTGCCGCTGATCTGCACGCGCTGGCGGTCGGAGTCGCGCTGGCGGCCGACGACCACCCCGAGGACGGCCCAGGAGATGCCGGGCTCGCGGCGGCACAGGGCGGTGAACGAGGCGGAGGTGAGGACGAGCGCCCTGGTTCGGCCGCTGGCGCTGACGGTGGCCGAACGGGGCAGTCCGTCCACGGCGGACCGCTCGCCGACGATGTCGCCGGGGCCGCGCACCGCGAGCAGGCGCTCGCCGGTCGGGGTCGCGGCGGTGACCCGGAGGAGGCCTTCGCGGACGACCAGGACGTGCGCGGTGGTCTCGCCCTCGCGGCACACGACGGCGCCGCGCGCGTAGTCGCGCTCGACGCCCGAGGCGCGCAGGAGGGCCTGCTCCGCGACGGTCAACCGGGTCCAGAACCGCTCCACCAGAACAGGGTGCACTCGGTTAGCGCGAACGGGTGGAGAGCACGCCGGGATGACACCCGAACGGCGGTGCGGCGGCTACGGAACTCCGGGAAGCGCTGCCGGACAAGGCGTTGAGCAGCGCACACGGGGGATAGAGAGCAGCGGGGGGGCAGCACACCGGAGGAGAGGGAAGGCGGAGGGAGAGAGGAGGGAGGAAGGACGCGGAGGGAGGAGGAGGAGGAGGAGGAGGAGATACGGCGGAGCGGGCAAGGCAAGGCGAACGGGAAGAGGCGGGCGGGGAGAGGCGGGCGGGGCGGGCGAAGTGAGGCGGACACAGCGGGGCGGACACGGCACGGCAGGGCGGGGGGCAGCAAGACGGCAGCAGTGGAACGGAAACGGCGGGGCGGGAGGGCTGAACGGTGGGCCAGGAGCGGGCCCTCGATGGCGAGGCCCGAGCGCCGGGAGCCGGAGTGGCGGGTCGGGAGGACGTGCCCTGGACAGCGGGGCCGGAATGGCAGGAGCAGGACGGAGAAAGCGAGACAGTGGGGCGAGAACAGCAGCACAGGAGCTACAGGGCCGGGGAGAGCAGGCCCCGAACGGTGGGACCGGAACCGCAAGACCTCGGATGGTGCGACCGGAGGGTGAAGGTGTGCGGAGGTGGTGGACCAGCGCCTCCCGCGCTCAGCGCCCCTCGGGGCGGCGTTCCGGTTTCGGCTCCGGTTCCGCCGAGCGGGTCGGGGCGGTGGAGAGGAGGGAGGCCGGGCGGACGGCTGCCGTGCCGAAGCGGGTTCTCGCCTGGTCCGCCGCCTGCTCCGCCTCGCGCCAGCCGCGTTCCGGCGCGTCGAACGCCAGCTGCTCCCCCGCCGTGCCCTCGGACAGCTGCTCCACCCGCACCCCGATGAGCCGCACCGCCCCCGGTGGCACGTGGTCGTCCAGCAGGGACGTCGCCGTCGCGTACACCTCGCGGGCCACGTCCGTGGCCACCCGGAGGGTTCTCGACCGGGTGATCGTGGTGAAGTCCGCGAACCGCACCTTGATCGACACCGTCCTGCCGCGCAGGCCCTTCGCGCGCAGCGACGCCGCCGTCCGCTCGGACAGGCGCAGCAGCTCCAGCTTCAGCACCGCGCGGTCGAAGTGGTCGACCTCGAAGGTCTCCTCTGCGCCGATCGACTTCTCCCTGGTGTACGGCACCACCGGGCGGTCGTCGTGGCCGCGTGCCAAGGCGTAGAGGTGTTCGGCCAGCGCCACGCCGACCGCCTTGCGCAGCCTCAGCAGCGGGGCCGCCGCCACGTCCCCGACCGTCTCCAGCCCCAACCGGTCCAACTGCTCGGCGGTGCGCTTGCCCACGCCCCACAGCGCCCCCACCGGCAGCGGGTGCAGGAACTCCAGCGACCGGTCCTTCGGCACCACCATCAGGCCGTCCGGCTTGCACATGCCCGAGGACAGCTTCGCCAGGAACTTCGTCGACGCCACCCCGACCGAGCAGGTGATGCCGTGCTCCCGCTCCACGTCGACCCGCACGCGCGCGGCGATCTCGGCGGGCGTGGCCTTGAGCCTGCGCAGCGCGCCGCCGACGTCCAGGAACGCCTCGTCCAGGCTCAGCGGCTCGACCAGCGGCGTGACCTGCCGGAACAGCTCCATGACGCCGCGCGAGACGTCCTGGTACTTGGTGAAGTCCGGCGGCAGGAACACCGCGTGCGGCGCGAGCCGCTTGGCGTGCGCGGTGGGCATGGCGGAGCGGACGCCGTACTCGCGCGCCAGGTAGTTCGCCGACGCCACGACGCCCCGGTGCGCGGTGCCGCCGACCACGACCGGCAGGCGCGCCAGCTCGGGCCGGTCGCGGATCTCGACCGACGCGTAGAAGGCGTCCATGTCCACGTGCAGCATCCGGCAGCCCGCGTCGTCCGGGACGTCCCCCTCGCGCACGCGGAACCGCTCGACCAGCCCCTTGGGCAGGTTGGCGCTGCGCCCCACCGGATCCCCTCCGCACAACCCCTGAGACTCGAACTGCTGTTCGACAGATTAGTCGATCCGGTAGACGCGGCGCGCGTTGCCACCGCTCATCATCCGGGTGATCCGCAGGGCGTCTTCATCCGAAAGAGCACCGCTGGTGAGCTTGCCCCGCAGGACCTCCGACAGCCCTCGCCGGAACAGCAGCGCGCCCAGGTGGTGCAGCTCCGCCAGCGCGCAGGCGTCCGACGAGTAGAGGAACTTCCCGAACGGCACCAGCTCCAGGGCCTCGGCGAGCACCGCGGCGGCCCGGTCGCCCACCCCGTGCGTGGCCAGCCCGAGATCGGCGTGGACGTGCGGGAACACCTGGGCGAGGTACCCGGCGGTCCGGTGGAACGGGTAGTTGTGCAGCAGCAGCACCGGGACCCCGAGCGGCTGGACCGCCCGCAGCAGCGGGGTGAGCAGCGCCGGATCGGCCCGGTGCAGGTCGAGGTCCGAGTCCCCGTAGCCGACGTGGAACTGCACCGGCAGCCCGCGCTCCAGCGCCTCCCACACCAGGAACCGGGACAGCACCGGGTCCGCGCACCGCCCGGAACCCGAGGCCGACCAGCGCGAAGCGGCCCGCGCCACCTCGGCGTCCGACGGCCGCGCGGGGTCGAGGTCGAGCCCCACCCGGTAGGCCGCGATCGACTTGGCCGCCACCGACCGGGAGCGCTCCAGCGCCGAGCGCACCCGGTCCGGGAACCCCGCCGCCGTCCCCTCCCCCACCACCAGCTCGGCCAACCGCTCCAGCCGCAGCACGTCCAGCGAGCGCCCCCCGAACGCCGAGGGGTCGACCAGCTCGCCGGGCAGCCCGGCGTCGACCAGGAACACCTCCACCCCGGCCGCCCCGATCAACCGCCGGTTGACCTCGTCGGCCCCCAGCTCGGCCCGCCGCTCCAGGTAGGCGTCCGGGGAGGCGTGCGCCGGGAGGTCCAGCACGGGCGCGCACCACCGCCGCACCGCGAACCCCACCGCCGTGTCGAACAGGCTCGTCCCCGGCGCCGCGACCGGGGCCTCCGTCAGGCGCGCCTCGAACGCGGCCCGGTCCAGCTCCCCGCCGAGCACCCCGTGGCAGTGGTGGTCGATCAATGGGGTGGTGTCGACCACCGCCAACGGCGTTTCCACTTGTCGCACCCTAGCCGCGCCCGGTAGCCAACGCCGTCATGGACGCAGCCGAGCGGGAGCACCGCAGGGACCGCGCTTCGGGCGTGGTGGACGAGCTGGGCAGGCGCGGCGTGGTCGCGGTGGCGATCACCTGGGTGGACCACAGCGGCATCACGCGGGTGAAGTCGGTCCCGGTGGCCCGCCTGCCGTGGGCCGCCGCCGAGGGCCTGGGGTCGGCCGAGGTGTTCGACGCCTTCCTGCTGGACGACAGCATCGTGCCGTGCAGGCACGCGGGCGGCCCGGACGGCGACCTGCGGCTGCACCCGGACCTGGACCGCCTGGTGGTGCTGGCCGGTCAGCCGGGCTGGGCCTGGGCGCCCGCCGACCGGCACGCCCAGACGGGTGAGCGGCACCCGCAGGACGAGCGCGGTTTCGCGCGGGTGATGACCGAGCGGCTCGCCGAGCGGGGGTACCGGGTCAAGGCCGGGTTCGAGGTCGAGTGGGTGCTCGCCGAGCGCTCCGACGACTTCAGCCCCGTCACGACCGCCCCCGCCTACGGCCACGCCAGGCAGGTCGAGCTGTCCGACTACGCGGCCGAGCTGCTGTCGGCGCTGGCCGAGCAGCGGGTGGACGTGCTCCAGTTCCACCCCGAGTACGCGCCGGGCCAGTTCGAGCTGTCCACCGCGCCGGAGGAGCCGGTGCACGCGGCGGACACGGCGGTGCTGGTGCGCGAGACCGTGCGCGCCGTGTCGGCCAGGCACGGGATGCGGGTGTCGTTCTCGCCGAAGGTGGTCGCGGGCGGCGTCGGCAACGGCGGGCACCTGCACACGAGCCTGTGGCGGGACGGCCGCTCGCTGCTGTCCGGCGGCGACGGCCGGTTCGGGCTCGCGCCGGAGGCGGAGGCGTTCTACGCGGGGGTGCTGCGCAGGCTGCCCGCGCTGTGCGCGATCGGCGCGCCGTCGGTGGCCAGCTACCTGCGGCTGGTGCCGTCGCACTGGTCAGGCCCGTTCGCGGCGTGGGGCCTGGAGAACCGGGAGGCGGCGATGCGGCTGGTGGCGGGCCGGTCGGTGGAGGTCAAGTGCTTCGACCTGACCGCCAACCCGTACCTGCTGCTCGGCGCGGTGCTCGCGGCTGGCGCGGCGGGGCTGGCCGAGGGCGGCTCCCTGCCGGAACCGGTGGTCGGCAACCCGGCGGGTCACCCGGACGCGCTGCGGTTGCCGACCTCGCTGGGCGAGGCCGTCGCGGCGTTCGAGGCGGACGGGGCGCTCGCCGAGGCCATGGGCCGCGAGTTCGCGGCGACGGTGGCCGACGTGCGGCGCGGGGAGATCGCCCTGTTCGAGGACGTCGACGAGGACGAGGTGGTGCGGCGGACGCGCTGGCGGCACTGAGGCCGCCAGCGCGCTCCCGTCACACCCGGTGCGGCTGGCGCACGATCTTCTGCAGCTTCGCGAGCGCCCGGTGCTGCGCGACCCGCACCGCGCCGGGCGTGGAGTTGACCGCCTGAGCGGTCTCCTCCGCCGACAGGCCCACCACGACCCGCAGCACCAGGATCTCCCGCTGCTTGTCCGGCAGGACGCGCAGCAGCCGAGCCATCCGGTCGGACAGCTCGCCGTGCAGCGCCCTGGTCTCCGGGCCCGCGTCGGTCGAGACCGAGTCGGGCAGCTCCGGCACCGGTTCCGCCCGGTTGCGGGCGGCGGCCCGGTGCGCGTCCGCGACCTTGTGCGCGGCGATGCCGTACACGAAGGCCAGGAACGGTCTGCCCTGGTCCCGGTAGCTGGGCAGCGCCGTCAGCACCGCCAGGCACACCTCCTGCGCAACGTCGTCGGCGGACGCGAACGTCCGCTCCTGCCTGCCCACCCTCGCGCGGCAGTAGCGCACCACGACCGGGCGAACCACCGCCAGCAGTTCGCGCACGGCAGCCCTGTCCCCCGCTGCCGCTGCCCGAACCTGCTCGGGGTCGAACCGCCCGTCGACCCCTAACGCGCCGGTGACTCCGTCCATCTCACCCCACTCACCCCGTGCGGCGAGCCAGCACGTGCAACCGCGCGGCCACGTCCCGCAGGGGGGATCGCGTCGCGGCGGCCAGTTCCAGCTCTGCCAACGCCTCAGCCGCGCCGGGATTCGCCTCCAGCACGGCGCCGGGCACCAGATCTGCGACGACCCCGTGCCCCTGGAGAATTTCTACCGCCAGTCCGGCCGATGAGACCAGGGTCTCAAGACCTGTCACGTCGAACCGGCGCAGGAGCGGGTCGCGGGTCCCGGCGAGCTGACCGCCCTCGTCGTCCAGGAGCTTGCGGGCGTCCACGATCCGGCCGCCGATGGCCCGGTGCAGCACGGCGGCGTAGCGGTTGGCCACCAGCACCGAGACCGCCCCGCCGGGCGCCGCGGCGGCGGCGAGGGCGGCGAGCGCGGTGGCCGCGTCGTCCACGACCTCCAGCAGCCCGTGGCCGAGCACCAGGTCGGCGGCCCCGTCGCTGACCAGCTCGCCGAGCGCGTCGGTGTCGCCCTGCACGGCGACCACCCGGTCGGCGACGCCCGCCTCGGCGGCGCGCCGGGTCAGCGTGGCGAGCGCGTCGGGGCTCGGGTCCACCACGGTGACCGCGCAGCCCGCGGCGGCCAGCTGGACGGCCCACACCCCGGTGCCGCCGCCGACGTCCAGGACCCTGGGGGGCTCGCCGCCCCGCCGGTGCCTCGCGGCGGTCAACTCGGTGTCGAGCACCCTCTGTACGGCGTCCGGTCGCATGGCACAGAAGCCTAAGGGCCGTAGGCTGCACCTTGTGCATACGGTCGCGGTGCTCAGCCTCAAAGGTGGAGTGGGGAAGACGACGGTCGCGCTGGGTCTCGCGTCGGCCGCGCTCAGGCGCGGGGTGCGGACGCTGGTCATCGACCTCGACCCGCAGTGCAACGCCACCTCCACCCTGGAACCGGGGGAGTCCTCGGCCAGCGTCTACGACGTGCTCAAGGAACCGGCCCCGGAGACCGTGCGGGCAGCCATCGCGCCGTCGGCGTGGGGCGACGGGGTCGACGTGCTCTCCGGTTCGGAGGACGCGGAGCTGCTGAACCACCCCGATCCGGGTGAAAAGCGGTTGGGTCGGCTGCGCCAGGCGCTGGAGGTCGTCGAGGACGACTACCAGCTGGTGCTGCTGGACTGCCCGCCGTCGCTGGGGCAGCTGACCCGCTCGGCGCTGGTGGCGGCGGACCGGGCGCTGCTGGTGACCGAGCCGACGATGTTCGCCGTCGCGGGCGTGCAGCGCGCGTTCGAGGCGGTGCAGTCCGAGCGGGAGCACAACGACGAGCTCCAGCCGCTGGGCGTGGTGGTCAACCGGGTGCGCCCGCGCTCGCACGAGCACCAGTTCCGCATCGAGGAGCTGCGCGACATCTTCGGGCCGCTGGTGATGCCGGTGGCGCTGCCGGACCGGCTCGCGGTGCAGCAGGCCCAGGGGGCTTGCATGCCGATCCACGAGTGGGGGACGCCGGGCGCGCGCGAGGTGGCGCTGGCGTTCAACCTGCTGCTGGCGCGGGTGCTGCGGGTGAGCCGGAGCAGGCGCAAGGCCTCGCACCGGGACTTCGACGAGGACGAGATCCAGGAAGCGCACGAGGCGGTGGACGCGTGAGCCGCGCCCGACGTGCCCGAGGGTGACACGGTCTTCCTCGCCGGTCGGCGGTTGGCCGAGGCGCTGACCGGCCGGGTGCTGCTGCGCGGTCAGCTGCGGCACCCGAGGCTGGCGACGGCGGACCTGGCCGGGCGCGAGGTGCTGGGCGTGCGGTCGGTGGGCAAGCACCTGTTCACCCGGTTCAGCGGTGGGCTCAGCCTGCGCAGCCACTTCCGGATGGACGGGGCGTGGCACCTGTACCGGCCGGGTGAGCGCTGGCGCCGTCCCGGCCACCAGGCGCGGGCGGTGTTCGAGGTGCCGGACCGGCAGGCGGTCGGGTTCGCGCTGCACGACCTGGAGCTGCTGCCGACCGCCGACGAGCACCGGCTGGTCGGCCACCTGGGCCCGGACCTGCTGGCCGACGACTGGGACGACGCCGCCGAGGCCGAGGCGGTGCGCCGGTTGGTCGCGGAGCCCAAGCGGGAGCTGGGGCTGGCGCTGCTGGACCAGCGGGTGCTCGCGGGCGTCGGGAACCTGTACAAGGCCGAGGTGTGCTTCCTGCTGGGCGTCTCGCCGTGGTCGCCGGTGTCGGCGGTGGACCCGGTGGAGACCGTGCGGCTGTGCCGGAGGTTGCTGCTGGCCAACGCGTGGCGGCCGGAGCAGTCCACGACCGGGTCGCTGCGGCGCGGGCAGCAGCACTGGGTGTTCGAGCGGACCGGGCGGCCGTGCGCGCGCTGCGGGACGCGGGTGCGGGTCGGCGGCCAGGGCGCCGGGGTGCTGGAGCGGGTGGCCTACTGGTGCCCGCGCTGCCAACCGGGTCCGATCGCCTAGAGTTGCGGCCGTGATCTACCGGAACGTGGTGCGCAAGGCGTTGTTCTCCCTGCACGACGGGGACGCGGAGCGGGTCCACGAGACCACGCTGGACCTGGCGTCGAAGGTCTCCCCGCTGGCCGCCAGGGTCAACCTGGGCGTGCGCGGGCCGGGGCTGGCGCGCACGGTGTTCGGGGTGCGCTTCCCCAACCCGGTGGGTCTGGCGGCCGGGCTGGACAAGAACGGCAGGGCGCTGCCCGCGTGGGCCGCGCTGGGGTTCGGGTTCGTCGAGGTCGGCACGGTCACCGCGAAGGCCCAGCCGGGCAACCCGCTGCCGAGGCTGTTCCGGCTGCGCGGCAGCGAGGCGATCATCAACCGGATGGGCTTCAACAACGAGGGCGCCCAGGCGCTGGCCGACCGGTTGGAGGCGCTGGGGCCGCTGCCGGTGCCGCTGGGGATCAGCCTGGGCAAGTCGAAGGTGACGCCCGTCGAGGAGGCCGAGGAGGACTACCGGCTCTCGCTGCGGGCGCTGCACCGGCACGGCGACTACTTCGCGGTCAACATCAGCTCGCCGAACACGCCGGGCCTGCGCGCGCTCCAGGACCGGGCCGCGCTGGACCGGCTGCTGTCGGCGCTGAACGCGGAGATGGCCGAGCTGGGCGCGCGCAAGCCGCTGCTGGTCAAGATCGCCCCGGACCTGACCGAGGCGGCGATCGGCGAGCTGCTGGAGGTGTGCGAGGCGCACGGCGTCGACGGGCTGATCGCCACGAACACCACGCTGTCGCGGGACGGCGTGGTGGCGCGGGACGCGCACCTGACCGAGCAGGCCGGTGGGCTCAGCGGCAGGCCGCTGGCGGCGCGGGCGCGCGAGGTGGTGCGGTTCGTCAGCCGGGAGACCGGCGGGAAGCTGCCGATCGTCGGGGTGGGCGGCATCGCGTCGGCGGACGACGCGAAGCGGATGCTGGACGCGGGCGCGAGCCTGCTCCAGGTGTACACCGGGTTCATCTACGAGGGCCCCGGCCTGGTGCGGCGGATCAACCGGTCGCTGCTGGGCGGGTAGCGGGGTTCACCTCCGGGTGGAGGCGCGCGCGGTGACCGCGTCGAGCTGCGCGGCGGTGAGCGCGGGCACGGGCAGCGGGTGGGCGGCGTCGGCGCGCAGGCCGTCGAGCAGCACCGCGAGCAGGCGGCGCCACACGTCGTCGGCGATGCCCGCCGTGGCCTCCACGACCCTGGCCACGCACAGGAACACCACGGCGACGTCCGAGGGGGCGAAGTCGGCGCGCAGCGCGCCCGAGGCGCGGGCCCGCTCGACGATGTCGGCGGCGTTGAGGTTCTGCGCGTGGCACAGCTCGCCGAGGCGCTCGGCGGCGCCGTAGCGGCCGGTCAGGACGTCGGCGAACACCGGTTGCGAGGCCTGGAGGCCGCACATGCCCTCCAGGTAGGCCGCGAAGGACTCCCAGGGGTCGTCCAGGGCGCGCGCGGCGTCCACCACCGAGGTGAGCTGCCCGGCGACCAGTTCGGGCACGACGGCGTCGACGAGCGCCTCGCGCGTGCCGAACCGGTTGTAGAGGGTGCCCGCGCTGACGCCCGCGCGCTGGGCGATCTCCTCCAGCGGCGCGCCGAGGCCGCGCTCGCGGAACACCTCGGCCGCCGCTCCCAGCAGTTTCTCCAGGTTGCGGCGCGCGTCCTTGCGCAGCGTCCTGCCCTGCTCGGCCATGCCACCTCCCGAGAGAACTTGACACCACTGTCAACTTGTTGCAGGGTTGACCTCGCAAGAAGTTGACAGTGACATCAAGTTATCGACCCGTACGGGGGATGATATGCGCAAGGTGATCGCCGTGTTCGGCGCGGGAACCGGGCTCGGCGCGGCCGTGGCCAGGCGGTTCGGCCGCGAGGGGTACCGGGTGGCGCTGGTGGCCCGGCGCAGGGCCCCGCTGGACGCGCTGGTGGCGGAGCTGGCCGGGCGGGGCGTCGAGGCCGAGGCCTTCACCGCCGACCTGTCCGACCACCGGGCCGCGCCCGAGCTGGTGGAGACCATCCGGGAGAGGATGGGCCGCATCGACGTGGTCGAGTACGCGCCGATCGGCGTGGACTTCGCGATGACGCCCGCCGCCGAGCTGACCACCGACCAGGTGCTCTCGCAGGTCGCGCTGTTCACGCTCACCCCGGTCGCGCTGGTCGGGGCCGTGCTGCCGGAGCTGCTGGAGCGCGGCGACGGCGCGGTGCTGATCGGCCAGGGCATGTCCGCCGCGCACCCGGTGCCGGGGCTGAGCGGGGTGAGCCTGGGCATGGCCGCGACCCGCAACTACGTCCACTCCCTGCACGGCGAGCTGGCCGGGCGGGGCGTCTACGCGGGCACCCTCACCATCGGCGCGATGATCGCGGGCAGCGCCGCGCACGAGCTGGTGACCTCCGGCGAGCTGGGCGGCCTGCCGAAGGACGTGCCCACCGCCGACCCGGACGTGCTCGCGGAGCTGTACTGGGAGATGCTCGCCGCCCGCACCGAGGCCGAGCGGGAGTACCCGGCGCGCTGAGGCCGCCGGTCGGGGGCCCTCGGTCTGGAACTCCGGTCAGGCGCCCGCGCGGACGGCCCAGAGCCTGCGCAGCAGCGGGTGCAGGATGACCACCAGCAGCGAGCCCCACACCAGCCCGCCCAGCTCCAGGTCGCCGACGGCGATGGTCAGGTCGCCGACCCCGGCGACCAGCGCCGCCCCGCCGACCAGCGCGTTGGCCGGGTTGGTCAGGTCCACCCGGTTGTCCTGCCAGATCCGCACGCCGACCACGGCGATCAGGCCGAACAGCACCAGGGTCGCCCCGCCCAGCGCGCCGGGCGGGATGGTGGACAGCAGTGCCAGCGCCTTCGGGCAGAACGACAGGGCGATCGCCGCGGCGGCGGTGACCGCGTAGGCGGCCGTGGAGAACACCCGCGTCACCCCCATGACGCCGATGTTCTCCGAGTAGGTGGTGGTGCCGACGCCGCCGCCGAGACCGGCCAGCGTCGTGGACAGGCCGTTGGCGATGACCGCGTCGCCGACGCTGCCGTCCAGGTCGCGGCCGGACAGGGCGGCGATCGCCTTGACGTGGCCGATGTTCTCGGCCACCAGCACGATGACCACCGGCAGGAACAGCAGCACCACGGACGGGCGGACCTCGGGCGCGTGCGCCTCGGGCAGCCCCCACCAGGCGGCCTCGGCCACGGCGGAGGTGTCCACGACGCCCATCAGCAGGCCGAGGCCCCACCCGGCGAGCACGCCGAGCAGGACCGAGAACCGGAAGAACGCCCGGCGGCCGAGCACCCCGCACAGCATGATCACGCCGAGGGTGACCCCGGCGATGACCGGCTGCTGGGAGAACGCGCCGGTGGAGGCCTTGGACAGGTTCAGGCCGATCAGGATGACCACGGCGCCGGTGACGGCGGGCGGCATGATCGAGTCGAGGGTGCGCACGCCCAGCGCCTTGATCGCGACGCCGACGACCACGACCAGCAGGCCGGTGGCGAGCACGCCGCCGAGCTGGGCCGGGACGCCTTCGAGCCGGGCGGCCTGGAGCGGGGCGATGAACGCGAAGGAGGAGCCGACGTAGCCGGGCACCCGGTTCCGGGTGATCATCAGGAACAGCAGGGTGCCGACGCCGGAGAACAGCAGGGTGGTGCCGACCGGCAGGCCGGTGGTCGCGGGGACGAAGACGGTGGCGCCGATCATGGCCACGAAGTGCTGCGCGCCGAACCCGAGGGTCAGCGGCCAACTGGGCCGCTCCTCCGGGGCGATGGTGTCACCCTCCGTGACCCGACCGTCGCCGCGCACAGTCCACAACGCCACGTCCGCTGGACCTCCCGACCGCTTCGCGCTCCACCTTCGCCCGCTCGCGCCGGACCTGGCGATCCTGCCACGCCACGTAGTGGGCAACGCTATATAACAGTCTGATAATCACACGATTGCAGCATGGTCCGCCAGACCCCGCGCGACGCACCGCAATGCTCGCTGCGCGAAGTGGTGCAACGGAGCGTGGCGATCGGGCGCTACCCGGCGCGGGGGCTGGCGCGTCCACCACCGTCGGGAACAGACCCCCGCTCCGGTGACGCTCCGGAGCCGCACAACACGAAGGGCACTCACAAAAGCGCTGTTCACGGCACCCCGCCGCCCGCCACGCGGCCCCCGCCGCCCACCGCCGGGAACCCGACCTGGTGATCACCCCACCGGCCGATCAGGTCCCCCGGACGGCCGAGCCGGACCACGGCGGCCGGTGATCTACTTCACACACGACAACGCCCCCGGCCGGAGCCAGGGGCGAAGGGTGGAGCGAGGTCGGGTCGGGATCAGCCGGACAGCTCCCGCAGCCCGGACGCGAGACCGGCCAGGTGGTCGGTCGCCTCGTCCAGCACGGCGCTCGGGTCGGCCGCCGCGCTCTCCGCGAGCACGTTGCCCGCCGCGCCGACCAGCCCGCAGTAGCCGTCGACGCCCTCGTCCAGCTGGGCCCGCAGCTTGCGCACGCCCTCCACCAGCGGCGCGCGCTGGAGCGGAGGGGCCGTGTCGCGGGCCCGCTCGACCGCCTGGAGCTGCTGCGAGACCGCCCGGATGGCCGAGGCCGCCTCCCGGCCCGTCTCACGGGCCTGCTCGACGGACTCGGTCGGCACCGAGGTGATCCGGCTGGAGTCGAGCTGCACCAGCAGCTCGGCCAGCGCGTCCTCGGCCTCCGCGAGCCGCTCCATCGGGTACCGGGCCGCCGACGCCTTCGCGGGCAGCGGGGGCCTCGGCGGCGGGGCGGTGTTCGCCAGCGCGGTCCGCTCGGCGTCGATGGCGCGCATCTTCACCCCGGACCGGACGGCCAGCACCGCGCCGCCCGTGGCGCCCAGCGCGCCGACGACCCCGGCCGCGACCGGGACGGCGCCGACCACGGCCAGCACCCCGAGCACGGAGAACACCGCGAGGATGATCGCCCAGACGGTGAGCGCCCGGCTGGAGCGGCGGTAGCGCCGGTCCAGACGGGCCCTCGGGTCGTTCCACGCGGTGAAGCGGCGCTTCACCTGGTCCGCGACCTGCCCCTGCTGCGCGTTGAAGAGCTCGACCAGCTCACCCGGAACGAGCTTGCGGTTGGCGGGAAGCATCGCGGATCACCCCATCAGCTCTGGGCGGGCGGGTTCTGCGGGAGCTGCTGCGTGGCCTGCTGCGGCTGGGACTGCGCCTGCTGCACCCGCTGCTGGATCTCCTGCTGGATGTTGGCGGCGGCGGAGTTGGGCTTCGCGGTGATCTCGCCCGCCGTCGCGCCACCGCCCATGGAGGCGCGGATCTGGTCGAGGCGCGAGATGCCCGCCATCTGCGTGGTGGAGCGCTGCACCTCCATCATGCGGCCCTGCACCGAGTTCTGCGCCAGCTCCGCCGAGCCGAGGGCGGTGGTGTACCGCTTCTCGATCTTGTCGCGGACCTCGTCCAGGGACGGGGTGCTGCTGGGCGCGGCGAGCTCGGTCATCTGCCGCAGCGAGTGCGAGACCTGCTCCTGCATCTTGGCCTGCTCCAGCTGGCTGAGCAGCTTGGTGCGCTCGGCGAGCTTGCCCTGCAGGACCGACGCGTTGTTCTCGACGGCCTGCTTGGCCTGGGTCGCGGCCTGCAGCGACTGGTCGTGCAGCGTCTTCAGGTCCTCGATGCCCTGCTCGGCGGTGACCAGCTGGGTCGCGAACCCGGCGGCGGCCTCCTCGAACTGCGCGGCGCGCTGCTCGTCGCCCTTGGCGCGGGCCTCGTCGGACAGCACGAGCGCCTGGCGCGCGGAGGCCTGGAGCTTCTCGACCTCACCGAGCTGCCGGTTGAGCTTCATCTCCAGCTGCCGCTGGTTGCCGATCACCGCTGCGGCCTGCTGGGAGAGCGCCTGGTGCTGCCGCTGCGCCTCCTCGATGGCCTGCTGGATCTGCACCTTCGGGTCGGCGTGCTCGTCGATCTTCGACGAAAAAGCCGCCATGAAGTACTTCCATGCCTTCACGAAAGGGTTGGCCATCTCCTACGCCTGCCTTCTCCGCACTTTCCTGGCTCGCGCTCGTGATTGGCAACGACCCGGTGCCGGTGTTGGTTCCATCGTGTCAGTTGTGCAGCCGTGCTTCCACCGACCCGGCGGAATATCCGGGATCACCCCGAGTACCCCCGAGAGGCGCGTCAGACGGCACGGCCATCCTGCCTGGCAGCCGCCCCCCGCGTTGCAGGTACCCCGCAAGCGGTTGTCAACTCGTTGCAGGCCAACGCGCCGAACCGGCGTTCCGGTTCGGCGCGGGCGGTGGAGCACGGGTATCAGGCGGCCACCACGGAACCGCGCGGCTTGCTGATCGCGGTCGGCAGCCGGTGCGTGAGCACGGGTTGCAGGCGCAGGTCGGACAGGTCGTTGCCGACCACCGCGGGCACCAGGGTGCCCGCCTCGAGCCCGGCGCGAGCGGGCTCGCGCTTCCCCAGCTCGGCGGACTTGGCCACCTTGTCGACGGCGCCGATGTCCGTGGCGACCAGGTGCAGCAGTTCGGACAGGGGCAGTTCGAGCGCGTCGCAGATCGCGGCGAGCAGCTCGCTCGACGCCTCCTTGCGCCCCCGCTCGACCTCGGACAGGTATCCGAGGCTCACGCGCGCGGTCCTGGAGACCTCGCGCAGCGTGCGGCGTTGTGTGGTGCGGGCATGGCGGAGCCGATCACCGATCGCCTCGCGCAGCAGCACGGTCATCGCGCGCCTCCTTCCGGCCGGCCGTGCCACCACGTTACCGATCCACCCCGACGGCGGGCAGTGACTTCCTGGCACGTCCTCCAACAGCGAACGGGTGAATACCCCGCGAAGTTCCCGTCCAAGCGGGAGCGCGCGCGGGGAATCACCCAGCTCAGCTCACCCAGCTCACCCTACCGGGACGAGCAGCCGCGCACGCAGCGATTCCAGCGCGGTGATCACCGACGCGACCCGCACGCGGTGACGATCACCACTGAGGGTGACCGAGGACACTTCCACCGAGGTGCCCCCTACGGGTGAGACCCCGGCGACCCCGATGTGCACGACCCCCGGCGGCACGCCGTCCTGCGGGTCGGGACCGGCCACCCCGGTGAGGCCGAGGCCCCAGGTGGCCCCGCAGCGCTCGCGGGCGCCGGAGGCGAGCTGGGCGGCCACCTCGGGGTGGACCGCGCCGTGCTCGGCCAGCAGCTCGGCGGACACCCCGGCCAGCGAGCGCTTGAGCTCGGTGGCGTAGACGACCAGGCCGCCGCGCAGGACCGCGCTCGCGCCGGGCACGCCCGCCAGCAGCGCGCAGACCGCGCCCGCCGTGAGCGACTCGGCCGTCGCGACCGTCTCGCCCCTGGCCCGCAGCAGACCGACGACCTCGACGGCCAGCGGGTCCGGGCCGCCGCCCGCGAGGGCCTGCGCGACCCGGTCGACCGGGTCGGCGGCGGGGCCGTCAGCGGGGATTCCGCCGGGCACGCCCGCGGAGCGGGCATCGGCCGCGCCGGGGGGAACGTCGGCGGGGACGCCGGACGCGGCCGAAACCGCACCGCTGCGGTTTCCCGCAACGGCGTCCCCCTCCGGGGTGGTGCGTCGCGCTCCCCCGGAGGTTCCCCCGTTCGTGCCCGCAGGGCCCGGTCCGACTCCCCCGGCGCTCACGCCCCGGCCACCGCGCGCTTGCCGCGCGCCCGCAGCCGCACCGCGCGCACCACGTAGTCCACGCCCGTGACGACGGTCAGCAGCACCGCGAGCCCCATGGTCACCTGGGCGACCAGCTGACCCCAGCCCGGCAGCGGCAGCACGTAGAAGCCGATGGCGAAGATCTGCACCAGGGTCTTGGCCTTGCCACCCCGGCTGGCCGGGATCACCCCGTGCCGGATGACCCAGAAGCGCAGCAGGGTCACCCCGATCTCGCGCACCGCGATCACCACCGTGACCCACCAGGCGAGGTCCCCGAGCATGCTCAGGCCCACCAGGGCGGCCCCGGTGAGGGCCTTGTCCGCGATCGGGTCGGCGATCTTGCCGAAGTCCGTGATGAGCCCGTACTTGCGGGCCAGGTTGCCGTCGACGTGGTCGGTCACCGAGGCCACCACGAACACCGCGAAGGCGGCGAGTCGCCACTGCGTGTCGTGACCGCTGCCCGCGAACAGCGCGAGCAGGAACACCGGCACGAGCACCAGACGGGACATCGTCAGCACGTTGGCGATGTTCAGCACCGGCACGCGCGCGGGTTCGGTCACCTCGGCAGCACCTCGATCGCGGTGACGACCAGGTCGACGCCCTCGGCGGCGTCAACCCGGCAGCGGACCAGGTCGCCGACGGCCAGACCGTCGGCGTTGGCGATCACGCACTCGCCGTCGACCTCGGGGGCCTGGTGGGCGGCGCGACCGGTGCAGTCGGTCTCGTCGTCCTCCTCGTGCTCGACGAGCACGACGACCTCCTCGCCGACGCGGTCCTCGGCGCGCTGCGCGGTCAGCTCCTCGACCAGCGCGGAGATCCGGGCCACCCGCTCGGCGACGGTGTCGGCGTCGTGCTTGTCGGCGAGGCCCTCGGCCTCGGTGCCGTCCTCGTCCGAGTAGCCGAAGATGCCGACCGCGTCGAGCCGGGCCTCGGTGAGGAAGCGCTCCAGCTCGGCCACGTCGGCCTCGGTCTCGCCGGGGAAGCCGACGATGAAGTTGCTGCGGATGCCCGCCTGGGGGGCGAGCTCGCGGATCTGCCCCACCAGCGCGAGGAACGACTCGGTGGAGCCGAACCGGCGCATCCGGCGCAGCACGGCCTCGCTGGAGTGCTGGAAGGACATGTCGAAGTAGTCGGCCACGCCGGGCGTGGTCGCGATGGCCTTGACCAGCGACGGCTTGGTCTCGGCGGGCTGGAGGTAGGACACCCGCACCCGGTCCACGCCCTCGATCGCGGCGAGCCTGGGCAGCAGCTGCTCCAGCGCGCCCAGCTCGCGGGGCAGGTCCTTGGCGTAGGAGGTGGAGTTCTCGCTGACCAGGAACAGCTCGCGCACGCCCTGCTCGGCCAGCCACATGGCCTCGGCGACGATCTCGTCGGGGTGGCGGGAGACGAACGCGCCCCGGAACGACGGGATCGCGCAGAACGAGCAGCGCCGGTCGCAGCCGGAGGCGATCTTCAGCGGGGCGACCGGGGCGTCGTCCAGGCGGGTGCGCAGCACGCGCGGGCCCCAGCCGTGGCCGGGCACCTGGACCTCCTGCGCCTTCTCCTGGCGCTTGACCGGGGTGATCGGCAGCAGCGTGCGCCGGTCGACCGGCTTGTGCGACTCCAGGGCCTTGCCCGCGAGCACGTCGTCGAGCCGGTCGGCCAGGTCGCCGTAGTGGTCGAAGCCCAGCACCGCGTTGGCCTCGGGCAGGCTCTCGGCCAGCTCCGCGCCGTACCGCTCGGCCATGCAGCCGACCGCGACGACCTTCGCGCCGGAGTCGGAGGCGGCGAGCAGGGTGTCCACCGAGTCCTTCTTGGCGGACTCGACGAAGCCGCAGGTGTTGACGACGACGACGTCGGCCTCGTCGTCGACCAGCTCCCACCCGCCCGCGGTCAGCCTGCCGGCTAGCTCCTCGGAGTCGACTTCGTTGCGGGCGCACCCGAGGGTCAGCATGGCGACGCGCTTGGACGTGGTGGGGGAAGGCACGGTGCTCAGGGTAACCGCCCTCGGGAGCGCGCCTTGACCTGCTGGCCCCGCGAACCCCGCTCGGCGCCCGCGTCCGGCCGGGGTCCTCGCGCGGAGCCGGGGCGGTGACGGCGCGTCCCCGGCGTCACCGCTCAGCAGCTCACCCGAAGAGGCGAACCGCCCGACGGCGACCACACCGGGTCCGCGCCGCAGGCCGCGCGTCCCAGCGGATGAGCACCGCGTGCCCGCCCCGGCGTTCGGGGGACTACTTTCTTGCACCGTGAACGACCCGATCAACGTGCGGCGGGCCAGGACCGGCGACGTGCGCGCGATGAAGGCCCTCATCGACCAGTACGCGGGCAAGGTGCTGCTGTCCAAGCCGCTGGTCACGCTGTTCGAGGACATCCAGGAGTTCTGGGTGGCCGAGGAGGGCGGCGTGGTGCTGGGCTGCGGCGCGCTGCACGTGCTGTGGGAGGACCTGGCCGAGATCCGCACGGTCGCGGTGTCCCCCGCCGCCGTGGGGCGCGGCATCGGTCACCGGGTGGTGGCCAGGCTGCTCGACACCGCGCGCGAGCTGCAGCTGGCGCGGGTGTTCGTGCTCACCTTCGAGACCTCGTTCTTCGGCAGGCACGGGTTCGTGGAGATCGAGGGCACGCCGGTGTCGCCGGAGGTCTACGAGGAGATCATGCGGTCGGCCGACGAGGGCGTCGCGGAGTTCCTGGACCTGTCGTACGTCAAGCCGAACACCCTGGGCAACACCCGGATGCTCGTGCACCTGTGACCGTCCGGCGCGCCGTCCCGGTCGGGGCGGGCGCGGCCGGGTTCACCCGGATTCCACCGAAGACTGTTCGAGTTGCAACTAGAACAGCATTGACTCCACTAGTGCGTCCGCTGAGGATGGCCGGGTGGAGCAGTTGACCGTGGACGAACTGGCGGTGCGGGTCGGCCTGCCCGGCAGCACCATCCGGATGTACCAGACCAAGGGCGTGCTGCACCCCCCGCGCAAGGCGGGGCGCGTCGCCCACTACGACGACACGCACATCGAGCGGCTCACCCTGGTGCAGCGGCTCCAGTCGCGCGGCTTCTCGCTGCCCGCCATCGCCGAGCTGGTCGCGGCGCGGGCGCGTGGCGCGACGGTCGCCTCCGTGCTCGGGCTCGGCGACACCGAGGGCCCGGACGACTGGGTCCGCGTCCGGCTGCGCGATGCCGGGAAGCTCATGCCGCTCGGCGACCTGCGGCCCGCGCTGCTGCGCCGCGCCGTCGAGGTCGGCCTGGTGCGCTGGCGGTTCGGCTGGCCGCACGTGCGCCGGTGGGCGCTGGAGTCCGGCACCCGGCTCGCGGACCTGGCGATCCCCAGCGACGAGGTGCTCGACCACTTCGCGGGCCTGCGCCGATCCACCGACGCCATCGCCGGTCAGTTCGTCGAGCTGTTCGAGCGCAGGCTGTGGCCGACGCTGGAGGGCCCGGCCAACCAGGAGGACCAGCTCGACCGCATCCGCGAGCTGCTGGTCGAGCTGACCTACACGGCGGAGACCGTCGTGGTGGGCGCGCTGCGCGAGTCGGTGCGGGACGCGGCCGAGGAGTTCGCCCAGCGGCACGGCCTGGTGCCCTCCGGCGACTTCCGCCCGGCGTGGGCCGACGAGCCGGTGTCGATCGCGGAGAACCTGGTGCGCCGCCCCGGCGACGAGGGCGTCCCGGACGACCCGGAGATCACCCGGTTCCTGGCGGGCGAGGACGAGGACGACGACACCCGCCGCTGAGGCGGGCCGGTGCGGCGCTCCGGGTGGTGTCCCGTGGGGCGCCGCCCGGACACCGAGCGCGATCGGAGCAGCGCTCACCCAGCCGCACGGGTGACTTTCCCCGGTGGCGGGCCGGGCGCGGGGTAGGACGGTGAGCGGCACCCATCCGCCTCACCCCTGGAGCGCACCCGTGCCGACCAACCGGACGCACGCCGTCCTCATCCCGCTGCTCGCCGTCCTCGCCCTGCTGCTGGGCCCGGTCACCGCCACGGCGCAGGCCGACCCGAGGGCGCGCACCGACGACTACCTGTTCAGCCGCAGCCTGGCCGACTTCACCGCGCTGCGCTCGGCCGCCCGGCCGGGCGACGGCCTGGTCTGGGACTCCGACGGCTGCACCCTCGCCCCCGAGCACCCGCTCGGGTACGACTTCCAGCCCGCCTGCGAGCGGCACGACTTCGGCTACCGCAACTACTCCGGGCAGGGCCGGTTCACCGAGGACGCCCGGCGCCGCCTCGACGAGCTGTTCCACGCCGACCTGCTCGGCCGGTGCTCGGGCAAGTGGGCGTGCAGGCGCATCGCCGACGGGTACTACTTCGCGGTGCGCCAGTTCGGGAAGCTCGTCGGCGGTCGCGAGACCATCGGCTGAGCGCCCCGCTCACCCCTCGTCGGTCCCGGTCGGGGGCCCGCCGCCGTTGATCAGCTCCACGGCGGTGGCCAGCTCGTCCGGCTTGAGCAGCACGTCGCGGGCCTTCGAGCCCTCGGTCGGGCCGACGATGCCCCTGGTCTCCAGCAGGTCCATGAGCCTGCCCGCCTTGGCGAACCCGACCCGCAGCTTGCGCTGGAGCATGGACGTCGACCCGAACTGCGAGGTCACGATCAGCTCGGCGGCCTGGAGGAGCAGGTCGAGGTCGTCGCCGATGTCGGCGTCGATCTCCTTCTTCTCCGCCTTGCCCGAGCTGGTGACGCCGTCGGTGTACTCCGGCTGCGCCTGGCGCTTGGTGAACTCGACGATCTCCGAGATCTCCTCGTCGCCGACGAACGCGCCCTGGATGCGGCGGGGCTTGCCCGCGCCCATCGGCAGGAACAGCCCGTCGCCCATGCCGATCAGCTTCTCGGCGCCGGGCTGGTCGAGGATGACCCGCGAGTCGGTGAGCGAGGAGGTCGCGAACGCGAGCCGCGACGGCACGTTCGTCTTGATCAGGCCGGTGACCACGTCCACCGAGGGCCGCTGGGTGGCCAGCACCAGGTGGATGCCCGCCGCTCGGGCCTTCTGGGTGATCCGGACGATCGCGTCCTCGACGTCGCGCGGCGCGGTCATCATCAGGTCGGCCAGCTCGTCGACGATCGCCATGATGTACGGGTACGGCTGGTACTCGCGCTCGCTGCCGGGCGGCGCGGTGATCTGCCCGGTGCGCACCTTGCGGTTGAAGTCGTCGATGTGCCGCACCCGGTTGACCTGCATGTCCTGGTAGCGCTGCTCCATCTCCTCCACCAGCCAGGCCAGCGCGGCGGCGGCCTTCTTCGGCTGGGTGATGATGGGCGTGATCAGGTGCGGGATGCCCTCGTACGGGGTCAGCTCGACCATCTTCGGGTCGATCAGGATCATCCTGACCTCGCTGGGGGTGGCCCTGGCCAGCAGCGAGACCAGCATCGAGTTGACGAAGCTGGACTTGCCGGAGCCGGTGGAGCCCGCGACCAGCAGGTGCGGCATCTTCGTCAGGTTCGCGGTGACGAAGTGGCCCTCGATGTCCTTGCCGAGGCCCACCACCATCGGGTGGTCGTCGTTGACCGCCGAGGACGCGCGCAGCACGTCGCCCAGGCGCACCATCTCGCGGTCGCTGTTGGGCACCTCGATGCCCACGGCGGACTTGCCGGGGATGGGCGCGAGCAGCCGCACGTTGTCGGTGGCGACGGCGTAGGCGATGTTCTTGGTCAGCGCGGTGATCTTCTCGACCTTCACGCCGGGGCCGAGCTCGACCTCGTAGCGGGTGACCGTCGGGCCCCTGGTGAAGCCGGTGACGTGCGCGTCGATGGAGAACTGGTCGAGCACGCCGGTGATGGCCTCGATCATGATGTCGTTGGCCTTGCTGCGCACCATCGGCGCGTCGCCGTCCTTGAGGATGGTCGGCGGCGGCAGCTGGTACGGGCCCTCGACGGCGCGCACGGCGGCCAGGCTGGACGAGGGCAGGCCCTCGGCGGGCGCGTTCGCCTTCGGCTCGACCTTCGGCTTGCGCGGCTTGGGCGCCTGCGCGGCGGGCGGCGGCACGGGCTCGAACGGCGGCTCGTCGTCCGGCGGCGGGACGTCGGCGCCCTCGGCCGCCGCGTCCAGCTCGGCGGCGGGCTGCTTGCGGCGGGAGGGCTTGCGCAGCTTCGCGGTGGGCGCGGGCTTGGGGGCGGGCTCGTCGTACGGGTCGTCGTCGTAGGGCTCGTCGTAGTGGTCGTCGCGGCCGTAGCCGTCGTCGAACCCGTCGAAGCCCTCCGGCTCGCGCGCGGAGAACCGGCCGCTGAACTTCGCGGGCAGGTCGCGCATGGTGACGTCGGTGAGCAGCAGCAGGCCCTGCACGAAGATCAGCACGAGCACGGGGCCCGCGATCCACGGCGTGAGCCCCTGGGCGAGGAACCCGCCCGCGAGGTAGCCGAGCGCGCCACCGGCCTCCTGGCGGCCCGCCGAGTCCGCAGGCAGCCCCCCGATCAGGTGGAACATGCCGAGGAAGCCGATCGCGACGAGCAGGGTGCCGCCGAGGTAGCGGGGCCTGGCCTCGCGGTTGGCGTCGGTGCGCATGAGGGTGATGCCGATGCCGAGCAGCACCACCGGCAGGAGCATCGCGGGCGCGCCGATCGTGCTGCGCACCGACGAGTCCACCCACTCGCCGACCGGCCCGGCCGCCTGCCACCACACGCCCGCGCCGGTGATCACGGCGAGCGAGATCAGGACCATGCCGAACCCGTCGCGGCGGTGCGTCGCGGCCTGGTTGCCGCTCTCCGGGCCGCGCACCAGCCCGCCGACCGAGCGGCTGATGCCCCGCCAGGCCGCGCCGAAGACCGTGGGGGCCTTCTTCTTCCTGGGCGCGACCCTGCGCCCCTGCGGCCTGCGCGGGGCGGCGGGCTTGGCCGCCTGCTTGCGCGGCGCCGGGCGGCCTCCAGCCGCCCTCGGCTTCGCCCCGCCACCGCCTCGGGTCGAACCCTTGCGCGAAGTCCCAGTAGTCCGGCCAGCCATGTTCGCTACGTTATCCCCCTGCGCACCACGTGCCCCAGGAGTTGCCGGGGGACGTGAGGTGTGCTTCCTCGATGACCATGGTTGCCCGGATCGCGGTGCGGCCACACCTCGACACGCCGTAGCCTGCCCGCTGTGACTCAACCTGCGCCCACTCCGCCGCTGTGGCGCCTGCTGACCGCCATGGACCGGGCCTTCGTCGGCCTGAGCGGCAGCCTCCGGGTGACCGGGAGCATCCCGGCCCGGCTGCGCGGCAGGCCGCTGCTGCTGGCCTCGAACCACATCGGCAACCTGGACCCGTTCATCCTGGTCGCCGCCTGCCACAAGATCGGCGTCGCGCCCCGGTTCCTGATCGCGGGCGGGCTGCTGGACGTCCCCGTCGCGGGCGCGCTGCTCAAGGCATCCGGGCACCTGCGGGTGGACCGGGCCTCCGCCGCGGTCGGCGACGCCTACGGCCGCACGGTCGAGGCGCTCAAGGCGGGCGCCGACCCGGTCGCGCTGTACCCGGAGGGCCGGATCAGCCAGGACCCCGGCCTGTGGCCGGAGCGCGGCAAGACCGGCGCGGCGCGGCTGGCGCTCAGCGGCGGCATCCCGGTGGTGCCGGTGAGCCAGTGGGGCGCGCACGAGGCGGTGTGCTGGGGCGGGCTGACCGTGGACCGCGCGTCGGACCTGCTGCCCTACGTGACCTCGTACCTGCAGGGCGTGCGGAGGCGGCCGGAGTACCGGGTGCACTTCGGGGAGCCGGTGGACCTGTCCGACCTGACCGACGGCGCGCCCGGCCACGCCCGGCGCGCGCACGAGCGGATCATGCGGGCGATCACGTCGGGCCTGGCGCCGCTGCGGGCCGACGAGCCCGACGTGCCGCGGCACCGGGACCCGACCCGGCCGACCACCGGCAGCAGCCCGTGGCGACCCGCGCCCGCGACCGGCGCCTCGTCCTGAGCCGCGGCGCCCCCTGAACGCGCGGGCGGGGGCCGGGGAGACCCCGACCCCCGCCCGACGCGGAAGAACCCCTCGGTCCTAGACCGGGATGATCGTCGGCACGATCATGGGCCTGCGCCGGTAGGTCTCGGCGACCCAGCGCCCGACCACCCGGCGCACCGCCTGCGCGATGCGGTGCGAGTCGGTGATGTTCTCGGCCTCGGTGCGCGACAGCTCCATCTCCACCAGCGAGACGGCCTTGTCCAGCGCCTTCGGGTCGTCGGAGAAGCCGCGACCGGACACGGTCGGCGGGGCCACCGCGCGGCCCGTGCTGGAGTCGATGGCGACCGTGATCGCGATGAAGCCGCCCTCGCCCAGGACAAGGCGGTCGGACAGCGTCGACTCGCCGACGTCGCCGACCGAGAGGCCGTCCACGTAGACGTTGCCGACCACGACCCGGCCGCTGATGGCGGCCTTGCCGTCGATCATGTCCACGACGACGCCGTCCTCGGCGATGACGACCCGCTCCTCGTTGACGCCCGTGGCCACCGCCAGCGCGGCGTTCGCGCGCAGGTGCCGCCACTCGCCGTGCACCGGCATGACGTTGCTGGGGCGCACCGCGTTGTAGAGGAACAGCAGCTCGCCCGCGGGCGAGTGGCCGGACACGTGCACCTTGGCGTTGCCCTGGTGCACGACCGTGGCGCCCAGCCGGGACAGGCCGTTGACCACGCCGAACACCGCGTTCTCGTTGCCGGGGATCAGCGAGCTGGCCAGCACGATCGTGTCACCCGCGCGGATGGAGATCTGGCGGTGCTCGCCGCGCGCCATCCTGGACAGCGCCGACAGCGGCTCGCCCTGGGAGCCGGTGGAGACGAACAGGACCTGGTCCTCGGGCATCCGCATGGCCTCGTCGATGTCGACGAACAGCCCGTCCGGCACGTGCAGCAGGCCCAGCTCGGCGGCGATGCCCATGTTGCGCACCATCGAGCGGCCCACCAGCGCGACCCTGCGCTTGTAGCGCACGGCCACGTCCAGCACCTGCTGCACGCGGTGCACGTGCGAGGCGAAGCAGGCCACGATGACGCGCTGCTCGGCCTTGCGGATGACGTTCTCCAGCACCGGGCCGATCTCGCGCTCGGGCACCACGAAACCGGGCACCTCGGCGTTGGTGGAGTCGACCAGGAACAGGTCGACGCCCTCGTCGCCGAGCCGGGAGAACCCGGCCAGGTCGGTGAGCCTGCCGTCGAGCGGCAGCTGGTCGAGCTTGATGTCGCCGGTGTGCAGCACCAGCCCGGCGGAGGTGCGGATGGCCACGGCCAGCGCGTCCGGGATGGAGTGGTTGACCGCGAAGAACTCCAGCTCGAACGGGCCCGCGTCGCGGCGCTCGCCCTCGACGACCTCGATGAGCTTGGGGTTCTGGCGGTGCTCGCGGCACTTGGCGGCCAGCAGCGCGAGGGTGAAGCGCGAGCCCACCACGGGCAGGTCGGGGCGCAGCTTGAGCAGGAACGGCACGGCGCCGATGTGGTCCTCGTGGCCGTGCGTGAGCACGATGGCCTCGATGTCGTCCAGCCGGTCCTCGATCGCCCGGAAGTCCGGGAGGATGAGGTCCACGCCGGGCTGGTCGTCCTCGGGGAAGAGGACGCCGCAGTCGACGACGAGCAGCCTGCCTGCGTGCTCGAACACCGTCATGTTGCGGCCGACCTCGCCGATTCCGCCCAGTGCGACGACGCGCAGCGCACCGTCGGGCAGCGCGGGCGGGGGTGAGCTCGGATTGATCACGCGTTGACTCCCAGTTCGGCCTTCACGGCCTCGATGTCCTCGTCGGTGGCGGGTACCAGCGGCAACCTTGGGTCGCCCACGTCGATCCCGCGCAAACGCAGGCCCGCCTTGCTGTAGGTGACGCCGGGCATCCGGCCGAACGGCCGCAGGAGCGGCAGGATCGACTGGTGCAGCTCGCGAGCGCGCACGACCTCGCCCGACTCGAAGGCGTCGATCATCGCACGCAGCGGGCCCGAGGCGAAGTGCGACACGACGCTGACCGCGCCGACGGCGCCGACGGCGAGCCACGCCAGGTTCAGCGGGTCGTCGCCGGAGTAGTAGGCCAGGTCGGTCTCGGCGATGACCCGGCTGCCCGCGTGCAGGTCGCCCTTGGCGTCCTTGACCGCCAGGACCCTCGGGTGCTCGGCGAGCCGCAGGATCGTGTCGACCTCCAGCGGCACGACCGACCTGGGCGGGATGTCGTAGAGCATCACGGGCAGGTCGGTCGCGTCGGCCACGGTGGTGAGGTGGGCCGCGATCCCCGCCTGGGTGGGGCGGGAGTAGTACGGCGTCACCAGGAGCAGGCCGTGCGCGCCCGCCTTCTGGGCGGCGGTGGCCAGCTCGACGCTGTGCGCGGTGTTGTAGGTGCCCGCGCCCGTGACGACGGTGGCGCGGTCGCCGACCGCCTCCACGACCGCCCTGACCAGGGCTTCCTTCTCCGCGTCGGTGGTGGTGGGGCTCTCCCCCGTGGTGCCGTTGACGACCAGTCCGTCGTTGCCCTGCTCGACCAGGTGCTCCGCGAGTTGCTGCGCCTTGGCCAGGTCGAGGGCCCCGTCGGCGTCGAACGGGGTCACCATCGCGGTGAGCAGGCGGCCGAAGGGGCGGCCGGGTGAGGCGGTAGGGCATCCGGTCATGGCTGAACGCTACCGCGTCACCCTCAGCGAGCAGCCGCTACGTGCTCCGGTTGAGCGAGCGGACCGCCTCGACGGCCGAGGGGTCGCCCTCGTAGGTCACCCGGACGGCGTCCCGGCCGAAGCAGAGCAGGGTCAGCTCGGCGGGCTCGCCGGTGATCGTGACCGGCGTCGGACCGGCCTTCGCGGTGATCGTCTGGCCGCTGGTGCGGCGCAGCACGACGCCCACGGGGCTCTTGCGGTGGTTGAGCTTCGCGACGGGCGGCAGGGCCCGCCACAGGTCGGCGTCGCGGACGACGTCGGCGGGGCGCGGCTCCCAGCCGTCGAGCGCGCGGCGCACGTCCTCGTGGTGGACGAAGAACTCCAGCGCGTTGACCTTCTCGTCGAGCAGCGCGAACGGCGACCACTTGGGCGGGCCCTCGCGGACCAGGTCGACCAGCTCGGCCCACGGCTTGGCCGCGTAGTCGTCCTGGACCTTCTGGTTGTGCCCCGCGAGCGGCTTGACGAACACGCCCGCCGCGGCGTCCGGCCTGCGCTCGCGCAGCACCAGGTGCGCGGCGAGGTCCTTGGCGCGCCACGGGTCGCACAGCGTGGGCGCGTCCGGCCCCACCTCGGTGAACAGCTCCGCCAGCAGTCGGCGTTCGTCCTGAGCTAGACCCATGGGGCCCAACCTACCCGCCGGGGGCCGACCCGTGTTGACAGCGCCTACTTACCGGGGTCCGCTCGCGCGGCTACCGCTCGACGAGCTTCTCGGTGAGCTGGCTGCTGTCCTTGTTCCAGAGCACGCAGAAGACCTCGCGGGAGGTCTTCGTGTCCGAGTACTCCTTGCGCCAGTTCGGCGCGGTCGGCACGACCGGCGCGTAGACCAGCGCGGACTTGTCGGTGGCCGTGACCAGGCTGGAGGCGAAGCTGAGCGAGCAGAACTCGTTGGCGAAGGCGTGCAGCTGCGCCTCGCCGGGGTAGATCAGGTCGTCGGCGCTGCCGAACGGGTTGCTGCTGGCGAACACCTGGATGCTGTGGTTGTCCTCGCAGCTGGCGCTGTTGACCTTGACCGTGGGGCCGAGGAAGTTGTCGCCGCAGTAGCCGCTGCTGAGGCCGAAGTCGGGCAGGGTGCCGCCGGAGCCGAACGTGACCACCGGCTGGAGGCCCTCGGGCGGGGACTCGGTGAAGGCGGCGCGACCGGCGAAGACTCCCCCGGTGAACACCAGCAGCGCCGCCGCGGCGGCCCCGCCGACGGCCAGGTTGCGCAGCCACGGCCTGGCCGGGGGCCTGACCTGCCGGGTCGGCGCCTGCGCGTGCTGGGTGTAGCTCATCGTGCCGCCGGGGTGCTGCGGGACGCCGCCGGGCGGGGTGGGCTGGGCGGCGGCGCGCTCCAGCATGGCGCGGGCCTGCTGGCCGCTCAGGCGGGCGGCCGGGTCGGTCATCAGCAGGCCGGTGATCACCGCGCCGAGCGCGCCGTGCGCCCTGGTCAGGCGGGGCGGCTCGCTCATGATCGCGTGCAGGGTGGAGGCGGTGGTGGAGCGCTCGTACGGGTTGACGCCCTCGACGGCGAAGCACAGCGTCGCGCCGAGCGACCACAGGTCGGCGGCGGGCGCGGCCTCGTGGCCGTGGATGCGCTCGGGGGCCATGTAGGCGGGCGAGCCGATGAGGCTGCCGCTGGTGGTCAGGCGCGGGTCGTCCACGGCCTGGGCGATGCCGAAGTCGGCCAGCTTGACCCGGCCGTTCGCGGTGATCATGAGGTTGCCGGGCTTGACGTCCCGGTGCACGATCCCGGCCTGGTGGGCGGTCTCCAGCGCGGACAGCGCCTGCAGCGCGATCGAGGTGACCCGGTCCTGCGGCATCGGGCCGTGCTGCGCGACCAGCGCCGACAGCGTGGTGGCCTCGACCAGCTCCATCACGATGTAGGTCATGCCGTTCTCGGCGACGACGTCGAACACCGTGACGATGGCCGGGTCGCTGAGCCTGCCCGCCGTGCGGGCCTCGCGCAGCACCCGCTCCTCCAGGACGCGGCGCTCCTCGTGGGCGATGCCGTCCGGGAGGTGCAGCTCCTTGATGGCGACCTGGCGGCCGATCACGTTGTCCTGCGCGCGCCAGACCACGCCCATGCCGCCCCTGCCGAGCTCGGCGAGCAGGGTGTAGCGGCCCGCGATGACCCGCGGCTGCCGCGCTGGGGGCGTGCTCTGCTGACCAGTCACCGTGGTACTACTCCTCGTGACACCGCTGACCCGACCGGGCGGCCGAACGCTACTTCAGACCACCGGCGGACGGTCGCGGTTTCACGGATTCGTGATTTCGTGCCCGGCGGCGGACAGCGCGCGCGTGGCACGCCCCAGGTCGCCATCTTTGACCAGCAGGTGGTCGGTGTCGAAAGTGGACAGCGCGAACAACGTCACACCGGCGGCGGCCAGCTCCCCGGACAGGGCGGCCATGATGCCGGTGAGGGTGAACGCCAGCGGCCCGCGCACGGTCAGCAACCGCCACCCGGACTGGGCGTCCGCCGACTCGGGGGCGTGCTCGGTCGGGCAGACGATGGACAGCTCGTCCGGCGTGCGGGTGACCGAGACGAAGCCCGGCAGGTCCAGCAGACCGGGCGGCACGGGGGCGTCGGCGGGCAGCCGGACGACGCTGTGGTCGCCCGGCCGCACGTCCACGACGAGCCGCCTCACCCCTCCGCCACCAGCGGGCTGGAGGCGACCTCGGTGCCGTCGGCGAGCGAGGTGATGGCGAAGTCCGCGAAGGCGCCGGGGGCGGCCTTCTGCAGGTGGCGCAGGCACTCGATGGCCAGAGCGCGGATCTCCACGTCGGCGTGCTCGGTGGCGCGCATCGCGATGAAGTGGCGCCAGGCGCGGTAGTTGCCGGTCACCACGAGGCGGGTCTCGGTCGCGTTGGGCAGCACGGCGCGGGCGGCCTGGCGGGCCTGCTTGCGGCGCAGGGTCGCGCTGGGCACGTCGGAGAACTTCTCCTCCAGGCCCTTGAGCAGGTCGTTGTAGGCGGCGACGCTGGCCTCGGCGGCGGCGAGGAAGCGGGCGTGCAGCTCGGGGTCGTTCGCGATGACCTCGGGCTCGACCATCGCGGCGTCGCGCTCGGGCACGTAGCGCTGGGAGAGCTGCGAGTACGAGAAGTGGCGGTGGCGGATCAGCTCGTGGGTGAGCGAGCGCGAGATGCCGGTGAGGTAGAAGCTGACCGAGCCGTGCTCCAGGACGGACAGGTGGCCGACCTCGATGATGTGGCGCAGGTAGGCCTCGTTGGTCGCGGTGGCCGGGTTCGGCTTGGACCAGGACTGGTAGCACGCGCGGCCCGCGAACTCGGCGAGCGCCTCGCCGCCCTCGGCGTCGGTCGACCACGGGACGTCAGACGGGGGGAAGAACTCCGTCTTCGCGATCAACTGCACGTGCGGGGACACCGTTTGAGCCATGAGGCGAAACCTTAGAGCACTGCGGGAGCGTCTCCGGCTGGGATGCGGTGGTCGCCCCCGTGTTGTGGGCCTCAGTCGCCGCCCGATCGGATGATGTCGCGGTGGCGGCAACATCGACATCATCAGGTTCCTTGACTGCCGTCACTTGTGGTGTCATCTTGGTGTCATGGACCTTTCGCCGTACATCTCCGCCCTGCGGGAAGACCTGACGACAGCCGCGTCCGCCGGTGACGAGAACACCCGGCGCAGCGCGGCCGTGCTCGCCGCGGCGCTGGAGCCCGCCGCCCGACTGGCGATCATGAACGCCCTGTCCGATCTGGCCGCCGAGGTCACCGCCTCGCTCGACGGGCCGGTGGTCGAGGTCCGGCTGGACGGGCGGGACGTGAAGGTCGTCGTGTCCGGCACCGGGCCCGCGCAGGAGGAGCGCGAGCCGGAGCCGCAGGAGGCGCCCCGGCCGATGAGCGGGGACGCCACCCGGATCACGCTGCGGCTGCTGGACGAGCTGAAGTCCAAGGCCGAGCAGGTCGCGGCGGCGCAGGGGATGTCGCTGAACACGTTCGTCGCGCAGGCCGTGCAGGGCGCGGTCGGCGGCAGGCGCGGGTTCGGCGGCGGCGGCAGGCGCGAGTGGCACGGCGGTGGTGACAACCGGGGGCAGTCGTCGCAGTCGTCCTCGCACTCGTCGTCGCAGTCGTCGACGCGGGTGCGCGGCTGGGTGCAGGGCTGACGGGGACTAGGGGGATCGGTCGTGGGTAGCGAGTCCGAAGTGGTGCGCAGGCAGGCGTTCGACGTGACGGGGCCCGTCGAGGTCGACGTGGCGCTCGTGTCGGGGCGGGTGCTGGTGCACCTGGTCGACGAGGAGGCGGTGGACGTGGAGCTGCGCCACGAGCCGTCCGGGGGCGATGGTTGGACCGACGGGCTGAACGGCCTGCTGAGCTGGGTGGGCGACCAGTTCGCGGGTGGCAAGGGCGGTCCGGCGGGCGGGTCCGGCGGGGTGGCGGAGGCGGTGCGCGACGCGCGCCTGGAGCTGACCGGGAACCGCCTGGTCATCCGCTCGTCGAAGGCCCTGCCGCTGCGCGCGGTGCCGATCAGCGTGGCCGTGCGCGCCCCGAAGGGGTCGAGCGTGCTGGTGAAGTCGGGTTCGGCGAACGTCGCGATCACCGGCGGCGCGGGCCGCCTGGACATCAACACCGGGACCGGCGACGTGACCGCGGACAGCGCCGACTCCGCGTCGCAGGTGACGTCGGGCTCCGGCAAGGTCCGCCTGGGCCCGATGCTGGGCGGCGTGAAGGCGCGCAACGGCAGCGGCGACGTCGAGGTGGCGGCGGTGAGCGGCAGCTCCGAGGTGCACACGGCGACCGGCGACGTGTGGCTGGGCGCGGTGCAGAGCGACGTGCAGGTGCGCACGGGCGGCGGCGACGTGACCGTGGCCGACGCGGCGTCGGGCCGGATCACGCTGGGCACGGGGTCGGGCGACGTGCGCGTGGGCGTGCGCCAGGGCGTGGCGGCGGAGGTGGACCTGGCGTCGACCTCGGGCACGGCCCGCAGCGAGCTGGAGGTCTCGACCAACCGCCCGGCGCAGGCGCCGGACCTGGTGATCACGGGCCGGACGAGCAGGGGGAACGCCCTGGTGACGACGGCTGCGGGCTGACAACCGGGGGTGGTGACACCCGAGTGTGATCAGACTGGAGCGGCGGAAGCGCCGGAGGGCCAGTAGGTTCGTGGTGGGGCGCGCACGTCCAGGGGGAGGTGCGCGCCCCTTCGCGTGTCCGGGTGGTGCTGCGTATGACCGGGTGGCGTTACACGAACGGTGGGTGACACACCGGGTCGGGGGACGCTGGGACGGGGACGCTGCGTCGGGTGGCGAGATCGGGACGCGACGGCAGGCGAGTGGGGCACCGGGCCGGCTGATGGCGATGGCGACGGCGACAGGAGCGGCGACGGCGACGGAGCACAATGAGACACCACCGCCGGACTAGAGCGGTACGTGGGCGAAAAGACCAGACCGAGGCAGGGATTTACGCCCAGGACCGGGATCTAGAGCTAGCCGGGAACCTGCGCCTAGGACCGAGGGCTTAACCGAGACCAGGAGCCGGGCCGAGACCTAAAGCGGAGCCGAGGCCCGAGGCCGAGAGCTTGGAGCGAGCTGGGCCGGGGCGAGGGCTGGGGCTGGGGCTGGGGCTGGGGCGAGCTGGTGCCGGAGCGAGCCGGTCCGGGCCAGGGCTGGGCCGCGCCGAGCCGGGCTGCGCCGCGCCGGACTAAGCAGGGGCCGGGTCAGACCTGGGATCGGAAGCGGGGCCGGGATCGGGGTCAGGGGTGGTCCGGGACGCTTAGGCCTGACACCACCAGTGACACCACTGCGGTGAAGGCCACGTCGATGGTCGGGGCTTTCCAGTCGGCGGCGTAGATCGGGTCGTGGAAGCGGTTGGTGGCGTCGAAGACCGCCCGCGCCGCCACCTTGGAGTCGCGCGGGGCGAAGTCGCCGGACTCGATGCCGTCGGCGATGATCTTTGCCAGGTCGCTCTCCAGGCCGGTCACGTGGTCGTCGACCACCGCGAGGTTCTCCCGCATGAGGGTGGCGAAGGTGTCGAACAGCTCGGGGTCCTCGCGGACCTTCTGGCGCTTGATCTCGAACAGCGTCGAGAGCCAGTCCCGCAGCCGCTGCTCGGCAGGCGCGTCGGTGTGGGCGACGTCGGCCAGACCCTCGTGCCAGCGCTCCAACCACCGGCGCGCCACCGCCTCCCGCAGCGCGGCCTTGGTCGGGAAGTGGCGGTACACGCTGCCGTGGCTCACGCCCAGCGCCCTGGCAACGTCCACCACGGTCGCCTTGGCCGGACCGTAGCGCCGCAGCACGTCCTCGGTGGTGCCGAGGATCAACTCCGCGGTCAACGCGCCTTCCGCCACACCAGCCTCCTCCTGCGCACAACCCCGTGCGTGAACCATGCCCCGCCGCACCTGGCTTCACCAAACCAGACGCACGCGATCACACCGGCCCCACACCGAGCCGGACGCGCCCCACCACTGGCGGGACCCGCACCGGAGATATCCCCGACAGCGTCCCGACACCGGCCGCGCGAGCACGATGAACAGGCACCCCGGCATCGGCCGCACGAGCACGGTGAACAGGCATCTCGACGCCGCCCGACCGGTTTTTCAGCGCCACGAGGAGCAAGTCGTTGGCGCTCGAAGGCTCGGCGCGGCGGACTGGCGGCGGCACGGCAGTCGGAGCGGGACGACCGTAGGGGCAGGACGACAGTCGAAGGGGACGACAGTCGGTAGTGGGGCGAAAGTCGGTGGGGGCGGCAATCGGCAGGGGGACGGCAATCGGCGCTGGGGTGACCGTCGGCGGTGGCTGCCAGCTGCCGGGCCACTGTCAGCCGCCGCACCACGGGCGGCAATTGGGGGTGGGGCGACCGTCTGCGGTGGGGTGGCAATCGGTGACGGCACGGCAGTCGGCGGTGGGCAGGCGTTTGCGAGTGGTGGGGTGAGCGGGGTTATGAGGTCAGGTCGTGGTGGTGGCTTGGCGGATCGCGACCACCACCCTCTCCGCGATCAACTGGTGCAGGTTGGACGTGGAGCTCTCCAAGAGGTCGGTGTCACACGCGGGCTGAGCGCAGGTGCGCCGTTGCCCGAGATCAGCAGGACCTTGACGACCCGGTCCGGTAGGTGGTGGGCCGTGGGCAGGACGTACGGGTTCCCGGCGGTCCTCACCACCACCGGGAACTCGGTGAGATCGAGGCGGTCTGCCAGGCGGGTAGCTGACCAGGCGTGATACGGAAAGCCGTGCCCTGATCTGCTCGGCCAAGCCGTGTTGGTCTGCGGTGGCCACTCGACCACACCAACCCCGCCCGACTGACCCGCGACCACCACGTCTCGCGCGCCACCGCCTACCGCTCCCCCGCGAGTTCTCGCCGTCCGGCGGACTGGGACCCCGAACTGGCCGCGCCCCTCGTTCGGGTGAAGGCGCACAGCGCCGCGCACGTGGCCTTGAACGGGACGCTGTTCCGCAGCGACCACCGCCACGGCGAGACCGGCATGAACCGGCACAAGCAGGTCATCGACGCCTGGTATTCAGGTAAGACCCGATGCCACGGCGGCGTGATCACCGCAGTCACCAACCCCGGCGGCTTACCGATCCAGGTCGGTCCCGTGGAGCCGGGGCAGGTGCACGACCCGGCTGTCGACCGACGCCACCTGCCTGGCCCTGGCCCGAGTGGCTGCCGGGCTCGACCTGCCCACCTTTGCCGAACAGGGATATTTCAATGCCGGGCACGGGGGTGATCACCCCGAATCGCACCCCACGCAGGTGCTAGGCCGAACCCGAGTTGAGCGTGTGCCAGAAATCCACGACCTGCTCCTACGCCGCCTGCGTGGGCAGGGCGAACGCGGGTTCACGTTGTTGGTCGGACGGTGGAACGCATTGCGCCCGTGCCACCGCAAGCACCGCAAACCCACCCTCATCGTCACCGCCGCACTGGCCTGCGCCCACTGTGAACACGGCTGGAGCACCGACCAGACACCTTGCTTGTGACCACCTCACCTGTTGTGGCGGTATGAGCAGTCCACTTGGCTGAGAGACCCCACCAATGTGGAATCTGCGGTCGCTTTCAAGAGCCGCCCACCGGCACCTCAGCGGTAGCACCCCCAGGGGGCGTGGCCAGGCCCGCGCATGGGACTACGGTCAGCGTTCGCTGTCCATGTGGGCCAGCATCTGTTCCGGGTAGCGGGCGCCCGCCACCTCCTGCGGCGGGACCGCCGACTCGATCTCGGCCAGGTCCGCCTCCGTCAGGTGGACGTCCGGCGCGGCCAGGGCCTCGGCCAGGCGGGTTCGGGTGCGGGCTCCCACCAGGGGGATCACGTCCTCGCCCCTGGACAGGGTCCAGGCGATCGCCAACTGGGCCACGGTGGCGCCCTTAGACTCGGCCACCGCGCGCAGGGCCTCCACCAGGGCCAGGTTCTTCGCCAGGTTGTCGCCCTGGAAGCGGGGGCTGTGGGTGCGGAAGTCGGCCTGGGTCGTTTCGCGGGTGGGGTTCCAGTGGCCGGACAGGAGGCCCCTGCCCAGGACGCCGTACGCGGTGACGCCGATGCCCAGCTCCCTGGCCGTGGGCAGGATCTCCGCCTCCGGGCCCCTGGACAGCAGGGAGTACTCGATCTGGAGGTCCACGATCGGGTGGACGGCGTGGGCCTTGCGGAGGGTTTCCGCGCCCACCTCGGACAGGCCGATGTGGCGCACCCTGCCCTTGCGGACCTCCTCCGCGACGGCGCCCACGGTCTCCTCGATCGGCACGTTCGGGTCGAGCCGGGCCGGGCGGTAGACGTCGATGTGGTCCACGCCCAGGCGCTGGAGGCTGTACGCCAGGTAGTTCGCCACGGCCTCCGGCCTGCCGTCGTTGCCGTGCCAGCCGCCGTCCGGGTCGCGGAAGGCGCCGAACTTGACGCTCAGCAGCACGTCCTCGCGGCGCCTTCCGCGCAGCGCGTCGCGGATCAGCAGCTCGTTCGCGCCCATGCCGTAGAAGTCGCCGGTGTCCAGCAGGGTCACGCCCGCGTCGAGCGCGGCGTGGATGGTGGCCACGCCCTCGCGCTCGTCCGGCGGGCCGTACATGTCGGACATGCCCATGCAGCCCAGGCCCAGCGGGTACGTGGACGGTCCGGTGCTGCCCAGCTTGCGTGAAGGGGTCATGGGGAGAGTATGGGGTAGTGGGCTGACAGATTTCAACATCTGTCAGCCCACTTTTTTTGGTTTCACTCCACGGGGTTACGAGGCGGCGAGAACTCCCAGCTCAGCGGCCAGGTCGCCGCGCTCCCCCACCCGTACGCCGGACAACCCGAGCCACCCCGCCATGCACCTCAGCTCCGCCGCCAGCTCCACGGCCACCCGCCCGCGCTCCACCCCCGGCTCCGCGTACGAGCCCTGCACCAGCAGCACCCCCGCCGCCCGGTCCGCCTTCAGGTCGACCCGCGCGACCAGCCGCCCGTCCAGCAGGAACGGGAACACGTAGTACCCGTGCACCCGCTTCGCCTCCGGCACGTAGATCTCGATGCGGTACCGGAACCCGAAGATCCGCTCGGTGCGCGCCCGCTCCCACACCAGCGGGTCGAACGGGCACAGCAGCGCCCGACCCGCCACCTTCCTGGGCGTCACCGCGCCCACGTGCCGGTACGCGGGCGCCGCCCAGCCCTCCACCGCCACCGGCTCCAGCTCCCCCGCCTCGACCAGCTCGGCCACCGCCTGCCTGCTGCGCGCGGGCGGCAGCCGGTAGTAGTCCCGGAGCTCGGTCTCGGTCCCCACGCCCAGCGCGCTCGCGGCCCGCGCCACCAGCCCGCGCGCCCCCTCCTCGGGCCCGACCTGACGCCCGAGCACCTCGGCGGGCACCACCCGCTCGGTCAGGTCGTACAGCCGCTCGAACCCGCGCCGGGTCCCCGTGGCCAGCCGCCCCATCGCGAACAGGTACTCGCACATCCACTTCACCTCGGACCGGTCCCACCACGGCCCGCGCTGCCGCTTCTCCGGCCCGACCAGCGCCCGCTCGACCGCCCCGGCCCCGATCGGCCCCGACTCGGCGATCACCGCCAGGATGTCCGCCACCAGCTCGGGCGAGTCCTCGACGAGCTTGTCGTACCTGGCCCACCACCCCCTCTTCTTCGCGCCGGAGTGCACCAGCGGCCAGTCCTCCACCGGGACCAGGCTGGCCTCGTGCGCCCACGCCTCGACCAGCAGCCGGGGCTTGCGCGCGCTGGGCGCCCACGCCGCGTCGTCGAGCAACCCGACCGGGTAATCCCCCAACCTGCTGAACACGGGCATGTAGTGCGCCCGCACCGCCACGTTGACCGAGTCGAGCTGGAGCAGCTTGGTCCGGCCGAGCACCCGCTGCAGGTGCCTGCGCGTGGGCGCCGCCGGTCGGGGGTCGGCGAAGCCCTGCGCCGCCAGTGCGGTCAGGCGTGCGGTGTCCGCGCTCATCGTCTGCACCCGGCGCATCGTGCCGGCGGGGGCCGACAAATCGACCTGCGGGCTGATCACTAGGGTGCCCGGCATGGCCGAAGCAGCGGTGCGCCCCGCGACGACCGACGACGTGCCGGAGATCGCCCGCGTCCACCGCGACACCTGGCGGACCGGGTTCGCCAAGATCCTCCCCGCCGAGGTGCTGGACGGCATCGACGTCGCCGAGACCGCCGCGGTCTGGGCCGAGGCGGTGGACCGGGGCCAGGTGCTGGTGGCGGTGGAGGGCGACTGGCTCGTCGGGTTCTGCGCGGTCGGCCTGGCCCCGCCGGAGGAGCTGGCGAGCGCGGAGGGCGTCGTCCCGGACGACGCGGCCACCACGGCGCTGGTGTCGGCGCTGCTGGTCGAGCCCCGCTGGGGGCGGCGCGGGCACGGCGGCAGGCTGCTGGCCCGCGCGTGCGAGCTGCTGGTCGCGGACGGCGCGACCAGGGGCGTCGCCTGGGTCCCCGAGGCGAACCTGCCCCTGGTCTCGTTCTACGCCAAGCGCGGCTGGGGCGCGGACGGCACGGTGCGCACCTTGGACGCCTCCGGCCGCCCGGTCAGGGAGCTGCGGCTGTCCGGCTCGCCAAACCTGGACGAGGAAGTCGTTACCGGTCTGTAGTCTGGGCGTGGTGCTGGGGTGGTTGCTGCTGACTTTCGGCGTCGCGGTCGGTTCCGCGCTGATGCCGCTGATCAGCGTCGAGCTGTTCGTCATCGGGCTGGTGACGCAGCAGCCGGACATCTCGTGGTGGTGGATCGCCCTGGCCGTCGCACCCGGTCAGGTGCTGGGCAAGCTGGTGTACTTCCTGGCCGCCAGGGGCTCGCTGCACCTGCCCGCGTTCCTCAAGCCCGCCGAGCGCCCCGACCGGCCGGTGAAGCCGTGGCGGGTGAGGTGGCGGGCGCGGTTGGAGGCGGTGCGGGCGCGCTGCCACCGGCACCCGCGCTGGATGTTCGGCACGCACGCGGTCAGCTCGCTGTTCGGGCTGCCGCCGTTCATGTTCAGCACGGTCCTCGCCGGGCTGGCAGGCATGTCCACCGCGCTGTTCCTGGCCACGGGCGTGGTCGGCCGGTTCGTGCGGTTCAGCGTGCTGGCCGCCTCCCCCGCCGCCCTCGCGGGCTTCCTGCACCACTGAGCCGCCGCTGACGGGCCGCCGTCGAGCCACCGCTGCACCGGCCCGTGACAGCGCGAAGCCCCGACCGGGTCAGGATCGACCCGATCGGGGCACGAGCGCGAACTACTTCGTGGTGACGTCCTGGTACAGCCCGATGGCCGTGCGCATGGTGTCGCGCGCCCGCCCCCGGTCACCGGCCAGGTCGTAGGCCTGGGCCAGCAGGAACCACCGCCGCCAGTCCTCCGGCGCGGCCTCGACGTCGGCCTTCCGCCGGTCGAACCACTCGTCGGCGGCCTCCCGCTCGACCCGCCCGGACGGCATCCGGGGCAGCTCGGACAGGTCGGGCAGCGCGCCCTCCTCGTCCAGCTCCCGCGCCATCGCCTCGGTGGCGAACCCGAACCTCAGGTTCGACCACACCACCCAGACCCCGATCACCGGCATGATCAGCACGCCGACGCCGAGCGCGATCCCGACCGGCTCGCCGCTGCCCAGCAGCGCGATCGCGCGCCCGCCCAGCAGGACGAAGTAGACCACCAGCGCGGCGATGGCGATCATCGCCGCGGTGCGGGCCTTCACAGGTCCAGGTACTTGTCGAGTCCGACCGACAGGCCGGGGTGGTCGAACACCGACCGCACGCCCAGCAGGACGCCCGGCATGAACGAGGACCGGTGCAGCGAGTCGTGCCGCAGGGTCAGCGTCTCGCCCTCGGTGCCGAACACGACCTCCTGGTGGGCGATCATCCCGGCGATCCGCAGCGAGTGCACCCGCACCCCGTCGACCTGCGCCCCGCGCGCCCCGTCCAGCTCCTGGGTGGTGGCGTCGGGCATCGCGCCGACCCCGGCGGCCTCGCGCGCCCGCGCGATGAGCTGCGCGGTGTGCGCGGCCGTGCCCGACGGCGCGTCGGCCTTGCGCGGGTGGTGCAGCTCGATGACCTCGGCCGAGTCGTAGTACTTCGCGGCCAGCTCGGCGAACCGCATGGTCAGCACCGCGCCGATCGCGAAGTTCGGCGCGAACAGCACGCCGGTGCGCGGCTCGTCGCCGAGCCACCCGGCGATCTCGGCGAGCCTGGTCGGGTCGAGCCCGGAGGTGCCGACGACGGCGTGGACGCCGTTCTCGACGCAGAACCGGACGTTCGCCATGACCGCGTCGGGGTGGGTGAAGTCGACCGCGACCTCGACCCCGGCGTCGGTGAGCGCGGACAGCGGGTCGTCCGGGCCGAGCTCGGCCGCGACGACCAGGTCGTCCGCCGCGCCGACGGCCTTGACGACCTCGCCGCCCATCCGGCCCCGTGCCCCGATCACGCCGACCCTGATGGGGTCGGCGGCAGAACGCTGACTCAAGAGATCACCTCGTGCACCTGGTGCGGCAAGTCCTCGATCGAATCGTAGGGACCGACCACGGCGGCGGCGACGGGGCGTCGCAGCAGCTCGGCGGCCAGCTCCGCGACCTCGGCCGAGGTCACCGCGTCGACCCGCTCCAGGGTCTGCTCGACGGACAGGTAGTCGCCGTAGTTCAGCTCGCCCTTGCCGACGCGGGACATCCGGGAGCCGGTGTCCTCCAGCCCCAGCACCATCGCCCCGCGCAGCTGCCCCTTGGCCCTGGCGATCTCGGCGTCGGTGAGCCCGTTCGCCACGACCTCGGCCAGCACGTCCCGGATCACGCCCGCCACGTCGCCGAGCCGGTCGGGCTGGCAGCCCGCGTAGACCGACCACGTGCCGGTGTCCGCGTAGGACCCGACGGACGAGTACACCTGGTACGCCAGCCCGCGCCGCTCCCTGACCTCCTGGAACAGCCGCGAGCTCATGCCGCCGCCGAGCGCCGCGTTCAGCACGTTGAGCGCGAACCGCCGCTCGTCGTGCCGGTCGAGCGCCCGCACGCCCAGCATGAGGTGCGCCTGCTCGGTGTCGTCGCTGTGCAGCACCAGCCGGTCGACCGGGTCGACGCGCACCTCGCCGCCGCGCGGGGGCGCGGGCGTGCCGGGCACGTCCAGCAGCCGCTCGCCGACCCGCTCGCGGGCCAGCTCCAGCACCCGCTCGTGGTCGACGTTGCCCGCCGCCGAGAGCACCATGCTGGGCAGCGAGTAGTTGCCCCGGTAGAACGCGTACAGCGCGTCGCGGTCCATGTCCGTGATGGACTGCTCGCTGCCCAGCACGGAGCGGCCGAGCTCGTGGCCGCCCATGAGGGCTTCGAGGAACGCGTCGTGCAGCAGGTCCTCGGGGTCGTCGTCGCGCATGGCGATCTCCTCCAGGACCACACCGCGCTCGGTCTCGAAGTCGCGCGGCTCGCACAGCGCGTCGAAGACCACGTCGCACACCAGGTCGACCGCCAGCGGCAGGTCGGAGTCCAGGACGTGCGCGTAGTAGCAGGTGTGCTCCTTGGCGGTGAACGCGTTCAGCTCGCCGCCGACGGCGTCGATCTCCTCGGCGATGGCCGCCGCCGTGCGCCGCGCGGTCCCCTTGAACAGCAGGTGCTCCAGGTAGTGCGCCGCGCCCGCGACCTCGGGGGCCTCGTCGCGCGAGCCGACCTGCACCCAGAGCCCCACGGCGGCCGAGCGCGCGCCGGGGATGTGCTCGGTGATCACCCTCAGCCCGGACGGGAGCAGGGTGCGCCGCACCACCACGCCCGACGGGCTCTCCTCCAGCAGCTCGGTCACACCCCGCCCAAGCGGACGGCCGCGGTCGCCAGAGGCGCCCGCGGCCGTCCTGATGACGCGCTCGGTCACTGGTCCGAAGACTCCGAGGACTCCACCGTCTCCGCCGCCGCGGTCTCCGCGGTCGGGGCGTCGGCGGCGGCCTTGTCGGCGCCCTCCTCCTCGGCCACCAGCACCAGGCTGATCTTGCCGCGCTGGTCGATGTCCGCGATCTCGACGCGGAGCTTGTCGCCGACCTTGACGACGTCCTCGACCTTGCCGATGCGCTTGCCGTTGCCCAGCTTGGAGATGTGGATCAGGCCGTCCTTGCCCGGCAGCAGGGAGACGAACGCGCCGAACGCCGCGGTCTTGACCACGGTGCCCAGGAAGCGCTCGCCGACCTTCGGCAGCTGCGGGTTCGCGATGGCGTTGATCAGGCCGATGGCGGCCTCTGCGGACGGGCCGTCCGCCGCACCGACGTAGATCGTGCCGTCGTCCTCGATGGAGATGTCGGCGCCGGTCTGCTCGGTGATCGAGTTGATCATCTTGCCCTTGGGCCCGATGACCTCGCCGATCTTGTCGGTCGGGATCTTGACCGACGTGACGCGCGGCGCGAACGGGCTCATCTCGTCCGGGACGTCGATGGCCTCGGCCATGACCTCCAGGATCGCCAGGCGCGCGTCGCGGGCCTGGGACAGCGCCGACGCCAGGACCTCGGACGGGATGCCGTCGAGCTTGGTGTCGAGCTGGAGCGCGGTCACGAACTGCTTGGTGCCCGCGACCTTGAAGTCCATGTCGCCGAACGCGTCCTCGGCGCCGAGGATGTCGGTCAGCGCGACGTACTCGGTCTTGCCGTCGACCTCGTCGGAGACCAGGCCCATGGCGATGCCCGACACCGGCGCCTTCAGCGGGACGCCCGCGTTGAGCAGCGACATCGTGGACGCGCAGACCGAGCCCATGGACGTGGAGCCGTTGGACCCCAGCGCCTCGGAGACCTGGCGGATCGCGTACGGGAACTCGTCGCGCTTGGGCAGCACCGGCATCAGCGCCCGCTCCGCCAGCGCGCCGTGGCCGATCTCGCGGCGCTTGGGCGAGCCGACCCGACCGGTCTCACCGGTGGAGTAGGGCGGGAAGTTGTAGTGGTGCAGGTACCGCTTGTGCGTCTCCGGGGAGAGCGAGTCGATCTGCTGCTCCATGCGGAGCATGTTCAGCGTGGTGACGCCCAGGATCTGGGTCTCGCCGCGCTCGAACAGGGCCGAGCCGTGCGTCCTGGGGATGATCGCGACCTCGGCGCCGAGCGACCGGATGTCGGTCAGGCCGCGGCCGTCGATGCGGACCTTGTCGCGCAGGATGCGCTGGCGCACGAGCTTCTTGGTCAGCGAGCGGAACGCGGCGCCGACCTCCTTCTCGCGGCCCTCGAACTGCGCGGCCAGCTTCTCCAGCACCGACGCCTTGACCTCGTCGATGCGACCCTCGCGCTCCTGCTTGCCCGCGATGGTCAGCGCCTGGGCCAGGTCGCCCGCGCCCGCGGCCTCGACGGCCTCGAACGCGTCGGCCTGGTAGGCCGGGAAGGTCGGGAACTCGCCGGTCGCCTTGGCGGCGACCTGCGCGAGCTGGGCCTGCGCCTCGCACAGCACCTTGATGAACGGCTTGGAGGCCTCGAGACCGGCGGCCACGACCTCCTCGGTCGGGGCCTGGGCGCCCTCGCCGATCAGGTCGATGACCTTCTCGGTGGCCTCGGCCTCGACCATCATGATCGCGACGTCGTCACCGACGACGCGGCCGGCGACGACCATGTCGAAGACGGCCTTCTCCAGCTGCTCGTGGGTCGGGAACGCGACCCACTGGCCCTCGATCAGCGCCACGCGGACGCCGCCGATGGGGCCGGAGAACGGCAGGCCCGCGAGCTGCGTCGACGCGGACGCGGCGTTGATCGCCACGACGTCGTACAGGTCGGCCGGGTTCAGGCTCATCACCGTGATGACGACCTGGATCTCGTTGCGCAGGCCGTCCACGAAGGACGGGCGCAGCGGGCGGTCGATCAGACGGCAGGTCAGGATCGCGTCCGTGGACGGGCGGCCCTCGCGGCGGAAGAACGAGCCGGGGATGCGACCCGCGGCGTACATGCGCTCCTCGACGTCCACCGTCAGCGGGAAGAAGTCGAAGTGCTCCTTCGGCGCCTTGGAGGCGGTGGTCGCCGAGAGCAGCATGGTCTCGTCGTCCAGGTACGCGACGACGCTGCCAGCCGCCTGGCGGGCCAGGTGGCCGGTCTCGAACCGGATGGTGCGGGTGCCGAACCGACCGTTGTCGATCACGGCTGAAGTCTCGTGGACCTCGATGTCCGTCATATGCGAACTCCTCGTCTGCGGGTCGCAGCGCCCTGTGGCGCGGGATCGCGGTTCGGACGAGGCCGGTCTTCGATCGAAGTCCCCTGGTCGCTTCCTGCTCCCAGGGGGCCACTACCGAGGACCGGCGAACAGTCGTCCCGTGCGCGTGCGTGCGTCCCCACGTTGTCTACAGCGTGTGCTCTGTTGTCTTGTTCAAACTACGCCGAAGGGGAGTGACCGGCCCGGTCACTCCCCTTCGGCGCGGATCACCTGCGCAGGCCGAGGCGCTGGATCAGCGTCCGGTAGCGCGCGATGTCCGACTTCTTCAGGTAGTCGAGCAGGCGGCGGCGACGGCCGACCAGCAGCAGCAGACCACGACGCGAGTGGTGGTCGTGCTTGTGCTTCTTCAGGTGCTCGGTCAGGTCGGAGATGCGCTTGCTGAGCAGCGCGACCTGCGCCTCGGCCGAACCGGTGTCCGTGTCGTGGACGCCGTACTCGGTGAGGATGGTCTTCTTCTGCTCGGTGGTCAGTGCCACTTCGTGATGCTCCTCTATCGCCTGGAAATCGGTGCCGTGGAGCCCCGGCTGAGCGGGGTAGGCGGTACTGGCCGCCACGGACCGCAGCCAGACCCAACGTGATAGGTTACCAGCAGTTGTGGCCACTAAGCCGAAGGCGTGGCCAATTGCACCCGTTCGAGAACGGTGTAGCCCACTCCCAGCTCGCTCCGGACCAGCGCGACCTCGCTCGCGGTCCACTCCGCGCCGGTGAAGTCCAGCCTCGGGAACCGCTTGGCGCGCCGCGACCGCGCGACCGTGACGTGCGCCTGCCAGTCCGGGAGCGCGCCCGCCGCCTTGGCAAGCGGCTCCACCGCGCCCTCGACGCCGATCCACAGCACGCCGGGGAAGTGCCCGCACCCGCTGAACCGCACCGACGGCGCGGACATTCCCTCGAACGGGTCAAGCTTGCCCGCCGGGTCCGCCTCGCCGTGGAAGCACAGCGTGATGTGCCACCGCTCGGACGGGGACCAGCGCAGCTCCGGGTAGCCGGGCCGCACCTCGGCCAGCGCCCGCTCCAGCTCCGCCACCGCCTCGGGCGGCGGGAACAGGGCGGTGAACAGCCTCAACGGGCCCGGCCCGCCCTGCGCAGCAGGTCCGCCAGCGCCGGGAAGTCCTCGCCCAGCACGTCGGCCGCCTGGAACAGCTCGCGGCGGTCGGCGATCCGGCGCAGGTACGGCAGCAGCGCCGTCTCGTCGTCGGCCCCGTTGACCGGCAGCGAGTCGCGGCTCACCGTCGGCTTGGAGTCGCGCACCTCGTCCAGCGCGCGCTGGAGCGCCTCGGGCGCGCCGGTGGCCACGTCCGGGGTGAGGACCTTGCGCTCCAGCATGATCATCCGGGCGAGCACGGCCGGGTTGCCGATCTTCGCGCGCCGACCGCTCATCACCTGGCTGAGCATCGGCGCGCTGATCCCCAGCACCTCGGCGAGCTGAGCCTGGGAGACGTTGAAGGCCACCACCAGCCTGCGCACCCGGTCACCGAGGGGCTCCCCGTACCACTCCCGCTGCAGAGCGAGGTTGCGCTGGACGATCTTGTGGTCCTCCACGTTCGCTCTCGCCCTCCCGGTACCACCCGATGTCGTGAACGTATCCTGCCAAACCCGCGACCCGGACGAGACCGGTTCCGCTGACCTGGTCAGATGTCGATCAGGCGTCCGGGAGCTGGACGCGCGCGTCCGCCACGTCCCGGTGCATCTGCTCGACGAGCGCCTCGACGCCGTCGAACTTCACCATCCCGCGCAGCCGGGCGACGAAGTCGAGCGCCACGGTCTGGCCGTACAGGTCGTCGTCGAAGTCGAGCACGTACGCCTCGACCCGGCGCTCCTTGCCGGAGAAGGTGGGGTTGGTGCCCACGGACACGGCCGCGCGCATCGTCGGGTGCCCGTCGCGGACGAACCAGCAGGCGTACACGCCGTCGGCGGGCACCGCGGCGGACTCGGGCAGCGACATGTTCGCGGTGGGGAAGCCGAGGTCGCGCCCCCGGCCGTCACCGCGCACCACGACGCCCTCCAGGCGGTGCGGCCTGCCGAGCGCGGTCGCGGCGGCTGCCACGTCGCCCGCGTCGATGCACGCCCTGGTGTAGGTGGAGGAGTAGGTAACCCCGTCGTCGGACAACAGATCCGCTCCCTCGGTCACGAAACCGAACCTCTGCCCCAGCTCCCGCAGCAGCCCGACGTTGCCCGCCGCCCTGCTGCCGAAGGTGAAGTTGCGGCCCACGACGACCGCTGCCACGTGCAGCCGGTCGACGAGGACCTCGTGGACGAACTCGTCGGCGGGCATCCTGGACAGCTCGGGGGTGAAGGGCACGACGCAGAAGACGTCGACGCCCAGCGCCTCCACGAGCTCGGCGCGCCTGCGCAGGTCGGTGAGCTTGGCCGGGTGGCTGCCCGGCCGCACGACCTCGGCCGGGTGCGGGTCGAAGGTCATGACGACCGACGGCAGGCCGCGCTCGGCCGCCGTCTCCACCGCGCGCCGGATGAGGGCCTGGTGGCCGCGGTGCACGCCGTCGAACGAGCCGACGGTCAGCACGCAGCGCCCCCACCCTCCGGGGATCTGGTCCAGTCCTCGCCACCGCTGCACGGGGAGCAGCCTACGGGCAGCGGTGGCGCGCGCCGCGCGCGCTGTCCCCCGTCCGGTGATCACCGGAGGTCCGAACGGGAGCGTCGGCGGGGCGCGCGGCTCGCGGACGCGCACGTCAGCGCGGGTGATCATGGTGAGCGGTCGGGGCGCGGGCGCTCTTCGGGCTCGGGGCGCGCCGGGTGCGGGGTGACGCGCGTCATGCCCGGCGGTGCGGGGCGCGGATCACCCGAGCGGGGTCACCTGCGCGGGGCGGGTGTTGCCGGACAACGGGAACCGCGGTGACCGCGCGCAGCGGTCCGGGCGCGGGACCCCCGGAGGTGGACCGGCAGGGCGCTCCGGCCGGTCCACCGAGGACGGTGCGGCGGTCAGCCCGCGGGCGTGAGCACGACGACCGGCTTGGCCAGCTCGCCCTCGTCCTTCGCCAGCGCCACCGCGTGGCCGTCCGGGCCGAACACGCCGTAGGTGCCCTCCAGCCCGCCCGCGCGCAGGCGCTGGCCGTGCGACAGGGCGACGACCTCGCTGGGGGTGATCTCGCGGCGCGGGAACGCCGCCGACACCGAGGCGTCCAGGTCCAGCGACAGGCCGGGCGCGTCGGCGAGCTGCTCCAGCGTCCTGGCCACCCGCAGGTCGAACGGGCCGACCCTGGTGCGGCGCAGCGCGGCCAGGTGGCCGCCGACGCCGAGGTCGGCGCCCAGGTCGCGGGCCAGCGCGCGCACGTACGTGCCGGAGGAGCACTCGACCATGACGTCCAGCTCGGTCGCGTCGGCCTCGCGGCGGATCGACAGCACGTCGAACCGGTGCACGGTGACCGGGCGCGGCGGCAGCTCGACCTCCTCGCCCGCGCGGACGCGGGCGTAGGCGCGCTTGCCGTCGACCTTCACGGCGCTGACGGCGCTGGGCACCTGCTGGATGGCGCCGGTGAGCTTGGCGACGCCCGCGCGGATCGCGTCCTCGGGCACGGAGGTGGAGTCCGCCGTGGACAGCACCTCGCCCTCGGCGTCGTCGGTGGTGGTGGAGGCGCCGAGGCGGATGGTGGACAGGTAGGCCTTGCTGTCGAGCGCGAGGTGCCCGAGCAGCTTGGTGGCGCGCTCGACGCCGAGGACGAGCACGCCGGTGGCCATCGGGTCGAGCGTGCCCGCGTGGCCGACCTTGCGGGTGCCGAGGATGCGGCGCACCTTGGCGACCACGTCGTGGGAGGTCATGCCGTCGGGCTTGTCGACGACGACGAGGCCGGGCGGAACAGCGGGGCGGGGAGATGCGGACACGGCGGGACATCCTATTTGCCGCCCGCGCGCCCGCCCCGCCGGTGTGCGGGACGGGCCCTCGAACGGGTGATCAGGCGGCCAGGCGCATGTCGAAGCGGCCCCTGCGGATCTGCACGGGCACCTCCTCGCCCCGGTCCTCGGCGGCGAACACGGCGGCGCGGGCCCGGCGCCACCACACGACCGTGCGCCAGGTGCCGAGCACCAGCACGGCGGCGGCGGGCAGCAGCGCCACCCGGTAGGCCTGGGCGGGCGGCAGGGACGACATCGCGTCCAGCAGCACGCCGATGACCAGGGCCATGACCGTGATCGCGGCGAACCCGCCGACGTTCGCGACGCCGGTCGCGGTGCTCACCCGGTGCAGCGGGTTGTAGTCCCTGACCAGCGCGAACGCCACGCTCGACGCGGGACCGCCCAGCGCGAGCAGGCCGAACGCGACGGGGAGCAGCGGCTGCGGCAGCACCCCGCCCGGCCAGCCGAGCAGCACCGCCCAGGCGCCCAGCGCGACGGCCAGGTACCCGCCGACGAGCGGCATCCGCCACTCCGGGTTGCGGGCGATCACCCCGCCGAGCACCGGCCCCGAGACCAGGCCGACCACGACCATCACGCTCAGCACGGCCGACGCGCTCGCCGCGGGCATCCCCTGCGCCTCGACCAGGTACGGGTAGCCCCACAGCAGGCTCAGCAGCATGGGGGTGGACATGGTGGTGAAGTGGACCCAGAAGCCGAGCCGGGTGCCGGGCACGCGCCAGGCCTCGGCGACCTTGCGCCCGACCACGCGCAGCCGCACCCGCTCCGGTTCCGGCTGCGCCACGCCCTCCGGGGTCTCCCGCACCTTCAGCGCCACCACGGCCGCGTAACCGGCGGTGACCGCGCCCGCGACCAGGAACGTGGTCGTCCAGCCGATGCCGTCGAGCATGAGGGTCAGCGGCACGGTGGCCGCCAGGTTGCCGATCGCGCCGAGCGCCGAGGACAGCGACATCACCACGGTGAACCGGCGCGGCGGGAAGTGCGCGGCGGCCAGGCGCAGCACGCTCACCCAGGTCATGGCGTCGCCGATGCCGAGCACGGCGCGCGCGGCGAGGCCGAGCGGGTAGGAGTGCGCGAGGGCGAACAGGGACTGGCCGAGGCCCATGACGAGCGCGGCGGCGACCAGCACCCGGCGCGGCCCGAACCGGTCGACCAGCAGGCCGGTGGGGATCTGCATGGCCGCGTACAGGCCGATCTGCAGCACGGTGAACGCGCCGAGCGCGGTGGACCCGACGGCGAACCGCTCCCCCGCCTCCAGGCTGGCGACGCCCAGCGAGGTGCGGTGGAACAGGGCCGCGACGTAGACGACGACGGCGGTGGACCAGATCAGCCACGCGTGGCGCGTGGCGCGATCGACCGGCAAGACCTCACAACTCCTCGGGCGGGACGGATGTCGACACTCCTTCCATCGACAACCATTGTTTACCGTTAACAATTCCGCCGGGCAACGCTCGTCACATGGCCGCGCCGGGAACCGCCCACCTGCCGGAGCGGGTCCGCAGCACCACCGCCACCAGGCGTAGCGCCATGAACGCGGACAGCCCCGTCCAGATCCCCGAGAGGCCCCACCCGAAGGCCAGGCTCAGCCAGATCAGCGGCAGGAACCCGGCGGCGGCCGACAGCAGCGTCGCGGTGCGCAGGAACGCCGCGTCGCCCGCGCCCAGCAGCACCCCGTCGAGCGCGAACACCACCCCGGCGACCGGCTGGAGCGCGACGAAGAACCACCAGGCGTTCGGGATCTCCCCCAGCACGCCCGCGTCCCCGGTGAACAGGCCGGGGATCACCCCGGACAGCGCGGCGAACAGCACCCCCAGGCACGCGCCGAACACCAGCCCGTACCCGGTGACCTGCCGCGCGAAGCCCTTCGCGTCCTCGCGCCGGTCCGCGCCGAGGAACGCGCCCACGATCGACTGGGCGGCGATGGCCAGCGAGTCCAGCACGAGCGCCAGGAACGTCCACAGCTGGAGCACCACCTGGTGCGCGCCGACGGCGGCGACCGAGGTGCGGGCGGCCACCGACGCCGCCGACAGGAAGCACGCCTGGAACGCCAGGCTGCGCAGCACCAGGTCGCGGCCCATGCCGAGCTGGGCGCGCATCAGCGCGGGCACCGGGCGCAGCGGCACCCCCTCCACCGCCAGCGCGCGCAGGAACAGCCCGGCGGACAGCAGCTGGGCGACCACGTTGGCCACCGCCGAACCCTCAAGGCCCCACCCGGCGGTGTGCACCAGCAGCGGGCACAGCACCGCCGACACCGCGTTGCCGAACAGCACGTACCGCAGCGGCCTGCGGGTGTCCTGGACCCCGCGCATCCAGCCGTTGCCCGCCATCGTCACGAGCACCATCGGCGCGCCGAAGAGGGCGATCCGCAGCCACGACACCGCCTCGGCCGCGACGACCTCGTCGCCGACCAGCAGGCGCGCGGCGGGCCCGGCGAGCAGCTGCCCCAGCACGATCACCAGCGCGCCCACGGCCAGCGCCAGCCAGGTCGCCTGCACGCCCTCGGCCACCGCCTCCGCGCGGCGACCGGCGCCGAACAGCCGGGCGGTGCGGGCGGTGGTGCCGTAGGACAGGAACGTCAGCTGCGTGGCGACCTGGGTGAACAGGACGCCGCCCAGCGCCAGGCCTGCCAGCGGCAGCGCGCCCAGGTGGCCGACGACGGCCGTGTCCACCAGGACGTAGAGCGGCTCCGCCGCCAGCACCACCAGCGCGGGCGCGGCCAGCCCGACCACCCTGCGCGCCGGAACCCGTTCGACCACCACTGCACCCCCATGCTCGACCGGGATCAGCCAAGCACAGGGGGAGGTGGATTCCGGACGGTCCTTACCGGAGGTCGCGCGGCTCGCCCGCCGCGCCCACCACGGTGTCCAGCGCCTGCCGCAGCCGCTCCAGCACGTCCTCGGCGCGCCCGGTGGCGGTGAACCCGGCGGCCAGCCGGTGCCCTCCCCCGCCGAGCAGCTGCGCGACCTCGCGCACGTCCACCCGGCTCACCGCGCGCAGCGACCCCGACCAGCGGTCCGGCCGCAGCTCCTTGAGCACGGCGGCGACCTCGGCCTCGGTGGTGGTGCGCACCAGGTCCACGACGCTCTCGACCTCCTCGGAGCGCAGCCCGGCCGCGTCCTCCAGGGTCACCACCGCGTGCACCAGGCCAAGCCCCCCGGCGGCCGTCGGCTCCAGCCGGGCCCGCCCGAGCACCCCGGCGAGCATCGCCAGGTAGCCGAACGGGTGCGAGTCCATCAGGGAGCGGGCGAGCGCCTCGCCGTCCACGCCGGTCGCGATCAGCCGCGCGGCCACCAGGTGGGTGGACTCGGTGGCGTGCCGGAACGAGCGGGTGTCGGTGACCAGGCCCGCGTAGACGCAGCGGGCCACCGGCTCGTCCAGCTCCACGCCCAGCTCGTCGAGCACGCGCAGCACCACCACGGCGGTGGCCTCGGCGCGGTCGTCGATGACGTTGATCGTGCCGTAGCCGGGGTTGGACACGTGGTGGTCGATGACCACGACGTGCTCGGCGGTGGTGACGCGGTCGCCGAGGTGGCCGAGCCTGCCCACGCTGCCGCTGTCCAGGGCCACGAGCACCTCGGGGCGCTCGGGCACCTGCGACGGCGGCACCAGCAGGCCCGCCACGTCCAGCCCTGCCAACGAGCGGGGCACCTCGGCGGGTTCGGAGAAGGACACCCTGACGGTCGCGCCGCGCCGGTGCAGCGCCAGGCCGAGGGCCAGGGCGCTGCCCAGCGCGTCGGCGTCCGGGTTGACGTGCCCGAGCAGCGTGACGTCTCGGGCCCGCTCCAGCACGCGTGCGGCTGCGGCGACGGCCGCGTTCAGGTCATCCACGACCAGAACGCTAGTCGGACTCCTCGACCTCACGCGCGGCCTTGTACGGATCGGCTTCGCCCGCGGGCTTCGCGTCGGAGGCGATTCGCGCCACCTCGGCGTCCAGCTCGCGGGCCTTGGCCAGCAGTTCGTCCATCTTCCGCGCCTCGTCGGGCACGGTGTCGGTGACGAAGGTCAGGGTCGGCGTGAACCGCACCCCGGTCTGCTGGCCGACCATGCTGCGCAGCACGCCCTTGGCCTTCTCCAGGGCCGCTGCGGCGCCCGCGAGGTCGGGCTCGGAGTCGAGCTTCTCGCCCAGCACCGTGTAGTACACCGTCGCGTCGTGCAGGTCGCCGGTCACCTTCGTGTCGGTGATCGTGACCCTGGCCAGCCTGGGGTCCTTGACCTGGTGCTCCAGCGCGGACGCGACGATCTGCGAGATCCGCTTGGCCAGCTTGCGAGCCCGTGCCTGGTCGGCCACGGCGCTCCCTCCTCTTCCGCTACACGTCCTCCGGCCCGACCAGCCTGTGGCGGGCGGAGAGCAGTTCCAGTTCGGGGCGTCCCGCGACGAGCCGCTCGCAGGCGGCGAGGACATCCCTGACATGCTCCGCGTCGGCGGCGACGACCGCCACTCCGATCAGAGCGCGCCGGTGCAGGTCGAGGTGGCCCGCCTCGGAGGCGGACACCTCGAACTTGCGCTTCAGCTCGGCCACGACGGGCCGAACCACGGATCGCTTCTGCTTGAGCGAGTGCACGTCGCCCAGCAGCAGGTCGAGCTCGAGTGCTCCTACGTACAAGTGTCAGACCGCTGTTTATCCACTGCGGCGGGTGCGCTATGGGACTGGCTGAACGGGACACGGGGCCACCACCAGGGCGGCCCCGTGTCCCGGATCGATCAGGCGCGCGGCTTCTCGCGCATCTCGAACGTCTCGATCACGTCGCCGATCTTCAGATCGCCGTAGTTGCCGAGCGTCAGACCGCACTCGTAGCCCTCGCGGACCTCGGTCGCGTCGTCTTTGAACCGCCGCAGCGAGCTGATCGGCAGGCTCTCCTGGATGACGTTGTTGTCGCGCAGCAGGCGGGCACGGGCGTTGCGGCGGATCTCGCCCGAGAGGACGAGGCAACCGGCGATCGTGCCGACCTTGGAGGACTTGAAGACCTCGCGGACCTCCGCGCGGCCCAGCTGGACCTCTTCGTACTCCGGCTTGAGCATGCCCTTGAGGGCCTGCTCGATCTCGTCGATCGCCTGGTAGATCACCGTGTAGTAGCGGACGTCGACGCCCTCGCGGTTGGCCAGCTCGGTGGCCTTGCCCTCGGCCCGGACGTTGAAGCCCAGGACGATGGCGGAACCCGCGACGGCGAGGTTGATGTCGCCCTCGGTGATGCCACCGACGCCTCGGTGGATGACCCGCAGCTCGACGTCGTCGCCGACCTCGATCTTCATCAGGGCGTCTTCCAGTGCCTCGACGGTACCGGAGTTGTCACCCTTGATGATCAGCGTGAGCTGGCTGGTCTCCTTCAGCGCGGCGTCCAGGTCCTCCAGGCTGACGCGCTTGCGGCGGGCCGCGTTGAGCGCGTTCCGCGTGCGGGCCTGGCGGCGCTCGGCGATCTGCCTGGCGACCCGGTCCTCCTCGACCACGAGGAAGGTGTCACCCGCCCTCGGGACCGAGGTCAGACCGATGACCAGCACCGGCCGCGACGGGTACGCCTCGGTGACGTCGTCGCCGTGCTCGTCCACCATGCGGCGGACGCGGCCGTACGCGTCGCCGGCGACGATCGAGTCGCCGACCCGCAGCGTGCCGCGCTGCACCAGCACCGTGGCGACCGGACCGCGACCGCGGTCCAGGTGCGCCTCGATCGCGACGCCCTGGGCCTCCATGCCGGGGTTGGCGCGCAGGTCCAGCGAGGCGTCCGCGGTCAGCAGGATCGCCTCCAGCAGGCCGTCGATGTTGACGCCCTGCTTCGCCGAGATGTCGACGAACATGGTGTCGCCGCCGTACTCCTCGGCGACCAGCCCGTACTCGGTGAGCTGCTGGCGGATCTTGGCGGGGTTGGCCCCCTCCTTGTCGATCTTGTTGACCGCGACCACGATCGGGGCGTTCGCCGCCTGCGCGTGGTTGATCGCCTCGACCGTCTGCGGCATGACGCCGTCGTCCGCCGCCACCACGATGACCGCGATGTCGGTGGAGTTCGCGCCACGGGCACGCATGGCGGTGAACGCCTCGTGACCCGGCGTGTCGATGAAGGTGATGAGTCGGGGGTTGCCCTCCAGCTCGGTCTCCACCTGGTACGCGCCGATGTGCTGCGTGATACCGCCCGCTTCACCCTCCGCGACCTTGGTCTTGCGGATGGTGTCGAGCAGGCGGGTCTTGCCGTGGTCGACGTGACCCATGACGGTGACGACCGGGGGCCTGATGGCCAGGTCGTCCTCGCCGCCGGCGTCCTCGCCGTAGGTGATGTCGAACGTCTCGAGCAGCTCGCGGTCCTCCTCCTCGGGGGACACGACCTGCACGACGTAGTTCATCTCGGAGCCGAGCAGCTCCAGGATCTCGTCGGAGACGGACTGCGTCGCGGTGACCATCTCGCCGAGGTGGAACAGCACCTGCACCAGCGAGGCCGGGTTGGCGTTGATCTTGTCGGCGAAGTCGGTCAGCGAGGCGCCACGAGGCAGCCGGATGGTCTCGCCGCTGCCCTTGGGCAGGCGGACGCCACCAACCGAAGGCGCCTGCATGTTGTCCATGTACTCCTGGCGCTTCTGGCGCTTGGACTTGCGCCCACGACGCGCCGGACCGCCGGGACGGCCGAAGGCGCCCGCCGTGCCACCGCGACCACCGGGGCCACCGCCACCGGGACGACCGCGGAAGCCGCCACCGCCACCACCGGCCGGGGCGCCACCGCCACCGCCGGGGCGGAAGCCGCCACCGCCGCCGCCACCACCGGGACCGCCGCCGCCGGGGCGGAAGCCGCCACCGCCGCCACCGCCACCGGGGCCGCCGCGGAAGCCACCGCCACCGCCGCCGCCACCGCGGAAGCCACCGCCGCCGCCACCGGGGCCGCGACCGCCGCCACCGGGACCGCCGCCGGGACGACCACCGCCGCCGCCACCGGGGCGGGGCGCGGCCGACCGGCCCGGCATCATGCCGGGGTTCGGGCGGGGAGGCATGTTGCCGGGGTTCGGGCGCGGGCCGCCGGAACCGGCGGAACCGCCGGGACGGGGACCGGCCGGACGCGGGCCGCCGGGACGCGGGTCACCGGGCTTGGTGCCGCGATCGCCGCGGTCGCCGCGCTCGCCGCCACCGGGACCGCCCTGCGGGCGCGGGGCCTGCGGGCGGGGAGCCGGGGCGCCGCCGCCGACGCCGAACGGGTTGTTGCCGGGACGGGGACCGCGCGGACCCTGAGGCTTGGGGGCCTGGGGACGCGGCGGGACCACCGAGGGGCTGTCAGCGGCAGCCGCGGGCTGCTGCTGCTGGGGCTGCTGGCGCGGGCCGGGCCTGGGGCCGGGGCGCGGGCCGGACGGGCGCGGACCCTGCGGGCGCTCGGCGGCCGGAGCCGACGGGGCCTTGGGGGCCTGCTGGGCCGGGGCGGCCGGAGCCGAGGGGGCCTGCGCGGCCGGGGCGGCGGGAGCCGCCGGGGCCTGCGGGGCCGGTTCGGCCGCAGCGGGCTTCGGGGTCTGCGGCTTGGGCGCCTGGGGGCGCGGGCCGGGCACGGGGCGCGGACCGGGCTTGCCCATGGGCATCGAGGGACGCGGGGCCTCGGAGCCGCCCTGGGGGGCGGACGGGGCCTGCGGCTTGGGAGCCGAGGGACGGGCGCCGGAAGACGGCTTCTTGCCCTCGCCCTTGGCGTGCGCGTCGCGCAGTCGTCGCGCCACCGGCGCCTCGACGGTGCTGGACGCGGACTTCACGTACTCGCCCTGACTGGCGAGCGTGGTCATCAGTTCCTTGCTCGTGACACCGAGCTCTTTGGCGAGCTCGTGCACGCGGGCCTTGCCTGCCACTGCACTCCTCTGCTGATGAGGCCGGCGGCAGCCCGTCGACCTCGTCTCAACGTCGCGCGTTCATGTCTTCAGCTTCACGGCTGACTCATGACGGGTCGACCTGCTTCCTTGACTTGCTGCCGGCCGCGAGGCGATCCCGCGGCCGTACTGTCCGAACTGCTCCAAGTGTGCGCGAACGCCCTCGGTGTCGAGCTCGCCCGTGACCTTCAAGGCCCTGGGAAACGCTCGACGCTTCTCGGCGGTGCGGAGGCAGTTCGGATCGGGGTGCAACCACGCCCCCCGCCCCGGCAGCCTCCGACGTGGGTCCGGGGCGAGAGCCCCGGCCACGGCGACCACGCGCAGCAGCTCGGAATACGACGTCCGAGCACGGCATCCTACACATGTGCGGACTGGGCCGTCGTGCTCGTTCACCGGTCCCTGACGTCGAACCACTGGCTAGTCTATCCCCTGATTGTCATTCAGCCGAACCGGATGCCGCGGAGTCGTTCTGAACAGCCTCCGCGTCGCTCCGGATGTCGATGCGCCACCCGGTCAGCCTGGCGGCCAACCGGGCGTTCTGCCCCTCCTTGCCGATGGCGAGGGAGAGCTGGAAGTCGGGCACCACGACGCGGGCGGTCTTGGCCCGCTCGTCGAGGACCCGCACCGAGACGACCTTCGCAGGTGAGAGCGCGTTCCCGACGAAGGTCGCCGGGTCGTCCGAGTGGTCGATGATATCGATCTTCTCGCCCGCGAGCTCGCTCATGACGTTGCGCACGCGCGCGCCCATCGGGCCGATGCAGGCGCCCTTGGCGTTCACGCCGGACACCGTCGTGCGCACCGCGATCTTCGAGCGGTGACCTGCCTCACGCGCCACCGCGGGGATCTCCACGGTGCCGTCCGCGATCTCCGGGACCTCCAGCGCGAAGAGCCTGCGCACGAGGTTCGGGTGGGTGCGGGACAGGGTGATCTGCGGGCCGCGCGCGCTGCGCGACACGCCGACGACGTAGCACTTGATGCGGGCGCCGTGCTTGTACTCCTCGCCGGGCACCTGCTCGGCGGGCGGCAGCACGCCCTCGGTGTCGCCGACCTGCACGACGACCATGCCGCGCGCGTTGGCGCGGGCGTCGCGCTGGACGACGCCGCCGATGATCTCGCCCTCCTTGGCGGAGAACTCGCCGAAGGTGCGCTCGTGCTCGGCGTCGCGCAGGCGCTGCAGGATGACCTGGCGCGCCGTGGTCGCGGCGATCCGGCCGAACCCCTCGGGCGTGTCGTCCCACTCCTCGGTGACCGCGCCGTCCGGGCCCAGGTCCTGCGCGAGCACGCGCACGGCGCCGGACTTCCGGTCGATCTCCACCCGCGAGTGCGGGTGGTGGCCGTCGGTGTGCTTGTACGCGGTCAGAAGCGCGGTCTCGATGGCTTCCAGAACGGTGTCGAAGGGGATGTCCTTGTCCCGCTCGATCGCCCTGAGAGCGGCGATGTCGACGTTCACTCCGACTCCTCCTTCGAACCCCGGTCGCCCAGGAGCGCGAGCTCCTCGACCGGGGGTTGCTTGAACTCGACCTCGACGACGGCTCGCTCGATCGCGCTGTACTCGACGCGGCGCAGCTCGCCCTTCACCAGGAGCACGACACCGGTGTCGTCGCAGTCGCCGACTCGGCCGAACCACTCGACCTGCTCGGGCTGCTTGACCTTGACCAGCCGCAGCCTGGCGCGCAGCCAGTGGCGGGGCCGGGTGAGGGGGCGGTCGGCGCCGGGAGAGGTGACCTCAAGCGTGTAAGGACCCGCGATGAGGTGCTCGTTGGCGTCGAGCGCGGCGGACACGGCGCGGCTGGCCTGGGCCACCTCGTCCAGCCCGATGCCCTCGTCGCCGTCGACGACCACCTTCACGAGCCTGCGACGCCCAGCCTGGTTCACGTCGAGCAGTTCCAGGTCGTAGCCGATGGCCTCGACCGCCTCCCGCACGACGGGGGTGAGCTGCGCGGCGAGTTCTCCGCGCGGCGGGCTGGACACGTGGTGACTCCCAGTCTTCCGGGTGCAGGTGAGCTGTGAGCACGACAACCCCGGTCGACGCTGCACTCGCCGGCCGTGGTCGCCCAGACTAGCCTGTCCTGGGCCGTCCGCACGCCCCACGGGCGGTGAGCGGTGGTCTGGCAGGATCGGCGGACGTGATCGGACTCAGCAGGCGCGCCGTGCTGCTCGCCGCGGCCTCGGCGCCGCTGGTGGTGGCGTGCACCTCGACCCCGCCCGCCCCTCCGCCCCCCGACCCGCTGGCCGCGCTGGCCGACGCGGCCCTCAAGGACGCCGCGCTGGCCACAGCCGTGGACGCGCAGGAGACCGCCGCCGCGCGGACCGAGCACGCCACCCGGTTGCGCGCCGAGGTGGAGCGGGCGACACCGAGCACGCCCTCGTCGTCGGCGGCTCCGTCGACGACCTCGTCCGCTCCGCAGGCGCCCGCCGGGGCGACCAGGGAGCAGTTGGCCGCCGCGCTGCAGGCGGCCCAGAAGCAGGCGGCGGACCTGCTGCCGTCGCTGCCCGCGCACCGCGCCGGGCTGGTCGGCGCGGTCGCTGCGGGGTGCGCGAGCTTGGTGGAGGCGTTGGGGTGAGCGACCAGGCGAGCGCGGACGCGGTGCAGGTGGGGCTGGGTGCGGAGCACGCGGCGGTGTGGACGTACGGGCTGGTGAGCGCGTTCCTGCCGAAGGCGCAGGAGACGGCGGTGGCCGAGGGCGCGAACGCGCACCGGGCGCGCCGGGACACCACCGAGCGGTGGTTGCGGGACGCGGGGCAGCAGCCGAAGCCCGCGGCGGCGGCGTACCTGCCGCCGGAGGGCGTGCAGGACGCGGCGTCGTCGATCGCGGCGCTGGTGGCGGTGGAGGCGGACTGCTGCGCGGCGTGGCGCGGGGTGCTGGAGCGCACCGACGACAACGCGCTGCGGACGACGGCGCTGGCGGCGCTGACCGAGTCGGCGGTGCGGGGCACGCGCTGGCGGCGGGCGGCCGGGTTGTCGCCGGTGTCGATCGCGCTGCCGGGCGCGCCGGAGTAGGCGAGGGGGCGGGGCGACCCGCCCCCTTCGCGTTCCCCGGCCGGTTCGCGGGGCCGGGCGGCGGGGCCGGGCGCGTGGCGGAGACCACCCCGGTCCGTGGGACGGGCTCCCGCGCAGTGGGACACGGCAGCGGGACGGTGCAGCGGGACGCGCAGCGGCCGTCCCGGCGCCGGGCCCTCGTGCGGGGCCCGGCGCGGGCGGTCAGCCGAGCGCGGCGGCCAGCCGCAGGGCGTCGGCGGAGATCCGCCGCATCAGGTCGGTGTGCCCGGCCCCGGTGTTGTCGGCCTTGGCGGTGTCCGACTCGACGATGACCACGTCGCGGTCGCTCAGCTTCGAGGCGTAGCCGCCACCGCCGAGCGTGGTGATCCCGTCGACCTTGACCGCGCCGTCCTTGACCAGGTCGTTCACGTTGCCGGTGCCGTCCCGGTTGGTCAGCTCCATCAGGGCGGTCGCGTCCTCGGGGGACTTCATCCTGACCACGGCGACCGAGGTGTAGACCTTCGCCCCGTTGGCGGCGGCCGTCGTGGTGTAGAGCGCCCGGATCAGCTCCTCGCACGGGGTCTTGCCGAAGAAGTCCTTGGCCTGGCCGTAGGCGTGCGAGGCGCACTCGGCGTCCCGGCGCGGGGCCGGGGCCTGGGTGGACGGGGTGAACTCGAACTCGCCCGCGGGCACGACCGGCGCGCTGGACGGGGTCGGCGAGCCGCTGGAGGACTTCGGCCCCTCACCCGACTGGAACATCATCCAGACGAGTCCGGAGACGACCGCGATGCCGACCAGGCCGATGATCCGGACCACCGCTGTGCGCCGCTGGAACGGCACCGCCGACAGGCCGGTCGCGGTGGGCGGGTGGCTGCGCGGGCGCTGCTGCGCGGGCGCGCCGTACCGGGGCGGCGGCGGTGGGGGGAAGCCCTGGTCGTAGCCGCCGTAGGGGGGCGCTCCGCCGGGTCGCGGCGGTCCCTGCGGGCCGGGCACCGGCTCGAACGTGAGGGTGCCCGACGGCGTCTGCTGGGGGGTGGGCGGAACGGGCTGGGGCTGCCCCTGGTCCTGCGGCGGGGGCGGCCCCATCGGCGGCCCAGCCGGGACTCGGGGAATCCGCTGGGTCACCTCTCCAGGTGATTCGGGGGGAACCGACACAGCCGACCACGGTAACGGACGCGGTTCAGGCGAGCGCTCTGAGCACGCGGTCGACGTCGTCGCGGGTGCTGTAGAGGTGGAAGGCGAGGCGGACCCGGCCGGCGCGCGTGCTGGCGGCGATCCCGGCCGCGAGCAGCGGTTCCGGCGGCACGTCCAGGGACACGATGGCGGACCCGGCGGGCGGCAGGCCCAGTCCGGCGCGCAGCGCGTCGGCGAGCCCGGTGGTGTGGGCGTGCACGGCGGCGCGGTCGAGCGAGGCGAACCAGGGCAGCGCGGCGGCGGCGCCGACGTGGGCGTGCCAGACCGGGGACAGGTCGAGGCGGCGGGCGTCGGCGGCCAGGCGCAGCGGCAGGTCGTAGACGGTGGTCCACGGGTCGTCGCCCGCGTACCAGTTGGCGACCAGCGGCGCGGTCCTGGCCAGCGCGGCCTCGGAGCAGGCGAGCCAGGCGGTGCCGCGCGGGCTGAGCAGCCACTTGTAGCCGGTGCCGACCACCCAGTCGGCCCAGTCCAGCTCCAGCGGCAGCCACCCGGCGGCCTGGGTGGCGTCGAGCAGGACCGGGACGCCGGTGGCGCGCAGCGCGGCGAGGTCGGCGAGGCGGCCGTCGGCGGACTGGGCGACGCTGACGGCGACCAGGTCGTGGTCGGCGGCGCGGTCGGCGAGCTCGTCGAGCGGGACCTCGGTGACGGTGTGGCCGCGCGCGGCGAACGGGAAGGTGAGGCTGGTGAAGTCGCCCTTCGCGACCAGGACGCGGGCGCCCTCGGGCAGGCTCGCGGCGACCAGCGCGACGAGCTGGGAGACGGTGGCGCCGATGGCGACGCGGTCGGCGGGCGCCCCGACGATCCGGCCGAAGGCGGCGCGCGCGACGGCGACGGGCTCGTCGAACACCGGCGGCGCGTCGGCGCCGCGCGCCCACCGGGCCACGGCGTCGGCGACCGCGCGGGCGGTGGTGGTCGACGGGACGCCGACGCTGGCGGTGTTGAGGTAGCCGGGTGGGACGTCGAAGGTCTCGCCGAACGCGGTCCGCATGGGGCCATCAGACCCCACGCCCCGCCGGTCGTCCACCCCGCGAACGGCCGGGCGGCGCCCCGCGCGGTCCGGCGCACCGCTGCCGTCCCGCGCCACGTCCGCACGGCTCAGCGCGCCCCTGCCAGCCCGCGCCACCCCCGCACGGCCCAGCGGGGACGCCCGTCCCCGCGCCACCGCCGCCCGGCCAGGCGCGCCCCGGCCCGGCTCAGCGCAGGGTCACCACGTTCCCGGTGACGAGCTTGGCCTCGTCCGAGCACAGGAACGCGACGACGTCGGCGACCTCGTGCGGCTCGGCGACCCTGGTGGAGGCGCGGACGGCGTCGTTGACCCAGCCGGTGTCGGTGGCGGGCGGCTTGACGCAGTTGGCGGTGACGCCGTGCGGGGCCAGCTCGGCGGCGGCGGCCATCGTGTAGTTGTCCAGGGCCGCCTTGGCCGCGCCGTAGGTGACCTCGCTGGGGAACCCGCCCGGCCCGCCGGAGGTGAGGCCGACGATCCGGCCCCAGTCCGCGCCGCGCGCCAGGTGCCTGCGGGCAAACTCGGCGATCAGCAGCGCGCTGGCTCGGGCGTCCACGGCGAACTGGGCGTCGAAGGTCTCGGCGGAGACGGGGGCCGTCGTGCGGCCGAACTGGTCCAGCCCGGCGGCCAGGAACGTGTCCTGCACCCACGAGGAGGCGTTGTTGACCAGCACGTCGACCGGGCCCAGCTCGCGCTCGGCGGTGTCGAACAGGCGGGCGGGGGCCTGCGGGTCGGCGAGGTCGGCCTCGACGGCGAGCACCCGGCCGCCCGCCGCCTCGATCGCGCGGACCACGGCGGTGGCGTCGGCCCCCCGGTCGGCGGCGTACCGGTCGGGGAGGCTGGGGTCGGGGAGCGGGGTGAACCTGAAGTAGGCGGCGAGGACCTGGACGCCCCGCGCGGCGAGCGCGGTGGCGACGGCGGCCCCGATGCCCTGGTTGGCCCCGGTGACGATCGCGGTGTGCGGCACGGCGTCGATCATTCGGTCGCGGGGACGGCGGTGTCGACCGGTTTTTGCGTACCCTCTCCCGGTGCTCAGCGAGGAGATCGAGATCAGGACGGGTTCCGACGAGGTCGTGTTCGACCTGACCGCGCACTGCGAGCGGTTCCTGGCGAAGACGTCCGGGGACGGGCTGCTGCACGTGTGGGTCCCGCACGCCACGGCCGGGCTCGCGGTGCTGGAGACGGGCGCGGGCAGCGACACCGACCTGCTGGCGGCGCTGCGCGACCTGCTGCCCGCCGACGGCCGGTGGCGGCACCGGCACGGCACGCCGGGGCACGGCCGCGACCACGTGCTGCCCGCGCTGGTCCCGCCGCACGCGACGGTCCCGGTGCTCGGCGGGGTGATGGCGCTGGGCACCTGGCAGTCGGTGTGCCTGGTGGACACGAACGTGGACAACCCGGTGCGCAAGGTGCGGTTCAGCTTTTTGGCCGGGTGAACCTCAGACACGACCGAGTGAGGCGCTGGGCACCCTCCGTCGTGGACGGAAGTGAGCTGCGGCACGTCCAACCTCGATCGCTTTTCCATCACCTGAGCGGATTCCGACTGGTGGAGGCGGTACCGTGCGAGCCGTGACTTACCCAGGTGACGGGCAGTCCGGCTGGGGTGGCCAGGCAGGTCAGCCCCACCAGGGCGGGTGGGGGCAGGACGGCGCCAGCGGCTCCACCCCGCAGCCGGGACACCCCCAGCAGCCGTATCAGGATCACTCCTTCGGGGCTCCCCAGCCGGGTTACGGGGACCAGCAGGCCTACCCCCAACCGGGGTACGGCGACCAGCAGGGCTACCCGCAGCCCGGCTACGGCGACCAGCAGGGCTTCCCCCAGCAGGGCTTCGGCTCGTACGGCGGGCTCGGCGTGTTCTCCGGCGGCGAGGAGCCGCCGAAGCGGAACCGGGGCAAGGTCTGGCTCGCGGTGGGCGCGGTGGCCCTCCTGCTCGTGGGCGGCGGAGCCACGGCGTACGTGCTCACCAGCGGCTCCGAGGACGACAAGACCACCGTGGCCGCGCCCAGCAGCGAAACCCCGCCCAGCAGCTCGGCCGCGTCCTCGCCCGCGCCGACCTCGCCCAGCGCGGAGGCCGCGAGCTGCACGGCGGTGACCTCCGGCTGGAACTGCCTGCCGGTCACCGACCTGGCCTACAGCTACGACGTGCCGAAGTCGTGGGCCCCGCAGAAGGGCAGCTCGCCGGTCACGAACCTGGACGCGCGGCTGACCGGGCTGTCCATGTTCGGCGTCTACACCTGCGAGGGCAACTCCTACAACCGGGGCAACGCGGGCGGCACGCTGATCTCGAACACCGACCTGGCGGGCGTCGCGAAGGACGTGGCCGACAAGGTCGCCCGGTACTTCTACAGCAGCGCCCCGGAGCTCGACGTGAAGCTCACCGACCCGAAGGAGGTGACCGTCCCGAACGTCGGCGGCGGGCAGCCCATCCCGGCGGTGCAGGTCGACGCGACCGTCACGGCGGGCGGCGGCAACGCCTGCATCGCGTCCAAGGGCATGGTGCGCGTGCTCGCGGCCAGGGGCGAGCGGGCCACGCACGTGTTCATGGCCAACGGCGACCTCGCGGGCGGCCCGGCCACCGCCCCCGCCTCCCCCACCGAGGGCGACCTCCAGGCGATGATCGACTCGGTGCGCCCGCTGGCGGTGGGCGGGTGAGCTACTCGGGCCTCGGCTACTACCAGCAGCAACCGCCCCCCAAGCCCAAGCGCACGGGGCTGTGGATCGCCCTGTCCGTGCTCGGCGTGCTGGTCGTGGCGGGCGGCGTGGTGACGGCCGTGCTGATCGGCTCCGGCTCGGACGCCTCGGCGGGCGGGCCCGCGACGGCGACCTCGACGTCGGCGCAGCCGGAGTGGACGTCCGTGCGCGGCTCGGGGCTGACCTACCAGGTGCCGCCCTCCTGGGAGGAGAGCGGCGACGGCCTCGCGGGCAGCACCCGGCTGACCGGGGTGTGGGTGTCCCGGCCGTTCGAGTGCCAGGACAAGCAGATGGTGCAGGCGATCGTGTCGTCCGCGCAGGTCAACGCGGCGACGCTGACCGTGCTCAGCCAGCTCGGCAAGACCGTGGCGAACAACGGGTACACCGTGGACGGCACCCCGCCGAGCGTGGGCGAGCCGGTGGTGACCGAGGTGGACGGCCGGACGAAGGTGGTGCTGTCGGTCGAGCCGAGGGGCGTGAGCGCCTGCTACGCGCCGAAGGCGGAGATCACCCTGGTGGCTGCGGAGCTGCCGGGCGGGAAGCACGGCGTGCTGGTGCTGAACGTCGCGCAGGGCGGGCCGCACGTGGCCCAGGGGCCCAGCGAAGCGGAGGCGGACCGGATCGTGGGGAGCGTGCGCGTCTCGTGAAGACCCTCGTGCTGTGGGACATCGACCTGACCCTGATCGACGCCTCCGGGCTCGGTCACGCCTGGTACGGGACCGCGCTGCGGACGGTGTCCGGCCTGGAGCTGGTGCACCGGCCCTCGTACGCGGGGCGCACCGAGCGGGCGATCAGCAGGCAGCTGCTGCTCGCGCACGACCTGGAGGCCACCGACGAGCTGATCTCCCGGCTGCACGCCGAGCTGATCGCGGTGGCGCGCCTGGAGCACGGGCTGCTGGCCGAGCGCGGCCGGGCGCTGCCGGGGGCAGGCGCGGTGCTGGAGGCGCTGGCCGGTGAGCCCGGCGTGGTGCAGTCGCTGGTGACCGGGAACCTGGTGGAGATCGCCCGGTACAAGCTGGCGGCGTTCGAGCTGGAGCGGCACCTGGACTTCGCGATCGGCGGGTTCGGCGAGCTGTCCGACGACCGGCCCGACCTGGTGCGCGAGGCGGTGCGGCTGGCGACGGCCAAGCACGGCGTGGCGCCGGAGTCGGTGGTGGTCGTCGGGGACACCCCGCACGACGTGGACGCGGCGCTGCACCACGGGTACCGGGCGGTCGCGGTGGCGACCGGGCGCAGCGACGTGGCGGAGCTGGAGGCGTCCGGGGCGCACGCGGTGCTGGTGGACCTGTCGGACACCGCCGACGTGGTGGACGTGCTGCTCGGCAGGCGCTGAGGTCTCCCCTGGACGACGAGAGGGCCGGTGCTCGGGTGAGCACCGGCCCTCTTCGCGTCCGCGGAGGGGTCAGCCGCGCGCGACGGCCAGCACGTGCTGCACGGCCTCGTCGACCGGCACCTCGACGCGCTCGCCGGAGCGGCGGTCCTTGACCTCGACCAGGCCGTTCGCCAGGCCCCGGCCGACCACGAGGATCGTGGGCACGCCCACCAGCTCGGCGTCGGCGAACTTCACGCCGGGGCTGGCCTTGCGGTCGTCCAGCAGCACGCTCAGACCCGCCGAGGACAGCTCGCCCGCGAGCTTCTCGCCGCCCTCCAGGAGGGTGGCGTCCTTGCCCGCGACGACCACGTGCACGTCGGCGGGGGCGACGTTGCGCGGCCAGATGAGGCCCCGGTCGTCGTGGCTCTGCTCGGCGATCGCGGCGACCAGGCGGGACACGCCGATGCCGTAGGAGCCCATGGTGATGCGCACGGGCTTGCCGTCCGGGCCGAGGGCGTCGAGCGAGAACGCGTCGGCGTACTTGCGGCCGAGCTGGAAGATGTGGCCGATCTCGATGCCGCGCGCGGCCACCAGGAGGCCCTTGCCGTCGGGCGACGGGTCGCCCTCGCGGACCTCGGCGACGTCGATCGTGCCGTCCGGGGTGAAGTCGCGACCGCAGATCAGGTCGACCACGTGGTGCTCGTGCTGGTCGGCGCCGGTCACCCAGGCGGTGCCCTCGACGACGCGCGGGTCGACCAGGTAGCGGACCTCGTTCGCGAGCAGCGCGCCGGGACCGATGTAGCCCTTGACCAGGAAGGGGTGGGCCTTGAAGTCGGCCTCGTCCAGCATGGCGACCTCGGCGGGCTCGACGGCCGCCTCCAGGCGCTTGAGGTCGACCTCGCGGTCGCCGGGGAGGCCGATCGCCAGCAGCTCCCAGTCGGAGCCGGGGACGCGGGTCTTGACCAGCACGTTCTTCAGCGTGTCGGCGGCGGTGAACTCGCGGCCGAGACCCGCGTTGTTGAAGAACTCGACCAGGGTGTCGATGGTCGGGGTCGCGGGGGTGCTGTGCACCTGCGCCTCGGGACGGCCCTCGATCGGCTGAACCGGGGGGGCGGGGGTGGTGACGGCCTCGACGTTGGCCGCGTAGTCGGACTCGGTGCTGCGGACGAAGGTGTCCTCGCCGGTCGGGGCGACCGCCAGGAACTCCTCGGAGGCCGAGCCGCCCATCGCGCCGGAGGTCGCGGACACGATGACGTAGTCCATGCCGAGCCGGTCGAAGATCTTGATGTAGGCGGCGCGGTGGCGCTGGTACGCCTCGGCCAGGCCCTCGTCGGTGAGGTCGAAGGAGTACGAGTCCTTCATGACGAACTCGCGACCGCGCAGGATGCCCGCGCGGGGGCGCGCCTCGTCGCGGTACTTGGTCTGGATCTGGTAGAGCGCGACCGGGTAGTCCTTGTACGAGCTGTACTCGCCCTTCACGGTGAGCGCGAACAGCTCCTCGTGGGTCGGGCCGAGCAGGTAGTCGGCGCCCTTGCGGTCCTTCAGGCGGAAGATGTTGGGGCCGTACTCGGTCCACCGGTTGGTGGCCTCGTAGGGCTCCTTCGGCAGCAGCGCGGGGAACTGGATCTCCTGCGCGCCGATCGCGTCCATCTCCTCGCGGACGACCCGCTCGATGTTGCGCAGCACCCTCAGGCCCAGCGGCAGCCACGAGTAGCCGCCCGGCGCGACGCGCCGCACGTAGCCCGCGCGGACCAGCAGCTTGTGGCTCGGGACTTCGGCGTCGGCCGGGTCCTCGCGCAGCGTGCGCAGGAACAGCGACGACATCCTCGTGATCACGGTTGGGACTCCTCGTGGGGCTGGTGGTCCTGAAAAGCCTAGTGAACGGGGTGGCGGGGGTTCCAGCCGGTTACCCCGGCGCGGGGTGGTCGGGGGGTGGCGGCGGTTGCTGTTGGTTACCCGAACGGGTGGTCCTGGCGGTTGGTGGGCGGTGGGGGTTCGGCGGGGGGCCGGAATTGTCGGGGGGCGTGGTTAGCGTGCCGGGCGTGGGGTTGAGCTACGGGATGACGACGGTGGACACGACCGATCCTCGGGGGTTGGCGGGGTTCTGGGCCGCCGCGCTGGAGACGGACGCGGTGCAGGAGCACGGGGAGGACGGGGATCTGGTGATGCTGTCCACCGAGGGCGGGGTGCGGTTGGGGTTCCAGCGGGTGGCCGAGCCGACTCCGGGGAAGAACCGGGTGCACCTGGACTTCGGGGCGGTGGATCTTTCGGCGGAGGTCGAGCGGTTGACCGGGTTGGGGGCGGTGCTGGTGGCGGAGCGCTCGATGCCGGGGGTGGAGTGGGTGGTGCTGGCGGATCCGGCGGGGAACCAGTTCTGCGTGACGGGGCGGGGGTGAGTCGGGGGATGTGAGCGGTGGGGTGGGAGGCCGGGCCGGGGTCGGACGGTCCAAGAGGCGGGCCGGGGTCGGGCGGTCCGGGGCGAGTCAGAGGTGGACGGTCGGGGGCGAGTCGGGGGTGGTGTTGGCGACGGGATGGCGGGAGGTGGTTGGCCGGTAGGTGGTGGCCGGTCGCGGCGGTGGTTGTCGGCGGTGGTCGCTGATCGGTGCTCGGCGGTCGGTGCTCGGAGGTCGGCGGCGGCGGTCGATGACGGCTGTCAGCGTTCGGGGGCCGAGCGGCGTTGCGGCTGAGACGTGGCCGGGGTGTCGTCGGAACGGGGTCGTGGTGCCTTCAGGACACGGTCAGGGCACGGTCGGGGTGTCGCTGGCTCGTGCCCGGAGCGGGGAGTGGTCGGGGTAACTGCGGGAGTGGCGGGTTCGGGTGGTTCCGGTGGGTAGGCTCGCCGGTCGTGCTCGTGCTGCTGCCTCCGTCGGAGACCAAGGCGACCGGTGGATCCGGTGCTCCCCTCGACCTGGACGCGCTGTCCCACCGGGAGCTGAACCCGGTGCGCGACAAGCTCGTCACCGCGCTGGTCGACCTGGCCGCCGACGTGCCCGCGTCGCTGGCGGCGCTCGGCCTGTCCGAGCGGCAGGCCGGGGAGGTCGAGCGGAACGCCGAGTTGCGCGCGTCGGCCACGACGCCCGCGCTGCGGCGGTACACCGGCGTGCTCTACGACGCGCTGGACGTGCCGTCGCTGACGAAGGCCGAGCGCGACCGCGCGTACGCCAGGATCGGCGTGGTGTCGGCACTGTTCGGCCTGGTCGGGGGTGGTGACGCGATCCCGGCGTACCGCCTGTCCGGCGGCAGCGCGCTGCCCGCGACCGGTCCGCTCGGCGCGCTGTGGCGCCCCGCGCTGGGCCCGGTGCTGGCGGAGGCCGACGAGTTCGTCGTGGACCTCCGCTCGGGCCCGTACGCGTCCCTCGCGAAGGCGCCCGCCGCGGTGGTGGTGCGGGTGGTGAGCGAGGACGGCTCGGGGCGGCGCAAGGCGGTGAGCCACTTCAACAAGGCGCACAAGGGGCTGCTCGCGCGCGCCCTGGTCCGCTCGCGCGCCGAACCGTCGACGGTGGCCGGGCTGGTGAAGGTCGCGGCTGGCGCCGGGCTGGTGCTGGAGGAGACCGGGGCGAAGACCCTGGACCTGGTGATCACCGGCAACCCGGCGGACAAGCCTGCGGCCTGACAGCGAAACCTCCGGCGCCCAGACGCCCCGGAACCCACCCTCAGGCACCCCGAAACCCAGGAGCCCAGGAGCCCCAGAACTCAGGGGCCAGCAGCAGACCCGACCCAGGTGAATCTGACAGGCGCACGACAGGCCACGCCGCCGGGCCGGGGCTTTATCGCGCTGGGTCTCGCCAGGCCAGGAGGCTGGTCTCGCCGGGCCGGGAGGCTGGTCTCACCTGGTTGGGAGGCGGGTCTCACCTGGTTGGTCCGAGCGAGCGGAGCCAAGTCGGGGCGTCGGCCCTGCCGGGCCTTTCCGCGAGGCCGCGTTCTCCAGCACGGTGCTCCCCCACCGCTATTCCGGGGTCCGCAGCCCACGTCCGGTGGTGTCCAGCCTGCTCCGCGTGGTGTTCGGTGGGTTCCGGCGGTGTTCGGCGGTGTTCGGCGGGCAGGTCGCGCACCGACCCCGTTCGGTCGCCGCCGCTCGGGTGAACGGAGTTGCACGCTTCACGTGGAATGCCCGGATTCTGGGAACGGCGGGGGTGTCCGGGCCGACATCCGTCAGGGAAGAAGTCGATCCGGGGGGTGTGCGTTGACCGGTGCTGATCCGGTGTGGCCGAGCACGAGTCTGCTGGGGAGGGTGCGCGAACCCGCGCGGGGCGACCTGCTCGCGCTGGGGACGCGGGTGCCGTACGGGCCGGACAAGGAGGTGATCGTCCAGGACGCGCGCGACACGCACGTGCTGCTGCTGCTCAGCGGCATGGTGAAGGTGCAGGCCGTGGACGAGGACGGTGAGCACGCGCTGCTGGACATCCGGATCGCGGGCGACGTCGTCGGCGAGATGGCGGCGTTGAGCGGGAAGCCCCGGTCGGCCACGGTGCGCACCTGCGGGGAGGTCGTGGCTCGCGCCATCACCCGCGCCGACTTCCAGGCGCTGCTGCTGCGCCGTCCCGAGGTGGCGATGGAGCTGGTGCTGGTGGTGGGCGAGCGGTTGCGCTGGTCGATCGACCGCCGCCGCGACTTCCTGTCCTGCCCGGCGCCCGTGCGGGTGGCCCGCGTGCTCGTGGAGCTGGTGCAGACCTACGGCAGGCAGGACAAGGACGCGTGGCGGCTGGGCATCCCGCTGACCAAGGTCGAGCTGGCCTCGATCGCGGGCATGAAACCGCGCACGGCGGAGAAGGCGTTCAGCGACCTGCGGCACGCGGGCGTGGTCGTCAGCAACCTGCGCCGCGACGTCCTGGTTCCCGATCTGCGGGCGCTGCGCCGCTACGCCGGATCCTGAGAAACCGCGCGTTCGGGTGGAATCCCGCGCTTCGGCGAAACGAACCGGCCGTGCGGCGCGACCTGCACGCCGGGGGATGACAACGGTTGCAGCGAGTTGCGGATACGACGCATTAGGGGTGGATGGTGCTGATGTCATGGTCACCGAGCACGACCCAGCCGGAGCAACCGGTGTGGCCGCACGACAGCTTGCTGTCGCGGCTGCGCGACCAGGCGCGCGACGAGCTGCTGGCGATGGGCACGGTGGTGCGGTACGCGCCGAACCGCGACGTCATCGTCCAGGACGCCCGCGACACGCACGCGCTGCTGCTGCTCGACGGCGTGGTGAAGGTGCAGACCACCGACGAGACCGGCGACACGGCGCTGCTGGCGATCAAGGCGGCCGGTGACTTCGTCGGCGAGATGGCGGCGCTGGACCGGAAGCCGAGGTCGGCGAGCGTGATCACGTGCGGCGAGGTGACCGCGCGGATGATCAGCAGCAGCGAGCTGATGGGCTTCCTGCACCGCCGCAACGAGGTCTTCGTCGAGATGATCGGCATGGTGAACGAGCGGCTGCGGTGGGCGATCGAGCGCAGGCGGGACTTCCTGGCTCGGGCGGCGGACGAGCGGTTGGCGAAGGTGCTGGCGGAGCTGGTGCGCACGCACGGCCGCGAGGAGCCGGGCGGGTGGACGCTCGGGTTCCCGCTGACCAAGGTGGAGCTCGCGTCGATCGCGGGCATGAAACCGCGCACGGCGGAGAAGGCGTTCAGCGACCTGCGCAAGGCCGGGGTCGTGGTGAGCCACCTGCGCCGGGACGTGCTGGTGCCGGACCTGGACGCGCTGCGCGCCTACGCCCAGCGCCCACCGCGCTGAGCATCCGCCCCGCTGAGCGCCCACCCAGCTGAGCGCCCACCCCGCTGAGCACCCGCCGCGCCCGACGCCCGATGGCCTGAAGTGGAGGCGCGCGGGACGGGGAGTGGCGGATCGAGGGTTGGAGCGGGACAGGGCTGGAGCGGGGACGCGGCGCGGGCACACCGGTGCGGGAGCGGGTGCGGGAGCGGGTGCGGGTGCGGGAGCGCTGGTCAGGGGCTGCGCGGGCTCCGGTGGCGAGGGACGGTCGGAAAAGCGGTTGCCCCGCCGGGTGCGGGCGGGGCATGGTGGGCGCGCACAGCGACTCGCGGGCCGGAGAGCCCGGAGCGGATTCGGGGAGGAGGTGCCGACATGGCCACGACACCTGTCCTGGACGCGGCACCGGCCCGTCCGCCCACCCCGGCGCTCCGCAGGGCCTGACGCGATCGCGCGGCCCGCCGCCGGGGTGATCCACCCACTTCCCGCTGGGAGCCCCGCTGTGCGCGAGCACGCGATCACCACGAACGCACTGCACGAACTCAAGATCAACTTCAATCACGGCGGTCGCGTCGACGACGACGCCGTTGACGTGCCCGGTGTCGACGCGCCCGGTGTCGACGCCGACGCCGATGCCGACCGCGACGACACCGACGACACCGACGACACCGACGACGATGACTACGGCGACGCAGGTCACGACGAGGGTGGCTACACCGACGCCGGCCACGGCGAGGACGACGACACCGACGACGACCCGCACAGCCGCTGGTCCGACTACGAGCTGGACGACTACGGCCCCCGCGAGGTCAAGACGCGGGTCAGGGTCGTGCGGGACGACGACGAGAACGTCCGGCGCGGCAGGCTCACCGAGGAGGCCAAGAAGCGCCTCGCCGAGACCAGGCAGCGCACCGGGCCCGAGGACGGCGACCGGTGGTCCACCTGGGGCGACGCCGACCAGGGCCCCGCTCCGCACCCCGCCTGGCTGGTCACCGACCTCGGGGCGGTCGACCGGGAGCTCGGGCTGATCAAGTCCGGCAAGGAGGCGGACGTCTCGCTGCTGGAGCGCGCCACGCCGGAGCGGTCCTGCCTGCTGGCCGCGAAGCGGTACCGGGACAACGACCACCGGCTGTTCCACCGGGACGCGGGCTACCTGGAGGGCCGCAAGGAGCGGCGGACCAGGGAGGCCCGCGCGATGTCCCGGCGCAGCGCGTTCGGGCGGAACCTGATCGCCGAGCGGTGGGCGGTGGCCGAGTTCGCGGCGCTCGGCGCGCTGTGGCAGCGCGGCGTGCCGGTGCCCTACCCGGTGCAGCGCGACGGCACCGAGGTGCTGATGGAGTTCATCGGCGACGGCGTCCAGGCCGCGCCCCGGCTCGCCCAGACCAGGCCCGAGCCGGACGCGCTGGTGGACCTGTGGCGCCAGCTCGTGTCGGCGCTGCTGGGCATGGCCGCCTCCGGGTACGCGCACGGCGACCTGTCGCCGTTCAACCTGGTGGTGCACGAGGACCGGCTCGTGGTGATCGACCTGCCGCAGCTCGTCGACCTGATGGCCAACCCGCGCGGGGCCGAGTTCCTGGCCCGCGACGTGCGGGTGGTGACCGACTGGTTCACCGCGCGCGGTCTGCCGGACGGGATGGCCGACGCGGCGGAGCTGACCGCCGAGCTGCTCCGGGAAGCCGGGCTGGGGTGAGCGCCGGTGGGCGAGGGGGCGCGCGCCCCCTCGCCCACCGGGTACAGCGCACGTGCGGTGAGAACACCGTCCGCCGCACCGCGACCACGCGCGGTGGGAGCGCGATTTCGTTGTGTCACCAATGCTTTCCCCCGTTCGACGCCGCTCGGTGACCGCGCCCGCACCGCGCGCGGCGACGGTGCGCGACGACCGCGTCCACCCGGCGTCACCGCGCGTTCGCGCCGCCGCGAGCACCGGCTGCCGTCCGTGACCGCCGCGCGAGCGCGCCCCGTGACGAACGCGGGGTCAGGGCCGCGCGCGGGCCGTTAGACCCAGGACCCTCCCCCGTCTCGACCGGCCGTTCCGGAGCTGAATCCTCTTGTGCCACAGCGGTTTCCGCGTTCCGCCGACCGGGCGCGCGACCACGCGCGCGAGCGGGCGCGCCACCACCCGGTGGAACCCGGCCACGTCCGGGTGCCGCGCGAGCCGCCCGCTCAGGTCGCGCGGACCGCCGCCGAACCAGTCGACGTCCCCCCTCGGCCCCCGACCCCCTCCCGCCACCAATCCACCCGACGTCCACGCAGGTCACAGCCTCGCGGCCGAAACTAGGCCGAGTGGCCGCGACCCAATGGATGATGATCAGCTAGACTGGTCAACGCACCGCACGAGGGCGCCACCTTTCAGCGCCCCGAGGTCACCATGCAGGACCACCGGTGCTCCACCCAACCGTCGGCGCTACGCAGCGCCGGGCCCGTCCGCGCGATCGCGCCTGCCCACGAGTGCAGAGCAATCCCCGTGACGTGCCGTGTCCCGGAGGTATGTTTTGCCACCCGTGTCCCAGAGCCGTTCCGAGCGCCCGCAGTCCTCTCGCAGGCCCCGCAGGCGCTCCGGCCAGGGCAACCGCCGTCCCCAGCAGGTGGACGCGCCCAACGCTTACACCGTTCCCGACCACGTCGAGAGCACCCTCCCCGAGGGCCCGCTCCCGTCGTTCAGCGAGCTCGGCCTCGCCGACGAGCTGGTCCGCGCGCTCGCCGCAGCCGGGATCAACGAGCCCTTCCCCATCCAGGCCGCCACGCTCCCCGACTCGCTCGCGGGCCGCGACCTGCTCGGCCGGGGCCAGACCGGCTCCGGCAAGACCCTCGCGTTCGGCCTGGCGCTGCTGTCCAGGCTGGCCGGTGGCCGCGCCAAGCCGCTCATGCCGCGCGCGCTGGTGCTGGTCCCGACCCGCGAGCTGGCCATGCAGGTCGAGGAGGCGCTGTCGCCCTTCGCCCGCGCGCTCGGCCTGTGGTGCCGCACCGTCGTGGGCGGCACGTCCTTCCCGCGCCAGATCGACGCGCTGCGCAGGGGCGTCGACCTGCTGATCGCCACGCCGGGTCGGCTCTCCGACCACGTGCGCCAGGGCACCGCGGACCTCTCCGAGGTCATGTTCACCGCCCTGGACGAGGCCGACCAGATGGCCGACATGGGCTTCATGCCGCAGGTGCGGGCCATCCTGGACCTGACCCCCGAGAACGGGCAGCGGCTGCTGTTCTCCGCGACGCTCGACGGCGACGTGGACAAGCTGGTCCGCCAGTACCTGCACGACCCGGTCGTGCACTCGGTCGCGCCGCCCACCGGCAGCGTCACCACGATGGAGCACCACCTGCTGTTCGTGTCCGCCGAGGACAAGCAGTCGGTGGTGACCGAGGTGGCCGCGCGCGAGGGCCGCACGATCATGTTCGTGCGCACCAAGCACCACGTGGACCGGCTGGCCAAGAAGCTGCGGTCGATGGGCGTGCACGCGGGCGCCCTGCACGGCGGCAAGGCGCAGAGCGCGCGCACCCGCGTGCTCGGCCAGTTCCGCGAGGGCACGACCCCGGTCCTGATCGCCACGGACGTCGCCGCGCGCGGCATCCACGTGGACGACGTCAGCCTGGTCGTGCACGTGGACCCGCCCGCCGACCCGAAGGACTACCTGCACCGCGCCGGTCGCACCGCGCGCGCCGGGCAGTCCGGCACGGTCGTCACGCTGGTCACGCACGACCAGCGGCGCGCCGTCCAGGGCCTGACCACCCGCGCGGGCATCCGCCCGGAGTCGACCAAGGTCCGTCCCGGCGACGACGAGCTGATCCGCATCACCGGCGCCCGCGAGCCCAGCGGCGTGCCCGTGGTGGAGCCCGAGGTGCAGCCGCGCGGTCGGCGCGGTGGCGCGGGCGGCGGTGGCGCCCGTCGTGGCGGCAGCGGCGGCTTCTTCCGCGGCGGGCGCGAGGGCGGTGGCCGCGAGGGTGGCGGCCGTGACCGCGACCGCGCGGGCGGCCGTCCCCGCCGCAGCGCGGCCCCGCAGCACTGATGATCGACGGTTGGCGCTGACCTGCGGTTGGCGCTGACGCGGAACGCGAAGAGCCCCGGTCCCCTGGTGGGACCGGGGCTCTTGCTTTGCGGGGGGGAGAGAGAAGGAATGGATGAGGTCAGGCGCGGGGCGGATGGGGGGAGCCGGGGGGCGGGCGGCGCTAGTGAGACAAGGCCAGGGCCAGCGCTGGACCGGGCGGCTGGGCGGCTGGGCGGCTGGGCGGCTGGGCGGCTGGGCGGCTGGGCGAGCTTGACCAGGCGGACCGGGGCGGGGTGAAACGTGCCCGGCAGGCTGGGCAGGGCCGGACAGTCCGGACAGGGCCGGGCTGGGCCGGGGACAGGCAGCCTACTGGCGGCGGCAACGAGCGGCTGGCGGCCAGCAAGCACGGACGGCGGGCTGGGGGCTGGGGGCTGGGGGCTGGGGGCAACGACTAGCGGACGGCGGCCAACAGCCTGCGAGCGGCGGATGGCGGGCAATCGCGGGCAGGCGGCAGGCTGCGGGTGGCCTGAGCTGTCAGCAGCGCAGCTCGGCCCGAAGCCTGCGGTCCCTGGATGGACCGGTGCGCGAGGCACGCGGAGTGGCCTGCGTTCCGGTGTCGCAGCGTGATCCAGGTGCGCGACGTCCGCCGGGAGGTGGTGTCCGAGCGTGACGCCCCCGCCCGGAGCCCGGTGGCCGAGCGTGACGTGACCGGTGGGGTGCGTGGTGGCGGTGCGTGACGTCGTGCCCCGGCTGGGCGCGGGAAGCCCTCGGGTGGGTCGGGCTTCCCGCGCGGCAGGCTCACGCCTGCTCGGGCAGTTCCTCCGCCAGGCCGGCGACCGGGCCGACGACGATGATCGCCGGGGGACGGACGTGGTGCGCCGCAACGGCTTCCGCCAGACCGTCCAAAGTGGACTTGACGATCCGCTGGGCGTCGGTGCTGCCGTTCTCGATGACGGTCACCGGGGTGTCGCCGGGGCGGCCCTCGCGCAGGGCCTCGGCGAACGCTGCGGCGCGCTCCACGCCCATCAGGATCACCACGGTGCCGCGCAGCCTCGCCAGCGCGCCCCAGTCCACCAGCGAGCGCTCGTCGTCCGGCGCGACGTGGCCGGACACCACCACGACCTCGTGCGCCACCCCCCGGTGCGTCACCGGGACGCCCGCGAGGGCGGGCACGCCGAACGCGCTGGTCACGCCCGGCACGACGGTGACCGGCACGCCCGCCTCGGCGCAGGCGATCAGCTCCTCGAAGCCGCGCCCGAACACGTACGGGTCGCCGCCCTTCAGGCGCACCACGAACTTCCCGGCCTTGGCGTTGTCCACCAGCGTCCGGTTGATGAACTCCTGCGCGGCGGCCCGCCCGTACGGGATCTTCGCGGCGTCGACCACCTCCACGTGCGGCGGCAGCTCGTCCAGCAGCCACACCGGGCCGAGCCGGTCCGCGACGACCACGTCGGCCCTGGCCAGCAGGCGCCTGCCGCGCACGGTGATCAGGTCGGGGTCGCCGGGGCCGCCGCCGACCAGGGCCACGCCCGCGGGCTGGTCGTGCTGGTCGGCGAGGGTGCCGTCGCGCAGCGCGGACAGCACGCCGTCGCGCACGCGCGCCGAGCGGTTGTGGTCGCCGCTGGCCAGGACGCCGACGAGCAGGCCGTCGTGGTTGCCGGAGGCGGGGGTGACGGCGGTGCCGAGCGCGCCGACGTCGGCGCGCACGCAGAACACGCGGCGGGCCTCGGCGTCGGCGGTGATCCGGGCGTTCACCTCGGGGTCGGAGGTGCAGGCGAGCACGTACCACGCGCCGTCCAGGTCGCCGTCGGCGTAGCGCCGGGCGTGCCAGGTGACCGCCCCGGAGTCGACCACGCCCTGGACGGTGGGGGTGACCTCGGGCGAGACGAGTTCGACGCGGGCGCCGGACGAGACCAGGCGCGGCAGCCTGCGCTGGGCGACGGACCCGCCGCCCACCACGACCACGCGCTTGCCCGCCAGGTCCAGGCCCACCAGGTAGTGCTGTTCTCCGTGCATGGCGAGAAGCATCCCCGGCCGACGGGCCCTCGCCCAAGACGGGTGTCCCACATCACGGGAAGGAGGTGCCGGCCGGTGAGCGGAGCGCGGGAGGGGGCGCGGCGACAGGGCGCAAGGGCCGCGCGGGGCGGGCGGAAGGGCACCGGGCGCGGCGGGGACAACGGACCGGGACGGGGGCGCCTGCACACACGCGCGCGCGGGAACGACGACGAAGACGGCGGGCACGGGGAACGCGCGGACCGACCGAGGGCTGACCGGTCCGCGCGCCCGCCCGCGCCCAGGTGACCGGAGGACGTCGGTCACCGGGCGTGGGGCGCGCCCGCGAGCGCGCCCCCGGCGGTCATCCGATCTGCGCGCTCAGCACGCTGTAGTAGGCCGCGACCCTGGCGTACACGCCGGGGTAGTTCGGCAGCGCGCACCCGTTGCCCCACGAGGTCGCGCCGATCAGCTTGCCACCGGCGACGAGCGGGCCGCCCGAGTCGCCCTGGCAGGTGTCCTTGCCACCGGCCGGGACGCCCGCGCACACCATCGAGGTGTTGCTGTACTGCGAGTACGCCGTCCTGCAGGTCGCGTCCGAGGTGACCGGGACGGTGACCTTCAGCAGGTAGCGGGACGTGGAGCAGCCGGAGCAGGTGGCGCCCCAGCCGTACGCGACGGCGTTGGTGCCCGCCGCGTACAGGGCCGTGTCGGACGGGGTGGCCAGCGGCAGGTAGGTGCCGGTGACGCTGGTGCCCAGGGTCAGCACGGCCACGTCGTAGCCGCTGGTCGCGGTGCGGTAGCTGGGGTGCGACCAGATGCTGGAGACGGTGGCCACCGTGCCCGCCGTGCTCTGCTTGTCCTCGCGGCCGATCACCACGCGGGTGCTGGACGCCGAGCGGCCGGCGACGCAGTGCGCGGCGGTGACGACCTTGTTGGCCTTCACCAGGGTGCCGCCGCAGAACTGGGAGCCGGAGGACGACGCCAGGTACACCGTCCAGGGGGCCTCGCTGATCGAGGCCCTGGTGCCGCCCACGATGAACGGGGTGACGTCGGAGGCCGAGGACACCGGGGTGGTCATCAGTCCGATCGCGGCGGCAGCCACGCCCAGTCCGATGAACTTCGCCAGGCGACGCAGGGTTTTCGCCATCGGAGTTCCTTTCCGTGCAGGAGTGAGCACTCACTGCAACGCACCCGGTGGCCTCCCGGCAACCTCCTTCAGCGGGACTGAGGGGGCTTCACAATTGACCAGTGACTCCCGTCACACGAACGACATCCGCGTGTACCGGCCCCGTGACAACCGGTCCGGCGTCCTGCGCCACGAGCGCGACCGCCACGCCCTGCTCGGCCAACCGGACCGCGCCCTCCGCGCGCACCGAGGTGCCCGGCCGCAGCAGGTGCCTGACCTGGTCGACGCACTCCGGCGGCCCGACCACCACGGACGCGCGGCGCAGCTCGGCCTCGGCGCGCGGGGTGCGGTCGTCCGCGCCGCCGGGACCGAGGCCGATGAGCGCCAGCCTGCCCCTGGGCAGGATGCGGGCGGCGGCGACGGTGGCCCGCGCGCCCTTGACCTTCTCGGCGGCGATCTCCACCCGACCACCGGCGGACAGCTCGGACGCGCCGCGCAGCGCGGCGGCCTCGGCGACGCTGGGAATCCCGATGGCCAGCTCGACCGGGTTCGGCACCGGGATGACGGCCAGCTCCTCGCCGGGGTAGCCGAGCAGGGGCGTGGTGGTGGAGCCGTGCCAGAAGCCCCAGTCCTCGACCGCGTCGACGATGCCCGGCTCCTCGGTCTTGCGGTCGAGCGTGGCGAACGCCCGCACCGCCCGCAGGTCGAGGCGCCCGTCGGCGGCGAGCTTGGCGAGCGCGCCGGAGACGTCGGTGGAGGTGGCGCCGCTGCTCGCGCCGATGCCGATCACGAGCGTCCTGGGGATCACCCGGACCACGTGGTCGCCCAGCTCGGACTTGGGCACCCGGTCGTCCAGCAGCACCGTCCACGCGGCCTCGTGACCGGCGGGCAGGACGTTGTCCGGCAGCGCGGGCAGCGGGAAGCCGAGCGGGTTGGCGAGCGCGACCGGCTCGCCCGCGCGCATGGCCTCGCCGCACGCCGCCGCGTCGCCCTCGGCGGTGGCGTCGAGCAGTTCGAGCAGCTCGTCCAGCGGGGACGCGGTGGGCGGGGCGGTGGTGACGGCGGTGCGGCCGAGCACGTCGGCGACCCGCTGGGCCAGCGCGTCCGCGCCGCCGAGCAGGGCGAGGGCGAACGCGCCGTCGACGCACACCACGCCGGGGTCGGAGCGCTCGTCGCGCAGCAGCGGGGCCACCAGGCGGATCGTCGTCTCGCTGCCCTCGAAGAACACCGCGCTGCCGAGCACCGGCCACATGCGGCGCAGCGCGGGCGCGGTGGGGCCGTCGGGGACGACGGCGTCCGGGCCGAGGAAGGCCGCGAGCTCCTTGGCCTGCGTCCTGCCGCGCTCGGTCGACGCGAACAAGCCGATCACGCTGCCTCCTTGCCGGGGTGGAGGTGCCATCCTCCCCGGCCGGGTGGGACGGGTGGGGGCGGGGTGCGGTGGGCCCTGGCAGAACGGGGGTGGAGCGGGGTGGGCAGGAACGGGGTGGGCGGGGTGCGGTGGGGCGCTGACAGAGCGGGGGCGGAGTGGGATGGGTAGGGACGAGGCAGGCGAGGCCACAGGGGGCGGGTGAGGGCCGAGGGGGCGCGGCCCCAGGGGCGGGTGACGGACGGGGGCGGGTGCGCGGGCAGGGGGCCACCGGGCGGGGTCGGCAGGAGAGGGCGGGGGTGGCAGGAGAGGGCGGGGGTGGCAGGAGAGGGCGGGGGTGGCAGGAGAGGGCGGGGGTGGCAGGAGAGGGCGGGGTCGGCAGGAGAGGGCGGGGGGTGAGGCGGGCGGGCGCGCGAGGCGGGTGAAACGGGCGGCCAGACCACACAACCCGACCGCGCCCCGACCGCTCCGCTCAGTCGGCCCGCTCGGCCCACAGCACGGTCACCGGGTCCACCGCGCGCAGGTGGTCGTCCGCCAGCCTGGCGGCGGACAGCTGGGTGCCCGACACCGCGTACCCGGCGTCCCGCAGGACGTCGTGGGACGGCAGGACGCCGTCGAGCCGGGTGGTCGCCACGACGACGCGGCGCGCGCCAAGGCCCGCGCAGGTCCGCACCGCGCCCGCTCCCCCGCCGCCGACGAAGATCGCGTCGGGGCGCGGCAGGTCCGGCGGGGCGAGTTCCACGTCGGACTCGACCACGCGCACGTCCACGTGGTGCGCCGAGGCGTTCGCGATGATCCGGACGCACTGCACCGGGTCGCGCTCGACGGCGACCACGGCCGCGCCGAGGCGCGCGCACTCCACGGCCACCGCGCCCGGCCCCGAGGCCACGTCCCACACCAGGGTTCCCGGCCTGGGGCCGAGCTTGGCCAGTGCGAGCGCGCGGACCTCGGCGGTGGCGACCAGGCCGTCGCCCCGGTGCGAGAAGTCGTCGTCGGGGAGCGCCCAGTGCCGGGCGTCCGGGAGCAGCGGCTGCTCGGCCAGGCACAGCACCGGGAGCGGCTCGGGCCAGGAGCGGGCCTGGGCCTGCGCCGGGTCCAGGGTGGACGGGCCGGACGCGCCGGGCACGACCAGGGTGCGCCGCCAGCCCGCGAGTCCCCCGGCGAGCGCCGCCGGGTCCGCGTTCGCGACCAGCACCGAGGAGCGGGCAAGGCACACGTTGCGGGCGTGCGCGAGGCCGTGCTCGGCGGCGTCCACCACCGTGACGGCGGACCAGGTGCGGCCGGTGTCGGTCAGGAAGCGGTGCAGCGCCGGGACGTCCACGGGATCAGCCTGTGCGCTTCGGCTTCTTCCCGCGCGCCGGGGCGGGCTTGCGCGGGGTGGTGCTGGCCTGGACGGAGACGGTCCTCTTGCGCGCCGCCGCGACCGGGGGCTTCTTCCGCGCCTCGGGGGCGCCCTGCTCGGGTGAGCCCGCCTGCCCCGGCAGCGAGTCCACGGCGGGCGCCGGGACGGCGGGCGAGGCCGCGTCGACCGGCTCGGGCTCGGCGGGCTCCGCCAGCGACCGCGCTATGGGCAGCTCCGCGCCGTCCGCGCCGGACTCCTCGCGCGCCCTGGCCCACCGGGAGCGCGCGGTCTCCTGCAGGTCGTGCACGGCCGACCAGGCGGCCTCCGAGCGGGACTCGGCGCCCGTCGCGCGCGTCGACCGCCACTTCGAGGCGCGGGGCTGGCGGACCGGCTCGTCGCCGATCGGCGTGCCCCGGCGCACCGGGGCCTTGAGCGCGTCGCCGACCAGGAACAGCGTGCTGCGGTAGAGCTTGTGCTCCTTGACCGCCGACTCCAGCTCGCCCAGCGTGGTGCGCACGAGCACCGCGTCCGGCAGCGACACCTTGTAGGCGATCACCACCGGCGTCGTGTCGGCGTACCCGCCCGCGCGCAGCTGCTCGGCGACCCGGTCGGCGCGGGCGGCGGGCGCGGACAGGGCGAGCGTGGTGCCGTGGGCGGACAGCTCGCGGACGTGCTCGGCGCTCTCCGGGCTGGCCAGCACGAGCGACTGCGCGACCTCGGAGGTGGTCAGCTCCCGGCCGACCGACGCGGCGGCGGCGGACACCTGGGTCACGCCGGGCACGACCTCGATCTCCAGCCCCAGCCGCAGGCACGCGTCGTGCTGCTCGCGCAGGCCGCCCCACGTGGCGGGGTCGCCCGCGTGCAGCCGGACGACGGACTGGCCGCTCGCGGCGGCCCTGCGGTAGACCTCGACGACCTCGGACTCGGTGACGCGGGAGAAGTCCACCAGCTCCGCGCCGGGGCGGGCGTGCTCGCGCACGCACTCGACCTCGACCACGCTCGGGGCCCACACGACGACGTCGGCCTCGGCCAGTCGCCTGGCCCCTCGGAGGGTGATCAGATCGGCGGCACCGGGGCCGGCACCCACGAAGGCGACCCGACCTGTCATCTGAGAACTCCCCACGACGTGCTCGGTTTGAACGGCCCGACCGTATCGCGCAAGGCGCTCTCCCCATCGAGCGCCCTGATCCCGGCACGGAGCGCGACGGTCGGCGTGGACGCGCGGTGAGCGCGGCCCCGGATGCCGCGCCCCTGGGCCGTCCGGGTGAGGGGTGGTGGTCAGCCCGGTGGGCGCTGCCAGGCCGCGCAGGCGGCGGTGAAGCGGTGCGCCGACTCGGAGATCGCGGCCGGGTGGGTGTGCAGGTAGGACGCGTGGACGTTGCCGAGGACGAAGCCCTCGGCCGCCGGGCGGCCGTCGTGCCCGCGCCAGCGCCACGCCGGGTCGGCGCCGTGCGGGGTGCTCAGCGCGGTGCGGTGGAACTCGTGGCCGGTGACGCGCGCGCCGACCGGCAGCAGCACCGAGTCGACCGGGGCGACCGCGTCCCGGTAGCCCAGCACGAGGCGCGGGGTCATCGCGGCCTCGGAGTCGACCACCCCGCACATCGGGGCGCCGTCGAGGGACTTGGCCAGGTAGAGCAGGCCGCCGCACTCGGCGTGCACGGGCGCGCCCGCGCGGGCCAGCGCGGTGATGGTGGCGCGCAGCGGTTCGTTCGCGGACAGCTCGGCCGCGTGCTGCTCGGGGAAACCGCCGGGCAGCAGCAGACCCGCGGTGTCCGGGGGCAGGGTCTCGTCGCGCAGCGGGTCGAAGACGACGACGTCGGCGCCCGCCGCGCGCAGCAGCTCGGGGTGCTCGGCGTAGCCGAAGGTGAACGCGGGACCGCCCGCGACCGCGATCACCGGTCGGGGGCCGCCGGACACCGTTGCGGCGCTTGAGGTTCCGACGGCCGCCGCGATCTCGGCGGCCGGGTCCCACGCCCGCGCGGCGACCGGGTTGGCGGTGCCCGCCAGCGCGCGGATCGCGGCGAGGTCCACGTGCGCGCCGACCGCGTCGGCCACCGCCTCGACCGCCGCGACCGCCTCGTGGCCGTGCTCGGCGGCGGTGACCAGGCCGAGGTGGCGGGACGGCAGCGCGAACCGCTCGTCCCTGGGCAGCACGCCGAGCACGTCCAGGCCGACGTCCGCGCAGGCGCTCCGCAGCACCTGCTCGTGCCGGGGCGAGCCGACCTGGTTGAGGATCACGCCGCCGAGCCGCACGCCGGGGTCGTAGCCCCGGAAGCCGTGCAGCAGCGCGGCGAGGCTGCGGCTCTGGCCGCGCGCGTCCACGACGAACAGCACGGGCGCGCCGAGCAGCTTGGCGACGTGCGCGGTGGAGCCGACGCCGTCGGTGTCGATCCGCCCGTCGAACAGGCCCATGACGCCCTCGACCACGGCCAGGTCCGCGCCGCGCGCGCCGTGCGCGAACAGCTCGGGCACCCGGTGCTCGCCGACCATGACCGGGTCCAGGTTGCGGCCGGGGCGGCCGGTGGCGAGCGAGTGGTAGCCGGGGTCGATGTAGTCGGGGCCGACCTTGAACGGGGCCACCGCGTCGCCCGCGCGGCGCAGCGCCGCCATGAGCCCGGTGGCCACGGTGGTCTTGCCGCTGCCCGAGGCCGGAGCTGCGACGACCAGCGCGCTCACCACTCGATCCCCCGCTGGCCCTTCTGACCCGCGTCCATCGGGTGCTTGACCTTGGTCATCTCCACGACCAGGTCGGCGGCGTCCACGAGGGCCTGCGGCGCGTCCCGCCCGGTGATGACGACGTGCTGGTGGCCGGGGCGGTTGGCCAGCACCTCCACCACCTCGTCGACGTCGATCCAGCCCCACTTGAGCGGGTAGGTGAACTCGTCCAGCACGTACAGGCCGTGCCGCTGGTCGGCGATGCGGCGGGCGATCTCGCGCCAGCCCTCCAGCGCGGCGGCGGCGTGGTCCTCCTCGGTGCCCGCCTTGCGGGACCAGGACCAGCCCTCGCCCATCTTGTGCCACTGCACCGGGCCGCCCTGTCCGGTGCTCTCGTGCAGCTCGCCGAGCGCGCGGAACGCGGCCTCCTCGCCGACCTTCCACTTGGCGGACTTCACGAACTGGAACACGCCGATGTCCCAGCCCTGGTTCCAGCCGCGCAGGGCGAGGCCGAAGGCGGCGGTGGACTTGCCCTTCATCGGGCCGGTGTGGACGACGAGGAGGGGGCGGTTGCGGCGCTGGCGGGTGGTGAGGCCGTCCGTCGGCACGGAGGTGGGCTGGCCCTGCGGCATGGCGTGGCTCCAGGTGTGGTGGGGAGGGGGACGCCTGCGACGCGCGGGCGCGGGTGGTCACCGCGCGCGACGGCGGCAGCCACAGGCGGAAAGCCTTGGCGGGGAAGGGTTTCAGGCCGCGCGGGCGGCCCGGACGACCCCGGCGACCTGGTCGGCGGACAGCTCCTCCAGGCGCAGGCACGCGCCGTCGAGCGCGGCGGCCACGCGGGCGGCCATGCCGAGGCGGATGTGGCCGCTCTCGCAGTCCACCACCACCGACGCGACGCGGTCGGCGGCCAGCAGCCCGGCCGCGCGCAGGGCGTCGCGGACCGGGTCGCCGCCCGCGCCGGTGGCGGTGGCGCGGCCGTCGGTCAGCAGGACCAGCAGCGGGCGGCGGCGCGGGTCGCGGATCTTCTCGGACTGGAGCACGCGGCGGGCGCGCAGCAGGCCGTCCGCCAGCGGGGTCCGGCCGCCGGTGCGCAGGGCGCGCAGCCGGGCCGCCGCGGCGTCCACGGACGTGGTCGGCGGCAGCGCGGTCTCCGCCTCGGAACCCCGGAAGGTGATGACGCCGACCTTGTCGCGGCGCTGGTAGGCGTCGCGCAGCAGGGAGATCACCGCGCCGGACACGGCGGACATGCGCTGGCGCGCGGCCATCGAGCCGGAGGCGTCCACGACGAACAGCACCAGGTTGCCCTCGGTGCCCTCGCGGACCGCCTTGCGCAGGTCCTCGCCGCGCAGCAGCAGGCCGGGGCCGGTGCGGCCCCTGGTGGACTGGTGCGGCGCGGCGGCGGTGAGGGTGGCCACCAGGTGCAGGCCGGAGCCCTCGGTGGTGGAGGGGCGCACCGCCCGGCCGCTGCGGGAGCGGGCGCGGGAGCGCTTGCCGGACGCGCCCTCGCCGACGCCGGGGACCTGGAGCAGGCGGGTGCGGAACGCCGGGGACGGGGTGTGCGCTCTGGTTCCGCCGGAGCCGCCCGGCTTGCCGTCCTGCGGGGACGGTTCGGGCTGCTCGCCGCCCTGCTCCTGCGGGCCCTGCGGCTGGTCGGGGCCCTGACCGTCGTCGGGACCGCCGTCGCCGCCGCCGTCCGGGCCGTCGTCGTCGGGACCGTCCGGGTCGTCGTCGGGCTCGTCCTGCGCGTGCTCGGCGCCCTGCCGCATGGCGTCGGAGAGCTGCTCCTCCTCCATGCCGGGCTCGTCGAACGGGTCGCGGCGCTTGCGGTGCGGCAGGGCGAGGCGCACGGCGGCCTCCACGTCCTGCTCCGCCACGGCGTCGGCCCCGCGCCAGGCGGCGTGCGCGGTGGCGGCGCGGGCCACGACCAGGTCGGCGCGCATCCCGTCCACCTCGAACGCGGCGCAGATCGCGGCGATCCGGCGCAGCTCGGCGTCCGGCAGGACCACCGACGGCAGCGCGGCGCGGGCCTGCGCGATGCGGTCCGCGAGCGCGGCGTCCTCGGCCTCCCAGGCCTTCGCGAACCCGGCGGGGTCGGCCTCGTAGGCGAGGCGGCGGCGGATCACCTCGGCGCGGGTGGGCACGTCGCGGGCCGCCTTCACCGCCACGGTCAGGCCGAAGCGGTCGAGCAGCTGCGGGCGCAGCTCGCCCTCCTCCGGGTTCATCGTGCCCACCAGCAGGAACGACGCCGGGTGCGACACCGAGACGCCCTCGCGCTCGACGTGGGCCCGGCCCATGGCCGCCGCGTCGAGCAGCAGGTCGACGAGGTGGTCCTGCAGGAGGTTGACCTCGTCGACGTAGAGCACGCCCCGGTGGGCGGCGGCCAGCAGGCCCGGCTGGTAGGCGCGGACGCCCTCGGTGAGGGCGCGCTCCAGGTCGAGCGAGCCGATCAGGCGGTCCTCGGTGGCGCCCACCGGCAGCTCGACCAGGCGGGCCGGGCGGTGCTCGGCGGCCACGTCGGCGGCGTGCGGGCCGTCCGGGCAGTCGGCGTCGACGCCGGGCTCGCAGCCGAAGCGGCAGCCGGGGACGACGGCCAGGTCCGGCAGCAGCGCGGCGAGCGCGCGGACCACCGTCGACTTGGCCGTGCCCTTCTCACCCCGCACCAGGACCCCGCCCACGCCGGGGTGCACGGCGTTCAGGAGCAGGGCCAGGCGGAGGTCGTCGTGGCCTACTACGGCGGAAAAGGGGAAGCGCGCGCCCATGCGGCGGTGTCCTTCCTCGGGTGTCCACGCCCGTGTCCGGTCCAAGCGATCGGGGGTCGAGTTCCTGACTCCCGGTTCCAAGGCCGGTCACAGTGGCGGGACCGCGCCGGATTCGCACCGGCTTCCTCGCGCACCCCTCGCTACAGCCTGGGCATCGTCGCATCCCGCGCGGGCTGGGCCAAGCGCGCGGACTCCGGTGTGGGTGATCTCGCAGCGCGGCCCGTCACCTGGCCGCACCCGTCACCCGGCGCGCGGCCCTCGCACCCGACCGGCCGCTACGCCGTCGGCAGCGGCAGCGGGAAGGTCACGCCGGTCAGCTCCTCGGAGGCCGTCCACAGCCTGCGCGCCAGGTCCGCGTCCTGCGCGGCCTTCGAGCGGCTGACGAGCTTCGGCGCGCCCCTGCCGAGCAGCCCGCCGGGGCCGGAGAACGAGTTGCCGGGGACGTCCGCGAGCGCCGCGTGCAGGGTCGGCAGCGCTCCGCCCTCGTCGCTCTGGCCGACCGCGCGCACGCCCGCGTTGACGATCCGGTCCAGCGGGCCGTTCTCGCCATGGGGGCGGAACAGGTTGGTGGCGGCGAGTCCGGGGTGGGCGGTGGTGGCCAGCACCGGGGAGCCCGCGGCGGTGAGCCTGCGCTGGAGCTCGGCGCTGAACAGCAGGTTCGCCAGCTTGGACTGGCCGTAGGCGGCCATGGCCTTGTAGGGCTTGCGCTCCCAGTTCAGGTCCGCGAAGTCGATCTTCCCGGCCCGGTGCGCGCCCGAGGAGACGGTGACCACGCGCCCGGTGATCCGGGGCAGCAGCAGGTTGGTCAGCGCGAAGTGGCCGAGGTGGTTGGTGCCGAACTGGGACTCGAAGCCGTCGGCGGTGCGGTTCAGCGGCGGGATCATGATGCCCGCGTTGTTGACCAGCAGGTCGACCTCGTCGCCGAAGCCCGAGGCGAACGCCCGGACGGAGGCCAGGTCGGCCAGGTCCAACTCGCGGACCTCGACGCTGCCGGGCATGGTCGAGGCGGCTTCCCGCCCCTTGTCGACGCGGCGCACGGCCAGCACGACTCGCGCCCCCCTGGCCGCGAGGACGCGGGCGGCGACGCGGCCGATGCCGCTGTTGGCCCCGGTGACGACGGCGGTGCGACCGGTCAGGTCGGGGAGGTTCGAGGCGGAAAATGTAGTCACAGACAACAATGTAGCCACCGACAACACTTTCGGCAACAGGCAGCCCGTTAACCTGGTCCCCGTGACCGTTGACGACCGCCCCTACCACCACGGGAAGCTGCGCGAGGCGCTGCTCGACGCCGCCGGGCGCAGCGTGCGGGAGCACGGCGTCGAGCAGCTCTCGCTGCGCGAGCTGGCCAGGGAGGTCGGGGTCAGCCACGCCGCGCCGCGCAGGCACTTCCCCGACCGGCAGGCCCTGCTCGACGCGCTCGCGATCTCCGGGTTCGAGCGGTTGGACGCCGAGCTGCGCACCGCCGTGGCGGGCGCGGGCGCGGACTACCGGGACCGGCTGGTCACCGCCACGCGCGCCTACTTCCGGTTCGCGGTGGACGACCCGGCGCTGCTGGAGCTGATGTACACCGGCAAGCACCGGCCGGGCGCGGACGCGGTCGTCGCCGCCGTCGAGGCGCCGCTGGGGCTGCTGGAGGAGCTGCTCGCCGAGGGGCAGGAGCGGGGCGAGCTGGACGCGGGCGACCCCGAGCGGATCGGGGTGCTGATGTTCGCGACCGTGCACGGGCTCGCCGCCATGGTGAAGGGGCAGATGGTCGCCAGGGAGGTCGCGGGCGTGCTGGTGGACGACGCGGTGACCCGGTTCCTCACCGGTGGCGGCCCTGGGCGGGCGGCGGTCGGCGACGGCGGCGCGCTGTGGACCTGCCCGCGCCCCTGAGGCTCAGCCGCGCTCGCCCAGCACCACCCTGATCTCCAGCGGCGCGCGGAACGAGAGCAGCCCCAGCACCGGTGGCTCCCCCGCGTCCGCGAGGCGCAGGCGCGGGAACCGGCGCGCGGTCTCCCGCAGCACCACCGCGGCCTCCATCCTGGCCAGCGGCGCGCCGAGGCAGAAGTGCGCGCCGTGCCCGAACGCCAGGTGCGCGCCCGCGTTGGGCCGCGCCGGGCACAGCCGCTCCGGGTCGGCGAACACCTCCGGGTCGGACCCGGTCGCGGCGAGCATCAGCAGCAGGTGCGCGCCCTCCGGCAGGTCCACCCCGGACAGCCGCACCGGCCGCGCGGTCACCCGCCGCCAGGTGGTGACCGGCGGGTCGCGGCGCAGCACCTCCTCGACGCAGCGCTCGGCGAACCCCGGCTCGGCCAGCCGCGCCCACAGGTCGCCGCGCGGCAGCAGGGCGTGGAACGCGGACGCGAGCAGCTGCGTCGTGGTCTCCTGCCCGGCCACCAGCAGGAAGAAGCACAGCGCGGTCGCCTCGCGCGGCGGCACGTCCTCCGCGCGCAGCGCCCCGAGCAGCCCGTCGCCGGTGGCGGTGGCGATCCGGGCGGCGATCCAGCGGTGGAACTCGCACGCCTCCCCGGCCAGCTCCGCCTGGCGCGGCGCGGGCACGTCGCCCCAGAACAGCTCCAGCGCCGCCCCGCTCCACGCCTTCAGCGCGGGCACGTCCACGTCGTCCAGCCCGAGCGCGGCCAGCAGCACCTCGGCGGGCAGGTCGCGGGCCAGCGCCGGGTGCAGGTCGACCTCGGGGCCGGTGAGCGCGTCCAACCGGGACGCCGCGCGCGCCACCGCGAACGGCTCCAGCGCGGCCACCCGCGACCGGGTCAGGTGGCGGGCGACCAGGCGGCGCAGCCGGGGGTGCGTGGCGGTGGCGTTGTTGGCCAGGGTCGGCGGGAGGGCGAAGCGGGCGCGGGCCAGGGACCGCAGCACGTCCGGCGGGATCGGGGTGACGGCGGTGAGCGCGTTGTCCGGGCGGTAGGTCCGCTGGTCCGCGAGCACCGCCCGCACGTCCCGGTGCCTGCTGACCAGCCACAACCCGGTGCGGTCGTCGCGGTGGACGGGCGGGCGGTCGCGCAGGTCGGCGCGCCGGGGCGCGAAGAGGTCCACGTTCCGGACCGTAGCGGCGGTGGTGCGAGACTCCTCCCGTGACGGAGCACACCGGGGAGTCGGTATTCGACTGGATCGACGCGCGGGCCGAGGCGAGGGCCAAGGCCGGGCTCACCCGGCGGGTGCGGCCCCGCGCGGCGACCGGCGGGGCGCTCGACCTCGCGGGCAACGACTACCTCGGGCTCGCCAGGGACAAGCGGGTCGTGGGCGCGGCGGCTGCGGCGTCGATGCGCTGGGGCGCGGGCTCGACCGGGTCGCGGCTGGTCACCGGCTCCACCGAGCTGCACACCGAGCTGGAGTACGAGCTGGCGAACTTCTGCGGCGCGCAGGCGGCGCTGGTGTTCTCCTCCGGGTACGCGGCGAACCTGGGCGCGCTGACCGCCCTGTCCGGGCCGGGCACGGCGATCGTGGCCGACCAGAACATCCACGCCTCGCTGATCGACGGCTGCAAGCTCTCGCGCGCGGACGTGGTGGTGGCCGGGCACCGCGACCTGCCGCAGGTGACGCGCGCGCTGTCCACGCGCGGCAAGCGGCGCGGGCTGGTGGTGACCGACTCGGTGTTCTCCGTGGACGGCGACACCGCGCCGCTGGGCGAGCTGGCGGCGGCGTGCCGGGAGCACGACGCGGGGCTGGTGGTGGACGACGCGCACGGGCTGGGCGTGGTCGGCGACGGCGGGCGCGGCGCGGTGCACGCGGCCGGGCTGGCGAAGTCGCCGGACGTGGTGACGACGGTGACGCTGTCGAAGGCGCTGGGCGCGCAGGGCGGCGCGGTGCTCGGGCCGGGGCGGGTGATCCGGCACCTGGTGGACACCGCGCGCACGTTCATCTTCGACACCGGTCTCGCGCCGGGCAGCGCGGCGGCGGCGCTGGCGGCGCTGAAGGCGCTCAAGGAGGAGCCGGGACGGCCGGAGCGGGTGCGCGAGGTCGCGCGTCAGCTGTCGGAGCGGTTGCGGGAGCGGGGGTTCCGGGCGAGCGAGCCGAGCGCGGCGGTGGTGTCGGTGCTCGCGCCGTCGCCGGAGGTCGCGGTGGCGTGGGCGGAGGCGTGCCGGGAGCGCGGCGTGCTGGTCGGCTGCTTCCGGCCGCCGTCGGTGCCGGACCAGGTGTCGCGGCTGCGGTTGACCGCGCGCGCCGACCTGTCCGAGGCGGACGTGGCGCGCGCGGTCGAGGTCATCGCGGAGACCGGCGCATCCGCAGGTGCGGGATCCCGTCCTCGATGAACTCCTCGCCCTCGGGGACGAACCCGAACGAGGCGTAGAAGTCCACGACGTAGGTCTGCCCGTCGAGCACGGCCTCGGCGTCGCCGATCTCGGCCAGCGCCGCGACCATCAGGCGGCGGCTGAAGCCCTTGCCGCGCGCGGCCCGCGCGGTGACGACCCGCCCGACCCGGAACCCGCCGCCGGGCTCCTCCAGCAACCGCAGGTAGGCCTGCGGCTCGCCGTCCTCCTCCAGCCACAGGTGCCGGGTGCCTGGTTCGAGGTCGCGGCCGTCCAGCTCGGGGTACGGGCAGTTCTGCTCGACGACGAAGACGTCGACGCGCAGCTTGAGCAGCGCGTAGAGCTGGGTCGCGGTGAGGTCGGCCGCCCACTGCCTGCGCAGGGTCGCCGGGTGGTGTTGCGTCACCCTGAATTGGTAGCACGGGAGCGGTCGTTCGGGCGGCGAACGGCGATCCCGGTCACGGCGGCGGGACGCGGGGCAGGGCGGGCACGCGCGGCGGGCGCGGGGCGGGGCAGGACGGCGCGGGGGCGACGGGGCACGGCACGCGGCTGGGTCGGGCTGCGCGGGCGCAGCACAGGGCGCGGCGGGGCGGCGCGGGCGCACGGCGGGGGCGGGGGGCGAGGCAGGACGCGGCGGGGCAAGGCAGGGCGGCGCAGGCACAGCGGGGCGGGGCAAGGCAGGGCGGCGCGGCATGGACACAGCGCGACGCCGGGCGCAGCGGCGCCCACCGGCCGCGACGGCTCCCCCGCGCCGCCGCGGCCGGTGGGGTCACAGGCGGTCGCGGTAGTGGCTCAGGCGGGTGTAGGCGCCGGGTTGGCCCGCGCGGGCGCAGCCCCGGCCGTACGAGACGACGCCGACGAGCAGGCCGTCGGACACCAGCGGGCCGCCGGAGTCGCCCGTGCAGGCGTCCCTGCCGCCGTCCGGGTAGCCCGCGCACAGCATCGCGTCGGCCCGGTAGCCGGCGAGCGCGGCGGCGCACTGGTGGTGGTCGCGGATCGGCACGTCGACCTGGCGCAGCACCGAGGACACCGGGCCGCTCTCGGCGGTGCGGCCCCAGCCGTAGACGGTGCCGGTGCGGCCCGCGACCGCGTCGCCGACCCGCACCGGCTCGAACGCGACCGGGCCGTCGAGCTGGAGCACGGCCACGTCGTCGCCCCTGCCCACGTCGGTGAACGCCGGGTGCCGCCAGATCCCGGACACCCCGACCCGCACCCCGCTCCTCGCCCGCAGGTCGTGCCGGTCGAGCACCACGGTGATCTGCCGGGGCGCCCGGTCCCGAGGTCCGAGCAGGCCGCGCTCCTGGGTGCAGTGGGCGGCGGTGACGACCCGGTCGGGGGCGATGAGCGCGCCACCGCAGAACTGGGAGCCGCGCGCGTCGAGCAGGGCGGCCACCCACGGGGCGCGCGCGGCGACCGAGCCCCCGACGACGGCGAGCGCGGCGGGCGCGGAGACGAGCTGGGAGGCGAGCTGGACCGCGACCAGGGCGAGGGCGGCGACTAAGCGGGCGCTGATGCGCATGGAGCACCTCTTTACGACGGGTAGCCGAGTGGCGACTCACCGTAGCCGCACCGCCAAGATCACATCAAGTCAGGATATTTTCCTGTTAAGATGCCGTAGTTCCGAAAAATCCACGGTCTGTGTCCTGCGTCACCGCTGTCTGTCCGGACCATGAGGGGGTACCTCCGTTGCAGTTCGACCTGACCACGCTGCCCGCGTTCCTGATCGCCTGCGCGGTCGTGGTGCTCACCCCCGGCGTGGACTCCTTCCTCCTGCTGCGCACCTCGATGCGCTCGGGCACCCGCGCGGGCCTGCTGGCGCTGGCGGGCATCCACACCGCCGCCGCCATCCAGGTCGCGGTCGTGATCTCGGGCCTCGGCGTGGTGATCGCGGGCTTCCCGCCCGCGCTGACCGCGCTGCGCTGGATCGGCGCGGCCTACCTGCTGTACCTGGCGCTGTCGATCACCCGCGACCTGGTGCGCAACCGGGGCCGGGTCCCCGAGGAGGGCGAGGTCGTCGCGGACCGGCCGTTCCGGCGCGGCTTCCTGACCAACATCACCAACCCGAAGATGCTGCTGTTCTCCCTGGCGTTCCTGCCGCAGTTCATCGGCTCCGGCGACCCCACCCCGCAGCTCGCGCTGCTCGCGGTGGTGTTCCTGGCGCTGGCCGCCGTGTGGGAGGGCACGATCGTGCTGGCCGCGTCGGCGGTCGGCGGCAGGCTGCGCAGGCCGGGCGTCACCACCGCGCTGGACGTGGTGTGCGCGGCGGTCTTCGCCACCATGTCGGTCGGCCTGGTCATCTGACCCCGGCCCCGCACGGCCGTCAGGTGTAGACGCCGACGCGGGTGTACACGCCGGGGTACTCCGGCCGGGCGCAGCCGACGCCCCAGGACACCAGCCCGGCGAGCCTGCCCGCGATGACGAACGGCCCGCCCGAGTCACCCTGGCAGGCGTCCTTGCCGCCGTTCGGCAGCCCGGCGCAGAACATCGACGACGACTGGTAGTAGCCGGGGTACGCGGCGGCGCACACCTCGTTGGTCTGGAGCGGCACGGACACCTTCCGCAGCACCGGCGAGCTGGACCCGCTCTCCGAGGTGCGGCCCCACCCGAACGCGGTGCCGGTGATGCCCGCCCGGTACAGCCCGGTCTCGGACGGCTTGGCCAGCGCGATCGGCTCGTACGGCATCGGCGTGGACGTCAGCAGGTACGCGATGTCCGCGCCGCTGGTGGCCGACCGGTAGGCGGAGTGGACGTACACCTGGGACACCGGGTGGACCGTGCCTCCGGGCCTGGTCACGTCCAGCCTGCCCGCCACCACCAGCACGTCGCGCCCGGTGAGCCCGTTGACGCAGTGCGCGGCGGTCACCACCTGGTACTGGCTGACGATCGCGCCGCCGCAGAACTGCCTGCCGACCGGGTCGGCCAGCGCCACCACCCACGGGTAGGCGTTCGGGGCGTCCACGACCACGCCGCCGACGATCCTCGGGTCGGCCCCGGCGGGCGGCGCCACCGCCACGCCGGTGAGCAGCAGTGCCAGCGCCATCGCCACGCGCATCAGAGTCCGCATACCGGCCAACCAAACCCGGCCGCCGCGACCGCACAACTCGGGCACACGGTCGGGTGATCGGGTGTGGTCGGCCGGTGCGGCGCTCAGCTCTTGAGCTGCTGCTCGATCAGCGAGCGGTAGGCGGTGATCCGCGAGTACACGCCGGGCTGGCCGGGCCGCGCGCAGCCCTCGCCCCACGAGGTGACGCCGACCAGCGCGCCGTTCGCGACCAGCGGCCCGCCGGAGTCGCCCTGGCAGGTGTCGATGCCGCCGCGCGGGTAGCCCGCGCAGACCATGGCGGCCGGGTCGAACCGGCTGTAGTCGGCGACGCACTCCTGGTCGGACATGATCGGCACGAGCGCGCCGAGCAGCACCTGGGAGGTGGCGCCGATCTCGGCGGTGCGGCCCCAGCCGAGCACCTTCGCGACCGTGCCGGGGGCGGGGTTCGCGGTGGCGAGCGGCAGCACGCGGTTCGCGACGGGCCTGGCCAGGGTGAGCACGGCGACGTCGCTGCCCTGCTCGGCCGACGAGTAGAACGGGTGCTTCCAGATCCGGGCGACCCGCAGCGTCTCACCCGTCTGGGTGCGCTTGTCCTCGCGGCCCGCGACGACGACCAGCCGCTCCGGGGCGGTGCCCGCGACGCAGTGCGCGGCGGTCACCACCTTGGTCGGCGCGACGAGCGTCCCGCCGCAGAACTGGCTCCCGGTCGTGCCCGCCAGGAACACGACCCACGGGTGCTCGGCGATGGACGCGCGCGTCCCGCCGACGACTCTGGGTTCCGCCGCCGCGGTCGCGACGCCCCCTCCGCACAACACCGCGAGAACGCTGAGCAAGACGGCAAGCCTCATCGCCCCTCCTCCGCATAGTGGGGAGCGCCCGAGTCTGAGCGCCCGCGAGGAGGTTAGCCCTGATAGCGCAGGTCGATGCGCCGAAAAGAGCACACGACCTGGTCGGACCAGCGGCTCGACCCGGCTGCCGCAACGAAGGCCTCGCCGGGTCGCGCCGCGTGCTGTCGATCAGCTCCCGGAGGGTGAGCCGAAGCCGGAGAAGCGGCCCCTGACCTTGCCCGCCGCGTCCGCGACGACCCCGCCGAGGTCGTTGACGACCTTCATCAGCGGGTCCTCGGAGTCGGCGGCGTCGGACTTGTAGGAGCGGGCCGCCTCCTTGAGGTCGTCGGTGAACGTGCTGGACGCGTGGTCGTCCTCGCGGCGCTGGTAGTCGCCGGACAGGATCGCCCGGTACTCCTCGCTCGCGGCCCAGCGCTGGAGCTCGGCGGCGCGCACCACGGCCATCGGGTGGGTCAGCGGCCAGGTGCGGATCAGCTTGAGGACGCTGTCGCGCACGTCCTCGACCTGCTCGTACTCCTTGGCCTGCTTGAGGAACTCGGCGGTGTCGACCTGGGTGAGGTCCATGCCGCCCGCGAGGGCGACGTGCACGCGCAGCGCGGCTGCCGGGTCCTGGGCGCACAGCAGGCCCGCCCGGTCGCAGCTCAGCTCGGTCTTGCGGTACCACTCGCACAGGGCGGCGATGACGGCGCGGATCGCCCAGTAGCCCGCGGGCATCCAGCCGAGGCTGTGCTGGAGCTGCATCAGCCGCATGAGGATCGTGCGGTAGAGGGCGTGGCCGGAGAGCACGTGGCCCATCTCGTGGCCGATGGCGAAGCGCAGCCCGTCGTGGTCGAGCAGGTCGACCAGGCCGGTGGTGAGCACGATGAACGGCTTGTCGATGCCCAGCGCCATCGCGTTCGGCTGCGGGTCGCGGGTGATGAACAGCTCGGGGACCGGGTCGAGGTCGAGGGTGGCCGCCGTCTCGTGCCGCAGCCGGTCGAGGGCCGGGTACTGCTTCGGGCCGACCCGGATGGAGGTCGCCAGGTAGCCGAGGCGCTCGCCGCGCTCGGTGAAGGCGCCCGCGACGGACTTGAGGACCGGGCCGATGCCGGGGACCGCGCGCAGGACCGCCAGCGCGCCCCGGTCGACCGGGTGCTCGTAGGCACGGGGGCTGATGCCGGGGAAGCGGACCCTGGTGGTCGACCGCTCGATCTCTTCGCTCATCCTCCCAGCGTGCCACGACCCACCTCCCCCTACTCCCCGTTCGGGGGAATCACGGGCACACTGACGGGGTGGAACCGGATGTGCTGGGCGACGGGTTCGAGGTCAGGACGCTGCCGCTGGGCTCGGAGGCGAGCGCGGCGCTGGTGCGCAGGCGCGCCGACGGGGCGGCCGAGCGCGGGGCCGTGCTGTACGTGCACGGGTTCGCGGACTACTTCTTCCAGCGGCACGTGGCCGAGCACTTCGCGGCGCTCGGGTACGACTTCTACGGGCTGGACCTGCGCGGGTACGGGCGGGCGCTGCGCCCCGGCGAGGTGGCGAACTACGTCGCGGACCTGTCGACGCACTTCGAGGAGCTCGACGCCGCCGTGCGGGTGGTGCGCGAGGAGGACGGGCACCGGGGGCTGGTGGTGGTCGGGCACTCCACGGGCGGGCTGACGACGAGCCTGTGGGCGCACGAGCGGCGCCGGGACGGGGCGCTGGACGCGCTGGTGCTCAACAGCCCGTGGCTGGACCTGGCCGAGCCGTGGGTGATGCGCACGGTCGGCACGGCGGCGGTGCGCGGGGTGGGGCGGATCGCGCCGAAGCTGGTGCTCAAGCCGGGGCTGGGGCCGGTGTACGGGCAGAGCATCCACCGGGACCACCACGGTGAGTGGGAGTTCGACACGGCGTGGAAGCCGATCGAGGCGTTCCCGGTCACCGCCGGGTGGTTGCGGGCGGTGCGGGTCGGGCACGCGCGGCTGCACCGGGGGCTGGACGTGCGGGTCCCGGTGCTGGTGCTGCACTCGGCGCGCAGCCACCTGAAGGCCAGGCGGTGGTCGGCGGAGGCCATGACGGCGGACGCGGTGCTGGACGTGGCGCACATGCGCCGGTGGGCCCCGAGGATCGGCCGGGACGTGTCGCTCGTCCAGGTGGACGGGGGCATGCACGACCTGTTCCTGTCGGCCGCTCCGGTGCGCGAGAGGGCACTGGCCGAGGTGGACGCGTTCCTGGAACGTATGGTCGGGCGGTGACCGTTCCCGACCCGAACCAGCTGCACCCGATGGCCGATCACCCGAGGGTGGTGCTGCTCAAGCCACTGGTCGACGCACCGAACATCGAGGTGGGCGACTACACGTACTACGACGACCCCGAGCGCGCGACCGAGTTCCAGACCCGCAACGTGCTGTACTCCTACGGACCGGAACGCCTGGTCATCGGCAAGTACTGCGCTCTGGGCACGGGCACGACGTTCATCATGGCGGGTGCGAACCACCTCACCAAGGGCCCGTCCACGTTCCCGTTCACGATCTTCGGCGGCGCCTGGGCGGAGAAGACCGCCGACATCATGGCCGCCGCGCCCAGCAAGGGCGACACGGTCGTGGGCAACGACGTGTGGTTCGGCTGCGGCGCCACCGTCATGCCGGGCGTGACCATCGGCGACGGCGCGATCATCGCGACCGGCGCCGTGGTGACCTCGAACGTCGCCCCGTACACCGTCGTCGGGGGCAACCCGGCGCAGGCCGTGAGGCAGCGCTACCCCGACGACAAGATCGAGCTGCTGCTGCGCGCGGCGTGGTGGGACTGGCCCGTCGAGCTGGTCACCGAGCACGTGCGCGAGATCATGGCGGGCAAGGTCAAGCAGCTCGCCGACATCGCCGAGGAGAACGGGCTGCTGGGGCCCAAGCCCCGCTAGCGGCAGGACGACTTCCCACCGGGGGCCGGGTTCCGATCGGAACCCGGCCCCCCGCCGGTCCAGGCGGCCGGGGCCGCCGGTCGTGGCCGCCCCCCGCGCGGGAGCGGCCACGGGGGTCACGCCGCCGCGGCCACCGCCTCGGGCTCCAGCGCCAGCTCCAGGACCTCGCGGACGTCCGCGACCAGGTGCACGGTCAGCGCGTCCCGCACGTCCTGCGGCACCTCCTCCAGGTCCGGCCCGTTGCGCGCGGGCAGCAGCACGGTCGTGATGCCCGCCCGGTGCGCGGCGAGCAGCTTCTGCTTCACCCCGCCGATGGGCAGCACCCGGCCGGTGAGGGACACCTCGCCGGTCATCGCCACGTCCGAGCGCACCGGCCGCCCCGACAGCAGCGACGCGAGCGCCGACACCATCGTGATGCCCGCCGACGGCCCGTCCTTGGGCACCGCGCCCGCCGGGACGTGCACGTGCACACCCCGCCCGTCGAGCGCCGAGGCCCGCTCGTCGTGCGCCCGCAGGTAGGACAGGGCGATCTGCGCGGACTCCTTCATCACCTCGCCGAGCTGCCCGGTGAGCACCACGCCGGACGCCCCGGTGCCGGGTTCGGCGAGCGCGGCCTCGATGAACAGCACGTCACCGCCCGCGCCGGTCACCGCCAGTCCGGTGGCCACGCCGGGCACGGCGGTGCGCTCGGCGGACTCGGGGGTGAACTTCGGCGACTTCAGGTAGCCCTCCAGGTCGCCGCCGTCGACGGTGACGGGCAGCTCGGCCCGGTCCAGCGCGACCCCGGCGGTCACCTTGCGCAGCACCCGCGCGAGCGAGCGCTCCAGCTGCCGGACCCCGGCCTCGCGGGTGTACTCGCCCGCGAGCCTGCGCAGCGCGGCCCCGGTGACCTCCACGTCGCCGGGCTCCAACCCGGCCCGCTCGACCTGCCTGGGCAGCAGGTGGTCGCGGGCGATGGTGACCTTCTCGTCCTCGGTGTACCCGTCGAGCCGCACCAGCTCCATGCGGTCGAGCAGCGGGCCTGGGATGGACTCCAGCACGTTCGCGGTGGCCAGGAACACCACGTCGGACAGGTCGAGCTCGACCTCCAGGTAGTGGTCCCGGAACGTGTGGTTCTGCGCCGGGTCCAGCACCTCCAGCAGCGCGGCGGTCGGGTCGCCCCGGTGGTCGGCGCCGACCTTGTCGATCTCGTCGAGCAGCACGACCGGGTTCATCGAGCCCGCCTCGGAGACGGCGCGGGCGATGCGGCCCGGCAGCGCGCCGACGTAGGTGCGCCGATGGCCCCGGATCTCCGCCTCGTCGCGCACGCCGCCGAGCGCGACGCGGACGAACTTGCGGCCCATCGCGCGGGCGACGGACTCGCCGAGCGAGGTCTTGCCGACGCCGGGCGGTCCGACGAGGGCGAGCACCGCGCCGCCGCCCCGGCCGCCGACCAGGCCCATGCCCCGGTCCGCGCGCCTGCGCCGCACCGCCAGGTACTCGGTGATGCGCTCCTTCACGTCGGCCAGGCCCGCGTGGTCGGCGTCGAGCACGGCCCGCGCGCCCGCGATGTCGTAGGCGTCCTCGGTGCGCTCGCCCCACGGCAGGTCGAGCACGGTGTCGAGCCAGGTGCGGATCCAGCCGACCTCGGGGGACTGCTCGGAGGTGCGCTCCAGCTTGTCGACCTCGCGCAGCGCCGCCTCCCGGACCTTCTCCGGCAGCTCGGCGGCCTCGACGCGGGCCCGGTAGTCCTGCTCCTCGGTGGCGGGCTTGCCGTCCAGCTCGGCCAGCTCCTTGCGGATGGCGGCGAGCTGCTGGCGCAGCAGGAACTCCCGCTGCTGCTTCTCCACGCCCTCCTTGACGTCCTTGGCGATGGTCTCGGCGACGTCCAGCTCGGCCAGGTGCGCCCGGCCCCACTCCAGCAGCCGTTCGAGGCGGTCGCCGACGTCGCCGGTCTCCAGCAGCCAGACCTTCTGGTCGTTCTCCAAGTACGGCGCGTACCCGGCGAGGTCGGCGAGCGCGGACGGGCCGTCGACCTGGCGGACGCTGTCCACGACCTGCCAGGCGCCGCGCTGCTGGAGGATCGTGGTCACCACCGCGCGGTAGTCGCGGGCCAGCGAGTGGGCGCGCTCGTCCGGCGGCGGCTCCTCGACGACGGTGGCCTCCACCCACAGCGCCGCGCCGGGCCCGGTGGTGCCGGTGCCGATGCGCACCCGCTCGGTCGCGCGCAGCACGGCGGCGCGCTCGCCGCCCGCGAGCCTGCCGACCTGCTCGACCGTGGCCAGCGCGCCGACCTTGGCGTACCGGCCGTCCAGGCGGGGAACCAGGAGCACCCGCGCGCCGTTCACCCCTCCGGCGGCCGAGGTGGCCGCCTCGACCGCGGCCCGCGCCTCGGCGCCCGCGTCCGAACCGGTCAGGCGCACCGGGACGACCATGCCCGGCAGCACGACGGTGTCGTCGAGGGGCAGGACCGGGAGCGCCAACGTGTCACCCATGCGAAGCCTCCAGAGTTGAGTCTGCCAGGCTCAACCGAGTTGAGTCCCCGGTTGTTTCCGAGTTCTGTTCGCCCAGAGCGAGACCGAGGAGTTCCGCGCTCGGGGGTTGTGCGCGGCGTCCGGGGTTCGACACGATCGGCGGTTCCACCCGGTCAAGAGGAGAAGGCTTTATGGAGCAGGCGAGCTGGGTCCCCGCGTCGGTGGACCTGGACCGACCGAGCACGGCCCGGATGTACGACTACTACCTGGGCGGGTCGCACAACTTCGCCGTGGACCGGGAGGCGGCCAAGGCGGTGGAGCAGGTCTTCCCCGGCATGTCCGGGGCGGCGCGCTCGCTGCGGACGTTCCTGCGGCGCTCGGTGCGCTACCTGCTGGACCAGGGGATCGACCAGTTCCTCGACCTGGGCTCGGGCATCCCGACCGTGGGCAACGTGCACGAGATCGCCCAGGCCGCGAACCCGGCCGCGCGCGTGGTCTACGTGGACGTCGAGCCCGTCGCGGTCGCGCACAGCACCGCGATCCTGTCGGCGAACCCGCTGGCCACCGCCATCCAGGCCGACCTGCGCGACCCGGCGTCCGTGCTGGAGAACGAGGACGTGCGGCGGCTGCTCGACTTCGACCGGCCGATCGGCGTGCTGATGGTCGCGGTGCTGCACTTCGTGCCGGACGACGACGACCCGCACGGCGCGATCGCGGCGTACCGGGACGCGCTGGTCCCCGGCAGCTTCCTGGCGATCTCGCACGCGACCGTCGAGGGCGTGCAGGTCGACGCCGAGCAGGACACCGCGCGCGTGCAGGACGTGTACAAGCGCACCGAGAGCCCGCTGATCTTCCGCAACCGGGCCGAGGTGGCCAAGCTGTTCGACGGCTTCGAGGTGGTCGAGCCGGGCGTGGTGCCGCTGTCGGAGTGGCGGCGCGACTCGGACGACGCCTACACCAGCGCGTACGTGGGCGTGGGCCGCAAGGTCTGAGGCCCGCCGGACCTGGACCGGCTGGGGCGTCCGGTGCGCGCCGGACGCCCCGCCCGGACCGGTCACCCGGTCAGGTCACCCAGTCAGATCGCCCCGTCTGGTCACTCGGCCGGGTTGAGCCGCAGGTCGGGGTTCACCGGCGGCGCCCCGTCGAACGGGCCGGGCACCAGGCCGCCGAGCTGGTCGAGGGTCAGCCGCACGTCGGCCGAGAACGGGTCGGCCCCGGCGGGCGGGTCGGCGAACCAGGACTTGAGCTCCTCCGGCACCTGGTAGTCCTCCGCCAGCTCCCGGTACTGCTCGCCGCGCTCGCGCGCCTGCCTGGCCAGCTCCTGGTACTCGCGCATGGCGATCCGCATCCGGATCCACCGGTACCGCGCGGTCCGCTCCCCGTGCTCCTGGGTGAACCGGGTGCGCAGCAGCTCGCCCGCCACCCGGCCGCGCTCGGCCAGCGCCCTGATCGTCTCCGGCCGCATGAACAGGTTCGTGCCGCCCTCGCCGCCGCGCAGCCGCACGTGCGCGATCCGCCCCCGGAAGCCCGGCAGCGCCGACTGCATCGCGTCCCGCCAGCCGAGCGCGGTGTCCAGGATCGCCTGCGCGAACCCGACCGCCCCGGTGACCGCCCGCCACGGCTTGCCGTCCTCGGAGGCGTCCTGCTCGGGCAGCCACACGTCCGGCGCGCCGGGCGCCGGGTAGCCCTGCAGGGTGAGCCCGAACGTGGGCCAGCGGGGCAGCAGGGTGTCGAAGAAGTGGATGGGGAAGTTGCTGGTGATGCCGCCGTCCGAGAACCAGTGCACCCTCGGCTCCGGTTCGGCGCGCACCAGCGGCACCGCCGAGATCAGGCCGGGCATCGGCATGCTCATCCGCACCGCGAGCGCCACCGGCAGGTCGGCGGGCAGCACGCGCAGCGCGGTGGCCGGGTGCAGCGGGCAGCGCGCGTCGCCCGCGCCCTCGTCGCCGAGCAGGTCGACCACCCGCGCGGGCAGCACCCCCGCGAGGCAGTCGGCGCAGAACAGCCACCGGTCGTCCGAGGTGAACGGCAGCCTGCACGGGCGCCCCTCGGACACGTCGGTGCTCATCAGCACCAGGTTCGTGGTCAGGTCGGAGAAGCGCAGCCCGCGCACGCCCGAGAGGTGGTCGAGGGAGTCGGCGAGCCAGTCGCTCAGCGGCGGGACGCCGGTGGACTTCGGCATCCCGCACCGGCGGTCCCACCAGCTCGACCGGTAACCGCCGGTGCCGGGCACCAGGCCGAAGCCGGTGGACACGGCCCGCTCACGCACGAACCGGCGCACGCCGCCCGCGTAGATCAGGACGACCGCGCTGGCCAGCCCGAAGCCGAGCACCAGCCACACCACCCCGGCGGTGGCCGCCGACGCCAGCACCGCCCAGTCGACGCGCAGCCGGGGGACGATCGGGTAGAGCGGGACGGCCGCGACCAGCAGCAGCCCGATCCGGGCGGGCAGGGGTCCGCGCCCGGCGGGCAGCGCCTTCGCCGCCACCCACGGCACCGCGATCACGGCCGCCACGACGACCGCCGCCAGCCCCCAGGTCGGGAAGCCGGGCCAGGCGACCGCGCCGAACCACAGGGTCGGCCCGGCCAGCCACACCAGCAGCGCCGCCGCGAGCGCGGCCTTGGCCCGCAGGCCGATCGCGCCCAGCAGCGCGAACACCAGGGACACCGCCGCGCTGCGCCCGGTGGTCTCCCGGCTCTGCATGGTCGCGGTGACCAGCCGGTAGAGCTTGCGGGTGGCCCTGGTCGGCTGGAACAGCTGGGCGAGCCGCTGCTGCCCGGCCGCGAACCAGGAGACCGTGTCGGCGAGCCGGTCGAACCCGCCGCTGTCGCGCCCCCGCTCGGCCGCCGCCGCGAACGAGGCCCCGATCGCCCCGGCCGAGGCCCCGCCGAGCGAGCGGAACCGGTAGTGCTTGGACAGCTCGACCACGGCCAGCGGGTAGACGATCCCGCTCGTGGCCCCGCCGCGCATGGTGAGGTCGCAGCACCTGTCGAAGTCCTCGTCGTCCCCGTCGTCGCCTGCCGCCATCACCGGATGGTCCCGCGCGGTGCGGGGGTGGCCGCTAGGGCTGATCCGGGGAGAGCGCACGGGTGGAGCAGTCGTGCGCCCTCCCCTGCGGGCGCCGCCCGATCAGCGCTGCTCGATCAGCACCGCCCGGTCAGTGCCGCTTGCTCGGCGGCGCGAGGAAGTCGTCCAGCAGCACCGGGGTCATCCCGTCCGCCTTCGCGCGCTCGCAGAACGCGGTGAAGTCGGCCACGAAGCTGTCCCGGAAGTGCATGAGCACGATGTCGCCCGCACGAAGCCTGTCCCCCACCTGGAACTGCACCACCCCGTCGTTGACCGCCGCCGTCCACAGCACCACCGCGCGCATCCCGCACGAGGCCGCCGCGCGCCGGGTGTTCAGGTCGTAGTTGCCGAACGGCGGGCGGAACAGGGTCGGCCGGGTCCCGAGGGTCGCCCCGAGGTAGTCGGCGTTGCCGCAGATCTCCTCCCGCTGCGCCTCGTACCCCATGCCGCGCAGGTTCGGGTGGTCCGTGGTGTGGGCGTGCACGTGCGCGCCCGCGCCCTGGAGCGCCTTGAAGTACGCCGGGTCCGGCCCCACGTGCGTGGTGTTGAGGAACAGCGACGGCTCGATGCCGGAGTCCCGGACGAGCTGGAGCGCCTTCGGGTGCCGGACGGCCCCGTCGTCGATGGTCAGGAACACGTAGGGCTTGTCGGTCCCGATGCCGCTGACCACCGGCGCCAGGTCGCCCTCCTGCGGCGGGGCCTCCTGCTGGGCCGTGCCGTACCGGTAGGGCTGCTGGAACAGCTTCGGCGGCGGCGCGGGCGTGGTGGTGGTCGTGGTCGTGGTAGTCGTGCTGCTCGGCTCGGGCACCGCTCGGGGAGCCTCGGGCGCCGACGAGCACGCCGCCAGCAGTCCCAGGGCAGCCGTCATCGCCACTGCCAACGCGCGCATGAGTGAATCCCCCCGGAGGAACGCTTTTCCTGCCGATGAGACGTGGCTGCCGCCATCCGGGTTGCCCGGCGACCGCCGATCGCCGGGGATAGGGTCGCTGGCACCAGTCAAGATCACCAGCGGAGGACCCGATGAGCCTCGACCGACCCGTCGCGCCGGACCCGTACGCGCTGCTCCCGACCGTTCCCGCGTTCCAGGTCACCTCGACCGACGTGGCCGACGGGCAGCCCCTGCCGCAGGCGCAGGTGTTCGAGGGCGGCAACACCTCGCCGCAGCTGTCCTGGAGCGGTTTCCCCGAGGGGACCAGGAGCTTCGTGGTGACCTGCTTCGACCCGGACGCCCCGACCCCGTCCGGCTTCTGGCACTGGGTCGCGGTGAACCTGCCGGTCTCGACCACCTCGCTGGACACCGGCGCGGGCGCGGGCGACGACTCGCTGCCCGGCGGCGCGTTCCACGTGCGCAGCGACTACGGCGCCCGCGCGTTCGGCGGCGCGGCCCCGCCCAAGGGCGACCACCCGCACCGCTACTTCTTCGTGGTGCACGCGGTCGACGTCGAGGCGCTGGACGTGGACGGCGACGCCTCGCCCGCCGTGGTCGGCTTCAACCTGGCGTTCCACACCCTGGCGCGGGCGATCATCACGCCGACCTACCAGCACTGAGCGGCGGGAACATCCGCCCGGACGAGAGGGTTGAGCAGGGCGTGAGGCACTTCGACCTGGTTGTCATCGGCACCGGCTCCGGCAACTCCATCGTGGACGAGGCGTTCGCCGCCTGGGACGTCGCGATCGTGGAGAAGGGCGTGTTCGGCGGGACCTGCCTGAACGTGGGCTGCATCCCGACGAAGATGTTCGTGCACACGGCCGACCTCGCGGCGGGTCCGGCGAGCGCGGCCCGCTTCGGCGTGGACGCCTCGCTCGACGGCGTGCGCTGGACCGAGGTGCGGGACCGGATCTTCGGCCGCATCGACCCGATCGCCGAGGGCGGCAGGCGGTGGCGCGAGACCGGCAGCGCGAACACCACCGTCTACAGCGGGACGGCCCGGTTCACCGGTCCGAAGACGCTCGACACCGGCACCGGCGAGACCATCACGGCCGACCGGTTCGTCATCGCGGCGGGCTCGCGCCCGGTCGTGCCGGACGTGCCGGGCCTGTCCGAGACCGGCTTCCACACCAGCGACACGGTGATGCGGCTGGACCGGCTGCCCCGGCGGATGGTGATCCTGGGCAGCGGGTTCGTGGCCACCGAGTTCGCGCACGTGTTCTCGTCGTTCGGCGTCGAGGTGACCCTGGTGGCCCGCTCCGGCGCGCTGCTGCGGGCCGAGGACGACGCGGTGTCGGCCCGGTTCACCGAGATCGCCTCGGCCAAGTGGGACGTGCGGCTGGACCGGCGCGCGGTGCGGGCCGAGCGGGTCGACGGGGTGGCGCGGCTGCACCTGGAGGGCCCGGACGGCCCCGAGGTCGTGGAGGCCGAGGAGCTGCTGGTCGCGGTCGGCCGCGAGCCGAACTCGGACCTGCTGGACGTCGCGGCGACCGGCGTGGCGCTGAACGACCGGGGCCGGGTGGCGGTCGACGAGTTCCAGCGCACCTCGGTGGAGGGGATCTACGCGCTGGGCGACATCAGCTCGGACTACCAGCTCAAGCACGTGGCCAACCACGAGGCCAAGGTGGTGCGGCACAACCTGCTGAACCCGGACGCGCCGATCGCCTCGGACCACCGGTTCGTGCCGTCGGCGGTGTTCTCGTCGCCGCAGATCGCCTCGGTCGGGCTGACCGAGCGGGACGCGGTGGCCAAGGGCGTGTCGTACGTGAGCGTCGAGCAGCCGTACGCGTCGATCGCCTACGGCTGGGCGATGGAGGACACCACCGGTTTCGTGAAGCTGCTGGCCGACCCGGTGACCGGGCAGCTGCTGGGGGCGCACGTGATCGGGCCGCAGGCGCCGACCGTGGTGCAGCCGCTGATCCAGGCGATGAGCTTCGGCCTGGACGCGCGGTCGATGGCCAAGGGGCAGTACTGGATCCACCCCGGAATGCCGGAGGTCGTGGAGAACGCGCTGCTCGCGCTGCCGCTCAAGGATTCGTAGGACCGGCGAGGCACGACGGGAGGCCCGGACCGCAGCGGTCCGGGCCTCCTGCCGTTCCGGGGTCAGATGGTGCGCGGCCGACCGGCGATGACGCCCAGCGCGACCAGCGCGACCAGGATCGCGGCGAGCACGTACATCGACACCGTCCACGCGCCGGTCACGTCGCGCAGCACGCCGAACGCGAACGGTCCGGCGGCCGAGATGAGGTAGCCGATGCTCTGCGCCATCGCGGACAGCCTCGCGGTGTCGGCGGCGGACTCGGTGCGCAGCGAGATGATCACCAGCGCGAGCGGGAACACGCACATGCCGGTGCCGATCAGCACCACCCACAGGCCGGGCGCGGCGGTGGGCGCGACGGCCAGGCCGAGGATGCCCGCGATGGACAGCGAGCCGAGCAGCACGACCAGCCAGGACTGCGAGCCCCAGCGGGTGGCCAGCGGCGGCACGATGAGGCTGACCGGGACGCCGAGCACCATGGTGATCGCGAGCAGCATCCCGGCGGTGGTCCGGTCGACGCCGGAGTCGGCCATGATCTGCGGCAGCCAGCCCATGACGGTGTAGGCGAGCAGCGACTGGAGGCCGAAGAAGACGGTGATCACCCAGGCCAGCGGGCTGCGCAGCACCGAGGTGCGGCGCTCCGGCGCGGGCTGGGCGCCTCGGGCGGGCGCGGCGACCGGGACGGCGGGGGCCGCGCCGTGGCGGGCGCTCGCGGACCACACCAGCAGGGCGGCCAGCGACAGCAGCGCCCAGGTGGCGGCGGCGAGCTGCCAGGAGCCGAGCGCGGTCTCCAGGGTCGGGGTCAGCGCGGCGCCCACGGCGGCCCCCGCGGCGAGCGCCGCCGTGTAGACGCCGGTCAGGAAGCCGACCTTGTCCGGGAACGACTCCTTCACCACGACCGGGATCAGCACGTTGCACACCGCGATGCCCGCGCAGGCGGTGAACGTGCCGCCGAGCAGCACGGCCGGGCCGTCCAGGACCCGCAGGACCAGGCCGAGGGTCAGCACGACCAGCGACGCGCCGACCGCGCGGGCCATGCCGAAGCGGCGGCCGAGCCACGGGGCGGCGAACGCGGCGACGCCGAAGCAGACGGTGGGCACGGCGGTCAGCAGGCTGGTCCACGCGGTGGTGGCGCCGAGCGAGGCGCGGACGTCGCCGAGCACGGAGGCCAGGCTCGTGACGGCGGGGCGCAGGTTCGCTGCGGCGAGCGCGACGCCGACCGCGAGGAGGGTGCTGCCGACCAGCGCGGCGCCCCGGTTCGGCCTCGGCGCGGACGCGGCGGCGGGCGCGCCTGCGAGAACGTCCACGGGGGCGTTCGCGAGCGCGACGGCGGAGGCCGGTGCGGCAGTCGTCGGATCAGCGGTGGTCTGATCAGCGGCTCCCGTGACCGGATGTGTTCCCACCGTCGCGTCGTCACCCGGATCGGTGGCAATGTGGACGGACACGGGGATTCGGTCTGGCGGGATTTGCTGGATCGACACTCGGTTACTATCGCAGACATAGGATGTTTGGATGAAAGGACGCCGCTGTGCCGTTGGCCACTACTCGACGAGCGGGCCTCGTCGACCAGGTGATCGACCAGATGAGGGGGGCGATCGCCAGCGGTGAATGGCCGGTCGGCCGGCGCATCCCCCCGGAGCCGGAGCTGGTGACGGCGCTGGGCGTGGGGCGCAACACCGTGCGCGAGGCGGTGCGGGCGCTGGCCCACGCCGGGTTGCTGGAGGTCCGCCAGGGCGACGGGACGTTCGTGCGCGCCACGAGCGAGCTGTCCGGGGCGGTGCGCAGGCTGTGCGGCAGCGAGCTGCGCGACGTGCTCCAGGTGCGGCGGACCCTGGAGGTCGAGGGGGCGCGGCTGGCCGCGACCCAGCGCACCGAGGAGGAGCTGGCCAGGCTGGAGGTCGCGCTCGCCGAGCGGGACGCCGCGCTGGTCGCGAAGGACTGGGAGCGGCTGGTCGAGCGGGACGCGCAGTTCCACGAGCTGCTGCTCCAGTGCTCGCACAACACCCTGCTGGCCGAGCTGTACCTGGGCCTGACCGAGGCGGTGCGGGCCAGCATCGACGCGACCGTGCGCACCGCGCCGGACGACGACGACCTGTCCCACGAGGGCCTGCTCCAGGCGATCCGCGACGCCGACCCGGCGCGGGCGGCGCTGGAGGCGGGCGGGTTCCTGGAGGAGCTGCTGGAGCGGCACGGGGAGTAGATCAAGTCCTCGAACGGGGGATCGCGCGACCGGGCGACAGGCGCGGCGCGCAGATCACCGTGACCCGAGCCCGCTCACCCCCGCTCGGGCAGCCACGCCGCCCAGGACTCCCGCAGCACCCGCGCCACGGCCCCGATCGCGGGCCGCCGGGCCGCCTGCGCGCGCCACACCGCGAACACCCGCCGGGTGGGCCGGGGCTCGAACGGGACCGCGCGCACGCCCTCCGGCAGCGCGCCCCTGCCCAGCCTGGGCAGCAGCGCCACCCCCACCCCGCGCTCCAGCAGCGCCAGCTGGGTCTCGTACTCGCCGACCCTGTGCGCCAGCAGCGGCTCGACGCCCTCCGCCCGGAACGCGTTGACCAGCCAGTCGTGGCAGATCGACCCCTCGGGCTGGCAGATCCACCGCTCCCCCGCCAGGTCCGCCACCCCGACCGCCTCCCGCCCGGCCAGCCGGTGCCCCGGCGGCAGCAGCACGTCCGCGTAGTCCTCGCCCAGCCGCGCCCGCGTCAGCGACTCGGGCACGGGCAGCGGCGCGTTCACCCAGTCGTGGGCCACGGCCAGGTCCAGCTCACCGCGCGCCACCGCGCCGATCGCCTCCGGCGGGTCCAGCTCGACCAGCCGCGCGTCCAGCTCGGGGTGCCGCACCGCCAGGTCCGCGAGCGCGGGTGGCAGCAGCCCGCGCGCGGCGGTGGCGAACGCGCCGATCCGCAGCTCCCCCACGACCTGCCCGCGCTGCCGCTCGAGCGCCACCTCGGCGCCCTCGACCAGGGCCAGCACCCGCTCGGCGGTGTCGGCGAGCAGCAGCGCGGCGTCGGTGAGCACGACCCCGCGCCCGCGCCGCTCCAGCAGCACCGCGCGGGTCTCCCGCTCCAGCTTGGTGATCTGCTGGGACACCGCCGACGGCGTGTACCCCAGCGCCGAGGCGGCGGCCCCGACCGAACCGTGCCGCGCCACCGCGTGCAGCGCCCGCAGGCGTCCCAGGTCGAGCATTCAGCAATGCTAAACCCTGCGTTTCAGAACTTAGCTCTGGTGCTAAACGATCGGGCGGGCTGAGACTGGCGGTCGTGAAACCAGCTCACTCCGCCGTCGCGGTGCTCGTCGCCGTGGTCTGGGGCGTCAACTTCGTCGTGATCAAGGTCGGCCTCGCCGAGTTCCCGCCGCTGCTGTTCTCCGCGCTCCGGTTCCTGCTCGCCGCCGTGCCCGCCGTGCTCTTCCTGGGCGGGCCGCGCGTGGCGTGGCGGTGGGTGTTCGGCGTGGGGCTGTCGCTGGGCGTGGTGAAGTTCGGCCTGCTGTTCACCGGGATGCACGCCGGGATGCCCGCAGGCCTGTCGTCGCTGGTGCTCCAGAGCCAGGTGGTGTTCACGCTGGTGCTGTCGGCGGTGGTGCTGCGCGAGCGCCCGCGCCCCGCGCAGGTGCTGGGCATGGCGGTGGCCACGACCGGGTTCGTGGTGATCGCGCTGGACTACCGGGTGTCGAGCCCGGTGTCGGCGCTGCTGCTGGTCGTGGGCGGCGCGGTCTCGTGGGGCGTGGCGAACGTGCTGACCCGCAAGGCCCAGCCGCCGGACTCGCTGCGGTTCATCGTGTGGGTGAGCGCCGTGGCCGTGCTGCCGCTGCTGGCGCTGTCGCTGCTGGTGGAGGGCCCGGAGGCGGACCTGGCGGCGCTGCGCGGGATGGACTGGGCGGGCGCCGGGTCGCTGCTGTTCGTGGCCTGGGTGTCGACGCTGCTCGGCTTCGCCCTGTGGGGCTTCCTGCTGCGCACCTACCCGGCGCCGCGCGTGGTGCCGTTCGCGCTGCTGGTGCCGGTGGCCGGGATGCTGTCCGGCTGGCTGCTGCTGGACGAGGAGGTCACCCCGGTCCGGCTCGGCGCGGCGGCGCTGGTGGTGGCGGGCATGGCGGCGGCCACGGTGACCCGCTCGCGCCGCCGCGCCGAACCGGTCGCGGAGGCCGTGCCGGTGTAGCCCCCGCTCACCCGATCGCGGGCGCCCCCGCGGGCGGCACGACGCGCAGCCCGCCCGGTGCGCCGCGCTCCAGCAGCGCCCGCACCGCGCCCGTGTCCAGGTGGTCCACCACCAGGTCCCCGAGCAGGTCCAGCTGCGCCTCGCGCCGCGCCGCGAAGTCCACGTCCGGGGCGACCTCGAACCCGTCCCGCCCGGACAGCCCGGCCACGTGCCGCAGGAACGCGCGCCGGAACCCGTTGTTCTCCAGCAGCCCGTGCCAGTGCGTGCCCAGCACCCGCCCGCGCGCCGCGCCCTCCACCTCGCCGCCGGGCAGCTCCACCAGCCCCGGCAGGTCGTCGGCGCGGCGCGCCACCCGGCCGTGGTGGATCTCGTACCCGGTCACCGGCTGCCCCAGCGCGACCCCGGACGGCCGGTGCAGCGCCTTCTCCGGCTCGAACACCACGTCCACGTCCAGCAGCCCGAGCCCCGGCACCGCGCCCGCGCCGGACTCCACCGGGTCGTCGATCGAGCGCGCCAGCATCTGGTACCCGCCGCACACCCCCAGCACCGGCCCGTCGTGCGCGGCGATCGCGTCGGCCAGCCCGGTGCGGCGCAGCCACGCCAGGTCGGACACGGTCGCCTTGGAACCGGGCAGCACCACCAGGTCCGCGTCGGCCAGCCGGGACGGCTCGGTCACGAACCGCACGGACACGCCCGGCTCGCAGGCCAGCGCCTCCACGTCGGTGGCGTTGGAGATCCGGGGCAGCCGCACCACGGCCACCCGCAGCCACTGCCGCCCCACCGGGGCCTGCGGCCTGCCGATCACCCCGTCGGCCGCGTAGGACAGCGAGTCCTCGGCGTCCAGCCACAGCTCCTCGCGCCACGGCAGCACCCCGTGCACCGGTCGCCCGGTCAGCTCGCGCAGCTGCCGCAGCCCCGGTTCGAGCAGCGCCGGGTCGCCCCGGAACTTGTTGACCACGAACCCGGCCACGAGCGCCTGGTCTGCCGGGTCGAGCAGCGCGAGCGTGCCGAACAGGTGCGCCAGCACCCCGCCCCGGTCGATGTCGCCGACCACCAGCACGGGCAGCCCGGCGGCGCGCGCCAGCCCCATGTTCGCGATGTCGGTGGCCCGCAGGTTGATCTCCGCCGGTGACCCGGCCCCCTCGCACACCACCGCCTCGTAGTCCGAGCGCAGCCCGGCCAGGGTGTCGAGCACGACGGTCATCAGCTCGGCCTTGCGCGCCCGGTAGGACATGGCGGACACCTCGCCCGCGACCTTCCCCAGCACCACCACCTGCGAGCTGCGGTCACCGCCGGGCTTGAGCAGCACCGGGTTGAACCGCACGCTCGGCTCCAGCCCGCACGCGGCGGCCTGCACCGCCTGCGCGCGGCCGATCTCGCCGCCGTCCGGGGTGACCGCGGAGTTGTTCGACATGTTCTGCGCCTTGAACGGCGCGACCCGCACGCCCTCCCGCGCCAACCACCGGCACAGGCCTGCCACGAGGACGCTCTTGCCCGCGTCCGACGTGGTCCCGGCCACCAGCACCGCACCAGTCACAGCCGCACCCCTCCACCGGCGCCCGAGGGCTGCCATCATCCTGGTCATGGTCGACACGCCCGCCACCGCGGTCCTGCTGCACAGCCCGTTCCTGGGACCCGCCAGCCTCGCCCCGCTCGCCGACGCGCTCGCCGCGCTCGGCAGGCCGGTGCTGCCGCTGGACGTGCGGGTGACGGTCAACGCCGCGCCCGTGCACCAGCGGATCATCGGCGTGCTCACCGACGCCGTCGAGGACTCCGGGGTGACCGGGGACCTGGTCCTGGTCGGTCACAGCGGCGCGGGCCCGCTGCTCCCCGCGTTCGCCGAAGCGCTGGAGGAAGCCCCCGTCACCGGTCTGGTCTACCTCGACTCCGACCTGCCCACCCCCGGCCGCAGCTGGCGCGACACCGCGCCCGCCGAGCTGTTCTCGGCGCTGAAGGCGGCCTCGCGCGCCGGGCTGCTCCAGCGCTGGGACCGCTGGTTCGGGCCCGACGAGATCGCGGGCCTGGTGTCGGACCCGGACCTGCTGGCCGAGATCACCGCCGAGGCCCCGGAGGTGCCGCTGGCGTTCCTCAAGGAGCCGCACCCGACGATCGAGTGGACCGGCCCGCAGGCGCTGCTGCGGCTGAGCCCCGCCTACGACGAGGCGTGCGCCCAGGCCGCCGCGCTGGGCTGGCCGGTGCGCGAGCTGGACCTGCACCACCTGGCCGCCGCCACCGACCCGGAGCCGGTGGCGCTGGCGCTGGCGGACCTGCTGGACCGGTTGGGCCGCTGACCGCCCGGTCGGGCCGCGCCCGGCGGCCCGACCGGGGCGCGGTCAGCAGGTGGTGAGGATCTCCGCGCCCTCGTCGGTGACGACGAGGGTGTGCTCGAACTGCGCGGTCCAGCTCTTGTCCTTGGTGGTGACGGTCCAGCCGTCGTCCCACATCTCGCCGTCGGCGCCGCCGAGGGTGATCATCGGCTCGATCGTGAAGGTCATGCCGGTCTCGATCACCGTGGGCACGTGCGGCGCGTCGTAGTGCAGCACGATCAGGCCGTTGTGGAACGTGCGGCCGATGCCGTGGCCGGTGAAGTCGCGCACCACGCCGTAGCCGAAGCGGTTGGCGTAGGCCTCGATGACCCGGCCGATCACGTTGAGCTGGCGGCCCGGCTTGACCGCCTTGATCGCGCGCATCGTGGCCTCGTGGGTGCGCTCGACCAGCAGCCGCACCTCCTCGGCCGCCTCGCCCGCGATGAAGGTGGCGTTGGTGTCGCCGTGCACTCCCCCGATGAACGCGGTGACGTCGATGTTGACGATGTCGCCGTCCTCGACCACGGTCGAGTCGGGGATGCCGTGGCAGATGACCTCGTTGAGCGAGGTGCAGCAGGACTTGGGGAAGCCCCGGTAGCCGAGCGTGGACGGGTAGGCGCCGTGGTCGCACAGGAACTCGTGGGCGATCGCGTCGAGCCGGTCGGTGGTGACGCCGGGCACGACGGCCTTGCCCGCCTCCTGCAGCGCCTGGGCGGCGAGCCTGCCCGCGACGCGCATGGCCTCGATCACCTCGGGCGTCTGCGCCCACGGGTCGGTGTTGCGCTGCGGGGCTGGGCGGTCGACGTACTCCGGCCGCTCGATGTGCTCGGGGACGGGGCGCCTGGGGGACTGCGTCCCAGGCTTCAGGACGGCGCGCACGGACATGCGCACCACACTACGACGCCGCCCGGAACGGCGGCGGGCGTGGTCCGGCGGCCCGGCCCCCGGACCGGGACCGTCACCCGATGGCCTTCAGGAACCGCCCGGTGGCGTCCACGGCGGGCGTGGAGGCGTTGGCGCCCAGCAGCAGGGTCGCGAACGCGACGTCGCCCCGGTAGCCGACGAACCAGCCGTGCGAGTTGACCCCGTCGCCGTACTGGGCGGTGCCGGTCTTGCCGCGCACGTCGCCGAGGCCGCGCAGCTGGGTCGCGGTGCCGGACTCGACCACCTCGCGCATCATCGCCCGCAGCGGCTCCAGCACGGCGGCGGACGGCGCGGGCGGCTGCCGGTCGGCCTTGGTGGCCTGCTCGCGCATCAGCGTCGGGGTGGGCACCGTGCCGCCCGCGGCGGTCGCGGCGACCAGGGCCATGCCGAACGGGCTCGCCACCACCTTGCCCTGCCCGAACCCGTCCTCGGCCCGCTCCACCACGTCGGACGCCTCGGGCGCCGAGCCGGTGATGGTGGTGATCGCCGGGATGTCGAAGTCCACGCCGAGGCCGAACGACGCGGCCTGCTCGGTGAGCGCGGCGGCGGGCAGCTCGGCGGCGAGCTGGGCGAAGGTGGTGTTGCAGGAGAACGCGAACGCGGACCGCAGCGGGATCGTGCCCTTGTCGAACTCCTTGTCGTTGGGCACGATCCGGCGGCCGTCGATGGTGGTCTTGCCGGGGCAGGGCAGCGGGGTGTCCGCGTTCGCCTTGCCCGCCGCCATGGCCGCCGCCGCCGTGACGATCTTGAAGGTGGAGCCGGGCGGGAACTGGCCGGTGAGCGCGATCGCGCCCTGCTCGTCGGCGGGGCCGTTCTGCGCCACGGCCAGCACCTCGCCGGTGCCGACCCGCAGCGCCACCAGCATCGCGGGCTGCGCGATCGGCTCCAGCGCGTCCTCGGCGGCGTCCTGCGTCCGGCGGCTGAGCGTGGTGGGCACGGCGTGCGCGGGCTCGGGCTGCTGGTCGAAGAGCGTCTCGACCTCCTGCCCGGAGGAGTTGGCGGTGTAGACCCGGAACCCGGCCTCGCCCGCGATGGTGTCCTCGACGGACTTGCGGATCGCGGGCAGCACCTGCGAGCCGTAGGCGCGGGACGGGGCGAGCAGGCTCACCTGGCTGGTGAAGCGGACGCCGGGCAGCTCGTAGATGGCGGGCTTGACCGACTGGTAGTCGGCGTCGCGCAGCGCGGCCACGAGGTACGACTGGCCCTCCGGGACGGCGGCGGCGCCGTCGGCGACGGTCTTCGCGGTGATCTTGTCGTCGAACCGGGACAGCGCGGCGGCCAGCGAGTTCGCGACCGCGTTCACGTCCCCGGCCTCCTTCGGGCTCAGCAGCACCGAGACCACCGTTTCGGGTGACATCAGCGGGGTGCCGTCCCGGTCGAGCACGGGGGCGAGCGCGGGCTTCACCTCGGTGAACCCGAGCGACTGCTGCGCGCCGAGCTTCGGGTGCACGACCGAGGGCGCCCAGTGCACCTTCCAGTCGTCGGCCTCGCGGCGCAGCTCGACCGAGGTCCGGTACTTCCACCGGTGCTCGTTGGGCAGCTGCCACTCCAGGGTGGCGGCGGCGGGCGCGGTGCTGCCGCTCTGGTCGCCGACCTCGTCCACGGACGTGGTCAGCCCGGTGGCCCCGAGCGCGCCGCGCACCTTGTCCAGCAGGTCCTTGGCGGACGCCGGGTCGTCGGTGAGCTTCGAGGCGCCCTCGGTGTCGCCGGAGGCCACCTTGGACAGGAAGTCGCCGAGCGCGTCGCCCGGCCCCGGCTTGGACGTGAAGAGCCCGCACCCGGAGAGCAGCAGCAGGACGCACACCGGACCGGCCAGCTTGGGCAGCAGCACCACCGCAGTATGCCCCCGGATCAGAAGAGCACGGTCGCGTACTGGCCCACCTGCGTGAAACCGATCTTGCGGTACGCGGCGCGGGCGGGGCTGTTGTAGCCGTTGACGTACAGGCTCGCGGTGCGCCCGAGGCCCCGGACGAGCCGGTCGGCCACGGCCGCCGTGCCCGCCGCGCCGACGCCGTGCCCGCGCCGGTCCGGCCGCACCCACACGCCCTGGATCTGGCCGACCTGCCGGGACATCGCCCCGATCTCGGCCTTGAACACGACCTCGCCGTTCTCGAACCGGGCGAACGCCCGCCCGGACGCGATCAGCTCGGCCACCCGCGCCCGGTAGCCCGCGCCGCCGTCCTCGGCGCACGGGTCGACGCCGACCTCCTCCACGAACATGGCGATCGCGGCGGGCAGGTAGCGCTCCAGCTCGGCGGGCCGCACCGGTCGCACCAGCGGGTCCGGGCGCACCGACGGCGCGCCGCCCATGGCGAGCAGCGGCTGGTCGGCGCGCACCTCGCGGGCCGGGCCCCAGTCGCGCTCCAGCTCCTCCCACAGGCCGATGACCTGCTCGGCGGGCCCGACCAGCGAGGAGCACGTGCGCCCCCGCCGCCTGGCCCGGTCGGCGAAGCCGCGCAGCGCGGCCTGGCCCCCGGACAGCGGGATCAGGTTCGGACCCGCGAAGCACAGGGCGTCCACGCGACCGCCGCGCAGCGCCCGGTGGTCGAACGACCAGACCTCACCGCCCAGCCGCCACGGGTCGAGCCCCACGGACTCCACCCGCGCGGCGACCATGCAGGACGCCACCGGGTCGGCGGCGAGCGCCGCCAGCACCCCGGTGAGCTCCCGGTCGTCGAGCACCCTCGCTCCGGCAAGCCTCAGCACACGGCCAAGCCTGCCAGACAACGAGCCGGAGCGGGGTGCCCGCCACCCGCTCAGCCGACCGTGACGACGGGCTCGCCCGAGCCCTCGGTCTCGCCGACCTCCTCGGCGATGCGCATCGCCTCTTCGATGAGGGTCTCCACGATCAGGTGCTCGGGCACGGTCTTGATGACCTTGCCCTTGACGAAGATCTGGCCCTTGCCGTTGCCGGAGGCCACGCCGAGGTCGGCCTCGCGGGCCTCGCCGGGGCCGTTGACGACGCAGCCCATGACGGCGACGCGCAGCGGCACCTCCATGCCCTCCAGACCGGCGGTGACCTGCTCGGCGAGGGTGTAGACGTCCACCTGGGCCCGACCGCAGGACGGGCAGGAGACGATCTCCAGCTTGCGGGGGCGCAGGTTCAGCGACTGGAGGATCTGGTTGCCGACCTTGACCTCCTCCACCGGCGGGGCGGACAGGGAGACCCGGATCGTGTCGCCGATGCCCTGGCGCAGCAGCGCGCCGAAGGCCACGGCGGACTTGATCGTGCCCTGGAAGGCGGGACCGGCCTCGGTGACGCCCAGGTGCAGCGGGTAGTCGCACTGCTCGGCGAGGATCTCGTAGGCGCGCACCATGACCACGGGGTCGTTGTGCTTGACGGAGATCTTCAGGTCGTGGAAGTCGTGCTCGGCGAAGAGCGAGGCCTCCCACAGCGCGGACTCGGCGAGGGCCTCGGGGGTGGCCTTGCCGTGCTTGGCCATCAGGCGCGGGTCGAGCGAGCCCGCGTTGACGCCGATCCGGATGGGGGTGTTGTGGTCGCGGGCCGCCGCGGCGATCTCCTTGACCTTGTCGTCGAACTTCTTGATGTTGCCGGGGTTGACCCGGACCGCCGCGCAGCCCGCCTCGATGGCGGCGAACACGTACTTCGGCTGGAAGTGGATGTCCGCGATCACCGGGATCTGGGACTTCTTCGCGATGGCCGCGAGCGCGTCGGCGTCGTCCTGCGAGGGGCAGGCGACCCGGACGATGTCGCAGCCGGACGCGGTCAGCTCCGCGATCTGCTGGAGGGTGCCGTTGATGTCGGCGGTGACCGTCGTGGTCATGGACTGCACCGACACCGGGGACTCGCTGCCGACGCCGACCGACCCGACCTTGAGCTGGCGGGTCTTGCGCCGCTCGGACAGGACGGGAGGCGGCAGCGCAGGCATACCGAGCATGACGCCGTCAGTCATGGGACAAGCACCTTTCGGGGAGGCACATCAGGGGAGCCGGATGGGGTTGACGATGTCCGCGGTGATCGTCAGCAGCGTGATCGCGCCGCCGACGAAGATGGCGAAGTAGGTCAGCGGCAGCAGCCGCAGGTAGTTCACCGGGGGGCCTGCGGGCTTGCCGCGCAGCTTGCGGACCCAGTCCCGCACCCGCTCGTACAGGTTGACGGCGATGTGGCCGCCGTCCAGCGGGAGCAGCGGCAGGAGGTTGAACACACCGATGAAGAAGTTCAGGCCGGCCAGCATGAGCCAGAAGAAGTGCCACAGGCCGGCGCTGACCGCGTCGCCGCCGAGGATGGACGCGCCGACCACGCTGACCGGGGCCTCCGGGTCGCGCTCGCCGCCGCCGATGGCCTTGATGACCATGGGGATCTTCTCGGGGAACTTCATCAGGCCGCGCCAGGTGTTGGCGAACATGTCGCCGGTGTACTTCGTCGCGCCGCCGACGGCGGTGAGCGCGTTGTACTCGTACAGCCTGGACTTGGCGACGCCGATGACGCCCACGGTGTCGACGTGGGTGGAGCCGTCGGCGCGGCGCAGCTCGCGCTCGACCTGCGGGATGTCGATGGTCAGCTTGACCTCGTCGTCACCGCGCAGGACGACGACCTCGGTGGGGCCGCTGCTCTTCTGGATGCGCTTCTGGACCTCGGTCCAGGTCGCCAGGCGGTCGCCGCCGACCGCGACGATCCGGTCGCCCTGCTGCACGCCCGCGCTGACGCCCGGCGTCGGGTCGCTCGGCGCGCAGGCCGGGTTCTCCTTCTTGGCCTCGGCGGCGGTGGCGGGCACGCACTGCGAGACCTTCGACACCACGGCCTCGTCCCGGATGTCCGGCAGGCCGATCGTGGCGGCCATCGCGTACAGCACGACGAAGCCGACGATGAAGTGCGTGATGGACCCGGCGGAGAGCACGACGACGCGCTTCCAGGTCTTCTGCCGGTAGAAGGCGCGCTTCTCGTCCTCGGGCGGCAGCTCGTCGAGCGCGGTCATGCCGACGATCTCGCAGAAGCCACCGGCCGGGATGGCCTTGAGGCCGTACTCGGTCTCACCCCTGCGCGTCGACCAGATGCGCGGGCCGAAGCCGATGTAGTACCGGGTCACCTTCATGCCGAAGGCCTTGGCCGTTGCCAGGTGTCCCAGCTCGTGCAGCGCGATCGAAATGCCGATGAGCAGCGCGAACAGCACCACACCCAACACGAACGCCACGGTCAGTCCCTCCCAGACCCCACCGAAGTGGCCACCAGTTCCCGCGCCCTCGTCCGAGCCCAGCGCTCGGCTTCGAGGACCTCGGCGACGTCGGCGGGGTCGTGTGCCCAGCCGTCCGCCTCGTCCAGCACCCGCTCCACGGTGTCGACCACGGAGAGGAACGACGTCGCGCCGACGAAGAAGGCGGCGAGCGCCTCCTCGTTGGCCGCGTTGTAGACGGCGGGCAGGCAACCGCCCGCCGTGCCCGCGCGCCTGGCGAGCCGGACCGCCGGGAACGTGTCGTCGTCCAGCGGCTCGAACGTCCACGCGGTCGGCTCTTTGAAAGTACACGCGGCGGCGGCGCCGGGGACGCGGTCGGGCCAGGACAGGCCGAGCGCGATGGGCAGCCGCATGTCGGGCGGGCTGGCCTGGGCGAGGGTGGAGCCGTCGGTGAAGGTGACCATGGAGTGGATCACCGACTGGGGGTGCACGACGACGTCGATCCGGTCGTAGGGCACGCCGAACAGCAGGTGCGCCTCGATCAGCTCCAGGCCCTTGTTGACCAGGGTGGCCGAGTTGATGGTGATCACGTTGCCCATCGACCAGGTCGGGTGGGCCATGGCCTGCTGGACGGTGACGTCCGCCAGGTCGGCGCGCTTGCGCCCCCGGAACGGCCCGCCGGACGCGGTGAGCACGAGCCGGTCGACCTCGTCGGCGCGACCGCCGCGCAGGCACTGGGCGAGCGCGGAGTGCTCGGAGTCGACCGGGACGAGCTGGCCGGGCTTCGCGGCGGAGAGCACCAGCGGGCCGCCCGCGATCAGCGACTCCTTGTTCGCGAGCGCGAGGGTGGCCCCGGACGCGAGCGCGCGGAGGGTGGGTTCGAGGCCGATCGAGCCGGTGATGCCGTTGAGCACCACGTCGGCGGGCGCGGCGTCGACGAGGTCGCTCGCGGCGTCCGGGCCGGTCAGCAGGCGGGGCCTGCGGTGGTCGGCGGGCGCGAGGCCGCGGCGGGCGACCTCGGCGTCGTAGGCGAGGGCGAAGTCCTCGGCCGAGTCGGGGCGGGCCACGGCGACTGCCTCGACGCCGAAGTCCAGGGCCTGCGCGGCCAGCGCCGCGAGGTCCGCGCCGCCCGCGGACAGACCCGCGACGGCGAACTGGTCGCGCCTGGTGGAGATCACGTCGAGCGCCTGGGTGCCGATCGACCCCGTGGACCCGAGTACCAGGACCTTGCGTGGTGTGCTCATCGAAACCCATTGTTCCGGAGCAGGGCGCGGAGACCGAACAGCGGTACCTTAATAACAGAATGGTAACAGACGAATGATGTCACCCGTCCGAGGGCACTCCTGCACCGAGCACCTGACGGGACGGAAGCGTCGGGTCACACAGGCAGAGGAGAGCAATCGTGGGCATCTTGGGTTGGATCGTCCTTGGCCTGATCGCTGGGGCCATCGCCAAGGCGGTCATGCCGGGTCGCGACCCTGGTGGCATCATCGTCACGATCCTGATCGGCATCGTTGGCGCGATCCTCGGTGGCTTCATCGGCAGCGCCGTGTTCGGAACCGGGCTCGGGAACTTCTTCGACCTCAGCACCTGGCTGCTGGCCATCCTCGGCTCCGTGGTCCTGCTGGGGATCTACCGCCTGGTGACCGGCCGTCGCGCGAGGGCCTAGGGCCCGGCTCCGCGCGCGCCGATCCCGCGCCCCCGACGACCTCGCGTCGTCGGGGGCGCGTGGCGTTTCCGGCCCTTTTCTCAGGGGTTCGCCAACTTCGGCACCCCGCGCGCGAGGTGGCGGAACTCACCCGTTCCGCCGAACCGGGTGGAATCATTTGCCGAACACGGGCCGACCCCCTTCTCACCGGCCGAGGGTCACCCGGTAGCGCGGGAGCCACCGTTCGGGTCAATGGCGGCGAGCGCCGCGACGGCGTGCTCGGCGGCGGTCGGGCAGGTGTCGACCACGAACCGGTCGACCGCCTCGCGCGGCACCTCCTGCCCGGCCGGGGCGCGCAGCCGCCCGTACTCCTTTTCGGCCCCCGGCCGCTCCAGCGCGAACTGCAGCGCCTCGGGCGCGGCGACGTCCACGGTGAGCAGGCAGAACGGGCCTGCCAGGCTGAACCCGATGCTCTCGACGGCGTGGTACCGCCCCCCGAGCACGAACCGCCGGTGGTACCCCTGCGCGCCCCCCTCACCGCCCCAGTAGGCGCTGAAGGCGTCGGCCTGCCCGTCCTCGGGCGCCAGCGGCTCCACCCGGAACGACTCGGGCCGGTCCGCCGGGTTGTCGTCCGATCCGGCGGCGGGCTCGGAGGCGTACAGCGCGCAGCCGGTGGTCTCGTCCGAGAGCGGCTCGCCGATCGGCTCGGCCACCGCCATGCCCAGGTCGGCGACGATGCCGGTGAGCTGCGAGCAGTCCCCGCTGAACGGCATGGCCCGGCTGCCCCTGACGAGCTGGTCGTACCCGACGACGGCGTCGGGGAGGCCGGGCGCGGGGTTGCCCGGCGCGTCCCCCGGCGGGGTGGTGTCACCGGTGCAGGCGGCGGCCAGCAGGAGCGCCAGCGCGGCGGAGGTCGAGCGCGCGATCCTTTTCACCCGCAGGAGTGTCCCCCACGTGTCGCGGGTCACCGCGAGCCGGGCAGGGCCCCACCAACTCAGCCTCACCCCCTCAGCCTCACCCCTCGGCCGACAACCCCGCGTCCCTGGCCAGCAGCGCCGCCTGCACCCGGTTCGTCAGCCCGAGCTTGGCCAGCAGCCTGCTCACGTACGTCTTCACCGTCGCCTCGCTCATGTGCAGCCGCTGCCCCACGTCCGCGTTCGACATCCCGAGCCCCAGCAGCTCCAGCACCTCCACCTCGCGGTCGGTCAGCCGCTGGACCTGGCGCACGGCCTCCTGCCTGCGCGGTTGCCCCACCTGGGCGACCATGCCGACCACCCGGCTGGTCACCATCGGCGACAGGTACGCCTCCCCCGCGTGCACCGCCCGGACCGCGCGCAGCAGCTCCTCCGGCGCCGAGTCCTTGAGCAGGAACCCCGCCGCCCCCTCGGACAGCGCCCGCACGATGTTGTCGTCCTCGCCGAACGTGGTCAGCACCACCACCCGCGTGGACGGCGCGACGGACTTCAGCTCCCGCGCCGCCGCCAGCCCGTCCAGCCGGGGCATCCGGATGTCCAGCACGGCCACGTCGACGCGGCGCTCGGTGGCCACCCGGACCGCCTCGCGCCCGTCGCCCACCTCGTCCACCAGCTCGATGTCCTCGGCCGTGCCGAGGATGGCCTTGATGCCCGCGCGCATCAGCGGTTCGTCGTCGGCGATCAGTACCCGGATCAACGCTCACTCTTCCCGGAGGTGGGTGTTCTTCTCCACGACCTCGCCGCCCGCGAAGCAGAACCGGAACACCCTGGTCCCGTGCGACGAGTATGTCTGGACGTCGGCGGCGAAGTAGAGGCACCTCGCCCCGGCCGGCTCGGGGGGAGCGCCGAGCTTCAGGTCGCCGATCGGCGGGTCGAGGCCGAGCGGCAGGACCGCCACGGCCTCCGACTCGGACTGGCCGACCGCGACCGACGCGTAGAGCTCGTCGCTGGCGACCCTGGTCACCGGCCGGGTGCCGAGCCAGGCGATGCCCGCCACCAGCGCGACGACCACCAGCCCGGCCAGCACGATCGACCCGACCCCGGCCCACTGGCGCGGGCGCCCGAAGCCACCGCGACCCGCGCCCACGTCCTCCTGCGGCTCGTCGGGGAAGTCGAGCGGCTCGTCGCCGGGCGCCCCGGTGTCCTCGTAGGGCAGCACGGCGGCGATCCGGAACCCGCCGGTGACCAGCTCGCCCACGTGCAGCAGCCCGCCCGCGAGCCGCACCCGCTCGCCCAGCCCGATCAGCCCGAACCCCGAGGACCCCGCCTTCGCCCTGGCCTGCGCCGGGTTGTTGCGCACCTCGACGACCAGCGCGTCCGGGTCGTACCGCACCGCCACCTGCACGGCCGCGCCCGGCGCGTGCTTGGACGCGTTCGTCAGCCCCTCCTGCACTATCCGGTACGCGGCGTGGCTGACCCGCGCGGGCAGCGGCGTCGGCTGCCCGCCGCGCACCAGGCTGACCCGCATCCCGGCCTGCCGCGCCCCGTCCACCAGCTCGTCCACCGCGTCCACGGTGCGCCGCGCCTGGTCCTCGTCGGGCTCGGCGTCGCGGCGCAGCACGCCGATGACCCCGCGCAGCTCCTCCATCGCGGTCAGCGCCGCGCCGCGCAGCACCCCCACCGCCTCGCGCTGCCGCTCCCCCAGTCCGGGGTCCATGGCGAGCGCGCCCGCGTGCACCGAGATGAGGCTGAGCCGGTGACCGAGGCTGTCGTGCATGTCCTGCGCTATCCGGTTGCGCTCGCGCAACCGCACCTGCCGGGTGATCAGCGCCCGCTCCTCGCGGCGCCCGGCCTCGCGCTCCAGCAGCGCGTCGACCAGCGCGTTGCGCTGCGCGACGTACCGGCCGACCAGGAACGGCAGCGCCACCGCCAGCCCGTACACGCTCACCCCGAGGAACACCCCGACCGAGCCGATCAGCGCCAGGTTCGACCCGGTCCAGGCCGCCACGTACGCCACCAGCGCCAGCACCGCGACGGCGAGCGCCCGGTACCACGGGTCGATGCGCCTGCCCGCCGCGTAGGCGACGACGGCGACGACCGCCGACCCGCCGTGGTCGCCCTGGAAGTCGAACGCCACCAGCGCGGTGCCCAGCAGTGCCAGCGCGGGGAACACCAGGCGCAGCTCGTACAGCAGCGCGTAGAACGCCGCGAGCACCAGGGTGCGCACGCCGCCCGCCGGTTCGCCGCCCGCCAGCACGGCGGGCCACACGTCGAGCGCGAGCACGACGAGCAGGCCCAGCGCCTCGCGGCCCGCCCGCAGCGGGGTCAGCGCGCGCAGGCGCCGGGCCAGGTCGCCCTGGAAGCGCCCCCACGCCGCGGGGAGGTCCGGCAGGTGGGGGCGCATCCGGTCGACGAGCGTGCTCACCCCGTCACGGTAGGGCCGGGGGCCCGTCCGCGTCGGCGCTCAATGGTCGCTGGCCGCCGCGACGAAAGTTGACGACGGCGCGGACGCGCGCCGGGCCCGCCAGGCGGTGAACAGCACGCCCGCCACGAGCAGCGCCGCGCTCACCCCCACCATCAGCGTCGACAGCGCCACGATCTCCGGCGACACCCCGCGCTTGCCCGCCTGCGCGTACACGTAGACGGGCAGCGTGGTCGAGCCGACGCCGGTGAGGTAGCTGGAGGTCACCACGTCGTCGAACGAGAGCAGGAACGCGAACGCCGCGCCCGCCCCGACCGCCGGGGCCACCAGCGGCCAGGTGACCGTGCGGAACGCGACCAGCGGCGAGGCGCCCAGGTCGGCCGCCGCCTCCTCCAGCCGCGAGTCCAACCCGGACACCCGCGCCCGCACCACCACGACCACGTAGCTGAGCGTGAACGCGACGTGCGCGATGAGCAGCGCGCCGAACCCGAGCGGGATGCCCGCGAGCTTCACGCAGAACCCGAGCACCGCCACGCCCAGCACCACCTCGGGCACCACCAGCGGCAGGCTCAGCAGCACCGTCCACGCGCCGCGTCCGGGGAACGCCCTGCGCAGCCCGAACGCGGCCAGCGACCCGATCACCGTGGCGATCGCGGCGCTGGTCAGCGCCAGCCGCAGGGTCAGCGCGAGCGCCGACATGACCCGGTCGTCGGCGAACAGCTCGCCGTACCACCTCGTGGACAGGCCGGTGATGCGGCTGAGCGAGCGGGAGTCGTTGAACGAGACCGCCGCCAGCCACAGGATCGGCGCGTACAGGAACGCGAGCACGCCGAACGCCGAGGCGCCCAGCACCCAGGGCCGCCGCCTCACAGCACGTCCTCCCCGCGCTTGCCGCGCAGCGCCAGCACGACGACCACCAGCACCAGCAGCAGCACCGCCATCGCCGACCCGAGCGGCCAGTTGTTGCCGCCCCGGAACTGGTCGTCGATGACGCTGCCGAACGTGGTCTGGTCCACGCCGCCGAGCAGCTTGGGCGTCACGAAGTCGCCCGCCGCGGGCACCAGCACCAGCAGCGAGCCCGCGAGCACGCCGGGCGCCACCCCCGGCAGCACGACCCGCGCGAACGTGGACACCCGGCCGTGGCCGAGGTCGTAGGACGCCTCGACCTGCCGGTGGTCGAACCGCTCGCACGCCACGTACAGCGGCAGCACCATGAACGGCAGGAACCCGTAGGTCAGGCCGAGCACGACCGCGCCGTGGGTGAGCAGGAACCCGCCGTCGCGGCCGAGCCCGACCTGCTCCAGCACCCGGTTGACCAGGCCGTCGCCGTCCAGCAGCGCCTTCCAGGCGTAGATGCGCGCCAGGTAGCTGGACCAGAACGGCACGAGCACCGCCGCGAGCATGGCGGTGCGGAACCGGCCCGCGTGCCGCGCGGTGAACCACGCCAGCGGGAAGCCGAGCACCAGGCACAGCAGCGTGGTGGCGGCGGCGTACGCCAGGGTGCGCCCGAAGATCGGCAGGAACGCCGGGTCGAGCGCGGTCCGGTAGGCGTCGGCCGTCCAGGGCAGGACGGCGCGGGCGATCCCGGTGTCGCGGGTGGCGAAGCTGAACTGCACCACCAGCGCCAGTGGCGCGATGAGGAACAGGCCGAGCCACAGCCCGGTCGGGGTGAGCAGGCCGGTGGCGACCAGCCAGCGGGGAGGGCGCCGCGCCATCAGCCCGTCTTGACCTTGGTCCAGGCGTCGGCGTAGCGGGCTTCGGCCTCGGCCCCGAGGTCCTTGGTGAACGGCAGCTTCGCGAGCTGCTCCTCGGACGGGTAGACCAGCGGGTCGTTCAGCAGCTCCGGCTCGATGAACTCCTTGGCCGCGGCGTTCGGGCTGCCGTAGCGCACCGCGTTGGCGAGCGCCGCGCCGACCTTCGGCTCCAGGATGTAGTTGATGAACGCGTGCGCGTTGGCCGCGTGCGGGGCCTGCTTGGGGATGCACAGCAGGTCCACGTAGGACAGCCCGCCCTCGGTGGGGATGGCGTAGGCGATGTCCTCGTTGGCCTCGCGGGCCTGGAACGCGTCGCCGGAGTAGGACTGGGCGAGCGGGACCTGGCCGGAGGTGAGCGGCTCGATCACGTCGGAGTTGATCTGGCCGATCTTGCGCTTGAGCTCCAGCAGCGCGCTCGCGGCCTGGTCGATCTGGCCCGCGTCGGTGGTGTTCGGGTCGAACCCGAGCTTGAGCAGACCGAGGGCGAGCGCGTCGCGCGCCTCGTCGAGGATGGTGCTGCGGCCCTGCGCGGCGGCCAGGTCGTAGGCGGAGAAGCCGGTGACGGCGTCGCCCAGCTGGGACTTGGAGTACGCAAGGCCCGTGGTGCCCCAGGCCCACGGCACGGAGTACCGGTTGCCCGCGTCGTAGTCGGCCTCGGTGAACCTGGTCTCCAGGTTCTTCAGGTTCGGGATGAGGTCGTGGTCCAGCGGCAGGACCAGGTCCGAGCGCAGGAAGCGGCGCAGGAAGTTGTCGCTGGGCACCACGAGGTCGTAGCCCGCCGCACCGGAGGCGATCTTGGCCTCCAGCTCGTCGTTGGTGCTGAAGTTGTCGTACGTGACCTGGACGCCGGACGCCTCGGTGAACCCGGACAGCGTGTCGTCGGCGATGTAGTCGGTCCAGTTGTAGAAGTTCAGCTTCGGCTCGTCCACCGCGTTGGTGGCCTTGGCCGCCGAGGGCGCGCTGGACGTGGAGCCGCTCGGGGCCTGGCCGACGCCGCACGCGCCGGTGGCGGCGAGCGCGAAGAACGCGCTGGCGCGGAACACGGAACGCCGCGTCACGCGGGCGTTCCCAGGGTCCCAGATGCGGGCGATCCGGAGGTTCTGGTCAGTCATCAGCGCTCTTCTCCAACAGGACGGTGTACTCGGGGTCCCAGGCCATCCGCACGGGTTGCCCCGGCGAGCCCGCGTCGTCGACGCGACGGGTGTTCTGCGCGAACGCGACCAGCTCCCCGCCGCCGGGGACGTCGACCACGTACTGGGTGGACACGCCCGTGTAGACCACGTCGCGCACCACCCCGGTCAACTCGCACCAGCCGCCGGGGGCCTGCTCGTCCACGTCGTACAGGTGCACCTTCTCCGGGCGCACCGTGGCCTCGACGTGCTGCCCGTGCCGGACGTCGCGCTGCAGCGGGGCGCGCAACCGGGTGACGCCGGGCGAGTCGAGCTCGACCCAGGACCCGTCCGCGCCGGACACGGTGGCGCCCAGGATGTTCGAGGTGCCGATGAAGCCCGCGACGAACCGGGTGGCGGGCCGCTCGTAGACGTCCTCGGGGTAGCCGACCTGCTCCAGCTTCCCGGCGTTCATCACCGCGATCCGGTGGGAGAGCACGAGTGCCTCCTCCTGGTCGTGGGTGACGTAGAGGAAGGTGGTGCCGACCTCGCGCTGGATGCGCATCAGCTCGATCTGGAGCTCCTTGCGCAGCACCGCGTCCAGCGCGCCGAGCGGCTCGTCGAGCAGCAGCAGGCGCGGACCGGCGGCGAGCGCGCGGGCGATGGCCACGCGCTGCTGCTGCCCGCCGGACAGCTGGGTGGGGCGGCGCTTGGCGAACCGCGACAGCCGCACCAGCTCCAGGTGCTCGCCCACGACCTTCTTCAGCTCGGCGCCGCGCACGCCCTTGCGCTTGACCCCGTAGGCGACGTTGTCCCACACGCTCATGTGCGGGAACAGCGCGTAGGACTGGAAGACGGTGTTCACGTCGCGGCGGTACGGCGGCACGCCGACCATGTCGACGCCGTCCAGCTCGATGCGGCCCTCGTCCGGGTCGGCGAAGCCCGCGATCATCCGCAGCAGCGTGGTCTTGCCGCAGCCGGAGGGGCCGAGGACGGAGAAGAACTCGCCCTCGTGCACGTTCAGGTCGACGCCGTCCACCGCGACCTGGTCGGAGAACCGCTTCGTCACGCCGTGCAGGCCGACCTCGACCGGGGCGTGCGTGTCGGGCATCCGCGCCTCCGCGGGCTGGAAGCCGGGCTCGGTCAACTGCGCACCTTCCTGCGGGCAGCGCGGAACCTCGTCGGGGTCGTCCGGGAGGTGCCGCCGGGGGTCTGGATCAGCGCGAGCGCGCGGAGAGCAGGGTAGACGGCGCGCGCCGGGGCGCGCACCCCACGTCGCACCTCACGTCCCGCGAGCGCTCGCCGTGTGCGACGATTGCCGGGTTCATCGAGTGTTCGGCAGGAAGGTCGTGCGGCTGTGTCTTCGTCGTCTGAACTGGACCGGCGTCCCGCGGTCGACCCCGTTGAGGAGCCGTCCGCCGAGTGGGGCTGGCACGGCACGTTCCCCAAGGGCATCCTGATCGCGGGCTGGCTGTCGACGCTGGCCGTCTTCTCGCTGCTGATCGGCAACCACCACGGTCGCGTCGAGAACATCTGGGTGATCGGCACCGGCGTGTCGATGGCCGCCGCCCTGGTGTGGTTCCAGGTCCGGGAGAAGAAGACCTCCCGGCGCTGACCCGAGCGGGTCGGGTCCCGCGCCGCGCGGCGGCGCGAGACCACCGACCGCCGCGCCGAGGTCGTGGGTGGGGCTCCGCGGGTCCGCTGTTCTCCCCGAGCCCGCGGACCACCCTCCCGTCACACCGCTCCCCGCGTCACCGCCGGAGCGCTCACTGCTCGCGGTCGACGAGCACCCAGCCGAGCGAGAACTCCACCTGCTGACCGTCGCAGTGCTTCTCGTTCGAGTCGAAGTGCCGGTCCCCCGCCTTGCAGCGGAACAGCTCCTGCGAGGGCTTGTCGGCGGGCGGCTGCTTCTCGTAGACGTAGCCCACGATCCCGTAGACGCGCTGCGTCTCGCACGTCGCCGACAGCGACGTCATCCGACCGGGCGAGTCCTTGACCTGGCACGAGTAGAGCGGCCTGGTGCCCTCCTCCTGCCGGGTGAGCACCAGGCCGAGCGCCTTGTCCGGCGCGTACCCCATCGGCACGTCCAGCATCGACGACCCGGTGTAGCTCCAGTTGTCCTGCCCCTTGAAGCGGGCCAGCGGCACCAGCCTCGGCGGGGCCACGACCGTCGTCGTGGTGGTGGTCGGGGTGCTGCTGCTCGGCGGCGCGGAGCTGGACGGCGCGGTGCTGCTGCTGGGCGGCGCGGACGTGGAGGACACCGGCGACGGCGTGCTCGCCATGGCCCGCTCCCCAGGGTCGTCGTCCGGGATGAGGACGAACGCGGCGGTCAGGGCGAGCACGGCGGCGACCCCGCCGCCCGCCAGTGCGATCTTGCGCACATCCCGCCCGTTGTCCGCCTTGGGGAAGACCACGGTCTCCGCGTCGGCGCTCGCCGCGCGCTGGAGCCCGGCCCGCGCCTGCTGCGCGGTGAACCGGTTCGCGGGCGCCTGCACGAGCAGGCCGAGCACGACCTCGGAGAGCGGTCCGGCCAGGTGGGTGGGCACGGGGCGCTCGTTGAGCACGGCGTGCACGGTGGCGGCGGTGGTGGCGCGCTCGAACGGCGAGCGGCCCTCGACGGCCTCGAACAGGGTCGCGCCGAGCGCCCACATGTCCGACGGCGGCGCGGGCGGCTGGCCCGCGAACAGCTCGGGCGCCATGTAGCCGGGCGAGCCCATGACGCCGCCGTTCGCGGTGAGCCTGGGGTCGTCCATGGCGCGGGCGATGCCGAAGTCGGCGAGCTTGACCTGGCCGTTCGGCAGCACCATGACGTTGCCGGGCTTGACGTCCCGGTGGACGATGCCCGCCGCGTGCGCGGTGTCGAGGGCGTCCAGCACGGCGAGCCCGATCGCGGCGACGCGGTCGGCGGGCAGCGGCATGAGGTCGGCCAGCGTCGGCGCGCTGACCAGCTCCATCACGATGTAGGCGGTGCCCTCCTCGACCACCACGTCGTGCACGGTGACGACCGAGGGCGAGTTGAGCCTGCCCGCGGTGCGCGCCTCGCGCAGCACCCGCTCCCGCTCAGCCGGGGAGGAGGTGCGCAGCTCCTTGAGCGCGACCTGACGACCGATGACGCGGTCCTCGGCGAGCCACACCACCCCCATGCCCCCGCGGCCCAGCTCACGGATGACCTGGTACCTGTCCGCGACCACCTTCACACCCCGGATGGTAACCGGGCACTCCCCGTCACCCGCTCAGGGCAGAATCATGGAGGGGGTCCGCCGGTGAGGGAGAGGGATGAAGGTCGTCTGGTTGCAGAGGGCGCTGTGGGGCGTCTTGGCACTGCTCGTCGCGGCGGGGACGGGGCTGCTGGTCACCGCTCCGAGCGGCGTGCCGTTCACCGCGACCTGGGTGTCCGCGCTGGTCGTCGTGGTGGCGCTCGCGCTGCTGGCGTGGCGGCAGGTGCACGTGCTCAAGGCCGCGCCGATGCCGGAGGGGGCGGTGGCGCGGTCCTGGTGCGCGGGGGTGCTCGGGGTGGTGCCGGTCAGCAGGTTGACCGGCGGGCTCCAGGTGGTGGCCGGGGCCGAGTCGATCCGGGTGCGGTTCCCCGCGGCCGGGAACTCGTACTCGATCCCGGTGGCCGACGTGCGGGGCGTGACGATCGAGCAGCGGCACATCCAGGTCGTGCACAGCGCGCGACGGGTGCCCAGGACCGTGCGGCTGGACATGCGGGCGGGCGACCCGACCCGCGACGCGATCATCGACCTGGCGCACGGCGGGCGCTGACCCGGCCCGGGCGGGCGCGGCAACGGGCGCTGAACGGCCCTGTGCCGTTCCGGATGGCGCCGACCCGCCCCCGAGCCGCCGCGCGGGGTCCGGGCGCGCAGGGCGGCGCTGACGCCGGTTCCGCACCGATCGGGCGAGGCGCGGACGCGCGAACGCCCGGCGCTCGGGGTGAGCGCCGGGCGTCCGGCCGTTCGGGAGGGGCGCCTGGGGGCGGGCTCAGCCCTCGGCCGCGAGCTGCCCGCAGGCCGCCGCGATCTCCTGGCCCCTGGTGTCGCGCACCGTGCACTCGACGCCCTGCTCCTTGACCCGCCGCACGAACTCGCGCTCCACGGGCTTGGGCGAGGCGTCCCACTTCGAGCCGGGCGTGGGGTTGAGCGGGATCAGGTTGACGTGCACCAGCGGCCCGAGGTGCCTGCGCAGCAGCTTGCCGAGCATGTCGGCGCGCCAGCCCTGGTCGTTGATGTCCCTGATCAGCGCGTACTCGATCGACACCCGGCGGCCGGTGCGGTCGGCGTAGCCGCGCGCGGCCTCCATGACCTCGGCGACCTTCCAGCGGGTGTTGACCGGCACGAGCGTGTCGCGCAGCTCGTCGTCCGGGGTGTGCAGCGACACCGCGAGCCTGACCTGGAGGTTCTCCTCGGTGAGCTTGCGGATCGCCGGGACGAGGCCGACCGTGGACACGGTGACCGAGCGCTGCGAGATGCCCAGGCCCGCCGGGGCCGGGTCGCAGATGCGGTGCACGGCCTCGATGACCCGCTTGTAGTTGGCCAGCGGCTCGCCCATGCCCATGAAGACGATGTTCGAGAGCCTGCCGGGACCGCCGGGGAGCAGGCCGTCGCGCATGGCCGCCGCCCCGCGCCGGACCTGGTCGACGATCTCGGCGGTGGACAGGTTGCGCTGGAGCCCGCCCTGGCCGGTGGCGCAGAACGGGCAGGCCATGCCGCAGCCCGCCTGGCTGGAGATGCACAGGGTCGCCCGGTCGGGGTAGCGCATGAGCACGCTCTCCACCAGCGTCCCGTCGTGGGCGCGCAGCAGCGTCTTGCGGGTGGTCCCCGCGTCGGCCTCCACGCTGCGGACCTCGGTCCACAGCGGCGGCATGAGGTCGCCGACCAGCTTCTCCCTGGCCGTGGCCGGGATGTCGGTCATGGCGTCCGGGTCGACGGTGAGCCTGCCGAAGTAGTGGTTCGACAGCTGGTTGGCCCGGAAGGGCTTCTCGCCCAGCGAGACCACGGCCTCGCGCCGCTGCTCGGCGGTGAGGTCGGCGAGGTGGCGCGGCGGCAGCCCGCGCTTGGGCGCGTCGAAGACGAGGGGGAGGGCAGTCATAGCCCATCCAGTGTCGCACGACCCGTCGCACTATCGGGCGTTGCATCGCGATAGCTTCCGATATATCGTCGATAGCGTCTTACCGATACACACCCGATGAGGAGATCGACATGAGCGCGGACAACGAGCGGTTCGGCGGACGGGAGCACGGCGGGCGCGGGCCGGGCGGCCACGGCGGGCGCGGTGGGCGCGGGCCGGGGCACGGCCGGGGTCGCGGGGAGCACGGGCACGGCGGTCCCGGTCACGGCCCCGGCGGGTTCGGCTTCGGCTTCGGCGACTTCGACGCCCACCCCGGCAGGCCGGACTTCGGCCACCCGGCCTTCGGCGACGACGAGCACCGCGGCGGCTTCGGCTTCGGCCCCGACATGGGGCGCGGCAGGCCGGGGCACTTCGGCCGGGGCGGCTTCCCCGGAATGCCCCCGATGCCCCCGATGCCGCCGGGGCCGCCGGACTTCTTCGGCGGTCACCGGCGCGGTGGCAGGCAGCGGCGCGGCAACGTGCGCGCGGCCGTCATCGCCCTGCTGGCCGAGCGGCCCATGCACGGCTACGAGATGATCCAGGAGATCGGCCAGCGCACCGACGGCCTGTGGCGGCCCAGCCCCGGCTCGGTCTACCCGACCCTGCAGCTGCTGGCCGACGAGGGCCTGGTCGTGGCGGCCGAGGAGCAGGGCGGCAAGAAGCTGTTCCAGCTCACCGAGAGCGGTCGGGCCGAGGCGGAGTCCGCCGAGGGCGTGCCGCCGTGGGAGCAGGTCACCGAGGGCGTCGACCAGGGCGAGGCGAAGCTGCGCGAGGCGGCCAAGCAGGTCGGCGCGGCCATGATGCAGATGGTGCACGCGGGCACCGAGGACCAGCAGCGGCGGGCCGCCGAACTGCTGGACGAGACCCGCCGCAAGCTCTACGCCATCCTCGGCGAGAGCCCGGAGGAGGACTGATCGGACGGCGGCGGGGGCCGGGCTCGTGGTGAGCCCGGCCCCCGCCGCCGTCCCGGTCACCGGGGCCGGGTCACCAGCGGTCGTGGACCACCGGGCGCACCAGCTCGTCGTAGACCGCGCGGACCTCGTCGTGGCTGGTCAGCGGCGCGAGCGCGGCGGCTGCGGCGTTCGCGCGGGCCTGCTCGGGGTTGCGCGCGCCGGGGATCACGGTGGTCACCTGCGGCTGGTCCAGGATCCAGCGCAGCGCGAACTGCGCCATGCTCGCCTCCCCCGGCACGAGCGGGCGCAACCGCTCCACGGCGGCGAGCCCGGTGTCGTAGGGCACGCCGGAGAACGTCTCGCCGACGTCGAACGCCTCACCGGCCCGGTTGTAGTTCCGGTGGTCGTCGGCGCCGAACGAGGTGTCGGCGGTGTACCGGCCGGACAGCAGGCCGGACGCCAGCGGCACGCGGGCGATGATCGCGACCCCGGCCTCGGCGGCGGCGGGCAGCACGCGCTCCAGGGGCTTGTGCCGCAGCGCGTTCAGGATGATCTGGACGCTGGCCACGCCGGGCCGCGCGATCGCGGTCAGCGCCTCCTGCGCGGTCTCGACGCTGACGCCGTACGCGCCGATCCGCCCGGACTCGACCATCGAGTCGAGCGCGTCGAACACCTCGTCGGCCGAGTAGACCGGCGTCGGCGGGCAGTGCAGCTGGACCAGGTCGATCGTGTCGACGCCGAGGTTGCGGCGCGACCGGTCGTTCCAGGCCAGGAAGTTCTCCCCGGTGTAGTTCTCCGGGACCTGGTCGACCCGGCGCCCCATCTTGGTGGCGACGGTGATCCCCTCGCCGCCGCGCTCCTCAAGGAACCGGCCGACCAGGCTCTCGCTGCGGCCGTCGCCGTAGACGTCGGCGGTGTCGAAGAAGTTCACCCCGGCGTCGGCGGCGGCGTGCAGCACGGCCAGCGCGTCCGCCTCGTCGACCTGGCCCCAGTCGGCGCCGAGCTGCCAGCAGCCCAGCCCGACGACCCCGAACGAGCGTCCCAACCTGCGTGCTTCGCGGTTCTCCACCCGACCGATTTTAGGGAAGCAGCAGACCGGACGGCTTGGTGCGGGTGTGCAGCCGGTACCCGACCGGGAGCTCCAGGCCGGGCGTGGCGGCGATGGCCCGCTCGGCGACGGCGGCGGAGAACTCGATGCGCAGCACCGCCTCCAGGTCCGCGCGCCGCTCGAACCGCCACAGCGCGGTGACCCGGCGCAGCGCGAACCCCTGCTCCTCGAAGAACCGCCGCACCACCTCGGGGCGGTACCCCGGCTCGTCCGAGCACAGCCACGGCCCGTACGGCTCGGCCTCGCCGTCCAGGTCGACCACGGCGAGCACCCCGCCGGGCCGCAGGACCCGGTCGGCCTCGGCCAGACCCGGTTCGCAGCCGGGGCCGAAGAAGTAGGCGGTGCGGGCGTGCACGAGGTCGGCGGACGCGTCGGGCAGCGGCAACCGCTGCGCCGGACCCCGCAGCACGGACACCCCGGCGAGCCCGGCGACCCGCTCGCGGGCCCGCGCGACCAGCGGCGGGTGCGGCTCGACCCCGGTCACCGACGCCGCGTCGGCCGCGAAGCGCGGCAGGTGGAACCCGTCGCCGCAGCCGACGTCCACGACCTCCTTGCCGCCCCAGTCGAACGCCTCGCGCAGCGCCGCCCACAGCACCCCGTCGGCGTCCTGCGCGCGGTTCTCGACCTCGTACACGGCGGGCCAGTGCCAGATGTTCGGGCTCGGCACGACCTCCCCCGCAGGCCGGACCGCCGCCAGAGCCGCGCGCACGAATCCCTTCACGTGAAGAATGTAGAGCCGTAGCGTTGCCCGGACCTAGGGGAGGTTCGCCGTGGCCATCGTCCCGAATTCACCCGCGCTCGCGGAACTGCTGCCTGGCGCGCCCGTGTGGGTGCAACTGCCGGTGTCGGACCCGGAAGCGACGCGGGACTTCTACACCGGCCTGTTCGGCTGGGACTACGTCGAGGACGGCGCCGGAGGGGTCGCCCTGATCGGCGAGCTGCCGGTCGCCGGGTTCTGGCCCGCCGACGAGCACGGGGCCTGGACCGTCTACCTGGGCACGCCGCACGCCCGCGCCACCGCCGAGAAGGCGCAGGCGCTCGGCGGGCTCGTGGTCAGGGAGGCGACCGAGACCAGCACGCTGATCGCCGACCCGACCGGCGCCGTGGTCGGGTTCCGCCGGGTGCCGGAGGACTGGTTGTTCGGCACCAGCGGGCACGGCATGTACGCGTGGGCCGAGCTGAACACCCGCGACGGCGAGGCCGCGGACGGGTTCTTCCGCGAGCTGTGCGGGTACGAGGTGACCCAGATCGGCGACGGGCTGACCCTGGACTACACGCTGTGGTCCACCGAGGGGAAGACCCTGCTGGGCAGGCAGCGGATGGGGAGCGCCTTCCCGCTGAGCACGCCCGCGCACTGGTCGGTGCACTTCACCGCGTCGCCCGAGGTGGGCGCGGACTCGGTGGCGGCGCGGGTGCTGGAGCTGGGCGGGAGCGTGTCGGTGGAGCCGTACGACTCGCCGCAGGGCCGAGTCACCGTGGTGGCCGACCACGCGGGCTCGGTGTTCACCGTGATCGACCCGTCCCGCGCGACGCCGCTCGCCGACGGCGACTACGGGGCCGAGGTGGACGACCCGTACGACGACTGAAGGTCCCCTGAGAACGACCGAGGCCGGGGTGCGTTCGCCCCCCGGCCTTGAGTCGTGCGCTCGATCCGCCCGTCAGGGCACGAACAGCTGCAGCATCATCGAGCCCGCCACCGCCGAGGGCAGCAGCGAGTCCATGCGGTCCATCAGCCCGCCGTGGCCGGGCAGCAGGTCGCCCATGTCCTTGATGCCGAGGTCGCGCTTGATCAGCGACTCGATCAGGTCACCGGTGGTCGCCGTGACCACGATGGCCGCGCCGAACAGCACGCCGTGCCACCACTGGCCGCCGAGCAGCGTGCCCACGGTCAGGACACCACCCGCCACGCCCGCCACGAGCGACCCGCCGAAGCCCTCCCAGGACTTCTTCGGGCTGATCTTCGGCGCCATCGGGTGCTTGCCGAGCAGGACGCCCGCGACGTAGCCGCCGGTGTCCGACAGCACCACGCCGAGCAGGAAGGCGAGCACCCGGAGGGCGCCGTCCTCCGGGAGCACCAGCACGACCGCGAACGAGGCGAACACCGCCACGTACACCACGGTGAACACCGAGGCGGTGACGTCGCGCAGGTAGCCGTCGGCGCCGTCCTTGAGCCGCCACAGCATGATGGCCAGCGCGGTCACGACGAACGCGGTGAACACGCCGTCGCGCCCGTACGGCCAGGCCAGCCACAGCACCGCCTGCCCGCCCGCGAGCACCGGCACGAGGGAGACGGTGATGCCCGCCCCGCGCTTCAGCGCCCCGGCGAGCTCGAAGGTGGAGACGGCGACGGCGATGGCCACCACGCCGATGAACAGGTGGCGGTCGGTGAACAGCGAGACGCCGACGACCGCCAGCAGGACGAGCGCCACGCCGATGGCCGCGCGCAGGTCACGACCCGCGCGCGACGCCTTGGGCGCCGAACCCTGCTCACCGCTGCCTGCCACCCGAACCCCTGCCGTCACGACCCGTCACCGGCCCAGCGAACCACGATGCCGGCGACCCGGCCGGACGTGCTGATGCGCATCTAGCACTACACCTCGAGGAGTTCGGCTTCCTTGTTCTTCATCGCCTCGTCGACCTGGGCGATGTAGCGGTGCGTGACGTTCTCCAGCTCCTTCTCGCCGCGCGCGCCGTCGTCCTCGCCGACCTCGCCGTCCTTGACCAGGCGGTCGAGCTCCTCCTTGGCCTTGCGGCGGATGTTGCGGATGGACACCTTGGCGTCCTCGCCCTTGCCCTTGGCGACCTTGACCATCTCGCGGCGGCGCTCCTCGGAGAGCTGCGGGAACACCACGCGGATGACGGTGCCGTCGTTCGAGGGGTTCACGCCCAGGTCGGAGTCCCGGATCGCCTTCTCGATGGCGGTCATCGAGCCCTTGTCGAAGGGCTTGACCACGGCCATGCGCGGCTCGGGGACGGCGATGGAGGCCAGCTGGTTGATGGGCGTCATCGAGCCGTAGTACTCGGCGACGATGCGGGAGAACATCGCCGGGGTGGCGCGGCCGGTGCGGACGGTGGCGAGGTCCTCCTTGGAGACCGTCACCGCCTTCTCCATCTTCTCCTCGGCCTCGAGGAGGGTCTCGTCGATCACGTTGACTCCCTTGGTGTGCGCGGTTCGGCTCGAATCCCAGCAGGTCTAGGCGGACTGGCGGGCACCGGGGGTGCTCACCAACGTCCCGATCTTCTCACCGCGCACGGCGCGGGCGATGTTGCCCTCCGTGAGGAGGTTGAACACCATGATCGGGAGGTTGTTGTCCATGCACAGGCTGAAGGCGGTCGCGTCGGCGACGTTCAGGCCGCGCTCCAGGACCTCGCGGTGGGTGATGCTGTCGAACATGCGCGCGTCCGGGGTGGTCCTCGGGTCGGCGGTGTAGATGCCGTCGACGGCCTTCGCCATCAGGACGACCTCGCAGCCGATCTCCAGCGCGCGCTGGGCGGCGGTGGTGTCGGTGGAGAAGTAGGGCATTCCGGCGCCGCCGCCGAAGATGACCACGCGCCCCTTGTCGAGGTGGCGCATGGCGCGGCGCGGGATGTACGACTCGGCGACCTGGCCCATGGTGATGGCGGTCTGCACGCGGGTGTCGATGCCGTGCTCGCGCTCCAGGAAGTCCTGGAGGGCGAGGCAGTTCATGACCGTGCCGAGCATCCCCATGTAGTCGGCGCGGCTGCGGTCCATGCCGCGCTGCTGGAGCTCGGCGCCGCGGAAGAAGTTGCCGCCGCCGATGACGACCGCGACCTGGACCCCGGTCCGGACCACGGCGGCGATCTGGCGGGCGACGGTCTGCACGACGTCCGGGTCGACGCCGACCCCGCCGCCGCCGAACATCTCGCCGCCGAGCTTGAGCATCACCCGGTGGTAGCCACCTGAGGGAGCCGCCTGGTCGAGCACTGCTGCCTGGTCGAGTGCCTGGTCGAGTTCTGCGCTCACGGGTCCTCCTCTGGACACGGCAATGGCTCTGGACACGGCAAGGGCGGGGTTGCCACGCGTGCGCAACCCCGCCCTCACGCGAATCAGGCCTGGCCGACCTCGAACCGGGCGAAGCGGGTCACGGTGACCCCGGCCTCGTCCAGCACGGCCTTGACGGTCTTCTTGGACTCCGTCACGGAAGCCTGCTCCAGGAGCACGACGTCCTTGAAGAAGCCGTTGACGCGACCCTCGACGATCTTGGGCAGCGCCGCCTCGGGCTTGCCCTCCTCGCGGGAGGTCTTCTCGGCGATGTCGCGCTCGTTCGCCACGATCTCGGCCGGGACCTCGTCGCGGGTCAGGTAGCGGGGGCTCATCGCGGCGATCTGCATGCAGACGCCGCGGGCGGCGTCCTCGTTGTCGCCGGTGAACTCGACCACGACGCCCACGGCGGGCGGCAGGTCGGCGGAGCGGCGGTGCAGGTAGGTGGTCACGGCGCCCTCGAAGACGGCGACCTTGGCCAGCTCCAGCTTCTCGCCGATCTTGGCGGAGAACTCCTGGACCACGGCGTCGACGGTCTTGCCGTCGAGCTCGGCGGCCTTGAGGGCGTCGACGTCGGCCGGGCGGGTCGCCTTGGCGACCGCGATGACCTTGGCGGCGAGGTCCTGGAAGTCGGAGTTCTTCGCGACGAAGTCGGTCTCGCAGCGAAGCTCGACCATCACGCCGCCCTCGGCCGCGACCAGGCCGTTGGCCGTGGTGCGCTCGGCGCGCTTGGCGACGTCCTTCGCACCCTTGATGCGCAGGATCTCGATGGCCTTGTCGAAGTCGCCCTCGGCCTCTTCGAGTGCCTTCTTGCAGTCCATCATGCCTGCGGCGGTCAGCTCGCGGAGGCGCTTCACGTCAGCGGCGGTGTAGTTCGCCATCGTGCGATTTCCGTTCCTTCTGCGGGGGGCTTTGCGCACGCGCCGCGCCCACCGGGTGAGGTGGGCGCGGCGTCGCGACGGGTCAGGACTGGACGGCCTCGGTGCCCTCGGCGGGCGCCTCGGCGGCGGCGGGGGCCTCGGCGGCGGCCGGGGTCTCAGCGGCCGGAGCCTCAGCGGCGGCGGGGGCCTCGGCGGCGGGCGCCTCGGCGTTGACCAGCAGCTCCTGCTCCCACTCGGCCAGCGGCTCGTCGGTGCCCGGCTCGGGCTTCTCGGCGCCACCGGTGCGGACGCCCGAGCGCGACATGAGACCGGCGGCGGCGGCCTCGGCCACGACCTTGGTCAGCAGCGCGGCCGAGCGGATCGCGTCGTCGTTGCCCGGAATCGGGTAGTCGACCTCGTCCGGGTCGCAGTTGGTGTCGAGGATCGCGACGATCGGGATGTTCAGCTTGCGAGCCTCACCGACCGCGATGTGCTCCTTCTTGGTGTCCACGATCCAGACGGCGCTGGGCACCTTGGACATGTCGCGGATACCGCCGAGCGTGCGCTCCAGCTTGTCCTTCTCGCGGTTCATCATCAGGATTTCCTTCTTGGTGAAACCCTGGAAACCGCCGGTCTGCTCCATCGACTCCAGCTCCTTGAGCCGCTGGAGGCGCTTGTGCACCGTGGAGAAGTTGGTGAGCATGCCGCCCAGCCAGCGCTGGTTCACGAAGGGCATGCCGACGCGGAGCGCCTCGTTGGCGATGGCCTCCTGCGCCTGCTTCTTGGTGCCGATGAACAGGATCGACCCGCCGTGCGCGACCGTCTCGCGGACGAACTCGAACGCCCGGTCGATGTAGGTCAGCGTCTGCATCAGGTCGATGATGTAGATGCCGTTGCGCTCGGTGAAGATGTAGCGCTTCATCTTCGGGTTCCAGCGCCGGGTCTGGTGCCCGAAGTGAACGCCGCTGTCGAGCAGCTGCTTCATGGTGACGACGGCCATGACCGGTTCGCACCTCTTCATCTGGGCGCGCCCTGGGGGCGCGCGGTCCGGTTGTCGCGGCACGCCGTCGATGACGCGCCGCCCTGGTGCTCCCGCCGGCGTCCGGACCCGCGCTGACGAAGCAGAACGGGACCGCCGGACACCGCGACTCGACTTGGGTATCGGATCAGCGGTAGCACGCGAAGTCGTCCCGTGCTCAGACGGGCCGCGGCAGAAGTGTACGCCCGAGCACTCCGGAACAACGAACCGACCCCGCCAGTTCTCCACAGCCCCCGGAGTTCTCCACAGCCGCCCGATCTCCCCTGGTCACCGAGCCACCCCGGACCCGACGCTTACCCCATGCCCCTGACACCCCTCACCGCTCTGCTACTGCTCCTCCCCGCACCGGGGTCGCCGCAGGCGCAGGCGGTATTGCCGCCGCAGGCGGTGTCGGTGTTGGTATCGACGCCAGCGTCGGCGTCGCAGCCAACGTCGGCGTCGCAGCCGGTATCGCAACCGCACTCGGTACCGCCGTCGGTACCGCTGCCGCTGTTGCCGCTGCTGTCGCTGTCGCCACCGCTGTCGCCGCCACTGTCGTCACGACCGCAGCCACCGCTGCCGTCGCCGCCGCCAAAACCACTACCGACCACGTCGTCACCGAAGCGCGAACGCCACACCTGGCCCCTGTCCCCACAACCCCCGGTGGTCCGCCCGTTCCACCCGCCCCCGACCCCGTACGGCGCCGGCCACCGAGGCGTGGACCTGGCCGCACCCCCAGGCGCGAAGGTCATGGCGTCGGCAAAGGGCACAGTCCTCCACGCAGCCCCGATAGCCGGCCGCCCAGTGATCTCCGTGCACCACGAGGACGGCACCAGAACCACCTACGAGCCCGTGCACCCCGCAGTCCGCAAAGGCGACCGCGTCACCGCAGGAACCCACCTGGGCACCCTGCTCCCCGCCCACCCAGGCTGCCCAACCGAAGCCTGCCTCCACTGGGCCGCGATCCGCCGCCCCACCCACTCCTCCCCCCGCGCCTACGCGAACCCCCTGTCCCTGCTCCGCCCACCCCGCCCCCGCCTGCTCCCGTCACCCCCACCCCACCAAGATCACGTGTCGTTTTCCCGCGCCCCGTCCTTTTTGCCGCACGCACACCCGCCCACCGCATTCAGCACGCGCACGCGTTGCGACCAGCCCACTCCCCCAACCGAACTGACTACGGACTCCCGCAACAAGGAAGCCACCTATTCCAAGACACCCCACACCACCACCCCCACCGACATTTCCCACTCCCACCAAAAACCCAGCCACCAATTCCCAGTGACAGGTCACCGGGAAGCACCGAAAATCCGGACATCAAGACACCAACTTCGCATCCCCTAAACCGACGGACCGTTCAGCCGAACACCACCGCAGGCGCAGCCGAAGACGTGAACAGGCATGGGTGCGGACGCAGGCACGGGCACGGGGGTGGGCGCGGCATGAATGCGGGTGCAGTCGCGGCGCGGGCGCAGACGCAGTCACTAACGTGGGCGCGAGCGCGGCAACGGATCCGAATACGGGCACCAAGCCGGGTTCGGCAGGTCCACCCTGCCCCAGCTCAAGCCTCGATCGAGATCTTCGCCCTCGGTCACGCCTCAGGTCCCAGCCCTGACGCAGGTACCGGACCCGGTACTGCCATCCCCGTCCTGCCGCAGGATCAGACTTGTCGCAGGATCAGGCTTGTCGCCAGGTCAAACAGGTCGCCGGTCAGGCCTGTCGCGGGTCGCGTGATCAGGTTTCGAGCTGCTCGTTGATCTTCGTGCGCAACCGGAGCACTGCCCTGGTGTGCAGCTGGCAGACGCGGGACTCGGTGACCCCGAGGACCTTGCCGATCTCGGCCAGCGTGAGGTTCTCGAAGTAGTACAGCGTGACCACGACCCGATCCCGCTCGGCGAGCTGGGCGATGGCGTCGGCGAGCTGCCGACGGCTGTCCTGGTCGACCAGCGAGGCGACCGGGTCCTCGGCGCCTTCGTCGGGCAGCGACTCCGCCAACGAGGAGCCCGCACTTCCGGCGGCCCGACCTGCGGCGATCAACTCGTCCAGCGCGACGACGCTGGTGAGCTGGAACTGCGCGTACAGCTCCCGCAGCTCCCCGAGCCCGATCTTCAGCTCAGCCGCCAGCTCCCGATCGGTAGGCGTCCGCTGCAACCGCCCACCGAGCCGTTCCAGCGCACGCTCGACGTCCCGAGCCCTGCTGCGCACCGAACGGGGAACCCAGTCCTGCGATCTGAGGTCGTCCAGGATCGCGCCGCGAATGCGCTGCATGGCGTAGGTCTCGAACTTGAGTCCGCGCTCGGGCTCGAACTTCTCTATGGCGTCGACCAGCCCGAAGATCCCGGACTGGATCAGGTCGGCGACGTCGACGTGCGCGGGCAACCCGGTCCCGACCCGCCCGGCGACGTACTTGACCAGCGGCGCGTAGTGCAGCACCAACCGATCCCGGAGCCCCTGCTCGCGGGACTGCCCGTAGGTGTGCCACAGCGCGATGATCCCGGCTTCGACGTCATCGGCGGTCCGCGACTCGGCAGCAGCGTGAGCAGGCCGCCCAACCCGCACCTCACCACTCCCGGCCCCAGCCCCACCAGCCACCGCACCGGAAGCCCCGCCATCACCGGCGGCACCGGCATCACTGGCATCACTGACACCGGCCGCAATCCCGCCATCACCGGCGCCACCACCAGTCACCCCGGCACCGGAATCCCCGGCTCCCGAAGGCACATCCCCCTGCAAAGCGGGAACTTGCAGCTCAGCGGACCACTGCTCCGACTCGACCTGCCGCTGCCCCCGCTCATCCCCCTGCTGCCCCGGAAGCCCTTGCCGGTCTTGCCCATCCCGGTTGTCCTGCTGCCGCCTGGGGGCGGGCGGAGCAGGGTGGGGCGTCGCCGATCCGGACATCGGCGCTTGCGGCGTCGGCACTGAGGGCATCGGCGGTGGGGGCATCAGCGGTGAGGCGGTTGGTGGCTGGGCGGTTGGTGACTGGACGGTAGGCGGCTGGTCGGTGGTCTGCGGGGCGACGGCCTGGGGGGAAGCAGCCTGTGGGGAAGCGGCCTGCGGAGCGGTGGTCTGCGGGGAAGCGGGCCGCTGGGGGGTGGGCTGCTGCTCCTGGGGGCGGTGGTTCTGAGCGGCCGTCCTGGCCTGGGGGCACTGCGTGGCCGGAGCCTGGGCTTGGGCTTGGGCTTGGACCTGGTGCGGGGCCGGGTGGTTGTGGCCGTTCTTGGGGGCTTGCTGGGCTGGGGGTGTGGCCACGGTGGCGGTCCGCGATCGGCCCCCTGCGGCGTCAGGAGCGGGGGTGGGTTCGATCATGGATTGCCTTCAGCCGTTCGACGGTGACGTGTGTGTAGAGCTGAGTCGTTGCGAGCGTAGCGTGACCAAGGAGCTCTTGGACGGTGCGCAGATCGGCTCCCCCTTCCAGCAGGTGCGTGGCCGCGGAGTGGCGCAGGCCGTGCGGGCCGACGTCAGCCGAGCCGGGTGCCGCACCCATGACATCGTGGACAACCCTCCTGGCGGTACGCGGGTCGAGCCTGCCGCCACGGGCGCCGAGGAACAGGGCTCGATGCGAACGCTCCGTGACCAGGGCGGATCTTCCCAGGTCCGCCCATTGACGAACTGCCCGTTCGGCCGGGACGCCGAACGGAACAGTGCGCTCGCGACTGCCTTTGCCCAGCACTCGAATCACCCTTTGGGAGTAGTCCACGTCGTCGAGGTCGAGCCCGCACAACTCAGCGACCCGAACCCCCGACGCGTACAGCAACTCCACCACGGCCCGGTCACGGAGCGCAACCGGATCGTGCTGCTCCGCGCCCGTCGCGGCGGCCTCCAGCGCCGCCCCGGCCTGGTCCGGACGGACCACCACCGGCAGGGTGCGGTGGGGGCGCGGGGCGTTCAGCCTGGGACCGGGGTCGTCCGTCAGCAGGCCCGTGCGGGCGGCCCACGCGGTGAGCGCCCTGGCCGACGCGGCGCGCCTGGCCGTGCTCGTCCGGCTCGCGCCCTCGGCGTGCTGGGCGGCCAGCCACGAGCGCAGGCCGAGCAGGTCCACCGACTCGATGGCCGCGTCCCCCGGCGTCCCGGCCGCGAGGTGGACGAGCAGCGCGACCGCGTCGCCGAGGTAGGCGCGGACGGTGTGCGGGGACAGCCCGCGCTCCGACGACAGGTGGCGCTCGTAGGCGTCGAGCGCGGTGGCGACGTCGGACGGCAGCTCGCGGCGGAGCCGGACGAGGTCGACGCGGCGCGGGCGGCGGTGGGGAGGCGGGGACACGTTCTCTGACGCTGGGGCACCGCGCGCCCCCGGTCAAGCATCGCCACGCCCGCTTCCCGGCTGGGAACGCTTCCAGCCCCGATGGCCCCGACTGGCGAGCCCCACCAGCTCCATCTGCGGCAGCAGCGCCCGCACGCGCGCCGGTTCGACCCCGGACTCGACGGCCACCGCGTCGGCCGTCAGCTCGACGGCGGGGCTGAGCGCCTCGTGCACCCGCAGCGCCTCGCCCTTGGGCTCGCCGTCGTCGGACCGGCGGGCGCTCTCGACCAGGTCCACCCCCAACCGCCCGGTGGACTCGACCACCTCGGCCGCGCTGGCAACCGGCACGGCCTCGCCCGACCGGAGCAGGTCGTGGCACCCGAGCGAGCTGAGCGAGGTGACCGGCCCCGGCACGGCCATCAGCACCCGCCCGAGCGCGGTGGTCGTGGCCGCGGTGTTCTTCGCCCCGCTGCGCCTCCCGGCCTCGACCACGACCGTGCCGTCCCCGAGGGCCGCGATGATCCGGTTCCGGGTGAGGAACCGGTGCTTGGCGGGCGTGCGCTCGGGCGGGTACTCGCTGACCACGAGCCCCTGGGCGCAGATGCGCTCCAACAGCCCCGTGTGCCCGGCGGGGTAAGCCCGGTCGACGCCGCAGGCGAGCACCGCGACCGTCACCCCGCCCGCGCTGAGCGCCCCGCGATGCGCCGCCCCGTCGATCCCGTAGGCGGCCCCGGACACCACGGTCACCCCGGCCCGCGCGAGCCCGGCCCCGAACTCTGCCGCGACGTGCAACCCGTACCCGCTGGCCGCCCGGCTGCCGACCACCGCGACCGCCCGCTCAACCAGCCCTCCGAGCGGACCCGCGCCACGCACCCACAGCGCGAGCGGCTCAAGGCCGCACCGCCCCCCGTTCCGCGCGGCGTTGGCCAACGCCGTGAACGGCCAGGCGGGCCACTCGTCGTCCTCGGGCACCACCAGCCGCCCACCGACGCGGGCGACCAGGCGCAGGTCCTCCTCGGCCCGGCACTCACGGCGCCGAGCCTCGGTCTCACCGGCGACGGCCACTGGAACGTCCCCGACCTGGACGAGCCGCGCCGCTTCGACCGGCCCGACCGCCGCGACGAACGCGGAGAGCGCGAACGCGGGCGGTTCGGCGACGCGCGACAGGTACGCGCGGGCGAGCCGAATCGCGTCCAGGTCGGGGCGGCGGGTGGGAGTGGAAGCGGGCGCGCGAGCGGAGGCGGGAGTGAAGCGGGCGGAGGCGGGGGTGGAGACGGGTGCGGAGGCGGAGGCGGAGGCGGGTGCGCGAGCCGAAGGCGGAACAGGCGCGCGGACTGAGGCAGAGGCTGGAACGTGGGCAGAGGCAGAGGCCGGAGCTTGGGTCGATGCGGGGGCAGACGCGGGGACCGAGGCAGGGACGGGCGCCTGAGCCGAAGTCGGGATAGGCGCAGAGGCCGGAGCAGGGGCGGGCATGGGCGTGTGCACGGGCACGGAGGCAGGGGTGGCTGCGGCAGCAGGGACGGCTGGGGCAGCGGTTGAGACTCGGCCGGGGACAGCGGAGGTAAAGGCGGAAGCAGCGAAGGCGGGTGCACAAGCCGGAACGGAGACGGGGGTGTGGGGAGAAGCCGGGCCGGAGGTGTGGGCGGAGGCCGGGCTGTGGGAGCTGTTGGGGATCGAGCCGTGAGGGCTGTTCGGGGTGGCGGGAGAGGCAGGCGTGGCGGGGCTGGGAGTACCGCCACGAGGAGAAGTGGAGGTGTGGGAGGCGGGAGTGGTTGTGGGAGCACGGGGTGGCGTGGTGGTGGCCTGAACGGGGGTGCAGGGCCCGGCGGGGGTGGTGTCCAAAGCGCGGGTACCTGCCGGGGTGGGAGCCGTGGCAGGGGCGGAAGTAGCAACCGGGGTGATGGCAGCAACCGGGATGGAAGCGGCGGGTGGGTTGGAGGTGGCGGGCGGAGTAAGGGTGGCTGTCTGGATCAGGACGGCGGCGGGTGCAGAGGCAGTGGCCGAGGTGGGAGCAGTGGTGGGGACGGGATCGACGGTCGTCGTGTGAACGGTGGTTGGAGTGGGAGTGGTGGGCGCTGGGCGAGCGGCGGGCGGGATTGGGGTGGCCGTTGGGGTGGGCGGGGTGTGGGGGGTGGTTGGAGAGCGCTTGCCCGGTGTGGGGGCGGAGCGTGGGGTGGTTGAGGTCAGGAGGCGGGAAAGGGCTTGCTCTGCGGCTTGGAGGTGGGGGTTCTCGGTCATGGGCGGCCTTCCTCGGGAGGTGGGGGTGTGGTGCGGGTGGGGGTCACCAGGGTTGGGTGCGTTCTCGGAAGTCCAGGGCTGCGGTCACGTGGGCCCTCGTCGGTTCGCGGGCGCCGTCCAGGTCGGCCAGGGTCCAGGCCACGCGCAGGCAGCGGTCGGCTCCCCTGCCGGTCAGGGCGCCCCTCGACAGGGCCAGCTGGAGTGCGTGGGTGGTCGTTTCCGGCAGGGGGTGCTCGCGTCTGAGGATCGGGCCGGGCACCTGGGCGTTCGCCTGCCAGCCGTGTTCCGACCAGCGGTGCGCCGCCCGCGCCCTCGCCTCCGCCACCCTGGAGCGGACCACCGCCGTCGGCTCCGGGGGATGGGGGTGGGCCGCGATGGCTCCCTCCGTCAGGGGGCGCATCGGGACCCGCAGGTCCACGCGGTCGAGCAAGGGGCCCGACAGCTTCGACTGGTACCTGCGGCGGACGGCCGACGGGCAGACGCAGTCCAGGTCGCGCGCGGGGGCGCACGGGCAGGGGTTCGTGGCCAGCACCAGTTGGAAGCCCGCCGGGTAGCGGACCACGCCGTCGCTCCTCGCCACCCGCACCTCGCCCTCCTCCAGGGCCGTGCGCAGCGAGTCGAGCTTGGTCGCGCCGAACTCGCACGCCTCGTCCAGGAACAGCACGCCCCGGTGCGCCCGGCTGACCGCGCCCGGCTTCGCCAGGCCCGTGCCGCCGCCGACCAGGGCCGAGATGGAGGTGGAGTGGTGCGGGGCCACGAAGGGCGGGGTGGTGACCAGGGGTGCCTCCTCGGTGAGCAGGCCCGCCACCGAGTGGACCGCCGTCACGCTCAGCGCCTCCTCCACCGACAGCGGCGGCAGCAGGGTCACCAGGCGCTGCGCCAGCATCGTCTTGCCGGTGCCCGGCGGACCGGTCAGGAGCAGGTGGTGACCACCCGCCGCCGCCACCTCCAGCGCCCACCTCGCCTCCGGCTGACCGACCACGTCCGCCAGGTCGGGGCCCTGCGCGGACCCGGACCACGTCGGCGGACCGGGCGGCACCAGCGCGGTGTCGTCGCCGCCCAGCCAGGTGATCACGTCGCGCAGCGAACCCGCGCCGAGGCAGTCCAGGCCGGTCACCAGGGACGACTCCGGCAGCGCGGCCAGGGGGACCACGGCACGGCGCAGTCCGGCCGAGCGGGCCGCCACCAGGGCGGGGAGCACGCCCCGCACCGAGCGCACCCGGCCGTCCAGCGCCAGCTCGCCGAGCAGGGCGGTGCCCTCCAGGCGATCCGCCGGGACGACCTGCGCCGCCGCCAGCACCGCGCACGCCAGCGCCACGTCGTACCCGGTGCCGCCCTTCGGCATCGAGGCCGGGGACAGGCCCAGGGTGACCCGGTGCGCGGGCCAGGTCTGGCCGCTGTTGCGCACCGCCGCCCGCACCCGGTCCTTCGACTCGTGCAGCGCCGCGTCGGGCAGCCCGAGCAGCTGGGTGCCGACCGACCCCGCGCCCACGTCGGCCTCGATCTCGACCGGCACGCCCTCCACACCCCGCAGCGCCACCGACCACGCCCTCGCCAGCGCCATCACACGCCCCTGACGTGCCGCAGCCGCACCGGGCCTCCTGGGGGCCACTCCAGGCCCACCAGGTCGACCCGGACCGCCACCCCGGACAGCCGGTGCTCGCGCCGCCACCGGTGCGCGGCCCTGCGCACCCGGCCCAGCTGCTCCGGCGCCACCGCCTCCAGCGGATCACCCCGGCCGGAACCCGAGCGGCACTTCACCTCGCACACCACGAGCCGCACGCCGTCCGTGGCGACCACGTCCAGCTCCCCCGAGGGGCAGCGCCAGTTGCGGGCCAGCACCACCAGGCCCTGGCGCTCCAGGTAGCGGCAGGCGACGCTCTCGCCGAGCCTGCCGAGCACGTGCGACGCGGTCACGGTGACCTCCGAAGAAGGGGGAAAGGGGTCTTCGGGATCGACTGTGCGCCGGGGGAAGGGGCGGTGGCCAAGGGGAAATCGGGGCCTGTGGACAACTCCGCGGGCTGTGGAGAGAGCGGAGGAGGAGTTGCCGGGACGTGCTAAGCGGCATCCGGTGGGGACGCGCGAGAACTCGGAGAACCCGAAGGGGGCAAGCCCCCGGAAACGCCGGAAGGGGCCCTCCCGCAGGAGAGCCCCTTCCCGAGACCGAGACCAGGACGACCGGACGACCGGCCAGCCGGCCGACGTGCGCTGGATCAGGTGTTGAACGGCCCGCTGTCCGGCAGCCGCAGCTCCGGCTTGTCCAACTCCTCCACGTTCACGTCCTTGAACGTGATCACCCGAACGTTCTTGACGAACCGGGCGGGCCGGTACATGTCCCAGACCCAGGCGTCGGACATCCGCACCTCGAAGTAGACCTCGCCGTCCGCGTTGCGGACCTGCACGTCCACCGTGTTGGCCAGGTAGAACCGCCGCTCGGTCTCCACGACGAACGAGAACTGGTTGACGATGTCGCGGTACTCCTTGTACAGCGACAGCTCCATCTCGGTCTCGTACTTCTCGAGATCCTCTGCACTCATCACGCCTCCGCGCGGGTGTTCATCGATCCGCGCCCCTCCTCGTCGCGGGCCTGCCACCGCCGGTCTGCGGGGGTCCTCCATTCTGGACCACGCCTGCGGTGGGGACGCCGCGCGCCACCCGGTGCGGTGGTGGTTCCAGGCCGAGCCTGGCCGCCGCAGCCGCCACGTTCGCATACGACCAGCGGTGCTGCCCACTCGGCCCGTGTTCCAGCAGCGCCGCGGTGTGCGCCGCGGTGCCGTACCCCTTGTGCACGTCGAAGCCGTAGACCGGCAGCTCCTCGTGCACCTCGGCCATGATCCGGTCCCTGGTCACCTTCGCCAGCACCGACGCCGCCGCCACGCAGGCGGCCACCCGGTCGCCCTTGACCAGCGGCGCGTTGGGCGCGGTCAGCCCCGGCACCGGGAACCCGTCGGTGAGCACGTAGCCGGGGTGCGTGCCCAGCCGGGCCACCGCCCGCCGCATCCCCTCGACGTTCGCCACGTGCACGCCGAGCGCGTCGACCTCCTCGGCGGGCACCACGACCACCGCGTGGTCCAGCGCCCGCTCCAGCACCAGGTCGTACATCCGGTCGCGCGCGGCGGCGGTGAGCAGCTTCGAGTCGGTGAGCCCGGTGAACCTGGCCGCGTCCCCGGTCCGCAGCACGGCCGCCGCCACCACGAGCGGCCCCGCGCACGCGCCCCGACCGGCCTCGTCGACCCCGGCGACGGGGCCGAGCCCGCGCCGGTCGAGCGCGGCCTGGAACGCCCAGGTGCCCGAGGCCGACCGGACCTGGGCGCGCACTGGCTTGCGGATCACCAGCCGACCCTATCCCAGCCGCCCCCACCGGAGCTTCCTGCGCACGCGCCTGCCCAGCAGCAGCACCGGCCACGCGGCGGCGGCCCCGACGCCGATCGGCGCCGCGTCCTGCCAGGCGGGCGCGCCGATCGCGGCGGCCTGCGGGTCGTGGTCGTCGATGGACTTCCACCGCGACGGCGGCAGCACCACCAGCCGCGCCTTGCCGACCACGTCGGTCACCGGCACCAGCCCGCCCTCGCGCCCGTCGCCCTGGCACCGCGAGTCGCACGAGTCGTTCCGGTTGTCGCCGAGCACGAACAGGTAGCCGGGTGGCACGTCGAGCTTCGGGAACGACTCCTGGACGGTGCTGCGCCCCGGCTCCCAGTAGACGTACGGCTCGTCCAGCGGCTTGCCGTCCACCTTGACCCGGTTCTGCTCGTCGCAGCACTCCACGCTCTGCCCGCCGACGGCGACGACCCGCTTGACGAAGTCCTCCTCGTTCGGCGAGGGCAGCCCGATCAGCTGGCCGAGCGAGGCCATCACCCCGGCGAGGCCGCTGGTGTCCTGCGGCGGGTGGAACTCCTGGTTGACCCAGGAGTCCGGCCCGTGGAAGACGATCACGTCACCGGGCGAGACGTCGGTGAACCGGTACGACAGCTTGTCCACGAGCACGCGGTCGCCGTAGCAGCCCGCGCACCCGTGCAGGGTCTGCTCCATCGACTCGGACGGGATCATGTAGACCCTGGCGAGGAACGACTGGATCAGGAACGCCAGCCCGACCGCCACGAGGACGAGGACGGGCAGCTCCTTCCAGAAGGCGCCCTTGCGCCCCTTCCGGGCGCGCTCCCGCCACCGCTGGACGGCCTCCTCGTCGACCGGTTCCTCGGGTTCTTCTCCGGAGGACCGCCGGTGACGTCCGACGTAGAACACCGAGTCAGGTTACCGACTTGCCCTGTGTGACCTTGGTCAGCCGGGCGCGGAACCTGCGGCCGAGGAGCAGGACGGGGAACGCCGCCGCGAGGCCGACACCGGCCGGGATGCCGCTCTGCCAGGCGGGCGCGCCGATCGCCTGCGCCTGCGGGTTGTGGTCGCCGATGCCCTGCCAGCGCGAGGGGGGCAGCACGATGACGCGGGCCTTGCCGATGACCTCGGACTCGGGGACCGCGCCGTTGACGCCGCCGCCGCCCTGCTTGCGGGAGTCGGTGGAGTTGGTGCGGTTGTCGCCCATCACCCAGAGGCTGCCCTCGGGCACGGTGACCGGCGCGAACGGCTCGTGGTCCTCGGGCGAGGTGCCGGGCTGCCAGTAGATGTACGGCTCGTCCAGCGGCTTGCCGTCCACGAGGAGGCGGTGCTGGTCGTCGCAGCACTCGACGGTCTGGCCGCCGGTGGCGATGACGCGCTTGACGAAGTCGCGCTCGTCGGGCGGCGCGAGGCCGATCAGGGAGGCGACCGACTGGAGGCTGCTCACGACGGGGTTGTCGGAGCGGCTGGAGGAGAAGTCGTTCTGGCCCCACGACTGGGGGCCTCGGAAGACGACGACCTCGCCGGGCTCGATGTCGCTGAACTTGTAGGTCAGCTTGTCCACGAGCACGCGGTCGTTCTGGCAGCCGGTGCACCCGTGCAGGGTCTGCTCCATCGACTGCGAGGGGATGACGTACACCCGCGCGAGGAAGGTCTGGATCAGGACGGTGAGCACCAGCGCGGTGCCCGCCAGGATCAGCAGCTCGCGCCAGAGCGGCTGCTTCTTCTTCTCCTCGGCTCCGCCACCGTCCGTGACCGGGTCCTGTTCGGACCCGGTCACGGGGGGACGGTCCTGGTCACCTTCGCCCGATGAGGGCCGCACGGCGTCTGTCACACGGTGAGACATTACCCACCGTGCGTGAGCACCGCGTCAGGAGGCTGGAAAGGCCTCAGGCGACCGGCTTGGCGTCGCGCTTCTCCTTGATCTTGGCGGCCTTGCCGCGCAGGTCGCGGAGGTAGTAGAGCTTCGCGCGACGCACGGCGCCGCGGGTGGCGACCTCGATCTCCGAGATGTTCGGGGAGTGCACCGGGAAGGTGCGCTCGACGCCGACACCGAAGGAGACCTTGCGGACGGTGAAGGTCTCGCGCACGCCACCGCCGTGGCGGCGGATGACGACGCCCTGGAACACCTGGACCCGCTCGCGGGAGCCCTCGATGACGCGGACGTGGACCTTCAGCGTGTCGCCCGGCCGGAAGCTCGGGATGTCGGAGCGCAGCGACTGGGCGTCAAGAGCGTCCAGGGTGTTCATCGGTGGTCCGTCCTCGTCCTCACGTGTGGTGCAGTAACTCCCCCGGTTCGCGTCCCAAGTGCAGAGGTTTCACACGCGCGGGGGCGGGCTTGCGGCGCACGCCGAATGAGATGATCCGGGTGCAGCAACCTGTCCAGTGTGCCAGACGCGGCGCGGCAGGGTGAAATCGACCCTACCGGGAGCCGTCCAGGAACGCCCGATCGTGCTTGTCGAGCGCGCCGTCGGGCAGGGCTTCGAGCAGGTCGGGACGCCGGTCGCGGGTGCGCTGGAGCGCCTGGTCCCTGCGCCAGCGGTCGATGGCCCGGTGATTTCCCGAGCGCAGCACGTCCGGCACCGCCAGGTCGCGCCACACCTCGGGCCGGGTGTAGCTGGGGCCCTCCAGCAGGCCGTCCGAGAACGAGTCCTGCTGCGCGGAGAGCGCGTTGCCGAGCACGCCGGGCAGCAGCCGCACGACGGCCTCCACCACGACGAGCACGGCGACCTCGCCGCCGACGAGCACGTAGTCGCCGATGGACACCTCGTCCACCCGCATCCGGCGCGAGGCGTCGTCCACCACGCGCTGGTCGATGCCCTCGTAGCGACCGCAGGCGAACACCAGGCGGGGCTCGGCGGCCAGCTCGTGCGCGAGCTCCTGGGTGAAGGGCCTGCCCGCCGGGGTGGGCACGACCAGGCGCGGCGGCTGCTCGCCCGCGCAGACCTCGTCCAGCGCGTCGCCCCAGACCTGGGGCTTCATGACCATGCCGGGGCCGCCGCCGTACGGGCTGTCGTCCACGGCCTTGTGCACGTCGTGCGTCCAGTTCCGCAGGTCGTGGACGCCGACGCTGATCAGACCCCTGTCGATCGCCTTGCCCAGGAGGGCCTGGCGCAGCGGGTCGAGGTACTCGGGGAAGATCGTGACGACGTCAATCCGCATCGAGCAGGCCCTCTGGCGGGTCGACGACGACGCGGCCACCGGCCACGTCCACGGTGGGCACGATCTGCTTCACGAACGGCACCAGCGCCTCGGAGCCGTCCTCGCGGACGAGGACGAGCAGCTCACCGCCGGGGCCGTGCACGATCTCCTTGACGGTCCCGATCCGGGTCCCGTCCGCCAGCTCGGCCGCGAGGCCCTCCAGCTGGTGGTCGTAGAACTCGTCCGGGTCGTCGGTGGGGGGCAGGGCGTCCGTGCTGCCCAGCAGCAGGGTGCCCCGCAGGAGTTCCGCGACGTCCCTCGTGAGGACTTCCTCGAACCGCACCAGCAGCCGCCCGGAGTGGTACCGGGCGGCTGCGACGGTGAGGTCGCGGGACGTGCCGTCGCGCAGCTTCGCGGCCAGGACGGTGCCCAGTGCGAAGCGCGCTTCCGGCGAGTCGGTGCGCACGTCCACGGCGAGCTCGCCGCGGATGCCGTGCGCCTTGGCCACGCGGCCGACGACGACGTCCATGCTCGTCTAGCGGTCGGTGTCGACCACGTCGACGCGCACGCCACGACCGCCGATGCCCGCCATCACGGTCCGCAGCGCGGTCGCGGTGCGGCCGGAGCGGCCGATCACCTTGCCGAGGTCGTCCGGGTGGACGTGCACCTCGAGCGTGCGACCCCGCCGGGTCGTGACCAGGTTCACCCGGACCTCGTCCGGGTGGTCGACGATGCCCCGAACGAGGTGTTCGAGGGCGTCAGCCAACAAGCTCACGCCTCGTCCTTGGCGGGAGCCTCGGCGGCCTCGGCGTCAGCCTTCTTGGCGGCCTTCTTCTTCGGCGTGGTGGCCTCGGTCGTCGGCTCGGAGCCGGCGGCGGCCAGCGCGGCGGCGAACAGGTCCGCCTTGCTGGTCTTGGGCTCCTTGACCTTCAGCGTGCCCTCGGCGCCCGGCAGGCCCTTGAACTTCTGCCAGTCGCCGGTGATCTCCAGCAGGCGCTGGACGGACTCGGTCGGCTGCGCGCCGACGCCCAGCCAGTACTGCGCCCGCTCGGTGTTGATCTCGATGAACGAGGGCTCGTCCTTCGGGTGGTACTTGCCGATGGTCTCGATGGCCTTGCCGTTGCGGCGGGTGCGCGCGTCGGCGACGATCACGCGGTAGTACGGCTGGCGGATCTTGCCAAGGCGCTGCAACTTGATCTTGACGGCCACGGGTTCCGGTGCTCCTCGGGTTCTCTCGTGCATGTGCGGGCGTCCTCCGCCCGAGTGGGGCACGGGCCGGAAGAACCCAAACTGTCTGGGCGCGCCACGGCACGGTGAGAGGGACCGGCCTCGGCGAACAGCCTTCAATTCTGCCAGACCCCGCTAGCGGGGGACGAATCGACCCGGTTCCACACCCGCTCGGGTGAGCGCGGACCGCACCGCGCGGGCGTGCTCGACGGCCCCCGGCGTGTCCCCGTGCAGGCACAACGAGTCCACCTCGGCGGCCAGGACGGTCCCGTCGACGGCCACGATCTCGCCCGCCGTGGCCAGTCTCACGGCCCGTTCCACGACCGCGTCCGTGCCGGTCAGGAGGGCGTCCGGCCGCGAGCGCGGGACCAGCGTCCCCTCCGGGGTGTACCCCCGGTCGGCGAACGCCTCGCGCACCGGCCGCAGCCCGGCCGCCTCGGCGTGGTGCAGCAGCCGGGAGCCGGGCAGGCCGAGCACGGGCAGGTCGCCGAACGCCCGGACGCCCGCCACCACGGCCTGGGCCTGGGCGTCGTGGTGGACCGTGGCGTTGTAGAGCGCGCCGTGCGGCTTGACGTAGACCACGTCCGTGCCCGCCGCCCGAGCGCACGCCTGGAGCGCCCCGATCTGGTAGAGCACGCCGTCGGCCAGCTCGACCGGGTCGACGTCGATGAACCGCCGCCCGAAGCCCGCGAGGTCCCGGTAGGACACCTGGGCGCCCACCGCCACCCCGCGCTCGGCGGCCAGCTCGCACGCCCTGCGCATGATCGTCGGGTCGCCCGCGTGGAAGCCGCAGGCGACGTTCGCGCTGGTCACGACGTCGAGCAGGGCCTCGTCGTCGCCGAGCCTCCAGATGCCGAAGCCCTCGCCGAGGTCGCTGTTCAGGTCGAGGCTCACGCGGGCATCACCCCCAGTGCGATCAGCAGCATGGTCAGTCCGGGCAAGAAGTTGTTGACCACGTGCGCCACCACGCTGGCGGTGAGCCTGCGGGTGATCAGCCGCGCGATGCCGATGGGCAGCGAGATGACGATCAGCAGCACGGTGCGGATCGGTTCGAGGTGGCTCGCGGCGAAGATCGCGGTGCTGAGCGTGAACGCCGCCCAGCGGCTCCAGCCCTGCCGCTCGATCGCGCCCCACAGCAGGCCCCGGTAGATCAGCTCCTCGCAGACCGGGCCGATGAAGCACACGTAGCAGAACATGGCGATCGCGGCGGACAGCGGCAGCGCCGCGCCGTCGACCAGCTCGCCGATGGCCGAGGTGGCGTTCTGGTCGCCGACCAGGCGGGACCAGGTGAGCGCGGCCACGTAGGTCAGCACCAGGCCGAGCAGGCCGAGCTTGAAGCCGACCTTCACGTCCGCCCAGTTCCACTCCAGCCGCAGGTCGACGAACGGGCCGTTGCCGCGCAGCTTGGTGATCAGCACGGCGGTGGCGGCGGCGAGCAGGGTCGGCGTCATCGCCCCCACGAGGACGAAGGTGACGGGGTCCACCCCGAACTCCCGGCCCGCGGCGGTGATGAACACCGCGCTGAGCACGAAGACCGCTTGCACGACGAGGAACGCGCCGAAGCCCCAGCGCTGTCCGGTCGGCGCGGGTTCCGGGGCGAACCCCACGGCCCGGACGCTCGCGATGAGACCTGTCGGCCGCTCATCCGGTGGTGGGTTCACAGGCAATCACCCTAGTCACGACGTGCTCGCGCGCCTCGGGCGCGCGGGGCGCTGGTTGGTGGCGGTGACCGGTCGGGCGGCGGTGACCGGCGGTCGGGCGGGCTCGCGCGCGCCGGGCGTCCCCGCTCGGGGCGGGTGCGGTGGTGGGGCGCGGGCGGGCCGGGCGTCGAGGGGCGCTCCCCGGTCGCGCGGCGGTCCGGGACGCGGGCCGGGGTTCACCGGACCGGGTGGTCCGCCCGGCTGAACCGCCCGCTGCGGCCCTCGTGGGGGTGGGGGCGGGTGCTCGGGCGGGGAGGCGCGGTGCGCGGGGCTGCGGCGCGACGGGACCGGTCCGCTGGGCGCCGGGGTCCCGGCTCGGCTCGGTGCGCACACCCCCGGGTACCCCCGGTCGGGTCGTGGACACCACTCGCGCGATCGGGCTCGGAGGCGGACCGGCGGGGCGCGGGCACGGCGAGCAGGCCGCCTGGCCGGTCCCGCAGGCCGGGAAGCCCCCGTTCGACGCCTCGGCGCTCGGGTCCCGCACCCGTCCGAACGTACCGGCGGCGACACCGCCCTGACCCGACCGGACAGGTCAAGATCACCCTGACGGCCGCAGCGCGCGGGGGCGCAAGGCGCACTAGTGCGGAGGGGACCGGGTTCCGAGGGGTCAGGCGCGGATGTGCGCGCGCAGCGGGTGCGAGGACCGCGCGCCCATCCGCAGCAGGCGCGCCACGGCCCCGGCGTCGGGCGGGACGCGGGTGAACAGGTCCTGGCCGACCACGGTGGACTCCCACACCTCGGCGGTGGTGGTCTCGCTGGTGAGCAGCCAGCTCGCGGTGATCCGCTCGGGGTCGGGCCCGGCCTCGAAGTGCTGGCCGCTCCAGGTGGTCACGGAGTGCGCGTCCACGACGTCGTTCACCCAGGACACGGTCCAGCCGATCGCCGCGCCGTGCACCGCGTCGACGGGGTTGTTGCAGCGGCCGAGCAGCGGGTAGCTGCCCGCCGCCTCCCCCACCGCCGAGGTGTACTCGCCGGTGACGTTCCCGTCCTCGTCGACGGCGATGACGAGCGTGGAGCCGAGCTCGTTGTGCCAGGTTCCGCCGATGCCCATGCCTACCCCCTGCGGTGCGCGCTTGGAACGGTTGCGCGGCACGGTATTCGCGGGGCGTGGCGGGGTTTAAGCCCCCGTCACCCGGTGGACGGGTGACGGGGCGGCGGGTTTCACCACTTCGTGAGACCGGGGTCGGTTCGCGCGACCCCGGTCGGTCAGAGCACGCGCCCCCGGAGCATGACCATGCTCGGGCGCCGCAGGACGGAGAGGTCCTGCCTGGGGTCGGTCGGGTAGACGACGACGTCGGCCGCCGCGCCCTCCACGAGGGACGGGAAGCCCAGCCACTCGCGGGCGGCCCAGGAGGCGGACCCGATGGCCTGCTCGGCGGTCATGCCCGCGTCGCGCAGCGCGGCGATCTCGTCGGCGATGCGGCCGTGCGCGATGCCTCCGCCCGCGTCGGTCCCGGCGTACACCGGGACGCCCGCGTCGATCGCCTTGCCGACGGTGTCGCGGTTGCGGGCGTGCAGGTCGAGCATGTGCCGCTGGTACGCCGGGTACCGGTCCGCGCCCGCCGCGATCGACGGGAACGTCTCGATGTTGATCAGCGTGGGCACCAGCGCCGTGCCGCGCTCGGCCATCAGCGCGATGGTCTCGTCGGTCAGGCCGGTGCCGTGCTCGACGCAGTCGATCCCCGCCGCGAGCAGTCCGGGCAGGGCGTCCTCGCCGAACACGTGGGCGGTGACGCGCGCCTTGGCCGCGTGGGCGACGGCGATCGCCTCGGCGAGCACCTCGTCCGGCCACAGCGGGGCGAGGTCGCCGGTCTCCCGGTCGATCCAGTCGCCGACGAGCTTGACCCAGCCGTCGCCGTCCGCCGCCTGCTCGGCGACGATCGCGGGCAGCTCGGCCGGGTCCTGGACCTCGACGCCGATGTGCCGCAGGTACCGCTTGGGGCGGGCGACGTGCCTGCCCGCGCGGATGATCCTGGGCAGGTCGAGCCGCTCCTGCAGCGGCCGGGTGTCCACCGGGGAGCCCGCGTCGCGCAGCAGCAGCGCGCCCGAGGCGCGGTCGGCCACGGCCTGCTCGACCGCCTCGTCCAGCTCGACGGCGCCCTTCGGGCCGAGGCCGACGTGGCAGTGCGCGTCGACCAGGCCCGGCACGAGGTAGCCGCCGTCCACGACGGTCCGCGCGCCGGGCACCGGCTTGGTCCGCACGCGCCCGTTGACCACCCAGAGGTCGCGCGGCTCGTCGTCCGGGAGGACGACGCCGCGCAGGTGCAGACCGCTCACTTGCCGAACTTCAGCTTGGTCGGGTCGACGCCGGGGGGCAGCTCGTTCATGCCGCCGCCGAGGCCGGGCGGGAGCTGACCGGGGGGCATCCCCGGCATTCCCGGCATCCCACCGGGGAACATGCCCGGCATGCCGGGGAAGCCGCCGCGCATCTTCGGCGGCGTCGGGCCGCGCCCGCCCTTGCCCTTCTTGCCCTTCTTGCCCTTGGCGTTCTTGCGGTTGTTCTTGCCGCCCGCGCCGGGCAGGCCGAAGCGGCCCGCCATCTGCGACATCATCTTGCGGGCGTCGAAGAAGCGGGTCACGAGGTCGTTGACGTCGCTGACCTTCACGCCGGAGCCGTTGGCGATGCGCAGGCGGCGCGAGGCGTTGATGATCTTCGGGTCGTCCCGCTCGGCGGGGGTCATGCCCCGGATGATCGCCTGCACGCGGTCGAGGTGCTTCTCGTCCAGCATCGCGAGCTGGTCCTTCATCTGACCCGCGCCGGGCAGCATGCCCAGCAGGTTCGCGATGGGGCCCATCTTGCGGATCGCGAGCATCTGCTCCAGGAAGTCCTCCAGCGTGAGCTGGCCGGACCCCATCTTGACGGCGGCGGCCTCGGCGCGCTCGGCGTCGAATGCCTGCTCGGCCTGCTCGATGAGGGTCAGCACGTCGCCCATGCCGAGGATGCGGCTGGCCATCCGGTCGGGGTGGAAGACGTCGAAGTCCTCCAGCTTCTCCCCGTTGGAGGCGAACAGGATCGGCTGGCCGGTGACCTCGCGGACGCTCAGCGCCGCGCCGCCTCGGGCGTCGCCGTCGAGCTTGGTGAGCACGACGCCGGTGAAGCCGACGCCCTCGCTGAAGGCGGTCGCGGTGTTGACCGCGTCCTGGCCGATCATGGCGTCGACGACGAACAGGACCTCGTCGGGGTTCACGGCGGCGCGGATGTCCGCGGCCTGCCGCATCATCTCCTCGTCGACGCCGAGGCGACCGGCGGTGTCGACGACGACGACGTCGTGCTGCGCCCGCTTGGCCTCGGCGATGCCGCGCTGGGCGACGTCGACCGGGTTGCCGACGCCGTTGCCGGGCTCGGGGGCGAACACCGGGACGCCCGCGCGCTCGCCGACGACCTGGAGCTGGGTGACGGCGTTGGGGCGCTGGAGGTCGCAGGCGACCAGCAGCGGGGTGTGGCCCTGGTTGCGCAGCCACCTGGCGAGCTTGCCCGCCAGGGTGGTCTTGCCCGCGCCCTGGAGGCCGGCGAGCATGATCACCGAGGGCGGGTTCTTCGCCAGGTTGATCCGGCGGGTCTCGCCGCCGAGGATCGCGACGAGCTCCTCGTTGACGATCTTGATGACCTGCTGGGCCGGGTTCAGCGCCTGGGAGACCTCCGCGCCCTTGGCGCGCTCCTTCACCTTGGCGATGAAGGCGCGCACGACGGGCAGCGCGACGTCGGCCTCCAGCAGCGCCACCCGGATCTCCCGCGCGGTGGCGTCGATGTCGGCGTCGGAGAGCCGCCCCTTGCCCCGCAGGTTCTGCAGGACCGAGGTGAGCCGGTCGGAAAGGGTGTTGAACACGGTGCCGCCAGACCTCGCACGTCGTCGGATGATCACGGGCCGCGTCGACCCCCGTCGGGCGCGGGACCGGGCGGCGATTGCCTGCACGCCAGAGTAGCCGCACTGGGGCGGGGGCATGTCACGGACGGTTGTGGGGTGGGGGTGACGGGGAGGGGGAAAGCGGTGGTCGGGCGGGTGGGGGGGTGGAGGGGGTGACCGGTGGGTGGCAACTGGCGGGCGCTTCGGCGGAGTTCGGTGGCCGTGTGAACGGACCACTCGCCCATAGGTTGAACGGACCGTTCAACCGGACCACGAGCAACCCTCGAAGGACCCGCGCACTACGGCGGCGGGGCAAAGCAGGCGGCAGACCACGGCGGGCGGCGAGGGCTTTAGCCAGCTGGGTGACCGAGCGAACGGACCACTCGCCCACAGGTTGAACGGACCGTTCAACCGGACCACGAGCAAGCCTCGAAGAACGCACACCACAACTGCGGACCGCAGCAGGTGGCAGGACATAGTGGCAGGCCACAATGGTGGCCCACAGCGGCGGGACACAGCGGTCGGCTCCAGCGGATGGTGGGCGCTTTGGCCGAGTTGGGCAGCCGGGCGAACGGACCACTCACCCATAGGTTGAACGGACCGTTCAACCGGACCGCGAGCAAGGCTCGGAGGACCTGCGCGCTACGGCGGCTGGGCGCGGTAGGCGGAACGGCCTCATACGGGCGGATGGGTGAATCGGCCGGTCAGCACAGTGGCGGGTGAGTCGGGTTCGTGCGGTCCGGTGATCGGCCCCCGTGACCGGTCCCGTGGGCAGGGCAGTAGCGGGCAGGGCAGTAGCGCGGTCCGGCCTCGTCGGGCGGATCGGTGGCAGGGGAACAGCGGCAGTGGGCGGGGCACCAGGTCGGGGCCTGGGGTGGTCGGCTCAGCAGCCGCCCGCTCAGTGGCGACCACACTCCGGCAGCCGCCAGCGCGACCGCGACCTGCGCTCAGCCCGTCACCGTCAACCGCAACCGGTCCGCCCTGGTCAGTCTGGTGAGCGCGCGCCAGCCCCTCGGGGGGTGGTCCTCGGTGAAGCGGGCGCGGAAGGTCTCCGCCCTACGGACGTGCTTCGCGAACGAGTGGTGTCTGATCACCCGGCCGCGCCTGACCTGGCCGCTGAACGCCTCGTCCGGGCTCGCGTCCAGCCACAGGAAGTGCCTCGGCCGCCCCGACAGCACGCCCACCACCACCAGCGCGGCCCGCGTGGTGGCCCTGGTCGCGGGCTCGTGGACCAGGAGCAGGCCCGGTGAGGTGAGCGCGTGCCAGAGCACCCTGGTCCGGTGCGCCAGGTGGACCAGCGGTCGGTACCAGCGGTACGGCAGGCCGGTCGGGAGGGCGGCCCGCAGCGCCGCGCGGACCTGGTCCGAGTCGAGCACCGCGGTGGGCTCGCCGCCCGTGTCGACGGTGGTCAGGAGGGTCGTCTTGCCCGCGCCCGGCAGTCCGGCCAGCACGATGAGCGAGCGCGGCGCCACGGCGACGGTGGTCATCGTTTCCATGCTAAACAGACGTTTCGGACACCGGATAGTTCCCCCGTCGAATGGTGGTGCTACCCACAGTGCACGGCAGGCAACCCTGGGCGATCTTGTCGCCCGGTCCGGTGAACCCGAGCAGAGCGGGGCCGACCTGGGCGTGACCGCGTGCAGCCGCAGGCCGCGACCGGCGTGGTTCACCCACCCCCCTGGTGGCAGAACTACGCACTCCGATCGCAGCCGCGCAGCGTTCCCGCCCGCGCACGGGGTAACCCGTCCGAGCGATGGGTCACCCTCCGTGCGGAGACCTCCGGGCGGTCGGTCCGGGAGTGCCAACCGCGCCGGAGGTCTGGCGGCCCGAGCCGGCCCAACCCCTCGGTAGACCGAACCGGGCCCCCGGTTCGCGGCGCCCGGTGTCCCCCCTGGCGCCACACCGCAGAGCCTGCCGTTCGGCGGACCCGAGGGGCAGCGTGACCTCCCCCGATCGGGTGTACGTAGTGCTACGCAGTCACCCTGAGGAAGCGAGCACAGCGCGCTCCACCGCGACCCGGTCGACCGCCCCGGACGCGGACGTGATCGCGAACGAGTCCACGACCGTCCCGCCCAGCGTCGCCACCCGCGCCCACCGCACGTCCAACCCGCACCGCTCCAGCGCGTCCGCGACCCGGTGCAGCAACCCGATCCGGTCGGCCGCCCGCAGCTCCAGCACCACCGACCCGGTCGACTCGTCGTCGAACCACAGCACCCGCGCGGGCGGCGGGTCCAGCGGCGGGCCGCCGTAGTCCCGCTCCTTCGCGGCCAGCTTCTCCGCCAGCGGCAACGACCCGTCCACCGCCCGCGCGAACTGCTCGCGCAGCAGCGCCACGTCCGGCAGCGACCCGAACCTCGGCGACACGGTGAACACCTGCACCCCGGCGCCCTCGTGCGCGGCCACCACGGCCGCGTGCACCTCCAGCGAGTTGAGCGCCAGCACGCCCGCCGCCCTGGACAGCAGCCCCGGCCGGTCCGGCGCGGCCACCGACACCGTCGCGACCTGCCCGGACGCCTCCAGCAGCACGTCCGGCCTCCCCGACGCGGTCACCGAGGCGGCCAGCTCGCGCTGCCGCTCGTCCAGCGGCTCCGGCGCGGGCAGCGGGTCGCCCGCCATGGCCGCGCGGCAGCGCGCCACCAGGTCCCGCACCAGCGACGCCTTCCAGTCCGACCACACGCCGGGCCCGGTCGCCACCGAGTCGCACTCGGCGAGCGCGTGCAGCAGCTCCAGCAGCACCGGGTCGCCGCCGAGCGTGTCGACGACGCGCCGCACGGTCGCCTCGTCCTCCACGTTCCGCCTGGTCGCGGTGTGCGGCAGCAGCAGGTGGTGCCGCACCATCGCGGTCAGCAGCTCCACGTCGTTCGGCCACAGCCCCAGCCGCTCGCCGATCTGGGTGGCGAGCGCCGCGCCGACCTCGGAGTGGTCGGCCTGCCTGCCCTTGCCGATGTCGTGCACCAGCGTCCCGAGCAGCAGCAGGTCCGGCCGGGACACCCTGGTCACGAGCTTGGCCGCGTGCGCGGTGGCCTGCACGAGGTGCCGGTCGACGGTCCAGGTGTGCGCGGCGTCGCGGGGCGGCAGGTCGCGGACCGCGCCCCACTCCGGGAACAGCCTGCCCCACAGCCCGGTGCGGTCCAGCGCCTCCACCACGTCGACCAGGCCGGGACCGGTGCCGAGCAGCGCGAGCAGCTCGTCGCGGGCCTCGCGCGGCCACGGCTGGCGCAGCTCCGGCGCGGAGTCTGCGAGCCGGGTCAGCGTGCCCGCGGCGATGGGGTGCTTGGAGCGCGCGGCGGCGGTGGCCACGCGCAGCAGCAGCGCCGGGTCCCTGGTCGGCGAGGCGTCGCGGGCCAGCGCGACCTCGGCTCCGTGCAGCACGACGCCCTCGTCCAGCGGCTTGCGGACCGGCGCGCGGCGTAGCGGCGAGCGGGCGAACACGCCGAGCCCCCGGCGGGGGACGGCGGCGCGGGCGGCGCGCGTGGCGACGTCGACCGCGTAGACGATGGTGCGCGCGGCCGAGGACAGGGCGCGGGCCAGCGCGAACCGGTCCAGCAGGCCGAGCGCGGCGGCGACCTCGTCGCCGTCCTGGGCGCGCAGCACGTCGCGCGGTCGCCCGGCGACGCGGCGCAGCTCGGTGCGCACGTCCAGCAGGAGCCTGCGGGCCTCGGCGACCTCGACGCCCGGCCGGTCGACCAGCTGGGCGGCGGCCAGCGCGTCCAGCACGGTCAGGTCGCGCAGCCCGCCGCGCCCGTGCTTGAGGTCGGGTTCGACGCGGTGCGCGATGTCGCCGCTGCGGGCCCAGCGGCGCTGCGCCGACTCGGCGATCTCGTCCAGCCTGCCGCGCACGCCCGCGCGCCACGCCTGCCGCGCGCCCTCGGCGAGCCTGCCGCTGACCTCCGCGTCACCGGCGAGGTGCCGCGCGTCCAGCAGGCCCATGGCGGTGCGCAGGTCCGTCGACGCCACCCGCAGCGCCTCGCCGACCGTGCGGACCGAGTGGTCGAGCCCGATGCCCGAGTTCCACAGCGGGTACCAGAGCTTCTCGGCGATCTCCTCGACGGTGTCCTGCCCCTTGGCGTTCTGCCCGTTGTGGACGAGCAGCAGGTCGAGGTCTGAGTAGGGGACCAGCTCGCGGCGGCCGAGACCGCCGACGGCGACCAGCGCCAGCCCGCTGCCCGCCCCGCCGACGCCCGCCGACGAGGCGTGCGCGGTGAGCCAGAACTCGTGCAGGTCGACCAGCGCCTCGCGCACGGCCTCGCCCGTCAGACGGCGACGACCCGGTGCGAGCAGGCGATCGCGCGCCCGCACCAGGTCGTCAGCCGTGACGACGGCCGTCTCGGTGTGCTCCATCCGGCCGTCTCCAGTCATCGCTACAGGGCGTCCGTGCCGCGCTCCCCGGTCCGGACCCGGATCACGGTGTCGACCGGGGTGACCCAGACCTTCCCGTCGCCGATCTTGCCGGTGCGGGCGGCCTCGACGACGGCGTCCAGGACCTTGTCCACGGCCGCGTCGTCCACCAGCACCTCGATCCGCAGCTTCGGCACGAAGTCCACGGCGTACTCGGCGCCCCGGTAGACCTCGGTGTGGCCCTTCTGCCTGCCGTAGCCCTGGACCTCGCTGACGGTCATGCCCAGGACGCCCAGCTGCTCCAGTGACGTCTTGACGTCGTCGAGCGTGAACGGCTTGACGATCGCGGTGATCAGCTTCACGACTTGTTGCTCCCCTCAAGGACCGCGGACGCGCCCGCGGCGACGCTGGGCTTGGCGGAGCCGCGCGAGCCGGACAGGCCGCCGAGGTCGTAGGCGGTCTCGGCGTGCTCGGCCTCGTCGATGCCGCCGACCTCGTCGTCCTGCTCGGCGCGGAAGCCGACGGTCAGCTTGACCAGGTAACCGAGGGCGAGGCTGAGGACGAAGGAGTAGGCGAAGACCGCGATCGCGCCGACGGCCTGCCGCCAGAGCTGGTCGACGCCGCCGCCGTAGAACAGGCCGTTGACGCCCGCCGGGGCGGCGTCGCTGGCGAAGAAGCCGACGAGGATCGTGCCGGAGAGGCCGCCGACCAGGTGCACGCCGACCACGTCGAGCGAGTCGTCGATGCCGAGGCGGTACTTGAGGCTGACCGCCAGCGCGCACAGGGCGCCGGTGATGGCGCCGACCGCGATCGCGCCGAGCGGGGTGACCGACGAGCAGGCCGGGGTGATGGCGACCAGACCGGCGACCACGCCGGACGCGGCGCCCAGGGTGGTGGCGTGGCCGTCGCGGATGCGCTCCACCAGCAGCCAGGCGAGCATCGCGGCGGCGGTGGCGACGGTGGTGTTGATGAAGGTGACGCCCGCGGTGGCGTTGGCGCCGAGCGCGGAGCCCGCGTTGAAGCCGTACCAGCCGAACCAGAGCAGACCGGCGCCGAGCACGACCAGGGGCAGGCTGTGCGGCTTCATGCGGTCCTTGGGCCAGCCGACGCGCTTGCCGAGGACGATCGCCAGCGCCAGCGCCGCGGCGCCCGCGTTGATGTGGACGGCGGTGCCGCCCGCGAAGTCGATGGCGGCGAGCTTGTTCGCGATCCAGCCGCCGGGGTCGACGACGTTGCCGTCGGCGTCCTTGCCGTCGAAGTCGAACACCCAGTGCGCGACCGGGAAGTAGACGACCAGGGCCCACAGGCCCGCGAACAGCAGCCACGGGCCGAAGCGGGCGCGGTCGGCGATCGCGCCGGAGATCAGGGCCACGGTGATGATCGCGAACATCGCCTGGAAGGAGACGAAGACCGTGGTCGGGATCGTGCCGAACAGCGAGTCCGGGGTGAGCAGCCCGTTCAGGCCGAAGAACTCGAACGGCTTGCCCAGCAGGCCACCGCCGAGGTCGGCGCCGAACGCGGTCGAGTAGCCGACCAGCACCCAGAGCACACCGACCACGCCCATGGCGCCCAGGCTCATCATCATCATGTTGAGCACGCTCTTCGAGCGGACCATGCCCCCGTAGAAGAAGGCAAGTCCGGGGGTCATCAGCAGCACCAGTGCGGCACTGGCGAGCACCCAGGCGGTGTCCCCTGTATCCACGTCGACCTCCACAGCAACAGCACGTCGGTTGCAGGGGAGCATCGACAGCGGCTGTTTCGCCCGCCGACGCGGAACGTTTCACCCCGGTGAACTGTCGGATCCGGCTTGTTACGGACGGGTTTCGCGGGTTTGAAGGCAGGAATTCTTCACCCGGCGGTACCGGAATCGGGCCGTTCTTCCGGTGACGGACGGTGCCGGGGGTCACCCCGTCCGGACGGCGCGGTGGCGCGGTCGTGGGACGGAGCGACGGTCGGTCACCGGGTGGTGATCAGGGTCCGGTCGGGGTGACGGCGGGGCAGGTCACGGGCTTGGCGGGCGCGGTCAGGCGCAGGAGGTAGGCGTCGGTGGCAGACCTGGTGCACGCGCTGCGGTCGTAGACGCCGTGGCCCCAGCCCTCGTAGGTGAGCAGGGCGGTGGAGGCGCGGTTGCGGCGGTGGACGCCTGCGGCCCAGGCGTGCGCGGTGGCCGGGTCGTGGCGGGCGTTGAGCAGCAGGAGCTTCGGGGAGTCCGACAGGTCGAGGTCGCGCTGGGGGACGACGACGTCGTCGGCCCGGCCGACGCAGGAGGCCAGGACCTGGGTGTTCAGCGGGGAGCCGCCCATGTTCGGGGCCGCGCGGGCGGCTCGGGCGGTGAGGGCGGCGAACGCGCGGTGGTCGCGGATCGGGACGCTCCAGTCCAGGCAGAACACGGCGGGGAACGGGTGCGGGACGACCTCGGCGGGGGTGGTGGGGCGGTCCGGGCCGGGTGCGGGCGGCACGAGCGCGGGCGGCGCGGTCGTGAACGCGGGCGCTGGTGCTGGTGCTGGTGCTGGTGCTGGTGCTGGCGCTGGCGTCGGCGCGGTCGGCGGTCCGGTGGGCGCGGGTGCGGCGTCCAGCGCGGCCAGGCGGGTGGCCAGGCCCGACCAGTCCGGCAGGTAGAAGCCGTCGACGAACGCGGACTCGCGGACGGCGTCGGCGGTCAGCGCCGCGCCCGGCCGGTCCGGGTCGGGCAGCTCGCCGCGCTCGGCCCGCGCCAGCAGGCCGTGCCACAGGGCGACCACGTCGCGGCCGTGCAGCGCGCACTCGGGCGCCCGCCCGCACCAGGCGACGAACTCGGTGAACGAGTCCTCGGCGGCGGCGGCCTCGGTCTCCACGAAGCGGCCGATGTCCAGGCTGTGGTCCATGACGCTGTCCAGGACCACCGCGCGCACCCGGTCGCCGTGCGCCTCGGCGTGCAGCTGGCCGTACAGGGTGCTGTAGGACAGGGCGAAGTGGCTGATCCTGCGCTCCCCCAACGACCTGCGCAGCGCGTCCAGGTCGGCGACCACGCTGAGCGCGTCGACGTGGTCGTGCAGCGGGCCGGTGCGGGCGCGGCAGTCGGCGGCCAGCTCGCGGTTGTGGCGGGCGAGGGCGGTGAACTCGGCCTGGTTCGCGGGCTTGGGCGAGGGCGCCTGGGCGAGCTTGGCCGCCGAGCAGACCACGGGGTGGCTGCGGGCGACGCCGCGCGGGTCCACCCCGACGACGTCGAAGCGGCGCAGCACCTCGGGGCTGAAGTAGCGGTGGGCGGCGAGCGCGAAGTCCACACCGGACCCGCCGGGACCGCCCAGCGTGACCAGCAGGACGCCCTCGCGCGCGGCCGGGTCCGTCGCGGCGCGGCGGGCGATCGCGAGGTCGAACCGGGCGCCGCCGGGGCGCTTCCAGTCCACGGGCATCGGGGTGGTCCCGCACTCGGCGGTGGCGTCCTCCGGGCACGGGAACCAGGTGATCGGGGCGCGGTAGCCGGGGTCGGGGTCGGCGGCGGAGGTCTCGGTGGTCTCGGTGGTCGAAGCGGGGGTCGGGGTGGCGCCCTGGTTCACGGCGGCGGGGGTCACGGCGGCGGGTTCAGCGGCGGCGGGGGTCACGGCGGCGGGGGTCACGGCGGCGGGGGTCACGGCGGCGGGTTCAGCGGCGGCGGGTTCAGCGGCGGCGGGTTCAGCGGCGGCGGGGGCGGCCAGCGCGGCGACGAGCGCGGTGGCCACGACGGGCGCCCACGGGGTTCTTCGCACGGTTCCTCCTGGTCGAAGGCTTGATCAACGCCAGAAGGGTGCCGCGCGGGCGTTCCCGGTCGCATCCGCCGCAAGTCGCCGCCCGCCCCCGAGATCCGGCGGGGTTCGCCCTGAGCCCGAACGGCGGGGGCGCGCCGCGATCAGCCCACCAGCGGCAGCGCGCCTCAACCACCGCGCGCGCCCGGCAGCCGCGGCTTGCCCCAGCACCGAGCCGCGTGTGTTCGAGGACAGCGCCAGGCTGCGCTCGGTGATCTCCTGGAACTCCGCGTGGTCCCGCACCGGCAGCGCCCAGTCCTGGCAGAACACCGAGCCCATCGCGGTGAGGCCCAGCTCCGGCTCCGCCACGCCGAAGAGGGCCGGCCCGGCGAGTCAAGCCGGGTCAGGGTGGTCGCCGGCCGCGCCCAGCCTGGGCCGTAGAACGCGCTCAGCGCCATGCCGCGCGGGTCCACGCCGACGACGTCGAAGCTCGCCAAGTCCTCCGGGCTGAAGCAGTTCTCGGCCACGAGCGCGAAGTCCACGTCCGAACCGCCGGGACCGCCGGGGTTGATGAGCAGCACGCCCTCGCGCTCGGCCGGGTCGTCGGCGGCGCGGCGCGCCAGGGCGAGGTCCGCCCGGTAGCCCGGATCTCCTCCCGGTTGGGCTTCCGCGATGCCGGTGGCGGTTCCACCGCCCCGTCACCCCACAGGACTACGGGAGATCCACAAAATGGGGGTTCAGCTCGACAGGTCCTGGAAACGCCGTGCGAGCGCGGTCAGCCCGGCGTCGGTGAGCGCCCCGACGAGCCGCAGCCGGGCCATGCCGCCGTCCGGGAAGATGTCGAGCCGCGCGCGCGTCACCGCTTCGGGGACCCGGACGCGGAACCGGTGGCGGGTGTCGGGTTGCAGGCGGGTCCGGGGCAGCAGGTCGAACCAGTCGCCGTCGCCGTCCCGACCGCGCACCGACGCCCAACCGGGCGCGTTCCCCTTGAAGTGGCTGGTGTCCAGCTCGGCGAGCGCCACCACGCCCTGCCCGGCCAGCTCCACCTCGACCCAGTCGTTGCCGTCGTCGCGGCGGCGCGCGGTCTCCCAGCCCTCCCCCATCACGGCGGCCTGGCCGGGTGCGATGAGGTTGGTGGGCGAGCCGTAGAACATGTTGCTGCACCCGACGACGCGGGCGCCGTTCTCCAGCGCGGCCAGGTCGACCGCGCCGGGGACCAGCAGGTCCGGGTCCGGCACCGGCTCGCCGTGCACGCGCAGCCGGGCGATGCCGCCGTCCGGGTGGGCGGTGAGGCGCACGTGCGTGAAGCGGTGTTCGGCGGTGACGTCGAAGTGGTGCTTGCGGTCGCCGCCGAGCGGGGCGCGCGGGACCAGCACCTGCCAGCCGTCCAGTTCGGACGGATCGGGGTGGCCGGGCGCGGAGGTGGCCTCGACGGTCGCGGCGACCGGGTGGTTGCCGGTGAAGAACGCGGTGTCCACGACCACGCCCCGCACCACGCCGGGCAGGCCGAGGCGCACGACCGCCGCGTCGTCGCCGGGCTCGCGGCGGCGGCGGGTCTCCCAGCCGTCGTACACCTGGCCCTTGTTGCCGAACGTCTGCGGGCGGAAGACCGGTTCGGCGCGGGCGACCAGGTTCTCCCGCTCGGCGAAGAACTCGTCGTTCGCCCACACCACGCCGCCGCCGACGCCGCGCGACGCCAGGTCCGGCAGCCTGGTCCACTCCGGTGCGCTCATGCCGCTCCTCCGCCTCGGGTCAGGAACCGCCCGGACGGCGCGTCCCCGGTGATCGGCCGCCCGCGCAGCCAGGTCCGCCGCACCACGCCCGCCAGCGGCAGGCCGTGGTAGGCGGTGACCGGGTTGCGGTGGCGCAGCTCGGCGCGGTCCACGACGAAGGCGGCGTCGGGGGCGAACGCGCACAGGTCGGCGTCCGCGCCGGGCGCGATGCGGCCCTTCTGCGGCAGGCCGACGAAGTCGGCGGGGGCCGTGGACGTCCAGCGGACCACGTCGGTGAGCGCGAACCCCCGGCGGCGGGCCTGCGTCCACACCGCCGGGAGGCCCAGCTGGAGGCTCGCCACGCCGCCCCAGGCGGTGGCGAAGTCGCCGCGCTTGAGGTCGGGCGTGCACGGCGAGTGGTCGCTGACGACGAGGTCGAGCGCGCCGTCGCGCAGGGCGGCCCAGAGCAGCTCGCGGTTGGCGGCCTCGCGGATCGGGGGGCAGCACTTGAACGCGGTGGCGCCCTCGGGGATCTCCTCGGCGGTGAAGCTGAGGTAGTGCGGGCAGGTCTCGGCGGTGACGGGGACGCCGTCGCGCTTGGCCCGAGCGATGTCGGCCGCCGCGCGGGCGCTGGAGACGTGCAGGACGTGCAGGCGGTGGCCGGTGTCGCGGGCGGCGGCGATGACGTCGGCGACGGCGCGCTGCTCGGCGGCGTGCGGGCGGGAGGCGAGGAAGCCGGGGTAGTCGCCGTCGACCGGTTCGGCGAGGTGGCCGGGGTCCTCGGCGTGGACGACGACCGGCAGGTCGCGCGGCAGGAAGGCCAGGGCGGCGCGGAGCTGGGGGACGTCGACGTGCGGGAACTCGTCCACACCGGAGTGCGCGAGGAAGCACTTGAACCCGAAGACGCCCCGCGCGGCGAGCGCGGCGAGCTGGTCGCCGTTGCCGGGGACGAGCCCGCCCCAGAAGCCGACGTCGACGTGCACCCGCCCGCGCGCGGCGTCGAGCTTGACGTCGAGGGCGGCGGGGGTGGTGGTCGGGGGGAGGCTGTTGAGGGGCATGTCGACGATCGTGGTGACCCCACCGGCGGCGGCGGCGAGCGTGGCGGTGGGGAAGCCCTCCCAGTCGGCGCGACCGGGGTCGTTGACGTGCACGTGGGTGTCGACGAGGCCGGGGATGAGGACCTCGTCGTCGGGGAGCTCGATGAGCTGGGCGCCTGCGCGGAGGGCTTCGCGGATGAGGGTGGCGGGGGTGACGGGGGTGGGGGTTGGGGCTGCGGGGGCTGGCTCTGTGGAGGTCGGGGTGGCGGTGGAGGTCGGGGTGGCGGGGTGGGGGGTGGTCTGGTTCGGGTGGGGGGCGACGGCGGTGATGCGGCCGTCCGCCACGCCGACGTCGGCGCTGATCTCGCCGTCCGGCGTGATCACGCGCTTCGCGCGGAAGACCAGGTCCATGCGGGTCAGGGTGCCGGCCACCGGGTGTGCGGGCGAGGGCTGCGGGGCGGTGGTCTCCCGGTTGGCGGCAGGTGGGGTTCGGTGTTCCGGAATGGCGCGGGGTGGAGGGGGCGGTGCGGCCTTCCGGGGGTGTCAGTCGGGGCGGGGGTGTGGTTCGCGCGCGGGGACGGTGCTGGTGAGAGCGCTCCCACCGGCATCGGGCTCGGCTGGTGGCCCCGAACGTGGAGGGGTGCGCAGGCAAAAAGCGGCGGGCAGCGGAGGCAGGCAGAAACGAGGACGCAGGGCGGCAACAAGGCGGCGGGGCGGGGAGGGCATCCGGGGGACGGGTTACTGCTGGCCTATGACGTTAGCGAGCAGCCTATGGCGGACGGCAGATGGCGAGCGACCTATGGCAGCGGCGGGTGGCGGCGACCTATGACAACAGCGAGCGACCTATGACGGTGGCAAGTGGCTTATGGCGGCGGTAGGCGGTCTATGACGACAGCGGGCGGCCTATGGCGGGTGGCGGTCAGCAGGTGGCAACGGCGGGGCGTGGGCAGCAGTAGGTGGTGGTGATGGGCTTGGTGGGGTGGCGGGCAGAGGGGTGGCGGCTTGCCATTTTGGTGGCAAGTTGTGGCAAGTTTGGCGGCTTGTGGCATGAGAGCGCTCTCATGGCCTCCCCGGCACCGGAACCCGCGCCCCTCCCCCGTCCGAAGGGCCTGCCCGTCTCCGGTTGACAGGGCTTCCGAGCCGCTCCTACCGTCGCCCTGGGTCGGGCCCGCGCAGTCGTCCCCGGAGGGTGAGTGCCCATGACCGGTGCGGACAGCGGGATCGGGTGGTTCGACTCGGCGGACGTCGACGTGCTGCGGCCCCTGGTGCTCGACTGCCTCGCGGTTCCCCGGTGGGGTGATGGGGTGCTCGCCGCTCGGCCGTTCGGCGAGGTCGACGCCCTTGTCGCCGCCGCCGACGTCGTGCTGTCCGACGACGAGGTCCTCGCCGCCATCGCGCACCACCCCCGCATCGGCGAGCGCGGGCGCGGGTCCTCCGCCGCCTGGTCGGACGGGGAGCAGTCCGGGGTGGACGGCTCGGCGTCCGGACTGCTGGTCGACGCCAACGCTCGTTACGAGGCCCGGTTCGGGCACGTCTTCCTCATCTGCGCCACCGGGTTGAGCGGGGCGGACGTGCTCGCGTCGCTGGCCGCGCGGATGGGGAACGAACCGGCCTTCGAGCTGCGGGTCGTCAACCGGGAGCTCTGCCGGATCGCCGCGATCCGGCTGCGGAAGCTGGTCGACCGCGAGAGGCAACCACCGCACCGACGTTGAGGAGTCACCCGATGGGGATCGTCCTGGGGCCCAACCAGTACGGCAAGGCCGAGGTTCGGCTCGTGTCCGTCACTCGTGACGGTGACACTCATTCGATAAAAGACCTCACCGTCAGCACCTCGCTGCGCGGCGACCTCGCCGACACCCACCTGACCGGCGACAACGCCAAGGTGCTCGCCACCGACACACAGAAGAACACCGCCTACGCCTTCGCCAAGCTCTACGGCGTCCACCAGGTCGAGGACTTCGCCCTCCGCCTCGCGCGGCACTTCGTGGCGGGACAGGCGGCGATCACCGGGGCTCGCGTGCTCGTCGACGAGCACCTCTGGCAGCGCATCGAGACCAACGGTCACTCGTTCACCCGGTCGGGCGGCGAGATCAGGACCACCGCCGTGACCGTCGACCACGACCGGGCCTGGGTGGTGTCCGGGCTCAAGGACCTCGTGGTGCTCAAGACCACCGGCTCGGAGTTCCACGGGTTCCCGCGCGACGAGTTCACCACCCTCGCCGAGACCGACGACCGCGTGCTCGCCACCTCGGTCACCGCGCGCTGGCGCTACTCCTCGGACGAGGTCGTCGACTGGGCGACCAGCTACGCGGAGATCCGCCGGGTGCTGCTGTCCACGTTCGCCGACAAGCACAGCCTCTCGCTCCAGCAGACCCTCTACGCCATGGCGGAGGCCGTGCTGCTGGCCCGCCCCGAGGTCGCCGAGGTGCGGCTGTCCATGCCCAACAAGCACCACGTCCCGGTGGACCTGTCCCCGTTCGGCCTGGAGAACCGCAACGAGGTGTTCCACGCGCCCGAGAGCCCCTACGGGCTCATCGAGGGCTCGGCGCTGCGCGAGGAGGCCGAGGACGCCGGGCTGGCCTGGTACTCGATCGGGGAGTTCTGACCCGAACGAGTGATCCCGAACCGGTGGACCCGGCCGAGCGATCCCGAACGGGCTAGTCCGGGATCGCGGACCGCTTGATCCGCCACGACGGGAACAGGTCGGCCTCGGTGTACCACCGCACCGCGTCCGGCCTGCGCGCCGTGGCCAGGAACTCCAGCACCAGCGACCGCAGCACGTCCAGCGGCACGCCGACGCCCGGCGGGAAGTCCGTGTACGCCTCGTTGACGTGCGGCGCCCGCTCGTCCCCGACCGGCCACCCGGAGAAGTCCGGGTCGACGTAGTGCAGGTACCCCCACGCCCCGCGCACGGCGAGCACGACGCTGTGGTCGCACTCCCCCTCGTCGTCGGTGTCGCGGCCGAAGTGCTCCAGGGTCGCGTCGTTGCACCCCGGAGCCCCCAGCGCCTCGATCAGCACGTCGACGTCCGCGGGGCACCCCACCACCTGGTAGCGGTGCTCGGCGCTGTCGAAGTCCGGCAACCCGCTCCACAGCCCGGCTCGTACGCTCATGCGCCCCACACTGTCCCGTCGGCGGCCACCATGGTCACGGCATGGCGGACTATCACCCAATCCAGCGAGAGCCATCACCGTGAGGGACGGTCACCGCCCACGCCGGGCCAGGTTCCGCAGCTCCGGTACGCCCAGACCAGTGACAGCGTTGACCTCTTCGGGGGTCAACGCGCCGCAGTCGAGCGCACGCACGAACGTCTCCGACAGCGCCTGCGCGGTCGCGGGCTCGTCCAGCACCGCCCCGCTCACCCGCTCGGCGTAGGCCCGCAGCCGCGCGGCCGAGGTCGCCAGCCCCTCCCGGTGGTAGGCGTGCACCGCCGCGTACCGGGTGACCAGCTGCGCCGGGTGCAGGTCCCAGCCCTGGTGGAAGCCGTGCGCGAGCGAGCGCCGCACCAGCCGGTAGTGCGTGCGCCAGCCCTCGCGGACCGCGTCACCGACCGGCAGCACGTTGGTGGACCCGTCGGACAGCTCGACCCCGCGCCCGGCCGCCGCGAGCTGCATGGTGTGCCGGGCGAAGTCGCAGGCCGGGTGCGCGAGGTGCTGGTGGGCGGCCCCGAGCCCGCACCCGGCGGTGTAGTCGTAGGTGCCGAAGTGCAGCCCGCTGACCCGCCCGCGCCCGGCCTCCAGGTAGCCGGGCAGCGCGAGCAGCCCGGCCGCGTCGACCACCGACCGGGTGGTCTCGACCTGGATCTCGAACCGCAGCGGGACGCCGAACAGGTCGAGCACGTCCCCGAACACCTCGACCTGCCGCCGCGAGGTCACCTTCGGGAAGGTGATCACGAAGCCGGGCGGCGGCCCGCCGAGCGCGGTCAGGAGCACGTCGAGCGTGCGCACGCCGCGCCGCACCAGCTCGGGGGTGTCGAAGGACTTGATCCGCACCCCGAACCGGCCGGGCGCGACCCCGGCGTCCAGCCACGCCCGCACCAGCAGCGCGGTCCGCTCGGCGTCGGCGTCCTCCTCGTCGTCGGGGCGCGAGCCGTAGCCGTCCTCGAAGTCGATGCGCAGGTCCTCGACGGGTTCGGCGGCCAGCTTGGCCCGCACCCCGGCGTGCACGTCGGCGGCGAGCGCGGGCTCCAGGTCCAGCAGCTCGGCCAGCCCTTCGGGCGAGGGCGCGTGACCCTCCAGCGCGGCAAGCGCTTGCGCACCCCACTCGGTCACCACGTCCGGGTGAACGCGGTCCGCCGGGACGTAGCAGGTGTGCACCGGCTGACGTCCCTCCGGCCAGCGCGGCGCGAAGTACTCCAGCCGCGCGGTGGCCGCCGCCAGCGCCTCGGCGGGCAGCGATGTGCGCGGCACGTCAGGCGATGTGCCGGTAGGCGGGCAGGGTCAGGAAGTCGACGAAGTCGTCGGCGAGCGCGACCCGGTCGAACAGCTCCACCGCCGTGTCCAGGAGCGCGGTGTCGAGGCGCTCGGACGCCCCGGCCCCGGCCAGCTCCGCGCGCACCTCGGCCAGCACCCCGCGCACCAGCTCGGCGGTCACCGGCGTGCCGTCCTCCAGCACCACCCCGTTGTGCACCCACTGCCACAGCTGCGACCGCGAGATCTCGGCCGTGGCCGCGTCCTCCATCAGGTCGTGGATCGCCGCCGCCCCGTTGCCGCCGAGCCACGACAGCAGGTACCGCACCCCGACGTCCACGGCGGACCGCAGCCCGGCGGCGGTGGCCGACCCGCCCGCGGAGGCGAAGTCCAGCAGCTGCGCGGCGGTCACCGACACCTCGGCGCGCGTCACGTCCAGCTGGTTCGGCTTCGCCCCGAGCCGCGCGTCGAACACCTCGCGGCACACCGGCACCAGGTCCGGGTGCGCCACCCACGACCCGTCGAACCCGTCCCCCGCCTCGCGGGTCTTGTCCTCGCGCACCTTCGCCAGCGCCCGCTCGGTGACCTCGGGGTCGCGCCGGTTCGGGATGAACGCCGCCATGCCGCCGATCGCGAACGCCCCGCGCTTGTGGCAGGTGCGCACCAGCAGCTCGGTGTAGGCGCGCATGAACGGCGCGGTCATGGTGATGGCGTTGCGGTCCGGCAGCACGGCCTCGCGCCCGGCGTCGCGGAAGTACTTGATGACGCTGAACAGGTAGTCCCACCGGCCCGCGTTGAGCCCGGAGGCGTGCTCGCGCAGCTCGTGCAGGATCTCCTCCATCTGGAACGCGGCCGGGATCGTCTCGATGAGGACGGTCGCCCGGATCGTGCCCTGCGGCACGCCCAGCTCGGCCTGCGCGAAGGTGAAGACGTCGTTCCACAGCCGGGCTTCCAGGTAGCTCTCCAGCTTCGGCAGGTAGTAGTACGGCTTGCCGAGAGCGCCGTTGTGGAAGAAGTGCAGCCCGAAGTCGACCAGCGCGCCGATGGCGGGCCTGCCCTCGACCTCGATGCCGTGCTCGGGCAGGTGCCAGCCGCGCGGGCGCACCACGATGGCCGGGTGCGGCCCGTCGGCCAGCTCGTACCGCTTGCCCTCCGGCGAGGTGTGCGAGATGGTCCCGCGCGCCGCGTCGTACAGGGTGACCTGCCCGGACACCACGTTGCGCCAGTGCGGCGTGTTGGCGTCCTCCAGGTCGGCCAGCCAGACCTTCGCGCCGGAGTTGAGGGCGTTGATCGCCATCTTGCGCTCGGTCGGCCCGGTGATCTCGACCCGGCGGTCGCGCAGCGGTTCGGGGGCGGGCGCGACCTGCCACTTGCCGTCGCGCACGTCGGCGGTCTCGGCGAGGAACCCGAGCGGCCCCCGGTCGGCGCGGCGGGCGATCAGCTCGTCGCGGGTGGCGGCGAAGGAGCGGTGCAGCTTGGCCACGAACTCCAGCGCGTCCGGGGTGAGGATCTGCTCGCCGCGCTCGACGGCGTCCCCGAGGACTCGGATTCCGGTCATGCTGGATGCCTCCCTGGGTGTCGCGATCAGCCGATTTTCTGCTTCGCGGACTATAGTTACCGCATAGCGGAACGGCAATGGAGGGAGCGTGTCCGAAGGTGTCGCGTGAGAGCGGTGGCGTGCAGTCCCTCCAGCGGGCCTTCGACCTGCTGGAGCGGCTGGCCGACGCGGGTGGCGAGGCGAGCCTGTCGGAGCTGGCCGCCGTCTCCGGCCTGCCGCTGCCGACCATCCACCGGCTCATCCGCACCCTGGTCGACCTGGGGTACGTGCGCCAGCACGACAACCGCCGGTACGCGCTCGGCCCGAGGCTGATCCGGCTCGGCGAGGGCGCGGGCAGGCAGTTCGGCACCTGGGCGCGCCCGCTGCTGGCCGAACTGGTCGACGAGACCGGCGAGACGGCGAACCTGGCGGTGCTCGACGGCGACGAGATCGTGTACGTGGCGCAGGCCCCGTCGCGGCACTCGATGCGGATGTTCACCGAGGTCGGCAGGCGGGTGCTGCCGCACGCGACCGGCGTGGGCAAGGCGGTGCTGGCCGCGCTGCCCCGCGACCGGGCGCGGGAGCTGCTGGAGCGCACCGGGCTGCCCGCGCGCACCCCGAACACGATCACCGACCTGGGCGCGATGCTGGCCGAGCTGGACCTGGTCGCCGAGCGCGGCCACGCGCTGGACGAGGGCGAGCAGGAGCTGGGCGTGCGGTGCGTCGCGGTGGTGGTGCCCGGCGGTCCGACGCCCGCGGCGGTGTCGGTGTCCGGTCCGGAGGGCCGGTTGACCCGCGAGGCCGCGGAGGGGATCACGGGGCTGCTGCACGGGATCGCCGACCGGTTGGCCTCGCGTCCCACGATGGGCTGATGCGCCGGACGGTCCACCCGGCTCGTCGGGAAGGATCACCGCCGTGGCGACATCTCACTACGGCCGGACGCTGACCCTGTTCTGGAACGACTCGAACGTGGTGGGGCGGTGGAACGACGGCGCCCACCTGCCCCCGGTGCCCGCTCCCGACCCCGAGGGGGACGTCGACTGGGTGGTCGGCCTGATCGAGGGCTACCGGCGCGAGTTCCCCGGCGCCCGCGTGCGGGCGACCAACCGGGAGAGCTGGCGGGAGCCGGTGGGCGGTCGGGCGCGCGCGGCGCGGTTCCGCGCGCTGGCGGACTACCCGGTGGCGCTGCCCGAGGGCTCCGAGCTGCACCCGCTGCACTTCCACCTGGACGGCGGGGACGCCAAGGAGTGCTGGCACTGGTGCGCCGAGGTGGTGCACGCGCGGGCCGCGTTCGACGTGGCCGGTTAGGGCTCGGGACGGCGCAGGGGCGGGGCACCCGATCGGGTGCCCCGCCCCTGCGCGCACGGGAGCGGTCTAGCCGAGCAGCGCGTCCACGAACGCGGTGGGCTCGAACGGCGCCAGGTCGTCCGCGCCCTCGCCGAGCCCGACCAGCTTCACCGGCACGCCCAGCTCGCGCTGCACCTGGAACACGATGCCGCCCTTGGCGGTGCCGTCCAGCTTGGTCAGCACGATGCCGGTCACGTCCACGACCTCGGAGAACACGCGGGCCTGGGTGAGCCCGTTCTGCCCGGTGGTGGCGTCGAGCACGAGCAGCACCTCGTCGACCTTCGTCTGCTTCTCCACCACCCGCTTGACCTTGCCGAGCTCGTCCATCAGCCCGGTCTTGGTGTGCAGGCGGCCCGCCGTGTCCACCAGGACGGTGTCGACGCCCTCGCCGATGCCCTGCTTGACCGCGTCGAACGCCACCGACGCCGGGTCGCCGCCCTCGGGGCCGCGCACCGTGCGCGCGCCGACCCTGGAGCCCCAGGTGGCGAGCTGGTCGGCGGCGGCGGCGCGGAACGTGTCGGCCGCGCCGAGCAGCACGGTGCGGCCGTCGGCGACGAGCACGCGGGCGAGCTTGCCGGTGGTGGTGGTCTTGCCGACGCCGTTGACGCCGACCACGAGCAGCACGGCGGGCTTGCCGTCGTGCGGGAGGGCGTGCAGCGAGCGGTCCATCGACGGGTGCAGCGCGTCCACGAGGACCTCGCGCAGCAGCGCCCTGGCCTGCTCGGGGGTGCGCACGCCGCGCGCGGCGATCTGCTTGCGCAGCGACTCGACGACCTGCATGGTCACCGCCGCGCCGAGGTCGGCCAGGAGCAGCGTGTCCTCGACGTCGGTCCACGAGTCCTCGTCCAGGTCGCCCGCGCCGAGCAGGCCGAGCAGACCGGAGCCGAGCGCGGAGCGGGACCGGCTGAGCCTGCCGCGCAACCGCTCCAGCCTGCCGGAGGTGGGCTCGATCTCGTCGATCTCCGAGGCTGCCTCGGGGAGCTGGACGTCGACCAGTCCGGGTCGGACCGAGTCGCGCGGCACCGACGCGTCGTCGCCGACGCCGGGCTGACCGTCCACCTCGGTCCGGTCGACCACCGGGTGCCGGACCGGTTCGGGGACGTCGACGGGCGCGACCGGCTCGACGGGCGCGGCGGTGTCGACGGGCACGGAGATGTCGACCGGCGCCGGGGTCTCGACCGGCGCGTCCTCGCCGACGGGCTCGTCCACCACCGGCGCGGCGGCGTCGGCCCGCTTCGCGGGGGGCTCCTCAGCCGGCTTGGCCGCCGAGGGCTTGACCGCCGGTTCCGGTTCGGCGGGCTTGGTCGCGGAACCGCCGGGTTGGGCGAACGTGATCCCACCGCCCGCCCGGTACCCCTTGGTGACGGGGCGGTCGGGTTCCTTCTCGGTGAGGGAGATCCGCCGCCGCCGGGACAGCGCGACACCCGCCACGAGGGCGACCGCGAGCAGCGCCGCGACGATGACGACGATCCAGATCAGGGTCGTGGTGGACACCGCCCAATCCTCCCACGCCTGCGCATGTGGTCGATCAACGAGAAGCGCCCGCACCCCGCAACTTCTCCACAGCCCCCCTTGTGCGGGCGCGCCGCGTCGAATAGACCACTTGACGTGAGGGTGATCGGGCTCCACTCCGGCACGTCGGCGGACGCCGTCGACGTGGCGGTCGCCGACCTGTCCCTGGACGGGCCGGTGGTCGTGCTCTCCCCCGTCGAGCACGCGGAACACCCGTTCCCGGAGCGGTTGCGGGCCGTCCCGACCGGCGCCGGGGACGTGTGCGCCCTCGACACCGGGCTGGGGCAGCTCTTCGGCCGGATCGCCGCCGGATATCGAGGCGACCTGGTCTCGTCACTCGGACAGACCGCGCACCACCGGGTGGAGGGCGGCACCTGCCTCGGCACGCTCCAGCTCGGCGAACCGGCCTGGATCGCCGAGGCGACCGGCCTGCCGGTGGTGTCCGGCTTCCGCCAGCGCGACGTCGCGGCGGGCGGCCACGGCGCGCCGCTGGCCAGCACGCTCGACGTGCTGTGGCTGGCCGGGTTATCCAGCACCGCCCCTGCCGCCGCGCTGAACCTCGGCGGCATCGCGAACGTCACCCTGGTGCGGCGCGGCCACCCGCCGTCCGCCTGCGACACCGGTCCCGGCAACGCGCTCCTGGACGCGGCGGCGGCCCGGATCACCGGGACCCCCTGCGACGTCGACGGCGCGCTCGCCCTGCGCGGCGCCGTCCACCCCGGACTGCTCGCCCGGCTGCTGGCCGACCCGCACTACGCGCTCCCCGCGCCGAAGTCCACCGGCAAGGAGCACTTCAACGCCCGGTACCTGGACCGCGCGACCGAGGGCCTCGCGCCCACCCCCGAGGACCTGCTCGCCACCCTGGTCGAGCTGACCGCCCGCACCGCCGCCCGCGCCTGCGCCGACGCGCGCCTGGTCGTGGTCTCCGGCGGCGGCACCCGCAACCCCGCGCTGATGGCGGCCCTGCGCCGCAACCTGCCGGGGGCCGACGTGCGCCCCAGCGACGACCTCGGCCTGCCCGCCGGGTCCAAGGAGGCGCACCTGACCGCGCTGCTGGGCTTCCTGGCCTGGCACGGCCTGCCGGGCAACGTCCCGGCCGCGACCGGCGCGCGCGGGCCGCGCCCGTTGGGCTCCATCACCCCCGGACGGGCGCCGCTGCGCCTGCCCGAGCCCGCCACCACCCCGGTCACCGGTCTGAGAATCGGAGGAAGCCGTGCGTGCACTTGACCTCGCGATCGTGGTGCTTTTCCTGGTGGGGATGCCGCTGCTGGGCGTGTGGATCGGCGGCAGGCAGCGATCCGCGACCGACTACTTCGTCAGCGAGCGCTCCATCTCGTGGTGGGTGGTGTGCGTGTCGGTGGTCTCCGCGGAGACCTCGACGCTGACCGTGCTGAGCGTGCCGACCGTGGCCTACGGCGGCGGCATGACGTTCCTGTCGCTGGCGTTCGGCTACCTGCTGGGCCGGATCGTGGTGTCGTTCGTGCTGCTGCCGAAGTACGTGGCGGGCGAGCTGGTCACCGCGTACGGGTACCTGGGGCAGCGGTTCGGCTCCGGGCTGCAGGGCACCGCGTCGGTGACGTTCCTGGTCACCCGGCTGCTCGCGGACGGGCTGCGGCTGTTCGCCACCGCGATCCCGGTGAAGGTCGTGCTGTCCGCGTACGGGGTGAACGCCTCGTACTGGCTGATCGTGGCCGTGCTCGGCGCGGCGATGGTGGTCTACAGCTTCCTCGGCGGCGTGCGCGCGGTCGTGTGGGTCGACGCCATCCAGATGCTCTGGTACGTCCTCGGCGCGGTCGCGGTGATCGTCGTGCTGTCCGGGCGGCTGCCGGGCGACTGGGTCGGGCAGGCCGCCGACGCGAACAAGTTCCAGTTCCTCGACCTGGCCGCCAGCCCGCTGACCAGCCCGTACGCCGCGCTGACCGCGTTCTTCGGCGGCGCGGTGCTGTCCATGGCCTCGCACGGCGCCGACCAGCTCGTGGTGCAGCGGCTGATGGCGACCAAGGACGTGCGGGCGAGCCAGAAGGCGCTCATCGGCAGCGGTGTGGTGGTGCTGCTCCAGTTCGGGCTGTTCCTGGTGATCGGCGTGATGCTGTGGGCCTACTACGAGGGCGCGCACCCGGTGAAGGACCTGGGCCTGAACAACGCGGACGAGCTGTTCGCGAGCTTCATCGTCAACGACATGCCGTCCGGGCTGTCCGGGTTCGTCATCGCGGGCATCCTCGCCGCCGCGCTCAGCTCCTCGCTGGGCGCGCTGGCCTCGTCCACGGTCACCGACGTGTACCAGAAGCTGGTGCGCAGGCCGCTGTCCGAGGACGAGGTGCTGCGGCAGGGTCGCCTCTGGACGGTGGTGTGGGCGGTGCTGCTGGTGGTGTTCGCCGGGCTGTTCTCGTCGTTCACCACGCGCGGCAACCCGATCGTCGAGCAGGGCCTGTCGATCGCGGGCTTCACCTACGGGGCGCTGCTGGGCGCCTTCCTGCTGGGGCTGGCGGTCCGGCGGGCGCGGCAGTCGGACGCGATCGCGGCGTTCGCGGTGACCGTGGCGGTGATGGCGTTCGTGATCCTGGGGGTGAAGTTCAGCGGGCCGGACCTGGCGCTGACCGTGGACTTCTCGGCGGCGTCGGCGGCGGACCGGCTGTGGGCGCCCGCCTACCCCTGGTACACCCCGCTCGGGGTGCTGGTGACGCTCGTCGTCGGCGGGCTGCTGTCGTTGCGGCACAAGGACGCTCGGGTGTGACCCCTGGTGCGGCTCGGACGGCCCGCCCGCGCGCCTTCGTGGCAGGCGCGGGCGGGCCGGGTCTGAGCGGGCGCGGTCGTCAGCGGGTCACGGCGGCCGAGGCCCGTGGTCGGCGGGCGCCGGTGCGGGAACCGCGGTCCCGGCAGCGCCCGGCACGACCGCGTCCCTCATCCGAACCCACCTCCCAGCGCGTTCCGCGGGTGCGCCGGGCTGCCGGCTCACCACGACCGGTCAGCGTGCCCTGACCAGCGCCGGAGCCCGACGCACAGGTGAGATCGGGAATCGCCGGGAGCCGTTTCGGGCCGCTCGGGCGAATAGCCCGCATGTCGCAGTCAGGCCGCGTGACCGGTGCGGTGAGCGACGACGGAGGTCTGCTGTCGGAACCCCAGCCGGGTGAACATCCGCCCTGGTGCCACACCGCTTCCGGTCCCGATGGAAGCGCGGGCCTCGGGGCGCGCCCCGTGCTCCACGGCGAGTTTCCACACGAGTTCGGCGACGAGGGCGGCGCCGATCCCGCGTCCTCGGGCGGAGGGCTCGACGGCCACGTGCTCCACCCGGTACCGCTCCTGCTCCGCCCGGCCCGCCGCGTAGCCGAGCACCTGCCCGCCGCCGCGCGCCACGACCACCGCGCGCCCGTCCACCCCGGCCGAGGCGACCAGTCCGGCGCCGGACTCCCCCACCGCCGGGAAGCAGCGCTCGTGCAGCGCCGCGACGGCCGTGCGCGTGCCCGACCCGTCCCCGAGCCCCGGCAGCGGCGCGGTCTCCCACACCGCCCCGGCGCCCTGGCAGGCGGCCTCGCGCAGCAGCAGGCCGCGCACGGCTGCGGCGTCGGCGGTGAGCTCCTCGCCCGCGCCGCCCACCGCGCACCCGTGCCTGGCGGCGAACGCGGCCAGCAGCAGGTGCCCCGCGCCCCCGCGCACCTCCCGCTCCGCGACGCCCGCGAGCAGCGGCTCGACGGCGGCGTACAGGGCGTCGGCGGTGCTGTCCCAGATGCGCCCGCCCGCCGGGTGGTTGACCGGGATGTCGACGAACGGGCCGTGCAGCACGACCCGGTCGGCCTCCGGGTCGACGGCGGCGGTGAGCAGGCCGCGCACGCGACCTCGGCGGTCGGTCGCGACAACGGAACCGGCGGGCCAGCCGGGCGCGGGGTCGACCAGCAGGTCCAGGTGGTGCGCGCTGTCGACCCGGAGGACGGCCAGCAGGTCGAGGGAGTCGTTCAGGTCTTCGGCGACTGCGATTCGGATGTCGTACATGTCTGGCATGGTCACGCGGAGACCGACCCGAACGCGAGGGAGTTTCCGACATGACCGGTGTGGTGGCTGGTGGAGCGGCCGGGACTGCGGACGGCGGCGCGGCGGCGGGACCGGGTGGCCCCCCGGTCGGACCGCTGACCGGAGCCGACGTGCGCGGCGCGGCCGGGGAGTGCGCCGCGTTCCTCTCCGGGTTCGCGGACCGGGACTGGGCGGTCCCCGTGCCCGACCTGGACTGGACGGTCGCGCAGGCGGTGGCGCACCTCGTGGACTGCCTGCGCTGGTACGCCCTCGACCTCGCGGGCGGCCCCGAGGAGATGGACTGCTGGGTGGAGGCCACCGACGCCACCGCCGACCCCGCGATGCTGGTCAGGGTGGTGCGCGCCCAGTCCGAGGTGCTCGCCGCGACGATCGACGCGTCCCCGCCCGGCCACCGGGGCTGGCACCCGAGCGGCCTGCCGGAGGCGGCCGGGTTCGCCGCGATGGCCTGCGACGAGCTGCTCGTGCACACCTGGGACGCCGGTCGCGGGCTCGGCGCGGAGTTCACCCCGACCGGCCGCCAGGCCGCCGGGACGCTCGCCAGGCTGTTCCCGCAGCACGAGGTCGGCGCGGACGCGTGGCGGACCCTGCTGTGGGCCAACGGGCGCGTCGAGCTGCCCGGCAGGCCCGCTCAGGCGGGGTGGAAGTGGCGCGGCGATCCCTTGACGTGACCCCGGTGGGCTTGCCGCGCGGTTGCCGGTGGTAGACCCTCGTGGGGTGAGTGAGGAAACGATCCATCTGGAGTTGAACGACAACGGGGTGGCGGTGGACCTCCCGATGCCCTCCAACGGTCGGGATCAAGTCCAGGAAGTTCCCTATCGGCCGGTCGAGTTCCGCGACAACGACCTCCCCAGCGCCTTGGAGCGCGCGGCGACGTGGCTGCGGCAGACCCAGGAGTGGCTGGGCGAGGCAGTGGACGTGATCTCGGTCCACCTCGACTACGACGACACCAAGGGCTCGCCCTACTTCAACCTCAAGCTCCTGTGCAACGAGGAAGATCTGGCGGGCGTTCCGAAGGTGCGCAGGGAGCACGGGGGACGCTGATCCGCGTGCGAGCCTGAACCGGCCTCGCGGTGTGCCCGACACGGGCGCACCGCGGGTGCTGCCAGGGGTTGATCGCGTACGGTTCACGGCATGGCAGACCTCGTGTACCCGCCGGTCATCGCGCTCGCGAAGACGTTGTTCCGGGCACTTGACCTGCGCATCGACATCAGGGGCGCGGAGCACGTGCCCACGACGGGCGGTGCGGTCCTGGCGGTGAACCACATCAGCTACCTCGACTTCATCCTGGCGGGCTACGGCGCTCAGCCCGCCAAGCGGCTGGTCCGCTTCATGGCGAAGGACGCGATCTTCCGCAACAAGATCGCAGGCCCCCTGATGCGGGGCATGAAGCACATCTCCGTCGACCGCTCGGCGGGCAAGGAGTCGTACGAGAAGGCGCTCGCGGCGCTGCGCTCGGGCGAGGTCGTCGGGATCTTCCCCGAGGGCACGACCGGCCGGTCGTACGTGGTCAACACGGTCAAGAGCGGCGCGTACCGGCTGGCCAACGCGGCGGGCGTCCCGCTGATCCCGATGGCGCTCTGGGGCACGCAGCGCCTGCTGGGCAAGGGCACCCCGAGGAACCTGACGCAGCGGCACGTCCCGATCATGATCGAGATCGGCGCGCCGTTCAAGCCCGCCGACGAGACCGCGCTGCGCACCCGGATGCAGGAGCTGCTGGACGAGGCGCAGCGGCGCTACCCGGACGACGGCACGGGCCAGTGGTGGCACCCGGCGAACCGGGGCGGCACCGCGCCGACCCCCGAGGAGGTCGCGGTGCTGGAGGCGAAGGCCAGGGAAGCGCGGGAGAAGCGCGCCGAGGAGAAGCGCGCCCAGGAGAAGCGCGGCTAGCGGGCGCTCCGGGGGCGCCCGGTCGACGGTCGCCCCCGGCTCAGGACGCCTCGCGCCCGCGCAGCCGCTGCGAGATCACCTGGCTGATGCCGTCGCCGCGCATGGACACGCCGTACAGGGCGTCCGCGATCTCCATCGTCGGCTTCTGGTGGGTGATGATCAGCAGCTGCGAGCGCTCCCGCAGCTGCTCGAACAGCCCGATCAGCCGGTGCAGGTTGGTGTCGTCCAGCGCCGCCTCGACCTCGTCCATGACGTAGAACGGCGAGGGCCTGGCGCGGAAGATCGCCACCAGCATCGCCACGGCGGCCAGCGACTTCTCGCCGCCGGACAGCAGCGACAGCCGCTTGACCTTCTTGCCGGGCGGCCGGGCCTCCAGCTCGATGCCGGTGGTGAGCATGTCGTCGGGCTCGGTGAGCACCAACCGGCCCTCGCCGCCGGGGAAGAGCACCTCGAACACGACCTGGAACTCCCTGGCCACGTCCTCGTAGGCCAGCGTGAAGACCTCCAGGATCTTGTCGTCGACCTCCTTGACGACGGTCAGCAGGTCGCGCCGGGTGGCCTTGATGTCCTCCAGCTGGTTGGACAGGAACTTGTACCGCTCCTCCAGCGCCGCGAACTCCTCCAGCGCCAGCGGGTTGACCTTGCCCAGCAGCGACAGGTCCCGCTCGGCGCGCTTGGCCCGCCGCGCCTGGGTGTCCCGGTCGTAGGGGATCGGCATGGGGGCGGTGACCGCCTCGCCGCGCTCCTTGGCCGCCTCGTACTCGGCCAGCTCGCCGGCGGACGGCGGCACGTGCACGTCCGGCCCGTACTCGGAGACCAGGTCGTCCAGCCCGATCCCGAAGTCCTCGGAGATCTTGACCTCCAGCTGCTCGATCCGCAGCCGCTGCTCGGCGCGCAGCACCTCGTCCCGGTGCACGGCGTCGGTGAGCTTCTCCAGCTCGCCGGACATCTCCCGCACCAGCCCGCGCACCTGCCCGAGCAGCGCCTCGTGCCTGGCCCTGCGCTCCTGGGCGGCGTCCCGCTCGCGGGCGGCCCGGTCCAGCGAGACCGCGATCCGCTCCAGCGCGACCTCGCCGCCGCGCACCACGGCGGACGCGACGACCGCGCCCCGCGCCCGCGCCGCCAGCGCCCGCTGCGCCCGCTCGCGGGTCTCCCGCTCGGCGCGCGCGGCCCGTCGCAGCCCCTCGGCCTTGCCCTGCAGCGCGCGGGCCCGCTCCTCGGCGGTGCGCAGCGACAGCCGGGCGTCCATCTCGCCCTGCCTGGCGGAGGCCAGCTCGGCGGCGGCCTCGTCGCGCTGGGCGGTGTCGGGCTCGTCGTCCAGCGGCTGCTCCTCGGCGACCAGCAGCCGCTCCTCCAGCTCGGCGAGCTTGAGCAGGTTCTCCTCGCGGGCGGCCTCGACCTTCTCCCGCTGGCCACGAGCCCGCTCCACCTCGGCCTCGGCCGACCGGACGGCCGCCGCGAGCCGGTTCAGCCGCTCCGACGAGCGCGCCTTGCGGACCTTGGCCTCGTTGAGCTGCTCCTTGAGGGCGGCGGCCTCGCCGCGCCTGGCCTGCTGCTCGGCGCGCGCCCCGTCCAGCGCGGGCCCGGAGTGCTCCAGCGCCCGCTCGGCGAGCGCGAGCTTCTCGGACGCCTCGTCCACGGCGGCCTGCACCTCGATGACGCTCTGGCTGCGCCCGGACCCGCCGGTCGCCCAGTCCGACCCGAGCAGGTCGCCCTCGCCGGTCACCGCCCGCAGCTCCGGGTGGGCCCTGACCAGCGCGTCGGCGGCGGCCAGGTCGGCGACCACGGCGAGCCCGTGCAGCGCGCGGGCCACGGCGGGCCGCAGCGACTCGGGCGCGCGGACCAGGTCGACGGCCCAGCGCGCGCCGCCCGGCAGCACGGGCAGCACGCCGGTGGGCAGCTCGCCGCCGCCGATGACCACGCCCGCGCGCCCGGCGTCCTCGGTCTTGAGCAGCTCCAGCGCGGCGAGCGCGTCGTCCCCGGAGGCCACCGCGATCGCGTCCGCGACCGGCCCGAGCGCGGCGGCCAGCGCCACCTCGTGGCCGGGCTCCACGGTCAGCAGCGCCGCGATCGACCCGAGCAGGCCGGGCAGCTGGGACGCGAGCAGCGCGCCCGCCCCGTCCTTGCGGGTGAGCCCGAGCGAGAGGGCGTCCACCCGCGCCTTCCACGAGGCGATGTCCCGCTCGGCCGCGCGCTCGGCCTTGACCAGCTCCTCGACCCGCCGCCTGGCCGCGTCCTCGGCCTCGACGGCGTGCCGGTGCCGCTCCTGGACGCCCGCGTCGCCCTCGTCCTCGCTGTCGGTGCTCTCGCGGGCCTCCGCCAGCTCCTCCTGGGCGACCTCGGAGCGCAGGGCCGCCTCGGTCAGCGCCGCCGACAGCCGCTCGATCTCCTCGGCGGTGGCGTTGGTCTTGGACCGCAGCGCCTCCACCTGCCCGGACAGCCGGGCCAGGCCCTCGCGCCGGTCGGCGATCGCCCGCACGGCCGCCAGGTGCGCCTTCTCGGCGGCGGACACCATCCGCTCCAGCTCGGCCCGCGTCTCGACCGCCTCGGCCAGCCCGACCCGCGCCTCGGTGACGCCCTCCTGCAGCTCCAGCTCCAGCGCGGCGGTCTGCTCGGCCTCGGCCTCCAGCTCCTCCGGGTCCCGCCCGCCCCTGGGCGCGTCCACCGACGCCTTCAGGTGCCGCTCGCGCTCGACGGCCAGCCGGACCGTGCCGCGCAGCCGCTCCTCCAGCGCGGACAGCCGGTACCAGGTGTCCTGGGCCTGCTGGAGCTTGGGCGCGTCGGCGGACACGACCTCCTCCAGCTCGTTCTGCTGCACCTGCGCCTGCTGGAGCGAGCGCTCGACCTCGGCGCGGCGGGCGCGCGCGGCGGCCTCGTCCTGCTCGTCGCGGGCCAGCGACTCGCGCTGGGTGACCAGGTCGTCGGCGAGCAGGCGCATCCGGGAGTCGCGCAGCTCGGCCTGCACGGTCTGGGCGCGCCGGGCGATCTCGGCCTGCTTGCCCAGCGGCTTGAGCTGGCGGCGCAGCTCGGCGGTGAGGTCGGTGAGGCGGGTCAGGTTGGCCTGCATCGCCTCCAGCTTCCGCAGCGCCTTCTCCTTGCGCTTGCGGTGCTTGAGGACGCCCGCGGCCTCCTCGATGAAGGCGCGGCGCTCCTCCGGCTTGGACTCCAGGATCGCGGAGAGCTGGCCCTGGCCGACGATGACGTGCATCTCGCGGCCGATGCCGGAGTCCGACAGCAGCTCCTGGATGTCCATGAGCCTGCACGAGTTGCCGTTGATCTCGTACTCGGTGGCGCCCTCGCGGAACATCCGGCGGGTGATCGACACCTCGGTGTACTCGATGGGCAGCGCGCCGTCGGCGTTGTCGATGGTGAGGGTGACCTCGGCGCGGCCCAGCGGCGCGCGGCCGGAGGTGCCCGCGAAGATGACGTCCTCCATCTTGCCGCCGCGCAGGTCCTTCGCGCCCTGCGTGCCCATCACCCAGCGCAGCGCGTCGAGCACGTTCGACTTGCCGGACCCGTTGGGGCCGACCACGCACGTGATGCCGGGCTCGAAGCGCAGGGTGGTAGCCGAGGCGAAGGACTTGAAGCCCTTCAGCGTCAGGCTCTTGAGGTGCACGTCGCGCACCATACCGGTGCCGGGGCCCTGCCCGGCGCGAACGGGCTGATCAGGGGCGCGCCGATCGAGCCGGGGCGGTCGGGATCGTGGTCGGGGTCGGGGTCGCGGTCAGGGGCGCACGGAGACGAGCACCCGCATGTCCGCCACGACGTCCACCCGCTCGACGTCGGCCAGCGCGAACGAGGTCGCCCCCGGCACGCGCTCGCGCCGGGTCGGGCCGCTGCCCCACCAGCCCGCCGTCTCGGTGCGCCCGGACGTGCCGTGCACCACGAGCCTGCAGCGCGCGCCGTCCGGGGCGCCGTCCAGGGTGAGCAGCAGCTCGGTGCCCCAGTCCCGGCCGACCAGCTCGGCGCGGGCCGCGACCCCGGTGCCCGCGTCGGTCCCGGCCCAGGTCACCGCCGTGCTCGACGCGACGGGGACCGGTCCGGCCTGGTCGTCGCGGGTGAGCAGGCCGGGGGTGAGCAGCAGCGCGCCCACCAGCAGCACCGCGAACAGGGCGGTGGCGCAGACCAGCAGCGGCCACCGCGCCGCGCTCCGGCGGCCGGGCCCACCGGGGGCGGGTCCGGCGGTCCGCCGCTTGGCGCGCGCGCCGACCAGCCACCCGTCCACCGGGGGCAGCGGGCTCGCCAGCGGCAGCGTGGTCCTCGCCGAGATCCGGGCGCTCCTGGGCACCGGGGGCGGCGGTTGCGGCGGCAGCTCGGGCAGCGGGGCCAGCTCGGGCGAGGGCTCGGGGTCGGCGAACGGCTGCTCCAGGTCGAGCAGGGTGACCTGGCCGAGCAGCCCCGGCAGCGGGGCGAGCCGCAGCAGCTCCCGCCTGCACGGCGGGCAGGCGCCCAGGTGCCGCTCGAACGCGCCGCGCTCGACCGGGTCGAGCGAGCCGAGCAGGTAGACGCCCAGGTCCGTGCTGCGGAAGCAGGTCATCACGGCTCGGTCACCCCGCGCTCGGCCAGCGCGTCGCGCAGCGCCCGCAGCCCGTAGAAGCAGCGGGACTTGACCGCGCCCTGCGGGATGCCGAGCGCGGCGGCGGCCTCGGCGACGGTGCGCCGCCGGTAGTGCAGCTCGACGACGGCGTCGCGGTGGTCGCGGCTGAGCCCGCGCAGCGCCTCGGCGACCTGCCAGCCCTGGAGCGCGTGGTCGACGGCGTCGACCTCGGCGGGCGGCTCCTCCGGCCGCTCACCGCCCGCGCTCCGGAACCCGGACGCCACCAGCGCGCGGGCCACCGCGTACAGCCACGGCCCCGCCTCCTCCGGGGTGAGCACGTCCGCGCTGCCCCGCGCCCTGCGCAGGGTCTCCTGGACGACTTCCTCGGCGTACCGGTGGTCTCCCCCGACCAGGCGCAGGACGTAGCCGCGCAGCGGGCCGCGCCAGCGGCCGTAGAGCTGCCTGACGACATCTTCCCCGCGGTCCACAGCGGTAACTACGGCCACCGGGGGTGTCCCAGTTCAACGCTCCGCGAAACCCGTCAGACCGCCGCGCGGCGACGACCAGCGCTCCACGACCACGTCGACCCGCCCAGGGGTCCCCCCGGAGCGCAGCGCGGCGAGCAGCGCGCGGCAGGACTCCTCGGGCCCCTCGGCGTTGACCTCGACGCGGCCGTCGCGCAGGTTGGACGCGCTCCCCACCAGGCCGAGCTCCAGCGCGCGGGCCCTGGTCCACCACCGGAACCCGACGCCCTGCACGTGCCCCCTGACCCATGCGGTCATCCGCACCGCGGACTCCGCTCCAGACATGCCTTCCACCCCGATATTTCACCCGATGGTGATACGGTGCGCGACCGTGAGCGCGCGGAGCGGGAAGAGGTCCGCCATCGGCGGGCTCCTCGGCCTGCTGCTCGGCGCGGGCTCCCTCGCCCTCCTCGTCGGCCCGGCCGCCGCCCCGTCGGCGCGACCGGACCCGCACCCCGGCGGTCCCCGGTCCGGCCCCGGTTCCGCCGAGGCCCCGGACCGGCGCGGCGCGTCCCGCCAGCCCACCGCCGCGACCAGCGGGCTTGCCCCGGACTCCTCCGCACCGGCAAGCTCGTCGCCGACGTCCCCTCAGGACCGGCCCGCGCTGGACGTGGTGCAGGCCGACCGGGTCGTGCGGCTGGTCAACCGGGCGCGCGGCGCGGCGGGATGCGCGGCGCTGGGCGTGGACGACCGGGTGGTCGCCGCGGCCGAGGCGCACAGCGCGGACATGGCGAGCCGGGAGTACTTCGCGCACACCAGTCCGGAGGGTGTGGACTTCGCCACCCGGATGCGCGAAGCGGGCTATCCGCGACCCGCCGGTGAGAACATCGCCATGGGCCAGCGGAGCGCGGAGGACGTCGTGGGCGCGTGGTTGGACTCCGAGGGGCACCGTCGGAACATCCTCGACTGCTCGTTCACCACCACCGGTGTCGGTCTGGACACCCGTGGCTGGTACTGGACCCAGAACTTCGGCCGTTGACCTAGGGAGACCGAGTGACCGACGACGGGCTTTACGAGTCGCCCGCGCCCGAGCAGAGCTCTCGCGCGCGGCGCCTGTCGCCGCACCTGCTGCTGGCGGCATCCGGTGTCGTCGTGGCGACCATCTTCGGGGCGGTGGCCGCGATCGCGGGCCCCTCGTCGAGCGACGAGGCCACGACGCCCATCGGCGTGCAGCTCGACACGCCCCCGACCGGCAAGGTGTCGACGTCGTCCTCGGCGCCGGAGTCCACCGAGTCCTCTTCGGAGGCACCGAGCTCCACCCCCGAGTCCGTGGAGAGCAGCGCCGCGCCGACCACGACGACGCAGCGCGTCCGGGTGACGACGGTGACCAGGGCGGACGGCACGACCACGACCACGACGGTGAGCGACGAGCCGCAGCCGCCGAAGCCGACCACGCCCAAGCCGGACCCCGGCACCGGCAGCCCGAACCCCGGTGGCACCACCAAGCCGAACCCGCCGGTGAGCAGCCCGAACCCGCCGAAGCCCGACCCGGAACCCAGCACCGGCCCGGAACCCAGCACCAGCCCGAACCCGAGCGGGACCCCGAACCCCTGATCACCGGGTCCGACTCGCAGTAACCGCGCCATCACCCACAGGTGGCGGTAAACGGCACGAAGGCGTGGATCACGGCCCGCACCGATCCGGTGCGGGCCGTCGCGCGCCGATAACCCGGACGCCCGACCTTCGGTTCAAGGTCTCTCCAGGGAGTTCGCGTGTTCGAGCAAGAGTCCGACGTGGCCGCGAGGCGCAGGTTCTCGCCGCTGGTCCTGCTGTCCGCGGCGGGCGCCGTGGTGGCGGCGGCGGTGGCGGGTGTCGGCGCCTCGCTGGTGCCGGACGCCGAGCCGGAGACCGCGGCGCCGCTGGAGGCGCAGGCCGAGGCGACCACCAGGAGCGCCCCGGCGAAGCCGACGTCCGAGTCGTCGTCCCCGTCGTCCGCCGAGCGCAGGGCGGCGGCCACGACGACCACCACCCGCCGCCAGGACGCCCCCCGCGAGGACCGCCCCGCGCGCGGCGACGAGCCGACGACGGCGAGGTCCGAGTCGCGGGAGGAGCCGGACGAGCCGGTCGCGCTCCCGACCACCACGACCCGCCAGTCCCCGACGACCACCACGACGGCCCCGCCGGTGGTGACGACCACACCGGAGGACGAGGACCCGGAACCGACGACGACGGCCCCGACCACCACCAGGCCGACCCGCTCGTGACCGGGGCCGCCGGGGGCTCACGGGCAGGCCGGGCGTCCGGTCCTCCCGCCGACGCGCCGGTCCGCCGGACGCGCGCCCGCTCCCGCAGGCGCCCCGCGCCGCCCGGACCGCCGGAGCCCCCGGACCGCCGCAGGTTCACCGGCTCGCAGGTCGCGCAGCCCCTCCGGCAGGCGCCCCACCCGCAGGCGTCCTTCCCGCAGGCGCCCAGCGCCCCAGCACTGCCGAACGCGTCGGCGCCAGCCGCCACCGGGCGCGCCGGTCCCGGCAGGCGTCCGCGCGCCATCAGCCACCCCGAGCAGCCGCCGCTCCCCGCTCCCCTGGGCGCGCCACTCCACCGGTGCCCCGCCCGCGAGCGCTCCGCCGGGCCAGCGCCCCCTGCCGAGCGCCCCTCACAGCCCTCCGGGAGGCCCGTCCCGGTCTCCCAGACCTTCCGGGCGCCCGTGAACCCGTCAGCGGGCCGACGAGACGGGCGGAACGGGGTCCGGGGCAGGCGCGGGGCAGCCGCCGGACGCCCGGAGCGGTGTGCCAGGGGTCACTGTCACCTCTCGCCGCCCCGTCCCGCTCCTCTCACAGGTGACGTCGAGAGGAGACGGTGATGTCCGAGCGCGTTGTGGTGCTGGGGGCCGGTTACGCCGGTCTGGCCGCGGCCAAGCTGGCTGCCCGGTGGACCGGGGCCGAGGTGACGCTCGTCAACGAGCGCGACCGCTTCGTTCAGCGGGTCCGGCTGCACCAGGTGGCGGCCGGGCAGGTCGAGCGGCGGTTGCCGCTGTGGGAGCTGCTGGCCGGGTCGGGGGTCGAGCTGGTCGTGGGGCGGGCGGAGGCGATCGACCTCGGGGCGCGCGAGGTGCGCGTGGGCGACCGCGCGCTGCCCTACGACCGCCTGGTCTACGCGCTGGGCAGCACCACCGACCTCGGCTCGGCCCCCGGCGTGGCCGAGCACGCCCACTCGGTCTCGGACGCCGAGTCCGCCGAGCGGCTGCACCGCGCGCTGACCGGCCGGAGGTCCGTCGTGGTGGTCGGCGGCGGGCTGACCGGCGTGGAGACCGCCGCCGAGCTGGCCGAGGCCGGGCACGACGTGTCGCTGCTGTCGTCGAGCGCGCTGGGGGCGGGCCTGTCCGCGAAGGCCGTGCGGCACCTGCACCGGGCGCTCGCGCGGCTGGGCGTGCGGGTGCGGGAGGGCTGCCGGGTCGAGTCGGTGGACGAGCGGGGCCTGCGGGTCGACGGCGGCCACGAGGCGGCGGACGCGGTGGTCTGGACGGCGGGCTTCCGGGTGCCGCCGCTGGCCCGCGAGTCGGGCCTGGCGGTGGACGCCTCGGGCAGGCTCCTGGTCGACGAGGCGATGCGCTCGACGTCCCACCCCGAGGTGATCGGCGTCGGCGACGCGGCGGCGGTGCGCCGGGCGGACGGCCGGGAGATGCGCATGGCCTGCGCGACGGCGGCCCCGAACGCCCAGCGCGCGATCCGGTCGCTGGCCCAGGAGCTGGCGGGCGACACCCCGACCCCGACCCGCTTCCGGTACGTCGGCCAGTGCGTCAGCCTGGGCAGGCGGGACGCGGTGCTCCAGTTCGTGCACGCGGACGACACCCCGCGCGACGTGGTCCTGACCGGCCGCGCGGCGGCGCTGGCCAAGGAGATGATCATCAAGTACACGGTCGCCTTCCAGCGCCGCCCGACCATGCCCAGCGGCGCCTGACCGGCACCGGCCTGCCGCGCCCGCCCCGGTGCCTGCGGCACGGCTCGGCAACGCCTGGCACCGCCCGGCGACAACCGGCGACAACCGGCGACAACCGGCCCGAGTGGATGCCACAGCGGTCCCCGAGCGCAACCCTCGCGCCGGTCAGGCCCCCGCCTGGTCGGCCCCTGCCCGCTCCAGGCCCCAGCGTGGTCCAGGGTCTCTCCGATCCAAGGCCTCGCAAGGTCCCGGTCTCGCCCCAGCCCGGCCCTCGCCTCGCGCCCCGGCCCTGCCCAGTCCGGCCCTTCCCGTCCAACCCAGCCCGGTCTCGGCAGCACCGACACCGCTTCCACCGCCGCGCAACCCGCCCCCCTGAGCGGTTGTTCAACAATCCCCCCGTTGAACAACCGCTCGGGGCTCGAACGCTCAGGGCTCGAACCGGTACCCCATCCCCGGTTCGGTCACCAGGTGCCGGGGCCGCGAAGGCTCGGGTTCCAGCTTCCGCCGCAGCTGCGCCAGGTAGACCCGCAGGTAGTGGGTCTCCTTGGCGTACGCGGGCCCCCACACCTCCTGCAGCAGCTGCCGCTGCGCCACGAGCTTGCCCGGATTGCGCACCAGCACCTCCAGCAGCCCCCACTCGGTCGGCGTCAGGTGCACCTCCGCCTCCTCCCGGTGGACCTTCTTCGCGACCAGGTCCACCGTGAACGCCCCCGTCCGCACCACCGCCTCCCCGGCGTCGGCGGGCGCGGCGGAGCGCCGGACGGCCGCGCGCAGCCTGGCCAGCAGCTCGTCCATGCCGAACGGCTTGGTCACGTAGTCGTCGGCGCCCGCGTCCAGCGCCTCGACCTTGTCGGTCGAGTCGGCGCGCGCCGACAGCACGATGATCGGCACGGTCGTCCACCCGCGCAGCCCGGCGATCACCTCGGTCCCGTCGACGTCGGGCAGCCCGAGGTCGAGCACCACCACGTCCGGCTTGCCCTCGGCCGCCGCCCTGAGCGCGGCGGCGCCGTCGTGGGCGGTGAGCACCTGGTAGCCGCGGGCGGACAGGTTGATCCGGAGCGCCCGGACGATCTGCGGCTCGTCGTCGACCACCAGCACCTTCGTCATGCGACCCTCCTCGCGCGGCGGGGTGGGCGCGCGGTCGCCGACCCGCCTCCATTGTGCGCGTTCGGGTGAAGGCGCCACGCCGATGCGATCTTCCTCGAACAACCTCACCCGAAAGTGTGGCATTGACGGGACCTTGACGCACTCAGACGATGCATTTACGCAAGATTGACGGGTGTCTCGCCGCACTGGTGCGGATAAGGGCGAGTACATACGGGTGTGAATAGTTGGTAGCTATGGACATCGGTCCTTCTTCAGTGCGAATGTCCTGACCGAATTAGGACAAGTGCTCACCGTGGGTGAGCCGCGGGGAGGCATTCCATGACCGCCAGTGTGACCAATCAGGACGCCTTACAACTCGTGGTCGCGGTGCACCGCCTGGTGCGGAGCCTGCGGCAGTCGGCGTCCGTGCGCAGGCTCCAGCCCACCCAGCTGCTGGTGCTGGCCGAGCTGTCGAACCACGGGCCGATGCGCATCGGCGAGATCGCGGTGCGCGCCCTCTGCTCGCAACCGACCGCGACGACCGTGGTGACCGGGCTGGAGTCGAACGGGCTCGTCCGCCGCGAGGCCGACCCGGCCGACGGCAGGGCGACGATCGTGGTGCTGACCGGCGCGGGCCGGGAAACGGTGCTGTCGATGGCGCACGGCGAGGCCGAGCTGCTGTCGGAGCGGCTCTCGGCGCTGTCGCCGGAGGAGCAGCACCGGGTCCGCGCGGTGACGCCGCTGCTGCGCAGGCTCGCCGACCGGTGACGTCGACGGGACCGACCAGGCCGCCGAGGCGGACGCGCCCGCCGGGCCCGATGGGGCCCGCGAGACCGGCGCGCCCACCGGGACGGGCGGATCAGCCGGGCTGAGCGAGGAGGCGCCCCCGCGAGGGGACGGGGGCGCGCGGGACGGTGGGGCCGCCTGCGGGGAGGCGGCGTCCCTCATCCGGGTTAACTCGACCGTGCGTCACACAAAAGAGTGAAAGGTGTGAAAAAGCACGGAAAACCGCGCGCGGTCACCACGGGCGAAAAGCGGAAAAGGCTTTCCCGGACCGGAACGGCCCGAGGATCAGCGGCAGGCGAACCGGAAATCCCTAACGGGCGGCGCTCTTGGCGTCCTTCGGCCGGGGCTGGCACCGGGGGCACGAGTACGAGGACCGGTTCATGAACGGCTCCCGCACGATCGCCGTCCCGCACCGCGCGCACGGCCGGTCCTCCTGGCCGTACACCGCGAGCGACCGGTCGAAGTACCCCGACTGCCCGTTCACGTTGACGTACAGCGCGTCGAACGACGTCCCGCCCTGCCCCAGCGCCTCCAGCATCACCTGCGAGGCGTGCCCGAGCAGCTCGGCGGCCTTGGCGGCGGTCAGCTTGGCCGTGGGCCGCAGCCCGTGCAGCCTGGCCCGCCACAGCGACTCGTCGGCGTAGATGTTCCCGACCCCGGACACGAGCGTCTGGTCGAGCAGCGCCCGCTTCACGTCCGTCTTCCGCGCCCGCAGCGCGCGCACGGCCGCGTCGAGGTCGAACTCCGGGTCCATCGGGTCGCGGGCGATGTGCGAGACCTGCCGGGGCAACCAGGTCCCCTCGACCTCCACCAGCTCGTCCAGCGCGAGCCCGCCGAACGTCCGCTGGTCCACGAACCGCAGCTCAGGCCCGTCGTCCTCGAACACGACCCGGACCCGCAGGTGCTTCTCGTCGGGCGCCCCGACCGGCTGGACGAGCATCTGCCCGCTCATCCCGAGGTGCGCGAGCACCGCCTCGCCACCGGACAGGTCCACCCACAGGTACTTGCCGCGCCTGCGCGCCGCCTCCATGCGCTGCCCGGTCAGCCGAACGGCGAAATCCGCCGCCCCCGGAAGGTGACGGCGGATCGCTCGTGCGTGCAGCACCTCGACGGAGGCGACGGTGCGGCCGGTCACGTGCTCGTGCAGCCCTCGGCGGACGACTTCGACTTCGGGCAGCTCGGGCACGTGCGCGGATCAGTCCTCGGTGGTGCCCGCGGCGGCGTGCTCCGCGGTCTCGCCGCGCGCTGCGGTCTCCCGCTCCAGCTCCTCCAGCAGCTCGAAGGCCGCGGCCTGGGGCTTCGTCGGCTTCAGCATCCAGCCGCCCGCCTGCGCGGTGTCGCGCACGAGGACGAGGCCCTGGATGCCGCCGCTGCGGGCGGCGTTGAGCGGACGGGAGGTGCGGCTGCTGTGGTGGGCGCGCCTGCTCCGGACGTTCGTGGCGTACATGTCGGCGTCAGTCTTCCTGGTTGGGTGAAGTCCGCTGGTTCGCCGAGCCCTGGCCGTTCTGCTCCGCGCCGTCGGCCGCGTCCTCGCCGTCGTCTGCCTTCTCGGACAGCACGCGGTAAGCGGCCTCGGCCGCCTTCTGCTCGGCTTCCTTCTTGGTGCGGCCATCGCCTGAACCGTGGGGCTTGCCACCGACGTACACCGTGGCGGTGAACTCCTTGCGGTGGTCCGGCCCCTGGTCGTCCACCCGGTACTCGGGGACGCCCAGCCCTGACGAGGCGGTCAGCTCCTGCAAGCTGGTCTTCCAGTCCAGACCCGCGCCCCGAAGCGGTGCCTCGGCGAGCAGCGGGTCGAACAGGTGGTGGACCAGCTGGCGCGCGGTGTCTATCCCGAACTGCAGGTACACCGCTCCGATGACGGCTTCGAGGCCGTCGGCGAGAATGCTCGCCTTGTCCCTGCCCCCGGTCAGCTCCTCGCCACGCCCGAGCAGCAGGTGACCACCGAGCCCGTCAGCGCCGAGCCCGCGGGCGACGCCCGCGAGCGCGTGCATGTTGACCACGCTGGCCCGCAGCTTCGCCAACTGCCCCTCGGGGCGGTCGGGGTGCGCGCGGTACAGGTGGTCCGTCACGACGAGCCCGAGCACCGCGTCGCCCAGGAACTCCAGCCGCTCGTTCGGCGGCAGGCCGCCGTTCTCGTACGCGTACGAGCGGTGGGTCAGGGCGAGCGTGAGCAGCTCGGCGTCCAGAGGGACGCCGAGCGCTTCAAGCAGCGGGGTGCGGTCGACGGACCGACCGCGCGGCGACCTACCCCCCATGGTGCTGTACTACCTTCGCCAGGGAGATCAGGCCGGCTGGACGACCTGGCGGCCGTCGTACTGACCGCAGGTCGGGCAGGCCACGTGCTGGGGCTTCGGCTGGCGGCAGGCCTTGTTGGAGCAGGCCACCAGGTGCACGGCGGCGGTCTTCCACTGAGCGCGGCGCGAGCGCGTGTTCGAGCGCGACATCTTCCGCTTCGGGACGGCCACGACTAGTTCTCCTCTGGATTGTCACGATTCCCGTCGAACCGCTCATGCAGCGCGGCCCATCGGGGGTCAATCGTCTCATGCCCGTGGTCGGGGCCGAGATCTGCCAGCCTGCCGCCGCAGTCGACGCACAGCCCGAGGCAGTCCGGCGAGCACAGCGGCACCTGCGGCAGCGCGAGCACGAGTGCGTCGCGCACCACGGGTTCGAGGTCGATCAGGTCGTCGTGGACCCGGCTGACCTCGTCCTCCTCGGTGGTCTCGTCGGTGGCGCTGTCGGGGTACGCGTACAGCTCCGTCAGCGACACCTGGACGTCTGACGACAGCGGTTCGAGGCAGCGCGAGCACTCCCCCTCCACCGTCGTGGAAGCGGTGCCCGTGACGAGGACGCCCTCGACCACCGATTCGAGCAGCAGGTCGAGTTCGACCTCGCCGCCCTCGGGCACCGCGATCACACCGAGCAGACCGAGACCTTCAGCCGGAACCGTCCTGCGGTAAGCGCGGCTGGAGCCAGCGCGACGCCCGAGGTCCCTGGTGTCGATGACCCAGGGCCCGGTTGCTGTGGAGCGCGCGTGCGCGCGGCGGTGTTCAGACATGGTGATTCGGTGTGGATCGAGCTCGGTGGTGCTGGTGGCTGCCGGGCGATCTGCCACGGCCAACCGCTCAAGAGTACGGGACAACCGGGGCCGTGGCGAAATCGCCAGGTGGGGGGCGCTGCCTGCCCCGGCTAGTCCTGGTAGTCGTAGGGCGCGGTCGCGCTGGCGACGGCCGGGCCGCGCAGGTGCGAGCGCCCCTTGCCGACGCTGCGCAGGGTGTGCGCGAGCAGGTCCTCGAAGTCGGCGAGCTTGCCGTCGACGTACGCGTCGCACTCGCCGCGCAGCCGGACGGCCTCCGCCTGGGCGGCCTCCATGACGCGCGCGGACTCGGCGTGCGCGGCCTGCACGACCTCGGTCTGGTCGACCAGGCGGGCCTGCTCCGCCCTGCCCTCCTCGACCGCGCGCTCGTAGTTGGCGCGCCCGGCCTGGACCATGCGGTCGGCCTCGGAGTGCGCCCGGCCCACCAGGTCCTCGTACTCCTGGCGCCCGGCGGCGACGGCCCGCTCGGCCTGCTCCTCCGCCTCGCCGACCATCCGCTCGGCGCGCGCGCTGGCCTCGGACAGCATCCGCTCGGCCTCGTGCTGCGCCTCGGCGAGCATCCGGTCCGCCTCGGAGCGGGCCTTGCTGGTCGCCTGGTCGGCCTCGTGCTGCGCCTTGCCCACCAGCTCGTCGCGGTGGTCGAGCACGTCCTGCGCGTCGTCCAGCTCCGCCGGGATGGCGTCGCGGACGTCGTCGAGCAGTTCGAGCACGTCGCCCCTGGGGACGACGCACCCCGAGGTCATGGGCACGCCCCGCGCCTCTTCGACGATCGTGACCAGCTCGTCGAGGGCCTCGAACACCCGGTACACGTCACACTCCTCGCGCCACTGCCGATGTGCTCAACCTAGTGTGCCCTGCCCGTCACCGGGCGAGGGGGAGCGCGGTCGGGCGTGTCCGCACCCGAGCGGGCCCACAGGGGCGGTCCGGAGCCTCGCGGCGCGCGCCAGCGGCGCTCGCCAGTAGCGCGCGTCAGCGGCGCTCGGCGAGGCGCTGGGTGAGCCTGGTCAGGATGCTCGGCGGGAGCAGGGTGGAGACGTCGCCGCCGTAGTTCGCGACGTCCTTCACCAGCGAGCTGGCCAGGAAGCTGTAGATGGGGTTCGTCGGCATGAACAGCGTCTCGACGCCGGTGAGCTGGTGGTTCATCTGGGCCATCTGCAGCTCGTAGTCGTAGTCGCTGACCGCGCGCAGGCCCTTCACGATGGCCTGGATGTCGTTCTCCCGGCAGTAGTCGACCAGCAGGCCGTGCCAGGAGTCGACGCGCACGTTCGGCCACTGCGCGGTGACCTCGCGGAGCATCTCGGTGCGCTCCTCGACGGAGAAGAGCGTCTTCTTGCTCTTGTTGATGAGCACCGAGACGACGACCTCGTCGAAGAGCCCGGCGGCTCTGCCGATGATGTCCAGGTGTCCGTTGGTGGCCGGGTCGTAGGAGCCGGGGCACACGGCACGCGTCATGGGCGGGACGGTAGCACCAGTGCCGATGTGCCCAGGGGCGTCGTGGGATGCGTCACCCGCGCGCCTGCGGGTGTTCGGCCCAGTGCAGCGCGGTGTCCCCGTATCGCTTGCCGCGCAACGGTTCCAACGGGCTGGGCCAGACGGGTTCGGGGCTGCGGGACGCGCGTTCGACCACCAGGAGGGTTCCGGGGGCGGTCCAGCCGTTCGCGACCAGGTCGGCCAGGACCCGGTTGAGCTGGGCGTCCGTGACGGCGTAGGGGGGGTCGGCGAGGACGAGGTCGCAGGGGCGCTCGGGCGGGGCCGCGACGACGGCTTCGGCCGGGCGGTGCAGGACGGTCGCGCCGGGCAGCCGCAGGGACGCGGCGTTGGCGCGCAGGACGTCGGCGGCGCGGCGGTCGGACTCGGCGAAGGTCGCCGTCGCGGCGCCCCTGGACAGGGCCTCGAAGCCGAGCGCGCCGGACCCGGCGTAGAGGTCGAGGACGTGCGCGCCGTCCAGGTCGAGGAGGGTCTCCAGCGAGCTGAAGAGCGCTTCCCGGACGCGGTCGGAGGTGGGGCGGGTGCCCTTGGGCGGCACCTGCAGGCGGCGTCCGCCCGCCGCGCCCGCGACGATCCTGGTCACGGGGGGAGTTTTCCAAACGGCTCCGCCGCGCCGTCCCCCGGGCCCTGCGGGGACGACGCGGCGGAGCTCCAGCGGTTCGTCAGGATCAGAGGGTCTGCCACCAGCCGTCGACGGCGGGCGGGTTGGCGACGTCGATCCGCTCGCCCGGCTTCGGGACCGCCATGCGCACGTCGTGCGCCTTGGCCTCCAGCCACACCCGGTCCACCGGCTCGGACCAGTCGTGCAGGGCGAGGTTGAAGGTGGCCCAGTGCACCGGGATCAGCAGGCCGCCCCGGACGTCGCGGTGGGCGGCGACGCCCTGCTCCGGGGTCATGTGGATGTCGGGCCAGCCGGGGCCGTAGGCGCCGATCTGGACGAGCGCGGCGTCGAACGGGCCGTGCTTCTCGCCGATCTCCGCGTAGCCGTCGAAGTAGCCGGTGTCACCGGTGTAGTAGACGCGGTGCTCGGGGCCCGCGATGACCCAGGAGGCCCAGAGCGTGGTGTCGCGGGTGAGGCCCCGGCCGGAGAAGTGCTGGGCCGGGGTGGCGGTGAGGGTGATGCCCGCCACCTCGTGGGACTCGTCCCAGTCGAGCTCGACGATGCGGTGCTCGGGGACGTCCCAGCTGCGCAGGTGCGCGCCGATGCCGAGCGGGACGACGAACACGGCGGCGTGGTCGCGGGTGAGCGCGCGGACCGTCGGGAGGTCGAGGTGGTCGTAGTGGTCGTGCGAGATGACGACGGCGTCGATCCGGCCGAGCTCGTCGAGCTCGTGCGGGACGGCGTGCAGGCGGCGCGGGCCGACGACCTGGGACGGGGAGCAGCGGTCGCTCCAGATCGGGTCGATCAGGACGCGGGCCCCGTCGATCTCGACGAGCGAGGACGCGTGGCCGTACCAGGTGATGTGGAGCCCGTCGGCGGGAGCGTCCCGCTTCGGCGCCACGAGCGGCACGGGGCCCGCGGGCTTGCGCTTGGTCTTGTCGCCGAACGCGAAGTCGCGGAGGGTCTCGGTGGCGCCGTCGGGCGGCATGGTGCTGGTGCTGGCGCGGTTGTGGAACTTGCCGTCGCGCCACTGGGGAGACCGGCGGACGCGCTCGTCCGGCCTGCCCCCCATGGCGGCGGGAACGTCGCGCGCGGCCCAGGCCAGCGCCCCGGCGGCCGCCGCGAACAGGAGTCCGGTCACCTTCTTCATGGCCGGTCCAACGGCGGGTCGGGGCGGAGAGTTCCCCGTTTTCGCGGGGGTGGGCGGGAGGTCACACGGGGACGTGGCCGGTGCCGGGGATCCAGGCCTGCCAGTGGACGCAGGTGGGGCGGAGGCCGGTGGACATGAACTCCAGGACGGCGGACTCGACGGCGGCGACGGGGATCTCGGAGTGGGGCGGGAAGGGGGTGTCGGCGGTGAAGAAGTAGTAGACGACCTCGTCGGGGTTGCTGCCGCCGGGGTCGCGGGAGTGGAAGCCGTAGGAGGTGCCGTCGTCGCCGGAGTGGTGCAGCACGCCCTTGTCGCCGTCGAGGCCCGCGTTCAGCTCGGGCCCCCAGTCGTCACCGGCCAGGTAGAAGGTGGCCAGGTCGACGCTGCCCGCCGGGGAGGCGTCCCGCCACGCGGCGAACCAGGCCCTGACCTCGTCCGGGGTGTGCAGGAACAGCGGTTCCTTGCCGTGGTCGGGGCGGGTGTAGATCTTCAGGGCGTGGGGCACGGCAACTGCTCTCCTCCGTGGTAGGTCCTGCGGAAACCACTCGCGCCGAAGACGGTCAGCGTGCTGCCTGCGGGCAGGAGGACCGGCACCATCCGATCACAGCTGAACATACCGTCGTCGCAGGGGACGTGATTGATGACCAGCGTCGCGCTCGTGATCCCGCTGGCTCTCATGTGCGCAGCGGTTTTCATCTCCACGTCGGCCGCACGCAGCGGGAAACCCCTGGTCATCCCCATTTCGCGAACCGTGCGCAGCACCAGGGCGAACCCCTCGTCCTTGCCGCTGATCGCCGAGCGGACCTTCCCGTCCGGCCCGAACCACCGCCCGTGGGTCTTCTGCCCCATCCGGGGCGTCACGGGTGGTGGCAGCTCGCGGCGCAACTCCTCGATCCGGTCGGGCGGAGCGGCAGGCTCGTCGGCCGCGTGGCCGTTCCCGCCCCTGTCCCCGGCCCCACCCCCGATCAGGTTGGCGACCACGTCGAGCACCAGCCCGACGCCGTCGGAGAGGGCGAGGGAGACCTCGTCGATCCCGCGCTCCACCTCGGCCAGGCAGGCGAGGAGCCCGGCCCACTCGGGGTCGTTGGACCCGGCGGAGATCCGCTCCAACCACTCCCGAGCCCGCTGCACCCCGTCGACCGCCGACAGCAGCGCCGTCCGGCACTCCGCAGCCCGGTCGCACACCGACTCCAGCTCGTCGGCAACCGCTTCCAAGGACCCCATCGCACCTCCCCCACCAGGCACGATCCCAGTCCGACGGCCCCGGACCAACAACCTTCACCCGAAGCTGCGAACAGTCCGGAATCACCCCCACCCCGCGCACAACCTGCACGGCGAACCTCCCGTTCGATCAGGAGCTCCCGCACACCAACAGCGCCAAGCAGAGCGCGTTCAACCCCCGCCCCCGAAAAAGCAGAAGGCGGGCGCCCGACCGGACGCCCGCCCCCGCAAAACCCCGGCGACTACTCCAACACCACCAGCAGATCCCCACCTTCGACCTGCTGCACGTTCCCCACCGCCAGCCGCGCCACGCGCCCCGCCTTCGGCGCGGTGATCGCGGCCTCCATCTTCATCGCCTCGATCGTCGCGATGGTCTGCCCCGCGTCGACCGCGTCGCCCTCCGCGACCGACGGCTGCACCACCCCGGAGAACGGCGCCGCCACGTGGTTCGGGTTGCCCCGGTCCGCCTTCTCCGCCGCCGGGACCTCCGCGGCGATCGAGCGGTCGCGCACCTGGATCGGGCGGAGTTGGCCGTTCAGCACCGCCATCACCGTGCGGACTCCGCGCTCGTCCGCCTCGCCGATCGCCTCGAGGCGGATCAGCAGCCGCACGCCCGGCTCCAGGTCGACCGGGTACTCCTCGCCCGGCCTCAGGCCGTAGAAGAAGTCCTTGCTGCTCAGCACGCTCGTGTCGCCGTACGCGTCCCGGTGCGCCAGGTACTCCTTGGTGGGGGCCGGGAACAGCAGGCGGTTCAGGGTGGCGCGCGGCTCCTCGGCCAGGCCCTTGCGGTCGGCCTCGGTCAGCTCCGCGACCGGCTTCGGGGCCGTCCTGCCCTTCAGCGCCTTGCTGCGGAACGGCTCCGGCCAGCCGCCGGGCGGGTCGCCCAGCTCGCCGTGCAGGAACCCGACCACCGAGCCGGGCACGTCGAACCTGCCGGGCTCCGCCTCGAACTCGGCCGGGCTGACGCCCGCTCCGACCAGGTGCAGCGCGAGGTCGCCGACCACCTTGGACGACGGCGTCACCTTCACCAGCCTGCCGAGCATCCGGTCGGCGGCGGCGTACATCGCCTCGATCTCCTCGAACTTCTGCCCGAGGCCGAGCGCGACGGCCTGGGTGCGCAGGTTCGACAGCTGACCACCGGGGATCTCGTGGCTGTACACCCGCCCCGTCGGGCCGGGGATGCCGGACTCGAACGGCGCGTACACCTTCCGCACCGACTCCCAGTACGGCTCCAAATCGCACACCGCCGCCAGGTCGAGGCCGGTCGCGTGCGGGGTGTGGTCGGTCGCCGCCACGATCGCCGACAGCGGCGGCTGCGAGGTGGTGCCGCCCATCGACGCCGCCGCGCCGTCCACCGCGTCCACCCCGGACTGGATCGCCGCCAGGTACGTCGCGAGCTGGCCACCGGCGGTGTCGTGCGTGTGCAGGTGGACGGGCAGGTCGAACTCGCTGCGCAGCGCGGTGATGAGCTTCGCGGCGGCGGGCGGGCGGAGCAGCCCGGCCATGTCCTTCACCGCGAGCACGTGCGCGCCCGCCGACACGATCTGCTCGGCCAGCCGCAGGTAGTAGTCCAGCGTGTAGAGCCGCTCGTCCGGGTTGGACAGGTCGGCGGTGTAGCAGAGCGCGACCTCCGCGACGGCGGTGCCGGTGGCGCGCACGGCCTCGATCGCGGGCCGCATCTGCTCGACGTCGTTCAGCGCGTCGAAGATGCGGAAGATGTCGATGCCGGTGGCCGTGGCCTCTTCGACGAAGGCGCTGGTCACCGCCTCGGGGTACGGCGTGTACCCGACCGTGTTGCGCCCGCGCAGCAGCATCTGGAGCGCGATGTTCGGCACCGCCTCGCGCAGCGCGGCCAGCCGCTCCCACGGGTCCTCGGCGAGGAACCGCAGCGCCACGTCGTAGGTCGCCCCGCCCCACGCCTCCAGCGACAGCAGCTCGGGGGTCAGGCGCGCGACGTGCGGCGCGACGGCCAGCAGGTCCTTGGTGCGCACGCGGGTGGCCAGCAGCGACTGGTGCGCGTCGCGGAACGTGGTGTCGGTGACGCCGACGCGCTCGCTGGAGCGCAGCCACTGGGCGAAGCCCTCGGGGCCGAGCTGGTCGAGGCGCTGCTTGCTGCCGGGGGCCGGGTCGGAGGCCAGGTCGGCGGACGGCAGCTTCAGCCTCGGGTCCACGGCGGACGGCCGGGCGCCGTTCGGCTTGTTCACCGTCACGTCGGCCAGGTACGTGAGCAGGCGGGTTCCCCGGTCGGCTGAGGAGCGCGCGGTCAGCAGGTGCGGGCGCTTCTCGATGAACGAGGTGGTGACGCGGCCCTCGTAGAAGTCCGGGTCGTCGAGCACCGCCTGGAGGAACGGGATGTTCGTGGACACGCCCCGGATGCGGAACTCGGCGACCGCGCGCCGGGCGCGGGCGACGGCGGCGGAGAACGTGCGGCCCCGGCAGGTCAGCTTCACCAGCATCGAGTCGAAGTGGGCGCTGATCGCGGTGCCGACGCCGGTGGTGCCGCCGTCCAGGCGGACGCCGGAGCCGCCGGGCGAGCGGTAGGCGCTGATCATGCCGGTGTCCGGGCGGAACCCGTTGGCGGGGTCCTCGGTGGTGATGCGGCACTGGAGCGCGGCGCCGCGCAGCTGCACGGTGTCCTGGCTCAGGCCCAGGTCGGCGAGGGTCTCGCCGGAGGCGATGCGCATCTGGGACTGCACGAGGTCGACGTCGGTGACCTCCTCGGTGACCGTGTGCTCGACCTGGATGCGCGGGTTCATCTCGATGAACACGTAGTTGCCGTGCGGGTCGAGCAGGAACTCGACCGTGCCCGCGTTCCGGTACCCGATGTGCTTGGCGAACTTGACCGCGTCGCCGCAGATCCGCTCGCGCAGCTCCGGCGAGAGGTTCGGGGCGGGCGCGATCTCGATGACCTTCTGGTGGCGCCGCTGCACCGAGCAGTCGCGCTCGAACAGGTGGATCACGCCGCCCTGCCCGTCCGCGAGGATCTGCACCTCGATGTGCCTGGGCTCCACGACGGCCTGCTCCAGGAACACCGTCGGGTCGCCGAAGGCGGACTCGGCCTCGCGGGACGCCGCCTCGACGGCCTCGCGCAGCGCGGCCGGGTCCTCCACGCGGCGCATCCCGCGCCCGCCACCACCGGCGACGGCCTTGACGAACACCGGGAACCCGATGTCCTCGGCCGCCGCGAGCAGCGCGTCGACGTCGCCGGACGGCTCGCTGGACTTGAGCACGGGCAGCCCGGCGGCGCGGGCGGCGGCGATGGCGGTGGCCTTGTTGCCGGTCAGCTCCAGCACCTCGGTGGGGGGACCCACGAAGGTGATCCCCGCTTCGGCGCAGGCCTTGGCCAGGCCGGGGTTCTCGGAGAGGAAGCCGTAACCGGGGTACACGGCGTCGGCGCCCGCCTTGCGCGCGGCCTTGATGACCTCGGCCACGGACAGGTACGCCCGCACCGGGTGGCCGGGCTCGCCGATCTCGTAGGACTCGTCCGCCTTCAGCCGGTGCAGGGAGTTGCGGTCCTCGTGGGGGAAGACCGCGACCGTGCCCGCGCCCAGCTCGTAAGCGGCGCGGAACGCCCGGATGGCGATCTCGCCGCGGTTGGCGACAAGTACCTTGCGGAACATTCTGCGTTCCTCCCGGTCACTCGATGGCAATCAAGGCACGCTACCGTGCGCGTCCCGCCAATCGGGAGATCCATCTCACGTGACGGACATCATTCCCACATGTCTCGACACGAGCCCGACCTGCGGTGATCCTCCCCCCTGCGAGGGACCCCCGCACCCGCTGTCCGGACGCGCGGTGATCGCCTTATAACGCTCGATCACGAAAAGATCACGTGCCGTTAGCTACATCGGGTGACAACTAGGGGGTCCGTCTCGGTAGTGTGGGAATTATGGCCGGGGCTGAAGGGACTGGGCAGCCTGCTGCCCGCACGCATTTCGACGTCGTCCTGCGCGGGTACAACCAGCGTCAGGTGAACGAGCGCGTCACGCGCTTGGAGTTCGACCTCAAGAACGCGGCGCGCGCGCACGACGCCGCGAACGCCCAGGTGGCGGAGCTGACAAAGCTCCTCACAGGCACCCGCGCCGAGCTGGACAAGGTCAAGGGCCAGTTGGCCAGCCTCGCCAACAGCCCGCTGAACGCCTCGAACGTCACCGAGCGCGTGCGGGTCATGATGACCCTGGCCGAGGAGGAGATCGCCGACATCCGCCAGGCCGCGCTGACCGAGGCGAACGCGACCAGGGAGGAAGCCTCCAGGGCCGCCGCCGAGGGGCAGGCGATGCACCAGCGCGCGATGGGTGAGCTGGAGGCGCGCGGCAGGCAGCTGGAGGCCGCGCACGTGCAGCGGACCACCGAGCTGGAGCGGCAGCACGAGGAGCGCAAGGCGGAGCTGGAGCACGCGCACGAGGAGATGCGGCTCAAGCTGACCGCCGAGCACACCGGGCTGATGGCGGAGGCGCGCACGGAGCGCGAGCGGTCGACCGCCGAGTTCGAGGCGAAGAACGCCGAGCTGGAGCAGCGGCGGACCGAGCTGGAGCAGAAGTACAAGGTCTACCACGACGACCTCGACAAGGAGTACGACGAGCTGAAGACGACGCTCCGCAAGGAGCACGAGCGGCACGTCGTCGAGGCGAAGGCGGAGGCCGCGAAGCTGCTGGCGACCGCGAACGACGAGGCGAACCGGCTGGTCGGCGGGGCCACCGAGGAGGCCGCGCGGCTCAAGGCGGAGTCGGACGCGCAGATCGCCGAGCTGGAGTCCGAGGCGCTGGCGAAGGCGGAGAAGACGGTCGGCGAGGCCAACGCGCTGGCTGAGAAGACGGTGGCGGACGCGAACGCGCTGGCGGAGAAGACGGTGACCGAGGCGAACGCGCTGGCCGAGAAGTTGACGTCCGAGACGAACTCGGCCGCGGAGCAGACGGTGGCCGAGGCGAACGCGCTCGCGGAGAAGACGGTCGGCGAGGCCGCGGCGTTGGCGGAGAAGACCGTGGCGGAGGCGAACGCGGCGGCCGAGAAGGCGGTGGCGGAGGCCGAGGCGAAGGCGAAGCAGGTCGTGGACGACGCGGACTCGCACGCCACTCGGCGGATCGGTGAGGCCGATCGGAAGCTGGCCGAGCTGCGGGTGATGCACAAGTCGTTGAGCGATCAGTTCACGGCGGCGCAGAAGGCGGTGCAGCAGGCGGTGTCCAGCTTGCCGAGGTTGGCCGAGGACCCGGAGGAGCCGCCTACCCGGCAGATCCACAAGTCGCAGTTGCCGGTGACTTAACCGGCGGAGTGGTTGGACTTCGAGAGCCCCGTGCAGCTTCGGCTGGCGGGGCTTTCGTGTGCGTGGGGGTGGAGAGGGTGGAGGGGAGAGAGGGAGGGGGAGGGAGGGGTCAGCGGGTGGGGCCGTCCAGTAGGGCGTTGACCTGTTCCAGGAGGACTGGGATCTCTTGGTCCACGGTGAAGCCGGAGGTGGGGGTGCCGCCCGCGATCCGGCCCGCTATGCCGTCGACCAGCAGCAGGACCCACTCGGTGAGGCGGGGGGCGTCGAGGTCGCGGCGGGTCTGGCCCGTGTCGCGGGCCCGTTCGACCCACGGGAGCAGGCCCTCGCGGGTGGCCAGCTCGTCCGCTCGCAGGGCCTGGGCCACGTCGGCGTTGGCGATCAGGCCGCCGACCACCGCGATGAAGCCGCCCGCGCGCGGGTCGGCCAGGTCGGCGACGGCGTGGGTGACGTAGTCCAGCACCACGGCCCTGTGGTCCGTGCGGCCCTCCTGGGCGGCGAAGAAGTCGCGGGTCTCGGCTGTGCCCAGTTCCAGGATCGCGACCAGCAGCGAGTCCTTCGTGGGGAAGTAGTGGAAGAAGGTGCCGGAACCGATCTTGGCGACCTTGCAGATGGTGGCGGTGGTGGCGCCCGCGTAGCCGTGCTCGGCGAACGCGGTGAGGCCTGCGTCGATGATCTGCAACCGCTTGGCCCGGTGGCGGGCTGGGTCGACGGGGCGCGGCACGTCGTCCAGTGTCCCGACGGGGGTGGGGCTGGGGCAAACCGGAGTTATTAGAGTGGCTGCTCTGCTAACTTGGTGGACATGCAGCCGTTAGTTCGACGTCTTCTGCCGGTTCTCGCTGTTTACTTCGGGGCGCCTGCTGCGGCCGAGTACCCGCAGGCTTATCTGACGACGACCGGGGACGTGGTCGTCCAGCTCCAGGCGTTGTTGATCCTCGGGCCGCTGTACGGCGGGGCCGCGCTGCTGATCCGCGAGGTCGCGGTGCGGGCGCGGATGGGGTGGACGGGGGTGTTGTTGCTGGCCGGATCGTTCGGGCTGGCGATGACGGGGTTGATCGACCTGTCGATGTTCACGGCCGAGTACCCGGAGGTGGAGTACTGGGCGGAGTTGCGCGAGCCGACGCTGATCGGGGCGCTGGGGATCAGCGCTTACACGACGATCGCGTGGGTGACCGGGCACGTCGCGGTGAGCGTGGGGGTTCCGCTGGCGCTGCTGCACTCGTTGGCGCCGGAGCACCGGGGGAGGCCGTTGTTGGGGAAGGTCGGGATCCCGGTGGTGGCGGTGTTGGGGGTGGGGGTGGCGCTGCTGATCAGGGGGGACAGCGCGGGGACGCCTTCGGCGGTTCAGACCTGGTGGGTCGCGGTGGTGTGCGCGGTGGTGGCCGGGGTCGCGTTCACGAGGGTGGGGCGGGCGGTCGCTGTGGTGGAGCCGGGTGTGGGGGTGGAGCCGGTTGCGGGGGCGGAGCCGGGTGTGGGGGCGGGAGTGGGGGTGGGCGTGAGGACGCTGCCCGCGTGGAAGATCGTTGTGGTGGTGGTCGTGACCAAGCTGGCGTTCGACCTGATGTTGCCGGACTGGGTGTTCACGACGATCTCCGCGGTGATCGTGGTCGGGGCTGTGGTCGCGTTGCGCAGGCTTGCGCGGCGGGGGTTGGTGGGGGCGCGTGAGATCGGGTTGATCGGTGGGGCGGTGCTGGTCGCGGGGACGCTGCTGGGGTTCGTCACGCCGTTGCCACCGGGGGTGGAGATGGCCGCGAAGATCGGGCAGAGCGCGGTGCTGTTGAGCGTGGCGGTGGCGATCACGGTGTGGGTCGCGGTTGAGCACCGGCGGCAGCGGCGGGTGCTCGTGGGCTGAGCGGGGGTGCAGGGGTGCGGGGGGCGCGGTGCTACTGGGGGATCTGGTCTGCGGGGACGACCTGGTCAGCGGGTGGGGTGGAGACGTCGACGTCCTTGCCCCAGTCGGTGAACTTGGTGCTGGAGCTGCGGACGTCCTTGCCGGCTAGCTCGAAGCGGAAACCGGCTTCGAGGGGGGCGCCGGTCGCGTCGACCACGACCTCGGCGCGGATCACCACGCCGTACTCGGCCAGCTGGGTGTGCTGGAGCTGGATGTCGGGGTCGGTGACGGCCTTGGCCATCTTCATCGGGTCTACGACCAGGTCGTAGCGGGTGGCGTTGTCGGCTGCGGCCTGCTTGCCGACGATCATCGCGGCGCGGGGTTCGAGGTAGTCGAGTTCCGCGCCTACGACGGCGCTCGGGCCGAAGCCGCGCAGGAGGGCGTTGACCTCGGCGGAGTTCTGCTTGGTGTAGAAGCCCCAGGTCTTGCCTGCGGGCATGGGGGCGCCTTCGACGTTGACGTAGACGCCGTCCACGCCGCTGACCAGGTGGGTCACGGTGGGTGGGGTGGCGTTGGTCTGGACGTTCATGGTCATGGAGGAGGTGACCACGTCGTTGAGCCAGCGGGTGGAGCCCTGGATCTGGCTGCGGACCTCGGTGCCCGCGCCGTCGCTGGCGAAGCCCTCGGTGGCGAACTTGGCCTTGCCCAGTTCGGTGATGCGGGTGTTGATCTTTTCCGCCAGTTGGGCCAGGTCGCCCTTGGGGAGGTTGGTGGAGGTTGGGGAGGTGGGGGCGGGGGTGGTGGCCGGGTCCGGCGAGCCCGTGGAGCAGCCGGTAACGGCTAGGGCCAGAGCTGCGGCGACGGTGGCAGCGGCGGCGGGGATCAGGCGGGAGCGGCGCACAGTCGCACGACACTACCGGGCTTTGGGTGGGGGTTGTGTCAGGTGGCGGGTGGGGGGTGGGGGCAAGAGCAAGATCAAGAGCTGAAGAGCTCGCCTCGCCGGCGGGGCAGACCTCCAAAAAAGAGGGGGACGGGCTCTGCCGGCCGGTGGCTGTTGGTGCTCGGTGCCGGTTTTACCCCTGCGGTGGTCCGGGTCCCTCTTCTCCGTGTGGCCTCCTTTCAGGCAAGCACAGGCGTCAAGACGCCGTATGACTCGGGAGGTCTGCCGGGCAGTGCGGCGGCGTCTTGACACCTGCGCTCGGGCTTCGCCAGGCCACACGGAGAAGAGGGACGCGGGAGTGGGGCTGCGTGGGCTCGCTGCGCTCGCCCCGCAGCCCGCGAGGCGGTGAGCTTGCTAGTGCGTGTGGCTTGCGAGTGCGGTGGGTGGCTGTGGACTGGGAGGTGGGCCGATGGACTGGTGGGCTGGCGGGTCGGTGGGCTGGTTAGGCCTTTTCCAGGTAGTCGGCGCGGTCCTCGTCCAGGACGCCTGCCAGGAGGGTTGCCAGTCCTGGGTGGGCGGTGAGGTTCGGGTCTCGGTCGACGATCTCCTGGGCCACCGCTCGGGCGGCTTCGATGGTGTCCTCGTCGCGGAGGAGGGAGAGCATTTTGAGGCCGCTGCGGGTGCCTGACTGGGCTGCGCCGAGGATGTCGCCCTCGCGGCGGAGTTCCAGGTCCAGTTGGGCCAGCTCGAAGCCGTCCAGGGTGGATTCGACGGCTCTGAGGCGTTGCATCGTGGCCGAGGCGCCTGGCATCTCGCTGACCAGGAGGCAGAGGCCTGGGGCGCTGCCTCGGCCCACTCGGCCGCGCAGCTGGTGGAGTTGGCTGACGCCGAAGCGGTCTGCGTCCATGATGACCATGACGGTGGCGTTGGGGACGTTCACGCCCACCTCCACGACCGTGGTCGCCACGAGGACCTGGACCTCGTTGGCCGCGAAGGCGCGCATGACCGCGTCTTTGTCGTCCGGGGCCAGGCGGCCGTGGAGGATGTCGATGCGCAGGCCCTTGAGGGGGCCTGCGGCCAGGCGATTGGCCACGTCCACGACGGCCAGCGGGGGGCGCTTGTCGGGGTCGCCGGTGCTCTTCTTGTCCTCTTTGGGGGGTTTGGTCTCGTCTTCCTCGCCGTCGCCGATGCGGGGGCAGACCACGTAGACCTGGTGGCCCTTGCGCACTTCCTCGTGGATGCGCTGCCAGGCCCGGTCAAGCCACTGGGGCTTCTCCGCCGTGGGGACCACCGAGGTTTTGATCGGGGAGCGGCCTCCGGGGAGTTCTCGGAGGGCGGAGACCTCCAGGTCGCCGTAGACGGTCATGGCCACGGTGCGCGGGATGGGGGTCGCGGTCATGACGAGGACGTGGGGCACGGCGTCGCCGGGGCGGGCGCTGAGGGCTGCGCGTTGTTCCACGCCGAAGCGGTGCTGCTCGTCCACGACGACCAGGCCGAGGTCGGCGAAGGCCACCTTGTCCTGGATGAGGGCGTGGGTGCCCACGACGATCCCGGCCTCGCCGGTCATGATCTCCAGGAGGGCCTTCTTGCGCTGCGCGGTCGGCATCGAGCCGGTCAGGAGGGTGACCCTGGTGGCGTGCTCGGCGCCGCCCAGCTCGCCCGCCTGGCCGAGGTCGCCGAGGAGTTCGCGCAGGGAGCGGGCGTGCTGGGCGGCCAGGACCTCGGTGGGGGCGAGCATGGCGGACTGCCTGCCCGCGTCCACGACCTGGAGCATGGCGCGGAGGGCGACCATCGTCTTGCCGGAGCCGACCTCGCCCTGCAGGAGGCGGTTCATGGGCTGGGTGGTGGAGAGGTCTTCGGCGATGCGGTCGCCCACGGCTTGCTGGCCCGAGGTGAGCTTGAAGGGGAGCCTGGCGTCGAAGGCGTCGGCCACGCGGCCGGGGACGCGGGGGCAGGCGGCGGCCGGGCGGGCGGTGGCGGAGTGGCGGCGTTGGGCTAGTGCTAGCTGGACAGCCAGGGCCTCGTCCCACTTGAGGCGCTGCTGGGCCACGGTGACGGCGGGCCAGCCGTCCGGGCGGTGGATGTCGCGGAGGGCCTTCTCCAGGGTGATCAGGTCCTCGGACTCGCGCAGGTCCGCGGGCAGCGGGTCCTCCTCCACGCCGTCCCACACGGCCAGGACCTGCTCGACGCACTTGGCGACGTTCCAGGACTGGATGCCCTGGGCGGCCGGGTAGACGGGGATGAAGGCGTCGGCGAACTTGGACGCGGCTGACGTGCCGACCGGGCCTGCGGCTTCGTCGTCCGCGTTCTCCCCCAGGCCGTCGATGATCTCGTAGTCGGGGTGCGCTAGCTGGAGCTTGCCGTTGAAGACGCTGACCTTGCCCGCGAACATGGCCTTGGTGTTGGGGAGCAGGTCGCGCTCGACCTTGCGGGAGCCACGGCCGAAGAACACCAGGTGCAGCTCGCTGGTGCCGTCGGTGATGATCGCGTCGAGCATCTCGCCCCTGCGGGCGCGCATGTTCTTCAGGCGGGCGGACTTGACGCGCGCCTGCACGGTGACGTGCTCGCCGAGCTCCAGGCCGGAGATCTCGGTGAGCTTGCCGCGCTCGTCGTAGCGGCGCGGGTAGTGGCGCAGCAGGTCGCCGACGGTGGTCAGGCCGAGGCCGGTCTCCAGCGCGTCGGCGGTCTTCTTGCCCAGCAGCGGCACGAGGCTGTCGTCGAAGGTCGTCATCGCGGGTCCATTGAACTACTAGGGACCGACAGCCGCGTTGCCGACACGGTCTCTACTCGACGCCGACGACGAGCACCGCGCCGGGCAGGCCGCCGGGGTAGACGACCAGTTCGACCTCGGGGTGCGCGGCGCGCAGGTGCGCCTCCAGGGCCTCGGCCAGGCCTTCGGGGGCGTTCTCGCCGAGCAGGGCGGTGACCAGCTCGCCGCCGGGCACGAGCATCAGGTCGACCAGGTCGCGGGCGAGGCCGATCCGGTCGCCGGGGGCCGGTTCGACGTGCACGACCTCGCCGTCCAGCAGGGCAAGCAGGTCGCCGGGCAGGCAGCGGCCGACCCAGGTGATGGCCTCCTGGACGGCGTGGCCGATCTCGCCCCTGCGGGTCGCGGCGGCGGCCTCGGCCATCGCCACCACGTCGTCGTTCGCCCGGCGGGACGCGTCGTGCACGGCGAGCGCGGCGAGCGCCTGCACGGGGGAGGTCATGGGCACGACGACCGCGTCCTGACCTGCGGCGACGGCCTGCGAGACGGCGGCGTCCACCTCGGACCGCAGGTCGGGGACGCCGGGCAGCACCACGACGTGCCTGGCGCGGGTGCCGGTGAGCACGGCGAGCAGGTCGGCCGGGTCGAGCGCGTCGGCCACCCGGAGCACGACCGCGCCCTCCCCCTCGAACAGCTCCGCGACGCCGTCGCCGCGCACCAGGGCGACCACCGCGCGGTCGCGGGTGAAGCGGTCGGCCTGGGCGGCGACCTGGTCGGCGAAGCGGGACACCGTGATGCGGTGCGGGCGGCCCGCCTCGACGCCCGCTTCGAGGGCGGCGCCGATGTCGTTGCAGTGCACGTGGACGTTCCACAGGCCGTCGCCGTCGCCGACCACGGAGACGCAGTCGCCGAGCGCGCGCAGGGCGGCGCGGAGGCAGGCGGCGGCCTCCTCCTCGGCGGCGCGGTCCTCGGCGAGGCCGTCGATCAGGTACATGACCTCGTACTCGTAGTCCGCGGAGCCGGACTCGCGGGCGGTGGTGAGCGCGGCGGCGGGGCGCGGGAACCGGCTGGGCAGGACGGGTTCGGGCACCTGGCCGGTCACCACGCCCGCCAGGGCGTCGAGCAGCACCACGAGGCCGCGCCCGCCCGCGTCGACCACGCCCGCGCGGGCCAGCACGGCGAGCTGCCTCGGTGTCTCGGCGAGCGCGGCGGCGCCCGCGCGGGACGCGGCGGAGGCGACCTCGCCCAGCTCGTCGCTCGCGCAGTCGCGGGCGGCCTCGGCTGCGGCGTGCAGGACGGACAGGACGGTGCCGGGGGACGGCGCGGAGACCGCCTCGGCGGCCAGCTCGTCGGCCCGCAGCAGCGCCTTGCGCAGCGAGGCTCCGGTGGCCGTGGAGGCGGTGCCGACCGCCTCGGCGAGGCCGCGCAGGACCTGGGACAGGATCACGCCGGAGTTGCCGCGCGCGCCCGCGAGCGCGCCCTTGGCGAGCGCGCTGAGCGCCGTGCCCGCGCCGCTGGAGTTGGAGCGGAGCAGCGAGTCGAGGGCGCTGCGCATGGTCTGCAGGAGGTTCGTGCCGGTGTCGCCGTCGGCGACCGGGAACACGTTGATGCGGTCGATGTCCTCGCGGTGGGCGGCCAGCGACCGCACGCAGGCATCCGCCCAGCGGCGGATCGCGGAAGCGTCGAGGGCCTGCACGCTTCCGAGCCTACTTAAGCCCCGGTTTGGTCACCCCACCCGCCACCGGCTACCCTGTCCAGGTTGCCATGCCCGGCTGAGGCTTGTGCACGCTTGCGCGCCCGCCGGGGCGTGAGTACCGCTGAGGAAACCTGAAGGAGTGGCTGACGTGGCTGCCGTGTGCGACGTCTGTGGCAAGGGGCCGGGCTTCGGCAAGTCGGTCTCGCACTCCCACCGGCGCACCAACCGCCGGTGGAACCCGAACATCCAGACCGTGCGCGCGAAGGTTTCTTCTTCGCAGCGCCAGCGGCTCAACGTGTGCACCTCGTGCCTGAAGGCGGGCAAGGTGGTGCGCGGCTGAGTGCTGCGCCCTGGATACGCGTAGAGCCCCGGACTCCTCGGAGTCCGGGGCTCAGTGCATTTCACGGCCCGGTGCGGGAGCTCATGAGCAGCGGTTCCGGTGGCGGGCCGCGCTCGCCGTCGCGGACGGGCGCGGGCGCCTTCAGCGGCGGGTGGGCACGGGGGCGGCGGCCGGTCCGGTGAGCCCGGTCACGCCGACCAGGCGGCGAAGTAGGTGTCCACGTCGGCCAGGAAGCCTGCTCGGCGCGGGGTCCAGCCCAGGGCGCGGCGGGCCTTCGCGCTGGTCATGACCTCGTCCTGGTCGGCGGCCTGGTCCAGCCAGCCCGCCTCGGTGATGGGCGCGAGCTCGACCGGGCCGGTGTGGCCCGCCACGAGCACGCACGCGGTGAACACCTCCAGCGCGGTCGGCGCGTCCTCCTCGCCGACGCAGAACACCTCGCCGTCCACCTCGGACAGGCGGTCCAGGACGGCGGTGTAGGCGTCGACGAGGTCGTCCACGTGCACCCAGGTCCACGACTTGGCGGGGTCGCCGTGGAAGACCGCCTTCCCGGCGCGGCCCGCCGCGAACCAGTTGCCGCTCTGCGAGGTGCGGGCGTCGCCGCCGTAGACGAAGCCGGGGCGCAGCACGGTGTGCGGCAGGCCGGTGGCGGCCAGTTCGCGCTCCAGGGCGAAGCGGAAGGCCAGCGGGCTCCCCGGGTTGCCGGGGGTGGTCTCGTCCAGCACGGGCACGTCGACGCGGCCGTAGCAGGAGCAGCCGGTGGTGTAGATCAGGTGCGGGGAACCGGCGGCGGTCAGCTCGGCGAACAGGGCGCGGTCCGAACCGGCCGGGTCGCCGAGGTCCATCGCCAGGTGCACGACGGCGTCGACGCCTGCCAGGTGCGACCGGTAGCTCGCCGGGTCGCCCAGCTCACCGGCGACGGGGACCACCTCGGCGGCGGCGAGGGCGCGAGCCCCCGGCGAGGCGGGGTCCCTGGTCAGGCCGAGGACGGTGTGGCCCGCGCGGCGCAGGGCGGGGGCGAGGCGGCTGCCGACGTAGCCTGTGGCGCCGATGACGAGGATCTTCACGGGGGTTCCTTCCGGGCCAGGTACTTGCGTGCGCAGCTAACTATATGCTCGCTTGCGCACGCAACCTCCGGGCGGGCAGGGTGGGCGCCGTGGGTGAGCTGCGGGAGCTGTCGGCGGACGAGGACGCGCTGTGGCGCGCGCTGGGCCGGGTCTCGCACCTGCTGCCGCGCGTGCTGGACGAGGAGATGTCGCGGGCCACCGGCCTGTCGATGACCGAGTACGCGGTGCTGCTGATGCTCGCGGAGGCGCCGGAGCGGCGGCTGCGGATGAGCGAGCTGGCCTCGGCGGTGGCGCTGTCCGGCAGCCGGGTGACCCGCGTCGTGGACGCGATGGTCCGGCTCGGGCTGCTGGAGAAGGAGAAGGCGCCCGGCGACGGGCGGGGCGCGGTGGCGGTGCTCACCGAGGCCGGGCTGGCGCGGCAGCGCGGGGCGGCCGGGCCGCACCTGGCGATCGCGCGGCGGCGGGTGGACGGGATCGACCCGGCGGACCTGGCGGCGGCGCTCCGGGTGCTGACGGCGCTCGCGGAGCGGGCGGCGCGGTAGCGGGCGGCGGGCGCGGTGGGCGGTCCACCGCGCCCGCCCACCGGTTACGGCAGCTTCCAGTCCACCGGCTCGGCGCCCTGCTGCTCCAGCAGCGCGTTCACCTTGCTGAACGGCTTCGAGCCGAAGAACCCGCCCGCGGCCGACATCGGGCTCGGGTGCACGCCCTCGACGCACGGGTACGGCTCCAGCAGCGGCCGGAGGTTGCGGGCGTTGCGGCCCCACAGCAGGCCCACCAGCGGCACCCCGCGCGCGGCCAGCGCGCGCACCGCCTGCTCGGTCACCTTCTCCCAGCCCTTGTTCTGGTGGGAGTTGGAGTTGCGCGGCCGGACGGTGAGCACCCTGTTGAGCAGCAGCACGCCCTGCTCGGTCCACGGCGTCAGGTCCCCGTTGGACGGCAGCGGGTGGCCGAGGTCGGTGCCCAGCTCCGCGAAGATGTTCTGCAGGCTCTTCGGGATGGGCCGGGTCTCCGGCGCGACCGAGAAGCTCAGGCCCACCGCGTGCCCCGGCGTCGGGTACGGGTCCTGACCCACGATCAGCACGCGCACGCCGTCGAACGGCTGCTTGAACGCCCGCAGCACGTTCTCCCCCGCGGGCAGGTAGGTGCGCCCGGCGGCGACCTCGTCCCGGAGGAAATCCCCCATCTTGCTGATCTGGTCGGCCACCGGCGCGAGTGCCCGCGCCCAGCCCTCTTCGACGACTTCTTCCAAAGGACGTCCCACGGCGGAACCGTATCTCAGTCCAGGCGCCGGAGTTCCCGGTACGAGGCGATGTTCTGGACGTATTTGTCCACGATGAACGCGAAAGCGCTGTCGGGCACCTCGTGCCCCTCGCGCACGCGCGCGGGAACACCCAGCGCCATCGCCCGCGCGGGAACGCGACCGTTGAACGAGACCACCGCGCCCGCGCCGACGACCGCGCCGGTCTCGACCACGCTCCCGTTGAGCACCACCGATCCCGAGGCGATCAGGCAGCGGTCGGCGATCGTCGCGCCCTCGACGTGGGCGTTGTGCCCGATGACGCACTCGGCGCCGATCGTGGTGGGGTGCTCCTCGGTGCAGTGCAGCACCGCGCCGTCCTGGACGCTGGTGCGGGCGCCGACCTCGATCCGCCCGTAGTCGCCGCGCAGCACGGCCTGCGGCCACACCGAGGCGAACACGACGTCGCCGATGACGGTGGCGTCGGGGTGCACGTAGGCGTCGGGGTGGATGACGGGTTCGCGGTCGCCGAGGGCGTAGATGGCCACGGGGCCAAGCTACCCAGCCCGGTCAGGCGCCGTCGGCCCCCGCGACGGCCCGCAGCGCGGTGCCGCAGACCGGGGCGGGGCGCAGCTCCTTGGCGAAGCACAGGCTGTTGGGCTCGCACCGGTACACGCCGAAGTTGGGGATGCGCTCGTACCCGGCGCGGGTGTAGAGCGCGATCGCCTCGGGCTGGAGCGTGCCGGTCTCCAGGACGAGCCTGCGCCGCCCGGCCGCCGAGGCGGCCTCCTCCAGCGCGGCGAGCACCAGCCGGGCGAGTCCGCGCCCGCGCGCGGACTCCACGACGTACATGCGCTTGAGCTCCGCGTCGCCGGGGACGACCGAGTCGAACGCGGTGTCGTGCGCGCGCCACCCGCCGCAGGCGACGGGCTCGCCGTCCAGGTAGCCGACCAGGAAGTGCCCGTGCGGCGCCGCGAACTCGCGGGGGTCGACCGGGGTGATGTCCTGGTCGCCGTAGCGGTCCACGTAGACCTGCTGCAGATCGGCGATGAGCTTCGCCGCGTCTGGATGGTCATACGCGATCATGCATAGTTCCACATGGACCAGGGTACTAGCGCCAGTGCTCCCAGCCGGGCGGTTTCTCGTACCCGCGACCGTCCACGGTCACCCCGCCACCCGGTCGGACGCTGCCGATGACCTGCCAGCCGTCGGGGATCGAGCCCTGGTCGGGGAAGGTCGCGGCCAGCGCGTGGTCCTCGCCGCCGGTGAGCACCCAGTGCCTGGCGTCGGCGCCGAGCGCGGAGGCGACGTCGAGCAGCCGGGGGTGCACCTGGAGCAGCTCGGTGCGGATGTCGATGCCCACGCCGGACTCGTCGGCCACGTGCCCGAGGTCGGCGAGCAGCCCGTCCGAGACGTCGATCATCGAGGTGGCCCCGGCCGCCGCCGCCTGCGGTCCCGCCGGGTAGGGGGGTTCGGGGTTCCGCTGCGCGCCGACCACCGCGACCGGCGAGCGGAAGCCCCGGCCGAGCACCGCCAGGCCCGCCGCCGCCCAGCCGAGCCTGCCGCGCACCGCGACGAGATCGCCCACGCGCGCGCCGGAGCGGGTCACGGGTTCTAGCCCACCCATGTCCCCCAGCGCAGTAACGGAGATCACCAACGTCGCCGAGCTGGTCATGTCGCCGCCGACGACGCCTGCGCCGGCGACCGCCGCCTCCTGCCACAGGCCGCTCGTGATGCCCTCCACGAGGGCGGTCGGGGTGTCCGCCGGACAGGCGATCCCGATCAGGAGCGCGGTGGGCTTCGCGCCCATCGCGCACACGTCGGCGAGGTTCACCGCGGCGGCTTTCCTGCCCACCTGCTCGGGGGAGGACCAGTCGAGTCTGAAGTGGACGCCGTCGACCAGCACGTCGGTCGACACCACCACGCGGCCGTCGGAGGCGGCGACGACGGCCGCGTCGTCACCGGGTCCGAGGAGCGTGGTGGGTGGCTGGGTCCGGCCCGCCGTCACTCGGCGGATGAGACCGAACTCACCCACTTCAGCGACCGTATCCGCGTGGGACGGCGGCTCCGGACGCACGATTGCCTCCCGTTCTGAGCATTCGGAACCCCGACTGGGGTACGTTGCTGACCACGTTCCTACCCCGACCTAACCTTGCACGACGAAGGGGCACGCCGTGGTGCACGCATACATCCTCATCCAGACCGAGGTCGGGAAGGCCGCCGCGGTGGCTGCTGAGATCTCCGGAATGCCCGGCGTGGTCACCGCCGAGGACGTCACCGGACCCTACGACGTGGTCGTCCGCGCCGAGGGCGAGACCATGGACGAGCTCGGCGAGCTGGTGATCACGAAGGTCCAGTCCGTCGACGGCATCACCCGAACCCTGACCTGCCCGGTGGTGCGCGTCTAGGCGCGTGCTGTCATAGCCGCGTGGCTCAGGAACCGGAACCGACACCCGCGCTGCCCCGTCCGCTGCTCGTGGTGGCCGTCGGGCTGCCCGCGCTGCTCGCCGCCGGGGTGGCGGCGGCGGGGCTGTTCTTCGGCGCGGGGGTGAAGGACGACCCGGTGGCGGACACCACCGCGCCGGACCGGAGCGGGCCGCTGGCGCTCGTTCCGGTGCCCGCAGGGGCCGCCGAGTCCGAGGAGTGCGCCGCGCTGCTGAGCGGGCTGCCGATGAAGCTGGTGTCCAACGGGGTCACGCTGCCCCGGCGCGAGCTGGCCAACCCGGCGCCCGCCGGCGCGGTGGCGTGGGGGGACGCGGAGCACGACCCGGTGGTGCTGCGGTGCGGGCTGGACCGGCCCGCCGAGCTGAAGCCGGACTCGCAGCTGCGGTCGATCTCGGACGTGCAGTGGATCGAGGTGTCCGAGGGCGGGAGCACGACGTGGTTCGTCGTGGACCGGCCGGTGTACGTGGCGCTCACGGTCCCGTCCGACTCGGGGACCGGGCCGCTGCAGGACGTGTCGACGACGGTGCGGGACGCGCTGGCCAAGGGGCCGGTGGACACGGCCGGGCCGAACTGAGCCCGGCGCGGGCCGGGGAGCTCCCCCGGCCCGGCGGCTCGCGGGGTCAGCGCAGGCCGGTGCCGCGCGCGATCGCGGTCTCCACGAGGGTGGTCAGCAGGTCGCGGTAGCTGGTGCCGGTGACCTCCCACATGCGCGGGTACATCGAGATCGGCGTGAAGCCCGGCATGGTGTTGATCTCGTTGACGACCAGCCCGCCGTCCTCGGTGACGAAGAAGTCGACGCGGGCGAGGCCCTGGCAGTCCAGCGCGCGGAACGCCTCGACGGCCAGCGCGCGCAGGCGGTCGGTGGTGTCGTCGGCCAGCTTCGCCGGGATGTCGAACTCGCAGACGTCGTCCAGGTACTTGGCGTCGAAGTCGTACCAGTCGACGCCGCCGCCGACCACGCGCAGCTCGGCGGGCAGCGAGGCCTCGACGCGGCCGTCCGGCAGCTCCAGCACGCCGCACTCGACCTCGCGGCCGGTGACGGCGGCCTCGATGATGACCTTGGGGTCGGTCTGGCGCGCGAACGCGATGGCGGCGTCCAGGTCGGCCCAGTCGGTGACCTTGGTGATGCCGACCGACGAGCCCGCGCGGGCGGGCTTGACGAACAGCGGCAGGCCGAGGCGGTCGCGGTCGGCGTCGGTCAGGGTGGCCTGGTCGCGGCGCAGCACGGCGAACCGGCCGACCTCCAGACCCGCGGCGCGCAGGATGGTCTTGGTGAACTCCTTGTCCATCGCCGCCGCGCTGGCGAGGACGCCGGGGCCGACGTAGGGCAGGTCCGCGAGTTCGAGGAGGCCCTGGACGGTGCCGTCCTCGCCCCAGGCGCCGTGCAGCAGCGGGAAGACGACGTCGACGCCGTCGAGGGCGGAGTCGGGGCTGACGGTGGTCAGCTCGCCGCCGGACACGGGGACGAGCGCGTCGACCGTGGGCATCTGCCGGTCGCGGATCTCCAGCGCGGTGAGGTCGCCGGAGCCGACGACCCAGGCCCCCTGCCGGGTGATGCCGACCGGGACGACCTCGAACCGCTCGCGGTCCAGGTGGGCGAGGACACTGCCTGCGGAAACGCAGGAGACGGTGTGCTCGCTGCTGCGCCCGCCGAACACCACGGCGACCTTGGTCTTGCGCTGAGTCATGCGCGGACCTTACCCGGATGGCGTACGGGGTCAGCCTGCCAGCGGACGGAGAGTCGTTCCCGTCACGTTCGGGCAACCTGAAGCGTATTCGCGTTTTTGCCGCCCGGTGATCAGGAGGTCCGCGCAGGCCGGGCCGGGGCCCGCGCACGGGGTGCGGGCGGTCCGGACGGGCGGCGCGGCGCGGGAGTCAGGCGGCGGACCCGAATGCGCTACCCGAACGGGGGAAGCGGAGGGTGGGTGACGGCGGGACAGCGGGTGACTCTTCATTCCGATGGGGGCCACCCGTTCGGGAGCGGACCCGCCCCGAGCTTGATCTTCACCCCTCCGGGACCTCAAGTCCCGCCGCGTCCCAACCGCCCCCTCCACCCCGGTCCACGCACTGGGACGGGGTTGCCGGTCGGGGCCGCGCGCTGCCACTCTCGTCGCCATGTCCTTCCGCGCCATGATCGACGGGCGGGGTCACATCGACCTCGGCCTGGTCGCCAGCGCGCTCTGTTCTCCTCGGTGATCGCCTCGCCCGTCCTCGGCCGCTGACCGCTTCGCCCGGTCGCGCCGCTCGTGCACCGAACTCCCGAGAAGGAACCATGTTCGCCGTTCCGGAGAACACGATCGCCCTGCCCGAGACCCGCGCCGTGCCGCACCCCGTGCGCATCGCGCTCGACTTCGCCGCCCACCGCGAGCGGTGGGCCCACCTGCTCCGCTACGACCCCGAGCACCGGTTCGCCACCCTCGTCGAGGGTTCGGGGGACCAGGAGGTGTGGCTGATGAGCTGGCTGCCCGGCCAGCGCACCGACCTGCACGACCACGGGCTGACCTCCGGCGCGTTCACCGTGGTGAGCGGCTCGCTCACCGAGGTGGTCGGCTCCGGCGCGACCCAGGCGCTGCACCACCTGCGCGCGGGCCAGTCCCGCGTGTTCGGGCCCGACTACGCGCACCAGGTGCGCAACGACGGGACCGACCCGGCGGTGACGCTGCACGTCTACCGCGACGGCGGCCGGACCATGCGGCCGGTCCGCTACACCCCGATCCCGGAAACCCCCGCGACCTCCTGACGACCGGCCCGCGCCGCCCCCGACCGGTTCACCGGCCGGGGGCGGCGCGCGTTCGGCCCCGGTGCGCGCTCAGCCCCGCCCGGTCACGTGCCCCGGCACCGCGAACCCCTCCGGCAGCTGCGGGCACGGCTCCGGCTCGCCCCAGGTCGTCGTCAGCGGCAGCACGCCCGCCCACACCAGGCCTGCCGCCACGTCCTCCGGCTCGTCCCCCGGCGGACCGGTGCGGATCTTCACCGACGCCTCGGCCAGGTCCAGCGCCAGCAGCCGGGTGGCCGCCAGCTCCTTGCGGCTCGGCTCCCGCACCACGTCCCACGAGCCGGGCGCCAGGTGCTCGGTCAGCACGCGCAGCCCGTGCAGCTTGCGCTCCGGGTCGTCCACCTGCACCGCCGTGCCGTGCACGACCGCGCTGCGGTAGTTCATCGAGAAGTCGAACGCCGCGCGCGAGTAGACGATCCCGTCGAGGTGGGTCACCGCCACGCACACCGGCACCCCCTCCGCCGCCTCGCGCAGCGAGCGGGCCCCGGTGGAGCCGTGCAGGTACAGGGTGTCGCCGTCGCGCCCGTAGCCGGTGGGCAGCACGAGCGGGGCGCCGTCGACCACGACGGCGAGGTGGCACACCAGCCCCGCGTCGAGCACGGCGTGCAACGCCTCCCGCTCGGGCACGGACCGCTTCGCGCCTCGCTTGATGGTGCTGCGGGGAGTGGTTTCCAGCGTCATGCCGCTTATGATCGGCACGAAGTGGCACCCTCTCAAGTGCCAATCAGACGATATTGGGGGGTGCCACTTTGGCCGTGTCGGACCTGCCGCTGTCCCTGGACCGCTCCTCCCCCGAACCGCTGGCCGCCCAGCTCGCGGACGCCCTGCGCGCGGCGGCGGCGGACGGCAGCCTGCGCAGCGGCGACCGGTTGCCGTCGACGCGGGCGCTGGCGAAGGAGCTGGCGGTGAGCCGCACGGTCACCAGCGCGGCCTACGAGCAGCTGCACGCGGAGGGCTGGATCGCCGGGCGGCACGGGTCGGGCACGTACGTGACGACCACGCCGCCGGGCGCACCGGGCGCCGCGACCAGGTTCACCGAGCAGCCGCCGCGCGAGCTGGTCGACCTCGCGCCGGGCTCGCCGTGGGGCGGCGGGTTGGAGCGGGCGGCGTGGCGGCGGGCGTGGCGGGCGGCGGCGGACGCCCCGCCGCTGCTGCGCCCGCACCGGGCCGGGCTGCCGGAGTACCGGGCGGCGGTGGCCGAGCACCTGCTGCGGCACCGGGGGTTGGCGGTGCGGGGCGGTCCGCGCGCGGACCTGGTGCTCGCGACCGGCGGGACCACGGCGGCGCTGTTCGAGATCGGCCTGGCGGTGCTGTCGCCGGGTGACGCGGTGGCCGTGGAGGAGCCGGGGTACCAGCGGGCGGTGGGGGCGCTGCGCGCGCTGGGCCTGCGCGTGGTGCCCGCGCCGGTGGACGGCGAGGGGATGCTCGTGGACGCGGTGCCGGACGGGGTGCGCGCGGTGTACTGCTCCCCCGCCCACCAGTACCCGCTCGGCGGCCGGATGTCGGCGGGGCGGCGGGTGGCGCTGGTGGAGCGGGCGCGGCGGGACGGCTGGCTGGTGCTGGAGGACGACTACGACGGGGAGCTGCGCTACGACGTGTCCCCGCTGCCCCTGCTGGCCGCGCTGGCGCCGGACGTGGTCGTGCACCTCGGGACGACCAGCAAGATCCTCACGCCGACCCTGGGCGCGGGCTGGTCGGTGGCCCCGCGCGCGGTGGCCGAGGCGGTGCTGGAGCACCGGACGAGGACCGGCACGAGCCCGGCGGCGGCGGGGCAGCGGGTGCTGGTGGAACTGGCGCGGACCGGCGACCTGGGGAGGCACCTGCGGCGGTTGCGGCGGGAGTTCGCGGAGCGGCGGGGGCTGGTCGTGGGCGCGCTGGGCGCGGCGGGCCTGGCGGTGCTGGGGGACGACGCGGGGGCGCACGTGGTGGTGCCGGTGGGGTCGGCGGAGGAGGAGCGGCGGGTGCTGGCGGAGGCGGAGCGGCGGGGGCTGCGGCTGGACGGGCTGGCGCGGCACCACGCCGGGGAGCCGGTGGTGCACGGGGTGGCGATCGGGTACGGGGCTTGCACGCGGGAGCAGTTGGAGGCGGCGCTGCCGGTGGTGGTGGGGTTGCTGGGGTGAGGGTGGGGGGCGGACGAATGCACGAATAACTGCCGCCGGCCGTGATTCCAGGACCCTGGTAGCGGCGCATGGCCGTCGCAACGGAGGAGCAGAGCCTTGGTGGCGCTAGAAGCCTGGTACGACTGGGAATCGGACGGACCCACCATCGTCCGCACGACCGAGGAGCTGGACCGGGTGCTCGACCGGGTCGTCGGGTGGGAAGGGCCAGCGCTCGTGGAGCTGCTCGTGGCCGAGAACCTGACGCGCGCGGTCTTCGACGTGGGACTCAACGGGAAGATCGGGCTCGGGACGCTCTACTACTCGGGGGGCGGCTCGGGGAGGTTGTGCAGCCTCGGCGCTTCGTCGGGCGAGGGGAACGTTCTGTACTACTACATGAACTCGGACACCGAGTTCCCGCTCAGCTCCGAGGTTCCGCTGGATCTGGTGCGGCAGGCGGCGCACGAGTACATGAGCACCGGGGGCGAACGACCGACCGTGGTCGACTGGCAGCCCTTGAGGTGAACGCCTCCCCGGCAGGTACCGCCGGAGGACGGCGGACAACGCGCCTACCTGCGGGGCCTTGCTGTCATATCCCCTCTCGGAGTTGCCGCTGGCGGGGTGGAAGGCGGATGCGGCTGATGCACTACGCGCGATCGCTGCCGTCTCCCGTGGCCATGGGGACGGGGCAGCAGACCCGCGTCCGGTACACCGGAGGAGCAGAGCCGTGGTGGCGTTGAAGGCCTGGTACGACGACGAAGTGGACGGGCACACGGTCGTCAGCACACCGGCGGAACTGGACCGCGTGCTGGACGTGGCGGTCGGGTGGGGCTGGCCTGCCATCGTGGAGCTGTTCGTGGCCGGGAAGCGGGTGCCGGAGACCTTCGGCGTCGGCGTCCACGGCGAGGCCGGGGTCGGGATGCTGTACTACGGCGGCGACGGAGGCTGGCACAGCCTCGGCGACGAGACCAAGACCGGGACCGTCTTGTACTACTACATGAACGCGGACACCGAGACCCCGCTCAGCTCCGAGATCCCGCTGGACGTGGTGCGGCGGGCCGCGCACGAGTTCATGAGCAGCGGCGGCGAGCGGCCTGCCTCAATCGCCTGGCAGCCCTCACCGTGAACGCCTCTCCCGGCGGCGCAGCCACCGGGAGAGGCGTTGTCAGGGGTCAGCTCTGCTGGATGGTGGACAGGAACGAGCGCCAAGCCGCGCCGTCGAACGACAGCGCGCCCGACTGCGGGGCCTTGCTGTCCCGCACTTCACGCGCCACTTCGGACGTGCACCGGAGTTCGACGCACTGCGCGCCGTTGCCGCTCCGGGCGGACTTGCGCCACACGCCGGTGAACTGGTCTTCAGACTTCATTGGCCCGACTTTCTAGTAGTGCGCGGCTGTCGATTTCAGACAGTGCCCGCCGTTGTGCGTCGTCGAAGGCGACCACGTAGGGATTGGTCGTTTTGATGTAGTCCGCACCGCCCATGCTCTCCACGTAGGCCAGGTTCACGTTGGCGGGCTCGATCCAGAGCAGGGTGAACGGACTGCTCAGCGCGGGCGTGCTGCCCGCGCTGAACGGCAGGACGCGCAGGGAGAAGTGCGGCAGGTCTGCGAACATGAGCAGCCTCTGGAACTGCGCACGCATGACCGCAGGCCCTCCCACCAGGCGGTACAGGGCTTCCTCGCCGAGGATGGCCGACACCCGGCGGGGTTTGCCGGTGGCCGAGACCATCTCCTCCGCGAGGAGGTCGCCCCGCTTTTCCCGGACTTCCGCCCAGCTCGTGAGGTCGTTCTGCCGCACGATCGGCGAGTGCCCGAGCTGCGTTCGCGCGTACGCGGCGCTCTGCAGGGCTCCGGGCACTTCGGGGTAAATCATGCGCAGCTCGGTGGCCGCGCGCTCCAGGGCGACGTACTGCCGGGCGTGATCGCTCACCCGCTCCGGCGCCGCCCGCCTTCTCGCCTCCTTGCCCAGTCGCCGGAATTCCTCGGCCTCCGGGCCGAGAATCCCGTACAGGACGATCTTCCGCTCGGTCGCCGTCTCCGAGTCGGCCACCAGACCCGCCTCGCACTTCGACAGGGCGGCTCGCTTGATGTTCAGCTTCTCGCAGGTGGGACCCGGCTCCAGGTTTGCGGCTTCGCGGTACTCGCGCGCTCGCACTCCGTAGATCAGCCGCTGCACCACCGGACCGGGGTCGCGCTCCTCCATGGCCGTGATTGTGCACCACCGGGTGTACCGCTTCCGTAACCGGGTCGCTACTCACAGTGATTCCCGGATTTTCCGAATCATCCGTTTGCCTGCCCGCGATCTGGATTTTCCAGATTAAAGTGTGGTCGGCCATCTGGCTGTGCGTGCACAACACATGTTGCGCGCGCACAGCATAGCGCGGGGGCGCCAGGGGTCCGGGAGTCGGGCCTGGTGGTGGCGGGACGAGGGGAGGATCGGGTGCGCGGAGCAGGTCCGTTCGACGTGCTGGTCGAGGAGGCGGTCGCCGCAGGGTTCGCGTCCGCCTTCTGGCCGAGCCGGGCCGCCCCCAGGTCAGTCGCCTACCTGCGCCGACGGGACCAGGCCTACGACGTTGCGGTGATCCGCGACCCGGTCACCGCGATCGCCTACCGGGCGGTCGCCCCGCCCATGGGCAACCCGTTCGCCGCGCAGCCGGTCACGTGGTCCGCCGTGGGGCCTGCCGCTGACGTGCTGCGCGCGGTGCTGCGTTTGCCCGGCCCGCAGGACGGCCCGACGACGCCGGACGCAGTAGCGGACATGCCGGCCCAGGCGGTGGTCCTCGCCCTGCCCTACTACGCGCTGTGGGCGGCGCGTGATGCGGAAAAACCAACTCTGGAGGGTGCTTTGACCCCACCGGATGTCACCCGAAAGAGAAACGACCCGAGCACGGCACCCAGCACTGGGAAGGTGTGATCCCGTTGTCCGAGAACCAGCACGCCGACGGCCCCGAGAGCGCGGCGGACGCCCGCGCCGCCGACTTCCTGCGGCGGATCAGGCGGGAGGCGCGGGAGCAGGCCCCCAGGGTGTTCGCCATCGTCTACGAGATCGGCGACCGCGAGGACTGCGAGGTCGCCGCCTACGGCCTCGCCTTCCCCGACCGCGCCGAGACCACCGCCGTGGACGACGGCCACCACACCCGCTCGGAGAGCGCCGAGCACGCGCTCGCCCTGTACGCCCGGTTCGCCGCGGCCGAGAACCTGCGAACACACCTGCTGTGGCTGGACGGGAGCGGGAGCGGGCACGGGAGCGGCGAGTGCGTCATGTGCGACCTGGCGGCCAGCGCACGGCGCTGACCGCGGAACGCCTGATCGCAGAACGACTGATCGCGAAACGCCTGGGGGCGCGCACGAACCCGTGCGCGCCCCCAGGGCCCCGCTACCCCAACGCGTTCAGCACGTCGGCGACCAGGTCCTCGGTGCTCTCGCACCCGGCCGACAGCCGGATCAGCCCCTCCGGCACCGGGTCGCCCCACTGCGCGCGCCGGTCGGCGGTGGTGTGCAGCCCGCCGAAGCTCGTGCTCGCGGCGACCAGCTCGGACCGCTCCAGGAACCGCGCCACGGCGGCCTCGTCGGCGAGCACGAACACCAGAACCCCGCCGAACCGCCGCATCTGCCGCGACGCGACCTCGTGCGCCGGGTCGCCCACCGCGCCCGGCCAGCGCAGCCCGGTCACCGCCGGGTGCTCGCGCAGCGCCGCGTGCAGCGCCGCCGCGTTCGCCGCCTGCCGCTCCAGCCGCAGGTCCAGCGTCCCGAGCCCCCGGTGCGCGAGCCAGGTCTCGAACGGGCCGGGGATCGCGCCGCCGGTCGTGCGGGCGGCCCTGATGCGCTCCGCGAGCGCGGGGTCCGCCGTGGACACGTGCCCGAGCAGCACGTCGCTGTGCCCGGCCACCGCCTTGGTGTCGCTGGCCACCACCACGTCCGCGCCCAGCTCCAGCGGTCGCTGCCCGAGCGGGGTCGCCGTGGTGTTGTCCACCGCGACGAGCGCGCCGCACGCGTGCGCGGCCTCGGCCAGCGCGGCGATGTCGCACACGTCCAGACCGGGGTTGGACGGCGATTCCAGCAGCACCAGCCGGACGCCGTCGAACGACGGGTACGGCCCGGCCGTGGGGACCTCGCGCACCTCGACCCGCAGCTCGGCGGCCAGCGTCCTGGTCAGGTAGTACCCGTCGGACGGCACCACGAGCACGTCGCCGGGCGCGAGGACGGTGCGCAGCAGCGCCGAGATCGCCGCCATGCCGGACGGGAACAGCACGCACTCGCCGCCGTCCAGCCCGCCCAGCGCGGTCTCCAGGGCACGCCACGTCGGGTTGTGCGCCCGCCCGTACGTGTCGTCGCCGCCCAGCCGGTAGGGCGCGGCGAGCACCGGCCCGGCCAGGAACGGCTCCCCCGGCGCGACGGCGGCGCTGTGCACCACCCGCGTCCCGTCGCCCCAGCCCGTCCCGTCGCCCGTGCCGGTCCCGCCCATCAGCGCTCCGCCTTCGTCTCGCGGCCGAGCAGCGCGGCGGTCAGGACCCTCGGGTCCAGCCCGTCGTGGCACACCCGGCGCACCCCGTCGGTGATGGGCATGTCGACGCCGACCCGCGCGGCCAGCGCGTGGATCGACGTGCACGACTTCACGCCCTCGGCGACCTGCCCGTGCGCGGCCTCCTGGGCCTGCGCGAGCGTGTCGCCGCGCCCCAGCCTCTCCCCGAACGTGCGGTTGCGCGACAGCGGGGACGCGCAGGTGGCCACCAGGTCGCCGAGCCCGGCCAGCCCGGCGAGGGTGAGCGGGTCGGCGCCCAGCGCGGCGCCGAGGCGGGCGGTCTCCGCGAGGCCCCTGGTGATGATGGAGGCCATCGTGTTGTCGCCGAACCCGAGCCCGGCGGCCATGCCGCAGGCCAGCGCGATGACGTTCTTGCACGCCCCGCCCAGCTCGCAGCCGACGACGTCGGTGTTGGTGTACGGCCGGAAGTACGAGTTCGTGCAGGCGCGCTGGAGCTCGACGGCCCGGTCGTGGTCGGTGCAGGCGATGACCGTCGCGGTGGGCTGCTCGGCGCCGATCTCGCGCGCCAGGTTCGGCCCGGACACCACGGCGACCCGGTCCTCCGGCACGTCCGCGACCTCGCGCACCACCTCGCTCATCCGCTTGAGCGTGCCCAGCTCGACGCCCTTGGCCAGGCTGACCAGCGTCGCGTCCGGCGGCAGCGCGGGCCGCCAGGCGGCCAGGTTCTCGCGCAGGGTCTGGCTGGGCACGGCCAGCACCACGGCCCGCGCGCCGTCGAGCGCCTGCTCGGCGGACGCGGTGGCGGTGAGGTTGCCGGGCACCCGCACGTCCGGCAGGTAGCCGGAGTTGACCCGCGTGGAGTTGATCTCGTCGGCGACCTCGGGCCTGCGGGCCCACAGCGCGGTGGGGGTGCCGGAGTCGGCGAGCACCTTCGCGAACGCGGTGCCCCACGACCCGGCGCCCAGCACGGCGACGCGGTCCACGTCAGGCCTTCCTGGAGTGGTAGAAGCCCTCGGGGGCCTGCTCGTCGCGGACCTGGCCGAGCAGGTCCTTGACCTGGTGCATGATCAGGTCGGTGACCTGGCGCAGCTGCGGCAGGTCGTGCGGCTTGGCGCGGAACTCGGCCAGGTCGACCGGGTCGCCGAACCTGGTCACCACGGACTTGCGCGGGAACGGGCGGAAGCGCTTGCGGTAGTGGTCGTAGATGTCCCTGGTGCCCCAGCGGGCGGCCGGGATGACCGGGACGTCGTGCTCCAGCGCGAGGCGGGCGATGCCCGTGCGGGAGTGCATCGGCCAGCCCGCCGGGTCGCGGGTGATGGTGCCCTCCGGGTAGATGACGACCACGTGGCCCGCGTCCAGGGCCTCGTGGGCGGCGCGCAGCGACTGCTGGGCGTCGGAGGTGCCCCGGTAGACCGGGATCTGGCCGGTGCCGCGCAGGAGCCCGCCCACGACGGGGACGTTCCACAGGCTGTGCTTGGCCAGGAAGTGCGGCAGCCTGCCCTGCTTGTGGACGAGGACGGCGTCGTACACCGGGTCCAGGTGGGACACGTGGTTCATCACGAGCAGGACGCCGCCCTCGCGCGGCAGACCCGGTCCCTCGATGCGCCTGCCTGCCAGCAGCGCGCCTGCGGGGTAGAGGATCGTCGCGCCGACCCCCACCCAGAAGCCGCCCTTCTCCTTGGCCACTTGCTCCCCTCTCGGTCGTCGGACCCTGGATGCTCCCCGGAGGTCGCCGCCGGGTCCAGCGGGCATCGGGGAGTATGGCGGTGTGCGAGCGGACGTCGACCTGGTGGTGCCGGTGAAGAGCCTCGACCGGGCCAAGACGCGGTTGGAGGCGGGGACCGGCCGGAGGGCGCTGGCGCTGGCGTTCGCGCTGGACCTGGTGGGTGTGGCGCGGCGGGTGGCGCGGACGGTGCTGGTGGTGACGGCGGACCCGGTGGTGGCGGAGGAGCTGGCGGCGGCCGGGGTGGAGACGGTGGTGGGGCCGGAGGGGTTGAACCCGGCGCTGCGGCACGGGGCGGCGGTGCTGCGCGGGCGTGATCCGGGGTCGGTGGTGGGGGCGCTGCAGGCGGACCTGCCCGCGCTGCGCGAGACCGAGCTGCGGGCGGCCGTGGTGGAGGCGGGGGGCGAGCGGGCGTTCTGCGCGGACCGGCAGGGGACGGGGACGACGCTGCTGCTGTCGGCGGCGGGGCGGGACCTGGAGCCCGCGTTCGGCGGGCCGTCGGCGGCGGCGCACCGGGGTGGCGGGGCGCGGGAGCTGGCGGGTGACTGGCCGACGTTGCGGTGCGATGTGGACACGCTGGAGGACCTGGCGCTGGCCGCCGGGTACGGGTTGGGGGCGCGGAGCGCGGAGGTGTGGGCGCGGGTCCGGGTGGCGGGGTGAGTGGGTGAGTGGGGTGAGCGGGTGAGTGGGAGGCGCGGCGGGCGCGCGGTGGGCGGCAGGCACGGCGGGTAAGGCACGGCGGGCGGCGGGCGCGCGGCAGGCACGACGGGGGCGGCGGCAAGCGGCAGGCGCAGCAGGCACGGCGGGCGGCAGGCGCGCGGTTGTGCCAGGCGCACGACGGGGACGGCGGCGGGCGCGGCGACCGGGTCTGACAGCCAGCGGATGATGGATAACCCGCAGGCGTGGAACGGCGGTGGAGCGAGGCCGACCGGCTGGACTTCGCGGGCGAACGGGTCGGCGTCCCAGCACGGATCGGACGCTGGTGATGGATAACTCGCGCGTCCACGAGCGACGCCCGACCAACCGCAGGATCGCAGGCGACCAGGCTCGGCAGTTCGGGGACAGCGGCGGCACGGTGGCTTGCGCGGCAGCGACAGGACGGTTGCGACCAGCGGCACGATGGCTTGGCCGCTCGGCAGCGGCAGCGGCAGGACGGGTTGCGGCCAGCGGCACGGCGGCGGTGCGGCAGGAACGCGGTCACGGCGGTGGAACGGCAGCGCGGCCACAACGGCGGAACTGTGGCGAGGCGCGGGTGGGGCGGCAGCGCAGTCGCGGTGCGGGAGTGGCTTGGCGGTGAGGCCTGCGAGGCAGCGGCAGGGCGGCGCGGCGGCATCGGCACGGCGGCATCGGCGGTTCGACCACCGCGCGGCTGCGATCGGACGGCGCGGCGGGCAGCGCGTGACGGGGCTGCCCCGGCACCGCCAACCCCGCCCCACCCCCACCACCATGGGCTACCTTCCCCCCGTGCCCGAACGCCCCCGCCCCGAGCAGGCCACCGTCAGCCGCCACCTCCCCGACGGTTCCGCCGAGGTCCTGCGCGACGACGGCGTCCTCGTCCCCGTCCCCTCCCCCGCCGTCGACGCGGGCGGTTGGCGGGTGATCCGGCCCGGTCAGCGGGTGGCGCTGCGGCGGGACGCGTCGGGTTCCGTTGTCGCGCTGCTCCGCCCGGTGTGACCCGGAGTTCACCTCTTCGACGACTCGGATCAGCGCGGGCCGCCCCCATCTGGGGAACAATGCAGAGCGTGAGCACGGAGAACAGCGACCAGCAGCCGACTCCGAAGCGGCGGACACGTTCCGCGCGGACGAGTCCCACCACCGCCACCGGGCGCGCCTCGGGCGCGAGCCGCCAGCCCGCCGCGGCGACCCCGCGCAGGCGGCCCCGCCCCGCGACCCGGCGCAGCTCGGTGCAGCAGGTCGCCCCGCCGCCCGACGCTCCCCGCATCATCCCCGGCTCGCCGCCCGCCGCGACCAACGACTTCAGCACCGTCGACCTGCCGGACGACCGCTACTTCAACCGCGAGCTGTCCTGGTTGGACTTCAACGCCCGCGTGCTCGCGCTCGCCGAGGACTCGTCCCAGCCGCTGCTGGAGCGGGCCAAGTTCCTGGCCATCTTCGCCTCGAACCTGGACGAGTTCTACATGGTCCGGATCGCGGGCCTGAAGCGCCGCCAGGAGACCGGGCTGTCCGTGCGCAGCGCCGACGGCCTGAGCCCCAGCGAGCAGCTGAACAACATCTACAAGCGCACCCAGGAGCTGGTGGAGCAGCACGCCCGCGCGTTCCTGGACCACGTGGGCCCCGAGCTGGAGAAGCACGCGATCAGCATCGTGTCCTGGGCGCAGGTCACCGACTTCGAGCGGCTGCGGCTGTCGAACTACTTCACCGAGCAGGTGTTCCCGGTGCTCACGCCGCTGGCGGTGGACGCGGCGCACCCGTTCCCGTACATCTCCGGCCTGTCGCTGAACCTGGCCGTCATGGTCCGCGACCCCGAGGGCGGCATGGACCGGTTCGCCCGCATCAAGGTGCCGGACAACGTGCCGCGCCTGGTCCGCGTCGAGTCCGACCGCGCCAGCTCCAGCGCCACGTTCCTGCCCGTCGAGGAGCTCATCGCCGCGCACCTGGGCGACCTGTTCGCGGGCATGACGGTGCGCGAGTGCCACGCCTTCCGGGTGACGCGCAACGCGGACCTGGAGGTCGAGGAGGACCGGCACGAGGACCTGCTGCTGGCGCTGGAGAAGGAGCTGGCCCGCCGCCGGTTCGGCCCGCCCGTGCGCCTGGAGGTCGCGGGCGACATGACCGAGCACATGCTGGAGCGCCTGCTGCGCGAGATGGAGGTCGACGAGCAGGACGTCGTGCAGGTGCCGGGCCTGCTGGACCTGTCGTGCCTGTGGCAGCTGTACGGCCTGGACCGCAAGCAGCTCAAGGACCGGCCGTTCGTGCCGTCCACGCACCCCGCGTTCGTGGAGCGGGAGACGCCCAAGAGCATCTTCGCGACGCTGCGCGAGGGCGACGTGCTGGTGCACCACCCGTACGACTCGTTCTCCACGAGCGTGCAGCGCTTCATCGAGCAGGCCGCCGCCGACCCGCACGTGCTGGCCATCAAGCAGACCCTCTACCGCACCTCCGGCGACTCCCCGATCGTGGACGCGCTGATCGACGCGGCCGAGGCGGGCAAGCAGGTCGTGGCGCTGGTGGAGATCAAGGCGCGCTTCGACGAGCAGGCGAACATCAAGTGGGCGCGGGCGCTGGAGAAGGCGGGCGTGCACGTCGTCTACGGCCTGGTGGGGCTCAAGACGCACTGCAAGACCTCGCTGGTGGTGCGCCAGGAGGGCTCGACGATCCGCCGCTACTGCCACATCGGCACCGGCAACTACAACCCGAAGACGGCCCGGCTGTACGAGGACGTCGGCATCCTCACCGCCGAGCCCACGATCGGCTCGGACCTGACGGACCTGTTCAACGTGCTGACCGGCTACGCCAGGCAGGACCACTACCGCACGCTCATGGTGGCCCCGTACGGCGTGCGGCGCGGCATCGTGGAGCGGATCGAGCGGGAGATCGAGCACGCCCGCGCGGGCCGCCCGTCCGGCGTGATGATCAAGGTGAACTCCCTCGTGGACGAGGAGGTCGTCGACTCGCTGTACCGGGCGTCGATGGCCGGGGTGCCGGTGGACGTGATCGTGCGCGGGGTGTGCGCGCTCAAGCCGGGCGTGCCGGGGCTGAGCGAGAACATCCGGGTGCGCTCGATCCTGGGCCGGTTCCTGGAGCACTCGCGGCTGTTCCACTTCACCGGCTGCGGCGAGCACTGGATCGGCAGCGCGGACATGATGCACCGCAACCTGGACCGCCGGGTCGAGGTGCTGGTGCGGGTGACCGACCCGAGGCTGACCGGGCAGCTGGAGGCGGTGGTGGAGTCCGCGCTGGAGCCCACCACGCGCTGCTGGGTGCTCCAGCCGGACGGCGAGTGGGAGGCGTTCCCCGCCGACGGCGGCCGGGTGCGCGACCACCAGACCGAGCTGCTCCGCAAGCACAACGCGCTGGGGTGAGCGGTGGTCGACGAGGTGCGCCCGGTGATCCGGGCGGCGGGCGCGGTGCTGCGCGACGGGGACCTGGTGGCGGTGGTGCACCGGCCCCGCTACGACGACTGGTCGCTGCCCAAGGGGAAGCTGGACCCCGGTGAGACGGCGCCCGCGGCGGCGGTGCGGGAGGTCTTCGAGGAGACCGGGTTCCGCGCGGTGCTGGGCCCGTACCTGAAGGCGGTCCGGTACGCAATGGACGGCGTGCCGAAGGTCGTGGACTACTACGCGGCCGACGTGGTCGCGGGCTCGTTCGCCCCCAACGAGGAGGTGGACGAGCTGCGCTGGCTCTCGCCCGCCGAGGCGGCGGTGCTGGTGTCGCGGGACGAGGACCGGTCGGTGCTGGCCGCGTTCGCCGCGCTGCCCGCCGGGTTGCGGACGCTGCTGCTGGTGCGGCACGCCAAGGCCGGCAAGCGCGAGCACTGGTCCGGTGACGACGACCTGCGCCCGCTGAGCGCGGCGGGCTGGCGGCAGGCGCACGCGCTGCGCGGGATGCTGCCGCTGTGGGGCGCCTCGCGGGTGCACGCGGCGCCGAGGCTGCGCTGCGAGCAGACCGTGCGGGCGGTGGCGGACGACCTGGGCGTGCCGGTGCGCTCGGAGCCCGCGCTGACCGAGGAGGGCTACTGGCCGGACCGGGACGCGGCGGTGGCGCGGGTGGCGCGGCTGCTGGAGGAGGACGACGGGGTGCCGGTGGTGTCCTCGCAGGGCGGGGTGATCCCGGACCTGGTGGAGTCGCTGGCCGCGCTGGGCGGGGTGGCGCTGGAGGACGGCAGGACGCCGAGCAAGAAGGGCAGCGCGTGGGTGCTGTCGTTCCGGCCGGGCGAGCCGGGCTGGTCCACTTCGGACCCGGTTTCCCGGTGGCCGCGCCTGGCCGCCGCGCACTACCTGCCGACGGCGTTGGGCAAACCGCTCTCCTGAGCCGAATGGGTCGCCCCGGTGTGGCGCCCGCAACAGTGCGGGGTGGAATCGCCGTGCGTCCGCCGGGTTTTCCACGGATGGCGGAATGAGGGGTCGGGTGGCGCTTTCCACCTGACCCCGGCGGTAAATCGGTTGCGCGCGACCGGCAATCGGACCGGGGTTTCAGCCGGGGGAAAAGCGGGCACCGACCGTCCGGTTGAGCCGGACCCCCTCGCCCGTTAGTCGCGGACCGCTCGGCCGTTAGTGGCGCGAGAGCGGTGCGGGAGTGGGCGGCGCCACTTCGACAAACCGATGCGGTTAGCCCGGTGCGACCGGGGAACGCGCGCGGGCAACGACGCGGGAACAGACGCACGACGCCTTTGCGGAACAGCGCGGCGACTTCGGTCGAGTGGCGGGGGAAAGCGCGGACAGGACGACGTTCGCGCAGGTCAGCGGCATGATCAACATTTAACGGGATGCTGCGGGAATTGCGGGGAACCGTTGTCGGCCGCGCGCGGGCCGAGCGGGGCGGTGGCCGCAGGACCCCCGAGAGGGCCGCCCACCAGCCCGAAGGCGGCTCGGGCACGAGGTGAGACGCGGGTCCGGCACAGGGGTGTGGGACAGGCGGGGCGCGGTGCGGGCAGGAGACGGACGAGACGCGGGCGGGGCGCGGGCAGGGCGCGGGCAGGGCGCGGACCTGGACGCGCGGCGAAGCGCTGGCCTGGACGGACGAGCGGGGCTCGGTCGAGCCGCGCGAGCAGCCACGAGGCCAGGGAGCTAGGGCCCGGAGCGCAGGAACCGCTCAGCGGCCCCACAGGGCCCAGCGGGCCGCCACCCCTACTCGGCACACCACCCAGGAGCCTCCAGGACGTCCTGGGGCCGTTGGGCGGCCGATCACGCGGCGGACGATCTCCGCGGCCCACGTTCGGCGGACAGCGCGGCGACCACCACCGGCCCCGCCCCACCCGCACCCGAGGTCCCCCACCGCCCGAACAGCCCAGGAACAGGCCACCGGCCATCCCGGACAGCAGGCTCCCGAGCAAGCCCCACAGGCCCGAGCAGCGGGCAGGCCCTCGACGCCTCGATCGACCAGCGGCCCACCTGCCTCGAACAGCGCCAGGACAACCGCTCCCGGCCCAGGCAGCAGGCCCCCGGAGCAGACCTCTCCGGCCCCGACTGACCACCAGCTCACCCCCGAGCGGCCCCGGATCAGGCCCGGCCACCCCACCGACCCGCCGCCCCCACCGGCCCCCGGACAGCGACGAGCCCCGGCAGGCCGTTGGCCTCCGGGGCTCCGCTGCACCGCGAATCCAGTTGTGGAAAGCACCTCCGGTCCCCTCCCGCGCCCCACCGGGGCCGCTCGGGTTCCGGAACTCCCGCGCGCACGGGCGGGTTCCCCCGCCGCTCGCGCGGGCCACCGCTCGCACGCCCCCGACCTCGCGCGATGTCCTCATCGGTCTCCCGACTCGGTCGTCCCGCCCGGCCGGAACGCGGTCCCGGCAGCGGCAAGCCCCGGCAGCCTCGCGTTGGCTCCCAGGGCTTCCCAACGGCGCATCCCCGCGCGGTCCCGGTCCGGTCGCCTGACGCGACAGCCCACCGGTCCGAACACCGCCTCGGCGGGGTGCTCGCGGTCCTCCCGCTCACGCGGGAGGAACCGGCCCGCTCCGCCGCACCAGGGCCGCGGAACGGGCGCGGCTCACTTCTTGGCGGCCGTGGTGGTCTTCCGCGTGGTGGTGCGCTTCGCGGCGGACGTCTTGGCGGCCGGGGTGGCCTTCGCGGCGGGCTTCTCGGCGGTCGCGGCGGCGGCCGGGGCGGCCGTCTTGGCGGCTGCGGCCGTCTTGGCGGCTGCGGCCGTCTTGGTGGAAGCCGCCTTGGTGGCGGTGGCCTTGGCCGGAGCGGCCTTGGTCGCGGCCGGCTTGGTCGCGGTGGCGGAGGTGGACGCGGCCTTGGTGGCGGCGGCCTTCGTCGTGGTCGTGCGCTTGGCGGTGGTCGCCGTCTTCGGCGCCGCCTTGGTGGCGGTGGCCTTGGTGGCGGGCGCCTTCGCGGCGGTGGTCTTGGCGGCCGGGGCGGCCTTCGCCGTGGTGGCGGAGGTCTTGGCGGCAGCGGTGGCGGTGCGACGGGCGGGCGCCTTCGTCGCGGCGGCGGCGCGCGTGGTGGTGCTGCGCGTGGCACGCGTGGTGGTCGCCTTGGCAGCGGGCGCCTTGGTGGCGGTCGCGGCGGGCTTCGCGGCGGTCGTCGTCGCCTTCGCGGCGGTGGCGGTCGCGGCCGGCTTCACGGCGGTGACGCGGGGCAGCTTCTTCGCCCCGCTGATGACGTCCTTGAACGTGGAACCCGCGCGGAACGCGGGAACGTTGGTCTTCTTGACCTTCACGGTCTCACCGGTGCGCGGGTTCCGCGCCGTGCGTGCCGCGCGAGCGCGCTTCTCGAAGACGCCGAAGCCCGTGATGTTGACCTTCTCGCCCTTGTGGACGCTCCGGACGATGACATCGACGATGCCGTCAACGGCGGCGGCTGCGTTCTTCTTGTCGCCAAGGCGCTCGGCGAGCGCCTCGATGAGCTGGGCCTTGTTCACCGTCAGTCCCTCCCAGGACGCTCACGGCCCTAGTCGGGCCGACTGAAGGCCACGGTAAGCCCATATGCAAGGAAATACCAATCGCCACGCCAATATTTTCGTTGCGGGGCGGGCAATTGCGCCCTGTTGAGGGACAGGGGAGGCGTCCGGAGGGGTGCGTCCGAGGGAGCGATTCCCCCTGGGGGAGGGGGAATCGCTCCCCGTTCACTAGCTCGCGGGCCGCACCTCGGTGTCCGGCAGCCAAGCGGCTCGGGTGGACTCGAACTCCGCGATGGAGTCGGAGTGCCGCAACGTCAACGCGATGTCGTCCAATCCCTCCAGCAACCGCCAGCGGGTGTAGTCGTCGATGTCGAAGCGGGCCGTGAAGTCCTTCGCCGACACCGTCTTCTGCTCCAGGTCGACGGTGACCGAGGTGCCCGGCTCGTTCTCCAGGACCTTCCACAGCTGCTCGACATCGGACTGCTCGCACTGCGCCGCGACGAGGCCCTGCTTGCCCGAGTTCCCCCGGAAGATGTCGGCGAAGCGGGACGAGACCACCACCCGGAAGCCGTAGTCCATGAGCGCCCACACCGCGTGCTCGCGGGAGGAGCCGGTGCCGAAGTCCGGTCCGGCGACCAGGACGCTGCCCGCGCGGAACGGCTCCTGGTTGAGCACGAAGTGCTCGTCGCCGCGCCACGCGGCGAACAGCCCGTCCTCGAAGCCCGAGCGGGTGACCCGCTTGAGGTAGACCGCCGGGATGATCTGGTCGGTGTCCACGTTGGACCGGCGCAGCGGGACGCCGACGCCGGTGTGCGTGCTGAACGCTTCCATTCGCTTGCCTCTTCTCAGACCAGGTCGGCGGGGGACAGGTCGGCCGGGGACGACAGGGTGCCGCGCACGGCGGTGGCGGCGGCGACGAGCGGCGACACCAGGTGCGTGCGACCGCCCTTGCCCTGCCTTCCCTCGAAGTTGCGGTTGGAGGTGGACGCGCTGCGCTCGCCCGGCTTCAACTGGTCCGGGTTCATGCCCAGGCACATCGAGCACCCGGCCTGGCGCCACTCGGCCCCGGCCGCCTGGAACACCTCGTGCAGCCCCTCGGTCTCGGCCTGCGCGCGCACGCGCATCGAGCCGGGCACGACCAGCATCCGGACGCCGTCGGCGACATGGTGACCGCGCAGCACGTCCGCCGCCGCGCGCAGGTCCTCGATTCGTCCGTTCGTGCAAGAGCCGAGGAACACCGTGTCCACGCGGATGTCGCGCAGCGGCGTGCCCGCCTCCAGACCCATGTACGACAGCGCCTTCTCGGCGGCGACGCGCTCGTTCTCGTCCGCGATCGCCTCGGGGTCCGGCACGCTCGCGCCGAGCGGCAGGCCCTGGCCGGGGTTGGTGCCCCAGGTGACGAACGGCGTCAGCTCGTCCGCGTCCAGCGTCACCTCGGCGTCGAACTCCGCGCCCTCGTCGGTGGCGAGCGTCGACCAGTACTCGACGGCGGCGTCCCAGTCGGCGCCGGACGGCGCGTGCGGGCGGCCCTTGATGTAGTCGAACGTCGTCTGGTCCGGCGCGATCATGCCCGCGCGCGCGCCCGCCTCGATCGACATGTTGCAGACCGTCATGCGGGCTTCCATGGACAGCGCGGAGATCGCCGATCCCCGGTACTCCAGCACGTACCCCTGGCCGCCGCCGGTGCCGATCTTCGCGATGACGGCGAGGATGACGTCCTTGGCCGTGACGCCGGGCTTGAGCGCGCCCTCGACGTTGATCGCCATGGTCTTGAAGGGGCGCAGGGGAAGCGTCTGCGTCGCCATCACGTGCTCGACCTCGGACGTGCCGATGCCGAACGCGAGCGCGCCGAACGCGCCGTGCGTGGACGTGTGGCTGTCGCCGCACACGACCGTCATGCCCGGCTGGGTCAGCCCGAGCTGCGGTCCCACCACGTGCACGATCCCCTGCTCCGCGTCGCCCATGGGGTGCAGCCGCACCCCGAACTCCGCGCAGTTGCGCCGCAACGTCTCCACCTGCGTGCGCGACACCGGGTCGGCGATCGGCAGCTCGATGTCCACCGTGGGCACGTTGTGGTCCTCGGTGGCGATCGTGAGGTCGGCCCTGCGCAGCCGCCGACCGGCCAGCCGAAGCCCGTCGAACGCCTGCGGACTGGTCACCTCGTGCAGCAGGTGGAGGTCGATGTAGAGCAGGTCGGGCTCAGCGCCGCTGCCGTGGCGCACGACGTGCGCCTCCCACACCTTCTCCGCGAGCGTGCGGCTCATCTCAACTCCAAACTCCAAGGGCGAGCAACAAGAAGACAGCTCTGGACTTCCCAATCAATGGGAAGTTAGTATCGGCTTGTGGGACAGCATAGCGGGATCGGCGTCCTGGACAAGGCAGTGGCCGTGTTGAACGCCGTGGCAAAAGATCCATGCGGGCTCGCGGAGTTGTGCAACCGCACGGGTCTGCCGAGAGCGACCGCGCACCGCCTGGCGGTGGGCTTGGAGGTGCACCGCCTGCTGCGCAGGGGTTCGGACGGCCGCTGGCGCCCAGGCGCGGCACTGGCGGAACTGGCGGGAGGCGCGACCGATCCACTGCTCGACGCGGCGACCTCGGTCCTGCCGCGCCTGAGGGACATCACCGGCGAGAGCGTCCAGCTCTACCGCCGCGACGGGATGCAGCGCGTCTGCGTCAGCGCCGCAGAACCCCCGAGCGGCCTCAGGGACACGGTGCCCGTGGGCGCCCGCCTCCCCATGACCGCAGGCTCGGGGGCGAAGGTCCTGGCGGCGTGGTCCGACCCCGGAACCCAGCGCGCCATCCTCGCCGACGCCGTCTACGGCGAACGCACCCTCCTGGAAGTCCGCAGGCGCGGCTGGGCCCAGAGCGTCGCCGAGCGCGAGCCGGGCGTGGCCAGCGTCAGCGCCCCCGTCCGCGACAGCGGCGGCACCGTGGTGGCCGCCATCTCCGTCTCCGGCCCCATCGACCGCATGGGCCGCCGCCCAGGCGCCAGGTGGGCCGCAGACCTCCTGGCAGCAGCAGAAGCCCTCCAAAGCCGCCTCTAAAACCCCCAACACCAAGGCCCCCGGACCCAAGTCCGGGGGCCTTCCTACACCCACCACCCACCCGAAGTGACCCACCTCACCACCGAGTGAAAAGCCCAAAAAAGAATGCCCCACACAAAAGTGACCCGCCCCACAAACCCAAGCGTCCACGGCGATGCGCGAAGCGCGAGCCGGAGGGTCAGCAATGGGCGAAGCCCGAGCCGTGACGATCATCACCGCACACACGACCCCCCTCGAAGGGGGTCCGGGGGGCGAAGCCCAGCCGGGCGGGGTCTGGGGGCTGCGCCCCCGGTGAAAATGCGAAAGAGCCGTGGTTGGCGTCCTCCGCCAACACGGCTCTCCCAGCTCTGTAGCCCCGATGGGATTCGAACCCACGCTACCGCCTTGAGAGGGCGGCGTCCTAGGCCGCTAGACGACGGGGCCCTAGAACAAGCTCATGAAGTTGTATTACCAGCGACCGTTCCAAGTCACCCCGGAAAAACCGCTCGTAGCCCCGATGGGATTCGAACCCACGCTACCGCCTTGAGAGGGCGGCGTCCTAGGCCGCTAGACGACGGGGCCTGGACTTTCATCCTGTGGACTTGCGTCCATGCTCGCGGCTCTCGCCGCTCGCAGCTGGGGTACCAGGACTCGAACCTAGACTAACTGAACCAGAATCAGTCGTGCTGCCAATTACACCATACCCCATTGGCTTTCCCTTTCAGCTTCCCCCCGGTCTTGCTCGGGAGGGGCTGTCCGTTCCGCCGAGATGAATACTAGACCACACACCCGGCGGAACGGAAATCGGGGTTCACACGCGGGTCCCCGCCAGCTCGCAGACGAGCAGTTCCGGCAGCTCAGCGAGACTTCGGATGGCGGACACGCCGTGCGGCAGGCTCCCGCCGCCCTGGTCCCCCTGACCGTTCCGGTCGAGCCAGACGCCGCGCATCCCGGCGTCCCGCGCGCCGATGGCGTCGGCGTACAGCCGGTCGCCGACGTGGACGGTGTCGGCCAGCGCGGTGTTCAGGCCCGCGCAGGCCGTGTCGAAGATCACCCGGTCCGGTTTGGCCGCGCCGACCTCGCCCGCGATGAGGACGGTGTCGAAGTACTGGGCCAGACCCAGGGTGGCGATCTTGTCCCGCTGGTGCCGCCCTGAGGCGTTGCTGACGGCGGCCAGGGGGAGGCCTGCGGCACGGAGCCAGTCGAGGCAGGGGACGACGTCGGGGTAGAGGCGCCAGCTTCCCGCCAGCGCCTCCTGCCGCCCCAGTTCCCGCCTGGCGGCCTCGTGCTCGTCGAGTTCTTCCCCGAGCGCCGCGAAGAACGCGCGGGTCCTGATCGTGCGCATGGTCGAGTACTCGAACTCGCCGGTGAGCATCCGGGCGCAGTGGTCGTCGGTGATGCGCTGCCACAGCGGGAAGGTGTCGTCGCTGCCGACCATCGAGGCCAGCGCCGCCCTGGACGAGGTGCTGTAGTCGACGAGGGTGTCGTCGACGTCCAGGCACACCGCGCGGACCGCGCCGGTTCTCCTAGGGGTGTGAGTCGGGGCTGTGGTTGTCACCCTGAGAGGCTAGGTGGGTATGCCCCCTGGGCGATTCGACCAGTGAGGTGATATCTGCGCGGTCTTGCGCGATCAAGCCGTGTCGAATCGCCCAGTCGCCCCGATCAGCTTGCGCCGAGCGCCTTTCGCAATCGCCCGATCGAGCGATCACGGCCGAGCAGCTCCATGGACTCGTAGAGCGGCGGGGACACGGTGCGGCCGGTGACGCCGACGCGCACGGGAGCGTAAGCCTTGCGGGGCTTAAGTCCCAGACCGTCCACAAGGGACGCCTTGAGCGCCTCCTCGATGCTCGCGGCGGTCCACTCCCCCGTCGCCTCCAGCGCGGCGATGGCGGCCTCCAGGACCGGCTGGGCGTCGGCGCCGAGCGCCTTGGCCGCCGCGTCCTCCTCGGGCGTGAACACGTCGTCGGCGGTGAAGAGGAAGCGCACCATGCCGGAGACCTCGGAGAGCACGACGAGGCGCTCCTGCACGAGCGGCGCGACCCCGCGCAGCACGGCCAGGTCCGCCTCGGCGGGCTCGGCCGGGAGGATGCCGTCCGCGACCAGGTACGGCAGCGAGCGGCTGACGAACTCCTCGACGGGGAGCGCGCGCAGGTGCGTCGCGTTGATCGCCTCGGCCTTCTTGAGGTCGAAGCGGGCCGGGTTGGCGCTGACCTTCGCGATGTCGAAGGCCGCCACCAGCTCCTGCGTGGTGAAGATGTCGCGGTCGTCCGCGATGGACCAGCCCAGCAGCGCGAGGTAGTTCAGCAGGCCCTCGGGCAGGAACCCGCGGTCGCGGTACAGGAACAGGTTGGACTGCGGGTCGCGCTTGGACAGCTTCTTGTTGCCCTCGCCCATGACGTAGGGCATGTGGCCGAAGAGCGGGGTGAACGTGGTGACGCCGATGCGCTGGAGGGCGCGGTAGAGCCCGATCTGGCGCGGGGTGGACGGGAGGAGGTCCTCGCCGCGCAGGACGTGCGTGATGCCCATGAGGGCGTCGTCGACGGGGTTGGTGAAGGGGTACAGCGGGTCGCCGTTGGCGCGCACCAGGACGGGGTCGGGCGTGGCGCCCGCCTTGAAGGTGATCTCGCCCCGGACGAGGTCGGTCCAGGACAGGTCCTCGTCGGGCATCCGCAGGCGCAGCACGGGCTCGCGGCCCTGCTCGCGGTAGGCGGCCTTCTGCTCGTCGGTCAGGTCGCGGTCGAAGCCGTCGTAGCCGAGCTTCGGGTCCTGCCCGGCGGCACGGCGGCGGGCCTCGACCTCGTCGGGGGTGGTGAAGGACTCGTAGAGCTCACCGGCCTCCAGGAGGCGGCGGGCGATGTCGGCGTAGATCTCGCGGCGCTGGCTCTGCCGGTACGGCTCGTGCGGGCCGCCGACCTCGGGACCCTCGTCCCAGTCGAGGCCGAGCCACCGCATCGCGTCGAGCAGCGCTTGGTAGGACTCCTCGGAGTCGCGCGCGGCGTCGGTGTCCTCGATGCGGAACACGACTTTGCCACCGGTGTGCCGGGCGTAGGCCCAGTTGAACAGAGCGGTGCGGATGAGCCCAACGTGGGGCGTGCCGGTCGGCGACGGCGAGAAGCGGACGCGGACCTCTTGGGGTGCGGATGCGGTGCTCATGACCGGATGAGCGTATCCCCCTTGACCCGGTTCCGACCGGGGAGCATCCTGGGCTTATTCAACTGGTGTTGAAAAGGGGTGTGGCGTCATGACCAGGACCTCGATCGCCATCGCGGGCGGCGGCCCCGCCGGGATGGTGCTGGGACTGCTGCTCGCCAGGGCGGGCGTGCCGGTGACCGTGCTGGAGAAGCACGGGGACTTCCTGCGGGACTTCCGCGGCGACACCGTGCACGCCTCCACGCTCGGGCTGCTCGACGACCTGGGGCTCGGGCCCGCGTTCGACGCGATCCCGCCCCGGTACGTGGAGCGGATGCGGGTGGTGCTGCCCAGCGGGCCGATGACGGTCGCGGACATGCGGCGGTTGCCGGGCAGGCACAAGCGGATCGCGTTCGTGCCGCAGTGGGACCTGCTGGAGCTGCTGGCGCGGGCCGGGCGCGCGGAGCCCGCGTTCACGCTGGTGATGGACGCCGAGGTGACCGGGCTGCTGCGCGAGGGCCAGAAGGTCACCGGGGTGCGGTACCGGACGCCGGAGGGCGAGGTCTCGCTGGGCGCGGACGTGGTCGTGGCGGCGGACGGGCGGACCTCGCGCGTGCGGGCGGAGGCCGGGCTGGCGGTGCGGTCGTTCGGCGTGCCGATGGACGTGTGGTGGTTCCGGGCGCCCGTGCGGGACGGGGACGAGCTCGGCGAGGTGCTGGGGCGGTTCGGGCGCGGCGAGGGGCTGGTGGCGATCCCCCGCACGGGCTACTTCCAGTGCGCGTTCCTGATCCGCAAGGGGACCGACGCGCGGCTGCGGGCCGAGGGGGTCGAGCGGTTCAGGGAGCGGGTCGCGGCGCTGATGCCCGCGCTGGCCGACCGGGTCGGGGAGATCGCGTCGCTGGACGACGTGAAGCTGCTGGACGTGGCGCAGAACCGGCTGCGCACCTGGCACCGGGACGGGCTGCTGTGCGTCGGGGACGCGGCGCACGCCATGTCGCCGGTGGGCGGGGTGGGGATCAACCTGGCGATCCAGGACGCGGTGGCGGCGGCGCGGCTGCTGGCCGGGCCCGCGCTGCGCGGGGCGGTGACGCCGGACGTGCTGGCGCGGTTGCGGAGGCGGCGGGTCCTCGCGACGGCCGCCGTGCAGGCGGTGCAGCGGGTGGCGCAGCGGGGGGTGATGCGGGAGCCGAGGGCGTCCGCGCGGCCCGCGCGGGTGCCGCTGCCGCTGCGGTTGGCACAGCGGTTCCCGGTGCTGCAAGGGGTTCCGGCGTACCTGGTGTCGATCGGGCTGCGGCCGGAGCCGACGCCGGGGTTCGCGAAGCGGTCGCCCGCGCCCGCGCGGTGAGGCGCGCCAGGGGTTTCCGCGCGATCGGGTGAAGCCGGGTGCGGCCGAGCGGGTGCCGCGCGCGGGGAGCAGGTCGGCCGGGGTTGTTGTCCCGCAACGGGTTCCGCGCTCCGCCCCAGGACCGCCGGAACCGCACTGGTGCGGCCTCGGGGACGGGAACGCCCCCGGTCCGGAGTGGACCGGGGGCGTTCCCCTCTTCCGCTCGGCGACAGGGGATCAGCGCGCGGCGGCGGTGTTGGTCAGCGTGCCGAGGCCGTCGATCGAGACCGAGACGGTCTGGCCGGGCTTCATCGGGCCGACGCCCGCCGGGGTGCCGGTGAGGATGACGTCCAGCGGGCGCAGGGTCATCACGGTGGAGATGAACGAGATGAGCGCCGGGATGTCGTGCACCAGCTGGGAGGTGCGGCCGTCCTGCTTCACCTCGCCGTCCAGCTCGGTGCGGATCGCCACGTCGGTGGGGTCGAACTCGGTCTCGACCCACGGGCCCAGCGGGCAGAACGTGTCGTAGCTCTTGGCGCGGGTGAACTGCACCTCGGAGCGCTGGATGTCGCGGGCGGTGACGTCGTTGGCGATGGTGTAGCCGAGGACCGAGCCCATGGCCCGCTCGACCGGGATGTCCCGGCCGCCGACGCCGATGACCACGGCCAGCTCGCCCTCGAACTCGACGCGCTCGGAGGCCGCCGGGAGGCGGATCTCGGCGTTCGGGCCGACGACGGTGGTGTTGGGCTTGAGGAAGATCAGCGGCTCGGCCGGGACCTCGTTGCCCAGCTCGGCGGCGTGGTCGGCGTAGTTGCGGCCGACGCAGACGATCTTGGGCGGGAGGAACGGGGCCAGCAGGCGGACGTCGGCCAGCGGCCAGCGGCGACCGGTGAAGGTCGGCTTGCCGAACGGCTCGTCGGCGATCTCGGCCGCGACCAGGTCGCCGCCCTCCCCCTCGATGGCGGCGAAGGCGAGACCGTCTGGCTGGGCGATACGGGCGATGCGCACGGAGTTCACCCTAACCGGCGGTGGGCGCGGGTGCCCGCCCCGCCTAGCGTCGGCTCATGGAACCCCTGCGCGGAGCACGCCTCCGCTCCCCCACCCGATCAGCCCTGCTGACCGCCGTGCTGCTGCTGCTCATGGCGGGCCCGGCCGACGCGGCGACGACGCTGCGGACCGGCACGGTCGTCCGGCTGGGCTCGAACGAGCAGTGCGCGAACGGCTTCAACGTCGAGGGCCACCTGCTGCTGCCGCCCGACTGCGTGCCCAGGGCCGCAGGCGTCAACCCGCTCGGCGTGGCGGTGCTGGGCGCGGGCGGCGAGACGATCGCCCGGATCACCGGGGTGAGCCGCGCCTTCGTCCTGGCCACGCAGGTTCCGGGCGCGACCGTCACCAGGGAGCCGGTGGTGGAGCACACCGGGACCAGGATCACCGGCGCGGTCGCGGCCGGGGTCGGGAAGCGGGTGTGCGTGCTGAGCCGGGCCAACGGGGTGCTGTGCGGGCCGGTGGTGGCGCTGAACCGGACGGTGAACTGGGCCGAGGGGACCGTGACCGGGCTGTCCGAGCTGCGGGTGTGCGCGAGCGGGCCGTGGGGCTGGGACCCGGTGGTGGACGGGACGCTCGCCGTCGGGCACGTGCTCGGCGGCGCCGGGTGCTCGCTGTACTTCCTGCCGATCACCCCGCTGCTGAGCGCGGGCGGGCTGCGGCTGGCGCTGTAGCGCCGGGAGGGGGCGGCCCGGTCGGCGCCGCCCCCGCTCCACGGCTCAGACCAGCGCGGACGCCCGCGAGGCCTTGTGCGCCAGCGCGTCGCACAGCGCCAGCCAGCTCGCCTCGACGATGTTGCCGTGCACGCCGACCGTGGTCCACTCGCGCTCGCCGTCGGTCGAGTTCACCAGCACCCGCGTCACCGCCTCGGTCCCGTCCGCGTCCCGCCCGTCGCCGGACAGGATGCGCACCTTGTAGTCGTTCAGCTTGACCGCGTCCAACCAGGACAGGTGCGGCAGCAGCGCCTTGCGCAGCGCCCCGTCCAGCGCGTGCACCGGACCGTTGCCCTCCGCCGTGGCGATCACCCGCTCGCCGCCCACGTGCACCTTCACCGTCGCCTCGGAGACGATCTCGCCGTCCGAGCGGTGGTCGAGCACCACGCGGTAGGACTCCAGGGTGAACGGCGGGGCGTCCAGTTCGGACAGCTCGTCGCGCAGCAGCAGCTCCAGCGACGCGTCGGCCGCCTCGAACGACCAGCCGCCCGCCTCCAGCTCCTTGACCTTGCGGACGGCGCTGGTCAGGGCCTCGGGGTTGGCCGCGAGGTCCACGCCCAGCTCCCTGCCCTTCAGCTCCAGGCTCGCCCGCCCGGCCATCTCGGTGACCAGGATCTTCATGCCGTTGCCGACCACCTCCGGGTCGATGTGGTTGTACAGCAGGGGGTCGACCTTGATCGCGCTCGCGTGCAGGCCCGCCTTGTGGGCGAAGGCCGACGACCCGACGTAGGCCTGGTGGGTGTCGGGTGCGATGTTGGCGATCTCGGCGAGGGCGTGCGAGACGCGGGTGAGCTCTCCCACGGCCCCCTCCGGCAGGACCGGCATCCCCAGCTTGGTGACCAGGTTGCCGACCACGGCGAACAGGTCGGCGTTGCCCGCCCGCTCGCCGTACCCGTTCGCGGTGCACTGGACGTGCGTCGCGCCCGCCTGGACGGCCGCGAGGGTGTTCGCCACGGCGCAGGACGTGTCGTCCTGGCAGTGGATGCCGACCCGGAAGCCGGTGCGGGCGATGACGTCCGCGACCACCTCGGCCAGGCCGAGCGGCAGCTGGCCGCCGTTCGTGTCGCACAGCACCACCACGTCGGCCCCGCCGGTGACGCCCGCCTCCAGCACGCGCAGCGCGGTGTCCGGGTCGTGCGCGAAGCCGTCGAAGAAGTGCTCCGCGTCCAGGAAGACGCGGCGGCCGTTGTCCACCAGGTGCTTGACGGTGTCGTGGACCATGGCGAGGTTCTCGGCGGCGTCGGTGCGCAGGGCGCGCTCCACGTGCCGCAGGTCCGACTTGGCCACGAGGGTGACGACGGGGGCCTGCGAGTCGAGCAGGGCGCGCACCTGCGGGTCGTCCTGGACCTTCACCCCGGCCTTGCGGGTGGCGCCGAACGCGACCAGCTCCGCGCTGGACAGCTCCAGCTCGCCGGAGGCCGCGCGGGCGAAGAACTCGGTGTCCTTGGGCATCGCGCCCGGCCAGCCGCCCTCGATGAAGCCGACGCCCAGCCCGTCCAGCAGGCGCGCCACCTGGAGCTTGTCGGCGACGGAGTAGGTGATGCCCTCGCGCTGGGCGCCGTCCCTGAGGGTGGTGTCGTAGACGTGGAAGCTATCGCCGAGCGTGGTCACGGTGTGCTCTCCTGCGGGCGGGTGTCAGGTTTGTCGAGAAAACAAAAAGACCCCCCGCTGGGATGCGAGAGGTCTGCGCGCCGGGGCGAGTGCTCGGGCACTCAACCGGCGCGCTGCTCGATAATCACGGCGACGTGGACAGCCATGTCCGCGATGGTGCCACAGGCCGGACGGGCGTACCAAGCTCCGGGCGGAGTTTCCCACCAGGTGGGTTACGCGATCGCTCGTTCGCAGGTCGGGGGTGGGCGCCGGGCGCGGGGTGGTCACCCGGACGGGCGGTGGGGTGGCCGGGCAGGAGGGCCGCGGCGATGCGGGCGGGAGGGCTCCGGGAGGGCGGCCCGGCGGTTTTCCCGGTGGCCCCGAACGCACGACCCGGCGGTTTTCCCAGCGCTCCGGACGCACGGCCTGGCGGCGGGCAGGCGGTTTTCCCGACCCCCGGCAGCGCGTCCCGGCGGCGGCCCGACGGTTTTCCCGCCCCCGGCAGCGCGACCCAGCAGCGATTCGGCGGTTTTCCCTGCGGCCCCGGACGCCTGCCGTGGCGCGCCATTTCCCGACCCGGAATGCCCCCGCGTCCCCGGAACGCGGAAAGGGCCACCGAAGACTTTCGATGGCCCTTCCCGCACTTGTGCCCTGGCCGCGAAGCGCGGCCCCGGTGTCAGCCGGTCCGCACGTTGGACGACACCAGCGCGGCGAGCCGGTCGCCGATCGCGTAGGTCGCGCCCGGCGACGCGTGGTCGCGGGTGGCCAGGTCGAACGCCACCGACGCCTCGATGCGGCGGGCCGACTCGTGCTCGCCGAGGTGGTCGAGCATGAGCGCCACGGACAGCACCGCGGCGGTCGGGTCGGCCACGCCCTGGCCCGCGATGTCCGGCGCGCTGCCGTGCACCGGCTCGAACATGCTCGGGTTGCGCCTGGTCACGTCCAGGTTGCCGGACGCGGCCAGCCCGATGCCCCCGGTCACCGCCGCCGCCAGGTCGGTGAGGATGTCGCCGAACAGGTTGTCGGTGACGATCACGTCGTAGCGGCCGGGGTCGGTGACCAGGTGGATGGTCGCCGCGTCCACGTGCTGGTAGGCCACCGTGACGTCCGGGTGCTGGAGCGAGACCTCCTCGACCACGCGGGACCACAGGGAGCCCGCGTGGGTGAGGACGTTGGTCTTGTGCACCAGGGTCAGGTGCTTGCGGGGGCGGTTCGCGGCGCGCGCGAAGGCGTCCCGGACGACCCGCTCGACGCCGAACGAGGTGTTGATGGACACCTCGGTGGCGATCTCGTGCGGGGTGTCCTTGCGCAGCAGGCCGCCGTTGCCCGCGTACAGGCCCTCGGTGCCCTCGCGGACGACCACCATGTCGATCTCCGGCGGGTCCGCGATGGGGCTGCGGACGCCGGGGTACAACCGCGCCGGGCGCAGGTTGACGTGGTGGTCGAGCTCGAACCGGAGGCGCAGCAGCAGGCCGCGCTCCAGGATGCCGCTGGGCACCGACGGGTCGCCGACGGCGCCGAGCAGGATCGCGTCGTGCTGGCGCAGCTCCCCCAGCACGGACTCCGGCAACAACTCACCTGTGGCGTGCCAGCGCGCCGCACCGAGGTCGTAACGGGTGATCTCGGCCGCCGGAACGACCTCACCCAGCACCTTCAGTGCCTCGGCGACGACCTCGGGCCCGATCCCGTCCCCCGGGATCACTGCGAGCCGCATTAACACACCTCCCAGGTATCAGTCCCAATTCACGGGACTAGTTTTCATTGCGAAAGGCTACCGGCCCGATGCGTCCGCACCGCACCCGGAACACGCCGTCGGGGGTAACTCTCCCGGACTGCGGGACACCCGAACGGTTCAACACCCCCGTTCAGATGTCACCTGAAAGACGTAAAACAGCTCTGGCCGGCCGGGGGAAAGTCCCCACGGCCGGCCAGAGCACCCCGTTCTGGATCGTTCCGACCAGCGCTTATGCCACCGGTCGGAGCGTCAGGGGAGGGGTCAGGCGGCGGGTCGGTCGCTGCCGCCCTTGACCTTCACCACGTCCACCCGGTCCCCGGACGCGTTGTGGTGGTTGACCACCATCAGGCTGTCCGCCGAGGTGCCGGGCGCGCGGTTGACCACGAGCGCCGTACCGGGCTTGGCCTGGTACGACAGCGCCGCGTCCCCGCCGCCCTGCACCCACAGGCCGGGGTTGAGGACGTCGAACGACAGCGCGCCGTCGATCGAGTCGATGCGGTCGTCGGACGCGCCGGGCGCGAGGTAGAACCCGGTGCTGTTCACCGTGTAGGTGATCTTCGCGGTGTCCCCGGACGGGTCGATGCCCAGTGCGGAGAGCAGCACCGGGAGCACCACCACGTTGGTGTCGAACACGTTCGTGTCAACATCACCGAACTGGCCGTTGACCGGCTGGATGTCGACGGTCTCCCCGGTCGCCAGGTCCACCGTGACCGCGACCAGCAGGTCGGTGTCGGTGAGCTTGGTCGTGTAGGTCTCGAAGTCCGGGGTGCCGTCGCCGTTCACGTCGACGTCGATGTAGAAGATGGTGTTCGACCCGAGGTTGTACCAGTTGTCCCAGGTCGAGACGCCGAACGCGAGCAGCGCGTCCTCGGGGTTGCCCTGGAGCTTGGCCAGCGGCGCGGTCGACGTGACGCCGACGTGCCGCAGGTCCGCGCCCTTGGCGGTCTGGTTGAGCGTGCAGCCCGAGGTGACGTTGCGGCGGCACTCCGGGAGCCTGGGCGAGGTCGCCTGGAGCTCCAGGACGCTCACCAGCGAGCGGAAGCCCCTCTGGTCCACGCCCCGGCCCGCCAGGTTCAGCACGGTCTGGGTGGCGTTCTTGCCCAGCTTCACGCTGCCGGGCACCGAGATGTCCGAGGCGGGCTTGGGCGCGGAGTACACCGGCACCCGCAGCGGCACGGTCGCGCCGCTCTTGGGCGAGAGCACCACGCGGCCCGACGCGTCGGCCAGGAACTGGCGCGGCACGTCCAGGTGCAGCGGCTCGACCGTCGGGTCGACGGTCTTGGCGAGCGCCTTCGGGTCGTCGATCCTCAGGGTGACCTTGACCCTGGCGACGCCGCGCGGGCTGAGCCTCACGGTCTGCTCGGACAGCTCGTAGCGCACGCCGGGGATGCTGGTGACGGCCTCGTAGCCCACCGAGTACTCGACGGCCTTCGGGGACTTGTTGACCACCTTGATGGTCTTGGTCAGCGCGGTCTTGCCGGTGACCTCGACCGGCCCGAACGACGCGGACACCGCGCCGGGGTCGTCCTGCACGTAGGCCAGGACCTGGTTGTCCAGCGCGGCCTTGGCGTCGATGCGGCCCGCGCCGACCCGGTTGGGGGCGAAGGTCTTGCCGTTCTCCTTGACGTCCGAGCCCGCGGAGTTCATGACCGCGGCCTTGACCTCCTCGGTGGTCCAGTCCGGGTGGGCCTGGCGGACGAGGGCGGCGATGCCGGTGGTGTGCGGGGCGGCCATGGAGGTGCCGCTGATCACCAGGGTGCCGTTGCCGGAGCCGACCAGCGCCGAGGCGATGGTGTCGCCGGGGGCGGCCACGTCCGGCTTCACGACCGGGCCGCGCACGCCGCGCGAGGTGAACGCGGACGGGGTGTCGGCGATCTTCTGGTCGTAGGTGGGCAGCGAGGTGCGCAGGTCACCGGCCTGGCGCACGGACAGCGTGCCCGCCGCGAGGGCCGGGCGCAGCGCCGAGGTGGCGGTGCCGGTGAACTGGAACACCGGGATGGCGGCGTTGCCCGCGATGCCCGCGTTGAAGTTCTCCAGCGCCGAGGTGAACAGCGCGCCCGCCGCGCCGGCGGCGGTGGCGTTGTTGGCGCGGGCGCCGGAGCCGCAGCGGCGGGTGGCGTCGACGTCGTCCCACTCCAGCCAGACGAACTTGCCCGCCACGGCGGCGGCGTCGGCGGCGCTGAACGGCTGGCAGCCGTCCAGGTTGGACGGGTCGGTCAGCGCGACCACGGGCTTGGTCTGGTCGTAGCCCGCGTAGTCGAAGTTCTGGCTGTACTGGCCGGGCTGCTTGGCGCCGTTCGCCTCGGCGGCGTCGCGCAGCACGAACGCGTCGCGGGTGCTGGCCACGGTCAGCGCCTCGGGGGTGCTGCCGGGCGAGCCGCCGATGTCGTACAGGTCGCCGCCGTTGCCCGCCGAGAACACGGTGAGCACGCCCGCCGCGTTGAGCTTGCGCACGAACAGGCTGTCCGGGTCGTCCGGGGCGCCGTAGTCGGAGCCGAGGGACAGGTTGACCACGTCGAGGTGGTCGGTGAAGTCGCCGTCGCCGTCGGGGTCGAGCGCCCAGTCCAGCGCCTGCGCGGTGACGTTGGTGGACCCGTCGCAGCCGAAGACCTTCAGCGCGTACAGCAGCGCCTTGGGGGCGGTGCCGGGGCCGATCCGCATGGCGTCGAGCTGCTCGCCGGAGAGCGTGGTGTAGTCGCCGGTGAACGTGCTGCCGTCGGCGTTGACGCCGAAGCCCGCCGCCGTGCCCGCCACGTGCGTGCCGTGGTCGTTGCAGTCGAGCGGGTTCGGGTCGGGCTTCGGGGTGCTCAGCGCGGGGTCGTCGCTGCCGCCGTCGTAGGCGTCGCCGACGAAGTCGTAGCCGCCGACCACCTTGGCGGTCGGGAAGTACGAGGCGTCCACGACGGTCGGATCGATCGCCTGGTAGGCCTCGGGCGTGCCGGGACCGGCGAACGCGGCGTGCGTGTAGTCGATGCCGGTGTCGATGATGCCGACGCGGGTGTCGTCGCCGAGCTTGCCGTACTGCTGCCAGGCCTTGGCCGTGTTGGTCAGCTGCACGGCGCTGGAGTTGGTGCGGGTCTTGGGCACCACGGTGCGGATGGACTTCACGTCCGACCGGGACGCCAGCTCGCGCACCTCGGCCGCGTCGGCGGTGACGACCACGCCGGGCACGCCGTTCGCGGTGCGGAAGAGCTCCTTGGTGCCGGAGTCCTTGGCGCGCAGGTCGCCGACGACCTTGTCGGTGACCTTGGTGGTCTCGCCCTTGGTGGCCTTGGCGGCCTCCTTGGCCTGCTGCTTGCTCGCGCCCTGGCCGGTCTTCTCGGTGAAGGTGTCGACGGCGGGCTTGGCCTCCAGCTCGACGAACGCGGTCACCCTGCCCTTCGCCGAGGCCAGGCGACCGGCCACCTTGGTCTGGAGCTTGGCGGCGTCCAGGCCCTTGGCGGGTTTCACGGACGGCGTGGTGGCCTGCGGACCCTCCGCCGCCAGCGCCGCGCCGGACAGGGAGCCGGTGAGCAGGACCGCGGCGAAGACCGGGATCACTGCCTTCCTGGCTCGGTTGGTGGAACGACTCACGACTTGCCCCTACCGAGGCCGGTACGACCTTGGCGGGCAGCGCGGAGCACGGAGGGGGACACCACCGGCGGGCCGGAGCGGGCCGCCGGGGTGGGCCGACTGTGGACCGAGTAGGGACTGCCCGCGTGGTGCCGCGCCCTCTACGGCACCGGGTCAACCTCGTTGAGGGAACCTAATCGGTATACGTAGCCAGACAATTACTCCATGCGAGTGGTGGCACTCACGGATTTCCAGGGCAACGGTCAAATGAGACGGATTCAGCGGGTGAACGGGCGGTTCCGTCCCACGACCGGGGCTCCCCCGGACGTGCGAAAGGCCGGACCGCCGTAGCGGTCCGGCCTTCGGGTCCCACGGGGTGGGCGCGACGCGGGGCGGGTGCGGCCCCGCGCGGGATCAGCCGAAGTCGACCGAGCGCATGGTGCGGGCGCCGACCGACGCGCCGATCGGGTCGAGGACGTTGCTGTCCACCGGCCGGTCGACGCGCAGCAGCATCAGGGCCTCGGAACCGCCCTTCTGCTGGCTGATCTGCGCCGCCTCCACGTTCACCCCGGCCTCGCCGAGGAGCGTGCCGACGGTGCCCATGACGCCGGGCCGGTCCGAGTACTCCAGCAGCAGCACGTTGCCCTCGGCGCGCAGGTCGAAGCTGCGGCCGTTGACGCCCACGATCTTCTCGACCTGGTCGAGGCCGGTCAGCGTGCCGGACACGCTCAGCACCGAGCCGTCGGCCTGCACGACCCGCACGGTCACCAGGCTGCGGTGGTTGGCGCTGGAGGGCTCCTTGACCACGTCGACCGACACGCCCAGCGCGGCGGCGAGCGCGGGCGCGTTCACGAACGTCACCTGCTCCTCGACCACGCTGGAGAACACCCCGCGCAGCGCGGCCAGCGGCAGCACGCTCACGTCCTCGTTGGACAGCTCGCCGCGCACCTCCAGGGTCACCGAGGTGGGCGCCTTGGCGCTGAGCGCCGCGACGACCGCGCCGAGCTTCTGCACGAGCGGCAGGTACGGCCGGACCTCCTCGCCGACCACGCCGCCGCCCTGCACGTTGACCGCGTCCGGCACGAAGTCGCCCGCGAGGGCGAGCAGCACCGACTTGGCCACGTCGGTGCCCGCGCGGTCCTGGGCCTCGGTGGTGGAGGCGCCCAGGTGCGGGGTGACGACGACGTTCGGGAGCCCGAAGAGCGGGCTGGCGGTGGTGGGCTCGGTGGCGAACACGTCGATGCCCGCGCCGCCGACCTGGCCGCTCTGCACGGCCTCGGCGAGCGCGTCCTCGTCGATCAGGCCGCCGCGCGCGGCGTTGACGACGATGACGCCGCGCTTGGTCTTGGCCAGCTGCTCGGCGCCGATGAGGCCCTTGGTCTCGGGCGTCTTGGGCAGGTGGATGGAGATGGCGTCGGCCCGCTCCAGCAGCTCCTCCAGCGACACCAGCTCGATGCCGAGCTGGGCGGCGCGGGCGGCGGCCACGTAGGGGTCGTACGCGATGATCGAGGTGCCGAAGGCGGCGAGGCGGGCCGCGAACAGCTGCCCGATCTTGCCGAGGCCCACCACGCCGACGGTCTTGCCGTTGAGCTCGACGCCGTTGAAGGAGCTGCGCTTCCACGCGCCGCCCGCGAGGGTGGCGTGGGCGGCCGGGATCTGCCTGGCCACCGACAGCAGCAGCGCGACGGCGTGCTCGGCGGCGGAGACGATGTTGCTGGTGGGCGCGTTGACCACCATGACACCGCGCTCGGTCGCGGCGGGCACCTCGACGTTGTCCAGGCCGACGCCCGCGCGGGCGACCACCTTCAGCTTCGAGGTCGCCGCGAACACCTCGGCGTCGACCTTCGTGGCGGACCGCACGAGGAGCGCGTCGGCGTCCGCGACGGCGGAGAGCAGCGCGGGTCGGTCGGTGCCGTCGACGTGGCGCACCTCGATGTCCTCGCCGAAGACGTCGAGCACGGAGGGTGCCAGCTTCTCGGCGATCAGGACGACGGGTCGGCTCGTGTTGCTCACGGGCGGTGCTCCCAGCGGTGTCTGGTGGATTCGGGAGCGCGGGCGGGTCGAAAGCAGGCCGCGAACCCGCGCCGACCGGCCACGGCGATGTGTCCGGGTTGTTAACGAGGATAGTCCCGTGCGGCGCGGGCGTCTGCGGCGGGTTCTCCCCGCCACCAGCGGGTTTGCCGGGTTTGGCCCGCTCTGGGCGCCTGCGCGGGCGCACGCGCGGGGAACCCTGCGGGAAAACGCGGTGTGAACTGTCCACCGGCTGGGAATCGCAGGCCCGTTCGGCGGATCGCCGAACGATCAAGGGCGCCGCTGGGCCGATCGGCGGGGCGCCCGCGACCGCGCGGGGTGACCGGGGACCGGGGCGCGGCGGGAGGTCGCCGGTTCCGGAACGTCACCGTCCGCCCGGCGCCACCAGCCGGTCACCACAAGTCGGGCGACGCCAGCCGCTCACCGCGAGCAGGTCACCGCGAGCCCGTCACCACGGCTCGTCGAACTCGCCGTCCTTGACGCCGAGGATGAACGCCTCCCACTCGGCGGGCGTGAAGACCAGCACCGTGCCGTCGGGTTCGGCGGAGTTGCGCATCGCCGTGTAGGTCACGCCGTCGGTGTGCTCGACGAACGCGATCTCGACGTGCTCGGCCTCGTGCTCGGCGCCCTCGTCGCTGCGCAGCCACTGCGCGGCCGACAGGTCCAGGTTGCCCCGGACGTGGGCCTTGTCGTCGTAGATCGGGGCGCTCTCGCTCATGCGCCAAGGTATACCGGAGGGCGCGGCCCGCCGACCAGCCGCGCCCCCGCCGTCCGCGACGACCCCCGACCAGCCGCGCGCCGTGCGGCTGATCAGGGGTTTCGCCGGAACGTCAGACCGTGTCGGTCAGCGGTCGGTCCACCCACGACATCAGGCCGCGCAGCTTCTTGCCGACCTCCTCGATCGGGTGAACTTCGCCCTCCTGCTGCAACTTCTTGTAGTTGCCGCGGCCCTTGTCGTCCTCCTCGACCCACTCCTTCGCGAAGGTGCCGTCCTGGATCTCGGTCAGGACCTTGCGCATCTCCTCCTTGACCGCGGGCGTGATGACGCGCGGGCCGCGGGTGAGGTCGCCGTACTCGGCGGTGTCGGAGATCGAGTAGCGCATCCGCGCGATGCCGCCCTCGTACATGAGGTCGACGATCAGCTTCAGCTCGTGCAGGCACTCGAAGTACGCGACCTCGGGGGCGTAGCCGGCCTCGGTCAGCACCTCGAAGCCCGCCTGCACCAGCGCCGAGGCGCCGCCGCACAGGACCGCCTGCTCGCCGAACAGGTCGGTCTCGGTCTCCTCCTTGAACGTCGTCTTGATGACGCCCGCGCGGGTGCCGCCGATGCCCTTGGCGTAGGACAGGGCGAGCGCCTGGGCGTTGCCCGACGCGTCCTGCTCGACCGCGATGAGCGCCGGGACGCCCTTGCCGTCGACGAACTGGCGGCGCACGAGGTGGCCGGGGCCCTTGGGGGCGACCATCGCGACGTCCACGTTGGACGGCGCCTGGATCAGGCCGTAGCGGATGTTGAAGCCGTGGCCGAAGAACAGCGCGTCGCCGTCCTTCAGGTTCGGCGCGATGTCGTTGGCGTAGATGTGCCGCTGCGCGGTGTCCGGCGCCAGGATCATGATCAGGTCGGCCTCGGCGGCGACCTCGGCGGGCGTGCCCACCTTGAGGCCCTGCTCCTCGGCCTTGGCGCGGGACTTGGAGCCCTCGGGGAGGCCGATCCGGACGTCGACGCCGGAGTCGCGCAGGCTCAGCGCGTGGGCGTGGCCCTGGCTGCCGTAGCCGATGACCGCGACCTTGCGCCCCTGGATGACGCTCAGGTCGGCATCGTCGTCGTAGAAGATCTCGACGCTCACTGGTGGGTACTTCCTTCCGTGGTTCTGCGGAAAACTCAGCGGTTCTGCGGAGAAGCTCAGCGCACCGCGGTCGCGGTGATGGAACGGGCGCCGCGACCGATGGCGACCATGCCGGACTGCACGATCTCGCGCAGCCCGTAGGGCTCCAGCATCCTGAGCAGCGCGTCGAGCTTCTCCGACGTGCCGGTCGCCTCGACCGTGACCGCCTCCGGGGAGACGTCGACGACCTTGGCGCGGAAGAGCTGGACCGTTTCGAGGACCTGGCTGCGCACGGTGGCGTCAGCGCGGACCTTGACGAGCAGGAGCTGGCGCTGCACGGAGGCGGCCGTCTCCAGCTCGACGATCTTGATGACGTTGACGAGCTTGTTGAGCTGCTTGGTGACCTGCTCCAGCGGCAGCTCCTCCACGGCGACCACGATCGTCATCCGGGAGATGTCGGGGTGCTCGGTGCGGCCCACCGCGAGCGACTCGATGTTGAAGCCGCGCCGGGAGAACAGGCCGGCGACCCTGGCCAGGACGCCGGGCTTGTCCTCGACGAGGACGCTGAGGGTGTGCTTGGTCATCGGTTGCCGTCCTCGTCGGTGCGCTGTCCTGCGGCGGGGCGGGGCGCGCGGTCAGACATCGTCTTCCTCGAACAGCGGGCGGATGCCGCGAGCGGCCATGATCTCGCTGTTGCCGGTGCCCGCGGCGACCATCGGCCAGACCTGGGCGTCCTTGCCGACGGTGAAGTCGATGACCACGGGCCGGTCGTTGATCTCCAGGGCCTGCTTGATGACCGCGTCGACCTCCTCGCGCGACTCGGCGCGCAGGCCCGCGCAGCCCATGGCCTCGGCGAGCAGCTTGAAGTCGGGGATGCGGTGCTTGTGGGTGCCCAGGTCGGTGTTGGAGTAGCGCTCGCCGTAGAACAGCGTCTGCCACTGCCGGACCATGCCCAGGTTGCCGTTGTTGATGACCGCGACCTTGATCGGGATGCCCTCGATCGCGCAGGTCGCCAGCTCCTGGTTGGTCATCTGGAAGCAGCCGTCGCCGTCGATCGCCCACACCGTGCGGTCGGGCACGCCCGCCTTGGCGCCCATCGCGGCCGGGACCGCGTAGCCCATCGTGCCGAGGCCGCCGGAGTTGATCCAGGTGCGCGGGCTCTCGTACTTGACGAACTGCGCCGCCCACATCTGGTGCTGGCCGACGCCCGCCGTGTAGACCGCGTCCGGGGACAGCGCGCCGATCCGCTCGATCACGTACTGCGGGGACAGCGTGCCGTCGTCCGGCCAGTCGTAGCCCAGCGGGAACGTGCCGCGCCAGGAGTCGATGAGCTCCCACCACGGGGTCAGGTCGGCGGCGTGCCCGTGCGCCTTCTCGGCGGCGACTGCGTCGATCAGCTCGGTGATGATCTCCTTGCAGTCGCCGACGATCGGCACGTCCGCGCGGCGGTTCTTGGAGATCTCGGCCGGGTCGATGTCGGCGTGCACGACCTGCGCCTCGGGCGCGAAGGACTCCAGCTGGCCGGTGACCCGGTCGTCGAAGCGCGCGCCGAGCGCGACCAGCAGGTCGGCCTTCTGCATCGCGGCGACGGCGGAGACCGTGCCGTGCATCCCCGGCATCCCCAGGTGCTGGCGGTGCGAGTCGGGGAACGCGCCGCGCGCCATCAGGGTGGTGACGACCGGGATGCCGTTCTCCTCGGCCAGGCGCAGCAGCTCGGCGGAGGCCTCGGCCTTGATGACGCCGCCGCCGACGTACAGCACCGGGCGGCGGGCGGCGGCGATGAGCTTCGCGGCCTCGCGGACCTGCTTGCCGTGCGGGCGGGTGGTCGGCCGGTAGCCGGGCAGCCGCAGCTCCGGCGGCCAGGAGAACGAGGTGGTCTCCTGCAGGACGTCCTTGGGGATGTCCACCAGGACCGGGCCGGGGCGGCCGGTCGAGGCGATGTGGAACGCCTCGGCGATCGCCCTCGGGATGTCGATCGGGTCGGTGACCAGGAAGTTGTGCTTGGTGATCGGCATGGTGATGCCGCAGATGTCGGCTTCCTGGAACGCGTCGGTGCCGATGAGCGGGCGGGACTGCTGACCGGTGATGGCGACGACCGGGACCGAGTCCATGTTGGCGTCGGCCAGCGGCGTCACCAGGTTCGTCGCGCCGGGACCGGAGGTGGCCATGCAGACGCCGACGCGGCCGGTGGCCTGGGCGTACCCGGTGGCGGCGTGGCCCGCGCCCTGCTCGTGGCGCACCAGGACGTGGCGGACCTTGGTGGAGTCCAGGAGCGGGTCGTACGCGGGGAGGATGGTGCCGCCGGGGATGCCGAACACGATCTCGCAGCCGACCGCCTCAAGGGAGCGGACGAGGGACTGGGCGCCCGTCACGCGGACGGGCGCGCCGCTCGGGGGCGCCGGCTTGGGCCGGGGTCCAGGGCGGGGCGACAGCGGCTCACCGGGGGCCGGTCGCGAGGTTGCGCTGGTCATCTGTCTGCCTCTGGGTCAAGGTGAGGAGCACGGTCCGGGCACGAAAAAACCCCCGCCAACCCGGATCTGTCGGGTCGTACGAGGGTCGCGCGTCGACGCAAGCTGTTCCGCTCAGGCGTCGACGCGCCTGCGAAGTACGAGAACGAGGTTGCGCTGCATGGCCCTGACGTTAACCGTGGAACTCGGGCAGCGTCAACTGTGCGGGACAGCACTCCCGGATCGTGGACGCATCGGGTGACGGCCTCGGGGGTGGCGTCACCGCCCGTGAGGTGGGGTGCGACCATCGCGGACGTGCCCAAGCTCGTGTTCCGCGTCCCCGCCACCGCCCTGCTCGCCTCCGGGTTGACCGCAATCTGCGTCACGCCGATGGCGCTGGCCGAGCCGGTGCTGTCGGTCCTGTACCTGCTGCCGCTGGGCTTCGCGTGGTGGGTGGTGCGCACCCGGACCACGGCGACCCCCGAGCGGCTGGTGACCAGGACCGCGTTCGGCGGGCGGGTCGTGGAGTGGGCCGAGGTCAAGTCGCTGAAGGTGGGCGCGAAGGGCGGGCTGTCGGCGGTCGTCGCGGACGAGAAGTTGGTGGAACTGCCCGCCGTGAAGCTCGCGCACCTGCCCGCGCTGGCGGCCGTGAGCGGCGGCCGGATCGACGACCCGGTGGCGCGCGCGAAGGCGCTCGAAGCGGCCGAGGAGGCCGAAGAGGGCACCGAGGACAGCACGGACAGCACGGGCACGGCCGAGGCAGGCGCCGACACCGACGCCGACGTCACCGCCACGGCGAGCGCGGAGCACGCGCCCACCGACCAGGCGTCCCCCGAGCAGGTGAAGAACGACACGGTCGACGCCGAGGCCACGACCAAGTCCGAGGCCGAGACCGAGCCCAAGACCGAGGCCAAGTCCAAGACCGCCGAGAAGCCCGTCGCCGAGGCCTGACCCGGCGCGCCAGGGTCCGGGGTCCCCCACCGCGCGGGACCCCGGTCGCACCCGCGCAGGGCCCGAGTTCCCGACTCCGCAGCCGCCGCCCCCTGTCCCACCGACGGGGCGCGCCCGCTTACGTAGAGTCGATCCGGTGACCCAGAAGTCCCGTCTGGCCTTCCTCGTCCTGTCGCTGCTCGGGCTGGCGACCTCGGTCTACCTGACCATCACCCACTTCCAGCAGGAGCTGCTGGTCTGCTCCGAGAACTCCCTGGTCGACTGCGGCACGGTCACCAGCAGCGAGCAGTCGGAGCTGTTCGGGGTCCCCGTCGCCATCCTCGGCGCGCTGTTCTTCGCCTTCCTGACCGCCATCAGCCTGCCCTGGGCGTGGCGGGTCCCGCTGCTGCGCTGGGCGCGGCTGGGCGCGGTCGGCGTCGGCGTGCTGTTCGTGGTCTACCTGGTCGCCGCCGAGTTCCTGCTCATCGGCAAGGTCTGCCTGTGGTGCACGGTGGTGCACGTCATCACACTGCTCCAGGCGGGCGTGCTGGTCAGGGGCGAGCTGAAGCGGGGGTAACCTGGGGTCACCGCTCCCCGCAAGGCCCCCGGCGCCCACGACCGCACCGGAACGACCGCGCCGACGCGCCTCGCGCCGGCCGCGGAACCAGACCACGCCAGGAAACCCAGGAGGAGCTGTGCCCCCGCTCCGTTCCCGCACGACCACCCACGGCCGCAACGCCGCGGGCGCCCGCGCCCTGTGGCGCGCCACCGGCATGACCGACTCGGACTTCGGCAAGCCGATCGTGGCGATCGCCAACTCGTACACGCAGTTCGTGCCCGGCCACGTGCACCTGCGCGACCTCGGCGACATCGTCGCGGAGGCGATCCGCGAGGCGGGCGGGGTGCCGCGCGAGTTCCACACCATCGCGGTGGACGACGGGATCGCGATGGGCCACAGCGGGATGCTGTACTCGCTGCCCTCGCGCGAGATCATCGCCGACTCGGTCGAGTACATGGTGAACGCGCACCAGGCCGACGCGATCGTCTGCATCTCCAACTGCGACAAGATCACGCCGGGGATGCTCAACGCCGCGATGCGGCTGAACATCCCGGTCGTGTTCGTCTCCGGCGGGCCGATGGAGGCGGGCAAGGCGGTCGTGGTGGACGGCGTCGCCGTCGCGCCGACCGACCTGATCACCGCGATCTCCGCGTCCGCGTCGCCCGAGGTGGACGACGAGGGCCTGTCGGTCGTGGAGCGCTCGGCGTGCCCGACCTGCGGGTCGTGCTCGGGCATGTTCACCGCGAACTCGATGAACTGCCTCACCGAGGCGCTGGGCCTGGCGCTGCCGGGCAACGGCTCCACGCTGGCCACGCACGCCGCGCGCCGCGAGCTGTTCTCCGAGGCGGGCCGGGTCGTGGTGGAGCTGTGCAAGCGCTACTACGGCGAGGACGACGAGTCGGTGCTGCCGCGCTCGATCGCGAACCGCGCCGCGTTCGAGAACGCGATGGCGCTGGACATGGCCATGGGCGGCTCGACCAACACCGTGCTGCACATCCTGGCCGCCGCGCAGGAGGGCGAGGTCGAGTTCGACCTGTCCGACATCAACGCGCTCAGCCGCCGGGTGCCGTGCCTGGCGAAGGTGTCGCCGAACTCCGACTACCACATGGAGGACGTGCACCGGGCCGGTGGCATCCCCGCGCTGCTGGGCGAGCTGTACCGGGCCGGGCTGCTCAACGAGGACGTCACCACCGTCCACTCGCGCACGATGGCGCAGTGGCTCGGCGAGTGGGACGTCCGGGCCGAGTCGCCGTCCGAGCGCGCGGTGGAGCTGTTCCACGCCGCGCCCGGCGGGGTCCGCACCACGCAGGCGTTCTCCACCTCCAACCGCTGGTCGAAGCTGGACACCGACGCGGCGGGCGGGTGCATCCGGGACGTCGAGCACGCGTACACCAAGGACGGCGGGCTGGCCGTGCTGCACGGCAACCTGGCCGAGTCCGGCGCGGTCATCAAGTCGGCGGGCATCGACGAGGAGCTGTGGCGGTTCGAGGGCCCGGCGCGCGTGGTCGAGTCCCAGGAGCAGGCGGTCTCGGTGATCCTGAACAAGGAGATCAAGGCCGGTGACGTGCTCGTGGTGCGCTACGAGGGCCCGTCCGGCGGTCCGGGGATGCAGGAGATGCTGCACCCGACCGCGTTCCTCAAGGGCGCGGGCCTCGGCAAGAAGTGCGCGCTGATCACGGACGGCCGGTTCTCCGGCGGCACCTCGGGCCTGTCGATCGGCCACGTCTCGCCGGAGGCGGCGGGCGGCGGGCTGATCGGCCTGGTGCAGGACGGCGACCGGATCCTCATCGACGTGCACGAGCGCAAGCTGGAGCTGCTGGTCGACGAGGCGGTGCTGGCCGACCGGCGGGCGAAGATGGAGGCCTCGGAGCGCCCGTGGCAGCCGGTGGACCGGGTGCGCCCGGTGACGGCGGCGCTGCGCGCGTACGCGCGGATGGCGACGGACGCGTCGAAGGGCGCGGTGCGCGACGTCAACCGGTGACGACCGGCGCTGATGGCGTGACCTGCGGGAACAGCACCCGCTGAACGTGCGGGGGGCCCGACCGGGGATCCGGTCGGGCCCCTCTTCGCGCTGGCGCGCGTCAGCGCAGCACGAGGTGGGTGAGCGCGGTCAGGCCCGCCGCGAGCAGCAGGCACACCGAGGCGGCCAGCAGCGGGCGGTGGAACCAGGGGCGCCGGTGGTCCAGGGAGACCCGGCCCGGTCCGGCGAACAGCACGCCGAGCGCCGCCGCCGCCAGCGCGGCCTCGAACTCGACGCCGTTCGGCAGGAAGAAGCCGTTGGTGTAGTTGAGCAGCAGCACGTTGGCCATGACGCCGAGCACGCCCGCGGCGGCCAGCGGTGTGGCGAAGCCCAGGATCAGCAGCACGCCGCCGACCAGCTCGGTCAGGCCGGTCACCCAGGCGAGCAGCCCGGACTGCTGGTAGCCGATGCTGGCCAGGACCTTGCCGAACGCGTCCAGGCCGGGCCCGCCGAACAGGCCGAACACCTTCTGCAGGCCGTGCCCGGTGAACACCAGGCCGAGGCCCAGGCGCAGCGCGAGCAGGCCGACGTCGTGGCTCGCGGTCCAGGCGGGCGGCAGCCTGCGGTCGACGGCGTCGTCGAAGCGGGACACCGGTTCGTCCAGGTCGGGCACCGGCGTGAACCCGGTCCCGGTGCCGGGCCGGTGCGGCCGGACGTCGTCCTCGTCCTCGGGCTCGTGCCGGTTCTCCCGCTCGTACCGGTTCCGGGGCAGGTCGTCGCTGTCGAAGTAGCCGGTGCCGGTGCCGCCGGTGACCAGCGGTTTGGTGCCCCTGCCCTGCGCGGGTTCCGGGTCCGGTTCGTCGGCGTAGTGGTGAGCCCCCCTGGCCGTGGCGCCCGATGCGCGGAACCCGTCGTCGGTGTAGCCGCCGGAACTTCCCCGGCGGTCGCCTTGATTAGCCACGGAACCGCACGGTAGGAGGTTCGCCGGAAGACCGCGAGCGTCCACCCGGCCCAACCATTTGAGCCGAACGGCCCAATTGGCAGTTGTGAGGTGGAGAAATGCCGGCAACCCGGCCTGAAAAATCAGGCCGGGTCACCGGTGGCGCCGTTTGCGACGCCTATCACGAAAAGATCACCGAGAGGTTCGGGGATCAGGGGCGAAGGCCACCCAGCAGACCGCCGACCAGCGGCAGGCCACCGAGCAGGCCGGTCACGGCGCCCAGGCCGGGCAGACCGCCGCCGCCACCGGCGCCACCGAGCAGGCCGCCCACCAGCGGCAGGCCACCGGTCAGGCCGCCGAGACCGCCGGTCAGGCCGCCGACCAGCGGCAGGCCGCCGAGCAGGCCGCCCGCGCCACCGGAGCCGCCGGTGACGCCGCCGAGGGCGCCGGTCAGGCCGCCGAGGCCCGCGCCGCCGGTCAGCGGCAGGACGTTGCCCAGCAGGTCCTGGAGGCTGCCGAGCAGCTGGGACACGACACCGGTGAGGGAGCCGAGACCGCCGAGGCCCGGCACCGCGCCGGTTGCGCCCCCGAGACCGGGGAGGCTCGGGAGGCCGGGGAGGATGCGCTGCAACTCGGCGCTGGCCGCCTCGGCCGCGTCGGCGTGGGCGACCATCGCGGGGTCGTTGATCTGCGCGAGCGAGGCGCGCAGCTGGTCGTTGGTCGACTGAAGGGCTGCCAGGTCGCTGGCCTGGGCGGCGCGCACCAGCGCCGCCGCCTGGCCGTCGATCTGCTGCACCGTGGACTGGTTCTGGCCGGAGACATCGGCAGGTGCGGTCTCGGCCTGGGCCAGACCTGCCGAGGACAGCGCGAGGACACTGCCGGCGGCGGCGGCGACAGCGAATCGGGCGAGCTTGTTCATCTCTGGCTTCTCCTTGGATCGGATATGTCCGAGCCGGACCCCGAAACCATGACCCGAGTCGGCGTGGAGCAAATCTCGACCAATTGCGGAGAGCTACTAGATCGATTCGAACGGTAATTGCCCGCCGGAAATCCCTCCCCCGTGCGGGTGACCCGCTTCGTCGGGAGACGATCGTCGCCCTGAGTGGCCGGTGACGACCGTCCCCCACCTCAGTCCGCCCGGACGGACGCAGGTCGCACGTTCGGTGCGGTTGTCCGGATCAGTACTCGCCGTTCACCACATTGGCTGGCCGCTCGCCGCGGGCGAACCGCTCGACCTCCGACCTGACCACCGCGTACGCCCGCTCGGTGTGCCCGGTGCAGCTGCCCGCCACGTGCGGGGTGAGGAACAGGCCGGGCGCGGTCCACAGCGGGTGGTCCTGCGGCAGCGGTTCCGGCTCGGTCACGTCGAGCGCGGCGCGCAGCCGCCCGGAGACCAGCTCGGCGACGAGCGCGTCGGTGTCCACGACCCGGCCGCGCGCGGCGTTGACCAGCACGGCCCCGTCGGGCATCCGGGCGAGGAACTCCGCGTCGACCATGCCGTCGGTCTCCGAGGTCAGCGGCACGACCAGCACCACGACGTCGTGGTGCGGCAGCAGGTCGGGCAGCTCGGACATGGCGCGCACGCCGTCGCGGGCGGTGCGGCCGACCAGGGTGGCGGTGGCGTCGAACGGCTCGACCCTGCGCTGGAACTGCCTGCCGAGGTCGCCCGCGCCGACCACGAGCACCTTCTTGCCCTGGAGGGTCTCGGTGACGTGGTGCTCCCAGCGGGCCTCGTCGGCCAGGCGCTGGAACACCGGGAAGTCCCGGTAGAGCGACAGCAGCGCGCCGACGGCCCACTCGGCGGTGCTGCCGCCGTGCGCGCCCCGGCAGGTGGACAGCAGCACGCCGTCCGGCACGAGGCCGAGGAACCGCTCGACGCCCGCGCTCAGCAGCTGCACGAGCTTGAGGTTCGGGAGCTGGGCGAGCACCTCGCGCGGATCGCTGTTCTGGAGGAAGCGGGGGACGAGCACCTCGGCGGTCCCCGCGCCGTCGGGGAAGGGCTTCCCCGGTTCGTAGCGGAGCGCGCGGACACCGTCCACACCGGACAGGGCGGTCACTCCGAGGTCGTCTGGTACCAGCACGGTGAGCGTCACGCCCGCACGCTACCGGCAGGTCCGCGCGGTCCGGGGCACACTGTCCAGCGTGCGGGAGGTCGTGGCCGAGGACGGCGCCCGGCTGCGGACCTGGCGGGCGGACCGGGGCGGGCCGGACGTGCTGCTGTGCGCGGGGCTGGGCATCCCGGAGGCCGCGTGGCCGCCGTTCCCCGCGCACCTGCTCGGCTGGCACTACCGGGGCACGCTCGGCTCGACCCGGCCCGCCGACCCGGCGCGGGTGCGGCTGGCCGACCACGTGTCCGACGCGCTGCGGGTGCTGGACGCGGCGGGCGTCGAGCGGTGCCCGGCGCTGGGGTGGTCGTTCGGGGTGACGGTCGCGGTGGAGCTGGCGCTGCGGCACCCGGACCGGGTGTCGGGGCTGCTGCTGGTGGCCGGTCCGCCCGGCGACGTGCTCGGCGCGGTGCTGGGCGCGCCCCCGCTGGACCGGGTGCTGCCCGAGCGGGTGCGGCGGGAGCTGGCGCGCGGCGGGGTGCGGGCGCTGCACCGGGTGGGACCGCTGCTGGGCGCGGTGCTGGGCCGGGTGCCGGTGCCGGAGGTGGACCTGTGGGCCGCGCGGGTGCTGGGGCCGCTGCTGCGCACCGACTGGGCCTGGTTCGCCGAGCTGACGCTCGCGCTGGCCGAGACCCCCGCGCAGGACCTGTCCGGTGTGACGTGTCCCACAACCGCCGTGGTGGGCGGGCACGACGGGATAGCCGCCCCCGGCAGCCTGCTCGGACCGGTGGCGCGGCTGCCCCAGGCGCGCTGCCGGGTGCTGCCCACCACGCACTTCCTGCTGCCGGTGGCGCACCGGGCCGAACTGGTCGCGGAGCTGGCGCTGCTGCTGCGCAGGGTCGACGCGGTCGAGCGGGCGATGGCCTGGGCGGGCAGGCCGCTCACCCCGCGTTCACGGCCGCCCGCCTAACCTGGGTCACCGTGGCGTCACGTCTGAGAGCGGTGCTGGTGGGCTCCGCCGTCGGCCTGCTGGCCGTCGGCTGCGCAGGCTTCCCCGAGCAACCGACCCCGGCGGGCTGGAGCTCGCAGGTCCAGCTGACCCCGCAGGCGGGTCCGACGCCGGAGCTGCCCGGCGAGCTGCCGCAGAGCCCCGGCCAGGGCAGGCAGGCCCCGTCGTCGGTGCCGCCGCCCCAGGGCTGCCAGGACTTCAACCCGGCGGTCATCGGCACCTGCCTCGACCGGGTGTCCGGGGTGGCGCCGATCGCGGTCGACCAGTCGACCGGCGCGGTGACGGCGCTGGCCTCCGAGCGCACCACGGGCCGGGTGGTGCGGGTGGCCAAGGGCGCGGAGACCGTCCAGGTCGCGAAGTTCGAGGTGGACGCGTCGGCGGACGGCGGGCTGACCGCCGTGCTGCCCTCCCCCACCTACGCCGAGGACCAGCTGGTCTACGCGTACGTGACGACCGCGACCGACAACCGGGTGCTGCGGATCGCGCCGGGCGACGTGCCCAAGCCGGTGCTGACCGGCATCCCCAAGGGCGCGTCGGGCAACCGGGGCGCGCTGGCGCACGACGCGAGCGGCGCGCTGCTGGTGGCCACCGGCGACGCCGGGAACCGGGCGCTGGCCGCCGACCCGAACTCGCTGGCGGGCAAGGTGCTGCGGATCGACACCTCGGGCGGGCCCGCGCAGGGCAACCCGACGGCGTCGTCGCGGGTGTTCGCGAGCGGGCTGACCGCGCCGACCGGGCTGTGCGTGTCCCCGGACGGGGCGCGGACCTGGCTGACCGACGTCGGCGCTGGCGCGGACGCGCTGCACCGGGTGGAGGCGGGCAAGGCGCTCGGCTCCCCGGCGTGGACCTGGCCGGACCGACCGGGCCTCGCGGGCTGCGCGGCCACCGCCGACTCGGTGTGGGTGGGGCTGTCGAACAAGAACGGCCTGCTGGTGCTGCCGACCAACCAGGACGGCTCGTTCTCCGGCGAACCGTCGCCGATGCTGGACGGCGACAGCGGGTTCGGGCGGATCGGCGCGGTGATCGGGCTGAGCGACCAGGCCGCGCTGGTGGGGACGGTGAACAAGAATCCCGGTGGGACACCGGTGTCCAGCGACGACCGGGTGGCGATCGTGGTGAAGCCGGAGGGCGTGGGCGGCGGCAAGGATTAGCTGTGACACTCCTAGAAGCGGAGGCCTGACTGCGCACGGGAAAAAGCACCCCGTGCGCAGTCACCGCTCCGCTTCACAGGGCGGCCTTGGGTGAGGTGGCCTTGAGCGGGTGGGAAGAGCGGGTTCAGGGAGGTCGCCAGGCGGCCTCGGGGTGGTGCCCTGCGTGTAGGGCGGGTTCAGGGGGTCGCCAAGGCGGCCTCGGGGTGGTGCCCTGCCTGTAGGGCGGGTTCGGAGGTCACCAGGCGGCCTCGGGGTGGGACCTGTGTGTGGGGCGGGTTCAGGGGGTCGCCAGGGCGGGTCCGGGTGGTTTGGGGTTAGCCGGCGCCCAGGCAGACGAAAGGTCTTCGGAGGGGGTCCTCCGCTACCGCCTGCGCCAGTGCCACGGCGGGGGTCTCCCCCGCCAGCAGGCCCCGGTGGAACGCCTCCATCGCCGCCGCCGACGGCTGGTCGCCGACCTTGCTGGAGGCGGCGATCACCGTGCGCACGCCGCCCGCGAGGAGCGCGCCCGCGAACCCGAGCGGCTCGTCGCCGGGGCGGACCCGGTTCAGGGCCAGCTCGCACGCGGACAGCACGACCTTCGCGGGCAGGTGCCGCACCCGGCCGATCTCGTAGGCGAACACCGCGCCGTCGGCCAGCTCCAGCCGGGAGAACAGCGCGTTCTCCGGCTCGTGCTCGCCGTGCGCGGCGATGTGCGCCAGGCCCTGCCCGGCCAGCGCGGACAGCACCGCGCCGACCTTGGACTGCGGCACGTCCAGCACGGTGGGCCGGTCGTGGTAGCCGGCCAGCCGGTCCAGCTCGGTCTGCGCCGCCTGCAGGCCGGGACCGCGCACCAGCAGCACCCCGTCCGGGTCGTCCTGGCCGCTGCCCAGCGCGGACACCCACGCCGTCGCCGACGGGACCACCGAGGTCGGCCTGCCCGCGCAGGTGGGCAGCACGCCCCACGGCACCGCGTGCAGCGCCCCGGTGGGCACCACGACCAGCTCCCGCCCGCCGAGCATGGCGGCGAGCGGCCGGAGCAGGGTGCGGTCCAGCTTCTCGGCCTCGCGGCGGGCCGACGCGGAGATCACCTCGACCAGCGGCGCGGGCAGGTGGTCGGGGGCCAGCGCGTTCAGGTCGGCGTGCAGCCTGCGCGCGCTCTCCGTGGCTTCTCCGGCGGGGCCCAGCCGCACCAGCCGCACCACGTCGTCGACCAGCACGGCGGCGACCAGCTCGTCGTCGGACACCGCGAAGCTGACCAGCGCCCGGTCGCCGAGCACGGCGGCGACCTCGGCGGCGGTGACCACCGGGCGGGGCGTGCCCCACGGGGCGGCGCCCCAGCCGAGCCGGGTGGCGTCGTGCTTGGCCAGCCGCAGCCGCTCCTCCAGCTCACCGGTGGCCTGGCCGTCGAGCCGGGCGCGCAGCAGCGCGCTGGTGAGCCTGCGCACCTCGGTGACCCGCTCGGTGAGCCCGTCGTCCTCGGGGGTCTCGACCGGGTCGTACCGGAACAGCTGGGCCTTGGTGCGCTCCAACCAGGTGAACAGCCTGCTCGCGCCCTGGGCCGATTCGGCGTCGCCCAGCGCCAGCCGCACGGCCAGCTCGCCCAGTTCGAGCCCGTGCACGGCGGCGCCGGACAGCATCTCCAGCCCGCCGAGGCGGTCCCGCATCCGGCCCAGCTCGTCCAGCCCGGCCCTGGCCTGGGCGAGCGCGACGCGCCGGTTGCCGCGCACCAGCGCCAGCTCGGCGCGGCACAGCCGCAGCAGCATCCTCAGGTCTATGGCGACGAGCCTGCGCGACTTGGGCACGCCGCGCAGCAGCCGCTCGGCGCGGTCCGGCTCGCCCCTGCGGATCTCCAGCCTGGCGGCGAGCGCGAGCGCGAACGCGGCCTGCTCCGGCAGCGCGAGCGCGGCCAGCTCGGCGGACAGGCCCATGGCCCGCTCCACCAGCCGCTCCGGCGGCCTGCGCGGCGACTCCAGCGCGCGGCGGACCTCGACGCGCAGCACGAGCAGGCCCGCGACGCACCCCCACACGGGGCTGCCGCGCAGCACGAGCTTGCGCTGGGCCGCAGCGCCGAGCCGCTTGGCGAGCGCGAGGTCGCCGACCTGGAGGGCTGCGGCGGCGCGGAACAGCTCGGCCTCGGCGACGTCCTGGCCGATGCGCTGGCGGCGCATCTCGGGCAGCACCTCGTCGAGCAGCCGCCCGGCCTCGTCGGCCAGCCCGACGCTGATCAGCGCCTCGGCCTGGTCGATGCGCAGCCGCAGCAGCAGGCCCGGTTCGAGCTCCTGGAACGCCCGGTTCGCCTCGTGGTACTCGCGCAGCGCGGCGGGCACGTCGCCGATCCGCTGGAGCGCGTTGCCCAGCGCGTGCTTGGCGATGGCCGCGCGCATCGGCATGTCGTGCGCGTCGGCCAGCTCCACCACGCGGTCCAGGTCTGCGGCGGCCCGGTCGTGCCGCTGGGCCTCGCCGAGGGCGTTGCCCCGGTTGCTCAGCGCCACGATGAGCTGGTCGGCGGTCTCGGCGCTCGGGCGGGCCCGGTAGCGGGCCTCGCTGCGCCCGACCTCGACGTCGAGCCTGGCGACCCCCTCGTCGATGCGGCCGACCCGGCACAGCAGTGCGGCCCGGTTCATGTTGGAGTTGCTCGCGAGGGTGTCGCGGAGGTCGTCGTCGAGCAGGCCGGGCAGCTCGCGGTCCACCTCGTCCAGCTGGGCGAGCCCGGTGTCGAAGCTGGTGGTCTCGGCCAGGCAGAAGGCGAGGGTGACGAGGAGCCGGACCCGGACCTCCAGCCGCTCCTGCGGGTCGATGCCCGGCGTCTCCAGGAGGGCGAGGCCTTGGCGCATCCTCCGGATCGCGGTGGGGTGCCGGTCGGCGGTCGCGGCCTCGCGGGCGGACCGCTGGAGCGCGCGGGCCAGCGCGATCGCTTTTTCCGGTCCGGTTGGCCCGCGCGATTCGCGTGTTCTCGGACCGGGTGAATGCGCGGCCACTGCCATATCAGATCACACGCGGCGAGCGGGTGTCGCCCGCCATTGCGGCGAGCGACACCCGATTCGCGTGGGTCCGCTACTTGGCGAGCGCGGCGGGCGCGCCCTCGGCCACGAGGACGGGTTCGTCCATCGGCTTGTAGGGGCCGCCGTTGACCTCGTCGACGGGCTCGTCCATGGGCTTGTACGGGCCGCCCATCGGCTTGATGACCGGGCTGCCCGCGAGGGTGCCCGCGGGGTTCCCCGGCTGCGGCTCCGAGTGCGATTCCGCGTGGGCGACCGGCTCGCCCATGGGCTTGTACGGACCACCCATCGGGGTCACCACGGGGTCGTCGCCCGGCTCGGTCGGAGCGGCGGCCACCGGCTCGCCCATCGGCTTGTAAGGACCACCCATCGGAGTGAAGACCGGGCTGTCGACCTGGCCTTCCGGCGCGGACGCGCCCTCGTCGCCCCTGGTGCCCTCGACGAGCTTGGGATCGGCAGAAGTCATGAGCGTTGTCCTCCCCTTGCAACGGCGCCCGCGGCGTTCGGGCGCTCCCCTTGACCTGCTGGTGTGATCACTCGAACAGCCCCCCGGCTCGTCGAGCGGGTAAAGCCTTACACAGATGGCGGCTGCCTTGAGGGGTGTTTTTACTCAGAGCCACCAGAGTGGTCTTTGTCCACCCACCTTGACCAGCCCCGACAATACCTCACACAAAATAACGTCACCCTAGCGGAGTAACGTGTTCACCGAGTGAATCCGTGCGCAGAGCGCACAAGGGGCAGAGCCCAGACACGAACGGGCGGAGAATGACCATCCGCCCAGAGCAATACCGCCCCGCGCCCCTCTCCAGGGCGTCAGCCGATCGGACGCGCGAATGCGGCGGGGCGGAGCAGTGGGCCGGTGCGCCTGGAAAGCGCGGGACCCCGGAACCGAAGCCGGTTCCGGGGTCCCGAGTGCGCGCGTGGGCGCGTGGCGCGCCGGGCGTCAGCCGCCGCAGCGGGCGATGACGAGCTCGCGCACCCGCTTCGCGTCGGCCTGGCCCTTGGTGGCCTTCATGACCGCGCCGACGATGGCGCCCGCCGCCGCGACCTTGCCGTCGCGGATCTTGGCCGCGATGTCCGGCTGGGCCGCGAGGGCCTCGTCGACGGCCTTCTCCAGCGCCGAGTCGTCCGACACGACCTTCAGGCCGCGCGCCTCGATCACCGCCTCCGGCTCGCCCTCGCCGTCGAGCACGCCGGTGACGACCTCGCGGGCCAGCTTGTTGGTCAGCTCGCCCGCGTTGACCAGCGCCACGACCCGCGCGATCTGGACCGGCGTGATCGCCAGCTCGCCCAGCTCGACGCCCCGGCCGTTGGCCTCCTTGGTCAGGTACGCCACCCACCACGAGCGCGCCTCGGCGGGCGTCGCGCCCGCCTCGACCGTCGCGGCGACCAGGTCGACCGCGCCGGAGTTGACCAGGTCGCGCAGCTCGGCGTCGGTCAGGCTCCACTCGGTCTGGATGCGCTTGCGGCGCTCCCAGGGCAGCTCGGGCAGCGTGCCGCGCAGCTGCTCGACCCACTCGCGGGACGGGGCGACCGGCACCAGGTCGGGCTCCGGGAAGTACCGGTAGTCCTCGGCGGTCTCCTTGGCGCGCCCCGAGGAGGTGCCGCCGGTGGACTCGTCGAAGTGCCTGGTCTCCTGGCGGATCGTGCCGCCGCCCGCGAGCACCGCGCCGTGCCGGGTCATCTCGAACCGGACCGCCCGCTCGACGCTGCGCAGCGAGTTCACGTTCTTGGTCTCGGTGCGGGTGCCGAACACCTCGGCGCCCTTCGGCATCAGCGACACGTTCGCGTCGCAGCGCAGCGAGCCCTGGTCCATCCGCACGTCGGAGACGTCGAGGGCCTTGAGCAGGTCGCGCAGCGCGGTCACGTAGGCGCGGGCCACCTCCGGCGCGCGGGCGCCGGTGCCGGTGATCGGCTTGGTGACGATCTCGATCAGCGGCACGCCCGCCCGGTTGTAGTCCAGCAGCGAGTGCTCCGCGCCGTGGATGCGGCCGGTGGCGCCGCCGACGTGCAGCGACTTGCCGGTGTCCTCCTCCATGTGCGCGCGCTCGATCTCCACGCGCACGACCTCGCCGTCGTCCAGGGTGACGTCGAGGAAGCCGTTGAAGGCGATCGGCTCGTCGTACTGCGAGGTCTGGAAGTTCTTCGGCATGTCCGGGTAGAAGTAGTTCTTCCGGGCGAACCTGCACCACTCGGCGATCTCGCAGTTGAGCGCGAGGCCGATCCGCATGGCCGACTCGACGGCGGTGCCGTTGACCACCGGCAGCGCGCCGGGCAGGCCGAGGCACACCGGGCACACGTTGGTGTTCGGCTCGCCGCCGAAGACGTTCGCGCAGCCGCAGAACATCTTGGTGGCGGTGTGCAGCTCGACGTGCACTTCCAGGCCGAGGACGGGGTCGAAGCGCTCCAGGACCTCGTCGTAGTCCATGAGCTCGTAGGCGGTGGTCATGCCAACCCGTCCTTCCGGTACGCCCTGACGGCCATGGCCGCGCCGGTGACGGCGACCAGGATGCTGCCCGCCGCGTTGACCAGGGCGAGCTTGTCGCCGTCACCGCGCGCCGCGCGCAGGGTGGAGAACGCGCTGGCCGCCGCGGCGACCGCGCTGAGCAGGCCGAACAGCCCGCGTGCCGCCCTCATCGGGACGTTCCTTCCAGCTCGGGCGCCCGGCTGATCACGGTGTGGCCGAGCGCGGCGTCGCGGGCGACCTCGTAGGCAGCGGCGACGCGGTACATGCGGTGGTCCTGGAGCGCGGGGGCCATGATCTGCAGGCCCACCGGCAGGCCGTCCTCGTCGGACAGTCCGCTCGGGACGCTCAGCGCCGCGTTGCCCGCCAGGTTGGCGGGGATCGTGCACAGGTCCGCCTTGTACATGGCCATCGGGTCGCCGGTGCGCTCGCCGATCTTGAACGCCGTGGTGGGCGTGGTCGGCGACACCAGCACGTCGACGGTCGCGTAGGCGGCCTCGAAGTCGCGGGTGATGAGCGTGCGGACCTTCTGCGCCGAGCCGTAGTAGGCGTCGTAGTAGCCGGAGGACAGCGCGTAGGTGCCGATCATGATGCGCCGCTTGACCTCGGCGCCGAAGCCCGCCTCGCGGGTCATCGACATGACCTCCTCGGCGCTGCGCGTGCCGTCGTCGCCGACGCGCAGGCCGTAGCGCATGGCGTCGAAGCGGGCCAGGTTCGAGGACGCCTCGCTGGGCGCGATCAGGTAGTACGCGGGCAGCGCGTAGTCGAAGCTCGGGCAGGAGACCTCGACGATCTCGGCGCCGAGCTGCTTGAGCTGCGCCACGGCCGCCTCGAACGAGCGCAGCACGCCGGGCTGGTAGCCGTCGCCGGAGAACTGGGTGACCACGCCGACGCGCACGCCGGTCAGGTCGCCGGACAGGCCCTCGCGGGCCGCCGCCACCACCGGGGGGACGGGGGCGTCGATCGAGGTCGAGTCGAGCGGGTCGTGGCCCGCGATGACCTCGTGCAGCAGCGCGGCGTCCAGCACCGTGCGCGCGCACGGGCCGCCCTGGTCGAGCGAGGACGAGAACGCCACCAGGCCGTAGCGGGACACCGAGCCGTAGGTGGGCTTGACGCCCACGGTGCCGGTGACCGAGCCGGGCTGGCGGATCGAGCCGCCGGTGTCCGTGCCGATCGCGAGGGGGGCCTCGAACGCGGCGAGCGCGGCCGAGGAGCCGCCGCCGGAGCCGCCGGGGATGCGGTCCAGGTCCCACGGGTTGCGGGTCGGGCCGTAGGCGGAGTTCTCGGTGGAGGAGCCCATCGCGAACTCGTCCATGTTGGTCTTGCCGAGGACGACGACGCCTGCTTCCTTGAGCCTGCGGGTGACGGTCGCGTCGTACGGCGGGCGCCAGCCCTCCAGCATCTTGGAGCCGACGGTCGTGGGCACGCCCTCGGTGGTGAAGACGTCCTTGAGCGCCAGCGGGACGCCCGCGAGCGGGCTCGCCGGGGCCTCGCCCGCCGCGACGGCCTCGTCGACGCGGCGGGCCGCGGCGAGCGCGCCCTCCCGGTCGACGTGCAGGAAGGCGTGCACCGCGCCGTCGACCGCGTCGATCCGGTCGAGGTGGGCCTGCGCGACCTCCACGGCCGAGACCTCGCGGGAGGCGATCTTCGCGGCCAGGTCGGCCGCGGTGCTGCGGGTCAGGTCGTTCATGCTTCCTCACCGAGAATGCGCGGGACGCGGAAGCGGCCTTCCTCGGCGGCGGGGGCGCCCGCGAGCGCCTGCTGCTGACCGAGGCTGGGACGCACCACGTCCTCGCGGAAAACGTTGGTCAGCGGTACGGCGTGCGAAGTGGGTGGGATGTCCGCGGTGGCGATGTCGCCCACCGTGGCCACCGACTGCAGGATCACGTCAAGCTGGCCTGCGAAGAGGTCGAGCTCGTCGTCGGTGACGGCGAGCCTGGCCAGACGGGCCAGGTGCGCGACCTCGTCGCGGGAGATGCTCGGCACCTCGTCAACCCCCGTGGGTCGGTTTTCGGATCTGGGACCCGGCGAGTCTATTGGCTGGTCAGGGTGAGGGCCGACCGGGTTGTCGTGCGCGGTGGGGTGGGGTGTGGGGGGAGTGGCGGATTTTACGCCCGCGCAACGCACGGCGCGGGTCGGGAAGCGAGGGTTCGTCTGAGACAATCACCGGCTGGCGGGTGCCGAAGTCCGGCAGTCCGGCAGTTCAGGGGTTCCGCAGCCCAGCAGTTCCGCAGTTCCGCAGTTCCGCAGTTCCGCAGTTCCGCAGTTCCGCAGTTCCGCAGCAAGCCTGGAGGCGTGCACCGTGTCCTTCCTGATCCGCGTCCAGCTCCCGGACCGTCCCGGCACGCTCGGCGCCGTGGCGTCGGCCCTCGGCGAGATCGGGGCAGACATCCTGAGCGTGGACGTGGTGGAGCGGTCGCCGGGGGTCGCCATCGACGACCTGGTGGTGGAGCTGCCGTCGGGGCGGCTGCCCGACGGGCTGATCACCGCGGCGGAGTCGGTGGAGGGCGTCGAGGTCGACGCGGTCCGGCCGTACGCCGGGGTGCTGAACACGCACCGCGAGCTGGAGCTGGTGGAGGAGGTCGCCGACGAGCCCGCCAAGGGGTTGGCGGTGTTCACCGAGGGCGTGCCGAAGATCATCCGCGCCGGGTGGGCCGTGGTGATCGAGATCGGTGGGGGCGGGTACCGGGTGACCGCGTCGGCGGCGGCGCCGGAGAGCGTGGAGCTGCCGCCGTGGATGCCGCTGGCCAGGGCCACGGTGCTGGACGGCGAGGACGGCTGGGTCCCGGAGACCTGGCGGGAGCTGGGCACGGAGCTGGCGGCCACGCCGCTGGGGCGGGCCGACCGGGTGCTGCTGGTGGGGCGGCCGGGCGGGCCGATGTTCCGGGCGGCCGAGGTGGCGCGGTTGGCGCACTTGGCGGGGATCGTCGCCGTGGTGCTGCCGGACTGAAGCCGGGGCGGGCTGAGACCGGGCGGGCTGGGGCAGGCTGAGGCCGAGTGGGCTGGGCAGCCGGTCGAGACGACCTGCGGGTCGGGCTGGGGCCGAGCAGGCCGAGGCCGGTCGGGCCGGGCAGCGGGTCGGGCCGAGGCAGGCGGCGAGGTGGGCCGGGCAGCAGGTCGGGCCGGTCGGGCCGGGCTGCCGGTCGGGGCCGGGGTGAACGCGACTGCGGGTCTCACCCGGTTCGCCTGCGCGTGCAGGCTTCGGGCAGCCGGTCGAACGGTGTTGGATACCGCACATGGCGCTGACCCCTGCCCTGTTGCGGCACCGCGCGGGCCACAAGTCCTACTGGCGTGGACTGGCCTACCGGGACGCCGTGGTCTCCGTGGTGCACCACCCCCGGTACGTGGCCGGGGTGGTGCGCGGCAGCTCGGAGTACTCGATCACGCTGACCTGGGACGCCGAGGGGAACCTGCGGGGGACGTGCGCCTGCCCGTACGGGGAGCAGGGGTTCTTCTGCAAGCACTGCGTCGCCGTGGGGCTGGTGCTGCTCGACCGGGGCGAGACGGTGCCCGCGCCGGACGCCGAGGACGACGAGCTGCGCACCGCGCTCACCCGCCTGCCGCGCGCGGCGCTCGTGGAGCACGTCTACGAGCAGGCCGCGCGCGACACCGCGCTGCGCGAACGGATCATGGCCGAGGCCGAGGAAGCGGCACGGGCCTCCGGAATCCCCAACCAGGGCAACGTGGGCAAGGTGATCCCCTACCGACGATGAGCCGGTCACGGTGACGCGCGAACGATCCAGCCGCGCCTCGGGCACCCCTGCGACACCCGTTCCGGCGGCGGCCGGGGGCCGGGAGGTGGCCCGGCGGCAACTGGGCAGCGGCCCGGCGGCTAGGTGGCCGGGGGTAGGCCGGCAACGACTGGGCAATGGCCCGACGGCTGCGCAGCTGCGCGGCGGCTCGGCGGCTGCGCGGCGGCCCGGCTGCCAGGCAACGGCTCAGCGGCCAGGCAGCAGCCAGCGGCAACTGGGCGGTAGCCAGGCGGCGCCTGGGCGGCAGCCGGGCAGTGGCGCGGCGGCAACTCGGCGGTGACTGGGTAGCAACTGGGCGGCGGCCGATATCCGGCCCCGGTGTCCGGCCCCCGGCCTCCCGACCCTCAGCGTTCGACCCCCATCGGCCCGGCGTCTCAACACCTCGGCTGCGCACAACGTCCCGGCGGCCCGACATCACGACGGCTCGATGGCCCGGCAATGCCCGCGCGATCCGGCAACGCCTGACCACACGGCAATGCCCGACGTTCCGACACCCGCGGGTCCAGCGGCGGTTGACTCCGTCGCACTGTCCTCCCTTGGCGCGACCGCACCACCAGTGAGAGCGCTCTCCCCCACTCGCACCCGGCCGTGGAAGCGCTCCCACCAACCGCGCTCCTGACCGTAGGAGCGCTCTCATCAGCCGCACCCACCCTTGGGAACGCGCTCCCCTGGGCGCGCCTTGTCCGTGGGAGCGCTCTCCTCACTCGCGCACGGTCGTGAAAGCGCTTCCGCTAGCCACGCCCTCGGTCATGGGAGGGCTCTCCGCAGGCACGCTCCATCCGTGGGAGCGCTCTCCGCAAGCACGCCTCGTCCGTGGAAGCGCTCTCCCCAGCCGCGTCCCCATGTGTGGAAGCGCTCTCGCCCGTCCCCGCAGCCGGAATCGCAGCCGCGCCCGCCTACCCCTCGACCCCGGCCCCGGCCCCGTCCCCGGCCACAGCCCTGTCCTCGGCCCCGTCCGCAGCCGCGTCCACAGCCCCGTCCTCCACCTCCCCCTCCGGCGCCCCCACCACCGCAACCGCCGCAGCCGCCTCCGCCCCCCGCTCCAGCAGCACCCGGAACCCGGCCTCGTCCAGCACCGGCACCTTCAGCTGCACGGCCTTGTCGGCCTTGCTCCCAGGGTTGTCCCCCACGACCACGAACGCCGTCTTCTTCGACACCGACCCCACCGCCTTGCCGCCCCGCACCAGGATCGAGTCCTTCGCCTCGTCGCGGGAGAAGTCGGTCAGCGTCCCGGTCACCACGATCGACAACCCCTCCAGGTTGCGCGGGATCGTGGTGTCGCGCTCGTCCACCATGCGCACCCCGGCCGCCGCCCAGCGGCGCACGACCTCCTGGCGCCACGGGGTCCGCGCCCACTCCCGCACCGCCGCCGCGATCGTCGGGCCGACCCCGCCCGCCGCCGCCAGGTCGGCCTCCTCGGCGTCCAGGATGGCCTGCACGCCGCCGAACTCCACCGCCAGCGCCCGCGCCGCCGTCGGTCCCACGTGGCGGATCGACAGCGCCACCAGCACCCGCCACAGCGGCTGCGACTTGGCGGCCTCCAGGTTCTCCAGCAGCTTCGCGCCGTTCGTCACCAGCGCGCCGTCCTGGTTGCGGAACAGGTCGACGCGCAGCAGGTCCTCGGCGGTGAGGTCGAACAGGTCGGCCTCGTTGTCGTAGACGTCGGACGACGCCAGCGCCGCCGCGCCCTCGTACCCCAGCACCTCGATGTCCAGCGCGGACCGGGACGCCAGGTACGCCAACCGCTCCCGCAGCTGCGCTGGGCACCCCTCGGCGTTGGGGCAGCGGATGTCCACGTCCCCCTCCTTCATGGGGCGCAGCGCGTGCCCGCACTCCGGGCAGGACGCGGGCATCACGAACTCCCTGGCGTCGGCGGGCCGCACGTCCACGACCGGGCCGAGCACCTCGGGGATCACGTCGCCCGCCTTGCGGATGACGATCCGGTCGCCGATGAGCACGCCCTTGCGCTTGACCTCGGACGCGTTGTGCAGAGTCGCGCGGGCCACCGTGGAGCCCGCGACCTTCACCGGTTCCATGATCGCGAACGGGGTGACCCGCCCGGTGCGGCCGACCTGGACGCCGATGTCGAGCAGCGTCGTGGTGGCCTCCTCCGGCGGGTACTTGAACGCGATGGCCCAGCGGGGCGCGCGCGAGGTGCTGCCGAGCCTGCGCTGCAGCGGGACCTCGTCCACCTTCACGACCAGGCCGTCGATCTCGTGCGCGGCGTCGTGCCGGTGCTCGCCCCAGTGCGCGACGCGCGCCCACACCTCGTCGAACGTCGCCACGACGGCGGTGTGCTCGGACGTGGGCAGGCCCCAGGCGCGCAGCGCCGCGTACGCGTCGGACTGGCGCTCCAGCTCGAACCCGGCGCGCTTGCCGATGCCGTGGCACACCATGCGCAGCCTGCGGGACGCGGTGACCTTCGGGTCCTTCTGCCGCAGGGAACCGGCGGCGGTGTTGCGCGGGTTCGCGAACGGCGGCAGGCCCGCCTCGACCAGCTTCGCGTTGAGCTCCAGGAAGTCCTCGACGGCGAAGTACACCTCGCCGCGCACCTCGACCAGCTCGGGGACCGGCCACTCGGCGGTGCCGGTGAGCACCTCGGGGACGTCGCGCAGGGTGCGCAGGTTGAGCGTCACGTCCTCGCCGGTGCGGCCGTCGCCCCTGGTCAGGGCGCGGACGAGCCTGCCGCGCTCGTACAGCAGGTTGATCGCGAGCCCGTCGACCTTCAGCTCGCACAGGAACCGCGCCGCGTCGCCGACCTCCTTGACGACCCGGTCGAACCACGCCCGCAGGCCGTCCTGGTCGAACGCGTTGTCCAGGCTGAGCATCCGCTCCAGGTGGTCCACGGCGGTGAACTCGGTGGAGAACGTGCCGCCGACCTGCTGGGTGGGCGAGTCCGGGGTGGCCAGGCCGGGGTGCGCGTCCTCCAGGGACTGGAGCTCGCGCAGCAGCGCGTCGAACTCGCCGTCGGAGATGGTGGGCGCGTCGAGCACGTAGTAGCGGAACTGGTGGGCGCGCACCTCCTCGGCGAGCGCGCGGTGCCGGTCGCGGGCGTCGGCGGGCACGTCCTCCAGGCCCTGGGCGCGCACGCCGTCGGGGGCGTCGGCCGCGGGCGCGCCGGGGGTGGTGGCGAGGTCGCCGACCGGGGAGTCGGCGGAGTCGGCCGCAGGGGCGGCGGCGGGCGCGCTCCCGGAGCCGTCCTCGGGGGCGCGGCCTTCGGTGGAGGGGTGGTCGTCGCTGGTCACGGCAGCAGCCTAGCCAGGACCACCGACAGTCCCCCGTGGACGGGAGCGGCGCGCGGGGGGCGGCGCACGGGCGGCAACTCGCGGGGGCGGCGCACGGGCGGGCAGCTCGCGGGAGCGGCGCGCGGGGCCGTGGCGCGCGGGGCAGCGGCCCAGGGCCTGCCCGCCCGCCGCCCGGTCAGTCCTCGGTCGGCTCGAACACCCGGCGGAACTCCGGCAGCGTGATCGAGCTCGGCTTCTCGGTGAGCGACAGCTCCACCCTGCCCACCGCGCCCGCCGCGACCCGCTCCCCCAGCGCCGCGTCCAGCGCCAGGAACGCCACCCGCATCCGGTCGTCCTCGCCGAGGTCGGCGAACACCGGGTGGTGCACGACCACGTCGAACCCGCCGTCGTCGGTCGGCCGGGTGCGCAACCGGATGTCGGCCAGCGGCAACCGGTGCTCGCCGATGTTGACGGTGACCTCGTCGGTGTCCGGCACGGGCGGCACCGAGTCGTGGTACTCCCAGATCATGTCCTCGTGCGGCGCGGCGGCCTTCCAGGCGTCCGTGTAGGGGCGCACCACCGGGTCCTCGCGGCTGCTGAGCACGAGCGCGTACACCGCGCGCCTGCCGCGCTGGACGGCGAACTCCAGCCGGGGGTGCACGGAGGCGACCAGCTCGCACATCTCGTGCTCGACGCGCTGCGGCTGCCCGTCGCCGAGCGCGCCGCTGATCCTGGGCAGCAGGGCGTGCCAGCGCTCCCAGAAGGCCACCGCCGCCTCCGCCGGGTTCGGCAGGTGGACGGGGGCGGGCGTGGGCTCGGGGCGTTTGCGGCGGAACCAGCGCATGGCCCCATTGAACTACGCGCGGGCGTCCCGCAGGGCGAGTGCGAGCAGTTCGGCGGCCGGACCCACCAGCCTGCGACCGGACGGCCACACCGCGCGCAGGGCCCGGCGCAGGTCCAGGTCGACCGGGACGGCGGCGAGCCTGCCCGCCGCGAGGTCGGCGGCGACCGCGAGCGCGCTCAGCACGGCCGGTCCGGCGCCCGCGACGACCGCGCCCAGCACGGCGGCCGACGAGCCCAGCTCCAGCGCGGGCGGGCTGGCGCCCGGCAGGACGCGGTCCAGGGTGTCCCTGGTGCCCGAGCCCCGCTCGCGCACCACCAGGGGCGTGGCGGCCAGCTCGGCGGGTCTGAGCGGGGTCCTGCGGCGGGTCCACGGGTGGTCGGGCGGGACGACGAGCACGAGGCGGTCCACCGCGACCCTGCGGCTGCTCAGGCCGGGCAGCGGGCCGGGTGCCTCCACGAAGCCGAGGTCGACCTCGCCTGCCCTGACCAGCGCGCACACCGACTCGGAGTTGGTCACCCGCAGGCCGACGCGCAGGTCGGGGCGGCTGCGGCGGAGTCCGCCGACCCAGCCGGGCGCCAGGTGCTCGGCGACGGTCATGCTCGCGGCGACGGCCAGCTCGGCGTCCCGCTCGGCCCGCAGCGCCCGCGCGGCCTCCACCAGGCCCTCCACCTCGGCGAGCGCGCGGCGGGCGCGCTCGGCCAGCACCGTCCCGGCCGGGGTGAGCGCGGAGCCCCGGCTGCCGCGCTCGACCAGCACCACGCCGAGCGAGCGCTCGGCTGCGGACAGGCGCTTGCTCGCCGACGGCTGCGCCACGCCGAGCGCGGCGGCGGCGCGGCTGAGGCTGCCCAGCTCGCCGACCAGGACGAGCAGCCGCAGGGTGGTCAGGTCGGGGTCGGCCATAGCCGGAGGGTATGGCCGAAGAGCGGATTCCCGCCTACCGGGAGCACTTGACGCGGCGGACGATCTGTGCGTGCTGATCGCCGCCCTGCTGCTGGGCGTCCTCGTCGGAGGGCGCCTCCCCGACCTGTCCGCCGCCACGAAGAAGCTGCTGCGGCTGGGGGTGGTGCTGCTGGGGTTGCAGCTGTCGCTGCCGGTGGTGCTGGAACTGGGGCCGGGGGTGCTGGTCGCGGTGGTGGCGACGGTGGCGGTGACCTTCCTTGGCACCCGGTGGATCGGCGGGCTGCTCGGGCTGCCGAGCGGGCTGACGACGCTGGTCGCGACGGGGTTCTCGATCTGCGGGGCGTCGGCGGTGGCGGCCGTGGAGGGCGTGGTCGAGCGGCGGGACGAGGACGTGGCGACGAGCGTGGCGCTGGTGACGCTGTTCGGGACGCTGGCGATGCTGGCGCTGCCGCTGCTGGGGGCGTCGCCGCTGTGGATCGGGTTGAGCGTGCACGAGGTGGGGCAGGTGGCCGCCGCGGCGCCCGCGTCGGGGGTGGCGACGGCGATGGCGGTGAAGTTGAGCCGGGTGGCGCTGCTGGCGCCGGTCGTGGCGCTGGTGGGGCGCGGGGCTGCGGGGCGTGGGGCGGGCGGTTCGGGTGGCGCTGGTGGGCGCGCGCCGGTGGTGCCGCTGTTCCTGGTGGGGTTCGTGGGGCTTGCGGCGCTGCGGTCGACGGGGGTGCTGCCGCAGGTGGTGCTGGACGGCGGGAAGGTCGCGGCGACGGTGCTGCTGGCGGCGGCGATGTTCGGGCTGGGCACGGCGGTGCGGCCGAAGGTGTTGCTGCGCACCGGTCCGAGGGCGTTGGCGCTGGGGGCGCTGTCGACGCTGCTGGTGTGCGGGACCGGGTGGGCGGCGCTGGCGCTGCTGACGTGACGCTCCACTGTGGACTGTTTTTCCAGGACAGTCCACAGTGGAGTGCGATCACCAGGTGTCGGGCGGTTCCAGGAACGCCTTGCCGAGGTCGCGGGACAGCGCGAGGGCGCGCCGGACCCAGCCGAGGCTCGCGCCCGCCATGCCGCACGAGGGCGTGGGGACGGCGTGCGTGGCGAGCACCGAGCGCGGGAAGCCGAGCCGGTCGGCCAGGTCGAGGGCGGGCTTCGCCGCGGTCCTCAGGTCGATCGGGGTGGCGGGGTCGGTGCCGGGCAGCAGGCCCAGCAGCAGCACCAGCCCCTCCTGCCACGCCTCCCCCAGCTCGTCCAGCATCGCCCGCTCCACCAGGGACACGTCGAGCGCGACGGCCTTCGCCCCGGCCCTGCGCATCAGGTTCACCGGGGGGTTCGGCGCGCAGCAGTGCACGATCACGTCGTCGAACGGGGCGATGACGCTCTCCAGCAGCGCCTGCGCCTCCGGTTCGGGCACGGCGGGGACGGTGCCGAGCTTGGACGGGGTGGGCAGCAGGCCGCGCAGCACGGACGGCAGGGCGGGCTCGTCCAGCTGCACCACGACCTTCGCGCCGGTGCGGCGGGCGACCTCGGCGGTGTGCCGGGACAGGCCCTCCACCAGGGACTCGGTGAACTCGCGCAGCGCGCCGGGGTCGGTGAGCACGCGGTGGCCGCGCACGAGCTCGACGGTGGCGGCGAGGGTCCACGGGCCTGCGGCCTGGACCTTCACCACGGCGGGCTTGGTGGCGGCTGCGGCTTCTTCGAGGGCGTCGAGGTCCCAGCTGAGCAGGTCCTGGGCGCGGCGGTGGTCGCGACCGGGGTGGGCGGCGACCCGGTAGCCGGACGGGACGACCTCGACGGGGAGGTCGACCAGCAGCGCGGCGGTGCGGCCGGTGAGGTCGGCCCCGACTCCGCGCGCGGGCAGCTCGGGCAGGTGCGGCAGGTCGGGCAGCTCGCCGAAGACCAGGCGGGCGGCCTCGTGCGGGTCGGTGCCGGGGAGCGAGCCGATACCGGTTGCCGCTCCGGCGGGCCAGGGGGTGACGTCCACGGCGGCAAGTGTCCCACCGGGTGGGGGTGCGGGACCGCCGGGAGCGGCCGGGAGCGGCCACCGCACCGCCGCCCGGTCGGGTCGGGTGGTGTCGGGTCGGGTGGTCAGCTCGTTCTGCGCAGTCCGACCACCTGCACGGCGGTGATCGCGGCGACGGCGAGCGCCTGCGCCTGGAGCAGCACCAGGCCGGTGGTGGTGAGCGGGAACAGGTCCACGAGCAGCACGAGCGCGCTCCCCAGGACCCAGGCGGTGTTGAAGAGGACGACGGCGAGCGCGCGTGGACGGGTGGGGCGGAGACCGGCCAGGAACGCGCAGGCGCCGTAGGCGAGCAGGAACGCGCCGAGGCCCAGCACGAGCGGGCGGGGCAGGCCCAGGTCGACGGGGACGAGCGGGACGAGCGCCCCGCACGCGGCGGAGGCTACGCCGTCGGCCTTGAGGGCGAGGCGGAGCAGGGCGGTGCGGGCGGGATCGGTGCGGGCGGGATCGGTGCGGGCGGGATCGGTGCGGGCGGAATCGGTGTGGGGCTTGGGAGCGCCGGTCGTCATGGGTTCGAGGGTGCGGGGCGTCGCACTGCCGACTCCACGCCGAGCACTGCCATCTGCTGCCGGTCAGGGGCGTTCGACCTGCGCGGACAGCGCGGCGAGGTCGGCGGCGATCAGCTTCGCCCCCGCGGTCTGTCAGTTGTGCAGGGTGCGCTCGGGGACCTGGTTCACGAACCAGGCGAGGGCCTTCCTGGCGTCAGGGTCCAGGTTCTCGCGCTTGGTGCGCGCGCTGTGCGGCCGCAGTCCGACGACGTAGTAGAAGTGCAGCGCGTTGTAGTGCCGCCACTCGTCGCTGGTGCCGAACTCGCCGTCGGCGGGCTTGAGCCGCCGGATGCCCTCCTGCAGGACGGCTTTCAGCTCGGCGGCCCGTTCGAGGGGCTGGTCGGGCGCGCCGCGCGCGGCGAGGCGGGCGTCGATGAGCGGGAGCCCGGTGAGCGGGCTGGCGACGAGGCGGCCGAGATCGCCGTAGTGGCTGAGGGCGCGGCGGGTGAGCCTGGCGAGGTCGGCGGGCAGGTGCTCGGCGGGCAGCGGGGCGCGCTTGGGCAGGGACTCGGCGGCGTCGCGCAGCTCGGCGCGCTGGGCGGCGGTGGCGGGGAGGGCGACGCGGTCGGCGAGCGACGCGATCGGGCCCGCCAGGGCTTGGACGGTGACGGCGGTGGCGACGACGGCGAACAGCAGCGGGGCGCTCGGGCCCAGCAGCGCCACCTGGACCGCGAACAGCGCGGCGGTGGCGGTGGCGACGAGCAGCGAGCGGAGCAGTTCGGCGCGGAACGCCTCACCCCCGTCGAACGCGTCGGCGGCCACGACGAGCACGCCGAGCACCAGCAGGTCGACGCCGACCGCCAGCAGCAGCACCGGTTCCGGGAGCAGGTCGGGCAGCAGGTCCGCGCCGAGCAGGGCGGTGCCGAGGCCGAACGTGGTGGTGGCGACGGCGAGCAGCGCCTTCGGTTGTCCGCCGCGCACGTGCAGGACGAGCGCGAGCACCAGCGGTGGCAACACGATCGGGGGAAAGATCCAGGTGGCGGCGACGAGCAGCGGCAGCGCGCTCCACGCCCAGAGCCGGTCCCAGCGCGGGCCGAGCCCGCTGGTGATCGCACCCGTCCAGGCCACGGCGGGCAGCGCGAGCAGCAGGTCGGGGGCGGGGTGCAGGGCGAGCGCGAGGGCGTGGGAGAGCAGGCCGACCGCGCTGCGGCGCAGCAGGGGTTTGCGCGGGTCGCGGACGAGCAGGTGCAGCCCGAGCCACCAGGAGAGGCCGAACAGCACCAGGGTCGTGGGGAGCACCCGGTGATCCTCCCGTCGGGGAACCGGTTCAGTCCAAAGGACCCACCACGGGACTTGTGCTGGCTGGGAGCATGTCGCGTATGCCGGTCGATGCGACGCTGCGGAGGGCTGCCGAGGAGGTGGCGCGCGGCGATCTGGCGAGCGTGCTGCGGGCGCGCCAGCGGCTGGTGGGGTTGGTGTGCAGCTACCCGACGCGGTTGGACCTGAGGGACCGGTTGGCCTCGGTGTACCGGCTGCTGGGAGACCCGGTGCAGGCCGGGCGGTGGAGCTACCTGCTGGAGGTGCGGGACGAGGCGGAGTTAGCCGCGTTCGAGCGGGCCTACCGGACGGCGGAGTCGCGGTTGGTGGCGATGAACTGGCTGGAGGGCGAGGGGGAACCGGACGACGCGGCGGGGAGCGAGACGGCGCGGAACCGGTTGACCGACCTGAGGCGGGCGGTGGCCGAGCAGTTGGCGGGCGAGCTGGCGGTGGCGGAGGACCGGGACAGCCCGTGGCACGTGCACCTGGGGGTGCTGGTCGGGGTTGTGGTGGTGCTGCTGTGCTTCGTGGTCGGGTTGGTGACGGTCGTGATGTGGTTGCTCGGGTGGGCGATTAGTGGGTAGTGGGTGGCGGGTCGTGGGTTGGCTTAATACGACAACAACAGGTTGTTATTTATTGACCAGGGGCGGGTATACCGTCTTGATGGTGGTCGAGGACGTGTGGTCGTGGTCGGCGGGGTTCGACGCGTTCGTGGTCGGTTTCGCGGCCAGGTTCCCGCGTGTGGAGTCGAGACGTCAGATGCGTTGCCACGTAAGAGGATTATTGTCCGAAGTGGAGCGTAAGAACGGATGGGCCCTGGCGGAGGCGACCGGACAGTCGGGGCCTGAGCGGATGCAGCGGTTGCTGAACTTCTACGCCTGGGACGAGGACGGCGTCCGTGACGACCTGCGGGCGATGGTGACGGAAGTACTGGGTGATCCGGAGAGCGGC
>NZ_JAMTCF010000003.1:47547-580405 GCF_024171695.1 Actinosynnema pretiosum | reverse complement strand
GCACTGGCCCGAGCCTCCGTCGAACTCGACCTGCCCACCCTCGCAGACCAGGGCTATCTCAACGCGGGGCACGGGGTGGTCACCCCGAACCGCACCCCGCGCAAACGCTGGGCCGAACCCGAACTGAATGTGGACCAGAAGACCCACGACCTGCTCCTGCGTGGTCTGAGAGGTCGAGGCGAGCGTGGGTTCGCGCTACTGGTCGGACGGTGGAAGGCGTTGCGCCACACCACCGCCAGCCCACGAAAACTCACCCTCATCGTCGCCGCCGCACTGACCTGCACCCACTACGAACACAACTGGAACACCGACCAGACACCTCACTGAGATCACCTCACTTGTCAAGACGCCGTATGACACCCCGATCTACCGCACAATGCGGCGGCATCTTGACAAGCGCGCTCGGGCTTCGCCAGGCCAAACGGAGAAGAGGGACGCGGGATTGGGTGGCTGCGGGCTCGCTGCGCTCGCCCCGCAGCCCGCGCTTTGCGCCGAGCTTGGCAGTGCGGTCTTCCGGGCAGTGCGCCGAACCTGGCAGTGCGGTCTTCCGGGTAGTGCGGTGACCGGGCAATGCGACGCCCTGGCAGTGCGGTAATCGGGCAGTGCGGGGATGCAGGCTCCCCCTAGGCTCAGGCTGTGGAACACGCTGACTTCACCCGCTCCCTCCGGGAGCAGTACGACGCGCTGCGCGCTCTCATCGCGGCCACCGACCTCACCTCCCCCGTCCCGACCTGCCCAGGTTGGACGGTCGAGGCGTTAGCCCGGCACGTTGCCCGGACGCACGCCTGGTCCATCCGGGCCGCCTTGACGCCGCCCGACACCACCTCCCCTCCCCGTCCCGAGGAAGGCCCCGAGGACTGGTCCGAACTGCTGGACTGGTGGGACGAGCGCTTCACCGAACTGCTCCGGGTGCTCACGACCGAAGACCCCTCCCGCCCCTCCTGGACCTTCATCGGCCCCGGCGCCGTCTCCTTCTGGGCCCGTCGCCAGACGCACGAGACCGCCGTGCACCGGCTGGACGCCGAGCACGCCTCGCACGCCGCCCTGGGCACCGACGTCCCGGTGCTGCTCTTCCCGCCCGACCTCGCGGCCGACGGCGTGGACGAGTACCTGACCACCATGCTCACCCGCCAGCACCTCACCAAGCCGAACGAGCTCTCCGGTCGCGCCGTGCTGCACGCCGCAGACGCCTCGCGCTCCTGGCTGCTGCGCCTGACCCCCGGCGAGGCGCCCGAGGTCGGTCCGCTGGAGGGTTCGGCGGTCGACGAGGACGTCACCGCCGCAGGCACCGCCGACTCGCTCTACCGGCTGGTCTGGGCCCGCCCCAGCCACGCGGTCGTGACCGGACGGGGGGACCTGCTGCGCGCTCTCCCGCGCCCCTAGCGGAAAGCGGGGATACTGCCCCGGTGCCTCAGCAAGAACGCCGCTACGTGATCACCTTCGGCTGCCCCGACCGCACCGGCATCGTCGCCAGGATCTCCTCGTTCCTGGCCGAGCACGGTGGCCTGATCGTCGAGGCGGCCTACCACACCGACCAGGCCACGAACTGGTTCTTCACCAGGCAGGAGGTCAGGGCCGACTCGCTGCCGTTCGGCGTCGAGGAGCTGCGCGAGCGGTTCACCGCGATCGCGCGCGAGCTGGGCGCCCAGGCGAACTGGCGGGTGACCGACACCGGCGAGCGGCGACGGGTGGTGATCCTGGTGTCCAAGGAGGGGCACTGCCTGTACGACCTGCTGGGCCGGGTGGCCTCGCGCGAGCTGGACGTCGACGTCGCGGCGGTGATCGGCAACCACCCGGACCTGGCGAACATCACCAGGGCGCACGGCATCCCGTTCCACCACGTGCCGTTCCCCGCCGCCGACGCCGAGGGCAAGAGCGCGGCGTTCGCCCAGGTGAAGCAGCTGGTGGACGGGCACGACCCGCACGCGGTGGTGCTGGCCCGGTTCATGCAGGTGCTGCCGCCGGAGCTGTGCGCGGCCTGGTCGGGGCGGGCGCTGAACATCCACCACAGCTTCCTGCCCTCGTTCGTCGGCGCCCGGCCGTACCACCAGGCGCGCGCCAGGGGCGTGAAGCTGGTCGGCGCGACCTGCCACTACGTGACGGCCGACCTGGACGCGGGGCCGATCGTGGAGCAGGACGTGATCCGGGTGGACCACACCGACGCCGTGGCGGACATGGTGCGCAAGGGGCGCGACATCGAGAAGGTCGTGCTGGCGCGCGGCCTGCGCTGGCACCTGGAGGACCGCGTCCTGGTGCACGGCGGGCAGACCGTGATCTTCTGAGCCACCCGAACTGCACTGTGAAGCGGAGCGGTGAGTGCGCACAGGGCGCTTTTCCCTGTGCGCACTCAGGCCTCCGCTTCTAGGAATGTCACAGCGAAAACCTTGGCTCCGCGTTCACCACCCGTCCTCCCGCTCCCACTACGCTGCGGTGGTGCGCACCGAGATCGTCACTGTCGAGCAGGCCCGGTCCGCCCAGGACCTCCGGGGCGCGGTGCTGGTCAACCTGGACCTGAGCGGTGAGGAGCTGCGCGTCCCCCTGGACGGCGCCCTCTTCCTCGGCTGCTCGCTCAGCCCCTCCGCCCGCCGCAGGGCCGAGGCGGCGGGCGCGCTGCTGTTCCCGACCATCCCGGACCTGCCGCACGACGTCTACCGGTCGCACCTCTACACCGCGCCCGAGCTCTTCGCCGGTTTCGACCCGGCCGCGCCCGAGTCCTACGCGGACACCCCGGACCACCGGATCTACCTGCACAGCCGGAAGCAGGGCCACCACCCCGACCCGCTGCACGCGCTCGCCGAGCGGTTGCACGACCACGCGATCACCGAGGCGCTCGACGACCTGCTCGCCCGCATCCCGTCCCCACCCGTCGCGGTGATGGGCGGGCACGCGCTGGGGCGGGGCACGGACGGCTACCGCAAGGCCGTCGAGCTGGGCGCGACGCTGGGCGAGGCGGGGTTCACCGTCCTGACCGGCGGTGGTCCCGGCGCGATGGAGGCCGTGCCGCTGGGCGTGCGCGCTGGCGTGGACGACTCGATCCTCGCCGACCTCGCCGCAGCCCCGACGTTCGGCAACGACGCCCGGTCGATCGGCGAGTGGATCGCGGCGTTCCCCGAGCTGCCCGTCGCCGAGCTGCCGCGCACGATCGGCGTGCCGACCTGGTTCTACGGCCACGAGCCGCCCAACCCGGCCTGCGAGGTGCACGCCAAGTACTTCGCGAACTCGGTCCGCGAGGAGGGTCTGCTCACCGTCGCCACGGGCGGCGTGGTCTACACGCCGGGGAGCGCGGGCACGGTCCAGGAGGTCTTCCAGGACTACACCCAGAACCACTACGGCTCGGTGGGCCCGGCCGCGCCGATGGTGTTCCTCGGCGCGCGGTTCTGGACCGAGGAGGTCCCGGCGGCCCCGCTGGTGCGCAACCTGGCGCGGGGTCGGGAGGCCGAGCGCTGGATCCTGGTCACCGACGACCCGGCCGAGGCGGTCGACCTGCTTCGGAAGTACGCAGCCGAGATCGGGTGACCCCACCCCCTGATCCGCGATTCCGCCAAAGGGGCGATGGACGGATCAAGGAATAACCTTTCGATGCGCTTGCATTAGCTACGATCCCCTCGTGCCGAAAGCCGTCGATCACGATTCGCGCCGCAGGAAGATCGCGGACGCGGTCTGCAGGCTCGCCGACAAGCGCGGTTTTGAAGGCGTTTCCCTGAGGGATGTCGCCGCCGAAGCCGACGTGTCCATGGGCGCGGTGCAGCGCTGCTTCCACACCAAGGAGGACATGCTGCGCTTCGCACTGCAGGAGGTGGGCCGCAGGGCGCTGTCCAGGGCGAGAGGGGCTGAGCCGCAGGTCGGCGCGCCGCTCCCGCAGGTGACCGGTGAGGGCGTCTTATCCCACCGGTCCGAGGCCAAGGTCTGGTTGGCCTTCGCCGCCCAAGCAGCCGTCAGCCCGCCGCTCGCCGAGGTCCTGCGAGCGAACTACGCCGAATTGCACGGAATTTTCACCCGTTTGCTGGCAGATCGTCCCGACCCCGAGCACGCGGCCACAACCCTGCTGGCGCTGGCCGACGGCTTGACCACGCACGTGGTCGTCGGCCACCTTTCCCACGACCAGGCCAGAGCGGTTTTGGAAGCCCATTTGGCTGAGTGAATTACCGGTTCCAGGGGTTATCCGCGATGCCGGGCGCGCGCGAATCCACCGGGTCGGACCGGGCCGGTCAGGCCGGGCGCGCGAGCCCCTCCACGACCTCGGCCCCCGGCAGCTTGGCCAGCACCGCGCCGGGCACGAGCAGCTTGCTGCCCCGGATGCCGCTGCCGATCACCAGCTCGGGGGCGGCGGCCACCTCGGGGGACAGCAGCACGGGCCAGTCGGCGGGCAGGCCGACCGGCGTGATGCCGCCGTACTCCATGCCGGTCAGCTCGACCGCGTCGTCCATCGGCGCGAACGAGGCCTTCCTGGAGTCGAGCCTCCTGCGCACCACCCCGTTGACGTCGGCCCTGGTGGTGGCGAGCACGACGCACGCCGCGTACCGCGTGACCTCTCCCCGCTTCCCCGCCACGATCACGCAGTTCGCGGACGCCGTCAGCGGCGACCCGTAGGCCTCGCAGAAGGCCGCGGTGTCCGCGAGCTCCGCGTCGATCTCGGTGACCGCCACCCGGTCGGCCTCGGCCAGCGCGCGCACGGCGGCGGCAACGGGTCCGGCCAGCAGGTCGGGGCGGTCCAGGACGGGGACTGGGGTCAGCGACCCGGCGATGCTCCACACCCGGCCCATCCTGCCACCGGGGCCCGGCGGGTCCCGGCGACCCGCCGGACCCCGGTCATCCGTCCGAGCGTCGCGCTTGACGTTGACGCTGCGTCAACTCCTACCGTCGTTCCCAGCACGGCTGAGGAGGACGGATGAGCTGGTCGATCGCCGAGGTGGCGCGCATGGCGAAGGTGACGTCGCGGACCCTGCGCCACTACGACTCGATCGGGCTGCTCGCCCCGGCCCGAACCGGGGTCAACGGGTACCGCTACTACGAGCGCGAGCAGCTGCTCAGGCTCCAGCAGATCCTCCTGCTGCGCGACCTCGGGCTCGGCCTGGACACCGTGGCCGAGGTGCTGGACGGCAGGCACACCCAGCTCGACGTGCTGCACAACCACCTCGCGTGGCTGCGCGCCGAGCGGGAGCGGTTGGACCTGCTGGCCGCGACCGTCACCAGGACCATCGACGAACTGGAAGGCAGGACCGCCGTGAGCAGGACGGAAGAGCTGTTCGACGGCTTCGACGCGGACCGCCAGGCCCGCTACGAGGCCGAGCTGGTGGAGCGCTACGGCGAGTGCGTCGTGGAGCCGATCGCGGAGGGGAAGGAGCGGATGAAGGGCTGGTCGCCCGCCGACGCGGCGGGGTTCAAGGCCGAGTGGGAGGCGATCGCGGCGGCGTTCGGCGAGGTGGCCGCGAGCGGGGCCGCGCCGGACTCGCCGGAGGCGCTGGCGGTCACCGCCCGGCACCACCGCTGGCTGCTGCGCAGCTGGACGCCGAACCGGGAGTCGTACACCGGGCTGGGCGAGCTGTACGCGGACTCGCCTGAGTTCAGCGCGCAGCTCGACGCGCACGGCGCGGGCGTAGCCAACTACACCCGTAACGCAATGGCCGCCTTCGCTGTGACACTCCCAGAAGCGGAGGCCTGACTGCGCACAGGGAAAAGCGCCCTGCGCGCAGTCACCGCTCCGCTTCACAAAACGTGACCGGCCCTCCCCGGAGCCTTGCCTCTCCGGAAGGGCCGGTCGGGTGAAGTCAGGTTGCTACAGCCCGAATGCCTTCAGCGCCGCCTTGTTGAACGCGGGCAGGTCGTCCGGGTTGCGGCTGGTCACCAGGGTCCAGCCGTTGTGGTCGCAGACCCTGACCTCCTCGTCCGACCAGTCGGCGCCCGCGTTGCGCAGGTCCGTCTTGATGCTCGGGTAGGAGGTGAGCTTCTTGCCCTTCAGCACGTCGGCCTCGGCCAGCAGCCACGGACCGTGGCAGATCGACGCGATGGGCTTGCCCGCCTGCGCGAACGCCTGGACGAAGCGCACCGCGTCCTCGTCCGTGCGGACCAGGTCCGAGTTGGCCACGCCGCCGGGGATCACCACGCCGTCGTAGTCGGCCGGGTCGGCCTCGGCGAACGGCACGTCCACCGGGAACTCGTCGGCGGGCGTGAGGTGGTTGAAGCCCTTGACCTGGCCGAGGGAGGTGGACAGCAGCCTGGGCACGCCGCCCGCCTTCTCGACCTCGTGCCACGGGTCGGTCAGCTCGACCTGCTCGATGCCCTCGGCGCTGACCAGGAACGCGATCTTCTTCTGCTCGTTCGCCATGCCGGTCGACTACCCGCGAGCGAGGAACTCAACCACCCGGCGCCGCACGTCACCTCGGTGGGAGAGCCAGGTCGGGACCAGTTCCAGCTCGCCCTTGGGGAAGGCGGCGGCGACCTGCGCGGCCACGTCCGACGGGTGCAGGGGGTCCTCGGTGGCGCCGACGACCAGGACCGGCGCGGTGACCCGCGACAGGGCCTCGCGGTCGGTGACGGCGACCTGACCCGTGAGGGCTTCGAGCACCCCGTCGAGGCGGTCGAAGGCGGCTCGGCGCTGCGCGAGGTAGTCGGCGGGGCCGGGGACGGCGGTGATCGCCTGCTCGCGGGTGAGGGAGCCGCGCGGCCGGTCGAGCACGGCGGGCAGCAGCAGCACGACGCGCTCGAACGCGTCGGGCTCGTCCGCGAGCAGCGCCAGCAGCGCGGCGGAGCTGAGCGAGACGCCGACGGCCCGCGTCGCGCCCGTCTCGCGGGCGACGGCGCGCAGGTCGGCGGCGATCCCGGAGTACGTCCAGTAGCCGGGCGGGGCGTCCGGGGCGTCGCCGTGACCCGGCAGGGTGACGACGACCCTGGTGCCCGGCAGGCCGGACGCGGGCAGGCGGGCCTCACCCGGCGTCGCGCCGAGGCCGTGGGCGACCAGCGTGACCGGTCCGCCCGAGCCGTGGCTCCGGTGGGCGATCACCACCTGGGGCCGCGCTGCACCTCGATCAGTCGGGGGCGGACGTCGACCAGGTAGACGGAGACCGCGGTGACGCCGATGAGCCAGAACATGCCGCCCGCGCCGTTCAGGGAGAACAGCAGCAGCGCGAGCGCGCCACCACCGGTGATCCCCATCCAGGCGGGCTTGGTCAACCGCTCCGCGGCCTGGTAGGCCTCCGCGCGCTGCGTCACCGCGTGGGCGAACGCGAACACGCCCGCGAACAGCGCCACGTAGTAGATGAGGAACAGCACCCAGGCATCCAGGTACGCCACGTCGGCGGGTGGGAATCTGAACAGCGGCACGGAACCCAGGGTACGCGGGGAGCGCGGTCGTGGACACCCGGCGGAACCGGGGCGGCTCGGGTTCCGACCGGGATGGCGGGGTGTTTCCGCAGGTCAGGGCGAGTGCCTGCGGGAAAGGGCGATTCGTGGGGGCCGGGGTTCGACGTCCCTCCCCCGAACCTTCCCCCGAACGGCGCGCGGCGGACCACCCGGAAGTGGTCCGCCGCTGCTCAGCGCTGGTCCTCGGAGGTCCCGCCCGGACGTCGGCTACTCGCCCTGCGCCGGGGCGGGCTTGGCCTTGCGGGGCGCGGTGCGGTTCGCGGCCTTGCGGCTGTTGCTGCGCACCTCGTGGGCGACCTCGGCGCCCGCGTCGACGACGGCCTCGGCGATCTCCTCGGTGGCGTCCTCGACCTCGGCGGCGAGCTTCTCGCCGGTCGAGCGGGTGCGGCGGGTGACCTTGCCGAGCACGTCGTCGGCGATCTTGTTCGCGTCGTCGGCGGCCTGGTCGACCTGGCTCAGCGCCCGCTGGACCTGCGGCTGGGTCTTGAGCTTCTCCAGCGCGTGCTCGCCCTGCTCGGCGAGGTACTGGTAGAGGTCGACGGCGGACTTGGTGTAGGCGTCGACCACCTTGCGCAGCTCGGCCGCGTCGAAGCGACCGCGCAGCTCGGCGGGCAGGTCCTCGGCGTTGGCCCTGGCCGTCTCGACCCGGTCCTTGACCTTGCCCAGCGCCTCGACCACGGCCTTGGCCGCGAGGTCGCCCGCGCCGAGCGCGGCCAGGAGCGGGGTGCGGGCGGCGGAGGCTGCCTGCTCGCCCGCCTTGCGGAGTTCCTCGGTGGTGGGCAGGTTCGCCATGGTGATCACTCCTCGTGCTCGGTGACGGCGGTGGCGGCGTTCTCACGCCGGAAGGACGCGTAGACGTCGAGCAGCACCTGCTTCTGCCGCTCGGTCAGGTCGGGGGCGGTGGTGATGGCGTCGGCGAGCGCGCCGCCCTCGCGCTGCTGGAGGATTCCCGCCTCCACGTAGAGCGCTTCGGCGGAGATCCGCAGGCCCTTGGCGATCTGCTGGAGGATCTCGGCGCTGGGCTTGCGCAGGCCTCGCTCGATCTGGCTCAGGTAGGGGTTGGAGACACCGGCCAGCTTGGACAGCTGGCGGAGCGAGATCTTGGCGCTGTTGCGCTGCTCCTTGATGTAGTCGCCGATGCCCTTGCCGAGGTCGGCGACCGCCTTGTCGATCGACTTGTCCACGTCACCACCTCCCGACTTCCACGGTACGAGCGAGTGCTAGCTCTTGCAAGCGCACTGCTAGCACTCGGGGCGTGTGCTGCGACACAGCGCTACCGTGGGTCGCGTGGACCTCGGCGCGCGGCTCCGCGAGGGGCTGGTCGACGGCATGGTCGGGGAGGGCGTCCTCTCCGATCCCCGCTGGGTGCGCGCGTTCCGCGAGGTGCCGCGCGAGGCGTTCCTGCCGGGCTTCTTCGCCCAGCGGGAGGACGGCGCGTGGGTCCCGGTGACCTCCGGCGACCCGGACTGGTTGCGTTTGGTCTACCGGGACGACGTCCGGGTGACCCAGCTGGACGGCGACGACGGGGCGTGGTCGCGGGCGCGGGAGCTGGGGTGGGCGCGCGGCGTGCCGACCAGCTCGTCGAGCATGCCGACGATCATGGCGATCATGCTGGAGGCGCTCGGGGCCGAGGACGGCCACCGGGTGCTGGAGATCGGGACCGGGACGGGGTACAACGCGGCGCTGCTGTCGGCGGGGCTGGGTTCGTCGGCGGTGGTGACGGTGGACGTGGACCCGGCGGTGCTGTCCCGCGCGCGGGCCGCCTTGGCGGCGGCGGGCTGGTCCCCGACGTGCGCGCGGGCGGACGGCGCGGGCGGCTGGCCGGAGGCGGCGCCGTACGACCGCGTGCTGGGAACCTGCGCGGTGTCCCGCGTGCCGCTGCCGTGGCTGGAGCAGACCAGGCCGGGGGGCGTGGTGGTGACCACCCTGAACCGCCCGCTGGGTGCGGGGTTGATCCGCCTGACCGCGCTGGGCGGGCAGCGGGCGGAGGGCAGGGTCCTGGCGGAGGACGGCCGCTTCATGCCGCTGCGGGCGCACGCGGCGGGGTGGGCGGAGGGTGCGCTGGCGCGAGCGGCGACGGCGGTCCCGGAGGAGACCAGGGCGACCTCCCTGCCCGCGCACGAGGTGGTGCACCCTGGAAGCGGCTACGAGTTCTTCGCGGGCCTGGTGCTGCGCGGCGCGGTGGTGACGATGAACCCGGTCCTGCTGGCCCACGAGGACGGCTCGTGGGCCCGCCCGAGAGCGGGCCTGGTGTCCCAGGGCGGCCCCCGGCGGCTGTGGACGGAGGCCGAGGAGGGCCACCGCGAGTGGACCGCGCTGGGGAGGCCCCGGCGGTCGCGGTTCGGGGTGACGGTGGAGGGGGAGGACCAGCGGTTCTGGCTGGACTCGCCGGAGGGGCCGAGCTGGGCGGTGTGAGCCGGGAGGCGAGGCCCCGCCGACCGCCCCACCTCACACCAGCAGCTGCCCCACCGAGTAGATCACCAACCCCGCCAGCGCCCCGACCACCGTCCCGTTGATCCGGATGAACTGCAGATCCCGCCCCACCTGCAGCTCGATCTTCCGCGACGTCTCCTCCGCGTCCCACCGCTCCACCGTGTCCGTGATCAGAGTCGTGATCTCGTCCCGGTAGTTCGCCACCACGTACCCGGCCGCGTCCTCCAGCCACCCGTCGACCTTGCCCCTGACCTGGTCGTCCTCCACCAGCCGCGTCCCGAACTTCACCAGCCCGTCGCGCACCCTGGTCCGCAGCTCGCTCGACGGGTCCTCCGCCGCGTCCAGCAGCATCTTCTTCGCGGTCCCCCACGCCGACCCGATGACCTTCTGCACCTCCGGGTGCTCGATCACCTGGTCCTTCACCAGCTCGGCCCGCTCGATCGTCGCCGGGTCGTGCTGGAGGTCGCGGGCGAACTCCTCCAGGAACTGGTCCACCGCCACCCGCATCGGGTGGTTCACGTCCGTCTTCACCGCCCACGCGAAGTTCAGCAGCTCGTTGTAGACCTTGTCGCCCAGCAGCGAGTCCATGAACTTCGGCGACCACCCCGGCGCGCGCTGGGTCACCACCTGCATCACCTTGGCGTGGTTGTCCTTCACCCACTCGTACAGCCGGTCGCACACCAGGTCCACCAGCTTGTGGTGCCCGCCGTCCACGAACACCTGCCCGAGCAGCTTCCCCAGCGGCGGGCCCCACGGCTTGGCCATCAGGCGCTGCACGACCGCCTGCTCGACCACCGCCTGCACGTGCTCGTCCCGCAGCACCGTCACGGCGCCCTTGACGACGTTCGACACCTCGGACGTCACCCGCTCCGCGTGCTCGGGCTCCCGAAGCCACTCGCCGAGCCTGCGCGCCACCTCCACGCGGCTCAGCTTCTCCCGCACCACCGACTCCGCCAGGAAGTTCTGCCCGACGAACGAGCCCAGCGCGTCGCCGAAGCTGTCCTTGCGGCTGGGGATGATCGCGGTGTGCGGGATGGGCAGCCCCAGCGGCCTGCGGAACAGGGCCGTCACCGCGAACCAGTCGGCCAGCGCGCCGACCATCCCGGCCTCGGCCGCCGCCCGGACGTACCCGACCCACGCGGGGCCGTCCGCCTCGAACAGCAGGGTCACCAGGAACACGGCGGTCGTGGCGAGGAAGAACCCCGTCGCCACGAGCTTCATCCTGCGCAGGTCCCGCCGCTTCACCTGGTCGGCGGCCGTCAGTTGCTCCACGCCCCCATTGTCCGTGAAGATCCTGGGTCGTGCGGGTACCAGCGCTAGTCCCCAGGTTGCGGCCGTTCACCTCGACGATCTTCGCCGAGATGACCGCGCTGGCGAACCGGACCGGATCGGTGAACCTCGGCCAGGGCTTCCCCGACACCGACGGGCCGCGGGCCATGCTCGACGCCGCGAAGTCCGCGATCGACTCGGGGGCCAACCAGTACCCGCCGGGACCGGGCGTCCCTGCGCTGCGGCAGGCGATCGCCGAGCACCGGTCCCGCTACGGCACGCGCTACGACCCGGACACCGAGGTGCTGGTGACGGTCGGCGCGACCGAGGCGATCGCCGCGTCCCTGCTGGCGCTGGTGGAACCCGGCGACGAGGTCCTGCTGATCGAGCCCTACTACGACTCGTACGCGGCGGCGGTGGCGATGGCGGGCGCGACGCGCCGCGCGGTCGGCCTCGCCGAGGAGCCGGGCACCGGCAGGCTCGGGCTGGACGTTGCCGCGCTGCGCGCCGCCGTCACGCCGCGCACCAGGGCGGTCCTGGTGAACTCCCCGCACAACCCCACCGGCACCGTCCTCACCCGCGCGGAGCTGGGCGCGATCGCCGCGCTGTGCGTCGAGCACGACCTGGTCGCGATCACCGACGAGGTGTACGAGCACCTGGTGTTCGACGGCAACGAGCACCTGCCGCTGGCCGCGTTCCCCGGCATGGCCGAGCGGACCGTGACGATCTCCAGCGCGGGCAAGTCGTTCAACTGCACCGGCTGGAAGATCGGCTGGGTCTGCGCGCCCGCGCCGCTGCTGGACGCGGTGCGCGCGGCCAAGCAGTTCCTCACGTTCGTGGGCGGCGCGCCGTTCCAGCCCGCCGTGGCGCACGCGCTGCGGCACGAGCTGCCGTGGGTGGACCGGCTGCGGGACTCGTTGCAGGACAAGCGGTCCCGGCTCGCCGAAGGCCTGACCGACGCCGGGTTCGCGGTGCGCCCGTGCGAGGGCACCTACTTCATCACCGCCGACGTCCGCCCGCTCGGCTTCGACGACGGCGAGCGGCTGTGCCGGGAGCTGCCGGAGCGGATCGGCGTGGTCGGCGTGCCGGTGCAGGTGTTCGCCGACCACCCGGAGCGCTGGAAGCACCTGGTGCGGTTCGCGTTCTGCAAGCGCGACGAGGTGCTCGACGAGGCCGTGACGCGGCTGCGGAAGCTGGGCGGGTAGGCCTCACACCGCCGACTCGGCGGGCGCCCCCTCACCTCGGGTGGCGTCCGCCCCGGCGCCGCGCACCTTGAAGCCCTTGACCCCCTTCGGCTTGAACAGGCCCCGGCCGCCCTTCACCTTCGCCGCCACCGGACCCGCGAGCCGGTCCTGCACCAGCGCGTGCCGGAACTGGTAGCAGGCCCCCGCCTGCCGCAGCACGCCGAGCTTGCGCGCGTCCTCCAGGAACGCCATCAGCTCCCACGGCAGCCTCCCGCGCAGCGCCAGCCACACCCGCGCCACGGTGAACCACCACCACCGCAGGTTCAGCACGGTCAGCGCGAACCCGAGCAGCAGCCCGGACGCCAGCCCCAGCCCGACCATCCCGGTCTGCTTGGGCCCGAACACCAGCCCGGCCGCCGCGCCGAACACCACGGCCAGCACCAGCGACCCGGTCCACACCGCGATCCGGTCGCGCGCCATCGTCCAGAGCGGGCTGGACGGGTGGGTCAGCTCGGCGTTGCTGCTGAGCGCGAACCGCAGCGCGGTCGCGACGGCCAGCCCGAGCCCGACGACGAGCCCGGCCGACAGCCCGTAGAGCGCGCCGAACACCAGCCCGGCCGCGCCGCCGACCGACGCGCTGAGCACCAGCACGCTGCGCCACACCCCGTGGTGCGCCTTGACCTTCGGCGCGTGCCGACCCGACGCGTACAGCGCGGCCACGGCCACCGCCGCGCCGACCACGAGCCCGCTGTACGGGGCGAGCGCGGGCGTGCTGGCGTACGCCATCAGCCACGCCACCCCGGCCCCGCCGATCAGCCCGAGCACGACCGCGCCGAGCGCCGCCAGCCACGTGCTGCCGACCGACCGCCGCAGCTCCCACCAGGCCAGCTCGCGGATGCCGCGCGCCCGCATCTCGGCCGCGAGGAACCGCAGCCACCGCACCGCCTTGTCCCTGGGCCACACCTGGCTGGCCCGGAACTGGTGCGCCACGGCCCGGTCGCCGAACGCGCCGGACACCAGCACGTCGGCCAGGTGCTCCTCGATGGCCCGCCGGTCGGGGAACCGGGTGCGGTCGAGCAGCTCGCTCGGCTCGCCGTAGGCGTAGACCACCCCGGCCATGCCGACGGTGAGCGGCGTGGAGAGCGCTTCCGCGAGGTGCCCGCCGGGGTTCTCCCTCAGGTGCAGGAACACCGGCTCCCACCCGGCGGCGGACAGCTGGTCACCGGCGGAGCGCAGGTGGTGCGCGACGGCCCCGTGGTCGAGCGGGTGCAGCCGCACGGCGTCGGCGCCCGCGAGCGGGCCGACCTGGGCGACCGCGTTCGCGTACTCCTCGGTGCGGCTGGTGAGCACGAGCGGCGCGGACGCCGGGAAGGCGCGGGCGATGCGGTCGAGCGCGGCGGAGCGCTTGGACGCGGGCAGCTGGTCGAAGCCGTCGAGCACGGGCATGACGCGGCGCTGCTCCACCAGCAGGTCGGCGGCGTAGCTGCCGTACAGCTCGTTGTTGCGCAGCGCCGGGTGGTCCTCGTAGAGCCTGCGGGTCATCCAGCTGCGGACGTCCTCGGCCTCCGGGTCCCAGGTGGACAGCGGCAGCAGCACCGGGACGGGGCCGCCGCGCTCCAGCAGGCCGAGGGTGAGCAGCATGGCCGTGGTGGACTTGCCGGAGCCGGGCGCGCCGAGCAGCACGAGCCTGCGGTGCGCCTGCCGCTCGAACGCGCCGACGACGCCGGTGCTGCGGCCCGGTGGCGGCGTGGCGGTGTTGACGGGCTCGTCGGGGGCGCTCCAGTGCAGGTCGAGCAGCCCGGCGCCGTCGAGCCCGCGCGCGCGGCACTCGTCGTTCCACTGCGCGTGCAGGGCCCTGGACAGCGCGGCGGAGGCGGCGTCGAGGTTGGCGTCGGTCGCCAGGACCGGGGTCCTGCGGCGCTGGAGCCACGGGTCGACGGCGGCGAGGAACAGCAGGAAGCCCCCGGACAGCACGCCGAGCCACAGGTCGGGGTCGATGCCGCTGTCGGTGGCGAGGAGCCCGGCGACCGCCAGGAGCGCGGCCAGCACGCACCCGGTCAGGACGGCTCGCTGGCGAAATCTGGACACCCCGGCATGATGGCCCACCGATCACCGACCGTGCCCAGGCGGGCACCCCTGTGTTGCCCGTAGTCTCGAAGTCGTGATCTGCCCGAAGTGCCAGGACCTGATGAAGACGATCACGCGGGGCGCCGTCCACATCGACCAGTGCGAGAACTGCCGGGGCGTCTTCCTCGACGGCGGCGAGCTGGAGCAGATCGTCGCGGCGGAGCGGGCGCACTACGGCCACACCGCCACGACCGGCGCGGTTCCCGGCCAGGAGGGCGATCAGGGCGCGCCGCCGCCGTACCAGCCTGCGGGCGGAGACCCCGGCGCCACTGCCCACTTCACGCCGGGACAGCCAGCGCAGGGCCAGCCGGGGACGCCGCCGCCCTACCAGCCGCCACCGGGTACCGAGCAGCCGCCGGCACCGGGTTACGCGCCGGGATACGGCTACGCCCAGCCCGGCTACGGCTACCCGCCACGCCGCAAGAGCTTCCTGGAGCAACTGCTGGACTAGCTGTGACACTCCTGGAAGCGGACCGCTCGGGGTGTGCGCAGGGCTGGTGCCCGGTCCACGGCCTTCGCGGACCGGGCGTCTCCCGCGACGTCCCGCGCGCCTCCGGACCGGGCGCGGGCGCCTGCGTCAGGCCCCGTGGATCAGGTGATCGCCTGGAGGGCGCGCCGCTCGCGCCAGTTCCTGGCCTTCTCCCGGTTGCCGCACACCTGCATCGAGCACCACGTGCGGGACCTGTTGCGGGACCGGTCGAAGAAGGCCCGCAGGCAGCTCTCCGCCGGGCAGATCTTGAAGCGCTCCCACGAGCCGAGCACCGCGAGCCTCGCGGCGGCGCCCAGGACCGCGCCCAGCGCGTCCGCGCTGGCCAGGGTCGGCACGCCGTGGCTGAGGTCCACGGTGACGATGGTCGCGACGATAGCGGGATCGGGTCCCTCGTGCGGGTCCCCCAGCGAGCGCCGGAGGGCGGTTCGGGCGGCGCGCACGGCGACCAGGTCCCCCGAGTCGCCTAGCCCCCGCTCGGTGACCCAAGCGCGCCACGCGGCTGTGCCGTCCAGCACGTCCGCGCCGATTTCCAGATCCCTGGTGTTCAGGAAAGCGAGCAGCAGCTCCACATCGTGTTCCGCATCGCCGACTCGACCCTGCGCGAGAGCAGTGTGGTCCCAGCCGGCCGCCAGACCAGTCACCCCTCCACTGTAGGCGCGCCCGCTGGTCCCTGTCGTGAAGTCGTGGTCAGCGCGACTCCGACCAGGGTATTCATCGTGTGTATACGTCGTGTGTATAGTCGCCGGCATGTCGATCGGACACACACTGCTGGGCCTGCTGGAGAAGGGGCCGAGGCACGGCTACGACCTCAAGCGGGCCTACGACGAGCGCTTCGGGCAGGACCGCCCGCTGCACTACGGGCAGGTGTACACAACGCTCTCCCGGCTGCTGAAGAACGGCCTCATCCAGGAGGCGGGCGTGGAGGCGGGCGACGGTCCCGACCGCAAGCGCTACGCCATCACCGACGCGGGCGTCACCGACGTCGAGGGCTGGCTGAGCACGCCCGAGAAGCCGGAGCCGTACCTGCAGAACACCCTGTACACGAAGGTCGTGCTCGCGCTCCTGTCCGGTCGCAGCGCCAACGACGTGCTGGACACCCAGCGCGGCGCGCACCTCGACCTGATGCGCAAGCTCACCAAGCGCAAGGCGGACGGCGACCTGGCCGACCAGCTGATCTGCGACCACGCCCTGTTCCACCTGGAGGCCGACCTCCGGTGGCTCGAACTGACCGCCGCCCGGTTGGGCAGGCTGAAAACGGAGGTGGCCCGATGAGGCCCCTGCTCGAAGCCGTGGACCTGCGCAAGTCCTTCGGCCCCACCCCCGCGCTCGACGGCGCCGGTCTGGCCGTCCACGCGGGTGAGGTGCTGGCCATCATGGGGCCGTCCGGCTCCGGCAAGTCCACCCTGCTGCACTGCCTGGCGGGCATCCTCCAGCCGGACAGCGGCACGGTCCGCTACCGCGACGTGGAGCTGAGCGCGCTGGCGGACGGTGCGCGCAGCGAGCTGCGGCGCACCGACTTCGGCTTCGTGTTCCAGTTCGGGCAGCTCGTGCCCGAGCTGTCCTGCCTGGAGAACGTGGCGCTCCCGCTGCGCCTGGGCGGGGTCAAGCGCAAGGCCGCCGAGTCCAGGGCGCGCGAGTGGCTGGAGCGGCTGGAGGTCGACGGGGTCGCGGACAAGCGGCCCGGCGAGACCTCCGGCGGTCAGGCCCAGCGGGTCGCCGTGGCGCGCGCGCTGGTCACCGGCCCGAAGGTCGTCTTCGCCGACGAGCCGACCGGCGCGCTGGACTCGCTCAACGGCGAGCGCGTGATGCAGTTCCTGGTCACGGCCGCGCGCGAGACCAACGCGGCCGTCGTGCTGGTCACCCACGAGGCTCGGGTCGCCGCCTACTCCGACCGCGAGGTCGTCGTGCGCGACGGCAAGTCCCGCGAAGTGGAGCGCGTTCGGTGAAGCGCGTCTTCGCCGACCTGCTCCTCGGCGTCCGGCTGGCCGCGGGCGGTGGACGCGGGGCGTGGGTCCGACTGGTGCTGACCGGCATGGGCATCGGCCTCGGCGTGCTGGTGCTGCTGGTGGGCGCGACCGTCCCGTCGATCATGGAGAACCGGAACGAGCGCCAGGCCGCCAGGAGCAGCGTCGGGGCCGAGGCGGGCACACCCGCCGAGCGCATCCTGCACTCCGAGGTCTGGAGCACCCAGTACCGCGGTTCGGACATCACCGCCAAGTACCTGCGCGCGGGCGGCCCGCAGGCCCCGGTGCCGCCGGGCATCCCGAAGATCCCGGCCGACGGCGAGATGTACGTGTCGCCGGTGCTGGCCGACATGCTCGCCGACCCGGACAACGGGATGCTGCGCGAGCTGCTCCCGCAGAAGGTCGTCGGGACCATCGCCGACGAGGGCCTGAACGCGCCCCGCGACCTCGTGTACTTCGCGGGCGACGCCTCGGTCGAGGCGACCGAGGCCAACTCCATCGGCCGGTTCGGCGCGGAGCGGACGACGCAGGCGCTCCCGCCGTTCCTGCTCGTGCTCGTGCTGACCGGGTGCGTGGTGCTGCTGTTCCCCGTGCTGGTGTTCGTCGGCGTGAGCACCCGGCTCGCCGGAGCCCAGCGCGACCGCAGGCTCGCCGCGCTGCGGCTGGTCGGCGCGGGCGCGGGCCGGGTCCGGCTGATCGCCTCCGGCGAGGCGCTGGTCGGCGCGCTCGTCGGGCTGGTCGTGGGCGTCGGCCTCTTCCTGGTCGGCAGGCGGTTCGTCGAGGGGGTCGAGCTGCTCGGGGTGAGCGTGTTCGCCGAGGAGCTGAGCCCCTCCCCCGTGCTGGCGGTGCTGCTGGCGGCCCTGATCCCCGTGCTGGCCGTGGTCACCTCGCTGCTGGCGATGCGCCGCACCGTGGTGGAGCCGCTCGGCGTGGTCAGGCAGACCAAGCCGGTGCGCCGCAGGCTGTGGTGGCGGCTCGTGCCGGTGCTGCTGGGCGTCGGGGTGCTGATCTCCCAGGCGGGCGGGTTCGCGGGCGAGCGGATCATGGGCGGCTACCGCGAGGAGCTGCTGATCAGCGGCATCGCGCTGCTGCTGCTCGGCATCCCCTCGCTGCTGCCCTGGGCGCTGGAGCGCTCGGTGCAGCACGCCCACCGGGGCGCGCCGTCCTGGCAGCTCGCCATGCGCAGGCTCCAGCTCGACAGCGGCACGGCCGCGCGCGTCGTCGGCGGCGTCGCCGTCGTCCTCGCCGGGGCCATCGCCCTCCAGACCGTCCTGACCAGCGTCCAGAGCAAGATCCCGGACGGTGGCGGACCGGTGCTCAACACCGAGTTCATGCAGGTGTCGCTGGTGGGCCGCGAGGAAGCTCAGGCCGACGAGCGGGCTCGGGTGCTCGACCTGCTCCAGGGCGTCGAGGGGGTCGACGAGGTCTTCACCCCGGTCTACGTCGACTTCAAGCTGGAGGACGCGTCCCCGCAGGACGGGACCATCCAGGTGACCATCGCCCCGTGCGCCCTGCTGCTGGCCTCCGGCGCGCCGGAGTGCGTGGACGGCGAGGCGTACGAGTTCCAGCGCGACACCAGCGTGTCGTACTGGCAGGTGGCGCCCGGCACCGAGCTGGGCGTCCTCGGCCCGTGGACCCCGGAGACGGCCGGGGTGCCGAGCGCGGGCGGGGAGTACGTCGACAAGCGCGAGCCGCTCAGCACGTGGCGCGCGCCCGAGGTGAAGCGGCTCGTGGTGCCGGAGGGCAGCAGCCTGCACAGCACCTACCTGACGCCCGGCGCGGCCCGCGACCTGGCCGTGCCGCCTGGCGCGAGCGGCTCGATCAGCATCGCGCTGGAGAAGGACGCGGACGCGGCGAACCACGTGCGCGTCGCCCTGGCCCCGATGGCCTGGCGCGTCTACACGTACTACTTCGGCGCCGCGGACCTGTCCTTGGAGGCCAAGCAGTACCAGCAGATCAAGGGCGCGCTGTTCGTGGGCGCGCTGATCGTGCTGATGCTGGCGGCGGCGAGCCTGCTGGTCGTGGCGCTGGAGCAGATCAAGGAGCGCAGGCGGCCACTGGCCGTGCTCGCCGCCAGCGGGGTTCCGCGCGGTGCGCTCGCCCGGTCGCTGCTGTGGCAGAACGCGGTCCCGCTGGTGCTGGCCGTGCTGGTCGCCATCGCCACCGGCGCGGGGCTCGGCGCGCTGCTGCTCGGCGTGATCGAGCGGCCGGTCGAGCTGGACTGGGCGGGCATCGCGCAGTTCTCGGGGGCCGCGCTGGTCCTCGGTCTGCTGGTCACGGCGCTGACGCTGCCGTCGCTGCGCAAGGCCACCGGGGCGCTGGGACTGCGCACCGAGTGAGCCCTCCCGAGGGGCGGCGCCGGGTCGGTGACGGCGTCGCTCCTCGTCCCCCGGAGGTCGATCCGGGGGCTCGAACCGACCATCGCCCGATCGGGCTGACAACGGAGGTGGCCCGATGCGGCCCCTGCTCGAAGCCGCGGACCTGCGCGCGGCGACCGGGAGCCAGGCGCGCGACCGGTTAGCACGTGGCGATGCCGCGCCCCGCGAAGTGGAGCGCGCCAGGTGAAGCGGGTGCTCGACGACCTGGCGCTCGGCGTCCGGCTGGCGGTCGGCGGCGGGCGCGAGTCCTGGGCCAGGCAGGCGCTGACCGGCGTCGGCATCGGACTCGGGGTGGTGCTGCTGTTCGTGGCCGCGGCCATCCCGTCGATCATGGCCAACCGGGACGCGCGGCAGGACGCGCGGCTGGCGGAGAACCCCGCCGCGGGCACGCCCGCCGAGCGGGTCCTGCACTCGGAGAGCTGGTACAGCGCCTACCGCGACCACGGCCCGATCGCGGGCAAGCACCTGCTCGCGGGCGGCCCGCAGGCCCCGGTGCCGCCGGGCATCCCGGAGATCCCGGCCGACGGCGAGATGTACGTGTCGCCCGCGCTGGCCGAGCTGCTCGCCGACCCCGACAACGCGGTGCTGCGCGAGCGGTTCCCGCAGAGGGTCGTGGGGACCATCGCCGACGAGGGCCTGATCACGCCGCACGACCTGGCCTACTTCGCGGGCGACGCCTCGGTCGTGCCCACCGCGCAGAACGCCGTCGGCCGGTTCGGCGTCCCGAGCGAGATGTCCCTGGTGCCGCCGTTCCTGCTGGTGCTCGGGCTGACCGGGTGCGTGGTGCTGCTGTTCCCCGTGCTGGTCTTCATCGGCGTGAGCACCCGGCTCGCGGGCGCCCAGCGCGACCGCAGGCTCGCCGCGCTGCGGCTGGTCGGCGCGAGCGCCGGGCGGGTCCGGCTGATCGCCTCCGGCGAGGCCCTGGTCGGCGCGCTCGTCGGGCTGGCGCTGGGCGGCGGGCTGTTCCTGCTGGCCAGGCGGCACGTGGAGGAGGTCGAGCTGGTCGGGATGAGCGTGTTCGCCGAGGACCTGACCCCGGCCCCCGCGCTGGTGGCGCTCCTGGTCGCGCTGGTGCCCGCGCTGGCGGTGGTCACCGCGCTGGTGGCCATGCGCCGCACCGTGGTGGAACCGCTCGGCGTGGTGCGGCAGACCAGGCCCGCGCGCCGGAAGCTGTGGTGGCGGGCCCTGCCGGTCGTGGCGGGTGTCGCCCTGCTCGCGTCGCAGGCGGGCGCGTTCGCCGGGCGGCTGGTCGACGGCAGCTCCCAGCAGACGCTGGTCGCGGGCATCACGCTGCTGCTGTTCGGCGTCCCCGCGCTGCTGCCCTGGGCGCTGGAGCGCTCGGTGCGGCGGGCGCACCGGGGCGCGCCGTCCTGGCAGCTCGCCATGCGCAGGCTCCAGCTCGACAGCGGCACGGCGGCGCGCGTCGTCGGCGGCGTGGCCGTCGTGCTGGCCGGGGCGATCGCCCTGCAGAGCGTCCTGACCAACGTGGAGAGGGCGATCCCGGACGGCAGCGGGCCGCGGGTCGACGAGTCGCTGCTGACCGTCGCGTCCAGCGGCAGGTACTCGATCACCCCCGCCGAGGACGCCGGGCTGCGCGGGCGCGCGGTCGAGCTGCTGGACGGCGTCGCGGGCGTCGAGCGGGTCTTCACCCCCGAGTACGCGTACGTCCGGAGCGACGAGGTCGAGCAGCAGGTGGTGATCAGCGACTGCGCGATGCTGCTGGCGCGGGGCGTGCCGGAGTGCGTCGACGGCGCGGCCTACAGCTTCCACCTGGAGGGCCAGACCCCGTACTGGCAGGTGGCCCCCGGCTCCGAGCTGACCGTGCTCCCCCTGGCGAACGCGGCGACGATCCGGACCGACGAGCGCGGCAGAACGCACGACGACCGCGTCCCGCTCGGGACGTGGCGCGCGCCCGAGGCCCGGCAGGTCGCGCTGCCGTCGGACAAGTCCGACCTGTACGGGCTGCACGTGACGCCCGGCGCGGCCCGCGACCTGCCCAGGGCGGCGGCCTCCAGCGGCGGGGTGATCGCGCTGCTGGACGGGCGCGTCCCGGAGGCGGCGGACAACGCGCGCACCGCGCTGGCCCCGCTGGCCTGGAAGCTCCAGTCGCACCACGTGGGCACCGCCGACCTGTCCGAGGAGGCGGAGCAGTACCGGCAGGTGCGGGGCGGCCTGTTCGCGGGCTCGCTGCTCACCCTGCTGCTGGCGGCGGGGAGCCTGCTGGTCGTGGCGCTGGAGCAGATCAAGGAGCGCAGGCGACCGCTGGCCGCGCTCTTCGCGGGCGGGGTGCCGCGCGGGGTGCTGGCCCGGTCGCTGCTGTGGCAGAACGCGGTCCCGCTGGTGCTGGCCGTGCTGGTCGCCATCGCCACCGGCGCCGGGCTCGGCGCGCTGCTGCTGCGCACGTTCGGCAGGCCGGTCGAGCTGGACTGGGCGGGCATCGGCCAGTACTCGGCGCTCGCCCTGGTCCTGGGCCTGCTGGTGACGGCGCTGACGCTGCCGTCGCTGCGCAGGGCCACCGACGCGCTGGGGTTGCGCGCCGAATGACTCCTCGCGCGCACTGGGCGGCAGACCTGGTCCTCGGCGTTCGGCTCGCCGTCGGGGGCGGGCGGACGGCGTGGGCCAGGCTGGCGCTCACCGCCGTCGGGGTGGGCCTGGGGGTGGTCGTGCTGCTGATCGGCACGTCCATCGGGCCCGCGCGCGAGGCGAAGTCGGAGCGGGTCGGGGCGGCGCTGCCCCGACCCGCTCCGGTCGCGCAGGACGCGGCGCTGCGCACCAGGGGCGTGGTCGTGTCCTGGCAGGGCAGGCTGATCACCGGGCTGGAGCTGGCGGCGGTGTCACCGGCCGCGACGCCACCACCGGGGGTCGGCCGGGTCCCCGCGCCGGGCGAGATCGTGGTGTCGCCCGCGCTGTTCGACCTGCTCGGCGCGGACGAGGGCGTGCGGGCGAGGTTCCCGGAGCGGGTCATCGGCGTGATCGCCGACGAGGGGTTGGCCCGCCCCAGGTCGCTCTCCTTCTACGCCGGGCTGGCCGCGCACCACGTGGGCGGGGCCGAGCCGGTGGCCGGGTTCGGGGTGGAGCGGCCACCGCCGGTGTGGGGGCCGTTCTACCAGCTGCTGGTGATCGCCGGGCTGGTCGCGATGCTGCTGCCGCTGGGCACGTTCGTGCTGGTCTCGACCCGGTTGGGGGCGGCGGGCCGGGACCGGCGGCTGTCCTCGATCCGGCTGGTCGGCGCGTCCGGCGCGCAGGTCAGGCGGATCGCGGCGGGCGAGGCGCTGGTCGGCGCGCTGCTGGGGCTGCTGGTGGGGACGGCGCTGTTCTTCGCGGCGCGACCGCTGGTGCGGTTCGTCGAGGTGGAGGGCATCGGGTTCTTCCCCACCGACGTGCTGCCCGCGCCGCTGCCGTCGCTGGTGGTCGCGCTGGGCGTGCCGCTGGTGGCGGTGGGCGCGGCGGTGCTCGGCGTCGGCGTGGGGACGACCGGGCCGCTCGGCCTCGGCGCGCGCGCCGAGGCCCCGCCGCGCCGGGTGGGCTGGCGGCTCGGGCCGCTCGGCGCGGGCGCGCTGGTGCTGGTGGTGCTGTCGGTCGCGGCGACGTTCACCGAGGTGGTGGACTCGCCCGCGCTGGCGGGCGCGGCCGGTGGCGGCATCGCGCTGGTGCTGGCGGGGACGGGCGCGCTGCTGCCGTGGCTGGTGGACCGGGTGGCGCGGCGGGCGCGGCCGGACGGGGTGGCCGGGTTGCTGGCGGTGCGCGCGCTGGGGTCCGACCGGAACACGCCGAGGGTGCTGTCCGGGGTCGTGGTGGTGCTGGCGGGCGGGCTGATGCTCCAGGTGCTGCTCGGGGTCGCCGCCGACCACGTCGCGGCCGGGTCCAGCGCGGGCGGGGAGCCGGGCCGGTGGGTGCTGGGGCTCGCGCCGGGCACGCCGGTGCGGGAGCTGGCCGAGTCGGTGTCGCTGGTCGGCGGGGCGCGGCGGATCAGCGAGGTCCGGATGGCGAGCACCGAGGGCGCGCAGGTGGTCACGACCGACTGCGCGGAGATCGCGGACCGGTTGCGGGTGACCGACTGCGCGCCCGGCCGCGCCTACCTGGTCGGCGGCGCGCCGCCCGCCGCGGGCACCGAGGTGCTGCTGCGGGTGTTCGGCGGCGAGCCGGTCCGGTGGGTCGTGCCCGAGCACCGGGTGCTGGGCGGGGACGTGACCGGGGAGTACCTGGGCCTGGTCGTGGCCGACGACCCGGCGCTGCTGGCGCTGGAGCCGCAGCGGCTGGTGGTGCGGGGCGACCCGGACGAGACGTTCGGCGAGCGGCTGCAGGCGGTGACCGAGCGGGTCGACCGGGCGTCGGCGCTGGTCACCGGGTACGAGGCCGGGCGGGTGGAGCTGTTCACCACCCTGCGCAACGGGGTGCTCGGCGGGTCGGTGCTGCTGACCCTGCTCGCCGTGGTCGGCCTGGTGGTGGTCGCGGTGGACCGGGTGTGGGAGCGGCGCGGGCCGGTGGCGGTGCTCGCGGCGAACGGGGTGCCGAGGGAGGTGCTGGTGCGGGCGGCGCTGTGGCAGGCGGCGATCCCGGCGGCGCTGGGCCTGGCCGTGGCCGCGCCGCTCGGCCTGGCGGGGGCGTGGCTGGTCGTTCCCGCCGACCGGTTCCGGGTGGACTGGGCGGCGCTGGTGACGGCGTTCGGCTCGGCGGGCGCGGTGGTGCTGGTCGTGGGCGCGTGCACGCTGCCCGCGCTGCGGTCGGCGATCACCCCGGAGGGGCTGCGCGCGGAGTGAGCGCCGGGGCGCCCGCACGCGTGGGCGGGCGCCCCGAGCGGGTTCATCGGCCGTGGATACATCGTGCGCACCTTCGTGTGCCAGCGGAAACGGGTGGGCGGTCGGCGCGGTCCGAGCGGTCATGCGACACAGCAGTGATGCGGTCCTGCTCGCCGGGGCGGGCGCGGGCGACGAGCGGGCGTGGCGGGAGATCGTCGGGCGGTACGCGCCCCTGGTGCGGTCGGTGGTGGGCGGCCACCGGCTGACCGAGGAGGAGGTGGCGGACGCCTGCCAGGCGACGTGGCTCGCGCTGGCCGAGCACGCGGGCGCGGTGCGGGACCCGGCGAAGCTGATCTCCTGGCTGGCCGCGACGGCCCGCAACCAGGCCCGCAAGCAGCTCAGGTCCCGCTGCCGGGAACTCCCAGCGACCGCCTTGGGGGACGTCGGCGGGGGCGAGCACTGGCTCGACGCGGTCACCGGGCGCGGGAGCTCGCGCGGCGGGCGGCGGGCGGGTGCGGAGGCCGGGTGGTGGGGTGGCTTCGGGGCGCCGCGCGACGGCGGCGGTCCTGATCGGACAGCCGGGGCCAGCGGGAGCGCGGGCCTCGGCGGGGGCGGTGGGGCTTGCCGGTGCGGGGAGCGCGGCGCCGGGCGGGCAGGCGAGGCCGGGCAGGCAGGCGGGGCCGGTCGGCGAGACAAGATCAACCAGCGCCTGGAACCCGCGCGCGTCAGCCGGGCGGGCGAGTCCGGCCAGGGGCACGGGAGCTGCGAGTGCGACCGGTCCGGCGGCGTGGGCGCGGTGAACCGGTCCGGCGGCCTCGATCCGGCCGATCCGGCGCTGTCAACGAGTCCGCCCCCTCCGGTCTCGACGGCTTCCCCGGAGCAGCCGGTCCTCTCGAATCCACTGGCCCTCCCGCCCGCGACGGTTTCACCAGCCCCAGCGGCTTCCTCGTCCCTGCTGGTGCCCCAAAACCCTGCGCGGTCGGCACAGCCGGGGCGGTCGACACCGCCGGGACGGCCGGGGCGATCAGCGCAGTCGGAACGGCCGGAGCACTTGGCGCAGTCGGAGCGATCGGAGCGATCGGTGCAGCCAGTGCGGCCGGAGCAGTCGGAGCGGCCGTTGAGTCCGTTCGCGCCGTTCGGTCCGTTCGGCGTCTTCGGGGCGGGCGGGGGTTTCGGGCGGCTCGGGGAGCCTGGCGGGTTCGGGGAGTCCGGTGAGGACTTCGCGGTTCGGCGGGCGCAGGAGCGGGCGTTGCGGGTGGCGCTGGACGGGGTGGACGAGCGGTGTCGGGCGGTGCTGCTGCTGGTCGCGGCCGGGCCACGGCCCGACGGGCGGTTGATCGCCGAGGCCGCCGGGGTGGCCGCGTGCAGCGCGGGCGCGGCGCGCGGGCGGTGCCTCGCGCTGCTGCGCCGCCGCCTGGTCGAGGCGGGCTGGTGAGGGGCGCCGGAGCGGTCAGGGGGCCGCCTCGGGGCCCGGCCGCCCGGCCGCCGCGACGCAGGGTCCCGGGAGCGCTCCCAGGACGGGTCACACGAACGGCCCACACCGGGCAACCACCCCGGGGTCCCGTGCATCTGCACGTGCGACCGTTCCCCCGGAACGGTGACCGATGGGTAAGCCCTCACACGCTGCACCCCACCAACGTCCACATCGGACACAACCGGGTGGTTCCGAGGAGGTCCACAACGGACGGACGGTGGCGCGAGCACGTGGCGTGACAACGACTGACGGTGTTCACACCCCGCCCCCGCGCCCCGTACAGCCGCAGAGGACCGCCCTTACGGGTTGCTTCGCTCCGATGCCGTTCGCAAAAGCCGTGCCCGGTGCTAGACATACCTCGAACGTCGACCTCAGAACGGTCCCGTCCCGTTCGCCCCATCCGGAACGGTGGTGATCCGCGTGGCTCTCAGCAACGTCCTGCGCCGCGGCGGCTCGCTGCTGCTCAGGGGATTCGTGGTGGCGGGGCTCGCCGGAACGGCCTGGCTGGCCGCGTCGGGAAGCGCGTGGGCGGAGGCCGATCCGGCAGCGCTCGGGGCCACGACCGGCGACAACGCCCAGGTCCTCGCGGCGGGCTCGACCGCGCCGCAGCTCACGGCGGCCCAGGGCTCGCTCGCGCAGAGCGCCCGGTCGCCCGAGTCGACGGCCCTTCAGCCGCCTCAGCTCGCCCAGTCGGCGGTCACCCAAACGGCCGTCACCCAGTTCAGCCAACCCCTGCACGGCCAGTCAGCGCCCGCCGCGCTCGCCCAGGTTGCGGCGACGTCGACGGGTCCGACCTCGGCGCAGCTCGGCGCGCAGGCGCTCGGGGCGACGGCTCCCGCGCGGCAACCGCAGTCCACCGGGACGGCGAGCGCGCTCCAGGCCACCGCGCAGGCCGGTGCGCAGCAGACCGGCGCGCAGACCACCGCACAGACCACCGCGCTCCAGGGGTCGGCCCTCGCGGGCACGGCGCTCACCGGGCAGGCGCTCACGATCCAGGCACTGGCGGCCCAGGCGCTCACGGCCCAGGCGCTCACGGCTCAGGCGCTCACGGCTCAGGCACTCGCGGCCCAAGCGCTCACGGCTCAGCAGTCCGCGCAGTCCACCGGCGGCGCGCTCACGGCCGGTGCGCTCACGGCAGGCACGCCCACCGGCCAGGTCCAGGGCAGCTCCCCGACCGGGAACTCCGCGACGGGCCCCACCTCCGGCGGCGCGGTCTCGACCATCCTGACCAGCGCGGACCTCGAAGGCTCCGCGCTCACCGGCCAGATCACCACGATCCCGGTGCTGATCGGCGGCAAGGTGGTCAGCAGGCTGGCCCTCGTCCCGGTGCTGGGCGGCACGGTCGCGAACGCGGTCCCCGGCACGACCCCGGACACCGCCCCGACCGAGCAGCCCGCCGCCGCCGAGGCGCAGACCCCCGCACCGACCGCGGCGCCCCCCTCGGCCGCCGCGCCGGACCGGGCCCTCGCGGCACCGACCAGCACCACCCCCCGCAGGCAGCAGGTCCCCCCGTCGGCGCAGGCGGCTCCCGAGGAAGCGCACGAGGACGCGCCCTCCGAGCCGCACCAGGACACCTGGGAGCGCCCGACCCCCGAGGCTCCCGCGCACCCACCGTCCCCGGCGCCGCAGCACGCGCCCGCAGGCGGCCCCTCGGCCTCCTCGGGCGGGGCGCAGGACACCTCGTCCAGCAACAACCGGGGCGGCAGCGCGCCGAACGCGCTGCTCACCCCGTCGGCCGACCCCCCGACCCCCGTGATCCGGGTCGCGGAGCGCGCGGACGACGACCGCTCACCCGGCCGCGTCCCCGGCCTGCCGAGCACCTCGCCCGACTGAACGACGCCGCCAGGCACCGGTCCGCGCGCGCCCAGAGCGCTTGCGCACAGCACCGTCGTTCCTCCCCGCACCACCGGCACACCCCCGCACAGGCTCCCCGTTCCTGCCGACCGCGCCCCGGCAGGAACGGGAACGGTCCCGACGTCGCGCTGCCCCCGCGTCGACGGGATCGCACGGGAGCCCACAGCGGGAGACGCCACTCCCTGGAGCGTCTCCCGCTGTGGGTTCGCATCACGAAGCGATGCGAGCACCAGCAAGAAGCAGAACCGAAGCCGCACCTGGCAACCACCTCGGGACCACCGCGCCAGAGCGGGCAGCCGCTCCCGACCCGGCCCCCGGCGAAGCCGCGCACCGGCTCTCCCCAGGCCACCCCGGATCCGCCGCACCTGATCCCGCGACCGGCAAGAACGCGGTTGATCACCCAGACCGGCCCCCCTCAAGCCACCGGCACGTCCACCTCCTGGTGCGGCACCGACCCGCCCCCCGACACCGCGGCGGCCACCAGCCCCAACCGCCGCACCGCCTCCCGCAGCACGTCGGACGGCAGCACGAACGGCAGCCGCAGCCACCGCTCGAACCCCCCGTGCGCCCCGAACCGCGCCCCCGGCGCCAACCGCATCCCGTGGTTCTGCGCGACCACCGCGATCCGGGTGCTCACCGGCGCGTCCAGCTCGCACCACACGCTGAGCCCGCCCCCCGGCCGGTCGAACCGCCACTGCGGCAGGTGCTCCCGCAACCCCGCCATCAGCACGTCCCGCTGCCCCGCCAGGTGCCGCCGCCGCTCGGCCAGCCCCGCCTCGGGCTCGGTCAGCAGCTCGGCCAGCACCATCTGGTCCAGCACCGCGGAGCCCAGGTCGAGCGCGGTCCGGCTGGACACCAGCCGGTGCACGACCTCGGTGGACGCCCGGATCCACCCGATCCGCAGCCCGGCCCAGTGCGACTTGCTGGCCGACCCGAGGGTCACCACGAGGTCGTCGGCGAACGAGGCCACCGGCGGCGGCCCGTCCAGCGGGTCACCGTCCAGGTCCAGCTCCACTATCGTCTCGTCCACCACGAGCGGGGTCCGCGCCCGGCGCGCGAGGTCGGCCAGCTCGGCGCGGGTCGCCGCGTCCATCCGGTGCCCGGTGGGGTTGTGGAAGTCCGGCACCACGTACGCCATCCGGGGCGCGGCCTGGCGCAGCGCGGCGGCGATGCCGGGCAGGTCCCAGCCGGTGTCGGTCATGGCGACCGGGACCGGGATCGCCGACATGGCCTTGATCGCGTCGAGCGCGTTGGGGTAGCTGGGCTGCTCCACGAGCACCCGGTCCCCCGGCCCGGTGAGCATCCGCAGCACGAGGGCCAGCGCGTGCTGCGCCCCGCTGGTGACCAGGATCTGGTCCGGGCTGGTGGGCAGCCCGCGCGCCTCGAACCGCTGCGCGATGCGCCGCCGCAGCTCGGGCACCCCGTGCTCGTAGTACCCGTGGTCGAGCAGCTGCTCGGGCAGCCGGGCCCGCACCGCGTCGAACGCGGGCAGCAGGCCGGGGATCGCGGGTGGGGCGGCGCGGGCGAAGTCGACCATGCTGCTGCCGACCAGCGGGGTGTCCGCCCCGCCGACCAGCGCCCCTCCGCTGGGCAGGCTGATCCACGTCCCCGCCCCGCGCCGGGAGGCCACGAGCCCCTCGGCGCGCAGCTGGTCCAGCGCGGCGCTGATCATGGTCCGGCTGACCGGCAGCGCCTCGGCCATCTCCCGCTCGGCGGGCAGCCGGGTCCCCGCGGGCAGCCTGCCGTCGAGGACGAGCATCCGGACGGCGGCGGCGAGGTCCGCGGACCCGTGCCGCGCGCCTCGTCGTCGCCACTCGCCGAGGAGCTTGGCGAGTCGGAACCCGGAAACACGTCCACCTGGCGGGATCGAGTGCTGCATGAGGCCAATTATTGGCTATTGGCCCTTCTCAGTTCGATGAACGCGGGCTGAAGATGGCCACATGCTCGCCGCCCTGACCCAGTTGCCCGTCACCACGGCACCCGTTCGCCGCCTGCCCCAGCTGTTCGCCGGCCTGTGGCTGTACGGCACGAGCATGGCGCTGCACATCCGGTCCACCCTCGGGCTGGACCCGTGGGACGTGCTGCACGAGGGCCTGGCGCAGCGCACCGGCCTGTCCTTCGGCACGATCACGGCCCTGGTCGGCGTGCTGGTGATGCTGTGCTGGATCCCGCTGCGCCAGCGGCCGGGCGTGGGCACGCTGGCGAACATCGTGGTCATCGGCGTCGCGGTGGACGCCGGGCTGGCCGTGCTGCCCGAGCCGACCTCGCTGCCGTGGCGGGCCGCGTTCCTCGGCCTCGGCATCGTGCTCAACGGCCTGGCCGCCGCCACCTACATCGGCGCCCGGCTCGGCCCCGGCCCGCGCGACGGCCTGACCACGGGTTTCTGCGCGCGGACCGGGACCTCGCTGCGCCTGGTGCGCACCACCGTGGAGATCGCGGTGCTGGGGATCGGCTGGCTGCTCGGCGGCACGGTCGGCGTGGGCACCGTGCTGTACGCGCTGGCCATCGGCCCGCTCACCCAGGCGTTCCTGCCGCTGGTCACGTACGTGGAGCCGCGACCAGCTTCCTGACCTCGACGTACCGGGCGCCCCTCGCCCCGAGCACCTCGGACACCGGTCCGCGCGCGCCGAGCAGCGCGAGCACGAGGTGGTCGGCGGTGAGCGTCGACGAGCCGAGGTCGAGCGCCTCGGTGAGGCTGCGGTTCAGCGCCTGCTTGCTCTCGGGCGCGAACGGCAGGTGGTTGCCGAACAGCCGCCACTTGCGCTTGGTCCCGGTCGCCGCCCCCGCCCCGCCGAGCGAGCGCTCCGCCGCGCCCAGCACCTCGTCCACGTCGATGCCGAGTCCGCGCAGCGCCTCGACGTCGGCGCCGGTCAGCCCGCCCCTGCGGCGGATGTCCGCGAACTCGGCGGCGACCTCGTCGCGCGGCAGGTCGAACCCGGCGAGCGCGGGCGCGCCGAGCAGCGCGAGCGCGAGGTGCTCGGGTTCGACCTGCCTGGCCCCGGTCCGCTCCGCCTCCCCCACCGCCGCCACGACCGCCTGGCGCGCCTCCCTGGTGAACCGCTCCCCGATCATCGCTCTCCCCCGTGCTTCTTGTGGACGGCCTGCCGGGTGACCCCCAGCTCGGCCGCGATCTCCTGCCACGACCACCCGTTCGCCCGCGCGTTGCGGACCTGCGCCGATTCGAGGTGCTCCAGGAGCTTGCGGAGCGCGCTGACCGCCCGCAGCCCCACCCCCGGATCACGATCTCCCGCCGCCGAGGCGAGTTGCGTCGCTTCCGTCATGCCGTCAACCTTGGTTGACAGATCCGGGTTTGTCAACCCAGGTTGACGCCGCTCTAGGCTGGCGCCGTGACCAGCGCGCCCCGGATCAGCACCGCCGAGCGGCCGGGCGTCGGCCTGGACGGGCTGCCCCGCCCCACCGAGGACCGGGTCGTCCTGCTGGACAACGCCGTGGTGCTGCTCGACGGGGCCACCTCGCCCACGCCGAGGGAGCGCGACGGCGGCTGGCACTCGCGGGCGCTGGCCGAGGAGTTCACCGGGCCGCTGCTGGGCGATCTCGCCGAGGAGCTGGCGGGCGCGATCGACCGGCTCCGCGCCAGGCACGGCCTGGTCCCCGGCGACTCGCCGTCCAGCACGGTCGCGATCCTGCGCTGGTCGGCCGAGACCGTGGACGCGCTGGTGCTGGCGGACAGCCCGGTCGTGGTCTTCGGCCCGCCCGGCGGTCCGATCCCCGAGGAGGGCGAGGTCGTGGCCGACCACCGGCTCCGCGAGCTGCGCGGGGCAGTGGCGAAGGTCACCGACTGGCGGAACCGGCCCGGCGGGTTCTGGGTGGCCGAGGCCGATCCGGCGGCGGCCGGGATGGCGGTGCGGCGGAGCTGGCCGAGGAGCGCGGTGTCGACGGCGGTGCTCGCGACGGACGGCGTGTCCTGCGGGGTGGACGACTACGGGCTGTTCCGGTGGCGCGAAGTGACGCGGATCGCATTTCGGAATGGGCCGGGGGCGGTGCTGGACGAGATCCGCGCGGCCGAGGAACGTGATCGGGATCGCACTCGTTGGCGACGCGCGAAAGTGCACGACGACCAGGCGATCGCGGTGGTCCGATTCGACTGATCGAACGCCACCGGCGAATTCGGGGGCGAAGTGCGGGAAAAGCGAAAGCCCCGCAGGAATCCCTGCGGGGCTTTCGAATGTTGTTGGTGGCCAGGGGCGGGGTCGAACCGCCGACCTACCGCTTTTCAGGCGGTCGCTCGTACCAACTGAGCTACCTGGCCAGGTAGCTGGCCCGGCCTCAGCCGAACAGCCTTGCGACCCAGACGGGACTCGAACCCGCGACCTTCGCCGTGACAGGGCGACGCGCTAACCAACTGCGCCACTGGGCCTTGCTTCGTGCAGATCGTACCCTACTCTACTGCGTACCCCCAACGGGATTCGAACCCGCGTTACCGCCTTGAAAGGGCGGGGTCCTAGGCCGCTAGACGATGGGGACCTTCGTTCCTCCAGCAGCCCTGGTGGGCCACCTTCTTCCCAGGCCCTCCAACCGCTGTCGTTGGAAGCATCGTAACTATAGAACACAGATGCCAGATACTCCAAAACGGGGGGTCCACAAGTGAGGTGACCTGCGATTTCAGGGTCACCGCCGCGCCGAATCCGCGATCTCGGGGCCCGCCGCCCGGCGCATTCGACGCCGAGGAGGGGGTAAGCCGTTGGAACCGACCACCCCGAACGGGCTCACCGCTCCGAGCGACCCCTCCCCGACTACCCGCTCCGGCCCCGCCGACACCACTCGGACGAGCCACCACCGGACGGGGCGGGAGGGAGCGACCGGCGGGTGGAGCGGGGCGCGGCGAACGGCTTCCTCGCGCGCGTCCCGCGCCGCACACCGGGCGCCCAGGCCCCGCAGGGCCCTCAGGAGCCACCGGACCGGGCAGCCCACCCGTCCACCCGCAGGAGCGGTGCCGCGCCGCCCCTGGAACGCCCTCCGGCCCGCCTGCCCCTTCCCCGCACGGGTGTGGAGGAGGCCGTGAAACGCAGAGCACCACCCGCGCCAGGACAGGCGCGGGTGGTGCTCGTGGTGCGTCGAACCCCGACGGCCGCTCCCCCACGCGCGGGGGAGCGGGCGCCCGGTCACCGCTGCACGGGTGGGATGCCGCCGTCCTCGCCCGGCGACAGGCCGAGCATGTCGAGCAGCAGCTTGCAGTCCTCGGCGCTGGTGGCCCCACGCGCGACCGACAGCCGCGCCCGGTGGACCTGTTCGTCGGAGACGCGCGACGGCTCCCCGGTTCGCTGGGCGGGGACTCCTCCTCCGCCCGGCCTCGACCCGATCTCGTCCTGGTTCCACAGGAACTGCCGAACTTCTAGGGACCCGCTCATGACGCCTCCCCGACTTGAGGTTGGCGCGAGGCTAAGCGAGCCCTGCGAAGTGCCGCAGCCCCCCGGAGAGTGATTCAGGGTCCACGCAGCGTTACTTTCCGTGCAAGCGCACGGCCCCCGGAGCACTCGTGGTGTGCTTGGCGGCGAACAGGAGGGCGGTACCCCATGACCCAGCCGGAACCCGGCAAGCAGCAGGAGCAGACCACCGAGCCGACGCCCGAGGAGGTGAGCGCGCAGGCGGCCGGGGAGATCACCGACGTCTCACCCGAACAGCCCAGCGCTGAGACGCCCGACGCGCCGCACGTGCCGTTCGCGGACCCGCAGGCGGTGTTCGCAGGCCTGTCGCTGGCCTCGCTGGAAGCCGACCTGGACGCGCTGATGAGCGACAAGATGGGCGAGCTGGACGGGATGCTCGCGGGCCTGGAGCAGCTCGTGGAGCGGTTGGAGGGGGAGGTCACGCAGCTGGAGAAGCCCTCGGACGACTCCGCCTGACCCACGACTACCCCCTGGGGGTATCCTCGGAAGCGCTAACGGCCTTCGAGGAGAGTGAGTGGACATGGCTGTCACCACCTACACCGTCACCGGCATGACCTGCGGTCACTGCGTCAGCTCCGTCACCGAGGAGCTGACGGGGATCGCGGGCGTGACCGACGTCTCGGTCGTGCTGGAGAGCGGCGCCGTCACCGTGACCAGCGATCGCGAGCTGGGCCTCGACGAGGTGAAGGCCGCGGTCACCGAGGCCGGTTACGAGCTGGTGGGCTGACGGTCATGACGACTGCGGAGACCGGGACCAGCCGGGTCGAGCTGGCCATCACCGGCATGACCTGCGCGTCGTGCGCCAACCGGATCGAGCGCAAGCTCAACAAGCTCGACGGGGTGACCGCTTCGGTCAACTACGCCACGGAGAAGGCGAGCGTCGAGTACCCGGACGGCACCGAGGTGGCGGACCTGGTCTCCACGGTCGAGGCGGCCGGTTACGGAGCGCAAGCGCCACAACCGGACCGCGCCCCCGAGCCGGAGGAGGACGACCACGCGGGCGACCTCCGGCTGCGGGTGCAGCTCGCCGCCGTGCTCGGCGTGCCGGTCATCGCGCTGTCGATGGTCCCCGCCTGGCAGTTCCCCGCCTGGCAGTGGCTCTCGCTCGCGCTGGCCACCACCGTGGTGTGGGTGTGCGGCTGGCCGTTCCACCGCGCGGCGGCGGTCAACCTGCGGCACGGGGCCAGCACGATGGACACCCTGGTGTCGATGGGCGTCACGGTGTCCTACCTGTGGTCCGTCTACGCCCTGGTGCTCGGCGGCGCGGGCGAGCTGGGCATGACGCACGGGTTCAGCCTGGTGCCGCGCCCGTCGTCGACCGGTGACGTCTACCTGGAGGTGGCCGTCGGCGTGACGCTGTTCCTGCTGCTCGGCCGCTGGCTGGAGGCCAGGTCGAAGCGGCGGGCGGGCGCCGCGCTGCGGGCGCTGCTGGCGCTGGGCGCGAAGGACGTCGCGGTGCTGCGGGACGGCCGCGAGGTCCGGGTGCCGGTGGCGGAGCTGCGGGTCGGCGACCGGTTCGCGGTGCGGCCGGGCGAGCGGATCGCGACCGACGGGGTCGTGGTCGACGGCGCGTCGGCGGTCGACCGGTCGATGGTCACCGGCGAGTCTGCGCCCGAGGAGGTCGGGGTCGGCGACGGGGTGGTCGGCGGGTCGGTCAACGCGGGCGGCCGGTTGGTGGTCGAGGCGACCGGGGTCGGCGGGGACACCCAGCTGGCCAGGATGGCGGCGCTGGTCGAGCAGGCGCAGTCCGGCAAGGCCGAGGTGCAGCGGCTCGCGGACCGGGTGTCGGCGGTGTTCGTGCCGATCGTGCTGGGCATCGCGCTGGTGACGCTGGCCGGGTGGCTGCTGTCCGGGGCCCCGGTGGAGTTCGCGATGACGGCGACGGTGGCGGTGCTGGTGATCGCGTGCCCGTGCGCGCTGGGGCTGGCGACGCCGACCGCGCTGCTGGTGGGCACCGGGCGGGGCGCGCAGCTGGGCATCCTGGTCAAGGGGCCGGAGGTGCTGGAGTCGACCCGGCGGGTGGACACGGTGGTGCTGGACAAGACCGGCACGGTGACGACCGGGCGGCTGGAGCTGGTGGACGTGGCGCCCGCGCCCGGCGTGGAGCGGGCGGAGCTGCTGCGGGTGGCGGGGGCGGCCGAGCACGGCTCGGAGCACCCGATCGCGGCGGCGGTGGTGCGCGGGGCCGGGGCCGAGGTCGGCGAGCTGCCGCCGGTGACCGGGTTCGCGAACGAGGCGGGCGTCGGGGTGTCGGCGGTGCTGGGGGGTCGGCGGGTCGAGGTCGGCCGGTTGACGTCGGCGCGGCTGCCCGAGGAGCTGGTGGCGGCCGGGCGGGAGCTGGAGGGGCGGGGCCGCACGGTGGTGGCGGTGACCGCGAACGGGCTGCCGCTGGGGCTGCTGGGCGTGACCGACGCGGTGAAGCCGACCAGCGCGGAGGCGGTGCGGGGGCTGCGCGGGCTGGGGTTGCGGCCGGTGCTGCTGACCGGGGACAACGAGGTGGTGGCGCGCGCGGTGGCCGCCGAGGTCGGCATCGACGAGGTGATCGCCGGGGTGCTGCCGTCGGGCAAGGTCGACGCGGTGCGGCGGTTGCAGGAGCAGGGCCGGGTGGTCGCGATGATCGGCGACGGCGTGAACGACGCGCCCGCGCTGGCGGCGGCGGACCTGGGGCTGGCGATGGGCACCGGCACGGACGCGGCCATCGAGGCGGGCGACCTGACGCTGGTGCGCGGCGACCTGCGGGTCGCGGTGGACGCCATCCGGTTGTCCCGGCGAACGCTGCGGACCATCAGGGGAAATCTTTTCTGGGCGTTCGCCTACAACGTCGCCGGTTTGCCGATCGCGGCGCTCGGATTGCTGAACCCCATGCTCGCGGGGGCCGCGATGGCCTTCTCCAGCCTGTTCGTGGTCTCCAACAGCCTGCGCCTGCGCGGGTTCCGGTCGACCGCGGGCTGAAGAATTTCCGCGCACCCACTCCCGTGGCGCACGAGCGCGTGCAAGAATCCGAATTGCTGACAGACCCCCGGTCAGCACCTGTGGAGATCCCCTCCGGCCCCCGCGTTCCTCCCCCTGGCGCGGGGGCCTCTCCATGCCACAAGAACTGTGACCCGCGCCACACGCCTAGGTGTTCCGCAACCGGACCGTTATCGTGGCGCGGTGGCTCTTGGTTCCCTGGGACGCAGGTCCAGCAAGCACCGCTCCGAGCAACCCGAAGCGGGTGGTCCGGTCGGTGGCGGCGACGACGAGCTGACGTCGTACCTCGCCGCGCTCGCGCCGGAGACCGTCGACGCGGAGACGACCGGCTCCGGTTCCAGCTTCGGCAACGCGCAGGTCTACCAGCTCCGGCTCCAGCTCATGGCCAACGAGCAGCTCCGCGAGCTGGCCGCCGAGCGGCAGACCTCGCCGCAGGCGCTGGCCACCGAGTGGGTCATGCAGCGGCTGGAGTGGGAAGCCCGCCAGCGCGGCATGATGTAGCGCTCCGTGACGAGGTGCCGCCCGTACGGTGTGCACCCATGCGGGTGAGGCTCCCCAGCGGGCCGATCCCCCGAGACGAACGCCGAGGGCGCCGCCCCCGACCCACCAGGGTCTGGGACGGCGCCCTCGGTCCGTCGTGGGGAAGCCTTCGGCCGCGGTCGGCGGCGCCCCCGGCGGGGTTCGCTCAGAAGGCTCGCACGTTCTGGGCCTGCGGCCCCTTCGTGCCCTGGCCGATCTCGAACTCCACCCGCTGGTTCTCCTCCAGCGTGCGGAAGCCGTTGCCCTGGATCTCCGAGTAGTGCACGAAGACGTCAGGTCCGCCGTTGGACTGGGCGATGAAGCCGTAGCCCTTCTCAGCGTTGAACCACTTGACAGTGCCCTCTGCCATCCGCCTGCCTCCATCGCAGGAAAGCTTGGGGCTGCACGGTGCGGCCCCGGCCGTCCCGGGGGCGTTCTCCCCGCCGACGCAAGCGGGAAGAGGCACGCCCGCGTGTTGTTCCGCGAGCGTGTGACACGACACAGAAACCACGGCCTGCGCAGGCGAGAGTATCGGGACAACCCCGCCAGCACTACCGAGTGCGAGGAACCATCACTTCCGAGTGATCACTTTTCGGTGACCTGAGGAGGCTCCGGAAGCTCGACCTCGGCGCTGCCGAGGTTGCGGTCAAGGGCCGCCTTCCACTCCCCGGTGCTCACCATCTTCTCGATCGCCGAGGCCACCTTGGCCTTGCCCGAGGCGTCGTCCTTGGCCAGGCCGACGCCGTAGCGCTCGGTCGTGAAGGGCTCGCCGACGAGCTTGAGCAGCTCCGGGTTCTGCCCGACGAAGCCGGTCAGGATGGCTTCGTCCGTGGTCACGGCGTCGACCCGCTCCGCGAGCAGGGCGGTCACGCAGTCCGAGTACTGGCCGTACTCGACCAGCTCGACGTCCTGCGCGAACTCCTCCTTGACCTTCGCCGCCGAGGTCGTCCCGGTGACCGAGCACAGCCTCTTCCCGCTCAGCGCCTCGGTGCCGGTGACGGCCTCCTCGGTGGCGCGGACGAGCAGACCCTGCCCGGTCTGGAAGTACGGACCCGCGAAGCCGACCTGCTGCTTGCGCGGCTCGGTGATCGAGTAGTTCGCGACGATCAGGTCGACCTCGCCGGAGGCGATCAGCTTCTCGCGGTCGGCGGGCCGGACCTCGCGCCAGGTGATGCCGCTCGGCTGGACGTCGAACTGGGCGGCGACGTACTTGGCCACGTCGACGTCGAAGCCGACGAACTCGCCGTCGATCCGCCGCTGGGACATGCCGGGCAGGTCGTAGCGGATGCCGACGGTGAGGGTCCCGTCGTCCGCCTTGCCCTCCAGGGTGCTCTGGTCCACGCCACCGCAGGCGGCCGTCGCCGCCAGGACCGCAGACCCCGTGATCGCCATGACCAGCTTCCGGTAACGCATCCGCTCGCACGCCTCTCGTCGTCCGGGAACGTGGTGCGGATCGCGCACCAAGCCGCCAGCAATGCTAAGCAGCCGGGTCCGAATGCCGGATGTGCGGTACGTCTCAAAAGCTCAACGAAGTCCCCCTAATGGATCAATAAAGGGGTTGTTCGCACCCTTCCGGAACGGCTCCGGATGTGCTTCCAGGGGTCACGGCCGGGGCAGCAGCGCCCTGCGCGGCACCACGGCCAGGCCGCCCCGCCGGATCGCCCGCACCAGGTGCCGGTCAGGCACGCTCCACCGCAGCGGCGCGGGCACGAGCCTGGCCGCCGCCCGCAGGCCGCGCAGCAGCCGGGTGGCCCGCGCGGCCGGGTGGGCGGGGTGGCCGTGCAGCTCGATCGCCCAGTCCGGCAGCAGCGAGTACGCGAGGCGCCCCAGCAGCGGCTCGTACGCGGCCAGCGCGTGCCGCAGCGCTCCCGGCAGCGGCGGGCGGCTCAGGAAGTCGTGCACCAGCTCGGAGTCCGGGGTCCGGCGCAGCAGGGGGCGCACCCCGGCGAAGTAGTCCGCCATCTCGCCCGCGCTGCCCGGCACGTCCCGCGCCCGCAGCCCGACCAGCTCGGCCCCGCGCCGCTGCTCCCGGTAGTACCGGTCGACCTGGGCGGGGCTCAGCCGGTAGCCCGCGCGGCGCACCACGGTCGCGAAGGACGACACCTCGGCGCAGTGCACCCACAGCAGCAGGTCCGGTTCGTCGAGCGGGAACGCGCGCCCGTGCTCGTCGGTCGCGCGCAGCGCCCGGTGCACCGCCCTGACCCGCCGGGCGGCGCGCTCGGCCTGGTCGGTGGTGCCGTAGGTGGTGACGCCGACGAAGCTCGCGGTGCGGCTGAGCCTGCCGAGCGGGTCGGTCCGGAAGTCCGAGTTCTGCACCACGCCCGCGACCGCGCGCGGGTGCAGCGCCTGGAGGTTCAGGCTGGTGATCCCCGCGACCCACATCGCCGGGTCGGCGTGGAGCTGCCAGGTGACCGTCATCGGGCCGAGCAGTCCTTGGTCCACGTCGCCATGGTGCTCCGGCGCTGCCCGTCCGGGCAGTCCTCGTCCCCCCGATGCGCCGCGCCCTTGCGGGCGTTGCCCGGAGTGGGTGAAGAATCGCCCAGCGGTAACGGATGGCCGCTGACCAGCGATTCCACGTGACACCGTGGGATGCCGTCGGGACGGGTGCGGGGGATGAGCAGTGGGAGACGGGCGCTCCTGGCCGGAGGCGTCGCGACGGTGGCCGCCTCGATGCTGGCGGTGCTGCTGATCTCGGCCAACGCGCCGAGGCCGGTGGAGTCGCGCCGGGTCGTCGCGCAGCCGGGGGCCGGGCTGCTGAGCGCGACGCACACGACCGACCTGCTGGGCCGCTCGCCGACCCCGCCGCCGCTGCCCGCGCCCACCGAGGTCAGGGCCGAGGTGGAACCGGTCGGCGAGCAGAGCGCGGACACCGCCGTGCCGACCACGACCACGCGACCGAGCACGCCGCCGCTCCCGCAGCCGCCGACCAGCACCGGTGGCGAGCCGTCCGCGCCCCCCAGCGGTCAGCCGCCGGGCGGGTCCCCGCCGGAGAGCGGGTCGGACGCGGGCCAGCCGCCGCCGGGCGTCCGGCCGACCCCGCCGACGACCACCCAGGCCACGCAGCCGCAGGGCGTGTGCGACCGGGCCTACTGGACCACCGGGTCGTGCGTGCCCTGGCTGATCCCCTGGTACGTGGAGGACTCGTGCTCGTGGCTGCGCAACCGGGGCGTGGGGATCATCCTGGTGCCCGGCCAGGACCGGCACGGCCTGGACGGCAACCGGGACGGCGTCGGCTGCTTCCTCGGCGACCGGGGCCGGTACTGACCCCGGCCACCGCCGCGCGGGACCGCCGCTAGCCGCGCAGCCCGTCGATCGACTTGCGGACCTCCTCGACCCGGTCGGCCAGCAGGCCCACCGCGCCGACCGCGCGGGCCAGCGGGTCGTCCCCGCCGCCCAGCGCCTTCTCCCGCAGGTACCCGGCCTTCACCTCGGCCCAGCGGCGCGCCCGCGCGTCGTCCAGCACCCCGCGCAGCTCCGCCAGCTTCAGCAGGTTCGCCTCCGCGCCGGAGGTGAGGGTCTGCGCCTCGCCGAGGTAGTGGTCGTCCAGGACGGCCTCCAGCTCGGCCTCGTCCATCACCGGCACGACCTTCTCCACCAGCTTGGCCATGTTCCGGTAGGAGCCCTGGAGCAGGAACGGCGGCTCGGTGCGGGACGCGTCGGCCTGACCGGCGGAGGCGATGTAGGCGCGGTTGACCGCCAGCACGACCTCGCGCAGCCGCAGCACCTTCCGCAGCACCGACAGCACCTGCTCCAGCTCGGCCGCCGGGTAGGTGTGGCCGAGCCGGTCCCGGCTGATCCGCTCGCCCGCCGCCATCCGCACCAGCAGCTCCAGGTCCTCGCGGGACCGGGAGGACAGCGGGGCCAGCACCGGGTTGGCGGTCAGCGCGTTCTCCACGTAGGACAGGGAGAACAGCTCCTCCCGCCCGGACAGCACGTCGCCGAGGTTCCACACGTCGGCCCGGTTGGCGAGCATGTCGGGGATGCGGAACCGCTTGCCGGACTCGGTGTACGGGTTGCCCGCCATGCACACCGCGAACCGCTTGCCGCGCAGGTCGTACGTCCTGGTGCGGCCCTCCCAGACGCCCTCCATGCGGCGCTGCCCGTCGCACAGCGAGATGAACTTCTGCAGGAACTCCGGGGAGGTGTGCTGCACGTCGTCCAGGTACAGCAGGACGTTGTTGCCCGCCTCCAGCGCGAAGTTGACCTTCTCGACCTCCTGGCGGGCGGTGGCGTTCGGCGCGTCGGCCGGGTCGACGCTGGTGACGCCGTGGCCGAGCGCGGGGCCGTTGACCTTGACCAGCAGCAGGCCGAGCCGGTCGGCGACGTACTCGACCAGGGTGGTCTTGCCGTAGCCGGGCGGGGAGATGAGCAGCAGCAGGCCCATCTGGGCGGTGCGCTTGGCCGCGCCGGTCGCGCCGAGCTGCTTGGCGAGGTTGTCGCCGATCAGCGGCAGGTAGACCTCGTCGAGCAGCCGGTTGCGCACGAACGCGCCCATCACCTTGGGCCGGTGCTCGTCCAGCCGCAGCCGGTCGCGCTCGCGGGCGACCAGGTCGTTGCGCAGCCGCTGGTAGGCGCGGAACGCGGGGACCCGGTCGGCGCGGAACGCGGCGGTCCTGGCGAGCAGCTCGTCCAGCCGCACCGCCAGCCGTCCGCCGGTGATCCTCGGGTGGTCGCCGAGCAGGCCGGTCACCTCGGACTCGACGGGCGCGTCGACCGGGCGGCGCGGCAGGTCGGGGCACACCTCGGCGGCCACGGCCTCCGGCAGGTCCGGGTCGGCGACCCCGCCGAGGAACGCCTCGTACCAGCCCTGGACGAGGGCGCGGCGGGCGTCGACGTCGTCGGCGAGCGCGGCCAGGTCGGCGTCGAGCTCGGAGCGGTCGCCGAGCGCGCGGTGGAACGCCTCGGTCAGCGCGCGGGCCCTGGTCCCGGAGGCGAACGCCAGCGGGGTCCGGCACAGCTCCTCGAACAGGTACTCGCCGGCGAGCGGGTCGCCCGCCCGCTCGGCCAGCTCGGCGCACAGCGCGTCGACGGCGGCGGAGCGGCCGAACCTGGCCCGCGCGCGGCCCAGCGACGCGGCGCGCAGCGACCAGCGGCGGCGGTCGTCCTCGTCGGCGCCCGCCCACAGGTACTGGGCGGCGGCGCGGGACGCGGGCGGGTAGCGCAGGACGTCCGCGCCGTCGGCGAGGCGGACAAGCTCGGCCAGCAGCAGCGCGGCGTCGTGGTCGTGCACGCCGCGCTCGTAGCCCTCGTCCAGCCTGCTCTCGGCGACGTGCCTGACCAGCTCGGGCAGCGTCCCGGCCTCGGCGCCGACGCGCAGCTCGTCGGCGGGCTGCTCGGCCAGCACGGCCGAGGCCAGGTGCTCGCCCCGGTACACCTCGGCGGTCTCGGAGACCACGGCCTGCGCCCAGAACGGCGCGGTGGCCTCGAACCCCGGATCGCGCACGGGGGCGCGGAAGTCCGTGCCGGTGACCGCGAACGCCATGCCGCCGTCCTTGGGCACCAGGGTCACGTCGACGGGCTGGGTGTTGACCGCGAACCGGTGGCCGCCCAGCTTGATCGCGTCGCCGTCGAACATCTCCAGCCGGTCGCGCAGCGCCCGCCCGGCCTCCTGCCTCGCGGCCAGCACGCGGCCGTCCAGCTCCTCGGCGCGGACCTGGTCGCCGAGCCCGCGCAGCTCGTCGGCGACCGAGCGCAGCCGCACGACCATCGGGTCGGAGGCGAAGTAGGTGTTGACCTCGTCCTGCGAGGACAGGCCCGCGACCCGGCGGGCCACGCCCGCGAGCACCCGGTCGGCGGAGGCGGCGAGCCGGTCGGCGCGGCGGGCCCGCTCGTCCAGCAGCGCCTGCTTGCGGGAGGAGAACGCCTCGTAGACGTCGGTGCGCTTGTCGGACAGCCGGGCGAGGAAGTCGTCGAACTCGCCGAAGCGGGACTCCAGGTTCTCCAGCTTGAGCAGCAGCCCGCCGAGCTGCTCGTCGCAGCGCTCCGGGGTGTCGGCGACGGCGATCGCGCCGGTGACGGCCTGGCCGAGCAGCGCCAGCTCGGCGGCGAACTCGGCGCGGCCCTCGGCGGCGACCAGGTCGCGGCGGCGGCCGTCGACGGTGGCGCGGACCCGGTTGAGCCCGGCCAGCACGGAGCCGATGCGCTCCAGCACGGAGGTGCGGGCGGTGGCGTCGGCGATGTCGAGCCCGCCGACGACCTCGGTGAGCACTTCGAGTCCGCGCTGCTGGGCGAGCAGCTCCTCGGTCAGCGGGGCGGCCTCGGCGGTGGTGCGCAGCTCGGTCGCCTTGGCCAGCAGCGAGTCCACCTGGTCCTGGTGCTCGGCGAAGGCGTCCTCGCGGCCGAGGAACGCGACGGCGCGGGCGCCGACCGACGCGATCTCACCGTCCAACGTGGACACCAGGCCGTCGATGCGCTCGTCGTCGGCGTAGCGCATCTCCTTGAGCGTCACCAGGTTCCCCTGCGCGCCGCGCAGGTCGGTGAGCAGCCGCACCCAGGAGTCGGCGGTGTCGAGCACGTCGCTGTGCGCGCGGCGCAGCAGCGCGGTGACCCGCTCGTCGGCGGCGGAGAGCGCGCCCCGCGCCTGCTCGGTGAGCTGGCGGACCGTCTCGAACTCGTCCAGCACCAGCTGGGCGGTGGCGCGCACTTTGAGCACCGGGGCGCGCAGGTCGCCGAGGTCGGCGTCGCCGAGCCAGTGGTGGGTGTCCACGACCCTGGCGCACGCGGCGATCAGCGCCTCGAACACGGCGGCGGTCGGCTCGGACTCCTCGGCTGCGGCCACCACCGACAGGCAGTCGGAGATGCCGCGCACCAGGTCCGCGTTGCCGACCCGCTCCAGCGGGCCGGTTCCGGTGCGCTGGGCGGCGGCGTGCGTGTCGGACTGGAACGGGGTCAGCCACACCTGGACCGGGTGCACCCTGGTCGGCTCGTCGGAGCCCGCGCGCAGCAGCACGAGGCCGCCGTCGTCGAACAGGGCGTGGCCCCGGCACGGCAGCGGGGTGGCGACCTCCTTGCGGATCACGTTGTAGGGCAGCAGGAGCGCGCGGTCGTCGGCGCGGAAGGCGTAGAGGACGTCCTCGCCGTTGGGCGAGCGGACGACGCGCTCGAACGCCAGGCCCTCGGTGTCGGCGCCGTCGAACGTGCGGGCCGCGCCGGTGGCGAGCAGGTAGCCGCCGGGAAAGACCAGGCCCTGGTCGTCGGGCAGGCGGAGGCAGGAGGGGCCGATGCCGTCGAGCCGGGTCGCGGCGCCGGTGCGGGTGTTGAAGACCAGGTGGCGCCAGGCGGTCTCGTTGTACGGGCGGACCCTGATCAGCACCAGCGGGCCGACGCGGGCGTGCTCGACGTCGGCGTCGGCCAGGCTCTGCAGCGGGTCGTCGACCGGCTCGCGCAGGACCGCCCGGTCCGAGTCGGGGTCGTTCTCGGTCTTGAGCACCAGCGAGCCGCCGACCGCCGAGACGTAGACCTCGCCCTGCACGGAGATGTGCGGGTGGCGGCCGAGGACGTGGTCCTCGCGGGTGGCCGGGGTCCAGGTGAAGTCGTGGGTCGGCGGGTGGACGTGGTCGCGCTCGCCCCGGTTGTCCAGGTAGCGCACGGCGCCGTCGACGCCGACCTCCCAGCGCAGCACGCGGGTGTCCTGGGCGCGGGCGCCGGTCTGGAACACCGCGAGCAGCCTGCCCTCGACGCGGCGCAGCCGGACCAGCCGGGCCTGGCGGTAGTAGCGGTGCAGCTCGGCGAAGTCGCGCAGGAAGCCGGGGTCGCGCAGGAGGCCGGGCAGGTCGTCGTCGGCGGCGTCGACCAGGGCGGCGGAGTCCACTTCGGACTCCCCGGCCTCGCCCGCTCCGGCGCCGCCGCTCCCGTCCGCGTCACCGCTCCCGGTCGTGCGGCGGTGCAGGGAGAGCACGTCGGCGACGGCGGTCTCGTCGCCGCGCAGCGCGGCCGGGGCGTGGTAGCCGACGAGCAGGAAGCCCGCGACCTCGACCACGTCGACCGGGACCAGGTTGGCCCCGGTGCGGACGCGCTCGGTGCCGAGCAGGCGCAGCTCCGCGCCGCCGAACGCCTCAAGCCTGCGGGTGTTGAGCGCCTCGGCCCCCCGAGCGAGCCCGGCGGCCTGGTCGGCCAGCCGGGCCCGGAGGACCTCGTACGCGCCCGCGTCGAGGGCGGCCGTCACGACTGCGCGGCGAGGGCGGCGACGGGGCGCTCGGCGACGCCGAGGCGGGTGGCGTGGTCGAGCAGCTTGCGGAGCTTGTCGGCGTCGGGGCCGCCCGCGCTGATCATGTGGTGGAGCGCGGCGGACACGGTGAGGTTCTTGACGTCCTCGGTGCCGAACGAGCCGAGCACGCGGGTGACGTCGTCGGTGAAGCTCGACGTGCCGTTGAGCCACGGCTCGACCAGGGTGCGGGCGACGTCGGAGTGCTCGACGAAGCCGTCGACGCTCTTGCCGACCGAGATCGCGCCGACGATGCGCTCGAAGAACGCGGTCTCGCCGCCGACGATGTCGATGTCGGCCTTCTCCAGCCCGGCGGCCAGGACGGTGGCCTGCGACTCGGCGACCTGCCGCTGCACGTCGATGCCCGCGAGGCGGATCTCCTTCTCGGCCTCCAGGCGCAGGCGGTACTCCTCGTGGCCTCGGGTGACCTCGTCCATGGCGGCCATGGCGCCCGCCTTCTCGGCCAGGCCCTCGGCCTCGCCCTTGAGCTTCTCGCGGATCGCCTCGGCGGCGACGAGCGCCTTCTCGCGCTCCACGACGGCCTCGGCGCGGCCGACCTTCTCCACGGCGGCGGCGGAGCGCTCGCGGACCTGCGCGTCGGCGAGGCCCTCGGCGGCGGCCTCGGCCTGCTTGCCCTCGGCGAGGCGGATCATCGCGCGGGCGTCCAGCTCGGCGGCCTGCTGGCGGGCCTCGGCGAGCACGAGCTCCTCGCGGGCCTTGAACTTCGCGGCGGCCTCGGCGGCCTCCGCGGCCTTGATGTCCTTGACCAGGCCCTCCTGCGCCTCGGCCTCGGCCCGGATGACGGTGGCCTGGCGCTCCCGCTCGGCCTCCTCCACGGCCCGCAGCCGCTTGATGTTCTCCTCCTGCTCGGCGACCGTCTTCTCCACGGCGACGCGCTCGCGCACGACCTCGGCGACCGAGCGCTTCTCGCCCTCGACCTCGCGCTCGGCGGCCATGCGCGCCAGCTCGGTGTCGCGCTCGCGGGAGACGACCTCCAGCAGCCGGTCCTTCTCGATGCGCTCGGACTCGATCGCGATCACGCGCTCGCGGTTCTTCTCGGCGACGGCGATCTCGCGGTTCTTGTTCTCGTGCTGGATGCCGAGCTGCTCCTCGGTGCGCAGGTGCGCGGCGCTGGCCTTGAGCCGCTCCTCGGCCTGCACCTTGGAGATCTCGGCCTCCTCGCGCGCCCGCAGCGTCTCGACCTCGCGCTTCTGCTTGATCTCCGCGTCGGCCTGGCGGCGCTCCAGCTCCAGGATCGTCTCGCGCGCCTCGACGTTCTGGCGGGTGATCTCCTTCTCCTCGGTGCGCTGGAACTCGTTGGTGCGCACGTGCTCGATCGCCGTCAGCTCGGTGATCTTGCGGATGCCCTGCGCGTCGAGGATGTTCGTCGGGTTGAGCTGCGCCATCGGCGTCTGCTCCAGGTAGTCGATCGCCGCGTCCTCCAGGCTGTAGCCGTTGAGGTCGGTGCCGATCACCCGGATGATGCGGTCGCGGAACTCGTCGCGGTGGGTGTAGAGGTCGACGAAGTCGAGCTGCTTGCCGACGGTCTTGAGCGCCTCGGAGAACTTGGCGTTGAACAGCTCCTGCAGGGTGGCCTCGTCGCTGGCGCGGGCGGTGCCGATCGCCTGGGCGACCTTGATGACGTCCTCGACGGTCTTGTTGACGCGCACGAAGAACGTGATCCGGATGTCGGCGCGGATGTTGTCCTGGCAGATCAGCCCCTCGGTGCCCGCGCGGCGGATCTCGATCGTCTTGACCGAGATGTCCATGATCTCGGCGCGGTGCAGCACCGGCATGACGACGGCGCCGGTGAACGTCACGTCCACCTTGCGCACCTTGGACACGATCAGGGCCTTGCCCTGCTCGACCTTGCGGAACAACCGGCTGACGACGATCAGCAGCGCGATCAGGACGAGAGCGCCGACGGCGATGAGCACGCCGAGGCCCGTGGTGATGGCACCCATTCCCGGAAAACCCCCTACAGCGAAGAGTTCAGCGGCACGACCCAGAAGAACTCGCCGTCCGGGTCGTACTGGTAGATCACGGCCGTGTCCCCCGCCGCGAAGGGGTCGCGACCGGTCTGGCGCACCTGCACGAGCGCGGACGAGCCGTCGGCCGAGGTGACCTCGGCCTGCCCGAAGTCGGAGGTGACCGTGCCGGTCCGCACGACGCAGGTGCGCCCGACGAAGTCGACGCGCGAGGCGGACCGCTCCGGTTTGCGGAACGGCTCGATCGCGAGGCGGGTGAGGAGCAGCCCGAGCAGCAGCGACAGCAGCAGGACGCCGAGGTCCAGCAGGGTGTGCGGAACCGGCGGCAGGTCCGCCTGGTCGACCAGCACCCCGCCCGCCAGGGAGGCGAACCAGGACACCGCGACGAGCAGCGACACGGAGATGGCGGCCGGGAAGTCCCCGAGCCCGAGGCCCAGCTCGAAGCCGACGTCGTCGGAGTCGAGCACGCCGAGGACGGCGAGGAGCCAGAACACCACCACCAGGACCAGCGGAACCCCGAGCACGACGGCGGGGAACGACAGCGCGGCGGCGGCGAACTCTCCCAACGAACCTCCCAGCTTCGTCTGGTGACGAAGATAGCTGGACGTAGGGGGTGCGCGTGGGGGAACGGCGGAACGTGTCGGGGGGCACACCCGGCGACTGCGGGAGGCAGGGGCCGGGGACGGGCTAGGAGGGGGCGCGCTCCGCTAAGCTGTGGGGTGAGGGCTGCTAGCTCAATTGGCAGAGCAGGAGACTTTTAATCTTCGGGTTCAGGGTTCGAGTCCCTGGCGGCCCACCAAAGCCCCAGGTCACAGGCCTGGGGATTTCGCTTTGTCTGGGTTTCCCCACACTTAACCCACACAAAACCGCTGGTCATTCAACTTCGTCGTCTTCAGCTTGATCACCTTTCGGGCCGCCGAGCGCGTCCTCCAGGGCGTCAGCGGCCCGCCGGTCGACCAGCTTCCGACCCATGTAGGTGTCCTGCGCCATGGACGGCCGAGCGTAGCCGAGCTGGTCCGCGACCTGCCGCGCGGAAAGCCCCGCCTCATCGAGGATGGTCGCCGCCGTCTTCCTGAAGACGTGCGAGGTCACCCAGGCGAACTCGTCGCCGCCCCTCGCTTTCCGGAGGTCCTTCCGGGTGTTGGACGGGTCGCGGAGCCCACCAAGGGCATCCGGGAAGACCGGCCCCGTTCGGGAAGCTGGTGGTCTTGCGCCTCCTTTGGAGCATGTCGAGCGCCCATCGTGGGAGCAGGAGCGTTCGCTCACCGGCCTCCGTCTTGGTCGACTTCCGGATCAGCCCGATGTCCTTGACCCGGATCACCGTGTAGTTCACGGCGACCGTGCCAGCCTCAAAGTCGACGTCCTCCCAGTAGACGGCCAGCGCCTCACCGATGCGAACGCCCGTGGCCATCATGAAGCGCGACAGGTCAGGCAGGTCCCGCTTCACGGCCTTGGGGTGCGACTCCAGCATGTCGAGCCAGCGGACCCGTTCCTCCAGCGTGAGCGCCCGCGGACTCTTCTTGCGGCCAGCCTCCAGCGGTTCCGCCTCCCTGACCGGGTTCGTGTCCAGCGCCTTGTCCCGGACAGCGATCCGCAGTGCCCCCGAGACATTCTCGTGAGCCTCGAACAACCGACCCGCGAGCCGCGCCCTGAGCGCAACGCCTTGGACATGTCTCCATCGACGAGGCTTCTCGATTGCTAGCTGATCACGTGCTAGCTCTGCCGCACGTCTAGCCAGAACGTCCACATCAGCTCCTGAAGGAGACCCGATCAGGGCATGCTCACCTGCGATGGGGGGGGTAACACTCTGGAGGTGAACGCCGATGGGTTAATGACACTAGCGAACACCCACAGTAACCTTCATCTCAAGGTTTAAGAGAAGAGGGCCTATGAGCAGCGATTCCAAGTTTGAGGCGAGCGCCTCAGCACTCGGATATGCGTATCAGTTCAGATACTCGCTGCACCGGGCCCTTGAAAAAATCCAGACCACCGGTCTCGACTGGAGCATCTCCATCGAATCAGCAGATGACGTCGAGATCATAGATGGCGCTGGACGCGAGCTTCGGCAACTCAAACTCCGCAAAGAAGGGGTCCAGCTTACCGACTACTCTACGGACCTCTGGAAAACGCTACGGATATGGTCCGACGGAATTTTCAAGAAGACGATCGTCACATCTGAGACGACACTCTATCTGATAACCACCGCCGAACTAACTCCCGACTCTGCGGGATACTTCCTTCAACCGGACGAAGCAAAGCGAGATATCAACAAAGCGAAAGAGTGTCTCGATACCGCCGCAAAAAAGACAAAGAATCAAGAACTCAAAAAGGCAGTCGAAGCTTACGGCAAGCTGACGGATCAAACGAAGCTTGATCTACTAAATTCAGTTCACGTGCTCGCCAAGAGCGATGACAACGACGCGGTACTAGAAAGAATTAAGAAGTTCTTTCGAGTCGGTACGCGCGGGAACCACCTCGACTACATCATGCAAAGACTGGAAGGCTGGTGGTTTCAGCAATGTATGGATTGCATGGCTGGCAAGCGCGATGGGATCAATGCGGCAGACCTTGATGCCTTCACCATGGAACTTCGCGATCAGCTTCGTCCCGATAATCTTCCGATCGACTCGGCAATCGCCTCTGAGCTTCAGGTGGATCTAGATAAATTTTTCGACCGAATCTTCTACCACCAACTATCCTGGGCAAGCATCAGCGCCAAACGAATACAGACCGCAGTGCGGGACTATCTACGCGCTTACACACAAAGATCTCAATGGCTACGACATGGTCTTGTACTCCCAGGTGAGATCGATCAATTCGAGAGACGACTGGTAGAAGAGTGGGAGATCGTTTTCGATCGAATCGCTGATGAGATATCTCCAGAAGCGGCCGAGGCTGAGAAAATTGCGGCAGCCAAAGAAGTATACCGATGGGTAGAGCAAGCTTTCCCCGCCCCAATTAGGCCGAACTGCACTGAGCCTTTTGTTACCCGCGGATCGTATCACCTGCTCGCAGATGAACAGCGAGTCGGATGGCACCCTGAATATGTTGCCAAGCTGATCGCTCTGCTTGAGCCGGTGAGTGAGAGTGTCTAGGTATAGGACCGGACGACCACCAGAGGAAGCCGCGCTCTACAACCCTGCCTTTCTTGCCCTTCTAGTTCGTCGGGCGGCTGAAGGAACAGCCTCCGAAAACAGTGCGGGCATTTCAACATTTCTGGCCTTTGTAGCCACAACGATGTCTTTGCGGTCAGACATACGTGAGCTATTGACGATGACGGTATCAAGCAAGCTCGGCAGTTGGACGCAAGAACATGCGCGTGAACTGACAATGATTGCGCCTGCTTGCCGCGCCCTAATACCTTATCTGAACGATGCTCTAATGTTCGGGTTGCACTACGACCTGTACACAATTTCTCGCGGTCGCCTTCACGTATCTGGCCGTGGCCCCACTAAAAAGATCTCAGGCTTAACCGTCGAAGTCCAGGAGTGCCAGAGGGCATCGTATTTTCTCGGCAGATGGTTTTCACTGAGCGGCAGCGATTCCACCGTGGCGGCACTTCTTGGGGTACGACCATGACCTTTCAGATCCGCGCAATTTACCTCTACTCAAAGCTTGGGGACGTAAGAAAACTGACGTTCAAGTTGAACTCTTTGAACGTCATCACTGGTGCCTCTAAGACTGGCAAGACCTCGGTCTTGCACATTATCGATTACTGCCTTGGCAGCAAGAGCTGCCACGTGCCCACAGGAGTAATTCGAAAGTATGTGCAGCGCTTCGCCCTGGAGCTTCAGACCGACCAGGGAATAGCCTTAACTTCACGCGGGCTGCCTCGCGAAGGCAAGAACACGACGTCAACAATGCACATAAGCTTCCGTGATGGAGACAGTGCGGACGCCCCGCTGCTTGAATCTTTGGCAGACAATGTCGATCTGGCCGGCGCTAGATCGCTCCTCTCCCGCCTAGCCGGAATCCAGGGAAACCAGACCGAGGTTGGCAGCGGAACTCGCGATCGGTTTGCAGTAAACATCCGCCACAGTCTGTACTTTGTGTTCCAGGCACAGGAGGAGATCGCAAACCCAACGATATTGTTCCACTCCCAAGGTCAGCAATTCGCTGATCAAGCGATAAAGGATGCACTTCCATATTTTCTGGGGACAGTAGACAGAGATTACCTCTCCAAAAGAGTTGAACTTCGGAACCTTGATCGTGAGATAAAGAGCCTGACACGAACAATTCATGAAGCTGTCACAATCAGCGGGGTATCAGGGCGAACGATAGGGCTTCTGCGGGAAGCAGAGGAAGTTGACCTGATTCAAGTTACCGACAGTTCAGAAATTGATCAGTCACAGGCCATACAGCTTTTGCAGCTTGCTATCGACTCAGATCCTGACCGCCCAATAGATGAAGAGCTGACATCAGAAGCTCTGGATGCGCTATTCGAGACTCGGAACAACCTGAGGCAACGCAGTCAAGCCTTGCGGATTGAGTCAGAAAATCTTCAAAAGCTTCTGTCTGCGCATACAGATTTTAATGGAGAAGCCGCAGAACAAGGGGCCCGACTTCAATCCATCGAGCTGCTTCGCCTGACCAATTCAGAAACGAACAATTCCGACGTCTGCCCAGTTTGCGATTCACGCATTTCCACACCTGTCACACTCGTTTCAGAGCTGCGGAATCACCTGACAGAAATTGATGCTCAAATAAGTGCTGTACGGGAGAACATCCCGGCAATTCAGAATGCCTTTGCGGAAATTAGAGAGAACCGTCAGCAAATAAGCGAACTTCTCCGATCAAACCAGACCGAGATCGATGAAGCAATCGGGAACCAGCAACGCCTTCAAGTAGCGCGCGATCGTGCCGTGCGGCGAGCGCTTGTCCGCGGCAGAATCAGCCTATATCTCGAAAACGCAGCAGGGCCTGTCAGCGACATTGCAGTCTCCGAGCTGCTCTCCACATTGCAGGGACGCGCCGAGACGCTACGAGTCGAACTGGATCCAGACACAGTCGCTCAAAGGCTTGAAAGCGCCATATCGCGCGTCTCCAGCACTATGACACGACTTGCCAGCAGGTTGGGCTTGGAGCATTCGAACTCGCCAGTTCGCTTGAACTATCGCAACCTCACGGTCGTAGTTGATACAGAATCCGGTCCGCGGAGCTTGCAGGAGATTGGTAGCGGCGAGAACTGGCTCGGATATCACGTCGTCACACTCTTGTCTCTTCATAACTACTTTATTGAACATCAGTCACCGGTTCCCCGATTCATGGTGATCGATCAGCCTTCTCAGGTGTACTTTCCTGCCGACCAAACTCCTGGCGATGCATCAGAACTTCTCGATGAGGACAGGGCTGCACTCTCGCGGATTATTGTTCTTTTTCATGGCCTTGCCGAGGCAAAGAGCAGAAACTTCCAAGCCATTATCACAGACCATGCCGACCTTAAAAGCGAAGCATGGTTCCAGGACGCCATCGTCGAGACGTGGCGGGATGGCCGCGCGCTAGTTCCATCAAGCTGGATCACAGGCGACTAGAAACTGATCTTCCTCGCAGCTCCGTCTAGACCGGATGAAAGCTTGATTGTTCGATGGATGATGTTGCCGAATACGGCTCTACAGGATCAAGGCGGCGCGTGCGGTCTGGCGCTTCACCAGCATCCATCCCGGCACGCCCGGCATCCGCTTCGCTGCGCCGGTCGGCCGGGCGGCGCTGCGCGCCGGACCTCAGACGCCAGCTGACGGCCGACCCGATCCGAGCCTGGTTCGTCCCCGGCTCCCTACGAGCGCCAGCGCAGTCACCCAAGCTGCTGTGCACGGCGCTCGACTGCCGCGATGGCTGCGCCGCCTTGCCACCGATGAGGCCCTAGACGAATCCGCGGGAACGCTCGGCGGGCACCAGGCCGAACCACCCCGACGCCGCGAGCATGACAGCGGCCGGCGACGCCGCGTCAAGGCTGGAACGAATACCTTGACTCAACGCCATCGGCCGCGTTCGAGGCTCAGTGTCGGGATGACAGGGGTATGAGCGGGTCGATAGGACCAAGATCAACCCACACTTAACTCTCACAAAACGACGACAAACGTCGAGATGCGACTGTCCACAGTGCTTAGATCAAGACCGGGTTCACGCAGGTAGTGAGTACTATCGAGGAAGATCGGCGAACAACGCCAAGCAAAGGCTCTTACTCTTCGGGTTCAGGGTTCGAGTCCCTGGCGGCCCACCAAAGCCCGAGGTCACGGCTCTCGGGAGCGTGGCGGGAAGACCCGGCTCATCTCCCACCCCATCACGCGCGATGTTTCCGCTGGCCAGGACGTCGAGCGCGGCTGTGGCGACCGAAAGCCGGTTGATCGCACGAGATCGTCGTGGGCGTGGTTCCGGCACCCAGGCCGCACTACGAGACCTGCTGATCGAACCTCAGCACCGGTTTCACGCAGCGCCCCGTCGTCGCGTCCTGCGCCGCCCTCTCGATCTGCTCGAACGGGTACTCCCCGATCAGCCGCTCGATCGGCAGGACGCCCTGCCGGTGCAGGGCCACCAGGTCCGGGATCAACGTGCCCGGCACCGCGTCGCCCTCGATCACGCCTCGGACGCGAATCCCGTTGTGCACCAGCGTTCCCAGGTCCAGCTCCACCTTCCCGCCCAGTCCCACCAGGGCCAGCGTCCCCCTCCGGCGCAGCGCCCCCACCGCCTCGCCGATCGCGTCCGCCCGGCCCGTCGTGTCCACCGCGTGGTGGGCGCCGCCGCCGGTCAGGTCCGCGAGCGGCGTTCCCGGTGGGACCGCCGCCGCCGCACCCAGGGACAGCGCCAGCGCGCGCCTGGACTCCACCGGCTCCACCACGACCGTGCGGCACCCGCGCACGTTCGCCGCCAGCAGCGCGCTCAGGCCCACGCCGCCCGCCCCGCAGACCACCAGCACCTCGCCGGGCGCCGCGTTGAGGACGTTGAACACCCTCCCGGCCCCCGTCTGGACGCTGCACCCCAGTGGCGCGGCCACCACCGGGGGCAGATCGGCGGGCACCTTCACCACGCTGCTCTCGTGCGCGATCGCGTGCGTCGCGAAGCTCGACTGGCCGAAGAACCCGCCGTACACCGGCGTCCCGGCTCGGCGAAGCGCGGTGCTGCCGTCCTCCCGCACGCCCCGCGCGTTCGCCCCCGCGTGCAGGCAGTACGGGTTCCACCCCGCCGCGCACTCCGCGCACCGGCCGCAGCTCCGGTAGCTCAGGCACACCGAATCCCCCACCACCACAGAGGCCACCCCCGCCCCGACCGCCTCCACGACCCCGGCGCCCTCGTGACCGAAGACCATGGGCAGCAAGCGCTCCGGCCACGTCCGGCGCATCAGCAGATCCGTGTGGCACACCCCCGCCGCCAGCACGCGCACCAGGACCTCGTCCGGCCTGGGGTCGTCCAGCTCCACCTCGCGGACCTCGAACGGGCCGCCGGGGCGTTCGACCAGGGCCGCGCGGGCGCGGCGGATCACGCCCGCTCCAGGACGAAGTAGTAGTGCTTCCCCCCGTCCAGCACGCCCTTGCCGTTCATCACCCCGAGCACCGCGCGCTCGTCGAGCCGCTTGAAGTGGTCCAGCACCGGCCTGCCGTCGTAGACCATCGTCGCGGTCGCCTCGCCCCGGAACTCGACCGTCCACAGGCTCGCCCCACCCCCGGCCAGCTCCTCGTTCGCGTACAGCCCGCCGTCCGCGTCCCGGCACACCAGGGGCGTCACGTCGGTCAACGACGTGAACGTCTTGCCGTACCACCCGGCCTTCTCCAGGTTCCCCTCGAAGCTGTGGCCGCTCACGAACTCGCTGCCGCGCCAGTCCCCCAGCAGCTCCTCCGGCGCCACGGTCGGCAGCGCCGCCCACAGGACGTCCAGCTCCTCGACCGTCGTGCGACCACCCGCCCCTCGGATCTCGGCGATGCGGGCGCGGGCCTCGTCGGCGGTCATCGGGGAACCTCCTGGGTGACGGGCATCAGGTCACAGACCTGACAAAGTAGAGCCGAAATGTCAGGTTGTCAGCCCCCGAACGGTCAACTCCACCAGACGGCGCAGGAGCACCTCCTGGCGCTCGACGCCGCCCAGGTGCAGCGTGATGCCCTTGACCCCGTAGAACAGCACCCCGGCCACCTCGTCCGCCCCGGCGCACGGCCCCAGCACGCCCTCCAGCACCTCGACCATCCGCCGCTCGAAGCGCGTCCACTGCTCGACCGCCCGCTGCTGCGTCTCGTCGATCAGCTCCGCCTGGAACACCTCGCCCGCGTGCATCCGCAGCACCAGCCCGAGCACGGCGGTCAGCCGCTCGGCCACCCCGCCGGGCCCCCGCGCCGCGACCTCGACCCGCTCCAGGAAACCCTCCAGCGCCCACCCCACGGCCTCCCGGAAGATCTCCTCCTTGCCCCGGTAGTACTGGTACAGCGCGGGCCGGGAGACGTCCGCGGCGGCGGCGATCGCGTCCATCGACGTGCGCCGGTAGCCGTACCGGGCGAAGCAGGACACCGCCGCGCGCATGTAGCGCTCTCGCCGCTGATCGGGTGACGTCGCCACCGGACGACTGTAACCAGCGGCCACCGGCCTCCCTCCGGTCGCGGGACGGGAGCCGGAAAGCGCCGGAACGGCGGGCGCGGGCCCCGGCTGCGACTAGCCTGGTCCGCGTGGCAGCTCCCCCTCCCTCGCTGAAGATCGGCCGGTACTCGGTCGACCCGGCCGTCGTGCTCGCCCCGATGGCGGGCATCACGAACATCGCCTTCCGGCAGCTGTGCCGGGAGTTCGGGAGCCCCGGCTCGCTCTACGTCTGCGAGATGATCACCGCCCGCGCCGTGGTGGAGCGCGACTCCAAGACCATGGAGATGCTGGCCTTCGGCCCCGACGAGCACCCCCGCTCGATGCAGCTCTACAGCGTCGACCCGGTGTCCATGTCCGAGGCCGTCAAGCTGATCACCGGCGAGGACCGGGCCGACCACATCGACATGAACTTCGGCTGCCCCGTCCCCAAGGTCACCCGCAAGGGCGGCGGGGCGGCGCTGCCGTACAAGCGGAAGCTGTTCCGGGAGATCGTGCGGGCCGCCGTGCGCGCCGCCGAGCCCGCGGGTGTGCCGGTGACCGTGAAGTTCCGGATCGGCATCGACGACGAGCACCTCACCTACCTCGACGCGGGCCGCATCGCCGAGGACGAGGGCGCGCAGGCCGTGGCGCTGCACGCCCGCACCGCCGCCCAGCGCTACTCCGGCACCGCCGACTGGTCGGCCATCGCCCGGCTGAAGGAGGCGGTGACCTCCATCCCGGTGCTGGGCAACGGCGACGTCTTCAGCGCCCAGGACGCGCTCGACATGGTCGCCCGCACCGGCTGCGACGGGGTCGTGGTGGGCCGGGGCTGCCTGGGCAGGCCGTGGCTGTTCGGCGAGCTGCAGGCCGCCTTCCGGGGCGAGCCGCTGCCCGCGCCGCCGACGCTGGGCAAGGTCGCCGACATCCTCTGGCGGCACGGCGCGCTCCTGGCCGACTACCTCGGCGAGGAGAAGGGCGTCCGCGACCTGCGCAAGCACATGGCCTGGTACCTGAAGGGCTTCCCGGTCGGCGGCGACCTGCGCCGGTCGCTGGCGATGGTCAGCACGCTGGCCGAGCTCCAGGACCTGGTCGGCCAGCTCGACCGGACCGCCGAGTACCCCTCCGACGCGGACGGCCCGCGCGGCCGACAGGGTTCCCCCGCCCGGGTGATTCTCCCGGAGGGCTGGCTGGACGACCCCGAGGACGCGGCGGTGCCCGAGGCCGAGGAGATGCACTCGGGTGGCTGAGCTGGCGCGCGGCGCGGCGCTGCTGGTCGGGGCGCTGCTGGTGACGGGGTGCTCCGGCGCGGTCGCGGGGACGGCGGTGCCGATCCGGCTGACCGACTCGGACCGGGGCCTGGTGCGGAACTACTTCGACGACCTGAACTCGGCGGGCGAGCAGGGGCTGGAGAAGCAGCACGCGCTGCTGGAGGAGACCCAGCACCCGGACTACCGGGACTCGGGCTGCCGACCGCCGTCCGGGACGATCACCTTCCGCCCGGCGATGGGCACGTTGCGGCTGGACAACCAGTGGTCGCCCGCGAGCGGCGACGAGGCGCACCCGCGCGGTGTCGTGCTGGTCGTGGCCGTGACGATCACGGTGCACCGGGACGGCGTGGAGGTCGGCTCGCAGATCGGCTCGCAGCACGTCGTGCTGCTGAACGGGCGCGCCTACGGCTTCGCACCGTGCGCCGCGTGACGGTTTTCCGCTGACCGACCGGAAACGTCACCGGTTCGGAGCAGTGCACGGTCAACCGGTAGAGGGAAATCAACCTCTGACGTGTCCCGCTCGCTCAAGAGCCGCCTCCTAGGAGACGACACCTTGGCAAGTGAGGAGGTGAGCACGATGACCGCACTGCGGCCCGAGGTCGCCGATCCCGATCGGGAGGGCGGCCCCGAGGCGCCCGCGCCCGCTTCCGAGGGCACCGGGCTGGTGCAGCTGCACGAGTCGATCGCGACACTGCTCGCCTCCAGGGGCCAGTGGCGGCAGGCCTACCAGCACCTGCGCTCGGCGTTCGACCTGGTCCACGCGGGGCGCGAGGAGCAGCCGAAGGTGCCGGAGCAGCTGCGCCGCGAGGTGGACCGGCTGCGCAGGGAGCACGCCGAGGCCCGCGAGCAGAGCCTGCGGGACAGCCTGACCGACAGCTACAACCGCCGCTACCTGGACGAGCGCCTGGTGTCGCTGGTCGCCGAGCGGGGCGCCACGACCGGCGGGCTGGCCATCGCGCTGATCGACCTCGACTGGTTCAAGCAGGTGAACGACACGTTCGGGCACCTGCTGGGCGACCGGGTGCTCCAGCGGGTGGTGGAGTTGCTCCAGGCGGAGCTGCCGGAGCAGGGGTTCTGCGCCCGCTACGGGGGCGAGGAGTTCGTCATCGTGCTGCCCGACGTGGACGTCGCGAGTGCGATCCAGATCACCGAAGCGGCCAGGATGCGTGTCGAGCGTCACGCCTGGGCCTCGCTCGCTCCCGGCCTGAGGGTGACTGTCAGCATCGGCCTGGCGTACGAACCCCCGGCCGCCGAGACGCCCTCCCGCCCACCGGTGGCCCCGGAGCAGCAGTTGTTGCGCGCCGACAGCCTCCTCTACACGGCGAAGCAATCGGGACGGAACGCAGTCGCCTACCGGGAGGGCGGACGCGTTCGGTTGGCCGGTGCTGCTTCTGGGCGACGCGGAATCACTGAACCGAGGGTGTCCGGTTACTGAAACGCGCACCCAACTCACCCGTTCGGGCGTAACCTGCTGCGCGTATCCGACCACCCCCCACCCCTCTATCACCGGGAGTGGTCGTCAGAATTGGCGGGCGTCCGTAGTATCGCGTGCGCAAGTGACACGCCGCAGGTGCTTTCACCGTGTCCTTGCTGTCGTCAACTCGTGATGACGACCTGACCGATGACCAATTGCTGAAGGGAGACCGGGTGCCCGACGAGCCCCGCCGTGGCGGCACCGGACCCGGAGGCGACCAGGCCCCGCAGGATGACCAGCCGACCGGGCGTCGCCGCAGGTCGATGGAGGGCAGCGGCGGTCTGAGCGTGTCGGATCTGCTGGAACAGCACAGCCGCACGAACATCCCGCGTCCCATCCCGCCGGGCCAGTCGGACTCCGGTCCGCAGCGCGGCGCCGCACCGGAACCGTCCGGTCGCCGCGCCGCGCCGGAGCCACCCGCCCACAGATCCGAGCCGCAGGGCCCGGAGAGCGGTCGCCAGCAGGGCGACCACGCGCACCGACCAGCGCAGGAGCCGCCGCAGGGCCGCCGCAGGGCGGCCCACGAGCCCGAGGACGACGGCCAGGGGCCGTCCCACTCCGCCGCACCCGTCCACTCGGGTGAGGCCGGTCCGCGCGCGGGCCGCAGGGCGAGGCCGGAGCCGTCCGCGCACGAGGAGGAGACGCGGTACGCCGCACCCGTGCACGGCGAGCCGGACCCGGCGGTCGAGGCCGCCGGTGGTCGGCGCGCCCGGCACGACGAGGCCCCCTCCGGGCGCCGCGCGGCGCCGGAGGAGCCCCAGACCGGTCGGCGCGCCGCTCCGGAGGCCGACCGCGAGGCCGCCGCGCCCGAAGGCGTCTCGCGCGCGAGCAGGCGCGCGCGTCACGACGAGCCCGCGCCCTCAGGCAGGCGTTCCGCCCCCGAGGAGGGCGTCCCGGCCCACCAGGAGGAGCCCGGCCCCCGAAGCCGCCAGGCTCCCGGTGAGGGGGCTGGGCGGCGGTCCAGGGCGACCGCGCCCGAGGACGGCTTCGCCGAGGAGGGCGGGCGCCACGAGCCCGCCGCCCGCAGGGGCCGCTCCTTCACCGACGAGGCCCCGTGGCCGCAGGCCGCCGACCGGCGCAGGCCGGACGCGCGGGGCGACGAGGTCGCCGACGCGCCCGCCGAGGAGTCCGCGGCGCGGCTGTCCAGGCTCTCGCCCGGTGAGCCGACCGGCCGCAGGTCGCTCCCGCCGCACGGCGCCGAGGCCGACGGCCGGGGCCAGCGCGGTCCCGGTCCCGACGCCACCGGCCGCAGGGCCAGGCCGGACGCGGGCCCGCAGGGCCCCGACGCCACCGGTCGCCGCGCGCGCCCCGAGGTCGACGGCGGTCCGCGCGGTCCCCAGGACGGTCCCCGCAGGCCGGGCCCCGACGGTCCGGTCGACGGCCCGCGCCGCCCCGGTCCCGAGCTCGGCGACGGTCCGCGCGGTCCGCGCAGGCCCGGTCCCGACGGCACCGGGACGCGCCCGAGGCCGATGCCCGGCGACGGTCCGGGGATGCCGGGACCGGACGGTCCCGACGGCACGGGCTCCCGCCCGCGCCCGATGCCCGGCGACGGCTTCGACGGCCGTCCGCCCGGTCTGCCCGAGGACGGGCCCCGCCGGGGTCCCGACGGCACCGGGATGCGCCCCCGCCCGATCCCCGGCGACGGCCCCGGCCTGCCCGAGGACGGCCCGCGCAGGGGGCAGGAGGGCACCGGCGTCCGCCCGCGCCCGATGCCGGGCGACGGCGGTCCGATGGGCCCCGGCCCGGACGGCCCCGGTCCCCGGTCCCGCCCGGTCCCGCCGGACGGCAGCAGCACCCGGATGCCGCGCCCGATCCCCGAGGACGGCCCCCGCAGGGGCCCCGAGGGCACCGGCACGCGGCCCCGGCCGGTCCCCGGCGACGGCCCGGCCAGGCTGGCGGGCCACGACGGCCCGCCGCCCGGCCCGCCCGGTGGTCCGCGCCGTCCCGGTCCGGAGGGCAGCAGCACCCGGATGCCGCGCCCGATGCCCGGCGAGGACTTCGAGGACGGCTTCCGCGGCCTGCCCGAGGACGGGCCCCGCCGGGGTCCGGAGGGCACCGGGATGCGTCCCCGCCCGATCCCCGGCGACGGCCCCGGCCTGCCCGAGGACGGCCCGCGCAGGCTCGCCCCCGGCGACGGCCCGATGGGTCCCGAGGGCAGGGGTCCCGAGGGCAGGGGTCCCGAGGGCACCGGGATGCGGCCGAGGCCCGTCCCGCCCGGCGACGACCGCCAGGCGCGCGCCGAGAGCTTCGCCGACGGCGACGCGGGCCGGGGTCCGCGCAGGCTCGCGCCCGAGAGCGGCAGGCAGGGCCCGCACGACGGTCCCCCCAGCCGGTTCGCCGAGGACAACGAGGACGCGCTGCCGCTCCCGCCCCCCGGCGTGCCCGCGCTCGGCGGTCCTCCGCCCGGTCCGGGAGGCCCCGAGCCGAGGGAGCAGATCGACCCGGCGAGCCTCACCACCGAGATGGAGGCCATCAGCGACGACATCAAGAAGCTGCGCGAGGTCGACCACACCCTCGCCCGCTTCTCCGCCGTCCACGACGAGCTCGCCGAGCAGGAGCGCCAGCGCAAGGAGCGCAGGCAGAAGCTGATGCCGTGGAAGTCCGAGGTCGACGAGGACGCCACGGAGTACGCCGAGCCGGTCGACCCCGAGGACCCCGACGACCCGGACGCCGACAGCGGCGGCAAGGGGAAGGGCAAGGGCCGCAAGGGGCGGACCGCCAAGCAGAGCAAGATCGTCCGGATCATCAAGGCGATCTCGCTGACCTCGGCGGTGGTGGTGTTCCTGGCCAGCGGCATCGGCTGGGGCGCGATGCTGCACTTCGACAGCAAGATCACCCGGATCGACGCGCTCGGCCAGAACTCGGCGGCCGTGCACGAGGCGGAGAAGCAGCTCGGCGACGAGAACTTCCTCATCATCGGCTCGGACACACGTGCGGGTGCGAAGGACTCGGACGGCGTCGGCGACACCAGCGAGGTCGTCGGCGCCCGGTCGGACGTGATGATGATCGCGCACGTCCCGGCCGACCGGAAGCGCATGGTGGTGGTGTCGATGCCGCGTGACCTCCAGGTCACGCGGCCCGCGTGCAACAGCTGGGACTCGGCCAGCGACACCTACTCGGACAAGGTGCTGCCCGAGGCGGAGGGCGTGAAGGCCAACGAGGTCTACGCCACCGGCGGCCCGCAGTGCGTCAGCAAGTTCATGACCCAGCTGAGCGGGCTGGACATCAACCGCTTCGTCAGCGTCGACTTCAACGGCTTCAAGGGCATGGTCGACGCCGTCGGGACCGTGGGCGTGTGCGTGCCCTCGGTCATGGACGACGGCGAGCTGGGCATGATCTTCGACAAGCCCGGCAAGTACGACATCAACGGTCAGAAGGCGCTGGACTACGTCCGCGCCCGCAAGGTCAAGACCGAGGAGTTCGGCGACTACGACCGGATCAAGCGGCAGCAGCAGTTCCTGTCCGCGCTGCTGCGCAAGGCCATGTCGAGCGAGCTGCTGCTCAGCCCGACCAAGCTCAACGGCTTCCTCAACGCCTTCGCGTCCTCCACCGCGGGTCAGAACATCGGCGTGGACTCCATGCTGACGCTCGCCCAGTCCCTGCAGGGGCTGGACGCCGGGCGGGTCAGCTTCGTGACCGTCCCCCACAGCACCGACGAGGGCCCGACCCCGAGCAACGACGACAACTTCGAGGTCCTGCAGGAGGACGAGACCAAGGCGCTCTTCCAGGCGGTCATCGACGGCACCCCGCTGCCCGGCGAGTCCCCCAGCGAGGGCGGGACCACCGAGAAGAAGGCCGAGAAGCAGCCCGGCACCGTGCTCGACCCCGGCAGCGTGCGGGTCCAGGTCTTCAACCAGACCTCGGGCGGCTACGCCCCGAAGAACACCAAGACCAAGCTGGAAGAGGTCGGCTTCAAGGTCGCCTACATCGGTGTCGCCGACCAGCCGTCCACCAGGACGTTCATCCGCTACGCCACCGGCAACGAGAACGCCGCGGCGACCCTGCGGGCCGCTGTCCCGGACGCGGAGCTCCAGGTCGACGAGAGCATGGGCGGCGCCGTGGCGCTGATGATGGGCTCCGGCTGGGAGGGCGCGGTCGAGAAGCCCCAGGCGGGCCAGAGCGGCGGCGTCTCCGCCGACAGCGGCTCGGGCACCGGGGATTTGCCCGTGGTGAACGCGGCCGTCGACCCCTGCGCGTGACCGGCTGACCACTCGGCGCCACCTCTCGGGAGTTCTGCCGTTCTCGCAGCTCCCGACGGGTGGCGCCGATCATCTGGTCGCCACGGGTTCATCCCCGGTTCACCGGGGAATGTCGCCCGCGCGATCAGGGGGCCCTAGGCTTGGGACATGCGTGAGGCCTACCAAGACCAGCTCGGACAGCTCGCGGAGCGACTGGCCGACATGTGTGCGATGTCCGGCAAGGCGATGGAGCTGGCCACGAAGGCCCTGCTGGAGGCCGACCTGGGCGTCGCCGAGCAGGTGATCAGCGACGACGCCAAGATCGACGAGGTGCGCGCGGGCATCGAGGAGCAGGCCTACGCCCTGCTCGCGCTCCAGGCCCCCGTCGCGACCGACCTGCGCACGGTGCTCGCGGTCATCCACGCCGCGGAGAGCGTGGAGCGGATGGGCGACCTGGCGCTGCACGTGGCGAAGGCCGCGCGGCGCAGGCACCCGAACCACGTGCTGGCCGAGCCGGTCGCCCCCTACTTCGCCGAGATGGGCCGCATCGCGGTCGAGCTGGCGACGGAGGCGACGGACATCATCCGCACCCAGGACGTGGCGCGCGCCAGGTCCCTGGAGGAGGCGGACGACGCGATGGACGACCTGCACCGCCACCTGTTCACGGTGATCATGGACAAGGAGTGGCCGCACGGCGTGCCGTCCGCCGTGGACACCACCCTGCTGGGCCGCTTCTACGAGCGGTTCGCGGACCACGCGGTGTCGGTCGCGAAGCGGACCGTGTTCGTGGTGACGGGCAAGATGCCCGGATACGGCGACGAAGAGGCCTGATCGACGACGGAGGGGGCAGGTCCGCGGCGCGCGGACCCGCCCCCTCCGCGTTGCGCGGGGTCAGCTGTTGAGCAGGAAGTTGAGGTCCTGGCCGAGCTGCATGGCGATCCGGCCGCTGTCGGCGGGCGCGGCCGTCATCCAGCGCTGGCCGTCCTGGCCGGGCCTGCTCTGCATCATGTAGCGGCCCTGGTCGGTGTCGAACCAGGACACCTCGGGCGCCTTGACCGGCTTGCCGTTGCGGCCTCGGACCGCGAGCCCGTACCGCCCGACGCGCAACCGGGGGCGGGAGAACAGCGATTCCAGCAACCGCATCTGCGGATTGCCGCCCGCGCGGGAAGCGACCGCCCTGGTGAAGGTGGCGCTGTCGTAGTCCTCTTCCCGCCGCTGGACGGGCTTCGCCTCGGGCTGCTGCGGGAGTGGAACGGTGACCGAGTGCCCCGGCCCCGGCGGGGCCGGGGGCACCAGCGAGACGAGGGCGTGCAGCAGCGCGGGAGCGCGGATCAGGTCCACCTTGATCTGCCGGTCGTCCATGACGGCGAGCGCCGCCACGTCCCGCGCCGCGCCACCGCGCGCCAGGAGCTGGTGGTCGTAGTTACGCGGGTCGAGACCCGCGAACGCGTCCACCTGGTAGTCACCGCGCACCACCAGTTTGAGAGCCTCCTCGACCTCGGGCACCACGCGGCCCCGCCGGGCGAGGCCGCGCGACTCGAGATCCCGGTGGACCGCGCGCCGGATGCCCTCGCGCTGGTCCATCGTGTCCCCGAAGTAGGGGAACTCGAGGGGGAAGGGACGGCTACCGAGGTCGAGGTCCTCCCAGAGGATGTCGGCTGCGGCGTGGGACAGGCTGAACGAGAACACGCTCACCCGCCGATGACGGGAGGCGCCACGAGCGTCCCGTCCCCGAAGACGTCCTCGGTCTCCTGGAGGTACGAGGCGGACTTGTGCTCCTTGTCCTCTTCCCCGTTGCCCCGGCCACCTGCGGCGCCCATGCCACCCGCACCCATGCCACCGGCCGCCGCGCCACCGCGACCGGCCGCCGCGCCGCCGAGGCCACCGGCTGCGTTGGAGCCGTAGCCGCCGACGCCGCTGCGACCGCCCTCGCCGAGCGCGGAGGAGGAGCCGCCGGAACCGAGGCCACCGCCCATGCCGGAACCACCGGCGCCGAAGCCACCCGCACCGCCGCCGAAACCGCCCGCGCGACCACCCGCCGCAGCGAGGCCGCCGGGACCGCCGGACAGGCCACCGCCCGCACCACGGCCGCCGAGGCCGCCCGCGCCGGTACCGCCGAGGCCACCCCGACCGCCGAGGCCGCCGGTGCCGTTACCCGTGCCGCCACCGCCGCCGACACCTGGCGGGACGTAGCCGATGCCACCGGGCGGGACGTACCCACCGCCGGTGCCACCACCGCCACCACCCGTGCCACCACCACCGATGCCACCGCCACCACCCGTGCCACCACCACCGCCGATGCCGCCGGGGTTGGTGACACCGGACTGGTTGGTGTTGCCGCCGCCCGAGTTGTTCGACCCGCCGTTGCCGTTGCCTCCACCACCGGTGCCGGTGCCACCACCGCCGGTCGGACCGCCCTCGTAGACGTACGACCCGCCGTTCCCGGTGCCGGTCCCGCCGATGCGGCCCGTCCCGGAGCTGCTGCCGATGCCGTTGCCGACGCTCGTGTCGGGGCGCGAGCTGATCGAGGTGCTGTCACCGCTGGTCGAGGAGCCCGTGTCCGAGCCGGTCATGGGCGGGGGCGCGGCGAACGAGGGCATGGTCGAGCCGGTCTGCTGGAACGAGGTGGCCATGGTCGACATGACCTGCGCGGCTTCCTCGTGGGCGGCCTGCTTCGCCTCGTACTTCTCCGCCACGGCCTTGATGCCGCCGTCCAGGTTCGAGAAGGAGGTCTCCTGGAAGAACAGCGCGATCGCGTCCGAGCGGCTGAACTGCACCGGTTCGGGCATGTTCAGCTTGGCCCGCTCGGCGGCCTCGCTCTGCTGGTGCAGCCGCCCGCTGGTGAGCTGGGCGCTGGTCGCGGCCACGGCGGACCAGTCGGTGACCCCGCCGAAGTAGGTCCGGGCGGACTCGGCCGCCGTGCCCGTCCAGGCGTCCTTGCTGGCCTCGGTCGCGGACCGCAGGCCGTCCTGCAGGGTGACGAGGGTGTTGCCGACCTCGTTCCAGGCGTCGCCCTGCTGCCTCGCGCTCGCGGGCGACATGTTGTCGTTCACCATCCCCTTGAGGGTGGGGTGGTCGCGCGAGAGGTAGTTCTGGCAGTTGGCGTCCATCGAGGGGCGGTACCCCTGGCCCGTCTGCTGGTACTGGCTCGTCAGCGCCACGTTGTTCGCGGCGATCTCGACGTTCGCCTGCGCACCGGCGACGGCGCGCTGGGCCACGACGACCATCGAACCGGGGAAGAGGGGGATGGAGGGGGACTCAGGAATCCCCTCGTAGTGCCTCTGCTCGATATCGGTCGCGGACTCGCGCTGCTGCGCCGAGATCGGGTGCTGCCCGTTCCCCTGCCCCGGTGTCTCCTGCCCCTGTCCCACGTCTACCCCCTGGTCAGCGCTCACAGCCCGTTCCCGAGCAAGCACGGTACCCGCACCGGTGCCGCCCCGTCCCCGGATTCGACGCGCGCCGAAAGCGGAGGGTTCCCGGTTCGTCGCCGGGCCCGCTCCGCAGGCGCTCGAGGTGTCAGCGGCACCGATCGCCCCGCACGAAGAAGATACCTCCGGAACGCCCGTGAAAAAGCCCCCCGCGCGAATCGCGCGGGGGGCTTCTCCAAGAAATCCGACGATCAGCCGAAGCGGCCCGAGATGTAGTCCTCGGTGGCCTTCTGGGTGGGGTTCGAGAAGATCTTCTCGGTGTCGTCCACCTCGATCAGCCTGCCGGGCTGGCCCACGCCGAGCAGGTTGAAGAACGCGGTCTGGTCGCTGACGCGCGCCGCCTGCTGCATGTTGTGGGTGACGATCACGATGGTGAAGTCCTTCTTCAGCTCCGTGATCAGGTCCTCGATCGCCAGCGTGGAGATCGGGTCCAGGGCCGAGCAGGGCTCGTCCATCAGCAGCACGTCCGGCTGGACGGCGATGGCCCGCGCGATGCACAGGCGCTGCTGCTGACCGCCCGACAGGCCGCCGCCGGGCCGGTCGAGGCGGTCCTTGACCTCGTTCCACAGGTTCGCGCCGCGCAGGGAGCGCTCCGCGACCTCGTCGAGCTGCTTGCGGTTCTTCACGCCCGCCAGGCGCAGCCCCGCCACGACGTTGTCGCGGATGGACATCGTCGGGAACGGGTTGGGGCGCTGGAACACCATGCCGATGGTGCGGCGCACCTGCACCGGGTCGACCGAGGAGGCGTAGATGTCCTCGCCGTCCAGCAGCACCTTGCCCTCGACGCGGGCGCCGGGCGCCACCTCGTGCATGCGGTTCAGCGAGCGGAGCACGGTGGACTTGCCGCAGCCGGACGGGCCGATGAAGGCGGTCACGCTGCGCGGCGGCACGGCTAGGGAGACCTCGTTCACGGCGTGGAACTTGCCGTAGTAGAGGTTGAGGTCCTTGACGTCGATGCGCTTGGCCATCAGTGCCCGCTCACTTGGTCTTCGGGGCCAGCCACCGCGAGGCCGCGGTCGCCAGCAGGTTGAACAACGTGATGATCAGGACCAGGGTGATCGCCGCACCCCAGAGCCGGTCGAAGCCCGCGTCCGTCGGGTTGTTGCGCTCCGTGGTCATGAGCAGCGGGAGCGACGCCATCGGCCCGTCGAACAGGTTGTAGTTGATGAACGGCGCGTACGCCGCCAGCACCAGCACCGGGGCGGTCTCGCCCATCACGCGCGCCAGCGCCAGCATGATGCCGGTGAGGATGCCGGAGAGCGCGGTGGGCAGGACGATCTTCACGATGGTCTTCCACTTGGGGATGCCCAGCGCGTAGGAGGCCTCGCGCAGCTCGTCGGGGACGATCTTGAGCATCTCCTCGGTGGTGCGCACGATCACGGGGACCATGAGCAGCACCAGGGCCAGCGACACCGCGAACGCGCTGCGGCCGAAGCCGAACGTGGTGATCCACAGCGAGTAGATGAACAGCGCGGCCACGATGGACGGGACACCGGTGAGGATGTCGACCATGAACGTGGTGGCCTTGGCCAGCTTCGACCGGCCGCCGTACTCGACCAGGTAGACGCCGACGAACATGCCGATCGGGACCGAGATCAGGGCGCAGACCAGGCCCTGGACCAGCGTGCCGTAGATCGCGTGGTAGACGCCGCCGCCCTGCTGCCGGGACAGCAGGCCGGACAGGGACTTCTGCCACCAGTCGGCGTTGAGCACGACCGGGAAGCCCCGCTGGATCACGGTGTAGAGCACCCAGACCAGGGGGATGATCGCGACGCCGAACGCCAGCCACACCAGCGCGGTGGCCAGGCCGTTCTTGAACTTGCGGACGCCGCTGATGCTCTGGAACGTGGGCGGCTTCGCCAGGCGGTCCAGGTCCGCCGTCTCGGCCATCATTCGTACTCCTTGTGACCGGCGACGATGGACCGGGCGATCGCGTTGACCACGAAGGTCAGGACGAACAGCACCAGGCCCGCGGCGACGTAGGCGCCCGCCGACTTCGGGTCGTTGAACTCGGGCGCGGCCAGCGCGATCTTCGAGGCGAACGTGGCGCCACCGTCGAAGAGGCTCCAGCCGAAGGCCTTGGCCGTCGAGCTGAGGATGATCGTCAGCGCGATGGTCTCGCCGAGCGCGCGGCCGAGGCCGAGCATCGAGGCGCTGACGTAACCGGCCTTGCCGAACGGCAGGACGGTGGTCTTGACGACCTCCCACTTGGTCGCGCCGAGCGCGATCGCGCCCTCGACGTGCGCGGGCGGCGTGCGGTCGAAGACCTCGCGGCTGACGGCCGTGATGATCGGCAGGATCATCACGGCGAGGACGATGCCCGCGGTGAAGATCGTGCCGCCCAGCTCGATGGAGACGTTGCCCTCGGAGAACAGGAAGATCCAGCCGAGCTTGTCGGTCAGGAACTCGCCGATGGGCGTGAGCACCGGCCCCAGGATGAACAGGCCCCAGAGGCCGAAGATGATCGAGGGGACCGCGGCCAGCAGGTCGATGACGTAGGCGAACGTCCTCGACAGCTTGCGCGGCGCGTACTGGGTGAGGAAGAGGGCGATGCCCAGCGCGATCGGCATGGCGATCGCCAGGGCCACCAGCGAGGCCACCACGGTGACCAGGAGCAGGTCCAGGATGCCGAAGCGCATGTCGCTGACGTCGCCGGTGGACCACTCGCGGCTGGTCAGGAAGTTCGTGTTGTTCAGCGCGAGGGACGGGACGGCCTGCATGAGCAGGAACACGCCGATCGCCGCGATGAGCACCACGACGAGGACGCCGGAGCCGGTGGCGAGCCCGCTGAAGATCCGGTCACCTGGCCGGACGTGCGCCTTCTTCTCGCCTTCCGAGGTGGGGGGAATCGGAGCCTCCGGGGCTGGTCGAGCGGCCGGGACGCCCCCGCGGGCACCGGGATCGGTCCCGGTGCCCGCGGGGCGCTGCGCCGCAGTGCGGTCGTTCATCGCGTCAACTTCGCGTCAACGTCCGGAGTCTGCCTGACTCAGGCGATCGCCTTGATGGCGGTCAGCAGCTTCTCCTGGAAGGCGTCGGGCAGCGGGGCGTAGCCCGCGTCCGCCAGACCGGCCTGGCCGGTGGTGGCCGCGACCGTCAGGAACGCCTTGACGGCCTTGGCGGTGTCGGCGTCGTAGCCCTTGGAGCAGACGATCTCGTAGGTGGCGAGGAGCAGCGGGTAGGCGCCCTCGGCCTTGGTGCCGTAGATCGAGTTCAGGTCGAGGACGAGGTCGTTGCCCTCACCCTTGATCTTCGCGCTGTCGATGGCCTTGCCGACCGACTCGCCGGTCAGCTCGACCGCGCCGGCGCCGGAGTCGATCTTGGCGATCGAGAGCTTGTTGTCCTGGGCGTAGGACAGCTCGACGTAGGTGATGGCGCCGTCCACGGAGGCCACGGCCTGCGCGACACCGGCGGACTTCTCCTTGCCCTCGCCGACACCGCCCTTGAACTGCTTGCCGTCGCCCTGGGTCCACGCGGCGGGCGCGGCCGTGGTCAGGTACTTCTGGAAGTTGTCCGTGGTGCCGGACTCGTCGTTGCGGTAGACGACCTTGATCTCGGTGTCGGGCAGCTTCGCGCCCGAGTTGAGGGCGGAGATCGCCGGGTCGTTCCACTTCTTGACCGCGCCGTTGAAGATCTTGGCGGTGACCTCGGCGTTGAGGGCCAGGTCGGTGACGCCGTTCAGCTTGTAGCCGAGGGCGACGGGGCCGAAGACCATCGGCAGGTGCCAGGCCGGGTTGCCCTGGCAGCGCTCGGTGGCGGCGGTGATCTCGGCGTCCTTCATGGCGGAGTCGGAACCGCCGAAGTCGACCTGGCCCGCGTTGAAGTTCTTGATGCCCGCGCCGGAACCGGAGCCGTTGTACGCGAGGTCGGCGCCCGCGCACTGCTGCTGGTAGGCCTGGACGAACGTGTCGATCGCGTTCTTCTGAGCCGAGGAGCCCTCTGCGTTCAGCTTCGTCTTGCCGCCGCACTCGACCGGCACGGACGGGGTGCTGGCGCCACCCGTCGAGGAGCTGCCGGTCGCAGCGGTGTTGTTGTCGCTGCCACATGCGGTGAGCAGAAGCGCACCGGCCGCGATAAGGCCGACGACGGCGCCGTGCCGCTTGGTCTTCACCTGGGTCCTCCACGTACGGGGGCTTTGATTGAACGGCGTTTCACCGCTCGACACGGACGGTAGGGAGCGAGAGTGGACAGACCCCCAGGGGAACATGAACGGAAGGTGAACACCACACGGGAGGTGACTGGACCCACGGCCATTAGGGTGATCCCGTGACCTGCACGTTTGCATGGCGTGATGGGTTTGTCACTACAGGGCGTACTGGACGTCCGCTTTCCACCGCGAAAAGCCCAACCGGGTGTACACGCGCACCGCCGGTGAGTTGTCGGACTCGACGTACAGGTGCACGTCGCGCAGTCCGGTGTTCTTCAGGTGGACCAGACCCGCGAGGGTGAGCGCCTTGCCGAGGCCGCCGCCCTGCGCGTCCGGGTCGACGCCGACCACGTAGACCTCGCCCATCGACTCGTCGTGCCGCTTGGTCCAGTGGAAGCCGAGCAGCCGGTCGTCGGCGTCCACCGCGAGCAGGAAGCCGCTCGGGTCGAACCAGTCCTCGGCCTCCTTGAGGCGGACGTCGTCGGCGGTCATCGCGCCCTGCTCGGGGTGCCAGGAGAACGCCCGCGCGTTGACCCGCACGACCGCGTCCTCGTCCCGCCCCGGCGCGAAGGCCCGCAGCGACACGCCCTCGGGCAGCGGCGGGGCCTCGGGCAGCCCGGCCAGCTCGCGCCGCATCACCCACAGCTCGCGGACCCTGCGCAGGCCCAGCTTCGCGGCGAGCCCGGTCGCGCCCTCGCGGTCGCCGTGCGCCCAGGCGCGCACCGGCTTCCCCCGCTCCGCGGCGGCGCCGAGGACCGCTCCCGCCAGCTCGGAGCCGACGCCCGCGCGGCGCGACCCCGGCCGCACGGCCAGCTCCGCCACCAGGTTGCCGTCCGAGTCGCCGAGCAGGTCGAGGTGCGCGTACCCGGCGAGGGCGCCGCCGACGCGGGCCAGCAGGTGCGCGCTGCCGGAGGCCCCCGGACGCAAGCGGAGGTGGACGGCCTCGCCCACCGGGGCGACGCCGTCCACCTCCTCGGCTTCGGCGAGCAGCCGGGTGATCTCCTCGGCCTGCTCGGGGTCCAGCGCGTCGTGCCAGGTCAGGTCAGCCACGTCCGCGACGCTACCCGCTGCGGCGGCGGTCGATCAGGTGGTGACCACCCGTCGGGCCCCCGCGTTCGGGCTCCCGCTCCGGTGACCGGAACGGGGAACCCGGCGCTCAGACGCGGAACAGCTCGCTCTCGTCCAGCTGCGGCGCGCCGATGGCCTGCTCGGCCTCGGGGCGGCGGATCGAGCCGGGACGCGGCGGGCGGACGAACTTGTAGCCCACGTTGCGCACGGTGCCGATGAGCGACTCGTGCTCGGGGCCGAGCTTGGCGCGCAGGCGCCGCACGTGGACGTCCACGGTGCGGGTGCCGCCGAAGAAGTCGTAGCCCCAGACCTCCTGGAGCAGCTGCGCGCGGGTGAACACCCGGCCCGCGTGCTGCGCCAGGTACTTCAGCAGCTCGAACTCCTTGTAGGTGAGGTCGAGCGGGCGACCGCGCAGGCGGGCGGTGTAGGTGGCCTCGTCGATGACCAGCTCGCCGAGCTGCAGCGAGCCGTCGCCGCCGGACTGGGCGGCGCCGCGGCGGGAGCGCACCAGGCGCAGCCGGGCGTCCACCTCGGCAGGGCCGGACGTGGGGAGCAGGATCTCGTCGACGCTCCAGTCGGCGTTGACGGCGACCAGGCTGCCCTCGGTGACGATCGCGACGACCGGGACGTCGACGCCGCTGGAGTCCAGCAGGCGGCACAGGCCGCGCGCGCCGACCAGGTCGGTGCGGGCGTCCACCAGGACGACGTCGTGGGGTCCGGCCTCCAGCAGCGCGGAGACCTCCGGGCGCAGCGGGCGGACCTCGTGCGGAAGCAGGGCCAGCGCGGGCAGCACCGCCTCGGGGTCCGGGTCGGTGGTCAGCAGCAGCACGTCGATGCTCATCGCGGCGCCCTCCCTGTTCGGCCGGTGTTGGTCACCGGAGCACTCGCGGAGAAGTACGGTGACCGGGCCCCGTTGCCTGCGGATGACGGAGACGATACCGGTGCGCGCCGCGAAAGACCCAGGTCAGCAGGACAGGGTCACAGTTGTTTCCACAAGCGTCACGCTTGTTACACCCGTGTCACACGGCGGAGTTCGCCTGCACGGGGTACACGTGGCGGCCCCGTCGACCCCGCCGGACCTGGCGTTCGTCGTGGGCCACGGCTTCACCAACCACACCGGCAAGCCGTACGTGGCGCGGGTGCTGCGCCGCTTCGCCCGGCACGGCGGGGTGGTCGCGCTGGACTTCCGGGGGCACGGCCGCTCCGGCGGCCGGACCACCGTCGGCGGTGACGAGGTCCACGACATCGCCGCCGGGGTTTCGCTGGCCCGCGAGCTGGGGTACCGGCGGGTCGTGGTGGTGGGGTTCTCGATGGGCGCGTCGGTGGCGCTGCGGCACGCCGCGCTCGCCGACGACCGGCCGGACGCCGTGGCGGCGGTCAGCAGCCCGGCGCGCTGGTGGTCGCGGGAGACCGCCGCGATGCGCCGCGTGCACTGGCTGCTGGAGCAGCCGCACGGCAGGCTCGCCGCCCGCGCGCTGGGCGTGCGGCTGGCCGGGCCGTGGGCGCGGGTCCCGGAGAGCCCCGTCGAGGTGGTGCACCGGATCGCGCCGACGCCGCTGCTGCTGGTGCACGGCGAGCTGGACCGGTACTTCGCGCCCGCCCACGCCACCGCGCTGCACCGGGCCGCCGGCAGCGCGGCCGAGCTGTGGCTGGAGCCCCGGATCGGCCACGCCGAGTCGGCGATGACGCCCGTTCTGGTAGACCGGATCGCGACCTGGCTCGACGACGCTTCCTGGAGGACCTGGCGATGACCGCCCCCGAACCCCGCCGACCCCGGCGGGGCCGCAAGCTCGTGATCACGGCCCTGGTGCTCGGCGGGCTGCTGGTCGCGGCCGACTTCGGCCTGGCTGCGGCGGGTGAGTACCAGGTGGCCCAGCGGATGCGGGACAAGCTCCAGCTCAGCGAGGACCCGGCCGTGCGGATCAACGGCTTCCCGTTCATCACCCAGGCGCTGGGCGGCGACTACCGGGACATCGAGATCACCGCCAACGGCGTGCCGGTGCGCGACCAGCTGCGCGACCTGGAGATCAAGGCGAACCTCTACCACACCAGGATCGGGCTGTCCGAGCTGCTGGCGGGCGACACCAGCAACGCGCGCATCGACCAGGTCAAGGGCAGCGTCAAGATCAAGGCGAACGACCTGAACCGGCTGGTCAACCAGGTCACGCCGTTCACCGACATGGCGATCGAGCCGGACACCAGGCCGGTCGAGCAGGGCGGCCCCGAGACGCAGGGCGGGCAGCAGCCGCCCACCGCCGCCGCAGTGAAGCTGAGCGGCACGACCTCGCTGGCCGGGCGCAAGATCCGGATCTCGGCCTACGGCACGGTGACGCTGTCCGGCGGGATGGTGGAGATCGGCGTGAATGACGTGGAGATCGACGACACCTCGCTGGCCGGGCTGAACGAGGTGCTGGGCGCGGTGCGGTCGGCGCTGAACGTGAAGATCGACCCCGGTTCGCTGCCGTTCACCGTGACGCCGACCGCCGTGCGGGTGGAGAGCGGCGCGCTGACCGTCGAGGGGACCCTGGAGGACATCCCGCTGGACCAGCGGTGAGCGCGGCCCCCGGTCGCGGCGGGTTCCCTGGGGCGCCCGCGTGACCGGGGGCCTGCTCGGCCTGCTGGCCGCGCTCGCGGTGGTGGCGGCGGTCGCCGTCGCGACGCGCGGGCGCGGCCGGGTCCGGGCGCCCGCCCGGCGGCGCGGGCTGCCCGCCGAGGTGCGGGCGCTGCTCGACCCGGACGCCGAGGTGACCCTGGTGCAGGTGACGACGCGGTTCTGCGCGGGCTGCCGCCGCAGCCGGCAGGTGCTGGGCGCGCTGGTCGAGCGGACCGGTGGCCTGCGCCTGGCCGAGCTGGACGTGACCGAGCGGCCCGCGCTGGCCGCCGACCTGGGGGTGCTCGGCACCCCGACCACCATCGCCTACGACCGGCGCGGGACCGAACTGCTGCGGGTCACCGGCGTGCCGGACGCCGAGGAGCTGTCCGGCGCGCTCACCGGGCCGCCCCGCCCGTCGGACGGGTGAACCCGATCCTCCCAACCCCTGGACACCACTCCCGGTGGCAGGGACCAGCGGCTACCCTCGACGGCATGAACGCGCTGCTGACCAAGCGACTCGCGGTGGACCTGTGCCGCGTCCGCAGCAGCCTGTGTCGCACGGCGGGCTGACCCGCCGAGGTCGTCGTGACCGCGCCGAGCGTGACCGCGCCGAGCGCGCCACCCGTCCCCACCGCCCCTGACGCCAACGCCAGGAGGTCGCCGTGCCGAAAGACGTCCCCGTCGATCCCAGGGGAGCCAGGTTCAGCGCCTGGTTCACCAGCGCGGTGCTGGTGCTGGTGCTGCTCACCGGCTCGTGGCGGCTGCTGGCCGCGCAGACCTTCCTGTTCGCGATGTGCGCCTTCGTGTCGCTGCGGCTCAACCCGTGGGGGCACGTGTACCGGCGGGTCCTGCAGCCCAGGCTGCCGGAGGCGGAGCGGGAGGACGCGGCGCCGCTGCGGTTCGCCCAGGGCGTCGGGTTCGCCTTCGCGCTGGTCGGCACGGTCGGCTACGCGGCGGGCTGGACGGCGCTGGGCGTGGTGGCCACGTCGGCCGCGCTGACCGCGGCCCTGCTGAACGCCGCGCTGGGGCTGTGCCTCGGCTGCGAGCTGTTCCTGCTGGTCCGCCGCATCGCCCCGGCGCTCGCGCCCCGCACCTGACCAGCCCCGAGCCCCCGCCGCCGAGCACAGCCCCGCTCGGCCCCCGAGAGCACGACCGCAGACCCGAAACCGCAGTTCCGCACAACGAATGGGAGCCGCTCGATGAGCCGTGCAGACGTCCTGGTCTCCGCCGCCTGGGCCGAGGAGAACCTCACCGCGCCCGGCGTGGTGTTCGTCGAGGTCGACGAGGACACCACCGCCTACGAGGGGGGCCACCTCCCCGGCGCGGTGCGGATCGACTGGCGCACCGAGCTGCAGGACCCGGTCCGCCGCGACTTCGTCGACCGCGCGGGCTTCGAGAAGCTGCTGTCCGCCAAGGGCATCGCGAACTCCGACACGGTGATCCTGTACGGCGGCAACAACAACTGGTTCGCCGCGTACGCCTACTGGTACTTCAAGCTGTACGGCCACGAGGCCGTGAAGCTGGTCGACGGCGGTCGCAAGAAGTGGGAGCTGGACGGCCGCCCCCTGGACAAGGAGGTCGTGGAGCGCGAGGCGACCACCTACCAGGCCCAGGAGCAGGACCTGTCGATCCGGGCCTTCCGCGACGAGGTCGTCGAGGCGATCGGCGCGAAGAACCTGGTGGACGTGCGCTCCCCCGACGAGTTCAGCGGCAAGCTGCTCGCGCCCGCGCACCTGCCGCAGGAGCAGGCGCAGCGCGGCGGGCACATCCCCACGGCGATCAACGTGCCGTGGAGCAAGACCGCCAACGAGGACGGCACGTTCAAGTCCGACGAGGAGCTGACCGCGCTGTACGCGGAGGCGGGCCTGGACGGCTCGCTCAGCACCATCGCGTACTGCCGCATCGGCGAGCGCTCCTCGCACAGCTGGTTCGCGCTGCACGAGCTGCTCGGGCACTCGGACGTGAAGAACTACGACGGATCGTGGACCGAGTACGGCTCGCTGATCGGCGTGCCGGTCGAGCTCGGCTCCGGCAAGGAGGCGTGATGAGCGCGGCGGGTTGCGGGGCGCCCCAGCAGGGCGTGGAGCTGAACGTGAGCGCGAACGAGGTGGTGCTGTCGGGCCGGGTCAGCGCCGAGGGCGCGCCGGTCGGCGGCGCGTACGTGCGGCTGCTGGACTCGTCCGGCGAGTTCACCGCCGAGGTGGTGTCGTCCGAGCAGGGCGAGTTCCGCTTCTACGCGGCGCCCGGCGACTGGACGGTGCGGGCGCTGCACCGGTCGGGCAACGGCGAGGCCGCGGTGACGGCGGGCGGTCCCGGCGTGCACGCGGTCGAGGTCGCGGTCGCCTGACCGGTCGAGCACCGCGCGGGCCCCGGTGGCGTTCGGCCGCCGGGGCCCTCGCGCGTCCGGGCGAGGTCGTTCGCGGGCCGTCCGAGGGTCGTTCGCGGGTCGTCCGGGGGAGCCGGTCACGGGCGGTCGCGAGGTCCTCCGGGAGCCGGAAACCCAACCCCTGGGCCGCTTCCGGGTGTGCGACCCATCATCTTGATCGTTTTCTGGCTCGGTCAAGTGGCGACGCGCCCGGTGGTCTTCGCCACCGAGTCCCGCGCCACGACGCCCGGTGACGGTAAACTTGCGGAGTGGAACACTTCTTCACCACGCTGCTGGTCCTCGTGTCGTTGCTCATCACGTGGTTCGCCGGGTACGTCGTGTACCGGCTGTTCTCCGACCAGCGGTGATGGCAGAGCAGACGCCGGCCCCCGGCAGCGGCGACGCCGCGGTCCAGGCTGCCGCGGAGCGCGCCGAGTCGACGCGCGCCCTCAACCTCCCCCAGTTCGACGACCTGCCGGTCCCGGCGGACACCGCGAACCTGCGGGAGGGCCCCTCGCTGCACGACGCGTGCCTCGCGCTGCTGCCGCTGGTGGGCGTGTGGCGCGGTGAGGGCGAGATCGTGTACCCCACGATCGAGGGCCCGTACCGGTTCGGCCAGCAGGTCACGTTCGCCCACGACGGGCGGCCGTTCCTCTACTACGAGGCGCGGTCGTGGCTGCTGGACGAGGACGGCGCGGTGATCAGGCAGGCCGCGCGCGAGACCGGCTTCTGGCGCCCGCAGCCCGACGACACGATCGAGGTGCTGCTGACGCACAACACCGGGATCGTGGAGCTGTTCTACGGCAAGCCCCGCAACCAGACCTCCTGGGAGTTCGGCACCGACGCGGTGGTCCGCACGGCGACCGCCAAGGAGGTGACCGGCGCGCAGCGGCTGTACGGCATCGTCAACAACGGCGACCTGGCGTACGTCGAGGAGCGCGCGATGGTCGGCCAGCCCATGCAGCCGCACTCCTCGGCGCACCTGCGCCGGGTCGTCGGCTAGCACCGGGCCGACCTCCCGGAACGGCAGGACCGCGAGACCGCAGCACCGGCAGGACCGGCAGGACCGCAAGACCACTGAACGGCGAGGCAGCGAGGAGGTCGGGCCCGGCGCGAGCCGGGTCCGGCCCACCGGCCGAGCGGGACCCCACCCCGGTCCCCGAGGCCACCCGACCGGCGCGACCCGCCGGTCGGACACCCGGCGAAGAGCGGACCAGCCCGGCGCGAGCCGGGCCCGGCGCACCACCGGCGGCGTTCCACGGCCGCCGTTCCCGACCACGCGGACCGGACCACCGGCCGAGCCCCGACGGGGGCTCCCGACCGGCCCCGCCACGGGGAGCACGCACGACACCACCGCCCGTTCGGGGGATAGCCCTTCGCACGGGTTGTTGAACAATCCAACAATCAGACGATCCAGACCAACCGATCCGGGCGGAGGGCCATGCGGGTGCGGCGGTGCGGCTCCGACGCGGTGCTCGTCGAGGTGGGTTCGCTGGACGAGGTCGCCGCGGTGCGCGCGGCGGTGCGCTCCGCCGACCTGCCGCAGGTCGACGAGGTCGTCCCGGCCGCCAGGACGGTGCTGGTCAAGGCCGCGCCCGGCGGGCTGGGGGCGGTGCGCGAGCTGCTCGACGGGCTCGACCTGTCGGCCGTCGCCCCGGCGCGGGCGCGCGAGGTCGTGCTGCCGGTCCGCTACGACGGGCCGGACCTGGAGCTGGTCGCGGAGACGGCGGGCCTGGCGGTGGACGAGGTGGTCGCGCTGCACACCGGGGCCGAGTACGAGGTGGCCTTCTGCGGCTTCGCGCCCGGCTTCGGCTACCTGACCGGCCTGCCGGAGCCGCTGCGGCAGCCGAGGCTGGACTCGCCGAGGACCCGCGTCCCGGCCGGTTCGGTCGCCGTGGCGGGCGAGTTCACCGCCGCCTACCCGAGGGCGACGCCCGGCGGGTGGCGGTTGATCGGCACGACGGACGCGCCGCTGTTCGACCCCGCGCGGGACGAACCGGCACTGCTGGCTCCGGGTGACCGGGTGCGCTTCGAGGCGTTGTGACCGAGGCGACCCGACTCGCGCGGGTGAAGGGGCACAACCGGGGGAACCCCCGCGTTGTTTCGTAGTACTACGAAGGACTTTCGGCACTGTGCAGAACGGGAGGAGGTGGAAGATATGAGTTCACTGGCAAACCCGAAGCGGCTGCGCCTCGGCGTTCCCTCGCGGCCCGCGAGCAGCTCCGAGGAGCACTCGCTCGCCAACCAGACGCGGCACACCGCGGTCTCCGAGGAGCGCGCCGAGCGCGAGTCGGACAACGAGGTGGGAATGTGAGAACGCTCCGCGTCCTGCGGACCGGACCGCAGGCGCTCGTGCAGGACTTCGGCCGACCCGGCCACGCCCACCTGGGCGTGCCGCCCTCCGGGGCGCTGGACCGGGCGTCGCTGGCGCTGGCCAACCGGCTCGTCGGCAACGCCGACGGCGCGGCCGGGCTGGAGCTGCTGCTGGGCGGCCTGGCGGTGGTGGCGACCGGCTCGTGCACGGTCGCGGTCACCGGTCCGCAGGTCGCGGTGCGGGTCAACGGCAGGGCACGCGACTCGCCCTGCCACCTCGTCGACGGCGACGAGCTGGAGGTCGGGACCCCGACCTCCGGCTTGCGCTGCTACCTCGCGGTGTCCGGCGGGATCTCGGTGCCCGAGCAGCTGGGCAGCCGGTCGTCGGACCTGCTGTCCGGGATCGGCCCGGACCCCGTCGAGCGGGGCGACGTGCTGCCGCTGGGCGAGCCGACCGGCATCCCGGTCGGCGTCGACGTGCTGCTGCCCGCCCGCGCGCCCGACGAGGTCGAGGTCCCGGTGCTGCTGGGGCCGCGCGACGACTGGTTCCCCGACCCGGCCGGGCAGCTGACCGCCGGGAGCTGGGTGGTGTCGGACCGGAGCAACCGGGTCGGGCTGCGGCTGGCCGGGACGGCGCTGCGGCGCACCGGCGCGGCGACCGGCCGGGAGCTGCCCAGCGAGGGCCTGGTGACCGGCGCGGTGCAGGTGCCCGCCGACGGCCAGCCCGTGGTGTTCCTCGCCGACCACCCCACGACCGGGGGTTACCCGGTGATCGGGGTCGTCGCGGAGCGCGCGCTGCCGGGGCTCGGCCAGGCGAGGCCGGGCACGCGCCTCAGGTTCAGGGTCGAGCGCTGACGCGGGGGACCCGCGCGGGTCCCCCGACCGCTCTCTCCTGGTACCGCGCCCCTAGTACTGCGACTCGTAGAGCGCGTGCAGCTCCGCGTGCAGCGCGGTCGAGTCGGGCAGCGCCTTCCCGTCCAGGGTGTGCACGCGGGTGATCGTGCGGACGCTCGACACCAGCAGCACCGCGTCGGCGGTGAGCAGCTCCTCGGCCGCGATCGGCTCGACGACGACCGTCCACCCGGCCTTCTCGGCGGCCTGGAACAGCACGGCCTGCGTCGTGCCGGGCAGGATGCCCAGCGTCGCGGGCGGCGTGGTCAGGGTCCGGCCGCGCACCGCGATCAGGGTGGACGTCGGGCCCTCCAGCACCGAGCCGCCGGAGGTCGTGAAGACCACCTCGGCCGCGCCCCTGCGCTCCGCCTCGCGCAGCGCGGCCATGTTCACCGCGTACGACAGGGACTTCGCGCCGAGCAGCAGCCACGGGGCGCGCTCGGCGAGGCCCGGCTCGATCCCCCGGTCGAGGGTGACCGCCGCGATGCCCTCCGCGCGCTGCGCGAGCACCTTCGGCGAGATCTCCAGCCCGAGCGCGAAGCCGGTGGGGGTGCCGTCACCGCCCTCGACGCCCCTGGTCATGACGAGCTTGAGCGCCATCTCGGCGCTGCCGGACCAGGCGTCCAGCACCGCCTTCGCCGCCCGCTCGAAGCCCGCGCGGTCCGGCGCGGGCAGGTCGAGCATGGCCGCCGACCGCTCCAGGCGGTCGAGGTGGGGGCCCAGCTCCCTGGTCTTGCCGTCGACGACGAGGATCGTCTCGAAGATCCCGTCACCGCGCACGAGGCCGAGGTCGTCGACCCGGATGAGCGGGGCGTCGGGGTCCGCGAGGGTTCCGTCGAGCAGTGCGAGCACGCGCATGGGGGCGAGACTACCCACGGGCTTACCATCGAGGTCGTGGACACGGCGGGCGGGCAGCGGGCTTTGCGCAGCACACTGCACCAACGGGGGATGCGGATGACACCGCAGCGCCAGCTGGTGCTGGACGCGGTGCGCGCGCTCGGCCACGCGACCCCCGAGCAGGTGTGCGCGCGCGTCCAGGAGACCGCGCCCACCGTCAACATCACCACCGTCTACCGCACGCTCGACCTGCTCGACCGGCTCGGCCTGGTCAGGCACACCCACCTCGGCCACGGCGCGCCGAACTACTCGGTGGACGAGCACGAGCACGTGCACCTGGTGTGCCACCGCTGCGGCCGGGTGGACGAGGTGCCGTGCGAGCTGCTGGAACCGCTGTGCGGAACACTGCGCGAGCGGGACGGGTTCGAACTGGACGCAACGCACCTCGCGCTGTCCGGCACCTGCCGGGACTGCCTCAAGGAGACCGAGTGAACTCCCCGACGCTGACCACGCCCGGCGCCGTGGCGCCGTTCGACGGCGCGCCCGACCAGGGCGTGCCCTGGCACTTCGGCGACCCGTTCTCCGAGCAGCGGGCGGCGGCGCGCGGCGTCGCGGTGTTCGACCGCTCGAACCGGGGCGTCATCGCGGTGCCCGGCGAGGACCGGCTGACCTGGCTGCACTCGTTGACCAGCCAGCACTTCACCGCGCTGGCGCAGGACCGGGGCACCGAGATGCTGGTGCTGGACGCGCAGGGCCGGGTGGAGCACCACGCGGTGGTCGCCAACACCGGCGGGACCGCGTACCTGGACGTCGAGGCGGAGACGACCGCGCCGCTGCTGGAGTACCTGTCCCGCATGGTGTTCTGGTCCAAGGTGGAGCCGCGCGACGCGACGGCCGAGCTGGCGCTGCTGACCGTGGCCGGGCCGGACGCGCCGGAGCTGCTCGGGAAGCTGGACGTCCCGCTCCCGGCCGAGCCGGACGGCGTCTCCCCGCTGCCCGGCGGCGGGTTCGCGCGCCGGGTCTCCTGGCCGGGCGAGAACGCGGTGGACCTGGTGGTGCCGCGCGGCGAGCTGGCGGACTGGTGGTCCCGGTTGACCGGCGCGGGCGCGCGGGCGGCGGGCAGCTGGGCGTTCACCGCGCTGCGGGTGGAGTCGCTGCGGCCCCGGCTCGGGGTGGACACGGACGAGAAGACCATCCCGCACGAGGTCAACTGGATCGGCTCGGCGGTGCACCTGGACAAGGGCTGCTACCGGGGGCAGGAGACGGTGGCGAAGGTGCAGAACGTCGGCCGCCCGCCCCGGCGGATGCTGCTGCTGCACCTGGACGGCACGCGCGAGGTGCAGCCGGAGACCGGCGACCCGGTGAAGCACGGGGACCGGGTGGTAGGCCGAGTGGGTAGCGTCGCGCTGCACCACGAGCTGGGCCCGGTGGTGCTGGCGCTGGTGAAGCGCTCGGTGCCGGTGGACGCGGAACTGCTGGTCGGCGACGAGGACCGGGTGGTGCAGGCGAGCGTCGACCCGGACTCGGTCCCGGCCGACTCCCCCCGCCTCGGCCACGAGGCGGCCCGCAGGCTCGCCAGGTGAGGGGCGGGGATGTGCCACTATCACGGCATGTCCCGTCCCGGTCCACGCGGAACGATGATCATCGCGGCCCCCGCCGGGGTCGCGCGCGGCGACGTCCCCCACCTGCCGGTGGCCCCCGGTGAGCTGCTGACCGCCGCGCTGGCGTGCGAGCAGGTCGGGGCCTCGGTGGTGCGGGTCGACGTGCGCGGCCCGGACGGTCTGCTGTCACTGGACCCCGGCCTGGCCGCCGAGGACGTGGCGGCGCTGCGCGAGGGCTCCTCGCTCGCGGTGCTGCTGTCGCTGGAAGGCCCCGAGGACGCTCCGGACGCCGACCGGTTGCGCGTGCTGGACGCGCTGCCGGACTCGGCGTCCTTCGCGCTGGGCGCGCCCGGTTCGGACGGCGCCGACCGCTGGGAGTTCGCGGTCGCCGCGCACGAGGCGACGCGGGAGCGCGGGATCGTCCCGGAGTACGGGATCAGCGGCGCCGGGCAGCTCGCGCTGCTGCGCAGGCTGCTGGACGAGCGCGGCCTGCCCGCGGGCGGGCTGGTGCACGTGGGGCTGGTGCTGGGCGCCCCCGGCGGGCTGCCCGGTGACGCGGACACCCTGGTGTCGCTGGTGCGGGAGCTGCCGGAGGGGGCGCTGTTCTCCGCGACCGGGCTCGACCGGGCCGGGTTGCCGGTGCTGCTGGCGGCGCTGGCCTCCGGCGGGCACCTGCGGGTGGGCCTGGCGGACACGCCGGAGTACGCCGAGGGGCAGCGGGCGCAGAGCACCACCCAGCTGGTGGCGCGGGCGGCGGGGGTCGCCCGGATCGCCCAGCGACCGCCGCTGTCGGGCGCCCAGGCGCGCGAGTTGCTCGGTCGGCGCGCACCGGTACGGGTTTGAGACAACTTTGGAAGCAGGTTTGTGTTGGCGGCCAAGCACGGACTACCCCAGGATGAGTACGTGATCGAGGTGCGCCCCGGAGGGCGCCGCCGCATCGACCGGGTGCTCGCCCCCGACTACACCGAGGGTGTCGAGGAGCTTCCGCTCGCCGAGGTGCGCGCGAAGCGCGACGAGGCCGCGCAGGAGGAGACCGACCTGTCGTACCTGCGGCGGTTGCTGCACGCCCGGATCGACATGGTGCGGGCCGAGCAGCAGCGGCGCAGCACGGGCGGGTCGGCGGTGGTGGACCGGCTGGCGGCGATCCTGTCGTCCAACGCCGTGGGACCGGCGACGGGACTGGGCCGCTACCAGGCGCAGGAGCCGTCGCGGGCCGACGCGCACCAGCGGCACGTCGAGGCGCTGGTGTCCGACGTGGACCTGTCGGACGTGAGCGCGCTGGACGATGAGAAGCTGGACCTGGCGCTGCGGACGTTCGTCGCCGAGGAGGCGTCGGTGTCGGCGCGGCGGCGCGAGGTGCAGGGCGTGGTGGACCGGCTGAACGACGAGATCGGCGGGCGGTACCGGAGCGGCACGGCGTCGGTGGACGAGCTGCTGGCGGTGGAGCGCGGGCTGCGCGGCAAGCGCGCGGGCGAGTAGTCGCGACCTGTGGTAACGTCGTTCAGCGTTCTAACATATGGGATCACACTCCCACATCTTGAGCAACCGGGCTTAGCGTCGGGGGCGTGATCAGCCGCGCCCTCCTCCCGCCCTCCCCGTCCGCCCGCGCCCGCCGGGGCGGTGGTCGCCGGTGAGCTACCGCTGGGTGGTGCTGCTGGTCGGCGCGCTCGCGCAGGGGACCAACGCGGCGGTGTTCCTGGGGCTGCCGTCGATCAGCCCGCACCTGCGCGAGCACTTCGGGCTGTCGCTGCCGCAGGTCGGGCTGCTGCTGGGCGCGGCGAACCTGGGCACGATGCTGGCGCTGGTGCCGTGGGGCGCGGTCGCGGACCGGCGCGGCGAGCGGCTGGTGATGGCGGTCGGCGGGTTCGGCGCGGCGGCGTGCCTGGCGCTGGTGGCGCCCTCGGGGGCGGTGCTGGCCGGGGTGGCGCTGTTCGGGGCCGGGCTGTTCGGGGCGAGCGTGAACGCGGCCAGCGGGCGGGCGGTGCTGACCTGGTTCCCGAGGGAGCGGCGCGGGCTGGCGATGGGGGTGCGGCAGACCGCCGTGCCGCTGGGCGCGGCGGTGACGGCGGCGCTGCTGCCCGCCGTGGCGGTCGGGTTCGGGGTGCCGGTGGCGTTCCTGGCGCTGGCGGGCGCGACGGCGCTGGTGGCGGTCGCCGTCGCGGTGTGGGTGCGGGAGCCTCCGGGGGTGGTGCGGGTCGCGCGCGGCGGGCAGGGCCTGGTGCTCGCGGACCGGCGGCTGCTGCGGCTGAGCCTGGCCTCGGGGCTGCTGGTGGTGCCGCAGTTCACGGCGGGCGCGCTGCTGGTGGAGCTGCTGCACGGCCACCTCGGGATCGCGGCGGCGACGGCGGCGGCGCTGTTCGCGGTGGCCCAGGTCCTCGGCGGCGCGGGACGGCTCGCGGCGGGGATCTGGTCGGACCGGGCGGGCGGCAGGCTAGGACCGCTGCGGACGATCGGCGGCGCGGTCGCGGTCGGGTTCGCCGGGTGCGCGCTGCTGCTGGACTCGGCGCCCCGGTGGCTGGTGTGCGCGGCGCTGCTGCCGACCGCCGCGCTGGCGATGTCGTGGAACGGCCTGGCGGTGACGGCGGCGGGCGAGCTGGCCCCGTCGGGGCGCGGCGGGACCGCGATGGGGATGCAGAACAGCGCGAACTACCTGACCGCGACGGTGACGCCCGCGCTCGCCGGGTGGGTGGCGGTGTCGTTCGGGTGGACCTGGGCGCTGGCGCTGGCCGGGCTGTGCGCGGCGGCGGCCGGGGTGGTGCTGGCGCGCGGCGGGCTGACCGAGGGGCCCGCGACACGCCCGGCGGGGTGATCGAGTCAGGGAACCCGGTCGGCGGGTGGCGCGCGGGGCGTTGAGGGCTCTCGAAGGGGTGGTTCTGGCGAGATCACCCGATCGGGGCGAACGGTGGATCTCCGGGCGGCTGAGTCGGACAGCGGGCGGCAGGGGGCGGGCAGCTCGGAGTCGGCGGCCGGACCGGATCGCCGGGTCCGAGCGGGTAGGGGAGTTCGGGCGACCGGGCTCCGGAAGTCCCGGAGTCCGGAAGTCCGACGGTCCTGGACCCTGGAAGTCCGGGACTCCGCGCCTCGGCGGCCCGGCGCCTCAGCCGTGCCGCTCGCGCCTGGCCAGTTCGCCCCAGAACTCGCGCAGCACCTCGTAGCGCAGCGCGACCTCCTCCGCGTCCCCCTCCTCCAGCGCGTCCACGATGGCGTTGACGTCCTGCGCCGAGGTGTCGTCGGCCAGGTCCCGGTCGTCGATCAGCTGCACGAGGCCGCCGTAGTCCAGCTCGACGGCCGAGCCCGCGTCGAAGTGCTCCAGCCAGCGGCCGGTGTCGGCCAGGACCTTCGCCGGGCCCTCCTCGCCGATCGAGTCCCGGACCACGCGCAGCGCCCGCGCGACCCGCTCGCGCGCGTCCGTCATGGACGCCCGCCAGGACACCTCGCGCTCCGGCGCGTCCCTGGTGGCCGTGACGAGCCGCCGGGCCGCCGGGTCGACCAGCGCGAACCAGGGCAGCGGGACCGTCCAGGTGGTGGAGATGACGTGCACCGCGCCACCGGTCAGCTCGGCCATCACCGCGCCCGCCCGCGCCCGGACGGCGTCGGGGCTCGCGGGCAGCGCCTCGTCCTGGAGCGGGCCCCAGGAGGTGGCCAGGAAGCCGACGAGTGCGGCGGCCGAGCGGGCGCGCAGGTCCAGCGGGCAGACCAGCGGGCCGTCGCCGACCTCGCCGGGGACGTCGGCCGGGTCGAGCGCCATCACGTCGAAGGGAGCGGTGGGCGAAGGTCCCCCGTCGGGGCGTTCTCCGGGGAGCAGGCGCGGGCGCCCGCCCAACTGTGATCGCAACCACAGGTGACGTTCCCGCTCTCCCGCCTCCGCACGGGTCAGCGGGCCGTCTTCCAGGGCTTTTCGCACCCGGTCCGCCAACGGTGCGTCAAGGGACGACAGCGGTTCGTACACCCTGAGGTAGGCGACGAACGGTCGAGGCACCCCCGCATCCTCCCACGCGGAGATTTGGCGGCACGTGTCACGCCTACCGCGTCGCGGACAACCCCATCGACACGGTACGGTAGTTACCAGGAACTAGTTGTCGAGACGAGTGGGGCCGCCGTTCCCCCGGCCGCCCCCGTCCCTGTGCGAGGGGGTCGAGCCATGGGGCGCGGCCGAGCGAAGGCCAAGCAGACGAAGGTGGCGAGGGAGCTGAAGTACAGCTCTCACAACACCGACTTTGATGCCTTGCAACGCGAGTTGTCCGGCGATTCCGACATCGGTCGACGAAGCGATGATCGCGTCGACGACTCGTCGGACGACGATTACGACGACTACCGTCGCTGACGCAATCACACCCATGCAGAGGTCGGGCTGCCGGTACCACCGGCAGCCCGATCTTTGACACTGACATCGCCCTGGCGCGCTGCCTCGGCGGAGTCGCCCACACCCCCGGACGGGACCGCCGAGCGCGGAGCCGTGCGGGGTTCGTGGTGCGACCCCTGCCACCGGTGGCACCAGGTCGGCCGCAGCACCGGCGGGAAGCCTCCCGTCCCGGTGCTCTTCGGCGAACCGGTTGAACGCCTCCCACCGCTCGTGCCACCGGCACGCGCGGTGGGTGGGCGACGTCCGGGACACCGGCCGACGTGGAGCGTCCGGGCGCGACACCGCACCGCCCGCCAGACCTGCGCCGCGCTCTTCGGAGCACGGCCGGGGACACGGGCGGATTTTGTGCTGTCCGGGTGAGCCCGGCCCGCGCGCGGCCCGGCGGGACACCCGGCGAGCAGGTCCCGTGAGACGGCGCACAACGACCGGCGGTGGCGGTCGTTTTCCTCGGCACCCGACTTCGACCTGACGCGGACCCCGCGCTCGCGCACCGCTGTCGACCGCCTGCGCGCCGTGACCGCCCCCTGGGCCGCTGGAGGCCCCGACCGGGGGACGCCATGACTGCGGGAGGCGGGGCAGGCGGGTTCGGTGCCGGGCTTGGCAACTCGGGCGCGACCGGGCAGGCTGTGGCCCGGCAGACCCGAGAAGGTTTCACGTGCCCCCCGAGGCACCCGCCCCGAGGGCGCGGTGGACGGGAGGGCGGCGGCCCTGCGGCCCGGTCACGGGGCTCGCGACCCGCCGAGCGGACGGGTTCGGGCCCTTCGGACATCTCAACAGGTCCAAGGTCCCGGATCGGACAGGTCTTCACCGGTCGGCGCGCCGATGGCGACGTGCGGGAGCAGGGCGATTCCATTTGATTGGGCATTGCGAACGTATTCGCGTGCGATCTTCCGGAGGCTCCCGATGGGCAAAACGCCGAACTGGCTCAGCGCACTTACCCCCCAATCGGGTGTACTGTCCGCAGCACGTTAGGGGAGACCATCACTTGCCGACCGCACCGGGTCGACCCAATTGAGTTCCGCCGGTCACGACAGTAACAGGACCCACATGCTGCCCATGCCGAGCACCGCGCCCCAGGAACAAGTGTGGCCCAGCAACAGCCTGCTGAGCAGGCTCCGCGAGAACACCAGACAGGAGCTGCTCGCGGTCGGCACCGTGGTCCGCTACGCCGCCGACCGGGAGGTCATCGAGCAGGACGCGAAGGACACCCACGTCCTGCTGCTGCTCGAAGGCGTCGTGAAGGTGCAGACCACCGACGAGACGGGTGACACCGCGCTGCTCGCGATCAGGGTCGCGGGCGATTTGGTGGGCGAGATGGCGGCGCTGGACCAGAAACCGCGCTCGGCGACCGTGGTCACCTGCGGGGACGTGGTCGCGAAACTCATCACCAGCGTCGAGCTGATGGGGTTCCTGCACCGCAGGAACGACGTGTTCGTGGAATTGATCGGAATGATCAACGACCGGTTGCGAACTGCCAACCAGCGGCGACGCGATTTCCTCTCGCACCCCGCCGCCGAACGCGTCGCACGGGTTCTGGTGGAATTGATCGAGACTTATGGTCGCGAGGAAGTGCACGGCTGGACGCTCGGAATTCCGCTGACGAAGGTGGAACTCGCTTCCATCGCCGGGATGAAGCCGAGGACCGCCGAGAAGGCTTTCAGCGATCTGCGCAAGGCCGGGGTCGTGGTGAGCCACCTGCGCCGGGACGTGCTGATCCCGGACCTGGACGAACTGCGGACCTTCGCGGGGATCTGAGCCCCGACCGCACTGGTGCGGGGTGCGCGCGGGCTCGGTGGTCCAGAGTGTGGTGGTCCGGGGTGTGGTGGTCCAGGGTGTGGTGGTCCAGGGTGTCCTGTCAGGAGGAAAGCCCAAAATCACGGAGCCGCAGCACAGGGGCCGGGGTGCAGTGGCTTGTGGTCTCGCACTGCTGCGCAGCGCGGGGATCATCGTCACACCTGCGGGTGGCGTTGATCACCGGTGGAACGGGTACCCGCGAGTAGCACCGGACCCGGTCGGGTCCGATCGGCAGCGCTCCCCGCGACCACCGGGTGGAGGCGGCGCCGAGGGGTCGACCGGCCGGGTGCTCGCGCTCACCGACACCGGGCTCCCCACCCCCTGTCCCCCCGCACCGCCTGATGAGAGGACGCACGACCTTGCCGGAGGCGTTGCTGATGCTGGCCGGGGCCGTGGCGAGCGCCCTCGCCAGGGCGACCGACACCCCGCTGTGGCCGGGGTTGCGGGACGGGGTCGCCGAGGCCGTCGACCCGGTGCGGCCGGGTGTGCCCAGGTTGCGGCTGGAGAAGGGGCGGCGGGCGCTGGTGTCGCAGCACGCGGTCCGGCGGGAGCCCGCCCGCGCCGCGTTCACCGCCGAGTGGCGGGACTCGCTGCACGAGGTGCTGCTCCGTCGGCCCGAGGCCGCCATAGGGCTGCGGCGGGCGCTGGCCGAGGTCAGCCCCTCGCTGCCCCGGTGGAGCGGGCAGGACGGGGTGGTGCCGCCCTCGGTGCTGCGCGGGTCGGTCAAGCTGGCGCAGGCCTCGCCCTACCGGTGACGCCGCCTCGTCGGTGACCCGGTCCTACCGGCGCCCCCGCCCCAGGTGGCGGACCTGGCGGCGCTTGCCCTCGGCGTGCTCCGCGTGGCCCGGCAGGGACCTGGGCACGCCCACCTCCCACCACGCGCCCGACTGCGTCCACGACGACGGGTGGGTGCGGATCACCACCACGGCGGGCCGCGCGCCGGTCACCGCCGCCTCGCGCGCCGCGCGGTAGGCGCCCGGCAGGGCGGCCAGGTCCGGCGCCGGGTGGACCGAGCAGCCCAGCGCGGCGGCGTGGGCGGCGAAGTCGACCGACGGCGGGTCGGCGCGCCCGGTGCGGACGTCCGCGTACAGGTTGTGGAACGGCCGCGCGCCCTGGTCGCGCTGGAGCCGGTCGATCACCGCGTAGCCGCCGTTGTCGCACACCACGGCCACGAAGCCGTGGCCCGCGAACGCGGCGGAGAACAGGTCCGAGTTCAGCATCAGGTACGAGCCGTCGCCCAGCAGGGTGGTGACCACGCCCCGGTCCCGCACGATCGCCGCGCCCCACGCGCCCGCCAGCTCGTAGCCCATGCAGGAGAAGCCGTACTCGACGTCCATCCCGGGTTCGCCACCGACCGCGCGCCAGCCGCCGACCAGCTCGCCCGGCAGGCCGCCGGACGCGGTCAGCGCGTAGTCGCCGTCCTCGGACAGGTCGTTGACCACGCCCACGACCTGCGCGTACGTGGGCAGCCCTGGGCTCGGGGCGCGCAGGGCGGTGACGTGGGCGTCCCACACCTCGCGCTCGGCGCCCGCCCGCGCGGTCCACGCCGGGTCCGCGCGCCAGCCGCCCATCGCCGCGCCGAGTTCGCGCAGGGCTTCCAGGGCGTCCCCGGTGACGGCGGCGGCGCCGTGCTTGACCGCGTCGAAGCGGGCGGCGTTGACGTTGACCAGCGCCGCCGAGGGGGCGAAGGCGGTCCAGGAGGCGGTGGTGAAGTCCTGCAGGCGGGTGCCGACCGCGAGCACGGCGTCGGCGTCGGCCGCCAGCCGGTTCGCGGACGCCGAGCCGGTGATGCCCAGCGGACCGGCGTGCAGCGGGTGCTCGTGCGGGACGAGGGTGCGGCCCGCCGTGGTCTCGGTGACCGGGACGCCGTGCCGCTCCGCGAGCGCCAGCGCCTCGGCCGCCGCGCCGGAGTAGCGGACGCCCCCGCCCAGCACCAGCAGCGGGCGGGTGGACCTGGACAGCAGGTCGGCCGCCGCCGCGAGCTCCGCGCGGTCGGGGCGGGGGCGCAGCGGGCGGTGCAGGACCGGCTCGAACAGCGCGTCCGGGAAGTCGTGCTCCTCGACCTGCGCGTCCTGCGGGAGCGCCAGGACGGCGGGGCCGCAGTCGGCCGGGTCGGTCAGCGCGCGGGCGAGCTGCGGGAGGGTGCCGATCAGCTGCTCGGGGCGGGTGATCCGGTCGAAGTAGCGGGCGACCGGGCGGAAGGCGTCGTTCGCCGTGGTGGTCGGGTCGTGGAAGTGCTCGACCTGCTGGAGCACCGGGTCGGGGGCGCGGCCGGTGAAGGTGTCGCCGGGGAGCAGCAGCAGCGGGAGGCGGTTGGCGTGGGCCACGCCCGCCGCCGTGACGGCGTTGAGCGCGCCGGGGCCGATGGAGGTGGTGACCACGCCGACCTGGCGGCGGTGGGCGGCCCTGGCGAGCGCGGTGGCGGCCAGCGCCATGCCCTGCTCGGTGTGGCCGCGCCACACCGGGAGGCGGTCGCGGACCTCGTCCAGCGCGGTGCCCAGGCCCAGCGCGTTGCCGTGGCCGAGGATCGCGAAGACGCCGGGGAACAGCGGGGCACGGGTCCCGTCGAGCAGCTCGGTGCGCTGGGCGAGCAGCCAGCGGACCAGCGCCTGGGCGGTGGTGAGCCTCATCGGGCCCGCCCCTGGGCTCCGGTGACCGGCACGCGCGGGTCCGGCGGCCTGCCTGCCCAGGAGTCGCGGACCCAGGAGTGCGCCGGGTCGTCGTGGAAGTCCATGGCGCGCGGGCCCGGTCCGGCCAGGACGTTCAGGTAGTAGAGCGGGTAGCCGGGGGCCGCCGCGCACGGGCCGTGGTAGCCCTCGGGGATCAGGAACACGTCGCCGTCGCGCACCGGGACGTCGTGCTCGGCGCCCTCGGCGGTGTAGGTGCGGTGCAGCGCGAAGCCCTCGCGGGACGGGGTGACGCCGTCGCGGCCCGCGACGCGGAAGTAGTAGACCTCCTCGTTGGGCACCGGGCAGGTGTGGTCGTGCTTGTGCGGCGGGTAGGAGGACCAGTTGCCGTCGGGGGTGATCAGCTCGCAGGCCATCAGGCGGTCCGCGTGGTCCCAGGCTCCGGGGACGCCGAAGTTGGTGACCTGGCGGGTGGCCGGGCCAGCGCCCCTGGTCTCGACGGGCACCCGGTCGGCGGGGCCGTAGGCGGGGGTGAGGCGGCGCTCGCAGCGGGCCAGCGGGACGGCAAGCTCGGTCGCGCGGTCGGCGCGGATCTCGGCGGAGGCGTCCCTGGGCAGGTAGGCGAAGTCGGTGACGCCGGTGAAGACGCTCTCGCGCCCGCGCAGGGTGAAGCGCTCGCCGTCGACGTCGACGGTGCAGCCGCCGGACAGGGGGAGCAGGAACGCCTCGTGGTCGCCGGTCTCCAGCAGGCGGGTCTCGCCGGGGGCGAGTGCGAGCACGCGCAGGCCGACGCGGTCCCAGCCCGCGTCGGCGGGGGTGAGGACGACGGGGTCGCCCGCGGCGGTGAGGGTGCCGAGGGGGCGGTGGAGGTCGGACACGGGGGCTTCCTTCCCTCTGGGGGTTCTGGCCTCTCGGGGTTCTGCCTCTGCGGGTTCTGCCTCTCGGGTCTCTCGGGCGGGTCAGGTCCGGGGGTGCTCGCGGTCCCGGTCCAGCAGCGGTTCGATCTCGGCCGGGGTGGGCATGGCGTCCGCGCAGGCCAGGCGGGCGGCGACCAGGGCGCCCGCCGCGTTCGCGTAGCGGGCGGTGCGCTCCGGCGGCCACCCGGCGAGCAGGCCGTGGGCGAGCGCGCCGCCGAACGCGTCGCCCGCGCCGAGCCCGCACACCACGTCCACCGGGCAGGGCGGGACGGTCCAGGCGCCGTCGCGGGTGGCGACCAGCACGCCGTCCGCGCCCAGCTTGACCACGGCTAACTCAACGCCGCGCGCGAGCATCCGCCGCGCGGCCTCGGCGGGGTCGGCGGTGCCCACGGCGATCTCCACCTCGGCGCGGTTGCCGACTGCGACCGTGACGTGGTCGAGCATCCAGCCGATCTCGCGCCCGGCCCGCTCGGCGCTGTCCCAGAACGCGGCGCGGTGGTCCAGGTCCAGGACGGTGTGCGCGCGGCGGGCCCGGTGCTCCAGCAGGGCGCGCTGGGTGGAGCGGGCCGGTTCGGCGCACGCGCCGGTGCCGGTGACCCACAGCAGCGGCACCCGCTCGACCAAGTCCCACGGCACGTCGGCGGGCACGAGGGTCAGGTCGGGGGCGGTGGGCTGGCGGTAGAACAGCAGCGGCGGGTCGTCCGGCGGGTCGAGCGCGCAGAACACCACGGGGGTGCGCAGGTCGGGTGCGGTGCCGACGTGGTCGGTGCTGACGCCGAAGCCGCGCAGGGCCGCGCGCACGTAGCCGCCGAAGCCGTCCGCGCCGACCTTGGTGAGCACGGCGGCCGAACGCCCCAGGCGGGCGGCGGCGACGGCGACGTTGGTGGCGGTGCCGCCGAGGGACTTCGCGAAGGTGCGCACCTCGGCCAGCGGCACGCCGCTCTGCTCCGGGTACAGGTCGACGCCGACCCGGCCCACGGTCAGCACCTCGGGAAGTCCCCCGGCGGCGGTCACCGGTCGGTCCCGCGCAGCTCGTGCTCCAGCTCGGCCAGCTCCGCGCCGCCCGCCATGCGCTCGGTCAGCTGGGCAAGGCTGATCTCGGACTTGTCGTGCCAGCCGACCGCGCGTCCGCGCTGGAGCAGCAGGAACCGGTCGCCGACCGGGTGCGCGTGGTGCGGGTTGTGGGTGATCAGGACGACGCCCAGGCCCCGGTCGCGGGCGCGGGCGACGTGCCGCAGGACGAGCCCGGCCTGCTTGACGCCGAGCGCGGCGGTGGGCTCGTCCAGGATGAGCACGCGGGCGCCGAAGTGCACGGCCCGCGCGATGGCCACGCACTGGCGCTCGCCGCCGGACAGGGTGCCGACCGGCTGCTCGACGTCGCGCAGCTCGATCCCCAGCTCCGCCAGCGCCTCCCTGGTGGTCTCGCGGGCGGCGCGGCGGTCCAGGAAGGGCCCCTTGCGCGGCTCGGAGCCGAGGAAGAAGTTCCGCCACACGCTCATCAGCGGCACGACCGCGAGGTCCTGGTGGACGGTGGCGATGCCGTGGTCGAGCGCGTCGCGCGGGGAGGAGAAGCGCACCTCGGTCCCGTCGACCAGGAAGCGGCCCCGGTCGTGCCGGTGCACCCCGGAGAGGATCTTGATCAGGGTGGACTTGCCCGCGCCGTTGTCGCCGAGCACGCAGGTGACCTGCCCGGCCTCGACGGTCGCGGACACGTCGTGCAGCGCGTCCACGCTGCCGTAGGTCTTGCCGATGTCGTCGACCTCGATGAGCGCCGTCACCGCCGCACCCGCTCCGCCCTGCGCCGCAGCGCGTTGTTGACCAGCACGGCGGCCAGCAGCATCGCGCCGAGGAACAGCTGGAACCAGTCGCTGTTCCAGTTGGCGTAGACGATGCCCTGGCGGGCCATGCCGAAGATGAGCGCGCCGATCGCGGCGCCGATCGCGGAGCCGAAGCCACCGGTGAGCAGGCAGCCGCCGATGACGGCCGCGATGATGAACTGGAACTCCAGCCCGATGCCCTGGTTGGCCTGGACGCTGGTGAACCGCAGGATGTTGATGCTGCCGACCAGCCAGGCCGCCGCCGCGGTGGTCATGAACAGCAGGATCTTGGTGCGGCGCACCGGGACGCCGACCGCGCGGGCGGCGGTGGCGCTGCCGCCGACGGCGAAGACCCAGTTGCCGAAGCGGGTGCGCAGCAGCACGACGGCGGCGAGCGCGGTCACCCCGAGCCACCACAGGATCGAGACGCGGAAGTCGGTGTCGCCGATCCTGATGGTGGAGGCGAAGAAGTACCCGGCGGAGGCGTAGCCGTCGGCCGAGCGCATCCCGGACACCTGCACGGTGCCGGTGACGAGGCGGGTGACGCCGAGGTTCAGGCCCTGCAGGGCGAGGAACGCGCCGAGGGTGACGATGAAGCTGGGCAGGCCGGTGCGCACGACGAGCCAGCCGTTGAGGGCGCCGACCGCGAGGGCGAACGCCAGCGACACCAGCAGGGCGAGCCAGGTGTTCCAGCCGAGGCGGGTGGCCAGCACGGCGGTGACCAGCGCGGTGGACGCGGTCATGACGCCCGCCGACAGGTCGAACTCGCCGCCGATCATCAGCAGCGCGACGGCGACGGCGGCGATGCCGAGGGTGGAGGCGTCGTCGAGCCAGGTGGCGACGCCCGCCGGGCTGAGGAAGCGCTCGGTGGCCAGTGAGAAGAACGCGAACACCAGCAGCGCGCCGAGCAGTGCGCCGACCTCGGGGCGGCGGACGAGGCGGTCGACGGCGCGGCCCGCGAGCGGGTCGGCGGGCAGGGCTCCGGTGGTGGTCGTCATGGGGGTCACCTGGTCCCGCGCTCGGCGTACTCGGCGACGCGGTCCACCGTGGAGCGGTCCACGATGCCCGGTCCGGTGAGGACGGGCTTGCCGCCGCCGACGGTGTTGGCGTTGTCCCGGTAGAGCTTGATCAGCACGACCGGGAGGTAGCCCTGCTCGTACTGCTGCTGGTCGACGGCGAACAGCACGTCCCCCGCCTTGATCGCGTCGGTGACGTCGGTGTTGAGGTCGAACGTGACGATCGCGGCCTTCGACCCCGCCGACTTCGCGGCGGTGACGGCGGTCGCGGCGACCTGGGAGTTGAGCGCCAGCACGGCGTCGAGCGAGGGGTCGGTGCGCAGCGCGCCGGTGATCCTGGCCTCGGCGTCGGTGGGGTTGTTGATGTCGACCTGGAGCGTGGCGCTCTGCCCGCCGAAGCCCGCGCGGGCGCCGTCGCAGCGCTGGTTGAGGCCGGTGTTGCCCGCCTCGTGGATGACGCAGAGCAGCTTGGACTTCCCCTCGGCCTTCAGGCGCTTGCCCGCCTCCTCGCCCGCGAGGTCCTCCTCCTGGCCGACGTGGGCGATCGCGCCGAACTCGGTGCTGCGGGCGCCGCCGGAGTTGATGGTGACCACCGGTATGCCCGCGCGGACGGCGCCCTCGACGGCGGGGCGCAGCGCGTCCGGGTTGGCCATCGACACGACGATGCCGCCGACGCCCTGCGCCACCGCGTTGTCGACGAGGGTGGCCTGCTTGCCGGGGTCGCCGTCGGAGTTGTAGTCGACGGCGGCGCCGAGCTGCTCGCCCGCGTCGGTGGCGCCGTTCTTCACCACGTTCCAGAAGGCGTCGCCCGCCGTGCCGTGGGTGATGACGGCGATCCGCAGCGGACCGCCGGTCTCGGCGAGCGCGCCGGTGGGGCGCGGGTCCTCGGCGGTGGGGCCGGTGCACGCGGCGAGCAGGGTGAGCAGCGCCGCGCCGCGCAGCCACCGGCCGGGTGGGCGGTGGGCGCGGGTGGTGCTGCGCGGAACGGGCGTCATCGTCTCTCCTGGCGTGGGTGGGGACAGGTCCCCGGCGGGGACCCGGCCCGGCGCGGGTCAGCCGAGGTGGGGTCGCAGGAACGCCAGGCCCCGTGCAGTGTCCCCGACCGGGGCCGCCGAGGTCGCGCCCGCGTCGAGCGCGGTGTCCTGCTCCAGCACCAGCCAACCGCCGTAGCCGTTGATCCGCAGGGCGGCGAGGATCGCGGGGACGTCCAGGTCGCCGTCGCCCAGCGGCGGGTACAGGCCGCTCCTGACCGCGTCGGCGTAGCCGGTGCGGCCCTCGCGGACCTCGGCGGCCAGGTCGGCGCGCACGTCCTTGAGGTGCACGTGCCCGATCCGGTCGGGGTGCCGGGAGGCGAGTTCGAGCGGGTTCGCGCCGCCGATCAGCAGGTGGCCGGTGTCCAGGCACAGCGGCACGTCGGACTCGGCGAGGAGGCGGCCGACCTCGGTGGCGCGCTCGACGTGCGTGCCGACGTGCGGGTGCAGCGCGGTGCGCACGCCGTGCGCGGCGGCGGCGTCGCGGGCGGCCTCGGCGGCGCGCAGCAGCGCGGTCCACTGCGCGGGTGCGAGCTCGGGGCGGGCGTCGTAGCCGTCCAGGCCGGTGGCGGCGGCCAGGACGAGGACGTCGCCGCCCGCGCGGGCCAGGCGCTCGGCGGCCCGCTCGGCCTCGGCGACCGCGCCGGGCTCGTGCAGCGGCACGGCGAGGAAGCCGCCGACGAGGGCGAGGTCGTGCGCGGCGAGCAGGTCGTGCAGCTCGTCGGGGTCGGTGGGCAGGTAGCCGGGCGGGCCGAGCTCGGTGGCGGTCAGGCCGAGCGCGGCCATGTCGGCGAGCACGGTGCTCGGTGGCAGGACCTCGCCCCAGCCGGGGACCTCGCACACGCCCCAGGTGATCGGCGCGCCCGCGAGCCTCACCGCGCGCTCCTCGCGCCGACCGGCTCCTCGGCCAGCCGCACGGGCGCGCCGGTGCGGCGGGAGAGCTCGCACGCCTCGGCGAGGCGCAGGCTGACCAGGCTGTCCCTCGGCGGGGACGGGTTGGCGGCGCGCCCGGCGACCACGTCGACGAAGGTGGCGACCTCGGCGAGGTAGGCGCGGCGGAACCGCTCGGGGAAGCCGGGGTACGGGTCGTCCGGGGCGCGCCCGCCGGGTTCGAGGGAGGTCAGCGGGGTGCGCTCGTCCACGCCGACGGCGAGGCAGTCGCGGCTGCCGAACACCTCGGTGCGGTGGTCGTAGCCCGCCGGGTCGTGCCTGCCGCCCGCGAGCAGGGCGTGCGCGCCGCCCGCGAAGGTGAGCAGGGCGACGGCGGTGTCCACGTCGTCCGCGGCGGCGAACACCTCGTCCACCAGCACCGAACCGGCCGCGTAGACCTCGGTGACGGGTTCGCCGACCAGCCAGGGGACGGCGTCCAGGTCGTGGATGAGCAGGTCGCGGAACAGGCCGCCGGACGCGGGCAGGTAGCCGGGGTCGGGCGGGACGGCGTCGTTGCCGAGCGCGCGGACCAGGTAGACGCGGCCGACCTCGCCCGCGCGCAGGCGGCGGTGCAGCTCGGCGGTGGCCGGGTCGAAGCGGCGCTGGAAGCCGACGACGACCTCGGTGCCGGTGGCCTCGACGTCCGCGACGAGGGCGCGCATCTCGGCCTCCCCGGCGGCGATGGGCTTCTCGCACAGCGCGGGGACGCCCGCGGCGGTGGCGGCGCGGAGCAGGTCGGGGTGGGTGGCGGTCGGGGTGGCGATCAGGATTCCGTCACAGGCGGTGAGCAGTTCGGCGAAGCTGTCGACGCTGCGGGCGCGCGGCAGGGCGGAGGCGGTGGCGTGGGCGCGGCCGGGCAGCGGGTCGTGCAGCAGCAGTTGGTCGACCTGCTCCAGCGAGGCCAGGTTCGTGGCGTGCATCGAGCCGATCCGGCCCGTTCCGGCAACTCCGATGCGCATTACGAAGGTCTCCGTCCTGGTGGGAGGGGTCTTCCGTTGGAGCGCTCTACTTCCCGAAGCGCCCCCATGCTGTAACTTGGATCACAGTGATGTCAAGGGCGGGGCTGCGGACCAGCGTTCCGGCGGCGGGAGGTCAGTGGTGTCCAGACCGACGATGGAGGACGTCGCGCGGCGCGCGGGCGTGTCCAGGGCGCTCGTGTCGCTGGTCATGCGGGGGTCACCGAGGGTGAGCGAGGTGCGGCGCTCGGCGGTGCTGGTGGCGGCGCGGGAGCTGGGGTACTCACCGCACGCGATGGCCCGGTCGCTGGCCAGCCGGACCTCGCGGGTGCTGGGCGTGATGGTGTCGGACCTGCACAACGCGTTCTTCGCCGAGGTGGTCGACGGGATCGACGCGGTGGCGCGGGAGCGGGGCTACGACCTGATCATGAACACCGGCGGGCGGTCACCGGCGCGGGAGAGGGGGGCGGTGCAGAGCCTGCTGTCGTTCCGGCCCGCCGGGCTCGCGCTGCTGTCGCCGGTGGTGCCGTCGTCGACGATCGCGGGCGCGGCGGCGCAGACGCCGGTGGTGCTGGTGGCCCGGTCGTCGCGGTTGTCCACCGTGGACACGGTGAACGACGACGGGGTGCTCGGCATCGGACTGGCCGTGGACCACCTGGTGTCGTTGGGGCACAAGGAGATCGCGCACCTGGACGGCGGCCAGGGCGCCCAGGCCGGACCGCGCAGGCGCGGCTACCTGGCGAGCATGGCAGCGCACGGCCTGGCGCCGCTGGTGGTGGGCAGCGAGTACACCGACGCGGCGGGCGCGGCGGCGGTGCGGGAGTTGTCGGCGCGCGGCAGGATGCCGACGGCGCTGGTGGCGTGCAACGACGCCAACGCCGTGGGCGCGATCTCCGCACTGGAGGAAGCAGGCCTCCGGGTGCCGTACGACGTGTCCGTGGTGGGCTACGACAACACGTCCCTGGCAGCGCTGAGGCACGTCTCGCTGACCACGGTGGACCAGCCGCGCAACGAACTGGGCAGGCTGGCAGCGCTGGCGCTGCTGGAACGGGCGGGCGGCGGACGGGCGGAACCGGTGCGACGACTGCTGCGCCCGACGCTGGTGGTACGCGCGACGACGGCGCAGCCGCCCCACCGAGAAGCATCCCGCTGAAGCGCGCGTGAACGTCCGCCCCGCCACGGAAATCCGCCCCGGCAGGCGCTCACCCAGGCGCTCTTCGGCAAGGAATTCCTCGGCAGGGTGCCATGACGGCGGAGAGCCGAGGGCATCGATGTCGACGAAGAGCCGGGGGCGCCGGAGAGCCGGGGGGCGCCGATGTCGTTGGCGGGCGCGGCGAAGGTTGGGGCCAGCAACGCAAGCAGGCCCACGCGGATCAGACCGCCGACGAAGTGGCCGATCGCGGTGGCGGCCAGCGGAAAGGCCGAGGTCTGCTTGTTGAAGCGCGGCGGCACCAGAACGGCGCGGACTACTGGCAGCGCGGACTGACTGGCAGCGCGGTTCCTCACGGCTCGTCGAGCGAGGCCCGACAAACTCACCAGGCGCGGTTCGGTACAGCTCGATCCGGAGGTGCAGGTCAGTGCGGCCCGATCTGGGCGCGGTTCGGCACGGCTCAATCCGGGGGTGCAGGTCAGTGCGGCCCGCCCCCGCGCGTGGAACGGCGGCGCGAACCGAACTGCGCCGCGTGGTGCGTCGCAGCGCGTTGGGGCGTTCACGCGCGACTCAGTCCCAGCTGCCGCCCTTGCGACCCTGCTTGGTCTGGGCGCGGCGCTTCTTCTCCGCGATGCGGCGTTCCTGCGAGCCCCTCGTCGGCTTGGTGGGGCGACGGGTCGCGGTCACCTTCACCGCGCTCGACAGGAGCAGCACGAGGCGTTTGCGGGCTGCCACGCGGTTTTGCAGTTGGGCTCGGTGCTCGCTCGCGGCGACGGTCAGGACGCCGTTGACCAAGCGGTTCTCCAGGCGGCGCAGGATCAGGGGGCGGAGGTGTTCCGGCACGGCCGGGGAGGCGCCCACGTCGTACGACAGCTCCACCCGGCTGTCCGCCGTGTTCACGCCCTGCCCACCAGGACCCGAGGACCTGGAGAAGCGCTCGCTCAGCTCGCTCGCGGGAATGACGAACGAGCGCAGCACCACCAGGTCTTCGTCCACCCGACCAGGCTAGAACTTATAACCGACGAAAGCGCACCCATTTCCCCGCCAGCGACAGCGCCACCCAGAGCAGGACCACCAGAGCGACCGACAGCAGGACCGGTGCCTCCCAGCCCACCTGGATCGGGACCGGCAGCACTCCCAGCGCCAGCAGCGCCCAGCACAGGAACAGCACCCGGCACAGCAGCAGCACCCAGCACACCACGCCGAAGCCCTGCTTGAACACGTCCCTCCTGAACGCCTCCAGCACCGCGCAGCGGCGTGCGCCCGTGAATCGCCGCAGCGCGCCCGTGAACCACAGCAGTGCACCCGCGAATCGCAGCAGTGCGGCCCCGGACCGCCGCAATGCTGTCCCGGACCACCGCAGTGCGGTCGCGACCTGCCGCAGTGCGGCCTTGAACGGACGCAACGCAGCCTTGAGCTGCCGGGATGCGCTCCCCCGCAGCCGCGCCACAGCCCTGGGCCGGCGCGTTGCGGTTCCACGACGCCGCGTTGTGGTTCCACGGCGCCGCACCGTGGTCCCAGGCTGCCGCACCGCAGTTCTGGACTGCTGCGCTGTGGCCCCAGGCGGCCGTATCGCAGCCCCGGACTGCCGCGCCCCGGCTCCGGACTGCGGCATCACAGCCCCAGGCGGCCATGCGGCAGTCCCGGACCGTCGCCCCGCAGTCTCAGGAGGCCGTGCTGCGGTTCCGGACTGCTGCGCCACAGTCCCAGGCGACCGTGCCCCGGCTCCAGACTGCCGCGTCGCCGTTCCGGACTGCGGCACCGCAGCCCCAGGCTGCCGTGCGGCAGTCCCAGGCGGCCATGTCGCAGTTCCGGACTGCGGCACCACAGACCCGGACCGCCGCCCCGCAACCCCGTGTCGCGGCTGCCCGGTCTCGCGATGCCGACCAGCCGGTTCGGCCCCTCCGCCCGGCAGCTCGACCTCTCCGCCCGACGCCTCGCCCCCTCCGCCCGACGCCTCGCCCCCTCCGCCCGGCAGCTCGACCTTTCCACCTGGCGGCTCGCCCCCTCCGCCCGGCGGGCGACCCCTCACAACTCCGCGCGCAACCCCACCAGGAAGTCCTTGGTCGCCGCCGGGTCGAGTGACAGGTGCCGCAGGTGGTTCATCGCCTGGCCGTAGTCCTCCACCGCGTCGACCGCGTCGTAGTAGTAGCCGCACCTCCTGGTCTCCTCGTACGCCACTCGCCAGTGGTCGTCGAAGCGCAGCAGGAAGATCGGTCCCTGCAGCGACGGGTGGAGTCCAACCTCCTCGCGCAGCACCTGCAGGGTCACGTTGTCCAGCTCCGCCAGCTCCAGCAGGTGCTCCACCTGCCCCCGCAGCACCCCCGCCCCACCGACCGGCCTGCGCAGGACCCGCTCCTCCAGCACCGCCCACAACCGGACCGGCGCGGTGGCGCGCGTCAGCGGGGCCTGCCCGGTGAGCGCCTCCGCCACCTCCGGCTCCCCGCCGCCCCGGTGCTCCACCACCGCCCTGGCGTACGGCTCGCTGCGCAGCAGGGCGTTGACCAGCATCGGGTCGTACGCCTCGATGCTCGTCGCGACCGACACCAGCACCGGCCCCGGCTCGTGCGGCGCCACCAGCTCGACCACCCGGTCCGGTTTCGCCTTGGCCGCGGACAGCAGCTCCAGCAGCAGCGGCAGGTGCTCCGGGCGCGCGAAGTAGGACACCAGCACCTCCAGCACCGGCCTGCTCGGCAGGGTCCGTCCACGGACTAGCTGGGTGAACCCGCTGCGCGTCATGCCCAGCCGCTCCCCCACCTGCGCGTGCGTCCTCCCGGACTCCCCGCACAACCGCTCCAACTCGCACCTCAGCAGCCGCCTGGCGACCTTCGGCCCGAACGCGCACCGCACCACACCAACCTCCCGTGAGAACCGACCCCGGATTTCGGGGCACGACGAAGTGACCACCACGACGGAGGGCTCGACCGAGCCCGAAGAGCGGGAAATCCCGGACAGGGGAGATCCCGAAAGCCGTGCGGCGGACCGGTGGGCGGCGATGAGGCCTTGCGGCACCGATGAAGTCCGCGGTGTCCGAGAACCGGACGGGAACCAGCTCGCGGCTGGTAGTGATCACTTTACCGAGGGTGAAGGGCGGTGCGAAGCTCTGGAGCGGGCCACGATCGGGTGTAAATCGGGCGCCAATGCGAAGGGGCGCCGCCGGTGGTCCCGGCGACGCCCCTCACGAACGAGAAAACCCAGCGGAGATCAGAACCTGGGGTGGTCCCCGGCCAGCACGGCGCCGGTCTCCCCGGCGGTGACCTCGCCCAGCACCCACGCGGGCACGTGGCGGGCGGTCAGCACGGCCAGCGCGCGGTCGACGTCCTCGGGCGACACCACGGCGACCATGCCGATGCCCATGTTGAACGTCTTCTCCATCTCCTCGCGCTCCACCCGCCCGCGCTGCGCGATCAGCGCGAACACCGGCGCGGGCGTCCAGGTCCCCCGGTCGAGCCGCGCGTGCAGCCCCTCCGGCAGGACGCGGGCCAGGTTGGCCGCCAGCCCACCACCGGTGACGTGCGCGAACGTCCGCACCTCGGCCTCGGCGGCCAGCGCCAGGCAGTCCTTGGCGTAGATCCGGGTCGGCTCCAGCAGCTCCTCGCCGAGGGTCCGCCCGAACTCCTCGACGTGCCCCTCCAGCGGCATCCGCGCGATCTCCAGCAGCACGTGCCGCGCGAGCGAGTACCCGTTGGAGTGCAGCCCGGAGGAGCCCATGGCGATGACGACGTCGCCGTCGCGCACCCGGTCCGGCCCGAGCATGGCGGAGGCCTCGACCACGCCGACGCCGGTGCCGGAGATGTCGTAGTCCCCGTCGGCCATCAGGCCGGGGTGCTCGGCGGTCTCGCCGCCCAGCAGGGCGCACCCGGCCTGCACGCAGCCCTCGGCGATGCCCTTCACGAGCGCCGCGATCCGGTCGGGCACGACCCGGCCGACCGCGATGTAGTCCTGCATGAAGAGCGGCTCGGCGCCGCACACCACCAGGTCGTCCACGACCATCGCGACCAGGTCGATGCCGACCGTGTCGTGCTTGTCGAGCGCCTGCGCTACCGCGATCTTGGTGCCCACCCCGTCGGTGGAGGAGGCCAGCACGGGCTCCTTCCACCGGTCCAGCTTCAGCTGGAACAGGCCGGCGAAGCCGCCGATCCCGCCGAGCACCTCGGGGCGGTGCGCCTTGGCCGCCCACGGCTTGAGCTTCTCCACCGCCTCGTCACCGGCTTCGATGCTCACTCCGGCTGCGGCGTAGGTCGCCTTGGCGCTGTCCGTCACGTCTACAAGCTCCATCTTCAGGGCCTCTGGAGGGCGTCCTCGGCACCGTACCCGTTCGGCAGGACCGGGGTCGCCGAGCCCGCGACGCCGCGACCGCCGTCCCCGCGCGCGCCTTCGAGCAGGTGCTTGCCGATGAGCGCGTCCTCGGGCAGCGGGATCGGGTACTCGCCGTCGAAGCAGGCCGCGCACAGCCGCGACTTGGGCTGCTCGGTGGCCGAGACCAGCTCTTCGAGCGACACGTAGCCGAGCGAGTCGGCGCCGATCGAGCGGCGGATGCCGTCGTCGTCGAGGCCGTTCGCGATCAGCTCGGCGCGCGAGGCGAAGTCGATGCCGTAGAAGCACGGCCACTTGACGGGCGGCGACGCGATCCGGACGTGCACCTCCAGGGCGCCCGCCTCGCGGAGCATCCGGACGAGGGCGCGCTGGGTGTTGCCGCGCACGATCGAGTCGTCCACGACGACCAGGCGCTTGCCCCGGATGACGTCGCGCAGCGGGTTGAGCTTGAGCCGGATGCCGAGCTGGCGGATCGTCTGCGACGGCTGGATGAACGTGCGGCCGACGTAGGCGTTCTTGACCAGGCCGGACCCGTAGGGGATGCCGGAGGCCTGGGCGTAGCCGATGGCGGCGGGCGTGCCGGACTCGGGCACCGGGATGACCAGGTCGGCCTCGACCGGGTGCTCCTTGGCGAGCCTGCGGCCGATCTCGACGCGGGTGGCGTGCACGCCGCGCCCGGCGATCGAGGTGTCCGGGCGGGCCAGGTACACGTACTCGAAGATGCAGCCCTTGGGCTCGGGGTTGGCGAACCGGCTGGACCGCAGGCCGTTCTCGTCGATGGCGATCAGCTCGCCGGGCTCGACCTCGCGGACGTACGAGGCGCCGACGATGTCGAGCGCGGCGGTCTCGCTGGCCACGACCCAGCCGCGCTCGAGGCGGCCGAGGACGAGCGGGTGCACGCCGTGCGAGTCGCGCGCCGCGTACAGCGTCGACTCGTCCGAGAAGACCAGGCAGAACGCGCCGCGCAGGGTCGGCAGCAGCTTCATGGCGGACTGCTCGATGCCGAGGTCGGCGGCGTCGGCCGCGAGCAGCCCGCACACCAGGTCGGAGTCGGTGGTCGCGCCGTGGCCGGTGTCGACGCCCGCCGCGCGGGCCCGCTCGCGCAGCTCGGCGGTGTTGACCAGGTTGCCGTTGTGGCCGAGCGAGAGCGCCGAGCCGGTCGCGGTGTGCCGGAACGTCGGCTGCGCGTTCTCCCACGTCGTGGAGCCCGTGGTGGAGTAGCGGCAGTGGCCGACGGCGACGTGGCCGCGCAGCGAGGACAGCACCTGCTCGTCGAACACCTGGGAGACCAGGCCGAGGTCCTTGAAGACCACGACCTGGGACCCGTCGCCGACCGAGATGCCCGCGGCCTCCTGGCCGCGGTGCTGGAGCGCGTAGAGGCCGTAGTAGGTGAGCTTGGAGACTTCCTCACCCGGCGCCCACACGCCGAAGACACCGCATTCCTCGCGGGGTTCTCGATCGGGGTTTTCGGGTTCGGTGCGGCCGGTTGCTGACTGGTCGGTGACCACCGAGTGCTCCCTAGCGACGATGTCGGGCTGCACTTCGAGTGTAAGGCGAACGGGGGGTGAACCACCCCCATCAGCACCCCCGGTACGTGACCAAACGCACCTCAGTCGAGGCGGAGGGCCCGCACCAGGGCGGGATCGCCCTCGGCGCGGAGCGGCAACCTGCCCCACAGCCCGTAGTGGACGAGCTGCGCCTCGCCCGAGACGGTGACGTCGGCCTGCTCGCCGGGTTGGGGGGCGCGGACGTCGGGGACCTCGCCGGGGGTGAAGGTGACCAGCCAGGACTCGGGCAGGTCGGTGAGGGCCACCAGCGCCGTCCCGCGCGCGGTCGGCGGGGAGTCGGTGGCGTGCTTGGCGGCGAGCAGGGTGCCGAGGGACTCGTCGACGCCGTCGGCGGCGAAGTCGGCCGCGAGGCCGGGGGCGCCCGGCACGAGGGTGCGCAGCGCGGCCTGGGCGTCCCAGCGGCGCAGGTCGACCTCGTGGGCGATGCGGCGGTGCCACACCCAGGCCAGGTCGGGGGCGGCGGGGGAGAACGTCCAGGTGGCGCGGTTGGCCGGGACCTGCGGCAGCACCTCGGCGGCGCGGGCGAGCTGCGCGTCGAGGTAGTCGAGCGGCAGGCGGGCGTCGGGCGCCGGGAGCGGGGCCAGGCGGACCGGGCTGCCGGTGCGCAGGTGCTCGACCGCGGTCTCCAGGAAGCGCGCGACGTGCAGGGTCAGCTCGGTGAACGTCCAGCCGGGGCAGGACGGCACCGGCGCCGCCGGGTCGGCGCCCCCGACCGCTTCCCGGAACATCGCCGCCTGCTCGGTGAACACCGCGGTCCACCGCTGCGCGGTCCATCCTCGTGCCACTGTCCGCCTCCCTCGAAGGTCGTGTGCCATCGTGCCCCACCCGGCTTCGCCGGGTGGCGGGAACCGGGGCGGTTCCCGGTGCGTCGCACCCGTGCGGTGCGCCGGCCCCGCGCGGGTCGACCGGGTGGTTTCCCGTCCGGTGGGGTCCGGTTGGGGCCGGTTCCCGGTCAGCTCGTGCTCGGTTCGGTCTGCTCTGGTTCGGTCTGGTCTCGGTTCGGTCTGGTTCGGTCCGGTCGTTCGTCAGCCGCTCAGCGGGTGAAGGGTGGGGAAGTCGTGTTCGGTGTGCAGCCAGAGTCGTTGCGCTCGGCGTCGAAGCAGTTCCAGGAGGGGGCCGACGCCGCGGGCGAGGGCGCCGAACTGGTCTCCATGTTCACCCTCGACGCGGGAGCGCTCGGCGAGGTTCCGGCGGCGGGCGAGTTCGCGGCGGCCGTGGCGAAGTTCGCCTCGGAGCACGGCGAGGACCTGCGGCGGGGCAGCGCGTGGTACCGCGACGCGGGTGACGGGCTGGTGGAGAACGCGGAGAACTACGAGCGGGTCGACGACCAGTGGACGGCGAGCTTCACGAAGATCAGCGGAGGGCTGTCGTGATCGATCCCGAGGTGCTCTACGGGCAGTTGGCGTCCGGGAGCGCGAGCTCGGTGGCCGCGGCGGGCGACCCGCTGACCGGTGCGTCGAGCGCGCTGTCGCGGGCGGGCGACGCGGTGCGGTCGGGCGGGTCGACGGCCACGTCGGCGTGGCGCGGCACGTCGGCGACCGGGTTCGGCAAGCGGGCGGAGCTGTCGGCGAAGGCGGCCGGGACCGCGCAGGAGCGGCTCGGGATCGGCGTCGAGGTGGTCCAGGCCGCGGCGGAGGCGTACTCGCGGATGCGCGGCGCGGCGGACCAGGCGATCTCCGCGTGGCGCGCCAGGTCCCCGCTGATGACGCCCGCCCAGACGCTCAACCTCGCCGGTCAGGTGAACCAGGCGCTCGAAGGGGTGAAGAACGGCTACGAGAACGCGCTGCGGCAGTACGCGAGCGCCCTCGGGAAGGTGAAGCCGGGCTTCGGTGAGGTGGCTTCCGGTGACGCCGGGTGGGGGAGCGCCGTGGCGGCCGTGCGCTCGCCGCAGGTGCCCCAGCCGGGCAGCGACCCGAAGCAGGTGGCGGCCTGGTGGAAGGGGCTGTCGCAGGAGCAGCGGGACGAGCTGCTGCGGACGAAGTTCCAGGAGCTGGGGCAGCTGCGCGGGCTGCCGTCCGAGGTGCTGGACCAGGCCAACCGGGCTCGGATCGCCGACGACGCGCAGCGGTTCGGCGCGGAGCGGGACCGGTTGGACGCCGCGATGGAGGAGCGGGCTCGGGAGCTGGGGATCGACGCGTCGACGTCGGACGGGCTCACCAGGCTGCTGAACGATCCCGAGTACGCGCGGATGATGGACGAGCGGCAGGTCGCGGCGACGAAGGCGGACAACGCGGCTGCGGCGCAGAAGAGCCTGAACGAGTCCGCCGCGCTCGCCAAGGACAACGGGTGGCCGGAGAGCGACGTCCGGGTCATGGCCTACGACCCGTACGGCCCACGCGGCGATGGCGGCATGGCGATCGCGTTCGGCAACCCCGACACCGCGAAGAACCTGGCGGTGACCGTGCCGGGCACCGGGTCGACGCTGGACAGCTTCTCCGTCAACCAGGCGGCGAACCTGCGCGCGGAGATGGGCGCGGATGGCAACGCGACGATCCAGTGGCTCGGCTACGACGCGCCCGGCTGGGAGCTCGGTGAGGTCGACAACCCCGCTCAGGCGCGCGAGGGCGGCCTGAACCTGGTCGCCGACGTTGACGGTTATCGGGCCGCAGCCGGGGCAGCGGGCACCGACCAGCACCTGACGGTGATCGGGCACTCCTACGGCTCCACCACGGTCGGCTACGCGGGCATGAACGGGCTGAAGGCGGACGACATCGCGTTCGTCGGCTCACCGGGCGTGGGCGCCTCGAACGTCAACCAGCTCTCGGTGGGCCCCGGTCACGTGTACGCGGGCGCGACGGAGCACGACCCCGTCGTCCAGGGCACGAGTTCGACCTGGTTCACCGAGGACGGCTCTTCCACCGGGCCGTACGACAAGGACTTCGGCGCGAAGGTGTTCGGGACCGGCGACTCCGGGCACCTGGTCGACGCGCACGTCCAGTACTACGACCGCGGCTCGGAGTCGGTGCAGAACCTGGCCAGGATCGCCAATGGCGAAGGCGGCTCGGTGACCTCGCAGAAGTGGCACGACAGCCCGCTCGGCCCGTCGCTGCCCGGTTCGGACCTGCCGGTCGTCGGCCCGGTCATCGACGTGGTCAGCAGCACGGCGGTGGGCGCCGCAGACCTGGTGGTCGACGCGGGCAGCGGCCTGTGGGACGCCGGGAGCGCTGCGGTGGACGGCCGCTGGGGCGACGCGGGCCGGGGCGTGCTGGACACCGCGGGCGAGGTGCTGAACGACGCGGGCGACATCGTGGTCAACGGGGTCGGCGACGCCGTCGAGTTCGGCAAGGACGTCTGGGACAACACCTTGGGCGCTTTGTTCTAGGACCGGGTCCGGGGCCCCGCTCCTGGGGCCCCGGACGGTTCAGGCCGTCTTGCAGGGACCGACGGTCACCTTGGCCTCGACGTCGTCGAACCCGTTGTCGTCGTAGCGCCGGACCGAGCACACCAGCACGTCGTCGACCTCCAGCCCGACCGGGAGCTGGTCCAGGTCGATCGCCTTCGGCCCGAGCCACTTGGGCTCGGCCTGGTCGATGACCATCCGGGCGTAGGGCTTCTGCAGCTCGCCCGCCTTGTTCTCGGCGGCCGGGTGGAGCTCGATCACCTTGAAGCGGACATCCTCCTGCCACTCGCTCGAACAGCCTGACAGCAGGAAACCCAATGCCAGCAACGCGATACCCAGCCGCTTCATACCGCCGAACCTAACCGGACCGGCGAGCGCGCGCCCCGGTTTTCCCGGCATCAGGCGGGCGTGCAGGACTCCATGGTGATCTCCGCCTTGAGCGAATCGAGCCAGTTCTTGTCGTACGAGCGCACCTGGCACACCAACCGGTCGCCGATCTCGATCCCTGCGGGCAACCGGTCGAGGGCGACGCTCTCCCGGTCGACCGAGATGTCCCAGCTGCCGAGCTCCTCGTCGATCTCGAGCACCGCACCGGCCGGGTGGTGGGCCACGCTCGTGTCGAAGGCCTCGGTGAAGCGGACGACCTTGAAGGTCAGCTCCGCGTCCTGGTCGACCGCGCACCCGCTAGTGAGAAATCCCAACGCCAACAACGCGATGACCAGTCGTTTCACAGCGCGGACCCTAACCGCGCCGGACGTCCGCCGCCCTCAGAACCGCAGAAGTGGCAGGTGCTCCGACAGGTCCGCGCGGGTGCCCGACGCGGTCACCCGCGACGTCGCCAGGGCGGCCTCCCAGGTGAGGCGGCCGGTTGCCAGTTGGAGCCACGTCCTCGGGTCGGTCTCGACCACGTTCGGCGGGGTGCCCCTGGTGTGCCTCGGGCCCGCCACGCACTGCACCGCCGCGAACGGGGGGACGCGCACCTCCACGGTGTGGCCCGGCGCGGTGTGCTCCAGGGTGCGCAGGCTGAGCCTGACCGCCGCCGCCAGGTCCGGGCGGGGCGGGCGGGTCGACTCGTCCTCCAGCCACGGCAGCACGGCCTCGACGGCCGCCCTGGTCTCGGTCGGGTCGGGTGGTTTCCTCGGCACGGCGCCAACCCTATCGGCGGACTTCCTGGCCTGCGGCCAGCATCGCCTCGGTCAGCAGCTCGTCGACCTGGTGGGTGAGCCTGCGGGTGTCGGTCGGGGTGAAGGTGCTCCACGCCTCGGCGCCCTGGGTGGTGCGGCGCTGCTGGAGGAAGCGGCCCTCCTCGTTGTCGAAGAACCCCACCACGCGCTCCGGGCGGCAGCGCTTGCCGTAGCGGTCGCGGGCCGCCGCGCCGAAGTTGCCGGTGCCGACCGGGTTGGTGAGCATCTTGGCCAGGGCGGTCGCGTCGGCCTCGCGCAGGCCCTTGGCGCGCAGCGCGCTCTCCATGCCCTTGGTGGTGTTGTCCGAGCCCTCGACGGCGGCTTCCAGGTCCGCGCTGGGCAGGGTCACCGAGTGGCCTGCGCCCGCCGGGTGCTTGGGGAGCGCGGCCACGACGGCGCTCGGCAGGCCGGTCCCGGCCGCCCTGCGGAACGTCAGGTGGCCGTCGACCAGGGTGGCCAGGGAGCCGTGGTCGCCGTTGGCGGCGGCGAGCACCCGCACGCTCCTGCCCAGCCACAGCCTGGCGTCGACCTCGCGCTCGGGCCGGATGAGCGTGCGCAGCAGGAAGTCCAGCTCGGGGTGCAGCCCCCTTGGCCCGCCGAGGCCGCGCGCGCCGATCGACCGCCACACCCGGTCCTCCAGCTGCGCCCGCTCCGAGTAGGTCTTGCCGGGTGACGGGACCTTGATCACCAGCGGCATCGGCCCCGCGTCGAAGCGCTCCCAGAGCACGTCGAACTCCTCGGCCGACAGCGTGATCGGCTCCTGCTCCTCGGCTCCCCCGAAGTAGTCCACCGGTCGTCTCCCCCAAGAGAAAAAGTGGTCCTGAACTGGAAAAGCGGCCCGCGCGACGATATCGCGCGGGCCGCTCCCCCACTGGCTACTCGCCGCCGATGACCGGGGGCGCGACCATGCGGTCGTCGCCGAAGACGTCGGTGGTCTCCACGAGGTAGTCGGCGAGCTTGTGCTCGACGTCGTCCTCGTCGCGCGCCGCCGCGCCGGGCGCACCCGCGCCACCCATGCCCGCACCACCGGCCGCACCGCGACCGCCCGCGCCCGCCGCGGCGCCCGCGCCGCCGGGGCCGAAGCCCTGGACGCCCGCCGCGCCGCCGCGACCGAGGCCGGGCTGGCCGTTGCCCGCGACACCGGCCGCGCCGGTCCCGCTGGGCATGCCCGCGCCGCCCGCGCCACCGCCCGCCGCGCCGAAGCCGCCCATGCCGGGCATGCCCGGCATTCCGGGACGACCGCCGCCGAGACCGCCGGGCCCACCGGGCATCCCCGGACGGCCGAAGGCGTTCGGGACGCCGGGAGCGCCGGGGAGCTTGGGCGCGTTGCCGCCCTGGGAGGTGCCGGTGGGCAGCACCGGGGGACGCGCGCCGCCGAGGTTCGGGTTGGTCCTGGGCGGGTTGGCGCCGGTGTTGCCGCCGCCGTTGCCAACCGGGTTCGGCATGGTCCAGGTGCCGCCACCGCCGCCGGGGTTGCCACCGCCGGACGGGGTGGTGGTGCCGAGGCCGGGCGGGGTCACCGGGGGCGTGACCGGAGGGCTGACCGGGGTCGGGGTCGCCCACGAGGTGTTCGTGGTGCCGCCGCCGGTGCCGACCGGGGTGTAGCCGCCGATGCTGACCGGGGGAGCGGTCGGGGTGGGCGTGTAGGAGCTGGTGCCCGTGGTGCCACCGCCGCTCGTGACGCTCCAGTCGGACCGCGAGGCGTACCCGGCCGTCGCGGTGCTCTGGATGCCGCTGGCGCCGGAGGGCAGGGGCGCGTCGATGACGACCTGCGGCGGCGGCACGAACTCGCCCAGCGTGTTGCGGTTCCACTCGCTGTTCGACTCGTACGACTTCATGACCGCGATGGCCTTCTGCTGCGCGTTCTCCTGCGCGGCTTCCTGGGCCTCGTGGTCGCGCTGCTGGCGGATCACGTCGGCGGAGCTGCCCGCGAGGCCGAGCGTCACGCCGTCGGTGAAGCCCGCCTTGAACTTGTCCCAGCCGGAGGGGGCCTCGGTGGTGATCGGGACCGGCTCGGGCATCTCCTTGCGGGCGTCGGCGATGTAGTCGGCCTGGAGACCGGCCGAGGACTTCATCGTCCTCGCGCTCTGCTGCGCGTCCTGGGTCCACTGCGCGAGGGGGGACACCGCGGTCTGGGTCGAGTCGGCGGTGTCGCCCTCCCAGCTCGCGTTAAGGCCGGCCAGACCGTCGCGGAGGTCCGCGTCGATGGCTTGAAGGGCAGTGTCCAGCCTCTGCCAGCCGTCCTCGACGACGTAGGAGGCGGAGGGTCCGGGGCCGGAGTTGATCATGTTGTACAGCTCGGGGTGGTCGTAGCCCCGCCAGCGGTGGTCACTCATGTCGCGCTCGTCCCCCTCAGGCGTTCGCGGTGCGGTTGAAGGAGGCCTGGTTGCCGGTCTCGACACCCGTGTAGGTGGCCTCGATCTGCGCCAACTGGTCGATGACGCCCTGGATCTGCGCGCGGTACGCGACCAGCGCCTGCATCGCGGCGTTGTCGCCGGCGTCGAAGGTGTCGTGGTTGAACTTCTCCGCGGTCTCCTTGCTGACCGGGTCACCTCCCCACGGCTTCGCCTCCACCTCCCGCTCGGCTGGCTTGAACTGCGCGTCGAAGTCGGCCAGCGCCTTCAAGAACAGCTCCCGAGCCTTGGGGATCGAACCAGCGTCGAGCTTCAGCCTCCGCTGCGCACCGCTGTAAGCGGGCAGCTGGCTCTGCGCGGACCCCCCGGCACCGCCATCCGCGATGAACACGACACACCCTCCTCGAAAGTCAATTCCCCTGCGCGCCTGCCTGGACGACTGTAACTCCGACGCGATGCGGGTGTCTCCAGTTCCACCGGCAAGTCGAGTAGAACTACTTGACCATGAACTACCTGCTCATGAGCGCTTGCAGTGAGTAGCTCGCCGCTTTCTCGAGCCTCGTGTGCAGCTCTTCCACGGCCGGCTCCGCGACGCGCGTGAAGTCCATCCGGAAATAGGAGATGTCGAGAGCGAGGACCTGCCCCTCCGCGACGTCCACCAGGAGTGTCCATTCCACCTGGATCGTGCCGCTCTGGTCGACGAGGTAGGTGGGGAAACCGTCGACTTGGCCGGGCTTCATCTTGTCGCCCGCGTTCATCCGCTCCCGGTAGTCGTCAACGCCTGCGGCCTTGGACACGACGTACCCCAAGGACCAGCCGGGGTTCTCCGCCCAGTTCATGGCGCAGGTGTAGGTGCCACTGGCGTTGATGGGATCGGGCTTGTTCTGGACCGGCGGCCTGACCCCCAGCTCCGCGAGCTGGGCGTTGGTCAGCAGGACGTCGCACGTCTCCAGGCTCTTGAGGTCCAGCTCCTTCGGCCTGCTCACCTCGGGCTTCGCCGACGAGGAGGCGGCCGAGGACGGCGACTCCGCCTTCGGCGTGCCCTCGGTGGTCCCCCCGCACGCGGACAGCGCCAGCGCGGCGACCAGCACGGGCGCGGCGAGGCTCGGCAGTCTTCTCCCCATGCGGGTCAAACTAGCGGACCGGCGGCCCGCGAGTGTCCCGTTCGGGAGTGCCGCTCACAACGTCCGTTCGGCCCAACGAGCGCGGCGGGGCGCGGTTCGGGGACGTAGCCTCCTGCCGTGGCTGACGGGGTGCGGGCGGCGTGGGCGGTTCCCGGTGCGCCTGAGCGGTGCGCGGTGGTCGAGCTGGAGGCGGTCGAGCGGGTCGGCGAGGTGCTCGTGGCCGGGCGGTTGGCCGGGGTGTGCGCGACCGACGTGGAGATCGTGCGGGACGGGTTCGGGTGGCTGCCGCCCGGTCGGGACGGGTTGGTGCTGTTCCACGAGTCGCTCGGCGAGGTGCTCAGCGCGCCCGACGGGTCCGGGTTCGCGCCCGGCGACCTGGTGGCCGGGGTGGTGCGGCGGCCGGACCCGGAGCCGTGCGCGGCGTGCGCGGCCGACGCGTGGGACTTCTGCCGCAACGGGCGCTACCTGGAGCGCGGCATCAAGGAGCTGGACGGGTACGGGGCTCAGCGGTGGAGCGTGCCGCCCCGGTTCGCGGTGAGGCTCGACCCGGCGCTCGGCGACGCGGGCGTGCTGCTGGAACCGGCGTCGGTGGTGGCGAAGGCGTGGGCGCAGGCGGAGCTGCTGTGCTCGCGCGCGTTCGTGCCCGCCCGCATCGCGCTCGTCGTCGGCGCGGGCCCCATCGGGCTGCTGGCGGCGCTGCTGGGCGTGCAGCGCGGGGCGGACGTGCACGTGGTGGACCGGGTGGCCGACGGGGTGAAGCCGGACCTGGTGCGGGCGCTCGGCGCGACCTACCACCGCGCGGTCCCCGACCTGCCGGTGGACGTGGCGATCGAGTGCACCGGGGTCGCCGAGCTGGCCTGGGAGTGCGCGCGGCGGGCGTCGGTGGTGGTGCTGGCGGGCATCTCCGGCGAGCGCGGGTCGGCGGCGCTGGACCGGTCCGTGCTGGACGCCGCCGTGCTCGGCAACCGGGCCGTGGTGGGCACGGTCAACGCGGGCCCCGACGACTACCGGAAGGCCGCCGCCGCGCTGGCGGGCGCCGACCTCGGCTGGTTGCGCGGCCTGATCACCCGCCGGGTGCCGCTGGAGCGGTTCACCGAGGCGTTCGACCGGGCCGACGACGACGTGAAGGTGGTCGTCGACCTGGCCTGAGCGCGGGGCGGGCGCGACCGCTCAGCGCCGCAGCATCTCGTCGATCCCCTCCGGCGCCATCGGCTTGGCGTAGAACCACCCCTGCCCGGTGTCGCAGCCGATCCGGTGCAGCCGCTTGGCCTGCGACGGCGTCTCCACGCCCTCCGCCGTCACCCCGAGCCCGAGCGCGTGCGCGAGCTGCACCAGCGTGGACACGATCTGCGCGTCCACCGGGTCCTCCTCGTCGGCGGCCCGCAGCCCCTCCATGAACGACCCGGCGATCTTCAGCTCGTGCACCGGCAGGTGCTTGAGGTACGCCAGGTTCGAGTAGCCGGTGCCGAAGTCGTCGATCGCTATCCGCACGCCCATGTCCGACAGCGCCCGCAGCGCTTCGAGGGGCTCGTCGGCGGTGCCCATGATCGCGCTCTCGGTCAGCTCCAGCTGGAGGTGCCTTGGCGGCAGGCCGGTCTCGTCCAGGATGCGCTTCACGTCGCGCACCAGCTCCGGGTCGCGGGACTGCCGCACCGCCAGGTTCACGCTCACGTACGGCGCCAGCTCGGCGAACTCGTCCAGCCACCGCCGCCCCTGCTCGCACGCCTTGCGCAGCACCCACCGGCCCAGCGGGACGATCAGCCCGGTCTCCTCGGCCAGCTCGATGAACCGGTCCGGCGCGAGCCGCCCGAACTCCGGGTGCTGCCAGCGCACCAGCGCCTCCACGCCGACCACCCGCGCGTTCTCCAACCGCACCAGCGGCTGGTAGTCCACGTAGAACTCGTCGCGCTCCAGCGCGGCGGGCATGGTGGCGGACAGGGTGAACCTGGCGATCTCCTTGGCGTTGCGGTCCGGGTCGTACAGCGCCCAGCGGGACTTGCCGTCCGCCTTGGCCCAGTACAGCGTGATGTCGGCGTCGCGCACCAGGTCGGGCGCGCTGGTGCCCTCCAGCCCGCGCTCGACGATGCCGATCGACGCGGACACGGTCAGCTCGTGCCCGCCGATGCGGATCGGGGACTCCAGCTCGCGCAGCACCCGGTCCGCGACGGCCACGATGTCGTCGGTGCGGGTGGAGTCCTCGACCAGGATCACGAACTCGTCGCCGCCCATGCGCGCCACGAGCTTGCCCTCACCGGACACCGAGCGGTCCAGCCGCCTGCCGACCTCGACCAGCAGCTGGTCGCCGATGTCGTGGCCGAGGCTGTCGTTGATCACCTTGAACCCGTCGAGGTCCAGGTAGCACAGGCCAGCGCGGTGCTTGTCGGGGTTGCCGAAGACGCGGCTGAGCCGGTCGAGGAACAGCGCCCGGTTCGGCAGGCCGGTGAGCGGGTCGTGCAGCGCCTGGTAGCGCAGCCGGTTCTGCAGCAGGTGCCGGTCGGTGACGTCCTCGATCATGGCGACCTGGTACTGCGGGTCGCCGTGGTCGTCGCGCACCAGCGACAGCGTCAGGTGCGTCCACACCTGCTCGCCGTCGGCCCGCCGGAACCGCTTCTCCGCGCGGTAGTGGTCGCGCTCGCCCGCCGTGAGCTGGTCGTAGAGCCGCCACACCGACGGCCCGTCCTCCGGGTGCATCAGGTCGCGGATGTTGTGCTGCCGCATCTCCTCGACGCCGAACCCGAGCATGTCCTGCAGCGCCTGGTTGACGTCCAGGATGCGGCCCTCGACGTCGGCGATGCCGATGCCGATCGCGGCCTCGGTGAACATGGCGCGGAACCGGGCCTCGGAGGCGCGCAGCGCGGCCTCGGCCTGGTCGCGGGCGTCCAGCACGGCGGCGCGGATCGCCTCCTGCTCGGCCAGGGTGCGCTCGCGCAGCGCACGCGCGTAACCGGCCGCGAGCGCGCCCTGCAGCGCGGCGAGGCGGGTGCGGGTGGCGTCGTCGGCGGGGATGCCCAGCTCGGCGCACAGGTCGTCGCCCATGAGCTGCACGGTGCGGCCGAGCGTGTCGGTGCCGGTGAAGTGCGCCTCGACCAGCCGGGCGCCGATCTCGTGGCCGGGCGCCGGGCGGAACGGGGTGGCGAGCAGCGCGGCCACCAGCACCTCGGTGAGGGCGCGCAGGTGCTCGACCACCTCGGACCGGGTCATGGGCACGTAGCTGCTGCCTATGACGGCCGTCGCCCAGGTTCGCGCGAACGACTCGGCCCCGGCCCGCAGCGCCGGGTCGGTGTTGTGGGACCGCTCCGAAGGAGCCACCAGGTGTCCAGCCCGTTCCGTCATGCCCGCCCCGCGCCGCGAAGCGGTGCGAGACCGCGAACCGCCGCACGGCGGCCCGTGCTGCGGCTCAGCGGGGTTCGCCGTCCGCCCCGATCCCCACCGTAGCCCAGCGCGGGCCGCGCGTCCCCGCCCGCACTGCGGAGCGGGGCGGAACCCCGGACCGCCGCGCCCCGGCTCGGCGCGGTCGACCGGCCGCGCCACGACCTCCGGGCGCGGGCGGCCTGGTCGGGTCCGCCGGGCGCGGTGCTCGGCCGCTGCTGCACGTGGTCTCCGTTCGCGATCCGGTCACCCGCACATCATGGGCCACCGCGCAGGGTGACCGCACCGGCCTGCCCGGTGGTTGCCGGTTCTGATCACCCGCGGCGCGCGGCACGGGCAGAATCGCCCGCGTGGAGCACGTGTGGTGGATCGCGGGCGCGGTGGTGTCGGTGCTGGCGCTCGCGCTGGCGCTGGTGGAGCTGCGGAGCAAGCGGAAGCGGATGCTGGCGGCGACGCTGCTGGGGTCGGCGGGGGCGTTCCTGCTGGTGGCCGGGTTGTTGCTGGCGATCGACCCCGGCTCGCCCAAGCACGAGACGATCAAGACCGGCGGCCTGGCCGGTGGCGCGGTGGTGGCGCTGTACGCGCTGTGGCTCAACGACCGGCGGCGGCGCACCGACGAGGCCAAGCACGAGCTGGAGAGCCAGCGGGCCGAGCACGACCGGTCGCGGGTGGCGGACGAGCGGTTCGCGAAGTCCGTCGAGCTGCTCGGGCACGACGCCGACCAGGTGCGGGTGGGCGCGATGCACGCGATGGCGGGGCTGGCCCGGTCCCGGCCGGAGTACGCGCAGACCGTGCTGGACGTGCTGTGCGCGTACCTGCGGCGCAAGCCGGAGGCGCCGGACGGCGAGCAGCGGGAGCGGGACGGCGAGCAGGAGGTCCGGCTGACCGCGCAGCGCGTCGTCGCCGACCTGCTGCCCGCCGCCGACGCGCAGGACCCGCCGGAGTACCGGTTGGACCTGACCAACGCGCACCTGCGGTACTTCGACCTGTCGCACCGGGCGGTCGGCTCGCTGGTGATGCGCGGCGCGGTGCTGTCCGAGTCGAACTCCTTCCACCACGCGGTGTTCCTCGGCGACGTCTGGCTCACCGGGACGCGCAGCGGCGGCGAGCTGCACCTGCACGACGCGGTGTTCCGGAAGCGGGCCTGGTTCAGCGGGTTCGGCTGCGAGGGGGCCGCCTCGTTCGAGCGGACGAGGTTCCTCGGTCCCACCAAGTTCGCCGACGCCCGGTTCACCGGGACGACCACCTTCGACGGCGCCGGGTTCACCGGGGACGCCGACTTCCGGGGCGCGCGGTTCACCGGCGGGCTGGTGCTGCCGACGGGGCTGAAGGCTCAGGCGCACGGGATGCGGGTGTCCGAGGAGCACGCCAACCGGCTGCCCGATGGCTGGAAGGTCGGCGCGCGCGGGGAGGTCCGGTCGTGAAGCGGGTGAACCGGGGACTGGTCGCCGTGATCGTGCTGTCGGTGCTGGCGACGGTGGCCGCGGCGGTGGGGCTGGCGCTGCTCGACCCCGGCCAGCCCAAGGGCGAGGCGATCAAGACCGGCGGGCTCGTCGGCGCGTCGGTCGTTGCCCTGTACGCGCTGTGGCTCAACGACCGGCGGCGGCGCGTCGACGAGGCCAAGCACGAGCTGGAGAGCGACAAGGTCGCCGACGAGCGGTTCGCGCGGGCCGTGGAGCTGCTCGGGCACGACGCCGACCAGGTGCGGGTGGGCGCGCTGCACGCGCTGGCCGGGCTGGCCCGCGCCACGCCGCGCTACCGGCAGACCGTGCTCGACGTGCTGTGCGCGTACCTGCGCAGGCCCTTCGACCACCCCGCGTACGAGAAGAACCCCGACGACCCGGCGCGGTGGGGCGCCGCGCCGGGCACGGACGAGCAGGAGCTGGAGCGGACGGTCCGGCTGACCGCGCAGGGGCTGATCACCGACCTGCTGCCGTGGGGGATGGACGACCCCGAGCAGCGCTTCAACCTGAACCTGTCCGGGGCGAACGTGGAGTACCTGCGCCTTGAGGGCCGCCGGGTCGGCCGGTGCGTGATGCGCCGGACCCGGTTCTACGGGGTCAGCCGGTTCGCCGGGGCCTCGTTCAGCAAGCCCGCGCTGTTCTCCGGGGCGGCGTTCCTGGGCCGGGTCGAGCTGCGGGATTGCGACTTCGCGGGCGGGCTCTCCTTCCAGGAGGCCGAGTTCCGGGCCGGGGTGGACGCGCGCGGGGCGCGGGTGGGGCAGTTCGCGCACCTGGCCGACGCGCCGCCGCCGGAGCTGCGCGGCGGGTTGCGGGTCGTCGGGGAGGTGTCGCTGCGCGGTGGGCCGCGCGAGGGCTGGAACCTGGAGGGCGACCTGCCGGAGGAGGGGTCCGCCTCCCCGGCGTGAGCCCGAGCGGCGTGAGCCCGGTAGGCGCGTGCCGGACCGGCCCGTGCCCATCCTGCTGGGGTCCCCCACCCCTGACCCGTGAACCGCCTTCGGTCACGGTGCGTCTTTCCGGGTGACACACCGGATGCGTCGTAAGCCGTTCGGGCGGACCATCGGTGTGCCGGAAGCAGCAGCACCGCAGACCGATCGGGGGCTTCGATGACGCCGCAGGGCCGAACACGCAGGTGGGCGACCCGGTGGGGCCTGCCCACCACGGCGGCGGCAGCGCTGCTCGCCGTCGCCCACGCCACCGCGCTGCACGCCGAACCACTGCCCGGCGAGGGGCTGCCGGAGGGCTCGGACCAGCACTACGCGGGCTCGGAGATCGCCAAGCGCGAGGGCTGGGCGAGCGCCCGCTCGGCGGCGGCGCCCGACCAGGCGGGCAAGGTGCCCGGCATGGACGTGAGCAGCCACCAGGGCGACGTGGACTGGGGGCGGCCGTGGGGCGACGGGGCGCGGTTCGCCTACGTCAAGGCGACCGAGGGCACCGGGTACACCAACCCGCACTTCCAGCAGCAGTACGAGGGCTCGCGCGGCGTCGGCATGGTGCGCGGGGCCTACCACTTCGCGCTGCCCGACCGCTCGGACGGCGGGACCCAGGCCGACTACTTCGTGGACCACGGCGGCGGTTGGGCGGGCGACGGGATGACGCTGCCCGGCGCGCTGGACGTGGAGTACAACCCGTACGGGGACACCTGCTACGGCAAGGACCAGGGCGCGATGGCCGAGTGGGTGCGGCAGTTCAGCGGCAGGCTCGCCGAGCGCACCGGGCGGCACGCGACGATCTACACGTCCACGAGCTGGTGGAACCAGTGCGTCGGGGAGCAGCTGCGGCTGAGCGAGTCGAACCCGCTGTGGGTGGCGCACTACACCGACCAGCTGGGGCAGCTGCCGCACGGCTGGGACTACCAGACGTTCTGGCAGTGGCAGGCCGCCGGTCAGTTCCCCGGCGACCAGAACCTGTTCAACGGCGACGCGGGCCAGCTGACCAGGCTCGCGACGGGCTGATCACCCGAATGCGCGCGCTGCTCCGTTTTCGTGACCTATTAACAATCAGTCTGGTCATCTTGTTGGAACTGTCGCACACTGCGGTCGAGTCAACCCTGCAGGCTCGACCACGAGGAGTCGAACGATGAGGCCACTCGTCCGACGCGCGGTCACCGCGCTCGCCTGCGCCGCCGCCGCACTGTCCACTTCGGCGTCACCGGCGTCGGCCCTGCCCGAGGGCGACCACGCGATGGGGTCCCAGATCGCCAGGCACGAGGGCGGTCCGGGGCAGCGCGCCGCGCCGCGCGGGCCGTCCGCCGCCGCGGCCGTCTACGGCATCGACGTCAGCAGCCACCAGGGCAACGTGGACTGGGGCGGGCAGTGGAACGCCGGGCGGCGCTTCGCCTACGTCAAGGCCACCGAGGGCACCACCTACAAGAACCCCTACTTCGCGCAGCAGTACAACGGTTCCTACAACGTCGGCATGATCCGGGGCTCCTACCACTTCGCGCTGCCCGCGAACTCCAGCGGCGCCGCGCAGGCCAACCACTTCGCGAGCAACGGCGGCGGGTGGTCCAGGGACGGGCGGACGCTGCCCGGCGCGCTGGACATGGAGTACAACCCGTACGGCAGCACCTGCTACGGGCTCTCCCCGTCCGCGATGACCGCCTGGATCAAGGACTTCAGCGACACCTACCGGTCCAGGACCGGGGTCTACCCGGTGATCTACACGTCCACGAGCTGGTGGAACCAGTGCGTGAGCGGGGACTTCGGCGGCACCAACCCGCTGTGGGTGGCGCGGTACGCCTCCACCGTCGGGACGCTGCCGCGCGGGTGGGGCGTCTACACGATGTGGCAGTACTCGTCGTCGCCGATCGACCAGAACGAGTTCAACGGCGGGTACGACCGGCTCCAGGCGCTCGCGAGCGGCTGACGCCCCGACAACGCGAGCGGGGCCCGCCGGACACCGAGTCCGACGGGCCCCGCTCGCATCGTCCGATCAGTCGAACAGCGCCGGGAGGGTGCCCTCCCACGCCTCGCGCAGCTCGGCCAGGCCCAGCTCGCCGAGGCCCTGGAACTCGATGGACTCCGACTCCGGGTCCACCACGCCGACCTTGCGCCACGGCAGGCCGCGCGCGGTGCACATGTCGGTGAACCGCAGCTCCTCGGAGCGCGGCACGGCCACCAGCACGCGACCGGCGGACTCGCTGAACAGGTCGGTGAACTCGTCCTCGCCCAGGAAGACGCGCGCGCCGGTCTCGCCGATCAGGCAGGTCTCGACCAGCGCCTGCGCCAGGCCGCCCTCGGCCAGGTCGTGCGCGGCCGACACCATGCCGTCGCGGGAACCGGCGACCAGCACCTCGCCGAGCAGCTTCTCGCGCGCCAGGTCCACCTTCGGCGGCAGGCCGCCCAGGTGCCCGTGCACGACGTGCGCCCACTCGGAGCCGCCGAACTCGGGACGGGTGTCGCCGAGCAGCAGCAGCGTCTCGCCCGCCTCCGCGCCGATCCCGGTGGGGATGCGGCGGCGGACGTCGTCGATGACGCCGAGCACGCCCACGACCGGCGTCGGCAGGATCGCCGTGGAGCCGGTCTGGTTGTAGAAGCTGACGTTGCCGCCGGTCACCGGGATGCCCAGCTCGGCGCAGCCGTCCGCGAGGCCCTTCACGGCCTGCTCGAACTGCCACATCACCGCCGGGTCCTCGGGCGAGCCGAAGTTCAGGCAGTTGGTGACCGCGACCGGGGTCGCGCCGGAGGCGGCGACGTTGCGGTAGGCCTCGGCCAGCGCCAGCTGCGCGCCCGCGTACGGGTCGAGCTTGGTGTAGCGGCCGTTGCAGTCGGTGGACAGCGCCACGCCCCGGTTCGTGCTCTCGTCGATCCGGATCATGCCGGAGTCGGAGGGCTGGGCGAGCACCGTGCCGCCGCGCACGTAGCGGTCGTACTGCTGGGTGATCCAGCGCTTCGACGCCAGGTTCGGCGACGCGGCCTGGCTCTTGACCAGCTCCAGCAGCTCGCCCCTGGTCGGGCGGGGCAGCGAGTCGGGCGTGTTCGCCTGGAGCTCGTCCTGGTCGGCCGGGCGCTCGATCGGCCGGTTGTAGACCGGGCCCTCGTGCGCGACGGTGCGCGGCGGGACGTCCACCACGACCTCGTCGTTCCAGGTGATGACCAGGCGGTCCCCGTCGGTGACCTCGCCGATCTCGGTGGCGATGACGTCCCACTTGGCGCAGACGGCCATGAAGGCGTCGACGTCCTCGGGCCGCACGACCGCGCACATGCGCTCCTGCGACTCGCTGGAGAGCACCTCGGCGGGCGTCATGCCGGTGGCGCGCAGCGGGACGCGGTCCAGGTAGACGTGCATCCCGCCGTCACCGGCCGAGGCCAGCTCGGAGGTCGCGCAGGACAGGCCCGCGCCGCCGAGGTCCTGGATGCCGACGACGATGCGCTCGGCGAACAGCTCCAGGCAGCACTCGATCAGGACCTTCTCGGTGAACGGGTCGCCGACCTGCACGGCGGGCAGCTTCTTGCGCTTGCCCGCCGAGTCGTCGAACGTCTCGCTCGCCAGCACGGACACGCCGCCGATGCCGTCGAGGCCGGTGCGCGCGCCGAACAGGATGATCTTGTTGCCCGCGCCGGACGCGTGCGCCAGGTGCAGGTCCTCCACGCGCATCGCGCCGACGCACAGCGCGTTCAGCAGCGGGTTGCCCTGGTAGGACTCGTCGAACACGACCTCGCCGCCGATGTTCGGCAGGCCGAGGCAGTTGCCGTAGCCGCCGACGCCCGCGACGATCCCGTGCACGACGCGGCGGGTGTCCTCCGCGTCGGGCGCGCCGAAGCGCAGCGGGTCCATCACGGCCAGCGGGCGGGCGCCCATCGCGAGGATGTCGCGCACGATGCCGCCCACGCCGGTCGCGGCGCCCTGGTAGGGCTCCACGTAGGACGGGTGGTTGTGGCTCTCCGCCTTGAACGTGATGGCCCAGCCGTCGCCGATGTCGACGACGCCGGCGTTCTCGCCGATGCCCGCGAGCATCTTCGAGCGCATCTCGTCCGTGGTGGTCTCGCCGAAGTACTTCAGGTGCACCTTGGACGACTTGTAGGAGCAGTGCTCGCTCCACATGACCGAGTACATCGCCAGCTCGGCGTCCGTGGGCCTGCGGCCCAGGATCTCCTTGATGCGGGCGTACTCGTCGTCCTTGAGGCCCAGCTCCTTGTAGGGCTGGTCCTGGTCGGGGGTCGCGAGCGCGGTGTCGACGGTGTCGGTCACGCCTTCACCGCCGAGTCGATCAGGGAGAAGAACATGCCCAGTCCGTCGTCCGTGGGGCCGGTGAGCGCGTCGATGGCGTGCTCGGGGTGCGGCATGAGGCCGACCACGCGACCGTTCGCGCTGGTGATGCCCGCGATGTTGTTGCGGGAGCCGTTGGGGTTGTCGCCGACGTAGCGGAACACCACGCGGCCCTCGCCCTCCAGCTCGTCCAGGGTGGCCTGGTCGGCCTGGTAGCCGCCCTCGCCGGACTTGAGCGGCACGAGGATCTCGGCGCCGTCGTCGTAGCGGGTGGTCCAGGCGGTCGAGGTGTTCTCCACCTTGAGCCACTGGTCGCGGCACACGAAGTGCAGCTTGTCGTTGCGGGTCAGCGCGCCGGGGAGCAGGTGCGCCTCGCAGAGGATCTGGAAGCCGTTGCAGATGCCCAGGACCGGCATCCCGCCCTTGGCGGCGGTGACGACCTCCTGCATGACCGGGGCGAACCGGGCGATCGCGCCGCAGCGCAGGTAGTCCCCGTAGGAGAAGCCACCGGGCACGATGACCGCGTCGACGCCCTTGAGGTCGGCGTCGGCGTGCCAGAGGCTGACCGCCTCCCCGCCCGCGTAGGTGACCGCGCGGGCCGCGTCGACGTCGTCGAGCGTGCCGGGGAAGGTGATGACGCCGACCCTCATGCCTCGACCCGCCGGACGACCCAGTCCTCGATCACGGGGTTCGCCAGGAAGGTCTCGGCGATCTTGGCGAGCGTGGCGTCGTCGACGTCGTCGGCGACCTCCAGCTCGAAGTGCTTGCCCTGGCGGACACTGGTGACGCCCTCGAACCCGAGACGGGGCAGCGCGTTGGCCACCGCCTGTCCTTGCGGGTCGAGGATCTCGGGCTTCGGCATGACGTCGACGACGACTCGGGCCACGACAGGCTGCTCCCTGATGGAGGGCGTGCGGTACCGCGCAACCGTACCTGAGCTGGGTGTTCATCGAGTTCACAGGTGGCGTGGGGCACAGGTTCACCTGATCGTGGGGCTGGAAAGGGCTGCTTGGAAAGCTTTCGACTTGCTACTCTGGTAGCAGCTTCGGCCCGTAAGCCGAGGAAGTGAGCACGGTCCCCGTCCGGACGGTCGGCGGCCGTGCTTCGCGCTTTCTAGGGGTTCTTGAGGTCGACGACCGACCCGATGATCGGCCTGACCCGCGTCGCCCACTCCCCGCCCGCGCCGTGGCACCACGCCACGATGTCCGCGACCCACAGCAGCGGATCGCTCGTGCTGTCCAGGTGCTCGTAGACCAACCCGGTGTCCCTGGCGCGCTTGCCCAGCGCGAGGCGGATCGTCAGCAGGTCGTGCTCGTCCCGCACCTGGCGGGAGTCCAGCAGGAGCCGCGTCCCTCCCACGTCGAGCAGGTCGTCGGTCAGCCGCGTCAGGCAGGTCCGCCTCGCGCGCTCCTCCCCCCGGTCGCAGGTGGCGAGGTAGACGTCGGCCCGCGCACCGCACTCGACCAGCCGGGAGAGCAGTTGCCTGCGGCGTTGTGGGGTCTCCTTCTTGAAGTGCAGTTCCCGCTGCCCCGGCATGAGGAGTCCGCGCAGGGCCGTCCGCTGCTTCTTCAACTTCTCCGGCTCGACCAAGGCCGCGGCGAGGAGGTAGGTGTCGCGCCGACGGCTCTCGTCGACAAAGGCGTGCAAGCTCACCGTAGATCCATCGGCACGTTCGGGTGAGCCCTCGACCAAGCCCACCCGAACGTGTGTTCGTCCGTTCGCCATCGGCGGAGTCGCTGGCCCGCGCGGCTCGGGTGCGAGCAGGGTGGAGGGCATGCGAGTACTGGTGCTCGGGGGGACGGTGTTCCTCGGTCGCGCGGTCGCGGCCGAAGCCGTGCGGCGGCGGCACGAGGTGGTGTGCGCGGCGCGCGGGGCGTCCGGGGGTGTGCCGGACGGGGCTTCGCTCGTCGTCGTCGACCGGGCCGACGGGCTCGGCGCGCTGGACGGCGAGCGGTTCGACGCGGTGGTGGACGTCGCGCGGTCCGTCGGGTGGGTGCGGGAGGCGCTGCGGGTGCTCGGGGAGGGCGCCGGGCACTGGACGTTCGTCTCCACCGGGTCCGTCTACGCCGACCCGTCGTCGTCCACGAGCACCGAGCTGCTGGAGCCGGTCGAGGACGACCCGGACGCGCCCGTCACGCCCGAGCGGTACGGGGCGTTGAAGGTCGCAGCCGAGAACGCCGTGCGGGACGCGCTGGAGGACCGGGCGTTCGTCGTGCGCGCGGGCCTGATCACCGGGCCCGGCGACCTCAGCGACCGGTTCGGCTACTGGCCCGCCCGGATGTCCCTGGGCGGCCGGGTGGTCGTGCCCGACGCGCCCGAGCAGCCAGCGCAGCACGTGGACGTGCGCGACCTCGCCGCCTGGGTCGTGGACGCGGCCGAGCAGCGGATCACCGGCACCTGCGACGGGGTCGGCCCGGCCGAGCCGCTGAGCCTGCTGCTCGGCGAGATCGCGGGCGCGGTGGCGCCGTCGGGGACCGAGCTGGTCCGGGCGCCGGTGGACCTGCTCGACCGGCACGGCGTGCAGCCGTGGGCCGGGCCGCGCTCGCTGCCGCTGTGGCTGCCCGAGGGGTACGAGGCGATGATGTTCCGCAACCCCCGGCCCGCGCTCGAAGCGGGCCTGCGGGTGCGGCCGGTGTCCGAGACGGCGGTGGACGCGCTGGCGCACGAGCGGGAGCTCGGGCTCGACCGGTCGCGCCGGGCCGGGCTGGACGCCGCCACCGAGCAGGCGCTGCTCGCCGAGCTGGGGTGACCGGGGTAGAACGGGACCGGAGGCACCCGACCTAGGAGAACCGCGTGAGGATCACCCACTTCGGCCAGTCCTGCCTGCTCGTGGAGGCGGGCGGGGCTCGCCTGCTGTTCGACCCCGGTGCCTACTCGACCGGGTTCGAGCAGCTCACCGGGCTGGACGCGGTGCTGGTCACCCACCAGCACCCCGACCACCTCGACCCGGCGCGGCTGCCCGCGCTGCTCGCGGCCAACCCCGGCGCGACCCTGGTGCTCGACCCCGGTTCCGCCGAGCAGCACCCGGACCTGGGCGCGATCACCGCCGAACCGGGCGCCGAGCTGGAGCTGGGGAGCGCGCGCGTGCGGGTGCTGGCCGCGCCGCACGAGGCGATCCACCCCGCGATCCCGCTGCCGCCGAACGTCGGCTACCTGGTCGACGGCTTCTACCACCCCGGCGACTCGCTCGCCCCGCCCGGCGAGCCCGTGGACGTGCTGGGCCTGCCCGCCGCCGCGCCGTGGCTGAAGCTGTCCGAGGCGGCCGACTTCCTGGCCGCGATCGCCCCGCGCGTCGCGGTGCCGATCCACCAGGCCGTGCTCGCGGACCCGACCCTGCACCACACCGTGCTCACGTCCACGGCCCCCGCCGGGACGTCCGTGGTGGTGCTAGCGCCGGGTGAGCCGACCGAGGTCTGACCCGGTCACCAGGTCGGCGTAGGTCGTCGGGTCGGCGCCGTGGGCCAGCACGACGTCCACGGCGCCGAGCACCGCGCCGCGCAGCCCCGGCAGGTCGGCCGCGTCGACGCCGATCCGCACCACCCCGCCCCGGCGCAGCGCGGCGGCCAGCCCCTTGGGGCCACCACCGCGCACCCGGCTCTCCACGTACCGGTCGGTGCGCAGGTCCCGCACGCCCGCGAGGTCGGCGCACACCGCGAACCGGTGCCTGGCCAGCGCGAGGAGCGCGCCGGGCGAGACCACCCAGGACGGCGGCGCGAACACGTCGGTGGCCAGGCCGTGGCGGGCGAACGCGGCGCGGGCGGCCACCAGCCGCAGCCCGGCCTCGTGCGCGGGCAGCACCGCGAACTCGGCGCGCCTGCGCAGCGCGAACGGGTCGTCGCGGTGGTCGAACCCGTGCTGCACGAGCGCGTCGCCCCCGTCCAGCCGCGACCGCACCCAGTCCAGCGCCTCGCCCCGCCGGACGTGCGCGGGCGCGAGCAACAACGACAGCGGAACACCCCGGCGACCCAGCTCACCGGCCAGTTCCGAGCTCGGCCCCACCGGTGCGGAGCCGATCCCCGACAGCGACACCACCAGGCGCGCGACCATGCCCACCAGTGCGCCGCACGGGCGTGTACCGCGCGCCACGGCGGGGTGAAGGCGGGATGCGGATTCCGCGAAAACCGGGGGGGAGGCGGCCGGGAGCAGCTCCGGCGCGGTCCACGGGAGATCGGGACCGCGCCGGAGCGCTCAGAGGGGGAGGATCAGGCCGAGGGCCAGTCCGCGAAGGACAGCCCGGTGATCCGCTCGTACGCCTCGACGTACCGGGCGCGGGTCGCGGCCACGACCTCGGCGGGCAGCGCGGGCGGCGGCGCGTCCGACTTGCGGTCCCAGCCGGACTCGGCCGAGGTCAGCCAGTCGCGCACGTACTGCTTGTCGAACGAGGGCTGCACCCGGCCTGCCTGGTAGGAGTCGGCGGGCCAGTAGCGGGACGAGTCCGGGGTGAGCACCTCGTCGGCCAGCACCAGCGTCCCGGACCGGTCGACGCCGAACTCGAACTTGGTGTCGGCCAGGACCACGCCCCGGTCGCGCGCGTGCTCGCGGGCCGCCGAGTACACCTGGAGGGTCCGCGCGCGCAGCTCCTCGGCCAGCGCGCCGCCGACCACCGACTCGACGTGCTCGAAGCTCACGTTCTCGTCGTGCGCGCCGATCTCGGCCTTGGTCGCGGGCGTGAAGATCGGCTCGGCCAGTTCGGACGCCTCGACCAGGCCCTCGGGCAGCGGGACGCCGCACACCGACCCGGTCTCCCGGTACTCGACCATGCCGGAGCCGGTGAGGTAGCCGCGCGCGACGCACTCGACCTGCACCATGTCCAGCCGCCTCACCAGCAGCGCCCGGCCCCTGACCTCGGCCGGGATGCGCGGGTCGTCCCAGGCGACGAGGTGGTTGGGCGCCAGGTCGGCGAGCTTGTCGAACCAGAAGACGCTCATCGCCGTGAGCACCCGGCCCTTGTCTGGGATGGGCGTGCTCAGGACGTGGTCGTAGGCGGAGATCCGGTCGGACGCGACGAACAGCAGGAGTTCGTCGTCCACGGCGTGGACCGAGCGGACCTTGCCGGTGGCGATCACGGGGTAGTCGGCGAGCTGCGGCACGCGGAGCAGCGTACTTGTCCCAGCAGGTGAGCGATCCGCCCGGTACGGGGGATGATGACCGCCATGCGCTCCCCCGCCCTGCTGATCGCCGCCGCCGCGATCGCCGCCGCCTCCGCGTGCGCCCCCGTCGACGAGACCTCCTCCGCGCCGTCGGGCTCCGCGTCCGCCGCCTCCTGCGAGAAGGGGGCGCTGCCGACGCTGACCTCGGGCAAGCTGACCCTGGGCACCGACCAGCCCGCCTACGCGCCGTGGTTCGTCGACGACGACCCGGCCAGCGGCAAGGGCTTCGAGTCCGCCGTGGCCTACGCGCTGGCCGAGGAGCTGGGCTACGCCAAGGCCGACGTCGAGTGGGTGCGGGTGCAGTTCAACGCGGCCGTCCAGCCCGGCCCGAAGACCTTCGACCTCGACCTGAACCAGTTCTCGATCACCGACGAGCGCAAGCAGTCCGTCGACATGTCCGCGCCCTACTACGACGTGGCGCAGGCCGTGATCGCGCTCCAGGACTCGCCCGCGGCGGCGGTGACGTCGCTGGAGGCGCTGCGCGGCGTGAAGATCGGCGCGCAGGTCGGCACGACCAGCTACGACGCGGCGGAGCGGCTCCAGCCGTCGCAGGAGGTGTCGGTCTACAACACCAACGACGACGCCAAGGCCGCGCTGCGGGCGGGCCAGGTGCAGGCGCTGGTGCTCGACCTGCAGACCGCGCTCTACGTCACCTCCGCCGAGCTGGAGGACGCGAAGATCGTCGGGCAGATCCCCGCGGGTGACGGCAAGCCGGAGCAGTTCGGCGCCGTGCTGGACAAGGGCAGCCCGCTGACGAACTGCGTGTCCCAGGCGGTCGAGGCGCTGCGCTCCAGGGGCGTCCTGGCCGCCCTCGAGCAGGAGTGGATGTCCGCTTCGGGCTCCGCGCCCGTCCTGAAGTGAGCGGTTCCGCGGCGCGGGCGCCGCTCCCGGTCAGCGAGCTGCACCGGGAGCGGCTGGCCTACCGGCGCTCGCGGGCCCGCCGGTCCACGGCCGTGGCGCTGGTGTCGACCCTGGTGTTCGCCGCGGCGGCCTGGTTCACGGTGACCGGGGCGCCCGGCTGGCCCAGGGTGAAGGCGTCGTTCTTCGACTCGGAGGTGGCGTGGGACGCGCTGCCCGCCGTGCTGGACGGGCTGTGGCTGAACCTGCGCGTGCTGCTGGTGTGCGCGGCGTGCGTGCTGGTGCTGGCGGTGCTGCTGGCCGGGCTGCGCACGCTGCGCGGGCCGGTGTGGTTCCCGCTGCGGGCGCTGGCCACCGGGTACGTGGACCTGTTCCGGGGGCTGCCGCTGATCATCCTGCTGTACCTGGTCGGGTTCGGGCTGCCCGCGCTGCGGCTGGGCGGGGTGCCGACGGACCCGGTGGTGCTGGGCGGGATCGCGCTGGTGCTGACCTACAGCGCGTACGTGGCCGAGGTGTTCCGCGCGGGCATCGAGTCGATCCACCCGTCGCAGATCGCGGCGGCCCGCTCGCTGGGGCTGGACCACCGCAGGACGCTGCGGCTGGTGGTGCTGCCGCAGGCGGTGCGGCGGGTGACGCCCGCGCTGCTCAACGACTTCGTGGCGCTGCAGAAGGACTGCGGGCTGATCTCGGTGCTCGGCGCGGTGGACGCGGTGCGGGCGGCGCAGATCGTGCAGGCCAAGACGTTCAACTTCACCCCGTACGTGGTCGCGGCGCTGCTGTTCGTGCTGCTGGCGATCCCGTCGGGGCGGCTGGCCGACGCGGTGGCGCGGCGGGCGGCCGAGCGGCAGGGGGCGCGATGAGCGGGCCGGTGGCCGGGCAGCCCGTGCTGGGGCTGCGGAACGTGGTGAAGGAGTACGGCGGGCGCCGGGTGCTCGACGGGATCGACCTGGACGTGGCCGAGCACGAGGTCGTGACGCTGATCGGCTCGTCCGGCTCGGGCAAGTCGACGCTGCTGCGCTGCGCGAACCTGCTGGAGGACCTGGACGACGGGCAGGTGCTGCTCGACGGCGAGGACGTCTCCGACCCGAGGGTCGACGCGGACGTGGCGCGGCGGCGGATGGGCGTGGTGTTCCAGGCCTACAACCTGTTCCCGCACATGTCGGTGCTGGACAACGTGACGCTCGCGTCGCGGGTGGTGCACGGCGCGCCGCGCGCGCAGGCCGAGGAGCGCGCCCGCGAGCTGCTGGCGCGGGTCGGGCTGGCCGACCGGGCGGGGTCCTACCCGGACCGGTTGTCGGGCGGGCAGCAGCAGCGGGTGGCGATCGCCAGGGCGCTGGCGCACGGGCCGAGGTTGCTGCTGCTGGACGAGATCACCAGCGCGCTGGACCCGGAGCTGGTGGGCGAGGTGCTGGGGCTGGTGCGGGAGCTGGCGGCGCAGGGCACGACGATCCTGATGGCCACGCACGAGATGGGCTTCGCCAGGCAGGTCGCCGACCGGGTGTGCTTCCTGGACGGGGGCAGGCTGCTGGAGTCGGGGCCGCCCGCGCAGGTGCTCGGCGAGCCGGAGCACGAGCGGACCCGGTTGTTCCTGCGGCGGATCGTGGACGCGGGGCGGTTGTAGCGCGGGCGGTGGGTCGCGCCGGGGAGCGCGCCCCGCGCTCCGGCGCGACACGCCGCCGTTAGACCGATCGGGATACGCCGCTTGGAGCAGCGGTCCGCCGCCCCTAGTCTGCTCGTCGTGGTGGACCGGAGAGCACTCGCGCGCGCCTCGGCGCTGACCGGGGCCGCGCTGCTCGCGCTGCTCACCGCCTGCGGTTCGCCGCAGGCCGCGCCCGCGCCGACGCCCGCCGCGACCACGACGACGGCCAAGCCCGCGCCGACGACGGTGCTGGTGCCGCAGGTGGACATCTCGGTGCGGCCCGCGCCGACCACGGCGAGGCCGACGGTGGCGGGCACGACCGCCCCTCCGCCACCGCCCGCGCCGACCACGACGGCGCCACCGCCCGCGAGCGCGCCCGCGCCCACGACGACGACCAGCGCGCGCGAGGACACCCGGCGGTACGACCAGATCGCGCTGGGCGGGTTCCCGTGCGCGGAGGTCGGGACGACGGCGGTGGACCCGACCGGCCGCAGGCTGGTGTGCCAGGCCGGTCCGCGCGGCTGGCTGCGCTGGGAGGGCTGAGCGCGGGACCGCTCGACCGGGGAGAGGTCCCCGGCCGGGCGGTGTCAGGTCGTGCGACCGCTCGGGCGGTCAGGCGCTCAGAGGATCGGCGCGGGCGCGTAGTCGGCGGCGCCGGGGTGCTTCTCCAGCAGCGCGGCCACCGCCTCGGCGACCTTGGCCACCTGCTCCTCGGCCACCCCGGTGAACGAGAGCCGGTCGGCCAGCAGCGCGTCCAGCCCGGCCCGGTCCAGCGGGACCCGCTCGTCGGCGGCCAGCCGGTCAAGCAGGTCGTTCTCGGCCAGCCCCTGCTCGCGCATGGCCAGCGCGACCGCGACCGCGTTCTCCTTGATCGCCTCGTGGGCCCTCTCCCGGCCGACGCCCGCGCGCACCGACGCCATCAGCACCTTCGTGGTGGCCAGGAACGGCAGGTAGCGGTCCAGCTCGCGCTGCACCACCGCCGGGTAGGCGCCGAACTCGTCCAGCACGGTCAGGAACGTCTCCAGCAGGCCGTCCAGCGCGAAGAACGCGTCAGGCAGCGCGACCCGGCGCACCACCGAGCACGACACGTCGCCCTCGTTCCACTGGTCGCCCGCCAGCTCGCCCACCATGGACAGGTAGCCGCGCAGCACCACGGCCAGGCCGTTGACGCGCTCGCACGAGCGGGTGTTCATCTTGTGCGGCATGGCGCTGGAGCCGACCTGGCCGGGCTTGAAGCCCTCGGTGACCAGCTCGTGGCCCGCCATCAGCCGGATGGTCTTGGCCAGCGACGACGGGGCGGCGGCCACCTGCACGAGGCTGGAGAGCACGTCGAAGTCGAGCGAGCGCGGGTAGACCTGGCCGACGCTGGTGAACAGCCGCTCGAACCCGAGGTGCCCGGCGACGGCGCTCTCCAGCTCGGCGAGCCGCGCGCGGTCGCCGCCGAGCAGGTCGAGCATGTCCTGCGCGGTGCCGACCGGGCCCTTCACGCCGCGCAGCGGGTAGCGGGCGATCAGCTCGTCGACCCGCTGGAACGCGACCAGCAGCTCGTCGGCGGCGGTGGCGAAGCGCTTGCCGAGGGTGGTGGCCTGCGCGGCCACGTTGTGCGAGCGGCCCGCCATGACCAGGCCGGTGTGCTCGGCGGCGAGCCCGGCCAGGCGCGCCAGCACGGCGGCCACCCGGCCCCGGACGTGCTCCAGGGAGCGCAGCACCTGGAGCTGCTCGACGTTCTCGGTGAGGTCGCGCGAGGTCATGCCCTTGTGCACGTGCTCGTGGCCGGCGAGGGCGTTGAACTCCTCGATGCGGGCCTTCACGTCGTGCCTGGTCACGCGCTCGCGGTCGGCGATGGAGGCCAGGTCGACCTGCTCCAGCACGCGCTCGTAGTCGGCGACGGCGCCCTCGGGCACCTCGACGCCCAGCTCGGCCTGCGCCCGGAGCACGGCCAGCCACAGCTGCCGTTCCAGGACGATCTTGTGCTCGGCCGACCAGAGCCGGACCAGGTCCGCTGACGCGTAGCGGCCTGCGAGGACGTTCGAGATGCGGGGCTTGCTCACGCGGTCAGGATAGTCAGTCCACGCTGGTCTTGAGGTTCGCGTCCGTGGCGATGCCCCGCGCGGCCTGGTAGTTGTCCAGGTCGAGCTGCACGTCGGGAGCGGCCGGGTCGGCGTAGTAGCTGACGACGCGCACGACGCGGCCGTCCAACCGCTGGTGGACGAACTCCAGCCCGCCGGGCTCCTCCACGCCACCGGGGTGGCTGGCCACCTGGAGGCTGCTGCCGTCCGGCTGCTGCTCCTCGGAGTGGCAGTACGACTTGTCCGGGCACAGGGAGCGCAGTCCCGAGTCCCTGCCGCCGACCTCGACGCGCAGCACCCCGTTGGCGCCGTTCCTGGTGTAGCGGACGACGTAGCTGAGCGAGCCCTCGTCGTCGCCCTTCTCGTGGAAGGTGTTCGCGACGAGCCGGGTGTCGCCGAGCGTCAGATCCCCGTAGTTGGGGTAGATGTCGTGCAGGTAGTGGTAGACCCAGCCCGACTCGGAGCTCTCCAGCGTCGGCTTGCCCGTGGCCCTCGTCACCTCGGCGGGGTCGGGCTCGGCGGACGCGGGGGACTGCTCCCCGGTGATCGTGATCGGGCCCGACCCGGCCGAGTCCACCGCGCCGGAGCGCAGCTTGTCGACCACCAGCGGCACCGACAGCGCCGTCACCAGCAGCAGCGCCGTGGTCGTGCCGACGGCGGCCAGCGCGCGCCTGCGCTTGCGCCGCTGCCTGCCCTTCCTGATCAGCGCGTCGGCGTCGAAGTCCAGCGGGGGCTCGTCGCCCAGCGCGGCGAGCATCCCCTCCCGCAGTTCAGCCTCGCTCATGACGCAACCACCCGCCCTTCCAACGCTTCCACGGCCGCGCGCAGCGCGACCAGTCCACGAGCCGTCTGGCTCTTGACCGTCCCCTCGGTGCACCCCATCGCGACGGCCACCTCGCTCACCGGCAGGTCCTCGAAGTACCTCAGCACGAGAACCGCCCGCTGTCTCGGCGGCACGCGCAGCAGGCCCGCGTGCACCAGGTCCCTCGCCCACAACCGCTCCCCCGCCAGGTCCGGGTCGGCTCCGGCGTCCGCGACCTCCGGCAGCTCCCCGTCCCGCTGCTCCGCCCTGCGCCACGGTCTGCGCCGCTCGTCCAGCCAGGTGCGCAGCAGGACCTTGCGGGCGTAGGCGTTGGCGTTGTCGCGCCACTCCACCCGGTGCCAGGCCTGGTAGAGCTTGAGCAGGGTGGCCTGCATCAGGTCCTCGGCCGTGTGCCAGTCGCCGCAGAACAGGTAGGCGGTGCGCCGCAGCGCGCCCGCCTGCCGCTCGGCGAAGTCGCGGAACGCCTGCTCGTCCGCCTTGCCCATCAGAAGACCCCTTCCGCCCCTCCCCTCGAACTACACGCGCGGGAGGTCAGCGGGGTTGCAGGGCGCGGGAGAGCATCTTCCTGGCGACGCCCCTGGGGTCCGGGTTCACCTCGATGAGGGCGTTGACGACCGCGCCGTCGACGAGGGCGATCAGCTCCTCGACGCGCTCGGGCCCGATCCGCCTGCCCGATCGGACGAAGATGTCGAGGATGAGGTCGTGCAGCGCGCTCTTCTGCCGGTGCATGAGCGGGCGCAGGTAGGGTCGGCGGCCGGTGGCGATGAGGCGCTCGTAGCGCAGCACGACGGCCTCGGCGTCCTGGTCGCCGCCCGGCGGGCCGAGCAGGAGCTCCAGGACGAGGTCGGTGACGGTCTCGCCGCCGCAGTCGTCGGGGTCGAGCTCGGCGAGCCTGGCCTTGCCGCGCGCCAGCTCCAGGTCGCCGTGGTGCTCCAGCGCGGCGGTGACGAGGTCGTCGATCGAGTCGAAGTAGTAGGTGGTGGAGGCGAGCGGCAGACCGGCGCGCTCGGCGACGGCCCGGTGGCGCAGCGCGGCGAACCCGCCCTCCACGAGCAGCTCCGCGGCGGCCTCCACCAGCGCCTGGCGGCGGCGGACGCCCTTGGGTGTCGCGGCGGCGGTCATTCGGGGGAAGGTACCCGGAGGTGGGGCGCGGGTCGGACGCGCCCGGCCCGCCGGTTCACCGCCCGGCCGCGATCGCGCGGGCCAGCCGGGGCAGGTCGGCGGCGTAGGGGGTGGTGGTGGCGCCCGCGGCGGGCTCGCTGAGGACGTGGACGGTCTGCCCGGAGGCGGTGCTGGCCACGGCCTCGCGGCGCAGGTCGGTGGCCAGGGTCGCGCCCACCCCGGCGGGGACCAGCACGACGGACACCGTCGCGTAGTCGGAGCCCGCCCTGACCAGGTAGCTCGCGCCGCGCGCGCCCACCGGGCAGCCGGTGACGCCGGTGGGCACGAGGTCGCGGGCGACCGGGAGTTCGCCTGCGAGGGCGACAGCGAGCTCCCGGTCGGCCGCTTCGCACCCGCTGGGGGTGCCACCGGTCGTCGGACCGGCGCTCCCCGAGGGCTCGTCCCCCTGCTCGGGCGGGTCCACGGGGATGCTCTTGGGGGGTGGGCCGCCGGTGGGCTCCCCCGGTTCGCCGCGCGGGCCGTCCTCGGTGCCCAGCACGCGCGGTTCGGCGGTGGCGGCCTCCATGTCCAGGGTCGCGGGCGCCTGGCTCTCCAGCGCCGACGAGGCCTGCTCGGGACCGCCTGCGGGCAGCAGCCCGCCCGCCGCGACGCCGCCCGCGAGCAGCACGACGGCCAGCGTCGACCCGGCGGCGAGCGCGGAGCGCCTGCGCAGGGTGGCCCGCTTGGACGCCGAGCGCACCGAGTCCAGGTCGAACGCGGGCGCCGGGGCTCCGTCCGCCGCGTCGCGGAACGCCTCCGCGAGCTTCCGCTCGTCCACTACCCCCACCTCCCGTTCCCGTTCATGCCGCTCCCGTTCAGGACGCCGACCTCAGGTCGTCGAGCGCGTCGCCCAGCGCTTCGCGCAGCGCCGCGAGGCCCCGCGCGGTCTGGCTCTTGACGGTGCCCTCGGTGCAGCCCAGCGCCTCGGCGGCGGCCGTGACGTCCAGGCCCTCCAGGAACCGCAGCACGAGCACCGCCCGCTGCCTCGGCGGCACCCGCTTGAGCCCCGCGACGAGCGCCTCCCTGGTGACCACCGACTCGGCGACCTCGTCGGTGGAGGGCTGCTCGGGGACCGAGTCCACGAACCGCTCCCGCCGCCAGGGCCGCCGGGACTCGTCGATCACCGCGCGCACCACGCAGCGGCGGACGTAGGCGTCGAGCGCGCCCTTGTCCCTGATCTTGCGCCACTTGCGGTGCAGCGCGACGAACGCGGTCTGGGCGAGGTCGTCCGCCCGGTGCCAGTCACCGCACAGCAGGAACGCCGTTCGGCGCACGGCCTCCCGGCGAGCCGCGAAGTACTCCGCGAACTCCTGCTCGTCGTGCTGGTCCACGCGGACGCTCTCCGCTCGTCGTGCTTGCACCTACCGGACGGAACCGGGGCACCTGGTGGTTGCACGACTCCTCCGGGAGACGTGCGTCACCTCCATCGTGGTACGGCGGAGGCCGTCGGGACAGGGCTTGCCCGGTGTGATGTGATCCTTTCGTGACCCAGCTCGCACCGATCGACCTCCGGTCGGACACCGTGACGCAGCCCGACGAGAAGATGCGCCTGGCCATGTCGGCCGCCGAAGTGGGCGACGACGTGCTCGACCAGGACCCGACGATGCGCAGACTGGAGGAGCGGGTCGCGGACCTGCTCGGCGTGGACGCGGCGCTGTGGGTGCCGTCCGGGTCCATGGGGAACCTGATCGCGCTGATGGCGCACCTGCGGCGGGGTGACCGGTTCCTGGCCGCGCGCGGGGCGCACGTGCTGGACGCCGAGCTCGGCACCGCCGCGTGGCTCGCGGGTGGGATGCCCCACCCGTTGGAGTGGGATGTCGCCCCCGGACGGGTCACGGCCGAGTCGGTGCGCGCCGCCGCCGGAGCGCCCGGTCCCTACTACGCGCTGACCTCGCGGCTGCTGTGCCTGGAGAACACGCACAACGCGGCGGGCGGGACCGTGACGCCGCCGGACGAGCACGCGCTGCTGGTGTCGGCGGCCCGCGACATCGGACTGCGGGTGCACCTGGACGGGGCGCGGCTGTGGAACGCGGCGGTGCGGCTGGGGCTGCCCCCGGCGGCGCTGACCGTGGGCGTGGACACCGTGCAGGTGTGCCTGAGCAAGGGGCTGGGCGCGCCGGTCGGGTCGGTGGTCGCCGGGACCACCACGTTCGTGCAAGAGGCGCGGCGGCTGCGCAAGATGCTCGGCGGCGGGGTTCGGCAGGGCGGCGTGCTGGCCGCCGCCGGTCTGATCGGGCTGGACCGGATCGACGACCTGGAGGCCGACCACGTGAACGCGAAGGCGCTCGCGGACGGGCTGGTCGAGCTGGGCTGGGACGTGGTGGAGCCGGAGACCAACATCGTGCTCGCCGAGGTGCCCGACCTGGAGGTGACCCTCAGCGGCCTGCGCCACCTGGGGGTGCACGCCAGCACGATGTCGGGCAAGGTCCGGTTCGTGACCCACCGCGACGCGGGCGCCGAGGCCATCGCCGAGGCCCTGCGCCGCATCTCCTCGGCGAGCTGACGCCGTGCGCTGGATCGTGTTCGACTACGGCGAGGTCATCAGCCACCCGAGCGAGGAGCTGCCCCGGCTCGCCGCGCTGCTCGGCGTCGCGGACGTCGGCGAGGCGTACTGGCGGCACCGGGACGCCTACGACCGGGGGCTGCCCGACGACGAGTACTGGGCGCGCGTGGGGGCCGACCTCGGCGTGGCCGTGGGTCCGGAGCTGGCCGGTCGGCTGGCCGAGGTGGACCGGGCCGGGTGGATGCGGCCGTCGGAGGAGAGCGTGGCGCTGATCGGGGAGCTGGCCTCGGCCGGGGCGCCGCTGGCGCTGCTGTCCAACGCGGCGTCCTCGTTCGGGCGGGCCGTGGAGCGGCAGGCGTGGACCGGGCACTTCCGGCACCTGGTGTTCTCCGGGGACCTGGGCGTGATCAAGCCGGACCCGGAGGTGTGGCGGCTGCTCGCGGAGCGGCTCGGCGCGGAGCCGGGGGACTGCGTGTTCCTGGACGACCGGCAGGTCAACGTGGACGGCGCGGTGGCGGCCGGGATGTCGGGGCTGCTGTGGCGCGGGGTGGCCGACGCCCGCGAGCAGTTGGCGCGGCTGGGCGTGCTGTAGGCGCGCGGCTGGGCGCGCCCGGTCTGCCCGCAGGCGCGGACGAGGACCTGCGGAACCTCGTTTCCGCAGGTCAGCGCGTTTTGGCGCGGCGCGCTACCTGGTCCTGGACTTGATCGCCCCGTAGGCGGTGAGGCCGAGGAAGACCGTGCCGCCGATCAGCACGAGCCAGAACACGCCCTTGAGCAGGGCGCCGAGCACGGCGAGCACCAGCCAGAGGGCCAGCAGCACCGCGATGATCCTGAGCATGTCCGTTCAACGCGCGGGCGGGCCCTGGGGTTCCAGCCAGTCCCCGATCCGGCGCAGCGCCTCCTCGACGTCCGCGCGGGACGAGGCGAACGAGAAGCGCACGTGCTCGTGGCCGAGCACGGGGTCGAAGTCCGCGCCGGGCACGATCGCCACGCCCGTGTCGTCGAGCAGCCTGCGGCAGAACGCCGTCGAGTCGTCGGTGAGGTGGCTGACGTCGGCGTAGGCGTAGAACGCGCCGTCCGCCGGGGCCACCCTGGTGATGCCCAGGTCGGCCAGGCCCTTGAGCAGCAGGTCGCGGTTGACGCGGTAGCCCTCGACCAGTCCGGCCATCTCGGCGCGGGACTCGGGGGTGAACGCGGCGACGGCGGCGTGCTGCGGCAGCGCGGGCGGGCACAGGGTGAAGTTGCCGGTCAGCCGGTCGGCGGCGGCCCGCAGGTCCGGCGGCATGAGCGCCCAGCCCAGGCGCCAGCCGGTCATCGCGAACGCCTTGGAGAACGAGTTCACCACGACCGCGTCGCGGGAGGTCTCCCAGGCCGAGCTGAGCGGCGCGCCGAAGCTGATGCCGTGGTAGATCTCGTCGCTGACCAGCCGCACGCCGCGCTCGGCGCACCAGCCGGTGAGGGCGGCCAGCTCCGGCGCGGCCAGCACCGTGCCGGTGGGGTTGGCGGGGCTGGCCAGCACCAGGCCCTTGAGGTCCAGGCCCTCCAGCATGTCGACCGTGGGCTGGAACCGGGTGTCCGGGCCGCACTGGAGCTCCACGACCTCGCAGCCGAGGGCGCGCAGGATGTTGCGGTAGGCGGGGTAGCCGGGGCGGGCCAGCGCGACCCGGTCGCCGGGGTCGAACGCGGCCAGGAACGCCAGCAGGAACGCGCCCGAGGAGCCGGTGGTGACGACGACGTCGTCCGGGGAGACGGCCAGGCCGTGCTCGTGGTCGTAGTGGCCCGCGATGGCCTCGCGCAGCTCCGGGATGCCCAGCTGCTCGGTGTAGCCGAGGGGCTGCTCGACCAGGGCGCGGCGCGCGGCCTCCAGCACCGGGCCCGGCGCGCGCCCCGACGGTTGGCCCGCGGCGAGGGAGACCACGTCCCCCTTGGCGCGCTGCCGCTCGGCGGCGGCGGACAGCACCTCCATCACGCGGAACGGGGGGACGTCCGATCGGGCGGAGGCACCGGGCATGGCGACAACCTACGCGAGGCCGCCGAGCAGCGCGGTCGCGCGGGCGAGGAGCACGTCGGCGTGGACGGGGCCGTGGAAGTCGACGACGTCGGCGGCGCGGCGCCTGCGGCCGTCCGCGTCGAGCGCGGCGGCCCCGATCCGGCCGCTCAGGTCGGGGGCGCCGATCCGGCCGCCCGCGTGCGCGGGGATCAGGTCGACCAGCGCGGCGGGCAGGTCGGGGGAGGGCAGCTCGGCGAGGGTGACCGCGTGGTGCGCGAGGACGGCGCGGAGCGCGCCGGGGCCGGACGGGGCGGCGAGGGCGCGCACGGCGGCGCTGCCGTAGCCCAGGCGCAGGTCGACCGAGCGGGGTGGGGCGGCGAGCAGCGCGCAGGCGTCGGCCAGCCACGGGTCGAGGGCGGTGGCGCCCGCCAGGCCGTTCGCGACCAGGTCGGCCCAGGGGGCCGCGGGCCCCGGCACGTGCAGGACCAGCGGCATCGCGCCGAGGTCCAGGTGCCGCCAGGCGGCCAGGAAGGCCGGGGCTTCGAGCGTTGTCGCGGTCACCGCGGGGTCGATCGACACGACGGAGGACGCGGCGGGGTGGGGCGGGGTTCCACGCGACGGGTCCCGAGGCCGCCCGCGCGGGTGCGGGGGCGGCCTCGGGACCGGTCACACCTCCTGGAGGAGCTCCCAGACGCAGGCCGCGAGCCGGGTGTTGTCGATCGGGGTGATCGTGCTCCAGTCGCGGCCGTCCGAGCTGGGGCGCACCAGGTGCAGGTAGCGGCCGGACGGGGTGTCGTGCCAGGCGACGACGCGCTTGGCCCTGGTGGTGGGCTCGCCGCGCTTGGCGGCCCGCTCGGCGCCGAACTGGCCGCGCGTGCCCATGCCGTCGCACATGGCGGCCAGCTCCTGCGCCTCGTGCAGCGGCACGCCCTGCCGCTCCAGCTCGGTGATGAGCCGCTCGGCGCTCGGGCCCGCCTTGGTGGAGGCGGTGCGGAGCACGTCGTTGGGCAGGCTGATGGAGCGCCCGCGCCCGGCGGGCATCTCGCCCGCCACCGACACCGCCACCTCGGCCAGCGCGGTCGCGCGGGACGGGATCAGCCACACCTCGTCGCCGTCGACCACGCCCAGCACCGCGTCGTCCCCGGCGGACGCGGCGAGGCCCTTGATCTTGCGGCCGTCGACCCAGATCCAGATGTCCACGCAGGCCTGCGGGTTGGCCAGCAGCGAGAACGCGTCGGCCAGCTCGGGGCTGATCCGCTGCCGGGACGCGAGGTCGCGCTGCTCCAGCGACTGCCACGCCGAGCGCACGAGCTCGGCGCGCTCGGTGTGCGTGATGCCGGGGCTGGGGACGTCGAGCGCGACGTTGCGCCTGGGGAGCTTCTCGGCTTCCCAGGCGACGTCGAACTCCAGGGTGGACAGCACCGCGGTGCCGGGAGAGGTCACTTCGCCTCGGGTTCGTCGCCGATGACGGACTGCACGACCATGCGCTCGTCGCCGAAGACGTCGTCCGAGTCCACCCCGTACTTGCGGATGTGCTCGCCGTCCTCCTCGTCGGGGCCGCCCTTGGCGGAGGCGGCGGGCTGCATCATCGACGCCGCCCCGGCCTTGCCCGCGAGGGCGCCCCTGCCCGCCGCGCCGCCGCGCCCGAGGCGCTCGTCGCCGTCGATGGCGCCGATCGTGGCGGACACGCCTGCGGACTTGCCGGTGACCGGGCCGGAGTTCTTGACACCGGCGGCCTTGGCGGCGTCCCCGGTGAGCGCGCCCGCGCCACCGGCGCCACCCGCGCCCCCGCGCACGACCTGCCCCCCGCGAGCGGTGCTGGCGGCGACCCCGAGCCCGGCGGCGCCCGCCAGCCCGAGGCCGAGCCCGAGCCCGAAGTTGGACCCGCCGGGCAGCTTGCCGAGCAGCGAGCCGCCGGTGCTGCCACCGGGCGTGCCGAGTCCGGGCAGCACCGGCGCGATGCCGGTCGACCCACCACCGGGCAGCTGCGGCGAGAGCCCGCCACCACCACCCCCGCCGGGCGTGCCGACGAGCCCGCCGCCGGGCAGACCGGGGAACCCGGTGACCGAGCCGCCGCCGACGGAGCCGGGCGCCCCGACCATCCCGCCGGGCGCGGACCCGCCGACGGCGAGGCCGCCGGGGGTGCCGGAGAACTGCTGGACGGAGGGCATGGCGGTGGCGGCGCTGGAGACGGCGGTGACGTCGTAGGTGGGGGGCTTGTTCATGGACTGGTACTGCCCGAGCGCGTCCTGGCTCGCCGACTGGTACTGCTCGAACCCGCGAATGGCGGTCTCGCGGGCGGCCTGGGTGGCCTTGACCTCGGCGGCGTGGTCGGTCTCGTACCCGAAGAACCCGGCGGCGTTGTCGAGGAACCCGTTCTCGGTGGCGCCCCGGAGGGTCTGGGACTCGGGGAGGTTGTTGCGGGTGTTGCTGTAGGTGTCGCCCTGGGACGAGGTGGCCTGGGAGTTCTGCTGGCCGGCGTCGCTGCCCTGGCCGGCGCCCTCGGCTTGGACCGTGACAGCCTTGTTCGCGCCCGCGCCAGCGAGGCCCTGCCAGTCGGTGAGACCCTCCAACTGCTTGCGCAGCAGCTCGTCGGTCTGGTCGAGATCCTCCGCGAGCGTGCGCAGGGCACTGGAGGCCGCAGAAAACAGCGGTGCCATGTTGCCGCTCTTGATGTTGTCGATCATGCCCGCGAGGGCCTCGTTGCTGTAGCCCTGAACGCGGTGGTCACCGACTGCGGTCTGTCCGCTCATGATCCGTCCCCCTCACTTCAAGGTAGGCAACGTGGTCAGCACGAACCCGGCGGCCTGCGTGGCCCGCGCGCACACCGCGGCCAGGTCCGGATCGCGCTTCGCGATCGGCTGGTAGTTCATGTAGAGGTGCTGCCCGTCCGCGACGTCGACCACGACGAGACAGGAATCCCCCTCCGTGTCGCCCACGAAGGTGACCTGCTTCGCGGGGAAGCCCTGGACCACAGACGGTTCGGCGGTCACCGTCACCCCTTTGTCCCAGTTCTCGAAGCCCTCGTTGGTCACGAACCCGACGAGGTAGGTGAAGGGGTCGCCGAAGTCGGGGCTGTACTGGCAGGACGCGACGTCCGTCAGCTGCCCGATCGTCGAGCTTTCCTTGGAAGCCTTGTCCACTCCGAGCTGCTTCATCTGATCCGGGGTGAACGCCTTGCACGGGTCGAGACCGTCGAGTTCGAGCACCGCAGGGCGGGTCGACGCCTGGGCGCTGCTGGAAGGCGACGAGGTCTGCTCGGTGGCGCCTCCCTGCCCGATGGGGGTGGCGGATCCGGTTTTCCCGGTGGTGCACCCCGCTGCCAGGAGTCCGATGAGGGGGAGCGCGACGAGAGCGGCGCGGGCACTACGCACTCTGACCTCCGGCCAACCGGCTCTTGATCTGCTCTTCGGTGAAGCCGTACTCCTGGGCCGCCGCGCGCAACTGGTCCAGCAGATCGCTCAGGCTCTCGATGTACTGCTGGACGCGCTTGGCGTACGAATCGTCGTCGAGAACGAGGTTGTTGTTCCACGCGGTGACGACGCTGACCGTGATGGGGTCGGCATCACCCACAGCCCTGATCATGAGCCCGGACTTGCTGCTGCCGAACTTGCGCGTGAGCGAGTCCAGCTGAGTGCTGATGATCTGCACAGCTTTGAGGATGTTGTCCTTGTTGACTTCGAACTTCTGCGAACCCGCACCAGCCGCGGTGTCCATGATCTCCCCAAGGCGCTTGTTGGCGGCAAAGAAAGCGGTAGCAGCGCCGCCGACAGCACCCCCAGCGAGCGCAGCCACTCCCAGCAGGGATTTCTCCTCCACCACACCCTCCCCGGCACGGTTGGTAACAGGACGGTCCCAACTGGCAGGCTACCAACGCGGGCCTGAGCTGAGCCTGGGATTCGACGCGGCCGGGCACGTCGTGGTTCCCCCGCTCGCCCGAACGGCCCAGCGTGCGACCCCTGACCTGCGGGTCCAGCCCCGTCGAGAGCGCCCCCGCCACAAGATCCCGATCGTCCCTACGGCGGAACGATGATCCCGCCCGCCACCGCCTCCGTGGCCGTGCTCTTTCCCCTCAGCTCAAGGACGGCAGTGTGGCGAGCGCCATCTCGGTGGCCGCCGTCGCCTTCCGGCAAAGCTCTTCCTGCGTGCCCTTGTCACCGATGGGCATGTAGTTCACGTAGAGGTGCTCACCGTCCGCGACGTCGACGGCGAGGGTGCACGAGTCCGGCTTGTCCCCCTTGAGCTTGATCCACACCGCGTCGTAGCCGCTCACCGCCATCGGGGTGACGTCCACGGTGCCCCCGCTGTTCCACACCTCGTAGCCCGCCGTGCTGTTGAAGCCGATCGTGTAGCTGATCGACGGGCCCCTGAGGCTCGAGTAGTAGCAGTTCGGCACGTTCTCGAACCGCCTCAGCTTGGGGTCGCCCGGCTCCGATTCAGGCACGCCCAACTGCTCGGCCTGGTCTGCGGTGAGCACCCTGCTGGGATCCAGTCCGTCGAGTTTGAACTCGCGCGGACGGTTCGACACCTTGCAGGTGGCGGTCGGGGTGGATGCGGTTGGCGTAGGAGTCGTCGATGACGAGGTTCTTGTTCCACGCCTCGACGACGCTGGCGTTGATGACGTCCGCGGTTCCTGCAGGCTGGATCAGAAGTCCCTGCTTCGCGCCAGCGTGCTGCCGCCTCGGATTCGGCGTGACCGGGCACGTCGCGGTTCCACCGTTCGCCAGAACGACCTGACACAAGGCCCCTGACCTGCGGTGTTGCTCAGAGTCTTGCCGATCATCCCCGCGAACGCGTTGTTGTCATCCTTCTGGACGTGTACGTCGCCGCACTGGGTCTCAACAGCCACGTCCCTCTTCCTCAGTTCAAGGACGGCAGTGTCGCGAGCACCATCTCGGCTGCTGTCGTCGCCTTCTGGCACAGCAATTCCTGCGTGCCCTTGTCCACGATGGGGAGGTAGTTCACGTACAGGTGTTGCTCATCCGCAACGTCCACCACGACGGTGCAGGAGTGGGGCCGGTCACCCTTGAGCTTCATCGACAGCCCGTCGTACCCCACGACCGAGATGGGGGTGACGTCGAGGTTGCCCCCGCCGTTCCAGGACCGGTAGCCGTCAGCGGTGATGAAGGCGACCACGTAACCGGCCGCTGGCTTGGCACCCTCGACAGACAGGTAGCCGCAGTTCGCGACGTCCTTGTACCGCCCCATTTCAGGGTCGCCCGGCTCACCCGGCTTCATGCCGAGCTGGTTCAACTGCTCAGGGGTGAGCGACTTGCACGGGTCCAGCCCGTCCAGCTTGAACTCCTGCGGGCGGTTCGACACCGCTTGGGTGGACGTCGGCGCAGAATTCGCGGGTTGCACCGGAACCGCCGTGCCGTTTTGGGTGCTGGAGCACCCGACCGCCAGGAATCCAATCAATGGGAGCGCGATGAGCGCACTAGAAAACATTCTTGCCAGCCAAAGCACTATTGACCTCTTCCTCGCTGATCTCGCATTACCCGGCTACGGCGCTACGCTGATCCACCAAGCCGGTCAGGCTCCGCGTACTCCGACGGCACCGGAATCGCACTTCGCGTCACCCACGAAGGTGACCTGCTTCGCGGGGAAGTCCTGATCCCCAAGCCCATCGAACAACTCGAGCACAGCGAGGTGGATCGGCCGCCGGAGGGCGTCAAGGGCTACGCGGTGGCGCCTCCCTGCCCGATGGGACTGGTAGGTCCGGTTTCCCGGTGGCGCACCCCGCTGCCAGGAGTCCGAGCAGGAGGAGCACGACGAGAGCAGCGCGGGCACTGCGAACCCGCACCAGCGGCGATGCCGACGATCTCCGTCAGGCTTTTATTGGTGACAAAGAAAGCGGTGGCAGCGCCGCCAAACATCACCCCCCAGCGAGCACAGCCGCTCCCACCAGAATTCTCTCTCCCACCACGCCCTCCTCGGCGCGGTTGCCAACAGGACGGTCCCAACCGGGAGGCTACCAACGCGGGCCTGAGCTGAGCCTCGGATTCAAGGAGGCCGAGCGCATCGCGGTTTCCCGATCACTCGAACGAACAACCCTGCACCGCGAAAAACAGGGCCGCGCCCCCAAGGACGCGGCCCCGCCAAAAGCTCCCTGCACCACCCGCCTACGACGGAACGATGATCCCGCCCTCCACCGCCCGCTGGGCGATGTCCGTGCGGTGGTGCGCCCCGGTCAGGTGCACCAGCTCCACCCGCTCGTAAGCCGCCGCCCGAGCGTCCGCCAGGGTCTTCCCCGTGCCGACCACCGACAGCACCCGCCCGCCCGACGACACCACGGCCCCGTCGTCGCGACGCCTCGTGCCCGCGTGCAGCACGCCCTCCGCCTCGGCCCCGCCGATCACGTCGCCGGTGCGCGGACGGCCGGGGTAGCCCTCCGCCGCGACCACGACGGTCACCGCGTAGCCGTCCTCCCAGTCCAGCTCCGGCTGCTCGCCCAGCGCGCCGGTCGCCGCCGCCAGGAAGAGCCCGGCCAGCGGGGTGCGCAGCAGTGGCAGGACGACCTGGGTCTCCGGGTCGCCGAAGCGGCAGTTGAACTCGATCACCTGGGGGCCCGTCGAGGTCAGGGCGAGGCCCGCGTAGAGCAGGCCGGTGAACGGGGCGTCCCTGCGGGCCAGCTCGTCCACGACCGGCTGCACGCAGGTGCGCACGATCGTGTCCACCAGGTCCTCCGGGGCCCACGGCAGCGGCGAGTAGGCGCCCATGCCGCCGGTGTTGGGGCCCGCGTCGCCGTCGCCGACGCGCTTGAAGTCCTGCGCGGGCTGGAGCGGCACCACGGTGGCGCCGTCCACCAGGCAGAACAGCGAGACCTCGGGGCCGTCGAGGAAGCTCTCCAGCAGGACCGGGTGGCCGCCGTCGAGGAGGGTCATCGCGTGGGCCCTGGCCACCGCGCGGTCCGAGGTGACGACCACGCCCTTGCCCGCGGCCAGACCGTCGTCCTTGACCACCCAGCGGGGGCCGAAGCGGGTCAGGGCCGCGTCCAGGCGGGCCGGGTTGTCGACCACCTCCGAGGTCGCCGTCGGCACGCTCGCGGCGGCCATGACGTCCTTCGCGAAGGCCTTGGACCCCTCGATCCGGGCCGCCGACGCGGACGGGCCGAAGCAGGGCACGCCGAGCGCGCGGACGGCGTCCGCGGCACCCCCGACGAGCGGCTGCTCCGGCCCGACCACGACGAGGTCGGCGTTCCACTCCTGAACCAGGGCGGTGACCGCACCGGTGTCGGACACGTCGAGCCCGAGGACCTCGGCCGCACCGGCGATCCCGGCGTTGCCGGGGGCGCAGGCCAGCGCGCTGACCTGCGGGTCGCGCGACAGGGCGAGGACTAGGGCATGTTCACGGGCGCCAGACCCGATGACCAGGACACGCACGGTGGGCCAGCCTAGATGACGGGGCCGGTCACCCGCCCAGCGCGTCCCGCGATCCGGGGTGCAGCGGCACCGGGTCCGTCTGGGCGGTGAGAGCGCGGTCCACGTCGCGGGCCGCCGGGTGGGCGGCCTCCAGCTGCGACTTCTCCCCGAAGATCAACTCGGTGATGGCGCACGCGTCGCCCCTCGGGAAGTCCTCGCGGACCAGGAGCACGTTCGGCACGACCACCGCGCCGACGTCGGTGGGCTGCTCGTAGGTGGCCGCCGGGATGATCCCCCGGTCGTACACCGGGCTGACCTGCTTCAGCTCGTCCAGCAGGTCGGTCACGTCCAGCACCTTCACCCGGTCGCCGAGCGAGGTGGTGATGTCGGTGATCTGCGCGGTGGGCAGCCCGCCGGACCACACCAGCCCGTCCAGGTTCCCGTCCTTCATCCCGTCGGCGGTCTTGGCCAGGTCGAGCCGCTGCGCCTGCACGTCGGCGGCCGGGTCGAGCCCGGCGGCCCTGAGCAGCCGGTGCGCGATGACCTCGGTGCCGGAGCCGGGCGACCCGGTGGAGATCCGCTTGCCGCGCATGTCCGCGATCGACGAGATGCCGCTGTCCGCGCGCACCAGCACCTGCGTGTAGTTCGGGTACAGCCTGGTCAGCGCGCTCACCTTCTGCGGCTGCCCCTCGAAGCCCCCAGCTCCCCGGACGGCGTCGGCGGCGGTGTCGGCGAGCGAGAACGCCACGTCGTAGTCGCCCGCGACGAGCTGCTTCACGTTCTGCACCGACGCGCCCGTCTCGGCGGCGGTGGCCTTGAGCGGCGTGCGGTCGCTGATCAGCTTCGCCAGCGCGCCGCCGACCACGTAGTACACGCCGCCGGAGTTGCCGGTGGCGATGGTGATCCGCCCGGCCGACGCCTCGCACGCCCCGGCCTCGCCGGACGCGCCCCCGGTCGGCGTGCGCTTGCCGCCGCACCCCGACGCCAGCAGTCCCACCGCGAGCACGCCCGCGACGACCCGCACGACCCAGCTACGCATGACCGTTCCTCCTCGGCAGCAGGTGCACGGCCACCGCGAGCGCGAGCAGGCCGACGCCCACCGCCACGACGACCGGTTCCAGGTACAGCAGGGCGAGCGCGGCGAGGGCGCACAGCGCGCGCTCCACCGGTCCCGCCTCGCGGAAGATCCAGCCGCCGGTGGTGGCGGCGAGCGCGGCCACCCCGAGGGCGGACGCGGCGAACACCCACAGCACCTCGCCGACCGGTGCGCGCAGCAGCAGCGCGGACCCGTGGTCGGTGAGCACGAACGCCAGCGGCACCAGGAACGCGGGCAGCGTGTACTTCCAGGTGCGCCACATGGTCTTCACCACGTCGCCGCCGGTGATGGCCGCCGCGGCGACGGCGGCGAGCGCGGTCGGCGGGGTCACCTCGGACAGCACCGCGTAGTAGAAGATGAACATCGCTGTCTCCGGCCGGTCCACGCCCAGCTCGACCAGCGCGGGACCGATGACGACCCACGAGATGATGAACGACGCGGTCACCGGCACGGCCAGCCCGAGCACGCTCACCGCGACGGCCGCGAGCACGGCGGTGAGCGCCAGCACGGCGGTCGGGTCCGACGCGAGCGCGGACGCCAGGTCGACCAGCGCGGAGGCCAGCGCCTGCCCGAGCCCGGTCTTGGTGATGGTGGAGGTGATCACGCCCGCCGCCGCGCACACCGCGATCACCGGCAGGGCCGAGCGCACCCCGGTGGCCAGCGAGTCGACCAGCGACCGGGCCCAGCCGCGCACGTCGTGCCGCCTGCCGACCAGCGCGAACAGCGCGGCGATGGCGGTGGCGTAGACGACGGCGGGCTGCACCGGGACGTCCAGCGCCAGGAACGCGACGATCACGAACAGCGACAGCAGGTGGTGCCCGCCGCGCTTGAGCACGGCCCACGCGCCGGGCGTGCCGACCTCGACGGGCCTGGCCCCGAACCGGCGGGCGTCGATCTCCACGGCCAGCGCGATGCCGAGGTAGTAGAGCAGCGTCGGCAGCGTCGCCCAGAGCAGCACCTCCAGGTAGGAGGCCTCCAGGTACTCGGCGATGATGAACGCGGCGGCGCCGAGGGTGGGCGGGGACAGGATGGCGCCGATGCCGGAGGCGGCGAGCAGGCCGCCCGCGCTCTCCCTGGGGTAACCGGCCTTCTTGAGCACCGGCCAGGTGACCGCGCCGAGGCTGACGGTGGTCGCGGTGCCGGAACCGGAGACGGTGCCGAGCAGGAACCCTGCGGTGGCGGCGGTGCGGCCGGGCGCGGTGCGGGAGCGGCGGAACGCGGCGAAGCTGAGGTCCACGAAGAACGCGCCCGCGCCGGAGGTGTTGAGCACCGCGCCGTAGAGGGTGAACAGCACGATGTAGGTCGCGGCGACGTCGAGCGGGGTGCCGTAGAAGCCGGTGGCGTCGTTGTAGAAGCCGTTGATGATCTGGCTGAAGTCCACGCCCGCGTGCGAGATCGCCCAGTCGGGCGGCAGGTAGCCGCCGTAGTAGGCGAAGGCGATGAACGCCGCGCACACCGAGGGCAGCACCCAGCCGGTGGTGCGTCGGGCGGCCTCCAGCACGAGCAGCAGCAGGGCGGCGCCCGCGACGACGTCGGGGGTGGTGAGCTGGCCCTGGCGGTCGAGGAACGAGTCGAAGCCGCCGAGCAGCGGGTAGAGGCCGACCAGCAGGGCCAGCAGCGACAGCGCCCAGTCCAGCGGGCCGGGGTCGTCGCGCCCTGCGCGGGACGCGGCGCGCCCGCCGGGCCGGTAGCAGAGGAACACCAGCGGCAGGGTCACGCCGAGGAACAGCACGAGGTAGAACTGGTTGCCCTTGCTGAACGGCAGGAACACCTGCTTGAGCACGAGCAGCGCGGTGGCCAGGCAGACCAGCCAGACCGCGCGGTCCCAGCGGCGGGACAGCGACCGGGCGGGTAACTCCTCGTCGTGCTCGGCGATGAGGTCCGCGACGTCCGGGGGACGTTCGGTGGCCTGCTCGGCCGTCTTGCCGTGATGGTCGGTGGATCCGCTCACGAACACCTCCTCGTGCCGCGCCGGTCGTGCACGGGAACGCTAGTTGTGCTCCCGGTCACAGCGACAGGGCGACCGCCTCAAGGGACTGTTAATCCCGCGCCGCGCGGACGAGGGGAGGGTTCACTGGTCCGCCGCCCCCGGTTGGCCGTTCCGTGACGGGATCGTCGCGGAGCGCGACGATGCTGCCCTGCGCGTTGTGCTCACTCACCGAGGAGGCCTCGATGGTGCGGAGTCGGTTGGCAGGGGTGGCGCTGGTGGCGCTCGCGGCGGTGGGCCTGGTGCCCTCGGCCGCGGCGGAACCCGAGGCGGCGCCGGAGCAGCGGGGCGAGCGGGTGGTCGTGATCGGGCACCGGGGAGCGTCCGGGTACCGGCCGGAGCACACGCTGGCCGCGTACGAGCTGGCCGCGCGGATGGGCGCCGACTACGTCGAGCCGGACCTGGTGCCCACGAAGGACGGGCAGCTCGTCGCCAGGCACGAGAACGAGATCGGCGGCACCACGGACGTGGCCGCGCGCCCGGAGTTCGCCGGTCGGCGCACCACCAAGACCGTGGACGGGGTCGCGGTCACCGGCTGGTTCACCGAGGACTTCACCCTGGCCGAGCTGAAGGTGCTGCGGGCCAAGGAGCGCATCCCGGAGGTGCGACCGCGCAACACCCTCTACGACGGCCGGTACGAGATCCCGACCTTCCAGGAGGTCGTGGACCTGACCCGGCGGCTCGGCCGCGAGCTGGGCCGGGAGATCGGGATCTACCCGGAGACCAAGCACCCCACCTACTTCCTGGACATCGGGCTGCCGCTGGAGCCCGCGCTGGTGCGGGCGCTGGAGCGCAACGGGCTGAACAGGCGCGGCGCGAAGGTGTTCGTGCAGTCGTTCGAGGTGGCGAACCTGAAGGCGCTGAGCCGGTCGCTGCGGGTGCCGCTGGTGCAGCTGGTGAACGCGTCGGGCGCGCCGTACGACTTCGTGAAGGCCGGTGACCCGCGCACCTACCGGGACCTGGTGACGCCCGCCGGGCTGGCGGAGGTCGCCCGGTACGCGTCCGGGGTGGGGCTGGCCAAGGACGTGGTGCTGCCCAGGGACGCGGGCGGGTTCCTGCTGCCGCCGACGCCGGTGGTGCGGGACGCGCACGCGCGCGGGCTGCTCGTGCACGTGTGGACGTTCCGCAACGAGAACGCGTTCCTGCCCGCCGACCACCGCTCCTCGGCCGACCCGGCCGCGTACGGGCGGGCGTTCGAGGAGTACGCGCGGTTCCTGGCGACCGGGGTCGACGGGGTGTTCGCCGACAACCCGGACACGGCGGTGGAGGCCGTGCGCGGGCGCTGAGAGCCGCGAGCCGCGAGCCGCGAGCTGGGAGCTGGGAGCTGGGTGCTGAGAGCCGAAAGCTGGGCGCTGGGCGCTGGGCGCGAGCAGAAGGGCCCGCCGACGGGAACGCGTCGGCGGGCCCCCTCCCTGCACCGGGACCGGTCCCCTGCGAACCGGCCCCGAGGTCAGCTCGCCGGGGTGAGCGCCCCGGCCTGCGGCGCGGTGGTCACCGGCGCGAGCAGCCCGCGCCGCCGCAGCAGCGGGCGCACGCCCTCGCCGAACCAGTACGCCTCTTCGAGGTGCGGGTAGCCGGACAGCACGAACTCGTCCACGCCGACCGCGTGGTACTCCTCGACCAGGTCGGCCACGTCCGAGTGGCTGCCCACCATGGCCGTGCCCGCGCCGCCGCGCACCAGCCCGACGCCCGCCCACAGGCCGGGGTGCACCTCCAGCCCGCGCACCCCCCGGCCGAGGTCGCCGCCGTGCAGCGCGAGCATCCGCTGCTGCCCCACCGACTGGCTGGTCCGCAGCTGCTCCTGGGCCCGCCGCACCTGCTCGGGGTCGAGCGCGTCGAGCAGCCGCCCGGCCTCGGCCCAGGCCTCGGCGGCGGTGTCCCGGCTGATCGTGTGCAGCCGCACCCCGAACCGGATCGGCCGGTCGCCCGCCAGCGCGCGCACCCGCTCGATCTTCTCGGCGACCTGCGCGGGCGGTTCGCCCCAGGTCAGGTACACGTCGGCGTGCTCGGCCGCGACCGGCAGCGCGGCGTCCGACGAGCCGCCGAAGTACACCGGGGGCAGCGGGTCCGGCGGGGCGATCGCGGTCGCGCCCTCCAGCCGGTAGTGCTCGCCCTCGAAGCTGAACGGCGTCCCGGACCACACCCCGCGCAGCACCCGCAGGAACTCGGCGGTGCGCGCGTACCGCCGGTCGTGGTCGAGCCAGTCGCCGAACCGGCGCTGCTCGACCTCGTCGCCGCCGGTGACGACGTTGAGCAGCAGCCTGCCCCGCGAGATCCGCTGGTAGGTGCCCGCCATCTGCGCGGCGAGCGTCGGGGACAGCACGCCGGGGCGGAAGGCGACCAGGAACTTGAGGGTGCTGGTGCGGGCGAGCAGCGCGGCGGTGGTCAGCCAGGCGTCCTCGCACCAGGTGCCGGTGGGGGTCAGCACGCCCTCGAACCCGTTGCGCTCGGCGGCCTGCGCGACGGCGGCGAGGTAGTCGACGTCCGGCTGCCGCTGGGCGGTGTCGCCGAGGACGCGGTTGGCGTGGAACCGCTCGATGATCGTCCGACCGTCCCCGGTGGTCGGCAGGAACCAGTGCAGTGCGACGGACATGCCGGGTCTCCCCTGGATCGGGTCGGCGGCACGGCGTGGAGGTGGGCGCGGGTGGGAGCGGCGCGAGTTCTCCAGCGGTCGCCGGGAAAGGGTTGCGCGGGTTCGTCAGCGCGCGGGACAGAGCGCGCTCGCCTGCCGCCGGAGATCGACGTGCAGGCGGCCGACGAGGATTCCGCGACCTCTCATGGCACTGGAGTCTCACGACGCGCCGGGGAGCGCGTCAACCTTTCCCGGATAGTAGAAGAGCCTCGGTTTCCCGAGGCTCTTCCAGGTGGTGCGGAAATGCTCGATCAGGCGAGCATGTCGTGCCGCACGATCGTCTGGTCGCGGCCGGGGCCGACGCCGATGGCCGAGATCCGGGCGCCGGAGATGGCCTCCAGGTGCTCGACGTAGGCGCGGGCGTTGGCGGGCAGCTCCTCGAAGGTGCGGCAGCCGCTGATGTCCTCGGACCAGCCGGGCAGCTCCTCGTACACCGGAACGGCGTGGTGCACGTCGGTCTGGGTCATCGGCATGTCCTCGACGCGGGTGCCGTCGACCTCGTAGCCGACGCAGACCGGGATCGTCTCCAGGCCGGACAGCACGTCCAGCTTGGTGAGGAAGAAGTCGGTGATGCCGTTGACGCGGGTGGCGTAGCGGGCGATCACGGCGTCGAACCAGCCGGTGCGGCGGGAGCGGCCGGTGGTGACGCCGAACTCGCCGCCGTTCTTGCGCAGCAGCTCGCCCATGTCGTCGTTCAGCTCGGTCGGGAACGGGCCGGAGCCGACGCGGGTGGTGTACGCCTTCAGGATGCCGATCACGGTGGTGATCCGGCTGGGGCCGATGCCCGAGCCCGCGCTCGCGCCGCCCGAGGTCGGGTTCGACGAGGTCACGAACGGGTAGGTGCCGTGGTCGACGTCGAGCAGGGTGCCCTGCGAGCCCTCCAGCAGCACGATCTCGTCGCGCTCCAGCGCCTGGTTGAGCAGCAGGCGGGTGTCCGCGATGCGGCCCGCGAACTTGCTGCCGTGCTCCAGGACGGAGTCGACGACCTGGTCGGGGTCGAGCGCCTTGCGGTTGTAGACCTTGACCAGCACCTGGTTCTTGAAGTCCAGGGCGGCCTCGACCTTCTGCCGCAGGATCTTCTCGTCCAGCAGGTCCTGCGCGCGCACGCCGACGCGGGCGATCTTGTCCTGGTAGCACGGGCCGATGCCCCGGCCGGTGGTGCCGATCTTGGCCTTGCCCAGGTAGCGCTCGGTGACCTTATCGATGGCCACGTGGTAGGGCATGATCAGGTGCGCGTCGGCGGAGACCAGCAGCTTGCTGGTGTCCACGCCGCGCTCGTCCAGGCCGCCCAGCTCCTCCAGCAGCACGGCGGGGTCGACCACGACGCCGTTGCCGATCACGCTGGTCACGCCGGGCGTGAGGATGCCGGACGGGATCAGGTGCAGGGCGAACTTCTTGCCGTCGGGCAGCACCACGGTGTGGCCCGCGTTGTTGCCGCCCTGGTAGCGCACGACCCACTGGACGCGCTCGCCGAGCAGGTCGGTCGCCTTGCCCTTGCCCTCATCGCCCCACTGGGCACCGATCAGCACTACGGCCGGCATGTGAAACTCCAAGCGGTTGCAACGGGCAAGGACGGCGGCCTGCGGCGGCGTGGCCGTCGACGGACGGTCGTTGAGCGTAGACCAGGAGATGAAGGTGCGCGGAATCGTGCTGGCCTGCGGAAACACGCAGTCGCCTTTGATCACGGACGGTGACGGGTTCGAGGTGCGGCGGGTCTCCGAACGGCCGGGCAAGGCCGAGGTGGACCCGCTGCTCGCTGACCTGGGCGACCGCCGCCTCGTGGTGGTGGGCACGGACGGCGACCTGAACGCCGTGGCGCTGCGCCTGCTGCGCACCGAACGGCTGACCGACGTGGTCGTCGGGTACGCCCCCGTGTCGCCTAAGTCACAGGTGGCGGAGCTGTGGGGGCTGCCGACGGACCTCGGGCGCGCCCTGGACCTCGCCCGCTCCGGCGACCCCGACCGGGTGCCGCTGGTGCGCGACGACGTGGGCGGGGTGCTGGTCGGGCTCGGCTCGCTCGGACCGGTGCGCGGGGTCGGCTACTGCGACGACGCGGTGGTGCTGCGGGGCCCGGCGTCCCGGCTGGAGGTCACCCCCGACCCGGACGGCGGAGCCGGGCTGGTGGTGCGGGTGGTGCAGCGGCGGCTGCTGGGGAGGAAGACGACCACGACGGCGGGGCGGGCTTTCCAGCTCGGTTGCGTTCCCGCGCACGTGGAATCGGACGGGCGCGCGCACCCGAGGCCCATGTCGAAGTGGACCTGGTACCGCCACACGGAGGACCTGCGGCTGGTTCGGGGAATGCGCTGAGTGATTCCTGCGGAGCTTTTGTGAATTGGTAACCCGAGGGCAACGCGGAATGCGTTGAAAGGCCAGGAGCGGCGCGTCAGAGTGATTCCGAGTGCTTCCCACCAGGAAGGTCGGAATGATGTCAACGGTCAACCGAACCGCGCGCTTCTCGACTCACCTGCTCCTGGCCGGAGCGCTGGCGCTCGGCCTCGCCCCCTCGGCGCAGGCCACCCCTCCGGGGATACCGGGCACCAGCACCGCCCTGTCCGAGCTGGCCGGGCTCCCGGTCGCCGCCGAGGGCACCTCCAGCGGCTACTCGCGCGAGCTGTTCCCGCACTGGGGCACCGTGTCCGGCGCCTGCAACACGCGCGAGACGGTGCTCAAGCGCGACGGGGTGAACGTGGTCACCGACTCGGCCTGCGCGGCCACCTCGGGGACCTGGGCCAGCCCGTACGACGGGGCGAGCTGGAGCGCGGCCTCGGACGTGGACATCGACCACGTGGTGCCGCTGGCCGAGGCGTGGCGGTCGGGGGCGCGGACCTGGACCACCGCCCGGCGGCAGTCGTTCGCCAACGACCTGTCGGGGCCGCAGCTGATCGCGGTGACCGACAACGTGAACCAGTCGAAGGGCGACAAGGACCCGGCGCAGTGGAAGCCGCCGCTGAGCTCGTACTGGTGCACGTACGCGAAGATGTGGACCAGGGTGAAGCACACCTGGGGTTTGACGGTGGACTCGGCGGAGAAGTCTGCGTTGCAGACGATGCTCGGGAGGTGTTGATGGCAGACCACTCTTCCCCCTTCGTGGCCGGGCCGGGCGGGGTGATGACGGACGAGGTCGGGGTCGTCACCGGGGACCTGGAGCTGCGGACGACCGTCGGCGCGGACGGGAAGTTCAAGGCGGAGGTGCGGTACGAGGGCGCGGACGAGTGGTACGGGGTGACCGGCGGCTCGGTCGCCGGGGTGGACCCCAAGAGCCACGAGGCGGTGCACGCGCTGCTGGTGGGGGTGCTGGACCGGCCGGAGGGGTGAGGACGGAGCGCCCCGGAGGGGTGAGGACAGGGCTCCCCGGAGGGGTGCGGACGGGACGCCGGAGGGGTGCGGACGGGACGCCCGGATGTGGAATAGGGGGCGTGAGCAGCACCGAAAGTGGTCACGAACGGATAACCTCGTAGCGCCGCGCCTTCCCTGACCTGGGTGCGGTGACCCTGCACGAGGAGCACCACGTGATCACCAAGCGCGCGGCCGGACGGGCTGCCGTCCTCGCCGCCGTCCTGTCGGCAGGCCTGTTCGTCGTCGCCACCTCCACCGCGGCGCCCGTCGGGCAGCGGGAGAACTGGACCGCGACCGGCTCGCCGCACTTCCACAAGACCACCTCGCTCAACGCGATCGGGTCCGTCGCCGACAGCGGCGCGGACGACGGGCGGGCGTTGCGGCTGACCCTGAAGTCGGGGGCGAACCCGAGTCCGGGCGGCGGCGTCGAGATCGCCAGCAACCAGCAGTTCAAGTACGGGTCGTTCAGCACCCGGATGAAGTCGGCGGACTGCGCCGCCCAGCCGCGCGCGGGCGTGGTGACGGGGGCGTTCACCTACAGCAGCGACCACGCCGACCGGAACGGGAACAGGCTCCCGGACAACGACGAGATCGACTTCGAGTGGTTGTGCGCGCAGCCGGAGGTCGTCTACCTGACGATCTGGACGGACTACAACGCGAGCAACGACCAGTTGCGGAAGGTCTCGCGGGTGATCGACCTGCGGGCGGGGAAGATCATCTCTACTTGTTTCTCGACGACCTTCGGCGACTGCGTGCAGCTGAGCGGGGCGGAGAACCAGCCTGCTTCAGTGCCCGCGATTCCGGGGTACAACAGCTCGACCCAGTACTACGAGTACGGGTTCGACTGGACTGCCGGTGGGGTGAACTTCTACCTGGTCAACGCGCAGGGTGCGCGGGTGACGCTGTGGGACTACAAGGGGCCTGCTTCGCGGGTTCCGAACAAGCCGAGCACGTACTTGCAGAATGTTTGGCACACGAACAACTGGGACCCGTACGGGTTCCAGGCTCGGGAGCGGCCGAACCGGGATCTGCACGCGAACGTGGACTGGACGCAGCTGCCTTCGTGAGTGGGTGGTGAGTGAGCGAGTGAGTTGAGGGTTTTCGGACGCCGTCCCGCGATTTCGCGGGGCGGCGTTCGTGTTGTGCGGGGGGGGGCGTTCGTGCGGGCGTAGGGGAAGGTCAAGAGCGGAAGGTCAAAGGCTGAAAGTCAAGAACTGAAGAGCTCGCCTCGCCGGCGGGGCAGGCCTCCAAAAACGAGAGGGACGAGCTCTGCCGGCCGGTGACTGTTGGGGTGGTGGTGCGGTTTACCACTGCGGTGGGCGGGGTCCCTCGTCTCCGTTTGGCCTCCTTTCAGGCAAGCACACTCGTCAAGACGCCGTTTGACTCGGGCGGTCTGCCGAACAGTGCGGCGGCATCTTGACGAGCGTGCTCGGGCTTCGCCAGGCCAAACGGAGACGAGGGACGCGGGTGGCTGTGCTGCGGGCTCGCTGCGCTCGCCCCGCAGCCCGCGAGGCGGTCGAGTTCGCAGGTGCGGGTTGTGCGGGTTGTGCGGGGATTAGGGCTTTCGCAGGGGTGGTAGCGATTCCATCGCCTCCACCCTCGTCAGGCCGGTTGCCTGGAGCAGGTCTACCGCCACCGAGCGGGCCTGGGCCAGGACTACCTGGGTTGAGAAGCCCTCGCCCACGGCCAGGTCCGCCGTCATGACGCCTGCCGCCGCGCGGATCGCCGCTCTGGACTTCACCGGGTCCTCGTTGGACGCCAGTTCCACGCGCAGGACGTCCACGGCGTCCGCGAAGCGCTCCAGGGCCGACGGGAGGACGTCCGGGACGTGTTCGTCGTCGCGCAGGGCGGCCAGGGCCCTTCTGGTGAGGACTCTGGTGTTGCGCAGGGCGTAGTCGACCGGGGTGGCGATGCTGCCGTAGCGGCGCAGGGCGTTCTTGCGGCGCCAGCGGATCGGGGCGATCGTGGCGATCTCGCCGCCGGTCTTGAGGGCGGAGCGGTACTCGTCGACGGCCTCCTGGCTGTCGCGGAGTCTTGCCAGGACGTCGGCTGCGGCGCCTGCGTCGCTCTTGGCCACGGCTGCGGCCACGCCGCGCAGGGCGGTGGCCAGTTCGCCCAGGACGACCTTCGCCTGGCGGTCTGCCACGGTCAGGGGGTTCGCGGGGATGAGGGCGGTGACCGCGAGGCCGACCACGCCGCCCACCAGGGCGTCGACCATGCGGTCGAAGCCGCCGCCCGCGCTGGGGGGTAGCAGGGTGGCCACCAGGACGGCCGAGTTGGCCGCCTGGAGGGCGATGACCGCGCCGCCGTCCAGGAGGACGGCGGCGGACATGGCCAGGACCACGGCCACGGCGATCTGCCACGTGCCCGAGCCGATGTGGGAGATCAGGACGTCGCCGATGCCGACGCCCACGGAGACGCCGACGACCAGCTCGGCGACCCGCCGGGGGCGCTGCCCCAGCGAGACGCCGAGGCAGACGACCGCGGCGATGGGCGCGAAGAACGGGTGCGGGTGGCCGACGACCTTCGTCGCCACGAACCAGGACAGGCCTGCGGCGACCGCTGCCTGGAGGATCGGCAGGGCCGTCATCCGCCACCGGCGCAGCCTGCGCGCCAGTTCGTCGCGCACAGCCATGTCGGGCCCGGCCTACAGGCCGAGCTGGGCGGGGGCCGTGGGGTCGCTGTCCGCCAGGAACTTCGCGCAGCGGTCCTGCTCGGCCACCTCGCCGATGCCGCCCGCCGCGCGGGAGAGCGCGGCCAGCGAGCGCAGGAAGCCCTGGTTCGGGCGGTGCGCGAAGGGCACCGGGCCGAAGCCCTTCCAGCCCGCGCGGCGGAGCTGGTCCAGGCCGCGGTGGTAGCCGGTGCGGGCGTAGGCGTACGCGGCCACCGGGTCGTCGTCGTCCAGCGCCGTCTCGGCGAGCAGCGCCCACGCCTCGCTGAGGTCCGGGTAGGCCCGGACGACCTCGACCGGGGCGATCCCGGAGTCCACGGCGGCCTGCGCCTCGGGGCGCTCGGGCAGCAGCGTCGGCTCGGGGCCGAGCAGGTTCTCGTTCAGGCTCATGGTCGCCTAGCTTAGGAACATCCCTGCCGCGGCGGCGACCGCCGCCAACACCATGGCGGACACCAGCACCCCGGCGACGATCTTCACGCGCACGCCCAGCACCCCACTTCCGGAACGGGCCGGGTCGCTCCCGGCGGGGCAACCCTGCCGGTCCGCGCCACGCGGGGCAACGTCCGCCACCCCATCGTGCGATGTGCGGAAAGGCCCGGAACAGGGGTGAGGCCCCTCCGGTCGCGTCGGACCGTGAGGGGCCTCACTCTTTTGCCCGGTCTTCGACCTCCCCCGGTGTCGGGGGACGCCGCGACCGTCCGATCGGGACGGTCAGCCCGCGATCATCCGGCCGGAGGACTTCAGGTGCTCGCACGCCTGGGCGATGCGGGCGGCCATGCCCTGCTCGGCGGCCTTGAGGTAGCTGCGCGGGTCGTACGCCTTCTTGTTGCCGACCTCGCCGTCCACCTTGAGCACGCCGTCGTAGTTGCCGAACATGTGGCCGACGATCGGGCGGGTGAACGCGTACTGGGTGTCGGTGTCGATGTTCATCTTGATGACGCCGTAGGACACCGCCTCGTGGATCTCCTCCAGCAGCGAGCCGGAGCCGCCGTGGAACACGAGGTCGAACGGCTTGGAGCCGGCCGGGAGGCCCAGCTTCTCGGCCACCACGTCCTGGCCCTGCTTGAGGATCTCGGGGCGCAGCTTGACGTTGCCCGGCTTGTAGACGCCGTGCACGTTGCCGAAGGTCGCCGCCACGAGGTAGCGGCCCTTCTCGCCGGCGCCGAGGGCGGCGACGGTCTTCAGGTAGTCCTCGGGCGTGGTGTAGAGCTTGTCGTTGATCTCGTTGTCGACGCCGTCCTCCTCGCCGCCGACCACGCCGACCTCGATCTCGAGGATGATGCGGGCCTTGGCGGCCAGGTCGAGCAGGTCGGCCGCGATCTCCAGGTTCTCGTCGAGCGGCACCGCCGAGCCGTCCCACATGTGGGACTGGAACAGCGGGTTGAGGCCCTTGTCGACGCGCTCCTGGCTGATCGCGATCAGCGGGCGGACGTAGCCGTCCAGCTTGTCCTTGGGGCAGTGGTCGGTGTGCAGCGCGACGTTCACCGGGTACTTGTCGGCGACCACGTGCGCGAACTCGGCCAGCGCGACGGCGCCGGTGACCATGTCCTTGACCTTGGTGCCCGAGGCGAACTCGGCCCCTCCGGTCGAGACCTGGATGATCCCGTCGCTCTCGGCCTCCGCGAAACCTCGCAGGGCCGCGTTCAGGGTCTCGGACGAGGTCACGTTGATCGCGGGGTAGGCGAAGGAGTTCGCCTTGGCGCGGTCAAGCATCTCGGCGTAGACCTCGGGAGTTGCGATGGGCATCGGTAGGTCCTCCTCAGAGCCCGAACACCGTTGTCGCGGTTGATCCTACGACCACCGCTCAGCGGAAGATGATGATCACCGGCATAGTGGGCGCCATGGCGATCGCACGGTGGAACGGCGAGATCATCGCCGAGAGCGACCAGACCCAGGTGGTGGAGGGAAACCACTACTTCCCGGTCGATTCGGTGCACGCCCTGTTCCTGCGGCCCTCGGACACCACGTCCGTGTGCCACTGGAAGGGGACTGCCAACTACTACACGCTCCACGTCAACGGCGAGGACAACGTGGACGCCGCCTGGTACTACGCGGAACCGCTGGAGGCGGCGGCGAACATCAAGAACCACGTGGCCTTCTGGAAGGGCGTCGAGGTCACGCCGTGACGCCCTGACGGAAGGCGGGCGGGTCCCCGGCCGGTGGTCCGGTCGGGGAGCCCTGCGGCTATTCCCGTTCCCGGCGCGCTGTTCGGAACGTCGCACCGGGCCGCTGCGGGCGGGCGCGTCGGCGGTGGGCGGGGTTAGCGTCGGGTCCATGACGAAACTGGGCACCACCGACCTCGACGTCTCGCGCCTCAACCTGGGCGGCAACGTGTTCGGGTGGAGCGCGGACGAGGCCGCCTCCCACGCCGTGCTGGACGCGTTCGCCGAGGCGGGCGGCAACTTCGTGGACACCGCCGACGTCTACTCGTCCTGGGTCCCCGGCCACTCCGGCGGCGAGTCCGAGACCGTGCTGGGCTCCTGGCTGGCCAAGCGCGGGCGCCGGGACGACGTGGTGATCGCCACGAAGGTCGGGATGCTGGAGGGCTTGGACAACCAGCGGGGCGAGACGATCGAGAAGGCCGTCGAGGGCTCGCTGCGCAGGCTCGGCGTCGAGCAGATCGACCTGTACTACGCGCACCGGGACGACCCGGAGACCCCGCTGGTGGAGACGCTGGCCGCCTACGACCGGCTGGTGAGGGCGGGCAAGATCCGCTACGCCGCCGCGTCCAACTTCTCCGGCGACCGGCTGCGCGAGGCCGCCGCGATCGCCGAGCGGGAGGGCTTCGCCGGGTTCGTCGCGCTCCAGCCGAGGTACAACCTGGTGGAGCGGGGCGAGTACGAGCGCGACCTGGCGCCCGCGCTGACCGAGCTGGGGCTGCCGTCGCTGCCGTACTCCTCGCTGGCGTCGGGCTTCCTGTCCGGCAAGTACCGGCCGGGCGTCGAGGTGGAGAGCGTGCGGGCGGCGGGCGCGTCCCGGTACCTGGACGAGCGCGGGCTCGCGGTGCTGGCGGCGCTGGACGAGGTCGCGGGGGCGCGCGGGGTGTCGCAGTCGGCGGTGGCGCTGGCGTGGCTGGCCGCGCAGCCGACCGTGGTCGCGCCGATCGCGAGCGCCCGCACGGTGGAGCAGCTGGAGCAGCTGCTGCCCGCGCTGACCCTGGACCTGACGGCCGAGGAGGTCGCGCGGCTCAGCGCCGCGAGCGCTGTTTAACTCGCCAGTAGCTAACGGCGGTCGAACCGGGCTACGGTGGCCTCCTCGTTCACCTGTTCGAGGAGGTCGCTGTGGTCGTCTCCGGGAATGTGGGCAAGGGCGTCACCGATCAGGTCGTGCTGATCACCGGGGCGGCCAGGGGGATCGGCGCCGACACCGCGAGGCGGCTCGCCGCGCGCGGGGCGCGGGTCGCGCTGGTGGGTCTCGAGGGGGAGCTGCTGCGCGAGGTCGCCCGCGAGTGCGGCGGCCAGGCGTGGGAGGCGGACGTGACCGACGCCGAGGCGCTGCGGGCGGCCGTGGACGGCGCGGTGGCGCACTACGGGCGGTTGGACGCGGTGATCGCCAACGCCGGGGTCGCGGCGGCCGGGTTCGCCCGGTCGATGGACCCCTCGGTGTTCGACCGGGTGATCGAGGTGAACCTGCTCGGGGTGTGGCGGACCGTCCGGGCGTGCCTGCCGCACCTGGTGGAGAGCCGGGGGTACTGCCTGGTGGTGTCCTCGCTCGCGGCGATCGCGCACGTGCCGGGCAACGCGGCGTACTCGGCGGCCAAGGCGGGGTGCGAGGCGTTCGCGGACAGCCTGCGCGCGGAGGTGCGGCACCTCGGGGTGGACGTCGGGATCGCGTACTTCTCGTGGGTGTCGACCGACATGGTGAACGGGGTGCACGAGCACCCGGTGGTGGGGCCGCTGCGCCGCTCGCTGCCCGGTCCGGCCGGGCGGGTGCACTCGGTGGAGGCGGCCGGGAAGGCGCTGGTGCGGGCGGTGGCCAAGCGGTCGACCTCGGTGCACGCGCCGCGCTGGGTGGCGGTGGCGAAGCTGGTCAGGGGCGTGCTGCCGGGGCTGGTGACGCGGCGCTCGGCCGGGCGGATGGCCGAGGCGGACCGGCGGATGGCCGAGGCGGACAGCTCGGGCCTGGTGGGGCCGGGCGGGGCGGCGGCGGGCGCTCGGGAGTGACGCGCCCGCCCTGGCAGGCTCAGGCCCCGGTGACCCAGCTGCCCAGGAGCGCCTTCCACTCGTGCACGCGGATCTCGGCGACCACGCCCGCGGGCGCGTACGGGTCGGCGGCGAGCACCGCGCGCAGCTCGTCCTCGTCGGCGGCCTCGTAGACCAGCAGCGCGCCGGTCTCGTCCGCGTAAGGCCCGGCCGCGAGCAGCACCCCGCGCTCCTGCAGTTCCCGCAGGTAGTCGCGGTGCGCGGGCCGCACCTCGAGCCGCTTGGCCTCGTCGTCGGCGTACACCAGCTCTACCGCGAACCTCGCCATGTCGTCCTCCGCATGTTCCGTAGGCTCGCCGAAGCTACCCCGGCAGGGGGTAACGTCTGCGCCGTGGTCGGTCCCGGACAGAACAGCGGCGGTGTCGCGCGCGTACAGGACACTCTGACGAACCTGCGCATCCAGGACGGGATCGCGCCCGCGCCAACAGGTCCGCTGACACTGGAGGACCTGTACCGCCAGCACCGGATGCGGCTCATCCGGCTGGCGCTGCTGCTGGTCGACGAGCCCGCCACGGCGGAGGACGTGGTGCAGGAGGCGTTCACCGGCCTGCACCGCAACTGGTCCAACCTGCGCGACGCCCAGGCGGCGGTCGGCTACCTGCGCACCGCCGTGGTGAACGGCTCGCGCAGCGTCCTGCGCCGCCGCAAGACCGCGCGCGACTACACCCCGCCGCACGTGGCGAACGCCCGCTCGGCGGAGAGCCTGGCGATGCTGACGGCGGAGCACCAGGCGGTCGTGGCCGCGCTGTCGCAGCTGCCGCCGAGGCAGCGCGAGGTGCTGGTGCTGCGGTACTACGGCGACCTGTCGGAGGCCGAGATCGCCGAGGCCACCGGCATCTCCAAGGGCACGGTGAAGTCCACCGCCAGCCGGGCGCTGGACGCGCTGCAGAAGATCATGGCCAGCAACTAGCCGCCCGCACGGACACCGGGCCCCCGCGCACCAGCGCGGGGGCCTTTTGACGCGCGGGGGCGGTCGGGGCCGCCACCCGTTCGGCCGTTCCGTCCCACGGGGCGCGACCGTGCTCCCAAAACGGAACTTGGTATAGACCAATGACGGGTGCATGGCGCAGTATCGGTCCCCGTGGCGCGAACCCAGCACGTGATCGCCGTCGACGTCGGCGGCACCGAGACGAAAGCCGCGCTGGTCGAGGCCTCCCCCGAGGGAGCCCGACCGGTGCGCGAGCTGCGCGTCCCCACCCCGCGCCGCGACACCGGCGAGGCGACCGCGCGCGCCGTCGTGGCCGAGGTCGCGGACCTCGCCAAGCGCTTGCGCGGCGCCGACGAGCCCGCCGCGATCGGCCTGGTCGTCCCCGGTCTGGTGGACGAGGCGAGCGGCACGGGCGTCTACTCCGCCAACCTCGGCTGGCGCGACTTCCCCTTCGCCGCCGAGACCGCCGCGGCCTCCGGGCTCCCGGTCGCCTTCGGCCACGACGTGCGCGCGGGCGGTCTCGCCGAGCTGCGCCTCGGCGCGGCCAGGGGCTCGCGCAACGCCGTCGTGCTGCCCATCGGCACCGGCATCGCCGCCGCGCTGGTCGTGGACGGCCGGGTGCGGGCCCTGCCCGGCGAGGTCGGGCACGTGGACGTCGGGCACGGCGACCCGTGCGGGTGCGGGCAGACCGGGTGCGTCGAGGCGCGGGCGTCGTCGGCGGCCATCGCCAGGCGGTACTCCTCCCTGACCGGGCGCGCGGTCGCGGGAGCCGCCGACGTGGCCGCGCTCCTCCGGGCGGGCGATCCCGCCGCGGCGGCGGTGTGGCGCGAGGCGGTGGACGCCCTGGCCAGGGGCATCCTGCTGGTGGCCGCGCTGCTCGGCCCTGAGCTGGTGGTGCTGGGCGGCGGGCTGGCGCTGGCCGGTCCGCTGCTCACCGACCCCCTGCGGGGGCGGCTGGACGAGCTCGCCTCGTTCCAGCGGCTCCCGGAACTGCGGCTGGCGGAGCTGGGCGACGGGGCGGGATGCCTCGGGGCCGCGCTGCTGGCCATCGACATGCTGGAGGAGACATGAGCACGTGGGGTGGACCGGTGGACGTGACCCTGGCGGGAGGTCGGGTCGTCACGCCGGACGGGGTGCTCGACGACGGGTGGGTGGCGGTCCGGGACGGCCGGATCGCGGCGGTGGGCTCCGGGGCCGCTCCCGACGGCCCGGTGACCGACCTCGGCGGGGCGCTGCTGGTGCCCGGCTTCATCGACATCCACTGCCACGGGGGCGGCGGTGAGGCGTTCACCAGCGGGGACCCGGACAAGGTGCGCAAGGCCGCCGACGCGCACCGCAGGCGCGGCACGACGACGATGCTGGCCAGCCTGGTGTCCCGACCGGTGCCGGAGCTGGCCGGGCAGGTCGCCGCGCTGGCCGAGCTGGTGGACGACGGCGTGGTCGCGGGCGTGCACCTGGAGGGGCCGTTCCTGTCGGCGGCGCGCTGCGGCGCGCACGACCCGGCGATCCTGTGCCCGCCGGACCGGGGCTCGCTGGACGCGCTGCTGCGCGCGGGCCGGGGCGCGGTGCGGATGGTGACGGTGGCCCCCGAGCTGGAGCACGCCGTGGACGCGGTGCGGCACCTGGTGGACAGCGGCGCGATCGCCGCGATCGGGCACACCGACGCCACCGAGGCGCAGGTGCGGCCCGCCGTGGACGCGGGCGCGACGGTCGCGACGCACCTGTTCAACGGGATGCGCCCGCTGCACCACCGCGAGCCGGGCCCGATCGGCGCGCTGCTGGACGACGAGCGGGTCACCGTCGAGCTGATCTGCGACCTGGTGCACCTGCACCCGACGACCGTGCGGCTGGCCGCGCGGCACGCGGGCGCGGGGCGGACGGTGCTGGTCACGGACGCGATCGCGGCGGCGGGCGTCGGCGACGGCGTGTACGACATCGGCGGGCTGGAGGTGCGCGTGGTGGACGGCGTGCCGACGCTGGCGGGCGGCGGTTCGCTCGCGGGCAGCACGCTGACCATGGACGCGGCGTTCCGCAACGCGGTCACCGGCTGCGGGCTGGACGTGGTGGAGGCCGTGCGCGCCACCTCGGCCAGGCCCGCCGAGCTGCTGGGGCTGGCCGGGGAGACGGGCCGGATCGCCGAGGGCCTGGCCGCCGACCTGGTGGTGCTGGACGCCGACCTGCGGCCCCGCGAGGTGATGAGCCGGGGCGCCTGGGTGAAAGACTGACCCCGTGCCCGATGAGCAGGAGAAGCCGGTGGCCGAGGCGTCGAGCGCCGAGGCCACCGGCGGTGGTCTGCCCGCAGCCGAGGCCGCGGACCCCGCCACCGCACCCGCCCAGCCGACAGCCGAGAAGCCGACCGCCGAGAAGCCGGGGGCGGCCGACGCCGAGGCCCCGGAGGCGGCAGGCGCCGCGCCCGTGACGGCGACCGGACCGGAGCAGGCCGAATCCGGGGAACCGGAGGCAGGCCCCTCGGACGGTGAGCCGGAGGCCGGGGGCCCGGCGGAGCCGACCCCGGAGACAGCGGCCGTCGCGGAACCGGAACCCGAGCCCGAGGCGCCCGCGAAGACGGCCGAGGCGGCCGAGGAGGACGGGGCCGAGCGCGGGACCGCAGCGGCGTCCGCCCCGGAGCCGGAATCCGCGCCCGCGCCGAGCGCCGAACCCGAGCCCGACCCGGTTCCCGCGCCCGTGGAGGCACCCGCCGCCGGTCCGAGCGAAGACCCCACCCCTGAGGTCACGCTCAGTGACGAGCCTCCCGCCGATCCAGCGTCCCCCGCTCCGGCGGCACCCGCCCCCGAGGACCCGACCGACACCTCCGGCAGCGGTGGTTTCGCCGACCTCCCGCCCGCGCTCCACGCGCTCCGCGTCCCCCCGTTCCACTCCCGCACGGACGAGCACGGGAACCCGGCCTACCCGGACCACCCCGACTTCCTCGACCCTGGCGACCCGGACATCGCGGACTACTCGGACGAAGCGCTCGAAACGCACAAAACCCCAGCTCTACCGGCTGGTTGGGTGCTGCTGCTGTCGGTGCTGCTCGGCCTCGCGGCGGGCACCGTCGCCGCCGTCATCACCCTGAGTTGAGCCTGTACCGTGGTCGAGGTGACGGTCGCGCCCACCACTTCGGTCGCCCTCGGCCCGGACTGGCTCAACCCCGAGTACCTGCTGAACGGACTGGGTCCGTACATGCTGGTCGGGCTGTGCTTCATCATCTTCGCGGAGTGCGGCCTGCTGGTCGGCTTCTTCCTGCCCGGTGACTCCCTGTTGTTCACCTCGGGCCTCTTCGTCGCGAACGGACTGCTGGACTACCCGCTCTGGTTGGTCTGCGTGCTCCTGACCGCGTGCGCGTTCATCGGCAACGTCGTCGGCTACTGGATCGGCCACCGCGCCGGTCCGGCGCTGTTCGCGAAGCCGGATTCCAAGATCTTCAAGAAGGAGTACGTCGACAAGACGACGGGGTTCTTCGACAAGTACGGCGCCCGCGCGATCGTGATGGCGCGGTTCGTGCCGATCGTGCGCACCTTCATCACCGCCATGGCGGGCGTCGGCCGCATGGACGCCAAGAAGTTCTTCACCTACTCCCTGGTCGGCGGCGCGGCCTGGGCCGCGGGCCTGACGATCCTGGGCTACTTCCTCGGCCAGATCGAGTTCGTCCGGAACAACATCGAGATGATGCTGATCCTGATCGTGCTGATCTCGGTCGTGCCGATCATCATCGAGTTCATCAAGGCCCGGCGCGAGAACAAGTCCCTCGTCGAGGCCGAGGCGGACGACATCACCCAGCAGTTCCAGCAGGTCTCCGACCCGGAGGCCACCCAGCACATCCGCCGGATCGAGGGCTGACCGAACCCCGTCCGAGCGCCCCGGTCAGCCCTCCTCGCGGAGGCTGAACATCGAACCGGGGTTGAACAGCCCCTGCGGGTCCAGCACGCGCTTCAGGTCGCGGTGGACCCGCAGGGCGACGGGCCCGGCCTCGCGCTCCAGCCAGGCCTGCTTGACCTTCCCCACGCCGTGCTCGCCGGTGACCGTGCCGCCGAGCGCGAGCCCCAGTTCGAGGATGCGCTCGAACGCCGCGAGCGCCCGCGCGGCCTCGTCGGCCGACGTCGGGTCGTAGACGATCGTCGGGTGCATGTTGCCGTCCCCGGCGTGCCCCACCACCGCGATCCGCAGCCGCACCTCCTCGGCGATCGCCTCGCACCCGGTGATGAGGTCGGCGATCCGGGTCCTGGGCACGCACACGTCGTCCGTCAGCCAGGTCCCGTAGACCTCCAGCGCGGTCAGCACCGCCCGCCGCGCGGCCAGCAGGTCGGCGCCCTCGGCCGGGTCGTCGGTGGTGTGCACCAGCTCGGCGCCCGCCGCCTCGCACACCCGCGCCACCTCGCCCAGCTCGCGCAGCGCGGCCTCGCCGCCCGAGTCCGACTGGCACAGCAGCACCGCGGCCCCCGCGTTCAGGTCGGTCCGCAGGTACCGCTCCACGGCCTGGACGGACGTGCGGTCCATGATCTCCATCAGCGACGGCACGACGCCTGCGCGCACCACCCCGGCGACCGCCGCCCCCGCGGCCGAGGTGCTGTCGAACGTGGCGACCAGCGTGGCCGGGGCCTGCGGCAGGGGGCGCAGCGCGAGGGTGGCCTGGGTGATGACGCCGAGGGTGCCCTCGCTGCCGACGAAGAGCTTGGTCAGGTCGTAGCCCGCGACGCCCTTGACCGTGCGGCGGCCGGTCCTGAGCAGCTCGCCACTGGCCAGCACGACCTCCAGCCCGAGCACCGAGTCGGTGGTGACGCCGTACTTGACGCAGCACAGCCCGCCCGCGTTCGTGGCCAGGTTGCCGCCGATCGTGCACCAGTCGTAGCTGGACGGGTCGGGCGGGTAGAACAGCCCGTGCGCCTCCACCGCCTTGCGCAGGTCGAGGTTGACCACGCCGGGCTCGACCACGGCCAACCGGTTCGCCGGGTCGATCTCCACGATCGCGTTCATCCGCGTGGTGACCAGCACGACGCAGCCCGGCAGGGCGTTGGCCGCCCCGGACAGCCCGCTGCCCGCGCCGCGCGGCACGATCGGCACCCCGGCCGCCGCGCACGCCCTGACCACGTCCCGCACCTGCTCCGCCGTGGACGGCAGCACCACCGCCAGCGGGGACCCGTGGGGGGCGAGCGGCATCATGTCCCGCTCGTAGGCCGAGGTGACGTCGGTGTCGGTCAGCACGGCCGCGGGTCCGACGGCGGTGCGGAGCTCGGCCAGAAGAGGCTCCATCCCCCCACGTTAGGGACAGCCGGGCGCGAGCGCGACCACCGCGCGTCACCGAACTTTCGGCAACACGATGTGCCGAGATCGCCGTGCGGAGCCGTCCGGCCCACGTACCCTGCGTTGCGTGGTGCTGTCCGCTTCGACCCAAGCCGCCGGGATCTTCTCCTTGGACCAGGCAGGTCCCCTCGCGGTGTGGGTGATCACCCTCAGCTTCGTGTTCTTCGAGTGCGCGTTCATCTTCGGGCTGTTCCTGCCCGGCGACTCGCTGCTGTTCGCGGCGGGCGTCGTGCTGGCCCAGCACGACAGCGAGCTGAGCGCCTGGCTGCTGTCGGCCGCCGCGATGGTGGTGGCGGTGGTGGGCAACCAGATCGGCTACTACATCGGCCGCACCGGTGGCACCCGGCTGCTCGCCAGGCGCGGCGGGAAGATCCTGAACAAGGAGAACCTGGAGCGGGCGCGCGAGTTCCTGGACCGCCGGGGGTTCTGGGCGATCGTGCTGGCCAGGTGGATCCCGTGGATCCGCACGTTCGCGCCGATGATCGCGGGCGCGGCCGGGATGAACCCGAGGCGGTTCGCGCTGGCCACCACGGTGGGCGCGCTGGCCTGGGTGCCGACCCTGGTGCTCGCGGGCTACTACGCGGCGGGCCTGCTCACGGCGGTGCCGTGGCTGGAGACGGCCGCCGTCGTGGTGAGCGTCGCGTTCTTCGTGATCGGCACCGGCGTCGGCGTGTGGCGCTACCGCCAGGAGGTGCGCAAGCCGGTGGACGAGACGGTCGAGGACGTCGCCGCGCAGCGCTGACCCACCGGCCTCCGCTCAGCGCGCCGCCGCTCAGCGCACTTCCGCGATCACCAGGTCGGCCCCCGCGCTGGACGAGTTCACCATGAGCGCGTTGACGTGGTCGCTGCCGCGCAGCACACGCTCGCGCGCCTCGGCCTCGGGCCTGCCGTAGCGGACGTGCCGCTCGACCAGCCGCCGCACCCGCAGGTCCTCGTCGATCCGCAGGAACCAGGCCTCGTCCAGCACGAGCCGGACCCGCTTCCACTTCTCGTACTGGAGCAGCAGGTAGTTCCCCTCGGTGACCACGAGCGGCACGGTCGGGTCGACCGGCACCGCGCAGGCCACCGGCTCCTCGATCTCTCGGCGGAACTCCGGCGCGTACACCACGTCGGGGCCGTGCGCCTTGAGCCTGCCGAGCAGGTCGGCGTAGCCGGACACGTCGAACGTGTCCGGCGCGCCCTTGCGCTCGGCCGCGCCCAGCCGCTCCAGCTCCCGCTGCGCGAGGTGGAAGCCGTCCATCTCGACCAGGGCCGCGTCCGCGCCCAGCTCGTCCACCAGCCTCCTGGCCAGGGTCGACTTGCCCGACCCCGGCGCGCCGCCGATGCCGAGCACCCGCCGCTCACCGGTCTTCGCGAGCGCTCTCGCCCGCTCGACCAGCTCCTCGAACCTCACCCGCTGTCCCGCCACCGCCACAACTCCTCGACCCAGCGCTCGGCCGGGTTGCGCACCCGGACCGCCGCGACCTCGTTGGCCCACGCGACGGCCCGCGCCACCGGTTCGCGCCGCGCGAGGGCGACCGCCAGCGCGCCGTGCCACACGTCGCCCGCACCGTTGGTGTCCCGCACCGGAACCGGGGTCACCGGGACCTCGCCCGTCGAAACCACCGGGCCGTCGTGCGGCCCGGCGCTCCCCGCCGGGGTCGTGCCCGCCCAGGCCGCGTCCGGCCCCGCTGCTCGGGGGCCGGAGGGCGCCGGTTCGGCGGTGGTGCGGTTCGACCAGGTCACGGGGAGGGCGCCGCGCGTCCGGATCACCAGCGGCACGCCCCGGTCGTGCACCGCGCGCTCGGTCAGCGGGAAGGCTGCCGAGCAGGCGGCGACGTCCACCAGCGGCAGCAGGTCGTCCAGGACAGGCTTCCAGCTCCCGGCGTCCAGCACCACCGGCACGCCGCGCTCGCGCGCCGAGCGGGCGGCGGCGAGCGCCAGCGGGCCGAGGTGGCCGTCGAGCAGCAGCACGTCCGCCTCGGCGACCCGGTCTGGCAGGTCGGCGGGCACGGCGGGCAGGTGGCCGCCCGCGTTGCGGGACACGACGGTGCGCTCGCCGTCGCCCGCCCGCACCACGACCATGCTGAGCGCGATCCGGAAGCCGTCGGGGGCGGCGTCGACCACCTCGACGCGGCGGTCGGCGAGGCCGCGCAGGGCGAGCGCGCCGAGCGGGTCGGCGCCGGTGGCGGTGACCAGGACGGCGCGGTGGCCGAGCGCGGCGACGGCGGTGGCCGCGTTGGCGGCGGGACCGCCGGGTGACGTGAAAGCGGCGAGGGACTGCATCTTTTCGCCCGGTTCCGGGAAGTCTTCCACCTGTTGGGTGACATCGACGGTCGTCAGCCCGACACACAGGACAACTGCCACGCGTGCTCGCTCCCTGGTCGGTAGGGTCCGCACGCAATCGCTTGCGACAGTGCGAACGGGGGCTGGTTCGTGGTCACCATGCGGGAGGTCGCGGGTCTCGCCGGGGTGTCGATCACCACCGTCTCACACGTGGTGAACGAGACCAGGTCGGTGGCGGGGAGCACGCGCGACCGGGTGCTCAAGGCCATCGAGGAGACCGGGTACACCGGGGACGCGATCGCGCGGTCGCTGGTCACCGGCGGCACGAAGTCGCTGGGGCTGGCGGTGTCGCTGGAGTCGCACCCGTACTTCGCGGAGCTGATCGCGGCGATCGAGGCCGAGGCGACGGCGGCGGGCTACGCGCTGGTGCTGATCGACACGCGGGAGAGCGCGGAGTCGGAGCAGGCGGCGGTGCGGGTGCTGCGCTCGCGGCGGGTCGACGGGGTGCTGCTGACGCCGACGTCGGGCAGCGCGGCGCTGCCGGAGCTGCGGCGGCTGGGCGTGCCGACGGTGCTGGTGGACCGGCTGGTGGTGGCCAAGGACCTGGACCAGGTGGGACCGGAGAACGTGCAGGCCACGTCGTCGCTGGTCAAGCACGTGGCCGAGCTGGGGCACCGGCGGATCGGACTGGTCACCGGCGCGCCGGGGCTGGCCACGACGGACGAGCGGGTGCTCGGCTACCGGCTGGGGCTCGGCCGGGCCGGGCTGGCCTGGGACGAGGACGTGGTGCGCACCTCGCTGGGGCCGCTGCTGGGCTCGGTGACGGCGGTGGTGGTCGGCGGGCACCAGGCGCTGGTGGACGTGCTGCGGGAGGCGCGGGCGCGGAACGTGCGGATCGGCTCGGACCTGGCGCTGGTGGCGTACGACGAGGTGGAGTGGGCCGAGCTGGTCGACCCGCCGCTGACCGCGCTGGCGCAGCCGGTGGAGGAGATCGGGCGCACGGCGGTGCGGCTGCTGCTGTCCAGGATCACCGAGCCGGAGCGGGCCCCGGAGACGATCCGGCTGGCCCCCGAGCTGCGGCACCGCAGCTCGTGCGGGTGCCGCTGAGCGCGCGGGTGCCGCTGAGCGCGCGTCGCGCAGCGGTGCGAGCGACCCCGTGACCGCCGCACCACGACCCCGAACCGCCGCTCGGCCGCCGTTGGGCCCCTCTGCTCTGATCACCCCCGCGCCGTGAGCCGCCGCTGCGGCACCTTCCCGCGCTCCTCCAGCAGCGCCGCCGCCTCCAGCACCATCCACCCGCCGAGCTGCACCGACAGGTCCCGCTCGGCCGCCCCCGCCTCGGGCCTGCCGGTGGGCCGCCCCCAGTCGGGCCCGAACAGCGGCCCGGACACGGCGGCGGACCGGTTGGTCCACGCCGCCTCCGCCGAGGCGGTCACCAGCTCGGCCGCCAGCACCGCCTCCGGCCGGTCCAGGTGCAGCGCGGCCTGCGCGAGGTAGCGGGCGAGGATGCCGCTGAACAGCCCGCCGTCGCCACCGCCGTGGCCGCGCAGCACCCGGTCCGCCGCCAGCTCCCGGTCGACGCCCGCGACCACCCGCGCCGCCCGGTCCGCCCAGCGCGGGCCACCGCCCGAGCGCGCGATCTCCAGGCAGGCGCCGAGGTGCACGCCCTGGCAGTAGGTGTAGAGCACCCGCTCGACCTCGCGGACGGAGCCGTCGGGGCGCAGGTGCAGCCCGTCCCAGACCAGCCCCGTTCCGGGGTCGGCGAGGTTGTCCTCCACCCAGTCCACGATCGACCGGGCGCGGCCGAGGTCGGCGCGGTCGCCGCTCGCGCGGGCCCTGCGGGCGAAGAAGATCGCGGCGGGGCCGTTGGCGGGCACGTTCTTGAAGTCGTCCCCCCTGCGCCACCACAGCCCGCCGCCGCCGTGGTCGGTCAGGCCGTCGCGCAGCCGGGCGGCGACGGCGTCGAGGGCGCGCTGCCGGTGGACGCCGATGCCCGCCGCGCGCTGCAGGGCGAGGCCGAGCCAGGCGACGTCGTCGTAGTAGTCGTTGGTCCAGCCGCTCAGGTTGCGCACCCGCAGGCCGCGCACCAGGTGCTCGACCAGGGTGGCCCTGGACAGGCGCGGGGCGCGCAGCTGGGCGTCGACGACGCAGTCGACGAGGTGCGCCTGCCACCAGTAGCCGAAGCTCCGGTGCGCGCGGGCCCCCAGGTCGGGCGGCCAGGCGTTGAGCCCCAGCGCGGTGCCGGGCAGCCCCCAGACGCTGCGCAGGTGCCTGGACCGGATCGCGCGCTCGGCCACCCCGGCGCGGGCGGCGTGCAGCTTCGGCGTCGTCACCCGGCCAGTGTGCCCACGGATCGATCACGTCGCCCGTCGGAGCAGGTCCCAGTGGTAGAGCGCCATCGCGACGCTGGTGGTCAGGTTGTAGCTGGACACCAGCGGGCGCATCGGCAGCGACACCACCCGGTCGGCGCGGGCGCGGGTGCGCTCGGACAGCCCGTGCCGCTCCGAGCCGAACGCCAGGACGGCGCCGTCCGGGAACCGCACCCGGTCCACCGGCTCGCCGCCCGCGTCGAACGCGAACAGCTCGCCCTCCAGCGCGGCCGGGTCGTCCACCCGCGCGACCGGCAGCGCGTAGTGCAGCCCGGCGCTGCCGCGCAGCACGGTCGGGTGCCACGGGTCGACGTCGCCGGTCGACACCACGCCGCTCGCGCCGAGGCCCGCCGCGACCCGCACGACCGCGCCGAGGTTGCCCAGGTTGCGCGGGTTGTCCAGCAGCACCAGCGGGGCGGGCCGGTCGGCGCCCGGCACGGCGGCGGCGGGCCTTGCGGCGAACCCGGCGACGCCGGTGGGGTGGGCGCGGCCGGTCCGGCGGACCAGCTCGGCGGTGGTGACCGGTTCGACGGCGGCGAACGCGGCGACCAGGTCGGGCGCGTGCGAGCGGGCCAGCGCGAGCACGGCGTCCCGGTCGGTCAGCAGCACCTCGCGGACCGCGCCCGCGCCGCCGAAGCGCAGCGCGTGCTTGACCGCGTGGAAACCCTCCAGCAGCACTTCCCCGGCCACGCGGCTCCAGTCACTCGAACGGCCGGGCCATCGTAGGCGACGCGGTTCAGCGCGGTGACGGCTCGGCGGCCTCCTCGCGCGCCGCCGAGCGCTGCCCGTGCCCGGCGGCCAGCGAGATCCACGAGCCGAGGACCAGCACCGCCACCACCACCTGCACCGGCGTGCCCAGCGACTCCGGGTAGAGCACGCCGTCGATGTAGGTGTCGATGAAGCCCCTGGTGAGCGCTGGCTGCCCGCCGAGCACGCGCAGCTCGTTCTCCAGCATCGTCAGCGGGCAGTCCAGCGCGAACACCACCACGGACAGCCCCCACGCCGCCATCGCGGCGTGCGGGTAGATCAGCCAGTGCCACCTGCGGGCGAGGAACCCGCCGACGACCAGGAACGCCAGTGCGGCGAAGTGCAGCACCACGACGAGTTCGGCGAGCGCGAGAGCGACCATCCCCCGGAAACCTCCTGTACCTCGCAGCCTAGGAGTGACTACCCGGAGGCGGCCAGGAGGAATCACCCGTGCGGGATCACCCGCGCGGGAGCGACTGCCAGGGGACGCGGCCCGCCAGGTCGAGGAGCAGATCGGCGAGGTGACCGATGGGTGCCTGCAACAACGGTGCCTGGATGGCCGCGACGAGCTTGTGCTCGCCGAACAGGACGGCCACCCCGAGCGCGCGCGGCTCGTGCAGCAGCCACTGCGGCAACCCGCAGGCGAGCAGCGCGGTGGCGAACGCCGGGTTCTTCCTGCGCAGCTCGTAGCGGGCGTCGAACGCCTCGTCGCCGGTCGTGGTGAACTGCTCGAACAGCCCCCACACGCCGTCCTCGCGCGGGCTGATCAGCACCCACGGCCCCGGCATCGGCCGGGGCACGACCACCGCCGTGTAGGTGCGGTAGTCGCTGGTCCTGCCGTTCTGCGCGCGCAGCACCAGCTCGACGGCGAGCACCGGCACGCCGCGCCAGTGCCCGACGAGCTGCGCCTTGATCCGGCCGGGGTCGGATTCGAGCATCCGGCCGATCTGCGGGACGCGCTCCCCGAAGCCCTGGTCCTCCGCCGTGTAGCGCAGGCCGGTCGTCGACTCCAGGGCGCGCATCCGCTGCTCCCACTCGCTGACGAACACCTGCGGCGCGGCGACCTGGCCGGGTCCGGTGGCCGGGACGCGGCGGTGCCGGGCGAAGCCCACGACGACCGCCGCGGCGAGGACCACCACCACGGCGGCGAGCAGGAGGACTGCGGTCATCTCACGCCAGCCCCAGGTCGGCGAGGTCGAGGAGGTAGCGGTAGGACAGGCCCTCCGCCTCGATGACCTCGCGCGCGCCGGTGCCCCGGTCGACCACCGTCACGACGCCGACGACGATCGCGCCCGCCTCGCGCAGCGCCTCCACGGCGGTCATGACGCTGCCGCCGGTCGTGGAGGTGTCCTCGACGGCGAGGACGCGCTTGCCCTCGACGTCGACGCCCTCGATGCGGCGCTGCATCCCGTGCTGCTTGGTCGCCTTGCGCACCACGAACGCGTCCAGCACCTCGCCGTCGGCGGCGGCCGAGTGCATGATCGCGCAGGCGACCGGGTCGGCGCCCAGGGTCAGGCCGCCCGAGGCGGCGTAGTCCCAGTCGGAGGTGAGCTGCCGCAGGAGCTTGCCGATGAGCGGGGCCGCGGCGTGGTGCAGGGTGGCCCTGCGCAGGTCGATGTAGTAGTCGGCCTCGGCGCCGGAGGACAGCGTGACCTTGCCGTGCACCACGGCCAACTCGCTCACCAGGCGGGCCAGCTCGGCCTTGGCGACGGCATCCAGAACCACTTCAGTTCGCACGGCTGCCAAGACTGTCACACGCGACCGGGTGACGCGCCCGTAAGGTGGCACACCGTGACCTTGCCCGATGTGCTGCTGGTCGAGCACCCCTGGTCGTTCACCGACCACCTGCTGAAGGTCCGCTACTCGGTGCGGGTCTACGCCGAGTCGGACGCGCCGCTGGCGCACACCGAGGACCTGGGCGGCCTGGGGCCGCTGGTGGCGCTGCGGCGCACCGCGTTCTCCGGCCGGACCGCCTTCCGGGTGGCGCTGTCGACGCCCGCCGGGCCGCTGCTGGAGGTGCGCAAGGGCTGGGGCGCGCCGCCCACCGAGGTGCTGCTGCCCGGTGGTCGCGCGCTCGGCTCGCTGCGCAAGGAGGGTGGCGGCGGGGTCGGGCTGCACGACGCCGCCGGGACGCGGTTGTGCGCGCTGGCGGACGTGGCCGGGATGTCCTACCGGCAGCTCGCGAAGCGGGACGGGGCGCGGATCCGCCGGGACGTGCTGCGGCTCCGGGGCGGGCTCGCGGAACCGGTGCGGTCGCTGGCGATCGCGGCCGGGGTGTTCTACGACGTGGTGCGCGGCGACGGGGTCAACCACACGAGCGGTGGGCCGGTCGACTCGCCGTTCTGAGGCGGGTGGGGGCGGGTCGAGAACCCGCCCCCGCGCTACCAGGCGTCCTCGGTGAACGAGCCGGGCTCGTCGCCGTCGCCGCCGCGCGCCAGGTCCTGCACGTCCTGGCCCTCGCGGATGGCGTTGTGGGCGCGCTTGAGGTCCGGGATGCCGGTGGCCATGGCCCGCCGCACGCCCTCGTCGTCCAGCGCCTTGCCCTCGGCGACGTCCTTCCAGGACAGCTCGCCCGCGTCGACCCGCTTGGCCAGGTCGCGCAGCGCCTGCGGGGCGCGCGGGTCGTTCGCGGCGCGGGAGATCTGGGCGAGGTCGGCGTCGGACAGGCCGCGCGAGGTGGTCCGCACCCGGGACGCCTCGGTGGCGGTCTTGATCAGCGCGGCGTTGCGCGCCTCCACGTCGGCGACGAGCGCGTCGAGCTTGGCCCTGTCGTAGGGGAAGGTCATTCCCCACCTCCGCCACCGGACGCGGGGGCGCCGGACTGGGCGGGCGGCGGTGACGTCGGCGGCGGGCTGGCGCCGGGGGGCGGCGCGGTGTACCGGGTGTTCGCCTTGTTGACCGACGACCCGAGCTTGTAGCTGTTCATCGCCACGCCGAGCGCCCCGGACTTGGCGGCGGACAGGCCGTCGCCGAACTTCTGCTGCCCGTCCTGGTAGGCGTCGAGCACGTCCAGCGCGTCGCCGACGTCCCGCACGTCCTTGAGCTTCATGAGCGCGGTGCCCATGCCCTTGAGGCCGTTGACCATGCCCTGGACGCCCTCGATGAGCGTCTGGATCGAGATGATGATCTTCCGGATGGCGTCGACGATCTGCACCGCGTCGTAGACCATCCACACCGCGCGGCCCCAGCCGACGACCGGGATCCACGCCGTCATGGCGGCCTCGACCAGCTTGCCGACCAGCTTGTCCAGCAGGCTCAGCGCGAGCCCGGTGGCGGTGCGGCAGGCCGAGGCGGTGGACTGGAACTGGTTGCCGACGATCCGCGCGACCTGCGAGTCGGCCTCGATCGCGACCACCCACAGGGTGCGCATCCTGGTCTCGAACGACTGCGCGGCGTCGCCGTCCCAGTGCGGGCCGAGCTGCCCGGCGCCCGCGTCCACGTTGTGCCGCACCGAGTCGAGCGACTTGGCGACCCGGTCCCAGGCGGCGGCGTTCGCGTCGATCTTCTCGAAGTCGCCGAGCAGCGGGTTGATCAGCGACTCGATCAGGTTCTCGCCGGTGACCTGCTCGTAGATCCAGTTGACGCCCTGGATCTTCCAGCCCGCCTTCTCGATGAGCTCCTTGGTGCTCTGGCGGCCCGGCCGGTCCTCGGGCGCGGCGGCCAGCGCGGTGGCCGGGTTCTCGACGTCGGCGTACGCGGTCACTCGCCACCCCCGACGGCGGGCGCCTCGGCGGCGGCCTCGAGCGCCTGCTGCACCTGGCTCAGCAGGGCCTTGGCGTGCGCGTCGACGGCCCGGTAGCTCTCGGCGGCCTGGTCCAGCGCGGCGGCTTCCTTGGTCATCATGGAGTTCGCGAACTCCAGGGTCTCGCCGTACAGCTCGGCGACGCCGGTGACGGCGGGGCGCAGCAGGGCGAGCAGGCCGGTGAAGCCCGAGGTGTCACCGCCCTTGGACACGGCGTGCTCCCTGATCGTCAGGAAGTGCCCGGCGTTGCGGGTCAGCAGCTCGCTGTACCCGCTCAGCTCATCAGGTTCGACGTGGAACCGCTCTCCCATGTTGCCCGTCCCTCTCCCGGTCGTGCGTGGCACTGGGACGGGAGCGCGGGCGAACGGGTTCCCACCTGGGGGAAGGTGCCCGAACTGCCCGTTTTCCGGGCCGCACGGGTGCGGTCAGGCAGGCGGTCCGGGACGTGTCCGGGGAGCAGGTCAGGTACGGCCCCGGCCGCCCATGACCCTGGAGGCGATCGCGCGCAGGAGCGACCTCGGCAGCAGGCCCGCGCCCGTGACGATCGCCTTGTACTGCGGGCTGGGGATGGAGACCACCTTGCCCGCGCGCAGGTCCGCCAGCGCCTCGTGCACGACCCGGTCGGCGTCCAGGTAGAACAGCTCCGGCGTCTTCGTCATGTCGATGCCCGCGCGCTCGTGGAACTCGGTGCGGGTGAAGCCGGGGCACAGCGCCATCACGCGCACACCGGTGCCCCGCGTCGACTCGGCCATGCCCTCGGAGAACATGGTCACCCACGCCTTGTCGGCGCTGTAGCTGCTGCCCCTGCCGGGGAGGAAGCTCGCGACGCTGGAGACGTTGACGACCGCGCCGGAGCGGCGGGCGACCATGCCGGGCAGCGCCGCGCGGGTCAGCCGCAGGACGCTGGTGACGTTGACGTCGAGCTGGGCCTGGAGCTGGTCCGCCTCGGCCTGGAAGAACTCGGCGGAGTTGGTGAAACCCGCGTTGTTGACCAGCAGGTCGACCTCGCTGCCCGCGAGCAGCTCCTCGACGGCCAGCCTGCCCTCGGCGGTGGACAGGTCGGCCGGGAACGCGGTGACCTCGACGCCGTGCCTGGCGCGCAGCTCCTGAGCTAGCGCCTCCAGGCGCTCGGCGGTCCTGGCCACCAGCACCAGGTCGTGCCCCTCGGCGGCCAACCGGCGGGCGAAGGCCGCGCCGAGGCCCGCGCTGGCCCCCGTGACGAGGGCGGTCGGGGCGCTCACTGCTTGCGCCCGAAGGACGGGCGGATCACTTCGCCGCTCCCGGAGCCGGGCGCGTCGTCCTGGTCGGCGTCGAACGGGTCGACGACGTCGGCCAGCTCGCCGAGGTCGCGCAGCAGCCGCTCGATCCGGGACGGGGTGGAGTTCGGCGGCGCGGCGGCCATCACCCAGTCGCCCTCCAGCCAGACCACGGTGACGTCGGCGCCGATCTCCTCGGCGGCGTCCACCAGGTCCGGGGTGATGAGCTTGCGGGCGGCGGGCACCTCGCTGACGAACGCGTAGCGGGAGCCGACCGGGCCGAGCAGGTCCGGCATCTGGTCGCGCTGGAAGGGGACGCTGTGCAGCCACAGCTCCACGACCACCGGCAGCGCCCTGCGGCAGCGCACGCCCACCAGGACCGAGTTGACCTTGTTGTTGGTCTCGTGGTCCAGGACGTAGACCTGGCGGCGGCCGTCGGCGGTGAACGTGGAGCCCGCGACGACGTCCTTGGCGGTGCCGGTGCCGTGGTAGGCGATGGCGCCGCTCTCCCAGCGGGAGGTCAGGACCTGGTCGGTCTCCTCGAACTGCCAGCCCCTGAGGGCAGCCCAGCGACGTCGCTCGCGGTTGCGCGCGGTCCGCTGCGCACGATCGGTCGCGATCAGTGCGAAGCCCGCAATGCCCGCCACCGCGGCGACGGTGAACCAGACCCACGCCGGTATGCCCACGGTGCTTGAGGGTAGCGGGAGGCGGGGCGGTAGCGAAGATCAGTGCGGCCTGTCGGGATGACGAATCGGCTTCGATCTTCCGGGGACCGGTCCGCGGGCGGTGTGGCAGGCGGGGTCCGGGGGTGGGGACGGCTCGTCCCCACCCCCGGACCGGTGAACCGTCAGACCTTGCCGACGATCAGGCCGGTCGCGTCGTCGAGCACGTCGACCCGGACCGCGTCGCCGTCCCGGACCTCGCCCGAGAGCAGCTCGCGCGCCAACTGGTCGCCGATCGACGACTGGACCAGCCTGCGCAGCGGGCGGGCGCCGTACACCGGGTCGAAGCCGTTGAGCGCCAACCACTCCCTGGCCGCCGGGGTGACCTCCAGGGTGAGCCTGCGCTGGGCGAGCCTGGCCGCGAGCTTGGCCACCTGGATGTCCACGATCGAGGTCAGCTCCTCGGTGGCGAGCGCGCGGAACACCACGACGTCGTCCAGCCGGTTGAGGAACTCGGGCTTGAAGTGGCCGCGCACCACCTGCATGACCGCGTCCTTGCGCCCGCGCTCGTCCAGCGACACGTCCGCGATCGCGTGCGAGCCGAGGTTCGAGGTGAGCACCAGGATCGTGTTGCGGAAGTCGACGGTGCGGCCCTGGCCGTCGGTGAGCCTGCCGTCGTCGAGCACCTGCAGGAGCACGTCGAACACGTCCGGGTGGGCCTTCTCGACCTCGTCCAGCAGCACCACCGAGTAGGGCCTGCGGCGGACCGACTCGGTCAGCTGGCCGCCCTGGTCGTAGCCGACGTAGCCGGGGGGCGCGCCGACCAGGCGGGCCACCGAGTGCTTCTCGGAGTACTCGCTCATGTCGATGCGGATCATCGCCCGCTCGTCGTCGAACAGGAACTGCGCCAGCGCCTTGGCCAGCTCGGTCTTGCCGACGCCGGTGGGGCCGAGGAACAGGAACGAGCCGGTGGGGCGGTCGGGGTCGGCGACACCCGCCCTGGTGCGGCGGACGGCGTCGGAGACGACCCGGACGGCCTCGGCCTGGCCGACCACGCGGCCGGTCAGCTCCTCCTCCATGCGCAGCAGCTTGGTGGTCTCGCCCTCCAGCATCCGGCCCGCCGGGATGCCGGTCCACGCGCTGACGACGTCGGCCACGTCGTCCGGGCCGACCTCCTCCTTGAGCATGACGGCGGCCTCCTGCGTGGTGCGGGTGGCCTCCTCCAGGTCCTTCTCCAGCACGGGGATGCGGCCGTAGCGCAGCTCGGAGGCCCGGCCGAGGTCGCCGTCGCGCTCGGCGCGCTCGGACTCGCCGCGCAGCTGCTCCAGCTGCTCCTTGAGCACCCGGACCTTGTCGATGGAGCCCTTCTCGTTCTGCCAGCGGGCGGTCAGCGCGGCCAGCGACTCGCGGCGCTCGGCCAGCTCGGCGCGCAGCGCGGCCAGCCGCTCGCGGGAGGCCTCGTCGGACTCCTTGGCCAGCGCCATCTCCTCGATCTCCAGGCGGCGCACGGCGCGCTCGACCTCGTCGATCTCGACCGGGCGGGAGTCGATCTCCATGCGGAGCCTGGAGGCGGCCTCGTCGACCAGGTCGATGGCCTTGTCGGGCAGGAAGCGGGCGGTGATGTAGCGGTCGGAGAGGGTGGAGGCGGCGACCAGGGCGGCGTCGGTGATGCGCACGCCGTGGTGCACCTCGTAGCGCTCCTTGAGGCCGCGCAGGATGCCGATGGTGTCCTCGACGGAGGGCTCGCCGACGAGGACCTGCTGGAAGCGGCGCTCCAGCGCCGGGTCCTTCTCCACGTGCGAGCGGTACTCGTCCAGGGTGGTGGCGCCGACCAGGCGCAGCTCGCCGCGCGCCAGCATGGGCTTGATCATGTTGCCCGCGTCCATCGCCGACTCGCCGGTCGCGCCCGCGCCGACGATGGTGTGCAGCTCGTCGATGAAGGTGATGACCTGGCCGGCCGAGTCGGTGATCTCCTTGAGGACGGCCTTGAGCCGCTCCTCGAACTCGCCCCGGTACTTGGCGCCCGCGACCATCGAGCCGAGGTCGAGGGAGACCACGCGCTTGCCGCGCAGCGACTCGGGCACGTCACCGGCCACGACGCGCTGGGCCAGGCCCTCCACGATCGCGGTCTTGCCGACGCCGGGCTCGCCGATGAGCACCGGGTTGTTCTTGGTGCGCCGGGACAGCACCTGGACGACGCGGCGGATCTCCGAGTCGCGGCCGATCACCGGGTCCAGCTCGCCCCTGCGGGCGCGGGCGGTGAGGTCGACGCCGTACTTCTCCAGCGCCTTGTAGGTGCCCTCGGGGTCGGGGCTGGTGACGCGGGCCGAGCCGCGCACCTTCTCGAACGCCTCGCGCAGCGCCTCCGGGTTCGCGCCGTGGCGGCGCAGCAGGTCGGCGACCTGGCCGCCGTGCTGGGCGAGCCCGACGAGCAGGTGCTCGGTGGAGACGTACTCGTCGCCCATCTCGGTGGCGAGCTCCTGGGCCCTGGCGAGCACCCGGACGGCGTCGCGGGAGAACTGCGGCGCGGAGACCGAGGAGCCGCTGGCGGCGGGCAGCGTCCGGCTGAGCTGCTCCAGCTCCTTGCGGATCACGCCGGGGTCGGCGCCGACGGCCGTCAGCAGGGGCGCGGCCAGGCCCTCGCCCTGCGCGAGGAGCGCGCCGAGCAGGTGGACGGGGCCGACGTCCGGGTTGCCCGCGATCGTCGCCGCCTGCACCGCCGCGGACACCGCCTGCTGGCTCTTGGTGGTCGGGTTGAAAGCGTCCATTCCTCACCTCGGTCGACTCAGCCCTGATGCGCGACCAGCGTCCCGCACCGGTCGTCACCCTGCTCAACGTCAGAAAAGTTGAGCCCGTTCCGCTCAACCTGGCGAGAGCATTGTGACATGAGTCATAGCCGAAGTCGTGGAGGTGGGGCGCGACGACAGGTCGAGCGGTGTTCCGGGTGCGGCCGGGGTGCAGCTGGGGTGCGGGCGAGGGTGCGGCTGGGGATGCAGGCTGGGATGCAGGTGGGGATGCAGGTGGGGATGCAGGTGGATGCGGGTGGGATGCAGGCGGGGATGCGGGCTGGGATGCGGACGGGGATGCGGACGGGCGGCTCGCGGTCGATGATCTTCAGCATGGCTTCCCTGGTGCGACACCTGACCTTCGACTGCGCCGACCCGTGGGCGCTGGCCACCTTCTGGACCGGGATCACCGGCGGCGCGCTGGGCGACGGCGACGAGCCGGGGGAAGACGAGGTCGAGGTGGTGTGGCGGGAGGGCGTGAACCTGCTGTTCATCCGGGTCCCGGAGGGCAAGGCCGCGAAGAACCGGGTGCACCTGGACCTCCAGCCGCACGACCGGACCCGCGACGAGGAGGTCGAGCGGGTGCTGGCGTTCGGTGCGACCCTGGTGGACGACCGGCGCGACGAGGACGGCACCGGCTGGGTGGTGCTCGCGGACCCCGAGGGCAACGAGTTCTGCGTCGTGCGGAGCACTGCGGAGCGTGTTCTCACCCCGTGAGAGCGTCACCCGCTCGGACCAGCAGCTTTTCCACAGCGATGTCCGAGTTATCCACAATCCGCAGGTCGCTATCCACAGGCCTGACGAGATGATCACTCACGGAGCGCGTTCGCAGGTCCACCCGTGTGAGGGAGGGGTGCGGCAAGCGGCCAAACGGTGTAGGACAAGTCTCACCCTGTTGCGCAGGCCACGATCAAGGTACAACCGAAGTTGAATGATCCCTCGAAGGATCGAGCTCCGCGTTACACAACGAAGTCGTACTGCACTCAAAGGTGGCATCAAGGAGTCAACCACCCAGTTGACGGGTTAGTGTCGCAGCGTCGGGGTTGGATGCTTGACGAGGACGTAGCGCCGTTGCAGGCGCCGCAACAAACGTGGAGACTGCGCCCGGACCATGACTGCGAACGCTGTGTTGAGCCCCATCCCGAGCCCGCCGCACCGCGAACCTCCTCCGGGTGTCACCGCCATGGTGCGGCTGATCCGGGAGAGCTTCGCGGTCGTCGAGTCGCGCGCCGACGATGTGGCCAAGTTCTTCTACGGAATGCTGTTCAGCCTGGCGCCTGCGACCCGCGAGATGTTCCCCGCGAACATGGAGGTGCAGCGGAGCAGGCTGCTGCGGGCGCTGGTCCACGTGGTGCAGATGGTCGACAGACCCGACGACCTGATCCCCTTCCTGAGGCAGCTGGGGCGCGACCACCGCAAGTTCGGCGTGGTCAGCTCGCACTACGAGTCGGTCGGGACCGCGCTGCTCGCCGCGATCAAGAAGTACGCGGGCGAGGCGTGGACGCCGCAGGTCGAGATGGCCTGGGCCGAGGCCTACACGATCATGGCCAGGGCCATGCAGGAGGCCGCGCACGCCGACGAGGGCCCCGCGTACTGGCACGCGACGGTGCTGGAGCACCAGCGGGTGAGCTGGGACCTCGCGGTGGTCAGGTTGCAGCCGGACCACCCGGTGAACTACCGGGCCGGGCAGTACGTGTCCGTGGAGACGCCCCAGCGGGCGAGGCTGTGGCGGTACTTCTCGCCCGCCAACGCGCCGCGCGAGGACGGGATCATCGAGTTCCACATCCGGTCCGTCGAGGGCGGGTGGGTGAGCCGGTCGATCGTCGGGCACACGCAGCCGGGGGACGTCTGGCGCATCGGGCCGCCGATGGGGCGGTTGAGCGTGAACCGGACGTCCGGGAACAACGTGCTGATGATCGCCGGTGGGACCGGGATCGCGCCGATGCACGCGATGCTGGACGAGATGGCGCAGTGGGGGGAGAACCCGAAGACGCACCTGTTCATCGGGGGGCGGACGAGGGAGGACCTGTACGACCTGGACAACCTGCAGCGGATGGCGAGCGCCAACCCGTGGTTGTCGATCGTGCCGGTGTTGGAGAACGACCCTGGGGCGCGAGGGGTCGAGCAGGGGACGTTGGCGGACGTGGTGACGCGGTACGGGGCTTGGGAGGACCGCGACGTGCTGGTGTGCGGGTCGCCGTCGATGATCCGGGCCACGGTGTCGAGGATGCTGGTCGCGGGGACGCCGCTTGACCGGATCAAGTACGACCCGTTCACGTTGGATTAGTGGGTTGCGGGCGAAGGGCAAGAGCTCAGGGTGAAGATCAAGAGCTGAAGAGCTCGCCTCGCCGGCGGGGCAGACCTCCAAAAAAGAGGGACACGAGCTCTGCCGGCCGGTGACCGTTGGTCTTGTGGTCCCGTTTACCACTGCGGTGGGCGGGGTCCCTCTTCTCCGTGTGGCCTCCTTTCAGGCAAGCACAGGCGTCAAGACGCCGTTTGACCAGGCAGTCTGCCGTGGCGATGCGGCGGCATCTTGACACCTGCGCTCGGGCTTCGCCAGGCCACACGGAGAAGAGGGACGCGGGATGGGGCGGCTGCGGGCTCGCTGCGCTCGCCCCGCAGCCCGCGAAGCGGTCATCCCGGTGCGTGCAGAAAGGCCCGGAGCGGGTGGCTCCGGGCCTTTCTGGTGTGGTGCGGGGTTCCCCGGCCGCAGGGTTAGCGGCGGCGTTGTTGGGGCTTCCAGACGACCAGGGCCGTCTCGTGGCGGACCGGGACCAGGTCCCTGCGGTACGAGGCGTGCACCGTTGCCGCTGCTGCCTCTGCCGCCGCCATCGCGTTCGACAGCTGTTCGGTCAGGTCCGCCACCTTGGCGCGGAGCGCGCCTACCTCGTTCTCCAGGTCGATGATCCGCTTGATGCCCGCGAGGTTGACGCCGTCCTCCTGGGAGAGGCGCTGGACCTCGCGCAGCAGCACGATGTCCCGCATGGAGTACCTGCGTCCGCCGCCCGTCGTGCGGCCTGGTGAGACCAGGCCCATCCGGTCGTAGCTGCGCAGCGTCTGGGCGTGCAGCCCGGACAGCTGGGCGGCCACCGAGATCACGAAGAACGGTGTGTCCTCGTCGGTGCCGGGCGGGAACGGGAAGGTCATGTCGACTTGCCCCTCTCCAGCAGCAGCGCGTTCAACTCGGCCCTGGGGTCGTGCTGGGACGTGGTCTTCGCGTACGCCTCCAGGGCGTCGCGGGACTTGGCGTCCGTGTTGTTGGGCACGGCCACCTGCAGCGTGATCAGCAGGTCGCCGACCTTGCCGTCGCGCCGCGCGATGCCCTTGCCCTTCGCCCGCATGACCCGGCCGCTGTTCGTGCCGGCGGGCACCTTCACTGTCACCTTGCCCTCCAGCGTCGGCACGGTCAACGACGTGCCGAGCGCCAGCTCCGGGAAGGTCACCGGGACGGTCAGGGTCACGTCGTTGCCCGAGCGGCCGAAGATCGGGTGCGGGTTGACGTGGACTCGGACGAACAGGTCGCCGGTCGGGCCGCCGTTGCGGCCCGGCTCGCCCTGGTTCGCCAGGCGGATGCGCTGGCCGTCGTCGACGCCCGACGGGATGCGGATGGTCAGCGTCCGGGTCCTGGTGCTGATCCCGTCGCCGCCGCACTCCTGGCACGGGTCGTCCACGATGCGGCCGGTGCCCCGGCAGTCCTGGCAGGGCTCCGAGAACGCGAACGCGCCCTGGCTGCGGGTGACCAGGCCCGCACCGCCGCAGTTCCCGCAGGTGCGGGGCGTGGTGCCGGGCTTGGCCCCGGAGCCGGAGCAGGTCGCGCAGGCCGCCGGGCTGGACAGCCGCAGCGGCACGGTCGCGCCCTTGACCGCCTCGGTGAAGTCGATCCGGACGTCGGTCTCGACGTCCTCGCCGCGCCGGGGGCGGTTGGCCCCGGTCGCCGCGCCGCCGCCGCCCCTGCGGTTGAACAGGCCGCCGAGCAGGTCGCCGAGCCCGCCGCCACCGCCCATGCCGCCCTGGGCGCCCGCGGCGCCCCGGCCGAACAGGTCGCCGACGTCGAACCCGCCGCCGCCGCCGAAGCCGCCGGGGAAGCCCCCGCCGCCCGCGAACAGGCGGCGGGCCTCGTCGTACTGCTTCCGCTTCGCCGAGTCCGAGAGGACGCCGTAGGCCTCGGACACGGACTTGAACCGCGCCTCGGCCTTGGCGTCACCGGGGTTGGCGTCGGGGTGCAGCTCCCGCGCCAACTTCCGGTACGACTTCTTGATCTCGTCCGCGGAGGCGTCCGAGGAGACGCCCAGCTCGCGGTAGAAGTCCTTCTCGATCCAGTCCCTCGCACTCACCGGACGCCGCCCCCTCTCCGTCAGTCCTGCTGTTCGGCCTCGGCCTGCTCCGGCTGCGCGGGAGCGGGCTCGTAATCGGTGACCACGACCATCGCGGGCCGCAGCACGCGGTCCGCGAAGCGGTAGCCGCGGCGGAACACGGCGGTCACGGTCGGACCGGGCACGTCCGGGGAGGTGCTGTGCTGCACCGCCTCGTGCACGGCCGGGTCGAACGCCTCCCCGGCCTCGCCGAAGCCCTCCAGGCCGGTCGCGGTCAGCGCGGCGACCAGCTTGTCGGCCACCGCCTTGAACGCGCCGGTCAGGTCGCCGTGCTGGCCCGCGCGCTCGACGTCGTCGAGCACGCCGAGCAGGTCGCCGACGACCTTCGCCTTCGCGGTGGCGACCACGACCTCCCGGTCGCGCTCGACGCGCTTGCGGTAGTTCGCGTACTCGGCGGTCAGCCGCTGCAGGTCGGCGGTCCGCTCGTCGAGCTGGGCCTTCAGCTCGGCGGCGGGGTCGACCTCGGCGACGCCCTCGGGCTCGGGGGCGGCGTGCTTGCCGCCCCCGCTCCCGGCGGGAGAGGTGGTGTCGGCGGCCGACTCGGCGCGGATCTCCCCGGTCTCGGGGTCGATCCGGCGCAGGTCCGGCTGCTCCTCGGTGCTCACGTCTTCCGGCTGCTGCTGGTCGGCGCTCGTCACTTCTTCTCGTCCTCGTCGACGATCTCGGCGTCGACCACGTCGTCGGCCTTGGCGCCGGGCTTCGCGCCGCCCTCGGCGCCGGGCGCGGAACCCGCGGCGGCGTCGGTGGGCGCGGCGCCCGCGTACATGGCCTGGCCGATGGCCTGCGACTCGGTGGCGAGCTTCTCCACGGCGGCGCGGACCTTGGCGATGTCGGTGCCCTTGAGCGCCTCGCTGGTCTCGGCGATGGCCGCGCGGACCTTCTCCTGGACCTCGGCCGGGATCTTGTCCTCGTTCTCCTTGACGACCTTCTCGGTCTGGTAGACCAGGGTCTCGGCCTGGTTGCGGACCTCGGCCTCGTCGCGGCGGCGCTTGTCCTCCTCGGCGTGCGCCTCGGCGTCCTTGATCATCTGCTCGATGTCGTCCTTCGGCAGCGCCGAGCCGCCGGTGATCGTCATCCGCTGCTCCTTGCCCGTGCCCATGTCCTTGGCGGACACGTGCACGATGCCGTTCGCGTCGATGTCGAAGGTGACCTCGATCTGCGGGACGCCGCGCGGGGCGGGCGGGAGGCCGGTCAGCTCGAACATGCCGAGCTTCTTGTTGTCGGCCGCGAAGTCGCGCTCGCCCTGGAAGACCTGGATCTGCACGGACGGCTGGTTGTCGTCGGCCGTCGTGAAGATCTCGGAGCGCTTGGTCGGGATCGTCGTGTTGCGCTCGATGAGCTTGGTCATCACGCCGCCCTTGGTCTCGATGCCCAGGGACAGCGGGGTGACGTCGAGCAGCAGGACGTCCTTGACCTCGCCGCGCAGCACGCCGGCCTGCAGGGCGGCGCCGACGGCGACGACCTCGTCCGGGTTCACGCCCTTGTTGGGCTCGCGGCCACCGGTCAGCTCCTTGACGAGCTCGCTGACGGCGGGCATGCGGGTGGAGCCGCCGACCAGGACCACGTGGTCGATGTCGCCGACGCTGATGCCCGCGTCCTTGATCACGTTGGTGAACGGCGCGCGGGTGCGCTCCAGCAGGTCGTTCGTGATGCGCTGGAACTCGGCGCGGGAGAGCGTCTCGTCCAGGAACAGCGGGTTCTTGTCCGAGTCGACCGTGATGTACGGCAGGTTGATGGAGGCGCTGTTCGAGCTGGACAGCTCGATCTTCGCCTTCTCCGCGGCCTCGCGGATGCGCTGCAGCGCCATCTTGTCCTTGGTCAGGTCGATGCCGTTCGCCTGCTTGAACCGCTCGACCAGCCAGTCGACGACGCGCTGGTCCCAGTCGTCGCCGCCGAGGTGGTTGTCGCCGGAGGTCGCCCGGACCTCGACCACGCCGTCGCCCAGCTCCAGCAGGGAGACGTCGAAGGTGCCGCCACCGAGGTCGAAGACCAGGATGGTCTGCTCCTTCTCGCCCTTGTCCAGGCCGTAGGCCAGGGCGGCGGAGGTGGGCTCGTTGACGATGCGCAGGACGTTCAGGCCCGCGATCTGCCCGGCCTCCTTGGTGGCCTGGCGCTGCGAGTCCTCGAAGTAGGCCGGGACGGTGATCACCGCGTCGGTGATCTCCTCGCCCAGGTACGCCTCGGCGTCCCGCTTGAGCTTCATCAGCACGCGGGCGCTGATCTCCTGCGGGGTGTACTTCTTGCCGTCGACCTCGTCGGTCGTCCACGTGGTGCCGATGTGGCGCTTGACGGACCGGATCGTCCGGTCGACGTTGGTCACCGCCTGGTTCTTGGCGGGCTGACCGGTGAGGACCTCGCCGTTCTTGGCGAAGGCCACGATGGACGGGGTGGTGCGCGACCCCTCGGAGTTGGCGATCACCGTCGGCTCGCCGCCCTCCAGGACCGCGACGACGGAGTTGGTCGTCCCCAGGTCGATGCCGACCGCTCGCGCCATGAATTCCTCCAGGTGGTGCGTCTGTTTGCGCCCTTTGTTGAGCGAAGCTGGCTCAAGTTTGCCAGGCGGACCGGCCTTGAGTCCACCCGACTCAACCTTTCTGACTGTCACAACGGGCGGGCGGGCGGCCGTGTTCCCGGTTCGGGAGGGTGATCCGGCGCACAGGGGACCCGTTCACCCGGCGGTGAACGGGTCCGGTCGCGCCTGGGGGTCAGACCCGCCCGAGGACCATGTTCCCGCTGTCCGTGCGCAGGAAGAGCTCGTACGCGGCATCCCGGTCGTTCACCACGCCCGTGATGTCGACCTTGCCGCTGTCGGTCTCCGTGACCACTTTGTACGCGCCGGCCGGAACCCGCACGGTGAGCTGCCCGCTGTCGGTCCTCGCGCGCACGGACGCGGGCTCGGCCAGCGCCAGCTCGACGTGACCCGATCCGGTGGTGACGGTCACCGGGCCCTTGGTCATGCCGGTGGCGCGCAGGTCCCCTGAGTCGAGCCGCACGTCCAGCGGGCCGCCCGCGCCGGTGATGGAGGCGTTGCTGGAGTTGCCCCTGAGCGAGACGCCCTCGACGACCTCGTTGAGGACGACGGTCCCCGAGTCGACCTCCAGGTCCACCGACAGCGCCCCCTCGGCGGACACGTCGCCGCCGTCGCTCTCGCCGGTGATCCGGGCCCGCTCGGGCAGCACCAGGTCGTAGGTGGCGGTGCAGTGCAGGCCGCAGCCCTCCAGGACGAGCGTCTCGCCCTCGACGCGGTGGCTGGTGGCGGGGGTCTTCGCCTCGTGGCGGGAGTAGCGCAGCGAGCGGGTCAGCACGGCCTCGGCGCCGGGGCGGTGCCGGAACACCACGTCGCCGTCGCTCTGCGCCAGGCGCACCTCGGTCACCGGCCTGCCCAGCCCGTACCGGTCGGTGGCCTCCTTCCAGACCAGCCGCACGCACGACGTGGTCCCGGCGACCAGCACCACCGCGAGCACCGCCGCGAACGCCCTGCGCGCGCCGCGGGCCCGCCCCTCGCTCCCCATGCGGTCAACGCTAGGCGCACGGGCGGTGCGCGGGCACCGGGGGAACCCCCGGTTGACGGGTGGGGGTAGCCCCACCGGGTGGCGTGCCCGCCGGGGGCTCAGGCCAGCGCCTCCACGATCGTGCGCAGCGCGGGCGCCGAGCGCGCCGGGTCGTCCAGGAACCACTCCGAGGCGATCACGTGCGACCCCGTCATGCGCTCCCACACCAGCCCCTGAACCGGGACCACCGTGATCACCAGCCGGAACGGCCGCACGGGCCGTCCCAGCCTGGTCTCCACGCCGCGCACCACCTCGCCGACGGGCAGCGCCGCGTGCCTGCCCCTGCGGGAGCGCCGGTGGTGGTAGTCGCCGACCAGGCCCTGCAGCGAGCGCAGCGCGCCGCGCAGCGCGGGCCGCTGGGCCAGCGAGCGGCTGTCCGGGTCGGCGGGCGAGGTGCCGTGGCGGTCGGCCCTGGCGTGGTCGAGCACGTCGGCCCACCAGCCGAGCCACTCCTGCGCGGCGCCCGCCCGGTCGACGCCGCGCGGCACCACGACGGGCACGGCGGGGTCGAGGCCCGGCAGCTCGGGGACGGTGTCCACGGACAGCGCGAGCGTGTCGCGCACGAACAGCGCGGTCGTCACGGTGTGGTTGCTCCCGTGCGACACCTGCCACGACTCCCGCCCGGTGAACCCCATGCCGACATTGTCCGGTGGTCGTGTCCGGTTCGGGGTTCTCCCGAGGCATCGGAAGGGACACGGCTTCGGCTCGCCCACCCCGGCGGGCACGGCCCGCTTCGGCTCCCCGGAGCGGCGCGCGGGGGGCGGCGCGCGGTCAGGAGTCGGACGAGCTGCCCAGCTCGATCGCGACCACGCCCGCGATCACGAGCAGCAGCCCGACGACCATCGTGGCGTTGATCCGCTCGCCGAACAGCACGACGCCCACCGCCGCGACGGCCGCGATGCCGAACGCGCACCAGATCGCGTAGGCGACGCCGAGCGGCATCCCCAGCTTGAGGACCTGGCTGAGCGCGCCGAACGCGATGGCGTAGGCGATCACCACGACGACCGAGGGGACCGGCTTGGTGAACCCGGCGGAGAGCTTCAGCGAGACGGTGGCGGTGACCTCTGCGACGATCGCCAGCGCCAGCAGGAGGTAGACCACGGGAAGCCTCCGGGAGCGGGTCGGGGGACGCCTGCGAGTCTAGGCGTCGCGACCGGGCGGTCCCGGCTGCGCGGGGAGCCTTCGCCAAGTGGTTACTGACCAGTAATCCAGCGTAGGCTCCCACGGAGGAAACCGGACTAGAAAGGCCGCGACCACATGGGAGCCCTCCAGCTCACCCTCGGCGCCATCGGCGTCGCCGCCAGCGCGTACGCCTGGGGAATCTTCGTGGCGGGCGTGGTCCGGATGGTGCGGATCATCCGGCTCGGCCAGCCCGACGCCACCCGCAACGGCCCGGTCTGGCCGAGGCTGCGCACCCTGGTGGTGGAGTTCGTCGCGCACACCAGGATGGCCAAGCTGCGCAAGGTCGCCCCGTGGCACTGGATGGTGATGTGGGGCTTCCTGATCGGCTCCGCGGTGCTGTTCGAGGCCTACGGCGAGGTCTTCTACCCCGGCTTCCACTGGCCGGTGATCGGCACCTGGTCCGCGTGGGCGCTGCTGATCGAGCTGCTGGGCATCGGCACCGTCGTGGGCGGCGTCGCGCTCGCGGTGATCAGGCAGCTGAACCACCCGCGCCGCGCCGACCGGGTCTCCCGGTTCGCGGGCTCCGACTTCAAGGCCGCGTACTTCGTCGAGGCCGTCGTGATCGTCGAGGGCCTGGGCATCCTGGGCGTGAAGGCGTTCAAGCAGGCCTCCGGCCTGGAGGACCCGCCGCTGTGGTCGTCCTTCGTGACCGCGCCGCTGAGCGAGCTGCTGCCCGCGAGCCCCGACTGGGTGTCGGTCATGGCGTTCGTGAAGCTGGTGACGGCGCTGATCTGGCTGGCCGTCGTGGCGAAGAACCTGACGATGGGCGTGGCCTGGCACCGGTTCAGCGCGTTCTTCAACATCTACTTCAAGCGCGAGGACGACGGCGGGGTCGCGCTGGGCGCGCTGCGGCCGATGATGAGCGGCGGCAAGGTGCTCGACCTGGAGGAGGCCGACCCGGACACCGACGTGTTCGGCGTGGGCAAGGTCGAGGACTTCACCTGGAAGGGCTGGCTGGACTTCAGCACCTGCACCGAGTGCGGTCGCTGCCAGTCCCAGTGCCCCGCGTGGAACACCGGCAAGCCGCTGTCCCCCAAGCTGATGATCACCGAGCTGCGCGACCACGCGTACGCGAAGGCCCCCTACCTGCTGGCCGGTGGCCGCCGCGACATGGCGGGCGACGAGGTCGGGCTGGTCGAGGACAAGTACGAGGACTACAAGAAGCGCCTGGAGTCGATCGACGTCCTGGCGATGGCCGAGGCCGAGCGCCCGCTGGTGGGCGAGGCGGGCGAGCTGGGCGTCATCGACCCCGAGGTGCTGTGGTCCTGCACCACGTGCGGCGCGTGCGTCGAGCAGTGCCCGGTGGACATCGAGCACGTCGACCACATCGTCGACATGCGCCGCTACCAGGTGCTGATCGAGTCGAACTTCCCGTCCGAGCTGGGCGGCATGTTCAAGAACCTGGAGAACAAGGGCAACCCGTGGGGCCAGAACGCCAAGGACCGCTTGGCGTGGGCCGACGACCTGGACTTCGAGGTCCCGGTGTTCGACGGCGAGCTGGGTGACGCGGAGTACCTGTTCTGGGTGGGCTGCGCGGGCGCGTTCGAGGACCGGGCGAAGAAGACCACCCGCGCGGTCGCGGAGCTGCTGCACACGGCGGGCGTGAAGTACACGGTGCTCGGCCCGGAGGAGAGCTGCACCGGCGACCCGGCGCGGCGCGCGGGCAACGAGTTCCTGTTCCAGATGCTGGCGCAGCAGAACGTCGAGGTGCTCAACAGCGTCTTCGAGGGCCGCGAGGCCGGGCGCCGCAAGGTCGTGGTGACCTGCGCGCACTGCTTCAACACGCTCGCCAACGAGTACCCGCAGGTGGGCGGCCAGTACGAGGTCGTGCACCACACGCAGCTGCTGAACCGGCTGGTGCGGGAGCGGCGGCTGGTGCCGGTGGCCGAGATCGCCGAGGACGTCACGTACCACGACCCGTGCTACATCGGGCGGCACAACAAGATCTATGAGGCGCCGCGCGAGCTGATCGGGGCCTCGGGCGCGAAGCTGCGCGAGATGCCGCGCAACTCCGACAAGGCCATGTGCTGCGGCGCCGGTGGCGCGCGCATGTGGATGGAGGAGCGGATCGGCAAGCGGATCAACCTGGACCGGGTGGACGAGGCGCTGGGCACCGCGCCGTCGAAGATCGCGACGGGCTGCCCGTTCTGCCGGGTCATGCTGACCGACGGGGTGACCGCGCGGCAGAACGAGAAGGTCGTGGGCGGCGGCGTCGAGGTGGTGGACGTGGCGCAGCTGCTGCTGACCGCCGTGCGGCGCGGGCAGGAGCTGGAGCGGGCGGACGTGCCGACCGACGAGTCGTCGACCGGGACGCCGCTGCCGGACGGCGACAAGGCCGCGACGAAGGACTGATCGGCGGGAACGCGCGGAGGGCCCCGTCGTCCGGGTTCGGACGGCGGGGCCCTCCGGCGTTCGCGGGGGCTTCGGGTCAGTCCTGCTCGACGGCCCGCTCGTAGACCAGGTTCAGCAGCCAGCTCGCCAGCGCCACGATGATCGCGCCGAAGAACGCGGGCCAGAAGCCGGTCACCTGGAACGGCAGGCCCAGCTCGCCCGCGACCCAGCCGGTCAGCCAGAACATCAGGGCGTTCACCACCAGGCCGATCAGGCCGAGGGTTAGCAGGTAGAACAGGCAGCCGAGGAACTTCACCACCGGCTTGACCACCGCGTTGACCAGGCCGAACACCACGGCCACCCCCAGCAGGGTGCCGATCTTCGCCGGGGTCGACCCGCCCTCCAGGTCGATGCCGGGGATCAGGGTCGACACCCAGACCGCCACGGCCGTCAGCAGTACCTGCGCCAGAATGCCCATGCCGCAGGGTAACCGCGAGGCTCCTCCGAACGGGTCAGGCGCGGCGGCGGCGGGTGCGGGTGGCGCGGTGCAGGACGAGACCCGCGAGCAGCAGGGTGAGGCCGGTCACCAGCGGCCAGAACGGGGCGGCGCCGGTCCTGGCCAGCTGCTTCGGGGCGCCGCCGACCGGGGGCGCGGTCGTCGTGGGGGTCGTCGAGCTGCCGGGCGCGCTCGTGGTGGTGCTGGACGGCGGGGTGCTGGACGGCGGGGCGGTGACGGAGAGCGCCAGCTCGGCGGTGTTGTCGCTCGGGTCGCCGTCGCCGAACGTGGTCCCCGGCGCGAGGACGACCCGGAAGCCGGTGATCGTCGGGTCGGTCAGCGCGTAGCGGAGCTTCGCGGTCGTGGTGGCGCCCGGCTCCAGCGGCGCGGTCAGCGCGAAGCCGTCGCCCTCGGCCACGACGCCCTCGCCGGTGGACAGCAGCTTCGCCTTCGGCCGGTCGACGGTGAAGCGCACGCCGTCCGCCGCCTCGCCGGAGTTGGTGACGGGGACGGACAGCTCGACCTCGTCGCCGACGGCGCGGGCGCCCGGCTTCTCGGGGCCGAGCTTGAGCGCCCCGAGCGCGAGGTCGGCACGCGGCGCGAAGTACGGGGTGTCCACGTGGACCTGCGCGCCCTTGCCGACGAACAGCTTCGTGGTGACGGCGGAGGGCAGCAGGCCCTGGGCGCGCAGGTCGGCGAGCGCCAGCTCGTGGTCGCCCTCGGGGACGTCCTCGATGCGGTACGAGCCGGTGGCGGTGAGGCCGCCGAGCCGGTGCACGGGCTGGAGCTCGCGCTCGCCCGCGTCCCGCACGCCGTCCCGGTCCGCGTCGACGAACGCCGAGCCGGTGACGACGCCGCCCCGGATGCCGAAGTCGAGCGTCGCGCCGCCGGTGCGGAACACCGAAGAGGGCGTGGTGGTCGCGTAGCGGTCGGTGTTGGCGTTGTAGATCGCCAGCGGGGTGCCGGAGGGCAGGCCGGTCGCGCGGTAGCGGCCGTTCGCGTCGGTGCCGTACTCGCCGATGTGCTCCTTGGTGGCGGCGTTGAAGACGCGGATGCCCTTGCCCGAGGCGAGGGCGGGCTCACCTGCGTCGACGACGCCGTTGCCGTTCCGGTCGAACCAGATGAGGCCTTCGAGGACCTCGCCGTCCTGGGCCAGGGCGGTGCCACCGCCGAGGAGCATCAGCACCGCGGTGACCGCGACCAGCTTCTTCACCTGGAGTCCCCCGTGGGAAAGGAAGTGTCGTGCGACGACACCCCGTCGTCGTGGGAGGGGCTCCGGGCGTTTCCGCGATCTGGATCACACCCCGGTCCTCCCCCGCACCGCTGCGGACGCGGGAACGCCGGGTGGCGCTCCGCTCGCCACCCGGCGTTCCGGGACCGCGCCCCGGTTCGGCGGGGCGCGGTGGGGGAAACCCGCGCCGGGAGGGCGCGGGAATCCGGGGTCAGGATTCTTCGGAATCGCCCTGCGCGCCGAGGGTGATGCTGGTGCTGTTGTTCTCGGCGCGCTTGTCGGAAGCGCCGAAATCGCCGGGCAGGACTTCCAGGGTGATCTCCCCCCTGCTCAGCGGGGCGGTCACCCGGAACCGCGCGCCGAGGTGCTGGACCTCGCGCCGGGCGCGGGTGTCGGTGAACGCGCCGACGATCTCCCCGCGCGCCGAGCGATCCGCCAGGTGCGGCATCACGCCGACGCCCACCAGCGGCGCCAACTGCTCGGGGAAGGTGAGCCGGGCGCCGAACCGGTCGTCCAGGTCGCCCCGGTAGGACGCGCCGCCGACGACCGTCACGATCTCTCCGGGCTCGTAGCGGTCCTTCTTCGGGGAGATCACCAGCGTGGTCGCGTAGTAGTCGTTCGCTCCCCTGGCGAACCCGGCGTCGACCGAGGTCAGGTGCGGTTCGGCGGCGGTGATCTCGATCTTCGCGAGACCGTTCGCGCCGCTGACCTCCGAGTCCCCGCCCCCACGGGTCCAGGTCTGGCCGTCGTCCTCGCGGTTGGGCGTGCGCAGCTCGTAGTCGCCCGCCGGGAGGCCGGCGAAGCGGTACGCGCCGTCCACGTCGGTGTTGGTGCTCCGCTCGACGCCGGTCGCCGCGTCCCGCAGGAACACCGGCTGGCCGGAGATCCCGTACTCGTCCTCGCCCCTGCGACCGTCCGCGTCGAGGTCGTTCCAGACGACCCCGGACGCGGAACCGCCGACCCCCTCGTCGGCGTTCGCGAACCCGGTGGTGAGAACCGGGAGAATCGCGGCGAGGGCGAGCGCCGCGACGATGAGCTTGCGGGTTCTGCGCATTTCCTGGTCCCCCACGGACAGGCATTTCGTGACGTGGGGAAGACGTTCCCTCTGGCGCTCGGGTTGCCCGTTCCCGACGTTTTTCGGTAACGAGCCGACAACGTTCGGTGAACCCGCCCGCGACGCGCGGAGGGGCCGGGCCACGACCGGTGTCGCGGCACGGCCCCTCCGGGGTCGGGCGGTCAGTCCGCGCGCCCGGCGCGGCGGCGGGTCAGGCTCACCGCGAAGGCCGCGCCGCCGCCGACGAGCAGCACGGCGCCGAGCGCGAGCGGGCCCGCGGGCGAGACCCCGGTGTCGGCGAGCGCCGCCTGCTGCTCCTCCTCCTCGTGCGCGACCGGCATGTAGACGTTCCTGGCGCCGCTCGCGGACGGGGTGCTGCTGGGCGCGGCGGCCTCGGGGGCGGGCGCGCCACCGGGCTTCCCGGCGCCCGCGCGCGCCGGGGTCGCGGCGGCGCCGCCTGCCACGACCGGCTCGCCGGTGGCGGTGATGGGGAGCGCCTGGGCGTTGTTGGCCGGGTTGACGTCGGTGGCGCCGTGCCGCAGGGGCAGGGCCTCCACCCGGACCTCGGCGGCGCTGAAGGGCGCGTCGACCCGGAACTCGTAACCGATGAACTCGATCAGGCCGGGGGACCGGTCGTCCTGGAACATGCCGGTGACCTCGTGCGGGCCGTCGGCCTTCCCGCTCGCGGGCATCCCGCCGACGCGGGTGAGCTTGGTCAGCCCGGCGGGCACGGTGAGGCGGGCGCCGAAGCCGTCCGGCAGGGGCCCCTCGTAGTAGGTGCTGCCGATGATCTTCACGGTCTCGCCGACCTCGTAGGAGTCCTTGGCGGGCTCGAAGAGGAGCTGCGAGACGGCGTAGTCGTTGCCCGTGGGGGCGAACCCGCCGTCGAGGCCCGTCACCGAGGGGCGCTCCTCGGTCAGGGTGACGGTGGCGGACGCGGCGACGGCGCCGGGCGTGAAGTCGGAGCCGCCGCCCACCGGGCTCCAGGTCTGGCCCTGCGCGGTGCGGTTCGGGAGGGAGAGGGTGTGCGCGCCGAGCGCGAGCCCCCGGAACGAGTAGCTGCCGTCGGCGGCGGTGGTCGTGGTCAGACCGCCCAGCACGACGCTCTGGCCGGAGATCCCCCTCTCCCAGTGGTTCAGCACGCCGTCGCTGTTCTTGTCGTTCCAGATGACCCCGGAGATCGCCCCCTCGCTCTTCTCCGGGATCTCCTCCTGGGCGTTGGCGACACCGCTCAGGAAAAGCGGTGAGACCACGGACGCGACGAGAACTGCGGCTACTTTCTCACGAGTGCTGCGCATTTCTTCTTCCCCCAGTTTTACCGCTCGGCCGTGCTGATCCACTGCCCTTGGAGGACGTCGCCCGGCACGCCGGGGTTGCTCCGCTCCGCGCACGACCGGTAACAAAACGACAACGCGGGAAGGGGGTCGCGGATACGTCTGCCGCACCGCGACCGAGGTCACGGTGCGGCAGTCCGAACCGGGGTGGCGATCAGGCCTTGGCGCGGCGGCGGCGGCTCAGGCCGAAGGCCGCGACACCGGCGGTCAGCAGGGCGCCCGCCAGCGCGATCAGGCCCACCGGGGACGCGCCGGTGGAGGCGAGCGAGCCGGTGGCCTGCGCGACCGGGGTCGCGGTGGGGGTGGAGGTGGAGGTGCTGGTCGCGGCGCTGGAGCCGCTGGTCGGGGCCGGGCTGGTGACATCGCCGACCGGCTGGTCGACCGGACCGGTGGCCGGGTCGGTGGTGGGCGCGGGCGCGACCGGGGCCGCGACGGCGGTGAGCGAGACGGTCGTGGTGTTGTTGGCCGGGTCGGGGTCGGTGACGCCGAAGTGGCCGGGCAGGACCTCCAGGGTGATCCGGCCCGCGTCGATCGGCTGGTCGATCCGGAACCGGGCGCCCGTGGAGCCGATCTCACCGGTGCGGGACGCCTCGGACATCATGCCCTCCAGCACGGTGGCGGGCTCAGCCTCGGCGAGGGTGCTGTACATGTCGCCGAGGCGGTTCAGCTTGGTCAGCCCCTTGGGCAGGGTCAGCCTGGCGCCGAGCAGGTCCGCGTGCGGCCCCTCGTAGTGGACGCCGCCGACGATCTCCACGACGTCACCGACCTGGTAGGTCTCCTTGCTCGGGCTCAGCGTGATCCGGGAGGCCCGGTAGTCGTTGGAGCCACCGGTGAAACCGGCGTTGACGCGGTTGATGTCCTTGAACTGCTCGTCGATCGTGAAGGGGGACCCCATCCGGCCGTACGACCTGAACCGCGAGTCGCCGCCGGTGGCGGTGAAGGTCTGCCCGTGCTCCAGGCGGTTGGCCATCTCCACCTCGTACAGGGCGTGCGGCAGGTTCTCGAAGCGGTAGGAGCCGTCGGCGGCCGTGGTGGTGACGACCGGGACGCCGGGGGCGGGCACCGCGGGGTCGTAGTAGAGCAGGGTGACCTGGTGGCCCGCGATGCCCGGCTCACCCGCGTCGATCAGGCCGTTGCTGTTGGTGTCCTGCCACACCAGCCCGGAGACGGAGCCATCGCCGGTCGGGATGGCGTCCTGGGCGGTGGCGACGCCGGTCAGGAACAGCGGGGCGATCGCGGAGCAGACGAGAGCGGCGGCGAGGTGCTTGCGGGTGGCGCGCATTTCTGATTCCCCCGGGAAGTTTCGTTCTTGTTCTTTGCCGTGCTGCTTGGGACATCCAGAAGACGCCTGCACCCCGGCCGGGTTGCGCCGGTTTCGACGAGTTGGGTAACGGAATGACAACGCTGGAAATGACCTTGAAAATGACGGAAGCCGCACCACGAAAATGATCGTGGTGCGGCTTCCGGGAATTCTTCTCAGCGGTGGGCCACAGGATAGGACGCGCTTGCAGGGGGTGGGTTGCGCAGTCGCGCGCCGGGTTCGGCAACGAAACGGCAACGCCCCCGCGCGTCGTCAGCGGCGGGTGTCGGTGCGGCGGAAGTTCAGGTGCGCGCGCGACGGCGTCGGCCCGCGCTGGCCCTGGTACCGGCTGCCCGCCTCGCGCGAGCCGTAGGGGAACTCGGCGGCGCTGCTGAGCCGGAACAGGCACAGCTGGCCGATCTTCATGCCCGGCCACAGCGTGATGGGCAGGTTCGCGACGTTCGACAGCTCCAGGGTGATGTGCCCGGTGAAGCCGGGGTCGATGAACCCCGCCGTGGAGTGCGTGAGCAGTCCGAGGCGCCCGAGGGAGGACTTGCCCTCCAGCCTGCCCGCCAGGTCGTCCGGCAGGGTCACCTGCTCGTAGGTGGAGCCGAGCACGAACTCGCCGGGGTGCAGGACGAACGGGTCGTCGCCCTCGGTCTCGACGAGCGAGGTGAGGTCGTCCTGCTGGATCGCCGGGTCGATGTGGGTGTAGCGGGTGTTGTTGAAGACCCGGAAGAACCGGTCGAGCCGCACGTCGATGCTGGAGGGCTGGACGAGGGAGTCGTCGAACGGCTCGACCACGAGCCGCCCGGACTCGACTTCTCCGCGCAGATCGCGGTCACTGAGCAACACGCTTGACAGGGTATGTGTATGATCGGAGCCGCACCGCAAGCGGGTGTAGTTCATTGGTAGAACGACAGCTTCCCAAGCTGTAGAGGCGGGTTCGATTCCCGTCACCCGCTCAGAAGCGAAAGGCCCAGGTCAGAGCCTCCACGAGGTTCACCGCCTGGGCCTTTCGCGTGTTCGGCCCCGGTGGGTCGCGCCGGTCCCGGCAGGTCCCGCGAACCCGCTCCCCACCTGGCACGACGCGCGTTCGCCCCGGTCGCCGGGCATCGGGAGCGGGGCGCGACGCGCCCGGCGGGACGAACTACACGATCGAGTGAGGCGACCACCGGCGCCCGACCGGTTCGGCGCGGTTTCCGGCGGTCCGGGACGGCGGTTCGGCGCCCCTCGGCGTGGCGCGGGCCGGCCTCCGCGAGGCGTTGTGCGGCATTCCGAAGCGGGGCAGCAAGTGATCTTGGTCATTCTCCGGCCGGGCGCGCAGGTTGCGATCCCAAGCCTTCCGTCTAGGCGTTGCTGACAGTCTTAAAGTTGCAACCTGCACACGCAGGTTGTCGCATGAAGGTTGCGATCGAAGGCTTAGACGCGGGGGTCAGCGCGCGATCGAGCTGATATCAGCGAAAACGGCCTCAAAAACTACCCCCCTGGAGCAGCGTCCGCGCGATCCGCAACCCGAGCCGGGGCACACCACCCGAAGACGTGAAACTTCGGCTTCCCGAGGGGTTAAGCGGTCATAAGCGCAGGTGCAGATCAACTTAACCCCAGACTTACGGCCATGGGGGTTTACCGGTCCAAGCGGACGCGGAACAAGGTGCTGCTGATCAGCGCGCTGCCGATGACCTTCGGCCTGCTGGGGCTCATCCAGCCCTGGACCGACGAGTGGGTCGGGAGCGAGTCGCTCTACTACGCGGGCGCCCTCAACTTCGCGCTGGGCGTGGCCCTCTGCGCGATCGGGCTGTTCAGCAGGGTCGAGCTGACCGCGATGGGGTTCGTCCTCCACAGCAGCACGGGCCACAAGCACGAGCTGGCGCGGCAGGACGTCGCCGAGATCTGGCACGTCGACTGGAAGCCCTCGTTCATCTACGTGCGCGACCACTGGGGCCGGGTCTTCACGGTCAGGACCTCGGTGCACGACGTGGAGTACGCCCGCCACCTCGTCCAGGTGATGCGCGACCACCAGCGGCAGGGCCAGCCGGAGATGCCGCCCGCCAGGTCCGGCTCGCACCCCGGCTCGGTCCCCGCGATGCGACCGGTGTCGCACCCCGGCTCCGTGCCCGCGATGCGGCCCGTGGCGCATCCGGGCTCAGTGCCGTCGATGCAGCCGGTGTCGCACCCCGGCTCGATCCCCGCGATGCGGCCGGTGTCGCACCCCGGTTCCGTGCCGTCCATGCGGCCCGTGGCGCACCCCGGCCTGCCTTCTCCCACGCCTCCCGCGAACCAGGCCCCCGCCCCCGAGGGGCGGGCCACCGGGTCCGCGCCGTCCCCGGCTCAGCCCACCACCTGAGCACCGGGATGACCGGCGCCGCCGCGCGGGAGCGGGCGGCGCCGGTCTCCGTCACTCCTTCTCGTTCCGGCTGTCGGCGTCGCGCCCGGTCCGGGTCCGGGTCTCGGCGTCGACCGCCACCGGCAGCGCCTCGCCGGTCGCCGCGTCCGTGCGCAGCGACTCCACCAGCGCCTCGCGCTCGGGCGACGGCTGCGGCTTGAGGAAGCCGATCGTCAGGTAGAGCACCAGGGACAGCACGAGCGGCCAGGAGACGATCACGCCCTGGGTCACCCACTCGGCCTTCTCGAACTGCTGCTGCCAGTACAGGAACACCCACGTGCCGAGGCCGCCGATCACGGACGCCTTCGCCGCGAGCGGCCCGATCCTGCGGAACGGCGGCAGCAGCCCGAGCATCAGCGGGATCGCGATCGGGCCCATCGTGGCCGCCACCAGCGCGATCACGATCTTGAGCACGAACCCCTTGGTGTCCGCCGTCAGCGCGATCGTCATGGAGAACCCGATGAAGACGAACGTGGTGAACCTGGCCAGCTTCAGCTGCGCGTCGGGGGAGAGCCCGGTGGCCCGCTTCCACAGCCTCGGCAGCATGTCGCGGGTGATCACGGCCGCGATCACGTTGGCGTCCGAGGACACCATCGCCATGGTGTGCGAGAAGAACCCGGCGAGCACCAGGCCGACCATGCCCGCCGGGAGCATCGCCTTGCCCATCTCGACGTAGGCCTGCTCGGCGTTGGCCTCCATGCCGGGCACGATCAGCGGCGCGGCCCACATCGGCAGGAACAGCACCAGCGGCCACACCAGCCACAGCACGGCGGACAGCAGGGCGGAGCGGCGGGCGGCGGCCCCGGACGGCGCGGCCATGTAGCGCTGCGCCAGGTTCCACATGCCGCCGTTGTACTCCAGCGTCTTGATCAGGAAGAGCGCCATGAAGAACACCAGGGTGTAGGGCCCGGTCAGCGGCTCGCTGTGCGAGGCGGGCAGCCGGTCCCACATGGTCCAGATGAAGTCGATCCCGCCGAAGTGGGCGGCGACCGCGACGAACATGGCGATGCCCGCGAGGCCCTGGATGACGAACTGCCCGAAGTCGGTGAGCGCGTCGGCCCACAGGCCGCCGAGCACCGAGTAGACCATGGTGACCACGCCGACGACGAGGATGCCGACCCACACGTCGACGCCCGCGAAGCCCTGGAGCAGCACGGCGACCGCGACCCACTTGGCCGCGATGTCGACGACCTTCAGCGCGGCGCCCGCCCAGGCCATGATCTGCTGGGTGGGCACGTCGTACCGGATGGCCAGGTACTCCAGCGGCGACTTGACCCCGTGCTTGGAGCGCAGGCGGTTCCACGCGGGCGCCCACAAGAACGCGCCGATGCCCACGCCGACGCCGATGGTCAGCGCCCACCAGATGTAGACGGTCAGCCCGAGCCGGTACGCCTCGGCGGCGAAGGCCACGAACATGACCGCGCTGTACCCGGACATGTGGTGCGAGATCCCGGAGAGCCACCAGGGCATCCGGCCGCCTGCGGTGAAGAAGTCGGCGATGGTGCTGATCCGCCCCCGCGACCAGACGCCGATCCCCACCATGACGAAGAAGTACCCGCCGACCACGACCCAGTCGAGGGTGTCCATCTGTCCTCCCTGCGTGCGCTGATGCCCGCGCGTGGGCAGCTCGGCTCGGGCGGCGGTTCCGGGCGGCTCCCACGCGGACGTGTGACGTAGGTCTTACGGAGGTGTTGCCGTGTGCGGTAGCCCACACCGGTCAAATGACTCACACTTGTGATCCTTGTTCACATACTTGATCAGTAGTCACGCAGAGTGAGTAAATCTTTCTTCGGGGAAACCGCGTCATATCGCGGGGTCCGCTGCGTCACAGGTCCATGGGAACCGGCGTCAACGGGCGCCCGCTGTCCGCGGCGGGCGCTGCTCGACTTGCCTCAGGACCGGGGGTCGCGCTCGTCGACCCCGTGCCGCTGCTCCGGGAGGGCCTGGCGGCGGTGGTCCGCCGGACGCCGGGGCTGAACTGGCTCGGCTCGACGGGGCACCTCAACTCGGCGGTGCGGCTGCACGAGCGGCTGCGGCCGGACGTGCTGCTGGTCGACTCGGTGCTCGACCCGCAGGGCCACCTGGCCTCGCTGCTGGTCGCGAGCGATCCGCAACTGGCGGTGGTCGCGCTCGTGCGCGAGCCGCACCGCACCCCGAAGTACGTGCGCGGCGCGCTCGCCGCGGGGGTGCGCGGCCTGGTGCCGCGCACCGCCGAGCCCGCCGAGGTGGTGGAGGCGATCCTGCGGGCGCACCGGGAGCGGGTGCACCTCGACCCGACGCTGGCGCCGCTGGCGGCGGGGTTCAGCCCCGGCGCGGACTCGGGCACCAGGCGGGCGCTGTCGCGGCGGGAGTACGAGGTGCTCCAGCTGATCGCGGACGGCCTGGAGAACCAGTCGGTGGCGGACGCGCTGTACGTGTCGGTGGAGACGGTGCGCACGCACGTGAAGAACATCCTGCGGAAGCTGCGGGCGCGGGACCGGACGCACGCGGTGTCGCTGGCGTACCAGGCCGGGCTGCTCAGCGGTCGGCTGGCGCCCTAGGCCGGGACCTGCGGTTCGCCGGGGGAGGCCCCTCGGCGCGGACCGGCGCCCGTTCGCGGGCGCCGGTCCCGGTCGTGCCAGGAGGACGTCCGCCGTCACGCGTCCGGTGGAACGGGAGGGGGCGCTCCGGCGTTCGGTCGACCACAACCGGGTGGCTGGCCTTGCCGAGGTTACTGACAGGTAATACCCTGCTTGTTACCGGTCAGTAAGGGGGATCAGGCCCCGACCTTGATGGAGTGAGCGACGAGATGGGTCACTACAAGAGCAACGTCCGAGACCTCGAATTCAACCTCTTCGAGGTCTTCAACGTGCAGGACCACCTCGGCACGGGGCCGTTCGAGCAGGCCGACGAGGAGACCGCGCGCGGCATCCTCACCGAGCTGAACAACCTCGCGGTCGGCCCGCTGGCCGACTCCTTCGCCGAGTCCGACCGCAACCCGCCGGTCTTCGACCCCAAGACCCACTCGGTGACCCTGCCCGAGTCGTTCCGGCAGTCCTACCGGGCGCTCTGGGACGGCGAGTGGTACCGGCTGTCGCTCCCGGAGGACCTCGGCGGCTTCGGCGTGCCCCCCTCGGTGCAGTGGGCGGCGTCCGAGCTGGTCCTGGGCGCGAACCCGTCCGCGTACATGTACATGGCGGGCCCCAACTTCGCCACGGTCGTGCACCGCAACGGCACCGAGGAGCAGCAGCGCTGGGCCCAGTTCATGATCGACGACGGCTGGGGCGCCACCATGGTGCTGACCGAGCCGGACGCCGGTTCGGACGTGGGCGCGGGCCGCACCAAGGCCGTGCGCCAGGAGGACGGCTCCTGGCACCTGGACGGCGTGAAGCGGTTCATCACCTCGGGTGACCAGGACCTGACCGAGAACATCATGCACCTGGTGCTGGCGCGCCCCGAGGGCCCCGGCATCGAGTCCCGGCCGGGCACCAAGGGCCTGTCGCTGTTCCTGGTGCCGAAGTTCCACTTCGACTCGGAGACCGGCAAGTCCACCGGCGAGCGCAACGGCGCCTTCGTCACCAACGTCGAGCACAAGATGGGCCTGAAGGCCTCCACCACCTGCGAGCTGACCTTCGGCCAGCACGGCGTGCCCGCCAAGGGCTGGCTGCTGGGCGAGGTGCACGACGGCATCGCGCAGATGTTCCAGGTCATCGAGTACGCCAGGATGATGGTCGGCACCAAGGCCATCGGCACCCTCTCGACCGGCTACCTGAACGCGCTGGCGTACGCCAAGGAGCGGGTGCAGAGCGCCGACCTGACCCGGATGACGGACAAGACCGCGCCGCGCGTCACCATCACCCACCACCCGGACGTGCGCCGCAGCCTGATGCTGCAGAAGGCCTACGCCGAGGGCCTGCGCGCGGTGTACCTGTACACCGCGACGTTCCAGGACAGGATCAAGCTGGGCGGCGAGGGCCAGGCGCTGGCCGAGAAGGTCAACGACCTGCTGCTGCCGGTGGTCAAGGGCGTCGGCTCCGAGCGGGCCTACGAGCAGCTCGCGCAGTCGCTCCAGACGCTGGGCGGGTCCGGCTTCCTGCAGGACTACCCGATCGAGCAGTACATCCGCGACTCGAAGATCGACTCGCTGTACGAGGGCACCACCGCGATCCAGTCGCTGGACTTCTTCTTCCGGAAGATCATCCGCGACAAGGGCCAGGCGCTCGCGCACATCAACGGCGAGATCCAGGCGTTCCTCGACGCCGAGGGCGGCAACGGCAGGCTCAAGGAGGAGCGGGCGCTGCTCAAGCAGGGCCTGGAGGACCTCCAGGGGATGCTCGGCGCGCTCGTCGGGTTCCTGACCTCCTCGCAGGAGGACGTGACCAACCTGTACAAGGTCGGCCAGAACTCGGTGCGGCTGCTCATGACCGCCGGTGACGTGCTGGTCGGCTGGCTGCTGCTGCGCCAGGCCGAGGTGGCGCTGACCAAGCTCGCCGGCGCGCCGTCCGCCAAGGACAAGGCGTTCTACGAGGGCAAGGTCGCGGTGGCGTCGTTCTTCGCCAAGACCGTGCTGCCCGAGCTGTCGGCGCGCCGCAAGTCCACCGAGAGCACCGACAACTCGCTGATGGACCTGGACGAGGCCGCGTTCTGACCGACGTCCCCGTGACGCGCGGGAGGGCGGCGCCCGACGTGGGTGCCGCCCTCCTCCGCGTTCCGGCCCGTCCCCTGCGCGGGCGGGCCCGCTCTCACGCGTGCGCGATCACTTGTGGGCCTTGGCCGCCGCGAAGCAGTAGCCGCCGTAGCCGACGAAGCCGAGCGCGATGACGATCAGCACGACGACGCCGTAGGGCTGGCCCGCGAGGGTGTGCAGCGCCTTGTCCATGCCGCCGGACTGGTTGGGGTCGGCGAAGATCGCGGCGAGCCCGACCAGGACGCCGATGGTCGCGATCGCGATGCCCTTGCCGATGAAGCCGACCTGGCCGAGCCGCTCGACGGTCTTCTGCGTGCCCTGGGGCAGCTCGGACATGTTCAGGTCGTCCTTGAAGGACTTCTTGACGCCCTTGCGGATCTGGTTGACCCCGACGCCGATGACCACCAGGGCGGCGATGCCGACGAGGAACTGCCCGCCGGGCATGGCCAGCACCTTGGCCGTGAGGGTCTGCTGCTGGGAGCCCGAGTCCGAGGACGAGCCGCCCACCGCGTAGGTGATGGCCGCGATGCCGATCGCGACGCCCGCGACCGCGCGGACGCCCGCCGAGATCCGGCGGAACAGGCGCTTGCGCTTCTCGGTGACCCAGCTGTAGCCGGAGGCGGCCAGCGCGGCCTGCCACACGGCGAACGCGAACAGGCCGATGGCCACGATCCACAGCAGCACGACGCCGAACGGCGCCTCGGCGATGGTCGCGACCGCGCCCTTCTGATCGGTCTGCTGGTCGGAGTCGCCGAGGACGACCTGGACGGTCAGCGCCGCCAGCAGGACGTGGACGATCCCGTAGCAGACCATGCCCGCCCGGCCGAGCAGTTGAACCGCCGGGTGTCTCCGCACCTCGTGAACGCTGTTAGCCACGACCGAGTGATACCCGGTCGTGGCTACAGCGAATCACCGAGCGTTGAGCGTGGTGCGTTCCGCGTGGTGCGTTCCGCGCTAGGCGGGCGGCGCCTCGCACACGATCTTCGGCGACGGGTCGTACTTGACGGTGCGGGTCTCGTTCCGCGACTGGCCGGTGCGCCGGTCCTTGATCGTGCGGGTGTCGGTGACCGTGAAGCCCTGGGCGCCCGCGCTCGCGACGCACGGCTGCGTGGACTTCTTGATCTCCTGCGGCTCGGTGTGGTTGGTCTTCTCACCCGTCGAGCCGGTGACGTCGTAGTTCTTGGTGCCCCAGAGGACGATCTTGATGGAGCTCGCGGTCCAGATGGTCTGGATCGCGACGCCCGTGTCGTCCGGGTTGGTGAACTTGATGTCGATCAGGCTGTTGCCCGCCGTGTCCATGAACACCGTGGCCTCGCGGCCCGCCGGGTACCGGGAGATCCAGTAGCTGTGCTCCTTGTGCCCGGCGTCCTTCATGCCCGCGTAGTAGTAGGCGTTGTAGAGCGTCGTGGCGAACTGCGAGATGCCGCCGCCGACCGCGCGGCCGGGGGCGCCGTTCTCGATGATGCCCGCGTCCACGTAGCCCTCCGCCTTGCCGCGCGGACCGGTGTAGCCGTTGAGGCTGAACGTCTCGCCCGGCTTCACGATCGCGCCGTTGACCTTCTCGGCCACCACGCGGATGTTCACGCCGGAGTCCTGGGCGAAGCCACCGGTCTGGAACTCGCCGATGACCTCCTTGATGCCCATCTTGTTCGCCTGCTCGGTGGTCACCTTGGCGGGCGTGTGCTTGTACTCCGCCTTGACCTCGCGCTTGTCGCCGCGCTTGAGCACGTCGATGAAGCCGTTCAGGGACTTGTCCCAGTCGACCCCGAGGCCGTCGACCGACTCCTTCACGGTGGGCTTGCCGCCGTCGAAGACGATCTCGGCGTCCTTGCCCTCCTTCTCGGTCTCCTTCAGCTGGGGACCGGCGGCCTCGATCACCTTGCCGTTGTCCACCTTGGCGTTCAGCGAGCCGTCGTCGGCGGGCTCGAACACCAGGACGGTGGCCAGGTTCTCCGGGGTCAGGGTGGCGTCCTTGCCCTCGCCCTTGATCACGACCGGGGAGGCGACCGCCGGGGTGGCGACCTCCTCCAGCGCCTTGGCGACGCCCTCCTCGGTGGTCTTCACCGGGGTGGTGGCGACCGGGAGCTCGACGCCGTTGCCGTTGGCCCAGCTGGACAGCAGCACCCGCGAGGCCTCGGGGACCTCCAGCTTCTGCCCCTGCTTCGGGTCGACGGCGACGGGCTTGGCGCCCTCGAAGCGGATCGTGCCCTCGGCCGGGTCGTGGTCGGTCGTGCCGCGCAGCCCCTCCAGGGCGGCCGTCACCTTGGCGTCGTCCGCCTTGGAGACGATGCCGACCTCGCGGCTGCTGAAGAACGAGGTGACCCTGGTGATCGGGGACAGCGGCTGGCTGCCCGCCTGGTCGAGCGTGGCGGCCCAGTCCAGTTCCAGCCCCGCGGCCTTCGGGTTCAGCTCGGTCTCGACGTCGCCCGCCGTGACCTTGATCGGCTTCTCCAGCCGGGGGCTGATCTCGTCGCGGAGCTTGCCCTCGGCGTCGGCGTGGCTCATACCGCCGACGTCGACGCCCGCGACCGTGACGCCGCGCGGGACGTTGCCGCTGGACACCGCGAGGTCGATGCCCCACAGCACCGCGAGCGCGCCCACGACGGACGCCGCGACCAGGCCGATCTTGCGGTTGCGCTTGCGCTTGTCGTCGGCCTCGGACGCCGGGGCGCCCCCGTCCGGCTGCTGCTCGACCATGTGGGGGCCGAACACCGTGGCCTCGGCCGGGTGCGCCGCGCCCTGGGGCGGGAACGTGCCGGGGCGCTGCCCCGGAGGCACGCTCATCCCACCCGGAGGGGTGCCCGGAGGCACGCTCATCCCACCCGGCGGGGTGCCCATCGGGATGCCCGCCGCCGGGGTCCCGGTGCGCGCGCCCGGCGGGATGGTCCCCCGACCGGGGTTCACGACGGTGGTGTCGCCGCTCCCCGTGACGGGCGCGAAGACCGCGGTCGCCTCGGTGGAGCCGGGGGGCGGCGCGGACTGGAACTTGCGCTGCCCCTCCGGGGTGACCGCCTGGGTGGCGTCCGCGCCGAGGTTCTTCGTCGCGTCCGCGCTCAGGTTCCGGGTGACCTCCTGGGAGCCGCCGGTCTGGGGACCACCGGCCTGCGGGGTCCCCTTCGGGGGCGTTCCGGTCTGGGCGCCCGTTCCCGGCGCGCCTGCTCCCTGCGCCCCTGCTCCCTGGGCCCCCGACCGCATCCACGGCGGGTCCTGCTCGCCACCGGTCTGCCCGGCGGCGTCCTCGCTCTCACTGCTGCTCTTCGTCGTCGCCTCGGCGGCGCCGCCCGGCGCACCCTCCGGGTTGAGCGCGCGCGTCACGTCGGCCTTGGGCTTGGCGCCCTCGGGGTCGAGCGCGCGCGTCACGTCGCTCGCGGGCTGCACGTTCTGCACGGTGGCCGCGGTGGACGCGTCCGACTCGGTGCTCGTGGCGGCGGTGGCGGCGTCGGGCTCCTCCGACGGCCAGCCCTGGTTCACCGCCGAGGCGGAGATGATCGTGGTGCGCTCCGAAGCAGTGCTCGACGGCGGGTGGGACGGCTTCTTCATGGCCGTGGTCCGCTCGGCGTCGTGCTCCGGTCGCTGGTTCTCCGGCACCGCTCCCCCTCTTGCTCTACCGCAAGGTCCTGGGACTGCTTACCCGACCGTCGTCACGCGGTGGTCACGTTCCGACCCGTCAGAGGTAAAGACCTGTGCCGTGGTCGGTCCGCTCGGTCGCGGTGGCGTGCACGTCGCGCTCCCGCATGACCAGGTAGGCGTGGCCCTGGACCTCGACCTCGAACTGGTCATCCGGGTTGAAGAGCACCCGGTCCCCGACCTTCACGTGGCGCACGTTCGTGCCGACGCCGAGGACGTCACCCCACGCCAGACGCTTCGCCACCTGCGCGGTCGCCGGGATCACGATGCCCCCGCTGCTGCGGCGCTCGCCGTCCTCCGGCGAGATCCGCACCATGACGCGGTCGTGCAGCATCTGGATCTCAAGCTTGACATCGGACACCGGAGGAGTCTACGTGGCCCCCCGGTGTCCCCCCGTGCTCACCCGTCGGAGCGAGCCCGCCTCACCCGTCCAGGCCGCCCATCATCAGCGGCAGCCGCGCCGGGCCGTCCGGGGTGATCCGGACCGGGACGCCCCAGTCCTGGCGGGTGAGCTTGCAGACCGGGTGCTCCACCGCCGGGTCGTCGGTGCAGCTCGCGGCCTGGGCCACCACGTGCAGCACGCCCTCGGTGAAGCCCTCGGCGACGCGCAGCTCGCGCACCAGGTCCGTGCCGACGCCCGCGCCGCCGACCAGCAGCCCCGGCGGGGAGCTGGTGATCTCCAGGCGGGTCGACGGGCCGTAGCGGTCGTCGAGCTTCTGGCCGGTGGGCGGGGTGAAGACGACGGCCAGCTCCAGCGCGCCGACGCCGATCTCGGTCGGGGGGCGGCGCACCCGGTGGGCGTCGCCGGTGATCCGGACGCCGGGGGCGACCGGGCGCTCCAGGCGGTGCGCGGCGGAGGCGACGACGACCAGCTCGCCGTCGACCAGCACGGCGTCGGAGGGCTCGGCGACGTCGGTGGCGATGGTGGAGACCTCACCGGTGGCCGGGTCGTAGCGGCGGACCGCGCCGTTGTAGGTGTCGGCGATGGCGAGCGAGCCGTCCGGGAGGGCGGTGACGCCCAGCGGGTGCTGGAGCAGTGCCTGGTCGGCGGGGCCGTCGCGGTGGCCGAAGTCGAACAGGCCCTTGCCGATCGCGGTGTGGACGGTGCGGTCGGGGTCGAGCCAGCGCAGGGCGGAGGTCTCCGAGTCGACCAGCCACAGCCGCTCGCCGTCCGAGGCCAGGCCCGAGGTCTGGGCGAAGAAGGCCTGGTCGGCGGGGCCGTCGTTGAGGCCCTCGACGGTGGTGCCCGCGAGGCGCTCCAGGCGCTTCGCGACCGGGTCGAACAGGCCGAGGGTGTGGTTGCCCGCCAGGGCGATGGCGACCGCGTTCGCAGGCTCCCACCAGACCAGGTCCCACGGGCTGGTCAGCGGGATCTCGTCGGCCGGGCCGTCGGTCGCGCCGTCGCGCCACTGCTCGCCGGTGCCCGCGACGGTGGTGACCTCGCCGGTGTCCAGGTCGAGGCCGCGCAGGAGGTGGTTGACGGTGTCGGCGACGACGGCGTGGTAGCCGGTCGCGGCGGCGACCTCGGGCGGGAGCAGGGCGATGCCCGCGGGTTCGGAGAAGGTGGGTTCGAGGCCGTCCGCGCGCCCGCGCTCGCCGGTGCCGATGCGGCGCAGGACGGTCTCGCCGTCGGCGGCCAGCTCGACCAGGGAGTGGTGGGCGGAGTCGCTGACCAGGAGGGTGCCCGCCGGGGTCAGCACGGCCTTGGCGGGGAAGCGCAGGGCGGTGTCCGGCGGGGGCGGGGCGACGTACGGGCCGTCGCCCCGGTGCAGGGTGCCCTTGGCGTCGTGCTCGGCGATCAGCTCGGTGACGACCTGGCGCAGCGCGTCGACGTGGCCCTCACCGGCGGCGACGTGCACGACGTAGCCCTCGGGGTCGACCAGGACGAGGGTCGGCCAGGCCTTGACGGCGTAGTTCTGCCAGGTGGTGAGCTCGGGGTCGTCGAGGACGGGGTGGTGCACCTCGTACCGCTCGACGGCGGCGGCCAGTGCGTCCGGGTCGGCCTCGTGGACGAACTTCGGCGAGTGGACGCCGATGGTGACCAGGACGTCGGCGAACTCGGCCTCCAGGGGGCGGAGCTCGTCCAGGACGTGCAGGCAGTTGATGCAGCAGAAGGTCCAGAAGTCGAGCAGGACGACCTTGCCCCTGAGCTGGGCGAGGGTGATGTCCTGGTCCCCGGTGTTGAGCCAGCCCCGGCCGACGAGCTCGGGGGCACGGACACGGGCACGGCGTCGCGCGGTCGTCACGGGGGAAGTGAACACCGGGGTGGGGGGTGGGTGTTCCCCAGCCCACCGGTTGGGACGGTGGTGGGGCGCACGACCGGGTGGTCGCGGGGCTGGTGGCGGGGTGCGCTCCAGGTCAGCGGACCGTCTTCGGGCCCAGGGTGTGGGCGCCCAGGGCTCGGACGCGGTCCTTCAGCTCGCGGTCCGCCGTCACCACGGTGCAGGGTCTCGGGGCGGCTTCGGCCACCAGGGCGACGATCTTGTCGTCGCCGCTCGCCTCGGCCGCCACGACCCGGACGCCCGGCACGGACTCCACGTGCTTCGCCCTGCCCTCCACGACCAGGACGACCTCCAGCGGGCCCGGCAGGGGTGGCACTCCTTCGGTGGACACCCGCACGAGGGAGTCGCGGAGGCGTTCGGCCGCTGCGGCCCGGTCTCGCCACCAGCCGTCCGGGACTGAGCCCACGACGTTCGCGCCGTCTACTACGAGCAGTGGGTCGGTCATGCCGCCATGCTGCACCGGCGTCGGGGTGGAGCCGGGGAGGTTCGGGGTTCCGATGCGGGTGTGGCGCGTCTGCCAGCGGGAGCGCGGGGTGCGGCAGTGGGGCTCGGGGTGGCGGGTGGGATGCGCGGCGACCTCGGCCCAGGGCCCCGACCGGGGGTTTGAGCTGGGGCGACCCGGAGCCGGACGTGGCAGAGCCCCGAGGTGCTGCCAGGTCGGGGGTCCGACAGCACTTCGGGGCTACCTGGAACATCGAGACACGATCGTGAGCCGTTACAGCCCCTGAAGCGTGCGACAGGGATCACGTTTTGATGTGCCCCACATGCACGCGAGACCCTGCCGCGCGGGAGGTGCGGCAGGGTCTCGTCGTTTTCCCCCGAAGAGCTCGCGCGGTTCCGGCGGGGCGCGCCCGGTGTCGAGGTCGGGCAGCCGTTCGCGCGCGAAGGCTTCAGCGGAGGGAGTCTCAGCGGAGGGTGTTCGCCTGCGCCTGGGCGATCACGATCAGCTCGTGGCGCATCGCGGGCGTCGGAGCCATGTCGATGGCGCGGGCGACGGCCTTGCGGTTGCGAGCCTCGACACGGCGGGCGCGGAGCTTCGCAGCGAAGTTCATCGGGAACTCATCCCTCTCAAAAGTATTGCTTGGCGCTTCGGGGCGGTACGTGTCAAGTATGCACCCTTCCCGTAACACAACGCAAACGATTCTCCGGTGAGCCGGGGCACATACCGAAGATTCGTCGGCCACAACCCTCTTGCTACCGAAGATTCACCCGTGCAGCAACTACCCTGTGCTGATCAACAACTACCCCGCGTGTCTGACCCGGTGACTTTCCGGGACCTTCGTCCGTGCCCCACCCGTCTTTCGGACGTGTTGTCAGGGACCACTCGGACGGGTTGGCTGGGGTGCATGGCCGAAGTGGTGACCAAGGGTGTCGGCAGGGTCGAGCGGACCGCCGACCGCGCGCAGGTGGACGTGACCTTCGAGGCCGAGGCCTCGACCAGGAACGAGGCCGCGGGCGCGCTCGCCGAGCGGGTCGGGCGGGTGGAGGAGCTGCTGCGCCGCGACGGCGCCGAGGTGCGGGTGCGGTCGCTGTCGGTGCACGACAACTGGCTCGGCGACCGCCGGGCGGGCGCGCGCGCCCAGCAGCGGTACGTGGTGCGGGCGACGGACCTCGCCGTCCTGGACGAGCTGCTGTCCGGGCTGGTCGCCGCCGAGCCCGCCTGGCTCAACGGGCCGACCTGGGAGCTGTCCTCCGACGTCGACGCGGTCACCGAGGCCCAGCAGGCCGCTGTGGCCGACGCCCGGCGCCGGGCCGAGGGGTACGCGGCGGCGCTGGGCGCCCGGCTGGGCCCGCTGCTGCGGCTGGCCGACGGCGACGGCGAGGTGTGGGCGGCCGAGGCCGCGAGGGCGACCATGGCCTACGGGGCCGGTGGCGCGCCCGGCGAGCCGGTGCGGATGGAGCAGCTGAACCTGGAGGCGCAGCAGATCGTGGTCACCGTCCGGTGCTCCGCGACCTGGACGCTGCTGGACTAGCGCCCTGGGGCCGCGCCGGGAGGACCCGGCGCGGCCCCGCGCCCCGTCACCCGGCCGCGACCGGCCCGGTCAGCTCCACCACCACCGCCCGGTTCTGCTCCGCCGCCCCCGGCACCGGCTGCCCGGTCGCGTCGACCTCGGGCCGCACCGGCTCGTCGTACCCGACGCCGCGCACCGAGGTCAGCGCCGCGCGCGGGACCCCCAGCGACACCAGCGAGTTCGCCACCCGGCGGGCCCTGCGCTCGGACAGCGCCAGCGCGCCCTCCGCCGCGCCCCGGTGCGCGGTGTGCCCGGTGATCCGCGCCGTCGTGCCCGGCCCGAACCGGCGGGCGATGCGCTCCATCGCCGACGACGCGGTGGGCACCAGGACGTCCGAGTCGGGCTGGAACAGCAGGGCGTTCGGCAGGGTCACCACCTCCGTGGCGCTCCCGGCGACCGCGCCCGCGTCCGCGTCCTCCCCGGAGCCCGCGTCGGCGGCGCCCTGGTCGGCGGAGCCACCCGGCGGCTCGTCCGGCAGCCCGCCCGCCACCGGCACGACGGGCACCCGCACCAGCGACACCGGTTCCCGCCGCTCGCCCGCCGTCACGTCCAGGTCGCACCCGGAGCCCTGCCCGCGCAGGCAGATCCCCCGCCACAGCTCGCCCAGCGCCCGCCTGCCGTCGTCGGGCAGGGGCTGCTGCGGACCGGCCACCTCGCCGAGGCCGCTGAGCAGCACCCGCTTGCCCGCGAGCCGGGGCACCGCGTCGACCGGGAGCGCGCTGATCGCGTCCGGCACGTCCAGGGCGAGCCCGCGCTCGGCGAGGTCGAGCGGCGCGGCGGTCTGCAGGCCGCTGCTCAGCAGCACCACGGTCTGCGCGCCCGGCACGCGCGCCGCCGCGGCCAGCAGGCCGAGCGGGTCGAGCTGGGGGTTGTCGCCCGCCGCCGCGCCGACCACGGACTCGACCTTGCCCAGCACCCCGACGAGCGCCTTCTCGCGCCGCTCCGGATCGCGCTCCAGCGCGCCGTCCCCGTTCCTCGGGCTGATCGGCCCGTCCCACAGGGTGATGGGCGAGTTGGCGCTGGACCGGTGCACGACCAGCCGCACGTCCCCGCCCACGACCGCTTCGCGCAGCACGGCCCGCACGGCGGGGGTGAGGGTGACGGCGGGTTCGTTGGCCGACGCGGTGACGCCGATGACGACGGTCGAGGTGGGTTCGCGCTCGGCGCACGCGGTCGTCGTCGCGGGCAGCAGCGCCAGGGGCAGCAGGAGGGTCAGGACTCGGCCGGGTGGAAGACGGACCATGCTCCGAATAACGGCGCCCCAGCGCGGCCCGTTACGGCCGAACGCAGTAATGCGGGGACGGATTTCCATTGTCCCGCAATGGTTTCAGCGCTCCAGGACGGCGACGACGCCCTGCCCGCCCGCCGCGCAGATCGAGATCAGCCCGCGCCCGGAGCCCTTGCGCGCGAGCAGCTTCGCGAGCGTGGCCACGATCCGCCCGCCGGTCGCGGCGAACGGGTGGCCAGCGGCGAGGGACGAGCCGGTGGTGTTGAGCCTGGCGCGATCGACGCGGCCGAGCCGGGCGCCGTGCGCGAGCGCCGGGTGGTCGGGGTCCTCCCAGGCCTTGAGGGTGGCGAGGACCTGGGAGGCGAACGCCTCGTGGATCTCGTAGAAGTCGAAGTCCGGCAGCGCGATCCCGGCGCGGGCGAGCATCCTCGGCACCGCGTGGACCGGCGCGGTGAGCAGGCCGTCGCCGCCGTGCACGTGGTCGACGGCGGCGGTCTCGGAGAAGGTGAGGTACGCCTGCACGGGCAGGCCGCGCGCCGCCGCCCACTCCTCGCTCGCCAGCAGGACCACCGCCGCGCCGTCGGTGAGCGGGGTGGAGTTGCCCGCCGTCATGCCGGAGTCGGCGCCGAACACCGGCTTCAGCGCGGCCAGCTTCTCCGGGGTGGAGTCGGGGCGCAGGTTCTCGTCCCTGGTGAGGCCGAGGAACGGGGTCACCAGGTCGTCGAGGAAGCCGGAGTCGTAGGCGGCGGCGAGGTTGCGGTGGCTGGCGGCGGCGAGCTCGTCCTGCTCGGCGCGGGTGATTCCCCACTGCCGCGCGGTGATCGCGGCGTGCTCGCCCATCGACCTGCCGGTGCGGGGCTCGCCGTTGCGCGGGACGTCCGGGACGACGTGGCCGGGGCGCAGCTTGCCGAGCGCGCGCAGGCGGGCGGCGGTGGTGCGGGCGCGGTTGAACTCCAGCAGGACCTCGCGCAGGCCCTCGTTGACGCCGATCGGGGCGTCGGAGGCGGTGTCGACGCCGCCCGCGATCCCGGAGTCGACCTGTCCGAGCGCGATCTTGTTGGCCACGGTGATCACGGCTTGGAGGCCGGTCCCGCAGGCCTGCTGGAGGTCGGTGGCGGGGGTGGTGGGGGACAGGGCGCTGCCGAGGACGGACTCGCGGACGAGGTTGAAGTCCCTGCTGTGCTTGAGGACCGCGCCGCCGACGACCTCGCCGACGCGCTCGCCCGCGAGGCCGAAGCGGGCGACCAGGCCGTCGAGGGCGGCGGTGAGCATGTCCTGGTTCGAGGCTCGGGCGTACGCGCCGCCCGCTCGGGCGAACGGGGTGCGGTTGCCGCCGAGGACGGCGACCCTCCTGGTGCCTGCCACGTGGCCTCCCTCGTCGCGGTGGCCCGAAGCTTACCTACTCGCGAGTAGACTTACTAGCCGGTAGGGAGTGTGATGCACTCATGGATCGGTACCAGTCCTTCGCCGGGACCGCCCTCGGGCGGTTGGTCGTTCGCAAGCTCGGACTCCCCGCGCCGCACCCGCTGCGGCGGCACGTCCCCGGACAGCCGCTGCTGGACGGGCCGGTGCTGCTCGGGGGTGGCGGGCGGTTGCGCGGGCCGGTCGGGCGGGTGATCGCGGAGGCCGGGGTTCGGGTGGTCGAGGCGGCGGGCCGGTCGGGGGCGGGCGGCCAGGGAGCGGGCGGCTCGGGGGCGAGCGGCCTAGTGGACGGCGGTTCGGTGGACGGCGGTTCGGCGGCTGCGGGCGATGGCGCGGCGGCTGCGGGCGGTGGCGTCGCGAGCGGGGTGGGCGGGCCCGCCGTCGGCGCGGTGAGCGGGGAGCTGTGGGGCGCGCTGGTGTTCGACGCGACCGGGATCGACTCGGTGGCGCGGTTGCGGGAGCTGCACGCGTTCTTCCAGCCCGTCGTGCGCTCGCTCGCCCCGTGCGGGCGGGTCGTGGTGCTCGGCTCGCCGCCCGAGGGGGCCGCCTCCCGCGCGGCGCAGCGGGCGCTGGAGGGGTTCACCCGCAGCCTCGGCAAGGAGCTGCGCCGGGGCGCGACCGCGCAGCTGGTCCAGGTCGCCGAGGGGGCCGAGGGCGCGATCGGGTCCACGGTCGAGTTCCTGCTGTCCGGGCGCTCGGCGTACGTGTCCGGCCAGGTCGTGCGGATCGGACCGGCCGAGGCCCCCGCGCCCTCCGACCGGGGGCGACCGCTCGACGGGCAGGTCGCGCTGGTCACCGGGGCGGCGCGGGGGATCGGGGCGGCCATCGCCGAGGTGCTCGGCCGGGACGGGGCGCACGTGGTCTGCCTGGACGTGCCCGCGTCCGGCGCGGCGCTGGCCGAGGTCGCGAACCGGGTGCGCGGGTCGGCGTGCCACTTCGACATCACCGCGCCGGACGCGCCGCGCGGGGTCGCCGAGCTGCTGGCCGAGCGGCACGGCGGGGTGGACGTGGTGGTGCACAACGCGGGGATCACCCGCGACCGCACCCTCGGTCGGATGACCCCGGACGAGTGGGACGCCGTGCTGTCGGTGAACCTCGCCGCCCAGGAGCGGCTGAACGGCGAACTCCTGCGGGTGCTGCGGCGCGGTGGCAGGGTCGTGGGGGTGTCGTCGATCGGGGGCGTCGCGGGGAACGCGGGCCAGACCAACTACGCCGCCAGCAAGGCCGGGGTGATCGGCCTGGTGGAGGCGCTGTCCGAGGAGCTGCGCGGGCGGGGGACGGCGAACGCGGTCGCGCCGGGGTTCATCGAGACCGCGATGACCGCCGCGATGCCGCTGCTGCCCGCGCTGGTCGGGCGGCGGCTCAACTCGGTGGCGCAGGGCGGGCTGCCGGTGGACGTGGCCGAGGCCGTGGCGTGGCTCGCGCACCCGGCGTCGGGCGGGGTAACCGGCAACGTCGTGCGGGTGTGCGGGCAGAGCCTGCTGGGGGCGTGATGGCGAACCTGGGACTGCTGTACGCGAAGGCCGCCCTGTCGGGGTTCGCCCGACGGGGTGAGGAGCTGCCGGGGGGTGAGCGCTCGGCGCGGGTCGTGGTGGACCGGGACCACCTGGCCGAGTACGCGCGGGTGTGCGGGTTCCGGCGGCGCGACGAGCTGCCGGTGACCTACCCGCACGTGCTGGCGTTCGCGCTGCAGGTGGACCTGATGACCGCGCGCGGCTTCCCGTTCCCGCTGCCGGGGCTGGTGCACGTGGCCAACCGGGTCACCCAGACCAGGCCGCTGCTGGTCGGCGAGCCGCTGGAGCTGCGGGTGCGGCTGGAGGACCTGCGCCCGCACGAGCGGGGTCGCCAGTTCGACGCGGTGACCACGGCCGAGGTCGACGGGGAGCGGGTCTGGGTCGACGTGTCGACATATCTACGGCGCTCGGGGGGTGGTGGCGCGCGGTCGGGCGGGGTGCTGGAGCCACCGGAGCCGAGCGCGGTGTGGCGGGTGCCCGGCGACGTGGGCAGGCGGTACGCGGCGGTGTCCGGCGACCGGAACCCGATCCACCTGTTCGGGCTGGCGGCGCGCGCGTTCGGGTTCAGGCGGGCGATCGCGCACGGGATGTGGACGAAGGCCCGCTGCGTGGCGGCGCTGGAGGGCCGGATCGGCGGGGCGCAGGTGGTGGACGCGCGGTTCAAGACCCCGCTGGGGCTGCCCGCGCGGGCGGAGTTCTCGGCGCGGCGGACGGTGGAGGGGTGGCGGTTCGCGGTGTGGAGCGGCGGGCGGCCGGTGCTGGAGGGGTCGGTCAGCGGGTGAGCAGCGCGGTTCCCGCTGCGGGGACGAGGCTGGTCCGGTGGGGAGGGGACCGCACTGCAGTACCGTGTTTCCCCGCACCTCTACTACAGCCAGGAGCACCGGTGATCGAGAACGGGGCGGGCGACCTCCTGGAGGCCGACGTCGAAGCACTCGTCAACACGGTGAATTGCGTCGGGGTGATGGGGAGGGGGCTGGCGCTGCAGTTCAAGCGCCGCTACCCGGAGAGCTTCGAGAGCTACGCGCGCGCCTGCGAGGACGGCGTGGTGGAGCTCGGCCGGATGCACGTGGTGGAGCGCAACGCGGTCACCGGCCCGAAGTACGTGGTCAACTTCCCCACCAAGGGGCACTGGAGATCACGGTCCAAGCTCTCCGACGTCGAAACCGGGCTCGACGACCTGGTCCGCGTCATCGAGGAGCGGTCGATCAAGTCGATCGCCATCCCTCCGCTCGGCGCCGGGAACGGCGGTCTTCCCTGGTCGGACGTGGAACCGCTGATCCGCGCGAAGCTCGCCGCACTCCCCGAGGTCACCGTTCTCCTCTTCACGCCGTCGAACGCCGACCGCCACTCACTCCCGAACCGGTGAGGACGACCTGAGGGCGCGGCGCGAGGGGCGGCCCTGCGCCGAGCACCACGGCTCCACCGCGTGGGGGCGCCTGGAGGAGACCGGCGCGCTGCGGAGCACCGCCCACGTCCGCCCCCGCGCGGCGGACGCCCCCCGGACACCCGCCGCGCGCCCCCCTCACCGCACCTGCACCCCCGAGATCGCCCGCGCCACCACCAGGCGCTGGATCTCCGAGGTGCCCTCGAAGATCGTGAACAGCTTCGCGTCGCGGTGCATCCGCTCCACCGGGTGGTCGCGGGTGTAGCCCGCGCCGCCGAGGACCTGGATCGCGCGCTCGGTCGCCCAGACCGCCACCTCGGCCGCCTTGAGCTTGGACATCGAGCCCTCGCCCGCCGTGAACGGCACGTTGTTGCGGCCCATCCAGGCCGCGCGCCAGACCAGCAGGCGGGACGCGTCGATCTCCACGCGGACGTTCGCCAGGTCGAACGCGATCGACTGGTTCTCGATGATCTTCCGGCCGAAGGCCTCGCGGTCCTTCGCGTACGCCAGGGCGTACTCGTGCGCCGCCCGCGCCACGCCCACGGCCATCGCGCCGACCACCGGCCTGGTCGTCTCGAACGTCGCCATCGCGCCCTGCACGCCCGCGCGCTGCCCCTCGCGCGCCCGCGCCAGCCGCGCCTCAAGCCGCTCCCGGCCGCCGAGCAGGCAGCGGCCCGGCACGCGCACGTCGTCCAGGAACACGTCCGCCGTGTGCGAGGCGCGCATCCCGTGCTTGCGCACCTTCGCCGGGGACGACAGGCCCGCCGTGCCCGGTGGCACGATGAAGCCCGCCTGGCCGCGCGCGCCCAGCGCCGGGTCCACCACCGCCGTGACCACGTGCACGTTCGCGATGCCCCCGTTGGTGGCCCACGACTTCTGGCCGTTGAGCACCCACTCGTCCGCCGCCTGGTCGTACACCGCGCGCGTCCGGTAGCCCGCCACGTCCGACCCGGCCTGCGGCTCGGACGCGCAGAACGCCGCCACCCGCGGGTCCGACTCGTCGCCGAAGCACTCCGGCACCCACTCGGCCAGCTGCTCCGGCTCGCCCGCCGCCAGGATGCCCGCGACCGCCAACCCGGTGCCCATCAGCGACAGCCCGATGCCCGCGTCACCCCAGAACAGCTCCTCGGTCGCGATCGGCAGCGACAGCCCGACCGGGTCGGCGAACCAGGTGGCCAGCGACTCGAACCCGTACAGGCCGATCTTCGCCGCCTCCCGGATCACCGGCCACGGCGTCTCCTCGCGCTCGTCCCACTCGGCGGCGGCAGGCCTGATCACCTCCGCCGCGAACCCGTGGACCCAGTCGCGCAGGTCCCGCTGGTCGGAGTTCAGCTCCAACGAGAAGGCGCCCACGTCAACCCCTCGGGATGTCGAACAGGCCCATGAACCCGGCCGCCAGCCCCAGGTCGCCCCGGACCTTGAGCTTGCCGGTCATGAACAGCACGGGCGCGGACGCGTTGCCGGTCGCCAGCTTCACGAAGTCCGTCGGCGCCGCCGTCACCACCGCGCGCGGCTCGCGGTCGAAGCCCTTGGCGATCGAGCAGCGCTCGTCCTCCACCACGACCTGGTAGTGGTCCTCCTCGGGCCCGGTGAGCGCGAAGTGCACCACGGCCCGCGTCGCGCCAGCGCGCTCGGGCCGGAAGTGCCGCTCCATGCGCCGGAACACCTCGTCCAGCACGCGCCCGCGCACGGCGGGCCGGGCGAACGCCTCGTCCAGCTGCCCCTTGGACGCGCGCGACACCAGGCGGGCGAAGTTCGTCGCGCCCATCGCGGCCAGGTCGAGCGGGGCCCCCGCGTCGGCCAGCGCGCCGAGCGCGGCGAGCAGGTCGGCGAACTCGCCCTCGGTGAGCTTGCGCGGGTCGACGCCCTCGGCGATGGCGTTGACGTCCGCCGAGCGCAGCGCCGGGTCGTCGGGGCTCGCGCCCTCCAGCGCGGAGATCAGCTCGGCGGGCCTGAGTCCCGCCACGGCCTCAGCGGTGAGGTCGATGGACACGGTGGCACCTCCTCGTCCGTACTGGCCCGTGAACCTACTCGTGAGTAGGTAGGGCGGCAAGGGGGTTCGCTAGCCTTGGGGTGAACGATCCTGGGGGTGTGATGGCAGCAGAGCAGCAGGTCCGCGCCGGTCGGACCAAGCGGCTGCCGCGCGCGGTGCGCGAGCGGCAGATCCTCGACGCCGCGGTGGACGTCTTCTCCCGGCTCGGCTTCCACGCCGCGTCGATGGACGCGATATCCGAGGTCGCGGGCATCTCCAAGCCCATGCTGTACGCCTACCTCGGCTCCAAGGAGGAGCTGTTCACCGCCTGCACCCGGCGCGAGTCCGCCAGGCTGATGGAGGCCATCGCCACCGGCGTGGAGGTCGACCAGGCTGCGGACGTCCAGCTGTGGACGGGACTGCGGGCGTTCTTCGGGTTCGTCGGCGAGCACCGGGCGAGCTGGCTGGTGCTGCACCGCCAGGCCAGCTCGCAGGGCGGGCCGTTCGCGGCGGAGCTGGCGGAGCTGCGCGGGCGGGCGATCGGCCTGGTGGCGCAGCTGGTGGCGCGGGCCGCCGAGGAGGCCGGGGTGCCCGGCGCGGGCGAGCGGGACGCCGAGAGCATGGCCGCCGCGCTGGTAGGCGCGGGCGAGTCGCTGGCCGACTGGTGGCTGGACCACCCCGACGAGCCGTCGGGGGTCGTGGCGGCGCGGTTGATGAACCTGGTGTGGATGGGGTTCGGGGACCTGGTCGACGGGCGCGTCTGGCACCCTGGCTCGCCCGAATAGGGCGAGTCAGAAACCCCAAGCCTTTCGAGGTGGACGGGAGAAGCCCCGCCTTCCGCTCTTGGTCTTTCCTCTTGGCGCCGCGAGGGCCGTTCCTTCCCTGTGCACCGGGAAGGAACGGTCTGCGACAGGTCAGCCGATCGACGCCAGCAGCCAGCGGCGCTCGTCGGCGGTGGACGGGACCGGCGGCCAGCCGTTGATCCGCGCGATCAGCACCCAGTAGTGCTCGGCCCTCGGGTCGCCGAACTCCCTGAGCCAGGCCCACTGGTCCTCGGCGTCCAGGGTCCCCAGCTCCTCGGCGAGCCGCGCGGAGATCTCCCGCACGATCTCGCGGGACTCGGCGGACCCGGCCTCGACGCCCGCGTCGATCGCCTCGCGCGCCCGCGCCACGGCGATCGTGAACGCCTCCGCGTTCCGCTCGCCCCCGGTCATGTCCACGCCCTCGGCGCGCATCTCCTGGTGCCGCTCGGACATCCGCCGGATCGACGCGCGGAAGTCCGCGTCCCGCACCAGGTTCGCCAGCTCGATCCAGGCCTCCACCTGCTCGGGCGACGGGTCGTCCGGCAGCTCGATCCGGACCGAGCGCATCATCGACTCGAAGCCCGGCTCCAGGTCGAGCCCCCCGAAGACCTCCTCGAAGAAGTCGTCCAGGACGCGCTGCCGCTCCTCCTCGGACAGCTTCGCCAGTTCGTGCACCATCTCCACCTCCCCTGATCTCGCCACCGCGCGCAGCACGGACCGGCGCAGCCGCAGCACCCGCAGCTGCGCGTCGATGGCCTCCGCGTGCGTCCGCGCCACCTCGGCGACGGACACCTCGCGCCCCAGCACGCGCCGCGCGGTCGGCAGGTCGAAGCCGAGTTCGCGCAGCGTGCCCAGGAGCTTGAGGCGGGACAACCCGTCGGCGTCGTAGCACCGGAACCCGCCGGACGTCCGCCCCGCGACGGGGATCAGTCCGGAGTCCGAGTAGAACCGGACGGCCTTGACGGTCATGCCGGTCATCCGGGCCAGGTCGCCGATCGAGTAGTACCGCACGGGGAACAGCCTGCAATCTCCCGTGAGGGGAGAGTCAAGACAGAAAAAGCCGCGTCACCCGATGCGGGGTGACGCGGCCTCTTCTGGGGATCTCGGCCGGAGTGACCTCAGTACGTGATCGCCACGGCGGGGTCGGCCAGGAGCGCGCCGACGTCCGCCAGGAACTGCGAGCCCTGCTGGCCGTCGACCACGCGGTGGTCGAAGCTCAGCGCCAGCTGGCACACCTTGCGCGGCACCACCTGGCCGTCCACCACCCACGGCATGTCGCGGATCGCGCCGAGCGCGAGGATGCCCGACTCGCCGGGGTTGAGGATGGGCGTGCCGGTGTCAACGCCGAAGACGCCGACGTTGGTGATGGTGAACGTGCCGCCGACCATGTCCGAGGGCTTGGTCCTGCCCTCGCGCGCGGTGGTGGCCAGCTCCTCCAGCGCGACGGCCAGCTCGCGCAGCGACATCCGGTCCGCGTCGCGGACCTTCGGCACCACCAGCCCGCGCGGGGTGGCTGCGGCGATGCCCAGGTGCACGTAGTCCTTGTAGACGATCTCGCCCGCCGGACCGTCCCAGGCGGCGTTCACGTCCGGGGTCCGCCGCGCCGCGAGCACCACGGCCTTGGCCGCGAACGCCAGCGGGGTCAGCTTGACGCCCCGGAACTCCGGGCTGTCCTTGAGCCTGGCCCGCAGCTCCATCATCGGCGTGACGTCGATGGTCAGGAACTCGGTGACGTGCGGGGCGGTGAACGCGCTGTCCACCATCGCCTGCGCGGTCGCCCTGCGGACGCCCTTGATCGGCACCCGCCGCTCGCGCGCTCCGCTGTCCACAGTGGACGGAGCGGGTTCGGCGACCGGCGCGGCCAGCGACGCCTCGACGTCCTCGCGGGTGATCACGCCGCCGGGACCGGAGCCGGTCAGCGCGCGCAGGTCGACCCCGAGGTCCTTGGCCAGCTTGCGCACCGGCGGCTTGGCCAGCGGGACGTAACCGCCTTGCGGCGCAACGGGTTCCGCGACCGCGACCGGAGCGGGCGCGGGTGCGGGTGCGGCCACTGGCGCGGGAGCGGGAGCCGCAGGCGCGACCGGAGCGGCTGCGGCCGGGCTCCCCTTGCGGGGGCGGCGCTTCGCCGCGCCGGACTTCGGCCCGTACCCGACCAGCGTGGGCACCCGGCCGGACTCCTCGACCGCCACCCCGTTGACCGGGGCCGCCGGGACCGGCGCGGGCGCCGCCCCGCTCGGGTCGACGTCGATGGTGATGATCGGCGTGCCCACGTCGACGGTCTGCCCGACCTGCACGAGGACCTCGGTCACCACCCCGTCCCACGGGCAGGGCAGCTCGACGGCCGCCTTCGCGGTCTCGATCTCCACGATGACCTGGTTGACCTTCACCGCGTCGCCGGGCCGCACGTGCCAGGTCAGGATCTCGGCGTCGGTCAGCCCCTCGGCCGTGTCCGGGAGCGGGAACTGCTTGTACTGCGGCACGATCTCCCCCTCACCAGGCCATCGAGCGGTCTACGGCGTCGAGCACCCGGTCGAGGTCGGGGAGGAACTCCTCCTCCAGCTTCGCGGGCGGGTAGGGCGTGTCGTACCCGGTCACCCTGAGCACCGGGGCCTGGAGCGAGTAGAAGCACTCCTGCTGCACCTGGGCCGCGATGTGGCTGGCCAGCGACGCCTCGCCGGGCGCCTCGGACACCACGACGAGCCTGCCGGTGCGCCGCACCGACTCGTACACCGGGCCGAGGTCCAGCGGCGAGAGCGAGCGCAGGTCGACGACGGCCAGCGAACGCCCGTCCTCCTCGGCGGCGGCGGCGGCCTCCAGCGCGGTGCGCACGACCGGCCCGTAGGCCGCGACCGTCACGTCCGCGCCCTCCCGCAGCACCCGCGAGGCGAACAGCGGGCCGGGGGCGGCGGTCGTGTCGACCTGCCCCTTCTCGTAGTAGCGCCGCTTCGGCTCGAAGAACAGCACCGGGTCGTCGCAGGCGATGGCCTGCTGGATCATCCAGTGCGCGTCGGCCGGGTTCGAGCAGGTGACGACCTTGAGGCCCGCGGTGTGCGCGAAGTACCCCTCGGGCGACTCGGAGTGGTGCTCGACCGCGCCGATGCCGCCGCCGTAGGGCACCCGGATCACGATGGGCAGCTTGAGCCTGCCCTGGGTGCGGTAGTGCAGCTTGGCGACCTGGCTGACGATCTGGTCGAACGCCGGGAAGATGAAGCCGTCGAACTGGATCTCGCACACCGGCCGGTAGCCGCGCAGCGCCAGGCCAACGGCGGTGCCGACGATGCCGGACTCGGCCAGCGGCGTGTCCAGCACGCGCTGCTCGCCGAAGTCCTTCTGCAGCCCGTCGGTGATGCGGAAGACGCCGCCGAGCTTGCCGACGTCCTCGCCCATGACGACGACCTTCGGGTCGGCCTCCATCGCGGCGCGCAGGCCGGAGTTGATCGCCTTGGCGATGGTGAGGGTCTGCACGGCGGCGGGCGCGCCCGCGTCCGGGCGGTCGACGGTCGGCGCGGCCATCAGCGCTCACCTCCGAGGAAACCGGCGTGGTAGGACAGGAACTCCTCGCGCTGGGCGTCCACGACGGGGCTGCCCTCCGCGTACACCTGGCTGAAGATCCGCTCGGCGGGCGGCGCCTGGAGCGACGAGCAGTGCTCGCGCAGCTGGGCGCCCAGCTCGTCGGCCTCCAGCTCGACGTAGTCGAAGAACTCCTGGTCGGCCCACTGCTGCTTGACCAGGTGCACCTTGACCCGCTCGATGGGGTCCTTGAGCTTCCACAGCTCCAGCTCGTCGGAGAGCCGGTAGCGGGACGGGTCGTCCGAGGTGGTGTGGGCGTCCATCCGGTAGGTGAACGCCTCGATCAGGACGGGGCCGTTGCCGGTGCGGCACTGGTCGAGCGCCCAGCGCGTGACGGCGAGGGTGGCGAGGACGTCGTTGCCGTCGACCCGGATGCCGGGGAAGCCGTAGCCGCGCGCCCGCTGGTAGAGCGGGAGCCGGGACTGGCGCTCGGTGGGCTCGGAGATGGCCCACTGGTTGTTCTGGCAGAAGAACACCACCGGCGCGTCGTAGACGGCAGCCCAGACGAAGCCCTCGTGCACGTCGCCCTGGCTGGTGGCGCCGTCGCCGAAGAAGGCCATGGTGGCCTCGCCGTCCTGGTCGCCCACGGCGCCGTCGAACCGCTGGCCCATGGCGTACCCGGTGGCGTTGAGCACCTGGTTGCCGATGACGATCGTGTAGGGGTGGAAGCGGTGCTCGACCGGGTCCCAGCCGCACTGGTCGGTGCCCCGGAACATGCTGAGCAGGTCGGTCGGGGGAACGCCCCGGCACCAGGCGACGCCGTGCTCGCGGTAGCTGGGGAACGCCATGTCCTGCGACCGCATCGCCCGCCCGGCGCCGACCTGCGCGGCCTCCTGGCCGAGCAGGGGCGCCCAGAGGCCGAGCTCGCCCTTGCGCTGCAGGGCGTTGGCCTCGCGGTCGACCCGGCGGACCAGGACCATGTCGCGGTACAGCCCGCGCAGCTCCTCGGCCGTGACGTCGACGTCGAAGTCGGGGTGGCGCACCCGCTCGCCCTCGGGGGTGAGCAGCTGCACCAGGTCCGAGCCGCCCTCGTCCGTGGCCTTGAGACCGGCGATCACCTGCGCGGCGGTCGGCGCGGCCCCGGTCGCCGGAACTGCGTCCGGACCGGGGTGCGTCCATTCTTCTGGGGACGACATCGTCCTGCTCCCTACGTCTAGGAGGCCGCCCGGTCGCTCGTGACGACCGTCCGCGGCTCGCCCTCCGGTCGTCGGCGACCCCGGTGAGGGCGGCCCGACAGCCGTCGGCACTGACGGTGTTCTCATCCACATCCTGACACGGAATCACTCAAACCGGTGAGTCCCGTCCCATTTTTCGGCAGACCGCACAGCAGTCTGAGCAGCACAAACAATCGGAAGGCCTATCTTTGGACCACCGATCACCCCGTTCGGATAACGAACACTACTGTCCCGGTTATCGCTTGTTAACAGAGCGCGTTCGGGGTGCCGCACGGCACGGGCGTGCCAGGATCAGGGGGTGGACCGATCTGCGTTGACCCGTACCGTCCGAAGCACCTGGGACGAGGACGTCCTGCCCAGCCTGACCGGGCTCGTCGCCGTGCCCGCCGTCTCCCCCGCGTTCGACCCGGACTGGGCCGAGAGCGGCCACCTCGACGCCGCCGTCGAGCACGTGCGCGCGTGGCTCGTGGCCCGCGACCTGCCCGGCGCGCAGGTGGAGGTGGTCCGCCTGCCGGGACGCACCCCGCTGCTCCTGGTGGACGTGCCCGCCACGGCGGGCGACGACACCGTGCTGCTCTACGGCCACCTCGACAAGCAGCCGCCGGTCGCCAACTGGTCCGAGGGTCTCGACCCGTGGACCCCGGTCGTGCGCGACGGCAGGCTCTACGGCCGGGGCTCGGCCGACGACGGCTACTCCGGCTACGCCGCCGTCACCGCCATCGAGGCGGTGCGCGCGGCGGGCGGGCAGCACGCCCGGTGCGTGCTGCTGCTGGAGACCAGCGAGGAGTCCGGCAGCCCCGACCTGCCCGCCTACCTGGAGCACCTCAAGCCCCGGCTCGGCGACGTGAGCCTGGTCGTGTGCCTGGACTCGGGCGGCAACGACTACGAGCGGATGTGGCTGACCACCTCGCTGCGCGGCCTGGTCCAGGTGGCGCTGACCGTGAAGGTGGTCGAGGGCGGCCTGCACTCGGGCATGGCCAGCGGCATCGTGCCCAGCTCGTTCCGGATCGCCAGGCAGCTGCTGGACCGGCTGGAGGACTCGGCCACCGGCGAGATCCGCCTGCTGGAGATGCACGTCGACGTGCCGGAGAACCGGGTCGCCGAGATCCGCGAGGCCGTGGCCGCCGCGCCGGGCTCGCTGACCGGGGCCGTGCCGTGGGCGGGCGGCACCGGGCCGGTGGACGAGGACGAGGTGCAGCTGGCGCTCAACAACGGCTGGCGGCCCACCCTGTCGGTCACCGGCGCGGACGGCCTGCCCAAGCCCGAGGACGCGGGCAACGTGCTGCGGCCCTCGACCACGCTGGTGCTGAGCTTCCGGCTGCCCCCGACGGCCGACTCGGCCGAGGCGCTGGCCGCCGTGGAGCGCGCGCTGACCACCGACGTGCCGTACGGCGCGGTGGTGGAGCTGTCGCGCACCGAGCACGCGTCCGGCTGGAACGCGCCGGAGCTGGCACCGTGGCTGCGCGAGTCGCTGGACCGGGTGGGCGCCGACGTGTTCGGCTCGCCCTGGCGGACGGTGTCGCTGGGCGGCTCGATCCCGTTCATGGGGCTGCTGCACGAGGCGTACCCGGCGGCGCAGTTCGTGGTGACCGGCGCGGTCGGCCCGGACAGCAACTGCCACGTGCCCGACGAGTGGCTGAACCTGGCGCACGCCGCGCGGGTCACCGAGGCCGTCGCGCTCGTGCTGGACGCCCACACCCGCAGGTGAACCGGGGCCGCTCCCGCCCGTCGCCGGAGGGCGGGAGCGGCGCCGTCCCCGATCACCGGTGATCGCGGTCGCAGGCTTTCCCGCGCAGGTCAAGGCCGGTTCGTGGGCCGTTCGCCGAGTTCCGTTAACCCGGACGGGTGGGCACCATTACGCAACCGAGAGGGAACCGGTGCACCGGATCGATGTCGCACACTGGGCCCGTGACCGAGCAAAGGCTGGAAGCCGAGCGGGCCAGGTTGGCCGTCTCGGACTCGCCCACCGCACCGTGGCGCCTGTGGGGCCCCTACCTGGCCGGGCGCCAGTGGGGGACGGTCCGCGAGGACTACTCCCCGGGCGGTGACGCCTGGACGTCGTTCCCGTTCGACCACGCCCGCTCGCGGGCGTACCGGTGGGGCGAGGACGGCATCGCGGGCATCTGCGACGTGCACGGCTTCCTCAACCTCGGGCTCGCGCTGTGGAACGGCCGCGACCCGATCCTGAAGGAGCGGTACTTCGGGCTCACCAACAACGAGGGCAACCACGGCGAGGACGCCAAGGAGCACTGGTGGGTCGTCGACGGGACGCCCACGCACTCGTGGATGAAGGTGCTCTACCGCTACCCGCAGGCCGAGTTCCCCTACGCCGAGCTGCGCTCGATGTCGGCGCACGCGACCAGGCAGGACCGCGAGCCGGAGCTGTCGGACAGCGGCGCGCTGGACGAGAACCGGTTCTTCGACGTCGAGGTGACCTACGCCAAGGCGGGGCCGACCGACGTGTGCGCGGTGCTGACCGCGACCAACCACGGCCCGGACGCCGCGCCGCTGCACCTGCTGCCGCAGCTGTGGTTCCGCAACACCTGGGCGTGGGGCCGCGACGACCGCAGGCCGCACCTGACCGCGTCGGCGCAGGACGGCTGGTCGCGGGTGACCGCCGAGCACGGCGCGCTGGGCCGCTACACGCTGCACGTCGAGGGCGCGCCGGTGCTGCTGGTGACGGACAACGAGACGAACGAGGTCGCCCTGTTCGGGGCGGCCGAGAACCCCACCCGCTTCACCAAGGACGGCATCGACCGGCACGTCGTGTCCGGCGAGGCGGGCGCCTGCCAGGTCGTCGGCCCCGGTGAGCGCAGCGCGCCCGGCACGAAGGCGGCGGCCTGGTACTCGTTCGGGTCGGTCCGGCCCGGCGAGTCGGTGACCGTGCGGCTGCGGCTGGTCGAGGGCGACGGGCACCCGGACGCGTTCGGCCCCTCGTTCGACGAGGTGGTGGGGGCGCGCTCGGCCGAGGCCGACGAGTTCCACCGCACCGACCTCGACCCGGTGCGCGCGGGCGTGGTGCGCCGCGCGATGGCCGGGCTGATGTGGACCAAGCAGCACTACCGCTTCCGCACCAGCGACTGGCTGGAGGGCGACCCCGGCAAGCCCGCCGCGCCGACCTCGCGCAAGAGCCCGCACGCGCGCAACTCGCACTGGCGGCACTTCGACGTGGCCGACGTGATCTCCATGCCGGACGAGTGGGAGTACCCCTGGTTCGCGGCGTGGGACCTGGCGTTCCACACCGTGCCGTTCGCGCGGGTGGACCCGGCGTTCGCGAAGGAGCAGCTGCTCCTGCTGTGCCGGGAGTGGCTGATGCACCCCAACGGCCAGCTGCCCGCCTACGAGTGGGAGTTCGGCGACGTGAACCCGCCGGTGCACGCCTGGGCCGCGCTCCAGGTGTACCGGTCGGAGCCGGTCCCGGACCGGAAGTTCCTGGCGAAGATCTTCCACAAGCTGCTGCTGAACTTCTCCTGGTGGGTCAACCGCAAGGACGCCGACGGCAGCTACCTGTTCGAGGGCGGGTTCCTCGGCATGGACAACATCGGCCCGGTGAACCGGTCGGAGCCGATGCTGGGGCAGTGGCGGCTGGAGCAGTCCGACGCGACCTCGTGGATGGCGGCGTACTCGCTGCACATGATGGAGATGGCGCTGGAGCTGGCGCGGGTCGACGACTCGTACGAGGACGTGGCCACGAAGTTCGTGGAGCACTTCCTGAGCATCGCGGACGCGGCGGCGCAGTTCGGCTCGGGCGGGCGCGGGATCTGGGACGAGACGGACGGCTTCTGCTACGACGTGGTGTCGCGGCGGCTGCCGGACGGGTCGGTGGAGTCCAAGCCGGTGCGGGTGCGGTCGATGGTGGGCCTGATCCCGGTGCTGGCGTGCGCGGTGCTGGAGCCGTGGGTGGACGCCGAGGTGCCGGGCTTCACCCGCAGGTTGGAGCACCTGCTGGCGCGCAGGCCGGAGCTGGCGCGGTTCATCACCCGCGAGCCGGACGGGCGGGCGCTGCTGTCGCTGCTGGACGAGCGCAAGCTGCGGCTGGTGCTGACCAGGATGCTCGACGAGGGCGAGTTCCTGTCGCCGCACGGCATCCGGTCGCTGTCGGCGGCGCACCGGGAGGGCCTGGAGGTGCAGATCGCCGACCAGGAGCACCGGATGGGCTACGAGCCGGGCGAGTCGCACACGCCGATGTTCGGCGGCAACTCGAACTGGCGCGGCCCGGTGTGGTTCCCGACGAACGCGCTGCTGGTCGAGGCGCTGCGCACGATCGAGTCGTTCCACCGGGGAAGGTTTCACGTGGAACTTCCCACCCGCTCGCAGCGGCAGGTGACGGCGGGGCGCGCGGCGGACGAGCTGGTGGGCAGGCTGGTGTCGCTGTTCCTGCCGGACTCGGACGGGCGCAGGCCGTCGGACGGCAAGCGGGTGGAGGCGACGGACTCACCGCTGTGGCGCGAGCACGTGACCTTCAGCGAGTACTTCGACGGGGACACCGGCGAGGGGCTGGGGGCCACTCACCAGACCGGGTGGACGGCGCTGGTCGCCTCGCTCCTGACGGACCGACGTCACACCACGAGCCGTTGACCACGAATTGCGGCCTCTACCCCGTATGAGCGTACATCCTTCACCCGAATGGCATTTGTAACGAAAATATCGTATCTAGACGCGCTCCGTAACAATCACGTGCTGTCATCAGTGTCCCCCGAGTGGCAGTATGCCGAACACTCAACCAAAAGAGTTACGAGGAGTGACACCGTGACCCGTCGATCCAGGCACGCCGTGCGCGCCCTGCTTCCGGTGCTCGCCCTGGCCGCCACCGCGACCGGGTGTGCGACCAAGGTGGACAACTCCGCGGGCGGTGGCAGCGAGATCAGCCTGGTCCAGGAGGGCAAGCTGGTCACCTGCACGCACATGTCGTACGAGCCCTTCCAGTTCACCCAGAACGGTGAGACGGTCGGGTTCGACGTCGACCTGGTCAACCTGGTCGCCAAGGAGCTGGGCGTCACCCAGCAGATCTTCGACACCCCGTTCGAGAACATCACCTCGGGCACGGTGTTCAGCACCGGCGAGTGCGACGTGGCCGCGGCGGGCATCACGATCACCGAGAAGCGCAAGGAAGCCGTCGACTTCTCCGACCCGTACTTCGACGCCAGCCAGGCGCTGCTGGTCAAGAAGGACTCCGGCCTGAAGGACCTCGCGTCCCTCAAGGGCAAGGTCCTCGGCGTGCAGCAGGGCACCACCGGCGAGGAGTACGGCAACGCGAACGCCCAGGCCAACGGCTACGAGGTCAAGCAGTTCGAGGACCTGCCGCTGCTGGAGACCGCCGTGCGCACCGGTTCGATCGACGCCGCCATCAACGACAACGGCGTGCTGTTCGACTACGCCAAGAAGTTCCCCGAGACCGAGGTGACCGCCGAGTTCGACACCGGCGAGCAGTACGGGATCGCCCTGAAGAAGGGCAACACCGCGCTCAACGCCAAGATCGGCGAGGTCATCAAGAAGGCCAAGGAGAGCGGCGAGTACGACACGATCTACGAGAAGTGGTTCGGGAAGAAGCCGTCGAGCAACTGACTCGGGAACCCGCGGGGCCGGTGCGAGAGCACCGGCCCCGCGCCCGTCCGAACCTGAGGGAGTGAGATGGCACTGTCCAAGCGGCAGCGCGCCAAGGTCTTCCGGGGCGCGCAGTACGCGCTGCTCGTCGTCGTCGCCGCCCTGATCGCGGCCGTGGCGGACTGGGAGGCGATCCGCAAGTCCTTCTTCGACGTCGAGACGGCGAAGGAGATGTTCCCGGACGTCATCACGACGGCGCTGGTGAACACGGTCGTCTACACCGCGCTCGGCTTCGCCGTCGGCCTGGTCGCCGGCCTGGTGCTGGCGCTGATGAAGCTGTCGTCGGTCGGCCCGTACCGGTGGATCGCGACGATCTACATCGAGTTCTTCCGGGGCGTCCCGGCGCTGCTGGTGTTCGTCGCGCTGAGCGTCGCGGTGCCGCTGGCCTTCGGCCTGAAGTTCGACATCTACTCCACGGCCGCCATCGCGCTCGGCGTCGTCGGCGCCGCCTACATCGCGGAGACGATCCGCGCGGGCATCAAGGCCGTGCCGAAGGGGCAGCTGGAGGCCGCGCGGTCGCTGGGCATGTCCCAGACCCGCACGACGGTCACCGTCGTGATCCCGCAGGCGTTCCGGATCATCCTGCCGCCGCTGACCAACGAGCTGATCATGCTCACCAAGGACTCCTCGCTGATCAGCATCATCGGGCTGATCGCGACCCAGCGGGAGCTGACCAAGTACGGCCGCGAGGTGCTGAGCCAGTCGCCGACGGTGACGCCGCTGCTCATCGCGGGCCTGTGCTACCTGATCATCACGCTGCCGCTGGGCTACCTGTCGCGGTGGATGGAGACGCGGGGCGCGGGCGGCAGCCGCAGCAAGAAGGTCAGCTCGCCGGAGTCCAAGGGTCTGGGGGTGTCGGCGTGACCGACGTCGTTGCTGAGGGCGGTGCGGCCGAGGCGGTCGCCGCCGAGGACATCGCGGTCGAGATCACCGGGCTGAAGAAGTCGTTCGGCCCGCTGGACGTGCTCAAGGGCATCGACCTCCAGGTCAGGCGGGGCGAGGTGGTGTGCGTCATCGGGCCGTCCGGCTCGGGCAAGTCGACGCTGCTGCGCTGCGTGAACCTGCTGGAGGAGCCCAGCGGTGGCAAGATCGTCGTCGACGGCGTCGAGCTGACCGACCCGGACGTGGACATCGACCGCGCCCGCACCCGGATCGGCATGGTGTTCCAAAGCTTCAACCTGTTCTCCCACCTGAACGTGCTGAACAACCTCACGGTCGCGCAGCGCAAGGTCCTCAAGCGGGACCAGAAGCAGGCCGAGGAGATCGCGCTGCGCAACCTGGAGCGCGTCGGCCTGTCCGAGAAGGTCGACGCCATGCCCGCTCAGCTGTCCGGCGGGCAGCAGCAGCGGGTCGCGATCGCGCGGGCGCTGTCGATGGACCCGGACGTCATGCTGTTCGACGAGCCGACCTCGGCGCTGGACCCGGAGCTGGTCGGCGACGTGCTCGCGGTCATGCGCCAGCTCGCCGACGAGGGCATGACGATGCTCGTGGTCACGCACGAGATGCAGTTCGCCCGCGAGGTGGCGGACAAGGTGCTGTTCATGGACGGCGGGTACGTCGTCGAGCAGGGCCCGGCCGAGCAGGTCATCGGCGACCCGCAGCAGGAGCGGACCAAGACCTTCCTGTCGCGGGTGCTCAACCCGAACCACCAGGTGTGACGTGGAGGGCGCGCGGCTGGACGTGCTCGACCCGAGCCCGCCGCGCGCCTTCCGCGTCCCCGCCGCCGAGCTGCTGCGGGCGCTGCCCGCCGAGGGCGGGTGGCCGCTGGCCAGGCGGCGCGGGGCGGTGCCGCCGGTGCTGCGGGTGGCCGACCGGTTCGTCACCGGGCAGCTGGACCTGCGGGCCGTCGAGCTGAACTACCTGCTGGAGTTCGAGCGCTGCCGGTTCGAGGAGCCGCCGGACCTGCGGCAGGGCAGGCTGGCCGGGGTGCAGTTCACCGGGTGCTGGTTACCGGGGCTGCTGGCCAGGAATTTGAGCAGCGCCAACGAGTTCTCGCTCGTGGCCACCGCGTGCGCGGGTCCGGTGGACCTGACCGACGCGGACGTCGCGGGCTCCCTCTCCCTGCAGGACACCTGCATCGCCGTGGACGGCGGAGAAGCGCCCGCACTGCACGCCGACCGGCTCAAGCTGGCGGGAGCGCTGCTGGCGCACCGGATCGAGGTGCGCGGCGAGCTGCGGATGGCGGGCGCGCAGATCGGCGGGAACGCCAACTTCAACGGCGGCGAGCTGGACAACCCCGGCGGGTACGCCCTGCGCGGCAACGGGATCAGGGTCGGCGGGAACCTGGTGCTCGGCGGCGGGACCGCGCGCGGCACGGTGTCGCTGGTCAACGCGCAGGTCGAGGCGAAGCTGACGCTGCGCGGGACGGTGCTGTCGGCCGGGCGGCGCGCGGACGTGGAGCTGGACCAGAGCGGGGACGCCGCGTCGACGCTCGTGCTGGACCGGGCGTCGGTGAACGGCGACGTGGAGCTGGACCACGGGTTCTCCAGCGCGGGACCGGTGCGGGCGGTCAACAGCGCGATCGGCGGGACGCTGTCGCTGAGCCGGGGCCGGTTCGACGGGCTGGACGTCGGCGGCGGGCGGCGCGGGCGGGCGCTGCACCTGGACGGGGCGCGGGTCGACGGGGACGTCACCGGGCGCGCGGCGCGCGTGCGCGGACAGCTGCGGATGGTGGACGCGGTGGTGCGCGGGAGCCTGCTGCTCGACGGGTCCACTGTGGACAACCCGCGCGCGGACGCGGTGCTGGGCAACCGGTCGCGGGTCGGCAGCAACCTGGCGTTCCGCGAGGGCGAGGTCGCGGGCGGCATCGAGCTGCGGGCGGTGCAGGTGGGCGCGAACCTGGACCTGCGCGGCAGCCGGGTGGTCGAGCCGGGCAGCTACCGGCACCAGCGGGGGCGCAAGCCGTCGGTGGACGTGGGCGGCGCGGTCATCGGCCGGGACCTGATCTGCGCGGCCGGACCGGGCGCGGACGGTCCGGGGGAGTTCACCGCGCACGGCGGGGTGCGGGCGCGGCGGGCCAGGATCGGGCGGATGGCGACGTTCGCGGGCTCGGTGCTGGGGGACCGGTTGGACGCGCAGGCGCTGAACCTGCTCGGCGTGCAGGTGCAGGACCTGGTGCTGACGCCCGCCTCGGCCCCGCGCGGGGGCGTGGTGCTGCGGCAGGCCAAGTGCGTGACGCTGGAGGACAACTCGGCCTTCTGGGACGCCACCGGGTGGATAGACCTGGAGGAGTTCCGGTACGACTCGCTGCGCGACCCCATCGACCTGCGCGACGACGGGGCGGTGGAGCAGCGGTTGCGCTGGTTGCGGCAGGCCATGCGGCGCTCGTACCGGCCGGGGCCGTACGACCAGTTCGCGGAGATGCTGCGGGCGGGCGGCAACGACGAGCACGCGGCGACCGTGCTGGTGGAGAAGCAGCGGCTGCGGTACCGGGCGCTGGCCGAGGGCAGGCGGTGGTTGCGGCCTCTGGTACTGGTGTGGAGCTGGTTGCAGCGGTCGATGGTCGGGTACGGGTACCGGCCCGCGCGGGCGCTGGGGTGGCTGGTGGTGTCCTGGCTGCTGGGCGGGGCCTGGTTCGCGCTGGGGCCGGACCTGGTGGAGATCAACGCCGACGACACGCTGCCGTGGAACGCGTGGCTGTTCACCATCGACCTGGTGGTGCCGATCGTGGACTTCGGCAACAAGAACCGGTGGCAGACGCCGGGTGCGTCGCAGTGGATCGCGTCGGGGCTGATCGTGCTGGGCTGGGTGCTGGCCACCACGGTCGCGGCCGGGTTGACGCGGATGCTGAAGCGTTAGCGGGCTTCCCGCAGTTGTGCGGTGCGCGTCCCCAGGCGCGGGCGGATGGTGGTGGCGTTCCCGCCGCTCGTGGGCGACCGCCGCCGCCTGAGGGGGATGTCCCTTGGCAGAGAACCGTTCCGAGCACCGTTCCGAGCACCGCTCGCTGCTGGCCGTCGACATGGCGGGCTCCAGCGCGCCGGACCGCAACGACCGCGCCATGGCACGCGCGCGCGACGCGCTGTTCGGGGCGCTGGAGAGCGCTTTCGACCGCAGCGGCGTGCCGTGGCGGGAGTGCGAGGTGGAGGTCCAGGGCGACGGGTGCGTGGTCCGGGTCCCGGCGCGCTTCCCCAAGGCCGCGCTGGTGCACCCGCTGCTGGGCCACTTGTCCGACCTGCTGCACGAGCACAACGAGTTCGCCTCGGCGTCGACGCGCGTGCGGGTGCGGGCCGTGCTGCACGCCGGGGAGCTGGCGGTGGACGGGCGCGGGATGACCGGCAGGCCGCAGGTCGCGGTGGCCCGGCTGCTGGACTGCGCCGAGCTGCGGGCGGCGCTGGCGGGCGCGCCGTCGGCGGCGGTGGCGCTGGCGGTGTCGGAGCGCTTCTACGAGGACGTGGTGGAGCCGGGCGGGCTCGGGATCACGCCGGACGACTTCTGGTTCGCGGAGGTCGGCGGAGCCGGGTCGCTGACGATCGCCTGGCTGACCGTGGTCGGCGAGCGCGGGCGGGGCGCGCGGGGGCGGGCCGACGGGGCGCGGGACGCCGGAGCAGGCGCGAGAACCGGCGCGGGTCGGGTCGGGCGGGTGGAGCCGGTGGAGCGGAAGCCGTCCGGCGGCTTCACCTTCAACGGCGCCACCACGTTCCACGGCGACGCCATCGTGGGCGACAAGCACGTGTGGACGGACGAGAAGGGGAGGAACCGGTGAACGCGGAACCGCTGTCCCAGAACGAGAGCTACGTCGGCCAACGACTGCTGTTCCAGCGCGCGCACGACGTCGAGGTCAACCTGACCGACGCCATCGGCGGTTGGGGCGCGCGCTACCTGCTGCTGAAGGCGTTCGGCGGGGCCTTCCTCATCTTCTTCCTGGGGGCCGGGGCGACGGCCGTGGTGGGGGGCGCCGGGGCCCTGATCGGCGACTCGGGCTTCACCATGGCGCTGCTCGGCCTGATGACGTTCCTGCTGCCCTGGGCGTGGTTCGCGGGGGTGCTCCTGCTGCCCCAGCACCGGGTGCTCAGCGACTGGCACCTGCTGCTGGACAAGCAGGCCCCGGTCGCGGAGACCGCCTACGGCGTGGTGTACCGGGCGCTGACGGCGGACCGGAAGATCCCCGCGACGATCACGCCGCGCCGGGTGGCGGTCGGGGACCCGGCGCCGGGGGTGCGCAACGTGCTGCGGGTGTCGCTGGGCCGGTACAGCGTCTACGTGTCGGTCTTCGCCTTCGGCAACGACCTGTACCTCGGGTGGACGATGTGGCTGCGGTTCCTGCCGATCACGGCGCTCCGGCGCTGGCTCGGGTCCTTCCTGCGCGGGGACCGGGGGCTGGCGGGCGCGATCGAGATGGAGCCGGTGAAGGCGCTGCGCGAGGCGGTGCACAACGCGCTGCGCGAGGCCGTGGAGGCGGCGGCGGTCGGGCGGACCGTGCCGATCGTCGAGACGTTCGGGTACGAGGTGCCGCTGGAGCGGGACGGGCAGTGGTTGATGTCGGCGGGCGGCGGGCGGGAGGCCGTCGCCGAGGCCGGGACGGGCGCGCCCCAGGGGCTCGGGGGCGGGACGCGGCTGTCGGTGAGCAGGCAGGTCGAGGTGTTCTCCGAGCGCGGCGAGGTGCTCGGGACCGCGGAGCCGGGCACCTCGTACGAGCTGCTGCGCGAGGACGGCGCGGGACTGCTGGTGCGGGACTCCTCCGGCGCGGTCGCGGTGATCAGGGACCGCGACGCGGTGCTGCGGTGATCGTCCTCGCCCGGCGGGGCTTCCGCTGGGAGGCGCGGTTCGGGGCGCGGTTCGCCTCGGCCGTGGACCTGTCCGAGCTGGCCGGGTACTCGGACCGGCTGCCGGACGCCCGGCGGGCCGGGGCGAGGCGGGAGACCGTCGCGTACCTCGGCGCGCTCGGGCAGGCCGGGCCGGACTGCGAGTTCGCCCTGCACGGCGGTCCCGGCTGGTCAGGGATCACCGGGGTGCTGCGCGGGCCGTACCGGGAGGGCGTGGAGCGGGACGCCGAGCGGGTGCTGGAGCGGCTGCTGGCCGTTCCCGAGCACCTGGTGGCCGAGCCGGGCCTGCCCGAGCCGGACGCGCTCGAACCGCCGCGCGCCGGGTGGGTGGCGCAGCTGCGCAGGCGGTGCCTGGTCGCCCCGGCGACCAGGCCGGACGCCGGGACGCGCTACTACCTGACCATGCCGCCGCTGGAGTCCGAGCCGAGGCTGTGGGACGGGCTCGTCGACCGGCTGCCCGAGGGGGTGCGGCTGGTGGTGGGGCTGCGGCCGGTGCCGGTCGCGCCCGAGTTCACCGCGCGGCTCCGGTCGTACGCCGAGCGGTACGCGGTGCTGGGCGCGCCCGGCGAGTTCTCCGGCGGCGGGATGTACAGCGGGCGGCGGGTGCTGGCCGGTGAGCCGTTCGCGGCGGGCGCGGCGGCGCTGTTCCACGACGCCGCGGAGCGCTACGCGGGGTGGGCGTTCCGGGCGCGGGTGTCGCTGGTGGCGCCGGACGGGCTCGCGCCCGCGCTGGTCGGCGCGCTGGAGCAGGCGACGCGCGGGGTGCTGGTGGAGCCGACGCCCCTGGACCGGGAGGCGGCGCTGCGGTCGCTGACCTCGTGGGACGCGCCCGCGTGGGGTGCCGACCCGGCGGTGCCGCCCGCGCTGGCGCCGCTGCGCGAGCTGGCCGACGCGGCGGACGCCGCCCAGGTGGCCTGGCTGCCCGCCGCCGCGACCGGGGTGCTGCGGTCGCTGCCGGTCACGCCGCCGCCACCGGAGCGGCGGACCGCGCGCGGGGTCGTGTTCGAGGGGCCGGTGACGGTGGCGGGGGACCTCGTCGGCGGGGACAAGCACCGGTGGGACGCGCCGCGCTGAGCCGCCGCCCCCGCTCGGACCGGGCTCCGGCCGGGGGTGTCCCGCGTCGCTCCCGGCTGCGGCTTCCCGCAGGGAACCGGATCGGCTTACCGTGAGTCCTACGGGTAGGCGAACGGTGGGAAGGTGGCTTCGGTGTACATCGACGAGTCAGCAGGTGCGGCGGACAGCGAGCTCAAGGTCACCGTCGACGACGAGGAGTACACCGTCGAGGTCGGGTACGACCTCGACCACGACGGCGTGGACGAGACCGCGGTCGTGGAGACGGACGACGGCGGGCACATCGCGTTCTCCGACACCGACGGCGACGGGGACGCGGACCTGATGACCACCTTCGACGACCGGGGCGAGGTGGTCGGGCAGTCCAAGTTCGACGACGCGTCCGGCGAGTGGGTGCGGATCGGGGACGAGGCCGAGCGGACCAACTCGGCCGAGGGGCGGAGCATCACCGTCACCACCGCGAGCGGGTCGCGGGACGTGGGGCCCGCGACCGTGGACAGCGACGAGGACGGGCGCGCCGACAGCGTCATGGTCGAGGACGCCGAGGGCGACACCTGGCTGTTCACCGACTCGGACGGCGACGGGCAGGCGGACGTGGCCACCGAGATCACCCGCGACGGCGAGGTCACCGTCTCGCAGCGCACCGGCGACGCGGAGTGGACCGAGGTGGAGCACGGCAAGTTCGACTCCACCGGCAAGTACACCGTGGACTCCAGCAGCGACCAGCTGTGGGGCGACGGGGTGGACGACCGGACCGCGGTGTCGGGCGTGGTGCGGATCGACTCGACCACCGGGCAGTGGATCAGCCCCAACTGAGCCGACGCGCGCGACCCCGTTCGGGCGCGCGCCGAGCGGTGCTGTTCGGTCTCGTTTTGCCATCGTTCGACCGGGGGGTCGAAGGTCGGGCGCGACTCGGGCCGAAGAGAACAACCAGGACCAGCGCTCGTCAGCCGCGCTGGTCCTCTTGTTGTGCGGGGACGCCGCCCGTTGTCCGGGTGGCGCTGCGCGAGTGGCGCGCGGAGAACGGGCGCGTAGCCCACGAACGGGCGCGGGCTGAAGGCGTCGACGTGCCCGCGCCCGCCCGGAACGTCCGGGTGCGAAAAGCGCGCTCCGGCGTGATCCGCGTCTCGACTCGCGCGTGGACGGTGCCACGCGACGGGGTCTGACTGGCCGGAATCGGCGGTCGCGCCGCAGGTGAACGCGGTTCCCCGCCCTTCTTGAACAATTCACCGATCGATCCACCCGACAAAGTGAGAGCGCTTGCACAATCGCGGCCGTAACGCTGCCCGGCGCCCCATCGCATTTGTCCGCTGAACCGTTGCGGATTGATCGGTGATCGGGTGCTGAATCGATTACCTGATCGGTTTTGTGAGGCAACCGACAGGTCGTCGCGGTGTCACCCGGCATTCACCCGGCTAACCTCCGTCCATCCCTTTCAGCGCACGCCCCCACCGGGGCGGGCGCAGCCATTCCCGAGGACGCCGACGTCCCGCCCGGACGTCGTCGTCCGCCCGTGGGCAGGTGCTTCACCGAGGAGACGAGACGAGATGACGGCAGTGACCATTCCCGGTCTCGACCAGGCCCCGACCGACCACCAGGAGCTGCTGGCCTGGGTGCGCGAGATCGCCGAGCTGACCTCTCCCGACCGGGTCGTGTGGGCCGACGGAACACCGCGCGAATGGGCCGAGCTGACCGGAAAACTGGTCGACGCGGGCACTTTCACCCCGCTGGCGAAGAAGCCGAACTCGTTCTGGGCGGCCTCCGACCCGACGGACGTGGCGCGCGTCGAGGAGCGCACCTTCATCTGCTCGGTCGACCCGGCCGACTCCGGCCCCACCAACAACTGGGTGGACCCGGCCGAGATGAAGGCGACCATGACCGAGCTCTACCGGGGCTCGATGCGCGGGCGCACCATGTACGTCATCCCGTTCTGCATGGGGCCGCTGACCGCGGACAAGCCCATGCTGGGCGTGGAGATCACCGACTCCGAGTACGTCGTCGTCTCCATGCACATCATGACCCGCATGGGCACGCGCGCCCTGGAGCTGTTCGGCGACGGCGTCCCGTACGTGAAGGCGCTGCACTCGCTCGGCGCGCCGCTGGCGTCCGGTCAGGCCGACGTGGCGTGGCCGTGCAACGACACCAAGTACATCACGCACTTCCCCGAGGAGCGGACGATCTGGTCGTTCGGCTCCGGGTACGGGGGCAACGCCCTGCTGGGCAAGAAGTGCTACTCGCTGCGGATCGCCTCGGTGATGGCGCGGGACGAGGGCTGGCTCGCCGAGCACATGCTGATCCTCAAGCTCACCTCGCCCGAGTCGAAGGTCTACTACATCGCGGCGGCGTTCCCGAGCGCCTGCGGCAAGACCAACCTGGCGATGCTCCAGCCGACCATCCCCGGCTGGAAGGTCGAGACGCTCGGCGACGACATCGCGTGGATGCGCTTCGGCGAGGACGGGCGGCTGTACGCGGTGAACCCGGAGAACGGGTTCTTCGGCGTCGCGCCGGGCACCGACTACCACACCAACCCCAACGCGATGCGGACCATCGAGAAGGGGAACTCGCTGTTCACCAACGTCGCGCTGACCGACGACGGCGACGTGTGGTGGGAGGGCATGGGCGAGCCGCCCGCGCACCTGACCTCGTGGAAGAAGGCGGACTGGACGCCGGGCTCGGACGAGCCGTCGTCGCACCCGAACTCGCGCTACTGCACGCCGATCGAGCAGTGCGACATCAAGGCGCCGGAGTGGGACGACCCGAACGGCGTGCCGATCTCGGCGATCTTCTTCGGCGGTCGGCGGGCCACGACCGTCCCGCTGATCACCGAGTCGCGGGACTGGCAGCACGGCGTGTTCATGGGCGCCACGCTGTCGAGCGAGACCACGGCGGCGGCGGTCGGCCAGGTGGGCGTGGTGCGGCGCGACCCGATGGCGATGCTGCCGTTCATCGGCTACCACGCGGGCGACTACTTCCAGCACTGGATCGACACCGGCAAGGGCGCGGACGCCGACAAGCTGCCGAAGGTCTTCTACGTCAACTGGTTCCGGCGCGGCGAGGACAAGCGGTTCCTGTGGCCGGGGTTCGGCGAGAACTCGCGGGTGCTCAAGTGGGCGGTCGAGCGGATCGAGGGGCGCGCGGCGGCCCGTGAGACGCCGATCGGGCACGTGCCGACCGCCGAGGCGCTGGACCTGTCGGAGCTGGGCGCGTCGGTGGAGGACGTCGAGGCCTCGCTGGCGTTCGACGCGGACGAGTGGCGGGCCGAGCTGCCGCTGATCGAGGAGTGGTTCGCGAAGATCGGCGACAAGGTGCCGACCGCGCTGCGCGACGAGCTGGAGGCGCTCAAGCAGCGGCTCGGGTAGAGGGTGGCCGGGCGGGCCGCGGTCCGGCCCGCCACGTGGCCCGGTGGACAACGGCGTCCACCGGGTTCCTGCGTTTTCACGGCCGGTTCGAGGGTTGAGAAGCCGATCTTCGGGGTATCCGCGCGCCGGGTTTCCGGCTCGGCCGGATGGCTGTGGACAACCGAGTTGTCCCCAGCCTTTCCCCAGTTCTCCACTCTTGCGCCGGCAGTTCTCCACAGCTGTGGACAACTGCATTGAGGGCCATCGCGAGGGTTATTCATGCTGCTCAGAGCGGGTTTCTACTTAGCTCGGCGGCTGTGGAAAGTCAGCCTTTTGATCAACTATTCCGCCTGTGGAGACTAGTTCTCCACAGGTTGTGGATGAACCTGTGCACAGGTTGTGGAGATTGTGGACAGCTTGCGCATGGACCTGTCGACGGGCCGCTGTGGACAACTCAGGCGCCCTCCGGCGGGTCACCCCGGAGTGCTCGCTCGGGCGCGCTACTCGGGCAGCGGCCCCCGGCCGAGTCCCCACAACCTGCCGGTGAACGGGCGGGCGGCCTCGGCGTAGCAGACGGCGGTCGTGAAGCCCTCGGACCAGGCCTGGCTGCCGAACGAGCGCCAGGAGGCGAAGACGTCCTCGCGGACGGCCCCCACGTAGCCGTTGACCTTCGCCGCGCAGTGCTCCGACGCGGCGGCGTTCACCTGCTCCTCGGACAGCGGCGCGTCCTGCGGACCGCCGAGCCGGAGCACCCCCGGCACGGCCTCGGCCAGGTGCGCGGCGTCGCAGGCGACGATCTCCAGCGCCTCGTCGCGGGCGGGCGAGCCGCTCGTGCACAGCTGCACGGACGCGAACCCGGTGGCCTTGAGCAGGCCCGCGAGCGACCCGGTGCGGCTGGCCTGCTGCCCGCTGGGCGAGATCTCCACCGCCGTGCACAGCCGCCAGCGGTCGCCGCGCGCCCAGCCGTCCGCGCTGGGCCAGATCGCCTGGGCCTGGAGGCGGGTGGCGTCGTGGTCGGCCGCGCCCAGGTACTCGGCGAGCGCGGCGCGGCAGGCGGGCAGGGCGACCCGGCGCAGGTCGCGCTCGGAGCGCTGCTCGACCCCGGCGAGGTCGCCGATGGCGATGACCTCGGCGACGTGCGGCGCGGCGCAGTCGACCGCCTTGAGGTCCTGGTCGACGCACGAGCCCGGCTGCGGCAGCTCGCTCGCGGCGGGCGTGATCGAGGGCCGGAGCACAGCGCCGTCCGGCGTCCCGCCGACCTGCTCTGTGCACCCGGCGAGGACAACAGCCACCACGGCCAACAACCCGCTCAGCGCCCGCCAGCGTCGCACGCGATCACCCTACTGGTGCGACCGGTGACGCTGCGCTGAAGAAACGGGGTCGAAGTACCGGGGCCGCAGCGGTGCGGGCCGGAAGGACCGGGTCGGGCGCGGGGCCGGGTCGGGCCCCGCGCCCGGCGCGCGGGTCAGACCAGGGCGACCAGGGCGATCACCTGGTCGGTGATGGCCCTGCGCTCGGCCTCGAAGAACTCGTCGGTCAGCGCGTCGCCCTCGGGCTGGCTCAGGACCGGGGTGTGCAGGTGACCGCCGAGCACGCCGGTCGCGCCCAGGCCGGTGCGCACCCGGTTGGCCCGGTACATGCTCTCGTTGGACAGGTAGTCGCCACCGCCGCCGGTGGCCGCCGCCGCGCCCGGCGTCGGCTCGCCCGTCCCGCAGCGCTGGGCGCCCGGCGCGGGGGTCGTGCCCACCGGCCACTCGCAGAAGCTCCGGTTGAAGAGCACCGGGTAGTCGCCGGTCGGCGTGGTCGTCATCCGCTCGTGGGGCAGGGTCGTCTCGATGAACTCGGTCGACGGCTGCGGCCAGCCCGCCGCGTCCGGGACCACGCCGGGCGAGGAGGCGTTGTTGTTGTCCGGCGACCAGCCGCGCCAGCGCGCGGCCCAGCGCTCCACGTCGAACTGGCCGGGCCTGCCCTGGCTGACCGTGACGAAGGCGTGCGGGCGCTGCCCGCCGGTGACGGTGGAGCCGTAGAAGCGCTCGACGACGCCCTTGTCGAACTCGCCCCAGGTCACCGGGAGCACGGCGACCTCGACCAGCACCCGGCCCTGCGGGGTGTCGATCACCCGGCCGTCCAGCTGGAGCGCCGCCGCGCCGGACGGGTTGCTGCGGGTGATGCCGGAGCCGTCGAGGAAGAACGGGTCGAACCCGGTGAGGGCGATCCGCCGCACCGGGCGGTCGGCCGCGCGCCCCTCGGGGGCGGGGGCCGCGTCGGGGGTGGCGCGGGGGACCTGGCCGAGCAGCGCCAGCGGGTCGGTCCCGATGGTGCTGCCGAGCCGGTCGGCGGGCGTGGGGCCGGTGGTGTTGGGGCCGTCGAAGCTGCCGCCGCCGCCACCGTTGCCGTTGCCGACGCCTGCGGAGTGGGGGCCGTCGGCGCTGCCGCCGCCACCGCCGTTGTCGGCCCCCGCCGCGCTCCCGCCATCGCGGGCGGCCTCGGCGAGCGGGAGGGCGATCGGCGCGCCGTTCGCGCGGAACCGCACGTCGGACAGGCCGCGCGAGGCCCGGTCGAGCCGGTCGAGAAGCGCGGACCGGTCGGCGGCGGGCAGCGCCCACCGGGGCTGCCACTGCCGCAGCGCCTTGGTCATCCCCAGCCGCGCCCAGTACAGCGGCCGGTCGTCGTGGGCGTCCCACTCCTGCGGCGCCTGGGCGCGCTCGACCGCCGCGCGCCACAGCCCCTCGCCCACCCGCTGGACCAGCCCGGCCGCGTCCCGCCTGCCGGTCCCGCACAGGGCGGAGGCGAACCGCGCCACCTCGTCGTCGAAGCCGCCTAGCCGCGCCAGCTCCGGCCCGACCGGTGGTGCGGCGGGGTCGAGGACGGCGGTCAGCCGCCGCTCCTCGACGGTCAGCGGGGCGTTCGGGTCCGAGCACCCCGGAGCGGTTCCGGGAGCGGCCACCGCGGCGGGCGCGGCGGTCAGGGCGAGCGTCAGGGCGGTCAGCACCGGTGTCACCGTGCGCAGTTGGAAGATCACCCCGTGATGTTCTCCGCCTGCCCGCCCGCGCGAAACCCGCTGAAGGACGGTGCCCGCGCCGCTCAACGGCGGCACCCCCGCGCGGTCGCCGCACGGGCTCCCCGCGCAGGTCCGGGCGGTCGTCGAACGATCAGCGGAGCCGGTGGCAGGCCCTCCGACCAGTAGGATCGCCCCCATGACCACCGCTGAAGCCGGCACCTGGCTCCGCGCGCTCGCCGAGGACGGCGCGCGGATGAGCCGGTCCAGCACGGCCGAGCGGGTCGCCGACGCGCTCAGGGCGCGGGTGCTCGACGGGGCCATCAGAGCGGGCAGCCAGCTGTCCGAGAAGTCGCTCGGCGACGCGCTGCGCGTCTCCCGCAACACCCTCCGCGAGGCCTTCCGGCTGCTCACCCACGAGCGCCTGCTGGTGCACGAGCACAGCCGGGGCGTGTTCGTGCGCGTGCCGAGCACCGAGGACGTGGCCGACCTGTACGCGGCCCGCCGGGTCATCGAGGCGGGCGCGCTGCGGCGGTGGCCCGACGCCCCCGAGGAGCGGCGCTCGCGGGTGGGGGACGCGGTCCGGTGGGCCGAGCGGTTGCGGGACGACGAGGACTGGGTGGGCGTGGGCACCGCGAACGGCCGGTTCCACGCGGCGATCACCGCGCTCGCGGGCAGCGCCCGGCTGGACGAGGAGATGCGCCGCCTGCTCGCCGAGCTGCGCCTGGTGTTCCAGGTCGTGGGAGACCCCGAAGGCTTCCACCGCGACTACCTGCCGAGGAACCGCGCGATCGCCGACCTGCTGGAGTCGGGCGAGCTCGACGCCGCCGAGTCGGCCCTGCTGTCCTACCTGGACACCGCCGAGGAGCACGTCACCCGAGGGCTGGGCACGCTCTAGCCGCGTTCGTCGGGCCTTGCCCGGACGGGGTGACCGGGCCGGCTGGAACGCCCGATTTGTCACTTTGAGTGATCGATTGATCACGATTGCGCCACACAACCAAGGCACAGTCGGGCGAAGGCAGTGACGTTCGTCGCCCCGCCGTCCTAGCATCCCCCGACACCGTCGTCAGGGACAGCTTGGAGGGCGCAGCTCAATGCCTCGAAAATCGCCTGCCCGGAACGCCGGGCTGCGGTGGAGCAACTGGAACCTCCTCCTGCTGCTCCCGCTGCTCATGCTCATCACGCCGTGGTTCAACGACGACGAGCCCCGCGTCCTGGGGCTGCCGTTCTTCTACTGGTACCAGTTCGCGTTCGTGCCGATCGGCGTGGTGTGCGTCGGACTGGTCTACGTCAAGACCAAGGACGCCCCGACCACCACCGGCCCCGACGAGCTCGGCGTGGACGACCTGGACGAGCGGGAGGCCGACCGGTGAGCACCGAATCCCTGCAGTGGACCGAGCTCTCGGTCTTCGCCGTCCTGTTCCTGCTGGTGACCGTGCTGGGCTTCTTCGCGGCGAAGTGGCGGGCGGGCGACACCCTCGACCACCTCGACGAGTGGGGCCTCGGCGGCCGGAAGTTCGGCTCCTGGATCACCTGGTTCCTGGTCGGCGGCGACCTGTACACGGCTTACACGTTCGTGGCCGTCCCGGCGCTGGTGTTCGGCGCGGGCGCGCTCGGCTTCTACGCGCTGCCTTACACCGTGGTGCTGTACCCGATCGTGTTCCTGCCGCTGGTGCGCATGTGGTCGGTGTCCAGGGTGCACGGCTACGTCACCCCGGCGGACTTCGTGCGCGGGCGGTACGGCTCGCACTGGCTCGCGCTGATCGTCGCGCTCACCGGCATCCTCGCGACGATGCCGTACATCGCGCTGCAGCTGGTCGGGCTGGAGGCCGTGCTGCGCACGATGGGCCTCAACGGCAGCGGGATCATGGGGCACCTGCCGCTGTTCATCGCGTTCGTGATCCTGGCGCTGTACACGTACCAGTCGGGGTTGCGCGCGCCCGCGCTGATCGCGTTCGTCAAGGACAGCCTGATCTACGTGGTGATCCTGGTGGCGGTGATCTACCTGCCGGGCAAGTTCGGCGGCTGGGGCGCCATCTTCGACACCGCGCAGGCCGCCTACGACAAGACGCCCGCGAAGTCGGACGGTGTGCTGCTGAACGCCAACAACCAGCTCCAGTACGCGACGCTCGCGCTCGGCTCGGCGCTGGCGCTGTTCCTGTACCCGCACTCGCTGACCGGCATCCTGGCCTCGCGCGGGCGGAACGTGATCAAGCGGAACATGGTGGCGCTGCCCGCCTACTCGCTGCTGCTGGGCCTGCTGGCGATGCTCGGGTTCGTGGCGATCAGCGCGGGCGTCAAGCCGATCACCAACCAGGCCACCGGGCGGCCGGACACGAACACCATCGTGCCGGTGCTGTTCGGGCAGGAGTTCCCGGCGTGGTTCGCGGGCGTGGCGTTCGCGGCCATCGGCATCGGCGCGCTCGTCCCGGCGGCGATCATGTCGATCGCGGCGGCGAACCTGTGGACCCGCAACATCTACAAGGAGTACCTGAAGAAGGACGCGACGCCCGCGCAGGAGGCGAAGCAGGCGAAGCTGGCGTCGCTGGTGGTGAAGTTCGGCGCGGTCGCGTTCATCGTGTTCATCGACCCGCAGTTCTCCATCGACCTGCAGCTGATCGGCGGCGTGGTGATCCTGCAGACGCTGCCCGCCGTGGCGATCGCGCTGTACACCCGGTGGTTCCACCTCTACGGCCTGGTCGCCGGGTGGGCCGCGGGCATGGGCTGGGGGATCTACCTGCTGTACACGATCCCCAGCGCGGACGGGAAGCGTCCGCACTTCGCCGGGTCGGCGCTGGCGCTGGACAAGCTGTCGCTGTTCGGCTGGCACCCGTTCCAGGGGTCGGCGGTGCAGATCTACGTCGGCATCGTGGCCGTCACGGCGAACCTGGTCGTGGCCGTGCTGGTGACCCTGGTGGCGCGCAGGTTCAAGGCGGCCAACGGGAGCGACGAGACCACGCCGGACGACTACCACGTGGACGAGGACAGCGACCGGGTCAAGCCGGTGGCGGCCCACTGAGCCGGGAGGTCGCCAGCGCCGCGGCGCCGACGAGGCCCGCCCGGCTGCCCAGCCGGGCGGGCTCCACCCGCAGACCGTCCAGGTAGGACAGCCGGGCGTGGTCGGCCACGGTCTCCCGGACCGGGTCGAGCAGCAGGTCCCCGACCTGAGCCACGCCACCGCCGACGACGGCCAGTTCGAGGTCGCACAGCGCGGCGGTGGCGACGACGGCCAGGCCCACCGCGCGGCCCGCGCGCCGGAACGCGGCCTGCGCGACCTCGTCGCCCGCGAGCGCGTCGGCGGCCAGGTGGGCGGCGTCCGCGCCCTCGGGCGCCCGCCAGCCCTGGCGGCGCGCCCAGGCGACCACCCTCGGCCCGCCCGCGACGGTCTCGGCGCACCCGCGACCGCCGCACGTGCAGGGCTCGCCGTCCTCCTCCACGACCACGTGCCCGATGTGGCCCGCGTTGCCGGTGCGCCCGAGCAGCAGCTCGCCGCCCACCACCAGCCCGCCGCCGACGCCGGTGGACACGACCAGGCCGACCATGTCGGCGGTCCCGCGCCCGGCGCCCGTCCAGTGCTCGCCGTAGGCCATGCACGGCCCGTCGCCCGCGAGCTCGACGGGCAGTCCGGGCAGCAGCGCGGACACCCGGTCGACCAGCGGGAACCCGCGCCAGCAGGCCACGTTGATGGGGCTGGCCGTGCCCGCGACGAGGTCGACGGGCCCGGCGCAGGCGATGCCGACCCCGGCGACCGGCTCACCGGCGAGCACCTCGTCGGCGACCCGCGCGACGGCGGCCCAGGTGCGCTCGGGGTCGTCGGTGGGGGTGGGGGTCCGCGCGGTGCGCACCACGGCGCCGTCGCGGTCGACGAGCCCGGCGGCGACCTTGGTGCCGCCGATGTCCAGGGCCAGGACCAGGTCCGTCATTCGCGGGAGTGTAGTTCGGGGTCAGGGGCCCGCGCGGCGGGTTCGGCAGTCCCGCGCGCCCGCGAGCGCGGAGGTCAGCGCGGCCTGGAAACCGGGCACCTGCTCCACGTCGAGCGCGAAGCAGAACTCGGCCTCGGGACCGATCACCTCGACCACGTCGCCGGAGACCTCGACGACGCAGGTGTTCTCGGCGGCGTAGCTGTCGAAGCAGTCGACGGGCCACTCGCGTCGGATCACTCCGGGCTCATCCTCGGACACCGCCTGCGACATGTCTTCTCCCACCTGGTTGCATACACGCAACGCCAGCCCGTTGCTAGCTAAAACTTAAGCCCAGTGTGAACACTTAACTATCGCCTGACGGAGTGAAACCGCCATGTCCTCAGTCCGGCCGACAGTCGAGCGGCTGCAACTCGGCGTCAGCCTCACCAGACTCCGAACAGCCGCGCGCAAGTCCCAGAGCGAGGCCGCGAGCGCCATCGACCGCACGGCGGCGCGGCTGAGCCAGGTCGAGAACGGCAAGGGCAGCCTCGGGACGGAGGAGCTGGTCAAGCTCCTGGACTTCTACGACATCCGGGGGAACGAGCGGAACACGATCCTCGCGCTGGGCGCGGCGGCCCGGCGGCGGTCGGTGCGGCGCGGGTACGTGGACACGCTGCCGGAACCGTTCCAGCGCTTGGTGGAGATGCAGGTCGCGGCGAGCCGGATCAGCTGGTACGAGTGCGGCGTGATCCCCGGTCTGGTGCAGTCGCCGGACTACCTCCAGGCGATCATGCGCACCGGGAACTCCATCTACTGGGAGAGCTCCGAAGAGGAGACCGGCAATCGCATCTCGTTCCGACTGGATCACCAGCGACGAGTGCTGGAATGCAGTGACCCGAAGGAAATCACGGTCATCTTCACCGAGGATTCCTTGCAGCACGTCGTCGGCGGCACTTCAGTGATGCGAGGCCAAGCGCTCCACCTGCTGCAACTGCTGGAGCGGCACGAGAACCTGACGATCGGGATCGTGCCGAACAACGCGGTGGACAACCCCGCGCTGGGCGGTGGCCTGGTGCTGCTGGACTTCCAGGAATCGTCACCGGTCAGCTTCGCTCCGCTGCTGTACGGACCGTGCACCTACTACGATCAGGCCGAAGACCTCGCAACGATGCAACGAATGTACGACCGGGTCGAAGAACTGGCGCTCAGCCGTGAGAACACCCGAGAACTGCTGATCGATCTGGTGAGGAAGGACGCGTCATGACCCGCGACACGGGCTGGTTCACGAGCACCTACAGCTCGGCGGGCAGCAACGCTTGCGTGGAGGTCCGCTTCACCTGGCACAAGAGCAGTCACAGCTCGGCGGGCAGCAACGGGTGCGTCGAGGTCAACCACGCGGGCGCCACCGTCGGCGTCCGGGACTCGAAGAACCCCACCGGCCCCGCGTTCCGCTTCACCACCGCGGCCTGGTCCGCGTTCCTGGGGACGGTTGTCGACCGCTGACACGGGCTTTCCGCTCATCCCTCTCCCGGAGGTGCCGTGGCTTCGTTGGAGGATGTGGGCACCGCCCTGTCGAACGTGTTGGCACAGGTCACCGAAACCCGAACTCTGCTCGTCCAAGCGGGCGACCTCGCCGAGGAAGCCGCTGAACTGGTCAGCGCAGCAGGCACGGGGACCTTGCAGTCCGACGTCGAACTGACCACGGTGAGCTTCCTGGAAGCCGCGAACGGAATCTTCGACCGAGCTGGGCTCATCGCGGCGCTCGACCGAGCCGAGGAGACCACCTACAAGATCATGGTCACGCTCGGCCTCACCAGCACAGCCGCGCCACCGGCTCAGACCGCTCCGACACCATCCCACCAGGATCGCTTGAAGGCGCTGCGCGGGGAACTGCCGCCTGCCGTGGTCGCGAACACCGGTTCCAAAACGCACGGACGGTGGTTCACGCCCCACGGGGAAACCCACGAGATCATCAGCGGCGACGACCCCGGTGCGCGAGCAGCGCTCCAAGCCATTCGCGATGAGGGCTGGTCCGGGTTCGGCAGACCGATAGTGGTGATGCACGTCGAGCTGAAACTGGCGACGCACATGCGCAACGCGGGCATCGAGCACGCGACACTTGTGATCAACAACGTTCCCGGCAAGCTGACGCTGAGCTGTGAGAGCCTGATCGGCGTGGTGCTGCCCGCAGGCAGTTCTCTCACGATCTACGGCATAGACGGCTACCAGCGCACTTTCACCGGAGGACAACGAGCGCCGTGGTGACCCTGCACGCGATCTTCGACCGGGAGACCGGCGATGCCCCCATCGTGATCCGAACGCAGGAGGACATGAGCGCGCTGGTCGAGCGCGTGCGTGCCGAATCCGCGAGCGTCCCTTGCCCGAGCATCGTGGAGATCACCGACGCCGAGGACCCCTGGTGCCGGCCTTTCGCCTACGCGGGCATCGGCGTGGACCGGGGCTTCGTCCAGGTGCACGCGGACCCGCCCCTCACAACTATCGGCGACCCGAGCGCCACGGGCGTCGTCGTCTACGACCTCCAAGGCGAGGGCACCGACATCCCCGCCGACCAGGAGGTCCCGATCAGCGCCGTGCGCGCCGTGCTCTCGGCTTACCTCGCCCACGACGCGGCGCTCCCCGAGGGCTTTCCCGGCGTCCGCGCTGCGGAGTGAGCGCCCCGGCCTTCACGCGCGGTCTCGCAACGCCCTGATCCTGGCCAGCAGGTCGTCCACCTTCACGCGTCCCGCGCGCAGCTCCGCTACCTGCTTCGTCGCCGCCTGGACCGCGCGGGTGCGCTCGCCCGCTTCCATGCGCAGCGCGCGGTCCACCTCGCGCAGCTCCGCCTCGATCGCCTCGACCCGCTTGGCGAGCGCGTCGTCCAGCGCCAGCGACAGCTGCTGCTCGACCTCGATCAGCTGCTCGGCCACGAGCTGGTCCAGGGTGGACCTGGCGTCGGCGATCGAGTCCGACAGCCACTGCTTGGTGTGCTGCTTGTCCGCCGAGTGCTTCCGCGTCCGCGCCATCCACCACCCCGCGCCCAGGCCGATCACCAGCGTCGCGGGCAGCACGATCGGGTTCAGGGCGCCGATGCCCAGCCCCGCCAGCGGCAGCGCGGCCAACCGGCCCGCGCCGAGGCCGCCCGAGACGCCCATGAACACCAGCAGCTTGTCCTCGGCGGTGGGCGTGCGCTTCTCCGGCGGGCGCAGCACGATCGGCGGGGTGACGCCGCGCGCGAACTGGCCCCTGATCACCGCCATCTCGTCCGGCGTGAACAGGTCCGCCAGCGCCAGGTCCGCGACCTTCCCCAACCGGTGCCCGAGCCCCGCGCTGATCCGGGACGACACGACCTGCAGCGCCGCGTCCACCTGACCCGGCAGCGCCACCAGCTGCTCCCGGTCGGCGGCGTCGATCGCGGTGCGGAACCACGTCTGGAGGTCCCGCACCTGCCTGGCCACCTCGTGGTTGCCCTCCACGCGCGCCCGCTGCACCTCGCCGCGCAGCTTGACCTGCCAGCTCCGGGTGGATGACCTGCGCTGGGCGTTCAGCTCGTCGCGCCGCCCCCGCAGCACCTCGGCCTGCTCCTCGCCCGCCGACAGCGCGCGCAGGTCCGCCTCGGCCCCGGCCACCAGCTCGTCCAGCACGGTCGCGAGCGCGCGCAGCCCGTTCGCCTCGCCGAGCATCGCCGCCCGGCCGACCACCAGCTCCTGCAGCGCCCCCTGCAGCTCCGCGACGCCGGACCGCTCGCGCAGCATCGCCGCCGCGTCCGGGTTCGGCGCCGTGGCGGCCAGCTCGAACATCCGCGCCGACACCGGGTGGAACACCGCCTTCGCGAACCTCGGCGCGTGCTGCGCCAGCAGCGCCCGGTCCGCCTCGACCACCTCGCGCCAACCCCGGAACTGGTCGACCTTGGTCAGCGCGAACACCACCGTCTCGACCCGCTCGCCGACCGCGCGCAGGAACTCCAGCTCGCCCCTGGTGAACGGCGCGGAGGCGTCCACGACGAACAGCAGCGCGGTCGCGTCCGCCGCCGCCTCGGCCGCCAGCTCGCCGTGCGCGGCGTCCAGGCCGCCGACGCCGGGGGTGTCCACGAGCGTGAGCCGCTCCAGCAGCGGGATCGGGGCGTCCACCTCCACCGACCTGGGCGGGACCGCGCCCTCGGGCAGCTCGTGCGCGGCGGAGACCCAGTCGACCAGCCGGGCCCGGTCGAACTCGACCGGCGGGGCGCTGCCCGCGTAGCGCGCGCGGCACGCCCACCGCTCGCCGTGCCCGAACACCAGGTACGCGGCGGTGGCGACCTCGGCGTCCACCGGGGACAGGCCTGGCGTCGCCAGCAGGGCGTTGACCAGGGAGCTCTTGCCCCGGTTGGTCTCGCCGACCACCACGACCGACGCCTTCCCGCCACGCCGGGTGTCCACGAACGCGGCGGCGGCCGGGTCGACCGAGCGCACCAGCGCGGTCAGCTTCTCCCGCGTCTGGCGGACGAGCTGGGGCAGCGGCTGCGGGGCGGTCATCGGGCCGTGTAGACGGTGACGATCGGCGCGCGCAGCGCGCGCCCGCGATCGGCGAAGCCGACCACCTCGGTCTCGGCGACCAGGCCGTCGAGCGTGGCGTCGTCGGTGGGCACCACGCCGCCCGCCTCGTGCACGGACGGGTCGAACCGCTCGCCGTCCGGCCGCAGCGCGGTCACGCCGATGGCCGACAGGCCCTCCTCGATGCGCTCGACGACGCCCGAGCTGCGGGCGCGGTCCAGCGCGTACAGGCACAGCTGGACCAGGGCGCGCCGCTCGGCGAGCGCCTGGTCGAGCAGTTCACCCGCGATGGTCTCCACGTCGGGCTCCGACGCCCCCCGGCCCGGTTCCGTTCCACCGCCGCCCCACGTCATCGCCGCCCCCGAACCCGCTGACCCCGCACCTGCTGCTGCCCCCGCACCTGCTGCCAGATCAAGAAGTACGCCCGGTGCACGACGTGCGCGACCCGGCTCTGCGCCGGGGTCGCCCCGAACGAGGCGAACGAGCGCCACCACCCGGCGCGCTCCAGCGCGTGCGCCGCCACCGCCTCGGGCGGCCTGCCCACCATGCCCAGCTGCTCCACCGGGTCGGGGGACGTGCCGAACCGCAGGACCTCCTCGGCCAGGTCGACCGGCATCCCGACCGCGCCCGACGCGACCAGGGTCAGCGCCTCCAGCAGCCGCAGCTGGTGGGCCTCCGGCTTGGCCAGCAGCACCTCGATGGCGTTGTGCACGCGCTGTCGCTCGTTCGGGTCGCCGGAGGCGGCGGCCAGCGCGCTCACCGAGGCGAGCGCGGCGGCGGCCTTGATGCCGTCGGCGCGGGCGCGGAACACCGCGTTGAGCCTGCCGCGCACCCCGTCCAGCCCGGACGCGTCGAGCAGCTTGCGGCGCAGCGCGCCCGCCGTGATGGCCGGTTCGGCGTCGACCGCCTCCAGCGCGGTGCGCACGCCGTGCAGGTCGAGCCGCTCCAGCAGCCTGGCCCTGGCGGCGGCGGGCACGTCGCACTCCCAGGCGGTGAACAGGTCGGCGGACATCAGCAGGGTCTCGCGGGTGGCCTGGTCCAGCTCGGCGAGCTTGCGCAGCGCGTCGGCGTCGGCGGAGGAGAAGCGGCCGGTCTCGGCGGACTCGGCGACCAGCCCGATGACCGGCAGCACGTCGGCGACCCTGGGCTTGAGCGTCTTGGCCTGGCGCTCGGCGAGCAGCAGGGCGGCCTTCCACACGTCGCCGTCCGCGCCCTCCACGGTCTCGGCGGCGATGGTGTCGGCCTTGTTGAGCACGGCGATCGCGTTGGCCGGGCCCGCCTCGCGGCCCGCCGTCGCGGCGGTGAACGCGGCCAGCGCCTGCCGGTCGTCGACGCGGACGCCCTGGGTGAAGACGTAGAGGACGGCCTCGGCACCCGCGACCGCGCCCCTGGACACCGGGTCGAGCCCACCGCGGTGCAGCACGGCCTCGGTGCGGGCCACCGAGTCGGCGTCGAGCGAGCCGAGGCCGGGGGTGTCGATGACGGTGAGGTCGCGCAGCACGGCGTTGGTCAGGAACGCCTCGACGTGCGAGACGGTGGCGAGGTCGACGCCGAGCTCGGCGGGGACCGCGCCCTCCGCGTCGAACGGGAGCACCTGCTTGCGGCCGTCGGTGAGGACGACCTCGACCCGGTCGACCGTGCCGTACTGGTAGCGGGTGACCAGGCGGGTGCACTCGCCGACGTCGGTCGGCGCGACCCGGCGGCCGATCAGCGCGTTGACCAGTGTGGACTTGCCGGACTTGATGCGGCCCGCGACCGCGACCTGGAGCGGCGCGGCCAGCCTGGCGAGCACGCCGCGCAGTCCGGCGGCGGTGCGCGGGGAGACGTGCGGGGCCAGGCCCGTGCACAGCGACGCCACAGCCGCGGAGAGCGGACCCGCGTACCTCGCCTGTCCTGTCACCCCCGAATCGTGCCACGACCGAACGGCTGACACCCCGGAGCGGTTGCCGTCGCCCGGTTTCCGGGACGCCGCCATAACCGCTGCTGATCGCTCCTGGGCCGGTCGGCTGCCCGCCCGAACGGGAATCGGGTTACACCCCCGCGAGTCACGGGTACACGACTCACCGTGAGCGTCGGGTAGAGAGAGGCTGGAGACATGGACCAGGGGTATGCCGTGTTCCTGCTGCTCGGTGTGGTGCTGGTGCTGATCGACGGCCAGTTGATCTACCGCAGCGGTCGGGGCTACATGAACCGGGCTTACGGCGACCCGGAGGCGGCGGCGTCGATGACGCGGCTGGCGACGGTGCTCTTCCACTTGGTGATGTTCGGGCTGCTGGCGCTGGTGTCGCTGATCACGCCGGACACCGGGAACCAGGTCCAGAACGTGGTGGTGCAGCTCGGGATCATGCTGCTGGTGCTGGCGGCGGTGCACGCCGCGACGATGGTGATCCTGGCGCGCATCCGGGACCGCCAGATCCAGCAGCAGCTCGCGGACGAGATGGCGCGCGAGAGCAGGCGGTTCGAGCAGGAGAACGGTCCGGTGGGGCTGCGCAAGCGCATCGTCGAGCGGACCACGCCGGGACCGGAGGCCGCGCCGGTGGCGCAGGAGCCGCTCGCGCCGCCCGCCGACCTGCCGCCGACCACCCCCGCGCAGGGCGTGGCGCAGCAGCCGCTGGTGGCCGAGCCGGAGACGCCGCGCGGCAGCACGCCGCCGTCCGGGGTCCCGCAGCCGGGTGTCCCCCAGGCCGGTGTCCCGCAGGCGCCCGCGCCGAGGGCGGGCGAGCAGCCCGTGGCGCAGCCGTCCGTCGTGGAGCAGTCCCAGGTGGCCGCGCAGCGCGCCGAGAACAAGGCCGACCCGTTCACCGTGCACACCAAGCGGTAGTCCGGGAGCAGGTCCGCTGACCCCGGTCGGGTGGTTCGCCGAACCACCCGACCGGGGTCAGCCCGTGGTAGGAGCAGGGCTCAGACCGCAGCGCGACGCGACGGCCCCGCGCGCTGCCTAACCTGGTCACCGTGCGGCGGCTGAGCCTGTGGATGCGAACGCACCCCGCGTTCGGGGACACCCTGATCGCCGGGGTGATCTTCCTGTTCGACCTGCTCACCGTCGTGGTGCTCGCCGAGTCCGTCGACGCCGACGGGCAGCCCGTCCCCAGCTCCGGCCCGTCCGGCGCGGCCTGGCTGCTCGTGATGGCGCTGATGATCGGCCCGCTGCCCGCGCGCAGGAGGTACCCCAGGGCCAGCAGCGCCCTGATCATGCTCGGCGGGGTCGTCCAGCTGCTCACGCACGGCACCTGGTGGGGTGGTGGGCTGCCGGTGCGGCCCGCCGACATGGCGCTCGCCGTCGCGCTCTACACGATGGTCGTGTACGCGGGCAGGCGGCAGAGCCTGCTCTACCTCGCGCTGCTGGGCGCGGGCACCGTCGTGTGGGCGGTGACCTCCATGGACAGCGCCCTCGAATCGGTCGCGCTGCTGTTCACGGCCGCGCCCGTGCTCGGGTTCAGCTGGGCGCTCGGCGAGTTCGTCGGCGCGCGGCACGCCTACCACTCCGAGCTGGAGCAGCGGCTGCGGCTGCTGGAGCTGGAGCGCGGGCAGCAGGCCAGGATCGCGGTGGGCGAGGAGCGGTCGCGGATCGCGCGCGAGCTGCACGACGTGGTGGCGCACGCGGTGAGCGTGATGGTGGTGCAGGCCGACGGCGCCGGGTACGCGATCCGGACGCAGCCCGAGCTGGCCGAGGCCGCCGTGCGCACCATCTCCGACACCGGGCGGCAGGCGCTGGCCGAGCTGCGCAGGCTGCTGGGCGTGCTGCGCAGCGAGGACGGGTCGGGCACGCAGTGGGCGCCGCAGCCGGGCGCGGGCGACCTGCGGGAGCTGACCGAGACGCTGCGCGCCTCCGGGCTGCCGGTGACGCTGGTGGTGAACGGGGACCTGGGCGCGCTGCCCGCCGGGCTCGGGCTGGGCGTGTACCGGATCGTGCAGGAGGCGCTGACCAACACGCTCAAGCACGCGGGCAGCGGGGCGAGCGCGGTGGTGCGGGTGGACTGCGGTCCCGAGCGGGTGCGGATCGAGGTCGTGGACGACGGCTTCGGCACGCCCCACGACCTGGTGGAGCTGTCCGGCGGCAACGGGCTGATCGGGATGAGGGAGCGGGCGGGGGTGCTGGGCGGCCTGCTGGAGGCCGGTCCCAACCCCGGAGGCGGGTGGCGGGTCAGGGTGGACCTGCCGCTCGTGCCCGCGTGAGCGGTGTTCCCGGAGCCGGCGCTCCGGAGGGGACCTAAGGTGGCTGACCATGATCCAGGTGTTGCTCGTCGACGACCAGGAGCTCATGCGGATGGGTTTCCGCATGGTGCTCAACGCGCAGGAGGACATCAGCGTCGTCGGTGAGGCGGGGGACGGGCTCGACGCCGTGCACATGGCCGACCAGCTGCGGCCCGACGTGGTGCTGATGGACGTGCGGATGCCCGTGCTCGACGGGGTCGAGGCGACCAAGCGGATCACCGAGGCCGGGACGGCGCGGGTGCTGGTCATGACCACGTTCGACATGGACGAGTACGCGCTGTCCGCGCTGCGCAACGGGGCCAGCGGGTTCCTGCTCAAGGACACGCCGCCCGCCGACCTGGTGTCGGCGCTGCGCGCGGTGGCCAGCGGGGACGCCGTGGTGTCGCCGAGCGTGACCAAGCGGCTGCTGGGGCGGTTCCTCGGCGAGGGCGGCGGGACGCTGCGCGACGCGTCGGTGCTGGACGCGCTGACCGAGCGGGAGCGGGAGGTGCTGGTGCTGATCGCCAAGGGCATGTCGAACACGGAGATCGCGCGGAAGCTGTTCCTGTCCGAGGCGACCGTGAAGACGCACGTGGGGCGCATCCTGGCGAAGCTGGAGCTGCGGGACCGGGTGCAGGCCGTGGTGCTGGCCTACGAGACCGGGCTGGTGCGGCCGGGCGACGTGTGACGGGTGACGGGTGACCGGTCCGGCGGCCTCGTGACGGGCCGCCGGACCGGTCTCCGCTCAGCGGTAGTCCGCCGCGTCGAAGTCCGCCGGGTCGCGCTCGGGCTTCACGACGTCGTCGTTCCAGCGGCCCCAGTCCGGCCGGGAGCCGTCCAGGTCGGTGAAGCCGTACTCGCGCATGAGCGTCCACGACGCGAGCGCCTGGCCGGTGAACCGGTGCTTGTCCGGGTCGGCGGCCAGCGCGGCCAGGCCCCGGCCGAGGTAGTGCGGGGTCTCCGACATGGCGTAGTGCGGCTCCTTGGCGATCGCGTCGCGCCAGGTGGCCTCGGTGACGCCGAAGTGCTCCAGCATCTGCTCCGAGCGCAGGAAGCCGGGGGTGGCGGCGACCGAGGTGCAGCCGTGCGGCTCCAGCTCCTCGGCCATGACCCGGCCGAAGCGGCGGATCGCGACCTTCACCGAGTCGTAGGCCAGGGTGCCGGGGTAGTGGTCGTCGGTGTCGCCGTCGGTGACCTCGACCAGCAGGCCCCCCGGCTCGCGGATCAGCAGCGGGACCAGGCGGTGCAGGGAGACCAGGTGCGCCCGGACGCTGTTGTCCCACATCCGCAGCTGGGCGTCGAGGTCCTGCTCCCAGAAGGGGGCGAACTCCACGTCCAGCTCCCCGCCCCAGACGTCGTTGACGAAGACGTCGAGCTGCCCGTCGCGCTCGGCCTCGATCCGGTCGCGGAACGCGGCCACGTCGGCCGGGTCGGTGAAGTCGCAGCGCACCGCGATGCCGGTGCCGCCCGCCGCCGTGACCAGCTCGGCGGTCTCCTCGATGGTCTCGGAGCGGCCGATCGGCGACCTGCTCTCGCGGGTGGTGCGCCCGCCGACGAACACCGTGGCGCCCGCCGCGCCCAGCTCGACGGCGATCGCCCGGCCCGCGCCGCGCGTCGCGCCGGTCACCGCCGCGACCTTGCCCTTCAGCGTCATGCTCTCCCCTTGTCCGGTTGCCTCGTCAGAGGACGTCCCCAGGCGTCCAGCACCGCGTCCACGTCGTCGAGCATCCGGTCGACCAGCCCGCCGCCGGGTCGGATCGACCAGTCCAGGGTCGCGCCGGAGACCAGCGCGTGCAGCACCCGCGCCGCCCTCGCGGGCTCCGGGGCGCCCGGCAGGTCGGCCGCCGCGACCAGGTCGCGCAGGGCGGTCTCGATCGCGACGTGCAGGTCGGCGAGCAGGGCGCGCAGGGCCGGGTCCATGAGGTCGACGCCCAGCTGGGCGAGGTGGTTGCCCGCCGTCTCCGGGTTCGGGGTGCCCTCGAAGAACCACGCGGTGAGGGCGGCCCTGAGCCCCGGCAGCGGCGGCAGGCCCTCGGCCGCGGCGCGCATCCGGTTGCCGACCTCGGCGATCTCGCGCCTGCTCAGCGCTTGGAGCAGGCCGCTCTTGGAGCCGAAGCGGGCGGCCAGGGTGCCGACGGAGACCCGCGCCTCGGCGGCGACCTGGGCCATGGTGAAGTCCGGGCCCTCGCGGCTGATGACGTCGCCGGTCGCCTTCAGCAGGCGCTCGTCGGTGATGGACTTGGGACGTGCCACGCGAGTTATTGAACCACGATTCATTAATGGGGTCCAGCGCCGGGGCCTGCGGGTTTCCCGAGGGGAGCTCACCTAGGGTGGCCGAATGGAGCAGACACCCCGGCTGATCGCGCTGGACATCGACGGAACCCTCGTCCCGACCGGGAGCGACGAGGTCTCGCCCGCCGTCCGGGACGCGGTCGGGCGGGCCGTCGCGGGCGGGGCGCGGGTCGTGCTGTCCACCGGGCGGAGCGTGCTCGGCGCCGTGGGCGTGGCCGAGCGGCTCGGGGTGGGCGGGACGCTGCTGTGCTCGAACGGGGCGGTGTGGTGGGACGTCCGGGCGGGGGCGGTGGTCCGGCGGTCGGTGTTCGACGCGGCGGCCTCGCTGGCGGTGCTGCGGGAGGCGCTGCCGGGGGCGGTGTTCGCGAGCGAGGTCGTCGGGGTGGGGAGCCTGGCGCTCGGGCGGTGGGACGAGGGGGACCTGTCCGGGGAGGTGCGCGAGGTCGGGGTGGGGGAGTTCACCGCCGAGCCGACGTCGCGCCTGGTCGCGCGGTGGGTCGGGCGGGACCCGGAGGAGCTGGCCGCGCGGATGTCCGGGATCAGGCTGCCAGGGGCCACGTGGACCTCGGACCACGTGGAGGCGTGGTTGACCGTGGTGCCGGAGGGGGTGTCGAAGGGGGCCGAGCTGGAGCGGTTGCGGCGGGAGCTCGGGGTGGACCGGGCGGGCACGGCGGCGGTCGGCGACGGGCACAACGACGTGGCGATGCTGCGGTGGGCCGGGTGCGGGGTGGCGATGGGGCAGGCGCCCGAGGAGGTGCGCGCGGCGGCGGACGTGGTGACCGGGACGCTGGCGGAGGACGGGGCCGCGACGGCGCTGGGGCGGTGGTTCTGAGATTTGTCGTCCGATGGATGACATTCGGACTTGTCATCCATGTGATGACGCGCTAGTCTTGGTGCCACAGCGCATTGACCGCAAGTCGATACGTGGAGGTGGTTCCTGATGTTGATGCGCACCGACCCCTTCCGTGAGCTGGACCGCTTCGCGCAGCAGGTGCTGCGGGGCGTCGGCGGCCTCGGGTCCGGCGGGCAGGGCGGCACGTGGTCGCGGCCCGCGATGATGCCGATGGACGCTTACCGGGTTGGGGACGAGTTCGTGGTGGAGTTCGACCTGCCGGGGGTGGCGGCGGACGCGATCGAGCTGGACGTGGAGCGGAACGTGCTCACGGTGAAGGCCGAGCGCAGGCCGGGACGCCTCGGGCGGGATGCGGCTGGTCGGGGTTCGGCTGGTCTGGGTGGGACTGGCCTGGCAGCGGCGAACGACTCCGGGGCGGGTGCCGCCGGTACCGCGGGCGCCGAGGTCGGCGAGCGGAGGACCGGGCAGCCGAGCGAGGTCGAGCAGTCGGGCGTGGTCGAGATGGTGGTGTCGGAGCGACCGCTGGGCGTGTTCTCCCGGCAGCTGTTCCTGGGCGACGCCCTGGACGCGGAGAACATCCGCGCCGACTACGACGCGGGTGTCCTGACCCTGCGCATCCCGATCGCCGAGCGCACGAAGCCGAGGAAGATCGCGATCGGCAGCGCGGGGAACCGCAGCACCGACCACACCACGGTGGACGCCGCGCACGTGGACCGCAAGGAGTTCGGCGCCGAGGGCGCGCCGACCAGGACCTGATGGTCGAGCCGGGGCTTGGCGGTTGGGGCCAGGGCTTGGTGGTTGGAGCGATGCCTGGTTGTTGAGCCGCCGATGCCTAGCTGTTGAGCCAGGGCCTGGTGGTTGAGCCAGAGCTTGGCGGTTGGAGCGATGCCTGGTTGCTGAGCCAGAGTCCGGTGGTTGAAGCGATGCCTGGTGGTTGAGCCGCCGGAGCCTGGTGATCGAGCCGGTGCCTGATGCGTGAGCCGATGCCGATGGTTGGGCACGAGCACTCGCACGGGCAGCAACACGCACAGTCCAGTCCGCGCAGTCCAAACAAGGGCCGTGCGGAAGAACATCGATGAGCGAGTCGAACACGCACACGGGTACCGGGACTCCGCGCGGGTCCCGGTACCCGCGCGTGTCGTGAGACATGGCCGGCCCTGCCGCCCGCCGCCTGCTGCCCGAGTTCCCCTGCCCGCTACCCGCGCCCCGAATTTCGCTCCCCGAGTTCCCCTGCCCACCGCCAGAGTTCGACTGCTCGCCACCCGCGATCCGCGTTCCACCGCCCGCTCTCCGCGCCCCACGACCCGCCGCCCGACACCCGCGTCCCGGCACCGCGCTGCCCGACACCCGACATCCGCGTTCCGCACCCCGACACCCGAGTCCCGCTGCCTGCTGCCTGCTGCCTGCTGCCTGCTGCCTGCTGCCTGCTGCCTGCTGCCTGCTGCCTGAGTACTACCGCCTGCTGCCCGCCATCCGAATCCCGCCGTCCGAGTCCCGCTGCCCGAGTCCCAGCGCCCGCTGCCCGCCATCCGAGTCCCGCCGTCCGAAGTCCCGCTGCCCGCTGCCAAAGTCCTGCCGCCCGGCACCCGCGTACCGCACCCGCCGCCCGCGCGTGCCGCTCGTGAACCGCGCGGTTTTCACCTCGAAGCGAGTCCCGCGCCGTGGAGTCCCGTCGCGGAGCAGGTCGGTTACTCCGAGCCGCTCAGCCGCAGAGCGGTCAGCCGTGAGTCAGACCGGGCGCGAGGCGAGCCCCATCGTGGACAAACCGGTCGTGGACGGGCCGGTCGCGGACGGGCCGGTCGCGGACGGGCCGGTCGTGGGCAGATCAGTCGCGGGCAGGTCAGTCATAGGCGCGCCGGTCGTGGCGCGCCGGTCATGGGCAGGCCGGTCATGTGCGGGCCGGTCATGTGCGGGCCGGTCATGGGACAGGCCCACACACACCACCCCACCGTGCGGCAGGTCAGTCGTTGGAGACCGGGATCTCCGCCCTGACCTCCCAGCCACCGGTGGGGCGCGGTCCGGCGGTGAAGGCGCCGCCGAGGAGTTCCGCGCGTTCGCGCATCCCCACCAGGCCGTAGCCGCTGGAGCCGGTCAGCGGGGAGGTTCGCTGGCGGCCGTCGTCGGCCACCCGCACGCGCACGGCGGAACCGTCGCTGGTCACCTCCACGTCGACGCGCGTCACCCCGTCCGCGTGCTTCCTGGTGTTCGTCAGCGACTCCTGCACCAGCCGCAGCACCGACCTGGCCAGCGCCACCGGGAACTCGCCGGGCAGGTCGACGCTCAGCCGCACCGGTTGGCCCGACTTCTCGGCCACCGCGCGCACGTCGTCGGCCAGGCCGCTGTCCGTCGCCTCCGGGGCCGCCGCCTCCGAGTCGCGCAGCGTGCCGACCAGCCGCCGCATCGCCGTCAGCGCCTCGTTCCCGCTGGTCACGATGATCGGCAGCACCTCCTGCGCCGCCTGCGGCACCGCCTGGGCCGCCTGGGCGTGCACGACGATGCCGGTCACGTAGTGCGCCACCACGTCGTGCAGCTCCCTGGCCAGCGCCATCCGCTCCGCGTGCTGCGCCGCCGCCACCTCGGCCCGCACCGCCGTCGCCCGCTCCCGGTCGCGCGCCCGGAAGTACAAACCCGTCCCCACCGACAGCGCCAGCAGGATCACCGTGACGACGGCGTTCGGCAGCAGGCTGGGCTCGGCGGGGAAGTGGTCCGGGTACCTGACCCAGTAGTTCGGGCGGATGTAGTACTCGGCGACCCCGGCGACCACCAGCACCACGAGGGCGACCGTCGAGCGCCAGACCTCCTCCTGCCGCACGACGATGGCCGCCATCGCCATCATCGCCCCGAGCTCGACCACCGTCAGCGCGCCCAGCAGCGAGGGCCCCGGCGTGGCCTCGGTCATGCGCATCAGCACGGAGGACACCACCAGCGCGGTGGCCGCGGCGAGCACCGCGTCGAACGGCTTGCGCGGCGAGACCACCGCCAGTGCGGTGAGCGACAACGACCCGATCAGGTTCGTCCAGACGGGGCCCTCGCCCTGCGCTTGGAGCAGCAGGAACATCACCAGGACGCTCGCGAGCGGCCACTGCCGTCGGGCCAGTGCCCGCCATTCGAGGTTGGTGCCCTCCACGGGAGAACACCGTAGAACCTTCCGGGTGAACCTGCGTCACTCCCTGGTCGGGTGCGGGGTCAGCCACGAGGTGGACGGAAAGCCGCAGATGAGCACCCCGCTGGCCGATGTCGGATGACCCGCGCGCGGGCGACCCTGGTGGTGGGGAAGCTCGGAGGAGGAGAGAACGATGATCACAACGATCGCGACGTGGACCGGAGCCGCGCTGGGCGTGCTCGTGCTCGTGCTGATGGCGGTGTCCAGCGTGCTCGTCGACTCGCAGAAGTGAGCGGCAGAGGTGACGCGGAGCGGGGAGTGCGCACAGGGGAAGCGCCCTGTGCGCACTCAGCCCGGCAGCGTCACAGCCGCTCGAACATCAGGTCGTGGCTGACCCGCTCCTCCTCGACCGCGCGCTGCTCGAACTTCGTCACCGGTCGCCACTCCGGGCGCGGGGCCCAGCCGTCGTGCAGGTTGCGCAGCGCGGGCTCGGCGGAGCACACCTCCAGCATCTGCTCGGCGTAGCTCTCCCAGTCGGTCGCCATGTGCAGCGTCCCGCCCGGCCGCAGCCTGCTGGCCAGCAGCTTCACGAACTCCGGCTGCACGAGCCTGCGCTTGTGGTGCTTCTTCTTGGGCCAGGGGTCCGGGAAGAAGATCCGGACCCCGGCCAGCGTCCCCGGTTCGACGTGCGACTCCAGCAGGTCGACCGCGTCGCCGCGGAAGGCCCGCAGGTTCGTCGCGCCGAGCGCCTCGGTGCGCAGCAGAAGCTGCCCCAGGCCCGGCTTGTACACCTCGACCGCGACGTAGTTCAGCTCCGGCGCGGCGGCCACCAGCTGGCTGGTGGTCTCACCCATGCCGGAGCCGATCTCCAGCAGGACGGGGGCTTCCCGCCCGAACCAGGCCGTGAAGTCCACCGGCCCCTCGGGGAGCGCCTTGACCTCGCGGCCGACGCGGTCCCAGTGGGTGTCCCACGCGCGCTGCTGACCGACGGTCATCCGCTCGCCTCGCTGGACGTAGCTGACGACGGTGCGGTGGTGCGCGGGGCGTTCCTGCTTGCTCGGTGTCACGGGCGCACAGCCTAGGACAGCGCTACGCGATGTTCTCCAGGTCCTCGATCTGCTCGCCCAGCTCGGCGGGGGTGAAGGCGATCGGCTGGCGCAGTCCCGGCCCCCGGTGCGCGGGCAGCAGGTCCACCCAGCCGGGGTGCTCGTCGGTGAACTGGACGGTGGTGGGCTCGGCCGGGCCGTAGACGCCGCTCTCGGACGGGACGAACTCCCAGTAGCCGACCTCGCCCTCGTCCGCCCACGGCACGTAGATCCACCCCGGCCTGCTCAGCAGCAGCACCGACACCTCGTCCTCGACGGCGAACCCGGCCGCGCGGGACGGGAGCCTGCCCCGGTCGAGCGCCCGCAGCCACCACGGCGCGGGGACGCGGGCGCCGACGCCCCGGACCGCCCGGTACAGCGAGAGCACCTGGCGCTCGTCGGCCCGGTGCACCCAGGCTCTGCGGGACTGCGCGGGGGACGAGGCGAGCTCGGCGCCGCCCGCCGCCTCGATGGCGTCCGCCCACTCCAGGCCGAGCATGGGTTCGACGCGCAGCCCCCGGTCGCGCTGGCGGGGTCGGGGGAGCTCGGTGGGGCGCGTCGCGGAAGTCGGCAGCTTCGCCTGTGGTGACCGCTTCGCCTGGGATTCCGCGTTGAGGTCTGGATCGAGCACCGCCACGGGTTCACCTCCGGAGGGTTCCTTGACGGGGTTGGCGAATTCGCGTGCGTGCACACCGCCGCCTCACGATTCGCTACTTTCATCCCACCTGCTCGCCCGGTTCCTGTCATGGCCGGTTGGGACAGTTCACGGGGTCTTAACGAAGGACTTACTCCGTGCGCGTGACCTCTTGAGCTCGAAACATGAACGGCATCGAATATTTGTGACCTGAACCACAAGGCGGTGTTCCGAAGGTGCTCCCGGTCGCGCTCGCGGTGCTGGCCATGGTCGCGCAGACACCCGCCTGGTCGGTCGGCCAGCAGCAGTGGCACCTGGACGCGCTGGGGGTGCACCGGGCGCACGAGCTGGCTCGCGGCGACGGGGTCGTGGTGGCCGTCGTGGACTCCGGGGTGGACGACACGCGCCCGGACCTCGCGGGTCGGGTGCTGCCGGGGACGGGCGTCGGCGACGCGGTCGGCACCGGCGGGGTCCAGGACCGGTCGGGGCACGGGACGGCGATGGCCGCGCTGATCGCCGGGGTCGGCGAGTCCGGCGGGGTGCTGGGCGTCGCGCCCGCCGCGCGGGTGCTGCCGGTGTCGGTGGGCGTGGACGGGACCGGGTTCACGCTGGCCGCCGTCGCCGAGGGCGTGCGGTGGGCGGTGGACAACGGGGCCGACGTGGTGAACCTGTCGCTGACCTCGGTGGCGACCCTGACGCCCGAGCTGACCGACGCGGTGGACTACGCGTTCGAGCACGACGTCGTGGTGGTCGCGGGCACCGGCAACTCCGGCGAGGAGCACGTGGGCGCGCCCGCCGACATCCCCGGCGTGATCGCGGTGGCGGGCACGACCCGCGACGGCTCGCCGTGGGCGCGGTCCAACACCGGGCCGACGACCGTACTGGCCGCGCCCGCCGAGCGGGTGGTGACGGCGGTGCCGCTCACCTCGTCGGCCAGCGGGTACGCGGCGGTCGACGGGACCAGCGCGGCGACGGCGCTGGTGAGCGGCGTGGTGGCGCTGGTGCGCTCGCGGTTCCCCGACCTGGACGCGGCGAACGTGGTGAACCGGCTGGTGATCAGCGCCGTCGACCTGCTGGAGCCGGGGCGGGACGACCGGACCGGGTTCGGGCTGGTGAACCCGGTGGGCGCGCTGGAGGGCCGCATCCGCGAGGTGGACCGCAGCCCGCTGCTGCCGCCGAGGCCGCCGCTGCCCGCCGCGACGGCGGCCCCGGACCCGGCGCTGGCGAGCGCGGAGCCGGACCGGGGGAGCGCGCGGGTCGAGGCCGAGCCGGGCGGTGGGGTCGGGCCGGTGGAGCGGACCGCGTGGGTGACGGCGGTGGTGCTGCTGCTGGCCACGGCCGGGCTGGTGGTGCTCCGGCGCTTCCGGAACGCCGAGCCGGGCGCAGCGGGCACGCCGAGCGCGGACGGGCCACCGCCGGGCACGTGGCCACCGGGCACGACCACGCCGGGCGCGCCGGACGCCGAGCACCCCTGACGCCCGCCCCGCAGGCCCCCCGAACAGCGAGGAGCGCGGGCGCCTCCCCGAAGGCCGCCCGCGCTCCGCTTCCCCCGACCGGCCCGCCACCCCGACGGGCGGGCCGGACGACCTCCCCCGCTACGCGTCCCTGCGGTTCACCACGACCAGCGACACCACGAAGACCGCCACCGCCACCGCCGCGAAGTAGCCCAGCGACGGCCACGGCCCGAGCGGCCCCTCCGGCGCGGGCGGCTGGCCCGTCCCCGCCACCGCCGCGCCGGTCGGCGACCCGAGCACGAAGTTGTCGACCACCGCGAACGGCAGCCAGTCCTGGATCTTCGGCCCCACGTTCGGGATCAGCCCGACCAGGCTCTCGCCGACCATCGAGTACACCAGCAGCACGGCCACCGCCCCCGCGGTGTGCCTGACCAGCGCCCCGACGCCCACGGCGAGCACCGCGGCGGCGGCGTAGACCAGGCCGACGCCCGCGACGTGCCGCCAGTCCGCCGCCGAGTCCAGCGCCAGCTGCGAGGAGTCCGCGGCGACCAGCCTGCTCGCGCCCCACGAGGTGAACGCGATGACCTCGCCGACGATCCCGGCGAGCAGCGCGACCACGACCACCTTGGCGACCATCACCGCGTTCCGGTCGGGCACGGCCTGGAACGTGGCCCGCATGGTCCCGAACCGGTACTCGGTGGTCACCGCGAGCGCGGCCATCACCATGACCACGGACATGCCGAACGAGTAGGTGAACTGGGTCGTGCTCACCTGGACCGGCGCCTCGGCGGGCATCTCCATCGCGATCAGCGTCGCGATCCCCGAGGTCATCACGAGCGCCAAGGCCGCGCACCACCACGGCGACCGCGTGCTGAACAGCTTGATCCGCTCGACGGCGAGCAGGGCCACGGCGGTCACACCCCCTTCTCGGCGGAACCGGTCTGGTACTCGACCGAGTCACCGGTCAACTGCATGAACGCCTCCTCCAGCGAGGCCCGCTGCGGGCTCAGCTCGTGCAGCACGACCCCGTGCCCCGCCGCCACCTCGCCGACCTCGGCCCCGGTCGCGCCCTCGACCGTGAGCACGCCCTCCGCGCCCTCGGCGACGGTGAACCCCTTGTCCCGCAGCAGGGACGAGAACCGCTGCCACTCGGGCGAGCGCACCAGCACGGTGGCCTTGGCGGAGCGCTCGACGAACTCGGCGGTGCTGCACTGGGCGATCAGCTCACCCCGGCCGATCACCACGAGGTCCTCGGCGGTCAGCGCCATCTCGGACAGCAGGTGGCTGGACACCAGCACGGTGCGCCCCTGCGCGGCCAGGCCCTGCATGAAGCGCCTGATCCACAGGATGCCCTCGGGGTCCAGGCCGTTGACGGGCTCGTCGAACAGCAGCACCTTGGGGTCGCCGAGCAGGGCGCTGGCGATGCCGAGCCGCTGGGACATGCCGAGCGAGAACCCGCCCGCCCGCTTGCGCGCCACCTTGGTCAGGCCGACCTCGTCGAGCACCTCGTCGACCCTGCGGACCGGGATGCCGTTGGACCTGGCCATCCACAGCAGGTGCGTGCGGGCCGAGCGGTTGGGGTGCACCCACTTCGCGTCGAGCAGGGCGCCCACGACGCGCAGCGGGTTCTTGATCTTGTTGTACGGCGTGCCGTCGATCAGGACCCGGCCCGCCGTCGGCCGGTCGAGGCCCAGGACCATCCGCATGGTGGTGGACTTGCCCGCCCCGTTCGGGCCGAGGAAGCCGGTCACCCTGCCAGGTCGGACGGTGAACGACAGGTCGTTCACCGCTACGGTGCTCCCGTAGCGCTTGGTGAGGCCGATCGCCTCGATCATCGAGTGCTCTCCTCTCGCTTCCCCGGTTCTCCGCTGTGGTGAAAAAACTTCCACCCCGGCGTGCCCGCGCACATCGACCGGTAGTCGAAAGCCGCGTCCTTCTTCGGTCTCATCTTCGGTATTACTGCGAACGGGCGACTCCGTGATCACCCTGAGTCAGCCCTGCTGTTTCCCGCGCGGGCTCTCGGGGTTCCGCGGCCCTACGGTTGGCCCCATGGGTTACACGGATGCCCCCGAGGGCTGGTGGCGTGAGTTCGTCGCGGCCAGGCCGCGCACCGGGAAGCTGGCCGTCGTCCGCGCCGACGGGTCGCCGCACGTGACGCCGGTCTGGGTCGACGTGGACGGCAGCTCGATCGTGTTCACGACGCACGTGGAGTCGGTGAAGGGCAAGGCGATCCTGCGCGACGGGCGGATCTCGCTCTGCCTGGACGACGAGGAGCCGCCCTACGCGTTCGTGACGCTGTCGGGGAAGGCCGAGGTGGACGACGACCCGGAGCAGGTCACCTACTGGGCGGGCAGGCTCGGCGCGCGGTACATGGGGGCGGACCGGGCGAACGAGTACGCCGAGCGCAACGGGGTGCCCGGCGAGGTCGTGGTGCGGCTGCGGAACCCCAAGGTCGTGGCGAAGGTGGACGTCGCCGACTGAGGCGGCTGCGGGAGTGGGCGGTCCGGGCCGAGGGACCTGGTCCGGGTGGCCGGGGCTAGTCGCCGAAGACCAGCCTCGGTCGCCGCAGCGGCGCCTTCCACAGCCGCACGGCCAGGTCCGCGTACCACTCCTGCGCCTCCCGCTCCTCCTCGAAGCCGAGCAGGAACGCGATGTCGTCCCAGGTCCAGCCCTGCCGGATCAGCAGGGCGATCATGCTCGCGTCGGACTGGTCCACCTTCCGGCGCGCGTCGAAGTTCATGTGGGCCCAGCCCGCGATGACGTCGTCGGGCACCCACGCCCGACCGACCCCCGCCGAGTCGACCTCGACGGAGAGCGGCATCGCGACCAGCGGCATCCCCCCGACCAGGCGGTGCTGCTCGGGGGTGAACCGGCTGCGCAACCAGTCGTCCACGGCTCTGGGGCAAGGGCGCGGTCCCTCCACGTGAACGAGTTTCGGCTTGTCACCCCGGCCGGTCAACCGCTCTTGCGGCAGGATTCACCGCATGACCTTGCGCCTGCACGCCCCGGTGGTCCTGCCCTGCGACCCCGCCTGCACAGTTCTGCGCGACGCGGTGGTCGACGTCGACGAGCACGGCAGGATCGCCTTCGTCGGCCCCCGCGCGGACGCCCCCGAGCACACCGGGACCACCCGCGAGCTGACCGGCATCCTGATGCCCGGCCTCGTCAACGCCCACGCGCACACCCCGATGATCCTGCTCAGGGGCATGGGCGGCGACCTGCCGCTGATGCGCTGGCTCCAGGAGGCCATGTGGCCCGCCGAGGCCAAGATGACCCCCGCCGACATGCGCTCGGGGATGCTGCTCGGCGCGGTCGAGATGCTCCGCAACGGCGTCACCACCAGCGCGGAGATGTACTTCAACGGCGAGCAGCTCGCCGAGGCGGTCATCGAGGCCGGGTCCCGCGCGCTGTTCGGCGCGGCGATCATGGAGCTGCCCGGCATGGACTGGCGGGCGCAGACCGACGAGGTGAACCGCTGGATCGACGCGGACGGCCTGCGGATCGGCCCGCACGAGCGCTTCGAGATCAGCTACGGGCCGCACTCGGCGTACACGCTCTCGGCGGACGCGCTCGGCGTCGTCGGCGGCGAGGCCAGGCAGCGCGGGGCGCTGGTGCAGGTGCACGTGGCCGAGTCGACGCAGGAGGACGTGGCGCAGCGCGAGCAGTACGGCTCGGTGCCGAAGCTGCTGGAGCAGGTCGGCGCGCTCGGCGGTCGCGTGCTGTCCGCCCACTCGGTGCACCTGTCCGACGAGGACGTGGCGATCTACGCCCGGCACGGCGTCGGCGTGGCGCACTGCCCCGGCTCGAACATGAAGCTCGCCTCCGGCGTCGCGCGGATCAGGTACTACCTGGACAACGGCGTGAAGGTCGGCCTGGGCACGGACGGCCCGGCCAGCAACGACGACCTGGACCTGATGGAGGAGGCGCGGCTGGCCGCGCTGCTGGCGCGGGTGTCGGGCCTCGACGCGACGGCGATGCGGGCGGCCGACGCGCTGCTGCTGGCCACCAGGGGCAGCGCGGACGCGCTGGGCCGCGACGACATCGGCGCGCTGGAGGCCGGGCGCTGGGGCGACGTGGTGCACGTGGACGTGGACGACCCGGCGTTCGCGACCGGGCTGGACGCGCCGGACGAGCAGGTGCTGGCGAACCTGGTGTGGGCCAGCGGGACGCGGCGGGTCAGCGACGTGTGGGTCGCGGGCGAGCAGGTCGTCGAGGCGGGCGAGTCGACGCGGGTGGACCGCCGGAAGGCGCAGGCCGAGGTGGCGGGGATCGCGGCCCGGCTGCGGTAGCGCGTCCCGCGCTCCCGGCCGCCGCGTCGCGGCCGGGAGCGGGCGCCGCCCAGGGGCTCAGCCGAGCTTGGTCCTGGGGCGCACCACGATCTCGGTGATGTGCGCGTCGTCCCCGGCCAGCACCGCGCGCGCCACCGCGTCCGCGACGGACCCGGCCCGCAGGTACAGCTCGGCCTCGTACTCGCCGCCCTCCTGCTGCCGCACGTCGCGCTGCATGTCCGTGTCGACCCGGCCGGGGTGCACCGAGGTGACGCGCAGGGCGGGCTCCTCGGCCCGCAGGACGTCGCCGAACGCCCGCAGCGCGAACTTGCTGGCCGCGTAGACGCCCCAGCCGGGGTTCGCGCGCAGCCCGGCGCCCGAGTTGATCAGCACCACGTCGCCGCGCGCCTCGCGCAGCAGCGGCAGCGCCAGCCGGGTCAGCTCGGCGACCGCGACGACGTTGACCTCCAGGGTCCGCCGCCACACCTCGGCCGACGCGTCGGACAGCGGCCCGAGCTCGGCGACGCCCGCGCTGTGCACCAGCACGTCCAACCGCTCGATCCCGGCGACCGCGCGGGCCAGCGCGTCCGCGTCGGTCAGCTCGACGGCGAACGGCCGGGCGCCGGGCAGCTCGTCGGCCAGCGCCCGCAGCGCGGCCTCGTCGCGCCCGCCGAGCAGCACGTCGTGGGTGGGGGCGAGGGCGCGCGCCACGGCGGCGCCGATGCCTCGGGAGGCTCCGGTGATCAGGGCTGCGGGGCGTTCGGTCATGGGGGAACCCTAGAGGGTGAACCGGGTGACGTCCGCGCGCGCCGCCGCGATCACCCCTGGTCAGCGCGACGGCCCCGCGCACGGGGTGCGCGGGGCCGTCACCCGTGCCGGGTCAGCCGCAGACGCGACCCCGGTCCTTCTTCCACACCGCGACCACGGACGGCCTCGGCTGCGAGGTCCCGCCGTCCGGCCAGTGCGACGCGGGGTTGTCGGCGTTCGCCCCGTCGACCTCGCCGGGGTGCTGCACCGACACCAGCACGAACTCGTCGTCCACCACGGGCCCGCAGGTCTCCGCGCCGCGCGGCACGGTCAGGAACTGCTTGACCCGCCCCCGGTACCTGCCCTCGACCGGCACGGCGAACAGGCCGTCGTTGGAGCCGAGCGCGTTGCCGTCGGTGGAGATCCACAGGTTGCCGCGCGAGTCGAACGCGAGGTTGTCCGGGCAGGAGATCGGCGAGACCTGGGTCTTGTCGTAGCCGCCGAAGTAGGTGTCGGCGGTGGCCGGGTCGCCGCAGACCAGCAGCAGCTTCCAGGAGAAGCTCAGCGCGGTGTTGTCGCCGCGCCGCTCCTCGATCTCCAGCACGTGGCCGTGCTTGTTGCCGGGGCGCGGGTTGGGCTCGGTCGGGCCCTCCTTGCCGGTCTTGCCCCGGTCGGTGTTGTTGGTCAGCGCCGCGTAGATCCGGCGGTTGCGCGGGTTCGGCTCGACGTCCTCGGGCCGGTCCATCTTGGTCGGCGACACCGCGTCGGCGGCGAGCCGGGTGAAGACGTAGACCTCCTCGGCGGTGAAGCCGGGCACGAACGAGCGGTTGCCCGCCGCCAGCCGGATCCACTCGCCCGCGCCGTCGAACTCGCCGTCCGATGGCAGCTTGCCGGAGCCGTCGATCTCGGCGGCCGGGCTGTCGCCGGTGAGGCGGGCGACGTACAGGGTGCCCTTGTCCAGCAGCTTCTTGTTGTGCTCGCGGGCGTGCTTGCTGTTGCCCGGCTTGTACTTCTCGTCGGAGACGAACTTGTACAGGTAGTCGAAGCGCTCGTCGTCGCCCATGTAGGCCACGACGCGGCCGTCCTGGGCGATGATGACGTTCGCGCCCTCGTGCTTGAAGCGGCCGAGCGCGGTGTGCTTGACCGGGGGCGCGTCCGGGTCGTGCGGGTCGATCTCGACGACCCAGCCGAAGCGGTGCGCCTCGTTGGGCTCCTGCGTGAGGTCGAACCGCTTGTCGAACCGCTCCCACTTGCGGGTGGTCGCGCCGGAGGACATGCCGTAGCGGGCGATCCGCTTCTGCCGCACCGGGTCGGTGACCGCGTTGCCGTTGGCGAAGTACTGGTTGAAGTTCTCCTCGCCGGACAGGATCGTGCCCCAGGGCGTGACGCCGCCCGCGCAGTTGTTCATCGTGCCGAGCACGCGGGTGCCGGTGCGGTCGGCGGAGGTCTTGAGCAGGTCGCTGCCCGTCGCCGGGCCGGTGACGCGGAACTCGGAGGTGAGGGTGACGCGGCGGTTGTAGCGGCGGTCCGGCTTGGGCCGGAGCTGGCCGCTGCGCCGGTCGCGCTCGACCAGGACCACGGACATCCCGTGCGCGGCCCAGGCGATCTCGACCTGCTCGCGGGTGGGGTTCGCCGCGTCGTAGCCGCGGAACATGAACTCCTCGGTGGTGTACTCGTGGTTGCTCACCATGAGCCACCGGTCCCGGCCGTCGAGCGGGACCAGGCCGCAGAAGTCGTTGTTGAAGCCGAACTGCTTCGCCTGCGCGGCGGCGGTCTGGCGGTCGAAGTCGAACTTCGGCGCGCCGGGCAGGACCGGGTCGCCCCAGCGGATCACGACGGACTGGTCGTAGCCCTCGGGGGTGACGACGCGGTCCTCGGTGTTGGGGGCGACGGGCGTGAAGTTGAGCCCGTCGCGCCTGCGCCCGCCGCCGAGGTCGAAGTCGGCGCCCGCGAGGTCGGGCTTGCCTGGGGCGGCTGCGGCGGTGCCCGCGAGGCCGACGCCCGAGGCGCCCGCGACGGCGAGCACGGCGCCCGCCTTGAGCAGGCCCCGGCGGCGCACGACCTCGCCGACGACGTCGCCGAAGTAGGCGTTGTCGGAGGTGTTGGGCGCCTCGTGGGCGCAGGCGTTGCCGCAGCGGTACCGGCAGGTGACGGCCGCTCGGCCGACCGGGTGGTTCGGGAACAGGGGCAGCAGGTGACGACCCTGGTCGGTGGGAGAGGGCACGCGGACCTCCGTGCATCGGTGGGAGCTCGTCATCGGGGAACTCGCGAGACGCTAGGTTTCGCAGTCCTCGTCCGGTGGGACAGCGGGTGAACGCCAGGCGAACACCTGCGCCGGGGGTGGAGAACGGATCACCCGCCGTCCGTCCGGACGCGCGCTCCTGCCGCGCTGGGGCGCTCAGCCGAGGCCGATGTCGCCCAGCCTGCCGCGCTCCTCCCGCCACACCGCGACCACGGACGGCCTCGGCTGGGAGTCGCCGCCGTCCGGCCAGTGCGACGCCGGGTCGTCGGCGCTCGCCCCGTCGACCTCGCCGGGGTGCTGCACGCACACCAGCACGACCTGCCGCCCGACGACGGGCCCGCAGGTCTCCGCGCCGCGCGGCACGGTCAGGAACTGCTTGAGGTGCCCCCTGGACCGCCCCTCGACGGGGACGCCGAAGAGGCCGTCGTTGTGACCCGCGAGCGCGCCGCCGGAGTCGGTGGCGATCCACAGGTTGCCGTGCGGGTCGAACGCGACGTTGTCGGGGCTGGAGATGGGGGAGACGCGGTCCTTGGGGAAGCCGCCGAAGTAGGTGTCGGGCGCGGCCGGGTCGCCGCAGACCAGGAACAGGTTCCAGGCGAAGGTCGTGGACAGCGGGTCGTCGCGGCGCTCGGTCAGCTCCAGCACCTGGCCGTGCCGGTTGTTGATCCTCGGGTTCGGCTCGGTCGCGCCCTCCTTGCCGGGCTTGCCGCGCTCGGTGTTGTTGCTCAGCGCGCAGTACAGGACGCCGGTGCGCGGGTGGGTCTGGAGGTCCTCGGGGCGGTCCATCTTCGTGGCGCCGACCCGGTCGGCGGCGATCCTGGTGAAGACGCAGACCTCCTCGGCGGTCATGCCGTCCACGAGGGACCGGGTCCCGGAGACCAGCGGGATCCACTCGCCGGTCCCGTCGAACCGGCCGTCCGAGGGCAGCGCGCCGGAGCCGTCGATCTCCTCGGGCGGGCTGTCGCCGGTGAAGCGGGCGACGTACAGGATCCCGTCGTCGAGCAGGGTCATGTTGTGCCTGCGGGCGGCCTTGCTGTCGCCGGGGCGGAAGCGCTTGGCGGAGACGAACTTGTAGACGTACTCGAAGCGCTCGTCGTCGCCGGAGTAGGCGACCACGCGGCCGTCCGCCGCGATCCGGACGTTGGCGCACTCGTGCTTGAAGCGGCCGAGGGCGGTGTGCTTGACCGGGGTGGAGGTCGGGTCGTGCGGATCGAGCTCGACGACCCAGCCGAAGCGGTTGACCTCGTTCGGCTCCTGGGCGAGGTCGAAGCGGGGGTCGAAGCGCTCCCACTTGCGGGTGGTGGCGGAGCCGGTGACGCCGTAGCGGGACAGGCGCGGGTCGGCCAGGGCCTCGGCGTTCGCGAAGTACTGGTTGAAGTTCTCCTCGCCGGACAGGATCGTGCCCCAGGGCGTGACGCCGCCCGCGCAGTTGTTCATCGTGCCCAGCACGCGGGTCCCGGTCGGGTCGGCGGAGGTCTTGAGCAGGTCGCCGCCCGCCGCCGGACCGCGCACCTCGAACGGGGTGGCGAGGGTGATGCGGCGGTTGTGCCGGGAGAACACCGGGCGCAGCGCGCCGTCGCGCGGGGAGCGCTCGACGCGGACGACGGTGAGCCCGTGCGCGGCCCAGGCGATCTCGACCTGCTCGCGGGTGGGGTGGTCGGCGTCGTAGCCCCGGAACATGAGCTGCTCGGTGGTGTACTCGTGGTTGACCACGAGCAGGCCGGTCAGCTCGCGCGGGTCCAGGGGGAGCAGGGCGGCGAAGTCGTTGTTGAAGCCGAACTGGCGGGCCTGGGCGGCGGCGCTCTGGTGGTCGAAGTCGAACTCGGGGGCGCCGGGGAACAGCGGGTCGCCCCAGCGGATCACCACGGACTGGCGGTAGCCGTCGGGGACGACGACGCGGTCCTCGGCGTTGGGCGCGACGGGGGTGAAGTCGAGCCCCCTCGGGGCCGGGAGGCCTGCGGCTCCGGTGGTTTCGGCGGCTTCGGCCGCTTCGGCGCCCTGGGCGGAGAGGGTCGCGAGCGCGACCAGGGCCGTGCCGCCCAGGAGCGCGGTCCTGCGGCTGACGAGGTCGCCGAAGTACGGGTTGGCCGTGGGGTTGGGCGCCTCGTGGAAGCAGGCGTCACCGCAGCGGTAGCGGCAGGTCAGCGCCGCGCGGCTGGGCGAGTGGTTGCCGATCAGGGGGAGCTGGAACGTCACGTCGAACGCCTCCTGCGGTCAGGTCGGGTCAACTGACCGTAGGCCGGCGTTCACCCTTTGTTAACCCACGGCGTCCTCGCCGACCAGCACGGCTTCGGCGGGCACGACGCGGTCGTCCCCGCCCTTGAAGGCGAGCAGCGCGGCGGCCAGCGCGCAGGAGATCGCGGCGACGACGAACGGCTGGGGGAGGTGGCTGACGAACGTGGCGGCGAGCGCGCCGCCCAGCCAGCGCAGGAAGTTGTAGCCCGCGCTGGCGACCGGCCTCGGCGCGGGGCTGACGCTCATCGCGGTTCCGGTGAACAGGGTGTTGAGCAGGCCGGAGACCAGGCCGGACACGATGATCGCGACGACCAGCAGGGTCTTGTCCGGCACGGCCATGACGAGCATCAGCGCGGCGAACGCGAGCACGGCGACCAGCGCGGCGCGGCGCTCGCCGAGGCGGGCGGCCAGGCGCGGGGCCAGCAGGACGCTGGAGAGCGCGACGCACAGGCCCCAGCCGAAGAAGACCAGGCCGATGTCGACCGCGCCCCAGCCGAGCACGAACGGCGACCAGGCGAGGACGGCGAAGAACGCGGCGGTGTAGAGCGCGGAGGCCAGGGCGGTGCGCAGCAGGCCGGGGTGGCGCAGGGCGCGCAGCGGGTCGAGCACGCCGACCCGGCCGCGCTTGCCGTCGTCGGCGAGCCAGACCGCGCAGAGCACGAGGGCGAGGGCCATCAGCACGGCGGTGCCCAGGAACGGGCCGCGCCAGGAGACGCTGCCCAGGAGCGCGCCGAGCAGCGGTCCGACGCTCAGGCCGAGCCCGAGGGCGGCCTCGTAGAGCAGGATCGCGCCCTCCTGGCCGCCGCTGGCCGCGCCGACGATGACGGAGAGGGCGGTGGCGATGAAGAAGGCGTTGCCGAGGCCCCAGACCGCGCGCAGGCCGATCAGCTGGCCGATCGAGCCCGCGAGGGCGCAGAGCAGGGTGGCCACGACGATCAGCGCGAGGCCTGCGACGAGGGTCCGCTTGGCGCCGAACCGGGCGCTGGCCGCGCCGGTGAACAGCATGGCGAGGACCTGGACGCCGAGGTAGGAGGAGAACAGGAGGGTGACCTGGGACGGGGTGGCGTCGAGGCCTTCGGCGATCGACAGCAGGATCGGGTCGACGAGGCCGATGCCCATGAAGGCGATCACCGCGGCGAACGCCGTGACCCAGACCTGGCGGGGTTGGTGGCGGAATTTCATTTCGCCATGCTAACCGATTTTACTTAGCATGGCGAAGGACCGTTCGAGGCAGTAGCTTCGGCCGGATGGATGCTGTGGTGTTCGACCTGGACGGCGTGCTGGTGGACTCCGAGCGGACGTGGGACGAGGTCCGCAGGGCGTTCGCGGCCGAGCACGGCGGGGTGTGGCCGGACGGGGCGACGGTCGCCATGCAGGGCATGAGCACCCCCGAGTGGGGCGAGTACCTGGTGCGCGAGGTCGGCGTGCGGCTGAGCGCCGGGGAGGCGTCGTCCGGGGTGATCGCCGAGATGGCCCGCAGGTACGAGCAGGGCCCGCCGGTCCTGCCGGGCGCGGTCGAGGCGGTCCGCGCGGTGGCCGAGCGGTGGCCGGTGGCGATCGCGAGCTCGTCGCCGCCGGTGCTGATCCAGGCGTTCCTGGAGGCGACGGGCCTGGGGGAGCTGGTGCGGGTGGCGGTGTCGAGCGAGCAGGCGGGCGCGGGCAAACCGGCCCCGGACGTGTACCTGCTGGCCGCGCGGGGGCTCGGCGTGGAACCGGGGCGGTGCGCGGCGGTGGAGGACTCGACGAACGGGCTGAAGTCGGCGCGCGCGGCGGGGATGGCGGTGTACGCGATCCCGAACCCGGACTTCCCGCCTTCGGCGGAGGCGTTGGAGGGGGCGGTGGTGCTGGGCGGGATCGGGGAGCTGGTGGGGGCGTTGACACGGGGCTGAGACGGGGGGCGACGTTAGCCCGTTCAGCTCAACCACCAGTAACCTCCCCGCGTGGAGATCAAGTCGGCCGTTCACCGGGCCTTCGCCGACGAGTCGTTCCAGGAGAGCCCGGACAACCAGGGCTTCTACGTGCTCGCGGCCGTCGTGTTCGAACCGGAGCAGCACGAGGCGGCACGCGAGCTGGTGCTGGCTCTCCCCGGTCGCCCGCGCAACGCCAAGCTCCACTGGACCTCGATGAGCAAGAAGTACCGGCACGAGGCGGCGCGCCGCTTGGCCGAGCTCGACGGGATCCACGTGGTCGCGATCGGTTCGCCGGTGGCCCCGCGCAGACAGGAGCGAGCGCGGGCTGCCTGCTTGACCCGGCTGGTCCACGAATTGCACGGCTGCGCGGTGACCGAGCTCGTCCTGGAGGCCAGGACCGCAGAGCTGGACGAGCACGACATCACCACCGCGACCGGCGCCCGCTACCAACTGCCCAAGGGCACCCGGTTCCGGGTCACCCATCAACGGGGAACCGAAGAACCGCTGTTCTGGGCGGCCGACATCGTGGCGGGCGCCGTCAGGGCCGGACGGATGGGCAAGCCGGAGTACCGCGAACTGCTGGGAGAACGGCTCTACGACGTCGAAGTCGACACCGGTCGCTGAGCGAGCAGGCGCGCGACCTGCGGACATGCGTAAGGCCAGGGTCCCGGTATACCCCAGGTGCACCTGGCCTTGCGACTCGAGCGGCACCCACGATGCCTCTCTCCCGCCATGAACTATACCCCCTGCGGCGGGGTGCGGAATCGACTCGGCCGGGTGAACCCGGACAAGCCCGCACCTTCATCACCCCCTGCTCCCACCAGGTGAAACACCTAGCCTGTCGGCATGGAGCAACGAGTTGCCGTGGTGACCGGCGCCGCGCAGGGCATGGGGTTGGAGATCGCCGGCCTGCTGCGGGCCGAGGGGTACTCCGTCGTCGGGTTCGACCTGGCCGCCACCGAGGGCGGGGTGGTCGGGGACGTGTCCTCCGAGGAGGACGTGGCGCGGCTCGCCGAGCACGTCGGGGACCGGGTGGACGTGCTGGTCAACAACGCGGGCATCGCCGCCATCACGCCCTTCGAGGAGACCTCCCCGCAGCTGTGGCGGCGGGTCATGGAGATCAACCTCACCGGGCCGTTCCTGCTCTCGCAGGCGCTCGGGGCGAAGATGCTCGCGCGCGGCTCCGGCTCGATCGTCAACATCGCCTCGGTGGCCGGGCTGAGCGGCGTGGCGGACCGGGCCGCCTACAACGCCAGCAAGCACGGCCTGATCGGCATGACGCGCACGCTCGCCGTCGAGTGGGGCGGGCGCGGGGTGCGGGTCAACGCGGTCTGCCCCGGCTGGGTCAAGACCGAGATGGACGTCGAGTCGCAGGCGGGCGGGCACTACGGCGACAGCGACATCACCGACCACGTCCCCATGGGGCGCTTCGCGTTCCCCGGCGACATCGCGCAGGCCGTCGCGTTCCTGGCCGACCCCGCGCGCAGCGGCTTCGTCAACGGCGTCGCGCTGCCGGTCGACGGCGGCTGGACCGCCGACGGGTCCTGGCAGTCGCTTCGGCTGTCCAAGCGCTGAACGGGAACGAGCCGGGCGGCCCCCACCAGCGCTGGGGGGCCGCCCGGCTCGTCGGAGAACCCGGACGTCAGCTCAGCGCTCGACCTCGCCGCGGATGAACTTCTCCACGGCCTCGCGCGCCTCGGTGTCGTCGTACTGCTCCGGCGGGGACTTCATGAAGTACGACGACGCCGACAGGATCGGCCCGCCGATCCCCCGGTCCAGGGCGATCTTCGCCGCGCGCACCGCGTCGATGATGATGCCCGCCGAGTTCGGCGAGTCCCACACCTCGAGCTTGTACTCCAGGTTCAGCGGCACGTCGCCGAACGCCCGGCCCTCGAGCCGCACGTACGCCCACTTGCGGTCGTCGAGCCACGCCACGTAGTCCGACGGTCCGATGTGGACGTTCCGCTTGCCCATGTCCCGGTCGACCTGGGAGGTGACGGCCTGCGTCTTGGAGACCTTCTTGGACTCCAGGCGCTCCATCTCCTTCATGTTCAGGAAGTCCATGTTGCCGCCCACGTTCAGCTGCATGGTGCGGTCGAGCTGGACGCCCCGGTCCTCGAACAGCTTGGCCAGCACGCGGTGCGTGATGGTCGCGCCGACCTGGGACTTGATGTCGTCGCCGACGATCGGCACGCCCGCCGCGCGGAACTTCTCGGCCCACTCGGGGTCGGAGGCGATGAACACCGGCAGGGCGTTCACGAACGCCACGCCCGCGTCGATGCACGCCTGCGCGTAGAAGCGGTCCGCGTCCTCGGAGCCCACCGGCAGGTAGGACACCAGCACGTCGACCTCGGCCTCGCGCAGCGCCGCGACGACGTCCACGGGCTCGGCGTCGGACTCCTCGATGGTCTCCAGGTAGAACTTGCCGAGGCCGTCGTAGGTGTGGCCGCGCTGCACGGTCACGCCGAGGGGCGGCACGTCCGCGAGCTTGATGGTGTTGTTCTCGCTGGCGAAGATCGCCTCCGAGAGGTCTGTCCCGACCTTCTTGGCGTCCACGTCGAACGCGGCGACGAACTCGACGTCGCGCACGTGGTAGTCGCCGAACTGGACGTGCATCAGGCCGGGAACGCGCGTGGCCGGGTCGGCATCGCGGTAGTACTGGACACCCTGCACCAGCGACGCCGCGCAGTTGCCCACTCCGACGATGGCCACTCGAACAGTGCGGCGCTTGTCGCCCATGCCGAGTCCTCCTTCTTGTTCTGCGTCAGTCATTCGTCCCGCTCACCCAGTTCGGCCTGCTCGTGGGCGATCAGCTCGTTGAGCCACCGCACCTCGCGCTCGCTGCTCTCCAACCCCATGCGGTGCAGCTCGCGGGTGTAGCGGTCGATCCGCTCCCCGGTCTCGGCTAAGGAGGACCGCAGGCCCTCCCTGCGCTCCTCGACCCGCCGCCTGCGGCCTTCGAGGATGCGCACCCTGACCTCGGCGGGCGTCCGGGAGAAGAAGGCGAGGTGCACGCCGAACGAGTCGTCGTCCCAGGTCTGCGGCCCGGCGTCGGCCAGCAGCTCCCCGAACCTCTCCTTGCCCTCAGCGGTCAGCCGGTAGACCTTCCGCGTCCGGCGGTTCCAGGCGCGCTCCTCCTCGCCGGGGACCTCCTCCACGATCAGCCCGTCGCGTTGCAAGCGGCGCAGCGCGGGGTACAGGGCCCCGTAGGAGAAGGCCCTGAACGCCCCGAGCAGGCCGTGCAGCCGCTTGCGCAGCTCGTAGCCGTGCATGGGCGCCTCGTGCAGCAGGCCCAGGATCGCGAACTCCAACACGAGATCACCCCCTGATCCGCACGCCGATGGGTGAACCGAGTATATCGACGCGATACATCCGACCCTCCTGGAGCTGTGTCATCTCGCACACAGTGGCACTGTGACGAGCGCCACTGGCCTGAACGGCCCTCCGGCGGGATCGGGGGGCCACGTACTCTGGGGGCCGTGCTGACCCAACGCCAGGTCGTGGACTACGCCCTGCAGCGCAGAGCGCTGCTGGCGGGGGTCCACGCTGGCCGGGTGGGCACCATGGAGGTGTGCGACGCCAGCCCGTACCTGCTGCGAGCTGCGAAGTTCCACGGCGAGCCGAGCGACGTGACGTGCCCGGTGTGCCGCAAGGAACCGCTCACCCTGGTGTCCTGGGTCTACGGTGACGAGCTCAAGCACGCGGCAGGGTCCGCGCGCACGCCGGAGGAGCTCGGGCGGATGGCTAACCTCTTCGAGGAGTTCTCCGTCTACGTGGTTGAAGTTTGCCGCACGTGCAGTTGGAACCACCTGGTGCAGTCATACGTCCTGGGGACGCGGGGGATTGGCTCGACCAAACCCCGCCGCAGGACCGCGTCGGAGTGACCCCGCTCCCGGTGCGGTTGGTGTGACCACCGAACCGCGCGCACTCGGCGCGCCGGTCTGGGAGGCCTTTTCGTGAACGACCAGCATGACGACAGGCACGGTGGCGGGGAGCCGCAGTGGCCGACCGGGGAGGACCCGGACGGCGGGGCGATGCCCCCGCGCCGGGGCGCCCAGGACCAGCCGGAGCGGAACATGCCGCCCGGCGGTTTCGCGCGCCCCGGCTCACCCGGCGGTCCGCCCCCCCGGCAGCCCGGCCCCGGTGCGGGTCCCGGCCCTCGGGCAGGCGGTCCCGGCACACCCGGCGGCGGCGCGCCCGGCACACCCGGTGGACCCGGCGGCCCCCTGGGCGGCCCTCCCCCCGGTGGCCCCATGCGGCCCCCCATGCCCCCCGGCGGTCCGCGGCGCCCCGGCCCCGGTGGCCCCGTGCCGCCCGGCGGGCACCTGGGCGCGGGTGGTCCCGGCGGTCCGCGCCGCCCCGGCGGCCCCGGCCCCGAGCGCAGGCCCGGCGAAGAGCCGACGGACATGCTGCCCGCGCTCACCCCGCCGCCACCGCCGAAGCGCGAGCCCGACCTGCTCACGCACCGCGAGGCCGACGAGGAGATCGACGCCTTCTACGAGGGCGACGAGGACGACTACGACGACGAGCTGACCGACGACGAGGAGCGCGCCCTGCGCCGCAAGAAGATCTGGCGGCGCGTCCGCCGGGTCTCCTACGTGGCGCTCGGCCTGATGATCCTGTCGCCGGTGGTCGCCTTCGCGATCGCCTACCAGGTGATCGACGTCCCGAACCCGGAGGACATCGCCGCCCAGCAGGGCAAGGCGATCACGATCCTGTACGCCGACGGGTCCCCGATGACCACGATCGCGGACAGCGGGTCCAACCGGTCGATGATCACCTACGAGGAGCTGCCCGAGGTCGTCAAGAACGCCGTCTTCGCCGCCGAGGACCCGACGTTCATGACGAACCCCGGCTTCGACTTCACGGCGATCGCCCGCGCGGTCTGGTACCAGATCAAGGGCGGCGACAGCGGTGGCTCGGGCCTGACGCAGCAGTACGTCAAGAAGGCCACCGAGGACGAGTCCGCGACCCTCACGCGCAAGTTCAACGAGATGGTCCGCGCGTACAAGATGTCCAAGCAGCAGAAGAAGGAGGACATCCTCGCGGCCTACCTGAACACGATCTACTTCGGCAGGTCGGCGTACGGCGTGAAGACCGCCGCGAAGATGTACTTCAACAAGGACCTGAAGGACATCTCGCAGGCCGAGGCCGCCCTCCTCGCGGGCATGATCCAGAACCCCGGCCGCTCCGAGGAGACGGAGTACGTCAAGGAGCGCTGGGAGTACGTGCGGGGCCAGCTGGTCAAGAACAGCATGATCGACCAGGCCACCGCGGACTCGATGCAGCAGCCGCCGATGGCGCCGCTGGAGGAGGTCACCGAGAACGCGCTGACCGGTCCCAGGGCGTTCATCCAGCAGCAGGTGTTCTACGAGATGTCCAGGGACCCGATCGGGATGACCCAGGAGGACGCGGGTCGCAAGGGCGTCGTCATCCACACCACGATCGACCAGAAGATGCAGCAGGCCGCCGAGGACGCGGTCAACGAGGTCATGAAGGGCGAGCCCGAGGAGCTGAAGACCTCGCTCACCGGCATCGACCCGAAGACCGGCGCGGTGCTCGCCTACTACGGCGGCTCCGACGGCATGGGCCTGGACTACGCCACCGGCACCATCCAGGAAGCGGGCTCGTCGTTCAAGCCCTTCGACCTGGTGGCGGCGCTGGAGGACGGGTTCGGCCTCGGCTCCCCGTTCGACGGCGTGTCGCCCAAGTCGTTCCCCGGCATGGACACCAAGATCCGCAACGCCTCCGACCCCACCAACTCGTGCGGCCCGGAGTGCCCGCTGCGCGAGGCGATGAGGCTGTCGCTGAACACCGTGTTCTACGACCTGGTGTTCAACCACACCGGCGCCGACGCGGTGGCCGAGGCGGCCTGGGCCGCGGGCATCCCGAAGCAGGTCTCGGTCGGCGGTCAGAAGATCGACACCCTGGTCGGCGAGGGCGGCGGCAAGCCCAACACCGGTATCGCGCTGGGCGGTGACGTCGCGCGGGTGCGCCCGTTCGACATGGCCTCGGCCTACGCGACGTTCGCGGCGCGCGGCGTCCACCACGAGCCGTTCTTCGTCTCGAAGATCACCGACTCGTCGGGCGAGACCATCCTGCACCAGCACATCGACCAGAAGCGCGACGCCTTCGACACGACCAACTCCCAGCTCAACCGGGACATCGCGGACAACGTGACCGAGGCGCTCAAGCCGATCCCGCAGCACTCGAAGATCGCGTGCGCGGGTGGCCGCGAGTGCGCGGGCAAGACCGGCACGCACGAGCTCCCGGACGACGCCTCGCAGAACTCGAAGGCGTGGATGGTCGGCTACACCAAGTCGCTGTCGGCCTCGGTGTGGATGGGCCGCAACGAGGGCAACGTGGCGCTGAAGAACGCCGCGGGCCAGCCCATCTTCGGTGGCGGCCTGCCGGGTCAGATCTGGAAGAAGTTCATGGACAAGGCCCTCGACGGGACTCCGAAGGAGACCTTCGACAAGGCCAAGCCCCTGGGCCAGTACAACAACCCGGTGAAGACCTCCTCGGCCAAGCCGAGCACGCCGTCCTCCGCGCCGCCGTCCTCGACGTCCAGGAGCCGCGAGGAGGACGAGGACGAGTCGACCCCGCCGTCTCCGTCGAGGAGCAACGGCAACAGCTCGTCGACGCCCAACACGGGCATCACGTGCCTGCCGGGCCTGTGCCCGCCCGACCCGAGGCCGACCGGGGGTCCGAACCCCGATCCGGCTGTCGGCGGCGGCGGCCGGAACGACGGCGGAGGCTGACCGCACGTCCGCTGACGAGGGGCGCGCATCCCACCACGGGGTGCGCGCCCCTCGCGCTTTCCGGAACCACCCGGACCCGCGCTGCGGGCTTGCTGTCCGTCGCGCAGAGCTACCCGTAGCATCCGGCGGGTGGCCAGTCCTTCGCAGCACTCCCAGGCGTCAGCCGAAGACACCGACTCGCTCACACCCGAGGAACGGGTGCACCCGACGTGGACGGAGTCGCTAGCCAGAGGCTTGAGCAGGCCGTTCGGCGGACCGGCGGGCAGGCACGCCTCGCTGGGCAGGCAGTGGTTCTGGACACCGCTGCGGGTGGTGCTGCTGCTGACCCTGGTGACGCTGTCGCTGGCGTTCCTGCAGAAGTCCCCCTGCATCCAGCAGTACGTGGACTCCAACGGGGTCGTGCAGCTCGACTGGCGGGGCGGCAAGCAGTACACCGCCATGTGCTACTCCGACACCATCCCGCTGTACACGGCGGAGCGGCTCGACCAGCCGGGGATGTTCCCCTACAAGACGCACTGGTTCGACGACCAGGGCAAGCCGACCGAGCACATCCGGTACATGGAGTACCCGGTGCTCACCGGCCTGTTCCAGTGGGTCAACGCGCGCATGGCGCAGGGCTGGACCGCGATCGCGGAGAGCACCGGCCTGCTGCCCTCGCCGATGACCGTCATCGTGTACTTCGACTTCACCGCGCTGTGGCTGGGGCTGGCCTGGCTGGTCACCGCGTGGGCGACGCTGCGGATCGCCCGCCGCAGGCCGTGGGACGCGGCGCTGGTCGCCGTCTCGCCGCTGGTGCTGGTGCACGCGTTCACCAACTTCGACACGCTGGCCACCGCGTTCGCCACGGCCGGGATGCTCGCCTGGGCGCGCAGCAAGCCGATCCTGGCGGGCGCGCTGATCGGTCTCGGCGCCGCCGCCAAGCTGTACCCGCTGTTCCTGCTCGGACCGCTGGTGCTGCTGTGCTTCCGGTCCGGGAAGATGCGCGAGGCGCTGAACACCGTGCTGGCCGCCGCGCTGGCGTGGCTGGCGGTGAACCTGCCGATCCGGCTGGCCTACCCGGAGGGCTGGGGCGAGTTCTTCCGGCTCAACACCCTCCGGGGCGTGGACCCGGACACGATCTACAACGTGCTGGTGCAGTGGACCGGCTGGACCGGGTTCGACCCCGGCCTCGGCTTCCGCGAGCCGCCCGCCGTGCTGAACGCGGTCACCGCCGCGCTGTTCCTGCTGTGCTGCGCGGGGATCGCGGTCGTGGCGCTGTCCGCGCCGACCAGACCCCGGCTGGCGCAGCTGTGCTTCCTGGTGGTGGCGGCGTTCCTGCTGACCAACAAGGTGTGGAGCCCGCAGTACTCGCTGTGGCTGGTGCCGCTGGCCGTGCTGGCGGTGCCGAGGTGGAAGCTGCTGCTGGCCTGGATGACGGTGGACGCGCTGGTGTGGGTGCCCCGGATGTTCTTCTACCTCGGCGAGGAGAACAAGGGCCTGCCGATCGACTGGTTCCTCGGCGCGGTGCTGCTGCGGGACGCGATGGTGCTGCTGCTGTGCGTCGTGGTGCTGCGGGAGATCTACAAGCCCTCGCTCGACCTGGTCCGGGTCTCCGGTGACGACGACCCTGCGGGCGGCGTGCTCGACGGCGCCCCCGACCGCAGGGTGCTGCGGCTGCGGCCCGCCGACCGGACGGCCACGCCCGCCTGAGCCGCGCGCTCCGGCCCGACTACGCCGAAGGCGCCCTCCCCGCTGTGGGAAGGGCGCCTTCGGCGTCGTCGGGGCCTTCGGGGCTCCGGGGCCGTCAGGCCTGCGCGGGCGACGGCGGTGGCGACGGCGCGAGGTGGGCGGTGATCCGCTCGCGGGCGGACGGCACCACGTCCGACTTGAGGAAGAGGTAGAACAGCGCCACCAGCAGCGCGGCCCGGCCCCACACGCCGATCACCACGGCCTGCGCGGAGAACCCGTCGTAGATGCCCGACGGCTGCCCCTGCTCGATCGCGTAGTACCAGCGGAAGATCCCGATCCCCATCGCCAGGTCGGCGGCGAAGTAGGCGAACGACCAGGCCAGCGGCACCCGCATCAGCACCAGCATCGGCACCAGCCACAGCGTGTACTGCGGCGAGTGCACCTTGTGCAGCAGCAGGAACCCGCACAGCATCGCGGCCGAGACCGGGATCCACGGGTAGACGCCCTCGCGGGTCCAGCGCAGCCAGCCGACCCAGCAGGCCAGGCCGAACGAGATCAGCATCGTCATCGGCGACAGCACCCCGACGATCGCCTGCATCGCGTCGTCGCTCATGAACGGGCGCATCGACCAGTACCAGATGGAGTTGGTGGTGATGTCCACCCGCCGCATCCCCTGGAACGCGAACGACGCCTTCCAGCCCTCCAGGCCGAAGACCGCGAACGGCAGGTTCACCACCACGACCGTCACGATCGAGGCCAGCGCGACCTTCACCGCGCCCACCACGTCGTACCGGCCGCGCTGCGCGGTCAGCACGTGCAGCGCCAGCGGCAGCACGAAGATCGCCGGGTAGATCTTGAACGCGAACCCGAGCCCCAGCAGCACGGACGCCACCAGCGCCCGGTCGAGCAGCGGCCGGTCCGCGCCCCTGCGCCCCCAGCCGCGCTGCACCACGTAGGCCGCGGCGACCGCGCAGAACACCACCGGCAGGTCCCAGTTGTGGTACGCGTACAGCACGAGCGGCGGGCCGATCGCCCACAGCAGCGCGCGCCAGCGGGCCAGCTTGCCCAGCAGCCAGCCGGTGGCCAGCCCGAACGGGGCCATCAGCAGCGCGGAGAACAGCAGGAACTCGGCGTCGGTGTGCGCGAAGATCGCACCGCCCCAGATCAGCAGGCCGGTCAGCACCGGGTACTCGACCACGCCGCCGATCAGCACGCCCTTGGGCGTGATCCCGCCGTGCACGTAGGGGAACACGTGCCGGTCGACGTCGCGCCCGATCCAGAGGTGCTGGATGTCGGAGTAGCAGACCTCCTGCTTGTTGCGCACGTCGTAGTCCGGCTCGGTCCGGCCCCACTGGTTGAACTCGGGCCCGGTGCAGCGGTCCTTGTTGGCGTACCCGGCGAGCAGGGTCAGCCCGCACAGGAGGACCAGCGCGGCCAGCGCCGCGCGGCCGAACCGCCGGGTGCGCGTACCGGCGTCGTCCACCAGCGGGGCCACCGCCTCCCGTGTCGTGCTCATCGGGCCAGGTGCTCGCGGAGGTAGGCGATGTCGGCCGCCTGGCCGTCACCGGGCGTCTCCACCAGGACCGGCGCGCCCGCCGAGGCGCACACCGCGACGAGCTGCTCGGGGTCGATCTTGCCCGATTCGACGTTCGCGTGCCGGTCCCTGGACGAGCCGAACTCGTCGCGGGAGTTGTTCAGGTGCACCAGGTCGATCCGGCCGGTGAGCGCCTTGACCCGCTCCACGACGCCGACCAGGTCCTCACCGGCGGCGAACGCGTGGCAGGTGTCCAGGCAGAACCCGGCGCCGAACTCGCCCACCGCGTCCCACAGCCTGCCGAGGCGGTCGAACGAGCGGGCCATGGCGTTGTCGCCGCCCGCCGTGTTCTCGATCAGGATCGGCACCCCGAAGCCGCCGTCGTCGACCTGCCGCTCGAACAGCTTGCGCCAGTTGGCGATGCCGTCGGCCGGGTCGTCGTCCTTGGTGACGTGCCCGCCGTGCACGATCAGCCCCAGCGCGCCGACCTCGGCCGCGCGCGCCGCGTGCTGCACCACCGCCTTGCGGGACGGGATGCGGACGCGGTTGTTCAGCGAGGCCACGTTGATCAGGTACGGGGCGTGCACGAAGACGTCGAGCTCGGAGTCTTTGAGCGCCTGCGCGTGCTGGTGCGCCCCCGGCGCCTTCCAGCTCTGCGGGTCGCTGAGGAAGAACTGGACCACCTCGGCCCCGCGCTCGGCGGCGGCGGCGAGCGGATCGTCGTCTCGGACGTGAGCCCCGATGCGCATGAGGTGCAGGGTAGCCGTGCCGGGGCGGGGTCCGGTCGGCAGCGCCACGACGAGGAGCACCCGATCGCCGATCGGCAGGCGCCCGCGCGCGGCCCTAGGCTCGTTACCAACAAGTAGGAAGTGCGCCGCCCAGAGCGCTCGGAACCGCTCGGCGGCCCGGCACCGGGAGGCGACGATGCGCACCCGAAGCACCCGCTTGGCAGGCGCCGGGACCGCGCTGGCCGTGGTCGGGACGACCGCCTGGCTGGGCGCGGGGACGGCGGCGGCGGCGGCGGAACCCGTGGTGCTGGGGGAGTGCCGGACGGTGGTGCGGGGCGAGCCGGGGACGCCGCTCGCGCTGAGCACCTCCGCCGTGCTCGCGCCGGTCACCGACCTGGTCAGGGCGGTCCCGCTGCTGGGTCCGGGGCTGGCGGAGCCGTTCCGGACCGCGTTCGCCGCGCTGCCGCCGATCCCGATCGGCGCGATCCCCACCGGGCAGGGCGTGGTCACCGGCGGCCAGATCGCCGCGCGGGTCAACGGGGCGCTGGGGGAGCTGCCGCTGCTCGGTCCCGTGCTGACCACCGTGACCGGCGGGGTCGGCCGGGTGCTGGGCGGGCTGTGCTCGGTGACGGCGATCGGGGTCAACGCCGTCGTGGCGCCCGTCCAGGAGGGCGTGGGCGGGGTGGCCGACGCGTCCGAGGCGGTCGTGGAGCAGGTGCTGCCGCCCGTGCCGCAGCGGCCAGCGCCCCAGCAGCCCGCGCCACCCGCGCCGCAGCCGCAGCCGCAGCAGCCACCCGCCCGGCAGCCCGAGGAGCTGCCGGGGCAGGGCTCGGGAACGGGGCGGGGCGCGACCACCGGGACCTCGTCGGCCGTCGCCGCCCCAGGGCGGGACCTGCTGCGGTGGGGCGCGGACTTCACCCAGGCGCCCGCGCTCGGGCACGGGGCGCTGCCGTTCGCGGCGCGCGGCGAGGTCGGCGGTCCCGGCGCGGGGCGGGGGCTGCCTCAGGCGGCCGATCGCGGGGACGCCCACGAGGCCGGGCGGGCGCGGGCGCTGCCGGGGCTGGCCAACGGGGTGGCGACGCCGGTGCTGCTGGCCGTGGTGCTGCTGGCGTGCGTGACGGGTGCGCTGGTGCGCACCTGGGTGCTGCGCCGCACGTCCGCCCGCTGACGAGGCGCGCCCGCCGGGCCGCGCGAAAGGCCCGACCGATGATCTTGAACCGCTCGGGGTTCCCGCCTCCCGCGCGCCCGAAACGCGTCGCGGACCAGTCGGTTTCACCGAGCGGGCCGAACCCCTGTAGGCTGTTCGGGTTGCTGACGCGACGACCCTCCTGCCACGGAAAGCCCGTGGCCGTGAGTCCACAGGAGGTGAGTGGTCTTCATGCGTCATTACGAAGTGATGGTCATCCTCGACCCCAGTCTCGACGAGCGCACGGTCGCGCCCTCGCTCGACACGTTCCTCAACGTCATCCGCACGGCGGGTGGCAACGTCGAGAAGGTCGACGTCTGGGGCAAGCGCAGGCTGAGCTTCGAGATCAACAAGAGCGCCGAGGGCATCTACGCCGTCCTCGACCTCCTCTCGACGCCCGAGGCCGTGAAGGAGCTGGACCGCCAGCTGGGTCTGCAGGAGACGGTGCTGCGCACCAAGGTCCTGCGCCGCGACCCCGCGAAGGCCGCCAAGGCAGCTGCCAAGGCCGCCGCGCGGGCCGCCGCTAAGGCCAAGGCCTGAGGGAGAACCGGACATGGCAGGCGAGACGACGATCACGGTGGTCGGGAACCTGACCTCCGATCCGGAACTGCGCTTCACCCAGTCCGGTGCGGCGGTGGCCGGTTTCACGGTCGCCTCCACCCCGCGCACCTTCGACCGCCAGTCCGGCGAGTGGAAGGACGGCGAGGCGCTCTTCCTCCGCTGCAACGTGTGGCGCCAGGTCGCGGAGAACGTGGCCGAGACGTTGACCCGCGGTTCGCGGGTGATCGTCACCGGCAGGCTCCGCCAGCGCTCCTTCGAGACGAAGGAGGGCGAGAAGCGCACCGTCGTGGAGCTGGAGGTCGACGAGATCGGCCCCTCGCTGCGCTACGCGACCGCGAAGGTCAACAAGGTGAGCCGAGGTGACGGCGGCGGTGGCGGCTACGGCGGCGGCCAGCAGCAGTCCCGCGGTGGTGGCGGTGGCGCCCCGGCCGACGACCCGTGGGGCTCCGCGCCTCCGGCGGGTTCCGGCGGCGGTTTCGCCGACGAGCCTCCCTTCTAGACCAGCACCGGTCACCCCAGAACCTCACCGCGTCACTCCAGGAGTACACACATGGCCAAGCCGCCTGTGCGCAAGCCCAAGAAGAAGGTCTGCGCGTTCTGCAAGGACAAGAACGCCAACCTGATCGACTACAAGGACACCACCCTGCTCCGGAAGTACATCTCGGACCGGGGCAAGATCCGCGCTCGTCGCGTCACCGGCAACTGCAGCCAGCACCAGCGCGATGTCGCCATCGCGGTGAAGAACGCCCGTGAGATGGCGCTGCTGCCCTACACCTCGACCGCTCGCTAAGAAGAAGGGGGATAACACCGTGAAGCTCATCCTCACCGCTGATGTCAGCGGCCTCGGTGGCCCCGGCGACATCGTCGAGGTCAAGGACGGCTACGGCCGCAACTACCTGCTGCCCCGCGGCCTGGCGATCCTCGCCACCAAGGGCGCGGCCAAGCAGGTCGAGGTCATCCGCCGCGCGCAGGAGACCCGTCGCGTCCGCGACCTGGACCACGCGAAGGAGATCAAGGCCTCCCTGGAGGGCTTGGGTTCCGTCTCGCTGAAGGCCAAGGCCGCCGCGGGCTCCAAGAAGCTGTTCGGCTCCGTCACCTCGTCCGACGTCGTGTCCGCGGTTCGCGCCGCGGGCGGCCCGTCGCTGGACAAGCGGTCCGTGGACCTGGCGGGCCACATCAAGACCCTGGGCAAGCACTCGGTCACCGTCCGACTGCACCCCGAGGTCACCGTGTCGCTGCCCGTCGAGGTCTCCTCGGTCGGCTGAGTGCGCTCCGGAAGCGCCGTCCGCCCCGTCGCGGGGTGGGCGGCGCTTTCTGCTGAGTTGTCCACAGCCCCTGTGGAGAACTCGCTGTGACGGGGTCGCCACGACACGCCGTGCGACAAGTAACACGCGACACGCCGAAGTTGTGACCCACTAATTTCTCCACAACTCACTCACAGGGTCTGACCTGGGAATTTTGGAATCACAGGTCGAGTTGTCCCCAAGTTGTCCACAGGTTCGAGGCGACCTGTGGTCAGCTCGGCCAAACCATCCCCAAGTTCTCCACAGGCTTGTCCACAGGCCCGGTTGCTTGGTCCGTCCGGGTGGCTCTAGCGTCCCTGTGTCGCTGTGCGTGGCTCCTCGCCGATACCGGGGAGCCGGGGTAGAACGGTCGGCACGAACGGATTGGGGTGGGTCGCTGTGGCGGTGGTGGACGACCGGGGCATGGCCGAGCCAAGCTTCGAACGGCAGCCGCCCCAGGACTTGGCCGCGGAGCAGTCCGTGCTCGGCGGGATGCTGCTGAGCAAGGACGCGATCGCCGACGTCGTCGAGGTGCTCGCGCCGAACGACTTCTACCGGCCGGCGCACCAGGCGGTGTACGACTGCGTCCTCGACCTGTACGGCCGGGGCGAGCCCGCCGACCCGATCACGGTGTCCGCGGAGCTGGAGCGCAGGGGCGAGCTGCTGCGGGTGGGCGGCGCGCCGTACCTGCACACCCTCATCGCGACCGTGCCCACCGCGGCGAACGCGAGCTACTACGCCGAGATCGTCGCCGAGAAGGCGGTGCTGCGCAGGCTCGTCGAGGCCGGGACGCGCATCGTGCAGCTCGGCTACAACGGCGCCGAGGGCGCCGACGTGGACGAGGTGGTGGACCGGGCGCAGGCGGCCATCTACGAGGTGACCGAGCGCCGCACCACCGAGGACTACGCGGTGCTGGAGGAGCTGCTCCAGCCGACCATGGACGAGATCGACGCCATCGCCTCGCGAGGCGGCTCGTCCCTCGGCATCCCGACCGGCTTCGCGGACCTGGACCAGCTGACGAACGGCCTGCACGGCGGTCAGATGATCATCGTCGCGGCCCGTCCCGGCGTCGGCAAGGCGCTGGCCCTGGACACCCCGCTGGCCACCCCGACCGGGTGGACCACGATGGGCGAGGTCCAGGTCGGCGACCACCTGCTCGACGCGGACGGCCTGCCGACGCGGGTCGTCGCGGCGACCGGGGTGCTGCGGGGCAGGCCCTGCCACGAGGTGGTGTTCTCCGACGGGTCGGTGCTGCTCGCCGACGCCGCGCACCAGTGGCTGGTCGGCGCGCCGGGGGCTTCCGCCGTGCGCACGACCGCCGAGCTGGCCGAGGCGCTGGGCCGGGGCGAGACCCCGTCGGTGCTGAACGCCGCGCCGCTGGCGCTCCCCGACCGGCCGCTGCCCATCGCGCCCTACTCGCTGGGCGTGCTGCTCGGCGGCCACGCCGCGTCCGCGCGGTTCACCTCGGAGGACGCCGAGGTGCTGTGGAACGTGGAGTCGGACGGCTACGCGGTGCGCGCCTCCCCGGCCTGCCAGGGCTGCGGGACGCCGTCCACCGGCGTGCGCGAGTGCCCGGAGTGCCACAGCGAGCGCGGCACCCTGCAGGGCCTGCTGCACGGCGCGGGCGTGCTGGGATCCGAGCGCGTCCCCGCCGGGTACCTGCGGGCGTCCGAGCCGCAGCGGCGCGCGCTGCTCGCCGGGCTGCTGGACACCGCTGGGGTGGTGGCCGAGGACGGCTCGGTGCGGTTCGACGCGGCGGGCGACGGCCTGGCGCGGGACGTGCGCGAGCTGGTCGTCGGCCTGGGCTACCGCTGCGGCGGGACCGGGACCGGGGTCGTCTTCGAGGCCGGGGACGACGTCTTCCGGGTGGAGCGCAAGCGGCTGGAGCACAAGGACCTCGGGCAGCGCGGGGACGCCGGTGCGCGGCTCGTGGTCGAGGTGCGGCCGGTGGCGAGCGCGCCGGTGCGCTGCGTGGAGGTCGACAACACCGCCCACCTGTACCTGGCCGGTCGGTCGATGATCCCGACGCACAACTCGACGCTGGGGCTGGACTTCGCCAGGTCCTGCTCGGTCAAGCACGGGCTGACCAGCGCCATCTTCTCGCTGGAGATGAGCCGCACCGAGATCGTCATGCGGATGCTGTCCGCCGAGGCGCGCATCCGCCTCGGCGACATGCGCGGTGGCACCATGAGCGACGACGACTGGACCCGGTTGGCGCGCCGGATGAGCGAGATCAGCGAGGCGCCGCTGTTCGTGGACGACTCGCCGAACCTGACCATGATGGAGATCCGGGCGAAGGCGCGAAGGCTCAAGCAGCGGCACGACCTGCGGCTCGTGGTGGTGGACTACCTCCAGCTGATGTCGTCGGGCAAGAAGACCGAGTCCCGCCAGCAGGAGGTCTCGGAGTTCTCCCGGAACCTGAAGCTGATCGCGAAGGAGCTGGAGGTCCCGGTGATCGCGATCAGCCAGCTGAACCGAGGTCCCGAGCAGCGCACCGACAAGAAGCCGCAGCTGTCCGACCTCCGCGAGTCCGGCTCGCTGGAGCAGGACGCGGACATGGTCATCCTGATCAACCGCCCGGACGCCTGGGAGCGCGACGACCCGCGCGCGGGCGAGGCCGACCTGATCATCGCCAAGCACCGCGCCGGGCCGACCGCGACGATCACGGTGGCCCACCAGCTGCACTACAGCCGGTTCACGGACCTGGCGCAGGGCTGACCTGAGGGGTCGCCGGGCGGGCGCGGGCCGCCCGGTGACCGCCACCCCCAGCCACGGACGAACGGCCGTCGCGGTCACCGGGCAGACCCTCCGCGCGCCGGTTGCCCCGCGCGCTGGGACCGGTCGCGCGCTGCGCCCCCGGTCCCGGCCGTCCCCCTGCGGCTGCTCCGACGTAGCCGGCCGCTGCAGGGCGGGACGAGTTGCGGACCGCACGGTCACCGGTCGCGCCGGTTTCCCGGTGACCGGTGAGCGCGGCTCCCGGCGGGTCGGGTCAGAGGGAGCCGAGCGCGCGCAGGGGCGAGCCACAGCTCGTGCTTGGCGCTGGGCGCGTGCAGCAGCGAGCGGCCGAGCGCGCGCTCGACCTTGGTCAGCCGCTTGCGCGTGGCCGGTGCGGAGATGGCCAGCGCCGACGCGGTGGCGGGCAGCCGGGCGTCGGCGCGCAGCCAGGCCAGGACCGTCTCGACGCCCGCCCGGTCGATCGGGCGCAGCCGGGACCTGGCCCAGACGCCCGCGACCGGGGTGGCCAGCAGGCCGTCGAGCTCGCCCGCCGGGCCCGGTGTGGTGGCGGCGGCGCCTGCGCGGTGGGTGGTGTGCAGGCGCAGGGCGAGCCAGGCCGCCGACTGGTCGGCGACGCTGGTCAGGTCGAGGCCGAGCAGGGCTTCGAGCAGGCGCAGGCGCGCGGACAGCGTGTTGCGGTGGATCTTGAGGTGGCGGCTGGCCCCGGTGTCGAAGGCGATCCAGGAGTTCAGGGTGGCCAGGAGCTCCTCGGCGCCGGGATCGGCCCGCCGCGCGGGCACGTGGGTCAGGCACGGCGCGAGGAACCCGGCCGCCCAGGACGGGCCGCCCGCGCCGAGGAACGGGGTGAGGTCGGCGTCCCGGTCGAACCGGGCGCACCGGCCGGGCACGCCCCTGGCCAACGCCAGCGCGTGGAACGCCTGCTCGTAGCCGAGCGCGGTCTCGCTCAGCGGCACCTCCTGGCTCACGCCGGTCCTGGCTTCCGGCACGTGCTCGGCGATCAGCCGGTCCAGGTCCGGCCGGTCCCGCTGCTCCCGCCTCGGGGGGACGAGCGCGATCAGGTGCCGGGGGCGGACCGGGCAGGGCACGATCCACGCGCGTCCCCGCGCGAAGCGCTCGACCTGGTCGGCGACCTGGGAACGCCTGCCCGGCGGGCACTCCACCACGTGCACGCGGGCCATGTCCGGCAGTCCCGGTCCCAGGGTCGCGGCGATCCGCCTGGCGGCGGCCAAGCTGCCGATCATCAGCAGGTGCAGCACGGCCTCGCGGCCCTGCGCCAGCGCCGACGCGACCCGCTCGGCCAGTGCCACCCGCCAGGCGAGGCCGAGGATCCGGGCGGCGTCGGCGAGCGGGGCGCCGTGCCCCGGCCTGCCCGCCACCACCAGGTACGGGGCCGCGCCGCCCGCCGCGTCGAGTCGGACGACGTCGATGGCGCCGTCCGCACCGCCGAGCACCGCCGAGGGCACGCCGTCGCGGTGCAGGACGGCCACGGCGGCGGAGGCCACGACCAGCGCCGACGGGTGGGGCGCTGACCGCCTCGCGGGCGCCGCGAGGGTCCTGCCCCCGGCGTCGAGCAGCACCGCCGTCCCACCGGTGCGCCGGGCGAGCCAGTCGAGCAGCGCGCCGACCGCGTCGGGCTGGGCGGCCAGCCGGACCAGCGCGACGACGTCGTCGGCCCGCTCGGCTGAGCCCGCTGTCGCAGTCACCTGACCCGGTCCGACGTCGACCACCCCCTGGGCGCGCGAGCCGACCATAACCGGATTCGCCCACGCCCGAACAGAGCGGGAGGCGCGCCACCTGCGGGTTCGGCCGCGCCACCGCGCCGCTCGGCTCGCCGGGGCGCCGGGTCGCCGCCGCGCCGCAGGGCTGGAACCGATCTTCGATGACATCATCGGGGGAGGAGCCGAGGAATCGAGGCAGGTCGAGACCAGCGTTCGCACCGGACCGAGCGCCCACTACCGACGGGAGGTCGCCCCCATGGGCCTGAAGGTGAGCAAGCACCGCGTCGACCACGGCGAGGGCTCGTTCCTCGTCGCCGGGATCTCGGGGGTGGTGGACCTGTTCACCTCCCCGAAGCTGTGGACGGAGCTGGTGGTCGAGGAGATCGACGAGGGCGCGTTCCTCGTCGTGCTGGACCTGGAGCGGGTCGAGTCGCTCGACCACCACGGGCTCGGGGTGCTCGCCGGGGCGCTGGCCAAGGTCCGGGCCAACGGCGGCGCGCTCGCGCTGGCCGGGGTGGGCGAGACCGTGCTGGACGCGCTGGAGCTGGCCCGCTTCGACGAGATCATCCCGATCGCGGACACGGTCGAGGAGGCCATCGCGATGGCCAGCGGCGAGGAGCCCGCGCCGTGACCGGTCAGGGCGCGGGCCCGTCGTCGCGGGTCAGATGCCGGTTCCGCCCGCCACCGGGAGCACCGCGCCGGTCACGTACGAGGCGCGGTCGCTGAGCAGCCAGGCCGCGGCCTCCGCCACCTCCTCGGGCGCGGCGGCCCTGCCGAGCGGGGTGGACGCGACGATCCGGTCGATCACGCCGGGGTCGTGCGACTCCCAGTCGTCGACCATCTCGGTGCGGGTCAGGCCCGGCGCGATGGCGTTCACGCGGATGCCCGCGCTGCCGTAGGTGACGGCCGCCGACTCGGTCAGGCTGTTGACCGCGCGCTTGGCCGCCGCGTAGGCGGGCAGCGCGGGGTTCGCGATCAGGCTGCCGACGCTGCTGGTGTTGACGATCGCGCCGCCGCCGGTGGGGATCATGGCCTTGACCTCGGCGGCCACCGCGTGGAACACGCCCTTGAAGTTGACCCGGACGATCAGGTCGAGGTCGTCCTCGCTCACGTCCGCGAGCGGGTGGGGCGGGGTGGCCGTCCCGCCGTTGTTGAACGCGACGTCGAGCCTGCCGTGCCGCTCGACGACCGTGCGCACCAGGTGGTCGATGCTCTCCTTGTCACCCAGGTCGGTGACCACGTACGAGGCTCCTGGCAGCTCCGAGGCGAGGGACTTGAGCGCGCCCTCGCTGCGCGCGGCGAGCACCACGGTGGCGCCCTCGGCGGTGAACAGGCGGGCGGCGGCGGCGCCGATGCCCCGGCTGGCCCCGGTGACGAGCGCGATCTTGTCGGCCAGCAGTCCGGTCTTGGTCATGGCTCCACCGTGCCGCGCCGCGAAGCGCTCAGGCAGGCCCTGCCCGTACCTGTCAGACGGCGGTCGCGGGCGGCATCCTCGGGGGCGTGGACAAGGCTGAGCTGGGCCGCTTCCTGCGGTCGCACCGCGAGCGGCTGTCGCCGGGGACCGTGGGACTGCCTTCGGGCGGACCGCGCCGCACCCCCGGTCTGCGGCGCGAGGAGGTGGCGGGGCTGGCGCACATCTCGACGCAGTACTACACGCGGCTGGAGCAGGCGCGCGGTCCTCGGCCGTCGCGGCACGTGCTGGTCGCGCTGGGCAGGGCGCTGCGGCTCACCGACGCCGAGCGGGACCACCTGCACGCGCTGTGCGGGCGGCCCGCGGAACCACCGGGCGTGTCCCGCGACGTCCCCGACCGGGTGATGGACCTGGTGGAGCGGCTGCCGGACACCGCCGCGGTGGTGCTGGACGCGAAGTACGACGTGCTGGTGTGGAACCCGCTGGCGGCGGCGCTGCTGGAGGACTTCTCGGCGCGGCCCCCTCGGGAGCGCAACATGATCCGCCGGTACTTCCTGGACCCAGACCCGGCGCGCAGGCACTACGGGATCGAGGACGGCGGCGAGTTCAGCCGGTTCGCGGCGGCGCACCTGCGGGCGGTGGCCGCCCGCTACCCGCGCGACCGGGGCGTCCAGGAGCTGGTGCGGGAGCTGCTGCGGGGCAGCGCCGAGTTCGCGGAGCTGTGGCGGGTGGCCGAGGTGTCGGGCGAGCACGGCATGGCGAAGGTCGTGGCGCACCCCCGGCTCGGCCCGATCCCGCTGGACTGCGACGTGCTGGTGGTGCCGGAGCGGGACCAGCACGTGGTGCTGTTCACCGCCCCGCCCGGCACGCCGGGGCACGACGCGCTGCGGCTGCTGTCGGTGCTCGGCCTGCAGGAGGTGCCCTGAGGGTGGGCGGACCGGGGTCGGGCGGGCCGGCGGTAGGTTCGTCGGCGTGGGTTACGCGGTGGTCGACGTGGAGACGACCGGGTTCCGGCGGTCCGACCGGGTGGTCGAGGTGGCCGTCGTGCAGCTGGACCGGGACCGGCGGGTCACCGGCGAGTGGTGCACGCTGCTGAACCCCGGCCGGGACCTCGGCCCGCAGCACGTGCACCGGATCAGGGCCGCCGACGTGTGGGGCGCGCCGACGTTCGCGCGGGCGGCGGGCGCGCTGGCGCGGCGGTTGGCCGGGCGGGTGCTGGTGGCGCACAACCTGGCGTTCGACGCGCGCTTCCTGGCCGCCGAGTTCGGTCGGGTCGGGGTGGACGCGGACTTCGACGGGCTGTGCACGATGCGGTTGTCGGGTGGGCGGCGGTCGCTGCGGGACTGCTGCGCAGGCGCCGGGGTGCCGCTGGTGGACGCGCACTCGGCGCTGGCGGACGCGCACGCGGCGGCGGCGCTGTTCGCGCGCCTGCCCGAGGCGCCCCCGGCGGGCGCGCTGGACCTGCCGCCGCTCGGCGAGGACGTGCCCGAGGTCCGGCGGGGCGCCGCGGACCTGGCGCCGTCCAGCGCTCCGGCGAGCGGTGGCGAGGGGCCTTCGGCGCGGTTGGCGCGGGGCGACCTGGTGGTGTTCACCGGGCAGATGGACGACGCGCGCGACGTGTGGGTGGACCGGGCGCTGGGCGCGGGCCTGCGGGTGAACTCCGGTTACGTCACGCGCGCCACGGCGCTGCTGGTCGCGGCCGACCCGTTCTCCCTGTCGACCAAGGCGAGACGGGCCCGCGCGTACCGGGTGCCGATCGTGTCCGAGGGCGCGTTCGCGGCGCTGCTCGCCGGTCTCGCCACCACGCGCACCGGCGGTCTTCCCGACGGGCTCGTCGACGAGCCGCTGGGCAAGATCAGCTGAAAGATCACCGGACCGGGTGGTCGCGCAGGTGTTGAAATGCCAGCTCGGCGCGGGGAGGCTGCGAAGAAGGCCCATGCAGCCCCCGGTGGGAGGCACGACTGCGATGCGCACCCGGATCGGTCCCTGGGACGAGCTGATCGCGGAGCTGCCCGTGGGCGTGCTGCTCCTGGACGCGCGGGGCGCGGTGCTCGCGGAGAACCGGGTGGCCGCCGAGCTGGGCGCGGCGGGCGAGGCGCGCGACGACTCGGGCGCGCCGCTGCCGTCGCGGGCCGAGCTGGCCAGGCAGGTGCTGCGCAGCAGGTCGACGCTGGTGCTGCCGGTGGTGCTGCCGCGCACGCGGGTGTGGGCCGAGTACCAGCCGCTGGACGAGCGGGTGCTGGTGCTGCTGCGCCCGGTGCAGGCCGACGTGCCGCACAGCGCGGGTCTGGTCGACCCGCTGACCGGGCTGCCCGGCCGGGCGCTGCTGCTGGACCGGCTGGACCAGGCGCTGGTGCGGGCGCGCACGCACGGCACGCTCGCCACGCTGGTGCTGCTGGACGTGCGGCACCTGGCCGAGGTGAACCGGGCGCACGGGTTCCACCGGGGTGACGAGCTGCTGGTGGTGCTGGGCGCGCGGCTGCGGGCTGGCTTGCGCGCGGACCACACGGTGGCCAGGTACGGCGGCGACGAGTTCGCGGTGGTGGCCGAGCACCCGAACGGGACGGGCGAGGCGGTCGCCGCGCGGGTCGGCGAGCTGGCCGGTCGCGCGGTGCGGATGTCGGGCGCGCGGGTGCGGCCGGGGGTGCGGGTGTGCTGGGTGACCAGCGACGGCGCGATCCCGGTGCACGCGCTGGTCGGGCACGCGCAGGACCGGTTGCGCGGGCGCGGCCGGGCCTCGGAGAACTGACCGCCGCTCCGGCGCGCAAGCGCTTGGCGCCGCGCGGACCCCGGCGGACGAGCACGAACCCGCCACGTCGCCCCCGCCACGTCGCCCCCGCCGGACCACTCCCACCGCACTGCCCAGACACGCACTGCCCCGACCGCGTCGCCCTGCACCGCGTCGGGTCGAACCCCGCACCCGCCCTCGCACCCCGGTGCCACCACCCGCCCCGCGCAAGGGCTCGGCCCCCGGCGCGGATCGCGCCGGGGGCCGAGCGGGAGGGTGGTTCAGCTAGTCGTGCTCAGCGCTCAGAGCGAGCCGAACATCGACGGGATCGCCAGCAGCGAGCCGAGCGGCGAGCCGCCCTTCTGGCCGCCGAGCTGCTCCAGCGGGTTGACCTTCAGGCCGCTGGTGGCCTTGGTCAGCTGGTCGGTCGGCAGGGTCGGGGCCGAGGAGCGCTGGCCACCGGTCAGGCCGCCCACCAGGGGCAGACCGCCCTGGGTCAGGCCGCCGACCACCGGCAGGCCGCCACCGGTCAGGCCACCGACCAGGGGCAGACCGCCCTGGGTCAGGCCGCCCACCACGGGCAGGCCGCCACCGGTCAGGCCACCGACGACCGGCAGGCCGCCTCCCTGGGCGCTGCGACCGCTGATGCCCGGCAGGCCACCGGTCAGGCCACCCACCAGCGGCAGGCCGCCACCGGTCAGGTTGCCCACCGGCAGACCGCCGGTCAGGCCGCCGACCACGGGCAGGCCACCGGCGAGGCCGCCGACGACCGGCAGGTCGCCCTGGAACGAGCGCTCCATCATGAACACGTTGTTCAGCAGCGGCAGGCTCGTGATCGACAGGTGGCGGTCGACCGAGCTGGGCAGGTTGATGCCCTTGGTGTCGCCCGCGCCGTCGACCTCGTCGCCGGTCTCGACCTCGTGCGTGCTGGACACCAGCGTGGTCGCGGTGCCGAGGACCTGCGCGGGCACGTCCACCACGGTCGCGGCGGCCTCGACCGGCGCGTACACCTCGGCGGCGGACAGCGAGCCGGAGCCCACCGTCTCGGTGCTGCCGCCGACCTGGGTCAGGGCGGTGGAGTCGGTGACGCTGTCGGCCAGGCCGAGCACCGACACGGCGTCGCCGTGGACGGCCGGGCTGCCGGAGATCGGCGCGGTCACCAGCATCCCTGACGCGGCCGAGTCGAGGCCCGAGGTGTCGTGGTCGCCGCCGACGACGAGGGTGCTGTCGTTGGTGTGCGTGGTGTTGCCGTTGCCCGCCACGCCACCGGCGATGCCGAACACCTGCGCGGGCAGGCCGATCTGCGGGGCGATGCCGTTGCCGGACACCGAGGCGTTGTCGCCGTTGGTGGCGACGTCGCCGCCGGTGGTGACGTCGGCGGTGTTGCTGGTGACGACGTCGCCGTTGCCCGCGACCACGACCGAGTGGCCGAAGGACTGGAGCGTGGACGCCAGCGGGACCGAGGCGACGTTGCCCGCGATCGCGCCGTCCTCACCGGTGGAGACGGCGTCGCCGCCGACCGTGGAGGTGAGGAAGTTGTCGCTGTTGCTGTAGTGGTTGCCGCCGACGCCCACCGCGGACCCGAAGAGCTGCGCGATGTTGTTGGTCGGGGCGTACGCGATGTTGCCGGAGATCGAGCCGTGCTTGCCGGTCGCCTCGGCCGGGCCGCCGACGTCGAACGTGCTGTCGCTGGTGGCGGTCGCGTTGGTGTTGCTCAGGATGCCACCGGCCATGCTGTGCATCTGCAGGCCGAGCGCGGTGGGCAGGCCGACCGCGTTGCTGGACACCGTGCCGTCGTCGTCGCGGGTGTTCGGCTCGCCGCCGACCGCGGAGCCCTTGACCTCGTCGGCCGTGCCGTCGGCCTGGCCCAGCACCGAGAACGCGTTGCCGAAGGACTCGGCGGGCACGAACGAGGGCAGCGACACCAGGTTGCCGGACACGACGCTGTCGTTGCCCCGGCTGGCGTTGAGGCCGCCGACCTCGGTGGTGACGAGGTTGTTGCAGTTGCCGTCGGCGTTGCCGCCCGCCGAGAGGCCGGTGCCGCACAGGTCGGCGGGGACGGTCACCGGGGCGGAGACCACGTTGGAGCCGAGCACGGCGCCGTCGCCGTTGGTGAAGGTGTTGCCACCCACCAGCGTCGTGGAGTCGTTGGTGTGGTCGGCCGCCGCGTTGCCGAGGACCGCCGCGCCGTTGCCGCCGACCGCGGCGGGCAGGCCGATCGGCAGGTCGCCGATGCTGCCGGACAGCGTGCCGTTCTCGCCGGTCGTGCTGGTGAAGCCGCCGACCTGCGAGTAGTTGGACGCCGAGGAGGTGGCGGTGGAGTTGCCCGCGACCACGACCGCGTTGTCGTCGGCCGAGATGGGCCCGGCGATCTGCGGCTGGAGGATGTTGCCCGCCAGGGTGCCCCGGTTGCCCGAGGTCTCCGCGTAGGTGGGCAGGTCGAAGATGCCGGTGTGCTCGCTGCCCGCCGTGGCGGTGGCCGAGTTCTCGGCGAGCACGTCGCCGTTGCCGAGCACGCCCGCGGCGTTGCCGTTCACGGCCGCGATGGGCGCCAGCGGGGCCAGCAGCGCGTTGCCGCCGCCGAAGCTGTCCGCGCCGCTCGTGGTGATGGTGCCGGGCACCTCGGCGGTGACGTCGGACGAGCCGTTGGCGAGCGCGTTGCCGATCGTGCCGACCGCGTTGTTGTTCAGCTGCACCGGCACGGCCCACTGGCCCGCGACGACGTTGCCGGACAGCGAGCCGCGCTCGCCGGAGGTGGTGATGTCGCCGCCCGCGACGGCGGACTGCGACGCGGTGGTGTTGGCCTCGGCGTTGCCCAGGCCCGCGATCGCGTTGCCGGTGACCGAGGTGGGCACGGCGGCGGCGATGGCGACGACGTTGCCCGCGAGCGAGTCGCGGGAGCCGTCGGTGATGGTCGTGCGGGTGCTGCTGGCCTCCTGCTCGCAGTCGGCCTCGACGTAGGCGTCGCCCAGGGCGCCGATCGCGTTGCCGCACACCATGACCGGCACGACGAGGTCGCCGACGATGCGGTTGTTGCGGATGATCTGGTCGGAGCCGATGCCCCGGCTGTCCTTGACGAGCGGGTTGGACTGCTTGCCCATCATCGTGTTGAGCGAGGGGACGACGAGCTTCTCGTCGATCTCGGGCAGCTCGACCGCGTCGCCCAGGACGCCGATCGCGTTCTTCTCGACGAGGACGGGGATCTCGATGTCGACGTCGGCCAGCTCCTGGCCGATGCTGTCGAGCATGGAGGGGGCGAGGTCGGGGCTGACCCGCTCCTCAGCGGAGGCGATGCCCGTGCCGAGCATCAGCAAACCACCGGTGACAAGTGCGGACTGGAGACCGCGCTTGGCCCAGGTCTGCATGTTTTCTCCTTCGATCAGTGAATGGGGGGTGGTCGGACGCGGACGGCGTCTGGGGGACGACCACCCGATTTCGGAAGAGCGCGCGGCGGATCGCCCGGAACGCGGTGCTCAGCGAAGAGCGCGCAGGCCGGAGACCGAGGGGCACGGGTGTGCCGCCTCGAAACCGCGCGCGGTGATCAGTCGGGGGTGATGCCGGGCTGCTTGCCGGGCATCGCGGTGTTCCGCTCGGTGGCGGGCAGCAGTGCCCGCGCCGCAGCGGTGGGAACACCGGAGGTGGACGCGATCGTGGAGAGCGCGCCGCCGTTGTTGTTGGACGAGGAAGCGCCGTCCGCGCCGCACGAGCAGTGCGCGGGCGTGCCGGAAGCGGGCACGACCGGGACGGACGGCAGGTCCGGGGTCACGGGCTGCGCAGGGCGGGCCTCGGCGGGCGCGTCGCGGTGCGACCGCTCGACCGGGGCCGCCTGGGCGACGACCGCCCTGGTGGACCGCTGCTGGGCCTCGACCTCGGCCGCGGCCGGGGTCTCGGGGGCCGCGACGGTCGCGGCCTCCGGTTCGGCCGGGGCCTGGTGCTGCGCGGGGAGCGCCGGGATCGCGGTGGGCGCGAGGCCCTGGTCGACGCGCTGGGCGTCCTGGACCTCGACCACCTGCAGCACCGGTTCGGCCCCGAGCAGGTCGCCGACCTGGTCCACGGCGCCGCGGACGTTCTCCACGACGCGGCCCAGGTCGGCCTGCGGGATCTCGGCCAGCGCCTCGCGCTGGGCCCGGATCACCGCGTCGAGGTCCTCGACCGCCTTGTCGACGGGGGAGAGGACCTCGCTGAGCGGACCGCTGCCGAGCACGCCCTCCGCGAGGACGCCGACCGGGTTCAGGTCGGCGGTCTCGGCGGAGGCCGGTGCGGCGGACAGCGCCCAGGCGGCGGCAGTGCCAGCCAGCGCGCCGCCCGCGACGAGCAGCGCTCGGGACAGCAATCCGCGGAAGCGGACCACCTTCCCGACTCGCTGCGCCGCTGCGGACACGCTGGTACCTCCACCTGGGAAAACGGACTCGGGGAGTCGGCTTGCACGATCACCGCCGTGGCTGGCCGACGCCGAGAGCCTGCCAGTGCTGCTCCCCTTGGCGCACCCCTTGACTGCTCTGTTCGCCGGATCGTGTGATCGCCACCGTGCGTTTCACCAGGATGACGCCTAGTAGCCGAGAAATTCTCGGATCTTCCGTGTCACGAACCCCGGTCGGGGACGCCGCCGCAGGTCAGCCGTTCGTGGACGGCCGAACCGGAACGACGGCGTCCCTCCGGGCCGTCACCGTCCGTCAGACCCGCTTCAGCACGCGGGCCGCGCCCGCCGCCGCCGTGGACGCCAGGATCCAGCCCACCGCGATCAGCGCGCTGGCGATCCACTGGGACACCCCGGTGAACTGCCAGCGGTTGTCCTGCCCCAGGTCGATGATCGGCAGCAGCAGGTCGGCGGCCAGCAGCCACGGGTTCCACACCGGCGACTCGTCGTCGTTGAGCTTGAGCATCTCGTGCCACTGGAACCACAGGGCCCCGAACAGCCAGAACGCGCTGAGCCAGGTGATCGCCAGCCACGGCCGGTAGCCGTAGCCGACCGTCCAGCGCTGGAGGGAGCCCCACGCCCGGTGCGCCAGGCCCAGCTCGGAGTACCGGCGGTGCTGCTTCTCGACCAGCACCACCTGGGCCAGCTCCTCGTCGCCGCCGTCCCGGTAGACGGCGGCCAGCTGCTCGTACGGGCCGGGCGCGAAGTCCGGCTGGACCTCGCGCAGCCAGCGCAGCCGGGTGCGCACGTCCACGTCCGGGACGGAGGCGATGGACCCGAAGGTGAAGTCCTCCACCGCGACCCCGCCGCCCGCCGCCCACAGCCCCGGCCCGTCCACGACCGAGGCCGCGCGGGTCCCGGTCAGCACGACCCGGCCGCGCGGGGCCTGCTCGGCGTCGAGCCGGAGCACGAGCTGCTGGGCGGTCATGCCCCTGGCGCCCAGCGCGGTGCCGCCGGGGTCGCGGCCGAGCAGGGCGCCCGCGAACGTCGCGGTCTTGCCGACCTCGGCCAGCAGCAGCCGGACGCCGCCCTCGGCGGTGAAGCCGCCGCTGCACAGCAGGTCCTTGCCGACGGTGGCGACGCGGGCGTCCAGCGACGGCTTGGCGGTGCCGTCGTCCCTGCGGCGCGGATCGCGCAGCACCGCGCCGGTGCAGTCGAGGGTGGAGCCGATCTCGGCGTTCTGCAGGCGCAGGGAGCCCTGCGCGCGCAGGTCGCGCAGGAAGAGCGTGCCGCCGACCTTGAAGCGGTCGGCGAACAGGACGTCGATGCCGGGGCCGACCAGGCGCGCGCCGGACAGGCTGGCGCTGCCGCGCACGCGGGCGTCGACCAGGCGGACCTGGCCGTGGGCGAGCAGCGCGGCCTCGCGGGCGCTCGGGCCGGTGAACGCGCCGTGCGCGGCGCCCCTGGCGTCGAGGTCGCCCCGGATCTGGACGCCGTCGGCGTGCAGGGCGACCGGGATGTGCACCAGGCCGTCGTCCTCGGAGTCGGGTTCGGGCTCGGCGGTCCCCGGCCGCTCGGCCGGGTCCGCACTGGCGCCCGCCTGCTCGGCGGCGGTCGGCTCTGCGGCGGTCGGTCCGGCGACGGTCGGCTCGGCGACGGTCGACTCGGCGACGGTCGACTCGGCGGCTTTCGCGGGGACGTCGGCGCCGCTCGCGGGAGCACCGCCCGAACCGCCCTCCCCCGCTCCGCCGGGGCTCGCCGCACCGGTCCCGTCGGCCCCGCCCGCGCCCACCCCGCTCGCACCCGCCCTGCCCGCGCCCGGCCTGCCCGCACCCGGCCTGACGGCCCGCTCGACCAGCGCCTTCTGCCCGATCCGCGCCCCGGACAGCCGCAGGTAGCCGCCGATCTCCGCGTTCGGCAGCCGGACCGTCCCGGTCGAGGTGAAGCCGTCGTCCAGCTCCACGTTCCCGTCGACCCTGATCCGGTCGGCGACCAGCGCGGCGGCCTCGTCGGCGGTGCCGCGCGGGATCACCAGCACCGGGCGCTCCACGGTGCTCGCCCGCAGCCGCGCGCCGGAGAACACGACGTTGCCGCCGACCCGCGCGCCGTCCAGCAGCACCCGGCCCTCGGCGGTGAACCGGCCGCCCTCGGCGTCGCAGAGCAGGCTGCCCGCGACCCGGACGCCGCTGGCCTCCAGCGCGTTGTGGCCGGGGTTGATCAGCCGGGCGCCGCCGAGGTGGACGCTGCCCCCGAAGTCGGCCCCGCGCAGCCGGACCTCGCCCCGCGCCCTGAGCGCGACCGCCATCAGCGAGCCGGAGACCCTGATCCTGGCGGCGAGCAGGGCGTGCGCGCCCCCGCGCAGGACCGCGCCCGCGAGGCGGAACGTGCCGTCGACGGTGGCGTCGGTCAGGTCGACCACGCCGTCGCTGGTGAACCCGGCCTCCAGGACCAGGTCGCTGCGCACCCGGACGTTGCGGGCGCGCAGGCCGGGCACCTTGCAGGCGCGCATCCGCAGCCCGACCAGGCGGGCCATCCGCAGGTCCGGCGGCTGCTCGAAGGTGCAGTCGAGCAGGTCGACCACGTGCGGCACCCGCGCCCCCTCCAGGCCGAACAGGCCGACGACGTGCGCGTTGATCAGCCGCAGCGCGGGCGGGCCAGGCGGCGCGGTGCGGGCGGACGCGAACTTGGCCGGGATGAACCTGGCCGGGGTCGAGCGGACCTTCGGGCGCTCGTCCGGGACGGCCTCGGCGACGGCCGCCCTGATGGTCGCGGGCCGGATGGTGGCGGTGCCGTTCAGCAGGGCGGCGAGGAACGCCCCGCGCACCGTCCGCTCCCGCTGCGGGGTCCTGGCGCCGAACCTCAGCCGCGTGCCGCCCGCGAACGCGGCGGCCACCCGCTCCTCTGCTGCGCTGATCGCTTCCACAACCCGATCCGATCATCCGGGTGGCGCGCTTGACCAGGTTCGGTGACGGGTACTGCTGAGCTGCGCGAAGTCGGGACCCCGGCGGGGGTGGGCGGGATACGGTGATCGGCGTGGGCACACCGGATTGGGAGAGCAGCAAGGTACCTCCGCTCCTGCGCGTGAGCGCGGCGCTGAGCTGGCGGTTCGTCGCCGTCGTCGCCGCGCTGTACGTCGTGTCGCAGGCCGTGGGCTACATGGCTTCGGTGATGATCCCGGTGGGGGTCGCGCTGCTGCTGGCCGCGCTGCTGTCGCCCGCGGTGACGCAGTTGACGAAGGTGGGCGTGCCGCGCGGGTTGGCCGCCGGGTTCGTGCTGGTGGGCGGGCTGGCGGTGGTCGGCGGGGTGCTCACGTTCGTCATCACCGAGTTCTCCAACGGCCTGCCCGAGCTGCAGAACCAGGTCACCGCGTCGCTGAGCACCATCCGGGACTGGCTCAAGGACGGGCCGCTGCACCTGAGCGAGCTCCAGCTCCAGCAGTACGTCGACCAGCTGCTGGAGACGGTCAAGGCGAACCAGGGCGAGATCACCTCGGGCGCGCTGACCACGGCGGCGACCGTGGGCGAGCTGCTGACCGGGTTCGTGCTGGCCCTGTTCACCCTCATCTTCTTCCTGCACGACGGCGACGGGATCTGGCGGTTCATCACCCGGATCGTGCCGCGCGACGTGCGCTCCAGGGCCGACCTGGCCGGGCGGCGCGGGTTCGCCTCGCTGGTCAGCTACGTGCGGGCCACCGCGGTGGTCGCGGTGGTGGACGCGGTCGGCGTCGGCATCGGGCTGTGGATCGTCGGGGTGCCGCTGGTGGTGCCGCTGGCGGCGCTGGTGTTCCTCGGCGCGTTCATCCCGATCGTCGGCGCGGTGATCACCGGCGTGGTGGCGGTGCTGATCGCGCTGGTCGCGAACGGCCCGGTGGCGGCGGCGGTGGTGCTGGCGATCCTGATCGGCGTGATGCAGCTGGAGAGCCACGTGCTGCAGCCGCTGCTGCTGGGGCGCGCGGTGAAGCTGCACCCGCTGGCGGTGGTGCTGGCGATCTCGACGGGCCTGGTGGTGGCCGGGATCGCGGGCGCGCTGCTGTCCGTGCCGCTGCTGGCGGTGCTGAACTCGGGGATCAGGTCGCTGCTCTCGGACGCGGACAAGCACGTGGACCCGCGGCGGGTGGACGTGGACGAGCCGCAGGCGTCCGCGCCGAAGGACCTGGGGGACGAGCACCGGGTGGACGAGCTCGGCTCGGACGACGACAAGAAGAAGGAGAGCGGTCGAGGGCGCCGCTGACCCCGCGCTCCCGGCTCAGGCCATCTCGACCAGGTTCCGCCCGTAGCTCTTGGCGGCCAGCAGCGCCGAGTCGGCGGCGACCATCAGGTCGGGCAGCTCGTAGCCGAAGCGCTGGGTGGTCGACACCCCGATGCTCACCGTCAGCCCGGTGAGCAGGTGGGCGTGGCCGTCGGTGCGCACGGTCGGCACCTGGAGGTCGGCGATGGCGTGCCTGACCCGCTGGGCGACCGACCTGGCCACGGCCGGTTCGGCGTCCGGCAGCAGCACCACGAACTCCTCGCCGCCGAACCGCCCGACCAGGTCGCCGCGCCGGGTGCTGGTGTTGAGCAGGCCCGCCACGGCGCTGAGCGCGGCGTCGCCCGCCAGGTGCCCGACCAGGTCGTTGACCTTCTTGAAGTGGTCGAGGTCGAGCAGCAGCACGGCCATCGGGCGCTCGGTGGCGCGGGCCTTGGCCAGCTCGTAGCGGGCGCGGCCGTCCCAGTGCGCGGCGTTGGCCAGCCCGGTCTTGGCGTCGCGCTGCGCCGACCGCCGCCAGTGCGGCAGCTGGGCGGCCCGCTCCAGCAGGGCCAGCGGCGGGCCCGCGACCACGGCGTGCACGGCCGTCGCCAGCGCGGCGAACCCCATCAGGCCGCCGATGCTGACCGCGACGACGCCCAGCACCACGTCGATCGGCTCGCCCACGACCTCCTCGCTCGGGGCGCGCGGGCTGCGCAGCTTCAGGCCGAGCGAGATCAGCGCCGCGCGGACCGTCAGCAGCATGGTGGCGCCCAGGACCAGCACGTCCAGCCTGCCCGTCGTCGGGTGCTCCCAGCCGATGGCCAGCCGGGTGCCGAACACCGCCAGCGCCGTCGAGGACAGGGTGAACAGCCAGCGGTGCACCTCGGGGCGCTGGTCGAGCAGGCCGTGCAGGGCGGGGCCGAACAGCAGCAGGACCAGCAGGTTCCCCGGCAGCGCGACCAGGCCCGCGGTGAGGTAGGACAGGTGGGCGGCCCACGGGTTGCGGGCGATCTCGCCGACGCGGTCGCTGTACACCGAGCTGACGATGATGACGGCGCCCGCGGTGCCCGCGATGGCGGAGAAGCGGGCGATCTCCTCGGGGGTCGGCCGCTCGGTGGCGACGATCGCGAGGACCGAGGCGGCGAGCGCGGCGGCGTCCACCAGGAGCCAGTAGGCCAGCGCGGGTCGCCGCAGCGTCCACAGCGGCCACTCGCGCACGCGGAAAACCTCCCCTGCCGGAGGACGCCCGGCGCGGTCACCCCCTGCGACGGGCACCGGACCCGGTCAGCCTTCCACAAGCGGGTGCGGTGGAACAGACGGCCACCTGGGGGTTAGCCGCGGGGCGCGGACACGGCAGGATAGGGGTGGGGAGGGCTCCGGATGGCACAGGCACAGCAGACCGGTTCGGGCGCGGCCGGGTTGGACGATCCCGTGGCGCACCTGTGGCGGGCCACGATCGTGCTCCGCGTGGTGACGTTCTTCTTCGCGGTGGGCACGGTCCTGGTGCAGCAGGGCGGGTACCAGCGGCCGTGGTTGGCGTGGGTGGCGCTGGGCGCGATGGCGGTCTGGACGGTGGTCACCTCGGTGGCGTACCGGGGGCCGTCGGGGCAGCGGACCTGGTTGGTCGTGACCGACGTGCTCGTCGTGTGCGGGCTCATGTCGCTGTCGCTGCTGATCCTGACGCCCGCGCAGTTCCTGTACGGCGTCCCGCTGATCACCACGATCTGGGCGTCGGCGCCCCCGGTGGTGTGCGGCGCGCACGGCGGGCAGTACGCGGGCGCGGTCGGCGGCGCGGTGGTCGGGTTGAGCACGTACCTGAGCAGGGGCGACCTGAACACCGACATGGTGCGGGACGTGGTGCTGCTGGTCGGGTCGGGGTTCATCGTCGGCATGGCGGCGACCGTCGGGCGCAAGTCGTCGGCGCAGCTGGCGCAGGCGCTGCGGGCCGAGGCTGCGACGGCGGAGCGCGAGCGGCTGGCCCGGTCGATCCACGACGGGGTGCTCCAGGTGCTGGCGCGGGTGCGCAAGCGCGGCAACGAGCTGGGCGGGGAGGCGGCGGAGCTGGCCGAGCTGGCCGGCGAGCAGGAGGTGGCGCTGCGCACGCTGGTGGCGGCGTCGCCGGAGGAGGCGACGGAGAGCGGCGAGGCCGACCTGCGGCCCGCGCTCCAGCTGCTGATCACCCCGAAGGTGCACGTGGCGACACCCGCGACGCACGTGCTGCTGCCCGCGCGGACGGTGATCGAGCTGGTGTCCGTGGTGCGCGAGGCGCTGTCGAACGTGGAGAAGCACGCCGGGCCGGACGCGCGGGCGTGGGTGCTGCTGGAGGACCTCGGGGAGGAGGTCGTGCTCAGCGTCCGCGACGACGGCCCCGGCATCCCGGAGGGCAGGCTGGCCAGCGCGGAGGCCGAGGGTCGGATGGGGATCGCCAAGTCGATCCGGGGCAGGGTCGAGGCCCTGCGTGGGACCCTGGAGCTTCAGACCGGGCCGGGGGAGGGCGCGGAGTGGGAGGTGCGGGTCTACCGATGAGCAGCGTGACCGTGATGGTGGTGGACGACCACCCCCTGTGGCGCGACGGTGTGGCGAGGGACCTCGCCGAGCGCGGTTTCCAGGTGGTCGCCACCGCCGCGGACGCGGGCTCGGCGGTGCGGATCGCGCGCGCCGTGCGGCCCGCCGTGGTGCTGATGGACCTGAACCTGGGCGAGGCGGCGTCGGGGGTCGACGCGACCCGGATGATCGCCGGTGAGCTGGAGGGGACCAGGGTGCTGGTCCTGTCGGCGAGCGGCGAGCACGACGACGTGCTGGAGGCGGTGAAGGCGGGCGCGTCAGGCTACCTGGTGAAGTCGGCGTCCGCCGAGGAGCTGGTGGAGGCGGTCAACCGGACGGCGGCGGGCGACGCGGTGTTCACGTCCGGCCTGGCCGGCTTGGTGCTGGGCGAGTACCGCAGGATGGCGGCGGCCCCGGACGAGGTGGACCGGCCGCAGCTGACCGAGCGGGAGACCGAGGTGCTGCGGCTGGTGGCGAAGGGCCTGACGGCGAGGCAGATCGCGACCCGGCTGGTGATCTCGCACAGGACGGTGGAGAACCACGTGCAGTCGACGTTGCGGAAGTTGCAGCTGCACAACCGGGTGGAGCTGGCGCGGTACGCGATCGAGCACGGGCTGGACGGGGACCCGGAGGGCTGAGGTCCCGGCGGGTTCCCCGCCCGCTTGGCCGCCGGGGGTCAGGCCCAGACCAGCCGCGCGGTGATCCGCTTGGCCGTGCCGGGAGCGGAGCCGGGGGCGGGGTCGGGGTCGCTGAAGAGCGCGGCGGCGCGCTCGGGGGTGGTGCTCCCGGCGCGGTAGTCGCGCTCGACGGAGACGACCTCGGCGTGCTCGGCGAACGCCATCCCCCAGGCCGCGACCCTGGCGCAGGGGTCATCGCGGTCCTCCTCGACGACGGCGAACACCCTGGGGGCGTTGTCGGTCACCATGCCCTGGACGAGGGCTTCGTAGTCGGGGCCGGTCCAGGACTGGGTCAGGTAGTCGGTGCTCATGGCGATCCTCGCTCTCCTGCGGAAATCGGTCAACTTGACGGTAAACCTGACCAGTCACCTTGACTAGAGACTCGATCAGGTGACCGCCTGGCCGGTGGGCGCTCCGGCAGACTGTCCGCGATCAACCCCCAGGAGGAGCGGATGAGCAGCGGGCCGACCCCGACCGACCAGCGGGCGCGCCTCGCCGACCGGCTCAGGGAGCTGGCGCGGGAGCGCGGTGTGCAGCGGGCCGACGTGCAGCGGGTGCTCGGGTGCTCGGAGTCGAAGGTGGGCAAGATCCTGCGCGGCGACGTGTCCGTCGTGCCGCTGGAGCTCGCGGCGCTGCTGGACCTGTTCGGCGTCGAGGGGGAGGCGCGCGCCGACCTGGAGCGCCTGGGCGAGGAGTCCCGGCGCAGGCGGCCGAAGACGCCGTGGGGCACGGCGGTCCCGGACCGGTTGCGGAAGTTCTTCAACACCGAGGAGACCGCGCGGCGCATCGAGTCCTACCGGCCCGACCTGCTGCACGGCCTGGTCCAGACCGAGGACTACGCCCGAGCGGTGATCTCGACCAACCGGTCGCTGCGGCCGGACGAGGTCGAGCGGCTGGTGCAGGCGCGCATGGCGAGGCAGGCGCGGTTGACCGGGACCAGCCCGCCGGAGCTGGTGCTGGTGGTGCGCGAGGCCGTGCTGGAGGCCCCGGTCGGGACGGCGGCTGTCCGGCGCGGGCAGCTCGCCCACCTGAAGCGGCTGGTGGACGGGGGTCGCGCGGTGCTCAGGGTGGTCCCCGGCAGCGCGGGGCTGACCGGGGCGCTGTTCTTCCCGTTCACCGTCCTGACCCCGCCGGGAGGACGGGCGCGGAACGTCTACGTCGAGACGCTGACCGACGGGTTGCTGGTGGACGAGGAGAACCGGGTCGCGCACTACTCGGCGGTGTTCCAGGAGCTGCTGGACGTGGCGCTTTCCCCTGCCGGGTCGGCGGGCCTGCTGGATAGGGTCTGACCGTGGTCCCTGAGCGGGTGGTGTGGCGGAAGTCCTCGTGGAGCGGGAACAGCGGGGGTGAGTGCGTCGAGGTCGGGCGCGCGGCCGAGTGGCGTGGGGTGCGGGACTCGAAGAACCCCGCCGGGCCGGTGCTGGTCTTCGGGGCGGCGGGGTTGTCGGCGTTCGTGGCGGCGGTCAAGCTCGGCGTGTTCGAGGGGTAGCGCCGGCGTCGGGAGGCCGCGGGTGTCGGAGTCGCTGCTCTCCGGCGTGTGGGCACAGGTCGCCATTGCGCTGGACCGCGCCGCTTCCGCCGCGCTCCTGCTGAACCGGGCCTTCGGGTTGCTGTGCGAGGCGGTGGACGGTCTGTTCGTGGTGGCCCGTGGGAGCGCGGGGGAGGTTCGGGGGCTCGTCCAGTGGTGGGCGGAGCGGGCTGCCGAGGTCGCGGAGTCGCTGTGGCGGATGCAGTGGAGCTACCTCCAGGCCGAACGTTCACTGCTTGCTTATGTCGCTCGACTGGGTGGAGTTCTGCCCGCCCGATCCGTCACGTTCCCCGGCCACGTCGAACCGGACGCGCACTTCGGCCCCAACCCGGAACGTCACCACCCGGCGCTGGTCGAGGTGCCGATCGTGCGGGCGGGGCGTCAGGAGGACCGCACGAGCACGTGGGCGAGACGTGTCCAGCGCGGGTTGCCCACCTACGCCAAAAGGGACAAAACCGCAGGCATGTTCTACAACGACAGCAGTCAGTCCTGGGAACTCCTGAGCGGCACCGATCACAGAGGAGGGCTGACCAGAAAAGCCAGGCAGCACATCTCGCGAATGACCTCCAAAGGGTTCTTCGACGATAAACCGCCGACGACCAAGAGCCACCACTCGCTGAAGCTCACCCACGCCAGCACGCACGTGGAGGTCAAAGCAGCCGTGTGGGCACGTGATTCCGGTCAGTCGGTTGTCGATGTGGTGATCAACCGCAGGTACGTCTGCGGTGACGACTACGATCCGACGGTTCCGGAGAAGCACCCCGGATGCCTTCAAGCGGTCGAGAGCATCCTCAAGCACGGCCAGGTCATGAGGGTCTGGCGAGTCGGTGGAGCGGGCGAGCCGGTAGTGATCCGCGGCAAGGGGGATTAGGTGCCGAAAGTGGAGTTCTGCGGAAGCATCGAAGGTGATCACTACCGGTCCGGCGAATGGGTCGTCGAATCCGCCGAGGAGATCACCGACGCGCTTGACCGGGTGTTCGCTCCCCGCTGGCCGCACTGGACGCACTGCCAACTGCACCTTCTGGGCAGCACCGACGGCTTTGAAATCTTCGTCTACCCCGAGAAGGGCTACACGTCCTTGCAGTGGGCCGGGACCCACAGCTCGAAGAACCCAAACCCCTTCCCTGACGCACCGCTGGTCGCCGAGGAGTACGACAACGACCCGCTGATGCACTGGATGCGTGATTCCTACATCACCCGCGAAGACGCGAGGGCTGCGATCCTCGAGTACGTCGAGACCGGAGAACGCCCCACCTGCGTCGAATGGCAACCGGATGGCCGGGAGGCCTACGAGCTCCCAGAGCCGATCGAGGGACACCCGGACCTGTGGGACGACGTCACCATCTCCATCATCACCGACAGCACTCCCGAAGCGGACGCCGAGGCCATCGACCGGGACCAAGCCGAAGCCTCGCCCTGGGTCCCGATCCGCCCGCACCGGCCCCCCGAAGAGGTCTCACCCGAACTCGCCGCGTGGGCCTGGCCGGGGCAGCTCCTCCCCCTCCGCGACCCCTGGTCCTCACCACCGCCTTGGACGGCCGACTAGCGGCGCCACCCCGCCAACACCCCGACCTGACTAATCTTGATCGCAGACTCACCGTCTTGAGGGGGACCGAGTGACGATGACCGATCCCAAGCAACTCCGGGTGTCCGACGCCGAGCGCGAGCACGTCGTCGGCCTGCTGCAGAAGGCCATCGGGCGTGGGCTCCTCACGCTCGACGAGTTCTCCGAGCGCACCGACCAGGCGCTCGCCTCGCGCACCAGGGGCGAGCTGAACTCCGTCCTCGTCGACCTGCCCGGCATGGTCAACTCCGAGCACCCGGTCGAGGAGGTCGTGCCGCAGCAGTTCGCGGGCAGCCCCAAGGAGCGGGTGGAGCTCAAGTCCACGATGTCCCACGTCGAGCGCAAGGGGCAGTGGTCCGTCCCGCGCACGATCGTGGTGCACAACCGGATGGGCAACACCGAGCTCGACTTCCGGGAGGCGCACCTGCCGCACCCCGTCGTGACGATCGACCTGGACGTGTTCGCGGGTTCCGTGCGCGTCCTGGTTCCCGAGGGCAGCTCGGTGAACACCGACGACGTGCAGATGAACGCCAGCATGCTGCAGGACAAGGTCAGGGTCGAGTCCGGTGGCAGGCCGCACTTCGTCATCACGGGCAGCGTGAAGGCCGGTTCGGTCGAGATCAAGGTGAAGCGGAAGTTCAGCTTCCGGAACGTCTGAGCTGCGATCTACCGCCCGTGCGCCGATGATCGGGTGGTGCGATGCCTCGTCACCGGTGCGACCGGTTACCTCGGCGGACGGCTCGTGCCCCGGCTGCTGGCCGACGGGCACCAGGTCCGCTGCCTCGTCCGCGATCCCGGCAAGCTCCGCGACGTCCCCTGGGCGAAGCGGGTCGAGGTGGTGCGCGGCGACGTGCTCGACCCCGACTCGCTCGCCGAGGCGATGCGGGACGTGGACGTCGTGCACTACCTGGTGCACTCCCTGAACAGCCCGGACTTCGTCGACGCCGACCGGAGGGCCGCCGAGAACACCGCGCGGGCCGCCGAGGACGCCGGGGTCGGGCGGATCGTCTACCTCGGCGGGCTGCACCCGTCGCGCGGGCGGTTGTCCCCGCACCTCGCCTCGCGCAAGCAGGTCGGCGACGTCTTCCTCGCCTCGCGCGTCCCCAGCGTGGTGCTCAAGGCCGCGGTGATCATCGGGTCGGGGTCGGCGAGCTTCGAGATGCTGCGCTACCTCACCGAGCGCCTCCCGGTGATGGTCACCCCCAGGTGGGTGCACAGCCGGGTCCAGCCGATCGCGGTCCGCGACGTGCTGCGCTACCTCGTGCAGGCCGTCACCCTGCCGAAGGACACCAACCGGTCGTTCGACATCGGCGGCCCCGAGGTGCTCACCTACCTGGAGATGATGCACCGGTACGCCCGCGCCGCCGGTCTCCCGAAGCGCCGCGTGCTGCCGGTCCCGCTGCTCACCCCCCGGCTGTCCTCGCACTGGGTCAACGTCATCACGCCCGTCCCCCGCTCGATCGCCGCGCCGCTGATCGAGTCGCTGGTCCACGACGTGGTGTGCCACGAGGACGACCTGTGCGACCTGCTGCCGGGTCCCCGGATCGGGTACGACCGGTCGGTGGAGCTGGCGCTCAACCGCGTCCGCGACGCCGACGTGGAGACCCGCTGGTCGAACGCCTCGCTGCCGGGCGCGCCGTCCGACCCGTTGCCGAGCGACCCGGAGTGGTCCGGTGGCTCGTCGTACACCGACATCCGCACCCACCTCACCGGCGCGACCCCCGGCCAGCTGTGGCGGGTCGTGGAGGGCATCGGCGGCGAGAACGGCTGGTACTCGTTCCCGCTGGCCTGGGCCGTGCGCGGCTGGGCGGACCGGCTGGTGGGCGGGGTGGGGCTGCGGCGCGGGCGGCGCGACCCCCGCAGGCTCCAGGTCGGCGAGGCGCTGGACTGGTGGCGGGTCGAGGAGATCGAGCAGGGCGTGCTGCTGCGCCTGCGGGCGGAGATGCGGGTGCCCGGTCAGGCCTGGCTGGAGCTGCGGGTGCAGCCGCTGGTGGACGGGAGCGCGCGCTACCTCCAGCGGGCCGTGTTCGTGCCGCGCGGGCTGGTCGGGCACCTGTACTGGTTCGCGGTGTGGCCGTTCCACGGGATCGTGTTCGGCGGGATGGTCGGCAACATCGCCGCCGCGGCCGAGGCGACCAACGCGCAGGACCGGCGGGCGTCGGCCTGGACGCCGCCACCGCCCAGGTCGGCCGAGGACGCGCCGGGGAGGTCGGCAGTGAAGCCGAGCTGACAAGCGAGTTCAGAAAGTCCTGATGGACCGAACGGCGCAACCCGGAGCAGACTCCACCGCTGTGAAGGCACTGGTCAAGGCTGAGGCCGGGCCGGGACTCTCGTTGACCGAGGTCCCCGACCCCACCCCCGGCGCGGGGGACGTGCTGGTGCGCGTCCTGCGCACCGGCATCTGCGGCACCGATCTGCACATCGACTCGTGGGACGAGTGGGCGGCGCGCACCGTGCGCGCCCCCCTCGTGCTCGGCCACGAGTTCACCGGCGAGGTCGCGGCCGTCGGCTCCTCGGTCACGGACGTCAAGGTCGGCGACCTGGTCAGCGGCGAGGGCCACCTGGTCTGCGGGGCGTGCCGCAACTGCAAGGCGGGCCGCAGGCACCTGTGCGCCAACACGCGCGGCCTCGGCGTGCACGAGAACGGCGCGTTCGCCGAGTACGTGGTGCTGCCCGAGGCGAACGCGTGGGTGCACCGCGCGCCCGTCGACCTGGACGTGGCGGCGATCTTCGACCCGTTCGGGAACGCCGTGCACACCGCGCTGTCGTTCCCGGTGATCGGCGAGGACGTGCTGATCACCGGCGCGGGCCCGATCGGGATCATGGCCGCCGCCGTGGCCAGGCACGCGGGCGCCAGGCACGTGGTGATCACCGACGTGAGCGAGCACCGGCTGGAGCTGGCCCGCAGGGTCGGCGTGGACCTGGCGCTGGACGTGTCCCGGCGGACGCTCGCCGAGGCGCAGGCCGAGCTGGGCCTGACCGAGGGCTTCGACGTCGGCATGGAGATGTCCGGCCAGCCCGTCGCGCTCCAGGACATGATCGGCAACATGGCGCACGGCGGGCGGATCGCGATGCTGGGCCTGCCCGCGTCGGACTTCGCCGTCGACTGGAGCAGCGTGGTGCTGAAGATGCTGCACCTCAAGGGCGTCTACGGCCGGGAGATGTTCGAGACCTGGTACTCGATGTCGGTGCTGCTGGAGCGCGGCCTCGACCTCTCCCCGGTGATCACGCACCGGTTCGACCACACCGACTTCCGGGAGGCCTTCGCCACGGCGCGCGGGGGCAAGTGCGGCAAGGTCATCCTCGACTGGACGGGAGCTGCCTGATGTACGGCGCGATGCGCGAAGACCTGCGGGCCGGGTTGGACGAGATCCGGTCGGCCGGGCTGTACAAGTCCGAGCGGGTCATCGGCGGGCCGCAGCGGTCGGCCGTGCGGGTCGGCGAGACCGACGGCCTGCTGAACTTCTGCGCCAACAACTACCTGGGCCTCGCGGACCACCCGGTGCTGGTCAAGGCGGCGCACGACGCGCTGGACCGGTGGGGCTTCGGGATGGCCTCGGTGCGGTTCATCTGCGGGACGCAGGAGCCGCACAAGGAGCTGGAGGCGCGGCTGTCGCGGTTCCTGGGGACCGACGACACGATCCTCTACAGCTCGTGCTTCGACGCGAACGGCGGCCTGTTCGAGACGCTGCTCGGCGCCGAGGACGCGATCATCTCGGACGAGCTGAACCACGCGTCGATCATCGACGGCGTGCGGCTGTCCAAGGCCCGCCGGTTCCGCTACCGCAACCGGGACATGGCCGACCTGGAGCAGCAGCTCAAGGACGCCGCCGACGCCCGCTACCGGCTGATCGCGACCGACGGCGTGTTCTCCATGGACGGCTACCTGGCGCCGCTGGACGAGATCTGCGACCTCGCGGACAAGTACGACGCGCTGGTCATGGTCGACGACTCGCACGCGGTCGGGTTCACCGGTCCGGGTGGTCGCGGCACGCCGGAGCTGTTCGGGGTGCAGGACCGGGTCGACGTGGTCACCGGCACGCTCGGCAAGGCGCTGGGCGGGGCGAGCGGCGGGTACACGTCGGGCCGGGCGGAGATCGTGGAGATGCTGCGGCAGCGGTCGCGGCCGTACCTGTTCTCCAACTCGCTGGCCCCGTCGATCACGATGGCGGCGATCGCGGCGCTGGACCTGCTGAGCTCGTCGGGTGAGCTGCTGGAGCGGCTGCGGGCGAACACCGCGCTGTTCCGGTCGCGGATGACCGAGGCCGGGTTCGACCTGCTGCCGGGGGAGCACCCGATCATCCCGGTGATGATCGGCGACGCGGCCGAGGCCGGGCGGATGGCGGAGCTGCTGCTGGAGCAGGGCGTGTACGTGATCGGGTTCTCGTACCCGGTGGTGCCGCACGGCAAGGCGCGGATCCGGACCCAGATGTCGGCGGCGCACACGACCGAGGACGTGAACCGGGCGGTGGACGCGTTCATCGCGGCCAGGGAGCGGATGAACGGCTAGTCCCGGCGGTGGACCGACGGCCCTGCGGGTTCCCGCAGGGCCGTTGGGCCCACAATGCGCAGGTGATCGATCCACGCAGGTTGCGCGTGCTGCGCGCGCTGGCCGACCACGGCACCGTGACGGCCGCGGCGGGCGCGCTGCACCTGACCCCGTCGGCGGTGTCGCAGCAGCTGGCCGCGCTGGAGTCGGAGGTGGGGCACGAGCTGCTGCGCAGGCGGGGCAGGCGAGTCGCCCTGACGGCGGCGGGCGAGCTGCTGGTGGGGCACGCGAACGCGGTGGCGGCGGAGCTGGAGCGGGCGCGGGCGTCGCTGGCGGCGTTCGCGGCCGGTGGTGGCGGGCGGGTCGTGGTGGCCGGGTTCGCGTCGGCGATCACGCAGGTGGTCGCGCCCGCGCTGGCGGTGCTGCGGGCTCGGGCGCCGGGGGTGGTGGTGCGGGTGCGCGACGCCGAGGGGAACGCGAGCGTGCCGCTGCTGCTGGACGGCGAGATCGACCTGGCGGTGACCGAGGAGTACCGGCCGGGCGGGCGGGACGACCGCCGGATCACCAGGTTCCCGCTGTACACGGAGCCGTTCGACGTGCTGCTGCCGCCGGGGCACCGGTTGGTGGGGGAGGCGGCGGTGGACCTGCGGGAGCTGGCGGAGGAGGAGTGGGTCGCGCCGCAGTTGGGGAACCCGGTGCGGGACGCGGTGGAGTTGACCTGCGAGAACGCCGGGTTCGCACCGGTGGTGACGCACGTGTCGGATGACTTTCGGGCGATCGGCGCGCTGGTGGGGGCCGGGGCCGGGGTGGCTCTGGTGCCCCGCGCGGCGGGGGCCGGGGTGCCGGTGCACGGCGTGGCGCCGCTGCGGCGGGTGTTCGCGGCGGTGCGGGCGGGGAGCGAAGAGCACCCGTTGATCAGGGGGGTGCTGAACGCGCTGTCGGAGGCGGTGAGCGGGTTGGGGCCGCCGGGTCAGGCGTCGGGGAGGCGGCTGACGTAGGCGCGGCAGACCTGGCGGACGCGGTCCTCGGGGACGTCACCGGAGAGGGCTGCGACTGCCATGTTGGTGCCGGGCGAGCGGGGGCCGCCGAACAGCTCGCGCAGAAGGGCGAGGCCAGCAGTGGACACCTCGCCGACGCGCTGGTCGCTGTTGAGGGCGCTCCAGGAGGCTGCGACTTCGGTCGCCGGAAACCCCACGAAGAGCCGGTAGACGTCACCGGCGTCCTTGTTGGTGAGCCGGTCGGGCCTGCTCTCCGCACCCTTGATCCGGTCGATGATCTTGTGCGCCTTCGCGACGAGCAGTGCCACAGGGCCTGCGACGTACGCCTCTGCGGAGCGCTCTGCGCCGTCCAGCGCGGTGATCGTCATGAGCGACCGGTCAACGACAGCCGTCTCCAGGCCGGGCACGCGACGGATGGCCATCTTGTCGTGGGGCGGCACCTTGGCGCTGCGCTTGCCCTTGCCCGCGAACCGCTCGGCCATGAGCAGGTCCAGCTCGATCGCGGCGGGCAGACCACCGACCACCTCGTTCCGGAACCACAGTCCGGGCTGGTCGGCCTTGGCGAGCTCGAAACCGGCACCTCGCAGGGCTTGCTCCAGCAGTGGCTCCTCACCGAGGAGGTCGGGATCCAGGCCCAGATCACCGTCGGAGGTGTAGGCGGCGGTGCTGATCCCAACCCCGGCAGTGCGCAGGTAGACGGCCTGGGCACCGACCACGGTGATGGCCGAGCGGTGATCGCGGAGCGCTTCCAACCCGTCGAGCAGGGTGTTGCGCGCGACGATCGTCAGCTCTTCCGGATCGACGTTAGCGGGAGCTCTGGACACTTCGGCCGCCTTCTCGGGTGAATGCGGCGATGAGCGTAGTGATCACACGTCGAACACGAACGGGTGACTAGCAGGCACTCACCGTCGCCACTCATCTTCGTGATCGGCCATCCAAGCGAGAACTGCCTCAGCCTCGGCGGGCATCCGCCCCGGCCCGGCGAGTCCGTCGAGCACGAGTTGGCTCGGCGCGACGTGCGGGAGACCTTCCAGCACCCTGACACCCTCGAACACCACCGGGTCCTGCGGCTTCAGGAACAGGACGTCAGGGCTTTCATCGGTGGGCAGCAGGCCGAGGTCGTCCATCAAACCGGTCACCTCGTGCTCGGCAACATCGACGTAGACCATCAACTGGCCGCCGACCGACAGAGGAGCCAGCGCGCGGGCCGCGTACGGACCGGTGATCGCGAACGGGCGATCGATCGCGCCGGAACGCAGCCGCTCCAGAACGTCCCGGACGCCGTTCAGCGCCAGGCCGCCGTGATGGGGGTTGTCGCGCAGCAGATCACCAGCCGCCGCACGAGCGCGCAGCAGTCCCCGCCAGTCGACCTCGGTGATCACCCTGGTCTCGCGCTGGATCAACAACTGCTCTTCCAGCTGTCCGAGCAGGCGTGACACCCATGCGGTGCTCACCTCCGCAATCCGGGCGACGTCCTTCGCCTGGCGGGGCGGCGCGTGATCCACCAGGAATCGAACGATCCGACCGGCACGACTTCCAGCGAGGGTGATCGTTCGGCCGGTGGACGGCTTGCTGGATGACTTGGTCAGCCCTTGGAGGTGGATCCGCATCAAGGGGTCGTCGCTGTTGAGCGAGACGTTGCCGGTCAGGTCCAGGTAGTCAACGCCATGCTCGCGCAGTGCGTGCTGGGTTCGCGGGCTGAGCCACGGTGAGACGACCAGCAATGACTGCCAGACATGGGCGTGACGCAGGATGCTGTGCATCTGCGCGATCTTGCCGTTGATGTCACGAGGAGTGAGCTCGCGCTCCGCGAGAACTAGGAACTCCACGACCTTGCTACCGGGGAAAACCAACCGAACCCGAGCGTCGAACGCCCCGTCGTCCAAGACCTCGTTGGTGATCTCCCACTTGGATCCCAGCAATGCCTGCAAGCTGCGGACGGCATGGTCAACGAGGGCGGACTCGGGTTCCTCCGGAGGTTCCACCACTGCCCACCCTTGCCTCAAACGCCAAGTTGCCTCACTCAGGCAACTTCCAGTTTGAGGCAAAGTTGCCTCAAGGCACCAGTTGCCTCACTCAGGCAACTTCCAGTTTGAGGCAAAGTTGCCCCAAACGAGGCAACTTTCACCTCACTCCGCCGCCTCCGCCAACCACCGCTCCAGCACCACCGAAGGCCGGTTCAGCCGCAGCACCCGAGCGGTGTTCGTGTGGTCCGGGGGCATGACCTCGGCGGCTAGGAGCAGGGACGCCCGCTGCGCGCCCGTGCCGAACGCGCCTTCCGCGTCCAAGACCGCCAGCGCCTCCACCGCGACCTCCAGCACCGCGTCCGGATCCCCCCTCGGGAACCGCACCCCCGCCAGCCACTCCTCACCCCAAGCGCAGTACGGCGAGTCCGCGTACGACCACCGCAGCCCCTCGTCCCCCACCCGCGCCAGCGCCTGCTCCGACCACGCCGTCAGCGCCAGCCGCTCGCCCTCGCCCGACGTCGTCAGCGTGACGTAGTACCAGTCCTCCCGGTGGCCGCGGCGCAGGTCGGTCCAGGCCGACCGCACCGCCGCCACCACCGCCTCCAGCACTAGTGCGGCGCCCGCGCCGCCAGCTTCGCGGACGCCGGGTCGCCCGCGCCCAGCGCGCCGCGCGCGGCCAGCTGGCACAGGTCGTAGCTGGTCGTCGCCAGCTTCGCGCCGACCGTGGCCAGCGCCGTGTGGTTCATCGACAGGCTGCTCACGCCCAGTCCCACCAGCACGCACGCCAGCAGCGGGTCCGCCGCCGCCTCGCCGCAGACTCCCACCGGCTTGCCCAGGGCGGTGCCCGCCTCGCCGACCAGGGCGATCAGCCTGAGCAGCGCGGGCTGCCACGGGTCGTTCAGCGCGGCCACGGCGCCCACCTGGCGGTCCGCCGCGAACACGTACTGCGCGAGGTCGTTCGTGCCGATGGACGCGAAGTCCACCTCCGCCAGGACCTCCTTGGCGGCCAGCGCGGCGGCCGGGATCTCGATCATCACGCCGACCCGCGCGATCCCCGCCTTCCTGGCGCGCTCGGCGAACCACGCCGCCTCGGCGGCGGTCGCCACCATCGGGGCCATCACCGACACCTCGGCGCCGCTGTCCTGCGCCGCCAGGGCGATCGCCTCCAGCTGGCGCTCCAGCACGTCCGGCCGGTCGAAGGCCACGCGCACGCCGCGCACGCCCAGCGCCGGGTTCGGCTCGGCCTCGGGGTTCAGGAACGGCAGCGGCTTGTCCGCGCCCGCGTCCAGGGTCCTGACCACCACCGGCTTGCCCGCGAACGGGGCGAGGACCGCCGCGTACGCCTTGCGCTGCTGGTCGACCGTCGGCTCCTCCGACGCCGACAGAAAGCAGAACTCGGTGCGGAACAGGCCCACGCCCTCGGCCCCCGCCGCGACGGCGGCGACCGCGTCCGCCTCGGCGCCCACGTTGCCGACGACCTTCACCCGGTACCCGTCGCGCAGCGTCCCGACGCCGTTCCACTCCACGCGCGGGCCGACGTGGGCCGCGCGGACCACGCCGTCCGACTCCACGACCGCGCCCGTCTCGCCGTCGACCGACAGCGCGTCCGCGCTCAGCGACAGCACGCCCCGGCACGCCACGACCGCCGGGATGCCGAGCGAGCGGGCCAGGATCGCGGTGTGCGAGGTCGGGCCGCCCTCCTCCGTCACCAGCGCCAGCACCTTCGCCGGGTCCAGCCCGGCCGTGTCGGCGGGCGCCAGGTCGCGGGCCACCAGCACGCTGGGCGCCTCCAGGTCCGGCACGCCCGGCGCGGGCACGCCCAGCAGCTCGGCGACCAGGCGGTCCCGCACGTCGCGCACGTCGCGCGCCCGCTCGGCCATGTACCCGCCCGCCGCCTCCAGCGCGGAGATGAACCCGGCCGCGGCCTGGTGGACGGCGCGCGCGGCGGGCAGCGACTCGGCGGTGACCAGCTCCTCGGCCTGGCCGAGCAGCGCCGGGTCCGCCGCCATCGCGGCGGTGGTCTCCAGCACGGCCTTCGCGTCGCCCTCCAGCACCGCGGCCTTCGCCGTCAACCGCGCGGCCACGGCCTCGGCGGCGGGCGCGATCCGCGCGGCCTCGGCGGCCGGGTCGGCCGGGGCCGGGGACGCCGGGGGCTCCCCGAGGGCCTCCGCGACCCGGACGACGGGCCCAGCGGCCCTCCCTGCACTGACCCCGACACCGCTCAGCCGCGCGTTAGCCATGATCTAGACCGTACTCCCAGGTGGGCGGCTTGTTCGAGGGTCCTTCACCACGCAGCGGGACGACCTCGCCACTCACCGCTCGCCCAGTTCGGCCAGCGTCGGGTAGGAGGGCTGCGCGCCCGCCCTGGTCACCGAGAACGCCGCCACGCGCACCGCGAACGCCGCCGCGTCCGCCAGCTCCCGCCCCTGCGCCAGCCGCACAGCGAGCACCCCGGCGAACGCGTCCCCGGCCCCCGTGGTGTCCACGACGCCCACCTCCGGCGCGGGGACCTCCAGCACCCCCGACGGGGTGACCACCGCCGCGCCGCGCGCCCCGAGGGTGACCACCACCGCGCGCGGTCCCAGCTCCAGCAGCCCCTCGAGCGACGGCGCCAGCTCGGCCGCCTCGTGCTCGTTGACGACCAGCGGGTCCAGCGCGGCCAGCACGTCCGGGGCGACGCCGACCACCGGAGACAGGTTCAGCACCACCCGGACCCCGGCCGCCGACGCCGCCCGCACCGCCTCCTCCACGACCGGGACGGGCACCTCCAGCGAGCACACCAGCACCGCGAACCGCCCCCACGGCGCCTCGGCGACCACGTCCGCGTTGGCCCCCGGCGCGACCACGATCGAGTTCTCGCCGTCCGGCGTGACCGCGATGTACGCGGCCCCGGTCGGCCGCCCGGACACCGCGAGCAGCGCCACGTCCACCCCGGCGCCCTCCAGCGACCGCCGCAGCAGCGCGCCGTTCCCGTCGTCGCCGACCGCGCCCAGCAGCGCCACCCGGCCACCGGCGCGGGCCGCCGCCACGGCCGTGTTCGCGCCCTTCCCGCCGGGCAGCACGACCGTGTCGGACCCGAGCACGGTCTCCCCGCCCGCCGGTCGCCGGGGAACGGACACCACGAGGTCGGCGTTGGCCGACCCGAGCACGAGGACCTCAGCCATGCCGGGCACTCTGCCGGCCCGCAGGACGGCGGGTTGAGTAGTGGTACCGATGATTTGTCCGACTTCCGGGGCGATCCTGGACGCATGACCGGTCCGGACCCGCTGATAGCCCTGGCCGCCGAGGTCGACGCCCTGTCCCGCCGCCTCACGCAGGTGGGCGCGGAACTGCGGACCCTGCGCCGCACGACGACACCCGCGCCGACGCCCGGAGCGGCGGTGGTGACGGCGGAACCGCCCACGACCGCGCCGATCGCCGGACCCGCCGCCCCGGAGCAGGCGCAGGCCCAGGCCCCGCACCCGGCCACGGCGGCGCAGCCCCCGATCGCGCAGGTCCCGCTCGCGCCACCCCCACCCCACCCGTTCCCGCTGCCCCCCGGCCCAGGGGAGCCGTTCCCCCAGTACCAGCCGTACACCCCGCAGCCCAGGGTCTCGCTGGCCGAGCGGCTGAGCCAGGACGGCGCGGGCAGCCGCCTGCTGGCCTGGGTCGGCGGCGCGGTCACCACGCTCGGCGTGGTCATGCTGCTGGTCCTGGCCGTGCAGCGCGGTTACCTGGGCCCGGTCCCCCGCGTGGTCGGCGGCGCGCTGCTGGGCGCCGCGCTGGTCGGGCTCGCGCTCCGGCTGAACCGCAAGCCGGACAACCGCACCGGCGCGCTCGCGATCGCCGCGACCGGGTTCGCCGTGCTCTACCTGGACGTCGTCGCCACCACCGCCCTCTACGGCTACTTCCCGACCTGGTTGGGCCTGCTGTCCGGGCTGCTGGTGGCGGGCGCGGGCCTGTGGCTGGCGGTCCGCTGGGACGAGGCCGTGCTCGCGGTGGGCGTCGTGCTGGCCTGCGCGGTGTGCGCCCCGGTGATCACCGGGGTCCTCGCCGTGGAGCTGGTGCTGTTCCTGCTGGTCCTCCAGCTGGTCGCGGCCCCGGTGCACCTGCTCAGGAGCTGGCCCGCGCTGGCCGTGGCCGCCGGTCTGCCGCCCGCGCTGGGCGCGCTGCCGGTGCTGACCGCGAGCGGCGCGGCCACCTCGACCTGGCTGTCGGTGGCCGTCGCGGTGGTGGGCGTGGCGGTCGCGGTGGTCAGCGCCCGCCGCTCCGGCGGCAACCCCGGCCTGGTCGCGCTGCTGGCCACCGCGCCCGCGCCGGTGCTGGTCACCGCCCTGCTGCTGCCCGGCGGCCGGGGCGAGCTGCTCGCGGGCGGGCTGACCGTCGCGCTGCTGGGGCTGTGGGCGGTGCTGCGCAGGACCGGGAAGCCGGAGTTCGGCGGGGCCTTCTCGACGGCGGTCGCCGCGATGGGGCTGCTGGCCGCGTTCGAGGCGACCGCGCTGGTCTCGGGCCTGCGCTCGTTCGGCCCGGCGGTGCTGGCCGAATCGGCGGCGCTGGCCGTGCTCGCCGGGCGGACGCGCTCGCGCGGCGCGCTCGTCGGCGCGCTGGGCTTCGGCGTCCCCGGCCTGCTCGCCGCGCTGGGGGAGAACCTGGAGCTCCCCCTGCTGCTGGGCGCGTTCAGCCGCGCCACCCCGACCGACCTGGTCACGGGCGTGTTCACCGCGCTCGCGCTCGCGGCGGCGGCCGTCGCGGTGACCTGGGCGGCGACCAGGGCGGGCGCCACGCCGTCCGGCCCGAACAGCTGGATCGCGGCGGGCGCGCTGGTGCTGTACTCGACGACGGGCCTGGTGGTCTGCGCCGCCCTGCTGGTCTCACCGACGGTGACCGCGTTCCTGTTCGGCCACGCGCTCGTGACGGTGGCCTGGACGGTCGCCGCGCTGGTGCTGCTGAACCGGGGCGTGGACAGCGCGCCGCTGCGGGTCAGCGGGCTGGTGCTGGTCGGCGCGGCGCTCGTGAAGCTGGTGCTGTTCGACCTGTCGGCGCTGAGCGGGTTCGCGCGGGTCCTGGCGTTCCTGGGCGCAGGACTGGTGCTGCTGGGCGCGGGCACCCGCTACGCCAAACTGGTGGCCGCGAAGAAAAATTCGGCAAATTCGTAGCACTCCGGAGCCAATCCGCCCCCGGTTACGTCATTTTGGTGGTATGCCTCACTTGGTCGGGGCAGGACCACCGGTGCTCAGCGCCGGTTGGAACCCGGCGCCGGTCGTTTCGCCCCCCGAGCGACCGGCGCCGGGTGCCGCCTGCTGCCGCCCGCTCCGCCGTCGCGGGCGGCAGCTCGCGTGCGGGCTGCCCGACCGAACCCCCTGGAGCCGACCGGTCCGCAGGAACGCGCGGAGCCCGGCCGCCGAGGCGAACCAGGCTCCGCGAGCACGACGGGATCAGACCCGCGCGGGCTCCTTGCCGTCCTCCACCGAGCCGTCCTCGACCGGGTCGCCCTCGTGGATCGCCATCCGCTCCTGGATGCGCTTGAGCGGACCGGGCGCCCACCAGGACGCGTCGCCGAGCATCCGCAGCACGGCGGGCACCAGCAGCATCCGGACCACGGTGGCGTCCAGCACCAGCGCGAGGATCATGCCGACGCCGACGAACCGCATCACGGTGATCTGGGAGAACGCGAACGCGCCGGTCACCACGATCAGCAGCAGGGCCGCCGCCGTGATCACCCGGCCGGTCTTGGCCAGACCGGTGGTCACCGCCTCCTCGGTGCTCGCCCCGCGACCGCGCGCCTCGACCATGCGCGAGAGCAGGAACACCTCGTAGTCGGTGGACAGGCCGAACACCACGGCCGCCATCAGCACCACGATGCCGGACTCCAGCGGCGCGGGCGTGACGCCGAGCAGCTCGGCGCCGTGGCCCTCCTGGAACACCAGCACCAGCACGCCGAAGGTCGCCGCGAGGCTCAGCGCGCTCATGATCACGGCCTTGATCGGCAGCAGCACCGACCCGAACGCCAGGAACATCAGCACGAAGGTGGCGACCACCAGCACGCCGATCATGATCGGCAGGCCGTCCTGGATGGCCTTGAGGCTGTCCGAGACCACGGCCGTGCTGCCGCCGACGAGCAGCTCGTCACCGGGGTGGTCCAGCGCGCGCACGTCCTTGAGCGCCTGCTTGGACTCGTCGCTGAGCGGGTCGCCGTCCAGGCCCGCGTTGATCAGCCACACGCCGTCCTTGGGCTCGGCGCCGGGCTGCGCGTCCGCGACGCCGGGGACCTCGCTGACGCGCTGCATGAACGCCTGCGCCTCCTGGGGCGCGGGGTCGCCGGTGAGGACGATCTTGAACCCGCCCGCGGCGAGCGCCCCGAAGTCCTCCTTGACCGTCTCGGCGGCCACCCGGACCTCGTTGCCCTCGGGCAGGACCTTCTCGGTGACCTCGCCGAACTTGACGTTCAGGAACGGCGAGCCGAGGCCGAGCAGCAGCACCACGATGGGCAGCGCGAACAGCACCGGCCGCTTCATCACGGTCGCGGCGAGCTTGCGCCAGCCGCTCTCCTTCGGCTCACCGCGCTTGGCCCACGGCAGCGCCAGCTTGTCGATGTTCTCGCCCAGCAGGGCAAGCATCGCGGGCAGCAGGGTCAGCGAGGTGATGGCGGCGATGGCCACCGCCGCCATGCCGCCGTAGCTGAGGGACTTGAGGAACCCGTGCGGGAAGATCAGCAGCCCGGCGAGGGCGATGATCAGCAGCGTCGCCGAGAACGCCACGGTGCGACCGGCGGAGCCGACGGTCCGCCTCACCGCGTCCTCGGTGCCGCGCCCGGCGGCCATCTCCTCGCGGAAGCGGCCGACCATGAACAGGCCGTAGTCGATCGCCATGCCGAGCCCGAGCAGGCTGGCGACGTTCACGGCGAACGAGTTGATCTCGAGCCCGAGCGACGCCGCGTGCAGCACGCCCAGCGAGCCCAGGATCGACAGACCGCCGACGAGCACCGGGAGGGACGCCGCGACGAGCCCGCCGAAGATCACCACGAGCAGGACCAGCACGATGGGGATCGACACCGCCTCGGCGGTGATCAGGTCGGACGAGGTGACCTCGTTGATCTCCCGCTGGGTCGGGATGAGCCCGCCGACGTGGCTGGTGACGCCCTCCTGGTGCAGCTGCGGCTCGATCTGCTCCAGCTGCTTCATCTGCCCGTTGGAGTCGGGGGCCTGGAGCGTGATGACCGCCAGGACCTTGTCGCCCTCGGGAGCCGGGATCAGCGGCGTGACCTGCTTGACCGCGTCGTCCGGCAGCCCCTCCAGCCGGGTGGTGATCTCCTGGAGCTGCGCCGGGTCGGCGGTTTCGTAGATCACCAGGACGTCGCCGTCCTGGCGGCCGAAGGTGTCCTCGGTGACCGTGACCGCGCGGTCCGACTCGCTGCCCGGCGCCTCGTAGCCGCCCTGGCTGAGCTTGTCGAAGACGCCGAGCCCCCACACGCCCCCTGCCACCGCCAGCAGCACTACCGCGATCAACACCACCCATCGGCGGCGGTAGGCGAGCGATCCCCACTTCGCGAACAACACGTCCTCCCTCGGTACCGTGCGTTACTGTTGCGTGAACGGTGTCAACTTCGTAAACACTGTTCACCGGATGACCGAGCCCGACCGTACGCGCGGTGAACACCGTTCACAACTCGATGGAGTGACACATGAGCGAAGCCACTCGCCGAGAACGGCTACGCGCGGAGACCGAACGCGACATCCTTACCCAGGCTCGCGCGCTTCTCACCGAGAAGGGCCGCGATTCGGTAACTCTCCGTGCCATCGCACGTGAACTGGGGATCACCGCGCCCGCGCTGTACCGCTACTACGACTCGCGCGAGGCGCTGCTCGCCCGGCTGTGCGAGGGCATCTGCGAGGACCTGGAGAACACGCTCGGCGCCCTGCTCGCGGAGGTGCCGGACACCGCGCCGATCGACCAGCAGGTGTACCTGGTGTGCCGGGGCTTCCGCCGGTGGGCGCTCGACCACCCGCAGGAGTTCTCGCTGGTGTTCGCCTCGACGGACGGCGACTACGTGGCGGGCCGGGAGGGCGCGGAGCCCGAGGAGCAGGTGCGGGACCGGTTCGGCCGGGTGTTCCTGGAGATCGCGGCCAGGCTGGTGGCCAGCCACCCGTTCCCCGACGAGGTGCCCGCGGGCGTGTCCCCGGTGATGCACGCCGACCTCGCGCTGTACCAGCAGGTGCTGATCAACCAGATCGCGGCGCGCGGCGTGCGCGTGGACGAGCGGACCCTCGACCAGGCGGCGATCTTCCACATCCTCCAGGCCTGGGTGCGGATCTACGGGCACGTGGCGCTGGAGGTGTTCGGGCGGTTCCCGTTCGCGGTGACCAACCCGGAGGAGATGTACGACCAGATGCTCGCCCAGCTGCTCGGCGAGCTGGGGCTCCGGGGCTGACCGACCCCCGAGAACAGCGGTGGCGGGGAACCTTCGGGCCCCCGCCACCGGTGCTCAGCCGCGCGTCGCGGCGCAGCGCGTCACAGCACGATGTTGACCAGCCTGCCCGGCACCACGATGACCTTCCTCGGCTCGCCGGTCAGCAGCGCCGCCACCGCCGGGTCGCCCAGCGCGGCGGCCTTGACCTCGTCCGGCGAGGCGGACGCGGGCACGGTCACCCGCGCCTTGACCTTGCCGCCCACCTGCACCGGGTACAGGACGGTGTCCTCCACCAGGTACCGCTCCTCGGCCACCGGGAACGGCCCGTGCGCCAGCGACTCGCCGCCGCCGCCCAGCCGCTCCCACAGCTCCTCGGCCACGTGCGGCGCCAGCGGCGCCAGCAGCTGCACGGCCGGACCGGCCAGCGCCCTCGGGGCACCCGCCGGGTAGTGCTTGGTGATGTGGTTGTTCAGCTCGATCAGCTTCGCGACCGCCGTGTTGTAGCGCAGGTTCGCGTAGTCGTCGTGCACGCCCGCGATGGTCTTGTGCAGCAGCCGCAGCGCGTCCTCGGACGGCTCGACGTCGGCCACCCGCAGCTCGCCGCTGTCCTCGTCGACCAGGTTGCGCCACAGCCGCTGCAGGAACCGCTGCGCGCCCACGACGTCCTTGGTCGCCCACGGCCGCGACACGTCCATCGGGCCCATCGACATCTCGTACACCCGGAACGTGTCGGCGCCGTAGTTGGCGCACATCTCGTCCGGCGTGACGACGTTCTTCAGGCTCTTGCCCATCTTCCCGTACTCGCGGGAGACCTCGGCGCCGTCGTGGAAGAACTTGCCGTCCTTCTCCACGACCTCCTCGGCGGCCACGTACGCGCCGCGCGCGTCGGTGTACGCGTACGCCTCGATGTAGCCCTGGTTGAACAGCCTGCGGTACGGCTCGTCGCCGGACACGTGGCCCAGGTCGAACAGCACCTTCTGCCAGAACCGCGAGTACAGCAGGTGCAGCACCGCGTGCTCGACGCCGCCGATGTACAGGTCGACGCCGCCGGGGTCGTTCGCGCCGTGCTCGGCCGGGCGCGGGCCCAGCCAGTACTTCTCGTTCTCGGCGTCCACGAACCGGCCCGGCTCGGTCGGGTCGACGTAGCGCAGCTGGTACCAGCAGGAACCGGCCCAGTTGGGCATGGTGTTGGTCTCGCGGCGGTACCGCTTGGGCCCGTCGCCCAGGTCCAGCTCGACCTCGACCCACTCCTGCGCGCGGGTCAGCGGCGGGGACGGCTCGGAGTTCGCGTCGTCCGGCTCGAAGGTGCGCGGCGAGTAGTCGTCCACCTCGGGCAGCACGACCGGCAGGTGCGACTCGGGCAGCGCGATCGGGGTGCCGTCCTCGTCGTAGACGATCGGGAAGGGCTCGCCCCAGTACCGCTGCCGGGAGAACAGCCAGTCGCGCAGCTTGTACTGCACGGTGCCCTCGCCCGCGCCGCGCTCCTCCAGCCAGGCGATGATCGCCTTCTTGGCCTCGGCGACGTCCATGCCGTCCAGGAAGCCGGAGTTGATCGCGGGGCCGACGCCGGTGAACGCCTCGCCCTCGAAGCCCTCGGTGGGCTGGACGGTGCGGATGATCGGCAGGTCGAACGCCTTGGCGAAGTCCCAGTCGCGCTGGTCCTGGCCGGGCACCGCCATGATCGCGCCGGTGCCGTAGCCCATCAGCACGTAGTCGGCGACGTAGACCGGCAGCTCGGCGCCGTTGACCGGGTTGACCGCGACCGCGCCGGTGGCGACGCCGGTCTTCTCCTTGCTCTCCTGCCGGTCCAGCTCGGACTTGCGGGCCACCTCGGCGCGGTAGGCGGCGATCGCGCCCGCCTGCGCGGGGGAGGCGATCGCGTCGACCAGCGGGTGCTCGGGGGCCAGCACGACGTAGGTGGCGCCGAACAGGGTGTCGGGGCGGGTCGTGAAGACCTCGATCCGCTCGTCGGTCCCCGCCGCGCCCTCGCCCGCCCGCACCTCGAACCGGACCCGCGCGCCGTGGGAGCGGCCGATCCAGTTCCGCTGCATGGACTTGACCTTCTCCGGCCAGTCCAGCCGGTCCAGGTCGTCGACCAGGCGGTCCGAGTAGGCGGTGATCCGCATCATCCACTGGCGCAGGTTGCGGCGGAACACCGGGAAGTTGCCGCGCTCGCTGCGGCCGTCGGAGGTGACCTCCTCGTTGGCCAGCACCGTGCCCAGGCCGGGGCACCAGTTCACCGGGGCCTCGGACAGGTAGGCCAGGCGGTGCTCGCCCAGGACCTTCTGCTGCTCGGCCCCGGACAGCTCGGCCCACGGGCGGCCGTCCGGGGTGGCGCGCTCACCGGTCTTGAACCGCTCGACCAGCTCCGCGATCGGCCTGGCCTTCTTCGCGTCCGCGTCGAACCAGGAGTTGTAGATCTGCAGGAAGATCCACTGGGTCCAGCGGTAGTAGTCCGGGTCGATCGTGGAGATGCGGCGGCGCTCGTCGTGGCCCAGGCCCAGCCTGCGGATCTGGCGCAGGTAGGTCTCGATGTTGGCCTTGGTGGTCTCGCGCGGGTGCTGGCCGGTGCGCACCGCGTACTGCTCGGCGGGCAGGCCGAACGCGTCGAAGCCCATCGTGTGCAGCACGTTCCGGCCGGTCATCCGGTGGTACCGCGCGTACACGTCCGTGCCGATGAAGCCCAGCGGGTGGCCGACGTGCAGGCCCGCGCCGGACGGGTACGGGAACATGTCCTGCACGAACAGCTTGTCGGCGGGGACCTCGCCCTCGAGCTGACCGGCCGGGTTCGGCGCGTGGAAGGTGCCGCGCTCCTCCCAGCGCCGCTGCCACCGCTGCTCGATCTCGTTCGCCAGCGCCGCCGTGTAGCGGTAGGCGGGCGTGTCAGCCGCCGCTTCCGTGCTCATCGGAGTTCCCTCTCCCTATCCCTGCCCCTGACATGACGAAACCCCCCAGCCGATGACAGGCATGAGGGGTTGCCGCGCGGACCAGGAGTCGACCGGTCAGCGCGGCTTGCTAAGGAGCAGGCGCGCCGTGCTCATGGCTCAACGGTAGCAGCGCCGCGCAACTTCGTAGCGTTGGGTGACCGGATCACCGCTGATCAACGCGGTGGGTGGCGACGGCTGTGATCAGTGCGATACCACGTCCGGTGGTGACGAGCACGGGGCGGCGCTGTGGATCGCGTGCGGCGCGCCTACCCTCGTCTGCGTGAACATCGTCCTGTTCGTGGTGCTGCTCCTGGTTGGCCTGCCGCTCGGTGCGGCTGGGGTCCTGGGCCTGCGCGGCACCCTGCCCCGCAACCGCTTCCTGGGAGTGCGCTCGAAGGCGTCGCTGCGCGACGACGAGACGTTCGCCCTCGCCAACCGGGTGGCCGGTGTGCCGAACCTGGTCGCCGCCGCCGTCGCCGTGCTGGCCGGGATCGCCGCGCTCGTCGCCCCGGAGACCGCGCTGGTCGTCGGCCTGGTCGGGCTCGTCGGCGCGATCGGCATCGGCGCGGCAGGCGGGGTGCTCGGCCACCGCGCGGCCGAGGCCGTCCCGGAGCCCGAGCCCGCCGCCGGGTGCGGTGGCTGCGCGTGCGCCGGTGGCGGTTGCAGCGTCCTGACCAGGGCCTGAGCGCCCCATCCGCGCGGTCCGCTCAGTTGCGGCGGACGTCCTCGGGGTAGGTGGCGAGCAGCGCCGTCGGCATCCCCTGGCGGCGCAGCACCCGACCCCACAGGTCGACGCCCGGCGGCGACAGCACGTCGTCGGGCAGACCGGGCACCACGATCCAGTCCTCCCGCTCCACCTCGCCCTCCAGCTGCCCCTCGCCCCAGCCCGCGTACCCGGCGAACACCCGCAGGCCGCGCACGCGGGGGAGCAGCGACTCGGGCTCCGAGTCCAGGTCGACCAGCGCGACCGGCCCGTGCACGCCGACCACGCCGTCCAGCGCGCGGTGGTCCTCGCCGGGGCGCAGCGCCGCCAGGCAGAGCGCGGTCTTCTGCTCGACCGGCCCGCCGATGAACACCGCCTGCGGGCGCGACACGTGCGGCCCCCAGGCGGGAAGGACGTCGTGCACGGCCACTTCGGAGGGCCGGTTCAGCACGACCCCCAGTGAGCCCTCGCCGCGGTGGTCGATGACGTAGACGACCGTACGGCGGAAGTTCGAGTCGTTCAGGGTCGGCGCCGCGACCAGCAGCGACCCCGGTTCGACCTCGGCATCAGCACCCACGGGCCCCATGATCCCAGAACCGCCCGCGTGGCGAAGCGGTGCGAGACCCCCGCGCGGCGCGGCCGGTCGGGCCCCCGGACCTCGGCGCCCGGCGCTCCGGAGCCCCCGTGCGACGCGGCTGCTCCCCAGGCGCGCCGCTCACCCGTCGCGAGCCGTCCGCCCGGCCTACCCTCGGTCCGTGACCAGCGCCGACGCGGGGGTGCGCCACCTCGGGGCGCGCAGGCTCCTCGCCGCCCCCGGCTTCCGGCGGCTCCTCGCCACCCGCCTCGCCGCCCAGTGGGGTGACGGCCTGTTCCAGGCGGGCCTGGCCGGGGCCGTGCTGTTCAACCCCGAGCGGGAGGCCGAGCCGGGTGCCATCGCGGCCGGGTTCGCCGTCCTGCTGCTGCCGTACTCGGTGCTCGGGCCGTTCGCGGGCGCGCTGCTCGACCGCTGGGACCGGCGGCGCGTGCTCGTGACCGCCGCGCTGCTCAGGGCGCTGTTCGTGCTGCTCACCGCCTCGGCCGTGGGCGCGGGGCTGGCCGGGGTCCCGCTGTTCGTGGCGGCGCTCCTGGTCACCGGGGTCAGCAGGTTCACCGGATCGGGGCTGTCCGCCTCGCTGCCGCACGTCGTCCCCCGCGCGCACCTGGTCGAGGCCAACGCGGTCGCCACCACGGCGGGCTCGGTGACCGCCGTGCTGGGCGCGGCCACGGCGGTGCTGCTGCGCGAGGCGCTCGGCGCGGGTGACGGCGGGTCGGCCTGGACCACCGCCGTCGCGGCGACGGGCTCCCTGCTGGCCGCCTTGCTGGCCGCCGGGTTCGCGCGGGGCGCACTGGGGCCCGATCCCGCGTGCGGAGCGGTGGTCGCGCGCAGGACGTTTTTCCCTGCGCGTGACCAGGCCTCTGCATGCGGAAATGTCACACCAGCATGCGGAGCGGTGGTCGCGCGCAGGACGCCTTTCCCTGCGCGTGACCAGGCCTCCGCATGCAAAAACGTCACAGCCGCGCTGGTCGCCCTGCTGGCGCACCGGATGGCGTTCGGGATGTCGCTGGTGGTCACGCTGCTGCTGATGCGCAACTCGTTCACCGACCAGGGCCCGTTCCGCGCCGGGCTGGCCGGGCTCGGCCAGGTCGCCGCCTGCGGGGGCGCGGGCGTCCTGCTCGCGGGCCTGGTCACCGACCGGCTCGTGGGCGCGTTCGGCCGCACGCGGGTCGTGCTGGGCGCGCTCGGGCTGGCCGCCCTCACCCAGCTCGGGCTCGGGCTGCCGATGCTGCTGCCCACCGTGATCGCGGCGGCGCTCCCGCTGACCTTCGCTGGCCAGGTCGTGAAGCTGTGCGCGGACGCGGCCGTGCAGGCCGAGGTCGGCGACGAGGTGCGCGGTCGGGTGTTCGCGCTCTACGACACCCTCTTCAACGTCACCCAGGTCGTCGCCGTGTCGGTGGCCGCCGCGCTGGTCGCGCCGGACGGCCGCTCGCCCGGCCTGGTGCTGGCCGCCGCGCTGGTCCTGCCGATCGGCGCGCTCGGCCACCTGCTGCTCACCCGGCCGGGCGGCGGTTCAGCGCGGTAGCGGCAGCGGCATCCGGATCATCCCGGCCTCGTGGGCGAAGACGACGGCGGAGATCCGGTCGCGCAGGTTGAGCCTGCGCAGGATCTCCGCCACCTCCCCGCCGACCTGCCTGCTGGTCAGCTGGAGCACACCGGCGATCTCGTGGTCGGCCAACCCCCTGGCCAGGCAGCGCAGCACGGCCCGCTGCCGGTCGTCGAGCAGTTCGAGGTCGGGCAGCCGGGTGCCGCGAGTGGCGGACAGTCCCCAGGCGTTCATGCGTCATCACCCCCCGTGCGCGTCGGACGCACACAGGGTCATGCTCTCGCAACCGGTAGCCACTTCGCTAACACTTCGCAGCAAATTGGTCACTCCGGGTGGTCGTCCGGATCGGACCACCTCCCGGTCGCAGCGCCCTGACCAGCCCGTTACCGCGATTCGGCGTCGGACGCGCCCTCGGAGTCAGCCCCTTCGGGCAACCCCTCGGCCGCCGCCCCACCGGACGCCCCGGCTGCTCCCGCCGACCCCGCGCCCGCCGACCCGACGCCCGCCGACCCGACGCCCTCGGCGCGCGCCCAGGCCAGCAGCTCCACCTCGGCCTCGTCGCGGTCCAGCGGCCCCCGGTCCAGCCGCAGCTCCTTGAGGAACTTCCAGGCCCGCCCGACCTGCGGACCCGGCGGCAGCCCGAGCAGCCGCATGATCTCGTTGCCGTCCAGGTCCGGCCGCACCCGGCGCAGGTCCTCCTCGGCGGCCAGCCGGTCGATCCGCTCCTCCAGGCCGTCGTAGGTGCGCTGGAGCGCGTTCGCCTTGCGCTTGTTGCGCGTGGTGCAGTCGGCCCGCACGAGCTTGTGCAGCCTGCTCAGCAGCGGGCCCGCGTCGGTCGCGTAGCGGCGCACCGCCGAGTCGGTCCACTCGCCGTTGCCGTACCCGTGGAACCGCAGGTGGAGGTACACCAGCTGGGCGACCTCCTCCACGACCTCCTTGGAGTACCGCAGGGCCCGCAAGCGCTTGCGCACCATCTTCGCGCCGAGCACCTCGTGGTGGTGGAACGAGACGCCGCCGCCGGACTCGAACCGCCGCGTCCCCGGCTTGCCGATGTCGTGCAGCAGCGCCGCGAGCCGCAGCACCAGGTCGGGGGAGTTGTCCTCGTCCTCCAGGTCGATCGCCTGCTGGAGCACGACCAGCGAGTGGTCGAACACGTCCTTGTGCTGGTGGTGCTCGTCGATCTCCAGCCGCATCGCGGGCAGCTCGGGCAGCACCTCGGCCGCGAGCCCGGTGGACTCGAACAGCTCGACGCCGCGCCTGGGGTGCGCGCCGCACAGCAGCTTCGACAGCTCCTGCTGCACCCGCTCCGGCGTGATCCGCGCCAGCTCGCCCGCCATGGCGGTCATCGCCTCGACCACCCGGTCGGCGGGCGTGAAGCCGAGCTGCGACACGAACCGGGCCGCGCGCAGCATCCGCAGCGGGTCGTCGCCGAACGACTGCTGCGGCGTCGCGGGCGTGTCGAGCACCATCGCGGCGAGCGCCTCGCGACCGCCGGTCGGGTCGACCAGCTCCCGGCCGACCAGGTCGTACGCCATCGCGTTGACCGTGAAGTCGCGCCGGACCAGGTCGCCCTCGACGGTGTCGCCGAAGGTCACCTCGGGGTTGCGGGTCACCCCGTCGTAGGCGTCCGCGCGGAAGGTCGTGACCTCGACGGTCCGGCCGTGCTTGGTCGCGCCGACCGTGCCGAACGCGATCCCGGTGTCCCACAGCGCGTCCGCCCAGCCGGACAGCAGCCGCTGGATCTGCTCCGGCCGGGCGTCGGTGGTGAAGTCCAGGTCGAAGTCGTCCCCGGCCGACCTCCCGAGCAGCGCGTCGCGCACGCTCCCGCCGACGAGGTACAACCGGTGCCCCGCGTCGGCGAAGCGGGCGGCGAGCTCGTCGGCCACGGGGAAGGTGCTGAGCAGCTCCACGATGGCATTGTCCTGCGCGGCGGACACGTTCGTTCCAGACACGAAGAGTCAGCGTATCCGCCCTGGCAAAGCGGTTACCGCCGGCGATGATCGGCAGACGGCCCGTGGCGACGCCCGCGCACTACCATCAGGGCCATGTCCCAGTCCTCCGGCGGCACCGGCGGACCGGCCCCGAGGCGCAGGCCCCGGCGGCGCGGTCGGCGGTTGAAGTCGGTGGACGAGACGTCCGCGGGAGGGCTCGTGGTGGACGTCACCCGAGGCCTCGCGGCCGTCATCGGGCGGCTCGATCGGCGCGGCAGGCTCCTCTGGTCGCTCCCGAAGGGACACATAGAGCCTGGTGAGACCCCGGAGCGGACCGCGGTGCGAGAGGTCCGGGAGGAAACCGGTATTCATAGCAGGGTAATGCGGCCGCTCGGCTCGATCGACTACTGGTTCGCAGCCGAGGACCGCAGGGTCCACAAGACCGTCCACCACTTCCTCCTCGAAGCGCTGGGCGGCGACCTTTCCGACGAAGACGTGGAGGTCACCGAGGTGGCGTGGGTGCCCCTTGGCGAACTGGACGAACGGCTCGCCTACGCGGACGAGCGGCGCCTGGTGCGCCGCGCCGCCGAACTGCTCGCCGAGTTCGGCGTTGACCTGGATGGAGCGGAGTCGGCGTGAAACGGCTGCTGTCCGTGCTGGCCGCGGCGTCGACGCTGCTCGTCGCTGGTGCGGCTGCCGCGCCCGCGGCGAGCGCCGACGCCCCGGAGGCGGAAGCCCGCAGCACCATCGGAGAACCACCACCCGCGACCCAGGTCTGGGCCACGCGGGCGGTGTCGAAGCAAGGTCCGCAGCCGCAGATCTTCCTCAGGCTCGACGTCGAGCAGCTCAGCCCGCGCGTGGTGATGGCGGGCAGCAGCGACTCGGTCACGATCAGCGGCAAGATCACCAACGTGGGTGACCGCCTGCTGCGCGACATCGACCTGAGGTTGGAGCGCGGCAACGCGCTGACCAAGGAGGAGGAAGTTCGCACGGCGCTGCGCGAGGGCGGGGACTCCGAGGTCGAGCAGCCGCTGTTCACCAAGATCGCCGACAAGCTGGAGCGCGGCGAGAGCAAGGACTTCACCCTGACCGTGCCGCTGCACGGCGACGACCCCAAGTCGCTGCGGGTCGACGAGCCCGGCATCTACCCGGTGCTGGCCAACATCAACGGCACCCCGGACTTCGGCGGGCGGGCGCGGCTGGCCGCGCTGAGCACGCTGCTGCCGGTGCTGACCGTCCCCGGCGGCACGACGCAGAACGCGCCCGGCGGCGGCTCGCAGCTGACGCTGCTGTGGCCGCTGGCCGACCGGCCGCGCGTGGTCGAGCAGCTCCCCGGTGACAAGTCGGTGCTGACGGACGACGAGCTGGCGGCCTCGCTCGCGCGCGGCGGCAGGCTGTACGGCCTGCTGGAGGGCTACAAGTCGGCGCTCGACGGCGAGCTGGCCGGTTCGGTCTGCCTGGCCGTCGACCCCGACCTGCTGCGCACCGTCAAGGTCATGTCCCAGGGCTACCAGGTGCGCGGCCAGGGCGCGGGCAAGGGCGGCGAGGACGCCAAGCTGTGGCTGGACCAGCTGCGCAGGCAGGTGTCCGGCAAGTGCGTGGTCGCGCTGGCCGACGCGGACGCCGACCTGGTGGCGCTCAGCCGCGCCGGGCTCGGCGACCTGGCCTCGAACGCGCTGACCGAGGGCGCGCGGGTGGTCGGCGACGTGCTGGAGTCCCAGAAGCCGCTGCAGGGCGTGGTGTGGCCCGAGGACGGCGTCCTCGACCAGGCCACCCTCGACCGGCTGACCGGCCAGGGCGTCACCGGGCTCGTGCTGGAGCAGCAGGCCGTCGCGGGCACGACGGGCACCGGCCCGGTGACCGTCGGCGGCGACAAGAAGGCCTCGGCCGCCCGCGTCGACACGATGGTGTCCGACGCGCTGGTGGGCACGACCAGCCTGATCGCGGGCGCCACCACGGCGGGCACCGAGCAGGCCGTGTCGGTGCAGAACGCGCTCGCGGCGCTGGCGTTCCGCACCGGGTTCCAGGGCAACGGCCAGAACGTGGTGGTCGCGCCGCCCCGGCGCTGGAACGCGCCCGAGGGTGAGATCACCATGTTCCTGCAGACGATGAAGTCGCTGGTGTCCAGCGGCTACGCCAAGCCGGTCGGCCTGGAGTCGCTGCTCGACACCACCCCCTCCGGGCAGAGCGCGGCGCTGAGCTACCCGGTGGAGGCGGGCGCCGCCGAGGTGTCCCCGGTGGTGACCGCCGAGCTGGCGCGGGCGTGGCGCGGCGTGCAGGACATCGCCTCCTCGATGAGCCAGCAGGACGCCGCAGCCGCCACGCCCGAGGACCTGGTGGCCCCGCTGCGGCTGGCGCTGCTGCGCGCGGCCTCCGGGGCGTGGCGCGGCGACGAGGCGGCGGCCCGGCGGGCGCTGTCCGTCGGGCTCGACCGCATCGACGGCCTGGAGTCCCAGGTCACCGTGGCGGAGCCGGCCAGCCCGATCCTGCTCGGCTCGGACAACAGCCCGATCCCGGTGAACATCTCCAACAAGCTGGACGTGCGCATCACGGTGCGGGTCGTCGTCGAGGACGTGCCCGGCGTGTCCGTGACGCAGATGCCGGACCTGGTGCTGCCCGCGCGCGGCGCCCGGCAGGTCATGGTGCCGCTGGAGGCGCTGCGGTTCGGCAAGTTCAGCGTGCACGTGCGGCTGACCACGCCGAACGGCGTCGAGCTGGGCGACCGGGCCCGGCTGGAGGTCTCCTCCAACTCCTACGGGACCATCACCATCGTCATCACGGGCGCGGCGGCGGCCCTGCTCGTCCTGCTGTCCGGACGCCGGATCTACCGGCGGGTGCGGGCGTCGAAGGCCGCTGCCGCCAGGGTGGCGGACGAGATCCAGCACGAGGACCAGATGCCGGCGACGCCGGAGAAGTCGAGCGCGAGTTGAGCGGACCCACCACAGCACAAGAGCAGTCCAAGCAAGAGCCGTCGCTGGCGCAGGCCAGCGGCTCGATGGCCGTCGCCACGATCGTCAGCCGCGCCTCCGGCCTGCTGTCCAAGCTGATGCTCATCACGATCATCGGCTCGGGCGCGCTGAACGACTCGTACCAGGCGGCGACCACGCTGCCCACGATGATCAACGAGCTGCTGCTCGGCGGCGTGCTCACCAGCGTGGCCATCCCGATGCTGGTGCGCGCCGAGAAGGAGGACCCCGACGGCGGGGAGTCCTACGCGCAGTGGCTGGTCACCATGGCGGTGACGCTGCTGGGCATCGGCACGATCATCGCGCTCGCCTGCGCCCCGCTGCTGACGGCGCTGTTCGTCGGCGACGCGGACCAGGCCAAGCCCGAGCTGGTCACCGCGTTCGCCTACCTGGTGCTGCCCGGCATCGTGTTCTACGGCCTGTCGGCGCTGCTGGGCGCGATCCTGAACACCAAGAACGTGTTCGGCCTGCCCACCTGGGCCCCGGTGCTGAACAACGTCGTGGTGATCGTGACCCTGGCGGTCTACGCGCTGGTCCCCGGCGAGATCACGCTGGACCCGGTGCGGATGGGCGAGCCGAAGCTGCTGATCCTGGGCCTCGGCACGATGCTCGGCGTCGCGGTGCAGGCGTCGGTGCTGCTGCCCGCGATGAAGCGGACCGGCTTCAAGTTCCGCTGGCGGTGGGGCTGGGACCGCAGGCTCGCCGAGTTCGGCGGGCTGGCGTTCTGGGTGCTGCTGTACGTGGGCCTCGGCTTCGTCAGCATGATCGTGCTGACCCGCGTCGCCATGAACGGCACGGGCGCGCTGACCGCGTACAACTTCCAGTGGCTCGTCGCGCAGGTGCCGTACGGCGTGCTGGGCGTGTCGCTGCTGACCGCGCTGATGCCCAAGATGAGCCGGGCGGCGGCCGAGAACGACACCCAGTCCCTGGTCGGCGACCTGTCGCTGGGCAACCGGATGTCGGCGATCATGCTCATGCCGTTCAGCGCGCTGATGACGGTCGCGGGCGTGTCGATCGGCGTCGCGGTGTTCTCGCACGGCGCGTCCGGGCTGGAGGGCGGCGAGCGGGTCGGCACGGCGCTGGCGCTGTCCGCGTTCGGCCTGGTGCCGTACGCGATCACGCTGCTCCAGCTGCGGGTGTTCTACGCGCTCAAGGACGCGCGGACGCCGACGATCATCCAGGGCGTCATCGTCCTGGTCCGGATCGGGCTGCTGTACGCGTTCCTGGCGATCTCGCCCCCGGACAAGCTGGCGGCGGGCGTGTCCATCGCGATGTCGCTGAGCTTCGTGGTGGGCAGCCTGGTGGGCCAGCTGTGGCTGCGGGTGCGGCTGGGCAGGCTGCGCACCGGCTACACGGTGTGGACGGTGTGCCTGTCCCTGGTGGCGTCGGCGATCGCGTTCGCCATCGCCACCGCGCTGGCGTGGGGCCTGGTCGCCCTGCTGGGCCTGGAGAACCCCGTTCCCAGGGCCGCGTGCGAGCTGGTGGTCCAGACGGTCGTCGGACTGCCGCTGAGCTTCGGCCTGATGGCGCTGTTCCGGGTGCCCGAGGTCAAGCCCGTGCTCGACAAGGTGATCCGTCTGGTGCGTCGCCGGTGAACGCGGAGCGACCGCCACGTCCCGTACCCTCGGCAGCGTGAGCGGCGGTCAGGCCCACAGCACCCCGTTGGTTCCCGGCGGGGTCATCGGCGACGGCAGGTACCGGCTGCTGGCGCTGTGCGGGCGGGACAACCGGTGCGACGCGCAGCTCTGGCACGCGCGGGACGGTCAGCTGGGCCGCGACGTGGCGCTCACCGTGCTGGTCGGGATCCACACCGACCACGCGGCGGCCACGCGCGCGAAGCGGACCGCCGAGCGGGCCATGCACGCGTCCAGCTTCACCCACCCCGGTGTCGCTCGGGTGATGGAGGTGCTCACGCCCGGCAACGGCGTGAAGTTCACCGAGGGCATCCTCGCGATCATCGTGGCCGACTGGACCCAGGGCACCGACCTGGTGGAGCTGCTGGCGGGCGGCGCGCTGAGCGCGGGCGCGACGACCACGCTGGTCGAGCACCTGGCGGCGGCCGTCGAGGGCGCGCACCACGCGGGCCTCGTGCTCGGCGCGGACCACCCGCAGCGCGTCCGGGTCACCCCGGAGGGCAGGCTGCGGCTGGCGTTCCCCGGCCCCAGGCCGGAGGCGATCGCGCGCGACGACGTGCGGGGCCTCGGCGCCCTGCTGTACCTGCTGCTGACGGCGCGGTGGCCGCTGCCGGGCGCCCCCGAGGGCTACCGACCGGCCGCGACCGGTCAGGACGGCTCGCCGGTCGCGCCGAGCGCGCTGAACCCGCACCTACCGCACGAGCTGTCGTCGGTGGCCGTGCGGAGCCTCCAGGACACGCCGGGCGGCATCCGGACCAGCGCGGCGATCCTGCAGGTGCTGGACCAGATCTCCCGGTCCGAGGCGCAGACGGCGATGATCGAGCCGGTCGGCGGCGGCAAGGACGACGGGGTCGTGTGGACGACCCAGCGGCCCGTCGCCGGGCGGGAGCACAACCGGAAGCTGATGATCAGCGTCGGCGTGCTGGCGCTGCTGACGCTCGCGGTCATCGGGTGGCTGGGCTTCCAGATCGTCAGCTTCTTCAGCACCGACACGTCCAAGGGCAGCGGGCCGACCGTGGTGGTCGGCCAGTCGTCCCAGCCGGGCCAGCCGGAGGCCCCGGTGCCCGCCGAGCCGGTGCAGCCCGCGTCGGTGGGCGTGTACGACGTGATGAACGCGCCGGACAACCCGAACCGGGCCAACCGGGCCGTGGACAACAACCCGACCACGGTGTGGCAGACCGAGGAGTACGCGCAGCCGTTCCCGGCGGTGAAGCCCGGCATCGGGTTGATGGCGTCGTTCGCGGAGCCGCTGCGGATGGCGTCGGTGTCGGTGACGTCGCCGAGCGCGGGCACGGTCGTGGAGATCCGGACGGCGCCGTCCAACGACGCGCCGCTGGAGGAGACCAAGGTGATCGCCCAGGCCACGCTGGCGGCCGGGCAGACGCAGGTGCAGCTGGGCGAGCACGAGGCCTCGCAGCACCTGCTGGTGTGGGTGACGAAGCTGGCCGAGCACGACAAGGGCAGCCAGTCCGAGATCGCCGAGGTGGTGTACGTGCGGGCCCAGTAGGACGCTCGACGGCTCTTCCCGGACGGCGGGTCCCCACTTGTGGGGGACCCGCCGTTCGGCCGTCAGGGGCCTTCGAGGGCGGCGGGATTCCGGACCCGCACTGGCGGTAGCACGCCGGTGAGCCGATACGCTCTCCCGCGTGACCGCCGCAGCCAGCTCGGACGCCGAACTCATCTCGGCTCACGCCGCGGGTGACCCGCACGCCTTCTCCGAGCTGGTCAAACGCCACCGGGATCGGATGTGGGCGGTCGCGCTGCGGACGTTGCGCGACCCGGACGAGGCCGCCGACGCGCTCCAGGAGGCGTTCATCTCGGCGTTCAGGGCCGCCGCCGGGTTCCGGGCCGAGTCGCAGGTCACGACCTGGCTGCACCGAATAGTCGTGAACGCCTGCCTCGACCGGTTGCGGCGGCGACAAACAAGGCCGACCGTGCCGCTGCCCGAGGCAGGCCCCGGCGAGCCGGTTGCTCCGCGTGACGCGATGAGTGAACGGGAAACCCGGTTGGTGGTCCAGGCTGCGCTGAACGAGTTGCCCGAGGAGCAGCGCGCCCCGATCGTCCTGGTGGACGTGGAGGGGTACTCGGTGGCCGAGACCGCGCGGTTGCTCGGCATCGCCGAGGGGACGGTGAAGTCGCGGTGCGCCAGGGGCAGGGCCAAGCTGGCCAAAGTTCTGGGGCACCTCCGGAACCAGAGTGCAAGTGCGAACGTCCCAGGTGATGGTGTCAAGCAGCAACGTCAGTGGGAGGAACGATGACCGGCAATGTGCGGCGTCCGGGGCCGCCGTGGTCCGTCGATCTACTGGCGGACCTGCACGCCGGCGCCCTCACAGCCGAGGAGGAGAACGAGCTCCGCGAGCGCATCGCCGACGACGCCGAAGCCCAGGAGATCCTCGCCGCGCTCGACGCCACGCTGAGCGACCTGGGTGCGCTGAGCAACCTCCCCGTCCCCCGGATGCCTGAAGACCTGGCCGCCCGACTGGATGACGCGATCGCCGCCGAACAGCGGACCCGCGTTGCGCAGGTCGGCGCACCGGGCATCCCGCAGCAGGCCCCGAGCGCCACCGCTTTCCCCGAGGCGGGTTACCCCGCGCAACGGCAGCTCCCGGCTTTCGCCGCACCGGCGGCCCCGCAGTCGGCCGCGCACCCGCCGTCGAACGTGGTGGACCTGGCCGCGCGCAGGCGCAAGCGCCTCGGCTGGGGAGCAGGCCTGCTGACCGCCGCAGCCGCCGTGGTGGGCGTCGCCGTGGTCGTGGTGCCGCAGCCCGCAGGACCGGGTGACAACGTCGTCGGCCAGCCGAGCGCGGCCCCCACGTCGACCTCTCCGGGGGTGCCGGAGGTGGAGGGCGGCAACTTCGGCCCGGTGTTCGGCGAGGTGCTGGCGGCGAAGGACTACGGGCAGCTGGAGAGCCCGGAGAAGCTGGAGCAGTGCCTGGCGGGCGGCGGCGTCACGTCGAAGCCGGTGGGCTTCGCACCGGTGAAGCTGGACGGCAGGGACGCGGTCATGTCGATCCTGACGGCGGGCAAGCCGGGTTCGTGGCGCGTGGTCGTGCTGGACCCGAAGACCTGCGGCCCGACCAACCCGGAGGGCGTGCTGGCCGACGAGGTGATCAACCGCTAGTTCTGAATTGGGGCCCGATGGTGGCGGTCGGAGCACCCAAAGCGGGATTTTCGGTGACTCATAGTTAAAACTGATCACTTGAGGTAGTGAGCTCGATACGGTCGGGCCATGCGTGTGGGTGTTTACGTCGACGGCTACAACCTCTACTACGGCGGGCGCAAGCGCTGTGGTCGGGGCGAGGCCGGGTGGCGCTGGTTGGACGTGCGGGCGCTGTTCGACTCGGTGGTCGCCGAGCAGGCCGAGCTCTGGCCCGGCGCCAGGATCGAGCGGCTCGTGTACTGCACCGCGCGGATCAGCGCCGCGTACAACGCGTCGGGCGCGCAGGACCAGGACGTGTACCTGAAGGCCCTGCTGGCCGCGAAGAGCGTGGACTACATCGAGTACGGGAACTACATCAACAAGGTGATCACGCGGCCGCTGGCCGTGGAGCGGGGTGGCAGCGGTAAGCACCGGCGCACACCGGTGCTGCTGAACCCCTCAGGGCCGATCAAGGTCAAGGTAAAGGGCGAACCGGCCGACGACGCGGTGTTCTTGGCGTCGGTGGCGACGTTCGAGGAGAAGGGCTCCGACGTCAACGTCGCCACGCACCTGCTCGTCGACATGCTCACCGACGTGGTGGACGCGGTCGTGGTGGTCAGCAACGACAGCGACCTCCACATGCCGGTCAACGAGGCGTGGAAGCGGGTGCCGGTCGGTCTGGTGAACCCCGGCAGCGGGTACACGGCGGGCGCGCTGTCCACCCACTCCGGGGCGGACGTGGGTGCCGGTCCGCACTGGTGGCGGACTCTGGAGGCCGACGACTACACCGCGCACCAATTGCCCGACCCCGCCGGCCGTTACAAGCCGCCACCGGGTTGGTGACCGGCAGTGTTTGACTAGCCGGATTCACGTCGGCTATCATTCGTCCCATGTTCGCCCGGCCCCTCGTGGGCCGGGTTTCTTTTTTGCCCTCATCGCCCCGTGAGCCCTCGCTCCACCCCGTCACGCACCGGGCACGCGCGAACGCGCTGCGTCAGCTCGGTCGACACCGGGGCCCGTTGTCGACCTCACTGCGCCGCACCGGAATTACCGCGCCCTACGATCCGTTGAGCACGATGCACGCCTGTCGCGTCAAACGGAGGTCGTAGGGTGTCGGACGTTCGGAACCTGATCATCGTGGGATCAGGGCCCGCCGGTTACACCGCGGCGGTCTACGCTGCCCGCGCGCAGCTCGAACCGCTGGTGTTCGAGGGCTCGCAGTACGGCGGCGCGCTGATGACCACGACCGAGGTGGAGAACTTCCCCGGTTTCCGGGACGGCATCATGGGGCCCGACCTCATGGAGCAGATGCGGGAGCAGGCGAAGCGGTTCGGCGCCGAGCTGCGGGCCGAGGACGTCGACGCGCTGGAGCTGGACGGGGACGTCAAGTACGTCACCGCCAACGGCACGCGCTACGCCGCCAAGGCCGTCGTGCTGGCGATGGGCGCCGCCGCGCGCTACCTGAACGTCCCCGGCGAGCAGGAGCTGCTCGGGCGCGGCGTCTCGGCCTGCGCGACCTGCGACGGCTTCTTCTTCCGCGACCAGGACATCGCGGTGCTGGGCGGTGGCGACTCCGCGATGGAGGAGGCCACCTTCCTGACGAGGTTCGCCCGCTCGGTGACGATCATCCACCGGCGCGAGGAGTTCCGCGCCTCGCGGATCATGCTGGAGCGCGCCCGCGCCAACGAGAAGATCAAGTGGCTGCTCAACTCCGAGGTGACCGAGGTCGTCGGGACGGGCGGCGCGGTCTCCGGGCTGAAGATCCGCGACACCACGACCGGTGAGACCGCCGAGCACCCGTTCACCGGCTTCTTCCTGGCGATCGGCCACGACCCGCGCAGCGCCCTGGTGCGCGGCCAGGTCGACGTGGACGACGAGGGCTACGTCAAGGTCAAGCCGCACAGCACCTACACCAACGTCGACGGCGTGTTCGCCGCCGGTGACCTGGTGGACCACACCTACCGCCAGGCCATCACCGCCGCGGGCTCCGGCTGCTCGGCCGCGATCGACGCCGAGCGCTGGCTGGCCGAGCACGGCGCAGGCGAGGCCGCCGTCACCGCCGAGCACGTCGGCGGCGGCTACGGCGAGCCCGCCACCACCGGCTGACCCCACCCCACCCTGAGGAGAGAACAATGGCAGGCTCGACCGTGGTCGTGTCCGACAAGACCTTCGCCGACGACGTGCTGACCAGCGAGAAGCCCGTCCTGGTCGACTTCTGGGCGACCTGGTGCGGCCCGTGCAAGATGGTCGCCCCGGTGCTGGAGGAGATCGCGGCCGAGCACTCCGACAAGATCACCGTCGCGAAGCTGGACATCGACGCCAACCCCGGCATCGCCCGCGACTACCAGATCATGTCGGTGCCCACCCTGATCCTGTTCCAGGGCGGTCGCGCCGTGAAGCAGATCGTGGGCGCCAAGCCGAAGGCCGCTCTGCTGAACGACCTCGCCGACGTTCTCTGAGACACATCTGACGCCCACTGGGCGCAGGCCTGTTACGTGGCCCGTCCGCCTTTCGATAAGGCGGACGGGCCACGTTCGTGTGGCCCGTGTGGGTTTCCCGCTAGCCCTGGGTGAGTCCGCCGCTGTGGCAGGGGCACAATAGGGCGATATGTCTAGCGTCGGCCCGTAGTCGACGCCCGTAGTGAGCGAGGGGTGAATGCTGCTACTCCGCCGCGGCGATGTCGGCCAGGACGTGGCCGAGGTCAGGGCCACCCTCACCAAGCTGGGTCTGCTGACCGATCCGCACGCGTCCCGGGTGTTCGACCTGTCGGTGGAACACGCGGTGCGCACCTTCCAGCAGCAGCGCGGCCTCATCACCGACGGCCTGGTCGGTCCGGCCACGTACCGCGCGCTGCGCGACGCGAACTACCGGCTCGGCGACCGCCCGCTGGCGTTCCTGATCGCCCAGCCGGTGACCGGCGACGACGTGCTGACCCTCCAGGAGCGGTTGCTGGAGCTGGGCTACGACGCCGGTCGCGCGAACGGCGAGTTCGGCCAGCAGACCGAGCAGGCCCTGCGCAGCTTCCAGAGCGACTACGGCCTGGTCGTGGACGGCATGTGCGGCCCGGACACGGTGCGCGCGCTGCGCCAGCTCCAGCCGAAGGTGCGCGGCGGCAGGCCGGTGTTCCTGCGCGAGCAGGAGCGGGTGCGCAGGGCGGGCCCGAGGCTGTCCGGCAAGCGCATCATCATCGACCCCGGTCACGGCGGTGACGACCGCGGCGTGGTGGTCGACGGCGTCGCCGAGGCCGACCTGATGCTGGACCTGGCGCGCCTGCTGGAGGGCAAGATGGCCGCCACCGGCATGGAGGCCCTGCTGACCAGGGGCCCGAACAACAACCCGGACGAGAGCGAGCGGGCGAGGTTCGCGAACGACGCGGGCGCCGACCTGATCCTGTCGCTGCACCTGGACGCGAACCGGTCCCCGCACGCGTCGGGCGTGGCGAGCTTCCACTACGGCACCGGCAACGGCACGTCGTCCACGGTCGGCGAGGGCCTGGCGGGCTTCATCCAGCGCGAGATCGTGGCGCGCACCGGGATGCAGGACTGCGGCACCCACCCGAAGTCGTGGGACATGCTGCGGATGACCCGCTGCACGGCGGTCCGCGTGGAGATGGGCTACCTGACCAACGCGGGCGACCGCGAGCGCCTGATGAACCCGGCGTTCCGCGACGTGGTGGCCGAGGGCGTGCTGGTGGCGGTGAAGCGCCTGTACCTGCTGGGCAAGAACGACCAGCCGACGGGCACCTTCTCCCTGGCCGACCTGGTCCGCCACGAGGTGACCCCGCAGGCGGGCTGAGGCCCGCCCGAGCACTGACGGCGAAGGCCCCGGTTTCACGTGAAACCGGGGCCTTCGTCGTCGACAGGTGGTGTTGCGGGGCGACCGCGCGGGCCACGAGCCCGTTCCGACCGCCTGAGCGCCCCTCAGGCGGGACGGAAGCTCGGTTCCGCCGTGGTGACCGTGACGGTGTTCAGCAGGCGCTCCAGGGCCGCCTCGACGTCTTCCTTCCACGACGACGCGCTGCGCAGCTCCAGCCTGAGCCTCGGCCAGCGCGGGTGGGGGCGGACGGTCTTGAAGCCCACCTGGAGCAGGAAGTCGGCCGGGGTGACGCAGGACGGCTTGTCCTCGGAGGGCTGGTTGTCGCCGAAGGCCTCGATCGCCTTCACGCCGCGCCGGGTCAGGTCCTTCGCCACGCCCTGCACCAAGACCCTCGCGAGGCCGCCGCCTCGGAACTCCGGCAGCACCTCCAGCGAGGTCATCAGCACCGCGTCCGGGCTCACCGGGGACGTCGGGAACGCCAGGGAGCGGGGGACCGCGGCCGGGGGAGCGTAGAAGACCGAACCGGCGGGGATGCCGTCGCAGTAGATGAGGCGACCGCAGGAGCCCCACTCCAGCAGCACGCTGGAGACCCAGGCCTCCTTCTCGAACTCGGTGTCCCCGAACTCCTCGGCCTGCTCCTTGAGGTGCGGCGCCAGCTCCCAGAACACGCAAGTCCGCCCGTGCTTGGACAGGTGCTCCAGGTTGTCCAGCGTGACGCCAACGACGCGACGCGACACCCGGACCTCCAGATTGTTAACCGCAAGGCGAACCACCATGAGGATAGGCGGATGTGACCCCGGCCCGGAAGCGGGATGCCCTGAACGGGACGGTGGTTACACTCAGCCGGGACCGACCTTCCCGGTACGCAGCCACCACGGAGTGCCCCCATGACCGCACCCGGACAGCCCGCCAAGCAGGGCCCCAGAAGTCTCGACCCGCATCTGCGCAGGTACGCGGCGCGCACCGCGGGCATGACGGCATCGGAGATCCGGGCGCTGTTCGCGGTGGCGAGCCGTCCCGAGGTGGTGTCGCTGGCGGGCGGGATGCCCCACTTGGCCGCGCTGCCGATGGAGTCGCTGAGCGCCGAGGTCGGCCAGCTCCTGGCCACCGACGGGCTCGTGGCGCTCCAGTACGGCTCCGCGCAGGGCATCCCGGTGCTGCGCGAGCAGATCTGCGACGTGATGGCCCTGGAGGGCATCACCGCGCACCCGGACGACGTCGTGGTGACCGTCGGCTCCCAGATGGGCCTGGACATGGTCACCCGGCTGTTCTGCGACCCCGGTGACGTGGTGCTCGCCGAGGGCCCGTCGTACGTGGGCGCGCTCGGCTCGTTCGCCGCCTACCAGGCGCAGGTCGTGCACGTGGGCATGGACGCCGAGGGCCTGGTGCCCGAGGCGCTGCGGGAGGCGATCGCGGGCGTCGAGCGCACCGGGCGCCGGATCAAGTTCCTGTACACGATCCCGAACTTCCACAACCCCGCCGGTGTCACGCTGGCCGTGCGGCGGCGGGCCGAGGTGCTGGAGATCTGCCGCACGCACAACATCCTCGTGGTCGAGGACAACCCGTACGGGCTGCTCGGCTTCGACGGCCAGACCTACCCGGCGCTGCGCTCCAGCGACCCGGACAACGTGGTCTACCTGGGCTCGTTCTCCAAGACCTTCGCCGCGGGCCTGCGGGTGGGCTGGGTGCTCGCGCCGCACGCCGTGCGGGAGAAGCTGGTGCTGGCCGCCGAGTCCGCCACGCTGTGCCCGCCCACGCTCAACCAGATGATCGTCTCCCGCTACCTGGAGACGCACGACTGGAAGGGCCAGATCAAGACCTACCGCGAGGCCTACCGCGAGCGCCGGGACGCGGCGATCTCCGCGCTGGAGCAGCACATGCCGGTTGGTTCCACGTGGAACAAGCCCGACGGCGGGTTCTACGTGTGGCTGTCCGTGCCGGAGGGCATCGACACCAAGGCGATGCTGCCGCGCGCGATCACGCAGCGGGTGGCGTACGCCTCGGGCACCGGTTTCTACGCGGACGGGCTGGGCAGCAGGCAGCTGCGCATCTCGTACTGCTACCCGACGCCGGAGCGCATCCGGGAAGGCGTCCGCCGACTGGCGAACGTCATCAAGGACGAGATGGAGCTGCACGAGACGTTCGGGCCCGCCGCGGGTCGTGCCGTCTCCGGTCCGCAGGCCCCCTCGCCCGACACCGCATGATCAGGAGTTGACGTTGTCCAACCGCTGGGTCGCAGTGCTGTCCGGTGGCCTTTCGCACGAGCGGGAGGTGAGCCTGCGATCCGGTCGGAGGCTCTCCGCCGCCTTGCGCTCGGCCGGTCTGGTCGTGGAGGAGTGGGACGCCGACGGGCAGCTCCTCAGCAGGCTGAAGGAGCACCGGCCGGACGCCGTGGTGGTCGCGCTGCACGGCGGCGAGGGCGAGAACGGCTCGGTGCAGACCATCCTGGAGCTGGCCGGGGTGCCGTTCGTCGGCGCCGACTCGCGCGCGTGCCGCCGGGCGTGGGACAAGCCGACCGCGAAGGGCGAGCTGTCCCGCGCCGGGCTGGCCACGCCGGAGTGGGCCGTCCTGCCGCACGCGACGTTCCGCGAGCTGGGCGCGCGGCCCGTGCTGGACTCGATGATCGACCGGCTGGGTCTGCCGCTGATGCTCAAGCCCGCGCAGGGCGGGTCCGCGCTGGGCGCGCAGGTGGTGCGCGACGCCGCCGACCTGCCGTCCGCGATGGTCGGCTGCCTCGCCTACGGGGACACCGTGCTGGCGGAGCGGTTCGTCGAGGGCGTCGAGGTGGCGGTCGCGGTGGTCGACGGTCCGGACGGGCCGCGCGCGCTGCCGCCGGTGGAGATCGTGCCGGAGAGCGGGGTGTACGACTACACGTCCCGGTACACCGCCGGGCTGACCGACTTCCACGCGCCCGCGCGCCTGGACGAGGCGACGGCGAAGGCGGTGGGGGAGCTGGCGGTGTCGGCGCACCGGCTGCTCGGGTTGCGGGACGTGTCGCGGACCGACGCGATCGTGGCGCCGGACGGCACCGTGCACTTCCTGGAGGTGAACGTGTCGCCGGGGCTGACCGAGACCTCGACCCTGCCGATGGCGGTGGAGGCGGCGGGCACGTCGCTCGGCGAGATCTACACGTCGTTGATCGAGCGCGCGGTGGCCCGCTGAGCCCGATTTACTGAACTTTTTTCACCAATACGGCCCGTGTCCATGTGGACACGGGCCGTATTCGTCACCGTTACATAAGTCCCTGGGGTCATCCCATGCTGTCGGAACGACCCTGCTGGGCCCCCTCCGGCGACATGAGCCCGATGATCCGCTCCAGGTCGTCCACCGAGCCGAACTCGACGACGATCCGGCCCTTCCGCTGCCCGAGCTCGACCTTCACGCGCGTGTCGAAGTTGTCCGACAGCCGCTCCGCCAGCTCCTGCAACCCCGGCGCCTCCACCGGCTTCCGCTTGGCCTGCTTCGCCTTCGCGGGCTCCGCGCCCTTCGCCAGCACGACGGCTTCCTCCGTCGCCCGGACCGACATGCCCTCCGCGATGATCCGGGTCGCCAGGTCCTCCTGCGCGCCGGGGTCGTCCAGGCCGAGCAGCGCCCGCGCGTGTCCGGCCGACAGGACGCCCGCCGCCACCCGCCGCTGCACGGGGAGCGGGAGCTTCAGCAACCGGATCGTGTTGGTGACGACCGGACGGCTGCGGCCGATCCGCTCCGCGAGCTCCTCGTGGGTGACGTCGAACTCCTGCAGCAGCTGCTGGTACGCCGCCGCCTCTTCGAGCGGGTTCAGCTGCACGCGGTGGATGTTCTCCAGCAGCGCGTCCCGCAGCATCGCGTCGTCGGCGGTCTGGCGGACGATCGCCGGGATCGTCTTCAGCCCGGCGAGCTGGGTGGCGCGCCACCGGCGCTCACCCATGACCAGTTCGTACTGACCCGGCTTGAGCAGTCGCACGACGATCGGCTGCATGAGGCCGAACTCGCGGATCGAGTGCTCCAGCTCGTGCAGCGCGTCCTCGTCGAACACGTGGCGCGGCTGCTTGGGGTTGGTCCTGATCGAGGTGACCGGCAGCTCCTGGTACACCGCGCCCGCCACCTCGACGGGCGGGGGAGCGGCGGCGGCAGGCTCCTCGGCGACCGGACGCGCAGGGGCGCCGCTGGGGACGCTCCGGAGCGGGGCCGGTGCACCCGGCGGGGGACCGCTCGGGATGAGGGCCGCGAGCCCGCGCCCCAGGCCACCCTTGCGCTGTTCCGTCATGCCAACCCCATCTCCGAGCCGTAGACCGCGATCTCCCGCGCGGCGTCGAGGTAGCTCATCGCGCCTCGTGAGCCCGGATCGTAGGCCAGGATGGTCTGCCCGTAGCCCGGTGCCTCGGACACCTTCACGCTTCGGGGGATCACGGTCTTCAGGACGGTGTCGCCGAAGTGGCCGCGCACCTCGCTGGTCACCTGGTCGGCGAGCTTGGTGCGACCGTCGTACATCGTCAGCAGGATCGTGCTGACGTTCAGGTTCGGGTTGAGGTGCGCCTGCACCAGCTCGATGTTCCGCAGGAGCTGGCCGAGCCCCTCCAGCGCGTAGTACTCGCACTGGATCGGGATCAGGACCTCCTGGGCCGCGCACATCGCGTTGACGGTCAGCAGGCCCAGCGACGGCGGGCAGTCGATGAACACGTAGTCGGGCTGGAAGTCGTCCAGCGCCTCCGGGCTCAGCGCCTCCTTGAGGCGGGACTCGCGAGCCACCATCGAGACGAGCTCGATCTCGGCGCCCGCGAGGTCGATCGTGGCGGGCACGCAGTAGAGGTTGGGGGAGGCGGTGCTCTGCTGGGCGGCCTCGGAGATGGACAGCTCGCCGATGAGCACCTCGTACACGGACGGCGTGCCGGAGCGGTGCTCGACGCCGAGCGCCGTGCTCGCGTTGCCCTGGGGGTCGAGGTCGATCACGAGCACCTTGAGCCCGTGGATGGCCAGCCCGGCGGCGATGTTCACCGTGCTGGTCGTCTTGCCCACGCCGCCCTTCTGGTTCGCCACGGTGAAGACGCGGCGCCGGGCGGGCTTGGGGAGTTGGAGGGAGTCGGGATGCAGGACGCTAGTGGCGCGAGCTGCTTCCTCCGCGATCGGGGTCCACACGGTGCTGTCTCCTACCGGGTCCGCGTTGTCGTCAGGCCGGGACTCCAGCCCGACCCCACCTTCGTTCGGCTCGGTTTCACGTGGAACCGCTGTTTCACGTGAAACGGGGGTTCCACGTGGAACATCGGGCTCCCGGAACTCCGGGACGAGGCGCCCGCCCACCACCTCACCGAGCCTTCCTTGCTCTGCGGTCCTTCCGGGCCGCCGGTTCGGCGCGCTCGACGACCACCAGCGTCGTCGGCACGTCGAGGACGTCACCGCCGCAGGAGGTCACGCGCGGACGGACACCACCGGCCCGCCGCACCGCCTCCGCGTCGCGGTCGATCTCCTCCTGGGCGCTCTCGCCCTTGAGGGCGACGAGGTGGCCGCCCGGTCGCAGCAGCGGCAGGCACCACCCGGCGAGCCGTTCGAGCGGGGCCACGGCGCGCGCCGTCACGACGTCCCTGTCCGACAGCCGCTTCCGCACCGGCCCCTCCTCGGCCCGACCGCGCACCACCTCGACCTGCAAGCCGAGCGCGTCGACCACCTCGGTCAGCCACGCGACCCGGCGGGCCATCGGCTCCAGGAGCACCAGCTCCAGATCCGGCCGAGCGATCGCCAGGGGGATGCCGGGCAGGCCCGCACCCGAGCCTACGTCCACGACCTTGCTCCCCTGGGGAAGCAACTCCGCGACAACGGCTGAATTCAGGACGTGGCGCTCCCAGAGGCGGTCGACCTCTCGGGGACCGATGAGCCCGCGCTCGACTCCGTGCTCGGTGAGCATGGCGGTGAACTCCACCGCCTTCGCGCTGTGCTCTCCGAAGACCCGTTCAACGCGGGCATCAACTTCTCCGGTCATGTCTCCCGTTCCACGTGAAACCACACGCCGCTCAGAACGTGGGTGGGGTGAGGGGTGCGGCCTCCGCCGGGCGTCGCGCCCGAGAACGTGCCGACGACCACTATGACGGATCACCCCGGCGACACGCCAAACGCCGTGACGAGATCGACGCTGTTTCACGTGAAACAGGGGGCGGTGTTCCACGTGAAACGTGGGGTGGGGTCCGCGACGAGGTCTGCGGCGGGGGCGTCACGCGCGACTCGACCGGGGAGCCGACCTCAAGCGCGACCGCACGGGGTCGCGCTTCAGGCGGGGCCGCACTCCGGGCGCGGCCGGACTTCGGGTGCTGCGGCGGTTCAGGCAGTGCGGTGCTTCAGTCGCGCGGCGGTTCGGCGTGGCCGCACCCAGGGCGCGGCCACGTTCCACGCGCGACCGTGTTTCACGTGAAACTCGGCAGGTGCCCGTGCGGTGGCGCGGCGCGGAGGAGCTCCAACCCGAAGTCGACGGACTCGACGTGGTCGAGCGCGGGCACCTGGTCGAGCGGGAACCAGGCGGCCTCGTCGGTGGACCCGTCCACCTCGAAGGTCAGCTCGCCACCGACGACCTTGGCCTCGTAGATGATGCGCAACCGGTGGTAGTCGTACTCCAGCCCGTCGACGTGGCTGACCCGCTTGCCGACCGAGGTCTGCATCCCGAGGAGCCGCTGGACCTCGACGTGGTAACCGGTCTCCTCGTGGACCTCCCTGATGACCGCGTCGTACGGGTCCTCGCCGAACTCGACCCCACCGCCCGGCAAGATCCACAGCTTGTCGCCGGAGCCGATCCAGCGGGAGAGGAGCATCTTCCCGTCGTCGATGACGACCGCGTAGGCGGCCACGCGGAACTTCCTCGGGTTGAGCTGAGTCATCCACGGACCGTTTCACGTGAAACACGGGAGCGGAAGAGGCTTGGGGAGTGGGGTGGATGACCTTCGCGGGAGGGGTTCGAGTGCTAGGGGTGACCGGCTGCGGCCGGGGTGGCGGACGGGACGCGGCGGCGCCGAGCCGTCCCTTCCGGTGGCTGCCCGCCCCACGAGTCATCCACCGGCCGGTGGGCGCTTCTCCCAGAAGCGTTCTCTCAGGAAAACCACCCCGCCGAAGAACCCGCCCCCGCGCTCCCCGCTTCTCCTCGCACCGCCCCCGGACAGCAGAACGGCCCGGCCCCCACCGGGGGACCGGGCCGTCGTGCTCACGCCGCGACCGGGGTCGCGTTCGCGCTCAGCTCTTCGGGAGAACCACGACTCGCCGCTGCGGCTCCTCGCCCTCGCTCTCGCTGTGCACACCGGCCACCGTGGCGACCGCGTCGTGCACGACCTTGCGCTCGAACGGGGTCATCGGGTGCAGCCGCACCTTCTCCCCGCTGGCGGCGACCTTCTCCGCCGTCGTCCGGCCCAGCTCGGCCAGCTCCGCGCGCCTGCCCGCCCGCCACCCGGCGATGTCGAGCATGAGCCTGCTCCGCACGCCGGTCTCCTGCTGCACCGCCAAGCGGGTCAGCTCCTGGAGGGACTCCAGGACCGTCCCCCTCGGGCCGACGAGCTTCTCCAGGTCCTCGCCGCCGTCGATGCTGACGATGGCTCGCCCGGCCTCGACGTCCAGGTCGATGTCGCCGTCGTAGTCCAGCAGGTCGAGCAGGCGCTCCAGGTAGTCACCGGCGATGTCGCCTTCCTGGACGAGCAAGTCCTCGGCGGACCCCGACGAACGGGTCTCCGCCGCGCCCTCCGAGTCCGCCTCAGGCGCGTCCACGTCGGCCGCCTGCAACGTCTCCGACACGTTGTCTCCTCTCCAGGACCGCGAGCGCTCAGCGGCGCTTCTTGTTGCCCTGCTTCTTGCTTGGGGAACGGTCTGGGCTCAGACCGGAAATCTGGTTCGCCGAGCTGTCCGACGTCGTGGCCTCGTCCGCCGCGCTGCCCTCGGGAGCGGGGGCCGTGCCGTTCTTGGGGCGCTGCGTCGGCGGCTTGATGCCCGCCGCCTTGGCGTTGACCGCCTTCACGCCCGCGCTGCGCACCGGCTTGGCGCCGGGCTTCGGCTTCATGCCGGGCTTCGGCGCCAGGTTCTGGCGCTGCTCGATCGCCGCCGCCTTCTGCGCGGCTTCCTCGCGGTCGATGCGGCCGTACACGACGCGCTGCTGCATCAGGGTCCAGCCGTTGTTGCTCAGCCAGTAGAGCAGGATCGCGACGGGGAAGAAGAAACCACCGGCGAGCGCGCCCAGCGGGAAGACGTAGACCACCAGCTTGTTCATGATGGCGGTCTGCGGGTTCTCCGCGGCGGCCTGCGTCTGGCGGGCGACCGAGTGGCGACCGGTGAAGTGCGTGGCGACCGCGGCGACCACGGCCAGCGGGATGGCGACCGCCATGACCGCGCCGCGCGTGGTGCTGAACAGCTCCAACTGGTCGGCGGGCATCGTGATGAACGTCGACAGGTTCGCGCCGAAGAGCTTGGCCTGGACGAACGAGTCCACGCCCGCCTTGTCGAAGAAGTAGACCTCGCCCCAGCCGGGCTTGAACGAGCGCAGCACGTGGAACAGACCGATGAACACCGGGATCTGCACCAGCATGGGCAGGCAGCCGCCGAGCGGGTTCACGCCGTGCTCGGCCTGGAGCTTCTGCATCTCCTGGGCCTGGCGCTGCCGGTCGTTCGCGTACTTCTTCTTGATCTTCTGGAGCTCGGGGGCGAACTCCTGCATCTTGCGCATCGAGCGGACCTGGCCGACGAACGGCTTGAACAGCAGGGCGCGCAGGGTGAAGACCAGGAAGATCACGGACAGGGCCCAGGCGATACCGCTCGACTCGCCGAAGATGCGCCCGAACACCCAGTGCCAACACCACAAGATGAAGGACACCGGGTAGTAGATGAAGTTGAGCACTGAGCTACTCCTCGGCAGCGACGTCGGGGACCCGTTTCGGCGGAACGGGGTCCAGGCCTCCAGGGTGCCAGGGTCCGCAGCGGCCGAGTCTGCGCACGGTCAGCCAACTGCCGCGGAGCGCACCGTGGACGGTCAGGGCTTCCACCGCGTAGGAGCTGCACGTGGGGTGGAAGCGGCAGGTGGGGGGCAGGTACGGCGAGATGAACCGCTGGTAGAAGCGGATCGGCAGCACCAGTACCCGCACCGCGGGGCGGACGGGCGCGGGTCCGGTCATCGGACCAGCCTGCGCAGCGCGGCGTCGACGTCCTCGGCCAGTTCGGCGCTGGACGCGGTCGCCGCGGGCGGCAGCGCGCGCACCACGAGGGACGACCCGGTGGGCAACGACGCCAGTCGGTCCCGCAGCACGTGGCGCAGCCTGCGGCTGACGCGGTGCCGGACGACGGAGTTGCCGACGGCCTTGCTCACGACGAAGCCCACCTTGGACTCTGCGTCCAAGGTGGGCTGCACCGGAATCATGGCGTGCACGACCAGCCGAGGCCGTCCTGCTCGGCGGCCTCGGCGGACCACCAGGCCGAAGTCCTGGCTGCGGGTCAGCCTGGCGGCCGCTGGGAGCACGGCGGCGCGGCGATCAGGCGGAGAGCTGCTTGCGGCCCTTGGTGCGGCGCGCGGACAGGATCGCGCGACCCGCACGGGTGCGCATCCGCAGCCGGAACCCGTGCGTCTTCGCACGACGGCGGTTGTTGGGCTGGAAGGTGCGCTTACCCTTGCTCACGGTCGGACTCCCGAGTGCTTAAAACTGCAAAGCAGGTCTGTGGTTGTCCCCTGCGCCGGTGAGAGCGCAGGCGCGCTAAACGCACCTCGCACAAGACGGGAGACTCTGTAGAGAGTACGCAGCCCGGGGGCTCCGACTCAAATCGGGGGTCCTCCCGGCGCACCCGGGGGCGGCCGACCTGCGCTCCTTGTGGCATCGGCGGTGACCTTGTTAGCGTGCTGCCTCCGCGTGCGGTCGTGGCCGGAGCACCAGGAGCACGCGTGAGGACGACGTCCACGGGGCAACGGGGGGACCGCTGCGCCCGGGGTCCCACGTCAGTGCACAGTTGTGGATAACTCTGTGGATACCTCTATTCTCCGTGTCCACGCGTGGACGCTCCCCGCCGTGCGGGGTCTTTCACAGGGGGAGTGCGAGGGGAGGGGAGCGCGGAGGTGTCCGACCACCAGACCGACTTGGGTCTCGTGTGGGAGCAGGTGGTGGAGGAGCTGGCCAACAGCGCCCTCTCGTCCAGCACCCTGTCCCCCCAGCAGCGCGCGTGGATGCGGGTGACCCGGCCGATCGGCCTGCTCGACGGCACGGCCCTGCTCGCGGCGCCCAGCGACTTCGCCAAGGAGGCGATCGAGCGGGCGCTGCGCGAGCCCATCACGGCGGCGCTGTCCCGCAGGCTCGGCCGCGCGGTGTCGCTCGCGGTGAAGGTGGACTCGCCGGAGCCGCCGATGGCGAGCGGTCCGCCGACGACCCCCATCCCGGTGCCCATGCCGCCGGTCCCGCCGAGCGTCGCGCACGGCATCACCTTCGGCCAGCAGGTGCTCGGCCCGGTCGGGCCGAACGGTCAGACCTCGCTGCCCATAGGGGGGCAGGCCGACGGCCCGACCGGGCAGCAGCCGTCCCCCGCAGGTCTCCCGTTGGAGCAGCCCGCCACCGCGCAGGCGCCCGCGGAAGGCAGCGAGTCGGACGGCGAGCCGGAGGAGGCGGACGAGGAGCGCGAGACGCTCGCGACCGTCAACGAGATCTGGCCGAAGTTCTCCGGTGGCGCGGGCGGTCAGCCGACCCCGCCGAGCGGGACGCCGTTCACCCGGCCCGCGAACCCGGCCTCCTCGCAGACCCGGTTGAACGAGAAGTACAACTTCGACACCTTCGTCATCGGCGCCTCGAACCGGTTCGCCCACGCGGCGGCGGTCGCGGTCGCGGAAGCTCCGGCCAGGGCCTACAACCCCTTGTTCATCTGGGGCGAGTCCGGACTGGGCAAGACGCACCTGCTCCACGCGGTCGGGCATTACGCGCAGCGGTTGTTCCCCGGGATGCGGGTCCGCTACGTGTCGACCGAGGAATTCACGAACGACTTCATCAACTCGCTCCGCGACGACCGGAAGGTCGCCTTCCAGCGCCGCTACCGGGACATCGACGTCCTGCTCGTGGACGACATCCAGTTCCTGGAGGGCAAGGAGGGGACGCAGGAGGAGTTCTTCCACACCTTCAACACCCTCCACAACTCGAACAAGCAGATCGTGGTGTCCTCGGACCGGCCGCCGAAACGGCTGGAGACCCTGGAGGACCGGCTGCGGACGCGGTTCGAGTGGGGCCTGATCACCGACATCCAGCCGCCCGAGCTGGAGACGCGGATCGCGATCCTGCGGAAGAAGGCGGCGCAGGACCGGCTGGCGGCGCCCGCCGAGGTGCTGGAGTTCATCGCGGCCAGGGTGGTGCGGAACATCCGCGAGCTGGAGGGCGCGCTGATCCGGGTCACGGCGTTCGCGTCGCTGAACCGTCAGCCGGTCGACGTCCAGCTGGCCGAGATAGTGCTGCGCGACCTGATCCCGGACTCGCACGTCCCGGAGATCACCGCGCCGACCATCATGGCGGTGACCGCCGAGTTCTTCGAGGTCACCATCGAGGACCTGTGCGGTCCCGGCAAGACCAAGGTGCTGTCCACGGCCAGGCAGATCTCCATGTACCTGTGCCGCGAGCTGACGGACCTGTCGCTGCCGAAGATCGGCCAGACGTTCGGCGGCCGGGACCACACCACGGTCATGTACGCGGACAAGAAGATCCGCAAGGAGATGGCCGAGCGCAGGCGCATCTACGACCAGGTCCAGGAGCTCACCTCGCGCATCAAGCAGCGCTCGCGGTACCTGGTGGCCCCCCCGGTCGACCCGGCCTGACCCTGGCCCGCTCAGTCCCCCGTCCGGGGCTGCGCCACTGTTTGAATACGACTGTCCACCCCCGATGGGCGCTTCTCCACAAGGAGGAGCGCCCATTCCGCTTTGTGGCGCTTCCGACGTTCCCGCAGGTAGGAGGGCTGGTTCGGGCGCATCGGACGGCCACGAGTTATCCACAGGTTTATCCACATACACCTGTGTATTCGTACTAAATTCTCAGCTAAGGGAATTTTTCTACTCTGGGTCGTAAAATCGTCACTCTGTGGTGTGGGGATTCCGACATAGAGTTACGACTAGCCTGTTGAGAACCCGGGGATAACTACCCCCAAACCCGGGGATGGACCCGGGGATAAGTCGACCGTATCTGTGGACGGATGGTGGCATCATCCGAGTTGTCCCCGGGGACGCCGAGTTGTCCCCGGGTTCATCCCCGGGTTATCAACAGGGGGTCACCCACTCTGAGCTGCGAAAACGGCGGTTATCCACACTTTCCACAGGACCTACTGCTGTTGCTGTTCTCTCCCTTGAAGTGAGGAAGAACAGAAAAACAGGCGGCGGGGAGGGAGGGGAGGGCTCGGTCCATCGGGGGTCGATCGGGCCTGGACCCGAGGTGACGGGCAGGCGGTCGACGCTCTACGGTGGTGAGCCTGAAGTCCCCGGGGTCGAGGCGAGTTCGGACAGGGACACCGACCCCAGGGGCACAGTGTGCCAGGACACCCGACCGCAACAGCTCAAGTTGCGCCTCCCGCTGTGCCGCATTGAGGAAGGACGCCCCATGAAGATCCGCGTCGAGCGCGACGGTCTGGCCGACGCCGTCGCCTGGGTCGCCCGCAGCCTGCCGTCCAGGCCGCCCGTCCCGGTCCTCGGCGGCGTCCTGCTCGACGCGGGGGCGGAGGACGGTTCCGGCGACGCGCTGACCGTCTCCGGCTTCGACTACGAGGTCTCCGCCCAGTGCGGCGTCCCGGCCACCATCTCCGACGGCGGCAAGGCCCTCGTCTCCGGCAAGCTCCTGGCCGACATCACCAAGGCGCTGCCGAACCACCCCGTCGAGATCAACGTCGACGGCGCCCGGATGACCATCAGCTGCGGCAGCGCCAAGTTCAGCCTGCCGACCATGCCGGTCGAGGACTACCCGGCGCTGCCGTCCATGCCGCAGCTCGCGGGCGAGCTCCCCGGCGAGGTCTTCGGCGAGGCCGTCGCCCAGGTCGCCGTCGCGGCGGGCAAGGACGACACGCTCCCGATGCTCACCGGCGTCCGGCTGGAGATCGCCGACGGCAAGCTCGTGCTCGTCGCCACCGACCGGTTCCGGCTGGCCATGCGCGAGTTCGAGTGGACCCCCGACGAGACGCTCGGCGACGTCGCCGTCCTCGTCCCGGCCAAGACGCTGAACGACTCCGCCAAGACGCTCGGCGCGTCCGGCGCGAAGGTCGAGCTGTCCCTCGCCGCGAACGACGGCCTGCTCGGCCTGTCCGGCAACGGCCGCCGCACCACCACCCGGCTGCTCGACGCGGACTTCCCCAAGTACCGCCAGCTGCTGCCCAGCGAGCACTCCGCCGCCGCGATCATCAGCGTCGACACCCTGACCCAGGCGATCAAGCGGGTGTCCCTGGTCGCCGAGCGCGGCACGCAGGTCAGGCTGGAGTTCGGCGCCGGGCTCAAGGAGTCCGGTGACGCGGGCCTCAAGCTCTCCGCCGGTGGCGACGACGAGGGGAGCGCCGAGGAGGAGCTGGCCGTCGACTACCAGGGCGACCCGGTGACCATCGCGTTCAACCCCACGTACCTCCTGGAGGGCCTCCAGGCCGTGCGGACGCCGAGGGCGCACTTGTCCTTCACCACACCCAGCAGGCCGGCACTGCTCAAGCCCGTGAACGAGGATGGGGAGGTGGCGGAGGGCTACGTGTACCTGCTCATGCCCGTCCGCCTGCCCGGCTGATCCACTCAGCGGGGATCGACTCGATCAGGGAGAGAACGACCGTGCAGCTCGGAATCGTCGGCCTCGGCAAAATGGGCTTCAACATGCGCGAGCGGGTCCGCCGCGCTGGTCACGAGGTCGTCGGCTACGACCGCAACCCGGACGTGAGCGACACCACGTCGCTCGCCGACCTCGCGGCCAAGCTGACCGGCCCCAGGGTGGTCTGGGTGATGGTCCCCGCCGGGGAGATCACCAGGAACACCGTCGCCGAGCTGAGCGAGGTGCTCAGCGAGGGCGACCTCGTCATCGACGGCGGCAACTCGCGGTTCACCGACGACGCCCTCAACGCCGCGAAGCTGGCCGAGAAGGGCATCGGCTACCTGGACTGCGGCGTGTCCGGCGGCGTCTGGGGCCTGGAGAACGGCTACGGCCTGATGGTCGGCGGCGACGCGGCCGACGTCGAGCGCGCCATGCCGATCTTCGACGCGCTGCGCCCGGAGGGGCCGCGCGAGGAGGGCTTCGCGCACGCGGGCAAGCTCGGCGCGGGCCACTTCGCGAAGATGGTGCACAACGGCATCGAGTACGGCCTGATGCAGGCGTACGCCGAGGGCTTCGAGCTCCTGGACGCCTCCGACCTGGTCGAGGACGTGCCCGCCACGATCAAGGCGTGGCAGCGCGGCACCGTCGTCCGCTCCTGGCTGCTCGACCTGCTGGTCAACGCGCTGGAGTCGGACCCGGAGCTGGACGACCTGCGCGGCTACGTGGAGGACTCCGGCGAGGGCCGGTGGACCGTCGAGGAGGCGATCAACCACGCGGTCCCCGCGCCGGTGATCTCCGCCGCGCTGTTCGCCCGGTTCGCGTCGCGCCAGTCCGACTCGCCCGCCATGCGCGCGGTCGCGGCGCTGCGGAACCAGTTCGGCGGGCACGCCGTGCAGGCCGCGGGCCCGACCTCCGGTTCCGGAAGCACGCAGGGCTGACCCCGAGTTGTACGTCCGGCACCTCCAGGTGACCGACTTCCGGTCGTGGGAGCACGCGGACCTGGCCTTCGAGCCGGGGGTCAGCGTGCTGGTCGGTCGCAACGGCCACGGCAAGACGAACCTGGTCGAAGCGCTCGGCTACGTCGCCACGCTCGGATCGCACCGGGTCGCGTCGGACGCGCCGCTGATCCGGAGCGGCGCCCAGCGCGCCGTGGTCCGGACGGCGGTGGTCAACGAGGGGCGCGAGCTCCTCGTCGAGCTGGAGATCACACCGGGCAAGGCGAACCGGGCGCGGGTCAACCGCGGCCCGGTTCCCCGGCCCCGCGACGTGCTCGGCATCCTGCGCACGGTGCTGTTCGCGCCGGAGGACCTGTCGCTGGTCCGGGGCGACCCCGGTGAGCGCAGGCGGTTCCTGGACGAGCTGCTGACCCTGAGGGCGCCCCGGTACGCCGGGGTGCGCTCGGACTACGAGCGGGTGCTGCGGCAGCGCGGGGCGCTGCTGAAGACGGTGCGCTCGGTGCGGTCGGCGGAGCTGGGCACGCTCGACGTGTGGGACGGCCACCTGGCCAGGCACGGGGCCGAGCTGCTCGCGGCCAGGCTCGACCTGGTCGCCGCGATCGCCCCGCACGCCGCCGCCGCGTACGCCGAGGTGGCGCCCGAGTCGCGGCCCGCGCTGCTGTCCTACCGGTCCAGCCTGGGGGAGGCGTTCCCCGGCACGCACGACCGCGAGGTGCTGGAGGACGCGCTGCTCGCCGAGCTGCACCGGCTGCGCCAGCAGGAGATCGACCGGGGGGTCTGCCTGGTCGGCCCGCACCGGGACGACCTGGAGCTGTCGCTGGGGGAGCTGCCCGCGAAGGGCTACGCCAGCCACGGCGAGTCCTGGTCGTTCGCGCTCGCGCTGCGGCTGGGCGCGTACGAGCTGCTGCGCGAGGAGGGCGCCGAGCCGGTGCTGGTGCTCGACGACGTGTTCGCCGAGCTGGACCGGGGCAGGCGGCGGCAGCTGGCGAAGGTGGCGGCGGCGGCCGAGCAGGTGTTCATCACCGCTGCGGTCGCCGAGGACGTGCCCGAGGAGCTGGACGCCGCGCGGTTCCACGTCGGCCACGGGGAGGTGCGGCGTGACTGAGCCGCCGTTGGACCGAACGGGTGTGACTCGATCCACACCTGGGGATAAACCTGTGGATAGTGTGGATAACTCGCCCACTTCCGGGGGAGTTTCCACACCTCAACCCGCTCCTGAGGGTGTTCTGCGGGGTTCCGACCTCGCCCGCGCCGCGCTGGAGGCCGCCCGCGCGGCGAACAAGGCGCGCGGCGTGCGGAGCAGGCGCGCCACCGGCGGGGCCGCCGCGCGCAGGCGCAGGCGCACCTGGTCCGGTCCCGGCCCGGACGACCGCGACCCGCAGCCGCTCGGCAGGCTCGCGTCCCGGATCGCCGCCGATCGGGGGTGGGCGGAGAAGCTCAGGGGCGGCCAGGTCATCGCGCAGTGGCCGAAGCTGGTGGGGGAGGACGTCGCCGAGCACGCGCAGCCGGTGACGTTCGAGGACGGCGAGCTGACCGTCCAGGCCGACTCGACGGCGTGGGCGACGCAGCTGCGCCTGCTCCAGCGGGAGCTGCTGAAGAAGATCGCCGCCGGGCTCGGCCCGAACGTCGTCAAGCGGCTCAGGGTGCTGGGTCCCGCCGCGCCAAGCTGGCGCTACGGCCCCAGGCACGTTTCGGGGCGGGGTCCGCGCGACACCTACGGGTGAGCGGAGGGCGGTCCGCAGCGTCGATCCTGTGGCGCGGTGAGCGGGCGGCAGCGCTTCCCGGAACAGGGGTTGGCGGTGGCCCCTCTCTGTGAGTCGCTTCCGGGCTTCTGTGAGCAACTGAGGTGCGTCCTTGGTGTGCTCCTGTCGGTGCGCCCCGGTAGACTCTTGGGGAAGCGTTACCGTTCTGCCGCAGAGTTGCGGCATCCCTGTCGCTCCAGTTCGAGGAGACACCAGGCCCGTGACAGCCCAGAAGAACGAATACGGCGCGTCGTCGATCACCGTGCTGGAAGGGCTGGAAGCGGTCCGCAAGCGCCCCGGCATGTACATCGGCTCCACCGGGGAGCGCGGTCTGCACCACCTGATCCAGGAGGTCGTGGACAACTCCGTCGACGAGGCGATGGCGGGCTACGCCTCCAAGGTCGTGGTGACGCTGCTGGCGAACGGCGGTGTCCGGGTCGTCGACGACGGTCGCGGCATCCCGGTCGACCTCCACCCCGTCGAGGGCAAGCCGACCCTGGAGGTCGTGCTCACCAAGCTGCACGCGGGCGGCAAGTTCGACAGCGACTCCTACGCGGTGTCCGGCGGCCTGCACGGCGTCGGCATCTCCGTGGTGAACGCGCTGTCCACCGCCGTCGACGTCGAGGTCAAGCGCCAGGGTTTCACGTGGAACCAGCGCTTCGAGGCCAGCAAGGCCGCGCACGAGCTGCAGCGGGGCGTCCCGACGTCGGAGACCGGCACCACGATCACGTTCTGGGCCGACCCGACGATCTTCGAGACCACCGACTACAACATCGAGACCATCTCGCGCAGGCTCCAGGAGATGGCGTTCCTCAACAAGGGCCTGAGCATCGTCCTGCGGGACGAGCGGGTCGCCGAGGCCGCCGACGAGGAGGCCGACGCCGAGGGCCACGTGGCCAAGGTCCGCGAGCGGGTCTTCCACTACCCCGGCGGCCTCGAGGACTTCGTCCGCCACCTGAACCACACGCGCGAGGCCGTCCACCAGAAGGTGGTCAGCTTCGAGGCGAAGGGCGAGGACCTCGAGGTCGAGGTCGCGATGCAGTGGAACACCGGTTACACGCCGTCGGTGTACACCTTCGCGAACACGATCAACACGCACGAGGGCGGCACCCACGAGGAGGGCTTCCGCGCCGCGCTGACCCGCGTGGTCAACGAGTACGCGCGCGACAAGAAGCTCATCAAGGAGAAGGACGCCAACCTCACCGGCGACGACATCCGCGAGGGCCTCGCCGCGATCATCTCGGTGAAGCTCAAGGAGCCCCAGTTCGAGGGCCAGACGAAGACCAAGCTGGGCAACAGCGAGGCCAAGTCGTTCGTGCAGAAGTCGACGAACGAGCACCTGGCGGACTGGTTCGAGCGCCACCCCAACGAGGCCAAGACCATCATCACCAAGGCGGTCTCGTCCTCGCAGGCCCGCATCGCCGCCCGCAAGGCGCGCGAGCTGGTGCGCCGCAAGGGCGCCCTGGACATCGGCGGCCTGCCCGGCAAGCTCAAGGACTGCCGCTCCTCCAACCCGGAGGAGTGCGAGGTCTACATCGTGGAGGGCGACTCCGCGGGCGGCTCGGCCAAGGAGGGCCGGGACTCCATGTACCAGGCGATCCTGCCGATCCGGGGCAAGATCATCAACGTGGAGAAGGCCCGCATCGACCGGGTGCTCAAGAACACCGAGGTCCAGTCGATCATCACGGCGATGGGCACCGGCATCCACGACGAGTTCGACGTCAGCAAGCTGCGCTACCACAAGGTCGTGCTGATGGCGGACGCCGACGTCGACGGCCAGCACATCCGCACCCTGCTGCTCACCCTGCTGTTCCGCTTCATGCGCCCGCTGCTGGAGCACGGGCACGTGTACCTCGCCCAGCCGCCGCTGTACAAGATCAAGTGGCTGCGGGCCGAGCCGGAGTACGCCTACAGCGACCGCGAGCGCGACGGCCTGATCGAGCGGGGCCTCGCCGCGGGCAAGAAGATCGGCAAGGACGACAACATCCAGCGCTACAAGGGCCTTGGCGAGATGAACGCCGAGGAGCTGTGGGAGACCACGATGGACCCGGCCAACCGGGTGCTGCTCCAGGTGACGATGGACGACGCCGCCGCGGCCGACGAGCTGTTCAGCGTGCTGATGGGCGAGGACGTGGAAGCCCGCCGGTCCTTCATCACCCGCAACGCCAAGGGCGTCCGCTTCCTCGACGTGTGACCCGTCCCGCCCGTAGCCCGTTGTCCTCTCCCAGGAAAGAAGAACCGTGAGCGAGACGACCCTGCCCCCGATCGGCGGCGGAAGCGACCGCACCGAGCCGCGCGACCTCCAGCAGGAGATGCAGAACTCGTACATCGACTACGCCATGAGCGTGATCGTGGGACGGGCCCTGCCGGACGTGCGCGACGGCCTCAAGCCGGTCCACGTGCGCGTGCTGTACTCCATGTTCGACTCCCGCTTCCTGCCCGAGCGCAGCTACAACAAGTGCGCCCGCGTGGTCGGCGACGTCATGGGCAACTACCACCCGCACGGCGACTCGGCGATCTACGACGCCCTCGTGCGCCTGGCCCAGCCGTGGGCGATGCGGTACCCGCTCATCGACGGCCAGGGCAACTTCGGGTCCCAGGGCAACGACCCGGCGGCGGCCATGCGGTACACGGAGTGCCGCCTCACCCCGCTGGCCATGCGGATGCTCGCGGACATCGAGGAAGACACCGTCGACTTCCGCGACAACTACGACGGCCGCATCCAGGAGCCGACCGTCCTGCCGTCGCGGGTGCCGAACCTGCTCATCAACGGCTCGTCCGGCATCGCGGTCGGCATGGCCACCAACATCCCGCCGCACAACCTCCGCGAGGTCGCGGACGGCGTGGTGTGGGCGCTGGACAACCCGGAGGCCTCCGACGAGGAGACCCTGGAGGCCATGATCGCCCGCATCAAGGGCCCGGACTTCCCGACCTACGGGCAGATCCTCGGCACCCAGGGCATCGAGGACGCCTACCGCACCGGTCGCGGCTCGGTGAAGATGCGCGCGGTCGTCGAGATGGACGAGGACGCCAAGGGGCGCACCATCCTCGTCGTGTCCGAGCTGCCCTACCAGGTCAACCCGGACAACCTGGTCGAGAACATCGCGTCGCTGGTGCGCGACCAGAAGATCAACGGCATCTCGAACATCGCCGACGAGTCCAACCGCCGCTCCGGGATGCGCATCGTCATCACGGTCAAGCGCGACGCGGTGGCGAAGGTGGTGCTGAACAACCTCTACAAGCACACCCAGCTGCAGTACTCGTTCGGCGTCAACATGCTGTCGCTGGTCGACGGGGTGCCCCGCACGCTGCGCCTGGACCAGATGATCCGGCACTACGTGAAGCACCAGATCGAGGTCATCGTCCGGCGCACCAAGTTCCGGCTGCGCAAGGCGGAGGAGCGGGCCCACGTCTGGCGCGGCCTGGTCAAGGCGCTCGACCAGCTCGACGCGGTCATCGCGCTGATCCGCCGGTCGGACACCACCGAGTCGGCGCGCACCGGCCTGATGGAGCTGCTCTCCGTCGACGAGGTGCAGTCCAACGCGATCCTGGAGATGCAGCTCCGCCGCCTGGCCGCCCTGGAGCGCCAGAAGATCATCGACCAGCTGGCCGAGATCGAGCTCCAGATCGCGGACCTCAAGGACATCCTGGCCAAGCCGGAGCGGCAGCGCGCCATCGTGCGCGAGGAGCTGCTGGAGATCGTCGACAAGCACGGCGACGACCGGCGCACCAAGATCGTCCCGTTCGACGGCGACGTGTCCATGGAGGACCTGATCGCGGTCGAGGACGTGGTGGTCACGATCACCAGGACCGGCTACGCCAAGCGCACCAAGACCGACCTGTACCGCGCCCAGAAGCGCGGCGGCAAGGGCGTGCAGGGCGCGCAGCTCAAGCAGGACGACATCGTGCAGCACTTCTTCGTGTGCTCCACGCACGACTGGATCCTGTTCTTCACCAACAAGGGCCGGGTGTACCGCACCAAGGCCTACGACCTGCCCGAGGCCAGCCGCAACGCGCGCGGCCAGCACGTGGCGAACCTCCTCGCGTTCCAGCCGGACGAGGAGATCGCCCAGGTCATCCAGATCAAGAACTACGAGGCCGCGCCGTACCTCGTGCTGGCCACCCGCAACGGCCTGGTGAAGAAGTCCAAGCTGTCGGACTTCGACTCCAACCGCTCGGGCGGCCTGATCGGCATCAACCTCCGCGAGGAGGACGAGCTGGTCGGCGCGGTGCTCACCGGCGAGGGCGACGACCTGCTGCTGGTGTCCAAGGACGGCCAGTCCATCCGGTTCCACTCCAGCGACGACGTCCTGCGCCCGATGGGCCGCGCGACCTCCGGCGTCCAGGGGATGCGCTTCAACAGCGACGACGAGCTGCTGTCGATGGGCGTGGTGCAGGAAGGGCTCTTCGTTTTGGTCGCCACCGACGGTGGGTATGCCAAGCGCACCCCGATCGAGGACTACCCGGTGCAGGGGCGGGGCGGCAAGGGCGTGCTGACGATCCAGCACGACCGCAGGCGTGGGAGGCTTGTGGGAGCTCTCATCGTCGACGTCGAGGACGAGCTGTACGCGATCACCTCCGCGGGCGGGGTCATCAGGACCAGCGCCAAGGAGATCCGCAAAGCGGGTAGGCAGACCAAGGGCGTTCGCTTGATGAACCTCGGGGAGAAGTCGACCTTGATCGCGGTCGCGCGCAACGCGGACGAGCCCGCCGACGTCTCCACCGGTGAAGAGGAGCAGGCGACCGAGCCTGCCAACTGAGAGCAGCGCGGACGACGAGAGGTTGAGGACAGCTCGTGACTCCACCCGAGAAAGAGGACCGGGACGCGGACAAGACCGCGGTGATCACCCGGCCGAGCGTCGAGGCGGCCAAGGCGCCCGAGGCGGCAGCCGCGTCATCGGGTGAACCGGAGAAGAAGCCGGAGGAGGTCGTGACCACCGCCGCGCCCGCAGCCGCCGCTCCGGAGGCCGCGAAGGCCCCGGAGAAGCCCGCGGACGAGAGCCCCACGGTGGCGGTGACGCCCCCGCCGTGGCAGCGGTCCACCAGCGAGGGCGGCTACAGCGAGGCGGCCCAGGTCGGGCCGGGCGACGACGTGAAGCCCGCCGAGGCGGGGGCTCCCGCGTCGCCGGTCTTCCCGTCGCTGGACCAGGACACGGTGGCGGTGGCCAAGCCGGTCCCGCCCGGCGCCGCTCCGGCGGCTGCCGCGGCGGCGGCAGCGCCGCGCACGGCCGTGAACCTGGGCAACCAGTCCAGGCCGCAGGCGTCGTCCTCGGCGCGCCGCCCCGGCAGGGGACCCCGGCGGGCCAGCCTGCAGGTGAAGCGGGTCGACCCGTGGTCGGTCCTGAAGCTCGCGCTGGTGCTCAGCGTGGCGCTGTTCTTCGTCTGGCTGGTCGCGGTCGGCGTGCTGTACGGCGTGCTGAACGGCATGGGCGTGTGGGACAAGATCAACAACACCGCGAACGACCTCCTCCAGAGCGAGGAGGCCAGCGGTGATCCGCTGATCAGCGCGGGGCGCGTGTTCGGCGTGTCCGCCATCGTGGGCGCGGTCAACATCGTCCTGTTCACCGCGCTGGCCACGGTCGGCGCGTTCGTCTACAACGTCTCTGCCGACCTCGCGGGCGGCTTGGAGGTCACGCTCTCCGAGCGGGAGTGACCCCGATTTGGGGCAACGGCGGGTGGTGTTGTAGTCTTCTCGTCGTTGCCCCGAGGGCCTATAGCTCAGGCGGTTAGAGCGCTTCACTGATAATGAAGAGGTCGGAGGTTCAAGTCCTCCTAGGCCCACCGGATGTATCCAGGGATTGCTCAGAGGGGAACACTGTGAAGAAGATCATCGCACTTGTCGCAGTCGCCGGTGCGGTCCTGTTCTTCGTCAAGCGCAGTCGCGCGGCCAAGGCCGACGCTGACCTGTGGCGCGAGGCCACTGCTCCGGCCAACTGACGCCGCGAGGGCGGTTCGTTCTGCCGCCCCCCGCGAGGGGACGTAGCTCAATTGGCAGAGCACCGCCTTTGCAAGGCGGGGGTTAGGGGTTCGATTCCCCTCGTCTCCACTCGGCCGAGGCCGATCTGTGTTCGCGGAGAGCGCGAACCGGGTCGGCCTTCGTCATTTCCACCGGGGGCGCAGCCCCCGGACCCCGCCCGGAGGGCTTCGCCCCCGGACCCCCTGCGGTGGTCCTGATCTGCGGTAGTCGCCGCCGAGTGTGTTTTTTGCTCCGGTCCCATTCGGGTCGGGGTTTTTTTGTTTTGTGATCAAGAGCACCGATCGAGAGCGCCGGTGGTGCGTGGGGGCTTTTCCCGGACGTGGAAGGGCCCGCACCCCCGGCCGGGAGGGTGCGGGCCCCTGGTTCCTTGCTGACGCCCTTGTCAGTTGGTGCTGAGGTAGTCGCGGTCAGGCCGCCGCGTTCGCCAGCTCTCGGTTCTCGGTGCTCCGCTTCCTGGAGGCCAGGATGGTGTCCACCGCCCAGACGCCCGGACCCGTGAAGGCCAGGAGCAGGAAGGCCCACGAGTAGACCGCGGCCAGTTCGCCCTTGTTCTCGATGGGGAGCAGGCCCATCGGCTGGTGGACGACGAAGTAGGCGTAGGCCATGGCGCCGGAGACGATGATCGACGCCACGCGGGTCCAGAGGCCGATCAGGACGAGCACGCCGCCGATGACCTCGATGAGGCCCGCGGGGCCCGAGGGCCAGTTCAGGGGCGAGAAGCCGCCCTTGCCGCCCAGGACGCCGAAGACCTTCTGGGCTCCGTGGCAGATCATGAAGAAGGCGATCACGATCCGGAAGACCGAGAGGATCTGCTCTCGACCTCGATCCAACAAGCTCATTTCGATTCAGTCCTCACTTGGCAGGGGCGAGTGGCAGGTAAGGACAAGCTAACGGTCTTCACGTTACGTGCCTAGATCGTCACGCTGTCGATTCGCTGTCTGGGGTCTGTCGGCGATCTGGTTGACTTGCCGCGCCATGAAGCGACTGCTGCCCTCCCTGCTGATCCTCGGCGCGCTCACCGCGTGCGGGGGTCAGGAAAGCCCCGGTGGGACCTCGGCGCAGGCATCCCAGCCCGCGTCCACGCAGGTCACCACGTCCTCCACGCCCAGCGGGCCGCCCCCGGCGCCCGAACCGGCGGTCGAGGGCACCTGCCCCTATCTGGACAAGTCCGAGGTCGCTCAAGCCAACGGGCAGCTCGTGCCCAAGGTGATGCTGTCGAGCGACAAGACGAATCCCGCGTGCTTCTTCTACGCGAACGCGACTGAGATCCAGTTGACCGTTCGGGTGTACCGGGGTGACGCCACAACGGCCAAGGCGTTGGTCAACGAGGCGGCCCCGATCGCCGATTCCAACCCCGCCACCGAGCCCGCGGGCTGGGAGGGCGGGTCGATGGCCACCGACGCGGGCGCCGTCTACGCGGTCGCCAAGGCCGGGGACGCCGTCGTCATCACCAGCAACCAGAAGCAGACCATCAAGGCGAAGCAGATCGCCAAGCTGGTCGTCCAGGGCCTGGCGGGCTGAGCCGGGCCGCCCGGAACGCGCGAAGCGCCCGTCCCCCTGCTTTGGAGGGCGGGCGCTCGCGGTTCGTGGTGGGTTCGGGGCGTCAGCTCCGCTCGGTGACCCGGCCGTTGCGGGACGCGGCGTCCCGGTCGGACGAGCCGGAGTACGGGATGTCGCCGTTCAGCGGGTGCACGGGGGCCTCCTCCTCCAGGAGCACCTCCTGCGGGCGCTTGTTCAGCGCCGCCCAGCCCGCGACCGCGCCCGCGGCGAGCAGGCCGAGCACCCAGGGCCACTTGCGCGAGGACTTCTGGGGCTTGCCGAACTCCTTGCGCGCCTGCTTCGCCGCCTTGCGGATGTCCTTGGCGCGGACACCGGCCTCCTTGCGGGCCCGCTCGGTGGCCTTCGCCACGTCCTTGCGGACCGCCTTGGCCCTCTTGGCGAGCTTGCGGCGGCTGCGCCTGGTCTGCTTCTCCACCTGCTCGGCACGCTCGACGAGCAGGCCGGCGCGATCGGCGACGACGCCGCGCACGTGGTCGGCGGTCACCCCGCGCTCGGCGAGCTTGCCCTCGAGCTTCCCCGCCCACTGAGCTGCGGCGTCAGCGCTGGCGTGACCAGCGCGAACCGCTCCCCGGCGGGCGGCGCGGAGACCCGTTCCCACTGCCCTGCCCGCCGACTCGCCTGCTCGGGTCATGGCGTCTACCTCATCCATATCGCGCTCCACAAGCTGTCGGACAGTCACATTTCGGCAATACCCATCCTGCCCCTTCCCCAACCACAGCGCCGGTAGATGGCACGATGGGGAGGTGGCAGACAGCAACGAATCGCTCGTCGGGCGCAAGGTGACGGCGACCCTGCACACCTCGCAGGGCGTCATCAAGATCAACCTTTTCCCCGACCACGCCCCCAAGACGGTGGCGAACTTCGTGGGCCTCGCCGAGGGCACGAAGGCGTACACCGAAGCCAACGCGAAGGGCGAGGCCAGCGGGCCCTTCTACGACGGTGCGATCTTCCACCGGGTCATCGCAGGCTTCATGCTGCAGGGCGGTGACCCCACGGGCACCGGTCGCGGCGGCCCCGGTTACAAGTTCGCCGACGAGTTCCACCCGGAGCTCAAGTTCGACCGCCCCTACCTGCTGGCGATGGCGAACGCCGGGGCCAACACCAACGGCTCCCAGTTCTTCATCACGGTCGCCCCGACCTCGTGGCTGAACTTCAAGCACACGATCTTCGGCGAGGTCGCCGACCAGGAGTCCCGCGGCGTCGTCGACAAGATCGAGAACGGTCCGACCGGTGCGGGTGACCGCCCGGTCAACGACGTCGTCATCGAGAAGGTCACGATCGAGAAGGCCTAGTGGCAGGCACTCCGGTTCCACCCGGCGGCCCGATCGGGGCGCAACCAGGCCAAGCGGCCTGCGTGCGACACCCCGATCGGGCCACCGGCCTGCTGTGCGCGCGGTGCGAGCGCCCCGCCTGTCCCGACTGCCTGCGCGAGGCGGCCGTGGGCTTCCAGTGCGTCGACTGCGTCACCGAGGGGGTCCGCACCACGAGGCAGGCCCGCACGGTGGCGGGCTCGACGCACGCCTCGACCGGGCGCGGGCTCCTCGTGGTCCCCGTGCTCATCGGCATCAACCTCGCGCTGTTCGCGCTGACCGCCTACCTGGGCGGCGGCGTGACCGACCGGGACGTCTTCCAGAGCGCCGTGACCCAGGAGGGGGCGCTCGTCCCCTACTTCGTCGCCGTCGGCGAGTGGTGGCGGCTGGTCACCTCGGGCTTCCTGCACCTGGGCATCACGCACATCGGCCTCAACATGGCCTCGCTGTACATCCTCGGGCGCGACCTGGAGCCCGTCCTCGGGCGGGTCAGGTTCCTCGCGGTCTACCTGGTGTCCCTGCTGGGCGGCAGCGCGGCCGTGTACCTGTTCGAGGAGGTCGTCTCCATCACGGCGGGCGCCTCGGGGGCCATCTACGGCCTGATGGGCTCCCTGCTCGTCGTGCTGCTCAGGCGGCGGCTCAACGCCACGCCGGTGCTGGCGGTCATCGCCATCAACGTGTTCCTGAGCTTCTCGCTGCCCAACATCTCGATCCTCGGGCACCTGGGCGGCATCGCGGTCGGCGCGGCGGTCACCGCGGCGCTGGTCTACGCGCCGCGCGGGCCGAACCAGGCGAAGTGGCAGCTCGGGTCGGTCGCGGCGTTCGCCGTCGCGCTGGTCGTGCTCACCGTCGTCCGCACCGCCGTGCTCGTGGGCTGAGCCCCGCGAGGGGTTCGGGACCCCGACGGCCGGAGCACCGGAAGTTCACCTGAAGCGGGATCGGGGGTCGGGGGTGTCGCCCCCGGCCCGACCGCGCCCAGCCGGGTCGGCCGGGCGCGGCGGGGCAGTTGTCCACAGGTGGGAGCGGAACCTGTGGAATACCGGGGACGGTGATGAGCGCCACTCGACGCTCACCCGTCCGGGGCGGGTCTTGATCGGGCCGAGCGGGTCACGGCCGCAGCGCGTGCAGCACCTCGGCCACGTCCTGCGGGTCGGCGCCCAGGTCGAGCTGGGTGAGCACCACCAGGCGCTCCTGCTCGCCGCGCTCCCAGTCCAGCTCCAGGGTCCGCACCACGCGCCCCAGCCTGCGGGTGCTCTGCAGGCGCACCTTCACCTCGTGCCAGGCCATGTGGTGCTCCCGGCGCAACCCGCGCACGGTCAGACCCGTCTCATCAACGGCCAGCCTGGGGCGTACCAGCGCGCCCTGCAGGGACATCCACCCCAGCAGCGCGACGGCGAGGCCGAGCATCACGCGGGAGGGGGCGTCGGGGGACATGAGCAGCAGCACCAGCACGATTACGGCCAGTGCTCCCGCGAGGGCCACGAACGCGGGATTCGTGGCCCAGGACCGGGTGGGCGGAGGTGACGTCACACCCGTGAGTGTCCCGCACTCCGAGACGGGGCTGTGGACAACTCCCGCCCTGGACCGGGGCTTGTGCGTTTTGGCGCAAAGTTATCCACAGGAGTTGTCCCCATTGGGGATGACTTGCGACCGTGCGCTCCGGTCACCCGCTGTTCACCCGGTCAGGCCGGGCCGGACACGCGAGAGGGGCCGGGCGCGCAGTGCGCCCGGCCCCTCCGGAGAGCTGTCCCGCGTCGACCGGTCAGCGCCAGCGCATCGTCATCAGCAGGCCGACGATGATCAGCGCGAAGCCGATGCCGAAGTTCCACGACCCGAGGTCCATCATCACCGGGATCTTCTCGCCCGCGATGTAGTTGACCACCAGCCAGGCGAGGCCGAGCAGCATGACACCCAGCATCACCGTGATGTAGAACGGGTGCGAAGGACCTGCTGCCTTGACCTTCACCGGGGTGCGTCGATCGGCAGGCGCCGTGTAGACGGCCTTCTTGCGGACCTTGGACTTGGGCATGGCTGTCCTCGCCTGACGGTGGATAGGCCTGGGTGGGCGCGTCAGTTAACGCCCACCGCTGGGGGAACACGTTAACGTAACCGAGCAGGTCCTAGAAGCACTGTGCTGGACTGGAGTCATGGCCGGGAGGTTTCTCAGGTGAGCTTCGACCCGCCCGCGACGCGCGGCGGACCGTCGGGACAGCCGCCGCACGCTCAGCGCCCGAGGCCGTACCCAGCCCCGCAGGCGTCCGGTGGCAGACCAGGCGGCCCGCCGCCGACCCCGCCCCAGGGCGGTTGGTCCGCGCCGCAGCCGACCACCCAGGTCGCGCGCCAGCCGCAAGGCCCCCGGCCTGCGCCGCGCGGTCCCCGGCACTCCCAGCAGCGCCCGCCCCAGGACGAGGCGACGCAGGTGCTGCGGCCGGTCGGCGACGCGCCGACGCAGTACGCGCAACCCGTGGGGCACAGCCTCCCCCCGGCGCCGGGACGGCCCGTCGCCCCGCCGCGCCACCGGGCGCCGCGCAGGCCCGTCGAGCCTCCCACGGAGGTCATCCCCAGGTTCGCGGGCGACCGGGACGACTACGAGGACCCGCAGGACGACCTCGACCACGACGACCTCGACGAGGGCGCCGGGGCGGACCGGCACGAGCCGGACTACCCGCCCGAGGGCCCGCTGCGCAAGGTCGTGCGGGGCACCGGTGAGGCGCTGATCACGCTCGGCCTCGTCGTGCTGCTGTTCGTGGTCTACGAGGTCTACGTCACCGACCTGATCTCCGCGGGCAAGCAGGACGACGTCACGTCCGCGCTGGACGAGGAGTGGAAGGACTCGAACACCGTCGCGGCCGACCCGCAGCGCGAGGTCAAGTACGACCTGCTCGACGGCAAGGCGTTCGCGAAGATCTACATCCCGGTGTTCGGGGCGGACTACAAGTTCTCCATCGTCGAGGGCACCACCGACAAGGACCTGGAGACCGGTCCCGGCCACTACAAGGGCACCGCCCTGCCGGGGGAGAAGGGCAACTTCGCGGTCGCGGGGCACCGGGTCGGCAAGGGCTCGCCGTTCAACGACCTCGACCTGCTCAACTCGTGCGACGCGATCGTGGTGGAGACCCAGACGTCCTGGTTCGTCTACCGGATGCTGCCGAAGAACAGCGAGGTCGCGGGGTGGGCCTCCCGCGCGTCCGACCCGAGGTGCAAGGACGTCGTGCCGCTGAGCGGGGCGTACTCCAGGACCCAGGGCCAGGAGATCGTGCTGCCCTCGGCGGGCGAGGTCATCAACGAGGTCCCGTACAACGAGACCGAGGTCCCCGACGACCAGCTCAAGCCGCTGATGACGCTGACCACGTGCCACCCGCGCTTCTCGGACAAGCAGCGGCTGATCGTGCACGCGTCGCTGGCCCAGCACTACCCGAAGTCGGACGGCTTCCTGCCCCCCGAGCTCAAGGAGCAGTGAGGTGTACTCCTGGATCTGGCGCCACCTCCCCGGCCCCCTGCCGGTTCGGGTCCTCGAGGCCGTCCTGCTGGCGGCCGGGGTGGTGGCGCTGCTGATGTTCGTCGTCTTCCCCTGGGCGGAGCCGATGCTCCCGTTCAACCAGGTGACGACCGAGCAGTGACCGCCGGGTCGCGGCGGTCAGGTCGTGGCCGTCAGGACCGGGAGACCGAGGTCATCTCCTCCCGGTCCACGACCTTGACCCGCTCGCGACCGCGCTCGGCGCCCAGCGCCTTCTCGTGCGCGTCCAGCTTCAACCAGCCCTCCACCGTGGTGAACGGGACGGCGCGCTGCTCCAGGAACCGGACGATCGCGTCCGGCTCCGGGAACTGGCAGGCGGGCAGCGCGTCGGCGTCCGCCAGCAGGTTCGTGACGGTCTCCAGCGCGTCGCCCTTGGTGTGGCCGATCAGGCCGACCGGGCCGCGCTTGATCCAGCCGGTGACGTACACGCCCGGCAGCGGCTGCTCGTCCAGGTCGACCACGCGGCCCCCGGCGTGCGGGACCGTGCCCGACGCGGTGTCGAACGGCAGGTCGACCAGGCTCGTGGACAGGTAGCCCACCGCCCGGTACACCGCCTGCACCGGCCAGTCGGTGAACTCGCCGGTGCCCTTCACGTTGCCGTCGCCCGCCAGCTCCATGCGCTCGGTGCGCAGGCCGACGACCTTCCCGTCCTCGCCGGTCACCTCGACCGGGGCCTCCAGGAAGTGCAGGTGCAGCCTGCGGGGCCGGTCGCCGACGTCGCGCAGCGCCCACTCCTGCAGCGTCTTCACGACCATCTCGACCTGCTTGCTCGACCGGATCGAGGCCATGCTGCCCTCGTCGAAGTCGATGCCCTCGGGGTGCACGATCACCTCGACGTTGGGCGAGTGGTCCAGCTCCCGCAGCTCCAGCGGGGTGAACTTCGCCTGCGCCGGGCCCCGGCGGCCGAACACGTGCACGTCGGTGACGGGGCTGGTCTTCAGGCCCTCGTAGACGTTGTCGGGGATCTCGGTGGTCAGCAGCTCGTCGGCGGTCTTGGCCAGCACGCGGGCGACGTCCAGCGCGACGTTGCCGACGCCGAGCACGGCGACCTGCGAGGCGGTGAGGGGCCAGGTCCGGGGCACGTCCGGGTGGCCGTCGTACCAGGAGACGAAGTCGGCGGCGCCGTAGCTGCCGTCGAGCTCGATGCCGGGCACGTCCAGCGCCCGGTCCTTCTCGGCGCCGGTCGAGAAGATCACGGCGTCGTAGTGCTGCCTCAGGTCCTCCAGCTTCACGTCCACGCCGTACTCGACGTTGCCGAAGAAGCGGATCTCCGGCCGGTCGAGCACCTTCTGCAGCGCGTTGACGATCCCCTTGATCCGGGGGTGGTCGGGAGCGACGCCGTACCTGATCAGACCGTACGGGGCGGGCATCCGCTCGAACAGGTCGATGGAGACCTCGGCGTCGGACTTGGTCAGGATGTCGGCGGCGTAGATGCCCGCGGGGCCCGCGCCGACCACGGCGACGCGCAGGGAACGACTCATACCCTAAGGTTAGGTGGGCCTTAGTTCAGTACCTGCGAGAGGTTCCTCACGGCTACCCTGGCGCCATGCGCGTGCTGGTGGTCGACAACTACGACAGCTTCGTCTACAACCTCGTCCAGTACCTGGCGCAGCTCGGCGCCGAGTGCGTGGTCAAGCGCAACGACGAGGTCGAGGCCTCGGACGTCGCGGCGGCGGGCGGAGTGCTGATCAGCCCCGGTCCCAGCACGCCGCAGCGGGCCGGTCGGAGCATGGACGCCATCCGCTGGTGCGCGGACTCGGGCGTCCCGGTGTTCGGCGTGTGCCTCGGCCACCAGGCCATCGGCGCGGTGTGGGGCGCGACCGTCGACCTCGCGCCCGAGCTGCTGCACGGCAAGACGTCGGTGGTGACCCACGAGGGCGCGGGCGTGCTCGCCGGGCTGCCCCGGCCGTTCACCGCGACCCGCTACCACTCGCTGACCGTGCTCCCGGAGACGATCCCCGACGAGTTCGAGGTGACCTGCCGGACCGAGGGCGGCGTGGTCATGGGGATGCGGCACCGCGAGCTGCCCGTCGAGGGCGTCCAGTTCCACCCCGAGTCGGTGCTCACCGACGGCGGCCACCGGATGCTGGCCAACTGGCTCGCGGTGTGCGGCCACGAGGTGCCTGAGGCCGTCGTGGGCGAGCTGGAGCGCGGCATGAGGGACCTGGCCGCGGCGGCCCGGCGCTAGGCCGTTCCGCGTCCGCTCAGACGGCGAAGGGCCCTCCCGGCAGCTCCGGGAGGGCCCTTCCGCGTTCCGCCGACCGCGCCGACCCGGCTCCGGGGTCCCGGCGCGCGGCGGCCTAGTTGCTGGGCGGCGTGCTGCTCGACCCCGGCCGGAACTCGCCGACGACGACGCTGAGCCGCTGCGCCTTGGTGATCGCCGACCCGACGGAGGTCTGCTGGGACTGGACCTTGCGGTCCTGGGAGAGGTCGCTCACCGCCGTCTTGGTGACCTGGAGGTCGCCGTTCCACTGGGCCTGCCGCAGCGCCGCCTTGGCCTCGGTCTCGGTCATGCCCCGCAGGTCCGGCATCGAGATCATGTTGCCCTTGGACACGCTGAGGGTGACCGTGGTGCCCTTCTCGACCCGGCCCGCGCCGGGGTCCTGCGCGATGACCTGGCCCGCGTCGGTGGCGCTGTCGACCTGCTTGACCTGCACCTTGAAGCCCGACTGCTCCAGCGAGGCCCGCGCGTCGTCCTCCTGCACGCCGATCACGTTCGGCAGCACGACGGACTCGGGCTCCCGGCCGATCTTGATCGTGATCGTGGTGCCCTTGGGGGCCTTCGTGCCGTGCATCGGGTTCTGCTCGACGACCTTGTCGACCTTCGCCGGGTCGCTGGTCTCCACCCGCTCCTGGTTCGTGTCGAGCTTCCAGTCCTCGCCGAGCTTGGCCTGCGCGTCCGCGACGCTCAGCCCGGTCAGGTCGGGCACCTCGACGTCGTCCGGGTTCGTGCCCACCATGACGACGACCTTGGTGTTCCGGTCGACCGCCTTGCCGCTCGCGGGGCTGGTCTCCAGCACCCGGTCGATGTCCTTGGCCGCGTCGCACTTGGGCTGGCTGCCCGGCTGGCACGGCACCAGCTGGAGGCTGATCTCCAACCCGGCCTCGGACAGCGCGTTGCGCGCCTCCGAGGTGGTCTTGCCGACCAGCGTCGGCACCGCGACCTGCTGGGAGTCGCCGCTGGAGGTGTCGTTGTCCCCGAGCACCGACGTGGTGATCCAGATCGCCAGCGCCAGCACGCCCGCGCAGAGCAGGACGACGATGGCGATCATCCACATCCGCCTGCGCGCGGCCAGGCGCTCCCGCTCCTCCTCCAGAGCCGCGCTGTAGTTGCCGGTGTCCTCGCGGTCGCGCTCCCGCTCGCGCTCCCTGACCGCCGACTGCCGGTGCCTGCCGCCGCCGCTCGTCGTCTGCACCGCCTCGCTGCGCGTCGGCGCGGAGGGCGCCTGCTGCTGGTCCAGCAGCGCGGTCCGCTCCTCGCTCGTCATCACGACGGGCGCGGACGGCCGCTGGCCGGACAGCACGCGGACCAGGTCGGCGCGCAGCTCGGCGGCCGACTGGTAGCGGTTCGCAGGGCCCTTGGCCATCGCCTTGAGCACGATGGAGTCCAGCGCGGGCGACACCTTCGGGTTCAGCGACGACGGGGACTTCGGCTCCTCCCGCACGTGCTGGTAGGCCACCGCGACCGGCGAGTCGCCGGTGAACGGGGGCTCGCCGGTGAGCAGCTCGAACAGCACGCAGCCCGACGCGTACACGTCGCTGCGGCCGTCGACCGCCTCGCCCTTCGCCTGCTCGGGGGAGAGGTACTGGGCGGTGCCGATCACCGCGGCGGTCTGCGTCACGGCGGCCTGGCCGTCGTGCACGGCGCGCGCGATGCCGAAGTCCATGACCTTGACGGCGCCCGAACGGGTGATCATCACGTTCGCGGGCTTCACGTCGCGGTGCACGATGCCGTGCCGGTGGCTGAAGTCCAGCGCGGCCGACACGTCCGCCATGACCTCCATGGCGCGCTTGTTCGACAGCGGGCCCTGGGTCTTGACGATGTCGCGCAGCGTCCGCCCGTCCACGTACTCCATGACGATGTAGGGCAGCGGGCCGTACTGGGTCTCGGTCTCGCCGGTGTCGTACACGGCGACGATGGCGGGGTGGTTCAGCGCTGCGGAGTTCTGGGCCTCACGACGGAACCGCTCCTGGAACTGGGCGTCGCGGGCGAGGTCGGCGCGGAGCACCTTGATCGCCACGTCCCGGCTGAGCCGCACGTCCTTGCCCTTGTGGACCTCGGACATGCCGCCGTAGCCGAGGGTCTCCCCGAGTTCGTAGCGGTTGGAGAGCAGTCGCGGAGTGCTCATCAGTGCTTCGTCCCGCTCCTCGTCAACGGTCTCAAGCCTTGTCGTGCCCGTCGTGCGCGTTCAGCCTGCCGCCCCCGGTTCAGGTGGGCACGCACGTGACGCGCACCCGTGTACCGATCGCGACCTCTCCCTCGGGTTCCAGCTCGCTCACCCGGCACCGCCTCGCGTCCGAGGGCGCGCCGCCCCGCTCCGAGCGGATCTCGGGCTCGACGCCGTGCCCGGCCAAGGTTGCCGCGACCTCGTCCGCGGGCGCGCCGAGGTGGTCCGCCCCGGTGATCCGCACCGTCGGAGTGCCGGGGAACCGGTCGGTCGCGTCCTCCCGCGCCGACCTGCTCGCGGAGGGAGTGCTGTCCTGCGGGTTCGGACCGCCGGGCACCCCATCGTCCCCCGCGACCTCGCGCACGATGAGCACGCTGAGTGCGATCAGCGCGATCACCAGGAAGGCGACCATAACCCACAGCAGAGGGCGACCGCGTCCAGGATGCCGGCCCGGAGCGCCCGACGGGTGGAAAGCACCCGTGTGCGGGCCTGCCGCGGGAGGGTGGATGGGCTGCATCCCCGGACGCGAACCGGGGTGCGTCACGGGGATGCCGGGGTGGGTGAGCTGCGCCGGGGGCGTGAGCTGCTGCGGGGCCATCGGCGGGGGAGCCGCCAGCTGCTGCGGCGGCGTGAGCTGCGCCGGGAGCTGCTGCGACGGCATCGGCGGCGCGCTCATGGGCGGCGCGCCCATCGGCTGGACCGCCATCGGCTGCGCCTGCGCGGCCTGCATCGGCTGCCCGGTCATCGGAGGCGCGCCCATCGGCTGCACGGGCAGCTGCTGCGAGGGCGGGGCCTGCGGAGGGGGAGCCAGCTGCGGGGCGCCCACCGCCATCGCCAGCCCGGACGGCGCGGGCAGCGGCTGACCGGCCCGCACCGCGGCCACCGCCGAGGCGAACTCGCCGCCGTTGCGGTACCGCTGCCTCGGGTCCTTGACCAGCGTCGCCTCGATCAGCGCCCGCACGGCGGGCGGCACGTCCGGCGGCAGCGGCGGCGCGACGTCCCTGATGTGCATCATCGCGACGGTCACCGCGTTCTCCGACAGGAACGGCCGGTGCCCGACGAGGCACTCGTAACCGCACACCGCCAGCGCGTACACGTCGCTCGCGGGCTCGGCGTCGTGCCCGGTCGCCTGCTCGGGGGCGATGTAGTGGGCCGTGCCCATCACCATCCCCGACCGGGTCACCGGGGCCGCGTCAGCCGCCTTCGCGATGCCGAAGTCGGTGATCTTCACCTTGCCGTCCGGGGTCACCAGGATGTTCCCCGGCTTCACGTCCCGGTGCACCAGGCCCCGCTCGTGCGCGGCCTGCAGCGCGGTGCCCGCCTGCTCCAGCACGTCGAGCACCCGCTCGGCGTTCATCCGCCCCCTGGCGATGACCGCGGCCAGGGGCTCGCCCTCGACCAGCTCCATCACCAGGTACGCGGTGTCCTCCGGCCCGTCGGGCTCGGAGGCCGTCTCCCCGTAGTCGTGCACCCCGGCGATGCCGGGGTGGTTCAGCGACGCGGTGGTCCTGGCCTCGATGCGGAACCGGTTCAGGAACTCGGCGTCCCCGCTCAGCTCCGCCTTGAGCACCTTCACCGCGACGTTGCGGTCCAACCGGGTGTCGGCGGCCTCCCAGACCTCGCCCATGCCGCCGACGGCGATCCGCCTGGTGAGGCGGTACCGCTCGGCGAGGAGCTGGCCGGAGGACAGCATCACCTGCTCCCGAGGTAGCTGCTGATCACCGCGCGGCCGACGGGCGCGGCCACCCGGCCGCCGGTCGCGTTGCCGCCGGACTGGCCGCCGCTCTTCTCGACGATGACCGCGAGCGCGATCTGCGGGTCGTTCGCCGGGGCGAACGCGGTGTACCAGGCGTGCGGGTTCGGGGTCGAGCCCGCGCCCCACTCGGCGGTGCCGGTCTTCGAGGCGATCTGGATGTTGCTGAGCTTGCCCGTGCCGCCCGCCTTGTTCTCGGCGGCGATCATCATCTCGGTCAGCATCTGGGCGCTGTCCTCGGACATGGCCTCGTCGACCTCGTCGGGCTTGGTCTCGGAGATGGTCGCCGTGTCGGTGCCGAGGATCTTGTCCACCAGGTACGGCTTCATCCGGACGCCCTTGTTGGCGATGGTCGCGACCATCACCGCGTTCGCCAGCGGGGTCACCTGGACGTCGCGCTGGCCGATGCCGGTCTGGTAGAGCGCGGGCTGGTCCGGGATCGGGCCGATCGTGGAGGCCGCCGTGGTCATCGGGACCTGGTACTTCTGGTCGTCGATGCCGAACTTCGCCGCCTGCTCGCGCAGCTTCGCCGTGCCGAGGTCGCTCGCGAGCTTCGCGAACGCGGTGTTGCACGACTCGGCGATCGCCTGCTCCAGGGTCGCGTTGACGCCGTTGTTGCAGTTGTTGCCGTTGAAGTTCGGCAGCTCGGTGTTCGTGCCCGGCAGCGTGATGGTGGGGCGCGCGTCGACCTGGGTCGACTTGTCCATGCCCTCCTCGAGGCCCGCCGCCGCCACGACCAGCTTGAACGTGGAGCCGGGCGGGTAGGTCCAGGACAGGGCGCGGTTGGCGTCGGGCTGCGCCGCGTTGTCCTGGGTGACCTCGTTCCAGTACGCCTGCTCCTCGGCGATGTTCTGCACGGCCAGCTTGTTCGGGTCGAACGAGGGCGTGCTCACCAGCGCCAGGATCTTGCCGGTCTTCGGCTCGATCGCCACGACCGCGCCGGTCCGGTCGCCCAGCGCCTCGTACGCGGCCTGCTGCGCCTTCGGGTTGATCGTCACCTGGAGGCTCGCGCCCTTGGGGTCGCGGCCGGTGATCAGGTCGGACAGCCTGCGCGTGAACAGCCGGTCGTCCTCGCCGATCAGCAGGTCGTTCTCGGCCCGCTCCAGCCCGTTCGAGCCGAAGTTGTTGGCCAGGTAGCCGGTCACCGGCAGGTACATCGGCCCGTTGGAGTAGACCCGCTGCCAGCGGTCCTTGTCCGGGATCGGCGTGACCGTGGCCAGCGGGGTGCCGTCGGAGGCGATGATGCTGCCGCGCTCGCGGGAGAGCATCTCCAGGAGGCCGCGCCGGTTGTACTGGCTCGTGCGGTACTCGTCGGCCTTGATGACCTGCACGTACGTCGCGTTCGCGAGCAGGATGACCATCATGACCATCATCGCGACGCCGACTCGGCGGAGCGGGGTGTTCATTTCGGACGCTCCACCATGACAGTGAACTGGTCGGCGATCGCGGGCTGCTGCGCGCGCGGCTTCACCGGCGCCTGCGGCGACCGGGCCGCGTCGGAGATCCGCAGCAGCAGGGCCACCAGGACGTAGTTGGCGAGCAGCGACGAGCCGCCCTTGGACAGGAACGGGGCGGTGATGCCGGTCATCGGGATCAGCTTCATGACGCCGCCGATGATGATGAAGACCTGGAACGCCACCGCGAACGCGAGGCCGCCGCCGAGCAGCTTGCCGAACGTGTCGCGCACCGACAGCGCGTTGCGCAGGCCGCGCAGCGCGAACACGGTGTAGAGCAGCAGCACGGCGACCAGGCCGACCAGGCCCAGCTCCTCGCCGATGACGGCGGCGATGAAGTCGGTGTTCGCCTCGGGGACCAGGTCCGGCCTTCCGCCACCCAGCCCCGCGCCGAACAGGCCGCCCGTGCCGAAGCTGAACAGCGACTGCAGGATCTGGTGGCCCTCCACCAACGGGGCCGCGAACGGGTCGATCCAGTTGTCGACGCGGGTCTGGACGTGGATGAACAACCGCCACGCCACGACCGCCGCGCCCATGAACAGGCCGACGCCGATGATGATCCACACCGCGCGCTCGGTCGCCACGTACAGCAGCACCAGCACGATGCCGAAGAACAGCAGCGACGAGCCGAGGTCCTTCTGCAGCACCATGACCGACACCACGACCGCCCACACGGCGATCAGCGGGCCCAGGTCGCGGGCGCGCGGCAGGTCCATGCCGAGGAACCGGCGGCCCGCGATGGTGAACAGGTCCCGCTTCGAGACCAGGAAGGCCGCGAAGAAGACCATCAGCAGGATCTTCGCGAACTCGCCCGGCTGGATCGAGACGCCGCCGAAGCGCAGCCAGATCTTCGCGCCGTTGATCGTCGGCGCGATGAAGCCGGGCAGGACGCCCGGCAGGATCAGCGCGACCAGGCCGACCAGGCCCGAGACGTAGCCGAACTTGGCCAGCGTGCGGTGGTCCTTGAGCAGCTTGAGCGCCGCGCAGAACAGGACGAGCGACAGGCCCGTCCACATGACCTGCTTCGGCGCCGCCGGGGACCAGGGCTCGCCCTCGATGAGGACGTCGGCCATGCCCAGGTCGATCCGGTGGATCACGACCAGGCCGATCCCGTTCAGCAGCGTGACGCACGGCAGGATCACCGGGTCCGCGTAGGGCGCCCAGGTCCGCACCGCGAGGTGCGTCACGGCCAGCATCACCAGGTAGGCCAGGCCGTACCAGATGATGTTGAGCGAGAGCTCCTTCTCCTGGTTGGCCTCGACCAGGACCAGGGCGGCGGTGACCAGCACCGCGCCGAAGGCCAGGAGGAAGAGCTCGGTGCTCCGCTTGGTGGGTGGCGGTTTCAACCCCGGCGACGTGCCGCTCGCCCTCGCGAGCGGGGTGTCCTCCGCGCCGGTGCCCGGCGAACCCATCGGCTACTGACCCTTCCGGCAGTCCGTGCCCGGCGTCTGCGCGAGCGTGGGGAGGGGGGTGCCCTCCGTGGTGGTGGTCGGCGGGACCGATGACGAGGACGGGTCCTGCGCGCCGCTCGGCGGCGGCTGCTCGGCGCTCGTCGCCGACCCGGTGGTCGTCGACGGCGGGGTCGGGGGAGCCGTCTGCGGGTCCGCGCACAGCGGCAGCAGCTGCTCCGTGCGCAGCCTGCGGATCGCCTCGCGGGCGCCCTCCAGGCCGTCCACGGCGGTGATGCCGCTGCTCACCTCGTCCCGCATGAAGACCTTCAGGTCGTCCAGTGCGATCGGCTCGCAGCCCTGGGAGCCGGGCGGGCACGAGCCCTCCACGACCGTGTTCAGCTCGAAGCCGAGCACGCTCCCGGTCACCCCGCGGAACACCGACACCTGGCCGTCCTGCGCCGCGCCCACGTAGTACTGGCGCATCACCCACCAGCGGGTGGCCAGACCGGCGCCCGCCAGCAGCAGGAGCACCAGCACGAGCAGCGCCAGGACCTTCAGCTTGCCCTTGCGCTTCGGGGCCTGCGGCGGCGGTGGCGGCTGCTCCTGCCTCGGCGGCGCGGGCCGGGGCCCGGTGATGGAGCTCGCCCGCGAGGCGGGCGAGTCCGGCGGTGGCGGGTCGTCCCCGCCGTCACCGGCCGCTCCGCCCACTATCGGGGCGTTCTCGCCGAAGTCGACGTCGACGACGTCGGCCACGACCACGGTGACGTTGTCGGGCCCGCCGCCCTTGAGCGCCAGCTCGATCATCCGGTCGGCGCACGCCTGCGGGTCCGGGATGCGGATCGCCTCGTCCAGGGTCTCCAGCGTGACCACGCCGGAGAGGCCGTCCGAGCAGAGCAGGTAGCGGTCGCCCGGCCTGGCCTCGCGCACCATCAGGCGCGGTTCGACCTCGTGGCCGGTCAGCGCGCGCAGCAGCAGCGAGCGCTGCGGGTGCGTGGCCGCCTCCTCCTCGGTGATCCGGCCCTCGTCGATCAGCGACTGGACGAACGTGTCGTCGTGCGTGATCTGGCTGAAGGTCCCGTTGCGCATCATGTAGGCGCGCGAGTCGCCGATGTGCACCATGCCGAGGCGGGTGCCCGCGAACAGGACGGCGGTGAGCGTGGTGCCCATGCCGTCCAGGTCGGGGTCGCTCTGCACGAGCTCGGAGATCGCCCCGTTGCCGTTGATCACCGCGTCGCGGAGCTGGCCGAGGAGGTCGTCCCCCGGCTCGTCGTCGTCGAGCGGCGCGAGGGCCGCGATGACGACCTTGCTGGCGACCTCGCCCGCGGCGTGGCCGCCCATGCCGTCGGCGAGCGCGAGCAGGCGGGGGCCCGCGTACACGGAGTCCTGGTTGTTCTGGCGGACCAGGCCCCGGTCGCTCCGGGCCGCGTATCGGAGGACGAGGGTCATGACCTCAGCTCGATCACCGTCTTGCCGATCCGGATCTGGGAGCCGATCGGGACCCGGACGGGACTGGTGACCTTCGCGCGGTCGAGGTAGGTGCCGTTGGTGGACCCCAGGTCCTCAACGAACCACTCGTCGCCGCGCGCCGACAGACGCGCGTGCCGGGTCGACGCGAAGTCGTCGTCCAGCACGAGCGTGGAGTCGTCGGCCCTGCCGATCATGATCGGCTTCCCGTCAAGCGTGATCCGGGTGCCCGACAGGGCCCCCTGCGTGACCACGAGCTGCCTGGGCGCCTTCGCGCCGCCCTTGCCCGCCCCCCTGAACCCCTTCTTGATCGACGGCGTCGGGACCCTCAGCCCCGACGCCGCGTAGAGGTCAGAACGCACCACTCGAAGCGCAGCCAACACGAACAACCAGAGCAGGATGAGGAACCCCGCTCTGGTCAGCTGCATCACCAGCTCTGGCACCGGTTGTAACCGCTCCTGACTTGAGTGCCGTCACGTCACACGTCTCGACCTCAGCCCTGTGTGCGGAAGACCAGCGACGAGTGGCCGATGCGGACGACGTCGCCTTCCGCGAGCTGCCAGGTCTGCACCGGGGTCCCGTTCACCGTCGTGCCGTTGGTCGAGCCGAGATCAGCGAGCATGGCACTGTGCCCGTCCCAGGTGATCTCCAGGTGCCTCCTGGAGACCCCGGTGTCGGGGAGCCGGAAGTCGGCCTCCTGGCCGCGGCCGACCACGTTGCCGCCCTGCTTCAGGTTGTAGGTCCGGTTGGACCCGTCGTCCAGGTGCAGCGTCGCGTTCAGCTGGCGCTGCGCGCCGCCCGCCGGGGCGCCGCCGTAGCCGCCCTGCTGGCCGTAGCCCTGGTCGTAGCCGCCCGCCTGCTGGCCGTAGCCCGCCTGGTCGTAGCCCCCGGCCTGCTGGCCGTAGCCCGCCTGGCCGCCCTGGTCGTAGCCCGCGCCGCCCTGGCCGTAGCCCTGGTCGTAGCCCTGCTGCTGGCCGTAACCGGGCTGCTGGCCGCCCTGGCCGTAGCCCTGGTCGTAGCCGGGCTGCTGGCCGCCCTGGCCGTAGCCCTGCTGGTCGTAACCGGGCTGCTGGCCGCCCTGGCCGTAACCCTGGCCGTAGCCCTGGTCGTAGCCCTGCTGCTGACCGCCCTGGCCGTAGCCCTGCTGGTCGTAACCGGGCTGCTGGCCGCCTTGGCCGTAGCCCTGCTGGTCATAGCCCTGCTGGCCGTAGCCCTGCTGCTGGCCGCCTTGGCCGTAGCCCTGCTGGTCGTAACCCTGCTGGCCGCCGTAGCCGCCCTGCGCGTAGGGGTCGTAGCCGGGCTGGCCCTGTCCTTGTCCGTAGCCGGGAGGCTGGCTCATTGATCCGTCTCCTGCAGTGCGAGGTGGTGCTGACCGTCGGCTGTCAACTTTCACGTCGGGGTCGACGGACGAGCGGGTTCGGAACTGACCGGTGTGCAGCGCGTCGGAGCGCTCCAGGGAGACTACGACGTCACCATAGGTATCCCATCCGCTCTCCTCCAGGTGCTCCTGGATGGAGTCGCCCAGGGACTTGGTGATGCGTAGTTCATCCTGGCCGTCACCGGCAAGCCTGTCGTGGTCCTCAGGGCCGAGCAGGACCACGTAGTGGTTGGGGGCCAGCAGCCGCCCGCCCGCCAGCTCCCGGATGTTCCCATCCGCCTCCCGCTGGAGGGCCTGGGCCACTTCCTGCGAGACGACGTTGCCGCCGAACACCCTGGCGAAGGTGTCGCCAACCATGCCTTCGAGACGGCGCTCGAAGCGCTGTACGAGGCCCACGGCAACCCTCCGACTCGGTCGACTTCTGACCCGATCGTATCCGGGCCGGGGAGGCGGGACACGGGCCAATTGGTAATCCGGATGGAGATCGTGCTAGTGTTCTCCTCGTCGCCAGGGCGAGTGGCGGAATGGCAGACGCGCACGGTTCAGGTCCGTGTGTCCGAAAGGACGTGGGGGTTCAACTCCCCCCTCGCCCACCGAATACCGGAGGCCCACCCCCAACAGGGGGTGGGCCTCTTGGGTTTTCGGAGGTTTTCCGCTGTTCGCCACGGGCAAACCGGGCAGTGATGTGTGTCACTCGAACGGCCCCGCGCTCGGCGGTCGGTTGGTTTCAAGCGGTGAACGGTCGTCGATGCGGTTCGCCGCCGTTATTCGAGCCCGGCGCGTATCGGATTCCAGGCGAGCGGTGTGCCTGTGCGTGCCCGTCGCGGGCCGTTCCCAGGGTCTCGTGTCACCCGGACGGCAGCATCGCCGGGCCGAATTCGCCGAACCGGTCAACGACCGGTCACCGACCCGGTGAAACCGCTGAACTCAGGGCCGGTCCGCAGCGGGGGGCGAACGGCGCTCCGACTGGTACGCCTTATCCAGAGCACGAGTCGAAACGCGGCGGATCGACCGCCGTGGTTCCCGAGGAGGCTTTGGCGTGAGCAGCACACCCGCACGTATCGAGGTCACGGACTCCGCGAAGGCGAGGGCCTCGTCGGCCGCGGCTGTCCCGATCCCCGAACTGCCCGGCTCCGTCGAGGAGCTGGCCAGCGTCGCCGCCGTCCGCCTCGGGTGGCACGGCGTTGTGCTGCCGGAGATGGTCCTGATGGGCCGCAAGGTCGTGGTCGTGGCCGACCTGATCGCCGACGCGCACGCCGAGCGGCTGTGCCTCGGCGCGACCCCCGAGGTCGACCGGGCCACCGTCTCCACCTGGGTGTGGCCGGAGATGGACGGCCGCGTGCCGCCCGCCGCCGTGCGCATCGTCGGCGTCCTGGCCGTGGCCAGGCACTGGCGGACCGCGCTGGCCTCCGCCGTCCCCTTCGCGCGCTTCGGCAACGCCGCCGCCGTGCTGCCCGCCTCGGTCGCGCTGAGCCACGACTACCTGGCCAACTGCCTGCCGCGCGTGCGCAGGTACGGCGTGAACGTCCTGCTCGCCGACGAGAGCAGCGAGCTCACCACCGACGTCTGCGGTCGCAACGAGACCGTGCCGGTCGAGGACACCGCCACCACCCGCTGGGTCAACGAGCTGGTCTACGAGCGGGTCCTGGCCACCGCCTGACCCGCGCCGCCGATCTGTGGCGGGCCCGCGCGGCGACTAGCGTCGGCCGCATGAGGGTTGTGATCGCGGGAGGGCACGGGAAGATCGCGCTGCACGTCCAGCGGCTGCTGGCGGCCGAGGGGGACTCGGCCACCGCGCTGGTCCGCAACGAGGACCACTTCGCCGACGTGACCGAGGCGGGCGGGGTCCCGGTGCTGTGCGACCTGGAGGCGAGCGACGTCGCCTCGGTCGCCGAGTACCTGACGGGCGCGGACGCGGTGCTGTTCGCCGCGGGCGCCGGGCCCGGCAGCGGGGTGGCGCGCAAGGACAGCGTGGACCGGGGCGCCTCCGCGCTCCTGGCCGACGCGGCCGAGCTGGCCGGGGTGCGCAGGTTCGTGCAGATCAGCTCGGCGGGCATCGGCCGGACCACCGGTGACGAGGTGTTCGACGCCTACCTGCTCGCCAAGGGCGCGGCCGAGGACGACCTGCGGGCCCGCGACCTGGACTGGACGATCGTCCGGCCCGGCAGGCTGACCGACGAGCCCGCGACCGGCGCGGTCCGGCTCACCGAGGGGGACGCGGAGGACGGGGCGGTGCCGCGCGCCGACGTGGCCGCCGTGGTCGTGGCGGCGCTGGGGCGGCCGTCGTCGATCGGCAAGACCTACGAGCTGGTCTCCGGCGGGACGCCGGTCCAGGACGCGTTCTAGGTCACACCGGTCGCGCCGGTCCGGGTCCCCGGACCGGCGCGCCGGGATCGGGGCGCTGGGATCGGGCGCTGAGATCCGGATCACGGTCCGCCGGTCCCGCGCCCCGCGCAAGACAGGGGTGTGACGGGTCTCGCACCGCCGGGCGCGGCACTGGCCGCGCCCGGCGGTCGCCTCAGCCGAGCACCCGCTCCAGGTGCCGGTTCCCGAACTTCCGGTCGGGGTCGACCTCGTCGCGCACGCGGCGGAAGTCCTCGAACCGGGGGTAGCGCCCGGCCAGCTCCTCGGCGCCCAGGCTGTGCAGCTTGCCCCAGTGCGGCCTGCCGCCCGCGGCGAGCGCGATCCGCTCGAACGCGTCGAAGTACCGCCGGTGCGGCATCCCCACGTACTGGTGCACCGCGACGTAGGCGGTGTCCCGCCCGTGCGCGGTGGACAGCCAGATGTCGTCGCCCCGCGCGACCCGCACCTCCACCGGCACGATCACCCCGTGCTCCAGCTTCCCCACGGCGGCGCGCAGCTCGGCCAGCACCCCGTGCAGCTCGGCGCGGGGCACCGCGTACTCGGTCTCCACGAACCGGACCCGGCGCGGGGTGGTGAAGACGCGGTGCGACTGGTCGCGGTAGTCCCGCTCGCCGATCAGCGCCCCGCACATCCGGTTGAGCCCCCTGGCCGTCGCGGGCACGGCGCGGGCCACCTTGCACACCGCGCCGAACGCGGCGTTCTCCATCACGTCGTACTCGTAGAACCGGCGCAGCCCGGACAGCGGCGCGCACGGCTCGTCCACCCGGTTGTTGCGCTTGACGATCACCCGGTCGCCGTGCGGGAACCAGTGGAACTCCACGTGGTCCTCGGTCGCGGTGAGGTGGTCGAACTCCTCCAGCACCGCGTCGAGCCTGGCCGGGTACTCGCGGGCGTGCAGCACGAACGACGGCACGCAGCGCAGGGTCAGCGTGCTGATCACGCCGACCGCGCCGAGGCTGAGCCTGGCCGCCTCGAACAGCGCGGGGCGCTCGGCGGGGGAGCAGCGGACGAGCGAGCCGTCGGCGAGCACGACCTCCAGCGCGACGATCGCGGTGGCCAGGCCGCCGAGCGCCGCGCCGGTGCCGTGGGTGCCGGTGGCGGTGGCGCCCGCGATGGTCTGGGCGTCGATGTCGCCGAGGTTGGGCATGGCGAGCCCGTGCTGGTGCAGCAGCTCGTTCAGCGCGCGGAGGGTGGTGCCCGCGCGGACGGTCACCAGCTCCCCCGACACGTCGACCAGGCCGGTCCAGCGGTCGAGGTCGAGCGCGACCGAGGGGGCGACGGCGACCCCGGTGAAGGAGTGGCCGCTGCCCCGCGCGCGGATGGCGTCGGCGGTGCGGACGACTTCGGAGATCCCCTCCGCCGTCGTGGGGTGCTCGACCCGGATCGGGGCTGCGGTCTCGGTCCGCGCCCAGTTCGTCCAGGGGGGTGCCATCTGCGCCTCCGGTGTGAGGAGAGCCACACAAGGTAAGTGAAAGCGTTTCACCTTTCAAGCTTTTTCGACGTACCGTTGGCGCCATGCAGCCGAGGACGCGACTCGACCTGGCGACCAAGGACCTCGAAGCCCCGCTCGCGATCGTCGACCTGGACGCGTTCGACCACAACGCGGCCGACCTGGTCCGGCGGGCCGGGGGCAAGCCCATCCGGGTGGCCAGCAAGTCGGTCCGGGTGCGAGCGCTGCTCGACCGCGTCCTCGCCAGGCCCGGTTACGCCGGGCTGATGTGCTACTCGCTGCCCGAGGCGCTCTGGCTGTCGTCCCAGGACACCGCCGAGGACCTGCTGGTCGCCTACCCGACCGTCGACCACACCGCGCTGCGCGCGCTGGCCGCCGACGAGAAGGCCCGGCGGCGGATCACGATCATGGTGGACTCGACCGCGCACCTCGACCTGGTCGACGCCGCGCTCGGCGACGACCACCCGGAGATCCGGGTGTGCCTCGAACTGGACGTCTCGTGGCGACCGCTGCCCGGCGTGCACGTCGGACCGCGCCGCTCGCCGGTGCACACCGAGGGCGACGCCGTCCGGTTCGCCCGCGCGGTCGTGGCCAGGAAGGGCTTCCGGCTGGTCGGCGTCATGGCCTACGAGGGCCAGGTGGCGGGCATCGGCGACGCGCCCGCCGGACGGCGGGCCTGGGGGCTCGCGGTGCGCTGGATGCAGGCCCGCTCGGTGCCGGAGCTGACCGAGCGCAGGGCCGCTGCGGTGGCCGCGGTGCGCCGGGTCGCGGAGCTGGAGTTCGTCAACGGCGGCGGGACCGGGAGCCTGGAGTCGACCGGCGCCGACCGGTCGGTGACCGAGCTGGCCGCCGGGTCCGGGCTGATCGGGCCGACCCTGTTCGACGCCTACCGCTCGTTCCGGCCGCGCCCGGCCGCGCTGTTCGCGCTGCCCGTCGTGCGCAGGCCCAAGCGGAACGTGGCCACGCTGTTCTCGGGCGGGTACCTGGCGTCGGGGACCGGGACGCCGGACCGGCTGCCCTCGCCGCACCTGCCGAGCGGGCTGGAGCTGCTCGCGCTGGAGGGGGCCGGGGAGGTGCAGACGCCGGTCGTGGGGAAGGCCGCCGACCGGCTGGAGCTGGGGGACCGGGTCTGGCTGCGCCACGCGAAGGCGGGCGAGCTGGCCGAGCGGTTCGCGGAGTACCACCTGGTGAGCGGGGACCGGGTCGAGGCCGTCGTGCCGACCTACCGGGGAGAGGGCAAGGCCTTCGGCTAGGCGGTGGCCGGTGGCTGATCGGGCATCCTGGTGGACAGGTAGCCCCTGATCAGCGCCTTGGCCTCGTCGAGGACGAGCGGGTCGCCCGCCGGGTCGCGGCGGAAGGCCAGGCCCAGCACGCCGTCGGCGGCCTCCACGGCTATGGAGATCGGCAGCCTGACCTCGTCCAGGGGTATCGCGAAGCGGGTGGAGATCATCTCGGCGATCCGGTCGGACACCACGGAGTTGTTGTCCTTGCGGTCGTCCATCAGCCGCAGGTCGACCACGTCGCCGAAGTGCAGCCTGCTGAACGCGGGCACCTCGCGGTGCATCGCCACGTAGACGTCGAAGATCGAGTCGACCGCGTCCCACCAGTGCGCGGGCGTCCTGGTGGCGAAGGTGCCGTCCACGGTCTGGATGAACCGCTCCAGGTTGCGCAGGGTCAGCTCCTGCACGACGGCCCGCTTGTCCGGGAAGAACTGGTACAGCGAGCCGACCGCGACGCCCGCCCGCTCGGCGATGAGCGTCGTGGTGACCCCGTCGTAGCCGACCTCCTCGACGAGCGCGGCGCAGGCCTCCAGCATCCGCTCGACGCGCTTGGCGCTGCGCTGCTGCACCGGCTGCCTGCGCAAGGGGGTCGTGCTAGTCACGGCGACTCCTGCTGGACTGGTAGGGGCCTTCATAGTGCCCGGTCGAAGGCTCGATGACTTCCCACCACACCGCAACACGCCTACTGTGTGAATCCGTTTCACGTTTCGTGGGAGGTGTCATGACCGGACCTGATTTCCTCTGGGGCGTCTCGACTTCCGCCTTCCAGATCGAGGGGGGCTTCGACGAGGACGGCAGGCTTCCCTCAGTGTGGGATGAATTTCCCTCGTTCGAGGGACAGACCGCGCGGGTGGCCTGCGACCACCGCAACCGGCACGCCGAGGACGTGGCGCTGCTGCGCGAGCTGGGGGTGAACGCGTACCGGTTCTCGCTGTCCTGGCCCCGCGTCGAAGGCGGTCGGGCGGCGGGCGGGGGCAGCAGCGGGCTGGACTTCTACGACCGGCTGGTCGACGACCTGCTCGACGCGGGCATCGCCCCCGTCGCGACGCTCTACCACTGGGACACGCCCGCCCACGTGGAGGAGGCGGGCGGCTGGCTCGCCAGGGACACCGCCCACCGCTTAGCCGACTACGCCGCCACCGCCGCCGCGAGGCTGGCCGACCGGGTCGCGATGTGGATCCCGGTCAACGAGCCCGCCATGGTCACCCTGCTCGGCTACGCCACCGGCCAGCACGCGCCGGGCAAGGCCCTCCTGTACGACGCGCTGCCCACCGCCCACCACCTCAACCTCGGCCACGGCCTCGCCGTCCAGGCCCTGCGCGCGGCGGGCGCCACCTCGGTCGGCACCGCGAACAACCACACCCCGGCCTGGCCCGCCACCGGCTCCGCCGAGGACGCCGCCGCCGCGAGCGCGTACGCCGACCTGCACAACTGGCTCTACGCCGACCCGGTCCTCGCCGGGCGCTACCCCGAGGCGCTGGTCGACCTGCTGCCGATCTACGACGGCGACCTCGCCACCATCGCCCAGCCGCTCGACTTCTACGGGGTCAACTACTACAACCCCACCCGGCTCGCGGCCCCGTCGCCGGGCAACCCGCTGCCGTTCGACCTGGTCCCGATCACCGAGCACCCGCTCACCGGCTTCGGCTGGCCGGTCGTGCCCGCCGGGCTCGGCGAGATGATCGACGCCCTGCGCGCCAGGCACCCGCACCTGCCGCCCGTCCACATCACCGAGAGCGGGTGCAGCTACCCGCACTCGCTCGACGACACCGAGCGCGTCGAGTACCTGGCCGCCCACAGCGAGGCCGCGATCGCCGCCGGGGCGAAGGGCTACTTCGTCTGGTCGGTGCTGGACAACTTCGAGTGGGACTCCGGGTACTCGCAGCGCTTCGGCCTGGTCCACGTCGACTACGCCACCCAGCGCCGCACCCCGCGCGCCTCCTTCCGCTGGTACCGCGACCGGATCCGCCGGTGAGCGCCCCCGGACCGGGCGCGCCGGACCCCGAGATAACCGCCGCCGCGCCCGCCGCGACCGCCCCCGATCCGCTCGCCGAACCGGTCACCCCGGTCGGCCGGGGCTGGACGACACTGCTGTTCCTGGCCAACCTCGGCCTGTGGCTCGGCGTCTACGCCCCCATCCAGGTGCTGCTGCCGCAGCAGGCCGAGCGGATCGCGCCCGACGCGAAGGAGCTGGTGTTCGGCCTGGTCACCGCCCTGGGCGCGGCCGTGGCGCTGGTCGCCAACCCGCTCATCGGGCTGTCCTCCGACCGCACCTGCTCCCGGTTCGGCCGCCGCCACCCGTGGACCCTGGGCGGCGCGCTGGCGGGCGCGCTCGGCCTGGCCGTGCTCTCCGGGGCCGACGCGGCCTGGTCGATGGCGCTCGGCTGGTGCCTGGTCCAGGCCGGGCTGAACGGGATGCTCGCCAGCCTCACCTCCGGCGTCCCCGACCGGGTGCCGGTGGCGCAGCGGGCCAGGGTCGGCGGGCTCGTCGGCATCAGCCAGATGCTCGGCACCGTGCTGGGCGCCGTCGTGGTGACCGTGCTGGTCACCGGCCAGACCGCCGGTTACCTGGTGTGCGCGGCGCTGGTCGTCGCGGGCGCGCTGGCGTTCGTGCTCGCCACCCCGGACGCCCGGCTGCCGCGCGCCGCCCGCCCGCCGCTCGTCGCGCGCGAGCTGTGGGTCTCCCCGAGGCGGCACCCCGACTTCGCCTGGGCCTGGACCGCGCACTTCGCCATCAACCTCGGCAACGCGCTCGGCACCCTCTACCTGCTGTTCTTCCTGGCCGACGAGGTGCGCCACCCCGCGCCCGAGGACGGCCTGCTGGTGCTGATGCTGCTCTACGGCGCGGCACTCGCGGTCGGCGCGGTGCTCGTCGGCGCCCGCTCCGACCGCACCGGCCGCAGGCGCGGCGGCGTCCACCTGTCCGCCGCGCTCATGGCGCTGGCCGCGCTGCTGCTCGCCGCCTGGCCGACCTGGTGGTCCGCGCTGGTCGCCGCCCCGCTGCTCGGGTTCGGCTTCGGCGCCTACTGGGCGGTCGCGCTGGCCATGCTCACCCAGGTGCTGCCCGCCGCGACCGACCGCGCCAAGGACCTCGGCGTCGTCAACGTCGCGAACGCGCTGCCCCAGGTGCTCGCCCCCGCGCTGGCGTCGGTGGTGCTCGTCCACCTCGGCGGCTACCGGGGGTTGTTCCTGCTGTCGGCGGTGGCGACCGGCGTCGCCTCGCTGTGCGTCACGAGGGTCAGAGGAGTGCGATGAGGGTTCTGGTGACCGGCGCGTCCCAGGGGATCGGGGCGGCCGTCGCCGAGCGGTTCGCCGCGCTCGGCGCCGAGGTGCACCTGGTGGCGCGCGGGGAGGTCGCGCTCGCGACCGTCGCCCGGCGGATCACCGAGCGCGGCGGGCGGGCGGTGGCGCACGTCGCCGACCTCGCCGACGAGCGGCGGGTGCTCGCCCTCGCCGAGGAGGTCGGACCGGTCGACGTGCTGGTCAACAACGCGGGCGTCGGCCGCTGGCTGTTCCTGGACGACACCGGTCCGGACGAGCTGCGCGGCATGACCGCCCTGCCGTACGCCTCGTACGCCCTGCTCACCTCGCTGCTGCTGCCCGCCATGCGCGAGCGCGGCTCGGGGCGGCTGGTGTTCCTGAACTCGCCCGCCTCGCGGATCGCCATCCCCGGCGCCACCGGCTACACGGCGGCGCGCTGGGCGGTGCGCGGGCTGGTCGCCGCGCTGCGCCAGGACCTGCGGGGCACCGGGGTCGGCGTCACCGAGGTCGTGCCCGGCGCGGTGCGGTCCAACTACTTCGACAACAACCCCGGCTCGGCCGAGCGCATCCCGTCGGTGGTCAGCAGGTTCGTTCCCACGATGACCCCCGAACGGGTGGCTGCCGAAGTGGTGAAGGCGGTCGAGCGGGGACGCTCCGAAGTCGTTTTCCCGTGGCAGATCAAACTCTTCGACCTGGTCGGAAGGGTGATTCCTGGAGCTGTCGCATATCTCGCCTGGCGGACCGGCGTTCACAGGTGAACGCGTTCGGCTCTGCGGTGTGCGCTGAATGGCCCCCAAAAGGGGGAACAGTGCGTAACCGGGAAACTGTGCGGAACGTGAAGGGCCCTGAACGCGAAAGTGCGGAAATGCGAAACCCGGACGTGGAACCGTCCCCGATGCCCGCGCGGGAGGAGCGGACATCGGGGCCGGACTTGGTGCCCGCGGACCGGCGCCGGTCGGGAGGGAAGGTGTGCACGGCACCGGCCCGCGGATGACTGTGGTGTTCGGTTGTGAAGCTGACCGGCGGCCCGTTCGTCGCGGTCGGGGGTTCGCACGTCCCGGACCGCCGGTCAGCGTGAGGCGGGTGGACGACCGTGTCGCGTCGGGGGAACGACAGGTCGCCACCGCCCGTTAATGGGCTCGGACAACTGCTCCTCGGCGCGACCGGGTGACAGGAGGGGTCACCGGCGCCGTGCGGAGGTGCCGAGCCGGGCGCGGGGCCAGTCCGCCCGCGACCAGGTGTTCGTACGCGGCGCGCCACACCGAGCAGGGGCTCTTCTGCTGCCGCCAACGACCGGAGCACTCGGGGCAGTTGCCCTTGTCGTCCGGTTCGTGCGCGGCGAGCAGGGCCCGCCATCCCTCGGTCAACCGAGGGAGCTCGGATCGTGCCACCGACAGGAGGGAAGGGGCGTCGGCCTGGCTGGCCAGCTCCGTGAGCAGGTCCAACCGTTCCCAGACCGCGTTGCGAAGAACTTGACCGAGGATCTCGTCCACCGAAACGTCACCGTCACCTTTCCGCCTTCTCGGCGGCTTCGCGTAGCGCTGCCCTGAGCTGTACGAGTCGGTCGGCCGAAAGGACCGCCGCCCCACCGGTCGGGCCGACCAGGGGCGCGGGGCCCCCGGAGGTCCGGGCGGTGGAGCTGCGGTCCCGGCCGTCCACGCCGTCGGGGCTGGAGCACCACCGACGACGCTGCCCGGTCGAGCCGCGCCATCCGGAGCCGAGGTCGGTCGGCTCCTGGATAGACAGGGAAGTGGAGGGGGAAACACCGAGGACGACCTCGCCCGCGACGCCACCGCGCCGGGTGGTCACCGCCCGCTCGATCAGATCCACCGCGTGTCCCTCTCCGAGTTCACTCGCTTACCGGAACCTAGATTGCGATGATTCAAGCCGGAGCGGGGCACTCCAGCGGTGGCCGGTGCTCGTTCCACGGTAAGCGGTCAACGGAGTTCAGTAGGGCCGATCAGCCTCGCCGATCGACACTTCTCGCAGTTGGTGGAATGCCCCTACTCTGCCGTTGACGCCCGGTAAGGACTGTGAGGGGGCGCAATTGAACACCATCGGTTCGTCGAACTCTCCTGTTACGCCCGAGGTCTGGGACCAGCAGGAGATGCGCGACGCCCTGGCCAAGCGGGAGATCAGCACGGTCTACCGGTTGCTGCGCAGGCACGGCGTGTCGCAGCGCCAGATCGCCGCGCTCACCGGTCAGTCGCAGTCCGAAGTGTCGGAGATCCTCAAGGGTCGTCAGGTCATGGCCTACGACGTCCTGACCAGGATCGCCACCGGCTTGGGTGTCCCCAGGGGATACATGGGCCTCGCCTACGACGAGGCCACGGCAGTGCGGGTGGCCGCCACGGCGGAGGCACCCCATTCTGAGGAGGACGAGTCGGTGAAGCGAAGGAAGTTCCTCGCGCACGCCGCCGCCATCACCGTCGGTGCGGCCGTGTTCGGCACGGACTCCGGGTCTTGGACGGGCTCTCCCGCGCAGACCCCGGCCCCCGGCCGGATCGGCATGACCGACGTCCGCCAGGTCGAGGCCGCCACCAAGGCCCTGCGCACGCTGGACTACCAGTACGGCGGCGGCTCCTGCCGCGACGCCGTCGTCGCCCAGCTGTCCTGGGGGCAGCAGATGCTGGGCGCGAACGCGACCGAGCTGGTCAAGGAGCGGCTGTACGTCGCGCTCGCCGACCTGCACAACCTCGCGGGCTGGACGTCGTTCGACACGGGGCTCTACGACTCGGCGCGCAACCACTTCGGGCAGGCGCTCAGCCTGGCCAAGCAGGGGCGCAAGGAGGAGCTGGTCGCGAACATCCTCTACCGGATGGGGCGCGTCTACCTGCACCAGGACGCCCCGGACGACGCGCTCAAGGTGTTCCAGCTCGGCCAGCTGGCCGCGCAGAACTCCGGCTCCGAGCTGGCGGTCGGCATCCTCTGCGCGAACGAGGCCTGGGCCTACGCGAAGATGGGCTCCGACACGCAGGCGCTCAAGCTGCTCGGCAGGGCGCGCGACGAGTTCGCCAGGGCCAACGTCGCCGAGGCGCCCGCGTGGGCGCGGTTCTTCGACGCGAACGACCTGTCCGCGATGGTCGGCACGGTGCACACCGAGCTGGCCCAGACGGTGGACGTCAAGTACACCCGCACGGCCATCCCGGCGCTGTCCAAGGCGATCGGCGGCTACGGCGAGGACATGACGCGCAGCAAGTCGTTCAACTTCATCTCGCTGTCGATCAACCACCTGCTCCAGGGCGACCTCGACCACGGCTCCAAGGTCGGCCGCCAGGCGCTCGACCTGTCCGAGAGCCTCAAGTCGATCCGCACCAAGGACCGGATGAAGCCCCTCCTCGGCGAGGCGCAGAAGCGCCGCAACAACCAGGACGCCCGTGAGCTCGCCGAACGCGTCTCCAAGTTCACCGGCACCGACAGCGCGGCCTGAGGCGTTGCGGCTCGGACCCCCGCCGGGGTCCGGGAGCGGCGCCGAGGGGGACGGCGCGCGGGTGGCGGGCGGTGGCAGGTTCACCCCCGCCGTGCTCGCGGACGTGCTGGAGCGGCTGTGCGCGGGCCTCGGCCTCGACCACCGGGGCGCACGGCTGCTGAAGTTCACCGCCAACGCGGTGTACGAGCTGCCCGCCGACCGGGTCGTGGTGCGGATAACGGGGTCGATGGCGCTGCGCCACCGGGCGCCCAAGGTGGTGGCGGTCGCCCGGTGGTTGGCCCGGCACGACGTGCCCGCCGTGCGGCTGGTGGAGGACGTGCCCCAGCCGCTCGTGGTGGGGGAGCACGTGGCCACGCTGTGGCGCACCGCGCCGAGCGGCGGCCCGCCCGTCGACGGCCGGGACCTCGGCAGGCTGCTCCGGTTGCTCCACTCGCTGCCGGAGCCGGACTTCGAGGTGCCGAAGTGGTCTCCGCTGGAGGACGTGCGGCGGCGGATCGCCGACGCCGAGGAGCTGGCGGCGGACGACCGGGCGTTCCTGGAGGAGCGCTGCGCGGCGCTCGCCGAGCGGCTCGGCGCGCTGGAGACCGAGCTCCCGGTCGGCGTCGTGCACGGGGACGCGCACCTGCGCAACCTCATCCCGAGCCCGGACGGGCCGCTGATCTGCGACTTCGACTCGACCGGCCGGGGGCCGAGGGAGTGGGACCTGTCCATGGTCCCGGTCGGCGCGGCCCGGCTCGGCCACCCGTGGCGGTGGCACGAGCAGCTCGCCGCCGAGTACGGCTTCGACGTGACCGGCTGGCCGGGGTACGCCCTGCTCAGGGACGTGCGTGAGCTGAAGCTCACCACCAGCGTCCTGCCGATCCTGCGCAGCCACCCCGAGGTCGCCCCTGAGCTGCGGCGACGACTTCGATCACTGCGCGAGGGCGATTCGGACACCCGCTGGGAGCCCTACCGCTGAGCCCGCAATTCGCGTAACACCGCGCACGTGGAATGCGACTGAACCCATCGACGGGGAGCTTCGCAGTGCCTAGGGTTCGGGTGCTGACTCGGGCGATGGGGTGTTGCCACGGTGCGCGGAATCGGACAGTTGCTCGGCACTAGGCGCCGGCGCGCCAAGCGTGCCCTCGACGCGGCCAGGATGCTGGACGAGGTCGTGGACACGCAGTTGCCGCTGCTGGCCTCGTTCGACGAGGAGCGGCGGAGGCGTTCCGCGGACTACCTCGCGGAGCTGGTGAAGCTCGCCCAGGACTACCGCTACTTCGCCAACGGCTGGATCGACGCCCGCGAGCTCGACCGGCGCGGGCAGGAGGCGCTGGTGGTGCTCGGGAAGTTCCGCAACGACCCGACCGCCAGGCTCGCCCAGGACTGAGGGCGATCGCTCGGCCCAATCGCCGCTGGTCCTTCCGGGCGCAGTTCATCGCACCGGAAGGACCGTTCGGCGCTGGGCCGAATCGACCACAACCGGTTGACCGGTGCCCGGCAACCGGTGGGCCCGCCCGACGAGCGGTCACCGCCCCGTTCTGGCCCGGTTCGGCCCGGTCGGCGCTCGGCCGGAGCCGCTAGGCGACCGGTGCGCGCGAGAGCACCACCGCGAGCCCGAACGCCGCGCCCATCACGGCCAGCTCGGCCGCCGCCCAGCCGACCAGCGCGGTCGGCCGGTGCCGCGCGACGTGCGGCAGCAGCCACCAGCGGATGCGCGCCCCGAGCGCGGCGAGCGCCAGCGCGCACAGCGCCTTGCCGACCAGCAGCAGCCCGTACGGGGTGGTCACCAGCGAACCCGGCAGCCCGCCGCCCGGCGCGGCGGCCAGCTCCAGCAGCCCGGTGCCGACCCCGGTCGCGGTCACCACCAGCAGCGCGGCGGTGGCCAGCGCCGAGAACCGGGGGAGCGCCTCGGCCAGCAGCCCCCTGCGGTGCGCCACCAGCGCGATCAGCGCGACCAGCCCGCCGGTCCACAGCGCCGCGCCCAGCACGTGCAGCTCCATCGCGACCACGGCCACGTCCCGGAAGTCCCGGTTCGACGCGTGCCCGGTGGCGGGCAGCGGGAGCAGCCCGAACAGGGCGACCAGCACCCGCAGCTCGGCGGGCACCGACTCGCCGCCGCGCACCGCGACCGCGCCGATCCCCAGGCACACCACCGCGCACACCGCGCTGAACAGCAGCCCCTGGCCCGCCGGGACCCGCTGCACGTAGTCGAGCACCCGGTCCGAGGTCAGCGGCACGTCCGGCCTGGTCTCGTGGGCGCGCAGCACGATCGACAGCAGCGCGGCGAGCGCCCACACCGCCGACAGCACCACGGACGCGGGCCTGGCCAGCCGCAGCACCGGCTCGGTCGCCGACGGCCGGGCCGAGCCGAGCAGCCTCGGCAGCAGCGACAGGCCGACCACGGCCGTCGCCGAGAGGTCCAGCAGGACCCTGACCAGCGGTTGGGCCACCAGCGCCGGGAGCCCCGGCCCGCCGGGGGACTCGCCTGCGCCCGCGATCGCGAGCCCGACGACGACCCCGGCGAGCGCGCCCAGCAGCAGCCCGCCCGCCACCCGGATCCGGGGACGGGCGGGGCCGCTGGTCCGGTCGGCGGTCACCGGTCGGCGCCGTCCCCTCCACCGCGCAGGGCGAAGAAGACGCCGCCGCCGAGCAGCACGACCGCGCCGACGATCCACACCCAGATGGGGACGCCGCCGCCCGAGTCCTCGCCGGAGGCGTCCGGGGTCGAGGTCTCCGAGGCGGGCACGGGCGTGCCCTGCGCCGCCGTCGTGGTGGTGAACTTCAGCGAGCCGCTCACCGGGTGCCCGTCGGCGGACAGGATCCGGTAGCCGATGGTGTACTCGCCCGCCGGGCCCAGCTCGCGCACCGGGAAGATCACCGAGTTGTCGCGCACGGTCGGCGCGGCCTGGTCCTCCCAGCGGGTGCCGTCGGCCGAGGTGACGGTGAGCGTGTTGAACCGCTCGCCCGCCTGCACCGGCTGGTCGAAGGTCAACGTGACCTCGCGCGGCCCGGTGGCCAGCTCGGCGCCGTCCTTCGGGTCGCTGGAGATCAGCACGTTGTGCGCCCACGCGGCCGGGGCCGCGCCGAGCGCGACCCCTCCCGCCACGAGCGCGGACAGCAGCAGCGAGACCGCGCGCCTCATGCCGAGGGCTTGCCCGAGCGGCGGGTGCGCAGGACCGCGCCCGCGCCGAGGCCGAGGCCCAGCGCGCCGACCGCGAGGCCCGCGCCGCCCAGCCAGCGGGCGGTGTCGTCGGTGGTCGTGGACGTGGCGGTCCCGGCGTGCGAGTCCTCGGACCCGGCGGGGGCGTTGCCGTGCGAGTCGGCGCCCTCGGCGGGCTTGACCAGCTTCAGCACCGGCGCGGGGTGCTCGGGCTCCTCGTCGGCGGGCGGGGCGCTCCAGTCGACGACCTCGCCGCTGGCGTAGGTCTGCTTCGCGGGCATGACCAGCTGCTCGGTGGTGTCGGGCAGCGGGCCGACCGACACCTCGAACTCGTTGAACTGGCCGGGGGCGATCTGCACGCCCGCGTCGGCGGTCCACACCACGGTGCGGACGGCCTCGGTGACCTCGCGGCCGTGGCTGGTGACCGGCTTGTCGAGCTTGGCCTTGACCGCCTCGACCTGCCAGCCGGGCAGCGGCTTCGTGCTGACCGAGGCCAGCGGGTACTCGGCGGGGAGGGTGACCTCCAGCTTGACCGTGCCGGAGTCGGGGCGCTCGTTCGGCACCCGGAAGGTGACCTTGGCGTAGCCGCCCTGGGTGGCCGGGGCGGTGGTCGACGCGGTGACGTGCGCCGAGGCGGTGCCCGCCGTGCCGAGCGCGAGGAAGCCCGCGGTGGTGAGGAGTGCTCCTGCGCGGACGAGCGAGCGCAGGCCGGTGCGAGTGGTGGACATGGTGTGGGGTGCTCCTGATCGCGGGTTCAGCGTGGTCCTGGGTGCGGGGCGATCGGGAGCGCGGGCGGGCCCCGGCGGGCGTTGACCCGCCTGAGGGCGATCCGGACGGGGGTGGTCTGGGGGCGGTCCTCGGGTGCGGGGAGCGCGGCGGGGCGGGCGGCCGGGCGGGGTTCGCGCAGCACCGGCAGCAGCCGGGCGGCGGCGCCCGCGAGCGCGAGCAGCACCGCGTCCGCCCTGGCCAGCAGCAGGCCGGTGAGCAGCGCGGCGACCACGTGCGCGGCGGCCATCGCGAGCGGGTCGAGGCCGAGGCCCGGACCGTGGTGCCGGTGCGAGGCGAGCGCGAGCACCGCGTGCTGCCCGACCTGGGCCAGCACCAGCGCGCCCACCACCGACCAGGGGCCCCGGCGGCGCTCGGCCAGCGCGGTCCCGGCACTCGCGGTGAGCAGCAGCAGGGGCAGCGCGGGGGCCAGCTCGACGGCCTCGCCGCCCGCCGCGCCGTGCGCTGCCAGGCCCAACGAGGTCGAGGTCACAGCGACCAGCGCCCCGCGCGCCGCGCGGGACGTCACACCTGGTCGAGTGGCCACGTCACCCAGCGTAGGAGACGGGTGGGCGCGCGCGAGAGGCCCGTCCGGACCTCCGAAGGTTTGGTCCGAACGGGTGAGGGGTACGGCATACCGGTGACGACCGCAGAACCGCAGATCAAACAACCTCTGCCGGGGGAGCCGAAGGTCGACCGCCCCGGCCGCACCGACTACGTCGTGTTCGGCGTGGCCGCCGCTATCACCACCGCTTTCCTCGGCTGGGGCGTGTTCGCCACCGATTCGCTCGCCTCTGCTTCCAAGACTGCCCTCGGGTGGGTCATGGGAAACCTGGGGTGGGCGTTCGTGTTGCTCGCGTCCGGTTTCGTCCTGTTCGCCCTCTGGCTCGCCGTCAGCCGCTACGGCCGCATCCCGCTCGGCCGCGACGACGAGCGGCCCGAGTTCAAGACCGTGTCCTGGATCGCGATGATGTTCAGCGCGGGCATGGGCATCGGCCTCATGTTCTACGGCGTCAACGAGCCGCTGACGCACTTCGTCAACCCGCCGCCCGGCACCGTGGAGGCCTCGTCCGACGAGGCGCTGCGCACCGCGATGGCCACCACCCTGTTCCACTGGACCCTCCACCCGTGGGCGATCTACGCCGTGGTGGGCCTGGCCATCGCCTACAGCAGCTTCCGCAGGGGCCGCAGCCAGCTGATCAGCTCCGCGTTCGCGCCGCTGCTCGGCGAGCGCACCGCGAACGGCGGCGTCGGCAAGGCGATCGACGTGCTGGCGATCTTCGCCACGCTGTTCGGCTCGGCCGCCTCGCTCGGCCTGGGCGCGCTGCAGATCGGCAGCGGCCTGGAGATCGTCGGGTGGGCCGGTGAGGTCGGCAACGCCGTGCTGGTCGGCGTCATCGCCGTGCTGACCGTGGCGTTCATCGCCTCCGCCGTCTCCGGCGTGGCCAAGGGCATCCAGTGGCTGTCCAACGTCAACATGGTGCTGGCCGTGGTGCTGGCGCTGTTCCTGTTCGTGGTCGGCCCGACCGTGTTCATCCTCAACATGGTGCCCACCGCGATCGGCGAGTACTTCCGCGAGCTGGCCGAGATGACGGGTCGCACCGCCGCCACCGGCGGCGACCCCATGGAGACCTGGCTGTCCGGCTGGACCGTCTTCTACTGGGCCTGGTGGATCGCCTGGGCGCCGTTCGTCGGCATGTTCATCGCCAGGATCAGCCGGGGCCGCACCATCCGCCAGTTCGTCGCGGGCGTCATCGGCGTGCCGAGCCTGGTCAGCCTGATGTGGTTCGCCGTCTTCGGCGGCACCGCCATCGCGACCCAGCGGGGCGGCGCGGACATCGCGGGCCAGTCCACCGCCGAGGGCCAGCTGTTCGCCGTGCTCCGCGAGTACCCGGTCGCGTCGGTCTCGATCGTGCTGGTCATGGTGCTGGTGGCGATCTTCTTCGTGTCAGGCGCGGACGCCGCGTCGGTGGTCATGGGCACGCTGTCCCAGCGCGGCTCCATCGCCCCGACCAGGGGCGTGGTGATCTTCTGGGGCGTGGTGACCGGCGCCGTCGGCGCGGTGATGCTGCTGGTCGGCGGGTCGAGCGGGCTCACCGGCCTGCAGAACCTCACGATCATCGCGGCGCTGCCGTTCGCCGTGGTCATGGTCGGCCTGTGCCTGTCGCTCGCCCGCGACCTGCGCAGCGACCCGATGATCCGGCGCGAGGAGCGGGTCGCCGAGGTGCTGGAGGAGGTCTCGACCAAGATCGGTCCGGAGGAGGCCGCGCTGCGCGCGGTCGAGAGCCTGACCAAGGGCGAGGGCCTGAGCGACGCGGAGAAGCGCGTCCGGTCCGAGGCCGCCGGGAGGAGCGCCGAGACCGACGAGCGCGCCACCGCCGACGGCGCGAGCCTGACCAAGAAGTAGCCGGGGTGGGCGTCGGCCCGGTGGGAGCGGTCCTGGGGGCCGCTCCGCGCGCCTAGTCGACGCCCAACCTCTTCAGCAGCTCGCCCTCCACCGCGTCCAGGTCGGCCGCGACGGCGCGGTGAGCCGCCTTCCTGCGCGGTGCGGGCATCCCCTCGGAGGCCCGCACCGCGGCCTGCAGCTGGGCCAGCCGCTGCCCGCACCGCTGCGCGTAGCCCGCGTCCGACTCCACAAGGCCGGACAGCGCCTCGCCCGCGTTCGAGATCCGCGCGTGCAGCCGGGCGCCCCGGCCCGAGTACTCGGCCAGCCGGTCCACGTCCACGCCCAGCCTGGCCGCGCGGTACCGGTCGTACCGGTCGCCCGCCGCCGACGCCGCGCGCGCGGCCAGCGGCGCGAGCACCGGGAGCAGGGCGGGCACCACGATCTTGGCCACCCCGACGAGGTTCTTCGCACCGCTCGGGGTGATGCCCCGCTTCCGCGCCGGATTCCGCGCCATCGCCGCACCTCCTGACCGCACAGTAGCCACCCGCGTGGAAAAGATCGCGCCGAGCGCGGGTTGCGGGTACGAGCCCGGACCTCCCGGCTTACCCTTCTCCGGTGACTTCCCAGGTGCAGCTCGACGCCGGTGTGGTCACTCGTTGCCGGCGGCGGGTGCACCTCGAACACGACCCGGACGTGCGGGAGGCCGCCAAGGCCCCGCCGGACGCTGCCGGGCAGCAGCGCCGGGCCGACGCGGTGGACCACCGGGCCGCCGTCGCCAGGGCGCTCGGCCGCGAGGTCGGGTCGGCCCTCGTCGAAGTTCCCCCGGACGTGCCGGTCGCCGACCGCGAGCGGGTCACCGCCGAGGCGATGCGGGCGGGCGCCGAGTACATCTGGGGCGCGGTGCTGCCGCGCGACCCGCGCGGTGGCCGCAAGGGCGGCGTCGAGCTGCTGGTCCGCGACCGCACCGGGTACGTGCCGGTGATCGTCGTGCGGCACAAGACCACCGACCCCGGCCACGGCGCCCGCACCTCCCCGCTGTCCTACCCGCAGCCCGCGGGCGCGCGCACCGACCCGGTGCGCAAGGTCCGCCCCCAGCCGCGCGACCAGCTGCGCCTCGCGCACGTCCAGCGGCTCCTGCAGGCCGCCGATCGCGCCGCGCCCGGCCGGGCCACCGGCGGCGCCATCGGCATGGACGCCGACGTCGTGGTGTGGCACGACCTGGAGGCCGCGACCTGGCCCGGCGGGCGCACCGCGCTGTCCGAGTACGACGCCCGCTTCGCCGACCGCCTCGCCATCGCCGACGCGGCCATCGCCGGGACCTCCCCGCTGGCCAGGCCGTCGCGGGTGGTCGAGTGCAAGACCTGCCCGTGGTGGCCGGTGTGCTCGGACGCGCTGGTGCGGGCCCGCGACGTGTCGCTGGTGGTGCGCGGCGAGGACGCGATGGCCCTGCGCAGGGCGGGCGTGCCGACCGTGGACGACCTGGCCGCGCTCGACCCGGCCGAGCCCGCCGTGCCGCTGGTCGGGATGCCGCACGAGGACGCGGTGGTGCTGGCGCGGGCGTGGCTGCGCGGGCTGGCCGTGGCGCGGCGGGTGCCCAGGATCGAGGTGGCCAGGGCCGACGTCGAGGTCGACGTCGACATGGAGAGCTTCGGCGACCTGGGCGCCTACATGTGGGGCTGCCTGCTCAGCGGCGCCGACGTCGGCCAGGAGCCCGGCTACCGGGCGTTCGCGACCTGGGACAAGCTGCCGTGCGCCGACGAGGCCCGCTCGTTCGCCGAGTTCTGGGCGTGGCTGACCGGGGTGCGCCGCGCGGCGGCCGAGCGGGGGCTGGGCTTCAAGGCCTACTGCTACAACGAGCTGGCGGAGAACCGGTGGCTGCTGTCGTCGGCCCAGCGGTTCAAGGGGCAGCCGGGCGTGCCGCCGGTGGCCGAGGTGAAGGAGTTCATCACCTCGCCGGACTGGGTCGACCTGTTCGGCGTGGTCAGGGACCAGTTCCTGTCCACCAACGGCAAGGGGCTCAAGACGATCGCCCCGCTGGCCGGGTTCCACTGGCGCGACCCCGAGGCAGGCGGCGAGAACTCCATGCGCTGGTACCGGGACGCGGTCGGCATGGACGGCCAGGAGCCCGACCCGGCGCAGCGGCGCAGGCTGCTGGAGTACAACGAGGACGACGTCCGGGCCACCCACGCCCTGCGGGGCTGGATGACCTCGGACGCCGTGGCCGGGCTGCCGTACGCCGGAGACCTGTAGGCCCCCGGCCCGGCCGCCGGTGCGTGACCTCCCGCGCGACTACCTGGGCGCCATGCGCAGCGCGCCGTCCATCCGGACGACCTCGCCGTTCAGGTAGTCGTGCTCGATGATCGACAGCGCCAGCTTCGCGTACTCGTCGGGCAGCGCCAGCCGCTTGGGGAACGGCACCCCGGCGGCCAGGCCCGCGCGGAACTCCTCGGACACGGTCGCCAGCATCGGGGTGTCCACGATGCCGGGCGCGATGGTCATCACCCGGACGCCGACCGAGGAAAGGTCGCGCGCGGCGGGCAGCGTCATGCCGACCACCGCCGCCTTCGACGACGCGTAGGCGACCTGGCCGATCTGGCCCTCGTAGGCGGCGACGGAGGCGGTGTTGACCACGACGCCGCGCGCGCCGTCCGGCCCCGGCTCGGTCGCCCCCATCGCGGCGGCGGCCAGGCGCAGGACGTTGAACGTCCCGACCACGTTCACGTCGAGGACCTTGCGGTACAGGTCGAGCGGGTGCGGGCCGGACTTGCCGACCGTCCTGGTCGACGGGCCGATGCCCGCGCAGTTCACCGCGATCCGCAGCGGAGCGCCGGAGTTCGCGGCGGTGTCGACGGCCGCCTGGACGTCCTCCTCCGAGGTGACGTCCGCCGCCAGGTAGGTGACGCCCTCCACGGCGGGGGCGCCGTCCACCGAGATGTCCAGCGCGAACACGCGCGCCCCCCGCGCGGCGAGCGCGCGCGCGGTGGCGGCGCCCAGCCCCGACGCTCCGCCGGTGACGATCGCCGCGGTGCCCGAGATCTCCATCAGCAACCTCCATGACCCAGTCGTGGGTCTGGAGGTTAACGGTCGTTCAGCCCGTGGTGCTCGGAGACGTGCAGCAGCGCGACCAGCGGGACCGCGGCCACCAGGGCCAGCCCCGCGAACACGAGTGCGAACATGAGTACCTGCATGGAAGAACGATGCACCCGACCGCACCTCCGGCGCGTCCCCCGGAGAGGTGTTCTCCGTCCACCCTCAGGACTACTTCGATCACGCTCCGCGTCCGACTTCAGTCGGACGGTCCCCGGCTGAAACCTCGGGGTCGCGATCCGTTCCTTTAGCGAAGGCAACGAAGCAGCCCCCGTCCACGTAGGTTTGTCCGCGTGTTCACCACGCGCCCTGAACTAGCGGGAACCCACGGCATGGTCGCGTCCACCCACTGGCTGGCCTCCTCGGCGGGCATGGCGGTGCTGGAGGACGGCGGCAACGCCTTCGACGCCGCCGTCGCGGCGGGCTTCGTCCTCCAGGTCGTCGAGCCGCACCTCAACGGACCGGGCGGCGAGGTCCCGGCCCTCTTCTCGGTCAGGGGCGGCGCGCCGCGCGTGCTCTGCGGCCAGGGCACCGCCCCCGCCGCCGCCACCGCGGCGCACTACCGCGACCTCGGCCTCGACCTGGTCCCCGGCAGCGGCCTGCTCGCCGCCACCGTCCCCGGCGCGTGGGACGGCTGGCTCACCCTCCTGCGCGACCACGGCACCAAGTCGCTGCGCGAGGTGCTCGGCCACGCCATCGGCTACGCCCGCGACGGCTTCCCGCTGCTCGCGCGCGTGCCCGTCACCATCGCCGCCGTCGCCGACCTGTTCCGCGACCACTGGACCACCTCCGCCGACCTGTGGCTGCCCGGCGAGAAGCCGCCCGTCGCGGGCGAGCGGTTCCGCAACCCCAAGCTCGCCGACACCTGGGAGTGGCTGCTGGCCGCCGGTGAGGCCGCGGGCGCCGACCGGGAGGCCCAGATCGAGGCCGCCCGCCGCGCCTGGTCCCAGGGCTTCGTGGCCGCCCAGGTCGAGGAGTTCTGCCGCACCGCCCACCGCGACGACTCCGGCCGCGACCACGCGGGCGTGCTCACCGGACAGGACATGGCGGACTGGGAGGCCAGCTACGAGGAGCCGGTCACCGCCGACTTCGGCGACTGGACCGTCGCGAAGATCGGCGCCTGGTCGCAGGGTCCGGCGCTGCTCCAGCAGCTGCGGCTGCTGGAGGGCTTCGAGGACCGGCTGGAGTACGTCGACGGGGCGCCGACGGCCGAGACCGTCCACCTGGCGGTGGAGTGCGCGAAGCTGGCGTTCGCGGACCGCGAGGCCTGGTACGGCGACAGCGGCGACGTGCCGCTGGACGCGCTGCTGTCGCGGGAGTACGCCGCCGAGCGGCGCGCGCTGGTCGGCGAGCGGGCGTCGCTGGAGCTGCGGCCCGGCACGCCCGGCGGGGTCGAGGCGGTGCTGGCGCAGCACATCCGGCGCGGGCCCTCCCTCGCCGAGGAGCTCGGCGGCGCGGTCGGCGAGCCCACGGTGTCCAGGACCGGCGCGGTGCGCGGCGACACCGTGCACGTGGACGTGGTCGACCGCTGGGGCAACATCGTCTCGGCCACGCCGTCCGGCGGCTGGCTCCAGTCCTCGCCCACGATCCCGTCGCTCGGGTTCTGCCTCGGCAGCCGGGCGCAGATGTTCTGGCTGGACGAGGGGCTGCCGAACTCGCTGGCGCCCGGCAAGCGGCCGAGGATCACGCTGTCCCCGTCGCTGGCGCTGCGCGGCGGCGAGGCGGTGCTGGCGTTCGGCACGCCCGGCGGCGACCAGCAGGACCAGTGGCAGCTCGGGTTCTGGCTGGCGCACGCGGTCGGCGGGATGAACCTGCAGGAGGCCATCGACTCGCCGATGTGGCACTCGAACGCGTTCCCCAGCTCCTTCTACCCGAGGGCGTGGACGCCGGGCGAGCTGGTCGTGGAGTCGCGGGCGCACGGGCTGGACGAGCTGCGCGAGCGCGGCCACTCGGTGGTGGACGCCGGTCCGTGGGCGCTGGGCCGGATGTCGGCGGTGTCGCGGGACCCGAGGAGCGGGCTGCTCAGGGCCGGGGCGAACGCGCGCGGCGCGCAGGGGTACGCGGTCGGGCGGTAGCCGGGCGGACCCGCGCGGACCCGCCAGGAGGAACGGCCCCGGCCCGAGGGGGAGGGGGTCGGGGCCGTTCCGGCTTCAGGGGGCGCTGGTCACTCGTTGCCCTCGATCAGGAGGTGGACCAGCGCGTCGGCGGGCAGGTCGCCGTTGTTGACCAGCGCCTGGAGGTCGTGGGCGAACACGTCGGCGTCGACGTTGTCGTCGTCCAGCACGGTCAGGTCGAGGTCGCTGATCTCGTTGACGTCGAGGTCCACGAGCTCGCCGATCTTCACCGCGTCCGGCGCGTGGGCGTCGATGTCGGGGTTGGCGGTGGTGGTGATGTCGATGGTGTCGGCGGCCATCGCGGTACCACCGAGGCCGAGCATGGCGGCTGCGCTGCCGAGGCCCAGCAGGGCGCCCGTGACGGTCTTCCTCAGGTTCATGGGCCGGAAAGTTCCGCACCCGGAGACCCCCGATCAAGCTCCCTAATCCTCCGGGGTGGATTAGTTCACCCGGCACGGTGGACACCGCTGTTCGGACGAGCGCTCCGGCCCGATGCGCCACAGGGGTGGCGGTGGCCCGCCGCGCGGGATGGCGGGGTCTGCCGCAGGAGGCGGGGCGGGGAGCCGGGGCGTGATCGCCACGCGGGGGTAGCCCGCGTGAGGGGGTGCGCCGCCGGGCGGATCAGCGGCGGTGAGGGCTCCGGGCTCTCGGGGCGGAGGCGCGGAGGGACGGGGCGGGCCTGCGGTGGGCCTGCCGGGTGGCGGAACCGGCGTGGAGCGGCGTCCCCGTGGCGCGCGGGGAGTGGCGGGTGCGCGCGGACGGGCCGCCTTCCGCTCGGCGTCACGGTGGTCGGGGCGGGGAGGGAATGTCATGACCGCCTTCCGCCCGGCACCACGGTGGCCGGGCTGGGCCGGGCCGGGCCGGGTCGGGTCGGGTCGGGACTGGGCGGGGCGGGGTGCGCGGGCGCGGGTCGCCACTACCGGCCTTTCGCCCGGCGACGATGAGCGAGGTGGTGCGCGGGTGACGGGAGCGGTGTCCTCGCGGCCGACGCCCGAGCGGTGGACGAGCGGGGGTGGAACCGGCTCGTGGGGCGGTCGCGTGGCGAGCGCGGGTCCGCGCGTCGGAGGCGGGCGCGGCGGCGCCTCGGCGTCGGGTGCGCCTGCGCGGTCGCGCAGGGGGAGCGGAACCGGTGACCAGGACCGCCCGATCGGGCGCGGCCAGGGGTGTGGCGGCCCCTGAGGTGGCCGGGGCACCGGTGCCCACGCGGCTGTCACGGCGGGTCCCGAGCGGGGCCGGGGGAGTGCTCCGGGTGGCGGCCGAGCGGGTCGGCGGGGCCTCGGGAGCGTTGTTCCGGCGCAACGGGCTGGGGCGCTGCCCCGAGGGCTCCGGGAGCCGCCGGGGCCTGCGGGCGGTGACCGGCGGTGATCAGCGGCGACGCTGCGGCGCGGGGTGGGTGCGGCACCCAGCGTGACGAGGCTGCCTGAGCGGGAATGCGCTGGTCGTGGGCCGTGCCAGGTGGACTGGCGGGCTCATCGGCGTTCCAGGGGGTGACGGGCCCGGCTCCGGGGCGCGGAGCCCCTCCGCAGTTCTGCGGAGGGGCTCCGCTGGTCATGCGGGTGGCCGCGGCTTCCGCGTCGCTTCCGCGCAACGAGTCGCGGCGGGGTAATCACCATTTGCGGATCGTCGGCCGGTTGTTGTTCTTCCGGCTGGACCGACTTCGCTTCCGGTCTATACGGGGTGAATATTCACCCGGTATTCGGTGACGATCTGTAATTGAGGTGTTCCGGTCGTTTTGGTCGCGCGATTACGCGATGGCGCCGGGGGGCAGCTTCAGGGTGAACGGCAGCGTCGTGACGACCGCGAGGTCGGACGCCGTCCGCTTCATGAGGGTGGGCGCGTTGCGCGTTCCCGGCTCGGGCAGGTCGAGCAGCCGGTCGACCGCCTCGACGAGCGGACCTTCATAGATCCAGACCGCCTGAGCTGCGCGTGAGCTCTCCCGGACGGCGGGCAGCCGACCGGCGCGCGCCTCGGTCTCCGACCAGAAGAGGATCGAGTCGATGAAGCCTCTGCGCTGCTTGAACGCCATGATGCGGTCGAGTTGTCCGTCCTCGTCCCGGAGGTGGAGGAACTGGAACCCGCTTTCGCGCAGCTCGACGACCTTGCTCAGTGCGAGATCCATGACGCACCTACCTCTGGTTCTGAGGTTCCCCAGCATGAACAGGGCCGGCGACCCGGAAATGATCGTACGCCAAGCCGACAATCCCCCGTAAGGACTAGGTCGGAGAAGTCGCGGGATTGAGATGACAACGGGTGACGCTTTTTGGAGTGCCCGCAGCGCATCGGCGGTTCGAGTCCACAATTCCGCCGCCGGAGCGGTGACGAGGCTCACGTGACGCCACATCGGCCTCCCGTGCCGTCACCTGGTCCGGTGAACCCCTGCCCGGACGTGCGACTTGTGCCGGAGGTAGCCGCCGCCCGCCCCGACCAAACCCCCCGGCCCCCGGAAGTGCCAAGAGCGCGCTGCGGGACCACCCCTACCGTTACCCTGGAAGGGTGACCTCTGACCAGCGCGCAGGGCTGCCGCCGCTGCCGGAGTCGATGCTCCCGAGGGACCACGCCCTCTACCGCCCCCGGCACTCGGGCAGGCAGCGCACCGCGCTCTCCTGCCTGGGCATCTTCTTCTTCGTGCCGGTGCTGCTGGCCGTCGTGGGCGTGCGCCCGCCCGAGTTCGAGAACCGCCCGCTGACCCCCTTCCCGTCACCGTCGGACGGCTTCGGCTTCTTCACCGGCATGGGCAAGTGGGCGACCGACCACCTGCCGCTGCGCGACCACGCCGTCACGCTGGCCGACTCCATCAGCCGAGGGGTGTTCCAGGAGCCCTACCCGTTCGGCCAGCGGCACGAGGGCGGCCCGATCGAGGGCGGCGCCACCAAGCCGGAGGACGAGTCGCTCGACGGCGTCGAGATCCCCAGGACCAGTGGCTTCCCGCTCGTGGTCGAGGGCAGGGACGACTGGCTGTACCTGGGGTACGACATCCAGGCCGCCTGCGCCACGGACAAGACCACCGAGCACGTCATGGGCCAGCTGAACAAGCTCCGCCAAGGCGTCGAGTCCACCGGGCGGAAGTTCGTCCTGACGGTGGCGCCGAACAAGACCACGGCGGTCCCCGAGCAGCTGCCCGACAGCTTCCTCGGGTCCAAGTGCTACGCGAACATGGTCGAGCAGTTCTGGGCCGCGCTCCCCACCACGGGGGCCATCGACCTGCGACCGGGGTTGGAGGCCGCGGCGGCGAAGGCCGGTGGACCGGTCTACTTCAAGAACGACACCCACTGGACCCACGACGGCGGGCTGGTCATGGTCCGCGCCCTGGCCGACGCGATCCAGCCCGGTGCGACCGCCAGCTGGAAGTTCAGCGCGGAGAAGGACGGGGAGCTGGTCGGGGACCTGCCCAAGCTCGTCGGGCGCACCCAGCACAGCAAGGTCAAGGCGTACAAGCTCGCGCCTGACGGGGAGAACGTGCGCAGCAAAGCGGTCACCGACGACTTCAAGCAGCCCAGGCACTACACCCAGGCGCCGACGAAGGGCACCGTGAAGGCGAAGGTCGGGCTGATCGGGGACTCGTTCAGCTTCACGATGGCCAGCTACTTCGTCGGCGGGTTCGCGGACATCACGATGATCCACAGCGAGTTGTTCAACGACGACGTGGCCGAGCTGGGGCGCAGGCTCGCCGACCAGGACGTGGTGGTCCTGGAGGCGGTGGAGCGGGGGCTCGTCTCGGGGACCAACCCGATCCTGAACGACGACGCCATCGACGAACTGGTCGCGGAGCTGGCCAAGAAACCGCGACGGTGAGCTCCTCCGGGCGCGCCCAGCGCGCCCGGAGCGAGGCTCCCGCGCTCTCGATCCGGTGGGGTTCGGCGCTCGATCAGGCGTCCAGCGCCCGCTGCCACGCCCGCCGGGGGTCCAGGTCCAGCGGCCTGGTCTCCGGATCGGGGTGCTCACGGCGCAGCAGCACCTGCTGGACCAGTGCCGTCGTGGCGTTCCGGTACAGCGCGCGCCGCCAGAACACGTGGTCCTCCAAGCCCGCCAGCCACGGGTCGGCGGACCAGCCACCCAGCTCGTCCAGCAGCGAGCGGCGCACCAGGTAGCCGGACCCCAGGTAGGGCAGGTGGCCCAACCTTCGCTCCTCCGGGGGAAGCGCCCCCACCAGGCCCTCCACCGGGTCGCCGACCGGGCAGTGCACCACGTCCGCCTTCACCGCCAGCATCCGCTCCAGCAGGTGCGGCGAGGCGCGGAAGCCCGCGTCCAGCACCAGCACCCGCTCCGCCGACGAGCGCTCCAGCAGACCATTGCGCGCCACTCCCCGGCCCAGCACCGCCTCGTGCTCCAGCACCGCGGTGGCCTGCGTCGACGTCGACGGCACGGCGCCGTCCACGCACAGCAGCACCCGCTCCGGTCGCACCGGGCCCGCCAGCAGGTCGAGCACCAGCCGGTCGACGTCGGGCTCGCCCGGCTGCTGCACCAGCAGCACGTCCACGCCCGAACCCGGCTCCGCCCGCCTGCGCCCGTGCCAGTGCCTGCCCGAGCCGCGCTGGGCGAACGCCGTGCGCTCCGCGGCCAGCGACGCCGCCAGCACCGTCGTGCGGTCCGGCTCACCGCCCAGTGAGCGTGCGCCCGCGAAGCGCGCGTCCCACGACGGGGTGTCCACCGCCAGCGGCTTCTCCGCCGACGCCGACTGCGGCGCGGGCAGCGCGGGCAGGGGGGCCACCACGCCTCCCGCCGCCAGCACGTCGGAGGCGAGGTCGACCAGCGTCTTGGCCGAGCCGAGCAGGTCGAGCCCCGTGGTGACGAACTCGTAGCCCGCCATCCGCAGCTCCAGCTCCCGCTCGGGGGAGCTCACCAGCGCGGCGGCCATCGACCCCAGCGACTTGGACCTGCCCACCAGCAGGTGCCTGCCCGGCACCAGCGGTTCGACGTCGGTCGACGGCTCGGTCACCACGACGCAGCCGTTGATCAGCGCTTCCAGCACCCGCACCCACTCCAGCGCCCTCGACCGGCTCCGGTGCAGGTTCAGCAGCACCCTGGAGTCGGCCAGGTGCCGGTGCTTCAGGTCACCGGGCAGGAAGTCGACCCGCTCCGGGCCCATCGGCTCGTGCGGCGGGGTCAACAACCGCACGCGCAGGTCGTCCAGGTCCTCCGAGTAGGAGTCCAGCAGCACCGACCGGCGCTGCTCCGCCGTGCCCAGGTAGGTCACGTCCACCCGGCGGCGGTGCTCGGGATCGCCTCCCCACCGGTCCCACAGCGGGGTGTAGCCCAGCTGGAAGTGCTCGACCGAAGCCCCGCGCCTGCGCAGCTCGTCGGTCGAGTCCAGGTTGATGTCCACCGCGGCCGCCAGCGACGGCACGAGCGCGGCCGTGCGGTCGAACGTCATGGTGCCGGGGTGCTCGACGCAGAACGCGATCGTCCGCGCGCGCTGCTCCTCGGTGGGCCGGTCGGCGACCGGTGCGACGTAGAAGTACTCGTGCGGCACCACGACGTAGACCGTGTCCGGTCCAGCCTCGGGGAACCTGCCGACGGCCGTCCTCGCCTGTCCGCCGACCCGCCGGACGGCGTCGGCGACGACCTCGAAGATCTCCTCCATGAACACCGAGCCGCCCTCGGCGGACACGAGGCAGAGGTCAGGTGCGCTCACGTCAGCGGGTCTTCTTCCGCACGGCGCGCAGGGGAGCGGTCACCCGCCAGCTCACCGTGGAGCGGGTCGCCGCCAGCTCGCGCGCCAGGTGCGCCGCGCGGGCCTCCGCGACCGCGATCCGGTCGGCCGAACCAGCAGGCGCCACGGGGACGGCCTGCGCCGGACCGCGCTCGTCGCCCTCCAGCGCCAGCTCGGCGTCCAGCAGCCGCAACCGCAGCCGGTCCCGCTCGGCCCTGGTGTCCGCCAGCGCCTGGCGCAGCGAGTCGCGCTCGCGCTCCACGTCCGCCACGTCCCTGCGCAGCGCGTCGACCAGCTCTTCCTGCTCCTGGGACTCCCGAGCCCGCTGCGGCTGGTTGGCCACCTCGTTCGCGAGCCGGTCCCGGTCGGCGATCAGCGCCCGCACCTCGCCGTCGGTCTCCCGCAGGTTCGCCAGCAGCTTCTCCCGCTCGGCCACGAAGACCACCCGCTCGGCGCGGAGCCTGGTCAGCTCAGCCCGCAGCGGCCCCGGCAGGTCGCTGAGGTCCTCGTCGGTGGTCATGCGTCGTCCCCTCGGTGTGCGAGTTCGGTGAGCATCGCGGAGTACTCGTCGGCGTAGCCGATCGGGTCGAGCCAGCCGTGCAGGCCCTCGAACGCCCGAGCGGCCATCTCGGCGCGCTCCTCCGAGGGGGTCTCCAGCGCGCGGAGCAGTGCCACGGTAAGCGCGTCCACGTCGTTCGGCTCGAACAACCACCCGGTCGAGGGGTCGGAGATCATCTCTCGAGCCCCGAACACGTCGCTGGCCAGCACGGGGAGCCCGCAGCACACCGCTTCCAGGATGGAGCGGGGCAGCGACTCGACGTCCGAGCTGTTGACGAACAGGTCCGCCGCGTGGAACCACGGCGTCGGGTCCCGCTGGATCGGCACCAGCCGCACGTTGTCCGACAGGCCGCTGCGCTCCACCAGCTCGTCCAGCGCCAGGCCGAACGGCGTGGGGTGCTGGCCGATCACCGCGAGCACCAGCTCCGGGAACCTCGGCAGGACCCGCTCCACAGCGGCGATCAGCCCGGCCTGGCCCTTGCGCGGCTCGACCACGCCGACGTTGAGCAGCAGCACGGCGTCGTCGGGCACGCCCAACCGCTCGCGGGCCTCGCGGCGCCTGCGCTCGCTCACCTTGCCGCCGAACCTGATCATCGGCGTGCCGTAGCGGATCGTGCGGCAGCGGTCCGGCCGCGAGTAGGGGGCGAACATCGACTTCGTCGCGTCGGCCACGAACAGCAGCCGGTCCACCGCGCCGAGGCTGTGCTCCCAGCGCCGCTTCACCGAGGGGGACAGACCAGCGGGCCCCCAGTTGAGGAAGGAGAAGTCGGCCAGGTCGAAGCTCTCGTGCACCACCCACGCCGTGGGCAGGCCCGCTCGGGTCGTCGCGTCGGCGGGACCGAACGCGCCCAGCGTGTTCACCAGCGCCACGCCTGCGCCCGACGCGCGGGCCAGCAGCGCCAGCTCGGCGACGTGGCCCTCGTAGGAGGCGATGTCCCCGGTCCGGTAGTACGAGGTCAGGTGCACCGGGATGCCGAGGTCGGCGCAGTCCTCGCGGAGCGGCCCGTCGACCTGGGTGACCACGGTCGCCGACCAGTCGTGCTTCTTCACCAGCCCGGTCAGCAGCTCCTGGAGCCACAACTGCCCGCCGCCGATCCCCAGGCTGTGCGTCAGCACCAGCACGTGCTTCGGATCGGTTCTCGGGGTGACCGCCTCCAGCAGCCGCGCGGTCTGCGCGGGCAGCGCGACGGCCAGCTCCTCGTCCGCCTCCTCGCCCTCGGGGTTGCTCACCACCGCGTAGCGGACCGGCGTCGTCCACTCGCCCGCGCCGTGCGCGCTGACCCGGACCCGCACCGAGACGCGGCGCTTCCCACCCGGCTCCACCGCGATCGGGATCCGCGCCTCGAAGCCGCTCACACCCGCGTCGGTGAAGTCGGGCAGCGCCGCGGCCACGTCCGGCCTCGGCAGCCGGGTCCGCGCGGGCACCGTCCCGCCGCCCTCCACGGACACCTCGACGCGGGCGGGCGCGCGACCGCCCAGCAGCGCCCAACCGGACACCAGCACGAGGTCGCCGACGAGCTTCATCTCCGGGGACGGGTGGTCGACCTCGCCGAGGAACAGCGGAGCGTCCTCGGTCCCCGCGACCACCACGACGCCCTCGGTCAGCAGCACGCCACCCGAGCCGCGCACCCGCACCGGGTGCACACCGCACGGCACCGCGTTCACGGGTTGCGCGACCCAGCCGAAACCTCCCCTGGGCACGCCTTGGGCCGCGTCCAGCACCCGGACCTCGGCACGCTGGTTCGCGATCGTCACGACCACTTCCGCCGGAGCCCCGGCGTCGACGGCCCAGCCGCGCAGCTCGAACCGGTGCCCGACGGGTTCGGTCGGCAACTCGATGAAAGCGGTCACCGCAGGCCCTTCCGCGTGCCAGCCCTCACGGGCTTCCCCCTCATCCAGCCACGAGTTCGGTCAGCCGCGTGTGCCACGCGGCCCTCAAGTAGTCCTGCTCGCGGCGCAGTCCGGCCCCCGTCGAACCGCCGCAGATCCGCGCGGCCTGGAACCGCGCCTCGCGCTCGGCGGCCTCGTCCACGTACGTCGGGGCGTACCCCAGCAGCACGCCCAGCCAGCTCGCCAGATCCCGCACCGAGGTGCGCTCACCCGCGCCGGACCACCCGGTCCTGGCCAGGTGGTCGGCGGTCAGCAGCAAGCCCCGCTGCTCGACCGCGATCGGGTCCGCGCCCTCGACCTGCCACTCCAGGTCGATCGCTCGAGGACCCTCCTCGGTCACCACGACATTGTGCGGCACCAGGTCCCAGATCGCCGGGCCCAGGTCGGCCGCCCGCGCCGCCAGAAGGTCGCGCCACAGCACCAGCAGCTCCTCGACCCGCCACGGCTCGTCGGACAGCAGCGACAGCAGCGGCGCGCCCCGGTGCACCTGCTCGTCGTAACCGCGCACCGAGACCGGGTCGCCGCCCTGCGGGAGCATGGGGGACTTGCTGATCCGGTCCGGGAGCACTTCGGCGGCCGTGCACCAGCGGGCGGCCCGGTCGGTGCTGAAGTAGGAGGCGAGCCTGCCCGTCGGCCAGGGGGTGACCCCCGGCTCCCCGTTGGTTGCGATCACGAGGAAGCTGTTGACCGCCTCCCCCGCCAGGCCCGCGTTGACGAGCTGCTCCCACATCCTGGCCTCGTCGGCGACCCGCTCGACGGAGGAGCCCCAGTCAGGGCTAGGGAAGGACGGGAGGGCGGTCACCAGGCCGGGGTGCCGGTCGACCAGCTCGTCGGCCAGCACCACCCTCGTGATCTTGTAGTCGGGGAAGCAGCCGAGGGTGCGCGCCACCTCGAAGCCCGCCGCGCGCAGCAGCGCCTCCAGCGGCTTGCGGGCGAACGTGCGCGCGGGTGAGCCGTGCGGGTACCCCTCGGGACCGTCCCACGGTCGCCCGCTGTGGTCCTCCGGCGCGCCCGCCAGGTACTTCACGCCGAGCTGGTTCTCGATCGCCAGCACCAGCGCGCCGCCGGGGCGCAGCCTGCGGCGCAGCGCGGTCAGGAAGTCCAGGTACGGCCCGTCGTCCCGGCTGCCCGAACCCACGTACTCCAGCACCCCGATCGAGAGCGCCAGGTCGTAGGCGGGTTCCTCGGGCACGTCCTCCAACCCGCCGACGAACACGCGGGCCGAGGGCAGGTCGCGCACCCGCTGCGCCGCGACCCGCGCCCTGGCCTCCACCGGTTCGACCGCGTCCACCGCTGCCACGACCTCGCCGAGGTAGCGGGTGATGGCCCCGCACCCCGCGCCGATCTCCAGCACCGAGGCCTCGGGCGGCAGGGCGAGCGCGCGCAGCACGTTCGCCCTGCCCCGGTCCATGTGGTACTGCTCGGCCCAGGTGCGGCCGGCGTGGTGCAGCTCGTCGCTGAGCGAACCGAGGTCGCCCGCCTGGCTCACGATCGCGTGCACCAGCTCCTCGGCGCCGTCGAGGTAGGCCACCCCGGTGTCGTCGCCGAGGAGCAGGCACCCGGAGCGCTCCGGGAGGTCGAGGTCCCTCAGAGGCGTCGTCACTGCACCGCGGGGAACTTCTCCAGCAGCGCCTTCAGCTGGTTCTGGTAGCTGCCGCTCAGCGCGGCCTCCTCCACCAGCGGCGTCTGCGTGACCTCCACCAGGACCACGTTGCTGCCCGAGGTGTAGATGCCCCGGTAGACGGCGGCGTCCGCGACGACCCGCTTGTCGAAGGAGACCGACGCGGGCATGCCGGGCAGCGGCTCCTTGATGTTGATGAAGCCGTTCGAGCGCTGGTTGGCCAGGAACTGCTCGACCAGCCCGCTCGCGGTCTCCTCGTCGGCGGCCTTGATGACCAGCGCCTGGTGCAGCTCGGAGCCCTTGTTGTCGAACGCGGGGGTCTTGCCCGCGCTGCGCCAGCCGACCTTCTCGACCTTCGCCTCGGTGAGCAGGGCGACCTCCGGCTCGGTCAGCACCTTCTTGGCGCCGATCTCGGTCGGGGTCAGCACGCCGCTCTCGGCGTCCTTGCGCACCAGCAGCTGCGGGATCTCGTCGAGGAACTGCTCGTCCGGAGACTTCGGCGGGGTGGTGGTGGTCGGGGTGGACGAACTGCTGCTGTCGCCGCCCGCCTGGTTGTTCCCACCGCCGTCACCGCTGTTGTTCAGGAAGAACCAGACGCCGAAGCCGATGGCCGCGAGCAGCACGACGCCGCCCACGATCATGAGCACGCGCTTGCTGCCGCCGGAGGACGAGTCCTCGAAGACCTCGGGCCCCTGGGCGATCCACGAGGGGGCCTGCTCCTGGGAGTACATGCCGCCGGTCCACGGCGGGTTGCCGCCGCCCTGCTGCGGCTGCTGCGGGCCGGGGCCGCCGGTCCAGCCGCCCATCTGGGGCTGGCCGTGCGGAGGGGTGACCGGACGCACGACCTGGGTGCGCTCGGAGGCGTTGCCGCCGTTGTTCTTGACGACCTGGGTGGCGTCCGGGTTCGGGTTCCCGCCCTGGTTCTGCCCGAGGACGACCTGGGTGGCGTCGGGGTTCTGCGGGGGCTGCTGTTGCTGCTGCCCCCAGTGGAAGGGCTGCCCGAACGGGTCAGACGGCTGTGCGGGCTGCTGGGGGGGCTGAGAGGGCTGGGGGTTCGACGCCGCGCCTGCCAGCAGTTCGTCCCTGCGCTTGCGGTAGTCGTCGGCCGTGATCCGTCCTTCGGCCAGGGCGGTGTCCAACTGCTGAAGGTCGTCTTGCCAGGACATCGTTGGGCCTTTCCAGTGCTGCTCGGGCAGAGTCATTGTGACGCACGCGGCTGCGCCCGCCGCGTACGCCTCCGCAATCGCCGACGGGAAGCGCGAGCCTGCCGCAGGGGCAGGAGTTCGCCGCGGTCGTCCCGGACCGGTGTGACGACTTCCGCAGACCTTTGGTTCTGTTGCTCAGTCAAATCACACGATCCTCGAACGAGGGAGCCACTTTCCGGTGGTATGAGAACGCACCAAGCCTGGCGACGCAGCCGGCAAGTCCGGATCGTTACCAGGTGCACCGTGCGTGGGACTCACTTTCGAGGAGAGCTGTGCCCAAGGGGTGAGCAACCCCACCGGGATCGCTCGACGGCCCGCATCGCTGCGGGGGCGCGCTACCGGCTCAGCCCTGGCGTTTCACGTGAAACACGCCACTGGCGCACGTGGGGCAGGTGGGCGCGCGGTGGTCGACCGCCCGGCGACGGCGCTTCCTCCGCTCGGAGGTCTTGAGGAACCAGGGAAACTTACCGGGTGGCGCAGGGGGGTGCGTACACCCGTTCAGGTCGCCACACCGTGTTGTCGGGTGGTTGCGGACGGCAGCGGCCCTCGATCTTCCGCGCCTGCGGTCGCAGACCCGGCGCCACCTGCGGTGGAGGTGGAGCGGGTGGCGGTGGCCCGTGCCCGCACGGCTGCCGCGAGCGTTTTCCGGGAAGGGCTGTCCCACCGCGGTGGCCTGAGCCGGTTCCGCGGTCGCGTCACCCGGCCGGGTGGTTCCTGCGCGTGGACCCGGCCTGGTCTTCCCGGCCGGTCGCTACTTCTTGGTCAGGATGGTCGGCCCGACGATCCTGCGGGCGATCCGGCGCAGCTTGCTCTTCCGGGCGACCGGTTGGGCTTGCTGGCGCTGAGCCGGGGGGACGGTCCCCGGCCCGGCGGCCGGAACGGCCGGGATGATCGGGGCGACCGGCGCGATGCGGATCGTCGGCTGGTCGTAGTTCGGCTTGGACTGGTCAGACTCATGGCTGAACGTCACGTGCGCGATCTTGCCAAATGGGTGCGGGTAACCCGAACGGTCACCCCACCCCCGTGTGGGCAAGCCCACACGGGGGTGCAGGTTCATCCGATCAGGCGAGAGACGCCGACAGCGTGATCTCGACGCCCGCGAGCGCCTGGCTCACCGGGCAGTTCTTCTTCGCGTTCTCGGCCGCCTCGGCGAACCCGTCCGCGTCCAGGCCGGGGACGACCGCCTGGACGGTCAGGTGGATGCCGGTGATGCCCGTGCCCGGCTTGAACGTCACCTCGGCGGAGGTGTCCACCTGCTGCGGCGGGGTGCCCGCCTGGGCGAGGCCGTGCGACAGCGCCATCGAGTAGCACGACGAGTGGGCGGCGGCGATCAGCTCTTCCGGGCTGGTCTTGCCGTTGGCCTCCTCGGCCCGCGACGGCCAGCTCACGTCGTAGGTGCCGATGCCGGAGGACTCCAGGGTGACGGTGCCGTCACCCTCCATCAGGCTGCCCTTCCAGTGGGTGGTGGCCTTGCGAACGGTCGCCATGCGCAACTCCGTGGTCGAGTGGGAACTTTCGGTGACCAGCTAAGCACCTACCGCGAGGGAAGCGCAGCGTGCGGAGCGGCCGACACGCGCGGGAAGTCGGCGAGGGGTGGGGGGCGCGGGGAAGCGGGCAGACCCCGGAAACGCGGAAGTGGCCGGTACCCGACTGGGTACCGGCCACTTCCGGAGAGCGGATGACGAGACTCGAACTCGCGACCCTCACCTTGGCAAGGTGATGCGCTACCAACTGCGCTACATCCGCCTGACCACTTGCTGTCTGACAGGGAGAACTCTAGACCACGGGTCAAACCGCCCGTTCACCGGGGGTCCCCGAACCGCTCAGCAGCCGGTCTACCTCGGACAACCTCTCCTTCGACCACCGCCACTCCCACAGCGGGCGGACCTTGTCGACGACCTCGGTCGGCAGCCACGGCGCGACCGCGTCCCGCAGCTCCCACTCGTCGAACACGTGCTCGTAGAAGCTGACCACCGCGGCGTTCGCCAGGAAGTGCTCCTGGCGGAAGCACCAGTGGGCGAACCCGTAGACCCTGGTCAGCAGGTCGCGGTCGTCCTCGCGGTGCCCGTCGAGCGCCAGCTGCCACAGCTCGGTGAGGAACACGTGGCAGGACCACGACTCGCGCTCGACCACCGCGGTCAGCTCCGGGAGGAGTGACGCGGCTCTCGTTCTCCAGTCGGCCACGGGGCGGACGCTACCGCTCTGAAGTGCCCCGTGGGGGCCCTGTCTCCCGCCGACACCCCGAGCCGTGACCGGGTCGTCACCGTGCGCACTGCACCGGAACAGGCGCATCGGTTGCGCCGAACGGCCCACGACGGTCGGTCGGTCTTCGGGGTCGGGCCGACGCGGCTTCGGGGTCGCCCCACCCCGCTGTGGCATCTTGGCGATCGGGGCGCGACTCGGGCTGGAGGTGCCGGGCGGGATGGCCGACGAAGCCGATGTCGACCGGGAACTGCTCGCGAGGGTCCGCGCCGGGGACGACGCCGCGTTCGGCGAGCTGTACACCCGGCACGCGGACGCCGTCCGGAGATTCGCCCTCCGCCACGTCCGCGAGCACGCCGAGGCCGACGACCTCGCCGCCGAGGCCTTCTTCCGGGTGCTCCAGGCCATCCGCCGGGGCAGCGGGCCCACCGAGCACGTGCGCACCTACCTGCTGACCACCGCGCGCCGGGTCGCCTGGGAGTGGAGCGGTCGCAGGCGCGACGTGCCGGTCGAGGACGAGGAGCTGAGCAGGCGGGTCGAGCCGTTCCCCGACGCCACCGCAGGGCGGGCCGAGCACACCCTGATCTCGCGGGCGTTCACCAGCCTGCCGGAGCGGTGGCGCAGCGTGCTGTGGCAGGTCGAGGTGGAGGGGGTGCGGCCGTCCGCCGTGGCGCCCGCGTTCGGGCTCAGCCCCAACGCGATGGCGGCGCTGGCCAGGCGCGCCCGCGAGGGGCTGCGGGCCGCCTACCTCCAGGCGCACCTGGCCGACGACCGGGGGCCGCGCGCGTGCCACTCGGTCGTGGTCAAGCTGGGCTCCTACACGGCGGGCGGGGTGCAGGGCGCCGAGCAGGCGCGCATCCGCAAGCACCTGCGGACCTGCTCGTCCTGCAACGCGCTGCACGCCGAGCTGGCCGAGGTCTGCTCGACGCTGCGCGCCCACGCGGGCCTGCTCGCCGCGCCCGCGCTGCTGTCGCTGGCGTTCGCGCCGCAGCTCGCCGCGCCCGTGGCGGGCAAGGTGAAGCTGGCGCTGACCGCCGCCTCGGTGGCGGCGGTCGGGGTGTTCGGCGTGGTGGCGGGCGCGCTCGACGGCGGACCGGGGCCCGCGCTGGTGCAGCCGGGGCCGCACGCGCTGCGCACCACGGTGGGCGACGCGCTGACGCCGCTGCCGAGCGTGACGCTGACCGGGACGGCCACCAGCGTCCCGCCGACCGGGGAGGGCTCCGCGCGGCCCGCGGTCGTGGACCGGCGGGCGGGCGGGAAGCAGGGGGCGCTCACCGGTGGTGACCGGGTCGGGCCGCCGAGCGGCGCGCCCGCGACCTCGGGGCCCTCGACCGGCGCGCCACCGTCCGGTGGGCGCTCGTCAGGCGAGCCCGCGTCCCGCGAACCGGGCTCCGGTCAGGCCGAGCCGCCGACGACCACCAGCTCCGACCCCGGCGCGCTGGAGGAGCCCGGCACCACCGCCCTGAGCACGCCGGACGACCCGGAGCAGCCGGGCAAGGAGGACCCCGAGCCGCCGACCACGACCACCACCGGTCAGGAGCCCGAACCGGAGCCCGGCCCGTCGGTGCTCCAGAGCCCGGAGCAGGGGGTCACGCCGACCACGATCACCCTGCACCCCCGGACGGCCTACCCGGTGGGCTGAACGGCCGCGGGCGATCACAGCGCGCCACCGGGATCGGGCGCAGGGTTCACCCCAGTGGCTCACGTCCCTAGGGGTACCGTTGAAGCACGCTGAGTGATCGCTCGACGTCTGAGGAGACGGTTGATGACGCGGCTGGTGCGCGGTGCGGACGGCCGGATGTGGACGGTTCGCAGTCAGGTCGAGTGGCGCAACCCCGCCGCCGACGCCGACTTCGAGCACGACGTGAGCGGTGGTCAGGGGCCCGGCGTGCTGATGCTCGCCATCGTGGCCGCCATGGGCGTGCTGCTCGTGGCGTGGACCCCGGAGCAGGTCGTCGTCCCGGCGTGGCTCGGCCTGGCGCTGGTGATCATGTTCCTGTTCTTCCCGGTCCGCTGGGCGCTGCGCAGGCCGCACCTGGTGGTCGCCGAGTCCAAGGCGACCGGCGACGACCTCCCGCCCGAGCGCTGGACCGGCCACGTGCGCGGCGTGCTGAACGTGCGCGACGAGGTCGGCAACATCGCCCGGAAGATCGAGATGTACTCCCTCCCGGACATCGACGGCCCGCTGCAGCCGGTCGACTGACCGGGCGCGGCGGCCCGCCGACGGGTGGTCGCGCGCGCCGGATCACCCCTGCCGGACAAGGGCGGCGCCGGTTCGCCCGACCAACGACACGCCCGGAACGTGTTGGCCGCCAATGGAACCGGTGATCCGCCCGACCGGCCGCCGACCGGAAAACCCCAGGCGGGACCGGGAATTCCCGGTGCGCGGGCGCGACCGCCCCGTGAAGATCGGGGTGAGACCCCTTGCCTGGAGCACGCCGAGCCCACAGCATGGACGGCGTGCGCGATCTCCTGACCGAGCGGGCGGTGCTCGGCGTCATCGCCACCCTGGCCGTCCTGGGGCTGTTCGTGATGCTCTGCCGGGCGCGCAGGGTGAGCACCTCGGTCGAGGACGCCGTGATGGACATGCTGCACCGCATGTCGAAGGCCTCGGCCGACCTGCGCGAGGGCCTGACGGCGGAATCCGCGGACAAGGCCACCCCGCACCTGCGGGAGATGCTGCGCTGCGTCGCGGTCGGCATCACCGACGACGTGGGCGGCGTGCTGTCCTGGGACGGCGGCGCGGCCGACCACTACCAGCTGATGCGCGGGCACATCGAGCAGGCGATCGGCGAGGTGCACAAGGAGCACGTCGAGCACCGCAAGCTCGACTGCGACCTGTCCGGGCCGTGCCCCATGCACAGCGCCGTGATCGTGCCGCTGATCGTCGAGTCGGAGGTCGCGGGCACGCTGATCGTGATCAGCGGGGTGCCGAACAAGCGGCAGATCCGGATGGCGGAGGAGACCGCGCGGTTCGTCTCCACGCAGCTGGAGCTGGAGGTGCTGCAGAAGTCCCGGCAGGCGCTGGCGCAGGCCGAGGTCCGGGCGCTGCGGGCGCAGATCTCGCCGCACTTCGTCTACAACGCGCTCAACACCATCTCGTCGCTGATCCGGACCGACCCGGTGTACGCGCGGGAGCTGCTGCAGGAGTTCGCCGAGTTCACCCGCTACTCGTTCCGCACCGACGGGTTCTTCACGACGCTGTCGGACGAGCTGACCAACATCCACCGGTACCTGACCATCGAGCAGGCCCGGTACGGCGCGCGGCTGGAGGTGCGGCTGCGGATCGCCCCCGAGGTGCTCCAGGTCGTGCTGCCCTTCCTGTGCCTGCAACCGCTGGTGGAGAACGCGGTCCGGCACGGGCTGGCCAAGAAGCCCGGCGGCGGGATGCTCACGATCACCGCCGAGGACAACGGGGCCGAGGCGCTGATCAGCGTCGAGGACGACGGGGTCGGCATGGACCCGGAGCGGTTGTTCGAGGACCTGAAGGACGCGCACCAGACCGGGGCGCACGTCGGGCTGGGGAACATCAACCACCGGATGCGGGCGGTGTTCGGCGACGACTACGCGCTGGTCGTGGAGACCGCGCCGGAGGCCGGGATGAAGATCATCCTCAAGGTCCCCAAGTACCGGCAGGGCGTTCGCCCCAACCTGACCCTGGTGCCCCCGCGCGTGGAGGAGACCGGCGAGCAGGCCGTGCTGCGCGCGTGAGGCGCTAGCGCGCGGCGACGGCCAGCGCGGTCACCAGCATGACCCCGCAGACCGCCCAGGTGATCCACATCCAGTAGACGTGCATCGCGCTGGGGCCGTCGGCGTTCTTCCGGCCCCGCTCGTCCCACCACTCGACGTAGCGCTCCAGCCAGCGGATCGGGTTGAACGTCACCAACCGATGCTAGCGCCGGAACCTCAGTAGGCTCGGGACCATGAGCGTGACCGACAAGATCGCCTCGCGGCTCCCGAAGATCGTCGGCGACCGCGTCGACCGGAGCCCGGTCGTCGCCGCGGTCCGGCTGCACGGGGTCATCACCCCGAACCCCGGCCCGGTCGCCGCGCGGGGCAGCCTGAACGCCCAGTCCGTCGACTCCGCGCTGACCCGCGCCTTCGAGCACGAGCGCCTGGTCGCCGTGGCGCTGCTGGTGAACTCGCCCGGCGGCGCCCCGACCCAGTCCGCGCTGATCGCCGACCGGATCCGCGAGCTGGCCGCGAAGCGCCGCGTGCCCGTGCTGGCGTTCTGCGAGGACGTCGCGGCCTCCGGCGGCTACTGGCTGGCCTGCGCCGCCGACGAGATCCACGCCCACCCCACCTCGCTGGTCGGCTCCATCGGCGTGGTCAGCTCCGGCTTCGGGCTCACCGGCCTGATGGAGCGCTTCGGCGTCGAGCGCCGGGTGCACACCGCCGGTGGGAACAAGGTGCGGCTCGACCCGTTCCAGCCCGAGAAGCCGGAGGACGTGGCCTGGCTGGAAGGCCTCCAGTCCGAGCTGCACGCGCAGTTCAAGGCGTGGGTCACCGAGCGCCGGGGGCGCAAGCTGGCCGCCGACGCGCCCGACCTGTTCACCGGCGAGGTCTGGACCGGGGCCAAGGCGCTCGAGCTCGGGCTGGTCGACGGGCTCGGCACGCTGCGCGGCGTCATCGGCAAGCGCTACCCCGACGCCGAGATCGCCGTCGCGGAGCCCCGCAGGAACCTGCTGAGCAGGCTCGGCATCGGCAACGCGGCGTCCACACGATCGGGTGACTTCGTGTCGCAGGCGCTGGCGACCCTGGAGGAGCGCGCGCGCTGGTCCCGATTCGGCTTGTGAGCCCCTCGTCGGCGTGACGCGGCCCCGGCGCGCGGCCCCCGGCGTGGACACGACCCCACCCTGATCGGCAAGATGCGCGGCACAGTGAGTACGCCAATGAGCTCCGGCCTCCTCGTCCTGGCGGTGGACGACGAGGCGCCAGGCCTGGACGAGATCAAGTTCCTGCTGGAGAGCAGCCCGCACATCCGCCGCGTGCTGACCGCGTTCGACGCGGCGGAGGCGCTGCGCATCCTCAGGGGCGACTACGACGCCGAGGTGATGGAGCGCCAGGAGGCGGGCCAGCCCCCGGTGGACGCGGTGTTCGCCGACATCAACATGCCCGGTCTGAGCGGCACCGACCTGGCCCGCGTGCTCGGCGCCTTCCGCGCGCCGCCCGCGCTGGTGTTCGTCACCGGCGTCGAGCACTCCGAGGCCGTGGTGGCGTTCGACGTCGGCGCGGTCGACTTCGTGACCAAGCCGATCAACAGCGACCGGGTCAACAAGGCCATCGCGCGCGTGGTCGACCGGGTCAACTCGGTGTCGGCCGCCGCCGCGTCGCCGGAGCCGACCGCCGCCGACGCCCAGGACGACGAGGTCATCCCGGTCGAGCTGGGTGGAACGATCAAGCTCGTGCCGAGGGCCAGCGTCCGCTACGTCGAGGCCCAGGGCGACTACGCTCGGCTGCACACCAACGACGGCCAGAGCCACCTCGTGCGCATCCCGCTGGCCCAGCTGGAGGAGCGCTGGGAGAACGCGGGGTTCGTGCGCATCCACCGCTCCTTCCTGGTCGCGCTGCCGCTGGTGACCGAGCTGCGGATGACGTCCAACGGCTACGCGGTGGTCATCGGCAGCGGTGAGGGGGCGAAGGAGCTGCCGGTGAGCCGCAGGCACACCAGGGACCTGAAGGAGCGGATCGTGCGCCCGCCGAAGAGCAGCTGGGGATGACCGAGCAGTCCGGACCGGCCGCGGAGCAGCCCGCGCCCGGCGAGCAGCCCGCGCCCGCGCAACCGGGCCGCAAGCCCCGGCGCAGGCGCGTCGTGCTGGCCGACCCCAAGGGCAGGGGCCGGGTGCTGCGCACGATCATCGAGCTGGAGGAGCAGACCAGCGTCGGCGAGAAGCTGGTCCGCGACCTGATCCGGCAGCAGCTGCGCACCGCGTTCCTGCTCGGCGGCGGGACGCTGCTGGCCATCGCGCTGCTGCCGCTGGTGTTCTACCTGTTCGACCTGTCCGACGCGCAGCTGTTCGGGGTGCGCCTGCCGTGGCTGCTGCTCGGGCTGGTGCCGTTCCCGCTGTTCTACCTGGTCGGGCTGCTCAGCCGCAGGCAGGCCGAGCGGCACGAGCGCGACTTCGTCAGCATGGTCGACCGCTGAGCCATGGTGCAGAACCTGTGGAGCCTGAGCCTGGTCGCCGTGGTCGCGGTGGTCACGTTCCTGCTGGGCTACGTGGGTTCCCGCCGGGCCAACACCACCCCGGACTTCCTGGTCGCCCGGCGCGCGGTGCCCGCCACCCGCAACGCCGCCGCCATCTCCGGCGAGTACCTGTCGGCGGCGTCGTTCCTGGGCGTGGCCGGGCTGATCCTCAAGGACGGCGTCGACGCGCTCTGGTACCCGATCGGCTTCACCGCGGGCTACCTGGCGATGATGCTGTTCGTCGCCGCGCCGCTGCGCCGGTCCGGCGCGTACACGCTGCCCGACTTCGCCGAGGCGCGGCTCGGGTCGCGCAAGCTCCGGCACTTCTGCACGTTCTTCGTGGTGTGCATCGGGGTGCTGTACCTGGTGCCGCAGCTGCAGAGCGCCGGGCTGACCCTGAACACGATCACCGGGCTGCCCGCGTGGCTGGGCGGCGTGCTGGTGACGCTGATCGTGGTGGCCAACGTGCTCGGCGGCGGGATGCGGGCGATCACGCTGGTCCAGGCGTTCCAGTACTGGGGCAAGCTGTTCGCCATCTCGGCGCCGACGTTCGTGCTGTTCGCGGTGTTCCTGACCGGGCCGGGCAACAGCGCGCAGTCCGTGGACGCCGAGGGCGTGCTGCTGTTCCACGAGCCGGTCACCGTGACGACCGTCGACCCGGTGCGGCTGGAGGTCACCGCGCTGACCAAGCTGCACGTGGTCGGCGAGGTGGACGGGGCGCGCGCGGACGGGCCCGCGTACTGGGGGCCGGACGCGGGCGGCGCGCCGAAGGTGTACTCGGTCGCCAAGGGCACCGAGCTGCGGTTCACGACGGGCTCGCCGGTGCCGGTGGTGGAGGGCGCGCCGAGCTCGAACGACGTGTGGCTGCGCCCGCAGACCGACGGGCTGGGCGGGCTGTTCGAGACCTACTCGCTGATCTTCGCGACGTTCCTGGGCACGATGGGGCTGCCGCACGTGCTGGTGCGGTTCTACACGAACCCGGACGGCCGGGCGGCCCGGCGCACGGCGCTGCACGTGCTGTACCTGCTGGGGCTGTTCTACGTCTTCCCGACCGTGCTCGGGGTGATCTCCCGGCTGTACCTGCCGCAGCTGCTGGTGACCGGCAAGACCGACGCGGCGGTGCTGCTGCTGCCGAGCACGGTGCTGCCGGGGGTGCTCGGGCAGATCCTGGGGGCGGTGGTGGCGGCGGGCGCGTTCGCGGCGTTCCTGTCCACCTCGTCCGGGCTGGTGGTGAGCGTGGCCGGGGTGGTGTCGACGGACATCCTGCGCGGCAAGGTGCGGGACTTCCGGTGGGCGACGGTGCTGACCGGCGCGGTCGCGATCGGCCTCGCGCTGCTGCTGCCGCGCAGCGACGCCTCGCTGACCGTGGCGATGTCGTTCGCGCTGGCCGCGTCGACGTTCTGCCCGCTGCTGCTGCTGGGCATCTGGTGGCGGGGGCTGACCTGGGTCGGCGCGGTGGCCGGGCTGGTCGTCGGCGGCGGGCTGGTGATCCTGTCGCAGGTGGTGACGGCGGTGAGCAAGGCGACGGGGGACTGGGCGCCCGCGCTGCTGGCCCAGCCCGCGCTGGTGACGGTGCCGATCGCGTTCCTGACCATGGTCTGGATCAGCAAGCTGACCGAGCCGAGCAGGCCCGCGGACGTGAACCAGGTGCTGCTGCGGCTGCACGCGCCCGACCGGCTGGGGTTCATGCGCGACCGGGGGGCGCGGTTCGCGCCCGGCGGCGGCGCGCGCAAGGTGGGCGAGGGGCAGCACCGGGGCGTGGCGGGGGGCTGAGCGGGCGGACGAGGGGGGCGGGACGTGCGCTGGTCGGCCGATCGGCAGCGCCAACCGGGTGGTGGGGTTCACACCGTCCGGTGAACGGTGACGTTGCTCACCGCGTTATCCCTTCGTCTCACTTTCCCTACCGCTCGTCGCATCACTCGACAGTTGGGCGCAATAGCACGTTCAGGGACTACCCGGAGTGACCTACGTCTCTTTACGGTCCTCGGCGTACCAGAACGCACCAGGAGGACTTACGTGCCGTTCATGCCGCCGACATCGTCGCCGAGTACGCGAGGAGGGGACCTGTGAGCACCACCGAGGACTCCGCCGGGCCCACCCCCGGTTCCCCCGACAGCACCGACTGGGTGGCGGTGCAGTCCAGCCCCGAGTTCACCGAGCTGCGCCGCAGGCTGCGGACGTTCGTCTTCCCCATGGCGGGCCTGTTCCTGACCTGGTACGTGCTCTACGTGCTGCTGGCCGACTACGCGCACGGGTTCATGTCGACCAAGCTCGTCGGGAACATCAACGTGGGCCTGGTGCTCGGGCTCCTCCAGTTCGTGTCCACGTTCGCCATCACGGCGCTGTACGTGCGGCACGCGAACCGGAACCTCGACCCCACCGCCGAGAAGATCCGGCACGAGCTCGAAGGGGGCGACGCGTGAACACCAACGCCGTCCTGAACATCGGCATCTTCGGCCTCTTCGTCGCGGCGACCCTGGTCGTGGTCATCAGGGCCAGCCGCAACACCAAGACCGCGGCGGACTACCTGGCGGCGGGCCGCGCGTTCACCGGTCCCCAGAACGGCATCGCCATCGCGGGCGACTACCTGTCCGCCGCGTCGTTCCTCGGCATCGCCGGGGCGATCGCGGTCTACGGGTACGACGGGTTCCTGTACTCCATCGGGTTCCTGGTGGCCTGGCTGGTGGCGCTGCTGCTGGTCGCGGAGCTGCTGCGCAACACCGGCAAGTACACGATGGGCGACGTGCTGAGCTTCCGGATGCGCCAGCGCCCGGTCCGCGCGGCGGCGGCCACGTCGACCATGGTCGTGTCGTTCTTCTACCTGCTGGCGCAGATGGCGGGCGCGGGCGGCTTGGTGGCGCTGCTGCTCGGCATCACCGGCAAGGGCGGCCAGGCGATCGTGATCGCGGTGGTCGGCGCGCTGATGATCGCGTACGTGCTCATCGGCGGCATGAAGGGCACCACCTGGGTGCAGATCATCAAGGCCGTGCTGCTGATCGTCGGCGCGGGCGTGATGACCGTCTGGGTGCTGGCGAAGTACGGGTTCAACCTGTCCACGCTGCTCGGCGCGGCGGTCGACAACGCGCCGAAGGCGGGGGAGAAGCTGCTCGGTCCGGGCCTGCAGTACGGGGCCACCGGCACGACGAAGCTGGACTTCCTCTCGCTCGGCCTCGCCCTGGTGCTCGGCACGGCGGGCCTGCCGCACATCCTGATGCGCTTCTACACGGTGCCCACCGCGAAGGAAGCGCGCCGCTCGGTCGTGTGGGCGATCTGGCTGATCGGCCTGTTCTACCTGTTCACCCTGGTGCTGGGCTACGGCGCGGCGGCCCTGGTCGGCCCCGACAAGATCAACGCGGCGCCGGGCAAGGCGAACTCGGCGGCCCCGCTGCTGGCCGAGGCGATCGGCGGGCCGCTGCTGCTGGGCCTGATCGCGGCGGTCGCGTTCGCGACGATCCTCGCGGTCGTCGCCGGGCTCACCATCACCGCGTCGGCGTCGTTCGCGCACGACATCTACGCCAACGTGATCAAGAAGGGCGAGGTCGAGGACAAGGACGCGGAGGTGAAGGTGGCGCGGCGGACGGCCATCGTCATCGGCGTCGTGTCGATCCTCGGCGGCATCGCGGCGAACGGCCAGAACGTGGCGTTCCTGGTGGCGCTGGCGTTCGCGGTGGCGGCGTCGGCGAACCTGCCGACGATCCTGTACTCGCTGTTCTGGAAGCGCTTCAACACGGCGGGCGCCCTGTGGAGCATCTACGGCGGCCTGTCGGTGACCCTGGTGCTGATCGTCCTGTCGCCCGCGGTGTCCGGCAAGCCGACCTCGATGTTCCCGTCGATGGACTTCGACCTGTTCCCGCTGTCGAACCCCGGCATCATCTCGATCCCGCTGGCGTTCCTGCTGGGCTACCTCGGCACGGTCCTGTCGAAGGAGAAGAACCCGGAGAAGTACGCCGAGATGGAGGTCCGCGCGCTGACCGGCACGGGCGCGGAGAAGGCCACGTCGCACTGACGCGCCGCACGAACCACCCGGAAGGCCGTTCCCGCTTCGGCGGGGGCGGCCTTCCGGCGTGCGGGCCGGGATCTTCCCCACCGGGGGCGCCGAGAGCGCGCGCCACGCGAGTTCCGGCTTCATGCCCTCCCGATGCCACCCGTGGCAGCATGTCCCGTGTGACGGTTCCCAGCGTTGAAGTGTCCGACGTTCCGGCCGAGCTGCCCGAAGGCGCCGTGCTGCTCGACGTGCGCGAGGTCGACGAGTGGGCCGCCGGGCACGCGCCCGGCGCGGTGCACATCCCCATGAGCGAGCTCGCCGGGCGGCTCGGGGAGGTGCCCGAGGCGGACGTCGTCTACGTCGTCTGCCGGATGGGCGGGCGGTCCGCCCGCGTCACGCAGTACCTCAACGCCAACGGGTGGGACGCCGTGAACGTCGACGGCGGGATGCAGACCTGGTCCCTGCAGGGCAGGCCGCTGGTCGCCGAGCTGCCCGACGCGGAGCCGGAGGTCATCTGACGTGCGACCGCTTCAGCCGATGCGGGTGGACTGGGTGGCGACCCCGCCGCCCGGCGCCTACCCCGCCCGCCGGTTCGGCGGCGCCCGGCGGCCCTACGCCGGACCCCCGTCCTACCCGGTGCCGCCGCGCTGGGGCTTCCCGCTGCTCGCCTGGCGCTGGCCCACGTCGGTCGCGCTGGACGAGGCCCGGCCGCTCGACCGGATCGACCAGGTGCAGCGCCTCGCCCGCACCGCCTCGCACGCCCTCGGCCTCGCCGGGATGACCGCGCTGTGGGCCGCGGGCAGCGAGGTCTGGCGCTACGCGCTCCTCCTGCTCAGCCGCACCGGCGCGCTGTCCGCCACGGTCGTCGGCGTCTCCGACGCCATGGTCGTCGCCGCCTCGGCGGTCGCCGGGATCACCTCGGCCATCGCGCTCGTGCTGTCCTTCCTGTGGGTCCGCCGCGCCCGCGCCGCCGCCGCTGCCGCCTCCGGCTACGCCCCCTCGCGCTCCGAGCGCGAGCTGGTGCTCGGCCTGGTCGTGCCCGGCGTGAACCTGGTGGTCCCCGGCTCGGTGCTCGCCGAACTGGAGCACGCCGCCCTCCGGCTGCCCGCCGACGCCCGCCCCAAGCCCTCCAAGCTGCTGCTGCGCTGGTGGGCGCTCTGGGTGCTCTCCGCGCTGTTCTTCGCCTTCACCCTCGCCTGGTCGTTCCGGACCAGCGTGCAGGCGCTCGCCGACGGCGTCCTGCTGCACGCCGCCTCCGACCTGCTCGCGGCGGGCGTCGCGCTCACCACCGCCGTCGTGATCCGCCGCGTCACCACCCTGCTCCTGCCGCTCGACCCCGCCTCGCTGCGCCGGATGCGCGTCGTCGGCGTGAAGGACGCCCCCGCGCCCGAGCTGCGCGCGATCAGGGCATCCGGTTCACCCAGGTAGCCCCCACCGCCACCGCGCCGCCCCCCGGAGTTCACCCGGCGTCCCCCGAACAGGCCCTGAGCCGGAGCCGCCCGCTCTGCCACGGTGGGGACATGCGGGCACTGGGCGCGGCACTCGTGGTGATGCTCCTGCTCCCCGGCACGGCCGGAGCCGGGCACGGGCACGGGAAGCGGGACTTCGACCTCCAAGCGCACCGGGGCGGCATCGGGCTCACCGTCGAGAGCACGCTCGCCGCGTTCGCCAAGGCGCTGGAGGTCGGCGTCACCACGCTGGAGCTGGACGTCCAGATCACCAGGGACGGCCGCGAGGTCGTCACGCACGACCGGAGGACCAACCCGGCCAAGTGCGCCGACACCGCCCCCGCCCGGCCGGGCGACCCCGAGTTCCCCTACGCGGGCAAGTACGTCAAGGACCTCGACTTCGCCCAGGTCCGCACGCTCGACTGCGGTTCCCGCCGCTCGGCCCAGCACCCCGACCAGGAGCTGTCGCCCGGCGCCCGGATGCCCACCCTCGCCGAGGTGTTCGCCCTCGCCCGCCGCTACCGCGCGCACGACGTGCGGTTCAACGTCGAGACCAAGGTCGAGGCCGCCGCCCCGCACGAGACCGCGCCCCGCGAGCAGTTCGTCGACGTCACCTGGCGCGAGGTCCGCCGCTCCGGCTTCGAGCGCAACGTGACGATCCAGTCCTTCGACTGGGGGACCCTGATGCTGTGGCGCAAGGTCGCCCCGCGACTGCCGGTCATCGCCCTGACCCAGCCCGAGTTCCTCGTCCCCGGCTCGCCCTGGACCGGCGGCCTCGACCTGGCCGACTTCGGCGGCAGCCCGGCCCGCGCCGCCCGCAGCTTCGGAGCCTCCGCGCTGTCCCCGGTGCACGGCAACCCGCAGAACGGGGAGGTCGGCGACCCGGACTACGTCCCGTTCACCACCGAGGCACTGGTCAGGGACGCGCACCGGAACGGGCTGAAGGTCATCCCGTGGACCGTCAACGACCCCGCGACCATGCGCAAGCTCATCCGCGACGGCGTGGACGGCCTGATCACCGACTACCCCGACCGGCTGCGCGCCGTCCTCAAGGATCTCGGCCACCGCCTGCCCCCGCGCCACCACCGCTGACGGGCGACACCGGGGAGAGCTCAGCCCGCGCCCAGCGGCAGCTCGTGCAGCCCCCGGATCACGAACTCCTCCCGCCGCCTCGGCACCGCCGCCAGCTCCATCCCCGGCAGCTTCCGCCGCAGCGCGTCCACCGCCGCCTGCACCTCGATCCGCGCCAGCGGCGCGCCAAGGCAGTAGTGGATGCCCATGCCGAACCCGAGGTGCTGGTTGGGCGTGCGCCCCACGTCGAACTCGTCCGGCCGCTCGAACACCTCGGGGTCGCGCGCCGCCGCGCCGAGCAGGGCCGCGATCTTCGCGCCCTCCTCCACCACGTGCCCGGCGATCTCCACCCGCTTGGTCGCGGTCCGCTCGAACAGCTGGAGCGGCGAGTCGTACCGGATCAGCTCCTCGACGGCGGTCTCCAGCAGGCCGGGGTCGGCCACCAGCCGCTCCCACTGGTCCCGGTGCTCCACCAGCGCCAGCACCCCGTTGCCGATCACGTTCACGGTCGCCTCGTGCCCGGCCATCAGCAGCAGCACCGACGTGGCCACCAGCTCGTCCTCGCTCAGCCGGGCCCCGTCCGCGTCGGTCACCGCGACCAGGTCGGACACCAGGTCGTCGCCGGGCTGGCGCCGCCGCAGCGCCACGACCTCCCGCAGGTACGCCACGAACTCCCGCGCGGCCTGCTCGGCCGCCGCCCGCTTGTCCTCGGCCAGCCCGTGCTCGTACATCTTCACGATCGCGTTCGACCACGGCTGGAGCAGCGACCGCTCCGAGTGCGGCACCCCCAGCAGCTCGGCGATCACCTCCACCGGCAGCGGCCCGGCCACGTGCTCCAGCAGGTCGGCCGACCCGTCCGCGCGCACCCGCTCGACCAGCCCGTCGACCAGCCGGTCGGCCAGCTCGGCGATCCGGGGCCGCAGCCGCTCGACGTGCCCGCGCCCGAACGCCGCCGACACCAGCCGCCGCAGCCGCGCGTGCGTGGTCCCCTCGTTCTCCAGCAGCGAGTTCCGGTGCAGCAGGTTGAACGAGGCGAACTCCTCCAGCGGCTTGGCGTCGGTCCACAGCCGCCCGAGGCCCCGGTGCCGCAGCACCGCCGACGACGCGGCGTGCGACACGGCGACCGCGAGCCCCATCCCGTCGTGCCAGTGCACCTCGCCCCTGGCGCGCAGAGCGGCGAAGACCGGGTACGGGTCCGCGATGAAGGAGGGGTCGTTCTGGTCGAAAGGCGCCACGACCCCGGACGGTAGGTCTTGAGGACCGCTCGCGTCCATCGGAAACGCGACACCCGCCCGAAGGGACAGCCGACCGTGACCGGACGGGTGGCCGGAGCCCGGTTCCGAACCACGACCCCGGCGTCGCGACCAGGACGCCCGACTGCGGTGACCCGACCCCCGCGCCGCGATCCCGGCGCCCCGACCGCTGCGCCCCGACCGCTGTGACCCGACCGGCGAGCGCTTGCCGCCACCCACGACCACCGGGGAGCATCCAGGCCCGTGTCCCCCGAAGTGGTCGCCCACCGAGGCGCCTCCGCGGCCCTGCCCGAGCACACCCTCGCCGCCTACGAGCTGGCGGTCGCCGAGGGCGCCGACGCGCTGGAGTGCGACGTCCGCCTGACCAGGGACGAGCAGCTGGTCTGCGTCCACGACCGCACCGTCTCCCGCACCAGCGACGGGCGGGGCGCGGTCGGCGCGCTCACCCTCGCCGAGCTGCGCGCCCTCGACTTCGGCTCCTGGCACGGCGGCGACCCGGCCCCCGTGCTGACCTTCGCGGAGCTGGCCTGCCTGGCCGCCGACCACGGGAAAGCCCTGTTCGTGGAGACCAAGCACCCGGTCGGCACCGGCGGCCTGGTGGAGGCCAAGCTCGCCGAGGAGCTGGCCAGGCACTCGCTGGACGTCCACATGATGTCGTTCTCCGCGCTCGCCGTGCGCCGCTTCAAGGCGCTCGCCCCCGCCGTCCCGACGGTCTGGCTGCTCGACCGGCTGTGGCCCCGGCGGCTACCCGAATGGGCGGATCTGCCGGGGCCGGGGGTGTCCCTGCTGCGCCGCTCGCCGGGGCGGGGCCGGGGCGCTTACTGCTGGACGGTGGACACGGCGCCCGACATCGAGCTGTGCCGCGAGCGGGGCGTCCGCTTCCTGGCGACCAACCACCCGGCGCGAACCCGCAAGATCCTTGCGGCAGACTTGGCCCCCTGAACCAGGAGGAGGCTTCGTCGTGGCCAAGCGGACGGCTGTGAAGAGCAAGTCGGCGGACGGGGTGAACCCGCGCCAGCCGTGCCCGTGCGGCTCCGGCAAGCGCTACAAGGCGTGCCACGGGGGCGCGGACGGCGGGGCCGACGTCATCGTCGCCAGGCCCTTCGCCGGGCTGGCGGCCGAGGCCGAGCTGATCGCGCTGCGGGAGTTCGTGCCCTCGGCGACGGTGAAGCTGCCGCTGAAGGACGCGCCGCGCGAGGTCGTGCTGGCCTCGGTGCTGCCGATGGCCGCCGCCGGTCTGGTGCGCGCCGACGGCACCGCGTTCGTGGGCCTGCAGGTGCAGACCCGCTCCGGCGACCTGAGCCGCGACCTGGCCCGCGCCGTGCAGTGGGCCTACACCGCCGAGACCGGCGACGTGCTGCCCGTGGTCGGCCCGGAGGACGGGACCAACCCCGGCCGCCTGCAGGACCTGCTGGACGTCGAGGCGCAGGTCAGCCCCGAGCTGCACACCGACTTCGCGTGGTGGATGCCGCCGGGCAACGAGCCCGCCGGTGACGTCGCGCTGTCCCTGGAGCGGGCGAACGCGGCGATCCTGCCGACCGAGCGGGTCGACGCGCCCGGCGTGACGGCCGCCTACTGGGTGGACGCGGGCGACAAGGCGCACCTGCGCTGGGTGCGGCCGGAGCCGGAGGAGCAGCTGCTGGCGGCGCTGGCGCGGCTGTCCGTGCGCGGCGAGCTGGACCTGGGCGAGGGCACCCGCTACGCGGGCTCGTTCCGCGCGCACGGCCTGCTGGTGCCGGTGTGGGACCTGGACCGCGAGTCGCACTCCAGCGAGTGGGCCGGTCCGGCCGAGGCGCTGGGCAAGCGGCTGCTGGACGCGCTGGCGAGCCTGGACTCCGAGCCGCTGAGCGAGGCGGAGCGGCGGTCGCGGGACGGCCTGCGGGGGCGGCAGATCACCCTCCGCTAGGAGGGCGCGATCGGCGGTGGGCGAGTTGTCCACAGGTTCATCCACAGCTTTCCACAGGAGGTGTGGACAAGTGCTCCTGCGGATCAGCACGCGGGCGGACTGGGCGGAGGCGAGGGAGAGCGGGGCGATCCCGCTCGACCTGGAGGGGTTCGTGCACTGCGCGGACCCCGGCACCGTCCACCTGCCCGCGAACGCGCGCTACCGGAACCGGTCCGGGCTGGTCCTCCTGGTCGTCGACCCGGAGGGCCTGCCCGTGCTGTACGAGCCGGGGGACGGCGACGAGTCCGGCCCCTGGTACCCGCACGTGTACGGCCCGATCCCGACCGACTCGGTGGTCGCGGTGCTGGATTTCGAGCCCGATCCCGACGGGGTCTTCCGCCCGCCACCCGTCCTGTAGTGGATCTTAAACGCGCTGTGACCAACGGTCACGGAACTGGGGCTTACGTCTTTAGTCCGAACGGCTCATCCTGATCTTCAGGTCCTACTCGCTGTAGGCCTTTGGACACAGGAGGTATCCGTTGTCTTCCCTGCCACTGGACGACCGGGCGACCGCCCACCGGCCGGAGGAGCACGTTCCGCGCAGCGGCCCCGCCCAGGAGGTGCGCTGGCCGGAGGGGGCGACCCACCTCGTCGTGGCCCGCGTCGGCGTCCAGACCGACGACTCGGCGGCCGGCGTGAAGGCCATCGCCCGCGTGCTGGAGCTGGCGGCGGGCGAGAGCGGCCCCGCCCTGGTCGAGCGGGTCAGCGACGACGACAGCGAGATGGCCGTCTGCTACTGGTCGGACCCCGAGGCGCACCGCGCCTGGTGGAGGAGCGAGCCGGTGCGCGCCTGGTGGGACTCCCTGCCCGTCGACGGGCCGCTCGGGCACTGGCACGAGACCTCGGTGACCCCGCTCGACCGGTTCGAGACGATCTACTCGGCCGAGTTCTCCGGCGGTCCGGCGCGACTGGCCGCGACCGGCCCCACCAACCTGCACGACTACGACGGCGCCGCGCTGGACCGGATGCCCGCCGCGGCGCACCGCGACCTCGCGGGGGAGCGCGCCGAGGAGCCCGTCACCGACCTGCCGCCCGGCGAGTCGCCGCGCGGTCGCCGGGTGAGGCTGGCCGAGCCGTCCCCCGAGGGCCTGTGCTGGATCCGCACCGCCCAGGAGTGGTCGACCGCGCCCGACGACCAGCTGGCCTCCTACCGGGACGGGGTCGAGCCCGCGTACCGCACGGCCGTCGCGTACCTCCAGGACAACCTGCACGAGAGCGGCTGCCTGTCCACCAGGTTGGTCAACAACCTCGACGCGAACGGCGCGCGGGCGGCGGGCTCCGAGACGATCGCCTGGTGGCGCGGCATCGGGGACCTCCTGCGCTGGGCGCACCACCACCAGACGCACCAGGACATCCTGAAGGCGTTCTGGGAGGAGATCGCGCTCGTGTACGGCCCCGGCATGAAGGTGCGGCTGTGGCACGAGGTGCACGTGCTGCCCGAGGGCGGGCTGACCGCCGAGTACGTCAACTGCCACCCCGGCACGGGGCTGCTCCAGACCTGGCCCGGCTGACCCGACCGGCGCCTGCCCGAACCACCCCGGACAGCCGAACGCCCGCCGCACCCCCGGTCGACGGAGGTGCGGCGGGCGCGTCCAGGCCCCGCGCGGGTTAGAGCGCGCCACCCGCCGCGGCGGGGGCGGTCGGGTCGTCGCCCTCGGCGCTCAGCTCGCGGGCGATGAAGTTCTCCACGTGGAACAGGTTGCCGTCGGCGCGGTCCACCACGGTCAGCAGCGTGCTCATCGACGACACCTCCTCCACCTGCTCCTTGAGGAACCACTGCAGGAACTGCTCGCCCAGGTAGTCGCCCTCGTCGCGGGCGGCCTTGGCCAGGGCCACGATCTGCTCGGTGACGGTCTTCTCCTGCGCCAGCGCCAGCTCGACGGGCTCGCGCGCCGAGGTGAAGTCGTTGCGCACCTCGCCGACGCCGGGGACGGTCACCGGCACGTCGGTGTCGAGCAGGTACTTGACCAGCATCATGGCGTGGTTGCGCTCCTCCAGCGCCTGCGCGTAGAAGTGCGCGGCGAGCCGGGGGAGGTCGCGGGAGTCGTACCAGACCGCGATCGCGGTGTACTGCTGCGAGGCGGTGAACTCGTTCCCGATCTGCGCCTGGAGCAGTTCGCGGAACTTCGAGGAGGTTTCGGTGGGGAGCTTCTTCAGGTTGAGGGCCATGTCCCCGATAATAGAGGAACAAATACCCTTGCGCATTCAAGGAAAGGCTAACCCAAATACGGATAGGATTACCTAAAATAGTTTAGGCAAACCTTCCCCGGCGAACCCGGACCACGCTGTCCGGGCAGGTCGGGTCGGTGCGGGGCGATCAGACCAGCGGCGCGCGGTCGATCGGGCAGGACATGCAGCGCGGCCCGCCCCGGCCGGAGCCCAGTTCCGAACCGCTGATCCTGAGCACCTCGACCCCCGCCTCCTCCAAGCGCGCGTTGGTCTCCACGTTCCGCTCGTACGCCACCACCAGACCGGGGCCCACGGCGAGCGTGTTGTTCCCGTCGTCCCACTGCTCCCGCTCGGCGGTCACCGCGTCCAGCCCGGTGTCGATCACCCGCAGCCGGTCGATGCCCATCGCCTCCGCCGCCGCCTCCAGGAACGGCCTCGGCCCGGAGACCCGCACCCCGCCCGAGCCGTCCTGGCGCACCGGGTAGGCGAACAGGTTGTCCCGCACCGCCGGGTACATCACCACGGCGTCCCGGTCGACCATCGTGCACACCGTGTCCAGGTGCATCGTGGCCCGCTGCTGCGCGATCGGCACGGCGAGCACGGTGTGCGCCAGCCCGTCCGCCAGCGCCGAGCGGGCGAACGACTCGGCGCCCGCCGGGGTGGTGCGCTCGCCGACGCCGATGGCCAGCACGCCCGGCGCGAGCAGCAGCACGTCGCCGCCCTCCAGCGGGGCCGAGTGCGCCCCGTAGGCGCGGCCGGTCTTCGCGAAGCGCGGGTGGTAGGCGTAGATCAGGTCGGTCAGCGCGGTCTCCCGGCCGCGCGCGGGCATGGCCAGCGAGGTGATCGCCACCCGGTCGCCCACCCACACCGACGAGTCGCGGGTGAACAGCAGGTTCGGCAGCGGGTCGACGGCGAAGTCGCCCGGCTGGTGCATCCGGCGCACCAGCGAGGCGCCCTCGGCGGCGGGCAGCTCCTCGAAGGTCATGCCGCTGGTCAGGATGGTCGCCAGCGCGTCGGGGGCCAGACCGGACAGGTGCGAGCGCAGCGCGTCCGCCAGGTGGATGCCGAGCCTGCGCTCGTCCACCGCGCTGTGCACGCCCGCGATGCGCGCCCGGTCGTCGTGCAGCGCCCGCACCAGCTCGTCCCCGAGCAGCAGCACCTCGACGCCGCGCGAGCGCAGCACCCCGGCGAACGCGTCGTGCTCCTCCTGCGCCCGGTCGACCCACGGGACGCCGTCGAACAGGAGCTGGTCGTTGTTGCGCGGGGTCAGCCGCTTCAACTCGGCCCCCGGCCGGTGCAGCAGCACCGTGCGCAGCGGGCCGACCTCGCTGTCCACCCTGGGCGCCGGTCCGGGCGCGGGGGTGGCGGACTGGGTGTGCTCGATGTGCGCGGTCACCCTGCCGAGGGTAGTCCCGGACCGGCGGAAACAGCAGTTCAGAGCGAGTCTTTCCGAACAATTCGATCGCGTTCGACGCTCGGGGCAGCGAATCGTGAAGAATTACCGGCGAACGACCATCGAAACGTTGCGCAGCGCTTCAGGCTCCCGCGGCGGCCACGGCCGCACCCGCCACCAGCGCCAGCTGGATCTCGTCGATGGCCTTGCGCACCGCCTCCGAGGCCCAGGCGCCCTCGCCGATCTCCTTCAGCCTGGCCTTGAGCCGGTCCTTCGGCACGTCGGGGAGCACCTTCCGCTCCTGCCGGGCCGCCCCGATCAGCGCGCACAGCGCGGCCGTCCGCTCGTCCACCGGACCGTCGCCCTCCAGCGCGGCGCGCAGCCGGGCGCGCGCGTCCGCCTCCAGCGCGGGCTGCCTGCCGTCCGGCGTCGGGTAGCGGGTGGTCGGGAAGACCAGCAGCACCTTGGCCGCCTCGCGCCGGACCACGCCGCGCTCCACGAGGCCGTCGAGCACCTTCGTCGTGCTCTCCTTGTAGAGCTTGTGCATCCACTGCTGCGGCTTGCGCGGCTTGTCCGCCTCGGCGAGCCGGGCCAGCAGGGCGTCCACGGCCGGTTCGCCGGTGGGGGTCGGGTCGGTGACCACGACCTTCTTGTCGGCCAGGTCGACCCGGCCCGCCAGCACCAGCTCGGTGAGCAGCGCGCCGGTCACCCCGTAGCCGAGGATCGGGTGGGTGAACGAGGGCTTGCCCTCGTCCGAGTAGCAGATGAGGACCAGTTCGTCGGCGAGCGTCGTCATGCCCCGATTGTCCTCCCCGCCCGGCCCCGGCGGGGCCGTTCGGCCGATCGCGCCCGATCTTCCGGCGGTGCGGTCATGGCAGCCAGGACAGGTGGTCGCGCAGCAGCGAGTAGCCGACGAAGGCGACCACGTCGAGCAGGGTGTGCGCGCCGATCAGCGGCCACAGCCTGCCGGTCCGCTGCCAGAACTTCCCGTAGACCAGGCCCATCACGACGTTGCCGATGAACCCGCCGAACCCCTGGTACAGGTGGTACGAGCCGCGCAGCACGGCGGCGACCACCAGCGAGGTGTTGTCCTTCCACCCCAGCTGCCGCAGCCGGGTCAGGACGAACCCGACGACCAGGACCTCCTCGGCCCAGGCGTTGCCCGCCGCCGCCAGGGTCAGCGTGATGGCGCTCCACCAGGAGTCCAGCGTGGACGGCTGCACGGCCAGGTTCAGCCCCAGGTTCCAGGCCACGAGGTAGAACGCCAGGCCGGGGACGCCGATCAGCGCGGCCAGCCCGAGGCTGCCCCACGCGTCGAACGCGGGGCGGGCCCGGTCAAGGCCGACGGCCTTGAACGTCACCCCGCTGCGCCACAGCAGGTACAGGCCGAGCCCGCCCCACGCGGACAGCTGGAGCACGCTCAGCAGCTGGGCGATCAGGTCGAGCAGGTCGAACCGCGCCTGCGGGACGTTGATCGCCACCGTCTGCTGGTTCAGCGGGACCGGCCGCAGCAGGCTGTCCACCAGCCGAACCAGGCTGCGCAGCCCGGACAGGCCGAGCGTGACGCTGAAGACGAGCAGCAGCTCGACCTGGTAGCCCTTGCGCTGGTCGGGTGTGAACCGCTCCGGCCCGAACTCCGCAGGCTCGTTCCTCTGGTCGATCACCAGCACACGTTAGCGGCGCTGCGCCAGGAACGGGCAGCCCATCAGCCTGCGCAGCTCCGAGGACAACTCGGACGGGGTCGCCACCGGGCGGGAGAACGCGATCCGCACGTCGTGGTCGGTGTCCGCCAGCTCCACCCGCAGCCGCAGGCCGAACCGGTCAAGGCCCAGCGGCCGGACGTGCCCGCCGCGCAGCGCCTCGGGCAGGTGCTGCACCAGCAGCCCCACCACGTCCCGGTGCGAGAGCTCCAGGTGCCGCAGCCAGTGGTCCTCGTAGCCGCAGAACGGGTCGGGCTCGGCCTGGGCGAACACCTCGGGGCGCAGCGAGGTCGTGGTCTCCGCGTCGGCGACCACCAGGGAGGCCGGGACCAGGCGCAGCGCGGTCAGCCCGTGGCCGACGTCGAGCAGGCGCGGGTCGGGGTGCTCCTCGGCGACCTCCAGGCAGGCCTCGCGGGCGTCCTGCCCGTCGAGCGCGCGCAGCCAGCCGGTGATCCACAGCAGGCCGCGCACCGGCTCGCGCAGCGGCACGGCGGCGTGGTCGGCGATCTCCAGCATCGAGGTCACCTCGCCGAGCGCGGCGCGCGCCACCAGCGGGTGCTCGTCGGGCAGCAGCAGCGTCGCCTCGCCGCAGGCGTGCACGTGGTGCAGCTCCGGCACCACCCGGTCCTCGGCGCCGTCCGGTGGCAGCAGCGCGGCGCGCCCACCCCTGGTGGCGATGGTCCGCGCGCGCTCGGCCGGGTGCGGCGCGGGTGGTCTGCGGATCTCGGTCACCGCGTCACCTCCCCAACTTAGGGCAGCCTAACTTGCCGTGCGGTGGAAAAGGAAGTCCCCCGGTGGACGTACCCTGATCGTGCTTGGCGGAGGTGCTCGTGGTCGTGCCCAACCAGCCGTCCACCGAAGGGGCGGCGATCGATGACCGCTGGACCCACCACTGCCTCGAGACGGCCAGCAGGCGGGTCTTCGGCTGGGTCGTCCTCGGGGCTCTGGCGTTCACCGCTCAACTGGTGCTGGTCCTCTGGTCCGACGTGCCCTCGCACGTCCCGTTCGTGCTGCTCGCGTTCTCGCTCGGGTCCATCGCCTGGGGCCTGGTGCGCAGGCCGTCGCCCGCCGGGGCGATGCGCGAGGAGCCGTGGCGGTTCGCGCGCGTCCATTGGAGCAACGGCAGGCTCGTCGTGCACGGCGAGGAGAGGTCCTCGGTGCTGGAGGTGCGCGGCGCCGGGCCCCTGGTGCGCGGCCGGATCGGCAAGCACCGCAGGGCCTGGCTCGTGCTGCCGGACCGGCAGGGCAACACCGTGGTGACCTTCCGGGGCGTGCCGAAGCTGTTCCCGGCGCGGGTGCTGCGCGCGCCCGTGCGGCGCGGGACCGGGAAGCAGGCGGGCGGCGCGGCGAAGGGCGTGAAGGCTGGGCGCACCAAGCGCGGGTCGGCCAGGGGGAGCCCCCGCGAGCGCGGCTCCGGGGGCGGCACTGGGCGTGACCGCTCGAAGGACTGACGGCCGTTCGGGGGACGCCCGAACCGGGGGAGCCCGGCGACGCCGGGTGCCCGCCGATCGGCTCGTCCCGATCTCGGGCGGACCCGGCCCCGCCGAACGCCCGCTCAGCCCGGGTCCGGCCCCCGGCGCGACCAGGACCACGCGTACCTCGGGTCCTCGCCCGCCAGCGCGGCCTCGCCCAGCTCCAGCGGCCGGAACGTGTCCACCATGACGGCGGTCTCGTCGAACGCCTCCGCGCCCAGCGAGGCCTCCACCGCCCCCGGCTGCGGCCCGTGCGCGCAGCCCGCCGGGTGCAGCGACAGCGACCCGAGCCCGATGCCGGAGCCCTTGCGCGCCTCGTAGTCCCCGCCCACGTAGAACATCAGCTCGTCCGAGTCGACGTTCGCGTGGTTGTAGGGCACCGGCACGGCCAGCGGGTGGTAGTCGACCTTGCGCGGCACGAACGAGCACACCACGAAGTTGGGCCCCTCGAACGTCTGGTGCACCGGCGGCGGCTGGTGCACCCGCCCGGTGATCGGCTCGAAGTCCCCGATGTTGAACACCCACGGGTACAGGCAGCCGTCCCAGCCCACCACGTCGAACGGGTGCGCCGCGTAGGTCATCCTGGTCAGCCCGGCGCGGTGCCGCACCAGCACGTCCACGTCCTCGCCGTCCACCAGCAGCGGCTCGGCGGGCCCGCGCAGGTCCCGCTCGCAGTACGGCGAGTGCTCCAGGAACTGCCCGCGCGCGGACAGGTACCGCTTCGGGGGCCCGATGTGCCCGGTGGCCTCCAGCACCAGCAGGCGCATCGGCGTCCGGGGCACCAGCCGGTAGGTGCAGGAGGTCGGCAGCACCACGTAGTCCCCGGACTCGACCACCAGCGCGCCGTAGATCGTCTCGACCACGCCCTCGCCGGACTGCACGTACAGCAGCTCGTCGCCGAAGGCGTTGCGGTACAGCGGGCTGGGTTCGGTGGCGGCGGCGAAGCAGATCACCACGTCCGCGTTGCCGAACAGCACCCTGCGGCCGGTCACCGCGTCCGCCGCTCCGCCTCGGCCGTCCGGGCCCGACCCGACCAGGGGACCGGTCTTGAAGTGGCGGGGCTTGAGCGGCAGGTTCGGGACGAGGGGTCCTCGGGTGTCCGGGACGGTCACCGCGTCGACGATCGCGGTGGGCAGGTGGCGGTGGTAGAGCAGGGCCGAGTCGGCCGAGAAGCCCTCCACCCCCATCAGCTCCTCCGCGTACAGGGAGCCGTCCGGAGAGCGGAACTGGGTGTGGCGCTTTCGGGGGATCTCCCCGACCTGGCGGTAGTGCGGCATCGGTCACCCCGGACGTTCGATAATCGGACATCTTTGTTCATTGACCGGTACGCCACTAGCGTGTCAGCCGTGTCAAGCGCCTTCGAACTCCGTGCGCCCGGTCCTCGCGGCACACCACCACTGCTCGCGCGGCTGGTGGACGACGCCGCGCTGTTCCCTCCCGGCGACGCGACCATGGCCGACGCCGTGCGCGGTTACCTGGACTCGCGCTCCGGCGACTGGGCCGGACCGCTGAACCTGTTCCTGTGCCCGGCCTCCCGGCTGGCCGAGCTGATCACCGAGCTGATCAAGGTGAAGCCGGTCAAACCGGTCGCCCTGTCGCTCGTGATCGACACCGGTCTCGGCGGGGTCCCGAAGGCGGTGTCGATCGTGGAATCGCGCAGCGAGCTGCTCGCGCTGCGCATGGTCGAGATGCCCGCCCCCTCCGACGTGGACGAGGTGTGGCTGGAGCGCGTCTCGGAGTTCGTCCCCGAGGACGTCATCCGCGTGGTCGAACCGCGCAGGGGCGGCGCCGAGTGGCTCGACGGGGTGCGCCGGGTCATCGAGCACGGCAGCTGGCCCAAGCTGCGCTGCGGCGGGATGCGCAAGGAGAACTTCCCGAGCGTGGACGAGGTCGCCGACTTCCTGGCCGTCGTCAGCGGCGGCGGGGTGGCGTTCAAGGCGACCGCGGGCCTGCACCACGCGGTGCGGCACGAGGACCCGGAGACCGGGTTCACCCACCACGGGTTCCTCAACCTGCTGGTCGCCACCGCCCGCTCGCTGTCCGGCGGGGACGTGCGCGCCGCGCTGTCCAGCACCGACGCCGAGGCGCTCACCGCCGAGGCCAAGGCGCTGTCCGACCAGGCCGCCCACGCGGTGCGCGGCGTGTTCGCCTCCTACGGCTCGTGCTCGCTGGCCGACCCGATCCGCGACCTGGAGGAGCTGGGCCTGCTGTGAGCTGGATCGAGGACCCGGCGTTCGGCCCGGACCACCCGTTCGGGCCGCAGACGCTGCCCTACGGCGTCACCCCGGACGGCGTGGCCGTCCGGGTGGGCGACCGCGCGCTGCCGCTGCGCCCGCTCGCCGGGTCCCTCGGGCGGCTGGCCGACCTGGTGTCGGCGCCCGACCTGGACCCCCTGCTGCGCGCGGACCGCGCCACGTGGAGCGAGCTGCGGGCCCGGCTGGTCGACCTGGTCACCGCTCCCACCGCCCCGCGCGGCGCGGCGCTGACCGACCTGGGCGGCGAGGTCCTGCCGTTCACCGTCGCCGACTACGTCGACTTCTACTCGTCCCGGCACCACGCGGAGAACGTCGGCCGGATCTTCCGGCCGGACGGCGACCCGCTGCTGCCCAACTGGACCCACCTGCCGGTCGGCTACCACGGCAGGGCGGGCACGGTCGTCGTGTCCGGCACGCCCGTGGTCCGCCCGCGCGGCCAGCGCCGCGCCGAGGGCGGCCCGGTCTTCGAGCCCAGCGCCCGGCTGGACGTGGAGGCCGAGGTGGGCTTCGTGTGCGGCGGCCCGCCCGCCTCCCGGCTCACCCCCGACCGGGCCGCCGACCACGTGTTCGGCGTCGTCCTGGTCAACGACTGGTCCGCGCGCGACGTGCAGGCCTGGGAGTACCAGCCGCTCGGCCCGTTCCTCGCCAAGTCCTTCGCCACCAGCGCGTCGGCCTGGATCACCCCGCTGGAGGCGTTCTCCGCCGCCAGGGTCGCCCCGCCCGCGCTGCCCAACCCGGTGCTGCCGCACCTGGTGGAGGAGCGGCCGTGGGGGCTCGACCTGACCCTGGAGGTCGAGTGGAACGGCGAGGTGGTCTCCCGGCCGCCGTTCCGCGAGATGTCCTGGACGTTCGCCCAGCAGCTCGCGCACCTGTCGTCCAACGGCGCCCCGGTGCGCCCCGGCGACCTGATCGCCTCCGGCACCGTCTCCGGGCCCGGCGTCGACGAGCGCGGCTCGTTCCTGGAGCTGACCTGGAACGGCCGCGACCCGGTGGTGGTCGCGGGCGCCGAGCGGTCGTTCCTGGCGGACGGGGACACCGTGCGGATCACCGCCACCGCCCCCGGCCCGGACGGGTCCGTCGTCGGCCTCGCCGAGGTCGTGGGCACCGTGCTGGCCGCCGCGCCGGTCCGGGAGGGGTAGTCGTGAGCCGGTCACCGGAGGCCGGGCGCGCCGACCAGAAGGAGAGCTCGCTGACCCTGGAGCGGGGCCTCGCGCTGCTCCAGGCCGTCGCCGACGCCGAGTCCGACGCGCCCACCATCAGCGAGCTGGCCACCGCCATCGGCGCGTCCCGCGCGGCCGTCTACCGGCTGCTCGTCCCGCTCCAGGCGCGCGGCCTGGTGCGCCGCGAGGGCTCCAAGGTCCGGCTGGGCCTCGGCGTGCTGCGGTTGGCCGCCAACGTGCTGCCGCAGCTGCGCATCGCCGCGCAGCCCGCGCTGCGCGAGCTCGCCGAGGCGGTGGGCGCCACCGCGCACCTGACGGTCGCGGACGGGGCGGAGGCACAGGCCGTAGCCGTGGTGGAACCGTCGTGGACCGCTTTTCACGTCGCCTACCGGGTCGGCAGTCGGCACCCGGCCCACCGCGGTGCGGCCGGACGGGCCATCGGCCTCTCGACCGAGGGGTTGCAGTGGATCGTCTCATCGGGCGAGCTGCAACACGGCGCGTTCGGCGTAGCGGCCCCCGTCAGGGGGGTGCACGGGCTGCGCGCCAGCGTCGGGGTGGTCTCCCTCAACGAGCTGGTCGGCGACCGGGTCGGTCCGCAAGTGGTGGCCGCCGCGCAGCAGGTGGCGGACGCGCTGCGCTGATCGATCACGGGACCTTGGTCCCGGGCACCGCAGGACCACGGCACCTGAGATGCCACCCCTATGTCGACTTACGGTCACCGTGTGAACGTCCTCGACCTGTCGCGGTGGCAATTCGGCATCACCACCGTCTACCACTTCCTGATGGTGCCGCTGACGATCGGTCTCTCGCTGCTGGTCGCGGCGATGCAGACGGCGTGGGTGCGCACGGGCGATCGCAAGTACCTCGCCATGACGAAGTTCTGGGGCAAGCTGCTCCTGATCAACTTCGCCATGGGCGTGGTGACGGGCATCGTCCAGGAGTTCCAGTTCGGCATGAACTGGAGCGCCTACTCGCGCTTCGTCGGGGACGTCTTCGGCGCGCCGCTGGCGATGGAGGGCCTCGCGGCGTTCTTCGTCGAGTCCACGTTCCTCGGGCTGTGGATCTTCGGCTGGGACCGGCTGTCCAAGAAGGCGCACCTGGCGTGCGCCTGGGCGTTCTCGCTCGCGACGATGCTGTCGGCCTACTTCATCCTGGCCGCCAACTCGTGGATGCAGCACCCGGTCGGCACGATCATCTCCGACGAGGGCCGCCCGCAGCTGGTCTCGATCGGCGAGGTGCTCACCAACAACACCACCCTCGCGGCCTTCCCGCACGTCATCTTCGGCGCGTTCGCCGTGGCCGCCGCGTTCCTGGTCGGCATCGCCTGCTGGCACCTGTGGAAGCGCAGCGACGAGGAGCCCGTGTGGCGCGCCTCGGTGAAGCTGGGCGCGTGGGTCGGCATCGTCTCGTTCGTCGGCCTCGCCATCACCGGCGACTTCCAGGGCAAGCTGATGTTCCAGCAGCAGCCCATGAAGATGGCCGCCGCCGAGGCGCTGTGCCACACCGAGGAGCCCGCCGCGTTCTCGATCTTCGCGGTCGGCGACGTGAGCCGCGCGGACTGCGAGTCGGTCAAGAGCATCACCGTCCCGGCCCTGCTGTCCTTCCTGGCGCACAACGACTTCTCCAGCGAGGTCAAGGGCGTGCAGGACCTGGTGACCGAGTACCAGGCCAAGTACGGCGAGAACTACCCGGTCGACGACCGGCTCGGCGAGCTGTCCGGCCAGCCCATCGACTACGTGCCGATGCTGCCGGTCACCTACTGGGGCTTCCGCCTGATGATCGGCTTCGGCGCGATCTCGGCGCTGGTCGGCGCGGTGGCGCTGTGGCTGGTCAGGGGCGGCAGGCAGGCGCCGACCGGCAAGTGGTTCCCCCGGCTGATGCTGCTCAGCATCGCCACCCCGTTCCTGGGCAACAGCTTCGGCTGGATCTTCACGGAGATGGGGCGCCAGCCGTTCGTGGTCGCGCCGAACCCGACGGGCGTCGACGGGGTCTGGATGTTCACCGCCAGCGCGGTCTCGGCCAACACGGTCGGCGAGGTGCTGACCTCGGTCACCGTGCTGACCCTGCTGTACGGCGCGCTCGCGGTCGTGGAGGGCTTCCTCCTCAAGAAGTACGTCGCGGGCGGTGTCGCCGGCGTCATGCCGCCGGTGAAGGCCCCGACCGGCGACGGCAAGGACAAGGACTCCGACGACAAGAGCGATGACGATGACGACGTCCTCGCGTTCGCGTACTGAGAGGGGGTGCTGACGTGGAGACGTTCTGGTTCTGCGTGATCGCCCTGTTCTGGCTGGGCTTCCTCTTCCTGGAGGGTTTCGACTTCGGCGTCGGGATGCTGCTGCCGGTTCTGGGCAAGGACAACACCGAGCGCCGGGTCATGATCAACACGATCGGACCGGTCTGGGACGGCAACGAGGTCTGGCTGATCGTCGCGGGCGCGGCCACGTTCGCCGCCTTCCCGCTCTGGTACGCGTCGCTGTTCAGCACCGCTTTCCTCGCGCTGCTGCTGTTCCTGGTCGCGCTCATCGGGCGCGGCGTGGCCTTCGAGTACCGGGGCAAGGTCGACAGCGAGCGCTGGCGCAGGAACTGGGACCTCGTGATCATCACGACGTCCTGGGTCGCCTCCTTCGGCATCGGCTTCGTGCTCACCACCAACGTCTACGGCCTCCCGATCGACGCGATCGGCGACCGGGTCGGCGGGCCGTTCAGCTACATCACCTGGCAGGGGGTCGTCGGCGGCCTGGCCGTCTCCGGGTTCTCGCTGGTCCACGGCGCGCTGTTCACCGCGCTCAAGACCGAGGGCGAGATCCGGGAGCGGGCCCGCGCGCTGGTGTTCAAGATGGCCCCGGTCGCGCTGCTGCCGCTGGTCGCGACCCTGCTGCTGGTGCAGTTCGAGTTCGGCACCGCCGCCACCTGGGGCGCCACCGTCGTGGTGCTGCTCGCGGCGGTCGGCTCGCTGGCCCGGCTGTGGGTGAAGCGCGAGGGGCAGGCGTTCGCGCTGATGGGCCTCGCGGTCGTGGCCACCGTGATCGCGCTGTTCGGGGCCATGTACCCGAACGTGCTGCCGTCCACGGTCGACCCGGCGTTCTCGCTGACGATCGAGAACGCGTCCTCCAGCTCGTACACCCTGACCGTCATGACCTGGGTCTCCGCCTTCGGCGCGCCCGCCGTGCTGGTCTACCAGGGCTGGACCTACTGGGTGTTCCGCAAGCGCATCGGGGTCAAGAACATCCCCCCGGTGCACGTCCCGTCGTAACCAGGGGCAGGGGGTGGTCGCGCGGTACCCGCGGCCACCCCCGCACGACCCCCAGGTGCCGCCGGACTCCGGCCCCGCCTCGCGGCGCACGCGGCGGGGCCGGTTCTCTTCCCCGGCCCGACCCCGCTCAGCCGGACCCGCGCTCGACCAGCAGCAGCGCCGTCTGCAGCGACTTGCAGCCGCGTCGCAGCGTCCGCAGCGTGTGCCGCAGCGGCGCGTACTTCTCCTCCAGCGGCCGGAAGCGGTCGAGCAGTCCGGACACCGCCCGCTCGTCCGCCCACAGCGCCGCCACCTCGTCGGCCATCCCCGCCGCGCCCGCCCGCCGCTCCGGGGCCAGCGCCCCGGCCACCGCCGCCTCGTAGTCCCGGCACCCGTCGCTGAACCGCTCGCCGAGCACCCGCAGCGAGGCGGCCACGCCCAGCGCGATCCGCTGCGCCTCCGGAGCGGGCCGCGTCGAGGCGCGCTCGGCGGCCACCAGCTCGTCCGACAGCGCCGCGCGCACCTCGGCCAGCAGCGCCCCCACCGCCCGGTGCCGCTCGCGGAACGCGCCGAGCAGCGGGTCCCCGTCGGCGCCCAGGGCCGGGGGAGCGGTGGCCAGCACCCGCTCGGCCTCCTCCACCACGTCCACCAGGTCGCCCGCCAGCGCCAGCACCGCCCGCCGCCACACCGCCGACCCGCTGCCCTCCAGCATCGCCTCCCGCAGGTCCCGGTACTGGCGCTCGCTGATCACCCGCACCAGCGGGTCCTCGTGGTCGGGGGTGAGCATCCGGTGCCCGAGCAGCACGACCGGCAGCAGCAGCGACGGCACGCCCCGCCGGTCGGCCTCGCTGTGGAAGCGGTGCAGCTCCTTGCGGCAGTACGGGCGGTCGAAGTACAGGTTGGTGATCAGCGGCAGGAACACCGGCGCGCTGTCGATCGCCTGGTCGATGCCGCTGCGCCACTCCTGGCCCCACACCAGGTCGGAGCGGTCGACGAAGACCTCGACGCGCCTACCCCGGTCGGAGAAGGCGAACTGCTCCAGCGCGCGGGTGAACGGGTCGATGAAGCCGAGCACGTGGTCGTCGTCCTGCGCGTAGCTCAGGAAGACGCGGATGGGGGACTCCTCCGAGGGCGGCACACCGCAGGCTAGCCCGCCCGCACCGCGCCCTTCCCGCACTTCTGCGCGGAGCCGGGCGGTGACGGGGCGCGCCCGAGGGGGTCCCGGGACCTTGGTCCCACGCGGGCCGGGACCGTCGCCCCGCACACGCGCGCCCACCTCGGCATACCGTGGAACCGTGAGCTTCCCCGGTGACCTTCCCGCCAGGAAAAAGCCGGGGCGGGGCCCGCTCGGCGCGCTGCCGAAGCTGTCCGGTTCAGCGCGCCGGGCCCTGGTCCTGTGCGCCTTCCTCGCGGGCTGCACCGCCGTCGCCCTGGTGGCGCAGGCGGTCACCCTCGGCACCGCGCTCGCCGACCTCGTCGCGGGCGGCTCCCCGCAGCTGTGGCCGATCGCGGCGACCGTCACCGCCCGCGCCCTGCTCGCCTGGGCCACCGAGTCCGCCGCCGCGCGCGCGGCGGCAGGCGCCAAGGAGGAGCTGCGCGCCGCCCTGCTCGACCGCTCGCTCGCCAACGGCCCGGCGTGGATCACCGAGCGCGGCCCGGCCGAGCTGACCGCGCTGGCCACCAAGGGGCTCGACGCGCTCGACGCCTACTTCACCCGCTACCTGCCCGCGCTGGTGACCACGGCCGTCGTGCCGCCCGCCGTCGGCCTGTGGATCCTGCTCAGCGACCCCACCTCCGCGGTGCTGATCGCCATCACCATCCCGCTGATCCCGGTGTTCGCCATCCTGATCGGCAAGTTCACCGAGCAGAAGGTCGCGAAGGTCGCGACCACCACCGAGAAGCTCTCCGCCCGGCTGCACGAGCTGGTCCGCGCCCTGCCGGTGCTCACCGCGTTCGGCCGCGCCCAGGCCCAGGCCGAGGCGGTCCGCCGCACCGGCGACGCCCACCGCAGGGCGACCATGGGCACGCTGCGCGTCGCGTTCCTGTCCGCGCTCGTGCTGGAGATCGCCGCGTCGCTGTCGGTCGCGCTCATCGCGGTCGGCATCGGCGTCCGCCTGGTCTACGGGGACATGAGCCTGGCCACCGGCCTGATCGTGCTGATCCTGGCCCCCGACTGCTACCTGCCGCTGCGCAACGCGGGCGCCGCCCACCACGCCAGCGAGGACGGCCTGGAGGCGGTCCGCCGGGTCGCCGAGGTCGTCGACTCCCCGCAGGGGGAGGTCACCGTCCCGGAGGCGGGCGAGACCGGCGTGGAGGTGCGCGACCTGCGCGTCGAGCGGCGCGGCGGGTTCGCCCCCGACGGGCTGAGCCTCACCGTCCGACCGGGGCAGGTGCACCACCTGGACGCCCCCAGCGGGCGCGGCAAGTCCACCACCATCGCCGCCCTGCTCGGCTTCCTCGCCCCCACCTCCGGCGAGGTCCGGGTGCGCGGCAGCGTCGCCTGGGTGCCGCAGCGGCCCGCGTTCGCCGCCCGCACCGTCGCCGAGGAGCTGGAGCTGACCACCGGCCGCGTCGACCACGAGGTGCTGCGGCGGGTCGCCGCCGAGCACCTGGTCGACCGGCCGATCGCCGAGCTGTCCACCGGCGAGCGGCAGCGCGTCGCCGTGGCGCGCGCCCTGAGCACCGGCGCGGACGTGCTGCTGCTCGACGAGCCGACCGCCCACCTCGACCCGGCCACCGCCGCCAAGGTCATGGCCGCGATCACCGCCGCCGCCGAGGGCGGGGCCGCCGTCGTGCTCGCCACCCACCGGCTCGCCGAGGCCGCCGACACCGCCGACGAGGCGACCGCCGTGCGCGCCGCCGACCGCGAGAGCGCCACCCCGCGCACCCCCCGCCCCACCCGCCTGCTGCTCGGCGGCGCCGCCATCGGCACGGCCGCGCTGCTCAGCGGCGTCGCCCTCACCGCCCTCTCGGCCTACCTGATCGCCAAGGCCTCCACCCAGCCGCCGATCCTCACCCTGTCCGTGATCACCGTGGGCGTGCGGGCGTGCGCGCTGGCCAAGGGCGTGCTGCGCTACCTGGAGCGGCTCGTCACGCACGACGCCGCGTTCCGGTTCGCCGACGCGCTGCGCATCGACATGTGGCGCAGCCTGCGACCCGGCCGGGCCGAGCTGACCCGGCTGGTGGACGACACCGACACCGTCCGCGACCTGGTGCCCAGGGTGCTCCAGCCGCCGCTCGCCGCCGCGGGGGTCGGCCTCGCCGCCGTGGTCCTGTTCACCGTCATCCAGCCGGTCGCCGGCCTGGCGCTCGCGGCGTTCCTGCTGGTCGGCGGGCTCGCCGCGCCGCTGCTGGCCGCCGCGCTCGACCGCCGCGCCACCACCGCGCTCGCCAGGGGCCGCCGCCGGGTCTCCGAGGACGTGCTGACCCTGCTCACCGCCGCACCCGACCTCATCGCGTTCCGCGCCGAGGGCCGCTACCGGGCCGGGCTCGCCGCCGTCGACGCCGAGCTGGCGCGGCAGACCCGCCGCCAGGCGTTCGGCGCGGGCGCGGCCACCGGCCTGATCACCCTCGCGACCGGCCTGGCCGCCGTGGTGTGCACCGCGCTCGCGGGCGACGTCGACCCGCTGCTGATCCCCGTCCTCGGCCTCGTCCCGCTGGCACTGGTCGAGACGCTGAGCACGCTGCCCGCCGCCGCCCAGCACCGCACCGCGCTGCGCGAGGCCTACGGCCGGATCACCGAGCGGCACCCCGAGGCGAGGCCCGCGACCGGGCCCGCCAAGCTGGAGAACGTGGACGTCCGCTGGCCGGGCTCGGCCGAACCCGTGCTCCGCGACTTCACCCTGACCCCCGGCGCGGGCGAGCGGATCGCCGTCGTCGGACCGTCCGGCGCGGGCAAGTCCACGCTGTTCGCGCTGCTCCTCGGCTTCCTGGAGCCCGAGCGCGGCCGGGTCAGCCGCCCCGAGCGGATCGCCTGGTGCCCGCAGGAGCCGATGCTGGTGTCCACCACCCTCAGGGAGAACCTCAAGCTCGGCGACGCGCACGCCGACGACGACCGGCTCCGCGAGGCGCTGGTCACCGCCGGGCTGCCCGAGTGGGTCGACCGGCTCGACACGATGATCGGCCCCACCCTGCTCTCCGGCGGCGAGGCCCAGCGCGTGGCGCTGGCCAGGGCGCTGCTGCACGACGCCGACCTGGTGCTGCTCGACGAGCCGACCGCGCACCTGGACCGCCCCACGGCCGAGGCCCTGCTCGACCGGCTCGACGTAGCGCTGCGAGGGAAAACCGTGGTCCACATCACGCACCGGCCCGAGGAGACCAGGCACGCCGACCTGGTCCTGTCGATGAGGCCCGCCCGATGACCGCCGTCGACCCGGCCCGCGTCCTCGCCGCCTCCACCGAGATCACCTCGCTGGCGCTGGAGGGCGACGACCCGGACGCGGTGCTGCCGCTGGTGGTCAGGCACGCCGCCGAGCTGGCGGGCGCCGACCTCGGCCTGTCGATGATCTCCGCCGACGACGGCACGCTGACCGTGGAGGCCTCCTCGGCCGGGTCGGAACCGGTCGGCATCGTGGTGTCGAGCCGCTCGTCCGCCGCCCGCGCCGCCCGCACCGGCATCCCGGTGGTGGCCGCCGACCTGGTCAGCGACCCGAGGACCGCCCCGTTCGTGCCGAGGCCGCTGCGCGGCTACGGCCCGTTCGCGGTCGCCCCGTTCGGCACGAAGGAGCGGCGCATCGGCGCGCTCGCGGTGTACCGCAGGCGCGGCTCGGCCCCGTTCAGCCCGGACACCGTCGACGTGCTCACCGCGTTCGCCGCGCACGCCGGTCTCGCCGTCGTGCTCGCCGAGGGCACCACGGCCCGCCAGCGCGTCGCCGTCTACCAGGAGCGCGAGCGCATCGCCCGCGACCTGCACGACGTGGTGATCCAGCGGCTGTTCGCGACCGGCGTCCAGCTGGACCTGCTGGACCGCAAGCTCAAGCTGGAGGGCAGGGAGGCCAAGCGGCTCGCCGACGCCGTCGACCAGCTCGACGAGACGATCGCCGAGGTGCGGGCCACCGTGCGCGCCCTGCGCGGCACCATGCCGGAGCAGCTCGCGCACACCGACCTGGTCGACTCGGTGCGCTCCGAGGCCCGCACGGCGGGCGAGCTGCTCGGGTTCCGCCCGGACGTGCGCATCGTCGGCCACTTCCTCGACCTCGACCCCGCGCTGGCCGACCAGGCGCGGGCCGCGCTGCGCGAGGCGCTGGCCAACGTGGTGCGGCACGCGGGCGCGGGCTGGGTGGGCATCACGGTCGACAAGGACGCCGAGCGGCTCGCGCTGGAGGTCGGCGACGACGGCTGCGGCATCCCGGACGGGGTGGAGAAGCGCGGCCTGCGGCACCTGGCGGAGCGGGCGCTCGCGCTGGGCGGCGGGTGCGAGATCAGCTCGTCGCCGTCGACCGGCACCACGGTCCGCTGGCACGTGCCCCTCGCCTGACGACGGCCGGGCGCTCCCGCGCCGCGACACCGCCTCAGCCGCCCGCCCGCCGAACCGGACGTTCGAGGACCCCACCCCACCGGGGGCAGGCGCTCCTGCGGCCGACTGGACCCCGTTGCGGGGGCCGTCAGCCGAGCCGCGTCACCCGGTCGGGGCGGGCCGGTCGGCCGGACCGGGGGGACCGACCGGAGTCGGTCACCGCCCCCGGCGGGCCACCCACGCGGCGGCCTGCGTCCGGCGCTCCATGCCGAGCTTCGACAGCACCGCCGTCACGTGGTTCTTGACCGTCTTCTCGGCCACGAACAGCCGCTCGGCGATCTGCCGGTTCGACAGGCCCTCGCCGATCAGCGACAGCACCCGGCGCTCCTGCTCGGTCAGCGTCGCCAGCTCGTCCGGCTCCTGCGGCTTGCGCATCCGCTCCAGCACGCGCGAGGTCGTCACCGGGTCCAGCAGCGACCGCCCGGCCGCCACCTCCCGCACCGCGTGCACGAGGTCCTGGCCCCGCACCTGCTTGAGCAGGTAGCCGGACGCCCCCGCCGTGATCGCGCCGACCAGCGCCTCGTCGTCCTCGAACGCCGTCAGCACCAGGCACCTCGGCCCGCCCGGCAGGTCCTGGAGCCTCCCGCACAGCTCGACGCCGTTGCCGTCGGGCAACCTCATGTCGACTACGGCTACGTCTGGCTTGCTCGCCTGCGCCCGCACGACCGCCTCCCGAACGCTCCCGGCCTCGGCCACGACCTTCAGGTCGGCCTCGTCCTCCAGCAGTTCGCGGAGCCCCCTGCGGACCACCTCGTGGTCGTCGACCAGCAGTACCCGGATGGTCACGAATCAACCATAGGTCGGATGCCGGTACCCACTGCAGCCGGTGCTCGGGACAGTTCAGGGATGCTGGTTCGCGCGATCGAGGAAGCCGACCGGATCGTGGTCGGCCGTCTGGTGCTGGAGTTATGGGGGACGCACACCTCCGTGGCCCACGGACAGGTGTTCTTCCCGGCCAGTTTGCCCGGATTCCTGGTGGAGCAGCAAGACCAGGTCCTCGGGCTTCTCACGTACACGACCAACGACAACCTGCTGGAGATCGTGACCATCGACGCCCTGCGGCGCGGCCGGGGGGTCGGCACCGCACTGCTGGAGGCGGTGGTGCACCGGGCGCGGCAGCTCGGCTGCAACCGGATCAGGCTCACGACCACCAACGACAACCTGGACGCGCTGCGGTTCTACCAGCGGCGCGGGTTCCGCCTCACGGCGCTGCGCTCGGACGCGGTGCGCGAGTCGCGCCGGGTGAAGCCGGAGATCCCGTCGGTCGGCGACTACGGGATCCCCATCGTGGACGAGCTGGACCTGGAGCGCTGGGTGGCGCCGCGCTGATCCGGTCCGCCGGGTTGTCCACAGGCTGTGGGCAAGTTCTCCACAGACCTGTGGACAACTCCTAGCGCCTGGGGATCGGGCTGAACACCTCGTCCCAGGCAGCCGCGACCTGACGTGCGCAGGTCCACGGCGACACTCCGTCGACTCCGGTTCCCAGCCCCGGCATGGCGATCGTGCGGACGACGTCGCGCAGGAGCCTGCCGTCGTCGAGCCGCCCGGTCTGCCACAGCCGGAGCACCGCGCGCGCCGCGAGGTACGGGTGCACGCTGTCGTCCGGCAAGCGCTCGCCCAGCACGCGCCTGGTCGGCGCGCTGACGAGCCACTCGGGCTGGGGCTCGCCGGTCGGCACGGCCAGCGCCTCCCCGACCGGGAGCTCGCCCCCGTGCAGCGCCAGCACCGCCCGCCGCACCTGGTCCTCCACCTGGGGGAAGGCCCGCGCGTACAACTCGTCCACGCCGGTCCGCAACCAGCCGGACGAGTTCCCGAAGCTCACGACGACCTCGGCGACGATGTCCAGCACCGAACCGCGGTGCACCACCACCCCTGTTCGGCCGTCGGCCACACCGGCCCAGGCCCTCGCGAGCGGTTCATCTACGGCGCACAGCACCAGACGGGGAACTACAACCGGAGCGTTGATCTCACCCTCCGTATCGGCGGCCACGTGGACAAGCATTCCAGGAGAGATGCGCTGTGCGGAACAGGGGCGGCCACCCGCCGGGCGGGTGATCCTCGCCTCAGCGGTGATCACCATGTGTGCTGCTCGTATGGTTGCGCCCGTGCCACGCATCGCCTACTTCGGACCCAGGGGAACCTTCACCGAGCAGGCCGCGCGCGGCTTCGGTCCGGACCTGGAGCCCCGCGAGACCATTCCAGCAGCCCTGGAAGCCGCCCGCACGGGCGAGGCCGAGCTCGCCTGCGTGCCGGTGGAGAACTCCGTCGAGGGCGCCGTCCCGGCCACCATGGACGCGCTCGCCGAGGGCGCCCCCCTGGTCGCCGTCGCCGAGACGGTGCTCGCGGTCAGGTTCAGCCTGCTGGTCCGTCCGGGTGGTGGACCGGTCCGCACCGTCGCCAGCCACCCGCACGCGCTCGCCCAGGTGCGGCACTGGCTGGCCGAGAACCTGCCGGACGCCGTCGCGGTGGCCGCGACCTCCACGGCGGCGGCGGCCGTCGCGGTGGAGCGCGGCGAGCACGACGCGGCGGTGACCGCGCCCGTGGCGGCCGAGCACTACCCGCTGGAGGTCGCGGCGACCGACCTCGCGGACGTGCGCGACGCCAAGACCCGGTTCCTGCTGCTGCGCGCGCCCGGCGCCCTGCCCGAGCCCACCGGCTCCGACCGCACGTCGGTCGTGGTGACCGCGCCGGACCGGGTGGGCGTGCTGTCGGACGTCCTGGTCGAGTTCGCGCTGCGCGGCGTCAACCTGACCAGGATCGAGTCCAGGCCCACCAAGGGGCCGCTCGGCCAGTACCGGTTCTACATCGACTTCGACGGGCACGTCGCCGAGCCGAGGGTCGGGGACGCGCTGGCCGCGCTGCGCAGGCACTGCCCGGACACCCGGTTCCTCGGCTCGTACCCGAAGGCGGTGCGCGAGGACGTGGTGGCGGAGAACGCGGATTTCGTGGCCGCGGCCGAGTGGGTCGCGGCGATCAGGGAGGGCAGGGACGCGTGAGGTTGCTGTTGGTCAGGCACGGCGAGACGGCGTCGAACGTGGCGATGGCGCTGGACAGCCTCCCGCCGGGCCCGCCGCTCACCGAGGCCGGGCAGGCCCAGGCGGAGGCGCTGGCGCGGGACCTGGCGGACGTGCCGGTCACCGCCGTGCACGCGAGCGCCGCGGTGCGCGCCCAGCAGACGGCCGCGCCCGTCGCGGCGGCGCACGGCCTGGAGGTCCAGGTCGTGGACGGCGTGCAGGAGATCTTCTGCGGCGACCTGGAGGGCCGCAGCGACCGCGAGGCGTACCGGACGTTCATGAGCACCGTGCGCTCGTGGGCCGATGGCGACCTGGACGTGCCGCTGCCCGGCGGCGAGTCCGGCAGGCAGGTGCTCGACCGGTACCTGGCGGCGGTGGAGGGGATCACCGCCGGGCGGGCGGAGGACGACGTGGTGGTGCTGGTCAGCCACGGCGCCTCGCTGCGCATGGCGGCGCTGGCGCTGGCGACCAACGTGACCCCGGCCCTGGTCGCGGCCGGGCTGCTGCCCAACACCGGGCGGGTGGAGCTGGAGCGGGTCGGCGACGGGTGGGTCTGCACGTCGTGGACCGGCGTGGACGTGGCGGGCTGAGCGCCCGGTCGGGCCCGCCCCTCGTCGGGCCCGACCGGGGGGGTCACCGCAGCCTGCGGCCTGCCACCCACCAGCCAGCCGCCAGCAGGACGGCCGCGAGGGCGAGGAAGATCCCCAGCTCCACGAACTGGAACGGCCAGAAGCGCGAACCGGGGTGGTAGCCGACGGTCCACTCGCCCGGCAGGCCCTCGCCGGTGCACGGGTTGTCCGGCGAGGCGCACGGGTCGGCGGCGACCGGGCCCTCCGGTCCCCGGTGCTGGAGGTAGGTCACGTACCAGGCGCCTGGTGGCACTTCGTACTCCCGCCCGGTCAGCGGCGGCGCGTAGTACCGGCGCAGGCCGAGCAGGGACGCCATCGCCAGCGGCAGGTACGCCAGCAGCGAGCCCACCACCGCGAGCAGCGCGTTCCCCCGCAGCAGGCCCAGCAGGGCCGCCGCCGCGAACACCACCAGGGTGTGGCCGACCGGGACGACGCCCTGGACCTGGAAGAACGGGCTCATCAAGCTCGGTGAGCCCCGCCCCGGCTCGACCTCGTAGGTCCAGGTCGCCACCAGGCCCGTCACCAGCGCGCCCAGCGCGAGCGGCACCCCGGTGACCAGTACTTTCGTCGCCCACCAGCGGTTCCTGGACACCGACTGGGTCAGGGTGAGCGCGTGCGATCCGCGCTCGACGTCCGGCGCGAACACCGACGCTCCGGCCAGGGCGCCCACTACCGCGGGGCCGCCGAGCAGCCCCAGCGGCAGCAGGACGGTGTGGGTGAAGTTCCCGATCGGGTCCAGCACGCCCAGCCGCGCCAGCGCCAGCAGAGCGCACGCGATCACCGTGAACCCCAGGATCCCCAGCACGTGCGCCCGCTGCTGCCGCCACGCCAACCAGGTCATGCCGCCACCGCCCGCGACGTGCGCAGGTAGCCCAGCGCGAGGTCCTCCAGCGACGGCCGCGCGCAGGTCCAGCCCGGCACGTCACCCGTCCGGGCCAGCAGCGTCCGCTGCCTGCCCACGGTGCTCGACTCCACCACCCCGTCGGGGACCTCCAGCTCGGCGGGCCCGACCAGCACCCGGTGCGCGTCCAGCAGCTCGTCCACCGGTCCTTCCAGCGGCACCCGGCCGTCGGCGAGCAGGACCAGGTGGTCGCACGCGCTCTCCAGCTCGGACAGCACGTGCGAGGACATCAGCACCGACATCCCGGTGTCGGCGACCTCGCCCAGCAGCGCCCCCATGACCTCCCGGCGCGCCAGCGGGTCCAGGTCGGCGAGCGGCTCGTCCAGCAGCAGCAGCTCGGGCCGCCTGCCCAGCGCCATCGCGAGCGCCACGCGGGTGCGCTGGCCGCCGGAGAGCCGGTCGACCTTCGCGTCCAGCGGCACGCCCGCGCCCTCCACCAGGCCCAGCGCGTGCGCCGCGTCCCAGCCGGGGTTCAGCGCGGCGCCCGCGCGCAGCACCTCGGCGGTGGTGAACCCCCGGTAGAGCGGCTTGGTCTGGCCGAGGTACCCGACCCTCGGGTGCGCCCCCGACCGGCCGGGCCGCCTGCCCAGCACCAGCAGCTCACCGCTGTCCGGCCGCAGCAGGCCGACGGCCAGGCGCATGAGCGTGCTCTTGCCCGCCCCGTTCGGCCCGACCAGCGCCGCGAAACCACCGCGCGGCAACCGGAACGCGCAGTCGCGCAGCCCGCCGCCACGCCGGTGGCGCAGCGTCAGGGCCGACGCCTCCAGCACGTGCTCCACTTCGTTCCCCCTAGTCATCGTGGTCCCGGTACACCGCGTCGAGCCGCGCTTGGACGAGCGCCTCGACGTGCTCCCGGTCCAACCCGGCCACGCGTGCGCGGGCGACCCAGTCGGCCAGCTCGGCGCGCAGCGCCCCGTCGTCCGGCCCGGCCAGCGAGGCGGAGACGAACGTCCCGAGCCCGCGCCGCGCCTCGACCAGCCCGTCGCGCTCCAGCTCGCGGTAGGCCTTCAGGACGGTGTTGGGGTTGATCGCGGTGGCCTCGACGACCTCCCGCGCGGTGGGCAGCCGGTCACCGGGCCGCAGCAGCCCCAGGCGCAGCGCGTGCCGGGCCTGGTTGACGATCTGCTGGTAGGCGGCCACCCCGGAACGGCGGTCGATCCGGAACTCGATCACCTCAACACCCTTTCACTACTTAATTAGTGAAAGCATGGTGCACCGAGGGGAGGGGGGTGGTCAAGCGGGGCCCGGCGAGGCGTCAGCCGGTGGGGAAGAGGTGCAGGTCGGGGTGGTCGTCGGGGATCAGGCCGTCGTGGGCGAGGAAGGCGGCCAGGACGGCGCGGACGGTCGCGAGGGGGACCTCCTCGCTGGCGGGGACGTCCTCGCCGTTGCCGCAGTAGTCGTACAGCACCGTGCCGGTGGCGCTCGGGTCGCCGACCGTGGTCCGGTAGGTGTCGGGGCCGTTGAGGTGGACGAACCCCCGTTCGACGCCGATGCCCGCGTCGATGTAGGCGTGCCCGTAGGGGTCCTCCTCGACGGTGATCTCCACCATCGACGGGCACTCCTGCCGGGCCGAGTCGCCGCTGATCAGGTCGATGGCCGCGTCCAGCTCGGCCGCGCTAAACACGAGGATCGGCTTGCCGCGCTGGTGGCTGATCCGCAACCTCGTCACCACTTCGGTGTCCTCCGGTGGTTGAGGCGGCGCATCGCGGCGGCCACCTTCATCTCGGCGTGCGCCACCACTACCGGTGGCCGTGGGAGTGGGATGCCCGACTCGCGGAGCAGGCGCCACGCCTCCACCGAGTCCGCGTCCTTCCCGCTGACCGAGTCGCGCACCGCGCCGCTCCCGTCGAACCACCGCCCGTGGGTTTTCTGCCCCTTGCCCGGAACCACCGGCGGCGGCAGTTCTTCGCGCAGCGTCGCTATCCGGTCCAGCACCGGCGTGCCGTGCGGGCCGTCCACCGGGTCCTCGACGCCGTTCCTGGCGGCGTAGGCGCGGATCGCGTCGGTGATCGCCGCCAACCGGTGCGTCAGACCCTCCGGCTCCTCGATGCCCTCCGCCACGGCCGCGAACGTCGCTCGGGCCTCCGCCACGTCGCCCCTGGACGTCCCCTCGCCCGCTGCGGCCAGCAGGTCGCCCGCCTCGGTCGCCAGGCGGCCCGCCGTGTTCGCCGTCGCGACCGCGTCCTCCACCAGGGCCACCGCCCGGCGCAGCGCCGCCCCCACCTCGCCCAGCGAGGCCACGGCGTCAGCTCGCCGCCGTCAGCTCACCGCCGCTCCTCGCGCCTCCAGCGCGGCCAGGGCCTCGGTCAGGGTGGCCACGGTCCGGCGGGCGGCCTCCCTGGTCAGGACCAGGTCCACGGTGCGGTCCACGGTCAGCTCGACCTCGCCGTCGGCCGTGCCGCACTCGATCGTCGCGCCGTCCTCGACCTTGATGTACGTGGACATGTGGGTTCCGCCTGTGAGGATCACGGGTTTCGGCCTTCCGCTCGGGGAGCTCGGGGCCGGTGGGATCGCGGGCGCGAGGTCCCGGAGGACTCGCTGCGCTTCGTCGGAGACGCGATCCCACCGACGCGAAGCACGTTATCGGCGCACGTGCACTTAGTCATGCTCCCGATCGAGTGATATCGGAATGATCGAATGCCCCATAGAGTTGCGCCCCATGGCGAACACGCAGACCAGGCGCCGCCGAAAGCTGGGCCTCTACCTGCAAGAACTGCGGAAGAAGGCGGGTCGCACGCCGGACGACGTCGCCGACCTGCTCGGCATCTCGCGGCCCACCGTCAACCGGACCGAGAGCGGGCACACGCGGTGCCGCCGGGCCGAGTTGCAGGCCGTGCTCGGGTACTACGGGGCCTCCGAGGACGAGCGCGCCAAGGCCGTCCTGCTCTGGGAGGACGCCAAGGACGACGCGACCAAGATCCGGTTCCCGGCCCGCAGCTCCAGCGCCTTCCGCAACTTCCTCCAGGCCGAAGCCGAGGCCACCGATCTCGACGCCCTCGACCCGTACTTGGTCAGCGGCCTGCTCCAGTCCCCGGACTACGCCCGCGCGGTCCAGAGCGCCGTCGCCCTGCCCTTCGAGGAGTCGGAAGCCGAGGTCGGCCAGTACGTCACCTCGCGGCTCGACCGCCAGCGTCGGCTGACCGGGGAGAAGCCGCTGGTCATGCGCGCTTTCCTGGACGAGTCGGTGCTCACCCGCGAGGTCGGCGGCCCGAAGGTCATGGCCGGGCAGCTCCGCCACCTGCTCGACCTCGTCGAACGCCGGAACGTCGAGATCCGCGTCCTGCCCTTCGGCGCGGGGGCGTACGGCTTGATGTCCGGCGGTTTCACCATCCTCGGCTTCGGCGATCCGGAAGACCCGCCCGCCGTCTATTTGGAACACGCAGGCGGCGGTGTCTGGGTAGAGGATGAAGAGGCAGTGCAGCGCTACGTCCACATGATCAGCGAGCTCGGAGCGGTGGCGTTGTCGGAGAGCGCGACCGTCGAGCTGATCCAGAACAACATGAAGGCGTTTGAGAGGCGATGACTACCTGGCGCAAGAGCAGCAGGTCTGGTGCAGGGGCCAACAACTGCGTTGAGGTCGCGCACGACCGGGGCTCCGCCCTGTTCCGCGACAGCAAGGCCCCCGAGTCCGGCCGGTTGACGTTCACCACCGACGAGTTCCAGCGGTTCCGCACCGCCGCCGCCGAGGGGCGGTTCGACCGCTGAGCGTTCGGGGCCGGGCCTCGTGCCCGGCCCCGAACGTCGCGGGGCCAACCTCAGTCCCGCTCGATCGTGACCTTCTCGATCACCACGTCGTCGACCGGCCGGTCCTGCGGCCCGGTCTCGGTGAGCGAGATCCGGTCCACGACGCCGCGCGACGCGCTGTCCGCGACCTCGCCGAAGATCGTGTGCTTGAAGTTCAGCCACGACGTCGCGTTGACCGTCACGAAGAACTGCGACCCGTTCGTGCCCGGCCCGGCGTTGGCCATGGCCAGCAGGTAGGGCTTGTTGAACGACAGGTCAGGGTGGAACTCGTCCCCGAACGTGTAGCCGGGACCACCCGTCCCGGTGCCCAGCGGGTCGCCGCCCTGGATCATGAAGCCGGAGATGACCCGGTGGAACACCGTGCCGTCGTACAGCGGAGCTGTTGTCCGCTCACCGGTGCTGGGGTCCGTGTACTCGCGCCTGCCCTCGGCCAGCTCCACGAAGTTCGCCACCGTCTGCGGGGCGTGCTGGGGGAACAGCTTGATCCGAACGTCCCCGGCCGTGGTGTGCAGAACGGCGAACACGTCGCGGCCGGTGATCACGTTGTTGCTTTCCGTCATCGCGTCATCGTGTCACCACCACCGGGGCGTCCCGGCACGCCACCCCCCTGATCTTCCACCCGAACGGGAATGGCGCAGGCGCTCCGCCCGGCTGGCGCGGCCCCGTGAGAGCGCTCCCGCGAACGCCCGAAGTGTTCCGCCGCCCAGGGGCTGGCGCTGTCCGGCGGACAACGGCCAGGTTCGGAGGCGACCTGAGCCGGTTCACCGACGAACCCCCTGGGGGCACCATGCCGCGTCCGCTCCTCGCCGCCGTCCTGGCGCTCGGCGCCGCCCTCGCGGGCACCGCCGCGCTGGACCCGCCGACAGCCGAAGCCGCGACCGGCACGATCGTGGACGGCGCCGCCCGCTTCCAGGTGCTCAGCCCGACCCTGATCCGCCTGGAGCACGCGGGCGACGGCGCGTTCACCGACGCCCCCACGTTCAACGCGCTCAACCGGCGCTTCCCGACCCCGCAGTACACGACGACGGTCTCCGGGCAGTACCGCGAGATCCGCACCTCCGCCCTGACCCTGCGCTACAAGCGCGGCAGCGGCCCGTTCACCTCCGCCAACACCACCGTCACCACCCCGGTGGGCACGGGCGCGCCCGCCTTCCCGTCCCACTGCGCGTTCGGCACGGCCTGCGAGGCGGAGAACGGCCTGTTCGGCGGCGCCGCCTCGGCCGCCTACGACCACGTCGGCCACTCCGGCTCCGGGTTCCTCGCGGGCTTCACCGGCGCGGGCGCGAGCCTGACCCACCGGATCTCGGGCGTTCCCGGCGCCGGGGACTACCAGCTGTCCGTGCGCTACGCCAACGCGGTCGGCGGCGACGGCCAGCAGGTCACCCGCACCCTCGCCACCTCGGTCGACGGCGTCCCCGGCCCCGTGCTGACGCTCCCGGTCACCGGCTCCTGGGACACCTGGTCCACCGCGTCGGTCCGCATCACGGTCGGCGCGGGCGCCCGCACCGTGCGCCTCGCGCAGGACGGCGGCGCCACCGGCAACGTCAACCTGGACACCGTCGCGCTGACCCCCGTGGGCGCCGCGCACCCCACCGCCGACACCACCCTGCTCACCACCGCCTACGGCGCGGGCCCGAAGAGCGCCCTCGGCGGCTGGGCCAGGTCGCTGGACAACCCGAGGACCGTGCCCGTCCCGCTGAACCCCGGCGTCCTCAACCGGGGCGGCTGGTACCTGCTCGACGACACCCGCACCCCGCTGTCCACCGGACCCCGCCCGAGCCACGGGAACCAGACCTACCAGGACGGCTACCTGTTCGGGTACGGCAAGGACCACAAGCGCGCCCTCGGCGACCTGAACGCGCTGACCGGCGACTCCGCGCTGCTGCCGCGCTCCGCCTACGGCGTCTGGTACTCCCGGTACCACGCCTACTCGGACGCGGACTACCGCGACACCCTGCTGCCCGCGTTCCGCGCGAACTTCGCCCCGATCGACTGGCTCGTGGTCGACACCGACTGGAAGTCCCCGGCCAAGTGGGACGGCTGGAACTGGGACCGGAACCTGTTCCCCGACCCCGACGGCTTCCTGGAGTGGACCGAGCAGCAGGGGCTCGACGTCTCCCTGAACGTGCACCCGGCGATCGAGAGCGACGACCCGGCCTTCGCCGAGGCGAACCGCGTCGCGGGCGGGCTGAAGCACGAGGGCGGCACCCGCCACACCTGGGACTGGTCCAACCCCGCCCACCTGCGCTCCTACTTCGGCCTGCACGAGCCGTTCGAGCGGCAGGGCGTGCGCGCCTGGTGGCTCGACTACTGCACCGGCTGCGGCGGGGCCAGGGCGTCTGACCAGGGCTTCGCCGCCGACAACCTGATCAACCAGGCGTACACGGAGGACGCCGAGGCGCGCGGCCTGCGCGGTTTCGCCTTCTCCCGGATCGGCGGCGCGGAGCAGGGCGGCATCCAGTCCAACTACGCGCTCGGCCCCTGGTCGGAGCGCCGCAACACGATGCACTTCACCGGTGACACCCCCGGCACGTGGGAGCTGCTCGCGTTCGCCGCGCGCTTCACCCCGGACGCCGCCGCGGCGGGCCTGTCCAACACCAGCCACGACATCGGCAGCTTCCACGGCAAGCACCTCGCCGACGACCTGTACGCGCGCTGGGTGCAGCTCGGCGCGTTCCAGCCGATCGACCGGCTGCACTCCGACCACGGCGACCGGCTCCCGTGGGACTACACCGGCGCCGCCGCCGAGGCGGGCCTGAAGTTCCTGCGGCTGCGCGAGGCGCTCGTCCCGCACACCTACTCGCTGGCCAGGCAGGCGGCGAAGACCGGCGTGCCGATCACCCGGCCGATGTACCTGAACTACCCGGACCACGAGGACGCTTACAACCACCCCGCCCAGTACCTGTTCGGCGACGACGTGCTCGTCGCGCCCATCACCACGCCGAACTCCGCGTCCGGCACCGGCTCGGTGGACGCCTGGATCCCGCCGGGCACCTGGACGGACTACTTCACCGGCGCCAGGCACACCGGCCCGGCGAAGGTCACCCTGACCGCGCCGACCACCGAGATGCCCGTCCTCGTCCGGTCCGGCGGCATCCTCACCACCCGCACCGACTACGTGCACGATCAGGGCGAGTCGCCGCTGACCAGGCTCACCCTGACCGTCGGCTCCGGCGGCGACGGCACGACCTCGCTCTACGAGGACGAGGGCGAGGGCCTGGGCCACCGCTCCGGCGCGTCCGCCACCACCGCCCTGAGCTGGCGCGACGCCACCCGCACGCTGACCGTGGGCGCGCGCTCCGGCGACTACCCCGGCGCGGTGGGCAGCCGGGCCTACACGCTCAGGCTCGCGGGCGCGACCGCCCCCACGTCCGTCGCGGTCGACGGCGTCCGCCTGCCCGAGACGGCCTGGTCCTACAACACCAACACCCGCACCACCACCGTCACCACCCCGGAGCTGGCCACCACCTCGGCGCACACCGTGGCGCTGTCCGGCTCGGCCACCGGCAACCCGACCACCGGCCGGGTCACCGGACCGGACGGCCGCTGCCTGTCCGCCCGGCCCGCCGGGCTCGCCGCCTGCGACGGGTCCGCCGCGCAGCGGATCAGCGCGCCGACCGGCGGGACCGTCCGCGCGCTCGGCCAGTGCCTCGGCCCGGCCGGGACGTTCGCGGCCTGCGACGGCTCCGCCGGGCAGACCTGGGTGCTGCGCACCACCGGCGAGCTGGCCAACCGCGCCACCGGCACGTGCCTGGACGCCACCGGCGCCCGGCTCTCCGCGTGCTCCGGCGTGGCCTGGCGCTTCCCGCCCGGCCCGCTCACCGGGCCCGGCGCCCGGTGCGCCGACGTCGCGAACGCCGACCCGGCGTCCGGCACCGCCGTGCGGCTGTGGGAGTGCAACGGCAGCGACGCCCAGCGCTGGCACGCGCCCGCCGACCGGACCGTGCGCGCGCTCGGCAAGTGCCTGGACGTGCGGCACGGGGCCACCGCCGACGGCACCCCGGTGCAGCTGTGGGACTGCAACGGGACCGGGTCGCAGCTCTGGGAGACCCAGGCGGACGGAACCCTGCGCAACCCGGTGTCGGGCCGCTGCCTCGACGGCTCCGAGGCCACCCAGCTGCGCATCAGGAGCTGCTCGGGAACGGCCGCGCAGCAGTTCCGGCTCGACGCCTGACGGTCGTCCGGCAGCGGGCGGGCGACGGGGTTCGGCGACCCGCGCCCGCCCGAAGAGACCCGCTGCGGGGATGACAACCCGACAGGGCCCGAGTGCTTCTAGCTGTTGGCGCGCGTCGAGCGCGCCGATCGGCACAGCGGAGGTGTCCTGAGTGGGTCTTCGACGAAGAGAGCACGCTGCCCTGGCGGTCGCGGTGATCACCGCGGGGTTGGTCGCGGCGCCGATGGCGCCCGTCGCGCTGGGAGCGCCGTCCGGCGCGCCCGAGCCGGAGGGCGCCACCGGCGAGGTCACCCTGGTGACCGGCGACCGGGTGCGGTTGGAGAACGGCCGGGTGCGGGCGCTGCTCCCCGGACCCGGCCGCGCGGAGGTCGGGGCGGAGCGCTTCGAGCGCGACGGGCACGCCTACGTCATCCCCGCCGACGCGGCCCCCGCCGTAGCCGGGGGCAAGCTGGACCTGCGGTTGTTCGACGTGACCGCGCTGGTCGAGTCGGGGTACGACGACGCGCGGCGCGACTCGGTGCCGCTGATCGTGACGCACCGGGACGGCGGCGCGGCGGCGCGGCGCACGTCCGGGCTGCGGGTCACCTCGGACCTGCCCGCGGTGCGGTCGTTCGCGGCGCGCAGCCCCAAGGCGGACGCGGGCGAGGTGTTCCAGGCGCTCGTGTCCGACCCGGCCGTGGAGAAGGTGTGGCTCGACGGGCTGCGCAAGCCCGCGCTGGACCGCAGCACCGCGCAGATCGGCGCCCCCGCCGCCTGGCAGGCCGGGCTGACCGGCGCCGGGGTGAAGGTCGCCGTGCTGGACAGCGGCGTCGACGGCGCGCACCCCGACCTCGTGGGCCGGGTGAGCGCCGAGGCCGACTTCACCGACGAGGCCGACAGCACCGACACCGTCGGCCACGGCACGCACGTCGCCGCGACCATCGCGAGCACCGACGAGCGGTACCGGGGCGTCGCGCCGGACGCGGAGATCCTCGCGGGCAAGGTCTGCACGACCTGGGGCTGCCCGGACTCCGCGATCCTGGCCGGGATGCAGTGGGCCGTCGACCAGGGCGCGGACGTGGTCAACCTCAGCCTGGGCGGACCGGACGCGCCCGGCGTCGACCCGCTGGAGGGCGCGGTCGACGCGCTGTCCGCCGGTGACGGCCCGCTGTTCGTGGTCGCCGCGGGCAACGACTGGCTGGACGGCTCGGTGAACTCGCCGGGCAGCGCGGACGCGGCCCTCACCGTCGGCGCGGTGGACCGCGAGGACGCGCTGGCCGACTTCTCCAGCCGGGGGCCGCGCCTGGACGACGGCGCGGTCAAGCCCGACCTCACCGCGCCGGGCGTCGACGTCGTGGCGGCCAAGGCAGCCGCAGGCGTCATCGGCACGCCCGTCGACGAGGACCACGTCGCGATGTCGGGCACCTCGATGGCCACCCCGCACGTCGCCGGGGCCGCCGCGCTGCTCAAGCAGCAGCACCCCGACTGGAACGGGCAGCGGATCAAGGCCACGCTCATGGCGTCCGCCAAGCACAACCCGGCGCTGACGCCGTACGAGCAGGGCGTGGGCCGGGTCGACCTCGCCGCCGCGATCACCGCCGACGTCATCGCCGAACCGTCGTCCGTCGCGCTCGGCTCGCAGGCGTGGCCGCACGACGACGACGTCCCGGTGACCCGCGAGCTCACCTACCGCAACAGCGGCAGCGCCCCGGTCACGCTCGACCTGAGCGTCGAGACCACCGCGCCGTCGGGCATGTTCACCGTCAGCCCCGCCCAGCTCACCATCTCCTCGGGCGGCACCGGCACGGCGACCGTCACCGGTGACCCGCGCGTCGGCACGGCGGACGGCTCGTTCAGCGCCTGGGTCGTCGCGGGCTCAGGGCCGCGCGTCCCGGTCGGCCTGAACCGGGGCGAGGAGGTCCACGACGTCACGTTCGAGACTCTCGGGCTCGACGGCGCGCCGCACCCGGACGGCACCATCTCGATCCTGGGGATGTCGAACAGCACCCACCACTACCTGGCCCTCTCCGAGTCCACGACGGTGACGCTGCCGCCCGGCCACTACCTGGTGGGCACGGCGTTCTACCGACCCAGCGGGTCCATCACGGCCTCGGTGGTCCGGCCGGACCTGGTGGTGACCGGCCCGGCCACGGTCACCACCGACCTCAGGACGGCGCCGCTCGTGGACGTCGACCTGCCCGACCCGTCGGCCAGGCTCGACTTCGCCTCCACCGGCACGAACCACTGGTTCGACGGCGTCCGGTACGGCTACGGCACGTCGATGATCGGCGAGGGCCTGCGGTTCGCGCAGGTGGGCCAGGCCCCGCCCGAGGGCGCGCTCAAGACGCTCTTCGAGCACGAGTACGGCGCCGACCCGGTGGACGGCGCCGAGGCGCGTTACCGGCTCGCGTGGGTCGAGGACGGGCTGGTGGACGCCGTCGACCGGACCTTCACCGCGCAGGACCTCGCCGAGGTGCGCACCGAGTTCGGCCCCGCGCCTGCGGGCGTCGGGTTCTGGCACGGCGCCTACGCCCGCGCGGGCGGCCTCGGCAGCGGCATCCTGCTGCGCCCGGTGCCGCCCTCCGGGCAGGTGGTCGACCGGGTGAACACCGAGGCGCGGTGGGACTGGGAGCACTGGCAGGGGCAGCGGGGGAGCGAGCGCCGGTACGTCACCGGGCAGCGCGAGTACCAGCCGGGGAAGACCTACCGGGAGCGGATGGGCACCCCGGTCCACGGCCCCTCCGGGCGCGTCTCCGCCACCCGAACCGGTGACTCGATCGAGGTCGACGTCCCCCTGTTCGACGACGCCCAAGGCAACTACGGCAGCTCGCAGTTCAAGTCCGCCCGCACGGCCCTGCACCGCGACGGCGTGCTCGTCGGCGAGACCGAGGACGCCGGCCACGGCCGGTTCGAGGTCGCGCCCGGTGAGGCCGAGTTCCGGGTGGAGGCGTCCTACGAGCGCGACTCGGTGCTGGAGTTCGGCAGCGCCCTGAGCGCGAGCTGGACGTTCCGCTCCGGGACCACCGCCACCCCGACGGCGCTGCCGCTGGGCGTGGTCCGGTTCGCGCCCGAGCTGGACCGCGCGGGCACCGCGCCCCCCGGTCCGTTCGCCGTCCCGCTGGACGCGACCCGACCGTTCGCCACGACCACCGCGGACGCGTCGTTCGACGACGGCGCGACCTGGACGGCGGTCCCGGTCGTGAACGGCGTCGCGACGGTGCCCAACCCGGCGTCCGGGTGGGTCTCGCTGCGCGTGGCCGCCGAGAGCGCTGACGGGACCGCGTTCGGGCAGACCGCCATCCGGGCCTACCGCATCGGGTGACCGGAGGTGGGGGACGTCGTCCGACGGCGTCCCCCACCAGCCCCGGCCGGGCCCGCGCGCGGTTGATTCGGGGCCGAAGCAACCCCCGTCCGCGATCCGGCACCCAGCGGAGCCGGATCGCTATACCCGGTCCCGTGCACTGGGCACATGAGGGTTCAGCGGAGGTGTCCTGAGTGGGACTTCGACGACGAGAACACGCCGCGCTGGCGGTCGCGGCGGTCACCGCCACACTGATCGCGGCGCCGGTGGCGCTGGGAGCGCCGTCCGGCGCGCCCGAGGCAGGTGGCGCGGCCGGGGAGGTCACCCTGGTCACCGGTGACCGGGTGCGGCTGGTGGGCGACCGGGTGCAGGGGCTGATCCCCGGACCCGGCCGCGAGAAGATCGGCGTGGAGCGCTTCCAGCAGGACGGGCGGGTGCACGTCGTCCCGGCCGACGCGGCGAGCGCCGTCGCGAGCGGGAAGCTGGACCTGCGGCTGTTCGACGTGACCGCGCTGGTCGAGGCCGGGTACGACGACGCGCGCCGCGACTCGGTGCCGCTGATCGTCACGCACCGGGACGGCGGCTCGGCGGCGGGCCGCGCGTCCGGGCTGCGCGTCACCGAGGACCTCCCCGAGGTCAGGTCGTTCGCGGCCAGCAGCCCCAAGGCGGGCGCGGGCGGGGTGTTCGCCTCGCTCCTGGCCGACCCGGCCGTCGAGAAGGTCTGGCTCGACGGCCTGCGCAAGCCCGCGCTGGACCGCAGCACCGCGCAGATCGGCGCCCCCGCCGCCTGGCAGGCCGGGCACACCGGCGCGGGCGTGAACGTCGCCGTGCTCGACTCCGGCGTCGACGGCGCGCACCCCGACCTCGCCGGTCGGGTGAGCGCCGAGGCCAACTTCACCGACGACCCGGACGCGACCGACCTCGTCGGCCACGGCACGCACGTCGCCGCGAGCATCGCGAGCACCGACGAGCGGTACCGGGGCGTCGCGCCCGACGCGCGGATCCTCGCGGGCAAGGTCTGCACGACCAGGGGCTGCCCCGAGTCGGCCATCCTCGCCGGGATGCGGTGGGCCGTCGACCAGGGCGCCGACGTGGTCAACCTCAGCCTGGGCGGCGAGGACACGCCCGAGGACGACCCGCTGGAGCAGGCGGTCGACGCGCTGTCCGCCGGGGACGGCCCGCTGTTCGTGATCTCCGCGGGCAACAACTACTCCGACGGCACGGTGGGCTCACCGGGCAGCGCGGCCTCGGCCCTCACCGTGGGCGCGGTGGACCGGAACGACGCGCTGGCCCGCTTCTCCAGCCGGGGCCCGCTCCCGGACGGCTCGGTCAAGCCCGACCTCACCGCGCCGGGCGTCGACGTCGTGGCCGCCAGGTCCGGCTCGGGCGCCATCGGCACGCCCGTCGGCCAGGACCACGTGGCCCTGTCCGGGACCTCGATGGCCGCGCCCCACGTGGCCGGGGCCGCCGCGCTGCTCAAGCAGCAGCACCCCGAGTGGAGCGGGCAGCGGATCAAGGCCGCGCTCATGGCGTCCGCCAAGCGCAACCCCGCGCTGACGCCGTACCAGCAGGGCGTGGGCCGGGTCGACCTCGCCGCCGCGCTCACCGCCGACGTCACCGCCGAACCGGCGTCCGTCGCGCTCGGCTCGCAGGCGTGGCCGCACGACGACGACGTCCCCGTGACGCGTGAGATCACCTACCGCAACACCGGCGCCGATCCGGTCACGCTGGGCCTGGCCGTCGAGACCACCGCGCCCGCAGGCATGTTCACCGTCAGCCCCGCCCAGCTCACCATCCCCTCGGGCGGCACCGGCACGGCGACCGTCACCGGCGACTCCAGGGTCGGCGCGGCGGACGGCTCGTTCAGCGCCTGGGTCGTCGCGGGCACCTCGCTGCGCGTCCCGGTCGGCCTGCACCGGGCGCCCGAGCTCTACGACGTCACGTTCGAGAGCCTCGGGCTCGACGGCGCGCAGCACACCGAGGGCAGCCTGCTGATCATCAGCCTGTCGGGTGGCGCCAGCGAGTACCGGACGCTGTCCGAGCCCGCGACGGTGGCGCTGCGACCCGGCCACTACCTGGTGGGCACCACGTTCCACAGCCCCGACCGGTCGGCCGTCATCGGCGCGGTGGTCCGGCCCGAGCTGGAGGTGACCGGCCCGGCCACGGTCACCGCCGACCTCAGGACGGCGCCGGTCGTGGACGTCGACCTGCCCGACCCGTCCGCGAGGCAGGGGTACGTCTTCGCCACGACGAACCGCGAGCACGACGGCCGCCGGTTCGAGCACGGCACGATGACGGACGCCCAGGGCCTGCGGTTCGCGCAGGTCGGCCAGGCCCCGCCCGAGGGCTCGCTCAAGACGCACCTCCAGTTCCAGTACGACGCGGACCCGGTGGACGACGCGGCGGTGCACTACCGGCTCGCCTGGGTCGAGGACGGGATGGTGGACGCCGTCGACCGGACCTTCACCGCGCAGGACCTCGCCGAGGTGCGCACCGACTTCGGCGTCGTCCCGGACGGCGTCGAGTTCCTGCACGGCGGCTGGGCCTACGTCGGCGACCTCCAGAACGGCGCCGTCCTCGACCGCGTGCCGCCCTCCGGCCGGGTGATCAACCGGGTGAACACCGAGGCGCGCTGGCAGTGGGACCACACGCGGGGCGAGTGGGGGAGCGAGGGCGACTACCGCTCCGACCTGCGCGACTACCTGCCGGGGCAGGTCTACCGGGAGCGGATGGGCACCCCGGTGAACGGCCCCTCGGCGCGCGCGTCCGCCACCCGCACGGGTGACTCGATCGACGTCGCGGCCCCCCTGTTCGACGACTCCGAGGGCAACCGGGGCCAGACCCAGCACAAGACCGCTCGCACGGCGCTGCACCGCGACGGCGTGCTCGTCGGCGAGACGACCCAGCCCGGCTACGGCTGGTTCGACGTCGCGCCCGGCGAGGCGGAGTTCCGGCTGGAGGCGTCGTACGAGCGCGACTCGGTGCTGGAGTTCGGCCGCGCGGTGAGCGCGACCTGGACGTTCCGCAGCGACACCGCCACCGCACCGGTGGAGCTGCCGCTGCACGTGGTCCGGTTCGCGCCCGAGCTGGACCGCTCCGGGAACGCCCCGGCGGGCGCGTTCCCCGTGCCGCTGGAGGCGACCGGGCCGTTCACCACGACCACCGTGAGCGCGTCGTTCGACGACGGTGCGACCTGGACGGCGGTCCCGGTGGCGGACGGCGTCGCCACCGTGCCCAACCCGGCGTCCGGGTGGGTCTCGCTGCGCGTGGCCGCCGAGGCCGCCGACGGGACCGCGTTCGGGCAGACCGCCATCCGGGCCTACCGCATCGGGTGACCGGAGGTGGGGGACGTCGCCCAGCGGCGTCCCCCGCCAGGCCCGTTCCACCTGGCCCGTTCCGCCAGGCCGGGTCCGCTAGCCCCAGCCCAGCTCGTGCAGCGTCGCGTCGTCGATGCCGAAGTGGTGCGCGATCTCGTGCACCACGGTGACGGCGACCTCCTCCACCACGTGGTCCTCGTCCTCGCACACGTCGAGCAGCGCCTCGCGGTAGATCGTGATCCGGTCCGGCAGCACCCCGCCGTACTCGCTGGTCCGCTCGGTCAGCGCGACCCCGTGGTACAGCCCCAGCAGCGACGGCTCGTCCGGGTTCCGGTCCTCGACCAGCACCACCACGTTGTCCATCGCCGAGGCGAACTCCGGCGGGATCTCGTCCAGCGCCTCCGCCACCAGCTCCTCGAACCGCTGGCGGGTCATCTCCACCGGCACCGGGTCACCCGCCTTCCTCCTCGTTCTCCTTGCTCGACGGCGGGGCGGAGGAGGACGGCGCGGACGACGACGGCGCGGACGACTCGCTCGACGGGGCCTCGGAGTGCATCGGCGCGCCGGTCGCCTCGGCCTGCTGCACCGCGGAGGTCTGCGGCGGGTTCGACGGCACCAGCGGCGGGGCGTCCGGGTTGTGCACGCTGCCCGTCCAGGCGGTCAGCAGCGTGCCGTTCGGCGGCGCGCCCACCTTGCAGTTCGCCAGCTTCGACCCGGCGTCCCAGCTCTCCTGCGCGCGGTAGTCCCCGGTGACCAGCAGACCGCGCTCCTTGATCACCTTGCCGCCGCTGTACTCGTTGGCGATCGCGTCGCACTTCTCGGTCATGATGGCTTCCTGCTCGTCCTCGGTGGGGAACTGCGTGTTCCCCGCGCCGAGGTCGACCACGCCGATGATCTCGAAGGTGTGCGGCTCCTCGCAGCTGACCGGGTCGCCGACCGAGTTGTCCTGGATGCCCAGGCACACGCCCGCGTCGTGCACGTCGGACTGGTCCTGGGTGCGCGCCGACCCGTACGAGGGCAGCAGCCGCCCGGACGGCGCGGCCACCTGCAGGCCGCAGCGCAGCGTCCGCTTGCCCGCCGCCCAGCGCTTCTCGCCGGGGTTCAGCGGGCCGACCGAGTACTTGCCGAACGGGTCCAGCTTGTTCGACAGGTACTTGAGCGACTCGGTGGAGCAGTGGTCGGCGTTGATCGTCTGCCAGGTGGCGGCGTCCGGGAACGGCGCCTGGGGCCCGTACTCGGACGAGATGTCCACCACACCGCTGACCTCGAACAGGTGCGACGCCGAGCACTCGACCTTGCCGATGTCGGCGAGGTCGTCGCGGGCCCAGTTCAGGCAGTCACCCGCCTGAGCTGCTTCAAAGGGGTCGATTCGCTCGGGTGGGGTAACCCCGCCGAGCGGCCCCGAGCTGAAGGGGAGTGTTGTGAACGAGCTCAGTCCGAGCAGGAGGAGCGCGCCGACGAACGCGCCGACGAGAACCACGTGGTCACTCCGGCGAAACCAACCCGCGCGCGCAGACATCTACTCCATGATGCCTGCAAGGAGCCCGGGGCCCACCGGCCGGGTGGACTGTGTCTCTATTAGGACACTCGTCACCCGTTCGGCGGCCATCCTGGGTAGCGTCCCCGCCGGGAGTGGCTGATGACTGAGAACGACGGAAGCAAGAACACACCGAACACCGGGAGCAGCGGCAACCCGCCGCCTCCCGCAGCGCCGCAGGGGCAGCAGCCCTCGCAGCAGTTCCCGGTGCCGCCGAAGGCGCCGGGGACGCCGCCGAGCGCCGGACCGGGAACGCCCCCTCCGGGGTTCCCGCCGCCCGCGCCGCCGGGACCGGCCACCGGGCCGCAGCCCGCGCCGCCGGTGGCGCCTCCGCGCGGGCAGATCCGCAACCAGGTCTCCGGCGTGACCCAGCCCCGTCCGCCCTCGCTGGCCGAGCAGCGCGCGCGTGAGCACGCCCTGCGCGAGCAGGAGCAGCAGCGCCAGGCCTACGAGGCCGAGCAGGCGCGCAAGCAGAAGCTCCGCAAGCGCTTGCTCATCGGCGGTGGCGTCGGCGTGGGCGTCGTCGCCCTCGTCGCCATCTGGTACGCCGCGTCGACCCCCGACGAGGTCGAGGCGCAGTGCACGGCGGACGGCGTCGTCGTCGACGACAAGTACTGTAGCGAATCGTACGCGACGAGTAACGGCGGGCACGTCAGCGGTGGGTTCATCTACATCGGTGGCAGCTCCTACCGGTACCACTACGGTGGCGCCAGCACCCCGGTCGGCCAGAAGGTCAGCGGGGGCAGCTACACGATGCCGGACAACTCGAAGGTCACCACCAAGTCGGGCTCGACCGTGCAGCGCGGCGGGTTCGGCGTGACCGACAGCGGCAAGAGCAGCGGCGGCACCAAGAGCGGAGGCAGCTGAGTGCGACGGGAGTTGTCCGTCCCCCGGCCGAACTGGCAGCGCACGGTGTCCGACCAGGGCCTCGTCTTCGGGGCGCCCGCGTCGCGCGTCGACGGCACGCCCCGGCCGTACTGGGACGAGTCGGTCCACTACGTCTTCGACATGAGCGACGTCCTGTCCATGGAGGCGGACGTCGAGCTGCTGCACACCATGTGCCTGGAGGCCGTCGACAACGTGGTGCTCACCGAGCGCTACCGCGACTTCGGCATCCAGGAGTGGGTGTGGCCCGCCATCGCCGAGTCGTGGAAGCGGCGCGACCTGCACCTGTACGGCCGGTTCGACCTGCGCTACGACGGGCGCGGCCCGGCGAAGCTGCTGGAGTACAACGCCGACACGCCCACGTCGCTGCTGGAGGCGTCGGTCATCCAGTGGAACTGGAAGACCGACGTGCACCCGGACGACGACCAGTGGAACTCCATCCACGAGAAGCTCGTCGAGCGGTGGGCCGAGATCGGCGGCAACCTGCCGTCGTCCGAGCTGCACTTCACCTGGTCGGGCGGTGACGCCTCCGGCGAGGACCACGTGACCGTGGCGTACCTCCAGGAGACCGCGGCCGAGGCGGGCATGAACACGGTCGGCCTCGCCATCGAGGAGATCGGCTGGGACTCGCTGCTCAAGCGGTTCGTCGACCTCGAAGAGGCCACGATGAACACGGTCGTGAAGCTCTACCCGTGGGAGTGGATGACCGACGACCAGTTCGGTCGGCAGGCGGTGGAGAGCCTGCCCGCCACCCTGTGGGTGGAGCCGCTCTGGAAGATGCTCCTGTCCAACAAGGCGCTGCTCGCGGTGATGTGGGAGATGTACCCCGGTCACCCGAACCTGCTGCCCGCCTACCTCGACGACCCCGGCCTGCTCACCGAGTACGTGCGCAAGCCCCGACTGGGCAGGGAGGGCGCGAACATCCAGATCGTCGCGCCCGGCTACGAGACCCAGACCGGCGGCGTGTACGGCAAGGAGGGGTTCGTCTACCAGTTGTTCGACCCGCTGCCGGAGTTCGACGGATACCGACCCGTGCTGGGCGCGTGGGTGGTCGGCGACCAGGCCGCGGGCCTCGGCATCCGCGAATCGGTCGGGCTGGTGACGGACGACGGGGCGGCGTTCGTGCCGCATCGGATTGTCGAGTGAAACGGGAGAGCCACAAGTGACCACCAACCTCGCGCTGGACCCAGGGTTCGGTTCCGCGCTCGTCCAGGGCCTCGGCGCGATCGCCCTGTACGCGATCGTCGGCCTGATCCTGATGGTCGTGGGCTTCTACGCCATCGACTGGACCACTCCGGGCAAGCTCAGCACCCTGGTCCGCACGGGCGCGCCCAACGCGGTGATCGTCACCTCGGCCGGCCTGGTGAGCATGGCGTTCATCGTGGTCATCGCCATCTACAACGCGGGCGGCAAGCTCGCGGAGGGCCTGCTCACCGGCCTGGTCTACGGCCTGGCGGGGATCATCGTGCAGGTGCTCGCGGTGCGCCTGCTGGAGTGGGTGACCCGCCTGGAGATCGGCAGCATGATCGAGTCCGACCGCTTCGCCCCGGCCTCGGTCGTGGTGGCGGCGGCGCACGTGGCCCTGGGCCTCGTGGTGGCGGTGGCGATCTTCTGACCCCCTCGGGGGTGCGCGTTCGGGGTGGTGCGTCTGGGAGGCGCACCACCCTTTCGTGTGACGGGAAGAGCTTGGGGACCGAGCGAGGTCTTTGCTAAGCTGGTGATGCGGACCCGCCCCCTTGCTCTTGGGGAAAGCGGGTCCAGCTTTATTTGCGGACCTTCACAGCTCTTTGGGCGTGCTGCCGGTGGTGCTGGTGCCGCCGAGCAGGTTCGGGTACCACTCCCAAGTGGCCTCCTTGCCCGGTGTTCGCAACACGTGCTGATACGCCGCGTAGGCGATCAGGTCGGCCACCTGCACCCACTGGTTGAGGTACGAGCCCTGGAAGTTCGGGTCGTCGATGATCCGACGGGTCTTCAGGTCCAGTGCCCGGTGCGCGGGCCGGTAGAACGGGGCGGTGCCGTCACCGTCCATGCACACGATTCCGAATTCACCCGCCGAGCTGAGTCGCTGGTCGATTTCGCGCACCAGGTCCGCGTACAAGGCCGCTTTCGCCGCCGTGTACCTGCTCCCGACGCGCCGGTACACGGCGCCGGTGCGCGTGCCGGGCAGCGTGCCGACAGTGGCCAGTGCGTCGACCATCGCCGCATTTCGCGCGGACCTGTTCCGATCCCAAGGCGTGTTCGTCGGGTTCCCCCTGCCGTTGGCGAAATCGCTGGCGTGCAGTTCGTAGTTGGTGGGCACGCCCGTCGAGTCGTGCAGCGCGTTCCTCCAGTCCAGCCAGGTGAGCAGAGCTGGACTCCAGTTCTGCGACAGCAGTTCCACCCAGCCGTAGACGACGAGTTTCGAGACTGCGGAGCCCGAGTCGTCAATGTAGAACAGTCGCACGTCAGCCACGGGAGTAGATGCTAATTATCCGAGGTGTCCAAAAGGAAATCCGGTCAATTTATTCGGAATATTCCACTGTTTCGGAATAGTGCTCGCGGTCCCCAGGGGCCGCCACTGCGGCCCGGCCTGCGGTGCCGCGCGCTCCGAGCGGCTACCCTTACCCCTCGTGATCGACCTCAAGGCACTGCGCGAGAACCCGGAAGCCGTTCGTGCGTCCCAGCGGGCGCGGGGCGAGGACGAGTCCCTGGTCGACGCCCTGCTGTCCGCCGACGAGCGCCGCCGCTCCGCCGTCTCCCGCGCCGACACCCTGCGCGGTGAGCAGAAGGCGTTCGGCAAGCAGGTCGGCAAGGCTCGCGGTGAGGAGCGGGAGGCGCTGCTCGCCAAGGGCAAGGAGCTGGCCGCCGAGGTGAAGGCCGCCGAGGCCGAGCAGGTCGCCGCCGACGCCGAGCTGACCGAGCTGCACCGCTCGGTCCCCAACCTCGTGCACCCCGACGCCCCCGAGGGCGGCGAGGACGACTACGTCGTGGTCAAGCACGTCGGGAAGCCGCGCGAGTTCGACTTCGAGCCCCTCGACCACCTGGACCTCGGCACCCGGCTCGGCGCGATCGACATGGAGCGCGGCGCCAAGGTGTCCGGCTCCCGCTTCTACTTCCTCACCGGCATCGGCGCCCAGCTCGAACTGGCCCTGCTGAACATGGCCGTCGCCCAGGCGACCGCCGCCGGGTTCCAGCTGATGATCACCCCGACCCTGGTCCGGCCCGAGGTCATGGCGGGCACCGGGTTCCTCGGCGCGCACTCCAGCGAGATCTACCGCCTGGAGGCCGACGACCTGTACCTCGTCGGCACCTCCGAGGTCCCGCTGGCCGGCTACCACGCGGACGAGATCATCGACGGGCCGCGCCGCTACGCGGGCTGGTCGTCCTGCTACCGCCGCGAGGCCGGTTCGTACGGCAAGGACACCAGGGGCATCATCCGGGTGCACCAGTTCAACAAGGTCGAGATGTTCTCCTACGTCCCGCCGGAGGAGGCCGAGGCCGAGCACGCCCGCCTGCTCGCCTGGGAGGAGGAGATGCTCGCCAAGGTCGAGGTCCCCTACCGGGTCATCGACACCGCCGCGGGCGACCTCGGCACCAGCGCGTCCCGCAAGTTCGACTGCGAGGCGTGGGTGCCCAGCCAGCAGGCCTACCGCGAGCTGACCTCCACCTCGAACTGCACCACCTTCCAGGCCCGCAGGCTGAACGTGCGCTACCGCGACGAGAACGGCAAGTCGCAGATCACCGCCACGCTCAACGGCACCCTGGCCACCACCCGCTGGATCGTCGCCATCCTGGAGAACCACCAGCAGGCCGACGGCTCCGTGGTGGTCCCGCAGGCGCTGCGCCCGTTCCTGGGCAAGGACGTCCTCCTCCCGGCCTGACCCGGAGCACCGACCCCGAGGCCCCCGCGCGCACCGCGCGGGGGCCTCGCGCGGTTGCCGCTCCGACCGGTCCGAGGCAGTTCGCAAGATCACCCGCGAAAGCGGCTGAACGGAGCACTTCCGCAGGTGGGGCCACCCCCTACGATCCGGCCACCGGGCGCGGGAAGCGCCCGATCAGGGACTGGGGGATCACCGTGGCGGAGTGCTCGAACTGCCGAAGACCGGTCGGCACGGGGAACACCACGTGCGTCATGTGCGGCGCGGACGTCCGCGAAGCGGGGGAGCGCGCCGCTCGAACGGCGGCGGAACCGGCCGCCGAGCAGCGCGTGGAAGCGGAACCGGAGCCGGAACCGGCCGAGCCCGCACCGGCCGTCGAGGAGCACCGCGAGCCCGCGCTCGCGAGCGCCGCGCCGCAGCAGGTGTCGCAGCAGCGGCAGGTGTCGCCGCAGGCGCCGCCGAGCTTCCCCGCCATGAACCCGGTCGGCCTGCCGCCCGCGCACCCCGCGCCGTGGCAGCCGGTCCACCACGTCCCGCAGCCCTACCCGCGGCAGGCGCCGCGCGCCCCGCTCGCCTGGGTCACCCTGCCCGCCCCATCCCCCAACCAGGTCGAGGTGTTCGCCTACCCGCTGGTCGGCCTGCTGGTGCTCCAGATCCTGGCCACCCCGATCGCGCTCCTGCTCGGCAACCTGGCCTACGGCCTGGTGACCACCCCGCTGCTGGTGCTCACGACGGGCCTGCTCCCCGCCTGGTGCTACCGGGCCAGGCTCGCCACGCACGACGCGCCGCACCGCTTCAGCCCCGGCATGGCGGCGGGCGGCTGGTTCATCCCGCTCGCCAACTTCTACGTCCCGGCGCGGGTGGTGCTCGACCTGGTGCGCGCCCGCGACCGCTCCACCGCGTGGACGGCGGTCGTGCTCACCTGGTGGGGGTGCAGGCTCCTCGCGGTGGCGCTGGTGGCCATCGCGTACTGGGGCGGTTCCTGGTCGTCCCTGGAGCCCAACGGGTTCCTCGTCGCCTTCGACGTGCTGTCCCTCTCGCTGCAGATCGCGATCGTCCTGCGCGTCACGGCGGGCATCCGGAGGGGGTCGCGATGACCGAGTGCCCGAACTGCCGGACCCCGTTCCAGTCGCAGAGGACGAGGTGCGGCTGCTGCGGGGTGGTCACCGAGCCCACCGCCGCCTGGGTGGCGCTCCCCGCCCGGCACCCGTCGTTCCCGAGTCACCCGGACGGGCGAGACGCCTGGGCGCCCCCGCCGAACGCCACCCCGGACGGGGTCGCGAAGCTCGGCAAGACGCTGGCCGGCCTGCTGCTGGTGCAGGTCGCGCTCGGCTTCACCATGATCAGCGGCACGCTCGCCGCACTGCTGCCCCTGCCGCTCATCCTGGCCACGGCCACGATCGTCCCGCTGTGGACCCGCAGCGCCCGGCTCGTCACCCCCGACGAGGGCAACCGCTTCGGCGCGGGCCTGGCGGCGGGCGGCTGGTTCATCCCGGTCGCCGGTCTGGTCATCCCCGTCGTCGTGGTGGTCGACCTCCTGCGGACGCGCAACAGGGCGCCCGTCCACACGGTGGTGGCCGTCGCGTGGTGGGTGGCCTGGCTGGGCTTCTGCGCCACGGCCTTCGGCGTCGAGGGGATGCTGATGTCGTTCAACGAGTACAGCGCGTTCTGCTACGTGCTGTCCGCCGCGCTGCTCGCCGTGACCGTCATGCGGATCTCCCGCGACATCCGCGCGGGCGCCCCCACCCGGTGACCGTCCCGGTGCGGCCCCCGCCCAGGGGGCCGCACCGGTCAGCGCACCAGCCCCGCCACGTGCGCCCCGATCTCCAGCGACCCGGTCGCCGCAGGTGACGGCGCGTTCAGCACGTGCACCTGCCCCGGCGCCTCCTGCACCAGGAAGTCGTCCACCAGCGACCCGTCCCGCCGCATCGCCTGCGCCCGCACCCCGGCCTCGGCCCGCACCAGGTCGTCCTCGCCCACGGCGGGCACCAGCCGCGCCAGGCTCGCCGCGAACCGCCGCTTCGACAGGCTCCGCAGCACCTCGGCGACCCCCGTCGGGTAGGCGTGCTTCCTGGCCAGCCGCCACGTGCCGGGGAACCGCAGCACCTCCGCCACGTCCCCCGCCGACACGTCGCCCCACCGGTAGCCCTCGCGGCTCAGCGCCAGCACCGCGTTGGGCCCCGCGTGCACGCTCCCGTCGAGCATCCGGGTCAGGTGCACGCCGAGGAACGGCAGCGCCGGGTCCGGCACCGGGTAGATCAGCCCGCGCACCAGGGCGCGCCGCTCCGGCCGCAGCTCGTAGTACTCGCCCCGGAACGGCACGATCCGCGCCTCCGGCTCCAGCCCGGCCATCCGCGCCACCCGGTCGCTGTGCAGCCCGGCGCAGTTGACCAGCGCGTCCCCGCGCACCACCCCGCCGGGCGTGGCCACCTCGACCCGGCCCGCGCGGGTGCGGATCGCCAGGGCGGGGGTGCTCGTCCGCAGGTCGGCGCCCGCCTCGGTCAGCTCCCGCGCCATCGCCGCGCACACGGCGGGGAAGTCGATGATCCCGGTGCTCTCCACCCGCAGCGCGGCCACGCACGACACTTCGGGTTCGTGCTCGCGCGCTTCGGCCGCCGACACCTCCCGCGCCGGGACGCCGTTGCGCGAGGCCCGCTCGGCCAGCGCGCGCAGCCGGGGCACCTCCTCCTCGGAGGTCGCCACCACGAGCTTGCCGCACACCTCCACGGGCACCCCGTGCTCGCGCGCGTAGGCCACGATCGAGGCGTTGCCCGCCACCGACATCCTGGCCTTCAGCGACCCCGGCTTGTAGTACAGCCCGGCGTGCACGACGTTGCTGTTGTGCCCCGTCTGGTGGGCCGCCCAGCGGCCCTCCTTCTCCAGCACCACGACCTCGTCCCCGCGCCGGGACAGCTCCCGCGCGGTGGCCAGGCCCACGATCCCGCCGCCGATGACCACGATTCGCCGCACGGCGGCCACGCTAGCCGCTGACGAGCTCCGGGAGCACCTCGGAGGCGACCCGCTCCAGCACCGCCTCGCTGCCCGCGTAGACCCCGTCCTCGCGCGGCCAGTGCACCAGCAGGTCGGTGAAGCCCAGCTCCTGGGCCCGGCCCGCCACGTCCCGGAAGTGCTCGGCGCTGGAGAGCGAGTAGGCGGGGGAGGAGTCGGCGTTCAGATACCAGTCGATCGTGTGCTTCCGCCTGCCGATGGCGTCCAGCGCGCGGGTGAACCGCGCCGCGTGCCGCTCGACCCCGGCCCACCACTCCTCGGCCGTGTCGACCGAGCCCGCCGGTGGCCCCGTCGTCACCCATCCGGTGCCGTAGCGGGCGGCCACGGCCATCGCCTTCGGCCCGTTGGCCGCCACCACGAACGGCAGGCGCGGGCGCTGCACGCACCCCGGCGCGCTGCGCGCCTCCCGCACCTCGTAGTGCGCGCCATCGAACGTCGTCCGCTCCCGCGTCAGCAGCAGGTCCAGCACGTCCACGAACTCCGCGAACCGGGCCGTGCGCTCGGCCGGGGGCAGCTCGGTGTCCCCCATGACGGTGGTGTCGTACCCCACAGCGCCCGCCCCGAGCCCGACCGTGATCCGGCCGTCGGACAGGTCGTCCAGCGCCATCAGCTCCCGCGCGAACGGCACCGGGTGCCGGAAGTTCGGCGAGGCCACCAGGGTGCCGAGGCGGATCGTGCTCGTCACCATCGCCGCAGCTGAGAGCGTCGGCACCGCCCCGAACCACGGCCCGTCGACCAGCGTCCGCCAGCCGAGGTGGTCGTACGTCCACGCGTGGTCGAACCCGTACTCCTCCGCCGCCCGCCACTTCGGCTCGGCGACCCACCAGCGGTGCTCGGGGAGGATGACGATTCCAGTGCGCACGACGGCGACCGTAGCCGACCCCGACACCCGAACGTGCACCATGTAGGCGTGCAGAAACCCTCCCTGGTCGGTTCGGACGTAGACGGCACCCTCCTCGGCACCGACGGGCGGCTCAGCGCCCGCACCGCGACCGCGATCGGCCGGGTGCTGGAGTCGGGCACCCCCTTCGTGCTGGCCACCGGACGGCCGCCGCGCTGGATCCCCGAGGTCGCCGACGCGGCCGGGCTCACCGGTTACGCGGTGTGCTCCAACGGCGCCGTCCTCTACGACATCGGCGCCGACCGGGTGATCAGCCACCACGGCCTCGACCCGGTGCTGCTGCAGGACGTCACCAAGGTGCTGGACGAGGCGCTGCCCGGCTGCGCGGTCGCCGTCGAGCGGGTCAGCGACTCGGTCCGGGACTTCGACGACCACCACCGGGACTTCCTCGCCGAGACCAGCTACGAGCACCCGTGGATCGAGGGCGGCCAGCCCGTCCTCGGCCACAGCCGGGGCGAGGTGCTCGGCCACCCGGCGGTCAAGCTGCTGGTGAGGCACACCGGCATGACCAGCGCCGAGATGGCCGCAGCCGCAGGTCCGCTGCTCGGCGACCGGGTCGCGCTCACCTACTCCACCAACGCGGGCCTGCTGGAGCTGGCCGCGCCCGGCATCTCCAAGGCCACCGGCCTGGCCGAGGTCGCCGACCTGCTCGGCGTGCCGCACGACGAGGTCACCGTCTTCGGCGACATGCCCAACGACGTGCCGATGCTGACCTGGGCCGGTCACGGCGTGGCGATGGCCAACGCCCACCCCGACGCGCTCGCCGCCGCCGACGAGGTCACCGCGGCCAACACCGAGGACGGGGTCGCGCAGGTTCTCGAACGCTGGTTCTGATGCCAATCAGGGGGGCGGAACCGGTAACACGTGGTGCTCACTACAATTCGCCCGAAACGCCACCCTGGCAGGTGTGCTGCGTACACCCGGTCTTACCGGGTGCTCTAGGAGAGTCTGTGTCTACCTCGTCTGAGATCGACAGCACCGCGCTCGGGGACGAGCCGGAGAGCACAACCGCGCGAGCGAGTCGCTGGGGGCGGCTCCCCGAACTGGCGACTTCCTGGGAAGCGCCGTCACGCGCCGTGCTTTCCTTCAGCGCGCTGCTGACCGTGATTTTCTGGAACTTGCCCGCGTTCACCCCCAATCAGCCGAAGGGGGATTACGACTACGGGCTGCTCATCTACCTGGCCAGGCAGACCGGCCTGAGCTTCGGCACCGAGATCTCGACCACCTACGGGCCGCTGTACTTCCTGGCGATCCCGAACGTGCTGCACCGGGGCGAGGTCCTGGTCGGCTACCTGCTGTGGTTCGCGTTCGCCACCGCCGCGACCGCCGCCATCCACCAGGCGCTCGCCCGCACGGTCGGGCGGAACCTGGCCTGGCTGGCCGTGGGCGTGATGGCGCTCAGCTCCAGCTTCGTGCCGCTGACCGTGGTCATCACCAGCACGTTCGCGTTCGTGGTCGTCCTCTCGCTGTTCTTCGTGCGCGAGGAGCTGCCCCGCTGGGCGGACCGGGCCTACCCGATCGCGATGGGCCTGCTGGTCGGCGCGATGCTGCTCACCAAGTTCTCCGTCGGCCTCATGTGCGGCCCGGTGATCCTGGGCGCGGTGCTCGCCCGCGAGGGCCGCGTGCTGCGCGGGTTCCTCGAGTACGCGATCAGCGGCATCGCCGGTCTGGTCGGGTTCTGGCTGCTCGCGGGCCAGCCGCCGCTGGAGGTCGTGGACTACGTCGTGCGGGCGCTGTCCGTCGGCAGCGGCCACGCCCAGTCCATGGGCCTGGAGATCCCCGGCAACGTCTGGGAGTACGTGATCGCGGCGCCGATGGTCGTGGTCCTGGTCGTCGCGCTGGTCACCACCGACGCGGGCAAGCGGCGCTGGCTGTTCTACGTCGGCACCGCGCTCGGCACGTTCCTGCTGCTCAAGCAGGGCTTCGTGCGGCACGACTCGCACTCGGCCCAGTTCTTCTCGGTCGCCGCGGGCTTCTCCCTGGTCATCGCGCTGCTGCGGCGCAGCTCCGTGCTCGCCTCCACGGCGGTCGTCGCGCTGCTCGCGCAGGCGTTCAGCTTCGGCGGCGGCCTCAGCTCGTCGATCGACCCGTCCCGCTCGCTGAAGATGTTCGGCGAGGGCATGTCCGTGGTCGCCTCCGGCGGTCAGCGCGACCGGATCGTCGCGGACGCCCGCGCCGACCTGCTGAACCGGATGCAGGTGCCCGAGCGGTACGTCGAGCGCATCGGCGACGCGAAGATGCGCACCGCGCCGTTCGACTTCGCCATGGGCTGGACCTACGGCATGACCGTCGACATCCTGCCGACGCTGCTGGACTACGGCGCGTACACCGAGCTGCTCGACGAGATGAACGAGGAGTGGGTGGTCGACGACGCCCGCGCCCCCGAGTTCATCGTCCGCGAGGACACCCGGATCACCCTGGACAACCGCTTCCCGCTGTGGGACTCGCCGCGCGTCAACCTGGCGCAGGCCTGCCGCTACGAGCTGGTCGACAGCGACGTCCGCTGGCAGCTGCTCCAGCGGATCGAGAACCGCTGCGGCGAGGAGAAGCCGCTGGGCGAGGTCACCATGGGCGCGCACGAGAGCATCCCGGTGCCCACCTCGGACGAGGGCCTGGTCGTCGCCCGCTTCCACCCGGAGCAGTCGATCCTGGCCAAGCTCAAGTCGACCGCGTTCCGCTCCGGTGAATACTGGATCACGCTGGACGGGGAACCGCACCGGCTCCCGCTTTCCCACGCCGAGGCGCCCATTCTCATCTCCGCGCCCGGTGACGACTCGCTCGTGCTGGGCGGCCGGGAACTGGACACCAAGAACATCACTGCCAACATTCCGGGACGCGTTGTGTTCTCGGTAGTCACGACCAAGTAGGGGATCGCAATGGTGGGTGCTCCGGCCTCGCGGCGGAAGATCACTTACATCTTCCCGATCTACAACGAGCAGGACAACATCGACCTGCTCCACCAGACGATCGACGAGGTCACGACCCCGCTCCGGGATCGCTACGACCTGGAGTTCGTCTACGTCAACGACGGGAGCAGGGACGCCTCGCTCGACAAGCTCCTCGCCCTGCGCGAGCGCGACGAGCGCGCGACGGTGATCAGCCTGTCCCGCAACTTCGGCCACCAGCTGGCGGTCACCGCGGGCCTGGACGCGGCGGCCGACGCCGACGCCGTGATCATCATGGACGCGGACATGCAGGACCCGCCGCGGGTCAGCCTGGAGCTCATCGAGCGCTGGGAGCAGGGCGTGGACGTGGTGTACGCGCAGCGCCGCTCCCGCCAGGACGGCCTGTTCAAGCGCCTCACCGCGAACGTCTTCTACCGCACGCTGGAGAAGCTCGCCTCCATCGACATCCCGCGCAACACCGGCGACTTCCGGCTGCTCGACCGCAAGGTCGTCGCCGAGCTGGCCAAGTACCGGGAGCAGCACCGCTTCCTGCGCGGCCTGGTCAGCTACATCGGCTTCCGCCAGGAGGCCGTGCAGTTCGACCGGGACGCCAGGCACGCGGGCGAGACCGGCTACCCGCTGCGCAAGATGCTCAAGTTCGCCGCCGACGGGATGCTCGGCTTCTCCACCACGCCGCTGAAGCTGATCAGCCGCATCGGCTACCTGCTGTCCGTGGTCGCCTTCACCGGCGTGCTGTACGTGCTGGGCGTCAAGCTGCTCGACCCGAGCAGCGCGGTCCCCGGCTGGGCGTTCATGACGATCGCCCTGTTCCTGATCGGCGGCATCCAGCTGATCATGCTGGGCGTGCTGGGCAGCTACATCGGCCGGACCTACGTCGAGGTCCAGCGCAGGCCGCTCTACGCGGTCGCGGTCGTCGCGCGCTCCGCGGGCCGGGCCCCCGAGGCCGCCGAGGGCAGCGAGGGCGGGACCCCCGAGGACGGGACCCCGGCCACCGAGTACGAGCTCCAGGGCACCTGACCGTGGCCGTGGACGACCAGGCGGGGCACGACCCCGCCGAGCAGGCGCTCGCGCCGGAACCGGTGCTCTCGCCGGTCCCGGCGCCGGTTCCGGCGCCCGCCCCGTCGGGCGGGCTGGGCCAGCTCGTCCGGTTCGGCCTGGTCGGTGGCGTGAACACGCTCATCGACCTGGTGCTGTACATGGTGCTGACCGGCGCGGGCCTGCCCTTCGTGGTCGCGAACTTCGCGTCCACCTCGGCGGGCATGGGCTTCAGCTTCGTGGCCAACAAGTACTTCACCTTCGGCGGCGGGGGCGGTGGCGCGGCCAAGCAGGGCGCGCTGTTCTTCGCCTTCACCGCCTTCGGCCTGTGGGTCATCCACCCGGTGGTGATCCTCGGCGCCGAGGCGCTCATGGCGGCCCTGGACCAGCCGCCGACCGGACTGGCGGCCTGGCTGCCGAAGCTCGCCGCGATCTGCGCGGGCCTGGTGTGGAACTACACGGCCTACAGCCGCGTGGTGTTCCGCCGACGATGAACCGAGACAGGGGACGGGAAACGGGGATGCAGAAGGCCGACACTCAGGTCACCGAGCAGGTCACGGGGCAGGCTCCGCCCGCCGTGAACGGCTCGCCCAGCGCGGCCTCGCGCGTCCCGCACATCAACCAGCTCACCGGCATCAGGGCGCTCGCCGCCCTGTGGGTGCTGCTGTTCCACTTCCGGCCGGAGCTGATCGAGGCGTTCGGCTTCCTCTACCCGCTCATCCCGCTGATGAACGTCGGGTACCTGGGCGTCGACCTGTTCTTCGTCCTCTCCGGCTTCATCCTCACCTACACCCACCTCGACCGCATGATCGTCGGGTGGGGACCGCGCAAGATGATCGCGTTCCTGTGGCTCAGGCTCTCGCGCATCTGGCCGGTCATGTTCACCATGCTGATCGTCTGGGGCTGCTACCTGGCCTGGCTGGCGACCACCACGAACGACGGCGGCTACCACTACGCGCTCCAGCCCGGCCGCTTCCTGGCGCACGTGTTCCTCGTGCAGGCCTGGGGCACGGCCCACCACGACTGGAACCCCATCGACTGGTCGCTCAGCGCCGAGTGGATGGCCTACATCGCGTTCTGCTTCCTCGTGGTGCTGCTGGCCAAGTTCCGCACCCTGCTGTCCAGCAAGGCGCTGATCGGCCTGGCGCTGCTGGCGGTCCTGCCGATCGTGCTGGTCGGCATCGGCTTCCAGGACGGCAGCGACCTGATGTGGGACGGCGACAAGGTCGTCGAGGGCATCGTCCCGCTGCGCGTGCTCACCGAGTTCGTCGGCGGCGCGATCGTCGCGGTGCTGGTCCTGCGGCACGGCCTGACCGCCAAGCTGCCCTGGTTCCTGCGGCCGACCGTCGTCCTGCCGCTGATCCTGGTCGTGATCTACGCGATCTGCCTGTACGACCCGGCGGTGCGGGTGCGCTTCGCCGCCGACTGGCGCATCAACGGCCACCTCATGTGGGGGGCCACCGAGACGGTGGTCGTCGTCCCGCTGTTCCTGCTCCTGGTCGGCTCGCTCGCGGTCAGCGGGCGCGACGTCACCTCGCGCTTCCTCAGCACCAAGGTCATGGTCTGGGGCGGCAAGGTCTCGTTCGCGCTCTACCTCGTGCACTGGCTGCTGCTCGACCTGATGCGCAGGCTGCTCACCTCGTGGGGCTACGTGGACGACCCGAGCAGCTGGGGCTACCGGCTCCTGCTGATCGCCGCGCTCGTGCTCTCCGTCGTGGGCGGGTGGCTGCTGCACCGCTATGTCGAAGAACCGTGCCAGCGCTCCATGCGGAAGATGCTCCCGCGTTCGATCAAGGTCTGATCCGAGCGAGTCCGCAGGGGTTCGGTAAGCTCGACAACTGCCTCACACGCCGCCCCGACGGCGCTACTCGACAACAACCGAGAGATGTGACGGAAGGGCCCGTGAACCAGCTTCCAGGAATTGTCGAACTTCTCGACGAAAGCGGCGTCGGCCTGACCGGTGGTGGAGGACTGCTCGACGAGCGGGAACGCCGCATCCTCATCGGCGCGATCAATTTCCACGCGCTCACCAGGCCCGGTCAGACGTTCCGGATCACCGTTCTTCGTGGTCCCAGGGGCTCGATGCCCTCGTTGACCGACGAGAAGACCCGTCAGATCGAGTGGGAGGACGACCGCGAGGTCGTCGGCTCGCTCGTCGTGCGCAGCACCGTGCAGACCACGACCGGCAAGGGCGCCACCGAGGGTCTGCTCGACCTCGCCGTCGACCTGGGCGGCGAGCCCGAGATCGCCTCGGCGTACCACCAGCTGCCCGGCGTGCTCGGCAAGGTCCGCCGCTCGGTGCGCTTCTTCGCGCCGGTGCAGTTCGACGTGCTGCGCCAGTACCGCACCGACGTGACCGAGAAGCGCTACCGCCAGCGCGACGTGCCGAAGAAGGCGCCGGTCCGCATCACCAGGGGCACCACGGCCACCACCGCGGGCACCACCCCGGCGATCCTGTTCGGCATCCACTGGCTGGAGCTGGGCGGCGCCGAGCGGTTCGCGCTGGAGACGGTCCAGCTGGCCAAGGACGCGGGGTTCACCCCGATCGTGGTCACCGACCGGCCGTCCACCCACCCGTGGATCACCCGGCCGGAACTGGACGGCGCGATCGTCGTCCCGCTGACCCACCCGGTCGCCGCCGCCGAGGAGTCCGCGTTCCTCAACGGCGTGCTCTCCGCGTACGACGTGCGCGGCGTGCACCTGCACCACAGCACCTGGCTGGCCCAGCGCCTGCCGTGGCTGAAGTCGATCCGCCCCGACCTCCCGGTGGTGGACTCGCTGCACATCCTGGAGTGGCGCACCGGCGGCTTCGTCGACATCTCGGTGCGGATGACCAACGTCATCGACCAGCACCACGTCATCTCCCCGATGCTGCGCGACTACCTCATCGGCAAGCAGGGCGTGAACCCGGAGAAGGTGAAGCTGGCGACGCTGGCCAACCTCACCACCAAGGGGATCGAGGAGAACGCCGCCGGGGTCGAGAAGCCCGCGGGCGCCCCGTTCACGGTGGCGTTCGTCGGCCGGTTCACCCAGCAGAAGCGCCCGTACCTGTTCCTGCAGCTCGCGGCGAGCCTGAAGGAAGCGGTCGACAGCCCCATCAAGTTCATCGTCCACGGCGACGGCGAGCTGGCGTCCGAGGTCACCGGGCTCATCGCCCGGCTCAACCTGTCCGACGTGCTGGAGCTGCGCGGCCCGGACAAGCCGGTCACCAGGACCCTGGCCGACGCCGACGTGCTGGTGATCTCCTCCGACAACGAGGGCCTGACCCTCACGTCGTTCGAGGCGACCGCCGCAGGCGTCCCGGTGGTGTCGACCGAGGTCGGCTCGCAGGCGTCCCTCATCGCCGAGGACCTGCTGCTGCCGCGCCACCCGTACCCCTTCATCTCCACCGCGACCAAGCGCATCCGCACCATGATCAATTCGCCGGAGCAGCGCAAGATCTGGCTGGACGAGCAGGCAGGCAAGGCCGCCGCGTTCGCCAAGCTGCCCGACGCCCGGACCTGGGTCCGCGACACCTACGAAGGATGGCTCAAGTGAGCACCGTTGCCGCCGTTGTCGTCACGTACAACCGCAAGGCCAAGCTCCCCAAGGTGCTCGACCACGTGCTGGCCCAGACCCGCAAGGCCGACTGGCTCGTGATCGTGGACAACGCGTCCACCGACGGCACCGACGAGGTCCTCAAGCAGTACGAGGGCGTCGAGAACGTCGAGATCATCCGGCTCACCGAGAACACCGGCGGCGCGGGCGGCTTCGCCACCGGCATGAACCGGGGCTACGAGCTGGGCGCGGACTTCGTCTGGATCATGGACGACGACTGCTACGCCAACAGCGACGCGCTGGAGGAGCTGCTGAACGGCCTGGCCAAGGCCGAGGCCGAGCTGAACATGCAGCTCCCGTTCGCCTGCTCGCTGGTCAAGTGGGTCGACGGCTCCATCTGCGAGATGAACAACCCCGTCACCACCTGGGACTGGGGCCGCCTCATCTCCAAGGGCCAGGAGAACGTGCTGGTCAAGCACTGCTCCTTCGTCTCGGTGATGTTCCCGCGCTGGGCCCTCACCAAGCACGGCCTCCCGCTGCGCGAGTACTTCATCTGGTTCGACGACCAGGAGTACACGCTGCGCGTCAACAAGTCCGGCCCCGGCGTGCAGGTGCTCAGCAGCGTCGTCGTCCACGACCTCGGCGTGAACCGCGGCGTGAACTTCAGCGACGTGAACGCCTCCAACATGTGGAAGTTCGAGTACGGCGCCCGCAACGAGGCCTCGTACCGCCTGCACCACGAGAACCCGGTCGCGTTCGCCAAGTTCGTCGGCCGCGTGCACCAGGGCCTCAAGCAGGGCCGCGTGCCCATGGGGCTGCGCGTCAAGCTGTTCAAGAAGATCGTCGAGGGCGTCAAGTTCAACCCGAAGCCGGAAATGCCGCGCTCGGTCCTCTGATCTCCCGCTCCTCCCCACCGGGCCCGCTCCCCACGGAGCGGGCCCGGTTTTTTCCGCGCTGGGCGGGAAAAGCGCGGGATCACCGGAATCGGGGTGCTCCCTGTCACAGCGGGTCACTGCCGTACCCTCGCGCTCGTGAGCTTCGCTGGATTTGATCTGATCGTCGTCGGTTCCGGTTTCTACGGCCTCACGGTCGCCGAGCGCGCCGCGTCTCAGCTCGGCAAGCGCGTCCTGGTCCTGGAGCGCCGCGACCACATCGGTGGAAACGCCTACTCCGAGGCCGAGCCCGAGACGGGCATCGAGGTGCACCGCTACGGGGCGCACCTGTTCCACACCTCCAACAAGCGGGTGTGGGACTACGTCAACCAGTTCACCGAGTTCACCGGCTACCAGCACCGCGTGTTCGCCATGCACGACGGCACCGCGTACCAGTTCCCGATGGGCCTCGGCCTGATCACGCAGTTCGTCGGCAAGTACCTGTCGCCGGACGAGGCGCGGGCGTGGGTCGCCGAGCAGGCGGCGGAGATCGACGCCAAGGACGCCACGAACCTGGAGGAGAAGGCGATCTCGCTGATCGGCCGCCCCCTCTACGAGGCGTTCGTGCGCGACTACACCGCCAAGCAGTGGCAGACGGACCCGAAGGAGCTGCCCGCCGCGGTCATCAGCCGACTGCCGGTGCGCTACAACTTCGACAACCGCTACTTCAACGACACCTACGAGGGCCTGCCGGTCGACGGCTACACCGCCTGGCTGCAGAAGATGGCTGACCACGAGAACATCGAGGTCCGCCTGGGCACGGACTTCTTCGACGTCCGCGCCGACATCCCCGAGGGCACCCCGGTCGTCTACACCGGCCCGGTCGACCGGTACTTCGACTACTCCGAGGGCTGGCTGGGCTGGCGCACGCTGGACTTCGAGATGGAGGTCCTGAACACCGGGGACTTCCAGGGCACGCCCGTCATGAACTACAACGACGCGGACGTCCCCTACACCCGCATCCACGAGTTCCGGCACTTCCACCCGGAGCGCGAGTACCCGACCGACAAGACGGTCATCGTCCGCGAGTTCTCCCGCTCCGCGGAGAAGGAGGACGAGCCGTACTACCCGATCAACACGGCCGAGGACCGCGCCAAGCTGGAGAAGTACCGCGAGCTGGCGAAGAAGGAGGCCTCCGAGCACAACGTGCTGTTCGGCGGTCGCCTGGGCACCTACAAGTACCTCGACATGCACATGGCGATCGGCGCGGCGCTGACCGCGTTCGACAACAAGATCGCCCCGCACCTGACCGAGGGCAAGGCGCTCGACGGCTCCCTGGACTGACCGGTCCCGGCTGACGGGAAGGGCCCCGGCGCGTCGCGCACCGGGGCCCTTCCGCGTTCCGGGTCAGCTCACCCGGCGTTGATCGCGGTGGTCAGCGAGTTGTTGGTGTGGTCGGGGTCGAAGGAGTCGTTCCACATCGTGGAGATCTTGAACTCGGCGGCGTTCAGCGGCCGGTCGATCACGACGCGGGCGCCCAGCGTGTAGGCGTGACCCGCCGCGCGGCGCTCGGCCGCCTGGCCGGTGACCTGGTTGGGCTTGTCGGTCGCGTAGAACGGCAGGTAGTCGCCGAGGCGGTCCAGCTTGGTGACGCCGTCCGGCAGGTCCAGGGTGGCGTGCGTGGAGTAGCAGCCCGCGCCGTCGTGCGTGATGCCGCCGAGCACCTCGACCACGTCGCCCACGGCGTAGACGTCCTTGGCCGGGCTCAGCGCGAACTCGGTGGGCTGGAAGTCGAAGCTGGCGGTCACCAGGCCGCCGTCCACCCGCACGGTCTCCCCGGCCCCGACGCTGATCGGCGCGGTCTCGCCGGTGCAGAGCCCGAACGCCGAACCGCCATCGGCCTGCGGGCCCCAGACCTTGCCGAAGCCGCTGTTGTCCCCGAGGTGCACCACGTGGTCGCCCGCAGGCGCGGTGATCGAGTAGCTGCCGTCCTCGGCGGTGGCGACGTAGCTGCTGTTCAGGCCCTTGATGCCGACGTAGGCGTTCTTGACGCCCGGCTCGCCCGCGTCGCGCAGGCCGTTGGCGTTCAGGTCGTGCCAGACGATCCCGGTGACGGTGCCGGTGGCCTCCTCGGCCAGCGCGGCGGGCGCGGCGGCCAGGGCCGATGCGGCGATGACCAGTGCGGTGATCCCTGCCTTGCGCATTGCTGTTCCCCCAGTGCTGTTCGGTGCTGCGGTCTGGTGCGGCGCCCCGGCGGTGCGCCGGGGCGCGCGCGGGTCACTTCGCGGTGATGGTGGTGCTGGTCGAGTTGTTCGCCGGGTTCGGGTCCTCGGAGGGAACCCACATCGTCGAGAGCCTGAACGCGGCGGCGTCGAGCGGCCGGTCGACCACGACGCGCGCCCCCAGCGTGTAGGCGTGGCCCGCCGCGCGGCGCTCGTTCACCTGGCCGGTGACCTGGTTCGGCTTGTCGGTCGCGTAGAACGGCAGGTAGTCGCCCAGCCGGTCCAGCTTGGTGACGCCCGAGGGCAGGTCCAGGGTGGCGTGCGCCCCGGAGCAGCCCGCGCCGTCGTGCGTGATGCCGCCGAGCACCTCGACCACGTCGCCCACGGCGTAGACGTCCTTGGCCGGGCTCAGGGTCAGCCCGGTGGGCTGGAAGTCGAAGACCGCGGGCACCAGGCCGCCGTCCACCCGCACGGTCTCACCCGCCCCGACGCCGATCGGCGCGGTCTCGCCGGTGCAGTGCCCGAACGCCGAACCGCCATCGGCCTGCGGGCCCCAGACCTTGCCGAAGCCGCTCTGGTCCCCGAGGTGCACCACGTGGCTGCCCGCCGGTGCGGTGATCGAGTAGCTGCCGTCCTCGGCGGTGGCGACGTAGCTGCTGTTCAGGCCCTTGATGCCGACGTAGGCGTTCTTGACGCCCGGTTCGCCCGCGTCCCGCAGGCCGTTGGCGTTCAGGTCCTGCCAGACGAAGCCGGTGACGGTGCCGGTGGCCTCGGCGGCCGACGCGGCGGGAGCCCCGCCGAGCGCCGCGGCCGTCGCGGCGATGGCCAGTGCGGTGATGCCTGCCTTGCGCATTGGTGTTCCCCCAGTGCTGGCGCCCGTTGTCGGGCGGAAGGTGTTGTACCGAGCGGTTCTCGGAGTGATCAAGGCACGAAGTGAGCAGAACTCGCTTTTCGCCGTGGCCGGTGGGAAGCCCTCGCGGACCTCCCACCAGGCCCGACGCGGAACCCCGGTACCCCCAGCACCGGACTTCCCCCAGCTTCGGGACACCGCGCCCCCCGTGCGCGGTTCCCCCCTGCCGCCACCCCGCCCGGCCGGACCGCGACGTCCTGCGACGCCGCGGCCCGCCGTGCGACGGCCGACCGGTCCGAGGGCCTCCCCCGAGCCCCCCTCGCGGCGCCGCTCGGCGGGACCCGGTCTCCGACCGCGTCCCCGGCGCCGTTCCGGTCCATCTCCGCCTCCTGAGCGAGGAGGCGGCTCCTCCGCCTCACAACGAGAACTCTGCCGCGAGGTGCTCCGGAAAAGCTGAAAGCGGCCCTTGAGGAATCCTCAAGGGCCGCTCCAGGCCTGACTTCGCGCTCCGGCGCTCACTTCCGGAAGAAGTGCTCCCGCTGGCCGAGCCGCACCAGCTTCAACCACTCCACGAACGCCTTGGGGTCCTTGCGGACGCCCAGGAAGTACAGCCCGAACCGGGCCAGCTCCAGCAGGCCCAGCTTGCGCATCCCCGGCTGGGACAGCAGGTAGCCGCGGTTGCGGTAGGTGTAGTACCGCTTGATCTGGTTCTCCGGGTCCTGGGCGTGGAACCGGCCGCCCAGCATCGGCTTGAACTCGTCCGAGCCGTCCGGGTGCAGGTAGGCCACCTTCAGCGAGGTGCCGAACGGCAGCCCGGTGCGGACCAGCCTGCGGTGGATCTCCACCTCGTCGCCCCGGAAGAACAGCCGGTAGTCCGGCACGCCGACCACGTCGAGCGTGGACGCGCGGAACAGGGCGCCGTTGAACAGCGACGCGATCCCCGGCAGGAAGTCGGAGCCCAGCGCGCCGGTGTCCCGCTTCCAGGTCAGGCCCCGGCGCATCGGGAACGCCAGCTTCTCCGGGCGCTCGATGTTCGTGACGACCGGGGAGATCGCCGCCAGGTTCCGGCGACCGGCCTCCTGGAGCAGCACCTCCAGCACGGTCTCGTCGGCGGGCCTGCCGTCGTCGTCGGCCAGCCACACCCAGTCCGCGCCCAGCGAGAGCGCGTGCAGCATCCCCAGCGCGAACCCGCCCGCGCCACCGAGGTTCCGGTGCGAGACCAGGTAGGTGGTGGGGATGGGGCACTCCGCGACCAGGTCGTCCACCGGCTGGTCGGGACCGTTGTCCACGACCACCAGGTGATCGAGCTGCCTCGTCTGCGAGGCGAGCACCTTGAGCGAGTCGGCCAGCAGTTCGCGCCGGTGCCGGGTCACCACGACCCCGACGACGGACCCCTTGGGCAGTGCGCTCACGTCCTACTCGCCACCGTTCGCAGTCGTGACCTTGGACTGACCGAGCCTCTTGAGCGTTTCCTCGCTCATGTTCGCGAACGGGTCGCGGCCCTTGTACGCCGTGAGGACCTCGCGCAGGTCGCCCTGCTGCTTGACCCGACCCTCGTCCATCCAGATCGCCTTGGTGCACAGCTCGGCGAGCCACTCGTCGGCGTGCGAGGCGAACACCAGCAGGCCCGCGCGGTCCACCAGGTCGTTCAGGCGGTCGCGGGCCTTCTCCAGGAACGCCGCGTCGACCGCGCCGATGCCCTCGTCCAGGAGCAGGATCTCCGGGTTGATCGAGGTGACCACGCCCAGCGCCAGGCGGACCCGCATACCGGTCGAGTACGTGCGCAGCGGCATGGACAGGTAGTCGCCGAGCTCGGTGAACGACGCGATGTCGTCGACCCGCTTCTCCATCTCCTTGCGGGACATCCCGAGGAAGAGGCCGCGGATCATGATGTTCTCGTACCCGGAGATCTCCGGGTCCATGCCGACGCCGAGGTCGAACACGGGCGCGACCTTGCCGACGATGCGCGAGCTGCCGCGCGTCGGCTCGTAGATGCCCGCGAGGAGCCGCAGCAGCGTGGACTTGCCCGCGCCGTTGTGGCCGACCAGGCCGACCCGGTCGCCGTGCTTCAGCGAGATGTTGATGTCGTGCAGTGCTTCGATGATCGGCACGCGGCCCTCTGAGCCGATCTTGCCGCCGACCTTGCCCAGTGCGAGCTTCTTGAGCGACCTCGACTTCGCGTCGAAGATCGGGAAGTCGACCGAGGCGTTCCAGACGTCGATGCTGACCATTTGCTTACGGCCTCACTCAGACCCAGTAGGAGACGCGCGCGCGGTAGTTGCGCAGCGCAAGGAGCGCCAGTGCCCAGCCGATCACGGTGAAGGCGCCCACGACGACCCAGTGGTGCCAGTCCTGCGCGTGGCCGAGCAGCGGCGCGCGGACGATCTCCAGGAAGTGGTAGAGCGGGTTCAGCTCCGCGATCAGCACTCGCCAGTCGCCGCCGCCCTCGCCGAGCTTCGACAGGATTCCGGTGTGCCAGACGATCGGCGTCATGAAGAACACCAGGTTGATGAAGCTGTGGATCACCGGCGGGATGTCGCGGAAGCGGGTGCTGATGATGCCGAACAGCAGCGCCACCCACACCGCGTTCACCGCGAGCAGGAAGAAGCCGGGGATGGCGAGCAGGATCGTCCAGCTGATGCCGGGGTGCAGGTTCGGGTCGCCCTGCATGTGGTACGGCTCGGAGAGCGTGCCGAAGAAGATCCCGGCCACGATCACGTAGACGACCAGGTTGTGCACGAAGAACAGCATCTGCCGCCACACCAGGCGCAGCACGTGCACCGTGATGGGCGCCGGGAGGTGCTTGATCAGCCCCTCGTTGGCGATGAAGACGTCCGTTCCCTCGGTGATGCAGCCGACCATGAAGTTCCAGATCAGGAACCCGGCCGTCATGTAGGGGAGGAACGTCGAGATGTCCTGGCCGAACAGCTGGGAGTAGAGCAAGCCCATCGCCACGGCCGTGGTCCCCATGGAGATGGTGATCCACAGCGGGCCGATCACCGACCGGCGGTAGCGCTGCTTGATGTCCTGCCAGCCGAGGTGCCCCCACAGCGCCCTGTTTCGCCAGGCGTCGCGCACGTCCGCGAACGCGCGTGCGAACGTGCGGGAGTCAGGTGCGAGGGGTGCCTGGGGGTCGGCGACCGTACTAGTGGGTTGCACGGTGATTGAGAGTACCGGCGACGCTTTCTTGTGTTCCCCGCCGGTCGGTCACGTTGCGATTACTGCCTACCGCAGCGGTGGATGTTCGTCACTCGAACGAACAAGCGCCCGTAGTTTTAGATGCACGCGTCGTAGTGAAAAAGGCGGATCATCCCCTCCTGTTCCGCCAACCATGTCTCACAGTGACCGGCGGCCGGGTACGGTGCCCGCTCCCGGCGCCCGCTCCAGGCCCGCCCCCGGAACCCGCGTCGCGGGCGCTCGGGGACGGGCGCGTGGGACAGCTCACAGGTACTGGCCGGTCCCCTTGAAGTGCCCGCCCTCGGCGGCCGACGCGGAGGCGCCGCCGCCGGGGGGCAGCGCACGGCCGCGCATCTGCTCCAGCTGGGCGCGGGCCGCCATCTGCTGGGCGAACAGCGCCGTCTGGATGCCGTGGAACAGCCCCTCCAGCCAGCCGACGAGCTGGGCCTGGGCGATCCGCAGCTCCGCGTCCGAGGGCGTGCCCTCCTCGGTGAACGGCAGCGACAGCCGCTCCAGCTCGTCGCGCAGCTCGGGGGCCAGGCCGTCCTCCAGCTCGTGGATCGACCGCTTGTGGATCTCCTTCAGCCTGGCCCGGCTCGCCTCGTCCAGCGGAGCCGCCCTGACCTCCTCCAACAACTGCTTGATCATGGTGCCGATCCGCATGACCTTCGCGGGCTGCTCGACCAGGTCGGTCACGTCCTGGGGCACCCCGTCCTCACCGCCGGTGAGGCGGGCCGCCCCCACCGGGGCGCCGTCCGGGCCCACGACGATGACGTGCTGGTCGGCCTCGGCCTGCTCGCGTGGCTCGCTCATGGCACCATCCTCGCCCGCGCGCCCGCCCGGTGCCGAACCGGCCCCGCGACATCCCGCGCCGATCCGGCCGCCCCTCCTGTCGCCACCCGCCCCCCGCTACGTACGGTGTGCGGCATGGCGTTCGACGTCGCACGGGTCCGCGGCCTCTTCCCCGCGCTCGGCGACGGCTGGGTCCACCTGGACGCGCCCGCCGGGATGCAGGTGCCCGAGCAGGTGGCCACGGCCGTCTCCACGGCGCTGCGCGCACCGGTCTCCGGGCCGGGCGGCATCTTCCCCGCCTCGCAGCGCGCCGAGGCCATCGTCGACGCGGCCCGCCGCGCCGTGGCCGACCTGGTCGGGGCCGACCCGGCGGGCATCGTCCTCGGCCCCAGCTCCGCCGTGCTGCTCCAGCGCCTGTCCGACGCCCTGTCCGAGGGCTGGTTCCTCGGCGACGAGGTCGTGGTCTCCCGGCTCGACCACCCCGGCAACATCGCGCCGTGGCAGCGCGCGGCCCAGCGCACCGGCAGCGTCGTGCGGTGGGCCGAGGTCGACATAGAGACCTGCGAGCTGCCCGCGTGGCAGTACGACGAGCTGATCACCGACAAGTGCAAGCTGGTCGCGGTCACCGCGGCCTCCGGCGCGGTCGGCACCCGGCCCGACCTGCCCAGGATCGGGGCGGTCGCGCGCGAGCACGGCGCGCTCGTGGTGGTCGACGCCTCCGCCGCCGCGCCGTTCGTGCCGCTGGACATCACCTCCATGCGCGCCGACGTGGTCGCCGTGTCCGCCAACACCTGGGGCGGCCCGCCGGTCGGCGCCCTGGTCTTCCGCGACCCGTCCCTGCTCGACCTGCTGCCCTCCGTCGCCGTCGAGGCGGGCGCGCGCGGGCCGGAGCGCCTCGAGCTCGGGCCGCACGCCTACCCGCTGCTCGCCGGGCTCGTCGCGTCGGTGGAGTACCTGGCCGGGCTCGACGACGCGGCCATCGGCCCCCGGCGGGAGAAGCTGCTCACCTCGCTGGGCTCGGTGAAGGCCTACCAGGCGGGCCTGCTCGCGAACCTGATCCACGAGCTGCGCTCGCTGCGGCACGTCACGGTCATCGGCGACGCGATGCGCCGGGTGCCCGCGCTGGCCTTCACGGTCGCCGGGGTCAAGTCCGCCGAGGCCGTCGAGCACCTCTCCGAGCGCGGGGTCTGCGCGTTCGCCGACCCCGGCCAGCACGGGGTGTTCTCCGTGCTCGGCGTCGGCGAGGTCGGCGGGGCGGTCCGGGTCGGGCTCGCGCACTACACCAACGCGGCCGAGGTGGACGAGCTCGTGCGGGCGGTCGCCGAGCTGGGCTAGCCGCCGAGCTGGGCCGGGGGGCGTCCACCGGGCAGACTTGTCGCACCGGCGCACCCTCGCCGGACTGGGACTTCCCGCGCGGCGTGGACTGGGAGTGGGAACGGGCTTGGACGAAGCGCTGGCGAGAGAACTGGCCGACCTGTCCGCGCTGCACCGCCTGGCGCCCCTGATGTCGGAGTACCTGCCGTCGACAGCGCACGAGCTGAGCCCGTCGGGGCTCGTCGCGCTGCTCGACGAGGTGCTCCTGGGCTCCAGGACGGTGCTGGTCGAGTGCGGCTGCGGGTCCTCGTCGGTGGTGCTGGCGAGGCTGCTGGCCAAGCGCGGCTTCGGGCACCTGCTGTCGGTGGAGCACGACGAGCGCACGGCAGCCTTCGTCGCCAGCCAGCTGCGCGGGGAGGGGCTGGGGCACGTGGCGCGCGTCGTGCACGCCCCGCTCGCGGCGCACCCGGCGGCCGGTCCCGGCGGGCGGTGGTACGCGCCGTCGGCGGTGCGCGACGAGGTGTCGGCGTTCGTGGACAGCCACGGCCTGGTCGACCTGCTCATGGTCGACGGCCCGCTGCTGGGCGACTCGCGCTACCCGGCGCTGCCGGTGTTCCGGGACGTGCTCGCGCCGGGCGCGGCCGTGCTGGTCGACGACGCGAACCGGCCGGGGGAGCGGGCCGTGCTGGAGCGGTGGTCGCGGGAGTACGCGCTGCGCTTCCGGCCGACCGGCGGCTCGCTGGCGTCGTCCACCGCGCTGCCCTGAGCCGCCGCGCCCGCCCGGACCACCGCACCGGTCCACGGGGAGGGGGCGCGTCCGCGCCCCCGCCCCGACCGCTCAACCGGTCGCCAGCACCAGCTTCCCGAACACCGCGCCGCCGCCCTCCAGCGCCCGGTGCGCGTCGGCCGCCCGCTCCAGCGGCAGCACCTCGTGCACCACCGGCCGCACCCGCCCGTCCGCGACCAGCGGCCACAGCCCCTCGCGCACCGCCGCCACGACCGCGCCCTTGCCGGTCCGCCCCTCCACCGGCCTGCCCCGCAGCCCGGTCGCCACCAGCGTCGCGCGCTTGGCCAGCATCTTCCCCAGGTTCAGCTCGCCCTTCACCCCGCCCTGCATCCCGATCACCACGAGCCTGCCGTCCGGCGCGAGCACGTCCACGTTCCGCCCCAGGTACGCCGCGCCCATGTTGTCCAGCACCACGTCCGCCGCGCCGACCACCTCGACGAAGTCCTGCTCCCGGTAGTCCACCAGCACGTCTGCGCCCAGCTCCGCGCACCGCGCCAGCCGCTCCGCCGACCCGGCGGTCACCGCGACCCGCGCCCCCAGCGCCTTCCCGACCTGGATCGCGTGCGTGCCGATCCCGCCCGCGCCGCCGTGCACCAGCAGCGTCTCCCCGGCCCGCAACCCGGCCAGCTCCACCACGTTCGACCACACCGTGCACGCCACCTCGGGCAGCGCCGCCGCCGTCACCAGGTCCACGCCCCCCGGCACCGGCAGCAGCTGCGCGGCGGGCACGACGACCCGCTCCGCGTACCCGCCGCCCGCCAGCAGCGCGCACACCTCGTCGCCCACCGACCAGCCCTCGACCCCCGGTCCCAGCGCGGCCACCACGCCCGAGCACTCCAGCCCCAGCACCTCGGACGCGCCGGGCGGCGGCGGGTAGCGGCCCTCGCGCTGGAGCAGGTCCGCCCGGTTGACGGCGGTGGCCGCCACGTCCAGCAGCACCTCGCCGGGGCCGGGTGCGGGGTCCCGCACCTCCGACCACTGGAGCACCTCGGGCCCGCCGAACTCGCTCAGGGTGATCGCGCGCATGGAAATCAACGGTAATCCGATCTTCGACCGGGCACCATCCAGGCATGAACCCCTGGCCCTTCCACGACCTCGTCATCACCACGCCCAGGCTCGAACTGCGCCCGGACGACGACGCGGGCCTGCTCGAACTCGCCGCCGAGGCGCAGCGGGGCGTCCACCCGCCGGAGTACATGCCGTTCGCCTTCCCGTGGACCGACGCACCCGCCGACCGGCTGACCACCAACACCCTCCAGCACTTCTGGCGGATGCGCGCCGCGCTCACCCCGGACGACTGGTCGGTGAACTTCCTGGTGCGCCTGGACGGCCGGGTGATCGGCACGCAGAGCGTGGAGGCCAAGGACTTCGCCGCCACCCGCGAGGTCACGACCGGCTCGTGGATCGGCCTGCGGCACCAGGGCGCGGGCCTGGGCACCGAGATGCGCGCCGCCGTCCTCGCCTACGCCTTCGACCACCTGGGCGCGGTCCAGGCGCGCTCGGCCGCGTGGGAGGACAACGCCGCGTCGCTCGCGGTCAGCCGCAAGCTCGGCTACCGGCCGGACGGCACCAAGGTCGCCGTGCGCCGGGGCGAGGCGGTCACCGAGATCCGGTTGCTGGTGACCCGCGAGCAGTTCACCCGCCCGACCTGGAATCCCACCGTCGAGGGACACGCGGCGTGCGCAGAACTGCTCACCGCGTGAAGAAACCCCCGGCCGAAGGATTGCGGGCGCACCGCCGGGTTTAGGAGGGTGCCGCAATCCGAGTGAAGGGGACGACCCCATGTCAGCAAAGAACGGAGCCCGGCGCGCGGTGGCCATCGCCGCGTCGGCTTCCCTCGCGCTGGTAGCCGCTCCGACCGCGACCGCCGCCCCGGCCGGTCCGGACGGCCCCGCACTGGCGAAGAGGCTCGTGAAGGAGGTCGCGGTCGACGGCGTCAACCGGCACCTGATCGCCCTCCAGCGCATCGCCGACCGCAACGACGGCAACCGCGCCGTCGGCACCCCCGGCTACGACGCCAGCGTCGACTACGTGGTCGGCAAGCTGCGCGGGGCCGGGTACGAGGTGACCACGCCGCAGTTCACCTACCCGGTCCAGATCTACGACGCGGCCACCGCGGTGGTCGGCGGCGACGAGTACGAGGCGCTGGCGCTGGAGGAGTCGCCGCAGACCCCGGTCGGCGGCCTCACCGGCCCGCTGCGGGCCGTCCCCGAGGACGCCACGCCCGGCTGCGAGGCCGAGGACTTCGCCGGGCAGGACTTCACCGGCGCGATCGCGCTGATCCGCAGGGGCGCCTGCACGTTCGACGTGAAGCACCGCAACGCCGCCGCGGCGGGCGCGGTCGCCGTGCTGATCGCGAACAACGCGGACGGCCCGCTGTCCGGCGTCACCCTCGGCTCGCCCGGCGTCGTGCCCACGGGTGGGGTGAGCAAGGCGGACGGCTCCGCGCTGTTCGGCCGGGCCGGGCAGCAGGTGACCGTGGACCTGCGGTTCCACGAGGAGAACCGGGTGGCGCGCAACGTCATCGCCCAGACCAGGACCGGCCGCACCGACAACGTCGTGATGGCGGGCGCGCACCTGGACAGCGTCGAGGAGGGGCCGGGCATCAACGACAACGGCACCGGCTCGGCCGGGCTGCTGGAGACCGCGCTGAAGCTCGGCGGCTCGCCCAAGGTGACCAACGCGGTGCGGTTCGCCTGGTGGGGCGCCGAGGAGCTGGGGCTGGTCGGGTCCACCGAGTACGTGCGGGCGCTGGACTTCGAGCAGCAGCTGGACATCGCGCTGTACCTGAACTTCGACATGATCGGCTCGCCGAACGCCGCGTACTTCGCCTACGACGGCGACGACTCGGACGGCGTCGGCGCGGGCCCCGGCCCGCACGGCTCCGCCCAGATCGAGCAGGCGTTCACCGACTACCTCGCGGTCGCCAAGGGCGTCGAGGTCGAGGGCACCGACTTCGACGGCCGCTCGGACTACGGCGAGTTCATCGCCCTGGGCATCCCGGCGGGCGGCCTGTTCACCGGGGCCGAGGGGACGAAGACCGACGACCAGGCCGCGAAGTGGGGCGGCGAGGCGAACGCCGCGTACGACCCGAACTACCACGGCCCCGGCGACACCCTGGCCAACGTCGACCGCACGGCGCTGGACCGCAACGCCGACGCGCTCGCCTGGGTGACCGCGAGCTACGCGATCAGCACCGAGGACGTGAACGGCGTCCCGCCCCGCACCACCCGGTCGACCCTCCGCGCGCCCGCCCAGGCCCGCGCGGCGGCGGTCCACCCGAGCCACGCCGACGTGGCCTAGGAACGGGAGGCGCTGGAACGGGAGAAGGGGGCGCACCGCCCAGCAGGCGGTGCGCCCCCTTCGTCGTCCTCCGCTCCGCGCGGACGTCGGCGCCCGCTCTCGCGGGCGCCCGCGTCAGCCGAGGTCGTCGGTGTCGAACGTCCCGCACTGCGCCGGGTTCCCGCTCCGGTACCCGGCGGTGTACCACTTCTGCCGCTGCTCGGAGGACCCGTGCGAGAACTGCGTGGTGTCCACCCTGCCGCCGCCCAGCTCCTTCTGGATGAAGTCGTCGCCGATGCGCGCGGCGGCGTCGAGGGCGGCGGCGATGTCCTGGTCCGTCACGCCGGTGATCAGCGGCTTGCCGGACGCCGTCGGGGTCGTGGTCGCGTGGTTCGCCCAGGCGCCCGCGTAGCAGTCCGCCTGGAGCTCCAGCCGCACCGAGCCCGACTTCGGCCCGGTCTCCCTGCCGACCCGGCTGGACGTGCCCAGCAGGTTCTGCACGTGGTGCCCGTACTCGTGGGCCAGCACGTAGGCCTCCACGAACGGGCCGCCCGTGGCGCCGAACTTCGTCTTCAGCTCCCGGAAGAACGTCAGGTCGATGTACACCTGCGAGTCGGCCGGGCAGTAGAACGGGCCGGACGCGGAGCTGGCGCTGCCGCAGCCGTTCGTGCGCACGCCGCCGGAGAAGAAGTTGGTCTGCGCGGCCTTGTAGGACCGGCCCGACCGGGAGAACTGGTCGTTCCAGAACGCCTGGATCGAGTTGATGAACGCCACCGCGCGGCAGTCGTCCTCGCGGTTCGCGTCGGCCCCCGTGCGGCACTTCTGCGCCAGGGACTGCGACCCGACCTGCTGGTCCTGCCCCACGTCGCCGAACCCGGACCCCTGGGGCAGCGGAACGCCGCCGCCGATCTGGTTCAGCACCAGGTAGATGATCACGCCGACGATCCCGAGCCCACCGCCACCGAGAGCGACCCGGCCACCGACGCCGCGCTGGTCGTTGACCTGCGAGGTGTCCAGTTCCGCGTCCTCGTTGAACTGCACGAGGTTCCTCCAGCAAGTCGCGTCCGCCACGGGCTGCGATCAACTTTAGCCCCGGACGCGCCAGGAGGTGGGCCCGAGCTTCCGGGCCCACCTCCTGGTTGCTTCCACTACGGGAGTGACGTTCGCGTCCGGCGCGAGGTTGGCGTGGACCTCGGGCGGCGTCGTTCGAGACGGCGCCGGAGAGCACCGGGTCAACAGCGTCAAGCGCGTGGACTGCGCCCGATCCCTCCGCGGGACTGCGGGACGTCACTGAGAGGACTTGTCAGCACCGCACCACCTAACCCTTCCGGAGTGCGAGCCGGAGTGGTTCCGGCCGCCGTTCCTGGTTTCGAGGATGCGCCTGCTCGACCCGTGATCGCAACCCGCCTGAACTGGTGAAACGAGGACACACCGTCCGTGGTGGACAGTGGTCGCGGACGGTGAGCGGGCCGTGCGTGGCCCGCCCACCGCCCCACCCGACTACGGGGTGGTGGTGATGCGGTCCAGTGCTGGGGCGGACACGTTGGGGTGCGCGGCCAGGTACCCGGTGAAGGCGTCCAGGTCGATGCCGCCACCGGTCACCGAGGTGCCCGAGGTGAAGGCGCTGAAGCCGTCGCCGCCGCCCTGCAGGAAGCTGTTGATCGTGATCCGGTAGCCGGTGGCCGGGTCGACCGCCGCGCCGTTGATCGCCAGGTTCGAGACCTTGGCGCCCTGCGGCGCGGACGCCGACCAGGAGTAGGTCAGGCCCGCCGACGGCTGGAGCACGATCTGCCGCTGCGCGCCGTTCACGGTCTGCCACTGCTGCTCCAGCGCCGCCTTGAGCTGCGCGCCGGTCAGCGTGACGGTCTGCAGGATGTTGCCGAACGGCTGCACGGTGAACGCCTCGCCGTAGGTCACCACCCCGTCGCCCTCACCGGCGGGCGAGCCCGCGTAGGTCAGGTCGGCGCGCACGCCGCCGGGGTTCATCAGCGCGGCGACCGCGCCGTTGCCGGTGGTGGCGGCCAGCTGCGAGTCCGCGATCAGGTTGCCCAGCGGCGACTCGCCCGCCGGGTTCTGCGCGCGCGGGATGTCCGACGCGACGGTGCCGATCTGCTTGTTCGCGATCGGGCCCGCCTTGGTCTTGGCCTGGTCGATCACGGCCTGGATCTTCGGGTCGGCGGTGACGTCCTGGGTGACGACGTGGTTGCGCGCCCTGGTGGCCGAGCGCACGACGTCGCGGGTCCGCTTGTCGATCTTCAGGTCGACCACGGACAGCTCGCGGCCGAACGCCAGGCCCTCGATGAACGGGCGCGGGTTGCCCGCCGGGTCGGTGACCGTGCAGTTGTACTGCTGGTGGCTGTGGCCGGAGAAGACCGCGTCGATCTTCGGGCTGACCTTCTCCGCGATCAGCCGACCGGGCCCGCCCGCGACCGTGTTGCAGTCGTCGGGGCCGCCGCCGGTGGTGTTGTCGCCCTGGTGCACCAGCAGCACGATGGACTTGACGCCCAACCAGTTCAGCAGCTCCGCGTACTTGTTCGCGGCGGCGATCTCGTCCCCGAACTTCAGGTCCTTGATGCCGTTCGGGTCGACCAGGATCGGCACGTCCTTCAGCGGCATCCCGATGAAGCCGATCGGCACGCCGTCGCGGAACTCGACCCAGAACGGCGGCAGCGCCGGAAGGCCCGACTTGGCCAGGGTCACGTTCGCGCCCAGGATCTTGAACTTGGCGCCGGTGTAGGACGGGCTGAACTGGCAGCCGTCCACCGGGTGGCAGCCGCCGTGCTGCATCCGCAGCAGCTCGCGGTAGCCCTCGTCGAACTCGTGGTTGCCCGCCGCCGTCGCGTGCATCCCGACCTTGTTCAGGATCTCCACGGTCGGCTCGTCGTGGAACAGCGCCGACACCACGGGCGAGGCGCCGATCAGGTCGCCCTGCCCGACGATCACCGAGTTGCGCACCTCGGACTGGAGCTTCTTGATGTGCGTGGCGTTGAACGCCGCGCCACCGGCGTTGACCGTCGTCCCGTCGGCCAGCGTCACCCGCCCGGAGGAGCCCGTGGGCGGCTCGATGTTGCCGTGCAGGTCGTTGATGCCGATCAGCCGCACGTCCACCGTCTTGCCCGACGCGCGGTCGCCCGCCTGCGCGGGCGTGGCCGGGGACTGCGCGAGCAGGACCGCGGCGCCGGCAACGGCGGTCGCGGCCAGCGCGGCGCTCCGTCTGAACCAGGTCATGTTGGGGACTCCTAGGAGGAGGCGCGCTCCGGGTAGGGGAGGAGCGCGTTCGGCGTGGCAGTCTGCCCGGCCGGGGTGAAGGGCACCAGACGTCCCGGAGGATCGTCCGTTAACGGAGATGTCCCAGGCGCGCCCGCGCGCGGCCTTAGCCTGTGCGGTGTGGGAGCTGAACCGCGGTGGTTGGACGAGGCCGAGATGCGCGCGTGGCGCAACTACGTGGTCGGGGCGGCGATGCTCTCGGACCGCCTGCACCGCGAGCTCCAGACCGACCACGACCTGTCGCTCGCGGACTACGAGGTCATGGTGCGGCTCTCCGAGCAGCCGAGCGGCCGGATGCGGATGTCCCAGCTGGCGGAGGACGTGGCGTCGTCCAAGAGCCGGGTGTCCCACCAGGTCGCGCGGATGGAGAAGGAAGGCCTGGTCAGGCGCAGGGAGTGCCCCGAGGACGGGCGCGGGGTGTTCGCCGAGCTGACCGACGAGGGCGCGCGGGTCCTGGAGAACTCGGCCCCGACGCACGTGCGGGGCGTGCGCGAGCACATGGTGGACCTGCTGGACCCGGAGGAGCAGGAGGTGCTGGCGAAGGTCTTCAACCGGGTCATCACGCACCTGCGGGGGTTGGACGGGTAACCTCGTCGCGCAGGGAAGCGTGGCAGAGCGGCCTAATGCACCCGCCTTGAAAGCGGGAGACCTTCACGGGTCCGGGGGTTCAAATCCCTCCGCTTCCGCAGTGGTTGAGCAGCGAAAACGGGCTGCCCCAAGGTCGTCTTGGGGCAGCCCGTTCGCGTCTTCCCAGGTCTAGGGGCTCAGTTAAGGGCTCAGTTGTTCCCCCAGAGGAGCCCTTCGAGCTTGCTCGCCACGTCCTCGCGCAGATCGTCGGAGACGTGGATGTAGCGCTTGAGCATCGACTGGGAGGACCACCCCATGATGTCCATGATCACGCGGTGGTCGATGCCCAGGACCATGAGCGTGGTCGCTGCGGTGTGCCGCGAGTCGTGCAGCCGGGCGTCCCGCACCCCGGCCTCCTTGAGCAGCGACTTCCACTCGTCGTGGTCCGACCTGGGGTCGAGCGGGCGGCCATCCGGTTGGGTGAAAACCGCGCCGTTTTCCTGCCACAGGTCACCTGCCAACTCCCGCTCGGCGGCCTGCGTAGCCCGGTGGGCGACCAGGGCGCGCACCAGCGGCGCAGGGATGGGCACCGAGCGGCGCCCCGCGTCCGACTTCACCTCCACCCAGTGCAGCCCGCCACCGTGGCGCTGAGGGCACTGCGCGGCGTGCCTGACGCAGCCCGGCGGGCAGGGCGGCGGGCACGACTTGTGCCGCTTGCAGCTCGCCGGACACGGATCGGTCTTGTGCGGACCGCACGCGGCCGGGTTCTTGCATCCGTGCTCCCAAGGGCGCCGCTGGAGCTGCCTCGGCGTGCGCAGGGTTCCGGCCCAGAGCACGGCCGGGCAGTCAGCCGGGTTGGCCTGCCCGCAGTGCGGCGCGCACCCGTGCTTGCACCGGATGTTGACCCGCTGCCACTTGAGCCCCAGGCACTCGCCCTTCCGCAGCCCGAGCGCCAGGGCGAGGGTGAATCGGAGGCCGTTTCGGCGTTGGTTGGTGGCTTTGAGCAGCAACCGCGCCTCGTCGGGGGAGAAGGGCTCGATCTCCTGCTCTTCAAGCCGTGGCGCTTTGGCGATCTTGGCCGGGTTCTTCACCAGCCGGTCCCGGTTCACTGCCTCGTTCAAGGCGGTTTTGAGTGTCCGGTGGATCTGGTGGACATTGCCGGGCGCATGGCCTTGAGCTTTCAGCCGGGCGTAGAGGCTTTCCAAGTGCTCGGGCGTGAGCCGATTCAGCCGGTGCCTGCCAATACCGGGAATCAGGTGCTTATAGACCGCAGTGCGGTAGCCCTCCAGCGTCTTGAACCGCACCGATGGGGCGGCGATCTTCTCCACCCAGTGGATCAGCCATTGCTCAACCGTCCATGCGCGACCCGGCTTGCTGACCAGACCGCTAGCGCGCTCTGCCTCCAGTGCTCGGACACCGGCGTGGGCGTCGGTTTCGGACTTGCGCTTGACGTGCCGCCGGTCTGGGTCGCCGTTGTCCTTGACGCCCATTGTCACGCGGCCATGCCACTTGCCGTCGCTTCCGAGGTAGACGGTGCTCGCGCCGTTGGGCGCTCGGGTGCCTTCTGCTCGCTTCTTTCTGGCCATGGTTACCCCTGTTCCTGCTGAAGGCGGCCGACGTAGGCGGCAAGGGCGGTGGCGGGGACTCGGCGCAGCTTGCCGATGAGCACCGAGGCGACGTCGCCGGACTTCAGCAGGGCGTACATCGTGGTGCGGCTGACGCTCAGCTGCGCGGCTGCGGCTTCAACGGTGAGCAGGGATCGGGCTGGTTCAGGCATGGCTGTGCCCTTCGGACGTGGTTTACGTGGAAACGTGGTTTGGGTCTGACCTGCGGTTTCGTGGAGGTCAAACCACGTGGCTACGTGGAAACCCGGTGTGCTCGCGGCGTATTTGTGCCGGTCAGCGAGTTACCGAGTAACCACGTCAACCACGTGGCGGGCCGGTGGTGGCGTAGACCTCGGTGGGCCTGCCGCCGCGCCCGCCCGCCGGGGGCCTGGTGCTGCGGGCGAGCTGGCCGGAGTCGATGAGCTGGCCCAGCACCGTGGTGATCTCGGCGGCGGACTTGTTGCCCTTGAAAAACTGGGCGCGGATCTCCTCGCGGGTGCGGCCGGTGGTTCCCGCCTCGCCGATCCAGGCCGTGAGCCTGGTCAGCGTCGGGTCGGCGCTGAAGATCGAGCGGGCCGAGGCGACGGAGTAGCGGACCAGGGCGGCGGCTGCGGTGAGGTGGTGGACGTCGATGAGGTCGGTGCCGTCCAGGGCGGCGTGCACACCGGCGATGCGCAGGCAGTTGGGCGCGGTGCGGGACAGGAACTGCTCCACGGGGCCGCCCTCGCCGTGGTCGATGCCGAACTCCACGTAGAGGCTGCGCCACAGCAGCGCGCCCTTGTCGGTGAAGCCCAGCGCACCGACCTGGGAGCCCTGCTTGAGCCGCGCGGCCAGAGCGCGGCCCAGGGCGCTGACGAGTTCGGGCGCCGCCCCGCCCGCCAGCGGCAGGAACTTCGAGCGGGCCACGGCGATGGGCAGGAACCGGTTGTAGGTGCCCCCGGCGAGGTCGGAGCTGGAGACCTTGGCGCGGAACTCGTCGGGGGTGATGTGGGCCAGCAGCCCGACGTGGGAGCTGGGGGCGATGCGTGCGGTGACGTTGAGGGTGGACAGGTCCCCGCCCTCCCACGCTTGGCGCAGGGTGGCCGAGAGGGCATTGCCCTCGCGCTTCATCCGTGACATGACCCCGGCCCACTCGGGCTCGAACACCATCAGCCGCAGGTCGCCGGGCGGCAGCAGTGCGGTACCGGTGTTCTTGCGGGGCTTGCCGGTGGCCTGGTCGTCGGCGTCCTGGTCGGCGAACACGGCGGCCAGGCCCTCGCCGCTGGTGAGGCCGGAGCGGATGTTCGAGCCGGTGAAGCCGGGGTCGGCGGCGGCGAGCAGCCGCTTGGGCGTGGACCAGGACGCGCCCTTGCGCCCACCGCCGGTGCGGCCGACGATCAGCGGCCACACCAGCAGCGGGTGGGGGTCGTCACCGGCGCGGATGTGCGGGCGTTGTCCGAGGTGGACCCCGGCGGCGCAGATTAGGGAGGCCAGGATGCCGACCGGGTCGCCCTCTGTGGAGTCGGAGAGCTGGTCGACCACCTCGCCGAGGTGGCAGTCGAACACGGCGGGGTCGAGCTGGGGCAGCTCGGCACGTGCGCGGTCGACCTCGGCGCGGGCGCGGGCCTCGGCGGCGTCAAGGTCGGCGCTCGGGTCGGGGACAGCGCGCAGGGGGCGAGCTGGGGTGGTCATGGTGAAGATCCGTTCACGCGGTGGTGGGCGGTGAGAGGGTGTGGCCTGCTCACCGCAGGGCGTGTTGGCGTTCGCGGTAGGCGGCTTGGCGGCAAGCCGGGGAGCAGTGCTGCGGCCAGCGACCGGTGGCAGGCCTGGTGAGGGCGGTGCCGCACCGGCAGTGACGCAATCCACCGGTGGCATTCGTCAGCGGTCCCGCGCGGTGTGGTGACGTTTGAGTCCTGGTCGCTTCCGTCACCGTGGCGGGGCGGTTGGGGTGGATGAGCAGTTGGGTGCCGAGCGAGAACGTGTAGGCGGGCGGGATGGCCTGGTGAGGTTGTCCCAGGGCATCCAGTCGATGCCCATCGCGGTGCGCCCGCCCTCGGCACCACCGTGCTGTGACGGTTCCTCGTCGACGTCGACGTCGACGGAGTTTCGTCCTTGCCCGCGGGGCTTACGTCTCGGGCGTTGGCCGTGGGTGCCGTAGACCGGCACGGCCGGGGCGTCGCGGTCGTGGTGGCAGCCGGTGCCGCGCAGCACCACGTTGGACTCGAACAGCCGGTGCCTGCGCACCCCGAGCCGCAGGCTGTCCCCGCACAGCAGCACGGGGTCCAGCAGCGGGGAACCGGGCACGTTCTCGATCACGTAGGCCCACGCGGTGCCCTCGGCCACGGCCTGCCGCAGCCTCTCGCGCACCGGGGCGACCAGGTCGGGGTGGCCCTCGCGGCGGTCGGCCGGGGTGGCGGTGGAGTAGCGCTGGCACGGCGGGCTTGCGGCGATGACGTCGTAACCGTCCAGGTCGACCGTGAGGGCGTCGGCCCGGATGAACGGGAACGGGTAGTGCGGCTGGGGTTCGATGTCCACACCGGTCACGTCGAACCCGGCGGCGTGGTACCCGGCCGACGCGCCCCCGGCACCGCAGCACAGGTCCAGCAGCCGCAGCCGGGCGCTCACGCCGCACCCCGTGCGGTCGGGGTGCGCGGACGGGCGACACCGGCGCGCAGGCCGTTGGCGATGGTGCGGGCGATCTCGCGGTCGGTGCAGCCGCACCGGCCGGTGACCATGTGCGCTGCGGCCTGGTGGAGGGCGTCTTCGGCTGTAGCCGAGGGGAGTGCCTGGCCGCCGACCAGCTGACCGAGGGCGACGGCGGCGGCGAACAGCACGCTGCTGTGCCGCCCCGATGCGGCTGCTGCGACCTTGTCGCACTCGCCCCGGACCGCCGCGTCCACGTAGGCGGAGTGCTGCTCAGAGCCGGTCTGGGGAGCGGCTGTGCGGGCCACCACGGGCTTGGGGGTGAGGCGCTGGTGCAACCAGGTGGGCAGGTCGGCCACGGGCAGGTCGTCGGTGATCGTGTAGGAGCCGGTAGGGGTGCTGCTGCCGGGCGCCACGACGTAGCCGCCGTGCGCGCGGGTGTCGACCTTCCAGCCCAGGCCGTTGCCGTCCTCGCCCTGCGTGGAACGCAGCTGCGCACCGGCGGGGGCGCGGTAGTAGAGGTGGGTGCCGCCCCTGGTGGTGCGGACGCTGAAGGTCTCCCACGGCACCGGGTGCCCGGCCTCGCGGCAGAGCAGGTCGAACACGTCGTGCCCGTCCCGGACCCCCTCCCGGTTCCAGCCGTCCGGGGGCACATCGGCGGGCGACTTGGCCGTGTCCAGGTCGACCACGACCAACCCTGAGGGGCCGGTGGCGATGCCGATGTTGAACTCCCCGGCCGCCCAGCAGCGCCGGATGGTGTCGGGGTCGGTGGTAGCGCGCTGCTCCCACCCGAGGTGCCCGTCCACGCACGGGGCGGTGCGCGGGCAGTGGCGAACGCCGTGCAGGGCGGGCTTCTTGGTGCCGGGGCGCAGGGGGAAGACGTGCCAGCCGCGTTCGGCGGCGTGCAGGGCTGCGGTGAGCATGGTCATGGCGGTGGCTCCTCTCGGTCAGTGGCGCTTGTCGTGGGTCCAGCCCGAGAGCTGGAAACAGATCTGGCACAGCGGTGCCTGCCGCTCGGCCCCGGCGATGCGAGCGCCGCATAGGGCGAGGGGGTTGGTGATCAGGCCGAGGGTGTGCGCCCAGGTGGAGCCGGTGCGCGCGATGTGCATGAGGTGGTCCACAGCAGTCCCCTTGGTTACTTTGTGTAGTGATTGGTGGGCGTGCGAGGTCGGGCCGTGGTCACGGCCTGGTGGTGTTCGTCGGGGTGGGGTGTGCAGGTGTGCAGCTCTGGAGGGGGCACCCCCTCCAGAGGCCGCTGGTCCAGGTGGCGGGGGGTGGGGCGTGCACACCTGCACATGTGCACACCTGGGCGTGGCGAGTGCTGTTTTAGCTGGTCAGTGCCTGCACGCCTGGCCTGTGCAGGTCGCGCTGTCAGGCTGTGCAGGTGTGCAGGCCCTGCACACCCCCGTGCACACCCAGGTGTGCTGGTCAGTCAGCGTCGGCAGGCGTCCACTCGGCGACGTCGACCGGCACGGCGACCTCACCGTTTCGGATACGCTCCGCAACCGCCCGGAGGTCGGTGAGGGCGTAGCCGCGCTGCCGGTCCGGGCCGACGTAGAAGGCGTCCGGCAGCGCCTTGACGCCGATCTGCGGCAGCAGCTTGCCCAGCACGGTGGGCGTGGTGCCGACCTGCGCGGCCAGGGCCGAGGTGTGCAGCCGCTCGTGGTCGGTGCCGTCGAACACCGCCAGCAGCCGCGCCAGCAGCTCGGGCAGCGCGGGCGCCGCAGGGACGGTCAGACCGGGCAGGTCGATCGGCGGCCAGGTGCTCGGGTCGAGCGGGTTGAACCCCTCGGCGGTGGCGGGCTTGGTGGTGAACACGGCCGCGCCCGCCTCCAGCGCGGCGGGGTCGAACCCCGCCGTCACGGGCTGCTCGACCTCGGCCGGGTCCTCCTCGTCTTCCTGCGGGGCGGGGGTGTCTGCGAGCAGGTGCTCGGCGCGGTCCCAGCGCGTGGCGTAGTCGTCCCCGGCCAGCCGGGCGCTGACCTCGTCCAGGCCGGGGCGCAGCCCGGCCACCGCGACCGCGCCCGCCGCGAGGGCGGCACCGACCAGGCGGTAGCCCTTGAAACCGGTGGGCTGGCCGATCGTGTCCTGCAAGTAGAGGCCGCAGCCGGGGTAGGGCATGTCCTGCGGGTCTGCCTTGCAGTTCCAGCCGAACAGGTAGTTCAGCTCTTCGGGGTCGCTCACGCGCATGGAGATGCGGGCGCGGGCCTGCTTGCGGACATTGGTCGAGCCGATGACGTCGGCGGTCGCGGACAGGCCGCAGAACACCAGGTTCACGCCCATGGCGCGGGCGATGCGCTGGATCTCCTCCAGGTCGTCGCGCAGCTTGGGGTGCTTGGTGCCGCTGCCCATGATCTCGGCGCACTCGTCCACCACGATCATGATCTGCGGGATCTCGGGGGAGACGGGGAGCTTGTCGTCGCCCTGCTGCTCGCACAGCTGCTGGTACTCGACCTTGCGCCCCTTGGCGATGCGCAGCGCGGCTGCGGTCAGCCTCTTGGCCTCGGCGGCGGTGGAAGCCACCCAGTCCACCGCCGGGGCGGCGACGGTGCCGGTGGTGTCGGTCAGCCACGGCCTGATCCACGGCAGCGACATGCCACCGCCGTTGAGGTCGATGTGCCACACCAGCACGTCCACGCACCGCACCAGCCCGGCGTTGACCACTTGGAGTTCGTTGGTCTTGCCACCTCCCTTCTGCCCGGTCAGCAACACGGTGTCGCTGCGCAGCTCCAGCCCGGCCACCGTGGCGTCCCGGTGCTGACCGATCGGGATCAGGTTCAGGATCGACAGCACCGACCAGTCCTCGGGGTAGTCGATGACCTCCTCCCACGCGTCCTTCGTGGCCACCCGCAGCAGCGCCGAACGCCGCGAGACGCCGGGCCTGGCCTCCACGGTGCAGCCGTTGGGCAGGTCGGCATCGGCGGCCAGGCCGCCCTGGTGCTTGGCCAGGTCCTTCCACGAGTGCCCGCCCTCGGGCAGGTTCAGGTCCAGGGTGTAACCGGTGCCCTCCTCCCACTTCTGCACGCCCATGACCTGCACACCCTTGATGCCGCACACCCGGTCGATCCGGGCTTCCCACTCCCCGGCGGTCCTGGCGCGCTGGGTGGCGAACATGACCTGCTGCCCGATCTCCTGCCGCTTGCTCGCGGCGGCGCGCACCAACGTGGCGGTGACCCCACCGGCGACACCGAGCACCGCCAGCGAGGACACCGAGGCGGCCGACCACGGCGTGGTCTCCAGCGCCCACACCATCCAGCCGCCCCCGGCCACCCACCCAGCGGCGCGGGCGAGCACTCCGGGCCTGGTGGTGCCGCGCCCGGCGGAGGCCACCGTGTGCGCTGCGGCGCCCACGGCCGCACCCCCGGCGGCCCAGGCCGGAGGCAACGCGGCGAGGGAACCGACCATGCCGGTGGCCAGCACCGCACCGACGGTGTTCGCGGTGCCGGTCAGGACGGTGTGCTTGCCGCTCCAGTCCACCCCGCCGCGCGTGGTCTTGGCGTTCATGGTCGGTTCCCTTCGCGATTCTCTTTGCGCTGTAACGGTTTTCGATCAGACGAGGGTCAGCGGGGCACGTTCCACAGGTGCTCGCCGGGGCGCGGGGCCTGGTGGCGGGACAGGTCGATCGAGTGGGCGCGGGAGAACAGCACCGGGACCTCGTTCGCGGCCGAGGCGGCGGTACCGAGGGCCTGGTAGACCTCGGCGAGCTTCTCCATCACGACCGGGTGGACCGGGTACTCGGCGCTGCCGCGCTTGACGAAGGTGGACAGGGCGATGGCCAGGTGGCCGATGGCGTCGGGCCACTGGGTGAGGTCGCCGCCGAAGAAGGCCATCGAGTCGGGGGTGTAGCGGGCGGCGCGGGCGGCCTGCTCCATCGCCAGGTCGGAGAGGTTGAAACGGGACACGGTGAGACCTCCAGAGGAGTGGGGAGTGGACAGTCCCGGTCGGACCGGGGAGACAGGGCCGGTCGGACTGACCGGCGTCGGGCCGGTGGTGGTGCGCCAGGTGGGCAGTCGGGGCGCGGACGGACGCGGGGCGGGCACGACGAACGGGACGGTCGGGGTGTCCGGCATGGTGGAGCGGATGCGGCTGGCCACGACGTAGCCGCGGTGCGGCACGGTCGCGCCCAGCGCCAGCAGTTGCTGTGCCTGCCAGTGCCGTGACCAGGCCGCGTAACCGGCGGCGGCGGCCCACGCCCCGGCTGCCCAGCCACCGGCGTGCAGCGCCCGGATCGGGGCTGGAGCCGAGGGGGGTCCGGCGACCTTGGCGCGGCCGTAGACGATGCGATAGGTGGCAGACCGGGCCGCCCTGGCGGTGGGCGCGGTGGCGATCACCTCGCGCACCATCCACCCGTTGTCCCGTCGTGCACGCTGGGCGGCCCAGTAGGCGCGCTTCGCGTTGTCGCGCAACGCTTTGCGCTGCCTGGCCTGGTCACGAAGCCTGTCCGTGGCACCGTTGCTCGACCACCTACCGTCCCGGCTGGTCGGGGTGCTCCCGCCTCTCGGCCTGCCCCCTCGACTCGTGCCGCCGTTGCCGGAGCCGCTGCCGTTCCGGCGGCTGCCCAGGCCTCCGCCGCTGGTGGGCCCGCTCTGCCGCCCGAACAGGCCACGCCCTCCAGCGGCGCGACCACCGGGACCGCCCTTGCCCAGCAGCCGCGACAGCGGTCCCCGCGCCCTGTTGGCGGCGGCGGTGCCGGTGGCGGGCCTGCCGGTGGAGGCGCGCCCGCCGGGCGGGACGGTGCGGGTGGTCGCAGCCGCCCCGCGCCCGGCCCGCTGGGCGAACGCCGCAGCAGCCCGACCGCCCGGCGTCGCCCGCTGCCCGGCACTCGCACCGGCACGGCCGGTGCCGGTGCCCCGCCCGGCCGCGCCAGCGCGGCGCCCGGCCAACGCGGACCGCACCCGACTCGCCAGCCCGCCACCACCCGACCGGAGACCGCCGCGCGACCGGCCCCCACCGGTCCCGGCCACAGTCCGCCCGCCGATGCCACCGGACCGGGAGGCCCGGCGGGCACGCGCCCGCCGAACCCCCGCCGCCACCGCCGTGGCACCCGCGACCGCACCGGCGGTCACCAGACCCGGAACCCCACCGGCCCACGCGGCGGTGCTGCCCGCGATCGTGGCCAGCTCCACCGCCGACACTGCCGCCGGAACACCCGGCACCACCAACGGCTGCGGCCCGGAAGGCCCGCGCTCGTCCCGCCCGGCCGGAGCCGGAGCGGCCTCCGGCGCTGGCGCGGTGATGCCCATGTACACCCCGCCCTCGGCCGTCTCCTCGATCGGCCTGGTCGCCGTCGCGGTGCTCACGCGGTCACCTCCTGACCGGGGTCCTGGTCGCCGCCGAGGGCGCGCGCCACGGCGGCGGCGTACTCGGTGCGGCAGCGCAGGAACCGCTGCACGTCCTTGCGCGAGGGTGCGGCGGGCAGGCGGCCACCGTCGATGGCCGCACGTGCCCGCGCCGTGTAGCGCGCGATCTTGTCCGCGTCGGCACTGGTGGGCGTTTGCGCTGTTCCCGAGGTGTGCGCGGCCTGCGCGCCCGTGCCGGTGTGGGGCTGCTCGGCAGGCTCGCCGCGCTCCTGCGCGGCGGGCGTGCGCGGGGTGGCGGGTAGTGCCGCGAGGTACTCGTTGATCTCGCTCATGAGGACCTCGGCGACGGTGTCCTCGGCGGTGACCGGGAGTCCGGCCACGGTGGTGGGCACCAGCCGCGCGCGGCCGAGGCGGCGGCGCAGCGCGACCATGCCGGGGCGGTGCACCAGGCGCGCGGTGCCGTCTTCGGCGATCTCGGCCACCGCCTGCCGCAGCGCCGCCCGCCGCACCCGGTGGACCCGCTGCCGCGCGGCCCGCTCCAACCGCGCCGCGTCGCGCTGGGCACGGGTGGGCCGGGCCTTGCCCTCGGCGGCGGTGATCAGCTGGTGCACCACCACCCCGGACACCGACACCAGCGCCATCACCACACCGGAGGCCACTCCCGCGTGGTCCCCGGCGTCTAGGCCGTGCACGAAGTTCAGCGCCCCGGCCACCAGCGCGAACACCGCCACGCCCAGGTGCAGCCACCGGGTCGGGCGCCCGGCCCGCCGCGCCAGCGGCACCGCGAACGCGAACGCCCACATCGCCACCTCGGAGAACAACGGCAGCAGCACACCTACCGGACCGAACACCTGCGCCCCGTAGGCGGCCATCGCGGTCCAGGCCAGCAGCGCCGGGACCAGGATCACCGGCACGAACATCAGGTTCAGCGCGTTGGCCCGCACCCACCCCGTGATCGCGGCGACCAGGCGCTCACGCCGCTCGCGGGCGGCCTCGCTCCGCTGCCGGGCGAGCAGCTCGGCGGCCTCCCGATCGGCCCGCTGCTGCTCGGCCCTGGCCGCCGCGTCCAGGCGGCGCTGCTCGAACGCCTGCGCCCGGTCCGCCCGGTCCTGCTCCCGCGCCAGCGCCTTGTCGGCGCGACGGCTCTCCTGCCAGGTGCTCATGCCCGCACCTCGCCCGTCACGACGGCAACACCCTCGGCCTGGGCGTCAACCTCGGCGTGGGCGCGGCGCAGCTCCCGCGCCGAAGCCCGCATCTCCGAGCGGTGCACCGCCCGTACCGCGACCATCCGCACCAGCCCGCCGTGCGCGGCCCGCGCCGCCCACCGCACGCAGTACAGGTAGAACAACGCGACCAGGGTGCCCAGCAGCGCCCACCCGGCCGGGGCCAGCCACCACAGCAGCGCCACCGGCACCACCGGGATGGCCACGATCCGAACCAGGTCCAGCGCCACCCACAGCGGCAGCGTCAACATCCGTCCCAGCGTCATCACCGACCACCCGCCACTGCCTCGCTGGCCAGACGAAGGAAGACGTGGGCGGTGCGGAGCAGGCGCCAACCAGACTCGGTCGTTGCCTCCACGGCCTTGAGCAGGTGCACGCGGACCTGAAGGACGTCCTCGTCGAACTGGTCGAGTGCACTGGCGGGCACCGATGGGCCGCGCTCGACCACGGCGGCCACGTCCAGAAGGCTGTTGGCCACCGCCACGCGCAGGTCCTGGTCAATCGGGAAAGTCAGCACCTCCCGTGCGGCCTGGCGGTAGCTCTCCGCTGCTCTGCGGCAGTGGGCGGCCGAGACTCGTTCGCCTTCACCAGTCGGGGAGTTGTGGAGCTTGCTCGTGCTCGACATGCTTGGCTTCTCCTCAGTGCGCCTCTGCGAGCGCGTTCGGGGATGGGCCGGACCGGCGGGGCTGTTCTTGGCGGGACGTGCCCGCCGGTCCGGGCGGAACTAGCTCTCGACCGCGCCGACCTGCCTGCGACCGATGCGCTTGCGGGGCTTGGGGTCGGGCAGACCGGCGCCGATCCGGCGCATGAGGTCGACCATCGCCTCGCTCAGGGTCTCCCTGGCGGCCTTGGCGGCGAGCCTGCGGCGGGTCAGCTCCTCGGCGCTGCGGCCGGGGTACATCGCGGTGTCCATGCGGTAGGTGCCCTGCACCGCGCCCTCGATCTGCTCGGCGAGCTGCGGGCACAGCGCGAGCATCTGGGCGTGCGGCTTGGTCACGGCGGAGCGGGTGACCAGCGTGGCCGCGAGCGTGGTCGCGATCTCCTGGGCGTCGCCGCGCAGCCGCGCGGCCTCCAGGTCCCACATGGTCATGTAGTGGTCGCCCAGCACCCGCATCAGGTCGCCGTAGACCTCGACCACGGTGACCTGCCAGTCGTGCACGCGACCGGCCTGGTCGGAGCGGGTCTTGAGCGTGCTGGTGAGCAGGGCACCACCGAACACCCCGACCAGGGGCGCGGTGGTGGTGATCAAGGTGGACAAGGTGGACATGCCGGGTTCTCCTGACTGCGCCCCGTGCGGGGCGTGTTCGGGGATGGGCCGGACCGGCGGGGCTGTTCTTGGCGGGACGTGCCCGCCGGTCCGGGCGGGGTCAGTGGAAGCGACCGGGGTTGGTGCGGTGGTCCTGGATGTCCTCGGCCACCTCGCGCAGGTACTGGGCGCGCTCGCTCTTGTCCTTCGGGTCGAGCTCGCTGGCGGCCTTGAGCACGTCGTTCTCGTTCGCGGTGGCCTTCGCCTGCTTCGCGGCCTGCCGGGCGCCCTCCGCCTGGTCGTGCTGGTGGGTGAGGCGGGCGTTGTTCTTCCAGCTCATGACGGGTTCTCCTCAGGTCAGTTGTCGGGCTGAAGGCCGTAGCCGCTGGCCACCAGGCGCTCCCACGAGCGGGAGCGCTGAGAGGGCGGCGGAGTGCCGTCCGCGCCGGTGACCGGCTGGACCGGGCCGTAGGGACGCTCCTGGGTAAAGCGGGCGCCGGTCTTCGGGTCGATCAGGTTCCGCTGGTGGGCCATCACGCCACCTGCCCGACGTAGCAGTCCGAGCACTGGCGCAGCGGGCCGCGCACCACGTGGTCCACGTGACCCAGGTGGGTGCGGCAGAACCGACGGGCACGCAGCGCCGCCTCGATCGCCAACCACCGGGCCGGGGTCATCGGCCGCACCGCACGCGCGGTCTCCCGGCGCCACAGCGGACACACCTCCACCGACCGCGCCGCCCGCCGGTGCCCGAACACCAGCAGCGCCACCGGGTCCGCCCCACCGGGCCGCAACCCCTCGGCGCGCAGCTGCCGCCGGGTGCACAACCCCGCCGGGACCGCGCCCGGCCTGCCCCGCCACCCGAACACCGGCAACCCGTCCAACTCACCCCGGCAGAACACCGCCTGCCCGGACCACGGCAACACCACCGTGACCAACTCGAACCGGCGGCCCATCACGCCACACCCCGCTCCGGCTCCAACGCGGCCAGCACCGGCGCGACCACCCGCTCCAGCTCAGCCACCACCACCCGCACCGCCCGCTTCGCCGCCTCCACCTCCGGCACGCCGCCATCCAGGTAGCGCGGCTCGGGCAGCGCCTCCACCGGAACCGGCACCCGCACCACCAGGCTCGGCAGCAACACGACCCGGTCGCAGCGCTCCGGCTCCAACCAGGACACCTGCCCGGCGAACCGCTTGCGCTCCCAGCCCAGCGAGCGGCGCCCCTGCGGCTCCAGCGCGGCGGGCAGCGCCGACACCAGCGACACCGCGAACACCAGCTCGCCCATGTCGCCCCGCAGCGCGGACACGTCCTGCACTCGCGGGTGGGGGAGCACGTAGCCCGGCGACATCACCGGCGGCAGCGCCACCGTCATCGCCCAGGTGGCGAAACTGGCCGGGTCCTGCACGTACTCGAACCGGCCGGGCTGCCGCAGGTAGGCCCCGAACCGGGACACCCCGTCACTCGCGGCAGACCAGTCGCCGCCCTCATCGACCCTGAACGCCGATGCCATCACGCCACCTCGGGCATCTGCGGTACCGACGCCAGCGCGGCCTGCTCGCACGACTTCACGTACTCCGCGACCGCGTCGTGCGGGATGCGCATCGCGCCCTTGCCGGTGCCGACCTTCAAGGCACGCAGCGTTCCCGCCTCGATGGCGCGGTAGATCGTGGCCACCGAGACGTCGAACATCTCCGCGACCGCCTTCACCCGATACATCTGCATCATTTGCTCCCGGTAGTCGGTACCCGCCCCCGGCTGGTGTTGCTGAGTCCGTCAGGGCTTCCTGCGTCTCCCGCAAGGGCTGACGTCCCTGCGATCAGTGCGACGTCAGCAAGGTAGCAAGCGTTCTAGAACACCGTCAAGAGGGTGTACTAGAACACCCTGGTTAGGTCCCTGAACTGCGGTTACCTCGCTTGTTACAGTGGGTGTGCTAGAACGCGGGCGCGATGCCGAAGGGGTGCCAAAGTGCCAACCATCGAACGGTCCGAGCCTCCGTACTTGCAGGTGGCTCGCCACTTCAGGGAGCAGATCGTTGCTGGGCAGCTCAAGGACGGTGATCCCGTGCCCTCGGCGCGGGAGATCGCTCGAATCTGGAACGTTGCCCTGGCCACGGCATCCAAGGCGCTTGCCACTCTGAAGTCCGAGGGGCTCACAAGGGCTGTCAGCGGTGTGGGCACGGTCGTTCAGACAAAGGGTGCTCTCCACCATTCTGCGCGCGACCGCAGCATTGCGATTCATCGAACCGGGAAAATTTACCCTCCAGGTCACTACGCCGAGATCCGCGCGGCCGATTTGGCTCCTGCTCCAGAATTGGTCGCCAATGCCTTGGGGGTCGACGAAGGTGTGCCGGTCATTCGGCGACGGCGCACTACCTATACGGCGGACAATGTGCCGATTTCAACGTCGATCTCCTGGTTTGAAGGAAGCCTGGCCGCTGTTGCACCACTTTTGCTCGCGACAGAGCGGATCGTTCAGGGGACGGCTAAGTACGTTGAAGAGCGAACCGGGCGAGCTGCGGTCGCTACATACGTCCAGCACGCCGCAGGGGTTGCTGCGGAGGAAGATGCGATCGAACTCCAAGTGTCCGAGGGGTCCGCTGTCCTAGTTAGTCGAAATCGCTATGTCGATGCTGCCGGTGCTGTTCTTGAATATGGCGAGTCGATCGCACTGCCCGACCACTGGGTTTTTTACGAATACACTCACGAGGATGCGGAATGAAGCATATCCACAGCGGTAAGGTCCGCGACCTTTATGAGCTTGACGGGGATATCCTTCTCGTCGCCTCTGACAGGGTTTCGGTGTACGACGTCTCTTTGCCCACCCCTGTTCCGAACAAGGGGGCGCTGCTGACGCAACTGTCGGCCTGGTGGTTCGACAAGCTTGGTTCGATCGTGCCAAATCACGTCATCTCAACTGAAGACGTGCCGGCGGAGTTCGCCGGTCGAGCGGTTCGCTGCAAGCCGCTGAAGATGATTCAGGTGGAGTGCATTGCCCGTGGCTACCTCGCTGGTCTTGGACTGCGGGAGTACCAGCACGATGGCACTGTTTCTGGTGTGGCGTTGCCTCCTGGTCTGGTAGAGGGAAGTCGCCTGCCGGAACCCATCTTCACGCCCACGACGAAGATTTCCGACACCGGCCATGACGAGTTCATGACCTTTGACGAGGTTGTCAACGAAATTGGTCGTGACACCGCTGACCGAATTCGTGAGCTGACGATCGAGATCTACCGTCAAGGGGCGGAACACGCTGCTTCGAAGGGCATCATCATCGCGGACACCAAGTTGGAGTTCGGTATCGATGAGGACGGCGTTCTGACGCTGGGCGACGAAGTTTTGACGTCGGACTCGTCACGTTTCTGGCCCGCCGATGAGTGGGAGCCTGGTCGTTCGCAGCACGCGTTTGACAAGCAGTTCGTCCGCGACTGGTCCTTGACGACTGGTTGGGACAAGACCCCACCTGGACCCGAGATCCCGGCAGAAATCGTGCAGGCAACGCGCGAGCGGTACACCGAGGTTTACGAGCGCATCACTGGGAACAGTTGGCTTAGCAAGGAGAAGAATGATGCCTGACTCTCAGGCGTATGACCCGTACGTCCTCCTTGACGATGTCGTCAAGCTCCTGTCCGAACGGGGGTTGTCTCCGCAGCGCAACGAAGAATCCTCTCAGGAGCGCATTCGGGCGGCTTGTGCTCTCTTGGCAGGGCTTGGCATCGAACCGCGACTCGCGCAGGGTGCCACTCCCGATCTTGACGGGAACATGAACTACAATCGCCGAATTCACGGTGATTAATTTAGTGCTCATGGGAAGCCCTGGCTGAGGGTTGGCCAGGGCTTCCTGCGTTGTGAATCCGTCGGCTCATGGCTATCTAGAACGCGTAGTAATGCTCGCCCAATAAAGGGGAAACGGTGGCTGAGGAAACTTCTTGGTCGGTCACAGCGCCAACGGGCTTACCGCACTGGTGGGTCCCGGCAGTCACAGGCGCTCTGGCCTTGCTGATCAGCGTCCTGACCGTGCTCCCGCAGACTTCCAGCGCGCACCGTGTCGCCTACGCGTTCAATGTGTTCGGCACCATCGCGCACGAGTTCAGCCACGCAGTCGGGGGCGTGGTGACCGGCGGAGGTGTGCACCTCATCCAGGTGCACAGCCCGCATTCCGGGGTCACGCACACCTGGTACTACACGCGCTTCTCGGCGATCGTCACCACCGCAGCCGGGTACGCCCTGCCGCCGCTGGCCGGTTTGGGCGCCGCCTCGCTGTTGGCCAGAGGACACTCGCCGATGGTCCTGGCGCTCACGGTCGCGACGATGCTTCTCATCGTGGTCGTCACCCGCGACCTGATCACTTTCTCCAGCGTCCTCGCTGTGGGGCTGCTTGCCGGTGCCGCCCTGTGCTGGGGAAGTGCCTGGGTTCAACACGTGGTCGCCTACACCGAGGCGTGGCTGCTGCTGCTCAGCCAGCTCTCGGGCGTCTGGTTCCTGGTGCTGCGCCGCATCAACGGGCACGACGGCCAGGAGCTCGATGACTCCGAGGGGCTTGCCGCGGCTACCTACATCCCCGGCGTGGTGTGGATCGCCACGTGGACCGCGCTGATCGGGTGGTCGCTGTGGACCGCAGCCCCGCTGCTATGGCCTTGAGTCGGTTGGACTGGCTTGGGTGAGGTTTCCGGCCGCCTTGTAGGCG
>NZ_JAMTCF010000003.1:0-46671 GCF_024171695.1 Actinosynnema pretiosum | reverse complement strand
AGGCGGTTCAGGTTGCGGGTGGCCCGAGTGAGGTGGGTGATCGCGGTCGTGATCCCCCCCTGCCCTTGGAGGTAGCGGCCGAGTTGGTTGAGCAGGTTGCAGGTGGTCGTGCTGTCACTATCGGGACTCGCGCGATCGAGCAGGACCTGGGCGTGTGGAAGGAATTCCAGGAATGCTGGCCAGTTCTCCGGGGTATCGGAGTCCAATCCGTCCAGGGCTTTGTTGAGCGTCGCAGTCGCCTCGTGCAGTGCGGCGGTGACATCGTCGGGATGGCGGTGTGGGTCCTGCAGGCTCGGGTCCGGGGTGCGGGTGATGGCCTGGACTAGGCGGTGCACGCTGATGGTGTCCTCGGTCAGGCTGATCATGCTGTGGGCGGCGAGTCTGCCCAGTGCGTCCAGCACGTCGGGTTCCTCGCCAGCCGCAGCGACGAACCTGCGGGGGATTTCGTCAGGGGCGTACCAGGCCAGTTGACGCAGCAGGCTCCCCGCCAGTGGGGTGTCGGCGAGCCGGTTCAGGGTGACTCGCCAGACCCTGGCCACGGTGCGCTGGGCATCGCCACCCTCCCCAGCGGCGGCGAACATGCGATCGGGGTAACGGCCCAGCAGGTCTAGGTAGGCGGCCGGTGTGATGCGGGCTTGGCCGATGTAGGCGCCCGCCTGCTCCACCGCCAGTGGCAACCACCCCAGCTCCTCGCACAGCGCGTCCGCGTTGGACAGGTCTGCCTCGGGCCAGTCGGTGCGGATAATCCGGGTGAGTAGTTCGACGGCTTGTTGTGGAGTGAGGACGTCTAGAGCGACGGTGGTGATGCCGCGCCAACCGGTGCCCTGGCGACTGGTGATCACGATCGTGCCCGTGTGCACGCGCTCCAACAGTTCGGCGGCGTCCGCAGGGGCGGTCAGGTTGTCCAGGACCAGCAGCCACCCGTTGTGGGTAGCCAACCACCGCACCCCCAGCGCGGCGCGGTGCTCCAACGGTAATCCGGCGGTGTCCTGGACAAGGGCCTCGGCCAGATCGGCCATCCCGGTGTCGATCGCGCCCGGCGAGTCGGCGACCACCCACCACACCGGCGAAAATCGGTCCGTCTGTCGCTCGGCGAACCGGGAGGCCAGCGTGCTCTTGCCAACCCCGCCAAGCCCATGCACCGCGACCACAACCGCCCGGCCCGAATCGGCCACCGCGGCGTCCAACTGCGCGAGTTCGTCCGTGCGCCCCACGAACACCTCCGGTGCGGCAGGACGCCTATCCACGCCAGCCACCGCAGGAACAGACTCCATGGCGGGCACGCGGAAGGGCTCGACTACCAGATCGCCGTTCACCACACCCACGGCGGTCTGCCCGGTCACGCCTCCGGTGAACGAGACCCCTGCGGCCCGCTGCTCCGACGCGGCTGGGCCTGACCCCGCGTCGGTCCGGTAGGGCCCGGCGGCCCTCCTGCCTGACCGAAGTTCATGCCGATCGTTGGGCCCGAGCCTGAGCCCCCGGTGACATCACCGTTCCAGACAACACCTCCGCCGGTGGCCGTCTGGGTCAACGATGTGCCTGTGGCGGTGGCTGTCTGGTTCTGCCGTCTGGCCACCATCAGCGCCCAGACCGCCACTACCAGCCCGCCGATCCCGGCAAGCCAGCTCAGCCCTTCGATCACCGGCCGTGCCGGATGCTGGTCATTACCTAGCCAGGACAGCGCGCCGAACCTCAATAACGCCCACATCCCAGCCCCGACGATGACCGCTACACCGGCTGTCCACCACGCACGACGCCACACGTCCACCAGGCGACCTCTCAACTCTCCAGCACCGCCCGCGACTGGGCAGGCCTTCACCGTGCTCGTATTTTCCGCGCCCGGCGCTACAGATCCAGGCATCTCCATCGCAGTCACCCGAACGGGTGATCTAGATTGACACTTCCCGTTCCATGGGTGGTGGTGACAGTTGTGTGGGGTGATCATGGCGGGGCTTGGGCTGAAATGGGTCTCAGTTCCGGTCTCAGTTCACTGACGTACAGACGGGCCACGGAGTTCGCTCATGTGCTGCTGAACTGTACGTAGGCAACCTCAGATAGACCTCTGTATCGTCCCCCCGAGAACTTGAAAGCGGGAGACCTTCACGGGTCCGGGGGTTCAAATCCCTCCGCTTCCGCAAGTCGCCGAAGGATTCGAGTCGGGCCGTTCCGCTTTCGGGTGGGACGGCCCTTCGGCTTTTCCGACGTCCGGCGGTCATTTCCCGGCGACCACCGTCCATACTCGGAACCGTGCACCGCTCCGACCGCGCCCCGCTGCTCGACCGCGTCCTCGAAGTCGTGAACCGGCACGACCCCGAGGGGCTGCTCGGGCTGGGCGCCCCCGCCGACGAGTACGAGTCCGAGGCCCGAGCGCTCACCGCCGTGCTCGCTCGTGGCGACGCCATCACCGTCGCCGACGTCCGGCAGGTCTGGGTCCACTCGTTCGGGGCAGCCCCCGACTCGCTCACCGCCCTGGCGCGCGACCTGGCGCGGCTCCCCGCCGCCTAGCCCTCCGGAGCGGCCGCGCCCCGACCCCCGCAAGTGATCGTGAGATGGATCGCCGCCCCGCCACAACGCCGGGCACCCGGTGTTAGCGTCCGCGCACTGTCCGCGATCGGTCGACGGTGGGGAGCGCGTGATGACGGTGTTCGAGGCGGTCGTCGTCGCCCTCGCGGGCATGTTCGCGGGCGCCATCAACACCGTCGTGGGCTCCGGGACGCTCGTCACCTTCCCCGTCCTGCTCGCCATCGGCTACCCGCCCGTGGTCGCCAACGTCTCCAACAGCCTCGGCCTCGTCCCCGGCTCGCTCAGCGGCGCCTACGGCTACCGCGAGGAGCTCAAGGGCCAGGGCGAGCGGATCAAGCGGCTGCTGCCCGCCTCGGTCCTCGGCGGGATCGTCGGGGCCGTCCTGCTGGTCGTGCTGCCCGAGTCGGCGTTCTCCGCGATCGTGCCCGTGCTCATCGCGGTCGCCCTCGTGCTGGTCGTCGCCCAGCCGTGGATCAACCGCAAGCTCGCCGAGCGGAAGCGGCCCGCGCACGGCGGGGCCGCGCTCTGGGCCGGGATCTTCCTCGCGGGCATCTACGGCGGCTACTTCGGCGCCGCCCAGGGCGTGCTCGTCATGGGGCTCATGGGCGTGCTCGTGGACGACCAGCTCCAGCGGATGAACGCCCTCAAGAACGTGCTCACCGCCTTCGTGAACCTCGTCGCAGGCGTCCTGTTCATCTTCATCGCCGACGTCGAGTGGCTGGTCGTCCTGCTCCTCGCCCTCGGCGCCGTCGTCGGCGGCCAGATCGGCGCGAAGGTCGGCCGCAGGCTCCCGCCGCCCGTGCTGCGCGGCGTGATCGTCTTCGTCGGGCTCGCCGCCATCGCCCAGCTGCTGCTCGGCTGACCGGCGCTGGGCGGCCCCCGCCGCATAGAGGGGGGACCGCCCGTGCCACGGCCTCAGCGCTCGAACGACCTCGCCGCCGCCAGGAACGCCTCGTTCTCCTCCGGCGACCCGATCGTCACCCGCGCCCCGTCACCCGCGAACGCCCGCACCACGACCTTCCGGTCCAGGCAGTGCTCGTTGAACGCCGCCGTCCGCTCGCCCAGCGGCAGCCACACGAAGTTCGCCTGCGTCTCCGGCACCTCGTACCCGGCCGCCAGCAGCTCCGCGCGCACCCGCCCCCGCTCCACGACCAGCCCCCGGCACCGCTCCAGCAGCTCCGGCTCGGCGTCCAGCGACGCGATCGCCGCCACCTGCGCCAGCGCGTTCACCCCGAACGGCACGTACACCTTCCGCAGCGCGTCGGCCACCTCCGGCGACCCGACCGCGTACCCGACCCGCAGCCCGGCCAGCCCGTACGCCTTGGAGAACGTCCGCAGCACCGCCACGTTGTCCCGCCCGCGCGACCAGTGCGCCTTGGCCAGCTCGACCCCGTCCGGCACGTGCGGGTCGTCCACGAACTCCTTGTACGCCTCGTCCAGCACCACCAGCACGTCGTCCGGCACCCGCTCGACGAACCGCTCGACCTCCTCGGTCCGCACGGCGGTCCCGGTCGGGTTGTTCGGGTTGCACACGAACACCAGCCGCGTGCTCGGTGTGATCGCCTCCGCCATCGCGTCCAGGTCCAGCGCGTGCCCCGAGGTCAGCGGCACCCGGCGCTGGGTGGCGCCCACGACCTGCGTGATGATCGGGTACGCCTCGAACGACCGCCACGGGAACAGCACCTCGTCGCCCTCGGCGCAGGTCGCCTGCACGAGCTGCTGGCACAGCGTCACCGAGCCGCACCCCACCGCGATCTGCTCCTCGGGCACCCCGAGCTTCCCGCTCAGCCGCTCCACGAGCGCCCCCGAGCCGCTGTCCGGGTAGCGGTTGACCGACGTGGCCGCCTCCGCGATCGCCCGCACCACGCTGGGCAGCGGTCCTGCGGACACCTCGTTGCTCGCCAGCTTGATCGCCCCCGGAACGCTCCGGCCCGGCACGTACGGGGGCAGCAGCGAGAGGTCCGGGCGGGTGCGCACGCTCATCCAACGTCTCCTTGTTCCTCGTCCGACCTGCACGTTATCCCCTGCAAACCGAGATGTTGCACACGCGGAGTACGGATCCTCACGTTGACCGCTGTTCACCCCGGCGTGGAAGGGTTGGGACATGAAGCAGACCCGCATCGAGACCCTCCAGCTCACCGACGGCCGCGAGCTGCGGATGACCGTCGCCGAGCCGGAGTCCGCCGTGCGCGGCGGACTGGTCGTGCTGCACGAGGCGCGCGGTGTCACCGACGCCGTGCGCGGTCTGGTGAGCGGCCTCGCGGCCGAGGGGTGGCTGGTCGTCGCACCCCACCTGTACTCCGCCGACGAGCTCGACGACGAGCAGGCGGGCACGGCCGTCGACGGGCTGGACGGCGAGTCCGTCCTGGCGGACACCGACGTGGCCTTCGTCTGGCTCGGCCAGCGCGGGGTGGGCGCCGACCGGATGGGCGTGATGGGCTTCGACCTCGGCGGGTCGGTCGCGATGGCGGTCGCGGCGAGCCGCAGCGTCGGCGCGGCGGTGACCGTCGGCGGCGGTGGCGTCCTCGAACCGCTCGCCGCCGGGCTGCCCCCGCTGGTCGACCTCGCGCACGAGCTGGCCTGCCCGTGGCTGGGGCTCTACGGCGCCTCCGACGACGGGGTGCCCGCCGCCGAGGTCGCCAAGCTCCGCGACGCCGCCGCCGGAGCGCACGTGGCCACGGACGTCGTCCGCTACGACGACTCCGAGCACCGCTTCGACACCTCGCTGTCGAACGCCTCGGACGCGTGGCAGCGCGCCCTGAACTGGTTCGATTCGCATCTCCGGTAGTCATTTCGCTACCCCTTGGAACCAACTTGGGTAGCGGGTACATCTAAGGAGGCGCGTCCAGGGCGTGCTGCCGCGCGCGCTGGTAACGCGCGGCGAGGTTGCGGCGAGAACGCAGTGCTAGGGGGTAGTGGATGAGTGACGGGAACACGGTGCGGCTGACGCAGGCCGCGCCCTCGGGCTTCCTCGGGGCGCAGGCGCCCGCGACCGGCCCGACGCCACCCGCCGACACGGCGTCGACCCAGGTCGTGCGGCCCGGTGACGTCGCGGCGGCGCAGGCGCTCGGCGGTCCGCCGGGCACGCCCGCGCGGGCCGAGGAGGAGGACGGGACCGAGGCCCCCGGCGCCGCGGCGACCAGGGTGCTGTCCGCGCTGGACGTGGCCGCGCTCGTCGCGCCCGCCACGACGACGCTCCTCACCGGCATCACCCGTACGGGTCACCCTGAAGGGGTGATACCCGATGGGGCGACGAAGCACCTTGGTCCGGCTGACCTGACCGAGGCCGCCCGCGCCGCCGCCCAGTCGAGCACCCAGTCGACCACCCAGACGATCTCGCTCAAGGACCTCGCGCACGTGCTGCCCGAGTCCTCGGCGACCCACCGGATCAGCGCGGCGGACGCCAGGGCCGCGCTCGCCGGGCAGGGGCCCGCCGCGACCCAGGTCGTGCCGGGCGCGCAGCCCGCGAGCGCGCGCACCGCCCCGCCGGGGAGCACCCCGCCCGGCGGCGCCACCGCCGCGGGCAGCGCCACCCCCGTCCCGCCCGCGTCCCAGAACCAGTCCGCGCAGCCCCAGTCCGCGCAGGCGGCGGGCGCGCCGGGCGGCCAGATCGTGCACGGGCCGGTCAGCCCGGCGCCCGCGCCCGCCGCACCGGCGCCCGCGCCCGCCGCGGCCCAGAACGCCGCGCACCAGACCCCGGACGCGCCCCTGGCGCCGGTGCCGAGCGGCATGTCGGCGGGCACCACCGCCGCTGCGGGGGCGACCAGCCCCGCCTCGGTCCCGCCCGCCACCACCGGACCCGCCGGGACGACCGCCGACCCGACCTCGGGGACGACCGCCGAGCCCGTCGCCGAGCCGCTGCCTGACCCGGTGGTCGATCCCGCAGCCGACCTCGTGGCCGCCCCCGTCCAGTTCGGGGCCGCGCCCGCCGCGACGACCGGAGCCGCGCCGATCCCGGCAGCCCCGCTCCCGGCCGCCGCGCCCCAGAGCACCACCACGCCTCAGGCCGCCGCGCCCCAGACTGCGGACCCGGCGACCACCGCGGCCTCGGCACCCGCCGCCGCGCCGACCACGCCCGTCACCGGCCCGGCGACCGCCGACCCGGTGACCACCGGTCCGGCGACCGACCCGACCGCGACCGCCGCCGCCCAGACCGCAGGCGCGGCGACCACCGCCGCCGGGGGCGCCGAGGACGACGCCAGCTTCACCGGGGCAGCCAAGGCCGACCTGGAGAAGGCGGGCGCCGCGCTCGACGCCGTCGACAAGGGCCAGGTCAAGCTCGCGATGGACAACCAGTCCGTCGACGAGCTGCTCAAGCTGATCACCGAGGCCCGCGACATGGTCAGCTCCGTCCACGTCACCGCGCTCACCAGCCTCGACGTGGAGCTGCGCTTCGGCGACAACTGGGTCGGCCGCTCGATCAGCAAGCGCCTGCACGACCTCGCGGTCGGCGACGAGTCCTCCGCGGTCAACGTGATCGGCGACTTCCTGCGCATCCTGCTGGAGGTGGAGGAGACGATCCGCAAGGCGGCCCGCAACATCAGGAACGCGGACGACGACGCCAAGGACAACTTCGACAAGTCCGGGTGGGGGCACCACTGATGGCAGGCGAGCAGCGCGACCACCGGAGGAACGGCGACCACGCCAACCAGGGCGGTGGCGACAAGAACGGCTACGGCCGGGACAACGAGCCGTCCGAGCTGGGGCAGAAGGTCGACTGGATGACCTACTCCCACCAGCAGCTCTACGACATGGTGCACACGGGCGTCGACCTGGACAGCGCCAACAGCGCCAAGACCGGCTGGAGCGGCATCGGCAAGTCCCTCGGCGAGGTCCGCGACCTGCTGGTCAAGGCGATCAACCAGTCCAGCCAGGCCTGGGAGGGCGAGACCGCCGACCGCGCCCGCGAGGGCCTGGAGTCGGTGATGAAGTGGGCGCAGAACACCAGCGACCACGCCGAGAACGTCGCCACCTGCATCAACGAGGAGATCCAGCACGTCGTCACCGCGCGCGAGCAGATGCCCGCGCCCGTGCCGCCGACGCTGCCCACCGCCGTCGCGCCCGGCGCGGACCAGGCCCTCGTCCCGGCCGCGACGGCCCGCAGCGCGGACCTCCCGGCCACCTCGACCGCCGAGTCCGCGCTGACCGGCTCGTCGACGCTCGGCTCGGCGCTGCGCCGCACGCCCACCACGCCCGAGTCGTTCGCGGGCCTGGACACCGTCGCCGCCCCGGCCGCCGAGACGACCGCCGCGGCCGACGCCACGCACCGCCAGGCCGCCGAGGTCATGGCGATGTTCCAGCAGAACTCCTACGCGGTCGACCTGACCGTGCCCAGCTTCAGCGCCCCGGTGAACCCGGTGGCCACCCCGACCCCCGGCGCCCAGGTCCCGCTCGCTCCCGGCGGCGCCACCCCCGACGGCCCGGCGGGCGCGGGCGGTTCCGCCGTCGTCAACCCGGCCGCCACGACGGGCCAGAGCAGCGCGGACCGGCAGCGCCAGCAGGGCGGTTCGGCCGGGCGCGCCGCTGCTATCGCAGGCGGGCGCGGCGGCGCGGGCGGTTACGGCGGCGGGGTCTTCGCGCGCGGTCGCGTCCCCTCGTCCGGCTCCGGCTCCTCCGGCGGGTCCGGCAGCTCCCTCGGCGCGACCCCGATCGGCGCGGGCGGCTCGTCCGCGAACGTCGGCGCGGGTCACGGCGCCTCCGGCTCGACCGGTGGCGTGACCAGCCAGTTCCAGGCGTCCAAGGCGGTCACCCCGCAGCACGGCATGATCGGCGCCACGCCGATGGCCGCACCGCCCCCGATGGCGGCGGGCATGGGCGGCGGCGGCAACGACTCGCGCAACCGGCCGGACTACCTGGAGGACGACGAGAACGTCTTCGGCGTCGACCGCAAGGCAGCACCCCCGGTGATCGGACTGTGACCGAGCGCGTCTTCCGGCTGAGCGAGCAGGAGTTCTTCCTGCTCTGGCAGTCGGTCCACGGGCCGGACCTGCCGGTGCCGCTCGGCACCCGGCACTACGGCCACACCCAGGCCGAGCGCGCGGGGCTGGTCGAGTCCGCGTCCCGCGCGCTGGCGGGGCGCGGGCTCGGCACCGTGCACCGGCCCGACGAGCAGCTGCACGAGATCCTGCGCGGGCTCGGCGAGTACGAGATCGGCCTGGAGGTCGTGTTCTCCAGGGGCGGCGACCAGGGGCGCGGCCTGGCCACCGCCGCGTGGCACGGCGCGTTCGCCGCCCGCGCGGCGGGCCAGGTCCAGCTCACCTCGTTCCACGCCACCGCGCTCGCCACCACGACCATCGCCACCCTGCCCGCGGCCCCCACCGGCTCCGGCCGCTCGGTCAGCGTCCGCTGGACCGACTACCTCGCCGCCGGTGAGGCCGGGCGGGTGGACGGGGCCGAGGGCTTCCTGGAGGCGCTCCGGTCGGTCGGGGTGCGCGAGCCCGAGGCGAACACCCTGCTGCGCGCCGTGATCTCCCGCAGGGGCGGCGGCCAGGTCGCCGTGATCGCCCGCAACCGGGCGGGCTACCTGCGCGCCACCGGCGGCGCGGTGTCCTGGCTGGACACCGCCGAGGGCCGCTACCTGGTCCGCCGCGACGGGCCGTGGCTGGTGCTCGCGCCCGCGAACGTCCAGCGCCTCACCAGCGCCCTGGAGGGCGTGGTGGCGGCGGGCCGCTGAGCGGGCCCGTCCTCGGGCGCTGCGCTCAGGCGCTGTTCCCCGGCGCTGGTCTCGGGCGCCCACCGATGGCGCCGACCGAGTGCTGCCCCGGCCGACGAGCGCCCGTCCACGCCGCCCCCACCCGCACCGGGCCGACCCGCGCCGCTCCCACCCGGTGCGGCCCCCGCACCCCGCCACCCGCCGTTCCGCCGCGACGGCCGCTCGGGGCATGGTCCGGGCCGCCCCCATCGGCTAGGAACGGAGCATGACCGACACGCAGACCGGCACCGCCGCCGGTTCGCCGGAGCCCCTGTGGACCCCCGACCCCGATCGGGTCGCGGCGAGCCGCATGGCCGCCTTCCGCGACTGGCTGCGCGCAGAGCGCGGCCTGGACCTCCCGGACTACCCGAGCCTGTGGGAGTGGTCCACGAGCGACCTGGAGGGCTTCTGGGGCGCGCTGGCCGAGTTCACCTCGACCCGGTTCCACGCGCCCCCCGAGCGGGTGCTCGCCGTCGACGCCATGCCCGGCGCGGTCTGGTTCCCAGGGGCCACCCTCAACTACGCCGAGCACGCCCTGCGCCACGAGGGCGTCGCGGTCGTGCTGCGCGCCGAGGACGGCCGCCGCGCCGAGCTGACCTACGCCGAGCTGCGCGCGCGGGTCGCCGCGGCCCGCGCCGCGCTCCGAGCGCTCGGCGTGGGAGTGGGCGACCGCGTCGTCGGCCTGGTCCCCAACACCCCGGAGGCGCTGATCGCCTTCCTCGCCGCCGCGTCGCTGGGCGCCACCTGGTCCTCGTGCTCGCCGGACTTCGGGGCGCCCGCCGTGGTCGACCGGTTCGCGCAGGTCGAGCCGAAGGTGCTGGTGGCGGTGCCCGGCTACCGGTACGGCGGGCGCGACTACGACGTGCGCCCGGTCGTGGCGCGGGTGCGGGCCGCCGTGCCGTCCCTGGTCGCCACCGTCCTCGTCGGAACCGGAGCGGGCCCCGGTGAACCCGACGTCCCGGCCCCCGGCGTCCTGGACTGGGACGAGCTGCTGGCCGAGCACGCGGGCGCCGAGCCCGCCTACGACCCGGTCCCGTTCGACCACCCGCTGTGGGTGCTCTACTCGTCCGGCACCACCGGCCTGCCCAAGGGCATCGTCCACGGCCACGGCGGCATCCTCCTGGAGCACCTGAAGATGCTCGCCCTGCACTCCGACCTGGGGCCGGGGGACCGGTTCACCTGGTTCACCACCACCGGCTGGATGATGTGGAACTACCTGGTGTCCGGCCTGCTCGTCGGCGCCACCGTCGTGCTCTACGACGGCAGCCCCGGCCACCCCGACCTGTCCGCGCTGTGGCGGGTGGTCGAGCAGGAGCGGGTCACCTACTTCGGCGCCTCGGCCCCGTACCTCCAGGCCTGCCTGAAGGCGGGCCTGCGCCCCCGCGACGACCACGACCTGTCGGCGCTGCGCGCGGTCGGCTCCACCGGAGCCCCGCTGACCCCCGAGGGCTTCCGCTGGGTCGCGGACGCCGTGGGCGACGTGCAGACCGCCTCGGTCTCCGGCGGCACCGACATGTGCACCGCCTTCGTCGCCGCCGCGCCGGACCTGCCGGTGTGGGTGGGCGAGCTGTCCTGCCGGGCGCTCGGCGCCGCCGTCGCCGCGTACGACGAGCAGGGGCGTCCGGTGGTGGACGAGGTGGGCGAGCTGGTGGTGACCAGGCCCATGCCGTCGATGCCGGTGCTCTTCTGGGGCGACGAGGACGGCTCGCGGCTGCGCGAGGCGTACTTCGAGACCTATCCGGGGGTGTGGCGGCACGGGGACTGGATCCGGATCACCCCGAGGGGCACCGCGGTCATCTACGGGCGCAGCGACTCCACGCTCAACCGGGGCGGGGTGCGGATGGGCACGAGCGAGTTCTACCGGGTGGTGGAGGCGGTCGACGGGGTGGCCGACTCGCTCGTCGTGGACACCTCGGACGCGGCCACCCCGGACGGTGAGCTGCTCTGCTTCGTGGTGCTCGACGCGGGCGTGCCCCTGGCGGAGGTGGAACCGGCGCTGCGCGCGGGATTGCGCGCCCAGCTGTCCCCGAGGCACGTGCCGGACCGGTTCGTCGAGGTCGCGGAGGTGCCGAGGACGTTGAACGGCAAGAAGTGCGAGGTGCCGGTGAAGCGCATCCTGGCGGGCGCCGACCCCGAGCGCGCGGTCAGCCGGGACGCCCTGCGCAACCGGGACGCCCTGCTCCCGTTCCTGAACTGGATCTCTCGCTGAGATGAACGTCACGGGGGCGTCCGACGACCTGCGGAAGTCGACGCCCCCGTGCCGTTCACGGCGGCCCTGACCAGCGAAGATCGTGTGGGGAGGGGGGCGTTTTGCTAGTCGGACGGGGATGTGTGTAATCTATGCGTCGTAGCCGAGGGGCTGCTCGGGAGGCTTCGCCTAGTCTGGTCTATGGCGCCGCACTGCTAATGCGGTTTGGGTTCACCCCCATCCCGGGTTCAAATCCCGGAGCCTCCGCAACACCCGGTGTGATAGGGTGATAACTGAAGAAAAAACATGCGCCCGTAGCTCAACGGATAGAGCATCTGACTACGGATCAGAAGGTTAGGGGTTCGAATCCCTTCGGGCGCACATCACGAATCAGGGCCCGGTTCCAGGAATGGAACCGGGCCCTGATTCTTTTGCGTGTTTCCCGGAACCCCTGGAAAGGGTTGTGCCCGAGGTCACGCGACCGGTCCTGCCCCGAGCTGCTGGTCTGGTGGGACCTGATCGCGCCGCACCACCTCGGCGCGCAAGAACCGCACGACGCCCCGCCGCACGACGCGGTCGCCACCTGGTGGACGGGCAAGGCCCGGTCCTGGACGGCGGTCGTGCGGCTGCGGGGGTGAGCCCTGCGGGGGGTGAGCCGGGGCCGGCTAGCGGAACACCGGCCGGTTCGCCGCCGCCACCAGGGCGCTGCCCGCCACCCGCGTGGTGAGGCCCGTGCGGGGGTTCACCACCAGGACCACGTTGTGGATCGACGGCAGCAGGGCGTGCGCGTCGAGCTCCACCAGCTGCTCCTCCTCGAACACCCCGACGTGGTCCTGCGGCCTGCCGTCCGCCGTGCGCCGCACGCCCTCCAGGAAGCGCTCCCTGGACGTGTAGACCTCCATCAGCCGCGCGCCCGTCGTGCTCACCATCACCGGCAGCTCGTCGGGGCCGCGCATCACCACGAACAGCTTCGCGCGCAGCGCCGCGTCACCGGCCGCCGTTCCCGGCAACCAGCCCGCCGTGACCAGCCCCAGCACCGCCTCCAGCTCCGTCCTCGGCTCCGGGAAGCCCAGGTGGCGGGGGCTCGGGCGGTACTCGCTGTTCAGCACCGCCTCACCGGTCAGCTCGCCGGTGGCCGGGTTGGTCAGGTACGCGCCGTACACCGCCCAGTCCGGCACGGCGCCCGCGAAGCGCGGGTGGTTCACCGCCGGGTCCACGCAGCGCACGTACGGCTGCCGGTTGGCGCGCTGCGCGGCCAGCAGCTCCGGCGTCACCGGCGGCATCCCAGGGTGCTTCGGGTGCGCGGGGCCGTTGCTGGTGGTGACCGTGTGCGGGCCGGGACGCCACTGGTTGTCCTGGGGCGCGGCGGGGTGCGCCTGCCACGGCGGCGGGGTCTGCACGCCGGGCGGCGGCACGGGCAGCGGGAGCGACTGCTGCACCGGCACCGGCTGGGACTGCGGGTGCTGCACCGGGAACGGCTGCGAGTGCTGCGCGGGCAGCGGAACCGGAACCGGTACCGGAGCAGCAGGGGTCGGAGCCGGAGCGGGCTCAGGCGCGCCCAGCTCCGCGCACAACCTCCCCAGCAGGTACATCGCCGCGTGCTCCGCGCTGCCGAACTCCTCGCCCGTCGCCGACCCGTGCGGCTTCACCAGGTACCCGTCGTACGGGGCCACCTCGACCACCCACCCGGTCGACTCGGTGTCCTCCAGCGCCCGCCCGTGCGCCTCCAGGAACTCCCGCACCGGCGCCAGCGCCTTCTGCAGGCTCGCCCACGCCGTCCGCCCCTCCCGGAACCCCGGCACCAGGTCGTCGCCCGCGAACACCTCGCCCCGGCGCAGCCCGAACTCGGACACCTCGCCCACCGCGTAGTCGCGCTCGCGCATCCGCCGCACCAGCGCCGGGTGCGGCGGGACCCCGTGCCGCTCGAGGAAGTACGCCACGGCGCTGGTCCAGGTCAGCACCCCGTCCGTGTGGTGCGTCAGCGGCACGTCGGTCTCCCGCGACCCGCCGGTCTGCTCGGCGACCAGGTCCTCGACGAACCCGCCGCCCTCCAGCACCACCGGCGCGTCCCGCAGGTACCCCAGCACCGCAGCCAGCTCGGCCTCGCCCACCGGGGGCCGGTACCAGCGCGGCGCGCGCCCGTCGAACACGCCGACCGGGCCGAGCAGCTCGCACCGGTTGTTGCCAGGCCGCTCGGGCGCGGGCGGCTCGAACCGCCCCTCCCGCACCACCTCGCCGCCTGCGGTGAACCGCCAGTCCCACGCCGTGCGGTGGTCGGTCATCCGCAGCCGGTGCAACCACTGGGCCACCAGCGCGGGCGGCGTCCACGACCGCGTGCCGCCGTCCGCGAGCACGACCTCGCCCCGGAACTCGGCCTGCGCGCGGAAGAACCGGCAGCCCAGCACCAGCTCCCGCCAGCCGTCGGGGGCGCCCGCGAGCACGGCGGCCTCGGCCTCGGCCAGCGCCTGCGGCAGCACGGGGGTGTCCGCCACCTCGGGCACGTCCGGGTAGGGCACGTCGGGGCGGCGCACCAGCACCAGCCGCTCGTCCGCGTCCCCGGCGACGAGGCCCGCGTGCAGGTCGGCGTCCGGCACCGGCTCGGGGCCGTCCCCGGTCAGCCGCACCACGCCCAGCCGGAACAGCGGCTCGACCTCGCCCCTGAACCGGCGCGACCACTCCACCGGCTTGCCGGAGGCCGCGTCGTGCGCCCGGCTCGCGACGCCGATCCGCGCCCTGCTCCACACCTCGCACGGGTAGAGCCGGCCGTTCTGGAAGACGAAGCAGTCCTCCAGGTCGACGCCCAGCAGTTCCCCAGTCCGCCCACTCACCCCGAACCCCACCTCCCCGGCGGGGTCAGGCTGTCACAACCGAGCGCCGGGCCAACACGAGTTGACCGGCCGGTTACCCCGCTCACACGCTTTCGTGCCCCACAACTTCACCCGAACGGCCCCTAACGGGCCAGTTCCGCCACGACCGAGTCCGTGAACGGGGTCCACGCGGCCACGGCCCACTCGCCGAACGGCCGGTCGGTCAGCGCCACGCACGCCGCCGACAGCGCCGGGTCGAACCACAGGAACGTGCCGCTCTGCCCGAAGTGCCCGTGCGTGCCGGGGGAGCTGGTCGTGCCGGTCCAGTGCGGCGACTTGGCCGACCGGATCTCGAAGCCCAGCCCCCAGTCGTTCTCGCGCTGGAGCCCGTAACCGGGCAGCACGCCCTTCAGCCCTGGGAACGCGACGGTCTTCGCCTCGGCGACCAGCCCGGCCGACACCAGCTTCGGCGACTGCACCTCGGCCGCGAACGCCACCAGGTCCGCCACCGTCGACACCGCGCCCGCCGCAGGAGAGCCCTCCAGCGCCGTCGACCCCATGCCGAGCGGGCCCAGCACCGCCTCGGCCAGGTAGTCCCCGAACGCGATGCCGCTCGACCGCTCGACGGTCTCCGCGAGCACCTCGAAACCCCGGTTGGAGTAGATCCGGCGCTCGCCGGGAGCGGCCTGGACCTTGTCGGAGTCGAACGCCAGCCCGGAGGTGTGCGCGATCAGGTGCCGCACGGTGGACCCCTCGGGGCCCGCCGGGTCGTCCCACTCGACGGCGCCCTCCTCGACCGCGACCAGCACCGCGTACGAGGTCAGCAGCTTGGTCACCGAGGCCAGCGGGTAGCGCCGCCCCAGGTCCCCGTGCGACCCCAGGACCCGGCCGTCCGAGGAGACCGCAGCCGCCGCCGCGCTGTCCACCGGCCACTGCGACACCGCGCGCAAGCTCTCCACGACCACCACTCTGCCAGGGGGTCCCGGCCCCGCCGCACTGCGGTCGTCCGGCGCCCGCCCCACCATGGGCGGGCAGCCGTGCGGCACTGGAGGTCGGCGTTGTCCCGCAAGTCGTTCCCGCTGGTCGTGGTCGCCGTGGCACTGGCCGCGTCCACCCCGCTGCCGACCGCCGCCGCCGCGCCGTCCGACTGCCCGGTGGGCACCGAGGGCGTGCCGGTCACCTGGGACGAGCCCGGCCTGGAGTGGCCCGCGAACGTGGTGGACGCCGAGGTCCTGGACGTCGGCGGCGCCGACCTGGACGTGGCCGTGGTGCTGTCCGACCCGGCCTCCCGCAACGCCGACGACAGCAACCCGCTGGCCGACTTCGCCGCCGCCCGCCCCACCGACCTGCCCGGCTGGGCGGCGATCCCCCGGACCGGCACCCTGTCGAGCTACGGCCCCGGCTACCTGACGGCGGGCATGAACAGCCTCAGGGTGGGCGACACGGTCTCCTACACCTTCCGCTTCACCCGACCGGTCGTCGTCCCGGACTTCACCGTCGGGGGCATCGACTACACCGGGCTGGGGACCGTCCCGGCCCAGGACCCGTGGCACTCGCACCAGGACGAGGTCGTGGTGACCGCCGTCCGCGCCGGGACCGCCGTCGCCACCAGCGGCACGGGCACCGGGCTGGGCGGCCCGTACGCGCTCGGCGTCGACGGGACCCTCCCGCCCGGCGATCCGGGCGCGACCCTGGTGCGCGGCACCGCCGAGCCGGTCACCGCGCTGCGCCTGGACCTCTCCAACGGCCCGGACGACGAGGCCGCCGAGCTGGCGAACCCGAGGGCCACCGTCCTCCCGCAGCCCGCGACCTCGGTGGCGGACGCCATGACCGTGCGCGTCGCGGGCTTCACCGCGTGCCTGGGCACCGGCGCGATCACGTCCTCGGTGTACGCGGACGCCGACCGGGACGGCGTGCGCGACCCCGGCGAGGCGGGCGTCGCGGGGGCGGCGCTGGAGCTGCGCGACCCGCAGGGCTCGGTGCTGGCCACCACGACCACGGACGCGTCGGGCGGCTACGCCTTCGACCGGCTGCCGCCGATGACCTGGACGGTCCGGCTGGTGTCGGCGACCCCGCCCGCCACCTACACCGGGCCGACCAGCCGTGCCGTCGCGCTCGCGCCGGGGGAGCAGGCCACCGCGGCGGGCGACTTCGCGTTCCAGCCACCCGCACCGCAGCCCGCGGCGACCACCACGACCACCCCGCCCACGACCACGGCCCCCACGACGACCACCGGGCCGATCAGCACGACCGCCGCGCCGACCGCACCCACCACGCCCGAGCCCGCCGCAGGGCCGATCACCGCCCGGCCCGCGCTCGCCACGTCCCCGGCCGCCCAGGCGCAGGCGCTCGCGTCCACCGGGGCCGACGTCCGCGCGCTGGCCCCGCTCGGCGCGCTCCTGGTCGCACTCGGCGGCCTCGTGGTCGGCGCGTCGCGGCGGCGGGTTCGCTGAGCTCTTGGTGATGTGGCGGTTCGTCCGGTCCGGGCCGCGCTCGTTGGCCTCGTGGTCGGCGTGACCTGGCGGCGGGTTCGCTGAGCTCTTGGTGGCGTACCGGTTCGTTCGGTTCGGACCGCGCTTGGTGGTCTCGCGTTCGGCGCGATCCGACGGCGGGTTCGCCGAGCTTCTGGTGGCGTACCGGTTCGTCCGGTTCGGACCGCGCTCGGCGGTCTCGTGGTCGGCGTGACCTGGCGGCGGGCTCGCTGAGCTCTTGGTGGCGCACCGGTACGTCCGGTCCGGACCGCGCTCGGCGGTCTCGCGCTCAGCGCGATCCGACGGCGGGTTCGCCGAGCTTCTGGTGGCGCACCGGTCCGTCCGGCTCGGACCGCCCTCGGCGGCCTCGCGGTCAGCGCGACCCGGCGGCGGACTCGCTGAGCCACTGGTCGCGCACCAGCTCCACCAGCCCGGACCGCTCCGGCGCCCACCCGGCCGCGCGCAGCAGCGCCGAGTCCGACCGCAGCTCCCGCACCTCGCCGGGGTGCGCCGGGTGGTGCTCGACGGCCAGCCCCCGCCCGGTGACCTCCTCGACGGCGGCCACCACGTCGGCCACGCTCGCCGCCGTCGCGCCCACGTTGAACACCCCGCCGTCCAGCCCGAGCGCGACCAGGAACGCCCGCGCCACGTCCCGCACGTGCACGAAGTCCCGCACCGCGCCGCCGTCGCCGTGGACCGCCAGCGGACCGAGCCGCCCGGACGCCGCCGCGCACGCCCTGGTGACGATCCGGGTGTCGTCCCGGTCCCCGCCTCCCGCGACGTTGAACAGCCGCAGCACCACCCCGTTTGGCGCGGTCCAGCGCACCAGGTCCTCGGCGGCGGCTTTCGAAGCGGCGTAAGGGCTCGCGGGCGCGCGGGGCACGTCCTCGGACAGCACCGGGACGCCCGGCGCGCCGTACACCCCGGCGGTGGAGGCGAGCACGAACCGGGCGGGTTCGGCGCGCAGCAGGTTCGCGGTGCCCGCCGCGTTCACGTCGAAGTAGTCCAGCGGGCGCTCGAACGACTCGCGCACCCGCGCCAGCGCCGCCAGGTGCACCACCGCGTCGACCGACCGCGCCGCGTCCCGCGCCTCGGGGGAGCGCACGTCGCACCGCAGCGGCACGACCTCGCACCCCGCTCCGGACAGCTCGGCCGCCACCGCTCGGCCGACGTAACCCCGTGCGCCCGTGACCAATACCCGCATGGGCGACATACGATCACGCCACCACCTGTTCGGTTGACAGCAAATGGCGGGAAATTGGCCCTAAAGGTGTGGTTCTTTTCCGCCGATACAACCCGAGTGAGTTACCCGCACCCCGTCGTGCCCAGAACGATCGTGGTCGCGCTCGCCGAGCACGCCGAGCGCGAGGCAGAGCGGCAGCACTTCCTGCGGATCGCCGCCGCCGTGGCCGACTCCACCCCCTCCCGGCACCCCACCGAGACCCTCACCGCGACCCCCGCGAACGCCGACGACGACACGCTGCTGGCGCTCGCGATCGGCGTCACCCGACCGAGGGGAAGGCGTGCCTTCCTCGACCGCGTTGACCTGGTCCTTCGCGAGGCCGCTCGATGATCTCGCGAGGCTAGATCCACACCTATCGGCAAGTTTCATCCGCTCGTTGCCCCACCGTGCTTCGCCGATCCGCGCGGGTGCCTCTACAGTGCGTGGCACCCGGCGCTCGCCGGTGCTCTCATCTGCTTCTCATAAAGCGAGTCCTCGGCGATGGATCATGTCCTCCTCGCGCTCCAGGAGCGCCTCGGCACCTTGTTCGGCGACCGGCGGGTTGTCCTCGCCGGGGGCACGCGGCTGAGCAGTCGCGTGAACGAGCTGCACCAGCTCGGCGCGCGCCACACGCTCGTGCTGTCGACGGACGACCACGCCCCCCTGCACGACTCCGAACGCGCCCGCTGGGTGCCGCTCGGCATCGGCGGGTTCGTCGCGACCGAGCAGAACCGGCTCACCAAGCTGCTCACCTCGCCCGGCAAGCGCGTCCGCGCGGTGCTCGACGAGTTCGACCCCGAGGGCGAAGCCCTGGTGATCAGCACCCCCTACTCCCAGGTGCCCTCGTTCGCGGGCCGCCCGGTCATCAGCGCGCGCCGCCCCGAGTGGGTGGAGCTGGAGAACAAGACCACCGTCGACGCGCTGTGGGACGAGCTGTCCGCGCCGCGCGCCCCCGCCGAGGTGCTCGGGCTCGACTTCGACGCCCTGTGGGAGGCCACGCTCCGGCTCGACCGGGGCGCGGGCGCGGTGTGGTCCGGCGACGGCCCGGCGATCAACGGCGGCGCGAACTTCGTGCGCCGCGTCCGCGACCGCGCCGAGGCCCGCGACGCCTTCGAGGTGCTCGCGCCCAAGTGCGACTTCGTCCGCGTGATGCCGTTCCTGGAGGGCATCCCGGTCAGCGTGCACGGCATCGTCTTCCCGGACGGCACCGCCGTGCTGCGCCCGATCGAGATGGTCGTGCCGCGCCGCGCGGGCTCCGCCCGGTTCCTCTACGCGGGCTGCGCGTCCTACTACGACCCGCCCGCCCGCATCCGCGAGCAGATGCGCAACCTGGCCCGCCGGGTCGGCGAGCGGCTGCGCGAGACGGTGGACTACCGGGGCACGTTCACCCTGGACGGCATCGCCACCGCCGACGGCTTCCTGCCCACCGAGATCAACACCCGGTACGGCGGGGCCATGGTGTGCTTCGAGGACGCGCTGCCGCAGCTGCCGCTGTCGCTCGTCCAGGTGGCGCTGGTGGCCGGGCACGACCTCGGGGTGTCCTCGATGGAGTTCGAGGAGCTGCTCGTCTCGGCCGCCGACGCCTACCGGCACGGGTCGGTCGGCGCGAACGTCCGCGCGGTCCAGCCGACCGAGACCGTGGAGCGGCCCATCGTGTTCTCCGAGTGGGCCTGCCGCTTCGCGCACCCCGACGAGACCCCGCACGGCGCGCTGCGGCTCAAGCCCTCCCCGCTGGGCGGCAAGCTGGAGCTCGACTTCACCGCCGACCAGCTCCAGCTCGGCCGCCCGGTGGCCGCCCTGACCGTCGCCGCGTTCGCGCTCGCCGACCAGGAGTGGGGCACCGGTTTCGGCCCGCTGGAGCCCGCCGTCCCGATCGCCGACGACGAGCAGCCCGCACAGGTCGTGGAGCAGGTGTTCGTCACGGCGTGACCGGCTCGCCCCCGAGCCGGTCGAAGCCCAGGTCGAACCCCGGCGCGCCTTCCTGGCCGTACGCGGCCAGGAAGGCGTACCGGAAGCCCAGCAGCTGCAGCGTGACCGCCGAGGGCTGGTACGGCGGGAAGGCGCCCTCCTCGTAGGCGCGCAGCAGCCCTGGGTCGCCCTGCGCTATCGCGTAGACCCAGGACTCGTCGCACTCCCAGCCGTGCACCAGGTGCAGGGCCACCACCGCAGACTCCTGCAGCGCCTCGGGGAACGAGCCCGAGAACGCGATGCCGTGCGCCACGTCCACCACGTGCTGCGGCGCCACCTCGGGCACGGCGATCGCCAGCGCCATCGCGCAGGCCACCTCCGCCAGGCCCAGCGAGTCGAACACCTTCGGCGCGCCCTGGGCGACCGCCTGCCGCGCCTGCGTCATCAGGTCCGGCTGCCGCCGGGGCAGCTCCCGCCCCAGCCGGTTCCACCGCCTGCGGGTGCGCCGCGTCCCGTCCTCGGTGAACCCCGCGCCCGCGAGGGCGATCGCGGCGAGCAGGAATATCACCCGATCGCGGGTGTCCGCGGGGACCTTGTAACCGGCCCCCAGCTCCACCAGGAACGGCACCGCGCGCACCGTCGCCTCGGACACCGTGTCCTCGTCCAGCAGCCGCGCGGCGAGCCCGTCGCACGCGCCCGGCGCGCCCTCGGCGGCGCCCCTCAGCAGGTCGTCGACGCCTCGGCCGCCGGAGAGCGCGCGCCACGGCACGTCCTCCACCCCGCGCAGGGGGTCCGGCCGCCACCAGGCCGCGGGCAGTTCCATGCCGGGGAAGCTACGGGATGACTGGTCCGAACGGGGCGACCACGGCGCGGTGTCGCCCCGTGACCGCCGTACGATCACCGCCGTGCGCGGACCCACCTACAAGGTTGTCGACCTGTTCTCCGGCGCGGGTGGGATGAGCCTCGGGTTCCGAACCCACCGCGACTTCACCGTCGTCGGCGCGGCGGACGCGCAGATCGGCAAGCCCTCGTCCCCGCTGGGCTCGCTGCGGTGCAACAACGTCTACCGCGACAACATCGGCATCGACCCGCTGCAGGTCGACCTCGGCCGGATCGACCCGGCGGTGCTGCGCGAGGTGTGGGGGCTGCGGCGCGGCGAGCTGGACGTGCTGGTGGCCTGCCCGCCGTGCTCCGGCTTCACCCGGATCACCGCCGCCAACCACCTGCGCGACGACCCGCGCAACTCGCTGGTCGGCCGGGTGGCCCGGTTCGTGGCCGAGCTGCGCCCCAAGGTGCTGCTGATGGAGAACGCGCGCGAGCTGGTGCGCGGCAAGCAGCGGCACCACCTGGACGGGCTGGCCGAGCAGCTGATCGCGCTCGGCTACGAGGTGGACGCCTCCTCGCACATGCTGTCCCGGTTCGGCCTGCCGCAGCTGCGCGAGCGCGCCGTCGTGGTGGCGGTGGACGCGGGCATCCCCCTGCGCACGCTGGAGGACGTGTGGCGCGGCCGGGAGGTGCGCCCCGCCGCCGTGACGGTGCGGCGCGCCATCGGCAAGCTGCCGCCCATCCCGGCGGGCTACGCGCACCCGGACGACGCCATGCACGTCTCGCCGTCCTTCCGGGCGGACCGCTCGCTGGACCGGATGCGGGCGATCCCGATCGACGGCGGCTCGTGGGCCGACCTCGTCGGCGCGCCGGACACCGAGCTGCTGCTGAACCCCGCCCAGGTGAAGATCATGGAGGCGGGCCGGTGGGGTTCGCACCCGGACGTCTACGGGCGGATGTGGTGGGACGAGCCCGCGCGGACGATCAAACGGGAATGCGCGCACGTCGGAAATGGTCGCTATGCGCACCCGGAACAGCACCGCTTGTGCACGGTGCGTGAGATGGCGCTTCTCCAGGGATTCCCCCGGAAGTTCCGATTCGACGTCTCCGTGCTGGGGAACGCGTACCGGCACCTGGGCGACGCGGTGCCGCCGTTGATCTCTTACCAGCTCGCCTCGCTGGTGCGCTGGATCCTTTCCGGAGAGCGCCCCACCGCCCGTGAACTGTGCCTTCCCGGCACCTCGCTGCGGTCGAGCGACATCCGGCCCTCGTTGGTTCCGAGCCTGGTCGCTTGATCACCGTTCCATAACGTTGTGGACTCGAATCGCTGAAAAACCTCAGGTCCAACAAATGATCCACATGTCCTGACCAGGTGAAACGCACCGCGTTTCAAGGTTGCTTGTGACTTTGGACCTGTCTTTTAACAGTCAGTGGATCTTGGTTTCGGCCACTGTGGATGATCACTCCACCGTCCACAGTGGACCACTCTTCCGTGTTTCCGCAGGTCAGAGATTTGTACGCAGGGTGTTCCCAAAACTCGATTGGGTGAAACTCGATCGGATAGGGTTCGGCCGATTCCTGTCGTTTCGGTGTCGACCCCTGGTCAGGCGGTCCATCGCGGCGGCAGCGAACCGACGCCTTGCACCACCCATCGGGCTACCTGCGAAGCCTCTAGGAGAAACATGGCATCCCGGTTGTTGAAGCGTGCTGGGGCAATCGCCCTCGGTGCTTCGATCGCGCTGACCACCGCCGCCCTGCCCGCTTCCGCGACGGCCATCGAGATCCTCCCGATCCCGAGGCACGATCCCGACTTCGGGAAGTTCCACGAAGAGGGCATCGAGGTCAAGATGTCCGGTCACAAGGACAAGGACAACTGGCTCGGCGCCAACCTCATCGCGCTGAAGGTCAAGGAAGACGGCAAGACCACCGGCGTCAAGGCGTACTGCGTCGAGCTGCCGACGCCGCTGGAGAACGGCACTCCGCTGACCGAGGTCCCGTGGGGCGAGCACCCCAATTCGGGCACCAAGTTCAAGGAGAACGCCGACAAGATCAACTGGATTCTCCAGAACAGCTACCCGGTCAAGGACGCGTCGGTCCTGAGCGAGGCGACCGGCAAGTCGGTCAGCAAGCGCGAGGCCATCGCCGCAACCCAGGCCGCGATCTGGCACTTCAGCGACGGCGCCGACCTGGACACCACCAAGGACCGGGACCGCCAGACCAACGAGGACGTCAAGGCGGTCTACGCCTACCTGATCGGCGAGAAGAACGTCGGCATCAAGGAGCAGCCCGCTCCCTCGCTGGCGATCACCCCGAAGTCGCAGACCGGCAAGCCCGGCGAGCTGATCGGCCCGTTCGAGGTCAGCACCACCGCGGGCGCCGTCGTCCTCAAGGCCGACCTGCCCCAGGGCGTCACCCTGGTCGACGCCGCGGGCGCGACCCTGAAGACCGCAGCCAAGGGCGACGCGTCGGCCTCCGCCGACACCAAGTTCGAGAAGGTCTTCGTCAAGGTCCCCGAGGGCGCCAAGGACGGCCAGGTCTCCTTCTCCCTGCAGGCCGACGCGAAGCTGAACAGCGGTCGCCTCTTCGTCAGCAGCGACAAGAACAAGAAGACCCAGTCGCTCGTCGTCGCGCTGCCGAGCCAGGTGACGGTCAAGGCCGAGGCCACCGCCAGCTGGAAGGCCGAGCAGGTCACCACGCCGCCGACCACCCCCTCGGAGAGCACCACCCCGAGCGCCCCGGCCCCGAGCAGCAGCAACCCGAGCACGCCGGAGTCCTCCACCCCGGAGACCTCGGTCAGCCCGGTCCCCGTGGCCGAGAAGGACGAGCTCGCCTCCACCGGCGCCTCGATCTTCGTGCCGCTGCTGATCGGCCTCGGCCTGCTGGGCGCGGGCGCCGCCGCGATGATCGTGATGCGTCGCCGCAAGACCGCCTGAGCGAAGCCATGAGGGCGTGAACGAGCCCTCGCGGTAGCCCGAACGGCTCCCCCGGTCCATCCGGAGGGAGCCGTTTGGCGTTTCCGGGCCGTGGACGGGTCCGGTAACCTCGCTCAGCGAGTGCGAAGGAGCACCAGAGTGAACTTCGACGAGATCAAGAACAAGGCGACGCAGCTGCTGGAGCAGCACCACGAGACGGTCGAGAAGGGAATCGACCAGGCGGCGGACTTCATCTCGGACCGGCTCGGGCACGAGGAGCAGGTCCACTCGGTGGCCGAGAAGGCCAAGGACTCCCTGCCGGGTGGGCGGTGAGCGCCGCCAGGACGGCCGAGCGCGCCGTCGCCCAGACAGGTGAGTCCCGCTCGCCCGCCGCCCACATGGTCACCTGGCAGGGCTACTCGGTGCCCAGGCTGGAGCAGGTCCGCGTGCTGGTGTCCGAGCACAAGCTCAGGGCGTCCGGCCGGATCGTCGCCGCAGGGCCCGCCGAGCAGTTCAACGGCTCCTTCGAGCTGTCGGTCGGCGAGGACGGCGCCGTGACGCGGCTGCTGCTGCGCACCGCCACCGTCGCCGAGGAGCGGCACGTCTCGCTCAGCCGGTCCTCCGACGGCGTGTGGATGGTCGACCGGGGCAACGGCGGCGAGCGGGCCGACTTCGACGGCGCGGTCGACGTGGACGTGGAGTTCGCGGTGCTGTTCGCGGCCATCCCGATCCGGCGGCTGGGCCTGCACCGGGAGCCCGGCGAGGCCGAGCTGCCCGTGGTGCGGGTCAGCCTGCCCGACCTGGACGTCACCGTCGTGCGGCGCTCCTACCGCACCGCGTCGGTCGGCGACGGCGGCTCGGTCGTGGCGCTCCGCGCGGAGGACGGCGAGCAGGACGTCACCGTGGACGCCGAGGGGCTGGTCGTGGATTACCCGAACGTGGCGCAGAGGATCTGACGCAGCGGATCCAGCGCGGCCGGGGTCCCCAGGGGCCCCGGCCGCCGCCGTTCAGCGGCCTGCCCGCCCACCCGGCGCGGTCAGACCCGCACCGCGATCGCCATGCCCTGCCCGACCCCCACGCACGCCGCCGCGACGCCCACGCCGCCGCCGCGCGCCCGCAGGTGCCTGCACAGGTCCACCACGACCCTCGGCATCGACGCCCCCAGCGGGTGCCCGTAGGCGATCGCCCCGCCGTGCACGTTGACCTTCTCCCGGTCCACCTCCGGCAGGTGGTGCAGCACCGACAGCGCCATCGCCGCGAACGCCTCGTTGATCTCCCACAGGTCCACGTCCGCGCCGCCGATCCCCAGCCGCCCCAGCAGCTTCCGGATCGCCCCCACCGGCGCCAGGGTGAACCGCTGCGGCTCGCCCGCCGTGACCGCCGACCCCAGCACCTCGCCCAGCGGGGTGACCCCCAGCTCGGCGGCCAGCGACTCGGTGCCCAGCAGCACCGCCGCCGCGCCGTCGTTCAGCGGCGAGGAGTTGCCCGCCGTCACCGTGCCGTCGTCGCTGAACGCGGGCTTGAGCTTCGCCAGCTTCTCCGCGCTCGTCTCCGGCCGCACCGACTCGTCCCTGCGCACCGCCGACCCGTCCGGCAGCTGCACCGGGAACGCGAACCCGTCGTGCACGCCCGCGTCCCACGCCGCCGACGCCCGCCGGTGCGAGCGCAGCGCGTACTGGTCCATCCGCTCGCGGGTGATGCCCAGCTCCCCGGCCACCTGCTCGGCGGCCCGCCCCAGCGGGACCGTCCACGCGGACGGCATCCTCGGGTTCACCAGCCGCCAGCCCAGCGCCGTGGACACCGGCTCCAACCGGTCCGCGAACGCCCGGTCCGGCCTCGGCACCACGAACGGCGCGCGGGTCATGCCCTCCACCCCGCCCGCCACCACCACGTCCGCGTCGCCCATCGCGAGCGCGCGCGAGGCCTGCACGATCGCCTCGCCGCCGGACGCGCACAGCCGGTTCACCGAGGCTCCGGGCACCGTCGGGGGCAGGCCGGCCAGCAGCGCGGCTATCCGACCGATGTTCCGGTTCTCCTCACCGGCCCCGTTCGTGTTCCCGTACAGCACGTCGTCGACGCGCGCCGGGTCCAGGTCCGGGTGCCTGCGCAACAGCTCGGAGATCGGCAGTGCGGCCAGGTCGTCGACCCGGACACCGGCGAGCCCGCCCCGGTAACGGCCGAACGGCGTGCGGGCGGCGTCGAGGATCAGTGGGCGCTGCATGTGACCATCTTGTCACCGAGCGGCGAAGAACGAGGCGAAAGCCGAGGTGGGCCGCGTGGACCCCGAAGTGCCGAACAGCCGCGCCTCCACCATGTGCGGGCCCTCCGCGAGCGGTCCGCCCGGCAGCGACCCGGTGTTCACCGCCACCCGGTAGGAGCCCGCCACCGCGGGCCCGCCCAGCGCCGTGGGCACCGAGGCGATCCTCGTCCCGTCCATCCACAGCCCGAACCCGGCGAGCCCGGCCAGCCCGTGCTGCGCGGGCGCGCCCACCAGCACCAGCTCGACCACCACCCGGCCGCGCGGCACCGGCGCGCCCGAGGGCAGCGGGGCCCCCGACGCGTCCAGCACCCGCGCGGTCGGCCTTGGCAGCGCGGTCTCGGGCGGCCCCGGTTCGAGGCCGGTCGCGGCGGGCACCGGGCCGCCCGGCTCGAACTCCAGCTCGGCGTGCGTCGCGGTCGCCTCGAACCCGAGGGCCAGCCGCACCCCGACCACCCCGTCGTCGGACACCGACGCCACCCCGGCGGGCACGTCCCCCACCACCGGGAACCCGGTGTCCACCCGGAACGGCGCCCCGTCGACGGCGGCCCGCAGCGGCACCGGGACCCCCGACACCACGGCGACCAGCGGCTCGGTCGGCGGGCGGGGCCGGGCGTGCGACAGCGTCATCCGCAGCTGCCCGGCGGGCGCGCCCGAGCCGGCCCCCGCCTCGCCGCCCTCCGGCGTCACCTCCACCCGCACCGGTCCCACCAGCGGGGGAGGGGCGGACGGTGCGCCGCCCAGCCCGGCCAGCCACACCGGGACCCGCTGCCCGATCGGCCCGGACAGCGACACCAGCGCGGTGGCCTCCCGCCACGCGGGCACGACCGGGCTGGAGACCACCGGCTCGCCGTCCAGCAGCACCAGCGCCCCGTCCCGGCGCAGCACCAGCTCCCACACGTGCCCGGTGCCCGGCTCGACGTCGTCCAGCGGGCGCAGCACCCGCGTCCGGTCACCCTCGGCGGTCAGCACCTGGGCGGTCACTGACTCCTCGGACGCCCGCACCACCAGCCGCAGCGCCCCCGGCGGCAGCCCCGCCCCGGACAGCGCGGCCACCGGGCCGGGCGCCAGCTCCAGCGCCAGCTCGCCGTTCGCGATCGGGCCGCCCGCGCCCACCGCGAACCGCCCCAGCTCCTCGGCGTCCTCGCGCAGCACCAGCGGCGCGCGCGAGCGCAGCACGGCGGGCACGCCCGCGCAGGTGGTGGCCACGACCAGCGCCGCCGCCTCCTCGCCCTCGCCCGCGCCCACCCGCGCGCAACCGGGCTTGGTGGTGAGCCGCCAGCGCGCCGGGTCGGGCGCGTCCGCCCGCTCGAACCGGTCCACCAGGTGGTAGGCGCCGGGCTCGCGCACCCCCACCGGTCCGGGGACCCCGGAGGCCGACGCGGGCGCGGACCGCTGGCCGAATTCGTCGACCGCGCGCACCTCGACCCGCTGCTCCCGCCCGTCCGGGACGCGCAGCTCCACCAGCGACCCGGTCACCAGCCGGGTGCGCGACACGTCGCCGAGGCCCCAGCGCACCTCGTACCCCGGAGCCCCGCCGGTCCAGGTCACCAGCAGGCTGCCCGGACCCGGCCGCGCGGCCAGCTCCTCGGGGGCGTCCGGCGCCGGACCGGGCGCGGGCACGAGCACCCCGTCCGAGGAGAACGCCGTCAACGAGGTCGGCGGCGGCGGCCGGGTGCTGATCCCGGCGTCCGCGGGGCCGGGCAGACCACCCCCGCGCAGCACGACGACCACACCCGCGAACAGCACCGCACCCGCGGCGACGAACCCGATCCTGCGACGGTCCACGGCCTCACGCTAGGTGCGGGAGTGAGCCCGGTCACTCACCCGTTGCGCGGTCGAGACCTAGCGGGGCGACAGCGACTGGGTGACTTCGGTCTCCCGCACCGTGGTGGCGACGTCCACCTGCTCAGGCTCCACCTCGACCCGCACCCGGTGCTCGCCCGGCTCCACCCCGGACACCTCGAACTCGTGCACCCCGCCGACCGAGCCGCCCAGCGGCACCGCCGCCAGCCGCTCGCCGTCCAGGTCCACCCGCAGCTCCCGCAGCGGCAGCAGTTCGCGCGCCTGCGGGTCCAGCAGCGACACCACCAGGCGCACCCGGTCGCCGTGGCGGGCGAACCGCGTCCGCACCGGGGGCGCCGCGACGCCGGCGGGCGACCGGGGGTGCAGGACGGGCGTCTCCACCCTCCCGCCGGTCACCACCAGTCGCCCGGTCACCCCCGCCCCGTCCGCGCCGGTCCGCAGCACGACCGAGCTCGTGCCCGGCGGCAGGTCGGCCACCCCCAGCACGCCCCAGGGCTTGCCGTCGGGGCCCGCGTCGGTGAGGACCGCCGCCCGCGCCTCCCGGCCGCCCCCGGCCACCACCAGCTCGCGCAGGCCCTCCCTGTGCTCGCCGACGAACCTGGTCGAGGTCACCCCCGACAGGTCCGCGTCGGTCGACAGCGAGGTCGCCCCGGTGGTGCTGTCCGCCCGCTCCAACCGCAGCGGGACCACCCGCTCCGGCGACGGCTCGGCGGGCGCGCCCGCGCTGCCGAAGGCGACCAGCTCCACGCCGTTCTCGCCGCGGAGCGCCAGCCGGGGCCACACCCGGCCGGGGAGGGCGGTCCCGCGCAGCTCGGCCACCACCTCGCCGTCCCGCAGCGCCACGACCGAACCCACGCGCACCCGCACCTCCCAGCGGTGCCGCACCCCCGGCGCGAGCGGGACGGCCCGCTCCGAGACGGTCCGCCCGACCCCGGCCGCGAGCAGCACCGCGTGCCCGTCCCGCACGGTCAGGACCACCGCGCCGGACGGCCACCGCTCGGTGTCCAGCAGGCCGAGGTCCCGCCACCCGTCGGGCACCAGCGCCAGCGACAGCGAGCTGTCGCCCGAGGGGCCCGCCGCGTCCAGCACGACCTGGCCGAGCAGCCCGTCCACCGGCTCGTCGCGCGGCGCCAGCGGCGTGTTCGACTGCAGGTCGACCCCGCGGCAGGTGGGGACCAGGCGCCCCGAGCTCGTGCCCAGGCACTCACCGGTGTGCTGGGCCACCGGGTCGCGCAGCACCCGCCACAGGTCCGGGCGCACCGACTCGGGCCCGTCGAACGCCCGCAGCGGCACGTCCGTCCGGTTCGCCGGGTCCGCGCCCGGCGCGATCACCACCTCGGCGGCGGCCGACCTCGCGCCCCGCGCGCCGACCGCGCGCACCTCCACCCGCGCCTCGGCGGCCGGGTCGAGACCGGTCAGCTCCACCTCGTGGCCGGGCACGCGCAGCACCCGGTCGCCCCAGCGCACCTCGTACCCCGGAGCCGTCCGCTCGGCGGGCGCGTCCCAGGACACCCGGACGCTTCCGGGGTCCAGCACCGCCGCCCGCAGGCCCACCGGCGGCGGGGGAGCGGCGGACGAGGTCAGGTACCGTGCCCGCTCGGCCAGCTCCGGCGCCGCGGCGGGCGCGGACAGCTCCCGCATCACCACCACCGCGCCGACCAGCAGGACGCCTGCGGCGGCTAACGCCGCGACGCGCCTGCGCACGTCAGAAGGTCCTGGCCAGCGCGGTCGTCCCGTCCAGCGCCACCACGCGGCCACCGCGCGCGCCCACCGCGCGCAGCGCCTCGCGGGCGTCCGGCGCGGCCAGGTCCACGGTCACCTCGGCGCCCTCGTCCGCGCGCAGCGCGTCCAACCGCCCGCGCGCCGCGTGCCCGGCGTCGATCGTCTTCGCCAGCCCGCCCGTGGACGCCAGCGACCCGCGCGCCGCGCCCAACCGGCCCAGCGCGTCGTCCACCGCGCCCAGCAGCGCGTTCCGGTTGCCCTCGCACATCGCGCGCACCAGGTCCGGGTCGCTGCCCGCCACCCGCGTCGCGTCGCCGAACGACCCGGCGGCCAGCGCCAGCGCCAGCGGCCCGCCGTCCGCGCCCGTGCTGGCCAGCACCGCCGCCAGCACGTGCGGCAGGTGCGACACCCGCGCCACCGCCACGTCGTGCTCGTCCGAGTCGGTCGGCACCACGTGCGCGCCCACCGCCAGCGCCAGCCGCACCACGTCGCCCAGCACGTCCAGGTCGCACCCGTCCTCGGCGGCCACCACCCACGCCGCGCCCCGGAACAGCGCCACGTCGCCCGCCGCCCAGCCGGACGCGGACGTGCCCGCCATCGGGTGCCCGCCCACGTAGCGGGCGGACGGCGCGCAGCGGCGCACCAGGTCGGCCACCGGGCCCTTCACGCTCACCACGTCGGTCAACCGCACCCCGGCGGGCAGCATCCGCAGCACCCGCTCCACGGCGGGCAGCGGCACCGCCACCACCACCAGGGCGTCCGAGCGCTGCGCGCGGGCCAGCGCCTCGACCAGGTCGACCACGTCGAACCCGTCCGCGCGCGCCGTCCCGGCGTCCTCCTCGGACGCCGTCGCACCCCACGCGGTCCACCCCGCGGCCACCGCCGCGCGCAGCACCGAACCGCCGATCAACCCCAACCCGACCACGCACAGCTCACGCACGCGGGACATCCTGCCCGCACACGGTCGGTGACGGCGAGTGGCGGTGCGCGGGCGTCACCGCAGGGCGTCCAGCGCGAAGGCGCTGTAGAGCACCACCCCGTGCTCCAGCGCTGCCTCGTCGAACAGGGCACGGCCCGAGTGGTTCGGCTCGGCGCGCGCCAGGTCGACCCCGCGCGGGCAGGCCCCGAGGAACACCATGGCGCCCGGCACCTCCTGCAGGACGTAGGAGAAGTCCTCGGCGCCCATCAGCGGGTCCTCGGCCTCGGCGACCCAGCGCGGGCCCAGCACGGTCGACGCCAGCTCCAGCACGTGCGGCGCGACGTCCGCGTCGTTGACCGTCACCGGGTAGCCGGGGACCACCTCGACCTCGGCGGTGCAGCCGTGCGCGGCGGCCACGTGCTCGCACACCGTCACCAGCTCCTTCCCCACCCAGGAGCGGGTCTCCTCGGAGAGGGTGCGGATCGTGCCCTCCAGCAGGGCGGTCTCCGGGATGACGTTGTTCGTGGTGCCCGCCTCGATCCGGCCCACCGTGACGACGGCGGGCCGGTGCACGCTGACCCGCCTGGCCACCATCGTCTGGAGCGCCCCGACCATCGCCGCCGCCGCGGGCACCGGGTCGAGCGCGTCGTGCGGCATCCCGCCGTGCCCGCCGCGCCCGCGCACGAGCACCCGGAAGGTGTCCGCCGAGGCCATCATCGGCCCCGGCCGGGTCAGCACCACGCCGGAGGTGACCGTCGCGGACACGTGCAGCGCCAGCGCCTTCACCGGCCGCGCCCCCGCCGCGTCGAGCAGGCCCTCCTCCAGCATGAACCGGGCCCCGTGGTGGCCCTCCTCGCCGGGCTGGAACATGAACACGACCTGGCCGACCAGCGCGCCCCGCCTGCCCGACAGCAGCCGGGCGGCGGAGGCGAGCATCGCCACGTGCGCGTCGTGCCCGCACGCGTGCATGGCGCCGGGCACCTCCGACGCGTACTCCAGCCCGGTCTCCTCCCGCACGGGCAGCGCGTCCATGTCCCCGCGCAGCAGCACCGTGGGACCGGGCCGCTCACCGCGCAGCACCGCCACCACCGAGGACGAGGACGTGCCGGTGGTGACCTCCAGCGGCAGGCCCTCCAGCGCGTGCAGCACCGCGGCCTGCGTCTTCGGCAGGTCGAGCCCCTGCTCGGGGTGCCGGTGCACCTGCCTGCGCAGCGCCACGGTCCTGGGCTGGAGCGCGCGGGCCTCCTCGGACAGGCCGGTGAAGCGCGGGTCCTCGGCGGGCGTGGACGGGCTGGGCGCGGTTGTGCTCATCCCCCGATAGTGGCAGTCCGGGGCGTTCCGCGCGGGGGCTGTGCTACCGGGTGGGGGCCGGTGGCCCTACGGTGTGCACATGCCTGAGCAGGAGCCGCCGGTGCACGGCTTCGCGGTCGCGGTCGTCCGGGAGGACAACCGCTGGCGGTGCAGCACCCTGGACGGCGACGCGCTGTCGGAGTTGGACGCGGCGATCACCCAGCTGCGGGGGTTGCGCTCCACGGGCGCGGCGTTCGGGCTGCTGGCGGTGGACGACGAGTTCTTCATCGTGCTGCGCCCGGTGCCGGGAGGCGTGTCGCTGCTGCTGTCCGACGCGGCGGCGGCCCTGGACTACGACATCGCCGCCGACGTGCTGGACCTGCTGCGCGTCGACCCTCCCGACGAGGAGGACGACGAGCTGTGGCCCGAGGGCGACCTCGCGATCCTGGCGGACCTGGGGATGCCGGAGCACGAGCTGCAGGTGATCGTCGACGAGGTCGACCTGTACCCGGACGAGCAGCTGCAGATGATCGCCCAGCGGATCGGCTTCGGCGACGAGTTCACCCGGCTGCTGGACACCCTGCAGGCGTGATCACCGCGCGGTACGACGCGATGGTCGGCGCGGCCCTTGAGGCGGCGGCGGGCGCGGGCGAGGACATCCCGATCGGCGCGGCGGTCTTCGGCCCGGACGGCGTCGAGCTGGCGCGCGCCTGCAACGCGCGGGAGCGCCTGGGCGACCCGACCGCGCACGCGGAGGTCCTGGCCCTGCGCGCGGCGGCGGCGGTGTTCGGCGACGGCTGGCGCCTGGGCGGCTGCACCCTGGCGGTGACGGTCGAGCCGTGCGCGATGTGCGCGGGCGCCCTGGTGCTGGCGCGGGTGGACCGCGTGGTGTTCGGCGCGTGGGAGCCGAAGACGGGCGCCGTGGGCTCCCTGTGGGACGTGGTCCGCGACCGCAGGCTCAACCACCGGGCCGAGGTGGTGGGCGGGGTGCGCGAGGCCGAGTGCGCGGCGCTGATGCGGGACTTCTTCGCAGGTCGGGGCGCGTCCGAGCGGTGGCCGGAGAGCGGCTGATCACGTTGGGGGCACCCCCCTCGCGGGGTGGTTCGGCGGTCTTGTATTGTTCTTAGCGGTGGCGTGTCCGAGCGGCCGAAGGAGCACGCCTCGAAAGCGTGTGAGGTGAAAGCCTCCGTGGGTTCAAATCCCACCGCCACCGCCAGTCAGAGCGCCGGTCCCGAAACGGGACCGGCGCTCTGCGTTTCCGGGGGTTCCCGCGCCCGCTCCGCGCGCCGAAGGGACCAGTGGGATCTCGGCGCAAGGACTAGTCGCCAGCTCCGCGCGCAGCAATTCCGCTTCACCCGAGAATCGGGAACCCCTGCTCACCGCGACTTCCCCGCCCGAGCCGCCATCAACGGTCACCCGCCCCGCCCGCCCCGAGGTGGAAAGCTGTCCCCGCTCCACCCGCCGGTCGCGCACCGGCATCGGCTCACCCGGAGCGGGGAGCCCGAACGTGGGATGTGGGTGTGGACGTCGCGGATGATCCCGGCGGCGTCACGGGAGATCGGGCGCGGCCCTGCGGTTCGACCACCGCCCCGCACTGGCGCGCCAGCCGGTGCCTGGGAGGGGACCACCGGCTAGCGCCCGAGGCAGATCCTAGCACGCCATCGAACACACGTTCGAGTGATTCCCTCGCCGTCAACCGTTAGTCACGGTGTCTTCCCACGTTCACCCGTTGCGGGGAGGATCTGCGGACCCGCCAAATACGGAGGACCCGTTGAGATCAACCCCGCTCCGCGCCGGTTTAGCCGCCGCAGCCGCCACGGTCGTGTCGATCGCGTCCGCGACACCCGCCACCGCGGCTCCCAGCCAGGACGCGCTCATCGCCGAGGTCTACGGCGGCGGCGGGAACTCCGGCGCGGTGCTGACCCAGGACTTCGTCGAGCTGGCCAACCGCGCCTCCGCGCCGGTCGCCGTCGACGGCTGGAGCGTGCAGTACCTCCCGGCCTCCGCCAGCGCCGCCAGCCAGTGGCAGGTCACCCCGCTCACCGGCTCGATCGCGCCGAACGCCCGCTACCTCGTCGCCCAGGCCAAGGGCACCGGCGGCACCACGGCGCTGCCCACCCCCGACGCCACCGGCACGATCGCGATGGCGGCGGGCACGGGCACGGTCGCGCTGGTCTCCGGCGCCCAGGCGCTCACCTGCAAGACCGCCGCCGACTGCGCCGCCGACGCCAGGGTCAAGGACCTCGTCGGCTACGGCACGACCGCGGTCGTCCGCGAGGGCGCCCCCACGGCCACCCTCGCCAGCACCACCTCCGCCGCCCGCCCGCAGCTGGTCGACAGCGACGACAACGCGGCGGACTTCACCACCGGCGCGCCCACCCCGGTCAACTCCAAGGGCGAGGGCGCGGGCCAGAACCCGGACCCGGACCCCGATCCGGACCCGGACCCGCAGCCCGGTGACAAGCGCATCCGCGACATCCAGGGCACGACCCGGATCTCGCCGCTGCTGGGCCAGAAGGTCACCGGCGTCCCCGGCCTGGTCACCGCGACCCGCGCCACCGGCGACCGGGGCTACTGGATCCAGGACACCCAGCCCGACGGCGACCCCCGCACCAGCGAGGGCGTCTTCGTCTACACCGGCGACGCGGCCCCGACCGTCAAGCCCGGCGACTCCGTCCTGGTCAGCGGCACCATCGCCGAGTACCGCCCCGGCGGGACCGAGGCGAGCAACTCCAACCAGACGCTCACCGAGATCACCGCGCCGACCACGTCGGTGCTCTCCAGCGGCAACCCGCTGCCCGCGCCGGAGAAGCTCGCGCCCCCGGCCGGCTACCTGCCGACCGCCTCGGGCGGCAGCATCGAGCAGCTCCCGCTGGAGCCGGACAAGCACGCCCTGGACTACTTCGAGTCCCGCGAGGGGATGCTGGTCGAGGTCGTCGACGCCCGCGTCACCGGCCCCACCAACAACTTCGGCGAGTCCTGGATCACCACCCGGCCCCAGGACAACCCGACCGCGCGCGGCGGCACCATCTACCTCGGCTACGACCAGCCCAACCCCGGCCGCCTCAAGGTCAAGGCGGGCAGCGCGACCCCGCCGGTGAGCAACGTCGGCGACGTCTGGCGCGGCTCCACCGTCGGCAACCTGGAGTACACCAACTTCGGCGGCTACACCCTGGCGACCAAGTCGGTGGGCGAGCACGCGCCGGGCGGCGTCCAGCCCGAGGTGTCCGACGCGACCGGCAGGCACGAGCTGTCGGTGGCGACGTACAACGTGGAGAACCTGGCCGCCACCAACGACCAGGCCAAGTTCGACCGGCTCGCCGCCGCGGTCGTGGCGAACCTGCGCAGCCCGGACGTGGTCGTGCTGGAGGAGATCCAGGACGACAACGGCACGACCAACGACGGCACGGTCACCGCGGGCGCGACCTACCAGCGGTTCACCGACGCGATCGTCGCCAAGGGCGGCCCGCGCTACCAGTGGCGGCAGATCGACCCGGTGGACAACGCCGACGGCGGCGCCCCCGGCGGCAACATCCGCGTCGGGTTCCTGTTCAACCCCGGCCGGGTGTCCTTCGTGGACCGCGCGGGCGGCGACGCCACCACGGCGGTCTCGGTCGTGAGGAGCCGGGGCCGTGCCGCGCTGTCGGTGTCGCCCGGCCGGATCGAACCCGCGAACGAGGCGTGGGACGCCAGCCGCAAGCCGCTGGTCGGCGAGTTCTCCTTCCTGGGCCGCACGGTGTTCGTGGTCGCCAACCACTTCAACTCCAAGGGCGGCGACCAGGCCATGCACGGCCGCTACCAGGAGCCGGTCCGCTCGTCCGAGGAGCAGCGCCTCAAGCAGGCGACCCTGCTCAAGGGCTTCGTGGACCGGGTGAAGGCGGTCGACGCGGGCGCGAACGTGGTGCTCGCGGGCGACCTGAACGACTACCAGTTCTCGCCGGTGGTCAGGAAGCTCACCGAGGGTGGCGAGGTGGTCGACCTGATGTCGACGCTGCCCGCGAACGAGCGGTACAGCTACGTGTACGAGGGCAACTCGCAGACCCTCGACCACATCCTGCTCAGCTCCAACGTCAAGCGGTACCGGTACGACGTGGTGCGGATCAACGCCGAGTTCGCCGACCAGGCCAGCGACCACGACCCGCAGGTCGTGAAGATCAGGCCGAGCACCGGCAGCAGGCTGCTCGACCACATCGTGTTCGGGCTGGAAGACCTCGCGGACCTGTTCCACCGCCCCTGACGGGGTGACGACCGAGGGCCCGGTGGCACGTCGCCGCCGGGCCCTCGGCCGTGCGCGGGGTCCTCACCCGACCACGGCGGTGGCCTCGACCTCGATCAGCAGGTCCGGCTCGGCCAGCGCGGCGACGCCGATCAGCGTCACGGGCGCGAGCGAGCCGCCGCCCAGCCGCGCGAACGCCCGGTTGATCCCCTCCAGCAGCACGGGCATCTTGTCCAGGGTCCAGTCGACGACGTAGACCGTCACCTTGGCGAGGTCGTCCAGCGACGCCCCGGCGGCGGCGAGCGCCGTGCCGACGTTCAGGTAGGCCTGCTCGGCCTGCGCGGCCAGGTCGCCCTCGCCGATCCGGTTGCCGTCGCCGTCGCGCGCCACCTGCCCGGCGACGAACACCAGCTTCGACCCCGTGCCGATCGACACCTGCCGGTAGACCTCGACCTGCGGCAGCCCGTCCGGGTTCACCAGCGTGATCGCCATGCTTCTCGACTCCTCGTCGTGCGGGTCCGCCCCCGTCCGGGGCAGGCGCACCCCACACTACATAACAAAGCTATGCTATGTATCTTGGTGCTCATGGCGAGGCAGAAGGACCCGGCGGTCCGCACCCTCCTCGTGGAGCGCGCCGCGCACATGCTGCGCGTCCGCGAGCCGATCACGCTCCGCTCGCTCGTCGCGGGCACCGGGGTGTCTACGATGGCCGTCTACACCCACTTCGGGAACATGGACGGGATGTGGATGGCGCTGCGCCAGGAGGGCTTCACGCGGCTCGCGTGCCGGTTCGCCGAGGTCCCGGTGACCACCGACCCGGTCACCGACCTGACCGCGCTCGTCGTCGCGTACCTCGGCAACGCGCTGGAGCACCCCGACCTGTACCGGGTCATGTTCGACGCGAACTTCGACCTGGAGGACCTGGGCGCCGCCGACGCGACCCTGGAGCACATGGTCCAGGCGGCCCTGCGCGGTCGTGACGCGGGCAGGTTCCACGCGGACACCGCGCCGCTGGACCTGGCGACCCGGAGCTGGGCGGTGGGGCACGGCGTGGTGTCGCTGGTGGCGAACGGCCCGCTGCCCCGCGAGGTCCTCGCGCACTGCCCGGTGCTGCTGGAGGCCCTGTTCACCCGCACCGGCGACGAGCCGGACCGGTGCGCGGACTCGGTGGCGCGCGGCTGGGACCCGGCGCTGGCCGAGGTCCGGTAACCGCAGGTCAGCCTGCTGCCCGCACAACGCCTCGACAACGCCAGAGGCCCGGCACCACGTGGGTGCCGGGCCTCTGATCTGCGGAGGATACGGGATTTGAACCCGTGAGGGGGTTAACCCAACACGATTTCCAGTCGTGCGCACTAGGCCACTATGCGAATCCTCCGTCGATGAGCCTACCGGAGGAGGGAGTCACCGACCAAAACGGCTGGTCAACCAGCCTGTCGGTCCTCTCCGCCCCGCCCGCCGCCAGCCGGTTCCCGCCGAGGCGACGAGAAGCGCCGGACGAGAAGCACCGAGGGCGCCGGGGGAGTCCCCCGGCGCCCTCGGTCGTCCACGACCCGGATCAGAGAGTGAAGCGCCCCACCAGGTCGGTCAGCTGGCGGGCGGTGCCGCTCAGCTCCTCGGCCGCGTCCGCCGACATCCGCACGGCGTCCCTGGTGCTCTCGACGGTCGAGCTCACCTGGTTCAGCCGCACCGCGATCTGCGAGCTGTGGTCCGAGGCCAGGCTGATGCTGCGGTTGACCTCGTCGGTGGTGGCGGACTGCTCCTCCACCGCCGCCGCGATCGCCGACTGCGACTCGTTCACGCTGTCGATCGCCGTGGTGATCGCCGCGATCGACTCGATCGCCCTGGTCGTGCCCGAGTTGATCGCCTCGACCCGGCGCGACACGTCCTCGGTGGCCCGCGCGGTCTCCTGCGCCAGGTCCTTGACCTCACCGGCGACGACGGCGAAGCCCTTGCCCGCGTCACCGGCCCGCGCCGCCTCGATGGTGGCGTTCAGCGCGAGCAGGTTGGTCTGCTCGGCGATGCTGCTGATCGTCCGCACCACGTCGGTGATCTCGGCGCTCGCCGCGCTCAGCTCGGCGATGACGTCCGACGCCTGGCGGGTGCGCTCGACGCTGTCGTGCGCGGTCGCGGCGGCGGCCTGGGTGTTGCGGGAGATCTCGGCGATCGCGGAGCCCATCTCGGTCGAGCTGTGCGCCACGGTCTGCACGTTCCTGGTCACCTCGGCGGCGGCCTCGGCGGCGTTGCTGGTCTGCTCCGCCGCGCTCGACGCCGAGTCGGACAGCTTCGCGCCGGTCGACGACACGTTCCGCGAGGTCTCCTCGACCCGCAGGGACGCCTCGGAGATGCCGGACATCAGCTCGCGCAGCTCGCCGACGGCGGTGTTGAGCGCGGTGCCCATCTCGCCGATCTCGTCGTTCCCGCCGACCTTCGCCTGGACGGTCAGGTCGCGCTCGGACAGCGCGGTCAGCGCGCTGGTCAGGCCGCGCAGGCGGGCCGTCATGCGGCGCGCCCAGATCAGCGCCACCAGCGCGGCGGCGGCGGCGATCAGCACGGCCGCGACCACGAAGGCCCACAGCATCGCGCTGCGGCCCTGCTCGACCTCCTCGATGGCGCCCGCCGAGTCCGGGCCGTACGAGGAGACCGCGATGGCCCACTGGTACGGGCCGTAGTAGACGACGTTGGTCGGCGAGGCCGCTGCGGGCTCGCCGTCCAGGCCGGGCAGCTGGTAGATCGCGTTGAAGACCTGGCCCGCGCCCAGCGAGGTCGCCTTGGAGACGATCTCGTCCACGTACTTGACGCCGTTCGCGTCGGTCGCGTCCGGGTTCGTCGTGCCGACGTCCTTGCCGCCGGTGGAGGCGATGATCCGGCCCTTGTCGGCGGCCGAGGTGCTGTAGACGGTCACCCGGCCGTTGGCGCCGACGGTGGTGTCCGAGATGGCCTGGGACAGCTGGGCGATCGCCTTGTCCTGCGGGATGCCCACGTACAGCGCGCCGATGACGTCGCCGTTCGCGTTCTTGATCGGGTCGTAGGCCGCGATGTACCAGGTGTCGACGACCTTGGCCACGCCCCGGTACGAGGTGCCCGAGTTGATCGCCTTGGCGACCGCGTTCGGCGTCCCGTCCTGGGCGGTGGCGGGGATGTAGGTGCCGATGGCGCGCTCGCCCGCCTTGTTCGGCACGTTGGTGGCCACGCGCAGCAGGTCGCCCTTGTCGTCCATCTTCTGGAAGACGGTGACGGTCGCGCTGACCATGGAGCGGATGTCGTCGACCAGCGGCGTCGGCGCCGACTGGTCGCGGTTCTGGCCCAGCCAGGTCCCGGAGACCTCGGCCCTGGGCAGGGTGACGTCGGTGGCCTCCTGCGTGAGCTGGTTGACGGCCTTCCACGAGGTGGTGGAGGAGCCGTCGAGGCGCAGACCGCCGCGCTGCGCCAGTTCGGCGTTCGCGACGTTCATGCTGCTGTTGACGCTCTCCTGGATGGCCTCGCCCGCGGTGCGGGTCAGAGTGCTCACCCCGGAGGTGACGTGGTCGGTGTCGGTCTGGATCAGCTCGGCTACGTTGCCGGCCGCTGCGGTGCTGAACTTGTCGCTCTGCCAGGCACCGACCACCACGAGAACACCGGCGGTGGCGATGACCGTGCCGATGCTCAACGCCAGCAACCGGTGACCGAGCCCCAGGTTGAGCGGGGTCACACGTGTGCGCTTCATGTTTCGTAAAACGGCAGTAAAAGGGCCCTGCTGAGCCAAAAAGGCGCCGGGGGCGCCACCTGAAGAGGTGACGCCCCCGGCGCCGGGAGCGGTGCTGCGGAAGGCGCTCGGCGCCCCCGCCCGTCAGTAGCGGAAGCGGCCCACCACGGACTCCAGGTTGCCCGCCACGGCGACCAGCTCGCCGATGGTCTCGGTGGTCGTGCGCGCCCCGTCCGAGGTCGCGGCGGCCGAGCCCGCGACGCCGGTGATGTTGCCGGTGATCTCGGTGGTGCGGCCCGACGCGTCGGCGACGCTGCGGCTCATCTCGGCGGTCGTGGCCGCCTGCTCCTCGACGGCCGCGGCGATGGTGGCCTGCACGCCGTCCAGCTCGTTGATCACGTCGGCGATCGTCGCGATCGCGGTCACCGCGTTCGAGCTGTCGGCCTGGATGGCCTCCACCCGGTTGCTGATCTCCTCGGTGGCCCGCGCGGTCTCCTGCGCCAGGTCCTTGACCTCGTTCGCGACGACGGCGAAGCCCTTGCCCGCGTCACCGGCGCGCGCGGCCTCGATGGTCGCGTTCAGCGCCAGCAGGTTGGTCTGCTCGGCGATCGAGGTGATCACCTTGATGACGTTGCCGATCTCCGCCGACGACCCGCCGAGCTGCGCCATGGTCGCGCCGGTCTGCTCGGTCAGGCTGCGGGCGTGGCTGCCCAGCTGGGCGGCGTGGCTGGCGTTGCGGGCGATCTCCTGGATGGACGCGGACATCTCCTCCGCACCGGTGGCGATGGCCTGCACGCCGTCGGACACGTGCTCGGCGGCCTCGGTCGCCGCGTCGGCGCGGCTCGCGGTGTCCGCCGACGAGCCGGAGATCCGGCCCGCCGTGTCGGTGAGCTTGCCGGTGGCCGCGACCACCGAGCGGGCGCTGTCGGACAGCACCGAGATGGCCTCCGCGGTCTTCTCGGTCGCGCCGTCCAGCGCGGCGCCGACCCGGCTGACCTCGTCCGTCCCGGACAGGCCGGTGCGCTTGGTCAGGTCGCCCTGCGCCAGCGCGTCGCACACCTCGCTCAGCCTGCGCAGCGGACCGGTCACGGCGCGGGTCGCCGCGACGGCGAGGCCGACGGCCACCGCGATGGCGGCCAGCAGCGTGCCGACCAGCACCCAGATGCCGGTGCTGTAGTTGTCGCTCGCCCGCTGGAGCTGGGCGGCGGTCGACGTGGTCATGTCCTGCACCAGCGCGTCGAGCGCGTTCTGGATGCGCACGGCCTGCGGCTTGACCTGCGAGTCGCGCGCGGCCACGTACCCGGCGCGGTCGCCGGTGCGGGCCAGCTGGAGGAACTCCTCGCCGGCGACCACCTTGATGTACTCGGACCAGGCGGACTGGAGCTCGGCCGTGGACGAGCGCTGCACGTCGGTGACGGCGCTCTTGGCCAGGTCGGCGAGCGCGGCGTCCATCGCCTTGATGTCCTTGTTGAACGCCTCGTGCTCGGGGCCGTTGGTCGTGGCGACCCACTCGTCGGCCAGCGCGTCCACCCGCGTCTGGAGGTACGCGCGCCTGACCTCGTCGAACTTGGCCAGCGGCACCACGGCCTCGCTGTTGAGCTGCTCCTGACCGTCGCGCAGCGAGGTCATCTGCCCCACCGCGACGCCGGTGATCACGACCATGCCCAGCACGGCCACCGCGACCCCGGAGAGGATCTTGACCCCGACCGGAGCTCCGGCGAGCGCCCTTCCCTTGACTGCCATCCACGTGCCTCGTCTCGCCTCGGTGGGGGTGTTCCCCTGTCGGACGGCGAGTCGGCAGGCGGGGAGGTGGCCTGAGAAAAAGGCCACTCGTTCCGGCGGCGGGGCTGAGCTTGCGCCTTACGGGTGAAAGTTGTTTGCTTAGCCTCACCTAAATCTTGGAGGTGAGGTCCGTGCGGCTCCGCCCGCTCGTCGTCCTGCTCGCCCTGTTCGCCACCGCCTGCGGCGGTTCGACCAGCGGTGGCGAGGACACCCCGTCGTCGGCTTCCGGCGACGCGGCCGGTGTCGTCACGGTCGACACCAGGTTCGGCCCCGTCCAGGTCGAGGGCACCCCGAAGCGCGTCGTCGCGCTCGGCTGGTCCGACGCCGAGGCCGCCCTGGCGCTGGGCGTGCAGCCCGTCGGCGTCAGCGACTGGATGGCCTTCGGCGGCAAGGGCGTCGGCCCCTGGGCCGAGAGCCTGTTCACCGAGACGCCCCAGATCCTCGGCACGATGGAGCTCGACTACGAGGCCGTCGCGGCGCTCCAGCCGGACCTCATCCTCAACACCCGGTCGGACAACGACCAGGCCAAGCACGACAAGCTCTCCCAGATCGCGCCCACCATCGGCGCGCCCAAGGACGTGGTGACCTACGGCACCACCTGGGAGCAGCAGATCGAGATGGTCGGCAAGGCGCTGGGCAAGGACGCCGAGGCCAAGAAGATCACCGAGGACCTGAACGCCAAGTTCACCGCGAACAAGAAGTTCGACGGCAAGACCGCCGTCGTCGGCTCCTACTTCGACGGCAAGTTCGGCGCGTACGTCAGCGGCGACGCCAGGGTCGACTTCCTCAAGGCCATCGGCTTCACGCCCAAGGCCGAGGTCGAGTCCCTCGCCACCGGCACCTTCTTCGTCGACGTCTCCGCCGAGCAGCTCAGCCTGTTCGACGCCGACTTCACCGTCATCTTCCCGATCGGCGCCGACACCACCCCCATCAAGCAGCACCCGGTGCTGTCGGGCATCCCCTCCGCCAAGGACGGCCGGATGCTGGTCATGGAGGACAAGACGCTGGTCAGCGCCTTCTCCAGCGGCTCCACCCTGGGCGTCGCGTACGCGCTGGACAAGGCCGTGCCGCAGTTCCAGGAGATCCTCAAGGTGGGCTGATCGACAGGCCCCGCGCCAGTGGGGCTACACTGACGGCGGACCCCGTGCGACACACACCTCACGAACCTCCCCAGGGCCGGAAGGCAGCAAGGATAAGTGGGCTCTGGTGGGTGCACGGGGTCCCCTGATCTCAGCGGGAACCCTCGGCCCCGGCACGAATTCGTGCCGGGGTCTTTGGGTATGGTCAGGCCCGTGGCGCTCGCCCTCTACCGCAAGTACCGACCGGCTACCTTCGCCGAGGTCATCGGCCAGGAGCACGTGACCGATCCCCTGCGCATCGCGCTGGGCGCCGGGCGGGTGAACCACGCCTACCTCTTCTCCGGCCCGCGCGGCTGCGGCAAGACCTCCAGCGCGCGCATCCTGGCCAGGTCGCTGAACTGCGCGAAGGGCCCCACCCCCGACCCGTGCGGCGAGTGCAACTCCTGCGTCGGCCTCGCCCCCAACGGGCCGGGCAGCGTCGACGTGGTCGAGCTGGACGCCGCCTCGCACGGTGGCGTCGACGACACCCGCGAGCTGCGCGAGAAGGCGTTCTACGCGCCCGCCGAGGCCAAGTACCGGGTGTTCATCATCGACGAGGCCCACATGGTCACCACGCAGGGCTTCAACGCCCTGCTGAAGATCGTGGAGGAGCCCCCGGAGCACCTGATCTTCATCTTCGCCACCACCGAGCCGGACAAGGTGCTGCCGACGATCCGCTCGCGCACCCACCACTACCCGTTCCGGCTCATCCCCCCGGTCTCGATGCGCGCGCTGCTGGAGCGCAACTGCGCCGCCGAGGGCGTCGTGGTCGAGCCCTCGGTCTTCCCGCTGGTCATCCGCGCGGGCGGCGGCTCCGCCCGCGACACCCAGTCCGTCATGGACCAGCTGCTGTCCGGCGCGGGCCCCGAGGGCGTGCGCTACGACCGGGCCATCGCGCTGCTCGGCGTCACCGACGTCGCGCTGATCGACGACGTGGTCGAGGGGCTCGCCGCGGGCGACGGCTCCGCCGTGTTCGGCACCGTGGACCGGCTCGTCGACGCGGGCCACGACCCGCGCCGCTTCGCCACCGACCTGCTCGACCGGCTGCGCGACCTGGTGCTGCTGTGCGCGGTGCCCGACGCGGGCGAGCGCGGGCTGGTGTCCGCGCCCGAGGACGTGCTGGCCAAGATGATCCCGCAGGCCCAGAACATCGGGCCCGCCACGCTCACCCGGTACGCCGAGGTGCTGCACCAGGGCCTCACCGACATGCGCGGGGCCACCGCGCCCCGGCTGCTCCTCGAACTGCTCTGCGCGCGGATGCTGCTGCCCTCGGTGTCGGACGCCGAGTCGGCGGTGCTCCAGCGCGTCGAGCGGCTGGAGAAGCACGGCGTCGCGGCCGGCGGCGGCGGCAACGGCGGTGCAGGCGGCGGTCCCGCCGTCGAGTCCAAGTTCCAGCGCCCCTCGCAGCGCCAGGCCGAGCCCGAACCGGTCCAGACCCCCGCGCCCGTCGCGGTCGCGCCCGCGGTGGCCGCCGCGCCCGCCGCTGTCGCGCCCGCCGCCGTGGCGCCGCCGGTCGAGCCCGCGCCCCGGCAACCGCCCGCCGCGCAGGCCGCCCCGCCGCAGTCCCGGTTCCAGCGGCCCTCCCAGGCCCCGCCGCAGCCCGCGGCCCCCGCCGAACCCGCCGCGCCCGGCCGGGCCCCTGCCTCCGGCGCCGTCGACGCGGCCGAGATCCGCAGGCGCTGGCCCGAGCTGCTCGGCGTGGTCAAGGGCGCCAGCCGCAGCACCGAGGCCATGCTGACCAACGCCACCGTCACCGAGGTCGACGGCACGTCGGTCACCCTCGCCCACACCTCCGGCCCGCTGGCCCGCAGGCTCGCCGAGCCGCGCAACGCCGAGGTGATCGCCAAGGCGTTCGCCCAGGTCCTCGGCGGGAGCTGGCAGATCCAGTGCGTCCAGGGCAACGCCGCCGCGCCGCAGCGCCCCCAGGCGCAGGCCCGCCAGGCCAAGCCCGCGCCGTCCCGGCCCAGCCAGGCCGAGAGCGCGCCCGCCCCCGGCCACGGCAGGCAGATGCTGGAGAAGGCCATGCAGGCGCAGGCCAACCGGTCGACCGGCCGCTCGGGCGACGACATCCCGCTGCCGCCCGAGCCGGACGAGCCCGACGACCCCCTCCCACCGGAGCCGGTGGACGAGGAGGAGATGTTCGCCGAGGCGGCCAGGCCCGGTGAGCCGGGGGAGGAGCGCCTCGACCCCGAGGCGGTCGTGCTGAAGCTGCTCGCCGACGAGCTCGGCGCGCGCCCCTTGAAGAGCTGATCCCCGACTACGCTGGACGTCAGGCGCAACCGACGAGAGGAACCGCGGTGCAACCCGGTCAGCCCAACATGCAGCAGATCCTCCAGCAGGCGCAGATGATGCAGCAGCAGCTCGCCACCGCGCAGCAGGAGCTCACCGAGGCCGAGGTCACCGGCACCGCCGGTGGCGGCCTGGTCCGCGCCGTCGTCACCGGCGGCGGCGAGCTCAAGAGCCTCGCGATCGACCCCAGGGCGGTCGACCCCGAGGACGTGGAGACCCTGTCCGACCTGGTCGTCGCCGCCGTGCGCGACGCCAACCGCGCGGCCCAGGAGCTGGCCGCGCAGAAGATGGGCCCCCTGGCCAGCGGCATGGGCGGGCTCGACGGCCTCGGCGGCCTCGGCAAGCTGTTCGGCTGATGTACGAGGGCCCGGTCCAGGACCTGATCGACGAGCTCGGCCGACTGCCGGGCGTGGGTCCCAAGAGCGCGCAGCGCATCGCCTTCCACCTGCTGGCCGCGGAGCCCGCGGACATCGGCAGGCTTCAGGACGCCCTCCAGAAGGTGAAGGAGGGCGTGGTCTTCTGCGAGGTGTGCGGCAACGTCTCGGCCGAGACGACCTGCCGCATCTGCCGCGACCCGAGGCGCGACCTCACGCTGATCTGCGTGGTGGAGGAGCCGAAGGACGTCCTCGCGGTCGAGCGGACCCGCGAGTTCAAGGGCCGCTACCACGTGCTGGGCGGCGCGCTCGACCCGCTGTCCGGGATCGGGCCGGACCAGCTGCGGATCAGGCAGCTGCTCACCAGGATCGGGACCGACGTCAGCGAGATCATCATCGCGACGGACCCGAACACCGAGGGCGAGGCGACCGCCACCTACCTGGTGCGGATGCTGCGCGACTTCCCCGGTCTGTCCGTGACGCGGCTGGCCTCCGGCCTGCCGATGGGCGGTGACCTGGAGTTCGCGGACGAGCTGACGCTGGGGCGCGCCCTGTCCGGGCGCCGGAGCCTCTGAGCGCGGTCGCCCGGTGCTCCTGATCGCGGTCGACGGGCCGTCGGGCTCGGGCAAGACCACCTACGCCCGCTCGCTCGGCGGGGTCGTGGTGCCGACGGACCACTTCGCCACCTGGGACGACCCGGTGGCGTGGTGGCCGAGGTTGGTGGAGGGCGTGCTCGAACCGCTCTGGCGCGACGAGCCCGCCCACTACCAGCGCGTCGAGTGGGTCGGCGGCGAGCCGAAGCCGGGGGAGTGGATCACCTTCGACCCGCCGGAGGTCCTGGTGCTGGAGGGCGTGTCCTCCGCGCGCAGGGCGATCGCGGACCGGTTGGACCTCGCGGTGTGGGTGGAGGTCCCGTCGGAGTCCGAACGGCTGGAGCGCGCGGTCGCGCGGGACGGCGAGGACTGCCGGATCCACCTCCGCCGGTGGCAGGACTTCGAGCGCGGGTGGTTCGCGGTGGACGGGACGAAGGCCCGCGCGGACCGGGTGATCCTCCGCTAGCTGCGGTTTTAGGCCTCCCGACCCCCCGATTTTACTTCTGCGGGGCACCTGTGTAATGTTCTCCATGTCAGCACGGAACGGGCCGGGAAAACCGGAACGGAGTGCGGCGAGGGTCACGAACCAAGCTCCCAGATAGTGTGGTAGAGTGGGTGACCTGCGAAACGGAAGACCCAGCCCGGCCTCTTCTTGAGGTGCTGCGGCCATGGGCGTCAGTTTCACCACAAACGTTAGATAAGCACTAGCCTCGGATCGGGCCGCGCTTGCGGAACGTGATGATGTGCGCGTGTTCTTTGAGAACTCAACAGCGTGCCGAATAGCCAGTAAATTATGATCCTCGTCAAGAGGATTCCTTTGAGATTGTTACTGGACAACTGACATTTTGTCAGTGTTGTCCGAGCGATCAACTCATTCATTATTGGAGAGTTTGATCCTGGCTCAGGACGAACGCTGGCGGCGTGCTTAACACATGCAAGTCGAGCGGTAAGGCCCTTCGGGGTACACGAGCGGCGAACGGGTGAGTAACACGTGGGTAACCTGCCCTGTACTCTGGGATAAGCCTGGGAAACTAGGTCTAATACCGGATATGAACCTTCCCTGCATGGGGTTGGTT
>NZ_JAMTCF010000002.1 GCF_024171695.1 Actinosynnema pretiosum | reverse complement strand
CGTTGATCCGCGACCCGATCCGGGGCTGGTGTTTCAAGTTTTTCGCCCCGCTCCGTTCCGGTGTTTCCCGGCCCGTTCCGCGCTGGCAGAGAGAAAGTTACACCCATGCCAACGCGGTTACAAATCCGGGCCCCGGAGGGGTGTCTTCGCAGGTAGTACCCGGTGTGGAGGCCCTCAAACCCGCGATCATGTGACCGGGACCACTCAAAAGTGTTTTGACGAACCCCGGTCGAGGCCTCACGCGGGGGCGCCCGGCAGGTGCACGGTGACCGACAGGCCACCCCCCGGCACGGCCGCTGCCTGCACGTTCCCGCCGTGGGCGGCCACCGCGGCCCGCACGATCGACAGGCCAAGACCCGTCCCCGTGCGCGCGGTCCGGTCGGTGCCACCGCGCCGGAACGGCTCGAACAGCTTCTCCACCAGCTCCGGCGCGATGAGCTGACCGGACGACGACACCCGCAGCACAGTCCAGACCGGCCCGCCCTCGGCGCGCACCTCGACCCACCCGTCCGGCGCGTTGTGCCGCACCGCGTTCTCCAGCAGGTTCCCCGCGATGCGCTCCAGCAGCGCCGGGTCGCCGACCGCGGGCGCCGGGGCGAGGTGGAACACCGCGCGCACCCCGCGCTGCTCGGCCTCGGCCCGCACCGCGCGCCACGCCGACTCCACGAGCGCGGACACGTCCACCGGTTCCCGCACCGCCAGCCCGATGCCGTCCGTGCGCGCGAGCAGCAGCAGCGCGCTCACCAGCTGCTCGGCCCGCATCCCCGCCGAGCGCACCACCTCGGCCATCCGCCGCAGCTCCTCCGCGTCCGCGTCCGGGTCGGACAGCGTCACGTCCAGCTCGGTGCGGATCACCGACAGGGGGGTGCGCAGCTCGTGGGAGGCGTTGGCGACGAACCGCCGCTGCGAGTCGAACGCGGCCTGCAGGCGGTCGAGCATCTCGTCGAAGGTGTCGGCCAGCTCCGCGACCTCGTCGCGCGGGCCGACCAGGCGCAGCCGCTCCCCCAGCGACTCGGCGGAGAGCCTGCGGGCGGCGTCGGTGACCTCGTGCACCGGCCGCAGCACCCGCCCGGTGATCGTCCAGGCCAGCAGGGCGGCGGCGACCACCACGCACAGGAACGCCACGCTGCCCGAGCGCAGGACGTCGTCCTGGGCCTGCCTGCCGAGCAGGTCCGTGAGGGAGGCCGCGTCGACCTCGACCCCGTCGACGACCACCGTGCTGCCCTCGGGGAAGCGCGGCGACGACTCGACCACCCGGCTGACCAGCATCCAGCCGAGCAGGAGCAGGAGCGCGCTGACGAACGCGACCAGGCCGGTGGCGAGGAGGGTGATCCGCGCGCGCAGCCCCGGCCCCCTGCGGCGGCTCAGCTCAGCCTTCAGCGGAGCCTGCCGTCGGGACTCGGTAACCGGAGCCGACCACGGTGTCGATGATGCCAGGCTCGCCGAGCTTCTTGCGCAGGGTCATGACGGTGACCCGGACGGTCGTGGTGAACGGGTCGGCGTTCTCGTCCCAGACCCGCTCCAGGAGCTCCTCGCTGCTGACCACGGAGCCCTTGGCCGCGAGCAGGACCTCCAGGACGCCGAACTCCTTGCGGGTCAGCTCGACCGGCTGGCCGCCGCGCCGCACGGTGCGGCGGGCCGGGTCCAGCTCGACGTCGCGGGCGGTGAGCAGCGGCGGGGTGGCCGGGGTGGCGCGGCGGGCCAGCGCCCTGACCCGCGCGACCAGCTCGGGGAACGCGAACGGCTTGGCCAGGTAGTCGTCCGCGCCGAGGGACAGGCCTTCGACGCGGTCCTCGATCCCGGCGCTGGCGGTCAGCATCATGACCCTGGTCAGTGCCCCCGAGCTGAGGATCTCCCCGCACAGCTCGTCGCCGGACATGCCGGGCAGGTCGCGGTCGAGCACGACCACGTCGTAGCGGGTGACCGAGGACTTCTCGTGCCCGCTCTCCCCGTCGTAGGCCACGTCCACGGCCATGCCCTCGCGCCGCAGGCCGCGCGCGATCGCGTCGGCCAGTGGCGCCTCGTCCTCGACTACCAGGATGCGCACGCCGACAAAGGTGCCACAGGCACCTGAGAGGGTGCTTAGCGAGGGCTGTCGTCCGGCTGAGCCGCCTGATCGGCGGGGCCTGCGGCACCGGTGGCCTCGCGCTTGGCCCGCTTGGACCGCCGGGGCGCGCCGCTCTGCTCGACCACGACCGTCTGGGCGTTCTGGAGCGAGCGGAGCTGGAGCAGCACGGGGTGCTCCTCGGCGAGGCGGGCGGCGTTGAGCAGCGAGCGCAGGGCGGCGGTCTCGCCCCTCGCGCGCTCCAGGGCGGCGCGGCCCTCGGCGCGGGCGGTGATCTCGGCGATGGCGGCGCGCAGGCGCAGCTGGCAGGCCAGGTGGAGGACCTGGGTGGGCGAGTCGGCGGCCGGCACGTACCGGGACGCGTCCACCACCGCGCAGGTGAGGGCGGGCGTGACGCGGACGTGGACGCCGTCGGCGGTGGGGATGTCCTGGGCCGAGGGCGTGCTGGTCTGGAGCCGGGTGTCGATCCGCTGGAGCGAGTCGCGGCGGCCGACGCGGTGCTTGCCCGGTCCGAGCTCGCCGACGTGCTCCCCGTCGCGGAAGCGCGCGGCGCGGTGCCACGGCATGACGGTGACCTTCATCGGTGTTCCCCCTCCGGCTCCCGCCCCTCCCACGCGCCGACCCCCGCGACGCGGGTGCACGGCGGGGACCTCGGGGGTCCGCTTGGCCGGGCGCCTGCTCCTGTCACGGGGGTCGGCGACTCAGGATGGCGGAAAGCATCTCTGCTGCCCGTTGCCACGCGCGGGACCGAGGTGGGCAGAGCCGTCAGGGCCGCTCGCGGGCAGGGGGAACGTCAGATCGACTACTTGCGGGCTGTCGCCTGGTTTTCCACCGGCTGCTCGGCGACGACCCACTCGGTGATGCGGCGGGCCACGTCCTGCGCGGTGAGCCCGAGGTCGGCGAGGACCTCGGCGCGCTCGGCGTGGTCGTGGAACTCCTGCGGCACGCCGATGTCGCGCAGCGGGGTCTCCACGTCGGCGTCGCGCAGCGCGGCGGCCAGCGCCCAGCCGAAGCCGCCGTGCCTGCCGCCGTCCTCGACGGTGACGACGAGGCGGTGGCGCCCGGCGAGGTCGACCAGCTCGGGCGGGACCGGGTAGATCCAGCGCGGGTCGACCACGGTGACGCCGATGCCCTGGTCGGCGAGCTTGCGCGCGGCGGCCAGGCCCAGCTCGCCGAAGGCGCCGACGGCCACGAGCAGCACGTCGTCGCCGTCGCGGCTGAGCACGTCCACGGCGCCGATCCGCTCGACCGCGGGCAGGTCGGCGCCCACGGACGCCTTGGGGTAGCGGATGACCGTGGGGGCGTCGTCGACCGCGACCGCCTCGCGCAGCTCCTCGGCGAGGGTGCCCGCGTCACGCGGCGCGGCCACCCGGACGCCGGGGATCACGCCGAGGATCGACAGGTCCCACATGCCGTGGTGGGACGCGCCGTCCGGGCCGGTGATACCCGCGCGGTCGAGCACGACGGTGACGCCCTGGCGGTGCATGGCGACGTCGAGCAGGAGCTGGTCGAAGGCCCGGTTGAGGAACGTCGCGTAGATCGCGACGACCGGGTGCATCCCGCCCATGGCCAGGCCCGCGGCCGAGGTCATGGCGTGCTGCTCGGCGATGCCGACGTCGAAGCAGCGGTCCGGGAAGGCCGCGGCGAACTTGTCGAGCCCCGTCGGACCGCGCATGGCGGCGGTGATGGCCACCAGGTCCGAGCGCTCGGCGCCGAGCGCGGCCAGCTCGTCGGCGAAGACGTGCGTCCAGGTGCGCTTGGACGGGCTGAGGTTCTCGCCGGTGATCGGGTCGATGACGCCGGTGGCGTGCATCTGGTCGGCCTCGTGGTTCTCCGCCGGGGCGAAGCCGTTGCCCTTGCGGGTGACGGTGTGCACGATGACCGGTCCGCCGAACGACTTGGCGCGGTGCAGCGCGGACTCGACGGCGGCGATGTCGTGGCCGTCGACGGGTCCGAGGTACTTCAGGCCGAGGTCCTCGAACATGGCCTGCGGGCTGATGGCGTCCTTGATGCCGCGCTTGGCGGCGTGCAGGGCGGCGTAGAGCGGCTTGCCCAGGATCGGGGCCGACTGGAGGGCGGACTTGCCGCGCTCCAGGGCGCGCTCGTAGCCGGGCTGCAGGCGCAGGGAGGTGAGGTGGTCGGCGAGGCCGCCGATGGTGGGCGAGTAGGAGCGGCCGTTGTCGTTGACGACGATGACCACCGGCCGGTCGGTGCCGGAGGCGATGTTGTTCAGGGCCTCCCAGCACATGCCGCCGGTGAGGGCGCCGTCGCCGACGAGCGCGACGACGTGCCGGTCCCGCTGGCCGGTGAGCTGGTAGGCCTTGGCCAGGCCGTCCGCGTAGGACAGCGCGGTGGAGGCGTGGCTGTTGCCCTCGACGTCGTGCTCGGACTCCTCGCGGGACGGGTAGCCGGACAGGCCGCCCTTCTTGCGCAGGGTGTCGAAGCCGTCGCGCCGACCGGTGAGGATCTTGTGGACGTAGCTCTGGTGCCCGGTGTCGAACACCACCGAGTCGTGCGGCGAGTCGAAGACCCGGTGCATCGCGATGGTCAGCTCGACGACCCCGAGGTTGGGGCCGAGGTGCCCACCCGTGCGGGAGACCTTGTCGATCAGGAATCGGCGGACCTCGTCGGCCAGCGCGGCGAGTTGGTCGTGGTCAAGCCGTTTCAGGTCAGCCGGTCCGTTGACGGATTCCAGCAGCGACACCGCTTCCACCTCGTGTCCTGGGGGTTGGTCCTTGCTCGTCCGGCCAGTCTACGGACCACCCGTTGAGACGTTCGGTCCCGCGCCCGGTCAGTCACCGCGCGTGAACAGGGCGACGCACTCGACGTGGTGCGTCATGGGGAACGCGTCGAACGCCCTGAGCTGGGCCAACCGGTAGCCGTGGCCTGCGAGCGAGGCGACGTCCCTGGCCAGGGCGGCGGGGTCGCAGGCGACGTACACCACTCGGGCGGGGCAGTGGGCGGCGATGGCGTCGACCACGGCCGCGCCCGCGCCCTTGCGGGGCGGGTCGAGGACGACGACGGAGGGTGACTGGTCGGTGAACGGCGCGCGGGTGACGGAGTCCTCCACCCGGCCCACGTGCCACGTCACCTGCGGCAGGTCGGCGAGGGCGCGCTGCCCGTCGCGGACAGCGTTCGCGGCGGACTCGACCACCTCGACGGAACCGGTCTCGCCGACCTGGGCGGCCAGGACGGAGGCGAACAGGCCCGCGCCGCCGTACAGGTCCCAGGCGCGGTCGCCGGGCTCGCAGGCCGCCCACTCGCCGACGACGCGGGCGAGGGTGTCGGCCGCGTGCGGGTGGACCTGCCAGAAGCCGTCGGCGCGCACCAGCCAGTCGCGGTCGGCGGCCCGCTCGACGGCGCCGCCGCTGCCCCTGCGCAGCTTGGACGGGCCGGGCGTCGGCCGCCTGCCGCCCCTGCGCTGGGCGGGGGCGATCTCGGTGACGTGCTGCTTGCCGGTGGAGTCGAGCGTGACGGCCAGCTCGGAGCCGGGCCGCCAGGCGCGGTCGAGCACGTCGTCCAGCGCGTGCGGGGCGGCGATCACGCAGTGGTCGACCGGGATGACGTCGTGGCTGTGGTGGCCCCGGAAGCCGGGCTTGCCGTCGCGGCCGACCGCGAGGCGCAGCCGGGTGCGCCAGTCGCGGACGCCGCCGGGCAGCGGCTCGACCACCACCTCGCGCTCGACGCCCGCGAGGCGCTGGAGCTGCTCGGCGACGACGGCGGCCTTGAGGTCGCGCTGGGCGCCCCAGGAGGCGTGCTGCCAGTCGCAGCCGCCGCACTTGCCCGGTCCGGAGAACGGGCACGGCGGGGTGACCCGGTCCGGGCTGGCCCGCAGGACCTCGACGGCGTCGCCCCGGCAGAACGAGCCGCCGTTGTCGGAGGTGATCAGGACGCGGACCAGCTCGCCGGGCAGCGCGTGCCGCACGAAGATCACGCGGCCCTCGTGCCGGGCGACGCAGTGCCCGCCGTGGGCGACCGCCCCGACCTCGACCTCGACGACCTGCTTCAGCCAGGTGGTGGTGCTCACTCGCCGCTCCGGTTCTTCGTTCGCTGTTCGAGGTCGCGCTGGTCTAGGCCCCTGCGGACCTGGCCGGGAGCCAGCGCGTCGTCCCGGTGCGTCACCCGGTGGGAGGACGCGAGTTGCCACGGCACGCTGGTGACCATCACGCCGGGCTCGAAGAGCAGCCTGCCCTTGAGCCGCAGGGCGCTCTGGTTGTGCAGGATGGACTCCCACCAGCGGCCGACCACGTACTCGGGGATGAAGACGGTGACCACGTCGCGCGGGTTCGCGGTGCGGATGCGCTTGACGTAGTCCAGGACCGGCTTGGTGATCTCGCGGTAGGGCGACTCGACCACCTTCAGGGGGACCTTGAAGCCCTCCTTCTCCCACGACCGCACCAGCTTGCGGGTGTCGCCGTCGTCCACGTTGACGGTGACCGCCTCCAGCACGTCCGGCCGGGTCGCCTTGGCGTAGGCCAGCGCCCGCAGGGTCGGCATGTGCAGGGTGGACACCAGCACGATCGCGTGGTTGCGGGAGGGCAGCAGCTTCTGCCGCTCCTCCTGGCGCAGCTCCTCGGCGACCCGGTCGTAGTGCCTGCGGATGGCGGTCATCAGGGCGTAGATGGCGGCCATGGCGGCGATCGCGATCCAGGCGCCCTTGGTGAACTTGGTGAGCAGCACCACGACCAGCACGGACGCGGTCATCGCCAGGCCGATCGCGTTGATGACCCTGGAGCGGCGCATCCGGGCGCGGCGCTCGGGGTCCTGCTCGTCGGCCAGCAGCCGGGTCCAGTGCCGGATCATGCCGAGCTGGCTCATCGTGAACGAGACGAACACGCCGACGATGTAGAGCTGGATGAGCTTGGTGACCTCGGCGTCGAACGCGACCACGAGCACGATCGCGGCGCCCGCGAGGAACACGATGCCGTTGCTGAACGCGAGCCGGTCGCCTCGGGTGTGCAGCTGGCGCGGCAGGTAGCGGTCCTGGGCGAGGATCGAGCCGAGCACGGGGAAGCCGTTGAACGCGGTGTTGGCGGCCAGCACCAGGATCAGGGCGGTGACGACGGCGATGAAGAAGAAGCCCGCCGGGAAGCCGTCGAAGACCGCGCCCGCGATCTGGGCGATCATGGTCTTCTGCTCGTAGCCCTCGGGGGCCCCGACGATCTGCTCCTTCGGGTGCTCGGCCATCCGCACGCCGGTGAGCTGGGCGAGGGCGATCAGGCCCATCAGCATCACCACCGCGACGCCGCCCATCATCAGCAGCGTGGTGGCCGCGTTGCGGGACTTGGGCTTGCGGAACGCGGGCACGCCGTTGCTGATGGCCTCGACGCCGGTGAGGGCCGCGCAGCCGGAGGAGAAGGCGCGCAGGACCAGGAACACGAACGCGAAGCCCGCGAGGTCGTCGTGCTCGGCGCGGATGACCAGGTCGGCGGACTCGGCGCGCATCTCGTCGCCGAGGACGAACGCGCGCACCAGGCCGTAGCCGATCATCAGCAGCACGCCGCCCATGAAGGCGTAGGTCGGGATGGCGAAGGCGCCGCCGGACTCGCGGATGCCGCGCAGGTTCACGGCGGTGAGCAGGACGATCGCGACGACCGCGAACTCGACCTTGTGCGTGGCCACGAAGGGGATGGCCGAACCGATGTTGGCCGCCGCCGAGGAGATGGAGACCGCGACGGTGAGGATGTAGTCCACCAGCAGCGCGCTGGCGACCGTGAGGCCCGCCCTGCGGCCCAGGTTGACCGTGGCGACCTCGTAGTCGCCGCCGCCGGAGGGGTAGGCGTGCACGTTCTGCCGGTAGCTGGCGACCACGACGAGCATCACCAGCACCACGACCACGCCCACCCACGGGGCCATCGCGTAGGCCGACAGGCCCGCCACCGACAGCACCAGGAAGATCTCCTCCGGCGCGTACGCGACGGAGGACATGGCGTCCGAGGCGAACACCGGCAGCGCGATCCGCTTGGGCAGGAGGGTGTGGGCGAGCCGGTCGCTGCGGAAGGGCCTGCCGACCAGCAGGCGCTTGGCCGCGGTTGCGAGCTTGGACACGGGGGGTAAGCGTACGGGGTCACCTCCCCTGCTCGGAGTAGTCGTGGGTAGGTTCTGCCGGAAGGCGTCGCTCAGGAGGCAACGTGCACGTGGTGATCATGGGATGCGGCCGGGTCGGCTCCTCCCTGGCCAAGGCGCTGGAGCGCCTCGACCACCAGGTCTCGGTGATCGACAAGGACGCGCAGTCCTTCCGCAGGCTCGGCCCGGACTTCCACGGCCAGCAGGTGGTCGGCAACGGCTTCGACCGGGCCGTGCTGGTGGAGGCGGGCATCGAGCGGGCTGGCGCCTTCGCCGCCGTGTCCAGCGGCGACAACTCCAACATCATCTCCGCGCGGGTCGCGCGCGAGACGTTCGGCGTCGAGGCCGTCGTGGCCCGGATCTACGACGAGCGGCGCGCGGCCGTGTACGAGCGGTTGGGCATCCCGACCGTGGCGACGGTGCCGTGGAGCACCGACCGGTTCCTGCGGATGCTGCTGCCGGAGGGGGCGTCCACGGCGTGGCGCGACCCGTCCGGGACGGTCGCGGTGCTGCCGCTGGACCCGCACGAGGACTGGGTGGGCCACCCGGTCAGCGAGTTCGAGGCGGTGACGGGCTGCCGGGTGGCGTTCGTCATGCGGTTCGGCACCGGCGTGCTGCCGGGGCCGAGGACGCTGCTCCAGGCCGACGACGTGGTGTACGTGGCCGCGCTGTCCGGCACCATCACCGACGTCGCCTCGGCCGCGGCGCAGGCCCCGGAGGAGGGCTGATGAGGATCGCCATCGCAGGCGCGGGCGCCGTGGGGCGCTCCATCGCGCAGGAGCTGGTCGCGGACGGGCACCAGGTGATGCTCATCGAGCGGGACCGGGCGCACTTCGAGCCGCACACCGTCGAGCAGGCCGAGTGGGTGCAGGCCGACGCGTGCGAGCTGTCCTCGCTGGAGGACGCCGGGTTGCAGCTGTGCGACGTGGTCATCGCGGCCACCGGGGACGACAAGGTCAACCTGGTGGTGTCGCTGCTGGCGAAGACCGAGTTCGCGGTGCGGCGGGTCGTGGCGCGGATCAACGTGCCCAGCAACGAGTGGCTGTTCACCAAGGCGTGGGGGGTGGACGTGGCGGTGTCGACGCCGCGCATCCTGTCCGCGCTGGTGGAGGAGGCGGTCACGGTCGGGGACGTGGTGCGGCTGGTGACGCTCCAGCAGGGGCAGGCGAACCTGGTGGAGATCACGCTCACCGAGGACACGCCGCTGGCCGGGACGCCGGTGCGGGACCTGGCGCTGCCCAGGGACGCGGCGCTGGTGACGATCCTGCGCGGCGGGCGGGTGATCGTGCCGACCCCGGACGACGCGCTGGAGGGCGGGGACGAGCTGCTGTTCGTGGCGGCGCAGGACGTGGAGCGGGAGATCAGGACGGCGCTCGGGTACTGAGGGGCCGCGGACGTGCGAGGGGCCCGGAACCGGTGGTTCCGGGCCCCTCGGGTCTTTCCGGCGGGTCTTTCCGGCTGCTCTGCCCGGCTGCGAGGCCGGTGCGGCGCGGCTAGCGCTGGCCGGGTGTGCCGGAGCGGTTGGGCGCCTCGGCATCGGCCGGGTCGCCCGCGACCTCGGTCCGGGGCTCGGGCGCCGCCTGCCCCGCCGGGTCGCCGTAGCGGGCGCGCAGGCGCTCCTCCTCGGCCGCTTCCTCGGCCTCGGCGCTCTCCTGGAGGGCGGCCAGGCGCTTGTCGGAGCGGCGGACCGCCCAGACCGTCGTGGCCACGGCGACCGCCATCAGCGGGTAGCCCATCGCGATGCGGGCGAAGGCCAGCCAGCCCACCGAGTCCCCGTCGTAGAGCCAGCGCTGCACCGCGAAGCGGGACAGGAACACCAGCGCCCACACCAGGGTGGCGATGTCGTAGTCGCGGATCGACGCCTTGTCCTCGCGCCACGCGCGGCCCTTCCCGTTGAGGAAGGACCAGACGACGCCCGCCAGCGGCCAGCGCAGCGCGATGGACAGCAGGAACGCGCCGCCGTAGACCAGGCTCTGCCAGATGCCGAACAGGAAGAAGCCCTTGGCGGAGCCGGTGCGGTAGGCGATGAACGCCGCCAGGCCCACGCCGAACACGGCGGAGATCGCGGGCTGGATCGAGCCCTTGCGCTTGGCCAGCACGACGCCGATCACGAGCGCGGCGCCGAGGGCGCTCCAGATGGCGGGCACCAGGCCCGCGAAGGAGTTCACCAGGACGAAGACGACGACCGGGAGCGCGGAGCAGGCCAGGCCGACGACCCCGCCCATCTGCTCCAGCATGGTCGGCTGCGCCTCGGGCTGCTCCGGCTGCTCGGGGTGGTTGTCGGGGTGGTCGGACTTGTTCGCTCGGGTCATGAAGCCGTCTGCAACTCGTAGTAGGGGTTGTAGAGGACCTTGCGGCCGTTCCGGACCGCGATGCGGCCCTTGGCCTTGATCGTGCGGCCCGGCTCGATGCCCGCGATGCGGCGGCGGCCGAGCCAGACCAGCGTCACGCCCTCGGTGCCGTCGTACAGCTCGGCCTCCAGCGTCGCGGCGGCGTCGCGCGGGCACAGCTCGACGCTGCGCAGCCTGCCCATCACCGTCACCTGCTCGCCGGACTTGCAGTCGCACGCGCGGACCGCGCCGACCTCCGCGGCTTTTCGCGAGAGGTCGTCGGCGTCGAGCTCGCTGACGTCGGTGGTGAGCCGACGTACGAGGCGACGCCAGTAACCGCCCCCGGAACTAGCCATCCCCGACTCCTGGGTGCTGTGGGTGCGGGGCCTCGACGCCGAGGCCCCATCTGCTCGTCAGGGTAACCGTGCGCACCCGTTCGGGTATCCGACCGGGGGAGGATGTGGGGTCGTGAACAACACAACCGTCCTGATGGTGCCGGGGACCGCCTCGGACGAGGTCTTCGTGCGCTCGGTGTTCGCCGGACCGGTGGGTCGGGCGGGTGGGGAGCTGGTGGCCGCGACGAGCGTGACGGTGGCCGAGCACTTCGCGCTGCTGGATGCCCGACCTGGGCGTTTCGTCGTGGGCGGGGTGTCGCTGGGGGCGCACGTGGCGGTGCGGTGGGCGGCGCGGAACCCGGAGCGGTGCCTGGGGCTGCTGCTGGCGCTGCCCGCGTGGACCGGGGACCCGGAGGGCGCGCCCGCCGCGCTGTCGGCGCTGGCGAGCGCGGCGGCGGTGGAGGCCGGGCGGGCTGCGGCGGGGCGGGCTCGGGCGGGGAGGTCCGGGGCGGGAGGGGCCGAGGCGGGAGGGACCGGGGCCGGTGGCGCGGTGGACGCGGGCGTCGAGGGCGCGCTGCGCGGGGTGACCGGCTGGCTGGGCGAGGAGCTGCGGCGGGCCTGGACCCGGCACGGCGACCGGCTGGTCCCGGTGCTGCGCGCGGCGGCGGCCTCGGCCGGGCCGACCCTGGCGGAGCTGGCCGGGGTGCGGGCGCCGGTGGGGATCGCGGCGTGCGCCGACGACCCGGTGCACCCGCTGGAGGTGGCGGAGCTGTGGGGGCGGACCGCGCCGGGCGCGGTGGTGCGGCGGATCGGCTTGGCCGACCTCGGGCGCGACCGGGAGAGCCTGGGCGCGGCGGCGGTGGCGGCGTGGGCCGAGTCCGCAGCCGTAGCCGGGGCCGGATTCGTGGACCGAACGCCGAGCTGAGCGCCACCGGCCGCCCGCAGGGACACCGCACCGGGAACGGGTGCTGCCAACAGTTGGCAGTTAACTGTTGGCAGCACCCTCGGACAGCTGGGCCCCCGAGCAGCTCGGCCCGAGCTCCGCGCCGCCCGCGCTCGCGCCTACTGCTCCTGCTGCTGCGCGGCGATGTGCCGGGCGATCGCCTCCGGCAGCTCGACCGGCAGCGGGGTGCGGACGGGCATCGGCTGGGTGCCGCGCACGACCACCGTGTAGCGGAGCAGGTCGCGCAGCGCCATCAGGGCCTGCTCGGCCTGCTCCTCCGAGGGGGCCGCCGCGACGCCGCGCAGCATCCACCTCGGGCCGTCCACGCCGACGAACCGCAGGTGCACCTCGGGCGAGCGGGCGGTGATCTCCTCGCCCCACTCGCCGTTGAGCCGGTTGATGCGGAAGTTGTCGCCCTTGAGCTGGGTGATCAGCTCGCCGCTCACCTCCGGCCACAGCCGCTCGGTCTTCGGGGCCGCGAAGGCGCTCACGGTCAGCTGCCCCACCGGGGTCAGCAGGTGCACCGCCCTGACCGCGCCCGTCGGGTCCATCTCGACCTGCAGCTGCACGCCGTCCGGCACGGGCAGCAGGACCGAGCCGAGGTCCAGCCGGTTGATCCCGTCCTCCGGCGCCTGCGTGGAGTCGAACGGGCCGGTGGCGGCCTCGTCCTCCTCCATCAGCAGGTCGTCCTCGCCACCCCGGTTCGTGGAGTGCCGACCGCGCTTGCGGCGCCGTCCGAACATCGCCTCACCCCTTAGTCCGGGCGAGCACCGAGTGCCCGCCAGTAGAGCCGTAGCCGCCGTCGCCGCGCTCGGACTCCGGCAGCTCGTCGACTTCGCGGAACACCGCGTGCTCCACCTTCTGCACCACCAGCTGGGCGATCCGGTCGCCCCGGCTCAGCACCACCGGTTCGCGCAGGTCGTGGTTGACGAGGCAGACCTTGATCTCGCCCCGGTACCCCGCGTCGATCGTCCCCGGCGTGTTCACCACGCTCAGCCCCACCCTGGCGGCCAGCCCCGACCTCGGGTGCACGAAGCCCGCGTAGCCCTGCGGCAGCGCGATGGCGACGCCGGTGCCGACCACGGCGCGCTCGCCGGGTTCGATCACCACGTCGGACGTGGTGACCAGGTCGGCGCCCGCGTCACCCGGCCGGGCGTAGGACGGGGGCGGGACTGAGGGATCGAGCCGGGACAACAGGACCTCGACGCTGGGCACGGCGCGCGAGACTACCCTGACCGCGTGAGCGAGAGTGCTGTGACCGCCCCGACCACCTTCCGCGAGCGCCTGTTCATCCCCTGGTGGGGGTGGCTGCTGCCGCTCGCCGCCGCGTCCCTGCTCGCCGCCGAGGTGCACATGGGCTTCCCCGGCGTCCGGTCCTGGTTGCCCTACGTGATCGTGCTGCCGCTGACGCTGGCGCTGATCGTCCGGATGGGCTGGACCCGCGTCGAGGTGTCCGGCGGGGAGCTGCGGGTCGGCTCCGCGCACGTGCCGGTGCGGCTGCTCGGCGAGGTCGAGGTGGTCGACGCCAAGGCCAAGCGCAGGGTGATGGGCCCCGAGCTGGACCCGATGGCGTTCGTGCTGCACCGGGGCTGGGTGCCCACGATGGTGCGGGTGCGGCTGGACGACCCGGAGGACCCGACGCCGTACTGGGTGTTCAGCACCCGGTCGCCGGAGAAGCTGGTCGAGGCGCTGCGCGCGGAGGCCGCTGCGAGGGCGGGGACGGCTGAGGCTGCGGCTGCGGCTGCGGCTGCGGCGAAAGCACCCGCCGAGGACGACGCCAAGGCGTGAGCGGCCGATCGGCGGCTGCGGAATGCGCGGTCGGGCCCGGCGGAAATCCCGAATGGTGGAATTTCGGACGGCTCAGGCGGTTGTCGATCACCTCGTCCGCCCGTCGAACGGCTTGGTTTCGATCCACTAACGATCGGCGAGCTGAACCGGAGTTGTCCGCATTCGTGCGGAAAGCGGCGTTCCCGAACCGGCGGGCGGGCGCGGGCGGCGAGTCCGGGCCAACTTCACCGGTTACCCCGAATGATTCCGTTTACACCCGCTTCCGGGTGACGGGTCGCGAAGACGGGTGATTAGCCGTCGATTCCCGCGCTCCGGCTCCCCGGACGGGTGACAAGAACCCCGGCGCCCGCGCGGGAGAACTCGGTCGGCCCGGCGGAGAAGTCGCCCCGCCGCGTCCGGAGAACGGCTCGCGACCGTTCGGCGGAACCGTCACCGGAACGCACCCCGGAACGCCGAACGCCGCCCCGGATGGTTCCGAAGCGGCGTTGCGGTGGGGTCGTCCCGGTGAGGGGGCCTGCGCCCGGTCGCTCAGGCGCAGTCCCGGCAGATGTACTGGCCGTTCTCCTCCTCGGCCAGCCTGCTGCGGTGGTGCACGAGGAAGCACTTCGAGCAGGTGAACTCGTCAGCCTGCTTCGGAAGGATCTTGAACGTGAGCTCCTCGCCGGACAGGTCGGCGCCGGGCAGCTCGAAGTTCTCGGCCGTCGCGTCCTCATCGATGTCGACGACCCCGGACTGCGTTTCATTGCGCCGCGCCTTCAGCTCCTCGAGGGAGTCCTCAGCGAGTTCGTCCGCCTCGCTGCGACGCGGAGCGTCGTAGTCGGTCGCCATCTTCTTTCACCCCTGCGGTCAACGGAGACTGTGTCGCGCGCTGGTTAACGCACCAGCGCTCCTGTTTGTGCCCCCGCCACGGGTGACGGAGGTCTCTACGCCCGCACACCGGGCGACAAGCCCCCTCCACACGTCGGTCGGACGGGTGTCCGGCGATGCGCGGAGCGCGCAGAGGGTAGCTCACTGATCAGGCTCGCGTGCACCGGGTTCCCCCTAATTGAGCAGAAGGGTGACGGTCCCTTCTCTCCCAGGCCCGATAGGCTGGTCCGCGAGTGGCGCCGATCCCGGTGCGGACGGGTGTCGTCACTCGGTTGGGCGACCACTGCCCGCCACAGGGTGATTGCCCGTCGTCACTGGTATTCCCGGAACGCGGGAAGCCGTAGCTGGGCATAGCCTGATCAGGAGGAGTACTGCGCCAATGGGGAGGTCGGCGGACGTGGAACCCGCGAGCGGATCGGTGAGCGGCGGGTCAGCGCGCTACCGGCGGCGGAGGCCGGTGCCTGCGCTGATCCTGCTCTTGGTGCTTGTGGTGTCTTCGGTTGTCGTGTGGGTGAAGGTCCTCGGCGAGGCCGAGGACATGGACGCGGCCATCAAGTGCAACGCTCCCGGCGGGGTCGCCCCCGGCCAGGAGCAGGTGCTGGGAACGGCGCTGGGGCACGACGCGCTCGATCGAACGGACCTGGCTCCGGTGGGCGAGATCCACTTCCGGGCGTTCAACGCGAGCACGCAGCGCAACCAGGCCAAGTTCGTGGCCACCTCCCTCACGGAGATGGGCGCCCAGCAGGCCGCCGAGCCCGGCAACGACCCGGTCTACCCCGCGCAGGACATGGCCTGCCGGGGACAGATCCGGTTCGGGGCGCCGGGCGCGGAGGCGGCACGGACGCTCAGCGTCATGGAGCCGTGCATGGAGCTGGTCCGCGACGACCGGCAGGACGCCACGGTGGACATCGCGGTGGGCAAGAAGTTCACCGAGGTGAAGCCGAACAACGAGGCGCGGAAGGTGCTGGACCAGCTGGCGGCCTGGGCCGAGCAGCAGCCGGAGCAGCAGGGCGGCCAGGCCGCCGAGCCCTCCTCGCCTCAGTTGGACGCCGACCACCTGGCGGCAGCGCGCGAAGTGCACTGCTAGCACCCGGAGAAGATCCGAGCGAGCAACGGCTGTGCCGCCCACCGGTTCCGGTGGGCGGCACAGCCGTTTTCGTGGGGCCTCCGGGGTGGGTGCCCCTGGGCGGGTCACGACAGGTGGGCGGACCGGCGGGCGGGTCCCCAGTGAGGGTCCCCGACGGGTAGGCGGACCGGTGGGTGGGCGGACCGGCGGGTGGGTCCCCGGCGGATAGGCAGACCAGCGGGCAGGTCCCGGTGGCGGGGTCCCGGCGGGTAGGCAGACCGATAGGCGGACCGGCCGGCGGGCTGGCGGGCGGGCGGGCCCGCTGCGAGTTCGGGGAGTCTCAGAACGCGCCAGAGCTGTTGGTGGACCGTGCGGGTGGACCGGGGTGGGTCGTGGGCCGCGGACGGCGGTGGGGGCGCGTGGGGGCCCGCAGGAGTGCGGGTGACGTGCGCGAGCCGCCGGGTCGGGAGGTGACGCGCGGCCGTCGAGCGGCTTCGAGCCCCGGAGCGCGGTCCGGCGAGCCGCCGACCGGTGGCGGCCCACCCCGCCGGACCCGCCCGTCAGACCTCCCCGAACCCCGCCTCGACCAGCGCCGTCCGCAGGGCGTCCGCGATCGACGGGGCCGCCGCGAAGGTCGCGTCCGCGCCCAGCTCCGGGGCCTCGCCCGGCAGCAGCACCACGGCGCCCGCCTCGCGGGCCAGCAGCGCGCCGCCCGCCCAGTCCCACCGGCCGAGCGAGTGCTCGGCGTACGCGTCCAGCCTGCCCGCCGCCACCGCGCACAGGTCCAGCGACGCCGCCCCGGCCCGCCGGATGTCGCGCAGCACCTCGGACAGCGCCGCCCAGGTCTGCGCCTGCCGCCGCCTGCGCTCCGCGCGGTACGCGAACCCGTAGCCCAGCAGGGTCACGTCCAGGCGCTCGGGCGCGGAGACCCGCAGCGGGGCGCCGTCCAGGAACGCTCCCCCGCCGCGCGAGGCCGTCCAGACCCGGCCGGTCGCGGGCTCGACCACCGCCGCCGCGACCGACTCGCCGTCCTCCTGCGCCGCGACCGACACCGCGTAGTGGGGGATGCCGTAGAGGTAGTTGACGGTGCCGTCGATCGGGTCCACGACCCACGTGAGGCCGTCGAGCGCGGCCTCGCCGCCCTCCTCCTCGCCGATCACCGGCTCGCCGGGGCGAAGTTCACCCAGACGGGCGCGGACCAGACGCTCGGAGGCGCGGTCCGCCGCGGTGACCACGTCGGTGATCGTGGACTTGGTGTCCACCAGGGACACCGCCTGGTCCCTGCTGGTGCGAACGAGCTCACCCGCTTCGGTGGCCACCCGCACCGCGACGTCGACCAGGGACCGGTGATCGAAAGGCACGTGCTCCTCCTGCGTCACTCCAACGGGACTATCGGACGTGGCCAGGCTAGTGTCTTCGGCCACGGCATCTGAATCGAGTAGGAAGGCCACGGGGATGGTCATGACCCGCGGGTTCGGCGTGGACATCGGCGGCTCGGGCATCAAGGGCGGTCTGGTGGACCTGGAGATGGGCGCGCTGGACGGTGAGCGGCTGCGCATCGCCACGCCGCAGCCGTCCACGCCGGACGCGGTAGCCGACGTGGTCGCGGAGATCGTGGAGAAGTTCGGCTGGGACGGCCCGGTCGGCATCACCCTCCCGTGCGTGGTCAAGCGCGGTGTCGCGCTGTCCGCGGCCAACGTCGACAAGGGCTGGATCGACACCGACGCGCAGGCGCTGTTCGCGCGCAGGCTGGGTCGGGCGGCCGACCAGGTGGTGGTGCTCAACGACGCGGACGCGGCGGGCGTCGCCGAGATGGAGTTCGGCGCCGGGAAGGGCAAGGACGGCCTGGTCGTGCTGCTGACCTTCGGCACCGGCATCGGCAGCGCCGTGTTCCTCGACGGCGAGCTCGTCCCCAACACCGAGTTCGGCCACCTGGAGGTGGACGGGCACGACGCGGAGAAGCGCGCGGCGGCCTCGGTGAAGGAGGACAAGGGCCTGTCCTGGGCCGAGTGGACGCCGAGGGTCTCCCGGTACGTCAACGTGCTGGAGAACCTGATCTGGCCGGACCTGGTCATCGCTGGCGGCGGGGTGAGCAAGAAGGCGGAGAAGTGGCTCCCGCTGCTGGAGGTCCGCACCCCGGTCGTGGCCGCCGCGCTGAAGAACGACGCGGGCATCGTCGGGGCCGCGGTGGCCGCCACCAGGGGCTTCCAGCACTGATCACCTGCAGTTCTCGTCGAGTTCCGCACCTCGGGATCGCGTGCCCGAGCGGCTTCGTTGAGGCCGGGGCGCAACGGCACGCGCTTTCCGTCGTTACAATGGAACGGCGCCCCTCCCGGCCTCAGACCGGCGGGCGCTCCCCCATACTCCGGCGGCCGAGGATCGCGCGCCTCGGCCTGCCTTGATCGACAGTCGTGAAAGGGCGTACGTGGCAGCCGCGAAGACGACTCAGGCAGCGAAGGCCGATGCCGAGGAGACGCCCAAGGCCACCTCGGCGAGGAAGGCTCCGGTGAGGAAGCCGGCAGCGAAGACCGCCGCGGCGGGCAAGACGACAGCACGCGCGCCGCGCAAGACTGCCGCCAAGGCCGCCGCGGGTTCCCCCAAGGCGAAGAAGGCCGGCGAGGGCGACGAGCCCGAGGACATGGAAGGCGCCCCTGGCGACGAGGACCTCGTGGAGGACGTCGAGCTGATCGACGAGCCCGTCGAGGAGGAGCCCGCCGAGGAGGAGAACGCCAAGCCCGGCGAGGGCGACTTCGTCTGGGACGAGGAGGAGTCGGAGGCGCTGCGGCAGGCCCGCAAGGACGCCGAGCTCACCGCCTCGGCCGACTCGGTCCGCGCCTACCTCAAGCAGATCGGCAAGGTCGCGCTCCTCAACGCGGAGGAGGAGGTCGAGCTCGCCAAGCGCATCGAGGCGGGCCTCTACGCCGCCGAGCGGCTGCGCCGGGCCGAGGACGAGAGCGAGAAGCTCACCCCGCAGATGCGGCGCGACCTGCGCTGGATCGTCCGCGACGGCGAGCGCGCCAAGAACCACCTGCTGGAGGCCAACCTCCGCCTGGTGGTGTCGCTGGCCAAGCGCTACACCGGTCGCGGCATGGCGTTCCTGGACCTGATCCAGGAGGGCAACCTGGGTCTGATCCGCGCGGTCGAGAAGTTCGACTACACCAAGGGCTACAAGTTCTCCACGTACGCCACGTGGTGGATCCGCCAGGCGATCACCCGCGCGATGGCCGACCAGGCCCGCACCATCCGCATCCCGGTGCACATGGTCGAGGTCATCAACAAGCTCGGCCGCATCCAGCGCGAGCTGCTCCAGGACCTGGGCCGCGAGCCCACGCCGGAGGAGCTGGCGAAGGAAATGGACATCACGCCCGAGAAGGTGCTGGAGATCCAGCAGTACGCGCGTGAGCCCATCTCGCTGGACCAGACGATCGGCGACGAGGGCGACAGCCAGCTCGGCGACTTCATCGAGGACTCCGAGGCCGTGGTGGCCGTGGACGCGGTGTCGTTCACGCTGCTCCAGGACCAGCTCCAGTCCGTGCTGGCGACGCTGTCCGAGCGCGAGGCGGGCGTGGTCCGGCTGCGCTTCGGCCTGACCGACGGCCAGCCGCGCACCCTGGACGAGATCGGCCAGGTCTACGGGGTCACCCGCGAGCGGATCCGGCAGATCGAGTCGAAGACGATGTCCAAGCTGCGCCACCCGTCGCGCTCGCAGGTGCTGCGCGACTACCTGGACTAGGAAGCGGCGCCGGGCGGTCCCCGTCGGACCGGCCGACCCGCTGCGGGGAGGGCCCGCACCCACCGGGGTGCGGGCCCTCCGGCATTCGCGGGAGCGGTCAGCCGACCTCGTCGCCGATCGGGGCGACGGTCACCGGGCCGGTGACGGGGGCGGGCCAGTCGTGCGTGGTGAAGCCGCCGAGGCCGCCGGGCAGGGTGAAGCCGACCTTGGCGGCGGGCTGGCCGTCCTCCCGCTTCGGGGCCGACAGGTAGACCACCTTCGGGACCCCGCCGGTCAGCACGACCCGCTCGGGGTCGCCGCTCGGGGCCGGGGTGACCTCGACGGGCAGGGCGTTGCCGTCCGCGTCGAAGAACTCCAGGTCCTCCGGCGCGCCCCGCAGGGCGCAGGTGACGCCCTCGTTGGGCGTGAACCGGAGGACGAACAGGGTCTCGTCGGCGACCGGCGCCGGTCGTTCGGCGGTGGTGACGGTGAGCTGCTCCGGGGCGCAGGCGTCGTCGGGCGGCGTGCTCGTCCCGCGCGGCCGGGTGCTGTCCACCGGGGAGGCCGCGCTGCCGGGACCGTCCGGTAAGTCCGGGGTCTCGGGGCTCCCCCCGGTTCCGCAGGCCGACAGGACGATGGCGGCCACGACGGGCGCGATCAGGTGCGCTGGGCGCATGTCTCCCCTTCCGAGCGGTGTGCTTCCACGGTGGTCACCCGGTTTCCCGCAGTGACGGGGATCAGTCCCCCGAAGGAAAAGAGACCTGAGTCACACCTCGGTTCCGCTCCGATCCGCGCGGAGCTGCCGATGGTGCGGGAGACGCTTTCGGCCCGGATCGTGGGCTCTGCGGGGTGTGTTCGCTCTAGGCGGACGTGTGTGCGACCCATCACACGGTCAGCCCCGCAGAAACCTCCTTCCGGAGCAGTGCTGGGCCTCCCGGCCCCGTTGCGGCTGGTCCAGGCGTGGCGACCTGACAGCGGAAAGTGATCGCAGGGGTGCCGAACCGGTGGCGACGCGGGTTCGAACACCGGATGGCGCGGGTAAGAGTGGGAGTGACGCGGGTCGCCACGGCCCAGGGAACACTGACTTACGCCCGTGCGTCTGCAAGAGTGGAAGCAAGCGAACACCGCGCGCCAGCCAGGTGCGAGTTGGTCGCAGCTAGGTGTGAGGCACCGATCCCCGGTGCCGGGACGGAGGGAGATTTCCATGACTACTACGCTCACCCGCCCCGCGTTGACCGCTGCCGACCGCTGCGACCGCTGCGGGGCCGCTGCCCAGGTTCGCGCCGTGCTCCCCTCCGGGGGCGAGCTGCTGTTCTGCGGGCACCACGCCCGCGAGCACAGCACGAAGCTGCGCGAGCTCGCTGCCGAGCTGCAGCAGGGCTGATCCGGTGGGCCGCCGAACAGGCGGCCCGAACACCCAAGCCGTCCGGGGCGGGGTTCGACGCGGTGGGAAAGCCGCGCTGGTCCCCGCTCCCCTGCATCCGGAGGACCGCCGTCCTCCGGGCAGCAGGGCCCATTCGGGCGGTGCAGGGGTCCCGGAGCGGGAGAACGCGGAAACAGGTCCCGAACACCGATCCGCTGCCACGGCGCGGAGAGCGGTGCGGGACGGCGAGGGCGCGGCCGGACGTGGCCGCGTCGCCGGTGGACGCGCGGAACGGGCGACTCGCCCGAGCGCGTGGACTGGAAGTCCTTGGGGCGTCAGCGGAACACCGCGCTCGGAGGACGACAACGTTTGCGGCACCGGCGGATCGTGGTGCGCGAGGACCGGAAGCGTTTGCGGCACCGGAAATCCGACACCGCGAAGTCCGGTGCGGGGAAGTCCACCACGGCGAAGTCCGGTGCGGGAGATCCGACACCGCGTGGTCCGACACCGCGTGGTCCGGCGCGGGGAAGTCCGGCGCCGGGAAGTCCGAACAGGACCCGCGCGCGGACCGCGCTCAGACCAGGCCGAGCACCGGCTCGAACGCCAGTTCCGCCGCGCCGATCAGCTTCGCGTCGCGCCCCAGCGGTGAGCTGGTGATCCTGGTGCCGCCGATGGCCCGGCTGACCAGGCTGCGCTCGCGCACCACCGCCCGCACCCGGTCGACGACCGCGTCCGGCAGCACGGCGAGCAGGTCGCCCAGCACCACCAGTTCCGGTCCGAACATGTTGACCACCGTGACCAGCCCGAGCGCGAGCCACTCGGTGAACTCGCCGAGCCGGTGCTCCACGGAGGACGGGTCGTCGGCCAGCGACCGCAGCTCGGCGACCACCGCCCCGCGCGGCGCGTCCTCGGGCAGGGCCAGCGCGCGGCACAGCGCGGACTCGCCGACCTCGGTCTCCCAGCAGCCCCGGCACCCGCAGTAGCAGGTGCGCCCGTCGGGCCGGACCAGCATGTGCCCCAGCTCGCCGACGTACCCGCCCGCGCCGCGCAGCGGGTGCCCGGACGAGATCACCCCGCCGCCGACGCCCACGTCGGCGGAGATGTAGACGACGTCCGAGGCCCCGCGCGCCGCGCCCCGCAGGTGCTCGGCCAGCGCGCCCAGCTCGGCGTCGTTGCCGACCTGGACGGGCGCCTTCAGCACCGCCTCCAGGCGCTTGCCCAGCTCCACCTCGGTCCAGTGCAGGTTGGGCGCCTCGTGCACGAGCCCGTCCGAGCGCCGCACCACGCCGGGCACCGAGACGCCGACCGCGACCGGGACCACGTCCAGCTCGTCGGCCAGCAGCTTCGCCGAGTCGGCGACGTGCGTGATGACCTCGGCGGGCTGGCGGGAGCGGTGGTGCAGGTTCCACGAGTCGCGGCCGAGGATGTCGCCGCCGAGGCCGATGACGCCCATCGCGACCTGCTCGACCCGCACGTCCACCGCGAGCACCACGGCGGCGGTGGGCTGCGGCAGCACCAGCAGCGACGGCCGCCCCGCGCCGGAGCGCTGCGCGGGCACCCGCTCGGCGACCACACCGGACTCGGCGAGGCCGTCCACCAGGGCCTTGATGGTGCTGCGGTTGAGCCCGAGCTCAGCCGCCAGCTCGGCCCTGGTGGACGGTCCGTCGACGTGCAGCCTGCGCAGCAGCGCGGTGCGGTTGTGCCTGCGGACCTCGTCCGGCCGGGCACCCGCGGTGGGTGTGGTCACGTCAGCGCGGGGACGCCGCCGCCCGGCGCCGGGACAGCGCGTCGACGCTCGCGGCGAGCAGCAGGACCAGTCCGGTCACGATGAACACCACGGCCGCGGGCTGCTTGAGCAGGCCCATGCCGTTGGTGATGGTGGCGAGCACGGCGCCGCCGATGACCGCGTCCCGCAGGCGGCCCTTGCCGCCGAACAGGGAGGTACCGCCGATGACCGCCGCACCGACCGACAGTAGCAACGTGTTGCCGCCGCCCGCGTTCGGGTCGACCGACCCGACCTTGGACGAGTAGACGATCGCGCCGATCGCCGCCGCGCTGGAGGCGATGACGAACACGCTCATCCGGATCTGCGGCACGTTGATGCCCGCGCGCCTGGCCGCTTCCTGGTTGCCGCCCACCGCGTACACGTGCCTGCCGTAGCGGGTGCGGTCGAGCACGAACGTGCCGATCACCAGCAGCACCAGCACGATCGGCACCACGTACGGCACGCCCTGGATGACGACCAGGTCGCTGACCGAGCGGTTGAGGGTGAGCGCGTAGGTCGCGACGGCGCCGAGCACGACGACCAGCCCGACCCTGACCAGCACCAGCGGGGTGGGCCCTGCGACGAGTCCCCTGCGCAGCCGGGAGAAGTGCCTGCCCAGCACCACGGCGGAGAAGCCGCCCGCCGCGAGCACGAACAGCACCCAGCTGCCGGTGGTGTCGAGGTTGCCGTTGGCCACCTTGAACAGCACGTCGTCGTTGAGGCCGAGCGTGCCGCCCTGCCCGATGAACTGGAGGATCACGCCGCCCCAGGCCAGGAACAGCGCCAGGGTCACCACGAACGACGGGATGCCGACGCGGGCGACCAGGAACCCGGTGATGCAGCCGATGGCCGCGCCGACGCAGACCGCGAGCAGCATCTCCACCCACGGGTTGGCGGGCACGCCGATCGCGGCGATCGCCAGCGCGACGGCGGACAGCGCCGCGCCCGCCCAGATCCGCATGACGGCGGCGAGCACGACGGCGAGCGCGAGCAGGCCGCAGAACACGTAGAACACCGTGTCCCCCATGCCGCCCATGAGGTTGCCGCCCTTGACCAGGTGCAGCGCCATGACCGAGGCGGTGACGCCGGACGCGGTGCCCGCGGACAGGTCGATCTCGCCCAGCAGCAGCACGAACACCAGGCCCATGGCGATGATCGTGACGCCCGCGCCCTGCGCGAGCAGGTTCGCGATGTTGCCCAGGGTCAGGAAGGAGTCGGACAGCGAGCTGAAGACGATCAGCAGCACGACCAGTCCGAGCAGGGCGGGCAGCGAGCCGAGCTCACCGCCGCGCAGCCGGGCGAAGTAGTCGCGCACGGCCTCCCCGGTGGACCGGGAGGTGGTGTCGATGCCGAAGTCGGAGATGGCGCCGCCGTCCGGGGACGCCTTCTCCGCGGTGGTGTTGGTCATGCTCGGGTCCTCACGCGGCCGGGTAACGGGGTCCGCCGCTTCGGGGCGGTCGGGGTGGCTGGCCATCAGATGGTCGCGCTCTCGGCTCGGGCGATGCCCAGGTCGCCGGAGCGGCCCGCGGTGATCAGCTCGACCACCTGGCCGTGCGTGACGTCCTTGGTGCTCACCTCGGCGGCCATCCGCCCCAGGTAGAGGCAGGCGATGCGGTCGGCGACCTCGAAGACGTCGTTCATGTTGTGGCTGATCAGCACCACGCCGAGGCCCTGCTCGGCGAGCCTGCGGACCAGGTCGAGCACCTGCCGGGTCTGCGCGACGCCGAGCGCGGCGGTCGGCTCGTCCAGCAGCACGACCTTGCTGTCCCACAGCACCGCCTTGGCGATGGCGACGGTCTGCCGCTGCCCGCCGGACAGCGAGGAGACCTGGGTGCGCACGGACTTCACGGTGCGCACGGACAGCGAGGTGAGGGTCTTGCGCGCGGCCTGCTCCATGTCGGCCTCGTCGAGCGTGCCGAACTTCCCGCGCTCGCGGCCGAGGAACATGTTCTGGACGATGTCCAGGTTGTCGCACAGCGCGAGGTCCTGGTAGACGACCTCGATGCCGAGGGCCGCCGCGTCGCGCGGGCCGGTGACGGTGACCGGCTCGCCCTTGAACAGCAGGTCGCCGGAGTCGGTGGGGTGGATGCCTGCGATGCACTTGACCAGGGTCGACTTGCCCGCGCCGTTGTCGCCGACGAGCGCGGTGACCTCACCCGCGCGAACGGTGAAGTCGATGTCGTGGAGCACGTGCACGGGTCCGAAGCTCTTGTTGACGCCGCGCAGTTCGAGAATCGGCTCGCTCACTGCTTGAGTCCTCACGGTGCTGGCCCGCCACGGGCGGGACGTCCCCCGATCCGGGGACGTCCCGCCTTCGGCGCGCGTGGGCTTGCTGGGTCGGGCTACTTGATGCCGAGCTCGGCGCAGATCGCGGTGGTGTCGGCGACGCAGATCTCCGAGGCCTTGACGAAGCCCGCGTCGACCACGGTCTTCACCTTGTCCTTGGTGATCAGCTGGGCGGTGAGCAGGACCGACTTGACGTCGCGGTTGCCCTTGGGGTCGTTCACCGTGCCGGAGGCGAGCTTGTCGGCGGCGGCGGTGTCGCCCTTGGCGAGCGCGGCGGCGAGCTTGGCGGTGGCCTCCGCCTCCTCGTCGATCGGCTTGAAGACGGTCATGTACTGGTCGCCGCGCAGCACGGCCTGCAGGCCCTCGGGGGTGGCGTCCTGGCCGGTGACCGGGACCTTGCCGTTGAGGCCGAACTTCTTCAGCACGGTGATGACCGCGCCCGCGAGCCCGTCGTTGGCGGCCACGACGCCGTCGACCTTCTGGCCGTTGGCGGTGAGGATCTGCTCGAAGGTGGTGCCGCCCTTCTGGTTGTCCCAGTCGTCGATGGGCTGGGACTGCACCAGCTTCAGGTCGCCAGAGGCGTACTTCGGCTTGAGCACGTTCTGCTGGCCGTTGTAGAAGAGCGTGGCGTTGTTGTCGGTGGGCGCGCCCTCGATCTCGATGACCTCGGCGCCCTTCTTGCCGGGGGCGAGCGCGTTCAGGCCCGCGACCAGGCCCTCGCCCTGCAGCTCGCCGACCTTGACGTTGTCGAAGGACACGTAGTACTTCGAGCTGCCGCCGAGGTTGAGGCGGTCGTAGTCGATGACCTGGATGCCCTGCGCCTCGGCCTTCTTGGCCACGGTCGCGCCGATCTCGCTGTTGGGCGTGGCGATGATCAGGACCTTGACGCCCGAGTTGATCATGCCGTCGGCGAGGGTGGAGAACTTCTGCACGTCGCCCTGGGCGTTCTGGATGTCGGGGTCGAGGCCCTCGGCCTTGAGCGCCTTCTCCAGGAGGGGCTTGTCGAAGCCCTCCCAGCGGGCGGAGGACTTCGTCTCCGGGAGGATGACGCCGACCTTCTCGCCGCCCGATCCGCTGGCCGAGCTGGTGTCCGAGGTCGTGCTGCCACCCGAGGAGGTGTTGGCGCCGCACGCCGTCATGGCCACGGCGAGACCCGTGCCAACGGCGATGAGGGCGAGGCTCTTGGTCCGCATCCGCCATCCCTTTCACTGCGCTGTGTCTGCCGGCGGGCAGAAAATGTTGTGGCGCACAACGTATGTCCGGAAGGCCGGTGACCGGAAGCACACTAGATCGGTCAAGGGACACGAAGAGCTAACGGAGGTGTAACCGAACGGACATGACGTTACGCCGAATGCAGTAGTAAACCACCAGGCGTGATGAACAGCGACCGGTGCGGTCGCATCGACACGAACGGCCCAGCGGTCGGGTGAAGATCCGGATCCGGGGTGTGGCGGGGGCGCCGGAGGGGCGCGCGGACGGAGCACCGGGCGACGCGAACGGGGCGGCGCGGTGGGGGTGGGGAGGGGGCGCGCGGGAGGGGCGCGGCCCGGTTCGGGAGGGATTCGCGCCCGGATCAGGGGCCGGAAAGCCCGAACGGGCGGGCGGCGGGAGCACGGGGGTGCGGCGCCGGGGATGGCGGGCGCGGGCGGCAGGCGGGAGCGCGCGTGCGACGGGAGCACGGGGGCTGCGGGGCGCTGCGGGCTGCGGGGCGCTGCGGGCTGCGGGCTGCGGGCTGCGGGCTGCGGGCTGCGGGCTGCGGGCGGAAGCCTGCGGGGCGCGGCGGGCTTCGGGGGGACTCACGGGCGCCGGTGGGCGGGCGACAGCGGGGCGGACGCCCGGCGCGGGCTCGGCGGCGGACGCCGGCGGTCGGCGTCCCCGGCCCGCGCACCGGCGGGTTGGCGACTCCCCCAGCCGGCCTCCAACCGGTTCGCGCCCAGCCGGGCCGCCTCCTCGGCGCCCTGGCCGGTCGGCCCCCGACCGGTCGACGCCCCCGGCCGCTCGGCGCCTACCAGGAGCGCAGCGTCGCGATGCGCTCTTCGAGCTGCTCGATCGACGCCATCGCGGTCGGCGGGCCGCCGCAGTACTCGCGCAGCTGGTTGTGGATCTTGCCGTGCGGCTTCTTCGTGCGGTGGTGGTGCATCGCGACCAGCGAGTTCAGCTCCTTGCGCAGCGCCGCCAGCTGCTCCTGCACGCCCGCGGGCCTGGTCACCGGGGGTGCGACGGGGGCGGGCGCGTCGGCCTTGCGCTTGCTGGCCTCCACCAGCTGCTTCTCCTGCCGCTGACGCAGCAGGGCGCGCACCTGGTCCGGCGCGAGCAGGCCGGGCAGGCCCAGGTACTCCTGCTCCTCCTCGCTGCCCACGTGCGCCGCCGTGCCGAACGACGAGCCGTCGTAGATCACCTGGTCCAGCTCGGCCGAGGCGCCCAGGACGGTGAACGCGCGGTCCTCCTCGCCCTCCTCGTCCTTGGTCTGGTTGGCCTGGGCGAGCAGCTCGTCGTCCCAGCCGTCCTTCTCCCGGTGCGGCTTGCCGAGGATGTGGTCGCGCTGCTGCTCCAGCTCGCTGGCCAGCCCCAGCAGCACCGGCACGCTCGGCAGGAACACGCTGGCCGTCTCGCCCTTCGCGCGCGAGCGCACGAACCGGCCGATGGCCTGCGCGAAGTACAGCGGCGTCGACGCGCTGGTGGCGTACACGCCCACGGCGAGCCGGGGCACGTCCACGCCCTCGGACACCATCCGGACCGCGATCATCCAGCGCTCGGTGGTGGCCGCGAACTCGGCGATGCGGCCCGACGCCTTGGGGTCGTCCGAGAGCACCAGGGTCGCGTCGTGGCCGGTCACCCGCTTGAGGATCTCCGCGTACGCCTTCGCCACGGTCTGGTCGGTGGCGATGACCAGGCCGCCCGCGTCCGGGATGCCGTTCGCGCGCAGCTGGGTGAGCCGCTTGTCTGCGGCCAGCAGCACCGACGGCATCCACTCGCCGGTCGGGTCGAGCGCGGTGCGCCAGGCGCGCGCGGTCTGCTCCTGGGTGAGCGGCTCGCCGAGGCGCGCCACGAACTCCTCGCCCGCGCTGGTGCGCCAGTGCGCCTCGCCCGAGTAGGCCAGGAAGATCACCGGCCGGACCACGCCGTCGCGCAGGGCGTCGGCGTAGCCGTAGGCGTGGTCGGAGCGGCTGCGCTGGGTGCCGTCGGCCGCGTGCTCGTAGGAGATGAACGGGATCGGCGAGTCGTCGCTGCGGAACGGCGTCCCGGTCAGCGACAGCCTGCGGGTCGCCGGGGTGAACGCCTCGCGGATCGCGTCGCCCCACGACTTGGCGTCACCGCCGTGGTGCACCTCGTCGAGCAGCACGAGCGTCTTGCGGTTCTCGGTGCGCACCCGGTGCAGCGTGGGGTGCGCGGCCACCTGCGCGTAGGTGACCGCCACGCCGTGGTAGTCCCTGGAGGTGACCGCGTTCGTGTTGCGGAAGTTCGAGTCGATGGCGATGCCCGCCTCGGCGGCGGACTTCGCCCACTGGTGCTTGAGGTGCTCGGTCGGCGCGACGATCGTCACGGCCTCGATCGTGCGGTCGGCCAGCAGCTCGGCGGCGACCCGCAGCCCGAACGTGGTCTTGCCCGCGCCGGGCGTGGCGACCGCGAGGAAGTCCTTCGGCCCCGAGGCGAGGTACTTGGTCAGCGCGCGGCGCTGCCACGCCCGCAGCGGTCGGGTCGACGCGACCTGGGGTGCGGACAACCTCGGACCTCTTCTCAGTGCAGGGGCGGACGGGCGCGCTCGGGGCGACCTGCGGCGAGCGGCGACATGCGAATGCCCTCGGTGCGGGCGACCGTCGAGGGCCCCGACAGCGTACCCAATCCCGACGCGCGGTTCAGGGAACGATGCCGCGAAAACACCCCTCATGCTCCATGCTTGATCCCGAGATGGGTTCGCCTACTGGGCAGGATGACCGCAGCGCGCCGGAACGGCGCCCACTGCGGCTGGTCGCGCGCACGATCACCAAGGCGTGGGAGGGCAACATCTTCTCGGAGGCCGCCGAGGCGGCCTTCTGGCAGGTGCTGTCGTTCCCCCCGCTGCTGCTGGGTCTGCTCGGCAGCATCGGCTACGTCGGGGAGTGGTTCGGTCCCGAGGTGGTCCAAGCGGTGCGCGACAAGATCGTCTCCACCTGCCGGACGATCTTCAGCGGTGACGTCGTCAACGGCGTGATCACCCCCACGGTCGATCAGATCCTGACCGTCGGCAAGGGCGAGATCGTGTCCGTCGGCTTCCTGATATCCCTGTGGGCCGGGTCGTCGGCGATGGCGTCCTTCGTGGACGCGGTCACCGTCGCGCACGGTCAGTACGGGGTCCGCCACGAGGTGTGGCAGCGCATCTTCGCGCTGCTGCTGTACGTGGTCAGCCTGGTGCTGCTGATCATCGGGCTGCCGGTGCTGGCGCTCGGTCCCGACGTGCTGCCCCGCCTGCTGCCCGACCGGTGGCAGGCCGTGGCCGAGTCGTGGCTGAGCGCGTTCTACTACCCGGTGATCGGCGTGCTGCTCGTGCTGGCGCTCGCGACGCTGTACAAGCTCGCGCTGCCCAGGAAGCTGCCGTGGCACCGGCTCGCGCCGGGCGCGGTGCTGGCGATGGTGGTGTTCATCCTCTCGTCGGTGGGCCTGCGGCTGTACATCCGGTGGATCACCACGACGGGCTACACGTACGGGGCGCTGGCGACGCCGATCGCGTTCCTGCTGTTCGTGTTCTTCATCGGGCTGGCGATCACGATCGGGGCGTACTTCAACAGCGCGATCCAGGAGATGTGGCCCGCGCGGATGACCCGGCGGCAGCGGCGGCGCTGGCGGCGGCTGGAGCTGGTGCGGGCGGCCGAGCGGATCATGAGCCGGGACGGCGGCGAGGCGTCCGACGACGCCGGGGAGCGGCGGGCGCGCGGCACGGCCAGGAAGGTCGCCGGGCGCGGCGGCAGCCGGGGCAAGGGCGCCGGTCAGGGCAAGGCGGGCGGTCAGGGCGGCCACGGCCACGGCGGCGGCAAGAGCGGCAAGGGCGTGCGGCGGCGGGTCGCGGGCCGGGGCGGCAAGCGCGGCGGTGCGGGGACCGGCTCCGGCGGCCTGAAGCAGGGCGGCGACCCCGGCGGCACGGGCAGCGGTCCCGGCGACAAGGGCGCGGCCGGGCGGACCGGTCAGCCGGAGAACGCCTGACCGGGGAGAACCCCGCCAGCACCCGGTCCGGGGACAGCACTGCCCCGGCGTCCCGCTTCGAGCGCGGGACGCCGGGGCAGCCCGGACGTCGGGGGCTACTCGCCGCCCATGGGCAGGCTCTCGTAGATCTTCTTGCAGTCCGGGCACACCGGGGAGCCGGGCTTCGGCGACTTCGTCACCGGGAAGACCTCGCCGCACAGCGCCACCACGTGCGTGCCCATGACCGCGCTCTCCGCGATCTTCTCCTTGCGCACGTAGTGGAACATCTTGGGCGTGTCGTCCCCGGTGGTGTCAGTGCCTTCCGGCCTGGTGTCCAGCTCAGGGAGGGTCTGCGTGCTCACAGCCTCACCTTACCTGGGATGATGGCCCCTCGTGAGCACGCCGAGCAGCACCGAAGAAGTCCGCGACGCCCTGGCCGAGAACCGGCCGGTGGTCGCGCTGGAGAGCACCATCCTGTCCCACGGCCTGCCGCCGGGCCGCAACCGCGAGGTCGCCGCGCGCCTGGAGGCGATCGTCCGGGAGGCGGGCGCCGTCCCCGCCACGATCGCCGTGCTGGGCGGCGTGCCGAAGGTCGGCCTGACCGACGCCGAGCTGGACTACGTCTGCGACCGGGACAACGACCTGGTCAAGCTGTCCCGCCGGGACCTGGGCGCGGCGTTCGCGCTGGGCAGGGACGGCGCGACCACCGTCGCGGGCACGGCCGCGCTGGCGCACGCCGCGGGCATCGGGGTCTTCGCCACCGGCGGCCTCGGCGGGGTGCACCGGGGCGCGAGCGAGACCTGGGACGTGTCCGCCGACCTGGACGTCCTCGCGTCCACGCCCGTCCTGGTCGTGTGCTCCGGGGTGAAGTCGATCCTCGACATGGGCGCGACGCTGGAGCTGCTGGAGACCAGCTCGGTGCCGGTGCTGGGCTACCGCACCGACCGCTTCCCCGCGTTCTACCGCCGCGAGTCCGACTTCGGCGTCCCGTGGCGGGTGGACACCCCCGAGCAGGCCGCCGCCGTCGTGGCCGCGCACCGGGGCGTCCCCGGCGACGCGGGCGTGCTGCTGACCAACCCCATCCCGGTCGAGTTCGAGATGGACGTCGAGCTGCACGACCGGCTGCTCGCCGAGGGCCTGGCGCTGCTGGAGGAGAGGGGCATCACCGGCAAGGAGGTGACCCCGGCGCTGCTGGAGCACTTCCACACCGCCAGCGGCGGCGTCAGCCTGGACGCCAACGAGGCGCTCGTGGTGTCCAACGCCGCGCTGGCCGCGCGGGTCGCGGTCGCCCTAGCCGCGTGAGAGCGGCGGGGAGCGGGATCGTCGTGGTGGGCGACGCCGGACTGGACGTCGTCGCCCGCCACTCCGGTCCGATCGTGCACGGCGGCGACTCGCGCGCCTCGGTGACCATCGAGCCCGGTGGCGCGGGGGCCAACACGGCGGTGTGGGTGGCCGCCTGCGGCGCCTCGCCGGTGCTGGTCGCCAGGGTCGGCGCGGACTCGGCGGGGCGGCAGGTGCACGCCGAGCTGACCTCGGCCGGGGTGCGCTGCGCGTTCGCCGTCGACCCGGACGCGGCGACCTGCTGCGTCGTGGTGCTGGTCGACGACACCGGGCAGCGCACGATGCTGCCCGACCGGGGCGCGAACGCCCGGTTCTCGCCCGAGGACGTGAACCCGGAGCTGCTGGCGGGCTCGTCCCACCTGCACCTGTCCGGGTACGTGCTGCTGGACGCCTCCTCCCGGCCCGCGGGCCTGGAGGTGCTGCGGATGGCGCGCGAGGCGGGGCTGACCACGTCGGTGGACCCGCAGTCGGCGGCGCTGATCTACGACGGGTTCCTGGACGACATCAGGGGCGTCGACCTGCTGCTGCCCAACGCGGAGGAGCTGGTGGCGCTGACCGGGTCGGCCGACCCGGCGTCGGCGGCGGCGCTGCTGGACGTGGTGGGCGCGGTCGCGGCCACCTCCGGCGCGGACGGCGCGAGCTGGGTCGACGCCGAGGGCGTGGTGTCGGCGCCCGCGACCGACGTGGAGTGCGTCGACTCCACGGGCGCGGGCGACGCGTTCGACGCGGGCCTGCTCGTGGCCTGGCTGGCCGGGGCGTCCCGGCGCGACGCGCTCCTCGGCGGGGTGCGCGCCGCGGGCCGGGCCGTCTCGGCGGTCGGCGCGCAGCCGCCGCAGCGGGCTCAGCCGTCGATGACGTGACGGGGGCGCGCCCCCAGGGCGCGCCTCTCGGCGTCGTGCTTGCTGGCCTTCTCGGACTTGCGCGGTGGGCGGTCGTTCGCGATCAGCACGGCCATCCACGGCAGCGGGATGGACAGCACGATGAGCGCCAGCGCCAGCCACCACGTGTCGTAGAAGACCATCGCCAGGACCAGGCACGGCACCCGCGCGCCCATCATGATCACGTACTTGCGCTTGCGCGCCGCGAGCTGGTCCTCGTACGAGGGCGCTGCCTCGGTGATCAGCACCGGGGGCTCAGGGTTGCTCACGACACCACCTCCGCCCACCATCGTCCCACCGCCGCGATCGCGGCGACACCCGCCCGCCCCGGTCCTACGATCCGGGCGTGGTAGCGCTGGACCGGTTGGTTGACGTCCTCGGCAGTCTGGGCACCCACCTGGGGTGCGCTCCGCGCGGGCGGGACGTGGTGCTGCGCGGGGTCGCGCTGCACGACCCGGTCGAGCGACCGCGCGCGGGGAGCGACGAGCTGCTGATCGGGGTGGGGGTCGGGTCGTCGGCCGCCGCCGCCCGGCTGGTGGGTACGACGCGGGCCGCCGCCGTGGCGCTGCACGGGAGCGCGCCGCTGGACGGGCGGGTCGCGGCGGCGGCGCGGCGGTCGGGGGCTGCGGTGCTGCTGGTGGACCCGGCGGTGCCGTGGGGGCAGCTGGTGAGCGTGGCGCAGGCGCTGGTGCTGGGCGATCGCGGGTCGGGGGACCTGTTCGCGGTGGCCGACGCGATCGCGGCGCTGGTGGGCGGGCCGGTCACGATCGAGGACCGGGGGTCGCGGGTGCTGGCGTACTCGCACCGGCAGCAGGGGGTGGACGCGGTCCGGGTGGAGACGATCCTGGGGCGGCGGGTGCCGGAGGAGGCGCGGCGGGCGCTGGACTCGTCCGGGGTGTTCACCCACCTGGCGCACAGCGACGAGGCGCTGTTCGTGCCGCAGCTGACCGAGCACCTGGGCGGTCGGCTGGTGGCCGCCGTCCGGGCCGGGCGGGAGCTGCTCGGGTCGGTGTGGGTGGAGGTGGACGGGACGAGCCCGGCGCGCGAGGCGGCGCTGGTGGACGGGGCCCGGACGGCGGCGCTGCACCTGCTGCGGGCGCGGGCGGGCTCGGACCTGGAGCGGCAGGTCGAGGCGGACCTGGTGACGGCGCTGCTGGACTCGGGGGCTCCCGGCGCGCTGGACCGGTTGGGGCTGCCGGGCGGGGAGCTGCGGGTGATCGCGGTGCGGGCGCACGTGGGGGACGCGGAGCACGGGGCGGCGCTGCTGGCGTTCGAGCGGGCGACGTCGGGGTTCGGCTGGTCGCGGCCGGGGCGGAGCGCGCTGTTCGGGAACGTGCTGTACACGGTGCTGCCGTGCGGGGGCGACCCGGCGGCGGCGGTGGAGTGGGTGCGCGGCCTGCGGCGCGAGCTGCCGCCGGAGGTGGTGGTGCGGGCCGGGATCGGCGGGGTGTGCGACGGGGGTTCGGCTCCGGTGTCCCGGCTGGAGGCGGACGAGTGCCTGGCGCTGGGCGGGGAGCGGCCGGTGGTCTACGAGCTGGCGTGGGCGCGGGTGCTGCTGCGGCGGTTGGCGGTGGAGGCGGAGGCGGGACGGCTGCCGGTACGGGGGCCGGTGGCGGACCTGCTGCGGCACGACGAGGAGAGGGGCACCCGGTACGCCGAGACGCTCCGGGCCTGGCTGGCGGCGCGGGGCGACGCCCGTGGGGCGGCGCGGGCGCTGGGGGTGCACCCGAACACGCTGCGGTACCGGTTGCAGCGGATGGGTGAGGTGGCGGTCCTCCCGCTGGGGGACCCGGTGGAGCGGTTGGCGCTGGAGGTCGCGCTGGCGGTGCACGGGGAGCTGCGGCGGCGGGGGTGACGGGGACCCGACCTCTGGATCGTGGGGAACCGGGCCGTCGGGTCGCGGTGGTTCCGGGCCAGAAGGGCGCGGTGGCTCCGGACCGGAGGCGCGCAGGGGGCAGCGGGGCGCCGGGGTGGAGGGCTCGTCGGGCCGCAGTGGCCGGACTGCCAACAGTTGGCGGTCAACAGTCAGCAGTTCGGATCAGCGCGCACGTGCCCGGTCCACCGGAGTCCGCACCCTCGCAGCACCCCGCTCCCCCGCCACGAGACCCGGACCAGGCCCCACGCGGCCCGCTGCCACGCGACCCGGAGCAGCCCTGTCCAGCCCGCTGCCACACGACCCGGACCAGCCCCGCCCCGCCACGTGCCCCCCGCCGCGCAGGCGGTGGCGGAGTTCGCCCAGGTCGGAGGCGCGCGGGAGCGGCGGCTGCACGAGTGCGGATGGCAGGGGCCGTCCACGCCCCCCGCGCGTGGTCTGGCGACCGGCGCTCGGGGTGCCACCATGTGCCGGTGCTCCCTGAACTATCCGATGACCTGATCACGCGCCTGCGCGAGGCCTTCCGGACCGCCGACTACACCGCCGACGGGGTGGTCGACGCGCTCGGGCCGGTCGCCCACGCCGCGCTCGGGCGGGGTGAGCCCGAGGTCGCCAAGCGCGAGTCCGAGGACTCCGGCGACCTCGGCGCGCTCGTCCGGCTGTTCCTGCTCGGCGACACCGAGCCCGACAAGAGCGTCCGCTCCGCCCTCGCCGGCGTCGACCTGGACGAGGCCGTGCGCGCCGGAGTGCTCGCCCCCGACGGCGACGGGTTCCGGGCCGGGCTGGACGTGCGGCCCTACGGCGACGACGAGGGCTCCTGGTGGGTGATCGCCGACCTGGACTCCGACCAGCGCGGCGGGCCCGTGCCGACCGACCACGTGCTCGGCGTCGGCCACGCCTCGATCAGCCTGGCCCGCGCCACCGCGCGCAGGCCCGTCAAGTCCCTGCTCGACCTCGGCACCGGCTGCGGCGTGCAGGCGCTGCACGCCAGCAGGCACGCCGAGAAGATCACCGCCACCGACCTGTCCGCCCGCGCGCTCGCGCTCGCCTCCGCCACGTTCCGGATGAACGAGATCGACGTCCGCCTCGGCCAGGGCGAGTGGTTCGGGCCGGTGCGCGGGCGCAAGTTCGACCAAATCGTGTGCAACCCGCCGTTCGTGGTCGGGCCGCCGCGGGTGGACTACGTGTACCGCGACTCCGGCCTCGGCGGCGACGACGCCAGCGCGCTGGTGGTCCGGCAGCTGCCCGCGTTCCTGAACGAGGGCGGCACCGGGCAGCTGCTGGCCTCCTGGCTGCACCGCAAGGGCGAGGACTGGGAGGACCGGGTCGCGTCCTGGCTGCCGCGCGGCGGCGTCGACGCCTGGTTCGTGCAGCGCGACGTCGCCGACCCGGCGCTGTACGTGGGCACCTGGCTGCGCGACGCGGGCGTCGACCCGCGCTCGCCGGAGGGCCGCGCGCAGGCCGCCGGGTGGCTGGACTGGTTCGCGGAGAACGACGTGCTCGGCGTGGGCTTCGGGTTCGTGACGCTGCGGCGCACCGACGCGGCCGTGCCCGAGGTGGTGTGCGAGGACCTGCGCCACGCCTACGACGACCCGCTGGGCCCGGAGACGGCCGCCTGGCTGGACCGGGTCACCTGGCTGCGCGAGAACGGGACCGCCGAGCGGCTGCTGGCCACCCGGTTCACCCTGCCCCCGACGGTGCTGCTGGAGGAGGTGTCCTCGGCGGTGGAGGACGGCTGGGAGTCCGTGGTGCGGCGGCTGCACCGGACCGACGGGCCCGGCTGGCAGCACGAGCTGGACGAGGTCGCGGCGAAGCTGCTGGCCGGGTTCCGGGGCGCGCTGCCGCTGGAGGACCTGATCGCGCTGCTGGCGTACGCGCACGACCTGCCGGTGGGCGCGCTCACCGAGGCGGCGCTGCCGGTGGTCAGGGACCTGGTGCGGCACGGCATGGTGGCGCCCGCGTGAGGGCCGTCGCCGCGAGGGTGACCTCGGCCAGCGTCGAGGTGGCGGGCGAGGTCGTCGGCGCCATCGACGAGCCGGGGCTGCTGGTGCTGCTCGGCGTGCACGCGGACGACGACGCGGCCAAGGCCGTGCGGATGGCCGCGAAGCTGCACGAGCTGCGCGTCCTGCGCGACGAGCAGTCGTGCGCGACGACCGGCGCGCCCCTGCTGGTGGTCAGCCAGTTCACGCTCTACGGCGACACGCGGAAGGGTCGGCGGCCGTCCTGGACGGCCGCCGCCCGGCCCGAGGCGGCGGCTCCGCTGGTGGACGCGGTGGTGCTGGAACTTCGCAAGAAGGGCGCACGAGTGGAAACCGGGCAGTTCGGCGCGGAGATGTCCGTTCGGAGCGTGAACGACGGCCCGTTCACGGTCCTGGTTGAACTCTGACGGACCCCTTCTCAGGCAATCCTCAGGATAGGGCGCGCAACCGCTGTGACCGCAGTGACGTCTTGTCTGTTGAGGAAGCGGGAACCATTTCGAGGGTAGGCGCGTTTCCTCAAGTGTCCAGCCAAACGGCCGTTCGAACGCTGAAAGGCCGGGGCCGCGCAGCGCAGCGCGGGCTCGCGACACGACCGAACGCCAGCCCGCGAGAAGGGGGAGGGATCTCCATGACCGTCCCGAAGGTCCTCGACCGCGAGGTCGGGTACGACACGAGTGCCCCGAGCGTCGACTTGGACCTCGACGCCCAGGGACCGGCCGCCGACCTGGTCCGGGTCTACTTGAACGGGATCGGCAAGACAGCGCTGCTCACGGCCGCCCAAGAGGTGGAGCTGGCCAAGCGGATCGAGGCGGGCGTCTTCGCGCACCACGTGCTGGAGACGACCACCGCGCTGAACGCCGAGCGCGCTGGCGAGCTGCGCGCACTGGTCCGCGACGGACTGCGGGCGAAGAACCACCTGCTGGAGGCGAATCTCCGGTTGGTCGTTTCTCTGGCGAAGCGGTACACCGGTCGTGGAATGCCTCTGCTCGACCTGATCCAGGAGGGCAACCTGGGTCTGATCCGCGCGGTCGAGAAGTTCGACTACACCAAGGGTTTCAAGTTCTCCACGTACGCCACGTGGTGGATTCGCCAGGCGATCACCCGAGGAATGGCCGATCAGGGTCGCACGATCCGCCTTCCGGTCCACTTGGTGGAACAGGTGAACAAGCTCGCGCGGATCAAGCGGGATCTGCACCAGCAACTCGGCCGAGAGGCGACGAACGAGGAACTGGCATCGGAATCCGGCCTTTCCCCGGCGAAGGTGTCGGACCTGCTCGACCACGCCCGCGACCCGGTGAGCCTGGACATGCCGGTGGGCGCCGAGGAGGACGCGCCGCTCGGTGACTTCATCGAGGACTCGGACGCGACCGACGCCGAGAGCGCCGTCATCTCCGGTCTGCTGCAGGACGACCTGCGCCGCGTGCTGGCCACGCTGGAGCAGCGCGAGCAGGCGGTGATCCGGCTGCGCTACGGCCTGGAGGACGGGCAGCCGCGCACGCTGGACCAGATCGGCAAGCAGTTCGGGCTGTCGCGGGAGCGGGTGCGGCAGATCGAGCGCGAGGTGATGTCCAAGCTGCGCCAGGGGGAAAGGGCCGCCAAGCTGCGCGCTTACGCGAGCTGAGACGGTCTCACCCGGTTGGCGGTGTTGACTTGGGGCTCACGCAGGAGCACGGTCTGCGTACACGAGCCTCGCGACACCCCAACCCAGAAGCATCCGCCGGGGTGTCGCGTGCCGAGGAAGGTCGGGGCGGTCGGGGGCCGGCCCGGCCTTCCCCTATCCCGCAGGGATTCCCGGAAGATCCCGGTAGACGTTCGAGGAGGCCCGGCGCCGAGCGGCGCCGGGCCTCTTCGCGTTCCGGGCGCGGTTCCGCCGTCCCCACGACGCGAATCACACCGCTGGACACCGCCCGCTCCCGGCGCGGCGGTATAGGTTCGTCGGAACCCGAACGCGCGCAAGGGAGCCGCGACGTGCCCGCAGTACCCACCACATTCCAGTACACCGACGTCCTGCCGCTCGCGGCGGACACGACCACCGAGTACCGCCTGGTGACGCAGGAGGGCGTCTCGGTCGTGGAGGCCGCGGGGCGCAAGTTCCTCCAGGTCGAGCCGGAGACGCTGACCCTGCTGGCCAAGGAGGCCATCCGGGACATCCAGCACCTGCTGCGCCCCTCGCACCTGGCGCAGCTGCGGGCGATCGTCGACGACCCCGAGGCCAGCGGCAACGACCGGTTCGTCGCGACCGACCTGCTGCGCAACGCCTGCATCTCCGCGGGCGGCGTGCTGCCCATGTGCCAGGACACCGGCACGGCGATCGTGATGGGCAAGCGCACCGAGTCCGTGCTGACCGGCGGTTCCGACGAGGAAGCGCTTTCCCGAGGCATCTTCGAGGCGTACCAGGAGCTGAACCTGCGGTACTCGCAGATGGCCCCGGTCACCTTCTGGGACGAGAAGAACACCGGCACCAACCTGCCCGCGCAGCTGGACCTGTTCACCGCGCCTGGCGTCGAGCCGAAGTACGAGTTCCTGTTCATGGCCAAGGGCGGCGGCTCGGCCAACAAGACCTTCCTGTACCAGGAGACCAAGGCGCTGCTGAACCCCGCGCGCCTTGCCAGGTTCCTGGACGAGAAGCTGCGCTCGCTGGGCACCGCCGCGTGCCCGCCGTACCACCTCGCGGTGGTCGTGGGCGGGCTGTCGGCGGAGCAGAACCTGAAGGTCGCGAAGCTGGCGTCCGCCCGGTACCTGGACAACCTGCCCACCGAGGGCTCGGCGGCGGGGCACGCGTTCCGCGACGTCGAGCTGGAGAAGCAGGTCCTGGAGCTGACCAGGAACTTCGGGATCGGCGCGCAGTTCGGCGGCAAGTACTTCTGCCACGACGTGCGGGTGATCCGGCTGCCGAGGCACGGCGCGTCCTGCCCGGTCGGCGTCGCGGTGTCCTGCTCGGCGGACCGCCAGGCGAAGGCGAAGATCACGCCGGAGGGCGTGTTCATCGAGCAGCTGGAGCGGGACCCGGCGAAGTACCTGCCGGAGGTGACCGACGAGGCGCTGTCCGACGAGGTCGTGCAGATCGACCTGAACCGGCCGATGGCCGAGATCCGCGCGGCCCTGTCGGCGCTGCCGGTGAAGACGCGGGTGTCGCTGACCGGTCCGCTGGTGGTGGCGCGCGACATCGCCCACGCCAAGATCAAGGAGCGGTTGGACGCGGGCGAGGGGATGCCGCAGTACCTCCGGGACCACCCGGTGTACTACGCGGGCCCGGCCAAGACCCCCGAGGGCTACGCGTCGGGCTCGTTCGGGCCGACCACGGCGGGCCGGATGGACTCCTACGTGGAGCAGTTCCAGGCCGAGGGCGGCTCGCTGGTGATGCTGGCGAAGGGCAACCGCTCCAAGCAGGTCACCTCCGCGTGCGCCACCCACGGCGGCTTCTACCTGGGCTCGATCGGCGGTCCGGCCGCCCGGCTGGCCCAGGACTGCATCCGCAAGGTCGAGGTGCTGGAGTACGCCGAGCTGGGCATGGAAGCGGTCTGGAAGATCGAGGTCGAGGACTTCCCGGCGTTCGTGGTCGTGGACGACAAGGGCAACGACTTCTTCGCCGAGACGTCCGCCCCGACGCTCCAGATCTCGTTCCGCAAGTAGCGCGAGGTGTTGCCGCGACGGCGGCGCCCCGGTCGTCCGGGGCGCCGCCGTCGCGGTCGTCCCTGGGTCAGCCGACCTCCTCGCGGCTCTCCAGCACGAGCCTGCGCTCGCCGAGCGGGGCGTCGAGGTTCACGGTGAGCGGCACGGGGCGCAGGTCGTCGGTGCAGACCCCGCCGCCCTGCGGCGGGTAGTAGGTGGTGACCAGGGTGACCAGGACCTGGTCGACCGACTGCGCGGCGACCTCGGCCGAGGCGTTCTTGCAGCCGCCCGCCAGGCCGTTGACGACGAGCACGCGGCCGTCCTGCCCGATCCGGACCTGCTTGTCGTAGGTCTCCGGCAGGGTGGCGGCGTCCACCTTGGCGCCGTCGAGCGGCGCGGCCTGCGGGAGCGGTTCGGCGCTGCGCTGGGGCGGCTGGGCGCCGGGCGCGCCGGTGGGGTCGCCGCCGCCGGGCGAGCCGGACGGGACCGAGCCGGTGGGCGCCGACGACGCCGACGTCGGGACTCCGCTCGGGGCCGACGAGCCGCCGACCGCGCCGGTGGTGTCCTGCCCGCCTCCCGAGCACCCGGCCAGCGCGGCGAGGGTGACGGCGACCATGGCGTTCCGCGTCCTGCTGGGCCTCATGGTCCTAGGACGGTACTACCGGCCGGGACGGTTGCAGCCGTGCGGACCGAAGGCCCGCCCGGCGCGGGCGGGCCTTCGGCGAGCGGGCTACTTCTTCTGCTCCTGCTTGGCCTGGAGCACCACCGCGCGCTCCCCCAGCGGCTGGTCGAGCTTCGCGGTCAGGGGCGGGAAGCGGATGTCCATGGTGCAGATCTCGTCGGCGCCCGACAGGGTCTCCACCAGCACGGCGATCACCTGCTGCGCGTTCTGCTCGGCGATCTCCATGCGGGACGTGCCGCAGCCGCCCTCCTGGCCGATCGCGCCGAGCACCAGCCCGCCGTCCTCGGTCCACGCGGTGCGCGGGCTGCCCTCGGCCAGCGCGCTGGCGTTCAGCTGGGTCGCGGGCACCTCGACGCCGCCCTCGGGGACGGCCGAGTCGAAGCCGGGGTCGGGCTCGGCCTCGACCGAGCTGGTGGTGGGCGCGGGCTCGGTGCTCAGCGTCGGGCCCGAACCCGCGCCCGTCCCGACCTGCTCGGACTGGCCGGACGCGCAGCCGACCAGCACAGCGGCCAGCAGCGCACCCGTTCCGATTGCGGTTCCTAGGCTCCTCATGCGCCTAGGACGGAACGGGACGGGCGCGGGGTTGCTCGGGGTTCTCACACTCCAGGGTGAAGGACCGGCTGCCCGCGCAGGGCGCCCAGCGCCTCCCCCACCGCCGACAGGCGGGCGGGCGAGGCCAGGCCGGCGTGGTAGAGGTGCAGCTCGTCCACGCCGTAGTGCCGCCACTCGTCGACCAGGGCCGCCGCGTCGGCGGTCCTCGGGGGCAGGGCCAGCACGTAGGCCGCGATCGGGACGCCGGGCGCCGCCTCCCGCAGCGCCTCGATGGCGGGCAGGGACGCCTCGGGGCCGCCCCAGCAGGTCAGGGTGAGCACGTCCACGTCGGTCCCGACGCCGTCGGCGACCGTCGCGAACGGACCGGTGCCCCACGGGTCCGCCGTCGCGTGCACGACGGCCTTGGCGCCCGCGCCCCTGACCAGCGCGACCAGGTCGCGGCGCAGGTCGCGGGACAGGGCCGTGCGCGTGGCCCGCACCCCGGCCGCCCACTCCCCCAGCGCCTCCTCGACGCTCGGGGACCCGCCGTCCACACCGGCGCGCACCGCCGCGCGGACCGCGTCCGGGTCGGCGTAGCGCCGCTCGCAGGCCGCGCAGAAGCACAGCGACAGCAGCTTCTGGGCGACCTGGTCCCAGTCCGCGCCGTCGGTCTTCTCGTGGTGCCCGCCGTGGGTGAGGCCGAGCGGTCCGCACGCCTCCAGCACCACGCCGTCCGGGGCGCCCTGGTCGAGCACCTCGGTCACCAGGTTCGCGGCGTACTCGGCGACATCGGGGTTCGCCGGGCACAGGGCGTACGGGTAGCGGTCCCCGAAGGCGTTGCGCACCACCAGGTCGGGGTGCTGGTCGCCGAGCCTGCTGCTGTGCGTGAGCACGGTCCAGGCGTGCACGGGCAGCCCGACCGCGCGCAGGGCGTCGGAGGCCGCGCCGTACGGGTTCTCGCCGTCGACCCAGGTCGGCGCGGCGGGCGCCAGCCGCCCCCACGCCTGCGGGCGGACCGGCAGGTAGAAGGCGGCGTGCCTGGCGTCGACCAGGCGGTGCTCCGGGTGGAGCGGGGTTGCGGCGCGGACCGTGTGGTACGAGGCGGCCAGCGCCACCGCGTCCACGCCGAGCGCGGCGATCCGCTCGGCTGCCGCCGGGTCGCCGACGAGGTCCCAGGGGTAGGCGTGCGCGACGGTGGTCACCACCGGGGTCGCTTCCTCTCGTAGCTCGGGTCGATGGTCCGCATGTAGCCGGTGTCGTCGCGCTGGACGATGCCGCAGCGGCGGTAGTTCTCGGCGAGCGCGGCGAGCTTGTCGCGGTCCAGCTCGATCCCGAGGCCGGGACCGGCGGGCACGGGCAGCGCGCCGTCCACGAACGACAGCGGCTCGGTGAGCACGTCCCACTCGCTGTTCCACGGGTAGTGCGTGTCGCACGCGTAGTCGAGGTTGGGCGTGGCGGCGGCCAGGTGGGTCATGGCGGCCAGGCTGACGCCCAGGTGCGAGTTGGAGTGCATGGACAGGCCGAGGCCGAACGCGCGGCAGATCGCCGCCAGCTCCTTGGTCCTGGCCAGCCCGCCCCAGTAGTGGTGGTCGGACAGCACGACCTGCACCGCGCCCGCCGCCACCGAGGGCGCGAGGTGCTCGAACGCGATCGTGCACATGTTGGTGGCCAGCGGCAGCGGCGAGCCTGCGGCGACCTCGGCCATGCCCGCGATCTCCGGGCTGGGGTCCTCCAGGTACTCCAGGACGCCGTCCAGCTCGTGCGCGACCTTCAGGCCGGTCTCGGGGGACCAGGCCGCGTTGGGGTCGAGCCGCAGCGGGTGGTCGGGGAACGCCTCGCGCAGGGCGCGGATCGCGGCGACCTCCTCGTCGGGCGGCAGCACGCCGCCCTTGAGCTTGATCGACCGGAAGCCGTGCCTGCGGGTGAGCTCCCGCGCCTGGGCGACGACGCCGTCGACGTCGAGCGCGGCGCCCCACCCGTCGGGCTCCGCGCCGGGGTGGCCCGCCCACTTGTAGAACAGGTACGCGCTGTACGGGACGGCGTCCCGGACGGCGCCGCCGAGCAGGTCGACCACGGGGCGCTCCAGCGCCTTGCCCCGGATGTCCCAGGTGGCGACCTCGAACGGGGAGAACACCCGGTCGACCGTGGACTCGACGGTCAGCTGACCGGTGAGGCCGTGCCGGTCGGAGCCCGCCTGGCCGCCGAGGGCGGTGGAGACGCGGGCGCGGATGCCGTTGAGGTCGTGCACGTCCAGCCCGGTGAGGGCGGGGGCGGCGGCCAGGACCCGGTTGAGGTGGCCGATGTCCCCGTAGGTCTCGCCGAGGCCGGTGAGGCCCGCGTCGGTGCGGACCTCCACGACCGTGCGCAGCACCCAGGGCTCGTGCACGCCGACCGAGTTGAGCAGGGGCGGGTCGGGGAAGGCGATGGGGGTGACGACGACGTCGGTGATCCTCATCCGGCGAGCTCCGGCTGGCCGACCGCCCCGCCCGCCGCCGTCCCGTTCGCCGCTGCCCCGTTCGTCCCCCGGCCAGGTTCGGCCGTCTCCAGCGCGAGCGCCCGACCGGCCGCGACGATCAGCTCCAGCTCCGCGAGGTGCTCGGGCGAGGGGTCGACCAGGGGCGGGCGGACGCCGCCGACGTCCAGGCCGGTGGCCAGCACGGCGGCCTTGACCAGCGAGACCGCGTAGCCGGGGACCCGGTCGCGCAGCTCGACCAGCGGCCGGTAGAACTCGGTGAGGTAGCGGCGGACCAGCGCGGTGTCGTCGGCGTGCACGGCCCGGTAGAAGCCGAGCGAGACCTCGGGGGCGAAGCAGAACACCGCCGACGAGTACAGGTCCACGCCGATGCCCCGGTAGGCCGGGACGGTCAGCTCGGCGGTGGGCAGGCCGTTGAAGAACTGGAACGGCTTGTCGACCTGGTCGCGCACGGCGAGCACGATCCGGTGCAGCAGGTCGATGTCGCCGAGGCCGTCCTTGAGGCCCACCACGGTCGGCAGCGCGGCGATCTCGACCGCGGTGGCCGGGGTGAACACGGCGTTGTTGCGCTGGTAGGCGATCACCGGCAGGTCGGTGGCGTCCGCGACCCCCGCGACGTAGCGGACCAGCCCGGCGGGCGGTCCGGACACCAGGTAGGGCGGGAGCAGCAGCAGGCCGTCCGCGCCGGAGCGGTGGGCGGCCTCGGCGTAGCGGCGCGCGGTGGGCAGCGGCCCGCCCGCGCCCGCGAACACCGGCACCCGGCCTTCGGTGACCCGTGCGGCGACCGCGACCGCGCGCTCGAACTCGTCCGGATCCAGCGCGTGGAACTCCCCGGTGCCACACGCGACGAAGACCCCGCCTGCCCCGGCGGCGACGCCGCGCCTGACGTGCTCGGCGAGCACCGCCTCATCGAGCCCGCCGCCCGCGTCGAACGGCGTCACCGGGAAGAACAGCACCCCGTCGAGTTGCATACCAGACCTTCATCCCTTGATCGCTGGGTGGCTCCCGCGCCGGGTGGCCGATCGCGCCCCCGGCGCCGGGGCGGGACCGGCGGCGGCCGGCGCTCCCGCGTCTCGTTGGCGGTGTTCACTTGTCGACGCTCAGCTGTGTTCACATATCTGAATTACGGTCGTACTTGTGAACCCCTGGGGCGGACTGTAAGAATCGGCGCAGCGACGTGTCAAGTGCGTGTTGCCTGAACGTTTCCGTGGAGGACCCAGTGGCTGGAGGCACGTCACCCGCTCGGCCGAACGCGGTGAAGTCGGCGGACCGGACCGTGGAACTGCTGGAGGTGCTGTCCTCCTCGGAGCGCCCGCTCACCCTCACCGAGCTGCACCGCGAGCTGAGCTACCCGAAGTCCAGCCTGTACATGCTGCTCCAGACCCTGGTCGCGCGGGGCTGGGTGGAGCTGGACTCCACCAGGGGCACGTACGGCATCGGGGTGAGGGCGCTGCTCGTCGGCACCTCGTACCTGGACCACGACCCGGTGGTGCAGGTCGCCATCCGGGTGATGGAGCAGGTCAGGCGCGAGGTCAACGAGACCGTGCACCTGGCGCGGCTCGACGGCTCGGACGTGGTCTACCTGGCCAGCCGCGAGTCCGAGCACCACCTGCGGGTGGTCTCGCGCGTGGGCAGGCGGCTGCCCGCGCACTCCACGTCGCTGGGCAAGGCGGTGCTGGCCGCGCGCACCCCGCAGGAGGTCGACGCCGTCCTGCCCGCCACGCTGGACCCGCTCACCCAGAACACCGTCACCGACCGGGCGGCGCTGCACGCGCAGCTCGCGGGCTTCCGCGGGGTGGGCTACGCCCACGAGCGCGAGGAGAACACGCCCGGTCTCGGCTGCTTCGCGGTGGCGCTGCCCTACCGCACGCCCGTGCTCGACGCGATGAGCTGCTCGGTGCCGCTGGGCAGGCTCGACGGCGAGCACGAGCGCCAGGTGGTGGGGGCGCTGCTGCACGCGGCCCGCACCGTCACCGAGCTGCTGCGGCAGTTCGGCCGCTGATCCCCTCACGGAAAGGCTCCCCCGTTGACCGCACGGATCCTGATCACCGGCGCGGCGGGCATCGTCGGCTCGCTGATGCGCCCCCGGTTGGCCGCGCCCGGCCGAGTGCTGCGCCTGCTCGACGTCGCCGAGCAGCGCCCCGCCGAGGAGGGCGAGGAGGTCGAGCTGGTGACCGCCTCGGTGACCGACCTGGAGGCGGTGGAACGGGCCTGCGAGGGCGTGGACGCCGTGATCCACCTCGGCGGGCACAGCCTGGAGCGGCCGTGGGCGGAGATCCTGGAGGTGAACATCAACGGCACGCACGCGGTGCTGGAGGCCGCCAGGCGGGCGGGCGTGAAGCGCGTGGTGCTGGCCAGCTCGAACCACGCGGTGGGGTTCTACGAGCGGGCGTCCGGCGAGGCCGGTGACGCGCTGTTCCCGCAGCCGGACAGCTACTACGGCGTGAGCAAGGTGGCGTTGGAGGCGCTGGGGTCGATGTACTCGGCGCGGTACGGGCTGGACGTGATCGCGATTCGGATCGGGTCGTGCTTCGAGAAGCCGCGCGACGTGCGGATGCTGTCGACGTGGCTGTCCCCGGACGACGGGGCGCGACTGTTCGAGGCGTGCCTGTCGGCGCCGTCGCCGGGCTTCCGGGTGGTGTGGGGCGTCTCGGACAACACCCGGCGGTGGTTCTCGCTGGACGCGGCGCGGGAGCTGGGGTACGTGTCCGAGGACGACTCGGAGGTGTTCGCGGCGGAGGTCATCGCCCAGCACGGCGAGCCGGACCCGGAGTCGTTGGCGCTGAAGTACCTGGGCGGCGTGTGGGTCGGTCCGGACTTCGACACGGCGGTTCAGGAGGCCGGGCGATGAGCGTCGTGCAGGGGTACGACCCGAGGACCGGGGAGCCGTTCGGCGAGCCGGTGCCGGTGACGACGGACGCGGAGGTGGACGCGCTGGCGCGGGCGGCGCAGGCGGCGTTCCCGTCCTGGTCGACGCTGCCGGGCGCGGAGCGGGCCGACGTGCTGGAGCGGCTGGCGGACGCGCTGGACGCGGAGTCCGGGCTGCTGGTGGAAACGGCCGACCGCGAGACGGCGCTGGGCGTGCCGAGGCTGACCACGGAGCTGAAGCGGACCACGAACCAGCTGCGGCTGTTCGCGGGGGTGCTGCGCGAGGGCAGCTACGTGGAGGCGGTGCTGGACGGCGCCGATCCGGACATCATCCCGCCGAGGCCGGAGCTGCGGCGGCTGCTGCGCCCGATCGGGCCGGTGGCGGTGTTCTCGGCGTCGAACTTCCCGTTCGCGTTCTCGGTGGCGGGCGGCGACACGGCGTCGGCGCTGGCGGCGGGCTGCCCGGTGGTGGTGAAGTCCCACTCGGCGCACCCGGGCACGGCGCGGGAGACCGCGCGGGTGGTGGCGTCGGTGCTGCCCGCCGGGGTGTTCGGGATCGTGTACGGCACGCAGGCCGGGGTGGCGCTGGTGCGGCACCCGGCGGTGCGGGCGGTGGGCTTCACCGGGTCCACGGGCGGTGGTCGGGCGCTGTTCGACCTGGCGTCGTCGCGGCCGGACCCGATCCCGTTCTACGGCGAGCTGGGGAGCGTGAACCCGGCGGTGGTGCTGCCCGCGGCGGCGTCGGCGCGCGGGGCGGAGATCGCGGCGGGGTTCGCCGGGTCGCTGGTGATGGGCGTCGGCCAGTTCTGCACGAATCCGGGCCTGCTGTTCGCCCCTGCGGGCTTGGTGCCCGCGCTGGCGGACGCGGTGTCGGCGTCGGCGGGCGGGGCGATGCTGAACGAGCGGATGCGCGACTCGTACCGGTCGGGCACCGAGGGCCTGGCGGCGTCGGGCCTGGCGTCGCTGGTCGCCGAGGGCACGGCCCCGGAGGAGGGCTGGACGGCGGCGCCGAAGCTGTTCACCGTGCCGGTGGAGGTGTTCGAGGAGAACGCCGGGAAGCTGACCGAGGAGCACTTCGGCCCGGCGGGTGTCGTGGTGACCTACGACGACCCCGCGCGGGTGCTGGCGATGCTGCCGTCGCTGCCGGGGACGCTGACGGGGACGGTGCACGCGGACCCGGAGGAGCACGGCCTGGCGGCCCAGGCGGCGGAGGCGCTGCGGGGCGTGGCGGGCCGGATCATCTTCAACGGCTGGCCGACCGGCGTGGCGGTGGCGTGGGGGATGCACCACGGCGGACCGTGGCCCGCGACGACGAACCCGCTGCACACGTCGGTGGGCGCGACGTCGATCCGGCGCTGGCTGGCGCCGGTGAGCTACCAGTCGTGGCCGGACGAACTGCTGCCGCCGGAGTTGCAGGCGGGGAACCCGCTGGGCATCCCGAGGCGGGTGGACGGGGTGCTGGGGACGCGCTGAGGGCGGTTCTGACGGGCGGGGCGGTGGTCTTCGGGCTGCCGCCCCGCTTTTGTTGGGGTTGTCCGCAGGAGTGCGGTTGGCATTGGCGTGACGTGGCCTATTGATGGCGGGGTCACACGCGCTCAGTGCGGAGAGGCGGCCAGGCGTGCACGAGGACCCGAGGGTGGTCGCCACCAACACGATCCGGGACAGCTCGCTGGGACAGGCGGTGCTGGCGGGAACGGTCAGCGGCGGTATCCACTTCCACGGTCCTCCGCCACCGCCGCCGGAGCAGCACGTCCGGGCCTGGGGTGACCAGGTGACGCTGCCTGCTGCGGTCGTCTCGCTGCTGCACGCCCAGATCGAGGCGGCCGAGCACACACCCCACAAGTTGCCGGGGGCGCGCAACCCGGCGCTGTCGACGGTGTACGTGCGCCAGGACTTGGGCAACAGCATCGAGGAGCGTTCGAGCGAGCAGCCGAAGCCGGTCCTGGACGAGCGAGGCAACTGGGTGGAGCCCGTGCCGCCCAAGGCGATCCGCCTGTCGGTGCGACCACCCGCGAAGACCGTGCGGGAGGCGCTGGACGGTGACGCGCACCTGCTCGTCGTCGGGGCGGCGGGCCAGGGCAAGTCGACCCTGTCGCTGCGCCTGGCATCGGACATCGCGGCCTGCTGGCTCACCGCGAGCACGGCGCGTCCACTGGCTGAGCCGGTGCTGCCGCTGCGGGTGACCGCGCGGGAGCTGGCCAAGCGGCGGGGCCCGTTCCCCGAGGTGCTGGCGGAGAGCCTGCAGGCCGAGTACGACTCCCTGCTCCACTCGCCGCCGTCCCCCGAGCTGCTGCGCGGCAGATTCGCGGGGTGCCGGTGGTTGCTGCTGGTCGACGGCTTGGACGAGGTGGCAGACCTGGATGACCAGGAGCGGTTGGTGCGGGCGTTGGCGCGGTGCGCGGTGGACTCGCCCTACCGGGTCGTGCTCACCAGCCGCCCCCTGGACGGCGCGGCACTCGCCCCGCTGCACCGAGCGGGGGCACGGCGGTACGAGTTGCAACCGTTCGACGAGGAGGCGCTGAAGCGGTTCGCGGCCCAGTGGTTCGACGAGGGGCCGGAGGTGGCGGAGCGGTTCATCCGCGAGATCGACAAGGCGCACCTGGGGGAGCTGGTCAGCGTCCCGCTGCTGGCGACGCTCGCGGCGATCGTCTTCGAGCAGCGCGGGTGGCGACCGCTGCCGGACAGCCAGTACGAGCTGTACGAGGCGTACCTGGGGTTCCTGCTGTCCCTGCGCACGCCCTCGGCGACGTTCGCCCCGCACCGGACGCCGCTGCTGGAGCACCTGGGCAGGGTGCGGGTGGAGACGGACACGTCCCTGGCCGTCGCCGCGCGCGAGTGGACGGCCGAGCACGCCCCGGCCGTGCAACTGGACGACCTGACCTCGGCGGGCTTGCTGACCGTCCGCAACGACGACCTGCGCTTCCTGCACCACAGCTTCGCCGAGCACTTGGCGGCCACGTCACGGGCCAAGGAGCTGCCGGAGACCTTCACCCCAGGCGAGCCGTTCGCGACGCTGCTGCACACCGCACGTGGCGAGGACCGAGGCCGGTTCGCGCGGTCGGTGCTGCTGCACCACAGCCACCTGCACCCCGGTGAAGCGGACCCGCTGCTGCGCTGGCTGCACAACGGCGACCGGGAGGCACACCTGCTCGCTGCGCGGCTGCTGGCCATGCACCTGCCCACCGGCTCGGACGCCACTACGGAGTTCTTCACCACCGCGCGCGGCTGGGCAATGACCAGCCAGTACCCGAGCCTGGCCCTGGTGTCGCGGGCCAGCAGGGCGACCGGGTATCCCGGCCTCCGGGACTGGCTGCTCGACCTGATGCGGGACCCGCTCGCCCCGTGGGCGAGCAGAACTGAGGCGGCCAAGGCGCTGGGCGTGCGGCTGCGGGGAGAGCACCGAGAGGAGGCGATCGCGTTCCTCACCGCACTGGTCGACGATGGGACCGCAGTCGCGGAGATCAAGTTGAAGGCCGCAGAGGCGCTGTCCGAGGCGGGAACCGCCCACCGGGCTCCGGCGGAGCGGGGGTTGCGCGCCGTTCTAGCGGACCGGTACGCCTCCCCCAATGACCACCGAACGGCCGCCGTACTGCTGGCGGCGATGGGTCCGGACGGCAACCGCGATGCCACCGACTTCCTGCTGGGCGAGCTGGACGACGCCGAGACACCCCCCAACGACCTGGTGACAGCGGCGACCGGCCTGCTAGAAATCGACTTTGCCCACCAGGTGAAGGCCGCCGAGGTGTACCGCCGAGTGCTGAACGATCCCAATTCGAGCACTCTGGGGTGGGATGACGCGGCGTTGGGCATGTCCCAACTCGGACCCGACCACACCGCCGAGGCGGTCCGCTCCTTGCAGGCCGTGGTGCAGGACCGTGCGCGGAACTGCTTTATCCGGGTGATAGCCGCACAGGCTCTAGCAGGACTTGGCCTACAACACGAAGCGGTGGCGGGCGAACTAACGATCGCGCTGCTCGAAGAGCCCGGTCGCACCATCGGTGATCGGTACACCTGCGCGAGCGCGCTGTCGGGGTTCGGCTCCCGGTTCAGGGATCGCGCGGTGGAAGAACTCCGAGCCGTGATCACTCACCACAGCACCTCAACGCCATTGGTTCGCATGGCGGCGAGTGCCCTGGGCGACATAAGCCCGGAGTACTTCGAGGAGGCCGCAAAAGTGTTGTGGGCCCTGCTGGTCGAGCTCCCCACGCACGGGCAGGGACGAGCGAGCGCCCTCAGCGATATGGCAGCTCTCGGAACCCCTCACCGGGACAGGGCGTTGGGTGAACTGCACGAGTTGATGACCGATCGACTCAGTCCTGCCCTGGACCGCTGCGAGGCGGCGACGTGGTTGATCACCTCTGATCCCCGGTTCCACGCGGAAGCCCGTGCGTGTCTGGTGGAGATCGCTGGTAGCGCTCAGGACCCAGCAGTTGCGCTCAAAGCATGGGAAGGGTTGCTGTCACTCGACGAGAGCTTTCAAGGCCCGGCTTTGGCGTTCCTGCTCGACCTGCTCACGGCTCCCCCCGAGGACCTCTGGCTCTACTCCATAACCAAGTTCACCAAGTCATCCGGGGATCGACAGGTGGTCGGCAATGCGCTGGCCTCAGTGGCGGCCACGTCGGCCGGGCGCTATGTCCGCTTCTCCGCCTTGTCCTGCCTGCTGGCGCTCGGCAAGCCGTTCCACCGACGTGCGGCGGACCTGACCTGCGACTTGGCACGTTCGACCATGGTGCCCGGTTTCGACTTCCTCTACCTCGCAGGTCTGGTCTCCTTTCTCAGTGCACCACTGCGCAAAGAGGTCGCGGACGCGATGCACGAGGTGCTACACGCGAGTCCACGGCAAGTGGTGGTGATCGCGTACGCCGTGTTCAAGCTGGGTTTCGATTCGGACCCCGTCATCGTGGAGGCGCTGCGCTCCGCTTTCGAGCACCCGGTGGCCGATCGTGGAGCACAGCGGGAGGCTGGTGTCCTTCTAGCCCGCATCGCCCCGACGCACCTCGCTTCCGTAACAAGAAAGGCGCTGCCCCCCGAGGAAGTCACCACCCACGCTTGGGGAAGTTCGGTGACGGAGTTGGCGAGCATGGGCGCAGACGTCGTTCCAGGGCTGGTGTCGCTCATCGACGACGAGACCTGTGACTACCGAGTGCGCATGACAGCGGGACAGGTGTTGTGCACCCTGATCCCTGGCGACGGCAGGGGACTTACCGCACTTCGCCACCTGGCAGTGGAAGAGCACCTACCTCCAGCGCGGCGCAGCGAGGCTCACATGCTGCTCGCGGCTGTGAGCGAATCAGACCTGGGAGCAGCCGTCGCCTTCCACCGCGAGGTGGCGGGGGACGAGACCGCACGGGCCCACGACCGCGCCTGGGCTGCGGTCGAACTGACCAGGCTCGCCCGCTCGACCGCGCAGAGCGCTGTCTCCCTCCTGCGCGACCTGCGGGACAGCGATCGAGCCGAGTACACGCGCTGGCTCATCCTGCTGGGCCAGCACACCACGTTGGAAGTCGATCTGATCGCCGAGACCGCTCGGAACTTCCCTCACATCTCCAGCTCACTGCTACCTCACCTCCCCAGGAGCCTGCGCACCGAGGTGGAACGCGATCTCCTGGAGGACCGCACTCTGCCGCCGAAGAGCAGCACGCCTACCAAAGACCGCTGGGGCAACCTGCCGCTTCAAGGAGAAGCAGAGGCGATCATGCGCGATCGCCTCTCAGCGCCGGAGAGCGGTCCCGCCGAACGGGTCGCCGCAGTAGAGGCTCTGCTGAGCCTCTCGACCCGACTTGCCGACGAAGCCGTTGACACCCTCCGCGAGCTGACCCGGCGCCCCTCCCACAGGCGACAGGCGTTGCGTACGCTGGCGGAGTCCGGCACGGAGGGTTGGCAGGACGTGGTGCCCGAAGCCGTGCGGATCGCCTCGGACCGACGGCTCCCGCCTCGCGATCGGGTCGCCGCCATGTCCCTCGTCGTGGACATCGCACCACCCGAACTCGCGGACGGGGTGCGAGACCTGTCCGGGGACCTCCGTCTCTCGGTCCGGGACCGGGTCACGGTGCTGCACGCTCTCAGGCACGTGATCGGGCTGTCGCCACTGCGTCGGGTTCGGGATGACGAGCAGACCTCTGCGGCAATGCGGTGCCAAGCCGGGGATCTTCTCGGGCATTTCGCGCCCCAGGACAGGGTCGCCAAGACGCACCTGCTGAAGACCATCGCGCACGACCGGGCAGCACCGCCCGCACTGCGCGTCAGGAGCGCCGTCGATCTGCTCGGCTGTGGTGCGGCAGGCCGGGAGCAAGCCCTCCCCCTGCTCCTCGGACTGGCCCAGGACGAAGCACTCCCGGCGTCCGCCCGCACGAGGGCAGCGCGAGCTCTAGTTGAGGAGGCCCCCGCAAGCCGCTCCCGCGCGCTGAAGACCCTCCGCAGCCTCCTGCCCACCACCACCCCGTTCCAGCGCCGCGGGGTCTGGCTGGCGATCGGCGTCGCAGAGCCCACCGAGGCCGCCCTGGGGCTGCTGGAGATGGCCAGGAACCCCGCCCACACCCCGGTCACCCGCGTCCGCTGCGCCGAGGCGATCACGATCCTCCGGCGCGACTGGAAGGACAAGGCCGCCCTCACCGCGCGGCAGATCGCGTTCGACGTACGCGTCCCGTGGCACGTACGTCGCACGGCCGCCCGGCACCTCGCCCGCTGGAGCGAGGTCTGCCGCGAGGAAGCCCGCGAACTCCTCCGCGCCCTCCCCCACTAGTCACCTCAACCCGAGCATTCCTCGCAATTCCCATCCACCCCCGAACATGCCAAAGCCGGGAGGCGGCCACAGGGTCCGCCTCCCGGCTTTGCACGCACAACCGGATGACTCCGGCAAGACCACGAACCGGGATTACCCGGTTGGACCGAAGGAACTTCGGTCGGGAAACTTATTCACGGCGGCGTTCCGCGACATAGCGGAACATTATTCACGCCGCGTTGGCCGGTTCGGGGGACGTTCACCCCCCGCCAGTAGGCCGAACGAGTGCACCGGGAAAACGACGACGCTGCCGTGGGTGGGTGCAATCGTTCTCAACCCGCGCCGACCGGGTGATTCACCCGGTGGGGCGTTCACCACCATCCCCCGCGCGGGTGAGGGGAGGGGTCGGTATGGCTGTCGGCCGGGGCGGCGCCTCGTTGCGCCCGCCTTGCCCGCCGAGGTGGATCAGGCCTGCACCAGGGTGGTGAGGAACGCCCGGAAGGGGCGGTCCGCGAAGGTCAGGCGCCCGTGACCGGGGTTCTTGCTGTCCCGCACGTGTGTGGCTGTTCGACCCACTGCCAGCTCGACGCAGTTGTTGCCCGCGCCGGAATGGGTGCTCTTGCGCCACGTCTTGGTGTTGTTCATGTTTCCTTCAGTGCCGAAGCCATTTTTCGGATCAGCGAGACCGAGTCCTTGGGCGACAGGGCCAGCCCGCCGGCGATCTCGCTGAAGTGCAGCAGGTAATTCTGCACATCGGCGGGATTGTCCACCCACTTACCCCCGCCCGCGTACTCCAAGTACACGGCCGAGGGATCGCCGTCCTCGAATAGGAGGGCGGTTGCCCCGCCTCCTGACATGGTTCCGTAAGCACCGACGCTGAAAGGAATCACCCGAATGGTGGTGTTGGAATTCTGCGTGGCCGCCACGAGGTGCAGCAGCTGCTCGTGCATGACGTCCGCTCCGCCGACGAGGCGGTGCAGCGCCGACTCGTCGATCACCGCGTCGAGCCGGACCGTCCGCAACCTCCGCTGCCGCCCGGCGAGCGCCGCCTTCGCCTGGTCGACGCTGACGCCCCCGTCGACGAACCGCTTGCCCGCCCGCCGCACCGCCGCCGCGTAGGCGGGGGTCTGCAACAGCCCTGGGATCACGTTCATCTCCACGGTGCGGACCTCCGTCGCGTCCGCCTCCTGCCGCGCGTACGTACGCGCTTCGGGGGTGAACGCGGCGGCGTAGACCAACCGGGTCCCGTCCTGCTTCGCGTCCTCCCACAGCGCTTCGGCTTCACGCCGTTCCACGTCGCTGGCGCCGTAGAGCCCGAGCAGCGCGCCCAGCTCGGTCCAGCTCGGGCTGATGTACCCGTTCTCCATCCGCGACAGCGTCGACTGCGTCTTGCGGGTGAGCGCGTGGTAGTCGACCTCGGTCTTGCCCGCGCGCTTGCGCAGCGCGTTCAGGAACTGACCCAGCTTGCGCTTGCGGCGGGTCTGGACGGCTGCCATCGGACGCTCCTCCACCTCGGCACGATTCGCGAACACCCTAGTGAGGGGCGACCGTTCACTCGATCGCCCGCTTCACGGGTGCACTTACCACCCAATAGCAGGAAAAACGCGAACGGGTGGCGGAGGCTCGCCGCGCTCACCCGGTCAGAGCACCAGGCTGAGCCAGGTGGAGTCCTCCTGGGTGAAACCGTTGCGGCGGTAGAACCTGCGGGCCGCGCCGTTCGGCCGCTCGGTCTCCAGGAACACCCGCGACGCCCCCGCGTCCCGCGCCACGCCCACCAGCTCCGCGAGCACCGCCGACCCGGTGCCGCGCCCCCGGTCGCGCACGTAGAACTCGTCGAGCAGCGCCTCGCGCCCGCCGGACTCCAGCGAGTACCCCCAGGTCAGCACCGCGTACCCGGTGTCGAACAGCCACGCGCCACCGTGCTCGTCCCCGCTCAGCAGCGGGCCCAGGGCGCGCGCCAGCGCGTCGCGGTCGTAGTCGTGCCCGTCCACGAGGTAGAACTCGCGGACCAGCTCCAGCAGGGCGCCCAGGTCCTCGGGCGCGGCTCTTCTGATCAGCACGCCGGTCATCGCACACCCGCGCCACCCGAACGGGCAATTCCCGCAGGATCCCCCCGCCGGGAGCCCGAACGCGGACCGTTCTTGTCGGGGTTCGCGGTCATCATGGCCGGCATGGGAAACGTGATCACGGCCGAGGGCCTGGTCAAGCGCTACGGCTCGGTGGTGGCGCTGGACGGGCTCGACCTGGAGGTGCCCGAGGGCACCGTCATGGGGCTGCTGGGCCCCAACGGGGCGGGCAAGACGACGGCGGTGCGGGTGCTGACCACGTTGCTGGAGGCGGACGGCGGCCGGGCGAGCGTGGCCGGGCTGGACGTGCGCACGCAGGCCCGCGAGCTGCGCGGCCGGATCGGGCTCTCCGGGCAGTACGCGGCGGTGGACGAGGCGCTGACCGGGTTCGAGAACCTCGACATGATCGGCAGGCTCTACCACCTGGGCAGGCGGCGCAGCCGGGAGCGGGCCCGCGAGCTGCTGGCCCGGTTCGACCTGGTGGAGGCGGGCGACCGGCCGGTGAAGGGCTACTCCGGCGGGATGCGCAGGCGGCTGGACCTGGCGGGCGCGCTGGTGGCCGCTCCCCCGGTGCTGTTCCTGGACGAGCCGACCACGGGCCTGGACCCGCGCAGCAGGCTCGGCATGTGGGAGGTGATCTCCGAGCTGGTGGCGGGCGGCACGACGCTGCTGCTGACCACCCAGTACCTGGAGGAGGCGGACCGGCTGGCCGACCGGATCGCGGTGATCGACCGGGGTCGGGTGATCGCGCTGGGCACGGCGGACGAGCTGAAGGACCAGGTGGGCGGCGAGCGGCTGGAGCTGTCGGTGGGCACGGCCGCCGACGCGGCGACGGCCTCGCGCGCGCTGGCGCCGCTGGCGGTGGGCGAGGTGGTGCTGGACGAGCGGTCGCACCGGCTGCTCGTGCCGGTGGCGGGCGGGGCGCAGGTGCTGGTGGAGGCGGTGCGCAGGCTCGACGCCGAGGCGGTGAAGGTGCTGGACGTCGGCCTGCGCAGGCCGACGCTGGACGACGTGTTCCTGGCGCTGACCGGGCGCGCGGCGGAGCTGGACGAGAGCGAGGGGGACCGGTGAGCGCGTTCATCCAGGCCTTGGGCGACAGCGCGGTGGTCGCCAGGCGCAACCTGATCAGGATCAAGCGGGTGCCGGACCTGCTGGTGTTCGCGACCCTGCAGCCGATCATGTTCGTGCTGCTGTTCAGCTACGTGTTCGGCGGCTCGATCGACATCCCCGGCATGGCGTACGAGGAGTTCCTGATGGCCGGGATCTTCGCGCAGACGGTGATCTTCGGGTCGACGACCACCGGCAGCGGGCTCGCCGAGGACATGCAGAAGGGCGTGATCGACCGGTTCCGCTCGCTGCCGATGGCGCGGTCGGCGGTGCTGGCCGGGCGCACGGCGAGCGACCTGGTCAGCAACGGCATCTCGGTGGTGGTGATGTCGCTGACCGGCCTGCTGGTGGGCTGGCGGATCCACTCGTCGCCGCTGGAGGCGCTGGCGGGGTTCGCGCTGCTGCTGCTGTTCGCCTACGCCATGTCGTGGGTGATGGCGCTGGTGGGGCTGATGGTGCGCACGCCGGAGGTGTTCAACAACGCGAGCTTCATGGCGATCTTCCCGCTGACGTTCATCGCCAACACGTTCGTGCAAGAGGGCAACCTGCCCGGTCCGCTGAAGGTGTTCGCGCAGTGGAACCCGGTGTCGGCGGTGACGCAGGCGGCGCGGGTGCTGTTCGGCAACACCAACGACGCGTTCCCGCCGCCGGACGCCTGGCCGCTCCAGCACCCGGTGCTGGCCACGCTCGGCTGGGTGGTGCTGATCCTGCTGGTGTTCGTGCCGCTGGCGACCCGCCAGTACCGCAGGGCGGTGAGCCGCTGACGCCCGGTGATGGCGCGGGTGGGCGGGCCGTCCGGGGCCGCCCACCTGCGTTAATTCCCTCGCCCGGCGGGAGGGGGCCGACCTAGCCTTGCCCGCATGTCCCCGACCACGCTCCCCGGAGCACGCGTAGACATCCGCCTGTGGGCACGTCCCGACGAGGTGGAGGGCGAGGCGCTCCGGCAACTGCAGAACATCGCCACCCTCCCGTGGGCCGTGAAGCACGTGGCCGTGATGCCCGACGTGCACTTCGGCAAGGGCGCCACGGTCGGCTCGGTCATCGCGCTCAAGGACGCCGTGTCCCCGGCCGCGGTGGGCGTCGACATCGGTTGCGGGATGACCGCGGTGCGCACGTCGCTGTCCGCCGAGGACCTGCCCGCCGACCTGTCGCGGCTGCGCTCGCTGATCGAGGCGGCCGTGCCGGTGGGCTTCGGGCAGCACCGCGCGCCGGTGGTGTTCCACGACCGGCTGTGGCGCTCGTTCGGCGACCTGACCCCGACCCTGTCGGAGGAGAAGGCGCTGAACCAGATGGGCACCCTGGGCGGCGGGAACCACTTCCTGGAGGTCTGCCTGGACACGAGCAGCCGGGTGTGGGTCATGCTGCACTCCGGGTCGCGCGGGATCGGCAACCAGCTGGCGCAGCACCACATCGCCATCGCGAAGACGTTGGCGCACAACGACGAGCTGGTCGACCCGGACCTGGCGGTGTTCCTCGCGGGCACGCCGGAGATGGCGGCCTACCGGCACGACCTGTACTGGGCGCAGGAGTACGCGCGGCTGAACCGGGCCACCATGCTCGACCTGGTCACGAAGGTGCTCATCGGGCAGTTCCCGCAGGTCCGGTTCGACGAGCCGATCTCCGCGCACCACAACTACGTGTCGGAGGAGCGCCACTTCGGCGAGGACGTGCTGGTCACCCGCAAGGGCGCGATCAGCGCGCGCCGGGGCGAGCTGGGCATCATCCCCGGCTCGATGGGCACCGGCTCGTACATCGTGCGCGGGCTGGGCAACCCGGACTCGTTCCACTCGGCCTCGCACGGCGCGGGCCGCCGGATGTCGCGGAACAAGGCGCGCAAGCTGTTCACCGCCGAGGACCTGGCGGCGCAGACGGCGGGCGTGGAGTGCCGCAAGGACGCGGGCGTGGTCGACGAGATCCCGGCCGCGTACAAGGACCTCGACAGCGTGATCGAGCAGCAGGCCGACCTCGTGGAGGTCGTCACGAAGCTCAAGCAGGTGCTCTGCGTGAAGGGCTGACGCGGAGCGAGGCGGACCTGGCCCGGTTTGTCAAGGGCCAGGTTTGCCTCTCACACGACAGGGTTACCCGTGGGGCAGCTGAGAGAGACCCCAACGGGAGGCGAAGATGTCCACCGGCACCACCATCGGCGTTGTGATCGCCGTGCTGGTCGTCGTCGCAGTCGGTGTGGTGCTGTGGAGGAAGGCTTCCCAGCGCAAGCACCTGCGGCGGCAGTTCGGTCCCGAGTACGACCGGGTCGTGGAGCGCAGCGGCAACCGCATGGAGGCCGAGCGCGAGCTGGCCGAGCGCGAGCGCGCCCACCGGTCCCTGGAGCTGAAGCCGCTGACGCAGGGCACGCGGGAGAGCTACTCCCGCCACTGGGTCCAGGTGCAGGAGCAGTTCGTGGACGCGCCGAGCGACGCGGTCGCCAGCGCCCACCGGCTCGTCACCGACCTGATGTCCGAGCGCGGCTACCCCACGAACGGCGACCACGAGGCGAACGCCTCGGTGCTGTCGGTCGAGCACTCCCGGACCATCGACAGCTACCGCCAGGCCCACGCCATCACCCGCCGCCAGGAGCAGGGCGAGGCGTCCACGGAGGACCTGCGGGCCGCGATGGTGCACTACCGAACCCTGTTCAACGACCTGCTCGGCGACCGAGGCGAGCGCAAGGAGGGAGCACGATGATCAATCGACCGGACGAGCGCCAGGACCACCGGCTCACCACCGACGACTTCGCCCGCCCCCAGGGCCGGACCGACGTCCGCGAGGACCTCGTGGACGAGCGCGGCAAGCACCACGACCCGGTGCTGGAGCACGGCCACGACTCGCCGGAGCGCGAGGACGACCTGGCCTACGCGGAGGAAGCGGCCTACAACGAGGAGCGGGACCGCGAGGACGACCTGGTGCCCGCGCAGAGCACCCGCGAGCCGGTGACCGAGCCGGTGGCGTCCGCCGACCTGGACGCGGACAAGACCCACGACCCGGCCAAGGCCCACGGCACGACCGGCACCACCACCCCGGTCACCGACGCCCCCGGCGCGGAGGCCATGGCCACCACCGAGATCCCGGTGCAGGCCGAGGTCGAGCCCGCGCACCACAGCGGTTTCGACGCCGAGTCCCCGCTGTTCGGCCAGGACGAGGCGGGCGGCTTCCGCGAGGAGTGGCGCTCGCTGCAGGGCGACTTCGTGGACAACCCCCGCGAGGCCGTGCACCGGGCCGACGAGCTGGTCGCCCAGGTGATCCAGAGCCTGGCCACCACGTTCTCCGAGCACAAGCGGACCCTGGAGGGCCGCTGGCAGGAGGGCAGCGAGGCCGAGACCGAGGAGCTGCGCCTCGCGCTCAAGAGCTACCGGTCGTTCTTCGACAAGCTGCTCTCCGTGTGAGGCGCAGCCTGTGAGGCGCAGCCTCACAGCACGCCAGACCAGCACCACCTGACCGCTGGGCAGCACGCCACAACGCTTGTCCCGAAGCCCGGCGCGGCAGGCGTCAGAACGCAAAAGAGGAACAGCAGAGCGATGAGCACCCCGCTGTGCGTCCGGCGACCCGGACGCACAGCGGGTGTCAGCCTTTTCAGGGCCCTTTCGCACGCCTCGCGCTTTCCGGTCCGGCGCGCCCGACCGCGCCCCGGACCGGCGGAGCGGGATCAGCCGGGCAGTTCCCTGATCTCCATCTCCAGCACGTCGATCTCGTCGCTGATGGCCTCGTCGAGCATCCGGTCCAGCAGTCGCGCGCAATCCGCGTCGTCCGCGCCGAATCCGGGGACCTGCTCCCACCACACGGCGGGGTTGTTCCAGAACGAGCCCGATCCCTGGTCGACCCCGGCCAGCGAGCGCAACCGGTTGTCGTCCTCGGGCAGCGCCCGGACGTAGTCCACGAACCTGGCCAGCTCGGCCGGGTGCGCGGCGGGCACCGCCCCGAAACCGCGCAGGCAGTCGTCCAGTTCCCTGAGGAACTCCTCCTTGAATGTCACGATCCACCCCGCTTCCCCCGCACCGCTGCGAGCGAGGAGCACTCGATCCGAGTACCAACGGTACCGCCGCGAAGGCAGGGCGAAATGCCTGCTAATGGGGGGCGCAAAGCGTCGAATCGGCAACGTTCAGGCCATTTTTCGGAACTTGAGCGCACATCCGGGTGATATCCGGAGAAATTGAGTCCACTGTGGACGTTCACGCCCCGGTTCCGGTTGCGCGGACTCGAAACCGGCATTCCTCGGAACGGCCCGGTCCCTACTCCGCGCGCAACCGCGCGGCGAGGCTGTAGCGGTCGCCCCGGTACAGCGAGCGCGAGCGCTCCACCGGCGTGCCCGCCCGGTCGTGCGCGACCCGGTGCAGCAGCAGCATGGGCAGCGCGGGGTTGGTGCCGATGAGCAGCGCCTCGCGCGGCGCGGCCAGCACGGTCTCCACCCGCTCCTCGGCCCCGCCGAACTCGACGCCGAACCGCTCGCGCAGGCACGCGTGCAGCGATCCGGCCGGGTCGAGCGCGTCGAGCAGGCCGGGGAAGCGGGACAGCGGCAGGTAGGTCGACTCCAGCCCGACCCGCGCGCCGTCGGCGAGCATGACCCGCTCCAGGTGCAGCACCGGGTCCCCGTGCGGCACCAGCAGGTCCTCGGCGAGCACCTCGTCGGCGGGTAACCGCTCGACGGTCACCACACCCCGCTCGGGCCGGATGCCCTGCGCGCGCATCCCGTCCGCATAGCTCACCAGCGACAGCGGCTGCACGAGCTTGGGCGGGGCGACGTAGGTGCCGCTGCCGTGCCGCCGCAGGAGCCTGCCCTCCAGGACGAGCTCGGCGACGGCCTGGCGCAGCGTCACCCGCGACACCGAGAACCGGCAGGCCAGTTCCCGCTCCGACGGCAGCGCCGCCCCCTCCCCCAGCGCCTCGACCAGCCACAGCAGCTCGGTCTTGACCGCGTAGTAGCGGGGAACCCGCCCGTGCTCGGGAATCCCGGCGCGGACGGGCTTGTCGGCCCGGCGGCCGGGGGAGGTGTGGGAGCTGATCACCCGGCGACCCTAGGCCCCAGCGGGTCCGCGCAGGACCCGCCAACGGGGTGGGTCGGAGGTCACGAAGCGATCTGCGGCGGCTCGGGCAACCGGTAGTCGGAGCCGCCGACGTTGGCCTCCTGCGCCCGCTTCCACTCGCCGCTGTCGACCATCTTGCGCAGCGCGGCGGTGACCGCGTCCTTGGTCTCCTGCTGCCCCTTGGGCAGGCCGATCCCGTACTCCTCCTCGCTGAACGGCTCGCCGACCACCCTGAGCAGCTCCGGGTTCTGCGCGGCGTACCCGGCGAGCACGACGTCGTCGGTGGTGAGCGCGTCGACCTCCCCGGCGAGCAGCGCGGTCACGCACTCGCTGAACCTGGGCTGCTCGACCAGCTTCACGTTCTTCGCGAACGTGTCCTTCACGTACTGCGCCGAGGTGGTTCCGGTGACCGAGCAGAGCCGCTGACCCCGGCTGAGCGAGTCCGGCCCGGTGATCTCCTGGTTGTCGATCAGCACCAGCAGGTCCTGGCCCGCCGTGTAGTACGGACCCGCGAAGTCGACGACCTCGCGCCGCTTCGGGGTGATGGAGTAGCCGTTGACCACCAGGTCGACCTCCCCCGAGGTGAGCAGCCGCTCGCGGTCCTCGGGCGGGGCCTCGACCCAGGTGATGCCCGACTCGGGGACGCCCAGCTCGGTGGCGACGTAGCGGGCCACGTCGATGTCGAAGCCGCGCAGGTTCCCGTCCTGGCGCCGCAGGCCGAGCCCCGGCTGGTCGTGGGCGACCCCGATGGTGATCCTCCCCTGCTCCGCGCGGCCGACGACGGTGCTGTCGTCCGCCCCGCAGGAGGTCAGCGCGAGCACCGCCGCGGTGGCCCAGACCAGGGATGACTTGCTTAACGCTGCCACGGTGGTTCCCCTCCCCTGTCCCGTGCTTTCGGGGGAACCTAGGGGCCGGGGGGCGCGGCGTCTGCGCTTCACGGCGGAATCAGGCCGAAAGACCCCAGAAGATCGTCCCGAACGGACCTGAACACCGCAGCGCGCTGGTGCGGGTGGCCGTGCGGTGCTCCGGGGTCCGGACGGGCGCGGGTGGCGGGAACGCCTGTGGTGGCGGGGTTCGCGCACCGGCGGTGGTCGACCCCGGCGGGGTGCGGGGTCGACCTGCGGAACTGTGAACGCGGGCCGTCAGCGCGCCCCGCCGGGCAGCCGCAGCCGCCGGGGGCCGGAGTCGCGCGGCGACGGCCTCGGCCCGAGGGTGACCCGCGCGCTGGCCACGAACGCGCCCTCCGCCGACGCCAGCACCGGTTCCAGCGCCAGCTCCCGCACCTCCGGCAGGTCCTCGGCGAGCGCGGCCAGCCGCAGCACCAGCTCCTGCAGCGCGGCCAGGTCCGCGACCTGCCCGCCCCGGAACCCGGCGAGCAGCGGCGCGGCCTTGGGGGCGCGCACGAGCGCGGCGGCGTCCGCGTCGGTCAGCGGCACCGCCCGGTACGCCCGGTCCCCCAGCAGGTCGCTCACCAACCCGGACAGCCCGAACGACACCAGCGACCCGAACGACGGGTCGTCCTGGAGCCCCAGCACGCAGGACAGCCCCTTGGGGACCATGCGCTGCACGTAGACCTCGGTCAGCCCGGAGATGTCCGCGAGCCCCCGGTACGCCTCGCGCACGGCCTCCTCGGCTGCCAGGTCCAGCCGCACCCCGACCAGGTCGGTGCGGTGCCGCAGCCGCTCGGCGGTGGACTTGAGCGCCACCGGGTAGCCCAGCTCGGCGGCGGCCTGGGCCGCGTCGTCCGCCGAGGACACCACCCGGAACGGCACCACGTCGATGCCGTAGCAGGCCAGCAGCCGCATCGCGGCGTCGTCGTCCAGCTTGACCGGCTCGGCGTGCGGAACCGCCTCGACCAGCGCCCGCGCCGCCTCCGGGTCGATGCCACCGGGACGGGTGAAGAACCCGGCGGGCCGGGAGCGCCAGCGCGCGTAGCGGGTCACCCGCGCGAGCGCGAGCACGGCCCGCTCCGGGCTCGGGTACGACGGCACCGAGCCGCGTCCCGGCGCGCCGTCCGGACCGGTCACCGCCAGCTCGGCGGGAACCCCTTCCACGGCCAGGAACGTGGACACGATCGGCTTGGCCCCCGCGGCGCCTCCCTGCCCTGCGCCCGCCTGCCCCGCGCCCGCCTGCTCAGCGACACCCTGCACGGCGGCGCGCAGCGCGCGGGCGTACTCGGTGCCGGGAACGGCCAGCGGTGGCGCGAAGACCACGACGAGCGCGTCGGTGTCCGGGTCGGCGAGCGCGGTGCGGACCGCGTCCGCGAACTCCTCCGGCCCGGCCTGCGCGCCCACGTCCACCGGGTCGCCGACCAGGTCCAGGCCCTGCCCGAGCACGGTGTCGGCGGCGAGCACGCCGATCGCGGTGGAGTTGCCGACCACCGCGACCCTGGGACCTGCGGGCAGCGGCTGGTGGGCCAGCAGCAGCGCGGTGTCGAACAGCTGCGCCAGCGACTCGACCCGGATCACGCCCGCCTGCTCGAACAGGGCCTGCACGCTCTGCTCGTCCACGTGCACCGAGGTCGCGGCGAGCGCGGGCGTCACCGCGTGCCTGCCGGACTTCACCGCCACGATCGGCTTGCTGCGGCCCAGGCGCCGGGCGAGGCGGGCGAACTTGCGCGGGTTGCCGAACGACTCCAGGTACAGCAGCACCACGTCGGTGGCCGGGTCGGTCTCCCAGTACTGGAGCAGGTCGTTGCCGGACACGTCGGCCCGGTTGCCCGCGCTGACGAACGTGGACAGGCCGAGGCCCCGCTCGGCGGCGGTGGCCAGGATCGCGCTGCCGAGCGCGCCGGACTGGCAGAAGAACCCGGTGCGCCCGCGCGCGGGCAGGGTCGGCGCCAGGGTCGCGTTGAGCCGCACGTCCGGGTCGGTGTTGACCACGCCCAGCGCGTTCGGGCCGACCACGCGCATCCCGTGCGCGCGGGCCTCGGTGACCAGCCTGCGCTCGGCGGTGCGCCCGTCCGGGCCGGTCTCGCCGAAGCCGGAGGTGACCACCACCAGCGCCTTGACCCCCTTGGCCAGGCAGGCGTCCATGACCTCGTCGACCCCGGCGGCGGGCACCGCGACGACGGCCAGGTCGACGTCGTCGGGGATGTCCAGCACGGACGGGTAGGCGCGCACGCCCCGCACCGCGCGGTGCTCGGCGTTGACCGGGTAGACGGGGCCGTGGAAGTCGCCGACGAGCAGGTTCGCCAGCACCGCGTGGCCGATCTTGGTGCGGTCGGTGGAGGCGCCGATCACGGCGACCGAGCGCGGGTGCAGCAGGTTGTGGACGCTGCGCGCCTCGGCGGCCTGCTCGCGGGCGCGGGCGACCTCCAGCGACTGCTCGGTCGGGTCCACGTCGAACTCCAGGTGCAGCACGCCCTCGTCGAACGCGCGGCTGACCGAGTAGCCGGCGTCCCGGAACACCCGGACCATCTGGCCGTTCTCGGCGAGCACCTCGGCGGTGAACCGGGTCAGGCCGCGCTCGCGGGCGGCGGCGGCCAGGTGCTCCAGCAGGATCGAGCCGAGGCCCCGGCCCTGGTGCTCGTCCTGCACGACGAACGCGACCTCGGCGGAGGACCCGTTGTTCAGCCGGTCGTAGCGGCCCACCGCGACGATGTCGTCGCCGAGCATGGTCACGAACGCGACCCGGTCGGCGTGGTCGACGGTGGTGAACCGGACGACGTCGCGCTTGGGCATCCTCGGGTAGGGGCCGAAGTAGCGGAAGTAGCGGGTGCGCTCGGAGAGCCGGGAGTGGAACGCCAGCAGGCGCTGGCCGTCGTCGGGGGTGATGGGGCGCAGGTGGGCGGTGCCGCCGTCGGCGAGCACGACGTCGGCCTCCCAGCTGCGCGGGTAGTCGAACGGGTCCACTAGTCCCTCGCGTCCTCGGGGTCCAGGCCGTGCAGGGGGAACGCGGCGCGCCGGGTGGCCCGGACGGCCTCGTCAACCGGGTCGCCGCCGGAGCCGTCCCACGGCGTGAAGGAGGTGTCGGCGCCCTCGGTCATGGCGGTGGGCAGCGGCCAGTTGGGGGCGGTCCTGCTGACGTGCGAGATCCAGGACGCGGGCAGCGGGGTGCGCGGGTCGACGTCGCGGTCGAGCACGGTGGCGAGCAGGTGCGTCCAGGAGCGGGGCACGACGCGCACCAGCTCGTACCCGCCGCCGCCGAGCGCCAGCCACTTGCCGTTCGCGGTGGTGTCGGCGAGGTGGCGGAGGGCGCGGTAGATCGCGCGGTGGCCGTCGACGGTCAGCGACAGGTCGGCGAGCGGGTCCTCGCGGTGGCTGTCCACGCCGCACTGGGTGATGAGGACCTGCGGGCGGAACGCGCCGAGCAGCGAGGGCACGACGGCGTGGAAGGCGCGCAGCCAGCCCCGGTCGGGGGTGCCGGGCGGGAGGGCGACGTTGACCGCCGTGCCCTCGGCGCCGGGGCCGCCGAGCTCGGTCGGGCGGCCGGTGCCGGGCCACAGGCTCAGCGGGCTCTGGTGCAGGGAGATGGTGAGCACGCGCGGGTCGTCGTAGAACGCGGCCTGGACGCCGTCGCCGTGGTGCACGTCGGTGTCGACGTAGGCGACGCGGTCGAAGCCGTTGTCCAGCAACCAGGAGATGGCGACGGCGCAGTCGTTGTAGACGCAGAAGCCCGCGGCGCGGTCGCGCATGGCGTGGTGCAGGCCGCCCGCGATGCTGACGGCCCGGTCGGCGGCGCCGGAGGCGATCCGGCGGGCTGCGGCGAGCGAGCCGCCGACGATCAGGGAGGACGCCTCGTGCATCCGGTCGAAGACCGGGTTGTCGGTGGTGCCGAGGCCGTGGCCGAGGTCCCAGGCGGTGCTCGGGGCGGCGCGCACGGCGGCCAGGTAGGCGGGGTCGTGGACGCGTTCGAGCTCGGGGTCGGTGGCGTGGGCGGGGGCGACCGGGTCGACGCCGTCGAGGACGCCGAGCGCCGTGGCGAGCCGGACGGTGAGGTCGAGGCGCACGGGGTTGAGCGGGTGGTCGCCGCCGAGGTCGTAGGCGAGCACCGACTCGTCCCAGACCACGGCGGGTGGCCGCGCTTCGCGCTGTTCCGCTCCCATGTCCGAAATTTAGCCTACTGACCGGTAATCGCACGACGGCTGCGGCGGGTCGGTGTTGCCCGGTCGGTGGTTTCCCCGGCGGCGGCGCCGTGGTCGTCGGTGGTGGGCCCTAGGGTCGGGTCGACGCGCCGGGGGCGAGCGCCGCCGGGTGGGCGGGAACCCCGAGCGGGGGAACGGGGTCCAACCGACCATGCGCCTGCGACGTGCCTCAGTGGTGACCGCCTGCCTCGCCGCCGTGCTCGGGGTGGTGGGGTGCAGCAGCCCCGTCACCGGGAGCGCGAGCAGCGCCTCGGGCGGCGGGGCCAGCGCTCCCGCCTCCGCTCCCGCCTCCGCCGAGAGCGGGGCCGCCGAGCCGAGCGGCTCCGACGAGCCGGGCGCGACCGAGCCGAAGGCGACCGATCCCGGTTCCGGTTCCGGGCAGAGCGGCAGCGGCGAGGTGGCGCTGGGGAAGCGGAAGAAGGCCGGGTACGACGCCTGCAAGCTGCTGAGCGCGCAGGAGGTGGCCGTGGTGTTCGGGGCGAGCGAGATGCTGGAGACCAACGGGTGCCTGCACTCGTCCTACGACCCGATGAAGATCGTGATCTTGCAGTCCTCGTACTTCATCCCGGACGCGAACGCCGAGGTCGGGAAGATCCAGGTGGGTGGGAACAGCGCGTACCGGATGAAGACCGAGCAGGGGTGCGCGGTGCTGGTGGCGCTGACGGAGGACCCGCAGGAGGCGACGGCGGCGCTGCGCGTCGACGTGACGACGGACGGCTCGGCCGAGCCGTGCCAGCTGGCGCTGGACCTGGCGACCAAGGCCTTCGACCGCATCCCCGACGCCTGACGAGCGGAGCGCGCGGCCGGAACCCGCTCGGTCCCGACCGCGCGGGCTCGCGCGGAGTGGTTGGCGATGATCGGTTTCGCGGTGATCGGTGGGGCTGGACGCCGGTGGTCAACCGGGCTGACTGCCGGTGATCGGCCGGATCGGACATCGGTGATCAGCCGAGCCGGGCGTCGATGCTCAGCCGAGCCGTCTCCGGTGACGAACCTCGCAGATCGCAGGTAATCGGTCGGGCAGGTCGCCTGAGATCACCCGAGCCGGGCTCCACCAGCCGACCCGGCCAGCCAGCCGAACCGACCAAGCGGGTGGGCGGGTCAGCCGGACCGACCCTGCCCGGCAGGCCAACCGAGCCGGCCAACCGGGCGGGTCAGCCGGGCAGGTCAGCCGAACCGGCCAACCGGCTCGGTCAGCCAAGTCAGCCGACCGAGCCAGCCGACCGGGCCGGTCAGCCGGGCCGGTCAGCCGGGCCGGTCAGCCGGGCCGGTCAGCCGGGCCGATCAGCCGGGCCGATCAACCGAGGTGGCCAACGGGGCCGGTCAATCGGGCTGGTCAATCGGGCTGGTCGACCCACCGACTAACCGGGCTGGTCTCCGGTCGCCACCGGGCGGTCCTGGGCGGACCAGTTCGACCACGAGCCGGGGTACAGCAGGGCCGGGGTGTCGCTGGTGGTCAGGCCCGCCGCCTCCAGGGCCAGGACCACCGAGGACGCCGTGACGCCCGAGCCGCAGTACGCGCCCACCGGGCGGTCCGGGGTCACGCCCAGCGCCTGGAAGCGGTCCGCCAGTGCCCGCGCGGGCAGCCAGCGGCCGTCCTCGCCCGCGTGCTCGGCGGACGGGGCGCTCACCGCGCCGGGGATGTGGCCCGCCTTCGGGTCGACCGGTTCCACCTCGCCCCGGTAGCGGGCCCCGGCGCGCGCGTCCAGCAGGACGCCCTCGCGGGCCAGCTCGGCGGCACCGTCCGCGTCCACGATCGGCATCCGGCCCGGCCGCACGACGACGTCGCCCTCCGCGGGCTCCGGCTCCTCGGCGGTGACCGGCCTGCCCTCGGCCGACCACGCCGAGTAACCGCCGTCCAGGACGGCCACCTGGTCGTGGCCCGCCCAGCGCAGCAGCCACCACGCCCTGGCCGCCACCGAGCCGTCCTTGTCGTCGTAGGCCACCACCGGGACGCCCTCGCGGACGCCCGCCGCACGCAGCGCGCGCTGCAGCGCGGACGCCTCCGGCAGCGGGTGCCTGCCCTCCGGACCGGGCGGTGCGGCCAGAGCCGCGTCCAGGTCGGTGTGGACGGCTCCGGGGACGTGACCGACCTCGTAGTCTTGTCGTGCGGGCGGACCGCCGAGCCGCCAGCGGACGTCGAGCACGACCGGGGGGCGCTCGCCCGCCAGCGCGACAGCCAGTGCTTCAGTGCTGATCAAGGGGTGCACGGTGCCATCCTGCACCGGCGCGCACCTGTTCGCCGTGAGCGCGAGAGGTCGCCCTGACCGGTGCGACTAGCATGAAGGCATAAGAAGGGGAGCGGGTGTGAACGACCTCATCGACACCACGGAGATGTACCTCCGCACGATCTACGAGCTCGAAGAAGAGGGCGTGGTTCCGCTGCGCGCCCGCATCGCCGAGCGGTTGGGCCAGAGCGGCCCGACCGTGAGCCAGACCGTCGGCCGCATGGAGCGGGACGGGCTGGTCGTCGTCGCCGACGACCGGCACCTGGAGCTGACCGAGCAGGGCCGCAACCTCGCGGTGTCGGTGATGCGCAAGCACCGGTTGGCCGAGCGGCTGCTGGTCGACATCATCGGCCTGGAGTGGGAGCACGTGCACAGCGAGGCATGTCGCTGGGAGCACGTGATGAGCGAGGCCGTCGAGCGCAAGCTGGTGAAGCTGCTCGGCAACCCGACCACCTCCCCCTACGGCAACCCCATCCCCGGCTTGGACAAGCTCGGCGACGGCGAGCCCGCTCCCCCCGTGGAGGCGGACCTGCAGCGCATCGACGAGGTGGCCAGGCGCGGTGGGGGCCAGGTGGAGGTCAAGCGGATCGCCGAGCACGTTCAGCTCGACCCCGATCTCATGGCGGATCTGAAAGCTGCGGGTGTGATGCCGGGAAGTGTTGTGAAGGTCGAGTCGCTGGACGACAGCAAGGTCGTGCGGGTCGGCAGCGGTGGGACGACGGCCGAGCTGAGCCAGTCCATCGCCCACGCCGTGCTGGTGCAGGCCAGGTGAGCGCCGTGCGGCAGCGGCCCGCCGACAAGGCGGCCGCCGAGTTCGAGAAGTTGCACGGCCGTGCGCCTGCGGGCGTCTGGTCGGCTCCCGGTCGGGTGAACCTGATCGGTGAGCACACCGACTACAACGACGGCTTCGTGCTGCCGTTCGCCCTGCCCCACCGGCTGGCCGCCGCGGCCTCGCCGCGCGAGGACGGCGTGCTGAGCGTCGTCACGGTCGGCGACGACGGTGCGGCCCGCCACGCCGAGGACGTGCTGGTCGCGGACTTGGAGCCGGGCTCGGTGCCCGGTTGGGCCGCCTACCCGGCCGGTGTGGCGTGGGCGCTGCGCTCCGAGGGGCTCAAGGGCGGGGCGGACGTCGTCATCGCCGGTGACGTGCCCTCCGGCGCGGGCCTGTCCTCGTCGCACGCGCTGGAGTGCGCGGTGGCGCTGGCGCTGCTGGAGCTGGGCGGCAAGCCCGCGAACTCCGGGCCGGGCACGCCCTCGCTGGCCCAGGTCGCGCGGCTGGTGCAGCGCTCGGAGAACGACTTCGTGGGCGCGCCGACCGGTCTGCTCGACCAGACCGCGTCGCTGTGCTGCACCGACGCGCACGTGCTGTTCCTGGACGTGCGCTCGGGCGAGGCCGAGCAGGTCCCGTTCGACGCGTCGGCGCGCGGCCTGGAGGTGCTGGTGATCGACACCCGCGCCAGCCACTCGCACAGCGACGGCGGTTACGGCGCCCGCAGGGCGGGGTGCGAGGAGGCGGCGGCGCTGCTGGGCGTCGACGCGCTGCGCGACGTCACGGCCGAGGGCCTGGACGAGGCGCTGGCGAAGCTCCCGGAGAACCTGCGCCCGCTGGTGCGGCACGTGGTGACCGAGAACGAGCGGGTGCTGCGTGCGGTGGAGGTGCTGCGCTCGGGCGAACTGGCCGAGCTGGGCCCGCTGCTGACCGCGTCGCACGTCAGCCTGCGCGACGACTACCGGGTGTCCTGCCCGGAGCTGGACGTCGCGGTGGACTCCGCGCTGGCCTCGGGCGCCCTGGGCTCCCGCATGACCGGCGGCGGCTTCGGCGGCTCGGCGATCGCGCTGGTGCCCGTCGAGCTGCACGACAAGGTGGTCGCCGACGTCGAGGCCGCGTTCGCGGCGAAGGGCTGGACCGCGCCGCGCACCTTCACGGCCGTGCCGTCCCCTGGCGCCGGCCGCGACATCTAGCGCTGGCGGAGCACGAGTCCGGCGGAACGCGCCATCCAGCGGATCGCGCGATCCAGCGGACCACCGAGCGGGCTTGCTCGCTGACCAACCGGTCGGCGAGCAGGCCCAACGGCGGCCAGAGCAATGGCAGCCAGATCCAGCAGAGCCGACGACTGCCGAATCCGGCGGCGGCCGGGCTGGGCAGCAGGGCCAGACCACACGACACCCGCCAGGCAGGTCGACCGAGCGGCGGGCACTGTCCTCAGCGGACCTGCGCGACAACCGTGCGGTCCCCACGAGAGCACTCCCCCGCTTTGGCGTGCGGACGCGAGCAGCCTCCTTTGGGCTCGACGGGTGGAGAGCACTAACGACCGGGGCGCTACCGACTAGCCCGCTACCAGGCGGAACAGCGGCGGACAGCGGCGAGTTGCCCGACAAGCAAGATCAACTCACCCGGCAGGCGTCAACGGCAGGCGTCAACGGCAGACAGCAGCGGCAGGCGGCAGGGGTCACCTCGGATAGGCCCCGCCGGGACCCGCGCGCAGGCCACGCGAATCAGCTTCAGCTTCCGCAGACCGGCTCGGGCAGCCGGCAGCCCTCGGCGGGCCGCAGAACGATCCCCCTCAGGCTTGGGTCGTGGTCGCTGCGGCTGCGACGGGGTTCGCTGGATCCTCCTTCCTCACCGTGTCCGCTGGTCAGCGCGGTTCGTGGGCGTTGGGTGCGGTCGCCGGAGCGGTGGTTTCGGCGATCCGGCAAGCTTGGGGTCCGCAGGTCCGCTCTCGTGGCGGACCCCGCGCCCGCCCGCTCGGGCGGGGACAACTGAACATCCGCCGGAGGTGGCGCGCGCGTCGGCCTCCGGTGCGGAGCGGGAGCACCGGCTGCGGTCGGTGCGGAGCGGTCGGCGCGAGCCTGGGCCGTCCGCTCTCCTCCCCGGTCCCGAACCGAACTGCACGACCTGGACCGAACGTCCCGGCTCGACCGGAGCGCGTGGCACGACCGCGTGGCCGGACCTGGTGGGACCACCGGTGGAGAACAAGCGGAAAGCGGGGAACACAGGGTGAAGCTGCTCGTCACGGGCGGTGCGGGGTACGTCGGCAGCGTGACCGCCGCACGGCTGGTCGAGTCCGGGCACGAGGTCGTCGTGCTCGACGACCTGTCCACCGGGCACGCGGACGCCGTGCCCGAGGGCGCCGAGTTCGTCCAGGCCGACATCGACGACGCGATCGGCGACGTGCTCGCGGGTGGCTTCGACGGCATCGTGCACTGCGCGGCCAAGTCGCTGGTCGGCGAGTCGATGGTGGACCCGGCCAAGTACTGGCAGGGCAACGTGGTCACCTCCCTGAAGCTGCTCGACGCGATGCGCGCCCACGGCACGCCCCGGCTGGTGTTCTCGTCGACCGCCGCGACCTACGGCGAGCCCGAGCAGGTGCCGATCCTGGAGACCGCGCCGACCCGGCCGACCAACACCTACGGCGCGTCGAAGCTCGCGATCGACCACGCCATCACCTCCTACGCCGCCGCGCACGGCCTGGCCGCCGTGAGCCTGCGGTACTTCAACGTCGCGGGCGCGTACGGCCGCTTCGGCGAGCGGCACGCCGTCGAGACCCACCTGATCCCGCTCGTGCTCCAGGTCGCCCTGGGCAAGCGCGAGAGCATCAAGGTCTTCGGCGACGACTGGCCCACCGACGACGGCACGTGCGTGCGCGACTACATCCACGTGCTCGACCTGGCCGACGCGCACATGAAGGCGCTGGAGCACGCCACGGCGGGCGAGCACCGCATCTACAACCTGGGCAACGGGCTCGGCTTCTCCGTCAACCAGGTCATCGAGGCCTGCCGCGAGGTCACCGGCCACGCGATCCCCGCCGTGGTCGACGGCCGCCGCGCGGGCGACCCCGCCGTGCTGATCGCCTCCAGCGAGCGCGCCCGCACCGAGATGGGCTGGAAGCCCGAGCGCGCCGACCTGTCCGGCATCGTCCGCGACGCCTGGGAGTTCACCCAGGCCCGCCAGGAGGCCTGAGCCGCATGACGACGACGGGATCAGCGGCGGACTTCGCCGACCTGGCGCGCTTCGCCGCGCTGCCCAGGCTCGGCTCGCTGGCGGTGTCACCGGACGGCGACCGCCTGGTGACGGTCGTGTCCGAGCTGTCGGCCGACGGCAAGACCTGGCAGGGCTCCCTGTGGGAGGTCGACCCGACCGGCGGGCGGCCCGCGCGCAGGCTCACCCGCTCGGCCAAGGGCGACTCGTCGCCGGTGTTCACCCCGGACGGCTCGCTGCTGTTCCTGTCGGCGCGGCCGGACCAGGAGCGCAAGCCCGGCGAGGCCAAGGACAAGCCTGCGCTGTGGCTGCTGCCGACCTCCGGTGAGGCCCGCGAGCTGCACCGGCCCTCGGGCGGTGTCGACCGGGTGCTGGTGGCGGGCGGCTCGGGCACGGTGCTGCTCGGCTCGTCGGTGCACCGGGGCGCGGAGTTCGGCGAGTCGGACGCGGACGTGCGCAAGGCGCGCGAGGACGCCGGGGTCACGGCGGTCCTGCACGAGAGCTACCCGATCCGGTACTGGGACCACGACCTCGGCCCGTTCCACAGCAGGCTGCTGGCCAGCACCGCCCCGGTCGACGGCGACTCGCCCCGGCTGGGGACCGAGGACCTGGTCGACCTGACGCCGGTCACCGAGCGGGCCCGGTTCGCCTCGGCCGCGATCAGCGACGACGGGCGGTGGGTCGCGCACACCGAGACCGTCGAGGTGGACGCCGCCTACGGCAACCACGTCCGGCTGCGGCTGACCAGCTCCGACGGGACGCAGGACCGGGTGCTGGCCCAGGACGCGGGCCACTCGTACGACGAGCCCGCGTTCCTGCCGGACGCGTCGGCCGTGATCGCCGTGCGCAGCCTGGACTCGACTGCGGACGAGCCGTGGGAGTCCACCCTGGTCCGGATCGACGCCGCCAGCGGCGAGGTCACCGACCTGCTGCCCGGCTTCGACCTGGCCCCCGAGCACCCCCTGGTCAGCCCGGACGGCGCGGTGGTGTTCTTCACCTGCTTCGCGGTGGGCCACCAGGCGCTGTGGCGGCTCGAACTGGCCACCGGCGCCGTGGTGCGGATGACCACGACCGGCGCCTACCAGGACGTGCGGGTCAGCCGGGACGGCACGGCCCTGTACGCGCTGCGCAACGCCGTGGACTCGCCCGCCCGCCCGGTCCGGCTGGACCCGGCCGGGGTCGAGCAGGAGCCGGTGTACCTCCAGGCCCCCGGCGGCCTTGACTCGCTCCCCGGCACGCTGACCGAGATCGAGGTGGTCGTCGAGGACGGCCGCACCGTCCGGTCGTACCTGGTGCTGCCGGAGGGCGCGTCCCCCGAGCGGCCCGCGCCGCTGCTGCTGTGGGTGCACGGCGGTCCGGTGATGAGCTGGAACGGCTGGAGCTGGCGCTGGAACCCGTGGCTGATGGCGGCCAAGGGCTACGCGGTGCTGCTGCCGGACCCGGCGCTGTCGCTGGGCTACGGGCAGGACTTCGTCCGCGCGGGCTGGGGCAGCTGGGGCGGCAAGCCGTACACCGACCTGATGGCGATCACCGACGTCGCCGAGGCGAGGCCGGACGTCGACGAGACCAGGACCGCCGCGATGGGCGGGTCGTTCGGCGGGTACATGGCGAACTGGATCGCCACCCGGACCGACCGGTTCAAGGCGATCGTGACGCACGCGTCGCTGTGGAACCTGGACGCGTTCACGGGCACGACGGACGACTCGTACTACTGGATGCGCGAGATGGGCGACCCGCTGCAGCGCCCGGAGCGGATCACCGAGAACTCGCCGCACCTGTACGTGGCGAACGTGCGCACGCCGGTGCTGGTCATCCACGGGGACAAGGACTACCGGGTCCCGATCGGCGAGGGGCAGCGGCTGTACTTCGACCTCGTGCGGCACGGGGTGGACGCCAAGTACCTGTACTTCCCGACCGAGAACCACTGGATCCTGACCCCCGGCAACGCGACGGTCTGGTACGAGACGGTCTTCGCGTTCCTCGCGCAGCACGTGCACGGGGAGCCCTGGCGCAGGCCGGAACTGCTCTGACGGAGCGGCGCGCGCGGCGCTGAAGCCCGCGGCAGCGGAACACGCGGCAGCGAAGCGCGCGGCAGCGGAACATGCGGCAGCGGAGCGCACGGCACCACGGCCCTCTCGGCGCTCGGACGAACCGGTCCGGGCGTCGAGGGGGCTTCGTGCTTCCTGGGCGGGTGGTGAGCACGCCCGGCGCACGCGTGCCAGGACGCAGTGCGCAGCACGGCCCGCAGCACGGGCGGCGAACCGGGCCAGAGCACGGGTCGGAAAACGGGCCAGGAACCCGGTCGGATCAGAACGGGCCCAGGCAGAACGGGTCGGGCCAGGACCGGCCTGGGCAGAACAGGCCCGGGCAGGACAGGTCGAGCCAGAACGGGTCGGGCCAGGACGGGCCTGGACAGAACGGGCCGAGCCAGGACGGGCCTGGTCAGGACGGGCTGAGCCAGAACAGGCCCGGTCAGGACGGGTCGGGCCAGGACGGGCCTGGACAGAACGGGCTGAGCCAGAACAGGCCCGGTCAGGACGGGTAGGCACGGGCGGCCTCCTCGGCGAGCGAGCGCAGGTAGTCCGGTGGCATCGCGCCCTGCAGCGCGCCCCGGAGCAGGGTGGTCATGCGGTGGCCTGGGGACGCGGCCTCCGCGCGTTCCAGTGCGAGCACGGCCAGCGCGCCCTCGCCCCTCAGGTAGGTCGCGAAGGCCAGCAGCGCGGCGGCCTCGGCCCGCTCGGGGGCGGGCGCGGCCCTGGTCAGCTCCGTCCACAGCCGCTCGGCCGCCATGGCGTGCGCGCCCAGCGCCAGGGTCAGCGCCAGGTCGCGCACGCGCGGGCTGGACAGCGCGAACGCCAGCTCCGCCACCTCGTCGTCGGGCAGCGGCGTGGTCCGGCTCGGGGTCCGCTCCACCGCCGCGAGCAGCGCCCTGCGGTGCCTGGCCACCAGCTCGTCCGGGTCGGCGCTCTCCAGCGCCGCCGTGAGGCGGTCCAGCAGCGCCGCGCGCCGGGCCAGCGCCTCCGGTGGGTCCGGGGACAGCAGCTCGGCCATCTCCGCCCTGCTGCCGTACGTCACGTGCCCCGCGGCGGCCGACAGCGCGGCCAGGTAGGTGGCGCGCGCGTCCGGCGCGGTGCCGGTCCGGCCCACGTCGGCGTAGTCGAACCAGGGCTCGCCGCCCGAGGTGCCCGGCGCCCACACCGCGCGCGCCAGCGGCACGCGGAGCGCGTCCAGCCGCACCAGCAGGCTCCGCACCACGTCCGGCCTGGGCAGCACCTCGGGCGGGTCGGCGCCGCCGCCGCCCACCACGAGCACGGCCACCGAGCAGCCGGGGTTCCTGCGCACGACGGGGACCAGCTTCTCGGCCGCGTCGCGCAGCTGCTCCACGTCGGGCAGGTCCGCGCGCAGGACCACCGCGACGGAGTCCCCGCGCAGCACGAGCACCACCACCGAGTCGGTGGGGTGGAACCCCAGCAGGTGCGGGACGGCGGCCACCAGGTCACCGGGGCCGTGGATCCTCGCCGAGGGCAGGACGGGTGTTGTCATGCCCCCACTGTGACCGGCGCGGGACGGGCGGTCAGCGGGGAAGAGCACGAGTTGTGGACAACCCGGCGGGTTGTGGAGAAACGGGAACGGCGGTGGTGCGGGACGGGTAACTTGCCCGCCCCGCGCCACCGCCGCGAGATCCCGGAGCGGATCAGCCCGCCGCCCGGCGCAGCGCCGCCTTCCCGCCGACCACCGGCAGCTCCACCGAGGTCCCGGTCAGGTCCACCGACAGCCCGGCCCCCGGCGCGGGCCGCAGGGTGTAGTCGTGGTCGCTGGACAGCAGCACCAGTTCGAGCCGGTGCCCGGCCGCCACCACGTAGTCGTTCGCCTGGAGCTCCACCTCGACCCGGTACCGCTTCCCCGGCTCGACGGGCCTGGTCACCGCCGGGTCGAGCCGGTTCTGCGGATCGGCCCACCCGCGCGTGATCACCCGGCTGGTCCCGTCCGGCGACCGGTCGACCAGCACCGCCGTCACGTTCGCGGCGGGCCGGTCGAACGACACCGCCAGGTCCGCCCTCGGCGTGCCGGACAGCCGCACCGGCTCGGTCAGCGCGCGGGTCCCGTACGCCAGCCGGTTGCCGGAGGCGGGCAGGTCCACCAGCTGCTCCACGGACTTCCCCGCGTCGTCGCGCAGCTCCTCCACCAGCGGCCGACCGGGCATCGCGTCGGTGCGCAGCACCCCCTTGGTCCCGCCGCCGACCCACGGGTTCAGCCGCGCGGGCGCGGTCCCCGGCGCGGGCCACTCGGCCTCGTCGACCCAGCTGCGGTCCTCGCGCTGCACCGTCGACCTCGGCTCGCGCTCCACCCCGTTGTCGACGTCGTAGAGGTAGTGGCTGAACCACCGGTTGAGCGTGCGCCGCCACTGCGCCGACCGCAGCGTGTCCGGGTCGGTGTGCCCGGACTGGTGCAGCCAGATCTTGTGCTCGACCCCGTTGAGCTTGAGCGCCTCGTACCACTGCGCCACGTGCTTGACCTTGACGTTCCAGTCGTTGAGCCCGTGCACCGCCAGCACCGAGGCCCGCACCAGCGGCGCGTCCTTGACGTAGTCCCGCTCGGCCCAGAACGGCCCGTAGTCGCCGGTCACCCGGTCCTGCTCGCGGGTCAGCCCGGCCAGCACCGGCGCGCAGACGGCCCGGTCGGCGCGGGTGTGCACGTACTCGGCGAGCACGTCGGCGTCCTCGCCCTGGTACCCGCCGGGCGCGACGACCGCCCCGCCCGCGCGGTAGTAGTCGTACCAGCTGGAGATCGCCGCGATCGGCACGATCGTCTCCAGCCCGCGCACCCCGGTGGCCGCGACCGCGTTCGGCAGCGTCCCGTTGTAGGAGGTGCCCATCATCGCGGTCTTCCCGGTGCTCCAGGCCGCGGACACGGCCCCGCCCGAGGCGTCGCGCGCGGTGGCCCGGCCGTTCAACCAGTCCACCACCGACCTCATCCCGGTGGTCTCGTTCCGACCGCCGGAGGTCGGGCAGCCGGTGGACCTGCCGGTGCCCAGCGACTCGGCGTAGACCACGGCGAACCCGCGCGAGACGAAGTACGACTCGTACCGGGTCGAGGTGATCGGCGCGGCGCCCGGCCCGACCGCCGCCGCGATCCGCTCGTCGGACCGGGCCCGCAGCGGCGTCCCGGACCCGCGACCGCCGGGCACGTGCAGCTCGACGTCCACGTCGTGGTTGTCGACGTCGTTGCCGCCGGAGTAGTAGGGGCTGGGCAGGAACACCACGGGCACCTTCAGCCCGCGCTCGGTGGCCCGCTGCCGCACCACCTCGGTGTACACCTCGTCGTCGTGCCCGTCGCGGTCGCTGTCCACGGGCGCCCGCACCCACAGGCTCTCCCGCACCACGTCCGAAGCGCTGAACACCGGCTGGGCCTCGCCGTCCACGAAGACCGGCCCCTCCTCGGCCGCAGCGGCAGGAACAGCCCCCAGCGGCAGCGCCAGCACAGCGGCCAGACCGGCGGCCCTCCACGAACCTCGCACCGCACACCCCCATCCACGTCGCAGGACTCAGGTAGGCCGACCCTCCCGGTACCGCGCGCGGGGTGTCAAGGGAACCCGAAGTCCACAATGGACTCCACGCGTGGCTGATCTAGGCTCGGGGGCACCATGCGCTCCTTCATCGCCGCACTGCCCAAGGTCGAGCTGCACGTCCACCTGGTCGGCTCCGCCTCCCCCGCCACGGTCCTGTCGCTGGCCCGCCGCCACCCGGACGGCCCGGTGCCGACCGAGGAGGCCGAGCTGCTGCGCTTCTACGAGTTCACCGACTTCGGGCACTTCATCGACGTCTACGGCAAGGTCAACGACCTGGTCACCACCGGGGCCGACGTCACCGACCTGGTGCTGGGCCTGGCGCGCGAGCAGGCCGCGCGGAACGTGCGCTACACAGAGGTGACCGTGACCGCGAGCAGCCACCTGCGCGCGGGCATCCCGGCCGCCGAGCTGACCGCCGCGCTGGAGGAGGGCCGCGAGCGCGCCAGGTCCGAGCACGGCGTGGAGCTGGCCTGGGTGTTCGACGTGCCCGGCCTGTGGGACCGCGACTTCGGCCTGACCAGCGCCCGCTACGCGGTGGAGCACCGGCCGGAGGGCAGCGTCGGGTTCGGCATCGGCGGGTTCGAGGCCGACTCGCCGCGCGCGAGCTTCCGCGAGGCGTTCGCGATGGCCCGCGACGCCGGGCTGCGCAGCGTGCCGCACGCGGGCGAGACCACCGGCCCGGACGAGGTGTGGGCGGCGCTGCGGGAGCTGGGGGCGGAGCGGATCGGGCACGGCACGTCGGCCGCGCGCGACCCGGAGCTGCTGCGGCACCTGGCGGAGCGCGGGATCGCGCTGGAGGTCTGCCCGACGTCGAACCTGCGCACGGGCGCGGTGCGGTCGCTGGACGAGCACCCGCTGCCCGCGCTGCTCGCGGCGGGCGTGCCGGTCGCGCTGGCCACCGACGACCCCGGCATGTTCCACACCGACCTGAACCGCGAGTACCTGCTCTGCCACGAGCGGTTCGGCCTTGGTCGGGCGGAGCTGGCGGACCTGGCCGCGTCGGCGGTCGCGGCGAGCTTCGCGCCCGACGCGCTCAAGGCCGAGCTGGTCGCCGGGATCGACGCGCTGCGCTGAGCCGGTCCCCTTGGGCAGTATGGGGAGCATGAGGCTGGTGATCCTGGGCGGCGGCGGTTTCCGCGTGCCGCTGGTGCACAAGGCGCTGGTGGGCGGCGACCTGGTGGACGAGCTGGTGCTGCACGACGTCGACGCGGACCGGTTGGAGGCGATCCGCCGGGTGCTGGTGGGCGGCCCCCGGTTGCGCGCGACGACCGACCTGGACGAGGCGCTGCGCGGCGCGGACTTCGTGTTCTCGGCGGTGCGGGTCGGCGGGCTCGCCGGTCGGGCCGCCGACGAGGGGATCGCCCGCGCGCACGGCGTCGTCGGGCAGGAGACGGTCGGGGCGGGCGGGATCGCCTACGGGCTGCGCACGGTCCCGGTGGCGCGGCGGATCGCCGAGCGGATCGCGGCGGTCGCGCCGGACGCGTGGGTCGTGAACTTCACCAACCCCGCCGGGCTGATCACCGAGGTGATGGCGGAGCGGCTGGGGAGCCGGGTCATCGGGATCTGCGACTCGCCGGTGGGGCTGTGCAACCGGGTCGCGAACGCGCTCGGGGTGACCGGGGCCGAGTTCGACTACGCGGGGCTGAACCACCTCGGCTGGTTGCAGGCCGTCCGGGTCGACGGGGAGGACCTGCTGCCGGGGCTGCTCGCCTCGGACCGGCTGGACGGCTTCGAGGAGGGCAGGCTGTTCGGCGCGGAGTGGTTGCGCGCCTTGGGGATGGTGCCCAACGAGTACCTGCACTACTACTACTCGACGCGGGAGTCGTTCGGCGGCGAGCGCGGGGCGTTCCTGCTGCGGCAGCAGGAGCGGTTCTACGCGGGCGAGGTCGACTGGGAGACCACCCGGCTGGAGCGCGAGGCCACCTACATGGCCGAGGGCCGGGAGCGGGACTCGGTGGAGGGCGGCGGGTACGAGCACGTGGCGCTGGCGCTCATGGCCGCGCTCGCGCGGGACGAGCGGACCGAGCTGATCCTGAACGTGCGCAACGGCTCCGCGCTGTCCGCCGTGGACGGCGACGCGGTCGTGGAGGTGCCGTGCGCGGTGGACGGGCACGGGGCGAGGCCGCTGGCGGTGGGCCAGCTCCCGGACCACGCGGCCGGGCTGGTGCGCTCGGTCAAGGCGGTGGACCGGCTGGTCGCCGAGGGCACCAGGGCCGCCGCGCTGAAGGCGTTCGCGCTGCACCCGCTGGTGGACTCGGTGGCGGTGGCGCGCGATCTGCTGGACGCCTACGCCCGCAGGCACCCGGAGCTGGCGCACCTGCGCTAGCGGAGGTGGCGGCGGCCCAGCGCGTCGGCCCGGCGGGTGGTCTCGGGGAGGCGGAAGTCCCGGCACAGCCGCAGCACCTCGGCGCACGCCCGGTCCAGGTCGACGCGGTGGCCGACGGACACGAAGACCGGTTTCACGCCCGCGCGGGTGCGCAGGGCCCGGCCGACGACCTCGCCGTCGTCGAGCAGGTCGGTGGACGCGCCGCGCGCGGGGCCGGGCTGCTCGAAGCGGCCCATGGGGGTCTTGGCCACGCCGACGCTCGGCAGGTCGGCCAGCACGCCCAGGTGGCAGGCGAGGCCGAACCTGCGCGGGTGGGCCAGGCCCTGGCCGTCGCACACCAGCAGGTCGGGGATGGTGGTGAGGCGGTCGAGGGCGGTGAGCAGGGAGGGCAGCTCGCGGAACGCGAACAGGCCGGGGACGTAGGGGAACTCGGCGGTCGCGCGCACGACCGAGGTGTCGACGGTCTCCATCGTGGCCACGTCGACCACGACGATCGCGGCCACCAGGCGGTCGTCGTCGGCGTAGCCCACGTCCAGGCCCGCGGCGAGGCGGACGTCCAGGTCGGGGTCGGCGGTGGGGCGGACCAGCGGGCGCAGGCGCTCCTGCTCGGCGATCGCCTCCTCGGCGGTGCGGACGTCGGCGGGTCGGCGGGCCTGGGCGCGCGTCACGGGCGCGGCGACCGGGGTGGGGTCGGCGGCGGGCTCGGCGACGGCAGGTGTGCCGACGGTTGCGGGATCGACAGCGGTGGGCTCGACGACGCCGGGCTCGGCGCCGATGACGGGCACGGTGGCGGCTGCGGGCTCGGCGAGGGGCGCGGCCTCTGCGGCCGTTCGGGGCGCGGCGGCGGGATCGGGGGTCACGGCGGGTCGGGGTCCTCGGCGGGTCAGGGGTGGTGCGTCGACGCGCGGTGCGCGGCCAGGAGGTCCCGGCCGAAGTCGCCCGCCCGCCTGCGCCACACCGAGTGGGCGTGGTTCGCGCCGTTCGCGGCGTTGTCGTACTCGATCAGCAGGTCCGGCCCCTGCAACCGGTAGTAGTGCCCCTCGCCCGGTCGGGTGGACCCCTCCCAGGCGAAGTGCAGCCGCTCCGCGTCCAGCGCCTCGAACTCCTCGTCGGCGAGGTCGCTGTGGAGGCGGTCGAAGTACAGCCTGGTCAGGGCGGCCAGCAGGGCGCGCGACGCGCGGTCCAGGCTGCTCGCGGCGATGCCCAGCGGCTCCACGTCCCCGGTCACCGACGGCGCGTTGCCCGATCGGATGTCCTTCGGTGGGGCGTCGGCCACCACCGCCAGCCCGCGCGCGGTGGGTCCCATCCGGTCCAGCAGCTCCCTGGCCAGCTCCTCCTCCAGCCCGAGCGGCTGCAGGACGGTGCGGCCCCGGTAGGTGGTGCGGGCCGGGTTGGCGCCCAGGAACACCGGGGTCGCGGACACCCGGCCCTCGGCCACCACGGCGGTCACCGACAGGTGGTGCCCCTCGACGCGCCACCCCCACGGGGCGTCCCCCGGCTCACCGAACAGCAGCACCGAGTAATCACCCTGATGGCGGTCCTTGACGCCGCCCTCGCGGTGGTCCAGGACGTCCTCCAGCGCCATCACGGCGGCGGCCTGGGCGTAGCCGTGGGGGCTCAGGACGCAGGCGAGCAGCCGGTGCACGGCCTTGCGCTGCTCGCGCGCCAGCTCGCCGACGACCAGGCCGGGACGCGCGATCGGCGCGTAGGCCCACTCGGCGAGCAGCCCGCCGTCCAGCTCCCGCACGGCGCTCTCGCGCTGGGCTGCGGTGAGCAGGCCCAGCAGGGACCCGGTCGCCTCGGTGATCTCCTCGCGCACGGGACCGAAGCTACCCGGCCGGGGGCCGCCGGTCAGGGCCAGGGCTTGAGCTCGGGCAGCTCGCCGGTCGTGGTCAGCTCACCCGCCGGGGTGCGCCCGGCCAGCCAGGCGACCAGGTCGTCCGCCGCGCCCGCCAGCTCCACCCGCTCCCCCGCGCCGAGCACCCAGCCGGGGGCGTCGGCGGGGGTCAGGACGAGCTTGACGCCGTCCGGCACGCGCGGGGTCAGGAAGGCGACCGCGTGGTCGCGGAAGTCCTGCGACCACGGGACCGGGCCGAGCAGGAGGTCGCGGTGGTGGATCTCCACCTCGCGCCACAGCGCCTGCGCGGTGTCCAGGAGGGTGCCGTCCCGGTAGACCACGCGGGCCGACCAGTCCGACACGCCGGACCAGGCCGTGCCGAGGCGGGCGACGGCGCTCGCGATGGCCTGGCGGTGCTCGGCCGCCGTCCTGGCGGCCCCCCGCTCGATCGCCTCGTCGCGCGCGGGCCTGCCGCCCTCGTACATCTCGGTCGGCGTGCCCTCCAGCTCGGCCTGCCGCGCCACCGCGGAGGTGACACCCTCGACGTGGGCCAGCACGTGCCCGCGCGACCAGCCGGGCAGGTCGGTGGGCAGGCCCAGCTGCTCGTCGGGCAGCTCGTGGAGCGCGTCGGCGAGCCTGGCGTACCCCTCAAGCACCCGCTCGATGATCTGCACAGCGACCCCCGGTGGATCGGTCGGCCGGAACAGGACCCCTCGAAACTAGCGGGGTTGACCGGTCAAGTCCATTAGCTTGGTCCGGGTGAGGGTCATGGACTTCGTGGGCACCCTGCACGGCGACGGCCGGGGTGGCCTGGTCGACGAGCTGGGCACGCCCGAGGGGTTCGCGGCCTGGCTGGGGCAGCGGGCCTGGCCGGGGCAGCGGGACGACGAGGAGCTGCGGCTGCGCGCGCTGGAGCTGCGAGCGGCGGTGCGGGCGCTGCTCGCGCGCGTCACGGGCGCCGGGGAGCGATTGGACGCGCCGCTCGCGGTGCCGTGGGAGCGGGCGCTCGACGTGGTCAACCGGACCGCCGCGCTGGCGCCGAGGGTGGCCCGGCTGGAGTGGGCGGACGGGCCGAGGCTGGTGCACCTGTCCGGCGCGGGCGCGCGGGACCGGCTGCTCGCCGACCTGGCCACGGGCGCCATCGAGCTGCTGGCCGGGCGCGAGGCGGCCGAGCTGCGGGCCTGCCCGGCGCCCCGGTGCGTGCGCTACTTCGTGCGCTCGCACCCGCAGCAGGTCTGGTGCCTGCCCTCGTGCGGGAACCGGGCCAGGGTGAGCAGGCACCACCGGCGCAAGCGCGCCTGAGACGGGTCCGGGGCCCGCCGCTGCCTGCGACGAGCCCCGGTCCTCACTTCACAGCTACCGCTTGTGGTCCATGTCGACGGTCCTCCTCGATACCGGTCCGGCGGTCGGCCGGCCCGTTCGGACGCCGGGCCCACGACGGGCTCCGGCGTGCTGGGTCCTAGCGCTGGTCCTTCATGACGACAGCCCTCCACGACGGGGTCCTGGCCGCTCCGGCCGGACCTCGGGAACACCGGGCCCACGACGGGCTCCGATGTGCTGGGTCCTAGCGCTGGTCCTTCATGACGACAGCCCTCCGAGGCGTGCGGTCCGACACCAACCGGACCTGGGGAACGCCGGGTCCACCTCGGACCTCGGCGCGTCATGGGGTGTTAGCGGGAGTTCTTCATCTCTGCTGCCCTCCAAGGGGGTGGAACTTCACTTCCGAACCGGGACGGGCCCGGTTGGTCCTGGTGCGGTCAGCCGCCGGAGCGGCGGAACAGCCGCTTGCCGACGAAGTCCGCCTGGTTCGGCCTGCCCTGGCCGGGGACGGCGCCCGCGCGCGGCTGCTTGCCGCCTCGGCGCTCCCTGCGGTTGGGGACGACCTGGGGCAGGTCCTCGGTGGGGAGCGCCTGCTCTGCGGGCTCCACCTGGTCGTGCTGGGGCTGGGTCACGGGGGTGATCCTCCTCGACGTCGAGGCGCAACGGAAAACGCGGACCGCTGGACGGTCTGCGGCGCGTGCCCGCACGGGGGCATCCGGAAGAGCGCGCTGGATCAAGCGCGTGCGAGGAAGACGTCCTCGGGCGGGGAACTCAGATGCTCATGGCGGGAACGGTAGTGGGCCCCGCCGACCCCCGCCAACCGATTTTCCGACCTGGGGGAACGCCGCCTCAGCGGTCCTCGCGGCGCTCGCCGCGCGGGGGCAGCCGGATCACCCGCGCCGCGCCCGACGCGTCCTCGTCGGCGAGCTCGGGGGCCGGGGCGGACCCCAGGACGCGGCCATCGACCACACGCCCCTCCAGCCGCTCGTCCAGCACCTCGCCGTCCTCGACCTCGGGCTGCCCGTCCTTCCCGCCGAAGAACCGCTGCGCGAACGCCCCGAGCGCCCTGGTGGCCACCGCGTCGACCCCGCCGCCGATCACCCCGCCCACCAGCGGCACGCCCTTGGCCAGCACCAGGGTCGCCCGCGAGGTGCCGTACTTGGCCAGCAGGGTGAACCCGATGCGCTTGTTGATCTCGACGATGACCTTCGCCGGGATTCGCTCGATCAGGTTCACGGTCAGCTTGGTCCCGGCCTTGATGCCCGCCTTCTTGAGCACCTCGGTGCCCGCGTTGCCGACCATGCACACCAGCACGGCGGTCTGCACCTCCTGGCTCTCCAGGTCGTGCCCGTGCACCGCCGCGATGGACGCGATCATGTGCGCCTGGACCAGGTAGGAGGCGGTGAGGTTCGCGGGCAGCGCCACCGGGAGGGTGAGCAGCCCGCCGAGGTTGGTCACGAACCCCTGGGCGCCCGCGGCGGCCACGTGCTGCCGGATGATCCGCCGGATCGCGCGCTCGCGGGTCAGCCCGGCGGCGAGCGCCTCGTCGGCGGTCTGCTGCGCGCTCTTGAACGGCCCGAAGCCGTCGATGCCCAACCGCAGGAGCTGCTCGACGGCACCCTGCTGGGCCCGCTGGACCGCGCTGGAGGACTCCTCGACCATGCCACCGAGACTACCCACGAGTGGCCCGGATAACGCCTGAACGAGTGAAGGGCCCGACCACCCGGTCGGGCCCTTCAGCACGGAAAGCGAGCGCGAGGATCAGCCTGCGGCGCTGGCCGCGTGGGCCTTCTGCTCCAGCTCGGCCTCGGTCTCCTTGACGACGTTCTTCTTGCTGCGCCGGTTGCGCTTCTCCAGCCACACCGCGAACCAGGTCAGCAGCAGGCACAGCGCGACGTAGATGGCGCCGGTGACGATCGTCATCGGGACCAGCGGACGGCCGAACTGGCCCTGCGTGCCCAGGTACTTGGTGTAGTCCAGGAGCTCCTTGTAGTTGATGATGAAGCCCAGCGCGGTGTCCTTGAGCAGCACCACCAGCTGGCTGATGATCGCCGGGAGCATCGCGCGCAGCGCCTGCGGCAGCAGGACCTGCATCATCACCTGGGTCTTGCGCATGCCGAGCGCGTAGGCGGCCTCGGCCTGCCCGCGCGGCAGCGAGGCGACACCGGCGCGGAACACCTCGGCGAGCACCGACCCGTTGTACAGGGTCAGACCGAGCACGACGGCCGTGAACTGCGACATCTTGATGTCGATCGTCGGCAGGCCGAAGTAGAAGATGAAGATCATGATGAGCAGCGGGATCGCGCGGAAGACCTCGACGAGGAAGCCTGCCGGGATCCGCCAGAAGGCGTGGTCCGAGAGCCTGCCCGCGGCGAGCACCGCGCCCAGCACGAGGGCGGCCACCGAGGCGACGGCGAACGCCGAGAGCGTGTTGCCGAGCCTGCTGATCAGCTCCAGCTGGACGGTCTCGTACTGCATCCACTCCCACATGCGCGGCTCGAACTGGCCGCTGTCGTAGAAGCGGTAGCCGATGAAGCCGACGATGCCGAGCACCGCCGCGACACCGACCACGGCCATGACGGCGTGCCGGACCTTGGCCTTCGGGCCGGGGACGTCGAACAGCACAGAACTCATCGGGCCACGCTCCAGCGCCTCTCCAGGCCGCGCTGAACGGCGGTCAGCGGCAGTACCAGCAGGATGAAGATGAAGGCCACCCAACCCAGGCCGACCAGCATGTTCACGCCGTCCTCGGAGAACGTGTACATGATCGCCCCGGCGTCGCCGACCGAGAAGCCGGCCGCGATGGTGGTGTTCTTCAGCAGTGCGATCATGGTGCTCGCCAGCGGCGGGACCACGGTCCGCAGGGCCTGCGGGAGCACCACGCTGCCGAGCATCTGCCCGAAGGACAGGCCCAGCGCGCGGGAGGCCTCCGCCTGGCCGACCGGGACGGTGTTGATGCCGGACCGGATGACCTCGCAGATGAACGCCGAGGTGTAGACGGTCAACGACACGACCGCGCCCTTGAAGGGGTCGAGCTCCAGGATCTTCAACAGCGGGTAGGCGAACGCGAAGAAGAAGAACACCAGGGTCAGCGGTGTGTTGCGCAGGACCGTGACGTAGGTGGCGCCCGCCGCGCGCAGCACCGGTACCGGGCTGACCCGCAGCATCGCCAGGATCGTCCCCAGCACCAACGACCCGACCGCTGAGAACAGGAAGAGCTGGATGGTGGTGCCGAAAGCCTTCAGGAAGAGGTCGGAGTAGTTGGTTAGGACGCTCATCGTCTTTCCTCGCCGGGAGAGGTCATGGGAGTGGCCGGTGACCCACCCCGCTCGCGCGGGTCACCGGCCACTGAAGCTCCGCTCAGTAGCGGTCGATGGCGGGCGCCTCGGCCGGGGAGCCCGACTTGCCCAGCGTGGCGTCGTAGATGCTCTTCCAGGTGCCGTCGTCCATGGCGGCCTGCAGGATGTCGTTCACCTTGTCGCGCAGCGGCTTGTCCTCCTTGTTGAGGCCGATGCCGTAGGGCTCCTTGGAGAACGGCGCGCCGACGACCTTGAACTTGTCGGGCTCCTGGGCGGCGTAGCCCTTGAGGATCGCGTCGTCCGTGGTGACGGCGTCGACGGCGCCCTCAGCCAGCTTCGAGACGCACTGGGAGTAGTTCTGGAACTCCGTGATGTTGGCGTCCTCGGTGAGCTTCTCGTCCTTGATCCGCTTGATCGGCGTGGAGCCGGTCACGGAGCAGACCTTCTTGCCCATGAGGGTGTCCTTGCCGGTGATGCTGGCGTCGTCCTTGCGGACGAGCAGGTCCTGCCCGGCGACGAAGTACGGCCCCGCGAAGGCGATCTTCTCCTTGCGGCCGTCGTTGATCGTGTAGGTGCCGACGTAGTAGTCCACGTCGCCGTTGATCAGCGCCTGCTCGCGGCCTGCGGACGCGATCGCCTTGTACTCGATCTTGGTCTCGTCGAAGCCCAGCTTCGCGGCGACCAGGCGCGCGATGTCGACGTCGAAACCGCTGTACTTGTTGGTCGTGGCGTCCTTGAAGCCCAGGCCCGGCTGGTCCTCCTTGACGCCGATGACGACCTTGCCGCGGCTCTTCATCTTCTCGAAGGTCGCGGAGCCGTCGACCTTCACGTCGGCCTCGGCGGCCTGGGAGGGGGCGGCGCCGGTGTCGGTCGGCGAACCCTCCTTGCCGCAACCGGTCAGGGCGAGGCCGCCGGCCAGCAACAGCGCCGCAAGGGAGCGAACCCTCATCGTCGTTCTCCTGCTCTTTTGCTTGGTGGAGCGGCGCCAGGGGCGAGCGCCGCGTTCACGGGACTTCAGTGGGTCAGGATCTTCCCAAGGAAGTCCTTCGCGCGGTTGGACTTCGGCGCCGAGAAGAACTCTTCCGGGGCACTGTCCTCCACGACCTCGCCGTCCGCCATGAAGATGACGCGGTCGGCGGCCTTGCGGGCGAAGCCCATCTCGTGGGTGACCACGAGCATGGTCATGCCCTCCTTGGCCAGGGTGGTCATCACGTCGAGGACCTCCTGGACCATCTCGGGGTCCAGCGCGGAGGTCGGCTCGTCGAACAGCATGACCTTGGGCTTCATGGCCAGCGCGCGGGCGATCGCCGCGCGCTGCTGCTGCCCGCCGGACAGCTGGGCGGGGAACTTGTCGGCCTGCGTGGCGATGCCGACCCGCTCCAGCAGCTCCATCGCGGTCTTGCGCGCCTCGGCGGTCGGGGTCTTGCGGACCTTCACCGGTGCGAGCATCACGTTCTCGACGATGCTCTTGTGGGCGAACAGGTTGAACGACTGGAACACCATGCCGACGTCGGCGCGCAGCCGGGCCAGGTCCTTGCCCTCGGCGGGCAGCGGCTGGCCGTCCACCTCGATGGTCCCGGAGTTGATCGGCTCCAGCCGGTTGATCGTGCGGCACAGCGTGGACTTGCCCGAGCCCGAGGGGCCGAGCACCACGACGACCTGGCCCTTCGGGACCTCGAGCTCCACGTTCTTGAGGACGTGGAGGGGCCCGAAGAACTTGTCCACGCCCGCCATCCGGATCATCGGCGGAGCAGGAGTGGGGGCGGTCATCCGTTCCTCCAGTGGGGGTTGTCGTGCGATGGCGGGAAACCTAGGTGTGAATCACCACACCGGTCCAGACGGTTGAGCAAGACTTAGGGTCTCAACTCTGTCACAGGACGAAGACACCTTTTCCGGGAGGGCTGTAGTGCGGGTGCTGCTGGTCGAGGACGATGACAGCGTCGCAGAGGCGCTGGTCCCCGCGCTGGTCAGACGTGGCTTCACCGTCGACCGCCAATCAACCGGGCGGGGGACGCTCGACCGGCTGACCGGCATTGATGTCGTTCTGCTGGACATCGGGCTCCCCGACATCGACGGCGTGACACTTTGCCGAAACATTCGGGCGGCGTCCGATGTCGCGATCATCGTGGTTTCCGCCCGCGGGGAAATCGACGACCGGATTCTGGGGTTGCACGCGGGCGCCGACGACTACCTCGTCAAGCCGTACGACGTGGGGGAACTGGTCGCCAGGGTGCACGCCGTCCGGCGTAGGAGGGGCGACCCGCTGGGGCACGGCGGGACCGGGACGGAGGTCTTCCAGTCGGGGGACGTCCGGATCGACCTGGCCAGGCACGAGGTGGTCGTCGGCGGGGCGGCGGTGGCCCTGTCGCGGAAGGAGTTCCAGGTGTTGGCGCTGGTCATGGCCGCGGGCGGGGCCGTGTGCACCCGCGAGCGGATCCTCGCCGAGGTGTGGGGGCGGACCTGGGCCGGGGCGAACCGGACGCTGGACGTGCACGTGGCGACCCTGCGGACCAAGCTCGGCAGGCCCTCGCTGCTGGAGACGGTGCGCGGCGTCGGCTACCGGCTGGGGTCGTAGGTGCGCTCCAGGCTGCTCGGCGTGGTGCTCGCCCTGGTGGTGCTGGTGCTGGTGGGGATGGGTGTGCCGCTCGGTCGCGGGGTCGCCGCGACCGAGCAGCAGGAGATGTTCCTCGACCGGCTGACCGACACCGCGCGGTTCGCCTCGCTGGTGCAGCGGCCCGTCATCGACGACCAGCCGAAGGTCGTGCTCCCCGAGCTCGAGCGTTATTCAGAGCTTTACGGGATCGACGTCGTGTTGCTGGGGCGTGACGGCGCGGTTGCCCTGTCCACCGCTGAGCGGGAGCCCGATCTGTCGTCACCGGCGGTGCAGGAGACGGTCCGGGGCGCCCTGGCCGGGCGACTGCCGAGCAACCCCGACCTGGTGATGCCGTGGCAGGACGACCCGCTGGTGGTGGCCGAGCCGGTGCTGGTCGACGGCGAGGTGCGCGGCGCCGTGGTGACCTTCTCCCCCACCGGCAAGACCAGGACGGGGGTCGCCCTGTGGTGGCTGGCGATACTGGCCGGGGCGCTCGGCGCGCTGGCGCTGGCGGTGCTCGCGGCGCTGCCGCTGGTGCGCTGGATGCTGCGCCCGGTGCGGGCGCTGGACGACGCGACCGGCGGGCTGGTCGGCGCGATCGTCTCGGGCAGGCCGGTGCCGCCGGTGGGCGGCTCGTCGGGGCCGCCCGAGCTGCGGCAGCTCGGGCGCTCGTTCGACCAGATGGCGGCCAGCGTCGGCGACGTGCTGGCCGCCCAGCGGGCGTTCGTGGCCGACGCCTCGCACCAGCTGCGCAACCCGCTGACCGCGCTGAAGCTGCGGCTGTCGAACCTGGAGGACGCGGTCACCGAGGAGGGCAGGCCGCACCAGGCGGCGGCGCTCGCCGAGGCGAACCGGCTCAACCGCATCCTGGACGAGATGCTGGCGATGGCCCGCGCCGAGTCGTCCTCGGTCGCCCCGGTCGAGGTGGACGTGGACCGGGCGGTGGCGGGCAGGCTGACCGCGTGGATGCCCGCCGCGACCGCCCGCGACGTGCACCTGGTGCTCGGGGGTGAACCCGGACGGGTGGCGCTGGCCCCGCCGAGGGGGGTGGAGACGGTGCTGGACGCGCTGCTCGACAACGCGCTGAAGTTCACCGCCGAGGGCACGCTCGTGCACGTGGTGGTGCGGCGGGCCGACGGCCGGGTGCGGATCTCGGTGGTGGACGAGGGCCCCGGCCTGGACGGGGAGGAGATGGAGCGGGCCACCGACCGGTTCTGGCGCTCGCCCTCGCACCAGAACGTGGCGGGCTCGGGGCTGGGGCTGTCGATCGTGCGGCGGATCGTGGAGCGGGTCGGCGGCCGGGTGCGGCTGTTCCGGGGCGACGAGGGCGGCCTGGGCGTCGAGGTGGACTTTCCCGCTTCCGGGTGACGCCGGGCAGGCGGCGGGCCAGGGGCGTCGGGCCAGGGGCGCCCGCCCCGCCGCCGTCAGACCTTGACGTCCCGGTAGTAGGCGACGGCTCCGGGGTGCAGCGGGATCGGCGTGGTCTCGATCGCCGAGCGGGCCTCTATGGAGCGGGCCACCGGGCTCGCCGCGACCAGCGCGTCCTGCGCGGCGAACATGCCGCGCAGGAGCGCGGTGGCCACCTCGTCGGTGACCTGGTCGTTGACCAGCAGGAAGTTGCGCACCACCAGGGTGGTGACCGGGCCGCCGGGCAGCTCGTAGGCCGAGGCGGGCAGGGTCGCCGAGAAGTAGACCGGCCACCGCTCGCGCAGTTCGGGCAGCACGTCGCCCAGGTCCAGCATCCGCAGCGCGACGCTGGTGGACAGGTCGGTGACCAGGTCGGTCGGCACGCCGCCCGACCAGAAGAACGCGTCCAGCTCGCCCTCGCGCATCGCGCTGACCGACGCGTCCAGCGACAGGTACTGGGCCTTCAGGTCGGACGAGGGCGAGATGTCCGCCGCGGACAGCAGCCGCTCGGAGATCAGCTTCACGCCCGAGTCGACCGCGCCCAGCGAGACCCGCAACCCGCGCAGGTCGGCGACCTTGGTGGCGGTCAGGTCACCGCGGACCACGACCTGGAGGTAGTCGTCGTGCATCCGGGCCAGCGCGTACAGCCGGTGCGGGCCGGACGCGGCGGACTGGGCGGCGTCGGCGGCGCTGAACCCGATCTGGGCGCGACCGCTGCGCAGCCGCTCCAGGTTGTCCAGCGAGCCCGCCGTGGCGGCCACCTCGGGCGCGGGGACGCCGGGGTCGCGGCTCCAGGCGCCCGCGAGCGCGGTGCTGAGCTTGGAGTAGACGCCGCCGGTCGAGCCGCTGGCGATGGTGAGGCGGACCGAGGCGAACTCGCCCGAGCAGCCGGAGAGCGCCACGGAGGCCAGCGCGAGCAGCGCCGCCAGTGCGGCGCGCACGACCGCAGGGGTTCGCGACACACCCGAATCGTCGCACGTCGGGGTGGGCGCGCGTCCACCGGATGGGCGATGTGGGCGGCGGGTCACACCGGGTCACCGGGGGTAGTCGCCGGGACGGCCGCAGTGCCCTGCCGGGCGCGGGTCGGGCGGCCCTCGCGGGGCGGGCACGGCGGCACTGGCGCCCGCTGCCCGGTGGGCTCCCCGGCCCGATGGCGGCGTGTGGCACTGTTGGACTCCGGAGTTACCTCGGGCGGGTGCACCGGGCGGTGCGTGCGCGCAGGGCGCGCTTCCCCGTGCGCGCGGGCCGGGGCTCCTGAGAAGGGTCTCGGAGTGGGACGCCCGACGGGGCGGGGCGCGCTGAGCCGGACGAGCGGGTCTTGCAGCCCGCTGACCTGTGGTTATGGTGAGTGGGTGGACGGGATGCAGGGGCCGAAGAAATTTGAGATCCGCACTTTCGGGTGCCAGATGAACGTGCACGACTCGGAGCGGCTGGCCGGGATGCTGGAGGCGGCGGGCTACGCGGCGGCGTCCGGCGGCGAGGACGCCGACGTGGTCGTGTTCAACACCTGCGCCGTGCGGGAGAACGCCGACAACAAGCTGTACGGCACGCTCGGGCACCTGGCGCCCGCCAAGGCCGCCAACCCGGACATGCAGATCGCCGTCGGCGGCTGCCTCGCCCAGAAGGACCAGGCCGCGATCGTCAAGCGCGCCCCCTGGGTGGACGTCGTGTTCGGCACCCACAACATCGGCTCGCTGCCGGTGCTGCTGGAGCGGGCCAGGCACAACCGCGAGGCCCAGGTGGAGATCCTGGACTCGCTGGAGACCTTCCCGTCGACGCTGCCCGCCCGCCGCGACTCGGCGTACTCGGGCTGGGTGTCGGTGTCGGTGGGCTGCAACAACACCTGCACCTTCTGCATCGTCCCGTCGCTGCGCGGCAAGGAGAAGGACCGCCGCCCCGGCGAGGTGCTGGCCGAGGTGCAGGCGCTGGTGGCCGAGGGCGTGCTGGAGGTGACGCTGCTCGGGCAGAACGTCAACTCCTACGGCGTCGAGTTCGGCGATCGGCACGCGTTCGGCAAGCTGCTGCGCGCCTGCGGCGACGTGGAGGGCCTGGAGCGGGTCCGGTTCACCTCGCCGCACCCGAAGGACTTCACCGACGACGTGATCGCGGCGATGGCCGAGACCCCGAACGTGTGCCACCAGCTGCACATGCCGCTGCAGTCCGGTTCGGACCGGGTGCTCAAGGAGATGCGCCGCTCCTACCGGACCGGCCGCTACCTGTCGATCCTGGAGAACGTGCGCGCGGCCATGCCGGACGCGGCGATCACCACCGACATCATCGTGGGCTTCCCCGGCGAGACCGAGGAGGACTTCCAGGGCACCCTGGACGTGGTGCGCGAGGCCAGGTTCTCCAGCGCCTTCACGTTCCAGTACTCGAAGCGGCCGGGAACGCCCGCCGCCGAGCTGCCGGACCAGCTGCCCAAGCAGGTGGTCCAGGAGCGCTACGACCGGCTGGTGACGCTGGTCAACGAGCTGGCATGGGCGGAGAACAAGGCGCAGGTCGGCAAGGTCGTGGAGGTGCTCGCCTCGGCGGGCGAGGGCCGCAAGGACACCGAGACCAACCGGATGTCCGGCCGGGCCCGCGACGGCAAGCTCGTGCACTTCACCCCCGGCGACGCGCGGGTGCGGCCGGGCGACGTGGTCGAGACGGTGATCACCTACGGCGCGCCGCACAACCTGATCGCCGACGGCGAGCTGATCAGCCACCGGCGGACCAGGGCGGGCGACCGCTCCGAGGCCGGGGAGCGGCCGACCACGCAGGGCGTGACGCTCGGGCTGCCGTCGTTCGGCGCGCCCGCGCAGCAGCCGGTGGCGGTGGGCGGGTGCTCGGTCGGATGAGCGGCGCGGGTGCGCGGAACAGCGCGGCGGACGAGGAGAGGACGGCCGGGGAGACGATGTCCGACCAGCACGACGACGACGTGTCCGGGCTGCGCGACGAGATCGACGGCGTGGGCAGGGCGGCGGCCAAGCGGTTCGACCCCGGCCCCGGCGCGCTGGTGATCGCGCTGTGCGTGCTGGCGGTGCTGGTGTCGATGGTGCTGCCGTGGCTGGAGGAGCACAGCGGCTTCGAGGTGCTGGTGACCTCGGCGCCGATCGTGCCGAGGATGTTCGCGGTCGTCGCCGTCGTGGGCGGCGTGCTGCTGTCCGCGCTGACCCTGGTGCTGCGCCGGTGGGCGCTGGCGTGGGTGAGCGGGTTCGCGTGCTTCGCGGGCTCGGTGGTGGGCGTGCTGTCGATCTGGACGACGCAGACCACCAACGGCCACGACCCCGGCCCCGGTCCCGGCGCGGGGCTGATCGTCGCCGTGGTCGCCGTGGTGGTGCTGCTGGTGCGCTGGCTGAAGGTCGCGGTGTCCCGCCCCGGCTTCCCGGAGTCCGGGCAGGCCTGAGCGGCTCACGACGCGGAGAGGGGGCGTTCCCGTGTTCGGGAACGCCCCCTCTGCCACGTGCCGGGACGACTAGCGGCTGGCCACGGCCTGCTCGGCCGCCGCGAGCCACTCGCGCCACTGCTTGGCCTGCGCCTCGGCCTGCTCGGCGCGGCGCTTGTCGCCCGAGGCCTTGGCCTTGGCGGCCTGCGCCTCGAACTGCTCGACCCGCTCGCGGAACTGGGCCACGCGCGCCTCGGCCTCCGGGTCGGACCGGCGCCACTGCGCGTCGACCGCGCCCCTGACCCGCTCCTCGATCGTGCGGAGCTTGCCCTCCAGCTCGCGGATGCGCTCGCGCGGCACCTTGCCGATCGCGTCCCAGCGCTCCTGGACGCGGTACAGCTGCTGCCGCGCCGACTCCAGGTCACCGGACGGGTCGATCTGCTCGGCCTCGGCGAGCAGCTCCTCCTTCAGCTTCGCGTTGGAGGAGAACTCCGCGTCCCGCTCGTTGAAGGCCTCGGAGCGCTTCGAGAAGAACGCGTCCTGCGCGGCGCGGAAGCGCTGCCACAGGGCGTCGTCGGCCTCCTTGGGCGCGCGCCCGGCGGCCTTCCACTCGACCATGAGCTCCTTGTAGCGACCGGCGGTGGGGCCCCAGTCGTCGGAGGAGACGAGCTTCTCCGCCTCCTCGACCAGCTCCTGCTTGCGCCCCTTGGCCACGCCGCGCTGCCGGTCGAGGTCCGCGAAGTGCGAGCCCCTGCGCCGGTTGAAGGCGTCGCGCGCCTTCGAGAACCGCCGCCACAGCACCTCGTCGGTCTTCCGGTCGACGCCGCGGACGGTCTTCCACTCGTCCAGGATGGCGCGCAGCCGGTCGCCCGCGGACTTCCACTGGGTGGACTCGTTCGCGAGCACCTCGGCTTCCTCGACCAGCGCCTGCTTGCGCGCGGCAGCGGCGGCCCGAGCCTCGTCCTTGGCGACCTTCGCCGCCTCCATGGCCTCGTCGGCCTTGGTCAGGACGAACTCGACCCGCGCGGCGAGCGCGGCCAGGTCGCCGACCACGGCGGCGTCGGCGAGGCCGTCCCGCACGTGCTTGGCGCTGGTCTGCGCGTGCTTGGGGTCGCCGTTGCCCGACGCCAGCCGCGTCACCAGCAGCTCGACCTCGGTGCGCATGTCGTCGAACCGCCGGGCGAAGTGCGCCAGCCCCTCGGCGGGCTCGCCCGCCTGCCAGGAACCGACGGCGCGCTCGCCGTCCGCGGTCTTGACGTAGACGGTGCCCTCCGCGTCCACGCGCCCCCAGCGCTCCGGGTGGTCCGACGCCACCGGGACCGGCGGGGTGGCCGCGGCCTGCGCCGCGGGCGCGCCTTCCACCCGCACCTGCTCGACCACCGCGTCCGCACCGGTCCCGCCGGTGGTCTCCGGGGTCGTCGTCTCGTGCTCCGTCATCGCCGGCTTCCTCCTCGCCTGCCCACTTCGGTGCCCGTGCCGACCACGGGCGCCCCGCCCTGAGGGCGGGGCCCAGCACCCGGGTACCGCAGGTTCAGTTCGGCCTCGGTACCCCGCGCGCATTCAAACAGGTCAGGGCCGAACCCGGTACTGGTGGTGGCAGATGGGTAACGTCGAAACCATGATCTCCCGCGTCGCGGTGGTGCCGTACCCTCCGCTGCTGGTGCCCGAACTGGTGGGCGGCGCGGTCGCCGAGACGGAGCCGGTGCGCGCCGCGTGCCTGGCAGGGGCACGTGAGCTGGCCGCGCGCTCCGCCGAGTGGGTGGCGGTCGGGGTCGCGCCGGGGCCGGTGCGCGAGGTGTCCGGCGCGGTCGGCACGTTCGGGGGCTTCGGCGTGGACGTGCGGATCGCCCTGTCGGATGACGCGACCGGCGCGGTGGACCCGGAGCTGCCGCTGCCCGCGCTCGTGGCCGGGTGGCTGCGGGAGCGGGCGGGCGCGCGGAGCGTGCGGGTGGTGCTGGTGCCGCCGGACCTCCCGGCCGACGAGTGCGCGGAACTCGGTGCGGGGTTGGCTTCGGCCCCCGAGGGCGCGCTGCTGGTGCTGGGCGACGGGTCGACCCGGCACGGCGAGCGGGCCGTGGGGCGACCGGACGAGCGGGCGGCGGGGTTCGACGGCTCGGTGCGCTCGGCGCTCGCGGGCGCGGACCCGGCGGCGCTGGCCGCGCTGGACGCGGGGCTGGCGCGCGAGCTGGGCGCGCAGGGGCGGGCGGCCTGGCAGGTGCTGGCCGGGGTGCCGGGTCCGTGGCGGTGCGCCCGGTCGTGGTTCGACGCCCCGTTCGGGGTCGGCTACCACCTGGCCGTGTGGGAGCGGGGGCTCTGGGACACTGGGGCGTGACCGTTCCCATCGCCGTCGTAGGGCCCACCGCCACCGGCAAGACCGATCTCGCCGTGGAGCTGGCGCTGCGCCTGGGCGGGGAGGTCGTCAACGCGGACTCCATGCAGCTGTACCGGGGCATGGACATCGGCACGGCCAAGGCGACCGCCGAGGAGCGGCGCGGCGTGCCGCACCACCTGCTGGACGTGCTGGACGTGACCGAGACCGCCTCGGTGGCCGCCTACCAGCGGGACGGCCGGGCGGCCGTGGAGGCGCTGCTGGCCGAGGGCCGGGTCCCGGTGCTGGTGGGCGGGTCCGGGCTGTACGTGCAGGCGGTGCTGGACGAGCTGGAGTTCCCCGGCACGGACGCGGCGGTGCGGGCGCGGCTGGAGGACGAGCTGGCGGTGGTCGGCGCGGGCGCGCTGCACGGGCGGCTGACCGCGCTGGACCCGGTGGCGGCGGGCGCGATCCTGCCCGGCAACACCCGGCGGGTGGTGCGGGCGCTGGAGGTCATCGAGCTGACCGGTCGGCCGTTCTCGGCGACCATGCCCAAGCCCGGCCCCGCGCGGTACGGCGCGGTGCTGGTGGGGCTGGACCGCGCGGTGGAGGAGCTGGACGCGCGGGTGGACCTGCGGGTGGAGCGGATGTTCGAGCGGGGCCTGGTGGACGAGGTGCGGGCGCTGGAGGCGGTGGGGCTGCGGGACGGGCTGACCGCGTCGCGGGCGCTGGGCTACCAGCAGGTGCTGGCCGCGCTCGACGGCGACGGCGACCTCGCGGCGGCGGCCGAGGAGACCGCGCGCGGCACGCGGCGGTTCGTGCGCAGGCAGCGGTCGTGGTTCCGGCGGGACAAGCGGGTCGCCTGGTTCGACGCCGGGTCGCCGGGGCTGGTCGACGACGTGCTCGCGCGGGTGGCCCCGTAGCCTGGGGCCCGTGGGTGTGGAGTTCCTCAAGGGGCACGGCACGGAGAACGACTTCGTCGTGCTCCCGGACGTCGACAACGAGCTGGACCTGACCGAGGGGCGCGTGCGGGCGCTGTGCGACCGCCAGCGGGGCCTCGGCGCGGACGGCGTGCTGCGCGTGGTGCGGCTGGACCTGGGTCCGTGGTTCATGGACTACCGCAACGCGGACGGGTCGATCGCCGAGATGTGCGGCAACGGGGTGCGGGTGTTCGCCCGGTACCTGGTGTCGGCCGGGCTCGCGCCTGAAGGCGAGTTCGAGATCGCGACGCGCGCGGGCAAGCGCGCGGTGACCGCCCACCCGGACGGCTCGGTGACCGTGGGCATGGGCCCGGTGCGGCTGACCGGGGAGTCGACGGCGGTGCTGGGCGGCGTGGAGTTCGCCGGGGTCGGCGTGGACGTGGGCAACCCGCACCTGGCGTGCGTGACCGACGTGCCGGTGGCCGGGCTGGACCTGCGGGACGCCCCCTCCCACGACGCCGCGCTGTTCCCCGCCGGGGTGAACGTGGAGTTCGTGAACGTGCTGGCCGACGGCGGGATGAACGGCGCGGGCGAGCTGCGGATGCGGGTGCACGAGCGGGGCGTCGGCGAGACGCGCTCGTGCGGCACCGGGACCGTGGCGGCGGTGGCGTCCTGGCTGCGCGGCACGGGCCGCGCGACGGGGGCGGCGGACGTGCTGGTCCCCGGTGGCCGGGTGCGCGTGACGGTGGACGAGGGCGGCAGCACGCTGACCGGTCCGGCCGTGCTGCTGGCGCGCGGTGAGCTCGACCGGTCCTGGTGGGACGCCCTGTAGCCGGGGCCCGACCGGCTCAGGGCCGCTCTGCTCAGGACGGGGACCTCTCGGGTTCGGCGGTCTGCGCCTCGGCGAGGTCGCGCTGGCCGCGCAGCGGGGAGAAGAAGACCCACAGCCCGGCCAGCGCCTGCCCGCCGAACCCGATCCACAGCGTCGGCACGATCCCGATCCAGCCGCCGAGCGCGCCGCCGAGCAGCCCGCCCAGCGGGATGACGCCCCAGACCACGAACCGGATCGAGGCGTTCATCCGGCCGAGCAGCCGGTCGGGGCAGCGCGCCTGCCGGTAGCTGAGCTGGGCGATGTTGTAGACCAGCCCGCCGTACGCGACGGCCAGCTCGCCGACGACGAACAGCCCGAGCCGCCAGTCCGGCGCGGCGAGCGGGATGAGCAGCCCGAGCGGGTTGGTGACCAGCAGGATTAGCCAGATCGTGCGGATCTGGCCGAACCGCGCGGTCCACCAGCCCGCCGTGACCGCGCCGAGCAGGCCGCCCGCGCCCGCGACGCTGAGCAGCAGTCCCGCGGCGCCCTCGGACAGGTCGAGGTGGCGGGTCAGGAACAGCACCTGGAGCGCGAGGCCCGCGCTGCCGAAGAAGTTCGCGGTGGCCGTGCACAGCGCGATCGCGCGCAGCGACCGGTCCCCGAAGACGAACCGCAGGCCCTCGCCGATCTCTTTCGCCAGCCCGGTCCGCGCGGCCCGGTCGGGCTCGGGCTCGGCGGTGCGGATGCGCAGCAGCGCCCACGCCGAGACCAGGTAGCCGACGCCGGTGGCGAGCACGCCGTTGGCCGCGCCGAACGCCTGCGCGGCGAAGCCCGCGAGCGACGGGCCGGACACGTGGGCGACGGACTGGCTGGTCTGGAGCTTGGTGTTGCCCTCAACCAGCTGGTCCCGGCCCACCAGGGCGGGCAGGTAGGACTGGTAGGCGACGTCGAACATGACGGTGGCCACGCCGACCAGCAGCGACACCACGACCAGCTGCGCGAGCGTGAGCACCCCGGCCCACCAGGCGACCGGGACGGACAGCAGCAGCGCGGCCCTGACCAGGTCGGCGGTGAGCATCACGGGTCTGCGCCGCAGCCGGTCCACCCAGACCCCGGCGGGCAGGCCGATGACCAGGAACGCGGCGGTGGTGGCGGCGGAGAGCACGCCCATCTCGAACGGGGTGGCGGCGAGGGCTCCTGCGGCGAGCAGCGGGATGACGGTGTACCCGATCGAGGAGCCGAACTGGCTGATGGTGTCGCCGACCCAGAGGCGGCGGAAGTCGCGGTGGGACCAGAGGGACATGCCCGGAAGTGTGACGTCAGTGATTGGAAAGTGTCAATCACTTCTGCGGCGCCGCCATCCGGACGCCGGACCCGATCACCGCCGCACCGCCCGCCTATCCTGTTCGACGTGGGAGAACGGGTCGCGACGCAGGAGGAGGCCGCCGCGCTGGCCTCGGCGGTGCGGCTGCGCATCATCCGGATGACGCACCACCGCGCGCTCACCAACAAGGAACTGGCGCGGCAGCTCGGCAAGGACCCCGCCACGGTGCTGCACCACGTGCGCAAGCTCGTGGCCACCGGCTTCCTGGAGGCCCAGCCGCCGCGCGCGGGCAACCGGGGCGCGAAGGAGATCCCCTACCTGTCGACCGGCCTGTCCTGGCGGCTGAGCTGGAGCGAGGAGCACCCGTCGGTCGGCGAGGCGCTGCTGGAGGCGTTCCTCGGCGAGGTCGCCGACGCGGGCGTCGACCGGGTGGAGCAGACCCGTCTGGTGGCCAGGGCGGATCAGCAGGAACTGATGGGGAGGTTCCGGGCGTTGTTGGATGAGCTGGCCGACCGGCCCGCCGACCCGGACGCCGAGCACGTCGCCATCTACCTGGCCGTGTACCCCGCGGATTAACCGCTTCGGCCGAGGGCCGGGACGTGGGACCATGAAGGGCATATGAGGGATAACAACCACGACGACGACCGGTTCGATCACGACGACGAGCTGTCCACCGGCGACCTCGCGCTCGCCGAGCGGGCCGCGCTGCGCCGCGTCGCCGGTCTGTCCACCGAGCTGGAGGACGTCACCGAGGTCGAGTACCGGCAGCTCCGGTTGGAGCGGGTCGTGCTCGTCGGGGTGTGGACCGAGGGCACGGCCGCGGACTCCGAGGCCTCGCTGGCCGAGCTGGCGCTGCTCGCCGAGACGGCGGGCTCGCAGGTGCTCGAAGGGCTCGTGCAGCGGCGCGACCGCCCGGACTCGGCGACCTACATCGGCTCCGGCAAGGTCGAGCAGCTGCGCGACGTGGTCATCGCGACCGGCGCGGACACGGTGATCTGCGACGGCGAGCTGTCCCCCGGCCAGCTGCGGCAGCTGGAGGAGCGGCTCAAGGTCAAGGTCATCGACCGGACCGCGCTGATCCTGGACATCTTCGCCCAGCACGCCTCCTCCCGCGAGGGCAAGGCCCAGGTCGAGCTGGCCCAGCTCCAGTACCTGCTCCCCCGCCTGCGCGGCTGGGGCGAGTCGCTGTCCCGGCAGGCCGGTGGTCGGGCGGGCGGCGGCAACGGCGGCGTGGGTCTGCGCGGCCCCGGTGAGACGAAGCTGGAGACCGACCGGCGGCGCATCCGCGCGCGGATCGCGAAGCTGCGGCGCGAGATCGCGTCCATGGGCGTGATCCGGGAGACCAAGCGCAGCGGGCGCGTGGCGGGCGCGGTGCCCAGCGTCGCGATCGCCGGCTACACCAACGCGGGCAAGTCCAGCCTGCTCAACGCGCTGACCAGCGCGGGCGTACTGGTCCAGGACGCGCTGTTCGCGACCCTGGACACGACCACCCGGCGCACCAGCACCCCGGACGGGCTGCCGTACACGCTGACCGACACCGTGGGCTTCGTGCGGCACCTGCCGCACCAGCTGGTCGAGGCGTTCCGGTCCACGCTGGAGGAGGTCGCGGACGCCGACCTGCTGATCCACGTGGTCGACGGCTCGGACGCGATGCCGGAGAAGCAGGTCGCCGCGGTGCGGGAGGTGATCGGCGAGATCGTGGAGAAGCGCGAGGAGCCGATGCCGCCGGAGCTGCTGGTGGTGAACAAGATCGACGCGGTGGACGAGCTGGTGCAGGCCCGGTTGCGGAACCTGTTCCCCGGCTCGCAGCTGGTGTCCGCGCACAGCGGCGAGGGGATCGAGGAGCTGCGGCGGGTCGTCGCCGGGCTCATCCCCCGGCCCGAGGTCGTGGTGGACGCCCTGGTGCCGTACACGCGCGGCGAGCTGGTCGCGCGGGTGCACCGCGAGGGCGAGGTGCTCAAGGAGCGGCACACCGAGGAGGGCACCGAGCTGAGCGCCAAGGTGCACCCCGACCTGGCCGGGGCGCTGGAGCGGTACGCGGTGGGGAGCCGCAGCTGAGGCTGCGGTCGGCGCGCGCGGCCGGGGTCCTCCCGGCCGTCGCCGCCCTTCTCCTGGTGACGGCCGGGCCGGTCCCGGCCGCGCCCGCCGTCGCCGACGTGTGCCGGGTGACCGATCCCCGGTTGGCCGAGCTGTCCGGGCTCGCGTCGGACGGCAGGCGCTGGTACGCGCTGAACGACGATGACGACGGGGTGCTCCGGGTCCAGGTGCTGGGCCGGGACTGCTCGGTCGTCGGCACGATCTCCGGGACCACCGACCCGTACGACGCCGAGGACCTGGCGCCGGCCCCGGACGGGACGCTGTGGGTCTCCGACACCGGGGACAACGCCCGCTCCCGGAGCACGGTGGCGCTGCACGCGCTGTCGAAGGACGGGACCACCCGCCTCTACCGGTTGACCTACCCGGACGGCCCGCACGACGCCGAGGCGCTGCTGCTGGACGCGGCCGGGGTGCCGCACGTGGTCACCAAGGAGGTGCTCGGGCAGGCGCTGGTGTACCGGCCGGTCGGGGCGCTGAGCGAGACCGCGCCCACGCCGCTGGAGCAGGTCGCGGCGCTGTCCCTGCCCAGCACGGAGACCACCGGCGGGCCTCGGGAGAGCAGGCTGGTCACCCGGCTGGTGACCGGTGGCGCGATGTCCCGCGACGGCTCGGTGGCCGCGCTGCGGACGTACACCGAGGCCTACCTGTACCCGGTGGTCGACGGGGACCTGGTGGCCGCGCTGGGGCGCGAGCCGGTCCGGGTGCCGCTGCCGGACGAGGCGCAGGGCGAGGCGATCGCGTTCGAGCCGGACGGGGCGCTGCTGTCGGCGTCCGAGTTCGGGGACGGCGGGGCGTTCTCGGTGGTGCGGTCGGTCGCGGGGGCGGTGGACGCGGTCGAGGCGGCGGCTCCGGCCACCACGTCCGGCGCCGCGCCGAGCGGGGGCGGGACGTCGGCCGAGCGCGGCGCGGAGGCCGCGCGGCCCGCAGCGGAGCCCTCGGGGGCCGGGAACGGGCCCGAGTGGCTCGGCCGGGTGCGGGTGGCGCTGGTCGGGATCGGCGTGGTGGCGGTGTTCGGCCTGGCCCTGTGGGCGCGGGCGCGGTGGGGGCGGGCACGCGGGCGACGGGTGCGCGGGCAGCGCTGAGCCCGCAGGCCCGGTCCGGCGGCGTCGGGTCCGCCAGGAGCCGGTTCGGCAGGAGCCAGTCCGGAAGGGCCCGGTCGTAGCCGGGCCGGTCAGCCAGACTGGTCAGCCGACCCGTCAGCCGGGTCAGCCCGCCCGGCTCCAGAGCCCTAGAGCCCTCTAGAGCCTGCGCAGGACCGCGACGACCTTGCCGAGGATGGTCGCCTCGTCGCCGAAGATCGGCTGGTAGGCCGGGTTCTGCGGCAGCAGCCACACGTGCCCGTCGTCCTTGCGCTTGAACGTCTTGACGGTCGCCTCGCCCTCGATCATCGCGGCGACGACCTCGCCGTTGTCGGCGGTGGGCTGCTGGCGGACCACGACCCAGTCGCCGTCCGTGATCGCGGCGTCGACCATCGAGTCGCCGACGACCTTGAGCAGGAACACCTCGCCCTCGCCGACGATCTCGCGCGGCAGCGGGAAGACGTCCTCGATGGACTGCTCGGCCAGGATCGGCCCGCCCGCCGCGATCCGGCCCAGCATGGGCACGTACGCGGGCGTCGGCTTGGCCGCCGGGTCGAGGCCCGTGACGATCTCCGCGGGCAGCACGCCGACCGCGCGCGGGCGGTTCGGGTCGCGGCGCAGGAAGCCCTTGCGCTCCAGCGCGCGCAGCTGGTGCGCGACCGAGGACGTGGACGTCAGGCCCACCGCCTCGCCGATCTCGCGCACGCTGGGCGGGTAGCCGAAGCGGTCGACCCAGTCCCGGATCACGTCGAGCACCTTGCGCTGGCGCAGGGTCAGGCCCGCGTTGCCAGCGACGTCGGCTGGCGCCGTCTGAGCGGCCTGCGCCGCCGAGGCGGCGTGCGGGGCGTCGTCGGTCTTCCGGGCCACGGTGATTCCTCCTGACCGGACCAGTTTTGGCAGGCCGGCTGTCGGTCGATCTTCAAGTGTCGAAGGTAGTCGCAACCCCTGTCCAGATCAAACACCTGTTCGAGTAAATCACGGCGTGTCGTAGCTATTCCGAGGCTCCCGGTGGTACACATTCGCACGGGCGTTCGATCGAACGATTGTTCGATCATGCTCCGGTGACCTGCGGTGGAGGAGGCGGCGTGGCGGTGGTCTTGGGCACTTCTAGGGGTTTCGCGCTGGTGGAGGACACCCGCGCCGAGGAGGTCCCGCTGGGGGCGGGAACGGGGACCGGCGCGGTGCCGGGACCGCGCGTGCTGCGACGGTTCGAGAGCTCCGACGGACTGGCCCGGCGACGCCCGGTGAGCGCCCGCAGCGCGCCGCTGCCCGCGCCCGAGGCCACTCCCGCGCCCAGCCGGGCCCGGTCGCCGCTGCGGGCGTTCGGCGGGGCGCTCCTGGCCGCGCTGGCCGCCGCTGCCGTGAGCCTGGCCTACCTGCACGCGTCCGGCATCTCGGGCGTGCCCGACCGCACGACCACCGCGCACGTGCAGGTCGGGGAGACGCTGCGGGACGTGGCCGAGCGGTCCGCGCCGGGGAGCGACCCGGAGGCCGTGGCCGAGCGGATCTCGGAGCTGAACGGGCTGGGCGGCCCGGACGCCGTCGTCCGGCCGGGACAGGCGCTGGTCGTGCCGGACGGGCTGCCCGCGCCCTGAGCGCGCGCCGGGGGTGAGCACGCCCTTCCCCGGAACCGCGAACGCCGCGCGGCCACCCCCAGTGGTGACCATCACCCGCAATTTCCCCCACCAGGCTGAACGCGCCCGACCCGCTCGCACGACCGCCCTCCCCGCTCCGGAGAGTGACCCGCGCACCTCTCCCCGGTCACCCCTGAGCGGGATAGCGATCACTGCCCGTTCAACCATGATCAGCGGTGCGCTACCAACCCCCCGCAGGCCCCCTGCGGAACGGACCCCCCGGATTGCGCCGGCTTCCGAGTCGGGCATAGGTTGACCCCCACATCTAGTGGTTGCACCGCCGAAGTCGGCCCACCGATGGGGGTTTCCCCGTCACCTGGGTTGACGCGATGAGTGCTGCGCCGACAAGGGGGAGCAAGGCGTGCGGTGTCCGTTCTGCCGGAACTCGGAATCCCGCGTGGTCGACTCCCGCGAGGTCGACGAGGGCCAGGTGATCCGCCGACGCCGCTCGTGCACCACGTGCGGGCGCCGCTTCACCACCGTCGAGGAGGCCGTCCTCGCCGTCGTGAAGCGCTCCGGCGTGACCGAGCCGTTCAGCCGGGACAAGGTCGTCAACGGCGTCCGGCGCGCGTGCCAGGGCAGGCCGGTGGACGACGACGCGTTCCAGCACCTCGCGCACCGCGTGGAGGAGAGCATCCGCTCCACCGGAGTCGCCGAGATCCCGAGCCACGAGGTGGGACTGGCCATCCTGGGCCCGCTGCGCGACCTCGACGAGGTCGCCTACCTGCGCTTCGCCAGCGTGTACCGGTCGTTCTCGTCCGTCGAGGACTTCGAGAAGGAGATCGCGGACCTGCGCGGAGCGGCGCGGGACGACTAGGGCTTCGGCCACACCAGGTTTCCGCGGCCGGCGCGAACGGGAAAGGGCCCCCGGACGTGGTCGCGGCATGAGCTTCAAAGACAAAGATCGCCGATAAACAAGCAGATTCGAGGGACCGGCAGATGACGGAAACCGTTGGTGGCTCGCGCAAGAAGACGGCCAACCGCAACGGTGCAGGGGGGAAGCAGGCCGGGCTCGTGGTGGAGCGCGTCCACACCACCGCCGGGACGCACCCCTACGACGAGGTGACCTGGGAGCAGCGCGACGTCGTCATGACGAACTGGCGCGACGGCTCGATCAACTTCGAGCAGCGCGGCGTCGAGTTCCCGTCGTCCTGGTCGGTCAACGCGACGAACATCGTGACCAGCAAGTACTTCCGGGGCGCGGTCGGCAGCGCGGTGCGCGAGAGCAGCCTGCGCCAGCTGATCGACCGCGTGGTGAAGTCGTACGTGGACGCGGGCGTCAAGCACGCCTACTTCGCCACCGAGACCGACGCCGAGGTCTTCGAGCACGAGCTGACCTGGATGCTGCTGCACCAGGTGTTCAGCTTCAACTCCCCGGTGTGGTTCAACGTCGGCACCGCGTCGCCGCAGCAGGTCAGCGCCTGCTTCATCCTGTCGGTCGACGACACGATGGAGTCGATCCTGAACTGGTACCGCGAGGAGGGCCTGATCTTCAAGGGCGGCTCCGGCGCGGGCCTGAACCTCTCGCGCATCCGCTCGTCCAAGGAGCTGCTGTCCTCGGGCGGCACCGCGTCCGGCCCGGTGTCGTTCATGCGCGGCGCGGACGCGTCGGCGGGGACGATCAAGTCCGGTGGCGCGACCCGCCGCGCGGCCAAGATGGTCGTGCTGGACGTGGACCACCCGGACGTGGAGGAGTTCATCCAGACGAAGGCGCGCGAGGAGGACAAGATCCGCGCGCTGCGGGACGCCGGGTTCGACATGGACCTTGGCGGCTCGGACATCGTCTCCGTGCAGTACCAGAACGCCAACAACTCGGTGCGCGTCTCGGACGAGTTCATGCGCGCGTTCGAGGAGGGCAAGGACTTCGGGCTGCGCTCGCGCGGCACCGGCGAGGTCATCGAGACCGTCGACGCCAAGTCGCTGTTCCGCAAGCTGGCGCAGGCGGCGTGGGAGTGCGCCGACCCCGGCATCCAGTACGACGGCACCATCAACGACTGGCACACCACGCCGGAGTCGGGCCGGATCACCGCGTCCAACCCGTGCTCGGAGTACATGCACCTGGACAACTCCAGCTGCAACCTGGCGTCGCTGAACCTGATGAAGTTCCTGGGTGACGACGGCTCGTTCAACGCCGACCTGTTCGCCCGCTCGGTCGAGCTGATCATCACCGCGATGGACATCTCGATCTGCTTCGCGGACTTCCCGACCCCCGCCATCGGCGAGACCACGCGGGCGTTCCGCCAGCTGGGCATCGGCTACGCGAACCTGGGCGCGCTGCTCATGGCCACCGGCCACGCGTACGACTCCGAGGGCGGCCGGGCGCTGGCCGCGGCCATCACCTCGCTGATGCAGGCCGTGTCCTACCGCCGGTCCGCCGAGCTCGCGGGCGTCGTCGGCCCGTACGACGGCTACGCGCGCAACGCCGAGTCGCACAAGCGGATCATCCGCAAGCACGCGTCGGCGAACGACGAGATCCGCACGCTGCACGCCAACGACGCCAACGCGCGCTCGCTCGCGACGGCCGAGTGGCAGAGGTGCCAGGAGATCGGCGCGCTCAACGGCTGGCGCAACGCGCAGGCCAGCGTGCTCGCCCCCACCGGCACCATCGGCCTGATGATGGACTGCGACACCACCGGCATCGAGCCGGACCTGGCGCTGGTCAAGTTCAAGAAGCTGGTCGGCGGCGGGTCGATGCAGATCGTGAACCAGACGGTGCCGCGCGCCCTGGCGGCGCTGGGCTACCCGACCGAGCAGGTCGAGGCCATCGTCGAGCACATCGGCGAGCACGGCCACGTCGTGGACGCGCCCAGCCTGAAGCTGGAGCACTACGAGGTGTTCGACTGCGCGATGGGCGAGCGCTCCATCACGCCGATGGGCCACGTCCGGATGATGGCGGCCGTCCAGCCGTTCCTGTCCGGCGCGATCTCGAAGACGGTCAACATGCCGGAGACGGCGACCGTCGAGGAGGTCGAGGAGGTCTACTACCAGGGCTGGAAGATGGGCCTGAAGGCGCTGGCCATCTACCGCGACAACTGCAAGGTCGGCCAGCCGCTGTCGGCGGGCAAGGGCGCGAAGGCGTCGGCGACCGCGGAGAAGACGACGGAGACGGTCGTCGAGTACCGCCCGGTGCGCAAGCGCCTGCCGAAGAAGCGCCCGTCGCAGACGGTGTCGTTCACCGTCGGTGGCGCCGAGGGCTACCTGCACGCCGGTTCCTACCCGGACGACGGCCTCGGCGAGATCTTCGTCAAGCTGGGCAAGCAGGGCTCGACCCTGGCGGGCGTCATGGACGCCTTCTCGATGTCGATCTCGGTGGGCCTGCAGTACGGCATCCCGCTGGAGTTCTACGTCTCGAAGTTCCAGAACCAGCGCTTCGAGCCCGCGGGCATGACGGACGACCCGGACGTGCGCATCGCGACGAGCGTCCTGGACTACCTGTTCCGCAGGCTCGCCCTGGACCACCTGCCGCACGACAAGCGCGCCCAGCTCGGCATCTTCACCGCCGAGGAGCGCACCGCGCAGGTGAGCGCGGACTACGGCACGCCGAGCGCGGACGTGGACCTGGAGGCCCTGCGCACGACGGTCGACGCGACCCCGACCAGGGAGCCGGAGTCGAAGCCCGCGACGACCACCGAGCCGCCCGCGCGGGTGGGCAGCTCCACGGAGCTGCTGGAGCTGCGCCTGGGCACGGTCGCGGACGCGCCGCTGTGCATGACCTGCGGCACGAAGATGCGGCCTGCGGGGTCCTGCTACCTGTGCGAGGGCTGCGGGTCGACCTCGGGTTGCAGCTGATCGCTTGAAGCCCCTGCGGGGGTGAGCCGGTGAACGGGGTGAGCGTCGCTCTCAGGAGTGATGCCCACCCCGTTCTCGTTCCCGCTGTCGTCCGCACGGCCTCTCGACCGACCGCCTGGCGGGAGAGCCCCGAGCTCATCGGACGGGCGGCGCTTGACCCTGCCGCTGGCGGCAAGGTCGCAGGCTGCCACGCATGAGAGTCGTGATCACGGGCGCGGGCACCGGTATCGGTCGGGCCACCGCGCTGCGGTTCGCGCGCGAGGGCGCGCACGTCCTGGCCGTCGGCCGCCGCCTCGAACCGCTCGCCGCGCTGGGGCGCGGCATCGAGCCGCTGGCCGCCGACGTCACCACCGACGTCGACGCGATCGCCCGCGCCGCAGGCCCCGTCGACGTGCTGGTCAACAACGCCGCCACCGCGCTCGGCCAACCCCTCGGCCGCATCACCGCCGAGGCCGCGCACGCCCAGGTCGCGGTGAACCTGCTGGCCCCACTCCTGCTCACCCAGGCCGTTGACCTGCGAAAAGGTGGCACGGTCATCAACGTCAGCACCTCAACGGGCGGACGCGGTTGGCCAGGGCGGAGCGTGTACGCGGCGACGAAGGCCGGCCTGGAGAGCCTCACCCGCAGCCTCGCGCTGGAGCTGGCCCCGCGCCACGTCCGCGTCAACGCCGTCGCCCCCGGCGCCATCGCCACCCCGATCGCCGACCACCTCCCACCCGACGAGCTCGCCGCCCTGCGCGCCTGGCAGGTCGCGCGCACCCCGCTGGGCCGGATCGGCACGCCGGAGGAGGTCGCCGAGGTCATCGCGCACCTGGCCGCAGCGCCGTTCACCACCGGGGTCGTGCTGCCCGTGGACGGCGGCGCGGCCGTGGGGGCGTAGCACAATGCCGGGGTGCTGATCGGAGAGCTGGCGACCGCCACCGGGACCACCCCGCGCGCGCTGCGGCACTACGAGCAGGCCGGCCTTCTGGCGCCGACCCGCGCCACCAACGGCTACCGGACCTACCCGGACGCGGCGGTGACGCGGGTCAGGAACATCCGCTGCCTGCTGGAGGTCGGCCTGACCCTCGACGACGTGCGCGAGTTCGCGCCGTGCCTGGACGGCGACGTGCGCACCGCGCCGCCGTCCGAGCGCGGCCTGCGCGTGGCCCACGACCGCCTGGCCGCCCTGGACCGCCGCATCGCCACCCACACCGACAGCCGCACCCGCCTGGCCGCCGCGCTGGAGCGGGCATGAGCGGCGCGAGCGTCCTGCCCGGCCTGGACGCGGTGGACTGGGCCGGTTGGACGACGCTGCGGCGCTGGCGGCGGCCCGGCGCGTCCCGAACCGGTACCCGCACCGCGATCCCGGCGGACTGGCCAGAGGCCGCACCTCCCCGGCGATAGCGGCGTCCGTGGTGCTCGCGGACGGAGAAACCCGATGAGCACGGAAAAACAGCCCTAGCATCACCCCCACCATGCCCCTCCCCGAAGCCCTGACCTCACTCGAAGGCCTCTCCGTCGGCGACGCCTTCGGCGCCCAGTTCTTCGTCCCCGGAACCTCCCCTGCGACCCTCACCCCCGGTCCGCCCCCATGGCCGTGGACCGACGACACCCAGATGGCCTGCCTGGTCACCGCCGAGCTGCGCGACCGGGGCGAGATCGTCCAGGAGCACCTGGCCGCCGCGTTCGCCGAGCACTGCGACCCGTACCGGGGCTACGGCCCCGGCGCGATCACGATCCTGCGCCTGCTCCGCGACGGCGTCCCCTGGCGCGAGGCCGCGACCAGCGCGTTCGGCGGCGGTTCGCTCGGCAACGGGGCCGCGATGCGCGTCGCCCCGCTCGGCGCGTTCTTCGCCGACGACCCGGCCGCCGTGGTCGAGCAGGCGACCCGCTCCGCCGAGGTCACCCACGCGCACCCCGAGGGGATCGACGGCGCGGTGGCCGTCGCGCTCGCCGCCGCGCGCCCGGACGCGGTGTTCGAGGCGGTGCTGGACGGGCTGCGGCCCGGTGCGATCCGGGACGCCGTCGCGCTCGCCGAGACCCTCCTGGGCCGCTCGCCGGAGGAAGCCGTCCACCACCTCGGCAACGGCTCCCGCCCGACCGCGCTCACCAGCGTCCCGCTGGTCCTGTGGATCGCCGCCACCCACGCGCACGACTACCGCGCCGCGATCGGCGCGTGCGTGCGCGCGGGCGGTGACGTGGACACCACCGCGGCGATGGTGGGCGGCATCGTCCGCGCGCCGATCCCGCCGGAGTGGCTGGAGGCGCGCGAACCGCTGCCTCAGGACCTGCGGAACAGCTTGTTGCCCAACCACACCAGCGGGTCGTAGCGCCGGTCCGCCAGCCGCTCCTTCAGCGGGATCAGCGCGTTGTCGGTGATGGCGATGTGCTCCGGGCACACCTCGGTGCAGCACTTGGTGATGTTGCACAGCCCGAGGCCGTGCTCGGAGCGCGCCGCCTCGACCCGGTCGGCGGTGTCGAGCGGGTGCATCTCCAGCTCGGCGACCCGCATCAGGAACCTCGGCCCGGAGAACGCCTCCTTGTTCTCCTCGTGGTCGCGCACCACGTGGCAGGTGTCCTGGCACAGGAAGCACTCGATGCACTTGCGGAACTCCTGCGAGCGCTCCACGTCCACCTGCGCCATCCGGTACTCACCCGGCTCCAGGTCGTCGGGCGGCCGGAACGCGGGCACCTCGCGCGCCTTGGCGTAGTTGAACGACACGTCCGTGACCAGGTCCCTGATCACCGGGAACGCCCGCATCGGCGTCACCGTGACGGTCTCGTCCTCGGCGAACACCGACATGCGGGTCATGCACAGCAGCCTCGGCCTGCCGTTGACCTCGGCCGAGCACGAGCCGCACTTGCCCGCCTTGCAGTTCCACCGCACGGCGAGGTCGGCGGCCTGGGTGGCCTGCAACCGGTGGATGATGTCGAGCACGACCTCGCCCTCGTTGACCTCGACGGTGAAGTCCTCCATCGCGCCGCCGGAGGCGTCACCGCGCCACACCCGGAAGTGCCCCTGGTAGCCCACGTCAGCCCTCCAGCTCCTCGGCGGTCAGGTACTTCTCCAGCTCGGCGCGCTCGAACAGCGCCAGCAGGTCGGCCCGGATCGGCTCCTGGGCCAGCTCGGCCACGGCCACGCCGTCGCCGGAGGCGGTGCACAGCAGCACCTTGCGCCGCCAGTCGGCGTCCATGCGCGGGTGGTCGTCGCGGGTGTGGCCGCCCCGGCTCTCGGTGCGCAGCAGCGCGGCGCGGGCCACGCACTCGCTGACCAGCAGCATGTTCCGCAGGTCCAGCGCGAGGTGCCAGCCGGGGTTGAACTGCCGGTGCCCCTCGACGGTGAGCGAGGCGGCGCGGCGCTTGAGCCCGTCCAGCCGCTCCAGCGCGCTCTCCATCTCCCCGGCCCGGCGGATGATGCCGACCAGGTCGTTCATGGCCTGCTGGAGCTCGACGTGCAGCGCGTACGGGTTCTCCCCGCCGTCGCCCGCGAACGGGGCGAGCGCGACCTCCCGCGCCCGCGCGATCGCCTCGTCGCCGCACGCGGGCCGCGCGGTGAGCCCGGCCGCGTAGTCGGCGGCGCCCTGACCGGCGCGCTTGCCGAACACCAGCAGGTCCGACAGCGAGTTGCCGCCGAGCCGGTTGGAGCCGTGCATCCCGCCGGACACCTCGCCCGCCGCGTACAGGCCGGGCACCGACGACGCGCCGGTGTCCGGGTCGACCAGCACGCCGCCCATCACGTAGTGGCAGGTCGGGCCGACCTCCATGGGCTGGGCGGTGATGTCGACGTCGGCCAGCTCCTTGAACTGGTGGTGCATCGACGGCAGCCGCCGCCGGATCTCCTCGGCGGGCAGCCGGGTCGACACGTCCAGGAACACCCCGCCGTGCTCGGTGCCCCGACCGGCCTTGACCTCGGAGTTGATCGCGCGCGCCACCTCGTCGCGGGGCAGCAGCTCGGGCGGGCGGCGGTTGTGGTCCGGGTCGGTGTACCAGCGGTCGCCCTCGGCCTCGTCCTCGGCGTACTTGTCCTTGAACACGTCCGGCACGTAGTCGAACATGAATCGCTTGCCCTCGGAGTTGCGCAGCACGCCGCCGTCGCCGCGCACCGACTCGGTGACCAGGATGCCCTTGACGCTGGGCGGCCAGACCATGCCGGTGGGGTGGAACTGGACGAACTCCATGTTGACCAGCTCGGCGCCCGCGCGCAGGGCCAGCGCGTGCCCGTCGCCGGTGTACTCCCACGAGTTCGAGGTGACCTTGAACGACTTGCCGATGCCGCCGGTCGCCAGCACCACGGCGGGCGCCTCGAACAGGGTGAACCGGCCGCTCTCGCGCCAGTAGCCGAACGCGCCCGCGACCCGCCCGCCGTCCAGCGGCAGGTCGGTGACGGTGAACTCCTGGAACACCTTCAGCCGCGACTCGTGGTCGCCGGTCTCGGCGAAGTCCTCCTGCTGGAGCGAGACGACCTTCTGCTGGAGGCTGCGGATCAGCTCCAGGCCGGTGCGGTCGCCGACGTGCGCGAGGCGGGGGTACTCGTGGCCGCCGAAGTTGCGCTGGCTGATCCGGCCGTCCTTCGTGCGGTCGAACAGCGCGCCGTAGGTCTCCAGCTCCCACACCCGCTGCGGCGCCTCCTGCGCGTGCAGCTCGGCCATGCGCCAGTTGTTGAGGAACTTGCCGCCGCGCATGGTGTCGCGGAAGTGCACCTGCCAGTTGTCGTTCGGGTTGGCGTTGCCCATGGCCGCGGCGATGCCGCCCTCGGCCATGACGGTGTGCGCCTTGCCGAACAGGGACTTGCACAGCACGGCGGTGCGGGCGCCGCGCTGCCTCGCCTCGATCGCGGCGCGCAGCCCCGCTCCCCCAGCGCCGATCACGAGCACGTCGAAGGTGTGCCTCTCCAGCTCGGGCAACGCCCGCTCCTCTCCCTGCCTTCGCCCACCGGCCGAGCCGGAGGTCAGCCGATGAACCTGAGGTCGCTGATGACGCCGGACGAGACCAGCGCGATGTAGAGGTCGGTCAGGCAGACGAAGACCAGCGACACCCAGGCCAGGAGCATGTGCCTGGCGTTGAGCTTGGAGACCAGCGTCCACATCCGGTAGCGCACGGGGTGCCGGGAGAAGTGCTTGAGCCTGCCGCCCGCGATGTGCCTGCACGAGTGGCAGGACAGGGTGTACGCGCCCAGCAGGGTCACGTTGACCAGCAGGATGATGTTGCCCAGGCCCAGGCCCGTGGTGAGCGCGGCGAGCGCGTCGTAGGTGTTGACCACCAGCAGGACGGACGCGGCGAGGAAGAAGTACCGGTGCAGGTTCTGCGCGATCAGCGGGAACCGGGTCTCACCGGTGTAGCGGGCGTGCGGCTCGGCGACGGCGCACGCGGGCGGGGACAGCCAGGCGGCCCGGTAGTAGGCCTTGCGGTAGTAGTAGCAGGTGACCCGGAAGCCCAGCAGGAACGGCAGGATCACCACGGGCGGGGTCAGGAAGCCGGGCAGCTCCGGCAGGGGCCTGCCGAAGTGCGCGGCCTCGGGCAAGCACTCCTGGCTCAGGCACGGCGAGTACATGGGCGTCAGGTAGTGGTAGTCGTCGACCCAGTAGTGGTCGCCCATGAAGGTGCGCACCGCCGCGTAGGCGGAGATCAGCAGCAGGGCCGCCGCCGTCGCCAGCGGGGGTAACCACCAGCGGTCCGTGCGGAGCGTGCGCTGTTCGATCCGCGCCCTCATCCCCTCACCCCTCCACGTCGTTGTGGTGCTCGGCGGTGGTGCTCGGCTGTTCGGTTGTGCGCTGTGCTGGTGGTGCGCTGTGCGGGTGGTGCGCTTGCTGGTGGTGCCCCGCGCGGTGGTGCACTGCGCGGTGGTGCCCCGCGCGGTGGCGTCACGCATGCCCCGTGCGGTGGTGCGCCCGGTGCGACGTCCGGCGGCGGCTCGCCCGCTGTCACCGCTCCGGGTGGTGCTGTCCGCGGTGGCCGCTCCCGGTCCGGGTGAAGCCGTTTTCAGCCACCTGACGACCTTGCTTCCGTGCCCGGTTCCTGTCGTTTCCCCATCCGGGTGATGCCCGGATCGGGCGTCCCATATGGCGCTTCCGGGGGTTTCCACCACGACCGGGCGACCTTCGTCCACAGGGTGGGACGATCACCGCCCCGAACCGCCCGCGCGCCCCGCCCGGACACCCGCCGCTCTCCTCCGGGAACGCGAACGGCCCCCGCGCCGAGGGTGCGGGGGCCGCCGGTCGTGCGGGGTCAGCGGCGCTGCCGGTAGCCGCCGAGCCCCTCGTCGTCCGCGTCGTGCCAGAGCGAGGAGTCGTAGGGCGTGTCGGGCACGACCACCACCTCCCGCTCCACGTCGGGGGCCTGTCGCGGCCGGGGCGCGACGGGCGCCTCGGACAGGTCGGCGGCGTCGATGTCGAGCCGCTCCACGTCGTTGGCCAGGCGTCGCACGGCGGGCACGTCGCCGTGGCGGGCGCGCACCGCGACGACGGCCTGGCGGAGCCTGCCGACCGCGCGGCGCAGTTCGGCGATCTCGGAGGACGTCATGTCGGGGACCTCCCTGGGCGTGTTCCGGCGTCCGACTCTGCACGCTCCGCGCCACTGTGACAAGGGCCACACACCCGTGTGGGTCCGTCCGGATTCTGAATCGTTTTTGTGATCAAGCCCTCCCGTCACCTAGTGTGTGCGCTGTCACGTCCTTCCGTGCGACGCCAGCGCTGTCGTCCACCGGGGCCACCACAGCCCGTGATCACCCACCGGAGACGCAGAGCAATGAGCGACCTGCACCCCGTCGTCGCAGAAGTGACGGCCCGCATTGCCGCCCGGAGCGCAGCAAGCCGGTCCGCCTATCTCGAACGAGTGAACGCCGCCGCGCTCGAAGGGCGGCCTGCACGCGGGGACCTCGCGTGCAGCAACCTGGCCCACGGGTTCGCGGGCATCACCGGGGGCGACAAGCAGGCGTTGCGCGCCGTGCGCAAGCCCAACGTCGCCATCGTGTCGGCCTACAACGACATGCTGTCGGCGCACCAGCCGATGGACGAGTACCCCTCCTGGATCAAGGAGGCGGCGCGCGGGGCGGGCGGGATCGCCCAGTTCGCGGGCGGCGTGCCCGCGATGTGCGACGGCGTCACGCAAGGCCGCGCGGGCATGGAGCTGTCGCTGTACAGCCGCGACGTCATCGCCATGTCCACGGCCATCGCGCTCTCGCACGACATGTTCGACTCGACGCTGCTGCTCGGCGTGTGCGACAAGATCGTGCCCGGCCTGCTGATCGGCGCGCTCTCGTTCGGCCACCTGCCCGCGATCCTGGTGCCCGCCGGGCCCATGGAGTCGGGGCTGCCGAACAAGGAGAAGGCCCGCGTGCGGCAGCTGTTCGCCGAGGGCAAGGCCACCCGCGAGGACCTGCTCGAAGCCGAGGCCGCCTCGTACCACAGCCCCGGCACCTGCACGTTCTACGGGACGGCGAACTCGAACCAGCTCGTCGTGGAGGTCATGGGCCTGCACCTGCCTGGCGCGACGTTCGTGCCGCCGGGCACGCCGCTGCGCAAGGCGCTGACCGAGGAGGCGGCGCGGCGCGCGGTCGCGCTGAGCCGGGGCGAGGAGTTCACCCCGATCGGACACGTGGTCGACGTGAAGTCCGTGGTCAACGGCGTGATCGCGCTGCTGGCCACCGGCGGGTCGACCAACCACACCATGCACCTGGTGGCGATCGCGTCGGCGGCGGGCGTCGAGCTCGGCTGGGACGACTTCGCCGACCTGTCCTCGGTGGTGCCGCTGCTGGCGCGGGTCTACCCCAACGGCGGCGCGGACATCAACCACTTCCAGGCCGCCGGTGGTGTGCAGTTCCTGGTGGGGACGCTGCTGGACGCGGGTCTGCTGCACGGGGACGTGCGCACGGTCGCGGGCCCCGGCCTCGACCGGTACCGCCGCGAGCCGGTGCTCGTGGACGGCGAGCTGGTGTGGCGCGACGGCCCGACCGAGACCCTGGACGCGGCGGTGCTGCGCCCGGCGACGGACCCGTTCTCGGCGGACGGCGGGCTGCGGATGCTGTCCGGCAACCTGGGCCGCGCGGTGATCAAGGTGTCGGCGGTGGCCGAGGAGCACCGGGTCGTGGAGGCGCCCGCGCGGGTGTTCACCTCGCAGGAGGCGTTCGGGGCCGCGTTCAAGGCCGGTGAGCTGGACCGCGACGTGGTCGTGGTGGTGCGGCAGCAGGGGCCGCAGGCGAACGGGATGCCGGAGCTGCACAAGCTGACGCCCGCGCTGGGCGTGCTGATGGACCGGGGGTTCAAGGTCGCGCTGGTGACCGACGGCCGCATGTCCGGCGCGTCGGGCAAGATCCCGGCCGCGATCCAGGTGACCCCGGAGGCCGCGGTCGGCGGTCCGCTGGCGCGGGTGCGCGACGGCGACGTGCTGCGGGTGGACGCCGGAGCGGCCACTTTGGACGCGTTGGTGGACCCGGTTGAACTGGGCGCACGAGAGCTGGTGGACTTCCCCCCGGACGCGCAGTCCTGGACCGGCACGGGTCGCGAGCTGTTCGCGGCGCTGCGCCGGTCGGTCGGTCCCGCCGACCGGGGAGCCAGCGTGTTCGGCCCGATCGCCGCCTCGCACTTCGCGGGGCTGAGTAACCAGGAGGTGAGCCGGTGACCACCGCAGCACACGCGACGGCCCAGGATCTGCTGGCGCTGTCCCCCGTCGTCCCGGTCGTCGTCGTGGACGACGCCGAGCACGCAGTGCCGCTGGCGCAGGCCCTGCTGCGCGGTGGGATCGGCGTCATCGAGCTGACCCTGCGCACCCCGGCGGCGCTGGAGGCGATCGAACGGGTCGCCGCCGAGGTGCCGGAGATCGTGATCGGCGCGGGCACGGTGACCGCGCCGGAGCACGCGGCGGCGGCGGCGAAGGCGGGCGCGGCCTTCCTGGTGACTCCGGGGAGCACGGACCGGGTGCTGGGCGCGGCGGAGGACACGGGCCTGCCGTTCCTGCCGGGCGCGGCGACCGTCTCCGAGGCCATGCGCCTGGCCGAGCGCGGCCTGACCGCCCTCAAGTTCTTCCCGGCCGAGGCGGCGGGCGGCGCGGACTACCTGAAGTCGATCGGCGGCCCCCTGCCGGGCCTGCGCTTCTGCCCGACGGGCGGCATCACGGTGGACACCGCCCCGCGCTACCTGGCCCTGCCGAACGTCGGCTGCGTCGGCGGCTCGTGGCTGGCCCCGAAGGACGCCCTGCTGTCGGGCGACTACGCCCGCGTCGAGTCCCTGGCCCGAGCGGCGGCGGCCCTGCGCTGACCGACCGACGACGCACGAGCACCACGCACGACCCAGGAGCGGCGGTCCCGAGGGGCCGCCGCTCCGCTCGTTCCACACCCCCGTGGTGATCGCTCCGCCCACCACGCCCACCATGCCCAGCAGCGCCCAGTGACGCTCAACGGCCGCCGTCGATGCCAGTCGACACCTGGCAGCGGCCAGCGTCCCCAGCAGCGCACTCCGCACCCAGCGGATACCCGCCAATGCCCAGCAGCGGCTACCACCTCCAGCACCACCGCGTTCAGCAACTCCCCAGTTCTGACCAGCGACCATTCAGGTCCAGCGACGGCCAGCAACAGTTGGCGGCGGCCAGCGACGGCCAGCGGCGGCCAACGGCGGTTAGCGACGGCCAGCGGCGGCCAGCGGTGGTTAGCGACGGCCAGCGGCGGCCAGCGGTGGTTGGCGGCGGTCAGCGACAACCACAGGCTGCTCATCACTCCCGCTCGTCCCCCGCAGGGGTCCTGAAGGGGTCCCGAAGGTGTCCCGTTCACCGGTTTCCCGGACTCTCCGCAGGGGTCCCGCCCCAAAGTCCCGGCCGTCACCCCTATGGCGGTAGGTTGAACGGGCATTCGGAGGAGAGGGGAGCATGGACACTCGTCGCACCACGGTGGTCGCCGAACCAACCTGGCAGGTCAGCCTGATCTGGGTCGGCTTCCCGGTAGTGGGCGCGGTCGCGCTCTGGCTGCTCAAGCTGGCCGCGAAGTGGATCCTCTCCCTGCCCTTCGTCCCGTTCGACGGCCCGCTCCGCCTGCTGAACGTCGTCCCCGAACCGTGGGGAACGATCGGCGTGATCGCGATCGGCGCGGTGCTGGGCCTGGTCGTGTCGTTCATCGCGGCCCACGAACGCCTCTCGGTGGCCGTCCGCGACGACAACGCGGTGTTCTACCGGGGCGGCAAGAGCCGGACCTTCGACCGCACCAAGATCTCCGGCGTCTTCCTGGACGGCAAGGACCTGGTCCTGCTCGGCCTGAACTCGGAGGAGCTGGCCAGGGACAAGTCGGACCTGATCGCGGAGAACATCGCCAACGCCTTCCAGTCCCACGGCTACCCGTGGCTGGAGGACGGCGACCCCCACCGCGCCGACTACCGCCGCTGGATCGAGGGCAACCCGGAACTCCCCCAGGGCGCCGACCAGATCTTCAAGGCCCGAGCCGAGGCCCTCCGCAACCTGGACCAGGAAGACGCGGCCGGACTCCGCGAAGAACTCACCCGCATGGGCCTGGCAGTCCGCGAGGACAAGAAGAAGCGCCAGTTCTGGCGCCACACCACCCCACGCTGACGACCCGGCGCCACCACGGGCGCCCGCTGCGGGCACACTGCTCCGGCTCACGAGCTAGGCCCGCAGTCACTGCCCCGGCCTCACGGACACCCGCACACCGGCTCACCAGCACCCGGCACCCGGCACCCGGCACCCGGCACCCGGCACCCGGCACACCGTCCCAGCACGCCAGGCTGATCAGCTCCTCCTGATCACCCCGCGCACGGCAGGCTCCGGCCCAGCGGGTTCCTCAACCACGGGCCTTCACCGCGCCCCGCCAGAAACCAGACCTGTCCGGAGCACCAGACCTGCCCGGAACCCGCGCAGCCGCACACTCCCGCACCGGTGGTCCCGCCCAGCGCAGACGGCCCCACCCAGGCGGCAGTCACCACCCGCACCGCAGCCCGTTACCCAGCCCGCACCGCAGCCCGTCACCCGACCCGCACGGCAGCCGCTACCCCCGCAGGTGGTCGTCGAGGAGCTCGGTCTCCTCCCCGTAGGCCTTCAACTCCTCCTTCACCACCCCGTACGCCATCCCCTCCGCGTACCCCTTGCGCGCCAACGCCCCCACCAACCGCCGAATCCTGGTGGTGTCGTCCACGTTCGCCAGGGTGCGCAGCTTCTTGCGCACCAGCTCCCGCGCCCGTTCCCGCTCCGCCTCGTCGTCGACAGCGGCCACCGCCTCGGCGGCGACCTCGTCCGGCACGCCCTTCGTGCGCAGCTCGCGCGCCAGCGCCCGCCGTCCGAGCCCCTGGTGCGTGTGCCTCGTCCGCACCCACACCTCGGCGAACGCCGCGTCGTCGATCAGCCCAGCGCGGTCGAACTTGCCCAGGACCGTCTCGGCGATCTCCTCCGGGATGCCCTTGCGCAGCAGGGCATCCCGGAGCTCGACCCTGGTCCGGGCGCGTGCGGTGAGCAGCGCGTAGCAGATGTCCGTCGCCCTGCGCTGCTCCTTCACCGGGTCGACGGGCACCTCGTCGACCGGCTCTCCGTCAGCGGTGAGCTCGGGCTCGCGACCGCGCCGCCCCGAGCCCCTCCCGCCTCGTCCACCCCGCACAGCGATCAGAAGTCGACCGGCGCGGGCGCGGTGTCGTCGGCCTCCAGGGTCGCGCCGATGCCGAGCTTCTCCTTGATGCGCTTCTCGATCTCGTTGGCCACGTCCGGGTTCTCCCGCAGGAACTTCCGGGCGTTTTCCTTGCCCTGGCCGAGCTGGTCGCCCTCGTACGTGTACCAGGCGCCGGACTTGCGCAGGATGCCCTGGTCGACGCCCATGTCGATGAGCGAGCCCTCGCGGCTGATGCCCTGGCCGTAGAGGATGTCGAACTCGGCCTGCTTGAACGGCGGGGCCACCTTGTTCTTCACGACCTTGACCCTGGTCCGGTTGCCGACGGGCTCGCCGCCGTCCTTCAGGGTCTCGATGCGCCGCACGTCGAGCCGCACCGACGCGTAGAACTTCAGCGCCTTGCCACCGGTCGTGGTCTCGGGCGAGCCGAACATGACGCCGATCTTCTCGCGCAGCTGGTTGATGAAGATCGCCGTGGTGCCGGAGGAGTTCAGGGCGCCGGTGATCTTGCGCAGCGCCTGGCTCATCAGGCGGGCCTGGAGGCCGACGTGGTTGTCGCCCATCTCGCCCTCGATCTCGGCGCGGGGCACCAGCGCCGCCACCGAGTCGATGACCAGGATGTCCAGCGCGCCGGAGCGCACCAGCATGTCCGCGATCTCCAGCGCCTGCTCACCGGTGTCCGGCTGGGACACCAGCAGCGCGTCGGTGTCGACGCCCAGCTTGCGCGCGTAGTCGGGGTCGAGCGCGTGCTCGGCGTCGATGAACGCCGCGATGCCGCCGTTGCGCTGGGCGTTGGCGACCGCGTGCAGCGCCACGGTGGTCTTACCGGAGGATTCCGGACCGTAGATCTCGACCACCCGGCCTCGGGGCAGGCCGCCGATGCCGAGCGCCACGTCGAGCGCGATCGCGCCCGTCGGGATCACCTCGATCGGCGCGCGGCCGTCCTCGCCCAGCCGCATGACCGAGCCCTTGCCGAACTGCTTGTCGATCTGGGCCAGGGCGAGTTCGAGTGCCTTGTCCCGGTCGGGTGCCTGGGGTGCCATCTGGAGTCCACCTCGGTTTGTCTTGGGTCGCTCGTCGTTGTCGGGGCCGACGGTACGGGCGGGGTACGACAATTTCCGACGGCGGCCCGGTGACCTGCGGGTTTGGGATCACCCGGTTGTGGTTGGCGAGTGTAGCCGAACAGGTGTTCGACCGCGTCGCCGCCACGCCCGGTGTTCAGCGGCGGTGCTCCGGGACGTCGAACGCGTCGCACACCGCCAGCCAGATCTCCTTCGCGGGCAGCCCCACGTCCAACGCCTGGTCGGGCGTGCGCCCGCCGAGCGCGGACAGCACGTGCTCGCTGGCCAGCACCTCCGACCTGACCTGCCCGAACTCGTCCGCCATCAGCTTCCGGAACACCGTGTTGCGCATCGCTGCCAGGCTAGCGCGCAGGAACGGGGACCCGGACACCGCAGCCGAGGCCCTCGTCACCCTGGCGAGGGCGCCTGGAATCACTGGATCGGGAGGCCGGTAACGGTCGTGGGTCGGCGGCGCGACCCCCGCCCCGAGCGCCGGTGGCGGTTAACCTGGACGGCGTGATCCTCCTCCAGAGCGACCCGACCGGCCTGTCCTCCCCGATCGGCACGATCGCCGTGATCGCGGGCCTGCTGGCGGCGATCGTCGTCGGCGCCCGGCACCTCTGGATGAACCGCAAGCGCTGAACCGGCCCCCTCACCGCACCCGCAGCACCGCCACCACCAGCACCGGGAGCACCACGAACCCGGCCAGCAGCCCCAGCGCGGCGTAGGACCAGGCGGTCACCACCAGCCCGGCCAGCACCCCGCCCAGCGCGCCCGCGCAGTTCATGCACAGGTCGGACAGGCCCTGAGCGGCCGTCCGCCGGGCCCCGGCCACGACCTCGGTGAGCAGCGCGGACCCCGCGATCACCCCGCACGACCAGCCGAGCCCGAGCAGCACCAGCCCGATCCCCAGCCGCACCGGATCGTCCCCCGCCGAACTGCCCACGAGCGCGGCGGCGGCCACCAGCAGCGCCGCCCCGAGCGCCTGCACCGCCCCGCCGCCCCACCGGTCGACCAGCCAGCCCACCAGCGGGCTGAGCCCGTACATGGCCGCGACGTGCAGGCTCACCAGCACCCCGACCAGCGACAACGACCCGCCCGCGTGCCCCACGTGGACCGGCGCCATCGCCATCAGCCCGACCATCACCCCGTGGCTGACCGCGATCCCGACCACCGCCACCCGCCCCGAGGCGGGCAACGACGGCCACACCCGGCCGCGCGGCCCGACGACGACGGGTTCGGCGGCGCTCCCCCGCGCCAGCAGCAGCGGGTCCGGCCGCAGGAACCGCAGCACGACCAGCGCGGCGGCCCCGAACAGCAGCGCCGACACCAGGTAGGCCCCGCTCCCCTCGGGCAGCCCGAGCCCGGCGACGGCCTGACCGGCGGGCGCGGCCAGGTTCGGCCCCGCCACCGCGCCGACCGTCGCCGCCCACACCACCAGCGCCAGCGACCGGGCGCGCTCGTGCGGCGCGGCCAGGTCGGCGCCCGCGTACCGGGCGGCCAGGTTCGCGCTGCCCGCGGCACCGAACAGCACCAACGACGGCAGCAACAACTGCCAGGACCCCAGCACCACGGCCACGGCGGCGAGCAGCGCCCCCACCGCGCCCACGCCGTAGCAGAGCACCAGCACGGGCCGCCGTCCCGCGCGCTGGGCGAGTCGGGCGGCGGGCAGCGCGGACAGCGCGGCTCCCACCACCGCGCAGGTCTGCGCGAACCCGCCCACCGCCTCCACGCCCGAGAGCGACACGGCGACGAGCGCGCTCAGCGCCAACCCGGTGGCGATCCCGGAGGACCCCAGCACCTGGCTGACCGCCAGCACCTTGAGCACCCGCCGCTGGACCGGTTCCGCTGCGATGACCACGCGGTCGATCGTCCGGTCACGCGGGCGCGCGCGGTAGCGACCGGACGGGGGTCAGGTCCCCGGCTGGACGTTCTTCTCGAAGAAGTCGGCCAGCGCGTCCGCCGTCAGGTCCGCGCTGCCGCTCTTGGTGACGATCCCGAGCAGCGGCCTGCCCTCGGCGACGAAGGTCAGCAGCCCGAGCCCGCCGTCGGCCGAGGCCTGGTAGGTGCCCTGCAGACCGTTGCCGCCCCAGCGCGCCTTGACCACGTCGGACTTCAGCGAGGCGACGACCGCGCCCGCGTCCCGCTCGGCCCCGGTGATCGTCTCGGTGAGCACGTACTGCACCGAGTAGTCGTCCTTGAAGGCGCAGCTGACGACCGAGCCCTTGACCGTGATCGCGCCGGACACGCCCGCCGTGCCGCCCGCCTTGCACTCGGCGGTGTCGGCGACCGCGCCCGCGAGGTGGCGCAGGCAGGTGGTGAAGCCCTTGTCGTCCTTGGCGGTGTCGCTCTTGCACTCCTCGGCGGTCGGCACGCCCGACCCGGAGAACGCGACCACGCCGCCCACGACCAGCAGCACCGCGGCCAGCGCGCCGCCGACCGACAGGAGCACCTTGTTCCGGTTGCCCGCCTTCCTCTGCTCCGGCTGGCGCGGCGCGAGGGTGGGGAAGTTGAACTGCTGCGGGCCGTACGGGGCGGTCACCGACGGGTTGGGGTGCTGGCCGCTGATCGCCGGGTTCACCGGGTACGGGCCGCTGGCCGCCGGGTTCACCGGGTGCCCGCCGGTGCTCGGACCGACCTGGTGCGCCCCGCTGATCACCGGGTTGACCTGGTGCGGACCGCTGCTCGCGGGGGTCTGCGCGATCGGGTTCGACGCCGGGGTCCCCTGCGCGGGCGTGCCCTGCCCGTGGACCATCGGCGGCAGGTAGGCGGTGGTGGCCGATGGCGAGTCGCCGGTCGGCTGGGGCTGCGGGTCGGGCCTGGTCGCGACCCCGTCCCTGGGCACGTGGTGCGCGCCGAGCGCGACGGCCGTCTCCGGCTGGTCCAGGCTGGTCGGGACGACGCCGACCTTCTCGGAGATCATGTTCGCCACGAGCGGGATGCGGCTGGAGCCGCCGACCAGGTAGATGCCCGCGAGCTGGCCGGGCGTCATGCCGGTGGAGCCGATCGTGGAGGCCAGCAGCTCGACGCTGCGCAGCATGCTCGGCCTGACCAGCGCCTCCAGGTCCGCGCGGGTGACCAGCACGTCCTCGAACGGCTCCGGCATCGGGACCTCGGTGTGCGGGTGCCGCGACAGCGACTCCTTGGCCGCCCGCACGTCCTCCTGGAGCGCGCGCCTGGCCCGCCGGTCGCCGGTGCTCTCCGGGCGCAGCAGCCGCTGCCAGCGGGCCGGGTCGCGGTGCGCGACCTGGCGGCCGACGTGCTCCAGCAGCGCCTGGTCCACGTCGAGCCCGCCCAGGTCGGGCAGGCCGTCGGAGGCGAGGACGGTGAACCCGTCGCGGGTCGCGCCGACGATCGCCACGTCGAAGGTGCCCGCGCCGAGGTCGTAGACGGCCAGGGCCTGGCCGACGGACAGCGAGGCGTAGTGCGAGGCGGCGGCGACCGGCTCGGGGAACAGCAGGATCTCGCAGTCCGCGCCCGCGAGCCTGGCGCTGGACAGCAGCACGTTGCGCCTGGTCGCGCCCCACTCGGCGGGGTGGGTGAGCCGGATCTCGTCGATCTTCTCGCCGCCCAGCTGGCGGTTGGTCTCCTCCAGCACGCGGCGCAGCACGGCGGCGAGGGCGTCGGTGACCGGCACGACGTCGTCGCCGAGCAGCAGCGCGCCCTCGTCGACGCGGCGCTTGGGGTTGGGCTCGAAGCGGGACGGGTCGAGGCGGGCCCTGCGCTCGGCGTCGCGGCCGACGACCAGCGAGCCGCCCTCCTCGCAGTAGATGGCGGAGGGCATGGTCGCGGAGCCGTCCACCTCGACCACCCTCGGTGGCCTGCCGTGCGCGGCCAGTACCGCGACGGTGTTGGAAGTCCCCAGGTCGACCGACAGGACGCGCATGTTCACCTCTCCGTCCGCAAGCGGCGTGATCGTCCCACACCGCGTTGGGCGCCGGTGGCGTCTCGGGAAGATGTGCGACGAGGTGAGATTCACTCCGCCGAGTGAGGCTCATCTTTACCCACGGCGGGTCGCGCGGTGTCGGCGGGGGCGGTTCCGGCGCAGGTCAGATGACCTTCCGGAGACTCCCTGGTGATCAACTGGCGGACACCCCCGAAAAGTGCGGGAAACCGGCCCGGGAAGCCCTCGGAACGATCTTCGCCCCGGTTCTGTCGGTGCGGTCGGTCAAGATTGCCCCGTGGATGTGACGACCGCTTTCTCACCGGCGACCAGGCAGTGGTTCGCCGGTGCTTTCGCCGCGCCCACGGCCGCGCAGGCCGGGGCGTGGGAGGCCGCTGCCGCCGGGGAGAACGCGCTGGTCATCGCCCCGACCGGGTCCGGCAAGACGCTGGCCGCGTTCCTCTGGGCGCTGGACCGGCTGGCCCAGGAACCGCCGCCGGAGGAGCCGCGCGAGCGGTGCCGGGTGCTGTACGTGTCGCCGCTGAAGGCGCTGGCGGTGGACGTGGAGCGCAACCTGCGGGCGCCCCTCGCGGGCATCCGGCAGGCCTCGCGCAGGCTGGGGTTGCCGGAGCCCGCCATCGAGGTCGGGATGCGCACCGGGGACACGCCCGCCGACGTGCGCAGGGCGTTCGCGCGCAAGCCGCCGGACGTGCTGGTCACCACGCCGGAGTCGTTGTTCCTGGTGCTCACCTCGGCCGCGCGGGACTCGTTGCGCGGGGTGCGGACGGTGATCCTGGACGAGGTGCACGCGGTGGCGGGCACGAAGCGCGGCGCGCACCTGGCGCTGTCGCTGGAGCGGTTGGACGGGCTGCTGGAGCGGCCCGCGCAGCGGATCGGGCTGTCGGCGACGGTGCGGCCGGTGGAGGAGGTGTCGGCGTTCCTCGCGGGCGGGCGGCCGGTGCGGGTGGTGCAGCCGGAGTCGGCCAAGACGATCGAGGTGCGGGTCGAGGTCCCGGTCGAGGACATGTCGGCGCTCGGGGAGCCGACCGGCGAGGTGAGCGGGTCGGCGGCGGGCGGTGAGCGGCGGACGTCGATCTGGCCGTCGGTGGAGCAGCGGGTGCTGGAGCTGGTGCGGGAGCACCGGTCGACGATCGTGTTCGCGAACTCGCGCAGGTTGGCGGAGCGGTTGACGGCGCGGCTCAACGAGCTGGCGGCCGAGGCGGCCGAGGGCGGTGGGGCCGGCATGGACGGTTCCGGTGCGGGTGGTCCCGGTGCGGACGGCCTTGGTGCGGACGGCTTTGGCGGGGGTGCGGGTCCGGACGGGTCGGGCTCGGCGGTGGCGCGGTTCCCCGCAGCGGCGGTCGGGCAGTCGGGGGTGACGGTCCAGGAGGGGCCGGTGATCGCCCGCGCCCACCACGGGTCGATGTCGCGCGAGCAGCGCACGTCCGTGGAGGAGGAGCTGAAGTCGGGGCGGCTGCCGTGCGTGGTGGCGACCTCGTCGCTGGAGCTGGGCATCGACATGGGCGCGGTGGACCTGGTGGTGCAGGTGGAGGCGCCGCCCACGGTCGCGTCGGGGTTGCAGCGGGTCGGCCGGGCCGGGCACCAGGTGGGCGCGGTGTCGCGCGGGGTGGTGTTCCCGAAGTTCCGGGGCGACCTGGTGTCCTGCGCGGTGGTGGCCGAGCGGATGCGGGACGGCGCGATCGAGGCGGTGCGGTACCCGCGCAACCCGCTCGACGTGCTGGCGCAGCACGTGGTGGCGATGGTCGCGCTGGAGCCGTGGTCGGTGGAGGACCTGGCGCGGGTGGTGCGCGGGGCGGCGCCGTTCGCCGGGTTGCCCGAGTCGGCGCTGCTGGCGGTGCTGGACATGCTGGCGGGCCGGTACCCGAGCGAGGAGTTCGGCGAGCTGCGGCCGAGGATCACCTGGGACCGGGTCACCGGGGAGCTGCGCGGGCGGCCGGGCGCGCAGCGGCTCGCGGTGACCTCCGGCGGCACGATCCCGGACCGGGGGCTGTTCGCGGTGATGACCCCGGCCTCGGAGGCCAAGCCTGGCTCGCGGGTGGGCGAGCTGGACGAGGAGATGGTCTACGAGTCGCGGGTGGGCGACACGTTCCTGCTGGGCACCTCGTCGTGGCGGGTCGAGGACATCACGCACGACCGCGTGGTCGTGGTGCCCGCGCCCGGCCAGCCCGCGCGGATGCCCTTCTGGAAGGGCGACGCGCCGGGCAGGCCGCTGGAGCTGGGGCGGGCGCTCGGGCGGTTCCTGCGGGAGGTGTCGGCGCTGCCCGAGCCCGAGGCAGTGGGGCGCGCGGCGGCGGCCGGGCTGGACGAGTGGGCCACGGCGAACCTGCTGACCTACCTGAAGGAGCAGCGCGAGGCGACCGGGCACGTGCCCAGCGACCGGGCGGTGCTGGTGGAGCGGTTCCGCGACGAGCTGGGCGACTGGCGGCTCGTGGTGCACTCGCCGTTCGGGGCGCAGGTCAACGCGCCGTGGGCGCTGGCGATCGGGGCGCGGCTGCGGGAGCGGCGCGGGGTGGACGCGCAGGTGGCGCACTCGGACGACGGGATCGTGGTGCGGCTGCCGGACGCGGTCGACGCCGAGGGCGGGCAGGCCGTCGCCGGGGCGGAGGACGTGCTGCTCGACCCGGACGAGGTGGAGCAGGTCGTGGTCGCCGAGGTGGGCGGGTCGGCGCTGTTCGCGGCGAGGTTCCGGGAGTGCGCGGCCCGCTCGCTGCTGCTGCCCCGGCGCGATCCGAGGCGGCGCACCCCGCTGTGGCAGCAGCGGCAGCGAGCGGCGCAACTGCTGTCGGTCGCCTCGAAGTACGAGAGCTTCCCGGTGGTGCTGGAGGCGATGCGGGAGTGCCTGCAGGACGTGTACGACGTGCCGGGGCTGCGGGAGCTGATGGCCGACGTGCGGGCCAGGCGGGTGCGCGTGGTGGAGGTGGAGACGCCGTCGCCGTCGCCGTTCGCGCGGAGCCTGCTGTTCGGGTACGTCGGGATGTTCCTGTACGAGGCGGACACCCCGCTGGCCGAGCGGCGGGCGGCGGCGCTGTCGCTGGACTCGGCGCTGCTGGCGGAGCTGCTGGGGTCGGAGGCGATCCGGGAGCTGCTCGACCCGGAGGTGCTGGAGGAGGTCGAGCGGGCGCTGCAGCGGCTCGCGCCCGACCGGCACGCGCGGGACGCCGAGGGGGCCGCCGACCTGCTGCGGTTCCTCGGCGACCTGTCCGAGGAGGAGGCCGCCGACCGGGGTGTGCGGCCGGAGTGGCTGGCCGAGCTGGTGGCGGCGCGGCGGGCGATCCGGGTGCGGATCGCGGGCCACGAGCGGGTGATCACGATCGAGGACGCCGGGCGGGTGCGGGACGCGCTGGGCGTCGCGCTGCCGGTGGGCGTGCCCGAGGTGTTCACCGAGCCGGTGGCCGATCCGCTGGGCGACCTGCTGGGCCGGTACGCGCGCACGCACGGGCCGTTCCCGGCGGGGCAGGCGGCGGAGCGGTTCGGGCTCGGGGTGGCCGTGGTGACCGGGGTGCTGGAGCGGATGGCCGCGACGGGGCGGTTGGTGCGCGGGGAGCTGCGGCCGGGCGGCACGCACACCGAGTACTGCGACGCGGAGGTGCTGCGGCGGTTGCGCAGGTCGTCGCTGGCCAGGCTGCGCTCCGAGGTGGAACCGGTGGAGCCAGCCGCGCTGGGCCGGTTCCTGCCGGGCTGGCACGGCGTCGGCAGGCGGGTGCGCGGGGCCCCGACGGCGGACGACGTGTACGCGGTGGTCGAGCAGCTGGCAGGCGCGCCGCTGCCCGCGAGCGCGGTCGAGTCGCTGCTGCTGCCCGCCCGGTTGCCCGGCTACCACCCGGCGCTGCTGGACGAGCTGACCGCGGCGGGCGAGGTGACCTGGACGGGGTGCGGGGCGCTGGCGGGCGGTGACGGCTGGGTGGCGCTGGCCCCGACCGACGTGGCGGACCTGCTGCTGCCGGACCTGGTCCCGGAGTCGGCGCCGGAGTCGCCACTGCACACGGCCGTGGTGGAGGCGCTGGCGGGCGGGGCGCTGTTCTTCCAGCAGGTGGTGGACCGGGTGGCGCTGCAGGGCCCGACGACCGATCAGGAGGTGGTCGGCGCGCTGTGGGACCTGGTGTGGGCGGGCCTGGTCACGAACGACACCCTGGCCCCGCTGCGCGCGCTGGTGTCGGGCGGCGGCGCGCACAAGCCGAAGCGCGCGACGCCGAGGGGCCGCTACGCGCGGATGCGCGCGACCCGCCCGGACATGCCGAGCCGAACCGGTCCGCCGACGGTGGCGGGCCGCTGGTCGCTGGCCGTGGTGCCGTCGCCGGACCCGACGCGCAGGGCGCACGCGCGGGCGGAGGCGTTCCTGGAGCGCCACGGCGTGCTGACCAGGGGCGCGCTGGACACCGAACGGGTGACCGGTGGCTTCAGCGCGGTGTACCGGGTGCTGCGCGCGATGGAGGAGTCGGGCCAGGTGGTGCGCGGCTACGTGGTCGAGGGCTTGGGCGCGGCCCAGTTCGCGGCGAGGGGCGCGGTGGACCGCCTGCGCGCCCTGTCGGCCCCACCGGGCCGGACGGAGTCGGAGTGGCCGGAACCGGGAGCGCCTGAAACGGGCGGGCCTGAAACGGGGACATCGGAGTCAGGGGCACCGGGGTCGGGTGCCCCTGGAACGGACTGGTCTGGGCCGGACTGGTCTGGGCCGGAGCCGAACTGGTCAGCAGGATCTGCCAGGTCTGCCGGTTCGGTTGGGCCTGCCGGTTCGGCGGGGTTCGCTGGTTCGGCGGGGTTCGCCGGTTCAGCGGGCTGGGGCGGTCCGGTGCGGCCAGGGGGTTCGACACGGTCAGGTCCGACCGCCGTGGTGCTGGCGGCGGCGGATCCGGCGCAGCCGTACGGGGCGGCGCTGTCGTGGCCGGAGCAGGTTGGTGGTGGCAAGCACCGGCCGGGGCGCAAGGCGGGGGCGTTGGCCGTGCTCGTCGACGGGGAGGCCGTGCTGTACGTCGAGCGGGGCGGGAAGTCGCTGCTGTCGTTCACCGAGGAGGACGAGCCCTTGCGTGCCGCGGCGCAGGGGTTGAGCCGGGCGGTGCGTGACGGGTGGCTCGGGCAGTTGTCCGTGCAGCGGGCGGATGGGGAGGTGGCATTGGGTTCAAAACTGGCAGGTGTGCTCCAGGAAGCGGGGTTCCGGGCGACTCCGAAGGGGCTCCGGCTACGAGCCTGACCGGTGACAGGTGACCGGCGACCGGCAGCCGGTCACCGGCAGTCGGTCACCAGGCGGCCAGGCGGCCAGGCGGCCAGGCGGCCAGGCGGCCAGGCGGCCAGGACCACAGCGGATACCACCGCTGGGTCGTGCCGGGCAGCCACCGTGGGGCGCGTCGTGGTGCGACTGCCAGGTCGCGGTTCGTGCCGTGGCGCCGACGCCCCGAGGGCAGTCGGGGCGTCGGCGGGGACTGGCAGGGAGGTGTGCCAGTCATCGGTGGTGGCTTGGTTGGCGGTGATCGCTGGGGTGGTGGTTGTCGGCGGAGGGGTGGTGGTTAGCGGAAGAGGCTGCTGTAGGCGTTCAGGGCGGGTTGGCCGCCCAGGTGGGCGTAGAGGACTGTGGAGTCCTTCGGGATTTCGCCGGTGGAGACCAGTTCGACCAGGCCTGCCAGGGACTTGCCCTCGTACACGGGGTCGGTGATCATGCCTTCCAGGCGTGCGCCCAGCTTCATGGCCTCGGTGGTGGACTCGCCCGGCACGCCGTAGATGCCCTCGTGGAAGCGCTCGTCGAGGATGACCTCGTCGTCCGCCACCTCCACGCCCAGCAGGGACGCGGTGTTCTTCGCGATCCTGGTGACCTGGTCCTTGGTCTCCTCGGGCTTGGCCGAGCCGTCGATGCCGATGATCCGCCTGCCGGTGCCCGCCCAGCCCGCGACCATCCCCGCCTGGGTGCTGCCGGTGACGGAGCAGACCACGATCGTGTCGAAGTGGACGCCCAACTCCTTCTCCTGGCGGTCGACCTCGGCCGCCCAGCCCGCGAAGCCGAGGCCGCCCAGCGGGTGGTCCGAGGCGCCTGCGGGGATGGCGTAGGGCTTGCCGCCTCGGGCTCGCACGTCGTCCACGGCCTGTTCCCACGCGGGCTTCACGCCGATGCCGAAGCCCGCTTCGACCAGGCGGACGTCGGCGCCCATGAGCCTGCTCAGCAGGATGTTGCCCACCCGGTCGTACACCGCGTCCGGCCAGTCGACCCAGCTCTCCTGCACCAGCACGCACTGGAGTCCGGCGCGTGCGGCGGCGGCTGCTACCTGGCGGGTGTGGTTGGACTGCACACCGCCGATGGAGACGAGGGTGTCGCAGCCCTGCGCCAGGGCGTCGGCGACCAGGTACTCCAGCTTCCTGGTCTTGTTGCCGCCGTAGGCGAGGCCGGAGTTGCAGTCCTCGCGCTTGGCCCACACCCGCGCGCCGCCCAGGTGCGCGGTCAGGCGCTCCAGCGGGTGGACCGGCGACGGGCCGAAGGTCAGCGGGAAGCGGCTGAAGTCGTCCAGTGCCACGTCAGTCCTCCTCGAGCAGGTCCGCCAGCGTCGCCCAGTTGCGCTCGACCAGCACGGCGGCGAGGTCGGCGTCCGGGGCCGCGCAGGCGGCGATGATCTCTTCGTGCATCGCCACGGAGTGACGACCTGGCGGGGTGCCGAACCGCAGCCGCTCAAGGCGGCGCACCAGCGGGGTGTAGCGCTCGATCGTGGCGACGACGGCGAAGTTGCCGCTGCGCCGCACCGCGACGTCGTGGAACTCGTCGTCGGCCGCCAGCGCGGCGGCCACGTCGCCGTCGACCAGGGCCGACGCGAACCGGGTGTTCGCCGAGCGCATCGCGTCGAGGTCGCCCGCGTCCATGAGCGGGACGGCCAGGCGGACCGCGAGGGCGTGCATGGCCTGGACGACGGCGTGCGCGTCCCGGACCGCCGACGTGCTCAGCTCGGTGACCCGCGTGTAGCTGTGCGGCTTCGACTCGACCAGGCCCTCGTCGGTCAACCGCGCCAACGCCTCCCGCACCGGAGTCCGCGACAACCCGAGCCGTTCGGCCAGCTCGACGTCGCGAATCGGCGCGCCGGGGGCCAGATCGCCGACCATGATCGCCTCACGGATCGCCGACAACGCCTGGTCCCGATAGAGGGCGCGGCCAATATATTGCATATCGGCACTATAGGGAGTGCGGGGCACGAGCGATAGAGCAAAGCGAGAGAGCGAGCAGGTGGGTGGGTGGGCGGGTAGGTAGGCGCTGGAGAGCACAGGCGGCAGGACGAGCGGGAGGGCGTTGGAGCGCACCGGCGGCAGGGTGAGCGGGCGGGCAGTAGGGCGAGTGGGCGAGCGGGAGGGCAAGTGGGCGAGCGAGCAGGCGGGCGGGAGGGCGGAGAAACGGACGGGCAGGGAGGCGAACCTGGGTGAGCGGGAGGGCGAGCGAGCGGGCAAGAAAGCAGGCAGGCGGGCGAGCAGGCGAGTGGGCGGGCAGGCGGGTACCGCCGGGGGCGGGCACGGCGGGGCGCTTGGAGCCCTCGGCTGGAGGAGGCCGGAGGCGGACTACCAGGTAGGCGGGGTGGTCACCTCGGGGTCAGGACGCAGAACTCGTTGCCCTCGGGGTCGGTCAGGACCACCCACGGGACGTCGCGCTGACCGATGTCCACGTGGGCCGCGCCCAGGGCCAGCAGGCGGTCGACCTCGGAGCCGGTGGCGTCGTCCACGCCGGGAGCCACGTCCAGGTGGACGCGCAGCTTGGAGCGCTTCCGGTCGTCCGTGCGCACGAACTCCAGCCACGGGCCGCGCTCCGGCTTCAGGGACGCGAACTTCTCGTGCGTCCGGAACACCTCCAGGCCCGTCGCGGCCGACCAGAAGCGGGCTTGGGTGGTCGGGGTGTGGGCGTCGCACACCACCGCCGCCAGTGGGCCCGCTGTCGCGTAGCCGTCCCTCGGGTCCAGGACGCAGAACTCGTTGCCCTCCGGGTCGGTCAGGACCACCCACGGGACGTCGCGCTGGCCGATGTCCGCGCGGGCCGCGCCCAGGGCCAGGGCCCGGTCGACCAGTTCGGCCTGGTGCTCCGCGCTCCGGCTGTTCACGTCCAGGTGCACGCGGTTCTTCTCGACCTTCGCGTCCACGCCCACCCCGAACAGCAGTTCCAGGCCCTCGACGTCCAGCACCGACTCGTCCGGCGGAGAGGTGGAGGGCGCGGGAGGCGCGGGGACCGCAGAGTTCACCGAACCCTCGTCACCGCCAACAGCCGGTGAACCGGGCGCTACCGCATCGTCCAGCAAAACCGGCGAAACGGGCGAAACGGCTCCCCCTGGACCGGGAACGCCGAGCAGTTCCGACCAGAAACCGGCCAAAGCCCTGTGATCCCGCGCATCAACAACAACGCTGCACCATGTAGTTGACATCGCCCGACGGTAGCCTCTCCGATCATGGCGCAACTGGTTCTCGGCCCGGTGCTGCGGCACGTGAACGGTTCCTCGGCGACCGTCTGGGTGGAAACCGATTCTTCCTGCGAGGTGACCGTCGCCGGTCACTCGGCACGGACTTTCCAGGTCGGCGAGCAGCACTTCGCGCTCGTCGTCGTCCGGGACCTCGTTCCCGGCACGACCACCCCCTACGAGGTCGCCCTCGACGGGACGCAGGCCTGGCCTGAGCCCGACTCGCCGTTCCCGCCCTGCGTGATCCGGACCAAATCCCCCGACGACAACACCCACAACCTGGTGTTCGGCTCCTGCCGAGCCGCCAAGCACGACGGGCGCAAGGCCGACAAGCTCGGTCCTGACGCGCTCGACGCCTTCGCGCTGCGCATGAAGGACCAGCCCGTCGAGGAGTGGCCGGACGCGCTGCTGCTGCTCGGCGACCAGGTCTACGCCGACGAGCCCACCCCTCGGATCAAGGAGTGGCTGGCGGAGCGCAGGGACGGGCGCGAGCCCAAGGGCGAGGTGGTGGAGTTCCGCGAGTACGCCGAGCTGTACCACGAGACCTGGGGCGACCCGGAGATCCGCTGGCTGCTGTCCACCGTCCCCACCTCGATGATCTTCGACGACCACGACGTGCGCGACGACTGGAACACCTCCCGCACGTGGCGCGAGCAGATGGCCCGCAAGCCGTGGTGGCCGGAGCGCATCCGCGCGGGCCTGGCCTCGTACTGGGTCTACCAGCAGCTCGGCAACCTCGACCCGGACACGCTGGCCCAGGACGACCTGTTCGGCAAGGTCACCTCGGCCGAGGGCGACACCCAGCACCTGCTGGAGGAGTTCGCCGAGGCCGCCGACGCCGAGCTGGACGGGCGCAAGTCGACCTGGTGGAGCTACCGGCGCGACTTCGGCCGGGTGCGGCTGCTGGTGATCGACACCCGCTGCGGGCGCATCCTCGACGGCGACCGGCTGATGATCAGCAACGACGAGTTCGACTGGATCGAGCGCAACGCCGAGGGCGACTTCGACCACCTGCTGATCGGCTCGTCGCTGCCCTGGCTGATGCCGCACGGCCTGAGCCACCTGCAGTCGCTCAACGAGCACGCCGCCGCCCAGCCGGGTTGGCGGGGCGCGCTGGGCGAGAAGGTCAGGCAGGTCGCCGACCTGGAGCACTGGCCCGCGTTCCGGGCCTCGTTCGAGCGGCTGTCGAAGCTGATCGCGCGGATCGGGACGGGCGCGGAGGCGCCCGCGAAGATCTGCGTGCTGTCCGGGGACGTGCACCACAGCTACGCGGTGCGCGCGGAGTACCCGAAGCCGACCGACTCGGCGATCTACCAGCTGGTGTGCTCGCCGGTGCACAACGACCCGCCGTGGTTCTTCCGGCCCGCGTTCGCGCTGTTCTGGACCAAGCCGGTCACCCGGTGGCTGCGGAAGCGCGCCGACCGGCAGGGCATCTCGCAGGACCCGCTGGCGTGGCGCCGGGAGAGCGGCCCGCACTTCGGGAACTCGGTGGGGCAGCTGCGGATCGAGGGCAGGAAGGCCCGGTTCCGGCTGGAGACGGCCAAGGAGGCCGAGAAGCTCACCGAGGTCGCCGACCTGGAGCTGTGAGCTGGCGGATGTGAGCTGGCGGATGTGAGCAGGTCAGGCGTGAGCAGGTCTGGTGCGAGCAGGTCAGGTGTGAGCTGACGGGCGCGACCAGGTCTGGCATGAGCTGACAGGCGCGAGCAGGTCGGCGTGGGACGAGGCCCGTGCTTCCCGGTGGGGAGCGCGGGCCTTCGGCTTTCCGGACCGGCGATCCGAGGGGGCGCGCCTACTTCGTGGCCAGGCGCAGCAGCGCCCACAGCTGCGCGATCGCGTCCCGGTCGCCCCTGGGGGCCACCTCGCGGTCGGGCACGCGGCCCCACAGCCAGCGGTACAGCGCGGTCGGCGTCCCGGTCACGACCCCGTCGCCGCGCTCCCCCGGCCGCGCGAGGTGGTAGGTGGCCGGGTCGGGGCCGGTTCTGGCCAGCCAGGCGTGGGCGCCTGCCCGCAGCAGCACCGAGCCCTCCCGCGTCCCGCGCACGCCCAGCACGTCCAGGCGGTGGCCCAGCCAGAGCGACAGCACCTCGTCGATCCCGTCGAGGGCGAGGTCGTCGGCGACCGGGTCCAGGTCGATCCCGGCCGCGGCTTGCGCGTCCATCCGGTGCACGGTCGCCTCGTGGGCGAGCCTGCGGGCCCAGAAGGCGATGTCGCGCCGGGGTGGGGACCAGGTGTCGCACGGTTCGGCCGGGTCGGAGGCGCGCAGTGCTTCGAGCAGCGGGGTCAGGCCCTGGAGGAGGTAGGTGGGCAGGTCCTGGTCGGGGGTGGGCTCGTGCTGCCACTGGGATGAGCCGTCGACGCGGGCCAGGACCATGCGCTGGGTGCTGCCGACGTGTCGGGCGGTCTCGCCGAGGTTGAGGCCTGGGCAGGCGGGGACCTGGAGCTCGGGTCTGCCGCGCGCGGCGACCGCCAGCAGTGCTGTTTCCCGTTCCACGACGTCGATGTGCTGCCCGTACCCCAGGAGTCCTCGGCTCACGGGCCGCCCTTCGCGCGTGGTTGTCGCCCGGTGGGAGGGGCGGGGATGAGGGGGGAACAGGGGGCGTTGGGGGTGGGACCGGGGAAAAGATGTCTGCGGGACCGAGGAAGAGACCAAGGGCATCCGGTGGCAGTGAGGGGCGTGGTGCAGCAGTTGGGCGTCTGCGCCGCTTCGCGGCGCAGCGCCTGACGTGGGGGCGCTTCCCCCGCCCCCACGTCAGGGCATCGCTCGAACACGTGTTCGAACGTGATCAGCGTAGCGCGTCGGCCCGGCACTCAACAACCCGGCCGGGCGTGGTCTCATGAACAGGTGAGCGCACCCCACGACCACCCCGGCATCGCCAAGGTCGCCGCAGTGCTGGACGAGTCCGGCCACCCCGATTCCTCGCGGGGCATCCGCGTGCTGGCGGACGCGGTCCGCACCGCCGCCGAGGCCGCCGAGGCGGTCGGCGTGCCCGTCGGCGCGATCGCCAACAGCCTGGTCTTCGCCGCCGTCACCGACGGCGTCGCCACCCCGCTGCTCGCGCTGACCTCCGGCGCGCACCGCGCCGACACCGCGCTGCTGGCGGAGCTGGTCGGCGCGGACTCGGTCGAGCGGGCCACCCCGGCGTTCGTCCGCGAGCACACCGGCCAGGTCATCGGCGGGGTCGCGCCCGTCGGGCACCCGGCCCCGCTGCGCACCCTCGTGGACGTGGCGCTGCGGGAGCACGAGGTGGTGTGGGCGGCGGCGGGCCACCCGCACGCGGTCTTCCCCACGACGTTCGACGGCCTGGTCGCGCTGACCGGTGGCGCCCCCGCCGAGGTGGCCAGGTGACCGCGCTCCCGCCGGCCCGCAAGCTGGTCGAGGCCTCCCCCGCCGACCTGACCGCGCGGCTGCCCGAGGCGCTGTCGCTGTACGTGAACGCCATGCGCTACCCGAGGGGCACCGCCGAGCAGCGCGCCCCGATGTGGATGTCGCACATGACCCGCCCCGGCTGGCGCTGCGTGCTGGCGCTCGGCGAGGAGGACGAGCTGGTCGGCGTCGGCTACGGCTACCACGGGGCGTCCGGCCAGTGGTGGCACGAGCAGGTGCGGCACGGCCTGACCCTGGTGTCCGGCCCGGCCTCGGCGCAGGAGTGGATGAGCGACTACTTCGAGCTGACCGAGCTGCACGTGCTGCCCAGCGCGCAGGGCGCGGGCATCGGCGAGGCGCTGCTGCGGGAGCTGCTGGCGGGCGTGTCCAGCCCGCGCGTGCTGCTGTCGACGCCGGAGGGCACCAGCCGGGCGTGGAAGCTGTACCGGCGGGTGGGCTTCGTGGACGTGCTGCGGCACTACCAGTTCACCGGCGACCCGCGCCCGTTCGCGGTGCTCGGCCGCGAGCTGCCCGTCGACTGACGCGCGACGGGCTCCCCCTGGGAAAAAGGGGAGCCCGTCGCGGTCGGACTAGAACGGCGAGACGAACCCGCTGGCCGGTCGGCCGAAGCCCGCGCTCAACCCGTCGATCTTGCGCCACCGGGTGTAGGCCACCCGGTCGCCGTAGTTGCCCTCGACGGTGCGCACGTGCGTGGCCTTGAGGCCGCTGTCGTCGTAGCGGACCTCAACGACCAGCCCGACGTGCGCGAACATCGACGGGTACTGCCCGAACACCACGACGTCGCCCATCTCCACGTTCCGCTCGGAGATGTCGCGCCACTTGCCGTTCTCCCGCGCCCACTTCTGCCAGTAGGTCGCCCAGTGCCCCTGGTCGAGGCCGGACGAGCCGGGAGCGGGCCGCATGGCGGGCCGGTCCTTCACCCCGCCCACGGTCCACGCCCAGTTCACGAACACCCCGCACCACTGCGCGGGGCGCATGACGGCGGAGTCGACCTGCTGGTAGCGCTCGGGGTACAGCTCGGGCCCGCTCTCGCGCTGCCCGACCTCGGCCATCGCCTTGTCGACGATCTCCTGCCGGACCCGCCACTGCTCCAGCTCGCCCGGCGCGGCCTGCGCGGGCACCGCGACGGCACCCAGCAGCGCGGCGGAAGCCAGCACGGCCCCCAGCGCCGCGCGGACACCCCGTCTGGACATCGTTCCCCCTCCTGACGCGCCACGGGCGGCGCGGACGCTCCCGCCGTGGACCCGCGTCACCCGGTCGACCGGGCGGTGCGGCGCGGACGTGCTCCGCGCCGCACGTTCGTGGATACCTGATGCGGGCCCGGTCACGCCAGGCCCTGAGGGGCAGACCTCAGCGAACGCGACGTGAACGACCGGGCCTCGCACGACCGGGCGTCAGAGGGCGGCGAGCCGCTCGCGCAGGGTGTCCAGGCCCATGCAGCCCATCTCCAGCGCCTCCTGGTGGAACCGCTTGAGGTCGAACGCGGCCCCGTGCCGGGCGCGGGCGTCCTCGCGGGCGGCCAGCCACAGCCGCTCGCCGAGCTTGTACGCCGGGGCCTGGCCGGGCCAGCCGAGGTAGCGGTCGATCTCGTCGTGCACGTGCGCGGGGTCGGTGATGGTGCGGGTGAGCATGAACTCCAGGCCCAGCTCCGGCGTCCACCGCTCGCCCTCGTGGAAGCCGGTGCCCTTCGGGATCTCCAGCTCCAGGTGCATGCCGATGTCGACGATCACGCGGGCGGCGCGGAACAGGTGCGAGTCCAGCATCCCGAGCAGGTCGCCGGGGTCGCCGAGGTAGCCCAGCTCGCGCATGAGCCGCTCGGCGTACAGGGCCCAGCCCTCGCCGTGGCCGGAGATCCAGCACATCAGGCGCTGGAAGTCGTTGAGCTTCTCGGCCTGGTAGACCGCCGTGGCGATCTGCAGGTGGTGGCCGGGGACTCCCTCGTGGTAGACGGTGCTGACCTCGCGCCAGGTGGAGAACTCCTGCCGGTCGGCGGGCACGGACCACCACATGCGGCCGGGGCGGGAGAAGTCCGGGGTGGGGCTGGTGTAGTACGCGCCGACGCCGCCGCCGGGCGGGGCGATCCGGCACTCCAGGGCCATCAGCTCGTCGGGCAGGTCGAAGTGCTTGCCGCGCACGTCGGCGAGCGCCGCGTCGGACAGCCCCTGCATCCACTCCCGCAGCCCGTCCTGGCCGGTCACCCGGTAGCGCGGGTCGGCGTCGAGCGCGGCGGCGGCCTCGGCGATCGTGGCGCCGGGCTTGATGCGGCCCGCGACCTCGCGCATCTCGGCCTCGATGCCGGAGAACTCCTCCCAGCCCCAGGCGTAGGCCTCGGCCAGGTCGAGCTTCGCGCCGGTGAAGAAGCGCGACTTGAGCCGGTACGCCTCCTCGCCGACCGCGTCCTTGGTCGGCGCCTTGGGGGCGAGCTCGGAGCGCAGGAACTCGGCGAGGTCGGCGTACGCCTCGCCCGCCGCGCGCGCCCCGGCCTCCAGGTCGGTGCGCAGCGCCCGGTCCTCGGGGGCGGGCGCGATCAGGTCGGCGAAGAACGAGCGGCCGGTGGCGCGGCCCGACCAGGTGTCGCACTGCTCGGCGACCTTGGTGACCTGGCGCAGCGCGGCGACCCGGCCCTCGTCGGCGGACCGGCCGAGACCCGCGCGCAGGTTCGCGACGGCCTCGGGCATGGCGGCCAGGCGCTTGGCGATGACCGCCCAGTCCTGCTCGGTGGCGGTGGGCATCTGGTCGAAGGCCTCGCGCAGGGCCTGCACCGGGCTGGCGATGACGTTCAGGTCCGACTGGTGGGCGCCCGCGTCGTAGAGGTCCAGGTCGACGGCGGTGCGCTCCAGGAAGACCGCCTTGGCGACGGTCTCGGAGGCGTCGGCGGGCTCGGCGGCCTCGATCTCGCGCACGGCGCGGCGGGTCAGCTCCTCGCGGGCGGCGTGGCCCTGCGGGGAGTAGTCGGTCAGCCGGTCGTCGTGACCGGGGATGCCGGTCTGGGTGGCCAGGAGCGGGTCGGCGGCGGCGTAGTCGGCGACGTAGCGGTTGCTGACCGCGTGCACACCTGCGGAGGTCGATGACATGCGTCGAACCTACCCGGAGCCACCACCGGGTTATCGCACTGCGTGACCGGATTGGGGTGGACGGGTGAACAGGACCGGGTCGTCGGGACGGACGCGGTGGCCTTGCGTGACCGGTGTGCCGAACTTGCGACCGCCCGACCGGTGGTGCGCACGGGCTCCCGCGCGCGGCTGCCGGCAGGATTGCCCGCGTGCCCAGGGCCTCCGCGCTCCTCCTTCCCGTGATCCTGCTGCTCGCGGCGTTCTCGCTGTCGGGCTGCGTGCGGCTGCACGCGGCGATGGCCCTGTCCCAGGACGACCTGGTGGCCGGGGAGATCGTCGCGGCGACCCCGCCGACCGGCGACGCCGACGTCGGCCCGCAGCTGAAGGTGCCGGACGGGCTGTCCGACCGGGTCACCACCAAGGCCTACCAGGCGGACGGCTACGCGGGGACGCAGCTGTCGTTCAGCAAGCTGACCTTCGACGAGGTCAAGGCGCTGGCGACCGCCACGAGCGCGTCGAGCAGCCGCTACCAGCTGAACTTCCGCCGCTCCGGCGAGCTGGTGACGCTGTCCGGCTCGGTGGACCTGACCTCGGTGCCCGCCGAGCGCGCGGACATCCAGGTCAAGATCAGCTTCCCCGGCGAGGTGGTGGACACCAACGGCCGCGAGGAGGAGGACGCGGTGCTGTCGTGGCACCCGAAGCCCGGCCAGGCCTCGATGCTGACGGCGACGGTCCGCTACCCAGGCCCGGACTCCCAGTCGTGGTTCCCGTGGGTGATGCTCGTGGCGGGCCTGACCGGCGGCGCGGCGCTCGTCGTGGTGGTCATGGCGGTCGTCTCGCACCGCCGCAGCCTGGTCGCCTGACCCCGGCCCGCCCGCTGTGACGGGCGTCGCTGTCACACGGCAGGGGACCCCCTCGTCCACCCGGTATGAGGATGAACTTCGGCGAGATCGCCCCCGACGCCTACAAGCTCCTGCTCCAGCTCGACGGCTACGCGCGCAGGAACGTCGACCACGTGCTCATGGAGCTGGTCAAGCTGCGCGCCTCGGTGCTCAACGGCTGCTCGTTCTGCGTGGACATGCACTCCAGCGACGCGATCGCCGCAGGCGAGAGCACGCAGCGGCTGTTCGCGGTCTCCGCGTGGCGCGAGTCCGGGTTCTTCAGCCCGGCCGAGCGGCTGGCGCTGGAGCTGACCGACGCGGTGACCCGGCTCGGCGAGCACGGGGTGCCGCAGGAGCTGTGGGACCGCGCCGCCGCGCAGTGGTCCGAGAAGGAGCTGGCCGACCTGCTGGTGCTGATCGTCAGCATCAACTCGCTCAACCGGCTCGGCGTCGCGCTGGACACCGGCAAGGACCGCGAGCTGGTCTGACCACCGCGTTCCGGGGCGGACCACCGCCCCGGAACGCCCGGTGTCACGCCGTCGTGCGGGCGGGCGCGAGGCCCAGGTTCGCCACGACCTCGCGGGTCGCCTTCGACCGGTTGAGCGTGTAGAAGTGCAGCCCCGGCACGCCCTCGGCCAGCAGCCGCTCCCCCATCCTGGTGACCAGCTCGACGCCCGCGCGGCGGAACCCGGCCGCGTCGCCGGTGAACGGGTCCAGCGCGCGCGCCACCGAGTCCGGCACCGGGGCGCCGGACAGCTCCACGGTCTTGGCCAGCGTCCTGGGCGTGGTCAGCGGCATCAGGCCCGGCAGCAGGGCCGCGTCGCAGCCGCGCGCCACGACCCGGTCGCGCAGCCGCAGGAAGTCGTCCGCCTCGAAGAACAGCTGGGCGATGGCGAAGTCCGCGCCCGCCCGCAGCTTGCGCACCAGGTGCTCGGTGTCGGTGTCCAGGTCGGCCGAGCGCGGGTGCCCGTACGGGAACGCCGCGACGCCCACGCAGAAGTCGCCCAGCTCCCGGCACAGCCGGACCAGCTCCTCGGCGTAGTTGAGCCCCTGCGGGTGCGCGGTCCACTCGCCGTTCGGGTCGCCGGGCGGGTCGCCGCGCAGCGCCAGGATGTTGCGCACCCCGACCGCCGCGTACCAGCCGATGACGTTGCGCAGCTCGGCCACCGAGTGGTCGACGGCGGTCAGGTGCGCCATCGGCACCAGGGTGGTCTCCTGCGCGACCCGCCCGGTGGCGCGGATGGTGCGGTCGCGGCCGGAGCCGCCCGCGCCGTAGGTGATGGACACGAAGGCCGGGTCGAGCGCCTCCAGCTCGCGGATGGCGCGCCACAGCACCTGCTCGTCCGCCGCGTCTCGCGGGGGGAAGAACTCGACGGAGAAGGCGGGGGTCTTCCCCGCGAGGCGTTCGAGCACCGACGTCATGCGACCAAGCCTAAAGGCACGTCCACCCCCTGGACTCCCCTGCTCACTTGCTGGGAGGTGAACCCCGGTTGGCGTCCGCGCGCGGGGAGAGGTGACGATAGACGCGTGGCGCTCCACCCGTTCGACCTCGACCTGGCCAAGCACGTTGACTCGGCCCTGGCCGCCTACCTCGCCGATCGCCGGGTGCTCGGCGAGCGCATGGAGCGCAGCTTCACCGAAGCGGTGGACGGGCTCACGGACTTCGTGCTCAGCGGCGGCAAGCGCGTCCGCCCCACCTTCGCCTGGTGGGGGTGGCGGGCCTCGGGCGGCAGCCCGGACGACGAGTCGGCGGGCCGCGTGCTCACCGCCGTCAGCTCGCTGGAGCTGATCCAGGCCTGCGCGCTGATCCACGACGACCTGATGGACGCGTCGGAGACCCGGAGGGGCAAGCCGACCATCCACGTGCAGTTCGCCGAGCGGCACCGGGACAACTCCTGGCTGAGCTCGCCGGAGCAGTTCGGGCTGGCCGCCGCCGTGCTGATCGGCGACGTCGCGCTCGCCTGGGCCGACGACATGCTGTTCGCCGCTGGCCTGCCCACCGACGCGCTGCAGCGGCTCAGCCTGCCGTGGCGCGACATGCGCACCGAGATGCTCGCGGGCCAGTACCTGGACGTGCTGACCCAGGCGCGCGGCGACGCCTCGGCGGACGCCGCGCTGCGCATCGACCGGCTCAAGACGGCGGCCTACACCGTGGAGCGCCCGCTGCACATGGGCGCGGCCATCGGCGGCGGCTCGGCCGAGCTGATCGAGGGTCTGCGCGCGTTCGGCCGGGACATCGGCGTGGCGTTCCAGCTGCGCGACGACCTGCTCGGCGTGTTCGGCGACCCGGCGGTGACCGGCAAGCCCGCCGGTGACGACCTGCGCGAGGGCAAGCGCACCCTGCTCGTGGCGCTGGGGATCGAGTACGGCGCGGACGCGCTGCAGGGCGCGCTCGGCCGCCCCGACCTCGGTGACGCGGAGGTGGACGTGGTGCGCGAGCAACTGGTGGCGGTCGGCGCCGTGGACGCCTGCGAGCGGCGGATCACCGAGCTGACCGACTCGGCGCTGCGCGCGCTGGAGGCGGCCCCGGTCGCGGACCGCGCGGTCACCGAGCGGCTGGCGGAGCTGGCCGTGAGCGCGACGAAGCGGACCAGCTGAGGTGCGGCTGGTCACCGGGCGGACCGACCACGTCGTGGTGGTCGGTGCCGGGCTGGCCGGGCTCTCGGCCGCGCTGCACCTGCTGGGCGCGGGCCGCCGCGTCACGGTCGTCGAGCGCGAGTCCACCCCCGGCGGTCGCGCGGGGCGGCTGGAGCTGGGCGGGTTCACCGCCGACACCGGCCCGAGCGTGCTGACCATGCCGGAACTGGTCGAGGAGGCGTTCAACGCGGTCGGCGAGAGCGCCGCCGCGCGCCTGGACCTGCGCCCGGTCACCCCGGCCTACCGGGCGCGCTTCGCCGACGGCTCGGTGCTGGACGTGCACTCCGACGCCGAGGCGATGGAGGCCGAGGTGCGCCGGTTCGCTGGCCCCGAGCAGGCGCGCGGCTACCGGCGGCTGCGGGCCTGGCTGACCGAGCTGCACCGGGTCGAGCGGGACGCGTTCATCGGCGCGAACTTCGACTCGCCGCTGGACCTGCTCACGCCGCAGCTCGCGCGGCTGGCGTCGCTGGGCGGGTTCGCCCGGCTGGACCCCTCGGTGGGCCGGTTCGTGTCGGACGAGCGGCTGCGCCGGGTGTTCACGTTCCAGTCGCTGTACGCCGGGGTCGCGCCGCGCAAGGCGCTGGCCGCGTACGCGGTGATCGCCTACATGGACACGATCGCGGGCGTGCACCACCCGCGCGGCGGGGTGCGGGCGCTGCCCGACGCGCTGGCCGCCGCGGCCGTCGACGCGGGCGCCGACCTGCGGTTCGACACGCGGGTGGCCTGGCTGGAGCGGATCGGCGGGCGGGTCACGGCGGTGCGCACCGGGCACGGCGAGCGGATCGCCTGCGACGCGGTCGTGCTCACCCCGGACCTGCCGGTGTCCTACCGGCTGCTGGGCCACCGGCCGCGCAGGCCGCTGCCGGTGCGCTGGTCGCCGTCGGCGGTGGTGCTGCACGCGGGCACCCGGAGGCGCTGGGACGAGCTGGCCCACCACACGATCTTCTTCGGCGAGGCCTGGGACCGGACCTTCAGCGAGATCATCGACCGGGGTCAGCTGATGAGCGACCCGTCGCTGCTGGTCAGCAGGCCGCCGGAGGAGGACGCGGCGACGTTCGTGCTGGCGCCCGCGCCGAACCTGCGGGCGGGCCGGATCGACTGGGAACGGGTCGGGCCCGCCTACCGGGACGAGCTGGTGGCGGAGCTGGAGCGGCGCGGGCTGACCGGGTTCGGCGACTCGATCGAGGTCGAGCGCCTGGTGACGCCGAAGGACTGGGCCGCGATGGGCCTCGCGGCGGGCACCCCGTTCTCGGCCGCGCACACGTTCGCCCAGACCGGGCCGTTCCGGCCGAGGAACCTGGTGTCCGGGGTGGAGAACGCGGTCCTGGCGGGCTGCGGCACCACGCCCGGCGTCGGCGTGCCGCCGGTGCTGGTGTCCGGCAGGCTGGCCGCGCAGCGGATCACCGGGGTGGCCGCGCAGGCGGGCAGGCGCCCGGTGGCGGGACTGCTGGCGCGGGTCTCCCGGCGCTGACCGGATCCCGCAGGCCACCCCCCGACCACCCGTTCAGCCGGGCGGTCGCGGACCGTCCCGGCGAGGGGTGGGCCAGGACGTAGGGGGTGGTCAGGGCCCGTTCCGGCGCGGAGCGGCCCCGGTCGCGCCTGAGCGATCTCGGGGCGGCTTCGGAGCGGTTCCAGAACGGTTCCGAACCCGTCCCGCGCGACCGCCCGGTCGGGCGACCTCGCGCGGGCCACCAGCCCGAACCCGCCCCAACCGGGCCCGGAATGCCCGAATACCGCGCGCGAATACTCCGTGCGGCGCATCGTCACACCCGCGCCGACGTGCGAAGATCCCCCTCGGAGCCGCACCCGCGTCACGCGTGAGAGCCATTGCATCCCGCCTCGCGCGCGCGTTGTGCGACGATGTTCCGGCGATGGCCGCGACTCCGTATTCCTCTCGTTCGAGCACCGCAAGCGTCGAGCCGGTGCGCTCTTCGGCGACCCCTGGTCTCGAGCCGCGCGGCATCCCCGTCCGGACGATCCTGCTGGGCGTCGCGGGGGTCATGCTCGTCGCGCTCGGCGGCAGCGGCGCGGGCGCGGTCGTCAAGCGCGACCCCCTGCTGGCCGCGACCTCCCTGAGCTGGATCCGCTACGGCCACGGCCAGGACCTGGCCACCGCCGTGCTGTACGTCGGGCTCGCGCTGGTGGTGTGGGCGTGGGTCCGGCTGGGCCGGATGGTGCTGCGCGGGCACGTGGGCAGCCGCGCGGTGCTCGCGGCGGTGGGCGCCTGGACGCTGCCGCTGCTGTTCGCGCCGCCGCTGTTCAGCAAGGACATCTACAGCTACCTGGCGCAGGGCCAGCTCGCGCTCAACGGGCTCGACCCGTACGAGGTCGGCCCGGCGGTGCTCCAGAGCCCGCTGTCGGACAACGTGAGCTGGGTCTGGCAGAACACGCCCGCCCCGTACGGCCCGCTGTTCGTGCTGCTGTCCGAGGGCGTGGTGTGGCTGACGGCGGGCAGCGTCATCGGCGGCGTGGTGCTGCTGCGGCTGGTGCTGGTCGCGGGGCTCGGGCTGGTGTGCTGGTCGCTGCCGGGCCTGGCCAGGCACCTTGGCGGGCGACCGCCCGTGGCGCTGTGGTTCGCGGCGGCCAACCCGCTGGTGCTGGTGCACCTGATCGGCGGCGCGCACAACGACATGCTGATGGTCGGCCTGATGGCCGCAGGGGTGCTGCTGGTGCTCGACGGCAAGCACGTCGGCGGGATCGTGCTGGTGACGCTGGGCGTGGCGGTCAAGGCCACGGCGGCGGTCGCGCTGCCGTTCCTGGTGCTGGTCTGGGCGGCTCGGATGCCGGGTCCCCGGCGGGCCGCGATCGGCCGGGCCATCGGGCGCGGCGTGGCGGTGTTCGCCGTGGTGTTCACCGCGACGAGCCTGATCGCCGGGCGGGACCTCGGCTGGCTGCCCGCGCTGAGCACGTCCTCGATGATCGTGAACTGGCTGTCGCTGCCCAGCGCGGTCGGCGACTTCGCGCACACCCTGGTGTCGGTCTTCGTGCACCTGGACCAGGGCGTGTTCCTGACCGTGGCGCGCGCCATCGGCTCGGCGCTGCTGGTGTTCATCGCCTGGCGGCAGTGGCGGGCGGCCGAGGACGGCGGCCCGAACGCGGTGTTCCGCGCGGCGGTGACCATGCTGGCGGTGGCGCTGCTCTCCCCCGCCACGCTGCCCTGGTACTTCGCCTGGCCGCTGGTGCTGGGCGCGGGCCTGGCCTGGACGGTCACCGGGCTGACGACCGTGGCGTTCTTCTCCACCTGGCTGCTGCTCGTGACGTTCCCGAACGGCGACACCGCGCTCTACTCGTGGGGCTACCTGCTGGTGGCGGTGCTGCTGTCGGCGCTCGCGGCGGTCTCGCTGACCAAGGACGACCCGCTCCGGCTCTCGGGCAAGCCCTAGCTTGGCCCACCGCGCGCCGGAACCGACCCCGGAGAGCGGGCCGGGCGGCTCCCCAGGGGGAACCGCCCGGAAGGCGTTCGGACGCGCTGCGGACGTGCTCGGCGCGCCCAGGTCTGCTTCGTGGTGTTCCGGTTCGTGGTGTTCCGGGCTCCTGCCGCGCGGCGCGGCCGGTCCCCGCGCGTCAGAAGGCCATGGCCTGCGCCCTGCGCTTGACCTCGCGGCCCCGGTCGCCGCGCAGCGCCTCGATGGGGCTGCCGGGCAGGGTGTCGTCCTCGGTGAACAGCCAGCGCAGCATCTCCTCGGTGGAGAAGCCGGAGTCGCGCAGCACCGTGATGGTGCCGGGGAGCCCCTTCACCACGCTTCCGGCGGCGATGAAGTCGGCGGGGACGACCAGGACGCCGTCGCGCCGCTCAGCGAGGAGCTGACCGTCGCGCAGCAACTGGTGAACACGGTTGACCGGCTGGCCGAGCCGCTCAGCGGCCTCGGCCATGCCGAGGACCTCGATCTCGGGAGCCAGCACATCAGCAGCGGCAGGAATCGCACTCACGAACGCCACGATGCCACAGCGCGGGGAGCAACGCCCTGCGCCAACCGGGTAATGGGTGTCAAAAGCCCGCCACCCACCGGAAACCCGCTGTTCGCCGGGCCGTTCACCGCCCGAACGCCCCTCGCCTTGACGGCAATCCCACAGCGGAGCCGCCATGATCGGGTGCGCGGGCGCGACTCACGGGTTCGGCCGGTATCTCCTCCACCGTACGATCCACCCCTGTGGAAAGGTCGTCGACTCACGTGACCGGCGGGCTGCTGGAACACCGCTACCAGATCGGCTCCCTCGTCGCCAGGGGAGGGATGTCCGCCGTCTACCGGGGCGTGGACACCCGCCTGGACCGGCCGGTGGCCATCAAGGTGATGGACTCGCGCTTCTCGGCGGACCCGTCCTTCGTCGCCCGCTTCGAGGGCGAGGCGCGCACCGCCGCGCGGCTGCACCACCCCGGCGTGGTGGCCGTGCACGACCAGGGCGTCGACGAGGACCGGGTGTTCCTCGTGATGGAGCTGGTCGAGGGCGGGACGCTGCGCGACCTGCTGGTGGAGCGCGGCAGGCTGGACCCCGCGCTCGCGCTGTCCGTGCTGGAGCGGGTGCTCGGGGCGCTGGCCGCCGCGCACCGGGCCGACCTGGTGCACCGCGACGTGAAGCCGGAGAACGTGCTGATCGGCGCGGACGGCGTCGTCAAGGTCGCCGACTTCGGGTTGGCGCGGGCGATGTCCGGGTCCGGGATCACCAGCGACAGCGTCATCATGGGCACCGTCGCCTACCTCTCGCCCGAGCAGGTCGCCACCGGCGCGGCCGACGCGCGCAGCGACGTGTACCAGGCGGGCATCGTGCTGTACGAGATGCTCACCGGCGCGCCGCCGTACGTCGGGGACAGCGCGATCTCGGTGGCGTACCGGCACGTCAACGACGTGGTGCCGCCGGTCGAGGGGGTGCCCGCCGAGGTGGCGGAGCTGGTGCGCAGGGCGACCCGCAAGGAGCCGTTCCTGCGGCCCGCGGACGCCGCCGCGTTCCTGGCCGAGGTGGAGGCCGCGCGGACGAAGCTGGGCCTGGCGGCGGTTCAGGTGCCGCTGCCGACCACGCGCACGCCGCTGGCCGCGCCCGCGCCGTTCCCCGGCGCGCCGCAGCCTCCGTCGACCTCGCAGCACGTGCCGCTCCCCCCGGCGACCTCGCAGCGCGTCCCGCTGCCGCCGTCCACCTCGCAGCAGGTGCCGCTGGCCCCAGGGGTGTCCCAGCAGGTGCCGCTGACCCCGTCGACCTCGCAGCAGGTCCCGGTGTCGGCCTCGCAGCGCGTCCCGCTGCCGCCCACGACCTCGCAGCCGGTGCCCACCGGCGGGGTCGCCGCAGCGGGCATGGGCGCGGCGGGTCTGGGCGCGGCGGGCCTCGGCACGCCGGCGCCCGGCTTCCCGGTCACCACGCCGCCCGGCGGCACCCCCGCGCCCGCCACCCCGGCGCCCGGCTTCCCGGTCGGCACGCCCCCCGGCGGCGTCCCCGTCGGCGCGGACGGCTTCCCCACGAGCACCCCTCCCGGAGGTGTCCCGGCGGCGGGCACACCTGCGGGCGGCGTCCCCGTGAGCGCGGGCGCGCACGCCAAGCCCGACGCGGACGACGAGGCGACCGTGGTCGGCGGCGCCGAGGAGACCCTGCAGATCCCGCCGGTGACCGGGACGCCCGCGAGCGGCTTCGCCGAGCCGACGCTGCCGGTGGCCCGCCCCAAGCCGGGTGGCCCGACCGGTCCGCAGGGCACGATGGCGCTGGCCAGGCCGGGCGTCATGCCGTCCGCGCCGCCCGCCCCCGCGCCCAAGCCGCGCAAGCCCAAGGGGCCGAAGAAGACGCCCGAGCAGGTCCTGGAGGAGGAGCGCCAGCGCAGCAAGCGGCAGTTCATCACCTGGACCTCGGTGGCCGTGGTCGCCGCGATCCTGGCGGGCGTCATCGGCTGGTGGATGGCGGCGGGCCGCTACGCGGACGTGCCCGAGCTGGTCGGCAAGCAGGAGTCCGAGCTGTCGGCGCTGCTGGGCGACGCGTCGCTGAAGTTCGTCACCTCCATGGAGGCCAACGACACCGTGCCCAAGGGCGAGGTGCTGCGCACCGACCCGGCGGCGGGCACCGAGCTGATGCGCGGCGACCTGGTGCGGGTCACGGTCTCGCTGGGCAGGCCGGTGGTGCCGCAGCTCAAGTCGAACCTGGACGTCGCGGTCGCGCAGCAGGAGCTCAAGCTGGTCGGCCTCGAAGGCGAGGTCAACGAGGCCGAGAACGCCTACAGCGCCACCGTCCCGGTGGGCAAGGTCGTCACGCTCAAGCCCGAGCCGGGCACCCAGGTGCCGATCGGCACGAAGATCACCATCGTGCTGAGCAAGGGCCCCGAGCCCAAGCCGGTGCCGGACGTGCGGGGCAAGAGCAAGGCGGACGCGTTCGCCGAGCTGACCGCCGCGGGCTTCGAGCCGGTCGAGGGCAAGGCCGAGTTCGTGCAGGGCGTCGAGGACGGCAAGGTCATCCGGACCACGCCGGAGGCGGGCGCGAACCTGCCGGAGGGCGACAAGAAGGTCACCGTCGTGGTGTCCGGCGGCGCGGTCACCGTGCCCGAGGTCAAGGGCAAGCGGGTCAAGGACGCGCGCAAGGACCTGGAGAAGCTCGGCCTCGAGGTCGAGGTCCAGTTCAACGGCAGCGACCGGGCTCGGGTGTTCAACCAGAGCCCCGACGCGGGCACGAAGGTCGAGAAGGGCAGCCGGGTCACCCTGGTCGGGATCTGATCCGCACGCACGAGAAGGGCCCCGGCAGCCGCGCGCTGCCGGGGCCCTTCTCGTTCCGGGCTCGTGCCCCGCTCGTTCCGGGCTCGTTCCGGGACCTGCCGCCCCGAACGGCGAACGCCCCGCCCCCGGCGGACCGGGAGCGGGGCGTTCAGCGGGACGTCGGGGCCGTCAGGAGCGGAGCATCTCCGCGACCAGGAAGGCCAGCTCCAGCGACTGCTGGGTGTTCAGGCGCGGGTCGCACGCGGTCTCGTAGCGGCCGGCCAGGTCGGTGTCCGAGATCTCCTGGGCGCCGCCCAGGCACTCGGTGACGTCCTCGCCGGTCAGCTCGATGTGGATGCCGCCGGGGTGCGTGCCGAGCCTGCGGTGCACCTCGAAGAAGCCCTGCACCTCGTCCACGATCCGGTCGAAGTGCCGGGTCTTGTAGCCGGTGGACGACTCGTGCGTGTTGCCGTGCATCGGGTCGCACTGCCAGATCACCTGGTGGCCGGAGGCGGTGACCTTCTCGACGATCGCGGGCAGCACGTCGCGCACCTTGCCGTTGCCCATGCGGCTGATCAGGGTCAGCCTGCCGGGCTGGTTGTGCGGGTCGAGGCGCTCGACGTACTCCACGGCCATCTCGGGCGTGGTGGACGGGCCGATCTTCAGGCCGATCGGGTTGGCCAGCAGCTCGGCGAACGCGATGTGCGCGCCGTCCAGCTGCCGGGTCCGGTCGCCGATCCACAGGAAGTGCGAGGACAGGTCGTACAGCTTCGGCTGGCCGCTGGTGGTGTCCAGGCGCAGCAGGGCCCGCTCGTAGTCGAGCAGCAGGGCCTCGTGCGAGGCGAAGATCTCCGTGCTGTGCAGCGAGGAGTCGTTCACGCCGCACGCCGACATGAAGCGCAGGCCCCGGTCGATCTCGGCGGCCAGCGCCTCGTACCGCTCGCCCGCGGGCGAGGTGCGCACGAAGTCCTTGTTCCAGTCGTGCAGCCGGTGCAGGTCGGCCATGCCCGCGGTGGTCATGGCGCGCAGCAGGTTCATCGCCGCGCCCGCGTTGGCGTAGGCGCGGATCATGCGGCCGGGGTCGGCGACGCGGGCCTCGGGGGTGGGCACCAGCGAGTTGATGATGTCGCCCCGGTACGACGGCAGGCCGAGCGCGTCCGTGCCGGAGGAGCGCGGCTTGGCGTACTGGCCCGCGATCCGGCCGATCTTCACGACGGGGAGGCTGGCGCCGTAGGTGAGGACCACGGCCATCTGGAGCAGGGTGCGCACGTTCGCGCGGATGTGCGGCTCGGTGTTGTCCGCGAACGTCTCCGCGCAGTCGCCGCCCTGCAGCATGAAGGCCTCGCCGCGCGCGACGGAGGCCAGGTGCTCGCGGAGCCGGTCGATCTCGGCGGGCACGGTGATGGGGGGCACGCTCTCCAGCACGGCGCGAACCCGGCGCGCGAGGTCGGCGTCCGGCCACTCGGGCTGCTGGGCGGCCGGCCTGCCGAGCGCGTCGTCCAGCCGAGCGCGGAGCTCGGGCGGGAGCGGCGGGAGCTCGGGAAGCGTGTCAACGGGCACGTCCACGGTCCAGTTCACGTGTTAAAGAGTAGGCCTTCCTAGTCCCTGGGATGGCCGTGGGTGGCCTGTGCGCGATGCCGGGTGTGGAGACCCCCCGAACGAATGAAAACGCGGCGCTGACCGACGAGCTCGCGGCGCGCCTGCTGGCGATGGCCGTGGCGAACGTGCGGGGGGACTGACCGGTGCACTGGTCGCGGGGACGCGCCGAGCCCCTGGAACGGGTGATCCCCGGCCCGCGAGGCGCGGACCGGGGATCGCCGAACGGCTCGGGGGGAGCCGCGAGAACTCAGCCGAAGAAGACCTCGGCCTCCTGGTACCGCTCCAGCGGCACGGTCTTCAGCTCGGCGGTCGCCTCGCTGAGCTTCACGCGCACGATGTCGGTGCCCTTCAGGGCGACCATGACGCCGAAGTCGCCGTCGGCGACCGCGTCCACCGCGTGCAGGCCGAACCGGGTGGCGAGCACGCGGTCGTAGGCGGTCGGGATGCCGCCGCGCTGGACGTGGCCCAGCACGACCGCGCGGGACTCCTTGCCGGTGCGCTGCGCGATCTCCTCCGCCAGCCAGGTGCCGACGCCGCCGAGGCGGACATGCCCGAAGGCGTCCTTCTCGCCGGAGTGCAGCACCTCGGCGCCGCCCTGCGGGATGGCGCCCTCGGCGACCACGATGATCGGCGCGTACTGCTTCTCGAAGCGGCGCTCGACCCACGTGACGACCTGGTCCACGTCGAACTCGCGCTCGGGCACGAGGATGACGTTGGCGCCGCCCGCGAGGCCGGAGTGCAGCGCGATCCAGCCCGCGTGGCGGCCCATGACCTCCACGACGAGCGCGCGGTGGTGCGACTCGGCGGTGGTGCGCAGCCGGTCGATCGCCTCGGTGGCGATGTGCACGGCGGTGTCGAAGCCGAACGTGTAGTCGGTCGCGCCGAGGTCGTTGTCGATGGTCTTCGGGACGCCGACGACGCCGATGCCGTCGTCGGTGAGCCGCTTCGCCACGCCGAGGGTGTCCTCGCCGCCGATGGCGATCAGCGCGTCGACCCCGTGCTCCTTGAGGGTCTTGCGGATGGCCTCGACGCCGCCCTCGACCTTGTAGGGGTTGGTCCGCGAGGAGCCGAGGATGGTGCCGCCGCGGGTGAGGATGTCCTCGACGTCGGCGAGACCGATCGGCTTGGTGAGCCCCTCGATCGGCCCCTGCCACCCGTTGCGGAAGCCGAGGACGTCCCAGCCGTGGGTCTCCACGCCCTTGCGGACAACACCGCGGATCACCGCGTTGAGGCCGGGGCAGTCTCCACCGCCGGTGAGCACACCGATGCGCATCTGCTCGTCACCCATCTCTTCATCGTCGTGTCGTGGGTCACCCAAGCGTGACACGCGCTGGATCGGTGCAGCGAAGAGGGGGGTGCCTCAGCGGGCGGTGTGCCCGCGCCGCTGCCAGTGCTCCTCGATGACCTTCCACTTCACGAGGTTGTGGCGGGCGTCGGCGAGCGCGTCGTGGGCGTCCTTGGGCGGCGCGGGGAGGGCGGGCTTGCCCACGTCCTCCCACCGCTGGCGCAGGTCGCGGGTGAACCTGGGGAGGCTGCGCGGCAGCGCGGGCATGGCGCCCCACAGCTGGGCGAGGGCCACGTGGTCGTAGGCGGCGAACCACGCCCACAGCTCGACGTGGTCCCGGTTCGCCTTGGCCCCGCCGAGGAATTCCAGCAGCTCAGCGCGCAGGCGGGTGCGGCTCATGTAGGCCTTGCTGGAGGGCGGCGGGAGCTGGTTGAGGACGTTCTCCCGCACCCACGGCCCGGCCTTCTCGGGGTCGAACTCGGTCGAGATGGCGTAGAACTCGCGGCCTTCCTCGTCGACGACGCCGATGGAGACGAGGTCGATCGTGACCCCGTCCTCGATGAACTCACAGTCGTAGAAGAACCGCATCGGAACACCCTAGGGGGCCGGTGCGGGCGCACCGGACGCCGGGGCCGCGCGGTGGCCGCGCAGGACGCCCCAGCGCGCTCGTGGCGGGCTCGGGGGCGGGTTCCGGGGCTCGGCGGTCGGTGACCGGAAAAATGAGCTGTACGCCACACGTGGGAGCCCGCCGCCCCCGAACGGGGGGCAAAACATGAAAAGTATTCGAGAAAAACCCGGCCGGGCCCCCAGCGCCCGGCCGCGCCGTCCTCAGCTCGCCTTGCTGTCCGGGAGCCTGCCCGCAGCGGGCGGCGTGCCGGGCTTGCCGCCCGCCGCGTCGGCCTCCTTGGCCTTGGCCGCGTAGACGTCCACGTACTCCTGGCCGGACAGCTCCATCAGCGCGTACATGATCTCGTCGGTGATCGACCGCAGCACGAACCGGTCGCCGGACAGGCCCGCGTACCGGGAGAAGTCCAGCGGCTTGCCGATCTTGATCTTGATCGGGTACGGCCGCCACACCTTCGACCCGATCGGGTTGGCCTTGTCCGTGCCGATCATCGCCACCGGGATCACCGGGGCGCCGGACTCCAGCGCGATCCAGGCGACGCCGACCTTGCCCTTGTACAGCCGCCCGTCGGGCGAGCGGGTGCCCTCGGGGTAGATGCCGAGCACCTTGCCGTCGCGGACGATCCGCACGCCGGTGTCCAGCGCGCCCTGCGCGGCCGAGGCGCTGGAGCGGTCGATCGGGACCTGGCCCATGCCCCGGAAGAACCACCGCTTCAGCGTGCCCTTGACGCCCTTGCCGGTGAAGTACTCCAGCTTGGCGGGGAACGTGACCCGCCGGGAGAGCTTCAGCGGGAGGAAGAACGAGTCGGACACCGCGAGGTGGTTGCTGGCGAGGATCACCCCGCCCTCGGCGGGCACGTGCTCGGCGCCCTCGACGATCCGCGGGCGGAAGAAGACTTGGAGCAGCGGCCCGACCAAGACGTTTTTGATCAACCAGTAGAGCACTGTTGGAAGCGCCTCCTCGACAGCCGTTACCCCCTGCCAGCGTACGGAGCAAGGGCCTCAGGGCACAACGAAGCCCGTCGGGGGTCGGTTTCGCGCAAGTCCCTCCGGTCGCCGTAATCCGCAACACCGCGAGTCCGTGCGACGATGGACCGGATACCGCAGGGGGACGCGCCGCCGCGCCCCCGACCGCGATCCGGAGGGCTGGGGGCAGTGGTGATGAACTCCCGACGCGACTCGAACGGCCCTGAGGACGTGGACGCGGCGTTCGCCGAGATCGTCGCGGGTCTGGAGCGCGACGGCGTCGGGTCGCGCTGGCCCGACGAGGCCGAGGCCAAGAGCGAGAAGGCCGAGAAGTCGGCTGAGAGCAGGGCCGAGGCCGAACCGGTGCCGCTGCGCCCCGAGGGGCAGCCGTCGGTGGTCGCCGAGGAGGACCCGGAGGACCACTACGTCCCGCCGGAACCGCCGCCGCTGCCGACGTTGCGCAAGGGGACGATCGCGGCGCTGGTGCTGATCGCGGTGGGTGTGGTGCTGCTCGTGGTGCCGGGGCTGTTCGGGCTGACCACGCAGTACGGGGCGCCGCTGGCGCTGGTTGTGCTGTGCTCGGGCGTGGCGCTGCTGATCATGCGCATCCGCAACGGGCCGCCGCCGGACTCCGGGTGGGACGACGGGGCCCAGCTCTGAGGCCGACCGCCCGGTCCTTCTGGTGACGGGTCGATTCGGCGTGCCGGAGGCTCGTCGGCCGGATGTCGCTTCGCCGTCCTCTCGGTAGTGCGGTCAGCGCTCGCGCGGTGGGCTGGGCGCGCCGACCAGCACCCGCACGGTGAACCCGTCCCGCCCCCAGGTGAGGGCGACGTCGCGGCAGGTGCGGTGGGTGAGCCACAGGCCGAGGCCCGCCGTGGAGCTGCCCTCCGTGGGGACCAGGCCGACCAGCCGGTTCGGCGGCCCCTGCCCCCGGTCGGTGACCACGACGAGGACCCGCGCCCGGTCCGCCCAGACCCGCAGGCGCACCGGGGCGCGGCCGTGGCTGAGCCCGTTGGTGACCGCCTCGCTGGCCGCGTAGACCACGTCGTCGTGCTCGTCGTCGGTGAGCGCGGTCCCCGAGGTGGCCCGCTCGACCGCCCGGCGCGCGTCGGCCGGGGCGGGGTCGAGCACGTCGACCAGCGGGGGGCCCGCTTCGAGCGGGTGCGGCGGGTCCCCGGCCACGACCGCGCCGGGCGCGTGACCGGGGTTGGGCACCCGCTCGCCGTCCGGGCGGAGCAGGCCGGGGTGCGCGCGCAGGACGTCGGCCACCACCCGGTCCGGGGTGGCGGGCAGGTCGTAGGGGCAGAGGACGCGCACGGGGGCGTCGGCGAACACCTCGGTCACCGCGAGCTCGAACCTGGCCCACCAGTCCCAGCTCGCCCCGGTGCGGGGGGAGGGCGCGCCCCCGACCACCCGGACGGCGGGGGCGCCGCCCCCGAGGAGGTCGTCCACCTTGCGGCGCAGCACGAGGAGGGCTTCGGCGGGGCGCTCGTCCGGGGGGAGGTCGAGCAGGCCGGGGACGGGGGCGAGGCGGGAGCGCAGCAGCTCGGCGCGCTCCGGGGCGCAGGCCAGGAGGACCGGCTCGCCGAGGGCGAGGCCTTCGGCGGCGAAGGAACCGGCGGAGGCGAGCAGGTCGGAGTCGGAGGAGCACAGGACGGTGTCGTGGCTCGCGCCGGGGGTGGCGCGGGAGGCGGGTCCGGTCCTGGCTCCGCGTGCGGGAACGACCGGGTGGCGGGGTCGCCCACCACGCTCGGGGGCGACCGCCGCCCCTCGAACGGGGTTGTCGGCACCGGAGTCGCGCACGGGGTGGATCGTACGTGGATCAGCGGGGGCCGCGCCGCGCCGGAATGATCCGCGGGCCGAACGACCACGATCCCGGCGACGCGGTCATGAGAGCGCTCCCACCGGCCGTGGGGACCACCGGGCTGACCCCGCCGATGGACGCCGCGTCGGCCGGAGGGCCGCCGCAGGGCGACATCGCGCCCACCGGCGGGCGACCCGCTGCCCGCTGCCGAGACCCGCTGCCGCCACCGGCTGCCGCTGTCGACGCCCGCCCAGGTCAGCCGCCACCGGGCCCGCCAGCCGGGTCCGGTCGAGCCCGTCCCCCACCGGAGAACGGTGCCGCGCGTGCCGATCCGAACGGCGCGCCGCCCCAAGCGGCGCGCTGATCCGAGGGGTATGCCGCCCCCGAGCGGCGCGCTGACCCGAGCGGTACGCCGCCCCCGAGAGGCCCGCCGACCCGAGCGGCGCGCTGATCCAAGCGGTATACCAATCCGAGCGGTACGCCGACCACGAGAGGCCCGCCGCCCCGACCGCCCGTCAGCCCACCCGCCCGCCGGGCGCCTGCGCCGCGCCCACCGCCAGGTCACGCGCCAGGGTCGCGACCCCGACCAGCCCCGCGTCGTCGCCCAGCTGCGCCGTCCTGATCCTGGCCAGCGGGCGGTGGCCCGCGCCGGTCACGGCGGACGCGTAGTGCTCGCGGGCGTCGTCCAGGAACAGGGTCGCCGACTCGGACACCCCGCCGCCGACCACGATCACCTCCGGGTCGTACACGTCCGCGACGAGCGCCAGCCCCTCCCCCAGCCACCGGGCCAGGTCCTCGACCGCGCGCTGCGCCAGCGGGTCGCCGTCGCGGGCCGCGCCCGCCACCCGCCTGCCGGTGATCGCCCGCGCGTCGCCGCGCGCCTCCCGCGCCAGCACCGTCGACACGCCGGGGTGCTTCGCGAGCAGCTCCACGGCCGTCGAGCTCAGCGCGGTGCCGCTGCAGTACCGCTCCCAGCACCCGCTCTTGCCGCACGGGCACGGCCTGCCGTCCGGGACCAGCCGCAGGTGCCCCAGCTCCGGCGCCACGCCGTGGGCGCCCCGGAACACCTCGCCGTCGATCAGCAGCGCCCCGCCGATGCCGGTGCCCACGGCGACCAGCACCGCGACGCCCGCGCCGCGCGCCGCGCCGAACCGGTGCTCGGCCAGCGCCGCCGCGTTCGCGTCGTGCTCCAGCACCACCGGCATCCCGACCCGCTCGGAGATCCGCTCGGCCACCGGCGCGTGCCGCCACGCCAGGTGCGGCGCGAACATCACCGTGCGCCGGTCCGAGGCCACGAACCCGGCGACCGCGAGCCCGACCGCCGCGACCTCGTGCCGCTCGGCCAGCTCGTGCACCGCCCCGCCGATGGCCTCCTCCAGCGCCCGCTCGTCACCGGGCGTGGCCGCGCGCGTGGTGTCGAGCACCGCGCCGTCCGCGTCCACCACCCCGGCCCGCACGCTGGTCCCGCCGACGTCGATCCCGATCGTCAGCACGGCTTGCGCACCACGGGGATGCGCTGCACGCGCGGTCGCGCGACAGCGGGCTCCTCGGGACCGGCGGCGTCGGGCTCCGCGCCGAACGGACCCGCCGCGCCGCCGCCGGCGCCGCCCCGCGCCGCCTTCGCGTCCGCCTCGGCCAGCGCCGTCCGCAGCACCGCGATCAGCCCGGCCACGTGCTCCGCCGCCCTGGACGCCAGCTGCGACCGGTCGCCGCGCGCCAGCGCCACCGCGTTGCACAGCGGGCACCACCCGCACGCCGCCGGGTCGTGCCCGTCCTCGGCCGCCGCGACGCGGTGCAGCCACGGCTCCGCCCGCTCGGCCGCCGCGTCCAGCAGCAGCCGCAACTCCTCGACCAGCTTGGCATCGGCCACGCCGCTCACCGCATCCACAGGTCGGGGTCGGGGCGGAACCGCACCGCCAACCCACCGTCGTCCAGTTCCGCGCCGGTCACCACGCACCGCTTGAGCAGCGGCGGCAGCGGCACCAGCTTGCGCCTGCCGTCCAGGGTCACGGCCAGCTCGTCGCCGACCCGCGCCAGGTCCAGGTCGGACTCGCCGACCGCCAGCGCCAGTCGCAGCACGTACTCGTCCCCGTCCCGCTCCACCGAGGTCAGCGCCCCGGACCCGCCGGGCTCCCCGACCGGGTCGTCGTCCCCGTACAGCCCGCGCGCCACCTCCAGCAGCGCCTCGACGCCCACCGGCTCGGCCGCCCGGTGCTCGACCGCGCGCACCCCGCCGAGGTCGGCCAGGTCCGCGAGCACCGCGTCCTGCTCGGCGCGCCGCGTCCGCAGCCAGGAGGCCGCGGCGCCGCTCTCGTCGGCCGCGACGGCGGGCACGAGCCGGTTCGCCACCAGCCCGGACACCCGCACGCCCTGCAGCGCGAGCGCCGCCACCGTGCGCCGCGTCTCGGCCGCGACCACCCGCTCCGGGGTGAGCACGAGCCGCACGGCCGTGTCGTCCGAGGTCAGCATCCCCCGCAGCGCGTCGAGCCGCTCGGCCAACCGGGACAGCGCGTCGGCGGTGGCGTCCCAGCGGTCGACCGCGCCGCTGCCCGCGGCCCCGGCCAGCAGGCCGCGCACGACCCTGCGGTGGGTGGGGAACAGCCGTTCCAGGTAGCCGGCGAACGCCTCGGGCAGCGCGAGCAGCCGCAGCGTCTCGGCGGTGGGCCCGCAGTCGACGACCACGACCTCCCACGGCCCGTTCGCGGCCAGCCTGCGCACCTCGCCGAGCGCGAGCAGCTCCTCCACGCCGGGCAGCGCGGTCAGCTCCTCGGCGTCCAGCTCGTCCACCCCGGCCCCGGCCAGGACGGTGCGCAGGTGCCCGCGCAGCTCGGTCCAGGCGTCGTCCACGAGGGCGCGCGGGTCGACCTGGGCGGCGTGCAGCCCGGTCAGCCCGTCCGGGTCCACCTCGGTCGGCGCGGCGCCCAGGCGCACGCCGAAGGCGTCACCGAGCGAGTGGGCCGGGTCGGTGGACACGACGAGCGCCTTGCGCCCGCTCTCGGCGAGCCGGGCGGCGGTCGCGGCGGCGAGGGTGGTCTTGCCGACCCCGCCCTTGCCGGTGAAGAGCAGCAGTCCGGCGCTCATCCAGCGCTTTCCACGCGGCGCTTGAGCTCCTTGAGCGCGGTGTCCATGATGACCTTCTCGGCCTTGCGGCGGAACAGGCCGATCATCGGCACGACGAGCTGCACCGAGAGCGTGTAGGTGACCTGGACGCCCGCGCCGGTCGGGGTCAGCTCGTAGCTGCCCTCCTGCGCCTTCTGCATGTTGCCCTTGAGCAGGGTCCAGGACACGCCGGTGGGCCGCCAGGTGTAGCCGAGCACGTAGTCGTCCTTGATGGGCCCCTGGTCGATCGCGAACTCGACCTCGGTGGCCCGGCCCTCGTCGTCCCGCTTCAGCACCTCGGTCTGCTTCACCCCGTTCGCCCACTCCGGGTAGGAGTCGAAGTCGGCGATCACCGCCAGGATCTGCGCTGGGGCAGCGTCGATCACGATGGACTGGGTGGACTCGTCGGCCATGTCGCGCAGGCTACCCGGTGCGCCTGGTCACCAAGCCAGCACGTGCGGCGTTCCGGTCCGCCGGAAGTGGCCGACGTTGACGCACTCGGTCGGGCCGATGCGGGTGCGCCTGGTCATCGGCTGGTGGATGTGCCCGAACACCGACCAGCGGGGGCGCAGCCGGTGGATCGCGTCCAGCACGGCCGTCGAGCCCTGCTCGGCGCGCCGGGCCACCACGTCGTAGGTCAGCTCGGCCACGGCGGGCGGCACGTGCGTGCACAGCACGTCCACCTCGCCGAGCCCGGCCAGCACCCCGGTCAGCTCGGCGTCGGTGCGCAGGTAGGCCCGCCAGGCCGCGCCGGGCGTGCGGCGGACGTTCGGGGCGATCACCGCGCCGCCCGCGAACCCGAACCGCAGCCCGCCGATCTCGGCCGTCTCGCCGTCGAGCACGTGCACGCCGTCGCGGGCGAACTCCGGCCACAGCTCGGGGCTGTCCACGTTGCCCGGCGTGGCGTAGGTCGGCGCGGTCATGGCCCCGAACAGCCGGGTGTACTGCTCGTGCACCGCTTCCCTGACCACGGCCGCCGCGTCGTCGAGGCCCGCCCACAGGGTCCGCAGGAAGGCGCCCGCCTCCGGGCCCATGCGCCCGCGCCGCAGCCGGGCGAACTCGGCGACCTTCTCCGGCCCGAACACCCGGCCGAGGATGCCGCCGGAGTGGTCGTAGTAGTCGACGAAGTCGATCAGGTCGCCCAGGACGACCAGCGCGTCCGCCCCGTCACCCGCGCGGGCCAGCGCTTCGGAGTTGCCGTGGACGTCCGACACCACGTGTACGCGCACGGGGGGAGAATCTACGGCAGGACCGGGGCGACCCCCGGCTCCCGACCGGCCTCCAGTGCCAGCTTCAGGCCCAGCGACACGCTCTTGGCGTCGAGCTGGCGGCGGCGCAGCTCCTTGCGCACCCGCTTGGCCGGGGCGCCCTCGGGCAGGTCGGCCCGCAGGAAGTAGTGCAGGAGGGTCCCGTCCATGACCGGTTCGAGCCAGACCTCCATGGTCCCGACGAGCGCGCCGCCGACCGTCCAGCGCAGCCCCTGCGCCCCCCGGTCGAGGTAGACCGAGAGAATGAGATCGGGCCAGTGCCGCGCCCAGGACTCGGGCGCGGCGAAGGCCTCCGCCACGGTCTCGGGGGGAACAGCCAGGAAGGTCTCGTCCACGACGTCCACGCTCGGCACGGCCGCGAGCGTGCCACGAGATGGCCACGAACCAGCGCACCGGCCTGGTGTATCGCCGGAATCACAGGTTAAGTTCCGTGTCCGGTCGAACGAGTCGGACAAATCGAAGTCGAAAGTCACGGAGGCAACGTGCGCGAGTTCAGCGTTCCCGCTACCGCGTCGGTGGCGCCTGAGGACAACCTCACCGACATGGTGTGGGCGAACGCGGAGCGCTTCGGCAACGCGGTCAGCTTCCGCAGGCGCGTGGACGGCACGTGGGTCGACGTGACCTCGCGTGACTACGCCGCACAGGTGCTGGCGGTCGCCAAGGGCATGATCTCCGCCGGGATCGAGCCGGGCGACCGGGTCGGGCTGATGTCCAAGACCAGCTACGAGTGGACCCTGCTGGACCAGGCGATCTGGCACGCGGGCGGCGTGGTGGTGCCGATCTACGAGACCTCCTCCGCGGAGCAGGTCGAGTGGATCCTGTCGAACTCCGGCGCGAAGGCCGTGTTCGTCGAGACGGGCGCCCACCGCGCGCTGCTGGAGCCGATCGCGCCCGACCTGCCGGAGCTGCGGCACGTCTGGCAGCTGGAGTCCGGCTCGGGCTCGGCGGGCGGCGCGGTGGACGAGCTGACCGCGCTGGGGGCCGAGGTGTCCGACGAGGACGCCCACGCCCGGCGGCGGGTCGCGGGCGCGGACGACGTCGCGACGATCGTCTACACCTCGGGCACCACCGGCAAGCCCAAGGGCTGCGAGCTGACCCACCGCAACCTCCTCTCGGAGATCCGCGAGGCGGTCACGCTGATGCCGCACCTGCTGCAGGCGGGCAACACGCTGCTGGTGTTCCTGCCGCTCGCGCACATCCTGGCCCGCGTGCTGGCCCTGTGCGCCCTGTACACGCGGGTGACCGTCGGCCACACCCAGGACGTGCGCAAGCTCGTCGAGGACCTGGGCACGTTCCGCCCGACGTTCGTCGTCGCGGTGCCGCGCGTGTTCGAGAAGGTCTACAACGGGGCCAAGCAGAAGGCCGAGGCCGAGGGCAAGGGCAAGATCTTCGCGATCGCGGAGGCGACCGCCGTCGAGCACAGCCGCGCGCAGGCCGAGGGCAAGCCCGGCCTGCTGCTCAAGGTCAAGCACGCGGTGTTCGACAAGCTCGTGTACCGCAGGCTCAAGGCGGCGCTGGGCGGCCGGTGCATCGCGGCGGTGTCCGGCGGCGCGCCGCTGGGCGAGCGGCTGGCGCACTTCTTCCGGGGCATCGGCGTGCCGGTCATGGAGGGCTACGGCCTGACCGAGACCACGGCGGCGGCCTGCCTGAACACGGCGACGGCGACCAGGGTCGGCACGGTCGGCAAGCCGGTGGGCGGCACCTCGGTGCGCATCGCCGAGGACGGCGAGGTGCTGATCAAGGGCGACGTGGTGTTCCGGAGCTACTGGAACAACCCGAAGGCCACCGAGGAGTCGCTGGAGGACGGCTGGTTCCACACCGGCGACATCGGCGAGCTGGACGCCGACGGCTTCCTGAAGATCACCGGCCGGAAGAAGGAGATCATCGTCACCGCCGGTGGCAAGAACGTCTCCCCGGCCGTGCTGGAGGACCGGCTGCGGGCGCACCCGCTGATCAGCCAGTGCATGGTGATCGGCGACGCGCAGCCGTTCATCGGCGCGCTGATCACGATCGACCCGGAGTTCTTCCCGTCCTGGCTGGAGCGCAACAACCGGCCCGCGGGCACGAAGGTCGCGGACGTGGTGGAGGACGAGCAGCTGCTCAAGGACATCCAGGCGGCGGTGGACGACGCGAACCTGGCGGTGTCCAAGGCGGAGTCGATCAAGAAGTTCCGGGTGCTGCCGGTGGACTTCACCGAGGCGGGCGGCGAGATGACGCCGAGCATGAAGCTGCGCCGGTCGGTCGTGGCGAAGACCTACAAGGCCGACATCGAGGCGATCTACTCCCGCTGAGACCGGCCGGGGGCGGAACAGACGGTTGGCCCACACCGAGGTGTGGGCCAACCGACCCCCAGTGATCGCTTGACGCGAGAGTTCCCGTCCCGGCGCCGCTCGGCGGTGGGACGGGACCAGTCTCGCGGGTGGTTCTGTCGTATCGCTGTCGCGCGTCCCGCCGACCGCGCTGACCTAGGGTTTCCGCCGGGTCAGCCCGCGATGAGCGAGCCGAGGCGGGCGGCCATGTCGGACCAGCGCCACCGGTCGGAGACCCACTCGCGACCGGCCTGCCCCATCTTCGCGGCCAGTCCAGGATCGGCCAGCAGCGCCGCCGTGGACTCGGCCACCGCGTGCACCTCGCGGCCGTCCACCACGTGCCCGGTGACGCCGTCGCGCACCGTCTCCGGCGCACCGCCCGAGCGGCCCGCCACGACCGGCAGCCCGGTGGCGGAGGCCTCCAGGTAGACGATGCCGAGCCCCTCCACGTCCAGCCCGCGCCCGCGCGTGCGGCACGGCATCGCGAACACGTCGCCCGCGTTGTAGTGCGCGGGCAGCTCCGACCAGGGCACCGACCCGGTCAGCACCACGTCGCCCTCGACCCCGCTCTCGCGGGCCAGCCGCTCCAGCGCGCCCCGGTGCGGCCCGCCGCCGACCAGCAGCAGCGCGGCGTCCGGGACCCGGCGGCGGATCTCGGGCAGGGCCCTGATCAGCACGTCCTGCCCCTTGCGCGGCACCAGCCTCGACACGCAGACGACGACCGGCCGGTCGCCGAGGCGGTAGCGGGCGCGCAGCTCGGCGCGGGCGGCCGGGTCGGGCGCGAAGACGTCGGTGTCCACGCCGGGCGGCAGGTGCTCCAGCGCGGCGGCCGGGCCGAACGCGGCGGCGAAGCGGGAGCGGGTGTAGCGGCTGACGAACGTGACGACGTCCGAGGTGGACCCGATGCGGCGCAGCGCCTGGCGGGCGCCGGGGAGCATGGACCAGCCGACCTCGTGCCCGTGCGTGGAGGCGACGACCCGCCGGGCGCCCGCCTTCCGCAGCGCGGGGCCGAGCAGGGCGAGGGGGGCGGCGGCGCCGAACCAGACGGAGTCGCAGCGCTCGGCCCTGAGGACGTCGGCGGCGCGGCGCAGGACGTCGGGGGTGGGGAGCATGAGGCTCGTGGGGTGGCGGACGACCGGGAAGGGCTGGGCGGCGTCGAACTCGGGGTGCGAACCGGAGGGCGATTCCCAGGACGGGGCGTAGACGACCACGTCGGGCAGGCGGGTGACGAGCTCGTGCAGGTAGCCCTGGATGCCTCCGGGGCGCGGCGGGAAGTCGTTGGTCACCAGGAGGGTTCGCGGCACGGGCGCACGGTACCCCGAGGGAGGTGGGGGGTGCGGGGGGCGGCGGGCGAGGGGATGGGCGCGGGCGGGCAGGCGGGTGGGGCAGGACGCGGCACGGACGGCCGGGCAGGGCGGGGACAGGCGCGGTTGGGTCGAGCGGCAGGGCGAGCACGGGTGACGATCAGGGGGCGGGCGAGGACCGGGAGCCGGGGCGGTGCGGGGCTCGAAGGGCCTCCCGCTCGGCGGCGAGGGCCGGGAGCAGCCGCTTGCGCGGCGGCTCGGGGGCGGGTTTCCCTCGGCCAGGCTCGTGCCCGCGCCGCTGCGGTGGAGCGTGCCTGACCGGCGCCTGGTGCGGGCGATCCGGCGAGGCGGCTTGGCCGTGGTGTCGCGCAGGGCGCTGCTGCCCAGGGGTGCCGGGGTCAGAGGGTGCCGAGGCCAGGGGGTGCCGAGGCCAGGGAGTGGCGGGGCCAGGGAGTGGCGGGGCCAGGGAGTGGCGGGGTCAGGGACTACCAGACTCAGGGGGTGAACGTCGTGGTCAGGAACCCGCGCCAGGCGGCCAGCTGCTCGGCCAGCCCCGCGCCGGTGGTGGCGCGCAGGGCCGCGTCCACGTCGGACCCGGCGGCCGGGCCCAGCGCGGTCAGGCGGTCGTGCAGGGCGAGCAGGGCGGGTTCCCCGTGCGCCCTGGCCAGGTGCTCGGCGAACGACCACGCCTCCTGGTAGGCCAGGTCGATCCCCGCGCCCCGGAAGTCCGCGTCGGACGGCAGCGCGGACGGCGGGTCGCCCGCGCGCACGCGGGCCGCCAGCGCGGGCGCGACCTGGTCGGCGGGCAGACCGCTGCCCAGGTAGCCGACGTGGTCCGCGAAGCCCTCCAGCAGCCACATCGGCGCGCCGTCCACGACCGAGGCCCGCGTCGCCACGTGCGTGATCTCGTGCCGCAGGAGGACCCGGAACTGGACGTCCGGCAGCGGGGCCACGACCGCCGGGTTCAGCACCACCCGCTGGCCGGTGGGCGTCCGGCCGGGCACGACCGGGTCGGACACCGCCACGGCGGCCAGCCCCCCGCTCGCGAAGCCGTCGCCGACCAGCGCGCGCAGCTCCGCGTCACCGGAGGGGACCAGCACCGCCACCCGCCCGCCCCACCTCGGCCCCAGCACGTCGGTGACCGCGTCCACGGCGTCGTCCAGCTCCGCCAGCGCCCGCGCGGCCTGGGCCTCGCCTCCTGGGTGCGCCAGGACCAGCCCGCCGCGCGCGGCGCCGACGCGCACGGGCCCGAAGTCCCACGGGCCGCGCCACGTCGTGCGGCCCGGCGCGGTGTCCGAGGTCAGGAGCCAGCGGTCGTCCCGGCGGCTGAAGCGGTAGCCGAGCGGCTTCTCCCCCGCGCGCTCGTCCACACCGGACAGCCGGTGCGACAGCAGGACGGTCAGAGCGCGCTCGTCCCCACCGGACTCGTCACCCGCGGCGTCGGCCACCCGGTAGGACCACTCGGCCAGTGGCACCTCGGCCAGCGCGGCGAACAGCCCGCGCTGGGCGGCCAGGAACGCGGGATCGGCCTCGGGGTCCAGGTCGGCGGTGAACGCCGCCTCGTCCCGCTCCAGCACGGCCCGCGCCCTGCGGTCCAGGAGCGCCCGCACGGCCTCCTCGGCTGGCGCGTCCGCCCCGGCCGGCGCGGTCCCGTGCCGCAGGACGGCCACCAGCCCGGCCGACAGCACCAGCGCGGCCAGGACCGCCAGGACGGTCCGCGCGCGGCTCACCGGGCCGCTCCGGCGGCGGTCGAGGGCACCCGGACAGTGAACCCCACCCCCGGAACGCGCCTCGGCGGGGCCGCTCCGCTCCCGGAACGACCCCGCCGAGGGGGAACAGCTCGCAGGCCCGTCAGCCGATCCGGCGGATAGCGTAGATCGAGCCGGGGTTGTTGAACGGCACGACCTTCACCGGCACGCCGTCGGTGGACGCGTGCACCACCTGGCTGTTGCTCACCGCCATGCCCACGTGCATCCCGCCGTTGTAGACGACGATGTCGCCCGCCTGGGCCTCGGCGCGGGTCACCGCGCGGCCGACCCCGGCCTGCCCCTGGCTGGTGCGGGGGATCGACACGCCCGCGCTCGCGTACGCCTTCATGACCAGGCCGGAGCAGTCCCACACGTTCGGGCCCGTCGCGCCGTACTGGTACATGTCGCCGATCTGCGCCAGCGCGAACTGGAGCGCCGCGCCCGCAGCGCCCGCCGGGTAGTCCACGTTCGTGGGAACGCTGCCGGGGTTCTTGAGCGCGGCCTTCTCGGAGACGGTCAGCCGCTGGATCTGCGCCTGGACCTCGGTGCGCTGCTTGTCCAGGTCGTCCTTGCGCTTGCGCACGTCGTCGGCGATCTTCTTCGCCTCGTCCGTCGCGGTCTGCGCGCGCTTCTCGGCCTCGGAGGCGGTGTCGCGCGCCGTGTCGGCGGCCTGGACCGCGCCGGACAGCTCGTCCAGCGCCTCGCCGTTGTCCATGGCCAGCACGCCCAGGGCGGACATGCGGTTGAGGAAGTCCTGCTGCGAGTCGCTGACCAGCAGCGCGGACAGCTGGTTGAACCGCGCGCCCTCGAAGGAGGCCTCGGTGAGCCGGTCGACCCGGCTGCGGAACTTCTCCTCGTCGGCGCGGGCCGCGTCACCGGCCTTGGTCGCGGCCTCGACCTCGCCCTTGGCCTTGTCCAGCTCGGCCTGGTTGTTCTTCTCCTGCTCCTGAGCGCGGAGCAGCTCCTCGTTGAGCTTGGTGGCCTGCTCGCCCAGCTCGTTGTACTTCTTCAACGCGTCGGAGGCGGTGGCGGGCTGGGCCCCGGCCGAGACCGGCGTGATGCCCACAGCCGCCACGGCCACCGCCGTGGCGGCCATTACCCCACGCACACCGCGCTTGAGTCGTTGCGACGCCACTCTCGCCAGAGTCTCCTGTCGTGTGAACCGCCACCGGTCCCCGCTCAGCGCGGACGCGGCGCAGCCCCTGGCGGCACCAAAACGAGGTGGAGGGGCGTGCGCGACTCGGCTCCCCGACAGCGCCGATCCGGCGGTGACCCGCGTCGCCTGCCACGCCGGCCGACGATCCTCCGCGAGGTCCCGGCTAGGTTATGAGAGCGGGATGCCCGCGTCCACCGTTGTCCGGCGAGTAATCGCGACTGGATCGATGACGCATCGGCTCACCTGGTCGGGTGACGCGGGACACCCCGGACTAAGAGCTTGATCACACTCCGCGCGGTCACCCTGCGCAACCCCCGAACGGTCACCCTCCGCCGACGAACCCCGGTCACAGCCGGTCGCCACTCCCCCGAACGGGGGTCAGACGCGGCCGAGGCGGGCGAGCAGCACGGCGGACGGGACGGGGTGCGCGCCGCGCCTGCGCACCGAGTCGGCGACCGCCCGGTCGGAGGTCACCACGACCACCGGCCTGCCCTCGGGCTCGGCGGTCACCAGCGCCCGGATGACGTCGTCGGCCAGCACGCCGGGGTCGCTGAACAGCACCCGCACCCCGCGCGGCGCGGCGGCAGGCACGGCGACCACGCCCGCGCCGTCGAACACCAGGGTCACCTCGGCCCCGGTGCGCGCGGCCAGCACGGCGAGCTGGTGCACCAGCCGGTCCCGCTGGTCGGCGAGCGCCAGCTCCGGGTAGCCGGTCTTGGTGACGTTGTAGCCGTCGACGATCAGGTGCACGGCGGGCAGCGCCAGCAGCCGGTCCAGCGCGGCCGGGTCCTCGACCCGGTTGACCGAGCCCTGCCCCGCGCTCGCCCCGCGCACCATGTCCGCCGGGCGCGGCCCGGTGCCGCCGCCCAGCGCGAGCTCCCTGCGCAGCCCGCTGACCGCGCCGTCCAGGGTGTCCACGAGCAGCGCCAGCCGCACCTCGTCGGCCTGCCGCGCCTCCCGCGCCGACTGGCGGGCCACCTCGGCGTCGGCGACCGCGCGCCGCGCCCTGACCCGCTCGGCCTCGGCGCGCTCGCGCTCCCGGTCCCGCTCGGCGATCAGCTTGCCGACCTCGACGTCCACCTCGGCCCGCACCCGCAGCGCCTCCAGGGCGGCGGCCTCGGCCCGGTCCTTGGCCTCGCGCAGCTTGACGCCCTGCTCCCGCAGCCGCTTGCGCAACCGCTCCAGCTCGGCGTCCGCCTCGACCCGCACCCGGTCGGCCGCGCCACCGACCTCGACCCGCTCGGCCCGCAGCCGCTCCAGCTCGGACTCCAGCCGCTCCAGGCGCGCCACCGCGCTGTCCCGCTCGGCCCGCAGCCCGGCGTCGGTCGCGCGCCGCCCCACCAGCTCCACCAGGTGCTCCGCGCCGTCCTCGCCCAGCAGCAGCGCGGCGGCCCCGGCGGTGACCGGGTCGGGCGCGGTGTGCTCCAGCGCGGACGGCCGGTTGCGCCGCAACCAGTCGACGACGGCGGTGCGGAACCCGGCCGACGAGCGCAGCGCGCCGATCAGCGCGGGCGCGCCCAGCCTGGCCCGCTTGGCGGGCGCGAACCTGGCGACGGCGCGCAGCGACTGCGGCACGTCCACCTTGGGCAGCTCGCCCAGCGCGTGGGCGCTCAGCTCGGCGAGCCTGGCGCGCAGCGGGTCGGGCAGCGCGGTCCAGTCCACGGCGGACTCGGCGTCGCGCTCAGCGGCGGCCTCGGCCTCGGCGGCGGACTCCTCGTCGGGCTCTCCCGCGAGCACCCCGGCGGACTCCTCAGCAGGCTCCTCAGCGGACCGGTCGTCGGCCCCGGAGCCCGCGTCCGGCCGCGCGCCGGACTCCCCGGCCGCCTCCCGGCCCGGCTCCCCGACCGGCTCCACAGCGGACTCGACGAGCGGCTCCGGCTCACCGTCGCCCCGCTCGTCGTCCTCGTCCGCTGCCGTGATCGGGTCCCGCACCCGTACAGGCTACGGCGCGCCGACCCCCGTCACCGACCACCTCCACCACCGGATTGTCGGTGTCCGGGGTTACCGTGCCCGGAATGCCGACCACGCCGCCCGCGCAGCTGTCGTTCGACGAGCTGGGCACCCCGCTGCGGGAGACCACGTTCGTCGTCTTCGACCTGGAGACGACCGGTCCGCGCGCGGCCGAGGACGGCATCACCGAGATCGGCGCGGTGAAGGTGCGCGGCGGGCGGGTGATCGGCGAGTTCGGCACGCTCGTCGACCCGGAGCGCGGCATCCCGCCGCAGATCGTCGCGCTGACCGGCATCACCCAGAACATGGTCACCGGCGCGCCCGTGCTCGCCTCGGTGCTGCCCGCGTTCCTGGAGTTCGCCGAGGGCGCGGTGCTGGTGGCGCACAACTCCGGGTTCGACGTTGGCTTCATGAAGGCCGCGTGCGAGCGGCACGGCTACGCCTGGCCCAAGCCGCCGGTGGTGTGCACGGTCAAGCTGGCCAGGCGGGTGCTCAGCCGCGAGGAGGCGCCCAGCTGCAAGCTGTCCGCGCTGTCCGCCCTGTTCGGGGTGCCCGAGGCGCCGAACCACCGGGCGCTGGTCGACGCGCGCGCCACGGTGGAGGTGCTGCACCGGCTGCTGGAGCGGGTCGGGTCGGTGGGCGTGCACTCGCTGGAGGAGCTGCTGGCGTACCTGCCGGACGTGAGCCCGCAGCAGCGCCGCAAGCGCTCGCTGGCCGCCGACCTGCCGTCCGCGCCGGGCGTGTACCTGTTCCGGGGCCCGAGCGAGGAGGTGCTGTACGTCGGCACGGCCTCGGACCTGCGCAGGCGGGTGCGGCAGTACTTCACCGCGTCGGAGACCCGGCACCGGCTGCGCGAGATGGTGGCGCTCGCGGTGCGGGTGGACTGGGTGGAGTGCGCGCACCCGCTGGAGGCGCAGGTGCGGGAGCTGCGGCTGATCGCCGCGCACCGGCCCGCCTACAACCGCCGGTCGAAGAACACCGCGTCGTGGTGGCTGGCGCTGACCGACGAGGCGTTCCCGAGGCTGTCGGTGGTGCGCGCGGCCCGCGACGGCGCGCTGGGGCCGTTCCCCACCAGGCGGGCGGCGGACGCGGCGGCGGAGGCGCTGCTGGAGGCCGTGCCGCTGCGGGCGTGCGCCCAGCGCATCCCGGCGCGCGGGGCGTCCGGCACGCCGTGCGCGCTGCTGGAGATGGGGCGCTGCAAGGCCCCGTGCGCGGGGCTCCAGGAGGTCGACGACTACGCGGGCGCGGTGGAGCGGGCGCGGGCGCTGATCGCCGGGGAGTCCACCGAGGCGCTCGGCGGCGCGGCGGCGAAGCTGGGCGAGCTGGCGGTGGAGGAGCGGTTCGAGGAGGCGGCGCTGCGGCGGGACCGGCTGGCCGGGCTGGTGCGGGCGCTGGACCGGGGGCAGCGGCTGGCCGCGCTCGCCTCGGTCGAGGAGCTGGTGGCGGCGCGGCCGGACGGCGCGGGCGGCTGGTGGTTCGCGGTGGTGCGGCACGGGCGGCTGGCGAGCGCCGGGACCGCCCCGCGCGGGGTGCCGCCGATGCCGGTGGTGGACGCGCTGGTGGCCTCGGCGGAGACCGTGCTGCCGGGCGCGGGACCGCTGCTGGGCGGCAGCGCCGAGGAGGTCGGCGTGGTGCTGCGGTGGGTGGAGCAGCCGGGGACCCGGATGGTGAGCTGCTCCCGGCCGTGGGCGGTGCCCGCGTGGAGCGCGGGGAGCTGGCGGACCTGGGTGGGCGTGGCCGAGGCCGGGCGCGACCAGTACCGGTTCGAGGGGCACTAGCATTGCGGGCACACCCACGAGGACGAGGAGTGCCCCTGTGATCACCGCGATCGTGCTGATCCAAGTCTCAGCGGAGTCCATCACCGACGCGGCGCAGGCGATCGTCGACATCGACGGCGTGACCGAGGTGCACTCCTGCGCGGGTGACGCCGACCTGATCGCCATGGTCAAGGTGAGCGAGCACGAGGAGCTGGCCGCCCTGATCCCCGGCCGGATCAGCAAGGTGCCCGGCGTGCTGAACACCGACACGCACATCGCGTTCCGGTCGTACTCCAAGAAGGACACCGAAGCGGCGTTCGCGATTGGACTGGACTCCTGAGCTGAGAAGAAAAGAAGGACCCCGCATCCTCTGATGCGGGGTCCTTCTCTTTTGCTGTGTGAGCGTCCGGTGGAGCTGCCCCGGCCAGCTTGCACCGGCCGGGGGTCTCCCGGCCTTCGCTAGCTCAGGCCGGGCTCGTCAGCCGCAGCCTCGACCTCGGCCGATGGCTTGTTCTCCGCCGACAGCGTGCCGACGCCGGAGCCCTGCGCCGCGCGAGCCCGCGCCAGGGCGGCGGTCTCCTCCGGCTTGTCCGGGGTGAAGAACGAGCCGGGGACCGGGTGACCGGCCGCGCCGAGCTTGTTCATCTTCTTCGGCACCGGGGCGCCCTGGTACTCCAGCGCGACCGGGTGGCCGTGGTCGTCGACCGGGCCCAGCGGCTGGTGCACCTCGATGAACTCGCCGTGCGGGAGCCGCTTGATGATGCCGGTCTCCACGCCGTGCTCCAGCACCTCGCGGTCGGACTTCTGCAGACCGATGCAGAGCCGGTAGGTGAGGTAGTACGCCAGCGGCGGCAGGACGAGCAGGCCGATGCGGCCCATCCAGGTCGTCGCGTTGAGCGAGATGTCGAACTTGAACGCGATGATGTCGTTCGCGCCCATCAGCAGCATCACCATGAAGTAGGTGATCGCCATCATGCCCAGCGAGGTCCGGACGGGCACGTCGCGGGGGCGCTGGAGCAGGTTGTGGTGCGCGTAGTCCTTGGTCATCTTGCGCTCGATCCACGGGTACGCCGCCGCGATGCCGGTCAGCAGCGGCAGGCCCAGGATGAACGGCCAGAACGGCGCGGGCACCGTGTAGTCGCCCAGGTACAGCTCCCACGCGGGCCACAGGCGGACCAGGCCGTCGGTCCAGCCCATGTACCAGTCGGGCTGCGAACCGGCGGAGACCTGCGCGGCGTTGTACGGGCCGATGTTCCAGATCGGGTTGATCTGGAAGACGCCGCCCATGATCGCGGTGACCGCGACGACCACGGCGAAGAAGCCGCCGCCCTTGGCCGCGAACACCGGCATGATGCGCACGCCGACGACGTTGGTCTCCTTGCGGCCGACGCCGGGGAACTGCGTGTGCTTCTGGTACCACACCAGGCCCAGGTGGACCGCGATCAGCGCGAGGATGACCGCCGGGACCACCAGGATGTGCAGCGTGTAGAGCCTGGGGATGATGTCCATGCCGGGGAACTCGCCGCCGAAGAGCAGCCAGTTCGTCCAGGTGCCGATGACCGGGAACGAGATCAGCAGCGCCGCCATGACCCGCAGGCCGGTGCCGGACAGCAGGTCGTCGGGGAGCGAGTAGCCGAGGAAGCCCTCGATCGCGCCCAGCATGAACAGCAGGATGCCGATGACCCAGTTGATCTCGCGCGGGCGGCGGAACGCGCCCGTGAAGAAGATCCGGAACATGTGCACCACGATCGCCGCCATGAACAGCAGCGCGGCCCAGTGGTGGACCTGGCGCACGAACAGGCCGCCGCGCACCTCGAAGTTGATGTTCAGCGTGGACTCGAACGCGCGGGACATCTCGATGCCCTGCAGGTTCACGAACGCGCCGTTGTAGGTGACCTCCTGCATGGAGGGGTCGAAGAACAGCGCGAGGTAGGTGCCCGACAGCAGCAGGATGATGAAGCTGTAGAGCGCGATCTCGCCGAGCAGGAACGACCAGTGGGTCGGGAAGACCTTGTTGAGCTGCTTCCGCACCCCGCCGGCCATGTGGAACCGGTCGTCTGCCCACTTGGCGGCGCCCGCGGCCGCGCGGGCCGCGGCGGGCTGCCGCTTCGTCGGCGTCGTGATGCCGCTCATGACTTACGCTCCCAGAACGCCGGACCCACAGCCTCGATGAAGTCGCTGCGGGCGATCAAGTAACCGTCCTCGTCCACCGTGATCGGAAGCTGCGGCAGGGCGCGCGTGGCCGGGCCGAAGCGGGGCTTGCCGTAGTGGAAGACGTCGAACTGCGACTGGTGGCACGGGCACAGCAGCAGGCCGGTCTGCTGCTCGTACAGCGAGGTCGGGCAGCCGAGGTGGGTGCAGATCTTCGAGTAGGCGTACAGGTCGCCGTAGTTGAAGTCCTCCTGGCCCGCGCGCTTGGTCACGGCCTGGCCGGGGCGCAGGCGGATCAGCATGACCGGGTTGTCGGCCCGCTTGAGGGCCTGCACCAGCTCGTGCTCGTGGCCGCGCTCGGACTCGCGGAACGGGAAGACGGTCTCGAAGCCGCCCGCGTCCAGGTCCTCGGGCCGGATCAGCTCGACGTCGTGGAAGTTGCCGGTGTGGCGGCGCAGGTAGACCTTCTCGCCGTTCTCCGACTTCCAGCCGGTGTGCCACAGCGAGTCCTTGGTCTCGCTGTCGGCGTGCGGGTTCTTCACCATGCCGCCGAGCGGGACCGCGAGGACGCCGAGGCCGAACACGCCCGCGCCGAGACCGGCGGTGCGCTTGATCAGCGAGCGGCGGCCGAGGGTGCTGCGCTCGCCGACGTCGCCCAGCTCGGCGACGAGGGTCGCGGAGTCCACCGGGGACGAGCCGCCGTCGTGGCGCTGCTGGACCGCCAGCTCCTCGGGGATGAACTTCTTGGTGTACAGCAGCGCGCCGACGCCCAGCGCCAGGACCGACAGGCCCAGGGTGAGGCCGATGACCGGCGTGTACAGCTGGTACAGCCAGTGGTTGTCGGTGTGCGGGGCCTCGTACTTCCAGGGCCAGAACAGGAACGCGGCCAGGAAGCCGACGCCCGACAGCGCGGCGATGGCGAACCACAGCGCCACCAGGCGCTCGGCGCGCTTCTCGGCCCTGGTGCCCTTGACGGGCCAGCGCTCCTCGTAGTGGACCAGCTCGACGCCGTCCAGCTCCGTGCCGAGCTTGACCAGCTCGTCCCGGCTCATCTTCGAGAGCTGCGCCTCGTCGGGCAGCCCGTTCGGCTTGTCGCCGCTCATGCCTTGGCTCCGATCCAGAGGGTCACGCCGACGAGCGCGGCGATGCCCACGATGAACGCGATCAGACCCTCTGAAACCGGCCCGAAGCCGCCGAGGGCGGCGCCGCCGGGGTTGTTGTTCCCGTCGGACACCGACTTGATGTAAGCGATGATGTCCTCCTTCTCCTCCGGCGTGAGCTGCCGGTCGGAGAACTTGGGCATGTTCTGCGGGCCCGTGAGCATGGCCGTGTACAGCTGCTCCTCGGTGACCCCGTCGAGCTCGGGTGCGAACTTGCCGGACGACAGCGCCCCGCCGCGACCGGTGAAGTTGTGGCACGCCGCGCAGTTCAGCCGGAAGAGCTCACCGCCGCGGGCCGGGTCCTCGCCGCGCAGCGCCTCGCCGCGCTCCTCGGGGGTCTCCGGGCCGCCGCCGAACTGCTGGATGTACGCGCCGAGCGCGTCGATCTCCTCGGCGCTGAACTTGACGGGCTTGCGCTGGGCCTGCGCCTCCTGCCGGGCCATGGGCATCCGGCCGGAGGACACCTGGAAGTACACCGCCGCCTCGCCGACGCCGATCAGGCTCGGACCGCGGTCCTTGACGCCGTCCAGGTTCTGGCCGTGGCACGAGATGCAGGTGTTGTTGTAGAGCTGCTCCCCCAGCCGCACCTGGGCCGGGTCGGACTGCGCCTGCGCGGTCTGCGGCTGCGGCGCGAGCGCGCTGAACAGCAGGCCCGCGCTCAGCAGCGCGAACCCCAGCGCGAGCAGGCCGGAGATCCGCCGCCGCAGCTTGGTGCTGCGATTCCGGGCCCTCGTGGTACTGGTGGTGGTCATGTGTGCGGCAACCCTTGCTAGTGAGTTCGGGGTTCTTGGTGTCAGGGCACGAGGTAGATGACGGCGAACAGGCCGATCCAGACCACGTCGACGAAGTGCCAGTAGTAGGACACGACGATCGCGGAAGTCGCCTGGGCGGGCGTGAACTTGCTCAGCTTCGTGCGGATCAGCAGGTACCCGAACGCGATGAGGCCGCCGATCACGTGCAGGCCGTGGAAGCCGGTGGTCAGGTAGAAGACCGTGCCGTAGGCGCCGCTGGGGATCGTCACCCCCTCGCCGATCAGGGTGGCGTACTCGCCTGCCTGTCCCGCGACGAAGATCGCGCCCAGCAGCACCGTGAGCCCGTACCACCGGCGCAGGCCGAAGACGTCGCCGCGCTCGGCGGCGAAGACGCCCCACTGGCAGGTGATGGACGACGCCACCAGGATGATCGTGAAGAACATCGCGTAGGGGACGTTCAGGTGCACCGGGGGCCACTCGCCCTCGTGCTGGGCTTTCACCGTGAAGAACATGGCGAAGAGACCCGCGAAGAACATGAGCTCACTGGACAGCCAGACGACCGTGCCCACGCTGACCATGTTCGGCCGGTTCAGCGAGTGCACGCGCTGGGTGATTGAGGGCGCTGCCGTTGTCACACGACGCATTATTGCTTGCACGTTTTCGCCTCGCCCATCGGGTCCGGGGCCTTAAGTCATGGTCATCCGGGTCACACACGAGGTGAGGGTCGTATGGAGTGGTTCGTCCGGTTGCGCAGGCGTTGGTCCGAACGGGGGGCAGTTCCCCTGGAGGTCGACTCACCCGATCTCGTGGTCGTCGTCGAGGCGTTCGACATCGCGGAGGCCGATTCGGCCGCCCTGGCGCGCTCGCCCCGGTGGCGCCCCGAAGAGCCCGCGGTGCTCCGCCACCACCTCCACCTGCCCGCTGATCAGGTAGAACGCGCGCGGGAGCTGCTCGCCCCGGACGGCTGGGCGCTGCGGGAGGGCGAACCCGCGCACGCGCTGCGCGTGCAGGTGCTCGACGCGCTGCACTGCGCGCAGGAGCGCTCGCGGATGGCGGGCCTGGCCCAGCGGCTCGGCGGCGACTGGATCGGCTGGGACGCCCTCCAGGCCCGGAAGGATCAGCGGGAGGACGCCGGATAGCATCGGGACCTCTCGGCCCCGACCCGTCCGGAGGTTCGCGCGATGACTTCGCAGACGACCACAATCCTCGTGTTCAGCCACCGCCCCGAGGTGCGTGAGACGATCATCACGGCCGTCGGGCGGCGACCCGCGCCCGACCTCGGACGGGTGGAGTACACCGAGGCCAGCACCATCGCCGAGGTCCTCTACGAGCTGGACAACGCCAAGGCCGACCTGGTCATCCTGGACGGCGAGGCCCAGCCCACCGGCGGCATGGGGCTGTCGAGGCAGCTCAAGAACGAGATCACGAACTGCCCGCCCGTGGTGATCGCGGTGCGCCGCAAGGACGACCGGTGGCTGGCGACGTGGTCGCAGGCCGACGCGGTCCTGGTGCACCCGCTCGACCCGCTGGCGGCGGCCGAGACCGTGGCCGAGGTGCTGCGCTCGCTGGCGCTGCCCGCCGTGCGCGGCTGATCGCCGTGGCCGACCGCACCTGGCCGCTGCTGCTCACCCGGCTCCTCGACGGGATCGACCTCGCCGAGGACGACACCGGCTGGGCGATGGACCGCATCATGTCCGGCGAGGCCACCACCGCGCAGGTGGCGGCGTTCGCGGTGGCGCTGCGGGCCAAGGGCGAGACGCCCGAGGAGGTCGACGGGCTGGCCTCGGCGATGCTCGGGCACGCCCGCAGGTTCAGCGTCGAGGGCAGGGCGGCCGACATCGTCGGGACCGGCGGCGACAGCTCCGGCTCGGTGAACATCTCCACCATGGCCACGGTCGTGGCCGCCGCCGCCGGGGTCCCGGTGGTCAAGCACGGCAACCGGGCCGCGTCGTCGCAGTGCGGCACGGCCGACGTGCTGGAGGCGCTGGGCGTCGCGATCGACCTGCCCCCGGAGGGCGTGGCGGCGACCGTGGCCGAGCTGGGCGTGGGCTTCTGCTTCGCGCCGGTGTTCCACCCGGCGTTCCGGCACACCTCGGCGCCCCGGCGCGAGATCGGCATCCCGACCTCGTTCAACCTGCTGGGGCCGCTGACCAACCCGGCGCAGCCGTCGGTGGGCCTGATCGGCTGCGCGCGGGCGAACGCGGTCCCGCTGCTGGCCGGGGTGTTCGCCCGGCGCGGCACGACGGCGCTGGTGGTGCGCGGCGACGACGGCCTTGACGAGATCACCACGACGACGACCACCTCGGTGTGGGTGGTCGAGGGCGGGACCGTCCGGCAGGACCGGGTCGACCCGTCCGACCTGGGCATCGCGCCCGCGCTGCCGCAGGACCTGCGGGGCGGGGACGCCTCGGTGAACGCCGAGGTGGTGCGGCAGCTGGTGGCGGGCAAGCCGGGCGCGGTGCGGGACGCGGTGCTGCTCAACGCGGCGGGAGCGATCGCTGCGCACGCCGGGCTGTCCGGCGAGCTGGCGCCGTCGCTGACCTCGGGGCTGGCGCGCGCGGCGGAGGCCGTGGACAGCGGGGCGGCGGCCGAGCTGCTGCGGCGCTGGGCGGGGCGGTCGACCGAGCTGAAGGCGCGGCTGGGCTGACGGACCGGTGAGCTGACGGAACGGGCCGCCGGGCGGCCCGAAGAGCAGCGGGCAGGGCGGCGGGGCTCCTCGGAGGGGCTCAGGGCCGCCCTGCGGCGTTTCCGGGCGTGACGGGGTGTGGCCGCGCGCGGGCGCTTCGAGCGGCGTGAGGACCGCGTGAGGCGTCACAGAGGGGCGTCCCCGGTCCACCGCCCCGCGCGCGTCCGCCCCGGTCAGCGCCCCGCACCGGTCGCCGGACCCGGCCGTCCCCCGACGAACGATCACCACGGGTCGCAGCAGGTGCCCCGTTCGCACCACACTAAACTCCCACTTCGACCACCGAGAGTGACAACTCTGCGGCGTCCGGGTGGTCCGACGCAGTCATCCAGTGGGCTGAACCACACATTCGCCGGGCCGCAACAACAGGGAGTCATGCTGTTTCCATGCTGTACACGGTGATTAAGCGGGTCGCGCTCCCCCTGGCCCGCGCGGTGTACCGGCCGAAGGTCGAGGGGCTGGAGAACATCCCCCGCACCGGAGCCGTGATCCTCGCCCCGAACCACCTGTCGTTCATCGACAGCATCCTGATCCCGATGGTGGCGCCCAGGCGGGTGTCCTTCCTGGCGAAGGCCGAGTACTTCGAGGGCACCGGGTTCAAGGGCAGGCTGGGCAAGGCCTTCTTCAGCTCCATGGGCCACGTCCCGGTCAAGCGCGGCTCCGGCCGCGCCGCGCGGGCCTCCCTGGACACCGCGGCCGAGATCCTGGCCGGTGGCAACGCGTTCGCCATCTACCCCGAGGGCACCCGCTCCCTGGACGGCAAGCTGCACCGGGGTCGCACGGGCGTGGCGCGGATGGCCCTGGAGTCGAACGTCCCGGTGATCCCCATCGGCATCATCGGCACCGACCAGGTCCAGCCGGTCGGCCGCAGGCTGCCCAGGATCCGCCCGGTGACGATCCGCTTCGGCGCGCCGCTGGACTTCTCCCGCTACGCGGGGATGCAGGACTCGCTGCCGGTGCTGCGCTCGGTCACCGACGAGATCGTGTACCGCATCCTGGAGCTGTCCGAGCAGGAGTACGTGGACCGCTACCAGGCCTCCGGCGGTCAGGAAGCCGCCTAGGGACGTCCGGAGGGGGAGCAGCGCCGCTCCCCCGCGACCCCCTCCCGGCGCGCCGTCGAGCCCTCCGCTCCGGTCGCGCCACCGCGTCGGCCGTTCGCCGCGCGGCACTGCTCCGAACGCCGGAACCGCCGCTCGGGCGCGCGCGGGACGTCACGGCCGCCCCCACGAGCGCACCGGGCGCCGCGCCGATTTCCCCCGTCGCGCGCCCGCTCCTTTTTTCCGCTCACCGGAAGAAGCGTCACCGCCGACCCCCGACGCCCGCTTTTCGCGCGTCGCGGAGCGGGCGGCCCGAGGATTGTCCAGGGACCTTTTCCTCTACCCCGACATCTCCCGGCGCGTCACCCCAAGATCATTGCTTTGCGCTTTTCCCGAGCGCTCCCACCGGATTCCCGACCTGGTTCGGTTCAGCCGGAGCACCGGAGCACCGGAAAAGCGAAAAGGGCCCCGCCACCCGGAGGTGGCGGGGCCCTTCAGCGCGTGGAGCGTCAGTCGTGCGCGGGGCCGGTGTGGTACTCGAACACCAGGCCGCCGACCGTCAGGACGATCAGCACGACGCCGATCACCATCAGCCAGACCAGCCAGAACGCGAGGGCGACGCCGGTGACGGCGGCGGCTGCGGCCAGCGCGACCGGCCAGTACGAGCCGGGGCTGAAGAAGCCCAGCTCGCCCGCGCCGTCGCTGATCTCGGCGTCCGGGTTGTCCTCCGGGCGCACCTCGATGCGCCGCGCGATGAACCGGAAGTACGTGCCGACGAGGAGCGCGAGCCCACCGGTCAGCGCGAGCGCGACCGTGCCGACCGGCTCGACGTGGGTCGTGTCCGCCCAGGTCCAGTAGGCGTACACGATCGTCATCAGGAACGAGAAGCCAGTGACCAGGTCAAAGACCCGAGATTCGACCTTCATCGGGGCGCTCCTACTTGCTGCCCGCGCCGGACGCCTCGCGGGCGGTCCGGTCGGTGTCGAACGGCTGGGTGGTGACGGCGTACGGCGTGCACAGCTCGCCGCAGTTCATCTCGGTGAGCGCCTCGGCGTTGGTGTAGGGCTTGCCGGTGGCCTCGTTCACCTGGGCGCGCAGCTCGATGTACCGGTCGTAGTCGGCGGCGGGCAGCGCGCGGACCTCGAAGTTCATCACCGCGTGGTACGTGCCGCACAGCTCGGCGCAGCGGCCCACGAAGGAGCCGGGGCGGTCGATCTGGTCGATCTGGAACACGTTGTCCTGGTTGTTCTTCTCCGGCTCGGGGAAGACGTCCCGCTTGAAGTGGAACTCCGGGACGAAGAACGAGTGGATCACGTCCGTGGAGCGCAGGACGAACCGGATGCGCTTCTCGGCGGGCAGGACCAGCATGGGGATCTCCGTCGAGGTCCCGACGGTGCTGATCGGCTGGTCGGTGCCCTCGACCTTGGTGTCCCGGTGCTGGAACTCCCAGTTCCACTGGAAGCCGATGACGTCGACCGTCACGTCCGGGTCCTGCGTCTTGTCGGTCACGTAGTTCTGGGTGACCGCCGTGAAGTAGAACAGGACCGCCACGATCACCGTGGGCACGACGATGAGCACGAGCTCCAGCGGCAGGTTGTACGCGACCTGGCGCGGCAGTTCCTCGCTCTTCTTGCGGTGGAACGCGACGGACCAGAGGATCAGGCCCCACACGATCACACCCACCACGAGGGCCGCGACGACCGACCAGGTCCACAGCTCGCGCATCGCCTCCGCCTGCGGCGTGACCGAAACCGGCCAGCCGAAGCGGAGCACCTCATCCGTGGAGCAACCCGTGGCCCCGATGCCGACCAGGCCTACCAGCCCGGTGACCTTGGCCAACCGCGCTGCCCTGGTGCCCTCCTTCAGGCCCACTGCTCGCCGCCTCCTCGCTGCAGGAAATTCGCGGGCAAGGACAAAAGGACGAAGTACCTGGGTCCTTGCCGGATCATGCGGGAGCGTAACCCAGCGCGAAGGCGGTCACCCCTCGGGGGCGGGGCGGGTGCGGTGCAGTTTCGGTCACACGAAGTAGTCCCGGCATACTGGACTCTTCTCCACACCACACGAAAGGTGCTACGCCGTGTGCGGCCTGGTAGGACTTGTTTGCCCTAGCGAGAGCGACGCCCAGCGAGCGCGTTCGGCGGTGGCGGGGGCTCTGCGCTGCCAGCGGCACCGCGGCCCCGACGAGAGCGGCACCTGGCAGGGCGGTGAGGTCGTCTTCGGCTTCAACCGGCTGTCCATCATCGACATCGAGCACTCGCACCAGCCGATGCTGTGGGGTCCCCCCGAGGCCCCCGGCCGCTACGCGATGCTGTTCAACGGCGAGATCTACAACTACCTGGAGCTGCGGGCCGAGCTGACCGAGCGCTACGGCGCGCGGTTCGCCACCGACGGCGACAGCGAGACGATCGTCGCCGCCTACCACTACATGGGACCGGCCGCGGTGGCCCGGCTGCGCGGCATGTTCGCGTTCGTCATCTGGGACAGCGCGCGCAAGGTCGTGTTCGGCGCCCGCGACCCGTTCGGCATCAAGCCGCTGTACTACTCGGCGGGCCCCGGCGGGGTGGCGTTCTCCAGCGAGAAGAAGTCGGTCCTGGAGCTGGTCAACGCCCTGGGCGTGCAGCCGCAGGTCGACCGCAAGGCGCTCCAGCACTACCTGACGCTCCAGTACGTGCCCGAGCCCGAGTCGATGCACAGCGGCGTTCACCGCATCGAGTCCGGCACCTCGTTCACCGTCACCCCCGGCGGCACCCCGGTGGTGGAGCGGTACTTCCCGGCCACCTTCCGGCCGAGGACCGTGCACGGCGACGCGGACGCGAACCGCCTGTACGACGAGATCACCGAGGCGCTGCGCGACTCGGTCGCCAAGCACATGCGCGCGGACGTCACGGTCGGCTCGTTCCTGTCCGGCGGCATCGACTCGACCGTGGTCGCCGCGCTGGCCAAGCAGCACAACCCGGACCTGATCACGTTCACCACCGGGTTCGAGCGGCAGGGCTACTCCGAGATCGACGTGGCCGCCGAGTCGGCCGCCGCGATCGGGGTCAAGCACGTGGTCAGGCCGGTGTCGGCGCAGGAGATGATGGACGCCCTGCCGCTGATCACCTGGTACCTGGACGACCCGGTGGCGGACCCGGCGCTGGTGCCGCTGTGGTTCATCGCGCGCGAGGCGCGGCGGTACGTGAAGGTCGTGCTGTCCGGCGAGGGCGCGGACGAGCTGTTCGGCGGGTACACGATCTACCGCGAGCCGCTGTCGCTGGCGCCGTTCGACAAGGTGCCGAGCGCGCTGCGCAAGGCGATGGGCCGGGTGTCGACGAAGATCCCGCAGGGCGTGCGCGGCAAGGACCTGCTGCGGCGGGGCGCGCTGACCCTGGAGGAGCGCTACTACGGCAACGCCCGGATCTTCCTGGACGACCAGCTGCGCCAGGTGCTGCGCACCTACGACCCGGCGGTGTCCCACATGGACGTCACCGCCGGTCCTTACCGCGAGTCGGCGGACTGGGACCCGGTCACCCGGATGCAGCACGTCGACCTGTTCACCTGGTTGCGCGGCGACATCCTGGTCAAGGCCGACAAGATGACCATGGCGAACTCGCTGGAGCTGCGCGTCCCGTTCCTGGACCCGGAGGTCTTCCGGATCGCGTCGCAGGTGCCGTCGGAGCTCAAGCTCACCAGGGAGACGACCAAGCACGCGCTGCGCAGGGCGATCAGGGACATCGTCCCGGCGCACGTGCTGAACCGGAAGAAGCTGGGCTTCCCGGTGCCGATCCGGCACTGGCTCAAGGACGAGATGCACGACTGGGCGGTGGACAACGTCCGGCAGTCGCAGACCGACCAGTACATCGACAAGGACGCGGTGCTGCGCCTGATCGAGGACCACCGGAACGGGGTGGCGGACCACAGCCGCCGCATCTGGGCGCTGCTGGTGTTCATGATCTGGCACGGCATCTTCGTCGAGGGCCGCATCCGGCCGCAGATCCCGGAGCCGCAGTACCCGGTCAAGCTCTGACGGCCGGGCGGCTCGCCCGCCCGACCGCGCGACGTCCTGAGCAGCGGATTCCCGAAGCTTCGGACTTGTGGGCGCGGGTCACCACCGTGGTGGCCCGCGCCTTTCGCGCTTCCGGGGCGCGGCGCGCTCCGCGCGGACCGGGCGTTGATCGAGAGCTGAATCACATTCTCGCTCACCAGGCCGGGTGGACGGGTGCTCCCCGGCGCGCGGGCGCCGGTCCGGGTTGACCCTTCCCGACCATTACCGGCCGGTAGAACCCCATTACTTCCCAGTAGGACTTTTGTCAAGCTCGTGGGCCGGTTACGTTTCGGGCGTGAACATCCAGGATGAAGCGGACACGCTGGAAGAGCTCATCGCGGACTGCACCGAGCTGCCGTCGGAGCTGCGCCCGGAACCGGGCCGCGCGCACCTGCCCGAGCAGCGCGCCGCCGCGCCGTGGCGGGTGGCGGAGAGCAACTACCGGCAGGTCGAGGAACTGGACTCGTACGGCCTGAGCCGGGCCTGAGCCCTCCCGGTCCGAGCCCCTCCCCGTCCGGGGGCGGGTGCGCCCGGACCACGAGCGCTCGGCCGCCGCCGCACGTCACACCGAGCACGCGAACGGCCCCGGCCCCACCTGGTGGTGGGACCGGGGCCGTTCACCCGCTCGGGCGGGGTCGATCAGTGGAACGAGTCGCCGCAGGCGCAGGAGCCGCCCGCGTTCGGGTTGTCGATCGTGAAGCCCTGCTTCTCGATGGTGTCGACGAAGTCGATGACGGCGCCCTCGACGTACGGCGCGCTCATCCGGTCGACGGCCACCTTGAGGCCCTCGAAGTCGCGGAGGGCGTCACCGTCGAGGCTGCGCTCGTCGAAGAACAGCTGGTAGCGCAGGCCCGCGCAGCCGCCCGGCTGCACGGCGATGCGCAGGTGCATGTCGTCGCGACCCTCCTGGTCGAGCAGCGCCTTGGCCTTCGAGGCCGCCGCGTCGGTCAGGGTGACACCGTGCGTGGGCGGGGCGTCGGGCGTCGGGACTGCTGAATCCTGAGCGGTCGTCATGGCTCTCCCTACAGAGGTCCTTTGCGGGCGTCTATTCCCCTGCGAACACGACTGGTGCCCGCTTTGTTCCAGCACCCATCGTCGCACAGGCGAGGGGGTGCTCGACCGGGGCTGCGACGGGCGTCTCGGCGGGTGGTCGGGACTCGTGGCCGCGCGGGTCGCGCTGAGCTGCGCGGGAGGCGCGGAACAGCTGGTCACGGGCCGTTCCCAGGTCTCCCGAAGGTGTGACACCCGCCGGCGGGGAACAGCACGTTCCACTCACCGAAAGCACCCGCTCGCGGCGCCGTTCCCGCCGGGCAGGCGCCCGGTGCAGCCGGAGCGCCCCATCACGATTCGCACCTTGCGAAGGGGGTTAAACCGGGCATCTCCTACCCTAGGCGTCGTGAGGTTCCTGCGCCGCAACGCCGACGAAGCCGCTGAGAGCACCGCCGAGGAGACCCCGGTGGAGGTGAGCGGCACCCCCGCCGAGCCGGGGCGCACGCCCGGCAAGGGCAAGCCCACGCCCAAGCGGCGGGAGGCCGAGACCAGGCGCCGAGGCCCCGTCGCGCCGCCGCCGAAGACGCAGCGCGAGGCGCTGAAGCGGATGCGGCAGAGCAAGACCAGCAAGGAGGAGCGCCGCGCCGCCGCCGCGCTGCGCCGCGAGCGCATGATGGCGGGCGACGACAAGTACCTGCTGCCGCGCGACCGCGGTCCCGTGAAGGCGTACATCCGGGACGTGATCGACTCCAGGCGCAACCTCATGGGCCTGTTCATGCCGCTGGCCATCCTGGTGTTCGTGGCGCTGCTGGTGCCGTCGCTGGTGGTGCAGCAGTACGCGACCCTGGCGACCTCGTTCATGCTGCTGGCGATGATCGTGGAGGGCGTCATCCTGGGCGTGACGGTCACCAAGCGCGTGCGGGCGAAGTTCCCGAAGGAGAAGGTGCGGGGCCTGTCGGTGGGTTGGTACTCGTTCATCAGGGCGAGCCAGCTCCGCAAGCTCCGCGTCCCCAAGCCGCGCGTGGGTCCGGGCGCGAAGATCGACTAGCACCCCTCGGCACCTCGCCGCGGCGGGCCGTCTCCTCCGGGAGGCGGCCCGCTGTCGGTTTTTTTGGGGGGTGGGCTTCACCCGTGCGGTGGGGGTGGGCGGCGTTAGCGTGGGGCGGTCGGTTCCACCACTGCTGACCGGCGGGTGCGGCGATGGCTTCGCTCGGGGACGTCGGGGCGGCGCTCGACCGGGTCGCGGAGGTCGCCGCCGGGGCGCAGGCGCGCTTGGCGCAGGCGGCGGACCTGGCGGCGGAGGCCGCCGAGCTGGTGGAGTCGGCGGGCGCGGGCAGCGGTCGGACCGACGTGGTGGTCGCGGCGGCGTCGTTCCGCGAGGTGGCGCACGACGCGGACCGGGTGGTGGGCCGGGACCTGGACGCGGCGCTGGGGGCGGTGCGCCGGATCGTCGCGGCGCTCGGGACCTCAGGCGGGGAACGCGCTTCCCCTGACGCGAACGGGTCCGAGCGGGTCGACGAGCTGGCCGAGCGGCTCCCGCCGACCGTGGTCCCGAACACCAGCGCCAAGACGCACGGCTGGTGGTTCACCGGTCAGGGCGCCGCGAAGGAGCTGATCAGCGGTGAGGGGCCGGACGCGCGGGCCGCCTACGAAGCGCTCCGCGAGGAGGGCTACCCGCGTCCGGGGATGCCCTTCGTGGCGATGCACGTGGAGATAAAGTTGGCCGCGCACATGCGGCGCGACAACATCGAGCACGCCACCGTCGTGATCAACAACGTCCCCTGCCCGCTGGTGTGGGGCTGCGAGAACCTGATCGGCGTGGTGCTGCCCGAGGGGAGCTCCCTCACGGTCCACGGGAGCAACGGGTACGAGCGGACCTTCACCGGAGGGCGGAAGCCACCGTGGCCACGTTGAGCGCGATCTTCGACCACGAGACGGGCGCGAACCCGGTCCTGATCGAGACCCAGGAGGACCTCGACGCGCTGGTGGAGCGCGTGCGGGAGCGGTCGACCGGGCACCCGTGCCCCAGCATCGTCGAGATCAGCGACGCGGCCGACCCCTGGGGCTCCCCGACCGCGTACGCGGGCATCGGCGACGACCGGGGCTTCGTCCAGGTGCACGACGACCCGATGCGCGCCACGCGCGGCCGGGCCGGGGCGAACGGCGTGGTGGTCTACGACCTGGTGGCCAACGCGACCGACATCCCGGCCGATCAGGAGGTCCCGCTCGACGTGGTCCGCGAGGTCCTCGCGGCCTACCTGGCCCACGAGGGGCGCATCCCGCCCGACCACCCGGCTCTCGTGGTCCTCGACCAGAACACGGGCTGAGGGCAGAAGCCACCGTGGTGACGTTGCAGGCGATCTACGACCGGGCGACCGCCGAACGCCCCTTCCTGATCCGCACCCAGTCCGACCTGGACGAACTGGTCGAACGGGTGCGCGCGGCGTCAGCCGACCACCCGTGCCCCAGCATCGTCGAGATCACCGACGCCGACGACCCGTACCGCTCTCCCGTCCTCAACGCGGGCATCGGCGCGGACCGGGGGTTCGTCCACGAGAACTGGCGCCCCGAGCGCGCCACCAGGGGCGCACCGGGCGCGACCGGTTCCGTCGGCTACGACGTGCAGGGCAACACCGCCGACATCCCCGCAGACCGCGAGGTCCCCCTGGACGTGGTCCGCGCCGTCCTCGCCGACCACCTCGCCCACGGCGGGCGCATCCCGCCCGACCACCCCCACCTCAACATCGTTAGCTAGTCGAAAGACTTCGTATTAGGCTGCCCACCATGGAGTTCCGACGCCTCGGCCGCAGCGGCCTCAACATCAGCGAGATCTCGTACGGCAACTGGCTCACCCACGGGTCGCAGGTCGAGGAGGAGCAGGCGCTCGCGTGCGTCCGCGCCGCGCTCGACGCGGGCATCACCACGTTCGACACCGCCGACGTCTACGCCAACACCAAGGCGGAGGCCGTGCTGGGGCGGGCGCTCAAGGGTGAGCGGCGGGCCTCGTTGGAGATCTTCACCAAGGTCTTCTGGCCCACCGGCCCCAAGGGGCCGAACGACAAGGGCCTCGGGCGCAAGCACATCATGGAGTCGATCGACGCCTCCCTGGAGCGCCTCGGCACCGACTACGTGGACCTCTACCAGGCCCACCGCTTCGACCAGACCGTCCCGCTGGAGGAGACGATGACGGCGTTCGCCGACGTCGTCCGCTCCGGCAAGGCCCTCTACATCGGCGTCTCCGAGTGGAGCGCCGAGCAGATCGCGCGCGGCGCCGCGCTGGCCCGCGAGCTGAAGATCCCCTTCATCTCCAACCAGCCCCAGTACTCGATGCTGTGGCGCGTCATCGAGCCGCAGGTCGTGCCGACCTCCGAGCGCGAGGGCCTGTCCCAGATCGTCTGGTCCCCGGTCGCCCAGGGCGTCCTGACCGGCAAGTACCTGCCCGGCCAGCAGGCCCCGGCCGGTTCCCGCGCGGCGGACGAGTCCGGCTCCAAGGCGATCTCCTCGTTCATGCGCGACGAGGTGCTGGAGAAGGTGCAGAAGCTCAAGCCGCTGGCCGAGGAGGCCGGGCTGACCATGGCGCAGCTCGCCGTGGCGTGGGTGCTGCAGAACCCGAACGTGGCCTCGGCGATCATCGGCGCCTCCCGCCCCGAGCAGGTCACCGACAACGTGAAGGCGGCCGGCGTGAAGCTGGAGCCCGAGCTGCTGGAGAAGATCGACGCCGTGCTGGAGGGCGTCGTGGAGAGCAACCCCGGCCTGACCAGGGCCCCGTAGGACCGCACGACCGGCGAGACCCCGGAGCCGGGCGTCCCCTCCACCGAGGGGGCGCCCGGCTCGGCGCGCTCAGGCCAGCACCAGCGGCCCGTACACCTCGGACTCGCTGCGCAGCAGCGTCACCGCCGCCACCCCGGCCGCGCGCAGCTCGCGCCCCCGCGCCGCCAGCCACTCCTCGGCCTCGCTCTGGCCGGGGAACGCCGCAGTCGGCCCGTCGACCTCGCCGCCCCGCTCGTCCTGGTACCGCCAGCGGTAGTCCACGGCCGCCTCCTCGTTCCCGGTACGGTCCCCCGGTCAGGCTAAACGTCCTCACTCGTCGGGTGGAATGCTGTGACTCTTCGGACACTGGTGCTCGGCGGCACCCGCTCGGGCAAGTCCGCGCACGCCGAAGGCCTGCTGACCAGCCCGGACGCCACCTACGTCGCGACCGCCCGGCGCTACCCCGACGACCCCGACTGGGACGCCCGGATCGCCGGGCACGTGCGGTCCCGCCCCGCCTCGTGGCGCACCGCCGAGGTCCCGTCCGGCCTGCCCGCGCTGCTGCCGTCGCTGACCGGCCCGGTGATCGTCGACGACCTGGCGACCTGGCTCACGAACGTGCTCGACGACGCCAACGCCTGGGACGGCGGCGCGGCCGACGCGGTGGAGGCCGAGTGCGCCGCCCTGGTCGACGCGGTGGCGGCGGTCACGTTCCGCCTGGTCCTGGTGTCCGCCGAGGTCGGCCTCGGTGTCGTGCCGTCCACCCGCTCTGGCAGGCTCTTCCGCGACCACCTCGGCTCGCTCAACGCGCGGCTGGCCGAGGTCTGCGACGAGGTGACCCTGGTCGTCGCCGGAATCCCACTGCGACTGCGCGAAGCCGGAGGTAGTCGGTGACCATCGAGTTCCCGCCCGTGGAGGCACCCAGCGAGAGCGCGCGCCTGGAGGCCGTCGCCCGCCACGCGGCGCTGACCAAGCCGGTCGGGTCGCTCGGCAGGCTGGAGGACCTCGGCGCGTGGGTCGCGGCCTGCCAGGGCCAGTGCCCGCCCCGCCCGTTCACCCGACCGAGGGTGATCGTCTTCGCGGGCGACCACGGAGTGGCGCGGCACGGCGTCTCGGCTTACCCGAGCGAGGTCACCGGGCAGATGGTGGCGAACTTCCTCACCGGCGGCGCGGCGGTGAACGTGCTGGCCAACGTCGCGGGCGCGACCGTGCGCGTGGTGGACGTGGCGGTGGACTCGGACACGGCCGTCGGCGACGACAAGATCCGCCGCGGCTCCGGCTCGATCGACCGCGAGGACGCGCTCACCCAGGACGAGGCCGAGCGCGCGATCGCGCTGGGCCGCAGGCTCGCCGACGACGAGGTGGACGGCGGCGCGGACCTGCTCATCGCCGGTGACATGGGCATCGGCAACACCACCCCGGCGGCGGTGCTGGTGGCCGCGCTGACCGGCACCGAGCCGGTGGCGGCGGTGGGCCGGGGCACCGGCGTGGACGACAACGGCTGGATGCGCAAGACCGCCGCGATCCGGGACGCCCTGCGCCGGGCCCGCCCGCACACCGGCGACCCGGTGCGGCTGCTGGCGGTGGCGTCGGGCGCGGACGTCGCCGCGATGGCGGGCTTCCTGGCGCAGGCGGCGGTGCGGCGCACCCCGGTGGTGCTGGACGGCGTGGTGAGCGGCGCGGCGGCGGTGGTCGCGGAGGAGCTGGCGCCGGGCGCGCGCGAGTGGTGGGTGGCCGGGCACCGCTCGGCGGAGCCCTCGCACGCGATCGCGCTGGGGCACCTGGGCCTGGAGCCGCTGCTGGACTTCGGGATGCGGCTGGGCGAGGGCTCGGGCGCGGTGGCGGCGCTGCCGCTGGTCGTGATGGCCACGCGGGTGCTGGCGGAGATGGCGACGTTCGACGGCGCGGGCGTCACGGGCCCGGCGTGACCGGGACGCACGTGCCAGGGACGGGCGCGGAGGCAGGGGCGCTGGAGGCAGGGGCGCCGAGGGCAGGGGCGCCGAGGGCGGGCGCGGCGGGGTCCCCCGCACGGGCTCGCGGCGCTCAGACCCACGACGCGTGGGCGCTCGGCGCTCAGGTCCACGACGCATGGGTCCACGACGCGTGGGCGCTCGGCGCGCAGGCCCACGACGCGCAGGCCCACGGTGCCGAGCCGCTCAGCGCACCGCCCTCCGGCGCGCCGAGCCGCCGCGCGGTCGGTCACGGCACGCGCGCGGTCGTGGGACCCGCGTCGTGAGGCTCGCGCTGTCCTGGCTCACCGTGCTGCCGGTGCGGGTCGACGACGTGGACCGCCGGGTCGCGCGCCGGGCGATCACGGCCGCCCCGCTGGTGGGCGCGCTGCTGGGCCTGCTGGCCGCCGCCGTCCTGGCCGGGCTGTCCGCGCTGGGCGCCCAGCCGCTGCTCGCCGGGCTGCTCGTGGTGGGCGGGCTCGGGCTGGCCACGCGCGGGATGCACCTGGACGGGCTGGCGGACACGGCGGACGGCCTCGGCTGCTACGGGCCGCCGGAACGCGCCCTGGCCGTGATGAAGGACGGTGGCGCGGGCCCGTTCGGCGTGGTGGCGCTGATCGTGGTGCTGGGCGCCGAGGCGGTCGCGCTGGGCGCGGTGTCCTGGGGCGCGGTCGTGCTGGCGCTGACGGCTGGTCGCGCGGCGTTCGTGCTGTGCTGCGCGCGCGGTGTCCCGGCGGCGCGGCCCGAGGGGCTGGGGGCGCTGGTCGCCGGGTCGCAGTCCGCGGGTGTGGTGGCGGCCTGGTGGGTGGCGCTGGCGGCGGCGGGCGCGCTGGTGGACCCGTGGCGCGGCCCGCTGGGCGTGGCGCTCGCGGCGGCCGTCGTGCTCGTGCTGGTCAAGCACACCCGCCGCCGCTTCGGCGGGCTCACCGGCGACGTGCTGGGCGCGGCCTGCGAGGCGGCGACCCTGTGCGTGCTGGTCGTCTGCTCCTTCGGCTAGACCACCGCTGTGGGCCGGTCGCACTGCGCCTGCCCACAGCGGGAGCCGAGGTCTAGAGCAGCTTGGTCATCCAGCCGTGCGGGTCCTCGACGCGGCCCTGCTGGATGCCGGTGAGGTGGTCGCGGAGCTTCATCGTGATCTCGCCGGTCGCGCCGCCGGAGACGCTGAACTCGCCGCCGTCGTGCTTGACGTGCCCGACCGGGGTGATCACGGCGGCGGTGCCGCAGGCGAAGACCTCGGTCAGCTCGCCGCTGGCCGCCTTCTCCCGCCACTCCTCGGTGGAGAACTTCCGCTCCTCGACGCCCAGCCCGAAGTCCTCCGCGAGCTGGAGCAGCGAGTCGCGGGTGATGCCGGGCAGCAGCGAGCCGGACAGCTCGGGGGTGACGATCCGCGCGTCCGAGCCGGAGCCGAGGACGAAGAACAGGTTCATCCCGCCCATCTCCTCGACCCACCTGCGCTCGACCGCGTCGAGCCACACGACCTGGTCGCAGCCCTGCTCGGCGGCCTGCGCCTGGGCGACCAGGGAGGCGGCGTAGTTGCCCGCGAACTTGGCCGCGCCGGTGCCGCCGGGGGCCGCGCGCACGTACTCGGTGGACAGCCACACCGTGACCGGCTTGAGGCCGCCGGTGAAGTAGGAGCCCGCAGGGGAGGCGATGAGCAGGTAGCGGTACTCGCCCGCCGGGCGCACGCCGAGGCCGCGCTCGGTGGAGAACATGAAGGGCCGCAGGTAGAGCGAGGACTCGCTGCCGCCCTCGGGGACCCAGCGGGAGTCGACGGCCAGCAGCTCGCTCAGCGAGGCGAGGAACAGCTCGTCGGGCAGCTCCGGCATGGCGATGCGGCGGGCGGAGGCGCGGAAGCGCTCGGCGTTGGCCTCGGGCCGGAAGGACGCGATGGTGCCGTCGGGCTGCCGGTAGGCCTTGAGGCCCTCGAAGATCGCCTGGCCGTAGTGCAGGACCATCGCCGCCGGGTCGAGGGTGATCGGGGCGTAGCCGCGCACCACCGCGTCGTGCCAGCCGTCGGTCCGGTTCCAGTCGATCACGACCATGTGGTCGGTGAAGTGCTGCCCGAAGCCGGGGTTCGCGAGCGCTTCGGCCAGGTAGTCCTGGGTGGCGGGCCCGACGTTGGGGTCGACGGTGAACGGCGGCGGTGTGGTCATGCGGAGACAGTAGCTCTCACCGGGGTCTCAGGACACCGTCGTCCCTGCTCTCCCCCGCCCCCTCGGCGCGGGCCGCCGCGCGCTTGGCCCCGGTGTGCGCGGCGTACCCGAGCAGACCGGTCCCGACCGCGAGCGCGACGCCCACGACGACGAGCGCGTCGGCCGGGGCGCCCATCGCCAGCAGCACCGACAGGCCAAGGCCCAGGCAGGCGGCGCGCGCGGCGCCACCGCCGTCGTCCTGGAGCATGACCCTGGTCGCGGCGCTGGTGAAGCAGCAGTGGAACAGCGAGGCGCACGCGCCGACCGCGAGCGCCTGGGTGGGGGTGAGCGCGAGCACCCCGACCAGGGCGAGGCCGGAGGCGAGCAGGTGCGGGGTCCACCGGCCGCGCACCTTCGGGAGGTCGCCGGACTCGACCAGGCCGGCGAGCGCGCGGCGGGCCCCGGCGAGCACGTGGGCCAGCACCTGGACACCGGCGGCGAGCGCGGCGAGGCCGAGCACGGGTAGCAGCCAGCCGCCGTCCGCGACGAGCAGGGCGTCGCGCAGCGGGGCGCGGGACAGGGCGAGCCGGGCGTCGCCGAGCTGGTGGCGCAGCGCGAACCAGAGCGCGGCGGCCAGCACCAGCGACAGCAGCACCCCGGCGGGGGCGGCGAACCGGCGCAGCGGCCCGGCGAGGGCGGGGTCGCCCGCCTCGGTGACCCGCTCGTGGCCGGTGAACACCAGGAACAGCACGCTGGCCGCGCCCATGACGCCCTCGACGCCGAGTTGCGCGTCCAGCACGACCGGGTTCGCGGGTGGGGCGACGGCCAGGCACACCACGACCACGAGCAGCAGCACCACGACGACGAACCCGGTGAGCGGTCGGGTGGCGCGGGCGGGCCAGCGCCCGCCGAGCGCGGTGACGCAGGCCAGCAGGGCGAGCGCGAGCGGCAGCCGGTGCTGCGGGGCGGCGGTGGCGGCGACGGCGTGGGCGACGGCCGCGCCGACCCCGGCCGCCGAGGTGAGCCGGGCGGCGGCGGTGATCCGGGCGGGCCACGGGCCGAGCTGGGCGCGCACGTGCAGGTGGCCGGTGGTGGCGGGCGCGGCGGCGGAGGCGGTCGCGCAGCAGAGCGCGGCGATGCCCGCGACCAGGAGCGCGAGCGGGGCGAGCGGTCCGGCGAGCGCCGCGGCGGGGGCGAGACCGGCGAGGACGCCCGCGCCGAGCGAGGCCCCCAGCACCAGCACCACTGCCCCGGATCGGTGCGTCACTGTCACCGTGACACAGTCGCAGATGGACCCGGCAGCCGCTAACGGCCACCCGCTTGACGCACGATCGTGTTAATTGTTACTCGACGCAGTCAGCTGTGGCACGCCCAGCCGGGTCGGAGCAAGACCTTTAGCATTCGTCAGCATCCGTCACCCGTTCCCGCAGCACACCTGGTAAGTGCCGGGAGGAAACCCGACGAGGAGCAGCAACTTGACCGCGCCGAAGCTGTCCATCACCGACAGTGACCTGACCGCCGCCACCGACGCCATCGTGGTGGGCATCCTCCAGGGCCCGGACGGGCTCGCGCTCGTCCCGGCCGCCGAGCCCGTCGACACCGCCTTCGACGGCGCCCTGCTGGAGGTGCTGGGCGCGCTGGGCGCGACCGGCAAGACCGAGGAGGTCGTGACCGTCCCGACCATGGGCAAGCTGGAGGCCCCGATCGTGCTCGCGGTCGGCCTCGGCAAGCCCGGCGCGGACGGCCAGATCAGCGAGGAGCAGGTGCGCAAGGCCTCCGGCGCGGCGGCCCGCGCGCTGGTGGGCAAGAAGCGCGCCGTGACCACCCTGTCCTCCGTGCACCTGGCCGCCGCGGTCGAGGGCACCCTGCTGGGCGGGTACACCTTCAAGGAGTACAAGTCCGACAAGGGCGAGGGCCCGGTCGCCAAGCTGGACCTGGTGCCGCCCGCCGAGGGCGTGAAGCGCGCGCACAACGCCACGCTGAAGGCCGCGACCGCGATCGCCGAGGCGGTCACCACCACCCGCGACCTGATCAACACCCCGCCGAACGACCTGTACCCGGCCTCGTTCGCCGAGCGCGCCGTGGCGCTGGCCTCGGCCGAGGGCGTGGAGACCGAGGTGCTCGACGAGAAGGCGCTGCGCAAGCAGGGCTTCGGCGGCATCCTCGGCGTCGGCGGCGGCTCGACCCGCCAGCCGCGCCTGGTCCGGCTGACCTACAAGGGCCCGAAGGCCACCAAGAAGGTCGCCCTGGTCGGCAAGGGCATCACGTTCGACACCGGCGGCATCTCCATCAAGCCCGCGGGCGGCATGGACGAGATGACCTCGGACATGAGCGGCGCGGCGGCCGTGGTCGCCACCGTCGTGCTCGCGGCGAAGCTGAAGTACCCGCTGGACATCACCGCGTGGGTGCCGATGGCGGAGAACATGCCGTCCGGCGCGGCCTACCGGCCCGGCGACGTGCTGAAGATGTACGGCGGCAAGACCGTCGAGGTGCTGAACACCGACGCCGAGGGCCGGTTGATCCTGTCTGACGCGATCACCCGCGCGTGCGAGGACGGCCCGGACTACCTGGTCGACGTCGCGACGCTGACCGGCGCGCAGGTCGTGGCGCTGGGCAAGCGCACCTCGGGCGTCATGGGCACGGACGAGCTGCGCGACCGGGTGGCCGAGCTGGGCCGCGCGGTGGGCGAGCAGGCGTGGGCCATGCCGCTGCCGGAGGAGCTGCGCGGCGACCTGGACTCGCGGCTGGCCGACCTGGCGAACGTCACCGGGCACCGGTGGGGCGGGATGCTGTCGGCGGGCCTGTTCCTGAAGGAGTTCGTGGCCGAGGGCGTGCAGTGGGCGCACATCGACATCGCGGGCCCGGCGTACCACACGGGCGGGGCCAGCGGGTACACCACCAAGGGCGGCACGGGCGTCCCGGTGCGGACCCTGGCTGCGCTGCTCGCGGACATCGCCGACAAGGGCTGACCTCCGGGTTCTGACCGATCGCGCGGCCCCGGCGGGAACTTCCCCGCCGGGGCCGCGCGCGTTCTCAGTACGCCACCGACAGCGCCTTCCCGATCGACTCCGGGTCCTCGACCCGGTCGAGCAGGAACGCGGCGAGGTCGGTGCGGGACAGCGACAGCCCGCCGAGCACGCTGCGCTCCTCCTGCACCCGGTAGCGCCCGCGCGCGGGCCCGTTGGTGAGCATCGGCGCGCGCACGAGCGTCCAGTCGAGACCGCTGGCGCGCACGACCGGCTCCATCGCCGAGACGTCCGCCCAGGCGTGCCGGAACACCGAGCACAGCAGCGGTTTGACCAGCGCCGCGACCACCGGGGTGTCCCCGGACTCGGCGGTGGCGCTGCTGCTGACCACGAGCAGCCTGCGCACCCCGGCCAGCCGCATGGCGGCGATCGCGCTGGTGGCGCTGTCGACGAGCACGCTGGTGGGCTTGCGGGCCGAGCGCGGCCCGATGGCGCTGACCACGGCGTCCGCGCCGGCGAACGCGGGCGCGAGGGCCTCCGGGTCGAGCGGGTCGGCCACGTGGTCGCGGCCGGTGCCGGTGCCGTTGCCGGTGCGCACGACACCGGTCACGTGGTGGCCGCGCCCGCGCGCCAGGTGGGCGACGAGCGCGCCGGTCCGGCCGCTCGCGCCGAGCACTGCGAGCTTCACCGCGCGCCCCCGAGGCGCACGACGAGCAGGGGTTCGGGGGACAGGGAGTTGATCATGTGCACAGCAGTACTACGCACGCGCGCGACGCTTCCGCCCACCCCCGGCGGCTCCCGAAGGGGTGATCTTCCCGACAGTCCGGGCAGCCGAACGGCCTGCTCCGGTCAGCTCTCACCGGCCGACTTCCGGCGGCTGTACTCGCGCATCCGCTTGGGGTAGCCGACGATCCCCGCGTCGTAGATGGGCATCCCGAGCTTGCGCGCGAACCGCTTCGCGCCCTCCTCGCCGTCGATGCGCCGCCTGGTCCACTCGCCGTCGTGGGCCACCAGGACGACAGTGGTCTCCGTCACGGTCGTCTTGGGCTCGACGTAGGCTTCGACCCCGCGCCGCTCGGCCGCCCACCGCTCCAGGTGGCCGGTGTCGGCCGAGGTCGGCGCGCGCAGCACGCCGGGACGGCTCTTCCTGCGGAAACGATCGAAAAGGCCCACCTGCGAACCTCCCAAAGCCACTGTTGTCGGACATGGTGCCGGCTGAGGTGTGAAAGCCCGGCCAAATCCTCCGAAGAGGACACCGCGTCGCCGCGCCCGCCGGTGTAGTGACAAGATGGCAATCACCCGCGCGCACCCGCGCGGAGTAAGGCATCAAGCTCTCCTAGGGAGAAATCCGTGACCGACACCTCCGCCGACCTGGTGATCCTCGGTGGCGGATCGGGCGGCTACGCCTGCGCGTTCCGCGCGGCGGAGTTGGGCCTGTCCGTCATCCTGGTCGAGAAGGACAAGCTGGGCGGGACCTGCCTGCACCGCGGCTGCATCCCGACCAAGGCGCTGCTGCACTCGGCCGAGGTCGCGGACAACGCGCGCGAGGGCGAGCAGTTCGGCGTCAAGTCCTCGCTGGCGGGCATCGACATGGCCGGGGTCAACTCGTACAAGGACGGGGTGATCAGCAGGCTGTACAAGGGCCTGCAGGGCCTGGCGAAGGCCAACAAGGTCACCATGGTCCAGGGCGCGGGCACGTTCGTCGGCCCGAACACCGTCGAGGTCGACGGCGTCAAGTACACCGGCAAGAACGTCGTGCTGGCCACCGGCTCGTACGCGCGCAGCCTGCCCGGTCTGGAGATCGGCGGCCGGGTCATCACCAGCGACCAGGCGCTGAACCTGGACTACGTCCCGGAGAAGGTCGTCGTGCTCGGCGGCGGCGTCATCGGCGTCGAGTTCGCCAGCGTGTGGGCCTCCTTCGGCGCGGACGTGACCATCGTGGAGGCGCTGCCCCGCCTGGTCCCCGCCGAGGACGAGTACGCCTCGAAGCAGCTGGAGCGCGCGTTCCGCCGCCGGGGCATCAAGTTCAAGACCGGCGTGAAGTTCACCGGGGCCACCCAGTCCGACACCGGGGTGTCGGTGTCGCTGGAGAACGGCGACGTGCTGGACGCCGACCTGCTCCTGGTGGCCGTCGGCCGGGGCCCGAACAGCGCGGGCCACGGCTACGAGGAAGCCGGGATCGAGATCGACCGCGGGTTCGTCACCACCGACGAGCGCCTGCGCACGAACCTCCCCAACGTCTACGCGGTCGGCGACATCGTCCGTGGTCTGCAGCTGGCCCACCGTGGCTTCCAGCAGGGCATCTTCGTCGCCGAGGAGATCGCGGGGCAGAACCCCAAGGTGATCGACGAGGCGGGCATCCCGCGCGTCACCTACTGCAAGCCCGAGGTCGCCTCCGTCGGCCTCTCCGAGGCGGCAGCCAAGGAGAAGTACGGCTCGGTCGAGACTTTCGTCTACGACCTGGCGGGCAACGGCAAGAGCCAGATCCTGAAGACCGCGGGCGGCATCAAGCTGGTCAAGGCGCCCGAGGGTCCCGTCGTGGGCGTCACGATGGTCGGCGAGCGGGTCGGCGAGCTGATCGGCGAGGCCCAGCTGATCTACGGTTGGGAGGCATACCCGGAGGACGTGGCTCCCCTGATCCACGCCCACCCGACCCAGACGGAAGCCCTCGGCGAGGCCTTCCTCGCCCTGGCCGGCAAGCCGCTGCACGTGCACGGCTGACCGCCGCACCCCAGTCAGCCGAACGACTTAACGCACGAGGAGTCAGCGAACGATGGCCATCTCCGTTCCGATGCCCGCACTCGGTGAAAGCGTCACCGAGGGCACGGTCACCCGCTGGTTGAAGCAGGAGGGTGACCGGGTCGAGGTCGACGAGCCGTTGCTGGAGGTCTCGACCGACAAGGTCGACACCGAGATCCCCTCGCCCGCAGCGGGCGTCCTGCAGAAGATCGTCGCCCAGGAGGACGAGACCGTCGAGGTCGGCGCCGAGCTGGCGGTGATCGGCGACGGTTCCGAGGGCGACGCGCCCTCGGACTCCGCGCCCGCCCCGGCGGCCCCCGCCGAGGAGGCCGAGCCCGAGCCGCAGTCCGCCCCCGAGCCCGAGGCCGCCCCGGCCGCGCCGTCCGGCGGCAGCGCCGACGGCACCCCGGTGACGATGCCCGCGCTGGGCGAGAGCGTCACCGAGGGCACCGTGACCCGCTGGCTCAAGCAGGTCGGCGACTCGGTGGAGGTCGACGAGCCCCTGCTGGAGGTCTCGACCGACAAGGTCGACACCGAGATCCCGTCCCCGGTGGCGGGCACGCTGCTGGAGATCACCGCGGGCGAGGACGAGACGGTCGAGGTCGGCGGCAAGCTGGCCGTGATCGGCTCCGGCGCCCCGGCCCCGGCGAAGCAGGAGGCCCCGAAGCCCGCCCCGGCTCCCGAGGCCCCCAAGCAGGAGGCCCCGAAGGCCGAGGCCCCGAAGCAGGAGGCGCCCAAGGCCGAGGCCCCCAAGCAGGAGGCCCCCAAGCCCGCCGCCGCCCCGGCTCCGGCCGCCGAGAAGTCCGGTGACGAGGGCGCGCCCTACGTCACCCCGCTGGTGCGCAAGCTGGCCTCGGAGAACGGCATCGAACTCGGTTCCCTGAAGGGCACCGGCGTCGGCGGCCGAATCCGCAAGCAGGACGTGCTGGCCGCGGTCGAGGCCAAGAAGGCCCCGGCCGCCGCGCCCGCCGTGGACACCAGCGGCAAGCGCGGCACCACGCAGAAGCTCCCCCGCCTGCGCCAGATCGTGGCCCAGCGGACCCGCGAGTCGCTGCAGATGTCGGCCCAGCTCACCCAGGTGTTCGAGGTGGACGTCACCCGGATCGCGCGCCTGCGCAACCGGGCGAAGGCCGCGTTCGAGCAGCGGGAGGGCACGAAGCTGACGTTCCTCCCGTTCTTCGCCAAGGCGGCGGTCGAGGCCCTGAAGCAGCACCCGGTGCTGAACGCCTCCATCGACGAGGCGAAGAAGGAGGTCACGTACCACGGCGCCGAGCACCTGGGCATCGCGATCGACACCGAGCGCGGCCTGCTCAACGCGGTGATCTCGAACGCGGGCGAGCTGAACCTGGCGGGCCTGTCGCTCAAGATCAACGACCTGGCCGGTCGGGCGCGCGCGAACAAGCTGACCCCGGACGAGCTGACCGGCGGCACGTTCTCGCTGACCAACCTGGGCAGCAACGGCGCCCTCTTCGACACCCCGATCATCCAGCAGCCGCAGGTCGGCATCCTGGGCGTCGGCGTGGTCAAGAAGCGCCCCGTGGTGATCACCGACGCGAGCGGCGACGACACCATCGCGATCCGGTCCATGGCCTACCTGGCCCTGACCTACGACCACCGCCTGGTGGACGGCGCGGACGCCGGTCGCTTCCTGAGCACCATGAAGAACCGCCTGGAGGAAGGCGCCTTCGAGGGCGACCTCGGCCTCTGACGGTCGGCAGCACCCGCGAGAACCCGCTCCCCGATCAGGGGGAGCGGGTTCTCCGCTTTTCCGGGGTGGGGCTTTCCCAGGGGGAGGGCTTTCCGGGGGTGGGTGCGACGGACCGCACCCCACCCGCGCGGTGAGCCGGTGTGCGAGCCGCGCCGCGCTGAGAGACGATCAACCCCATGCGCGTGGTCATCGCTGGTTCCTCGGGTCTCATCGGCACTTCTCTGGTGGCGGCGCTGCGAGCCGGGGGCCACGACGTGCTCCGGCTGGTGCGCCGCAGGCCCGCCGCCCCGGACGAGCGGTCCTGGGACCCGCCCTCGGCCAAGATCGACGAGGGCGCGCTGGAGCGGGTCGACGCCGTGGTGAACCTGTGCGGGGCCGGGATCGGGGACCGCCGGTGGAACGACGCGCGCAAGCAGGTCCTGCTCGACACCCGCACCGCGCCCACCGAGGTGCTGGCCGCCGCGGTCGTGCAGCACCGGGTGCCGGTGCTGGTGAACGCGAGCGCGGTCGGGTTCTACGGCGACACCGGTGACGCGCTGGTGGACGAGGCCACCCCGTCCGGGACCGGGTTCCTGGCCGCGCTGTGCCGCGAGTGGGAGGGCGCGACCCGGCAGGCCGAGGAGGCCGGGGTGCGGGTGGTGAAGCTGCGCACCGGGCTGGTGATCAGCCCGTCGGGCGGGTTGTTCGGCAAGCTCAAGCCGCTGTTCTCGCTCGGCCTCGGCGGCAGGCTCGGGTCGGGGCGGCAGTACATGCCGTGGATCGCGCTGGACGACGTGGTCGCCGCGATCGGGCACGTGCTGGAGACCGGGACCGTGGACGGGCCGGTGAACCTGACCGCGCCGAGCCCTGTGACCAACGCCGAGTTCACCCGCACGCTCGGGCACGCGCTGCACCGGCCGACGCCCTGGGTGGTGCCGTCGTTCGCGCTGAAGGCGGTGCTGGGCGGGCTGGCCGAGGAGGGCGTGCTGGTGGGGCAGCGGGCGGTGCCGAAGGCGCTGGAGCGGTCCGGTTTCACGTTCCTGCACCCGGCGCTCGGGTCGGCCGTGGCCGCCGCGATCACACCCCGGTAGTGCGCACGCTCTTCGCGCTGGGGGCGCTGCTGCTGGGCTGCTCGGTGCTGCTCGGCCTGCTGGTGCGGGGCGCGCCCGCGCCGGGGGTGGACGTGGCGCTGCACGACGCGGCGCTGGAGCTGGGGTCGGGGGTGGTGCTGCCCGCGACGGTGATCAGCCTGCTGCTGAGCCCAGGGCTGGCGGCGGTCGCGCTGGTGTCGCTGGCCGCGCGGGCGGTGATCGCGCGCGACCCGCTGGTGGCGCGGTGGGCGGTGCTGCTGGCGGTGTGCTGGATGACCGTGTGGGCCAGGTACGGGTACCGGCGGATCAGGCCGATCGACTACCCGCAGTGGAGCTACCCGAGCGGGCACGTCACGGCGGTGACGGCGGTGGCGTTCACCGCCTCGGTGGTGTGCGCGAGCCTGGCGAGGCGGTACCTGCGCCTGGTGGTGGCGGGCGGGGCGCTGGCGGTGGTGCTGACGGCGCTCAGCCGGGTGGTGCTGGAGATGCACTGGTTCACCGACACGGTCGGGGCGGTGCTGGCCACCACCGGGGCCGGGCTGCTCTGCTGCGCGGTGCTGCGGCTGCCGCCGAGCCCGGCGTCGGCCGGGCCCGAGCGCGGACAGACCCGGCGGGACCGGGCCTGACGAAGCCAGATCGGGCCGGGGCGGGCGGGACCAGACCGGGCCTGACCAGACCGGGCCTGACCAGACCGGGCCTGACCAGACCGGGCCTGACCAGACCGGGCGTGATCAGCCCGGACCCGACCGGGCAGGGCCTGGTCAGCCCGCCCCAACCAGCACGGCCCAGCCGCCCCTGGCGAGCCCGGCCCAGGCCTGCGCACCCCAGCCAGCCCGGCCGAGCGCGGCTACAGCCCCAGCCCTGCGTGGCCCAGCCCGACGTGGCGCGGCTCAACCCCAGCCCGGCATGGCCCGGCCCGGCCCAGCGCGGCGCGGTCCAACCCGGCCCACCCAAGCCCGGCATGGCGCGGCTCGACTCAACCCCGGCCCGGTCCAGCACGGCGCGGCCTGGCCCGGTCCAGCCCAGCCCGACCCGGCCCAGTTCGGCCCCCGACCAGTCCGCCCCCGCCCGCCCCGAGCGACTAACCAGCCGCCCACTCCGCGCGGTGGTCGTCCACGAACGCGGCGAACGTCCCCGGCTCGCGGCCGGTCAGCCGCGCGAACCCGTCGGTCAGCCCGCCTTCCCCGCCGTCGCGGATCGAGGCGTTGTAGCGGGCGAGGCGGTCGGCGAACGGTTCCGGCATCCCGGCCGCCCGGAAGTGCCCGGCCAGCTCGGCGGCGGTCACCTCCACCACCTCCACGGCCCGCCCGGTCCGCTCGCCGACGACCCGCGCGACCTCCCGGTGGCTGAGCGCCTGCGGGCCGGTCAGCCGGTGCTCGCTCGCGGTCCGGTCGGCCAGCAGGGCGGCGTGCGCGGCCGAGGCCACGTCACGCGCGTCGATCCAGCCGACCCGCCCGTCCCCGCCCGCCGACAGCAGCTGCCCGCGCTCGCGCAGCCGCACGGCCACCGGGTGCGCCCCGGTGAAGTTCTGCATGAACCCGGCGGGCCGCAGCACGGTCCAGCCGGGGGTCTCGCGCACCTCGGCCTCCATCTCGGCGGCCCCTGGGGCGTCGGGCAGGACCGCCAGCGAGCCGAGCAGCACCAGCCTGGGCAGGCCGCTGCGGCGGGCCAGGTCGAGCAGCGGGCGCACGGCGGGCAGCGGGTCGCCGGTGGTCGGCGGCGGGACGGCGTAGACGGCGGTCGCGCCGTCCAGGAGCGCCCGGTGCGTGCTCGGGTCGTGCCAGTCGAACCGGGTCGCGCCGGGGGCCGGGGTGCGGCTCGCCCGCCGGAACGGCGTGCCGTCCGCCTCCAGCAGCGCGGTGAGCGCCCGGCCGGTGGTCCCGCTCGCGCCGATCACCGCGACGCTCACGCGCCCGCCTCCCGGTCGAGCGCGGCGGTCAGGCCGCCCAGCGCCCCGGTGGCCCGCGCGGCGGCGACAGGGCTCCAGTAGTCGCGGTACGCGGTGAAGAGGCCCTCCTCGACCGTGACGACGGAGACGTAGTCCAGCCGGTACGGGACCCCGGTCGCGGTCGCGCGGCCGACGGCGGTGAACTCGACCACCGCCGTGCTCGGGTCGGCCGTGCGGTGCACGACCAGGGCGGGGACGCCGGTGACGTCCAGCAGGTCCGGGTAGCCCGCCAGGTAGGCGCGCACCTGCTCGCGGCCCTCCAGGCGGGTCGGGGAGCCCGCCTCGGCGAACGGGAACTCGGCGGTCCCGTCCACCGCCCACAGGTCCGCCACGGCGTCCATGTCCTTGGCCAGCAGGTGCTCCAGCAGTCGGCGGAAGGTCAGCTCGGGGTCGTTGTCCACGCCGTCGATCGTGCGGGCCGCGCGCCGGGCGCGGCACTGCCGGTCGAGCCCCCTCCCGGCGGTCCGGGGCTCGCGGGGAGGGGAGCGGACCTGCTCTGCGGCGCGCGGCGTGCCAAGGTTGGTCGGGTGAGCGCGCGTGAGCTGGCCGGGTTCCTGCGGGCCCGGCGGGAGTCGTTGGGACCCGCGCAGGTCGGGCTGCGGCGGGCGCCGTCGAGCCGGACGCCGGGGTTGCGGCGCGAGGAGGTCGCCTCGCTGGCCGGGGTGACGGTCAACTACTACGAGCGGGTCGAGCAGGGCCGGGCGCCGCACCCGTCGCCGCAGGTGCTGGACGCGCTGGGCGCGGCGCTGCGGCTGACCGGGGCCGAGCGGGAGCACCTGGCGCGGTTGGCCGGGCACGCGCCGGTGGGCGAGGAGCCGGAGCCGGGCGTCCCGGAGGCGGTGCGCACGCTGCTGGACGGGCTGGGCGCGACGCCCGCCTACGCGGTGACGCCCGCGCTGGACGTGGTGGCCTGGAACGCGGCGGCGGTGGCGCTGTTCACCGACTTCGCCGAGCTGCCCGCGAGCGAGCGGGGGCTGGCCGCGCTGTCCCGGCGGTTCGGCGGGACGCTGTGCGGCGAGGTCGAGCCGGGCGCGTTCGCCGAGCGGGCGGCGGCCGACCTGCGCGCGGCGGCCGTGCGGTTCCCCGGACTGGGCGCGGCGCGGGTGGCCGAGGAGTTCGGCGCGCACAGCCCGGAGTTCGCCGCCGCGTGGGCGGCGCGCGACGTGCGGGAGCGGCCGGTGGTGCGCAAGGTCGTGGCGCACCCGGTGGTGGGGCGGCTGGAGCTGGACGTGCACGCGCTCGTGGTGCCCGGCCACGACCTGCGGGTCGTGCTGCACACCGCGCGGCCGGGCGGCGCGAGCGCCGAGCGGCTGGCCCGGCTGGTCACCGGGGATCGCGGGCAGGCGTAGGGTCGAGTGGTGAGCAGCACCGACTCCTCCTGCCGCGCCGAGAACACCCCCTTCGACGTGCGCGAACTGGGCACCATCGAGTACCAGGCCGCCTGGGACCTCCAGCGGGAGCTCGCCTCGGCCCGCGCGGACGGCACCGCCACCGACACCCTGCTGCTGCTGGAGCACCCCCCGGTGTACACCTGCGGCAGGCGTACCGAGGACGACGAGCGCCCGAAGGGCGGCGACACCCCGGTCATCGACGTTGACCGGGGCGGCAAGATCACCTGGCACGGGCCCGGCCAGCTCGTCGGCTACCCGATCGTGGCGCTGGCCGAGCCGCTGGACGTGGTCCAGTACGTGCGGCGGGTCGAGCAGGCCCTCATCCACGTGTGCGACCAGCTCGGCGTGCCCACCGGTCGGGTGGAGGGGCGCAGCGGCGTGTGGATCGCGGCCGACGAGCGCGGTCCCGAGCGCAAGGTCGCCGCGATCGGCATCCGGGTGCAGCGCGGCGTGACCATGCACGGGTTCGAGATCAACTGCAACGCCTCGCTGGACGCGTTCGCCGACATCATCCCGTGCGGCATCCGGGACGCGGGCGTCGCGTCGCTCTCGCACGAGCTGGGCAGGGACGTCACGGTCGCCGAGGTGCTGCCGCTGGCGCAGGCCGCCGTGATCGACGCGCTCAACGGCGACCTGCCGCTGACCGACCGCACCCTGGCCAAGCAGGCGCCGTCCGCCCCCGGCATCACCTTCGCGGTGCAGGGCGCCTGACCCGAACGGGTAGCGCGTCCCCGGCGGGTCCCGCCCCCGAACGGGTCCTGACCGCATCCGCGCGCTGACAGCGGGCCGACTCCCCTCCTAGGGTTCCGACGCGGAAGCCTGCGAGGGGAGTCCACCGTGCCGATGACCCGACGCGGCCTGCTGCGCGCGACCGGCGCGGCGGGCGCCGCGCTGCTGCTGGGGCGCCCCGCCGAGGCCGAGTCCCGCGCGGGCTCGACCTGGCTGGACTGGCTGGCCGACAACCGCGAGCGCGTGGCCGCCGTGGTGGACCCCGGCGCCGGTCCCGCCCTGGTGCACCGCCCGCACGCGCCGCAGCCCCTGGCCGCCGCGATCACCCCGCTGCACCTGGCCGCGCACGAGCTGTCGGGCGCGACCGGGACGGTCCCGGCGGCCGACTGGGACCGCCACCACCTCGGCCAGGACGGCGGCGCGCACGCGTCCGCCCTGGCCGACCTCGGCATCACCGCCACCGACGGGACGCACGCCGACGACCCGCACCACCCGGTGGACCTGGACGACCTGGCGTCCGCGCTGGTCAGGAGGGGTGACGACGCGGCGGCGGACCTGCTGCTGCACCGGCTCGGCGAGCCCGCGCTGCGGGCGGCGGCGGTCCGCCTGGGCTGGCCGGACGCGCCCGTGGCCAGCGCACTGGACCACCGGGTGCGCCTGGTGCTGGACCGGGACGCGCCGGACTACCTCACCGACCCAGGGGTGCGGCTGGAGGTGCTCGGCAGGCTCCCGCAGGCGCCGACCGGGTACGAGGGCCTGCGGCCGTGGGCGCGCACGACGTGGCGCGGCGCCGCCGACGGCCTGAGCCGGGCGCACCGGGCGCTGGCGACCGATCCGGCGCTCCCCCGCTGCCGGGCGTGGCTGGGGGCCGGGCGGGAGGCGCCGGAGGGCGTGCTGGGCGTCGGACTCGCGGGCGGCGCGCTGCCTGGCGTGCTCGCGGCGGGTGGGCACGCGCGCTTCGCGGACGGCCGCGTGGGCGTCGTGGCGGTCCTGCTGGCGGAGGTGCCGCAGGAGCGGCACGCGGCGGCGCGGGAGTTCGAGGACCTGGTCCTGGGCGCGCTGCTGGACGGCGCGCTGCTCGCCGACCTGCGCGCCGCGCTGGCCTGAGCCGGGCGGGTGGGCGCGTCCCGGCGGCGGGCGCGCACGTCCCGCCGCCGGGTGGGACTCAGCCCTTGAGCTGCGGCGCGACCTCGGCCGCCGCCAGCTCCAGGTGGTCGAGGTCGGCCAGGTCGAGCAGCTGGAGGTAGATCCGCTCGACGCCGGTGCGCTCCCGCCACTGCCCGAGCCGGTCAACGACCTCGGCGGGCGTGCCCGCGAGGCCGTTGGCCTTCAGCTCGTCGACGTCGCGCCCGATCGCGGCGGCCCTGCGGGCGACCTCGGCGTCGTCCTTGCCGATCGCGGCCACCAGCGCGGCCGAGCGGGTGATCTCCGCCGGGTCGCGGCCGATGTCGCGGCAGGCCTGGTCGACGCGGGCGAACTGCTTGGCCGCGAACTCGGCGTCCACGAACGGCAGGTTGAACTCGGTGGCGTGCTTGGCGGCCAGCGCGGGCGTGCGCTTGGCGCCCTTGCCGCCGATCAGCACCGGCACCCGGTCCTGGGCGGGCTTGGGCAGCGCGGGGGCGTCGATCAGGCGGTAGTGGTCGCCCTGGAAGGTGTAGTCCTCGCCGACCGGGGTGGCCCACAGGCCGGTGATGATCTCCAGCTGCTCGGCGTACCGGTCGAACCGCTCCCGCACGCTCGGGAAGGGGATGCCGTAGGCGGTGTGCTCCTCCTCGTACCAGCCCGCCCCGAGGCCGAACTCGACGCGGCCCCCGGACATCTGGTCCACCTGCGCGACGCTGATGGCCAGCGGGCCGGGGTAGCGGAAGGTGGCGGCGGTCATGAGCGTGCCGAGGCGGATGGTGCTGGTGTCGCGGGCAAGGCCCGCGAAGGTGATCCACGGGTCGGTGGGGCCGGGCAGGCCGTCGACCGAGCCCATCTTCAGGTAGTGGTCGGAGCGGAAGAACGCCCCGTACCCTGCGGCTTCGGCGGCGCGGGCGACGCGGAGCAGGTCGTCGTAGCTCGCGCCCTGCTGGGGTTCGGTGAAGATCCGGAGTTCCACCGGTCCAACGCTAACGAGGGGTGCCGGGCTCCCGCGATTCGACCACCCCGGCCGCCACCGCCGCGGTCGCCGACCGGTAGAAGAACACCATGGCCAAGTGGACCGAAGTCGACATCCCCGACCAGACCGGGCGCACCGCGCTGGTGACCGGCGCGAACTCCGGCCTCGGCCTGCGCACCGCCGCGGTGCTGGCCGCCAGGGGCGCCAGGGTGCTGCTGGCCTGCCGCTCGCCGGAGCGCGGTCAGGACGCCGTCGAGCGGGTCTCCCGGCGCGGGCGGGCCGAGCTGGTGCGGCTGGACCTCGGCGAGCTGGCGTCGGTGCGCGCCGCCGCCGAGCGGGTGCTGGAGCTGGCGGGCGACGGCCTGGACCTGCTGGTCAACAACGCCGGTCTGATGGCCCCGCCGCTGGCCCGCACCGCCGACGGGTTCGAGTCGCAGTTCGGCGTCAACCACCTGGGGCACGCCGCGCTGACCTGGCTGCTGATGCCCGCGCTGCGGGCCCGCGCGGGCGCCCGCGTGGTGACCGTGTCGTCCGTCGCGCACCGGCTGGGCGGCCTCGACCTGGCCGACCCGAACTTCGAGGTGCGCCGCTACACCCCGTGGGTCGGTTACGGGCAGTCCAAGCTCGCGAACCTGCTGTTCGCGCGCGAGCTGGACCGGCGGCTGCGGCTGTCCGGCGCGGACGTGACCTCCGTCGCTGCGCACCCCGGCGTCTCGCGGACCGAGCTGAGCGCGACCATGGCGAAGGCGCACCGGAACGCGCTGGTCGAGTGGGGCGGCAAGATCACCGACGCGGTGTCCCAGACCCCGGCCATGGGAGCGTTGCCGCAGCTCTGCGCGGCCACCTCGCCACTGGTGACCGGCGGCGGCTACTACGGGCCCGACGGGTTCGGCGGCTTCTGGGGCCACCCGGCCCCGGCGAGGTCGACGGCGGCGGCCCGCGACGACCTCGCGGCGGCCCGGTTGTGGGACCTCACGGCCGAGTTGACGGGCGTCGCGCCCGACCCCGCGTGACGTAGGGTTGGTGTCGTGACCGTCGTACCTGAGGGTCGGAAGCTGCTGCGGCTGGAAGTGCGCAACAGCCAGACGCCGATCGAGAAGAAGCCCTCGTGGATCAAGACCCGAGCGAAGATGGGCCCGGAGTACCGGGACCTGAAGGGCCTGGTCAAACGCGAGGGCCTGCACACGGTCTGCGAGGAGGCCGGGTGCCCCAACATCTACGAGTGCTGGGAAGACCGCGAGGCGACCTTCCTCATCGGCGGTGAGCAGTGCACCCGCCGGTGCGACTTCTGCCAGATCGACACCGGCAAGCCCGCCGACCTCGACCGCGACGAGCCCCGCCGGGTCGCCGAGTCCGTGCAGGCCATGGGCCTGCGCTACTCGACGGTCACGGGCGTGGCCCGCGACGACCTCGCCGACGGCGGCGCGTGGCTGTACGCGGAGACCGTGCGGCAGATCCACGCGCTGAACCCCGGCACCGGCGTCGAACTGCTGATCCCGGACTTCAACGCGGTGCCCGAGCAGCTGGCCGAGGTGTTCGACTCCCGGCCCGAGGTGCTCGCGCACAACCTGGAGACCGTGCCGCGCATCTTCAAGCGCATCCGCCCGGCGTTCCGCTACGAGCGGTCCCTTGAGGTGATCACCCGCGCCCGCGAGGCCGGTCTGGTCACCAAGTCCAACCTGATCCTGGGCATGGGCGAGACCCCGGAGGAGGTCGCCGAGGCGCTGCGCGACCTGCACGCGGCGGGCTGCGAGATCATCACGATCACGCAGTACCTGCGGCCCTCCCCCCGGCACCACCCGGTCGAGCGCTGGGTGAAGCCGGAGGAGTTCCTGGTGCACAAGGAGACCGCCGAGGAGCTCGGCTTCAGCGGCGTCATGGCCGGGCCGCTGGTGCGCTCCTCCTACCGGGCCGGGCGGCTGTACGCCCAGGCCGTGACCAAGCGCGGCGACACCCTCCCGGAGAACCTGGAGCACCTCCTCCAGGCCGGTGACGCCGCGCAGGAGGTCAGCGCGCTGCTCTCGGCTCGCTGAGCACCACGTCGTCCAGCTCCAGCGCGTAGTGCGCGCCGAAGGCGCTGGACGGCGTGTGCACGCCGGGCTCGACGTCCGGCAGCAGTCCGATCGCCCTGACCGCGCTGTCCGCGGTCAGGGCGTAGCCGTTCGGGGTGGTGAGCGAGGCCTCGACCTTGGTGCCCCGCGCGTCCCGCACCTCGCCCCACACCTCGCTGCGGCTGGTGTCGCGCGCCGCCGGTGACGGGCCGCCGATCCGCCTGACCAGCGCCTTCGCCACCTGGCGGACCGGGCGCAGCGCGAGCAGCGGCTGGAAGACGCCGTGCGCCCTCGCGAGCAGCGGCGGGAACGTGGTGAACGTGGTGATGTTCGGGATGCCGGTGGAGCGGTGGGCGGTGCTGACGTCGCCCCACGGGATCGCGAGCACGTCCCGCGCGCCCGAGCGGAACCCGGCGACCCGGCGGCGGTGCCCGAGCGGCACCGAGCGCAGCTCCCCGTCGACCCGCGCCCTGCCGCCGCCCGCCGCGCCCTCGACGGCGGTGGCGGCGGTGCCCGCGCTGGGGCCGCCGCCGCTCATGAACGCCAGGTCCAGGTGGGTGGCGCCGGGCAGGGCGTGGTGCAGCAGGGCGGCGATGCAGTCGGTGGGGACGACGTCGAAGCCGACGCCGGGCAGCAGGACCACGCCCGCCCGCCTCGCCTCGGCGTCCAGGGCGGCGATGCCCTCGAACACGTCGATCTCACCGGTGATGTCCAGGTAGTGCGTCCTGGTGCGCAGGCAGGCGTCGACCAGGGGGCGCCAGGTGGCCGAGAACGGCCCCGCGCAGTTCACGACCGCGTCGACCCCGTCCAGGTGCGCCCCCGCGTCGGCGAGGGGGAACACCCGGTGCTCCAGTCCGAGGCGCTGCGCGGCGGCGGCGACCTTGTGGCCGTTCCGCCCCGCGAGCACCGGTCGTTCGCCTCGCGCGACGGCGAGCTCGGCGATGAGCGCCCCGGTGTACCCGTTGGCGCCGTAGACCATCCACGTCATGACTAGACGCTACCGGCGGTCGTGGGGGGCGGGTTCCGCGTGCGGCGGGTGGGGCGGGCGGGAGCTGCGGGGCGGGTGTCGCGGCGGGTTCGGGCTCGGGCTCGGGAGGGTTCGGGCCTGGTCCGGGTGTGGGCGGGTTCGGGTGCGGGCCGGTCCGGGTCCGGGCGTGGTGCGGCCTGGTCCGGGTGCGGACGGATCCGGGCCTGGTGCGGCCTGGCTCAGGTGCGGCCTGGCTCAGGTGCGTCCGGGCTCAGGTGCGTCCGGGCTCAGGTGCGTCCGGGCTCAGGTGCGTCCGGGCTCAGGTGCGGCGGCGCATGAAGAGCGCGCCCACGAGGCCCGCCGCGCCCAGCACGGTGACCGGCGAGGCCCAGGCGAGGCGCTCGGCGCGCAGCCGGGCGCAGACCTCGGGCAGGGCCGCCGACCGGGCCGAGACGTCGATCTCGTCGAAGCCCGCGCCCAGGCTGTTGCCGCAGGACACGTCGAGCCCGTTCGGACCGCTCGTGGACAGCGGGAGCAGCATGATCAGCAGTCCCGAGAGCACGAACGCCGCCGCGACGGCGGTGAGGTACTGCCTGGGCGACATGGGGCCAAGCTACGACGCGCCACCACCGCCGCCTAGGGGGACCGCGAAGGCCGGGGGCGGGCCGTTCTCCCCTAGGGAGTCGGGCGGACCGATGGCCGTTCGGGGATTCCAGGGGGTGGCCGGGGTGCGCTCCCGCGCCGAGCGGCAGCCGGTGAGCGCCGAGCGTTCGAGGGGTGCGCCACCGGAGCCGGACGATGATCACCGAAAGGAATTCCGACTACGCAAGAATCGTTGATCTTCACCCTTACGTTGGATTGATTCGCGAGCTGATCACGGAAAGCTCAGCAAATCCGCTCCCGAAGGCGTGAACCTGTCCCCCATTAAGGGACGGGTCTAGACCATATCGGCTGAACGAGCAGGTCCGGGCCGCTCGGCGCATCGGGTGAACCGCTCAACGAATCGACCCCGCCCACCCCAAGATCGACGGCGATCGGTGCGCCATGCTCTCCAGCGCGGAATCACGCCCGAATGGAACGCGGCCCCCTGCTCGAACAGGAGACCGCGTGGGTCCGACCGCGAACCAGGCCTGACGAGCGAGGACGACAGGAGGACCGGAGTTGAGTCTAGGACCGCGCCCCGGAGAGGGGCCAGCGCTCGAACTGACACGAGCGGGTGGCGCGCGGCGGACCCTGGAAGTGCACCGCCTGGCCCCCGCGCCGCCGAGCCGCAGACCACCTTCGGCCCCCGCTTCGGTCGCACCACCCGCACCGGCGGCCGAGGACGACGGCGGACGTCCGCCTGGCCCGGCCGACCCGTGGTTGCGCGACGCCCTGTCGCCCGCGGTGCTGCTGGCCCTGTGGGCGCTGGCCACCCTGCTGGTCGCCGCGCTGGCCTAGAACGGGCCCGGACGGCAGCACCGCCCGGCAGTGTCATCCGGCAGCATCGCTCGACAGCGTCACTCGGCAGCGTCAGTCGACAGCGTCACCCGGTGGTGGAACACCGCCGGGTGACACCCGCCCGAGCCCCTGAGCGCTCCGCTGCGCGCCGAACTCCCCCAGAACCGGTCCGGTGGACCCCGGAGGGGGATTCTGGGCTTCTGGGACCGCTGAGCCCGTCGCCCACGACCGGGCGAGCGCGGCGCAGCGCGCGGACGACCCGCGAACACTGCGGGACGCACCTGCGGGATGACGCCGCGACGGGCGCTCCCGACCCGCCACGACGGACGGGGCGGTGGGCGCGGGTGGTGCCGGGCGCGACGGGGTTGGTGGGCGCGACAGGGTTCGAACCTGCGACCGCTCGGGTGTAAACCGAGTGCTCTTCCGCTGAGCTACACGCCCCTGGGAGCCGTCACGCCAGCTCGGCGACGGCCTTCTTCCACGACTCCTGGTCCCTCGCCTCGCCCGGCTCGTTGACCTGGGCGAACCGCACGACCCCGGCGGTGTCGATCAGGAAGGTGCCGCGCAGCGCGAACCCGGCCCCCTCGGAGAACACACCATAAGCCCTCGCGACCTCGCCGTGCGGCCAGAAGTCCGAGAGCAGCGGGAACCGGTAGCCCTCCTGCTTGGCCCACGCCTTCAGGCTGAACGGGGTGTCCACGGACACGCCGATCACCTGCACGCCCGCGGCCTCGTAGTCGGCCAGCTCGTCGCGCACCCGGCACAGCTCGCCGGTGCAGGTTCCGCTGAAGGCGAACGGGTAGAACACCAGCAGCACGCTCTTCGACCCGCGGAAGGACGACAGGGTCACCTTCTGCTTGTTGCTGTCGGCGAGCGTGAAGTCGGGCGCCTCGGCACCGATCTCGATCATGCAAGAACCCCTGTGCGCGGCGGACGGAACCGGGTCCCCGACCGGGGCGGACCCGGTCGGGGACAGCGCGAACCCCGGCTCCCGTGACGCGGAGGAGCCGGGGTCTGCGCAGGTCAGCGCTTGTTGACCTTGGCGTTCTTCGGCGAGACCAGCCGCACCGCGGTCCAGTCCTCGCTGATGTTGACGTTCGACGTCTGCGCGAGGCCCGCAGTCGCGGTGGCCTCGGTGATGTCGCTGGGCTCCACGTGCCCGGCACGCCCCGTCTTCGGGGTCAGCACCCAGATCACGCCCTCGTCCGCCAGCGGCGAGGTGACGTCGACCAGCGCGTCCGCCAGGTCACCGTCCTCCTCCCGCCACCAGAGCAGGACCACGTCCACGACGTCGTCGGTGTCCTCGTCGAGCAGATCGCCGCCGACCCGCTCTTCGACCGCCGCACGCAGGTCGTCGTCGACGTCCTCGTCCCAACCGATCTCCTGGACAACGGCGCCCGGTGCGATCCCGAGCTTGTCGGCGACGCCGATCTTGCCTGCGTCTTCCGCGGCGACCACGGTTTCCACTCCTCCAAGTGCGCGACAGCGACGGTCGGGGCTCCGACCGCCGTTCGGCATCGACCTCAGGGTCAACTACCGGTCGCGGCTAGCGAACACTGTCACCCGTGCCACGCGCAACCGTAAGAGCCGGGACACGCCGCAGCGGTACCCCCGGATGCGGTACCCGGAAGCCATGAGGCATGCTCTACATACCTCCTATCCGCGCGCGCGCGTGGGACACAATCCGGAAATACTCACCGGTAGCGGTGACGGGACAGTGTCCACAGGGCAACGATGGAGACAGAGACCACGGAACGAGGAGATCCCTTGGCCCCGCAGAACCACGGCACCACTCCCGAGCGGGTGCGCGTCATCAGGGACGGTTTGGCCTCCCACCTCCCGGACATCGACCCGGAGGAGACCTCGGAGTGGCTGGAGTCGTTCGACGCCGCGCTCAAGGGCGGCGGCCAGCAGCGAGCCCGCTACCTGATGCTGCGGCTGCTGGAGCGCGCGAGGGAGTCCCACGTCGGGGTGCCCGCGCTGACCAGCACCGACTACGTGAACACCATCCCCACCGAGCGGGAGCCGTGGTTCCCCGGTGACGAGGAGGTGGAGCGCCGCTACCGCGCCTGGGTGCGCTGGAACGCGGCGATCACGGTGCACCGCGCGCAGCGACCGGGTGTGGGCGTCGGCGGCCACATCTCGACGTACGCCTCGTCGGCCAGCCTGTACGAGGTGGGCTTCAACCACTTCTTCCGGGGCAAGGACCACCCCGGCGGCGGCGACCAGGTGTTCGTGCAGGGCCACGCCTCCCCCGGCGTCTACGCGCGCGCCTTCCTGGAAGGCCGCCTGACGACCGACCAGCTCGACGGCTTCCGCCAGGAGTACTCGCACGGCGGCCTCGGCAAGGGCCTGCCGTCGTACCCGCACCCGCGGTTGATGCCGGACTTCTGGGAGTTCCCGACCGTCTCCATGGGCCTCGGCCCGATGAACGCGATCTACCAGGCCCGGTTCAACCGGTACCTCCAGTCGCGCGGCATCAAGGACACCTCCCAGCAGCACGTCTGGGCGTTCCTCGGCGACGGCGAGATGGACGAGCCCGAGTCGCGCGGCCTGCTCCAGCTCGCCGCGAACGAGCAGCTGGACAACCTCACCTTCGTGGTCAACTGCAACCTGCAGCGCCTCGACGGCCCGGTGCGCGGCAACGGCAAGATCATCCAGGAGCTGGAGTCCTTCTTCCGGGGCGCCGGCTGGAACGTCATCAAGGTCATCTGGGGCCGCGAGTGGGACTCGCTGCTGCACGCGGACCGCGACGGCGCGCTGGTCAACCTGATGAACCAGACGCCCGACGGCGACTACCAGACGTACAAGGCCAATGACGGCGCGTACGTCAAGGAGCACTTCTTCGGCCGCGACCCGCGGACGAAGGAGCTGGTCACGGCCATGTCGGACGACGACGTGTGGAACCTCAAGCGCGGCGGCCACGACTACCGCAAGGTGTTCGCGGCGTACCAGGCGGCGGTCTCGCACAACGGCCAGCCGACGGTGATCCTCGCCAAGACGATCAAGGGCTACGGCCTCGGCGAGCGGTTCGCGGCGCGCAACGCCACGCACCAGATGAAGAAGATGTCCCACGACGACCTCAAGTCGTTCCGGGACAGCCTGCGCATCCCGATCGCGGACAAGGACCTCGACCCGTACCTGCCGCCGTACTACCACCCCGGCAAGGACGCCCCGGAGATCCAGTACCTGCTGGAGCGCCGCAAGCAGCTCGGCGGGTTCGTGCCCGAGCGGCGCGGCAGGTCCAAGGCGCTCGTGCTGCCCGGTGACAAGGTCTACGACGTGGTCAAGCGCGGCTCGGGCAAGCAGGAGGTCGCCACGACGATGGCGTTCGTCCGGCTGGTCCGCGACCTCATCAAGGACCCGGAGATCGGCAAGCGGATCGTGCCGATCATCCCGGACGAGGCGCGCACGTTCGGCATGGACTCGATGTTCCCGTCGCAGAAGATCTACAACCCGAACGGGCAGCTCTACACCTCCGTGGACGCCGAGCTGATGCTGGCGTACAAGGAGTCCGAGCAGGGCCAGATCCTGCACGAGGGCATCAACGAGGCCGGTTCCACGGCGTCGTTCACGGCGGTCGGCACCTCGTACGCCACGCACGACGAGCCGATGATCCCGATCTACATCTTCTACTCGATGTTCGGGTTCCAGCGGACCGGCGACGGCCTGTGGGCGGCGGGCGACCAGATGGCGCGCGGCTTCGTGCTGGGCGCGACGGCGGGCCGCACCACGCTGACCGGCGAGGGCCTCCAGCACGCCGACGGGCACTCGCTGCTGCTGGCGCACACCAACCCGGCGGCGGTCGCCTACGACCCGGCCTGGTCGTTCGAGGTGGCGCACATCGTCAAGGACGGCCTGCGGCGGATGTACGGCGAGGACGCCGAGAACGTCTTCTACTACCTGACGATCTACAACGAGCCGTACCGGCAGCCCGCCGAGCCCGAGGGCCTGGACGTGGACGGCCTGCTCAAGGGCCTGTACCGGTACCAGGCTGCGGGCGAGGGCGACGGCCCGAGGGCCCAGCTCGTCGGCTCCGGCGTCGCGGTGCCGTGGGCGCTCAAGGCCGCCCAGCTGCTGGCCGACGACTGGGGCGTGCGCGCCGACGTGTGGTCGGCGACGTCGTACTCGGAGCTGCGCCGCGAGGCCGTCGAGGTCGACCGGCACAACCTGCTGAACCCGGACCAGGAGCCGCGCGTCCCGTACGTGACGCAGGTGCTCAAGGACGTGCAGGGCCCGGTCGTGGCGGTGTCGGACTGGATGACGGCGGTGCCGGACCTGATCCGCCCGTACGTGCCGACCGACATGACCACGCTGGGCGCGGACGGCTTCGGCTTCTCCGACACCCGCCCGGCCGCGCGCAGGCACTTCCTGATCGACGCCGAGTCGGTCGTGGTGGCCACCCTGGCCGCGCTGGCCAAGCGCGGCGAGGTGCCGCAGCAGTCCGTCGTGGACGCGGCGCGCAAGTACCGCATCGACGACGTGGCGGCGGCCGGTCCGTCCACCTCGGACGCGGGCCTGGCCTGATCGGCGACGGCGGCGCGGCCCCGCTCGGGCCGTGACCGCCGGTCACCCCACGACCGGGTGACACGGCAGCTGTGACGAGCGACGAGAGGCGTTCTCCCCCCGATCGGGGGAGGGCGCCTCTCGCCGTTTCCGCCCCGCGCGGTGTGCCCCAGGTCATAGACTCCGCTCGACCTGCTTCGGCGGCTCGCAGTGGACCGGGGGATCGATGGGGACGCCTCAGGAGGCGCTGCACCGCACCATCCTGCTCGTCGACGTCGTGGGCTTCGGGAAGCGGGACGAGCGGGAGCAGCGGGAGGCGCACCGGGCCCTGTACGCCGCGCTGCGGGCCGCTTTCCAGGTGGCCGGGGTGGTGTGGTCGGACGAGCCCGACTGGGACGGCACGTACCACGAGGACCGCGGCGACGGGGTCATGGCGCTGCTGCCCTGCACGGTGGTGAAGAGCCGGGCCGTGCGGGTGCTGGTGCCCGCGCTGGCGGGCGAGCTGCGCCGGTACAACCACCTGCTGGCGGACGGGGCGCGGCTGCGGCTGCGGGTCGCGCTGGCGGCGGGCGAGGTCTCGCACGACGGCGAGGGCGCGCAGGGCGAGGCGCTGGTCGGCGCGTTCCGGCTGCTGGACGCCGCGCCGGTGAAGCAGGCGCTGGCGAGCTCGCCCGGCGCGCTGGTGCTGGTGGTGTCGGGGAGCTTCCACCAGACCGTGGTGCGCGGCGACCCGGCGTGCGACGCGATCGCGTTCCGGCCGGTGGACGTGCGCAACAAGGAGTTCCGCGAGACCGCGTGGGTCGCGCTGCCGGACACCGGCCCGGCCCCGCCGAGGCACCGCCACCGCAGGCTCGGCCAGCCCCCGGTGCGCGGCCCGTCGGGCCCGTCCGGCCGGGCGGGGCGGCGCCGGAGCTGGCGGCGCGCGCCGAGCCGGGTGGCGGGCTGGGGCAGGCGGGCGCTGGGGGCGCGGCTGAGTCCCAGGAACGCCGGGGTGCTGGTGGTGGCGGTGGTGCTGCTGCTGGCCCCGACGGCCTGCCAGGGGCCGCCGGAGGTGGCCGGGTGCGCGCTGCCGGTGCAGCTGAACGTGCTGGCCTCGCGGGAGGTCGTGGACGAGCTGCGGGACCTGGTGGTGAAGTTCGAGGACGCCGAGCGGGCGCCGGGCGAGCTGCGCTGCGCCGGGGTCAGGGTGCACGTGGCGGAGGGGCCGTACTCGGTCGACGTGGTGCGCGCGCTGGGCGACGGGCTGCCGGTCGGCGACGGCATCGGCACCAGCGTGCCCGAGCCGCACGTGTGGATCCCCGCGAGCGGGCTGGAGCTGGAGCAGGCGCGGGCGCGGCTGGACGCGGGCAGGTCGCGGAGCGGGCTGCGGCTGCACTCGGACGTGGACGGGGCGCCGTCCGTGGTGGCGCGCTCGACCGTGGCGGTGGGGGTGCCCAGGCGGTGGGTGCCCGAGCTGCCCGCGCGGGAGAACGCGCGGGAGGTGTCCTGGAGGTCGCTGCTGGGCGCCGACGGGTGGCGGTTGTTCGGGCTGGAGCCCGCCGAGACCGGGAGCGCGCAGATGGCGACGGTCGCGGCGGTCAGCGGGTGGCTGGGCGAGCACGGGCTGGGGCCGGGGGCGGGCCACCAGCTGCACCGGATGGCCACGCGGGTCGGCGCGGAGGAGCCGGGCGGCGCGGGTGGCGGGCTGTGCGGCGACGTGCGGTCGGTGCTGGTGGCGGGCGAGGCCGAGCTGGTGGACCGGCTGGACGAGTGCGGCGGTCTGGAGGTGTTCTACCCCGAGGGCGGCTCGCTGTGGCTGGACCACCTGTTCGTGGACGTGGTGCGGACGCCCTCGGGCGACGCGGAGCCCTCGGTGGAGGAGTACCGGGCCACCCCGGTCGGGGAGGCCGCGGCGAAGTTCCGCGACTTCCTGCTCGGCGACGTGGCGGCGCAGGACCGGTTCCGGCGGTCGGGGCTGCGGGACGCGGCGGGAGGGAACACCGCGACGCGGGGGCTGCGCCCGAGCGGGCCGACCGCGCTGCCCATCCCGGAGTTCGCGGCGCGCGTGCGGGAGGTGTGGACCCGGCTGCGGAAGGACACCAGGGTCGTGCTGGTCGTGGCGGACGGCTCCGAGCTGGGCAGGGCCGCGGTGGACGGGCTGGTGCGGATGGTGGAGCCGCCGAGCGCTGCGGGCGGCGACCGGGTCGAGCTGGTGGTGGACGGGGCGCGGCCACTGCGCGAGCTGGTGGCCGAGCAGGCGGCGCGGGACCGGACGGCTCGGGACGGGGTGGCGCAGATCGTGGTGGTGGCCGGGGCGCGCGACGACGTCGGGGGCGGGTTCGGGCCGGTGTCGGAGCGGACCGTGGTCGGGGTGGGGGTCGGGGCCGGGGCGTGCGACCCGTCGACGGAGCTGCGGGCGCTGCTGGACGCCAACGGCGGCGAGTGCCTGGCGCTGGCGGACGGGTCCGGGACGAACCGGGTGGTCGAGCAGGTCGCGGGGGAGCTGTGGGATGCGGGGTGAGCGGATGGCCCGGAGGACGCGGGCGGGCCGGGTGGTGCTGGTCTGGCTGCTGCTGGGCGGGGCGCTCGCCGGGTGCGCGGAGCCCGAGGCCGGGTGGGAGGAGCGGAGCGGGCCCATCGTCTTCGCGGACTCGAAGGACACCTCGGTGGGCAAGCAGATCACCCAGCTGGTGGAGCTGTGGAACCGGTTCAACCCGGACCAGCAGGTGGCGTTCCAGGAGCAGGCGACCGCCAGCGACGCCTACCGCGCCCAGCTGATCGCCCACTCGCAGCGCAGCAAGCGGGAGGAGGGGGCGCCCTGCTACGACGTGATGGCCATGGACGTGGTGTGGACGGCGGAGTTCGCCGAGGGCGGGTTCCTGGCCGAGGTGTCGGACCGGGACCTCGACCTGTCCCAGTTCCGGCCGGAGTCGCTGCGCGCCGCCCGGTACGCGCGGAGCGAGGAGCTGGGGCGGGCGCGGGACGCGGCGGGCGCGACGCGGCTGTGGGCGGTGCCGTGGCGGGCCGACGCGGGCCTGCTCTACTACCGGACCGACCTGGTGGCGCAGCCGCCGACGAGCTTCGCCGCGCTGCGGGAGGCCGCGCGGGCGGTGAGCGCGGCGCGGCCGTCGGTCGCCGGGTACGCCGGGCAGTTCCGGAAGGCGTACGAGGGGCTGTCGGTCAACGCGTTCGAGGCGATGTGGGCGTTCGGCGGCGAGCTGGTGTCGGTGGACTCGCGGGGCGTGCCGCACCTGGCGCTGGACTCCGGGTCGGCCACCGGGGTGCGGTCGCTGGTGGGGGCCGTGCGCGACGGGTGGTTGCCGAGGTCCACGCTGGACTACGACGAGGACGCGAGCTGGCAGGCGTTCGGGCGGGGCGAGGTGGCGCTGATGCGCAACTGGCCCTACGCGTACGCCCAGCTCACCTCGGCCGACCGGGACGAGGGGTCGCTGGACCCGGCGCTGATCGGCGTGGCCCCGCTGCCGTGGAGGAGCGCGCTGGGCGGGTGGAACCTGGGGGTGTCGACCTGCACGCGGCACGGGAAGACCGCGCGGGAGTTCGTGCGGTTCCTGACCGACCCGGCGCGGCAGCGGGTGCTGCTGGAGCAGGCCGGGTTCGCGCCGACCCGGACCTCGCTGTACGAGGACGAGTCGTTGTGGGCCCGGCCGCACCTGGAGGTGCTGCGGGAGGCGCTGGACTCCGCGAAGTCCCGGCCCGCCGTGCCGAACTACGACCTGCTGACCCGGTTGGTGCAGGAGCAGGTCGGCGAGGCGATGCGCGACGGGCAGGCGGTGGACGCCAGGGTCGCGGCGCTGGCCGACGGGCTGACCACGCTGCCCGGCCTGGTCAGACCGGGCTGACCGGGTTCGCCGGGTTGGCCGGGTTGGCCGCCTGCGGGGCGCGCTCGCGGCGGGCTTCGCGGTTCCAGTCGAGGAAGCCCTTGACCACCAGCACGGCGAACACGGTGTAGACGGCGGCGCTGAACCACAGGCCGGAGCGGATCTGCAGGGGGACGCCGATCGCGTCGACGACCAGCCAGACGATCCAGAACTCGACCAGGCCCCGGCCCTGGAGGGCGAAGGCGAGCACCGTGCCGACGAAGATCGCCGCGTCCGGCCACGGGGCCCAGGAGGCGTTGGTGGCGTCCAGCAGGAGCGCGAAGCCGGTGGTGCCGAGGAGGAACGCGGCGAGCACGGCGAGGCGCTCGCGGCCGGTGCCCCTGCGGACGACGACGCCGAGGACCGGGTCGCGGTGACGGCTCCAGGCCCACCAGCCGTGCAGGGTGATCAGCCCGATGACGACCTGCCGCGCCGCGATGCCGCCCAGGTCGGCCGAGGCGTAGACGGTGAACAGCAGCACCACCGACCCGAGCTGCACCGGCCAGGTGAGCATCGAGCGGCGCTGGGCGAGGAAGACCACGACGAGCGCGAGGACCTGGCCCGCGAACTCGGCGAGGGACACCCGCTGCCCGAACAGCGTGAAACCGTGCTCCAGCAGGACGTGCACCGCTCCTCCATCCCCGTTCCAGGGCATGGCAGGGTCGCGGGACCGCTGCGCACCTCTCATCCGGACTGTGACCGTCGGCCCCGGAATCCCACCGGGTCGGCCGCCTGGCGGCGGTTCGCGGGCTCTCACCGCCGGTTCGGGATTTCACCGAGCCCCGGAGCGCGTGTTCTCCACCCCCGTGAACAGCGGGAAGGCGGCGGGTGTTCCACCCGCGCGGGTGATGTGGGGCACGGGGTGAGGCGGGGCGGGTGGGAGGTGGAGGGCGGGCACCGGTAGAGGCAGGCGATGGGCAGCAGGCAGACGGGCAGCAGGCAGACGGGCAGCAGGCAGACGGGCCGCAGGCAGACGGGCCGCAGGCGGCGGGTGACAGGCGGCGGGTGGCCAGCGGCGGCGACCGGGGGCCAGCCGGTGGCGGGTGCCGGGTGCCGGGTGGCCAGCGGCGGGTGGCCAGCGGCGGCGACCGGGGGGCCGGCCGGTGCCGGATGCCGCATGGCGGATGGCTGGTGCTGGGTGGCTGGGGCGGGTGGCGGGTGGATCAGGACGCGGGGGTAGCGCGGGCGGGGCGGGGTGAGGGGCGGTGTGCGGGCCGGGCGGGGGCTGGGTCGGTCCCGTGGCCTGCGCGGTCGCAGGACGGCGGGAGGCCGGGAGCGGGGGTTCCCGCTCCCGGCCTCCGCGACCGGTCAGCTCCGGCGTTCTCGGCGCCGGGTGCTCTCGGCTGGACGTTCCCGGCTAGATGTTCTCGGTGCCCGGCCTCGGGATGCCGGACGGCGGGGTCGGGGCGTCCGCCGCTCCCCCGCGCTTCCTGATCCCGGCCGTCACCGGCTCCTGCTGCGCGGACCCGGCGATCCCGGCGGAACCCGAGGCCCCGGAGGCCATCGCGCCCGACCGGTCCGAGCCGCCCCGGTCCGAGCCCGCCCGGTCCTGGCCCGTGGTCCGCTCCTGGGACTGGCGCGGTTGCGGGGTGAGGACCGCCGTCTCCTGCTGCATCCGCTGCAGCGCCGTCTCCCAGCGCTGCTGCATCGGGCGGACCAGCCCGCCGCCCACGCCCACCACGATCACGCCCGCCACCGTCGCCAGCACGGCGATCAGCACCGGCATGGTCACCGCCACCGCGATGCCCAGCTGGTTCAGCGCCGCGATCGCGCCCAGCGCCACGATGAAGCCCTGCGCCGCGCCGCCCAGCAGCCGCGTGTAGCTGCGCGGGCCGATCGCGCCGGTGATCATCGTGCGCAGCGCCCGGCCGATCGCCGACGCCACCAGGACCAGCACCAGCGCCACCACGATGCGCGGCAGGTACGCGATCACGTCGGTCAGCAGCGCGCTGACGGCGTTCTCCGCGCCGAACACGCTGAACGCGAGCTGCAACGACATCAGCAGCACGAAGTAGTACACCAGCCGCACGATGAGCCCGGTCGCGTCGATCGGCGACTGCGCCACCACCCGCCGCATCCCGGCCCGCTCCACGAGCCGCTCGAAGCCGAGCCGCCGCAGCAGGAAGCCCGCGCCCCTGGACAGCGCCTTGGCGATGAACCAGCCGACGGCGAGCACCAGCAGGAAACCCAGGAGCTTGGGCACGAACGTGGCGACCAGCGCCCACGCCTGCCCGAGTCCTGCGGTGATTTCGGAGCCCATGGCGCCTCCTCGCAGTTGCGGATGTGGCCGATCGTTTCGCGGCGCCTTTCACCCGGCAACCTGAAGCGGTGCCACGAAAGGGTGACTGACGTGGCTTTTTGCCCGACTGCGGTCCAGAGTGGAGACACCGGTGGGGACCGGGGAGAGGGGAACGCCCGGCGCGTCGCACGCGCCGGGCGTTCCCATTACCCGACCCGTTCCCGAATTCCACCCGAGCGCTCATTCCGCGCGGTTCGCGCGCCGATCCGAATTCCGCTCGGGAACACCGCCCGGCCCCCTGCGCGGGCCGCCGCGCGCCCCCGCCACCCCGAACCGCCCGCCGCTCCACGTCGCCGTCGTGGCGCGGACCGCCCGGCCCCGGCTCCTACGCTGTCCGCATGACCCGCCCTGAAGGCCCACCGCTGTCGACCGCCACCCTGCGGAACCTGGAACGGGCCTCCGGCGACCTCGCCTCCTCGACCGTCGCGGAGATGGAGCGCAGGCTGCCGTGGTTCCGGCGGATGCCAGCCGACCAGCGCGCGAGCGTGCTCCTGCTGATCCAGAACGGCGTCGCGGGCTTCGTCTCCTGGCTCCAGGACCAGCAGCCCGCCGTCCGGCTGACCGCCGAGGCGTTCCGCTCCGCCCCCAAGGACATCTCGCGCTGGGTGAGCCTGCGCCAGACCGTGGAGCTGGTGCGGATCGCGCTGGAGCTGTTCGAGCAGCGCCTGCCCGTGCTGGCCGCCGACGACGCCGAGCACGCCCACCTGACCGGCGCGGTGCTGCGCTACGGCCGGGAGATCGCGTTCTCCGCCGCCACCTCGTACGCCGCCGCCGCCGAGGCGCGCGGCGCGTGGGACGCCCGGCTGGAGGCGCTGGTCGTGGACGGGGTGGTGCGCGGCGACGCCGAGGAGTCGCTGCTGTCGCGGGCCAGCGCGCTCGGCTGGGAGCCGGGCGCCCCGGCGACCGTGCTGGTCGGCAACCCGCCGTCCGACGACCCGCAGCAGGTGATCTTCGAGGTGCGCAGCCGGGCCGCGCGCAGCGGCAGGCAGGCGCTGCTGAGCGTGCAGGGCTCCCGGCTGGTCGTGGTGCTGGGCGGGGAGACCGAGAGCGACGACGTGCTCGGGCGGATGGCGCAGGCCTTCGGCGACGGGGCGGTCGTCGCGGGCCCGACCATGCCGAGCATCGCCGAGGCGCACCGCAGCGCCGCCGACGCGCTGTCCGGGCTGCGCGCCGTGGTGGGCTGGCCCGCCGCGCCCCGCCCGGTGCGCTCGCTGGACCTGCTGCCCGAGCGCGCGCTGGCGGGCGACCCGGAGGCCGAGTGGCAGCTGGTGGACCGGATCACCCGGCCGCTGGAGGAGGCGGGCGGGGCGCTGCTGGAGACCGTGGACACGTTCCTGGAGGTCGGCGGCGTGCTGGAGGCGTGCGCCCGCAAGCTGTTCGTGCACCCGAACACGGTGCGCTACCGGCTGCGCAGGGCCACCGAGCTGACCGGGCGCAACGCCAACGACCCGAGGGACGCGCTGGTGCTGCGGATCGCGCTGTCGGTCGGCCGGCTGGCCCGCGCGCGCGGCCTGTGGTGACCCCCGGCACACCCCCTACCACACCCCGGACGCCGCGCGGGGTGACCAAGGACACCCCGACCGATAAGGGTGTTTTGGGCCGACCTCCACAACGCGGCGGACCGGGGACCGGTCGTGTTCCGGCCGCCTTTGTAGAGAACCTACAACCGTTGCCGGGCCTTTTCGTCCGTGCCGACATGCCACCGGAGGCCGGGCACCGTGTTCAGTGAGCCCGTGATCGCGCTGCTCGCCCCCGGACAGGGGTCCCAGACACCCGGAATGCTCACCCCCTGGCTGGATGCCGAGGGCGCCCGTGAGCGCGTCGGGGCGTGGTCCGAGCTGACCGGTCTGGACCTGCTGCGCCTGGGCACCGAGGCCGACGCCGAGGAGATCAAGGACACCGCGGTCACCCAGCCGCTGGTCGTGGCCCTCGCGCTGCTGGCGTTCGAGCGGCTGACCCGCGCGGTCGACCTGCCCGCCGACACGATCATCGCCGGGCACTCCGTCGGCGAGCTGGCCGCCGCCGCGATGGCGGGCGCGCTGAGCGCCGACGACGCCGTGCTGCTGGCCTCCGTGCGCGGCGCCGAGATGGCCGCCGCGTGCGCGCTGGCCCCGACCGGCATGGCGGCGGTGCTCGGCGGCGACCAGGCCGAGGTGCTGGCGCGGCTGGACGAGCTGGGCCTGGTGGGCGCGAACCGCAACGGCGCGGGCCAGGTCGTGGCCGCGGGCCCGCTGGACGCGCTGGAGAAGCTCGTCGCGGAACCGCCCGGCCGGGCGAAGGTGCGGGCCCTGCAGGTGGCGGGCGCGTTCCACACCGACTACATGAAGCAGGCCGAGGACGCGCTGCGCGTCCGGGCCGAGGACGTCCTCGTGCGGGACCCGGAGCTGTCGCTGCTGTCCAACGCGGACGGCGCGGTGGTGACCGAGGGCCCCGAGGTGCTCCGTCGGCTGATCTCCCAGGTGACCCGCCCCGTGCGGTGGGACGCCTGCCAGGCAACCCTCGCCGAGCGGGGCGTCGGCGCGGTGGTGGAACTGCCGCCCGCGGGCGCGCTGACCGGCCTGGCCAAGCGCGAGCTGAAGGGCACCCCCACGTTGGCCTTGAAGACACCCGACCAGGTCGCCGCGGTGGCCGAACTGCTGGAGGCCGCGAAGTGACCGCGTTCACCACCACCGCGCAGGTCGCCGGGAGCCGCATCACCGGCTTCGGCAGCTCCCAGCCGGACACCGTGGTCTCGAACCACGACCTGGCGCAGTACATGGACACCTCGGACGAGTGGATCCGGGACCGCGTCGGCATCGTGAACCGCCGCTTCGCGGGCCCCGACCTCTCGCTCGCGGACATGGCCGTGGACGCGGGCTCGAAGGCCGTCGCGGACGCGGGCCTGTCCCCGGCCGACATCGGCGCCGTGATCGTGGCGACCTGCACCATGCCCTCGCCGATCCCGAACGCGGCGGCCCAGGTCGCCGACCGCATCGGGGTGAAGGCCGCGCCCGCGTTCGACGTGAACGCCGCCTGCGCGGGCTTCTGCTACGCGCTGGCCGCCGCGTCGGACATGGTCCGCTCCGGCAGCGCCAACCACGTGCTGGTGATCGGCGCTGAGAAGCTCACCGACTGGGTCCAGCGGGACGACCGCGCGAACGCGATCATCTTCGCGGACGGCGCGGGCGCCGCGGTGGTCTCCGCCACCGACGAGCCCGCCATCGGGCCGGTGGTGTGGGGCAGCGCGGGCGACATGCACAACCTGATCGAGATCCCGGACCGGGACTCGTTCATCCACCAGGAGGGCCAGTCGGTGTTCCGCTGGGCCACCACGCGGATCGCGCCGATCGCGCTGCGCGCCGTGGAGGCCGCCGGGCTGACCGCCGCCGACGTGGACGTGCTGGTGCCGCACCAGGCGAACCTGCGGATCGTCGAGGCCATCGCGAAGAAGCTGCGCTCCAGCGGCGCGCGCGAGGACCTGGTGGTGGCGCGGGACATCGTCGAGTCGGGCAACACCTCGTCGGCGTCGATCCCGCTGGCGATCGACCACATGCGGGCCTCGGGCGAGATCAAGAGCGGCGACGTGCTGCTGCTGATCGGGTTCGGCGCGGGCCTGTCCTACGCGGGGCAGGTCGTCCGCTGCCCCTGACCGGGGCCGGGAACACCCCGCCGGGACCGGCCAGCGCGGTCGGCCCCGGCGGGTCAGCACGGCAGGCACCACCGGCGCAGGCGCCCGGTGGCACCCAGGCTTCCGGCGGGGCTCCCCGGCCGGTGGACAGTGAACGAAGGGAACCGCAGTGAGCAACGAGGACATCCAGAAGGGTCTCGCCGAGATCGTCGAGGAGGTCGCGGGCGTCACGGCCGCCGAGGTGACCCCCGACAAGTCCTTCGTGGACGACCTGGACATCGACTCGCTGTCCATGGTGGAGATCGCCGTCCAGGCCGAGGACCGCTTCGGCGTCAAGATCCCGGACGACCAGCTCGCGAACCTCAAGACCGTTGGTGACGCGGTTGAGTACATCACCAGCAAGGCATGACCGCTGACATCGACGTCGTCGTCACCGGGCTGGGTGCCACCACCCCGCTCGGTGGCGACGTCGCCTCCACCTGGGAGGGGATGCTCACCGGCCGCAGCGGCGTGACCGCGATGGTGGGCGGCTTCGCCGAGAAGTTCGACCTGCCGGTGCGGATCACCGCCCGGCTCGCGGTCGAGCCGACCGACGTCCTGCCCAGGGTCGAGGCCCGCAGGCTGGACCGCTGCGAGCAGGTCGCCCTGATCGCCGCCCGCCAGGCGTGGGCCGACGCGGGCCACGACGACGACAGCGTCGACAAGGAGCGCCTCGGGGTCATCATCGGCACCGGCATCGGTGGCGCGCGGACCATGCTCGAGCAGGACGACCTGATCGAGGAGCACGGGCTGCGGAAGGTCTCGCCGCTGTCCGTGCCGATGCTGATGCCGAACGGCCCGGCCGCCTACGTGGGGCTGGACCTGAAGGCCAGGGCAGGCGTGCACGCCCCGGTGTCCGCGTGCGCTTCCGGCGCGGAGTCGCTGGCCTGGGCCTGGCGGATGATCAAGACCGGTGAGGCGGACGTGGTCGTCGCGGGCGGCACCGAGGCCTGCATCACCGCGGTCACCATGGCCGGGTTCATCCAGGCCAGGACCATGAGCACGCGCAACGACGACCCCGCTCGGGCCTCCCGGCCGTTCGACGCGAACCGGGACGGCTTCGTGCTCGGCGAGGGCGCGGGCGTCGTGGTGCTGGAGCGCGCGGACTTCGCCAGGGCGCGCGGCGCGAAGATCTACGGCCGCCTGGCGGGCGTGGGGCTCAGCTCGGACGGCCACCACATCACGGCGGCCGACCCCGAGGGCCTCGGGCAGAGCAGGGCGATCTCGGCGGCGCTGCGCACCTCGGGCGTGGCGGCCTCCGACATCGCGCACGTGAACTGCCACGCGACGTCCACCCCGGTGGGCGACGTGATCGAGCCGCAGGCGGTGCGCAGGTCCGTGGGCGACCACGTGCTGCTGACCGCCCCGAAGGGCCACCACGGGCACCTGCTGGGCGCGTCGGGCGCGGTGGAGGCCATCACGACCGTGCTGTCGCTGCGCGACGGCGTGGTCCCGCCGACCCTGAACCTGGTGGACCAGGACCCGAAGGTGGATCTGGAGGTCGTGACCGGCGAGCCGCGCAAGATCGACCAGATCGCCGCGGTGAACAACTCGTTCGGGTTCGGCGGGCACAACGCCTCGCTGGTCTTCACCACGGTCTGAGCCGTCGGGTCAGGCGGCCTGATCGGTCGCCTGACCGGGTTCTCCCCGGCGGGCGGGGAAGTCCGCCGCGGTGGTGTCGCGGGCGGTTCCGGGTTCGCCCGGACCGGGTCGCGGCGGTGTGGCGCAGGGGCTGCCTCCGGGCGGCCCCTTTCGCCGTTCCGGGACTTCCCTGTTCCGCCCCCGGAGCGTTCCGGGCGCTTTTCCGGAGAATCCTCCGGGCGACGCCGGGGGGAATTTCCTCTTTCAGCCTCGCGAAAACCGGGTCCACATTTCTGCGGATTCGCGCGCGCATTCCGCCGGGCCCGACCCCCGGCGCGGTCTCAGCAGGGTTCGAACTGCGAGGACTGGCCCTCGGTGCCCACGTCGACGCGCAGCGCGCCGTCCTCGACCTGGAGCGGGTAGACCACCCGCCAGCGCACGCAGCCGACCCGCAGGTCGGCGGGGCCCCAGACCGGGTCCTGGGTGCTGGTGAAGGTGATCATGGCCTTGAGGCGCTGGGCGCCGACGGCCTCCAGGCGGTGCACCAGGATCGTGCCGTCCCTGGTGGTCTCGTAGGGCTTGCGCCAGGCGCTCTCCCCCGGCGTGAGGGCGCGGCGCTGCGCGGTCACGGTGGTGGTCCAGTCCTGGAAGTTCCTGGCGTTGATCGAGTCGAAGTGCTTCTGCAGCAGCTCCACGACCCGCGCGCCGTCCGGGTGCTTGGACACGTCGGTGGTCAGCAGGACCTTGGAGTCGCCCGGCTGCTCGGACGGGGCGAGCGAGGTCGGCGCGCCCGAGGCGGCGTCCACGACCTGCTCGACCGGGGGCGAGGTCTGGCGCTTGTAGGCGTCGCGGGCGATCACCCCCGCGCCCGCGGCCGAGGCCATGACCAGGAGCACCACCGGGAGCAGCACGCGCGGGGACACCCCCAGAGCCTCCCACAGCCGCCCCCCGCGCCCCGCGCCGGGCGGCGCGCCCCGACTCGCCCACCCGGTCCCCATTCTTGCGGTTTTCTCCCCTGCGCGGGGGAGGCTTTTCAGGACCCCTGTTCGTCAAACATCTTTTTCCGGTCAGTTGGCGCAGTAAATCATCCTCATTCCGGAGCAATCCCCCGTGAGGAGCAGTCAACGGCCGGTGTTAACGTTGTGCAACGACCGGGACATTTTCCCTGAAAGCCCAGGTCACAGCCCCCTTCGAGCACAGAACGCAAGTGTTCAGATTCAGGTTTGAACAGGTGCCATGTCCTGCGGCAAACGGGACCAAACTCGGCGTTCAGGTGACCGTGGGAGCGATTCCGGCACGGACCGTGCAGAACCGGGTGGTGCCGATTGTCCCTAATGCTCGCCCCGTGTCACCTCATCGGCGGATTGGCGATCAACGGTGAGTTGTGCGGAAATATTGATGTCGAACAAATCGAGGGGGCGAAATACAGTGGATCTCCGCTACGAGGCGTACTGCTTCGCCGACCGCCTCTTCTACGACGTGCAAAGCCCCGTGGAAACGGCCCAGGACGATTTCTCCCGCGTCCTCCCGGCAGTGGACGGGGGGTGGGTGCAGGTCGAGAAGAACATCTGGCGGCACCTGCACCCGAAGGGCGTCCGGCTGCCGAAGCAGGGCTGGAAGGTGCACGTCTCGGCGACCGTGCTCAACGCCGCCGAGGTGCTCCTGAAGTCCCACACCTACCTGGTCGACAAGCGCATCCCGTTCAAGTACCTGCGCACCCGGTCGATCGTGCTGGCCCGCAACTCCAAGTACGCCCCCCGCGAGGCCAGCGGCAAGCTCATGACGATCTACCCGGCCGACGAGCGGCAGCTGGAGAGCGTGCTGTCCGAGCTGTCGGAGCTGCTGCGCGGCCAGCCGGGTCCCTACGTCCTGAGCGACCTGCGCTACGGCGCCGGACCGCTGTTCGTGCGGTACGGCGGGTTCGTCGAGCAGTGGATCGAGCGCGACGGCAAGCGCGTGCTGGCCATCGAGGGCCCCGACGGGGACCTGGTGCCGGACCAGCGCAAGCCCACGTTCGCCACGCCCGAGTGGGTGCCGCTCCCGGCCTGCCTGGAGCCCCACCTGGCCGCTCGGGGCGCCGGTGACGCGGAGTCGTTCCCCTACCGGGTGCTGCGGTCGCTGCACTTCTCCAACGGCGGCGGCGTCTACCTGGCGCGGCGCAAGTCCGACGACGTCGAGCTGGTGCTCAAGGAGGCCCGCCCGCACGCCGGGCTGGACCGCGAGAACACCGACGCGGTGGCCAGGCTCGACCGGGAGCACACGATCCTCACCAGGCTCGCCGGCGTGCCGGGCATCCCCGCCGCGCACGAGCGGTTCGGCGCCTGGGAGCACGAGTTCTTCTCGATGGACCTGGTGCGCGGCATCCCGCTCGGCCAGTGGCTCGGCAGGCACTACCCGCTGACGCACAGCGAGGTGGACGAGGCGAAGGTCGCCGAGTACGCGGAGCGGGCGGTGCGGCTGGTCGGCCAGGTCGAGCGCATCCTGGACGCGGTGCACGAGCGGGGTGTCGTCTTCGGCGACCTGCACCCGCTGAACGTGCTGGTGGACACCGACGACGACGGGGTCGACTCCGTCTCGCTGATCGACTTCGAGCTGGCGTCCGGCATCGAGGAGGACCGCAGGCCCACGCTGGGCGCGCCGGGCTTCCAGGCCCCGCCGGACCGCCGCGGGTTCGAGGTGGACGAGCACGCGCTGGCCGCGCTGCGGCTGTACGTCTTCCTGCCGCTGAACGCGGTGGTGGAGCTGTCACCGGCGAAGCTGCGCTCGCACGTGGGCTTCGTGCGCCGCCGGTTCGACCTGCCGGAGGAGTACTGCGCGGCGATCGAGCGCGGCCTGAGCGCGGCGGCGCACGCCCCGACCCCGCTGGACGAGCCGGAGCCGGACTGGTCGGTGGTGCGCAAGTCCATCGCCGCGGCGATCCTGTCCAGCGCGACGCCCGACCGGACCGACCGGCTGTTCCCCGGTGACGTGGAGCAGTTCGAGGTCGGCGGGGCGTGCTTCGCCTACGGCGCGGCGGGCGTGCTGCACGCCCTGGACGCGGCGGGGCAGGGCCGGTTCCCGGAGCACGAGCGGTGGCTGGTCGAGTCGGTGCGGCGCGAGCCGCCGAAGGAAGCCGGGTTCTTCACCGGCGCCCACGGCGTGATCCACGTGCTGGACCGCTTCGGCCACGAGGAGCTGGCCGCGAAGCTGGTCGAGGACTACCGGTCGCTGGTGGCGACCACCTCGGACCACGGGCTCAACTCGGGCCTGTCCGGGATCGGGCTGAACCTGCTGCACCTCGCGCAGCGACGGGACGCGGGGCAGCGGAACGAGCCCGGCTACGCCGAGCAGGCGCTTGAGCTGGGCGAGCGGCTCGCGGTGGCGCTGGAGGGCGCCCCGCCGCCCGGCGACAAGGCCAGGGCGGGCCTGCTGCACGGCTGGTCCGGCCCGGCGCTGCTGTTCACCAGGCTGCACCAGCGCACCGGGGAGCCCCGGTGGCTGGAGCTGGCCGAGCGGGCCCTGGAGCGCGACCTCGCCGAGTGCATGACCGCGCTCGACGGCTCGACCCAGGTCCGCGACGGGAACTTCCGGACCCTGCCGTACGTGGACATCGGCAGCGCGGGCATCGCCCTGGCGCTGAACGAGCTGGTCCGCGTCGCGCCGGGGACCCGGCTGGCCGGGCGGTTGTCCGAGCTCGTCGGCTCGTGCACCGGCGAGTTCGTGATCCACCCGGCGCTCACCCTGGGCAGGGCGGGCCTGCTGGCCACCCTCGCCCACTCGGGCGGGTCGCGAGAGGCCGTGGACCGGCACCTCGCGGCGCTCGCCTGGCACGCGATCCCCCACGGGGAGGGCACGGCCTTCCCCGGAATCCAGTTGCGACGGCTCTCGATGGACCTGGCCACCGGCGCGGCGGGCGTGCTGCTCGCGATCGCCTGCGCCGTGGACGGCGTCCCCGTGCTGCCGTTCCTCACCAGCCCCGACCCGACCGGGTCGGTCGCTTCACCCCGAGATTAGGAGAAAAACCATGGAGTTCATCCTCGACCTGCAGGAGCTCGACATCCCCGAGACCCAGTCCCAGGCGATGGCGAGCGGTGGCGGTGGCGGCGGCAGCACGACCGCGTCGAACGCCAGCCTGCTGCTGCCCTGCAGCCACTCGACCGTGAGCCTGCTCGCCTGCTGATCACGGTTCGGGACCGGGGTTCCCCGGTGAGCGGCGCAGGCGAAGTGCGCCGCTCACCGGGCCTCGACCGGGGGCTCGACGGCCTGACCGCCGTCGGGCCCCCTGCTCATGATGCGGCACGGAGGGCCTGTCCAGGGGGGTGAAATGGGACTGCTGCGCACGGTGGTGCGGCGTGACCCCAGGTGGGTGCTGCTGGCGGTGAACGCGCTGGTGGCGACAGTGGCCGGGCTGCTGCTGCCCGTGGCGCTGGCCGGGGCGGTGGACGGCGCGCTGTCCGGCGGGGCCCCGGTGGCGGCGCTGGCGCTGCTGGTCGGGTTGACGGCGGTGGAGCTGCTCGGGGACGCGGTCGGCGTGGTGCTGGCGGCGTCGCTGACCGCGCGGGCCACGGCCTGGTTGCGGAACTCGGTGGCGCGGCGGCTGGTCGACCTGGGGCACCCGACGCCGTTCGCGGCCGGGGACGCGGTGAGCCGGTTGACCGGGGACGCGGCGATCGCGGGCGGCACGGCCGTGCTGCTGGTGGGCCTGGGGGTGTCGGTGGCCACGGCGGTCGGCGCGGTGACCGCGCTGGCGCTGCTGGACTGGCGGCTGGCGGTGGTGTTCCTGGTGAGCGTGCCGGTGGGGCTGCGGTTGGTGCGCTCGCACCTGCGGCTCACCGAGCGGGACGTGACCGCGTACCAGCGGGTGTCGGGCGAGCTGTCGGCGCGGCTGCTGGACGCGGTGGTGGGGCTGCGCACGATCGCGGCGGCCGGGCGGGCCGAGCAGGAGGCGCGGCGGGTGCTGCGGCCACTGCCCGAGCTGGGGGTCGCCGGGGCGGGGATGTGGCGGACGCAGGCGCGGATGGTGTGGCGGGCCGGGCTGCTGCTGCCCGCGGTGGAGTTCGCGGTGCTGGTGGCGGCGGGGTTCGGCGTGGTGGCGGGGCGGTTGACGGCGGGGCAGGTGCTGGCGGCGCTGGGGTACGCGGCGCTGGGGATGGCGGTGGTCGGGCAGGCGACGGCGCTGACGGCGCTGCAGCGGGCGCGGGCCAGCGCGGCGCGGTTGGTGGAGGTGCTGGAGGCGGGGGGCGCTTCCGGTGGCGTGCCCGAGGCGGTTGCGGTTGGGCGGGCCAGGGGCGGGACGGCTGGTGGTGGGGCTGCTGGGGGCGGAACGCCTGGCAGCAGAGCGGCTGGCGACGGGGCTGCTGGCGGCGAAGCGGTTGGCGGTGGGACCGCTGGCGACAAGACGGCTGGCAGCGAGACGGTTGGCGGCGAAGCAGCCAGCAGCGGTGCGGCCAGCGGCGGTGCGGCTGGCGGCGAGACTGGTGCGGACAGGGCGCCTGCGGGCAAGAGGACTGCGGCTGCGCTGGTTGCGGGCGGAGCGGTTCTAGCCGGGACGGTTCCGGACGGGACGGTTCCGGACGGGACGGTTCAAGGCGGAGCGGTCCCCGGCGCGGCGGCCGGGACCGGTGCGGGCGCCGAGGTGGCGGCCGGGGCCGTGGAGCTGCGCGGGGTGTCGGCCGGGGTGCTGCGCGGGGTGGAGCTGGTGGTGGCGCCCGGATCGCGGGTGGCCGTGGTCGGGCGTTCGGGTGCGGGGAAGTCCGCGCTGGCGCGGGTGGTCGCCGGGCTGACCGCGCCGGAGGCCGGGCGGGTGCTGCGCGGTGGCGCGGCGGCCTGCGCGTTCGAGCGGCCCGCCCTGCTCGGTGACACGGTCGGCGAGGCGGTGGCGTACGGGAGCGGGGCGTCGGCGGAGCGGGTGGAGCTGGCCTGCCGGGCCGCGCAGGTGCACGACGTGGTGGTGCGCCTCCCCCTCGGCTACGCGACGCCGCTCGCCGACACCCCGCTGTCCGGCGGCGAGGCGCAGCGGCTCGGGCTGGCGCGCGCGGTGGTGCGCGACCCCGAGGTGCTGGTGCTGGACGACGCGACCGCGAGCCTGGACACGGTCACCGAGTCCACCGTGGAGAGCGCCCTGGAGACCGCCCTGCCGGGCCGCACCCGGATCGTGGTGACGCACCGCGCGGCCACGGCGGCCCGCGCGGACTCGGTGGTGTGGCTGGAGGACGGGCGGGTGCGCGGGTCCGGCGACCACGAGCGGTTGTGGCTCGACCCGGACTACCGGGCGGTGTTCGGGTGAGCGGCAGACCGGGTGCGCCGACGGGGAAACCCGTTGCCCCCCAAGCACTTCCAGCACACGGGAACCCACACCTCCACCCGACCGACCACCGAGGACGCCCCCGGCCCGAGCGCACCCCGCCGCCCCCGGCCGGAGCCTCTGCGGGGAGGACGACCACCGGGTGCGGCGACCGGCCGGAGGTCGTCCACCGGGCGACGACCGGGAGCCCCGCCCGCGAACCGGGCGCCCACCGGGCGCAGGGTCCGGGAACGGGGCTCCCAGCGGACGGTCACCGGCGCGCCCCCACGAGCCAGCCGCTCCCCCACCCCCGCCTCGCGAGCCCGACGCTCTCCCCCTTCCCCGTTCCCCCAAGGCATTCCACTCCCGAGGTGGTGCAGTCATGAAGGCCTACCTGGCCGCGTTGACCGGTCAGCGGCGCGGGGTGCTGGTGCTGCTGCTGTGGTCCGTCGTCGAGGGCCTGCCCGCGCTGCTGTCCGGGCGGCTGGTCGCGCTGGCCGTCGACCGGGGGTTCGCGGTCGGGGACGCGCGGACCGGGGTGCTCTGGCTGCTGCTGTTCGCCGCCGTCGCGGTGGGTGGCGCGGTCGGGCGGCGGCAGGTGTACCAGGGGCTCGGGGTGGTGGTCGAGCCGTTGCGGGACGCGCTGGTCACCGAGGTGGTGCGCGGGGTGCTGCACGGCGGGCGCTCGCACCGCCGGACGCCGGACGCGGGCGCGGTCGCCCGGATCACCCGGCACGTCGAGGTCGTCAGGGACGCCACCGCCGGGCTGCTGGTGCAGGCGCGCGGGCTGCTGGTGACCACGGTCGCCGCGCTGGTCGGGCTGGCCACGGTGGTCGCCGGGCTGGCCTGGGCGGTGGTGCTGCCCGTGGTGGTGTCGCTGGTGCTGTTCGCGGCGCTGCTGCCGTCGCTGGCGCGCGGGCAGCGGGCGCTCGTGCTGGCCGAGGAGGACACCGCCGAGAACTCCGGCGCGGTGCTGCTCGGGGTGCGCGACGTGGTGGCGTGCGGCGCGCGGGAGGAGGCGCTGGGCGGGATCGCGCGGCGGGTCGGCGCGCAGGCGGACGCCTCGGTGCGGCTGGCCTGGTCGGCGGCGCTGCGCGGGGTGGTGATCGGGCTGGGCGGGTTCGCGCCGGTGGTGCTGCTGGTGCTGCTCGCGCCGGGCAGCGGGCTGTCGGCGGGCGCGCTGCTCGGGGCCGTGGTGTACCTGGGGACGAGCGTGCGGCCCGCGCTGTCCGGGCTGGCCGACACGACCACGAGCGTGCTGCTGCGGCTGGTGGTGGCGCTGCGCAGGCTCACCGAGACCGCGCCCGCCGAGCCCGAGGGCGGCGACCTGGAGCCGGTCGGGGCGGACGTGGTGCTGCGCGGGGTGACGTTCGGCTGGGGCGAGCGGGCCGAGCCGGTCGTGCGGGACCTGGACCTGGCGCTCGCGCCCGGCGACCACCTGGCGGTGGTGGGGCCGAGCGGCATCGGGAAGTCCACGCTCGCCGGGCTGGTGACCGGGCTGGTCGCGCCGCGCTCGGGCCGGGTGCTGCTGGGCGGGGTCCCGGTGCACCTGGTGCGGCCGGAGGTGCGGCGGAGCCGGGTCGCGCTGGTGCCGCAGGAGACCTACCTGTTCGCCGGGACGGTGCGGGAGAACCTGGCGCTGCTCGCCCCGGACGCGGACGACGGCGCGCTGCTGCGCTCGGTGGAGGCGGTCGGGGCGGGCGCGGTGGTGCGGCGGCTGGGCGGGTTGGACGGCGAGGTCGCGGCGGGCGGCGCGGCGGGGCTGTCGGCCGGTGAGGCGCAGCTGCTCGCGGTGGCGCGGGTGCACGCGTGCCCGGCGGACGTGGTGCTGCTGGACGAGGCCACCTCCAGCCTGGACCCGGCGGCGGAGGCCGTGGTGGAGCGGGCCTTCGCGGCGCGCGGCGGGGTGCTGGTGGTGATCGCGCACCGGTTGTCCTCGGCGCTGCGGGCGGACCGGGTGCTGGTGATGGACGGCGGGCCGCCGCTGCTGGGCGGGCACGCGGAGCTGGTGGCGGCCTCACCGGCCTACGCGGGCCTGATGGCCGCCTGGGAGGGCCCGAGGGCCGTCGCGGGCTGAGCCTCGGGGGCGGGAACCCGCGCTGCGGCGGGGAATCCGGGCGCTCGGCGCGTCCACCGGGAGCAGCGGGCGCGCGCCGGTTCGGCGGAAACCGGGTGCTGCCAAGGGATTCGACCCGACCGGGGGACCCGCAGGCCGGGTGGCGCGGCGCGCGGCCGACGACCGCTTCGGCGCCGCGCTCGGGGACCGCACCACGCGGGTCGCGCTGAAACCCGCGTGCCGCAAGGGAAACGCACTCGCGGTGCGCCTGCGCGCCCTGGGGCGGGCACGCCGGAACCCGGCTCCACCTCGGGGGTGTGCCGGGTGCGGCGTCAGCCGACTCGGTGCAGCCAGGTCACGGGAGCGCCGTCACCGGCCCGGCGGAACGGCTCCAGCGCGTCGTCCCACGCCGCGCCGAGCAGCTCGTCCACGTTGTGCGCGAACGACTCCCCGCCGCGACTGCGGGCGGCCAGCGACCTGAGCTGGTCCTCCGAGACCACGATGTCCCCGTTCGCGCTGGTCCGCGCCTGCCACAGGCCGAGGATCGGCGCGAAGCAGTAGCGGACCCCGTCGACTCCGGGACTCGGGTCCTCGGTCACCTCGAACCTGAGCATCGGCCACGCGCGCAGCGCGGACGCGAGTCTGGCGCCTGTGCCGGCGTCCCCGGTCCAGGCGCACTCGGCGCGCAGTTGACCCGGCGCCGCGGGTTGCGCAGTCCACTTGAGGTCCACCCGATCGCCGAGTGCGCCAGAGAGAGCCCACTCGACGTGCGGACAGACCGCGGACGGCGACGAGTGGACGTAGACCACGCCACTGGTGCTGCCACGGGTGCTCACAGCTGACCTCCGCTACTCGACGAGGGACGTCTTCCCCTACGACCTCTCGACCACGGAAGATCATGCGAATTCCCGACCCGGCCATTCTGCCCGCTGCGGGTGCGGTCCGCCAGAAGAACCAGCACAAGCGTCACCCGGCCGTGGTGGATACAGGTCTTTCGACCCTGAAACGCGATCTGCCCCACGGCGGGCTGGTTCGGCCGCTCACGGTACGGGGTTGGGCGCGCACGGGGCGCTGATGACACGCCGAGCACCACCCATCCGTCGATCGTGGCGCGCGTTCGGGTGATGCCGCTCACTGAACGCCTGAACCCGCACACTTGACGGCCCGACGCACCCCGACGGGGCTACGGTGTCCGATCGTGGTGAACGGGGTGGTCAAGTGCGGTTGATCCGATTGGGGAGCGAACCCTCCAGGGTCGGCGCGGACGTGCGGGCGGCGCTGAGCGCGTGGGGTCCGGGGGTCTCGGTGCTGGGCGGCTTCGCCCTCCTGGGGGTCCACCCGCCGGACTGCCCGAGGCCGCTGGACGCGATCGTGGTGCTGCCGCGCGGTGTGCTGGTCGTGGTGGGCGTCGACCTGCCGGAGCCCGCGCTGAAGCTGGAGGCGCCGCTGTCGGGCCAGTGGAAGACCGACGGCTGGCCGCTGAGGCACCCGGCGGGCGCGACGAGCCCCGTGCAGGAGGCGCTCGAGGCGGCGCAGGCGGTGGCGCGGCGCATCCAGGACATGCGCGGCGAGCCGCTGCCGGTGACCACGGTCGTCGCGGTCGGCCCGTACGTCGGGCAGGTCGTGCAGCCCAGCGCCGACCTGCACCGGGGCGTCCGGGTGCTGCACCCGAAGCCGACCACGCTGCTGGCCGCCGCGCGCGAGCTGGCCACCAGCGACCGGCCGTGCTCGGCGGTGCACGCGGCCAAGCTCATCGCCGTGCTCGCCCCCGTCGGCACGCCGCCGCAGCGCTCGGCGATGCTCACCGAGGGCTTCACCGACGCGGCCGAGGACCTGGGGTCGGCCAGCACGATGCTGCTGCCGAAGGTCCGCCCGCAGCCGGAGCGGACCAGGCCGAGGTGGCTGCCGCTCGCCGCGGCCGGGGTCGGGCTGCTCGCGCTGGTCGGCGTGCTCGCGGCGGTGACCACCTCCGGCGGTGGTTCGCAGGCCGCGGCGCCCAGCGCGCCGGTGTCGGCGGCGGCCGAGCCGACCTCCGTGGTGGTGGACGGGCGCAGCTTCGCGCCTCGGGGCCGGGACGCCGGGGCGGACTGCGCCGGGCACGCGTTCGGCGACGTCCAGGCCTGGCTGGAGGCCAACGGGTGCCGGGAGCTCGCGCGGGCGCAGTACTCGACCGAGGTCGACGGGCGGGCCGCCGGGATCGCGCTGGCCGAGGTGACCGCGTCGACGGCCGAGGGCGCGGCGGCGCTGCGCGAGGTCGTGGCGCGCGTGGGCAGCGGCGGGGTCGTGCCGCTGGCGCAGGAGCGGGGCGCCTGGGAGGGCGGGCCCGCGTCGTTCGACAACTCGGCGATCGGCTCGGTGGCGCGGCGGGACCGGGTGCTGGTGGCGCGGGCGGTGTGGGCGGACGGGGCGTCGGCGGCGGACGACCCGGCGCTGGTGGCGCTGGCCCAGCAGGCGCTCGGGCTGCCCGCGCGGTAGCGGGGGCGGGCGGCGCGCCCGTCAGCCGCCGCTGCGGACCAGGCCGACCGCGATCAGGCCGAACGCCACGTGCAGCACGATGACCATGCCCGCGATGGCGCTCAGCAGCTCGGTGCCCGGCCTGCCGACGAGCGCGCCGCAGGAGAACAGCCACCCGGCCACCGCGATGGCGAACCCGGCGGCGAGCACGGTGGCGGGCACGTGGGCCAGGCAGAGCAGCGCGTCCTGCCTCGCCCGGTGGAGCGTGTGCGCGACCACCGGGAGCAGCAGGAAGCCGGGCAGGTACGCGGCGGTCGACGGGAGCGCCGGGGAGCTCGGGTCGAAGGTGGTCGCGATGACGTAGGCGCACCACAGCACCGCGGCGGACGCGAGCAGGACGGTTCCCCTGGTCATCTTCCGGAGTGTAGGGCGATCATTTACGGCTCGGAGGACCGTTCGGCGGCGAACGGGCGCACCGGGGCGGAGCTGCAAGCGGTTGTTGACCTGGCCGTGACCGAATCGGGCTCGCGGAAAACAGAAGCGGTGTTGCCGAATTGGTCGGAGCGCGTTTTCGCCCTCGCGCGGAACAGCGCCGAAAAACATCGGCCGGAAACGTAAAGGTGCATATGCGTTTTTGACGACGGAAACCGGGTGGTGGGGGTGAGTCGGGGGCCGGAAAGCGCGCGGAGCGCCGAACGGACCAGCGTTCGGAGGCCGCACGAACCAGCCGGCGAGGGCCGCGCGAACCACTCGGCAGGCACCGCGCGAACCACTCCGGCGGTACCACGCGCACCGGCCGGGGCCGGACCACCACCCGGTCCGGCCCCGCCCCCGCCCGCCGCTCAGAGCCCGTAGGCCTCCAGCAGCCGCAGCCACACCTCGCTGATCGTCGGGTACGCCGGGACCGCGTGCCACAGCCGGTCCACGGTCACCCCGCCGACGATCGCCACGGTCGCCGCGTGCAGCAGCTCCGCCGTGTCCGGCCCGGCGAACGTCACGCCGACCAGCGTCCTGGTCGACTCGTCGACCACCATCCGCGCCTTCCCCCGGTACCCGTCCGCGTGCAGCGACGACCCGGCGACCGCGAGGTCCAGGTCGACCACCCGCACGTCCAGCCCCGCCTCGCGCGCCTGCGCCTCGGTGCGGCCGACGAACGCCACCTCGGGGTCGGTGAACACCACCTGCGGCACGGCGGTGTGGTCGGCGGTGGCCACGGCGGGCGTCCACGGCTCGGGGTCGACCGCGCCGGTGGCGATGGCCGTGCCGACCGCGCGCGCCGCGTACTTGCCCTGGTGGGTGAGCATGGCGCGCCCGGTGACGTCGCCCGCCGCGTACAGCCAGTCGACGCCGCGCACCCGCCCGGCGTCGTCCACCGGCAGCGCCTTCCCGGCCTCGAACCCGAACTGCTCCACGCCGATGCCGGTGGTCGCGGGCTTGCGCCCGGTCGCGATCAGCAGGTGCGCCGCGGTGACGTCCACGCCGTCGCCGGTCAGCCGCACCCCGCCGTCCACCCGCTCCACCGCGCGGGCCCGCGCCCCCGTCACGATCCGCACGCCGTCGGCGCGCAGCCCCTCGGCGACCAGGTCGCCCGCGAACGCCTCGAACTTCGGCAGCGGGCGCTCCCCGGACAGCACCAGGGTCACCTCGGTCCCGAGCCGCGCCCACGCCTGCGCCATCTCCACGCCGACCACGCCGCCGCCCAGCACCACCAGCGACTCCGGCACCTCCTTGGCCGAGGTCGCCTCGCGGGAGGTCCAGTGCGGGGTGGCGTCCAGCCCGTCCAGCGGCGGCAGGCTCACCGCGCTGCCCGTGCACACCACCACCGCGCGCGAGGCGGTGAGCACCCGGCCGTCCACGTCCACCCGCCGCTCCCCCGCCAGCGACCCGCGCCCGCGCACCACCACGATGCCCGCGCCCTCGGCCCAGGAGACCTGGCCGGCGTCGTCCCAGTGCGAGGTGAAGGAGTCGCGCCTGGCCAGCACGGCGGCCGGGTCGAGCCTGTCCCCCACCGGGACGCCGGGCACCCGCTTGGCCGCGGCCAGCGCGTGGCCGGGGCGCAGCAGGGCCTTGCTGGGCATGCAGGCCCAATAAGAGCACTCGCCGCCGAGCAGGTCCGCCTCCACCAGCGCGGTGCGCAGCCCGGCGGCGGCGGTCCTCGCGGCGGCGTTCTCGCCCACCGGGCCGCCACCGATCACGATCACGTCGAAGTTGTCACCCGTCACCGGTCCACCCCACACCGGGTGGACCGGCACGACAAGTCAGGCGGTCGGGTCAAGCGGGGTCGAAGACGCCGGACAGCATCCGCAGGATCACCCCGTTGGCGGTCCGCAGCACCTGGGGCCGCTCGTCCGGCGCGACCCGCTCGGCCAGCTTGAACAGGGCGTCGGCGGTCTGGGCGACCATCCGGAAGGCCAGTGCGACGGGCGCGTCGCCGCGCACCGGGTAGCGGGTGAGGAACAACTCGGCGAGACGTTCGGCCATGAGCTCGTACTGGTCGATGCTGGAGTCGAGGGTGTGCCCGTCGTGCAGGTCGCTGAACCGCACCCGGCCGAACCCCGGCGTCTCCACCAGCATCCCGAGGTAGATGCCGATGACCTGGGCGACGGCCTCGCGCCAGTCGTCGGAGAGCCCGCCGCCGGAGAAGACGTTCTCGACCTTGCCGAGGTAGTCCTGCATCCCGCGCAGCGCGAGCGCGTGCACAACGGACCGCTTGTCCGGGAAGTACTGGTAGAAGGAGCCGATCGGCACGCCCGCGCGCTCGACGATGCGGGCTGTGGTGATGTCGTCGTAGTCGTGCTCGTTCAGCAGCGACGCGCAGGCGTCCAGAATGGCGGTGACCGTGGCCGCACCGCGCTGCTGAACGGGTTGACGGCGCATCACCTTGGCTAAGCGCTTTACGGCGGGATTGTCATGCACCGGGTCATCTTGGTGGATGCGGACCGCTGAACCCAAACTTCCGGCGCGATTGTGACCGAAGGACATGAACAGGTTTCGCATAGTTGCCGTGGCAATAACCGCGCTTTGCGGTCGGATCACCGGCGAACGGCGCGCTCACCGGCCCTCGGTCCGCTTTCGGCGGACGGGGTTTCGGCGGGGGTTTCGGCGCGCGGGGTTTTCAGGGGGTGGGCGGAGTCGTCGCCGGGGGTGCGCGGGAGCGGGGCGGTGGCGGCGGGCGCCGCAGGTGTGAACGCCGGGGTGGTCGCGACAGCAGGCGGGGCGCCCGCTGGTGAGGTCGCCGTCACCGGTCCGGCGGGGCCTCGGGCGATCTCGGCGGCGTCCGCCCGGACCGGCGTGACCGGGGCGCGCGGGCGCGGGGGCCTGGTCACGTACGGGCTCAGCAGGCCCGCCAGCGCGAGCCCCGGCGCGACCAGCGGCACCACGGCGGCCAGCGCGAGCGCGGTCGACCCGGCGCGCAGCACGTCGCGCGGGATCAGCGCGACCCGGTCCACCACGAACGCCCGCCGACCGGGGATCGACAGCACCACCACGACCAGCAGGAACCCGCCGAGCGCGAGCAGCGCGTGGCGGACCGCGCCGTAGCCGACGGACTCGGCGGCCAGCATCACCGCGACCCAGCCGAGCAGCGCGCGCCCCTGCCTGCGCTCGGTGGTGACCGCCCACAGCAGCCCGCCCACGACGGCGAGGAACCCGGTGCGCCCGCCGCACCAGTCGGCCACCGCCTCCAGCCAGCCCACCGGGACACCGGCCCAGCGCGCCGCCGACGCGAGCACGTCCAGCGGGCTCGGCTGGTGCAGCACCTGGCCGATCACCCAGGCGAGCGACCACACCGACACCACCGCCGCCGCGACGAGCTGCCAGCGGGGGCGCGCCACGGCGCAGCGGCACAACCGGACGAGTTCCCGCCGATGCTCCTTCACCCGTGCCAGCTTGCCGCCGGTGGTCCTCCCGGACAGCAGGTGTCACCCTGGTGCGCGACCGATGCCGCCCTTCGGGCGAGCGGGGATCACCGGCCGTGGTGGGTGCTCCAGCTGGGCAGGCCGCTGAGGTGCTCGTAGACCTGGTAGACGCCGCTGTGGTCGGCCTGGTCGAGGCCGAGCGCGCACATCGCGGTGTACAGCTGGGCGACGGTCGCGGTGACCGGCAGCGGCACCCCGGACGCGCGGGCGGTCTCCATGGCGAACCCGAGGTCCTTGAGCTGGTTCGCGGCCGAGCCGCCGGGGGTGTAGTCGCCGGTCAGCCACTTCTCCCGCTTGACCTCCAGCGCGCGACCGCCCGCGAGACCACCGGAGAGCGCTTCCAGCACCAGCTCGGGGTCGAGGCCGTTCTTGCTGGTCAGGGCGAGGGCCTCGGAGATCGCGGCGAGCGTGGCGGCCACGACGACCTGGTTGCCCGCCTTGGTGAGCTGACCCGCGCCGAGCGGGCCCATGTGGCGGACGGTGGTGCCGAGGGCGGTGAGGTAGGGGCGCAGCCGCAGCACGTCGTCGGCGTGCCCGCCGACCATGACGCTCAGCGTGCCCGCCTCGGCGCCGACGTCGCCGCCGGACACCGGAGCGTCGACCACCCGCACGCCGAGCGGCGCCAGCTCCGCGCCCAGCTCGCGCACCCCGCCGGGGGACACCGTGCCCATGACGACCAGCAGCGGGTTCGTGGTGCCCGCGCGCCGCCAGCCGTCGAGCAGCCCGGTGCCGGAGGTGGTGAGCGGCCCGCCCGCCGCAGGCGAGGAACCGTTGCCGTTCGACTCGGGCGCGCCCGCCGGGTCGGCGCCGCCCGCGCTCCGGGGACCACCGGGACGTGCTCGCCCGGCGCTACCGGGACCGTGCGGGTCATCGGGACCGTGCGGGCCACCCGCCTGCTGCGGGATGCCCGTGCGACCGGGTGGACCGCCGAGCAGCACCTCGCGCACCTGCGGCAGGTCCGGCAGCACGGTGAGCACCACGGGCAGGGCGGCGTCGGCGGGGGTGGCGGCCGGGGTGGCGCCGAGCGCCCGCGCGGGCCCGTCCTTGCCGGGCGTGCGGTTCCAGACCGTGACCGGGAAGCCAGCGCGCGCGAGGTTGCGGGCGATGGGAAGCCCCATCGCACCCATGCCGAGCACGGACACCGGGTCATGGCGCACCGGCCCAGCCTACGACCGCCCGCGCGATCAGGCCCGGCCAGAGATCACCCCCGACCACCCCGCTCACCCGACCGGCGGCCCACCCGCTCGCCCAGCCGACCGCAGCGCGGCGGAGGGCGCTCCCGATCCCGAACCGACGCGCCCACCCCGCTCACCACCCGACCCACGGCAGCGGACCGGCGCACACGCCTCCCGATGGCAGGTCCAGCCTCGCACCGGAACGCGCCCGGCCACCGGTTCACCCGCACCGACGAGCGCGTTCCCCGAAAGCGCCCCGCAGCCGGATCTCCCGATCACGCCGCAGCCGCGCCGAGGTCCTGCCACGGTCCTGCCACGGTCCTGCCTGCCACGGTCCTGCCTGCCACGGTCCTGCCTGCCACGTTCTTGCCACGGTCGTGCCGCGATCAACCGTCGCGGAGCACGGGGCCGGAGCCGCAGTGGGGCGCAGTGTGCGCGACAGCGCGGCTGCGCAGCGGGAGGCCGCAGTGCGGCACCGCAGTGGGGCGGAGTTCGCAGGTCCGGGCGGCGGGTGTGCTCAGCGCGCCTGGCCAACGTGTAGATTAGTCATTCTGCGCGCACGCAGAAGATAACAGGCTAAAACCGAACAGCCTGACAAACCACGCTATCGAGAAATGAGGCACGTTGTCAACCCCGGCCGATGAACTCCGAATCGCGGAAACCGATTCGGAGCAGGAATACGTCTCGATGCTGTACTCCAGGCTGGACGACCTCCGTGAGCAGAGCTCGAAGCGGCTGTCGGGCGCGCTCCGGCAGACCGGCGGCACCCACCAGATGCGGTCCGAGCGGGACACCGCCGTCGCCATGTACTCCGACCAGCTGGCCCAGTACAGCGCGGTGGAGAACGGGTTGTGCTTCGGCAGGCTCGACTTCCACACCGACGACCGCTTCTACATCGGCCGCATCGGGCTGTTCGACGAGGACAAGGAGTACGAGCCGCTGCTGATGGACTGGCGCGCCCCGGCGGCCCGCCCGTTCTACCTGGCCACCGCCGCCGCGCCGGACGGCGTGCGCAGGCGCAGGCACCTGCGGACCAAGCAGCGCAAGGTCGTCGGCTTCGACGACGAGTCGCTGGACATCAACTCGGTCGACCCCGGCCGCAACGAGGGCCTCACCGGCGAGGCCACCCTGCTGGCCGCGGTCAACGCCAGCCGCACCGGCCAGATGGGCGACATCGTCGCGACCATCCAGGCCGAGCAGGACAAGATCATCCGCACCGAGCTGAACGGCGTCGTGGTCGTCCAGGGCGGTCCCGGCACCGGCAAGACGGCGGTCGCGCTGCACCGCGCCGCGTACCTGCTCTACACGCACCGCCGCCAGCTGGCCAAGCGCGGCGTGCTCGTGGTCGGCCCGAACACCACGTTCCTGCGCTACATCGGCCAGGTGCTCCCGTCCCTTGGCGAGACCGGCGTGCTGCTGTCCACGGTCGGCGAGCTCTACCCCGGCCTGACCGCGACCGGCCGCGAGCCCACCGAGGCGGCCACCGTCAAGGGCAGGCTCGCGATGGCCGACGTGGTCGCGCACGCCGTGCGGGACCGCCAGGAGGCCCCCGCCCTGGTCGAGGTGCCGTTCGAGCAGGACCTGCTCAAGCTCGACCGCAAGGCGATCAGCGCCGCGCGCGGCCGGGCCAGGCGCACCCGCAGGCCGCACAACGAGGCGCGGCGCACGTTCCAGCGCGAGGTGATCACCACCCTGGCGAACCAGGCGGTGGCGCGCCTCGGCAGGCACCTGCTGGACGCGGCGGACGTGGACGACATCCGCCGCGAGCTGCGCGAGGACCCCAAGGTGCAGGCCGCGATCGACCGGCTGTGGCCGGTGCTGACCCCGCAGCGGCTGCTGGAGGAGCTGTACGCGTCGCCGAAGCTGCTGGCCAAGGCCGCGCCGAAGCTCACCCCCGCCGAGCGGGAGCTGCTGCGCCGCGAGCCGGGCGGCGAGTGGACGCCCGCCGACGTGCCGCTGCTCGACGAGGCGGCCGAGCTGCTCGGCGAGGACGACACCGAGGCCAAGGCGCGGGCGGAGCGGCAGCGCAGGCAGGCCGTGGACTACGCGCAGGGCGTGCTGGACATCCTGGACCTGGCCGACGACGCCGACCCGGAGATCCTGATGGCCACCGACCTGGTCGACGCCTACAAGCTGGCCGAGCGGCACGGGGCCGAGACCTACGAGACGGCGGCCGAGCGGGCGGCGGCGGACCGGACGTGGACGTTCGGGCACGTGATCGTGGACGAGGCGCAGGAGCTGTCGGCGATGGCGTGGCGGACGCTGATGCGGCGCTGCCCGTCCAAGTCCATGACCGTGGTGGGCGACATCGCCCAGACCGGTGACGTGGGCGGGGCGACGTCCTGGTCGGAGGTGCTGTCCCCGTACGTGCTGGACCGCTGGAAGCTGACCGAGCTGACGGTGAACTACCGGACGCCCTCGGAGATCATGGCGGTGGCGGCGGACGTGCTGGCCAGCGTGGACGCCGACCTGGACCCGCCGACCTCGGTGCGCGACAGCGGGTTCGAGCCGTGGGCGCGGCGGGTCGGCTCGGTCGCGGACGGGCTGGCCGAGGTGGTCGGGGCCGAGTCGGCGGCGATCGGGGACGGCAAGCTCGCGGTGATCGTGCCGTCGGCGCGGCTGGCCGAGCTGCGCGCGGTGGTGCCCGGCGCGACCGACGACCTGGACGCGCAGGTCGTGGTGCTGGGCGTGACCGACACCAAGGGCCTGGAGTTCGACTCGGTGCTCGTGGTGGAGCCCGCGCAGATCCTGGCCGAGTCGCCGCGCGGGGCCAGCGACCTGTACGTGGCGCTGACCCGCGCGACGCAGCGGCTGGGCGTGCTGCACGCCGAGGAGCTGCCGCAGGAGCTGGGCAGGCTCGCGACCGCGTGAGGCGGCACGGGCGCTGGCGCGCGGTTCAGCGCGCCAGCGCCCAGCCGAGCGCGGCGGCGGCGATGCCCGCCACCAGCGTGAGGCTCGCGTAGCCGAGGGCGAGCCACGGCCTGCCGCGCTCGACGAGGGTGACGTTCTCCAGGCTGAACGTGCTGTAGGTGGTCAGGCCGCCGCAGAAGCCGGCGCCGAGCAGCGCCCACAGCCACGGCTGGGCGCCGACGAGCAGGCCGAGGGCGAACGAGCCGACCACGTTCACCGCCAGCGTCGGCCAGGGGAACGCGGTGTCCCAGCGGGAGCGCAGCAGGCGGTCGACCAGGAAGCGCAGCACCGAGCCGACCGCCGCGCCGCCGAAGACCAGGAGCGCGGTCACGGGGCGCCCCCGGCAGCCGGTCCGCGCAGCCGCCGGGTGAGCGCGAGGCCCAGCGCGGCGGCGGCCAGGCAGGTGACCGGGGTCAGCAGCAGGCAGGCCAGGTCCGCCGCGCGCACGACGTCGACGGCGTAGCCGGAGAACGTGGTGAACCCGCCGAGCGCCCCGGTGCCGAGCAGCAGCCGCACCTCGGGCCTCGGCCCGAGCGCCATCAGGACGCCGATCAGCAGGCAGCCGAGCGCGTTGACGGCGCAGGTGGTCCACGGCCCGGCCACGAGCTGGCCCGCGCCCCACCGCAGCACCCCGCCGACCCCGCCCCCGAGCGCCACCAGGGCGACCTCGGCGCCGGTGGCGATCGGCGCGGGTCGGGTGCTCACCGGCGCAGGGTAGTTCGCCGCGCCCCTCCCCCGGCTCGCGGGGCCGTGCCGCGCCCGGTCACGACGCGCGCAGGTGGTCTACGAGGTGGTCCAGCGCGGTGAGGGCGCGCACGACGTCGGCGCGCTCCTCGGGTTCGAGGCGGTCGAGCGCGCCGCCGATGCGCTTCTCGTGGGCGCCCCGCCAGACCGCGAGCTTGTCGTGCCCGAGCGGGGTCACGGTCAGCTGCGCGACCCTGCGGTCGGTCGGGTCGGCGCGCCTGGCCACCAGGCCGCCCTCGATGAGCTGCCCGACCAGCCCGCTGACCGTGTTGGGGGCCAGCCGCAGCTCGGCGGCCAGGTCGCCCACGCGCGAGGGCGAGCGCTCGGCGAGCGCCATGAGCAGCTCGACCTGGGCCATGGGCAGCGCGTCCCACGGCCACTCCGAGCGGATGCTGGTGCGCAGCGCCCGGCGCAGCCTGGCCACCACGTCCGTGAGCGTGCGTGCCTCGTCCGACATGCGGGAAGGGTAGCGGCGGGCGTTGTGTCCGACCCCGAGGTGAATCCGCACTGTGGGACGGTCCGAAGGGGTCCGCACCGACCACCGGGATGTCACCGGCGAGCACCGCCCAACCCCGCTCACAACACTCCCGGACAAGTCCATTGTGGATGGATGCAAGCGCGGAGTTCGCTGCTCCGGCGGGGTTTGAGCCGCACCGTCCACCCGTGCGGCGGGATCGGGTGATCACCCTGCGCTGCCTTGATAGGCCGATCGGGCAGAAGCGCCCGCGACCCCTGCCACCGAGGGGCCCGCCTTAAGTAGCCTGCGTCGCGTGCGGGCGGCGGAGGTGCGCGGTGACCGAGCGAGCGGGGTGGGTCCCCGCCGGTGTGGACGTCGGCCTGCCGAGCGCGGCGCGGCTGCACGACTTCCTGCTGGGCGGCTCCCGGAACTTCGCCGCGGACCGCGAGCTGGGGGCGCAGCTGCTGGCGGCCGACCCGGACAGCGCGGTGGCGGCGGCGCAGTCCAGGGCGTTCCTGCGCAGGGCGCTGCTGATGATGCTGGCGAGCGGGATCAGGCAGTTCCTGGACCTGGGTTCCGGCGCGCCCTCGGCCGGCTGGGCGCCTGAGGTGGTGCTGGCCGCCGACCCCGGCGCGCGGGTGGTGTGCGTGGACTTCGAGGACGTCGCGGTGGCGCACGGGCACCTGCGGCTGGACGCGGACCCGAGGGCGTCCGTGGTGCAGGAGGACCTGACCGAGCCGGGCGCGGTGCTGGTGTCGGCGCGGGCGACCGGCCTGGTGGACACCACCGAGCCGCTCGGGCTGCTGGCGGTCGGGGTGCTGCACCACGTGCCGCCGTCCGGCGATCCGGCGCGGGTGCTCGCGGCCTACCGGGACGAGCTGGCTCCGGGCAGCCTGCTGGCGCTCTCGCACACGACCGGCGAGCTGGCCCCGGAGCGCAGCGAGGCGGCGGTGGCGGTGCTGGGGCGCAGCGCGAACCCGGTGTTCCCGCGCGGGCTGGCCGAGGTCGAGGCGCTGTTCGACGGCTTCGAGCTGCTGGAGCCGGGCGTGGTCGTGCCGCCCGCGTGGCGACCGGAGCCGGGCGCCCGGTTCGAGGACGGGGCCGAGGCGGAGGACCCCGCTCGCGCGGGCGCCTACGCCGGGGTGGGGCGCAAGCGGTGACCGGCCGTGGTCGGCGCGGGTAGCGCGGACCCCGCCGCCGGGCGCCGCGAGCTGGCGCGCGCGTGGGCGCGGGAGCTGAAGGGCGCCGGGCGCGGGCCGATGTCGCCCGCCGAGCTGGAGCGGTTCCTGCTGGAGCTGGTGGAGCTGCTGCTGGACGTGCTGGGAGCGCTTCCGCTCAAGGCGGCGGGCGCGGCCGAGGTGGGTCGGCGCCTGGTCGCGGCCCGGTTCACCGGCGCGGAGGCGTTGCGGCGCACCGTGCTGCTGCTCGGCAGGTCCCTGGCCGAGCACGCGGATTCCCCGGAACCGCTGGCCGAGCGGGTGACGGCGGTGCTGGCGGAGCTGAGCGCCGGGTTCGCCGAGGCGCTGCGCCTGGACGCGCTGGCGCAGCAGGAGGAGGTGCGCCTGGCGCTGCTGGCCGCGCGGCAGCGGGTGGAGCGGGTGCTGCGGCTGAGCGAGGCCCGGTTCCGGGAGGCGTTCGACTCCTCGGCGCTGGGCATCGCGATCACCGACCTGCGCGGCATGTGCGTGCGCGCCAACGACTCGCTGGCGCGGATGCTGGACGAGCCGAAGGAGGTCCTGGTCGGCCGCAGGCTCGTGGAGCTGTTCCACCCGGACGACGCGGCGCCGCTGGGCGCGGCCTACCGGGCGGTGGCGGTGGGGCGGGTCGACCAGTTCCGGGAGCAGCGCAGGCTGGTGCGGGTGGACGGCGACCCGGTGTGGGTGCACCTGGCGGTGTCGCTGCTGCGCGACGGGGACGGCAGCCCGGCGTTCCACGTGACGATGGCCGAGGACGTCAGCGAGCTGCACCTGCTGCGCCGCAACCTGGACCACCAGCTGCTGCACGACGCGCTCACCGGCCTGTCGAACCGCCAGCACTTCACCACCCGGCTGGAGGTGATGCTGCGGGCGTCGCGGGCCGGGATCACGCTGTACCAGTTGGACCTGGACGCGTTCTCGGTGGTGAACAACGGCTTGGGCCACGCCACCGGCGACCGCGTGCTGGTGGAGGTGGCGCGCAGGCTGCGCGGGGTGGTGGAGCGCGAGGAGGCGCTGGTCGCCAGGATCGGCGGGGACGAGTTCGCCCTGGTGGTGGACAACTCGCCGACCACGCCGAGGGTGCCCGCGATGGTGGAGCGGGTGAACGCGGCGCTGGCCGGACCGCTGGAGTCCGGCGTGGAGCTGTCGGCGGCGATCGGCGTGGTGGACCGCCCGGCGGCGGACTGGCCGGTCGCGGACCTGCTGCGGGCGGCGGACTCGACGCTGCGCCGGGCGAAGTCGCTGGGCACGAGGCAGTGGCTGCCGTACGACCGGGTGGCCGAGGCCCGATCGCGCGAACTGCTGGGCCGGGCCGCGAGGCTGCCGCGCGCCCTGGCGGCCGACGAGGTCGAGGTGGAGTACCAGCCGGTGGTCGATCTGGCCACGGGCCAGCGGACCGCCCTGCTGGCACGGGTGCGCTGGGACGGCCTGGGCCACGAGGAGTGCGCGGAACTGGCCGAACTGGGCGGTTCGTCCCTGGCCCTGGGCCGCTGGGCACTGGAGCGAGCGGCCCAGGAGGCCGCGACCTGGGCCGGAGCGGTGCCGCTGCACGTGGAGCTGTCCCCCGCGCTGACCACGGACCCGGACCTGGTGGCGTCGGTCTCGCGGGTGCTGGCGGAAACCGGCCTCGCGCCAAGCGCCCTGAGCCTGCGCCTGCACACGCGGGCCGCGCTGGCAGCGGAGGACGACAACGCCCAAGTGCTCCGGGACAACGGCGTCGCAACCGGCCTGTGGGCGTTCAACGGCGGCCAGGCCGAACTGTCCCTGGTGGACGCCCTGGAGGTGGACGCCCTGGTCTTCGAGCCCGCCGCGGCACGCAGACTGGCCGGGCAGTCGACGGAGGGCCTGCTGCACCGGGCGATGGACGGCCTGGCGGCAGTGGTGCGGGCGGCCGGGGTGGAAATCGTGGCACCGTGCGTGGACTCACCCGAAAACCTGGAGTGGTGGCGGGGCGCAGGCGCGACGACCGGTTTCGGCGACCTGTTCGGCGGCCCGGTGGCAAGCTACGAACTGTGAGCCCCAACGCCCCAACGCTCACCGCACCAGCGGGCTGCGGGGCGAGCGCAGCGAGCCCGCAGCCACCCCATCCCGCGTCCCTCGTCTCCGTTTGGCCTGGCGAAGCCCGAGCACGCTCGTCAAGATGCCGCCGCACCGCCACGGCAGACCGCCCGAGCCAAACGGCGTCTTGACGAGTGTGCTTGCCTGAAAGGAGGCCAAACGGAGACGAGGGACCCCGCCCACCGCAGGGGTAAACCGCACCACCCCCGAAACAGTCACCGGCCGGCAGAGCCCGTCCCCCTCGTTTTTGGAGGCCTGCCCCGCCGGCGAGGCGAGCTTTTAAGCTCTTCACCCTCCAGCCAAGCCCCGCTCACAGCAGCGCCCGCGTGGCCGCGTGCCTGACCTCACCGTCATGGGTCAGACAACACCCCCCAACAACCTCATCCGACAGATCAGGCACAACTCGCCCCCCGGAAACCATCATCAGCAGCAGGTTGGCCACGTTTCGGGCGTAGAGCCTGCTGGCGTGCACCGGCATCGTGCTCGGCAAGTTCCTAGCCCCGTGCACGAGCACGTCGCCGACCACAACCTCCTCCCCCGCCACCGAACAAGCGCAGTTGCCACCGCTCTCCGCAGCCAAATCAACCACCACCGACCCAGGCGCCATCGCCTTCACCATCTCCTCGGTCACCAGCACCGGCGCCCGCTTCCCCGGAACCGCAGCGGTGGTGATGACGACGTCGGAAGCCGCAACCCGCTCCGCCAGCAGCTCCCGCTGCCGCCCCAGGAACTCCTCGGACCGCTCGTCCGCGTAAACCCCGCCTTCCCCCTCCCCCTCCAGCCCCAACTCCAGGAACCGAGCCCCCAGACTGCGCACCTCCTCCGCAGCCGCAGCCCGCACGTCATAAGCCTCCACCACCGCCCCAAGCCGCCGCGCGGTGGCGATTGCCTGCAACCCCGCCACCCCGGCCCCCAGCACCAGCACCCGCGCAGGCGGCACCGTCCCGGCAGCGGTGGTGAACATCGGCAAAAACCGGGGCAACCGCTGGGCAGCCAACAACACCGCCCGGTACCCCGCCACAAGCGCCTGCGAGGACAGCGCGTCGGCGGCCTGGGCACGGGTGACGCGCGGCAGCAGGTCGAGGCTGAACGCGGTGACACCGCGCTCGGCGAGCACCCGCACCAACTCCAACTCGGCCGCAGGCGGCAGGAAGCTGACCGTGACGTCCCCCGGCCGCAGCCGCCCGGCCAGCTCGACGTCCAGCGGTTGGACGGAGGCGATGACCTCGGCGACCCCCGCCGGGTGCTCGGGGACGACCACGGCCCCCACCGAGCGGTACTCCTCGTCACGGGTGTGCGCCCCAGCGCCCGCGCCGCTCTGCACCAGCGCTCCCAACCCCGCGCCGATCAGCGGTACGACCGTCTCCGGCAGCCCGGCGACGCGGCGTTCGGCGGGCCGCGACTCGGCGGGGATTCCCACTCTCACCCGATCACCGTAGGACGCGCCCGGTGACCGGGACCACACTCCAGACCGGAACGCGCGTCCGGTTCACCGAACCGGAGCAGCAGGACCACCAGCGGCCCAGCTCAAACCCGCCCAGCCCCGCTCGAACCCACCCGGCCCCGCTCAGCCCAGCTCAGCCCATCAGTGGATCACCGGGCACACCCCGGTCGTGTCACCGGCGAAGAAGTTCGGCAGCAACTCCTCCTTGGAGTAGTACCGGTGGAAAACACTGGTCAACCCACTCGACATCGGCGGGACGATCCACGTCCAGTCAGCCGGGACCTGCCGCCCGACCGCCTCCTCCTTCGCCACGTGGGTGAGGAACCGGTCCGACTCCGTGTGATGGTCGGCGATGGTCACCCCCGCCTCCTCGAACGAGTGCAGCACGGCCCGGTTCAGCTCGACCAGCACCCGGTCCTGCCACAGCGTCCGCACCGACGAGGTGTCCAGCCCCATCCGCTTGGCCAGGTACGGCAGCAGGTCGTAGCGGTCCTTGTCGGCGTAGTTGCGGGCGCCGATCTCGGTGCCCATGTACCACCCGTTGAACGGCGAGGCCGGGTAGTCGACCCCGCCGATCCGCAACCGCATGTTGCTGATGGCGGGAACGGCGTGCCACCGCAGCCCGAGCGCCCGGAACCAGGGCAGTTCGGGGTGCTTCATCGGCACCTCCAGCACGGCCTCGGGCGGCAGCTCCAGCAGGTGCGGCTCCGCGTCCTCCCGCGAGACGACCAGCGGCAGCACGTCGAACGGCCCCCGGTGCGACGGCGGTCGCCAGCCCATCGCGACCGCCTCCGCGGTGAGCGCGACGTTCCGCCGGTCCCCGAGCACCCCGCCGTCCGCCCCGAGGTACCCGGCGTACCGGATCAGCTGCTCGTTGTGGATGCGCGGCCCAGGCCGGCCGGGCTCGTCGGGCGCGAAGACGGTGAGCACGGGCCGCACCCGGCCACCGTTGCCCGCGATCTTGAGGTGCTCGACGCACTCGTCGGCGACCGCCTTGGGGTCGCGCAGGTCGCGCAGGTCGCGGACCTTGAGGCTGCGCCAGTAGAGCCTGCCGATGCACCGGGCGCTGTTGCGCCAGGCGACGCGCGCACCGAAGACCAGCTCCTCGTGGGTGTGCCGGTAGGTGCCGGTGGCGGCGACCTCGGCGTGCACCTCGGCGAGCCGGGCTTCGACGCTGCCCGCCTCGGGGTGCTCCGAGTGGTGCAGCCGGACGAAGTCCTCGGCTTCGGCGAGGTCGACCGGCGGCGCGGGGGGCGCGCCGAGCGGCCTGGCCTCTGCCGGGCACAGGGGGACGGAGGTCATGGCGGGACACCGTAGTTGCACTTCCGGGGGCGGTGCACCGCCGTGCCGGGCACTCGGGGGCAACGTCACTGCACAACCACCACCACACCCAGCGCTCTTGATCGCGCGAAAGGGTGACTAGTCCTGGGAAAACGAGTGATATTCGATTGTTGGTGAAGCAATGTGGGCCACTCGACGGTGATTTAGCTCACGCTCATTGTTTCCACGGTCGAGTGAGCGGCCTACCAAGACCATCTTCCAGGTGACGACGACACACGTCCAGCGTGATCCGTTCGGTCTAGCGAACCGACCCCACATCCCCCGATCGGGCGTAGGGGTGAGCACGCGCGTCACCCGAGGGCCGCCGACCGGCCGCCACACCAGCGCGGAACAGTCCGGAACCGCGCGCCGCCCGCAGCAGACCCGGCGACCAGAACAATGATCATCACGAAGACGCGGGGACGGCATTTCCCCCTTCTTTCCCCTAATTCCCGGCACTCCCCCTTGTGCCCGGAGGACAACCACCACCGCCCCTCACCGACCCACCGCCTCACCAGCCCGCCGCCTCTCCTGCGCACCCACCTCACCCACGCGCCCACCTCACCACGAATCCCATCGTCGCAGGTCACACGTCCGGCGCAACTTTCTTCACAGTTTCATGAATGTTCTGTAGCTTGCGAAGAGGTCTTCCGAACCCCAGGGGAGAGGTGTGCGCGATGACCAGGACGTCCCACCCGGAGCTGCCCACAACCAGGCAGCACCCGTTCGACCCGCCCGAGCGGCTGGGGGAGCTGCGCGCCGGGTCGCCGATCACCCCGCTCGGCTTCCCGGACGGTCACGACGGCTGGCTCGTCACCGGCCACGACCTGGCCAGGGCCGTGCTCGCCGACCACCGGTTCAGCAACCGCGCCGAGCTCAAGCACGCCGCCATCCGGCTGGGCGAGCGGGTGATCCCGCAGCAGCCGCCCGCGCCGCCCGGCCTGTTCATCTCCACCGACCCGCCGGTCCACACCCGCTACCGCAGGCTGCTCACCGGCCAGTTCACCGTCCGCCGGATGAACCAGCTCACGCCGAGGGTCGAGCGCATCGTCGCCGACCAGCTCGCCGAGACCCGCGCCCAGGGCTCACCGGTCGACCTGGTGCCGCACTTCGCGCTGCCGGTCCCGTCGCTGGTGATCTGCGAGCTGCTGGGCGTCCCCTACGCGGAGCGGGCCTCGTTCCAGCGCGACACCGCCATCGGTCTGCGGATGACCAGCAGCATCGAGGAGGCCGTCGCCGCCGTCGAGCGCATCCGGGTCTACGTGCGGGAGCTGGTCGACCGGAAGAAGGCCGAGCCCGCCGACGACATGCTCAGCGGGCTGATCGCCACCGGCGAGCTGACCGACGAGGAGAGCGCCAACATCGGCCTGATGCTGCTCATCGCCGGGCACGAGACCACCGCGAACATGCTGGGCCTCGGCGCGTTCGCGCTGCTGAACGCCCCCGAGCAGCTCGCCGTGCTGCGCGCCGAGCCCGAGCTGGTGGACAACGCAGTCGAGGAGCTGATGCGCTACCTGTCGATCGTCCAGTTCGGCACCACCAGGGTCGCGCTGGAGGACGTCGAGCTGGCGGGCGCGCGGGTGGTCGCCGGGCAGACGGTGGTGCTGTCGATCCCGGCCGCCAACCGGGACCCGGAGCGGTTCGAGCGGCCGGACGAGCTGGACGTGCGCAGGCACGCCGCCGGGCACCTCGGGTTCGGACACGGCGTGCACCAGTGCCTCGGCCAGCAGCTCGCGCGGGTGGAGATGCGCGCCGGACTGGCCGGGCTGCTGCGCGAGTTCCCCGACCTGCGGCTCGCGGCGCCCGCGTCCGAGGTGCCGCTGCGCACCGACATGGGCGTCTACGGGGTGCACGCGCTGCCGGTGGAGTTCTCGGCGTGAGGTCCCCGCGATGACCTCGGGGGCCGTCCCTGCACAGGGACGGCCCCCACCCTCACACCGCCACCCTGCCCTCGACCGCCAGGACCTCCCGGCTCACCGCGTCCGCGCGCCCGGTGCGCTGGACCGACTGCCAGCGCAGCGGGATGCCGTGCGCGGCGGTCACCAGCGACTGCACCACCACCAGGTAGGTCAGCTGCCGGTAGGCGAGCTGCTGGAGCGGGAACGCCCACAGCGGGCGCAGCGACTCGCCGTCCAGCCGCAGCGCGTACCCGGCGCTCGCGGTCTGGAGCGCCAGGAACGCCAGCCAGATCGGCAGCGCGGCGGGCGCGTCCGCCACGAGCGCGCCGTACAGCACGTACACGTCCATCACCGGCGCCAGCAGCGGCAGCAGCAGGTGGAACAGCAGCAGGTACAGCAGCCCGAGCCGCCCCATCCGGCCCTGCTCGCGCACCGCGACCCGGTGCTTCCACATGGCCTGGAACGTGCCGTAGGACCACCGGTAGCGCTGCCGGTACAGCGACCGCAGCCCCGCAGGGACCTCGGTCCACGCCCGCGCGCCCGGCTCGTACACCACCCGCCAGCCCGCGCGGGTGATCGCCATCGTCACGTCGGTGTCCTCGGCGAGCGTGTCCGAGCTGACCCCGCCGACCTCCACCAGCGCCTCCCGGCGGAACGCGCCGACCGCGCCGGGGATCGTGGGCAGGCAGCGCCAGGCGTTGAGGATCTGCCGGTCCAGGTTGGACCCCGAGGTGTACTCCAGGTGCTGCCAGCGGCCGAGCAGCCCGCGCCGGTTGGCGACCTTGACGTTGCCGGACACCGCGCCGACGCCGGGCGCGGTCAGCGGGGCGACGAGCGCGGCCAGCGTGCCCGCCTCGAAGATCGTGTCGCCGTCGACCAGGACGAGCGCGTCGTGCTCGGCCAGCGCCACCCCGGTGTTCAAAGCCCGCGCCTTGCCGCCGTTCTCCCTGGTGACCACCCGCACGCCGGGCAGGTCCAGCGCGCGCACCACGTCGGCGGTGCCGTCCGCGGAGCCGTCGTCCACCACGACCACCTCGACCGGGGCCGGGTAGTCCGAGTTCGCGAGCGAGCGCACGGCGGCGCTGATGGTGACGGCCTCGTTGTAGGCGGGCACCACCACCGACACCGGCGGCAGCGGCCCGGTCGGCGCGTCGGGCAGCTCGCGGTGCAGCCTGCGCGCGGTGTGCGCGAGGCCGAGCTGCACGAGCACCCGCAGGATCGCCAGCGCCGCGACCGCGCCGATCGCCACGTCCAGCAGCAGCACCAGCAGGTCGCCGTTGCGCTGCGACCAGGCCAGCGCGTGCGCGGTGGCCAGCTCCACCCGGTCGGCGGGCACGTGCGGCGGCGGCCCCCCGACCGCCTCGGTGCGGGTGGTGAACCGGTAGTCCGGCAACGCCCGGCGCAGCTCCTCGACCGCGCCGGGCGTGCTGCTGGTGTCGTGCAGCCGCAGCACCGCGCCCGCCCCGTTCGCGGGCGCGCCCGCCTCCGCGATCGCCTTCACGTCCTGGACCTCCAGGTCCGGCGACCAGGTGTCCCGCTCGGCCAGCTCGCTGCGCACGCCCGCCGCCGCGATCAGCGCGCTCTGCGCGAACGCGGTGTCCAGCAGGCGCAGCTCACCCGGCCGGAACGACTCGACCCCGACCTCGTGGCCCTCCGCGACCATGCGCAGCACCAGGTCCGGGTTCTCGTTGACCCGCGCCCCGACCAGGTGGAACGTCGCCTTCGCGCCCGTGCGGGCCAGCGCGTCCAGCAGCCTGGGCGTCCAGCGCGGGTGCGGACCCCCGTGCACGACCAGCGCGAGCGTGCGCTCGGGGACCGACGGGTCGGTGACCCGGATCGGCGCGTCCCGGTGCGCGGGCAGCGAGATGGCGTAGGCGTGGAAGCTCAGCGCCCCCATCAGCAGCGCCAGCAGCACCCCGAGCGAGACCCAGTGCGCCTTCAGCCCGCGCTTCACAACTGCCCCAGCACGGTGGTCGCCGCCAGCGCGGTCGCCACCACCAGCCCCAGCGCGAGCGCCGCGCTGACCACGCGCATCAGCCCCGTCCGCCACCCCGTCCGGTCGACGAAGACCTTGCCCTCCACCACAAACCCCCAGCCCGCGCGAAGCGGATCAACGCGACCAGCAGGGCCGCGCCCACCGCCGCCGCGACCTGTGGGAAGGCGCGGACCAGCGAGGAGGCGACGAGCCCGGTGATCTCCCCCGGTGATGTGCCGCGCACCGCGGCGACGACGGTGACGTCCGCGACGAGCAGCATCGGCGGGGCGGGCACGACGGCCCACAGCCCGACCGGCCGCACCAGCGCGGCGGCCGTCCCCGCTCCCCCGATCAACAGGACGGCGAGGAGCCAGCCCGGTTGCTCGCCGTCGAGCTCGACCCCGGCCGCGGTGAACACCGCGAGCACGGCGACCGCGGCGAGGCTGGGCAACTGCGCCAGTGCTCTGCTGTCCGGAACAACCACTTCGTCCCCCTGGGCGTCTGGGTGTGCGCAATCGTTTGCACACAGGGGGACGCGGTGCCGAGGGAGACGTTGTTCGCGATCACCAGGCTGGTCTGGGCGCTGCTGGGGGCGGCGCTCCTGGTGGTGTCCGGGGTGGCCTGGACGACCTACCAGGAGATCGACACCGGGGTGAGGCGGTCGCAGGCCATCGCGAGCGGGGTGGAGAAACCCACCGAGTGGGTGAACGTGCTGCTGATCGGCCTGACCACCCGGCGGGACCTGGACGGCGGGGCGCCGTCGGACGAGGTGCTGGCGCGGATGCACGCGGGGGACGTGGACCGGGGCGGGTACAACGCGAACACGATGATCCTGCTGCGGGTGCCGCTGGGCGGCGGCGCGGCGACCGGCTACTCGCTGCCGCGCGACAACGAGGGCGAGCTGCTCGGAATTCCGGGCGGGCCGCAGCGCGGCAAGATCAAGGAGGCCTACGGGCGGGCCAAGGACGCGCGCGAGCGCGAGCTGGTCGCCGAGGGGGTGCGGGACCCGGCCGAGCTAGAGTGGCTGGGGCGCGAGGCCGGGCGGCGGGCGCAGGTGGAGACGGTGAGCGCGTTCCTGGACGTGCCGGTGCACCAGCTGGCCGAGCTGAGCCTGGTGGGGTTCTACGAGCTGGCGCAGGCGCTCGGCGGGATCGACGTGTGCCTGAACAACGCCACGAAGGACGAGTACTCGGGCGCGGACTTCCCGGCCGGTCCGCAGCGGTTGGACGCGGCGCAGGCGCTGGCGTTCGTGCGGCAGCGGCACGGGCTGCCGAACAGCGACCTGGACCGCACCCGCAGGCAGCAGGCGTTCCTGACCGCCGTGCTGGCGCGGGTGCGGGAGCAGGGGCTGGGCGCGCTCGGGCCCGCCGTGGAGGTCGCGCGGCGGACGGTGGTGCTGTCGGAGGGGTGGGACGTGCTGGAGGTGCTGGGGAAGGCGCCGGGGTTCGCGTTCAGCACGCTGCCGATCGGCTCGCCGGAGGCGGTGCGCGCGGCGATGCGGCAGCCGCCCGTGGGCGGCGCGGTGGCGGCTGCGCAGGGCGGGGTTCCCTGCGTGGACTAGGGCTGGTGGCGGCCGGGTCCCAACGGCCGGGTCCCAGCGGTCAGGCCCCAATGGCCGGGCCCCAGCGGTCGGGTCCCAGCGGGCGGGCCCCAGCGGTCGGGTCACGGGGGCCGTCCCCCGCGCCCGCCCGCGCTACCTGCCGGTGAAGTCCACCAGCGCGGCGAGGTCGTCGGCCTCGCGCCCGTCCGCCACGGCGCGCCGGATCAGCTCGGCGGTGCGCTCCAGCACGCCGGACCCGAGCCCCCGCCCGTGGTAGGCCTCGACCAGGTGGGTGGTGGCGGCGAGCTGCATGTCCAGCCTGGCCTCGCCGGACCGGTGGTCGCCGGAGTCGACCCGCTCGGCGAGGTCGGGCAGCATCGCGCGCACCACGTCCAGCCAGGGCTCGGACACCCGCAGCGCGTCGCGCGCCGGGACGCCGTCCGCCCGCAGCAGGGCGAGGGCTTCGAGGAAGCCGGTGAGCTGCCCGTACATCAGGGTGAGCAGGGCGGTGTCGTGCAGCGCGGCCAGCCCGTCGTCGCGCCCCAGGTGGGTGATCGCGCCCAGCTCGGCGAGCCCGCCGGGCACGTCGTCGCCGCTGAGCAGCACGATCGCCCGCCCGACGCCGGGCGGGGTGTCCATGATCGCCCCGTCCGCGTAGCGCCCGCCGCGCCCGCGCACGAGCCGCCCCACGTCCCGCGCCTGCTCGGGTCCGCCGGTGCTGAGGTTGACCACGACCTTGCCGTCCAGGCGCGCCGGGAGGAGGTCGACCACCGCGTCGTACCCGGTGACGCAGACGACCACGACCTCGCTCCGCTCGACGGCCTCGGCCGCGCTCCCCGCCGTCCCGGTCCCCTCGGGCCCGGTCCGGCCGGACCGCGTCCACACCACCACGTCCCGCCCGCCCGAGGCGAGCGCGGTGGCGAGCGCCCAGCCCATCTGCCCCAGTCCGATGACCGCCGTCCTCGCGCCTGCCCGCTTCCGCTCGTTCACGGGACCGATCCTGGGGCCGTCGGGCGGCTTGATCAATTACGCACTTGCGGGTGGGTGCGCACCCCGTGGTAAGTGGTGGTGGGTGAAGCGGCGGAGACGGTACGAGTGCGGCTTGGACGTGGCGATCGACGTGGTGGACGGCCGGTGGAAGGCGCTGCTGCTGTGGGCGCTGGAGTCAGGGCCGCGGCGCTTCGGGGCGCTGCGCAGGATGCTGCCGCCGGTGACGGAGAAGGTGCTGGCGGAGCAGTTGCGGCAGATGGAGGCGGACGGGCTGGTGGCGCGGGAGGTGTTCCCGGAGGCGGTGCTCCGGGTGGAGTACTCGCTGACCGCGCGGGGCGAGTCGCTGAACGAGGCGCTGCGCCCGCTGGGCGAGTGGGGCGACGCGAACCGGGCGCACGTCGAGCGGGTGCGCACGCCCTGAGGTCAGCCCCGGTCGCCCTCCCGCTCCCCCACCAGGGCGGTCAGCTCGCCGATCTGCCCCCGGAGCCCCCGGATCTCCCGCACGACGGTCCGCAGCAGCACCAGGACGGCGTCCTCGGCAGGCGCCGACTCGGGCACGGCGGCGGGCGGGACGCGCCCGTGCAGCACCGCGTCGAGGTGCTCGGGGTGCCAGCCGAGCGCGGTGGAGATGGCCCGCAGCGTCCGGGCGCCGCGCCTGCGCGCGATCACGCCCTGCTGGATCTCCCGCAGGATCGCGGTGGACACCCCGGCCTCGGCGGCCAACTCCCCCTGCCGCACGGCGAGGGCGTCCATCCGCCGGTTGACGACGTCCGCGACCGCCCGCCAGTCCCCGCCACCCACGTCCACCGCCCCAGCATCACCCGCCCCCGCGCCGGTTCCCCGCCACCCACGCCGCCGGTTCCTCCGTTCGAGCGAACCTCCTCCTCCCCGAGCCCCCTGGACTCCTCCCCGAGCCCTCTGGACGCGCTAGCAGTACGCCCGTACTGTTAACGCTCGTGTGGGACCCCGAGAAGTACCTCGCCTTCGCCGACCACCGCGCCCGCCCGTTCCACGAACTGCTGGCCAGGGTCGGCGCGGAGTCGCCGGACCGGGTGGTCGACCTTGGCTGCGGCCCCGGCAACCTCACGACCACCCTCGCGAAGCGCTGGCCGGGCGCGGCCGTCGAGGCGCTCGACTCGTCGCCGGAGATGGTCGAGCAGGCCCGCGCGCGAGGCCTGGACGCGCGGGTGGCCGATGTGGCGGACTGGTCGCCGACCCCGGACGTGGGAGTCGTGGTCACCAACGCGGTGCTCCAGTGGGTGCCCGGCCACCCGGACCTGCTGCGCCGCTGGGTCGGCGAGCTGGCCTCCGGGGCGTGGCTGGCGGTGCAGGTGCCGGGCAACTTCACCGGCCCGTCGCACGAGTTGGTCCGAGAGGTGGCCGAGGACTGGCCGGAACTGCGCGGCGTGCTGCGGTTCGCCCCGGTGCTCGACCCGATCGGGTACGCCGAGGTGCTCGCGGGCGCGGGCGCCGAGGTCGACGCGTGGGAGACCACCTACGCGCAGGTGCTCACCGGCGAGGACGCGGCGCTGGAGTGGATCAGCGGCACGGCGCTGCGGCCGGTCAGGGCGACCCTGTCCGACGAGGCCTGGGCCGAGTACGTGGCGCGCCTGAGGCCGAGGCTGCGCGCCGCCTACCCCCGGCGGGCGGACGGGACCACGTGGTTCCCGTTCCGCCGCGTGTTCGCCGTGGCCAGGGTGCGCTGAGGGGTGCTCAGCGCACGCGCGGGGCGACGGCGGGCTCGTGGCGCCGCCCGTTGACGCCGACCCGCTTCACGGCCGTGTACTTGCGCCCGAAGGTGGTCTGCTCACCGATCTTGGCCCGCACGATCCCCGCCGCGCCCTGCACCGCCGGGTGGTCCACCAGGGCGCGGTAGGCCCGGACGATCTGGTCGTACCGCCCCTTGCCCGCCCGCGCGCCCAGCACGTAGCCGATCGCGGCGCCGAACAGAATGCCCTTCATACCCGGTCTCCTCACCGTCGTGCCTGGTCACTGGCCATCCTGCCGGAAACGAGGGGGGTGTGTTCCAAGCGCTCCTCCGGATGCGCTAGAGTTACTCCCGTCAGCCCGCGAGGGCGGGCGAGGACAACTGAACATTCCCCCATAGCTCAACGGCAGAGCATTCGACTGTTAATCGAAGGGTTACTGGTTCGAATCCAGTTGGGGGAGCATCCCAGACGAGGGCCCGTCCGCTTGGACGGGCCCTCGCTGCTTGCCCGATCTCTCCCACACCACGGGGTTCGCCCGAGCGGGCGCGGTCGAAACCCGTCATCCGGATGCGCGAACGGCTGTGGTGTTGATCACGGCGGTGCCGGCACCCTGATGGGCATGGGCCGCTACGCGAATCTCTCTCGCATCGAAGCGATGGACCCCGAGCGCGACGCCTGGGAGATCCTGCGCCTGTCCACCGGCTACGAGTTCCCCTGGGACTACACGCGGGCGCTGGAGTTCGCGCTGTTCCGGACGTACTGCGTCCCGTCCATCTCGGCGCTGCTGGCGCGCACCGGCGAGTTCGAGCGCAGGCCCCAGAAGCGCTACGACGACACCGCCCTGCTCATGGGCGAGCTGGTGGACCACGGCTACGACTCGCCGCGCGGCAAGGAGGCGCTGCGCGCGGTGAACCGGATGCACCACCGGTACGACATCGACAACGACGACATGCTCTACGTGCTGTCCACGTTCGTGTACGACCCGATGGAGTGGTTGGAGCAGTACGGCTGGCGCAAGCCGTCGGAGCACGAGAAGCAGGCCTCGTACCACTTCTACCGGGCTGTCGGGGCGAGGATGGGCATCCGGGACGTGCCGGAGGGCTACGGGGCGTACCTGGCGTTCAAGCGGGCTTACGAGGCCGAGCACTTCGAGCACGCCGACACGAACGCCGAGATCGGCCGCTACACCCTGGACCTGTTCTGCTCCTGGTACCCGGCGCCCCTGCGCCCGGCGGCGAGGAAGGCCGTGATCGCCCTCCTGGACCCCGCGATGCTGGACGCCTTCGGCCTGGCCCCCGCGCCGACCTGGCTGACGACGACGGCCAAGGCCGCCCTGCGCGCGCGGGCGCGGGTGGTCCGCAGGATGCCCCCGAGACGCGAGCCGTTCCTGACGAACCAGCCGAAGAACCGAACCTACCCCGGCTACCCGACCGGTTACCGGCCGTCCGATCTGGGGACTTCGTAGCACGGGTTGGTCACGTGCTGACGGGTTGTCGAGACGCGGGGGGCCGGCGCTCTGTACCCTCCAGAACCGCACGTCAGGGGACGGTAGCTCAGCCGGTCAGAGCAGCGGACTCATAATCCGTCAGGTCGTGGGTTCGAACCCCACCCGTCCTACTCTTTTCCCAGGTCAGGTGCACCCCTGGGGAGTCTATCAAGATCAACGCCATGCCTTTGCCACCCCTAACGGGGTCGGTACCCCCTAACCGCCTCCAGCGCGTCGGCGGCCTTGCGGCTGGTCACGCGACGCGCCATGTAGACGTCCTGGGTGGTTGACACTTTCGAGTGACCTAGCTGATCGGCGATCTGACGGGCGGACAGCCCGGCGTCGTCCAGGATCGTCGCGACCGACTTCCGGAACGTCCGGAAGGTCACCCACGGGTAGCCCGCGCGCTGCCGGAACTCCCGCCACTGGGCCAGGGTGTTGTGCTTGTCGCGCAGCTTGCCGAGCGAGTTCGGGAACACCGGGCCACGAAGGTCCGCCACGTCCACCCCGAAGCGCTCGGCAAGCAGCACCCGCCGCTCCCGCAGCACGTCCACCAGCCAGTCCGACAGCGGCAGGGCGCGCTCGGACACGTCGGTCTTGCCGAAGTTGATCCGCTGCCCCTGCCCCTTGACCCGGATGAGCCCGCCACCCCACGACACCGTGCCCGCGCGCAGGTCGAGGTGGTGCCAGTGCACCGCCAGCCCCTCACCGGTCCGCTCCCCCGTGCCCGCGTACCACCGGGCCAGGTCCGGGAGGTCCTGGCGCACGGCGACCTCGTCCGCGTCGAGCTTGGCCAGCAGGTCCGCCAGCTCCTCCAGGGTGAGCGCGCGGGCCCGCACCTTGCGGCCTTCCAGGGGCGCGACGTCACGGACCGGGTTGGCGGCCAGCGCGCCGTGCCGCACGGCCAGGCCGCAGACGCCGGACAGGATCGTGCGAACCGTCTTCGCGGTGGACGAGCTGTGCAGGTCCTGGGCGGCGGCGACCAACCGGCCGAGCCGGGGCACGGTCAGCTCCCGCACCCGCAGCTCCCCGATGGCGGGCAGCACCAGGCTGTTCAAGCGGCCCTCGTAGGTCTCCTTCGAGGTGGGCGAGCGGCGCCCGCCGTCGATGGCCCGCTGGAACTCCTCCAGCCACAGCACGGCGGCGTCCTTGAACCGGGTTTCGGGGGTGATGCCGTCCCCACCGGTCAGGGGCGACGTCCGGTCCCGCAGCGCCTCTTTGAGGGCCCGTTCCGCCGCCGTCTTGGTGCTGCCCCGCCGCTCGACGGGCCGGGTGACGCCGTCGTGGTCGCGGTAGTTCGTGACGGCCCGCCAGCCGGACTTGTCCCGGTAGGCGCGGATCTTGCCGAAGGTGCCGACCGGCAGCGGTGGCCGGGCCATCAGGCCACGCCGTTCGGCAGCGACTCGAACCAGGCGCGCACCTGCTCGGGGTCGAACCGGACGTACTTGCCGATGCGCTTGCCGGGCGGGCCGTAGTTGCGGGTTCGCCACTGGTAGAGGGTGTTGACGGGGACGCCGAGGAAGTCGGCGACGTCTTGGACGCTCCAGAGCTTGCTCATGTCGCGGACTCCTGTTCGTACTTGCGGCGGCGGGTTTCGCGGTTGCTCTCGGCGATGGCCAGGGCGAGTTCTCGTTCGGCGTCGTTGCGGTGGCCGGTGCCGGTGAACTCCCAGTGGTCGACCAGGACGACGGTGTCGGGGGCGTGGCCGAGTCGGTCGAGGAGTTCGATGGTGCGGAAGGCGCGGCGTTCTTCGCGCATAGCCTTGAAGGTGGTGCTGTAGCGCTGGGACTTGGAGAGGAAGTGGCCCCGGAAGGCGAGCATGTGGGCCCAGCGGCGCAGGTTCAGCGCGGCGTACTGGTCGAGGTCGCCGAGGTCCCAGGTGGTCTGGATGATCCGGCGGTGGTGGGCGGAGACGCGCAGGTGGTCGATGTCGAGTTGGGAGCGGATGGGGCGGTCTGCGGCTTCGGACTTGCCGGTGCCCTTGGTGGCGTACTTGGCCACGTACCCGGCCAGCCGGGATTCGCTGATCTCGCCTGCCTGGTCCTCGAACTCGTGGGCACCGGTGGGGCGGATGCGGCGCACGTCGACCTGAGCCCCCCACCGCAGCGCGACCGGGGTCCCGTCCGGGAGGGCCTGGTCCACGCGCACCGTGCGGGCGGCGGTGGTGATGGCGTGTTCGAGCAGCTCGGGGGTGCACCAGGTGGGGGCGGGGTCGTCGGGCCCGGACGGTCCGTCGAGGCGGATGACGGCGTGGAAGTGGACCAGGCCGCGTCGCTGGTACTCGGCGACCTTGGCGTAGGACAGGCGGGCGTGGTCGGCGAAGCGGGTGCGTGCGGGCAGTCCGGCGGCCTTGAGCAGTTCGCGGCGCACGCTGGTGGTGAAGCGGTGCCACAGGGTCCCGGCGTTGGCCTGCCAGAGCACCGACCCGACGTAGTCGTACCCGTCCGGGTCGACGGGGGTGCCGAGGGCGGGGTCTGCGGGGTGGTGCCAGGAGCCGCAGGAGCAGGGCCGGGCCTTGCCAGCACGGGTGGTGGGCCGGTTGTGGACGGGGCCGAAGGAGGGGGCGGTGAGGGTGGCGAACACGCGGGGCTTGTCGGTGATCGAGGCGGGCACGCCTTTGCTGCCGCCGGCCAGGCCGGCGTGCATGAGGTGGTAGGCGTCGGCGGCGTAGCGGTCGGAGCAGGCCGGGCACACGCTCTCGCGGCGGTTGCCGCAGGGGATGAACACGTCCCCGCCGTGCCAGTCCAGCAGCGCGCCGCCGGTGGAGTGGATCTGCCAGCCGCCGCTCATGCGGATGGGTTGGGCGCAGCCGCCGGTGGCGGTGACCTTGTCCCGCCAGTCCCGGTAGTCGGGCGAGCGCAGGCGGGCGGTGATGCGGGAGTCGAGGGTGAACACTACGGGGGCACCTCCTTTCGTTGCGGGATAAGGAAAAGCGGGGCACGGCCACCGGGTCGGGTGATCGCGCCCCGCTCACGGGGGGTGGGTCAGGGTTCCCAGAAGTGGGGTTCGCTGTCTTCGAGCTGGTAGGGGTAGTGGTAGTCCTGGCAGGGCGGGCACCAGATCATGCGAGGCACGTCCGGGCCCTTGCCCCACTGGCGTTCGCACGTGTGGCAGCGCCAGGCGTAGCGCGGGCGCTCGGCGGGCTGGACGTACCAGTTCACCTCGCAGCGCGAGCACACCTCGGGTGCGTCCGGGGGCAGGACCGGAGTCCACTGGTGACCGCATAACCGGCACAGGTAGGCATGGTCGTCACCGGCCCGGATCTGCGACCACTCACAGGCCGGGCACTCCGAGGGCGGGTCGTGCAGGTAAAGGGCGATTCGGCGGGGGTACACGGCGCTCCTTCCCGGAAGGTCATGTGAAGGCGTGGCTGTTGCGCTCGCGCACCTCGGCCACCACGCGCTCGGCCATCTCCGCCGGGAGCCGCACGGCGGACTGGACGTCCTCGGCGGTCAGATCGCGGCCCTGGGCGGCGACCTGGTCGGCTTTGGCGCGGACCGCCGTGACGATCGCGGGCGGCAGCTTGAGCCGGGGCACCGCCACCGCAGCGGGGACGGCCACGGGCGGGGCGGGTGGCGCGGGGGCGACGGGCGCCGGTGGGGTGGGCGCGGCGGGCGGCGGTGGGACGGCCGCGGGGACGGGGGTCGTTTGCGCTGGTGAGGGCGGTGGGGTGGTGTTGGCGTTGCGATAGGCGCGGGTGATGGCCTGGTTCATGCGTTCCTGCACCACCGGCATGACCTCGGCGACCATGAACACCACCAGCGGCACCACCAGGTGCACGGCGAAGTTGCCGAACTCGAACCGCTCCCCCACAGTCCACGCCGGAGCCAGGGTGGGCCAGACGTTCATGAACAGCGTCGAACCGAGCAGGGTCCGCTTGAGGCGTTCGACCCACACGCTGTCCACGGGAACGCCCCGGTGCAGGACCTCGGACTCGAAGACCAGCAGCATGATCAGGATGCCCGCGAGCATCGGCTCCGCCAGCCACGCGGCCCACCACAGCGGGTCGCTGACCGGCCGATGCCCGGCCAGGAAGTCCTGGACCCCGGCAGCGGTGAACCCGAGCCCAAGGGTGAGGAAGAACCACATCCCCCGCGTAATCAACCTGCGTTGAGCCTCGATCCGGACCGCGACCATGTCCGGGTCGTCCACCAGGCCGCGCAACTGGGCCGATTCGGCTTTCTTGCGCCGCAGGCTCACCACCCGCTTGGTCACCCCGGTCTGAACATCCACCACGTCAGCCCGGTCCTCTGCCGGAATGGCGGAGGGGTCTGTCACAGCCGCCCCCGGTGGTGGTCGATCTCGCGGCGGACGAAGTCGCGCAGGGCGTAGAACACGCCGACCACGCCCAGCCCCGCCAGGACACCGGTCCACATGAAGAAGGTCCCGAAGCCGTCGGCCAGGTAGACCACGAACAGCACCAGCGAGGCCAGCCCCAGGAACAGCGCGAAGCGCCACGCCGCCCAGAGCCGGACACCCAGGTTCCACATGGTTTCCTCCACTTTGGAATTAGGAATGTGCTTACACAGCAACGGTTTCGCGCCGCATTACGAGCGGTGGATCAGGCGACGGCGTGCAGCCGGGGCCGGTCACCGGTCACGAAGGCGACCAGATCGTGGATGTCGTCGTCGGACTGGTAGAAGGCCCGCACGCGCTGCGGGGTGCGGGAGCGGGCGCGCACGACGAAGCCGGTCCCGGCGTAGTCGTCACCCAGCGGGATCTCGTCAGCCAGCGCGCCGCGCAGCCGCATCCCCTCGCCCAGGACCATGTCCACGTGGCCCTGCGTGGTGACCGACAGGCACACGCGCTGGGTGAACAGGTCGCGCACGCCCACGGTGTCCTTGGTGGGTTCCTGGACGTAACCGCAGACCGCGAAGCCTGGCGCCCGCCCCTGGGTCATGATCTCGGCGAGCAGCCGGAGCACGTCCCGGACCTCCTTGGACGGGCCGAAGCCGGTCATCATGCCCATCTCGTCGATCTGCAACACCCGGAACGGCGTCTCCACGCTGGGGGTGAAGCGCCGCGTGCCCTGCTGCCGCAGGAGGGCCTGACGCTCCTTCATCTCGTCGCGGAAGCCCTCGATCACCTCCACCGATTCGGCGAAGTCGATCGCGCGGCGGTGGAACAGGGGCGCGCCGACCTCGGTCTCCATCCCCTCCTTCATGTCGACCATGTCCACCTGGACGACGCCGTCGCGGAGCATCGGGGCCATCGCGCGCAGCGGGTTCCACAGCAGGGCGCTCTTGCCCGAGCCAGTGGCACCAGCGCCGAACAGGTGGTTGCCGATCAGCGGCAGCGTCCAAGGGGTGCCGTACTCGGTATCGCCCAACTCCAGTGCCGACAGGTCGACCTCGGCACTGGTGTGCGGGATGTCGATCGCGGGGATGGGGTCGGAGTCGAAGGGGTTGCAGCGCTCGACCACCAGGGCGACGACCTGCGGACGCACCCGCATGACCGCGACCCGTTCGGCGCGCAGCGCGTGGGCCAGGGCCTCGGCGCGCTCCTCGAACACGGTCGGGGTCTGGCCCCGGTTCAGGCGCACCGTGATCGTGTCGATCGACGGTGAGGCGGCAGTGACGCGCACGATGCGCGGCACCTGGACCTGGTCGGTGCGGCGGTTGACCGTGATCAGCTCGCAATCCGTGAGGATGTCGGCCCAGCGGCGGCCGACGTAGGTCAGCCAGCGGCGGCGGAAGGCCCGCAGCCGGGGCAGGGCCACCGCGTCGAACGAGGCCGGGTGGCCCCGGTACCAACCGGCCAAGCCCAGGGCCACACCACCGGCGAGCGCGCCCGTGGTCGGAGCGCCCAGCGTCATGACGCCCTCGGCGGCGGCAGCGGCGAGGCCGGTGGGAACCGACACCATTCCGGGGTGCCGGACGGCCCACTTCATCGCACGGAATTCAATTCCCTGGTTTCGGAATGCTTTCGGCATGGCAAACCCCCTCCGGGTTTTCGGGACGGAGAGCGGCGACCCGACCAGTCGGGTGGACGTGGTCGGATCGCGCGCTTTCCGGATGCGGTTGTCAGTCCTCGGCGAGGTAGGGAAGAACGTCCTGCAAGGCCACGGAGAGGGTGGCCACCGCGCGGGTGACGTCCCTGTGCTGGCCGGAGAAGCGGTAGCGGGCGAACCTCATCTGCTCGACCGCGCCCCGCAACTGGTGCATGGCCTGGTCGAGGGATTCGGCCGCCTTCTCCGTGCCGTAGCGTGCCGCCATGTCAAACCCTCCAGTTCCGGGAGATCAGCTCCGCCTCGTAGTCCTTGGCGTCCTTGGAGAACTGCTCGATCTCGCGGACCGCCTTGTCGCACAAGGACTTCAGCTCGTCCGCAGACGGGACGGCCCACGCCGCGCCGGGGATGTCTGCGTCCTCGACCTTGGCGATGAGCCCGCGCACCTGCTCGTCCACGGTCTCCTGGAGCAGCACCAGCGCGGCCTTGAACGTCGCGTAGTTCTGCTGAGCCGCCCTGTTGATCGCAGCGACCTGCATGTGTCACCTCTTTTCCGAGTCGATCGGGAGACACCACGCCCCCGGAGCCGGACGTGCCGGAATCCGGGGGCATCGAATCTCCCGGCCCGTGTTGTGGGCCGGAAAATGGCATGGGTGTAGCCACTGTGGAATTGACAAGGAACTAACGGGAACTCCCGCTTGACGGCGTCACGGCCTGTCCCGACGAGGCGGGAGGGTTCACGCGGCCACGGGAGCCCGATTCTCGGAACGGGCGGAGGGAGGGCGGCGCGGTCAGTCGCGCGGCTTGAGACCGGCGGCGCGCCAGGCCAGGCCGGAGACGGTCTCGCCCCGGTTGTTCTTGAAGCTGTAGGGCGAGACCATCGCGTCGATCAGCTCGACCATGTCGCCCTCCTCGAAGGAGTCGCCGGGGTCGACCGCCAGGGTCACCCGGATCTCCTCACCCTTCTCGCCCTTGGTCTTGGCGAACAGGGACACCACGTACTGGTTCACGCCGTCCCGGTCGGTGACGATCTCGGCGGTGCCGTCCACCTCGCGGGTCTTGAGCGTGGGCTCCTCGGTGACCATCAGCCGGTAGCCGGTGAGCAGGACGGGGATGTTCCTCATAGCTGTCACCTCTCAGTTGCAGTCCGTTACAGCTATCTCTATTGAACACTACTCGACCGCAGACGTCAATAGAGATAGCTGTAACGAGTACAGTTGGAGGTCAAGAAGGATGTAGACCTACGTTTGGTCGCCTACAAGACGGGGGGCACAGCTGTGTCGATCGGGTACCGAGAGCTCGCGGCTGTGCTGCGGGAGGCGATCCAGCGTGGCGACTACCCGCCCGGCGCGACGCTGCCCAAGCAGGAGGACCTGGCCTCAGAGCACGGGATCAACATCAACACTGTCCGCAAGACCATCGCGGTCCTGGAGGCCGAGGGCCTGGTGGACTCCGTCCGCCGCCGTGGCACGGTCGTGAGACCCCGGCCGGTCATGAAGCGCATGGGCGTCGAGCGGTACGCCAAGAGCAAGTGGAAGTTCGGCCTGGTCGCGTTCGCGGCCGACCGGGAGGCGTCAGGGCGGGAGTGGAAGCCCGGCGACCAGACCAACAAGGTCCGCCAGGTCGAGGCGGACGCCGAGACCGCCGAGGCCCTGGGGCTGGAGACCGGCGCCACCGTCTACGAGCGCGCACGGCTGGTCCGGGACGGCGAGACGCCCACGCACACTCTGACGAGCTACTACAACCCGGTACACGTCGAGGGGACGCCGCTGGTCGACCCGAAGCCGGGCCCGGCCACGCCTGGTGGCGGGTTCGCCGTGCTGACGTTGCAAGGCTTCGAGCCCGACCACATGACCGAGAGCGTGCACTCCCGGATGCCCCGACCCGAGGAGGTCGAGGAGCTGGAGCTGCCCGCCGGTGAGCCCGTGATGATCCTGACGCGGCGGACCTTCTCCAAGGACGGGACGCCGATCGAGTTTGCGCGGGGTGTGCACGCGGCTAGTCGGTTCGTGTGGTCCTACAGCTTCCAGATCCCCGAGTAGGAGGGTCCTAACCCGTGTCGTCCACCAGGATTCCCGACGAGCACCGCGCCGACGTGGTGACGTTGTGGGAGTACCACGACATGAAACACGACCTGCGGCCCTCCGACATCGGCATCGGGTTGGGCAGCCATGACATCGGCGTGGCCGTGCGGGCGACCGAGCTGTACCACCAGGGGCTGTTTCCTCGGGTGCTGTTCACCGGGGCGAACGCGCCGACGACGGTGAAGCGGTTCCCTCGAGGCGAGGCGGTGCACTACCGCGAGCACGCCCTGGAGCACGGCGTCCCGGACACGGCGATCCTCATCGAGACCGAGGCGACCAACACGGCCGAGAACTTCGAGCTGTCCCGCGCGCTCCTGGAGGCTGAGGAGATCGAGGTCGGTTCTGCGGTGCTGATCTCGCGGCCGTACCAGGAGCGCCGGTCGTACGCGACGTGCCGGAAGCTGTGGCCGGAGCTGGACATCCTGTGCACCTCGCACCGGCCGCCGTTGGACGAGTACGTCGCGGGGATCGGCGATGTCGACTTCGTGATCAGCATGATGGTCGGTGACACCCAGCGGATGACCTTGTTCGCGGAGTACGGCTACGCCATCCCCCAGGACGTGCCCGACGAGGTCCAGGCCGCCTACGAACGCCTTGTGGCTGCGGGCTACACGAGCCGCGTGATCCAGACTTGACCTGGGTGGTTCCACGGCTACGCCATGCGTGCGCAGAGTTTCTTTACTTCATCAAGGCGGCCCCTGCCGGGGCCGCTCGCGTCGCTGCGCTCTTGGCCGCTCGCCCCTGGGGCGGGGCCCGCCTCCGGCACCCACCCCAGGCGGCGGCCTGAGACGCGACCGGCCCCGGCAGCCGCCGCAGGAAAGTACGACACGCCGCTCAGGTTCTCAGTCGAACAAGCGGTCGAAGCTAGGCTGTCTGGAGCAACGAGCCCGGTGGGGCAACCTAACGAAAGGCGGTCAACATGGCCGGAAACGTTCGGTTGAACTTTAACCAAGCCGCTCTCAACAACCTGGCCGCAGAAGTCACCCAAAAGTGGGCTCAACTTCGGCAACCCCTCCTCGACAAGGTGCACCAGGAGTGCGCAGGAAAGCCCGTCGACGTGGTCAAGCAGCACTTGGCCACCACGTGGCACACCGAAACCGGTGAGCCGCTCACCGAGCCCCAGTTGACCGAGTGGGCAACCGCGATCTCCGAGGGGACTCGGCTGACCCTGACGACGTAGGTCAGAACAGTACGAGCGCCAAGTGGTCCACTGGCACAGTGGTCGGGGCGCTCGGCTGCCGCGCCCGTGGACAGCTCGCCGCCTTGGCGGCGACGACCAGCCCACCGGCTTGCCCTCGAAGCGGGCGGGTCGGTGGGCGTGGATGCCACGGCTTTGCCTCGCTTAACGACGGCAAGCGTCCACAGCGCACGGTCCACAGTGGCCATTCGCGGGCGTTAAGCGGCCTGATGACGAATGGTTTCGGGATCGCTTGGCAAACGACGGCAGAGTGGACTTGTAATCCGTCAGGTCGTGGGTTCGAACCCCACCCGTCCTACGCACTTCACCAGCGGAAACAGACTTTATCATGATCAATTAATGATCATTCGTCCATGGGATTCCCCATGGCAGTCGGGCGATCATCAGCGGTCTCACCTGCGCTGATGCCCGGCACCAGGGCGCAGGCGCCGCCGAGTCGGGCAGTGGTCCAGTTCGGCGCGCACGGGCCGTGACCACCGCCGGGCGGGGGTCGGGGGTGTCCTGGGCTCACCCGGACGAGGGATTCCCGCCCCCTTCCCCGCGGCGGCAGCAGGCACGCGAACTACGCCGGGTCCCAGTGGGCCGTTCCCGCCGCCAACGCGGCCACCTGCTCCGCAGCCGCCGCGCGGACCCGCTCCGCGTCCGCGCCCGCGTCCGCCCGCACGTGCAGCACCGCCCCGTCCCTACCTGGAATCTTCCGCAGCAGGAACCACGCCCCCACCCCGTTGTCCCGCCGCCGCTGGCGGATCGCCTGGGTCACCCGCTGGTGCACCTGGTCGGTCAGCTTGCCCGGCCTCTCCACGGCGTACCGGACCGGGCGCAGGTCTCGCAGGAGGACCGCCTTGCCGCCCGACTCGCCGGTCACCACGTCGTCCTCCACGGCCTCCGTCACGGCCAGCGCCGTGCCGTCCCAGGCCGCCTTGCTCACCAGGTGCCACCCGACTCGCCTCGGGGGCTGCTCCGGCAGCCACAGGCCCAGCGGGGTGGCCACCAGCCAGCCCTCGCCGCTCCGCGCCGACGCGGCCACGTGCTCCTCCGGTTCCAGCTCCCCGGTGAAGCCCTCCGGCGCGCCCGAACCGAACAACCTGTCCCACAGACCCATCAGCAGCCCCAAACCGCAGCGTTCGGCCAACCCCGAGCAACGAGCAGGACCACCTACAGGCCGTTGATGCCCTGCTGGCCCAGCTCCTTGTGGTACTCCTCCAGCGCGATCAGGTCCCCGAACAGGGCGCGGTACTCGTCCGCCTCCTCGATCGGCGACACCCGCCGCAACCGCGACTTGATCTCGGTGATCTGCGCCCCGACCAGGACCTGCTGCAACCGCGCCAGCACGCTCTGCACGTACCGGTACTCGTCGCCCTTGGTCCGCAGCGGCTCCACCGCCAGCTCCGTCAGCAGCGACCGCGCCGACGCCACCGGGCACGCCTGTCCGACCGCGTCCACCAGCGCGGGCCCGGTGAGGCCGGACGCGGTGCCGCCCGCCTCGCGCATCGCGCGGTGCAGCGCCAGGTACAGCGGGTTCGTGAACGCCTCGTCCGGCAGCGAGTCGTAGTACGGGCTGACCATCTCCGGGACCTGCAGCGCGGCCTTCAGCGCCTCCCGCTGGTGCCACAGCGCCGGGTCGCGCGGGTTCGGGCGCGGGTGGGCGTCCACGGCCACGTCGAGCGCGCCCTGGTTCGGGTCGACCGGGCGGCGGCGCGGGGCGGCCTTCGCGGTGCCGGTCGCGGTCTCGCGGACCCGCCTCACCACCGACGCCTCGTCCTCCCAGCCGACCCACCACGCCAGCCTGGTGGCGTAGCCGTCGCGCTTGGAGCTGTCCTTGATCTGCGCGACGAACGGCACCATCTTGCGCAGCGCCTCGGCGCGGCCGTCGACCGAGTCCAGGTCGTAGTCGCGCAGCTGGGCCTTGATCGCGAACTCGACCAGCGGGGTGCGCCTGGCGACCAGGTCGCGCACCGCCACGTCGCCCTTCTCCTGCCGCAGCTCGCACGGGTCCATGCCGTCCGGCGCGACCGCGATGTACGTCTGCGCGGAGAACTGCTGCTCGCCCTCGAACGCCTTGAGCGCCGCCTTCTGCCCGGCCGCGTCGCCGTCGAAGGTGAAGATGACCTCGCCGTTGACCGAGTCGTCGATGAGCAGCCTGCGCAGCACGTTCATGTGGTCGGCGCCGAACGCCGTGCCGCACGACGCGACCGCGGTCGGCACGCCCGCCAGGTGCATCGCCATGACGTCGGTGTACCCCTCGACCACCACGGCCTGCCGCCGCTTGGCGATCTCCCGCTTGGCCAGGTCCAGCCCGAACAGCACGTGCGACTTCTTGTAGATCGGCGACTCGCTGGTGTTCAGGTACTTGGCCTGGATCGGGTCGTCGTCGAAGATCCGGCGCGCGCCGAACCCGACCACGTCGCCGCCCAGGTCCCGGATCGGCCACAGCAACCTGCGGTGGAACCGGTCGATCGGGCCCTGGCGGCCCTCCTTGGTCAGCTGCGCCTTGAGCAGCTCGGTCAGCTCGAACCCGCGCCCCAGCAGGTGCTTGGTGAGCTTGTCCCAGCCGTGCGGGGCGAAGCCGCAGCCGAACTGGCGCGCGGCGGCCTCGTCGAAACCGCGCTGCGCCAGGAACTCGCGGGCGGGCATCGCGTCCGGCGTCGCCAGCTGCTCGGCGTAGAACTCGGCGGCGGCCCGGTGCGCCTCCAGCAGCCTGCTGCGGGTGCCCCGGTCGCGCTGGATGGTCGCGCCGCCGCCCTCGTAGGTCAGCTGGATGCCCGCGCGGTCCGCGAGCCGCTCCACGGACTCCACGAAGCCGAGGTGCTCGATCTTCATGATGAACGCGATGACGTCGCCGCCCTCGCCGCAGCCGAAGCAGTGGAACGTGCCGTGGCTGGGGCGGACGTTGAACGACGGCGACTTCTCGTCGTGGAACGGGCACAGGCCCTTCAGCGAACCGCCGCCCGCCCGGCGCAGGGAGACGTGGTCGCCGACGACGTCCTCGATGCTGCTGCGGTCCCGCACCAGCGCGATGTCGGTCTCCCGGATGCGTCCTGCCACGGCGACCGAGTCTAGTGCTGGCAGACTGGTGCTCGTGACCACCACGGGGGACGGCGCGGTTCCGGACGGCTCGGACCTGGCCCTGGTGCTCCAGGAGCACCGCCCGCACCTGGTGGGGGTGGCGTACCGGCTGACCGGCAGCGTCGCGGACGCCGAGGACGCGGTGCAGGAGGCCTGGCTGCGGCTGTCGGGGCTGTCCGAGCGGGCTCGGGCGGAGATCCGCGAGCCGCGCGCGTGGCTGACCACCGTGGTGGGCCGGGTGTGCCTGGACCGGTTGCGGTCGGCGGCGGTGCGGCGGGAGCGGTACGTGGGCAGCTGGCTGCCCGAGCCGCTGGTGGGCGAGGTCGTGGACGAGCCGCTGGACGCGGTGGTGCGCGACGACGGGGTGCGGATGGCCGCGCTGGTCGTGCTGGACCGGTTGACGCCCGAGCAGCGGGTGGCGTTCGTGCTGCACGACGCGTTCGGGCTGCCGTTCGACGAGATCGCGGCGGTGCTGGGCGTGGAGGTCGCGGCGGCGCGGCAGCACGCGTCCAGGGGCAGGCGCGCGGCGGCTGCGGCCGACCCGCCGCCGAGGGTGGCGCTGGCCGAGCAGCGCGAGGTGCTGGGGCGGTTCGTGGCGGCGCTGGCGGCCGGTGACGTGCAGGCCGTGCTGAGCCTGCTGCACCCGGACGCGCTGGTGATCAGCGACGGTGGCGGCAAGGCGCGCGCGGCGATCAACCGGGTCGTCGGCGCGGACCGGGTGGCGCGGTTCATGGTCGGGCTCACGCTCAAGCACGGCGGGCTGGACGAGGCTCGGCCGGTGCTGGTGAACGGGGACCTGGGGCTGCTGCGGCGGGAGAGCCCGGAGGTGTCGCGGCGGATCACGTCGGTGGTGGTGCGGGACGGGCTGGTCGTGGCGCTCTACGACATCTCGAACCCGGACAAGCTCGGGCACGTGGACTTCGGCGGGACGGGCTTCGACGGGCCGGACTTCGACGGGTCGGAGGTAGCCGGGTCGGAGGTGGCCGAGACGGAGGTGGCCGAGACGGAGGTGGCCGGGGCGGGCTGAGGTCGCGGCGGCTCACAGCCGTCGCACGTCCAGCGCCTCCTCCACCACCCCGCCGCTCCCGTCGGGCCGCACCACGCACGCCCCGGCGCCGTCGCGCTCCGCGACCGCCTCCACCAGCTCCACTCCCCGGTAGAGCAACCCCGCCCCGTCGTCCGTGCAGTGCGTCACCGGCAGCTCGCCGCCGCCCACCGCCGCGCGCACGGCAGGTCGCCGCGCGGGCTCCGAGTCCAGGTGCACCCCGCTGCCGTACGGCAGGAACCCGAGCCCGTCGCGCACCACGCGCAGCTCGGGCCCGAACGAGTCGGTCACCCCGCCCTCGTACCAGCAGATCGCCCCCGCGGACACCCCGCCGAGCACCACCCCGGCCTCCCAGGCGCGCCGGAACACCGGCCCCAGCCCGTGCACCCGCCACACCGCCAGCAGGTTCGCCACCGACCCGCCGCCGACCCACACCACGTCGTGCTCCAGCACGAACGAGGCGACGTCGTCCACCGGCGGCATGGTGAACAGGTTCAGGTGCGCCACGTCCCACCCGGCGACCTGCCCGGCCTCGCTCAGGTGCGCGTTGAAGAACCGCTGGTCCCCGTTCGCGGTGCCCACGTGCAGCAGCCGGGGCCGCCCGGTCGCGCCGGACAGCTCGACGGCGAACCGCACCAGGTCGCCGAACTCCAGCGAGGTGCGCCGCCCGGCGCGAAAACCACCCGAGGTGGCGAGGATCGTCGGCTGCTCCGCAGGCATCCCCAGATCCTGGCAACGCCCCGCGCGCCCCGGCAACCGGGAACCCGCAGTCGCGCCCGGCGCACCCGCGTTCACCCGTCCCGCCCAGTCCCCCGCCGCGCCGGACGGCTGCCGAACGGCCCACACCCCTGCTTGTGGAACCATGGCCCGGTGCGCATGACGCTGCTGGCCCGGCTCCGCCGCTACGTCCAGAGAACCCTGCTCGGGGGCATCGCGATCGTCCTGATCGTCACAGGGGGCACGACGTTCCGGGTCTGGCAGGTGGCGCGGGACGACGACCGCACGCACGCGGACATGGCGGTGGTGCTCGGCGCCGCCCAGTACAACGGGGTCCCCTCGGACGTCCTGGCCGCCCGGCTGGAGCACGCGCGCAGGCTGTACGAGCAGGACGTGGTGGACTACATCGTCACCACCGGCGGCCGTCAGCCCGGCGACAACTTCACCGAGGGCGAGGCGGGCCGGATCTGGTTGGAGGAGCGCGGGGTTCCCGCCGACCGGGTGATCGAGATCGGCGAGGGCACCGACACGCTGGGCAGCATCAAGGCCGTCGCGGAGCGGGCCCACGAGCGCTCGCTCACGACCGCGGTGATCGTCAGCGACCCGTGGCACTCGCTGCGCGCCCGCACCATGGCCGAGGACCAGGGCCTTGACGCGTGGACGTCGCCGACGCGCAGCGGCCCGAACGTGCAGACCCGCGAGATGCAGCTCTACTACATCCGCCGCGAGACCATGGCGCTGATGTACTACCACCTGCTCAAGGCCCCGGTGGACGCCGTGGACGACATCCCCATCTAGGTCGGCGGATCTCAACCCGCCCGTCGTTTCCCGGCCACGTCCGGGGCGCCCGTTCTCCCCTACTGTGTTCGGATGAACCCCGGCTACTCCGACCACGACGGCGCCAGGCTCCTCCCCGAACCGCCGAAGGCCGCCGTGCTGCCCGGTTCGCGCACCGAGCGCCGCACGCCGTACGCGCGGGACCGGGCGCGGGTGCTGCACTCGGCGGCGCTGCGCAGGCTGGCGGGCAAGACCCAGGTGGTGGGGCCCGGCGAGGGCGCCGAGGTCACCGGTGTGCCGCGCACCCGGTTGACCCACTCGCTGGAGGTCGCCCAGATCGGCCGGGGCATCGGCGAGGAGCTGGGCTGCGACCCGGACCTGGTGGACACCGCCGGTCTGGCGCACGACATCGGCCACCCGCCGTTCGGGCACAACGGGGAGCGCGCCCTCAACGAGCTGGCCGGGCCGTGCGGCGGGTTCGAGGGCAACGCCCAGACGCTGCGCATCCTGACCCGGCTGGAGCCGAAGACCGACCGGGGGCTGAACCTGACGCGGGCCTGCCTGGACGCGGCGACGAAGTACCCGTGGCCGAGGCAGCCGGGGCTGGTGAAGTTCGGCGCGTACGAGGACGACCTGGCGGTGTTCGACTGGGTGCGCGAGGGCGCGCCGGGGCGGGAGCGCTGCCTGGAGGCGCAGGTCATGGACTGGGCCGACGACGTGGCCTACTCGGTGCACGACGTCGAGGACGGGGTGCTGGCGCACCGGATCAACCTGTACTCGCTGGGGGTCGCGGAGGAGCGGACGGCGATCGCGGAGCTGGCGGCGGCGAACTTCTCCACGCGGTCGGTGGCCGAGCTGGAGGCGGTGGCGGAGGAGCTGGCGGTGCTGCCGGTGATCGCCGAGCTGGGGCACTACGACGCGACGCTGCGCGCGCAGTTCGCGCTCAAGCGGTTGACCAGCGAGCTGGTGGGGCGGTTCGCGTCGGCTGCGGTGGGGGCGACCAGGGCGGAGCACGGCGACGGGCGGCTGACCCGGTACGCGGCGGGGCTGGTGGTGCCGGAGCGGGCGGCGGCCGAGGTGGCGCTGCTCAAGGCGATGGCGGTGCGGTACGTGATGAGCGACCCGGTGCGCAAGGCGGAGCAGGCGCGGCAGCGGGAGCTGATCACCGAGCTGGCGCACGCCCTGCTGGAGCGGGCGCCGGGGGCGCTGGACCCGGCGTTCGCCCCGGCGTGGCACGCGGCGGGGGACGACGCGGCGCGGTTGCGGGTGATCGTGGACCAGGTGTCGCTGCTGACGGACGCGCAGGCGGTGGCGTGGCACCGGAGCCACGTGCGAGGGCTGTGAGCGGTGGCACACTGGGGTGGTGGCTGAGGGCGCCCACCCGGTTCCCGGACGACGTGTGGAGGTGATCGGGTGCGCGACCGAGGGCACCTGACGTTCGCGCTGGCGCTGCACGACGCGCTGGCCCCGGACCGCGCCCGCCCGGCCTGCTGGTCGCCGTACTCGGTGGCGAGCGCGCTCGCCCTGCTGGCCGAGGCGGGGCGCGGGCCGACCCGCGACGAGGTGCTGGCGCTGCTCGGACCCGGTGGCCCCGAGCTGGTGCGGGAGAGCGGGGTGGGCGAGCCCGCCGAGTTCGCCGTGGCGAACACCCTGTGGGCCGCCGACGACCTGCCGCTGGTGGACGGCTTCCTGCGGCGGCTGGCCGACTGGCCCGGTGGCGCGGCCCGCTCGGCCCCGTTCGCGGCGGACCCCGATGCCGCCCGCGCGCTGATCAACGCGGACGTCGCGCAGACCACCCGCGATCTGGTCCCGCAGCTGCTCCGGTCGGGCTCGGTGCGGGCGGACACGGTGTCGGTGCTGGTCAACGCGCTGTACCTGAAGACCGCGTGGGTGACCGCGTTCCCGGAGGGCGCGACCGCCGACCGGCCGTTCCACACCCCCTCCGGGACCCGCCCGGTCCCGACGATGCGGGTCACCGCGAACGCCCGGCACGCCGCGCGCGCCGGGTGGCAGGCGGTCGCGCTGCCCGCCGAGGGCGGGGTGGAGCTGGTCGTGCTGCTGCCGGACGGCGAGCTGGGCGCGCTGGACGGCGTGCCCGAGGTGCTGGACGGGCTGGAGCACCGGCGGGTGGACCTGTCGCTGCCGAGGGCGCGGCTGGAGTTCTCCGCCCTGCTGGGCGGGGCGCTGCGCGGTCTGGGCGTGCGGTCGGTGTTCGGCGGGGACGCGGACCTGACCGCGCTGAGCCCGGACCCGAGGCTGGTGGTCGGCGAGGTGGTGCACGAGGCGGTGCTGCGGGTGGACGAGCGGGGTCTGGAGGGGGCGGCGGCGACGGCGGTGCTGATGCGCTCGGCGGCGTTCCGCCCGGCGCAGGAACCGCTGGTGGTGCGGGTGGACCGCCCGCACCTGCTGCTGGTGCGGCACGCCCGCACCGGGGCGGTGTTCTTCCTGGCGCAGGTGGTCTCGCCGTAGGGGCGGCGCGGGACCGGTGGGCCCCGCGCCGCCCGAGCGTGATCAGCCCGCGCCCGGCCCGATCAGCTCCACGTCCCCCCTGCGCGCCGCCCACTGCTCCACGGCCTGGCGGCACGCCTGGTCCTGGTGCCGCACGCCCGCCATGTCCAGCCGCAGCCTGCGGTCGCCCGGCACCGCCTCCAGGCGGTCCAGGAGCTGGGGCAGGCGCAGGAAGGTCGCGTTGCCGCGCACCTCCACGCGGTCGCCGTCGACGGTCACGCTCAGCCTCGACACGTCCCACGCCGTCTTCACCACCGCCGCCAGCAGGCCGGCGAGGGTGCCGGTCAGCAGGTCGGTGGTGACGATCAGGGCCGCCGTCAGCACCAGCACCGCCGCCTCGGCCCGGTCGGTCCTGGCCAGCGCCAGCACCCGGCGCGGTTCCAGGAGCTTCCAGCCCGCGTGCACCAGCAGGCCCGCCAGCACCGCGAGGGGGATGAACGCCAGGGTCTGCGGCAGCAGCGCCACGAACACCAGCAGCCACACCCCGTGCAGCACCCTGGACGCCCTGGTGCGGGCGCCCGCGTCGACGTTCGCCGCGCTGCGCACGATCACCGCCGTCATCGGCAGCGCGCCGACCAGGCCGCACAGGGCGTTGCCCACGCCCTGCGCGACGAGCTCGCGGTCGTAGTGGGTGCGCGGGCCGTCGTGCATCCGGTCGACGGCGGCGGCGCTGAACAGGCTCTCCGCCGACGCCACCAGCGCGAACGTCAGCACCACCCCGATCAGCGCGGGTGTCACCGGGGCCTCGCCGACGAAGGTCAGCTCGTCGGCCAGGGCGCCCACCCGGATGCGGGGCACGTCGACCAGCACCGCCACCGCGCTGGCGACCACCACGGCCACCAGCACGCCGGGCACCTTCGCCAGGCCTGCGGGCGCGCGCCGCTTCCACAGCACGGCGACGACGACGGTCAGCGCGCCGAGCGCCGCTGCCGGGCCGAGCAGGTCGGGGACCAGCGCGGGCAGGCCGAAGAACTTCTCGGCCGTCGTGCCCGGCGCGCCGCGTCCCACCAGCGGGTAGAGCTGCCCGAGGATCAGCACCAGGCCGATCCCGGCCAGCATCCCCTGCACCACGGCCGGTGAGATGGCCCGGAACCAGCGGCCCAGGCGCAGCGCGCCGAGGAGCACCTGGAGCAGGCCCGCGCCGAGCACGATCAGGCCCAGCGAGGCCGCGCCGTGCGTGGCGACGGTGTCGGCCACCAGGACGGTCAGGCCCGCCGCCGGGCCGCTGACCTGCATGGTGCTGCCGGGCAGCAGGCCGACGACGACGCCGCCGACCACGCCGGTGACGATGCCCAGCTCGGCGGGCACGCCGGAGGCCACCGCGACGCCGACGCACAGCGGCAGCGCCACCAGGAAGACCACGAGCGAGGCGCCGAGGTCGGGGACGAGGGTGGACCCGATGCGGGTTCTCCGGCCCGGCCCGCGCTCGCGGGGGACGGGCTGCTGGAGCTGTTCGGTCACTGGGGGCTCCGTGAGGTTCGTGGGGGTGGCTTCCGCACTCGCGGGAGGGCTCGCCGCAGGGTTCGCGAGCGGGCTCACAGGGGGCGGAAGCCCGCGGCCTCGAGCGCGGGGCGGCGGTGGCCCTCGGACCCGGTGCGCGCGGTGGGCTGCGGCTCGTGCGTGGACACGACGCCGGTCTCGATGTCGTAGAACCAGCCGTGGACGCGCACCGCGCCGCTCGCGACCCGCTCGGCCACGAACGGGTAGCGGGTGAGCGCGTCGAGCTGGGTGAGCACGTGCCTGCGGCCCTCGGGGCGCAGGGCGGGGTCGTCGGCGCGCTCGCCGGGCGTGAGGTGCTCGGTGAGCCAGCGGCGCAGGTGCGGGAGGTGGTCGAGCGGGTCGTCGGCGTGCAGCGCGCGCACCGCCCCGCAGTGCGAGTGGCCGCAGACGACGATCTCCGAGACGGCCAGCTGGACGACGGCGAACTCGATGGTGGCGATCTCGGCGCACGACGAGTCGGGGGTGAAGCGCGGGATCACGTTGCCCGCGGTGCGCAGCTCGAAGAGGCTGCCGGGTTCGGCCCCCGTGATCGCCGAGGGGACGATCCGGGAATCCGCGCAGGTGATGAACAGGACGGTCGGTGATTGGCCCTGGGCCAGCCTGCGCCCGGCGTCGACCGGCCTGCGGTCGGCGTGCGTCCTGGCGTGCTGGACGAGAGAGGTGAATTCCACTGTGCGCTCCGCTGATCGATTGTCACTGCTCCCGCAGGAATGCGGTTTCTCCTCGCGGTGGGGAATTTCGGCGAGGGGTGGCGCGGCGCGGTGGATCAGTTGCGGAAAACCTGGAGGGCTGGTGGGGACGTCCACGGGTCGGCGTCCGGCTCGGCGGGCGGGGCGGAGATCGTGGCGGGCGGGTTCGACCGGCCGGGGAAGGCCGGGCGGGCGACGGGGCGGGTGGGGCGCTCGCGCCGCTCCTCCAGGGCGCCCGCCCGGAACTTGGGGGCTTCGCGCAGCTCGCGGGGGATCTTCTCCTCGCTGCTGGAGTGGCCCCCGGAGTGCCCGCCGTGCGAGCGGACGGCCGCCGGGTCGACCTCGCAGGTGAGGAAGGCGGCCACCAGGGCGAGCACGAGGAAGATCGCCGACGAGCGCACCGCAACCACCTCCCCGATCGTGGGAATCGGCGACTGTTTGTCCGATTCGTGACTCCAGTGTCACAGGGGAGGGTGACGCGGTGGTTGAAGACGTCCCAGCTTTACTCCGTGGCGACGAAGTATCACCCGGTAGTTGGTGAGATGGAACATGCACACGGTTTCACATTACTGACCGTGACAGAAAAACGTGAAAGAATTTCCATATCACGGTGTTATCACGGTGAATTCTCCACCCGGAAGGGTGAGCGGTGGAATCAGCTTTCCCCGCCGATGCTTTCGGGGACCGCTCCCGGAGACCGGCGGCTCACCCGTGGACGCCGGACGGCGCCCGCGCGGTGGTCGCGCGGGCGCCGTCCGGGGAGGCGTCAGGAGAGGCGTCGGGGGGCGGTCAGGCCCCGATCAGCCGGGCCGCCAGGTAGCCCTCGATCTGGTCCATGGACACCCGCTCCTGCGACATGGTGTCGCGCTCGCGCACGGTCACCGCGTGGTCGGTGAGGGTGTCGAAGTCGACCGTCACGCAGAACGGCGTGCCGATCTCGTCCTGCCTGCGGTACCGGCGGCCGATCGCCCCCGCGTCGTCGAACTCCACGTTCCAGTGCTTGCGCAGCGCGGTGGCCAGGTCCTTCGCCTTGGGCGACAGGTCGGCGTTGCGCGAGAGTGGCAGCACGGCCGCCTTCACCGGCGCGAGCCTGCGGTCCAGCCGCAGCACGACCCGCTTGTCCACGCCGCCCTTGGCGTTGGGCGCCTCGTCCTCGGTGTAGGCCTCCAGCAGGAACGCCATCATCGGACGGCCGACGCCCGCCGCCGGCTCGATCACGAACGGGCGGTAGCGCGAGTTCGTGGCCTGGTCGAAGTACGACAGGTCGACGCCCGAGTGGTTCGAGTGCGTGGTGAGGTCGAAGTCGGTGCGGTTGGCGATGCCCTCCAGCTCGCCCCACTCCTGGCCGCCGAAGCGGAAGCGGTACTCGATGTCGACGGTGCGCTTCGCGTAGTGCGAGAGCTTCTCCGCCGGGTGCTCGTAGTGCCGCAGGTTCTCCTGCGCGATGCCCAGCCCGGTGTACCAGCGGGTGCGCTCGTCGATCCAGTACTGGTGCCACTGCTCGTCGGTGCCGGGCTCGACGAAGAACTCCATCTCCATCTGCTCGAACTCGCGGGTGCGGAAGATGAAGTTGCCCGGCGTGATCTCGTTGCGGAACGACTTGCCGATCTGGCCGATGCCGAACGGCGGCTTGCGGCGCGAGGTGGTCTGCACGTTCAGGAAGTTCGTGAAGATGCCCTGCGCGGTCTCGGGCCGCAGGTAGTGCAGGCCCTCCTCGGTCTCGACCGGGCCGAGGTGCGTCTTGAGCAGGCCGTTGAACATGCGCGGCTCGGTGTACTGCCCGCGCGTCCCGCAGTTGGGGCACGGCACGTCGGAGACGTCGCCCTCGGCGACGTCCTTGCCGGTGCGCTCGGCGTACTCCTCGGACAGCGTGTCCTGCCGGAACCGCTTGTGGCAGGAGTTGCACTCGACCAGCGGGTCGACGAACGCCTCGACGTGCCCGGAGGCGGTCCACACCTCGCGCGGCAGGATGACGGAGGAGTCCAGCCCGACGACGTCCTCGCGCCCGCGCACCATGAAGTTCCACCACTGGCGCTTGATGTTGTCCTTGAGCTCGACCCCGAGCGGCCCGTAGTCCCACGCGGACCGGGTGCCACCGTAGATCTCGCCGCACGGGTAGACGAAGCCACGGCGCTTGCAGAGGCTGACGACGGTCTCGATGCGATCGGCTGCCACGGGGAGCTCCATCGGGGCTGGCAGGGAAAACGGATGCGTCAGGGTAGTCCCCGGCCCGCGCTCCCCATCGGGCGACCGTGGGCGGGTGTGGATCACGGGCGGTGATCGCGGCGGGGCGGGGGAGCCCGACAACTCCCCCGCCGGACGTCACGCGCTCCGCCGCCGCCCGGTGGCCACGGCCAGTGAGAGGACCGGGGCGGACCGCCCTGGCAACGCGCTCCCGCCCAGGGGCGACAGCAGGTCCTTCACCGCGATCCAGCGGGGCCGCCACACCTGGTCGACCTGCTCGGCGGACTGGTCGAGCCCCGCGTGGAGCAGTGCGTCGACGGTGTCCCAGGAGGGCAGGGCATTCCCCGCGAAGGCGCGCTGGAAGGTGCTGATCGACCCTCGGGGCTTGGCCCGATGAGCCAACTCCCGCAGGGACGGCTCACCAGCCTCTCGGCGAGCCCGCCGGAGGGAGAGTGCGAATTCCTCGACCGCGCGGGCGATCTCGGGATCGGAGTGGGGCATGGGGACCTCCTGCCCGTGCGAGGCCCTCGGGTCCCGCACGGGGTTCGGCGCTGTCAGGTCGTCAGGTCACAGCACGGCGGGGACGGGGGCGCCGCCGCCCGAGCCGTCCCGCCCACCGGAGCCAGGGGTGTTGAGCAACCGGATCGCGACCTCGGCCGCCGCAGCGGCGACCAGCCCGGCAGCGGTGGCGCTCTCCGTCCCGGAGAACCCGGCGACCAGGAACGCCGCGAGCATCGCGGGCGCGACCACGCCCGTGATCCACAGGAAGCACATGAAACGAACCTTCGCCTGCACACCTCTCTTCACCTGGACGTCCCCGCTGTTCGAGACGTCCCTGAACGTGAAATCAACGAAGTTGACCGACCTGGACGTGGGTCTGATCCACGACATCTCCCGAAAGCTGGGCTGGCAGGCCCCAGGAGGCGCAGAGGCGACTATATCCGAATCGTCAAAGAGAGGTAGCGAGCGAGAACCGAATCAAGAGGACCGCTCGACATCGGCCGCAGGAGGTTCCGAGACAGCTCGCATCGACTACGCGAAATTCATCCCCCTATGCTCCGCAATAGTGCGGAGCTATACCGGATGCGGTACGGGAGACTCATACTCCCGGCGCACAACGCCCCGAGAAGGCGTGGGAGAGGGCGAAGGGCCCCCCACCGCCATGGGAGGCCCTTCTTCAGTCCCGATGCCCACGTCCAGGTCACGTGCAGCGGAAGAGAGCTCCGGGATGTCCAGGGGGAGTCAGACCTCGGGCAGTTCCCGCGCCGCTCCTCGGGGTGAGGACATCACCGCACCCCCGTCGCCGGGAATTCCGTGATTCAACGTCGGGGACAGCGAGCACGAGGAGCAGCGGAGCCGTCCTGCTCTCGGTGCCGGAAAAATTCCAAATTCAACGGCATCGATCCTCAAAAAAGTCCCCTCCCGCAAACCGCTCCCCACCGGCGGGCGACACCGAGCCCCGAGCGGGGTGCCGCGACGACCAGAGTGGCCGAGAAGAGAGTTTTTAGCAAGGAGGAGCGCCCGGTGAACCGGATTGGAACGACGTGAAACGTTCTGAATCGAACAGGGTCACCGACACCGCTCCCCGCCCGGTAACCTGACGCGCTTATTCCCGCACCCGCCCGGCGCGCCCCGCTACCGGGGCCTGCTGCTCGGCTCCGCCGCCTCCCCCAGCCGGACCGTGAACGCGTCGCTCGCCACCAGGCTGGTCCTGCGGTCGACCTCGCCGCCGCTGGCCGCGAGCAGCGGCTCGTACGTGCCGGACTGCTCGGCGATCGCCTCGGACAGCAGCGGCACGACCGCCTCGCGCACCGGGAACGGGGACAGGGCGCGGCGGTAGGCGACGACCGACTCGAACTCCGCCGTCAGCGCGTAGCGGTCCGGCTCGTCCATCGAGCGGGCCAGGTCGGCGCGCAGGCAACCGGGTTGGGCGGTGAGCAGGGCCAGCGCCTCGGCGGCCCTGGCGGTGAACTGCTCGGCTGCCTCTTCCGGGACGTCGAACCTGCACACGAGCAACATCGGGCAAGCCTCCCACGGGCCCGCCCCGCCGCCCGGCTCGGGCCGCGACCGGGGACCGCCTCGGGAACGACCTCGGGGTCGGGCCGGGGAGCGCCTAGTATTGGGGGTGAAAATCCATGCCAAGTGGGAGGCGCCGTGACGGTTGGGGTGAGGGGCGAGCACGTGCACTCCCCCGGTCGCGAGGCGCCGCGCCCGGCCCCGGCCCGCCCGCCGACCGGCACCCTGGAGGCCGCGGGCGAGCTCCTGCGCGCGCTGGCCGCGCCGGTCCGCATCGCGATCGTGCTGCAGCTGCGCGAGTCCGACCGCTGCGTGCACGAGCTGGTCGAGGCGCTGGGCGTGGCCCAGCCGCTCATCAGCCAGCACCTGCGCGTGCTCAAGGCCGCGGGCGTCGTGCACGGCGAGCGGCACGGCCGGGAGGTGGTCTACCGGCTCGCCGACGAGCACCTCGCGCACATCGTCGTCGACGCGGTGACGCACGCGGAGGAGACCACTCGTGGTATCAACGAGGCCCGTACGTCCCGGACGGAGGACCTGTGACGACAAGCGAGCGTCCCGGCACCGCGGTGCCGGGGCTGCGTTCCACCAAGCAGCGCACCGCCGTGTCCAAGCTGCTCGACCAGCTCGACGAGTTCCGCTCGGCCCAGGAGCTGCACGAGGAGCTGCGCAAGCGCGGTGAGGGCATCGGTCTGACCACGGTCTACCGCACCCTCCAGTCGCTGGCCGAGGCGGGCGAGGTGGACGTGCTGCGCACGGACTCCGGCGAGGCGATCTACCGCCGCTGCTCCGCCCACCACCATCACCACCTGGTGTGCCGCCACTGCGGCCACACCGTGGAGGTCGAGGGACCGGCGGTGGAGAAGTGGGCGGACCGGGTCGCCGAGGAGAACGGGTTCTCCGCGATCAGCCACACCGTGGAGATCTTCGGCACCTGCGCGGACTGCACGGCCGCCCGGTCCTGACCGGAGCGCGCCGCCCGGAACGCGGCACCGCGAACGACGCCCTGCCCCGGACCCGCCAGCGCGGGGGTCCGGGGCAGGCGCGCGTCAGCCCTCGTACGTCTCCTGCGGCGCGGTGATGGCGACGACCTCGCGCACGGTGAACGTCGGCACGTACGCGGTCTCCACGGTGGCCGTGCCCGGCACGTACCGCCCGGTCACCTCGACCCACTGGTCGGTCGCCCACGCGCCCATGTCCGCGCCGGTGAGCAGCACCTTGATCGGCCGGGCGTCGGCGGCGCAGCACGAGATGGCCAGGCGCGCCACGTAGACCTGACCGTCGACCCGCGCCACGAACCCGGTGAGCTTCACGGTGCGGTCGTCGAGCGAGCCGGAGTCGTCCCAGGCGGTGCGGGTGACGAACTCGGTGATGGTCAGCGGCACCACCGCGTCGTCCGCGAGCGGCGCGAACCCGCCGGTGGCCGCCTGCGCCTGCGGCTGCCCGTCGTCGGCCCGGCTGACGCTGTCCGAGCCGAGCGCGGGCGGGCTGATCAGGAACACCGCGAGCACCGGCAGCAGGAGCAGCCACGGGCTGCGGCTGCCGCCGTGCTCGTGGTCGTCGTGGGCCTCGGACCCGCCGGAGGTCGCCTGGGCGTGCTGGGCCCGCACGTCCCGCACGATCGCCACCAGCGCCAGCAGCACCATCACCACCCCGGTGGCCACCAGCCACGGTTGCAGCGACGCCTTCACGTACCGCAGGTACGTCCCGGTCAGCGCCAGCTTCAGCAGCGCGCCGCCGAGCAGCACGAGCAGCACGTTCTGGGTCTCGCGCCTCACAGGAACACCCACCCCGACACCAGCGCGCAGGCCACCGCCACCACGAACGTGGCAGGCGCGAACCGCGCGGCGAACTTCCGTCCGAAAGCGCCCGCCTGGAGCGCGACGAGCTTCACGTCCACGGCCGGCCCCACGACCAGGAACACCAGCCGGGGCAGCAGCGGCAGCGCGGACATCGACATGGCCACGAACGCGTCGGCCTCGCTGCACAGCGCGAGCACGACCGCCAGCAGCGCCATCACGAGCACCGCGAGCGCGATCTGGGCGCCCAGCGTCTCCAGCCACGCCGTGGGCACCAGCACGTTGAACACCGCCGCGAACAGCCCGCCGAGCACCAGGAACCCGCCCGCCTCGACCAGGTCGTGCCGCGCGGTCTCCGCGAACACCGCCCACCGCGAGCGCCCGTCGCGGTCGGGGATGCGGCGCAGCGCCCGCTCGGCGATCCACTCGGCCTTGCCGAAGCGGGTCCACAACCAGCCCATCACCACGGCGGTCAGCAGCGAGCCGACGAACCGGGCGGGCACCATCAGCGGCGCGTCCTTGAACGCCACGGCCGTGGACACCAGCACCACCGGGTTCACGGCGGGCGCGGCGAGCAGGAACGCCAGCGCGGCGGCGGGCGCGACGCCCTGCTGCATGAGCCGCCTGGCCACCGGCACCGACGCGCACTCGCAGCCGGGCAGCGCGACACCGGCGATCCCGGCGACCGGCACGGCCAGCGCGGGGTTGCGCGGCATGGCGCGGCGCAGCAGGGAGGCGGGCACGAACGCGGCGATCGCGCCGCTGATGAGCACGCCGAGCACGAGGAACGGCATGGCCTGCACGCACACCGCGACGAAGACCGTGGCGCCGGTGCGCAGCGCGGGCACGTCGAGCACCCCCACCAGCCAGTCCTGCAGCAGCAGGGCCAGCACGAGGAGGCCGCACAGGACCTCCAGCGAGGTGACGCGCCAGCGGGCGCGCGGGCGGCGCGGCCCCCTGATCTCGCCAGTGATTGTCATTGCCGAGATGATGCCACGCCGCTCACGCGTTCGGAGGAACGACCGGGGAACGGGCCGGGAAGTCCCGGCGCGGACCGGCCCCGCCGGGACCGGTCCGCGCCCGCTCCGGGGACTAGACCTCGTCCTCGTCGTCCTCCTCGTACTCCTCCTGCAGCTCGTCGATGGTGGCCAGCACGTCGGCCACGTCCTCGACCGGCAGCAGCGGCTCGACCACGGCGTGCACCTTGCCGCGCCGCTGGGTCACCACGGACTCGGCGAGCGCCACCGCGTCGTCGCGCAGGTAGGGCCCGCACACGAAGCTGCCCCAGTCCTCGCCGCCGGAGGCCTCGAAGGTGACCGCCCAGGGCAGGCCCTCGACCTCGTCGGCGTCCTCGGGCTCGTACACCACAACGCCACCCATGATCAGGCTCCGCCTTCCGCTCTGGCCAGCAGTTCGCCGCGCAGCTGCGAGGCGGTGGAAACGACGAGCATCAGCAGGGTGCTGAGCGGCTCGGGGTCGAGGCCCTCCGCGGGGAAGGCGTAGCGCAGGGTGACGTCCATGCCCCGGTCGGTGTGGATCACGCCGAGCGTGCCGAACAGGCCCTGACCGGCCCGCTCGGCGGCCGACGAGGCCAGGTCGGGGCTGTGCGGCAGGTCCCAGGCGACGACGCAGGTCAGGCTCAGCACGGTCAGGCCCTCGGCCAGCCGCATCGCCTGCACCGCGCAGGGGACGTCGCCGTGCCGGAAGCTCAGCGCGCCGTCGTCGTCCACGTGCACCTCGTGGAACAGCTCCAGCGCGGTGCGGGCCGAGGTGAGCAGCCGGGCGGTGACCTCGGCGTCCTCGTCGGTCACGAGGTCTCCTCATCGGGTTCGGGGGCGTCGTCCGGGCCGGGGTCGGGCCCGGTGCGGTCGTCCGGCTTGTCGATCGCGCCGCCGAAGCGGCGGTCGCGCATGGCGTACTCCTCGCAGGCGCGCCACAGGTCCTCGCGGCTGAAGTCCGGCCACAGGATGTCCTGGAACACCAGCTCGGCGTACGCGGACTGCCACAGCATGAAGTTGGACGTGCGCTGCTCGCCGGAGGGCCGGATGAACAGGTCGACGTCGGGCATCTCCGGCTGGTACAGGTAGCGGGCGATGGTGCGCTCGTCCACCTTGTCCGGGTTGATCTTGCCCGCGGCGGCGAGGCGGGCGATCTCGCGGGCGGCGTCGCCGACCTCGGCGCGCCCGCCGTAGTTGATGCACATCGCCAGGTTGAGCGTGGTGTTGTTCTTCGTCCGCTCCTGCGCGGACTCCAGCTCGGTGACGACGCTGCGCCACAGCCGGGGCCTGCGCCCCGACCAGCGCACCCGCACGCCCAGCTCGTCCAGCTCGTCGGTGCGGCGGTGGATCACGTCGCGGCTGAAGCCCATGAGGAAGCGGACCTCCTCGGGGCTGCGCCGCCAGTTCTCGGTGGAGAAGGCGTACAGCGACAGCCACTTCACGCCCATCTCGATGGCGCCCTTGGCGGCTTCGACCACGTTGGCCTCGCCGCGCTTGTGGCCCTCCACCCGCGACAGGCCGCGCTGGTTGGCCCAGCGGCCGTTGCCGTCCATGACGATCGCGATGTGCTTGGGCACGAACTCGGCCGGGATCGCGGGGGGTTTCGCGCCCGACGCGAGGGGTTCCGGGGGCCGTGGTGCGCGCGTCTCGCGCTCGGCCCTCCTGCGGCGGAGCATGACTGTCCTCTCGGGGTTGGTGCGGAGGCGGCTCTTAGTTCTCGGCGGTCGACTGCCTGCGCTCCACCAGGGGAAGCGACCGGAGCTGGCGCTCCAAGTGCCACTGGAGGTGCGCCGCGACCAGCCCGCTGCCCTCGCGGCGCGGACCGGTCGGGATCTCGTCGACCACGTCCCACTCGCCGTGCAGCAGCGCGGCGAGCAAGCGCAGCGTCTCACCCGATGGTGAGGCGCTGCCGGGCGGGCGGCAGTTGGCGCAGACCACCCCGCCCGCCTGCACGTTGAACGACCGGTGCGGGCCCGGCTCGCCGCAGCGGGCGCACTCGCCCACCGCCGGGGCCCAGCCCGCGAACGCCATCGCGCGCAGCAGGAACGCGTCGAGCAGCAGCGACGGGTCGCGCCGCCCGTCGGCCAGGGCCCGCAGCGCGCCGGTGACCAGCAGGTACAGCCGCAGGGCCGGGGCGTTCTCCTCGGAGGTGAGCCGGTCGGCGGTCTCCAGCACGGCGCAGCCCGCCGTGTACCGCTGGTAGTCGTCGACCAGGACCACGCCGAACGCGTCGATCGTCTCCACCTGGGTGATGACGTCGAGCGTGCGGCCGGGGTGGAACTGCGCGTCGACGTGCCCGAACGGCTCCAGCCGCGCCCCGAACCGCGACGAGGTGCGGCGCACGCCCTTGGCGACCGCGCGCAGCTTGCCGTGGCGCTGGGTGAGCAGCGTGATGATCCGGTCGGCCTCGCCGAGCTTCTGCACCCGCAGGACCACCCCCGTGTCCCGGTACAGGTTGGCCACCTAGAACCCCAGCCTGCGCAGCTGCTTCGGGTCGCGCTGCCAGTCCTTGGCGATCTTGATGTGCAGGTCGAGGTAGACGCGGGTGCCGAGGAGCTTCTCGATCTGGCGGCGGGAGGTGATGCCGACCTGCTTGAGGCGCTCACCCCGGTGGCCGAGGATGATCGCCTTCTGGGAGGGGCGCTCCACGAACACGTTCGCGTGAATGTCGACCAGGTCGTCGCGGCCCTCGCGGGGCAGCATCTCCTCCACCACGACGGCGATGGAGTGCGGCAGCTCGTCGCGCACGCCCTCCAGCGCGGCCTCGCGGATCAGCTCGGCGACCAGGGTCTGCTCGGGCTCGTCGGTCAGCTCGCCGTCCGGGTAGAGCGGCGGGCCCTCCGGGAGCTTGCCGAGCAGCAGGTCGGAGAGGGTGTCGACCTGGTAGCCGTCGACCGCGGAGACCGGGATGATCTCGGCGAACTCCATCACGTTCTGCAGCGCGATCAGCTGTTCGAGGACCTGCTGCTGGGGGACGAGGTCGGTCTTGGTGACGATGCCGATGACGGGGGTGCGCTGGGCGATCTTGGCAAGCTCGGCGGCGATGAACTTGTCGCCGGGGCCGACCTTCTGGTCGGCGGGCACGCAGAACCCGACCACGTCCACCTCGGACCAGGTCTCCCGGACGAGGTCGTTGAGGCGCTGGCCGAGCAGGGTGCGCGGCCGGTGCAGGCCGGGGGTGTCGACCAGGATCAGCTGGCCGTCCTCGCGGTGCACGATGCCCCGGATGGTGTGCCGGGTGGTCTGCGGCTTGCTGGAGGTGATCGCGACCTTGGTCCCGACCAGCGCGTTGGTCAGCGTCGACTTGCCAGCGTTCGGGCGGCCGACGAAGCACGCGAAGCCGGAGCGGTAACCATCCATCCGCCCATTGTCCCTGGTGTCCGTTCCCGCCCGCCGCCGGGCGGGGAGGGGCAGGGCGCGGATGCCCGGCAGAACGCGGGCGGGCGGGGTTCGGGTGGGCGGCGGGGCGGGATCGGGCGCGACGGCGGGCGCGAGCCGCCCGTTCGGGGGGACGGGCGGGTGGGACCGCTCCCGGCGGGTGGGGCCCGCCGGGAGCGGTCGTCGGGCGGCTCAGCCGACGGGGCGCAGGCCCAGCGCGCGGACCGTCTCGAAGCCCCACCACCCGGCGTCCTCGGCCGCCGCGCCCGCTCGGGCGACCGCGCGCCAGTCGTCCCGGTCCAGGACGGCGGCGTACGCCGCCCGATCGGTCGCGGTGGGGAACTCCGCGTCGTCCGCCAGGAGCATCCGCAGGAGCAGCAGCGTCCTGCGGTAGCGCGTCCAGGTCGGCCGTTGGCGGGACAGGTGGGCGGCGTGAGCGGCCAGCACGCGCCGCGCGGGCTCGTAGTCGTGCAGGACGATCGCGCTCGGGCCGCTCTCCGCGAGGAACACCAGCAGCACGCCGGTGTGGTCCACCAGCGCGTCGTCCGCGTCCGGGCGAGCCATGGCGCCCTCCAGGTCGGCGCGCTCGGCCACCTTCCGCACGAAGTAGTGGTTGAGGTAGTCGCCGTCGCAGGCGTGGCGGAGCAGCCAGTGCCGCAGCTCACCGGCGGCGGAGCGGCAGATCTCCTCGACCGCGAGCACCCGCTCCCAGCCCCTGCTGCGCTCGGCCACCCAGAGCAGGTGGTCGGGCAGGCCCCGCAGCACGCTGAGCGCGGCGACGACGCAGGAGTCGTCCAGCGCGAGGACCCGCACCAGCTCCGCGTCGGCCTCCCCCGGCACGGCTCTCGGGACGAGCGGCGCGCTCAGGTCCAGCCAGGCCACCAGCAGGGTGAGCCCCGCCATCACCTCGGCGGGTGCCGTGCCGTGCCGCACCAGCCAGAGGCCCGTCCGGTGGGCGCGGTCGGCTCCCGCGCGCCGGGCCGCCGCGCTGATCGACTTCCGCCCGTGCAGCGGGAAGGTCAGCCCGCGCGCCGCGCGCGCCAGTGCCGCAGGATCGCGGTCGGGATCGGCGAAGTGGGCGTCCAGCACGCGGACGATCGCCCGCTCCTGGGCCTTGTCCTCCCCGTCCACCCACCGGCGCCGCTCGGGAGGGGGGTTCGTGAGGACCTCGGGCAGCGGCCCGTCCGGGGCCGCGCGGTGCAGGCGGGTGAGCATCGCGCACCAAGGGGGTCGGGGGCTCGCCCCGATCACGTCGCTCACCGGAGAGCGGTGCGCTCGATTCCGTTGATCATGAACCCATGATCCGCCCCCGCGTGCGCGCGGCGCAAGCGGGGGCGCCCGCCCACCGGGGACACCGGCAGGCGGGCGCGGCTCACTTCTTCTTCGCCTTCTTCGCCGGCTTCGGCGGTGACACCCGGTTCAGCGCCAGCCGCTCCGGTAGCGGGCCGCCCGCGTCCAGCCAGGACGCCACGTCGTCCACCACGCCGTCGTCCAGCGCGAACCCCAGCCACACCGGCTGCTGGCCGCGCGGCTTCACCACCAGCACGTTCGAGCTCTCGCACGCGTCCAGGCAGTCCGCCGTCCGCACGCTCAGCCGCCCGCCCGACGCCGCCGCCAGCTCGCGCAGCCTGGCCAGCTGGTGCTCGTGGTCGAAGTCCGGGTGCTTCTTGACCGTGCCGCAGCAACAACCCCGGCACACCGTCACGTAGTCCCGCACCTACGCCGTCTCCACGACCGCGCCCGAGCCGTCCGCCCGGAACACCGGCGCCGACGCGCCCAGGTCGCGCACGGCCGCCACCGACGCGGCGTCCAGCGCGTCCGCCCCGGTCACCACCGCCGCCGCCTCCAGGCCCTCGGCGCCGCTGGCCACCGCCGCCGCCACCGCAGCCTGCAGCGCCGTCAGCGCCAGCGACGGCAGCGCGACCGTGGTCGCCGCGTAGGTGCGCCCGTCGGTGTCCCGCACCGCCGCGCCCTCGGCCGCGCCCGTGCGGGCCCGCGCCGACCTGGCCAACGTCACGATCTTCTGGTCCTCCGGACCGAGCTCACTCATCGCCGCCGCTCCCCTCGTCGTCCTCAGCGGGCCTGGCCAGCGGGCGCACCAGCACGGTCGTGATGCGCATCCGGCCCCGCTCGTCCTTGCCGCCCTCGGCGCGCATCCGCAGGCCCGCGATCTCGGCCTCCGTCCCCGGCAGCGGGACCCGGCCGAGGCGCTGCGCCAGCAGACCGCCGACCGTCTCCACCTCGTGGTCGTCCAGCTCCGTGCCGAACAGCGTGTCCAGGTCGTCGACGGGCAGCCGCGCGCTCACCCGCACCGCCCCGTCCGCCAGGTGCTCCACCGGCTGCCGGTCGTCCGTGTCGGACTCGTCGGTGATCTCCCCGACGATCTCCTCCAGGATGTCCTCGATGGTCAGCAGCCCGGCCGTGCCGCCGTACTCGTCCACCACGACCGCCAGGTGGTTGCGCGACAGCTGCATCTCCCGCAGCAGGTCAGCGACCGGCTTGGTGTCCGGGATGAACGCGGGCGGGCGCATCACGTCCGACACGAGCTTGCCGTTCGGCTGCTCGGACAGCGCGATCCGCACCAGGTCCTTCAGGTTCACCACGCCGACGATGTCGTCCACGCTCTCGCCGATCACCGGCACCCGCGTGTACCCGGTGCGCAGCGACAGCGCCAGCGCCTGCCGCACCGACTTGGCCTGCTCGATCCACACGATCTCGGTGCGCGGCACCATCACCTCGCGGGCGATCGTGTCACCCAGCTCGAACACCGAGTGGATCATCTCGCGCTCGCCCTCGTCGACGACGCCGCGCTCCTGCGCCATGTCGACCAGCTCGCGCAGCTCCACCTCGGACGAGAAGGGCCCCTCGCGGAAGCCCTTGCCCGGCGTGATCGCGTTGCCGACCAGGATCAGCAGCTTGCTCAGCGGCCCCAGCACCCGGCCGAGCACCCGCACCGGCGCGGCGGCCAGCAGGCTCACCGCGTACGGGTGCTGGCGGCCGAGGGTGCGCGGGCCGACGCCGACCAGCACGTACGACACGACCAGCATGCTCGCGCCCGCCGTCAGCACCGCGACCCAGCCCACCGGCACCAGCCGGAAGCTGACCACGGTCACCAGGACCGTCGCGGCCAGCTCGCAGCCCAGGCGCAGCAGCAGGAGCAGGTTCACGTGCCTGGGCCGGTCGCCCAGCACCAGCATCAGCTGCTTGGCGCCGGGCCTGCCCTGCCGCAGCAGCGCCTCCACGCGGGCCCGCGACACCGTGCCCAGCGCGGCGTCGACCCCGGCGAACGCGCCCGCGCCCAGGATGAGCAGGACGGCCAGCACCAGCAGGCTGGTGGAACCGGCGATCACCCCGGCCGCCTCAGGCGCTCGGCTCGGCGGGTTGCTCGGGACCGTCGTCCTCGAGCCCCGCCGCGCCCAGCAGCTTCGAGTCGGCCGCGCGCTGCGCCGTCTTCCGCTCGGCCTCCGCGATCGAACCCCGGTAGTCGCCCAGGATGCGGTTCTGGAGCGTGAACATCTCGCGCTCCTCGGCGGGCTCGGCGTGGTCGTAGCCCAGCAGGTGCAGCACGCCGTGCACGGTCAGCAGGTGCAGCTCGTCCATCAGGCTGTGCCCGGCCTTGGCGGCCTGGTCCTCGGCGAACGCGGGGCACAGCACGATGTCGCCCAGCAGCGCGGGCCCGAGCCCGGCCGCGTCGGGGCGGCGGGCCGAGTCCAGCTCGTCCATGGGGAAGGCCATCACGTCGGTCGGACCGGGCAGGTCCATCCAGCGCTGGTGCAGGTCGGCCATCACGTCCAGCTCGACCAGCAGCACGGACAGCTCCGCCAGCGGGCTGACCCCCATGCGGTCCAGCGCGAACCGGGCGGCGGCGACGATGGAAGCCTCGTCGACCTGCGCGCCCGACTCGTTAGCGATCTCGATGCTCACGGCGCCTATCGTCCCCGCCGCTCGCCCCGAGCCCGCGCACCGGGTCCCCGGTGCTGGCCGTCACGGCCCCCGACGGCCTGCTCGTCCTGGTCGACCTGCCACTTCTCGTAGGCGTCGACGATGTCGGCGACCAGCTTGTGCCGGACCACGTCACCGCTGGTCAGCACGGAGAAGTGCACGTCCTCGACCCCGTCCAGGATGTCCCGGACCACCCGCAGGCCGCTGCGCTGCCCACCGGGCAGGTCGACCTGGGTGGTGTCACCGGTGACGACGACCTTCGACCCGAAGCCGAGCCGGGTGAGGAACATCTTCATCTGCTCGGGCGTGGTGTTCTGGGCCTCGTCGAGGATGATGAAGGCGTCGTTCAAGGTCCTGCCACGCATATAAGCCAGCGGCGCGACCTCGATCGTGCCCGCCTGCATCAGGCGCGGGATGGACTCCGGCTCGACCATGTCGTGCAGCGCGTCGTACAGCGGGCGCAGGTACGGGTCGATCTTGTCGTTCAGGGTGCCCGGCAGGTAGCCCAGGCGCTCGCCCGCCTCGACGGCAGGCCTGGTCAGGATGATCCGGGTGACCTGCTTGGCCTGGAGGGCCTGCACGGCCTTCGCCATCGCCAGGTAGGTCTTGCCGGTGCCCGCCGGGCCGAGGCCGAACACGATCGTGTTCTTGTCGATGGCGTCGACGTAGTGCTTCTGGTTGAGCGTCTTCGGGCGGATGGTGCGGCCACGCCGGGAGATGATGTCCAGGCTCAGCACCTCGGCCGGGGACTCGCTGGTGCCCGCCGACAGCATCGCGATCGTGCGGCGCACCGCGTCGGCGCCGAGCTGCTGGCCCCGGCTGGCGAGGGTGACGAGTTCGGTGAACACCCGCTCGGCGAACGCCACGTCCGCGGGCTCCCCGGTCAGGGTGATCTCGTTCCCCCGGACGTGGACGTCGGCGTCGAGCAGGTCCTCCGCCTCGCGGAGGTTCTCGTCGCGCGATCCGAGGAGTGCGAGCACCGCGCCGTCCGGCACGGAGAACTTGGAGCGAGCTTGCGCCTGCGGCGTGCTGTCAGCGGTGTCGGCCACGTGGCCTCGGGCCTGCTTCCTGCGCTTTCGCGTCGAATCCGTCGGATCGGGTCACCACCGATGCTAGCCGCCCGAAGCCGCCGGGTGCACCGGAGTAACGGGCCCCCCGACGTCGGGGGTCTACTGGGGACCGTGGAAGAGCTGCGCTTTCTGACCCCCGACGACGTCCCCGCCTGCCTCGCCCTCGCCACCGGCCGGGGCTGGTCCCACGAGGAGCGCAAGTGGCGGTTCCTGCTGGCCACGGGCACCGGGTTCGGGCTGTTCGACGGCACCGCCCTGGTCGGCACGACCGTGCTGACCCGCTACGGCGACGGGCACGCGGCGGTGAGCATGGTGCTGGTGGCCGAAGGCAGGCAGGGCCGGGGGCTGGGGCGCCGGTTGGTGGAGGCGGCGCTGGCGCACGCGGACGCGCCGGTGGTGTCCCTCCACGCCACGGAGCAGGGCCTGCCGCTGTACGAGAAGCTCGGGTTCGTGGTGGCGGGCCCGGAGCTGGTCACGCACTTCGGGATCTTCACCGGGCCGCCGTCCGGCGCGACGTCGCCGCCCGCCGACCCGGCGGCGCTGGTGGCGCTGGACGCGGAGGTGTTCGGCGCGGACCGGTCGGCGCTGTGGGACGCCTACCTCGGGTTCGCCGAGCGGGTGGTGGTGTCGCCGTCCGGGTTCGCGGCCTGCTGGGCCGACCCGAGCCCGCTGGTGGTGGGGCCGGTGGTGGCCGAGGACGCGGCGGGCGCGAGGGCGCTGGTGGCGGACCTGGTGTCCGGGCGGAACGCGCGGGTGGACACGCACGACGCCGAGGTGCGCGCGTGGCTGCTGGGGAACGGGATGCGCGAGGGCTACCGGGTGACGCCGATGGTGCTGGGCGCCGACCGGCTGCCCGGTCGCCGGGAGCGGCTGTTCGCGCCGATCATGCAGGCGCTGGGCTGAGCCCGTCACCACCGGCGGGTGGTGACGGGCCCGCGCTCAGGCCAGCGGGCCGAGCGGCTTGCCGCCGAGCAGGTGCAGGTGGGCGTGGAAGACGGTCTGGCCCGCGTCGCGGCCGGTGTTGAACAGCAGCCGGTAGCCGGACTCGCCGACGCCCTCGGCCTCGGCGACCTCGCCCGCCGCCAGGAACAGCTCGTCGAGCGCTCCGGGGGCGGCCTTGGCCAGCGCGACGGCGTCGGTGTCGTGCCGCTTGGCGACCAGCACGACGTGCACGGGCGCCTGCGGCGCGATGTCGCGGAACGCGATGACGGTGTCGGACTGGTGCACGACGGTGGCGGGGATGGCGCCGGTGGCGATCTTGCAGAACAGGCAGTCGTCCATGCCCGGAGGCTAGTGGACCAAGCTCAGCGCGGCGGTGCGGCAGGCCTCCCACGCGGGGGTGCCGACGGTGATCAGGTCCAGGTGCCCGGCGCCGGGGATCGTGATCAGCCGCGCGCCGGTGGCCTGCGCGAACGCCTCGCTCTGGGCGAGCGGCACGTCCTCGTCGCGGTCGCCGTGCACGAGCACGACGGGCTTGCCGACCGGGGGCGCGGCGGCGGGTGAGGCGTCGGCGTAGCGCTCGGGGGCCTCGTCGGGGGTGGCGCCGAGCAGCTCGGCGGCGCGGCGGGTGATCTGCGGGTGCTGGTGGAAGTCCAGGACGCCCGCCTGCGCGACCGCGCCGACGACCCTGGGGTGCCGGGCGGCGGCCCACACGGCGAGGTGGCCGCCCGCCGAGTGGCCGAGGGTGACGACGGGGCCGAGCGCGGGGTCGAGCGCGTCGACGGCGGCCAGGACGTCGTCGCCGGTCTGCGGCCAGCCGCCGGTCCCGCCGACCCGGCGGTACTCGACGTTCCACGCGGTGACGCCGTGCGCGGCGAGGTCGGCGGCCAGGGGGCGGCCGAGGGAGAGCGTGTAGCGCTGGTGCCAGAACCCGCCGTGGATCACCACGACGACCGGTCCGGAACCGGTCAGCTCGCCGAACTGGTCGGGGTCGGGGCCGTACTCGATGCGCTGCACGCGACCAGTGAACCGCACCGCGCCCAGTGGTGCGGGGAGCAGGTTTTCTTGATCGTTTACGCCGAACGCTGTTGATCTTGCTCCGCCCGGCGGATTGTCCGTTCCGCCCGCGCCGGCCAACGTCGACAGGTTGGCGGTGCTAGCGGTTGAGGAGCGGTGATGGGGGCGAGAGCGGTGCGGGCGGCAGCCGGCGCTGGACTGGCTGCGGCGCTGGTCGTGGGGGTGGTCGCCGCGGGCGCGTGGGCGGACCTCGACGGGGCGCGGGCGGACTGGGCGGGGGCCTGGGCGGCGAGCCCGGTGGTGGGCGGGCGCAACCCGCACAACGACTGCCCCTCGGGCGAGGGGCTGACCGACCGGACCGTGCGGAACGTGGTGTTCGCCAGCGCGGGCGGCGACCTGGTGCGGATCAGGCTGGGCAACGCCTTCGGCACGACCCCGCTGGCGGTCGACCGCGCCTCGGTCGCGGTGCGGGGGTCAGGGGCGGCCCCGGCGCCGGACACGACCAGGGCGCTGACCTTCGACGGCGCCCGGAGCGCGCGGGTCCCCGCAGGCGGCGAGCTGGTCAGCGACCCGGTCGACCTGGACGTGGCGGCCCTGTCGACGCTGCTGGTCAGCGTGCACTTCCCCGGCCCCACCGGCCCCCTGACCAACCACCCGTTCACCGCCCAGGACAACTACCTGGCCACCGGCGACCGGACCGACGACCGCACCGGCGAGGGCTTCGCCGCGACCCCGTGCTGGATGGGCGTGAGCGCCGTCGACGTGGCCGAGCGGGGGGAGCCCTCGGCGGGCGCGATCGTGGTGTTCGGCGACTCGATCACCGACACGGCGGCGAGCACGGACAACACCAACCGCCGCTGGCCCGACTTCCTGGCCCGCCGCCTCGCGAAGCGGGGCGGCCGAACGCCCTCCGTGGTCAACGCGGGCCTCGGCGGCAACTGCCTGGTCGCCGACCGCCCCGACGAGCCGCACTACGGCGTCGCGGGCACCACCCGCTTCGCCCGCGACGCACTCGGCCAGACCGGCGTGCGCACCGTCATCGTCCTGTCCGGCGTCAACGACCTCAGCTTCAGCGCCACCGCCGACGAGCTGATCGCGGGCTACCGCGACCTGATCGCCCAGGCCCACCGGAAGGACGTGCGGATCGTCGGCGGCACGATCATGCCGTTCAAGACCTCGTTCGTCTGGACCCCGGAACGCGAGGCGACCTGGCGCACCGTGAACACCTGGATCCGCACCTCCGGCGAGTTCGACGCCGTGATCGACTTCGCGACCGCCATGGCCGCGCCCGACGACGACGCCGTGCTCGCCCCCGCCTACGACCGGGGCGACGGCCTGCACCCGAACGACGCGGGCACCGAGGCCATGGCGGACGCGGTCGACCTGCGACTGCTCTGAGCAGGCGGCCCGCCTTGCTCCGGGCAGCGGGTTGACCGGCCCGCTCGCGGCCACCAGCGTCGTCAGGTGGGCGATGCGAGCTGGTGAGGAGCGGCGATGGGGCCGAGAGCGGTGCTCGGGGCGTTACTGGCGGCGGTGCTGGCAGCAGGTCTGCCGGTCGGGAGCGCGCAGGGGCAGGCCGGGACCGACCGGGCGCGCTGGGTGGGCGGTTGGGCGGCCAGCCCGGTGGTCGGCAGCACGATCCCGTGGAGCGACTGCCCGGCCGGGACCGGGCTGACCGATCAGACCGTGCGGAACGTGGTGTTCACCAGCGCGGGCGGCGGCCTGGTGCGGATCAGGCTCAGCAACGCCTTCGGCGCGTCGCCGCTGCTGGTCGACCGCACCTCCGTCGCCCGCCAGGACGCGGGCGCGCGGCCCGTCCCCGGCACGACCAGGCCGGTGACGTTCGGCGGGTCGCGCCAGGCCCGGATACCCGCAGGCCGGGAGCTGCTCAGCGACCCGGTGCGCCTGGACGTGGCGGCCCTGTCGACGCTGCTGGTCAGCGTGCACTTCCCCGGCCCGACCGGTCCGCTGACCAACCACCCGTTCACCGCCCAGGGCAACTACCTGGCCACCGGTGACAAGACCAATGACCGCACCGGGACCGGCTTCACCGACACCCCGTGCTGGATGGGAGTGAGCGCCGTCGACGTGGCGCGGGAGCGGCCTGCGGGGACGGTCGTGGCGTTCGGCGACTCGATCACCGACACCTCCGCGACCACCGGCAACACCAACCGCCGCTGGCCGGACTTCCTGGCCCGCCGCCTGGCCGAGCGCAGGAACGCCCCGTCCGTGGTCAACGCGGGCCTCGGCGGCAACCGGCTGGTCGCCGACCGCGAGGGCGAGCCCTACTACGGCGTCGCGGGCACGACCCGCTTCGCCCGCGACGCACTCGGCCAGACCGGCGTGCGGACGGTGATCGTGCTGGAGGGCGTCAACGACATCGGCTTCAGCGCCACCGCCGACGAGCTGATCACCGGCTTCCGCGACCTGATCGCCCAGGCCCACCGGAAGGACGTGCGCATCGTCGGCGGCACGATCACGCCGTTCAAGACCTCGTTCATCTGGACCCCGGAGCGCGAGGCGACCTGGCGCACCGTCAACACCTGGATCCGCACCTCCGGCGAGTTCGACGCCGTGATCGACTTCGCGACCGCCACGGCCGCGCCCGACGACGACGCCGTGCTCGCCCCGGCCTACGACAGCGGCGACGGCCTGCACCCGAACGACGCTGGCACCGAGGCCATGGCGAACGCGATCGACCTGCGGCTGCTCTAGCGAAGCCTGACGGGAGGAAGAGCCTGCGTCGCGGTGGGACCTGGGGGTCGCCCCACCGCGACGCGGCAACCGCCGGACCGAGGGGGGAGGTGTCCGGCGCGTCCGAGCGAGTCCGCTACCGACCAGTAGCCGGCGCGGCGCCTCAGGACACGAGGGTAACCGCTGTCACCCGCGTTCGCCAGAAAAGAGCAGTCCTCACTACGCCCAGCGATCGGTCAAAACGCCCAGAGCGCCCAGCGCGACGGCCCCCGCCGTGGACGCCCTGAGCACCGAGGGGCCCAGCCTGACCACGTGCGCACCCGCCTCCACCAGCGCGGACAGCTCCTGCTCCGCGATGCCGCCCTCCGGGCCGACCACCAGCAGGACTTCACCCGAGGGTGGCAGCGCCACCGAGCCGATCCCGACTTCGGCGGACTCGTGCAGCACCAGCACCGCAGCGGCCCGCGACGCGAGCGCCGCGAGCTGCTTCGTGGTCATCGGCTCCCCCACTTCGGGGACCCGCGCCCGGCGCGCCTGCTTGGCCGCCTCGCGGGCGGTGGCCCGCCAGCGCCCGAGCGCCTTGGCCCCGCGCGGCCCGTCCTCCCACTTGGCCACGCACCGCGCCGCCTTCCACGGCAGCACGGCGTCCACGCCCGCCTCGGTCGCCAGCTCCACGGCCAGCTCGCCGCGCTCGCCCTTGACCAGCGCCTGGACCAGCACGACCCGCACGCCGGGCTCGGGCACGGTCCAGCGCTCGACCACGCTCAGCCGCAGCGAGTCCTTGAGCGCCTCGGTGATCTCGCAGCGCACCTGGTCGCCGCTGCCGTCGGACAGCACCAGCTGCTCACCCGCGCGCAACCTGCGCACGGTGGCCGCGTGCCTGCCCTCCGGACCGTCCAGCACCGCGACGGACCCGGTGGGCAGGCACTCGACCAGGAAGACCGGAAGGGTCACCGGTGGCCGCGACCGGAGCGCAGCCGGGAGAACAGCCCGCCGCCCTTGCCGCCACCCGACAGCGAGGGCTCCTCCTCGCCGCGCACCGAGGCCAGCTCGCGCAGCAGCTCGGTCTGCCGGGCGTCGAGCTTGGTCGGCACCACCACGTCCAGGTGAACGTGCAGGTCACCGCGCCCGTCGACGCGCCCGTTGGAGCGCAGCCTCGGCATCCCGCGACCGGTGAGCACCAGCTCGGTGGCGGGCTGGGTGCCGGGTTCGATCTCCAGCTCCTCCTCGCCGTCGAGGGTGGACAGCGGCAGCACCGCGCCGAGCGCGGCCGTCGTCATCGGGATGCGCACCGAGCAGTGCAGGTCGGAGCCGTCGCGCTCGAACACGTCGTGGGCGATCTCCTCGACCTCGACGTACAGGTCACCGGCGGGGCCGCCACCGGAGCCGACCTCGCCCTGACCGGCCAGCCGCACCCGCATCCCCTCGGCCACACCGGCCGGGATCTGCACCGAGATGGTCCGGCGGGAGCGCACCCGCCCGTCGCCCGCGCACTGCTGGCACGGGTCGGGGATGACCTCGCCGAAGCCCCGGCAGACCGGGCACGGCCGGGCCGTGACGACCTGGCCGAGGAACGAGCGCTGCACCGACTGCACCTCGCCACGACCGCCGCACGTGTCGCAGCGCACCGGGGACGCGCCCTCCGCGCAGCCGCTGCCCACGCAGCGGTCGCACAGGATCGCGGTGTCCACCGTCAGCTCGCGGTTCGCACCCGCCGCGCACTCCTCCAGCGTCATGGAGAGCCTGATCAACGCGTCCGATCCGGGCTGGACGCGGCTGCGCGGTCCACGACCGCCGCCTCCCGCGCCCGCGCCGAAGAACGCGTCCATGATGTCGCCCAGCCCGAAGCCGGCGAACGGGTCGCCGCCACCCGCGCCGCGCCCGCCGCCACCCGGCTCCAGCGGGTCGCCGCCCAGGTCGACGACCTGCCGCTTGCGCGGGTCCGACAGGACCTCGTAGGCGGCGGTCACCTCCTTGAAGCGCGCTTCCTCGTTGGGGTTCACGTCCGGGTGAAGCTGGCGCGCGAGCTTGCGGTAGGCGCGCTTGATCTCCTCGGGTGTCGCGTTCTTGGAGACCCCGAGCGTGCCGTAGTAGTCCCTCGCCACCGTGCTGTCCTCCTGCGGGCGCGCTGGAACACGCGCGCGCTAGCCTGCGTCGCTTGCGAAACGTCCTGCGGGCGCGGGGTGTTCCCTCACCGGACGGTGAGGATGTCCCCCACGTAGTGGGCGACGGCCCTGACGGCCGCCATCGTGGACGGGTAGTCCATCCGGGTTGGTCCGACCACGCCCATGCCGCCGAGCAGCTTGTCGACGCTGCCGTAGCCGATGGACACGACCGAGGTGCCGCGCATCTCCGCCGCCTCGTTCTCCTCCCCGATGTGCACCAGCACGGTGCCGGGGTCGTGCGAGGCCGCCAGCAGCTTGAGCACCACCACCTGCTCCTCCAGCGCCTCCAGCACCGGGCGCAGCGAACCGGGGAAGTCTGCCACGTTCCGGGTGAGGTTCGCCGTGCCACCCAGCACCAGGCGCTCCTCGGGGTGCTCGACCAGGGATTCGATCAGCACGGTGCTGACCCTGGTGGCGATGTCCCGGAGCTCGCCAGGCACCTTCTCCGGCAGCTGGGCGACCTCGGCGGACGCGTCCGCGAGCCGCTTGCCGACCAGCGAGGCGTTGAGCATCGTGCGGATCCGGGCGACGTTCTCCTCGGTGATGACATCACCGAGATCCACCGACCGCTGGTCCACCCGACCGGTGTCGGTGATCAGGATCAGCATCAACCGCGCCGGGGTGATGGCCAACACCTCGAGGTGCCGCACCGAGGCCCGGCTGAGCGTCGGGTACTGCACCACGGCGACCTGCCGAGTGAGCTGCGCGAGCAGCCGAACACTGCGCCGCAGCACGTCGTCCAGGTCACAGGCCCCCTCGAGGAACGAGTGAATGGCCCGCCGCTCAGCCGTCGACAACGGCTTGACCTCGCTCAGCCGGTCGACGAACAGCCGATACCCCTTGTCGGTAGGCACCCGCCCAGCGCTGGTGTGCGGCTGGGTGATGTAACCGTCCTCCTCCAACGAGGCCATGTCGTTGCGAACGGTCGCACTGGACACCCCCAGGTTGTGCCGCTCGACCAACGCCTTGGACCCGACCGGCTCGTGGTTGGAGACGTAGTCGGCAACGATGGCGCGCAACACCTCGAAGCGCCGCTGATCAGCGTTCACCGCGTGCCACCTCCGCTGGTAGGGGGCACTGCCCCCTGATGTCCTCGCCCCGATTTTACGGAGCGGACGCCCCCCGGTCCCCGGCGAGTTCGGAAAGTCATTCACAGGTTACGAACCCCACCCCCACCCCAGCGATCCGCACCCGACCGCACTCCCAGCCCCCACCCCAGACCACCTCGCGGGCTGCGGGGCGAGCGCAGCGAGCCCACGCAGCCCCACTCCCGCGTCCCTCTTCTCCGTGTGGCCTGGCGAAGCCCGAGCGCAGGTGTCAAGACGCCGCCGCATTGCCACGGCAGACTGCCTGGTCAAACGGCGTCTTGACGCCTGTGCTTGCCTGAAAGGAGGCCACACGGAGAAGAGGGACCCGGACCACCGCAGGGGTAAACCGCACCACCAACCCAACGGTCACCGGCCGGCAGAGCTCGTGTCCCTCTTTTTTGGAGGTCTGCCCCGCCGGCGAGGCGAGCCCTTCAGCTCTTGATCTTGCTCTTGCCCTTGCCCCCCACCCCTCAGGTCAACCGCCGGACCACCGCGTCAGCCAACAACCGCCCCCGGTCCGTCAACACGCACCGCCCCCGAGCAAGCGCCATCGGCTCCAACAACCCCTCCGCAGCCACCCGAGCAGCCTCCCGCCGCCCGTCCCGGTCCAACACCTCAACCGGCAACCCTTCGGACAGTCGCAACTCCAACAGCACCCGCTCAACCCGGCGATCGTCCTCCGCCAGCACCTCACGCCCAGCAGCCGGCGACTCACCCCCCGCAAGCACCGCCGCGTACTTCGCCGGGTGCTTCACGTTCCACCACCGCACCCCACCCACGTGGCTGTGCGCCCCAGGCCCGGCCCCCCACCAGTCCGCCCCCTGCCAGTACAGGACGTTGTGCCTGCACCGCCCCTCCTCCGACGCGGCCCAGTTCGACACCTCGTACCAGCTCATCCCCATCTCACGAGCCGCCGCGTCCACCATCTCGTACCGCTCCGCCAGCACGTCGTCATCCGGCGCGGGCAACTCCCCCCGCCGCACCCGCCGAGCCAACGCCGTCCCCTCCTCCACGATCAGCGCGTAAGCCGACAGGTGATCCACCCCGGCATCCCGCACCACCGCCAGCGACTCCCGCAGATCCTCGTCCCGCTCCCCAGGCGTCCCGTAGATCAAATCCAGGTTGACGTGCTCGAACCCACCCTCCCGAGCCTCCCGAGCCGCCGCAGCAGCCCGCCCAGGCGTGTGCTTCCGATCCAAGATCTGCAACACGTGCCGAGCCGCCGACTGCATCCCCAGCGAAACCCGCGTGTACCCGGCCTCCCGAATCGCCGCGAAGAACTCCAACGACGTCGACTCCGGATTCGACTCCGTAGTCACCTCGGCCCCAGGCGCGAGCCCCACCGACGACCGCACCGCCTCCAGCACCGCAGCCAACCCGTCCGCCCCCAACAACGACGGCGTCCCCCCACCCACGAACACCGTCTCGGCAGCAGGCGGCGCCCCCAGCACCCGAGCCGCCAGGTCCAACTCCCTCCGCAACCCCTCCAACCACGACTCCGGCGAAGCCGACGTCCCCAACTCCCCCGCCGTATACGTGTTGAAGTCGCAGTACCCGCACCGCGTCGCACAGAACGGCACGTGCACGTACACCCCGAACGGCCGCGTGCCAAGCCCTTCCAGAGCAGTCGCGGGCAACGCCCCGTCCGAGGGTGCGGGGTCACCGGCAGGCAGCGCAGAGGGCATACCCCCATTGTCCCCCACCAGAGCACCGCACCCGCCCGACCAGCGGCCACCCCCTCGCCACACCCTCCCCCTCCCCCTCGCCACCCCCTTCCCCCCTCCTCCCCCGCCACACCCCTTCCACCCCCCAGCGCAACCCCCCACCGTGACCTGTCCCACCATGCGGATGCCTGTGGACCACAACATGGACCCGTGGCACGCTCAGCCGCATGACGACGAACGGAATTCGCCTGGTGGTCCGCCGCCACGTCGACTTCCGCCGCGTCTCCAGCGCGATGTGCCCCCGTTCGGCATAACCCCGCGCCTTTTCGTTCCCGTAGGCGCCGGGGTGCGCTGACGGGGCCTCCACCACCGCACCACCGGGCTCGCCACGCGCACCACCGCGCCGCCACTCCACCTCCGGAGGCCAGCGGATGGTTCCCCCGACGACATCGCCCCCCACGGCAACGCCCTCGACGCCTGCGCCCCCGCGCGCCAGGCAGCGGCGGGGCGAGGGCCAGTGGGCGCTCGGCTACCGCGAGCCGCTCAACCCGAACGAGCGGAGCAAGAAGGACGACAACCCGCTCAACGTGCGCGCGCGGATCGAGACGATCTACGCGCCGGGTGGCTTCGCCTCCATCGACCCCGCCGACCTGCGGGGCCGCTTCCGCTGGTACGGGCTGTACACGCAGCGCAAGCCGGGGATCGACGGCGGCCGGACGGCGACCCTGGAGCCCGAGGAGCTGGACGACGAGTACTTCATGCTCCGCGTCCGGGTGGACGGCGGCAGGCTCACCACCGCCCAGCTCGCGCTGATCGGCGAGCTGTCCCAGACCTACGCCCGCGACACCGCCGACATCACCGACCGGCAGAACATCCAGTACCACTGGATCCGCATCGAGGACGTCCCCACGCTCTGGGAGCGCCTGGAAGCCGCCGGGCTGACCACGATGGAGGCCTGCGGCGACAGCCCCCGCGTCGTCCTCGGCTCCCCGCTCGCGGGCATCGCCGAGGACGAGGTGCTCGACGGCGGCCCGGCCATCGACGAGATCCTGCGCCGCTACATCGGCGACCCGCGCTTCTCGAACCTGCCGCGCAAGTTCAAGACCGCCATCTCGGGCCTGCCGGACGTGGCGCACGAGGTGCACGACGTGGCGTTCGTCGGCGTCGTCCACCCGGAGCACGGCCCCGGCTTCGACCTGTGGGTGGGCGGCGGCCTGTCGACCAACCCGATGATCGCGAAGCGGCTGGGCGCGTGGATCCCGCTGGACGAGGTGCCCGACGTGTGGGAGGGCGTGATCAGCGTCTTCCGCGACTACGGCTACCGCAGGCTCCGCAACCGTGCGCGGCTGAAGTTCCTCGTCGCCGACTGGGGCGCGGAGAAGTTCCGCCAGATCCTCCAGGACGAGTACCTCAACCGGAAGCTGATCGACGGTCCCGCCCCCGAGATCCCGGAGGTCGCCCGCGACCACGTGGGCGTGCACCGGCAGAAGGACGGCCTGTTCGCGGTCGGCGCGGCGCCGATCGCGGGCCGGGTGTCCGGGTCGACCCTGGTGGAGGTCGCCAAGGCGGTGGAGCGGGCCGGATCGAACCGGGTCCGGCTGACCCCGCAGCAGAAGCTCGTCGTGCTGGACGTGCCCGAGGCCGAGGTGGACGGCCTGCGCGCGGACCTGGCGGCGCTCGGGCTGCCCACCGAGCCGTCGCCGTGGCGGCGCGGGGTGATGGCGTGCACCGGCCTGGAGTTCTGCAAGCTCGCGATCGTCGAGACCAAGGCGCGCGCGGCGGACCTGGTCACGGCGCTGGAGGAGCGGCTCGCGGACGTGGTGGCCGGGGTCGCGGCGCCGATCTCGGTGCACCTCAACGGCTGCCCGAACTCGTGCGCGCGCATCCAAACCGCCGACATCGGCCTCAAGGGCCAGATCGTCACCGACGCCGACGGCCGCCAGGTCGAGGGCTTCCAGGTGCACCTGGGCGGCGGGCTCGGGCTGGACGCCGGGTTCGGCCGCAAGCTGCGCGGCCACAAGGTCACCGCGGCCGAGCTGCCCGAGTACGTGGAGCGGGTGGTGCGGCACTACCTGGACGGCCGGGACGGCGACGAGCGGTTCGCCCAGTGGGTGGCCCGCGCGGACGAGGGGCTGCTGCGGTGAGCGAGCGCGCGACGCCCTTCCACTGCCCCTACTGCGGCGACGAGGACCTCCGCCCCCAGGAGGAGCCCGCGCACGCGTGGTTGTGCTCGGCCTGCCGCCGGGTGTTCACGGTCAAGTTCATCGGGTTGAACCTGCCCCAGGAGGCGCGCGGGTGAGCGGGATCAAGGAAGACCTGAGAGCCGTGGCGCAGGCCGCCCAGGTCGAGCTGGCCGACGCGACCGCCGAACAGGCCCTGGCCTGGACCGCCCGCACGTTCGGCGACAGCTGGATCGTCGCGTCGAACATGCAGGACGCGGTGCTGGTGGACCTCGCCGCGAAGGTCAAGCCGGACGTGGACGTGCTGTTCCTGGAGACCGGCTACCACTTCGCCGAGACCATCGGCACCCGCGACGCGGTCGACCTGGTCTACCCGCGGCTGCGGATCGTCAACGCCGCGGCCGAGCAGTCCGCCGCCGACCAGGAGGCCGAGTTCGGGCCGCTCAACCGCACCGACCCCGGCCGCTGCTGCCAGCTGCGCAAGGTCGTGCCGCTGCGCCGCACCCTGGCCGGGTACGACGCGTGGGTGACCGGCGTGCGCCGCGTCGACGCCCCCACCAGGGCGGACACCCCGATCGTGCAGTGGGACGAGCGCAACGGGCTGGTGAAGGTCAACCCGATCGCGCCGTGGTCCGACGACGAGTTCAACGGCTACCTCGCCGAGCACGGAATCCTGGAGAACCCCCTGGTTCAGGCGGGTTACCCCTCCATCGGCTGCGCGCCGTGCACCGCCAAGCCGCTGCCGGGCGCCGACCCGCGCAGCGGTCGCTGGGCGGGCACCGCCAAGACGGAATGCGGGTTGCACGGATGACTCTGGCCCTGGACGCGCTCGACCGCCTCGAGTCCGAGGCGGTGCACATCTTCCGCGAGGTCGCGGGCGAGTTCGACCGCCCGGTGATCCTGTTCTCCGGCGGCAAGGACTCGACGCTGCTGCTGCACCTGGCGGTCAAGGCCTTCTGGCCCGCCCCGGTGCCGTTCCCGCTGCTGCACGTGGACACCGGGCACAACTTCGACGAGGTGATCGCGTTCCGCGACGAGGTCGTCGCCCGGCACGGGCTGCGCCTGGAGGTGGCGCGGGTGCAGGACTACCTGGACGACGGCAGGCTCGCCGAGCGCCCGGACGGCACCCGCAACCCGCTGCAGACCGTGCCGCTGCTGGACGCGATCACCGCGAACCGGTTCGACGCGGTGTTCGGCGGCGGACGCCGGGACGAGGAGCGGGCCCGCGCCAAGGAGCGCATCTTCAGCCTGCGCAACGCCTTCGGCCAGTGGGAGCCGCGCAGGCAGCGGCCGGAGCTGTGGAACCTCTACAACGGCAGGCACCGGGCCGGTGAGCACGTGCGGGTGTTCCCGCTGTCGAACTGGACCGAGCTGGACGTGTGGCGCTACATCGCCCGCGAGCGGATCGAGCTGCCGCCCATCTACTACGCGCACCGCCGCGAGGTGTACCTGCGCGACGGCATGTGGCTGGCGCAGGGCCCGTGGGGCGGGCCGCGCGCGGGCGAGGAGCTGGTGGAGAAGACGGTGCGCTACCGGACGGTCGGCGACGGCTCGTGCACCGGGGCGGTGGAGTCCGAGGCCGCCGACATCGACGCGGTCATCGCGGAGGTCTCCGCCAGCAGGCTCACCGAGCGGGGCGCCACGCGCGCCGATGACCGGATGAGCGAGGCCGCCATGGAGGACCGCAAGCGGGAGGGGTACTTCTAGATGAGCGACCTGCTGAGACTGGCCACGGCGGGCAGCGTGGACGACGGCAAGTCCACCCTGGTCGGGCGGCTTCTGTACGACACGAAGTCGGTGCTGGCGGACACCCTGGACGCGGTGCACCGGGCCAGCGCGGACCGGGGCCTGACCACCCCGGACCTGTCGCTGCTGGTGGACGGGCTGCGCTCGGAGCGCGAGCAGGGCATCACGATCGACGTGGCCTACCGGTACTTCGCCACGCCGCGCCGCACGTTCGTGCTGGCCGACACCCCCGGCCACGTGCAGTACACCCGCAACACCGTGACCGGCGCGTCGACCGCGCAGCTCGCGGTGCTGCTGGTGGACGCGCGCCGGGGCGTGGTGGAGCAGACCCGGCGGCACGCGGCGGTGCTGGCGCTGCTGGGCGTGCCCCGGCTGGTGCTGGCGGTGAACAAGGTCGACCTGGTCGGCTACGACGAGGTCGTGTTCTCCCGCATCGCCAAGGAGTTCGCCGCCCACGCGTCCGCGCTGGGCTTCGCCGAGGACTCGGTGGTGTCGATCCCGGTGTCCGCGCTGGTGGGCGACAACGTGGTGGACCGGTCGGCGAGCACGCCCTGGTACTCGGGGCCGACGCTGCTGGAGCACCTGGAGTCGGTGCCGGTGGAGCCGGACCCGCACGACGCGCCGTTCCGCTTCCCGGTGCAGTACGTGATCCGGCCGCGCACCGCCCAGCACCCCGACTACCGGGGGTACGCGGGGCAGGTCGCGGCGGGCACGGTCCGGGTCGGCGACGAGGTGACCGTGCTGCCCGGCGGGTCGCGCACGACGGTGACCGGCATCGACACGGCCGACGGGCCGCTGGCCGAGGCGGCGGCGGGCCGGTCGGTCACGCTGCTGCTGGCGCACGACCTGGACGTCTCCCGAGGCGACCTGATCGCGGCCGGTGACGCGCCCGAGGTGGTGGACGAGTTCACCGCGACCCTGTGCTGGCTGGCCGAGAAGCCCCTCGCACCCGGCGCGCGGGTGCTCGTCAAGCACGGCACGCGCACCGTCCAGGCGATCGTGACCGAGCTGCTGTCCCGGTTCGACGAGCAGGCCCTGGCCAGCACGGGCGCGCCGGACGCCCTGCGGCTCAACGACATCGGCCAGGTGCGGGTGCGCACCGCCGAGCCCGTCCCGGTGGACGACTACACCCGCGACCGGCGCACCGGGGCGTTCCTGGTGATCGACGCCGGTGACGGCGGGACCCTCGCGGCGGGCCTGGTGGGCGCGCCGCTGCCCGAGCCGGACGCGTCACCGGTCGAGGCCGGAGGCGCCGCGCTCGCCGACGGCCGCGCCCTGGTCTCCCCCGGCCCCTGACCTCCTCCCTTCCCCCCTCCCCGAAAGGTCCCCTCCCGTGAGAGCACACCGCCGCGCTGTGAAGACCACCGCAGTCCTGCTCGCGGCCCTGGCCGTCGCGACGGGCTGCTCCCGCGCCGAGCGCGCCGAGGAGAGCGCGCCCGCCGCCGACCAGGGGGCCGCCGCCGAGCTGCGGCTGGGCTACTTCCCGAACGTCACGCACGCGTCCGCGCTGATCGGCGTGGAGCGCGGGCTGTTCGAGAAGGAGCTGGGCTCGACCAAGCTCACCACGCAGACCTTCAACGCCGGGCCCGAGGCGGTGAACGCGCTGCTGGGCGAGTCCCTGGACGCGACGTTCATCGGGTCCGGCCCGGCCATCAACGCCTACGCCAAGTCCAGCGGCGAGGCGGTGAAGCTGATCGCCGGGGCCACCTCGGGCGGCGCGCAGCTCGTGGTCAAGCCGGAGATCAACTCGCCCCAGGACCTCAAGGGCAAGGTCATCACCACCCCGCAGCTGGCGAACACGCAGGACGTGGCGCTGAAGAAGTGGCTGTCCGACCAGGGGCTGGCCATCGGCGCGGGCCCCGACCAGGTCAACGTGACCAACACCGAGAACTCGCAGAGCCTGGACCTGTTCCGCTCCGGCGGGGTGCAGGGCGCGTGGGCGCCGGAGCCGTGGTCCTCGCGGCTGGTGGTCGACGCGGGCGCGAAGGTGCTGCTGGACGAGAAGACCCTGTGGGAGGGCGGGAAGTTCCCGACCACGGTGCTGATCGTGCGCACGAAGTTCCTGCAGGAGCACCCGGAGACCGTGCAGGCGCTGCTGCGCGGGCACCTCGCCGCGACCAAGTACGCGCGGGACGACGCGGCGGGCGCCAAGACCACCGTGAACGAGGCGCTGAAGAAGCTGACCGGCAAGGCGCTGGGCGAGCCGGTGCTGGACCGGGCGTTCGAGGGCATCGAGCTGACCCTCGACCCGCAGGCCTCGGCGTTCCCGCAGCTCGCGGAGGACGCGGTGACGGCGGGCGTGGCCAAGGAGGCCGCCGACGTCGCGGGGCTGGCCGACTTCGGGCCGCTGGGCGAGGTGCTGAAGGCCGCCGGTGAGCCCGCCGTGGACGCCGCGGGCCTGGACCGGAAGTAGCGAGGGCCCCACGAGGAAGGCAGGCACACCATGACCGCCACGCTCGACACCACGGCGCCGCGATCCGGCGTCGACGCGGCCGTCACCCTGACCGGGGTGCGCAAGGAGTTCGGGACCGGACAGCACGCCGTGGTCGCCCTCGACGGGGTCGACCTGGAGGTGGCGCCCGGTGAGTTCGTGTGCCTGCTGGGCGCGTCGGGCTGCGGCAAGTCCACGCTGCTGAACCTGGTGGCCGGGCTGGACGCGCCCACGTCCGGCCGGATCGGGCTGACCACGTCCAGGCCCGCGGTGATGTTCCAGGAGGCCGCGCTGATGCCGTGGCTGACGGCGGAGCGGAACGTGGAGCTGCCGCTGCGGCTGGCCGGGGTGCGGCGCGGGGAGCGGCGGGCGCGGGCCGGGGAGCTGCTGGAGCTGGTGCGGCTGTCCGGCGTCGGCCGCAAGCGCCCGCACGAGCTGTCCGGCGGGATGCGGCAGCGGGTGGCGCTGGCTCGGGCGCTGGCGTCCGCCCAGGGCAGCGCCGACGACGGGGCGCCCGCGCTGCTGCTGATGGACGAGCCGTTCGCGGCGCTGGACGCCATCACGCGGGACGTGCTCCAGTCCGAGCTGGCCCGCGTGTGGCGGGAGACCGGCACGGCGGTGCTGTTCGTGACGCACGACGTGCGCGAGGCGGTGCGGCTGGGGCAGCGGGTGGTGCTGCTGTCCTCGCGGCCGGGGCGGGTCGTGCGGGAGTGGGCGGTCGAGGGGCGGGACCCGGCCGAGCTGATCGAGGACGTCACGGGGCGGCTGCGGGAGGTGATCAGTGGTCACGCGGCAGCCTGAGGTCGACGAGCCGTCCGGGTCTTCCGGGTCCTCCGGGTCCGGTTCGCCGGACGGGGCGCGGTCGGCGGCGGACCTGGCGGCGGTCGGGGCAGGCCTGGACGCCCTGGACACGCCGATCGGCGAGCGCCCGCCGTCGGTGTGGCGCAGGCTGGCCCGCACCGCCCTGCCACCGCTGGTGGCGTTCGCGCTGCTGATCGTGGTGTGGCAGGCGCTGTGGGCGGCGGCGCTGTGGCCGGAGTACCGGCTGCCCTCGCCGCTGTCGGTGTGGGGCGCGGTGGCGGAGGCGGTGCGCACCGGTCGGGCCGTCGAGGTGCTGTGGACGTCGGTCCACCGGGCGGTGCTGGGCTTCCTGGCGGCGGTCGTGATCGCGACGCCGCTCGGGCTGCTGATCGCGAAGGTGCGGCTGGTGCGGGCGGCGATCGGGTCGCTGCTGTCCGGGTTGCAGAGCCTGCCGTCGGTGGCGTGGGTGCCCGCGGGCATCCTGTGGTTCGGGGCGACCCCGTCGACGATCTACTTCGTGGTGCTGATGGGCTCGGTGCCGTCGATCGCGAACGGCCTGGTGGCGGGCGTGGACCAGGTCCCGCCGCTGCTGCCGAGGGTCGGGCAGGCGCTGGGGGCGGGCCGGTTGGCGTCCGCGCGGCACATCCTGCTGCCCGCCGCGCTGCCCGGTTACCTGGCCGGGTTGAAGCAGGGGTGGGCGTTCTCGTGGCGGTCGCTGATGGCGGCCGAGATCATCGCCACCTCGCCGCAGCTGGGCGAGGGTCTGGGGCAGTACCTGCACAACGGGGCGTCGCTGAACGACATCTCGATGGTGATCGCGGCGATCTTCCTGATCCTGCTGGTCGGCGTGGGGATCGAGCTGCTGCTGTTCCGGCCGCTGGAGCGGGCGGTGCTGCGGGCGCGCGGGCTGACGGGGGCGCTGACGTGAGCGCGCTCGTGGCGGTGGCGCACGGGAGCCGGGACCCGAGGTCGGCGGCGGTGGTGAACGAGCTGGTGGGCGTGGTGCGGGCGCTGCGGCCGGAGCTGGACGTGCGGGCGTCGTTCCTGGAGCTGTCCGCGCCGAGGCTGCCGGACGTGCTGCGGGCGGTCCGCGCGGACGGCCACCGGGAGGCGGTGGTGGTGCCGCTGCTGCTGGGGCGGGCGTACCACGCGCGGGTGGACGTGCCGAGCGCCGTGGCGGAGGCGGCGGTGCTCGGGCTGGACGTGGCGATCGCGGACGTGCTGGGCCCCGACCCGAGGCTGGAGTCGGCGGCGCTGCGGCGGCTGGCCGAGGCCGGGGTCGACTTCGGGGACCGGTCGTGGGGCGTGGTGCTGGCGGCGGCGGGGTCCTCGCACGCGCGGGCGAACGCCGTGGTCAGGGCGACGGCGCGGCGCTGGGCGGCGGGCGCGGGCTGGTCGGGCGTGGAGGCGGCGTTCGCGGCGAGCGCGGCCCCGGACGCGGCGGTGGCGGCGGCCAGGCTGCGCGCGGCGGGGGCGCGGCGGGTGGCGGTGGCGTCGTGGTTCCTCGCGCCGGGCCTGCTGCCGGACCGGGTGGCGGGCTTGGTGGGCGCGGACGCGGTGGTCGCGGCCCCGCTGGGCGCGGACCCGGAGGTGGCCGAGCTGGTGCTGCACCGGTACGCGGAAGCGCGGGTCCGGGCTGCGGGGAAGGTGACGGCGATCGCTTAGGCGGGTGATCGCTGGCCGAGACCACCAGGTGCGGTCCTGTCAACTGTTGACTGTCAACAGATGACAGGACCGCAACGTTCATCGTTCAGGTCAGAGAAGTCCGAGGAACTCGTCCGGACTCAGCCCCGCTTGGCGCAGGATCGAGGCGAGCGTGCCGCGCTTCACGGTGCCGTGCATCGGCACGATGGCGACCCTGCCGTCCTCGTGGCGGTAAACGGCGTGGCTGCCCCTGGTGCGGTTGTACGCGAATCCCACCGATTCCAGGACTCGCACGACCTTGCGGACCGGGACGTCGGAGAGCGCGGGGCTCACGCGGCGCTACCGGCCACCTGGAACTTGGTCACCAGCTCGGGGGTCGTCAACTCGGCGTCAGGACGCTCTTCGAGGTACAGCTCCACGGCCTCGGCGAGGTTCGCCAGCGCCTCGGCGACGGTCAGCCCCTGGCTGGCGACGTCCACCTCCAGGCACTGGGCCACGTGCCACTCCTCTTCCTGGTGGACAGCCGCGGTGAGGGTCAACTGCTCGCTCATGACACCAGTGTCCCCGACCGCCCGCCGCTTGGCGAGGATTCCTCGGTCCCCGGCTCAGGTGATCTACCACCACGAACGCGGGCGACGTGGCGGCCACCACCGCACCGGGCCCCTACAGCGGCGCCGGGTACACCACCGTCAGCACCCGCCCCGGAGCCCCCTGTGCCGCCGCGTCCCGCAGCACCGAGTCCACCGCCGCCGAGCCCACCGGGTCCTTGCGGTCGAAGACCTCGCGCTGCGGCCAGATCAGCACGTGCTCGCCCTCCGGCAGCCACGACAGGTCCACCAGGCAGTCGTACAGCGCGTCCAGGTTGCGCCCGAACCAGTCCGGGAAGGACAGCGCCGCCGCGATCGCGTCCAGCGCCGCGCGCTTGCCGGTGATCTCCGCGCCCGCGAGCACGTGCGGGTGCGCGCCGCGCTCCCGCGCCTCGCGGACCGCGCGCGCCGTCACCTGGCCACGTCCACGACGACGAACGACTCGTAGTGGTCAGCGGTGTAGTACACCTCGTCCTCCTGACCGGTCACCAGCCTGCGCGCCCCCCGGTCCCGACTACCCGGAGTGGGCACCGTGTACTCGCGGTAGTACTCGCCCTTGTGCTGCGGCAGCAGCTTCTCGCGGTTGCGGAACACCACGCCGTCGTTGCGCGGGTGCGGGAACGGGCCGTCGGTGGTGATCAGCTTCCAGGTCTCGGCGGCCTGCGCGGGCAGCTCCGACAGCGGCTGCACGGAGAAGCCGGACGACGACGCGCCGGGCACGGACGTGGAGCCGGAGCTGGAGGACGGGGGTGCTGGGGTCGAGTCGCTGCCGTAGTCCTTCGCGAAGTAGCCGACCACCACCAGGGCGATCAGACCAACGAGCGCGACGGTGAGGCGCCTACCGGGAGTCACCGGTCCAGCCTACGAACGCGTCCTGCCCTCGCGGAGCCGGGGTTCCCGCACGTCGGTGGGCAGCGCGCCCATCGGCGGTTCGGCCTCCGGGTCGCCGCTGAGCCGCGCGGACGCCTCGTCGACCACCCGGTCGATGAACCTCGCCACACCCAGCGCGGCGGGGAGCAGGACAGCCATCACGAGGGGGAACTGGAGGAAGAACGGCAGCTGGGCGAGCCACAGCTCCACCCCGTCCCACCAGCGCGCGATCGATTCCATATCACCGTCGAGGGTAGCGCGTGACCCGCACCACGGACGGGTGATCGGCTGAGTAGGTTCGCTGGCATGTTCTCCGTCTACGCAGCCGAGCCCAGCCCCGACCAGCCCCTCGCCGCGCTGCGGGTGGGGGAACGACCCGAACCCGAGGCGCCCGACGGCTGGGTGCGCGTGGCCGTGCGGGCGGCCACGCTGAACATGCACGACCTGTGGACCCTGCGCGGGGTCGGGATCAAGGCGGACCGGTTCCCGATGATCCTGGGCTGCGACGGCGCCGGCGTGCTGGAGGACGGCACCGAGGTGGTGCTGCACTCCCTGATCGGCAGCCCGGACCACCTGGGCGACGAGACCCTGGACCCCGGCCGCTCGCTGCTGACCGAGAAGCACCAGGGCTCGTTCGCCGACTGGGTCGTGGTCCCGAGGCGCAACGCGATCCCCAAGCCGTCCGGTCTGGACTTCGCCGAGGCCGCCTGCATGGGCACGGCGTGGCTGACCGCGTACCGGATGCTGTTCGTGAAGTCCGGGCTGCGGCCGGGGCAGACCATGCTCGTGCAGGGCGCGTCGGGCGGGGTGTCGACGGCGCTGGTGCAGCTGGGGCGGGCCGCCGGGTACCGGGTGTGGGTGACCGGGCGGACCGGGGCCAAGCGCGCGCTGGCCGAGTCGCTGGGCGCGCACGCGTCGTTCGAGAGCGGGGCCCGCTTGCCCGAACGGGTGGACGCGGTGTTCGAGACGGTCGGGAAGGCCACCTGGGCGCACTCGATGAAGTCGCTCAAGCCCGGTGGCGTGGTCGTGGTGTCCGGCGCGACCACCGGCGACCCGTCGGCGGCGGAGCTGCAGCGCCTGTTCTTCCTCCAGCTGCGGGTGGTCGGCTCGACCATGGGCACGCGGGACGAGCTGGTGGACCTGCTGGCGTTCTGCGAGCGCACCGGCCTGCGCCCGCGGATCGGCGCCCGGCTGCCGATGGCGGAGGCCGAGACGGGCTTCCGGGCCATGCTGGACGGCGACACGGCGGGCAAGATCGTCTTCACCCTGGGCTGACCGGCGGCGGGCCCGGTCGCCCAGGGGCGGTCGGGCCTACTCCGGCACCCAGTCCGGCTTGCGCTTCTCCAGCCGGGCCGCGATGCCCTCCTGCCCCTCCGGGCCGCCGAAGTGCGCGGCGGAGAGCCGCAGCATGTCCGCGAACGCCGCGTCCACGTCGGTCCCGCGCTGGAGCATCGCCTTGGTGGCGGCGAGCGCGCCGGGCGCGCCGAGGACGAGCATGTCGGTGAACCGCGCGACCTCGGCGTCCAGCCCGTCGGCGACGACGACCGAGTTGACCAGCCCGATCCGGGCCGCCCGCTCGGCGTCGAACACCTCGCCGGTGAGGAACAGCTCGTGCGCGGCCCTGGACGAGAGCCGGGGCAGCACGGTGACCGAGATGATCGCGGGCACGACCCCGATGCGGACCTCGCTGAACGCGAACGTGGCCCCCTCGACGGCGACCGCGACGTCGCAGGCGGCGACCAGCCCGACCCCGCCCGCGCGCGCCGGTCCGGCGAGCCGCGCGACGACCGGCTTGGGACTGGCCCAGAGGGTCTTGAGGATCTCGGGGAACTCGTTCACGCCCTGGTCCCCCGCGGACGCCCCGCGCGCTTCCTTGAGGTCCATGCCCGAGCAGAACACCGGTCCGGTGTGGGTGAGGACGACGACCCGCACGGCGTCGTCGGCCAACGCGGTCACCAGGTGCGCGAGCAGCTCGCGGCGCAGCCGGGCGGAGAGGGCGTTGCGGTTGTGCGGCGAGTCGAGCGTGACCGTCGCGACCCCGCGCCGAACCCCGTAGTGGACCAGCTGCTCTGCTGCCATGCGGGCACTCTGCCACGGCGCGGGCGGCGACTGCCAGCACTCGGCGGACGCTCCCCGCGCGACCCCGCACCCCCCTGATCCACCCACCCCGCCACAAATCCCCCACCGCCCCCTGCGGCTCCCCGAACCGGGCCGGAACCGGGCGGGCCCGCGTTGTCCCCGCGCGCCCTCAGCGCCGTGAGATCCGCGTAGGTTCGGCCGCCACTGCACGGTCGGCCAACGCGAGGGAGCGGGCGGATGTCCTCTGCGCACAGCGGGTTCGGACAGGGGCGGGGCGTCTTCCGGCGCAAACCCGTCCTGGAGGGCGACAGCCCGCACCAGAGCGGCGGTCTCACCAGGACGCTCGGCCTCTGGCAGCTCACCGCCATCGGCGTCGGCGGCATCATCGGCGCCGGGATCTTCTCGCTCGCGGGCGCGGTCGCCAACAAGACCGCCGGTCCCGCCGTGCTCATCTCGTTCCTCGTCGCGGGCATCGCCAGCGCCGCCGCCGCGTTCTCCTACGCCGAGTTCGCAGGCCTCATCCCGCAGGCGGGCTCGGCCTACACCTACGGCTACGCCGTGCTCGGGGAGATCGTCGGCTGGTTCATCGGCTGGGACCTGCTGCTGGAGTACACCGCGATCGTGGCCGTGGTCGCGATCGGCATCTCCGGCTACTTCAACGAGCTCCTCAGCCTCCTCGGGCTGCACCTGCCCGAGTGGATGCTCGGCGCGCCCGGAACCGAGTCCGGCGACGCCACCCCCGGCAGCTACAAGGTGAACCTGTTCGCCGCGCTGCTGTGCCTGCTGATCGCGTTCGTCCTCAACCAGGGCATGAAGAACGCCGCCCGCTTCGAGACCACCCTCGTCTACCTCAAGGTCGCGGTGGTCCTGCTGGTCGTGGTGGTCGGCGCGTTCCACGTCGACACCGCCAACTACGACCCGTTCTTCCCGTTCGGGATCTCCGGCGCCCTCACCGGCGCGGCCACGGTGTTCTTCGCCGTCTTCGGCTACGACGCGATGAGCACGGCCGCCGAGGAGTCCACCGACTCGCGCAAGCACATGCCCAAGGCGATCCTGTACTCCCTGGCGATCTCGATGGTGCTGTACGTGCTGGCCTGCCTGGTGCTGACCGGCATGGTCCCGTACTCGCAGGTGGACACCGAGAGCGCGTTCGCCACCGCCTTCGCCGACGTCGGCCTCCCCGCGCTGGGGATCGTCATCTCGGTGGGCGCGGTCCTGGGCATCACGACGGTGCTGTTCACGTTCCTCATGGGCGCCGCCCGCGTCGGCTACTCGATGAGCCGCGACGGGCTGCTCCCCCGCTGGTTCGCCAAGACCCACCCGACCAAGCACGTCCCCACCCGCACCACCTGGGTGCTGGGCGTGGCGTCCGCCGTGATCGCCGGGTTCCTGCCGATCGCGGAGGCCGCCGAGCTGACCAACATCGGCATCCTGCTGGCGTTCGTCGTGGTGTGCGTCGCGGTGATCGTGCTGCGCTACCGCAGGCCGGACCTGCCGCGCACGTTCCGCACGCCGGGGATGCCGGTGGTGCCGATCGTCGGCGTGGTGTTCTCGCTGTGGCTGATCACCTTCCTGGCCCCGGAGACGTGGCTGCGGTTCGCGGTGTGGTTCGCCATCGGCCTGGTCGTCTACTACGCCTACGGCAAGCGGCACTCGGCGCTGGCGAACGGGGACAGCGAGAACAGCGGGGACAGCAAGAACAGCTCAGGCTGACCCGCACCACCGGTCGACCACGTCGGCCAGCACGCCCAGCGGCAGCGGGCCGCCGCGCAGCACCAGGTCGTGGAACGCCCTGATGTCGAACGCGGCCCCCAGCCGGTCGTGCGCCACCCCGCGCAGGCGCTGGATCTCCAGCCGCCCCACCATGTACGACAGCGCCTGCGCGGGCGCCTCGATGTACCGGTCCACCTCGGCCTGGACGTCCGCCTCCGGCGCGGCCGTGCTCGCCCGCAGGTACTCGACGGCCCGCTCCCGCGTCCACCCGAGCGCGTGCATCCCGGTGTCGACCACGAGCCTGGCCGCGCGCAGCGAGTCCGCGCTGAGCATCCCCAACCGGGCGAGGTCGCCGCTGTAGAGCCCCATCTCGTCGGCCAGCCGCTCCGCGTACAGCCCCCACCCCTCCAGGTAGGCCTCGAACGCGGCGAACCGGCGCAGCGGTGGCAGGTCGGTCAGCTCCTGGGCCAGCGAGATCTGGAAGTGGTGCCCCGGCACACCCTCGTGGAACGCGACCGCCTCGGCGCTGACCCGGTTCCGCTCGGCCGCCCGGTGGGTGTTGACGAAGTAGGTGCCCGGTCTGCTGCCGTCCATCGCCGGGTCGACGTAGTAGGCCAGCGGCGCGTTGGGGGCCTCGTCGTCGGGCACGGTGGCGACCGCGCAGCGCTTGGCGGGCACGGACCCGAACCACTCCCCCGCCGCCAGCTCGGCGCGCGCGAGGACCCGCTCGGCCAGCGCGACCATCTCGGCGCCGTCGGTCCAGCGCAGCGCGGGGTCCGCGATCAGCCTGGCCCGCACCCCGGCCGCCCGCTCGCACGCGCTCGCCCCCGGCAGCGGCCCGAACACGCGCGTCCCGATCTCCTCGTACTCGCGGTCCAGCTCGGCCACCAGCCCGAGGCCGATCTCGTGCAGCTCGCGGGCGGTGCGCTCGGTGGTGGTGTACGCGGCGACCAGCCCCTCGTAGTGCCGCTCGCCGTCGGCCAGCCAGCACAGGCCGGGCTCGTCGGCGCTCCGCCCGCGCGGCGCGACGTGCTCGCGCAGCACGTCCCGGTAGCGGGCGAGGGCGGGGTCGACCAGGTCGGTGATCAGCCGATCGCGCTCGGCGGCGCGGGCCTCGGACAGCGGCGGGAGGCGCAGCGGGCCGACCGGGTCGGCGAGGTGGCGGTCGAGCCGGGTGACGGCGGCGGCGACCAGGTGGGCCAGCGGGCGGCGGTCGGAGTCGAGCTGGCGGGTGGCCAGCGCCTCCAGGTAGCCGGGGACGGCGCGCAGGCGGGTCAGGTAGTCGAGCTCGCCCTGTCCGGGCGCGGGTCTGACCATGGACAGCGAGGTGAGCAGCAGCGGCACGGGGGCGTTGAAGCCCTCGGCGTGGGTGTGCTCGACCAGGCGCGCCCCGAGCTTGGCGACCGTTCCGGTGGCCTGCTGGGCGACGACGGCCCTGGTGATCGGGTCGTCGTCGCCCTCGGCGGCGCGGGCGGCCAGCTCGCCCGCGCGGCGCGCGGCCCCGGCCTCGGCCGCCGCGCTCGGGTCGGGCAGCCGGTCGTCCCACCCCGGCACCCCGATGAGGGTCGCCATGAGCGGGTCCGAGGTCAGGACCAGGGTGAACAGGTCGTCGGCTAACTCGCGCGCGGTCGTCACGGGCACATTGTCACCGCGCGGGCCTCGCTAGAGCGGGCGAATCCGCGCGTTGGCCTGCGCGATGGCCTCGACGGCCTGCCCGTTCAGGTCGGCCACCAGCTGGGCGGCCGGGACCGAACGGGCCAGGGGGTACGCCTGCCCGGCCCACATCGACATCAGCTCGGGGTCGCCGGACGCGCGGATCGGCTTGGTCAGGTGGTGCACCCTCGGGTAGGCGGCCGGGGCGTGCGGGGTGTGCTCGGTGAGGAACCGGTTGACCAGCCCGCGCGCGGGCCTGCCGCTGAACGCCCTGGTCAGCGCGGTGCGGCGGGCGCCTTCGGCGATGGCCCGGCGGTGCGCGGGCGCGGTGCCCGCCTCGGGGCAGGCCAGGAACGCGGTGCCGAGCTGCGCGGCGACCGCCCCGGCGGCGACGACGGCGGCCACGTCCGCGCCGTGCGCGATGCCGCCCGCCGCGATCAGCGGGAGCCCGACGCGGGCCCTGACCAGGCGCAGCGCGGTGAGCAGGCCGAGCAGCTCGCCACCGCCGGGGCTGCGGCCGTCGTCGGAGAAGGTGCCCCGGTGGCCACCGGCGTCGACGCCCTGCACGCACAGCGCGTCCACGCCGACCCGCGCGGCCTGCTCGGCCTCGGCGGGGGCGGTGACGGTGGCGACGGTGGTGGAGCCCGCCGCGCGCAACCGGTCCACGTCGGAGGCGGAGGGCAGGCCGAACGTGAACGAGACCACCGGGACGCGCAGCGCCAGGACCAGTTCCAGCTTGGCCGGGTAGGAGTCGTCGTCCCAGCGCGGCTCGCCCGGTTCCAGGCCGGACTCCTCGACCAGAAGCCGCCGGTAGGCGCGCGCCGCGTCGGCGCCGGAGTCCGGGCCGGGCACGAACAGGTTGACGCCGAACGGCGCGGAGGACAGCGCGGTGGTGCGGGCGATGCGGTCGGCCAGCGCGTCGGCGCCCAGGTAGCCCGCCGGAAGGAAGCCGAGACCGCCCGCGCCGCCCACGGCGGCGACGAGCTCGGGGGTGGACGGGCCGCCCGCCATCGGGGCGGCGATCACCGGGACCGGGAGCGATTCCAGCAGCATGGTCGGAGGCTAGTCCGGTTCGGCGCGCTCGCCCGTGGGGAGAGGCGGAGTTCACCGCCCCTCCCCACGGGGCGCCGCCGTCAGGGCAGGGTCTTCAGGTGCGGGGCCACGGTGTTCGAGAACTGCCAGTTCGCGGTGGCGTCCCAGTTGATCGACCACGTCATGGCGCCCCGGATGCCGGGCCAGGTCTTCGCGGGCTTGAAGCTCCCGCAGCTCGTGCCCTTGGCCAGGCAGTCCAGCGCGGCGTTGACGTTGGCGGGCGACTGGTAGCCGCCGCCCGCGGCCGAGCCGGAGGACGGCAGGCCGAGGCCGACCTGGTCGGGCCGCAGCCCGTTCTCCAGCTGCACGCAGGCCAGCGACACGAGGAAGTCCACGCTGCCCTGCGAGTAGACCTTCTGGTCGCAGCCGAGCATCGCGCCGGAGTTGTAGAACTGCATGTTGACGACGGTGAGGATGTCCTTCACCGCGAGCGCCAGCTTGAAGTACTCGGTCCCGGTGGACTGCATGTCGATGGTCTGCGGGGCCATCGTGATGATCTTGCCGCCCGCCGCGTGGATCGCGCGCAGCGCCGGGGCCATGTGGGTGGCGTTGACGCCGTTCTCCAGGTCGACGTCCACGCCGTCGAAGCCGTAGGAGGCCACCAGGTCCTTGACGCTGCTCGCGAAGTTCGCCGACGCGGTCGAGTCGCCCACGGAGATGGTGCCGCGCTCGCCGCCGACCGAGATGATGACCTTCTGGCCGCGCGACTGGAGGGTCTTCACGTCCGCCTTGAACTGGGCGTCGGTGTAGCCGCCGAGCTTGGCCGCGAGACCGGGGTCGAGGGTGAACGAGACGGCGCCGGGCCTGGTCGGGACCGCGTCCGCGAACGAGACCGCCACGACGTCGTAGGCGCGCGGCACGTCGGCGAGCTTGAGCGCCTTCGAGCCGTTGTCGAAGTTGTGCCAGTACCCGGTGAGCAGGTGCTTGGGCAGCGCCGGGTCGGGCTGGCCGGGGTTGTTCGACGTCGTCGTCGTGGTCGGCGGCGTCGTGGTGGTGGGCTTGGTGGTGGTCGTGGTCGGCTTCGTGGTGGTGACCGGCGGGGTCGTGGTGGTGGGCTGCGTGCCGCCGGGGCCGTCCAGGACGACGTCGTCGGCGTAGTAGGTCGGCTGGCCGTACCAGCCGTGCAGGTAGACCGTCGCGCTCGTGGCGCTCGGGCCGGTGGTGAAGCTGAGCTTGAGCTCGGAGAACCCGGTGGAGCCGGGCGTCCAGATGTTCTTGTCGTCGCCGCCGGTGCCGCTCACGCCCAGGTAGACGTAGCTGCCCTGGACCCACGCCGACAGGGAGTAGGCGGTGTTCGGGCGCACCTGGACGGTCTGGGAGCAGCGGGCGTTGTCCGAGCCCTCGGGGGTCGCGGACAGCGCGTGCGAGCCGCTGCGCTTGGGCGAGGTCACGGCGGAGGACTTGCCGGAGCAGGTCCAGCCGCTGGTGGAGCCGGTGTCGAAACCGGCGTTGGAGACGAGGTTCGCGGCCGACGCGCTCCCCGAGGCGAGCAGGATCGCCCCGGTGATCGTCAGCGCTGCCGCGGTCAGGGCGCCCAGCGCCCTCGCGGTCTTTCCAGCCACAGGCCACCTCAGCAGGGTTTGGTGGTTTCGCGGACGTCCGGCCGGTCGACCGGACACCGCCAAAGTGGACTAGACCAATGTGGGCTGTCAAGGATCGTGACGACGTGTGACCATCGGTGGCATGGCTTTCACGGTGCAGAACGCGGTCGAGATCGCCCGGAACGCCCACGCCGGGCAGGTGGACAAGTCGGGGCAGCCGTACATCGGCCACCCGCTGCGGGTCATGGGCCGGGTGGAGGGCGAGCACGCGCGGATGGCCGCCGCGCTGCACGACGTGCTGGAGGACACGCCCGTCACCGCCGAGGACCTGCTGGCCGCCGGGTGCCCGCCCGAGGTGGTCGCCACGGTCGTCGCGCTGACCCACCTGCCGGACGAGCCGCAGGAGGCGTACCTGGCGCGGGTCGTGGCCGACCCGGTGGCCCCCGTCGTCAAGCGCGCGGACATCGCCGACAACACCTCGCCGGAGCGGACGGCGAAGCTCGACGAGGCCACCCGGACGCGCTTGGCGGCCAAGTACGCACGCGCGGTGCACCTGCTGGACACACTCCGTTGACCGGGGCCCCGATAGTGCGTCGCAGCTCACGCGTAGATCACTCGATCTATGCCCTGAAGTGCGGCATCATAGTAAGTGAACCGATACAGAAAGACCGACCCGAAAGGTGTCATGAACGCCATCAAGACCGTCCGGACCTACTTCGCCACCCGGCGGGAGCTGCGCAGGCGGGACAAGGCCCTCGCCAACGAGCTCGCCGCGTACGACACCCCGAGCGCCCGGCTCGACCTGGAAGCCGTCCTCGCCCGCAACTCCTCGAACGAGGCGCGCGAGCTCGAGGCGATGCTCCGCCTGCAGGCGCTGCACGGCCTGGTCCGCCACTACCGCTGACCGGCTAGATAAAAACGAGGGCTCAGGACACAGTGGTCCTGAGCCCTTCCGTCTTTTCCGGGGACTTCTCGGGGACTTTCGGAGAACTTCCCAGGCACTTCCCGCAGGTCGACCGCGTGCAGGTCGAGCGGGCGCCGAGCGGGCTCAGCGCCAGCCGTGCCGCTCCCGCACCGCGTCCACGACCAGCGAGAACCGCTCCGGCTCCAGGATCGAGCCCTCCCGGCGGATGTCGTCCTCGGACAGCTCGAACACCCGGTCCAGCCGCAGGTAGGACTGCCGCCCGTCGCGGTCCCAGCGGCCGGAGCCCAGCTCCACGTGGTCGTCGTACTCCGCGGGGTGGTCCGGCGCCCTGCCGGTCAGCATCATCGCCAGCAGCCCGCCGCGCGCGTTGCGCCCCACCACCAGCAGCGGCCGGTCCTTGCCCCGGCTCGCGTCCTCCTCGTAGGGCACCCAGGCCCACACGATCTCCCCCGGATCGGCGAGGCCGTCCAGCTCCGGGGAGTACTCCAGCCTCGCCGCTCGATCGGGTCGGTAGACCTCGCGGACCGCGCCCCGCTCGGGCTTCGGGTCCTCTCCGTTCGCGTACATCCCGAGAGCCTAAGCGCCCGGCCGAGCACGCACCCGGTCCGCCGGTGCCGGAGCGTGCGAGAATGGGGTGATTCCCCCTGTCCTTTTCCTTGTGCGAGGAACCTGAGTGAGCACGTTCGCCGACCAGACGTTCACGCCTCCGGAGCTCATCCGGAACTTCTGCATCATCGCGCACATCGACCACGGCAAGTCCACCCTGGCCGACCGGATGCTGCAGCTCACCGGCGTGGTCGAGGAGCGGGCGATGCGCGCGCAGTACCTCGACCGCATGGACATCGAGCGCGAGCGCGGCATCACGATCAAGGCGCAGAACGTGCGCCTGCCGTGGGCCGTGAACGGGACCGACCACGTCCTGCACATGATCGACACGCCGGGTCACGTCGACTTCACCTACGAGGTGTCCCGCGCGCTGGAGGCGTGCGAGGGCGCGGTCCTGCTCGTGGACGCCGCGCAGGGCATCGAGGCCCAGACGCTGGCCAACCTGTACCTGGCGATGGAGAACGACCTCACCATCATCCCGGTGCTGAACAAGATCGACCTGCCCGCGGCCGACCCGGACAAGTACGCCAAGGAGATCGCCCACATCGTCGGGTGCGACCCGGACGAGGTGCTGCGCGTCTCGGCCAAGACGGGCCTTGGCGTCGGCGACCTGCTGGACGAGGTCGTGCGCAAGGTGCCCGCCCCCGTCGGCGACGCCGAGGCCCCGGCCAGGGCGATGATCTTCGACTCGGTGTACGACACGTACCGGGGCGTGGTGACCTACATCAGGGTCGTCGACGGCAAGATCACCCCGCGCGAGCGGATCAAGATGATGTCCACCGGCGCCACGCACGAGCTGCTGGAGGTCGGGATCATCTCGCCCGAGCCCAAGCCCAGCAGGGGCCTGGGCGTCGGCGAGGTCGGCTACCTGATCACCGGCGTGAAGGACGTGCGCCAGTCCAAGGTCGGCGACACCGTGACCTGGGACAAGAAGGGCGCCACCGAGCCGCTGGCGGGCTACCGCGAGCCGAGGCCGATGGTGTACTCGGGCCTGTACCCGGTCGACGGCTCGGACTACCCGGTGCTGCGCGAGGCGCTGGAGAAGCTCCAGCTCAACGACGCGGCGCTGACCTTCGAGCCGGAGACGTCGGCGGCGCTGGGCTTCGGCTTCCGCTGCGGGTTCCTCGGCCTGCTGCACCTGGAGATCACCCGCGACCGCCTGGAGCGCGAGTTCGACCTCGACCTGATCTCGACCGCGCCGAACGTGGTGTACCGGGTCGTGATGGAGGACGGCGCCGAGCACGTGGTGACCAACCCGTCGGACTGGCCGGACGGCAAGCGCGCCGAGGTGTACGAGCCGGTCACCCGGTGCACGATCATCGCGCCGAGCGACTACATCGGCGCGATCATGGAGCTGTGCCAGGCCAAGCGCGGCCAGCTGGGCGGCATGGACTACCTGTCCGAGGACCGCGTGGAGCTGCGCTACACGATGCCGCTCGGCGAGATCATCTTCGACTTCTTCGACGCGCTGAAGTCCCGCACGCGCGGGTACGCGTCGCTGGACTACGAGGAGTCGGGCGAGCAGGAGTCCGAGCTGGTCAAGGTCGACATCCTGCTGCAGGGCGAGGCGGTGGACGCGTTCAGCGCGATCGTCCACAAGGACCACGCGTACGGGTACGGCACGCGGATGGCGACGAAGCTGCGCGAGCTGATCCCGAGGCAGCAGTTCGAGGTGCCGATCCAGGCGGCGGTGGGCTCTCGGGTGATCGCCCGCGAGACGATCCGCGCGATCCGCAAGGACGTGCTGGCGAAGTGCTACGGCGGTGACATCACCCGCAAGCGCAAGCTGCTGGAGAAGCAGAAGGAGGGCAAGAAGCGCATGAAGATGGTCGGCCGCGTGGAGGTCCCCCAGGAGGCCTTCGTGGCCGCGCTCTCCACGGACGACGCGAAGGAGAAGGGGAAGAAGTAGTTCCCTGGTTTGGCGCGGAGGGCGGCACCCGAGTCGGGTGCCGCCCTTCGGCGTTCGTGGGGGTGGAGGGGCAAGAGCTGAAGGGCTCGCCTCGCCGGCGGGGCAGGCCTCCAAAAACGAGGGGGACGAGCTCTGCCGGCCGGTGGCTGTTGGGGCGGTGGTCCCGTTTACCACTGCGGTGGGTGGGGTCCCTCGTCTCCGTTTGGCCTCCTTTCAGGCAAGCACACTCGTCAAGACGCCGTACGGCTCGGGCGGTCTGCCGTGGCGGTGCGGCGGCATCTTGACGAGCGTGCTCGGGCTTCGCCAGGCCAAACGGAGACGAGGGACGCGGGATGGGCTGGCTGCGGGCTCGCTGCGCTCGCCCCGCAGCCCGCTAGGTTCTGTCGTCAAATGTCACGCCCACATCAGGAGTGATGCGAGGGTGACGGCTGCTGTATAGGACTCGGCGGTCTTGTCGTAGCGGGTGGCGATGCCGCGCCACTGCTTGAGGCGGTTGAAGCATCGTTCCACTACGTTGCGGTGCTTGTGGATCTCGCGGTCGAAGCCCGGCGGGCGGCCTCCGCGACTGCCCCGCCGGGCCCGGTTGCGGACCTGGTCGGCCCGCTCGGGAATCGTGTGGGCGATGCCTCGGCGGCGAAGCCAGGCGCGGATCGCCTTCGAGCTGTAGCCCTTGTCGCCCAGGACGTGATCGGGCCGGACCCTGGGCCGCCTCCGGCCGGTCCGTGGTACCCGGATCGCCTCCATGACGGTGGTGAACCGGGTGCAGTCGTTGATGTTGCCGCCCGTGACGACGAACGCGAGCGGACGGCCCCGGCCGTCGCAGGCGAGATGGATTTTGCTGGTCAGGCCACCTCTGGACCGGCCGAGGGCCGGGTCGCGGAGCCCCCTTTTCGGGCCCCGGCCGCGTGTTGGTGGGCCCGGACGACGGTGGAGTCGAGGGACACCAGCCAGTCGACGTCGCCTGCCGCGTCCGCTTGCGCCTGGGCGGCCCGCAGCATCCGGTCGAACGTGCCGTCCGCCGCCCACCTGCGGAAACGGGTGTGCAGCGTCGCCCACGGGCCATAGCGCTCGGGCACGTCCCGCCAGGCCGTCCCGGTCCGGAACTTCCACACGATCCCGTTCAGGACCCTGCGGTCGTCCAGCCTTTTACGTCCCCGCGACGACTCGGGCAGCAGCGGCCGGACGAACTCCCACTCGGCGTCCGACAGTTCATGGCGACGTATCACAACACCATGATCCACCAGCAACGATCATTTGAAGACATGCCCTAGTGCGGTGAGCTTGCAGCCCGCGAGGCGGTGAGCTTGCAGCCTGCTAGTGCTTGGGTTTGGGCTTTCACGCCAACCGGGTGATCTCCACCGTCACCGCCAGGCCCGACGAGGCGCCGCCCGAGTAGATGCCCTTCAGCGGTGGCACGTCCGCGTAGTCGCGGCCGTGCGCCACCCACACGTGCCTCGGCCCCACCGGGATCGCGTTCGTCGGGTCGTGGCCCCACCAGCCGCCGGTCCACGCCTCCACCCACGCGTGGCTCTCGCCGTGCACCGTCTCGCGCACCGCCCCGTCCGGCTTGGTGTGCAGGTACCCCGACACGTACCGCGCGGGCACGCCCATCGCGCGCAGCAGCACCAGGGTCAGGTGCGCGAAGTCCTGGCACACGCCCTCCCCCGCCCGCAGCGCGTCGATCGCCGAGCTGTGCACCCCGGTCGTCCCCGACTGGTACCGCAGCCGCTCGTGCGCCCACGCGCTCGCCGCGAGCACCGCGTCCGCGGGCTGCCGCCCCTTGCGCAACGAGCGCGCCACCGCCGCCAGCTCCCGGTCGACCGGCACGTACCGCGTCGGTCCCAGGAACTCCGTGTACCGGTCCAGCAGCGAGTCCGCCCGCAGGTCCGCCCACGTCGCGGTCCGGACCGGCTCCTCCTCGCTCCCGGTCTCCACCACCGACGACGCCACGACCTTCAGCTCCACGTGCGGCGCGTGCAGGTCGAACGAGGTCACCTCGGTGCCCCAGTAGTCGGTGTACCGGTAGGCGCGGGTGGCGGGCGTGGTCTCCACCCTGGACACCACCACGTTCTGCCGCCGGTCGGCGCGCGGGGTCATCCGCGCCTCGTTGTAGGACTGGGTGACCGGCAGGTCGTACCGGTACCCGGTGGTGTGCACCACGCGCACGCGCCAGCTCATCTAGTGCACCTCGGCGTTCGTCCAGGCCACCCAGGACGCGGTGTGGAAGTACTGCTGGGACACCGCCTCGCCGACCTCGCGGACGGTGGCCTGGAGCGCGGCCAGCCTGCGCGGCAGGTCGTCCAGCAGGTCGTGCGGGCGCAGGAACTCCAGGTCGCTGCGGGCCCGGCCGAGCAGCCGCAGCGCCTCCGCGCGCGCCCCGACGCGCACGGTCGGCTGGTGGTCGAGCTGCTCCAGGCACGCCTCGGCCTGCCGCAGGGCGTGGAACACCGAGCGCGGGAACAGCCGGTCCAGCAGCAGGAACTGCACGACGCGCCCGGCGTCCAGCGCGCCCCGGTAGGTGCGCAGGTAGGTGTCGTGGGCCCCGGCCGAGCGCAGCACGGTCACCCAGCCGGGCGAGGACGCGCGGTCGCCGACGCGGGACAGCAGCAGGCGCACGATCATGTCGACCCGCTCGACCGACCGCCCCAGCACCAGGAACCGCCAGCCGTCGTCGCGGCTCATCGTGGAGTCGGCGAGCCCGGCGAACATCGCGGCCCGCTCCTCCACGAACGCGAAGAACGCGTGCGGCCCCATCGCGCGGGCGTACGCCTGCCGCTCCTCGACGGCGTTGTACATGGCGTTGAGGCACTCCCACATCTCGGTGGAGACGACCTCGCGCGCGCCCCTGGTGTTCTCGCGGGCGCTGTTGACGGAGGCGACGATGGACCCGGCGTTGTCCTCGGAGTAGGCGACCAGCTCGGTCAGCGACCACACGTCCAGGCTGAGCCCGGCGGGCGGCGCGATGCCGAGGACGGCGAGCAGCCTGCGGCTGGTGCTGTCCGGGTCGACGGTGGCGTCCTCCAGCAGCTGGTGCACCGAGACGTCGAGGATGCGGGCGGTGTCGTCGGCGCGCTCCACGTAGCGGCCGATCCAGTACAGCGACTCGGCGTTGCGGGCGAGCATCAGGCCTCCTTCGCGGACTGCTGCTGCTGTTGCTGCTGCTGGGCGGTGGTCAGCTCGGGACCGCGCTCGGCGGCGGGCGAGTCGACGCCCGCCTGCGCGACCAGTCCCGGCTCGGCCAGCTCGCGCTCCACGGTGGACGAGCGCGCGGCCAGCACCCAGGTGTCCTTGGAGCCGCCGCCCTGCGAGGAGTTCACGATCAGGCTGCCCTCGGGCAGCGCGACGCGGGTGAGGCCGCCGGGCAGCACGAACACGAAGTTCCCGTCGTTGACCGCGAACGGCCGCAGGTCCACGTGCCGGGGCGCGAGCCGGTCGCCGATCTTGGTGGGCACGGTCGACAGCTGCACCACCGGTTGCGCGATCCAGCCGCGCGGGTTGGCGCGGATGCTGCGGCGCAGCGCGTTCAGCTCCTTCGCGGTGGCCTGCGGGCCGAACACGATGCCGTAGCCGCCGGAGCCCTCGACGGGTTTCACGACCAGCTCGTCCAGCGAGTCCAGCACGTGGCCGCGCTCGTCGGGCAGCCAGCAGCGGTAGGTGTCCACGTTGGGCAGCAGCGGTTTCTCGCCCAGGTAGTACTCCAGGATCTCGGGCAGGTAGGTGTAGACGAGCTTGTCGTCGGCGACGCCGTTGCCGACCGCGTTGGCGATGACGACGTTGCCCGCGCGGGCCGCGTTGAGCAGCCCGGCGACGCCGAGGACCGAGTCGGGGCGCAGGTGCACCGGGTCCAGGAACGTGTCGTCGATGCGCCGGTAGATCACGTCGACCTGCCGCTCGCCCTCGGTGGTGCGCAGGTAGACGAGGTTGTCGCGGCAGAACAGGTCGCGGCCCTCGACCAGCTCGACGCCCATCTGGCGGGCCAGCAGGGAGTGCTCGAAGTAGGCCGAGTTCGCGACGCCGGGGGTGAGCACGACGACGGTCGGGTCGGCGGCGTTGGGGGCGGCGGCGTTGCGCAGGGCGCGCAGCAGGTGCACGGCGTAGTCGCCGACCGAGCGGACCCGGTGCTGGGCGAACAGGTCCGGGAAGACGCGCGCCATGGTGCGGCGGTTCTCCATCACGTAGGACACCCCGGACGGGGAGCGCAGGTTGTCCTCCAGCACCCGGAACACGCCCGCCTCGTCGCGGACCAGGTCGACGCCGGAGACGTGCACGCGCACGCCGTTGGGCGGGTTGATCAGGGCGGCCTCGCGGTGGAAGTGCTCGCAGGAGGTGATGAGGCGGCGCGGGATCACCCCGTCGCGGACGATCTGGGCGTCGCCGTAGATGTCGGCGAGGAACATCTCCAGGGCGCGGACCCGCTGCACGATGCCGCGTTCGAGCTTGCTCCACTCGCCCGCCGTGATGACGCGGGGGATGAGGTCGAGCGGGAACGGGCGCTCCTGGCCGGACAGGGAGAACGTGATGCCCTGGTCGACGAAGGCGCGGTCGAGCGCCTCGGCGCGGGCGTTCAGCTCCGGGGCCCGCGAGGGGGCGATCGAGTCGTGGAGGGCGCGGTAGGCGGAGCGTACGGAGGCGTCGGCGCCGAACATCTCGTCGTACGCGCCCGCATGGGGGCGCCGGGGGTCGAGGTAGCCCTCGAACAGCTCGCCGAGCCGGGCCTCGGCGCGTGGCCCCGTGCGACGCAGCTGCGAGGTGCGGGGTCGGCTCTCGTCCATGGTCCACATCATTGACGTGGGCTTACCCGGTTCGCACCAGCCCGAAGCAGGTGGCAGCAGGACTGAAACACCGGGGAAACACGAGGTGATTTCGGGTGGTGCGGAAAGCGGTTTCCGGTGGTGGCGGGCGGCGGCGGGACCGGTGGGCCGCGCGGAGTCCGGCGGTGGGCGGCGGTCGGGCGAGAGGGGCGCGGCGGGACGGCGGTCGGGTGCTTCGGGCGGGGGAACGGGGGTGTCCCCGGCGGCCGATCGGGCGGGCGTCCCGGACCGTCCGGTGTGGACCGGCGTCGGGAACCAGCCGATCGGCCCAGCGCCGGCGACGGCCCGCAGGCCGCCTCGGCGGTGGGTCGGCGGTGGCACGGCGACGGCTCGGCGGGTCGCCCACCACCCGACGCACCCACCCGACGCACCCACCGGTCGCCCCGCCGCCGGGACGACCGGCCGCTCACCCGAGGTCGAGCTCCATCCGCCGGTGGTCGTGCTCGGCGGGGCCGACGTCGCGCCAGCCGAGGCGGGTGTAGAAGGCGCGGGCGCGGGCGTTGGGGGCGAACACGTGCAGCCAGGCGGTGGTGTTGTCCGCGCCGCGCAGGTCGTCGAGCGCGGCGTCGTGCAGCGCGCGGCCGACGCCCGTCCCCCAGTGCGGCGGGTCGACCTGGAGCTGGAGCAGCTCGCCGTCGAAGCTGACGAGCGCGAAGCCCGCCGGGACGCCGCCCACCTCGGCGCAGGTCCACAGCCGGTCGGGCCGGTCGTAGTCGAAGCCCTCGGCGCGCAGCCCCTCGGCCCACTCCACCAGCTCGGCCTCGGGGAGGTGGCCCTCGTAGTAGCTGCGACGGGCGCGGACGTAGAGCTCGACGAGCGGGGCGGTGTCGCGCCCGATCGGCCTGCGCAGGATCGGTTCCACGGCAGTGGGACGCGCCGCCGCGCCCACCGGTTGCCCCGCCTCCGCACCGGTCGCCCCGCCGGTCCCCCGCGAACCCGGAGTTGCGCGCACCCCCACCCAGGGTGCTATAAAAGTGATATCACTTTGCTAGAGCCGCCAAGGTGCGGCGAGGGGGAGAGGGGTGGCGCGATGAGCGTGACGACGAGCGAGGTGCAGGCGCGGATGCCGGCTCCGGCGGTGCGCGAGCACGAGCTGACGGGGGTGGGCGGCGCGCTCGTGGCCGTGGTGGGCTTCCTGGCCGTGCTCGGCGGCGCGGGGCTCGTCGCGCTGGGGGTCGCGCAGGCGGCCAACATCCCGCTGATCCTGGTGGGGGCCCTGGTCTCGGCGGTCGCCATGGTGGTGCTGGGCGGGCTGTTCACGGTCGCGCCGGGCGAGGCGCGCGTGGTCCAGTTCCTCGGCCGCTACACCGGCACGGTGCGCGCCGACGGCCTGCGCTGGACGAACCCGTTCACCACGAAGGCGAAGGTCTCCACCAGGATCCGCAACCACGAGACGACCACGCTGAAGGTCAACGACGCGGACGGCAACCCGATCGAGATCGCCGCCGTGGTGGTGTGGCAGGTCGACGACACCGCGCGGGCGATGTTCGAGGTGGACGACTTCGTGCAGTTCGTGGCCACCCAGACCGAGACCGCCGTCAGGCACATCGCGACCAGCTACCCGTACGACAACCACGACGAGGCCGGGCTGTCCCTGCGGGAGAACGCGGACGAGATCACCGAGACCCTGTCGGTCGAGATCGCGGCGCGGGTCCAGGCGGCCGGGGTCAAGGTCATCGAGTCGCGGCTGACGCACCTGGCGTACGCGCCGGAGATCGCCCAGGCCATGCTCCAGCGGCAGCAGGCGGGCGCGGTGGTCGCGGCCAGGTCGCGGATCGTGGAGGGCGCCGTGGGCATGGTGCAGCTGGCGCTGGACCGGCTCGCCGAGGAGGACGTGGTGGAGCTGGACGAGGAGCGGAAGGCGGCGATGGTGTCGAACCTGCTGGTGGTCCTGTGCGGTGACAAGGCGACGCAGCCCGTGGTCAACACGGGGTCGCTGTACCACTGACGTGGCCGAGCGCAAGAGCGTCCTGCTGCGCCTGGACCCGGCGGTGCACGACGCGCTGACCAGGTGGGCGAACGACGACCTGCGCAGCACGAACGCGCAAATCGAGTTCCTGCTCCGCCGGGCGCTGACCGAGGCGGGCAGGCTGCCCACGGGGACGGGCGCCCCGGCCCGCAGGGGCCGCCCCCGCAAGGCGGCGCGGAAGGACGACGACCAGCCGCAGGAACCCGATCCGACGACACCCCTGGAGCCGCCTCCCCGGAACGAGTGACTTCCCAGTCGGGGGGCTGGGAGGTCGGGGGCGGCGAAGGGGGACAAGGGGGAACTAGGGGGACACCGGCCCCGGCGTCACACCTCACCAGAGGTGGCCGCCGGGGCCGGCGCTTTTCCACGCGCGGGCTTCCACCACTCGCTCGCGCGGACAGCCTCAGCCCTCTCAGCCGCCTCAGCCACACCGGACAGCACGCCCCTGCCCCGCCCCAGCCTCCGCTTCCAGAGGCGCTCCGCCCCTCCCCGCCCCTCTCCGTTCCTTCACGAGTCACCCCTCCCCACAGCACCCGACCACCAGCCGCCCGCCATCGCCCACCCAACGCCGTCGCTCGCCCCCGCTCACCCAACGCCGTCGCTCACCATCGGTGGTCGGCCGCCAGCCACCAGCCCTCGGTCACCGGAGTCCCCCGCCGCCCCTCCCCACCACACCCCTCCCCCATCCGCCACCTCACCCACCGCCCGTCCCCGAGTGGCGACCGGTGCGGTCAGGTGCCACCGTCGTTGCGCTGCCGCCGAGGAGGCCCCATGACCGAGCTGACCGAACCGCACCCGCAGGGCGCCCCCGCGTGGGTCGACATGATGACCGGCGACCGGGCGGGCGCCGCCGAGTTCTACGGCGGGTTGTTCGGCTGGGACTTCGAGCAGGTCGAGGCCGGGCGCACGCGGGCGCTGGTGCGGGGGAAGCCGGTCGCCGGGTTCACCGGGGTGCCGGACGACTCGCTGCTGCCCGTGGTCTGGACGACCTACTTCGCCACCGACGACCTGGACGACACGCTCGCCCTGCTCGTCGCGCACGGCGGCACGCAGCTCGGCCCGGCGTTCGACGCGGGCGCCGACGGCCGGGGCGCGCTCGCGGTCGACCCGACCGGCGCGGCGTTCGGGTTGTGGGAGGCGGGCACGCACATCGGGGCGCACGTGGTGCGCGAGCCGGGCGCGGTGTGGTGGAACGAGCTGGCCACCAGGGACGCGGCGGGCGCGGTCGAGTTCTACCGGGCGGTGCTCGGGCTGGAGCCGGACCCGGCTCCGGGGTCCGGCTACCAGCGGTTGTCGCTGGACGGGCAGGTGGTGGCCGGGGTGTTCAGCATGGACGACGCGGTCCCCGAGGGGATCCCGGCGCACTGGATGGCCTACTTCACCGTGCCCGACGCCGACCTGGCCGCGACGCGCGCCCGCGAGCTGGGCGGCGTGGTGGTGCACCCGGTGGTGGAGGTCCCGTTCGGGCGGTTCACCACGCTCGGCGACCCGTCCGGCGCGACGTTCCGGATCATCCAGCCACCGCCTTCACCCCGAGGCTGACCACCAGCGCGACCACGACGGTCAGGAACACCCGGCGCACGAACCCGGACCCGCGCCGCACGGCGAGCCTGGCCCCGACGACCGCGCCGCCCGCGTTGCACACCGCCATGACCGCGCCCAGTCCCCACAGGACCTTGCCCGCCGGGATGAAGTAGAGCAGCGCGCCGAGGTTCGTGGCCACGTTGACGATCTTGGCCGTGGCCGAGGCGGGCACGAACGCGAACCCGATCAGCCCGACCAGCAGGAACACCAGGAACGCCCCGGTGCCGGGCCCGGCGAGCCCGTCGTAGAAGCCGATCACCGCACCGCCGGTGGCCATCGCGGCGAGCTGGGCGGGACGGCTGAACCGGGGCCGGTCGGCGACGCCCAGCTCGGGCTTGCGCCAGGTGTAGAGACCGACGCCGAGCAGCGCGACGAGCACCACGGCGTTGAGCACGCCCGGTTCGAGGCTGCCCGCGAACGCCGCGCCGCCGACCGCGCCGACGAACGCCGCGAACGCCATCGGCAGGGCTGCGGCCCAGTCCACGGTGGTCTGCACGGTGTAGGTGCGCACGGCCGCGGCGGTGCCGACCACGGCGGCGACCTTGCTGGTCGCGAGCGAGTAGATCGGCTGCCCACCGGGCCCGATCAGCAGCATCGCGGGCAGCTGGATCAGCCCGCCACCGCCGACGACGGCGTCGACCGCGCCCGCGAGCGCGGCGGCGAGGCAGAGGAACAGCAGTCCGGCGAGGGACACGTGGCCGAATCCGGACCAGTCGAGCGGGGTCGTCACGGGCGCACGGTAACCGGACAGGTGTACGGCTACCTCAGTGGTGTGGTGCAGTTGACTCCTTACCGGCGCAGGTCACGGCACGTGGACCCGGATTGGGTGCGCACCGTGACCGTTTGCTACCGTTGTCGCCGCGTACCGCGCGGCATTCCGCCGTGGAGGAAACCCGCCAGCCAGGTCGAGCACCCCGCGAGGGACGCCGGATCACGGCCGGTGGAGCTGATCAACCAGCGCGGTGCGACCCCAAGACCGAGGAAAAGGTGGCTTTCGCATGGCGAACATCAAGTCCCAGCTCAAGCGGATCAAGACCAACGAGAAGGCGCGCCTGCGCAACAAGGCCGTCAAGTCGTCGCTGAAGACCGCGATCCGCAAGTTCCGCGAGGCCGCCGAGGCCGGTGACAAGGACAAGGCCCTCGCCCTGGTGCAGGACGCGTCCCGCAAGCTGGACAAGGCCGTGTCCAAGGGCGTGATCCACGCCAACCAGGCCGCGAACAAGAAGTCGGCCATGGCGAAGCGCGCCAACCAGATCTGATCCCCTCAGATCCGGCAGGCTGCGACCGCAGCGGCTGAACGGGCGCCGCACCCCACCGGGGTGCGGCGCCCGTCGCGTTGGCGGACACCGCAGTGCGGCGGACGGCTCGCACCAGCCGGTGGGCGGCCCATGCCAGCCGCAATTCATCTGCGTCAACGGGTTGCCCACGTCAGCAGCGGGCAGCCTGTGCCAGCGCTACCCGCCTCATCGCAGCGGTGGTGGGTTCTCGGTCAGCGCCGAGCGCCGCCGTGGGCCCGGACGATGTTGAGCACCGCCCGCTCCAGGGCGTAACCCGCGTCCGCCGCCATGCCCTTCACCTCGGCGTTCAGGTCGGCCACCACCGTCATCGCCCGCGCCAGGCCGTCGCCGTCCCAGCCGCGCACCTGCCCCTGAGCCTTCTTGATCTTCCACGGCGGCATCCCCAGCTCACCCGCCAGCTTGAACGGATCGCCCCGCCCCACCGCCGACACGCGCGCGACCGTGCGCACGGCGTCCGCCAGCGCGTCGGCCACCAGCACGTGCGGCACACCGAGCTGCAACGCCCACCGCAACGCCTCCAGCGCCCCCGCCCGGTCACCGACGACGGCCTTGTCCGCCACCGCGAACCCGGTCACCTCGGCCCGTCCCCGGTGGTACCGCCGGACCGCCTCCTCATCGATCTTGCCGTCGGTGTCGGCGACCATCTGGGACGCCGCCGCCGCCAGTTCGCGCAGGTCGGAGCCCACGGCCTCGATCAGCGCCCCGATCGCCGCCGGATCGGCCTTGCCACCGGCCGCGCGGATCTCGTTGCGCACGAACGCCTCGCGCTCCGGCGCCCTGGTGATCTTCGGGCACTCGGTCACCTCGGCCCCGGCCTTGCGCAGCGCGGCGGGCAGCTCCTTCGCCGCCTTGCTGCGCCCACCACCGGTGTGCACGACGACCAGCGTCACGCCCTCCGCAGGCGCCTTCACGTAGGAGATCACCGCGTCGGCGATCTCCTTGCTCGCCTCCTGCGCCGCCTCAAGCGCGATGACCCGCCCCTCCGCGAACAGCGACGGGCTGACCAACTCAGCGAGCTCGGGAGGCGTGAGGTCGCTCACCCGGACGCGGGTCAGATCGGCCTGCGAGTCGGCTTCGCGCGCGGCCACCAGTGCGGCGCGCACGGCCCGCTCGACCAGCAGTTCCTCGTCCCCGATCACCAACTGCACGCCAAGGCTCACCACCCGATCCTCCCACGCCGCCACCCCGCCCCCGGCCGCCCCGCCGGGTCCGCATGGTGGACGTCACTGGCCACGGGCCGGGAGCGTGCCGTACGTTCGCAGCACAACCGAATACCGCTCATCCAGAGGGGCAGAGGGATCGGCCCGAAGAAGCCCCGGCAACCTGTCACCAGTCGTCGACTGGGTGATCACGGTGCCAATTCCGACCCGCGCAAGCGGGAAAGATGAGGAGAACCTCGCGATGACCGCTGTCAGCAGCGCACCCTCGACCAGCACCTCCTTCGACCTCGGCCCCGCTCGGGCGCTGTCCTGTCGGGAGTGCGGCCACGAGACCCCGCTCGCCCCCGAGTACGCCTGCCAGGAGTGCTTCGGCCCCCTGGAAGTGGCCTACGACTTCGGCCGGATCCGGCGCGAGGACATCGAAGCCGGCCCCCGCTCCATCTGGCGCTACAAGGGCCTGCTCCCGGTCCCCCCGAACGTCTCCGCCCACCCGAACACCGAGCCCGGCGGCACCCGCCTCATCGAGGCGGACAACCTGGCCAAGGCGCTGGGCGTGCGCAAGCTGTGGGTCAAGGACGACACCGGCAACCCCACCCACTCGTTCAAGGACCGCGTCGTCGGCGTCGCGCTGGCCGCCGCCCGCGAACTGGGCTTCCGCGTGCTGGCCTGCCCGTCCACCGGCAACCTCGCCAACGCCGTCGCGGCCGCTGCGGCACGCGCGGGCTGGCAGTCGGTCGTGCTCGTTCCCTCCTCCCTGGAGCGGGCCAAGATCCTCATGTCCGCTGTGTACGACGGCTCGCTGATCACCATCGACGGCACCTACGACGACGTCAACCGGGTCGCCCAGGAGCTCGCCGCCGAGAACGAGGACTGGGCGTTCGTCAACGTCAACGTGCGCCCGTACTACGCCGAGGGCTCCAAGACCCTCGGCTACGAGGTCGCCGAGCAGCTCGGCTGGCGCCTGCCCGAGCAGATCGTCATCCCCATCGCCTCCGGCTCCCAGCTCACCAAGGTCGACAAGGCGTTCCGCGAGTTCGGCTCCCTCGGCCTGGTCGACGAGACCCCGTACCGCGTCTTCGGCGCGCAGGCCACCGGCTGCTCCCCCGTCGCGACCGCCTTCAAGGCGGGCCACGACACGGTCATCCCGGTCCGCCCGGACACCATCGCCCGCTCGCTGGCGATCGGCGCCCCCGCCGACGGCCCGTACGCCCTGGACAGCGTCCGCCGCACCGGTGGCGCCATCGAGGACGTCACCGACGAGGAGGTCGTCGAGGGCATCCGCCTGCTGGCCCGCACCGAGGGCGTCTTCGCCGAGACGGCGGGCGGCGTGACCGTCGCGACCGCGAAGAAGCTCATCGAGTCGGGCAAGCTCGACCCCGACGCCGAGACCGTCCTGCTGATCACCGGCGACGGCCTGAAGACCCTCGACGCCCTCGGCGACCGCGTGGGCCCGCGCGCCACCGTCGCCGCGAGCGCCGAGGCCGTCATCAACGCCCTCAAGGACTGAGCTCGGACCTTCGAGGTTCGAGGACCGAGCCCGAAGAGCCGAGCAGTCCCAAGCGCCGAACAAGCCCGCTTCGGGTGGGTTGGCACCGCCACGACGCCTCGTCCAAGGCGAGACCAACCCACCCGGCACGCGGCGCGCGACGGTCGCCACCGGTCACCAGCCACCGGACCGCCGGGAGCGGCACTCGGCTGCGGATCAGTTCACCCAGCACTCCTTTCCGCAGCAGCACTCCACCGTCGCACTTCCTGCGGCGGCGCTTCCTGGGACGGTGCTCCCCGCGTCACCGACCCGGCTCGTCGGTGGCCACGCGCTGAGCGGGTCGGCACGCGGCAACCCGGCCGTGCAGGCTCCCGCCGCGCAGGGCAGACCCGTGCACGGCGGGGTCGAGCGGCCGGTTCGCTGCGCACCGTCCACTCCGCGCTCCGGACCCCACTTCGCCCTGGAACCGGTGTCCGGACCGCGTGGGCGTTCCCGATCACCGGTCCTCGGCAGCGGGATGCCTGACAAGGGGATGCCCAGTCGCGGGGTGCGGGGCGGGGCTCCCCGGCAGTCGGTCACCGGAGTTCGTCCGAGGTGCGCAGCCAGCCGGTCCTGGGGAACTTCTCCAGGCCCGACAGCACGTGCGGCCCCACCGGTTCGGTGCGGACCCGCCACGCGGTCAGCCGTTGCGGCCACGGCACCCGTTCCTTGAGCTGGTTGTACGGGTGCGCGTGCCAGGCCTCCGGCGGGAAGTTCAGCTCCTCGTCGAACAGCTCGTCCGCCACGAGGCGGTAGGCGTCGTCCAGCGAGTCGACCTGGGTGGGGCCCAGGAAGGCCTGCACGGTCGCCTTCGCCACCACGCCCCTGCGCCCGCCGTCGAGCTTCTCGCACACGTAGTAGGCGAACGACGGCCGCAGCGCTTCGGTCGGCCACGGCTCGGCGTGGTAACCGGGCTGCCACAGCGCCCAGCCGAGCGCGCCGTCGTGGTGGTTCGGCATCCAGTCGCCGTGCAGCCGGACCCAGGTCTCGTTGGTGGTGCCCACGGTTCGTCCTCTCAGTTGTCCAGACCCGCGCGTCCGCGCGGGTCGTGCGATCTGCCCCGCCTCACGGGGGCAGCGGGTCGCCCCGGCGGGCGACCCTGGTCCCCGGCCCACCGCCGAGCACGGCGGTGTCGCCGTCCCGGTCGGTGCGCAGGACCAGCGCGCCCCGCAGGGCCAGCGCGTCGAGCAGCACGCCGCTGGGGTGGCCGTAGCGGTTGCCCGCGCCGACGCTGACCAGCGCAACGCTCGGCCGCACCGCCTCCAGGAACGCGGGCGAGGTGGCCCGTGCGCCGTGGTGCGGCACCTTCAGCACGTCGGCCCGCAGGTCGACGCCCCCGTCGAGCAGCTCCGCCTGCGCGGCCAGCTCGACGTCACCGGTCAGCAGCACCCGTCCGGCCGCGGTGGTGGCCCGCAGCACGAGCGAGGCGTTGTTGACCGCCGTGTTCGTGTCCTCCACCGGGCCCGCGCGCGGACCCAGCACCTCCAACCGCAGACCCGGCCAGTCCAGGAGCTGACCGGCCGTCAGCTCCAGCACGGCCACCCCGGCGGACCTGGTCCGCGCGACGACCTCGGCCCACGCCCAGCCCGGCATCCGGGCCGGACCGACCGCCACCGCGCCCACCTCCCGCTCGGCGAGCACCTCGGCCAGCCCGCCGATGTGGTCGGCGTGCAGGTGGCTGAGCACCACCAGCGGGATGCGCCGCACCCCCAGCCGCCGCAGGCAGCCGAGCACCGGCACCGGGTCGGGACCGGTGTCGACCAGGACCGCGCGGCCCCGTTCGGCCGTCGCCAGCAGCACGGCGTCGCCCTGGCCGACGTCGCAGGCGATGACCGACCAGCCGGACGGCGGCCACCTCGGCGCGACCACGTCCAGCGGCACCAGGACCAGCCCGGCGCCGAGCACCAGCGCGACCAGCAGCGCCCGCAACCGCTTGAGCCGCAGCAGCGCCCACCCGACCACCAGCGCGACGGCCAGCAGCGCGCCACCGGTCCAGCCGCCCGGCCAGCGCACCGAGGCGCCGGGCACCTCGCTCGCGTGCCTGGCCACGGTCACCAGCCACGACACCTCCGGACCCGCCAGGTGCACGGCCAACCGCGCCGCCCCGGTGTGCACCTGGGCGAGCACCGCAGCCGCGACGCCGAGCACGGTCGCGGGCGCCACGACCGGCGCGACGACCAGGTTCGCCAGCACCGCCACCAGGCTCACCTCGCCGGACAGCCCGGCCACCAGCGGCGCGGTGGCCAGGTGCGCGGCCACCGGCACCGCCAGCGCCTCGGCGATCCCACGCGGCACGCCCCGGTCCCGCATGGCCTCGGCCCAGCGGGGCGCCAGCAGCACCAGCGCGGCGGTCGCCGCCACGGACAGCCCGAACCCCGGCGCCACCGCGAGCGCGGGGTCGTGCAGGACGAGGAGGACCACGGAGGCCGCCAGCGCGGGCAGCGCCGACCGCTCCCGCCCCAGCACGAGCGCGAGCAGCGCGATCGCGCCCATGACCGCCGCCCGCAGCACGCTCGGCTCGGCGCCCGCCAGCACCACGAACCCGACCAGCGCCGCCATCGCGCCCGCCGCGCACGTCCTCGGCCCCGCGCCCACCGCCCGCAGCACGAGCAGCACGGCCCCGCACAGGATCGCCAGGTTCGCCCCGCTCACGGCGAGCAGGTGGGACAGGCCGGAGGTGTGGAACTCGTGGTCCACCCTGGGCAGCACGCCGTCCGTGTCACCGACGACCAGCGCGGGCAGCAGACCCGCCGGTTCCGGGTCGAGCGCGGTGCTCGCCTCGCGCAGCCCGGCCCGCAGCGACTCGGCCGCGCGCTGCCAGACCGGGGCGGCTCCGACCTCCGAGGGCGGGCCGCGCACGCGCAGCAGCGCCACGGTCAGCTCGCCCTCGCGGGCCGGGGCGAGCGAGCCCCGCGCGGTGACCAGCTGTCCGGGCAGCAGGTCCCGCCACCGCTTCGCGGGCGCCAGGAGCAGGACCTGACCGCCGTCGTCCAGTTCCGCGCGCACGAGCACCGAGTCGACACCGCCCTGCTTGGCCGCGAACCCGGTGGAGCGCAGACCGCGCGGGCGGTCCACCACCTCCACCCGGAGCTCCGCCGCCTCGGCCCGCGCTGCGGCGGCCCGCAGCGGGTGGTGCTCGGCGGCGTGGAGGGGCGGGGTCAGCCAGCAGGCCGCGATCGGGCCGGTGACGAGCAGCGCGAGCGCGGCCGGTCGGCACCGGCGGAGCAGCACGAGCGCGAGGAGCGTCGTGACCACCACGACGGCGATCACCGCCCACCACGTCCACAGCAGACCGCACAGCACGGCCAGCCACACCGCGAGCGCGGCGGGGACGAGATGGGCTCTCGGGTCGGCGAGCGCCTTCCACGGGAATGCCACGACTACCTCCGGGAGGAACGAGTTGAGCGGAGAGGGAACGGGAGAGCGCGGAACCGGCTGGGCCGAACGTCGGGGAACGGGCCTGCTCGGGGCAGGCGGGCGATGAAGGAGGGCAGGCTGGATCAGCCCGTGCGGGAACGAGCCGTCGGGCGGTGCGGCTGCCACGGGTGGCGGTGGGTCCGGTGTGGGCGGTTGTCCGCGACGCGGCGGGGGCCGGTCAGACGCGGATCAGGTCGGTGAGCTTCGCGAGCTTGCTCCCGCCGATCCCCTCCACCTCCCCCAACTGCTGGACCGAGGCGAACCGCCCGCGTCGCGCCCGGTGGTCGACGATGCGCTGCGCGGTCACCGGACCGACCCCTGGCAGGGCGTCCAGCTGCTCGACCGTCGCGGTGTTGATGTTGACCGGCGCGGGCGGCCCGGTCCCACCGCCCACCGCAGGGGGCACCCCGACCGCGATCTGCTCGCCGTCGGTGACCTTGCGGGCCAGGTTCAGCCCGGTCAGCGACGCCCCCGGTTTCACCCCGCCCGCCCGGCTGAGCACGTCGGCGACCCGCGCCCCGTCCTCGACGGTGACCAGGCCGGGCGCGTGCACCTCCCCGGCCACGTCGACCACCAGCACCGGGGGCGCGGCGCTGCTCGACGTGGCCTCGGCGACCGGCAGCACCGGCACCTGCTCCACCACCGCCTCGCGCCCACCGGCGGCGAGCACGGCCGCCAGCGCGGCCCCGGCCCCGGCCACGCCCAGCACCGCGACCCGCCGCCGGTGGTGCGCGGCGGAGGGCAGCAGCTGGCGCAGCCTGAGCAGCAGCCCCGGCGGGTCGACGCCGCCTTCCGAGGTGGCGAACACGACCGTCGGCGCGTCCTCGGACCGGTGCTTGCCCGGTGGGTCCGCCATCAGGGTGCGGAGCCGGTCGGAGGAGTCCTTGTCCTTCACGTGGTTGTCGAACACGGAATCGACGCTAGGTCCGGGTGGGCAAGGGGAACCAGCGACGAACTCGGGATCTGTGGACAACTCGGAGCCTGTGGAGAACTCCCGCGCGTCCGGGCAAAAACGTGCTAAGCGAACCCGCCCGGCAGCACCACGATCCCCAGCACGCCGGGCCCGGTGTGCGCCCCGATCACGGCCCCGACCTCGGAGATCAGGCACCCGGACGATCCCGGAACCCGCTCGTCCAGCAGCGCGGCCAGCTCCACGGCCCGCTCCGGCGCGGCCAGGTGGTGCACCGCCAAGGACACCGGTCCGCTCCCGGCGGCGGCAGCGGCCAGGTCGACCAGCCGCGCGGCGGCCCGCCCCGCGGTGCGCACCTTCTCCAGCGGCACGAGCCTGCCGTCCTCGACGTGCAGCAGCGGCTTCACCGCCAACGCCGTCCCCAGCAGCGCGGCCGTGGTCCCGATCCGCCCGCCCCGGCGCAGGTGCTCCAGGGTCTCGACGCAGAAGAACACCCTGACCCGCTCGGCCGCCGAGGTCGCGGCCCGCTCGGCCAGGTCCAGGTCGGGACCGGCAGCGGCGGCGGCCAGCGCGGCGAACCCCAGCCCCATCGCGGTGGCCCGCGAGTCGACCACCCGCACCTTCACCGGGTCGACCTGCGCGGCGGCCAGCCGGGCGGCCTCCCAGGTCCCGGACAGCGCGCGCGACAGGTGCACCGACAGCACCCCGTCGGCCCCGCCCTCCAGCAGCTCCCGGTACACCTCGGCCAGCTCCTGGGGCGTGGCGCGCGACGTGGTGACCCTGCGGCGCTCGCCGAGCGCGGCGGTCAGCTCCCGAGGCCCGAAGTCGACCCCGTCGAGCCTGCTCCTGCCGTTCACCGACACGTGCAGCGGGACTACCCGGATCCCGCGCGAGGCCGCGAAGCCGTCCGGCAGGTAAGCGGTGGAATCGGTGACGATCGCAAGGGCCACGGCTGCCGAGACTACGGGCCGCCCGGCGACTCCCGCCGCACGGATGCGGCCTCGACCAAGGCCGCCATCGCGGTCCCGACCGCCCGGTGCGACTCCCAGCCCCAGTGCATCCCGTCCGGGTTGCCCAGCCCGTCCCGCAGGTGCGCCCCGACCAGCGCAGGGACGTCCAGCAGCGGCACCCCGTCGGCCGAAGCCCACTCCCGCACCGCCCGCTCCCCCGCCGCGCGCCCGGTGTGCACGTTCGCGTACAGCGGCGACCGGTGCACCGAGGGCACCATCCCCACGGCGGGCAGCCCCGGCCGGAACTGCCGGACGGCGCGCAGCGAGTCCGACAGGTAGCGCCTGGTCAGCGCGGGCGGCAGCGCGACCGGACGGCCGCCGGTCGCGCGGGCCAGCGCGGGCTGGGCGGCCCGGTAGAGCGCGCGGGCGCGCCGCCGCAGCCCGTCCGGCCGCAGGTAGCGCAGCCCCTGCCGCAGGTAGGTCGGTAGGGGCGAGGGCAGCGTGTCCATGTGCCCCACGGCCAGCACGAGCACGTCGGTGCGCGGCAGCAGCGCCCACACCCTCGGGTCTCCGGTGAGCGCCCACCAGGCGTCGCGGGCGGTCCACCCGAACCCGGCGACCAGCTCGGCCCGCCCGCCCAGCGCGGCGGCGGCCACGTTCGGCCACAGCCCTGGGTCGTCGGCGGGCAGCGGCCCCGAGGGGCCGTGGAAGGTGAGCGAGTCGCCGAGGACGAGCAGTCTCACCTGGTGGTTCCGGCGTTGTACGACGACAGCCGCCACCGGGGGTCGCCGCCGGGTCGGCGGGTGAACACCGTCCAGTGGCAGTTGCTGATGCCGCCGAGCAGCCCCCAGCGGTCCACCGGCAGCTCCAGCAGCCTGCCGGTGAGCGAGCTGATCAGCCCGCCGTGGGCGCACAGCAGCGCCGTGCCGTCGGTCTCCGCGTCGACCTCGGCGACCACCTCGGCGGCCCGGTCGGCCACCTCCACGCGCGCCTCGCCGTCGGGCGGGGAGATCGTGCCGTCGAAGCGCCACGCGCCGAGCGCGCCGGGCCACTCGGCCTCGATCTCGTCGACGGTCAGGCCCTGCCACTTGCCCAGCCGCGTCTCGCGCAGCCGGGCGTCGATGCGCAGGGGCACGCCGGTGGCCTCGGTGAACACGGTCGCGGTGTCGCGCGCCCTGCGCAGGTCCGAGGCCACCACCAGCTCGGGTGCGAACGCGGTGAGCACCGGGACCGCGAACCGGGCCTGGTTCCACCCGGTCTCGGTCAGCTCCGAGTCGAGGTGGCCCTGCATCCGGCCGGTCGCGTTGTAGTCGGTCTCACCGTGCCGCCACAGCACGAGCCGGGAGAGCGTCATGCCCGGTCGACCTCGTCGGCGGCAGCCTCCCCGGTGCTGCTCGCGGTGGTGTCCTCGCCGGTGGCGTCCTCGTCCGGGGACGAGGGGCCCGCGTCGAACTCGATCCTCGGGCAGTCCTTCCACAGCCGCTCCAGGCCGTAGAAGCTGCGCTCCTCCGAGTGCTGGACGTGCACCACGAGGTCCACGAAGTCGAGCAGGACCCAGCGGCCCTCGCGGGCGCCCTCCCTGCGGACCGGCTTGCGCCCCGCCTCGCGGAGCTTCTCCTCGACGCCGTCCACGATCGCGCCGACCTGCCGCTCGTTGGGAGCGGAGGCGATCACGAAGCAGTCGGTGATGACCAACTGCTCGGACACGTCGAGGAGGATCACGTCGTGCGCCTTCTTGTCGGACGCCGCGCTCGCGGCGACCAGCGCCAACCGTCGTGCCTCGTCGGTGGCTGCCACGTTTCTCCTCATCACCTCGGCGGGAACTGGTGCGCCCGCACGAGTCAATGAGGGTACCTGCGTCCCGGCCCGCTCCGGCACCGAGTAACGCCGGACCGGGCGCAGGTCACGCCGGGGGCGGGGTTCAACCGGGCAGCGAGTAGAGACCGCGCTTGGAGATGTACTGCACGACCCCGTCCGGCACGAGGTACCAGACGGGCAGCCCGTCGGCGGTGCGGTCGCGCACGGCGGTGGAGGAGATGGCCATGGCGGGGACCTCGACGAGGCTGACCGCGCCGGGCGGCAGGTGCTTGTCGTCCAGGGTGTAGCCCGGCCGGGTGACGCCGATGAAGTGGGCGAGCCCGAAGGCCTCGTCGGCGTGGTGCCAGGACAGGATCTGCTCCAGGGCGTCCGCGCCGGTGATGAAGAACAGGTCGTCGTCGGGGTGCGCGGCCTTCAGGTCGGACAGGGTGTCGACCGTGTAGGTGGGGCCCGCGCGGTCGATGTCGACGCGGCTGACCGAGAAGCGCGGGTTCGACGCCGTGGCGATGACCGTCATGAGGTAGCGGTCCTCGGCGGCGCTGACCTCCCTGGCGGACTTCTGCCACGGCCTGCCGGTGGGCACGAAGACGACCTCGTCCAGGTCGAACCTGGCCTGGACCTCGCTGGCCGCGACGAGGTGACCGTGGTGCACCGGGTCGAAGGTGCCACCCATGACGCCTATGCGACGCTTGGACATGAGTGGTCAGCGTAGTTCCGGTCAGCCGTTCGGCCCGGTACGCGCGTCACTTGATCGGGTGACGTTCCCCACGGTCAGTCCTGTGGTGCGACGACCTCGCCGCCCTGGTCGCGCACCAGGATCGCCTCGACGGGGCAGGACTCGGCGGCGTCCACGACGTCGTCGGCCGGCTCGACCGGGGACGCGAGCGGCGCGGCCCTGCCGTCGTCCAGCCGGAAGTGGCCCGCGGCGATGGCTGCGCACATCCCCGAACCGATGCAGGTGTCCCGGTCGACCTCGACGCTCCACTCGGGCACGGCTACCACCGCACCGGCAGGTGCTGCGGGCCGCGCACCAGCCTGCCCCGCTTGAACACCGCCTCACCAGCGGGTTCGAGGCCGGGGAAGCGCGCCAGCAAGGTCCCGATCGCGACCTGGAGCTCCACCCTGGCGAGCTGGGCGCCGACGCAGTGGTGCACGCCGTGGCCGAACGCGACGTGCGGGTTGGCCGCACGGTGGAAGTCGATCTCGTGGGGCCGCTCGAACACCTCGGGGTCCCGGTTGCCGCTCGGGATGTCCACGAACACCGCCGCGCCCTTCGGCACGGTCACGCCGCTCAGCTCGACGTCCTCGGTGGCGATGCGCGGGAACCCGGCCGAGCCCCCCAGCGGGGTGAACCGCAGCAGCTCCTCCACCGCCTTGGGCACGAGCGCGGGGTCGGCGCGCAGCTCGGCCATCCGGTCGGGGTTGGCCAGCAGGGTGTGGGTGAAGTTGGCGATCTGGTTGGCCGTGGTCTCGTGCCCGGCGGCGAGCAGCGTGACGCCGAAGGTGACCACCTCGGTCGCGGTGAGCGAGCCGCCGCCGTCGTGGGCGGTCACCAGGTCGGTGAGCACGTCGTCACCGGGGTGGGCGCGCTTGTCCTCGACCAGCCCGGCGATGTACTCGCGCAGCGACTGGGCCGCGGCGAGCACCTCGTCGGGGGTGAACGCGGTGATCGACATCGCGGCGTCGGACCAGGTCCGGAACCGGTCGCGGTCAGCGACCGGGACGCCGAGCATCTCGCAGATGATCGTGATCGGCAGCGGGAGGGCGAGCGCCTCGACCACGTCGGCGGGCGGCCCCTGCTCCTCCATGGCGTCCAGCAGGCCGTCCACGATCTCCTGGGTCCTGGCGCGCAGCAGCTCGGTGCGGCGGGCGGTGAAGCCCTTGGCGACCAGCTTGCGCAACCGGGTGTGGTCCGGCGGGTCCATGGTGAGGATGTTGGCCTCGGTGCGGTGCAGCGGGAACGCCCTCGGCAGGTCGGCGCCTAACTCCAGGGTGGCCGCGCGGCTGAACCTCGGGTCGCCCAGGACGGTCTTGACGTCCCCGTGCCGGGTGACGAGCCAGGCGTCGCCGCCGTAGGGCAGCCGGACCCGGGAGACCGGTTCCTGCTGCTGCAACCGGAGCGCGGTCGGGTCGGGCCTGAGCTCGACGGCCTCGTTGAACGGGTAGTTGCGGACCTCCACCAGGCACCCCCGGACGCGAGCGGTTGCTGTCGCCCGACAGTAGGCAGTCGACTACCGAGGGTCAACCACATTCGGCGGTCCCCGGCGGCTGGGCGCCGCCGGGGGTCGCGTCCCGCTCAGGACGAGGGCCGGATGTGCCCCTCGCCCCAGACCAGCCACTTCGAGGAGGTCAGTTCGGCCAGTCCCATCGGGCCCCTGGCGTGCAGCTTCTGCGTGGAGATGCCGATCTCCGCGCCCATGCCGAACTCGCCGCCGTCGGTGAACGCGGTGGAGGCGTTGACCATGACCGCCGCCGCGTCGACCCGCTTGGTGAACAGCCTGGCCGCGCGCACGTCGTCGGTCACGATGGCCTCGGTGTGGCCGGAGCCGTGCGCGGCGATGTGCGCGACGGCCTCGTCCAGCGAGCCGACGACGCGCGCCGCGATGTCCATCGACAGGTACTCGGTGTCCCAGTCCTCGTCGGCGGCGGCCACGACGCCCTCGCCCGCGAAGCCCTCGCCGCCGTGCACGGTCACGCCCGCGGCCTGGAGCGCGGCGGTGATCCTGGGGACGAACTCGGCGGCCACGTCCGCGTGCACCAGCAGCGACTCGGCCGCGTTGCACACGCTGGTGCGGCGGGTCTTGGAGTTGAGCACGATCCGCTCGGCCGAGTCCAGGTCGGCGGCGGCGTCCACGTACACGTGGCAGTTGCCGACGCCGGTCTCGATCGCGGGCACGGTCGCCTGCTGCACGACCGCGTTGATCAGGCCGGACCCGCCGCGCGGGATCACCAGGTCGACCAGGCCGCGCGCGGTGATCAGGTGGGTGACCGAGGCGCGGTCGTGGGACGGCAGCAGCTGCACGGCGTCGGCGGGCAGGCCGGTGGACTCCAGGGCGTCGCGCAGGATCGCGACCAGCGCGGCGTTGGAGTGCTCGGCGGAGGAGGAGCCGCGCAGCAGGGCCGCGTTGCCGGACTTGAGCGCCAGGCCCGCGGCGTCGACGGTGACGTTCGGGCGGGCCTCGTAGATCATGCCGACGACGCCCATCGGGACGCGGACCTGCCGCAGCTCCAGGCCGTTCGGCAGGTTCGAGCCGCGCAGCACCTCGCCGACCGGGTCGGCCAGGCCCGCGACGGTCTCCAGACCGGCCGCGACGCCCTCGATCCTGGCCTCGGTGAGGGTGAGGCGGTCGAGGATGTTCTCCGGGGTGCCCCCGGCCCGGCCGGACTCGACGTCCTTGGCGTTGGCCTCCAGCACCTCGCTCGCGCGGGCGCGCAGCGCGGAGGCCATCTCCAGCAGCGCGGCGTCCTTGCGCTCGCGGGTGGCCAGCACCAGCTCGTCCGCGGCGACACGGGCCCGACGAGCCGCCGCGTGCACCTGTTCCCGCAGGTCATCAGTCACGCGACCCAGGTTACTTTCACCCGATCGAGATTGTCGTCGGGGTTATCGACCATAGATTCGCCAAAGGTCCCGTCTGGAATGGTTCCCCCCATGGACGACAACGCGCTCCGCGCACTGGCGGAGGAGAGGCTCAGGGCACTGGCGGGTCCGGGCGCCGTGCTGCGCGAGGACCAGTGGACGGCGATCCACGCGCTGGTGGCCCTGCGCAGGCGGGCGCTGGTCGTCCAGCGCACGGGGTGGGGCAAGTCGGCGGTCTACTTCATCGCCACCGCGCTGCTGCGCTCGCTGGGCGAGGGGCCGACGGTGATCGTGTCCCCGCTGCTGGCGCTGATGCGCAACCAGGTCGACGCGGCGGCGCGGGCGGGCGTGCACGCGGCGACGATCAACTCGGCGAACACGGACGAGTGGCAGGACGTCCAGGAGCGGGTGGCGGCGGGCGAGGTCGACGTGCTGCTGGTGTCGCCGGAGCGGTTGAACAACCCGGACTTCCGGGACACCGTGCTGCCGTCGCTGACCGCGTCGGCCGGGCTGCTGGTGGTGGACGAGGCGCACTGCATCTCCGACTGGGGGCACGACTTCCGGCCGGACTACCGGCGGCTGCGCACGCTGCTGACCGAGCTGCCCGCCGGGGTTCCGGTGCTGGCGACCACGGCCACGGCCAACGACCGGGTGGTGCGGGACGTGACCGAGCAGCTGGGGCTCGGCGCGGGTTCCGACGCGCTGGTGCTGCGGGGGCCGCTGGACCGGGAGAGCCTGCGGCTGGCGGCGGTGCGGCTGCCCACGGCCGAGGCGCGGCTGGCGTGGTTGGCCGAGCGGCTGGCCGAGCTGCCGGGGTCGGGGATCGTGTACGCGCTGACGGTCGCGGCGGCGGACGACGTGGCGGCGTTCCTGCGCGAGCGCGGGTACGAGGTGGTGGCGTACTCGGGGCGGACGGACCCGGCGGAGCGGCAGCGGGCCGAGGAGGACCTGCTGGCCAACCGGGTGAAGGCGCTGGTGGCGACCTCCGCGCTGGGCATGGGGTTCGACAAGCCGGACCTGGGGTTCGTGGTGCACCTGGGCGCGCCGCCGTCGCCGATCGCGTACTACCAGCAGATCGGCCGTGCCGGGCGCGGGGTGGAGCGGGCGGAGGCGCTGCTGCTGCCGGGGCCGGAGGACCGGGACATCTGGGCGTACTTCGCGTCGCTGGCGTTCCCGCCGGAGCGGGTGGTGCGGCAGGTGCTGGCGGCGCTGACCGACGAACCCCGGTCCACGGCCGCGCTGGAACCGGTGGTGGAGCTGTCGCGCACCCGGTTGGAGGTGGTGCTGAAGGTGCTCGACGTCGACGGCGCGGTGCGGCGGGTGCGCGGCGGGTGGGTCGCGACGGGGCGGCCGTGGGAGTACGACGAGGAGCGGTACGGGCGGATCGAGCGGGCCAGGCAGGCCGAGCAGCGGGCGGTGCTCGACTACCTGGACACCGAGGGCTGCCGGATGGAGTTCCTGCTGCGCCAGCTCGACGACCCGCACGCCGCGCCGTGCGGCCGGTGCGACAACTGCACGGGGCAGCGGGTGTCGGCGGCGGTGTCGGAGGGCGCGGCGACGGCGGCGCGGGAACGGCTGCTGCGACCGGGCGTGGACGTGGCGCCGCGCAAGATGTGGCCGACCGGCATGGCGTCGGCGGGGGTGTCGCTGTCGGGGCGCATCCCGGCGGGCGAGCAGGCGGCGACCGGGCGGGCGCTGGGCAGGCTGACGGACATCGGGTGGGGCAACCGCTTGCGCTCGCTGTTCGCCGAGGGCGACCGGGAACTGCCGGACGAGGTGTTCCAGGCGTGCGTGCAGGTGCTGTCGGCGTGGGGCTGGGAACGGCGGCCGGTGGGGGTCGTGTCGGTGGGGTCGCGGTCACGGCCGGAGCTGGTGGACAGCTTCGCGCGGCGGATCTCGGAGGTGGGCAGGCTGCCGCAGCTGGGGACGGTGTGGCTGGGGTCGGCGGTGCGCCGGGCGAACAGCGCGCAACGCCTGGCGGGGTTGGTGTCGGCGTCGCGGGTGCCGGACCTGAGCGGCGTGGACGGCCCGGTGCTGCTGGTGGACGACCAGGTCGACACGGGCTGGACGATGACGGTGGCGGCCCGACTGCTGCGCGGGGCGGGGGCGCCGGAGGTGCTGCCGTTCGCGCTGGCGGTGACGGCGTGAGGGCGGGGTGGGGCCGGGGACGGGGGTGAGCTGAGGCGGGCGAGGGGGAGGCGACGCCCCCACGCATGTGTGGAGAACGCCGCGCAAGCAGCCGAGATCCAGAGCGACGCGGGAGCACCCCGCGCGCGGGGAGGACTCGCGCAGGTCGTACGCCTGCCACTCCCACTCCGCCCCCCGCGTGCACGGGGAGAACTCGGCGAGCTTCTCGGCCCACTTCTGGAGCTGGGGAGCACCCCGCGTGCGCGGGAAGACTTCTCGTCAAGGCTGTGCGCCCGGAGGGCGCTCGGAGCACCCCCGCATGCGCGGGGAAGACCTCCGAGGCGGCGGCGTGCCGCTGACCGTGGGCGGAGCACCCCCGCGTGCACGGGGAAGACTCGGCCAAGTCGAAGTTCAAGGCCCTGCAGCAGGGAGCACCCTCGCGTGCACGGGGAAGACACTTTTTGACCTGCCGTTTTGCCGGTCGAAACAGTGTTGTGCATTCACTCAGCTCGCCGCCAGTCCGAACTTCGGGTGGGGGGCGTTCTGATGGGTGACGTGTCCGGGTGGTGTGTTCGGGAGCGCGTGGCGGGGTGGGCTGGGCAGCGGTAGTGGTGGAGGGGTGACTGGAGGGGCTGCGGCGGCGGGTGGGGGCGGGTGGGCCTTCGTGTTGCGGACTGAGCGGTTGGTGTTGCGGCGGTTCAGTGCTGAGGACGCTGGGGCGTTGTCCGCCTATCGGTCTGATCCTGAGGTGGCTCGGTACCAGTCTTGGGATCCGCCTGTGCCGTTGTCACGGGCTCTGCTGCTCGCGGACGAGATGGGTGAGGCCGATCCCGGGGTGCCGGGGTGGTTTCAGTACGCCGTGGTGCTCGACGGGGAGTTGGTCGGGGACATCGGGGTGCACCTGCACGAGGACCTGCGCAACGCCGACATCGGGTACACGTTCGCTCGGTCGCACCAGGGGAAGGGGTATGCGAGCGAGGCTGTCGCGCGGGTGTTGGAGGACCTGTTCACCGTGCGCGGGGTGGAGGAGGTCGGGGCCGAGTGCGACTCGCGGAATGTCGCCTCGGCGAAGTTGGTGGCGCGGTTGGGGTTCCGGTTGGTGGAGCGGGTCGAGCAGGCCGAGTGGTTCAAGGGGGAGTTGATCGACAGCCTGGTGTTCCGGTTGTCGGCTTGGGAGTGGCGGCGGAACAGGGGTGGGCGGTTGGGCTGAGGGCGGTTGGGGATTGGGGCGGCTGGGGTCACTCGTCTTGGCGGAGGTCCGCACGTCGGGCTTTCCGGTCGGCGGGGAGGTGTGCCAAGGTCCGGAGATGGGTGAGTCGGGCGGCGCCGGTGGTGGTGTGCGGCATCGGTTACCGGTGCGCAAGTTGGTCGCGGCCAGTGCCGGTAACGCGATCGAGTGGTTCGACTGGACGGTGTACGCCACGTTCAGCATCTACTTCGCCACCCAGGTGTTCCCGGCGTCGGACGAGCGGCTCGCGCTGATCAACACGTTCGCCACCTACGCGCTCGCGTTCTTCTTCCGGCCGCTCGGCGGCTACCTGCTCGGGCGGTTCGCGGATCTGCGCGGGCGGAAGACCGCGATGTTGCTGAGCATCGTGCTCATGGCGGGCGGGTCGCTCGCGATCGCTCTGCTGCCGACGTACGCGCAGGTCGGGTGGCTCTCCCCGGCCCTGCTGCTGCTCGCCCGCATCGCCCAGGGGCTCTCGCTGGGCGGTGAGGTGTCCAACGCGTCCGCTTACCTCGCCGAGATCGCGCCCGCCGACCGGCGCGGGCGGTACTCGGCGTTCTTCTACATCTCCACCGGGTGCGCGCTGCTCGCCGCTTCGCTGCTCGGGTTCGTGCTGGCCAGGGTGCTCACCGCCGCGCAACTCGCCTCGTTCGGGTGGCGCGTGCCGTTCCTGATCGGGGCGGTGCTGGGGCTGGTCGGGTTGTGGCTCAGGCGCAGCTTGGAGGAGACCGAGCACTTCGCCCGCAACCGCGACAAGGCCGTCTCGTTGCGCAGGCCGCTGCTGACGACGTTGCGGGAGCACCCGGCGGCGGTGGGCAGGCTCGTCGGGTTCAGCACGGCCTCGACGCTCTGCTACTACACGTTCTTCAGCGCGCTGACCCCGTTCGCGGTCAAGACCAGGGGCGCCGACGCGGGTGACGTGTTCCTCGCGCTGTCGGTCGGCACCGTGCTGTTCGTGGCGCTCCAGTACCCGATGGGGGCGCTGTCCGACCGGATCGGGCGCAGGCCGCAGATGTTGGTGTGGACGGGGCTCACGGCGGTGGGCGTGGTGCCGCTGTCCGCGCTGATCGGGCCGGGGATCGGTGGGCTGCTCGTGGTGTTCTGCGCGGGGCTGGGGCTGTACGCGGCGATGACGTCCATCGCGCCCGCCGTGATGAGCGAGCTGTTCCCCACCGAGCTGCGCGGGCTGGGCATCGGCGCCTGGTACAACCTGACCGTCGCCCTGTTCGGCGGCACCGCGCCACTGGTGATCAACGTGCTGACCGGGACCCAGTTCTTCTGGTACGTCGCGGTGGGGGCAGGGCTCGCGTTCCTGGTCGTGCTCACCCTGCCCGAGACCAGGGGCAGCACGCTGCGCTAGGCAGCACGCGCACCAGAACAGGCACGGGCGCCGGGCAGGCACAGCCGCCGGACGGGCAGCGGCACCGGAACCAGCACGGGCACCAAGACCAGGCGGGCAGCGGGACAGGCCCAAGCACGGCGGCCAAGAACAGGCGGGCAGCAGCGCCAGCGAGGGCCAGGTCGTCAGCGGCACCAGCACGAGAGCCAGGTCGTCAGCGGCACCGGCACTGGGCGGTTCAGGGAGCCGGAACCGGCACGAGCACCCGTGCTAAGCGGTCAGCGGTACCAGGTCGTCCGCGTGCACGACCTCGCGGCGCTGTTCCGGGGGGAGTTCGCCGCTGGAGTGGCCGATCAGGGCGGGCAGCTCGGTCGCGTCGAACGCCACCACTCCCCTGGCCACCACGGCACCCGCCGGGTCGACCAGCTCCACCACGTCGCCCGCCTCGAACGCGCCCTCCACCGCCGTGACGCCCGCCGCGAGCAGCGAGCGGCGGCGGGTGACCACGGCCGTGACCGCGCCCGCGTCCAGGAACAGCTTGCCGGTCGCCGCCGAGGCGTGGCCGAGCCAGAAGCGGCGGGCCGACAGCCTCGTGCCGGTCGCCGTGAACGCGGTGCCCACGTCCGCCGCGCTCAGCGCGCGCGTCGCGTCCGCCGCGCCCGCCAGCAGCACCGGGATGCCCGCCGACGCGGCCAACCGCGCCGCCGCCAGCTTGGAGGCCATGCCGCCGGTGCCCAGGCCCGACGCGCCGACCGAGCCCGCGCGCACGCCGTCCACGTCGGACGGTCCGGTCACCTCGGGCACCCGCTGGGCGCCGGGCAGCCTCGGGTCGCCGTCGTAGAGCGAGTCCACGTCGGACAGCAGGAACAGCGCGTCCGCCCCGACCAGGTGCGCCACCAGCGCGGCCAGGCGGTCGTTGTCGCCGAACTTGATCTCGGCGGTGGCCACGGTGTCGTTCTCGTTCACCACGGGCACCGCGCCCAGCGCCAGCAACCGGGAGAAGGTGCGCTGCGCGTTGCGGTAGTGCGCGCGCCGCACCACGTCCTCGGCGGTGAGCAGCACCTGCCCGACGGTCAGGTCGTACCGGCCGAACGAGTTCGCGTACGCGTGCGCCAGCGCCAGCTGCCCGACGCTCGCGGCGGCCTGCTGCGTCGCCAGGTCCCTCGGCCGCCGGGTGATGCCCAGCGGGGCCAGACCAGCCGCGATGGCGCCGGACGACACCAGCACCACCTGGCCACCGGCCGCCCGCCGCGCGGCGACCGCGTCGACCAGCGCGTCGAGCCTCGACCGGTCCAAGCCGCCCTCGGCGGTGGTCAGCGAGGACGACCCGACCTTCACAACGACCCTGCCTGCGGCGGCGACCGCCTGCCTGGCCTGGGACAGCACCACCGAACCGGTCACGCTCACGAGTCCTCTTCGAGGTCTTCCACCCAGTCGCCGTACGAGCCGGGCAGCCTGCGGGCCTTCTTCGCGGCGAGCCGCTCACCGGCGCCGACGCGGTTGCTGGGCTCCAGACGGGCGTCCGTGCCGCGCCCGGTGAGGGCCGCAGCGGCGATGCCCGCGGGCGTGGACGGCTCCCAGTCGAACACCAGGTCGCCGATGGTGACCTGCGCGCCGGGCACCGCGCCCATCTTGATGAGCACGTCCTCGACGCCGAGCCGCGCGAGCCGGTCGCCCAGGTAGCCGACGGCCTCGTCGTTGCTGAAGTCGGTCTGCTTGATCCACCGCAGGGGGCGCTCGCCCCGCACGATGAAGCCGCCTTCCTCCTCCGGGTCCTCGACGACGGTGAAGCCCTGGTCGTCGATCGCGGTCGGCCGCAGCACGATCCGGGTGGACTCCTGCACCGGCCGCGAGGCCCGGTACTCCTCGACCACGCGGGCCAGCGCGAACGTCAGCTCGCGCAGCCCCTCGCGGGTGGCGGTGGAGATCTCGAACACCGGCAGGCCACGCGCCTCGACGTCCGCGCGGACGATCTCGGCCAGGTCCCGCGCCTCCGGCACGTCGATCTTGTTGAGCACCACGACGCGCGGGCGCTCCGCCAGGTCCTTGGACAGCGACGGCGTGTACTGGGCCAGCTCGGTCTCCAGCGCGTCGATGTCGGACAGCGGGTCGCGGTTGTCCTCGTACGTCGCGCAGTCCACGACGTGCACCAGCACCGCGCAGCGCTCGATGTGCCGCAGGAAGTCCAGGCCGAGGCCCTTGCCCTCGGACGCGCCGGGGATCAGGCCGGGCACGTCGGCCATGGTGAACACGGTCGCGCCTGCGGTGATCACGCCCAGGTTCGGGACGAGCGTGGTGAACGGGTAGTCGGCGATCTTCGGCTTGGCCGCGGACAGCACCGAGATCAGCGACGACTTGCCCGCCGACGGGAACCCGAGCAGGCCGACGTCCGCGACGGACTTCAGCTCCAGCACCAGGTCCTGCGACTCGCCGGGCTCGCCGAGCAGCGCGAAGCCGGGCGCCTTGCGGGCCTTGGACGCGAGCGAGGCGTTGCCGAGGCCGCCGCGACCGCCCCTGGCGGCGATCAGGCGGGTGCCCTCGCCGACCAGGTCGGCGACGACCTCGCCGTCCTCGGTCATCACGACCGTGCCGTCCGGGACGCGCAGCTCCAGGTCGGCGCCGTTCGCGCCGTCCCGGTTCGCGCCCGCGCCGGACTTGCCGCTGCCCGCGCTGGCGTGCGGGCGGAAGTGGAAGTCCAGCAGGGTGTGCACCTGCGAGTCGACGACCAGGACGACGTCGCCGCCCTTGCCGCCGTTGCCGCCGTCGGGGCCGCCGAGGGGCTTGAACTTCTCCCGGTGCACCGAGGCGCAGCCGTGGCCGCCGTCACCGGCAGCCGCGTGGATGACCACCCGGTCGACGAAGCGGGACACCGAGAATCACTTCCTTGCTTCTTGAGTTCAGGAGGGGCGTTCGCCCCCTGGAGACGCCACTGGGCGCCGTGGTCCGCGTTTCAGCGGACAACACGGCGCCCAGGTGGAACGAAAATCAGGCAGCGGCCTCGACCGGAACGATGTTCACGGTCTTGCGGCCACGCTTGGAGCCGAACTCCACCGCACCGGCGGACAGGGCGAACAGGGTGTCGTCCTTGCCGCGGCCGACGTTCACGCCGGGGTGGAACTTGGTGCCGCGCTGGCGGATGAGGATCTCACCGGCCTTGACGACCTGACCGCCGAACCTCTTCACACCCAGGTACTGGGGGTTGGAGTCACGGCCGTTGCGGGAGCTGGATGCACCCTTCTTGTGTGCCATGGCTAGTCAGATCCTCACTTACCGGTGATGCCGGTGACCTTGACGCGGGTCAGCTTCTGGCGGTGACCCTGGCGCTTGTGGTAGCCGGTCTTGTTCTTGAACTTGTGGATGCGGATCTTGGGGCCCTTGGTCTGCTCGACGACCTCGCCGGTCACCGAGATCTTCCCCAGGGCCTCCGCGTCCGCGGTGACGTCAGAGCCATCCACGACGAGCAGCGCCGGGAAGGTGATTTCGGTGCCCGGAGTGCCATCGAGCTTCTCGACCTCGACGACGTCGCCGACAGCCACCTTGTACTGCTTGCCGCCGGTCTTGACGATCGCGTACATCGGGACGGAAGTCTCCTGCTACTCGACGGTGACGGGATCGCGCGCGCCTCAGTTCCACGGTGTTGCGGTGGATCGGGCTTCGCACGACTGGGCCCGCCGGATGGCAAGCCATGCGATAGGTTACGTGGCGGTGGACCGCAGGGTCAAACCGGGGTGCGCGAGCACCGCCCGCGCAGGTCAGCGGGGGTGCGCCGGAGCGGCCCGAGAGCACGGCGGGCGCGGGACGCCGGACGCGACAGCCGCAGGGCAGTGGAAGCGCAGTGGAAGTGGAGTGCGGCGCGGCAGGACGCCGGAAGCTCGGCACGGCAGCCGTGGAACAGCGGACGCGCGGCGCGGCAGGAGCAGGTGGCACGGTCAGCGGCAGTGCCCGACGCGGAGCTGCCGCGCGCTGAGGGGCCCGAGGCGGAAAGCGCGAACGCCGCCGGTCCCGCCCCGTGGTGGGGTGGGACCGGCGGCGTTCGGGCGTTACCGGCTCAGCTCTCCGTCGGCGGGCCCGCGGGGCGGGTCGCCGCGCGCCGGGAGACCCTGCGGCGGGTCGTGGTGGTCACCAGGGACTCCGCCTTCACCTCCGGCGCGTGGCCGTTGACGGCGGGCTCCGCCACGACCGGCTGCGGGGTCACGACGACCACGGGGGCGGGCGGGGCCTCCTTGCTCACCGCCGCACCCGCCTCGCGCCGCACCGCGCGGCGCCGCTGGCGGCCACCGCGCTTGGCGGGCGCCTCGGCCTCCTCGGCGGCGGGCTCGGCGAACACCTCGGGCGCCACGGCCTCCGCCGCGACGACCGGGGTCGACGGCTCGGCCGCGACCTCGGCGGCCGGGGCCTGCTCCTCGGTCTCGCGCTTCGCGGCGGCGCGCTCGGCGGCCTCCTGCTTGGCCGCTTCCTTCGCGGCCTCGCGGGCGGCCTGCCTGGCGGCCCTGCGGCCACCCGGACGGCGCTCCTGCACCTCGGGCTCCAGGTCGTGGTCGACCTGGGGCTCCGAATGCACGACGGGCGCCTCGGGCTCGGCCGCCGGGGCCTGCTCGACCGGGGCGGCCTGCGCCTCGGCCTGGTGCTCGCCCGAGTCGCCGCCCTTGTTGCGCCGCGACTTCCGACCGCCGCCGGACTGCTGGTTGCCCCCGTTGGAGCCGCCGTTGGACCCACCGTTCGAGCCGCCGCCGTTGGACCCGCCGCCGTGCGAGTGCGCGTTCGGGTCGGTCGTCACGACCACACCGCGACCGCGGCAGTGCTCGCACGTGCTGCTGAACGCCTCCAGCAGCCCGGTGCCGACCCGCTTGCGGGTCATCTGCACGAGCCCCAGCGAGGTCACCTCGGCGACCTGGTGCCTGGTCCGGTCCCGGCCGAGGCACTCGGTGAGCCTGCGCAGCACCAGGTCCCGGTTGGACTCCAGCACCATGTCGATGAAGTCGATGACGATGATGCCGCCGACGTCGCGCAGCCGGAGCTGGCGCACGATCTCCTCGGCCGCCTCCAGGTTGTTCCTGGTGACGGTCTCCTCCAGGTTTCCACCCGAACCGGTGAACTTGCCGGTGTTGACGTCGATGACCGTCATGGCCTCGGTGCGGTCGACCACGAGGTAGCCGCCGGAGGGCAGCCAGACCTTGCGGTCCAGCGCCTTCATCAGCTGCTCGTCGATCCGGTACTCGCCGAACACGTCGGAGTTGCCGACGTGCCGGTGCAGCCGCTCCTGCAGGTCAGGCGCGACGTGCCGCACGTAGCCGTCGATCGTGTCCCAGGCCTCGGAGCCCTGGACGACCAGCCCCGAGAAGTCCTCGGTGAACAGGTCGCGCACGACCTTGACCAGCAGGTCCGGCTCTTCGTAGAGCAGCTGCGGGGCCTGGGCCTTGGGCGTGGCGGCCTTGTCCTTGATGATCTGCCACTGCGCCTGCAGGCGGGTGACGTCGCGCGCCAGCTCCTCCTCGGCGACGCCCTCCGACGCGGTGCGGATGATGACGCCCGCGTCGTCCGGGACGACCCGCTTGAGGATGTCCTTGAGGCGCTTGCGCTCGTTGTCCGGCAGCTTGCGGCTGATGCCGGTCGCGCCGCCGCCGGGCACGTACACCAGGAAGCGGCCGGGCAGGCTGATCTGAGTGGTCAGGCGGGCGCCCTTGTGGCCGACCGGGTCCTTGGTGACCTGCACCAGGACGCTGTCGCCGCTGGACAGGGCCTGCTCGATCTTGCGGGCCTTGCCCTCCAGGCCCGCCGCGTCCCAGTCCACCTCACCGGCGTAGAGCACCGCGTTGCGACCGCGACCGATGTCGATGAACGCCGCCTCCATGCTGGGCAGCACGTTCTGCACCCGGCCGAGGTAGACGTTGCCGACCAGCGAGCCGGAGCCCGCGGACGTCACGAAGTGCTCGACGAGGACGCCGTCCTCCAGCACGCCGATCTGGGTGCGGTCGCCGCGCTCGCGCACGACCATGGTGCGCTCGACGGCCTCGCGGCGGGCCAGGAACTCGGCCTCGGAGAGCACGGGCGCGCGGCGGCGACCGGCCTCGCGGCCGTCCCGGCGGCGCTGGCGCTTGGCCTCCAGGCGGGTGGAGCCCCGGACGCTGCGCACCTCGTTCTGCGCGGCCTCGGAGTCGGCCCGGTCGTCGCGCGCGTCGCGGGTCTCGCGGACGTGCACGACCGTGTTGGGCGGGTCGTCCTCGTTCGGCGCGGACTCGTCGTCGGCGCCGGACTTGCGGCGGCGGCGGCGACGGCGGCGACGGCTGCCGCCACCCTCCTCGTCGTCGTCGGACGCGTCGGCGGCAGGCTCGTCGGCCTCGGGCTCGGCCTGGGCGGCCGGGGCCTCCTCGACCTCCTCGGCCGACTCGTCCTGGCTGTCCTCGCCGACGCCCTTGCCGCGACCGCGACCGCGACGGCCGCGACGGCGGCGGCGACGGCCGTCGCCGTCCGCGTCGTCGGACGCGTCGGCGTGGTCGGCGTGCTGGTCGTCGGCGTCGTCGTCCTCGTCCTCGGGCTCGGCCCTGGTGACGGGCACCGCGGTGGTCGCGACCGGCGTCGGCGGCAGGAACATCGCCGACGGCGGGGCGAACAGCGGTGTGAGCGCGGCCACCTCGCGGGCGGGCACGGCCGCCTCCACCTCGGTGACGGTCAGCTCGTCGACGTCGCCGGTGACGATGTCGTCCCAGTTCAGCAGGCTCTCGCCGACCTTGATCGCGAGGTCCCTGGTGACGCTCGACTGGGCGCTGCGCACCGTCTCGCCGAGGTCGGCCAGCGCCGCCAGCACGTCCTTGCTGGTCGTGCCGAGCAGCTTCGCCAGGGCGTGCACCCGCAGCTTGGCGGGCAGGTCGGCGAGCGCCGGGTGTCCGGGTGTGGCGCTACCCCCGCCGGCGGGGCCGGCGGGCTTGTCCGTGTTCGACATGCAACTCCTCCGCCCCCGGGCGCGTCATGGTTGGAAGTGACGCGGCCGCGCAGGGGCCTCTCTTGTCCGCTCTCCGCCGCGGCTGGCGGCGGGAATCCTTGCCTCGCGCTGCGCGCGCACCGACTGTCGGCACGCGGCACAGCAGGTCCTGTCCCGGTCGACGACGCCGTCAGCGCCGCTCACAGCGCCCGGTCAGCCCTCCTCCACCGACGCCCTGTCCAGGGCGAACGGGTCGACCAGGCCGCCTTCGTCGTCGAGCCGCCCCTGCGCCATCCGGGTCGCCTTCGCGGGGACCGGCGGAACGAGGTCGGCGACGACTCCGAGCGCGCTCAGCACGTCGTCGGGTCGCACGGTAGGGGTTAGCTGCCGGACGACCATGACAAGTATCCCACACGGAAGTGACAAACCCCCTGCATCGTGTTCCGCGTCGCTCGAAGGGGCTTCGCCCGAAGCGGGCTCGACCACCGACGCGGTGACCACGGCGGGGCGCACGTCGACCATCCTCTTGCCGTTCTTGGTGAGCCGCTCGACCTCGACGGACTCGGCCGCGAGCAGGGCGGACACCGCTTCGGACAACCGTTCGGGGTCCACGCCGGGCAGCTCCACCCGCCAGGCGCTCGCCTCGATGCGCTCGGTGAGCGACCCGGTCCCGGCCTGCACGATCTCCAGGACGTCGAGCCCCGGCGGCAGGGCCTTGTCGAGCTCGGCGCGCAGCGCCTCGGGGTCGACCGCGTCGACGACCGAGACCTCCACGTACTCGGCCTCGCTGGCCACCCCGGTCGGCGCCGCGCCCACCCAGGACACCTTCGGGTGAGGGCTGAAGCCCTGGGAGTAGGCCATGGGCACGCCCGCTCGGCGCAGGGCGCGCTCGAAGGTGCGGGCCACGTCGCGGTGCGACGTGAACCGGAGCCTGCCGCGCTTGGCGTAGCGCACGCGCAGCTTCTGCACCGCGGCGGCGGACGGGTTGGGTTGTTGCTGGCGGCTCAGTGCTGCTCCCCATGTGATCTCCGCCGGGGTACGCGCCCAGGCGGTCCACGCTGCGTACTCCACCGGACGGTACAGCGCCGCCCTCGGAGCCCGTTGCGCTTGTCTGCGTCGTCCCGTCTGGATACCGTCCGGCACCAGAGGTCAACCCCCGGTCAACTTGTTATCTGCCCGACACAGTCTCCCGAGCCCAGTCTGGAGGTCCCCAGTGCCTCTGCTCCGCCGCGCCAGGGCGGCAGCGGTCAGCGCCGCCCTGCTCGCGACCGGTCTCGCCGCGGCACCGTCCGCCTCCGCGTCGGCTCCGGCCACCGAAGGCGCAGGTCAGCCGGGGTCCACCGCGCCGGGGTGCGCCCAGACGGGGCGCGAGCTGCGCTACCTGGTGGTGTTCGACCGGGGCACCAGCGAGCCGCTGGCCTCGGCCGAGGTGGGAGCGGCGTGCGGGCGGGTCGAGACCTACCACCCGCAGATCGCGGTGGCCGTCGCGACCTCGACCGACCCCGGTTTCGGGGCGCGGCTGGGCGAGGACCGGGCGTACAGCGCGCAGGCGGGGGCGGCGAGCCGGACCAAGCGCAAGCCGGACGAGACGGCGCAGCTGCGGTCCGCCGTGCCGGAGACCGGCGACCTGACCGCGCAGCAGTGGGACATGGAGCTGGTCAACGCCGCCGCCGCGCACGCGGTGAGCACGGGCAGCCGCGACGTGGTGGTGGGCGTGCTGGACTCGGGCGTCGACCCGGACCACCCGGACCTGGTCGGCGCGCTGGACCCGGCGCTGTCGGCGGGCTGCACGAGCGGCGTGGCGGACCCGGCGCGGGCGGCCTGGTCGCCGACGACGTCGCCGCACGGCACGCACGTGGCGGGCACGATCGCGGCGGCCGACGACGGCCGGGGGACCACGGGCGTCGCGCCGGGGGTGCGGATCGCGTCGGTGAAGGTCGTGGACGACGAGGGGTTCATCTACCCGGAGTACGCGGTGTGCGGGTTCATGTGGGCCGCGACCAGGGGCATGACCATCACGAACAACAGCTACTACATCGACCCGTGGGTGTTCACCTGCCGCGACCAGGGCGGTCAGTCGGTGGTGCACGAGGCGGTGCGGCGCGCGGTGGACTACGCGGCGGACCGGGGCGTGCTGAGCGTGGCGGCGGCGGGCAACGAGGGCGCGGACCTGACCAGACCGGGCCGGGACGCGCTGAGCCCGACGAACGCGGCGGCCAAGCCGAGGCCGGTGGACAGCTCGTGCCTGGTGCTGCCCGCGCAGCTGCGCAACGTGGTGGCGGTGTCGTCGGTGGGGTCGACGAAGGTGAAGGCGGGGTACAGCTCGTACGGGCTGGGCGCGGTGGACCTGACCGGGCCGGGCGGCGACCGCAAGCAGCCCGCCGACGACGGCGTGCCGGGGTGCGTGCTGTCGACGGTGCCGTCGGGCTACGACTACTCGTGCGGCACGTCGATGGCGGTGCCGCACGTGTCCGGGGTGGCGGCGCTGCTGGCGTCCGGGCACCCGGAGGCCTCGCCCGCCGAGCTGACGAAGATGCTGGGCGAGCAGGCGGAGACGCTGCCGTGCCCGGCGGACTACGACCTGAACGGCACGGGCGCGCAGGACGGCTACTGCACCGGGTACTCCGAGTACAACGGCTTCTACGGGCACGGGCTGGTGGACGCCGAGGCCGCGGTGAAGTCGCCGCTGACCGGGGGCGGCGGGCAGGCGGGCGGCGCCCAGGGGCAGACCGGCGCGGGGCAGACCGGCGCCGGGCAGACCGGGTCCGGCGGGTCGGGGCAGGCCGGTCCGGGGGCAGGGGAGTCCGGTTCGGACGAGTCCGGCGCGGTGCGGACCGGGGGTTCGGGCGACCGGACCGAGGCGGGCGGCGCGGGGACCGGGACCGGGAGCACCGGCAAGGCCGCCACCATCGGGTGAACTATGGCCTAGCTGGGGTTCTTCCGGGCTCGCTCACAGCGCGTTCATAGCTTTTCGGCGCACGCTCTGCGCCATGGACCACCCTCAGGACCGCGCGGCGCGCGTCGCCCGGCGGGACGCGGCCCGACGCCCGGTGACCGGCGTCACCCCGGCAGCGGGGGTCGGCGCGACCGCGCGGGCCGCCGCCCTCGTCGCGGTGCTGCCCTCGGGCGCGACCGCCGGACCCCGGACCTCGGGCGGACCGGGCGCGGTCGGCAGCGGGTCGGCGGACATGGGCTCGGCGGACACGGACTCGGCGGGTACGGACTCGGCGGGCAGCGGTCCTGTGGGCGTCAAGTTCGCGGTCGCCGAATCGGCGGGCCCTGGAGCTGCGGTCGCCGGATCGGCGGGCGGCTGGTCTGCGGACTTCGGCTCGGTGGACTTCGGCTCGGTGGGCAGCGGGTCAGTGAGCAGCGGCTCGACAGGCAGCGGGTCGGTGGGCAGCGGCTCGACAGGCAGCGGAGCGGAAGGCCTCGGCTCGACGAGCATCGGCGCGGCGGGCACCGAGCCTGCGGGCACCGGCTTGGTGAGCACCGGATCTGCGGGCTTCGGATCGGCGGGCACCGAGCCTGCGGGCACCGGCTTGGTGAGCACCGGATCTGCGGGCTTCGGATCGGCGGGCACCGGGTCTGCGGGCTTCGGATCGGCGGTGAGCGGCTCGGGGAGCACCAGCGCGGCAGGCACCGGCGCGACCGGGCGGCGTGGGCTCGACCGGGGTGGTGCGGGGCCCGTGCCCGGTCAGGGGCGCGTGCGCACCGGCACGGGGGCGTCGTGAGGACCGCCGTGTTCCCCGCGCTCGGCTCCACGGCCGTCGTCGTGCTCGGCGACGGGCCGCTGGCCGAGGCGGAGGCGCTGGTCAGGGCCGAGGTGCGGGCGGTGGACGAGGCGTGCAGCCGGTTCAGGGCGGACTCGGAGATCAGCGCGGTGCACCGGGCCGCCGGGCGCGCGGTCGAGGTGTCGCCGCTGCTGGCCGAGGCGGTCGGCACGGCGCTGCGGGCGGCGGAGCTGACCGGTGGGCTGGTCGACCCGACCGTGGGGACGGCGCTGTGCGCGCTGGGCTACGACCGGGACTTCGCGCAGGTCAGGAGGATCGACCCGCGACCGGTGCAGCCGGTGCCCGCGCCCGGTTGGCGGCGGGTGGGCTTCGACGCGGCCGGGTCGCGGCTGGTCGTGCCGCGCGGGGTGCTGCTGGACCTGGGCGCGACGGCGAAGGCGCTGTGCGCGGACCGGGCGGCGCGCGCGGTGTCGGCGGCGCTGGGCTGCGGGGTGCTGGTGTCGCTGGGCGGGGACCTGGCCACGGCGGGAGAACCACCCGAAGGTGGCTGGCACATAGGTGTGGGTGACGACCACGTGGGGCTCGCGTCGCAGATCGTGACGATCCGGTCGGGCGGGCTGGCCACGTCGGGCACCGTGCGGCGGCGCTGGAAGCGCGCGGGCCGCGTGGTGCACCACATCGTCGACCCGCGCACCGGGGACGTGCCCGCGCCCTGCTGGCGGACGGCCAGCGTGGTGGCGGTGGACTGCGTGACGGGGAACACGGCGAGCACCGCGGCGGTGCTGCTGGGGGAGGACGCGCCCGCGTGGCTCGCCGAGCGGGGGCTGCACGCCCGGCTGGTGGGCGAGGACGGGCGGGTCGTGGAGGTCGGCGGCTGGCCCGCCGAGGGGAGGAGCGCGGCGTGAGCGAGGAGGCGCTGTGGTTCGCGGGCCGGGCGACCGGCCTGGTGTCGCTGGTGCTGCTGACGGCGGTGGTGGTCCTGGGCGTGCTGGGGGTGCGGCGGGTCGCGTCGGCGCGCTGGCCCCGGTTCGCGGTGGGCGACCTGCGCCGGGACGTGTCGCTGCTGGCGGTGGTGTTCCTGCTGGTGCACGTCGGCGCGGCGGTGGCGGGCGAGCGGGTGGACGTCCCGGTGGCGGCGGCGCTGCTGCCGCTCGCCTCGGAGCACCGGCCGGTGGCGGTCGGGCTGGGCGCGGTGGCGCTGGACCTGCTGGTGGCGGTGCTGGTGACCGGCGCGCTGCGGACCCGGCTGCCGCACCGGGTGTGGCGGGCGGCGCACTGGGCCGGGTGCGCGCTGTGGCCGGTGGCGCTGGCGCACGCGCTGCTGCTGGCGGACGTGGACAGCGGGGTGCTGCCGGTGGTGCTGCTGGCGGTGCTGTGCCTGGCGGCGGTGGCGCTCTCGGTGGCGTGGCGGGTGGCCGTGCCGAAGAAGGCCGCGGTGTGACCGCCGCGGGCGCGGGGGCGCGCTGACCGGGCGCCGGGAACCCGCAGGCGGTCGGCGGGAGCAGGCGCGGCGCCGGGCGCGTCCTCGTGCGGGGGCGCGCGGTGAACCGGGCCGGGGCGTAGGTGGTCGGGCTGCGGCCTGGGCGGGGCCACTCGTGCGGGTTCACCCTGCCGGGGGAACCTGGGGGGTGAGGGCGGCGGGCAGGTCGGCGCGGCCCGCGATGCCGAGCTTGCGGTAGGCCCCGGACAGGTGCAGCTCGACGGTGCGCCGGGTGAGGAAGAGCGCCTCGGCGATCTGCCGGTTCGTGAGGCCCTGCGCGGCCATGCCCGCGACCCGGACCTCCTGCCTGGTCAGGCCGTGCTCGGTGCCCTGGGCGGTGGTCGGCTCGCAGGCCCGCAGCTCCTCGCCCGCGCGCGCGATGAGCGGTTTGGCCTCGCAGGACGCGCTCAGCTCCACGGCCCGCCGCAGGTGCGGGATGGCCCGCTCGGGCCTGCCGCGCTTGCGCAGCCGCGCGCCCAGCTCGCACAGCGCCTCGGCCAGCGCGAGCCGGGCGGTGGTCCCCTCCAGGTGCTGCACGGCCTGGGCGAGCGCGCGGGTCCCGGCGTCGTCCTCACCGGTCAGGCCCACCGCGAGCAGCGCGACGCCCAGCGCCCTCGGGGTGCCCCAGCGGCGGGCGACCGCCAGCTCCTCCTGCGCCAACCGCACCGCCTGCTCGCGGCGGCCCAGCGCGAGCAGGGCGCGCACGGCCAGCGGTCGCCACGGCAGCAGCGGGGCCGACCCGAGCTGGGCGGCGGCCAACCGCCTGCCGCACTCGCGCGCGTCGGTCAGCGCGCCCTCGGCGTCGCCGCCCGCCAGCTTGAGCCTGCCGCGCGCCCACAGGGTGGTGTTGTGGCCGAACACCTCGGGCAGCCGGTCGGTGAGGCCGTGCTTGGCCAGCAGCTCGCGCGCCTCGTCGAACCGGCCGAGGTCGACCAGCGCCTCGGTGAGCCTGGCCGCGCACAGCACCGCCATCGGGCAGTCCTCGACCGAGCTGGTCCACTCCCCCGCCGGGCCGCTCCCCGCGAGCCGGTCCCTCGGCGGGGCGCTCTGCTCGGCGAACAGCCGCAGCTGCCACTTCAGGAAGGTGTTGGCGCGCACGAGGTCGCCGGTGGCCAGGTGGTGCAGGCCCTGCGCGAGGGCGAGCGCCGAGCCCCGGTCGAGGTGGTGCTCGCGCGGTTCGGCGCGGGAGCCGAGCGCGTGCCGCAGCCGCTCGGACAGCCGGGGCGAGTCGGCCAGGAAGCAGGTGGCGACGGCGAACGCGAACGGCCGGGTGAGCACCTCGGTGTCCTGGCCGGTCAGCGCCAGCTCGGCGTGACCGGCGGCGCGGGCGGCCGAGTCGCCGCGCAGGGCGTGGCCGAGCGCGAGCAGCGCGGAGCGGGTCTGCCGCAGCTCGGGCGACGTGGGCGGCTCGGCCTCCAGCTCGTGCAGCAGGACGCCCGCGCGCAGCGCCAGGCCGGGGTTGTTGCCCGCGCCCGCCAGGAAGCACAGGGCGCGCAGCCGCCACGAGCGGTCGTGGTCGGCGGGGCCGAGCCTGGCCACCAGCTGCGGGCCGAGCGCGAGGGCGAACCGGGCGTCCACCGGGCGGCACAGCCGCAGCAGCAGCTGGGCGGCCTGGTCGGCGGCGAGGCCGGTGTCCTCGGCCAGGACGAGGCTCTCGCGCAGCAGCGCCGCGCCCTCGGCCGGGTCGGCGAGGAACACCGCGTGCACCAGCTCCAGGCGCGCGCCGAGCCGCTCGGCGGGCGTGGCGCGCTCCCGCAGCGCGCGCTCCAGGCAGGCGCGGGCCTCGACGGGGTCGCCCGCGCGCAGCGCCGAGCGGGCCGCCTCGCGCAGCACCGGGACGCCCCAGGGCAGCGGAACGTCGTGGGCCTGGCGCAGGTGCGCGGCGACCCGCGCGGCCGGTTCCCCGGCCTCGGCCAGCGCCGAGGCGGCGCGGGCGTGGTCGGCGGCGCGGGTGGCGACCGGCAGGTCGGCGAGCACGCAGGCCCGCAGGTAGGGGTGGCTGAAGGCGAGCGGGGTGCCGTCGCGGAGCAGGCGCAGCCGGACCAGGGCGTCGACCAGGGAGAGCACCTCGCGGTGGGCGACGCCGGACAGCTCGGCGACCCGGTCGACGGTGGCGTCCTCGCCGAGGACGGCGACCGCGCGCACCACCTCGGCCGCGCCGGGGCGGACCCGCAGGCGCAGGCGCAGCAGCTCCCCCAGCTCGGGGGCGGCGAGCGCGGGCACCCCGGCGGGGTCGAGGGCGGCGGGGTCGAGAGCGGCGGGGTCGAGAGCGGTGGGATCCAGGGCGGTGGGGTCCAGGTCGGCGTCGAAGTCGGCGGCGAGCGCGGCGGCTCCGAACGCGGCGGGCACGAGCGAGCCGGAGCCGAACCCGGCCGGGACGAGCGGTGCGACGTCGAAGGCGGCGGGCGCGCCGGGGTCGAACCCGGTCGGGGCGAACGGCGCGGGGACGAACCCGGCACGGCCCGGCGGTGTGGCTCCGGGACCGGCGGCAGCGGGGACTCCTGGGCCCTGGCCGGGATCGACGGGGCTCCGGACGGCGTCGTCGGGCGCGGCGCCGCCTCGGGGGACGCCGCCCGCGCTGGAACGACCGCGAGCCGCAGGACCGGAACCGGGACCGCCTCCGGCGGTGTCCCCCCGACCTGGACGACCGGGGTCGTCGGCACCGGAACGGCCGGGCGCCGGGACGCCGAGACCTGCGGGGCCTGGTGCGCGGGCGGCCGGGGCCTTCGGACCGAGGGCCGCGCGGGCGCGGAGCACCGAGACCAGCGACTCCAGCAGCCGGGGGTTACCGGCCGTGGCCTCGTGGGCGGCGGCGGCCAGGCCGTCGGGCAGGGGGGCGGGCAGGACGCCCGCGAGCAGGTCGGCCACCGCGCCGCGGGACAGGCGGGGCAGGCGCAGCAGGTGGTGGTCGACGGGAAGCAGCTCGGACAGCAGCAGGTCGGCGGCGGGCGGGCGGCCGGTCACCGAGGACAGCACGACCAGCAGGGGGCGGTCGCGGAGCCTGCGCAGCAGGTAGGCCAGGCAGCGCAGGGACCAGGCGTCGGCGACGTGCGCGTCGTCGACCACGAGCAGCAGCGGGGCCCGCTCGACGCGGGCGCGCACCAGCAGCAGGAACGCCTCCAGCGAGGGCGCCGCGTCGCCGGGGCCGTCCAGCAGCTCCTCGGCGAGCTGGCCGACGACGGCTCCGCGCAGCTCGCTCTCCAACCGGCAGGCGACCGCCGACGCGGTGGTGAAGCCCAGTTCCCTGGCCTGCGCGGCGACCTCGGCCAGCAGCGCGGACTTGCCGGAGCCGAACTCGCCGTCCACCAGCACCCCGACGGTGCGCCCGGCCGAGGCGGCGCGCAGCAGCGACCTGAAGGCGCGCAGCTCCCCCGCCCTGCCGACCAGCGGCGGGCGGTGCGCGCCCCGCGTTCTCGGGTCCACCTGCCGCGCGGGGCTCGATGCGCTCACCTGTGGACTCCGTTCTGCGGCGTCGCGGCGGCGGGGAGCGGGCGGAGCACCACCGTATGGCATCTGTCCACCCCTCGGACCCGACCGGGAACCGCGTTCCCGGCCGGGTCCGGCGAGGGGGCGCCGAGAGCCGTGAGCGGGCACCGAGAGCCGCGCCGGGGAGACCGGCGGGATTTCCTTCGGTGCCCTCCGTAGAGACTTCCGGGGGCGCTTCCCCCCAGAATGGCGTGCGAACGGGCGGACCGCGCCACGCGGCCCGGATCGCCAAAACTGCGGAAGCATTTCCGCCGAGCATGCTCTCCAGCGGGCGCCGATGAATTCCGGGGAGCACCTCCGGCATCGAGCGGAAATGCCGGTGAGTCGTGCGCGAATTACTCGGAGTAGCTCAGCGCGACTCCTCCATTGATCGGCGCAGGATCTTCATGGCGTAGTAGACGCGGGACTTCACGGTCCCTTCGGGAATACCCAGCACGACCGCCGCCTCGCGCACCGTCCGGCCGCGCACGTAGGTCTCGCAGATGGCTTCCCGGTGCTCGGCACCGAGCTTTCCGATGAGATCGGCGAGCACCATGCGGGACAGCCCCTGCTCGGTCCGGTCGGGCTCCTCGACGACGTCGTCGCCGGTCAGCTCCACCTCCACGGGTCTGGCGCGACGCCCGCGCCAGTCGTCGATGACGATGCGGCGGGACACCGTCAGCAACCAGCCTCGCAACATCCGCGGGTCGCTGACCAGCGTTTCCGCGTTCCGCCACGCCCGGATGAGGGTCTCCTGGACGACGTCCTCGGCCCACTGCCGGTCGTTGCCGGTCAGCTTGAGCACGTGAGCCAGCAGGACCCCCTCGAACTGCGCGTAGAGGGTCGTGACCAACTCCTCGGCCCGGCTCCGCGCGGCGGCGCCCGACCGGGGCTCCACCCGCGTTCCGCCCGGTGAATTCATGGAGTGCGAACCTCCTGAGAGTTCGTGCGGCGGAAGGCGTGCCGAGCGGTGCGGGGGTAACACGCCTGCGAAGTTGCGGAGACCACGTGAACGTACTACACGACTACGTCTCGATCCAATAACCACGCCCCCTGTCCACGTCGTGGCCGCTTGTAGGGGAAGTGCGACTCGTGCATCACCGCGCGTTCCGCGAAGTGCCGGTGATGCAGATCACACGTGCGACGTGAACCGCTCTTCCGGCGCACGAGCGCGGTTCACCGAAGCGCATTGGCGACCAATACCGGGGTCGCCGAGGGGGTGCGGACGCGCCGAGGGCGCGGACCCTTCGGTGGGTCCGCGCCCTCGGCGGTGCGGTGGGCGGCGCGCAGGCCGCCGGATCAGCGCGAGCGGATCAGTGCTGGTGGGTCAGTGCTGGTGGGTCAGGGCGGGGTTGCGCACCGGCGAGCCGGTGCCCACCGGGGAGATCGGCAGCAGCGTCCGACCGGTCGGCCCCACCTCGATGTCGGTGCCCATCGCCGGGCACACGCCGCAGTCGAAGCACGGCGTCCACCGGCAGTCGTCCTGCTCGCGCTCGTCCAGGGCGTCCTGCCAGTCCGCCCAGAGCCACTCCTTGTCCAGCCCGGAGTCCAGGTGGTCCCAGGGCAGGACCTCCAGCTCCTCGCGCTCGCGGGTGGTGAACCACTCCAGGTCCACGCCCACCGGCTCCAGCTCGGTCTTGGCCGCCTGCACCCAGCGCTCGTAGGAGAAGTGCTCGGACCAGCCGTCGAACCGGCCGCCCTCGCGCCACACCCGCTCGATGACCGCGCCGATCCGCCGGTCGCCGCGCGAGAGCAGTCCCTCGATCAGCGACGGCTGCCCGTCGTGGTAGCGCATCCCGATGTTGCGGCCCAGGTTCCGGTCCGAGTTGACCGCCTCGCGCAGCTTGCGCAGCCTGCGGTCCACGGTCTCCGGGTCGCACTGCCCGGCCCACTGGAACGGGGTGTGCGGCTTGGGCACGAACCCGCCGATGGAGATGGTGCAGCGCACGTCCTTGCGCCCGCTGGCCTCCCGACCGGCGCGGATGACGTTCTTGGCCATCTCGGCGATCTGGAGCACGTCGTCGTCGGTCTCGGTCGGCAGGCCGCACATGAAGTACAGCTTCACCTGCCGCCAGCCCGCCGCGAACGCCGCGCTGACCGTCCGGATCAGGTCCTCCTCCGACACCATCTTGTTGATGACGCGGCGGATGCGCTCGCTGCCGCCCTCGGGGGCGAAGGTCAGGCCCGAGCGGCGCCCGTTGCGGGACAGCTCGTTGGCCAGGTCGATGTTGAAGGCGTCCACCCGCGTGCTGGGCAGCGACAGGCTGGTGTTGGTGCCCTCGTACCGGTCGGCCAGGCCCTTGGTGACCTCGGCGATCTCGGAGTGGTCCGCGCTGGAGAGCGAGAGCAGGCCGACCTCCTCGAAGCCGGTCGCCTCCAGGCCGCGCTGCACCATCGCGCCGATGCCCTCGATCGAGCGCTCGCGCACCGGGCGGGTGATCATGCCCGCCTGGCAGAAGCGGCAGCCGCGCGTGCAGCCCCGGAAGATCTCCACGCTCATCCGCTCGTGCACGCTCTCGGCGAGCGGGACCAGCGGCTGCTTCGGGTAGGGCCAGGCGTCCAGGTCCATCGTGGTGCGCTTGAACACCCGGTAGGGGACCCGCTCGCGGTTGGGCACGACGCGCTGGATGCGGCCGTCCGGCAGGTACTCCACGTCGTAGAACCGGGGCACGTACACGCCGCCGGTCTCGGCCAGCCTGGTCAGGATCTCGTCCCGCCCGCCGGGGCGGCCCTCGGCCTTCCAGGCGCGGACGATGTCGGTGATCTCCAGGACCGCCTCCTCGCCGTCGCCGAGCACGGCGGCGTCGACGAAGCGGGAGATCGGCTCGGGGTTGAACGCGGCGTGCCCACCGGCCACCACGATCGGGTGGTCCTCGGTGCGGTCGGCGGCGTGCACGGGCACGCCCGCCAGGTCGAGTGCGGTCAGCAGGTTCGTGTAGCCCAGCTCGGTCGAGAAGCTGACGCCGAGCAGGTCGAACGCGCCGACCGGCCGGTGGGAGTCCACGGTGAACTGGGGGACGCGGTGCTCGCGCATGAGCGCTTCCAGGTCCGGCCAGACCGCGTAGGTGCGCTCGGCCAGGACGTCAGGCTGCTCGTTGAGCACCTCGTAGAGGATCATGACGCCCTGGTTGGGCAGCCCGACCTCGTAGGCGTCCGGGTACATCAGGGCCCACCGCACCGCGGCGGAGTCCCAGTCCTTGGTGGTGGCGTTCAGCTCCCCGCCGACGTACTGCACCGGCTTGGAGACCCTGGGGAGCAGGGGCTCCAGCAAGGGGAAAACAGAGTCGACGCTCACAACCGACCAGGGTAACTGAGCCCTTGCGCGGACCTAGCGCAGCAGCAGCCTGCCGAGCCTGCGCGCGGCCACCACCACCCCGATCGCGCCGAGGACGAGGAAGTACAGGACCGGCCAGAGCAACCCCCAGTGCACGTTTCCGCTGTTCAGGTCCCTCATCAGGGTGGTCGCCTGGTACAGCGGCATGACCTGGACGAGTCCGCGGACCGCTTCCGGGTAGACCGAGACCGGGTAGAAGGTCGCCGAGAACAGGAACATCGGCATGATGACCAGCTGCACCAGGTCGAAGTCCTGCCAGCCGCGCAGGAAGGTCGTGACGGCCATGCCGACGGCGGCGAACGCGGCGGCGACCAGCAGCGAGGCGGGCAGCATCAGCAGCGCCCACGCCGAGCCCGCCAGGTCCAGGGCGAGGATGACGACGGTGAACCCGGCCGAGTAGAGGCCGCCGCGCAGCAGCGACCAGGTCACCTCGCCGAGCGCGATGTCCATCGGACCGGCCGGGGTGGCCAGCACCGCGTCGTAGGTCTTGGCGTACTTGAACTTCACGAAGACGCCGAACACCGCGTCGTAGACGGCCCCGTTCATGGCGGCGGTCGCCAGCAGCGCCGGGGCGACGTACTGCGCGTACGGCACGCCCTCGACGTCGGCGACCAGCCTGCCGATGCCGAAGCCGAGGGAGAACAGGAACAGCAGCGGCTCGACCAGGCCGGTGAGCAGGGGCACCCACGCGCGGCGGTACACCAGGTAGGAGCGCTCCAGCAGGACGAGCGAGCGGCCCGCGTACAGGCCGGGCGGGACGATCCGCAGGCTGAGCGCGGACCTGGCCTCTCGGGTGGTCACGGGACGAGCCTCCGCCGGTAGACGCGGGTTCCGATGAGGGTCCCGACCGCCAGCAGGGCGACCAGGAAGGCGACGTGGCCGAGCGCGGCGAGCGCGCCGAGCCCGCCGAACGCGGCGCCCCGCGCCAGCTCGACGCCGTGCCAGGTGGGGGCGATCCAGACCAGCGGGAGCAGCCAGTCCGGCAGCTGCTCGACGGGGAAGAACGCGCCGGTGAACAGGGTCATCGGCATGACGATCAGGCGGAACACGGTGCTGAACGAGTCGGCCTTGTCCCTGGTGGCGCTGAACGCGGTGATCGGGGCGCTGTAGGCGGTGCTGGTGAGCACCGAGACCGGCACGGCCAGCGCGGCGGCCGGGGAGGTCAGCGCGCCGAGCAGGGTCGCGGAGACCAGGAAGAACGTGCCCGCCATCAGGACGAGCAGGGCGTTCCACAGCATGGTGCCCAGGAAGACCTGGGCCGGGGTGATCGGGGAGGCGACGACCGCGTGGTGCCGCTTGCTCCACTTGAACACGTCGATGACCTGGTAGGTCGACTCGTGCACGACGGCCTGCAGGCCCATCACGACCAGCAGCGCGGGCGCCAGGAACTGCGGGTAGGACAGGCCGCCGGGGAGCTGGTCCGGGGTGATCTGGCTGCCGAGGCCGAAGCCCATGGACAGCAGGAACAGCACCGGGAGCACGAACGCGGAGACGGCGGTGGCGCGCCAGTTGCGGCGGTACCAGACCCAGCGGCTCTCCACGTAGATCAGCACCGCGCGGACGTGGCCCGACGGGCGGCCGGTCGCGGTCCGGGCGGTGGGCGCGGCGTCCGCGCGCGTGGTGTCGGCGGCCATCAGTCGACCAGCGTCCGGCCGGTGAGGCGCAGGAACACGTCCTCCAGGCTGGAGCGGCGCACCAGGCTGGACACCGGGCGCACCCCGCGCTCCTGGGCGGCGGCGAGCGCGCTCTCACCGTCCCGCGTGTACAGCAGCACCCGGTCGGGGAGCACCTCCACCCGTTCGGCGAGGTCCTCCAGCCGGTCGGCGGACTGGTGGCCGGGCGGGAAGCGCAGCTCCAGCACCTCGCGGGTGGAGTAGCGGGAGATCAGCTCGGCGGGCGAGCCCTCGGCGGCGACGCGCCCGCCGTCCATCACCACGAGCCGGTCGCACAGCTGCTCGGCCTCGTCCATGTAGTGGGTGGTGATGATCAGCGTGACGCCCTCGGCCTTGAGCCGGAACAGCCGGTCCCACAGCAGGTGGCGGGCCTGCGGGTCAAGGCCGGTGGTGGGCTCGTCGAGCAGCAGCACCTCGGGCTCGTTGACCAGCGAGCGCGCGATGGTGAGCCGCCGCTTCATGCCGCCGGACAGCGGTTCGACCTCGCTGCTCGCGCGCTCGGTGAGCTGGGCGAACTCCAGCAGCTCCACCGCCTTGGCGCGCACGGCGGCGCGGGAGAGCCCGAAGTAGCGGCCGTACACCTCCAGGTTCTGCCGCACGGTCAGCTCGTTGTCGAGCGTGTCCTGCTGCGGCACCACCCCGATGCGGGCCCGGATGCGCGGCCCGTCCCGGTCCGGGTCCATGCCGAGCACGCGCAGGTCGCCGCCGGAGCGCGGGGAGGTGCAGGAGATCATCCGCATGGTCGAGGACTTGCCCGCGCCGTTGGGCCCGAGGAACCCGAACGCCTCGCCGCGCTCGACGCGGACGTCGATCCCCCGGACCGCCTCGAACTCCCCGAAGCGCTTGGTCAGCCCGCTGGCCTCAACTAGGGGTGTGGTCACGGTCGCCGACTGTAACCACCTGACACGGGGGCGGGGCAACGCTTTTTCACACCGCTCGAAGACGCGCGACGGCCCGTCCCGCAGGGCTGCGGGGACGGGCCGCGATGCTGACCGGCGTGCCGATCAGCGGCGCCTCAGAGCGAGGGGAACCAGATCTTGATCTCGCGCTCGGCGGACTCGACTGAGTCGGAGCCGTGCACCAGGTTGAACTGGACCTCCAGGCCGAAGTCGCCCCGGATGGTGCCCGGCGTGGCCTTCTCGACCGGGTCGGTGCCACCGGCGAGCTGGCGGAACGCCGCGATCGCGCGCGGGCCCTCGATCACCAGCGCCACCAGCGGGCCGCCGGTGATGAAGTCCAGCAGGCTCTCGTAGAAGCCCTTGCCCTCGTGCTCGGCGTAGTGCTGCTCGGCGGTGGCGCGGTCGGCGTTGCGCAGTTCGAGCGCGGCCAGCTTCAGGCCCTTGCGCTCGATGCGGGAGATCACCTCGCCGACCAGGCCGCGCTCGACGCCGTCGGGCTTGACCAGGACCAGGGTGCGCTCGCTCACGGCGGTGGTTCTCCTTGCTCGATGGGGTGGTGCCGCAAAGGGTATCCGGCGGGGCGCCGTGGCATAGTCACCGGCCGTGACGGGTGAGGAGAAGGGCCACGCGGCGACCGCGCTCACCGGGGCGGCCGTGCTGTTCGTGCTGCTGCGGCTGCTGGCGGTGTCCCGGTACGACCTGCACGTGGCCTTCGCCGTGCTGCACAGCCTGGACCTGGAGGACGCGCCCGGCCTGTTCCTGGGCACCTTCCTCGCGGACTCGCGGATCAGCGGACCGCTGCTGGCGCTGCTGGTCCCGCTGACCGTCTTCTACACGATCAACCGCAGGTCGACGGCCACGGCGCTGGGCGCGGTGGTGCTGCTGGCGTTCCTGGTGGCGCACGTGCTGACCTACCGCGGCTGGTGGGTGCCGCTGGCCGCCGTGCTCCTCGGGGGCGTGCTGCTGCTGGTGGAGCGCGCCCGGCGCAACCCGGCGGCGCAGGGCGTGGTGACGTTCCTGCTGCGCCGGTTCGGGGTGCTGGTGCTGGGCGCGGCGCTGCTCGTGGCGGCGGTGGTGGGGACGCCGTGGGTGCCGCTGGAGCGGATCGAGCTGGTGGACGGGGAGCTGCGCGGGTACGTCGTGGAGACCAGCCACGGGTTCGTGAAGGTGCTGGAGGCCGAGCACCGCGAGTTCCGCATCCTGCGCACCGACGAGATCCGCTCCCGGCACGAGCTGGCCGGGCACTGAGCCCGGCTGGCTCCAGGGGCTAGCGCTCCAGCACCACCACCGACCTCGGCGGCACCCGCACCGATGCGCCGTCGACCACCGCGCGGTCGGTGCACAGCGGGTGCGCCCGCCAACCGCCGACCGGGGCGGTGACCTCCTTGGCCACCGGGAACGGGTTCACCACCACGATCAGCCCGTCGCGCGCCGGGTCGCGGTCGGGACCGGCGGTGTCGTCCAGGTGCGCCACGACCACGCCCGGTTCGGCCGCCGGGAACGACAGCTTCGCCTGCACCTGCGCCGCGTCGCCCAGGGTGAACAGCGGCGAGGACCCGCGCAGCCGCAGCAGCTCCAGGGTGTGCTCCAGCGCGGACCGCAGGTCTTCGGGCGCGGGCTTGAGCGCCGGGTCGGCCAGCAGCGGCGCCGAGTGGGGCCACTTGTCGGCGTTGTCCGGCGCGGGCGGCAGGCCCCGGCCGAACCCGTTGTCCCGCAACGACGGGTCGTACCGGTTGAACCAGTCGCCGGAGTCGTAGCTGTTGCGGTCGAGCGACTTCGAGCGCAGGAACTCGCTGCCCGCGTGCAGCAGCGGCTGCCCCTGGCCGAGCAGCACGGGCGCGAGCGCGACGCGGTGCATCCGGACCCGGTCGGCCATCGGCGTGGACGGCGGCAGCTTGAACACCTGGGCGTCGAACAGGGTCTCGTTGTCGTGCGCGTCCACGTAGCTGATCACGTCCGCCGGGACGCCCGCGTAGCCCGCGGGCGAGCCGTTGTACGGCACGTCCCGGCCGCTGACCTCGCCGCCGGACGTGGACCGGAAGCGGAACCCGGCCGCGTTGCCCGCCATGCCCAGCTTCACCAGGTCGCTGTAGTTGGTCAGCCGCACGGCGACGTCGCCGTTGGCGGGCGAGCCGTTGAGGTCGCCCGCGAGCCCGGTGCCCAGGCCCTGCACGCGCGGGTCCTCGTCGAACGGGCCGCCGCCGCGCACCGCGTCGCGCAGCCGGTCGCTGAACGTGCCGATGCCGGTGCCCGCGAGGTTCGCCTGGGTGGCCTGCTCGAACCGGGCGTTCCCGGCGACCTCGCCGAAGTCCCAGCCCTCGCCGTAGAGCCGGATCGAGCGGCCGTCGACGCCGTCGCGCTCGGGGGTGAGCGCGTCCAGGGCGGCGCGCACGGCCAGCAGGTTCGCCTTCGGGTGGTGGCCCATGAGGTCGAACCGGAAGCCGTCGACCTTGTAGGTCCTGGCCCACCACACCACCGAGTCCACGACGAGCTTGCCCGTCATGGCGTTCTCCGGCGCGGTGTTGGCGCAACAGGTGGAGTTCGCGATCGAGCCGTCGTCGGCGAACCGGTGGTGGTAGCCGGGGACCACCTTGTCCAGCACCGAGAGCGGCCCGTCGCCGGACGCGGCGGTGTGGTTGTAGACCACGTCCAGCACGACCTTGTTCCCGTTGGCGTGCAAGGCCCGCACCATCTCGCGGTACTCGCGCGAGCGGGCCGCGCCGGTCTGCGCGGCGTCGGTCGCGTACGAGCCCTCGGGGGTGTTGTAGTGCAGCGGGTCGTAGCCCCAGTTGAAGCCGTCGTCGGCGGCGGTGGCGGCCACGCACTCCTGCTGGCGCGGCGAGTCCGGGGGCAGCGAGGGCAGGTCGCAGTCGGGCGCGCGCTGGTCGGCGCGGCGCTCGGGGATGGTGGCGATGTCGAAGGTGGGCAGCAGGTGCACGGTGTCCAGGCCCGCCTCGGCGAGCAGGCGCAGGTGCGCCATGCCGGTGGAGTCGCGGTGGGTGAACGCGCGGTAGGTGCCCCGGTCCGCCTCCGGGACGGAGTCGTCGCCGATGGAGAAGTCGCGCACGTGCAGCTCGGTGATGCCGTGCTCGACGGGGTTGGCGCCCAGGCCGCGCGCGACCTCGGTCGACCAGCCGTCCGGGGCGGTGGCCGGGTCGGCGAGGTCGGCGAACTGGGAGTGCGTGGAGCCGACCGCGAGCGCGACCGAGTACGGGTCGGTGACCACGACCGCGCGACCGGCGGCGGTGATCTCGTACTGGTAGAAGCGGTTCTTCCAGGTCCCCGCGCCGGACCAGGAGCCGGAGGCGTCGTCGCGGGCCAGGTCGAGCACCTCGGCGGGGTCGCCCTCGGGGGCGTCGAACAGGCGCAGCCGCACCCGTGACGCGGTCGGGGCCCACAGGCGGGTGGTGACGCGGTCGCCGTCGAACGCCGGGCCGTAGGAGAGGGCCGTCGCGGCGGGCGCGAACCGGTCGTCCAGGACGCCCGCGAGCTGGACCCCGGTGCGGTGCCTCAGCGTCCCGGCCGCGTCGACGTGCACGGCGGACAGCGCGCCCCCGCGCAGCGCCGCGTCCACCCGGTCGGTGTCGCGGACCCGGAACACCGGTTTGCCGCGCAGGTGCGGGAACTGCTCCGGCACCGCCTCGGCGCTCGGCTCCAGGCGCAGGACCTTGCCGCCGTGCTCGATCCGGTAGCCGTCCGAGGCGACCACCGGCACGTCCCACACCACCAGGTCCTCCCGCACCCAGGCGGCCTTGGACTTCGTCAGGTCGTCTTCCACGGGGTCGCCTCCGGAGGGCGGCAGCACGTAGGACGCCGAGCCGTCCGGCTTCGCCGACCCCGAGGCGAACCACACCTCGTGGCCGGTGCCGGTGACGTCGAGGAACTGGTCGGCTCCGGGGTCCTTGGCGTCGCCGCGGTGGATGATGTGGGACAGGCCCGGCGCGCCCTGCGCCAGCGGCACCGACCAGTGGACGCCGAAGCCGTCGTCCCCGTCCGGCGGTCGGGACTGGTTCCACCCCGGACTGGGCTCGGCCGACCCGGTCCAGTGGTAGAGGGTCCACTCCGCGTAGTCGCCGTCCGGGCGGTGGTAGTGGATGACGGCGCGGTTCTCGGCCGCCGCCAGTGACGGGAACACCCGGTCCTCGCGCACCCAGGCCTGGCCGTCGGTGCGGCCGGTGGCCTCGGCGGTCCCGTCCCGCAGCACGGTGAAGTCGACCGGGCCGGTGGCGGGAACGGTGGCGACGCCGTTGGTGAACGGGACCTCCACCCCACCCGCGCGCACCGTGCGGCCGGTGGTGTCGCCGAGGTGGTGCACCAGCACCCGTCCGGTGGCGGCGGCCTGGCTCGGGTGAACCGCAGGGTCACCCTGCGCGAGCCACACCTGCGGGCTCGTGGACGGGTCGACGAACCGGTCGGCCGAGGTGTCCTTCTCGTCGCCCCGGTGCACGACGATCCCGACCTGCCGCGCGCCCGGCGTGAGCTTCACCCAGGCGAACCGGCCGTACGGGGTCTGCCCCGCGAACGGCAGCGGTTCCTGCCAGGTCGGCTCGGACTCGACGTCGCCCCAGGCGTGCAGGCCCCAGCCGGTGTAGTCGCCGTCCGGGCGGGCGTAGTGCACGACCAGCCAGTCCGGGCTGCCGGTGGGCGGCTGCTCGACCGGGGGCGCGGGCACGAGGGCGAACCGCGCGCCGTCCGCGCCCACCCGCCCGGCCGCGTCCTTGGCGACCACGCGCACCTCGACGTTCTCGCCCGCTGCGGCACCCGGCAGGGAGGCGAGGTCCGCGAACACCCGGTACGGGGCGGCGTCGTCGGTGCCGAGCACCGTCCACTCCGGACTCCCGTCGACGCGGGCGGCGAACGTGGCCTGCGCGTAGGGCGCGGTGATCCCGTCCGCGCGCAGCTCGACCCGGTCGTCCAGGGCGGTGCCCTCGGCCGGGGTGACGAGGGTCGGCGCGGGCTTGGTGGCGACGGCCTTGCCGGTGGCGCGCAGCACCAGCGCCGACAGCGGCGGGACGGTGACGCGGACCGTGCCGTCCGCGCCTCGGGTCGTGGTGGGACCGGGTTCGGGGAACACCTGGCGCAGCGCGGTCGAGCCGACCGGGACGTCCAGGGTGCTCGGGGCGGCGCCCGCGTTGGCGAGGACGAGGTGCTCGACCTGGGCGCGGCGGTCGAAGCGGCTGAACGCGATGACGTCGCCCTCGGCCCGGCGCAGCACCTGGTTGCCGCCGCGCCACACCGGGTCGGAGTCGGTGAAGCGGGCCAGGTCGGCGAGCTGGCGGTACAGCGGGTGGTCGGGGACGTGGTTGTCGTCGGCGCCGGTCCTGGTGGTGCCGATGAGCCGCTCGGCGGCGTAGGACGGGGTGGCGCTGGCGAACAGGTCCTGGCGGGCGTCCTTGTCGCCGCCTGCGCCCGCGAAGCCCTGCTCGTCGCCGTAGTAGACGACCGGGTTGCCGCGCCACAGGTGCAGCAGGGCGTTGCCGAGCTTGAGGCGCTCCAGCAGGTCGGTGTCGTCGGGGCGGTTCTGGCGCAGCAGGTGGGCGACGCGGCCGAGGTCGTGGTTGCCCAGGAACGTGGGCAGGGACGAGGCGTTGGAGTCGGCGTCGGTGTAGCGGTCGTCGGCGAGCAGGACGTCGCCGAGGCGGGTCGCGCCCCGGCCGGAGAGGAAGTCGAGCGCGGCGGACTGGAACGGGAAGTCCAGCACGGACTGGAGCCTCGCGTCGGTGGTGTAGCGCGAGGTGGTGGCCGGGTCGGCGTCGAAGACCTCGCCGAAGACGAAGAAGTCCGGCTTGCCGCGCTGGGCGGCGTAGGACTTCACGTACGGGGCGAGGGCCTGCCAGAAGGCGGTGTTGACGTGCTTGACGGTGTCGACCCGGTAGCCGTCGATGTCGAGGGCGTCGATCCAGTGGGTGAAGACCTGCTTCATGCCCGCGACCACGCGCGGGTGCTCGGTCATCAGGTCGTCCAAGCCGGAGAAGTCGCCCTGCAGGCTGGACTCGCCGCTGAACGTCGAGTCGCCGCGGTTGTGGTAGAGCGCGGGGTCGTTGAGCCAGTCCGGGGACTTCGGGTGGGCCGGGTCGGGGACCGGGGTGTACGGGAACGAGGTCGCCGGGTCCAGGTCGGGGAAGTCCGGGCTGCCCGCGAGCTCCTCGACGTCGACCGGGTTGCCCTCGCGGTCCAGGTACGGGACGGCCTTCGAGCTGACGTAGGCGTGGGAGCCCTCGGCGTAGTCGATGACGTCGGCGGTGTGGTTGGCGACGATGTCGAAGAAGACCTTGATGCCCCGGCGGTGCGCGTCGCGGATGAGGCGGCGCATGTCGTCGGTGGTGCCGAAGTGCGGGTCGAGCGAGGTGTAGTCGGTGGTCCAGTAGCCGTGGTAGCCGGCGGACGCGTCGGGGCCCGAGCCCTGGACCCAGCGGTTGCGGAAGACCGGGGTGAGCCAGAGGGCGGTGGTGCCGAGGTCGTCGAGGTAGCCGAGCTTCTGCTGGAGGCCCTTGAGGTCGCCGCCGTGGTAGAAGCCCTTGTCGGTGGGGTCGAAGCCGTGCTGCTCGCGGGTTCCCTCGGTGTGGGCGCGGTCGTTCGACGGGTCGCCGTTGGCGAAGCGGTCGGGGAGGGCGAAGTAGAAGCGCTCACCGGTGGGGGCGTCGCGGAGTGCGTCCTTGGCGAGGGCCTGGTCGCCCGCGCGGGCGCCCGGTGGGAGGTCGGTGGTCTTGCCGACGGCCAAGCGGGCTCCCGGTTCCGGGGCTGCTTGCGCCTGGGCCTGGTGGGTGACGGCTGCGGGCTGGACGAGGACCAGCGCGATGAGCGCGGCGACGGACCGACGCACCGCGACCTCCTTGTCGCAAGTTCTTGCGGCTGCGCCCGGCGGCTCCACCGGGACAGGGGCAGCGCATCACGGTGCGGTGGGGGCGACAAGGGCCGAGCGGTGGAAAAGACTTGCAGGAGGTTCGGGGTGCCGCGCGGGCCCCGGCCCGGCCGGTCGACCGGACCGGGCCGGGGCGGTGGCGTCAGCGGCGCTGCGGCTCCAGGGTCGTGGACCACAACGACCTGCCCGTCGTGTCCCGCAGCCACACGGTCAGCTCGCCGGTCCCGCCGTCCACGAACACCTCGCCGAAGTGCTGGAACCCGTCGAGCGGCGAGGTGTTGGCTGCGGGCGGGGCGTTCACGAAGACCGCCTGCGGGCCGAACGTGGGGTCCAGGGCGTTCGGCCCGAACGCGCCCGCGTGCAGCGGCCCGGACACGAACTCCCAGAACGGGTCGAAGTCGAAGGTCGCCGCCCGGTCCGGCGAGTAGTGGTGCGCGGCCGTGTAGTGCACGTCCGCCGTCAACCACACGGTGTTGCGCACCCGGCGGCGCTTGAGCTCGCGCAGCACCCACGCCAGCTCGTGCTCGCGCCCGCCCGGTGCGCCCGGCAGGCCGTTCGCGACGCCCTCGATCCCGTCGCCGTCGGGCACGACCAAGCCGATGGGCAGGTCGGCGGCGATGATCTTCCAGGTGGCGGTGCTGCGGTCGAGCGCGTCCACCAGCCAGCGGGCCTGCGCGGTCCCCAGCACGCGCCCGGCCTTGTCGCGCGGGGAGGTGTTGGCGTCCTTGTAGGAGCGCATGTCGAGCACGAACACCTCGACGTGCGCGCCGTACCCGAACTTCCGGTAGACCCGCCCGTCCACCGCGCGGGCCGGATCGACCGGTTGCCACTCGTGGAACGCCCGGAACGCGCGCGCCGCGAGCACGTCGACGCGCTTCTCGGTGTACTGCGGCAGGTCCAGGATCTCGCCGGGGTACCAGTTGTTGACCACCTCGTGGTCGTCCCACTGCACGAACGAGGGGACCGCGGCGGTGAACTCGCGGACCTTCGGGTCGAGCATGGTGTACGCGAACTGGCCCCGGTACTCGTCCAGCGTCTCGGCGACCTTGGCCTTCGCCGGGGTGGTCGTGTTGCGCCACACGCGGCCGTCGGGCAGCACCACGCGCTCCTGGAGCGGCGCGTCCGCGTAGACCGTGTCGCCGCTGTGCAGGAAGAAGTCGGGTCGTCGGGCGGTCATGGCCGCGTAGCCGGGCATCCCGCCGAGGTCCGGGTTGCTGCCCCACCCCTGGCCCGCCACGTCGCCGGACCAGGTGAAGCGCACGTCCGCGCGCCCCAGCGGGGCGGTGCGGAAGCTGCCGGTCACCGCCTCGCTCCTGACGCGCCCGTCGAGGTCCTCGGCGACGACCCGGTAGTGCACCGACCGGCCGGGCGGCAGCCCGCGCACCCGGACCTTGCCGGTGCCACCGGTGTCCGGCGTCAGCAGCGGCCCGCGCACCACGCGCGCCCGCCGGAAGTCCGGGTCGGCCGACACCTCGACCACCATCCGCGCGGGCCGGTCGGCCCGCGTCCAGACCAGCCCGCCGTCCCACGACACGTCGCCGGACTGCACCCCGTGCGTCAACTCGGGCCGCCCACCGCGCGCGAGCGCGACACCGGGCACCAGGGCCCCGGCGACCCCGACCGCGCTCGCCTTCAGAAGCGTCCGCCTGTTCACCACGCCTTCGCTCATGCCCCTCGTGTGTAGTGGGCGCAGGCGACAACGGGGTGAACGCACCGGACAGGTGAGGCGTCGGGAACGCACGCATCAGGTCGCACACGTCGGGACGCGCAGCCGGCGCCACAAAGCGGACAGTGACCCCGCTCCGATGGATGACGTGGCGAGAGCGCTCTCACTCCCCCGAAGGACGCAGGGCAGAGCTCAGCAGTGATTCCTCAACTGAGAGAATAAGCCGCTAAATTTCACCCTTTAGCGCAAGTTTTGCTCCATAAGGGTGGCTATGCACCCCGTTGTCCCCTCTTTAGATGGTCACCTACCAAGGTGACGTGACGACGCAGAGCGCTCTATAGTCTCCCGCACTAAGGGCTATGCCCCGGAGGAGAAGTGCGGGAGCAACGGTTCAATGCACCAAGTCAACCCGACCACACCGGTACTCCGGGCGTATGTCGACGAGACCGGCGATCGCGGGTTCGGCCCCTCGGCTTCCCGACTGTTCGGCCTGTGCGCCGTGCTGGTCCCGGACGAACTGGACCACGAACTCCGCAAGACCGTCCGGGAGTTGCGAACCGGTTTCGGCATCCCGGAAGGCCACGCCCTGCACTGGGCGGACCACCTGCGCGCGCGCAACCACGACCGGCGTCGCCACGCGGCCAAGACGCTGTCCGAGGTGCCCGGCGTCCAGCTGATCTACGTCCTGGTCGACAAGGGGGCGCTCGCCCCCGCGTCGGACGTGCACGGCGACGCCGCGCTGACCTACACCAGGACCACCCAACTGCTGTTCGAGCGAATCGCGGTGGCCGCCCGGACGTGGCCCGGCGGACACCGGCGGGTAATAGCGGAAATCTCCCACACCCGAGGGCACGACCACCTCGCGACGCTAAAGCACATCGGAGCGCTCTCCCCCCACGACAGCTTTTCGTGGCGGCTCGCGACGTCGAAGATCACCGTCAGGGGGGCGGCCGATCGGGACGGCCTTCAAGCCGCGGACCTCTACCTCGGGATGTTCAACGCGGCTATTACCCGTGACAAGTACGGGAATCACAGCGACGAGTACCTGGCGGAGTGCTTGCACCAGGTGCGCCGGGACCCGCTCGGGCGGATGCTCGGCCACGGTTTCACCGTGCTGGGCCACGACTCGCTCATCACCGGGCAGCCCTGGTGGCCGTCGTCCGAAGGACGAGGGCTCCCCACGGAGCCCGAGGCCGCTGCGTCCACCGAGGTGGAAGGGGCCGGTCGACCCGGTCCAAGCGGTGGTTCCCCGCGACTCCGTGAAGAGCCGTAGCGGAACACTAGAGAGCCTTCTCCGCAAGGCGCAAGCCAGGCGAGGGGATTCCACCGGGTTTCCGCAAGCCCGGAAACACCGGTCGCCCAGCACGGCCCCGGAACGCCGATCACCAAGCGCGGCCCCGAAAACGCCGATCGCCGCGCACCGGGACCCGGTGCGCGGCGATCGTGGGGAGCTCTCCGCTACGCCTTCGGCTGCTCGCCCGACTTCCAGGCTGCCGCCTGCTCGGCCTGGGCCTGGGCGGCCTGCTGCTGGCTCGGCAGGCGGCCTTCGGCCATGCGCTTGGTGACGTCGTGGCGCAGCCACAGCAGGTAGGCCCACACCAGGCTGAACATGATGCCGACCGCGCCCAGGGCCGTCATCAGGACGATGCCCGCGACCATCACGACGTGCAGCGCGATGATCAGCCAGACCACCCACGGGTGCTTGAGCAGCGCGCAGGCGCCCACGAACGCCAGGATCAGGGCCAGCACCAGGTAGCCGGTGCCGGTGCCGACGCCGCCTCCGAGGTTCGCCACCACCGGCAGGGCCAGCGCGGTGACGATGGCCTCCAGGATCAGGGTGCCCGCCATGATGCCCCGGAAGGACTTCATCGGGTCCTTCTTGGGGGCTGGCGTCGGGGCCGCCGGGGTCGTCATGCCGGTTCCTTCCCGAACAGGGCGCGGGTCTCCCCCGCCGTCACCACGGAGCCGGTCACGATGACGCCTCCGCCGGACACCAGGCCGTCCTCGGTGTCCTCCGCCATGCGGACCGCGTCCTCGATCGCGTCGGCCAGGTTCGGCTGCACGACGATGCGGTCCTCGCCGAAGATCGGCAGCGCCACGCCCGCCAGGTGGTCGGCGTCCATGGCCCTCGGCGAGGAGTTCTGGGTCAGCACGACCTCGGCCACCCTCGGCTCCAGCGCGGTCAGGATGCCGACGGCGTCCTTGTCGGACATGACGCCGACGACCGCGATGAGCCTGCGGAAGCCGAACTCCTCGTCGAGCGCCTTCGCCAGCGCCTCGGCGCCGTGCGGGTTGTGCGCGGCGTCGACCAGCAGGGCGGGCGCGGCGCGCAGCCGCTCCAGCCTGCCCGGCGACTCGACGCCCGCGAACGCCTCGCGCACCGCCTCGACGTCGAGCTGCCGCTGCGGCCCCGCGCCGAAGAACGCCTCCACGGCGGCGAGCGCCAGCGACGCGTTGGCCGCCTGGTGCGCGCCGTGCAGCGGCAGGAACACCTCGTCGTACACGCCGCCGAGGCCCTGCAGCGCCAGCATCTGACCGCCGACCGCCACGTCGCGCCGCAGCACCCGGAACTCCGAGCCCTGCCGCGCCACCGTCGCGTCGACCTCGGCGACCCGGCGCAGCAGCGCCTGCTCCGCCTCCGGCCGCTGCTGGGCGAGCACGACCGTGGCGCCGGGCTTGATGATCCCGGCCTTCTCCTCGGCGATGCCCGCCAGGTCGTCGCCGAGGAACTCGACGTGGTCGATCCCGATCGGGGTGATCACGGCGACCCGCCCGTCGGCCACGTTCGTGGCGTCCCAGGAGCCGCCGAGCCCGACCTCGATCACGGCGACGTCGACCGGCGTCTCCGCGAACGCCGCGAACGCCATGCCGGTGAGCACCTCGAACTTGCTCATCGGCACGTCGCCGCGCGCGTCCACGATGGACACGTACGGCTTCACGTCCCGGTACGCCTCGACGTACTGCTCCGGGCTGATCGGCGCCCCGTCGACGCTGATCCGCTCGGTGGCCAGCTGGAGGTGCGGGCTGGTGTAGCGACCGGTGCGCAGGCCGACGCGCGTGAGCAGCGCCTCGACCATGCGCGCGGTCGACGTCTTGCCGTTGGTGCCGCCGACGTGGATCACCGGGTAGGCCTTCTGCGGCTCGCCCAGCACGTCGACCAGCGCCTTGATCCGGTCGAGGCTCGGCTCGATCTTGGTCTCGGGCCAGCGCTCGTTCAGCTCCGCCTCGACCACGCTGAGGATGCCCAGCGCCCCCGGTTCGAACCCCATCACGCCTCCGGCAGTGTGGCCAGGCGGGCGTTGATGCGCTCGATGTCGGCGCTCGCGGCCTCCAACCTGCCCTGGATCTTGGCCACCACGTCGGCCGGGGCCTTCGCGGTGAACGCGGCGTTGCCGAGCTTGCCCTGGCACTGGGCCTGCTCCTTCTGCGCCGCCGCGAGGTCCTTGGTCAGCCGCTTGCGCTCGGCGACCACGTCGATCGCGCCGGACAGGTCCAGCTCGACCTTCACCGTGCCACCGGTCAGGCCGACGTCCAGCGACACCGAGGCGGTGAAGCCGTCGCCCGGCTCGGTCATCCTGGTGAGCGAGCGCACCGACTCGACCAGACCGGCCAGGTCGACCTCGTCCGCGCCGAGCACCGCGCCGCCGACCTTCTGACCGGGCTTGAGTCCCTGGTCGGAGCGGAACCTGCGGATCTCGGTGACGAGCTTCTTCACGCCCTCCACCCGCCGCGCCGCGTCCGCGTCGGCCTGCGCGCCGCTCGCCGCAGGCCACTCGGCGACCACCAGCGACTCGCCGCCGGTGAGCGTGGTCCACAGCACCTCGGTGACGAACGGGGTCAGCGGGTGCAGCAGCCGCAGCAGCTTGTCCAGGACGTGCCCGAGCACCAGGCGGGTGGACTCGGCCCGCTCACCGCCCTCGGCGATCTGGACCTTGGCCAGCTCCAGGTACCAGTCGCAGAACTCGTCCCAGGTGAACTTGTAGAGCGCGTCGCTGATCCGGGAGAACTGGAACGCCTCGAACTGGGCGTCCACCTCGGTGATCAGGCCGTCGAGCAGGTCGAGCACCCAGCGGTCGACGTCGGTCAGCTCGGACCGGTCGGGCAGCGGGCGCTCCACGTTCGCGCCGTTGCCCAGCGCGAACCGGGTGGCGTTCCACAGCTTCGTGGTGAAGTTGCGGGAACCGGCCGCCCACTCCTCGGCGAGCGCGAGGTCGGAGCCGGGGTTAGCTCCGCGCAGCAGGGTGAACCTGGTGGCGTCGGCGCCGTAGGAGTCCATCCAGTCCAGCGGGTCGATGCCGTTGCCGCGCGACTTGGACATCTTCTTTCCGTGCGCGTCGCGGATCAGGCCGTGCAGGAACACGTGGTCGAACGGCTGCTTGCCGTCCATCGCGTACAGGCCGAACATCATCATCCGGACGACCCAGAAGAACAGGATGTCGTAGCCGGTGGACAGCACGCTGGTCGGGTAGAACTTCGCCAGGTCGGCGGTCTGCGCGGGCCAGCCGAGCGTGGAGAACGGCCACAGGCCCGAGGAGAACCACGTGTCGAGCACGTCCTCGTCCTGCGTCCAGCCCTCGCCCGACGGCGGCTCCTCGTCGGGGCCGACGCACACGATCTTGTCGTTCGGGCCGTACCAGACCGGGATGCGGTGGCCCCACCACAGCTGGCGCGAGATGCACCAGTCGTTGAGGTTCTCCACCCAGTCGAAGTAGCGCTTGGCCAGCTCCGGCGGGTGGATGGTGGTGCGGCCGTCGCGCACGGCCTCGGCGGCGGCCCTGGCCAGCGGCTCGACCTTGACCCACCACTGCATGGACAGGCGCGGCTCGATGACCGTGTCGCAGCGCGAGCAGTGCCCGACGCTGTGCTGGTACGGGCGCTTCTCGGCGACGATCCGGCCCTGCTCGCGCAGCGCGGCCACGACCGCGGGGCGCGCCTCGAACCGGTCAAGGCCCTCGAAGGGGCCCTTCACGGTGATGTTGCCCCGGCCGTCCATGACGGTGATGGCGGGCAGGTCGTGCCGCTGGCCGATCTCGAAGTCGTTGGGGTCGTGCGCGGGGGTGACCTTGACCGCGCCGGTGCCGAACTCCGGGTCCACGTGCTCGTCGGCGACCACGGGCACGAACCGGCCGGTCAGCGGCACCTCGACGTCGGTGCCGATCAGGTGCTGGTAGCGCTCGTCCTCGGGGTGCACGGCCACGGCGGTGTCGCCGAGCATCGTCTCGGCGCGCGTGGTCGCCACGACGATCGAGCGGTCGCCCTCGCCGTAGCGGATGGACACCAGCTCGCCGTCGTCGTCGGAGTGGTCGACCTCGATGTCCGACAGCGCCGTCTGGCAGCGCGGGCACCAGTTGATGATGCGCTCGGCGCGGTAGATGAGGCCGTCGTCGAACAGCTTCTTGAAGATGGTCTGCACCGAGCGGGACAGGCCCTCGTCCATGGTGAACCGGACGCGGGACCAGTCGACGCCGTCGCCGAGGCGGCGCATCTGGCCGAGGATGCGACCGCCGACCTCCTCGCGCCACTCCCAGACCCGCTCCACGAACTTCTCGCGGCCCAGGTCGTGCCGGGACACGCCCTCGCTCGCGAGCGCGCGCTCCACGGCGGTCTGGGTGGCGATGCCCGCGTGGTCGGTGCCGGGCAGCCACAGCACCTCGTAGCCCTGCATCCGGCGGCGCCGGGACAGGGCGTCCATGACGCTGTGGTTGAGGGCGTGGCCCATGTGCAGGCTGCCGTTGACGTTGGGCGGCGGCAGGACGATGGAGAAGGGCGGCTTGTCGCTGTTCGCGTCGGCGGTGAAGTACCCGCGCTCGACCCACCGCTCGTAGAGCCCCGCCTCTACCTCGGCGGGGTTCCACGCCGGCGGGAGTTCGGGACGCTGGGGTGCGGAGGGCTTCTCAGTCACGCCGGGAAGTCTACGAAGAACGACACCGCCGACTCGAACCAGATACCCGGCGCCGGGGGCCTCGCGGCACACATTCCGGGCAGGCGCACCCGGAAGCCTCACCCGGCCCGCCGACGCGCGGTGATCGCGACAGCGGGTGACGCGACGCTGCGGACGGTCGTTCAAGCAGGTGGGAGCGGGTTTGGGTGGGATCGGCACACTCCCTTGACCACCCTGACGGATTCACCCATCCAGGAGCTCTCGTCACCCACTGCGACACCCGTAACACCACCCCCGGCTAGGCCGATCGAGTGAACGAGCTATTCGGAACTGGGGGGAACGTGCAGGGCTTCGAGGACCATCCCGACCTGAACGCCGACGAGCCGTGGGTGCGGCAGGCGCTCGCCCGCTCGAAGCGGGAGCGCAGGCGGGCGCGGCTGCGCTCGCGGGGCGCGAAGGCCGGGTACGCGGCGCTGGCGCTGGCGGTCGCCGCCGGGGCGGCGTTCTGGCTGCGCGGCGCGGACCTGCCGGGCGGAGCGGCGCGGGTCGGGGCGGCGGCGACCGGGTCGACCGCCACCACGACGACCGAGGCCACTGCGGTCTCGACCGTGGACGACTGGCGCCGGGTCGACCCGGCCGACCCGTTCGCGGGCACCCCGGCCGCCACCTGGGCGGACGGCGCGGCGGGCGTCACCGTGCCGCAGGCCGCGCCGGTGGGCCCGTACGGCGCCGAGGAGGTCGCGGCGGCCTACGAGCGGGCGCGGCAGCTCGTGGTCGCCGCCAGGCTCGACCGCAGGACGCTGGTCGACCACGACCCGGAGCCCCTGCTGTCGCTGCTCGCGCCGGACAGCCACCAGCAGGTGCGCGACAGCCTCGCCGCCTCCTCCGGCTCCAGCCTCGTGACCAGGGTGGCGCGCGGGTTCGCGCTGCTGCCCGTCGAGCCGAAGGTGACGGGCTCGATGAGCGCGGGCCTCGACCCCGAGGGCAACCTCCTGGTCACCACCGACTACCTGTTCGCCTACGCGTTCGCCTTCGGCGACCGGGACCGCGTGTTCAACCCCATGCAGACGGTGGTGGTGACCAGGATGAGGACGGAGTACTCGCTGGTCTCCGGCAACCAGTACGCGCCGGGCAGCCAGGGCGCCTGGTTCACCTCGTCGGAGGGGTACACCTACTCGATGGCCTGCGGCCCCGCCCGCGAGGGCTTCATCGCCCCCGCCTACTCCGAGCAGGCGTTGGAGACCGCGCCCAGCACGACGGCCCCGCCCGAGCGCTACTTCGACCCGTCCATGCCCGTCGCCCTGGAAGAGGACGGCTGCGAGCAGTGACGGCCGGGCCGAGGGGGTGAGCGCGAACGGGGTTGGTGCGGCGGTGAGAGGCAGGCGGGCGCTGTCCGCGCTGGTGGCGCTCGCGCTCGTCGCGTCGACGGGCGTGCTGGTGGCGCGGTCGGGCTGGTGGCCCGCCGCCGCGTCCCCGGTGGGCGTAGGCGTGCCCGCCGACTACCGGTACGACCCGGCGCACCCCTTCCGGGGGACCCCGGCCGAGGACTGGGCCGAGGGCTCGGCGGGCATCGTCCCGCCGCCCGCCGGACCGCTGGTCGGGCTCACCTCGGACGAGGTCGCCAACGCCTACGACCGGGTGCGCGCCATGCTGGTGACCGCCCGGCTCGACCACCGCTCGCTCCTGGGCCACGACGCCGAGCCCGCGCTGGCGCTGTTCGCCACGACCTACCGGGCGCACGCGCGCACGGCGGTCGAGCTGGGCGTGAACGCCGACGCGGTGCTGACCAGGATCGCGGGCGACCAGGCGCTGCTCCCGGTCGCGCCGAGGGTGACCGGCTCGATGCGCGCCGAGGTTCGCCCGGACGGTCTGCTGGTCGTGCGCACCGACTACCTGTTCGCCCACGCCTTCGCCTACCCCGACCCGGACGGGGTGCGCTCGCCGATGGAGGTCGTGGCGCTGGTCAGGCACAAGGCGGACTACCTCGTCGTGGTGGAGGACGCCGACCACGAGCAGTTGTGGCAGGAGACCCACTCGGGTTACGCCTACTCGGTGTCCTGCGAGGCCTACGCGCACGGCTACCTGGCCCCGGCGCACTCGGTCCGAGGCCGTTCGGCGGAGTCGGTTACCCGGAATCCCCGACCGCTCACGCTCCGGTACTTCGACCTCGACCGGGTGACCGAGGCCCTGGCCGGTTGCTACGAGTAGGAGACCAATCCCGGCCCCGCGAGTGACAATGGTCCTGGTCGGAAGTGACAATGGGCCCATGACCACCAGGCCACCGCTGCACGACGTCGACGAGTCCCAGCTGGAAGTCACCGGTCCCAAGCAGTGGGCCGCTGGCATTCCCGGTGTGGCGGTGTCGCTGCGCCGGGGCGTGGAGCAGATGGGCGTCACGCGCACCGTCACCACACTCCGGCTGCTCAACCAGCGCGAGGGGTTCGACTGCCCCGGTTGCGCTTGGCCGGAGCCGCAGGGGCACCGCAAGCTGGCCGAGTTCTGCGAGAACGGCGCCAAGGCCGTCGCCGAGGAGGCGACCCGCCGCCGCGCCGGGCGCGAGTTCTTCGCCGCCCACCCGGTCGCCGAGCTCGCCGAGAAGACCGACTACTGGCTCGGCCAGCAGGGCAGGCTCACCGAGCCCATGGTGCTGCGCCAGGGCGCCACCCACTACGAGCCCATCTCCTGGACGGCCGCCTTCGAGCTGGTCGCCGAGCACCTCAACGCGCTCGACGACCCCGACCAGGCGCTGTTCTACACCTCGGGCCGCACCAGCAACGAGGCCGCGTTCGCCTACCAGCTGCTGGTCCGCTCGTTCGGCACGAACAACCTGCCGGACTGCTCCAACATGTGCCACGAGTCCTCCGGCGCCGCGCTGTCCGAGACCACCGGCATCGGCAAGGGCTCGGTGAGCATCAACGACTTCACCAAGGCCGAGCTGATCGTCGTGGTGGGCCAGAACCCCGGCACCAACCACCCCCGGATGCTCGCCGCCCTCGAGGACGCGAAGAAGGCCGGGGCGAAGATCGTCACGGTCAACCCGCTGCCCGAGGCCGGGCTGCTGCGCTTCAAGAACCCGCAGAACCTGAGCGGCCTGATCGGCTCGGGCACCGCCCTCACCGACGAGTTCCTGCAGATCAAGCTCGGTGGCGACCAGGCGCTGTTCCAGGCCGTCGGGCACCTGCTGCTGGCGTGGGACGCGATCGACAAGGACTTCATCGAGAACAGCACCGACGGGTTCGAGGCCTACGCCGAGAGCGTCCGCGAGATCGACTGGGACGTGATCCTGGGCGCGACCGGCCTCACCCGCGCCGAGATCGAGAAGTTCGCCCGCATGGTCGCCGAGTCCAACGCGACGATCATGTGCTGGGCGATGGGCCTGACCCAGCACAAGCACTCGGTCGCGACCATCCGCGAGCTGAGCAACGTGATCATGGCGCGCGGCATGATCGGCAAGCCGGGCGCGGGCCTGTGCCCGGTGCGCGGCCACTCCAACGTCCAGGGCGACCGGACCATGGGCATCTGGGAGAAGATGCCGGAGAAGTTCATGGTCGGGCTGGAGGAGGAGTTCGGCATCCAGGTGCCGCGCAAGCACGGCCACGACACCGTCGAGGGCATCAAGGCGATGCGCGCGGGCGAGGCCAAGGTGTTCATCGCGATGGGCGGCAACTTCGTGTCGGCCACCCCGGACACCCGCGTCACCGAGGCGGCGCTGCGGCAGTGCACGCTGACCGTGCAGGTCTCGACCAAGCTCAACCGCTCGCACGCCGTGCACGGCCAGGTCGCGCTGATCCTGCCCGCGCTGGGCCGCACCGAGGAGGACGTGCAGCACACCGGCGAGCAGTTCGTCACCGTCGAGGACTCCATGTCCGTGGTGCACCGCTCGCGCGGCAGGCTGACCCCCGCCAGCGACCAGCTGCTGTCCGAGATCTCCATCGTGTGCAGGCTCGCCCGCGCGCTGCTCGGCCCGGAGCACCCGGTGCGCTGGGAGGAGATGGAGAAGGACTACGACGTCATCCGCGAGCACATCGCGAACGTCGTGCCCGGCTGCCAGGACTACAACCGGCGGGTGCGCCAGCCCGACGGGTTCGTGCTGCCGCACGCGCCGCGCGACGCCCGCGAGTTCACCGGCACCCGGACCGGCAAGGCGCAGTTCGCGGCCAACGAGCTGACCGTGCTGCCGGTGCCCGAGGGCAGGCTGATGCTCCAGACCATGCGCAGCCACGACCAGTACAACACCACCATCTACGGCCTGGACGACCGCTACCGCGGCGTCAAGGACGGCAGGCGCGTGGTGTTCGTCAACCCGGACGACCTGGTCGCGCTGGGCTTCCGGGACGGCGAGATGGTCGACCTGGTCAGCGAGTGGCCGGAGGACCCGAGCGGGACCGTGGAGCGCAAGGCCGAGAAGTTCCGGATCGTGTCGTACCCGACCGCGAAGGGGTGCGCCGCGGCGTACTTCCCCGAGGCGAACCCGCTGATCCCGCTGGAGTCCACGGCGGACATCTCGGGCACGCCCACCTCCAAGTCGGTCGTCCTGCGCCTGGAGAAGATCGCGTGAGGCGCGCGCCGGCGGCGTGGTTCCTGGTGCTCGTGGTCGCGGGCTGCACGGGTGGGCAGGAGCCCGCTCCGAGCGGGACGACGGCGGCAGGTCCCACGTCGACCGGCGCGGCCAACGGGGCGAACTGCGCGCGGTTCGCCCCGGCCGACGTGGTCGGCCCCGCGCTGGGGCTGGTGCTCGGCAACCCGCGCGAGTTCGTCGACGGGCAGACCCTGACCTGCGAGTACGCGCGGGGCGGTGTGGAGACCGAGGTGCGGTTCCGGTCCGGGGTGGACGCCGAGGCGTTCGCCGGTGGCCGGAAGGCGGCCGAGGACGACGGGCTGCGGGTGGTGGACCTGCCGGACTTCCACGAGCAGGCGTACGCGGCCACCAGGGGCTCGGGCGAGGTCGTGCAGACCAGCGTGGTGGCCAGGCAGGGCGGGCTGGAGGTCTCGGTGACCTCGGGCGCGAGCGAGACCTCGGCGCGCGAGCTGGTCACCCAGCTCATCGAGCGGCGGAGCTAGGCGGGCCCCCGAGCGGATCTCCTCGGGCGGGTCCGCTCAGGCGGACCCGTTCAGGCGGGTCAGCACGGCCATCGCCGCGTTGTGCCCGCCGATCCCGCTGACCCCGCCGCCGCGCCGGGCGCCCGCCCCGCACACCAGCAGGTTGTCGACGTCGGTCTCCACGCCCCACGTCCCGACCTGCTCGGGCTCCTGGGCGAACGGCCAGTCCAGGTCGCCGTGGAAGATGTGCCCGCGCGGCAGGCCGATCTCGGCTTCGAGGTCGAGCGGGGTGCGGGCCTCCAGGCACGGGCGACCGTCGGCGTCCACGGCCAGGCAGCCCTCGACCGGCTCCACGAGGTGCTCGTTGAGCGCGGTCAGGTACCGGCTGACCAGGTGCTCGCGCAGTCCGGCGTTGTCGCCGTCGAACAGCCGCGCCGGGGTGTGCAGGCCGAACAGGGTGAGCGTGTGCCACCCGCGCCCGGCCAGGCCCGGATCGAGGATCGACGGGTCGGTCAGCGTGTGGCAGTACATCTCGGCGGGCAGCACCTCGGGCACCCGACCGGCCGCGCTGTCCCGGTAGGCGCTCTCCAAGGCCTCGTAGGACTCGTCCAAGTGCAGCGTGCCCGCGAACGCCACCTCGGGGTCCACCCCGGACCGGAGCCTCGGCAGCCGCTCCAGCAGCATGTTCACCTTCAGCTGGCACCCGTCCGCGACCGCGCCGACCGGCAGCCCGCGCAACCGCGCCAGCTCCGCCGGGGCGACGTTGGCCAGCGCGAACCGGGCGCCCACCGCGCGCACGTCCCCGTCCCGGTCGCGGAACTCGACCTCGGCCACCCGGCCGTCGGCGCGCACCGAGGTCACCTCGGCCCCGGTCACCACCTCGGCCCCGGCGGCGCGGGCGACCCGCAGCAGCTCGGCGGTCACCGCCCCCATGCCGCCGACCGGCACCCGCCACTCCCCCGTGCCGTTGCCGACCACGTGGTAGAGGAAGCACCGGTTGGCCGCCAGGTCCGCGTCCAGCGACGCGTGCGTGCCGATCAGCGCGTCGGTGGCCACGACCCCGCGCACCACGTCGTGCGCGAACCGCTCCCGCAGCGCCTCGCCGATCGGCCGCTCGAACAGCGGGCCCCACAGCCCGCCCGCGAGGTGCTCGACGCGCTCCCGCGAGGGCAGCGGTCCCAGCAGCGTGGGGGCCAGCGCGGACGCCAGGGCGTCCACCTCGCCGCACCACCCCCGCCACGCCTCCCAGTCGCTCTCCGAGCCGCTGAGGGCCCGGAACGAGGAGGCCGTGGCGGGACCGGGTTCCCGCTCCACCAGGAGCCCGGCCCCGCCGATCACCGGCGTGTAGGACGACACCGCGCGTGAGCGCAGTTCCAGCCTCAGGCCCAGATCGGTGATGATCCGATCGGGCAGGAGGCTGACCAGGTAGGAGTACCGCGACAAGCGGGCAGGCACGCCTGTGAACGCCTGCTCGCCGACCGCGGCCCCTCCGACCTGCGGCAGCTTCTCCAGCACCAGGACCGAACGACCGGCCCCGGCCAGGTAAGCGGCGGCGACGAGGCCGTTGTGGCCTCCGCCGACGACTACCGCGTCGTATAACCCGTCCACCGCCGGTCCTCCTATCCGGTGAACAATGCGGTCACCTTGCGGATGAGCTCGAACAGCCCGTAGGCCAGCGGCACGCCGACCCACAGCCAGGACACGACCACCAGCGCGGTCCGCTTGTTCCCGGTCTGCCCGACCTCGGTCCGCTCTCCCGTCGTCTCGCTCACGACTTCACCTCCTGCAGCACCGGCTCGTGGTACTTGGCCGCGACCGGCTTGACCAGCTCGTTGGCGACGAACCCGATGACCAGCAGCCCGATCATGATGAACAGCGACGTCGAGTACAGGTCGGGACCGACCTTGCCCGCCGCCTTCTGGCTGTCGGCGATCGCGTTGATGATCAGCGGCCCGAGCACGCCCGCCGTGGACCACGCGGTCAGCAGGCGGCCGTGGATCGCGCCCACCTGGTAGGTGCCGAACAGGTCCTTCAGGTAGGCCGGGATCGTGGCGAAGCCCGCGCCGTAGAAGGACAGGATCAGCATCGCGCAGAGCACGAACAGCAGCTTGGACGAGCCGCCGAACAGCGCCAGCACCAGGTACACGAGCGCGCCCGCGCCCAGGTACAGCCGGTAGATGTTCTTGCGGCCCACGATGTCGGACACCGAGGACCACACGATCCGGCCCGCCATGTTCATCAGCGACAGCAGCGCCACGAAACCGGCGGCGGCGCTGGCCGCGACCGGGGTCGCGGTGTCGGCGAAGAAGTCCCGGATCATCGGCGAGGCCTTCTCCAGGATGCCGATGCCCGCCGTCACGTTGAAGCACAGCACGACCCACAGGCACCAGAACTGCGGGGTGCGCAGCGCGTTGCGGGCCGAGACGTTGACCGGCGGGGCGGACACGCCGCCCTGGCCGGACCCGGCGGACACGCCCGAGGTGGCCGCCGCGGGCAGGGCCTTGGGCACCCTGATCAGCAGCACGCCGAGGGACATGAACACCGCGTAGACCAGGCCGTGCACCAGGAACGCCGTGGCGATCCCGTGCGGGGTGCTGCCGAACGAGCTCAGCATCTGGGCGGACCACGGCGAGGCGATCAACGCTCCGCCGCCGAAGCCCATGATCGCGATACCGGTGGCCATGCCGGGGCGGTCCGGGAACCACTTCATCAGCGTGGAGACCGGCGAGATGTAGCCGATGCCCAGGCCGATGCCGCCGACGAAGCCGTAGCCGAGGACGACCAGCCAGTACTGCTCGGTCCACGCGCCGAGCGCCGCGATCAGGAAGCCCGTCGAGAAGCAGGTCGCCGAGACGAACATCGCCCAGCGCGGGCCGTTGCGCTCGACGAACGTGCCGCCGAACGCCGCGGACAGGCCGAGCATCACGATGGCCAGCTGGAACGGCAGCGCGCTCTGCGTGCCGTTGAGGTCCAGCGCCTTCTCCAGCGGGGGTTTGAATACGCTCCACGCGTACGCCTGTCCGATGGACAGGTGCACTGACAGTGCGGCCGGTGGCACCAACCACCTGTTCCAATCAGGTGAAGCCACTGTCCGCGAACGGTCGAGGAACCCCACTGTTCATCACCTCCGTAACCTTGTGTGTCGAACCACGGGAAACTTAGCCTGCGAAAGGAGTTCCAGGTGGGCCGTGTCACAGTTCGTCGCCCAGTGGTGACCTATTCGCGCCGGGCAGAACGTCGGAAGGTCGATTCGCTGGCGGCCGAGGAGCCGTTGGAGCTGAGGGTGAACGGCAAAGCACTCGCCGTCACCATGCGCACTCCGGGCAAGGACGTGGAGCTCGCGCACGGGTTCCTGCTCAGCGAGGGCGTCATCGGCCACCTGTCCGACGTCGCGATCGCGCGCTTCTGCGAGGGCACCGGCCCGGACGGGGAGAACACCTACAACGTCCTGGACCTGGCGCTCGCGGAGGGCGTGGCGCCGCCGGAGGTCGGGGTCGAGCGCAACTTCTACACCACCTCCTCGTGCGGGGTCTGCGGAAAGGCCGCGCTGGACGCGGTCAAGCTCAAGACCCGCTTCTCCCCCGCTGGGGATTCGACCACGGTAGACGTGGATGTGCTCACCGCGCTTCCCGACGACCTGCGGGAACGCCAGAAGGTGTTCGCCTCGACCGGGGGGCTGCACGCCGCCGGGCTGTTCACGGCGGACGGGCAGGCGCTGGTCGTGCGGGAGGACGTCGGCAGGCACAACGCCGTGGACAAGGTCCTCGGGTGGGCGGTGCTGAACAACCGGATTCCCCTGACCGGTACGGTTCTCATGGTCTCCGGGCGGGCTTCGTTCGAGCTGGTGCAGAAAGCCGCGATGGCGGGCGTTCCGGTGCTGGCAGCGGTGTCGGCGCCCTCGTCGCTCGCGGCGGACCTGGCCGAGGAGCAGGGCGTGACCCTCGTCGGATTCCTGCGCGGAGACTCGATGAACGTGTACACCGGACACGAGCGGGTGACCGCTTGACTCGTCCACCACGGACGGCCACCGCCAGACGGGCGGTGGCCGCTCCGCTGTGCGACGAATTCCAGCACTGCGGGTGACGTGCCGACGCCGTCCTGTCACCAAGGGCTGGGGCTCGACCCCGGTCCCGCGTCCGGTGGGAGAAGACGGTCGCCCTCGCGAGCGGTGAGCGCGCGAGGGCCGGTGTGGGAGGGTGCATGGTCAGCAGGCGCGCGGTTCTGGGCGCGCTCGGCGCGCTCGGGGCACTGGGGGCGGGCGCTGCGGGGGTGTCCGCCGCGCTGGGCGGCGAGGAGCCACTGCCGCCGCGCGCGAACCAGGCCGCGGCCGGGGGCGCCATGAGCACCCCCAAGGGCGGCTCGAACGGCTTCAAGCCCGCCGTGCGGCGGTTGCTCGTCCAGTCGGAACGGCTGTACTCCGCCCAGCGCGGCAAGGAGGTCACGTTCCTGACGGTCGCGCCCCCCGGTGTGGAGACGCTGAAGCTGCCCATGGTGCTGCTGCTGCACGGCCTCTACGGCAAGGCGCAGGACGCGCTCGTGGGCAACCTGCCCGACGTGCTGGTGTCGGCCGTGGCCAAGGGCGCGGTTCCCCCGTTCGGGTTCGTCTCGGTGGACGGGGACAACAACTACTGGCACGAGAACGTGGCGGGCGACGACCCGATGGGGATGCTGCTGGAGGAGGTGCCCCGGTGGCTGGCCGACCGCGGGTTCTCCCGGCCGGTCGCCTGCGCGGGCGTGTCGATGGGCGGGTTCGGGGCGCTGCTGTACGCGCGGCGCAAGATCGAGCGCAAGGAGCGGATCAAGGCGGTCGCCGCGATCTCGCCGGGGCTGCTGACCTCCTGGACGGAGATGTCCAAGCGCAAGGCGTTCCAGAACGTCGGCCAGTGGGAGTCGCTGGACCCGCTGCGGCACCCGGACAAGCTGAAGAACCTGCCGGTCGGGGTGTGGGTCGGCGACCGGGACCCGTTCATCGAGGGCACCAAGAAGTTCATCCAGACGGTGAGGCCCGAGGTCGGCTCGGTGACGTCCGGTGGGCACAACGACGAGTTCTACAAGACCATCACCCCGGACGTGGTCCGCTTCCTGGGCAAGCAGCTCAGCGCGACGTGACCGGGTGGCGCGGCGCGCGGAAGGTCGGCACGAGGGCCGCCCGCGCGGCGGTCGGCGCAGGGGTGATCAGCGCGGCGTGAGGGGGGTGCGGTTGCTGCGGACCCACTTCAGCGCCGCGCCCCACGGGCCGTAGCCCGCGTCCGTGTTGAGGTGCGCGCCGCCGACGATGACGTCCAGTTCGAGCCTCAGCGCGCCCGCCAACTCCTTGGCCTGCTCCAGGCTGCAGAACGGGTCGCCCTCGCCGACCACGAGCCTGGTGTCGGCCGAGGCGGCGCGCGGGGCGTCCGGCTCCAGCGGGCAGTCCAGGAACCGCGCGGGGATCGCGATCTCACCCGCGTAGCGCGGGCTTGGCGGGCCGACCAGCAGCACGCGGTCCACGCGCAGCGCCGGGTCGGTCAGGGTGGCGGCGTGGTGCAGCCACAGCAGGCACGCCAGGGAGTGCGCGGCGACGACCCGCTCCACGCCGGTGGGAGCCGCGGCCAGGTGAGCGCGGAGCTCACCCAGCCACACCTCCAGCTCCGGCGCGTCGGGATCGGTGAACGACGGGACGTCCACCTGGGCACCGTGCGCCGCCAGTTCCCCCGCCAGCCACGTCTGCCAGTGCTCGGGCCCGGAACCTCCGAGGCCGTGCAGCAGCAGGACGTGGGGCGGGGACACCGGTCAGGCCGACTTCTCGCGGCGCTCCCGGCGGCTGGGCTGCCGGGACACGATGGTCGGGTTCACGTTCTCCTTCACCGTCTGCTCGGTGATGACGACCTTGGCGACGTCGGTGCGGCTCGGGATGTCGTACATCACCGGCAGCAGCACCTCCTCCATGATCGCCCGCAGGCCGCGAGCCCCCGTGCCGCGCAGGATCGCCTGGTCGGCGACCGCCTCCAGCGCGGACTTGGTGAACTCCAGCTCGACGCCGTCCATCTCGAACAGCTTCTGGTACTGCTTGACCAGGGCGTTCTTCGGCTCGGTGAGGATGCGCACCAGGGACGGCTGGTCCAGGTTGGTCACGCTGGCGACCATCGGCAGGCGGCCGATGAACTCCGGGATCAGCCCGAACTTGATCAGGTCCTCCGGCATCGACTCGGCGAAGTAGTCCGCCGCGTCGACCTCGGCCTTGGTGCGGACCTCGGCGCCGAAGCCGAGCCCGCGCTTGCCGATCCGGTCCTGGATGATCTTCTCCAGGCCCGCGAAGGCGCCCGCCACGATGAACAGCACGTTCGTCGTGTCGATCTGGATGAACTCCTGGTGCGGGTGCTTGCGACCGCCCTGCGGGGGCACCGACGCCGTGGTCCCCTCCAGTATCTTCAGCAGGGCCTGCTGCACGCCCTCGCCGGAGACGTCGCGGGTGATCGACGGGTTCTCGCTCTTGCGGGCGATCTTGTCGACCTCGTCGATGTAGATGATCCCGGTCTCGGCCCGCTTGACGTCGTAGTCCGCCGCCTGGATGAGCTTGAGCAGGATGTTCTCGACGTCCTCGCCGACGTAGCCCGCCTCGGTCAGCGCGGTCGCGTCGGCGATGGCGAACGGGACGTTCAGCATCTTCGCGAGCGTCTGCGCGAGGTAGGTCTTGCCGCAGCCGGTGGGGCCGAGCATGAGGATGTTCGACTTGGCCAGCTCGACCCCGTCGTCCCGCCCCTCACGCCCCCGGTCACCCGCCTGGATGCGCTTGTAGTGGTTGTAGACCGCCACCGAGAGGGTCCGCTTGGCCTCGCTCTGGCCGATCACGTACTGGTCGAGGAAGTCGTGGATCTCGGCGGGCTTGGGCAGCTCGTCGAGCTTGACGTCGCCCGCCTCCGCGAGTTCTTCCTCGATGATCTCGTTGCAGAGGTCGATGCACTCATCGCAGATGTAGACGCCGGGACCGGCGATGAGTTTTTTCACCTGCTTCTGGCTCTTGCCGCAGAAAGAGCACTTCAGCAGGTCGCCGCCGTCACCGATACGCGCCATGACCGCTGACCTCTGTCCCCTCCGGCGCACCGGGGGTCGGCGCGCCTGACTGCTGATGAGGCGGGAACCCGCGGAAAGAGCGGGAAACCGCCGTGTTCCCCTCGAAGGTACCTGGCCCACCCTCGTGGGTGGGAGCACCAGCGTGCCCCCGACCCGGCGAACCCGGCGGCAACCCGTCGGGCACGGCGTGTCGGGGGCCCGCCGTCAGGACCGGGCCGAGAGCTTCCGGTAAGGCAGAACGGTGTCGACGATCCCGTACTCCTTGGCCTCCTCGGCCGTCAGGATCTTGTCGCGCTCGATGTCGGCGCGCACCTGCTCCGGGGAGCGGTTGGTGTGGTGCGCCAGGGTCGTCTCGAGGAGCCTGCGCACGCGCTGGATCTCGTTCGACTGGATCTCCAGGTCGGACACCTGGCCGTACACGCCCTCGGTGGCGGGCTGGTGGATCAGCACCCGCGCGTTCGGCAGCGCGTGGCGCTTGCCCGGCGTGCCCGCCGCCAGCAGCACGGCCGCCGCGGAGGACGCCTGGCCCAGGCAGTAGGTCTGGATGTCCGGGCGGACGAACTGCATGGTGTCGTAGATGGCCATCAGCGAGGTGAACGAGCCACCCGGCGAGTTGATGTACATCAGGATGTCCCGGTCCGGGTCCTCGGACTCCAGCACGAGCAGCTGGGCCATCACGTCGTTCGCCGAGGCGTCGTCCACCTGCACGCCGAGGAAGATGATGCGCTCCTCGAACAGCTTGTTGTACGGGTTGGACTCCTTGACGCCGTAGCTCGTGCGCTCGACGAACGAGGGAAGCACGTACCGGGACTGCGGCGCGTGGAACTGGCTCACTGGAATCTCCTGGTCCTGTGCTCGCCGGTCTTCAGTGGGGCCCGCCCGCCTGGTTCAGGCCTGCGGTGCGCCCGCTGCGCCGTGCGAACCCCTTCACCTCGACCTTAACGAAGGCGGGCGGCGTCGCCTTCCCGACACCGCCCGCGTTCGCTCAGGGCTTCACTCCTCGGTGGAGTCGTCCTGCTTGGCCTCGCCGAACAGCTCGTCCAGGTCGAGCTTCTCGCCGGACTCGTCGGTCACGGTCGCCTGGCGCACCACGGTGGCCAGGGCCTTGCCGCGCCGCACGTCCGCGAAGATCGCGCCGAGCTGGCCGGACTGCTGCGCCCGCTTGACGTACTCGTCGGGGCTGATGCCGAAGCGCTGCGCCTGGTAGATGATCCGCTCGGTCAGCTCGGCGTCGGAGACAGTGAGCTGCTCGGCGTCGGCGATGGCGTCCAGCACGAGCTGGGTCTTGACCGCCTGCTCGGACGCGGTGCGGACCTCGGCGTCGAACTCCTCCTTGGTCTGGCCCTGCTCGGCCAGCCAGGCGTCGAAGCGCTCCTGGTCGTGGTCGAACGAGTGGACCGCGTCGTGCTCGCGGACCTCGATCTCGCTCTGCACGACGGCCTCGGGCAGCGGCACCTCGACGCTGGCGAGCAGCGCCTCCAGGACCTTGTCGCGGGCCTCGACGCCCTGCTGCATCTTCTTCACCCGGCCGAGGCGGGTGCGCAGGTCGTCCTTGAGCTCGTCGAGCGTGTCGAACTCGCTGGCCAGCTGCGCGAACTCGTCGTCCAGCTCGGGGAGCTGGCGCTCCTTCACGCTGCTCAGCACGACGACGACGTCGGCGTCGCGGCCCGCGTGGTCGCCCGCGACCAGCTTGGTGGTGAAGTTCTTGGTCTCGCCCTCGGAGGCGCCGACCAGGGCCTCGTCGATGCCCTCGACGAGCTGGCCGGAGCCGATCTCGTAGGACAGGCCGGAGGTCTTGGCCTCCTCGACCTCTTCACCGTCGACGGTGGCGGACAGGTCGACCACGACGAAGTCACCCTGCTGGGCGGGGCGCTTCACACCGGCGAGGGTGCCGAAGCGCGCGCGCAGCTCGTCGAGCTGGGTGGTCACGTCCTCGTCGGTGACCTCCTGCTCGCCGACGCTCACCGACAGCTCGCCGAAGGCGGGCACGGTGATCTCGGGGCGGACGTCGACCTCGGCGGTGAACTCGATGGTCCCACCGTCCTCGATCTTGGTCACCTCGAAGTCGGGGCGGCCCAGGGTGCGCAGCTCACCGGAGTTCACGGCCTCCAGGTACTTCGCCGGGATGGCCTCCTGCACGACCTCGTCCAGGACGGGAGCGCGACCGATGCGGCTCTCCAGGACGCGGGCGGGGGCCTTGCCGGGGCGGAAGCCGGGGATGCGGACCTGCTTGGCCAGCTTGCGGTACGCGCGGTCGAAGTCCGACTTGAGCTCGTCGAACGGCACCTCGACGTTGATCCGGACCCGCGTCGGGCTCAGGTGCTCGACGGTGCTCTTCAACGTGGTCTCCTCGTAACGGGACGTGCGGAACATCCCGCGACGCCCAGGGCGACACCCAGGGGCGAAACGGGATTCGCCTGAGTCTAGGCGAGGCCGCCCCCGGCCGGGGTGGCACCCCGCGACCGGGTGGTTCGCGCGTCGGTGCGGGCGGCCCGCGCCGCGCGCGTGAGCGAGTCGAGGCCCCGGCAGGCGCGCGCGGTTTTCCGACATGACTCCCCGCACGAAATAGTTTTCGGCGCGCCGGGCGCCGTCGAATCACCTCGGGCCGGGTTTTCCCGGCCGTCGCGGAAGCGGACGAACCGGGCGGTCGCGGCACGCCCGATCGCGCGGGCAGTCGTGCGGACAACGAGTGCGACCGGGCGGGCGCGCCGGTTTGGGCAGCCTTTACCGCCCTTGCGGTCACCCATTCCGCCGTTGCGGGGAACATCCGCGTACCAGCACCCCGGAGCGGACACCTGGACCAGCACCCGTTGCTCCGTTCGCAGGCCCCCGCCGTGCACCGGGAGCGTGAAACCGAACGTAACCGGACAGCGGCGGGCTCAAGTGGGGTAACACTGGCGCCGCAGCGCACTATTACCCACAGCGACGAACGGGGCGGAACGCTACCCTTTCCAGGTGAAGTGAGGCCATTTGGAGCACCGGTACGCAGAAAACTTTCACGCCCGGAGATGACTCCACTCGCCGTAGTCCATTAGTGTGGGATTCCGGTACCGTTGCGCCGCAGGCCGCAAGAAGGCGGCCAGGAAAGAAGATTAAGTCATCCGGACGCCCCACCGTCGAACGAGTGAACGCGACGGGCGACCGGGCACGGAACGAGCGAGACATGTCATCGCGCTCTTTACCACCTACCAGAAAAGGTGCCGATGACCCCGATGAAGACCATTCCGCCGATTCCCCCGAACACGCGGGCGACCGCCCGTCCGCCGCTCGGGCAACCGCACCACGGGCTTGCGCGCCACCCGGAACCCCAGGGCCCGGCCGCGAGGCGATGTTGAGCAGGAGCCCGGCCACCAGCCGGGACCGGCCGACCACCGCCACGCGCGGAACCCACGGCGAACCGCCTCTCGCCGTGATCCACTCACGGACCTTGGGGAGTTCCATGGAGACCCGTCAGCTTCTGGCGTTCACCACAGTGGTGCAGACCGGCAGCTTCACGAAGGCCGCCGCCACGCTGAACTGCTCGCAGCCCACGATCACCACCAGGATCAAGGCGCTGGAGGAGACCCTCGGCGTCGCCCTGTTCCGCAGGTTGCCGCGCGGCATCCAGATGACCTCCGCCGGGGTCGAGCTGCTGCCGTTCGCGCGCAACATCATCACGCTCACCGACAAGGCCCGCAAGGCCATCACCATGAACGGGGAGCCGCACGGGCACCTCGTGATCGGCAGCGCCCAGAGCCTCACCGACTACCGGCTCTTACCCCTGATCGAGTACATGTGCTGGCGCTACCCGAGCGTCCAGATCTCGCTGCACTCGCGAACAACCCGGTCGAACCTGGCCGCCGTGCGCGAGGGCAGGCTCGACTGCGCGTTCTTCATCGGCCCGGTCGAGCAGCGGGACGGGCTGGAGACGACGGTGCTGTGCCCCGAACCGCTGGTGATGGTCGCGGGCCCCGGCCACGCGCTGGCGAGGACGGGCGCCGTGACCGAGGCCGACCTGCGGGGCAGCACCCTGGTCAGGGCCGAGAACGGGGCGAGCTACCACGAGCAGTTCGAGCGGGCGCTGGGCCTGCACGAGGCCGAGTCTCGGTCGCCGGTGCTGGCGCTGGACTCGGTCGACGCGGCCAAGCGGGCGGTCGCCTCGGGGCTGGGCATCTCGCTGGTGCCGGAGGTCACGGTGGCGGCGGAGCTGGCGGACGGCAGGCTCAGCCGGATCGGCTGGACCCCGCCGTTCCGGGTGTTCACCCAGTTCGCCTGGCGCCAGGACAACTCGGCGAACCCGTCGGTGACCGCGCTGGTCTCGGCGGCGGCGCAGGTGGTGAGCGAGCAGGTGGCCGCGACGCCCGCCTAGGGGCGCCGACGTGCAGGGCCGTGATGCGGAGCGGCCCCCTCGTGCTGCGCAGAGGGGGCCGAGACCGTCGGGGCGACAGGATTTGAACCTGCGACCCCCCGCTCCCAAAGCGGGTGCGCTACCAAACTGCGCCACGCCCCGGTCACCAGGAGCTTAGCGCGACGCGCTAAGCTGTTTTCAGCACCCACCCGGTGGGCGCTGCGCGGGTGTAGCTCAATGGTAGAGCCCCAGCCTTCCAAGCTGGTCATGCGGGTTCGATTCCCGTCACCCGCTCCACAACATCATCGCTGGTGGCAGACCTGGAGACCGTCCCACGTGGACGGTCTTCGGCGTTTCCGGGGCAGGTGCTCGCGCACCGCCCGCGCCCCCTCGGCCCGCCCGCCGCGCTCGGGGTGTCGCGGGCGGCGGGCGCGGGGTGGCGCTCGTCCGGTCGGGGCGGCGCGGTCCACGAACGGCCGCACGGGTGTCGGGGCGCGGCGTGGGGACCCGGCGGTCCGATCGGGCGCGCGGACTCCGCCCGTCGGCGTTCGGAGAACTGCCCCGAACCGCGAACTCGCGCACCCCTCCCCCGCGCCGAATGCGGAACCGGGAATTCGGCCGCGCGCTTTTCCCTCCGGGGCGCGCCGGAACGGGGGCGGGCAACCGCGCTGGTCGCGGGCCGCGCGCGGGCGACACGGCATTCCACGGGTGCCCGGAGAACAATGGCGCAGCGGTTAGCATTGTCCGGCCCGGAAGAGCGCTCGACTACTAGCAAAATTGCTTCTCCCATTCGGATTAACCACGAATGGGGGACAGCAGAGGACGGAAGGCGGGCCGTGGAACTCGACGTCGATTCCCTTGCCGACGCCATCGCGCAGATCCTTCGGTTGAAGGTCACGCGGTCGGGTGAGGCCTACACGTACCGCATCGGGGACTTCCACTCGATCTCCACCGCGACCTCGGAGCTGGCCTCGGTGGCGGCCTCCGTGGAGGCGCACCGGCCGCTCGACGGGACCGCCGTCGCCTCCGACAAGTCCTTCGAGGTGCTGGTGCAGTTCAGCAGGCCCAGCGGGAACCTGCGCAGGCTCCTGGGCGAGGGCCTGGTGCTGGCCGACGACCAGCAGGGCGTGCGCTACGAGGTCGGCCCGCCGAGCGTGGGCTACCTGCTGCGGATGCGGGACGGGCTCAAGGAGCGCGGCGTGCCCGCCGACCGGATCGTGTTCGGGCCCTTCGACCCCAAGCGGTTGGTGGAGGACCGGCAGGAGCGCGACTGGACGGTGTTCGACCTGCTGCGCGAGGCCACCAGCCTGCTCACCCTGCGGATCACCTCGGAGCGCCCGCGCACGGCCGCGTCCTGGGCCGCCTCGGCGCAGGCCGTGCTGTTCCACCTCGCCTACAACCTGGACGTGGCGCTGGTGCCCGCGCGCGACTTCGACGACGTGGTCCGCCCCTCGGTGATCTCGCGGGTGCGCAGGGCCCGCGCGGGCGACGTGGACGTGCCGCGCCGCGCGTACGTCGGCGACCTGGTGCACCACTACCAGCTGGGGGTCTCGGCGGACAGCCCGGTGCTGGAGTTCCTGTCCTACTACCACGTCGCCGAGCACTTCTTCGAGACCGCGTACCAGGACGACCTGATCAACCAGGTGCAGCAGTCGCTCACCGCGCCCGCGTTCTCCTACCGCCGCAAGAAGGACCTGCGGGAGCTGATCCGCAAGGTCGGGCGAGCCGCGCGGGTGGAGGGCGACGAGATCGTGGTCAACGAGCAGGTCGCGCTGCGGCTGGTGCTCCAGCGGCACGTGGACCTGGCCGTGCTCGCGCAGGACCTCACCACGTACGACCGGGGCCTGGTCGAGCACTACGCGACGCGGGCGGTCCGGTTCGCCGAGGGCGACAAGGTGGACCTGCGCGGGCGGGACTCGGCGCTGGTGTTCAGCGCGCTCAGCCGCCGCATCCTCAAGACCCGCAACGCGCTGGTGCACGGGCGCGAGGGCATCAAGGGCCGGTTCACGCCGTTCGCCGACGACGCGCACCTGGCGCCGGAGGTGCCGCTGGCGCGGTTCGTGGCCGAGCAGATCATCGTGTCGACGTCGACGCTCGCGCCGGGGTGAGCGCGGCTAGCCGAGCAGGCGGGGGCCGAGGTGGACGGCCAGCACCACGACCAGGAACCCGATCAGGGTGGTGGACAGGCACCTGAGCAGCACCAGCAGCTTCGCGCGCGTCATCGGGCCAGTGTGCACACCGGGGGGTGCGCGCGCGGGCAGGCGCCGCCGGTCGGGGGGAAATCGCTTCGCGCTCTCCCCCGTGCGGGCGTAAGAACGCGGCATGGCGTTCACCACCAGGAGCTTCTCGATCACCGAGCTGGGCGACTTCCAGCGGCTGTCCGACGCCGCCTTCCTCCAGGACACCACCGAGCCCGAGCGGTGGCTGCCGCTGTTCGAGGCGCCCCGCAGCACGGCCGTGCTGGACGGCGACGAGCTGATCGGCGGGGCGGCGATCTGCTCCCGGCGGCTCACCCTGCCCGGCGCGGGCCAGCACCCGGTGGCGGCGGTGACCGGCGTGGCGGTCAAGCCGGGGCACCGCAGGCGCGGGGTGCTCACCGAGCTGATGCGGGTCCAGCTGCACGGGCTGCGCGAGGGCGGGCGCGAGGCGATCGCGGCGCTGTGGGCGTCCGAGGCGGGGATCTACGGGCGGTTCGGGTACGGGCACGCGGCCGACTTCCAGGCGCTGTCGCTCCCGCGCGGGGCCGCGTTCGCGCCGCACGTGGACGTCGGCGGCACGCGGGTGGCGGAGCTATCGCGCGCGGAGGCGATGCCGTTCATGGTGGAGCTGCGGCAGGAGCTGACCCCGCTGCGGACCGGGTGGCTGTCCAGGAGCGCGGCGAACTGGCAGATCCACTTCGCCGACGAGCCGGGCGATCGGGACGGGCTCAGCGCCTACCGGTACGCGGTTCACCCGGACGGGTACGCGGTGTACCGGGTCAAGCACGACTGGGGGCACTCCGGGCCCCGGCACGAGGCGCACGTGCGGGAGCTGGTGGCGCGCACGGACGAGGCGTACGCGGCGCTGTACCGGTACCTGCTGGACCTGGACATGGTCGGCTCGGTCGAGCAGTACGCGGGGTCCGGCGAGCCGGTGACCCGGTTGCTGGCCGACCCGAGGGCGGCGTCGCGGCGGCTGGTGGACTCGCTGTGGGTGCGGCTGGTGGACGTGGAGCGGGCGCTGCCGCTGCGGCGGTACGCGGTGGACGTGGACGTCGTGCTGGAGGTCGTGGACGCGTTCTGCCCGTGGAACGCGGGGCGGTGGCGGTTCTCGGTGCGGGACGGGGTGGCGTCGGTGGTGCGGACCGAGGCGGACGCGGAGGTGGTGGCGAGCGCCCGCGCGCTGGGCGCGGCGTTCCTGGGCGGGGTGAGGCTGAGCACCCTGGGCGCGGCGCAGGAGGTGCGGGAGGTGGCGCCGGGGGCGCTCTCCCGGTTGACGCAGGCGTTCCTGGGCGAGCAGGAGCCGCACTGCGCGGAGGTGTTCTGAGCCGGATTCGACCCGAACGGGCGGTTTCCCGCCTCGGGAGGGGAACCGGGGGACGGCCGCGCTCGTTCTACCGGGCAGGACGGACAGCCGAGACCCCTTGGAGGGAACCGTGGGCACCGCAGTCGTGCTCGTGCTGCTCGTGGTCGTGGCGGGCGCGATCTTCGTGTCGTCGCGCAACCGCGCGGCGGCCCGGCAGCGCGAGCTTGAGGACGCGCAGGCCGACGCGCGGCGCTGGGTCGAGCGGCTCGGCGGGCAGGTGATGTCGTTGACGGGCACCGACACCGCGTCGACGCAGGCCCTCGCCGACGCCTCCGAGCGGTTCACCGCCGCCGGGTCGCAGATGGAGCAGGCCAAGACGGTCGAGCAGTGCAGGCTCGTGACGCAGACCGCGATGGAGGGCCTGTACTACGTGCGGGCCGCGCGGACCGCCATGGGCATCGACCCCGGCCCCGAGCTGCCGGACCTGACCGGCCAGGGCAAGGCGGGCCGCGTTTCCGAGGACCGGAACGTCAGCGTGGAGGGCCACAGCTACGCGGCATCGCCGCAGCCGGGGCAGAACACGCCGCACTACTACCCCGGCGGTGTGGTGGCCGGGCGGCCGGTGCCGCAGGGCTGGTACAGCGAGCCCTGGTGGAAGCCCGCGCTGGTCGCGGGCGCCTGGGGCGTCGGCTCGATGCTGCTGATGAGCGCGATGTTCTCCGGGATGTCCGGGGTGTCGCCGGACGTGCTGAACGAGGCTTACGCCGACGGGTACGCGGACGGCGCCGAGGGCGCTGACGGCGGCGACGGCGGCGGTGACATGGGTGGCGACGACTTCGGTGGTGGCGACTTCGGCGGGTTCGACAGCGGCGGCGGTTTCGACGGTGGCGGCGACTTCGGCGGCGGTTTCGACTTCTGAGCCGTGACGGCGCTGAGGGCGGTTTCCCCGCAGGGAAACCGCCCTCAGCGCTGCAAGCCCTGTGAAGCGGAGCGGTGACCACGCAGGAGGCGCTTTTCCTCCTGCGGGGTCAGGCCTCCGCTTCTAGGAGTGTCACCGCTCCGCTTCTAGGAATGTCGCTGGCAAGAAGGACACCAGTACAGGTTGCGGGCGGCCAGGACCGCGTGCGCCACCGGGGTCCCGCAGACCAGGCAGGGCTGTCCCGCCCGCCGGTAGACGTAGACCTCGCCGCCGTGCCGGTCCTCGCGCGGGGCGCGGCCGGTCGCCTCCGGCAGGTGCTCCGGGCGCACGGTGTCGATGCGGCCTGCCTTCACGCCGTCGCGCATCAGGGCCACCAGGTCCGGCCACATCGCCGACCACAGCTCCTCGTCCACGGCGCTGCCCTGCTTCATCGGGTCGATGCCGTGGCGGAACAGCAGCTCCGCGCGGTAGATGTTGCCGATCCCGGCCACGACCCTCTGGTCCATCAGCAGGGTGGCCAGCGGCTGCTTGGAGCGCCGGATCCTGGCCAGCGCCTCGGCGGGCTTCGCGTCCCGGCGCAGCGGGTCCGGGCCGAGGCGGGCGCGCAGCGCGGCCACCCCGTCCAGGGTCAGCACCTCGCACGCGGCCGGGCCGCGCAGGTCGGTCCAGTGGTGCTCGGCCTCGATCCGCATCCGCACCTGCCCCACCGGCTCGGTCATCGGCGGCTCGTGCTCGGCGAACTTGCCGTACAGGCCCAGGTGGACGTGCACGATCGCGTCCGGTCCGTACACGTGCAGCAGGTGCTTGCCGTGCGCCTCGGCCTTGACCAGCACCCGGCCGTCCACCGCCTCGGCGGCGAAGCGGCCCTGCGGGCTGGTGACGGTGAGCGCCCGGCCCGCGTAGGTGCGCTGGTGCAGCCGCGCGATGCGGTGCAGGACGTGGCCCTCAGGCATCGGTCCGCCCCGGTCGCGCCTCGGGCGTGAAGGGGACCACCGGGCACAGGTGGGTGCGGACGGTCGTGCGGGCGTCGCGGGCCAGCAGCTCGCGGGCCAGCGCCTCGGCACGCGGGCGGTCGTGGCGGGCCAGGACCGCGCACAGGTCGGCCGCTTGCAGCACCCGGTCGAAGTCCGGCTCGTCGGTGCGGGCCAGGCAGCGGCCGATCGCCTCGGCCAGCGCGTCGGCCAGCTCCGGCTCGTCGGCCGCGTGGGCGAGCTGCCAGTCGAAGCGGACCTCGTCGGCGCGGGCCAGCAGCTCGCGCAGCGCGGTCAGCCTGGCCTGCTCGTCGTCGGTGCGGCCCCTGCCCTCGGCGACCGCGCCCGCCAGCTCCGGGAACGAGTAGTCGCCGTCGGTGCCCGCGCGGAACTTGCCGTACCAGGGGGAGCCCCGACCGGCCCGCGCGATCGCGGCCACGACCGGGTACACCGGGGCGTGGCCCCAGGCGGTGAGCGCGAGGACCGCCAGGAACCGGTGGTAGCCCTCGGCGGACTCGTCGGTGAGCAGCGCCCTGAGGTCCGCGACCCGCGCCAGGTAGCGCGGGTCGCCGGAGTACAGCACCTCGTCGGGCTCGGAGAGCGGTTCGCCGTCCGCGTCGCGGAACAGCAGGTCGCGTGCGGTGGGCATCAGGGCAGGGCCGGGGCCTGACCGGTGCGCTCGTACTCGGCGAGGATCTCGACGCGCCGGGCGTGCCGCTCCTGCTCGGAGAACGGGGTCGCGAGGAACGCCTCGACGATCGCCGTGGCCTCCTCGGTGGTGTGCATCCGACCGCCGACGCCGATCAGCTGGGCGTTGTTGTGCTGGCGGGCGAGCTGGGCGGTCTCGGTGTTGTAGGCCAGGGCGCAGCGGGCGCCGGGGACCTTGTTGGCCGCGATCTGCTCCCCGTTGCCGGAGCCGCCGATCACGATGCCCAGGCTGCCCTCGTCGGCGACGACGCGGCGGGCCGCCTCGATGCAGAACGGGGGGTAGTCGTCCTCGGCGTCGTACACCGCCGGGCCGACGTCGACGACCTCGTGGCCCGTCTCGGTCAGGTACTGCACGAGGTGGGTCTTCAGCTCGAAGCCCGCGTGGTCCGATCCAAGGTAAACGCGCACGTCGGTGAAGTCTGCCATCCTGCGCGCCGTGTTCGGACAACAGGGTTGCCGGGTCAGGGTGGAGTGGGGCGGCGAGGGGGTGTCCGCGCTGGGCGGTGAGTGCGCGGTCCTCGTGGTGGTCGACGTTCTGTCGTTCACCACGGCGGTGGATGTGGTGGTCGGGCGGGACGCGAGCGTGCGGCCGGTGGTGTGGGGCGAGCGGGACTCGGCCGAGGGGTCGCGGTGGGCGCTGCGGCCCTCGGCGCTGCTGGAGGTCCCGCCGGGCGAGGAGGTGGTGCTGGCCTCGCCCAACGGGGCGACGCTGTGCGCGCTCGCCGGGGCGACGGGGGCGGTGGTGCTGGCCGGCTGCCTGCGCAACGCGGGCGCGGTGGCCGCCGCCGCGGTGGAGCTGGCGGGCGGCGGGCCGATCGGGGTGGTCCCGGCCGGGGAGCGGTGGGGCGTGGACCTGACCTCGGGGACTCCCGCCTCGGCGGGACCGCTGCGGCCGTGCGCCGAGGACCTGCTGGGCGCGGGCGCGGTCGTGGCCGGGCTGGTGAGGGCGCTGGCGGGCGAGGGGGACCTGCCGCCGGACGGGCTGCTGTCGGTGGAGGCCCGGCTGGCCGCGACGGCGTGGGCGGGCGCCGACGTGGCGGCGGCGCTGCGCGGGTGCGGCTCGGGCCGGGAGCTGATCGCGGCGGGACGCGCGGCCGACGTGGAGCTGGCGGCACTGGTCGGCGCGAGCACGTCCGCGCCCCGGCTCGTCGACGGCGTGCTGCGGGCGCACTCACCCGGACGGGTGCCCGATCAACGGCCGGAAAGCGCTTAACTTTTCACCCTTAAAGGTGAAGCCGCCCCGCAGCGGCACGGGTTCGCGCCGCTGCGGGGAGCCGGTCTCAGGAGAAGTCGAGCGACCCGGTGCGGGTGCGCTTGAGCTCGAAGAACTCCGGGAAGCCCGCGAGCAGCCTGGCGCCGTCGAAGACCTTCACCGCGTCCTCGCCGCGCGGGATCTTCGTGAGCACGGGCCCGAAGAACGCCACCCCGTCGATGTGGATGGTGGGCGTGCCGACGTCCATGCCCACCGGGTCCATGCCGCGGTGGTGGCTGGCCTTGAGCTCCTCGTCGTGCTCGGTGGAGGTGGCGGCGGCGGCCAGCTCGGCGGGCAGCCCGACCTCCTCCAGGGCGAGCTTGATGACCTCGTCCCAGTCCTTGTTGCCCTCGTTGTGGATGCGGGTGCCCAGCGCGGTGTACAGGTCGCGCAGCACCGCGTTGCCGTGCGCCTTCTCGGCCGCGATCGCCACCCGGACGGGCCCCCAGCCCTTGTCCATCATCTCGCGGTACTGCGGGTCGAGGTCGCGGCCCTCGTTGAGGACGGACAAGCTCATGACGTGGAACTCCAGGTCGAGGTCCCGGTGCTTCTCGACCTCCAGGATCCACCGGGAGGTGATCCACGCGAACGGGCAGAGCGGGTCGAAGTAGAAGTCGACCTTGGTGCTGCCTGCTGACGACATGCTGCTGTCCTCACTGCCGGTGCGGTCGTGACGGGGTGCCCGACTGCGGTCCCCCGTCAACAGACAACCACCCGGCCGCCCGTCCTCTTCCCGGCGATGGAGTCCACCTGATCCGCCCGCGCGTGATTGGATGCGGAGGCCGTGTTCACCAACACGACACCATTTCCATTTCCCCGTACCGACGAGGTCGGCGCTCCGCGCGACGACAGACGAGGTGACCAGTGGCGGCACCCAACCTCACCCGCGACGAGGCGCAGCAGCGCGCCGGACTGCTGGAAGTCGACTCCTACCGGATCGAGCTGGACCTGACCGACGGAGGCGGCAAGCCGGGTTCGGAGACGTTCCGCTCGACCACGGCGGTGACCTTCCGCAGCCGCGAGGCGGGTGCCTCCACCCGCATCGACCTCGTGGCCGCCTCGGTGCGCCGCGCGGTGCTCAACGGCGTCGAGCTCGACGTCTCCGGCTACCGCGAGGAGGACGGCATCGCGCTGTCCGACCTGGCCGAGACCAACGAGCTCCTGGTCGAGGCCGACTGCCGGTACATGAACACCGGTGAGGGCCTGCACCGGTTCGTCGACCCGGTCGACGGCGAGGTCTACCTGTACTCGCAGTTCGAGACGGCCGACGCGAAGCGCATGTTCACCTGCTTCGACCAGCCCGACCTCAAGGCCGTCTACGACATCACCGTGCAGGCGCCCGCGCACTGGAAGGTGGTGTCCAACGCGGCGGTCGAGTCCACCTCGGAGGGCGAGGGCGGCGCCGCCAAGCACGTCTTCGGCACCACGAAGCCCATGTCCACCTACCTGGTGGCGATGGTCGCCGGACCGTACGCCGAGTGGCGCGACGAGTTCACCGACGGCGAGACCACGATCCCCCTCGGCATCTACTGCCGCGCCTCGCTGGCCGCGCACATGGACCACGAGCGGCTGTTCACCGAGACCAAGCAGGGCTTCGGGTTCTTCCACGAGGCGTTCGGCGTGAAGTACCCGTTCGGGAAGTACGACCAGTGCTTCGTGCCGGAGTTCAACGCGGGCGCGATGGAGAACGCGGGCTGCGTCACCTTCCTGGAGGACTACGTCTTCCGCAGCCGGGTGACGCGCTACCTGTACGAGCGCCGCGCCGAGACCGTGCTGCACGAGATGGCGCACATGTGGTTCGGCGACCTGGTCACCATGCGCTGGTGGGACGACCTGTGGCTGAACGAGTCGTTCGCCACCTGGGCGTCGGTGCTGGCGCAGGCGGGCGCGACCGAGTACAAGCACGCCTGGACCACGTTCGCGAAGATCGAGAAGTCCTGGGCGTACCGGCAGGACCAGCTCCCGTCGACGCACCCGGTGGCCGCGGACATCCCGGACGTGCAGGCGGTCGAGGTCAACTTCGACGGCATCACGTACGCCAAGGGCGCCTCGGTGCTCAAGCAGCTGGTGGCGTACGTGGGCCTGGAGAACTTCCTGGCGGGCCTGCGGGTCTACTTCGCCAAGCACTCGTGGGGCAACGCCACGCTGGCCGACCTGCTGGGCGCGCTGGAGGAGGCCTCCGGCCGCGACCTGTCGTGGTGGAGCGCGCAGTGGCTGGAGACCACCGGCCTGAACCTGCTGCGCCCCAAGTACTCCGTGGACGCCGAGGGCCGGTTCACCGAGTTCGCCGTCGTGCAGGGCGGGGCGCGGCCGGGCGCGGGCGAGCTGCGCACGCACCGGCTGGCCGTCGGCGTGTACGACGAGGAGGACGGCAAGCTGGTGCGCAAGCACCGGGTCGAGCTGGACGTGTCCGGCGAGAGCACGGACGTGCCCGAGCTGGTCGGCGTGCACCGGGGCAAGCTGGTGCTGGTCAACGACGACGACCTCACCTACTGCACGATGCGGCTGGACCCGGACTCGCTGGCGACGCTGGTCGACCGGATCTCCGACATCGCCGAGCCGCTGCCGCGCACCCTGTGCTGGTCGGCCGCGTGGGAGATGACCCGCGAGGCCGAGCTGAAGGCCCGCGACTTCGTGAACCTGGTGCTGGGCGGGCTGGGCTCGGAGTCCGAGGTGGGCGTGGTGCAGCGGCTGCTGCTCCAGGCGCAGACCGCGCTGTCGTCCTACGCGGACGCGTCGTGGCGCGCGGAGGGCTGGTCGCGGTTCACCGCCACCACCCTGGACCTGGCGCGGAGCGCGGAGCCGGGCTCGGACCACCAGCTGGCGTTCGTCAACGCGCTCACCGGGTCGGTGCTGGACGAGGAGGCCGTGGCGGTGCTGAAGGGCTGGCTGGACGGCTCCGCGCCGCTGGCCGGGCTCGACGTGGACACCGACCTGCGGTGGCGGCTGCTCCAGGCGCTGGTGGCGCACGGCGCGGCGGGTGCCGAGGAGATCGCGGCCGAGGAGGAGCGCGACCCCACCTCCACCGGGCACCGGCGGGCGCAGTCGGCGCGCGCGATGCGGCCGACGGTGGAGGCCAAGGACGAGGCCTGGGACCGGGCGGTGAACGACGACGCCCTGCCGAACGCGGTGAGCGAGGCGATCGTCTTCGGCATCCAGCACCCGGCGCAGAAGGAGCTGCTGGCGCCGTACGCGGCCCGGTACTTCCGGGACGTGGCGGACGTGTGGGAGCGGCGGTCCAGCGAGCGGGCGCAGTCCGTGGTCGTGGGGCTGTACCCGTCGTGGTCGATCACCCAGGAGACGGTGGCGGCCTCGGACGAGTGGCTGGCCCAGGAGCGCCCGCCCGCGCTGCGGCGGTTGGTGTCGGAGGGGCGCGCGGGCATCGTGCGCGCGCTTGCGGCGCAGGAGTTCGACCGGCTGTAACACTCCTAACGCCGAGGAGGCCTGCCTGCGCAGAGGAAAAGCGTCTCTGCGCAGGCACCGCTCCTCGGCGTCTTCACGGGTGCTGACGTGCGAGAGCCCCGGTGGACGGTGTCCACCGGGGCTCTCGGTGTTCGGGGGTACTTACTTTCTGCCTGCCTGGTCCGTCAGCATTCGCAGCCCGCCGACGATGCCGCCGGACAGGTCGCCCTCCTTGAAGGAGGCGATCATGCTCATGACCGCGAGCTTCGCGCCCCGGTCGGCCAGCCTGCGGTGCGCTTCCTCTCCGGTCACGACCTCGACCACGCGCTCGCCGGGCGACACCGCGACCAGCACGGCGGTCGACGGCCTCGGGGTCGAGGCGTGCAGCTGCTCCGCCTTCGCCCTGCTCTCCTTGCCGCCCAGCTCGCCCAGGTAGACGCTGAAGTCCAGGCCGGTCGTGCGGCTGGCCAGGGTCAGGGCGTCGTCCAGGGCGGCGAGCTGCACCGGCGTGAACGGCAGGCTCGGGGTCTGGGCCTCGTGCATCCGCGCCGCGGAGATCCGGCCGCTGCCGGTGATCGCCTCACCGGGCTTCAGGTCCGCCGGGTCGATCGCGGGACGGGCCACCTCACCAGCTCCCACGAGCGCCTCCCCTGGCCGTTCCGCCTGCCGCCTGAGCGGTCCCGGTGCTGCTGGTCGCCTGCTGTCCCACCGCGTTCGCGCTCCACCAGACCGGCGGGTGGGTCCACTCCTGGCCCGGTCGGTAGCGCTGGACGCGGTTCGTCTTCCGCCTCAGCGTCAGTAGCGCGATCACGCCGAAGAGGGCCAGCGGGATCAGCGCGAAGACGAGAACGGTCTCCACGATGGTCACGGCCGCTACCGTAACCGATCAGCCGCGCGCCGTCCGATCGGGGGCGAGCGCCCCTTCGCTGGTCAGCGGGCGACCCCAGGGGTCTCCCGGCTGTGAACGGCCGAGCCGCGCCACGAGGGCTCCGGCAACCGTTCGGCCCAGCGCCCCGAGCCGGGCGCAGCATCCCGCACGGCCGGACGGTCTGCCACCGGACGGGTGTGGACGGGTGCCGGTTTGGCGTCTTGTCCTTCCCGGTCAAGCCTTCTAACTTTTCACCTGTACGGACCTTGCGGTTCCGCCCCAGGTTGGCAAATCCCACACATTGAGCCACGGAAGGCACGACATGTACACCTCGGAGTCCCCCCAGGCTGTTGTCGTCACCCTTTTGCCGGACACCCACTGGACGCAATCTGTTACGGCCACTCGGCGGTTCGCGGCGACCGCCAGAGCCGCTCTCGGCACGGCGGACGAGTCCGTCCGCATCACGGCGACCGACTCCGTCCGGATCACCTGCCTGGGCAGCGCGCGCACCGCGGCGGCCGACCGGCGCTTCGAGGGCGCGCCGGGCCCTCTCCGCACCAGTGCGGACGACAGCGTGCGGATCACGGCGGGCGGGAGCGTGCGGATCACGGGGCGTGACGACTCGGTCCGGATCACGGCGGCCGACGACTCGGTCCGCATCACGGCGCGGCAGGACGACGGGTCCGTGCGCATCACGGCGGCGGACGACTCGGTGCGCATCACCGCGCACGACGACAGCGTCCGCATCACCGCGCACGACGACTCGGTGCGCATCACGGCGCGCGACGACGACAGCGTCCGCATCACGGCGCGCCAGGACGACAGCGTGCGCATCACCGCGCTCGCCGCGTGAGAGGGGGCCGGGTCAGCCCCTAAGCAGCCGGTTCCCCCAGGTACGGGAGCCACTGCGGGTCGGCCTCGGTCACCCCGGCCAGGAGCCGCCAGTGCGGGCCCCTGGGCGCGGCGGGCACCACGCGCAACCGCCACCCCAGCTCCGACAGCAGCTTGTCGGCCTTGCGGTGGTTGCACTTGGCGCAGCACGCCACGCAGTTGGTCCACGTGTGGGGGCCGCCCCGGCTCCTCGGCACGACGTGGTCGATCGTCTCGGCCCGCCCGCCGCAGTAGGCGCACCGGTACCGGTCGCGGTGCATCAGCCCCGCCCTGGTCAGCGGCACGCGCCCGCGGTAGGGCACCCGGACGTGGTTGCTCAGCCTGATCACCGAGGGCACGAGCACCTCGGCCGTCGAGGAGTGCAGCACGGTCCCGTCCGGGTCCCCGTGCACCACCTCGGCCTTGCCGCAGACCACGAGCACGACGGCGCGGCGCAGCGGCAGCGCGGTCAGGGGCTCGAAGGTCGTGTTGAGCAGCAGCACCTTGCGTCTACCCCAGGGGAACACGATCGGCGTGACCACCGACCCGGACCCCTCCCCACCGGCCACAGCGTGCACACCTGGCTGTTTTTGGCCGGACGGGGCCGGCGGCGCGATCCCGGCGTTCACCAGGGCGCCGATCGGGGTGGGTTGTCGGTCTGGCACGCGACCACCTCCACCGGTTCTGCGCCTAGCAGACCACACTTCACCCCCAAAAATCACCTGTGATATGCGACCTGTCGTCGACCGGAAGCCCGATCCCCGACGCGCCGCCTCCTATCGGCGATCGTTTTCAACGGCGGGGCTACGCTCGGCGAGGTGACCGAGCACAGTCCCGCGACACTGCCCGCGACGCCCGCGTACCCACCGGCCACCCGGCTGGACCTCGTCGAGGACCTGCACGGGCGCCGGGTCGCCGACCCGTACCGCTGGCTGGAGGACCCGGCCGCCCCCGAGACCGAGCGCTGGTCCGCGGCGCAGGACGAGCTGACCGCGTCCTGGCTGGGCGCGCTGCCCGGCCGCGAGGCGCTGGCCGCCCGGCTGGCCGAGCTGAGCCGCACCGGGTCGGTCGGCGCGCCGGTGTGGCGGGCGGGCCGCGCGTTCTTCACCCGCCGCGACCCCGACCAGGACCACGCCGTGCTGCGCGTGCGCGAGCCGGACGGCTCGGAGCGGGTGCTGCTCGACCCGGTGGCGCTGGACCCGACCGGCGCGACGACCCTGGACGGCTGGTCGCCCTCGCGCGAGGGGACCCGGCTGGCCTACCAGGTGTCGGTGGGCGGCGACGAGCACTCGCTGCTGCACGTGCTGGACGTGGACTCCGGCGAGCTGGTCGAGGGCCCGATCGACCGCTGCCGCTACTCCCCCGTCGGCTGGCTGCCCGGCGGCGAGGAGTTCTTCTACGTGCGGCAGCTCGCCCCCGAGCTGGTGCCGGAGGACGAGCGGCTGTTCCACCGCAGGGTGTGGCGGCACCGGGTGGGCGCCGACCCGTCGACCGACGCGAACGTGCACGGCGACGAGCTGGACCACACCTACTACTACGGCCTGTCGGTGTCGGCGGACGGCCGCTGGCTGGTGGTCAGCGGCGCGGCGGGCACGGTGCAGCACAACTCGGTGTGGATCGCGGACCTGGCCGCGTCCGACTCACCGGCAGGCGGCGGCCTGCGCCCGGTGATCACCGCCGACGCGGGCGCGCGGACCGGCGCGTCGGTGGCCCGCGACGGCAGGCTGTACCTGACCACGAGCCTGGGCGCCCCGAGGTTCCGGCTGTGCGTCACCGACCCGGCCGACCCCGGCGCGCCCGAGGACTGGACCGAGCTGGTGCCCGAGCAGCAGGACTCGGTGCTGGAGGGCTCGGGCCTGGTGGCGGGGTCGCTGGTGCTGCTGCGCACCCGGCACGCGGTGTCCGAGCTGCACCTGCACGACGCGTCCGGGGCGCACGTGCGCGAGATCCCGACGCCGGGCACGGGCTCGGTGCACGGCTGGACGACCACCGACGCGCTCACCGACCCGGACGACGACCGGCTGTGGTTCGGCTGGACCGACTTCGCCACGCCGGTGTCCGTGCACCGCTTCTCGATCTCGACCGGCGAGACCGTCCTGGACACCCCCAACCCCGGCTCGGTGCGGCTGCCGGACGTGACCACCCGGCAGGTCGAGTTCACCTCGCCGGACGGCACCACCGTGCGGATGTTCCTGGTCGCGGGCTCGGCCGAGCCCGACCTGCCCAGGCCCGCGCTGCTCACCGGCTACGGCGGCTTCGCCGTCGGCCGGGGCCCCGGCTACACCTCGACCGCGCTGGCCTGGGCCGAGGCGGGCGGGGTGTGGGCGCACGTGTCGCTGCGCGGCGGTGACGAGGAGGGCGAGGAGTGGCACCGGGCGGGCAGGCGCGAGCGCAAGCAGAACGTGTTCGACGACTTCCACGCCGCCGCCGAGCACCTGGTGGGACAGGGGTGGACGACCCCGCAGCAACTGGCGATCATGGGTGGGTCCAACGGCGGACTGCTGGTCGGGGCCGCGCTGACCCAGCGGCCGGAGCTGTACGCGGCGGTGGTCTGCTCGGCGCCGCTGCTCGACATGGTCCGGTACGAGCGGTTCCTGCTGGGCAGGCTGTGGGCCGAGGAGTACGGCAGCGCGGCCGTCCCGGAGGAGCTGGGCTGGCTGCTGTCCTACTCTCCGTACCACCGGGTCGCACCCGGAGTTGAGTACCCTTCGGTGCTGTTCACGGTGTTCGAGTCGGACAGCCGGGTCGACCCCAACCACGCCCGCAAGATGTGCGCGGCCCTCCAGGCCGCCACGGCGAGCGATCCGGTCAAGCACCCGGTGCTGATCCGCCGGGAGACCGAGGTCGGCCACGCGGGCCGGTCGGTGAGCAGGTCGGTCGCGCTGGCCGCGGACCAGGTGTCGTTCCTGGCGTGGGCGACCGGCCTGGAGCTGTGAGCCGCTGGGCCGTGGACCGCCGGGTTGTCAGCCGCTAGGGAGGATTCGCAGGTGGAGGTCGTGGACGACGTGAAGTCGACGTTGGCCGTTGACTGGTGGGTGGAGAACGGGCCGAAGCTCGCGGAGGGCGCGATCCGGATCACGCTCACGGTGCTGATCGCCGTGATCGTCCGGTTCCTGCTCCGGCGGTTGATCGACCGGCTCACCCTCGGCGGGAACGGCAAGGACCGCAAGCCCCGGCTGCTGCGACCGCTGCGCGAGCGGGCCCCGCAGGCGCTGGGCGCGCTGGTGTCCGAGCGCCGCGAGCAGCGCGCCCGCACCATCGGCTCGGTCCTCAAGTCCGTCGTCACGATGGTCGTGTTCGGCGTGGCGTTCATCCAGGTGCTCACCGAGCTGGGCATGAACGTCGCGCCGATCCTGACCTCCGCGGGCATCCTGGGCGTCGCGATCGGCTTCGGCGCCCAGAACCTGGTGAAGGACTTCCTGTCCGGCATGTTCATGATGCTGGAGGACCAGTACGGCGTCGGCGACGTGGTCGACCTCGGCCCGGCCACCGGCACCGTGGAGAGCGTCGGCCTGCGGATCACCACGATCCGGGACACCAACGGCACCGTCTGGTACGTGCGCAACGGCGAGATCCTGCGGGTGGGCAACTCCTCGCAGGGCTTCGCCGTGGCGGTGGTGGACCTGCCGCTGGCGTACGGCGCGAACCTGGCCGACGTCACCGCGATCCTGTCCAAGGCCGCCGCCGAGGCGACCGAGTCCGAGCCGCTGTCCGACGACGTGATCGCGAAGCCGGACGTGCTCGGTGTGGAGAAGGTCACCCCGGAGGGCCTGACCATCCGGGTGACGACGAAGGTGCGGCCGGGCCGCCAGTGGGCGGTGCAGCGGGCGCTGCGGGCGAAGCTGATGCCCGCGCTGGAGGACCAGGGCATCTCGCTGAGCCCGGCCGCCGCGACGGCGCCCTCCGTGACGCCCGCCCCGCCCCGCAACTACGGCACGCCGACGCCCGTGATCAAGAAGTCCTGATGGCCGCCCCCGTGCGCGCTCGCGGGCGGCGGTGAGTCAGGATGGACGGGTGACCACGCCGGAGAACTTCTACGAAGCGGTGGGCGGGTACGAGACGTTCCGCCGCATCGTCGCCCGCTTCTACGAGGAGGTCGCCAAGGACGAGGTGCTGCGGCCGATGTACCCGGAGCAGGACCTGGGGCCCGCCGAGGAGCGGTTCCGGCTCTTCCTCATGCAGTACTGGGGCGGCCCGCACACCTACTCCGAGCGCAGGGGCCACCCCCGGCTGCGGATGCGGCACATGCCGTTCGAGATCGGGCCGAGGGAGCGGGACGCCTGGCTGCGCTGCGCCAAGGTCGGCGTGGACGAGGCCGACCTCACGCCCCAGCAGCGGGAGCAGCTGTGGGGGTACCTGGAGATGGCCGCGAACAGCCTGGTCAACACCTGGGGCTGAGCGGTACCCCGACCGCACTCCCGCGACTGCCCCGACCGGGTCCCGGCCGACCACACCGAATGGCAGGATGAACCCTCGTGCGACGTTCCTCCGACCTCAGCCCCGAGCAGGCCGACGAGTCAGCCTGGTGGCACGACGCCGTCTTCTACCAGGTCTACGTCCGCTCGTTCGCCGACTCGAACGGCGACGGGGTCGGTGATCTGGACGGCATCCGCTCCCGGCTCGGCTACCTCGAACTGCTGGGCGTCGACGCCCTGTGGCTCACGCCGTTCTACACCTCCCCGATGGCCGACCACGGCTACGACGTCGCGGACCCGCGCGACGTCGACCCGCTGTTCGGCGACCTGGCCGCGTTCGACCGGCTGGTCGCCGAGGCCCACGAGCACAACATGAAGATCACCGTCGACCTGGTGCCGAACCACAGCAGCGACCGGCACGAGTGGTTCCAGGCCGCGCTGCTGGCCGGGCCGGGCAGCCCCGAGCGGAACCGCTACATCTTCCGCGACGGGCAGGGCTTCGACGGCTCGCAGCCGCCGAACAACTGGACCAGCATCTTCGGCGGCCCGGCGTGGACGCGGGTCGCGGACGGCCAGTGGTACCTGCACCTGTTCGCGCCGGAGCAGCCGGACCTGAACTGGGACAACCCGGAGGTGCCCGCCGACCTGGCGCGGACCCTGCGGTTCTGGTTGGACCGGGGCGTCGACGGGTTCCGGATCGACGTCGCGCACGGCATGGCCAAGCCGCACGGCCTGCCGGACATGGACGTGCGCGCCGAGCAGGCCTCCGGGGTGCTGCACGACAACGCGCTCGACCCGAGGTTCGACGACGACGGCGTGCACGAGCACCACCGGATGATCCGGAAGGTGATCGACTCCTACCCCGGCCGGATGGCCGTGGGCGAGATCTGGGTGCAGGGCGACGACCGGTTCGCCCGCTACGTGCGGCCGGACGAGCTGCACCTGGGCTTCAACTTCCGCCTGGTGCAGGCCGGGTTCGAGGCCGAGCAGGTGCGCGCGGCGATCGAGCACGCGCTGGCCGCCGTGGCGCCGACCGGCACCCCGCCGACCTGGACGCTGTCCAACCACGACGTGGTGCGGCACGTGACCCGGTACGGCGGCGGCGCGCTGGGCGCGCAGCGGGCGCGGGCGATGGCGCTGGTGCAGCTGGCGCTGCCGGGCGTGGTCTACCTGTACAACGGCGAGGAGCTGGGCCTGCCGAACGTGGAGCTGCCCGACTGGGCGCTCCAGGACCCGACGTGGGAGCGCTCCGGGCACACCGACCGGGGCCGCGACGGCTGCCGCGTGCCGCTGCCCTGGGAGGGCTCGGCCCCGCCGTTCGGGTTCACCTCCGGGCACGGGACCTGGCTGCCGCAGCCGGAGGAGTGGGCCGGGCTGACCGCCGAGCGGCAGCTGGAGGACCCGGACTCGATGCTGTCGCTGTACCGGCAGGCGCTGGAGCTGCGGAAGTCCACCGAGGGCATGTCCGGCACCGAGCTGGAGTGGTACGGGGCGCCCCCCGGCTGCTTCGCGTTCCGCCGCAAGGGCGGGGGGCTGATCTGCGCCCTGAACACCTCGGGCGCACCGGTGCCGCTGCCGCCGGGCGAGGTCCTGCTCTCCAGCGGGCCGATGGACGGCGACCAGCTCCCCCCGGACACCGCCGTCTGGCTCGTCTGAGCCACACCCAACGGCACCCCCGACCTGCTTTGTGAAGCGGAGCGGTGACTGCGCACGGGGCGCTTTTCCCCGTGCGCAGTCAGGCCTCCGCTTCTAGGAGTGACACAGCCTCCGCTTCTAGGAGTGACACAGCCTCCCGGCCCTCGTCCTCACACCAGCAGCGGCAGCATCGAGTGCCGACGCCTGACCACCGCGCCGAAGCGGGCGTCGATGCGCAGCCACGAGTCGGTCGCGGTCACCCGGACGTCGTCGCCGCCCAGGAAGCCCATGCCGGACAGCGCGAACAGGCAGCGCAGCGGCACCTTCACGTCCAGGCCGGAGCCGGAGACGGTCAGCACGGTCTGGTCGAGCAGCGACGCGGGCGGGGTGCCGTGCGGGCCGGTGTTCTCCCTGGCCAGCGCGACGCCCTGGTCGGCCAGCTCGGTCACCACGGCGCCGGGCAGCAGGTCGACGCGCTGCCAGCCCTCCAGGGGCGGCAGGGCCGAGCGCCACATCAGGTCCTTGGCGGGACCGGCGTCGACCGTGTCGCCGCGCAGCACGGCCAGCCCGGTGAGCAGGTCGCTGCCGGAGACGGTGACGTCACCGGGGTCGACGCGGCCCGCGACGGTGCGGGTGGCGAGGGTGTCGAACGGGGTGGCCACCCAGGCGTCGACGCGCTCGCCCGACGGCCGGTTGCGCAATCGGACGACCACCTGCTGGTCGAGGCGGACCGCGCGGGCGACGAACGCCCCCAGGTCGTCGCGCTCGCTGGGGTCGCTGAAGACGAGCTCAGGCACCGGCACCTCCGGGCGTTCCGGCGCGCCACCCGGCGAGGAAGTCGCGCTCGGCTTCGGACAGTCGGCGGGGGCGGCCCGCCGCGACGTTGTAGGGCACCATCAGGGTCTCGGCCCTGGCGACGACCGGGCTGTCCGGCCTGCGGCTGCCCCTGACCGCGTAGTCGAGGGTGAAGGACGCGGACTTGAGCTCGCGGACCGACATCTCCACGACCACCTCGTCACCGCTGAACAGCAGCGGTTGCAGGTACTCGACGACGAGCTTGGCCACCACGACGCCCTCGCGGAGGTCGGGGACCCCCAGCCGGACGGCCTCGGTGAACAGCAGGTCGACGCGGGCCTCCTCCAGCAGAGTGACCGTGTTGGCGTGGTTGACGTGCCCGTACGCGTCCATGTCGGACCACCTCGGACGGACGCCGGTGACGAACACACCCAAGTTGAACGCGCCTCCCGCTTAGTCGCCTTGCCGAAACCCTATCGACGTGCCGCGTCCAGGTTAAGCGGGCCGTCGTGAAGGTTTTTCGCTTCGCCCGGAGGTGACACGCGGGTCACTCCCCCTCGGGTCGCCTCCGGCGGGCGGCGGTCGAGCCGCGCACCACCAGCTCGGGCTGGAACACGAACTCGGCGTGCGGCGCGGGCGTGCCCGCGACCTCCTCCAGCAGCGCGTGCACGGCGGCCTGCCCCATGGCCTCCACCGGCTGGCGCAGCGTGGTCAGCGGCGGGTCGGCGAACCCGATCAGCGGGGAGTCGTCGAAGCCGACCACCGACACGTCGCCGGGAACCCGCAGGCCACGGCCCCGCGCGGCCCGGATCGCGCCGAACGCCATCAGGTCGCTGCCGCACACGACCGCCGTGCAGCCCCGGTCGAGCAGGGCGTCGGCGGCGGCCTGCCCGCCCTCGACGGTGAACAGCGAGTGCTCCACCGGACCGGTCGCGACGCCTGCCGGGAAGGCCGCCGCGAAGCCTTCGGCGAGCCGCTGCGTGGGCACGTACCGGGGCGGTCCCACGGCCAGCCCGACCCGCTCGTGGCCGAGCTCCAGCAGGTGCGAGACGGCCAGCCGGGCGGCGGCCCGGTAGTCCACCGAGACGAACGGCGCGGACACGTGCTCGGTGAAGCCGTTGACCATGACGAACGGCACACCGCGACCGGCGAGCTTGACGTAGCGGTCGGGGTCGGCTGTTGTGTCCGCGTGGAGACCGGACACGAACACGATCCCGGTCACCCCCCGGTCGACCAGCAGTTCCGTCAGCTGGTCCTCCGACGAACCGCCCGGCGTCTGCGTGCACAGCACCGGCGTGTAGCCCTCCCTGGTCAGAACCTGCTCGATGACCTGGGCGAACACCGGGAAGATCGGGTTGGTCAGCTCCGGGATGATCAGGCCGACCAGCCCCTGGGTGCGCTGGCGCAGCCGCAGCGGGCGCTCGTAGCCGAGCACGTCCATGGCGGCCACCACGGCTTGCCTGGTCGTGGGCGACACGCCCGCCTTGCCGTTGACGACCCGGCTGACCGTGGCCTCGCTGACACCAGCCTGGGACGCGATGTCACTGAGCCGAGCTGTCACTGTGTCACTCCTAGAAGCTCCGGCCTGAGCGCGCGGGGGAAGAACGCCACCGCGCGCTCACCGCTCCGCTTCCGTGACTTTACGGCCGGCGCGGTGGGGCGCTCGCAACCACCGCTGGGGCCATCCCGAAGCACTGCCACCCGTTCGGAGCAGTGCGCGAAAGAGGTTGCAGCGGTTTTCAGCAATTTACGCAACTGGTAAGACCAGGACACATCCCTGCACAACACCCCTGCACCAGAGGAGCCACCGTGGCACCCCCTGCACGGAAGATCGCCCTGTTCGCCGCCGGAGCCCTGATAGCCGGTGTCGTCGCCGCCGGGGCCACCCAGCTGGCCTCGACCCCGCCCACGGCCACCGCCACCCCGCCCGGCGCCAAGACCGTGACCGCGACCCTGTTCCAGTGGACCTTCGACCGGGTCGCCGCCGAGTGCACCGGCGTCCTCGGCCCCAAGGGCTACGGCTACGTCGAGGTCTCCCCCGCCACCGAGCACATCCAGGGCGGGACCTGGTGGACCTCGTACCAGCCGGTCAGCTACCGGATCGCCGGTCGGCTCGGCAGCGAGGCCCAGTTCCGGAACATGGTCACCACCTGCCACAACGCCGGGGTGAAGGTCATCGCCGACGCGGTGATCAACCACATGTCGGCGGGCTCGGGCACCGGGACCGGCGGCACCCAGTACACGAAGTACAACTACCCCGGTCACTACGGCGACCAGGACTTCCACACCTGCCGCACCGACATCAACGACTACCGCAACCGGGACAACGTCCAGAACTGCGAGCTCAGCGGCCTGTCGGACCTGAACACCGGCAGCGAGTACGTCCGCAGCGAGATCGCGGAGTACCTGAACAACCTGCTGTCGATGGGCGTGGACGGCTTCCGGATCGACGCGGCCAAGCACATGCCCGCCGCCGACCTGTCCGCGATCAAGGCGAAGCTGACCAAGCGCGACGCGTTCTGGGTGCACGAGGTCATCTACGGCGCGGGCGAGGCGGTGCAGCCCGGCGAGTACACCGGCTCGGGCGACGTCGACGAGTTCCGCTACGCCTACGACCTCAAGCGGGTGTTCACCAGCGAGAACCTGGCCTACCTGAAGAACTTCGGCGAGGGCTGGGGCCACCTGCCGAGCGGGCAGTCCCGCCCGTTCGTGGACAACTGGGACACCGAGCGCAACGGGTCGACGCTGTCGTACAAGGACGGCTCGAACTACACCCTGGCGAACGTGTTCATGCTGGCCTGGCCGTACGGCTCGCCGCAGGTGTACTCGGGCTACGAGTTCTCGAACAAGGACCAGGGCCCGCCCGCGCCCGGCGAGTGCTACAGCAGCGGCTGGGAGTGCCAGCACCGGTGGCCGCAGATCGCGAACATGGTCGGCTTCCGCAACACCACCTCCGGCACGGCCGTGACGAACTGGTGGGACAACGGCCGCAACGCCATCGCGTTCGGCCGGGGCGACAAGGGCTACGCCGTGGTCAACCGGGAGTCCTCAGCGGTGTCGCGGACGTTCCAGACCTCGCTGCCCGCGGGCACCTACTGCGACGTGCAGCGCGACGGCTGCACGGCCACGCACGTGGTCAACTCGGCCGGGCAGTTCACCGCGACGGTGAACGCCGGTGAGGCGATCGCGCTGCACGTGGGCGCGATGGGCAACGGGTCGAACCCCGGCACGGGCGCGGCGGCGTTCTCGGTGAACGCGACCACGGTCATGGGGCAGAACATCTTCGTGGTGGGCGACCACGCCTCGCTGGGCGGCTGGGACCCGGCGCGGGCGGTGGCGCTGTCCTCGGCGTCGTACCCGCTGTGGAAGGCCTCGGTGTCGCTGCCGGGCGGGACGCAGTTCGCCTACAAGTACATCCGCAAGGAGGCGAACGGGACCGTGACGTGGGAGAGCGGCGCGAACCGCACCGCGACCGCGCCCGCGACCCTGAACGACACCTGGCGGAACTAGCCGGAGGCCGGTCGCGCGGGAGGAAGCCCGCGCGACCGGTCCCGTGAACGCCCGAGGGGCGGTTGGCGCCTGCCAACCGCCCCTCGTCGTCCTACCGCCCCGTCAGCGCACCATGCTCCGCACCTGCCGCGCCGCCACCGACAGCGTCGCCAGGTCGAGCCGGTTCGCCCGGTTGATCTCCTCCAGCGCCGCCCGCGCCCGGCCGAGCCGGGACGCGTTGGCCTGCTCCCACGCGGCGATCTTCTCCTCGCCGCTGTCCTCCGGGTCGGAGGTGCGCAGCACGTCCACCGTGATCGCCCGCAGCGACGAGTAGAAGTCGTCCCGCAGCGCGAGCCTGGCCAGCGCGTGCCAGCGGTTCTCCCGCTCCAGCGAGGACACCGAGCTGAGCATCCGGTCGATGTCCAGGTGGTCGGACATCGCGAAGTACAGCTCGGCGGTCTCCTCGTGGCTGCGCTCGGCGCCCGCCGACGCGCTCAGCTCCTCGTGCTCGGCCAGCTCGGCGATCTCGGTGACGTCCAGCAGCCCGTAGGTGAACAGCAGCGTGGAGATCCGCGTCGCCAGCTCCTGCGGCACGCCGTGGCCGACCAGCCGGTCGACGTTGGCCAGCACCGACTCCTGCTCGCGGCCCTTGACCAGGTCCACCATCCTCGGCGTGATCCGCTCGACCACGCCCCGGAACCGGGAGATCGCGGCGCCGATCGCCAGCGGCTGCGGCCGGTTGGTCAGCAGCCAGCGGGACGCGCGGTCCAGCAGCCGCCGGGTCTCCAGCAGCATGTCGTCCAGGACCTCGCTGGGCACCGCGTTGTCCAGCTCGCGGATGCTGCGCCACAGCGACGGCAGGTCGTAGATCGAGGTGACCGCCGTGTACGCCCGCACCGCGTCGGTGGTCGACGCGCTCATCTCCTCGGCCAGCCGGAACGCGTAGGAGATGCCGCCGCCGTCCACGACCTCGTTGACCAGGACGGTGGTGATGATCTCCCGGCTGAGCGGGTGGTCCGGGATGGCGTCGCCGAAGCGGGCCCGCAGCTGGCTGGGGAAGTAGTCGGGCAGCTTGCGCGCCGCCGAGTCCATCGTCGGCAGGTCGCTGGCCAGCACCTCCTCCTTCAGCGCCAGCTTCACGTGCGCGAGCAGCGTCGCCAGCTCCGGCGAGGTCAGACCCTCGCCCGCCTTCTCCAGCGCCTTGAACTCGGCCTGGCTCGGCAGCGCCTCCAGGCCCCGGTCGAGCACGCCGCGCGACTCCAGGTCGGTGACCAGGCGGGCGTGCACGGACAGCATCGGGGCCGCGTGCGCCCGGCTGACGCCCAGCACCGCGTTCTGCGAGTAGTTGTCGGCCAGCACCAGCTGCCCGACCTCGTCGGTCATCTCGCCCAGCAGCTCGTTGCGCTGCCCGGCGTCCAGCGCGCCCTGCCTGACCAGCTCGTCCAGCAGGATCTTGATGTTGACCTCGTGGTCGGAGCAGTCCACGCCCGCCGAGTTGTCCAGCGCGTCGGTGTTGACCTTGCCGCCGGTGCGGGCGAACTCGATGCGACCGCGCTGGGTCAGGCCCAGGTTGCCGCCCTCGCCGACGACCTTGACCCGCAGGTCGCGGCCGTTGACCCGGATCGCGTCGTTGGCCTTGTCGCCGACGTCGCCGTGCGACTCGGTGGAGGACTTCACGTAGGTGCCGATGCCGCCGTTCCACAGCAGGTCGACCGGGGCGACCAGCACGGCCCGCATCAGCTCCTGCGGGGACAGCTTCACGGTGCCCTCGGGCAGGCCGAGCGCGACCCTGACCTGCTCGCTGACCGGGATCGACTTGGCGGTGCGCGGGAACACGCCACCGCCCTCGCTGATCAGCGACCGGTCGTAGTCGTCCCACGAGGAGCGCGGCAGCGCGAACAGCCGGGAGCGCTCGGCGAACGAGGGCGCGGCCACCGGGTTCGGGTCGAGGAACACGTGCCGGTGGTCGAACGCGGCGACCAGCCTGATGTGCTCGGACAGCAGCATCCCGTTGCCGAACACGTCGCCGGACATGTCGCCGACGCCGACGACGGTGAACTCGTCGGTCTGGGTGTTGGTGCCCAGCTCCCGGAAGTGCCGCTTCACGCTCTCCCACGCGCCCTTGGCGGTGATGCCCATGGCCTTGTGGTCGTAGCCGACCGAGCCGCCGGACGCGAACGCGTCGCCGAGCCAGAAGCCGTAGGAGCGGGACACCTCGTTGGCGATGTCGGAGAACGACGCGGTGCCCTTGTCGGCGGCCACGACGAGGTAGCTGTCGTCGCCGTCGTGCCGCACCACCTGCGGGGCGGGGACGGTGACGCCCGCCTTGAGGTTGTCGGTCAGGTCCAGCAGGCCGGAGATGAACTGGCGGTAGCAGGCGATGCCCTCGGCCAGGAACGCCTCGCGGTCCAGGCCGGCGTCACCGCTGGGGGCGGGCGGGCGCTTCACCACGAAGCCGCCCTTCGCGCCGACCGGGACGATCACCGCGTTCTTCACCGCCTGCGCCTTGACCAGGCCCAGCACCTCGGTGCGGAAGTCCTCGCGCCGGTCGGACCAGCGCAGCCCGCCGCGCGCGACCGGCCCGAACCGCAGGTGCACGCCCTCGATCCGGGGCGAGTACACGAAGATCTCGAACCGGGGGCGGGGCTGCGGCAGCTCCGGGATGGCCCTCGGGTTGAGCTTGACCGCCAGGTACGGGCGGGGCGCGCCACCGGCGTCGCGGACGAAGTAGTTGGTCCGCAGGGTCGCCAGCACCAGGGTGAGCAGGCTGCGCAGGATGCGGTCGGCGTCCAGGCTGGTGACGTCGTCGATCAGCCCGGTGATCCGGTCGGCCAGGCCGTCGGTGCGCTCGATCCGGGTGTCCTCGTCCAGCGCCGGGTCGAAGCGGGTCTCGAACAGCTCGACCAGCGCGGTGGCGACCCCGGTGTGCCCGAGGACGGCGTCCTCGATGTAGTCCTGGCTGTAGGACACGCCCGCCTGGCGCAGGTACTTGGCGTACGCGCGCAGCATGGCCGCCTGCTGCCAGGTCAGGCCGCCGCGCAGCACCAGGGTGTTGAAGCCGTCGACCTCGGACTCGCCGCGCCACGCGGCGGCGAACGCGTCCTGGAAGCGCACGCGCACCGAGTCGAGGTCCTCGCCGGTGAGCTTGTCCAGGGTGGCCTGCTCCAGGCGCAGGCCGAAGTCGTAGATCCAGCACTCGACGCCGTCGTCGCGGATCAGGTCGTACGGCCGCTCGTCGACCACGACCACGCCCATGCGCTGGAGCATCGGCAGCACGTCGGACAGGGTGACCCGAGCGCCCGCGAGGAACAGCTTGAACCGGCGCTCGCCAGGCTCGGCGTCGCGCGGCACGTAGAACACCATGTCCAGGTCGCCCTGGCCCAGCGCCTCGATGCGGCGGAAGTCGGACAGGCCCTCGGTGGCGGTGAAGTCCTCCTTGTAGGCCTCGGGGAACGCGCCCGCGATCCGCTGGCCCTGCTCACCGGCCGACTCGGCGCCCAGCTCGTTCGAGCGCGCGGTCTCGGCCAGCACCGCCTCGACCATGCGGTCGTCCCAGGAGCGCACGGCCTCGGCGAGCCGCTGCTGGATGCTCCCGGTGTCCGGGGTGGCGCCCTGGTCGGCGGACGGGTCGGTGTGCACGGTGAAGTGCACGCGGGCCAGCGCGGACTCGCCGATGCGGGCGCTGTACTCCAGGTTGACGCCGCCCAGCTCGTCGATCAGCACCTCCTGCATGGCCAGCCGCGAGGTGGTGGTGTAGCGGTCGCGCGGCAGGTAGACCAGGCAGGAGTAGAAGCGGCCGTACGGGTCGCGGCGCAGGAACAGCCGCAGGCGGCGGCGCTCGGCGAGCGCGATGACGCCCGTGACGGTGGTGTGCAGCGTGTCGCCGTCCACCGAGAACAGCTCGGTGCGCGGGTAGTTCTGGATGACCTCCAGCATCCGCTGGCCCGAGTACGAGTGCAGCGGGAAGCCCGCGCTGTGGATGACCTCGCGGACGCGGCGCTCGATGACGGGGATGTCCAGGACGTCCTCGTGCAGCGCGGTCGTGGACAGCACGCCAAGGAACCGGTGCTCGCCGCTGACCCGGCCCTCGGCGTCGAAGGTCCGCACGCCCACGTAGTACGGGTAGACCGAGCGGTGCACGCTGGCCTGGGCGCTGGCCTGGGTGAGGACCAGCAGCTCCTGGTCCGGCGCGCCCGCGTCGGGCCCGGCGGTGAGGGCGTGCGCGGCGGGGCTGTCCTGGCGCAGCACGCCGAGACCGGCCTCGTCGGAGGGGCGCAGGACCGGCTCGCCGCCCTCGGCGCGGACGACCTCGTAGCGGCGGTACCCGAGGAACGTGAAGTGCTCGTCGGCCAGCCACTCCAGCAGCCGCGCGCCGTCCTGCACCTCGTGCTCGGGCAGCGGGAGGCCGTCGTTCGGCAGCGACTTGGCCAGCCTGCGGGCGGTGGCGACCATGAGGTCGGTGTCCTCGACGACCTCGCGGACGTCGTCGAGCACGGAGCGCAGCCCGGCTTCCAGCTCGTGCGCCCGGTCGGCGTCGGTGAGCAGGTCGACCTCGATGTGCATCCACGACTCGGCCGCGGCGCCCTGCGGCGGGTCGGCCGGGTCGGCGGTGGGCAGCACCTCCAGGAGGGCGCCGGTGGCCGGGTCGCGGCGCACGACGACGATCGGGTGGATCACGCGCTGCACCTGCACGCCGTTGCGGGTGAGCTCGGAGGCGACCGAGTCCACCAGGTAGGGCATGTCGTCGGTGACGATCTGCACGACGGTCGCGGGGCACTGCCAGCCGTCCCGCTCCCTGGTGGGGTTGAGCACCCGCACCGTGGGACGGCCCGCCACGCGGCTCTCGGCGAGCCGGTGGTTGGAGCGCACCGCGCCCAGCAGGTCGGCCGGGTCGTCGTCGTTGACTTCCTCGGCGGGCACGTGCCGGTAGTAGAGGCGGATCAGCTCGGCGAGCTCCGGCGCGTTCTCGGCGGCTCTGCCGATCAATTCGTCTCGGGTGTGTTCAGGACTGGCCGCACGCGCGGCACCACCCGCGGCGTGGGCGGTGCGCTCGGAACGGGTCGGGAATCCAGTCGAGGTCATGTTCAGGCGACTCCACGCTATCCGGCACCTCTGTGTGCCGGGTCTGCGCACCACTTAACCAGACACTCGGAACTGCGCAGGCGGGACCCGCGTTTTTCACGAGCTGGATCGTTCACCTGATCGATCAGCCGCTTCCCCAGCAGTACCACGGGGTTCCCGGCGGCAAAGCACGGAAAACCGGGACCAGCGAAGTCATTTACCGGACTCACGCTGGTCACCGGCAGGAAACCTGGAACCTTATTAAAACCTCAAAGAATTCGTCTCACCTTTCGGGCGGCGCCCAGTCGTCCAGCCGCGTGATGATCCCGGTGCTCTCGTTGCTCTCCGCCCTGGCCCGCTGCTCCTCCTCGTCCTCCCGCCGCCCGGCCTCGTAGGCGACGAGGGCCTCGGCGAGCAGCTCGGCGAGGCTGAGGTCGCTCTTGGGCCTGCGGGAGGCGCGGGTGGCGCTGGGGGAACCGGGGACGGGGTCGGGCGCGGGAGCGGGGTCGGGGACGACGGGCAGGTCGATCGTCCGGCCGCCGACGACGACGGAGGTGACGAAGGGGTTCTTCTCGCCCTCGCCTTCGGCGCCGGTGGTGGAGCTGCCGCTGTCGGCGACGGCGCCGATGTCCGCGCTGCTGTCCGCGCTGACGTCGGCGCTGTCACCAGCACTGACGACGTCATCCCCGCCATCGCCGAAGCCGCTACCGGCGGGGTCCCCGAAACCGGTGCTCACGGCGGCGTTGCCACCGAAGTCCGCGCCGCTGGTGGCGCCGCCACCGAAGCTGCTGCCTGCGCCGAAGACCTCGTCGCCGTTCTCGGCGGCGAAGCGCGCACGCCAGTCGTCGAGCTCGGCGTACCCGCCACCGGACCACCCGGAGCTGTCCGAACCCCCGCCCAGCGGCGGCTCGGGCTCGGGAACCGGCGTCGGGACCGGTTCAGGCGCGGGGGACGGCTCAGGCGTCGGAACGGGCGGGATCGGGTCGGGCGTGGGAACCGGCGGCACCGTCCCACCGGCCTCGGCCCACCGCCGCGACCAGCTCCCGTCCCCGAGGCCGTAGTCGCTGCTGGTCGAGTGGTCCCCGAGGCTGTAGTCGCCGCTGGTCGAGTGCCCTCCGAGCCCGGAGGAGCCACCGGCCGCCCCGGAACCATCCCGCTCGACCTCAGGCCCACCCCGCCCCTGCAACGGCAGCCCACCGCTGGTGTCACCGGGGTTGTGCAGCCCACCGGCGCCGCCCCGCTCCCCACCACCATGCCTGCCCGACCGCTCCTCCTCGCGGAAGGAGCTGCCCGCGCTCCCAGGGTCACCACTCCAGGAGTCGGCACTCCGGGGGTCGGCGCTCCGGGGGGCGGCGCTCGCCTCGCTCGCGGCGGCGTGCGTCCCGCCGAAGAACGCGGCAGCCCCACCCGAGGCGCCAGCGTCCATCCCGTCGAGGTAGTCGCTCCCGGCCCCGCGCCCAGCGGACGAACCGGCGACCCGCCAGTCCTCACCAGCAGTGCCCCAGTCGGAGACATCCCGGTCCGAGGCGCTCCGGTCCGAGGCGCTCCGGTCCGAGGCGCTCCAGTCGGAGGCGCTCCGGTCCGAGGCACCCCAGTCGGCCGAGGTGCGGCTGTCCGCCCCCCGGTCACCCGAGCCACCGTCACCCGAGCCACCGCTGGTGGAGCCGACCCCGCCGAGCGCCCACTCGGCCAAGCTGAAGCCGTCCGCTCCGGAACCGCCCGTGGCAGAGCCACCCGCAGCGGAACCGCGCGCGCCGGAGCCGTCCACGCCGTGCCCACCGGCCGAACCGCGCGCGCTGGAGCCGTCCACGCCACGCTCACCGGTCACCGGATCGCCCGAGCCCTGATCAGCCGGGGTCGCGCCCCGGTCTTCCCCCGTGGTGCGGCTGACGGGGAAGGGGTCGGGCGCGCCGAGCGGCTTCCTGGGGTCGACGGCGGCCCTGGGTCGCGGGTCGCCGGGGAACTCGTCCCGCTTGGGGTCGTGCCCGTACCCCTCGGGGACGCGGGCCGTCGGGATCAGCGGTCCTTTGGCGAACGCGACACCGAGCCCGGACGGTTCGTCCACCGGGTACCCGTCCACGCCCACGACGGGCTGGACCATGGTCGGCGAGTCGAACATGTCCACGGCCCGGTCGTGCTTGTCAGCGGATCGTTCAGCGCCCTGGTCAGCGGCTTCCTCGCGGAAGCGCGCGGGCACCTCGACCCGCCAGGGAACCTCGTCAGCAGGGGGCACCGAAGCCTCCGTCCCAGCTCGCGCTCGACCGTCGTCACCGCCGTCGTCACCACCCTCGTCGGCTGCGGCCCGCCGTCGACCACCGGCCCGCCGCCGCCCGCCGAGCAGTCCGGCGGCCTTCAAGTTCTCCAGCACCCCGGAACCCTCGGGGGCCACACCGTCCACACCGTCCTCGGACGCCTCCCGAGCGGCCCTGCGCCGCCCGCTGCGCACCGCGCCGGAGGCGGCGATCAACCCGGCGGCCGACACGGACCGCTCCCCGACGGCATCGCTGTCACCTGCGGAAGCGGACTGCGCGGCGTCCGCGTAGGAGTCCCCACGAGCGGAGTCGGCTCGGGAGTCCCCACGGGTGGGACCCGCGCTCCCGGAAGCGGTGTCCGCCGGGTTCGCAGGAGCCGCGCCGGTCCGGGCAGCGGAACGGTCCTCCCGGTCATCGGACTCGATCCGGATCGGAGGGATCAACACCGTCTGCTCGGCGGCGGGCACCACCTCACCCTCCGACTCCCGCGACCGCCCCGCAACCCCGGCGCCGAACGCGGAACCGGGCGCGGACGAGCTGAACGGCAGGTTCAGCACCGGCGTGGGGAGGTGGCTGATGTCGGGGAGCCCGAGGTCGTCGTCGACGTCCTCGATCCCGCCCGCCTCGTCCTCGTCACCGCGCTCCTCGGCGGAAGCGGCCTTCGGCCACCCGGCCTGCACGGCGGACCGCCAGGAGTCCGCGAACTGCTCGACCCCGGACGGCTGACCACCGGCGCCGTCAGCGATCGGACCGCCCACGACCGGCTCAGCGGGCCCCTGCCACCCCTCGTCGTCCTTCTTCTCGCCCGCGAAGTGCGCGGCGATCCGAGCCGCGATCGCGGCCTGCGCGGCGGCGTGCGCGGCAGCCGAGTCACCTGCGCCACCACTGGTCGCCGCGGCCTGCGCCATCATCGCCTTGAGCGCGGCGACCTGGGCGGCGGTCGACTCCTCGACCTCGTCCTGCCCGTGCCTGGACCGCCCGCCCTCGGTCGCCGAGCGCGACGCGGGAGCACCCTGCCGATCGGCGCCACCGACCTGCGCGCCACCGACCTGCGGACCACCTGACAACCCACTGCCCGGCACTCCGCTGCCCGACAACCCGCTGTCCAGCGGTCCGCCGGTCGACTGCCCACTACCCGGCTGCCCGCCAGCCGACGGCCCGCCTGCTGACGGCCCGCCAGCCGACGGCTCAGCGTGGGCCTGGCCGGTGTGCGCCTGCCCGGCAGGCGCCTGCCCGGCGTGCGCCTGCGTCGAGTCGACGTCGGGCGAACTGTGCCGCGACGATCCGGGCCGGGCCGGGTGGTACCCCGGAGTCGGCTGCTCGGACCCGTGCAGCGGAGTCACGTAGTGCTCGCCGGAGTCCTGCGCGGCGTGCCCACCACCGCTCTCCCGCCCGTGCGCGCCAGTGGCCGACGCCCGCCCGGCCGCCGCGCCCCCTGGCGCGGAACCGGGAGCCTCGAAGCCCGCAGCGGTGGTCCCACCACCGGCGCCTGCCGCGCCCTGGGCGTCCTGCGACGCCGAGGTCGGCGAACCCGCTGCCCGGTGGGAAGCGCCTGCCCGGTGGGGAGCGGCTTCCTGGTGGGGAGCGCCTGCTTGGTGGGAGGCGGACGTCCGGTGCGTCCCGGCCTCCGGGCCGGCGGTCGGGCCGCTCCCGGCCGGCGCGCCGCTCCCCGTCCCGGTTCCGGGCGGGGGCGCGACCTCGGCGCCGGTTCCACGGCTGGCGCCGTCGGGGCGCGTGACGCGGTTGAGGAAGGGGAGGTGGCTGATGATGTCCGCCACCGACTTCGGCTCCGAGGAGGGCCTGCCCCCGCCGTCCGCGTCCGCGGGGTTCGTGGGGGCTGCGGGGTCTGCGGGGTCCGGCGCGCGCCTGCGCCCGCCCGCCTGGGCCGCCGCCGCAGCGGCGAAGCCGGTCTCCGACTCGGGCTGCGCCGGGTCGCCGAACGGGGAGACCAGGCGCCAGCGGTCGGCCGCGTGGGCCCGTGCCGCCGACAGGCCGTCCACCGTCATGTCCTCGGCGGCGCGCCTGCCGCCGACGCGCTTGCCCCTGGCCGCCTCGGGACGGGCCTGCTGGCCGGGGCGCCACTGGCGGAGCTGCTGCTTGGCCTCCGGGGTGAGCTGGCTGTCCGCCTGCTGCGCGGGCGCCTTGCCGTCCGGGGTGAGCAGGGCGGCCAGCTGGTCGTGCAGTCCGGACGGCTGGCGGCGCACGCCGGAGAACTCGGCCGCCAGCCTCGCCCGCACCGCGTACACGGCGCGGGCCCGCCTGCGCTCGGCCGCGTGGGCGGCGCGCAGGTCGACGAGCGCCTCGGACAGGTCGCCGGACACCTCGTGCACGTGGGCCAGCGCCAGCGTGCTCTCCGCGAGGAGGGTGTCCAGCTGGTGCCGCTGCGCGCTGTCGGCAGCGTCGCGCAGCAGCTCCCGCGCCTGGTCGACCCGCCCGGCGGGCAGGTGCAGCCTGGTCGCCAGCGCCACCCGCAACCAGCCGAGCGCGGACGCGGAGGGGGCCCGCACCGGAACCTCCAGCAGCGGCGAGCCCACCTCGGACGCCGCACCGGTCTCACCGGCGTCCATCAGCGCGCACACCAGCTCCAGCGCCAGCGCCGCCCGGACCTGCCCGCTGTCGGCGGTGGGGTCGGACAGCCCGTCGAGCAGGCCGAGCCCCTCCCGCGCGGACGCGGTCGCCGCCGACAGGTCGCCCCAGCGGCGCTGCTGGCCCGCCGCGGCGACCCGCAGCAGGCCCCGCATGAGCAGCGTGACGTCGTGGTCGAGCGACTCGTCCGCCAGGTAGAGCCGGTCGGCGTCCTCCAGGGCCTTGGCCAGCGCGGGACCACGTCCCACGGAGACCAGGCACTGGGTGGCCTGCACCAGCGCCGAGGCGCGCAGGCCGTCCGGGACGCCCGCCGCCTCCAGCACCGGCCGGACGGCGGCGAACCCGGTCAGCGGCGCGCCGACCGAGCGGGCGCTGCCCGCCAGCTCGACGCGCAGCCGCCACGCCGTCTCCAGGTCCTGGACGGCCTCGGCCGCCGTCAGGGCGTCCATGGCCCGGTCGGCCACCTTGACCTGGCGCTCCATCCGGTTGCCCGCGAAGACCACGATGGCCTCCGCGCGCAACCGGTCGACCTCGTCGCGGCGTGCGGTGGCGAGAGCGACCGCGCGCTCACCCAGCACCAGCGCCAACTCCGGCGCGCGCAGGCGCAACCTCCAGGCGGGCACCACGAGGGTGCTCACCTCGACGTCGACCTTCGCCGCCTCGCCCCTTGCCGCCACGTCTCCCCTACCAGCGATCAGTCCCGCACGAGCTTGCGCCGACCGGACCAGCGTGCTCCGTCGTCGATCAGTCCCGCGTGAGCTTGCGGTAGGTGACGCGGTGCGGCCTCGCCGCCTCGGCCCCGAGGCGCTCGACCTTGTGCTTCTCGTAGCCCTCGAAGTTGCCCTCGAACCAGTACCACTGCGAGGGGTTCTCCTCGGTGCCCTCCCACGCCAGGATGTGGGTGGCGACGCGGTCCAGGAACCACCGGTCGTGCGAGATGACCACGGCGCAGCCGGGGAACTGCTCCAGCGCGTTCTCCAGCGAGCCCAGGGTCTCGACGTCCAGGTCGTTCGTCGGCTCGTCCAGCAGGATCAGGTTGCCGCCGAGCTTGAGGGTCAGCGCCAGGTTGAGCCGGTTGCGCTCACCGCCGGACAGCACGCCCGTGGGCTTCTGCTGGTCCGGCCCCTTGAAGCCGAACGCGCTGACGTACGCGCGCGAGGGCATCTCGACGTTGCCGACGTGGATGTAGTCCAGGCCGCCCGACACCGTCTCCCAGACCGTCTTCTTCGGGTCGAGGCCCGAGCGGTTCTGGTCGACGTAGGACAGCTTGACCGTCTCGCCGACCTTGACCTTGCCCGCGTCGGGCTGCTCGAGGCCGACGATGGTCTTGAACAGGGTCGACTTGCCGACGCCGTTCGGGCCGATGACGCCGACGATGCCGTTGCGGGGCAGGGTGAACGACAGGTTGTCGATCAGGACCCGCTCGCCGAAGCCCTTCTTGAGCTTGTCGGTCTCGACGACGATGCTGCCCAGGCGCGGGCCCGGCGGGATCTGGATCTCCTCGAAGTCGAGCTTGCGGGTCTTCTCCGCCTCGACCGCCATCTCCTCGTACCGGTCCAGTCGGGCCTTGGACTTGGCCTGGCGGGCCTTCGCGCCGGAGCGCACCCAGTCCAGCTCGTCCTTGAGGCGCTTCTGGAGCTTCTGGTCCTTCTTGCCCTGGACCGCCAGGCGCTCGGCCTTCTTCTCCAGGTACGTGGAGTAGTTGCCCTCGTACACGTGGGCCCGGCCGCGCTCCAGCTCCAGGATCCACTGCGAGAGGTTGTCCAGGAAGTACCGGTCGTGGGTGACCGCCAGGACGGCGCCCGCGTACTGCGCGAGGTGCTGCTCCAGCCACAGCACGCTCTCGGCGTCCAGGTGGTTGGTGGGCTCGTCGAGCAGCAGCAGGTCGGGCTTGCTCAGCAGGAGCTTGCACAGCGCGACGCGGCGGCGCTCACCACCGGAGAGCAGCTTGACGTCGGCGTCCGGCGGCGGGCAGCGCAGGGCGTCCATCGCCTGCTCCAGCTGGGAGTCGAGGTCCCACGCGTTGGCGTGGTCCAGCTCCTCCTGGAGCTGACCCATCTCCTCCATCAGCTCGTCGGAGTAGTCGACGGCCATCTTCTCGGCGATCTCGTTGAAGCGGTCGAGCTTCACCTTGATCTCGCCGAGGCCCTCCTGGACGTTGCCCAGGACGGTCTTCTCCTCGTTGAGCGGCGGCTCCTGCTGCAGGATGCCGACGGTGTAGCCGGGCGACAGGTAGGCCTCGCCGTTGCCGGGCTTGTCGAGACCGGCCATGATCTTCAGCACGCTCGACTTGCCCGCGCCGTTGGGGCCGACCAGGCCGATCTTCGCACCGGGGTAGAACATGATGGTGACGTCATCGAGGATGACCTTGTCCCCGTGCGCTTTGCGCACCTTCTTCATGGTGTAGATGAACTCGGCCATAGCCGCGATCGTAGAGCGGAGCCGTTCGGGCAAGAACCTCGGTCGTCGGCAACGCGCAACCTGATCTTCCGGAGCCAGGACGCACAGCTGTCACCCGAACGGGGGCACCGCGCACCGGGTCCCGTGGACCCGGAGCCGTGACCTGCGAACGTCGTGAACTGCGCAGTTCTACCGGAATGTCAAGGACTGTCACCTGGACGTGGGCATCACCCGGCGCCGTCCACGACCTCCCTCCTCAGTGCTGCTCGTCTGCGGAAACTTCGTCACATTGTCCGCCGCTCGAACCCCCGGTGGGGCGCGATATCCCGGCGGTTGGGCTGTTCGGCTCAGAAGGGCACCGGGAGGGCCTCCTCCGCGACGGAGACCGACTGCTCCTCGGTGCGCGGCGCGAGCACGTCGGGCAGCGTAGGCGCTGCACCCGCCGACTCTGAAATACCGCGCCCGGCCGCGCCGGAAACCGGTTCGGAACCGACATCGGGACCGGGTTCGCCGCTCTCCCCCCGCCGGGGCGCGGCCCGGCACCACAGCAGGTTCGGCCCCACCGCGGACGCCTCCACCGACAGGTGGGTGCGCCGCACGTCGTCCGTGCGCAGCTCGTGCAGCCGCAGCTTGCCCGTCACCAGCACCGGGTCGCCCCGCCCCAGGCTGGCCCGCACGTTCTCCGCGAGCCCCCGCCAGCACGTCACCGACACGAACAGCCGGTCCCCGTCCACGAACCGCCCCAGGTCCCGGTCGTACCGCCGCTCCACGCTGACCATCCGGAACACCGCCCTGGGGTACCCCGTCCCCACCGTGCTCAGCGCCACCTCGCTGGCCACCGTGCCCACCAGGGTCACCCTCGTCTCGTTGATCGCCACCACGCACCTCCGCACCGCCGGACACCTCTTTCCCGTCCAGCTTCACCCCCGCCGAGCCGCGCGGAAAGCGGCGGGAACGGAGCTGTGGACAACCCGCACGCCTGTGGACAACGAGCCAAATGCCCAGGGGTTCCGCACCCGTCCAGTGGTATGGACCCATATGAGTGAGCACTCACTCCTTGACTTGAGTGAGTGCTCACTCATACATTGGCCCCATGCCCGAGGAGACCACCCCCAAGCGCAGGCGAGCACCGGCGATGAGCCAGGAGGAGCGCAGGAGCGCGATCGTCCAGGCCACCCTCCCGCTGCTCGAACTGCACGGCGCCAACGTCACCACCAGCCAGATCGCCCAGGCGGCCGGCATCGCCGAGGGCACGGTCTTCCGGGCGTTCAGGGACAAGCAGGAGCTGATCCACGCCTGCGTCCACGAGGCGCTGTCCCCCGAACCGGTGATCGACCTGCTCCACCGGACCACGGACCTCCCCGAGCTCAGGGACCGCGCGATCTGGACGATCAACGCCCTCTCCAGCTACCTGGAGCGGATGTGGTCGCTGGCGGGCGTCCTGCGCGAGAGCGGGTTCGACCCGCACGAGCGGAAGCACGGCGGCAAGCCCAAGAACCCCGGCGAGCACTTCGAGCGGCTGCACCGCGAGGCCGCCGCCGTGTTCGAGCCCGACGCCGACCGCCTCGCCGTCGAGCCCGCGCTCGCCGCGAAGCTCCTGCTCGGCCTGGTCATGGCCAACCGGGCCCGCCCCGGCGCGCCCACCACCGGGGCCGACGCCTCACCAGAACAGCTCGTCGATCTCTTCCTGCACGGAGCGCTGAGGGGGACCCGATGCACGACCTCATGATCGAAGCGGTGGACGTCGTCAAGGCGTTCGGCGACCAGAAGGCCCTGGACGGGGTGAGCGTCGCCGTGCCCAGGGGCAGCGTCCTCGGCCTGCTCGGCCACAACGGCGCGGGCAAGACCACCCTGGTCAACGTCCTGACCACCCTGCTGCCCCCGGACTCGGGCACCGCCAGGGTCGCCGGGCTGGACGTGGTGTCCGACGCGCACCGGGTGCGCGGTCTGATCGGCCTGACCGGCCAGTTCGCCGCCGTGGACGAGCAGCTGTCCGGCACCGACAACCTCGTCCTGATCGCCAGGCTGCTCGGCGCGAGCCCCCGCGAGGCCAAGGCCCGCGCGGGCGAGCTGCTGGAGCTGTTCGGCCTGGCCGACGCGGCCAGGCGCGCGGCCCGCACCTACTCGGGCGGGATGCGCAGGCGGCTCGACCTGGCCGCCGGCCTCGTCGGCCACCCCGACGTGATCTTCCTGGACGAGCCGACCACCGGTCTCGACCCGGCCAGCAGGCTCGACCTGTGGGGCATCGTGGAGAACCTGGTCACCGACGGCACCTCGGTGCTGCTGACCACCCAGTACCTGGACGAGGCCGACCGGCTGGCCGACTCGATCACCGTGCTGTCCTCCGGCAAGGTCGTGGCCTCGGGCACCAGCGCCGAGCTGAAGGCGCAGGTCGGCCAGCGCAGCGTCACGGTCACCCTGGGCAGCGCCGACGAGGTCGGGCGGGCGCGCGCGGCGCTGGAGCGGGCGGGCCTGCAACCGGTGCCCGACCCGGCCAAGCACGCGCTCACCTCGCCGGTGGGCTCCTCGCGCGAGCTGGCCGTCGTGGTCCGCGCGCTGGACGAGGTGGGCCTGGAGGCCAGCGAGCTGGCGCTGGGCGAGCCGACCCTCGACGACGTCTACCTCACCCTGTCCCGGCACGCGGCCTGAGCGCCCGGCACCCCGGAGGAGCCCCACCATGACCACCCTCGCCGCCGCTGCCCCCGCCCGGACCCGCTGGCGCGGCACCGGCTTCGGCACCCAGGTGCTCGTGCTGACCCAGCGCTCGCTGCGCGCGCTGGTCAGCGATCCCAGAATGATCATCTTCAGCGTCCTGCAACCCCTGGTGATGCTGGCGCTGTTCAGCCAGATCTTCAGCAGCATCGCCCAGACCCCCGGCTTCCCGGCCGGGGTGGACTACATCGACTACCTGCTTCCCGCGATCCTGGTCAACACCGCGATGCAGTCCGCGCTCCAGGCCGGGGTGGGGCTGGTGTCGGACATGAAGAACGGCGTGCTGGCCCGGTTCCGCTCGCTGCCGATCAGGCCGGGTTCGGTGCTGGTCGCGCGCAGCCTGTCCGACCTGGTGCGCACCACCGGCCAGCTGCTGCTGATGGTGCTGTTCGCGGCGGTGCTGTTCGGCTTCTCCCCGTCCGGCGGGGTCGTGGGCGTCGGCGCCGCGCTGCTGCTGTCGCTGGCCGTCGGGTGGGGCCTGGGCTGGGTGTTCCTGGCAGTGGGTGCCTGGTTGCGCAACACCGAGCTGATGCAGACCGTGGGCTTCCTGGCGATGTTCCCGCTGATGTTCGCGTCCAGCGCGTACGTGCCGGTGGGCAACCTGCCCGGCTGGTTGCAGGCGGTCGCCACGATCAACCCGCTCACCCACGCGGTGGACGCGGCCCGGTCGCTGTCGCTGGCCCAGCCCGCCGAGGGCGTGCTGTCGGCGCTGGTGGCGACCGCGGTGCTGGCCGCCGCCGGGTGGTGGGCGGCGGAGCGCGGGTTCAAGCGGCCGATGGCGGGCTGACCACCGGGCAGGCGCGGGGGCTCAGCCCTCGTCCGGCCCCGCTCCCCCGGCGCCCGGCTTCGGCTTCGCGGCGCCGGGTTCGGCGTTCCCGGCCTCGATCTCGGCCTCGGTCCCGGCCTTCGGCTCGGCGACCGCGACCGACGACCCGCCCCCGCCCGCCATCCTGCGCAGCATCTCGTTGTACGCCGCGAGGTCGGCGCCGCCGTCCGCGTCCGCCTTGCGGTCCGCGCGCTTGGCGTCCCGGCTGTCGGAGCGGGCCCACTGCGCGAGCAGCGCGACCATCACCACCAGCAGCGGGATCTCCCCCGCCGCCCACGCGATGCCGCCGCCGAGCCGCTGGTCCTCCAGCAGCGACGGCACCCACGGCAGCGCGAGCTTGCGGTAGAAGTCGCTGCCGATCACGTACTGCGCGCTCATCAGCACCACGCCGAAGAACGCGTGGAACGGGATCGAGGCGAACAGCAGCCCCAGCTTCCCCAGCGGCGGCAGCTTGTTCGGCGCGGGGTCGACCCCGATCACCGGCCAGTAGAAGACGTACCCGGCCATCAGGAAGTGCGCGTTCATCGCCAGGTGCGCCCAGTGGTGGTCCAGCGCCACGTCGTACAGCCCGGAGAAGTACAGCCCGTAGAACGACCCGACGAAGAACGCCAGCGCCACGAACGGGTTGGTCAGCGCCTTCGCCACCGGCGAGTGCACCAGCGCCAGCACCCACTCGCGCGGCCCCGGCGGGTTGCCCCGACCGGCGACCGGCAGTGCGCGCAGCGCCATCGTCACCGGGGCGCCCAGCACCAGCAGGATCGGCGCGAGCATGGCCAGCAGCATGTGCGCCTGCATGTGGACGCTGAACATCGCGGGCGAGTAGCGGCCGAGGCCCGACGAGGTCGCGAACACCACGGTCAGGCAGCCCAGCACCCACGCGATCGTGCGGCCGACCGGCCAGGCGTCGCCGCGCTTGCGCAACCGGCGCACGCCCAGCAGGTAGACGACGGCGGCGGCGAGGAAGGCGGTGCCGTAGACCAGGTCGAAGCGCCAGTCGAAGAGGATGCGGTAGAGCGTGGGCTCGCCCGCCAGGTCGTAGCCGATGCTCAGCTCCACCGGGCTCGGCCGGGTGCGGCCCTCGGCGGGCGGCGGCGTGCGGCTGAGGGCGGCGGCGAGGCCGATCGTGGCGAGCATCAGCAGCACCTCGACGCCCGCCAGCCGCACCAGCGCCCGCCCGGACCCGGTGGCCACGACCTGCTTGACGCCCTTGGCGCGCTGGAGGTAGCCGAACACGCCCAGCGCGAGCAGCGCGGCGGTCTTGCCCAGCACGAGCAGGCCGTACTCGGAGGTGAGGAGCTGGTCCAGCGGCAGCCGCACGTACGCGTTGACCACGCCGGAGACCGCCATGACGATCCAGCAGACCAGCGCGATCGAGGAGAACCGGGACGCGGCCAGGCCCAGGTGCTCGCCGCGCCTGCGGCCGTGCGCGAGCAGCGCGATCAGCCCGCCGACCCACAGCGCGGCGGCGACCAGGTGGTACAGCAGGCTGTTGGTGGCGACGTCGTGCGAGCCGCCGCCCGAGGAGTGCCCGGTCACCGCGACGGGGAACAGCGCGAACACCGACACGAAGAACAGCACGGTGGTCCAGCCCCAGGACAGCACCAGGCGGCAGCCGAGGGCGAGCAGCACGACGATGACGGCGGTCACCATCCACGCCTCGCTCTGCTCCACCACGCCCGCGACCTCGGACAGCACCGAGAGGTCGAGCAGCACGGACACCGGTTGCCCGAGCGCGTCCGCGACCGTGTAGGGCACGGACAGCACCGCGCCCGCCGTCCAGACGAGTGAAGCCCACGCGGCGGTGCGCAACGCGGCGTAACCATCGGCGGCGAGCGTGCCGGACTCCTGCGGCGGCACGAGGAACGCGGCCAGCAGCAGCGAGCCGATGGTCAGCACCGCCGCGCTCTCGGTCACCACCCTGACCACCACGAGCCCGGCGGCCGGACCGCCCACGAGCCCTGCTCCCAGCAGCGCGGCGAGCGCGACGCCGACGGCCAGCAGGGGGATCAGCCCGGTGCGGGCGGGGCGGGCGCTGGAGCGGACCTCGGTGGGGGACACGCACCGAGCGTAGGCGGACCGGTGAAGGCACCGGCAACCGCCGGACGGCTTCGACTACCTTGGGCCGGGTGAGACGCTCCCGATCGTGGCTCGCGCCCCTGGTGGCTGTGCTGACCGTCACGGGGTGCAGCTACTCCGTCAACGGCACCCCGGTCTCGGCGCCCGAGTCAGCCGCGCCCACGTGCCTGTCGGCGACGGCGCCCTCCTCGACAGCGCCGCCCAAGTCCTCGGGAGCGGCGGCCAAGGTCGCGCACGCCTGCTCGGTGGCGGACCTGGAGGCGTGCGAGCTGCTGTCCGCGAACGACATGAAGGTGGTCGGCGCGCTCGACGGCGAGCCGACCCCGAGGGACAGCGACCTCGCCGGTTCGTGCCAGTTCATGTTCAAGGACGGCTCGGCGACCCGCTCCAGCGTCGTGATCGCGCCGTACCGGCCGTACTCGGAGTCGCGGACGAAGCAGCCCGGCGGCCACGAGGAGCTCGTGGAGGGCAACTCGGCCTGGGTGTCGTGCGAGATGGACGACCGGGTGATGGTGTGCACCGCGACGCTCGCGGTGAGCGCCGACAAGAGCCTGCTGCTCGGGTACACCAAGAGCGCCGGGAACGCCGAGGAGATGACCGCGACGATGCTGGTGCTGCTCAAGACCGGGTTGGAGAAGCTGCCCCCGGCGTGACCTCGCGGTCGCGGGCGCGGCGGGCCAGCAGGGACAGCGGCGCGATGAGCGCGACCACGGCGGCCACCAGACCCAGCGACACGACCAGCGACGACACCTGGGCGATGCCGCCGACCAGCGGTGGACCGGCCAGGAAGCCGGTGTAGGCGATCGTGGTCACCAGGCCGATCTCGCGCTCGCCACCACCGCCGTCCGCGCGCCGACCGGCCTCGCCCGCCAGGTCCATGGTGACCGGGAACGAGAAGGCCAGGCCGAGGCCGGCGAGCGCGAACCCGCCGAAGCCCGCGGCGGGCAGCGGGACGAGCACGGCCAGCGCGAGCCCGGACGCGGCGACCAGGGCGCCGACCAGGAGCAGCCGGTGCGGGCCGAGGCGGCGCTGGACGGGTTCGCCGAGCAGGCGGGCGGTGGCCATGGCGGTGGAGAACGCGGCGTAGGCGATCGCCGCCGCGCCGTCCTCGACGCCGCGCTCGGTGACCAGGAACAGGGCGGACCAGTCGGCGGAGGCGCCCTCGGCGATGGCCGAGCAGAGCGCGACGGCGGCCAGCAGCCACAGCGCGGGGCGGCGCAGCGGGGAGCCGCCCCCGGCGTGGTGGCCGCGCTCGGGCGCGGCGCCGGGGATCGCGCGGGCGATCCAGGCGAGCAGGACCAGGCACGCGGCGGTGGCGACCAGGAAGTGCCGCAGCGGGGTCCAGTCCGCCGAGGCGGCTGCGGCGGCGCCGAGCGAGCCGATCAGCCCGCCGACGCTGAAACCCGCGTGGAACTGGGGCATGAGGGCGCGACCGGTCGCGCGGACGACCGTGACGGCGGACAGGTTCATGGCCACGTCCAGGGCCGCGTTGAGCGCGCCGACGACGAGCAGGACGGCGCCGAGCTGGAGCGGTGAGCCGACCAGGCCGATCGCGGGCAGGACGAGGGCGCCGAGTAGGGCGCTGACGAGCACGACGGTCCGCGCGCCGACCGCGACGCACAGCCGGGCGGCCAGCGGGGCGGTGACGGCGAGGCCGACGCTGGCGCCGAGCAGGGACAGGCCGAGGACGCCCTCGGTGGCGCCGGTGCGGGCGGCGAGCGCGGGGACCCTGGCGGCCCACGAGCCGAAGACGATCCCGTTGAGGGCGAAGACGGCGAACACGGCGAAGCGCGGGGTCGGCACGCGCCCCAGGGTGACTGAAGCGCTTCAGCAGGGCAAGGCTGACTAGGCTCGGGCAAGTGGACACCACCCGCCCCCGCAGGCCCACCCTCGACACCGTCGCCGATGTGGTGGGCGTGTCGCGCGCGACGGTGTCGAACGCCTACAACCGGCCGGACCAGCTGTCGGCGGCGCTGCGCGAGCGGATCCTCGCCGAGGCCGCGCGCCTGGGCTACGCGGGCCCGGACCCGGTGGCCAGGAGCCTGGCGACCAGGCACAGCGCGGCGGTCGGCTTCCTGCTCGGCCAGCGCCTGACGGCCGCGTTCTCGGACCCGGCGCTGTCGATCGTGCTCGACGGCCTGGCCACGACGGTCGACGGCCACGACCACTCGCTGGTGCTGATGGCCGGGAGCGCGGGGCCGCGCGCGGAGACCGTGGCGCGGGCGCAGGCGGACGTCGTGGTGGCGTACTCGCTGCCCGAGGGCGCGCCGGGCCTGCTGGCGGCGCGGGCGCGGGGCTTGCCGCTGGTGGTGGTGGACCAGCCGGAGGCGCCGGGGGTCGCGTGGGTCGGCGTGGACGACGAGGGCGGGGCGCGGTTGGCGGCGGAGCACGTGCGCGCGCTGGGACACCGGCGGGCGGCGGTGCTGACGTTCGCGTTGCACCCCGATGGGGTGACAGGCCTTGCCGACGGGGCGAGGCTGCGCTCGACACCGTTCCCGGTGGCGGGCCGGAGGGTGCGCGGCTACCTGGACGTGCTGGGCGGGGTTCCGGTGTGGGAGTGCCCGCTGAGCGACCGGGCCCTGGGCAGGGCGGGCGCCAGGGAACTGCTGTCGCGCCCCGACCGCCCGACCGCGCTGCTGTGCACGTCGGACGAGCTGGCGTTCGGCGCGCTGACGGCGGCGCGCGACCTGGGCTTGCGAGTCCCGGAGGACCTGTCAGTGGTCGGCTTCGACGACGTCCCGGCGGCGGAGCACGCCGAACCCCCGCTCACCACGGTGCGTCAACCCCTGGCGGAGAAGGGCCGCCAAGCGGGTGAACTAGCGCTGAGCCTGCTGGACGGAGCGAGACCGAGCGCCCCCGTGAGACTCCCCGTTTCACTGATCGAACGCGCTTCCACCGCCCGTCTAACGTGATTTGCGCCACTTCTGGGCAATTTGATCACTCTTCCACCCCCGGAACGGAAACGGTGAGCGCTTCCCGGACGATGTGTCCGGTGGGGCCGACCGCACTGCTGCGGTACCGACCCCGAGCCTCCGTAGCTCAGTGGAGAGAGCGAGGGACTTCTAATCCCGAGGTCGCAGGTTCGAATCCTGCCGGGGGCGCTTCGGCGCTGGTGGTGGCACCGGTCCGTGATCACGGACGGGTGCCATCCATGTTTTACCCAGTTCTTTCGGCCGCCCAGGCTCGGCCGTTCAGGTGAGCCAGAGCCCAGAACAGCCCACGTGGCACGGTTGCGGGAACAGCGGTGTCCCTGGGGAACAGCCGTGCACAACAACGCCGTCCTGTCGATCGGGCTGCACCCGAGCGCCGTCCACTACTCCGCGCGCCCCGGACTCGACGTGCCAGGTGCCCGACTCGCCCGAGGAGACCGTCGACGCCATGCGGCAGCGGGTGCGCCCACTGCCGCAGGACTGACGCGGAAAAGCCAGCGCCCGGCGGGTTCCGGGGAACCTGCCGGGCGCTCAGCCTGGGGTGGAGGGGTCAGCGCTTCGCCGACAGCTTCCGGTACGGCATGACCTCGTCGATGATCCCGTACTCCTGCGCCTCGGTGGCGGTCAGGATTCGGTCGCGGTCGATGTCGGTGTGGACCTGCTCGGCGCTGCGGCCGGTGTGCCTGCTCAGCGCCTCCTCCATCTGCTTGCGCATCCGGGTGATCTCCGCCGCCTGGATCTCCAGGTCGGAGACCTGGCCGCGGACTCCGCCCATCGCGGGCTGGTGGATCATCACGCGGGCGTTCGGCAGGGCCGTGCGCTTGCCCGGCGTGCCCGCCGCCAGCAGGACCGCCGCCGCCGAGGACGCCTGGCCGAGGCAGACCGTGCGGATGTCGGGGCGGACGAACTGCATGGTGTCGTAGATCGCCATCAGCGAGGTGAACGAGCCACCCGGCGAGTTGATGTACATGTAGATGTCGCGGTCCGGGTCGTCGGACTCCAGCACGAGCAGCTGGGCCATGACGTCGTTCGCCGAGGTGTCGTCCACCTGCACGCCGAGGAAGATGATGCGCTCCTCGAACAGCTTGTTGTACGGGTTGGACTCCTTGACGCCGTAGCTCGTGCGCTCGACGAACGACGGGAGCACGTACCTGGCCTGCGGCAGGTGGTTCGGGTTCATCTGGGGGTCCCCAAGGCGGTCGGCCGGCCGGGCGGCCGGTGAGGTGGGCTCAGGGTCAGCTGACCGACGAGCGGGTGAGCTCCTCGCGGTTGAGGATGTGGTCCACGAAGCCGTACTCGAGGGCTTCCTCGGCGGTGAACCAGCGGTCGCGGTCGGCGTCCGCCGTGATCCGCTCGAAGGTCTGACCGGTCTGCTGCGCGGTGATCTCCGCCATCTGCCGCTTGGTGTAGGCGAACGCCTCGGCCTGGATGGCGATGTCGGTGGCAGTGCCGCCGACGCCCGCGGACGGCTGGTGCATCAGCACGCGGGTGTGCGGGAGCAGGTAGCGCTTGCCGGGCGTGCCCGAGGACAGCAGGAACTGCCCCATCGAGGCGACCATGCCCATGCCCCAGGTCTGCACGTCCGGCTCGATGAGCTGCATGGTGTCGTAGATCGCCATGCCCGCGGTGACCGAGCCGCCGGGGGAGTTGATGTAGAACTTGATGTCCGACTTCGGGTCCTCGGCGGACAGCAGCAGCAGCTGCGCGGTGAGGCGGTTGGCCACCTCGTCGTTGACCTCGGAGCCCAGGAAGACGATGCGCGACCGGAGAAGCTGCTCGAAGACGGAGTCGGTGAGCGTCATGCCGCCGGTCGACGCCATGCGCGGCAGCGTGAGGTTGTTCCGTGCGTTCATGATCCTCGTTACCCCATCCACGGTGTTGACCGATCTTGCGTACCCCGACGATATCGGAGAGGTGGGCGTGCCTCCGGTCGACAGGGCGCGGTGTTCGCTGACAGCGCATGGCGGTGCCGCTCCGGGTGACCTGCGGCGCTCCGGGGGTCGGGTGTCCGGGCGCCGCGCGGGGACCCGCTGGATGATGGCCCCGGCGACGGCGCGCCGCCAGCGGTGACCCGTGGGTGGCGGTTGCGGAACGTGTCCGATGTGGACGGTTGGGTGCGGGTTTTTTCACACGGGAGAGTGAAAACTCTACGGGCGGGTGAAGCGGGTCAGCAGCTCTTCGACGTGCGCCTTGGAGCGCGTGATCATCGGGGGTGGTGCGCTGCTGGCACAGGTCGCGGTGCTCGTCGACGGGGGCGTCCTGACCGTCGCGGGTGGCGCGCGAGAGCACCAGCGCGCGGCACGTCGGCGGGGTGGCGCAGGAACGCCCGGTTGGCCTGCGTGATCAGCGGCGGTTCGGGCCACATCGCGATCGCCCGGTCGGCCATCTCGCGGTCGGCCGCGAAGCTGTGCGCGCCTCCTGGGCAGTAGACGCACACGTGGGCGGCACCCGTTCAGGTGAGGTCGATCCGCTCGGGCTGTTATCCCATGTCACACGCCTGATGACGACCCGATCGGGGCACCGTTTTTGTCGGTGTGCGGCGGTAGAATCGAACAGTAGTTCGACCAGCTGCGAGGGGAGCCTGCCGTGGAGCCGGTCAGCGTCACCGCCCTGTCCTTCACCGAGTACGCGATGAGCGGTCAGCGGGGCCGCATCACCATCGTTTCCGAGCAGCGCAGCATCTACCTGGCGGTCGACCGGTGGGTCTGCGGGTTCTACAACCCGGTCCGCGCGGCGATGCGGCGCGCGGCCAACTCGACCGACCCCGGCGCGGAGCTGGACGTCGCGCTGGACGGGGCGACGCGGAGCGGGCAGTTGCGGGCGTTCGAGGAGATCAGGGACGGGTTCCTGCCGTGGTTGCGGTCGACGCGGGCGACCGGGGTGGCGATGCCTGCTGCGGTGTGGCGGTCGGGGGACCTGGAGCTGCGGGTGCGACCGCAGTTGGGGTTGCGGTTCCCGGACGGGTCGGTATCGGCGGTGCTGGTGCACTGCAAGGAGCAGGAGATGACGCAGGAGGCGGCGAACGTGGGGCTGCGGGTGGTGCAGCAGGCGTTGCCGGGGATGGGGGCGCTGGTGCTGGACGCTCGGCGGGGGCGGGCGTTCCGGTTGTCGCGGCGGACGAACCTGGCGAAGTTGGACGCGTTGATCGCGGCTGAGGCTGCGGGGTACGTGGTGCATTGGCGGATGAGCGCTTGAGAGGGAAGGGAGCGCGGACGGGGCGCTGAGCGGCGTGGAGGGGTGAGCGGTTGGGGTGGAGGCGGGGAAGGGCCGGGGGTGGAGGAGGACTGGGGCTGAGCGGGATTGGAGGGAGGGCGAGCGCGTGAGCTGGGCGCGCCGCTGTGCCAGCGCCTCATGATCGGCTGGCGGGACAGGGTGGGCGGGGTTTCGTGCGCCTGACCGGACCTGCCGGGCGGGACCTCGTGCGTCTGGCGTGAGCTGGGCGGCTGCCCCGCGCCTGCCCGACTAGGGGCGGGCAGGCGCGGGGCAGCGTTCTGCGCCGTTCTGGCACGGAGTGCCGAGCTGCTGCGGCGGTCGGGCTCAGCCGGGACCGAGCAACGAGGCGGCCCTACCGAGGGCAGGTGGCTCCATCGGGCGGGACAGGGCCCCTGGGGCAGGTGGCTCCGTCGAGCGGAACGGGGCCGCCTGAGTCGGAAGGCTCCGCCAGGTAGGACAGGGCCACCTGGGTCGGGGAGTGTCGTCACGCGGGTCGGGGCCACCTGGATCAGGGGGTGTCATCAGGCAGGGCGGGGCCGCCGTGACCAAGAGGTGTCGTGGAGTCAGGCCAGGCCTGCTGGGTCGTGGGCGAACTCGCCGCCGATCACCGTCGCGGCCAGTGGGATGGTTGCGATGCGGCTGGTGGGCACCGTGCGCGGGTCGTCTTGCAGGATGGTGAAGTCGGCCAGTTTGCCCTCCTCGATCGTGCCCAGGTCGTGGTCGCGCCTGCACGCGTGCGCCGCGCCCGCCGTGTGCGCGCGTAGTGCCTGCTCCACGGTCACCGCCTCGTCCGGGCCGATCTGCCTGCCGGTGCGGGAGCGGCGTTCCACCAGGAACTGGATGGCGCGCAGTGGATTGCCGTCCGCCACCGGGCGGTCCGAGCTGCCTGCCAGGGGGATGCCCCGGTCCAGGAAGGAGCGGCCTCGGTACAGCCACGGGGCTCTGGGGCCGGTGATCTCGGCGTAGTCGTCGCCGTACGCCCAGAGGAACGTCGGCTGGACCACCGGCACCACGCCCAGCGCGGCGATCCTGTCCAGCTGGTCGGGGCGGACCAGGCCGCAGTGCTCGATCCGGTGGCGGTGGTCGTCCCTGGGCTGCTCGGTCAGCGCGTGCTCCAGGGCGTCCAGGGCGAAGTCGATCGCGCGGTCGCCGATGGCGTGCACGGCCAGTTGCCAGCCCGCTCGGTGGCCGTCCCGGATCCAGGCGCGCATCAGGTCCGGGTCGTCCTGGAGCTGGCCGGTGTTGGCGGTGCCCTCGTAGGGCTCGGTCAGGGCCGCCGTCCTGGCGATCATGCCGCCGTCGGTGAAGACCTTCAGGGCGCCGATGGCCAGGCGGTCGCCGCCCAGGCCGGTGCGCAGGCCCAGTTGGACGGCTCGGTCCACGTTGTCGGACGGGTGGCCGCCTGCCGCGCGCAGCTGGTCCGCGGCGACCATGAGCTGCACTCGGATGGGGAGGTCGGCGCGCTGGTAGGCGGCCACCTCCAGCGGGGTGGCGCCGATCAGGCCACCGCCCACGCCCGCCTCGGCGGCCAGGACGACGCCTTCCGCCAGGCACTGCCCGGCACCGGCCTCGATGTCGGCGACCACGCCGTCGAGGGGATACGGGAGGAGCAGGGACCTGGCCGCGCTCTGGGCGCCCTCGGCCAGGAAACCGGTGAGGGCGCCCTCGGCGTCGCGCTCGGCCTCGACCAGGGCGTGCTCGGGCAGCTCGGCCAGCGTGCCGGAGTCGACCACGCAGGCGTGACCGGACACGTCCTGCAGGTAGACGCGCCCGCCCACCGCGTCCAGGTCGCGCGCGGTGAGCGGGCGGTCCAGGAGGCGGTGGTCGTAGCCCGCCGCCTCCAGTCCGGCCTCGGTCCGGTGGGCCGCCAGCAGCGCCACGACCTCGGCGACCGTGCGGCAACCCGAAACGTCCGGCATCCGGGCCGCCCGGCCGGTCCACGCCAGGTGGGTGTGGGCGTCCACGAAACCGGGCAGCACCACCGCGCCGTCCAGGTCCACCACGCGCCGGGCGGGCAGGTCGCGGACCTGGTCCCCCACCCCGACGACGCGACCGCGCCACACCCCGACCACGTCCGACCCGGTCCCGGCGGGGTCCAGCGTCACGACCCGTCCGCGCACCAACTTCACGTCAAGGATCACACGCGCAGAGTAATCACGACGAGCTCCGTTAGGGTTGGATAACTTAGGTTAGCCTTGCCATTCCGAGGAGGAGTTCATGCGGGTCGTCATGTTCGGCTACCAGACCTGGGGGCACCGCACGCTCCAGGCGCTCCTGGACTCCGAGCACGAGGTGGCGCTCGTCGTCACCCACCCGAAGAGCGACCACGCCTACGAGCGGATCTGGAGCGACTCGGTCGCCGATCTCGCCGAGGAGCACGGCATCGAGGTGCTGATCCGCGAGCGGCCGGACGACGAGGAGCTGCTGACCCGCCTCGAGGAGGTCGACCCGGACGTCATCGTGGCGACGAACTGGCGCACCTGGATTCCCCCGACGGTGTTCAACCTCCCCAAGCGGGGGACGCTGAACGTGCACGACTCGCTGCTCCCCTCCTACGCCGGGTTCTCGCCGCTGATCTGGGCGCTGATCAACGACGAGAAGGAGGTCGGCGTCACCGCGCACATGATGGACGACACCCTCGACGCCGGGGACGTCGTGCTCCAGCGCGCCGTGCCGGTCGGGCCGCGCGACACCACCGCCGACCTGTTCCACAAGACCCTGGCGCTGTTCGGGCCGATCACCGTGGACGGGCTGGCCGAGCTGGCGTCCGGGCGCACCGAGTTCACCAAGCAGGACCGCTCGAAGGCGAGCTTCTTCCACAAGCGCTCCGACGAGGACCTGCGGATCGACTGGACCTGGACCGCCGAGGAGCTGGACCGCCTGGTGCGGGCGCAGTGCGCGCCCTACCCGAGCGCCTACGCGTTCCACCGGGGCCGCAGGCTGGAGATCGTGGAGGCCGAGGTGTCGCGGGAGAACTACGGCGGCACGCCGGGCCGGATCTTCTACCGCGAGGGCGACGGCGTCGCGATCGTCGCGGGCCCCGAGGCCAGGCGCGGGCGCGGTCGGGCGCTGCTGGTGAAGCGGGTCCGCACCGACGAGGGCGTCGAGCTGGGCGCCACCGAGTACTTCACCCACATGGGCGGCTACCTCACCAGCCGTCCGCAGTAGCGCGTGCCAACGGGGTCACCAATCCCACGACGGAGATACGGTCCGTCGCTGAAGTGAGGTTTGGTGACCCCGTTGTGTAATCATTCAGTGTTATGAGCGGCAAGCGGACGACTCTCGTGGCGGTGCTCCTCCTGGCCCTGACGGGCTGCCAGGGCGTGCTGGACGGCCAACTGCCCACATCGTCCTCGCCGCAGCAGCCGCCCGCGGCGAACAGCGGCCAGGCGGGCGAGCAGCTGGCCGGGCTGACCATCGCCGCCGAGGGCAAGATGGCGGGCTACAGCCGGGACCGGTTCCCGCACTGGGCGGGCCAGGGCAACTCGTGCGACACCCGCGAGGTCGTCCTGCGCGAGCAGGGCGCCGGGGTGCAGACCGACGACGAGTGCAAGGCCACCACCGGCACCTGGGTCAGCGCCTACGACGGCGTCGAGGTGACCAAGGCCGGTGACCTGGACATCGACCACACGGTGCCGCTGGCCGAGGCGTGGCGCTCGGGCGCGGACAAGTGGGACGACGAGAAGCGCAAGGCGTTCGCGAACGACCTGGGCGGTGTGCAGCTGATCGCGGTGACCGCGAAGACCAACCGCGCCAAGGGCGACCAGGACCCGGCCAAGTGGATGCCGCCGAAGGCGGACTACGCGTGCACGTACGTCGCGCACTGGATCCAGGTGAAGGCGCAGTACGCGCTGACCGTCGACCAGGCCGAGCACGACGCGCTGGCGAGCACGCTCGCCGGGTGCTGACGACCTGACCGACCTCGCTGACGCCCCCTCGCCCCCGTGGCGCAGGGGGCGTTCGCGCTTCCGGGACCGGACGGGGCCAGACGGGGCGGGGCGGGAACCGGTCGGGCGGAAGCGGTCAGGCGGAAAGCGGTCGAGCCCGCTCAGGACGCGGCGCTACGGTCGCCCGGTGCCGGATGCGATCTTCGCGGACCCGAGGTTGGCCGCGCTCCACGGCGTGTTCGACGGCGACCGGGTCGACCTGGACGCCTACACCGCCCTGGTCGCCGAGCCGGGCGCCCGCCGGGTGCTCGACGTCGGCTGCGGCACGGGGTCGCCGGCCGTGCGGCTGGCGGGCGCCGGGATCGAGGTGGTCGGGCTGGACCCGGCGGGGGCGTCGCTGGACGTCGCACGCGGCAAGGCGGGCGCCGACCGGGTCCGCTGGCTGCTCGGCGGGGCCGCCGACGCGCCCGCGCTGGGCGTGGACCCCGTCCTGGACGTGCGGCAGGCCCCGGACCGGCCGGGCCGCGAGTTCGTCGTGCTCGCCGAACGCGCGGGGTGAGGCCGGTCCTGGGCCTGCCGGGTCGAGCCGTGCGGATCAGGTGATCGAGTAGGAGCGCGAGTCGGGGCGCATCTCCTCGAACTGCTTGACCAGGTCCCCGTGCACCCTCGCCCGCCGCACCCACGCGGCCGAGCCGGAGGCCGCCGACGGGGTGTCGCCGAGCGGGCGCACCGGGTCGGTCACCTCGTACTCCAGGCGGTAGGCCACCAGGGCGATCGCGGCGCGCAGCCACGGCGTCGGGTCAGGCGCGGTGATCTCGCCGAGGCCCACCCGGAACCACACCGGCAGCCGGGCGTCGGCCGCCAGCGCGCGTTGCAGCCTGGCTCGGGACTGCGCGTGGATCTCGCCGCGCGCCTTGTCGCCGAGCGCGACGGCCTCCTGCCGCCAGGCCTCCTCGCCCGCCTTCCGGTCGGCCTCCAGCCTGCGGTAGGCCTCGGTCGCGTCGGCCTCGCGGGCGTGGATCTGCCACTCGGCCTGGCTCACCGAGTGCTGCAGGGCGTCCCGCTCGAAGCGCTGCATCCGCTTCTCCAGCCGGGCCCGGCCGGTGTCCCTGCGCTCCTGCAGCGACTCGTACTCGGCCACCTCGCCGCGCAGCTCGGCCCGGACCTCGTCGGCCAGGAGGTCCTGCTCGGCGTCCCAGGCCGCGCGCAGCGCGGAGACTGTTCCGGCGATCTCCTCGTCCACCCGGTCCAGATCCTCGTCCGCGCCCGCGCCCAACCCGGCCAGCCGCCGCTCCAGCACCAGCAGGCGGGAACTGACCCGCCCGAGGTCCGCGATCAGCTGGGTGGTCGTCGCCACGAGGCTCTCGACCACGGGTTCCAGGACGTCGAGCCGCTCCTTCTCGGTGGGGGCCATGCCCCCAAGCCAACCGCACGGATAGGGGCTCTTCACGGCGGAGCAGGCACAACCACGCAAACGGCTGCGCGGAACCCCCGCGCGGGGCAACCGATGATCACCGAGCGTGAACGGGTGAAGTGCCCGATTTCGGTGTATGCCTTCCCCATGACGACCTCGGTGAAGGAGACGGAGCGCAAGTACGAGGCCCCGGACGGGGTGCGGCTGCCCGCGATGACGGGGCTGCCGGGGGTGGCCGCCAACGCCGGTCCGCACGAGCAGCTGCTGGAGGCGGTGTACTACGACACCGGCGACCTGCGGCTGGCGAGCGCGGGCCTGACCCTGCGCAGGCGCACCGGCGGGGACGACGCGGGGTGGCACCTGAAGCTGCCCGCCGGGGTCGACACCCGCGAGGAGCTGCGGCTGCCGCCCGGCGGGGAGGACAGCGCGCCGCCGGAGGAGCTGGGCGCGCTGGTGCGGGTGCACACCAGGGGCGGCGAACTGGCCCCGGTGGCGCTGATCAGCACCGAGCGGCAGCGCTGGCAGCTGGTGGACGGGCGCGGCGACCTGCTGGTGGAGGTGGTCGAGGACCGGGTGTCGGCGACCGGCGGCGAGGACGGCGACGAGGCGCGGTCGTGGCGCGAGATCGAGGTCGAGCTGGGCGAGCGGGGCACGGTCGCGCTGCTCGACGCGGTGGAGCGGCGGCTGAAGAAGGCCGGGATGCGCCGGTCGCGGTCCTCGGCGAAGCTGACCCGCCTGCTCGGCGACCGGGTGCCCGCGCGGCCGACCGGTCCGGACGTCGGCCGGAAGTCGGCGGGCGGCGTGGTGCTGGCCTACCTGCGCGAGCAGGCGGACGCGCTGCGGACCCAGGACCCGAGGGTGCGCCGGGACGAGCCGGACGCGGTGCACGGGATGCGGGTGGCGACGCGGCGGATGCGCAGCGCGCTGAAGGTGTTCGGCGGGATCGTGGACAAGGATCGGACCTCGGACCTGGCGGGCGAGCTGAAGTGGCTGGCCGGGGTGCTCGGGCAGGCCCGCGACCTGGAGGTGCTGCGGGAGCGGTTCGAGCTGGTGCTGGACGGGCTGGAGCCCGAGCTGCGGCCCGGCCCGGTGGCGGCCCGGTTGACCAGGCACTTCGCCCCGCGCGAGGCGCAGGCCAAGCGGTCGGCGGTGGAGGCGCTGGACAGCCCGCGCTACTTCGCGCTGCTGGACGCGGTGGACGCGCTGCTGGCCGACCCGCCGCTGACCAGGCGGGCGCGTGGCAGGGCCGAGGACGAGCTGCCGGGTCTGGCCGCGAAGGCCTACCGGAAGCTGGCCGGGCAGGTCGCGCGGGCGCACGACGACGCCGGGCTGCACGAGGCGCGCAAGGGCGCGAAGCGGCTGCGGTACGCGGTGGAGGCGGTGGAGCCGCTGCACGGCAAGCCCGCGCGCCGCTACCGCAAGGAGGTCAAGGCGCTCCAGTCGCTGCTGGGCGACCACCAGGACAGCGTGGTGGCGCGGCCGGTGCTGCGGCAGCTCGGCGCGGAGGCGGGCGCGGCCGGGGAGAACGGGTTCGCGTTCGGCGTGCTGCACGGCCTGGAGAGCAGGCGGGCGGCGCTGGTGGAGGAGCGGTTCCCCGCCCGGTGGGCGGCGCTGGGCAAGCCCAAGTTCGCCTGATTGGTCCAGACCTTGACACCTCTCGGGGGCGCTTGCCACGGTGGGGGCGGCCAGCACCGCGCCCCCGCCGAGCCGAGCGCGGGGGCGCCGAACCGCCTCGGAGAGCCCCTTGCCGCACACGATCGTGCCCGCGCCCGTCCTGGTCGAACCGCGCCCCGGCGCGGCGTTCACCCTCGCCCCCGACGCCGAGGTCCGCGTCCCGCAGGGCTCACCCGGCGCGCGTGACGTCGGCGAGCTGCTGGCGGAGCTGCTGCGCCCGTCGACCGGCTACCCGCTCCCGGTGGTGGAGGGCACGGCTGGCCCCGGCGTGGTGCTGCTGCTGGAGGGCGCCGCCGCCGAGGTCGGCGCCGAGGGCTACGAGCTGGACACCGCCGGGGACACCGCCGTGATCAGGGCGAACACCCCGGCGGGCCTGTGGTCCGGGGTGCAGACGCTGCGGCAGCTGCTGCCTGCCGCCGTCGAGAGCCCGGAGCGGCAGGACGGTCCGTTCACCGCGCCCGCCGTGCACGTGCTCGACCACCCGCGCTTCCCGCACCGGGGCGTGATGCTGGACGTGGCCAGGCACTTCTTCGGCGTCGCCGACGTCAAGCGCTACCTGGACCTGGCCGTCGCGCACAAGGTCAACACCCTGCACCTGCACCTGAGCGACGACCAGGGCTGGCGGCTGGAGATCGAGAGCTGGCCGAACCTGACCGCGCACGGGTCGACCAGCTCGGTCGGCGGCGGTCCCGGCGGCTTCTACACCCAGGACGACTACCGCGAGATCGTCGCCTACGCGGCCCGCAGGCACGTCACCGTCGTGCCGGAGATCGACCTGCCCGGCCACACCGCCGCCGCGCTCTCCTCGTACCCGGAGCTGAACCCGGACGGCATCGCGCCCAAGCTCTACACCGGCATCGAGGTGGGCTTCTCCACCCTGGACATCGCCTCCGAGACCACCTACCGGTTCGTGGCCGACGTGCTGCGCGAGGTCGCCGCGCTCACCCCCGGCCCGTACCTGCACATCGGCGGCGACGAGGCGTTCGCGACCGAGCCCGAGGACTACCGGGCCTTCATGGCGCGGGTGCTGCCGATGGTCGAGGAGCACGGCAAGCGCGCCATGGGCTGGTCCGAGTTCACCCGCGCCGACCTGCCCGCGACGGCGGTCGCGCAGTACTGGGACACCGAACGCCCGCCCGGTCCCGAGCTGGCCGAGGCCGCCGCGCGCGGGGTGCGGTTCGTGCTGTCCCCGGCGAACCGGGTCTACCTGGACATGAAGTACACCGAGGAGACCGAGCTGGGCCTGAAGTGGGCCGGGACGGTCGAGGTGGACGCGAGCTACGACTGGGACCCGGCGACCCTGCTCGACGGCGTGCCCGAGTCGGCGGTGCTGGGCGTGGAGGCGCCGCTGTGGACCGAGACGCTCACGACGACGGACGAGCTGGAGTTCATGGCCTTCCCGCGACTGGCCTCGGCGGCCGAGGTGGGCTGGACCCGCGCGGCGGGCCGGGACTGGTCGGAGTTCCGGTCCCGGCTGGCCGCGCAGGGCCCCCGGTGGGCGTCGCGGGGCGTCGCCTTCCACCGCTCACCCACCGTCCCGTGGCAGGGCTGACACCTCCTCGTCGGTGAACAGCCTGGAGCGGACCAGGAAGCGCACCCCCAGCGGGGCTTCCAGGGAGAACCCGCTCCCCCGGCCAGGGACGACGTCGATGGTCAGGTGGGTGTGCTTCCAGTACTCGAACTGGGCGGAGGACATCCACACCGGCACCGGCGAGCCGTCGACGACCAGGTCGCCCAGGTGCACGTCGGAGGAGCCGGTGCGGAACTCCCCCGCCGGGTAGCACATGGGCGCGCTGCCGTCGCAGCACCCGCCGGACTGGTGGAACATCAGCTCCCCGTGGTCGGCCCGGAGGCGGCGGATCAGCTCCGCCGCCTCCTCGGTCAGCGCGACCCGGTCCATCAGAAGAAGCCCTGCGCGCCGGGGGCGTAGCTGACCAGCAGGTTCTTGGTCTGCTGGTAGTGGTCGAGCATCATCCGGTGGTTCTCGCGGCCGATGCCGGACTGCTTGTAACCGCCGAACGCCGCGTGCGCCGGGTAGGTGTGGTAGTTGTTCACCCACACCCGGCCCGCCTGGATCTCGCGGCCCGCGCGGTAGGCGGTGGACCCGTCGCGGGACCACACGCCCGCGCCGAGGCCGTACAGCGTGTCGTTGGCGATCTTGATGGCGTCGGCGTAGTCGTCGAAGCGGGCGACCGACACGACCGGGCCGAAGATCTCCTCCTGGAAGATCCGCATCTTGTTGTCGCCCTCGAACACGGTCGGGGTGACGTAGTAGCCGCCGGACAGCTCGCCGCCCAGGTCCGCGCGACCGCCGCCGGTGAGCAGCTTGGCGCCCTCGGCCTTGCCGATGTCGATGTAGGCGAGGATCTTCTCCAGCTGGTCGTTGCTGGCCTGCGCGCCGATCATCGTGTCGGTGTCGAGCGGGTGGCCCTGCTTCACGGCCTTGGTGCGCTCGACGGCGTCGCCGAGGAACTGGTCGTAGATGGAGCCCTGGATGAGCGCGCGGGACGGGCAGGTGCACACCTCGCCCTGGTTGAGCGCGAACATCGTGAAGCCCTCGAGCGCCTTGTCGTAGAACTCGTCGCGCTGGGCCGCCACGTCGCCGAAGAAGATGTTCGGGCTCTTGCCGCCCAGCTCCAGGGTGACCGGGATGATGTTCTCGCTGGCGTACTGCATGATCAGCCTGCCGGTGGTGGTCTCACCGGTGAACGCGACCTTCGCGACGCGCTTGCTGGTGGCCAGCGGCTTGCCCGCCTCCACGCCGAAGCCGTTGACCACGTTGAGCACGCCCGGCGGCAGCAGGTCGGCGATCAGCTCGACCAGCACCATGATCGACGCCGGGGTCTGCTCGGCGGGCTTGAGCACGACCGCGTTGCCCGCCGCGAGCGCGGGGGCGAGCTTCCACACGGCCATCAGGATCGGGAAGTTCCACGGGATGATCTGGCCGACCACGCCGAGCGGCTCGTGGAAGTGGTAGGCGACGAGGTTCTCGTCGATCTGCGAGATGCCGCCCTCCTGGGCGCGCAGGGCGCCCGCGAAGTAGCGGAAGTGGTCGACGGCCAGCGGCAGGTCGGCCGCCAGGGTCTCGCGCACCGCCTTGCCGTTGTCCCAGGTCTCGGCGACGGCGAGCGCTTCGAGGTTGGCCTCGATGCGGTCGGCGATCTTGTTGAGGACGTTGGCCCGCTCGGCGGGCGAGGTGCGGCCCCACGCGGGCGCGGCGCCGTGGGCCGCGTCCAGGGCGCGCTCGACGTCCTCCGCGGTGCCCCTGGCGACCTCGGTGAAGACCTCGCCGGTGACCGGCGTGGGGTTCTCGAAGTAGCCGCCCTTCGCCGGGGCCGTGAACTCGCCGCCGATGAAGTGGTCGTACCTGCTCCGGTAGCTCACCACGCTGTCCGGTTGCCCCGGTGCCGCGTACTTCGCCATGTGGTCGCCTCCCGCGTCGTTGCGTCGGATGGCCGCAGAACGTAGGCCGCGCTACGTTGCAGCGGCGTTGCACGCTCGGAGCGCCAGTGCCGAACGGCCTGCCGGGTCCTTGCCGTGCGGGTTCGCCCCGGTCATCCTGGGGTCGAGGGACCTGGAGGCGACGATGCGCGGTGACCCCCTTCTGCTCGCGCGCGAGCACGAGGCGGCGTTGTCCGGCGGTCCCGCGCGCGGCACGCGGCCGGTGATCCTGGAGTCGTGGCGGCGCTCGCTCGCCGCCAGGGTCGACCCGGACAGCCGGGAGGCGCCGCTGGTGCTGGACCGGGCCGAGGTGGCGGACCTGCGGGCCGCGCACCCGCTGGCGCAGGCGCTGCCGGTGCTGCGGGAGACGCTGGTGAGCATCGCCGACGACGCCGAGCACGTCATGATCATCACGGACGCGGACGGCCGGGTGCTGTGGTGCGAGGGCTCGGCGCGGGTGCGCGGGGTGGCCGAGCGGGTCCACCTGACCGAGGGCGCCCGGTGGAGCGAGGACGCGATCGGCACCAACGCGATGGGGCTGGCGCTGGCCACCGGCGGCCCGGTGACGGTGCACTCGGCGGAGCACCTGGTGCGCACCTGCCACGGCTGGACCTGCGCGGCGAGCCCGGTGCGGGACCCGGACAGCGGGCGCACCCTCGGCGTCGTGGACGTGAGCGGGCCGCTGACCAGCCTGCACCCGGCGATGCCCGCGCTGGTGTCGGCGGCGGCGCGGCTGGCCGAGGGGCACCTGCGGGCCGGGCTGGCCGAGCGGGACGAGCGGCTTCGGTCGGCGAACATGCGGCACCTGCTGGCGCTGCGCGGCGGTCCCGGCGCGCTGCTGAGCCCGACCGGGCGGGTGCTGGCCGCCGAGCCGGGCACCGGGCTGGGCGGCCGGGTCGACGTCGGGCGGGACCGGGTGCGGCTGGCCGACGGGCGCACCGGCGTGCTGGAGCCGCTGGACGAGGGCTACCTGCTGCGGGTGGAGCGGGGCGCGCGGCGAAGGCCGGTGCTGTCGCTGCGGTTCCTGGGCGGGCCGAGCGCGTCCCTGGACGGGGTCGAGGTCGCGCTGACCCTGCGGCACGCCGAGGTGCTGGTCGCGCTGGCGCTGCACCCGCGCGGGCTCACCGCCGACCAGCTCGCGCTGCGGCTGTACGGGGAGCGCGGCAACCCGGTGACCGTGCGCGCGGAGCTGCACCGGTTGCGGGCGCAGCTCGGCGGGGTGCTGCTGACCAGGCCGTACCGGCTGGACGCCGAGGTGCGCGGGGACTTCCTGGCGGTGCGGGCGGCGCTGCGCTCGGGGGACGTCACCGCCGCGGCGGCCGGGTACGGCGACGAGCTGCTGCCGCGCTCGGACGCGCCGGTGGTGCGGGCGGAGCGGGAGGACCTGGCGGCGGCGGTGCGGCGGACCGTGCTGGACCGGGGCGACGCGGAGGCGCTGTGGCGGTTCGCCCGCGACGAGGACGCCGAGGCGCTGGACCGGCTGGCCAGGCTGCTGCCGCGAGCCGACCCGAGGCGGGAGCTGGTGGTGTCGCGGCTGCGGCGGGCGCTCGCCGAGGCGTGATCCCAGGGCGTGATCCAGGGGCGTGATCCGACCAAGATCGGCATCCGGTCGGGCGGGCGCGGTTAGGCTCGGCGCATGGGGTTCTTCCAGCCTGGTGACGTGGCGCTGCGCCGGGAAGTGCTGTGGGGCAGGCCGTGGGCGGTGACGCCGACCCGCGTGGTCGTGGACGAGCCGGACCTGCTGGTGCTGTTCACCGTGCCGGGCACCCGGTTCGGCTTCCCCGAGCACCCGTGGCCGCACGGCTGGCGGGCGTCGGGCAGCACGCACTGGCGCGGCAACGGCAAGCTCCAGATGCACCGGCCGGGCGACGCGTACTCGGTGGACGTGTACTGGGAGGGCGAGGACCGGCGGTTCAAGGGCTGGTACCTGAACCTGCAGGACCCGTTCCGGCGCACCCCGCTGGGCATCGACACCCTGGACCACGAGCTGGACTACTGGCTGCCTGCGGAGGGCGGCTGGCAGGACCGCGACCGGGTGGAGTTCGAGGAGCAGGTCGTGGCGGGCAAGTACACCGAGGCGCAGGCCGGGTCGATCCGGGCGGTGGGCGGCGCGATCGAGGCGATGGCCGAGTCGGGCGAGCTGTGGTGGGACCGCGACTGGGCGAAGTGGGAGCCGGACCCGAGCTGGCCGGTGCCGGTGCTGCCGGACGGCTGGCAGGACTACCCCCTCCCGTGAAGGTCGTCCCGCTGACCCAGGACGCGCTGGTCGCCGAGCTCGTCGGCCGGATCGACGCGCTGCCCCGCGACCGGCACGCGCGCGTGGTGGTCGACGGCGCGGACGCCACCGATCCCGGCGCGCTCGCCGACGCGCTGGTGGACCCGCTGCGCGCGCTCGGCCGCCCGGTGCTGCGGGTGTCCGCGCGCGACTTCCTGCGCCCGGCCTCGGTGCGCCTTGAGCACGGGCGGACCGACCCGGACTCGTACCGGGACTCGTGGGTGGACACCGGCGGCCTGCTGCGCGAGGTGCTGGACCCGCTCGAACCCGGCGGGTCGGGCGAGGTGCTGCCGTCGCTGTGGAACGCCGAGACCGACCGCGCCAGCCGGGCCGGGTACGCGCGCCTGGGCGAGGGCGGGGTGCTGCTGCTCGACGGGGCGCTGCTGCTGGACAAGTGGCTGCCGTTCGAGCTGTCCGTGCACCTGTGGCTGTCGGACGCCGCGCTGGCCAGGCGCACGCCGCCGGAGCTGGCGTGGACGCTGCCCGCGTACGAGGGGTACGAGCCGGAGCCGGACGTGCTGGTCCGCTACGACCACCCCACGAGGCCTGCGCTGGTGCGTACAGTGGCGGGTGACTAGGGGGAGGTGACCGCCGTGGACCGCTTGCGCCTGCTGCTCGCGCTGTGCCTGTCCGCGCTGATCGCCCTGTCCCTGGTGAACAGCCCCGCCGAGCTGCTGGCCGTGGTCACGGCCGTGACGCTGGTCGTGCTGGTGCTCACCACGGCTCCCCTGGTCCTGGACGCGCCCGCGTGGGCGCGTTCGCTGTCGCTGCGCGAGAAGGCCCTGCGCACGGCGTTCCTGCGGTTGCGCGATCCGGACGCGGCGGGCCGACCCCGCCCGCGAGCACCGGGAGCGGCGCTCAGCCTCGCCTGAGCCCCCCTCCCACGCTCGTGATCGGAGCAACCGCCCGTGTTCCACACCCTGGGCGCGGCCCTCGCCGCGCTGCTCGACCCCGCCTTGGCCGTCGTCGCCTTCACCGCCCTGGTCCGCCTGCTGCTGCACCCGCTGACCCGCGCGGCCGTGCGCGGGGAGAAGGCCAAGGCCGCGCTCGCGCCGCAGCTGCGCGAGCTGACCGAGAAGCACCGCAAGGACCCGGTGAAGCTCCAGGAGAAGACCCTGGCGCTGTACAAGGACGCCGGGACCTCGCTGTTCGCGGGCATCCTGCCGATGCTCGCCCAGGCCCCGTTCTTCATGGTGGTCTACCAGCTGGTGACCACGCCGAACCCGCTGCTCGACGGCACCCTGCTCGGGGTGCGGCTGGGCGACCACTGGTCCGACGGCGGCGCGGGCGTCCCGGTGTTCCTCGGGCTGCTGGCCGCGCTGGCGGCGGTGTGCCTGGGCAGCTACCTGTGGCAGGGCAGGCAGGCCGCGCGCTCGGGCGCGCCGCAGCCGACGCTGGTGCGGGTGCTGCGCCTGCTGGCGTTCACCCCGGTGCTGCTGGGCGCCTCGCTGCCGCTGGCGGCGGGGCTGTACCTGCTGACCAGCGGCGCGTGGACGCTGGCGGAACGGGCCTGGCTGCACCGGTCGCTGCCGGGTGGGAAGCCCGAGCCGGTGGCCCAGGTCGAACCGGTCGCCGTCGAGCCGGAGCCTGGGGAACCGGCCGCCGAGGAGCCCGCCTCGCCGGCCAAGCAGCCCGCGCGGAAGCCGAAGGCGGGCGCCGGCAAGCGCGGCAAGGCCGCCGCTCGGGCCCGCGCCCAGGCGCGGTGATCGGCGGTGACCGGCGGGCCGCCCGACCCGCCGGTCACCGCAGCCTGAGCTGGAGCTGCGCGAACAGCCTGACCAGCGGATCGGTCAGGTCCACCCCGGTCAGCTCGCCCGCCCGCCGCACCCGGTACCGGAGCGTGTTCGGGTGCACGTGCAGCTCCGCCGCCGCCGACCGCACGTCCCCGAACGCGTCCAGGTACACCAGCAGCGACCGCCCCAGCTCCGGGTCCAGCGCCTCCAGCCGGGGGTCGCGCACGCGCGGGTGCTCGGCGAGCAGGGCCAGCACCTCGCTGACCAGCACCCGCGACCGCACGTCCGCCAGGGTCGCCACCTGGGCGTCCAGGTCGCGCGCCATCGCGTCGAGCACCCGGTCCGCCTCGACCCTGGACACCGCGACCTCGTCCAGCGTGGGCACCTCGGCGCCGATCGCCGCCTGCACCACCAGCCCGGTGTGCTTGCGGGCCGCCGCGACGATCTCGCGGGTGAGCGGCAGCAGGGCCGCGCCGGGCTGGAGGTCCGGCAGCAGGGCGTAGGTCCGGCCGCCGCTGCGGCTGACCAGGGCGCTGCGCCGGTACGCGGCGGCGTGCACCGAGATCAGCCCGGTCACCTCGGCCCTGCGCAGCTCGCCCTCGGTGCGGTCGCCCGCGTCGCCGCGCAGCGCGAACACCACGACGGCGGCCGGTCTCGCCGGGTCCGCGCCGATCTGGCCCGCGACGGAGGCGGCGTCGGTGCGGCCGTCAAGCAGGGAGGTCAGCAGGTTCTCCCGGAACGCCGAGCGGGGCTCGCGCTGGCGCACCAGGTGCAGCGCGGTGACGCGGGCGGCGCCGACGAGGGCGCGCTCGGCCTGCTCGGTGAGCGGGGTGGCGCCCTCCTGCACCCAGATCGAGCCGAGCGGCTGGTCGCCCGCGAGCACCCCGACCGCGAGCCGCCGCCGGATGCCCAGGTCCGGCCGCTCGTCGACCCGCACGACCTCCTCGCCCGCGCGGAGCCGCTGGTAGACGCCCCAGTCGCGGAGCATCGCCAGGTACGGCTCCGGCCCCTGCCTGCCCAGGATGGACAGCCTGCGCAGCTCGTCCACGTCGTCGGTGGAGCGCGAGTAGGCGAGCACGCGGCTGGCGGTGTCCTCGATGCTGACGACGCCGCCGGTCAGCGCCGCGATGGTCTGGGCCAGCCCGAACAGGTCGCCCGCGACCTCGCCCGAGCCAGCGTCGGCGGCCAGCCTGGCGCTGCGCACCACGGCCCTGGCCAGCGACTCCAGGTGCTCCCAGCGCACCTCGGGCCGCACCGCGAGCAGCGCGACGCCGGCGTCGGCGGCGGCCTGGCCGAGCTGCGGGGTCGGCCGGTCGAGCTTGACCGCCACCGCCGCCGCGCCACCCGCGCCCGCCGCCCTGACCAGCGGCAGCGCCGCCCGGCCGCGCGCGCCGATGACCAGCGCGAGGTCGCCGGGCCGCACGTCCGGCACGTCGTCCGGGTCGAGGATGACGATGTCGCGGACCTCCGCCTCCAGCCCGCGCGGCGCGGCCCGCACCTCCACCAGCTCCTCGCCCAAGGCCATCAGCACCTGGCGCAGGCTCATGCTCTTTGTCCATTCGTACAACGGCGGAATGGCAAGCCTAGACGTGCGGACAACGGTGTGCAGGTGACCGCGACCTACCGTTGCGGTACCCCAGCAGCACGTCGCGAAGGAGCCTGCCGTGGATGCCGTGACCTCAGTGCCCGCCCCGGTCAACGAGCCGGTGCTCGGCTACGCCCCCGGAACGCCCGAGCGCGCCGAGCTCCAGGCCAAGCTGGCCGAGCTGGCCAAGGAGCCGCTGGAGCTGACCGCGACCATCGGCGGCGAGCAGCGCGTCGGCGGCGGCGAGCGGTTCGACGTGGTGCAGCCGCACAACCACCGCGCGGTGCTGGGCACCCTGCACGGGGCCACCCACCAGGACACCCGCGACGCGCTGGAGGCGGCCCGCGCCGCCGCGCCCGCGTGGCGCGCCCTGTCCTTCGACGACCGCGCGGCGATCCTGCTGCGCGCCGCCGACCTGCTGGCGGGCCCGTGGCGCTCGACGCTGAACGCGGCCACCATGCTGGGCCAGTCCAAGACCGCGATCCAGGCCGAGATCGACGCGGCCTGCGAGCTGATCGACTTCTGGCGCTTCAACGTCCACTTCGGCCGCCAACTGCTGGCCGAGCAGCCCCAGTCCAGCCCCGGCGTGTGGAACCGCACCGACCACCGCCCGCTGGAGGGCTTCGTCTACGCGATCACCCCGTTCAACTTCACCGCGATCGCGGGCAACCTGCCGACCGCGCCCGCCCTGATGGGCGACGTGGTGCTGTGGAAGCCCTCGCCCACGCAGAGCTTCGCCGCGCACCTGACCATGCGGCTGCTGGAGGAGGCGGGGATGCCTCCTGGCGTGATCAACCTGCTGCCCGGCGACGGCCTCGCGGTGTCCGAGGTCGCGCTCGCGGACCCGGACCTGGCGGGCATCCACTTCACCGGGTCCACGCGCACGTTCCAGCACCTGTGGGGCCAGGTCGGCGCGAACATCGCCGGGTACCGCTCGTACCCGAGGATCGTCGGCGAGACCGGCGGCAAGGACTTCGTGCTCGCCCACCCGTCGGCCGACCCCGAGGTGCTGCGCACGGCGCTGGTGCGCGGCGCGTTCGAGTTCCAGGGCCAGAAGTGCTCGGCGGCGTCCCGCGCCTACGTGCCGCGCTCGGTGTGGAACCGGATCAAGGACGACTTCCTGGCCGAGGTCGAGTCGCTGAAGATGGGCGACGTCACCGACTTCTCCAACTTCCTGGGCGCGGTCATCGACCGGCGCTCGTTCGACAAGCTGTCCGGCGTGCTGGAGGCGGCGCGCTCGGACTCGTCGCTGGAGGTCGCGGCGGGCGGCACGGCCGACGACTCCGAGGGCTTCTTCGTGCGCCCGACCGTGCTGCTGGGCTCGGACCCGGAGCACGACGTGTTCCGCACCGAGTACTTCGGCCCGGTGCTGGCCGTGCACGTGTACGAGGACGGTGACTACGACACCGTGCTCAAGCAGATGGAGTCGGTGTCCCCGTACGGCCTGACCGGCGCGATCATCGCCCGCGACCGGGCGGCCGTCGCGCACGCCCAGCAGGTGCTGCGGTTCGCGGCGGGCAACTTCTACGTCAACGACAAGCCGACCGGCGCGGTCGTCGGCCAGCAGCCGTTCGGCGGCGGCCGGGCCTCGGGCACCAACGACAAGGCCGGTTCGGTGCACAACCTGCTGCGCTGGGTCAGCCCGCGCTCCATCAAGGAGACCTTCGTGGCCCCGACCTCGGTCGCCTACCCCCACCAGGAGGGCTGACCCGTGCTGCGCTCGGCACTGCTCGCGGCCTCGCGCTCGGCGGCGACGAGGTCCCTGGTGGAGAGCACCCCGCTGACCAAGCCGGTGGTGCGCAGGTTCGTGGCGGGCGAGACCACCGCGGACGCGATCGCCGCGACCGGTGAGCTGCTCGCGGACGGCAGGCTCGTCACCCTCGACCACCTGGGCGAGGACACCAAGGACGCCGCGCAGGCGACGGGCACGGTGCGCGCGTACGTGGAGCTGCTGAAGCGGCTGGACGACGCGGGGTACGCGGACCGCGCCGAGGTGTCGGTGAAGCTGTCGGCGGTGGGCCAGTTCCTGCCGGTGGACGGCGAGAAGATCGCGCTGGAGAACGCCAGGGCGATCTGCTCGGCGGCGGCCGACGCGGGCACGACGGTCACCCTGGACATGGAGGACCACACCACCACCGACTCGACGCTGTCGGTGCTGCGCGAGCTGCGGGTGGACTTCCCGTGGGTGGGCGCGGTGCTCCAGGCGTACCTGAGGCGGACCGAGCAGGACTGCCGCGACCTGGCGGTGGCGGGGTCGCGGGTGCGGCTGTGCAAGGGCGCGTACCAGGAGCCGGAGTCGGTGGCGCACCAGTCCAAGGCCGAGGTGGACCTGGCGTACGTGCGCTGCCTGAAGGTGCTGATGGCGGGCGATGGCTACCCGATGGTGGCCTCGCACGACCCGAGGCTGATCGCGATCGCGGGCGAGCTGGCGGCGGGGCGCGGGGCGGACGGGTACGAGCACCAGATGCTGTACGGGATCCGGCCGGACGAGCAGGTGCGCCTGGCGGCCGAGGGGCGGCGGATGCGGGTGTACGTGCCGTACGGCGGGGAGTGGTACGGGTACTTCATGCGCCGCCTCGCCGAGCGCCCGGCGAACGTGGCGTTCTTCCTGAGGTCGCTGGCGACCACGGGGTGACGCGCGGGCGCGCGTGAGGTGTGCTGGACTCGGGACCGGGGCCTGCCTTCGAGGCGGGTCCCGGTTCCGTCGTTCTCCGGCTCTGGAGGAGCGCGTGAAGGCGCACGGCTTCACGGTGCACAACCCGTACGCGCGCTGCACGTCGGCGTACGCGGCCACCGCCGCCGAGTCGCGCCGGAAGGCGACCGCGAAGCTGCGGGCGGTGGGCCTGCGCCCGCTGAAGGAGGACCGCGCGGGGTGGCCGGTGCCGACCGAGCTCGTCCTGGGTTCCCCGGACGAGGTGTGGCTGTGCGACCTGACCCCAGGGAGCCGCTGGGTGCGGGCCGAGGAGTTCCGGCTCGACGACGGCTGATCCCACCGGCAGCGGTGTCGGCCGGGCGCGCTCGGCGCTAGCGTGCCGGGGCAGGAGCACCGGCGATCGTGGTGCCGGGCCGCCCCCGGCGCCGGGACAGGAGCGCTGCGCGATGACCGTCCACGGCGGACACCTCCCCGATCCGGCCGCGCGGGCGTTCGACGCGCTCGGCGCGGACTACGAGCGGGCCTTCGCGGACCTGCCCGAGCAGCTCGCCGCGCTCGACTGGTTGCTGGCGGAGCTGCCCGAGGGGGCGCGGGTGCTCGACGTCGGGTCGGGCACCGGAAGGCCGACCGCCGAGCGGCTGGTGGCCGCCGGGCACCGGGTGACCGGGTGCGACGTGTCCACGACGATGGTCGAGCTGGCCCGCGAGCGGGTGCCGGGGGCGCGGTTCGAGCTGGTGGACGTGCGCGAGCTGCCCGCCGCGCCGGAGTCGCTGGACGCGGTCACCGCGTTCTTCCCGCTGCTCCAGATGCCGCGCGCCGACCAGGCCCGCGTGCTGGCCGACCTCGCCGACCGGCTGGTCCCCGGCGGTCTGCTGGCCGTGGCGACCGTGCCCGCCGACGTCGAGGGCGTCGACCTGCTCTGGCTGGGCCAGCCGGTGCGCTGCACGAGCTTCCCGGCGCCCGCGTTCCGCGCGCTGGTCGAGTCCACCGGGTTGCGGGTCGAGCACGAGCGGCCGGGGGTGTTCCGGCCGGACTTCCCCGGCGCCGAGCCCGAGGAGCACCTGTTCCTGCTGGCCCGCAAGCCGTGACCTAGCGCGCGCCTCGGGTGCGCTCCTCCGCGCCGCTGAACCGCTCCCGCTCCCCCAGCTCGCGCAACCGCCCCCTGGCCTCCTCGGGGTCCGGGTGGGCGCGCACCACCGCGTCCACCGCGCCGACGACCAGGTCGGCGGGCGCGCCCGACTCGCGCAGCACGGTCGCCGCCCGGTGCGCCGCCTCCAGGGCCGCCGCACCGCCCTCGGCGGCGGCGAGCCTGGCGTGCAGGGCCAGCGCGTCCGCGTACCGGCGGTCGGCCCGCAGCTGCTCGGGCGCGCGCGCCAGGTGCCACAGCAGCACGGCGGCCCGCGCCCGGCCCGCTCCCTCGCGGTCGTGCTCGGCCACCCGGTGCGCCGCCGCCGCGTACGCGACCGGCGCGCCGAGGTGGTGCCCGATGAGGTCGCGCCACAGCTCGGCGACCAGCTCGGCCAGCCGGAGCGCGGTGGGCCCGTGGTCGGCGCCCGCGAGGTCGTCGACCAGGTCGTGCAGCGCGCCGGTGACCCGGTCCGCCTGCGCCACCAGCACCCGCCTCGGCAGCGCGCGCACCGCCTCCAGCACGTCGTCCACGGCGCTGACCGCCTCGTGCCCGCGCCCGTTGTGCAGCAGCGCCCGCACCAGCCCGACCCGCGCCACCACCAGCTCGGCCGGGTAGCCGCGCAGCCGACCGGCGATGTCGACGGCCTCCTGCGAGGCGCACAGCCGCTGCCCGCCGGTGAGCAGCGCGGCCTGCCCGACCAGCGACCCGGCCAGCGCGGCGAGGGCCCGCTCCGCGCCGCCCGCCGCGTGGTCGCGCCGGGCGAGCACCGCCTCACCGGCGGCCTTCACCGCCTCGCCCGCCTCGGCCGGTCCGGCGAGCCTGCTCAGCCGCTCCAGCGCGGCGGCCAGCTGCGGCCCGAACGCCACCGGGTTCACGTCGGCGAGCCGCCGCAGCACCCAGATCGCCTCGTCCACCAGCGCCCTTGCCCGCTCGCGGTGCCCGCGCGGCGCTAGCAGGTCGGCGGCACTGGTGAGGGCGCGGGCGAAGTCCGGCTCGTAGCGCGGGTCGTCCGCCGCGACCCGCCGCCACCGCCGCACCGCCGCGTCGGTGGCCTGCGCGCCGTCCTTCCCGGACTCGAACGCGCGCACCGCGAGCTGGTGCGAGACGCGGGCCAGGTCCATCCGGAACAGCGCCGGGCTGTGCTCGGCCAACCGCTGCTGGAGCGCGCACGCCTCGGTGAGCGCGAGCAGCGAGGCGGACTGGTCGCCGAGCCCGGCGTGCCGCAGCCCCAGCTGCTCCAGCGCGGCGGCCAGCCGGGGCAGGCAGTCCTCGTCCTCGGCGGCGGCCAGCTCGCACAGCGCCACCGCCTCCTCCGAGGCGCGCAGCGCGTCCACCGGGCGACCGGCCGCGACCAGGCGCACCGCGAGGTCGCCGACCGCGTCGGCCAGCGCGCTGCGGTGCTCGACCGGGTCGGCGTCGGCGAGGTCCCGGTACAGCTCGACCTCGGCGAGCGCGGCCTCCACGGCCTCCGCGCGCAGGTGGGCGAGCGCGGCGCGGGCGCTGAGCGTCCCGTGCAGCTCGGCCCGCTCCACCGGGTCGTCCCCGGCGTGGTCGAGCAGGGCGCGGGTGAGCTGGGCGGCCACCGGGTCGCCGTGGAAGCGCTCGTCGTCGAACACCCGCCTGGCCACGGCCGCCACCGCGCGCGGCGGCAGTCCGGCCAGGGTGGCGGCGGTCGCGGTCGGCACCAGCTCGGGGCGGGCGGTGAACAGCTCCTCCACCCGGTGCAGCACGTGCGGCCAGCGCCGGGCGGCGCGCACCAGGGTCTGCAGGGAGCCGGGGGTGCGCTCGGGGTCGATCCGCTCGTCCAGCAGCGCCACGGCGAGCACGTCCTCGGCGAGCCTGCCCGGCGGCGGTTCGGCGGTGGGGTCGAGGCTGACCAGCCACCGCACCAGCTCCACCTGGCCGCCGCGCACGCCGTGCACCTCGGCCAGCGCGGCGAGGTGCAGGTCGAACGCCGTGCGGAACACCGAATCGGTGCTGGACGCGCCGCGCGCGCCGGTGATCGTGCCCGCGAGCGGGTTCGGGGCGGGCAGGCCGAGGGCCGCCGCGTAGTAGCCGCAGGCCTGGGCGAAGTCGCCGGGGTCGGGGTCGAGCCGCAGCTCGCCGGAGGTGTGGTCGAAGTCGGCGGCGCGCTGCCTGGCGGCCGACCACCACCAGCCCGCCTCCCGCGCGATCAGCAGCAGCCGGGGGTGCTCGGCGAGCGCCCCGCGCAGGTCGGCGGCGGGCAGCAGGTCCGCGTCGTCGATCACCGCGACGATCCCGGCCTCGTGCGCGAGCCGGGTCTTGCCGACCCCGGCCGGGCCGTGCAGCAGCAGCAGGGACGGGCCGCGCGAGCTGTCGCGCCAGCGCCGCAACCGGCCCAGCTCGGCGGTGCGCCCGTGGAGGGGCACGGCGGCGCGCAGCGGGTCGAGCAGCTGAGCGGGGGAGGGCGTCCGGTCCACGGCGCACATCGTCCTCAGCGGCGGGTGACACGAAAGAGACATCCCCGCCGTCGTTGTCGGGGGTGGCGCGCAGAATCAAACACATGTTCGCTGCCTTGGTCCGCGAGGGCGACAACGCGGGACGCCTCCAGGCGCTGTCCGACGACGGCGTGCCGGTCGGCGCGCCCGTGCGCACCCACGACCTGGCCGCCGAGGTCGCGGCGCACGAGGCCGCGCACCGGCCGCGCTGGCTGTGGGCGTCGACCGAGGAGGTGTACCCGGAGCTGCTGGCGCGCGGGGTCCGGGTGGAGCGGTGCCACGACCTGCGGCACGTCGAGCAGCTGCTGCTCGCGCACCGGGGCGGGCACCGCGAGCCGCGCGACCTGGCGGCGGCCGTGGCCAGGCTGGACGGGCTGCCCGCGCCCGACGACGTGGCGCCGCGCAAGAAGGACGACCAGCCGGTGCTGTTCGAGCCGGAGCGCGCGCCGCTGCCGGGCGGGGCCGATCCGCTGGACGCGGTGCTGCGGGTGCACGCCGAGCAGCGGCGGGTCGCGGCCGGGCTGCCGCCGTCGCTGCGGCTGCTGTTCGCCGCCGAGTCCGCGAGCGCGCTGGCGGGCGCGGAGATGACGCACTTCGGGCTGCCGTGGCGGCGGGACGTGCACGAGGAGCTGCTGGCCGACCTGCTCGGGCCGAGGACCGCGCCGGGGGTGAGGCCGCGCAGGCTCGCAGAGCTGGCCGACCGGATCGCGGCGGCGTTCGGCGGGCGGGCGGTGAACCCGGACAACCCGGCGAGCATCGTGCGCGCGTTCGCCAGGGAGGGCGTGGACGTGCCGTCCGCGCGGGCGTGGGTGATCAAGGAGCTGGACCACCCGGCCGCCGAGCCGCTGCTGGCGTACAAGGAGCTGGCGCGGTTGTGGGTGGCGCACGGCTGGTCGTGGCTGGACGCGTGGGTGGCGGACGGGCGGTTCCGGCCCGACTACGTGGTCGGCGGGGTGGTGTCCGGGCGGTGGGCGACCAGGGGCGGGGCGGCGCTGCAGATCCCGCGCTCGCTGCGCACGGCGGTGCGGGCAGATCCGGGGTGGGTGCTGGTGGCGGCGGACGCGGCGCAGCTGGAGCCCAGGGTGCTGGCGGCGCTGTCCGAGGACCGGCGGCTCGCCGAGGTGGCGGGCGAGGACGACCTGTACACGACGCTCGCGGCGGACTCGTTCGGCGGCGACCGGGGGCAGGCGAAGATCGCGATGCTGTCGGCGATGTACGGCGGGACCAGCGGCGGGGCCGGGGAGCTGCTGGCGGTGCTGCGGCGGCGGTTCCCGGACGCGGTCGGGTACGTGGAGCGGGCGGCGCGCACCGGTGAGCGGGGCGGGGTGGTGCGGTCGCGGCTGGGGCGGACCTCGCCCGCGCCGTCGCAGGCCTGGCACGAGGTGACCGGCAGCGCGGACGACGGGGAGGACGCGCTGCGGAAGGGGCAGCGGGCGGCGCGGGAGTGGGGGCGGTTCACCCGGAACTTCGTGGTGCAGGCGAGCGCGGCCGACTGGACGGCGGCGCTGCTGGGCGCGCTGCGAAGACGGCTGCACGAGCGGGCGCCGGAGGCGCACCTGGTGTTCTTCCAGCACGACGAGGTGCTGGTGCACTGCCCGGCGGGGGTGGCGGAGGTGGTGTGCGCGGAGGTCGTCGGGGCGGGCGAGGAGGCGTCGCGGTTGGTGTTCGGGGGGACGGACGTGCGGTTCCCGCTGAAGGCGGTGGCGGTGGAGCGGTACTCGGACGCGAAGTAGGCGGACTGGTGGGAGGACCTGCCGCACCTGGCGCGGTCGATCCGTCCGCCGGGTCCGGTCGATCCGTCCGCCGGGTCCGGCTCGGCCCTCCGGCGGCGCTCGCACCCCGTCCGTTGGGTGCCGGAACTTCGGTTTTGTCGCAAGTAGCGCCGGTCGGCCCCTTGCCCTCGGCCCGTGAGAGCGCTCTCATGATGTGGCCGCCGCGTGACGAGGAGGTCACCCGAGCCATGTCCGACACCAAGCGCAGACGACTCATGGCGGCCGCGGCCGCGTTGGCCGTGGTGGTCCCCGCGGCAACGCTCGCGGCCGTCTCGGCGAGCGCGTCCGTCCCGAGCCAGCCCGGATGGACGCTCCAGTGGAGCGACGACTTCGACGGTCCGGCGAACACCCTGCCGTCGTCGTCGAACTGGATCATCGACCAGGGCCACGGCTACCCCGGCGGCCCCGCCAACTGGGGCACCGGCGAGATCCAGAACTACACGAACAGCACCAGCAACCTGAAGCTCGACGGCTCCGGCAACCTGCGCATCACCGCCCTCAAGGACGGCGCGGGCAACTGGACGTCCGGCCGCGTCGAGACCCAGCGCGCCGACTTCAAGCCCCCGTCGGGCGGCAAGCTCGCGATCGAGTCCCGGCTCCAGATGCCGAACGTGACCGGTGACGCCGCGCTCGGCTACTGGCCCGCGTTCTGGGCGCTCGGCTCGCCGTACCGGGGCAACTACTGGAACTGGCCCGCCATCGGCGAGTTCGACATCATGGAGAACGTCAACGGCCTCAACAGCGTGTGGGGCGTGCTGCACTGCGGCGTCAACCCCGGCGGCCCGTGCAACGAGACCAACGGCCTCGGCGCCAGCCGGGCGTGCCCCGGTTCCTCGTGCCAGTCGGCGTTCCACACCTACCGGTTCGAGTGGGACACCTCGGTCAGCCCGCAGCAGCTGCGCTGGTACGTCGACGGGCAGCAGTTCCACAGCGTCAACCAGGGCCAGTTCGACGCCACGACGTGGAGCAACATGACCGGCCACGCCGGGTACTTCGTGCTGCTGAACCTGGCGATGGGCGGCGCGTTCCCCAACGGCGTCGCGGGCTTCGGCACGCCCACGGCGGCCACCCAGTCCGGGCACTCGCTGGTGGTCGACTACGTCGCGGTGTGGTCGGCGGGCGGTGGCGGCACGAACCCGACCACCACGACCACTCCCCCGCCCGGCGGCAGCGGCTGGGACGCGTACGCGGACATCCAGGCCGAGCAGGCGACCACGCGCAGCGGCGGGACCGTCGAGTCCGCCTCGGACACCGGCGGCGGGCAGGCCGTGGCGCGGCTGGGCAACGGGAACTCGCTGAAGTTCTCCGGGGTGCGGTTCGGCGGCGGCGGGGCGAGCCAGTTCCTCGGCCGGGTCGCGTCGGGCGCGGGCGCCGGGATCAGCGGGCTGGTCGAGGTGCGGTTGGGCAGCCCGACCGCGGCGCCGGTGGGCAGCTTCTCGGTGGGCGGCACGGGTGGCTGGCAGAGCTGGCGGACGGTGCCCGCGAACATCAGCCGGGTGACCGGGACGCACGACGTGTACGTCACGTTCACCAGCGGTCAGCCCTCGGCGTTCGTGAGCGTGAACTGGGTGAAGTTCGGCAACTGATCGGTTGACGGGTGACCGCCCGCCCTCCCGGCTACCGTGGGACGCGTGTACCGGGAGAGGCGGGCGCACCCGGCTCTGCGCTGCGTGTGGCGGCGCGAGGTCGACGCGGGTGCGGCGGGCGGCGACGTGCGGGTCGTGCCGGACGGCTGCACGGACCTGCTGTTCTCCCCCGGCGACGGCAGGCTGTTCGTCGCCGGGCCGGACACGCGGGCGCACCTGAGCGCCGAGTCGGGCGCGCTGCACGCGGTCCGCTTCCCACCGGGTGTGGGGCCCTCGGTGTTCGGGGTGCCCGGTGACGAGCTGCGCGACCGGCGGGTGCCGCTGGACGCGCTGTGGGGCCCGGTCGACGCCCTGCTCGACCGGCTGCTGACCGCCGCCGACCCCGAGGCGGTGCTGGCGGAGGAGTCGGTGCGGCGGCTGCGCGAGTCCCCGCCGGACCCGGTGGCGCGGGTGATCGCGGCGGCCGTCGTGCGCCCCGGTGGGGTGGCGGGGATCGCGGACCGGGTCGGGCTCGGCGAGCGGCAGCTGCGGCGGCGCAGCGCGGCGGCGTTCGGGTACGGGCCGAAGGTGCTGCAGCGGGTGCTGCGGTTCGACCGGGCGGTGGCGCTGGCGCGCGCCGGGACCGGGTTCGCGGAGACCGCGGCGCGCACCGGGTACGCCGACCAGGCGCACCTGGCGCGCGAGGTGCGGGAGCTGGCCGGGGTGCCGCTCGGAGTGCTGGTCGGGCGGTAGGGCTCAGCCGTCGAGCCTGCCGTGCGCGCGCAGGGCCAGCAGCGCCTCGATGGTGACGATGGGCCGCCACTCGTGCTCGGTGGCGGGCGTCCACACCGGCCACGGGAACGTCCAGCCGCCGTCGTCCTGCTGCTTGGCGGCCAGCGCGTCGAGGTCGCGGGTGAGCTCCTCGGCGGTGAACCAGCGGGCGGCCAGCGAGTCCGGGGTGGGCGCGTAGTCGTGCGGCTTGTGCACCTCGCCCGCCGCGTACCCCTCGTGCACCGCGCCCGAGCCCAGCTCGACCAGCCCCTGCGCGCGCACCAGCTCGCCGAGCTTCTCGGCGGCCCGCTCGGCACGCGGCCGGTCCGGGACGTGGTCGAGGAACCGCAGGCAGCCGTTGACCTCGTACGGGTGCGACTTCTCCAGCGACTCGACCCGCTCCCAGCAGAACGCGGTGGCCGCGTCGAGCCAGGGGTGGACGGCGCCGATCTTGTGCAGGGTGCCCGCGAGCAGGCCGGTCATCAGCAGGTCGCTGGCCGGGTCGGCGACCCACCAGGGCGCGGACGGGCCGTCCGAGGCCAGCGAGTTGGGCACGCCGCCGTCGTCGTTGGTGATCGTGGCGAGGAAGTCGCAGGCGGCGGAGCCGTGCGAGCGGTCACCGGCCTCGTCGAGCAGGCTGAGCGCGGTGTGGACGTGCAGCGGCTGGCTCGCGGGCCCCCGGCCGTCGGGTTCGAGCGCGTGCCCGAACCCGCCGTCGTCGTTGCGGTGCGCCAGGACGGCGTTGACGACGGGCTCGGCGGGGCCGCCGTCGAACAGCAGGGCGAACCGCCGCTGCTCCAGGGCGCGGGCGTGCAACCAGACGAATTTCCGGGCTCGTTCGATCATGGGGCCGACCTTAGGCGCGCGGCGGGGGCGCGGTCTTGAAGGAAACGGACACGCCCCCGAACGGGGTGGGCGGACGGGGCTGCGCTCGGGGGCGGCCGGGCGGGGGCGAGGCGGCGGAGGGCAGGCGGTAGGCCAGGCGGCGGCAGGCCAGGCGACGGGAGGCAGGCGACGGCGGGTCAGGCGGCGGGGGCAGGTCCTGCGGCCGGGTGCGGGAGCCGGGGTCAGCGCCCCGGCGCCGGGCGCAGGGCGTCCCGCCCCAGCTCGGCCGGGCTGCGGTGCCCGGACAGGCCGAGGGTGAGGTCGAAGTCGGCGAGCAGGGAGCGCAGCACGTGCCGCACGCCCTGCTGCCCGCCGTGCGCGAGCCCGTACGCGTAGGGCCTGCCCAGCAGCACCGCGCGCGCCCCGAGCGCGAGCGCCTTGAGCACGTCGGCCCCGCCCCGCACGCCCGAGTCGAACAGCACCTCGATCCGACCGGCGACCGCGTCCACGACGTCCGGCAGCGCGTCGAGCGCGGCCACCGCGCCGTCGACCTGCCTGCCGCCGTGGTTGGACACCACGACCCCGTCCATCCCGGCGTCGGCGGCGCGCAGCGCGTCGTCCGGGTGCAGGACGCCCTTGAGCACGATCGGCCCGCCCCAGTGCTCGCGCAGGAACGGCAGGTCCTCCCAGCGGTGGTCGGTGCCGGTGAACATCTGCACCCAGCGCAGCACGGCCTCGGTCAGGTCCTCCTCGGGCGGCGCGCTCAGGCCCGCGCGGAACACCGGGTCGCTGAACGGGGTGGCGGTGCCGATGCCCCGGATGAACGGCAGGTAGGCGTGGTCGAGGTCGTGCGGGCGCCAGGCGAGGGTCCAGGTGTCGAGGGTGACCACGAGGGTGGTGAACCCGGACTCGCGGGCCCGGTCGAGCAGGCTGGCGCACACCTCGGGCTCGTTGGGCCGGTAGAGCTGGAACCAGCGCGGCCCGTCACCGGCGGCCTCGGCCACCTCCTCGACGGTGTGCGAGGAGGCGGTGGACAGCACGAACGGCACGCCCAGCTCGGCGGCGGCGCGGGCGGTGGCCAGCTCGCCGTCCGGGTGCAGGATCGACTGGACGCCGATCGGGGCGAGCAGCACGGGCGCGGGCATCTCGGTGCCGAGCACGGTGACGCCGAGGTGCCGCTGGCTGGCGCCGGTGAGCATCCGGGGCACGATCCGCCACCCGTCGAACGCCTCCCGGTTGGCGCGGGCCGTCGCCCCGCTCCCGGCGGCCCCGGCGACGTACCAGTAGGGACCGGGCCCGAGCCGCTGCCGGGCCGACTCGGCCAACCCCTCGGGGTCGGTGGTGAACGGCGGCACGGTGCCCGCCAAGCCCTGGAGGTAGATCTCGTTCTGGTAGGCGGCGAACTGAGCAGTCACGTCGTTCCACCCTCCGCTGGGCCGCACCGCACCGCTTCGGACTCCAGATCATGCTGGTGCCACCCCGCCGCACCCGCAAGCCGCGACTCCGCAGGGGCGCGGTCGTGCGCGGGCGCACGGTCGCGCACGGGCGCGGCGGTGGACGCGTGAGAGCCCCACCCGCGTGGCGCAGGCCTGCGGGTGGGGCTCTCACGTGGACGGGGCGGCGGCCCCCGGTGGCGTCAACCGGTGCGCGGCGGGCAGGTCACCCCTCGTCCCGCTCGCCGTCCCTTCGCACGTCCCGCTTCACGTCGCGCTTCACGTCGCGCTTCACGCCCTGCTTCACGCTCTGCTTCACGTTGCGCTTGCGGGTCGGGCGCTTCGCGCGGCCCGCGTTCGGCCCCCACCGGCCGTCCAGGGCGATCGCGATCGGGGCCGCCGTGACGATCGTCGACGTGGTGCCCGCGACCAGGCCGATCAGCAGGGCGGTGGCGAAGTCGGCGAGCGAGCCGTCGCCGAGCACGAGCAGGGCGGCCAGGACGAACAGGACGCCGATGCCCGTGTTGACCGTCCTCGGGATGGTCTGGAGCACGGCGCTGCCGACGAGCTCCGGGTAGTCGCGCCTAGGATCGGCCCTGCGCAGCTCGCGGACCCGGTCGAACACCACCACCGAGTCGTTGACCGAGTAGCCGATCACGGTGAGCAGCGAGGCCAGGAACACGCCGTCCGCCGTCTTGCCCATCCAGGCGAACGCGCCGACCAGCACGACCACGTCGGCGACCAGCGCGGACACCGTGGCCAGGCCGAGGCGCCAGTCGAAGCGGTAGGCGAGGTACGCCAGCTGCGCGGCCACGGCGATGGCCAGCGCGATCAGCGCGTTGCGGCGCAGCTCGTCGCCGAGGCTGGGGCCGATCAGCTCGTTGGCGACCTGCTCCGCGCCGCCGGTGGCGCGGTCGACCGCCTCGCCGACCCGCGCGGACGCGGCCTCGTCGATCGGGCCGGTGCGCACCGACACGCCGCTGTCGCCGGAGGTGACGACCACGGCGTCCGGGAAGCCCGCGTCGGCGAGCGCGGCGCGCACCCGACCGGTGTCGGCGGAGGCGGCGGTGAACTCCAGCATCCGGCCGCCGGTGAACTCCACGCCGAGGTCGAGACCGCGCACGACCAGGCCGGACAGCGCGGCCACCGCGATCAGCGCGGCGGCGACCAGCCAGCGCGCCGGGCGGCGGAACAGCACGATGCCGCGCCCGGTCAGCCAGGTGCGCACCCGGCCGAGGTCGTGCAGGCCGCTCCAGCGCGGGCGGCGCTCCAGCACCGGCATGATCAGCTGGAGCAGGACGCGGCTGAGCACGAGCGCGCTGAACAGCGAGGCGATGACGCCGATGGACAGCGTCACGCCGAAGCCCTTGACCGGTCCGACCGCCAACCAGAACAGCAGGCCCGCCGCGAGCAAGGTGGTGGCGTTCGAGTCGGCGACGGCGCTGAACGCGCCCCGGAACCCGAGGTCGACCGACCGGGGCATCCGGCGGCGGCGGGCGAACTCCTCGCGGGCGCGCTCGAACACCAGCACGTTCGCGTCCACGGCCATGCCGACGGCCAGCACGAACCCGGCGAGGCCGGGCAGGGTGAGGGTGGCGCCGATCGCGAGCAGCGCGGCGTAGGACACGGCGGCGTAGGCGACGAGCGCGAGCACCGCGACGAGGCCGGCGAGCCGGTACACGCCGATCAGGAACAGGCCGGTCAGGGCGACGCCGATGATCGCGGCGCGGGCGCTGGCGTCGATGGCCTCGGCGCCGAGCGTCGGGCCGACGGTGCGCTGCTCGACCACGTCCACCGGGACGGGCAGCGCGCCGGAGCGGATGACCAGCGCCAGGTCCTCGGCCTCGTCCTGGGTGAAGGAGCCGGTGATCTGGGTGCTGCCGCCGATCATCCCGGTGCCGCAGCCGACGGACGGGTCGACCTGCGGTGACGAGATCACCTCGTCGTCGAGCCGGAACGCGATCTGCCTGCGCGGGTCACCGGGTGGGGCGCAGGCCGCCTCGGCGCTGACCCGCTGCCAGGCGGCGGGGGCGTCCCCCTGGAACTCGATGCCGACGGTCCACCCGATGCCGCCCTGAGCGGGTGAGGCCTGGGCGTTCTTGATGCCGTCACCGGTCATGACGGCGTCACCGAGCGCGATCCCGCCCCCGGACGGGGAGGGCGTGTCACCGGTTCCGGTGACGGGGTGAACGGAGAGCTGCGCGGTGCGCCCGAGGACCTCGACGGCCTCGGCCGGGTCCTGGACGCCGGGGAGCTCGACCACGATGCGGCGGTCGCCGGAGCGGGCGAGCACGGGTTCGGCGACGCCGAGCTCGTCGACCCGGCGGCGCAGCACCTCCATGGCCCGGTCGGTGGCCTCGGAGGCGCTGCCGTCGGGCGTTTCGAGCACGATCTGCGTCCCGCCGCGCAGGTCGAGGCCGAGGCGGGGGGCGGTGGTGAGCAGGAGGAAGGCGGACGCGGCGAGAACGCCCAGGGACAGCAGTCCCCGGACGAGCAGTTCCCGCCGCGCGGCTGGGCGCGGCATGGGTGGATGACCTCCGGTGAGGGGGTTGGGGCGAGCGGGTTGCGTTACCGGAGGTCGGGTGGGGGCGCGCGGTCGTTGAGCGGGACCTGGGCGCGGCGGGCGAGGTCGAGGTGCGCGGCCGGAACGGCGGCGGGCCGCGCCTGCGGCGCCCGAGGCCGGTGGACGGCGGGCAGCACCCCGTCGAGCGGCTGCCCGACCTGACCGGCCGGGGCGTGCTTGACCGGGTGCCCGGTGGGCCGCGAGGTGGCGGGCAGGTGCGCGGCATCGGCGACGGCCGACGCGATGGCGACGACGGGACGGGGGTCGGTGGGCTCGACTGGACTGGCGAAGAGGTAGCCAGCGACCAGCCCGAGGACCAGCAGAACAGCCCTGTGGACCACTCCACCTCCCCCATGAGCCGAACGTCGAACCAGGTGGACCGGACGGGTTGGCCGAGTTGAACCGGACGAACCGGGTGAACGACCTGCCTGACCCAGGCTAGAGGCAGGGGGGACGGGGGTGGGGCAGGGGGAACGGGCAGCCGGGGGGAACGGGGGGAGGCGCGGGTTGGGGGCGAGCCCGTGCCTGGAGCAGGGTGCGGGGTGGACACCGAGCGGGGCCGGGGTCCAGGGCGGGCCGAGCTGAGCTGAGCGAGCCGGGCCGGGGCCGAACCGGGGTGGCCTGGGTGGGGTGGCGGTTGTGGACCTGGATGCGAGTCCCGCTCGGGGCGCAGGCTTGGGGTCAGGCCAGGCAGGTAGGGCGGGACGGATTGGGCTGGCGGTCGGTTTGCGGCTGGGGTTTGGTCCGCAGGGTGGGGGTCGGCCTGCGGGCTGGGGTCAGCCTGCAAGGTGGGGGTGGTCTGCGGGCTGGGGTTGGTCTGCTGGGCTTGGGTCGGGTTAGCGGTGGTTGCCGCTCAGGACGACCACCGCGCCGCCGAGCACGGCGAAGATCCAAGACAGGACCAGGGGTTGCATCGTGGTCGCGCCTAGGAACAGGCTGGCTGTCCACACCACCAGGACGGCGGTCGAGGCGGTGAAGGCCACACCGGCCAGGGCCACCTTCGGGCGGTGGAGTGGGACTGCCAGCAGTGCTCGGCGGGTGCCCTTGCGCGCGCGGAAGAGCACGGTCAGGACCGTCACCGCGCACGCGCCCACCAGTGCCGCCGCCAGGTAGGCCAGCGCCGGGGTCGGTTTGGGCATTCCTGCCAGCAGCAGGAGGAGGTTGCCCGCCGCCAGCAGTGCGGCCAGCCTGGTCAGCGCGGACCAGATCAGGGCGTGCGCCTTGGTCAGCGACTCGTGCGCGGGCGAGGCGGTGGGTTTGCCGCCGCGCTTGCGCCAGGCCGTGGCCAGGTTGGCCCTGACGTCCTCGTTCTCCGGGTCCAGCCGCAGCGAGGTGCGGTAGGCGTGCTCGGCGGTGTCCCAGTCGCTCACGCGCAGCGCCGCGTCACCGAGCACCTGGAACGTCCTGGCCTGCTCGGGCGCGAGCCGCGTCGCCTCCCGCGCCACGGCCACCGCCTCCCGCCTGCCGTCCGGCGCGGCAGCTAACACGTCCGCCAGCACCACCAGGCAGCGCCAGTCCCCCGGCTTGCGCCGAACGCACTCCCGCGCCGACACCACCGCCTCCCGGTGCCGCCCCAGCTCGCTCAGCGCCAACGCGGCCAAGCGCTGCGCCCACGAGTGGTCGCCGTCCAGCACCAGCGCCCGCTTCGCGGCCGACAGCGCGGGATCGGGCTGGTCGATGTCCAGAAGCGCCGCAGCCAGCTCGCACCACGCCTGCGCGTGCCGAGGGTTGACCGCCAGCACCGGGCGGAGCAGGTCGATCGCCTTGTGGGGCAAGCCCTTCGCGGTCAACTCCGCCGCCCGGACGAGCACCGCGGTGATCGGTTCGGACATGGCACCTCCCGGAGGTCTCACCCAGTGTGACAGCGCCACTACGGACACCAATGGGCGATGCGCCCAGGTCCCGCAGTCGTGAACCGCTGTCACCACACCGGGATCGGGGGTGCTGGACGACCGGAGGCCTTACCGGACAACGAGGTTGGTGCGTTCATTCAGTTGTGGGTTCGTTCGACACCTCCTTCGGGAGTTGAGGCTGCGGACCGTGACGTGGCTGTCGGCGCGCGGCTGGTTGCGCAGCCAGTCACGACCGGCTGCGACGCGTCAGTGCCGTGCACGGCAAGTAGAAGAGACATCAGAAAGGGGCGCAGAAGGGAACACCCCTGGAGAAGCGCGGAGAGCAGCCGGGCAAGACCGCAACCAGGTAGTCAGGTAGCCGGACAGCTGGGTGGTTGGGCAGCTGGCGACCGGGTGGCTGCCGGTTGGACGGCTGCTGGCCGAGTGGCTGGTGGCTGCGCGACTGGCGGTTGAGCAGCCGAGGGTTGAGCAGCAGCAGTTGAACGACTGGCGGTTGGGCAGCCGGTGGTTGAGCGGCTGGTGGTTAGGCGACCAGCGGTGGAGCGGCTGGTGGCTGGCGGATTGTTGAGCAGGTTGCGGTTGGCGACGGATGGTGGCAGCGGGGCGGCGGTGGTAGTTCGGCGCGGTGGCTGCATGTCGTGACGGCAGTGTGCAGCGGCGGCTTGGGATGAGGTGGCGGTGCGCGGTGGCAGCACGGAGTGGTGCGGCAGTGCGCGGTGACGGTGTGAGTGGCGCAGCGGTGCGTGGTGGCAGCGTGGGGTGACGCGGCGACAACGCAGGTCTGCGGCACGGTGACGACGCAGGCCAGCAGCACGGTGATGTGCGAGTCAGTGCAGGTCAGCCGGACAGTGGCGTGCAGGCCGGCGGCCCGGTGATGTGCTGGTCGGTGCTGGTCAGCGCGAGTGGGCGTGGGTGTGGCGCGCGGCTAGGTGGTGAGGGCTGCGCGGGATGGGGGCGGCCTGGGGTGGGCGGCTGAGGTGGCGCGCGGCTAGGCGGCTGCCAGGGTTCGGGCGGTGCGGTGGGCGTTGGCCAGGGACGTGGCTGCCAGGTCCTTGAACTGGGCCAGGTCGGGGACCACGTTGGCGTTGGTCAGTTCGGCGTGCACGAACTCCAGGTCGTGGTGCAGGCCGATCAGGCTGAGCGTCGCCTTCAGGTACGGCTCCTGGAAGTCGAAGCCCTCTCTCGGGGTGCCCGGCGCGTACGAGCCGCCTCGGGCGGTCACCACGACGACGCGCTTGCCGCTCAGCACGCCCCGGCCCGTTTCCCGGTCGGCCATGTACGAGCCCTGGGTCACCCAGTCCAGCCACGCCTTCAGCGACGACGTGATCGTGAAGTTGTACATCGGGGTGCCCAGCAGGACGGTGTCCGCGGCCTCCAGCTCGGCGCCCAACTCGCGCGCCAGCGGACTCTCCTCGCCGCGCATCCGGCTGGCCAGCGCCGCCGCGTCGAGGTGCGGGAGCGGTTCTGCGCCCAGGTCTCGGTACGCGTACCCGCCACCGGGGTGGGACTCGCGCCAGGCCTCGGCGAACGCGGCGGTGACCTCCCTGGACACCGATCCCTCGGTGCGAAGGCTCGTGTCGATGTGCAGCAGCATTTCGATCCCCTCTCGGAAGTTCCTGGGGAAGACGTTACGAGTGAAAACGTTCCGAGTCAAGACGTTCTTGCTGCGGATCATCCGAACGTGGGGGTACCATCCACGGGTATGGACCTCACCGCGCCTCAGCCCGACAACCGCGGCGAAGACCTGAACTGGCTGCTGCACCGCGCCGCGCAGAAGCTCAACGCGACCGCGCAGGAGGTCGCCGCCAAGCACGGCATCAGCTCGCGCGGGCAGGTGATCCTCACCGCGCTCGTGAGCCACGGCTGCGCCAGGACCCAGCTCTCGCTCGGCCACATGCTCGGCCTGGACAAGACGACGCTGACCGCCGAGCTCGACCGCCTGGAGCGGGCCGGGCTGGTGGAGCGCAAGCCCGACCCCAACGACCGCCGGGTGCGCACGCCCTCGATCACCGAGCAGGGGCGCGCCCTGCAGCAAGAGGTCGCGGTGGTGCACGGGGCCGCCGAGGCGGAGTTCACGGCCGACCTGAGCCCGATCGAGGCGAACCTGCTCAAGGCCCTGCTGTACCGGCTGATCAGCGCCGAGCGGGGCACCCCGGACAGCGGCTCCTGCCTCTGACCCCGCGCCCGGCCTCAGCACCGGCACGGAACGACGCAGAACGACCCAGACGCACGGTACGTGCACAGCACGCTCCGCCATTCGGGTGTAATAATCCACCGAACAGGTGAGAGCTAGTAGCGCATTCTCACGCACAGCCGATACGCAACAGGGTCGACACGGCACGCTCCGGTTCCGTCATTTTCACCCTTCTCGGGGACAGGACCGAAGGGGCCGTGCGACGCTAAGGACGGCTCGACACGGCTGCCCGGCGCTCGTCGCCACGGGGCCGGTCCAGCGCGCCCGCACGGGCGCGCGCCGGTCGTCCGCAGCGCCCCGCGTCGAGGAAAATGGAGGTAGAAACCTGTGAGCACAGGTAAGGAGTGGCAGATCGCCTGCCGCGACATAGCTTCCCGTCGCCGTGACATGACCGTCTTCGTCAGCCAGGGGCACGTCGTGGTCACGGTGCCGCCCGGCGAGGCCGCCGTGCTCACCCCGCTGGAGGTGGGCAGGCTGCGCGCCGCGCTGCGGGACGCCGTCGTGAACGCCTCCGACGCCCCGGAAGCCTGAACCTCTTCCTACTCGCGGGTAGGTAGTGCCACCATCGAGTGATGGGCACCTACTCGGCAGCACGGGCGCTGGCGACCCTGGTCCGCGCGGGCGTGGTGCGCCCGATGCGGCCGGACCGGTTGCTCGGCGTGCTCGGCGCCTACCTGCGCTGGCGCGTCACCCTGCCCTTCGGCTACGCCACCGGCGCGGCTCGGCACCCCGGTCGGACCGCGCTGGTGGACGACCTCGGCGCGCTGACCTACGCCGAGGTCGACCAGCGCACCACCCGGCTCGCGGCGGGGCTCGCCGCGCTCGGGGTGGGCGGTGAGCACCGGGTCGCCGTGCTGTGCCGCAACCACCGGGGGTTCGTGGAGACCGTCGTGGCGTGCGCGAAGCTCGGCGCCGACGTGGTCCTGCTCAACAGCGGGTTGAGCCCGGCGCGGCTGGTCGGCGTGCTGCGCGAGCAGGAACCGGTGGCGCTGGTGGCCGACGCCGAGTTCGACGGAGCGCTGAGCGGGGCTCCCGGCGGGATCATCCGCGTCACGGCCTGGCCGGAGGACGGCGAGAGCGCGGACGACGCGGGGACGGACGGCGCGGGGACAGGCGGCGCGGGAACGGACGGCGCGGGAACGGGAAGCACGGGGACAAGGGACGCGGGCGGGAACGCGGAGAACTCGGGAACCGGGAACGCGCGGGCCGGGCACGTGGGCAGAACTGCGCAGGCCGACCAGGCGGGCGGAAGCGCGCGGGCCGAGCACGTGGGCGGACCTGCGGAAGCGGGTGGAAGCACGCGAGCCGAGCACGTGGGCAGTCCTGCGGAAGCGGGCAGGGCAGGGTCGGGCGGCCTGCCCGGCGGAACCCGCGACCACCCCCGCACCACCCTCGACGACCTGCGCGCCACCTCAGCGCCCCTCCCCGCCCGCACGAGCCGCAGTCACGTCGTCGTGCTCACCTCCGGCACCTCGGGCCCCGCGAAGGGCGCCCGCCGCCCCGAGCCGCCGAGCCTCGCGCCCGCCGCGGCGCTGTTCTCACGCATCCCCCTGCGGCACGGCGACGTCTGCGCGATCCCCGCCCCGCTGTTCCACACCTGGGGCTTCGCCGCGTTCCAGCTCGCCCTCGTGCTCGGCGGCACGCTCGTCCTGCGCCGCCACCCGACCCCGGAAGCACTGGCCGAGGACCTGCGCGGGTGCGACGCCCTGTTCACCGTCCCCGTCCACCTCCAGCGCCTCCTGGAGGTGAACGGCCCCCTCCCCCGCCCCAGGGTGATCGCGTCCAGCGGTTCCGCGCTGCCGCCGCGCGTGGTCCGGGACTGCCTGCGCCGCACGGGCCCCGCGCTGCACAACCTCTACGGCTCCACCGAGGTCTCCTGGGTCACCGTCGCCCGCCCCGACGAGCTGGCCGCGCACCCGACCACCGCCGGGAAACCGCCGCCCGGCACCGCCCTGGAGATCCTCGACGAGCGCGGCGACCCCGTTCCCCCCGGCGAGACCGGCCGGATCTTCGCGGGCAACGACATGCTGTTCGACGGCTACACCCACGCCGGGTCCAAGGACCGGGTGCGCGGCCTCATGCCCACCGGCGACCTCGGCAAGGTCGTGGACGGCCTGCTGTTCGTCGTCGGCCGGGACGACGAGATGGTCGTCTCCGGCGGCGAGAACGTCCACCCGGCGGCGGTCGAGGACGTGATCTCCGCTATGCCCGGCGTGCGCGAGGCGGCCGTCGTGGGCGTGCCGGACGAGCGGTTCGGGCAGCGGCTGGTCGCCCACGTGGTCAAGGACGACGACGGCCCGTCGGAGGAAGCCGTGCTGGCACGGGTGCGGGCGGAGCTCGCGCGGTTCGCCGTGCCGCGCGCCGTGGTCTTCCACCGGGAACTGCCGCGCAACGCCACCGGCAAGGTCCTCAAGCGCGAACTCGGAGCGTGATCGGGCGGAACTCGGGGGTGAGCGCGCGCCGCCATGTGTGCCATGCTCCGCAAGGACGTTTGCCTCCCCTGCGTCCCAGGGCCGCGAACCGCTGCCGCGGGCCGCGGTGCCACCGAGCGAACGGAGCTTGACGATGGTTGTTAACTCTCTCCGCAGAATCCTCGCGGTCGCCGCTCTCTGCGCGTCCTTCGGCGTGGTCACGGCCGTCGCGGCGAGCGCGAGCCCCTCGGTCAACGCCTCCGCGATCGAGGACACCTTCACCCCGCCCTACTCCATCGAGCCCTGAGCACCCGCTCACCGGCCGGGGTCGTGTGACGCGACCCCGGTCCTTCGGGCACAGTGAGTGAGTGAGCACCGACGTGTTGCGCCTGCGCGCGCCCCGGAACCGGGTCAGCCGCAGGGCGATCACCCTCTGGACACTGGACGCGGCGATCGGGTGGCTGGTGCTGCTGGCGATCCAGCTGGTCCCCTACTTCCTGGTGTCCGACGCGTCGACCTGGCAGGTCGCGGGCTTGATCGCGACGGTGGTCGCGGGAGTGGCGCACACGCTGGTGATGCCCCGCTGGCGGTACCGCGTGCACCGCTGGGAGGCCACGCCGGAGGCGGTGTACACGCTGTCCGGCTGGTTGACCCAGGAGTGGCGGATCGCGCCGGTCTCGCGCATCCAGACCGTGGACACCAAGCGCGGGCCGCTCCAGCAGCTGCTGCGCCTGTCGACGGTGACCGTGACCACGGCGTCGGCGGCGGGGCCGGTGGAGATCGCGGGCCTCGACCACGCCGAGGCGGTCCGGCTGGCCGAGGAGCTGACCTCCACGACCCAGGCGACGCCGGGCGACGCGACGTGACCCCGGACGAGCGCGGGCAGGCGAACCCGGAAGCCCCGGCGGTCGCGGAAGCACCGGCGCCCCGAGCGGAACCGGCCCTCCCCGCCTACCCGACCGCCCCCGAGCTGAACGACGAGCTGGTCGTCGACTGGCACCGGCTGGACGCGCGCATGGTCGTGGTCCGCCCGCTCAACGAGATCATCGGCCTGGTCCCGGTGCTGATCGGCCTGCTGGTGCTGGGCAACGGCGACGGCTGGCGGATCGCCATGAGCGTCGGCGTCGTGGTCCTGGTCATCGCGCTGGGCGTGCTGAACTGGGTCACCACCCGCTACCGGATCACCCCGGAGCAGGTCGAGCTGCGCACCGGCCTGTTCGTGCGCAAGCGCTTGGCGGTGCCGCGCGACCGCATCCGCAGCGTGGACCTGACCGCGAAGCTGGGCCACCGCCTGTTCGGCCTGTCCGCCGTTCGGCTGGGCACCGGCAGCCGCGACCAGCCGGGCGAGGACGGCCTGACGCTGGACGCGGTCACCTCGGCGGAGGGCGAGCGGTTGCGCGTGCTGCTGCTCGACCACGCCCCGCGCACGGCGGGCGCGCCCGACCAGGCACCGCGCCCGGTGGAGCCGGGCAGGACGCTGGCCGAGCTGGACACCCGCTGGTTGCGCTACGCCCCGCTGACCCTGTCCGGCCTGGTCGGCATCGGCGCGCTGTTCGGCGTGGTGGTGAACTTCGCCCGCGAGCTGGACATCGAGGTGCTGGACCCGGCGGTGGACGCGGCGCACTGGGTGGTCGGGCAGCCGCTCGCGCAGACCATCGCGGTGTCGGTGCTGGTGGTGGCGGTGCTGTCGACGCTGGGCGCGCTGCTGCTGTACGTGCTCCAGTTCTGGGGCTACCGGCTGACCCGCGAGCCGGACGGCACGGTCCGGGTCCAGCGGGGGCTGCTGACCACGCGCTCGGTGTCGCTGGCGGAGCAGCGGTTGCGCGGCGTGGAGGTGCAGGAGGCGCTGCTGCTGCGGGCCGGTCGCGGCGCGAAGGCGGTCGCGGTGACCACGGGGCTGGGCAGGAAGGGCGAGAGCAGCCTGCTGCTGCCGCCCGCCCCGCGCGCCGAGGCGCACCGGGTGACGAGCGAGGTGCTGCGGGTCGAGGACCCGCCGACGACCGCGCCGCTGCGCGGGCACCCGGCGGCGGCGCTGCGCAGGCGGATGGTGCGCGCGGTGCTCCCGGCGCTGGTGCTGGTGGCCGCGCTGGTGGTGTGGGCGCCGTCGTGGGCGTGGCAGGCGTCGCTGCCGCTGGCGCCGCTGGCCGCGCTGGTCGGCTGGGACCGCTACCGCTCGCTGGGGCACGCGCTGACCGACCGCTACCTGGTGGTGCGGTCGGGTTCGCTGCTGCGGGAGACGGTGGCGCTGCAGCGGACCGGGATCATCGGCTGGCGGGTGCGCCGGACGTTCTTCCAGCGCCGCGCGGGCCTGGTGACCGTGGTGGCCACGACGGCGGCGGGCGACGGGCACTACGCCGTGGTGGACGTCGGGGAGGCGGACGGCCTCGCCGTCGCCGACGAGGCCGTCCCGGACCTGCTCAGGCCGTTCTTGCTGCGCCCGTGAACTGCTTGAGCAGCACCACGGCGGCGGCCGACACGAGCGTGCCGACCAGCAGGGACAGCAGGAACTGCAGCGGTCCGCCGATGAAGCCGATCACGAACAGGCCGCCGTGCGGGGCGCGCAGCGTCGCGCCGAGGCCCATCGACATCGCGCCGGTCACGGCCGAGCCGAGCATGAGCGGCGGGATGACCCGCAGCGGGTCGGCGGCGGCGAACGGGATGGCGCCCTCGGTGATGAACGAGGCGCCGAGCAGCCACGCGGCGCGCCCGTTCTCCCGCTCGACCGGGGTGAACAGGGCGCCGCGCACGGCCGTGGCCAGCGCGAGCGCCAGCGGCGGCACCATGCCCGCGGCCATCACGGCGGCCATGATCTCCAGCGAGGCCTGGGCGTCGGTGGTGAGCCCGCCGATGGCGAACGTGTAGGCGGCCTTGTTGACCGGGCCGCCCATGTCGAACGCCATCATCAGGCCGAGCAGCGCGCCGAGCAGGACCGCGCTGGTCCCGGTGAGCCCGCCGAGCCACTCGGTCAACCCGGTCGTCGCCGCCGCGACCGGCTTGCCCACCACCAGGTACATCAGGACGCCGACGGCGGCCGACCCGAGCAGCGGGTAGACCACGACCGGCATGACCCCGGCCATCCACTTCGGCACCTTGACGCGCTTGAGCCCGAGCACCACCGCGCCCGCGAGGAGACCGGCGACGAGGCCGCCGAGGAAGCCCGCGCCGGTCGCCGAGGCGACCGCGCCGCCGACGAAGCCGGGCGCGATGGCGGGCCGGTCGGCCATGGCGAACGCGATGAAGCCCGCGAGCACCGGCACCAGGAACCCGAACGCGAGCGCGCCGGTCTGCTGGCTGAGCGCGCCCCAGCTGGCGATGCTGGCCGGGTCGAAGTGCTCGGTGACCGGCGGCGCGTCGGTGACGTCGTAGCCGCCGAGGGCGAAGCCGAGCGCGATCAGCAGGCCGCCCGCCGCGACGAACGGGATGAGGTAGCTGACGCCGGTCATCAGCCACTGGCGCAGCCGGGTGCCGAACCCGTCGCCCGCCTTGGCCTTGCTGGTCAGCGCGGGTTCGGCCGGGTCGGCGGCGGCTGCGGGTTCCCGCTTGCCCTCCGCGGCGGCGGCCCTGGCCTGCTCCAGCAGCCCGGCCGCCCCGCTGATGGCCTGCTTGACGCTGGCCTCCACCACCGGCAGCCCGGCGAACCGCTCCCGGCCGGACACCGCGACGTCGGCGGCCAGGATGACCGCGTCGGCCGAGGCGATGACCTCCTCGGGCAGCGGGTCGGACCCGGCGGAGCCCTGCGTCTCGACGGTGATCTCGTCGCCGGACGCCTTCGCCGCCTGCTCCAGCGACTCGGCGGCCATGTAGGTGTGCGCGATGCCCGTGGGGCACGCGGTGATCGCGACGAACCTCACGGCGCGACCTCGGTCCGGACGTAGGAGGCGAGCTGCTCGGCGTCGGTCGCCTCGCGCAGGGTGGTGGTGAACTCGGCGCGGACCAGCCTGCGGGCCAGCGCGGCGAGCACCTTCATGTGGTCGGTGCCGCCGCCCTCGGGCGCGGCGATCAGGAACACCAGGTGCGCGGGGCCGTCCGGGGCGCCGAAGTCGACACCGGCCGCGCTGCGGCCGAACGCGAGCGTGGGCGCGGTGACGGCGGCCGAGCGGCAGTGCGGGATGCCGATGCCGCCTTCGAGGCCGGTGGGCATCTGCGCCTCGCGGGCGGCGACGTCGGCGAGGAACAGGTCGAGGTCGGTGACGCGGCCCGCCGCCACGAGCCGCTCCGCGAGGGCGCGCACGACCGCTTCGCGCGAGGTCGGCGCGAGGTCGAGGTCGACCAGGTCGGCTGTGATGAGTTCGGTCATGGGGCGCCTCCGCTGAGGGTGAGGTTCTCGTCGACGTCGACGAGGCGCACCGCGTCCGGGTGCACCTCGGTGGGGCCGGGCATCCGGCTTCCCTCGGCGGCCACCGCCGCCGTGCCGTAGGCGACCGCGGCGCGCAGCGCGTCCGGTCCGCCGCCGCCCGCGCGCAGGAACCCGGCGAGCGCCGCGTCCCCGGCGCCGACCGTGCTGCGGACGGTGGTGGGCGGGGCGATCGCGTGGTGCGCGCCTCGGGGGTCGACCAGCAGCGCGCCGTGCGCGCCGAGGGTGACCAGCACCGCGCCGACGCCGTCGGCGAGCAGTGCGCGCGAGAAGCCGAGGACCGCGCCGAGCGTGGGCAGCTCCGCGCCCGCCAGCTCGGCCAGCTCGGCGTGGTTGGGGGCGAGCAGGTCGACGGGACCGGCGCCCGCGAGCGGCGCGCCGGAGCTGTCCACGGCGACGCGCGCGCGGCCGGAACCGGCGGCGAGGCGGGCGTACAGGTCGGTGGGCGCGCCGGGCGGCAGGCTGCCGCAGCACACCAGCCACTCGGCGTCCGCGCACAGCCGCGCGGACTGCTCGACGAGCGCGGCGACCTCGGCGGGCGACAGCTCGGGGCCGGGTTCGTTGATCTTGGTGGTGGTGCCGTCCGCCTCGACCAGCGCGGTGTTCGTGCGGGTGTGGCCGTTGACCGGCACCGGGACGGCGGGGACCTCGCCGAGCAGGTCGAGCAGGAGCCCGCCGGACGCGCCGCCGACGGGCAGCAGCGCGACGGCGTCCGCGCCCGCCGCGGTGAGCGCGCGGGCCACGTTGACGCCCTTGCCGCCGGGCTCGAGGCGCACGGACGAGGCGCGCAGCACCTCGCCCCTGGTGAGCGAGCCGATGGCGGCGGTGCGGTCCAGGCTGGGGTTGGGGGTGACGGTGACGATCACGCCAGCACCACCGAGGGGCCCTCGGCCTCCAGCTCGCGCGCCGCCGCCCGGTCGAGCCCGCTGTCGCTGATCAGCACGTCCAGGTCGGAGAGCTTGGCGAACCGGCTGAGCTGGTCGGTCCCGTGCTTGCCGTGGTCGGCGAGCAGCACGCGCCTGCGCGCGGCCGAGACCATCGCGGTCTTCACGGCGGCCTCCGCTAGGTCGGGGGTGGTGCAGCCGCGCTGGGCGGAGAACCCGTTGGCGCCCAGGAAGACCACGTCCACGAGGAGCCCTTCGAGCGCGTCCAGCGCCCAGGACTCGACGGAGGCGAGGGTGGCTCCCCTGACCCGGCCGCCGAGCAGGTGCAGGGTGGCGCCCGGCCGGGCGGCGACGGCGGTGGCGATGGGCACCGAGTTGGTGATCACGGTCAGCTCCCGGTCGGTCGGCAGGAGCGCGGCGAGCCGGGCGGTGGTGGTGCCCGCGTCCAGCAGGACCGAGCCGCGCTCGGGCAGGTGCTCCAGGGCCGCGCGGGCGATGCGGTCCTTCTCGGCGGCGTTGGTGCGGTCGCGCTGGGCGACGCCCGGTTCGACGTCGAGCCGGTCGACGGCGACCGCGCCGCCGTAGACGCGGCGGACCAGGCCCTGGCGCTCCAGGACGCCCAGGTCGCGGCGGATGGTCTCGGGGGCGACGCCGAGCTCCTCGGCCATGTCGCTGACGTCGACCCTGCCGTCCCGCCGCGCCCGCTGCGCCAGCAGGGCGTGCCGCTCCGCCGCGTACATGCCCGTTTACCTCCGTTGTTGCCCGTTGCTACCCGATTCTGCTCGGGATCACGCCGCAGGCAATGGGCCGTTCGGGTGACAGCAAACCGAACCGGGCATCACCCTGCGGAGCGGAACGTGGTCCGGTAACCGCTCGGGGACACCCCGAGGACGGCCGCGAACCGCTGGCGCAGCGCGGCGCCGGTGCCGAACCCGGCGTGCCTGGCGACCTGGTCCACCGGCAGGTCCGTGGTCTCCAGCAACCTGCGCGCCCGGTCGACCCGCTGGCCGAGCAGCCAGTCGCCGGGGCTCGTGCCGGTCTCCTCGCGGAAGCGGCGGGTGAACGTGCGCACGCTCATCCGGGCGCGCTCGGCCAGCGCCCGCAGGTCCAGCGGCTCGTCCAGGTGCTCCAGCGCCCACGCGCGCGCGGTCGCGGTCGACGAGTCCCCGGTGGCCCGAGGCAGCGGGCGGTCGATGAACTGGGCCTGCCCGCCCGGTCGCCAGGACGGCACCACGCTGCGCCTGGCCGCCCGGTTGGCGACCTCGCTGCCGTGGTCGGCGCGCACCACGTGCAGGCACAGGTCGATGCCCGCCGCCACGCCCGCCGAGGTGAGCACGTCGCCGCCGTCCACGAACAGCACGCCGGGGTCCAGCTCGACCTGCGGGAACAGCAGGCGGAACTCGTCGGCGTGCAGCCAGTGCGTGGTGGCGCGCCGCCCGTCGAGCAGGCCCGCGGCGGCGAGGGCGAAGGCCCCGGTGCAGATGGACATCACCCGCGCGCCCCGCGCGGACGCCCTCCGCAGCGCCGCCCCGACCCCGTCGGGCAGCTCGCCCCGGTCGAGCAGCGCGGGGTCGTGCACGCCGGGCACCACGACGGTGTCGGCCTCGTCCAGCAGGCCCAGGCCCCGGTCGGCGGTGACGGTGAACCCGGAGGCCGAGCGCACCGGGGCGCCGCCGGGGGTGCACACGTCGACCCGGTAGAGCCTGCGGTCCGCCGCGTCGCGGGCGCCGCCGAAGATCTGGCCGGGGACGCCGAGGTCGAACGCGACCACGTCCGGCAGCACGAGCACGACCACGCGGTGGGGTGACATGGCCGGATGTTTGCACATGATGGCCCACCGGCCACTTCTGCGGGCGCGCCCAGGCGGCGCACGCTTGCCGCGTGATCCGCAACAAGCAGAACCAGGCGTGGGTGGTCGCCGCCGTCGCCTTCACCGCGCTGGTCGGCGCCGCCGCGTTCCGCGCGGCCCCCGGAGCGCTGGTCGAGCCGCTGCAGCGCGAGTTCGGCTGGTCGACCGGCTCCATCGGGTTCGCCGTGTCGGTGAACCTGCTGCTCTACGGCCTGACCGCGCCGTTCGCCGCCGCGCTGATGGAGCAGCTGGGCGTGCGCCGGGTCGTGGCGGGCGCGCTGGCCCTGGTCGCGGCGGGCAGCGCGCTGTCCACGCTGTCGTCCGCGAGCTGGCACCTGGTCCTGTTCTGGGGCCTGATGATCGGCATCGGGTCCGGGTCGATGGCGCTGGCGTTCGTGGCCACCATCACCAACCGCTGGTTCGTCCGGCGCAGGGGCCTGGTCACCGGCGTGCTCACGGCGGGCGGCGCGACCGGGCAGCTGGTGTTCCTGCCGGTGGTGGCCGCGCTCGCCGAGTCGTCGGGGTGGCGGGTGGCGTCGCTGGTCGTGTCCGGCGCGGCGCTGGCGGTGGTGCCGCTGGCGCTGCTGCTCCTGCGCGAGTACCCGGCCGACCTGGGCGTGCCGCCGCACGGCGGGACCGAGGTCGTGCCCCGGCCCGAGCGCACCACCGGCGCGGCCGGGCGGGCGCTGGGCGCGCTCGCGTCCGCCGCGCGCACCGGCCCGTTCTGGTTCCTGGCGGGCGGGTTCGCGATCTGCGGGGCCACCACCAACGGTCTGGTCGGCACGCACTTCATCCCCGCCGCGCACGACCACGGGATGCCCACCACCACGGCCGCCGGGCTGCTCGCGCTGGTCGGCGTGTTCGACGTCGCGGGCACCGTGCTGTCCGGCTGGCTCACCGACCGCGTCGACCCGCGCCTGCTGCTCACCGCCTACTACGCGCTGCGCGGGCTGTCGCTGCTGGTGCTGCCGCAGCTGTTCCACCACTCCGTGGAGCCGTCCATGCTGGTGTTCATCGTCTTCTACGGCCTGGACTGGGTGGCCACCGTGCCGCCGACGGTGGCGCTGTGCCGCGAGGTGTTCGGCGCGTCCGGGGCCGTCGTGTTCGGCTGGGTGTTCGCCTCGCACCAGGTCGGCGCCGCGCTCGCCGCGACCGCCGCCGGACTGGTCAGGGACGGCTTCGGCGACTACGCGCCCGCCTGGTACGCCGCCGGGCTGCTGTCCGTGGCCGCCGCCGGGCTGTCCCTCGCGGTGAGGCGGAGAGCCGCCTCGGCGAGCCCGCAGGACGAACCGGCGCGCGCGTGACGGAATCGCAAGGTGGACGCGGGCCCGAGCGCGCGGTCCGGCGCGGGCGCGGCGACTAGGCTTCGGGGGGTGATGGATCGCCTGGTGTGGATCGACTGCGAGATGACCGGCCTGGACCTGGGCTCCGACGCCCTGATCGAGATCGCGGCGCTGGTGACCGACGCGGAGCTGAACGTCCTCGGCGAGGGCGTCGACGTGGTCATCCACGCCGACGACGAGGCGCTCGCCGCGATGCCGGAAGTGGTCGTGAAGATGCACGCCAAGTCCGGCCTCACGGAGGAGGTCCGGCGCTCGACGACGACGCTCGCCGAGGCCGAGGCGCTGGTGCTCGCCTACATCCGCGAGTGGGTGCCCGACGCGCGCACCGCGCCGCTGGCGGGCAACTCGATCGCGACCGACCGGGGCTTCATCGCCCGCGACATGCCGGAGCTGGACGCGCACCTGCACTACCGGATGGTGGACGTGTCCTCCATCAAGGAGCTGTGCAGGCGCTGGTACCCGCGCATCTACTTCGCGCAGCCCGGCAAGGGCCTGGCGCACCGGGCGCTCGCGGACATCGAGGAGTCCATCCGGGAGCTGGCCTACTACCGCCGCACCGCGTTCGTGCCGCAGCCGGGGCCGACCTCGGAGCAGGCGCAGTCGGTGGCCGCCGAACTGCTCGCGGCGGACGGCGTGACGCCCGCCGACCGCGTGAAATAGGGGCGATTTCAGGCTTGGCGGTGTGGCACTGTATGCTTCATCCGCCGGGCCAGCCCGGTGATGGTGGGTGTAGCTCAGTCGGTAGAGCACTGGGTTGTGATCCCAGGTGTCGCGGGTTCAAGTCCCGTCACTCACCCCGAGAGAACGCCCCTCGACCACAAGGTCGGGGGGCGTTTCCCACGTCTTGAGGGGTTTTCGCCGATGAGCGCCACTCTCGTCGCCAAGGACCTGGCCGCCGGGCACGGCGACCGCGTGCTGTTCTCCGGCTTGGACCTGGTGGTCGCGCCGGGGGACGTGGTCGGCCTGGTCGGGGTGAACGGCGCGGGCAAGTCGACGCTCCTGCGCACCCTGGCGGGCCTGGTCCCCGCCGAGTCCGGTGTGATCCGCCTCTCCCCCGCGTCCGCGACGGTCGGGCACCTGCCGCAGGAGCCGGAGCGCCGTCCCGGTGAGACCGTGCGGGACTTCCTGGCCCGCCGCACCGGGGTCGCGCAGGCGCAGTCCGAACTGGACAGGCTCACCGAGCTGCTGTCGGAGGGCGTGGACGAGGGGTACTCGGAGGCGCTGGAGCGGTGGCTCGCGCTCGGCGGGGCGGACCTGGCCGAGCGGTCCGAGGAGGTCGCCGCCGAGCTGGGGCTGGGCGTGGACCTGGACCAGCCGATGACCTCGCTGTCCGGCGGGCAGGCGGCGCGGGCGGGCATGGCGTCGCTGCTGCTGAGCCGGTACGACGTGTTCCTGCTGGACGAGCCGACCAACGACCTGGACCTGGACGGGCTGGAGCGGCTGGAGGCGTTCGTCACGGGGTTGCGCGCGGGCGCGGTGCTGGTGTCGCACGACCGGGAGTTCCTGGCGCGCACCGTGACGCGGGTGGTCGAGCTGGACCTGGCGCAGCGGCAGGTGCGGTCCTACGGCGGCGGGTACGAGTCGTACCTGGAGGAGCGCGAGATCGCCAGGCGGCACGCGCGCGAGGACTACGAGGAGTACGCGGACAAGCGCTCGGACCTGGAGGAGCGGGCCAGGACGCAGCGCTCGTGGATGGAGAAGGGCGTGAAGAACGCCCGGCGCAAGTCCACCGACAACGACAAGGCAGGCCGCAAGTTCCGCTCCGAGTCGACCGAGAAGCAGGCCGCGAAGGCCAGGCAGACCGAGCGGTTGATCGAGCGGCTGGAGGTGGTCGAGGAGCCCCGCAAGGAGTGGGAGCTGCGGATGGAGATCGCCTCGGCCCCGCGCTCGGGCGCGGTCGTGGCGGTGCTGCGCGGCGCGGTCGTGCGGCGCGGCGACTTCGTGCTGGGGCCGGTCGACCTGCAGGTGGACTGGGCGGACCGGGTCGCGATCACCGGGGCGAACGGCGCGGGCAAGTCGACGCTGCTGGGCGCCCTGCTGGGCCGGGTCGAGCTGGCCGAGGGCTCGGCGTCGCTGGGACCGGGCGTGGTGGTCGGCGAGGTCGACCAGGCGCGCGGGCTGTTCCTGGGCGAGCTCCCGCTGGCCGACGCCTTCGGCGCCGAGGTGCCCGACCTGCCGTCGGCGGAGGTGCGCACGCTGCTGGCGAAGTTCGGCCTGAAGGCGGACCACGTGCTGCGCCCGGCCGCGTCGCTGTCACCGGGCGAGCGCACCCGCGCGGCGCTGGCGCTGCTCCAGGCGCGCGGGGTGAACCTGCTGGTGCTGGACGAGCCGACGAACCACCTGGACCTGCCCGCGATCGAGCAGCTGGAGTCGGCGCTGGAGAGCTTCACCGGCACCCTGCTCCTGGTCACCCACGACCGCAGGATGCTGGCCACGATGCGAACGACCCGCCGCCTGGAAGTGGCGGCGGGTCGCGTCGCGGACCGCTGACGGGCTGGGGCGGTGACTACTTGTTGCCGCCCTTCACCCACTCCTCCCACGGCACCTGCCAGTCGCCGAAGCCGTCCCACGACTCCAGGCGCGGGCCGCCCGAGTTGGTGACGATCACGATGTCGCCGGGCTTCGACAGGTCGAAGACCCACTTCGCGTTCTCGGGCGACAGGTTCAGGCAGCCGTGGCTGACGTTGCGCACGCCCTGGTCGCCGATCGACCACGGGGCGCTGTGGAAGAAGATGCCGCTGTTGGACATGCGCGTCGCCCAGTCGACCGGGGTGACGTAGCCGCCCGCGTCCAGCGCGAGGCCGTACGTGCGCGAGTCCATGACCATGTGGTCGTGCTTCTCGGTCAGCACGTACGTGCCGACCGGGGTGGTGTTGGCCGCGTTGCCCATGGAGGTGGGCATGGTGCGCGCGACCTGACCGTTGATCTTGGTGACGACCTGGTGGCTCTGGCCGTCCGCCTCGTGGATCACCGCGTCGCCGATGGTCGTCTGGATGTGGCGGTCCTTCTCGCCGTACACCCCGTTGCCCAGGTGCTTGCCGTAGACCTTGGCGTCGATGGTGACCTTGGTGCCCGCCGCCCAGTAGTTCTGCGGGCGCCAGTGCACCTCGTCGTTCTTGAACCAGTAGAACGCGCCGTCGACCTTGGGCTCCGTGGTGATGGAGATCATGGCCTCGGCGGCGGCCTTGTCCGCGATCGGCTCGTCGAAGTAGAACGCCAGCGGCTGGCCGACGCCGACGGTGGTGCCGTCCATCGGGTTGACCGACAGGAAGGTCTGCGTCCTCGGCTTCACCGTGGTGAAGGTCGAGGTCTGCGTGACCGGCTTGCCGTCCGCGCCCTGGCCGGTGACCGCGAGCGTGTACTGCTTCTGGTAGCCGAGCGCCTCGGTGTTGACCCACTGCGCGCCGTCGGCCGAGAGCTGGCCCGCGACGGTCTTGCCCTCCGCGTTGGTCAGCACGGCCTCGGTGATCTTGCCGTCGGTGGCGGTGGCCACGACCGGGAGACCCGGTGCGACGTCCGCCGTCTGGTTGGCGGGCCCGAGGCTGAGCGACACCGGCTTCGCGGGCTCCGAGGACTGCGCCGCCACCGGCGTCGTGTCGCTCCCGTTGCCCGCTGAATCGCCCGCACCGCTCGAACACGCCGTGAGCAAGGTCGCGACGACCCCGATCACAGCGATTCCCAGCGCCCCCCGCTTGCGCGACTTGCCCATCCCCTGCCCCGTCCGTTTCCGTGCCATTCCGAACACCGAACGTAGCTACATCCGCCCTGTTCAGCGTCCCCTGCATAGGGGACGTCATAGGGGTTGCCCTCGTTGCCGGAGATGCTGGATCGTTACCGGCACCCGACCGCGCCGTCCGGAGCCGCAAACCCGGCCTGACCAGGCGATTGGGAAGTGCGGCAGATGCTGTGCTAATGTTCTCCATGTCGGACGGAGCAAGAACAAAGCAAGAAAGCAAGACCGTCTGAGCGCCGCTAGCTCAACTGGCAGAGCAGCTGACTCTTAATCAGCGGGTTCGGGGTTCGAGTCCCTGGCGGCGCACTCCAGAAATGGGGCCTTCGAGAAATCGAAGGCCCCATTTCTGCGTTCAGCCGAAGGCCAGCGCTATCCGTCTCCTCACCATCAGCCTGGTCAGGCCGACATCGGGGTCGACCCGCAGGTCAGCGCGTCGGTCGAGCCGTTCGTAGGACTTCGCCAACAACCAGTGCGCGGCTTCCGAGCCCAGCGGCGTCAGCGGTCCCTGCCCGGCCAGTTCGGCCAAGGTCCTGCTCACCTGCCGGGTGACGAACGCCTTTCGCACGACGCTGCCGACCAATTCGTCTATCAGGAACACGAGAGCGTGTTCCCGGTCACCGAACCGGTAGGCGCAGAGCACCGCGAGGTAACCGGCGTCGATGGTGCGGTCGCACGTCCACGAGCCGCCGACCTTGAGCGGCGGCCCCGCCGGGCGCACCGCGTTCCTGGCCCACTGCCCAGGCCGCCCGGTGACCGCCGACGCCAGGACGCCCAGGAGGGCGTCGGAGCAGGGCCCCGAACGGGCGACGGCGTGCTCGACCAGCCCGGCCCAGAACTCGTCGTCGACCGCGCAGTCCGCCACCGCGCTGCTCAGCGTCAGCTCGGCCTCCAGCGGGTCGGCCACGGCGGGCAGGTCCCGGCAGCGGCGCACCACCCTGCGCTGCGCCGGGGTCAGGGGTGTCCCCTGTGGACGGCTCACCACCAGGGCCGGGCGCCGCAACGTGCTCTGCGTGTCGCGGCTCACAGGCTGAGGCTGGCACGGGGCGCGCCACCCCGCACCGGCCGGCGCGACACCGCACCCGAACGGGGACAATGGCCGCTCGTGGAGTCACTTCGCGAGGCGGTGTGGCGGGCCGCCACCACCCGGAGGGCGCGCCTGCCGCGCACCTCGACCCTGTCACCGTCCGAGGTGGACGGCGCCGTGCGCGCCGCGCTGCGGGACGCGCTGGACCCGCTGTGGGAGCGCGGCTGGACGCCCGGCGACGTGCGCGAGGTGGTGGGCAGGGCCGGGGACGCGCGGGCGGTGGCGTACCTGGTGGACGTGCTGGCCGCCGAGTCCGAGCGGCTGGGCGCGCTGCCGCCGCTGTGGCGCGAGCAGCTGGCGGAGCTGGACGCGCGGGTCTGGTGGGACGCGGAGCTGCCGCACCTGGACCAGTGGGCGGCCAGGCACATCGAGCTGCGCGACGACGCGGTGGAGGTGGCGGTCGGCGTGCTCGGGAGCCTGATCGGGCTGCCGCCGCTGCCCGCGATCGCGCCGCCGCCGGGGTCGCCGCTGGCCGGGCTGGAGCACCGGGGCGTGGACGCGCGCGTGCTGAAGCGGGTTCGCGGGCTGCTGGCCAAGGCCGAGTCGACCGCGTTCCCCGAGGAGGCGGAGGCGCTGTCGGCGAAGGCGCAGGAGCTGGTGACGCGGCACGCGCTGGAGCGGATGCCGGACGAGGAGCCGTCGGCCGGGTCGCGGCGGTTGTGGCTGGACCGGAAGTACTTCGACGGCAAGGCCCAGGTGGTGCACGTGGTCGCCGAGGCGAACCGGGCGCGCGCGGTCGTGCACTCCGACCTGGGGTTCGTGGCGCTGGTGGGAGCCGAGGTGGACCTGGAGATCGTGGAGCTGCTGTCGCGGTCGCTGCTGGTGCAGGCCACGCGCGCGATGGTCGCGGCTGGCGAGCGGGCCGGGAAGGCCTCGGAGGAGCGGTCGCTGGGGTTCCGCAAGTCGTTCCTGCTGGCGTACGCGCAGCGGGTCGGGGAGCGGCTGCGGGTGGTGAACGAGGTGTCGGACGACCGGTTGCTGCCGGTGCTGGCGCAGCGGCGCAAGGAGGTGGACACGTTGTTCGGGCGGTTGTTCGCGCGGACCGTGTCCAAGACGACGGTGGTGCGCAGCGCGGCCGGGTGGGACGCCGGGTGGGACGCGGCGGCTCGGGCGGACCTGGACGCCGGGCGGTGACGCGCGCGGTGACGTTCCCCTCCCCGTGACGTGCGCCTCGCCGGTGCGGGAGCATGGGCGGGTGCCGGAGCTGGAGACCACGGACGACGTCCGCGCCAGGATGAGCAGGCAGCGCTCGCGCGACACCGGGATCGAGGTGGCGCTGCGCCGGGAGCTGCACCGGTTGGGCCTGCGGTACCGGGTGCACCGGCGGCCGGTGAGGGGCGTGCGGCGCGAGGCGGACGTGGTGTTCGGGCCGACGCGGGTGGCGGTGTTCGTGGACGGGTGCTTCTGGCACGGCTGCCCCGAGCACGGCACCTGGCCGAAGCGGAACGGCCAGTTCTGGCGGGCCAAGATCGAGGCGAACCGGGCGCGGGACGCGAACACGGACCTGGTGCTGGCCGAGGCCGGGTGGGCGGCGGTGCGGGTGTGGGAGCACGAGGACCCGGCGGTGGCGGCGGAGCGGGTCCGGGAGGCGGTCCTGGGGCGGCGCGGTCTCGGCTAGCCTGACCGGTGTGCTGTCCATGATCGACCTGTTCGCCGGGTGCGGCGGCATGACCTCCGGTTTCACCTCGGCGGGGTTCGAGCCGGTCATGGCGGTGGAGCACGACCTGCACGCGGCGTCGACGTACGCGGCGAACTTCGGCGAGGACCACGTGCGGTGGGCCGACATCGCGGCGGTGCCGGACTCGGACGTGCCTCAGGTCGACGTGGTGGTCGGCGGGCCGCCGTGCCAGGGGTTCTCGACGCTGGGGTCGCGGGACGTGACCGACCCCCGGAACTCGCTGTGGCGGGAGTACCTGCGGGTGGTGCGGGCGGCGCGGCCGTCGGTGTTCGTGATCGAGAACGTCGGGCGGTTCCTGGCGTCGACCGAGTTCGCGCTGCTCCAGGCCGAGACCGAGGGGTACGAGCTGTCGGCGGGGGTGCTGCTGGCGGCCGACTTCGGGGTGCCCCAGCGCAGGCGGCGGGCGATCGTGATCGGGTCGCGGGTCGGAAGGGTGGAGCTGCCGTCGCCCACGCACGAGCGCGCGCGGTGGCACTCGGTGCGGGACGTGCTGACCGGGTTGCCCGAGGTTCCGCGGTCGACCGCGCTGCCCAAGGCGGCGACGGAGTTCTTCGGGCGGTCGGTGCCGGGGCGGTTCACGAGCGCGGACCTGCACGTCGGCCGCAACCCGACGCCGCTGTCGCTGCTGCGGTACCGGCACGTGCCGCCCGGCGGCGGGCGGTTCGACCTGCCGGACGAGCTGCTGCCGAGGTGCTGGCGGGAGAAGAAGACCGGGACGACGGACGTGATGGGGCGGATGCGGTGGGACGAGCCGTCGCTGACCATCCGGACCGAGTTCTACAAGCCGGAGAAGGGGCAGTACCTGCACCCGCAGTGGGAGCCGGGCGAGGACGGGCACCGGGTTGACCGGCCGATCACGCACCTGGAGGCGGCGCGGTTGCAGGGGTTCCCGGACGGGTTCGAGTGGTGCGGGACGAAGGGCGAGGTGGCGCGCCAGATCGGCAACGCGGTGCCGCCGCTGTTGGCGCGGGCGGTGGCCGAGCACGTGCGCGGGGCGCTGACCGGCGTCGCTCGACCGGGTGACTTCTGCCCGCTCTGCCCGTGACCGGGCCGGTTTTTGTCGGGGGTCGCCCCTAGCGTCGTCGACATGATGACAGCGACGTACGAGAGCACTGTTCTGCTGGGCACGACGAGCTACCGCGTGGTGGCCTCGGCCGATCCCGACCTGGTGGTGGAGCTGACCGGCGTGGACACCTCGGGGGCCCTGGTGGCGGAGGGGGCGCTGCGGCTGCCCGCGGATTCCGGGGTGGCGGTCGGGAGGCTGCTGGGGCAGGTCCTGGGGGCGCTGGGGCGGTTGGGCGCGCCGGGGACGACCGGGCGCGGGCGGCCCGCGAACGCGAACCAGCCGTGGAGCGCGGAGCTGGACGGGCGGCTGCGGGCTTCCTGGTTGGCGGCGGGGCCCGGTGCGACGGCGGCCGAGGTGGTGCGGGCGGCGGCTCGCGAGATGGGGCGGTCGGCTTGGTCGATCCGGGCGCGCTTGGCGCGGGTGGGATGCGATCCGGACGTGCCGGGGCGGGCGCTGGCACCGGCGGGCGCGGGGGTGCTGGGGGTCGGGGAGCCGGGGGCGGTGGGGTTGCCGCCGCCTGCGGTGGGTGTGGTGGTGGGGTCGGCGGTGGGGCCGGTGGTGGGAGCGGGGTCGGTGGGTCCGGTGTCGGCCGGGCTGGTGGCCGGGCTGGCAGCCGGGGAACCGGCGGTGGCCGGGCCGGTGACTGCGCGGTCGACGGCGCGTTCCACGGGCGCGGGTGCTGGCACTGGCGTGAGTGCGAGCGCTGACGTGGACGTCGGCACCGGTGCCAGCACCGACACCGGCGCCGGGACCAGCCCTGGGATCGGGGCCTCTCAGGGTGCGGATCAGGGGGTGGCTCAGGGGCAAGCCTGATCCGGGGACGACCCGATCCGACGATGCTCGGTGGTGAGCACGGCGTCGCGGAACGCCGGGTTCGGGGCGTTGCAGGGGGAGGGGTGCGTCATGGAGATCACCGGGATCATCTCGACGTTGCTGATCGGCGCCGTCGTGGGCGGTCTGGGCAGGTTGGTGGTGCCGGGCAAGCAGCGGATGTCACTGCTGACGACCGTGCTGGTCGGCATCGGCGCGGCCCTGCTGGGCACCGTCGGCGCCACCGTCCTGGGTGTCGCCGACACAGCGGGCGTCGACTGGATCGAACTGGCGCTCCAGGTGGGCCTGGCGGGCGCGGGCGTGACGTTCCTGTCCGACCGCAGCAGGGCCCACCAGTACCACTGACCCCTCGCACGACCACACCACCGGACAACAGGCGCACCACGACCCGATCACGCCCCGACCAAGGCGGACCACGGCTAGGACAGACCACGGCCCGGACGAGGCTGGCACCACCGGACGCGAACGCACCGGAGTGCCAGCCCACCCCGGCCAGCCGCCGGGCTGGCAGTCAGCCGCTGGGCCGCCGGGCTTGCGGGCTTGCGGGCTTGCGGGCTTGCGGGCCGATGGTCCACCGGGCCGGTGTCAGTGATGCCGGTGGTCGGTCTGGGCCTGGTTGCCCAGTCTGATGTTGCTGGCGTCCGAGGGTGTCGGCGGTCAGGCGGTCCGGGCTGTTGGCGGGCTGAGAGGTGGCTGTCGGTCGGGGAGCGGGTTGCCGGTCCTTCGATCCCGGCTGCCGTCCCCCTACACCGGTCACCGGCACTGGTCACCGGCACCGGTCACCGGTCACCGGTCACCGGTCCCGGCTTGCCGCTTCCGGCTGTGGGTTGTCGCCTGCCTTGGTTGCTGGGGCTTCCCCGGTCTGGTTGCACTGGTCGCTGGCTGCCATCAGGGGCGCGGTTTGCGGGTCGCGGTTGCTGGCCTGCTGTCAGGGTTGCGGGTTGCGGGTTGCGGGTCGCTGGCTGCCGTCGGGTTTGTGGGGTGGCACGCATAGGGTCGGGCCGTGCTGGTCGTACATGCCGTGGGAAGCGAGGACGGGTGGGTGGCGGCTTGGGGTGAGGACTCCGGGTTGCCGCCTCGGACCGGGCGGCGGCTTTCCGGGCGGGCTGTTCGGCATCCGTTCGCGGTTGCGGACAAGGGGTTGGGGCGGCTTCTGCGGGGTGCGGTGGATTCCGTGCCGTTGCGGTTGCCGGTTCGGTTGCCTACCGCCGGGACCGGGCCGATCGCTTCTCCTGAGCTGGTCAGGGGGTCTGCTGCCGCGGCTGCGGTGCGCGGGGCGCCCAAGTTGCACACCTGGCTCGTTCCTGCGGTGCGGGTGGACTCGTTGCCCGAGCGGGTGGTGGACGGGAGGCTCGGGGCTTCGGCGCGGTTCTACCTGGAGGTCCTGGCGTTCGCCGACGACCTGGTGGCCAGGGGGCGCGTGGTGCCCGGTGTGGACGGTGGGACGGCGCGGTGGCGTGCGGTGCTGTCCGGGGTGGACGCGGTGCGGTTCGCCGCGTTGCGCGCGGACATGCCCCCGTCGTTCCGGGCGGCTCAGGAGTCGGTCGAGCCGGACCGGCTCACCAGGGCCGCGCTGGACCGGGCGGTGGACGGGCGGGTTCGGGCCGGGGACTTCTCCGGCGTCGACCTCGACGAGCCCGGCGCCACCGGGATCTGGTTGCGCGCGCTGGTCGGCGACCCGGTGCTGGGCGCGGCCAGCGGGGCCGTGGCCAGGCTCCGGGAGTGGGTCGACCGCTGGCAGGGCAGCGCGCTGCAACGCCCCCTGCTGCGCACCTGCTTCCGCCTCACCGCGCCCGACCAGAGCACCGCCGACGAGGACGTCAGCGCGGTCCCGGTGACCGCGCCGGGCGCGGACGGGGGTGGGCGCTGGGAGCTGGAGTTCCTGGTGCAGGCCGTCGACGAGCCGAGCGTCGTGGTGCCCGCCGAGCAGTTGTGGTCGCTCGGGAACAACGTGCTGCGGCGGTTCGCCACCCGGCCGGAGGACGTGCTGCTCGCCGACCTCGGGCGGGCGAGCAGGCTCTACCCCGCGCTCGACCGGGCGCTGGCCGAGCGGCGGCCCGCCAGGATGGTGCTGGACGTGGCGGGCGCGCACGAGTTCCTGCTGCGCGCGAACGAGTTGTCGCAGGCCGGGTTCGGGGTGCTGGTGCCCTCGTGGTGGCGCGAACCCCGGCGGGTGGGCCTGGCCCTGTCGGTGTCCGGCGGCGGTGACGGACCGGGGCGGGGCGGGGCCGCCGGGGCGGTGGCCAAGGAGAGCTCGCTCGGGTTGAAGGTGCTGCTGGACTACCGGTGGTCGCTGGCGCTCGGGGACGAGGAGCTGGCCGAACCGGAGCTGCGGGCGCTGGCCGAGGCGAAGGTGCCGCTGGTGCGGTTGCGCGGGCAGTGGGTGCAGGTCGACCAGCGCGGACTCGCCGCCGGGCTCGCGTTCCTGCGGCGCGGTGGTGGCGGGCGGATGACGGTCGGGCAGGCGCTCGCCCACGCGGGCGCACTGGCACGACCGAACCCGAACCCGAACCCGAACCCGAGCCCGAGCCCGAGTCCGAACCCGAGTCCGAACCCGAGCGCGAGCCCGAACCCGAGGCCGAACCCGGACCCGGACCCGGACCAGACATCGATTCAGGCCGATGGGAACACCGGTGCCGACACCGTGACCCCCGGCAGCGGCGTTGGCGACGGCGACGGCGGACCCGATAGCGACGGCAGCAACAACGCCAGCAGCAGTGGCATCGGCATCGGCGGCGGCAGTGGGGTCGGCAGCAGCAGTGGGGTCGGCGATGGTGGCGACGGGCGCGGCGGGATGAGTGGCGGTAGCGGCGGGATGAGTGGCGGTAGCGGTGGTGCTGGGGAGCCCTTCCCGCCCAGCACCACCGCCTCCGCTCTCCCCTCCGGCTGGTTCGGGGCGTTGCCCCTGCCCGTCACCGCCGTGCGCGGGGACGGGGCGCTGGGGGCGTTGCTCGCCGGGGGTGGGGACCGGGTGCTGGAGGAGGTTCCCGCGCCCGAGGGGTTGACCGCCGTGCTCCGGCCCTACCAGGCGCGCGGGTTGGCCTGGTTGGCGTTCCTGGACTCGCTCGGGCTCGGGGCGTGCCTCGCCGACGACATGGGGCTCGGCAAGACGGTGCAGCTGCTCGCCCTCGAAGCCCTGTGCCGCCAGGGGGACGACGGGTCGCGGGCGCCCACGCTGCTGGTCTGCCCGCTCTCGGTGCTCGGCAACTGGCAGCGCGAGGCCGAGCGGTTCACGCCCGGTCTCCGGGTGCGCGTGCACCACGGGCCCGAGCGGGACGTCGGTGGGCTCGGCGAGGGGTGCGACCTGGTGCTCACCACCTACGCCGTGGTGGTGCGGGACGTCGAGGCGTTGCGCGCGATCCGGTGGGACCGGGTGGTGCTGGACGAGGCGCAGAACGTGAAGAACAGCTCCACCCGCCAGTTCCAGGCGGTGCGGTCGCTGGACGCGCGGCACCGGGTCGCGCTGACCGGCACGCCCGTGGAGAACCGGTTGGCCGAGCTGTGGTCCGTCATGGACTTCGCCAACCCCGGCGTGCTCGGCACGGTGAACACCTTCCGGGCGCGGTTCGCGGTGCCGGTCGAGCGGCACGCCGACGAGGACGCGGCGGTGCGGCTGCGGCGGGTCACGGCGCCGTTCGTGCTGCGCAGGCTCAAGACCGACCCCCGGATCATCTCGGACCTGCCCGACAAGATCGAGGTCAAGCAGCTCTGCCCGCTCACGCCCGAGCAGGCGTCGCTGTACCAGGCGGTGCTGGACGACATGCTGGCCAAGGTCGACGAGTCGGAGGGGCCGGAGCGGCGCGGGCTGGTGCTGGCGTCGCTGTCCAAGCTGAAGCAGGTGTGCAACCACCCGGCCCAGCTGCTCGGCGACGGGTCGCGGGTCGCGGGGCGGTCCGGGAAGGTCAACCGGTTGGAGGAGGTGCTGGAGGAGGTGCTCGCCGACGGGGACAAGGCGCTGTGCTTCACCCAGTTCACCGAGTTCGGGTCGCTGCTGGCGCCGCACCTGGCCGCGCGGTTCGACGAGGACGTGCTGTTCCTGCACGGCGGGACGCCCAAGCGGGCGCGGGACGCGATGGTCGAGCGGTTCCAGGGCGAGGGCGGGCCGTCGGTGTTCCTGCTGTCGCTGAAGGCCGGTGGCACGGGGCTGAACCTCACCGCGGCCAACCACGTGATCCACCTGGACCGGTGGTGGAACCCGGCGGTGGAGGACCAGGCGACCGACCGGGCGTTCCGGATCGGGCAGCGCAGGCACGTGCAGGTGCGGAAGTTCGTGTGCGCGGGGACGGTGGAGGAGCGGATCGACCGGATGGTGGAGCAGAAGCGCGGGCTGGCGCGGATGGTGGTCGGCACGGGCGAGGACTGGATCACCGAGCTGTCGACCGAGCAGCTGCGCGAGCTGCTGTCGCTGACCGGGGAGGTCTTCGATGAGTAGCCGAGGTGGGGGTGGCGGCTCCGGGTGGGGCGGGGGCGACAAGTGGCGACCGGCTCGGGTGGCCAGGGAGGAAGCGGAGGCGGAGGCGGCGGCACGGGCCGCGACCGAGCGGGCGGAAGCAGCGCGGGTGGCGGGACCGGCGGTGGCTGGGCAGGGCGGCGCGGGGCAGGCAGGTCCAGGGCAGGCAGGTCCAGGACAATCAGGCCCCGGCCGGAACGTGGTGGCCAGCGCGCCCGTCCCCTCCCCCGACCTCCCCTGGTCGCAGCGGTTCCTCGACGTGCTCGGGTCGTTCGGGATGGCGGACGCCGTCAAGCGCGGGCGGGTGCTGGTTCGGGGTGGGCGGGTGATGAGCTTCTCCGTCTCCTCCAGTCTCGTGGTCGCGCTCGTCGCCGGGGAGCGGGACGGGCAGGGGCCGTTCCGGGCTCGGATCGCGGTTCGGCGGTTCGACGACGGGGAGTGGGCGGCGGTGGAGGAGGCGTTGGCCGGGCGGGCGGTGTTCGTGGCCAAGCTGCTCGCCGGGACGCTGCCCCCTGGGGTTGAGGGGGTGTTCGGGGAGTTGGGGTTGTCGCTGCTGCCGCGCGGTTCGCGGGAGCTGGGCATGGACTGCTCCTGCCCCGCCTGGGAGGTGCCGTGCGAGCACCTCGCCGCCGCCTGCCAGGTGCTGGCGTCCGCGCTGGACGACGACCCGTTCACGCTGCTCGCCTGGCGCGGTCGGGAGCGGGACGAGCTGCTCGACCGGTTGCGGGCCTCGCGCGCGCCCGGCGACGACGAGCGCTCCGCGCCCCCGCTGGCGGCGGTGCTGGACTCGTTCTGGGTTCGGCCGCCCGCGCGCGCGGCCTCGGTCGGGCAGGACGCGCTGACCGGCGCGGACGTGAGCGGGCAGCGGGTGGACTCGGTGCTGGACGAGCTGGGCGAGCTGCTCGTGGACGAGCGTCCGGTGCGGCCAGTGCTGCGCGAGCTGTACCGACGCCTCCCCGGACGGGGGTGAGCCGCGAGCGGCCCAAGTTACCCACTGGTAACGTGCGGGTCCCGACGAAGGGAGCCCCCGTGCTGCTCGACCCCAACCGCTACGACGCCGCCCACCTGGACGACGAGAGCCGCCGCCTGCTGCGCGCGGTGGTCGACTGGTTCGAGGAGCGCGGCAAGCGCAGGCTGATCGCCGACGACCAGGCCAAGGTCTGGTACTCGGAGTTCCTGGAGTTCGCCGCCCGCGAGAAGCTGTTCGCCACGTTCTGCACCCCGGCCGCCGAGTCCGGCGGGAACCCGGACAAGCGCTGGGACACCGCGCGCAACGCCGCGCTGAGCGAGGTGCTCGGCTTCTACGGCCTCCAGTACTGGTACGCCTGGCAGGTCACCGTGCTGGGCCTCGGCCCGATCTGGATGAGCGGCAACGCCCTCGCCCGCAAGCGCGCCGCCGACCTGCTCGACGACGGCGCGGTGTTCGCGTTCGGCCTGTCCGAGAAGGAGCACGGGGCCGACGTCTACTCCACCGACCTGGTGCTCACCCCGGACGGCGACGGCGGGTTCCGCGCGTCGGGGAGCAAGTACTACATCGGCAACGGCAACGTCGCGGGCATGGTCTCCGTCTTCGGGCGGCGGGCCGACCTGGACGGCCCGGACGCGTACGTGTTCTTCGCCGCCGACTCGCAGCACCCGGCGTTCCACCTGGTCAAGAACGTGGTGGACTCGCAGATGTTCGTCAGCGAGTTCGAGCTGCGCGACTACCCGGTGACCGGGGACGACCTGCTGCACACCGGCCAGGAGGCGTTCAGCGCCGCGCTGAACACGGTCAACGTCGGCAAGTTCAACCTGTGCACCGCCTCGATCGGCATCTGCGAGCACGCGTTCCACGAGGCCATCACCCACGCGCGCAACCGCGTCCTGTACGGCAAGCCGGTCACCGACTTCCCGCACGTGCGGCAGAACTTCGTGGACGCCTACGCGCGCCTGGCCGCGATGAAGCTCTTCGCCGACCGCGCCGTGGACTACTTCCGCTCCGCCTCCCCGGACGACCGCCGCTACCTGCTGTTCAACCCCATCACCAAGATGAAGGTCACCACCGAGGGCGAGCGGGTGGTCGACCTGCTCTGGGACGTGATCGCCGCCAAGGGGTTCGAGAAGGACACGTACTTCTCCATGGCCGCCCGCGACATCCGCGCGCTGCCGAAGCTGGAGGGCACCGTCCACGTCAACCTGGCGCTGGTGCTGAAGTTCCTGCCGAACTACCTGTTCTCCCCCACCGACGCCCACCCGCCGGTGCCGACCAGGCACGACCCGGCCGACGACGCGTTCTTCTGGGAGCAGGGCCCGGCGCGCGGGCTGGGCGCGATCCGGTTCGCCGACTGGGAGGAGCCCTACCGGGCCGCCTCGGACGTGCCGAACGTGGCGCGCTTCCACGAGCGGGCCCGCGCGCTGCGGGAGCTGCAGGTGCTGGACGGGCAGCGCGCCGACCTGGACTTCCTGCTCTCCCTCGGCCACCTGTTCACGCTGGTGGTGTACGGGCAGCTGGTGCTGGAGCAGGCCGCGCTGACCGGGGTGGACCGGGACCTGGTCGACCAGGTCTTCGACGTGCTGGTGCGGGACTTCGCGGCGGGCGCGGTGGCGCTGCACGGGAAGTCCGCGTCCACGCCGGAGCAGCAGGCCTGGGCGCTGGCGCAGGTGGTGAAGCCGGTCGTGGACGGCGAGCGGTTCGACCGGGTGTGGCGGCGGGTCGAGGGGCTGTCGGGGGCGTACGAGATGCGGCCCTAGCGGTCGCCGCGCGCACCCCGCTCCGGGCGGGGGCACCCGTCTGCACCCTTGACGGACGCCCCCGCCCGCCCGTGTGATCGGGAGGGCCGCCGCCGGACCCGGACCCCCGAGGAGTGCGCGTGCGTCAGCGAAGATGGCCCGCCGTTCCCAGCACCGCCCTCGCCACGGCGAGCGGCGTTCCGACGACCGGCGGGGAGAGCTGAGTGGACGAGGCGACGAACGCGACCGGGTACGCCCCGGTCGACCAGGACGGCGCACCAGGCGACGGCACAACACCGGACGGCGCGGCAGCAGGCGGCGCGACGGCGAGCGACGGCGCGGCGCGGGACACCAGGCCGCCCCCGCTGGCCCCCACTCCCCCGATGGGCTTCAACAACTGGAACTCCACCCAGTGCGGCCCCGAGTTCACCGACGCCATGATCCGGGGCGTCGCCGACCTGTTCCTCACCCTGGGCCTCAAGGACGCGGGCTACGAGTACGTCAACATCGACGACTGCTGGGCGCTCCCGCAGCGCGACGCCGACGGCGACCTCGTGCCCGACCCGGCGCGGTTCCCGGAGGGAATCAAGCCGCTGGTCGACTACGTGCACTCCAAGGGCCTCAAGTTCGGCATCTACACCAGCGCGGGCACCCGGACGTGCAGCGAGCGCGGGTTCCCCGGCGCGCTCGGGCACGAGGTGCGGGACGCCGCGCTGTTCGCCTCCTGGGGCGTGGACTACCTGAAGTACGACAACTGCCACAACCAGGGGATCGACGCGAGGCTGCGCTACCGGGCCATGCGCGACGCGATCGCCGCCACCGGCCGCCCGATGGTGCTGAGCGTGTGCGAGTGGGGCGAGAACCGGCCGTGGGAGTGGGCGTTCGAGGTCGGCCAGCTGTGGCGCACCACCCCGGACATCCGGGACAGCTGGGACTCGATGCTGGAGATCGCCAAGGCGAACATGGCGCTGGCCGAGCACGCCGGGCCGAACCGGTGGAACGACCCGGACATGCTGGAGGTCGGCAACGGCGGGCTCACCTGGGAGGAGTGCCGCACGCACTTCAGCCTGTGGGCGATGATGGCCGCTCCCCTGCTGATCGGCGTCGACCTGCGGTCGGTCGCCCCCGAGGCGGTGGAGATCCTCACCAACGCCGAGGTGATCGCGCTCGACCAGGACCCGCTCGGCGAGCAGGCGCGGGTGGTGCGGTCCGAGGGCGGGCTGCACGTGCTGGTGAAGCGGCTGCACGACGGCGGGCGCGCGGTGGCGCTGTTCAACGAGAACGACGTGCCCGCGCGGATCGCCACCAGCGCGGCCGAGGCGGGGCTGCCCCGGTCCACCGGCTACCGGCTGCGGGACGTGTGGGCGCGGACCGACGCGCACTCGGCGGGCGACATCACGGCGTGGGTGCCGCCGCACGGCGTCGTCGTCCACCGGGTGACGCCCGAACCGGCGTGGCTGCTGCTGCCGCCCGCCGTGGACGCGGGGCTGGAGCCGGTGCTGTCCCGGCCGGGCGCGCTGCCGCTGGTGGACCCGGACGCCCCGTCGGTGGTGACCACCTCGCTGGGGAACAACGGCTGGCTGCCGGTGCTCGGCGCGCGGGTGGACCTGGAGGTCCCGCCGGGGTGGCGGGTGCGACCGAGGGGCCAGCGGGCCCGGTCGGTGCTCGCGGGCGGGGACCGGCTGGACACCACCTGGGAGGTGCTGCCGCCCGCCGGGCTCGAACCCGGCCGGTACCGGCTGACCGCGCTGTTCGCCTACCTGTACGGGTGGGGGCGGCGGGTGAGCGCGGACCTGGAGGTGGTGGTGCCGCACCGGTTGCCGTCCGGCACCTCGTACCTGAGCGACGCGCCGTGGCTGCGGGCGAGCAACGGGTTCGGGCCGGTCGAGGTCGACACCAGCAACGGCGAGGCCGAGGCGGGCGACGGCGGGCCGCTCACGGTCAACGGGAGGGTGTTCGAGAAGGGCCTCGGGGTGCACGCGCCCAGCTCGGTCGAGTACTTCACCGGTGGCCGCTGCACGAGCGTGTCGGCGTTCGTGGGCGTGGACGACGAGAAGCCCGCGGCCGGGTCGGTGGTGTTCCAGGTGTGGGCGGACGACCGGAAGGTCGCCGACAGCGGGGTGCTGACCACCCGCGACGACGCGGTCGAACTGGTCGCGGACGTGACCGGCGCGCAGACCGTGCGGCTGGTGGTGACCGACGCGGGCAACGGGGTCGACAGCGACCACGGTGACTGGGGCGACCTGAAAGCCACCTGCGAGTGATCACCCTCGGGTGACGTTCGGGCGACACCGCTCCGACTGTCCGGGTGAGGCGTCTTGACTGGCGGTCACCGCCAGTGTTGTCTCGACCCCCGACGCGACGCGTGAGGAGGACTGGCGGATGACCGGGTCCATGGCGCTCAGGGCGCTGCGCGAGGCCATCGTGCTGGAACACCTGGAAGCGGAGAACGAGCGCGACTTCGCCACCACGATCGCGGCGTTCGACCGGACGCGCTACGAGATCGCGGCGACCGGCGAGGTGTACGAGGGCAGGGCCGAGGTGTCGGCGTACTACAGCAGGTCGCTGCGGGCGTGGCCGGACCTGCGCAGCGAGGTCGTGCGGGTGCACCACGCGGACGACGCGGCGATCGTGGAGCTGGAGGTGGCGGGCACCGAGCCGGGGACCGGGCGGGCCTGCCGGGCGAGGACCACGGCGTTCTTCGAGTTCGACGGGCCGAGCCTGGTCGGCAAGCGGCTCTACGGCGACGAGCCGTCCTAGCGGGTCCGCTTCGGGACCACGACGTGCGAACGGGCCGCACCCCACCGGGGGTGCGGCCCGCGCACGGAAGATCAGTTACCGCGAACCGCGGTTCAGACCGGGCGGACGGCCTGAGCCTGCGGGCCCTTCTGGCCCTGACCGATCTCGAACTCCACGCGCTGGTTCTCCTCCAGCGTGCGGTAGCCGTTGACCTGGATCTCCGAGTAGTGCACGAACACGTCGGCGCCACCGTTATCGGGGGAGATGAAGCCGAAGCCCTTCTCCGCGTTGAACCACTTGACGGTGCCCTGAACTGCCATCTTGCTACTTCTCCTCTAACAGGTGCCGGATCGCGCTTGCGACCACCGGGTCAGTCAGGGCGAGGGCTTCTCCGCCGGTACCGCAGAGGAAGGACACGCGCCCGCAACTTCCGTTCCGCGAGCGTGGTGGAACACGAACACAGAAAGGTACGACCGCAGATAGTCAACCACGACTGCGCCCCGTGAGTCGAGCGATGGAACGGGTCTTCTGCGCTGCTACCGTGGACGTGGCGGCGGTCACAGGGGGTGTTCGCGGCCGAACGGACGCCACTACCGGTCAACCGGTCGCGCTGGGTGAGCGGTGTGCGCGCCGAGGACCCCGGTCGGGCAGCGCGGGGGCACGAGGGGGAAGATCCGGCTTCGCCGCAGGTGGGTGCGGCCGACCGGGAGCAGCTGGAGCGCGCGCACGTCGCCCGGCGGGTCGCGCGGGCGGGTCGCCGCCGCTCGGGGGAAGATCGTCGCCAGTGCCGCGTTCGACCGACCGGGTGAAGGTCGTCTCCGGTGACGCCCGCGTGCGAGCACCGGGCGTGATCCGGTGGCGCGCACCCCCGGCGGGGTTCCGGTTTCCACGACTTCGGGGGGCGGTGAGGCGGGGTGCTCGGCGCGCTCCACCACGGCCAGGCCAGGCTGATGTTCTTCTTCCTGGGCCTGGTGGTCACCTTCGTGTTCATCCGGATCAGCGTCCGGCTGATCAGGGCGGGCGTGCGCTGGTGGCCGGGCAACTTCACCCCCGGCGGCACGCACATCCACCACGTGGTGTTCGGCGCGGTGTTCATGATGGTGGGCGGGGTCACCGGGATCGCCGTGCCGGACGAGGCGCAGGGCCTGCGGCTGGCCGCCGCCGCGCTGCTCGGCGTCGGCGCCGCGCTGGTGCTGGACGAGTTCGCGCTGATCCTGCACCTGCGGGACGTGTACTGGTCCAAGGACGGGCGGCTGTCGGTGGACGCGGTGTTCCTGGCGATCGGCATGACCGGCCTGCTGCTGCTCGGCGCCCGGCCGCTCGGCTACGACGACGTGCTCGGCTACAACGACGTGCTCGGCGAGAGCGTGCCGGTGCGGGTGGCGCTGCTGCTGGGGAACCTGGGGTTCGCGATCGTGGCGCTGCTCAAGGGCAAGGTGTGGACGGGCCTGCTGGGGCTGCTGGTCCCGCTGCTGCCGCAGATCGGGGCGCTGCGGCTGGCCAGGCCGAGGTCGCCGTGGGCGCGCTGGCACTACCCGGACGGCTCGCGGAAGCTGCGCCGCGCCGAGCGCAGGGAGCACCGCATCCGGCGTCCGCTGATCCAGGCGAAGATCCGGGTGCAGGAGTTCATCTCGGGCAGGCACGACGAGGTGTGACCGGCCCGCGCGGGTGCCGGGCCGGGCGGCCCGGCGCCGTCACCTCGGCGCGATGCCCAGCTCGGCGCAGACCCGCTCCAGGTCGGGCGCGCACAGCTCCTCGGCGCGCACCACGCCCGACGCCACCAGCAGCGCCACGCCGTCCCGGTGCACCGGCACCGCCCCCAGCAGCACCGCCTTCACCGAGCGCCCGTTCGCCGGGTCTTCGGTGACCGCGCTCGCCAGCGCGTCCGCGCGCGCCGAGTCCCCGTCGGCCAGCGCCGAGGCGAGCCGCGCCGCCGCCTCCGCCTCGTCCCGGACGGACTTGTGCACCGTCATGCACTGCTCGCCGCGCAGCACCGCGCGCAGCCCGTCCACCGTGGCGTCCTGCCCGGTCACCGGCACCTTCCCGGCCAGCCCCCTGGCGCGCAGCACCTGGATGGCGGCGGCGGCGAGCCGGTCGTTGGCCGCGAGCACCCCGTCGACGCGCCCGCCGCTGTCGTTGAGCGCCTGCTCGAACCGGGCCCGCCCGAGCAGCGGGTCCCACCGGTCGGCGCTCGTGCTGGCGGCGAGCCGGTAGTCGCCGCGCTCGTAGCGGGGCCCGAGGACGCGGCGCTGCCCGTCGGCGAACTGCACGGCGTTGTTGTCCTGCGGCGCGCCCTGCAGCTCGATCACCCGCGCGCCCGGCCGGTCGCCCAGGCAGGTCACGAGCCCGCGCGCCTGGAGCTCGCCGACCGCCTCGTTGTCGAACGACACGTGGTAGTCGGCCGCGCCGCCGACGCTGAACCGGTCGTAGTCGATGACGGGGATGCCCGCCTTGCGGGCCTTGTGCACGACGGTGGCCCCGCCCTCCGGGGTCAGCGGGGTGATCAGCAGGACCGCGACGCCCCTGGCGATCAGGTCGTCGGCGATGGAGGCGAACCGGAACTCGTCGTTGCGGGCGTTCTCGATGACCGGTTCGAGCCCCTCGGCCTCCAGGGCGCGCTGGAGCTGCGGCCGGTCCTGCTCCTCCCAGCGCGCGGAGGACTCGGTGTCGGGCAGGATCACGCCGACGAGCGGCCTGGTCGAGCGCTCCGGCGGCCCCTCGGCGCCGCCGCAGGCCGCGAGCAGCAGCGCGGGCAGTCCGGCGCAGAGCGCCCTCCCGAGCCTTCGCATCAAGCCAACCCCTCGCGAACCTTCACCCGCACGGGTGGGCGGGATTCCGAAGCCACCTTCCCCGACCGGGGGCGCGAGCCCGGCGGCGGGGTGCGGCCGACCGGTCCAGCGCGCCGCCGCCGAGGCCGTCCACGACCTTCCACGCGACATCGCCGCAGGTCGGGGAATTGTTACCCGGCGTGGGCAAATCACTCAGGGTGCATACCCCACTACGCTTCGGTGTCCGACGAACGGACCCTGACCACGATCGCTTTCTGTGCCAGGGTGACGGCCGACCCGACGTCGTCGAACGGGCGTGAGGAGACAGCTCAGGTGAGATCACGCAGAATCGCCCACCCGGCCCTGGTGCTGGTGGGGGCCGCCGCACTCGTCGCCGCCGCGACGACGCCTGCCGCCGCCGAGCAGGCCACCACCGAGTACACCGTGCTGGTCGAGGACGGGGCCAGCCGGGACGCCGCGGTCGCGGCGGTGCGCGCTGCGGGCGGCCACCTGGTCCGCGAGAACGGCGCGGTCGGGATGCTGGTCGTGCGGGCGCCGGAGTCCGGCTTCGCCGGGCGCGTCTCCGCGTCGCCCTCGGTGCTGGGCGCGGCCACCGCCAAGCCGATCGGCCGGACCCCCGGCTCGGTGGGCAACCGCGAGTGGTCCGACGTGGAGAAGGAGAACACCGCGCTGGGCGCGGCGAAGCGGGCTCCCTCCGCAGCGGGCAGGGCCGCAGCCGCGCAGGCCGGTCTGGACCCGCTGGACGGCGACCTGTGGGGCCTGCGCGCGGTGCGCTCCGACATCGCCCGCGCCAAGCAGCCCGGCGACAAGCGGGTCAAGGTCGGCGTGATCGACACCGGCGTCGACGGCAGCCACCCGGACATCGCGCCGAACTTCGACCGCGACCTGTCCCGCAACTTCACCGTCGACCTGCCCTACGACGCGGACGGCAACGAGTTCGACGGCCCGTGCGAGTTCCGGGGCTGCGTCGACCCGGCCGACCACGACGACGGCGGCCACGGCACGCACGTCGCGGGCACGATCGGCGCGGCGGCCAACGGCTCCGGCGTCTCCGGCGTCGCCCCGAACGTCACCCTGGTGAACGTGCGGGCGGGCCAGGACTCGGGCTCGTTCTTCCTGCAGCCGGTCGTGGACGCGCTCACCTACAGCGCGGACGCGGGCCTGGACGTGGTGAACATGTCCTTCTACGTCGACCCGTGGTACATGAACTGCGGCAACGACCCGACGGCCACCGCCGAGGAGCAGCTGGAGCAGCGCACCACCATCACCGCCGTGCAGCGCGCGCTGGACTACGCGCACGGCAAGGGCGTCACGCTGATCGGCGCGGGCGGCAACAACCACGAGGACCTCGGCAACCCGAGGACCGACGTGCTCAGCCCGAACTACCCGCCCGGCCACGCCAGGCCGCGCCCGGTGGACTCCAGCTGCCTGAACCTGCCGACCGAGGGGAACCACGTCATCTCGGTGTCGGCGCTCGGCCCGTCGCTGACCAAGGCGGACTTCTCGAACTACGGCACCGAGCAGACCGAGCTGTCCGCGCCCGGCGGGTACTTCCGCGACGGCCTGGGCACCGACTGGTACCGCACCAACGAGAACCTGATCCTGTCGACCTACCCGCGCAACGTCGCGCTGGCGGACGGGGCGATCGACGCGGACGGCAACATCACCCCGGCCGGTGAGTCGGCGGGCGTGCGGAAGGACTGCTCCACCGGGACCTGCGCCTACTACCAGTTCCTGCAGGGCACCTCGATGGCCGCGCCGCACGCGTCCGGCGTGGCCGCGCTGGTGGTCAGCCAGTACGGCAAGAACGACAAGAAGCACCCCGGCACGCTGACCCTGGCGCCGGACAAGGTGAAGACCGTGCTGACCGGGACCGCGACCAAGCGGCCGTGCCCGGTGCCCAGGACGGTGTCGTACGTGAACGTCGGCCGCTCGGCCGAGTTCGACGCGACCTGCGTCGGCGACGCGAAGTTCAACGGCTTCTACGGCCACGGCATCGTCGACGCGTACGGCGCGGTGACCAGGGGCGGCGGGCTGATCTAGCCGCACCTTCCCTAACGACGAGCGGCCCCCGCACTCCTGGAGTGCGGGGGCCGCTCGCGTCAGGACCGGAGTCCGATCAGGACGGCAGCTCCTGCCAGGCCAGCACGGGAGCGGCCAGGTCGCGGATGGTCGCCAGCAGGCCGAGGCGGGCGGCCCGCAGCTCGGGCTCCTCGGCCATCACGAGCACGTCGTCGAAGAACCGGTTGACCGGGTCGGTGAGCGGCGTGGCGGCGGCGACGAACGCCGCGAGGCCCTCGCCGTCCGGCTTGACCGAGCCGAGCGCCTCGTGCAGCGCCAGCTCGGCGGGCTCGCGCAGGGCGCTCGGGTCGTAGCCGCCCGAGGTTCCTGCGGGCACGATCCGGCGGACCCGCTGCAGCGCGGCCACGAGCGCGGTGAACGCCTCGTCGCCGACCAGCGCGGTCAGCTCGGCCAGCGTCTCGTCCGCGACGGCGGGCGCGTCGGCCAGCCCGAGCACGGCGTTGACGTGGCGGTGGTCGTGCCCGGCGTCGAGCAGCTGCTGCTCGTAGCGGCGGACCGCGAACTCCCGCGCGCCCTCGAGCGCCTCGGCGGACAGCGCGACGCCATCGGGCAGCCCGGCGGCGGCCAGCTCCAGCGCCCTGGGCAGGGTGATCGCGCGCAGCTCGGGGAAGTGCCGCAGCACGCTCACCGCGCCGAGCGCGGCCCGCCGCAGCCCGAACGGGTCGGAGCTGCCGGTCGGGTTGGCCCCGGTGGCGAACAGGCCGGCGAGCAGGTCGAACCGGTCGCCGAGGGAGAGCAGCGCGCCCGCCGCGGACGCGGGCATCGCGTCACCGGCGGAGCGGGGCAGCTCCATCTCGTACAGCGCCTGCGCCACCTCGGGGGTCTCGCCCGCGCGGACCGCGTACTCGCGGGCCATGGTCCCGGCGAGGCTGGACAGCTCGATGACCATCTGCGAGCCGAGGTCGAACTTGGCCAGCTCGCCCGCCCGGCGCAGGGTCTCGTCGCCCGCGCCGACGACCTCGGCGAGGCTGTCCGCGAGCGCGGCGATGCGGGCGCTGCGGTCGGCCATGGAGCCGAGCTTGTCGGCGAAGGTGAGCTTGTCCAGCCCGCCCTTCATGGTCTCCAGCGGCGTGCGCAGGTCGGCGCGCCAGAAGAACGCGGCGTCCTCGTAGCGGGCCCGCAGCACGGCCTCGTTGCCCGCGCGCACCAGGTCCTCGTCGACCTCGCCGTTGGCGACGGCGACGAAGTGCGGCAGCAGCGAGCCGTCGGCGGACCGGACCGGCAGGTAGCGCTGGTGCTTGCGCATGACCGTGGTCAGGATCTGCGCGGGCAGCTCCAGGTAGTCGGCGTTGAACGACCCCAGGATCGGGGTCGGCTGCTCGACCAGGTTGGTGACCTCGTCCAGCACGCCGTCCAGGTCGACCTCGCCGCCGACCGACGCGGCCAGCTCCCGCGCCCTGCGGACGATCTCCGCGCGCCGCTCGTCGGCGGGCAGCACCACGCCGTGACCGGCCAGGAACTCCCGGTAGCCGTCGGCGGAGGCGACCTCCACCACGGGCTGGTCGGCGGTGCGGTGCACCCGCGTGGTGGTCCCGGAGGCCAGCGCGGACGCGACCACCGGCACCGGGGTGTCGCCGAGCAGGGCGAGCAGCCAGCGCACCGGGCGGGTGAACGACAGCTTCGGGTCGTTCCACTTCATGTTCTTCTCGGCGCGCAGCTCGGACACGACCTCGCCGAGCACGCCGGAGAGCACCTCGACCGCGCCGCGACCGGTGACGGTCCTGGTCAGCGCGACGTGCTCGACGCCGTTCTCGACCACCCGGCCCAGCTCGGACACGTCGACGCCCTGCCCGCGCGCGAAGCCCTGCGCGGCCTTGGTGGGGTTGCCGTCGGCGTCGAACGCGGCCGAGGCGCGGGGGCCGCGCGCGGTGCGCTCGGCGTCCGGCTCGCGCGGCTGCACGTCCGGCACCACGACGACCACGCGCCGGGGCGTGCCGTGCGCGGTGACCTCGCCGGTGGCGAGCCTGGTCGCGGCCAGCTTGGCGGCGACCGCGTCCCGCACGGCCCGCGTGGTGCGGGTCACCTCGTGCGGCGGCAGCTCCTCGGTGCCGATCTCGAACAGCAGCGTGCGCGCGCCGTCGACCTCGGCGAAGGAGGTCGGCGCCTGCGCGGCGGGCAGCGGCTCGACCAGGCCCAGCGGGTGGCCCTGCTCCTCGCGGCGGGCCGCCCACAGCTGCGACACCTCGCGGGCCAGCCCGCGCATCCTGGCGAACGCGCGCGCCCGCTCCGTGGTGCTGATCGCGCCGCGCGCGTCGAGCACGTTGAACGCGTGCGAGCACTTGAGCACGTAGTTGTGCGCCGGGACGGGCAGGCGGGCGTCCAGCATCCGCCTGGCCTCGGAGGCGTACTCCTCGAACAGCCGCTTGTTGGCCTCGACGTCCGCGTCGTCCAGGTAGTAGCGGCTCATCTCGTACTCGGCCTGGCCGAACGCCTCGCCGTAGGAGATGCCGGGCGCGTAGGCGATGTCCTTGAAGTGGGACACGCCCTGCAGCGCCATCATGATCCGCTCGATGCCGTAGGTGATCTCCACCGACACCGGGTCGAGCGACATGCCGCCCGCCTGCTGGAAGTACGTGAACTGGGTGATCTCCAGGCCGTCCAGCCAGACCTCCCAGCCCAGGCCCCACGCGCCGAGCGCGGGCGAGGCCCAGTTGTCCTCGACGAACCGCACGTCGTGGGCGCGCACGTCGATGCCGAGCGCGGAGAGGCTGCCCAGGTACAGCTCCTGGGGGTTGCCGGGGTCGGGCTTGAGGATGACCTGGAACTGGGTGTGGGTCTGGAGCCGGTTGGGGTTCTCGCCGTAGCGGGCGTCGTCGGGCCGCACGCTGGGCTCCACGTAGGACACCCGCCACGGCTCGGGACCGAGCACGCGCAGCACGGTCGCGGGGTTCAGCGTCCCCGCCCCGACCTCGGTGTTGTAGGGCTGCACGACGACGCAACCCCGTTCGGTCCAGTACCTGGTCAGCGCGAGCAGCGCGTCCTGCATGGTCAGCACGGGGCGACAGTCTACGAAGCGCGCATGGGGAGGTTCACAATCGGTCGGCTCACCTGGTCAAAGGCCGTAACAAGGCGGTAGCACCGCTCGCACAGCGCGCTGTGCCACTCTATGTGCGCAACCCGGAGCCCCTCCGGTGCGTCACCAGGGGTGTACCGGTGAGACAAGGGAGGGAGTGCGAGTGGACAACCGGCCGCCGAGGCAGGGCGACCCCGACGGGTTCGGCAGGCGCCCCGTCCCGCCACGGGACCCCTCCGCGCGCAGAGCGCCCGCCGGTGGGGACCGACTCCCGCCCAGGCGCGGCCCGGTGGAGGGCGAGCGCGGCGGCAGGCCGACCCCCGAGGGCGGGAGGCCGCTCCCGGAGGGCGCCAGGAGCCGCCCGCCGGAGGGGGCGCGGAGCCGTCCGCCGATCCGGAACGTGGCTCCGCCCACCGAGCGCACCGCGCCGGTCCGCGCCGACCGCGCGCGCGACGAGCCGCCGCGCGCCGGGAGGCTGGACGACCCGCGCAGGCGCCCGGCCGAGCGCCGCGAGGCGAACGGGCACGCGCCCACGGAGCGGACCACGCCCGCGCGGGCGATGCGCAGCGAGCGGGCGCGCAACCAGGGCCGGAGCGGCGAGCCCGCGCTGGACCGCGCGCGCGACGAGGCGATGGAGCGCAGGCGCGCGGCCCGTGCGGCCCGCGCGGCGGAGGCCGAGGAGCTGTCGCGGCCCAGGAGCGGCGCGCGCCCCGGCGAGGAGGACCGCCCGGCGAGGCCGGAGCGGCGCGGACGGGTCGTCAAGGGCGTCGTCGTGGACGCCGAGGACGACGCCGAGAGCGCCCCGCCGAGGTCACCCCGCCCCAGGACGATCCCGCCGAGGCCGGCGCCCGCGCGGCGGCCCTCGCAGCGCACCCCCGCCCCGTCGCGGGTGAGGCTGGTCGGGCGCACGGCGCTGGCGCTGGTGTCGACGGCCGTGCTGCTGGCCACCGGGTACGGCTACAAGAACCTGAACGCCCTGACGGACAACATCGCCACCACGGACGTCATCAGCGCCGACGCGGGCGGCGAGAAGCCGCAGGACGGCTCGATCGACATCCTGATGGTCGGCATGGACAGCCGCAAGGACAACAAGGGCAACCCGCTGCCGCAGGAGATCCTGGACGAGCTCCAGGCGGGCGGCTCGGAGGACGGCGGTCTGAACACCGACACGCTGATCCTGCTGCACATCCCGAACGACAGCGGCAAGGCGGTCGCGGTGTCGTTCCCGCGCGACTCCTACGTGGAGATCGCGGGCCTCGGCGAGAAGCACAAGATCAACTCGGCGTACGGCTACGGCAAGAACGCCGCGCTGGAGAAGCTGGGGGCCGAGGGCGTCACCGGCAACGACCTGGAGCTCAGGGCGAGGCAGGCGGGCAGCAAGAGCCTGATCGGCACCATCGAGAACCTGGCCGGCGTCAAGATCGACCACTACGCCGAGGTCAACCTGGTGGGCTTCTACGAGATCACCAAGGCCGTCGGCGGCGTCGAGGTGTGCCTGAACAACGCCGTCCGGGAGGAGATGTCCGGGGCGAACTTCAAGAAGGGCAACCAGACCATCCAGGGCAAGGACGCGCTGTCCTTCGTGCGGCAGCGCTACGGCCTGCTGCGCGGCGACCTGGACCGGGTCGTGCGCCAGCAGGTGTTCATGGCCGGTCTGGCGAACAAGGTGCTCTCCGCGGGCACCCTGACCGACCCGACGAAGCTGAGCGACATGATCACCGCGCTGTCCAAGTCCATCACCCTGGACGAGGGCTGGGACGTGCTCCAGTTCGCGACCCAGATGAAGGGCCTGACCGGCGGCGGCATGGAGTTCAAGACCGTCCCGACCGGCAACCCGGAGCTGAAGACCGACGACGGCGACGCCGTCGAGGTCATCCCCTCGCAGGTGAAGAAGTTCTTCAAGGACCTCGCCAAGACCGAGGAGGAGAAGAACAAGGCCGCGGTGGACCCGGCGACGGTGACCGTCGAGGTCCGCAACGCCTCCGGCATCCCCGGACTGGCCTCCAGGGTGCTCCAGGAGCTGGTGGCGCTGAAGTTCGTCGCGGGCGACGCGGACAACGCCGACGCCGACCAGGTCGACACCGCGGTGCTCTACGGCAAGGGCGGCGAGGCGGGTGCGCAGGCCGTCGCCGACGCGCTCGGCGACGTGGCCATCGAGGAGGACGCCACGATCGCGGCGGGCACCGCCCGCGTGGTCGTCGGGTCCAGCTACGACGGTCCCGGCGTGGCGAACCTGCTCGGCCAGCGGCTGCTCGCGCTGGACGGCGGGTTCCGCACCCAGCAGGGGCCGCAGGAGGACCAGACCGGCGCGGAGATCAACGCGGGCGGCATCCGCTGCGTGAACTAGTCGCGCGCGAGGCCTGGCGGCGGCCCGGTCGGACCCACCTCGGGTCCGGCCGGGCCGCCGCCGTTTCCGGGTGCGCCCGCCCGCGCAGGCCCGGCCCGCGCCGGTCTGATCCGGTCCGGTCCGCGCCGGTCCGGTCCGCGCCTGGCGGGCTCGGGGCTCCTGGCGCGCGGAACCGGTTTCCGCGCTCCCGGCCTCGGGAACCAGGTTCGAGGCGCGGAGCGTTGAACCTGCGGGCCGCCTCGCGCGTCCTGAGGGGACCGGCGCGAGCGCGGCGGCACGGCACGGCCATCACGAAGCACGCACGGGCACGGGGGTAGTCGCATGACCGCACGGGGTTCCAGGGCGACCGGGGCGCGCCTGCGCAGGCTGCTCGGCGCGGCGGGCCGCGCCGGGTTCGGGGCGGCCCGCCGCGCCCCCGTCGCCGCGCTGCGCCGCTGGAAGCTCACCCTGGGCGTGGTGGGCCTGCTGGGCGCGCTCGCCGCGTCCCCGTGGGCCTGGGTGCAGGCCACCAGCGCCCCGTACCGGCTCACCGCCGCCGAGGTGCCCGAGACGCCGGTCGCCCTGGTGCTGGGCGCGGGAATCCGGAACGGCCGCCCCACGCCGTTCCTGGCGGGCAGGCTGGACGTGGCCGCCGACCTGTACCACCGGGGCAAGGTGAAGGTGCTGCTGGTCAGCGGGGACAACAGCCGCCCCGACTACGACGAGCCGACCGCGATGCGGAACTACCTGCTGCGCCAGGGGGTCCCGGACGCGGCGATCGTGTCCGACTACGCCGGTCTGGACACCTGGGACTCGTGCGCCAGGGCCAACCGGATCTTCGGCGTGACCTCCGCGACCGTGGTGACCCAGCGGTTCCACCTGCCGCGCGCGGTGGCGCTGTGCCGGGCGGCGGGCATCGAGGCGTACGGCGTCGGGCACGACACGTGGGGCGCCCGCCGCACCACGACCCTCTACGGCTACTTCCGCGAATCGGTCGCGAGCGTCAAGGCGTTCTGGGACGGGGCCGTGACGAAGCGCGACCCCCGGTTCCTGGGTCCCCAGGAGTCCGGGGTCAGCAGGGCGTTGGAAAGCTGAATGACTACTTTGGGTATCACTTGCTTAGCCTGATTGGGCGATATCTGATGCAACTCGCGTAAGTGGTGCCGCCCGCGCGCTTTCCATCTCCGTGAACATGCGGACATGGAGGACCTGACGGTGGAGATAGACACAGCGGAGTACCAGCGCGTCCTGGGGGACGAACTCCGCAGTCTCCGCAAGCAGCGCGGGTGGACGCGCAAGGAGCTGAACCAGAGGCTCCAGAGCGACATCTCGCTGCAGACCCTGGCGACCTACGAGCTGGGCACCCGCCAGTGCTCGGTGGTGCGCCTGGTGGAGATCTGCGTCGCGCTGGGAGTGCCCGCGCACCGGGTGCTGGCGAAAGTGCACGAGCGGGTGTTCGGCGACTCGCCGTCCGGTCACCTGCCGGTGAACCTGGCCGCCGTCGTGGCGGACGGCAGGCCGCACCTGGCGCCGCTGCGGCGGTGGGCCCAGGGCAGGATCGCCCAGATCGGGCCCGAGCAGCCGCCCGAGGTGCACCTGGACCTGCCCGCGCTCGATTACATGGCCCAGTTGTGCCAGCTCAGCACGGTGGACCTCATCAGGACCCTGCGCGAGATGGACAACCGCCACGGGTAGCATCTCGCTGGCGCATTGTCCTACTAACGCAGGAAGTCGCTTGCCGAACACTCCAGGTGCAGACCCAGGTCGCCTCCCGCTGCGCACCGCGGCGGCCGTGCGACTGGGCAACATGAGCTCGAAGCTGTCGCAGAAGATGGGGTTGGGCGCGGGCGGCATGATCGGTGGCCGCATCGCCCTCAAGCTCGACCCGCAGGCACTGGCCCACCTCACGTCCGGGCGCAGGGTCGCGCTCGTCACGGGCACCAACGGCAAGACCACGAGCACGATGATGCTCAGCAGGGCCGTGTCGGCCCTGGGCGAGGTCGCGACCAACCACGGCGGCGCCAACATGCCGGACGGGCACGTGACCGCGCTGAGCAAGCAGCAGGAGGCGCCGTACGCGGTGCTGGAGGTCGACGAGGGGTACTTCCCCGAGGTCGTCCGGGCGTCCAACCCGTCCGTCGCGGTGCTGCTGAACCTCAGCCGCGACCAGCTCGACCGGGTCGGCGAGGTCCGCACGATCGAGCGGAACCTGCGGGAGGCCCTGAACACGGTCACCGGCGTCGTCGTGGCGAGCTGCGACGACATCATGGTCACCTCGGCGGCGCGGGACTGCGCGCGGGTGATCTGGGTGTCCACCGGCACCGGCTGGCACAACGACGCGGCCTCGTGCCCGCGCTGCGGCGACCCGATCCGCTGGCAGGGCGAGCACTGGCACTGCACCGGCTGCGACCTGGCCCGCCCGAAGCCGGACTGGGTGACCGGCGACGGCTTCCTGATCACGCCGAGGGGCGAGCGGGTCGAGCTGTCGCTGCGGCTGCCCGGCAAGTTCAACATGGCCAACGCGGTCATGGCCGCCGCCGCCGCCGCCGAGATGGGCGTCGCGGTGCCGGACGCCGTGCAGCGGCTCCGCACGGTGTCCAACGTGGCCGGTCGCTACCGGACGATCCAGCGGGGCGGCAGGCGCGCCAGGCTGCTGCTGTCGAAGAACCCGGCGGGCTGGAGCGAGACGCTGACCGTGGTGCGGGAGTCCGCGCACCCGGCGGTGCTGGCGATCAACGCGCACGAGGCCGACGGCCGGGACCTGTCCTGGCTGTGGGACGTGCCGTTCGAGCAGCTGCAGGGCAGGCGGGTGATCGCCTCGGGCGAGCGCGCGACGGACCTGGCGGTGCGGCTGACGTACGCCGAGGTCGAGCACACGATCATCCCGGACCCGCTGGAGGCGATCGACGCGATGCCGCAGGGCGACGTCGAGGTCATCGCCAACTACACGGCGTTCCGCGACCTGAACGCGAGGTCCGCTGATGGCGAGTAAGGTCCAGATCGCCCTGGTGCTGCCCGACCTGCTGGGCACCTACGGCGACTTCGGCAACGCGGTCGTGCTCGAGAAGCGCATGACGTGGCGGGGCATCCCGGCCGAGATCGTGCCGGTGCGGTTCGGCGAGCCGGTGCCCGACTCGTGCGACATCTACGTGGTCGGCGGCGGTGAGGACACCGCGCAGACCCTGGCGGTGCGGCACCTGCGCGACCACCCAGGGATGCAGCGGGCCGCCTCGCGCGGCGCGGTGATCCTGGGCGTGTGCGCGGGCATCCAGATCTTCGGCGAGAAGTTCACCCGCGCCGACGACGTGACCCACCCCGGTCTCGGGCTGGTCGACTCCAGCTCGCACGCCGGTGGCAGCCGGGCGATCGGCGAGGTCATCGCGGAGCCGGTGGACGGGCTGTTCGAGGGCCTGCTGACCGGGTTCGAGAACCACCAGGGCCGCACCGTGATCGGGCCGTCCGCCCGGCCGCTGGCCAAGGTGAAGGTCGGCACGGGCAACGACGGGTCGGTGGAGGGCCTGGTGCAGGGGCGCATCCTGTGCACCTACCTGCACGGGCCGGTGCTGCCGCGCAACCCGCAGATCGCCGACCTGCTGATCGAGTGGGCGACCGGGACCAAGCCGCAGCCGCTCGACCTGGAGGCCGTGACGCGGCTGCGCCGGGAGCGGGCGAAGGCGGCCGGGGTCTGATCCGGTTCGGGCTGTTGTGACGGGGGCGGCGCTTCGGCGCCGCCCCCGTCGCTCTTCCCGGCTCGGTCAGGGGCGGACGAGGACCTTGAGCGCGGTGCGCTCGTCCATGGCGCGGTAGCCCTCGGCGACGTCGGCCAGCGCGACCGTGCGGTCGAACACCGGGGACGGGTCGAGGCGGCCCGCGAGCACGTCGGCCAGCAGCTCGGGCAGGTAGGCGCGGGCAGGCGCGACCCCGCCGGCGAGGGCGACGTTGCGGCGGAACAGCTCGCCCAGCGGCGGCGGGGGCGCCTCGTGCGGGACGCCGACGTAGCCGATCCGGCCGCCGTCGCGCACCGCGCCGAGCGCGGTCGACCAGGACTGCTCGTTGCCGACGCACTCCAGCACGGCGGGCGCGCCGAGCCCGCCGGTCAGCTCCCTGACCCGCTCCACGGCCGCCTCGCCGCGCTCGGGCACCTGGTCGGTGGCGCCGAACAGCCGGGCGACGGCGGCCCGGTCCTCGTGGCGGCCGAGCGAGATGATCCGCTCCGCGCCGAGCCTGCTCGCGGCCAGCACGCCGCACAGGCCGACCGCGCCGTCGCCGACCACGACCACCGTGGAGCCCCGGCCGACGCCCGCCGCGACCGCCGCGTGGTGGCCGGTGCCCATGACGTCGGACAGGGACAGCAGGGCGGGCAGGAGGGACTGGTCCGCGTCGCGCGGCACGGGCACGAGGGTGCCGTCGGCGTGCGGGACGCGGACCGCCTCGCCCTGGCCGCCGTCCGAGCCCTTCGAGCCCCACGAGCCGCCATCGGGGCAGGAGGTCTGGAGGCCCGCGACGCAGTGCGCGCAGGTGCCGTCGCTCCAGCAGAACGGGGCGATGACCCGGTCGCCGACGCTGAGCGTCGACACCTCGGAGCCGACCTGGACCACCTCGCCGACGAACTCGTGGCCGATGCGCTGGCCCTGGGCGCGCTTCGAGACGCCCCGGTAGCCCCACAGGTCGCTGCCGCACACGCACGCCAGCTCGACCCGCACGACGGCGTCGGTGGGGAGCTGGATCACCGGGTCGGGGACCTCCTCGACTCGGATGTCCCGTGCACCGTGGATCGTGGTCGCCCGCACTTGTCGCTCCTCCTCGTGGATGTTCACCCGTTCGCACCAGTGGCCATTGTCGCCCGAGGCGGGGGCGGGCACCGGCTGAGGGGACGGCGCCCAACGGCAGGGGAAGCGGCTTTAGGTGCCGTCCAGTGAGAGTTCGAATTCGCGCGACCCCTGGCGTCAGCCGGGAAGGGCGGCGGTGAGCAGCGGGAGGGCGTTCTCCAGCGCGCGGTCCCAGTACGGCCAGGTGTGGGTGCCCGCCCCGTACAGGTCGGTGGTGACCCGAGCGCCCGCCTCGGTGAGCCTGGCGGCGGTCGCGCGGTTCTCGGCCCACAGCTCGGCTTCGAGGGCGTCGACGACCTCGTTGCCCGGTGGGTCGAGCGGGCCGGGGGCGCCGTCGCCGCAGGACAGGTAGACCGGGACGTCGCGCAGGGCGTCGGCGAGGTCGTGCGGGTTGTGCGCGGCCCAGTCGGCGTCGGTGGGCCAGAGGGCGGCCGGGTCGAGGTCGGCCTGGGTGACGATGCGGCGGACCAGGGCGCGCGAGTCCTCGGTGCCGGTGGTGTGGACGACGCCGCTGAACGAGGCGGCGGCGCGGAAGAAGCCGGGGTGGCGGGCGGTGTAGGAGAGCGCGCCGAAGCCGCCCATGGAGTAGCCGGCGACGACCCGGTCGCCGCTCGCGCGGTAGTCGCGCTCCAGTGCCGCGCGCAGCTCGACCAGGTGGAAGGTCTCCCAGGCCGGGCCGTCGGCCCAGTCGGTGTAGAAGCCCGCGAGGCCGCCCTCGGGCATGGCGACGATCACGTCGAGGTCGCGGGTGAGCCGGTCGGCCTGGCCGGGCGAGGTCCAGCCGAGGTGGGAGCCGCAGCAGCCGCTGAGCAGGTAGAGGACCGGCCAGCGGCGGTCGGGCTGGTCGGCCCAGCCGTCGGGGAGCAGCAGCCGGACCTGGGCGTCGCGGCCGAGCGCCGCGGAGGGGAGGTCGAGGTCGACGACCCGGCCGGCGCCCGTTCCGCTCGGCGACCCGCTCGGGTCGGCGGGTCTGCTCGGGGCGGTGGTCGTGCAGGCGGTGAGGAGGAAGATCAACAGGAGGGTGAGGACGCGCACCACCCGAGGATGCCCCCGAACCGGGCAGCGCGGTAACCCCGAACGGACCAGGAGGGGGTGCTTCCGGTGATCGGCCGAACCGGAATCGCTTCGGGCGGAGTTCAACACCGGGCCTCTGGAGCGATAAGCCGGGTGACGGCGCGAATCGTGATCCGAGCACCCCTCACGACCTGGGTGATCTGGGGATTCCGCTCCGCTGGGCACGCCTAGGATGTCCGGCCAAAGGCGACGGGAGCAGGGATGGCTACACCGGTGTACAGCGGGGCGACGCGGACTCCGCAGCGGGGCAGACCCAGGGACGCCAGCCGCGACGAGGCGCTGCGGCGAGCGGCGCTGGAGGTCATGGCGGAGGTCGGCTACCGGGCGCTGACGATGGACGCCGTGGCGGCGCGGGCGCGGGCCGGGAAGGCCACGATCTACCGGCGCTGGGAGTCGAAGCTCGACCTGGTCATCGACACCTGCGCGCAGCTGGCGAGCCAGAACCTGGTGCAGCCGGACACCGGGTCGCTGGAGGGGGACCTGAGGGAGTCGCTGCGCTCGTTCGCGGCGTTCCTGTCCGGGCCGATCGGCAAGGCGGCGCAGGCGCTGGTGGGCGAGCTGCCGCACGAGCCGGAGCTGGCGGTGGCGTTCCGGGAGACGTTCCTGATCGCGCAGCGCGAGGTGCTGCGGCAGGTGCTGGAGCGGGCGCACGGGCGCGGCGAGCTGCGCGACGGGGCGCCGAGGGCGATGGCGGTGGAGCTGGCGGGCGCGGCGCTGACGTACCGCCTGATGCTCACCGGCGAACCGCTGGACGAGGCCTTCGTGGAGCGCGTGGTGGAGCAGGTGCTACTGCCCCTCGTGGCCAAGGGGCAGTAGCACCGGCCGGGCGGGGCGACGGCGGTCGCGGTTGCCCCGGCTAGATCGTCCGGGTCAGCGGAAGAGCTTGCGCAGCAAGGCGAAGCCCACCACCGCGCCCACCGCGATGAGCGCGTACCGGACGCGGGGGTCGTCGAGCTTCGCCTGCACGCCTGCCTTGCCCGCCTCCACGAAGCGCTGGGGGTTGGCCCTGGTGCCGAGCTCGTCCAGGGTCGCCGCCAGCGCGTCGCGTGCTTGCTCGATCTCGCGCTGGATGGCGTCGGGGTCGCGTGCCACATCTCCTCCTCGCGGGCTGCTGGCAGTTACCGTAGTTGACCTGGGGCGGCGACGTGGAGCGACCCGGTGGTGCCGGGAGCGCCGCCGGGGGCCGGGCGCGGGGTCGGGCGCGGTCCGGACCGGGTGGCGGCGGGTGGGCGGGCTGGTCGGGGGCGTGGGCGGGGCGGTCGATAGGGTGACGCGGCGGGGGTCGTAGCCCAACGGCAGAGGCAACGGCTTTAGGTGCCGTCCAGTGAGAGTTCGAATCTCTCCGACCCCACAACGGGCTGGTGGGACCTCGCGCTGCGGCGTGGGGTCCCGCTCGCGTGAGTGGGCGGGGAATCAGGTCCAGAGAGCAGGCTCCAGCAGCCTGGTGCGCTCGATCGGCGGGAGCCCGTCGTCCAGGCCTCGGAGCCTGAGGTAGGTCTCGCGCATCGCCCCTCGATCAGGCAGGTGCTCGGTCTTCGCGGCGCCCTCCAGGACGGTGAGCGTGCTCACCAGGCTGATCCCGCCGACCTGTCGCCCGGCGCGCCTGGACCGGTCGAGGCGTCGCTTCTCGGCTGCGGCAAGCCGCGCGCCCGCGCCGTCGTCGATGAGCACGGTCACCACGTCACCGCGTTCAGCGGCGACGACAGCGTGCGCGACGACCATGAGTTCGCCGAGGTCCTTCGGCGTCTTGAGCCGTTGCTCTGCGGGCATTTCGGCGATTCGGCTGATGACGGCCGCGAGTTCGGGGGTCAGATCGTCGGAGAGCACTTGGATGCAGCTCCGGGTGAGCTTCCCCCACGTTGCCGTAACCGCCTTGAACCTCCGGTCCGCGTGGGCCTTGCGCAGCACCTCCGCCTCCACCGTTTCGGGGGTGCTCAGCTTTCCCAGAACCCCGATGAGGAGGCGCTCCTTGTTGATCGACAGGAAGTTCAGGCTCGGTCCCGCGTCGATGATCGGTCGGCTGCTCACCCGTGCTCCCGCCCCACCTCGCCCTCCCCCTCGGGTTTGCCGAGCACCTCGTCCAGCTCGGTCAGGTCGACGTCCACCTCAGGAAGGTCTGCGGCGTCCGCCCACTCCACGACGTGATCGGCCGGGACGATCCCCGCTTCGCGCAGATCAGCCTCGACGGTGGCGACCGGCACTTTCCGCAGGGTGGCGATGGCCTTCGCGGAGAGCACGCCCTCGAGGTACCCGTTGATCGCCCTGGCCAGCAACCGCTGCGGTGCGCGCTGCCCGGCGGACTTGCCCTGCAAGGCCTGGTACTGGTCCATCCAACCGAACCTGGTGGCGAGCTGGGGGGTGTAGACCCCCTCCTTCCACTCCCGCTCGGTCTCCTCGTCGATCCGCCCGGCCTGTCGCAGGGCGATCGCGGCGATCGCGGGCGACACGAGGAACCGCTGAACGACGTTGGACAAGGTGAGCAGCCCCACCTGCCTCCGCTCGCCCAGGAAATCCACCAGACCGTCGAGCGGCACGAGCAGGTGTCGGGCGAAAGCCGCCGCCCGGTCCTCGGCGTACTGCCGCTCGACGGGAGCGTCTGCGGACTCCCAGTCCTCGAACAGCACGTGGCCCAGCTCGTGCGCGAGCGTGCTCCGTTGACGCATCGGGTTCTCCGTGCTGGCCACGCCGATGAACACGGAACCGTGCTTCGGATCGCGCATCATCAGGCCGTGCTCATCCGGCTCGGCCTTGAGCACGGCGACGTCGACCTTCACCGTCTGCTCGATGAGCGCCACGAGGTCGCCCAGCGGTTGCACGCCCAAGTGGTGCTCACGGCGGAACCGCTCAGCGGCTTCACGCCCCTCGTTCTCAGCGCTCACGTTCTCCGCTTTCGGCTCAATCCACGGCCGGGATGGCCTGTTCTTCCAGGTAGTCGTCGAGTTCGAGGAAATGCAGCAGGGCTTCGCGCATGGCCGTCATCTCCGACTCGTTCGTCGACCGGGCCGCGTGCTGGACCCGATCCGCCACCGAGCTGATTCCGGCGAGTTGGGCGACGGTGCGTCCGGTAGCCCCCGCGATCGCGACCAGTTCGGGCAGTTTGGCCACGCGGTCTCCGGAGATGATCCGCGAGAGGGTCGGCTGCGAGATCCCCGTTTCCTCGGCGAGATCCCGTTGGCTGAGCCCCAGATCCGCGCACGCTCTTCTCACCCGCGTCCCGACGTCCTCCGCCACTGCCGCCTCCCAGGCTTGAATCACTTTCGATCTCTGTGATTCAGTCTACCCCCCTCGGACGGGGTAAACCCCACCACTTCGCGGTAGCGGTTCAGTCTCACCGCAGGTCACACCAGGTACCGCAGCACCTCCAGCATCGACTGCGGGTTCACCGACGACGGGTCCGGCTCCTCGCACGCGCGCAGGTCCGCCGTGATCGCCTCCGCGTCCAGGTCCACCCCGATCAGCACCAGCTCGGTGCGCGGTCCCCCCGGCCACGGGGTGCGGTCGAACCGCAGGTAGTCCCCCACCACCTGCACCTCGAACCGCTGCCCGTGCCCCGGCACGTCGAACCACACGTGCCCCTTCGCGCGGTACAGGCCCGCCGGGCGGTCGGACAGGAACGCCATCAGGCGCAGCGGGTTCAGCGGTCGCTCCGCGGTGAGCTCCACGCTCGACCACGCGTGGTGCGCGTGATCCGCGTGGTCGTCCTCGCCCAGTTCCGCCGCCAGGTCGTCCAGGGTCAGCTGCCCGTGCCGCCGCCTCGGGGCCAGGTCGAACAGCAGCGCCGGGTCGACCCGCCCGTGCTCGGCCGCGACCACCGCGACGCCCGGCTTGCGCGCGCGCAGCGCGGCGACCAGCGCGTCCGGATCACCCACCCGGTCGACCTTGTTCAGCACCACCAGGTCCGCGACCCGCAGGTCCGGCTCGTCCGGGAACTCGGCCGCGTCGACCACGAGCACCAAGCCGCCGTACCCGATCCCCGGCTGCTCGCTCGCCAGCACCATCCGCACCACGCTCTGCGGCTCGGCGAGCCCGCTGGCCTCCACGACGATCACGTCCACGCGCCCGACGAGCTTGCCCAGCATGTCGTCCAGCCCGCTCACGTCGACCGCGCAGCACAGGCACCCTCCGTCAAGGGAGACCGTCGAGTCGACCTGCCCCGCGACGGCCATCGCGTCGATCCCGATGCTGCCGAAGTCGTTCACGACGACCCCGACCCTGGTGCCCCGCGCACCGGTCAGGAGGTGGTTGAGCAGTGTGGTCTTGCCCGCGCCGAGGAACCCTGCGACGACGAGCACCGGCGTCCGCTTCACGGGGAGGGATTGTGCACGGACCGCTACGCAGCGTCGATTCGCCCCACCTAGGGCGTTATGCACGTTTCGCGCCGGATATCCTTCACCTGATTGGAGGTGCGGGGAGTTGTCAGTGATCGACTCGATCGTCGACTGGACCACCGGTCTGATGGAGACCCTGGGTGCGCCCGGTGCGGGTTTGGCGATCGCGCTGGAGAACCTGTTCCCCCCGCTGCCGAGCGAGGTGTTCCTGCCGCTGGCTGGCTTCACGGCCAGCCGGGGCGGGATGAGCCTGTTCGCCGCGATCCTGTGGACGACCATCGGATCGGTGGTGGGCGCGCTCGCGCTCTACTGGGTGGGCGCGGCTCTCGGGCGCGAGCGGGTGCGCCGGATCGTCGAGAAGATGCCGCTGGTCGACGTCGCGGACGTGGACAAGACCGAGCAGTGGTTCATCAAGCACGGTTCGGCGACGGTGTTCTTCGGGCGCATGATCCCGATCTTCCGGAGCCTGATCTCCATCCCGGCCGGGGTGGAGCGGATGCCGCTGGTCAAGTTCGCGCTGCTCACCACGGCGGGCAGCGCGATCTGGAACTCGGTGCTGATCCTGGCGGGCTTCTTCCTGGGTGAGCAGTGGCACCTGGTGGAGACCTACGCGGGCGTGCTGTCGAAGGTGGTCGTGGTCCTGGTCCTGGTGGGCCTGGTCGCCTTCGTGGTGTGGAAGCTGCGCAAGCGGCGCGCGGACGCCTCGGCGGGCGGCGACGCCAAGCCGGGCGGGGACGAGGGCGACTCGGAGCGCACCGCGCGCATCGAGCCGACCGACCTCGACGGGCCGGGCACCACCGGGCCCGGAGCCTCGGACCGGACCGCTCCGGTGCAGGCGGGGCGGGTCCCGATGCGGCCAGGTCAGCCGCACCACGGGCACCCGCAGGCGGGCCCCGGACACCACGGTCCCGGCCACGCCGGTCCCGGTCACCACGGGCCTGGTCACCAGGGCCCCGGTCACCAGGACGCGACGGAGCAGTTCCGGACCGTGGACGCGGACCGCACGCAGCAGTTCCGCCCGATGGACCGCTAGCGACCCGCGCAGCGGGCACGACGACCAGACGAACGCCCGGCCGGGGACCTCCCCGACCGGGCGTTCGCGTTTCCGACCCCGCGCCCCGGCTCCCGCTCCCCCGGCCGCCGCGTTCCCGACCCCCGTGCGCCCCGCAGGCGAACGCGCGCCGCACACCGACGTGATCACCCCGCCCGCACCCCCGCCGCGCACCACGACCGCCTCAGCCCCCTCAAGCCGGAACCCGCTCCCCCAGCAGCTCCCTGATCCGCTTCACCGCCACCCGCCCCGCGCGGGTCGCCCCGACCGTGCTGGCCGACGGCCCGTACCCGACCAGGTGCACGCGCGGGTCCGCGACGACCTCGGTCCCGTCCACCCGCACGCCCCCGCCGGGCGCGCGCAGCCGCAGCGGGGCGAGGTGGTCCAGCGCCGCGCGGTAACCGGTCGCCCACAGGATCGCGTCGGCCCGCTGGAACCGCCCGTCCGCCCACACCACGCCGTCCTCGGTGATCCGCTCGAACGCGGGCTCGCGGCGCAGCACCCCGCTGTCCACCGCCGCCCGCACGGCGTCGTTCAGCACCAACCCGGTGACGCTGACGACGCTGCGCGGCGGCAGCCCGGCGCGCACCCGCTCCTCCACCAGCGCCACCGCCGCCCGCCCCACCTCGGGCGTGAACGGCTCGCTCCGGAACACCGGCTCGCGCCGGGTGACCCACGTGGTGGTGGCGTGCCCGGCGATCTCCAGCAGCTGCTGCACGGCCGAGGTCCCGCCACCGACCACGACCACGTGCTGCCCGGCGAACTCCTCCGGCCCCGCGTACCCGGCGCTGTGCAGCTGCCGCCCCCGGAACAGCTCCTGACCGGGGTAGCGGGGCCAGAACGGGTGGGTCCACGTCCCGGTGGCGCTGATCAGCGCCCTGGTGACCCACTCCCCCCGGTCGGTCTCCACGACCAGCAGCCCGTCCCGGTCGCGCACCGCCGACACCCGGACCGGCCGCAGCACCTCGACGCCGTTGCGGCGCTCGAAGTCGGCGAAGTACGCGGGCAGCGCCTCGCGGGCCGGGACGTCCGGCGGCGGCGGGTCGAACGGCATCCCCGGCAGGTCGTGGATGCCGTGCACGGTGGCCATGCGCAGCGTCGGCCAGCGGTGCCGCCACGCCCCGCCGGGGCCGTCCTCGGCGTCCAGCACCACGTGGCCCAGCCCGGAGCGGCGCAGCGCGTGCGCGCTCGCCAACCCCGCCTGACCCGCCCCGATCACGACGACGTCCAGGACTCCCGCCGCGCTCTCCACACCCAGGTCAACGCCGCCACCGGCTCACCCCATCGTGAGCCCTCGATCACACCCGTTCGTGGAAGCCAGGGGCGTTCCCGCGCGTTGGGACAGGGCATGAGCCGTCTCAGCGAGGTGCCGCTGTCCGTCCTCGAACTCGCGCCGGTCACCACGCGCACCGACGCCAGGACCGCGCTGCGCGAGACAACGGAGCTGGCCCAGCACGTCGAGCGGCTCGGCTACACCCGCTTCTGGCTGGCCGAGCACCACAACATGCCCGGCATCGCCAGCTCGTCCCCGACGATCCTGATCGGCCACGTCGCCTCGGCCACCGAGCGCATCCGGGTCGGCTCCGGCGGCGTGATGCTGCCCAACCACGCGCCGCTGGTGGTCGCCGAGCAGTTCGGCACCCTGTCCGCGCTGCACCCGGACCGCATCGACCTGGGCATCGGCCGCGCCCCCGGCACCGACCAGCGCACCGCGCGGGCGCTGCGCCGCACCGAGGGCCCGCTGTCCGTGGACGACTTCCCGCAGCAGCTCAACGAGCTGATGGGCTACTTCGACGGCACCGAGGAGCTGGACGCGGTCCCGGCCAAGGGCTACCGGCCGCCGCTGTGGCTGCTGGGCTCCAGCGGCTACAGCGCGCAGGTCGCGGGCGTGCTCGGGCTGCCGTTCGCGTTCGCCCACCACTTCAGCGCGCAGAACACGCTGCCCGCGCTGGAGCTGTACCGGCGGCGGTTCCGCCCGTCCGAGGTGCTGTCCGAGCCGCACGCGATGGTGTGCGCCTCGGTGATCGCCGCCGAGACCGACGAGCACGCGCGCTGGATCGCCGGTCCCGGCGCCCTGTCGTTCGCGCGGCTGCGCTCGGGCAAGCCCGGCCCGCTGGCCACGCCGCAGGAGGCCGCCGACTACCCGTACGACGAGCTGGAGCGGTTCGTGTTCGAGGAGCGGATGTCCTCGCAGGTCATCGGCTCGCCGGAGACGGTGCGCGAAGAACTCGAACGGCTGCTGGAGAGCACCCGCGCGGACGAGCTGATGGTGACGACGATGGTCGCGGACCAGGCGGACCGCCTCAGGTCCTTCGAGCTGATCGCCGATCTTCGTTCGTCCGAACGAGTGAAGACTGAAGTAGAGGTGTAGCGGAAGGCCTACTGAGCGCGATGATGTGAGTGAGCGCGCACGCCCCCCGACGCGCTCCCTAACTTCCGGGTGGCTCGGCCACCCGATCCGGCCGCCGCCGGGTCCCGCGCGGACACCTCGGCCAACCGAGGCGTCCGCGCGGGCGGCGGCGCGTCATCACGGGTTGGCCACAGGCCTGCACCAGGTCCGAATCAAGCGCCCTTTCAGCTCCCCCGCACCCCGTCCGGCCCGTCATGGTGGTGGCAGTCGCAGCAAGCCCACCGCCGGGGCGGGAAGGGGAGTTCGTGAAGTTCGCCGGACTGGCCGCCTGCGCGTGCCTGGCTCTGGCTCTCGTCGGGTGCGGTACCGAACCCGAGGTCAGCACCGCGCCACAGGCACCCGCGCAAGCAGCGGCCACCGCAAGCCAGGGCGCCGCGGCGGAATCGCCGTTCGGCACCGAGCGGGTGTGGTCCAACGGCCTGTCCATCACAGTGTCCGAACCCAAGTCGCTCAGGCCGAGCGAGACCTCCTACCCGCCGTCCGCGCGGACGGCGGTGTTCACGCTGACCGTGTCGAACGGCAGCACGTCGAGCTACCGCACCAACCAGCTGGCGGTCCGCGCGCAGCAGGGCGGTGAGCCGATAGCCGAGGTCATGGACTCCGTGCAGGGCCTCAACGGCATGGCCTCGGCCGTGGCCGAGGTGCCGCCGGGCAGCGAGGCGGTCGTCACGCTGGCCTACGCGGTGCCCACCCAGCCGGTGCGCGTCCGGCTGGTCGTCGAGCCGAACGGCGCGGACCAGGAGCCCGTGGCGACGTTCGGGGGTCAGGCCTGAGGCCTCGATAAGCTCACCCCCATGACGGACAACCGCCTGGCACCGGGCGACGAGGCCCCCGCGTTCACCCTGCCGGACAGCTCCGGGAAGCCGGTGTCGCTCTCGGACTACCTCGGCAGGAGCGTGGTGGTGTACTTCTACCCCGCCGCGAGCACGCCGGGGTGCACGAAGCAGGCCTGCGACTTCCGCGACAGCACCGGCGCTCTCGCGGAGTCCGGGTACGAGGTCGTCGGCGTGTCCCCGGACAAGCCGGAGAAGCTGGCGAGGTTCGCCGAGGCCGAGGGCCTGGACTTCCCGCTGCTGTCGGACGAGGACAAGACCGTCCTGACGGCGTGGGGGGCGTTCGGCGAGAAGAAGAACTACGGGCGCGTGGTGCAGGGCGTGATCCGCTCGACGTTCCTGGTCGGGCCGGACGGGAAGATCGTGAAGGCGATGTACAACGTCCGGGCGACCGGGCACGTCGCCAAGCTGCTGCGCGAGCTGCCCGCCTCCTGAGGCTGGCACGGGATCGAGGGGACTGCCAGGGTGTCGCGGCCTTCGCCGGAAGACCTGCTGGAGCTGTCGGAGGAGGCCGCCGCCGAGGTGGTCGAGGAGGTCGCGCGCGCCGGGGCCGCCGAGGACCTGCCGTGGTTGGCCGCGTGCGCGCGGGACGGCAGGCGGGCGGTGCAGGAGGCGGTGGGCGACGGATGGTGCCACCACGACGCCGAGGCGTACGCCCAGGTCGTGCTGGCGGACGCACCGCTGGCCGACGGCGCGATCGCGGTCACCGACGCCGCCCTGCTCCCGCACCTCAAGGCGCTGCGCCACCTCACCGGGGTGAGCGTGGTGATCGGCTCCGGGCCCCAGCCGCTGTCGGTGCTGGCCGACGTGCCGAACCTGACCTGGGCCACGCTCAAGGTCGCGGGCGAGGTGTCGCTGGCGCCGCTGGCGGCCCACCCCCGGCTGGAGGCCGTGGAGCTGGAGGGCGCGGACGGGTACGCCGACCTGGAGCGGCTCGCCGAGCTTCCGGGGCTGGCCTACCTGCACCTGGGGCTCGCGCCCGGCCGGACGTGGGAGTCGCTGGACTTCCTCGCGCACTGCCCGAACGTCGAGTCGCTGCGCCTGTCGGGGCTGGACGACGCGACCGACCGCTCAGCGCTCGGCGTCCCGGAGAACCTGGTGCACGTCGGGTTCTTCGAGCACCCCATCGGCGGGTTCGAGGGCTGGCCGACCAGCGAGAGCGCGGCGTCGCTCTACTTCGCGCTGTCCGGTGACCTCGACCTGACCGGCATCGCCGACTTCGCCCCCAACGCCGGGCGCGTCGGCCTCTACGACACCCGCGTCGCCGACCTCGAACCGCTGCTCGACCTGGAGTGGCTGGCCGAGCTGGCGATCTACGACGAGACCGACCCGCTCGACCTCACCCCGCTCACCGGGGCGTCGCTGCGGCTCACCCTGTTCCGGTCCGCCGGGCACGCGGGCGTCGACGGACTCGGACCGGGCGTGGAGCTGCGCTACCTGGACGACTGACCCTTCAGGTGCGGCAGGAGCAGCCGCAGCGCCTTGCCCCGGTGGGACAGGGCGTCCTTCTCCTCCGCCGACAGCTCGGCCGAGGTCACCTCAAGGCCGTCCGGCCGGAAGATCGGGTCGTAGCCGAAGCCGTTCGCGCCGCGCGCCTCGCGGATGATCGTGCCGCGCCACTCGCCGCGCACCACCACCTCCGAGCCGTCCGCCGCGACGTACGCGACCGCGCTCACGAACGCCGCGCCGCGCCGCTCGTCCGGCACGTCGCGCAGCTGGCCGAGCACCAGCTCCAGGTTCGCCGCGTCGTCGCCGTGCGCGCCCGCCCAGCGGGCCGACAGGACGCCGGGCATCCCGTTGAGCGCGTCCACCGAGATGCCCGAGTCGTCCGCGACGGCGGGCAGGCCGGTGGCCGCGTGCGCGTCGCGGGCCTTGGCCAGCGCGTTGCCCTCGAACGTGGGGGCGGTCTCCGGGGCCTCGGGGAACTCCGGCACGTCGTCCAGCCCGAGCACCTCGATGCCCTCGGCGGCGACGATCCTCTTGAGCTCCCGCAGCTTCTTGGCGTTGCGGGAGGCGAGCAGCAGCTTCACTTCTTCCTCGGCTTCGGCTCGGGGAGCACGCCGGGGTACGGCTGCGCCAGCGCCTCGGTCTGGAGCCGGTTCAGCTCGGCGCAGCCCTTCAGCGCCAGGTCCAGCATCTTGTCCAGGGTGCTGCGGGCGAACGTGGCGCCCTCGCCGGTGCCCTGCACCTCGACCAGGGTGCCCGCGTCGGTCGCGACGACGTTCATGTCGACCTCGGCCCGCGAGTCCTCCTCGTAGGGCAGGTCGAGCCGCACGCGGCCGTCGACCACGCCGACCGACACCGCGGAGATCGCGCACGAGAGCGGCTGCGGGTCGGCGAGCCTGCCCGCCGCGCCCAGCCAGGTCACCGCGTCGGCCAGCGCCACGTAGGCGCCGGTGATGGCGGCGGTGCGGGTGCCGCCGTCGGCCTGGATGACGTCGCAGTCGATCACGATGGTGTTCTCGCCCAGCGCGGCGAGGTCGATGCAGGCGCGCAAAGACCGCCCGATCAGGCGACTGATCTCGTGGGTGCGCCCGCCGACCCGGCCCTTGATGGACTCGCGGTCACCACGCGTGTGGGTGGCCGACGGCAGCATCGCGTACTCGGCGGTCACCCAGCCGAGGCCCGAGCCGGAGCGCCACCTCGGCACGCCCTCGGTGACGCTCGCGGCGCACAGCACGCGGGTGCTGCCGAACTCGATCAGCACCGATCCCGCAGGCCACTGCTGGAAGCCGCGTGTGATCCTGATGTCACGCAGCACGTCATCGTTCCTGCCATCGGTCCTCAGCACAGCCCTACCCTAGGCCGCTGAGGCCCGTGGCAGCCCACCGGCGTAGGAGAGTCATGGAACCCACAGGCGAGTTGTTCACCGTGTTCGGGCTCCCGGCGCACCCGCTGGTGGTGCACGCGGTGGTCGTCCTGCTGCCGCTGGCCGCGCTGGCCGCGATCGCCGCCGCGCTGGTCCCGCGCTGGCGGCAGCGCTACAGCGCGCCGCTGCTGGGCGTGACCCTGCTGGGGGTGCTGGCGGTGCCGGTGGCGGCGAAGACCGGGGAGCAGCTGGAGCACCGGATCTCGCAGCGGTTCGAGAACCCGCTGATCACCGAGCACGCCGACATGGGCGACACGCTGCTGCCGTTCGCGCTGGGGTTCGGGGTGGCGGTGGTGCTGCTGCTGGTGGCGGGCAGGCTGGCCGACCGGGAGCGGGCCGCCTCGGCGGAGCAGGCCGGGGGCGCCGGGGAGCCGGGGAGCGCGGGCGTGCCGAAGACGTGGCGGCGGGTGTCGGTGGTGGTGGCGGTGCTGGTGATCGCGACCGGCGCGGCGGCGACCGCGCAGGTGGTGCGGATCGGCCACAGCGGCTCCACGGCCGTGTACGACGGCGTGGGGAACTAGCGGCGCCGGGACTGGCGGCGCGGAGGCTGGGGGCGCCGGGGCCAGCGGCGCGGGGAATCAGGCCTCGGGCAGCGTCAGCGGCGCGGGGACCGGGAGCTTGAGCGTCCTGGTGACCGTGCACAGCCCCTCGACGGCCCGCCGGACGGCGGCGGCCAGCGCCTCGCGCTGCGCCTCGTCCAGCGCGGACAGGTCGTAGTCCAGCGCGACCGGCACCTCGGCCAGCTCGTGCCCGCCCTCGGACTTGACCTCCTCGGCGCGCGCCGACAGGTCCCCGACCCGGCGCACCACCAGGCTCTCGGCGGTGACGGCCGCGCACCCGGCGGCGGCGGCCAGCAGCAGCTCGACGGGGCTGAACACCCCGTCCTGCCCGGCCCGCCCCAACCGCACGGCCGCGCCGCGCTCGTTCCGCGCCTCGAAGACGTGCTCCCCGACCCTGGTCACCTCGACACCGGACACGGCGGGCACGCTAGCGCGTCCCGGCCCCGGCGCGGAACACCCCGGCCCTGCGCGGAACACCCCGGCTCCGCGCGGAACGCCGGGAAGCGGGTCACCGGTCCGGCTGGCTGCTCAACCGACCCGGTCCTCCCGCACCTCGCCCGAGCTAGTCGATCCGCTCCTCGGTGGCCTCGGCGACGCGGCGCACGTTCTCCAGGTCGCCGCACCCGCTGTCCAGCTTCTCCTGCCGCACCCGCAGGAACAGCCGCCCCAGCTCCTCGCGCCGGTCGTCGGCCACCCGCGACCTGGTGTCGTTGAGGATCGTCCGCTCCTCCTCGTCCACGTGGTGCGTCATCGCCTGGACGAGCTCCTCCAGCTTGTCCTCCCACGCCTGCGACGAGGTGTCCTCGACCTCCAGCAGCGCGAGCAGCGCCTGGTGCCCCTCGGCGTGCTCCTCGGCGCCGTGGTCGACCTCCTCGTCGTCGATGCGCTTGTACCGCTTGAGCGCCGGGTAGACCTCGGCCTCCTCGGCCTCGGCGTGCGCGACGAGCAGCGCGGACAGCTCGCCCTGCAGGGCGGCGCGGTCGTTGGTGCGGTCGCGGAGCGCGCGGAACAGCTCCTCGAACCTGCGGTGGTCGGCCAGGATCAGCTCTACGACGTCAGTTGCCACGGCCACCTACTACCCGTGCCGCCGGTCCGGCAACCTCGTGGATCCCGCCCGCGCGGGCCAGCGTCACCGGACCGGAGTACTCGGCCCGCGCCTCGGCCAGCACCGCGTCGGGATCGGTCCAGGGGGCCAGGTGGGTGAGCACCAGCTCGCCGACCCCGGCCTCGTGGGCGAGCCGCCCGGCCTGGGTCCCGGACAGGTGCTCGCCGAGCGGCCGGTCGGGGTGGTCGGTCCAGGTGGCCTCGGCGAGCAGCAGGTCGGCGCCGGACGCCAGCTCGGCGAGCGCGGCGCACGGCCCGCTGTCCCCCGTGTAGGCGATCGCCGCGCCCTCCGCCTCCAGCCGGAAGCCGTGCGCCTCGCAGGAGTGCTCGACCGGGCGCGACCACACCCGGAACGGCCCGACCTCGAACGGCCCGCCGTCCAGGACGCGGAAGTCGAACACGTCGGACAGGTCCGTGGTCGCCAGCTCCTCGGCGCTCTCCGCGTAGGCGCGGGCGAGCCGGTCGGCGACCTCGCTCGGCCCGTGCACGGGGAGTTTGCGCTGGTAGGCGTCGTACGGCGGGGTGATGTGGTAGCGCCGCATGACGGCCAGGGTGGTGAAGTCGGCGCAGTGGTCGGGGTGCAGGTGCGAGAGCAGGAGCGCTCCCAGGTCGAACGGGTCGAAATCGCGCCCCTGCATCGCGGTGAGCACCCCGCTGCCCAGGTCGAGGGCGACGGCGCACCCCCCGGACTCGACCAGGTAGCCGGACGACGGGGACTCGGGGCCGGGGAGGCTGCCTGAGCAGCCGAGCACGGTCAGCAGCACGCCTGGGAGCCTGGCAGGTCAGCCGTACGCGTGGAAGGAGGCGTGCGCCAACTGCGGCAGGAACCTGCGGGCGAGCCGCTCGAAGGTCTCCACCGACCCCGTGGAGGTGAACCGCTGATCGGGCTCGCCCTCGCGGAACTGGTCGCGCTCGGTGAGCACGCGCACGACGTCCTTGACCGTCTCCTCCGCGCTGGAGACCAGGGTGACGCCGTCGCCCATGACGAGCTGGACGACGCCGGTGAGCAGCGGGTAGTGCGTGCAGCCGAGCACGAGGGTGTCCACGTCGGCGCGCTGCAGCGGCTCCAGGTAGGCCTCGGCGATGCCGAGGACCTGGCGGCCGGAGGTGGTGCCGCGCTCCACGAAGTCCACGAACCTCGGGCAGGCGACGGCGGTGACCTGGACGTCGCGCGCGGCGGCGAAGGTGTCCTGGTAGGCGCCGGAGGTGATGGTGCTCTGGGTGCCGATGACGCCGACCCGGCCGCTGCGGGTGGTGGCGACGGCCCGGCGCACGGCGGGCAGCACGACCTCGACCACGGGGACGTCGTAGCGCTCGCGGGCGTCGCGCAGGCACGCGGCGGACGCGGTGTTGCACGCGATCACGAGCATCTTGACGCCGTCCGCGACCAGCTTGTCGGCCAGGTCGAGCGCGTGCTTGCGCACCTGGGCGATCGGCAGCGGCCCGTAGGGGCCGTTGGCGGTGTCGCCCACGTAGCGGATGCGTTCGGCGGGGAGCTGGTCCATGATCGCTCGCGCGACGGTCAGCCCGCCCACACCGGAGTCGAAGATCCCGATCGGCGCGTCGGCGGAAGTCACATCCCGACAGTAGTCCGCTTGCTCTCGGCCCTCGCGTCCTGTGCCACGCCCCAAGCGGCCAGGACGCCGCCGACCGCGCCGAACAGGTGACCCTCCCAGGAGATCCCCGGCTGGCCGGGCAGCACGCCCCACAGCACCGCGCCGTAGACCGCGAACACCGCGATCGCGACCACGATCTGCCACGGGCTGCGCACGAAGATCCCGCGCACCAGCAGGAACGTCAGGTAGCCGAAGATCAGCCCGGACGCGCCCAGGTGCACGCCGACCGAGCCGAACACCCACACCCCCAGGCCGCTGGCGAGCCAGATGACGGCGGTGACCTGGAAGAACTGCTTGACCCCGCCCGAGGACGCCAGGAAGGCGAGCACGAGCAGCGGCAGCGAGTTGGCGATCAGGTGGTCCCAGCCCGCGTGCAGCACCGGGGCCCAGAGCAGGTTGTCCCACTCGGACCACACGCGCGGCCGGACGCCGTTGGCGTCGAGCGCGCCCAGGAGGACCGTGTCGATCCCCTCGATGACGTAGAGGGCGCCGGTGAACAGCAGCACGACCGCCGCCGACAGCAGCGGCTTCGGCGGGATGACGCGGTGGGAGAGCGGGCGGGGAGCGCGGGAGGACGGGGCAGCGGGGTCCACGACTTCGAGGCTACCTGCGGGTTCGGGCGCACCGGCCGGTTTTGGCGACGTCCGGTCCCGCCGGGCGGCTGCACCGGCGGGCGGACGCGGCGGGCGGACGCGGTGGGCGAGCGCGGCGGGCCCGGTCGCGGTGCGCGCGTCCCGCTCGGGCGCTGGGGTGCCGCCGGGCGCCTTGCCCTTAGGGTGGCCCGGTGCTGACCGATGTCGCCGTGCGCTCCGGGGCCACCTGGGGCGCCAGCCCCACCTGGGACCCCGTTAGTTCGACGCTCGTCTGGGTGGACGTCCCGGCCTGCGGGGTTCACCGCCACTCCCCCGCCACCGGGGACGACGCGGTGCTGGTGATACCCCAGCCGGTGGGGGCGGCCAAGCCGCGCACGCGCGGCGGGCTGGTGCTGAACTTGCGCGACGGGGTGGCGCTGATCGACCCGAACGAGACCAAGACGTGGCTGGTGTACTGGGCGCGCGACGGGGTGTCCGCCGGTGGGGCCGAGGTCGACCCGACCGGGCGGATCTGGGCCGGGACCACCCGGTACGGCGGTGAGGCGGCCGACGGCTGGCTGGCGCGGGTGGACGCGAACGGCGACGCGGCCGTGGTGCGCAAGGACCTCGGGCCGGGCGGCGGGCTCGCGTGGAGCCCGGACGGGCAACTGCTCTACCACGCGGCGGACGGCCGGATCGACGTCATGGCCTTCGACCGCGCCACGGGCGGGGTCAGCGGGCTGCGGACCCTCGTCGCGGTGGAGCGCGGGCTGCCCGACGGGCTGTGCGTGGACGCGGACGGCTGCCTGTGGGTGGCGCTGCGGGAGGGCGGCGCGGTGCGGCGGTACACGCCGGACGGGGTGCTGGACCGGGAGCTGGAGCTGCCGGTCGAGCGGCCAACCGGGTGCTGCTTCGGCGGGCCGGACCTGACGGACCTGTACGTGACCTCGGCCAGGGAGGGCGCGCACGGCGGCGGCGAGCTGGCCGGTTCGGTGCTGGTGGTGCCCGACGCGGGCACGGGGCTGATGTCGCGGGCGTTCGCGGGCTGAGGGGCGGGGTCGCGCGGCCCAGCCCCTCGCGGCCCAGCCCTCCCCCGGACGGCGCCCGCTAGACCTCGTGCACCGCGTCCGGCTTCGCCAGCTCGACGGGACCGGCGAACTCGGCCTGCGCGTCGGCCAGCACGCCCTGCGCGTCCGACCAGGGCAGCACGTGGGTGAGCAGCAGCTTGCCCACCCCGGCCTCGGCGGCCACCGAGGCGGCCTCCTTGCCGCTCATGTGCAGGTGGTCGGCGCGCCCGGCCTGCTCGCGCCACGCCGCGTCGGCCAGCAGCAGGTCGGCGCCCCTGGCGAGCTCGACCAGCTCGCCGCACTGCACGGTGTCGCCGCTGAACACCAGCGACCGGCCGCCGTGGGTGAGCCGGAACGCGTACGCCTCGCAGATGTGCCGCATCCTGGCCACCTCGACCTCGACCGGGCCGACCCGGTAGCCGCCCGGTTCCAGCGGGGTGAAGTCGAACAGCTCGGCCAGGCGCAACCGCGCCAGCTCGGCGCGGCTCGCGGCGTGCGCGGCGGCCAGGCGCTCGGGGGCGTGGCCGGGGGCCAGCACGGATAACCGGCGGGCCTCGGGGTCGTGCGGCGGCTCCGGGTGGTGGCGGCGGTAGGTGGCCAGCGCGCTGAAGTCCGCGCAGTGGTCGAGGTGCAGGTGCGAGAGCAGCACGGCGTCCAGGTCGAACGGGTCGCAGCGCCGCAGCAGCCCGCTGAACACGCCGCTGCCCAGGTCGAGGACGATCCGCGCGCCACCGGCCTCGACCAGGTAGCCGGACGTCGGCGTGCCGGGGCCGGGGACGCTCCCCGCACAGCCCAGCACGGTCAGCCGCATGGCGGCACGATAGCATCGAGAAAGGGGACGGAATTGCCTTTCCGCACTTCTCGGGCCAGCCCTCCGGGTGAATCCGTTGAATTGCGGTCACGGTTTTCACGAAACAGGCCCGCACTTCTCATGAAATCCCCTCCAGGAGTTCTGCCACCCCGCCGAGCGCCCTCGTCGGTGTGACCGTCGTCGTGGGCCCGCGCGCCGTTAGCCCCCGCCCGCAGCGACCCCCGCAGCGGCGCGACGCCCCCTGAGCGCACCGCTGGGCGGCCCACCACCTCCGGTGCGGGGGCGCGCGGGGGTGGCGGCGTGCGCGGGTTGCGGTTCACGGTCCCCCCGTCCGGGCTCGGCGACGCCGGTGCTCCACTCAGCGGTACGCCCAGGGAGCGGGGGCCGTCCAGTCACATCGCCCGTTCGCCTGCGGCAGGCACCCGCTGTGCGGAACGGCCGTGCACGCTGCGGAACGGATCGCGCGGAACGGATGACGTGGAATGACGGGGGTGGCGCGGAAGGCGCGGGAAAGCAGGCCCCGGAGGACGGGCGCCGCGCGACCGGCCCGGCGCGAGGGGCCCGGCACGAGCGGGCGCCGGAGAATCGCCGGGTGGGGTGGCGCGAGCGGCGAACCGCCAGCCGCAGGCAGTCACCGGTCGGCGGTCGAATCGCCGCGCGCCGCCCGCGCACGTCCGTCCGAAACGTGCGCGGGCGGCGCGGGGCTCAGGCCCAGAGGTGCCCGTCGAGGCGTTCGGCGGCCTCGTCCAGGGTGCCCGCGTAGGCGCCGGTGGACAGGTACTTCCAGCCCGCGTCGGCGACCACGAACGCGATGTCCGCGCGCTCGCCCTTCGCCACCGCCTTCTCGGCGGCAGCGAGGGCCGCGTGCAGGATCGCGCCGGTCGAGATGCCCGCGAAGATCCCCTCGACCTCCAGCAGCTGCCGGGTGCGGCGCAGCGCGTCGTAGGAGCCGACCGAGTAGCGGCCGGTCAGCACCTCGGCGTCGTACAGCTCGGGCACGAACCCCTCGTCGAGGTTGCGCAGCCCGTAGACCAGCTCGCCGTAGCGCGGCTCGGCGGCGATGACCTGCGCGTCGGGCTTGTGCTCGCGCAGGTAGCGGCCGACGCCGACGAGCGTGCCCGTGGTGCCCAGGCCCGCCACGAAGTGGGTGAGCGTGGGCAGGTCGGCCAGCAGCTCGGGCCCGGTGCCCCGGTAGTGCGCGTCGGCGTTGGCCGGGTTGCCGTACTGGTAGAGCATCACCCAGTCCGGGTGGTCCTTGGCCAGCTCCTTCGCGCGCGCGACGGCCTGGTTCGAGCCGCCCGCCGCCGGGGAGAACACGATCCGCGCGCCGTACGCCTGGAGCAGCTGCTTGCGCTCGGACGAGGTGTTCTCCGGCATCACGCACACCAGCCCGTAGCCCTTGAGCTTGGCCGCGGCGGCGAGCGCGATGCCGGTGTTGCCGGAGGTCGGCTCCAGGATGGTGCAGCCGGGGGTGAGGACCCCGTCCCGCTCGGCCTGCTCGATCATGGCCAGCGCGGGCCGGTCCTTGATCGAACCGGTCGGGTTGCGGTCCTCCAGCTTGGCCCACAGCCGGACCTCCGGCGAGGGCGAGAGCCGGGGCAGCCCCACCAGGGGCGTGCCGCCGACCGCGTCCAGCAGCGACTCGTAGCGCGCCACGGCCGGATCAGCCGCCCGCGACGGCCGGGAGGATCGTGACGTTGTCGCCGTCCTTGACCTCGGCGCCCAGGCCACCGGAGAAGCGGACGTCCTCGTCGTTGACGTAGACGTTGACGAACCGGTGCAGCGCGCCCTCCTTCACCAGGCGGGCCTTGATGCCGCCGTGGTTGCCCTCCAGGTCGTCGATGACCTCGGCGAGCGTGGCGCCCTTCGCCTCGACGGACTTCTGCCCGCCGGTGTGCGTGCGCAGGATCGTGGGGATGGAGACGGTGACGGCCATGCTTGCTTTCCTCCGTGGGACGGCGCGAACCGGACAGTGTGGCGCGGTGGTGCGGCTGCGGGGACCGGTCCTGGCTCAGGTCCGGTCGGGCGCGTCGTCCGCGCCGCTGGTCTGGGGCGCGTAGGAGTCGACGACCTCCACGGGCTCCTCGGTGATCACGCCGTCGACGATCCGGTACGAGCGCAGCTCGTGGCGCTCCGGGTCGCGGGTGGACACCAGCACGTAGTGGGCGTCGGGCTCGTGGGCGTAGGAGACGTCGGTCCGCGACGGGTACGCCTCGGTCGCGGTGTGCGAGTGGTAGATGACCACCGGCACCTCGTCCGCGCGCTCCATCTCCCGGTGCACGCGCAGCTGCTCGGCCGCGTCGAACCGGTAGAACGTCGGGGACCGCTCGGCGTTCTCCATCGGGACGAACCGCTCGGGGCGGTCGGAGCCCTCGGGGCCCGCGAGCATCCCGCACGCCTCGTCCGGGTGGTCGCGACGGGCGTGCGCGACCACCTCGTCGACCAGGTCACGGCGAATCACCAGCACGCGTCCATCCTACGGGGCGGCGGTGGACGTCCCGACCTGTGAGAACTCCCAGCCCCCGGCCTCGCGCCCGACGCCCGCTCCCTGCGCGTAGGTGAGGTGGCCGCCCAGGTAGCCGCCGACGCCGATCAGGGTCAGGCCGACCAGCGAGACCCCTCGGGCGACCACGCCGAACCCGTGGCCGCGCAGCCGGAACGAGGTGAGGTAGCAGAGCGTGGCGCCCCCGTTGAGGGCCAGGTGCGCGACGGCGGCGCGGCGCTGGTCCTTCTCCAGGGAGGTGAACTCGGCCAGCCCGCTGGCCACGGCGACCGGCGTGGACGCCAGGCCGATGCCGATCAGCGCGCGGGAGGCCTTGGACTCGCCCGGCACGACGTCGAGCACCGCGGAGGCGGCGTACATGCCGATGGGCAGCATGACCGCGATGGGGTGCAGCGGGTGGCCGAGGAACTTGCCGCGCAGCACGTTGGTGACGCGGTGGTCGCGCAGCTGCGGCGGGATGAACTCGGCGATGGCGGCGGCGGCGCGGTCGAGCGCCTCGCTGCGCTCGACGCTGCGGGTGAACTTGCGCAGTAGCGGCAACATGCGGGCGGGGTACCCGGCGGCGGCGGGCTCGAACTCACGGGCACCCGAAGCGGGGGCTGACGGCAGCGGCGGTCGGGCAGCGACGGCGATCAGGCGGCAGCAGCGGTGGTCGGGCGGCAGCAGCGGACGGGCAGCAGCGATCAGGCGGCGGCGGCGCGGCCGAGCGGGCCGGGGCGCGGTCGGGCGGCAGCGGTCAGGCGGCAGTGGTCAGGCGGCAGCGGTCAGAGCGCTGCGGCGCGCAGGCGGTCGGCCGCGTCGGCGCACAGGGCGTCCAGCGGGGTCCCGGTGTCCTCGCCCGTGGCGACCGCGATCACCGCCGAGGGCAGTTCCAGCCCGGCGCGCACCAAACCGTCGCGGGCGGACGCGGCGACCCGGCCGCACCCGGCCTTGTCGAGCGCGGCGCGCACCAGCAGCAGCGCGGCGACCCGGCGGTCCGGCGTCCCGGCGGGGCCGATCAGCGCCACGACGTCCCCGGTCCACGGCTCGGCCGCCTCGCACGCCGCGCGTCCCGAGGCCGGGTCGCCCTGCCCGGAACCGACCGCGAGCGCAGGCACGATCGGCACGACCTCGTGCTCGCCCGCGCCGACCCGGAAGCCCCGGCCGCGCTCGGCCAGCCACGGCAGCACGCCGTCCTCGGCGCCGAGCCCGTCGCGGGACAGCACCACCGCGTGCACCCGCCCGACCAGCGTCCCCGGCGCGAGCAGGTCCAGCTCGCGGGTCCCGGCGGGCGCGCCGCGCAGGTCCACCCCGGCCACCAGCCCGCCGTCGGGGGCCAGCAGCACGACCGCGCTGCCGGACCGGCCCAGCAGCACCCCGTCCGGCAGCACCCCGTCCGGCAGCACCCCGTCCGGCAGCACCTCGTCCGACAGCGCCCCGTCCGACGACCGACCCCCCGAGGGCTCGGTCACCCCATGACCGCCTCGACCAGCGTCTCCTGCACCCAGGTCAACCAGTGGTAGACCCCCAGGTGCGGGGAGCGCGGGTCGTCCTCGGGCAGCTCGTCCGGCATGTCCTCCTGCACGTCCAGCGCCGTGCCCAGCGCCAGCCGCACGTCGTTCAGCGCCGACAGCCAGGCCTCCGCCTCGGCCGGTCCGAGCCGCACGTCGCCGCCCTCGGGCGGGCAGGTGTCCAGCACGACGGCGGCCACCCCGGTCTTCGCGTCCAGGAGCGCGGGCTCGTGCAGCGAGCGCAGCGCCGCCGCCGAGTCCTCGTCGCCCGCCTCGTGCTCGTCCAGGTCCAGCCGGTGGAAGTCCGGCAGGAGCCTGCCCAGGATCAGGTCGTCGGGCGGGGTGGACGGCCCGGTGCGGATGCCGGTCAGCTCGGACAGCTCGTCCTGCGGGGCCTCCTCGGCGCGCGCCAGCAGCATGTCCTGGATCTGGCTCACCAGGCCGCGCACGACCGCGGCCTCCTGGCGGTCCAGGTGGCACACCACCTGCTCGCCGGAGCGGTGCCAGCGGTTCACGACGACCGCTGCATGGTCGCCCACAGACCGGCGGCGTGCAGTTTCGCCACGTCGGCCTCCATCTTGTCCTTGGAGCCGGACGACACGACCGCCCGGCCCTTGTGGTGCACGTCCATCATCAGCTTGGTCGCGTGGTCCTTGCTGTAGCCGAAGACCTTCTGGAACACGTACGTCACGTAGGACATCAGGTTCACCGGGTCGTTCCAGACGAGCGTCATCCAGGGGCTGTCGGCCGACGCCCCCTCCTCCGCGACCGGCTCTGCCTGCGTCCGCTCCTGCTCGACGGGCGTGGTCATACCGCCAATGGTGTCATGTTCGCGAGGGTGGTGGAGCCCATAGGGCCGGGTAATGCGCGTTCGCCGAGGCCGCGCCTACGCTCTGGACATGTCGTCCACGGCGCTGTTCACCGACCACTACGAGTTGACGATGCTGGCAGCGGCGCTGCGCGACGGCACCGCCGACCGGCCGTGCGTCTTCGAGGTCTTCGCCCGCAGGCTCCCCGAGGGCCGCCGCTACGGCGTGGTCGCGGGCACCGGCAGGTTGCTGGACGCCATCACGTCCTTCCGGTTCGGACCGGCGGAGCTGGAGCTGCTGGAGCGCACCGGCGTGGTGGACGACGCGACGCTCGCGTGGTTGAACGACTACGAGTTCACCGGCGACGTCGACGGCTACCCCGAGGGCGAGCTGTACTTCCCCGGCTCCCCGGTGCTGACCGTGACCGCCCCGTTCGGCGTGGGCGTGGTGCTGGAGACGCTGGCCCTGTCGATCCTGAACCACGACAGCGCGGTCGCCTCGGCCGCCGCGCGCATGGTGGGCGCCGCCAACGGCCGCCGCATGATCGAGATGGGCTCGCGCCGCACGCACGAGGAGGCGGCGGTCGCGTCCGCGCGGGCCGCGTACCTGGCGGGCTTCACCGCGACGTCCAACCTGGAGGCCGGGCGCCGGTACGGCATCCCCACCACGGGCACCTGCGCGCACGCGTTCACGCTGCTGCACGACGACGAGGAAGCCGCGTTCCGCAGCCAGGTCGACGCGCTGGGCGCGGGCACCACGCTGCTGGTCGACACCTACGACATCACCAACGGCATCGAGACCGCCGTGCGCGTCGCGGGCCCCGAGCTGGGCGCGGTGCGCATCGACTCCGGCGACCTGGGCGTGCTGGCCAGGCAGGCGCGCGACCAGCTCGACGGGCTGGGCGCGAAGTCGACCCGGATCGTGGTGTCCGGCGACCTGGACGAGTACTCGATCGCGGCGCTGCGGGCCGAGCCGGTGGACGCGTACGGCGTGGGCACCTCGCTGGTGACCGGCTCGGGCGCGCCGACGGCGGGCATGGTCTACAAGCTGGTCGAGGTGGACGGCCGCCCGGTGGCCAAGCGCAGCTCCCACAAGGAGTCGCGCGGCGGGCGCAAGGGCGCGCTGCGCAGGCACAAGGAGACCGGCACGGCGCTGGAGGAGGTCGTGTACGGCCCCGGCGTCCAGCCGGAGTCCCAGGAGCACGACCGGCCGCTGCAGGTCGCGCTGGCGCGCGGCGGCGAGCTGGTGGAGGGCGTCAACTCCCTGGAGCGCAGCCGGGAGCGACTGCGCGCGGCGCTGGTGAGCGTGCCGTGGGAGGGGCTGAAGCTGTCGAAGGGCGAACCGGCGATCCCGACGACTTTCCTGTGAGGTGGGCGCTGTGGGCAGGGCACTGATCGTGGTGGACGTGCAGAACGACTTCTGCGAGGGGGGATCGCTCGCGGTGGCGGGCGGTGCGGCGGTGGCCTCGGCCATCAGCGCGCACGTGCGGGACGGCGGGTACGACCACGTCGTGGCGACGCGGGACTACCACGTCGACCCCGGCGGGCACTTCAGCGAGTCGCCGGACTTCGTGGACTCGTGGCCGGTGCACTGCGTGGCCGGGACGGCGGGCGCCTCGTTCCACCCGGAGCTGGACGTGACCGGGGTGGAGGCGGTGTTCTCCAAGGGAGCCTACGAGGCCGCGTACTCGGGGTTCGAGGGCGCGGCAGGCGACGGGGCGTCCCTGGTGGACTGGTTGCGCGAGCGCGGCGTGGAGCGGGTGGACGTGGTGGGCATCGCCACGGACCACTGCGTGCGGGCGACGGCGCTGGACGCGGCGGCGGCCGGGTTCGCCACGCGGGTGCTGCTCGGGCTGACCGCCGGGGTGGCGCGGCCGACCGTGGACTCGGCGCTGGAGCAGCTGCGGGCCGCCGGGGTCGAGCTGGACGGGGAGCCCGCGGTCGGCTGACCGGGGTGGCTCCGACCTGGGAGCCGGGCTTGACGGCCGGGGGCCGGGTGCTCGTGGTGAGCGCCCGGCCCCCGTCGTCGTCCCTGGGGTCAGGCCCAGGTCACGGGGTGGGCGAGCAGGCCGTGGAGCCCACGACGACCTCGCCGGTGACGCCCGACGCGGGCTGGAACTGCACGCGCATCAGGTTCATGGTGATGCTGCCGTCCGGCGGGGTGGTCACCTCGCCGAAGATGACCTTCGCGAGCAGGGTCGCGCCCTTCTTGACGTCGTAGGTGTAGTTGGCGGTCAGCTGGCTCGGCAGGCCGGTGAAGCCGGACAGGCCGCTGATGCCCCACTGGGCGCTGGTGCCCTCCTGGGTGGCGCTGCAGGAGAGCTGCCAGGAGGCGATCTTGAGGCGGGGGCCGCCCGCGTCCATCAGCGCGGACAGCTCGAACTGGGTGCCCAGCGCCTCGGACTTGGTGGTGGTGATGTAGTTCTCCGGGTCGACCACCTTGGTGGTGCAGGTGGTGGAGCCGGGGCCGAAGCGCACGCCGGTCCGGACCGTGAGCAGCGAGGCGTTGACCTTCACGCCGTCCACGGAGCAGGGCGCGAGCACGCCGGTGGTGACGGTCTGCCCGTTCACGACGTAGTCGGCGAGGCCGACGGCCGCGACCCCGGCGGGGGTGTCGTCGGCGAGCGCGGGCGCCGCGGTGGACACCAGCCCCATGGCCAGTGCCGCGGTGACAGCTCCGACTCGGCGCGCCCAGGTGTGGTTCATGTCGAAAGCCTTTCTGCTTTATTCCGCCCCTCGAGGCCGATATCGAACCAGGCCGCCCTTTTCGTATCACCGGCAGACCCGTTCTCACTCGACCGGGAACGTTTTTCTCCACCGCCGGGTGAGCGATTACGGAACGCGCATAGCGGGAACGGTCGGAGCCCCGGAAAGCACCGAAACCGGCGCGATTCCCACCAGCCTTTCCAGTGCTTTTCGAACCCTGATGGCGGCAAATCCGTCACCGAACGGGTTGCGGCTGTGCGGCAGGCGCAGCCGCGCGCCGAGCGCCCAGCCCGCCTCGGCCAGGATGCGCGTCGGATCGGTGCCGACCAGCCACGCGCACCCGGCGTCCACCGCGGCCATCCGCTCGGTGCTCTCCCGCAGCACCAGCACCGGCACCCCGAACGAGGGCGCCTCCTCCTGGATGCCGCCGGAGTCGGTGAGCACCAGCGCGGACCTGCGCAGCGCGCGCACCAGGTCCGGGTAGTCCAGCGGATCGGTCACCACGATCCTCGGGTGCCCGCCGAGCGCGGCGACGACCTGCGCCCGCACCGCCGGGTTCGGGTGCGCGGGCAGCAGCACCCGCACGTCCGGGTGCCGGTCGGCGATGCCGCGCACCGCGCCGAGCACCCGGTCGAGCGGCTCGCCCCAGGACTCGCGGCGGTGCACGGTGACCAGCACCAGGCGCTGCCCGTGCTCGTCGAGCACCCGCTCCAGCACCGCGAGGTCCGGGTCGCGCGCGGGCAGGTCGGCGGCGGCGACCCGCTGCACCGCGTCCACCACCGTGTTCCCGGTGACCACCACGTTCCCGTCGGGCAGCGACTCGCCGAGCAGCGCGCACGCCGCGTCGTCGGTGGGCGCCAGGTGCAGCGCGGCGATGCGGGCGATCATCTGCCTGGTCCCCTCCTCGGGGAACGGGCTGGCCAGCTCGCCGGTGCGCAGGCCCGCCTCCAGGTGGGCCACGGGCACCCCGCGCCAGAACGCGGCCAGCGCGCCCGCGAGCGCGGTGGTGGTGTCGCCCTGGACCAGCACGGCGGCGGGCGCGCGCCGCCGCAGCACCCGGTCGATCTCGGGCACCAGCAGCGACAGCAGCTCCGCCTGGGTCCCGGTGGCGCGCGGCACGTCCAGCACCACGTCCGGGACCAGCCCGAACGCGGCCAGCGCCTGCTCGACGACGCCCGCGTGCTGCCCGCCGTGCACGATGACCGGCCGGAGCCCTCGGTGCTCGGCCAGCTCCAGCGCGACCGGGGCGACCTTCACCGCCTCCGGCCTGGTGCCCGCCAGCAGCAGGACTTCCTTCATCTCGTACTCCCTGTCAGGGCACGGGGCCCCGGCGCTCGGGGGGTTGGGTCGCCGGGGCCCCGCTCGCGATCAGCCGTCGTGGTGCGCGTGCCGCCTGCGGGACCTGCGAAGCAGCAGGATCCCGGAGACGAGCAGCGCGACACCCGCGACGGCCCACCACGTCACATCGGCGCCGGTCGCGGCGAGCGTTCCCACGCCCGTTCCCACGGCGACCCCTGCGCCAGGCATCCGGTACACCTTCACACCACCTCCGGGGCGCGGCGACGGCCGGCCGCGTACGAGACGGGCAGCACGACCAGCGCGAGCGCGCCGACGCCGATCCACAGGCCCGCGCCGGAGGCCAGCGGGACGGGGAGCGCGGCGGCGCCGCAGGTCGTGGACGAGATGATCAGGTCGCCGCTGCCGAGCGAGCCGACGACGCCGTCCAGCAGGCGCAGGCGCAGCGCGTTGACGGTGAGGCTGCCGTCGTCGTTGCGGACCTGCTCGTTGAGCACGAGCTCGGCGATCGTGACGCCGAGGGCGCCCACGTCGACGGTGGTGTTGGCGGCGGGCTCGGCGGCCAGCGGCTCCAGGGTGCCCGCGCGCAGGCCGACCAGCCTGGCCGACCCGGTGAGCCCGTCCTGGGTGGAGGAGCACTCGGCCTCGACGGCCTCGGCGGACCAGGAGCCGGTGATCGCGGCCAGCAGGTCCACCCGCACGTCGGCCACGCTGGCGCGGGCGCCCAGCCCGCCGGAGCGCTCGTCGCGCGCCGAGTCGGTGGTGAGCACCCCGGTGGCGAGCGCGCCGGGGACGTCGACGGTCTTGAACGTGCTGGTGAGCGGCCCGTCCTCGGAGTGGGCGGCGGCGAACGGGCCGACCGAGGTGGCCCTGGCGCCCAGCAGCGACAGGTCGAGCTTCACGCCGAAGGCGGAGGCGTCGCCCGCCGCCGCCCAGGCGGGCGTCGCGCTCATCAGGAGGGCCGCCGCCGCGACCAGCCCGGCGAACCCGCTACGGCGCGGGGTTCGGACACGCATGGATTTCCTCTCTCCGTCCAGGGAGTCGTTCGGGGGGAGCATTTGCACCTATCGGCTGTTCCGGGGATGCCTTGACAGGTGATGCCCGGAAAAGCCCAGCGCGGCCACTCGAATCGCCCACCACCTCGCACCTACGGTGGATTTCAGTTCCGAATTAGCCTCACTTTGTCACCTGATCAGGGAGTGAAGTCGCACTGCGCGCGGTCCGATGTCCATTCGGTAGCTCATTCGAGCGCTGACCGGTCGTGCAGGAGAGGGTTGAGTTTCGTGGCGTTGGCTGTCCCCCGGACGGGGCGCCTGCACCGGGTGGTCGTGGCCGCCCTGCTCGGCGTCGCCTCGGCGCTGGTGCTCGCGCACACCGCGTACCGGGCCGCCGAGATCACCCTGGCGGGCGCGCTGCTCGGCCTGATCGACCAGGACGGGGTGGAGGTGGCCGCGCACCGGCAGACCGTCTACTTCGGCCTCGGCACCGACGCGCCGCTCGGGCTGCGGATGACCCCCGAGTGCACTTCGGCGTTCCTGGTGGTCCCGCTGCTGGTGGTCGGCGCGGTGATGGTCGCGCTGCGGCCCCGGATCACCAGGAACGTGCTGCTGGCGCTGGTGGTCGCGGGCGGCGCGGTGGTGCTGGTGAACCAGGCGCGGGTGCTCGTCATGGTCGGCCTGGTGCGCTGGCTGGGCGTCGCGGACGGCTACTACTGGGGCCACACGCTGCTGGGGTCGCTGGTGAGCGTGTTCGGCGGGGCCGCCGCGCTGGTGGCCTTCACCTGGCTGGCGACGCGCCGGTGAGCCTGGACGCGCTGCTGGGGTTCACCCAGGCGCTGGCGCTGACCATGAGCGTGGCGTTCCTGGTGTACGTGGGCGTGATCGTGGTGCCGTACCTGCGGCGCAGGCCGGAGCCGTCCGGGGACCCGGCGGGGTTCGACTGGCACTTCGTGGTGCCCTGCCTGGACGAGGCGGCGGTGGTCGGCGGGACGGTGCGGTACCTGCGCGCCACGTTCCCGGCCGCGCGCGTGTGGGTGGTCGACGACGACTCGGCGGACGGCACGGCCGGGGTGGTGCTCGCGCTGGCCGCCGAGGACCCGGCGGTGCGGCTGGTGCGCAGGCGGGCGCCGTCCGCGCGCACCGGCAAGGGCGACGCGCTGAACGCGGGGTACCGGGAGCTGCGGCGGTGGCTGGTGGAGCGAGCCGGTGCGGCGGGCCGCGCGTTCGACGCGAGCCGGGTCGTGGTGGTCGTGGTGGACGCCGACGGCAGGCCCGCCGAGAACTGCCTCGCGGTGTGCGCGGCCCCCGAGCTGTTCGGCTCGCCCGAGGTCGGCGCGGTCCAGGTGGACGTGCGCATGGTCAACACCGGGGTGCGGCAGGAGGGCGTCCCGCGCTGGCGGCGGGCGTTCGGGGCCGGGCTGGTGCGGATGCAGGACCTGGAGTTCCGGACCGCGATCGCCGCGATCCAGCTGTCCAGGGGCGTCACCGGCACGATCTCGCTGGGCGGCAACGGCCAGTTCACCCGGCTGTCCGCGCTGGACTCGGTGGCCGGTCCGGCCGGGCCGTGGCGCGGGTCGCTGCTGGAGGACTTCGAGCTGGGCGTGCACCTGCTGACGGCGGGCTGGCGGACCGCGTTCACCACCGGCACGCACGTGCGGCAGGAGGGCCTGTACAGCCTGCGGCGGTTCCTGGCGCAGCGCACCCGGTGGGGCCAGGGGACCATGCAGTGCGCCCGCTACCTGCGGCGCGTCTGGGACTCGCCGCACCTGTCCACGCTGGGCGCGGCGGAGCTGACCTACTACCTGGCGCAGCCGTGGATGCAGCTGCTCGGCACGCTCGTCTACCCCATCCCGCTGCTGCTGCTCGCCCACCAGGCGGTGCTCGCGCCGGGCGCGGTGTGGGCGTGGTTCACCGGGGGCGCGTGGCTGCTGTTCGCGGTGTACGGGGTGTTCGGGCTGGTGCCGTTCGTGCTGTGGGGGCCGGTGTACCGGGCGCGCTGCGAGCCGGGCACCGGGTTCTGGCGCTCGCTCGGGTACGGGTTCGGCTACGGGCTGTACATCTACACCTTCTACGTGACGTCCTGGCGGGCGGCGGCGCGGCTGGCGAGCGGGCGCGACGGGTGGACCAAGACCCGGCGGAACACCGAACCGGCGCGCCCCCGTCAGTGACCACCCGGTGTGGTGACGGTGCCGGTTAGCGGGCGCGGACTGCGATGAGCGGCGGACTTTGTAGGGTCCGACCAGCGCCGGACGGGTTGTTCGCGATTAACCTCCCGGTGAGTTCCCACGAACCACTGGAGGTCCCCGTGTCCGTGTTCGCCGTTCCCGGCCGCAGGGCCGTGCTCGCCGACCTGGTCCCCGGCGCGCTGGCGCGCGACATCGCGCTGGTCGTCGCGGGCGCAGGCCTGACCGGCGTGGCCGCGCAGATCGCGCTGCCCGTGCCGGGCAGCCCCGTCCCGATCACCGGCCAGACGTTCGCGGCGCTGCTGGTCGGCGCGGCGCTGGGCTGGCGGCGCGGCTCGGCGTCCATGCTGCTGTACCTGGTGGCCGGGATGGCGGGCGTGCCGTGGTTCCAGGGCGCGTCCTACGGCACGCCGCCGTCGCTGGGCTACGTCGTCGGCTTCGTGTTCGCCGGTTCGCTGGTCGGCTTCCTGGCCGCGCGCGGCGGCGACCGCACCCCGCTGCGCACGGCGGGCACGATGGCGCTGGGCAACCTGGCGATCTACGCGTTCGGCGTGCCGTGGCTGATGGCCGCCACGGGCATGGGCCTCGGCGCGGCGCTGGCCGCGGGCGTCGTGCCGTTCCTGATCGGCGACGCGATCAAGACCGCGCTGGCCGCGGGCCTGCTGCCCGCGACCTGGGCGCTGGTCAACCGGAAGTGAGCGACCGGGGTCCGCCAACGGCGCCGGACCCCGCTCCTCGGCCCACCGCGCCGTCACGGGCAGATCCCGCTGCCCCGCGCGTCGGGGGCAGCCCGCGCGCCTGCCGCGCGCCGCAAGGCCGCCAGTTCGCGCAGGCCAGCCGCTCTCCGCACACCTGCCGGGCGCCAAAGGGCCACCAGGCCACGCAGGCCGGCCACTCTCCACACGCCTGCCGTCAGGCCGCGCACGCCTGCCGCTCCCTGCACACCTGCCACTCGTCGCGCGCCCGCCAGTCCCGGAGCGCCCGCCACCACCCGCAGGCCTGCCACCCCGCGCACCCTGCCGCTACCCGCAGGGGTGCGACGGGCTTCGCACACACTCCGGGCACCTCGGCACCGGACCGGCCTGCCGCCAGTCCTCGCAAGCCCCGCTGGGCCCCGTCGCCCCGGCCACCCCGCCACTCGGTCGCCCCGCGCCCGGCCTCGCACGTGCCACCGCCGGGCCACTGCCTCGTGGCGCTCCCACCTCGCCCGTCGCGCCACCTCGTGCCCCGCCACCCGCGCGACCGGCCGCCCCGTTCGCCCCCGCGCCCCCGCCCTGCCGCCTCCCGAACTCCGCCGCCCCCGCAGCCAGGCGTCTCCCGCGCTCCCGCCTCGCGCGCCGCAGCGCCACGTGCACGCCCCGCCACCCGCCACCCCGCGCACCCACCGCCCGGTGCCACCAGCCGCCCCACCCGTGACGCGCCCCTCACCCCCGCGCCCCCGGCGGACCACCCCGGACCGCCCCGGACCGTCGGTCCCGCCCGGTACGGTCTTCGCCGTGCCCACCGCCATCACCACCGTCCCCGACACCCGCGCGCTCCTGGCCACCGCCGTCAAGGCCGTGGGCGGAGCCGAGCGCGAGGGGCAGGTGGACATGGCGCTCGCCGTCGAGCGGTCCATCCGCACCGGCGAGCACCTCGCCGTCCAGGCGGGCACCGGCACCGGCAAGTCGCTGGCCTACCTGGTCCCCGCGCTGCGGCACGCCGTCGCCGAGGAGACCACCGTCGTCATCTCGACCGCGACGATCGCCCTGCAGCGCCAGCTCGTCGACCGGGACCTGCCGCGCCTGGCGAAGGCGCTGCGCAAGGAGCTGGGCCGCGAGCCGCGCTTCGCGATCCTCAAGGGCAGGCGCAACTACCTCTGCATGCACCGCCTGCACAGCGGGGCCCCGGACGAGCCGGAGGAAGCAGGCCTGTTCGACCCGTTCGCGGTGTCCAAGCTGGGCCGCGAGGTGAAGCGGCTGCACGAGTGGTCCTCCGACACCGAGACCGGCGACCGGGACGAGCTCGTGCCGGGCGTGCCCGACCAGGCGTGGAAGCAGGTGTCGGTCACCGCGCGCGAGTGCCTGGGCGTGAGCAAGTGCCCCATCGGCACGGACTGCTTCGCGGAGAAGGCCCGCGCCGAGGCCGGGCGGGCGGACGTCGTGGTCACCAACCACGCGATGCTCGCCATCGACGCCCTGGAGGGCTACCAGGTGCTGCCCGACCACGACGTGGTCGTGATCGACGAGGCGCACGACCTGGTGGACCGGGTCACCTCGGTGGCGACCGAGGAGCTGGGCTCGGCGGCGATCACGGCGGCGGCGCGGCGCTGCGGCAAGCTGGTCGACCAGGCCGTCGCGGACCGGCTCGCCGAGGCCGGTGACGGGCTCGGGATGCTGCTGGAGGACGCGCCCGCGGGCCGGTTGGAGTCGCTGCCGAAGGCGCTGGCCACGACGGTGGCGGCGGTGCGGGACGCGGCTCGGGTGTGCATCACCTCGCTGGGGCCCGAGCGCAAGGAGGACGTGGAGGGCGCGACGGCGCGGAAGCTGGCGCTGTCGCTGCTGGACGACGTCCACGACTGCGCGGTGCGGGTGCTGGAGGCGTTCGACGACGAGCACGACGTGGTGTGGGTGTCCGGCGACTTCGGCGGGAACCGCGCGCCGGTGCTGCGGGTCGCGCCGCTGGGCGTGGGCGGGCTGCTGCGGGAGCGGCTGTTCGGCAAGCGGACCACGGTGCTGACCTCGGCGACGCTCACCCTGGGCGGCACGTTCGACACGCTGGCCAGGCAGTGGGGGCTGCCCGCCGCGTCGGGGGCGAGGAAGGCCGAGGGCGCGGCCACCGACAAGGAGCCGCCGTCGGACCTGGGCGCGGTGAAGTGGACCGGGCTGGACGTGGGCTCGCCGTTCGAGCACGGCAGCAGCGGCATCCTGTACGTGGCGCGGCACCTGCCCCCGCCCGGCCGCGACGGCCTGCCGCCCGCGTACCTGGACGAGCTGGAGGGACTGGTCAACGCGGCCGGTGGGCGCGCGCTGGGGCTGTTCTCCTCGATGCGCGCGGCGAAGGCGGCGACCGAGGCGCTGCGCGGGCGGGTGGACTTCCCGGTGCTGTGCCAGGGCGACGACCAGACCGGGCAGCTGGTGAAGCGGTTCGCCGAGGACGCGAGGACGTGCCTGTTCGGCACGCTGTCGCTGTGGCAGGGCGTGGACGTGCCGGGGCCGTCGCTCCAGCTGGTGGTGATGGACCGCATCCCGTTCCCGAGGCCGGACGACCCGCTGGCGTCGGCGCGGCAGAAGGCGGTGGACTCCAGGGGCGGCAACGGGTTCCTGACCGTGTCGGCGACGCACGCGGCGCTGCTGCTGGCGCAGGGCGCGGGGCGGTTGCTGCGGTCGATGAACGACAAGGGCGTGGTCGCGGTGCTGGACCCGAGGCTCGCGACGGCGCGCTACGGCGGTTTCCTGCGCGCGTCGCTGCCGCCGTTCTGGACCACGTACGACACCGAGGTGGTCAAGGCGGCGCTGAAGCGGCTGGACGCGGCGAACAAGTAGGCGCCGCCGGGGTCAGCCGTCGACGAGGAGTCCGCGCAGCGGTCCCTGGAGCCGTTCGGAGCGGCGGGACACGCCGGGCAGGCGCACCGCCCGGTGGTCGCCCGCGCGGCCCGCATCGTGGTCGAGGGCCCCGCGCCAGAGCCGGTCCACGACCTCGTCGGGCGGTCCGTCCACTTCGGACTTCCCCAGCCCGAGGTGCTCGGCCCACAGCCGCAGCCGGGTGTCGCGGGCCAGGTCCGGGTCGTCGGTGACGAGGTTGACCTCGGTGTCGTTGAACAGCGAGTGCTCGTTGAGGTTGGCCGAGCCGAGGGTGAGCCAGCGGTCGTCCACGACCGCCAGCTTGGCGTGCACGTAGACGGGGCTGCCGTCGTGGGCGGCGAGGGTGGCCGCGACCAGGCGGCCGTTGCCGTCGTCGGCGTCCAGGAGCCTGCCGAGCTGGCCGCGCGTGGTGTCGGCGCCGTTGCTGGGCTTGCGGGGCAGCACGAGCACGACGCGGAAGCGCGGGTCGGGCGGGGTGCGCAGCTTGTCGATGAGGATCTCGACCACCTCGGGCGACCAGAGGAACTGGTTCTCCAGGTAGACCAGCCGCTCGGCGGAGCGCAGGCCGCGCAGGTAGGCGTCGGCGAGGCTGAAGTCGCCGCGCGGGGCGAAGTCGTAGGTGCGCTCGGGGACGGTGCGCGCGATCTGCACGCTGGACCCGCCCTTCGCGGCGGGCACGCGCGGCGCGGGCAGCTCCTCGCGCGCGATCTCCTGCCAGCGCTGCCGGAAGTGCTCGGCGACGTCGGCGACGGCGGGCCCCTCGATCCGGGCGGCGAGGTCGTGCCACCCCACGGGCCTGCGCGGCGGGTGGTCGGTGGTGTCGTGCCGGTCGCCGTCGAGCGCGGTGAAGTCCAGGCCGCCGACGAAGGCGACCTCGTCGTCCACGACGACGATCTTCTCGTGGTGGCAGTGCAGGGTGCGCTCGCGGGTGTCGAGCAGGCAGCGCACCCGGCTGTCCCGCTCGAACTCGGCGGTCGAGCGCCGGGTCCGCTCGCGGGTCGGCTCGAACAGCGGCACGGGCGGCCCGCCCCACACGAGCATCCGCACGTCGACCCGCTCGGCGACGTCGGCGAGCAGGTCGCGCAGCGGGGGCGAGCCGGGTTCGCGGGTGAGCCGGAAGTCGGCGCTGGCGTGCCAGTTGGCGATGTGGACGTGCGAGCGCGCGGAGCGGATGGCCGCGTCGATCTCGGGCAACCCCTCCCGCCCGTCGATCAGCACCCGCACCAGGTTCCCGCCCCGCACCTCCCGGCGCGGGCTCCAGTCCCCCGGACCGCCGCCGAACACGCTCCCCCACCCGAGCTTCCCGAGCCTGCGCCGGTGGTGCCCCAGCACAGCCCGCTCCAGTCCGTCGCCGAGCCGCTCGTCGAGCACGTCCAAGAGCCCCATGCACGGGGTGTTGACCGGGCGGGCGGGGGTTCAAACGCGGTGCGGGGGCGCCGCACGGGACCGCGCCCCCGCACCGGGGCTCACCCGCGCCCGATGTGCCCGTGGAAGAACCCGACGGCCCCGGCGAGCGCGGCCAGCCCGACGATGGTGGCGGCGGGCAGGTTGTCCCCGGCCAGGTAGGCCAGGGCGCCGACGAGGCCGCCGCACAGCAGCGCGGCGATCAGGACGACGGCGGTGCGCAGGGGCAGGAGCGGGTCCCGCTCGTCCTTCTCGACCACGCTCACCGCCCGCCTCTCGGACGCGCCAGGAGCTTGGTGACCCAGCCGCACACCCGGCCGACCGCGTCGGGCGGCGCGGGCTCCGAGGTCCCCGCGCGCCCGGCGGGAAGCGCTTCCCCGACCGGCGGGGGCAGCGGTCCGAGGACGCGGTGGATCTCGGCGTGGCGCAGCCGCGTGCGCAGCCCCTCCCAGCGGGCGATCCACAGGGCGGCCTGCTCCCGGTCCTGCCCGCACCCGAGGACGAACTGGACGACCTGCTCGGCCCGCGTGGGCAGGGTGTCGCGGGTGCAGAGGTTGTGCGCGGTGCTCTTGGGCAGCGCCCTGCCGGTGTTGTCGGAGATCTCCTGGTAGGACAGCTCGCACGACCGGCGCAGCGCGTCGAGCGCCTGGTTGTACTGCTTGGCGGTCACGGCGGCGGTCGCCAGCGCCAGCGGGTCGACCGGCCCGGCGTCGGTGTCGCTCATGCTCGGTGGAACTCCTCCGCTCAGCGCTCCCGCCCGCTCGGGCAGGAGGCATCGGTCTGGTGGTGCCGTTCCCCGCTCCGCGGCCTCCAGCGCGCGGCGCCAGCGCAGGATCTCGTCCTGGCCGACCCCGCAGGCGTCGAGGACGGCGAACGCGTGCTGCCAGGTGGGGCGACCGCCCCGCAGCAGCTCGGGGAGCATGGCCGGGCGCACGCCGCGGGCAACCAGCTCCCGGTGGGAGGGGCTGCCCGCGGCGCGCCAGGCGCTGAGCACCCGGTGCTGGAGGCGCCGCCGGAGCTGCGCGCCGCCGTCGCCCTGCACGGTGCTCACGGGCGTCACCCGCGTGCGGGAGCGCGCGGGGGTTCTCCGCCGTGGTGGTCCCGGTCCGGTCCGGGTAAAGCGGCTTTCGGAAGAGCGTTCACGCGGAAACCCCGTTCTCGACTTGTGCTTCTTCGTCCCTGACCTGGGCTGGTGCTCGACGCGGTCGCCTCCCGAATAGGTCCGCCGGGGCCAACCGGCGGTTCGGGATTGGGCGGTGCGGTCGCACTGGGTTGAAGCGTAGAGCAAGGTGCCGACAGTGGCGGAATGGTTGGGATCAACGCGGGACCAATGGCCCCGCAACGCACAAATGCGGCTTTATGACAAGGCAGATGAGCGTCAAGTCGTCGATTTGGACGTCCAAGAACCAACCCCTGCGGGGGACTGCCCCGACCGGGTGATGAGCGCCGCTGTCCAGCGCGGACCGCGTCCCGCCCGGTTGGACGCGCCACGGACGTGGCTGGACGGCGGTGGTGGCGCTTCCGGGCCTCGTCTACGGTGACCACGCGCTCGAACTCCTCCGAGCAGTCCTCGGGGAGCGGGCGGGACCCGTGACCGACCCCTTGACCTGGGCGACCTCGGGCAGTGCGGCGGGCCTCCGGGCCAACGGGGGCCCGCCGCGTCCCGGCCTGGCGACGCCCGTGCGACGGCGCGGACCGGGCTTGGACGCGGGGGCGCGTAACGTGGGGGCGGCGGGATCAGACAGGTTCCACGGGCGCAGGCGCGGCCCGGCCGGGAGGGATCACCCTCCGCTCCCGGAACGGGCCACCACGGCGGAAGTGATCCGGATCACCACCGAAAAGCGGGCCTCGGACCGACCGGCGGACGACCGGGTGGTTGAACGGTGAAACACTCCGTGAAATGATCCGGACCGATCCCGGACATGATGGGACATCGCATTCCCGCAGGGGCCACTCGAACCGCAGAAATTCACTCGAAAGTGTTCACCCGCGCCGGGCGGGGACGCCTTTCCCGGATCATCCCCGCCCCACCCGAGGCCCTACCGCACCACCGCGACCGTCGCCGTTCCCGGCTCGACCTCGGTGTACCCCGCGTCCCGCACCACCACCGCGTCCGGTCGCGCCACCAGCGCGTCCCACTCACCCCGGCTCGGCACCCGCACCGCGCAGCGGAACCCGTCCGCCGCCCACTGCTTCAGCTCCGCCTCGTCCAGGTGCGGCGCCAGCAGCATCGACGCGTGCCCCACCTGGGCCGCCGCCTTGCCCGCCGTCATGGTCACGCCGGGGTTCAGCCACAGCAGCCGCGCGCCCTCAGGCACGGGGCCCGGCTCGGCGTCCTCGGGCAGCTCGCTCCCGGAGATCTGCAACCGGCTGATCTCCTTCGGCGCCTCCCCCACGACCCCCGGCACGAACGCCCGCACCGACGCGCCGCCCACGGTCACCGTCACGCCCGGCAGGGCCTGCACGGCCTCCCAGTGCGCCCCACGCGCCCTCCTGGCGACCTTGCGGATGCGACCGCGCACCCACGCCACCACCTCGTCGTGCCACTCGCCACCGGGCTCGGCGCGCGGGTCGAGGCACACCGCCACCGCAGCGGCGGCAGCGGCCTCCAGGACGTCCGTCCGCGACGGCGGCGCGCTGCGCTCGATGCGCATCACCACCGGCATCGCGCGCACCAGCTCGCCCTCCGGCTCGCCGTAGTCGCGCCCCAGCAACATCGACAGGACCTCGTTCACTGGCGCACCAGGTCCAGCCCGTCCGCGAGGTCCGCGGCCTCCACCTCGGCGCGCGTCACGCCGAGCACGAACAGCACCGCGTCCAGGAACGGGTGCGACAGCGCGGTGTCCGCGACCTCCCGCAGCGCGGGCTTGGCGTTGAACGCGATGCCCAGCCCGGCCGCGCCGATCATGTCGATGTCGTTCGCCCCGTCGCCCACCGCCACGGTCTGCGCCATCGGCACCCCGACCGAGTCCGCGAACCGCCGCAGCGCCACCGCCTTGCCCGGCCGGTCCACGATCTCGCCGATCACCCGGCCGGTGAGCTTGCCGTCGACGACCTCCAGCTCGTTGGCCGCGCAGAAGTCCAGCCCCAGCTCGTTGACCAGCGACCGGATCACCCTGGTGAACCCGCCGGACACGACCCCGCAGCGGAACCCGAGGCGCTTGAGGGTGCGGACCGTGGTGCGCGCGCCGGGGGTCAGCTCCAGCGACGCGGCGACCTCGTCCAGCACGGCCTCGTCCAGGCCCTCCAGCAGCGCCACGCGCGCCCGCAGCGACTCGGCGAAGTCCAGCTCGCCCCGCATGGCCGCCTCGGTGATCTCGCGGACCTGGGGCTCCACGCCCACGTGCGCGGCCAGCATCTCGATCACCTCGCCCTGGATGAGCGTGGAGTCCACGTCGAACACGACCAGCCGCTTGGCCCGCCTGGTCAGCCCGGCCCGCTCCACGGCCACGTCCACCCCGGCCCGCGCGGCCACGACGGCCAGCGCCGAGCGCAGCTGCGCGTCCGCCTCCTCGGTGTCGTCGGCGACCGAGATCCGCAGCTCCAGCCCGGTCACCGGGTAGTCGGCGACCCCCCGGATGGCGTCGATGTTCGCGCCGAGGGCGGCGAGCTTGCGGGCCACCTCGGTGAACGCGCGCGCGGTGACCGGGTGGCCGAGCAGGATCAGGACGTGGCTGGACTCCAGCCTGGCGGTGCGGCGCGAGTCGGCGCCGATCTCCACCTCGACGCTCATCGACACCGTCGCCATGGCCTGCTCGACGGCCTCCTGGATGCCTTCGGGGTCGCGCTGGGCGGACACCAGCACCCCGAGCACCAGCCTGCCCCTGATCACGACCTGCTCGACGTCGAGCACGTCGACCCCGTGCCTGGTCAGCACGGCGAACAGCACGGAGGACACGCCCGGCTTGTCCGGGCCGGTCACGGTGATCAGGACTGGGGTCGCGCTGGGCATCGTCAACACCGGCTCCTCTGCCAGGGAAACGCGAGGAGCCCCGACGACCGCGCTGGTCGTCGGGGCTCCTCGTTGAACCTGTCTCAGGTTACTAGTGCTTGTGGTCGTGCTCGGTGCCCTCCGACGCGGTGCCGGACTGCACCGCCTTGGCGGCCAGCTCGGACGGCGCCGACTTGGCCTTCTCGTGCGGGATCGCGCGGCCGGTCAGCGTCACGTGCGCCTCGGCGTGCATCCGCTCGATCATGTGCGGGTAGTGCAGCTCGAACGCGGGGCGGGCGGACCGGATGCGGGGCAGCTCGGTGAAGTTGTGCCGAGGCGGCGGGCAGGAGGTCGCCCACTCCAGCGAGTTGCCGAAGCCCCACGGGTCGTCGACCTTCACGACCTCGCCGTACCGGTAGCTCTTGAACACGTTCCAGATGAACGGGAGCGTGGACGCGCCGAGCAGGTACGCGCCGATCGTGGAGACCATGTTCAGCGTGGTGAAGCCGTCGGCGGCCAGGTAGTCCGCGTACCGGCGGGGCATGCCCTCGGCGCCCAGCCAGTGCTGCACCAGGAACGTCGCGTGGAAGCCCAGGAACGTGGTCCAGAAGTGCAGCTTCGCCAGGCCCTCGTCCAGCATCCGGCCGGTCATCTTCGGGAACCAGAAGTAGATGCCCGCGAAGGTGGCGAACACGATCGTGCCGTACAGCACGTAGTGGAAGTGGGCGACGACGAAGTACGTGTCGGACACGTGGAAGTCGATCGCCGGGGCGGCCAGCAGGACGCCGGACAGGCCGCCGAAGAGGAAGGTCACGATGAAGCCGATGCTGAACAGCATGGGCGACTCGAAGGTGAGCTGCCCCTTCCACATCGTGCCGATCCAGTTGAAGAACTTGATGCCGGTCGGGACCGCGATCAGGAAGGTCATGAACGCGAAGAACGGCAGCAGGACCGCGCCGGTGGCGTACATGTGGTGCGCCCACACGGCCACGGACAGCGCCGCGATGCCGAGCGTGGCGTAGACCAGGCCGTTGTAGCCGAAGATCGGCTTGCGGCTGAAGACCGGGAAGACCTCGGACACGATGCCGAAGAACGGCAGCGCGATGATGTAGACCTCGGGGTGGCCGAAGAACCAGAACAGGTGCTGCCACAGGATCACGCCGCCGTTGGCCGGGTCGAAGACGTGCGCTCCGAGGTGGCGGTCGGCGAGGAGCCCGAAGAGGGCCGCGGTCAGGATCGGGAACGCGAGCAGCACCAGGACGCTGGTGACCAGGATGTTCCAGGTGAAGATCGGCATCCGGAACATGGTCAGGCCGGGCGCGCGCAGGCACACGATCGTGGTGATCATGTTGACCGCGCCGAGGATGGTGCCGAGACCACCGACCGCCAGGCCCGCGATCCACAGGTCGGCGCCCGCGCCGGGCGAGTGGATGGCGTTCGACAGCGGGGTGTAGGCGAACCAGCCGAAGTCGGCGGCGCCGCCGGGCGTGAGGAAGCCCGACATGGTGATGAGGCCGCCGAACAGGTACAGCCAGTACGAGAAGGCGTTCAACCGGGGGAACGCGACGTCCGGCGAGCCGATCTGCAGCGGCAGGATGAAGTTGGCGAAGCCGAACACGATCGGGGTGGCGTACAGCAGCAGCATCACCGTGCCGTGCATGGTGAAGAGCTGGTTGTACTGCTCGTTCGAGAGGAACTGCATCCCCGGTCGGGCGAGCTCCGTCCTGATCAGCATCGCCATCGCGCCGCCCACCATGAAAAAGATGAACGACGTGACCAGGTACATGATGCCGATTTGCTTGTGGTCCGTGGTGCGGAACATCCGCAGCAGGAACGAACCCTTGACCGCCTCGCGAGTCCCGAAGGGCCGCGTTGCGATCGGCTGCGGGGCTACGGCCGTCACGGTGCCTCCTGCACTGTTGGTTCTTCATTCACAGGTGGCAGAACGTGGTCGCCACCGGCTCACCGGATCGTAGACGTCTTGTTCGGGCGCGGCGCGCTTGACCCTCGCCACCGATCACCCGACGTAGTTCAGGTCACACCACCGGGCCGCTCGGGAGGACCGCCGCGTTCCCCGTGGTCAACGCCCCGGCGATGATCATGTCAAGTTGGTGATCCCGCTGGTCAGAAGGGGGTTTCCCGACGAGCGGAAGCCGCTGCGCCCCGCTCCGGAGGGCCCGCCGGGCGATCCGGGCGGCGGTCCGCCAGCACAGGACCGGAGGTCCGCGCAAGGGGCGCGGGGCACCAGTTGACCGAGGACCCGTCCCCTGTCGGACAGGTCGACCTTACCGAACGTGCTGCCCGCCCGCGAGCGGCCCCGGAGCCCCTGCCGGGGCCCGGCGGGGGTGGTGCGGAAATGCGCTCGCGCGGGGTGGCCGATTAGCGCGCCGCAGGGATCGGACACCCGTTCCCCGGCTTTCGCGGCGCTTTTCCGGGATGGCGGGACCGGAATTGCGAGCGCTTTTCACGTCAGCGGAGGAACGTGGTGGTGGAACCGCGATCGGAAGCCACGCCCGACCGCTCCCCGCACAGCACGACGCCCCGGCCCGCCACCCCTGGGGGAGCGGCGCACCGGGGCGTCGTCGACCGGGCGCTCAGCCCCGGTGCCCGGCCATCAGCTCGTCGAACGTCGGGAACGACTTCGCGATCTCGCTCCCGGTGAAGTTCCCGACCCACCCGTCGTCGTCGTGGAAGAACCGGATCGACACGTAGTCCGGCCTGGTGCCCATGTCGAACCAGTGGGTGGTGTTCGCGGGCACGCTCAGCAGGTCGCCCGCCTCGCACAGCACGGCGTGCACCCGCCCGGCCACGTGCAGGTAGAACACCCCGGCCCCACGCGCGAAGAACCGGTCCTCGTCGTCGTCGTGGGTGTGCTCGGCCAGGAACCTCGCCCGCGCGCCCGCCGCGGCGGCCAGCCACTCGGGGTCGTCGGACGGGGTCTGGTGCATGGCGTCGACCAGCACGTACCCCTCGGTCTCCACCACCCGCGCCACCTGCTCGCGGTAGGCGTCGAGGGCGTTGTCCACCGTCACGTCCGGCAGCACGGGCCAGCGCTCGTACCGCACGCCGAGCCGCTCCAGCTCGGCCCGCACCTCGTCCGGGTCCGAGGTGCGCAGCAGCGCGTCGCGGGGGTTGTCGTCGGCCCACACGGTCAGCAGCGTCATCGGGCGTCCCTCCTCGTCTCGACCTTGAAGCGCAGCAGCCACTCCAGGCACTCCAGCCGGTGCCTGGCCTGGCGCAGGTCCGCCCCCCAGGCGTACACCCCGTGCCTGGCCACGAGCAGCGCGGGCACGTCCGGCCGGAACCCGGCCTCGAACGCGTCGCCGAGCACGCCCATGTCCTGGCTGTTGGGCACCACGGGGATCGTGACCACGTCGTGGTCGGCGCGCCCGAAGCCCTTGAGCATCTCCAGGTCGCGCAGCTCGACCCCGCCCGGCCAGAACTCGGCGGCCAGCACCGGCGCGAGGGCGTGCACGTGGACGACCGCGCCCGCGCCCGCCACGGCGGCGATCCGCCCGTGCAGGCCCGCCTCGGCGGAGGGGACCTTCACCGGGTCGCCGTCACCACCGGCGGCGCGCCCCCGCTCGTCGACGACCACCACGTCGTCGTCGGTCAGCTCGCCCTTGTCCTTGCCGCTGGTGGTGACCGCGAGCCGCAGCGGGTCGCGGCCGAGCACGACCGACAGGTTGCCGGAGGTGCCGCGCATCCAGCCCATGCCCGCGTAGCGCGCGCACTCGGCGGCCAGCGCGGCGCCCGCCACCCGCAGCTCCACGTCCGCCGCGCCCGCCGTCACAGCTCGCCCACCACCGGGTGCGGGCTGAAGTCGGCGTCGGCGTTGGGCTCGCCCGCGCGCGCCACGCCCACGGTCCTCCACCCTGCCTCGGCGGCGGCGTGCAGCTCGGCGGGCACGTCCGAGTAGAACGTGATCCCGGCCGGGTCGGTCGCGCCCAGCGCGGAGGCGATCGCCAGGTAGGACGCGGCCTCGCGCTTGGGGCCGGCGTTGACGGTGTCGAAGTGGTGCTCGAACAGCGGCCGGAGGTCGCCCTCGGAGGTGTGGCCGAAGAACGCGACCTGGCCGGGCACCGAGCCGGAGGAGAACACGGCGAGCCGCAGCCCGTCCCCGTGCCACTTCCGCAGCGCGGGCACCACGTCCGGGAACAGCTCGGCGACCAGGTCGCCGGTCTCGTAGCCGCGCTGCCAGATCAGGCCCTGCAGGGTCTTGAGCGGCGTGACCTTCTGGTCGGCGTCCATCCAGCCGTGCAGCACCCGCACCAGGTCGTCGGTGCCGCCGGTCGCGCCGGACAGCTCGCGGATCTGCGCGACGGCGTCGGCGACGGCCGGGTCGTCGCCGTGCTCGTCGATCCACGGGCCCAGGCGCGGGCGCGCGTAGTCGTAGAGCACGACCAGGACCTGGTCGGTGGAGCTGAGCGTGCCCTCGATGTCGAGCACGACCCATTCAGTCATTCGCTGTCCCCTGCTGGTAGTAGTCGGCGAGCCGGTCCGGGGCGAGCGCGCCCCGGTCGGTGACCACGGTGGTGACGAACCTCGGCGGCGTCACGTCGAACGCCGGGTAGAGGCCGCGCACCCGGTCGCTGGCGGTGCGCCTGCCCAGGGTGCTCAGCACCTCCTCGCCCGGTCGGTGCTCGATCGGCACGTCGGCGGCGGTGGGCGCGAGCCGGTCGGGGGCCTGCACCATCGCCAGGAACGGCACGTCGAACGCCGAGGCGGCCACCGCGAGGCCGAGCGTGCCGACCTTGTTGACCACGTGCCCGTCCATGGTGACCCGGTCGGCGGCGGTGAGCAGCGCGGACACCTCGCCGGTGGCGAGCACGGCCGCGCCCATGCCGTCGGTGATCAGCGTGGTGTCCACGCCCATCTCGGCGAGCGTCTCGGCGGTCAGCCGCGCGCCCTGCAGGTAGGGGCGGGTCTCGGTGCAGAAGAACCGCAGGCGCTTGCCGCTCGCCTGCGCGGCGGCGACGGTCTCGGTCAGGTACAGGTCGGCCCAGCAGTGCGTGAGCACCGCGCCGTCGTCGGGCAGCAGCGCGGCGGTGTGCCCGCCGAGCGCGCGGCTGCGGTCCCGGTAGCGGCGGTCGCCCGCGATCGCGCCCGCGAGCGCGCCCGCCTCGACGTCCTCGTGCGCGTCGACCCCGGCGAGGACGGCCGCGACCGCCTTGCGCAGCGCGTTGTTCGTGCGCCGGGTGGCGATGAAGTCCTCGCCGACCAGGGCGAGCCGAGCGCGGGCCTGCTCGCGCGGCAGCCCGCGCGCCTCCCGCGCCGCCAGGACCATGCCCCACAGCACGGCGAAGTACGGTCCGGACGACTGGGTGACCATGTCCTCGATGGCGCGGGCCACCTCGGCGGCCGTGCCGCACCGCACCCAGGTTCGCTCGAACGGGAAGTTGCGCCGGTCCAGCACGTGCACGCCGTCGTCGGCGAGCAGCACGCTGTTGGCGAGCACGGGCCCGTCCCCCGTCCGCTGGTCCACCACCTAGCTGTACCCGGTGAACGGCGCGTGCTGGCCGGTGAGGAAGTGCGCGCCGACCTCGCGGGCCTTGTAGGCGACCGGGTCGTGCAGGGTGATGGTGCGGGCGTTGCGCCAGAACCGGTCGAAGGCGTACTTGCTCGCGGTGGCGCGGGCCCCGCACAGCTCGAACACCTTCGCGGTGGTGTGGTTGACGACCCTGGTGCTGACGACCTTGGCCGAGGAGATCGCGGCGGCGGTCTCGGCGCGCTGCTCCGCGGTGAGCGCGGTCCCGGCCTCGGAGGCGTCGCGCAGCAGCGCGGAGGCCCGGTCGGCGAGCAGGCCTGCGGCCTGGACGTCGGCGACCAGCTCGCCGTAGGTCTGCAGGGTGTACGGGTCCTCGGCGGCCGAGTCGACGCCGCTGAGGAACCAGGGCCGGGTGGTCTCGCGGGTGTACCGGGCGGCTTCGGCGAGCGCGCCCTCGGCGATGGCCACGTGCAGCTGGGAGAGCGCCTCCTGGAACCCGATGGCGGCCAGCGACAGCCGGGGGCTGGTCCCGTCGGCCGGGCCGAGCACCTGGTCGTCGGGCACGTGCACGTCGGTGAGCTGGACCCCGCCGCTGGCGGTGAGCCGCTGGCCCATGTTGTCCCACTCGCCCGCGCGGGCGACGCCATCGGCCTTCGCGTCGAGGGTGAAGGTGAGCTTCTCGCCGGTGTCGGCGCGGGTCGCGCTGACCACGAGCCGGTCGGCGACGGCCGCTCCGGTGGCGAAGGTCTTGCGGCCGTTGAGCAGGTACCCGCCGTCGACGGGGGTGAGCTCCAGCGCCGCGTCGAGCGGGTTGCTGATGCCCGCCCAGAACAGGTTCAGCCCGTGCAGCTCGGCGGAGCGCGCGGCGGCGGCGTCCCGGTCCAGGAACAGCCCGCCCCGCCACACCTGGAGGTAGTGGTAGCCGAGCAGGTGCCCGACGTTGGCGTCGGCGGCCCCGACGACCCGCACGACCGCGCGCTGGACGTCCCAGTCGGCGACGGTCAGCAGCCCGGAGTCCTTCAGCGCGGCGACCTCGGCGACGGGGTCCTCCCCGCGCCGGTCCCGCTCAGCGGCGTCGCCCCGCAGCTCCTCGGCCACGTCGGCGGCCACGCCCAGCCAGTCCCGCATCCACGCCCTCCTCGGTTCCCGGCAGGCGAGCCTAGTGCGCCGGGAGGACCCGACCCGTGAGCATTCCGTCACGTGGGACCGGGTGGCCGCGCCGGGCCGTCCCCCGAACCCGCCGCGACCGCGCGCCGGTGACCTGCGCGTTCGCCGCGACACCCGTGCATCGTCCAGGACGATCACGGGTACTCCCCCACCCGAGTGCCCGGTCGTGCACCCGAACGCGTGGCAGCGCGTCCGGTCCGCGCCCGACCGGTGCGCTGGCGGCGTGGTCGCGGTCACGGTCGTCTACGGTGTCCGGGCCCGAACCCGAAGTGGAGGACGCGAATGGACTTGCCACGCAGATCGCGCTCGGGGGTCGCGACGGCCCCGAGGCCGGTCGCGGACGAGCCCTACCGGGCGCGTCCGCCCAGGACACCGACCCCGCACCTGCTGGAGGCCGAGAACCTGGTCGGCCACCTGTCGCTGCCGACCTGCCCGCTGGCGAACAACGTCTACAAGGACCCCAGCCAGCGCAACGTGGTGCGGTGGGGCGACCCGGCGGACGCGGCGACCTGGGTGAACCGCAGCCAGTGCGCGTCGTTCCAGACCGCGGTGCTGCGGCGCTCGCACCGCTGGGCGACGCAGCGGTTCTTCACCTCGCACTTCGGCGTGGCCAGCCCGTTCGCCCGCGACTACCGCGAGGTGTTCGCGCGGGGCGGCGTCCCGCACTTCGAGCGGGTGCGGCGGGTGGCGGACCTGCGGCCGGGCGACCTGGTCGCGATCGACTACCGCAACGACCAGGACACCAACACCGGGCACATCGTGATGGTGCGCGAGGTCAGGGGCGCGTACGAGGCGCCGAGCCCGAAGCTGAACTTCCCCGGCGAGACGCAGTACGCGGTGGAGATCGTGGACTGCACGTCGGAGCCCCACGGCCAGTACGGCGTGGGGCACTACGCGGCGTTCCCGGACAGCCGGATCTTCAACGCGGCGAACCAGACCGAGGGCGCCGGGTTCGGGCACATGATGTTCTACGCGTCGGACCGGACGGGCGAGTTCACCCGGTACCGGTGGAGCGTGAACACCGCGTCGTCAGGCGTGTACCCGGTGACCGAGCGCCCGGTGGCGGCGGCGCGGGTGGTGTGAGCCGCCGGGGCGCGGGCCGCTCCGACCGGGCCCGCGCCCCGCGCCGCGCCGCTTCTTCGCGCCGCCGCTGATCCGCCCCGGTCCGCGCCCCGCGCCGGGACCGGGGCGCACCCGCTTCCCGTCGGGGGCGCGCCCCGGCCTCTTACCGGCCTCGCCCTGGCGCGCCTTCTCCGCCTTGGCCTTCTCCCAGTAGTCGCGCTCGCCGCGCGCGCCGCCCCGCTCGGCCATCCCCCACCGCTCGCGCTCGACGGTCCGGCGCCCGCGCGGGGCGACCGCTGTCCGCCGCTCGGCCGCGATCCGCTTGCGCAGCTTCGCCGCGCGGCTCCACAGGTCGGGCAGCGTCTCGGCGAACACGGCGGTCACCAGCGCGGCCAGGAAGCCGTTCGGCTGCTCCCCCACCACCACCAGCACCACCACGACGAGCTGCGCGACCATGCAGACCAGCAAAGAGATCGTGGAACGCATCGGAACCCCTCCTCGACTCGGTGACCTTCCGATCTCCAGGGTCGTCTTCCGCCATGTGCGGCGACAGGAGTTGCCGTTCTCCGCCACAGTGGGCAACAGGAAACGTCGCGCCCACCAGCGCGCCCACCCAGCGCACCCGGCGAGGAGGCCGTCCCCATGACGCGGCACGAGGTGTTCGGCATCGAACTGCGCAGGCGCCGCAACGCCGCCGGGTTGTCCCTGCAGGCGATGGCGAAGGCGCTGAACTACAGCAAGGGCCACCTGAGCAAGATCGAGACCGGGGCGAAGGCGCCGACCCCGCAGCTGGCCAGGCAGGCGGACGCGGTGCTGTCCGCCGGTGGCGAGCTGAGCAGGCTGGCCCCGGCCGCGCCGGTGGGCCACCCGCGCCAGGCCGTGCCCGCCCCGCGCCAGGAGGCCCCGCCGCTGCCGAGGGCGAGGCGCAGCGAGCTGGAGGCGGCGGCCGAGGACCCGGTGGTCGCGCAGGGGATGCGGCTCCAGTTCGACAACATCCGCGACCTGGGCAAGCGCGTGTCGCCCCGGCTGGTGCAGCCGATGCTGCACGGGGCGCTGGTCTCGCTGCGCGACCTGCTCGCCGCCGCCGGGGAGCCGGGGACCAGGCGCCAGGTGGCGCTGATGACGGCGCGGTTCGTGGAGTACGCGGGCTGGATGGCGCAGGAGGCCGGGCGGCGCGAGGAGGCGGTGGCGCTGACGCTGGAGTCGGCGGCGCTGGCCGAGCTGGCGGGCGATCCGGGGTTGGCGGCGTACGCGCTGGTCCGGCGGGCCGAGCTGGCCATGTACGCGGGCGCGGCGCAGCAGACCATCGCGCTGGCCGAGCGGGCGCTGGCCGACCCGCACGCGACGGCGCGGGTGCGCGGGCTGGCCGAGCACCGGCTGGCGCAGGGGTACGCGCAGCTGGGCGAGGAGGCCCGGTGCCGGGCGGCGCTGGAGCGCGCGGCGGTGCTGCTGGCCGAGGCCGCGTTACCGGAGGCGGCCCCGCCCGAGGGCGCGCTCGTGCAGGCCGCCCTGGTCACCCCGGCCGCGACCGGCCTGGTCATCCCCCCGGCACGCGGCGGTCCGGTGGTCGGCTCGTCCACGGTGACCGACCTGGACGCGGTGGTCACCGGCTGGTGCCTCTACGACCTGGGCCGCCCCGCCGAGGCCGCCGAGCTGCTGGAGCGCGGCCTGGCGGGCGCCTCCCCCGAGGCCCGCCGCGCCCGCGCCCTGTACGGCGTGCGCCTGGCGCTGGCCCACGAGGCGGCGGGCGACCTGGACCGGATGCACGAGGTGGCGCTGGACTCGCTGGAGACGGCGCGCGCCCTCGGCTCGGCCACCGTCCGCAGCCAGCTGCGCAACCTGGCCTGGATGGTCCAGCGCAGGCACTCCCACCGCCCGTCGCGCGACCTGCACGTGGAGATCACCGCCGCCCTGCAGGACGACGACGACTGACCCCGCCCCCTTCCGCCCAGGTCGGGGCGGGTTTCCCGTTTCCCCCCGCGCAGGGGACGGGAAACCCCTGTTCAGCGGCCCTGCGGGTGCCGGATTCTTGGTCCACCACCGGTGGACGACCAGGAATCACGGAACGACCGCGAGGAGCCCGACATGGAACCGCACGTGATCATCGTCCTGTCCACCCTGCTGTCCCTCTGATCCGTTGCCCCCTTCGAGGCGGTTCCGGCCCCGCGGTCGCTGCACGCGACCGCGGGGCCGGGCATTCGAGTGGTCCGGGCGGGCGCCCGCGCGGTGCGGAGGAGCCCGGCGGCGGGCCGTGTTGGATGGCGGCATGGAACCCGGACGACTTCCCGAGTGGCGCACGCTGGGCACGAGCACCGTGCGCGTCACCCCGTGGTTCGAGGTCCGCCAGGACGCGGTGGTCCGGCCGGACGGAGTCCCCGACACCTACCACCACGTGCGCTCGCCCGGCGCGGTGAGCGTGGTCGCGCTGGACCGGGACCGGCTCGTCGCGCTGACCCGCCAGTGGATCTACACGCACGGCAGCAGGCAGTGGCGCCTGCCGTCCGGGGCGATCGAGGGCCGCGACGCCGGTCCGCGCGCGGCGGCGGAGCGCGAGCTGGTGGAGGAGACCGGGATAACCGCGACCGGCTGGACCGAGCTGGGACGGGTGAACGGGGCCGACAGCTTCACCAACCACGTCGACCACCTGTTCCTGGCCACCGGCCTGTCCATCGGGGCCACCAGCCTGGAGGGCGGGGAGGCCGACCTGGAGCTGAGCTGGGTGCCGTTCGACCGGGCGCTGGGGATGGTGCTGTCCGGGGAGGTCCGGCACGCGGGGAGCGTGGCGGGCCTGCTGCTGGCCTCGGCCCGGCTGGGCGAGGACGGCTGGAACTCCGAGCGCTGAGGGCGCGGAGCACCGGCAACGTAGAGCACCGGCAACGTAGAGCGCCAACGACGCGGAAGGCCCCGAGCACCGCCCTGGGGGAGGCGGCGCGCGGGGCCTTCGCGGCGCTCTAGCGGACCCTGGCCAGCACCCGCGCGGCCGACGTGCCCAGCCCCGTCGGACCGCCCAGCGCGGGCAGCGCCCCGGAACCCGCCGCACCACCGGTCGCGCGACCCACCGGGCCGCCCGCCGCGCCGAAGTGCCGCACGAGGTCCTCGTCGTGGTACCGCACGCAGTTCTCGTGCCAGTTCACGATCCCGGCCATCCAGTCCTTCAGCTCGTCCCCGTAGTCCAGCAGCGCGCGCCGGGCCGCGTCGTCCAGGTCGAGGTCCTCGAACATCTGCGGCATCTCCACCTCCAGCACGTGCTCGAACTGCCGCACCCTGGCCTCCTGCAACCGCTCCACGACCTGGAACGCCCGGTCCAGGTCGCAGTCCAGGAAGTTCTGCACCACCACCACGAGGTTGTGCACCTCGCCCTCGTACTGCACCTCCTTGCGGTGCGAGTACAGGTCGTTGACCATCCACCCGTAGTCGGCGGCCGAGTTCTCCAGGTTCTGCAGGGTCCGCGTCCGGTAGACCTCCGGCGGCACCCGGTCGCCGTGCGCGAAGCGGGCCAGGCTCTTGGTCAGGTCGGACCCGAAGGTGTCCCGGCGCATCTCGACGTAGTCGACCGGGTCGGGGATGCGGTTGAGCTGCTGGTTCTGCAGCTCCCACAGCCAGGCGTCGAGCATCCGGGACACGGCGGCGCGCATGGTCGCCTTGGCGGCGGTGTCCATCGGCGCGGTGGTGCGGGCCCACAGGTCGGCCAGCATCCGCTCCAGCGGCACGGCCGGGGTGACGGGCGCCGGGCCCTTCACGGTCATCAGCTGCTTGAGCCGCTCGGTCAGCGCCTTTGGCGCGGCCATGCTCGGCGTGCGGCCGAAGAGGTACGGGTAGTAGTCGTCGCCGTAGGTGCCGAACGCCAGCCAGTCCACCGACAGCTCCAGCGCCTCGGCGGTGGCGTCCGGGTCGAGCCCGGCGGAGCACAGCGCGAAGTCGTAGTCGCGCACCTTCTGCTCGGTCCACACGCCGGGCGCGTCGTCGTAGACGCCCATCCGGCCGACCCACTCGACGTTGTGCTCCAGCGCGGACTTCCAGTGCGGGCTCAGCTTCAGCGGGTACGGCAGGCGCATGTCGGGCCTGCCGCGCGGGGGCACCTCGGCGAACGGCCGGTGGCTGTACGAGCGCGCCCGCTGCGGAAGGGTCGCCATGATCGAGCGCAGCTCGGAGGTGCCGAGCCCGGTCGGTCCGCCGAGCAGCGGGTGCCCGGAGGTGACCGCGCCCTCGTTCATGTACCGGCTGGAGCGCATGTGCCACTCGTGGCCGCCGGACTGCCAGTCCTGGAGGCCCTTCACGTACGCCAGCACCGCGAGCCTGCCCAGCGGGTCGACGCCGTGCTCGTCCAGCAGCGGCGGCACCTCGACCAGCGCGGTGTGCTCGAACTGGTGCAGCCGCGAGGTGAGCAGGTCGTTGACGGCCTCGGCGGCGGACTGGGTGTCGACGTCGAGGAACTTCTCCAGCACGAGCACGCCGTTGCTCAGCTCGCCCTCGTCCTGGACCTCGCGCTCGTAGGAGAACAGGTCGTTGCGCAGGTGGACGGCGTCGGAGAAGGTGTCGCGCAGGACGCCCAGCGGCCGGGAGAGCGCGATCGCGGCGGGCACCTCCATGCCGGTGACGTGCTCGACCAGGTTCGCCGACCAGGGCGCGCCGCCGACCTTGCGGCGCATCTCGACGTACTCGATCGGGTTGGAGAGCCTGCCCTCGGAGATGTTCGCGAGCTCCCACAGCGACTCGTCCAGCAGGTGCTTGGTGTTGTCGGCGAACCTGCGGCGCCAGTCGGTGGTGTGCGCCGGGGTGGTGCGGGCCCACAGGTCGGCGAGGCCCTTCTCGACCGGGTTCGTCGGCTCCTCGGTGATGTTCCCGTCGACCGGCATGAACAGCGGGAGGCGGTTGAGGTAGGCCTTGGCCCCGGCCATGTCGGGGTTGCGCTTGTACAGCTCCAGGAAGTGGTCGTCGAAGTAGAAGACCCACACGTACCAGTCGGTGACCAGGTCCAGGTCGGCGGCGGTCGCGTCCGGGTGGGTGTAGGAGCAGAGCAGCGCGTAGTCGTGCGAGTCGAGGTCGGACTCGTCCCAGATGACCGTGCCGTGCTGCGGGACGTCGATCATGTCCATGGACCGCGCCCAGGCCTTGCTGTGCGCGCGGGCCTGCTCCAGGTTGGGGTTCAGCCGCGCCGGGTACGGCATGTAGAACTCCGGCAACTGGAACGGCTGCGGCATGGGTCTGGAACCTTCCCTCGGGTGGCCGTCGGTCCTCTTCGCGCGGACCGCGATCAGCCCGGAACGCAATCAGCCGGGGCGGCGCGCGGCCAAGCCGGTGGGGTGGGTTCCACTCGTTAGGGAGCGGGTTTCCCCCCACCGGATCAGCTCGGCCCGGTCGCGGGCGGTCGGTGCGCGGGGCAGCGGTCCTCGGGCGCGGGACGCCGCAGGACGTGCTTCCGGCGGACGCCCACGACCAGCCGCGATGCCGGGACCCGGCCGCGCCGCTCCCGAACGCGCCGTCCACCATCCACCCCGACGGGGGAACGCAGCGCGTTGCCACCGTCACGGTGAGTGCTGGACAATCCTGGACTTGTCCGGACGCATCGCGCTGGAGGTGGCATGACGGGCGCACCGCGTCGGAACGGCGGGGTCTCCCCCTCCCTGGTGCGCACCCTCTCCGACCTCTCGCGCGAGCTGGAGCTGCTGCGGGGCAGGGCCGCGCGGGGCAGCGGCAAGGCCAAGGTGAGCCTGGCCGAGCTGGCCGCGCAGGTGGGCGTGCCGAAGTCGACCATGCACACCTACGTCACCGGCAGCACCCTCGCGCCCGCCGACGTGCTGGACCGGGTGGTGATCGCGCTGGGCGCGACGCCCGCGGAGCAGTCGCTGTGGGGCGAGGCGTGGTTCCGGGTGGCGGAGAGCCTCCACGAGGCCCGCAGGCAGGTCCAGCGCCCGCTCGTCGACCGCCCGGTGCCCCGGCAGCTGCCCGCCGCGCCCGGCCGGTTGTTCACCGGGCGCTCCGGCGAGCTGGCCGAGCTGGACGCGGCGGTGGCCGACCCCGGCTCGCTGCCGGTGGTGGCGCTGGGCGGCGCGGGCGGGACCGGCAAGACGTGGCTGGCGCTGCACTGGGCGCACCGGAACCTGGACCGCTTCCCGGACGGGCAGCTGTACGTGGACCTGCGCGGGTTCGACCCCGGTGGCGCGCCGGTCGCGCCGGGGGTCGCGCTGCGCGGGTTCCTCGACGCGCTGGGCGTGCGCGCGCCGTCGTTCCCCACCGACCTCGGCGCGCAGGTGGGGCTGTACCGCAGCCTGGTGGCGGGCCTGCGGGTGCTGGTGGTGCTGGACAACGCCCGCGACCTGGCGCAGGTGGAACCGCTGGTGCCCGGCGGCGCGTCGGCGACCGTGCTGGTGACCAGCAGGCACAAGCTCCCCGGACTGGTGACCACGCACGGCGCGCGGTCGCTGCACGTGGGCGTGCTCGGGCCCGAGGCGTCCCGCGACCTGCTGGGCCGCCACCTGGGCGCGGAGCGGGTGGCTGCCGAGCCGGAGGCGGTGGACGCGGTGGTGCGGACCTGCGCCGGGCTGCCGCTGGCGCTGGGCCTGGTCGCGGCGCGCGCGTCGACCGAGCCGGACCTGCCGCTGCGCGAGCTGGCGCGGGAGCTGGGGCGTTCCGCGTCGAGCCCGCTGGACGCGCTGGAGCTGGACGACACCGGGCTGCGCTCCACGTTCTCCTGGTCCTACCGGGACCTGCCCGCCGACGCGGCGCGCGCGCTGCGGCTGCTGGGCGCGTGCCACTGCCCCGACCTGGACGCGGCGGCCGTCGCGGCGCTCACCGGCGGCGACCTGGCCGGGGCGGAGCGGGCGCTGGCGGTGCTGGGGCGGGTGCACTTCGCGCACCGCTCGCCGGAGGGGCGGTTCCGCACGCACGACCTGGTGCGCGCGTACGCGGCGGACCTCGCGGCGGCGAACGACGGCCCCGCAGCGGTCGACGCGGCGCTGGAGCGGCTGGTCGAGCACCTCCTCGGGCGGGTGGCGTCGGCGATGGACGTGGTGGCGCCGTACGAGCGGCTGCACCGGCCCGCCGGTGGCGGCGCGCCGTCGGGGTTCGGCTACCCGGAGGCGCTGGCGTGGCTGGACGCCGAGCGGCACAACCTGGTCGCGCTGGCCGCGCGCGGCACGCCCGAGCAGACCGGCAGGCTGTCCACGTCGCTGCACCGCTACTTCGTGGTGGGCGCGCACTTCGCCGACGCGCTGGCGGTGCACGGCCGCGCGCTGGAGCGGGCGCACACCGGCGAGGCCAGGTCGAACGCGCTGCGGCACCTGGGCGCGGTGCACCGCTGGCTCGGCGACTACGACCGGGCGCTCGCCTACAACCAGGACGCGGCGGCGCTGGCCGGGCGGCTGGGCGACCGCAGGCTGGAGCACGCGGCGCTGAACAACATCGGCATCATCCACGAGCGCACCGGTCGGCACGCCGAGGCGCTGGCGCACTACGAGCGGGTGCTGGCCTACGCGGAGGAGACCGGCGACCGGTTCGCGCGCGGCACCGTGCACCACAACCTGGGCAGCCTCTACCAGCGCATGGCCGACTACCCGCACGCGCTGGAGCACTACCTGGAGGCGCTGGACGTGGCGCGGAGCGCGGACGACCACAACCTGCGCGGGTTCACGCACAACGACCTGGGGCTGCTGCACGTGCGGCTCGGGCAGCGGGCGCAGGCCCGCGAGCACCTGGAGCGGGCGCTGGCGCTGGCGGTGGAGCACAACGACCGGAGCCTGCAGACCGAGGTGCTCAACGCGCTCGGGGAGCTGCACCACGCGCTGGGCGACGTGCCGCGCGCGCTGGAGCACCACCGGGACGCGCTGGTGCTGGCCGAGGGCGTCGGGCGGGCCGACGAGATCGCGCGCGCCGAGCAGGGCATCCGCCGCTGCGAACCGTGACCGCCGCAGGCGGTCAGCGGGTGCGCCTGCTGGACTCCCGGACCACCAGCTCCGGCGCGAACAGCACGTGCTCGTGCTCGTGGTCGCGCGGCCCGGTGCTCTCGGCGATCACCAGCTCGGCCGCCTTGCGCCCGATGAGCGTGCGGGGCTGGCGGACCGAGGTGAGCGGCACGGCGGCGGCGGCGGCGAAGTCGATGTCGTCGTAGCCGACCACCGCGATGTCCTCGGGGACGCGCAGCCCGGCGCGCAGGAGCACCTGGAGCAGGCCGAGCGCGAGCAGGTCGTTGGCGCAGAACACCGCGTCCGGCCGCTCGGCGCGGGTCAGGATCTGCTCGGCCGCGCGCTGGCCGGAGGCGACGTTCAGCGCGGTCACCGGGATCTCCTCCAGCGCGCCCTCCGGCTTCCCCGCGCGCGCCACGGCGTCGCGGGCGCCGCGCAGCCGCTGCCCGGTCTGGTGCAGGCGGGCCGGTCCGTTGACCATGGCGATCCGCTCGTGCCCCTCGGCGAGCAGGTGCGTGACGGCCAGGTCGCCGCCCGCGCGGTCGTCAACGGCCACCGAGCACAGGTCGGGGTCGTCGGTGGGGTGGTCGAGCAGCACCACGGACAGGCCTCGGGCGCGCAGCTTGCGCACGGCGGTGAGGTCGGCGTCCACCGGGGTGATCAGGACGCCGTGCACGCGCTGCTCGGCCAGCAGCTCGACGTGCCTGGCCTCGCGCTGGGCGGATTCGGCGCTGTTGCACAGGATCACCGCGTGCCCGGCCTCGCTGGCGGTGTCCTCCACGCCGCTGGCCACGTCGGTGAAGAACGGGTTCGCCACGTCCAGGACCATCAGGCCGAGCGCGCGCGGGGTGCCGGAGCGCAGCTGCCTGGCGGCGTCGTTGCGGACGAAGCCCAGCTCGGTGATGGCGCCCAGGACGCGCTCCCTGGTGGCGGCGGCCACCAGCTCGGGGCGGTTGAGCACGTTGGAGACGGTGCCGACGGACACGCGGGCGCGCGCGGCGACGTCGCGGATGCTGACCGCTGCCCCCAACGGTGTCCTCCCTGCCTGCGCGTGTGCGCATCCTAGCCGCCCGCACCGGGACGACCGGCGCTCGCACGGCCGAGCGGGGCGGTCGCGGGGGCGCGCGGTCAGTCCAGGTGGAACACCTCGGTCAGCGGGGCCATCGCCTCGTCGGGGTCGCGGCCGTCGAGCGCGGTGAAGTACTCGGCCATCTCGGCCTGCCAGCGGGCGTTGACCTCGCGGTCCCGCATCCCGGCCTGCGCGGCGTCCCAGTCGGGGGTCTCCAGGTAGCCGACCAGGAGGCCGTCGTCCGCGAGGAACAGGGTGTAGTTGCCCCACCCTGTCTCGCTCAGCGCCGCCCGCATCTCCGGCCACACCTCGCGGTGCCGCTCGCGGTACTCGGCCAGGCGGTCGGGCCGCACGCGCAGCAGGAAGCAGATCCGTCGCACCGTCGAACCTCCACACGGGTCACCGGCCGACCACCGCGACCGACGCGAACACGAGCAGCCCCGGCGCCACGACGGCGAAACCGGGTGCTTGCAGCACCACCAGCACGACCACGACGAGCGCGCACGCGACCGCCGCGCCGCCCACCGGCCCGGTCGGCGGGGACGCGAGCAGCGCGGACCAGCGCGCGCCCGGCTCCCACAGCGCGGCGCAGCGCAGCAGCACCACGACGACCGCGACCAGCGCGAGGCCGATGGCCGGGCCCAGCACCGCGCCGCCGGGCAGCCCGCCCAGCAGCGCCAGCACGTCCAGCGCCCCGACCACCACCAGCAGCGGCGGCAGGGCCAGGGCGAGCGGGTCGCGCAGGCCCGCCACCAGGTCGGCGGCGAACCCGCGCGCGGTGGGCGTGCGACCGCCCACCACCAGCCCGCGCAGCGCCCGCGCGCCCGCGCCCGCCGAGGCCAGCGCGGTCACCACCGGCAGCGCGGCCAGGCAGACCAGCACGCCCACCAGCAGCACCTCGGCCAGCAGCGCCAGCCGGGCCGACCGCGCCACCCGCGACGGGACCGCCTCCGCGCGGCGCGTCACCCCTTCAGCCCCGACGTCGCCACGCCCTCGACCAGGAACCGCTGGAACGCCAGGAAGAACAGCCCGATGGGCAGCAGCGCGAGCACCGACATGGCGAACATCGGCCCGAACGCCGACTGGGTCGCCTGGTCGATGAACAGCTGGAGCGCCAGCGGGAGGGTGAACCTCTCCGCGTCGTTGAGGTAGATCAGCTGGCTGAAGAAGTCGTTCCAGGACCAGATGAACGAGAAGATCGCCGTGGTGATGAGCGCCGGTCGCAGCAGCGGCAGCACCACGTGCCGGAACACCCCGGCGGGACCGCAGCCGTCGAGCGTGGCGGCCTCGTCCAGCTCGCGCGGCAGGGTGCGGATGAACTGCACCATCAGGAACACGAAGAACGCGTCGGTGGCCAGGAACTTGGGCAGCACCAGCGGCCAGAACGTGTTGACCACGTCGAGCTGCTGGAAGATCACGTACTGCGGGATCAGCACCACGTGGTGCGGCAGCATGATCGTGATCATCATGAACCCGAACATCGGCCCCCGGCCCCGGAAGTGCAGGCGCCCGAAGGCGTAGGCGGCGAGCGCGCACGACACCACGTTGCCGACCACCGCGCCGAGCGAGACCAGCAGCGAGTTGCCGAAGTAGTGCCACACGCCGAACTCGCCGACCCCGTCGAAGACCTGCGCGTAGTTGTCGGTGGTCGGGTTGTCCCCCAGCGGGGACAGCGTCGACAGCACCTCCTCGGCGGGCTTGAACGAGGTGCCCACCAACCACACCACCGGGTACAGCAGCAGCACCAGCGCGGCCAGGACGATCCCGTGCCACACCACCTTCCGCGCCGTCACCGGCCCTCCTCCCCGGCGTAGAACACCCAGCGGCGGGCGCTGCGGAACACCAGCGCGGTGATCACCGCGACCACGGCCAGCAGCACCCACGCCATCGCGGACGCGTAGCCCATCCGGAAGTCGGTGAACCCGCGCTGGTACAGGTACAGCGGGTACAGCAGCGTCGAGTCGCTCGGCCCGCCGCGCCCGCTGCTGACCACGAACGCCCCGGTGAACGCCTGGAACGCGTTGATGACCTCCAGCACCAGGTTGAACAGGATCACCGGCGTGAGCATCGGGACCGTGATGGAGGTGAACCGCCGCAGCGGTCCGGCCCCGTCGATGGCGGCGGCCTCGTGCAGCTCGCGCGGCACCTGCTTCAGCCCGGCCAGGAAGATCACCATCGGCGCGCCGAACTGCCAGGCCGCCAGCGCGACCAGCGTGTAGAGCGCGTACTGCGGCTGGTCGACCCACCCGCCGAGGTCCAGCCCGATCGCGGACAGCGCCTCGTCGACCGTGCCGCCGGTGGAGAACATCGCCCGCCACACCAGGGCGACGCTCACGCTCGCGCCCAGCAGCGACGGCGCGTAGAACGCCGACCGGTACAGCCCGACGCCGCGCCGGGACCGGTTGAGCAGCAGGGCAACCGCCAGCGCGAGGCCGAGCTTGAGCGGCACCGACAGCAGCACGTACCGGGTGGTGACGCCCGCCGCGTGCCAGAAGCGCTGGTCGCCGGTGAACATGGTGGTGTAGTTGTCCAGGCCGACCCACTCGGGCGGGTCGAACAGGTTGTAGTCGGTGAACGACAGGTACAGCGACGCCGCCATCGGCCCGATGGTCAGCAGCGCGGCCCCGGCGATCCACGGCGACAGGAACAGGTAGGCGATCCCCTGCCCCGCGCGGGCCCGTCGCGCGCGCGGCGGTGGGGCCTGCGCGCGGGACGGGCGGGCGAGCGCGGTGTCCGCCACGGCCGTCAGGAGCCCAGCGCCTGCTCGGCGTCGCGCACGACGCGCTCGGCGGCCTCGGCGATCCCGACCCGGTTGAAGATGACGTCGTCGTAGGTGCGCTGGAAGTCCCGCTTGATCGCGGCGGAACCGGTGGGCCACGGGCCGAACGAGGGCCCGATCTTGTCCTCCTGCGCGCTCTCGTGGTCGCACACCAGCTTGTTCGCGTCGACGGCGGCGGCGCACACCTGCTCGCGCACCTTCGAGTTCGGCGGCACGCCGCGCGAGGCGCCGAGCACCTTGCCCGCGTCGGGGTCGTTCACCAGGAAGTCGAGCAGCTTCGCCGCGGCGTCCTTGTGCTTGGAGCGCTGGGACACCCCGAACAGCACCGGCGGCAGCGCGGCCATGCCGGACTCGGCGGTGTCGCTGGGCAGCGGCGCGGTGCGCACGGTCGGCCCGTAGGAGGTGAAGTAGCCGGTGAGGGAGGAGTCGTAGCCGATCTCCGAGGCGGACTGCTTGGTCACCATGCCGGAGTTCTGCACGGAGCCGTCCATCTTGGTGGTGACCTCGGGGGCGGTGGCGCCCTTGCCGGGCCGCAGCGCGGAGACCATCGTCCAGTACTCGGTGAGCTTGGCCGCGTCGAAGCCGAGCTTGCCGTCACCGGTGTAGAGCGCCTCGCCGTTCTGGTGCAGCCACACCTCGAACCAGTCGACGGCCCAGCCGAAGTCGGTGGTGCCCGCGACCGAGCCCGCCGCGCCGACCTTGTTCATGGCCTCGGCGAACTGGGCCCAGGTCCACTTCTCGCCGGGCGCGCTGGGCACGGTGGCGCCCGCGGCGGTGAACGGCGCGGGGTCGAACACGAGCATCTGGGTGGTCTGGCCCGCCGGGATGGCGTGCTGCTTGCCGCCGACCTCGCCGCCCGCGAGGAGGGTGTCGGGGATGTCGTCGGTCTTGATGTGGCCGCCGACGTGCTCGGTGAGGTCGGCCAGCACCCCGCGCCCGGCGTACTCGCCGACGGTGGCCCGGTCGAGCTGGAGCAGGTCGGGTCCCGCGCCGCCCGCGACCTGGGTGGAGAGCTTCTGGAAGTACGCGTCGTACCCGCTGTACTCGGTCTCGACCTTGATGCCGGGGTTGCGGCGCTGGAACTCCTCGACGGCCTGGTTGGTCACCTTGGCCCGGTCCTCGTTGCCCCACCAGACGAACCGGAGCGTCACCGACCCGTCGTCCGAGGCGCCGCCGCCGCACCCCGCGAGCGCCGCGGATAACAGCAGCGCCGCAGTGAGCGGAACGCCCGCCCGGCGAGCCAGTCGTGACATCGACCTCACCCCTCTGGTTGAATCGGTTCAAGCCAAAGTAGGTGAGCCAGATCACCTCGTCAACCCTCTTCGTTACCGAATCTAACTTTCCCGGCACGCGGTTCGGCGTTCCGCGTTGAATCGGTTCACAAGCGATCAACGAGGCGCCGGGGCGCACCCGGGAGGTGGCGGGGGTGTCCGGTGTGGACGGCTCACGGCACGCGCAGCGCCGCCCACACCACCTTGGTCGCCCCGTCGACCCGCACGCCCCAGTCCCGGCACAGCGACTCGACCATCTTCATGCCGTGCCCCCGGTGCGGCCCGAGCGCGGAGACGCCCAGGCGCGGCGCGGCCTCCGGGCTGCCGTCGTGGGACTGGACGACCACCTCGGGCAGGCCGTCGAACTCGCGGCGGAGCAGCACGAGCCTGCGCGGTCCGCCCGCGTGGTCGCACGCGTTCGCCACCAGCTCGGTGCAGATCAGCTCGACGTCCTGCACGAACAGGTCGTCCAGGTCGGTCAGCGCCTCGCGGACGCCTCGGCGCATCCCGGCGAGGTCGGAGCAGTCGACCGCCACGTCCAGCGCGGCCACCGCCCCGGAGCCCGGCGCGGGGTCGGAACCCGGTGTGTTGGGCGGTTCGGCTAGCACGGGCAACCTCGCTGTCGGGCGTTCGCCTCGGTCGTCAGCTCACGGGTGACCGGTCCTGGTCCGTTCGACACCTGGTCAACCGCGCAACGCGTCGTCGAGCGCGTCGCGCATGTCCAGCGCCTGGCGCAACCCCACCGCGACCAGCGCCCTGCGCACCACCGGCGAGGTGACCACCCGCAGCCGCCCTCCCGCCGCGCGCACCCGCTTGTCAGCGACCAGCAGCGCCTCGATGCCCGGAGAGGAGAAGAACCCGATCCCGGAGAGGTCGACCACGAGCACGCCGCCCGCCGCGATCCCCCCGGCCAGGTCGACCAGCGGTTCGCGCAGGTCGTCCGCCGTGGAGATGTCCACCTCCCCCACCGCCTCGAACACCACCACGCCGCCGTCGAGCTGGCGGGTGGACGTCTTCAACCCCTCGGTCCGCCGTGCAGACGTCATCACACCTCATCCCCGGTATCACCCCACGACGGCGGTGCCGAGCCGCCGTGGCACCACAAGGAGATCACACCCGGCGGGTGAAGGCATGACTCAGGCTGGAGAGCTGGGGCCGCGACAAGCGGTCCGAACGCGGTTCCCGCACCGCTCCGCGACGCGGGGGCTGCTCAGGAGCTCGTTCGCAGCACGTCCAGCCCGTGGTCGAGGTGCCGGAGGGCGCGCGGGTGGTCCCTGAGCACGCGGGACATGGCCGTCATGGCGTCCACCGCGGCCGAGGGCGGCACGCCGCGCGCGGCCTGCGCGTCGGCGTTCCAGTCCACGAAGGACCCGAACAGCCCTGGGTCGTCGACGTAGAGCGAGGCGGCGAGGTGGTCGACCAGGTGGCCCGCGTCCTCCAGCAGCACCTCCGGCGGCAGCGGGGAGCCGGGGACGGCGGCGGACAGGGCGGCGCCGACCAGCTCGGCGCGGCGGGCGCGCAGCGCGGCGTGCTCGGGGTCGACGTCCCGGCGCGCGGCGGCGGGCGCGGTGCGCGACCAGCGCGGCTGCTCCAGCAGCTCGGCGGCGGCGGTCGCGGTGGGCGCCCAGGCGTCGAGCCCGAGCGCGCGCGCCCACCGCCCGTCCACCCCGAACCCGAGCCCGCCGACCAGCACCGGGGTCCCGGTGCCCAGGCACGCGGTGGCGACCTGGTCGGCGCGCGGCAGGCTGCTGGAGAGGGTGCAGCTGAGCGCGACCGCGTCGGGCCCGTGCTCGTGCAGGTGCGCGACGAGGTGCCCGACCGGAACGCTGGCCCCGAGGAACTCCACCCGCCACCCCCGCAGCCGCAGCACCTCGGCGACGATCCGGGGCGGCACCGCGTGCCACTCCCCGTCCAGGCAGGCGAGCACCACGTGCCCCCTGGTGACCGGCCGGGCCTCGCGGGCGCCCGCGACCCCGATGATCCGCTCGACGATGCTGGTGGCGGCGTGCTCCTGGGCGGTGGTCCACAGGTTGCGCTGCCACCGCAGCCCGATCTCCACCTGCACGTCCGCCACGACGTCCAGCAGCAGCTCCTCCAGCGGCGCGCCGGAGTCCAGCAGCCGCAGCACGACCGCCGTGGCCGCGGGCTCGTCGGCGGCCTCCAGCGCGGCGAGCAGCCGGTCGCGCGCGCCGCTCACGCCCCGGTCCGCCGGGGGTCGGCCCGCACGACGAGCACCGCGACGTCCCCGTGCCCGGCCCCCGAGATCCACTGCTGCGCCCCCAGCACGACGCGCTCGGCGACGGCGGGCGCGGGCATGACGTGGCAGTGCGCGAGCAGCGACCGCAGCCGGTCGAGCCCGTACTCCTCCCCGCCGACCCCACCGCGCGCCCCGGTGATCCCGTCGCTGTAGAACACGCAGCTCTCACCGGGTTCGAGCTCGACGACCTCGCTGCGGAACACCGCCCGCGCCACCGACCCGACCGCCATGCCGCCGACGTCCACCACCCGCACGGACCCGTCGCCCCGCAGCACGAGCGGGGCGAGGTGCCCGCCCCCGGTCAGCTCGACCCGGACGCCCCCGTCCCCGCGCGGTTCGACCACCCCCACGACGGCCGTGACCACCCCGCCCCGCCCGTCGCCGCTCTCCACGAGCGACTCGTTGACCACCCGCAACGCCCGCCGGGGCGGCAACCCGACCAACCGGAGCGCCCCGAGCACCTGCCGAACCCGTCCCCCCACGACGGCGGCGCGCGCCCCGGTGCCGACGACGTCCCCGAACACCAGCGCCCGCCCGTCCGGCGAGACCTCGTAGAAGTCGCCGCCCAGCGCCCCGATCCCGGTGGCGGGCCGGTACTCGGCCCCGAAGTCGAGCCCCGCGACGTCCGGCAGCGGCCCAGGGAGCAGGCTCTCCCGGAGCGCCGCAGCGGTCGCGACCTGCTGCGCGTGCACCAGCGAGGCCGCCAGCGCCATCCCAGCCCGGTCGGCGAACTCCCCCAGCACCGCACCGTCCGGATCACCGACCGCGGCCGGGTCGTCGGAGGCGATCCACACCACCAGCACGGCCCCGACCACCGCGCTCCCCGACAACCGCACCGTGACCGCCTCGGCCACCTCGCCGAGCTCGACGAGCGAGTTCCACCCGCTCCCCCCGAAGTGCCCCGCGTGGTGCCGCTCGACCTCCCCGGACGCGCTCCCGTCGAGCCCGTCGACCAGCACGCGGGGAAGCGCCTCCCGCTCCCACCGCCCGATCCGCGTCCGACCACCCCGGACCCCGTGGGCGTAAGTCCCGTCGGCGAGCACCACGGTCGCGGCCCACCCCAGCTCGGTGGCGAGCTCCACCACGGCCCGCACGGTCCGAGCGGGGTTCAACGACCCCCCGAGCAGCCGACCGGCACGCCCCAGGAACTCCCCGCGCACCAGGACGTCCCGCACCCCGCGTCCCGCGCCCGCTCACCGCCGACGTCCCGCAACACCCAGGCGCCCCACCCACCCCCGACGTCGCGAAACCGCCCGACGACAACGGATTCCCCCACCACGACCTCGAAGGAGCCCACACCCCCGCGGGCCCCTGGCATCCCCCGCCCGACCACCAGTCCGGGCACCAGTTCCAGGGCGGCAGCGCTGACGTGCCGCACCACCCCACCCGAGTCGCACAGGACGACCGCGACCCCGAAGTCCTCGAACAGCCGCTCGACCCAACCGGGCAAGTCCGCGACCTCGCCTAACGCGGCGGGCAGCCCACCGTCCCGAGAGCCCATGCCAACCACACCTTCGCACCACCCGGTGGCACACCAGCGGCAGCGTGCCGTCGTGGGGGCGATTGTTCCACGGGGGCGCGAACGGTTGGGCCGTACGGGTGTGATCGCTGAGCCGCTCACCTCGGGAAGGCAGTGCAGGAACCGGCCGCAAGCAGCGCGGGGTCGCCAGCCTCGCTACCAGCCCACCTTATCTCCCAATCGAACGTCACCTAATCGGGTTAGCGAAGTTGCTCCAAACGAACCGAACCGGGAGTTTTGCCAGCAACACGCCCCGGATGACATCGCAGAGAAGATATGGATGCCGCACAAATCGGTCACGAATCTAGTTCTCCGCATCTTTGCGTACTACGCTGACAATACTCTCCGTAACGTAATTATCGACAATCTGGTGCGTCGAAAGAAGTGCTTACGACCAAATGAACCACTCTTGAACCTCCGGAGGGCCTCGTGAGTCGCGTCTGGGAAGCCGATCCGACCGCCCACTTCGCAAAACGCCTGGGCCGGTCGGCATTGCAGCTCGGAGCCACCAACAACGATCCCAGCTGCCCGGATCTGTGGGAGTTGTCCAACGGCGACGTGGCCGTCATCGGTCGGGACCTCACCGATCACTACACCGCTCAGCTGCCTGACGGCGTCCACGTCGGAGAGGACGAACGCTTGGTGGTGATACCGGGAGTCATGATCCGCTCGGCCAAGAACGACATCCCCGACGAGCACTGCAGGAAAACCGTGCTGACGGGCACGGTGCTGACCGCAGAGGAATACCTCGCCGACTTCACCAGGTGCTTCTGGGAGGACAACGGCGGGGTCAGCTGGAAGCTGGAACGCCGTCAGGAGTTCGTCGAGTCGGCGAACGAGAGCTGGGAGGCATCCCTCCGAGGCGACTGGCACGAGTCGCTGACCCTCCTGGAACGAGGAAGGGCCGAGGTCGCCGATTACGAACGTCGCATCGCGCAGCACGGCATGGAGGTGCGACGGGTTCGGGTCGTGGAGTCGCCGATCAGCCGCTACCTGCTCTGGGAGTTGAGCTCGCTGCACGTCCGGCACGAGGTCGGCGGGAAGATCAGGGTGGTGGGAAGGCAGGAGATCGCCGAGCACGAGCGGGGCACGGACGTGCTGCCCGAACTGTTCCTGCTGAGCAGGGGAATCGCCTACCAGGTGCTCTACGACCAGAACGGCGAGCTGGAGGGTGCGGTGAAGTGCACCGATCCCGAGCAGGTCGAGCGGTGGAGCGCCTTGATCACGGGACTCTACGAGCGAGGCGAGGAACTGGGTGCCTTCTTCGAGCGGGAGGTCGTCTGGAGATTGCCGACTGCGGACTGATGAACGGCATGGACGGTTCCGAGGAGCACCCGGCGAGCAGGTCGCACAACGAGGTGCGCGCGAACGCGAAAGCGATAACCCAGTACGGCATGATCTACGGGGGCATGGTCCACGCGACCGCCAACTACTTCACCGGTGATGCCCCCGCCCACTCCCCCATGCCGATCCCACGGCAGCTGCCCGCAGACGTGCACGGGTTCGTGAACCGCTCTGAAGCACTACGCCTCCTCGCGCAGGAATCGCAGGAGAGCGCACACCGAGTGGTCGTGTGCGTGATCATGGGGACTCCGGGCGTTGGCAAGACATCGCTGGCGTTGCGCTGGGCGCACCGGATGGTGGACGAGTTCCCTGACGGGCAGCTCTACCTGGACCTGCGGGGGTACCACGAGGGACCGTCCATTTCGGCCGAGGAGGCGCTGAAGCGGTTCCTGCACGACCTCGCGATTCCCGGCAACCGCATTCCAGTCGATCTGGACACGCGTTCAGCGCTGTTCCGATCGCTGCTGGCGGGCCGCAGGTTCCTGATAGTGCTGGACAACGCCGCGACGACGACTCAGATCCGGCCGCTGCTGCCCGGAACCGCGGGCAGCCTGGTGCTGGTGACCAGTCGCAGCAGGCTGCACGACCTGGTGCTCCGAGAGGGCGCGCGCCCCATCAACCTGGAACTGCTGCGGCTCGACGAGGCGGTGTCGTTGCTGCGCGACCTGCTCGCCGACTACCGCCCTCACGACGACTCCAAGAGCCTCGCGGCGCTGGCCCGGTTGTGCGCACGCCTGCCGCTGGCGCTGCGCATCGCCGCACAGCGCGTGGTGAGCAGACCGGGAACCCCGCTGCCCGACCTGGTCCAGGAGCTGCTGGAGGAGTCGAATCTCTGGAACACGCTCACTGCAGACGACACGTCCGATGCGGTGCGCACGGTGTTCAGGTGGTCCTACCGAGCCATCCCGGCGGATGCACGACGCCTGTTCCGCCTTCTGGGCCTGCACCCCAGCAACGACTTCGACCTCCGGTCGGTCGCCGCGCTGCTGGACTCACCGGTGGCGCTCACCCGCAGGCTCCTGGAAGGCCTCGTCGACGCCCATCTCGTGGAGCGCACCGGGGCGGACCGCTACACGTTCCACGACCTGCTGCGGCTCTACGCCCGCAACCAGGCCGAAGAGGAGGAGAGCTGGGAAGCGATGGCCGAGGCCTTCGACCGCCTGTCGTTGTGGCACTTCCACGCCGTGTCGCGGGTGGTGGACCTCATCGCCCCCGAGAGGGCAGCAGGTCCACGGGTGGAGCAGGCCCCCGGCCTGATCACACCCGAGTTCACCGATCGGGCGGAGGCGCTGACCTGGTACGAGCGAGAACGCCACAACCTGCCCCCGCTGGTGCGGGCTGCCGGGGAACGCGGCCTCCACAGCACCGCGCGGCTGCTGGCGGACGAGCTGCGGGAGATCTACTCCCGCTACAACCACTTTGACGACTGGCTGGTCACCGGGGAGGTCGCACTGACGTCCGCACGGCGGTTGGGTGACCGCGCAGGCGAGGCGAACGCCCTGGAAAGCCTCGGGAAGGCGCACATGCAACGCGGTGACCGCACGAAGGGCGTCGAGCTGCAGAGCACGGCGCTGGTGATCCGGCAGGACCTCGGCGACGTGGCCGGGGAGATCGCGTCGACCAACGCGATCGGCTTGATCTACTTGCGAACCCACCACCCCTCCTCAGCGCTCCAGCACTTCCAGCGCGCCCGCGAACTCGCGGGCGCGCTGGACAGTGATTACTGGACGGCGATCGCGACCAACAACACGGCCAACGCCCTCATCGACCTGGACCGTCCTGCGGAAGCCGTTCCGCTGCTCCTCGAGGCGCTCACCGGTTACCGACGTCTATCCGTACCGGGGAGCGAGGGGGACGCGTTGCGCGGCTTGAGCCACGCGCACCGGATCCTGGGCCAGTACGACCACGCACGTGAGTTCGTCGAGAGGGCGTTGGCCATCGCGCGTGAGCAGCGGAACCGGGCGTGGGAGGCGTTCTGGTCGCTGGAGGCCAGCCGGGTGTTCGCCGTGCTCGGTCCTCCCGCCGCAGCGCTCTCCCACGCCGACCGCTCTGCGGTGCTCCAGCGGGAACTGGGTGATCCGGTGCGGGAGGCGGAAGCCGTCGACGCCATCGGTGAGCTGCACCTCCGGATCGACGGAGGTGGCGGCGCGAGCGGGTTCCACCGTTACTCCGTCGAGGTGTTCCGCGAGTTCGACGAGCGATGGCGGTTGGCGCTCGCGTTGCGGAACCTGGGAGGCGCGCTGGCCGCTGAAGAGGGTCGGGCTTCGGCTGCCCCGCACTGGACGGAGGCGGTGGAGCTGCTCTCCGAGTTCGACGATCCCACCGCGCACCGTCATCGCACCGAGCTGGAGGCGCTTCTGGCGGGCAGCGGGAACGATCTACCGGAACCGCCCTGACCGGATGCCTGCCCCGGAAGACGTGCGTGCCGGCAGGACCTCGATGGGGTTCTGATCGCGCTTCGCGCTCGACATTCGCGGCGGCACGATGCGAACCGCAGGTGTGGGTCCCGGCCAGCACCTGGCCGGGACCCACACCTCAGCGGTTCAGCGGAAGGTAGGGACTGGGCTTGCCGTGCCAGCTGATCCGGAGCGTGTCCCTGGCCCTGGTCGCCGCGACGAACAGCAGCGATCGCGCCTTGCGCTCCTCGCGCTCCCTGCGCTGCGGATCGTCCCCCCGGTGGTGTCGGGGGATGACGCCGTCCCGCACGCCCACGATCGCCAACCGCTGGTACTCCAGTCCCTTGAACCGGTGCATGGTGCCGACGTGCACCTCGCCGTCCCCCTTGGCGCCGTCCCTGGTCAGCTCGGCGCAGGAGACCCCGGCCTTGGCGAGGTGGTTCATGACCTGGCCGACCATCTCCCGGTCGGCGACGCACACGGCCAGCCTGCCCCTGGGATCGAGCCGAGAGCCGCTGTCACCGGTGGAGAGGTCTTCGAGCCAGGTGATGAGCACCTTGCCGAGCTGGTCCAGCTCGTCGGCGGCCGTGGCGCAGGCGACGAGTTCGGGCGCCGGTCCGCGCAGCAGGGAGCGGTACCCCCTGAGGGAGTCGACGCCGTCGTCCAGGTCGTCGTAACCGATCTTGTCCGGCGCGGCGATGCCGATGGCGCGGGCGAGGATCTCGCTGGTGGTGCGGTAGCTGAGCGTCAGCCGCGAAGACCGCCCCCTGATGTGGACGCCGACCGTGCCCAGGGTGACCTGGTGGTCGTAGATGCGCTGGTGGGTGTCTCCGGCGATGAACATGTCGTTGACGCCGGGGGCCACCATCGCGCGCAGCATCTTCCAGTGCGACGCCCGCAGGTCCTGCGCCTCGTCGACCACGACGTGCCGGTAGCGGTGACCGGACTGCTGCCCCTCCTGGGTCGCGGTGTCGCGGTCCGACTCGGCGTCCGCGGCGCGCTCGCCCTCGTAGCGCGCCGCCCGTTCCGCCGCCTGCCCCCAGGTCTCGATGCCTTCCTTGTCCAGCCTGGTGGTGAACTGCTCCAGCAGCCGCCAGATCTGGTTGCGCTCGGGACGGGTGAGCGAGCGCCCCCGACCGGCGCGGCGGGCCTCGAAGTAGCCCTTCCTGGTCGTCAGCGACTGCCCGAGGACCACCTGGTCCCACTCGTCGTACAGGAACTCAGGACTCCAGCGGGCTTCACCGGCTTCGGCGTGCACCTGGCGCAGCACGGTGAGCGCGGTCGCCTCGTTGACGCGCTGCTTGACCCCGCCCGACCCGGTGTTCTCACCCAGCACCCGCGCCGCGAGCTGATCGATGTTGACGACCTCCACCCTGCTCGCCAGGTCCACGTCGATCAGGGAGGCGAGGCGTTTTTGGAGGTCGGCGGCGAGGTTCTTGGTGAACGTGGTGAGCAGGATCGGCTGGTCGGAACCCGCGGGCAGCCGCTCCGCAAGGTACCGGACCCGGTGCAGGGCGACGATGGTCTTGCCGGTGCCGGGACCGCCGGTGACCCGTGCCGGGCCGTTGTAGTCGCGGCGGACCAGCTTGGCCTGGCTCGGGTGCAGGAACACCTTCCAGGCCCGGAAGTCGCCTTCCGCGAGGACGGACTTCAAGGACTCGTCGACCGTGGTGACGGTGGTGCGGGCGAGCGCGGCCCCGAGGTCGTCGGCGTAGTCGTCATCCAGCTCCACCTCGACCTGGGCCGTGATCTCCTGCTTCACCTCGTCCAGGCCCATCCCCGACGCGAGCCCGGTGAGCACGTCGTTGGACAACGTCGGAGCGCCCGCGACCAGGAGGTCCAGCTCGGCGCTGGTGGTCACGGCCAGGGCCAGGTCGATCAGCTGCTCGCTGACCCCCAGTTCGCGCAACTGCTCGGCGGTCACGTCACCGAGCAGCGGCGGCGCGGGAGCCGGGGCGGGCTCCGGAGCGGCGGTGGCGGACGGTGGCTCCTGTTCGGGCTCGGCGGGGGTGAGGGTGATGCCCGCCCGCTCCAGGACGCTGTCCCCGACGACGGAGAGGTCCACGAACTCGATCTCACCGGTGACCCGGTTCACCGCGACGGTCATTTCCTCGTAGACGTGCTTGCGGTGCCGGACCGCGACGACCACCCAGCTCTGCCCGCCCTTGCCGTCGACGCCTGCCCTGACGAGCAGCGCGCGGTAGGACTGGCTGACCCTGGCGCTGAAGACCCTGCCGTCCCCCTTGAGCTGCTTGAGCTGGAGGCCTGCCGTGTCCTTGTCCTCCCTGAACTTGTGGCAGAAGTTGTAGAAGTCGGCCTTCACCGCCCGGTCGAGCTTGTACAGCTCCTGCTCGGCCTTCTGGTACAGGCTGATCCGGTTACTCATCGGCGTTCGGCACCTTCCACGTCGGGGAGCAGGTCGAGCAGCGAGTCGAGGTCGTCCAGCCACTGCTCGGCGGTGCGCACGTCCCACCCTCGCTGCGCGTACGCCTGGCCGAGCTTGCGCGCTTCCTCGTCCTCGGGTTCGGGGCTGTCTGCGATGACGCCGGGCCTGCCGTCCTTCAGCCCCGGCCACCCGAAGTCGACCTGCCACTTCTGCTCGCCCAGCTCGTGGCCGTAGACGGGTGCGATCTTGCCCCGGTCGGCGAGCACCTTGGCGAGCTCGGTCAGCGCGGAGTCCGGCTCGTCCTCTTCGAGGAGGTCGAGGATCTCCTCGTCCCAGATCCGATCGCGGAGCGCACGGGCCAGCACGCCTTCCAGCTTCGCCGGGCTGTCGGGACGTCGGGTGGGCGTCGTTCCACCGCGCTGGGCCACGAGGGAGTCCAGCTCGCCCGCTCCACCGACCACCTTGAGGACGTCCAGCGGGAAGGTCGGGACCTGGCTGGTGGCCAGCTGGACGGCGTCACCGCCCACGTGCGCGAGGAACTGCACGAGGTTGGACCAGTACAACCACGAGCGCCAGCGCAGCCGGTGCTCCTCGGTGTCGAGGGCGGGTCCTTCGTCCTCGAGCGGGATGAGGGCGCTCCAGCGCAGCGCCTGCGGGCTGTCCCCGCGCTCGAAGTCGATCGTGCAGACGATCGGCAAGCCGGTCTGGTCGACAGCGCGCAGAACGTGCACGGGACCTCGGCCCGCCCCGGCGGTCACGGGTTCCCCACCGAGCGCGGCCCGCAACGCGGTGCGCACGTCCGCCCGGCTGGCGTTCTGGACCACCGGTTCCGCCGCGACGAGCAGTCCCGCCATGAGCGCGGTGGACCGGAGCCCCCACAGCTGCGGCTCGGGGTGCCTCAGGTAGGCGAACAGGGAGGCCATCGGGTTGGTGAAGACGGTCTCGTCGAGATCGGTCCTCCTGCCGCCCAGCTGCCCGTAGACCTCCTTGGCCTGGTTCTGCGCCGCTCCCTGGTAGGGGGGCCACACCGGTCGGGCGCGAGTGCCGCGCTCCTCGAACAGCTCGACGTCGTCCCAGGTGATCTGGAAGACGGTGTGCCCCGAGGCGCGGAGGTCGTTGCGCTTCTCGCAGTCGCTCGCGATCCGGTTGTGCTCGCTGGTGGCGTGGTACCGGTAGCCGTCGAGGTAGGCGGTGACCCGCTGCCTGGGGCCGTCGACCCGCTCGAAGGTGAAGTCGGTGCGGGTGCGGCCGGTTTCCCGCTGGGCGGTCAGCCTCCAGCTGACCACGTTCTCGGGTGCGGCGAACCTGAGGTAGCCGCTGTTCCTGCCGTCCTCGTCCCAGGCCACGTCGTCCTTGTGGTTGACCCACTGGCGCAGGGCGGCGAGGAACCTGGCCTCCAGCTCGGACTCGATCTGCCCGTCGAGCCCGATGCCCTGGGTGCTCGGCACGGAAGCCGTCTTCCAGCGGTCGGCCTTCGTGTCTCCCTTGTCGTGCGTGCCCAGGAGGTCGCCGAGGATCGCCAGCGCTTCCTTGCGGGACACGGTGTCCTGCCAGCGCTCCTCGGTGTGGCGGTGCAGGCAGCGGTGGCAGGCGCGCCGCGACTCGTCCTTGCAGGGGCAGTTGAGCAGCACGCGCCGCGCGTCGTCGAGCACCGCGCGGAAGGCGTTCGGGTCGGTGAGCCGGTGCAGGTACCCGGTGCCGCCGGGGATGCGGTCGAACAGCACGAGGAAGTGCCGCTGCTCCCCGGTGTCCTGGTCCGGCATGGAGGCGAGCGTGGTGTCCAGGTGCTGCGGATCGCCGCCGAAGTGCTTGTCCACGCCCAGGCGCAGGGCGGCCCGGAAGGAGTGGATCTTCTCCTCGACCAGCACCGTCACCGTGGGCAGCAGCACGCGCAGGGCCTCGGTGCGCAGCGTGTGCGCGAGGAACAACGGCTCCTGCGGCACGTCGGAGCCGCGCTTGCCCCGGCGCAACGGGCACCACGGCAGGTGGTGCTTGAGCTTCGGGTCACGCGCCATCGAGGCGCTGAGGGCGTCGGTGTCGTGGTCGAAGACCGGCTTGCCGTCGGCCGTCGTCGCACCGCAGCCGGTGCACACGTGGAACGGGCTGAACCGCACGAGGTTGCCCGCCAGCCGGTCGTCGGCCTGCTTGTCGAACCGGGCGGGACCGACGTTGACGCGGCGGATGACGGCCTTGCGGCAGAAGTCGACGCCGAAGGTCTCCTCCTCGTGCCGCCACGACGTGTTGGGCTCGATGGCCTCGTGGGGGATGTCGACGACGTCGACGACCGTGTAGAAGCGCTGTTCCCGGTCGTCCTTGTCGTCGCTGATGCGGGCGTCCTCCCGCTTGTCCCGCGAGGTGACGATGGTCGGCTCGACGACCTTGTGCAGGCAGGCGCCGTCGTCGGCGATGCCCGTGCTGCGGCAGCGGACGCAGGGCGACCGGTCCGCGGCGGCGTTCTCCGTGCGCACGTAGCCGCAGTCCGGGCAGAACCGCCACTCCCGCCACTGCCGGTCGACGTCCGTGCCGATCTCCATGCCGGTGACCTGGTGCCGGTAGCCGTTGACGTAGAAGGTGTTGCCGGGGGCCAGTTCGGACAGGGCGTAGCGCTGGGGGCGGTCGTAGGAGCGCAGGGTCGGCGGGGTGGGCTTCGCCTTCTCCTCGCTCTCACCGCGCGTCGTCTGCTTGAACGGCGAGTACAGGGTGGCCTGGAGGGTGGTGACCGCGTCGATCAGCGCGTAGTTGGGCAGCAGCCCCAGGTCGCACATCGCGTTCTGCGCGGGGGTCTGGCCGTGGTCGGTCAGCTTCTTCCTGACCACGCGCTGCTCAGCGGCCAGTTCCTTCTTCTGGGCGGCGTGCTCGGGATCGGAGTCGTGCAGGGTGGCCTGCGCCTCGTCGATCAGCTTGAGGCGGTTCCGGAGCACCAGCTCCCGGCGTCGCCACTCCCGCTCCGCCTCTTCGACGGCGCCGCGCAGCCCTCGGGTGGCGTAGTCCCGCAGGTCCTGCTTGGCCCCGTCGCCCACACCCGTGGGGAACAGGGCGAGAAAACCTTCGACGAGCTGGTCGCCCCGTTCGAGGGCGCTCTCCACCAGGTCAGCCAGGTAGCCCGACGGTCCGAACAGGTCGGGGGCCTTCTCCGGGACGGGGCGCAGCGGCACGCCGTCCGGCCTCGGCAGGCGTTCGCGCGCGGCCAGGTCGAGCAGGTGGGCCAGGTACTGCCTGCGCAGGATCTCGTACGCCGAGAGGTGACAGCCCGGCGGCACGATCTGCCCGGCGATCATCTCCCTCGGCTGGTCGAGGAAGTACAGGTCGCGCCGGGTGCGGCCGGGGATGGTCAGCAGGAAGGCGTTGCCGGTACGCCTGCCCGCGCGCCCCACCTGCTGGGCGTAGTTGGCGGGGCGGTGCGGCAGCGCGGCGAGCACCACGGCGGACAGGTCGCCGATGTCGATGCCCATCTCCAGCGTCGGCGTGCACGAGAGCACGTTGGGGTGCTTGAGCCCGTCTCCCTGCCGGAAGTCGGCCTCCACGCGCTCGCGCTCGGCGCGCTTGAGCATCCCGGTGTGCTCGGCGGTGATGACCTGGTAGGTGCCCGCCTTCCGGTAGAGGTGGCGGTAGTAGTCGTCCTGGTGGTCCCGGTCGCGGAAGTGCCGAACGGACTCGGGGAGCCGGTCACCGGCGACGAGCCTGCCGGTGGCGCACCGGTACGAGGGGCAGGGCTGGTCGCGCCACTGGTCGAGGAGCGACGGGTGCACGGTCTGCTCCCACGAGCACGTCCGGCAGCGCACGAAGGCGAGGTTCACCTCGTCGTCGGTGAGCAGCTGCGCGGCGACGTTCCCCGGCTGCAACCCGTAGATCCGGGCGGTGCTGTCCTTCGGTGTGGCGGCGGCCAGGAGCCCGGCCGCGACCAGTTCGGGCAGCAGGCGGTTCCACAGCTCCGGGGCCTGCTCGCGCGGGATCTCCAGGCAGCGCTGGGCCCACCGCTCGTACCAGGACAGCCGTCCCGTCGCGACGTCGAACTCGCTGTCCTTCTTGGGGTGCGCGAGCAGGAAGCGCGGCGCGGCGACCCCCTTGGGGAACGCGCGCATGCCCGGTTCCCGGCCGCCCCACACGTAGTAGCGGCTGGTGCCGCTCTCGCTGAGGTAGCCCCGCAACCAGTGGTGCTTGATCGCGCCCCTGGTGCGCAGCCGCTCCAGGAAGACGCGCAGGAAGGCCAGGTAGCGGGCGTCGTCCTGGGGGGTCGGGGCGAGGTCGCCCCGACCGAGTTCGAGGTGGATGCCCTTGACCAGCTCGATGGCGGCGGTGTGGTCCGGGATGACGACGTGGGCGGCTGCGGTGCGGGTCAGCTCCAGGGTGCGGCCGTTGCGCGAGCGGAAGCCGAACTCCATCAGCGCCTCGAACGCCAGGCGCTCGCCGATCAGGCGCCAGGTCGGCAGGTCGCCGCCCCTGCCCTGGCCGGTCAGCAGTCTGGTCACACCCCGCAGGTCGTGCAGGTCGGTGGGCACGATGGCCCGCAGCACCTCGGGTTCGGTGGTCTGGGCGACGACGTCCGCGATGAGATCGTTGAGCGCGGTCGGCCGTTCCTCGGAGAGGTGCTTCTTCAGCAGGGCGCGCAACGAGAAGGTGTAGGAGCGGCTGGCGACGAACCCGGCCCGGTGCGCGGCGTCCTGCACCGAGTCGTTGAACATCAGCAGCTTGTCCTCGCGCTGCTCCTTGTCCAGCTCGCCGCCGGTGAACAGCTGGGTGATCGAGGCGGCGGCGAGCGCGGCGGAGCCGGTGCCCAGGTAGCGGATGGCGTTGCGCTCGCCGCAGGCCGGGCACCAGTCCTCACGTGCGGCGGTGTTGGCCGTCGTTCCCATCAGGACCAGCACGAAGGCGGAATCGGCCGCCGGGAGCTTCGGGGCGTGGGTCTCCGGGTCGTAGTCAGTCGCCGGGTTCGGTAGGCGCAGCCGACCGGACTGGCCGTCGAGAACCATCAGCAAGCCGCTCGACTCGTGCGCGCGCGGTGCCCGGTCGGCCTCCGAGCGTCGCGAAACCGGCACCGCTCCCGTCCCGGAACCCTCCCGCGCTTCGAGGTCGGTGGCGGCCATCAGGTTGCGCACCCGGACCTTGTCCTGACCGGTGGAGGACCGGCGGATCTTCTGGGAGTCGAACTGGACTTCCTGGTCGTCGCTCTCCGGGGAGAACACCGCCCAGCCGGAACGACCGCAGTCGCGGCAGTAGATGGCGGGCAGGAAGAGGTTGGGCGCCTGTCCGCTGGTGGCCGCCGTCGCGGGGGTCGTCCTGGCGTGGGCGCCGCTGTGCGGGTCGGACGTCCCGGCGGTGTCCCAGCGGAACTCGGCCTTCGGCCAGGGCAGGACGCCCCGACCGATCCGGCTGACCGCCCTGGCCCACTGGTGGATCTCGACGTGCACCAGCGGACGGGGGTGGCTCGGCGTGGACTCGGGTGCGCGGGCAACCGAGAGCAGGGCGACGAACCGGGCGAGGGCCTTCGCGGCGACCTCGGGCTGCTGCGCGATGGTCCTGGCCCAGTGGTGGGCGTTGTACCGCCACATCGTCCCCAGGACCTCTTCACCGGAGGAGACGGCACCGCCTTCGAGCGCGCGCATGACCGCGTAGGTCAGGGGGCTCTTCTTGAGCTGCGCGCCCAGCTCGAAGGGGTCCAGCCCGCGCTTACCGGTGGCCGCTTCGACGAGGTCGTCCCACGCTTCCGCGTCACGGGTGGGGTCGATGAGGCCCGCGAGCTCTTCCGGCGACGGGGCGGGCATCTCCAGCCCGAAGCTGTCCGGGGGGATGAACTCGTCGATCCCCTGGCGGTGCTCGCCGATCACGGCGTCCTCGGTGAACGGGGTGCCGAAGACCTCCGTGGCCACCTTGACGAGGGCTTCGCCCCCGCCGGGTCCGGTCCCCGAGGCGAGGGTCGCGGAGGTCGCGATCGGGCACATCGGACCGAGTGGTCGGTCCGGTTCGGGCGAGCCAACGGCGGCGGCGAGCCTGCGCAGCAGCATCGCGACGTCGGTGCCCTGGGCGCCGTCGTAGCTGTGGAACTCGTCGACGACGACGTAGCGGATGTCCGCGTCCTGCCACAGGGCGCTGTCGGCGGACCGCTGGAGGAGCAGGTCCAGCATCTTGTAGTTGGTGATGAGGATGTCCGGCGGGGACACCCACATGTCGGAGCGGCGGGTGTACACCCGGTTGTGGGTGGTGGCGGGCCGATCGCCGATGTACAGGCCCGCGGTGAGGCCGTTGAGGGTCTTGTCGTTGTCGAGGAGGTCGCTGATGCGGTGCGCCTGGTCGGTGGCCAGGGCGTTCATCGGGTAGAGCAGGACAGCTTTGATCCCCTGACCGCCAGCGGCCCGTGCCCGGAGGCAGTGGTCGAGGATCGGGTAGAGGAACGCCTCGGTCTTGCCGGAACCGGTGCCGGTGGTGATCAGGGTCGGCTGCGGGACGTGGTCGTTGGCGCTGCTGAGCCGGGCGAAGGCCTTGGCCTGGTGCGCGTAGGGGGTCCAGTTCTCCGGGGCCCAGTCGAGCAGGTCGCGCCACGTGTCGTCGGCGGGCGTGAAGGGCGGCCTGATGCGCAGGAACGGTCCCCGGAACATGCCGGTCGTCTCGTCGCCGAGGAACCGGTGCAGCGACTCACGGGCGCCCTCGTCGGAGAGGGCGTAGGTGGTCGACAGGTACTGGAGCAGGCTCTCCTTCAGCCCACGCGCTTCCAGGGTCGGCCTCACGGCTGGGGCACCTCCTGCTTGACCGGGTCCCACTCGCCGCGTGCCACGGCGGCGTCGAGGCGAGCTTGGAACACGGCGTGCGCTTCGCGCATCTCGGTTTCGCGGTCGGCCTTGTGGAACGGTGCGGTGTAGCCGTCGGGGACGGGGGTGGTGTCGGGGGCTTCGAGGTAGGCCTGGAACTGATTCCAGGTCTCCTTGGACTGCCGCTGGCCGATCGTGCGGGCGTTGCCAGCGAGCTTCCAGCCGTCGGCGTCGAACCAGGTAACGGCCTCGTACTTCTGCAGCACCGGGAAGCGACCCCGGTAGGCGGCGATGAGGGCGTCCGCGCTCATGCCCAGCCAGACGGCGACCAGGGCGTCGATTTCGACCAGCGCGGAGCGGCGGGCGCGTTCGGTGCGCAGTGGGGTATCGAGCTGCCAGGTGGGGGTGATGTCGTGGAGCGGCTGGAGGCCAGGCCAGTCGCGCGCCCAGTGTTCGGTGCCCTGCCAGGTGGGGTCGTGCAGCTCGGCCCACAGCTTCGCGTAGGCGTCGGTGAGACAGTTCAGACGCAAGGTGCGCAGCAGCAAGCTGGCGGCGAGGGGGTGGCCGGGAGCCGGTGCAGGCATAGCCCTTGCGCTACTTCCTCGCAAGTGACTTCGTCCAGTTACACGCAAAAGGTAGTCGACCGGCAATGAGGCCCAAAAACCTGCGGTCAAAACCGTACTTTCAAGCGAAATTCCAGCAAGGCTATTCACATTGTCGATATGCGTTACACCAGGAGGAATCAATGCGGCATAAAGCGATCGCTCAGTGTCAGGCGCGATCATACATCGCCACGCGAGCCGGTAGAAGGTGGCGTACCTCCGTCGCGCTCTGGCCGCGAGCAGAGCATCGATCTTGTCAGGATCAACCTCACTCTCCTCGACACCTTCGACCGACGCGACATGGCTTCGCGCACGAACGATCGCCTTCTCATCTGCCCGAAGGCAAGCAAGCGCGCGGTGGTCGACCCAACGATCCTGCGCCGCAAGGTATTCCCGCGTTCGCCCCTCCACCCGCACATACTCCGTGCCGGGAATGAAGTCTGCCGCAAGACTAACGAGATCGACTCCATACGGATCGTTACTGTTGGCATCGTGCCGCTTGAACACCGAAGTGGCAACACTCAACTGCGTTCCCTTAAGGATTACCCTACGCCACCGTTCAGGCCGATACTCATGCCCGACGGCGACTTCTTGACGATTATAGTCGATCAGGTTACCTTTCTTGGCATTGGTCTCATTATATCCAGAACTAATCTGCGGCGCCAACGACCCCAATCGCAATGGATAACCAGCAAGGGCTCCGATGGCAGACGCTTCCGCCACGCTGACCGGGAACAGCAATCGCGCCTGCTCGATAGCCCCCCCTTCCCCATCGAGCAGATGCCGCCAGGTCGAGAGCTGATTCAGATCAACCAAAACCGCCCGACTCTTGTGCGGACGCTCGTCAAACTCTCCACCATTACGACGAATCGCCGGAAGGTCGCCAAAACCGTCATGATCGAAAGATTTTCTGAAAGCTTCAACAGAAACCAGCCAAGACAGGTGCCAAAAACTAATCTTTTGCACATTTCCATAAATATGCACACCAAAATGACTTGACTCACCTACGGGCTTTTGAAAAAACCGGTGCCCAGGGTTAAAAAAGTCGCCGTGCACACGAAGACGAAAGTACGCAGCCCTGCGAAGTCCCCCCTCCCGATCGCCCGTAAAGTGGGTATCCGGGTGAACGAGACCTGAACTCCCTTTTCGAGAGGAATGCGCCCAAACTTGAGCCATGAAAGCTCTATACAAGTTCGCACGAGTACCCACCAAAAGTGGGTACACCTGAGGGGAACCGAATAGGGAAAGCTGTCCACTCGTGTTGGTAAGCTCATCGAGAAAGTACTGCAGCGTCCTCGGGTCCTGTAGTAGCTTCGCTCGACGGCGTTCCTTGACGGAGGCCGAGGCCTTGTCTTCCAGACCGAACCAGGGCTCGTGCTCCGCAAGGACGGCGGCCTCGTTCCATTGTGGGCGCACCCATGGCGGGTTGCCGACCTGAAGGTCGAAGCCGCCACCCTGGGTGAAGATAAGGGCGAACTCCAGTTCCCAGTGCAGGAAACCCTGCCGCTTCGCGACGTCGCGCACCACGTGTAGCCAAGGGAAACGCTGCTCCGGGTTCCCCTGGTCCATGCCCATGAACTTTGGCAGGTCGTTCTCGAAGCCCTTCAGTTCATCCAGGTTGTTGAACTGGCTGATCAGCTCATCCTCGGCCACATCATGCGTGCCGAGCATGGCTTCCAGGAAGTCCAACCAGTCATCGAGGTCCTTCAACGGGATCACGTCCCGCAAGGAAGGTGCCTTCGCCTTGGCCTTCGGCGGGTTCTTCGGCTTGATCACCCGGTCCTCGGTGTCCAGGTCGGCGAGCGACATCTGCTCCGGTCCCGCATTGAACAGCACGTAGTGCTGCTCGATGCGGGACATCACCTGCTCAGCGACGACAGGCGTCTCACCGAGCAGCGCGGTGACCGTGGCGGTGTCCACGGTCACCGCCTCCTCGTACACCTCATCAGTGCCGTCGAGCAGCGCGGCCTTGTCCACCGGCCAGAACCACAGCGCGCACCAGGCGTCCATGACGGTCTTCAACCGCCAGTAGGGCGTGTCGATGGCGTTGAAGAGGTCTTCGAGGACCTGTTCCTTGGGCACCGCGTGCTCCGGGCGGCGCAGGAAGCCGTACTCGGGCTCAGCCGGGTCGGCACCCCAGACATCGATCCGGCGCGCGATCGCCTGTTCGGAGATCTCCATGCGCTTGACGACGAGCGACCACAGGAACTCCACCCGCCGCGCGGCATCGCGCAGCCGGGTGAACTGGGACTGCGTCTCTACCTTCGGCTTGCCCTTCTCCATCTTGGGCTCGCCGGTCTTCTGGTTCAGGTGCGCCGTACTGCGCTTCGGCCGCTGGAGCACACCCCGCCGCCAAGTCACCAGCTGTGCCACCTCGTCCCCCACGAGGGCCTTGGCTTCACTGGCGCCGGTGATCGCCGCCCATCCAGGACTGGGCAGGAGAAACTGGTGCACCGCGTCCTGCGGCAACTCCTGCTGCTCACCGTCTTTCAGAAACGGCAGTGGCGTGGGCCCCAGTCCGCCCTTCGCCTTCAGCCACGCCTTCTCCGGCGACGCGACGTCCTCACCCGAGTACACCGCCCGTCGCCCACCGATGAGCGAGTTGCCTCGCCGCAGGTGCAGACCGAACCACGGGGCCCGCATACCGGGGTGCATGGTGTTGAGCCACAGCGACACCTCGGCCAGCTCGACACCGGTCTCGTTCAGGTCCACGCCATACGCGTTGTGCAGCGCGACGTACGCCTTGACCTTCTGCTTCTCGGTCAGCGCGTCCGCTGTGGGGACCGACGTCCCCAGCTCCTCCTGACGCCGCCGCAAGTACTCCTCGGCGACCTGGTCGATCGCCTCGTTGAGGAACGCCCCAGAGCCAAGCGCGGGCTCGCAGATCCGGTACTTCAGCAGCTCCGCAGCACGCGTCTTGATCGTGTTCCCGTCGGCGTCCCGCTCCTGGTCGAGCAGGTGCTTGAGCGCCAGCTCAACGGTCACCTCGGTCAACGACTCAGGCGTGTAGTACGAGGCCGACGTCTCACGGTCGCGCCCGGCGAGGCGGTAGACGAACGTCCCCCGCGGGTAGCGCTTCGGACCGCGATGCCCCTTGCGCGCGTCGTGCTCGTCGTAGGTGACGAGCGTGCTCTCCGGGTAGTCCTGCTGCCGATGCGCTGGGACCAGCCAGGAACCCTGTGCCGGGTCTCCGCCCCTTGCCACCTCGCACAGCTCCTCGTCGGCGATGATGCCGGTGTAGGACATCAGCCCCTCGTACACCGCGCCGAGCTGGTTGATGCCGAGGTTGCGGTAGGAGATGAACCCGCCCCGGTCGCCGCTGCGCGCGCCCTTCTTCATCGTGAGCAGGCGCAGCACCTCGTGCAGGGCTTCGTTGCGCAGGCGCAGGTCGAGCTTCCGCCCCTCCTCGTCCGGGTCGTCCACCCCGCGCCCGATGAGCCGGATCGCCTTCGGCTCGAACAGCTCGCTGCGCAGGGGCTCGAACCTCAGCCCCCGGTCCTCGCCCAGCAGTTGCTCCGACGCCGCGTGCTCGTCCTCGCCACCTGCACCGGCAGACAGGTCTTCCGGTTCCGAGCCCTGAGGCCGGTGTCCGTCATTGACCTTCCTGAAGAGGAGGTCCAGCGACTCAAACAGGTGGAACCCCTGCTTGGCCTCCTCCTCCGCCAACTGCTCGTCCCGCTCGACCAGCGCGCGGAGCCTGGCGACGGAGTACCCGGCCTCGTACGAGCTGTCGTCGGCGGGCAGGATGCCCAGTTCGGGCCGTGCCTCGGCGTAGAGCAGGAACAGGACCCGGTACAGGTAGCGCAGAGACTCGCGGGTCAGCTCCTTGGCGATGGGCATCCTCGGCCCTTCGAGCAGAACCGGCTCCACCCCGGCCTGGTCGAGCCTGGCCAGCACCTCGTTGGCGATGATCTCGACCGAGCGCTGCAACCCGTCCCGCAGTTCCCCCGACACGCCGACCGCGTTGTCCGAGGACGCCTTGAGGAAGGTGTCGATCAGCGGCTGGGAGCTCTCCCCGTCGGGGATGAGCACGTCCCGGCTGAACAGGGCCGCGATCGTCGCCAGCTCGCCGGTCTGCTTGCGGTCGTTGCGCTCCAGCGCGGAGCGGCCTGGTTGACGATGTCGATGGTATGGTTGATGCCCAGGCCGTGGGCCTCGGCGTCCAGGACGCCGACGTTGAAGCCCTGTGAGGCGGCGTAGGTGGCCAGGTAGCCCATACCGAGCACGGGCAGGGTGAAGTCATTCACGCGAGGCCGCTCGGCGTAGTCACGCAAGGGCGCATTGACGAACAGCGCGTCGAGCGGGTGCTTGAGGTTCGCGCCGGTGATGAGCGCTGCGGGTGGGTCAGATGGCAATGGCTCCTGTGGTGTTGGCATGACGTACTCCCCATGCGAGTGTGAGCAGCGTCCAGGCGGACAGTTCCTTCCCCGCCAACCGTGCCCAGCGGCGGGCGAACTCCGGTTCGGTTTCGGGCCAGGTTCGCCCGGTCGGCAGGCGGTTCGCCCAGGTGCGCACCGCCAGATCGGCATACGGGTACAGCGAGTAGTCGTTGGTGAGGTCGGCGACGGTCGCACCTGCGGTCCACGGGCCGATTCGAGGCACGCTCTGCACCTCGTCCAGCAGCACGGGCGGATCGAGTTCGGCCCACTTCGGGCCGAACTCGAGCACTGCCTCGGCGACGGCTTTCAACGGACGGCGCTTAAAGGCCATACCCATGGCGGTGAACTCGTCGTCCGGGAGCGACAGGACGGCTTCAGGTGTCGGGAACAGCCACGCCGGCCCGTGAGGCGTGAGGACTTTCTCGCCGTGCGCCTCGCAGAACGCCCGGTAGAGCTTGCGCGCCTGACCGGCCCGGATCACCTGCCGGACGATCGACGTCGCCAGGGCGTCCCACAGGTCCGGGTTGCGCCAACGCCCCACCGTGCCCGCGGCGCGCAGCACATCCACCACGTCATCGACCCCGGTCAGCCCGGCAGGATCGACGACGTCGAGCACCGGGGCGTCCCCCGCACCGGACACGAGATGAGCCTCTGCCCGGTGCTCACCGGTTCTGGTGGGCGTGCAGGTCAGCACCCAGGAGGAGCCTCCAAAACGGACGGCGCGGTAGGTGGTGGCACCTGCTGACAGCCAGGAGGGATGGTCGGTCATCACCGAGGACACGATCACGGCGAGGCTCCCTAAGGTGGGGTTGAGGGTCACCCATGATGCCGATGTGACCTCCCCGGCACACCCACCCCGCCGGGGTGGCGAAGTGGATGCACCGAAATGAACGTTGACGCGTCCTGCTTTGGCAGAAGTTCTGCTCAGGCAGTCGACCAGCCTCGGACCTTGCGCCCGTACTCGGTGTCGGGGTGCAGGAGGGCGTCTGCGACACGCCCACCGGAGTCCTTCGCACCTCCACCGAAGTTGAGCACTCCGCTGGCGTTGGCACTGGCAGCTACACCATCCCAGTAGCGAGCTTCACGCTCCCAGTGCACAGACTCCAGCAGCTCGGTGAGTTCGTCGACGGTCAGCAGTTTTCCCGAGGTGGACCACCCGGTGGCCTGGTGCACGGCGATCCCCAACCCCGCGAGCACAGCCGGAGCGGAGACGGCACTCCTGGAGGCGAAGTGCGGATACAGGGCGCTGATGACCCGGGAGAGGAGTGGAACGAGCTGTTCTTCTGCTTGCCGGGCCGAGACTCCACTCGGCAGGTCGTTCTCGTAGATGGTCGACGAGGACAGAGCCAGTCCCCCGCGTCCGTGCAACGCGGTGATCACCAGCACTCGCATGGCGGAAAGTGTGACGAGTTCGGGGTCGCGCTTGGTCAGCTGCCGCTTGCGCGCCTGCACGAGCTTGCTGAACGGCACGATCTTGCCCTCGTGCTCGACCTTGACGGCCTCGGCGACGCGGTTGGCGAGTTGCGTGCCGATGTCTCGCTGGTCCATGGACATGGCCAGGTTCTTGGCCACCGGCACGCCCTCGACGTTGCGGTCGTAGAAGATCTGCCGTGCGTCCTCGACGCTCAACCCGAAGTACAACTCGAACGGCACGCGGACCACGTTCAGCTTCTCGTAGGAGCAGCCGAAGCGCTCAGGGTCGTCGTACAGCTCGTGCCAGGCGGTCACCTGCGTCTCCCCGTCGATGGCGACGACCGGCGAGCCCGCGACGACGGTGATGGTGCTGATCCCGGTGCCCGGCACGAGCTCATCGCTGATCGCGCCCGGTTTGCCATCCAGCCACAGCGTGATCGGCGGGGTGGACCAGGCGGAGCCGTGATCGCCGTTCACACCGGAAGCGATGTAGGAGGCGTAGGAAGTGACGTTGCGCCCCTTCTGAGTGGCCTTCAACATCCGCTGCACCATGCCTCGCACCTCTGCGTGCCTGCGCAGGACGCCCGAGGCGTACTTGAGCGCGCGAGCATCCTCCTCGGTCTTCGGTGAGGGGACGAGTTGCAGGAGCGTGGGCAGCCCCATCGTGCCGATCACCGCGTCCGGGCGGAACGGGGTGACCGTCAGCTGGATTCCTTCGACAGCGCTGGTCGGCATGGTTATGTTCATGGGTGTTGCCCTTCAATTACCGGTGAGTTAAGTCGCACCGACAGAGGATGAACCACGAAATGATCGACGGAGTCGCGTTATTCGGTGTCGATCTGCGCGCCTTTGCCCATGGCTTCGCCGATGAGGGTGAGCAGAGCCCTCTGCCGAGCCCTCATCGCGGCGTCGAAGTCGTCGTTGCGCAGGTCGGTCGCCGAGATCAGGTGCGACTCCACGTTCCGGTCCACCTGTTCAGGTGTGGCGTCCGCGGTCTTGGCGAGTCCACGCAGGTACACGGAAGGTGCCCGGCCGCCGATGATCCGGTTGGTGCGGGCGGTCAGCGGCGTCTTGTTGACGATGGAGTTGTAATCGGCAGGGCTGATCCCCTGCTTCTCGCACCACGCCTTGGGGAACACGTGGTGAATGTTGACGGCATTGTCGAAGTAGTTCTCGTCAGACATGTCGGACCCAGTGCCCCAGTCGACCGGCCCTGCTTTGAGCAGCAGCGCGTAGAGGCCCTTGTAGGCGGCGGAGCCGCGGGTCCGCAGGGACCAGAGGCGACTGGAGAAGAACTGGGCCTCCTGAACAGTGCGGGGTTCGTCCCCTTGACCGGTCACCCAGGCCACGACCTCGGGCACGTCGCGCGCGAAGCGCGTTTCGGTCGTGCCGCCATAGAGCTCGCCGAACACACCGGACCAGTACCAACGCGAAATTTTCTGTCGTGCGCCGACGGTCTCAGCCTTGGTGCCGAGCAGGCTGAAGATGGCGGACATGGGGATGAGCTGACTGCCGTAGGGCAGGAACCTGGTGTCGAAGATGTGCTGGGAGTGCAGGAACTGGGCGGCCGACTTGAGGCCGTCCGTCACGGCAGGCGCCCACTTGCGGTACTCGGGGAGCGTGAGGTTGAGCATGTCCGCCCGCCGGCAGCCGATGCGCGGGACGGCGGCTTCGTCCCGACCGGTCTCGACGGCGGCGCGGTGGCGTTCGTACGTGGCCAGCAGGGTGACCGCTTGCAGGAAGTCGGTGTTGGCGACCTCGGAGAGGAGGCCGTACTTGCCGGCCCACTGCGCACGGTGGTCGGCCCAGTCCTGGCGGAGGTCGAAGTCATCGGCCGCGAAGGTGGCGGTCAGCAGCTCGAAGACGGTCAGGGTGACGCCGCCCGTGTTGACCTTCTCGAAGACCTGGCACACCGCCTGGCGAGGCGTGCTCTTGCCCAGCTCGATCACCGGCAGCTGGTACTGCTCGAACCGCTTGACCACGACCTCGTGGAACTTGCTCCACAGCTCCAGGTTCTCCGACTGGCGCTCGGGCGAGTGCTGGATGAACCGCATCATCCACTGCATCGAGTGGAACACAGCGGTGCACGGGAACATGCGATGCGTGAACTCCTGCTCCTGCGTGGACAGATCCAACAGGGCCTGCCCACGGAAGTCCAGGCGGATCTTGGTCTCGGGGACGAAGACCACGGCCTCCTCGCGATCACCGTCTCCCAGAAGGGCTTTCTCCATGTCGATGTAGAACCAGCCGCGCGAGGTGTTGCCGCGGACGTCGTGGGTTTCCACTGGGGCCTCGCGGAACAGCGACTGGTAGAGCGAGGTCAACCGCTGCTGCCCGTCCAGGATCAGCCGGTCGGGTACGGCGCTGGCCTGCGGCGCTCCCTCGACGGAACGGGTCTTGAAGCGGACGTCGCCACCCTGCTTCAACATCATGACGGTGCCCGCCGGATAGCCCAGCGAGATCGAGGCGATCAGGCTGGCGATGTTGCGGTCGGGCCACACCCAGCCGCGTTGGAACTCGGGAAGCTGCGCTTCGCCTCTGTCCACCTGGGTGAGCAGGTCCTTCAGGAACTCCTTCTCGATACCGAAGGCCTCGACACCCATGTGGACCACCTCGTTCGCTGTGCTGTCGAGGGCTGTATCGCGCAGTTGGACGAAAAAGTTTCTCCAAACGCCACATTATTTACATGAGCATCAGTCATATGTTTCGTGAGTTCGTCGTACCGACTCGGGGAGGTCACCGAGCGCGCGTCGGCCAAGCAACCGCTTCCCGAGGGGGCGCGGCTCGGCGCGCTCGAGGGGGCGGCAAGGGGCCGACGACAACACATGGCGCAGAACGGACGCTCAGGGACCGACCAACCATGGGTTCGGGCACCAGGCGCCCGCTGACAGTCCCACAGGACCATCCTGGGCATCTGTACTAGCGTCGAACATTGGGGTGGCTACGGCGACCGAAAGTCCCCCTGGGCAGAACCACCCGACCGGGTCACAGAGACCTGGAGCACAAAGCTGACAACATTTCGTGCGGAGCGACCGCCTGCTCCAGATTTGCTCCAGAGCGGCACCGGCAGTCCACAGTAGACACAAAAACAGAATCGCCCGCCACCTGCATTACCGCAGGTCAGCGGGCGATTTGTATGCTATATTCATTTGTGGAGCTGAGGGGACTCGAACCCCTGACCCTCACACTGCCAGTGTGATGCGCTACCAGCTGCGCCACAGCCCCGTGCTCGTTACTCCACGTTCCCGGCCGGTTGGCCCCGCCGTTCCCGTGTGTCAATACCGTACATCATGCACCCACCAGAAGAAAAATCGGGGGTACCCCCACCCCATTTCGGCTGCTAGACCGGTACGCGTGAGCAGCGACGCGCACGCCCCCGCCGTCCTCGTCCAGCCCGGCGCCGAGGGGATGGACCCCGGCCTCCGGCGGGAGATGCAGCAGGTCAGGTTGCGGGAGCTCGTTCGGCGGCTCCTCCGCGCCGACGGGGTGATCGCCGCCCGACTGCGGGACGCCGGGCTGTGTGACGCCGACGACATCTCGCTCGACCAGCTCCACCTCCTCCCCACGGTGTCCAAGCAGGACCTCTGGGACCACTACCCGTTCGGGTTCCAGGTGGATGACCGGATCGTGTGCGTGCACGGGTCTTCCGGGACCGGGGGACGGCCCACGCTCATCCCGTACACGGCCAACGACGTCAGCGTCTGGGCCGAGGTGATGGCCCGTGCGCTCGGCGGAGCGGGGGTGACCGCAAAAAGCACCGTCCACAACGCCTACGGGTACGGGCTGTTCACCGGTGGGCTCGGGGTGCACCACGGGGGGCTCAGGTTGGGCGCGCGGGTGATCCCGCTGTCGGGTGGCATGACCGAGCGGCAGGTTCGGCTCGTCGCCGACCTCCGGCCCGACGTGCTCTGCTGCACGCCCTCCTACGCCATCCACCTCGGTGAGGCGCTCAGGGAGGCCAACGTGCCCAGCAGCTTCCGGGTGGGGCTCTTCGGGGCCGAACCCTGGACGGACGCCATGCGGGACAAGATCGAGGAGTTGCTGGGGGTCAGGGCACTCGACGTCTACGGGCTGTCCGAGGTGATCGGGCCCGGTGTGGCCTGCGAGTCGCTCGACTCCGAGGGGATGCTCAACGTCGCCGAGGACCACTTCCTCGTGGAGGCGGTGGACGAGGACGGGCTGCCGGTGCCGGACGGCACGCCCGGCGAGCTGGTGTTCACCACCCTCACCAAGACCGGGATGCCGCTGCTGCGCTACCGCTCCGGGGACGTCGCGGTGCTCGCGGGGCCCGCCCAGCGCAGCGCGCGCACGCTCCGCCGCATGGGCAAGCCCCTCGGCAGGCGGGACGACATGCTGGTGGTGCGCGGGGTCAACGTGTTCCCCAGCGAGGTCGAGGCGGTCGTCCTGGCCGACGAGCGGGTCAGCCCGCACTACCTCGTCGTGGACGACCGGCGGGTCGAGAAGCGGCCCGAGCTGCGGGTCGTGGTCGAGAGCGAGCACGACGTGGCCGACGACCTGGAGACCAGGCTCAAGGCCCGCCTCGGGCTCACCTGCGCGGTGCACGTGGTGGCGCACGGCGCGGTGCCCCGGTCGGAGACCGGAAAAGCGCGGCGGCTGGCCCGCTGGAGCGCGGGACAGCCGCCGGTGCCGGGCCTCTAGGGCCTAGAAGCCAGAACTCAGGCGAACAGCTTCGACAGCCACTCCGAGTCGCCGAGGGCGTCCAGCTCCTGGCCGTCCTTGGTGACGGTCGGGGTGCCCTTGAAGAAGTCCGTCGCGTTGGCCTTGTCCAGCTCGGCCTTGGCGTCCGCCTCGTGCTTGCCGCTGTCCACGCAGGACTTGAAGTCCTCCGACGTCACGCCCAGGTCGACCGCCAGCTGCTTGAGCTGGTCCTTGGTCCACCCGGCCTCGCCCTCCTCGGGCTGCTGGGCGTACAGCCGGTCGTGGTACTCCGAGAACTTGCCCTCGTCGGCGACGCACAGCGCGGCGTTGGCCGCGTCGCGCGAGTAGCCCTCCGGGGAGGACATGCGGATCAGCATGGGCAGCAGGTGGTAGTTCACCCGCAGCTCGCCCGCCTCGACGTGGGTGCGGATCTGGTCGGCGTACTTCTCCTTGAACACGCCGCACACCGGGCAGAGGAAGTCCTCGTAGACGTCGATGGTGACCTTCGCGTCGGGCTTGCCGACGGTCACCACACCGCCCTCGCGCTCCACCGGCGCGTTGGTGCCCTTGGCCCCGGTCGCGACGAGCTGGGCGTTCTCCGTCGACTTGGAGGCCCCCTGCCACATCACGCCGCCGATGACCACCAGCGCCAGCACCACCACGATCGCGACCCCGGCGACGACCTTGTTCCGGTCACTCGCCTTGCGGCTGGCGGCGACGGCCGAGGCCGCCGCCCGCTGGGCCTGCTTCTTCTTCCGAGCGTTGCGCTCAGCCCCACCCACGTCAGCACGTCCTTCCCGCTACGACCTGCGTCGCAGGTTAGCCGGGGATGCTGAGTGGAACCTGAGCCCTAGGCCTCTGGTTGCCTGGGACGTCCGGCGACGCGCTCCCCGGTGGGCACCTCCGGCCCCTCGTCCAGGGTGCCCGACTCGGCCGCGACGGTCTCCGCCGTCGTGCTCTCCTTGACCAACGTCTCCGGCATGGTGATCCACATCAGCAGGGCGACCACCATGATCCCGGAGGTCACGGTGAACGCCGTCGTGTAGGAGAAGTTGTCCGCGAGCAGGCCCGCGAGCAGCGGCCCGACGATGGCGCCGAGGTCGGCGATGACCTGGAACGTGGCCAGCAGCGGCCCGCCCTTGCCCTTGGGGCCGATGACGTCGGCGACCACGGCGTTCTGCGGCGGGTTGAGCAGGCCCGCGCCCAGGCCCGCCACGAACGAGGCGACCAGGAAGACCGGCACGTTCGTGCTGAACCCGAACCACAGGGTGCCCGCGGCGGAGATGGCCAGGCCCGCGATGCCGAGCGGCTTGCGGCCGATGCGGTCGGAGAGCTTGCCGGACACCATGAGCGTGCACACGTTGCCGACCGCGAACACCGACATCGAGATGCCGCCCATCTCGGGCGAGCCGTGCAGCGCCTTCTCCACGAACAGCGGCACCATCGACACGCGCAGGCCGAACACCGCCCAGCCGTTGGCGAAGTTGGACGCGAGCGCCGCGCGGTAGGAGCTGTTGCGCAGCGCCTGGCGGACGGTGACGGGGCTCTCCGGCTGGGCCGAGGGGTCGAGCGCGGCGAGCGTGGACTTGCGCAGGAACCACCACACGAACGCGGCGGCGACGAGCAGGGCGACGGCGTAGCTGACGAACGGCAGCTGCACGGACACGCCGACGAGGGCGGCGCCGATGATCGGGCCGAAGATGTTGCCGAGCAGGAAGCCGGTGGACCACAGACCGGTGGCCTGGCCGCGCTGGGCGGGCGGGGTGATGCGGATGAGCAGGCCGACGGAGGCGACCGTGAACATGGTCGAGCCGATGCCGGAGAACGCGCGCAGGAACAGCAGCTGCCAGTAGGTGACGGCGAAACCGCAGGCCGCGGTGCCCAGGGCGACGATGATGATGCCCGCGATGTACGTCTTGGGCTCGCCGAACCGGGTGACGAGCTTGGCGCTCACCGGGGCGAACAGGATGCGCACGACCGCGAACGAGCTGATCACGAGCGCGACGGCGGTGGACCCGACGCCGAAGCTGTCAGCGAAGATCGGGAGTGCCGGTGCGACGATCCCGAAGCCGATGGCGATGATGAAGCTCGCCACGACCAGAACCCACACCTCGGCGGGCAGCCGCTGCGCTGTCCGCTCCGTCGTTCTCCCCAGCACAGCAGCGCCTCTTTCTCGATCTTTGGTTTTTATTAGCTGCCCTAAGGATATGTGACAGTTCACTCGTCGGGGTGGCGACCCCGCCCCTGAACGGCCCCTGTTCCGGAGAGCGCTCCCCCGGTCAGTCGAGCAGCTCGTCCACCCGACGGGCGTACGCCGTGACGGGGTAGGCCGCCTCGAAGCCGCACGCCTCGGCGAACCGCTCCCCCGAGCCGCCCTCGGCGACCTGGGCGGACACCAGCAGCGCGCCCGCGTCCCACAGGGCCGACACGACCCCGTTCACCAGCGCGGACCCGATGCCCCGCCGCCTGCGGGCGGGCCGCACCACGACCTGCTCGACCAGCCCGACGCGGTGCTCGCCGAACCCGGCCGCGAACCCGCCGACCCGGTCGCCGTCGTCGACCACCAGGAGCGCGCAGCGCGGGTCGTCCAGCCGCTGCCCGAGGTGCCGGACGAGCTTGTGGCTGCCACCCATGCCCAGGTCATCGGCCAGCAGCTCGGCGAGCTGAGGCAGGTCGGCGTCCACGGCGGTCCTGACCTGCGCGGACCCCGAGAGCGCCGCGCGACGGCGGCGGTGCACGACGGTCAGCAGCTCCTCGACGGCGTACCAGCCCGCGTCGTCGGCGATGCCCTCGATCTCGGCGACGGTCGTGGGTGAGGCGTACACCACAGCTTCGGCCCGCCCGACGTCGGCGAAGCTGCGCTCCAGCCGCAGGAGCGTGCCCGCGACCTCGGCGGACGTCCCGTCGAGCGCGCACGCGTGGTTGCCGCCGGGCAGCGGGTTGTCCGGGTTCACCACCACCCGCGCGCAGCCGACCGCGCCGATCCGCCCGTAGCGCACGGCGCCGGAGGCGAGGCGGGCGTTCTCCACGAGTCCGGCCAGGTCACGGGCCCGGTACGGGTCGAGCAGCTCGGGGTCGTCGGGGTCGTGCAACGGGTCAACCACCCCCTCACCCTCGCACGTCGCGCCCCTTCCAGAGCGCACCGCCGCGACCGGCCAGCCAGGTGGCCCGCGCCAGCAGCGCGCCGAAGGCGGTCGTGCCGACCGGGGCGAGCACCGCGCGCGCCACCGGCTGCCCGACCCGCCGCAGGTAGATCGCGGTGGTGGCGGCCTGCGCGGCCCACGCGACCAGCCCGGCCCAGCGCACCGCCCCGCGCCCCCGGACCGCCATCAGCACCGGCAGCGCCCCGTGCCCGAGCTGGGCGAGCGCGGCGGCCCCGAACAGCACCGCCCCTCCCCCGGTCTCGGCGACCAGGGCGACGGAGCTCCTGGTCACCGACCTCCAGGCCGCCCCGACCCCGTCGACGCCGTGCACGAGCAGCGCCCCCGACGCGTCCGCGAACCGGGTGCGCCCGCCGGTGTCGCGCACGAGCGAGGCGTACCCGAGGTCGTCCACCCCGGTGCCCCGGATCACCTCCCACCCGCCGGACCGCTCGTGCGCGACCCGCCTGACCAGCACGCAGTGCCCCACGGCGAGCGCGCGCCCGCGCGAGCCGTCCGGTGAGGCGACGGTGATCAGGGACTCGGTCACGGGCGCGAACAGCGACCACCAGGAGTGCCCGCGCGCGGGTGGGTGGCCCGCGACCGAGACCAGGTCGACCCGCCACCGCCTGGCCGCCGCGACGAGCCTGCCGACCAGCTCGGGCGCGGGCTCGGTGTCGGCGTCCAGGAACAGCAGGAACTCACCCTCGGCCGCCCGCGCGCTCACGTGCAGCGCGTGCACCTTCCCGGCCCACCCCGGCGGCGGCCCGGCCGAGCCGATCACCCGCACGCGCGGGTCGGCCTCGGCGTGGCGGCGCGCGATGGCCGCCGTGGCGTCGGTCGACCCGTCGTCCACCACGGTGATCCGCAACCGCTCGTGCGCCTGCGCGCGCAGCGCCCGCAGGCACCGGTCGAGGTTGGCCTCCTCGTCCCGCGCGGGCACGACGACGGTCACCAGCGCCTCGTCCACGACCCCGGCGGGCAACCGCTCGACCTTCCGCCACGCGGCGGCCGTGCCCACCGCCCTGACCACGCCGGTCCCGGCTAACGCGACCGCGAGCGCTCCCCTGATCCCCACGTCGACCACCCCCTCCTCCCACATTGGCAGACTCACCCCCGTGGAGTTGCCAGATCTTCCGGTCCGAGCGGTGCTGCCCGAACTGATCGAGACCCTGTCGGGGTGGGGCGCGGCCGTGCTGGTCGCCCCGCCGGGCACGGGCAAGACCACCCTGGTGCCGCTGGCGCTGGAGGGCCGGGTGGTGATCGCCGAGCCGCGCCGGATCGCCGCGCGGGCGGCGGCGGCCCGGATGGCTGCGCTGCTGGGCGAGCCGGTGGGCGCGACGGTCGGGTACTCGGTGCGCGGCGACCGGAAGGTCTCGAAGTCGACCAGGATCGAGGTGGTCACCTCGGGCCTGCTGGTGCGCCGGTTGCAGCACGACCCGGAGCTGTCGGGCGTGGGCACGGTGGTGCTGGACGAGTGCCACGAGCGGCACCTGGACGCGGACCTGCTGCTCGCGCTGCTCCTGGACGCCCGCGCGGGCCTGCGCCCGGACCTGCGGCTGCTGGCGACGTCGGCGACGGTCGCGGCGGACCGGTTGGCGGAGCTGATGGGCGGGGTCCCGGTGCTGACCGCGCACGCCAGGACGCACCCGGTGGAGCTGCTGCACGTCCCGCCGCAGAAGAACGAGCGCTCGGAGGCCCTGGTGGCCCGCGCGATCCGGAAGGCGGTCGCGGAGACGCCGGGGGACGTGCTGGTGTTCCTGCCGGGCGTGCCGGAGATCCGCCGGGTGGCGGCCCTGTTCCGGGGCGGTGACCTGCGCGTGGACGTCCTGCACGGCCGCTTGACCGCCGCCGCGCAGGACGCGGTGCTGCGGGTCGGGCGCGAGCAGCGGGTGCTGCTGTCCACGTCGATCGCCGAGTCGAGCCTGACCGTGCCCGGCGTGCGCGCCGTGGTGGACGCGGGCCTGTCGCGGGTGCCGAGGGTGGACCACCGCAGGGGCTTGGCGGGGCTGGCGACCGTGCGGGTGAGCGCGGCCGTGGCCGACCAGCGCGCGGGCCGGGCGGGCCGGGAGGCGCCGGGGCGGGCGTACCGGTGCTGGCCGGAGCACGAGCAGTCCACCCTGCCGCGCTACCCGGAGCCGGAGATCCGCAGCGCGGACCTGACCTCGCTGGCGCTGGAGCTGGCGTGCTGGGGCACCCCGGACGGCGAGGGCCTGTCCTGGTGGGACGCGCCGCCGAGGGGCGCGCTGGACGCGGCGCAGTCGGTGCTGCGCAACCTGGGCGCGCTGCGCGACGGCCACGTGACCGACCGGGGCACGCGGATGTCCGCGCTGGGCCTGCACCCGAGGTTGGCGCGGGCGCTGCTGGACGGCGGCGAGCTGGCCGGTTCGGCGACGGCGACCGAGGTGGTGGCGATCCTGGACGAGGACCGGGGCTCGGGCGAGGACATCACCGGCCGGGTCGCGGACCGCCGCGAGGTGGGCAGGCTGTCGAAGCTGATCCCGAGGACGTCGGGCAACGGCGACCAGGCGCTGGTGGTGGCCCTGGCGCACCCGGAGCGCCTGGCCCGCAGGCGCGCGCCGGGCAGCCCGGTCTACCTGATGGCGGGCGGCACGGCGGCGGAACTGCCGCAGGGCAGCCGGTTGGCGGACGCGGAGTGGCTGGCGATCGCGGTGGCCGACCGCGAGCCGGGCCGGACCCACGCCCGGATCAGGCTGGCCGCGCGGGCGGACGAGCAGCTGGCCGTGCAGGCGGCGCCCGCGCTGCTGGGCGAGCGCGAGGAGATCGCCTGGGACGGCGACGTGGTGGCCAGGCGAGTGCGCCACCTGGGCGCGATCCCGCTGTCCACCACCCAGCTGACCGGTACCGCGCACCTCCAGCAGGCGCTGCGGGCGGGTTTGGCGGCGGAGGGCCTGGGTCTGCTGGCGTGGACACCTGCGGCACTCCGAACCAGGCAGCGCCTGGCGTTCCTGCACGAGGTCCTGGGAGCCCCGTGGCCGGAGGTGACCGACGAGGCCCTGCTGCCCCTGGTCGACCTGGGCAACGCCCGCCGCAAGTCCGACCTGGGGAAGCTGAAAGCCGACCACGTGCTGCAAGCCGCGATGCCCTGGCCAGCGGCGGCGAAGTTCGACGCCCTGGCCCCGGACCGCCTGGAAGTCCCGTCCGGCTCGAAGATCGCCATCGACTACTCCACCACCCCGCCGACTCTGCCGGTGAAGGTCCAGGAGGTCTTCGGCTGGACCGAAACCCCGACGGTCGCCGGAATTCCCGTGGTCCTGCACCTGCTCACCCCGGCGGGACGTCCGACGGCGGTGACGGGAGACCTGGAGTCCTTCTGGAAAACGGGCTACCCGCAAGTGAGAGCGGAACTGCGTGGCCGCTATCCGAAACACCGCTGGCCCGAAGACCCGATGACAGCCCCACCCGCCCGGAGATAACCGCTCACCGCACCACCGCAAGGGGGTCCGGGGGCGAAGCCGCCCGGCCGGGGTCCGGGGGCTCGGCCCCCGGAAAACACCCGGAACGAGGAATGGCGAGTGCTCGAAGAGTACGAGCACTCGCCATCCACCGAGTGGAGGTGCCGGGAATCGAACCCGGGTCCTCTGCCGGCTCATCAAGGCTTCTCCGTGCGCAGTCCGCTATGCCTCTGCTCGGCCCCGACGATCACGCGGACAAGACGTCGTGACAGGCCCAGTCACTGTGGGTGTCCCAACCGCTCCCCGTGACCGGGAACGGAGGTGAAGCCTCCTAGCTGATGCCGGCGACCGGAGCGGAGGCTCCTCCGGGCCGACAGCGTTGCTCCTAGCCTCAGGCGGCGAGGGCGAACGCGCGCTGGTCGTTAGACTTGGCGCTTATTGGTTTGCGATGACGCTTGCGGTGGTCTCTCGCCTGCACCGGCACGCTTCCCTTGAATCGACGTACAAAGTCGAAACCGTTCACCCCCTGGTCGGGTACCTGACTCCACCATCATAACGCCCCGCGCCACTGATTTCATTCCCCGTGCCCCGGTGGGGCTGCCCCTACCGCGAAGCGGCGGTGCGCCTCATGGTTCCGGCTGGTCGGAGGGGGCAGGCTGGGGTCGCAGGCTGGGGTCAGCGGACCGCCGGGAGCGGACCGCCGAGGACGGGGAGCTGATGACGGCGCGGGTGAGACCGGACGCGGGTCGGGCTGCGGGGTACTTCCTGCTGGCCCCGGTGACCGGGGTGGTGTGGTGCCTGCTGCTGGTGCCGCTGGTCCTGGTGGGGGTGGCCACGGCGCCGGTGCTGGTCGGGTTGCCGCTGCTGGCGCTCGCGATGGTGCTGGCGCGGGCCAGCGGGGGTTCGGAGCGCGGACTGGCCAGGGCCGTGCTGGGGGTCGACGTTCACCCGCCCGCGCCACGACTTCGCCCGTCCGGGCGGTTCTGGTGGGTGTGGGGGCCGGTGCGGGACGCCGCCGCGTGGCGGGCGCTGCTGTTCCAGGTGCTGGTGCTGCTGCCGCGCGTGGTGCAGTTCGTCGTGCTGCTGGCCGCGTCGGTGGCGGCGGTGGTGCTGGTCGCGCTGCCGCTGGCCACGCTCTGGCTGCCGTTCGCGATCGCGGTCGACCTGGGCGGCGGCCGGGAGTGGCTGATCGACTCCTGGTACTCGGGCCTGCCCGCCGCGCTGCTGGGCGGGCTGCTGTGGCTGGTGCTGCTGCACGGCCTGCGCACGGCCGCGCGCTGGCAGGGCTGGCTGGTGCGGGTGCTGCTGGGGCCGTCGCGGACGGCGGAGCTGACCGCCGAGGCGCAGCGGCTGCACGCGAGCCGGGCGCGCGGCGTCGAGGCCGCGGAGGCCGAGCGCAGGCGCATCGAGCGGGACCTGCACGACGGCGCGCAGCAGCGGCTGGTGTCGGTGGCGATGAGCCTCGGCCGCGCCAAGAGCAAGCTGGGCAGCGACCCGGAGGCGGTGCGGGCGCTGATCGACGAGGCGCACGCGGACGCGAAGCTGGCGATCTCGGAGCTCAGGGACCTCGCGCGCGGCATCTACCCGTCGGTGCTGGGCGACCGGGGCCTGGACGCGGCGCTGTCCTCGCTGGCGGCCCGCTGCTCGGTGCCGGTGGAGGTGTCGGTGAAGGTGGAGCCGCGCCCGCCGACCGCGGTGGAGAGCACCGCCTACTTCACCGTCGCCGAGGCGCTCACCAACATCACCAAGCACTCCGGCGCCACGCGGGCGCGGGTCGCGGTCTCGCGCACCGACACGTCCGTCGTGGTGGAGGTCGTGGACAACGGCCGGGGCGGCGCCTCGGTGCGCCAGGGGGGCGGCCTGGCGGGGCTGGCCGACCGGGCTGCGACGATCGACGGCGTCGTCACCGTGGTGAGCCCGGTCGGCGGCCCCACATCGATCAGGACGGAGCTGCCGTGCGCGTGGTGATCGCCGAGGATTCGGTGCTGCTCAGGACGGGGGTGCAGCGGCTGCTGGAGGACGAGGGGATCGAGGTCGTCGCGGCCGTCGAGGACGGGGCGGCGCTGCTGGACGCCGTGCGCGAGCACCGGCCGGACCTGGCGCTGGTGGACGTGCGGATGCCGCCGACGTTCACCGACGAGGGCCTGCGCGCGGCGATCGAGGCCCGCAGGCTGGTCCCCGGACTGCCGGTGCTGGTGCTGTCGCAGTACGTGGAGGAGCGCTACGCGGTCGACCTGCTGGTCGGCGGCGCGAGCGGGGTCGGCTACCTGCTCAAGGAGCGGGTGGCGGACGTGGCGGAGTTCGTCGCGTCGGTGCGCCGGGTCGCGGAGGGCGGCACGAGCATCGACCACGAGGTGATCACCCAGCTGATGGTGCGCAGCAAGCGCGACCCGCTGGACTCGCTCACGCCGAGGGAGCGGGAGGTGCTGGGCCTGATGGCGCAGGGCCTGTCGAACACCGCGATCGCGGCGGAGATGACCGTGTCGGACGGCGCGGTGGAGAAGCACGTCGGCAACATCTTCAGCAAGCTGGGCCTGGAGCCGAGCACCGCCGAACACCGGCGGGTGCGGGCCGTGCTCACCTACCTCGGCCGGGCCTGAGACGCCGGGCCTGAGAACGGGCCCGAGAAGACGAGAAGCGCCCCCGGAGGAGTCCGGGGGCGCTTCGGCGTGCCTGCGCGGAAGAGGTCGGGGCCTAGTACCGGCCGCCCTTGCCCTTGAGCGCCCGGCCGTGGGCCTTGGCGATCTCCCGCTGCGCGTCGCGCTTGGCCAGGTCCTGGCGCTTGTCGTAGGACTTCTTGCCCTTCGCCAGCGCCAGCTCGACCTTGACGTAGCCGTCCTTGAAGTACATCGACAGCGGGATGAGCGACAGGCCGCTCTCCTTCGTCTTGCCGATGAGCTTCTCGATCTCCTGGCGGTGCAGCAGCAGCTTGCGCTTGCGCCGCACCTCGTGGTTGGTCCACGTCCCCGCCACGTACTCGGGGATGTGCAGCGCGTGCAGCCAGACCTCGCCGTCGTCGACCTGCCCGAAGGCGTCGACCAGCGACGCCCTGCCCATGCGCAGGCTCTTGACCTCCGTGCCGACGAGCACGACGCCGGCTTCGTAGGTGTCGAGGATGGTGTAGTCGTGCCGAGCCTTGCGGTTCGACGCGATCACCTTCTGACCGCGTTCCTTGACCATGCTGAAGACCTTACGCGAGCGGGCCAGCGGTTATAGGCGCACGTACAACCGGAGGGTGACGTAGCCGGTGAGCGCCGAGATCAGCACGGACACGCCGAGCAGGACCGGCGAGATGACCATGATGTCCAGCATCCCGAGCTGCGGCAGGATGCCGGAGGTGAACAGGTCGCCGAGCACCGAGTCGAGCGCGGTGACCTTGAAGAGCATCAGGCAGGCGACGCCGAGCACGGCGCCGATGATGCCCGCGACCACGGCCTCGATGAGGAACGGCAACTGCGTGTACCAGCGCGTCGCGCCCACCAACCGCATGATCCCCACCTCCGTCCGGCGGGTGAACGCCGACACCTGGATGGTGTTGGAGATCAGCAGCAGGGCGGCGAACGCCTGGAGCGCGGCGAGTCCGAGGGCGCCGTCGCGCACGCCGTTGAGGACGTCGAACAGCCGGGACAGGAACTCGCCCTGGTCGCTGACCGACTTGACGCCCGCCTCGCCGGTGAACGCCTTGACGATCACGTCGGCGCGGTCGGGGTCCTCCAGCTTGACGCGGAAGGTCGCGGGGATGGCCTCGGGGCGGGCGAGCTTCACCAGCTCGGGCTGCGCCTCGAAGATCGTCTTGAACCGCTCGTAGCCCTGCTCGCGGTTCTCGTACACCACGGACTCGACCCCGGAGGTGCTCTCCAGCTTGCTGCGGAGTCCGGAGCACGGGTCCTGCGTGCAGTCCTTGTCGTTGGCGCTGACGTCGTTGGTCATCATGACCGCGACTTCCAGCTTGCCCTGGTAGTTCGCCTGCATCTTGTCGACCATCCGGACGACGAGCAGACCCATACCGAGCAGGAACAGGGAGATCGCGGTCGTGAGGATCATCGCGATCGTCATCGTGACGTTCCGGCGCAGGCCGGTGACGACCTCGCTGAACACGAAGCTGGTACGCATCGGGGGGAACGTTCCTCAGGGTCGGGGTTGGGTGGAGGTCAGCGGCCCACGCCGTAGACGCCCCGCTTGTCGTCGCGGACGATGTGGCCGTGGTCCAGTTCGACCACGCGGCGGCGCATCGAGTCGACGATCGAGTGGTCGTGGGTGGCCATCAGCACCGTCGTCCCGGTGCGGTTGATGCGCTCCAGCAGCAGCATGATGTCGTGGCTGGTGTCGGGGTCCAGGTTTCCCGTCGGCTCGTCGGCCAGCAGCATCAGCGGCCGGTTGACGAACGCGCGCGCGATGGCCACGCGCTGCTGCTCGCCACCGGACAGCTCGTGCGGCATCCGGTCGGCCTTGCCGTCCAGGCCCACCAGCTGCAGGACCTCGGGGACGACCTTGACGATGGTGTTCCTCGGCTTCCCGATGACCTCCAGCGCGAACGCGACGTTCTCCGCCACGGTCTTGTTGGTCAGCAGCCGGAAGTCCTGGAAGACGCAGCCGATGGACTGGCGCAGGCGCGGGACCCGGCGCCTTGCCATCTTGGCCACGTCGAAGTTGGAGACGTAGACGCGCCCCTTGCTCGGCACCTCTTCCCGCAGCAGCAAGCGCAGGAAAGTCGATTTGCCGGACCCGGAAGCCCCGATGAGAAAGACGAACTCACCTTTGTCCACCTCGACTGAAACGTTGTCGAGCGCGGGGCGCGTTGAGGTCTTGTAGACCTTGGACACGTGTTCGAGGCGAATCACGGGGGGAGTCTACAAGCGGCACAGGTAACGGTCACGTATCGGCCCACCCCTGTACGGAGGGTGATCCCGCCGGTGATCAGCGGTGGCACGCTGGGTGATCGCGACCGGCGCCGTTACCCGATCATGACCCGGACGTGGCGGTGGCCGTGGCGGCGGACGTGGCCCCGGACACGACGACGGCGGGCGGGCGCGGGGCCCGCCCGCCGTCGCGGGGTCGCTGCGATCAGGCGCTCTGCCGCTGCTTGCGCCAGCGGATGCCCGCCTCCAGGAAGTCGTCGATCTCGCCGTCGAGCACGGCGGACGGGTTGCCGACCTCGTGCTCGGTGCGCAGGTCCTTGACCATCTGGTACGGGTGCAGCACGTAGGAGCGCATCTGGTTGCCCCAGCTGGAACCGCTGTCCTTGAGGGCGTCCATCTTGGCCTGCTCCTCCTGGCGCTGCCGCTCCAGCAGCTTCGCCTGCAGGACGGCCATCGCGGTCGCCTTGTTCTGCAGCTGCGAGCGCTCGTTCTGGCAGGACACCACGATCCCGGTCGGGATGTGCGTCAGGCGCACGGCCGAGTCGGTGGTGTTGACGCCCTGGCCGCCGGGGCCGGAGGAGCGGTAGACGTCGACGCGCAGGTCCTTCTCGTCGATGTCGACGTGGTCGGTCTGCTCGACCACCGGCACGACCTCGACGCCCGCGAACGAGGTCTGGCGGCGGCCCTGGTTGTCGAACGGCGAGATGCGCACCAGCCGGTGCGTGCCCTGCTCGACGCTGAGGGTGCCGTAGGCGTAGGGCGCGGTGACGCGGAAGGTGGCGGACTTGATGCCCGCCTCCTCGGCGTACGAGGTGTCGAAGACGTCGACGGAGTAGTTGTGCCGCTCGGCCCAGCGCGAGTACATGCGCAGCAGCATCTCGGCGAAGTCCGCCGCGTCCACGCCACCGGCCTCGGCGCGCACCGTGACCAGCGCGTCACGGGCGTCGTACTCGCCGGAGAGCAGGGTCCGGACCTCCAGCGAGGAGATCTCCTCGCGGAGCTTGGCCCGCTCGGCGTCCGCCTCGGCGGCGCTGCCCTCGTCGCCCTCGTCCTCGGCCAGCTCGTAGAGCACGCCGAGGTCGTCCAGCCGGTTGCGCAGCGCGGTCACCCGGCGCAGCTCGCCCTGCTTGTGGGACAGCTGGCTGGTGACGCGCTGCGCCTTCTCCTGGTCGTCCCACAGGTCGGGTCGGGCCGCCTGCTCCTCCAGCTCCGCGACCTGGGCCCGCAGAGCGTCGAGGTCCATCACCGCCTCGATGCTGGCGAGCGTGGCGGAGAGGTCCTTGATGTCTGCCTCGACGTCCAAGTTCACGGCAGAAGGTTACGCCGGCACCGGTCGCGCAGCGCGACCGGATTGCGCGCGCGGGGCCGGTGGAGACGGCCTCATCCGGTGGGAATGGCGTCGAGGAGCTTGAGGACGGCCTTGGCGTGCGCGAGCGCGAACTCGGCGACGGCCTTGGAGTAGGCGTCCTCCGCGGTCTTCACGGCGGTCCTGGCGGCCTCCTGGTCGGCGCCGTAGGTCGCGCGGGCGGTGTCCACGAGGCCCTGGCGCTGCTTGGGCGTCAGCGACCCCGCGTGCACCATGCGCAGGATCAGGGGGCTGCGCAGGTGGTCGGGGCCGGGTTCGGTGAGCAGCCAGTTCTTGAAGGCCTTCTTGCCCGCCGCGGTGAGCACGTACTGCTGGCTGGAGCGGGGGCCCTGCTTGCCGAGGCGCAGCAGGCCCGCCTCCGCCAGCGCGGGGAGCTCGCGGTACACCTGGCTGCGGGTGACGCTGAAGAACGCGCCGAAGCGCTCTCCCGCTTCCGCAACGAGCTGGCCGCCGGTCTTGGGTCCGTCGTGCAGCAGACCGAGGAGGGCCGCTGCCGTCGCGTTGAGGTCCGACACAACGTCAACCGTGCCACGACCACGGGCAGGTGTCCACAATGGTCAGCCGTTCTGTCCACTGTGGCTGATCACGGGCTAGCGGCGTTGGTCCATGCGGAGCAAGGGGAAGCTCCGCAGAGTGACCATCGACCGGGAGCGGTCCACCCTTTCGGCCGCTTGATCGAGATTTCCCAGGTGGAGTGGAAACCTTTGGGGCGCAACGCAATCACCATCACGAGGAATACTCAAGATCGTTCGCGACCGGCCCCGGTGATCACCCGAACGGCAGTGTCCCGACCCGGCCCACTCACCGGCTGCATCGGTGCGACCGGGGTCGCCCGACCGCCGTTAGCACAACCCGGTGATCCCCGCTCCGCACACTGGCGGACCCGGCCTCCGGTGGGACCATTACCGCAGGTGCGCCCGTGGTCGGGCGGAGGCCGTTCGGCACGAGGAGGTTGACAGCTGTGGGCTTCAAGTGGGCTGGAACGAGCACCAAGGTCGTCCGCAATGCCCGTGCGTGGGCCAGCGGCACCGGACCCGATCAGGGGGCCAAGGACGAGTGCATGGTGTGCGGGAAGCAGATCCGCAGGCACCGCACCGTCAGCGGCGAGGGCCGGGTCTGCTCCCTGACCTGCGCCCAGTACTGGGCGGAGAACATGTCCTGAGCCCCGAGGGAGCGCGGGAACGACAAGAAGACCCGGTGCGCCGAGGCGCACCGGGTCTTCTTCATTCAGTAGCGGGGACAGGATTTGAACCTGCGACCTCTGGGTTATGAGCCCAGCGAGCTACCGAGCTGCTCCACCCCGCGCTGCTGTTGTGATAGCTACTTTACACAGGAGCGGGGAAGAAGCCAAATCGCCTCGCCACCCGCCGGGGGAAATCGGGAAAACCCCTGTTCACCCCCTGTTTCACGGAGCGGAAATTCGGGGCTCCAGCACCCTGCCGGGGATCTTTGTGACGCGAACCACAGCAATGGGATTTTCGCGTGACGCCCGACCGGAAAACGAAAAAACCTCCCACCGGAGATCCGGTGAGAGGTTTTTCCTCTTTGTAGCGGGGACAGGATTTGAACCTGCGACCTCTGGGTTATGAGCCCAGCGAGCTACCGAGCTGCTCCACCCCGCGTCGGTAAGGTGAACTCTACGCGGAAGCGGACGGGAAATGCAAATCGGGTGCCCCCGCCGTGGCGGGGACACCCGATTTCGCTGGTCAGCGCCTTTTCAGGCGCGGTCCGACCGGATCAGTTCGTCGGCGTCGGCGACGAGGTCACCGAGGACGACGGGGTGGACGGGGCCGCCTTGCTCGCCTCGTCGAACTTCCGGCTCGCCTCGTCCAGCGCCTTGAGCGCGTTGCCCTGCGCGGCGAAGTCACCGCTCGCCTGGGCCGACTTGAGCTGGTCGAGGGCGCTGCGGATGTCCCTGGCCGCCTGCTGCATCTCCGGCGTGTACGTCTGGTTGCCGCCGTCGGCGTTCGGCGTCGACGGCGGGTTCGAGGTCGACGGCGACTGGCCGTTGTTCGTGCCGGGCAGGTCGGGGACCTGCTGGGACGCGCCGGACAGCACCTGCTCCAGCGCCTCCTTGAGGGTGGACGCGTAGCCCACCTTGTCGCCGAAGCTCACCAGCACCTTGGACAGCTGCGGGTACTGGGTGTTCTGGCTGGCCCGCTCGATGTAGACCGGCTCCACGTACAGCAGGCCGCCGCCGACCGGCAGGGTCAGCAGGTTGCCGTAGACCACCTTCGTCTTCTGCTGGGTCAGCAGGTTCAGCTCGGAGCTGACCGTGGCCGAGGTGAGGAACTGGGTCTGGATCTGCTGCGGGCCCTTCGCCTCGTTGTTGAGCGTCAGCACGCTCATCTTCCCGTAGTTGTCCGGGTCGGACCGGACCGTCACGTACGAGGCCATGAACTCGCGGTTCTGCCGCACCAGCGAGCTGGTCAGCTGGAAGCTCACCTTGTTCGGGTCGCCGGTGGGATCACCCGCCACCACGTAGAACGGCGGCTGCTGGTCGCGCGCCTGCTGGTTGCTGCTCTGCTGCTGGTCGACCGTGATGGCGTTGTCGACCGTCGGGTCGGACGGCACGCCCCAGAACGAGACGCCCGAGTAGAAGTCGCGCGGCTCGGACACGTGGTACCGGGTCAGCGTGTCCCGCTGGACCTTGAACAGGTCCTCGGGGTAGCGCAGGTGCTCCAGCAGCGACTGGGACATCTCGCTCTTGGCCTTGACCGAGCCGGGGAAGACGCCCATCCAGGTCTTCAGGACCGGGTCGCTCTCGTCCATCTCGTACAGGGTCACCGTGCCGTCGTAGGCGTCGACGGTGGCCTTGACCGAGTTGCGGATGTAGCTGATCTCGCGGTTCGGCTGCTGCGCCACGCCGGGCAGCGAGTCGTTGGTGGCGTCGCCCAGCGCGGTCTTGCGCGCGTACGGGTAGTTGTCGAGCGTGGTGTACCCGTCCACGATCCAGGTGATCTTGCCGTCGACGACCGCGGGGTACGGGTCGCTGTCGACGGTCAGCCACGGCGCCACGTCCTCGACGCGGTCGCGCGGGTTCCGGTTGAAGATGATCCGCGAGTCCTCGCCGACCGCCGAGTTGAACAGGATGTTCCGCTCGCCGTAGTAGGCGGCGAAGGCCAGCTTGTTGAAGATGCCGCCGATCCGCACACCGCCCTGGCCGGTGTAGTTGTACTGGGTGCCGTCGGTGTCGTACTCGCTCGGCGCGCCCGCGCCCCGGCCGCCGACGATCGCGTAGTCGGTGCTGGTGCCCAGCTCGCCGTAGTAGGTGCGCGGCTGCTCGACCCCGAACTTGCTGGGGGTGACCTCGCCCTGCTGGTTGACCTCGGCGACCTCGAACACCGGGTAGCCGCCGTTGCCGCCGTTGCCGTTCTCGTCGGCGGGCGAGTTCACCACGCTGGCCTCGGCGAAGACCATGCCGTTGCCGTGGGTGTAGATGAGGTGCTGGTTGATCCAGTCGCGCTGGCCCTGCGGGATGCCGCTGGTGTTCAGCTCGCGGACCGCGACGATGTAGTCCTGGATCTCGTCCTCGACCTTGTACCGGTCGACGTCGAGCTTCTCCGGGAACGCGTAGAACGGTCGCAGCTGCTGGAACTGGGTGAAGGTCTTGGAGATGACCGCCGGGTCCAGCAGGCGGATGTTGCCGAGGGTGGCCTGGTCGGCCCTCAGCTCCTCCAGGGAGACGTTCTGCTTGCCCTCGTACGGCTTGGTCTCGACCTTGTCGTCGGTGAGCCCGAAGGCCTCCTTGGTGGCCGCGATGTTGCGGCTGATCGACTCGGCCTCCTTCTCGATGGCGTTGGGGCGCACCGAGAACTGCTCCAGCACGGCGGGCCAGGCCGCGCCGACGAGGACGCTGGACAGCACCAGCAGCACGGTCGCGATGGCCGGGAGCTGGAGGTTGCGCATGACCGCGCCCGCGAAGAACGCCACGGCGCAGAAGACCGCGATGAACAGCAGGATCAGCTTGGCGGGCAGCACCGCGTTGAGGTCGGTGTAGGTGGCGCCGTCGAACTTGTCGTTCCGGTCCGAGAACAGCAGCTGGTACCGGTCGAGGAAGTACGCCACCGCCTTCAGCAGCACGAAGACGCCCGCGACGACGGCGAGGTGGACCCTGGCCGCGGCGGAGAGCTGGCCGCCGCGACCGGCGAGCCGGATGCCGCCGAACAGGTAGTGCGCCACCACCGCGCCCGCGAACGCGATCGCCGTGGCGATGAACAGCCAGGACAGCAGCCACGTGTAGAAGGGGAGCTTGAAGGCGTAGAAGCCGATGTCGAGGCCGAACTCGGCGTCGGTGGACCCGAACGGCGTGGCGTTCAGGAAGAGCTGGAACTCCTGCCAGTACGCCTGCGCCGAGGTTCCCGCGACCACGCCGACGACGACCGGGATGGCGATGGCGAACAGGCGCAGCCGCCTGGACACCACCGACCGGTAGCGGGCGACGGGGTCGTCGGGGCCTGCGACGGGGACGAAGACGGGGCGGGTCCGGTAGGCGACGATCAGGCTGACCGCGAGCAGTCCGCCGACCAGCAGCCCGACGCCCGCGAAGAGGCCGAACTGGGTCAGCAGGACGGTCGTGAAGACGTTGCGGAAGCCGACTTCGCCGAACCAGAGCCATTCGACGTAGGTGCCCAGCAGCCTTGAGCCGGTGATCAGACCGACCAGGACCACCGCGCCGATGATGAGGAGGATCCGGCTGCGACGGGACAGCCTGGGCAGTCCGACCGGGGGCCGTGTGGCCACGTGGCACACTCCTGGGTATCGCGGGTTGTGGCGTTGCGTACGTTCTGTCCAACTCTACGGAGGTGGCGCGGGGTTCCCCGTTCGGTCGACCGATTGGGCGGATGCGACCATGGCCCGCGTGCCTGCCAGTGAAACCCCGCCCGTGGTCCTGCCCGCAGTAGCCCGTGAGGTGGAGGAGTTCGTCTCCACCGGGGGCTGGAACCAGCCGGTGCAGCTGTTCGCCCTGGTCAGTACGGCCGCGCTGCTCGCGCAGCAGCCGGAGCTCGCCGGGCAGCTGGACCCGGAGGCCTCGCCGCTGACCCCGATCGCCCAGGACTCGCTGCCCGACTCGGAGCTCGACCGGGCGCTGGCCGGGATCGAGTGGCCGGACGTGGTGTCCGGGTGCGCGATCGCCCAGGAGATCGTGGTGCTGCCGCCCGCCGCCGAGGAGGAGCTGTCCTCCGGCCAGCTGGACGACGAGGCCGCGAAGCAGTTCGCCGCCGCGCACCCGGACCGGCGGGAGGCCCGCCTGGTCGCCGCGGTGCTGCGGGACGGCTCGGCGGCGTGCGTGCTGCGGCTGCGCGGGACGACCGAGGTGCCCGAGGAGGTCGTGGAGCACCCCGAGCTGGCCCCGAACCTGACCAGCGCGCTGCTGGAGACGCTGCGCCCCTGACCTGCCCGTGACGCCCGAAGGCCCCCGGTCGGACCGACCGGGGGCCTTCGGCGTGCTCGGGGTCAGCAGCCGGGCGCGTCCTCGCCCTTGGCCAGCGCCTCCAGCGACGTCACGGCGTCCTGCAGGGTCTTGACCCTGATCAGCCGGAGCCCGTCGGGGGCGTTCTGCCTGGCCTCCTCGCAGTTGCCGTCGGGCACGAGGAACGCCTCGGCGCCGCCCTCGCGCGCGGCGACCATCTTGAACGGGATGCCGCCGATGCGGCCGACCTCGCCGGTCTGGGTGATCTCGCCGGTGCCCGCGACGTGCTTGCCGCCGTTGAGCTCGCCGGGGGTCAGCTTGTCCACGATGGACAGCGCGAACATCAGGCCCGCGGAGGGGCCGCCGACGTCGGACAGGCTGATCGTGATGTCGAACGGCACGTCGGCGCGGTCGGCCGGGACCATGCCGAGGAAGCCGGTCTCGCGGTCGCCCGCCTGGGCGAGGGTGACGCGCGCGGTCTTGCGCTCGCCGTCGCGCAGGAAGACGAGGTCGACCTGGTCGCCGGGCTTGGTGGACTCCAGCGCGGGCCGCACCTGGTCGGCCGCGGTGATCTGCCTGCCGTTGACCTCGACGAGCTGGTCGTCGGGCTGGAGGGCGGCGTCGGCCGGGGTGCCCTTGGTGAGCTCGGCGACGAGGACCTTCTTGGGGTAGCCGAGGTAGCTCAGCGCGGCGACCTCGGCGCTGCTCTGCGAGTCCTTGAACGCGCGGGTGTTCTCGTCGCGGACCTGCTGCTCGGACTCGCCGGGGCGGAAGAACTCCTCGCGCGGGGCGAGCGCGTACCGGCCGCTGAGCCAGAGGCCGAGCGCGCCGAACAGGGACACGTCGTCGGTGAGCGAGACCGTGGTCATGGTGAGCGTGCCGCCGGTCGGGAAGGTCTCCTGGCCGTCGACGGACACGACCTGGTGGCCGCCCGCCTCGCCGAGCGTGTCGTAGGTGGGGCCGGGGCCGAGCGCGACGTAGGGGACGCGGGCGAACCCGCCGAGCAGGCCGAGCACGAGCACCAGCACGAGGCTGATCACGAGCGTCCACGTGCGCCTGGTCAGACCGGTCCTGCGCGGGGGCAGCGGGGCGCCGGGCACGGGCGGCGGCGGTGGCGGCGGTGGGGCCTCCTCGACCGGCGGGCGGTCGGCTTGGAGGGTCTCCTCGGGCGCGCTGTCGTGTCCGGTGTCGCTGCGCTCGCTCACCGCCCCAGCGTACGGGCACCGCGCTCGCCCTCCGCGAACCGGCACCGCGCGGCACGCCGGGCCCGCGTACCGTGGTGGTATGAGTGACCTGCCCTTCGGGTTCAGCCCGCAGGACCCGGATGACCGAGGCCGCAAACCCGAGGACCAGGGGGGCGCGGGCAACCCCTTCGACTTCAACCAGCTCGGCGCGATGCTCAGCCAGCTCGGCGCGATGTTCAGCAACGCGAGCAGCACGTCCGGGCCGGTGAACTACGACCTGGCCAAGCAGATCGCCTTCCAGCAGCTCGCGGGCAAGGGCGGTTCGGTCGGGTTCGGGCCCGACCAGGGCAGCGCCGTGTCCGACGCGGTGCACCTGGCCGAGATGTGGCTGGACCCGGCGACGGCGCTGCCCTCGGCGAGCCGCGTGGTGCAGAGCTGGACCGCGCGCGAGTGGGTCGAGCGCACCCTGCCGACGTGGCAGCGGTTGTGCGACCCGGTGGCGCAGCGCGTGTCCGGCGCGTGGGTCGAGGCGATGCCCGAGGAGGCGAAGCAGGCCGCGGGGCCGCTGCTGTCCATGCTCGGGCAGATGGGCGGGATGGCGTTCGGCTCGCAGCTGGGCGGCGCGCTGGCCCAGCTGGGCTCCGAGGTGCTGACCTCGTCCGAGGTGGGGCTGCCGCTGGGTCCCGAGGGGACGGCGGCGCTGCTGCCCGCGAACATCGAGAAGTTCACCGAGGGCCTGGAGCGGCCCTCCAGCGAGGTGCTGGTCTTCCTGGCGACCCGCGAGGCGGCGCACCAGCGGTTGTTCAGCCACGTGCCGTGGCTGCGGCAGCGGCTGCTGGACACGGTGGAGGAGTTCGCCAAGGGCATCACCGTCGACACCTCGGCCCTGGAGCAGCTGGCGGGCCAGGTCGACCCGGCCAACCCGGCGAGCTTCGAGGAGGCGATGAAGTCCGGGATGCTGGAGCCGCAGACCACCGAGGAGCAGAAGGCCGCGCTGGCGCGCCTGGAGACGCTGCTCGCGCTGGTCGAGGGCTGGGTGGACGTGGTGGTCGCCGAGGCCGTTGGCGAGCGGCTGCCCGGCGCGGAGGCGCTGCGCGAGACGCTGCGGCGGCGGCGCGCGTCCGGTGGTCCGGCGGAGCAGACGTTCGCGACCCTGGTGGGGTTGGAGCTGCGGCCCCGGAGGCTGCGCTCGGCGGCGGCGCTGTGGAAGCTCGTGGGCGACCAGCACGGGCTGGAGGCGCGCGACTCGCTGTGGGAGCACCCGGACCTGGTGCCGACGGCCGCCGACCTGGACGACCCGATGGAGTTCGCGGAGCGGTTCGGGAGGACGCGGGCGGCGCTGGAGAACCCGATGGAGGAGCTGGAGCGCGCGATGCGCGAGCCGGGCGCCGGTTCCGACGCGAAGGACTCCGGTGCGGAGGACTCGGGCGGGAAGGGCACCGGGCCCTCCGAGCCCGAGGACGGCGCCTCGGGTTCGGGCGGGCGCGGCGAGTAGGGGTCAGTCCTCCTCGGTGATGCCGAGGCCGGCGGCGGCGGACAGGCCTTCCAGGTAGCCCATCGCCCGCTCCGACCTCGGGTACCGGTGCACCAGCTCCCAGAAGTCCTTCCCGTGCCCCGGCACGTGCAGGTGGGCGAGCTCGTGCACCAGGACGTAGTCGAGCACCCACGGGGGCACGTCGCGCAGGCGTTCGCTGATGCGGATCGTGCCCTCGCTGGGGGTGCACGACGCCCAGCGCGTGCGCATGGGCGGGACCCAGCGCACGCTCGTCGGTTCCAGGCCGTCCAGGTAGCGGCCCGCGAGCTCGGCGCAGCGGCTCGCCAGTGCCGCGTCGGACACCCGCGTGGGTGACCGGCGCTTGGTCTCGCTGCGCTGGAGGCGGCTGAGCATCTCCGCCACCCAGTGCTTCTCCTCGGTCTTGCTCATGCGTGCGGGCAGCAGGACGACGACCGTGTCCCCCTCGCGGTACGCGCTCACCATTCGGCGGCGCCGGGCGCTGCGCCGCACCTCCACCTGCGGTTCGGGCATGGCGTTCACGGTAAGCCCACGGACCGACAATTCGCGGCGGCCAAGCGGCGGTGCGTCCGGGGGCGGCTGATCGAATTACCCCAAAAGGCGGCTGGACACGCGGGTCTTGACGTGCGCGGACGAGGGGAGTCGCAGGTAGCGTGCCACCCACCCCCGAGTGTGGCGCAGATCGCCCGCACTCTCGAAGCAAGGGAGGAAGCCGTGGCCGAGAGCTACAACGGCTACTGCGTCAAGTGCCGGGAGAAGCGCGACTTCACGGGTGAGGTCAGCGAGAGCAACAACCGCCGGATGGCCAAGGGCAAGTGCCCGGTGTGCGGCACCACGGTGACCAGGATCCTCGGCAAGGCCCAGGTCTGACCGCCGGGTGGCCGGGGCGGGCCGGTCCCGGCCACCCGGCCGCTCGACGGGCCGCTTCCCACCCGGTTCGGCTTTCGGCCGAGCCCGGCTCCCGGTTCGGCGTCAAGTCGCCCGATCGTGGCCTGTGGATGGCCGAAGGACCTGTGGACAGAGGTTTTTGCGCAGGTCAGCGGGCCGGGCAGGCTCGTGGCATGACCGTTCCGCACCGCCCTCGCGTGCTCCCCGGACTGCCCGTGCTGCGCCGCACCGCCGACGTGCTCCAGATCGGCACCGACCCCAGGCACGGGGTGGTGCTGGGGGAGGTCGGGCGGGGGTTGTTCGAGGTGCTGCTCGACCTGCGGGGCGAGCGCACCTCGGCCGAGCTGGGCGAGCGGGTGGGCGGGGAGCGGGACGACCTGCTGGAGGTGCTGGGCGCGCTGGCCGGGCGGGGGCTGGTGGAGGAGGCCGTGCCGCACCGGCACGAGCGGCTGGTCCCGGAGGCGACCACGTGGGCGCTGCGGGGGCGTCGCCCGGCGGCCGGGCTGGTGGAGGCCCGCGCGGGGCTGGCGGTGGTGGTCAGGGGCGACGGGCGGCTGGCGGTGGCGATCGCCGCGCTGCTGGCCTCGGCCGGGGTGGGCCGGGTGCAGGTGGTGGCGCGGGGCGTCGTGGCGGCGGGGGACGTCGGCGGCGGCGGGTACCGGGCGGCGGACGTGGGCAGGCCGCGCGGCGAGGCGGCGTGGGAGGCGGTGCGGCGGGCGGAGCCCTCGGTGCGGGGCGGGGTGGTGACCGGGCAGCCCGATCTGGTGGTGCTGGCCGACGCGCTGGTGCCGCCGCCGGAGGTGCTGCACGCGCTGCTGCTGGAGGGCACGCCGCACCTGGTGGCGCGGGCCCGCGAGGGGGTGGGGCTGGTGGGGCCGCTGGTGGTGCCCGGCCGGTCGAGCTGCGTGCGGTGCGGGGACCTGCGCAAGGCCGAGGAGGACGGGGACTGGCCGGACCTGCTGGCGCAGCTGGTGGACCGGCCGCAGCTGGCCGACCTGGCCACGACGGGGGCGACGGCGGGCGTGGCGGCGGCGCAGGCGCTGCTCGCGCTGGACGGGGAGGAGCAGGCCTCGGGCCGTCCGCCGACGTGGGACCACGTGCTGGAGGTCGACGCGTACGGGGGCGTGCTGACGCGGGTGCCCGCCCCACCGCATCCGCGCTGCTATTGCCACACCAGGACCCCGGACGGGCGCGGGCCGTTCGGGGGGCCCGAGTGACACCCGCCGGGGCGCGTCCGTCCGGAGCGCGCGTGGTCCGTGAGGTGGTGTTTCGCGCGGGCCCGCGCCCCGGAGGGACGCGCCCGTCCGGGGGAAGCGAACGAAGATCATTCCGCCTGGCCGGGACCGTTCACCGCTGCGGGTCGGGCGGTGCGCGCGGGGGAGGTGGGGAGTCCGGGTGAGGGGGCTGGAGTCCACCTGGGGCGGCTTCGCGCGGAGCGGTCCGGGTGGGTGAGGCAGTGGCGGTCGGCGGGGACGCCGGTGGCGGCCTGCGGGGGCGGTGGCACGCGCGGGTCGGCGGGCCCTGGTCCGCGCCGGGACGCTCGTCGGTCCCCGCGCACCGCCTCGTCCCCCACCGCTCGCCACTCGCCCGAAGGTCCCCGGCAGCCCCCCGCCACCGCCGGGTTCGCGCGTTCCGCCGCATTCGCCCGATCTCGCGCACCACCCTGCGCGCACCCCGCCCCCACCTGCGCTTTCCTCTCCCCCACCCCCTATCTGGCGGTGCGCGTCCGCCGACTTTCCCGGTGCCTCACACGCCCCCTGTGTAGGTTTTGGGTTGGGCGCGCAACACGGCGCACCGCAGACCGGCCAGGGAGAGAGTCACCCGGTGAGCGAGATCCCGCGCAAGGCCGTGCAACGCACCGCCAAGCTGGCCAGCCTCCCGATCGGGGTGGCGGGCCGCGTGGTGGGTGGCTGGGGGAAGCGGCTCGCGGGCCGCAGTTCCGAGGACGTCAACGCCGAGGTGTCCGCGAAGACCGCCGAGCAGCTGTTCGCCGTGCTGGGGCAGCTCAAGGGCGGGGCGATGAAGTTCGGCCAGGCGCTGAGCGTGTTCGAGGCCGCCGTGCCCGACGAGCTGGCCGCCCCGTACCGCGAGGCGCTGACGAAGCTCCAGTCCGCAGCGCCGCCGATGCCTGAGCGCACCGTGCACCGGGTGCTCGCCGAGCAGCTCGGCGCGTCCTGGGGGAAGCGGTTCGCGGAGTTCGACGACTCCCCCACGGCGTCGGCCAGCATCGGCCAGGTGCACCGCGCGGTGTGGCACGACGGCCGCGAGGTGGCCGTGAAGGTCCAGTACCCCGGCGCCGACGAGGCGCTGCGCGCGGACCTGCGCCAGCTGATGCGCTTCAGCAGGCTCATGCAGGCGATCATCCCCGGCGCGGAGGTCAAGCCGCTGCTGGAGGAGCTGCACGACCGCATGGTCGAGGAGCTGGACTACCGCACCGAGGCCGACAACCAGCGCGCGTTCGCCAAGGCGTTCGACGGCGACGACGAGGTGCTGGTGCCCAAGGTGGTGGCCAGCTCGCCGAAGGTGATGGTCAGCGAGTGGACCGAGGGCAAGCCGCTGGCGCGGATCATCCTGGAGGGCGAGCGCGAGGAGCGCGACCTGGCGGGCACGCTGCTGTCCCGGTTCCACTTCTCCGCGCCGAGCCGCTCCGGCCTGCTGCACGCCGACCCGCACCCCGGCAACTTCATGCTGGGCGCGGACGGCCGGTTGCGGGTGCTGGACTTCGGCGCCGTGGCCAGGCTGCCCGAGGGGTTGCCGCGCACGCTCGGCGAGCTGACCAGGTTGGCGCTGGAGAACCGGCCGGAGGACCTGCTGGGGGTGCTGCGCCGCGAGCACTTCGTGCGGCCGGGGACGACGCTGCCCGGTGAGGAGATCCAGGCGTTCCTGGGGCCGTTCGTGGAGCCGCTGCGCGAGGAGGTCTTCCACTTCACCCGCACGTGGCTGCGCGGTCAGGCGGAGCGGGTGGCGGACCTGCGCAACCCGGACTCGCAGACGGGCCGCTCGCTGAACCTGCCGCCGCAGTACCTGCTGATCCACCGGGTGACGCTGGGCGCGACGGGCATCCTGTGCCAGCTGGACGCCGAGGTGCCCGCGCGGGCGATCGTCGCGCGCTGGCAGCCCGGCTTCGCGGACTGACCTAGCACCTCCCGCACGGTCGGCCAACCGGTTCTCCACAGCCCGACCACTTGTCCACAGCCCCCGGTCCTCCTCCTGGCCCCCGCTCCTCCCGTCCCGCAGGATCAAGTCATGACCAGCGAAGACGTGATCCGAACGGTGGACCTGCGGGCGTCCGGGGTGCCGAGCCACGTGATCGAGGCCCGGTGCAGGCCGGGTGGCCGGTGGCAGCGCGTGCTGCCCGGCGTGGTGCTGCTGAGCGCCGATCCGCCGACCTTCCTGCAACGGCTGCGCGCGGCCCAGGCGTACGCGGGGCCGGGTTCGGTGATCACGGGCGTGGCGGCGCTGCGCGCGCAGGGCGTGCGGGGTCTGCCGGACAGCGGGCGCGTGCACGTCCTGCAACCGGAGTCCCGCCGCCTGACCGGCTACGACTACGTGTTCCTGGAGCGCACCACCCGCTTACCGCAGCCGGTGCGCGGGCACGGCCTGTCCCTGGCCCCACCGGCGAGGGCGGTCCTGGACGCGGCCCGCCGCGAGCCGCACCCGCTGCGCCTGCACCACCTGCTGGCGGCGGTGGTCCACGCGGGCCTGTGCACGGCGCAAGCCCTGCTGACCGAACTGGACGCGGGCAGCAGGCGGGGCACGGCGGCGCCCAGAGCGACCTTGCACACCCTGCTGCCAGCGACCTGAAGCCGCGCGGTGGTTCGGGGAGGGGTTGGGTTGGGGATGGCCCTGGTCATCCGTGGCCGGGTTCGGGTTCGCAGGTGGTCAGGGCCGGGTCCGTGGATTCGGTCGCAACTGGCACCGCCCCGCAGTCCGAAGTGGACGTGGACGTGGACGTGGACCGGCGATCGGTTCTGCAGGCCGACCGCCGGTTCCGCGCTCCACCCCTCATTCCGGTCCCGGCACCGAACCCGGTGCGTGTCACCGGGTTCCGGGTGGTGCGCCGCCCTCCCGGCACGTTCACCGACTTCCCTGCACGTTCACCGACTTGCTGCGGGACGTTCGCGCTCGACTCAGGCAGGTGTTCCAGTCAGGCAGGTGTTCCAGGAGGTGTTCCGGCAGGGGCGTCAGGGGGTGCGGTCACCAGTACTCGGTGGGGAGCTTGGCCTCGATGTCGCGCACGTGCGCACGCGCGCAGTCGGGGCACAGCCAGCGCTCCCTCCCCCGCTCCTGCTCGCGCACCCAGGCGAGCGCCTCCCCGGTCGGGGAGTCGTCCACCCGCTGCGCGCCGCAGCGGGAGCAGACCGGCGCCGGGGTCATGACCTGCGCCCGGTGTGGACGGTGTTGGCGCTCAAGAGGAACAGGTCGTCGCGCGCCCCGAGGTAGGCGGGGTGCCCAGGGTCGAGGAGGTCTCGGAGCACCGCCCGGTCGGCGGCGTGCAACCGCTCGCCGCAGGACTCGGCGAGTCGCCGGACGTGCGCGAGCACCCAGTCGCGGACCTGTGGCGTGGTCGGCGCCGGGTGGTCGACGAGGTGGCTGAAGGCCTGCACGTCGCGCAGTCCGGCGGCGGTGAGGACGGCTCCCCACCCCTTGGTGAGCCGGACCGAACCGGGGATGTTCTCGCGCATCCGCGCGAACCACTCCCCGCGCGCGGCGGAGAGCCGGTCGGCCAGCCCAGGGCTGCCGACCCCGATGTCCCAGGGGAGGAAGCGCGCGTCCAAGCCGCCTTCGGCGAGGGCGAGCAGTCCGCCGGGCGCGAGCGAGGCGGCGAGCGCCGACACCGTGGCCGCCTGGTCGGGCAGGTGGTGGACGACGCCGGAGGCCCACACCAGGTCGGCGGTGGGCAGGAAGGAGGAGGGCTGTTCGGAGGTGAGGTCGCCGAGCACGGGCTTGACCCGGACGGAGGTGGTGGGCGAGTCCGTCTCGTAGGCGGCGGCCGTGCGGGCGGCGGCGGTGGCGGCGTCGAGCAGTTCGGGCACCGCGTCGACCAGCACGAGCGTGCCACCACCTCGGGCGGCCAGCGCCTCGGCCAGCACCAGCGCCATCCCACCAGCGCCGGAACCGACGTCGACCACGGTCGGCGCGTCGGGCAGCCCGTCGACGAGCCGAGCGGCGACGAGGCGCGCGGCGTCAGCCTGCAACCCATCGGCCCGACGCAGGTCAGCGAGACGGGAGTTCCAATCGATTCCATCAGCTGTGTGAGCGGCCACACCCCGCACGGTACCGAGCCGGAGCGAACGCAGCAGCCCACCGCAGGAGTCCCGAGACACCCAGGGCAAGGCAAAACCGACCCCAGGCAAACACACCGGGGCCGGTCTTGGGCAGCCGCGCGAAGCGGCAAGTCTCTGCACGTCTGTGGAGCACGCCTGCGGATGGACACGCCTGTGGGTGGGCACGCCTGCGGTCGCGCGGGCGCCTGCGAACACCCGCACCCGGCCTGAGCAGCAGCACGGGCGGACAGGCGCGAGTAGGCATGAGCACGGACGGGCGGGATGGGCGCATGAGCGCGCGGACGTGGGCACGCGCGCTTGAACACGGCTCGGTGGCCGGGGAGTCGGAGCCGGACACCGGCTTTCCAGCGCCCTCACCGGGCAAGTTCCCTGCGGGGGTCGGTCGCGTTCTGGTCTGCCCGCAGGGCGTGAGGTGCTGTTCCGCCGATGTCCGGTTCCCGGTCGTGCGGGAGCCCGGTCATGACCGGGCTGGTCCGGGCGCGCGGGGCTCAGGTTGGTGTGCGTGCCCGTCGGTGGTCTCCCCCGAGTCCACCGGGCACAACTCGCCGCCCTCGCCCCGCGCCGCCGGTCAGGCCGTGTTCGCCGCCCTGCGGTCGGCCCAGGTCGCCAGCCTGCGCCACCTCGCGGCGGTCGAGGCGCGGCGGGCTTGGCGGTGTTGCCTGTGTTGTCGGGCGAAGGCCTCCGCATCCCTCATCCTGGATCTGGCGAGCGTCTCTTCGAGCAGCATCGGATTCCCCCTGGTGTTCAGCTCAACGGCCGGGTCGGTCGTTGTCCGGGTGTCGTTGGTTTTCGGGTAGTCGGTCACGCTGCGACCTCCTGGTCAGCGGCGCGACGGGTGACGGTCGCGGGCTTCTGGGCGGGGACGACGGCCGCGGGCGCGACCGGGGTGGCGTCCTTGCGCGGACGGCCCCTGGGGCGCTTGCGGGCGATCACCGCGCCGCGCTCGAAGATCTCCCCGCCCCAGACGCCCCACGGCTCGTGCCTGGACAGGGCGCCCGCCAGGCACTCCGCGATCACCGGGCAGGCGGCGCAGAACTTCTTGGCCTCCTCCAGCTGGACGGGTGCGTCGGCGAACCACAGGTCGGGGTTGTTGGTGCGGCAGGGCAGCTCCAGGCCTGCGTCGGGAGCGGTGTCGATCAGCGTCGCGACGCCCGCTCCGGTGAGGTCGGACTCGCTGGTGCTCGTCCCGCTTATGGTCGGGACGGTCGCGGTCAACATCTGGTGGACTCCTGTCGAGGTCTTGCTCATGGGGTTGACGAAAACTGCTGTGAACAGCACAAAGGCCGCGGACCATGTCGCTGGTCCGCGGCCTTTGTGAGCTGAGTGCCCTGACTACACCTGTGTCAGGTACATCGCCCTGGTGCGGACGTCGCGACGTGCTTGTACTCGTTCGGGGTGGGGGCGCCGTTTGGCAGAACGGCCTCGACGTTCATGGCAAAGCCCAGAACACGCTGGGTGCTCAGTTGTGCGAAGCCACGACGTGACCGGCGCTCACGAATCGAATCCACCAGAACTGCGGGGGCAGCGGTCGAGGGCATGGCAGTGCACTCGACAGCGGCGGGCAGGAGGCGGCTCGGGATCGTGAGGAACATCAGGGTCTTCACAATGGCCACCTCCCTCGGTGCGTGCGGGACGCCTCAGGCGTCGTGAGTGGTTCAGGTCCCCAGCAGGCGCTCTCGCGCCTGGCCTGAGCAGGTTATGACCCCGTGCGCGACGGGTGCAACCGATTTTCCAAAATCCCTGTCGATCGTGTGACGAATCAGCGTTTCCCCAGGACAAGGGCCAGAACGTCGTCGCCGTAGCGGGTGAGCTTGGACGCGCCGATGCCCGCGATCGAGACCAGTCCGGCGACGTCCTCCGGCCGCTGCTCGGCGATCGCCAGCAGGGTCGCGTCGGTGAACACCACGTACGGGGGAACCTTCAGCTCGCGCGCCCGCCCGGCCCGCCACCGGCGCAGCTTCACCAGCAGCTCCTCGTCGACGTCGGACGGGCACGAGGAGCAGCGCCCCAGCTTCACCGCCCGCGAGTCCGTCAGCGCCGACCCGCACACCCGGCACTCGGGCCTCGGCTTGCGCTGCACCGGCTCGCGCGGCTCCGCCGCGACCCGCGACGCCGGGTGCCCCTCGGGCACGAGCGCGTGCAGGAACCGGCTGCGCCTGCGGTACCGGCGGCCACCGGCGGCGCGGGACAGCGCCCAGGACAGCCACAGGTGCACGCGGGCGCGCGTGACGCCGACGTAGAGCAGCCTGCGCTCCTCCTCGACGGCGGCCTCGTCGCCGTCGGCGTGCTGGATCGGCACGGTCCCGTCGACCAGCCCGACCAGGAACACCGCGTCCCACTCCAGCCCCTTGGCGGCGTGCAGCGACGCCAGGGTGACGCCCTCGACGGTCGGCGGGTGCTGCGCCTCGGCACGCACGTCCAGCTCGGCGACGAAGGCGCGCAGGTCGGCGTCGGGCACGACGGACGCGAACTCCTCGGCCAGCTCGACCAGCGCGAGCAGCGACTCCCACCGCTCGCGCTGGGCCCCACCACCGGCGGGCGGCTCGTCGGTCAGCCCGACCACGGCCAGCACCCGGCGCACCAGGCCGGGCAGCTCGCTCGACCTGGAGGCGGGGGGAACTGGCGCGGGCGCGGAAGCGGGAGCGGGGGCGGACGCGGAGCCGGAAACAGGCGCCGACGCGGCGGGAACGGGACCGGAGGCGGAGGCGGAGGTGGAGGTGGAGGTGGAGGTGGAGGCGGAGGCGGAGGCGGAGGCGGAGGCGGAGGCGGGCGCGGGCGCTGACACCTGGGAGCGGGTCTGAGGGGCGCCGGAGGCCGAGGCTGCGCCGGGACGCGAGGCGTCACCGGGCGCCGGGGCGTAGGTGGGAGCCGGGACGCCACCGGGAGTCGGGGCATCGGCGGCGGGAAGGCCCTGGGTCGAGACGCCTGCTGCGGCCTGCCCCGTCCTGAGCGGTGACACCCGACCGGCGTCTGTCCCCGGCCGGGCGCCGGGAACCGGGCCCGGCCCGGCACCTGTGGCCGGAGCGCCACCGTTGCCCAGCCCTGCCGCGTACCGGCCGCCCGTCGACGCCGAGCGCAGGGCCAGCACGGCCTGCCTGACCTCGGGGCGCTGGAAGAAGCGCTCGCCGCCGCGCACCTGGTACGGCACGCCGACCTCGGCCAGCGCCTGCTCGAAGGCCTCCGACTGGGCGTTGACCCGGTAGAGCACGGCGATCTCGCTCGCCGACACCCCGCCGTCCAGCAGCTCCCGGACCCGCCGCGCGACCGCGCCCGCCTCGCCCGGCTCGTCGTCGAACTCGGTGAACACCGGGTCCGGGCCGTCGGGGCGCTGGCCGATCAGCTTCAGCCGCGACCCCGCGGGCCTGCCGCGCGCCCACTTGATCACGTCGTTGGCCAGCGCCACGACCTGCGGCGTCGAGCGGTAGTCGCGCTCCAGGCGGACCACGGCGGCCTCGGGGAAGCGGCGGGCGAAGTTCAGCAGCGGGAGCGGGGAGGCGCCCGCGAAGGAGTAGATGGTCTGGTTGGCGTCGCCGACCACGGTCAGGTCGTCGCGCTGGCCTAGCCACGCGTCGAGCACGCGCTGCTGGAGCGGCGTCACGTCCTGGTACTCGTCGACCACGAAGCACCGGTAGCGGTCGCGGAACTCCTCGGCCACCGCGCCGTGCTCCTCCAGGGCGGCGGCGGTGTGCAGGAGCAGGTCGTCGAAGTCGAGCAGCCGCGCCTCGTTCTTGATCCGCTCGTACCCCTGGTACACCCGCGCGACCTGCGGCGCGGGCGCGGGCGTGTCGCGCTGGGTCCGCTCGGCGGCGGCCGGGTAGTCGTCCGGGGCGATCAGGGACGCCTTCGCCCACTCGATCTCGCTCGCCAGGTCGCGCAGCGAGTCGGACTCGGTGGACAGGCCCGCCCGGTTCGCGGCCTGGGCGACCATGCGCAGCTTGTTGCCGTCGATCAGCTGCCACTGGTCGCCGCCGACGACCCTGGGCCAGAAGTACCTGAGCTGCCGCAGCGCTGCGGCGTGGAAGGTCCTGGCCTGCGCTCCCGGCACGCCGAGCGCCCGCAACCGGGTGCGCATCTCGCCTGCGGCGCGGGCCGTGAAGGTCACCGCGAGCACCTGCCCGGCGGCCACGTGACCGCGTGCGACCAGGTGCGCGATGCGGTGCGTGATGGTCCGGGTCTTGCCCGTGCCCGCGCCCGCGAGCACGCACACCGGCCCCCTCGGGGCCTCGACGGCCGCCCGCTGTTCCGGGTCCAGTCCCTCCAGCAGCCGGTCCATGCGCTGCATCCTCGCATTGCCGCTGGGCAGTCCCGTGCTGGCCCCGCGCGCCGCGCCGTATCCTTGCCCGCATGGCTGGAAAGCAGGACAAGGCCGCCGCTAAGGAAGCGGCGAAGGCCAGGCGCGCCGAATCAAGGGCCAAGCGCGGGCAGATCTTCGAGGCGTTCAAGATGCAGCGCCGCGAGGACAAGGCGCTGGTGCCGCTCATGCTGCTGGCGCTGCTCGGTGCGACGGCCGCGGCGTTCCTGCTGGGTCTCATCTGGGACATGCACTGGGTGTTCCTCCCGATGGGCATCGCGGTCGGCGCGCTGCTGGCGATCGTCATCTTCGGCAGGCGCGTTCAGCGGAACGTGTTCGCGAAGGCGGACGGGCAGCCGGGCGCGGCGGCGTGGGCGCTGGACAACCTGCGCGGCAAGTGGCGGGTCACCCAGGCGGTCGCGGGCACGACCAGCGGCGACATGGTGCACCGGGTGATCGGCAGGCCCGGCATCGTGCTCGTCGCCGAGGGCGCCCCGCACCGGGTGAAGGGCCTGCTCGCGCAGGAGAAGAAGCGCGTGGCGCGGGTCATCGGCGAGACCCCCATCTACGACGTGATCGTCGGTCACGAGGAGGGCCAGGTGCCGCTGCGCAAGCTGCAGGGCCACCTGATGAAGCTCCCCCGCAACATCTCGACCGCGCAGGTCGACACCGTGGAGAACCGGCTGACCGCACTGGCCAGCCGGGGCGCCGCGATGCCCAAGGGCCCGGTCCCGCAGGGCGCGAAGATGCGCAACATCCAGCGCGCGATGCGCCGCCGCTGATCCTCCGCTCCTCCGGCTCACCTCGGCCGTCCCTGCGGTTTCCCGCAGGGACGGCCGAGGTGTTTCCGGGACGGGAAAGCGGCGGGAAGAGGACCGGAACGGGTGATCCGCGCGGTCAGCGGACCCGGATGACGATGGTGCCCGAGGCCTTGTCGTGCAGGCAGCGCCCGTCGGCGTCCCACACCACGGCCGGGACCACCAGGAAGATCAGCGCGGTGCGCAGCGCGGCGCGCGGCGGGCCGACCAGCGCGGCGCCGTCCACGCGCGCGACGCGCAGGCCGAACAGCGCGTGCCCCGGCGTGAAGCCGAAGAACCCGACCGCGACGACGGTGATCGCGAACCAGGCCAGCAGGCTCCAGTTGCGCGGCAGGTCGGGGTAGGTGAGCAGGCCCGCGACGCCCGCGGAGAGCGCGAAGTCGACCAGGATGGCCATCGCCCTGCGCCCGGTGCCCGCCACCGCGCCCGGCCCGGACTCCGGCAGGCCGAGGCGCTCGCCCTTCCAGCGCTGCCCGGTCCCGTCGCCGGAGTCGGCGCCCGGCTCCAGTGCCGCGCGGGGTCCTGACAGCCACGAACCGGTCCACCTGCTCACCCCACCAGAGTAAGGGCGTGCTCAGCGGGTGAGGGTGTCGAGGTCGGGTTGCCCCGCCCGGCGGGCCCGTTAACACTGGCGAAACACGAGGGTGACTGCCGGGCAACACCCCGGCCATAGCGTCGCGCCCGATGGGTAGGCCGCCTTGACCAGCGGCGTCACACCACGCCCCCACCGCAGAAGAAGGAGTCGACGAGGGTGTTCAAGAATCCCGACGAGGTCCTGAAGTTCATCTCCGACGAGGGCGTGAAGTTCGTCGACGTCCGCTTCAGCGACCTGCCCGGCGTGATGCAGCACTTCACCCTGCCCGCGAAGGCGTTCGACGCCGACGCGATCAGCGAGGGCCTGGCGTTCGACGGCTCGTCGGTGCGGGGCTTCCAGTCCATCCACGAGTCGGACATGCTGCTGCTGCCCGACCTGTTCACGGCGCGCCTCGACCCGTTCCGGATCGAGAAGACGCTGATCGTGAACTTCTTCGTGCACGACCCGTTCACCCGTGAGGCGTACAGCCGGGACCCGCGCAACATCGCGCGCAAGGCCGAGCAGTACATCGCCGAGTCGGGCATCGCGGACACCGCGTACTTCGGCGCGGAGGCGGAGTTCTACATCTTCGACTCCGTCCGCTTCGACACCACCGCGAACGCCTCCTTCCACGAGATCGACGCGATCTCCGGCTGGTGGAACACCGGCCGCGAGGAGGAGGGCGGCAACCGCGGGTACAAGGTCAAGTACAAGGGCGGCTACTTCCCGGTCTCGCCCAACGACCACTACGCCGACCTGCGCGACAAGATGGTCCTCAACATGGAGGACCAGGGCTTCACCGTCGAGCGGGCGCACCACGAGGTGGGCACCGGCGGCCAGGCCGAGATCAACTACAAGTTCAACACGCTGCTGCACGCGGCCGACGACCTGATGCTGTTCAAGTACATCATCAAGAACACCGCGTGGCAGGCGGGCAAGACCGTCACCTTCATGCCGAAGCCGCTGTTCGGCGACAACGGCTCGGGGATGCACACCCACCAGTCGCTGTGGAAGGACGGCCAGCCGCTGTTCCACGACGAGTCCGGTTACGCGGGCCTGTCGGACACGGCGCGCCACTACATCGGCGGCATCCTGCACCACGCCTCGTCGCTGCTGGCCTTCACCAACCCCACGGTGAACTCGTACCACCGCCTGGTGCCCGGCTACGAGGCCCCGGTCAGCCTGGTCTACTCCCAGCGCAACCGGTCGGCGTGCGTGCGCATCCCGATCACCGGCGACAACCCGAAGGCCAAGCGCATCGAGTTCCGCTGCCCCGACTCGTCGGGCAACCCGTACCTGGCCTTCTCGGCCATGGTGATGGCGGGCCTGGACGGCGTGAAGAACAAGATCGAGCCGCCCGCCCCGATCGACAAGGACCTCTACGAGCTGCCCCCCGAGGAGGCTCGCGACGTCAAGCAGGTCCCGGCGACGCTGGACGCGGTGCTGGACAGCCTGGAGGCGGACCACGAGTTCCTGCTGGAGGGCGGCGTGTTCACGCCGGACGTGATCGACACCTGGATCGCGTTCAAGCGCGAGAACGAGATCGACCCGCTGCGCCTGCGCCCGAACCCGTACGAGTTCGCGCTGTACTACGACGTGTGACCGGTTCCCGCGCCCAGCGGGTCCCGGCAGCAGGACGGCCCGTCAGCCCTCGTGGTTGGCGGGCCGTTCCGCGTTCGGGGGGGTTTCCGGGGGTGCGTGAAGGCCCCGCTCTCCGGGGAGGGCGGGGCCTTGGCGGGGGGGTTACGGCAGCGGGACGTTCTGGACCGCGATCGCGCCGCCGGTCGGGGCCAGGGGGCCCACGATGTCCGACAGGGTCACGGTCAGGGCCGTCGCGCCGGGGGACCTCGGCTCGTCCAGGTCGATCTGGCCCGTCGTGGTCGCGCCCTTGGCCAGGGTGCCGGACCAGCGGCTGGTGGGGGTGGCGGCGTACTCGGCGCCCGCGTCGTCCTTCGCGGTGATCGACGTGAGCGGGATGTCCATCTTCGCCGTGCTCGCGTTCACCGCCGTCAGGTGCAGGCGGACGCGGCCGTCGACCGTCTCGACCTTGGTGATCTCGGCGGTGAGCAGGCCCCTCGACTGCTTCCACGAGCCCTCGACGGCCTTGGTCTCCGCGTTCGGGCCCGGTTCGGCCGGGGTGTTCGCGGGCAGCAGGGCCTCGGGGGTGTCCGGAGCGGCGGCGGACGTGGGCGGGGTGGCGGAACCGCGCAGGTCCACGCTCAGCGCGCCGACGCCCACGGTGCCCGCCGTGGCGGCCTGGACCACGCCCAGCAGCACCAGGACGCCCAGTGCGGCGAAAGTGGTCTTGAGGGCCGCGCCACCCTTCTTCCGGTGGTGCGAAGTCTGCTCTCGGTTCATAGCGTCCTTCGTTCGGGCGCATGGGTGTCACCCAGCAGAGGGACCTTCAGTGTCGGGTCGAAATCACTCTCAGTCAATGCTGAGTGCCCTGGAAACGACCCCAGTTGTACAGCGCGTCACCGCAGTCCCACACAAAGTCGTTGCGCGGCGAACCGCGCCAGGGGCGGCCCGGCGGGCTACTGTCACGCCGTGTCTGAAGACGTCGCTACCCCCGCGCAGGTGCTGTCCACCAACATCTACGACTCCGCCGCGGAGGCCATCGAGGCCATCGCCGCGGCTGACGTGCTCGGACTCGGGGTCCGGGTGTTCAACCGGCTCGTGCTGGAAGAGGAAGGCGAGGAGGACACCCTGGTCGAGGAGTGGGTCGTCGACCTGCTCGCGACCGTCCCCACCGCCGACGAGGCGCCCGACGAGGCGTGACCAGCCGTTCAGCGGGGCGGGTCCGACGTCGGCAGGACCCGCCCCACAACCACCGCCCGCGCGGGAGCGGGTGACCGCAGCGCGCGTTCGAGCAGCGCACGTTCGAGCAGCGCGCACCCGCGCCTCACCCCACCACGCCTCACCCCGCTGAACCTCACCCCACCGCGAGCACGACCTTGCCCCGCACGTGCCCGCCCTCGATGAGCCGGTGGGCGTCGGCGGCCCGCGCCAGCGGCAGGACCTGCTGCACCTCCACCCGCAGCTCCCCCGCGCCCGCCCGGTCGGCCAGCCAGCGCAGGTCGTCGGCGACCGGCTTCGCGTACGCGTACAGCCCGCCGAGCGCGACCACGTTCAGGTCCACGACGGACACCACGCGCGCCGGGTCGCGCACCAGCGCCCACGAGTCGCTCAGCGCCGCGCCGCCCGCGCAGTCCAGCACCGCGTCCACCCGCGCGTCCCCGCCGAGCACCTCGGCCACGTTGTCCACGAGCGCGTCCCCGTACGCCACCGGCTCCGCGCCGAGCCCGGCCAGGAACGCGTGGTTGCGCGGCGACGCCGTGCCCAGCACCCGCTCGGCCCCGAGCAGCCGCGCCACCTGCACCGCCAGGTGCCCGACCCCGCCCGCCGCGGCGTGCACGAGGACCCGGTCGCCCGGCCCCACGCCGATCCGGCGCAGCGCCTGCAGCGCGGTCGACCCGGCCAGCGCGAGCCCGCCGGCCTCCTCGAACGACAACCCGGCGGGCTTGTGCGCGAGCCCGCGCTCGTGCGCCGCGATCAGCTCCGCGTACGCGCCGTGCTGCACGTGGTCCTTGCGCTGGTAGCCGAACACCTCGTCACCGGGCGCGAACCCCTCCACGGCCAGGCCGACCCGCCGCACCACCCCGGCCACGTCCCACCCCGGCACCAGCGGGAAGTGGTGCGGCACCACGTCCCGCAGCAGCCCGGCCCGCACCAGCCGGTCCACCGGGTTCACCCCCGCCGCGCGCACCTCGACCAGGACCTGGTCGGGGCCGATCACCGGGTCGGGCACCTCGCTCAGGCGCAGGACGTCCGCGTCGCCGAACTCGCTCTGCGTGATCGCTTCCACACCCCGAGTGTGGCAGCAGTCACCCCACGGCCCCAGCCCTCGCGCGGGACGGATCGTGGTCGAGGCTTACGGAACCGATCGAGACCGGAACGCGGCGGAGCACCACCGGGGCCAGGTCGGGGGTCGGGGGTCGGGGGTCGGGAGTCGGGGCCGGGCGCCGGAACGCTCCGGGGCGCGAGCGGACCGCAGTCCCGCCGCCGCCGTGCCCGCCGAACGAGCCCCGCCCGCCTCACGACCCGTAGAACACCCGCTCCACCACACCCCGCGCCCGCCGCGTGGCCCGCCGGTAGGAGTCCAGGAACTCCCCCGCGTCGTCCGGCGCGTGCCCCATCACCGCCGCCACCGCCGCCAGGTCCCGCCCCACCGTGGGCAGCTGGTCACCCGGCTTGCCCTTCACCAGCACGACCGCGTTCCGCGCCCGAGTCGCCAGCACCCACGACTCCCGCAGCACCTCCGCGTCCTCCGCCGACACCAGCCCGGCCTCCTGCGCCGCCCGCAGCCCCCGCACCGTGGACGGCGTCCGCAGCTCCGGCACCTCGGCCGCGTGCCGCAGCTGGAGCAGCTGCACCGTCCACTCCACGTCCGCCAGCCCACCGCGCCCCAGCTTGGTGTGCGTCGACGGGTCGGCCCCGCGCGGCAGCCGCTCGGCCTCCACCCGCGCCTTGATCCGCCGGATCTCCCGCACCTGCCCGGAGTCCAGCCCGCGCTCCGGGTACCGCACCGGGTCGATCATCTCGACGAACCGCGCCCCCAGCTCCGCGTCCCCGGCGATCACCCGCGCCCGCAGCAGCGCCTGCGACTCCCACAGCTCGCCCCACTGCGCGTAGTACGCCCGGTACGACTCCAGCGTCCGCACCAGCGGCCCCTGCCTGCCCTCGGGCCGCAGGTCCGCGTCGACCTGGAGCGCCGGGTCCTGGCTGGGCGCGCTCAGCAGCCGCCGCACCCGCTCGACCACGCCGTTCGCGTACCGCACCGCCTCGGAGTCGCTCGCCCCGCCGACCGCCTCGCACACGAACACCACGTCCGCGTCCGACCCGTACCCCAGCTCCCGCCCGCCGAGCCTGCCCATCCCGATGACCGCTATCCGCGCCCTGGGCTCGCCCGCCGCCCGCACGACCGCGTCGAGCGAGGCCTCCAGCACCGCCACCCACACCTCGGACAGCGACACGCACACCGTCCGCAGCGTCGCCAGCCCGAGCAGGTCCGCGCACGCCACCCGCAGCAGCTCGTGCCGCCGCAGCGAGCGCGCCGCCGTCACCGCCCGCTCCAGGTCGTGGTGCCGGGACACCGTGCTGCGCAGCGGGTTGCCCACGGTCATCGGGTCCCGCCCGACCAAGGCCTCGGTGTCGGCGAGCAGCCGCAGCACCTCGGGGGCCCGCACCAGCAGGTCGGGCACCAGCCGCGAGGACCCGAGCAGCGCCGCCAGCCGGTCGACGACCGCGCCCTCGTCGCGCAGCAGCCGCAGGTACCAGGGCGTCTCGGCGAGCGCCTCGGACACCTTCCGGTACGACAGCAGCCCGCCGTCCGGGTCGGGGGTCTCGGCGAGCTGGTCGAGCAGCACGGGCAGCAGCGCGCCCTGGATGCGGGCCCGCCGCGACACGCCCTTGGTGAGCGCCTCGATGTGCCGCAGCGCCCCGTCCGGCGCGGTGTAGCCGAGCGCGGCCAGCCGGTTGACCGCCTCGCCGGTGGTCAGCCGCAGCGCCTCGGTCGGCACGTTCGCCACCGCCTGGAGCAGCGGCCGGTAGAACAGCTTCTCGTGCAGCCTGCGCACCTGGTTGGCGCGCTTGCGGAACTCGCCGAGCAGCACCTGCGACTCGGACTGCCCGCCCTCGGCGTGCAGCCCGGAGGCGCGGGCGAGCCAGCGCAGCGCCGCCTCGTCGCCCTCGGCCGGGAACAGGTGGGTGCGCAGCAGCTTCTGCAGCTGCAACCGGTGCTCCAGGGTGCGCAGGAACCGGTAGGCGCGGCCGAAGTCCGCCGCGTCGGCCCGCCCCACGTACCCGCCGCGCCCGAGGGCGGCGAGCGCCTGCGTGGTGGCCTGGATGCGCAGCTCCTCGTCACCGCGCCCGTGCACGAGCTGGAGCAGCTGCACCGCGAACTCGACGTCCCGCAGCCCGCCCCGGCCGAGCTTGAGCTCGCGCTCCTCCAGCCCCACCGGCACGTGCTGCTCCACCCGCCGCCGCATGGCCTGCACGTCCGGCACGAAGTCCTCGCGCTCGGCGGCCGTCCACACCAGCGGGCGCACCACCTCCAGGTACCGCTGCCCCAGCTCGGCGTCGCCGACCACCGGCCGGGCCTTGAGCAGCGCCTGGAACTCCCAGGTGCGCGCCCACCGCCGGTAGTAGGAGGCGTGCCCGTCGAGGGTGCGCACGAGCGCGCCCGCCTTGCCCTCGGGCCGCAGCGCCGCGTCCACCTCGAAGCAGGCCTTGCCCGCGACCTGCATGAGCGTGCTCGCCAGCCGGGTCGCCACGCCCGTGTCGCCCTCGGCGACGAACACCACGTCGACGTCGCTGACGTAGTTCAGCTCCCGCGCGCCGCACTTGCCCATGGCGATCACGGCCAGCCTGCACTCGTCGGCCCTGGGCACCCTGGTGCGGGCGACCTCCAGCGCGGCGTGCAGCGCGGCGACGGCGAGGTCGGACAGCAGGCCAGCGACGTCGTCGTACGGCACGTACGCCAGCTCGGGCTCGACCACGTGCGCCAGGTCCTCGGCGGCGATCCGGCACAGCAGCGCCCGGTACTCCAGCTTCAGCTCGCGCACCGGGTCGTCCGCGCCGACCACCCGGACCAGGGCCGGGACGAACGAGGCCTGGTCGACCGGGTCGGCGCCCGCGAGCGCCGTCCAGCGGTCCGGGTTGGCCGCGAGGAAGTCGGACAGCGCGGTGGACGAGCCGAGCACCGCCAGGAGCCTGCCGCGCACCACCTCGTCGGCGCGCAGCGCGGCGTCGAGCGCGGGCCAGCGGTCGCCGAGCGAGGAGCGGAGCCGGTCGACGCCCAGGAGGGCCAGGTCCGGGTCGGGGCTGCGGGCCAGCGCGGCCAGGACCGGGTCGACGCCGCCGGTGGGACCTCGGTCGTCCCACCAGCCTGCGTCGCGCAGGTGTTCACCGCTGCGCGGGTCGGTGAGCCCGAAGCGCGCGGGCGACGTGGAGGAGCGGGCTGGATCGGTCATCGCAGCACACCGTAGTCCCGTCGTCGCCCGGCGCAGCGGGATCAGCGCGCAACGATCAAGTAGATCCCGAACAGCACCACGGCCGCGCAGGCCGCGAAGCAGGTCACGGCCACGGACAGGCCCGGCGCGCCGCTGCCACCGCCCTCGCGGGCGACCTCCCGCGCGGACAGCCCGCGCAGCGCGGCGGAGAACAGCGCCACCAGGCCCAGCACGACCACCAGGCTCACGCCGAAGACGGAGCCGAGCGCTCCCCAGTCGACCGTCACGCCGCCACCCCTCCCACTTCCCGCGCGGAGGCGGGGCCCTCGTCCACGATCTGCTCCGGCAGCACCGGCTCCCGGCGCGAGAGCACGTAGATGCCCAGCGACACCAGCACGGCGGTGACCGCGACGACCACCACCCCGGCCGTGCCGCTGTCGGCGACCCAGCCCGCGAGCGCGCCGACGAGGCCGGCGGCGGGCAGGGTCAGCACCCAGGCCGCGACCATCCGGCCCGCGACGCCCCAGCGCACCGCCTCGCGGCCGTTGACCAGGCCCGCGCCGGTGATGCCGCCGGACGCGACGTGCGTGGTCGACAGCGCGAAGCCCAGGTTGGACGACGCGAGGATCACCGCGGCGGAGCTGGTCTGCGCGGCGAAGCCCTGCACGGGCTCGATCGTGGTCAGGCCCTTGCCGAGGGTCTGGGTGATCCGCCAGCCGCCCAGGTAGGTGCCGAGCGCGATCGCCACGGCGGCGCTCACCACGACCCACATCGGCGGCTCGGCGCCGGGCGCGAGGGTGCCCGCGGTGATCAGGGTGAGGGTGATGATGCCCATGGTCTTCTGGGCGTCGTTGGTGCCGTGCGCGAGCGACATCAGGGCGGCCGAGGCGATCTGCCCGGCGCGGAAGCCCTTGCCCGCCACCGAGCCCCGCACGCCGGCGGTCAGCCGGGTGGTGAGCCTGGTGGCCAGCAGCGCGACGATCCCGGCGACCAGCGGCGCGGCCAGCGCGGGCACGACCACCTTGTCCAGGACCTTGGCGAAGTGCACCGAGTCGGCGCCCGCCGCGACCCAGGCGGCGCCGATCAGGCCGCCGAACAGGGCGTGCGAGGAGCTGGAGGGCAGGCCCAGGTACCAGGTGACGAGGTTCCAGAGCACCGCCCCGACCAGTCCGCCGAACACCACCGCCGGTGTGATCATGGCGTCGTCGACGATGCCGCCGGAGATGGTCTTGGCCACCTCCACCGAGAGCAGGGCGCCGACGAGGTTCAGCACCGCCGACAGCGCGACCGCGGTTCTCGGCTTGAGCGCTCCGGTGGCGATCGAGGTGGCCATCGCGTTGGCTGTGTCGTGGAAGCCGTTCGTGAAATCGAAGACCAGAGCGGTCACGATGACGGTGACGACGAGGAGTGAGACGTCCACCCGTAAAGTCCTTCGGCTCAACCGATTAGGTTGCGTAAGGGTTTGCGGGTGAACGCTACATGCACACTCCGTTAACTCGTGCGTCGGCCGATGTTCGTCACACCAGCGGAAGCGGCATACCGGGCACGGCGGACGTCAGCTCGCCGGACGCCAGCCGCACGAAGCGCTCGGCGAAGGGCTGCCAGACCTCGGCGACGTCGGCGTGCGCCTCGGCCAGCCGCACGGGGTCCTGCCAGCCGCGACGGCCGCTGTCGGCGACCTCGGGCGAGCCCTCGGCCCAGCTCAGCACGACCTCGGGCGTGGTCTCGATGTGGAACTGGAGGCCGTAGGCGCTCTGCCCGACCCGGAACGCCTGGTTGTCGCACTTGGGCGAGGACGCCAGCAGCTCGGCGGACGGCGGCAGCAGGCCCACCTCGTCCCGGTGGAACTGGATCACGTCGGGCGTGAACGGCAGGTCGGCGAACAGCGGGTCGCGGACCGCCGAGTCGCGCTTGGCCACCAGCTGCGGGCCGACCTCGGGACCGGAGGGGGCGCGCCGGACCTGGCCGCCGGTGGCCACCGCGAGCAGCTGCGCGCCGAGGCAGAGCGCCAGCACCGGCACCTTCTTGGCGACCGCGCCGGACAGCAGCTTGCGGACGTCGGCGAGCCACGGGTGGTCGACGTCGTCCAGCGGTCCCATCGCGCCGCCGAGGCAGACCACGGCCCGGTAGCCGTCGAGGGCGGGAACGGGCTGCTCGTACGGCTTGACCAGGTCCAGTTCCGCGCCTGCGGCTTGCATCCAGTCGCCGAGCGGGCCGAGGGGGTCGTCGGCGCCGGGCTGGATCACGAGGATTCGGGTCACCCGGACGAGGTTAGTCAGGGGGTGACCGGGGGTTGTGGCGGGGAGATCGGGAGCACCGGTCCGGGCCGCCGCCGAACCGGGCGCGCTGGGCGCCCGCGCGGGGCGGGCGCCCAGGTCAGCAGCCGCAGGCGAGGACCGGGGCCGGTCCGGCTGGTTCGGCAGGTTCACCGGGGGCGGTCCCCGCAGGAGCGGCGCTCTCGACGGCAGCGCTCCCGACGGCAGAGTTCCCGACGGCAGCGCCCTCGACCGGGAAGCCCGCCGCGCGCCAGGCGGTGATGCCGCCGGACAGGCGCTTCACCCTGAAGCCCAGTTCGGCGAGCTTCAGCGCGCCCTTGGTGGCCGCGTTGCACTGGCTGCTCTCGCAGTAGCAGACGTACACCAGGTCGCGGTCCCAGTCCGCCGTGGTCTCGGCGGTGATCTCGGGGTGCGGCAGGTTGACCGCGCCGGGCACGCGCAGCTCCGCGAACCGCTCCGCGCTCCTGGTCTCCACGAGCCGGTAGCCGGTGGCGGTCCCTGCGGCCAGGTCGCGCGCCACGTCGTCCGGGTCGGCCTCGAAGGCGAGTTCGGCGGCGAAGAAGGCGGCGGCGGTGGCGGGGTCGGCGGGCGGGAAGCGCAGTGCGTTCGACATGGGGAAATCCTCCCCGCGCGGACCCCGTGGAGCCCAGGCGGAAACCCAGGCGTTCTCGGCCGGACGCCTACGATTCCCCGGTGGAACCGGACGATCTGGATTGGAAGTTGCTGGAGCTGCTCCAGCAGGACGGCAGGACCTCGTTCAGCGAGCTGGCCCGCCGGGTGTCGCTGTCCGCGCCCGCCGTGACCGAGCGGGTGCGCAGGCTGGAGCAGGCCGGGATCATCACCGGCTACGCGGCGACCGTGGACCCCCAGCGGCTCGGGCTGGTGATCGAGGCGGTGGTGCGGGTCAGGGTGCGGAGCCTGGACACGCCCCGGTTCCGCGAGCGCGTGGTGACCATGCCGCAGGTCCGGGACGCCGACCACGTGACCGGGGACGACTGCTGGCTGCTGCGGGTGGTGTGCCGGTCGATGGCGGAGCTGGAGGTGTTCGTGGAGCTGGCCCTGCGCTACGGGGAGACCACGACGTCCCTGGTGTTCTCCTCGCACGCCCGCAACCGGCCGATCACCAGGGCGACGGCGGCGGACGTGGTGGTGGACTAGCCGCGACGGCGGTGGGGCGGCTGGTCCTGGGCGACGGTGGGACAGGGCAGGGATGGGGGCCGATCCCGGACGCCAACGGGTCCGAGGGTGGGGACCGCTCCTGAGCACCAACGGGTCCGGGGGTGGCGGAGCCGGTCCTGAGCGCCGGCGGGTTCGAGAGTGGTGGGACCGGTCCGGGTGGCGCGAGCGGATTGGGGCTTCAGCGGGTCCGAAGACGGTGGGGGCCGTTCGGGGAGCGCGGGCGGTCTGGAACGCCAGCGAGTCCGGGGGGCGGGACCGATCCGGGGTGGCGCGGGCAGACCGGGGCCGGTGGGGACGTCCGGGCCGGTGGGGTCGCCCAGGGCGGTGGGTGCGTTCAGGACGGTGGGTGCGTTCAGGGGCGGCGCGGGGAGAACACGAAGTCCACCGCGTCCTGGACCGGCTCGTAGCCGAGCCCGGGGTAGATCGAGTTGGTGGTCGGGTTGGCCAGATCCGTGAACAGGAGCACGTGCTCGGCGCCCCGGTCGAGCGCCCAGGCCGAGGCCGCCGAGGTGATCGCGGAGGCGTAGCCGTGCGCGCGGTGCTCCACCGGCGTGTAGACGGGGCCCACGCGCGACATGCCCGCCCTGGGCGGGTTCACGGCGGCCCAGGAGACCGGTTCGCCCCCGTGCCGCCACAGCAGGTCGGTGTAGCCCGCAGCTGCCCGGTGGCGGATGGCCTTGGCGGCGGCCTCCTCGTCGTGCAGGTCGGCCTCGCCGATCTCCACGGCGTACCGGGCGCGCCAGCCGACTAAGAGGTCGAAGTCCGACTCGTCGGCGACCGCCACCTCACCGGGCACGTCGGGCGGCGTGAGCGCGTCGAGCCGGAAGAGCCGCAGCTCCTTGGCCTGGTAGGCGCTGGCCCCGGTGCGGACCGACCAGGACAGGACGAACGCCTCGACGTGCTCGCGCGGCCCACCGGCGCCCGGCAGGTCGCCGCGCTCGGCGTAGGCCTGGGCGACGAGGTCGGCCCACGGCGCCGGGACCCCGCTGAGGTTCACGCCCCACGGCGGGGTGCGCACGGCCGCCGCGACGAGCTGCCCGTCGTCGTGGACGGTGACGCACACGACGGACGGGCGTTCGGGTTGGCGCAAGCACTGCTCGACCACGGCGATGGGCACGGTGTGCCGGACGGGATCGGCGCGGAAGAAGTCCCCGGCCACCGCCCAGAACCCGGCGGGATCTTCGTGCACCACCACGTCGACCATGAACAGGGAGGTTAACGCAAAAAAGCCCTGTGGGGGCGCACGGAAAACCGTGCACCCCCACAGGGAAAGAATGTTCGGCGGCGTCCTACTCTCCCACACCCTCACGAGTGCAGTACCATCGGCGCTGGAAGGCTTAACTACCGGGTTCGGAATGGGACCGGGTGTTCCCCAACCGCAATGACCACCGAAACACTATGAAGATAACCAACCACACAGCACCACCCTGTCGCGCCCAACCCCCCAACCAGGGGATCAGTCAGCGACCGGTGATGGTCGGTTCGGTTCCTTCAGAACCGCACAGTGGATGCGTAGCGTCTTCATGACAAGTCCTCGGCCTATTAGTACCGGTCAACTCCAACCATTACTGGTCTTCCATCTCCGGCCTATCAACCCAAT
>NZ_JAMTCF010000001.1:115060-849079 GCF_024171695.1 Actinosynnema pretiosum | reverse complement strand
CGCACCCCGACCCCGCACCCCGACCCCGCACCCCGCGCCCCGCGCCCCACACCCGCGCCCCGTGCCCGCGCCCTGCACCCGCACCCCGCGCCCGCGCCCCGCACCCCGCCGCGCCGTCCAGCGCCGCGCCGCCTCGTGCCGCCCCGCCGCGTCCAGCCCCGCCCCCCGCCGCGCCCTGCCTCGCCGAGCCCCAACGCGCCGCGCACCTCGCGCCGCCGTGCTCTGCCCCGCCGCGCGCCGCGTCGCCTCGCCGCGCACCCGCCGAGCCCTGCGTCCTGCCGGGCCGCATCGCCCCGCGCCTCCCCGCGCCGTGCCCCGCTCCGCCCGCCGCGCCCGCGCCATCCCGCCCAGCCCCCGCCGCCTGCCTGACCGCCACCCACCCCGTCCCTCTCCCAGGTGTCCCGAAAGGGGTGAACCTCTCACCCGTCCGCGTAGAACTCCCCGTGCCGCGCAACCCCCCACCCCCCACCGGGGCGCACCCTCACCTGGTGGTGCGCTCACCGGACCCCCGCTCGCCCGACCCCCGGCCGGTCACCTACCGGGGCACCCGCGAGTCAGCCTGGGTGGTGCTCGGCCTGCTGGTCGCGCTCGGCCTGTGGGTCTGGCCGTCGTCCACCACCACCGGCGTCGTGTTCGGCGTCGGCGTGGCCGCCCTGCTCGTCGTCACCGCCCGCCTCGGCACGCCCCGCTGGTGGGTGCTGGCCGCCGCCCAGGTGATCGCCTCGGCGGGCTGGGTGTTCGGCGTCCCCGCGCTGCCCGAGGTCGGCGGCGCGCTCGCGGTGGCCGCCCTGCTCGGCCTGGTCCGCCCGCGCGGCACCGCCCTGCTCGACCTCTGCGTCGTCGCCCTGTCCACCGGCGTGCTCGTCTGGGCGCTGCCCACCACCCAACCGGTGCTGGAGCTGGTCACCGCCGTCCTGCTCCTGTCGGTCTCCGCCGCCGCGTTCCTGGTCGTCGGCACGCCCCGCCGCTCCCGGCTGCTGCACTGGGCGTTCACCTGGTTCCTGGCCACCCTGCTCACCCCGATCACCCCGGCCGTCGCCCTGCTCGCCCCGGTCCTGCTCACCGCCACCCTGCCCGCCCCGGACGCCGGTCGCGGCCCGCGCGCGCTCGGCTGGGGCAGCCGCGCCGTCCTGGTCGGCTGCGTCGCCCCGCTCCCGGTCCTGCTCGCCCAGCGCGCCCTCCAGTCCTCCATCGACGACGTCGTCGGCATCGCCGCCGTCTCGCTGATCGCCACGGTCCCGGTGCTGGTCAGGGTGTCCCTGCGGCACCGCGACCGCACCGACGACCCCCGCCTGCGCCGCAGGCTGCGCAACCGCACGGTCCGGGTCTGCCTGGTGTTCGCGGTCGCGGGCCTGCTCCCGCTGGGCGTGCTCGCCCAGCTGTCCGTCGCGGTCGCCAGCCAGACCGTCACCGCCGAGGTCGAGCGCCGCCTGGACGCCTCCGCCGAGGTCGCCGCCGCCGAGCTGGCCAACACCCTGGACTCGGCCCGCGCCCTGGTCCGCTCCTACGCCGAGCGCCCGGAGATCCGCGAGGCCAACTTCGCCGAGTCGACCGGCGCGCTCGACGCGGTCCGCGAGGCCGTCACCTCCCTGCAGCGGCAGAACCCCATGTTCGAGGCCACCTGGGCGATGGACGCCGACGGCACCCTGGTCGCCGTCTCACCGGGTCCGGCCACCCCGCCGCGCAACAACTTCGCCTACCGCGACTACTTCCAGGGCGCGCTGAGCACCGGCGGCCCGTACGTGTCCCAGGTGTACGAGGGCCTGCGCGCCGACCACCCCGAGCTGGTCGCGATCGCCGCCCCGGTCCGCGCGGGCACCGAGATCGTCGGCGTCATCGCCACCAGCTTCCCCATCGGCGCCCTCACCGGCTTCGTCAGCGGCCTCGCCGCCGGTCAGGACGTGCGGCTCGCCGTCGCCGACCGGGGCGGGTCGCTGCTGACCGGCGAGCAGCTCGGCACCCCCGGCCTGACCAGTGGCCTCGGCGACCCGCAGATCGCCGCCGCCCTGCGCGGCCAGCAGGGCCGCGCCACCACCGGCACCGCCGACAACCCGGTCGAGACCTCCTACCGGTCCGTGCCGGGCCTTGGCTGGGCGGTGGTGGCCAGCATCGACTCGCGCACCGCCTTCGCGGGCGTCGCCCGGTTCACCGGCCGGGTGCTCGCCGTGACCACCCTGCTGCTCCAGATGCTGCTGGTCGGCCTGGTCGTCACGGTCCGCAGCGAGCGCAGGGGCAGGCTCGCCGAGGAGCGGCTGGCCCGCAGCGCCGCCCACACCGACTCGATCCTCAACGCGGCGGGCGACGCCTTCGTCACCATCCGCCCCGACGGGGTCGTGACCAGGTGGAACAACAGCGCCGAGCGGATCTTCGGCTGGTCGCGGGAGGAGGCGCTCGGGTCCGCGCTGGTCGACCTGGTCGTGCCCGACCCGCAGCGGGCCGACCACCTGGGCGGGGTGCGGCGGATCATCGAGGGCAGCAGGCCGACCGTCCTCGGCACCACCCGCGAGGTCGTGGCCAGGCGCAAGGACCGCTCCGAGTTCCCGGCCGAGCTGACCCTGTGGTCCTCGCACTACGAGGACCACCGGGTGTTCAGCGCGTTCGTCCGCGACATCACCGAGCGCAAGGCCGCCGAGGAGGAGATCGCCCGCGCCCGCGACGAGGCGCTGTCCGCGTCCAGGATGAAGTCGGCGTTCGTGGCGAACATGAGCCACGAGATCCGCACCCCGCTCAACGGCGTCATCGGCCTCACCGAGCTGCTGCTCGACACCGACCTGGACCGCCGCCAGCGCGACTACGCCCAGACCCTGCAGAACTCGGCCGACGCGCTGCTCGCCGTCATCAACGACATCCTGGACTTCTCCAAGATCGAGGCGGGCAAGCTGGAGATCGACCCGGTCGACTTCGACCCGCGCGCGCTGGTCGAGGACGTGGTCAGCCTGCTCGCCGCCTCCGCGCAGGCCGCCGGGCTGGAGATCGCCGCCGTGGTGCACCCGCCGATGCCGCCCGCGCTGGTCGGCGACGCCCACCGCATCCGGCAGGTCCTGGTCAACCTGGTGTCCAACGCGATCCGGTTCACCCCGAAGGGCGAGGTCGTGGTGTGGGTGGACGTCGCGCCCGCCGCGCCGGGCGAGTCCGGGCACGAGGTCACGTTCACCGTCGCCGACACCGGCATCGGCATCCCCGAGGAGCGGCAGCGGCACCTGTTCGAGGCGTTCACGCAGGTCGACGCGTCCACCACCCGCCAGTACGGCGGCACCGGGCTCGGGCTCACCATCAGCAAGCAGCTCGTGGAGCTGATGGGCGGCGAGATGGGGCTGGCCAGCGAGCCGGGGGAGGGCAGCGTCTTCTACTTCACCCTCCCGCTGCCGCCCGCCGCCGCGCCCCCGGCCCCGCCGACCGCCCGACCGGACCTGTCCGGGCTGTCCGTGCTGGTCGTCGACGACAACGCCACGAACCGCCAGGTGGTGTCCGAGCTGCTCGGGGCGTGGCGGGCGCGGGTGGTGTGCGCGGACGGCGCGGACGAGGCGCTGCGGGAGCTGCGCGCGGCCGTGGACGCGGGCGAGCCGCTGGACGTGGCGCTGCTGGACATGCGGATGCCGGGGCTGGACGGCCTCGGCCTGGCCGGGCTGATCAGGGCCGACCGGCGGATCGCGGGCACCGCGCTGGGCATCCTCACCTCCACCAGCGACGCCGTGGAGGCGAAGCGGGCGCGGGCGGCTGGCATCGAGGTGTACCTGGCGAAGCCGGTGCGGGCCAGGGCGCTGCGCGAGGCGGTGGCCAGGCTGGTCGACGGCGACGCGCCCCAGGTGAGCGCGCCGGAGCGGACCCCGGCCGAACCCGCGCCCGCGGGCGCCGGGCTGCGGCTGCTGGTGGCCGAGGACAACGAGGTGAACCGCCTGGTGGCCGTCGAGATGCTGACCGCCCTGGGGCACCGGGTCGACGTGGTGTCCGACGGCGAGCAGGCCGTGGCGGCGGTGCGCGGGGAGCACTACGACGCGGTGCTGATGGACTGCCAGATGCCGGTGCTGGACGGCTACCGCGCCACCGAGCGCATCCGGGCGCTGGCCCCGCCGCGCGGGAGCGTGCCGGTGATCGCGCTGACCGCCTCGGCGCTGGCGTCGGACGCGCAGCGGTGCCGCGAGGCGGGGATGGACGACTTCCTGAGCAAGCCGCTGCGCCGGGACGTGCTGGAGGCGGCGCTGCTGCGCGCGGTCCGCTCACCGGCGCCGAGACCGAGGCGCGAGGGCGACGGTGCGGTGTCCGCGTCGGCGGGGGTGCGGGCCGGGTTCGGGGCCGCAGGGGCCGCAGGCGGCGGCGGGGCGGGCGGGACCGGAGGGGCCAGCGGGACTGTCGGTGGCGGTGACGGGCCTGCCGGGTTCGGCGGGGGAGCGGGCGGCGGGCGCAGGGGCGCGGGTCGCGGCGGTCCTGGCGCAGGGGGCCAGGAGGGCGGCCCCGGCCAGGACGCTCCCGGTCGCGGCGGTCCGGCCCGGCACGCTCGGGGCCGGGACGCGGCCCGCCCCGGCGACCCCGGTCGTGCACCGGCCACGGGCGCCACGTCCTTCCCCGGCGGCGCGCCCCCGAGCGCCACGCCTCTCCCCGGCGGCACGTCCTTCTCCGGCGCCACGCCTCTCCCGAGCGCCACGTTCCTTTCCGGCGCAGCGTCCCTCCCGGATGCCGCCACCCACCCCGGTACCGCCAGCCACCCCGGTACCGCCAGCCACCCCGACACCGCCCCCTTCCCGGACACCGCCCCCTTCCCCGGCGCGGGACCGATCGGTCAGGCGTCGGACGCCGCCGACCTCCTCGACCCCGAGATGGTCGACCAGACGCGCGACCTCGGGCCGGAGGCGGCGGCCAAGCTGCTGGAGTCGTTCACCGGCCGCGCCCCGGACAAGGCCGCCGCGATCGGCGCGGCGGTCCTGGCCGGTGACCTGACCCTGACCGGCAGCCTCGCGCACGGCCTGCAGGGCAGCAGCGTCACCCTCGGTGGCCGGGCGCTGGGGGCCGCGTGCGAGCGGCTGGTCGCCGCCGCGCGCGAGGGCGACCGGGGGCTCGCCGAGCGCCTGGCCGTCGAGATCGCCGCGCTCACCGAGCGCACCTGCGCCGCGCTGACCGAGGCACTCGCGCCCGCCGAACCGTTCGATCCGGTGACGCACCCCCGGTCGACCGGCCGGGATCGCTGAGCTGGGCCAGGCTGGCCCTGCCGATCACCGTCCGAGCGGTCGCCAGGCCGCCGGGGCGCCCGGTCGCCGGGACGTCAGCCCGTCCGGTGACCGGTCGCGGCGGTGGACCGGTCCGCGCCGCTCCGGTGGCGCGGACCGCCCGGCCCGCCGGACCACCGGGTCCGGCGGTCCGGCGGCGCCAACGTTCTACGGGTGTTTCCGGTGGTCGGTCGAGCGCAGGGGAGCGGGCGGGGCATGAGCAACCGGCGGGTCCTGATGGTGGACGACGAGCAGCGCGTCCTCGACGGTCTGCGCAGGATGCTGCGGGGTCGCTACGAGCTGTCGACCTCGGTGTCCGGCGCCGAGGCGATCGGCCTGGTGCGCGAGTCGACCGAGCGGCGCGAGCCGTTCGCGGTGGTCGTGTCCGACATGCAGATGCCGGTGGTCAACGGCGCGGCGCTGCTCGCGTCGGTGAACCGGATCTCCCCGGACACGGTCCTGATGATCCTCAGCGGCCAGGCGGACATGAGCGCCACGATCGCGGCGGTCAACAACTCCTCGCTGTTCCGGTTCCTCACCAAGCCCTGCGGGGCCGAGGACCTGACGCGGGCGCTGGACGACGCGCTGCGCCAGTACGAGCTGCTGCACGCCGAGCGCGACCTGCTCGAACGCACCCTCAACGGCGCCGTCGAGGTGCTCAGCGAGCTGCTCTCGTCGGCCAGCCCGGTCGCCGCCGCGCGCGGCGGTCGGGTGCGGGCGCTGGTCGACGCCGTCGCCGAGGCGGTCGAGGTCGCCGACGGCTGGGAGGTGCGGCTGGCGTCGCTGCTCAGCCAGGTCGGGTGCGTGAGCGTGCCCGAGGAGGTGCTGCGCAAGGTCGTCGCGGGGGAGGAGCTGGCCGAGGCGGAGCGCGCGCTGGTCGCGGGCCACCCGAACCTCGCCCGCACCCTGCTGGGCCGGGTGCCGAGGCTGGAGCGGGTGGCCGCGTGGGTGGGCGCGCAGCCGGTGGAGCTGTCCGCCGCGCGCGCCCCGCTGGCGGTGGACGCGCCGGGCAAGCGCGGCTGGCCGGGCGAGCTGGTGTTCGCGACGGCCGTGACCTGCCTGCTCGGCGTGGAGGGCGGCGTGCCCCCGGAGGAGCTGGCGCCCCGGCTGACCGAGCAGGGCTTCCCGGCCGCGCTGGTGTCGGCGGCGCTCGGCGCGGAGCTGGTGGCCGGTGGCGGGCGGGTGCTGCGCTCGCTGGGCGTGGACGAGATCATGACCGGGCACGTGCTGGACCAGGACGTGCTGACCACGGCCGGGGTGATGCTCCTGCGCAAGGGCGAGCCGGTGACCGACACCCTGCTCATCCGCCTGAAGCACTACGCGCGCACGGTGGGCGTGGAGGAGCCGATCCAGGTCCTGTGCTGAGGCTCAGCCCCGCTCGTCCTCCGCCGCTGCCTCCGCCTCCGCTGCCTCCGCCACGTCGTCGCCGCGCGCGGCGAGCACGGCCCGGATGCGACCGCACGAGTCGTCCAGGTGGGCGCGCAGCTCGGCCAGCGCCCTGGTGACGTCCCCGGAGCGCACCACGTCCGACAGCGCGGCGTGGTCCCGCGCGATGGGCCCGAGGTCGCGCCCGGTGTTGGTGATCTCCAGGACCGCCGAGAACAGCGGCCGGTGCAGCGACCAGGTGGAGGTCAGCCACCGGTTGCCGCCGATGCCGCAGAACCCGAGGTGGAAGTCCAGGTCGGCCGCGACGAACCCGGCCGCGTCCCCCGCCTCGGCGCTCGCCCGCATCCGGTCGAGCGCGTCGTCCAGCGGCCCCCAGTCGGCGTCGGCCGCCCGCGCGATGGTCTCCCGCACGGCGAGCTCCTCCAACGCCCCGCGCAGCGCGTACAGCTCGACCAGGTCCTCGTCCGTCAACCCGCGCACGTGGACCCCGCGCTTGCGCGTCTCGACCAGCCCCTCGACCTCCAGCTGCCGCAGCGCGTCCCGCACGGGCCCCCGGCTGACGTCGAACCGCTCGGCGATCCACCCCTCCACCAGGTGCGTCCCCGAGGCCAGCTCCCCGCGCACGATCAGGACGCGCAACTGGGCGAGCAGCAGCTCCCCGAGCGGCGGCTGGCGAACCGGGCTGACGATCATGGACTGACTCCCTCGTGAGGCGATCACCCCGAATTCTCCCAGAGGCGGCCCACCACGCCGGACAGCGCCCGACACCCGCGACGACCCGCCCCACCTGCGCCCACCCCGGCAACTTCCCCCACCCGCCCCCGCGCACGAAACCTCACCGTCCCGCGAGGGTGTCGGCCGATCGAGCCGTCCGCGTGCCGCCTCCCCGCTCTGCTGCCACGCTGGGCGTCCGTGACCACCGAAGACGTGCGCGTGCTGCTCATCGACCTGGAGAACGCCGTCGGCGCCATCCGGCCACGGCCCAGGGTGCTGCGCGGCCGGGTCGGCGCGCTGCTGGGCGCGGCGGGTCCCGTGCACCACGCCATCGCGGGCTACTCCGGCGCCGACCTCGCCGACGACCCCACGGCCTCCCTGCTGGCCGAGCTGGGGGTGGGGGCGCTGCGGGTCGCGCCCGCGCAGGACGCCGCCGAGAACGCCCTCCTCGCGCACGCCCACCGGGTGCACGACGCGCTCGGCTGCCGGGTGTTCGTGGTCGCCTCGGCCGACCGCCGCTTCGCCGAGCTGGCCGCCCTGGGCCGCCTGGAGCTGCTCGCCTGGGCGGACCAGCCGATCGCCGCCAAGCTGCTCGACGTCGCCCACGAGCTGACCCGCGTCCCCCGCCCGAGCGGCGCGCCGCAGCCCGGTCTCGCCGAGCACGAGGAGCACCCCGTCGACCCCGCGCCCGACGCCTTCCGCCCCGGCCTCGGCACGCTCGGCGCGGTGGTGGCCGCGCTGCTGGTCGGGGTGGGCATCGGGGTGGGGCAGCGGGTGGTGGAGGCGGTCGGGCGCGGGGCGCGCCACGGTGGGCGAGTGACCCACTGAAGCGTGAACATCCCCGGCGCATCGAAACGACCCGGTGCACGAATCCGAACCTCCGGTGACGGCTCGTTCACCCAGCGTGGAGGTTCTCCCGATGAAGTTCGCAAGACTCGCCGTGCCGCTCGCCATCGTCGCGTCCGCCCTGCTCGCTCCCGCGGCCTCGGCGGCCCCCGCCGCCCAGGAGGCCGACCGGGGCGTCGCCGCCACCGAGCGGGGCGTCGGCCTGAACCTCGGCCTCAACCTGGGCGTCAACCTCGGCGGTTCGTCGTCCTACGAGCGCGGGGCGGTGCTCACCGGCGCGGCCGAGGTGCCCGGCCCCGGCGACCCGGACGGCTACGGCACCGCCAGGATCGAGGTCCGCGCCACCTCGGTCTGCGTGAAGCTGTCCACCCGCCGGATCGGCGAGGCGACCGCCGCGCACATCCACGCGGGCGCCACCGGCGAGTCCGGCCCGCCGGTGGTGACCCTGGACCCGCCCGTGGACGGCTACAGTTGGGACTGCGCGCGGATCAGCCTGGACCTGGCCTACGACCTGGTCGCGCACCCGCGCGACTTCTACGTGAACGTGCACACCGACGCCTTCCCGGACGGCGCGATCCGGGGCCAGCTGCGCTGGTAGCCGCGCTCACCGGGCGGGCGTCCCCTCGGCGCCCGCCCGGTCCGCGCCGCCCGAACGTCCCGCCGGAGCGGCCCCCGAGCACCCCGGCTCAGAACCGCCCGATCGCCACGACCAGCGACAGCACCGCCAGCACCGCCGCGGGCACGCTGCCCTTCACGTCCCCCTCCTTCAGGTGGACGCCGACCGCGATCACCATGGTGATCACCAGCCCGGCCGCCGCGACCGGCGTCAGCACCGGGGCGATCCCGGTGGCCCACGGCAGCACCAGGCCGAGCCCGCCCAGCACCTCGACCGCGCCGACCGCCTTGACCTCGGCGTCCTTGCGGGGCTCGACCCAGCCCATCCCCTTCTCCAGCAGCTGCTGACGCGGGGTGGCCAGCTTCATCCCACCCGCGCCCACGAAGGCCACGGCGAGCAGGCCCTGGAGCACCCACAGCACGACGTTCACGACAAAGACCCCTCACGACGAGATTTGAAGTTTCAACCGACACCATAACAGCTCATGTGAAATTTCAAGTCAAGTAGCATTCACGCCATGGCCGAACCGCCCGCCGCCGAACAGCCCAACTGGCTCAGCCCCGAGCAGCTCCACGACTGGAAGGCGCTCGCGGGCGTCCTCGTCGCCCTGCCCAGCGCCCTGGAGAGCCAGCTCAGGCGCGACTCGGGCCTGTCCCTGTTCAGCTACCTGGTCATGGCGGGCCTGTCCGAGGTCCCCGACCGCTCCATGCCGATGAGCGAGCTGGTCGCCTTCACCCAGGGCTCGGCCTCGCGCCTGTCCCACACCGTCACCCAGCTGGAGCGCCAGGGCTGGGTCACCAGGGCCCCGAGCCCGGACAACGGCCGCATCACCCTGGCCACCCTGACCGACGCGGGTTTCACCAAGCTCGCCGAGGCCGCCCCCGCGCACGTCGCGGAGGTCCGCAAGCTCGTGGTCGACGTCCTCGGCCAGGACGAGCTGGGCGCGATGGGCGCGGCCAGCCGCACCCTCCTGGACGCCCTCCTCGGTGTGAACGGCTGCCCCGGCCAGAACACCACCGCCCCGCAGCCCCACCACCCCTGAGCCCCACGGGCCCGCCGCCCCCCGCTACCCGACTGCGATCCCCGTACTTCCCGCGCTCCCCACACTCCCCGTGATCCCCTTGATCCCCGAGACCCGGAGGAAGTCCAACTTCTCCGCGTCCGCGCTCCCGGCCGCCGCGCTGTACACCACGATCTTCAGATCCGCCCCCGGCACCGTGAGCACGTCGCAGTCCAGCTCCACCTCGCCCACCGCAGGGTGCTCCACCACCTTCCGGTCGTGCGTGTGCTCGCCCACCGCCCCCTCCCGCCACAGCCGCGCGAACCGCTCGCTCCCCGCCAGGCACCGCCGCACCAGCTCGGCCAGCCCCCGGTCCTCCGGGTACCGCACCGTCGCCGCCCGCAGGTCCGCCACCAGCGCCGGTTCCAACCCCGACGACCCCCGCCGGACCGGCAGCGACCCCAGGAACGCCGCCGCCACGATGTTCCGCTCCCCGGCGGGCAGCGCCAGCGGGTCACCCAGCAGCACCGCCCACAGCGGCGACCACGTCACCAGCGTCCAGTCCGCGCTGAACACCGCCACCGGCAGCTCCCCGAGCCGCGCCACCAGCCGCTGCACGCTCGGCGGCACGTGGCTGTCGATCACCCCGCTCGACGGCGGCGGCAGGTGCGCCAGCCGGTGCAGGTGGTCCCGCTCGGCCGCCGTCAGCTGCAACGCCCGCGCCACCGCCGCCACGACCTGCTCCGACGGGTTCCGCGCCCGCCCCTGCTCCAGCCGCACCAGGTAGTCCACGCTCATCCCGGCGAGCGCCGCCAGCTCCTCCCGCCGCAGCCCGCTGGCCCGCCGCGACCCGAAGACCGGCAGCCCCACGTCCAGCGGCGACAACCGGTCCCGCCACCCGCGCAGCGCCTCGCCCAGCGCGTTCCCCGCCGAAGATCCCGTCACCGCCCCAGTCTCGCCCACGGGCGCCCCGACGAGGGTGGTACTACCGTTCCCACCGACGGCCAGGGCACTGGGCCCCACCCTCCCCACCCCCGAACCTGGTGACACCACCACCCGGTGGCACCACCGCCGAACAGGGAGGCTCCGCCGTGGAGCGCACCACCGTCATGACTGGGGCCAGCAGGGGCATCGGCCTCGTCGCCGCCCGGCACCTGCTCGCCACCGACCGCGAGCTCCAGCTCGTGGTCCTCGGCCGGGTCCCCGCCGAGCTCGCGGGCGCCAGGGTCACCGCCATCCCCACCGACCTGTCCTCGCTGGCCGACGTCCACCGCGCCGCCACCGAGGTCACCACCCTCCTGGACGCGGGCCTGCCGCCCCTGCGCGGCCTGATCGCCAACGCGGGCATCCAGCACTCCGACGCCCGCACCACCACCGTCGACGGCCACGAGGCCACCTTCGCGGTCAACGTCATCGCGAACCACCTGCTCCTGCGCGTGCTCGCCGACCGCTTCACCACCCCGGCCCGCGTCGTCATCACCACCAGCGACACCCACTTCGGCGACCTCAAGCACAACCTCGGCATGGTCCCCGCCCCGCGCTGGCACGACCCCGAGGTGCTCGCCGCGCCCGGTGCGTTCCCCCGGCCGGACAGCGCCCCGGCGGGCCGCACCGCCTACTCGACCAGCAAGCTCGCCACCGTCCACCAGGTGCACGAGCTGGCCCGCAGGCTCCCGCCCGGCGTCGAGGTCCTGGCCCACAACCCCGGCTTCGTCCCCGGCACCGGCCTGACCCGCAACGCGGGCCCCGCCGTCCGCTTCACCGCCAGGCACTTCCTGCCCCTGCTCGCGCGGACCCCGATCGCCACCGACGTCGCCACGGCGGGCCGCCACCTCGCCGAGTCCCTCACCCGACCGGTCACCTCCGGCGACTACGTCGACCGCGACCACGTCGCCGACTCCGCCCCCCAGTCCTACGACCGCGAGCGCGAGGCCCGCCTGTGGGCGGTCCTGGACGAGCTGTGCGGGACCTGGGTCCCTTCCCGGTAGGGACCGAAGACCGCTGCCCGGACCCCGCGCACGGGGCAGGCTGGGGACCAGGCAAGGGAGGTCTCGGATGGCGATCACACCGGTTCACCCCCACAGCACACCGGTCGCCGCGGCGGACGCGGAACCCCGCACCGCCGCACCGGCCCCGGAGCCCCGCGCGCCCCTCTCCCCAGGGGCCGCGGTGGCGACGGCGACCTCCTTCGCCGCCACCCTGCCGGGCCTGCCCCTGCGCGCCGCGCTGCACGCGGTCGCCGTCGCCCCGACGCCACGCCTGTGCGCCGGGACCGCGCTGACCGCCACGCTCGCCGCCGCGCGGGGAGTGGGCCTGGCGACAGGTGGGGCCGTCGCACTGCTGCACGTGCTGGTCCACGCGTCGCACCGGTGACGAACGGCCGCGCGGTCGCCGGGCAGCGACCGCGCACCCCAGGGCTGCCCGGCGTCCCACCCCCGTGACGCCGGGCAGCCCACACCCCACCTCTCACACGAAGTCACCAAACTCCGCCCGAACCAGCGATGCCCACCTCGGTCGCACATCACTTCGGTTGCTTTTGGTGAACGGCTCAGGTGCAACCCCGGTAAACCGTTCCCCCTGTCGAGCGAGACACGACAGAGGGACGGCGGTGGTACCCGTGGTGCAGGACAACGAACTCAGGCCCGGTTCCCCGCTCCGCAGGGCGGCCCTGTTCGCCGCCCTCTACGCGGCGGCCTCGGCCCTCGGCGGCCTCGTCGTCGCGGACGGCACCGTCCTCAACCAGATCTGGCCCGCCTCCGGCGTCCTCGCGGTCTGGTTCTGCCTCCAGCGCGACTCCCACCGGTGGCTGGACCTGACCGCCTTCACCGCCGTCACCCTCGCCTTCACCACCCCCGTCGCGGGCCTCCCGATCGCCCTGGTCTGCCTGATCTCCACGGCGGCCCAGAGCGAGCTGTTCACCCGCCTCCTGTCCCACCTGCGCCCCGACCTCTGGGGCGCGGGCGGCACCCGCCCCTTCGGCCGCACCTCCGACCTCGGCGCCCTGCTCACGGCGGCCGTCCTGTCCACCACCACCGGCGCGGTCCTCTGCGTCCTGGGCGTGCGGCTGGCGGGCGGCGACCCCACCTGGTCCGAGGCCCTGGTCTGGACCGCCCGCAACACCGCCAGCATCCTGCTCGTGGGCACCGCGGGCCTGTGCGTGAGCCGAGCCCGAGCCGCGAACCGCGTCACCCCCCGCCGCCCGCGCCTGAACCCGGCGAGCCTCCTCGAAGGCACCGCAGTCGTCCTCGGCTCCGCCACCGCCTACCTGGTCGCGTTCGTCTACAACCACGGCCTCCCGCTGGCCTTCCCCCTGCTCCTGGTCACCGTCTGGGCCGCGCTCCGGATGCCCACCACCTTCGTGGCCCTGCACGACCTGGCCCTGGGCGGGGCCGCCGTCCTGTTCACCCTCCACGGCCACGGCCCCTTCGCGTCCATCACCTCACCGGTGGCGCGCGTCCTGGTCGTGCAGGTCTTCATCCTCATGGTCGCCGTGGTGGGCCTCACCCTCGCCCTCGGCCGAGACGAACGAGCGGCCCTCCTCGACGAGCTCGCCGAAGGCAGGCGCGACGCCTCCAACCAGGCAGGCCTGCTCGCCGCCATCATCGACTCGATGGCCGACGGCCTGGTCGTGGTCGACCGCGAGGGCAACGCCAAGCTCCGCAACCCCGCAGCCCAACGCCTGATGGGCGACGCCGACACCGCGGTCCTCACCCGCCCCGACGGCACCCCGCTGGCAGCAGCCGACCTCCCCCACGCCGTAGCCCTCTCCGGCCGCCGCCAGTCCCACGGCGAGGACCTCCTCCTGCACACCACGACCACCCCGGAAACCCGCGTGGCCCGAGTGACCGCCACCGCCCTCCCCGACAACGAGGCGGCCGTGGTCCTCTTCCACGACGTCACGGCGGAACGCAGGCACCGCGACGAGCTGGCGAACTTCGCAGGCTCGGTGGCCCACGACCTCCTCACCCCCCTCACCACCGCCCACGGCTGGACCGACCTGACCGCGAGCCTCATCGAGGACCACCCCACCCACCCGGCCGCCCCGGCCCTGGCCGACGCGATCGAACGCGTGGCAAGGGCGAACACCAGGATGAGCACCCTCATCACCGACCTGCTCGCCTACACCACCGCGAGGGACGCGGCCGTCAACCCGGTGGCGATAGACCTGGGCGCCCTGGTGGCCGAGGTGGCGGCGGCCCGCGCGGACGCCGCAACCGCAACAGGCGCAACCCCACCGAGCTTCCACATCAGCGAACTCCTCCCAGTCCGAGCCGACCCCGTCCTGCTCCGCCAACTGATCGACAACCTCCTGGGCAACGCGATCAAGTACACGGCCGAGGGCGTCCCCCCACGCATCACCATCGACTCCCACGCAGACCGCGCAGGCGCGGTGCACGTCGACGTGGTCGACAACGGAATAGGCATCCCCCCAGGCCAACACGGCGCGATCTTCGACAACTTCCACCGCGCCCACCGAGCAAGCGGAAGACTGGGCACAGGCCTGGGCCTGGCGATCTGCAAGCGCATCGTGGAACGCCACGGCGGCGAGATCACCGCCCAGGACAACCCAGGAGGCGGCTCCCGCTTCAGCTTCACCCTGCCCGCAGTGGGCTGACCACACCAGCCACCCACCGCACTGTCTCAGGCCACCCGCACCCGCCCCATCACCGCACCCGCCCCCACCGCACTAGGGCGTGTCCTCAAAGCCAGGTGAGCAGCGTGGCCAGGTCGAGCATGCCTTGGTAGGAGGTGGCGGTCTTGTCGAAGCGGGTGGCGATGGCACGGAACTGCTTGAGTCGGTTGAAGCAACGCTCGACCACGTTGCGGCGCCTGTAGGCGCTGCGGTCGAAGGCCGGTGGGCGTCCGCCGGCCCGGCCTCGGCGACGCCGGTTGGCCTGCTGGTCACGACGTTCCGGAATCGTGGCGGGGATGCGGCGTCGGCGCAGGTAGGAGCGGATGGCGCGGCTGGAGTAGCCCTTGTCCGCGATCACCCGCCTCGGTCTGGTCGCCGGTCGTCCCGGTCCCGGCCGGTCGAACCGGACACCGGCCATGACCTGGGTGAACACGGTGCAGTCGTTGACGTTGCCGCCGGTCAGGACGATCGACAGGGGGCGGCCGTGGCCGTCGCAGGCCAGATGGATCTTGGTGGTGGGCCCGCCCCTGGAACGGCCGATGGCATGATCACCTGGTTCACGGCGCCCGCCGCACGACCCGACCGCCCCCCGTGTGGGACGCGATCACGCTCGTGCGGCGGGCGCCGGCGGCGTGCTGATGGGCCCGCACGATGCTGGAATCGACCGACACCTCGCGGTCGAACTCGTCGATCGCCTCGGCGATGACGCGAACCCTCGCCACGAGCGCGGTGAGGGTGCCGTCGCGCGACCAGCGCCAGAACCGGTTGTAGACCGTCTTCCACGGCCCGTACCGTTCGGGAAGGTCACGCCACGCGATCCCGGTCTTGGCCTTGAACAGCATCCCGTTGATCACCCGACGGTCGTCCACCCGAGGACGACCCTTCGCCCCCGAGGCGGGCAGCAGGGGCTCGACGGCCTGCCACTGCTCATCGGTCAACTCGTGCCTGCGCACCACAACCCAAGATCAAAGCAGATCACCACCACCAGCTTTGAGGACAGGCCCTAGCGGGCTGACCGCCTCGCGGGCTGACCGCCTCGCGGGCTGCGGGGCGAGCGCAGCGAGCCCGCAGCCGCCCAATCCCGCGTCCCTCTTCTCCGTTTGGCCTGGCGAATGTCAAAGTCACACTGACTGACAACAGGGGGAAAACCGTTTTCCCAGGTCAGAAAGCTGGGGAAGGCTGAGGTCGGTCTACTGGCAGGAGCGGCCGGAGAGCCGGGAGGGTCACCAGGTATGGCCGAGGGCGGCGGGGAGAAGGGGGCCGGTGGCCGACCCCCTATCCGTCGACAGAGTCGGTAGCGGTCAGCCGTCCAGCCTGCCCGCCTTGATGGCGGCGACGAATGCCGTTGCGCTGTACTGGGGCAACACAAGGGTGCCCGCGTGCGGGCTCTTGCTGTCCCGCAGTGCGATCCCAGCACCCAGCAGTGCTACCGCGACGCACTGTCCGTTGCCTTGGGAGGCGCTGCTCGTGCGCCATGTGACCGAGTTCAGGTCCGCCATGGTGCCTACCCCTTTCAGTCCGTACTGTTCCACAGGTCGGTCATCAGGGTAGTAAGCAACGTGCGGGAATCCGCAGGTGGCAAGGCGCTTTCCGAGATCAAGTTGAACTGGTCAACGTAGCGGCTGACGTCCAGAGGAGCCTCCAGGTACGAGGCAGACTGGATGTGCTCGGTGTAGACGACGTTCATCACAGGGCTGTCGCCGAACTTCAAGATCGTGAACCCCATCCCGACCCCGTACTGCCCACCTTGTGCGAACGGGAGAATCTGCAAGGTCAGGTTCATGCTGGGGTCGGTTGACACCTCGCGCAGCCGCCGGAGCTGGTCGGCCATCACGGCATCGCTGCCTACCAGCCGGTGCAGGACCGCCTCGTCGAGCACCAGCCGGATCGTGGGTCGCTGGGCGACCACAGCGTCTTGTCGAGCTTGGCGCAGAGCTACCGACGCCCGCAACTCTTCCGCCGTGGCGGTGGGCTGATCGCGTTGCCGTAGGGCACGGACGTACTCAGGCGACTGGAGGAGCCCGAAAACAACTCCCGGCTCGTACACCCACATCTCCACCGCGATCTGCTCAAGATCGAAGTACGCTGCGGCGAAGTCAGGGATCGTGCTTGCGTGCGCGACCAGCAGTCCTCGGTGATCACTCTTCTCCGCCATGCTCAGCAACAGGGCAAGTTCGCCAGCTTCGAGGCCGTAACGGTTCGCCAGCAAGCGCACGTGCTTGACCTGAATCCGCTGCTTGGCGTTCTCGATGCGGCTCAAAGTTGACTGGGAGAACCCCGCCCACTTCGCAACTGCCTCGGCGAGCAGACCGCGTTCCTCGCGTGCCTTCCGTAGCCGGATCGCCAGATGCCTGCGGCGGATCGGAACGATCTCGTCTTCCGACTTCTCGGCCACGCTTCGCCTCTCTTCTCTCCGGCTGTCGCCCCACAGTGTCGCTCACTGATCAACGCACTTCGACGGACACTGGAGGCAAGTAGCCCGTTCGGAGTACGCAAAACGGAAGCTCGACACGCTATATTCGTTTTGCCGGGCTACCCGGCGGCTCGCCCTGCGGCAGTGCTGTCCACAGGTCCTGACGTGGGGCGAGTCCCAAACCAACGCCTCGTTAGACGGCGGATGCGCCTGCCGAGGCACCTACTGGAGCACTGCTGGCCGGAAGTCCAGGCAGCGGTAAAGATCAGGTGGATGCGGGGCGGATGTTGATCACGACTTCAAGCCACGTGGAAGAGAAGCGTGGACTCAACGATGGCAATACCGCTGAGCTGAGCAACGCCCGTGCCAAAACACGTCCTTGGCGGTCCTGATGAGCACGAAGCCCGGAAGGTCGCCCCTCAGTTTCGTGGTCGTTTTGCAGGTTGACACGTTCGCGCAACGCCATCGGACCGCGCAACGAACGTGCACTACCGCCCTCGGCACCGCGTCCACGCGTGGTCGCCGAGTTCCACCAAGAGGGTCGGTACCGCGCCCCCTCACGGTGGCAGCGGCGGCGGGGGCGTATCCCCTTCGCCAGGCCCACGCCTCCGCCGCTCCCATACCGCTGGCCGCACCGGGTGGCCAGCAGCCCCCACGCCTGTCAACTGAGCGGGGCGTGGGGGCCCCTGCGGCGGGAGGGCGTCCTCCCGGCAGCTCTCCCGCCGCAGCGGTGACGAGAGGGAGGGTCTGATGCTGGGGACGCCAGCTCCCGCCGGGTACCGGTGGCGGCTCCTGATCGTGGACCGTAAGAACGGGGAGCCGCAGCGAAACCACTTGGTCGCCGCTCCCCGGAGCGTGGTGAAGCGGCTGCGGCGCAGGAACAGGCAGTGGACGCTGTGCGGTGTCGCACTGCACGTGCGTGACCTGGGTAAGGCGTACCCCCAGGGAATCGTCTGCGCCGACTGCTGGGTGCACGCGATCGGGCAGACGGAGACCATGAGGCCGCTCACGCCTGGACACCGCGCCTACCAGGAACGCAAGCGGGCCGGGCGGCGCGGTGAGCTTGCCGACCGGGTGGCCGCGATCAACTGGGACGTGGTGCCGCAGTGAGGCACGACCGGGAAACCCGGCCGCACGCGCCCACCGTGGCCGACCTCATCGCGCGCCACCGGTCGGGTGCGTGCGGGGCCTCTTCGGCTGCGACTGCGCCCGTAGGGCCTGGAGAACCCCGTGCGGGTGGCCCTGAGCGCGCGGACGGTAGCGCTGCCGCGCCGTCGCGGTTCTCCGGTGACGGGCCGGTCGTCGCTGAACTGGCGGCGCTGGCCCCGCCTCTGCCAAGGCGGGTCCCGGTGCGGCCCTCTCCCTTCGCCGTGCCCGTGCAGGTGGTGGGAGAAGTCGGCAGGGACCAGGCGGGGCGGTTGCCGGTGTCGTCCCCCGACCACCAGGTCGTCTCGCCGTGGTTCACCGACGACCTGCCGACCGTGCCGATCCTGCTGGACCCGATCGGAACCTTCCCGGCGTACAGCCGGGGCGCTGACTCTCGATGATCAAGGAGAACCCCTTGGCGGACAGCAAGAAAAGCGCCCGAGAGCTGAGGGAGGAGGCGGAGCGCCTGCGGTCCACCGCCCTGGACAGACCGCGCGCCCAAGCCGCCGCGCTGAACCAGCTCGCCAGGCAGAGGGACCAGGAAGCGGTCACGGCGGGGAGGCGGGAGGCGCTGGAGTCGCTGAAGGAGCAGGGCGAGCGCTCGGCCGCAGAACGCCGCGAGCGCGAGCACCAGCAGCGCCCCGAACTCACGCCCGAGCAGAAGAGGACGCGTGCGCGGGAAAACGGGGCGACGTGACCGGCGACAGGCCGGGGCGGTGGTCGGTGGTCTACGCGCCCGCGCGGCGACAGGACCGCGCCCCGGAAACGGACGAGGACCGGGCGGACTCCGCCGAGCCCGTGCCCGCCCCGGCGGGCGGGGAATCCGCCTCCGAAGCCTAGAGCGCCCGAAGAAGAGGTGACATGCCTGAGACGTCGGTTCCTCCCGACAAGAGCCCCGCGACCCTGCTGGGCGATCTGCTCCGCCAAGCCCGGCTCAAGGCGTGCCTGAGCGGGGCGGCAGCGGGAAGACAGGCCCAAATGGGCCAGTCCAAGATTTCCAAGCTGGAGCGGGCGCGGTTGGCCCCCACGCCCTACGACGTCACCCGTCTGCTGCGCGTCTACGGCGCGGAGCAGGACGAGATCACCCACGCGGTGCAGCTCGCCCGCGCCGTCACCGAGGAGACGCGGCGGCGCTCCAGGTTCGCCCGTCTGGACAGGCGGGACGCTCGGTTGTTCGAGGCGGAGGCGACCGTGCTGCGGGTGCTCGCCCTCACGGGAGTGGACGCCGTGCCGCAGACGCGAGCGGGGCGGACGGTCCACCTGCTCGTGCCCGAGTGGGTGGCCGGGCGGGAGGACCAACGGGTCCTCCTCGACCAGGCCGCCCGCCTGCCGGATGTGCACGTGGGCATCCTGCCCAACCACCGCATCCCGCAGGGCGGCTCGTTCCGCATCGTCGACGAGTCGGTGGTGATGCTGGAGATGCTGACCGACGCCCTGGTGCTCAAGGACCACCTGGGGGTCACGGTCTACCTGGAGCGGTTCGCGGCGCTGTGCCGCGACGCCGTCGACGCGATGGGCGAGGAGACCAAGGCAGAGAGACAGGAGTAGCGAAACACGTCTCGTGCAGGGCCAACCACCCCGTCGTATGCCCGTGCACGTCGCCGCGCGAGGGGCGCGCCTCCCGCAAGCTACCAAGGATGCGGTGACGGCAACCTGTGGTAAGGGGTCGGTGTCCTGCGTAGCAGTGACCGCACAAGACACCGACCAGATTTGCGATTAGGACCGAAGAACCAGAAAACGATCACCGGAAGGAAACCGGCATGACGATCATCGACGACAGGGCGCTTCCCTCGCGCCCTGGGCTGACTGAGCTGTCGGCGGACGTTCCGTCCGCGCCTGCGCTGCGCCCGTTCGGGCTGACCCAGGTCACGCCATTGAACGACGACGAGGGCGTTGTGGTGCTCGACGGTGCCACCTACGACCCGCACCAGCAGCTCAACATCGACCCCACCGGACAGCCCTGGGTCGCCGGTCCCGGCGTCCCTCACATGGGGACCTCCAGCGACACCCAGTACGACATGACCTGGGTTGTGGACAGGGACTGACGAACTGATGCCTTTCCCGTCCGTGTTGGTGATCACGCGTGACCAGGACACCACCGCCGACCTCGTCGTGGCCGAACTGGCGCGCCGCGAGGTGGGGGTGGCGCGGATGGACTTGGCCGAGGTGCCCGAATGGGTGAAGCAGATCGCCTACCTGGTGCCCGGCCGGTCACACTGGACCGGTGCCTTACGCGGTCCCGTCCGTGACGTGGACCTGGCAGCTGTGCGCGCCATCTGGTACCGCAAACCGGGGCCTGTGGCACCGCACCCCGATCTCAACGCGACGGAGCGGCAGTGGGTGACCGCCGAAGCCCAGATGGGCTTCGGCGGTCTGCTCACCGCCTTACCCGCGCGCTGGATCGACCGCCCGGAGAACCGGACGCGCGCCAACCAGAAGCCAGCACAGTTGACCGCAGCGACCACGGCGGGCCTGAACGTGCCGGAGACCCTGCTGACCAACGACGCCGACCAGGCACGCGATTTCTGCCGCACCCACGCGCGCACCGGCGTGGTGTACAAGCCGCTGACCGGAGGTCCCGGCAGCGAGGCGGGCAAGCGGGTCGCGTTGCGCACCCAGATCGTCACCCCCGAGCAGATCACGGACGGCGTCGCCCGCACGGTGCACCTGTTCCAGGTGCGCATCCCCTGCGCCTACTCAGTCCGAATCACCATCGTGGGACACCGCTTGTTCGCCGCCCGCATCGACCACCCCACCGTCGACGACACATCGCAGCCGGTGGACTGGCGGGCCGCGCACGACCAACTGACCTACACCCCGGTCGAGGTCCCTGCCGACGTCGCCACCAGCGTCCTCGCCCTGGCTCGGGAATTCGGCCTGACCTACGCCGCCCCGGATTTCGTGGTGGACCACGACGGCCGCTGGTGGTTCCACGGCGACCTCAACCCCAACGGCCAGTGGGCCTGGATCGAACCGCTGCGCCCCCACATCACCCGCGCCTTGGCCGACGAACTCGCCAACGGCTAGCCGACCTGCCGATCACGACGTCCACGAGGTGAAGACCGCTCGATGAGCACACCGTCGCCCACCCCCGCCGAGACCGACCCCGAAGCCGGTTCCCAACCGACGCAAACGCCCGCGCTGCGCACCGCGCTCGCGGCAGGACTCCAACTGCCCGCCACCGCATCCACAGGACGGTGGCGGGCAGCGTTCGCCACCGTCCCCCGACACGTCTTCGCGCCCCGATTCACCGTGCACGACCCCGTCACCGGACAGTTCACCGAACACGACACCGCCGATCCCGACCCGACCCGGCGGCGGGCCGCGCTCACCGCCGCCTACACCGACGACACCCTGATCACCCGCTGGGCGGAGGGCATTCCCGTCAGCTCCAGCACCGAACCCAGCCTCATGGCGCAGATGCTCAATGCGCTCGACACGGACCCTGGACACCGGGTCCTGGAGATCGGCACCGGCACCGGCTACAACGCCGCGCTGCTGTGCGAAGTGCTCGGCGACGAGCACGTCACCACGATCGACGTCGAATCCGATCTCACCATCCCGGCCCAAGAGCGCCTGGCCGCCGCGGGCTACCACCCCGCCGTGCTGTGCCGCGACGGCGCGCTCGGCGCCCCGGCGCGCGCACCGTTCGACCGCATCATCGCCACGTGCGGCATGGACCGCGTCCCCACCGACTGGATCAACCAGCTCGCCCCCGCCGGAGCCATCCTCGCCAACGTCTCCAAGGGCATCGTCCTGCTCCGCGACGCAGGCGAGGAGCAGGGCGAGCGGCTGGTGTCAGGACGGTTCCTCAGCGGCGCGGGGTTCATGCCCCTGCGCTCGGAGCTCCAGCATTACACCCCGCGCACGCCGGTCGCCGACGTACTGGAGGCCACCGGCGGACACGGAACGACCGCCAACGCGACCGGCACCGTCATCGACCACCCGCAACTGGATGACGAGTTCGCCCTGGCCGCGTTCTTCGCCAGCCTGGTCGCCGACCGCAGCCAGCTCGTCTACACCCACGCGGACGCCGATACCGCAAGGACGGTCACGTCCTACCGGTGGCTGCACCCCGCCACCGGCAGCTGGGCACGCGTGGACCTCCCCGACACCGCTGAAGAGCGGCACGCCACTCTGTACCAGGGAGGCGGTCGGAGGCTGTGGGACGAACTCGCCCCTGTTCTGCACGCCTGGCAAGCAGCAGACCGGGCAGAGCTCAACCGGTGGGGGATGACGGTGACCAGCGCTGGTCATCACCGACTTTGGCTTGACCAGCCCGCCACAACGGTCGCTTACCTGCGCTAACGCACGTCGAGAGCGATACGAGGGGTGCTCTCGACCGGTACTGCCCGTCCCAGGCCGCCGTGCGACGATGGCCAGCTTAAGGACGCGGAGACAGGGCCCTATGCAGCGATCGCCGCTGCGTGGGGCCCTGTTCGTTTGCTCAGGCAGCGCTAGCAAGCCCTCGCGATTTCGACGGCGGTATCGGGCTCTACCGGAGAGGCGCTGGGAGGCGGTTCCCCCATCCCACCAGCCATCATGTGGAGCAGGTGGTAAATGGACATGGCGCGGACCGGTCCGTCAGGAAGGTGACGCAACTGCTCGACCAGCTCCATGCACCTGCGGCAGGGGTCGGACCGGTCTTGCACAAGGTCGAGGACGAGGTCCACCAAGGGCTCCAGACACAGGCCGGGGACGATCAGCAACGTCTTCGTCCCGTCCGGGTTGACCTGGATCAGCCAAGGGGTCTGCAAGTCGTGGCGCACTTCGATGACGGGAGTCCGGTCGGGCGGGTGCGTGTGTCTGGGCACGTCTCCTTCTCCTCCGCACGCCCTTGCGCCGCAGGGCGTGCCTCGGTCCACCCGACGCGGCCCTCCCCGGCGTGGCGTCGGGCGGACATGTTCGGTCCGCTGTGGTTCTCCCCGCTCACCGAACCGGGGCTGCGTGAGTGCGGCCAGCGACGTTACCGGCTGCCTGGTACCACTCGCAGCTTTTCGTCACACCGGGTGAGCGGTCATGTCAGCTCGGTGTCCGCCCTACCCTATGCGCGCGCTGCTCGTCACGCTCGCATTCGACGATCACCGCAGCCTGGCGCACCAGCAGTCGCCGACCGGCGGGGGTGAGCTGACGGAAGAGGGCGACCAAGGCCTCCTCCTCGGGGGGCAGTTCCACCCCGATCGGGATGTGGCTGTCCGCCGCGAAGGCGCTGGAAACGCGCTCCAGGTCCGTCTCCAGGGCACTCGCGAACCTCTCCATGATCGCCAGGCTGGGGATTCGACCGCGCTGCCCACGCTTGAGCTGGTGGCCGAGCGCGCCCTCCGCAAGACCGGCCTCGCGCTCGATCCTGCGGATGCTGGCACCGGGTTTGCACTCGGCTATCAGGGCGTCCACCTGGGATCGCCTGACGGGCTCGTTGTGCTTGGGCGCGGAGATGGCGTCGTCCTCGGACGTCGGGCCTGTCGTCCCCACCTGACCTGCACCCCCTTCGGCCGTCGCCGCTGTTCGTCACGCTTTGTGTCATAGCGATCAGTGCGGCTGACGTGGCGGACATTTCTTCTCGTGAAATCTTCGCCTGTCGCAGGGGGTACGCGCTACTGGGTGTGGCTGCTTAGCCCTTTCGGCGGCGTTTTGTGTGCCAGACCCGTTTTTTGCGGAAAAAACTTGACGCAACATTGCAAGGAAGACCAGGATGTGTCGCGCTGGGTAGCAGAGCCTCAACCATTCAGGTGAAGGCTCTGCACCACCATTTGGGGGAGATGTGGATCACGTGAACAAGGTGGGCGGCTACTTGGCCAGCAAGGCAGGACTGCTGTCCCGCTGGCTGGCATCGATAGTCCGACCGCAAAAATGCGGCCCCGGCAGGTGTAGCACGCCCAATCCGCTGACGCAGCGTTACCGACTTATCGGGAGCGGTTCACCGAATGTCCAAGATCACCACCATGCCCATCGGCCAGACACACGCACTGGACGACCTCGTCCCGCAGCTCGACCTGCTGCGCTCGGTCGATGACCTGATCGACGCCCTGAAGAAGGTCCGCGCCGACGCGCAGCGCATGGTCAAGACCCGCCTGTCGGAGGCGAACGCCGAGGTGGGCACGGTCGGCGGGGTGCCTGCGGTGACCTACCGGGCGAGCCTGCGGATCAGGCTCAGCCCCCGCCTGGTGCGGGAGCTGCACCCGGAGATCGTCGCCGAGTGCGAGGAAATCTCCGAGATCAGGACGTTCCTGCTCGTGGACGCCGCGTGAGCAGGCGAACGGGGTCCGACCGGTCTCGGGGGGCCGGTCGGACCCGCCCGCGCGGCACTCCGACCGTCCTGGGCGAGCTGTCCACCGAGGCCGCCCGGCACCTGGCGGGTCTACCGCTGGACTACGACGGCACCGTCGAGCGCGTGGTCGACGTGCTCGCCCTCGCGCCCCGCAGCGCGGCGCAGACCGGGGCGGTGGTGCGCGTGATCGTGCGGGACGCGCTCGCCGACCCGTTCCGCGAGACCCACGCCAACCGGTGGCGCGGCAAGCTGACCGGGGTGCGCCCGCAGCTCATCGGCGCCACCGTGCGGCGCCTGCACTCGGCCGGGCTGCTCGTGGCCACCGGCCGCTACCTCGCCTCCACCGACGCGCGCGGGGGCAACGGCGGCAAGCTGCTGCCGGTCCACGCGCTCAACCTCTCCGTGCTCTCCGAGCACCAGGCCGCCCGCGTCGACCGGGCCACCGCCTGACCTTTCGCTCCGGGACCGCGCCGCACGCGCTCGTGCGGCCGTTCCGCGCTGCCCAACACCGTTTTCCGTAGGGGGATGACCTTCCGTGGCGCGTGATCATGCCCGTCTGTCCGTGCACATCTGGGACGACGAGGACTTCGTCCAGCTGTCCGCCGTCGCCAAGCTGCTCTACCTCCAGCTCGTGTCCCAGCCCAAGCTCGCCTACTCCGGGGTGCTCGACCTGGCGGCCCGCCGTTGGGCGCGCTCGCACCCGGACCTGGACCTGGCCGCCGTGCGCTCGGCGCTGGCCGAGCTGGACGCCGGGCGGTTCCTGGCGGTGGACCAGGAGACCGAGGAGGTCCTGGTGCGCAGCTTCATCCGGCGTGACGAGCTGTGGAAGCAGCCCAACGTCCTGCGCTCGGCGCTGCGGAGCGCGTTCACGATCGTCTCGCCCATCCTGCGCGGCGCGCTGGCCAGGGAGCTGCGTCGCCTGCCGGTCGAGGTGACCGGCCCGGCCCCGATGGTGGCGGCACGGGAGCTGGAGGCCGGGGCGCGGACGCTGCCCGCCTCGGTGACGGCCGCGCTGGACACCCGCGCGTCCCGCAGGCCCGCCGTCGCCCCGGCAGCCCTCCTGGAACCGGTCGCGCCCCCTTTCGGCACCCCTTCGGCGAACCCTTCCGTGGCCCCCTCGGCGAACCCCTCGGCGAAGGACGGGGGAGAAGGGAGTGGGGAGAGGGAGACTGGAGTAAGCCCTCTTGCGTTGGCAGACAAGGAAGTGGGGTCTCCCCCGCCTGCGCCCGTGCGCAGCGGCGCCCGCACGCGTGGGCGGCGCCCGGACGTGCCCGAGGACGACCAGCGCGCCACGGCGACCGGTTCGGCGCGGCAGGCGCGCCAGCGGGAGGCGGTGCGACTGGTGTCGGTGCACTGCCCGGCCCAGCCCCGGCGGGTGGAGCAGGCGTTGCGCGGGCAGGTGGTCGAGCTGCTGCGCGAGGACATCGAGCCCGCCGTGATCGCGGTGGGGCTGCGTGTGTGGGCGGGCAAGCAGTTGCCCACCTCGTGGGTGCCGGAGCTGGTGGGCGAGGTGATGCGCGCCCGCACGCTGCCCGGCGACGAGGCCGCCCGCCGGGAGCTGGCCACGGCCGGGACGGTGGAGCGGATGCGGGCCGATGCGATCGCCGACGACGACCGCTCGCCGGTGGGCCTGGCGGTGCGCGGGGAGCTGCCCGTGCACGCCGACGCCGCCGAGCTGCGCGCGGTGCTCGACGCCGCGTTGGCGGCCACGGTCACACCGGGCAAGGACGCCTCGACGGCGGGGGCGGGGGTGGCCGCGTGAGCGAGTGCCTGACCCGTTCGCAGATGCGGGCGCTGCTGTGGCACTACCGCATCGCCGGTGAGGGGCAGCTGCCCGAGCCGGTGGTGACCGCCTGGTGGCGGGAGCTGCGCGGGCACACCGCCGCCCAGGTCCAGGCCGCGTTGGCGTCCGTGCCCGCGCAGCGGGTCGGGCGGGTGAGCGCCGAGGAGGTCGCCCAGCTCGTGCAGCTGGTCGCGCTCGCCCCGCAGGCCGCGCCGGGGTCGGCGCGCCCGCCGCTGCCGGTGGCCGAGCCGGACCGGGTGCGCGAGCGGGCGCGGTTCGCCGTCGCCGGGCAGCGCGGCATCCGCGCGGTCTACTCGGCGATGGGCTGGACCAGGCCGCCCGAGGCCGAGCAGGCGGGACGGGTGCGCTGCCCGTACTGCTGGGCGCACGCGGGCCGGGTGTGCCGCCCGATCACCCGCACCCGTGACGGCCGCCGCGAGCACCGCGACCCGGACACCCGGATGCACCCCTCCCGGCTGGCCGCCGCCCGCGAGCGACCGGGCGCCGCCGCCCCCGCACGCGGCGCCGCAGGGCACGGGGCGGTGAGCGCGTGAACGCCGCCCACGAACAGCACCACGAGTTCGTGCCCGACCCGCCGAGCCGGGACGAGGCCGCGACCGCGCGCCTGACCTGGGAGGCCAGCGTGGACCAACTCGTCATGCCCGGCCTGTACGTGCTGCACCGCCAGGACGACCGCCACGAGGTCGCCGAGGTGCTGCCGCTGCTGAAGCAGGTCCAGGAGGCGGTCATGCCGCAGGGGCGGCGCTCCGGCCCGGCGGGCGCGCTCGGCTCCCGCCCGCCCGCGAGCCTGGGTGCCCTCTCGCTGCTGGGCGAGATCGGCGCGGAGGTCGACCGGACCTGCTGCGGGCACGGCCACGACGCCCGCGGACTGCCCGAGCGGGTCCGCGCCTGGGTAGCGCACGCCGAGCCGTGGCAGCACCACGACCCGGAGTACGTGCTCTGGGCCGCCGAGCTGTCCCAGGGGTGGGTGCGCGCGGCGCGCGCGCTGCTCGACCCGGCCCCGCGCTACCCGCTGCGGGGCCGGGCATGCCCGACCTGCGGCACCGCCACGGTGCAGGCGTGGTCCGAGGACGCGGAGGACTGGGTGCGCCGTCCGGCGCTGTCCGTCGACCCGGAGCAGGCGCAGGTGGTGTGCGCGGACTGCGGGCGGTGCTGGCCGCTGGACGCCTGGGTGCAGCTGGGCGAGCTGATGGACGCGCAGCTCAGCCACGAGACCTGGACCGGGTGACCCACATCACTTGCAATGTTGCGATCGGCGGTTGACCCGGATTGCTTCGGCGGCCACTATGGACGCATTGGGTACACGTGTGCCCGAAACACGGTCTCCGGAGCCCCGTCGCGATCACGCGGCGGGGCTCCGGCCGTACCCGGCCGCACCACCCCGCCGGGCGGGCGTCGAGCCCCGCGCGCCGTCCCCCTCGGCCGCACGGGCTCCGCCCGCCCCCACCCTCCTGCCCCACCGGCACCCGCACCCCGCCCAGAGGCCGCACAGGCCCGGACCGGGTGCCCGCAGACCGGTCCGCAGCTGCCCGCACCGCCCGGTGCCAACCAGGCACCCGCCCCGTACACCGGCCGGTGCAGGCCCCCGACAGGGCCGCAGACAGCCCGGACAGCAAGAGGGGGACCGGCAGGCCGCCGGTCCCCCTCAGTTCACTTCACCGCGCCCAGGTCAGAACCCCCGGAACGGCCCGTGGTGGTGCTCCAGGTAATCCCCTTGTTCCGGCAGGTCCATCGGCCCGTCGGCGTCGCCGTTGCGCCACCAGAAGACCGCCTCCGCCGTGACCGCCCGGTCGCGCTCGTCCTCGTCGTCGAAGGTGTGGACGAAGATGTCGCCCTCGATGTAGACGACGTAGGCCCAGACCTTCACCTTCGGGTCGTCGTGCAGCCCGACCACGATCAGCGGCCACGCCCCCAGGTCCCAGCCCTCGCGGCCCCACAGGCCCGGAACCACCCAGCCGAACTCCTGCGCCATCTCGCGCCACTCGTAACCGTCGAAGGTCTCTTCGTTCGGCACGGGCACGCGCGGCAGGTCCTCGCGGTCCATCTCGATCCTGGCCATGTTCTCCCTTTCCGTTGGGGCGTCCGGTGATGCCGCACCGGACGCGGTGGTGCGCTCGCGCGACGGTCAGCCGTCGAGCGAGTGGACGTAGCGCCACATCGGCGCGTACTCGGGCAGCGCGGCCACGGGGGCGACGAAGTCGCGCCACCGCTGGAGGGCGCGCATCCCGGTGCCGGTGAGCACCGGGCAGCCGGTCGTCAGGTCGGTGCCCACGTGCCCGAGCGCGCGGGCGGCCTCCAGCACCTGTGGCGTTGCCACGCGGTGGATCGCCTCGCTCCAGCCGTAGCCCACCGACAGCGCGTGCAGCACCCGCATGACGAACGCCTCCTGTGCGAGGGTGGTGCGCAGCGCGGCGGCCTGCGGGCCCGCCATGCGGGTCAGGTGGGTGACGGCCCTGGTGAACTTGTCGCGGGCGATCTCCAGCGCGCCGTGCCGCAGGAGCACCTCCTCCTGCGCGTCCGGGTTGCTACTGTGCGTGGCGTCGGGGCTCATGTTTCTTCCTTTCTCGGGTTCCGACAGCACGCCCCTGGGAGGCCATGCCGGGCCTGTGATCAGGGGCGTTGCTGTATCCGGGATCAGTCGCAGGCGACGGGCAGGTACGGGCGGAAGCGCCGCCCCAGCAGCCGGGCCAGCCAGCGCCGGTAGGTGCGGACCTGCCCTGAGCGCCCGCCGCGCTCGCGCTCCTGCTTCTCGGTGCACAGAAACACCGCGCCGCCGCCGAACCGGACGTCGCCGGGGTCGTCGGGGTCGGCCCAGTTGTACTGCGCCACCAGGCTTTCCAGCTCGGCGCGCAGCCGGTCGCACCGGGCGCGGTCGCGCAGCACCTCGTCGGTCACGCCGTAGACCTCGAAGTCGATGCACTCCACGCCGCTGCGGATGCGGTAGACCCACGCCGCGATGCCGAACGGCCGCCGGGGGTCCAGTGGCTCGTGCGTCGCGGCGTACTCGCGCTCCAGGTCGAGCACGATCCGCCGGGCCAACGCCGACGTGCGTAGGATGACCGCAGTGCGCGGGAACCTCGCCCCGAACCTGCGCCCTACCGGTGGAATCCATGTCGTTCTGGGTTCGCGGTACGCAATTTTCACGCCCATCTCGTTTTCCTTCCTCGGTTTTCGTCCCGCAGGTGATGCCGCACCCACAGGCCGAATCAAAGGGAAAGAATGGCAATCCAGAAGAGCTGGGCAAGGTCTGGACACAGGGGATCACCCGAATGGCCTGTCAAATCCCCGGATTTCCCGCAAATTCATTCGGTTTTCCGAAGTTGAGCTTCCCGTTTACGTGGCCAGTCGCCCTTGCTCGATGTGCACGCTCGGGAACATAAGCGCTGGTAGATAGGGTTCGCCTCGTGGGGCGCGGAAGCGTGCGACCCGGTCGGCCGGGATGACGCCCAACCGGCGCGAGGGCAGGTTGAGACGCTTCCCTGTGCGTGCACCTAATTTTCCCTGTTCGTGACGTTTTCGATCGTCCTAACGGGGTGGTTCGCCGCGTCCGGCGCGTTGGCGCTTTCTGTCGTTTTTGGCCTCGCCGTTCCGTCATTAATGTTTTGGGTGTTCACCTGATCAACCGCCCGCCCCGCAGGGGGTAGGCCGTTTCTAGGGAAATCCCATGACTGAACCGAAGGTCCCCGCCGCCGAGTCCGTGCAGGCCGCTCAGGAGTCCGCAGAGCCCAGCTCCGCCAAGGCACCGGCTAAGGCACCGACCAAGGCCGCCAAGGCCGCACCGGCCAAGACCGCCGCCAAGGGGGAGACCAAGGCCGAGCAGCAGCCCTCCACCGTGGGGAACCGGGATGCGTGGGCGCGGCTGGCGACCGCGAACAACAGCAGCCGAACCATCCCCGAGCTGCTGAAGAAGGCCGGGATTGCCGGATGGACCGTGACCGCCAACCCGATGGTGGCCGTGATCCCGTCCGGGAAGTGCACCGAGTGCCGCAAGCCGGTGGGGGTCAAGCACACCGCCGACTGCCTCATGGGGCAGGAGTTGCCCGCCGCCAGTGGTGCCGCCGGGAAGGTTGAGGTGGAGCACACCTCCATCCCGCTGGAGGTGCCGGGCCTGTGGTCCCTGGTCAAGATGAACCCGCAGGACCCTGCCAAGTCCGTCCACATTGCACACACCAACCGGGAGGCAACCCCGGTGTCCGTGGATGTCCGGGGGGCCATCCTCTCCGAGCTGCTGAAGGTGTTGCCCGGTGCCAAGACCGGGGCCGCCGGGCCGCTGTGGGAGGGGACGGCGTCCTTCGCCACCGTGCGGGTGCCGGACCTGGTGTCCGTGGGCAAGGTGGACAAGGTGGAGATCCGGGCCGTGCTGGTCAACTCCCTGATGCCCGGCAAGGGGTCCACCGTCCGGGTCATGCCGGTGCACACCGGCACCCACACCGTGATCCCGGTGACCCTGCCGGGTCTGCCCGACCGGGTGGAGCTGGACCCGAACAACAACCAGGACTCCCGCATCACCGAGGCCAGCCAGGCACTGGATCTGTGCTTCCGGATGGCCGAAGAGTTTGGGGAGGTGGCAAACAAGCTGCTCCGCAAGAAGATGACCATCCGGGAGTTCCAGGACTTTGCCGACACCGTCCTGAACGACAAGCCGATGCCCTCTGCCGGGCCCTCTCAGTTCAAGCTCTATGACACCCGCACCGGGGTGGTGGAAGCCCTGTTCCGGGGTGAGGTGGACCTCACCGCCAAAATCAAGGGCACCCGGTGGGCCGCTCTGCTGTCCGTGCTGGCATGGGTGCAGAACATCAAGCCCACCAAGACCGGTGGGGAGCTGGGTGACCGGGACAGGGCCATGTCCGCCCTGTTCCCCCACCGGGAGAGCCTGAACACCGCTCAGACCGCCCTGAACCTGCTGACCGCCGACCTGTAGCCGGTCCCGACCCAGACTGCCCCCGGCACCCGCCGGGGGCAGTCCCGTGCACGGGGTGGTGCCGGTGCCCGCCCGTGCTCCCCGTCCCTGTTCCCGCCCCGGCTGTCCGGGCATCGCCGCCGCCCGCTCCGGGATGTGCCCGCCGTGCCGAAGCCGTGCCCGCCGTGCCCACGGCACCAGCGCGCAGCGCGGCTACACCGCCGGACACCGCAGCAGGTTCCGGCCCGGAGTGCTCTCCCGCCCCGCCGACCGGGTGTGCCGTTGCGACCTCACCGATTGCCCCGACCACCCCGGCACCGGCTGCTCTGCCCGGTCCACCGTGGCCGACCACTGGCCGCTCACCCGCCGGGAGCTGGTGACCGCAGGACTGGACCCCGACCACCCGGACCGGGGCCGGGGGTTGTGCGGGCCGTGCCACGCTCGGATCACCGCCAGGGACCGCCGCACCCGAGGCGGCTGGAACAGCCCGTGACACCCGCCCGCGCGGACCCCAGGGGGGTGACCCCTGAACCGCCAGGAAGGGCACAAGCCATTGAGGCCCGGTTCCGGCCGGTCAGGTTTCCGACAACGCCGCTCCCACGTCCGCCGACCGGTCCCCCCGGACAGCGAGACCGGGCGCGCGCTGGCCGCCGTGCTGGAGCGGCTGGAGCTGGCCGCCGACCAGGCCGCCTCCTGGCTCGCCGAGCACGAATCCCTTGTGCGCCAAGCCTACGAGCTGGGCGCGACACAGCACGAGATCGCCGCCCACGCCCAGATCGCGCAGTCCACGGTCAGCCGCACGCTCGCCCGCGACACCCCGCCCTGACCCACCCCGGCCCGCCCCGTGCCGGTGATGCGGTCCGCATCACCGATCCGTTCCGCATCACGTCTTCGGAGGTGCCCGCCCATGACCTACCGGCCCGAGGGGCTCGTGGCGATCGACGGACAGCCGTCCTCGCCCGAGCTGCTCGCCGAGCTGCGCGAGGAGGGAAACCCGGTTCTGCTCGGCTTCTCGCGCGGGAAGGACTCCCTGGCGGCGTGGCTGTCGCTGCGCGACGCGGGGGTGGAGGTGGTGCCGTACTTCCTCTACCACGTGCCGGGCATGTCGTTCGTGGAGAAGTCGCTGGCCGACTTCGAGGACTTCTTCGGCGTGCGCATCCACCGCTACCCGCACCCGGCGCTGTTCCGCTGGCTGAACACCTTCACCTTCCAGGCACCCCAGCGCCTGGCGGTGATCGACGCCGTCGACCTGCCCGAGCCCTCCTACGAGGAGATGGCCGACATGATCCGGGCGGACCTCGACCTGCCGAACGCCTGGAACTGCGACGGGGTGCGCGCCTCCGACAGCCCCAACCGGCGCATGGCCATGACCACCTACGGGCCCAAGCGCGAGGCCACCCGCAAACTCTCGATCGTCTGGGACTGGAAGGTCCGGCACGTGCGGGAGGCCATCGCCCACCACGGCGCGCGCCTGCCCGTCGACTACGAGTGGTTCGGTCGCTCGTGGGACGGGCTGGACCTGCGGTTCGTCGCGCCGCTGGCCGAGCACCGTCCCGAGGACTACGCGCTGATCCTGGAGTGGTTCCCGATGGCAGCGCTGGAGGTGTTCCGTGCCCGCCACGCAGCCTGACCACGGGTTCGACCCGCTCTCCCGCCTCCGGGCGATGGGCCGCCCCCGGCATCCCGCCGACCCGGTGGACCTGCTGGCCGCCCTCAACGCCGAACGCCCGGCCAAGGGCGACAAGCCCGCCGAGGAGTTGGACGCCAACGCCGAGGGGTTCCGCGCCCGCGCCAAGCGGGAGGAGGAGCGCTACCGCAACGCCACCGACTCCGAGTACTGGGCCGCCGTCTGCTTCCGCACCGCGGGCGACCTCGCCGCGTTCCTCGACGCGGTCGGCGTGGTCCCCGTCGACGGCCGGTGGGTGCACGGGGACGAGTTGGCCCGCGCGCTCGGCGTGACCTACGAGGTTCCCGAGGACGGGCAGGACGCGGCGCCGCCCGAGGTCGACCCCCTCGCCGCGCTCCAAGCGCTGGCCGCCCCGGCGGACGCCCTGTCCGCCGAGGCGGTCCTCGCCCAGCTCCAGGCCATCGGCACCGCCGACCCGCTGCACGGCCTGCCTTACGTCGATGACCTCGCGGCCGACTCGCTGATGGAGCTGGAGGCGGTGCTCGCCGCGTTCCGGGCCGCCGACACCGCGCCCGGCACCGGCCGCCTGGTCACCGACTCCCCGCACTGGTTCGCCGTGTGCTTCCCGCTGCGCGCCCACAAGGAGGCGTTCCTGTCTGCGGTCGGCCTGCCGCCCTTCGCCGACAAGTACGTCGACGGCCACCACCTGGCCGCCGTGCTGCACGTCCCGCTCACCACGACCGACGAAGGGAGGTGATCGTCTTGCGCAACGCCTTCTCCCGCGCGCTGGCCGGTGTCCGCCGCACCGTGCAGCGCCGCCCGCGCCAGGCATCCGGCGGGTCCAACACCGGCGGCAGCCCGGTTCGCCGCTGACTCCTCGACCGCCCCCGGCGCGTGACCGCCGCGCGCCCGATGAGAAGCCGCCTGCGCGGCGGTGCCGGTGGTGGTCGACATGGGCAGACGCGGCCCGGCGGCCAAGCCGACCGGCCTGCGCATCCTGCACGGCGACCGCGCCGACCGGATCAACGACGCCGAGCCGGTGCCACCGGTCCAGGACATCGCCTGTCCGGACTGGGCATCGGAGGACGCCCGCGCGATCTGGACCCGACTCGCGCCGGGGCTGGAGCAGCGCGGGGTGCTGACGAGCTGGGACGTCGACGCCTTCCTCGTGCTGTGCGAGGCGTTGTCGCGCTACCGCCAGGCGACCACCCTGATCAACTCCTCCCACCTGCTCGTGCAGGGGGCCGGTGGGCTGGTGAAGAACCCGGCCATCCAGATCCAGGGCGAGGCCGAACGCACGTTCCTTAGCTACGCCAGCAGGTTCGGCCTGACCCCGTCCGACCGCCAGTCCATCAAGGTGGAGGTGGGCGGTGACCACCGCGCCAAGGGCGGGCCGGGCCGCCTCCTCAGCTAAGCCCCGCGCCACCCCCAAGACCCGCTCGCGCACCGGCACCCCCCGAAACCCCACTACAACACCCCCAAGCGGGGCGCGGTTGCCGGTGTGCGGGCACACTTTCGACGGCCGCACCTGCCGCAAGCGCGGCGAGCACCTGTGCCAGCCCAGGGCCGATCACGCGCAGGCGTTCGCCGAAGAGATCTGCGTCCACACCAAGGACAGATGGGCCCGCAAGCCGTTCGTCCTGGCCGACTGGCAGCGCGAGGACATCATCCGGCCGCTGTTCGGTGAGGTCCGGTGGGACGAGGAGGCGCTGACCTATGTCCGTCGCTACCGGATCGCCTGGATCGAGCTTGCCCGCAAGAACGGCAAGTCCGAGATCCTGGCGGCGGTCGCGCTGTACCTGCTGGTCGGCGATGGCGTGGAGTCGGCGGAGGTCTACGGCTGCGCTCGCGACACCGACCAGGCGAAGTTGGTGTTCAACGTGGCCGCCCGGATGGTCGCCCTCTCGCCCGTGCTGTCCAAGCGGCTGCGGGTGATCGAGCACTCGGCTCGCATCGTGGACGAGCGGACGAACTCGGTCTACGTCGTGGTGCCCTCCGACGCGCTGGGCAACCTCGGTTCCAACCCGAGCTGCGTGATCTTCGACGAGGTGCTGACCCAGCCGAGTGGCGATTTTTGGCACGCGATGCGCACCGGCATGGGCACGCGCCTGGAGCCGCTGCTGATCGCGGCCACCACGGCGGGCAACGACCCGGCGTCCTTCGCCAAGGGCGAGCACGACGAGTTCGTGAAGATCAGTGCGGACCCGGCTCGGGCGCCGCACCGGTTCGCGTACCTGCGCAACACCCCCGAGGACGCCGACCCCTGGGACGAGTCGAACTGGTACCACGCCAACCCCGCCCTCGGCGACTTCCTGTCGCTGGCAGCGCTGCGGGAAGAGGCTCTTGAGGCCCGCAACGACCCGCTCAAGGAGAACACCTTCAGGCAGTTTCGGCTCAACCAGTGGGTGTCGCAGTCGAGCCGGTGGATGCCGATGCACCTCTACACCGCGTGCACCGGCACCACGCGCGAGACCCCCGAGGAGTTGCGCCGCGAGCTGGCTGGCCGACCCGCGTGGGGCGGACTCGACCTGGCCGCCAAGCTCGACCTCACCGCGTGGTGCCTGGTGGTGCCCGAGGGCATCGACGGCCACCCGTCCGCGCTGTGGCGGTTCTGGCTGCCCGAGGCCGGGGTCGAGTTCCTGGACGTGCGCACTGAGGGCCGCGTCTCCCGATGGGCTCAGGCCGGGTGGATCACCGTCACCGAGGGCGAGGTCATCGACTACGACCGGGTGGAGGCCGACATCCTCGCCGACACCGGATCGCTGCGGGTCGCGGACATCTCCTACGACGAGTGGTCCGGCGAGCCGGTCCGCCAACGGCTGGAGAAGCGGACCGGCGTGCGGATGCACCCGGTGGCGCAGACCTACCGGGGCATGACGCCGGGGATGAACGAGGTCATGGCCCTGACGCGCTCGCGGGGCTGGTCCCACCACGGCAACCCCGTCGCCGCGTGGTGCTTCGACGCGGTAGAGGTCCGCCACCCCGCCGGAGAGCCCGACCTGATCCGCCCCGACAAGCCCGAGCGCGGCAAGACCGGCAAGAGGATCGACGCCGTGCCCACCGCCGCGATGGCCGTGGGCGGCTGGAAGCTGCGCGGCGCGAAGCCCAAGAAGTCCGGCCGCATGGTGGTCATGGGCTAGGAGACCACCCCACCGGGGTCTGGTCGTTGGTGGTGGTCGCCGCTGGCCCCCACCACGAAGTTCACGCTGTCCCCCGCCCAGTGGATCGCGCGCCTGACCAGGCTGCACAACGCCCAACTTCCCGAGCTGGAGTTGCTCGACTCCTACTACGAGGGCGAACAGCCCCTGTCCTACATGCACCCGGAGCTGGTCCGCCGCCTCGACGGCCGGGTCCGCCAGGTGGTGATCAACTGGCCGATGCTCGTCGTTGACGCGCTTGACGAGCGGCTGGACGTGACGGGGTTCCGGCTCGGCGGAGCGCACGCGGGCGACGCTGAGCTGTGGCGGATCTGGCAGGCCAACCGCCTCGACCTGGCCTCGGAACAGGCCCACATCGACGCCTTGGCGCTGGGGCGGGCGTTCGCGATCGTCGGCACCGACGAGGACAGGCCGGACACCCCGCTGGTCACCGTCGAATCGCCGTTGGACGTCCACGTCGACCTGGACCCGCGCACCCGCAAGGTCAGGGCCGCGCTCAAGCGCCAGTTCTCCGACGACGCCGAGGACGGCACCACCGAGGCGTGGGCGACGCTGTACCTGCCGAACGAGACCGTCTGGTACTCCTCCGAGGACGGCGGCGGCACCTGGACCGAGGACCAGCGCGACGAGCACGGCATGGGCCACGTCCCCGTGGTGCCGATCGTCAACCGGCCACGCACACGCCGCCGCCGCACCGCCCCGCCGCAGCTCGGGCGTTCGGAGCTGGCGGCCGTGCTGCCGCTGTCCGACGCCGCCTGCAAGATCGCCACGGACATGATGACCAGCGCCGAGTACCACGCGATGCCGCGCCGGTGGGCGTTGGGGTTCGACAAGGAGGATTTCGTTGACGCGCAAGGACGTCCGCTCTCGCCGTGGGAGGCGGTGGCGGGGGTCCTGTGGGCCTCGCCGAAGAGCCCGCGCGAGGACGGGGTGGCGGTCGGGCAGTTCCCCGAGGCCGACCTGTCGAATTTCCACAACACCCTCAACGCCTTGGCGCGGCTGGTCGCCTCGCTGACCGGGCTGCCGCCTCATTTCCTGGGCTACGCCACGGAGAACCCGGCCAGCGCGGAGGGCATCCTCAGTTCCGAGTCCCGGCACATCAAGCGCGCCGAACGCAGGCAGCGCAGCTTCGGCGACGGCTGGGAGGAGGTCATGCGCACCGTGCTGCGGGTGCGTGACGGGCGGGTGCCCGAGGAGGCGTTGCGCATGGAGGCCCGGTGGACCGATGCCGCCACGCCGACCTTCGCCGCCCAGGCCGACGGCGTCGTGAAGCTGTTCTCCGCCGACCGGCTGTTGCCGCGTCGTGCGTCGCGGCGGGCGCTGGGCTACTCGGACACCCAGATCAGGGAGATGGAGGCCGAGGACGCCGAGGCGTACTCGCGCGCCGTGGGGGACCAGACTGGGGAGTTCGGCACCAAGCCGTTCCCGCTCCCCGATGCTCCGGCCGACGACGCGCACGAGATGTTCGAGCCTGAGCCCGTGCAGGTGCCTGCACCTCGTCGCGGGTCGGCGCGACTCGACCCGGCGGTGGCCGTGCCGTCCCTGGCGGTCCGGTTCCGCGAGCCCGCGCCCGCCGGGAGGTGAGCGCCATGAGCGCCCCGACCGACGCCACCACCGAAGAGGTTCGCCACCACCGGGCGCAGCAGCGCATCGTGCGTGCGGCCGTCGACCAGGCCCAGGCCGCGTGGCGGCAACTCGACCCGCGCGCGGCATCCGCCTCCTGGGTGGAGCAGGTCCGCCCCCAGGTGGTGGATGCGGTGCGGCAGGCCCAGCATGAGGCCGCCGCGCTGGCGCCGCTCTACGTCGCGGGCACGCTGGCCGCCGCGCGGGCGGTGTCCGCGCCGCTGGCGCAGCTCGTGTCCGCCGCGTTCGCCGGACTGGCTGCGAACGGCCTGCTGCTGGAGGCGCTGCTGGACTTCGCGTTCGGCTACTACCGGCGCGCCCGCGCAGCCGACCTGCCGCACACCGACGCCTCCGGCATCGGCCTGGCCCGGCTGCTGACCCAGGTGGCCACCGAGACCGCCGACGCCGGACGTCTCGCGTTGCACGTCGCCTCGGTGGTCGAGCCGGAGGTGGCCGGGTACGAGCGGGTGGTGGTGTTGCCCGCGTGCGGGCGGTGCGTGCTGCTGTCCGGGCGGCTCTACCGGCACACGACCGGGTTCCTGCGGCACCCGCGCTGCGACTGCACGATGCGCCCGGTCACCGCCGAGCAGTGGCGCGAGGGCGGCACCAGTCACTCCCCGAACGCGCTGTTCGGCGGCATGACCCCTGCCCAGCAGGACAAGGCGTTCGGCAAGGGCGGGGCCGCCGCGATCCGGGCCGGGGCCGACCTCGGCCGCGTGGTCAACTCCCGCCGCTCAGGTCAGGTGTTCGTGGCGGGCGGGCACGAGTTCACCCGCGAGGCCATCACCTCGCGCGGGGTCGGCCGCCAGCTCGGCGCGCTGACCAAGTCCGGCGGGGGTCGGTACCGCCGCTCTCAGATTTCCCGGCCGACCGCTGCCCAGCTCGTCAATGCCTTGGGTACAGACGAGGCGGAGCTGATCCGACAGCTAAAACGCTTCGGCTACACACGTTAATCTTTCGCTTTTTCGTTCTCGGGAACATCAAGAGGGAAATCCCATTTATTAGTCCCGGAGTAGTTGATCCGCATGGGGAGTTGTCCGACTCCTACTGTCACAAATGGAGATCCACCTTTCCTGCTTATCGACTCCACGACACGCTGCCCTTCGACCAGGAGGTTCAACTCGAAGGTCCACTCGTATCTGACCGCCTCTGTCGCTTCGGCCCAGATATGAAAAAACTCCGCGTCACCAGCAGCGATCTTGATTCCCCAGGGAGCGTTATCGGCATCTCTTCCTGCGGTGGTAACTAGCGGTGGATTTCCCCAATCGAGATCGACCCTGAACCTCCTAGGCTCTACGGATGCTCCTCCTGTGGCACGAGCAAGAACGACTCCGCGCTTGACTGGTACTGCCCTGTGCAGTTTCACTTCCATGCTCTCGATCACTACCGCAGCCTCGGTCCTGGCTTGCAGAGTGACCCTCAAGGTGGTCCTTCTGGCGTCGACCGCACCTTGCGAGCGCACCCACTGCGCCCAACCGCCTCGGTCGTCAGGAATTTCTCCACGTATCCGAGTTGGATCGTCGATGTAAACAGCATCGCCAATCCAATCGGGAGCCCCTGACCAGATTATTTTCGGGTCGTCTTCGACATGAATAATCAAGCGTTCGGTTTTGAATTCCTTTCGAGCCCAACGTTCACCCACGGATTGCCATGCGCGAAAAAGAATGCCCAAAAGCAATGATACTACGAATCCAACCACTCCGCCGACGAGCAAACTGACCGCGTCCATATTTTCAGTATGGACACTGGCCCGCCTGTCTGCCAACCCATAAGGGGTTCTCCTGACCGAACACGTGCCCTCCGCCGTTCCGGAGCAGGCCACACAAACGCACTCAGCCAACCCGCCGATCTCCGGAACACCTGTACCGGCCTCGCCGTCCGAAGACACCGGGAAGGACTCCGTCCCGGACTACCGGGCGTTGTACGAGCAGACCCGCACGAAGCTGACCAGCGCGGAGAACCGGGCTCGGGAGCACCGCGACAAGGCCCGCCGTCTGGACGAGATCGAGGCGGCGAACAAGACCGACGCCGAGCGCGCGGCGGAGCGGGCCACGACCGCCGAGGCGCAGCTGGTCGCGCTGCGGCGGGTGGCGGTGGACGCGGAGATCCGCGCCGCCGCCACCGGGTGGGCCGACCCCACCGACGCGCCGCGCTACCTGGACGAGCGGGACCGCTACCTCACCGAGGACGGCCGGATCGACACCGCCGCCATCACCGCCGACCTCGGCGCGGTGCTCGCCCAACGCCCGCACCTGGCCCGCGTCGACGGCCCGCGCCGCCCCGCCCCCGACCCCTCGCAGGGCCAGCGCTCCGGCGGCCCCTCCGGCATCGCCGAGCAGATCCGCGACGCCGAAGCCCGCGGCGACTGGGCCACCGCGATCGGCTTGAAGAACCGCCTGCTCGCCGAGCAGGCCCGCACGCAGCGCTGACACCAGCGTTCCCCGCTCCGTTCACCATGACTTCGGCACCGCCGTCATCCCGCGCACCGGAAGGTGGTCGGTCGAGGTCGAGCCCCGCACGTCACCCCCCTCGAACGCCCCCGTCCAGTGCCCGTGCGCGGTGCCGGAGTCCTTGCCGCATAAGGACTTTCTTGCCCGGTATCCGCGAGATCGCCAACACCTACAACAGCCCCAACTACGTCGGTGAACTCTTCAGTTTGACCCCCACGGACACGCCGTTCCTGTCCGCGATCGGCGGCCTGAGCGGCGGGCGGCGGGCCAACGCGGTGGTCCACACCTGGACCGTGTACGACCTGCGCGCCCCCGACCCGAACCGCCAGCGCCTGGAGGGCGCGGACGCCCCACCGGCCGAGACGCGCATCCGTGGCCAGGAGCGCAACGTCCTGGAGATCCACCAGGAGAGCATTGGCGTGACCTACACCCGTCAGGCCACGCAAGCCATGTTCGCCGGGACCGGCGCGGCCAACCCGAACGCCGCCGCGATCGGCGGCACCAACGCCGTGGCCAACGAGATGGACTGGCAGACCCAACAGGCGCTGGTGCAGATCGCCCGCGACGTAGAGGCCACGTTCCTGGTCGGCAAGTACCAGGAGCCCACCGACAACTCCACGGTGCGCAAGACCAGGGGCATCCTGGAGGCCACCCGTACCAACGTGATCACCAACTCCACGCCGACCCCGCTGACCGAGGGCATGGTCATCGACCTGTTGCAGAAGGTCTGGGAGAACGGCGGCATCCAGATCAGCGAGACGGCCACGCTGATGTGCGGCGCGTGGCAGAAGCGGCAGCTCACCACGGAGTTCGTCACGAAGAAGAACTACCAGGAGCAGACCCGCAACGTCGGCGGCGTCAGCGTCTCGACCATCGAGACGGACTTCGGCCGCGTCAACCTGATGCTCAACCGCTACATGCCCCCCGACATCGTGCAGGTGGTCAGCCTCGACCAGTGCGCGCCCGTCCTGCTGGAAAAGCCCGGCCAGGGCTTCCTGTTCAGCGAGCCCCTGGCCAAGACCGGCAGTACGGACCGCGCGCAGATCTACGGGGAGATTTCGCTGGAGTACGGGCCGGAGATCGCCCACGGCAAGATCACCGGACTGACCACCGGCCCCACGGCGTCCGGGGGTGGGGCGTGAAGTTCACCAGCACCCGCTACCGACAGCTCGTCGTCCACGACTTGGGCGTGAGCTTCGTGGACGGCGAGGCCGAGGTGACAGACAAGGCCACTGCCGAGGCGCTGCGCGGGCTGCCCGCCGAGCTGGGGGTCAGGGCTGCCGGGGGCCGCCCACCCAAAGCCTCAGTGGCAGCTGACTAGTCAAGGCGGATGGGTTCTCGGTTAGCCGTCATCTGCCACCGCCAGCCAGCAGCGTCGGTCCAGGTGATGCGTGGGCCCAAGTCAGCCCGCATCTCCTTGGACCCGTCGGCGGCCTTGGCCTTGGCAATTGGGGCACTCCGCACGTTGTTCCAGCGATGTTTTGCGCCCCCTTCCAAGTGGGACAACAGCAACTCCTGTACCAAGTTGTGGGTCCGGTAGAGCGGTACCACCACCGTGCCGGTGCTTTCCTGGACCACCTCCGCATGGCTTTTCTGGACCACCTCCGCATGGATGCTCTTGATCACCTCACTGCCCGCGTTGTGCACCTCCACCGATCGCACTTGGTCATGGGTTCCTGCATCCAACCACCCCAATTCGCTACCGGCCCCCGGCGGTTTAACCTCGATCACGGCGATCACTGACGAGGCAAGCCGTCGGCGTTCGCTTTCAAGATCCTCGTGCCGCCATCTCGTGTCACGTCTATTGCCACGGATGGCAATGATGACTGCGGCGATCGTCACTACGGGAGATGCGACCTGAACCCACCCGAGGAGTGTGTCCGGCAGAAAGGAAGCCACGTCCGAACAGTAGAGCCAGCCCGTGCTTCACGAATGGGTGACATCCAGCCGCAGCCAGGGGGAGCCCTCGCCACCGTGGCCGACGTGCAGGCCCGTACCGAGGTCGAGTTGACCGAGGGGCAGCGGGCGCGCGTGGCGGTGTTGATCGCCGATGCCTCGTCGATCGTGCGCGCCCGCGTGCCCGAGCTGCCCGACCCGCCCCCGGCGACCGCGCCCGGTGTGATCGCCACCGCCGTGCTGCGCGCGTTGGCGGCCCCGCCGGACGGCAACAAGTCCGAGACCGTCGGCGCGCACTCGCGGGTGGCCGCGCACGAGGGCGGCGGCCTGTACCTCACCGAGGACGAGCTGGAGCTGCTGCGCCCGCCGCTGCCCGCCCCGCGCGGGGCGTTCTCCATCTGGCCCGGCTGAGCCTGCGGAGGGTGAACGCGGCAGCGCCACCCCTTCGCCCAGGGCTGACGCCGCCCCCTTCCCATCGGCCATCGATCCAGCTGCCTTGACGCCCCGTGTCGTGTCCCACCTGATCGGAGCAGCCATCCGGTTTCCCCACCGCATCGTGATCATCACCCCCGTCCCGGTCCCCGACGCCTACGACAACCCCGCCCCGGCCTGGGACTACGGCCCCGACGCCACCCGCCGCGTCGGCTGGGGACGGCTGACCCCCGCCGGGTCCACCGAGTCCGCCGAGCCCGGCCGTCGTCCGGTCATCTCTCGGCTGGAGCTGGTCACCTTCGACCACCTCGCCGAGCGCGACCACGTCGAGTGGAAGGGCCGCGCCTACCAGGTGGACGGCGCGCCCGACGTGCACGAACCCCGCTTCGGTCTGGTGCAGTACCAGGCCCGCCTCAAGCACGTGAGCGGGTGATCGGCCGTGGCTGGCGCGTTCGAGGGGTTCCGGGTCGACTCGGACGGCGTGCGGGAGCTGCTGCTCTCCACCGGGTTCGCCACGGCGGTGCACGAGGTGGTCGAGCAGGTCGCCGCGACCGCGCGCGGCGCCGCACGCCGCGTCACCTCCGGCGAGTCCTTGCCGGTCGAGGTCTTCGACGACCCCGGCCGCGATCGCGTGGGCACCACCGTGGCCGTGCCGCACCCGGCTGGGATGGGCATGGAAGCGCGGTACGGGCTGCTCAAGCGCAGTGCGGAGGCCGCCGGGCTGGAGGTCGCGGGCCTGGAGAGCGGCGGTGAGGTGTCGTGACCGGCGCGTTGCCGGTCCCGGTGGATGTGGCCGATCTGGTGGTGCGCGCTCTGCGCCCGCTGCTGACCACCCGCGCCGAGCCCGCCGTGGCGGGCATCCGGGTGGCCACACGGGTGGGTGACGGCCTTGACGGCGGCCCCCCTTCGCTGCCGTGGCTGCTGGTGGCCGAGGACTCCCACACCTGGACCTGGCCCGCCGTACAGCGCGCGGTGATCCGGCTGACCTGCTGGCACCGCACCGAGCATGAGGCCAAGGCCGCGACCGCCATCGCGCTGGCGCTGCTGTGCGTCCCGGTCCCCGCGCCCGGCCTGCTCGGTGGCGAACCGGTCACCGGACCGCTGCCCGGCATCGACCCGCACACCGCCCGCCCGCTGGCCACCGCCGCCGCCGTGGTGCGCGCCCGCACCCCCACCCACCGACCCCCAGGAGGCCACGCTTGGCCCTGAGCCCCGCCCTCGTCCGCGTCCCCGGCACCGGGGAGATCAGCCTCGCCCCACCCGGCACCGGCGAACCGCCCGAGGCCGGAAAGCCGCTGCCCGCGTCGTGGACCGGCCTCGGCCTGTCCACCGAGGACGGCGTCACGCTGCGCCGGGCGATCGAGAAGGAGGGCATCAAGCACTGGCAGCAGGCCAGCGCCGCCCGCTACATCTACACCTCCCAGGAACTCACGGTCGCCAGCGTCTTCCAGGAGACCAAGGGCGCGGTGCTGTCCGCCTACTTCGGCGGCCTGGTCTTCGCCGAGACCGCCGCCGGGGCCGGGCACTACCGCGCCGAGATCAGCAGCGTCCCCAAGGGCGACGAGCGGGCGTTGTGCGTGGACTGGGTCGACACGCTCTCTGCCACCGAGGTCTACCACCACCGGCTCTACCTGCCGCGCGCCGAGGTCTCCGAGACCCAGGACAGCCAGTGGAGCAGGTCGCAGGAGGCCAGGTGGGGTCTCACGTTCGCCGCACTCGCCCCAGCCACCGGCACAACGCTCGCGGTGTGGCTGACCGACGACCCCGCCGTGCTGGCCACCGCGCCCGGCGGCGGCACCCTCACTACCAAGGAGACCCGTTGAGCCGTCACCAGCGCCGCGAGGCCACCGGCCGCCCGCCCGCGCCCGCCCGCAGCGAGCAGGCGGTGATGTGGCGCGGCAAGCGCTTCGTGCTGCCCTCCGCGTCGGATTTCCCGCTGGCCGCGATCGAGGCCGAGGAGGAGGGGCGGATGCTGCACTCGCTACGGCTGATCCTGGGCGATCAGCAGTACCTGACCTGGCGCGACCTCGCCCGGACCGCCGGGGACGCGGAGGACTTCTCTCAGACGATCATGCGGGAGCTGGGGCGGGGAAACCGTTCTGCGTCGCCCGCCTGATCGCAGGCGACGCCACCTCCGAAGCGCTGGAGGCCGACCTGCTGCGGTACGGCCTGGACCTGCTCGACCTGTACCGGGGCAGCCTCAGTTTCCGGCGGGTGTGCGCGGTCGTGGCGGCGCTGCCCGCCGACGCCGCAGTGTGGCGCGCGGTCGGTCCCGACGCCGGGTGGACGCGCGCCGAGCTGTTGCTCGCCGCGCTGGAGCGTCGCGTGACGCTGCTGTGGGCCACGGTCGCGAGCGCGCTCGGGTCCACCGTGCCCGAGGAAGCGCTGGCCTCCCCGCTGGACCTGGGCACCGCCACCCCTCCCGTACCGGGAGGGGGTGAGCCCGAACCGGAAACACGGTCGCTGCGCGAGATCGCGGTGTGGATGCGCGGGGCGTGATGCCCCCTGGCGACCGTCGGCCACGCCTACCTGAAGATCCTGCCGAGCCTGCAAGGGCTCGGGCGGCACGTCCGTGAGCAGATCAACGACGCCGAGCGCGGCGCCCCGAACATCTCGCTGGGCGCGCAGATCCAGACCGCGTTGGTGCGCGCGCAGTTGGCCGCGCTGGCCCGTGAGGGCGACAAGTCGGCGCTGACCCTGCTGGCCGAGCTGGACTCGGCGGCGGCGCGGGGCGAGTTCACCGCGCTCAAGCGCTCGATGTCCGGGCACAGCGTCACCATCCGCGCCGCGCTGGACCGCTCGGTGGGCGCGTCGGCGCGCGGGCTGGGCCTGCTCTCGCGGGCGGTGACCCGCTCGACCGGGGCGCTGACCGCGCACACCACGGCGGTCGGCGGCGCGACCCTGAAGTACACGTCGATGACCGCCGCGCTGGGCGAGACGGTGGGGCTGGTGGGCGGGCTCGGCGCGGCGGCCGGGACCGCCGCGGGCTCGCTGCTGGTGCTGCCCGCGGCCGGGATCGCCGCCGCCGTCGCGGTCAAGACGCTCACGCTCGGCGTGGAGGGCTTGGGCGACGCGCTCAAGGCGGAGAGTCCCGAGGAGTACGCGAAAGCGATCGAGCGGTTCGCGCCGCCGATGCGCGAGACCGCCGACGCCGCGCGGGCACTCAAGCCGGAGCTGGACGGCCTCAGGGTCGACGTCCAGGCCCAGTTGTTCGCCGGGCTCGGGCAGCAGGTCTCCCAGCTCGGCGGGCGCTACCTGCCGATGCTGCGCCGCGAGCTGTCCACGATCGCGGGCGGCTACAACACCGCAGCCATCAAGGCGGCCGGGTTCGCCGACCGGGCGGGCACCGCCGAGGACGTGGAGCACGTGCTGGGCAACACCAGCACCGCCGTGCGCCAGCTTTCCGATGCGGCCATTCCGCTGGTGGCCGCACTGGTGGACGTGTCGGTGGTCGGCTCGGACTTCCTGCCCGGCTTCGCCACGCGCGTGGGCGAGTCCACCACCCGGCTGGCCTCGTTCACCTCCGCCGCCCGCGAGTCCGGCCAGCTGAACACCTGGCTGGACAACGGATTCAACGCACTCGGCGACCTGGGCACGATCCTGGCCAACCTCGCCTCCGCCCTGTTCTCGATCCTCTCGGCGGCCAACAGCCAGGGAGCTGGCCTGCTGGGCACGTTGGTGGCGCTCTCCGAGGGGATGGCGAATTATCTGCGCTCGGCGCAGGGCGCGCACACGCTCGAACAGGTCTTCGGCGGTCTGCACGCCGCAGTCGTGGGCGCGGCGCCGCTCGTCGTGGTCCTGGGCCAGCTCTTCGCCGGGGTCCTCGCGCCCGCGATCGCCCAGCTCGGCCCTGTGGTCGGCCAGGCGCTCGGGTCGCTGGCACCCGCTCTCGAACCGGTCGCGAAGCTCTTACTGGCGCTGGTGCCGCTGCTGGCCACCGTCGCCCAGGTCGCGGCCTCGCTGGTCGTGCCCGCCCTGGGGCTGCTCGCCGGTCTGGTCGACGCGCTGGCACCGGCCCTGCGTCAGGTCGTCGCCGAGGTCGTCGGGTCCGGTCTGGTCTCCGGGATCACCAGCCTGACCCCGGCCCTGGTCGGGATGGCGCAGAGCCTGACCCCACTGATCATCCTTTTTGGACAGTTCGTCTCGCAGGTCCTCCGGGTCCTGGCCCCGCTGTTCGCGCAGCTGCTCACCGTGGCCACGCCCGTGGCCGACCTGCTCGGCAGGAACCTGCTGGCGGCGCTGTCGGCCCTGCTGCCGCTGGCCCTCGTACTCGTCACCACCCTGGGCAAACTGCTCGACGCCGCGCTACGCCCCCTGCTGCCGGTGCTGCCGGTGCTGCTCGACGGGATCGTCGAGCTGGGCTGGGCGCTGACCACCGGGCTCTCGGCCGCCACACCCGCCCTGGTCCAAATCGGACGGTTGCTCGGCGACCTGGTCGGCAAGACCCTAATCGCCCTGATCCCGCTGGTAGCGCCGCTGACGCAGGCGCTGCTCGGGCTCGTCGTCGGCGGCCTCGCCCCCTTGATCACGCCGGTGCAGCAGCTGGTGGACCTGCTGCTTCCGCCGCTGCTCAAGCTGCTCACCGACTGGACGCCGCTGGTCGTCCGGGCGACCGAAACGGTGACGTCCATGGCCGTGGCCACGACCACGGCGGCGGCCGTGCTGGTCGATAAGCTCATGCCCACCCTGACGTGGCTGGTCGACGGCGTCGTGATGCCGGTCTTCGCGCGCCTGGTGGAGATCGTCGACGGCGCGCTCCGCGCCCTTCAGGGCGTCATCGACATGGCCATCGGGCTGATCACCGGCGACTGGCAGCGCGCCTGGACCGGCCTGCGCGACTTCCTCGGCGGCACCTGGGACCTGATCGTCGCGACCACGAAACTGCTGGTCGTGGACCTGATGACCATGCTCGCCGACCTGCCCAGGGCGATCTTCGACCTGTTCGCGGACGTGGGCGGGCTGCTGTTCGAGGCCGGAAAGAACCTGATCAAGGGGCTGGTGAAAGGCATCGAGCACGGCTGGGGCTGGGTCAAGGACAAGCTCGGCAGCCTGACCGACATGCTCCCGGAGTGGAAGGGACCGCCCGCGCGGGACCGGAACCTGTTGCGCGGCAACGGGAACCTGCTGATGCGCGGCCTCGTTGAGGGCCTGGCGGACGGGGAGCCGCAGGTGCGCCGCTACCTGGCGGACCTGACGGACTCCCTGCCCGCCATGGTCGCCACCGTCGAACCCGCCGCCCCCGCCCGCGCCACCACCACGGGCGCCGCCGTGCGGGGCGAGGACCTGGCCGCGTTCACCGACGCCGTGCGGCGGCTGGCCGAGCGGCCCGTGGTGGTCAAGGTGGGCGCGGTCGAGATCGCCCGCGCCACCGCCGAGGGAAACCGCTCCCTGGCCAGGAGGTGACGCGATGCGCTCGCTGTGGATCGGCCCCCTGGGGCGGCTGCGGGAGATCCCCGAGGCCGCCGAACAGCACGACCGGACCGTGGACCTGGGCGTCGCGGAGTTCGCGGCGCTGTCGGGCGGGATCACCACCACCCGCCTGGCCACCCCGCCGCGCCGCCTGACCCTGGCCTGGGGCGCGCTGTCCGCCCCCTCCGCGCGCTGGGTGGCCGCGCTCGCGCTCGGCGCGACCGGCCCCGGCCCGCTGGCCGTGCTCGACCCCACCACCGCCCCCAACCTCCTGGAACCCGGCCAATCCCTGGGCGTCGTGCCCGCCGCGATGATTCAGATGGTGGGGTGGGGCACCCTGGCCGCGCGGCCGGACGGCGTCCTGACCGTCACCGGCACCCGCGCGGACTCCCAGCTCTACTACCGGCACCCCCACTGGGGCGGCTACCCGGTCGTGCCCGATGTGCCGGTGAGCTTCACCGCCGAGGCCACCGCCTTCGGCGGCCGGTGCCTGCTGAGCTTCTTCGACGCCACCGGCACGGCGGTGGGCGGCACCGACCCCGCCCCGGTCGCGACCGCCGTCCCACCGCCGGGCGCGGTGGTCGTCACTCCCAAGCTCCAGCTCCCCGAGCTGAACGTGCCCACCGCGATCGGCGGGGCGGTGCTGCGCCTGGGCGAGCCGGTCGCCGAGGGCGAGGTCCCGCCGCTGGGGGAGGGCTGCCCGGCGATGACCGTCACCGACTACGCCGACACCCCGCGCCTTCCCCACCGCGACATGACCCTGCACCTGGTGGAGGTGCGCCGTGCTCGACGCTGACCCCGCCCTCGTCGCCGCCCTGGAGGCCCCCGACCGCGTCACCACCACCCTGACCCGCCTGGGCGGGCGCGAGGTCACCGACCAGATCACCGCCTGGGCGCTGGACCGCGCCTACGACACCGACCTGCCCGCCCCCATCCGCGCCACCAACGGCTCCGCCGCCGCAGAGCTGCGCCTGACCCTCTCCGGCGACGGCACCGACACCGCCGCCCGCCTCTACGGCCCCTACGCCCCCCACACCACGGGCGATCTGGCCCGACCCGGACAGTCCGTGATCCACGGCTGGGGCGTCGCGGACGACGCGCTGCCCGCGTTCCGGGGCGGCATCCGCGACCGCTCCGCCGACGCCGTCACCGGCCTGGTCGAGCTCACCGCCCTCGACGGCGCCGAACGCCTGCGCGACGCCGCGCGCCTCCCGGCAACGCTGTCCACCACGGGCGGGCCGATCGCCTCCGGCACCTGGATCGTGGACCACCTCGCCCGCCGGGCCGGGATCTTCACCTGCCCGCCACCGCGCCCCGGCTGCGTCCTGGACGTGACCATGCACGGCGGCATCGTCCCCTCCACCGGCTTCTACCGCGAACACGCGCAGACCCCGATCAGCTACCGCTTCACCGACGACGTGCCGTGGCAGTGCGCGCTGGAGGCGTACTCCACGCCCTACGTGCTGCGCTACGACCCGCGCACCCGCACCACCATCGGCGGCCGGTCCCTGCTGGTGGAAGCGTGGGTTCAGCAGAGCGGCGGCGGCTCGGCGGGCAACCAGCTGCGGCTGTCCCTGCACTACGCCACCGACTCCGTCGCCGAGACGCTGTACCTGCTGGTCGACCTCACCGCGAACACGATCACCGTCGGCACCGCCGGAAGCAGCACCAGCTCCAAGGGCTACAGCGGCGTCGGCCTGACCACACGCGGCACCTACCACGTCGGGGTGCACTGGTCCTGGACCGGCAAGACCCCCTCCGCGCGGATCTACGCCACCGGCCCCGGTATCCGGGGCGGCTACCTGGAGGCCTGGCTCGGCGACCTCGTCCCGCTTGCCGACGCCCAGCTCTCCCACGTGGAGATCACCGGCGGCGCACCCGTGGAGGCCGTGCAGGTCTGCACCACCATCACCACCCCTGCCGGGCGCGGCGAGTTCGAGCCCGCCTGGACGCGCGGCGGCGTCGTCACCGGCCTGACCTCCCAGCTCAACGCCATCCCGCCCACACAGGGCAGCGCGTGGGAGATCATCAGCGCCGTAGCCCAGGCCGAACAGGCCACCTGCGAGTTCGACCCGCACGGCCTGCTGCGCTACCGCCCGAACTCCCGCTTCCGCGCACCCGGACAGCCCGCGCTGACCGTCACCAGCGCCCGCGAGATCGCCGCGCTGCGCGTGTCCGAGGCCATCGACAGCGTCCGCAACGTCATCGACGTCACCTATCAGAGCATCGAGCACGACGGGGACGTCGAGGTGTTCAGCGACACCGGCACGCGCTCCATCCCGGCCGGGCAGAGCCTGACGCTGACCTTCGACTACGGCACGTCCGAGTACGACTGCGCGCCACCGCGCCTGTTCGCCGCAACCACGCCCTTCACCTCCAGCCGGGTCCGCTTCTCACCCTCTGCCAGCGGCACCACCGGCCTGTTCGGCGGCATCGAGACCACCACCGACCGCGACGGCAACCAACTGGTGATCACCTTCCGCAACGCCACCGGCGGCACCGTCTACATGATCACCACCGGCGGCACCAACTCCCTGGCCATCCGCGCCCCCCGTGCTTACCAGGACAGCACCACCGGCACTCGCACCGTCCGCCGCACCGACACCACCAGCCAGCAGCGCTACGGCGCGCAGACCTACCAGGTCACAGCCACCCCGTGGATCCAACGCTGGGACACCGCCGCCACCCTGGCCAACCACCTGCTCGGCATGGCCGCCCGCCCTCTCCCCGTCCTCGGCGAGGTCGAGATCCTGCCCGACCCGCGCCTGACGCTCGGCGACCTGGTGCGCGTGGTCGACCAGACCGGCGCGGCCCTGGACACCCCCGCATGGGTGGTGGGCATCAGCACCAGCGGCGACAACACCGGCCAGGTCCGCCAGACCCTCACCCTGCGCGCCACCAGCAGCCCCACACCACCCGAGGACGTCGGGCTGTTCCCCGACCCGCCTACCGACCCCGACGCCCACGCCGTCCTCGCCGCCGAGGGAGTACGGGTGCCGTAGTCGGGGCGAGAGGCTGTGGCGCGTCTACGGGAGATGCGGGCAACTGCTGCCGGTCGGGGCGCACGGGGCTGATCTCCAGTGACGCCGCGCTGTGTTTGCCTACTTTGAACTCGGCGCGGAAGCGCGCGTTCGGCGCGACCTTCTCGAAGGCCTTCATCGCCCTCACCAGAACGACGAGAACAGTCACCGCGGCCACGACGACGAGGACGCCCCACTGCTGCACGACACACTCCACCCCTGGCGATCAGGTCGAGCGGCTGAGCGCCTAGTGGCGATCGGTGCCGGTACTGCGTGGTGGACACAAGCCATAGTGGTTGCTTCGGCTCGACCGGCCCCGAGGAAGAGCCGACGAAGCAACCGAACTTCCCGTGGAACTACGCGGAGCGTTTTTCGGTTCCGCCCCTCACCCCTTGTCATCAGAGCGAGGAACTTCGACAGGCTAGCAGCCACGCACTTCTAGCGCGTCGTGTCCACCACAGAGGGAGGCGATTGGGAATAGAGGCACTCCCCAGTTTCGGTGTGGCCGGAGCTTTGGTGCTGGTCGTGGCCTACCTGCTCAGCGCCAACCACCGCCTCATGACCGCCAATCGCAGCGACCGCGCCGAGTACCTGTCCGCGCTGGCGGCCCGCGAGACCTCGCACGCCGCCGAGCTGGCCAGCGTGCGCACCGCCCACGCCGCCGAACTCGCCGCGCTGCGCTCCCGGCTGACCAAGCTGGAGCGCCGCCTGGGCGACCTGGAGACCGAGCTGGACGCCGAGCGCGACCGCCGCCGGGCCGCCGAGGATGCCGCAGCCGCCGCCCGACGCGGCGAGCCCTACCCACCACCGGCCTAACCACCCGGCACCACCTGCGAGCCGACCACCACCCGGTGCTCCGGCCGCTTCGCCATGCCCACCGACAGATCGGACGCGCTTGACCGACTACGGAATCGACATCGCCAGCCACCAGGGCGACCGGATCGACTGGAACCAAGTCGCCGGGCACAACATCACCTACTGCTCGGTGAAGACCACCGAGGGCACCACCTACACCAACCCCCTGGCCGCCGCGCAGGTCGAGGGCGCCCGCAGCGTCGGTATCGCGGTCGGCGGCTACCACTACGCCCACCCCGGCAACCTCGCCGCACAGGTCGGGCGCTTCGCCGCAAGCCTGCACGCCCGCGGGCTGCTCGCCGAGGGCTCGATGTGGCCCATGCTCGACATCGAGGAGAACAGCCTCGGCGACCCCAACCCGTTCGTCGCCGAGTTCATCACGCGGTTCCGCGCCGCGACCGGCGCGCCGCTGCTGGTCTACGCCAACCAGAACTGGTTCACCCGGCTCCTGCGCCCCCACGAGTGGGCCGACGATCGCGTGCTGCTGTGGGTCGCGCAGTACAACGGCGACCCCGGCCGCCCGGACTACTCCCACCCCCGGCTCGCCCTGCACCAGCACACCAGCAGCGGCAATGTCCACGGCTTCCCCAAGCCTGTCGACCGCAACGCCACCCTGCCCGGCTGGTCGCGCGACGCGTTCATCCTCGGCACCCCGCCCACCCCCGCACCCCAGCAGCCCGCACCCGCCCCCACGGGCTGGGTGCCCTACGTGATCGCCCCCGGCGACACCCTCTCCGCCATCGCCGCCCGCACCGGCACCACCGTGGCCGAACTCGCGAACCGCAACGGCATCCCCGACCCGAACCTGATCCACGCGGGCCGCACCATCCAGGTCCCCGCCAGCGGGGGAGCGGGCGGCGGCGAGCGCTACCAGATCCGCCCCGGCGACACCCTGTCCGCGATCGCCGCCCGCTGGGGCACCACCGTGGCCGCCATCGCCTCGCGCAACAACATCGCCGACCCGAACCGGATCTACGCCGGGGACTGGCTCACCCGCCCGTGACCGCCCACGAAACCGCCACCGGGATCACCCCCGGCGGCGGCTCCCTCGTGCTCTCCCTCGCCCTGCTGCTGTGGGCCGCGTCCAAGGCCGCCTGGCGGTTCGCGGCCTGGATGGACAAGCACAGCGGCGACCACCCCCACCAGGAGGAAACCCCATGACCGACCCCCGTCCCCGCCCGCTGCGCCTCACCGCCTCCGTCATCGGCGGCCTCACCGCGCTGGTCACCGGCCTCGTCGGTGCCGGACTGCTCACCCCCGGCCAGGGCGACGGCGTCACCGGCATGATCACCGCCGTGGTGGTCGCACTGGGCAGCTTCGGCGTGGTGATCGCCACCGAGCGCCACGTCACCCCGCTGACCGACCCGCGCGACGCCCAGGGCCGTCCGCTCACCCCCGCCGAGGACGCCGACTGAGCGAGGAACCTGCCGCGAGCACCACGCCATCGCGCCGCCCCGAACGGCTGCTGACCCAGAACCGCTACCTGCGGCAGTTCGGGATCTACGGCTTCACCCTGCCCGCACTGGCCGGACGCCTGCCCGACGGCCGCACCTACCTGACCTGCCCGACCGCCGGGGTGTGCGCCGGGGTGTGCTACGCCAGACACGGTAGCTACCGGTTCCCGAAGGTCCTCGCCAAGCACGAGCGCAACCTCGCGCGCGTGCTGGACGACCTGCCGCAGTGGGAGAGCGACCTGCTCGCCGAACTCGCCCACCCCCGGTTCCGGGGAGGGCGGGCGGTGCGGGTGCACGACAGCGGGGACTACTTCTCCGACGCCTACCTGAGCGCCTGGCTGCGCATCGCCCGCGCCGTCCCGGACGTGCTGTTCTACAGCTACACCAAGGAGGTCTCCAGGTTCCGGCGTCTGGTCGAGCCGGACCCGCCCGCGAACTTCCGCTGGGTCTACAGCTACGGCGGCCGGGAGGACCACCTCCTCGACCCTGAGCATGGAGACCGGGTCGCCGACGTGTTCCCCGACGAGGCCGCCATCACCTCCGCCGGATGGCACACCAACGCGGCCACCGACCTCGACGCCGTCCTGGGCCCGAGCCCGGTCGGTATGACCCAGAACGCCCAACCGCACCTGCGCCACCGCATCGGCGGACGCACCTTCGGTGAGTGGCAGGCTGCCGAACACGCGCGCGGCCGGAGCCTGCCCCGCCGACCCCCGCACCGCTGACCCGTCCCGGACCGGAAAGGAGCCCTGTGGCCACCACAGAGCCTCTCCGCTACACCCCCGCCACCGACCCCCGCACCCTGCTCTCCGCCGAGGAGCTGGACACGGCGCGCGCGAACGTCGCACGTGCTCCCCGCCTCACCCCTGCACAGCTGGACACGGTCGCGGCGGTCCTGCGCCCGCACCTGCGAGCACTGCTCCAGCCCGACCGCGCGGCCTGACCCCGCACAGACAGATGGCCCCGCCCCGGTCACCGGGGCGGGGCCATCTTTGGCGTTGGTACGCGGTCAGGCCGCCGTGGCGGCCTCCTGCGCCGGGGTCGTTGCCGGAGCGGACCGCACCCCGAGATCCACAGCACCGGGGTCGAACGGTCCCCGCTTGCGGGACGCGCGCAGCAGCCTCGGCCGCATGATCGTGCGCAGGATCTCCCGCTGCTCCACCACCGACATCCCCAAGAACACCGCGCGCAGGTCGGTCTGCCGCTCGGCCAGCAGGCTCACCAGCGACGGCGGCACCGTCACCCGCCGGGCCAACTCGTCCTGCCGGGCGATCTCCGGCAGCAACCCCGACTCGAACATGGCGAACGACTCGGGAGTGATCCCGCCCGCCATCGCCTGCGCGCGCAGCCCGTCCAACCGGGCGCGCAGCTGCTGCGCCTTCCGCTGCGCCGCGCGGGCCTGGCCGGTGTCGGCCTCGTCAAGCCGGAACAAAGCCGCCGCGTTCTCCCGCTCCAGCAGCGACAACGCCGACTCGGTCAGCCACAGGTCCAACGGCGCGTACTCCCGCACCACACACGAACGCCGATAGCAGCGCATACGCAACTTGCCCGCGTTCGAGACCACCGTGGTGTTGCCGCCGCACACCCCGCACACCACGATCCCCGACCAGCGGTACTTCACGCGGTTGCCGTCCCGGACCTTCCCGTGCTCGGGCGCGGACAGCAGCGCCACCACCTGCTCGTGCTGCTCCAGGGTCTTGATCGGCTCCCACCGCGTCTCCAGGGGCACCGCCCGGACCCCGCCGGACTCGTCGACGACCTCGCGCATCGCCACCTCACCGTGGTAGACCCGCAGCCCCGCCGACGGCGCGGACAGCGCCAGTCCCCGCACCTTGCCCGCGTCCCACTCGCACCGGAAGATGCGCTTCACCCCGGCCCGGTTCAGCGCCCGCGCGACTTCCTTCGGGGTCTGCCCGCCGCGCACCTCGGCGACGATCGCCGCCGCGTTCTCGCATTCCTCCGGTGACAACTCCGACATCAGCCGCAACCATTCCTCGGGATAGCGGTGGTGCTCCACCAGACGCGCCACGTAGCGCTTGTCCCAACGCCGGTCGTGCGGGCAGGGAACACCCTCCCCGTTCAACTCGCGGGCGATCCAGGACAGCGGCTTCCGCTCCAGCACCCACGCCACGATCCGGCGGATCACCTCGGCTTCTTCCTCCACGACCGCCCACCCCAAAGACCTCCCGGTCTCCGAGCTGTACACCGGGCGATACCCGTAGGCGACGGTCCCCGCGTGCTCGCCGCGCTCCGCACGCGACCACACCCCTCGGCGCGTGTTGAGCGAAATCTCATCCGAACGCCCCTCGGCCTCCACCGCGTCCTTCGCGCTGTCACGCCTGTCCTTCGGATCGCGCATGTCGTAAATGCGGTTGCCGTAGGCCCAGAAACCGCCGGTCTCCCTGCACAGCTCCCGCAGACGGGCGTACACCCCGATGTCACGCTGGGCACGCGCCGAGTCCCACGTCCAGACCAGGTTGCCCAGCCCGGACCGCATCGCGTCCACCGTGAGTTCGTACCCGCCCCGCACCTCGGTGGCGAACGTCGAACCGCTCAGGTTGTTGTCGGAAAACGTGGCGACGTGCTTGATGTCGTTGTCGCGGAAGAACTGCAACCCGATCTTGAGCTGCGAATCAACGGACACCGCAGCCCCCGAACGGTCCTGCGAGGCACGCAGGTAGATAACCCCGGACAGGGGCATCGAGAGCGAGCGGCCCGCGCGCACGGAACCCGACGAAGGAGTGGAGAAGATGGCCATTACTGTCCCCCGATCACGATAGTGCCAGTGTAGTCGACACAACCGCGAATATCTCGCAAACCGGAAATCGGGTACGTTTCTCCAAAGGGGGGATCGGAGGGGAAGCAACCTGCTGGCTTACTGATTTGAACATTCATGGACTTGACCGTAATTGTGAATAGGGGCAAGCCCGAGCGCGCTCGTCAAGATGCCGCCGCACCGCCCGGAAGACCGCCCGAGTCAAACGGCGTCTTGACGAGTGTGCTTGCCTGAAAGGAGGCCAAACGGAGAAGAGGGACCCCGCCCACCGCAGGGGTAAACCGCACCACAAGACCAACAGCCACCGGCCGGCAGAGCCTGTCTCCCTCTTTTTTGGAGGCCTGCCCCGCCGGCGAGGCGAGCCCTTCAGCTCTTGCCCTTCAGCTCTTGATCTTGATCTTCACCCTCAACCCCCGAACCCCCTCACCGCAAAGCGCTGGCCAACGCCACATGCACCGCAGTCCCGCTGAAAATGCTCAACAACGCATTCCCCCGCCACAAATGCAACCCACCCGTCACCGCCAACCCCACCACCACCGGCAACGCCTGCCGAACATCCCCCAACTCCGTCTCCCGCACCGTGTGCAGCACCAAAATCAACATCACCCCAACCGGCAACCCATCCCCCGCATGAGCCAACAACTCACTCGACCGCAACCGCCCCAGGAACGTGAACGGCAACGCCCGCAACCCCCACGTCACCCCCGCGCTCACCAACACCGCCGCAACCAAGTACGAAGCCTCAGGCACGACGCCCCCTCAGCCCCCTCCGCCGCTCCACCAGGAACGTCACCACCAAATACCCCGTGAACAACCCCATCGCCCCCACCAACATCCCCTCGCCGAACAACGCCCCCGCCACCACCGCGCACACCACCGCCGCGATCGGCGCGGGCAACCTCCGCCGCACCCGGTAGGCGTCGATCCCCAGCACCAAGAACAACGCGGTCAACGCGAACCCCAGCCCGTGCACACCCTCCGGCACCAGGTTCCCGACCAGCCCACCCGCCGTCACGCTCGCGACCCACACCACGTGGAACCCGCCCTGGATCGCCAGGATCCGCCCCCGGCTCCACCCCCGAGCCCCAGGTGACGCGGTCAACGCCCAAGCCTCGTCCGTCAACGCGAACGTGCTGTACACCTTCGCCCCCGCCCCCCGAACCCGGTGCAGCGGAAACGACAGCGCGTAGAACACGTGCCGGAAGTTCACCAGGAACGCCGTCACCGCGATCTGCGACAACGGCGCCACCGCCATCACCAGCCCCAGCAGCAGGAACTCGAACGACCCGGCGAACACCACCGAGGCGAACACCGTCCCCCACCACCAGGCGAGCCCCGTGTGGGTGACAAGAACACCGAACGCAAGCCCAAGCGGCACCGCGCCGAGCGCCGCCGGGAGCATGTCCCGAAGCCCGCGCGACACACCACCGCTCTCCACGAGGCCCACGTGATCCTCATGGCCCTCAACAGCGGCAGGGGAAGAAACTGACATGCCACAACTTTATGTCCCCGAACCCCCGCTTGGATTGCTCCACGTCGCCCTATAATCGCCAAATGAGCAACAAACCCAAACTGGACGACACAGATCGAGCAATCCTGTTGCAACTCTCCGAGGACGGCAGGCTCAGCAACACCGAGCTGGCCCGCCGCGTAGGCCTCACCCCGGCCCCCTGCCTGCGCCGGGTCCAGCGCCTGGAGCGCGACGGCGTCATCGCCGGTTACCGAGCCGTCCTGGATCCCACCGCCGCAGGACGCCCGTTCGAGGTAGTCGTCGCCGTCGAGATCACGTTCAACGACCGCCAGACCGTCGTCGACTTCGAGGCCGCGATCACCTCCTACGACGAGGTCACCGAGGTCCTCAGGCTCTTCGGCCTCCCCGACTACTACCTCCGCGTCAACGTCAAGGACAGCGCCGCCTACGAGGGCTTCATCATGAACAAGCTCAGCACCCTCAAAGCCGTCAACCGGATCATCTCCCACCAGAACATGAAGACCCTCAAAAAGACGACCTGACCGACCAGGCCCTAACCCGCCACCCGCCCCCGGAACGCGTGCGCCGCAACCGCCCCAGCGCCCACCACCAGCACCCCCGCGCTGACCGCCAACGACCAGTGCAGCCCCACCACGGCCCCCAACAACCCCACCGTGAACCCGCTACCAGCCTTCAACCCGCCCGCCGACACGTTGTACAACCCGATCACCCGCCCCCGGTCCGCAGCGGGCGCGAGCAGCTGCACCACCGTCTGCGTGATCGACATCGACGCCAGGTTCGCCACCCCGCCCACCACCAGCGCGACCACCGCCACCCCGTAGTTCCCGGACAGCGCGAACACCACCGTGGTCACCCCGTACACCCCGGTCGCCACGATCGCCGCCCCGACCTTCGGCCGCACCCACCCGGTGGCCTCCAGCACCAGCCCGCCGATCACCCCGCCTGCCCCGTTGGCGAACAGCAGCACCCCGTACGCCACCCCCGCCGACCCGGCCCCCAGATCGTGCGCGAACACCGGCATCGCCGACTGCATCGAGGCCCCCACCAGGAACGACCCCAACCCCGCCAACGCGATCATGCTCACCAACGTCCGGTCGCCACGCACGTCCCGCAGCACCCGAACCGCGTCCTTGATCCCCACGCGGGCCTTCCGCCCGCCCTCCCGCAGGTGCCCGGTGAACCGCGTCCGGAACAGGAACAGCGTCAGCGGCAGGTAGAAGGCGATGTTCGCGAAGATCCCCCACGTTGGCCCGAGCCCCAGCAGCAGCGCCGACCCGACCACCGGCCCGAACAGCACCCCGAGGCTCCGGAACGTGGCGTTCAGCCGAACCGCGCTGGGCAGCTCCTCCCGCGACACGAAGTCGTGCAGCAGCATCTGCTCACCGGGCCCCCACATCGCCCCCGCGCACCCGTGCAGCACCAGCAGCACGCACGCGTGCCACACCTGCAACGCCCCCGTCAGGAACAGCACCCCCCAGGCGGCGGACACGAACATGAACAACCCCTGCGCGGCCTGGATGAGCCTCCGGCAGTCGTACCGATCCGCGAGCCCGCCGAACCACACCGACAGCAGCAGGAACGGCACCCAGTGGCTGATCACCTGGAACCCGGTGAGCGCGGGGGAGTGGAAGCGCTCCCACAACACCCAATAGGTGATGACGTGCTCGATGTTGTCGGCCATCATCGCCAACCCCGTGCCGAACAGGTAAGGCCGACAATCCCGGTTCCGCAACGCCGCGAACCGCGCCACGCGCACCGCTTTTCCTTCTACTGCCCCACCTACTGCCCCACCTACTGCCCCACCTACTGCCCCACCTGCCCCACCCACCGTCCCGCCCAGGGGTCCGCCGGGGACCTCAGCCGGGTCCCCACCCTCGACGACGTGTCCGGGCGTGCCGCAGGCGGAGCACATGGTTGATCCCTCCAGCGCCCTCAAAATCGAGTCACCCTGTCTCGTATTTGGGCGCAGCGGACGCTACCACAGTTCCGAGACACCATGTCTCGCTAAACTCCACCCGTGGCACAAGACTCAGCCGGCCCCGGCAGGCCTCGCAGCGACGTCGCGCGCAGGGCGGTGCTCGAAGCCGCCGACGACCTGCTGGTCGAGGTCGGGTACGCGGCCATGACCATGAAGGGCATCGCCGAACGCGCCGGGGTCGGCAGGCAGACCGTCTACCGCTGGTGGGCCACCAAGGCCGAGATCCTGGTCGAGGCCTGCCTGGAGGACGTCCGCGAGGAGCTGGTCGCCACCCCCCTCCCCACCGCCCGCGCCGAACTCGTCTCCTACCTGGACGCCCTCGGCCGCTTCCTCACCACCTCACCCGCCGGGCTCGCCTACCGCGCCCTGCTCGGCGAGGCCCAGCACGACCCGGCCGTCCGCGACCTCGTCCGCGAGGCCGACGTCGTCAGCACCGCGACCGGCGAGGTCCTGCGCCGGGTCCGCCCCACCGCCCCCGCGATGCCGACCCCCGCGCTCGCCGCCGCCCAGCTCGTCGGCCCGATCCTCACCCGCGTCCTCGAAGTGGACGACGAGTTCTCCCCCGAACTGCTCGACGCGCACGCCGAGCTCCTGCTCAAAGCCTGGTCCTGAACGGGAGGAGCGGGCCCGGCGCGCACGCCGAACCCGCTCCTCGTCACCCCGCTGCGTTTCCCGCAGCGGGCTCAGTACACGTAACTCGCCTCGGCGACCGCCTTCGCGCCCGTCACCGCGGACCCGCTGAACCTCCGGTCCACCTCGGCCTTCTCGGCCGCGCTGGGCAGGTCGTTCTTGCAGGCCACCGGCGCGCTCGACCCCGACATCAGGTCCGAGCACAACCCGGTCCGCCGGTCGGGCAGCCCGAGCAGGTGCCCGATCTCGTGGGTCGCGATCCTGGGCCGGTAGTAGCCCTGGTTCACCGCCTCGCGCCCCATGTAGACCGTCCCGTTCCCCAGCGTGCCGGGGTAGGCGCGCGGCCAGCCGTTGTCCGCGTAGATCCGGATGTTCACGCCGGACGTCGACGTGCGCTTCGCCAGCTTGACGTTGCTCACCGACTTGTTCCAGTTCGCGGCGGCCACGTCCCAGTCGGCGGCGAACTCCTGGGCCTGGCTGGTGTCGTAGTACAGGGTGCGCGCCAGCGCCACCGGTTCCGCCGACGCCACCGGCGCCACCACCGCGAGCGGCAGCAGCAGACCGAGCGCGGCAACAACGGCACGCGCGACCTTTCGCACGAGCATGGTCGTCTCCTCGTGTCACAGGGAAAACGCGGGACCCCGGTGCAGGGTGGGGCCCCGCGTTCCAAGCAACCAGCCTCGCCGCCGACCCGCCAGCCCCCACAAGTAGGTAACCCGGACGGCCGGTCAACGCCCCGCCAACACCAGCCCAAGGACGCGCAAAGGCCCCCGCCCCTCGCCGCTACCGCTACGCCACGGACCCGGCCGCCACGCCCCTTGCCGCTACGGCACGGACCTGGTCCCCACGATCCCTGCCGCTACGGCACGGACCCGGTCCCCGCGCCCCTTGCCGCTACGCCACGAACCCGATCGTCAGCAGCACGTTCGCGTACAGCCGGGTGTCCCCGGTCGCCACGCACACCGCGAGGTCGGACGACTTGCAGGTCTCGTAGAAGTCCCGCCTCCCCAACGGCTGGAGCGGCAGGTCCGGCCCGAGCAGCCGCTCGTAGTCCGCCCACACCTCCGGCGTGCCGCCCTCGTCGGGCCGCATGGTGTGCGCCGCCTCGACCGGGATCGCCGAGAGCACCGGGGCGAGCACCTGGTCCACGGTCAGCAGCCCCGGCGTCAGGTTCAGGTGCACGACCTCGGCGGCGGGGTGGACGTTGGTGCGGTGGGCGTAGTTCGAGTCGGCGATCAGCACCTTGCTGCCGTGGCCGGACGCGGCGAGCACGGCGAGCAGGGGCGGGTGCAGCAGCGGGTAGCGGAGCATCTGGGCGGCCTCCCGGAGGTGGTGCGAACGGACCAATGTGAACGCTAACACTACGTTTTCCACCTTGGCGCAAGGAGGAATCCGAGTCCACCCGCCCGAAGTCCGCCCACCCCCGCCCGACCCCTGCCCGCGTCCACCGCTGGGCCGCACGGGTGGCCCACCGCGCCACCCGCCGCCACCCGGTGGCCCGTTCGGAGCAGCCCCCGCTGACGGTGGGCTCCCACCCGCCGGGGAAGGCGCTTTCCACCCGAACCCCCACCCCTTGTCCACCACGCCCACCCGGAGCAACCATGGTTGGGCCGCGCGGCCCCGCACACCACCGACCGGACGAGGAGAGAGACCCATGAAGCCCACCCTGCGCCGTGCCGCGACCGCCCTCCTGGCCGCCCTCCCCGCACTGGCGCTCGCACCCGCCGCGAGCGCCACGCCCACCACCGTCGCCTACGCCTGCCGCGCCAACACCCCCTTCGGCACCCAGGACTTCACGCTCACCCAGCCCGCCGACGTCTCCGCGCCCGCGACCGCCGCCTCGGGCAGCACGTTCGCGATCGTGGTCGACCCGGACGCCGCCACCGCGCCCGCGTCGGTCGGCGGCTTCACCCTGCGCCGGGTCCAGAACCTGACCTTCAAGGTCCCGATCCCGGCGAACACCACCTTCGCGTCGGGCTCCCTGTCGGGCGGCGTGAACGTCGGCACGACCGCCCTGTCCGTCTCCGGCGGCGTGGCCACCCTGACCGCGTCCGGCCCGGTGAACGGCGGCGCGTCGTTCGAGCTGCCGACCATCACCCTGAACGTGGTCGCGGGCGCGCCGGGCACCACCGCGAGCACCACCCTCTACGGCACCGGCTACACCGACCCAGGCCTGACCGCGACGGCGATCGTGCGCGTGCTGCTCGACGTGAGCGTCCCGGCGGCCTGCTACCCCGACCCGAACCCGGTGATCACCACGACCACGATCGTCTGACCCGCGCTCGCCGGACCCGGTCGCCCACGCTCATCGGGCCCGGCGCACGACCACCCGGTGGAGAAGCGCGGGCGCGACCGTCATCGCGCCCGCGCCGCCGGTGGTCTCACCCACCCGCACCCCGCCCGCTCACACCCCGTCCACCCGCACCCCGTCCTGCCAACTCCCGAAGGGCAGCCTCCGAAGCGCTCCCCGGATCGGCCGTCACGAACACGACCTGCTGGTCGTCCTCCGGCACCTCCAGCACGTCGCACGCCACCCGCAGCTCCCCGACCTCGGGATGCGCCACGACCTTCCGCCGATGCCCCGCCTCCCGCACCGGATTGCTGTCCCACACCGCCCGGAACTCCGCGCTCCCCGCCCGCAGCTCGCCCAGCAGCCCGGAGAGCCGCGCGTCACCGGGGTACCGCGCCGAAGCCCGCCGCAGCCGCGCCACCACGATCGCCCCGAACTCCTCACCCCCGCTGACCTCAGTCATCCCGCCGCCCCCACCCTCACCCCCATCCCCGAGGAACCGAGCCCTGGCCAGGTTCCCCGGCCACCCGCCGAACACCGCGCACGCCACCGAGTTGGCCGCCACCACCTCGTACGTCGCGTCCGTGACCAGCGCCGCCACCCCACCGACCCGCTCCAGCAACGCCGCCACGTGCGGCCTCACCACCCGCACCGGCCCACCCGCCGCAGGCGCGGCCACCCCCGCCAACCGGAACAGGTGCCTGCGCTCGGCCGCCGACAACCGCAGAGCCCCGCTCACCCCCTCCAGCACCCCGGCCGACGGCCGCGACCCCCGCGCCTGCTCCATCCGCACGTAGTAGTCCACCGACACGCTCGCCAGCCGCGCCACCTCCTCCCGGCGCAGCCCCGGCGTCCGCCGCACACCCCCGCCGAACAACCCCACCGCCTCCGGCGCCACCCCTTCCCGCCGCTCCCGCAGGAACCTCGCCAACTCCACCCGCGCCACCGAACACCTCCCGCCCCCGAACCAGCCCCAGTCGCCAGCCCAGCCCCATTCGCCAGCTCAACCCCGGTCGCCAGCCCAGCCCTCACCCTCCCTGGTACACCTCGTCCCTGGCTGCCCGCCCCCACCCGAGGCACCGTCATCCCCGTGAACACCCCCACCGCCCTGGTCACCGGGGCCAACAAGGGCATCGGCCGCCACATCGCCCAGCAGCTCGCGGCCCTCGGCCACACCGTCCTCATCGGCTCCCGCGACCCCGAGCGCGGCGCCGAGGCCGCAGCCGCCATCGGCCCGAACGCCCACCCCCTGCTCCTGGACGTCACCGACCCGTCGTCCATCGCCGCAGCCGCAGCCACCACCGACCACCTGGACGTCCTGATCAACAACGCGGGCATCTCCGACGAGGGCGCCACCGCCGAGGAAACCACCCCCGAAACCCTCCGCCGCGTCTACGAGACCAACGTGTTCGCCGTGGTCGCCGTCACCAACGCGTTCCTGCCCGCACTGCGCCGCTCCAGCGCCCCGCGCATCGTGAACATCTCCAGCGGAACCGCCTCGCTCACCGCGTCCGCCGACCCGGCGGGCATGGGCGCCTACCGGGGCGCGGCGGCGGCCTACCGCTCCGCGAAGACCGCGCTGAACGCCCTGACCGCGCTCTACGCCCAGTCCCTCGGCGACCCGTTCAAGGTCAACGCCCTGGCCCCAGGCCTGCGCGCGACCGACCTCAACGCCCGAGCCGCCGAACTCGGCGGCGACCCGGCAGAGGGCGCGGCGGGCGCGGTCCGCCTGGCCCTGCTCGACCAGGACGGCCCCACCGGCGGCTTCCACTCCTGGGACGGCACACCGCTGCCCTGGTGACCTCGCACGGTCCCCACCCCGCCCGCGCGACCCCGGCGCCCACCGGGGTCGCGCCCCACAACCCCGTTCCCGCTCCTACCCCCGCTACCGCCGCTGCTACCGCTACCGCTTCCGCTTGACCTTGATCAGGTCCACGTCCGTCACGGTCGCCTTCATGTCCCGGAAGTCCACCCCGAGCGCGTCGACGGCCCGCCCGGCGAGCGCCATCCCGCGCTCGGACACCGCCCGGTCCCCGGCGTCCTCGGCCGCCCTGACCTGCACCCGGAAGCTGAAGAAGTCCAACTTCGCGTCGTAGCTCAGCGCCCCCTCGTCCGAGAACCCGCCGCGCAGCACGTCGTGCTCCCCGGCGACGGCGAGCAACCGCGCCCGCCCGGTCTCGTCCAGGTCCGCGAACCTCCCGCGCACCATGACCCGGTAGGTGTGATCGGCCACGCGCTCCTCCTGACGACGCGGGCGCCCGCGAACCGGACGCCCCGGAAACCGCGCCATCCTGCTCACCCGCGCCCACCACCCGCAACGGGATTACGGGCGCGCCGCCCCGGAGGAACGACGCGCCCGCAACATCACAGCCCGCGCCGCAGGTTCTCCGCCATCAACCGCACGAACCGAGCCGGGTCGCCCAGCTCCCCGCCCTCGGCCAGCAGCGCCATCCCGTGCAGCAGCTCCACGGTCTCCGCCAGCGGCTCCTTGTCCTCCCGCTCGGCGAACGCCGTCCGCAGCCCCGCCACCAGCGGGTGCTCCGGGTTCAGCTCCAGGATGCGCTTGACCGGCGGCAGCTCCTGCCCCATCGCCCGGTACATCTTCTCCAGCGTGGGCGTCAGGTCGTGCTCGTCGCCGACCACGCACGCGGGCGAGGTGGTCAGCCGCGAGGTCAGCCGCACCTCCTTGACCTGCTCCGCCAGCAGCCCGGTCATCCACGAGGTCAGCTCGGCGAAGTCCGCGACGCGCTCGGCCGCCGCGGCCTTCTCCTCCTCGCTCTCCAGGTCCACCTGCCCCTTGGCCACCGACTGGAACGTCCGCCCGTCGAAGCCCGGCACCGAGTCGACCCACATCTCGTCGATGGTGTCGGTCATGATCAGCACCTCGTACCCCTTGGCGCGCAGCGCCTCCAGGTGCGGGGAGTTCTCCACGGCCGTGCGCGAGTCGCCGGTCATGTAGTAGATGTGCTCCTGGCCGTCCTTCATCCGCTCGACGTACTGCGCCAGGGTGGTCTTCTTCTCGGCGTCCTCGGTCGAGTCGAACGAGCAGACCGCGAGGATCGCGTCCCGGTTGTCGACGTCGCTGAGCAGGCCCTCCTTGAGCGCGGTGCCCAGCTCCCGCCAGAACACCGCGTAGTCCTCGGGCCGGTCGTTCAGCATGGTCTTGATGGTCGACAGGACCTTCTTGACCAGCCTGCGCCGCATCAGCTGGATCTGCCGGTCCTGCTGCAGGATCTCCCGCGACACGTTCAGCGAGAGGTCCTGCGCGTCCACCACGCCCTTGACGAACCGCAGGTACTCGGGCATGAGCTCTTCGCAGTCGTCCATGATGAAGACGCGCTTCACGTAGAGCTGCACGCCGCGCTTGTGGTCGCGCATGAACAGGTCCATCGGCGCCCGCGACGGCAGGAACAGCAGCGCCTGGTACTCGAACGTGCCCTCGGCCTGGAGCCGGATGGTCTCCAGCGGGTCGTTCCAGTCGTGGCTGACGTGCCGGTAGAACTCGGCGTACTCCTCCTTGCTCACCTCGCTGGACGAGCGCGCCCACAGCGCCTTGCCCGAGTTCAGCACCTTCGGCTCCGGCGCGGCGGGCGCCTCGACGCCCTCGCCCTCCGCCGCACCCTCCGCGTCCTCCGCACCCTCCGCCTCGACCGGCGCGGCAGGGGCGGGGGCGGGCTCGACCAGCCGCACCGGCCAGGTGATGAAGTCCGAGTACTTCTTGACGATCTCGGTCAGCTTCGCCGCCGACGTGTAGTCGGGGAGCTGGTCCTCCTCGTCGGCGGGCTTGAGGTGCAGGGTCACCGACGTGCCCTGCGGCGCGTCGTCGACCTCCTCGATCGTGTAGCTGCCCTCGCCGGTGGACTCCCACCGCACGCCCTTGTCGAGCCCGGCCCGCCTGGTCACCATGACCACCCGGTCGGCGACCATGAACGTCGAGTAGAAGCCGATGCCGAACTGGCCGATCAGCTCCTGCTGCGAGGAGTCCTGCGCCTCCTTCATCTTGCGCAGGAACTCGGAGGTGCCGGACCTGGCGATGGTGCCGATCAGCCCGACGACCTCGTCGCGCGACATGCCGATCCCGTTGTCCCTGATCACCAGGGTGCGCGCGACCGGGTCCGGGACCAGGTCGATGTGCGGGTCCGACACGTCGACGTCCAGGTCCTTGTCGCGGAACGCCTCCAAGCGCAGCTTGTCCAGCGCGTCCGAGGAGTTCGACACCAGCTCGCGAAGGAACGTGTCCTTGTTCGAGTAGATCGAGTGGATCATCAGGTTGAGGAGCTGGCGCGCCTCGGTCTGGAACTCCAGCGTTTCCACGTGCGTGACCTCTCTTGCGATTCGATCGATCGGGACTGCCGACCCGCCATGCTATCCAGCCGCCGCCCGCCCCGAGCGGAACCGCCCGGTCCGGCCCCGCCGCGAACTCGGGAAAACGTCGTCCGGAGGGGGAGTATGCGCCCGTGCTAAACACCCCTCCGCGTCATCGCGCGGTAAAGCGCGGGGGTGTTCCGGGAAACGTCCGGGAGCGCGCGGAAACAACGCTCCAGGTGTGATCGGTGTGAAACGGCGATGCCCGGTTCCGGCGTTCGGACGCTCGCGCCCGCACCGGGGTTGAGCGGCGAGCGGGCGGGGAACCCGCAGCGGGCAAGGGGTTTCCCGGCGGCTGGGGGTCGGCCGGGGGAGGGCGTCGCGGCAGGTCCGCGCGTTCGGGGAAAAGTCGCGCGCCCCCGTCGGCGGGCCGGTTCGGCCGCGTTTGATCTGCAATTGTGCGGAAAGCCGTCGACTTCGGTTTTTCGGTTTTCCGAGTGCCACCGCCGAAGTCCCGCCATACTGGGAGGGCGGGCCACCGCATCCGCGCCAGGTCGGGGTGTCCTGGGCTCGGAGTCCGCTGTGGACGGTGGGTGGCGCGTTCGTGCGGGGGATGGGGCGAGCGGAATGTGGAGGGAGCGGAACCGCTTTGTCTGCTGTGGACACGCAGGGGGTTGAATCCGCCTTCGCCGGTTACCTGGCGATGGCGCTGGTCGAGGCGGGGCGCTCGGCGCGCCGCCGCATCGAGGACGAGCTGGCCGACTACGGCCTGACGCTGCGCTACCTGGACGCGCTGGGCCACCTGGCCAGGGGCGCGGAGCTGTCGGGCAGCGACCTGGCCCGGCGCATGGGGATCACGGCCCAGAGCGCGCACGCCACGATCCTGCGCCTGGAGGACCTGGGCGCGGTGGAGCGCTCGCGGACCGGCCGGGGGCGCAGGTCGCTGCTGGACGTCACGGGCGCGGGCGGCGAGATGCTCACGGCGGCCGACCGGGTGCTGAACAGCCTGGACGCCAGGCTGCTCGACGCGGTCCCGGACGTGCGCGACGGCGAGGTGCGCAGGCTGGTCGCGGTGCTGGAGACGGACGCCGCGCGGGAGACGGGCGCCGCGCGGGAGGAGGGCGGGACGGGCTAGGACCGCCCGGCCCCGGACGCGCGAACGGCGCCGCGATCCCCTGCCAGGGGAGGTCGCGGCGCCGTTCGCCGTCGTGCTCCGCTCGCGCGCCACCGCGAGCCGCGCGCCACCACCGCCCGCGCGCTACCGCTGCTGCTACCGCTACCGCCAGTCGCGCCTGCCGGTGACGACGGCGCGCTGCGCGCTGGTCACCACCCCGCGCACCAGCGCCGTGATCACCAGCCCGATGATCAGGTTCAGCACCGCCGTGAACACCTTCGACTCCGGGTCGAAGTTCACGCTCAGCGGCAGCACCACGGCGATCGCGGTCAGCAGCACCATGATCCAGCCGAAGAACCGGGTCCCGTTGGGCGTGGTCGCCAGCAGCACCTGCGCCAGCCCGGTCGCCCCGAGCGCCACCACCGCGCAGGCCACGCAGTACGTCATCGTGCTCGCGTTGCCCCACGCGCCCTCGCCCTGCGGCGCGAGCACCGGCACCCCGAGCAGCCCCCTGGCCACCAGGATGCCCACCACCGAGATCAGCCCGGCGACCAGCGCCGTGGCCACCCCGCCCGCCCACAACCGCCCCGCGTCGAACAGCCGCTCAGGCTTGGGCCTCGCGGGCTCGCGGACCTCGCGCTCCACGGGCTGCGGCAGCACGGCGGTCTCCTCCGCCTCGCCGGGGCGGGGCCGGGGGAACGCCTCCCCGCGCCGAGGTTCGACCTCCGCGACGGGCTCGAACCGGGTCCTCCTGCGGTCCTCCGCCATGACCTGCCTCCTCCGGGTGCGCACGCGGTCCTCGTCGCCGGGAGGGGTTTCCCACCGGCGCGCTCCCCAACCGCGCCAACCGGGGGAACGCCGCACGTCCGGGGGTGGTCGGCGGTCCACCGGGCGCGCCGGGCGACCCCTGGTTACCGTCGGCCCGTTGACGCGCCGATCACCACCGACGAAGCTGAGCACCGCTCGCAAAGGCTCCCGGTCGGGAGACCCCGGCACGACCTACCCGCAGGAGCCAGCGATGACCGGTCCGACGTCCCCCGACGCGCCGAGGGGCGTCCTGGTCACCGGGGCGTCCAGGGGCATCGGCCGCGCCACCGCGCTCGCGTTCGCCCGGCGCGGCGACCGGGTCGCGGTGCACTACGCGCACAACCGGGCCGACGCCGAGCGCACCCTGGCCGAGCTGCCGGGCGACGGCCACGTGCTGGTGCGCGGCGACCTGTCCGACCCGGAGGCCGCCGAACTGGTCGCCGAGTCCGCCGACCACGGCCTGGAGGGGGTGGACGTGCTGGTCAACAACGCCGCCACCGCGCCCACCGAGGACAGCGCGCACCCGATCGCCGAGGTCTCCTACGAGCACTGGCGGCGGGTGTGGCGCAGGTCGGTGGAGGTCAACCTGCTGGGCACGGTCGACCTGACCCACCGGGTGGTCGCCCGCATGGTCGCGCGCGGCGTGCCGGGCCGGGTGGTGAACATCGGCTCGCGCGGCGCGTACAAGGGCGAGCCGGAGCACCCCGCGTACGGCGCGACGAAGGCCGCGCTGCACGCGTTCGGCCAGTCGATCGCGGTGTCCCTCGCCCCGCACGGCATCGCGGTCGCCTCGGTCGCGCCGGGGTTCGTCGCGACCGAGCGGCAGGAGGGCAAGCTCGCGGGCGAGGCGGGCGGCGCCCTGCGCGCCCAGAGCCGCTTCGGCCGCGTGGGCACGGCGGAGGAGGTCGCGGCGGCGGTGCTCTACCTCGCCTCGCCGGAGGCGGCGTGGGCGTCGGGCGCGGTGCTGGACCTCAACGGGGCGTCGCACCTGCGCTGACGGGCGGCGGGTCGGCCGATCGCGCCCGCCGCGAACCTGCGGCCGGGGTCGCCGCGCGGGCCGTGCACCCGCGCGCGGGCCGGCGCCGCCGCGTTCCGCTCGCCCCGCGCCCGCCGCACTCACCCGGTCATGCCTCGCCTCACCCGCTCGCGGACCCGCCTCGCCCCACTCGCTCGCGGGCCGCTCACCCCACCGCAGCGGGCGACCACCCCAGCGCGGGCCCGAGCTTCCCGGCGATGTCGGTCAGGATCTGCTCGTAGTCCTCCTGGTCGAAGGTGAACGGCAGCGCGAACGCCACCTCCTCCACCTCCCGGAACCCCGCGTGCGCGTGCAGCCGCTCCGCGATCTGCTCCGACGTCCCCACCAGGTCCGGCGCGAACAGCACCCGCGCGGGCCCCTGCGGGGTGCGCGTGCGCGGCAGCCGCGCCTCCGCGTACCGCTCGTACCGCTCCCGCTGCCGGGCGTCCGCGCTGTCCGTCGGCACCACCACCAGCCCCTGCGACACCCGCGCCGCCGCCCCGTCCGGGTGAGCGGCCCGGAACGCCCGGATGTGCGAGGCCTGCACCTGCGCGAAGTCCTCCGACTCCTCGGCCTTCACCACGCTGCTGGTCAGCAGGTTCACCCCGTTCTCCCCGGCCCACCGCGCCGACCCGAGGCTCCCGGCCCCGTACCAGACCCGCCCGGCCAGGCCGGGGGAGTGCGGCTGCACGCGCCGGGAGAACACCTCGACGCCCTCGGTGCCCTCGAAGTCGCTCGCAGGCTCCCCGCGCAGGAACCCGACCAGCCGCCGGGCCCGCTCGTGCCCGAGCTCCTCCACCTCCGCCGTCTCCGGGTACAGCGCGTCCTTCACCCGGTCGAACCCCATCGGCCTGCCCGCGCTGACGCCGGGGTTGAGCCGCCCGCCGGACAGCACGTCCACGGTCGCCAGGTCCTCGGCCAGCCGCAGCGGGTTCTCCCAGCCGAGCGGGGTCACGGCGGTGCCCAGCGCGATCCGCCTGGTGCGCTGGGTGGCGGCGGCCAGCACCGCGACGGGGGAGGAGATGCCGTGCTGGAGGTGCCGGTGCCGCACCCACGCGCTGTCGAAGCCGAGCCGCTCGCCCAGCTCCAGCACCTGGAGGGTCGACTCGTGCCCCTTGGCCGGGTCCTCCGGGTCGAACAGCCCGATGGTCAGGAAGCCGAGCTTGCGCAGCGGCTCGGACGGGAGCGGCACGGTGTCCTCCGCGGTGGATCGCACGGTCCCCAGCGGACCCGTGGGGCCGCGCTCACCGCGTCCCGATCACAGCCTGCCACCGCGGAACCGGTCGATCTCCCGCCGTTCCCGCTTCGTGGGACGACCGGCCCCCCGGTCGCGGTGCGCGATCTGGACGGCGGCCTCCGGCGGCGGCTTGGGCGTGCGGTCGATGAAGCACGTGGACGCCGCCTCGGCCCCGACCCGCTTCTGGATCACCCGCACCACCTCGACCACCCGGTTGACCCCGTTCACCCGAGCGCGCACCTGGTCACCGGGCACGACCACGGTGGCGGGCTTGGCGGGCCGGTCGTTGACGCGCACGTGCCCGCCCCGGCAGGCGTCCGCCGCGTCCGGGCGGGTCTTGGTCAACCGGACCGCCCACAGCCAGCGGTCCACGCGGGTGGACTCCATCCCCCCATCATCCCGGCAACCGCGCCGGAAGCGGGAACCACCCGCCGCACGCCGCCGAACGGGCTGGTCACGGCGCTGCGGCGGAGTGGAAGCGTGAGCGCGGCGCGGAACGGGTACCAGTGGTCCACCACGAAACCAGGAGGAGCGGAAGTGGGCTTCAGCAGCGTCATCGGCGCGCTCTTCGTCGGTCTGGTCATCGGCGTGCTGGGCAGGCTGATCCGGCCGGGGAAGCAGGACATCCCCATCTGGCTGACGATCGTCGTCGGCATCCTGGCCGCGTTCCTCGGCACGCTCGTCGCCGACGCCGCCGGGATCGGCGACACGAGGGGCTTCGACTGGGTCGAGTTCTGCATCCAGCTCGCCCTGTCCGTGGTCGGCGTCGGCGTCGCGGCCGGCGCCTACGGCAGGCGGAGCCTGCGCTGATCCGCCTGCGCTGACCCCTCAGGGGGTCCCCAGGTCCCGGTCGACGCGGATCCCAGGCCGCGCCGACCGGCAGGCCGGGCGCGCGCCCGGTGCGAACCGGCCGCGCGCGCCCGGTCGTGCTCCCCACGACCGGGCGCGGTGACCACGGGCGCGGTGACCACAGGCACGGTGACCACGGGCACGGGCACGACGGGCGCGGTGACCCCCGTGACCGGTTCCGGACAACACCCCCGTCACCCGGAAGCTCAAGCCCCCTCCCCGCGTTGATCCACACATGCGAATCGGTATCGCGTTACCCCAGTTCGGCCCCCAGAGCAGGCGCGTGGACGAGATCGTCCCCTTCGCGGTCGAGGCCGAGCGCCTCGGCGCGGCCAGCCTCTGGGTCGCAGACCGCCTCTACGCACCCGCCGACCCCGTCGTCGGCTACGCGGGCGGCGACGACATCCCGGTCGAGTTCCGCCGCGTGCTCGACCCGTTCGCGCTCCTCGCGGCCGTCGCCACGCACACCTCCACCGCCACCCTCGGCAGCAGCGTGCTCAACCTGCCCTGGTACCAGCCGGTGGCCCTCGCGCGCCTGCTCACCACGATCGACGTGCTCAGCTCCGGCAGGCTGCTGCCCGGCTTCGGCATCGGCTGGTCGCCCGACGAGTACCGGGCGTCCGGCGTCCCGTGGGAGGGCAGGGGCGCGCGCTTCGACGAGGCCCTCGACCTCCTCGACCAGGCCTGGACCGCCGACGTCCTGGCCCACGAGGGCGAGCACTACTCGGTCCCGGCGGGCTACGTGGACCTCAAGCCCGCGCGCAAGCCCCCGGTGCACCTGGGCGGCTTCTCGAAGGTCGCGTTCCAGCGCATCGCCCGGCGCGGCGCGGGGTGGTTGCCGGTCCTGCAGGTCGGGGCCACCGCGCAGGACCCGGCCCCGCTGGCGCGCGCCCGCGAGCAGATCGGCGCGGGAACCCCCGCCGTGCTCCGCCTGAACGCCGCCCGCGACACCCCGATCGGCGCCATCGCGGACACCGCGCTGGCCTCGGCGCAGGCCGGGTTCGACGACCTGTTCGTCGACCTGTCGTACGTGGTGGACGAGCCGTCCGAGGCGCTGGACCGGTTCGCGGACCTGCTGGCGAAGACCGCCTGACCTGCGGGTTCCCGCTGCCGCGTTCGGGTGATCCGCACCCGGACGCGGCCACCGGGACCCACCTCCGGTGGCATTCGCCGCCCCCGGTTACTCCATTCGGTAATAGGTGAGGCTAGCCTAAGGCTCATGGCAGCAGAGGTCGTGGTGAGCCCGACGACGGAACCGTTCCAGCACTTCGACGCCGAGGTGCTGGCCACGAAGGCACTCGGCCCCAGCATGGTGCGGGTGACCTTCGGCGGCCCCGCGCTGCGCGACGTGCGCACCTGGGGCCCCGACCAGCGGATCAAGCTGTTCTTCCCGAAGTCCGGCCAGGTCGGCCTGACCGTGCCCACCGGGGCCGACTGGTACACCCGCTTCCGCGAGCTGCCCGACCGCGAGCGCCCGGCGATGCGCACCTACACGCTGCGCGCGGTGCGCCAGGGCCAGGTCGACATCGACTTCGTCCGCCACGGCGACACCGGCCCCGCGTCCACCTGGGCGGGCAAGGCCTCGGTCGGCGACCGGACGGTCATCCTCGCCCCGAACGCCCACCACGTCCCGGAGAACCCGGCGCGCATGGGCGCCGACTACGCCCCGCCCGCCGACTCCACCTGGCAGCTGATCGTCGGCGACGAGACCGCGCTGCCCGCGATCGGCGGCATCGTGGAGTCCCTGCCGAAGGGCGTGCGCGCGCGGGTGGTCCTGGAGGTCCCGAGCGCGAGCGACCGCCAGGAGTGGCGCACCGAGGGCGAGGTCGACACGACCTGGCTGGTGCGCGGCGCCGACGTCCCGCTGCTGGACGCGATCCGCGCCGAGGGCGTCCCCGACGGCCCCGGCTACGCGTGGCTCGCGGGCGAGTCGAGCCTGGTGCGCGGCCTGCGCAGGCACCTGGTGAAGGACCTGGGCGTCGACCGCAAGCGCGTCTACTTCTGCGGCTACTGGCGCGAGGGCCGCCCGGAGGAGACCGCGCACGAGCCGGTCGAGGAGGACTGAGCCAGAGGTCCCGCGCGGGTAGGCGCCCGCGCGGGGTCAGCCGATCTCCTTGACCAGGTCGTCCCAGGAGCGGAGGGCCGCCTGCAGCGGGCTGACCTCGTCGGCGCCGACCGCCTTCTCCATCGCGACGATCAGGTCGATCAGCCGGTTCTCCTCGGCCCGGTCCGCGACCTTCCGGTAGAAGGCGCGCCACCCCATGACGTTGGCGAGCTGGCTCGAACTGGAGAGCTGGACGTGGGTTGTCCCGCCGCGATCGGCGATCCGGTCGCGCAGCGCGGTGCTGAAGCCGCCCCGTTCGTGCTCCACCAGGTTGTCCAGGTAGTACACGATCCTCGTGTACCTCTCGAAGTACCTGTCCTCGTCCTCGGTGGACCGCCGCGCCCCGCTTCCGCTGGTGCCCATCATCAGGAACTGCCAGGTGTGGTCGAGGTTCTTGAACATGTCGCCGTCGCCGAGCCCGCTGATCCTCCTCTCGCGCTGGGAGGCGGCGAAGTGCTCCAGGCTGACCCAGTCCGCGCCGGAACTGAGGATCTTGGTGGCGTAGTGGAAGTCCTTGCCGTTGCCCGTGTTGTAGGTCTTGAGCCGGTGCGCGTTCTTCTCGGTCAGCGAGTTGCCCAGCAGGGTCGACGCCTGCACGTCGCACGCGCGGTAGAGCGCGACGTTGTCCGGCGTGTGCAGTTGTCCGAGCAGTTGCCGGTTGAAGTTGTAGACCTGGAACGGCAGCAGCGACAGCGGGGCCTCGGGGACCAGCTCGGACAACGCGGTCACTTCCCGGTGAACGCGCAGGGCGAGCCGCACCAGCGACGGGGGGACGTTCCGCGCGCTGAAGAACGGCAGTTCGGACATGCTGGTGGCGGCGTAGCGGAGCCTGGCCTTCGTCACGCTCTCCTCGGCCAGCGCCGACTCGACCTCGATGAGGACGTCCAGCGCGGACCGGGTCAGCTCGTGGACCTCGCCGGGGAAGTCGCCCCTGCCCGCCAGTTCCGCGGCCACGACGTTGCGGAACCTGCCGAGCGACCCGCTCAGCTCCTCCAGGCGCGTCGCGATCCCGCAGGTGGACGCCAACGTCAACTTCTCGGCGTACATCTCGTTCAGCGCGTTGGCGCGGATGGTCGTCCGGTAGGCGATGATGTTGGGGAGGATGTGCTTCTCGTACCGGGCTTGCAGGTTCTCCGGCACTCCCTGCGAGAAGGGCCGCGGCTGCCAGTGCCCGCGCGCCTCGGCGGGCCGTCGCGCTGACGAGTAGGCGAGGCGGACCTCGGTCATCCCGGTGGTGAACAGCGTGCGCTTCGCGCCGGGCACGACTGCCAGCGGTGAGTCCCGGATGGCCGTGTTGATCTCGCCGATCGCGCCGGTGTCCGCCACGAGGAGTTCGTGGTTCGGGTTGTCCAGGCCGGTGACCACCCGGTGGTCGTCGGACCTGGCGTAGGTCCGATCGTCCTCGGGCGCCGTCGTCACCGCGAGCCGCTGGACCGCGAGCCGCTGGACCGGGGCGCCCGCCAGCGCCATCCCGGCCCGCCGGTTGCCCACGACCCGCTGGAGCGCGCTGAAGTGCGCGGGGCTCAGCGGTCTCGGCCGCGCCGGACCTGGAGCGGGAACGACCACCGGCTCCGCCACGCCCCCGGCCTGCGCGGGACGGCGTGCCGGTGGCCTGCGAGTCTCGTCCGCGAGCTCGTCGAGCATGGCGGCTCCTCCTCGTCGTGGTCATCCCATCCTCCTCACCGGGACAATCGCGCGTCCCGACCTCCGCGCTCGCCCGACCGGCCTCGGACTCGCTGACCGGTCGGGGCCGCGCCTCCCGCATCAGCCGACCTCGCCCGCGCCACCGGTAGCCCGTTCGGCGGGTACCGGATCCGAGCCCGCTAACACCGCCCCCGCCTCCCGCGAACCCACTGGCACGGGCAACCGGGGCGACAGGTCGGGGGAGTGGCGCGGTGGGGCGGGCGAGGATGACCGGAGGACGCGCGAAGAGCGCGGCGACCACCGCACTGCTGGTGCTGCCGTGCCTGGCGGTGGGCCTGATCGCGCTCCTGGGCCACGACGACGTCCTGCCGGGCCGGGCAGGCGCCGCGTCGGGTGTGGCGGCGTCCAACGCCGAGGCGACAGCCGGGACCACCACGACCGGCGCGTCCGAGCCGAGCACGGCCGAGCCGACGCCGTCCCCCACCACCGCTGTCAGCGCCACCACCACCACCACCACCACCGCGCCGCCGAACACCCCCGAGCAGCCGGTCGAGCCGATCCCGCCCCTCGACACCCCCGCCCCCGACGACCTGGACGGCCGCTGGGTGGCGCAACTGTTCTCGGTGGCCGTGGACCAGCCGCCGAGCGTGCTGGAAGCCCGCCTGCTGGAGTTCTCGCTGCGCACCGGGTCCGACATCCCCGTGCTGCTCAGCTCCGACTACTCCGCACTGCGCCCCGGCTACCTGGTCGGCTACCACCCCGGCCCGTTCGCCGACTCCGCCGCCGTCACGGCCTGGTGCGCCGACCTCGGCCTGCCCACCGCCGACTGCCTGCCGAGGCAGCTCACCCGCTGACCGCAGCGCCCCCGCCAGCCGCCGCGCCCCCGCCCCCAGCACCCTCGACCACCGGCCCGGTCGACCCCCGCACCACCAACCGCGTCTCCAGCGTCAGGTGGTGCTCCCCGCCCCCGCCCTCACCCCGGATCAGCGCGATCAACCACTCGATCGCCCGCCGCCCCATCTCCTGGATCGGCTGGTCCACCGTGGTCAGCGGCGGCGTGCACAGCGCCGAGTCCGGCAGGTTGTCGAACCCCACCACCGACAGGTCCTCGGGCACCCGCAACCCCAGCCCGCGCGCCGCCTCCACGGTCGCGATCGCCGACAGGTCGTTCGCCGCGAACACCGCCGTCGGCCGGTCCGCCGACGTCAGCAGCTCCCGCGCCACCCCCAGCGACACCGCCGGGTCGTACCCGCCGACCCGCACCAGCGACTCGTCCACCGCCACCCCGGCCTCGACCAGCGCCCCCCGCCACCCGGCCTCGCGCAGCTGCGCGGACTGCAGGTCCGGCCGCCCGGCCAGGAACCCGATCCGCCGGTGCCCCAGCGCCAGCAGGTGCGAGGTGGCGGCCCACGCGCCGCGCAGGTTGTCCGAGTCGATCGTCGGCACCCTGGACGGCCCGGTGTGCGGGTCGACGGCCACCACGGGCGTGCCCGGCAGCCCCTCCAGCACCACCGCCGGGGTGACCACCACGGCCCCGTCGACCAGCGTCCCGCTCAGCCGGGACAGGTACCGCTTCTCCCACCCCGCCTGGTCGCCGCCCGCCGAGTACACCACCAGCTCGTACCCGCTGCCCCGGATCGCGCCCGCCGCGCCCTTGAGCAGCTCGGTGCTGAACGGCTCCAGGTCCGCGACCAGCACCCCGATCACGTTGGTCCGGTGGTTGCGCAGGCTCTGCGCCACCAGGCTGGCCTCGTAGCCGAGCTCCTCGATCACCGCCCTGACCCGCGCGGACGTCGCGGCGGCGACCCCGTGCCGCTGGTTGATCACCTTGGACACGGTGGCCACGGACACGCCCGCCCGCGCGGCGACGTCTCGGATGGTGGCGCGGGGACCGGGCTGCACGTCCCGCAGACTACCGAAGTAAAACGTTATCGATAACGATTGACACGAGATTTTGCCTGGGGCCAGACTCGCTGGCAGCTCAGCCCATGCACGTCCTACTCGGCCGACGACGTCAGGAGTGGACCCCCATGCGCTTACCCCGAGCACTGGCCGCAGCGGCGGCGCTCGCCTTGCTCGCTTCCTGCGGCGGCCCGGCTGCCCCGCAGGACCCCACCGGTCCGATCACGCTCACCTGGTGGCACAACGGCACGTCCGACCCGATCAAGACGGTCTGGCAGGACGTGATCACCGACTACCAGGGCAAGAACCCGGACATCACGATCGAGGCCCAGCCCATCCAGAACGAGGGCTTCTCCACCAAGATCCCCCTGGCGCTCCAGTCGCCCACCCCGCCGGACGTCTACCAGCAGTGGGGCGGCGGCGACCTGGCCTCGCAGGTCACCTCAGGCAAGCTCGCCGACATCACCGACGCCAGCAAGCCGTGGATCTCCACCATCGGCGACTTCGCCAAGGGCTGGCAGGTCGACGGCCGCCAGCTCGGCGTCCCGTTCGCCCAGCACGTCGTGGGCTTCTGGTACCGCGAGGACCTGTTCGCCCAGGCCGGGATCACCACCCCGCCCACCACGATCGCCGAGCTGAACGGCGCCGTCGCCAAGCTCAAGGCCGCCGGGCTCGCCCCGATCGCGGTCGGCGGCAAGGACCGCTGGCCGGACGCCTTCTACTGGAACTACTTCGCGGTCCGCGAGTGCTCGCAGCAGACCATCGAGTCCTCGGTGAAGAACCTCAAGCTGGACGACCCGTGCTGGGTCAAGGCGGGCCAGGACCTGGTGGACTTCCTGGAGACCGAGCCGTTCCAGGAGGGCTTCAACGGCACCCCGGCCCAGCAGGGCGCGGGCAGCTCGGCTGGCCTGGTCGCCAACGGCAAGGCCGCGATGGAGCTCCAGGGCGACTGGAACCCCGGCACCATGTCCTCCCTCACCGAGGACAAGGACCTGGACGGCAAGGTCGGCTGGTTCCCGTTCCCCACCGTCCCCGGCGGCCAGGGCGACCCGGCCGCGGTGCTCGGCGGCGGTGACGGCTTCTCCTGCACCACCCGCGCGGCCAACGCCTGCGCGAAGTTCCTGGAGTACCTGACCGGCCCGGAGATCCAGAACAAGCTCGCCGCGGCGGGCACCGGCCTTCCGGTCAACGAGGCCGCCGTCAGCGCGCTCAAGACCGAGAACCTCAAGACCGTGGCCGAGCACGGCCGCAACGCCCCGTACGTGCAGATGTACTTCGACCGGGCCTTCCCGACCGACGTGGGCGCCGCGCTGAACGAGGCCGTCGCGAACCTGTTCGCGGGCCAGGGCTCGCCGCAGGGCATCGTCGACGCGGTCAACGAGGCGGCGGACGGGGCGAAGTGATGCCGGTGGCGCGCAGGCTGGAACTGGCGCTGCTGCTGACCCCCGCGCTCCTGCTGTTCGGGCTGTTCGTCCTGGCCCCCATGGCGATCGCGGGCTTCTACAGCGCCTACGACTGGAACGGCTTCGGCCCGCTCACCGACTTCGTCGGCTGGCGCAACTACGCCGACGCGCTGACCGGGAAGGTGTTCCAGGACGCCTTCTGGCACAACGCGGTCATCGCGGTCCTGTCGATCGCGGTGCAGCTGCCGCTCAGCATCGGCCTCGCGCTGCTGCTGAACCGCCGCCTGCGCGGTCGGGCGGCCCTGCGCGCCATCGTGTTCGCCCCGTACGTGCTGTCCGAGGCGATCACCGCCGTGGTGTGGCTGATGGTGCTGCAACCCGGCGGGTTCGCCGACCGCGTGCTCGGCGCGGTCGGCCTCGGCGACCTCGTGCAGCAGTGGCTCGCCGACCCGGAGGTGGTGTTCTACACCCTGTTCGGCGTGATCACCTGGAAGTACCTCGGCTTCGGCATCATCCTGCTGCTGGCCGGGCTCCAGGGCATCCCCGAGGAGCTGCGCGAGGCCGCCGCGCTGGACGGCGCGAGTCCGTGGCAGACCACCAGGCACGTGCTGCTGCCGCTGCTCGGCCCGACCGTCCGGATCTGGGTGTTCCTGTCGGTGATCGGCTCGCTCCAGCTGTTCGACCTGGTCTGGATCATGACCCTGGGCGGTCCGGCGAACGCCTCCACCACCATGGCGACCTACCTGGTGGACCACGGCTTCAAGCGCTACGAGATCGGCTACGGCAGCGCCGTCGCGGTCCTGGTGTTCGTGGTCTGCTTCGCGTTCGCCCTGCTGTACCAGCGCTTCGCGCTGCGCCGCGACACCGAGGGGGCGCTGGGCTGATGGCCGCCACGCACACCAGGACCGGCCTCGCCGCCGGGTACACCGCCGCGATCGCGGTCGTCGGGATCACCGTCGTGCCGCTGCTGTTCGTGGTGCTGGGCGGTTTCCGCACCAACGCCCAGATCAACGACGACCCTGCGGGCCTGCCCGCGCCGTGGGTGCTGGACAACTACGCGTCGATCCTGGGCTCGTGGGAATTCTGGCGCTTCCTGGGCAACAGCGCCACGATCGCCCTCGCCGCCACGGTCCTCGCGGTCGCCTGCGGCTCGGCGGCGGGCTTCGCCCTGTCCCGCTACCGCTTCGCGGGCCGCGAGGCCGTCTACACCCTGTTCACCCTCGGGCTGCTGTTCCCCGTCGGCCTGGCCGCGCTGCCGCTGTACCCGTGGCTGCGCCAGCTCGGCCTGCTGGAGTCCGCGTGGGGCGTGGCGCTGCCGCAGGCCGCGTTCTCCCTGCCGGTCACCATCGTGATCCTGCGCCCGTTCATGCGGGCGATCCCGCAGGAGATCGAGGACGCCGCCACGCTCGACGGCGCGACCAGGCTCGGCTTCTTCTGGCGGGTCCTGCTGCCGCTGTCCACGCCCGCGCTCGCGACGGTCGCGGTGCTGGCGTTCGTCACCAGCTGGAACGCGTACCTGCTGCCCCTGCTGGTGTTCAACGACCAGACCAGCTTCACCCTGCCGCTGGGCGTGGCGACCTTCCAGGCCCAGTACTCGCAGGACACCGCGCGCGTGCTCGCGTTCACCGCGCTGTCGATGCTGCCCGCGCTGGGCTTCTTCGCGCTGGCCGAGCGCCGCATCGTCGGCGGTCTGGCCGGTTCGGTGAAGGGGTGATCCCGTTGCCGAAGGGGTGATCCCGTTGCCGCGCAACGGGATCACCCGGCTCACGCGTCCCGCCGCGCGAACACGGCCCCGGCCGCCGCCAGCGCGGCGGCGGCCCAGGCCGCCATGACCAGCCCGCCGGTGACCGGCGGCAGCGCCTCGCCGTGGAAGTCCGCGCCCGCGAACATCCGCACCCCCGCGAGGTCCGGCAGGTACTTCGCGTGCGGGGTGACGCGCAGCAGCAGGTAGCTCACCGACACCAGCGTGCCGTTGATCGTGAACACCACCACGGGCACCAGCCCGCTGCGCGCCACCACCGCCACCGCGAACGCCATCAGCGCCGTCAGCACCCAGTACACGACCGTCCCGGCGGCCCGCCCGTGCGAGCCGTCCGCGCCCCAGCTGCCCTCGACGGTCAGCACGGTGGCGACCGCCGTCCCGGCCAGCGCCGCGACCGCCACCACGACGGTGAGAGCCTTGGCCAGCAGCAGCACCCACCGCCGGGGGACCGCCGCGAGCGTGGTGGCGAGCTGCCCGTTCCCGTGCTCGCTGCTGATCACCACCACCCCGAGCACCACGCCGCCCACCGCCCCGCCGGGCAGCCCCGCGAACGCCAGCACCCCCTCGCCGCCCGCCGCCCGGTTGATCAGCAGCAGCGCCAGCGGCACCAGCACGCCGACCCCGAACGCGACCGGGAAAGCCCGCAGCGACACCAGCTTCCGCGCCTCCGCCGCCAGCGCCGCCGCGATCACGCCGCACCCCCGGTCAGCGCGAAGAACGCGTCCTCCAGGCTCCCGCGCGCCCCCACGACCTGCGCGACGGTCCCGGCGGCGACCAGCTTCCCCCTGTCCAGCACCACGACGTCGTCCGCCACCGCTTCCGCCTCGGCCACCAGGTGGCTGGACAGCAGCACCGTCCCGCCCCGGTCGGCGAAGTCCCGCACCAGGCGCCGCAACCACCTGATGCCCTCGGGGTCCAGCCCGTTCACCGGCTCGTCCAGCACCAGCACCTCCGGGTCGCCCAGCAGCGCGGTCGCCACCGCGAGCCGCCGCCGCATCCCCAGCGAGCACGCCCCGACCTTCACCCCGCCCGCGTCCGGAAGACCAGCAATCCCGAGGACTTCCTGGACGCGGGTGAGCGGAATCCTGTTGCTGCGCGCCACCCACGCCAGGTGCGCCCGCCCGCTGCGCGCCGGGTGCGCCCCGTCCTCCAGCACCGACCCGACCACCCGCAGCGGCCACCGCAACCGCGCGTACGGCAGCCCGTTCACCAGCGCCCGCCCCGAATCCGCCCGGTCCAGCCCGAGCAGCACCCGCAACGTCGTGGACTTGCCCGCCCCGTTGGGCCCCAGGAACGCGGTGACCCGTCCCGGCGCGGCGTGAAAACCCAGTTCCCGCACGGCGAAGCGCCCGCCGCGCCGCTTCGTCAGCTCCTCGACCTCGATCACGCGCCCAGCCTGCGGCCCGCGCGCCGGACCGGCATCAGCCGAAAGTTGACTCCTGCCCGGCGAACCCGGTCCGGTAGGCCAGCACCACCAGCTGCGTCCGGTCCCGCACGCCGAGCTTGTCGAACACCCGGCTCAGGTAGGTCTTCACCGTGGCCAGGCTCAGGAACAGCTCGGCGGCGACCTCCTCGTTCGACAGCCCGCGCACCACCCCCGCCACGACCTGCCGCTCCCGCTCGGCCAGCGCGTCGAACGGCGTCGGACCGCCGGGCCGGGCCGCGTACCCGGCGACCACCCGCCGCGCGACCTCCGGCGACAGCACGGAGTCCCCGGCACGCGCGGCCCGCAGCGCCCGCAGCACGTCCTGCACCGGCGCGCTCTTGAGCACGAACCCGCAGGCCCCGGCCCGCAGCGCCCGGTCGACGTACTCGTCGAGGTCGAACGTGGTCAGCACCACGACCCGCGCCTGCGGGACCCGCGCCCTGATCAGCCGGGTCGCCTCGACCCCGTCCAGCACCGGCATCCGGATGTCCACGAGCACCACGTCCGGCCGCAGCCGCACCGCCGCGTCCACCGCCTCCCGCCCGTCCCGAGCCCGCCCGACCAGCAGCAGGTCCGGCGTCGCGCCGACCAGCGCGCACAGCGCGTCCCGCGCCACCTCCTGGTCCTCGGCGACCAGCACCCTGATCCGCTCACCGCTCAACGGGGATCACCGCCCGCAGCGCGAACCCCTTGCCGCGCAACGGTCCCGCGCTCACCCCGCCGCCGAGCAGCTCCACCCGCTCCCGCACCCCGACCAGCCCGAACCCCGGCGCCGCACCACTTCCGCGCCCCTCCCGGCCCGCCGACCCCCCACCGCTGTCGACCACGCTCACCTCGACCCCTCCGCCCCGCCGCGCCACCCGCACCGAGCACCGCGCGCCCACCGCGTGCTTGCCCGCGTTCGTGAGCCCCTCCTGCACCACCCGGTACACCGCGAGCCCGACGGCGGCGGGCAGCTCCCCGCCCCACTCGCCTTCCAGGCGCAGCTCGGCCTCCACCGGGCTGTCCCGCACGAGCGCGGCGAGGTCCCCGATCCCCGGCTGCGGCCCGCTCTCCCGCACCCCGCTCTCCCGCACGGCGCCGAGCACCGCCCGCAGCTCGCCCATGGCCCGCTTGCTGGTCCGCTCCACCTCGTCCAGCCCGCGCCGCAGTGCCTCCGGGTCGCCGAGGTGCGCGGCGACCCCCGAGGTCAGCGCGATGGCCCCCAGCGAGTGCGACACCACGTCGTGCACCTCCCGCACCACCCGCAACCGCTCCGCCACCACGGCCCGCTCGCCCTCGGCCCGAGCCGCCCGCGCGGCCTCGGCCCGCTCGCGCCGCACCGAGGCGCCGAGCTGCCAGGCGGCGGCCAGCGCCAGCAGGGACACCATCACCTGCCGCACCACCACCCCCGGCTCCTCCTCGGTCCCGGTCACCAGCAGCACCGCGAGCACCCCGCCCAGCACCGCCCCGACCCGCCGCGTCGACCCGCCGTACCGGACCGCCACCGGGTGCAGCACCCAGGCGGCGGCCAGGAACGGGTCGTGCCCGAGCCCGACCGCCCAGCCGATCGCGGTGACCACCGAGACGAGCGCGAACCCCACCACCGGCAGCCGTCCGCGCAGCAGCACCCCGAGCACCAGCGCCACCACGAGCACCACGTGCAGCGCGGCGTTCCCACCGGGCGGCAACCAGAACACGACGACGCACAGCGCCGCCACCCCCGCGTCGGCCAGCACGGGACCGTTCCCGCGCCCGCTCAGCCCTGTGCCTGGCCGCGCGCCAACCCGGCCCGGAACCACGCGGGCGCGGTCTCCGGGTCCCTGGGGAACCAGCGGTTCTCGGTGGCGTAGTCCAACCCGGTGGGCGCGACCTGGAACACCGGCGCCTCGTCCCGGTTGTAGCTGATCGACCACTCGTGCGGCGGGTCGAGCACGTAGGAGAACCCGACCCAGGACCCCAGCCCCTCGACGTGCATCCCCTTGCGCAGCAACTGGAACAGCTCCCACACGTCGGGCGGGAAGTCCCAGCGGAGCGTGGTCCGGTCCGGCATCAGCACCCCGGCGCTGGCCTCGCTGTGCCGCCCGACCACCGAGGCCCGCACCACCAGCTGCGCCCACCCCGGTGGGAGCGTGGGCAGCACCATCGTCGTGATGTCGTCCAGCACGTCCTGCTGCTCGTCAGCCGAAAGCGGCTCCGCTACTGCCACCGCTTCAGTGTAATCGGGGACGTCCGCCGACCAGGCCGGATCGAGCGGCCGGAACCGCGCCCGGTCGACGCGGACCCCTTGGCGCGCAACGGACTCGTGGGGGTGCTCCGATCGGCCCAGCCGGACGCGGCTGGGTGTAGGGGGCGGTCCGGCCGGACGTGACCGGGCGTCGGGGGGCGGTCCGGCCGAGCGTGACCGGGCGTCGGGGGCGGTCCGGCGGGTGAGTGTCCGGCCACCGGACGTGGCTCGGCGGGGGCGGCTAGCCGGGCACGGCTCGGTGCTGGATGCGGTTCGCCGGGGGCGACCACCGGGCGCGGTCCGCCGCTGGGCGTGCTCCGGTCGCGGGTGTCCGGCGACCGGCGTGTTCTGCAGGTGGGCGTGCTCCGGTCGCAGGTGTCCGGCCACCGGGCGTGTTCCGCCGGTGAACGTGCCCTGCCCGCAGGGTGTCCGCCCGCCGGGTGCCCCACCCGCCGTGCATCCGGCCACCGGACGCGCTCCACCGCTGGACGTGCCCCGGTAGCCGCGCGTTCGCCCGCTGTGCGCGGCCCGTTGGCGCGGCTGTGGTTCGGTCGCCGGATGTGGTCGGCCCGCGCCCCCAGTCCTGCCCCCGGCCCTGCTCCCGGTCCCGCTCCCGCCTCAGGTCAGTTGGAGGCGACCCGCTGCGGTGGCAGCTCGACCGCCGTCAGCGGCCGGGACCCGATCCGCAGCACCACCTGCGGCACCACCGCCCCGCCCAGCGCCCGCCGCAGCTTCTGCGGTCCGCAGTCGTCGCGCCGCACCGTGAGCCCCAGGCAGGCCCCGGCCAGCTGCACCCGGTGCAGCGCCTGCCCGGCCTGGACCTCGGCCTCGGGTCCGTCGGTGAACGTGCACAGCACCGCGACCAGCGGCGCGTCCGCGACGCCCAGCCAGGCCATCTCCTCCTTGTCCACCGCCTGCAACCAGGCCCGCTCCCGCTGGGCCGCCCGCTGCAGCGCCTGCCTGCGCGCCAGCGGCACCGGGACGCCGGGCAGCGGCTCGGCCTCGGGCGCTCCCGAGGCCGCGAGCAGCCGCTTGGTCTCCTCGTCGGGGTCCCTGGTCCCGCCCAGCCGCACCACGGCCAGCGCGCCGGGCACGTCCGGCGGGCGCAGCGTCACCAGCGCCCGCACCCCCCGGTCCTGCAGCGCGAGCCGCAGCACCAGCAGCGCCGACCCGACCGCGAGCCGAGCGTCGAGCCGGTCGCTCTCGGCGTGCAGCTCGATCCGGTCGGCTGTCAGGCGGAACCTGCACGAACGACCGCCCGCCGCAGCCGCGGCGGTCAGCACGTCCGCCACGTCGCGCCCCGCCAGTCCCAGCGCTCCGGTCATCGCGCGCCACCTCCGTTCCCGTTCAACCACTATCCGGCGAGGACGCGGGCCCGCACACCGCCGAAAGTCCTCGTTGGACCGGGCCGGACGCGCCCGGCCACTGAGGACCGCCCGTTCGCAGGACAGCGGACCGGCCCGCGAAGCAGGACCCTGGACAGGTGGCTGACGTTCCCCGTCCCCGTCCCCGGCGCGGTCGCACCACGCACCCGGAGGTGCCGATGAGACTCCTGCCCGGCCCCAACCCGCTGGCCAGGGCGGGGGACCGGCTGGTCGGCGCGCTGTTCGGCCTGGTCTGGGTGGTCGCCGCGATCGGGATGCCGGTCGCGGGGGCGGTGGGCACCCGAACCCACGACCGGCTGTCCGACCTGTCCGACCAGCAGACGGCCACGACCGTCCCGGCGCGAGCGGTGCTGCTGGCGGACTCCCCCACGTCGGACTCGTCGACCATCGGCGCGGGCCACGAGCGCACCCCGGTCCCCGCGACCTGGCGGGCCCCGGACGGCACGCCCAGGCGGGGTGAGGTGGAGGCCGGGAACGACCTGGCGGCGGGCGCCGCGGTGCCGGTGTGGTTGAACCAGTCGGGTGAGCCGGTGCCCGAGCCGTTGACCAGCGGAGACGCGCTGCTGGGCGCGGCGGGCGCGGGTCTGGGCACCTGGCTGGCCCTGGTGGCGACGGCGACCGGCTGCGGCGCGACCGCGCACGTCGTGGTGCGCAGGGCGCACTTGCGCGCTTGGGAGCGGGAGTGGGCGCGGGTGGAGCCGTCTTGGCGGGGTGGGTGAGGGGGCGATGTGACCGGGTGGGACGGGTGAGGTGATGTGACCGAGGTGGGACGGGATAGGGCGGTGTGATCGGGTGGGGCGGGGGCGAACGAGCGGGCAGGGTGCCACGAGTCCGTCCCGAACGGACCGCTGCCAACCGGGCAACCCGGATTGGAAACCCGATGCTCAAACCCAGCCGCCAGCCTGCACGCGCACTCCGACGAACAAACCCTTCCGCCGCGCTGCCCGCACCGCACCGCGCTGCCCGCACCGCACCGCCCATCTCAGCGCGCCCACTTCGCCGCCGATCCCACCTTGCCGCCGCCCCACTCCGGCACGCTCACCCGTCTTGCACACTCACCGACATCGGAGCCCTCACCCATTTGCACCCACCCTGGGCGCGTCCCATCGCCGATTCGCTGGCCGCTGGCCGCTGGCCGCTGGCTGCTGGCTGCTGGCTGCTGGCTGCTGGCTGCTCGCCGCTCGCCGCTCGCCGCTCGCCGCTCGCCAACGGTCCGTTCATGTTCGGCCCGGCAGCGAACGGTCCGTTCACTAACGACCCGTCCCTGCTGATCGGCCAGTGAATGGTCCGTTCGCCGGGTGCTGCCTGGTGAACGGTCCGTTCGCTCGTGGCCCATTGCCCGCTGATCGGCATGTGAACGGTCCGCACGTCGGGTTTATGGCAGGTGAACGGTCCGCACATCAGGTGACGTCCGGTGAACGGTCCGTTCGCTCGTGGCCCGTTACCTGCTGATCGGCATGTGAACGGTCCGCACGTCGGGTTATGGCGGGTGAACGGTCCGTTCGCCGGGGTCACGGCTGGCCAGTGGTCCGTTCGCTCGCGTCCTGCTCGCCCAACGGACCGTTCACCCGCGCCCCCCTCACAACGGGTCCACCACCTCATCCAACCCCCGCCGAGGCGTCAAAGGCAGCTCCGCCGCCCCAGGCAGCACCCACCCCAACCGCAGCACCACCTGCGGCACCACATCGCCCCCGAACACCGCTCGCCCCACCTCGTGCCTCGCCTCGTCCACCTCCAGCGGCTGGGTCAGCGGGCAGGTCGCCATTCCCGCCGCCGTCGCCGCGAGCAGGACCGCGCTCATCGCCTCGCCCGACCGCAACCGCCCCAGCGCGTCGTCGCGGATCGTGCCCAGGACCAGCAGCGCCGCCTCGTCGCGCTCCGCTCCCGCGCCCGGCGGCTGCGCCAGCTCGCCCACCGGGAACTCCCGCATCCGCACCACCCCGCGCCCCGACCCGGCCGCAGGCACGCTCGCCGCGGGCACGCCGTCCGGGCTGCCGCCGTGCCTGCCGGTCCAGTTGCGCAGCTCCCAGCGGTACACCGGGTCCGCCGACTGCACCGCCGCCGCCACCGAGATCGCGGGCACCAGGTGCGCGGGCCCGGCCACCCGCGCCACCACGCCCTCCGCCTCGGCGATCCGCTCCAACCGCTCCAGCGCCGCCTCGGGCGCCGACCAGTTCGAGTAGTCCCGCCGGTCCGTCCGCCTCCGCCGCAGCGCCGTCGCCATCCTGATCTCCGCGGCCGTCGGCACGTGCCGCGCGAACTCGACCGTCGCCAAGTGCCCTGGGTCGTCCGGGCTGGGCAGCCTGCGCACCAGCGCCCGCCAGCCCACGGCCGCCAGCGCCACCCGCAGGTGGTGCAGCGCCGCTCCGCAGCTGAGCAGCAGGTCGGCGCCGTCGGGGTCGACGCCGGGCAGCCGCCGTCCGGCGTCGGCGTGCAGCTGCACGCTGCGCGCGCCCACCCGCCACCGCCACGGCTGCGTGTTGTGCACCGACGGCGCGCGGCAGGCCAAGGTCACCGCGGCTCGCACTGTCGCCGCGTCGGGTTGGCCCCGGTTCATCGCGCCTCACCTCCAAATCCCCACTTTCGACGCTGGCATTCGGACGCACCCCCCACACAGGGGCGGAGGTCCCTTCCGGGGCGGGCACCAACGGCCCTGTGGCCCGCGCCCGCGAAGGACGAGCCTGGTGGTGCACTGGAAAGCCGTGTGGGGAGGCCGAGTCTGATGGACGAGGGTTCGGAGCGGGAGGACAGCGAGCGCGGCGCGGACAGCGCGAGCGCCGCCAGCCGCAACTCGCTGGCGCGTCCCGGCGACCTGCTCGAACGCGTGGTGATCGCGATCGCCGTGCTGCTCGTGCTGCTGGCGCTGCCCGTCGCCGCCGCGATCGGCTCCGAGGTGCACTCGATGCGCTCGGACTTCATCGCCACCGACGTCGCCGAGAAGCACCCCGCGACCGCCACCCTCGTCGAGGACGCGCCGGTCGTCGCGGGCGTCACCGGCCTGGAGAACGTCGAGGCGCGCGCCGAGTGGACCACCCCCGGCGGCCTGACCCGCACCGGCCTGGTGGCCGCTCCCAACGGCAGCCCGGCGGGCGCCGAGGTGGAGGTGTGGGTGGACGGGCTCGGCGGCCTGGTGCCGCCACCGCCGCAGTCGGACGGCGCGGTGCTGGCCGGGGTGACCGTCGCGCTCGGCCTGTGGGCCGGGTTCGCGGGTGCGATCGTGCTGGCCTGCATGGTGCTGCGCGCGGTGCTCAACCGCTTGCGCGCCACCGAGCTGGAGCGCGAGTGGGCCCGCGTCGAACCGGTCTGGACCAGTCGTGCGTGAGGTCGACGTCGCCTCGCTGATGACCGCCGACGTGGTCGCGGCCAGCCCGGCGACCCCGTTCAAGGAGCTGGTGGCACTGCTGGTCGGCGGCGGTTTCGGCGCGGCGCCGGTGCTGCTCGACGGCCGCCCGGTGGGCGTGGTCTCGCGCGGCGACCTGCTGGCCAAGGAGGAGTACCGGGGCCGCGCCGAGCTGAGCCCGTTCGCCGGTCCCGAGGCCCGCCGCCGCTGGAGGCGCGCGCACGGCACCACCGCCGCCGACGTGATGACCACCCCGGTGATCACCGTCCGCCCGCACGACCCGGCGCGCCTTGCCGCCGCCGTGCTGGCCGAGGAGGACGTGCACCGGGTGTTCGTGGTGGACGACTCGGGCAGGCTCGTCGGCGTCCTCTCGCGCGGCGACCTGCTCCGGCCGTTCCTGCGCGCGGACGCCGCCCTGCGCGACGTCGTGGAGGCGGAGCTGGCCCGCAGGGGCCTGGCGGACGTCGTGGTCGAGGTGGACGGGGGCGTGGTCGTCCTGGCCGGTCTGCTGGAGCACCGCTCCGACGCGGAGGCCGCCGTGCGCCTGGTCGACTCGGTGCCCGGCGTCGTCGGCGTGCTCGACGGCATCGCGCACCGCGACGTGGACGCGGTGGCCGACTGGAGACCGGACGAAACCCTTGTCGGACAAGGGGAAGTGGTGAAGGCTGACAAATTCCGCTGGCTGGACGACGCGCCCGCGCCGTTCCCAGGCGCGCGGACCGGGGTCCCGGAGTGCGGTGAGGCCGAGCTGCCCGACGGCGGCCCGGCGCGGTGGCAGGGCGGAGCGGTGCGGTGGCGCGGAGGAGCGGCGCGGTGAGCACGGTCGTGGTCGGGGTTGACGGCAGCAGGACGGCGTTGCGCGCGGTCCGCTGGGCGGCGTCGGAGGCGAGGGCGCGCGACGTCCCGCTGCGCCTGGCCCACGCGGAGATGCCGCTGCCGCAGGGGATTCCGGGTCTGGACGACCGGACCAGGCAGGAGATGCACGAGCAGGCCCTGGTGTGGCTGGACGAGGCGGCGGGCCAGGCCGGGGGAGTGGCGGTCCAGTACCGGGCCCAGATCGCGCTCGCGGCCCCGCTGCTCACGGCCGAGTCCGAGCGGGCCGACCTGGTCGTGCTGGGCTCCAGGGGCGTGGGCGGCCTGACCTCCCTGCTGCTGGGCTCCACGGCCGTCGCCGTCGGCGCGCGGGCCGCGTGCCCGGTCGTCGTCGTCCCGGACCGCGACCCCGTGCCCGGCCCGGTGGTCTGCGGGGTCCGCTCGGTCGACGACACGGTCGCGCTCGCGCGGGCGTTCGAGCAGGCGCGCGGCAACCGCCTGGTTGTGGTGAGCACCTGCCGCCCGCCGCTGCTGGCCGGTGACGACGACCCGCAGGGCGACGCGGACCGCAGCGCCCGCCTGGCGCGCGTGGTGGAGCCCTGGCGGCGCCGCTACCCGGACGTGCGGGTGGAACTGGTGGTGCGCAGGGAGCGCGCCGCGTGCGCGCTGCGCGAGCAGGCGCGGGGCGCCTCCCTGGTCGTCGTGGGCAGCCGGGGCAGGGGCACCCTGGCGGGCTGGCTGCACGCCTCCACCAGCCAGGCCCTGCTGCACCGCGCCACCTGCCCGGTGATGGTCGTTCCGCTCAAGGCGGCCAGCGTGCCCACCCTGAAGTAAACCGAAGCGGCGCAACGACAACGGGAGCGGAGGCCACGGCCACCGCTCCCGTTCCCTTTGCGCCCCAGCACTTCCACGACCCACGACGCACGAACCGCGACCCACAACCCACGACGCGCGAAAGAGCGGGGGCGCTCGCACGCCCCCGCTCTCCCGGCACAGTCAGCTCAAGCAGCTCTCCAACGCCACCCCAAAGGCACCCCTCCGGTCCCCGGTGGTCACCGGCTACACCACCAGCCCGCGCTCCGCGAACTGCTCCCGCACCCTGGCCACCAGCGCCGGGGTCGGCGTCGGCGTCCCGGCCAGGGGGAACTTGATCCCCAACTCCTCGTACTTGCTCGCACCGAGCTTGTGGAACGGCAGCACGTCCACCCGCTCCACGTTCCCCAGCGACGCGGCGAAGTCCGCGACCCCGGCGACGTTGTCCTCGGCGTCCGTGTGCCCCGGCACGAGCACGAACCGCACCCACACCGCCTTGCCCAGATCCGCCAACCGCCGCGCGAAGTCCAGCGTCGGCGCCACCTCGCCGCCGGTCACCCGCCGGTAGGTGCCGGGGAACCACGACTTCACGTCCAGCAGCACCAGGTCGACGTCCGCCAGCAGCTCGTCCGACGCCCGCATCCCCAGGTACCCGGAGGTGTCCAGGGCGGTGTGCATCCCCCACTCCTTGGCCCGCCGGAACAGCTCCCCGGTGAACACCGGCTGGAGCAGCGGTTCCCCACCGCTGACCGTGAACCCGCCACCGGCGACCTGGATGAACCGCCGGTACGGCTCGGCCTCGGCCATGATCTCCTCGGCCGTCACCACCGTCCCGTCGCGCATCTTCCACGTCTCGGGGTTCTGGCAGTACAGGCACCGCAGCGGGCACCCGCTGGTGAACACCACGAACCGGGTCCCCGGCCCGTCGACCGCCGTGGCCAGGTCCCAGGAGTGGACCGTGCCGCTGATCGGCTTGGGCTGCCCGCCCCTCGGCTGCATCGCGCCTGTCATCATCGGGTGCACCGAACCCGTCGTGGTCGGGCCGACCAGTGTGCTCGTCATCGGAGTCGCCCCCGCTATCGGCGTAGGTGTGGCTGTGGGTGTGGCTGTCGGCATCGGCAGGGTGGTTGTCATGACCGGGTCACAGCCCGCCGTGGAAGGTCCGGTTGACCACGTCCTGCTGCTGCTCCCTGGTCAACCGCACGAAGTTCACCGCGTACCCCGAGACCCGGATGGTCAGCTGCGGGTAGTTCTCCGGGTGCTCCATGGCGTCCAGCAGCGTCTCCCGGTGCAGCACGTTCGCGTTGAGGTGGTAGCCGCCCGCGTCCGTGTAGGCGTCCAGCACGCCCACCAGGTTCCCGGTGCGCTCCTCGGCGTCGCGCCCCAGCCCGTTCGGCGTGATCGTCGCGGTCAGCGAGATCCCGTCGAGCGCGTCCTCGTAGGGCAGCTTCGACACCGACAGCGCCGCCGCGACCAGACCGCGCTTGTCCCTGCCGTTCATGGGGTTCGCGCCGGGCGCGAACGGCTCACCGGCCCGGCGGCCGTCCGGCGTGTTGCCGGTGTGCCTGCCGTACACCACGTTCGAGGTGATGGTCAGCACCGACTGGGTGTGCAGCGCGCCCCGGTGCGCCGGGTAGCGGCGGACCTTCTCCATGAAGTCCCGCACCAGACCGGCCGCGATCGAGTCCGCGCGGTCGTCGTTGTTGCCGTACCGGGGGAAGTCGCCCTCGATCTCGTAGTCGACGGCCAGCCCGGTCTCGTCCCTGACCACCTTCACCGTCGCGTGCTCGATCGCCGACAGGCTGTCCGCCGCGACCGACAGGCCCGCGATGCCGCAGCCGAGCATCCGCTGCACCGGGCTGTCGTGCAGCGCCATCTCGATGCGCTCGTACGCGTACTTGTCGTGCATGTAGTGGATGACGTTCAGCGCGTCCACGTAGGTCCGCGCCAGCCAGTCCGACATCTTGTCGAACGCGGCCCGCACCTCGCCGATCTCCAGCACGTCGCCGGTGATCGCCGGGAACTCCGGCCCGATCTGCTCGCCGGTCACCTCGTCCCGGCCGCCGTTGATCGCGTACAGCAGCGCCTTCGCGAGGTTGGCCCGCGCGCCGAACAGCTGCATCTGCTTGCCCACCCGCATCGGGGACACGCAGCAGGCGATCGCCGCGTCGTCGCCGAACTGCGGCCGGATCAGCTCGTCGTTCTCGTACTGGATGGAGCTGGTGTCCACCGACACCCGCGCGCAGTACCGCTTGAAGCCCTCGGGCAGCGCGGGCGACCACAGCACCGTCAGGTTCGGCTCGGGGGCCGGGCCGAGGTTGTACAGGGTCTGGAGGAACCGGAAGCTGGACTTGGTCACCAGCGGGCGCCCGTCCTCGCCCATGCCGCCGATCGACTCGGTCACCCACGTCGGGTCGCCCGAGAACAGCTGGTCGTAGGCGGGGGTGCGGAGGAACCGCACGATCCGCAGCTTGATCACCAGGTCGTCGACGAGCTCCTGCGCGCCCTCCTCGGTCAGCGTGCCCGCCGCGAGGTCCCGCTCGAAGTAGACGTCGAGGAAGGTGGAGACCCGGCCCAGCGACATGGCCGCGCCGTTCTGCTCCTTCACCGCCGCCAGGTAGCCGAAGTACACCCACTGCACGGCCTCGCGCGCGGTGGCGGCGGGCCGGGAGACGTCGCCGCCGTACGAGGCGGCCATCTCCTTCAGCTCGCCCAGCGCCCGGATCTGCTCGGCGATCTCCTCGCGCTCGCGGATCACGTCCTCGCTGGACGGCACCTCGTTGAGCGCGGCCCGCTCGTCCTTCTTGACCTGGACCAGCCGGTCGACGCCGTACAGCGCGACCCGCCGGTAGTCGCCGATGATCCGGCCGCGCCCGTAGGCGTCCGGCAGACCCGTGATCACGCCCGCGCGCCGCGCCCGCATGACCGCGGGCGTGTAGGCGTCGAACACGCCGTCGTTGTGGGTCTTGCGGTACTTGGTGAACACCTCGCGCACCGAGGCGGGCAGCTCGTAGCCGTACGCGGCCAGGCTGTTCTCCACCATCCGCAGACCGCCGTTGGGCATGATCGCCCGCTTGAGCGGCGCGTCCGTCTGCAACCCGACGATCAGCTCCTGGGACTTGTCCAGGTAGCCGGGCCGGTGCGAGGTGATCGTGGACGGGGTGTGCTGGTCCACGTCCAGGACGCCGCGCCTGCGCTCCTCGGCGAACAGGCCGGACAGGTCCCGCCACAGCCCGGTGGTGCGCTCGGTCGGCCCGCTCAGGAAAGCCGAGTCGCCCAGGTGCGGCGCGTAGTTGTCCTGGATGAACCCGCGGACGTCGATCGAGTCGCGCCAAGCGCCGCCCTTGAAGCCGCTCCAGGCGTCGAGTCCGAGTCCTGCGGAGACCGCCGTCATGATCATGCACCCCTTAGCTCCGTGCCCACCTGAATCGTTCCGCGAGCGGGCCGCCGGACACAGGGTCGGAGGGCCCGCGCGGGGCGGGACCAGTGGTCCGTATTTACTCGGCTGAGGGGCTCAGCCGCTGGTCACGGGGGGTGAGGGGTGCTCTCTGAGGGTGGTCGCGGGAGGGCTCGACCGGCCTTCTCGGGACCTTCTGCCCAGGGGTTCCGGGACGTGTGCGGACTTCCGCTCAGCGGTGGCGCGCCGGTGACCTGCGGCTTCCGCTCAGCGGAGGCGGCGGGGCGCCCGAGGGGAGCGCTCGCGGGGGAGTGCGGCTCAGCCCTCCCACGGGGCGACGTCGGGCCCGGTGAGCCGCTCGAAGTCCAGCCCGCTCGGGTCCTGCCCCGCCGACAGCCCGGCCAGCACCCGGCCCTGCCGCCGGGCCAGCGCCGCGATCACCCCGGCGGGCACGACCGCGCCGAGGTCCACCGCCTCGACCGCCTCGCCGGACGGCTTCCCACCCGCCGCACCGGCCGCCCCCGCACCGGCCGCCCCTGCACCGCCCGCGTCACCTGCACCGCCCGCGCCTGCGCCGCCCGCACCACCTGCACCGCCCGCGCCCGTGGCTGCTGCGGCGGCCACTCCGCCCGCCCCGGCCTCCCCGCCGTCCGCCCCGCCCACCCGAGGCGCCGTGTTGTACCAGTTCCCCAGCAGCTCCAGCACCAGGTCGGTCACCAGCACCGCCCCCGCCCCGTGCACCGTGTCCGCCGCCCCGTGGAACACCCCGGCGTGCAGCGTCAGGTTTCGCGTCGCGTACAGCGCGTCCAGCACGGTCGTCATCCGGTGCTGCTGCCGCAGCAGCCACTTCGCGCACCGCTGCGGCGAGGTCAACCGCCCCCGCCAGTCGTGGGCCTGCCGCACCGCCAGCGGGTGCAGGTGCCCCAGCAGCTCCTCCAGCGGGGACTCCGGGTCCACCAGCGCCCCGACCCACCGGTTCAGGTCGTCCAGGTGGTACCGGTACCGGTAGGGCGCGTGCTCGGCCACCCGCGCCAGCCCGCCCTCCAGCACCCCGGTCAGCCGGTCCCGCTCGCCCACCGCCGCGTCCCGCACCACCTCGGCCTCGTACAGCCTGCGCTCCAGCACCTCCAGGTGCCGCCCGCTGCGCCCCGGCAGCGCGGCCCGCGCCTGCGCCACCGCCGACTCGGCCAGCGCCGCCCGGTTCCGCGCGTACCCGAGCCGCGTGGTCACCGACAGCCGCACGCACCGGTGGGTGTGCACCACGGCCTGCCGCAGGCTCTGCAGCGCCAGCGCGGCGGCCAGCTCGTCCCGGTTGCCCAGCCCGCACGCCTCCACCGCCGACCAGGCCAGCGCCGCCGTCGCGCTCGGCGAGTCCGTCCTGGCGGCCAGGTGCGCCATCCGCAGCGCCCGCCGCACCTCGTCGGGCAGCCCCGGCGCGGTCAGCGGCCTCGCCCGCCGGGTGCCGCGCCCGCTCGGCCCGATCTCCTCCGTGCCGCCCCCGGCCCTGGCCACCAGCACCCTGGGCTCCAGCGCGGGCTCGGCGAACCGGTCGCCCGCCAGGTACTGGTCCAGCAGCTCCACCAGCGTGCGCCGCGCCAACCGCCCCGCCGACGGCTTGTCCCGCGCGGTCACCACCACCCCGACCAGGCAGGCCTCGCCGCCACCGGCGAACGTCTCGGCGAACCGCCGCATCCGCGCCGTCTCCCGCCCCCAGCTGAGCCCGGCGGCCTCGCGCAGCGGCCACTGCGCCGCGTCCGCCCTGAACCGCTCCAGGTCCACCAGCTCGCTCGTGCCCCGCACCACCCCGAGCACCCGGTACTCCGCCGCCGGTGGCAGCAGCAGCTCCCAGGCCGCGTCGCCGTCGCGCGGCACGTCGGCGGTCAGCAGGTCCTGCTCCAGCGCGGTCAGGTCCCGGTCGGCGGCGGCCAGCAGGCAGGCCACCTCGTCCGCGAGCGCGTCGTGCGCGGTCGGCCCCAGCTGCCCGTCCCAGGCCTGCCGGAACCGCGCCCGCAGCACCTCCGGCACCTCGTCGGCGGCCCGCTCCAGCTCCACCGCGAACCCACCGGCCCGCGCCCGGAACCCCGACTGGTCGGCGACGACCGCCGCGTGCGCCTCCTCCAGCACCCGCGCGACCCGCTCCAGCACCGGGTCCGGCTCCCACACCGCGCGCACCGCCCGCACCTGTCGCAGCGCGTTCGCGCACATCCGGTTCACCAGCCGCACGGCGGGCTGCCCCTGCCGGTGGTGGTAGTGCAGCGCCGCCCGCACCCTGGGCAGCTCGGTGACCAGCCCCGCGAGCCCGGAGGCGTGCTTGCTCAGCACCGCGCCGGGGTCGACCCCGCCCATGACCCGCTGCAGCAGGTGCACCCGCTCCGCCGACAACGAGCCGGTGAGCCTGCCCAGCACCTGCGCGTCGAACCCCCGTTCCCCCACGGGAGCGAGCGTAGCCACCCCCCGTCGTGCGAGGCCCCGACCACCCGCCGCGACCGGAGTGCCACTACGGCCACCCGCGCGGGTGACGCGCGGACCGCGACCCGCACGGCCCACGCGCCCCGGTAACGTCAGAACGCCGATCAGGTCAGGGCGCCGCGCACGTCAGAACGTCGAGCACAGCAGCGTCAGGTTCGTCGGCGAGTCCTGCCGGTGCAGCCGGACCCCGCCGGGCGCGGCCGTGATCACCAGCGAGTCCCGGTTCCGCACGGTCACCCGCACGCACCCGTTCCCGGTCGACAGGTTCCGCCACTGCGTCACGGTCGAGTCGCCCTCCGAGAACGGGAAGTACAGCGTGTCGTCGCACTCGTAGGGCATCACGTACCGCACCCCCTCGTCCAGGTCGGCCGAGAACACCTGCACCTCGGTGGGCGAGGTGTTGCACAGGGTCGCCGAGCCGAACCGGGGCGCCGCCGCGGCGGGCAGGGCGGTGACCAGGCACAGCCCCGCGACGGCGGCGGTGGCGGCAGCGGCGGTGGCGGCGTTGCGAGCGAACATCCGAATCCTCCTGGTGGCACTCGTGGCGGGCCCGCTCCGGACCCGCGCCCCGATCCTCGGACGCCCCTCCGGGCCCTCCGCGCCAAACCGCCTCATCGGGCGAGCGCCCCATACCCCGCGCCCGCCCACTCGAACAGGTGGAGTTGCCGATCGGGCCCAGCGGCGGTGGTCAAACCCCCGGATATTGCTGTCCGTATCCGTATGGTCACGCCTTTAAAGGGGGCCGTCTGATGACCCTGCTCGCACCCGGCCGGCGATTGCTGGCAGCGGCGACGTCGTTCCTCATAGCCGCAGGGGTGAGCGTCGGTCTCGCTCCCCTGACCGCCGAAGCCGCCGTCGAACGCGCCTTCACGCTGAACTACAACGAAGAGGTCTACGGCGACTTCGTCGAGGCGGGCAACGGCAACTCCTCCTGCCCGGACGCGAGCGCCCCCACCGACCCGTTCGGCGAGGCCAAGGCCAACTGCGCGGGCGCGCAGGCCCGCACCCTCACCGCCGCCGCGAACAACAACGACTCGTACTACATGCAGTGGGCCGACGTCGACAGCAACGCCGCGACGTTCAACTCCTCCAGGGGCAGCGTCACCATCCCGCCCGGCTCGCGCGTGGCCTACGCCCGCCTGAACTGGTCCGGCGACACCGGCTCCATCAAGCTCAGCACCGGCGCCGTCTCCACCGCGCCCGGCTGCAACACCCGCCAGTTCCAGTCCACGGCGGGCACCGCGGTCGTCCCCTCCGGCACGCCCGAGTCGACCTCCACCGTGCTCACCATCGGCGGCGGCGCCCCGGTCAACATCGCCCCGCAGGTGATCACCCGCGACGCGCTGGCGAACGTGCCCTCCAGCCAGCCGCAGTTCTACTCCGCCTACGCGGACGTGACCTCCCGCTTCCAGAACCTGCCGTCCGGCACGGCCAACACCATCACCCTCGGCAACGTCTGGACCCCGCAGGGCTTCGGCTGCTACTCGGGCTGGTCCCTGGTGCTCGTCTACGCCTACGACGCGCCCAACACCGACTACGCGCCGACCAAGCGGGAGATCTTCCTCTACGACGGCCACGTGCGGCAGTCCTCCACCGACGCCGCCACGACCATCCCGGTCACCGGATTCCGCGTCGCCGCCACCCCGGTGCGCATCGGCCTGACCGCCTACGAGGGCGACTTCAACATCTCCGGCGACCGGTTCGTGGTCAACGGGACCGCGCAACCGGCGCTGCTGGACCCGTCGAACACCAACAACTTCTGGGTGTCCAACGGCCAGAACTCGGTCAGCCCGAACGTGCCGAACAACATGAGCGTCGACGCCAAGGTCGTCGAGACCAGTTCCATCGCGGTCGGCGACACCTCGGCGCAGCTCACCTTCACCACCGCCGGTGACACCTACCTGGCGCAGAACCTGGTGTTCTCCGTGCCGGTCCCGGCCATCTACATCACCAAGGACACCACCGGCGGCCCGTACCGCCCCGGCGAGCAGATCCCGTTCACCATCAGCGTGGTCGCACCCGGCGCCAGCCGCGCGGTCAACGTGACGGTCACCGACCCGTCCTTCGCGGACTGCAACCGCGCCATCGGCACCCTGCTCCCGAACGTCCCGGTCACCTACACCTGCACCGGACCCGCGCCGGACACGAGCGGCACGAACATCGCCTACGCCTCCGGCGGCGACGACTTCGGCGGGGTGGTGGAGAGCGAGGCCAGCAAGTCCTTCACCGTCATCCACCCGGCCATCGACATCACCAAGACCGCAGACAAGACCGTCTACGCGGCGGGCGAGACGATCACCTTCACGATCTCCGTCGCCAACACCGGCGACGCCCCGCTGACCAACGTGAACGTCTCGGACCCCAAGGTCCCGGCCTGCGCCCGCCCCAACCAGAACCTCGCCGTGGGCGCGCGCTTCACCTACACCTGCACCACGACCGCGCCGCTGGCCGGTGACTCCAACACCGCCACCGCGGCCGGCGCCGACCCGGCGGGCAAGACCGTGAGCGACACCGCCACGGTCGTCACCACCACGCCCGGCTCGATCTCCGGCCGCGTGTTCAACGACCGCGACGACGACGGCCTCTACGAGCCCGAGAACGGCGGCACCGGCATCCAGGGCGTCACCGTCACCCTGTCCGGCACCAGCGGCACCGGCACGGCGGTCAACCAGACCACCACGACCACCTCGGACGGCTCCTACTCGTTCGCGGGCGTCCCGGCGGGCGCCTACACCGTCGCCGAGACCCAGCCCGCCGACTACGACGACGGCAAGGACACCCCCGGCACCTTCGCGACGAGCGCGGGCAACGACCGGTTCACCGTGACCCTGCCGCAGAACGGCTCCAGCGTCGGCAACGACTTCGCCGAGCTGGCCGCCTCCAGCCTCGCGGGCACCGTCTACAACGACCTCAACGTCAACGGCGTCCTGGAGCCGGGCGAGCCGGGCATCGGCGGCGTCACCCTCACGCTCACCGGCACCGACTCGGCGGGCAACCCGGTCCGCGTCACGACCCTGACCGCCGCGGACGGCACCTACCGGTTCGACCGGCTGCGCCAGGGCACGTACAACATCGAGGAGGACCACCCGAGCACCTACCAGGACGGCCAGTCCACGCCGGGCACGGTCGGCGGCACCCCCACCTCCAGCGACATCGCCGACATCAACCTGCCCTCGCGCACCGCCGCCACGGGCTACAACTTCGCCGACTACCTGCTCGCCTCGCTCAACGGCTCGGTCGTCGACGAGCACGACGACCCGATCCCGAACGTGCGCGTCGTCCTCACCGGACCGGACGGCTCCAAGGAGACCACCACCGCCGACAACGGCGTCTGGCTGTTCGACGGCCTGCGCCCCGGCACCTACAGCGTCGTGGAGTTCCAGCCCCCCGGTTACGCGGACGGCCCCGAGACGGTCGGCGACGCGGGTGGCGTCAACTCCGACAACGACGTGTTCAGCGGCATCGTCCTGCGCTCCGGCCAGACGGGCAGCGGGTACGTCTTCCAGGAGTTCCCGTCGTCCATCGGCGGCGTCGTCTACGAGGACCGCAACGGCAACGGCGCCCGCGACGCGGGCGAGCCCGGCATCCGGGGCGTCGTCGTGACCCTGTCCGGCACCAGCGCGGCGGGCAGGCCGGTCAACCAGACCACCCGCACCAACTTCAGCGGCGACTACCTGTTCGACGACATCCCCGGCGGCCGGTACTCGCTCACCGAGACCCAGCCCGCCGGCTACCTCGACGGGCGGGAGACCGCCGGTGACGCGGGCGGCTTCCTCACCCCGCCGGACACCATCTCCGCGATCGACCTGCCCGCGGGCTACGACGCCACCGGCTACCTGTTCGGCGAGACCATCGCCGCCTCGATCGCGGGCCGCGTCGTCGACAACCTCGGCGCGGGCATCCCGAACACCACGATCACCGTCACCAACACTGACGGCTTCTCCGCCACGGTCCGGACCGACGCGTCCGGCGCCTACTCGGTGCTGAACCTGCCGCCCGGCACGTACACGGTCACCGAGACCCAGCCCACCGGCTACGGCGACGGCCCCGACACGGTCGGCTCGGCGGGGGGCGCCAACTCCGCGAACGACGTCATCAGCGGCATCGTGATCACCTCGAACACGGCCGCCACCGGCTACGACTTCGCCGAGGCGTTCAGCTCGCTCGCGGGCACCGTCTACCGCGACGACAACAACAACGGCGTCCGGGAGCCGGGCGAGGTCGGCATCGGCGGCGTGACCGTCACGCTGACCGGCAACGACGCGTTCGGCGCCCCGGTCAACCGGACCGAGACCACCGCCCAGGACGGCAGCTACTTCTTCTGCTGCCTCATCGCGGGCACCTACACGCTCACCGAGACCGCCCCGGCGGGCTACATCGACGGCCGCGACACGCCGGGCACGGCGGGCGGCCGGGTCAGCCCGCCCGACTCGATCACCCAGATCTCGCTGCCCCCCGGCGTCGCGGGCACGGACTACCTGTTCGGCAACACGGTGATCGCGGGCATAGCCGGGCGGGTCGTCGACGACGCGGGAGCGGGCATCCCGAACGTCACGATCAACCTGTTCGGCCCGACCAACCTCACCACGACCACCGACGCCACCGGCAGCTACCTGTTCGCGAACCTGCCGCCCGGCACGTACACCCTGGTCGAGGTCCAGCCCACCGGCTACGGCGACGGCGCGGACACGGTCGGCTCGGCGGGTGGCAACATCGTCACCAGCGACGTCATCGGCAACATCCGGCTGACCTCCGGCGCCGCCGCGACCGGCTACGACTTCGCCGAGACCCGCAGCTCCCTCGCGGGGTCGGTGTACGTCGACGCCAACGGCAACGGCGCCCGCGACGCGGGCGAGACCGGCATCGCCGGTGTCGCGGTCACCCTCACCGGCACCGACGACGCGGGCAACGCGGTCAACCGCCCCACCACGACCGCCGCCGACGGCGGGTACTCGTTCACCGGCCTGCTCTCCGGCGACTACCGGGTCGACGAGGCCCAGCCCGCCGGGTACCTGGACGGCGCGGACACGCCGGGCACGGCGGGCGGCACGGCCACCCCGCCGGATTCGATCACCGCGATCGACCTGCCCGCCGGGAACGCGGCGACCGGCTACCTGTTCGGCGAGAGCAGCCCGTCCGGCATCACCGGCCGGGTCGTCGACGACGCGGGCAACGGCGTCCCCGGCGTCACCATCACCCTGACCGGTCCCGGCGCGGGCGGTCCCACCGCCACGACCACCACCGGTCCCGACGGGTCCTACGCCTTCACCGGCCTGACCCCCGGCAGCTACACGATCACCGAGACCCAGCCGGTCGGCTACGGCGACGGTCCCGACGCGGTCGGCACGGCGGGCGGCACGAACTCGCCGAACGACACGATCACCGGCATCCCGGTGACCTCCGGCTCCACCGCCTCCGGCTACGTCTTCGCCGAGACGCGGTCCGCGATCGCCGGTTCGGTCTACGACGACCGCAACGGCGACGGCGCCCGCGACCCCGGCGACACCGGCATCGGCGGCGTGCTGCTGACCCTGACCGGCACCGACGCGCTCGGCGCGGCGGTCAACCGGACGACCACCACCGCCGCCAACGGCGACTACTCGTTCACCGGCCTGCTCTCGGGCACCTACCGGATCGACGAGACGCAGCCCGCCGGGTACCTGGACGGCATCAACGCGGTCGGCACGGCGGGCGGCACGCTCGTCCCGCCGGACACGATCGACGCCATCACCCTCCCGGTCGGCACCGCCGCGACCGCCTACCTGTTCGGCGAGACCGTCCAGGCGGGCATCTCCGGCCGGGTCGTCGACGACGCGGGCACCGGCATCCCCGGCGTCACCGTCACCCTGACCGGGCCGAACGGCTCCGGGACCACCCAGACCACGACCACCGGTCCCGACGGCTCCTACGCCTTCACGGACCTGCTGCCCGGCACCTACGTGCTCACCGAGTCCCAGCCCGCCGGGTACGGCGACGGCTCGGGCGCGGTCGGCGCGGCGGGTGGCGCCAGCACCGACCCGAACACCATCGGCGGCATCACCGTCGACTCGGGCACCGCCGCCACCGGCTACGACTTCACCGACACCCGAGGCTCGCTCTCGGGCGCGGTGTACACCGACGTCAACGGCAGCGGCTCCCGCGATCCGGGCGAGCCCGGCATCGAGGGCGTGCTGGTCACCCTGACCGGCACCGACGCGACCGGTGCGAGCGTCAACCGCACCGCCACGACGAACGCCACCGGCGACTACTCGTTCACCGGCCTGCTCTCGGGCACGTACGCGGTGACCGAGACCCAGCCCGCCGGGTACCTGGACGGCGCGGAGACACCGGGCAGCGAGGGCGGCACGATCACCCCGCCTGACTCGATCACCGCGATCACCCTGCCGGTCGACGCCGACGCCGTGGACTACCTGTTCGGCGAGTCCGTCGCGGCCGGGATCTCCGGCCGGGTCGTGGACGAGCTGGGCGACGGCATCCCCGGCGTCACCATCACCCTGACCGGCCCGACCAGCGCCACCACCACGACCGGTCCCGACGGCTCCTACGCCTTCGCCGACCTGCTGCCCGGCAGCTACTCGATCGTCGAGACCCAGCCGGTCGGCTACGGCGACGGCCCCGAGACGGTCGGCACCGCCGGTGGCGACGACTCGCTGAACGACGAGTTCACCGGCATCACCATCGACTCGGCCACCGCCGCCGTCGGCTACGTGTTCGCCGAGAAGCGCGGCTCCCTCGCGGGCGCCGTGTACGTCGACAACAACGGCAACGGCGTGCGCGATCCGGGTGAGCCGGGCATCGGCGGCGTCACCGTCGACCTGACCGGCGCCGACGCGCTCGGCAACCCGGTCACCGCCAGCGTCGTCAGCGACCCCGACGACGGCTCCTACCTGTTCCCCGGCCTGCTCTCGGGCACCTACTCGGTCACCGAGACCCAGCCCGCCGGCTACCTGGACGGGACGGAGGCCGAGGGCACCTCGGGCGGCACGGTCACCCCGCCGGACTCGATCACCGCGATCGACCTGGCGGAGGGCGTCGACGCCACCGGCTACCTGTTCGGCGACTACGTGGCGTCGAGCATCACCGGCCGGGTCGTGGACGAGGCGGGCAACGGCATCGCGGGCGTGGGCCTGAGCCTGAGCGGCCCCGGCGCGACCGGCACCACCGCCGTCACCACGACCGGCCCGGACGGGTCCTGGACCTTCACCGGTCTGGTGCCCGGCCTCTACACCGTGATCGAGACCCAGCCCGCCGGGTACGGCGACGGCCCGGACACCCCCGGCCTCGCCGGCGGTGACACCACGATCAACGACGAGTTCGTCGACATCCCGGTGACCTCGGGCAGCGCGCCGAGCGGCTACGTGTTCGCCGAGAAGCGCGGGTCCCTCGCGGGCCTGGTCTTCGAGGACGACAACGGCGACGGGGTGCGCGATCCGGGCGAGCCCGCCATCGGCGGCGTCACGGTGACCCTGACCGGCACCGACGTCAACGGCGACGTCAGCCTCACCCAGGTCACCGACACGGCGGGCGGCTACTCGTTCACCGGCCTGCTGACCGGCGACTACACCGTCACCGAGACGCAGCCCGCCGGGTTCCTCGACGGCATCGACACCGCCGGGACCTCGGGCGGCACGCCCACCCCGCCGGACTCGATCACCGGCGTCGACCTGATCGCGGGCGCCGACGCCACCGGCTACACCTTCGGCGAGCTGATCGGCGGCACGCTGTCCGGTCGCGTCGTGGACGAGTCGGGCAACGGCATCGAGGGCGTCACCATCACCCTCGACGGCCCGACCCCGGCCACCACCACGACCGGCCCCGACGGGTCGTACTCGTTCACCGGCCTCCAGCCGGGCCAGTACACGATCACCGAGACCCAGCCCACCGGGTACGCCGACGCGGGCGGCACGGTCGGCTCGGCCGGTGGCACCCCGACCGGCGACGTCATCGGCGGCATCACGGTCGGCTCCGGCACGGTCGGCGCGGGCTACGACTTCACCGACAAGGCGGGCTCGCTCGCGGGCTCGGTGTACGTCGACGCCAACGGCAACGGCCTGCGCGACGCGGGCGAGGACGGCGTCGCGGGCGTCACGGTGACCCTCACCGGCACCGACGACACCGGCGCCGACGTCAACCGCACCGCGCTCACCGAGGCGGACGGGTCCTACCTGTTCGACGGGCTGCTCTCCGGCACCTACGCCATCACCGAGACCCAGCCCGCGGGCTACCTCGACGGGATCGACGCCCCCGGAACCGCCGGGGCCACCGTCACCCCGCCGGACTCGCTGACCGCGATCGACCTCGCGGCGGGCGACGACGCCACCGGCTACACGTTCGGCGAGCAGGTCGCGGCCTCGCTCTCCGGCCGCGTCGCCGACGAGGCGGGCAACGGCATCCCCGGCGTCACCGTCACCCTCAACGGCCCGACCACGGCCACGACCGTGACCGGCCCCGACGGCTCCTACTCGTTCACCGGCCTGGTGCCCGGCGCCTACACCGTGGTCGAGTCCCAGCCGAACGGGTACGGCGACGGCCCCGACACCGCCGGTTCGGCCGGTGGCGGCACCGACGTCAACGACCAGATCAACGGCATCGTGCTCGGCTCGGACACCAGGGCCACCGGCTACGACTTCACCGACACGCGCGGCTCCATCGCCGGATCGGTGTACGAGGACGTCAACGGCAACGGCGCCCGCGACAGCGGCGAGCCCGGCATCGGCTCCGTCCAGGTCACCCTGACCGGCACCGACGCCCTCGGCAGGCCCGTCAGCACGACGGTCCTGACCGACCCGGCCGGTGGCTACACCTTCACCGGCGTGGTCGGCGGCACGTACACCGTGACCGAGACCCAGCCCGGCGGGTACCTCGACGGCGCCGACACCCCCGGCACCGCCGGTGGGACCGCGACCCCGCCGGACTCGATCACCGGCATCGCGCTCGGCGGCGGCCAGAACGCCACCGGCTACCTGTTCGGCGAGTCCGCCCAGGCGGGCATCTCCGGCCGGGTCGTCGACCAGGCGGGCAACGGCATCGCCGGGGTGACCATCACCCTGACCGGTCCGACCACCGCCACCGTCGTCACCGACGCCAGCGGCGGCTACGCCTTCACCGACCTGCCGCCGGGCACCTACACCGTGACCGAGACCCAGCCCGCGAACTACGGCGACGGTCCCGACACGGTCGGCACGGCGGGCGGCGACGCCTCGGTGAACGACGTGTTCAGCGGCATCGTGATCAACTCCGGCACGGTCGCGGCGGGCTACGTGTTCGCCGAGGTCCAGGGCTCGATCTCCGGCGCGGTCTACTACGACGCCAACGGCAACGGCGTCCGCGACGCGGGCGAGGTCGGCATCCCGAACGCGACGGTGACCCTCACCGACGCGGCCGGGGACGTGGACCTGCTGGTCACCACCGCCAACGACGGCTCCTACTCCTTCGCGGGCCTCCCGCCGGGCACCTACACGATCGTGGAGACCACGCCCACCGGGTACGACGACGGCCAGGAGACCATCGGCTCGGCGGGCGGCACGCTCGTGCCGCCGGACAGCATCGCGAACGTCCAGCTCGCGGCGGGCCAGTCCGGCGAGGGCTACCTGTTCGGCGAGATCGGCGACGTCGGCGGGGTCGGCAACCCCGGCGAGGAGGTCTCCATCGGCGGTGTCGTCTTCCTCGACGCCAACGGCAACGGGGTGATCGACCCGACCGAGACCACGCGCCTGGCCGACGTCGTGATCACCCTGAAGGACTCGACCGGCCAGGAGCTGGAGCTGGCGGCGACCGACGCCAACGGCGCCTACGAGTTCACGCTGCTGCCCGAGGGCACCTACACCGTGGTCATCACGCAGCCCGCGGGCTACGGGTCGACCACGCCCGCCGAGGTCACCGTGACGGTGCCCGCCGGTGGCACGGGTGTGGCGAACTTCGGCGAGCAGCTCGGCCTCATCGGCGACTACGTGTGGGACGACGAGAACGGCAACGGGATCCAGGACGCCGGTGAGAAGGGCGTCGCCGGGGTGGTCGTGGTGCTCAAGGACGCCTCGGGCGCCGAGATCACCCGCGTGACCACCGGCGCCAACGGCGAGTACGGCTTCACCGGCCTGGCCCCCGGCCAGTACCTGGTGACCGTGCTGTCCCCGACCGGCACGACGCTGGCCAAGCCGGGCCAGGGCGCCGACCGCGCCCTCGACTCCGACTTCGACCAGACGACCGCCACCTCGGCCCCGCTGACCATCGCCATCACCGGCGGCCGGATCAGCCAGCTGACCGACGTGGACGCCGCCCTGATCGGCTCGGTGGTCGACCTGACCATCGGGCTGACCGTGGACAAGCCCGCCGCGCAGGTCGGCGACACGGTGACGTTCACCGACGTGGTGAGCAACGACGGCAACGTGCCGGTCGTGGGCGCCACGACGACGATCACCCTGCCCGAGGGCCTGAAGCCGGTCACGGCGACGGGCGACGGCTGGGAGTGCGAGATCACCGGCCAGGTGGTCACCTGCACCACCGAGGCGGTCGTCCCGGCGGGCGGCTCGCTGCCGCCGGTGACCGTGGTGAGCACCGCGACGGCCCCGATGACCGCGACCGACGCGGTGGCCGAGGTCGTCCCGGCGGTGGGCGTGTCGCAGACGAACACCGACAACGACGTGGCCGTGGTGGCGGTCGAGATCGCCCAGCCCGCCACGACCACGCCGCCGACCACCACGACGACGACTCCCCCCGCCGCGGTGGCCACCCCGGCCCCGCCCGCGCAGGAGCCGCTGGCGTGGACCGGTGTGCAGGTCGCCGGGATGGTCCTGGGCGGTCTGGCCCTGCTGGTCGCCGGTCTCGGCGCGCTGGTGATGGGCAGGCGTCGGAGGGGGGAGCACCTGTGACCCCCTGAGCTGAGCGCTCGGCCCCGGTGTCCACTGCGGACACCGGGGCCGAGCGCTTTCCGCGCTTTCCGCGCTGGGTGCGCCGGGGGTCAGCCCGCCGTGGTGGTGGCGCCGCCCAGCGCCCTGGTCACCGTCTCGACCAGCAGGTCGGCCCGCGCGCCCGCCAGCTCCTCGCCCGCAAGCCCCGCGCCCGCCGCGCCGCGCCCCAGCACCGGCGAGTCCGGCGGCATCACGTGGACCGCGTGCAGCACCGCCATCAGCAGCTGCCTGCACCACAGCGGGTCCTCGGCGGTGATCGCCCCGACCTCCCGCAGCCTGCGGAACAGCAGCTCGATCCCGTCCTTCACCTCGCCCGACAGCACGGGCCCGCACTCCTCGTCCGAGGCCAGCTCCACCGCGAACCGGTGGCTGACCTTGAGCTCGAACACCACCTGCGCGAGCCGGTGCAGCGCGACCAGCGGGGGAGCGGTGGCCACGCGCGCCTGGAGCACGGCCTGCCGGTAGCGCTCGCCGATGTCGGCCACGAGCGCGTCGTGCAGCGCCTTGCGCGAGGAGAACCGCCGGTGCACGGTCGCCCGCGCCAGGCCTGCCGCGTCCGCGATGCGCTCCAGCGACGCGTTCGGGTCGTCGGTCAGCACCGACTGCGCCGCCTCCAGGATGCGGGCGGTGCTGCGCTCGGCGTCCGCGCGCACCCGCTTGGGCGCGTCCTCCACGCTCATCGGCCACCTCCCCGGTCCACAAGGCAACCCTACTTCCCGTCGTCCTGAGAGCAAAGCTACCCACTTCTTGACTTAAGTGCGACAGTGATGTTTCAGTTGAAGGGCGAACTGATCCACTGAACAACGGGAGCGGAACATGGACCTCAACCTCGCAGGGAAGCGCGTCCTGGTGACCGGCGCCAGCAAGGGCATCGGCCTGGCCACCGTCCGGGCCTTCCTCGCCGAGGGCGCGTCGGTGGTCGCGGTCGCCCGCAGGACCACCCCCGAGCTGGAGGCCGCCGGCGTCGAGTTCGTCGCCGCCGACCTGTCCACCCCGGACGGCCCGCGCCACGCCGTCGAGACCGCCCTCGCGGCCGACCCGCGCCTGGACGTGCTGGTCAACAACGCGGGCGGCGGCGAGCTGCCCGACGGCGCGCTCGCCGACCTGCTCGACGGCGACGACGCGACCTGGCTCCACTCCTTCGGCCTCAACCTCGGCGCCGCGCTCCGCACCACCCGCGCCGCGCTCCCCGCGCTGATCGAGGCGCGCGGCGCGATCGTCAACACCAGCAGCAGCACCGCCCGCCAGCCCCAGGGCGTCCCGCTGCACTACGCCGCCGCCAAGGCCGCCCTGAACGCGTTCTCCAGGGGTCTGGCGGAGAAGCTCGCCCCACAGGGCGTGCGGGTCAACGTGGTGACCCCCGGCGGCACCCGCACCGCGATCATGGCGGACCCGGACGGCTACATCGCCAGGGTCGCCACCCACCTGGGCGTGGAGCACGCGGAGCTGCTCGCCGCGATGCCCGCGCAGAACGGGATGCTCACCGGCGTGCTGATCGAGCCCGACGAGATCGCCCGCGCCATCCTGCTGCTCGCCTCCCCGACGCTGCCGAGCGCCATCGGGCAGAACTGGGCGATCGACGCGGGCTCGCTCAAGTCCGCCTGAGCGCGGCCGGGCGCGCGCGGGAAAACCCCGTGCGCGCCCACCCCGCCCTCGGCTAGAACCGGGTGTGCTCTTCTACTGCGCCAAGTGCGGCGGCGAGCTGACCCCGGACCTGACGCGCCTGCCCGAGGTCCCGGAGGCCGACCTGGACCACCGGGACCGCGCGCACCACGCCCCGCCCACCGTCCCACGCGGCTCCTGGGCGCTCGTCCCCGACTCGGACGACCCGCACGCCCCCGCCGTCCCCCGCGCCGCCCCCGGCGTCCGCCTGCTCCACCCGGAGGACGCGCCGACCCTGCGCGAGCGGTCGAGCGGCGCGAACCTGGAGGGCTGCTGCGGCCCGCACGGCGGCAACGGCCCCAACCTGGCCTGCCCCTGCGGCTCCCTCGTCGCGACCCTCCTGGCCGACTGCCTCGGCCCCTGGGAGGTCCGCCTGCACCCCCTGCGCACCTGGGCCCACGACCCGGACGAGGGCTGACGGCGCGCCCGGCCGCCCACGTCTCCGGCCGTTCGCACCGCCCCCGCTACAGGTCCCGCGCCACGATCGCGGCCAGGTTCCGCTCGGCCAGCGCCGTGATCGTCACGAACGGGTTCACGCTGGTGTTGCCGGGGATCAGCGACCCGTCCACCACGTACAGCCCCCGGTACCCCGGCAACCGCCCGTGCCCGTCCGTCGCCCGCCCCAGCACCACCCCGCCCAGCGGGTGGTACGTGAGCCCGTCGCCCCACACCTTCCCCACCCCGAACAGGTCGGCCCGGTACACCGTCCCCTCGACCGAGTTGATCCGGTCGAAGATCGTCCTGGCCATGTCGACCGACGGCTGCTTCCACTCCCGCCGCCAGTCCAGCTCGACCCGCCCCGACTCCGGGTTCCAGGCGAACCGCCCGCGCCTCGGGTTGGCCGTGATCGCCAGGTAGAACGAGGTGAACGTCTCGACCCCGGTGGGCAGCGGCGCGACCTCGGCGAACGCCCCGCCCGCCGCCCAGTTGTCGATCCCGCCGGTGGGGATGCACGACTGGAGCGCCCCGGTCGGGTCGGACGCCTTGTTCGCCCGCCCGACCATCACGTTCCCGTTCTCGCCCCACCCGTTCCCCACCTCGGGGCCGAGCGCGGGCAGCAGCCCGGTGTCGCGCAACCGGGTCAGCAGCTTGCTCGTCCCCACGCTCCCCGCCGCGAAGAACACCCGCTCCGCCTCCACCCGCTTGGTGGAGCTCACCCGCCCGTCCCCGTCCAGCACGTCGAGCAGCACCTCGTACCCGCCGCCGACCGGCCGCACGCTCGTCACCTCGTGCAGCGCCGAGATCGTCACCCGACCGGTGGCCAGCGCCCGCGCGAGGTAGGTCTTGGGCAGCGAGAGCTTGCCGTGGTTGTTGCCGTAGATCACCTCGGCGGCCAGCGCCGACCGGGGCGCGGTCCCGGCCTCCTCGCGCTCCAGGTGCGCCCAGTCGTACACGCCGGGCACCAGCTCGAACGGGAACCCGGAGCGCTCCGCGTGCCGACGCCCCACCCTGGCGTACCGGTAGCACTCGGCCTGCTCCCACCAGTCCGGGTCGACCAGGCCCGTGCCCAGCTCGGCGTTCGCCAGCGGGTAGTAGGTGGAGTACATCTCCTCGGGGTCGACGTTCGGCAGGATCGCCGCGAACCGCTCCCGCTTCGGAGTCACCGCCATCCCGCCGTTGACCAGCGACCCGCCGCCGACGCCCCGGCCCTGGTAGACGGTGATGCCCGCGAACTCCTCGGCGTCCAGGATGCCGGTGCGGCGCGGGACGGCGCGGTCGACCGGGAGGCCGAGGAAGTTGCTCAGCGGCTGCTTGGTCCAGGTGCGCAGCCAGTAGGAGCGCTCGTCCGGGTTGAGCATGTTCGCGAAGACCTTGCCGTCCCACCCCGGCTCGTCCCACGACCTGCCCTTCTCGACCACGTGCACCGGCACGCCCGCCCGCGCCAGGCGCAGCGCGGCCACCGCGCCGCCGTAGCCGGAGCCGACGACGAGCGCAGGGACGCGCGCGCCGTCGGGCACTTCGGCGGGGGACTGGGCTGCGGGGGACTGGGCTGTGGGGGAGTGGGCGGCGGCGGGCGCGGTGGCGCCGAGCGCCGTGCCCAGCGCCGCGCTGCCTGCGCCTGCGAGGAAGGACCTGCGGGAAACGGACCGGGTCACGGAACTGCCCTTCGCCGGGGGACGGGGGCGCCACGCGCGCGGCCGGGTTCCCGGCGGGACCGGTGCTCGGGTCCGCTCGTCGGGCGCTGTGCGCGGCCGGTTTCCCGGTCCGCCCACCCCCTACGCGCGCCCCGACTACCCCCGGTCCCCGGCCGAGGTGAGCCGCAACGCCTGGACCTCGGCACGCAGCGCCCGCAGCTCCGCGAGCACCACCTGATCGGCCGTCCCCGGCTCGGGGGAGGCGGTCGCGTTCGGTCGCGCCGGGCTCAGCTCGTGCTCCATCGCGTTGCACACCACCGCGATGAACAGGTTCAGCATCGTGAACGTGCCCACCAGCAGGTAGCAGACGAAGAAGATCCAGGCGAGCGGCTGCCGCTCCATCAGGTCCCGCATCACGTCGGACCAGCCGTCGCCGGTGGTGATCTGGAGCAGCGTCAGCACCGTGCTGCCGAGGTCGGCGAACCGCTCGTCACCGGTGGGGCGGAACAGGTTGATCGCGATCACGCCGCCCACGTACAGCAGCAGCACCATCAGGCCGGTCAGCGAGAGCAGGCCGGGGATCGAGCGGACGAGCGCGGTGACGACGCGCCTCATGCTGGGCACGATCGAGATCAGCCGCAGGACGCGCAGGATGCGCAGCGACCGGATCACGGTCAGCACGCCCGTCGCGGGCACCAGCGAGATGGCGACGACGACGAAGTCGAAGCAGTTCCACGGGTCCCGGAAGAACCGCAGCCGCTCGGCGTAGAGGCGGGCGGTCAGCTCGGCGACGAAGATGGCCAGCGCCAACCGGTCGACCGCGTGCAGCAGGCCGCCGTGGGAGTCCATGAGTGCGGGGACGGTCTCGCAGCCCAGGGTCACCGCGTTGACGACGATGACCACGATGATGAACCGCTGGAAGGCCGGGCCGTCGAGAAACGCCTCGACCCGCTCGCGCAGAACCATTGTTCCGAGTGCTCCTACTCGCTGTGGTGATCGTGAGAACACTATCCGTGACCACCGACACCGCCTCACCCCGATGCGCACTCCGGTCGGACGAGCCGTCCGACCCGGACGACGACCCCGCGCACCCCGGTGTGGACCGGCGGTCACCGCAGGGGGAGGGGCGCTGCTCCAGCAGGGCCGGCGCTATTCCACTCTATTCCTTCAGTGTGGAACGAAACTGAACCGGGAGTAAGCACCACCCCCACCACGCGGGCCTGTGCCGCACCGGCCTTGATCGCGCTGATCCTGACCAAACCGGCCCTGACCGGACCGGCCTTGACCGGACCGGCCTTGACTGCGCCGACCCTGGCTGGCTGGACCTGCCCTGACCGGACCGGCCCTGACTGCGCCGACCCTGACTGGCTGGACCTGCCTACCTGAACCTGCCCGACCCGCGCACCGGCCATCGACCGCTGGCCACCGCGTACTGACTGCTGGTCGACGGGCACTGGCTGCTGGTCGCTGGCCATCGACCGCCGCCCGCCGACTGCTGACCGCCGACCGCTGGTTGCCGACCGCTGGCCACTGGTCATCGCCCACTGCCTACTGGCCGCCGCCTGTGGGCCACCACCCACCGCCTGCCGACCATCGCTGTTGGCCAACAGCCGCCGCCCGCCTGCCGCCACGCACCCGCCCTACCCACTGCCCGCCCCTACCCACCACCCGCTCGCGCTCAGCACTCCGCCCGTGCCTCAGCCCGTGCACCTTCCCGCCTGCGTGCGCCCTCGTCCCTGTACCCCGCCAGCGCTCACCACCCGCTTGGGCCCGCCACCTACCCGCGTTCGCCGCCCCCGCACCCCGCCCCCGCACCCCGCCGCCCCACACGATCAGGCACCCCACCCCCCACCCCTCCCCGAAGTGGCGCTTCCCTCGTGGCCCGCCCCGCCCCCCTGTGCTTCCATCGGCACCATGCCCACGATCACGACCAACGACGGCGTGGACCTCCACGTCACCGACGAGGGGACCGGCTCGCCCGTGGTGCTGGTCGCCGGTTACGGCGCGCCCGCCACCAGTTGGGCCTTCCAGACCGAGGCGCTCCTGGCCATGGGCCACCGGGTCCTCGGCTTCGACCGGCGCTGGCACGGCGAGTCCGCCCGACCGCCGCACGGCCACCGCCTCTCCCGCCACGGCAAGGACCTCCACGACGCCCTCGTCGCCCTCGACCTCCGCGACGCCGTCCTCGTCGGCGGCTCCATGGGCGCGGGCACGATCTGGGCCTGCCTGAGCCTGTTCGGCGCCGACCGCGTGCGGGGCGTCGTCAGCGTCGACCAGACCCCCAAGATGATCAACTCTGCGGACTGGCCCTACGGCTTCTACGGCCTCACCGAGCAGAACTCCGGCGACTTCTTCGCCAAGGGCGTCCCCAAGACCGGGCGCGGCTACTCCGCCGCCAAGTCGCTCAAGTCCGCCGCCCGCCTGGTCAAGAAGGCGGGCATGGGCGCCGTCCCGAACGACCCCGGCAAGGAGACCTGGCCGCTCCTGCACGACCACGCCCACCAGGACTGGCGCGACGTCGTCCAGCGCTGCGACGTCCCCGTCCTCATGCTCGCCGGTCGCGACTCGCAGCTCTGGCCGTGGCAGCACGCCGAGGCCGCCGTCACCGGCAACCCCAACGGCCGGGCCGTCGTCATCGACGACTGCGGCCACGGCGCCAACTTCGACCAGCCCGACCGGGTGAACGCCGAGATCCTGGCGTTCCTGGGGGACCTGTGACCCTGCTGCACGCCCTGGGCGACCTCGCCCTCACCGACCCCGACGTCCTCGCCAGCCTGAGCCACGACGACGCCGAGTGGGCCCCGGTCGGGACCCCGCTGGCCGCCGTCCGCCCGCGCACCCCCGAGCAGGTCCGCGACGTCGTCCGCGCCTGCCTTGAGCACGGCGCGCCGATCGTGCCGCGCGGCGCGGGGACGGGCCTGTCCGGCGGGGCCAACGCCGTCGACGGCTGCGTCGTCATCGCCCTCGACCGGATGAACCGCGTCCTGGAGATCGACCCGCTCGAACGCCTCGCCGTCGTCCAACCCGGCGTGATCAACGACGACCTCCGCAAGGCCGCCGCCGAGCACGGCCTGTGGTACCCGCCGGACCCGGCCAGCTCCCCGTGGTCCACGATCGGGGGGAACGTCGCCACCAACGCGGGCGGCCTGTGCTGCGTCAAGTACGGCGTCACCCGCGACTACGTCCTGGGCCTCCAGATCGTCACCGGGACGGGCGACCTGGTCCGCCTGGGCAGGCGCACCGCCAAGGGCGTCGCGGGCTACGACCTGACCAGCCTGGTCGTCGGCTCCGAGGGCACCCTGGGCGTGGTCACCGAGGTGACCGTCCGCCTGCGCCCCCTTCCACCTCCGGCGGTCACCGTGGCGGGTTACTTCCCGTCCGTCGTCACGGCCGGTGAAGCCGTCCGCGCGACCGCCGAAGCAGGCCTGACCCCGGCCGCGCTGGAACTGGTCGACCGCCACTGCCTGCGCGCCGTGGACGAGTGGAAGCGCACCGGCGTCTCCGCCGACGCGGACGCCGTCCTGCTGGCCCGCTTCGACGACCCCGGCGAGGCGGCGGACGCGGCGGCCGAGCGGATGCTGGCCTGCTTCGAGGCGGCAGGCGCCACCTGGGCCGCCCGCTCCACCGACCAGGCCGAGTCCGAGGCCCTGTTCTCCGCCAGACGCCTGGCCTACCCGGCCCTGGAACGCCTGGGCCCGGTCCTCACCGAGGACGTCTGCGTGCCCAAGTCCAAGGTCCCGGAGATGCTGGGGCGCATCGAGCGCACGGCCGAGCGCCACCGCGTCACCATCGCGAACATCGCCCACGCGGGCGACGGCAACCTGCACCCCCTCCTCGTCACCCCACCGGGCGACGAGGACGCGCGGGCCCGAGCGCAAGCCGCCTTCGACGACATCGTCGCGGCAGCGCTGGAACTCGGCGGCACGGTCACCGGCGAGCACGGCGTCGGCCTGCTCAAACGACCGGGCCTGGCGGCCGAGCTGTCCCCCGAGGTGCTGGCCATGCACCGAGCCGTCAAAGCGGCACTGGACCCGTCGGGCCTGCTCAACCCCGGCAAGGCCTTCTAGCGCACCGAGAGCTTCCAGCGCGCCGAGCGCCCGGCGAACCCCGAACGGGCCGGAACCCAGCGCGGCCCCGGCCCGTTCGACGCCGACGCTAGAACCGGTCCCGGCGGATCGCGTCCAGGAACCGGCCGAGCGCGGCGGGAGAGGTCCGAACGACCCCGGCGGTGGGCGCCTTGCTGTCCCGCAGCCGGTCCAAACTGCCTGCCACCTCGACGCAGTCGGACTGAGAGCCGCTCCTGCTGCTCTTGCGCCACTGCGGCGACGTCGGTTGAGCCATGCCTAGGGACCCTTCTCCTCGATCAGCTTCTGGATCAGTCGTACAGAGTTTGCCTCGTCCATCGAAACTGACAGAAGCTGGGCGCGCTGTCGAACGTAGACGTCGGTTTCCGCCGGATCCACGAAGAACGCGCCCGACCTGGAGAGTTCCACGTGCACGATCGGCGGTTGGTGATCGAATTCGAGGAGCATGAAAGGGCTGATCAAGGCTGAGTGGCTGGCGGAGTTGACGGGAATCAGCCGGATCGCGACGCGTTCCCGCTCGGCCACGTCGACCAGGTGGCGCAGCTGCGCGCGGTGCGTGTGCTCATCGCCGAGCCGCCGGTGCAGCACGGTCTCGTCGATGATCGCGGTGTAGCGGACCCGCTCCAGCATCCGCTGGCGGTGCGAGCGCCCCATCAGCCGCGCGCCGATGTCGTGGTCCGGGATGCCGTCGAGCTGCATGAACGCCGACGCGGTCTCCATCGTCTGCAACAGGCCGGGGATCAGCAGCGGAGACCAGTTGGTGATCGACACCGCCTCGTTCTCGTAGGTCGCCAGCGTCACCGACTCGTTCGGCAGGCCAGCCCGGATGGTCTCGATCCAGGCAGGCTCCTCCGGCGTCCTGGCCATCGCCATCAGGCGCTCGCGCTCGACCCCGACGATCTTGAAGATCGCCAGGATGCCGCTGACCTCCTCCGAGTCGACCGGCCGCTTGCCCGTCTCCATCCGCGAGACCTTGGCCTCGCTCCAGCCCATCCGGTCGGCGACCTCCTTCATGGAGAGGCCGCTGCGCTTGCGGATCACCCTGAGTTGGGCACCGAGGCCCTGTGCCTTCTTCGCTGGCGTGCTCACCGACGCTCCCGCTCCCCATTCCGCAGATTCACCCGATCGGGGTGGCCAAAACTTGCGTTGGAACTTCTGATCTTGCGCAAGTCCTCATATTCTGTCGCAAGAGGTTCCCAGGGTGCGTGGGGATCTTCAAGGCGACACGTTCCTCTTCGGACGGTGTGCGAACCGGCTTGAGGGTGCTCGACGTGATCAACTGCTTCGGGTGGTGTTGCCGGAATAGTCAGTCCCCCCGACCTGACCGAAAGGCGTTCCCGTGACCGACACCCGCAGCGACTACCTCGACGTGCTGGCCCGCGAAGCCCGCGCGCTCGCCCCGCGCCTGTTCGCGATCGCCTACGAGTACGGCGACGGCGAGGACGGCGAGATCGCCGCCTACGGCCTCCAGTTCGCCGACCACGCCGACGCGGTCGGCGTGGAGGACAACCACCGCACCCGTGCCGAGAGCGCCGAGGGCGTGCGGGACCTGTACGGGTGCTTCGCCCTCGACGACGACATCACCACGCACGTGCTGTGGCTCGACCGGACCGAGTCCGAGCTTGCCCGTTCGAGTGATATCTCCGCCGTTCTCGGGGAAACCGGGTGAAACCGCATTCCGGCGCCGGTCCCGGCGATCGGGGTCAGCGCGCGAATTGCCGGTCGACGTCGTCGGAAATCCCGTCGACCAGCGCGGGCATCATCGCGAGCAGCGCGCCGGTGAGCACCGATTCGCCGTTCGCGAGCGCGGGGCGCGCGGACACCCGCGTCCAGTGCAGCTCGCCGACGATGGCGGTGTTGAACAGCAGCGCGACGTCCAGCCACGTCCGCCCCGGCCGGAGCGCGAGGCCGTACGCGACCGCGACGTCCCGGTAGAGGTCCGCCCAGCGCGGCAGCAGCTCGTCCAGGTGCGCCTTGCAGAACTCGCGCACCCGCGTGTGGTTGGGCAGCGCGCTCTGCAGGATGGCCTGCACGCACACCAGCGGGTCGCTCCGCAGCGCCTCCAGCTCGGCCCGCGCGAGCAGCCTGACCAGCTCGCCCAGGCTGACCTGGCCGATCAGCGCGGTGGTCGCGGCGCGCACCCCGTCCATCCGCCTCAGCTGCGGGGTCAGCCGGAACGCGTACGAGATGAGGTCCTCGCTGTACCGGTCCTTGCGCTCCCAGCGGTGCCGGAACATGTTCACGCTCAGCAGCAGCTCCTGCGCCTCCGGCCGGGCGAGGACCCGCTCGCGGGAGAGCGAGTCGAACAGCCGCGACGGCGTCCCGTGGTCGAAGTCCGGGCCGGTGTGCTGGATCAGGTCCTCGCGCAGCAGGTCGAGGCCGATCTCCAGGAACGCCCGCGTCTCCGGGCTGTTCGCCAGCTTGGCCCTGGTGCGCGCCATCATGCCGGTGCCGATGTCGCGCAGCACCGGACCGAGGTCGTCCAGCCCGTCAACCACCCCTGTATTGGACTCCGGCATTCTCCCCGGCCTTTCTCCGGTCACCCGGAAGAGGGGACCCGAGTCGGCTCCCGCGTTCTGGGGTGGATATCCGGGTGCGCCCACCCGGTGTTACCCGAGTGGACCCGCTCACTCCGGTCCGCTACCGCAAGTCGACTTGGACTGTGGCGCGTTCGGGTGGTCATCATGGAAATCGGGGGAATTCTCGTGAACGGGGGTTCGGGATGTACATCACGCTGCGATTGAGGTCGCTGGTCCGGTTGTCGCTCGGGTCGGCGGTCGCGGGGGCGGTCCTGGTCTCGGCGCTGTTCGTGGCAGGAGGGGTGGGGACGGCTCCGCAGGGGCCGCCGACAATGTCGGTGACCCCTGCGGTCCAGCCGGTGCACCCCTGAACGGGGCTAGCGGCAGGGTGTCCAGGGGGCGGCCTTGAGCGAGAGCTGCTTGAGGACCGCGCTGCGCCCGGCCGCGTTCGCCTGGGCGCAGAACCCGCCAGCCCGCGCGCCCTGGTCGGAGTACTCGATCTGCACGACCGCCTTGCCCGCGTCCAGGAACGGCTTCAGCAGCCCGCACTCGTCGAACTGCTGGCACTGCTCGTTCACCGCGAAGTCGAAGTTCCCGACGAGGTCCTTCACCTGGTCCAGGTCGTTCTTCAGGCCCACCGCCAAGCCGTACTTCCGCGCCACGGCCGCGATCGAGCGGTTGTACTTGAGCTGCTGCGCGGCGGTCAGCGGGAAGCCCGTGTCGTTGGCCCAGCCGTCCACGTTGTCGAACTCGACCGCGTCGAACCCGGCCTTGGCGCACTTCGCCACCCGCGCGTCCACGATCGGCAGCAGCGCGGCGGTGTTGCGCACGTCCAGCCACTTCTCGCCCGGCCACTCGTCCATGTCCGCGCCCTTGACCGAGGCCGGGTACGCGCCCGCGTCGGGCCGCCACTCCTCCCAGGTGCCGCCGTCGACGTAGCAGACCGCCCGCGCGCCCACCCCGTGGATGGCCTGCACGGCGGCGGTGTTCGGGGTCCGGCCGTCCGGGCCGTACAGGTCGATCTCGTACACCGTCGGCTTCACGCACGGGGGCCCGCTGGTCGCGGACCGGCTGCACGGGCTGATCGTGATCCCGCCCGCCGTGCCCGCGCCGGTGGAGGCGGGGTTGAGCTGGTACTGCCAGCGGTCGGCCTTCACCGGGCGCCACGTCGGGGGAGCCGCGTCGGCGGCGGGCGCGGCGATGGCGACCGTCGCGAGCAGGGCGGCGAAGAAGGCGACGAGGTTTCGCTTGGTGGTGCGCAGGCGCATGGAACACCTTCCCGGTGTCTCGCGTGACCGACCCCAGCCACAACGACCCGCCCCGACCGCACCTGAGCGGACCACGGGCGAGGCACCCGAGCGTGGACGCGCACGAGCGCTCACCCGGCAACCGCGCATTCGCGCACACCTGGCAAACCGAGCGGTGCTCATTCGGGCACGCGCCAGGCAGGCCGCAACGCCCAGCAACGCCACGCCCGGCCCAGCCCTGGAACGCCCAACCCGCCGCGTCCCGCCCCCGCCGCGTCCTCAAGTGATGACGGCCGTGACCTCAGGCGCTCACGGTCGCGTCCTCAGGCGATGACCACCGCGACCCCGGCCGCCCGCAGCCGGGCCAGCTCGTCCTGGTCCGCAGCCGCGCCCGTGACCAGCACGGACACCGCGCTCACCGGCGCCACCCGCGCGAACGCCCGCCGCCCCACCACCTCCGGGTCGGCCAGCACCACCACCCGCCGCCCGGTCGACATCAGGCTGTGGTCGGTGTTCGCCCCGATCTCGTCGCCCGAGCTGACCCCGAGCACCGAGTCCACCCCGGCCGCGGCCAGGAACACCAGGTCCACGCTGATCCCGGCCAGCGCCCGGTCCGCGATCGGCCCCACCAGCTCGTACGAGTCCGGCCGCACCCCGCCCCCGGTCACCACCAGGTCGATCGACGGCCGCACCGACAGGTCACCCGCGATGTTGAGCGCGTTGGTGACCACTTTGAGCGGCTTGCCCGTCGCGAGCAGCCGGGCCAGCTCGGTGGTCGTCGTGCCCCCGCCCAGCCCCACCGACCGCACGTCCTCGTCCACCAGCGCCGCCGCGGCCTCGGCGATCCGCCGCTTCTGCTGCTGGTTGCGCCCCGCCCGGTAGCGCTGCGGCAGCTCGTAGATCACCTCGGTGGACACCGCGCCGCCGTGCGTGCGCTTGAGCAGCTGCTGCTCCTCCAGCGACCGCAGGTCCCGCCGGACCGAGGCGGCGGACGCGCCGGTCGCCCCGGACAGCTCGCCCACGGTGACCGAACCGCTGTGGTTCAGCCGATCGAGAATGAGCGAAAACCGATCTTGCTGCCGCATTCGATCAGTGTAGGGACGGCGAACGCTCACCCGCCCCCGTGAATTGCGGCGTACCGAAGCAACGGCGACACCATCACCTGGTCGAATTACCTCCACCCGGCGGCCGGGCCGGACCGCCCGCGCGCGCGTAGCGTCCGCCCACGTGCGTCCGGGTGAACGAGGGTGAACGGCGTCCAGGTCCTGCTCATCGTCGGGGCGGGACTGGCGATCACGGCGGTGGCGCGGCGCAGGGGCGTGGAACCGGGCCTGATCGTGGTCGTCCTGGCGGCAGCCGCTTCGTTCCTGCCCTGGATGCCGAAGCTGGAACTGGACAGCGACCTGATCCTGGCGATCGTCGTGCCGCCCCTGCTGTACTCGGCCGCGCGGGGGGCCGCATTCACCGGGTTCGGCGCGAACCTGAGGCCGATCGTGCACCTGGGCGTGGTGCTGGTCGTGCTGACCACGTTCGCGCTGGGCTTCGTGGCGTCCTGGGTCCTGCCGTCCCTCGGCGGGGTGGCCTTCGTCCTCGGCGCCGTCCTGGCCCCTCCCGACACGATCACCACCGTCACCCACGGCGAGCGGATCGGCCTCCCCAGAAGGGTGACGTCGATCCTCATCGGTGAAAGCCTGGTCAACGACGCGACCGCGCTGACCCTGTTCAGCATCACCCTGCTGGCGGTGGACGGCGGCCACGCCACGATCGCGGGCGGCATCACCCAGTTCGCGTACAAGCTCACCGTGGGCGTCCTGGTGGGCGGCGTCTTCGCCGCCGCGACCCTGGCCGTCCGCAAGCGCCTGGGCAACACCACCCTGGAGACCACCCTCGTCCTGCTCCTCCCGTTCACCGTCTACCTGGCGGCCGAGGAGGTGCACGCGTCGGGGATCATCGCGGTGGTGGTGGCGTCGTTCGTCGTGACCGCCAACATGACCCTGGACCCCAGGCACCGCTACCCCGGCGCGCACCTGACCCGCATCCAGGAGAAGTCCGTCTGGGCGGTGGTGGACTTCCTCCTGGAGACCTTCGTGTTCGCCTACATCGGCCTGCGCCTGCGCTTCGTCCTGGCGGAGCAGGAGGACCTGGCGGCGGTCCTGCTCGCCTCCGGCGTCCTCCTGGTCGCCGCGATCACCCTGCGCCTGGCGGGCGTCTACGCCCTGTTCGGCCGCTGGGCCCTGTCCCTCCACCTGGCCGCCCGCTCCCCGCGCAAACGAGCCCGCGCCCGCCGCCGCGAAGCCAGGACGCCCGGCCGCAGGCGCCCCCGCCTCGGCGCCCCGACCGCGAAGGAGAACCTGCTCGTCGGCTGGACCGGGATGCGCGGCATCCTCACCCTCGCGGCGGCCTCAGCCGTCCCGGAGTCGGTCCCCGGCCGGGACGCCGTGCAGGCGATCGCCCTCCTGGTCACCCTGGGCACCCTCCTGCTCCAGGCCCCGACCATCGGCCCGCTGGCGCGGGCGCTGGAGTTCGACGTCCGCGAGGAGCGGGCGGCGACCGAGCGGATGCGCGAGTGGGCGGAGGACCTCGTGTCCCAGCACGGGACCTTCGACGGGCAGCGCCAGGCCCTGAGCACGGCGGTCCGCGACGACGACCTGGACGAGGAGCTGGCGAGGGACCTGATCGAGAAGATCGACGTCCGCCAGGCGGCGGCGGAACCCCGGTCCCGCCACTGAAGCGCCCACCGTCCCGCCCCTGCCGGTGCCCCCGCCCCGCAGGCGCCCCCGCCCTACCGGTGCGCCAGCTCGTAGGCCTCCACCACGTCGGCGGGGATCCGCCCCCGGTCCGCGACCTGCCGCCCGTTCGCACGGGCCCACTCCCGCACCGCCGCCACGTTCACCCCGCCCGCCTTCGGCGACACCGCCCGCACCGCCCCCACCGGAGCGGGCGCGGCCTGCCGGACCGCGTCCCTGACCTCCTCGGCGCTGCGCGCCACCTCCAGCTCCGGGGCCGAGGACAGCTCGGCCACCGACACCCCGTCCACCGCCCCGGCGACGTCCCGCAGGTGCCCGTGGTGGCTCAGCACGATCACCTGCCACTCCTCCGCCAGCCCCGCCATCACCCGCAGCGCGGCCCCGGCCCGAGCGTCGTCGAAGGTCATCAGCACGTCGTCCAGCACCACGGGCAGCACCGGCAACCCCCGCCCCGCCCGCTCCCGCTGCAACGACGCGATCCCGGCCAGCCGCAACGCCAGGAAGACCTGGTCCGCCGTCCCCTCGGACAACTCCTGCGGCGACCGCTCCCGCTCGTCCGCCCCCACCACCGCCAGCGCCGCAGACCGGTCCTGGTGCGTCCGCAGCGCGACGTACCGCCCCTCCGTCAACCGCTCCAGCAACCGCCCGGCCGCCTCCAGCAGCGGTGAGGCGTGCTTGCGCTCGTACGCCTCCAGCTCCCGCCGCAGCAACCGCCGCTGGATTTCCACCACCACGTAGTCCTCGACCCGGTCCGCGACCTCGGCCAACCGCTCCCCGGCGCGGGCGTGCAGCTCCGCCGCCCCCGGCCGCGACAGCAGCTCCTGGTGCCCGACCCTGGTCTCGGCCAACCGGTCCCGCACCTCCTGGTGCCGCGAGACCGCCTCGTCGTACCGGACCCGCGCCACCCGAGCCGCCGCTCCCAGCGCCTCGTCGTCGGTGCCCGCGATCTCCTCCACCACGTCGTCCACGTCCACGTCGGGCAGCGCGGCCGAGATCACCGCCCGGTGCTCCCGGTCGTCCTCGGCCAGCTCCACCAGCTCCCGCCCGCGCGCGGCGGCGGCGTCGAGGTCGTCGTCGTGCTCGGCCCGCAACCCGTCCAGCAGCGCGGTCAACCGCCCCCGCTCGGCCTCGACCTCCGCGACCCGCCCGGCCAACCGGTCCAGCCGCTCGTCCAACCCGCGCACGCGGGCCAGCCCGTCGCGGGCAGCGGCCACCCGCTCGGCCAGCTCCTCCGCCGCCCCGGCCCCGTCGGGCACCCCGTGCCGCGCCGCGACCAGCGACAGCTCCGCCGCGAACTCCGCGCACCGCCGCCGCAGCACCTCGGCCGCCGACCGGTGCGCCTCGGCCCGCCGGTGCTCCTCGCGGGCCCGCTCCACCACCTCGCGCCGCCGCTGCCACCGCACCGGCGGCATGTCCGCCAACCCGGCCTCGCCCAGCAACCGCAGCCAGTGCCCGGCCGCGTCGTCCCTGACCTCGCGCAACCGGTCCAGGTCCTGCAGCGCCCGCTCCCGCACGGCCCGCCGCTCCCGCGCCACGGCCAGCACCGCCCGCGCCCGCTCGTGCTCGTCGACCACCGTCCGGGCGGCGACCAGCAGGCTCTCCAGGTCGGCGTCCGGCCTCGGCCGCCCGGCGTCGGCGAGCACCCCCGCGAGGTACCCCCGCTGCCGCTCGACGTCCACCGCCACCACCTCGGCCCGAGCCCGCGCCACCCCGGCCCGCCCTGCGGCGTCCAGCGCCCCGGCGAGCCGCTCCCGGAACGCGCCACCGTCCTGCGGCAGCGGCGCGGCGACCCCCGCCCACACCGCGTCCCACGCCCGCCCGGCGTCCCGCTCGGCCTCGGCGGCGGCCTCCAGCGCACCCCGGCAGCGCTCGACCTCGGCGCTCTCGTGCCGGTGGTCGGCCACCAGCACCGCGCGCCTGCCCGCCGCTTCCCGGTCCGCCGCGACCCGGTCGGCGATCCGGTCCGCACCCGCGACGGCCCGTTCGAGCGCGACCGGCAGCTCCGGCTCACCAGCGGGCGCCGTCCCCGCCAGCCACGCCCCCAGCGCGCGGGCGAGCAGCGCGTCCCGCTCGGCGCGGGCGTCGGCGACGGCGCCGGGGTCCGGGACGTCCCCGGTCGCCGCGTCGGCCAACTGCGCGACGAGCGCGGCAACCCGCTTCTCGCCCTCCTCCAAGAGCCGCGAGGCGTCGGCGAGCGCGCCCCGCCGCTCCAGCAGCTCGCCCGAGGCCACCCGCACCGCCTCGGCGGACGGCACCGCGGACACCCCGTCCAGCGCGTCGGCGGCCAACCCGACGGCGGCCAGCAGCGAAACCCGCTCCCGCTCCGCGTCCGCCTCGTCCTGCCGCGCCTGCCGCAGCGCGCCGAACGCCGACCCCGGCCCCTCGACCGCCGCGACGACCTCCCGAACCGCGTCCGCGACGGCGTCGTCGGGCACGTCGAGCGGCTCAACGCCCTCCTCGGCCCCGTCCAGGTCGCGCGCCCGCTCGGCGAGCCGGGCCTCGGCGTCGTCCAACGCCTCAGCCGCGACGTCCAGCTCGGCGGCCCGGTCGTCCCCGACCCAGAGCCCGGCCAACAACTCGGCAACGGACCGAACCCCGCCCCCGGCCCGGTCCGCGCCCGTGCGCCCGGCACCCGTCAGGCCAACCAGCCCGGCGCCTGCTTGACCGGTGCCTGCTTGCCCGGCACTTGCCTGCCTGGCGTTCGCCTGTTCAGCACTCGCCTGCCCGACGTTCGCCTGCCCGTCGTTTGCCTGCCCGACGTTCGCGTGCCCAACCCCAGCCCGCTCCGCGCCCGCCCACCCGGCACCCGTCTGACCAGCGCTTACCTGCCGGGCGTCAGCCTGCTCAACCCCCGCCTGCCCGGTGCCCGCCTGCTCAACGTCCGCCCGGACGGCACCTACCTGCTCCGCACCTGCCTGCTCAACGTCCCCCCACCCGGCATCCGCAACCCTTGCATCCGCTGGCCCAGCACCCGCACTCCTGCCTTCGTCCCTACCTGCGGCCTTGCCCTCGCCCTCGCCCCCGCCCTCGTCCCAGCCCCCGGCAACCTCACCCGGCTCCACCAACCCGGCCAACGCCACCCGAGCGCGCGCGTCCGCAGCCTCGGCGTCCGCCTCCTCGCCCTCGGCCCGCTGAGCGTCGTCCAGCCGAGCCGCGTGGTCCCGGTACAGCCGCCCCACCGGTTCCGCGTCGGCCAGCAGAGCCTCGTCGACCAGGACCGCGTCCCGCTCGGCCCCGGTCTCCCCGACCTCGCGGGCCAGGTCCTCCGCGACCCCCGCCAACTTCTCCAACCGCTCGGTCGCCCGGCTCCACGCCGCGATCCCCTCGACCCCGAGGAACGCCCCCGCCCGGTGCAGCTCCGCGACCCGCCGCCGGGTCGCGGCCAACCGCCGCGCGGTCTCCGCGACCCGCACCCGCGCCGCGGCCCCCGCGTGCCCGGCCTCGGCCTCCCGCAGCTCCACCGCCGCCGTCTCGGCCCGCCTGGCCAGCGCCGCGACGTCCTCCTCGGCCCTGCGCACCTGGGTCGCGTCGGCCATCGCCCCAGCGATCTTCCCGTCGACCTCCAGGTACCGCTCCAGCGCCTGCCGGGTCACCACGCTCCGACTGCCCCGGTGCTGCTTGTACAGCGCGTCGGCCCGCGCGGTCAGCTCGTCCAGCAGCCGGTGCACGGACCGCCCGCTGCGCGCCCGGAACACCAGCGCCGCCAGGTCGCCCTTGGCCTCGAACAGGTCCTGCCCGCCGAGCCGCAGCATCTCGTGCGACAACCCGAACGAGGTCAGCCACCGCGCCCGGTCGTCCCCGTCCCCGCGCCACGGCTCGTCCCCGCCGCCGTCCGCGAACCCGACCAGCCCGGACGCCGTCCGCGCCACCTCGTGCTCGACCCCGCCCAGCAGCACCCGCGCGCCCACCCGCAGCTCCTTGCGGGGGTACCGGAACGCCCGCCCGGACTGCTGCGGGATCGACCACAGCAGGTCGGCGAGCGCGTCCAGCGCGGTCGACTTGCCCGTCTCGTTGGGCCCCAGCACCAGCGTCAACCCCGGTCCGAGGTCGATCGCGCGGTCGGCGAACGCCCCGTACCGCTCCAGCACCAGCCGGGTGATCCGCATCAGCCCTCCTCCGCCGACAGCCGCGCGACGAGCCCGTCCACGGCCGCGCCGACCAGCCGCTCCAGCACCGCGTCGTCGTCCAGGTCCAGCTCGGTGCCGCGCAGGTGGCGGCCGAAGTCGCGCTGCAGCGGGCGCACCACCTCGGCCAGCTCGGCGAAGTCCGCCCGGCTGCCGAGGACCGCCTCCAGCAGCTCCCGGTCAGCGGGGTTGACCTCCTGCGGGGCCAGCGCCCGCGACCGGGCCTTCTCCAGGGTGATGTGCTTGCGCTGCGCCAGCCCCAGCACCTGCTCGTGGAAGTGCTCGCGCCGCCCCAGCGCGCCCGCCGCGCGGGTGCTGCCGGTGACCGTGACGCGCGCGACGAGCCTGCGCCCGTCGGCCGAGGCGCGGGCGTCGTCCAGCGCCGAGTCCACCGCGTCGAGCACCTCGTCGAACGTGCGCAGCCCGCTCGCGTCCACGCTCAGGTGCTCCCACCGGGCGACGTCCAGCGGCACGAACCGGGTCGTGGCCCGCTGGTCGTGCTCGACGTCGACGACGAGCGCGCCCTTCGCGCCGGTCTCGCCCGCGTGCCTGCCCTGGAGGTTGCCGGGGAACGCGGCCACCCGCTGCCCGTCGTTGACCACGCGGCGCTGGTGCACGTGCCCGAGCGCGAAGTAGTCGTAGTCGCACTGGGCGAGGTCGTGCGGGGTGCACGGCGCGTAGGTGGCGTGCCCCTCGGCCCCGTCCACGGCGGTGTGCAGCAGTCCCACGTTCACCAGCCCGCGCACCCGTTCGGGGTACGCCAGGACGAGGTTCTCGGTCACCGCCCGCTGCGCGAACCCCTGCCCGTGCACGGCGAGGCCGAGCTCGTCGTCGATCGCGGTCTGCGCCTTGTCGGTGGCCATGACCGTGACGTTGTCGGGCAACCGGACGGCCTTGGTGACCACGCTCTGCGCGTCGTGGTTGCCCGCGACCACGTACACCTTCACCCGGTTCTGGTGCAGCACGTCCATCTGCTGCGCGAAGAACCGCCCGGTGGCGTAGTCGGGCCAGTCCCCGTCGTAGACGTCACCCGCCAGGACCAGCGCCTGCGCGCCCTCGCTGACCGTGAGGTGAACGAGGTTCTCCAGGGCCCGCCGCGAGGCCCGCCGCAACCCGTGCGCGGTCTCGTCGTCGGCGAACCGGGACAGCCCCCGCAGCGGGCTGTCGAGGTGGACGTCGGCGGCGTGCACGATCCGCATCACCACCACCTCGGTCCGGTGGAGCGCGCGGATGAGGTGATCATGGTCAGGTCATCGCCCGATCGCGCGCTTTCGCTACAACGAACGCCACACCGGTGGGGAGAACGGGGTCGCATGGGGCTCACGATTCCACGGTGGCGCCGAGCACCGGGGAGGCGGTCACCTCGGGCGCGCCGCGTGGCGGAGGCGGCGGCGACCGGTCGAACGGGTGAACACCCGGACCGGTGGTTAACGAGCCGCCGGTGACCATCGATTCCCCATCGAGTGGAAAACCTGGCGGGGGAGTGGAATGGCGCTGTTCGGCGGCAAGGAGAAGCCGGAGGTCACCCAGCTGCGGGAGCTGCTCGCGGCGGAGCAGGCGAGCTCGGCGGAGCTGCGCGCGTGGGTGGGGCAGCTGCGCGGGGCCGGGACGCCCGCGCTGGAGGCCGAGCTGCGCGAGCTGAACGCGGCCGTCGAGCGCGGCCGGGCCGACCACGCGGCGCTGGTCACCGCGCGCGTGCGGGTCGCCGCCGAGCTGCGGCGCACCGAGGGCGAGCTGGTCGAGACGCGCGAGACGGCGCTGCTCCAGCAGGTCGGCGTCTACGAGTACGCCCACCCGCTGGAGGACGCGCTCGCCTACAAGGACCGGCTCGCCGACCTCAAGCGGCGGATCAAGGAGCTGGCCAGGGGCGACGCCGTCAGCTGCCAGGTCGACTGGGCCGTCAACGGGTCGGTCAAGGAGGGCCAGAAGCTCGGGCGCGACATGGCCAAGCTGATGCTGCGCGCCTACAACGCCGAGGCGGACAACGCGGTGCGCGGGGTCAAGCCGCACACCCGCGAGGCGGTCAAGAAGAAGCTCACCTCCACCAGGGAGACCATCGGCAAGCTCGGCGTGCTGATGCGGATCGCGGTGTCCGTCGAGTACCACCGGCTGCGGCTGCTGGAGATCGACCTGACCGCCGACCACCTGGCCAAGGTGGAGGCCGAGCGCGAGGAGGCGCGGGCCGAGCGCGAGCGGTTGCGCGAGGAGGCCAAGGTGCTCAAGGAGATCGAGCGCGAGCAGGCCAAGCTCACCAAGGAGCGGTCGCACTACGCGGCCGTCGTCGCGAAGCTGGAGCAGCTCGGCGACGAGGCGGGCCTGGCGAAGGCGCGCGAGCAGCTGGCCGGGGTGGACGAGGCGATCGCGGGCGTGCGCGACCGGGCCGCGAACGTGCGCGCCGGGTACGTCTACGTGATCTCCAACATCGGCGCGTTCGGACCCGACGTGGTCAAGATCGGCATGACCCGCAGGCTCGACCCGATGGACCGGGTGCGCGAGCTGGGCGACGCGTCGGTGCCGTTCCGGTTCGACGTGCACGCCCTGTTCTTCTCCGAGGACGCGGTCGCGCTGGAGAACCGGCTGCACCACGCGCTCGCCGAGCGGCGGGTCAACGCGGTCAACCACCGGCGGGAGTTCTTCTACGCCACGCCAGAGCAGGTGCGGTCGCTGCTCGTGGAGTTCGGCGACGACCACGTGCTGGAGTACACGACCACGGCCGAGGCGGTCGAGTGGCGGGCGTCCGACCCGGCGCGGCGCGGGGCAGGCCCGGTCGCGGGCGTCGACAGCGGCGCGGACGGCGACCTCTCCGACGACGGCGGGGAGTGACCGTGACCGCGCCGCATCGCCCGGCCGGGTGGCTGCCCGACCCGCTCGACCCCGCGCTCGTCCGCTACTGGGACGGGCTGCGCTGGACGTTCCACACCGCCGTGGCCAGGGTCGAGCGGCCCACCGCGCCGGCACCCGAGCCCGTCCGGCCCGCCGTCGCGCTGCGGCCCGACATCGCTCAGGCGGTGGACCGGGTGCGCGGGCTGCTGGTCGGGGCGAGGAAGGAGGTCAACCTCCTCGAAGAGCACCTGGAGCCCGAGGAGCGGGTGCTCGCGCTCACCGGCGCGCTCGGCGAGGGCACCGGGGTGCTGGTCTGCACCGACCGGCGGCTGCTGTTCCTGTTCGTCGGCCTGCTGCGCAGGCAGTTCCTCCAGGTCCGCTGGAACGAGGCCCGCGAGGTCGTCTACGACCGGACCACCAAGGTGTTCGCCGTCTACACGGTCAGGCGCACCAAGCGCGCTGTGCCCGCGCTCGCCGTCAAGGTCCAGGCCAGGTCCGACGCCGAGGCCGTCGCCCACGCCGCCGCGTCGGCCGCCTCGGCGCCCAGGCTCGACGTGCTCTGACCGCGCTCCCCCGTCCCGGCCCCCGCTCGCCCGAGCGGGGGCCGGGATCGGGACGCGCGCGTCACCCCCGCTCAGACCCCTCCGACGCCGCCAAGCTCCCCAGCAACCCCAGCGCCTCCGCCGACCGGCTCCCCGGATCCGCCTGGTACACCGCCAGCTGCTGCCCAGGCGCGCTGTTCACCGCCAACGCCTCGTACGTCAGCTCCAGCATCCCCACCAGCGGGTGGTTGAACCGCTTCCGCTCGGTCGACTTCCGCCGCACGTCGTGCCGCGCCCACAGCCGCCGGAACGCCGCGCTCTTGAGCGACAGCTCGCCCACCAGGTCCACCAGCGCCGGGTCGTGCCGCCCGCTCGCGTCCGCCGTCGCCCGCAGGCCCGCCACCGTGTTCAGCGCGATCCGCTCCCAGTCCGGGTAGAACGTCGTCGCGTCCGGGTCGAGGAACACCAGCCGCACCAGGTCGTCGCTGTGCTCGTGCCCGGCGAACAGCGCCCGGCCCAGCGCGTTGTGCCCCAGCACGGTGAACCGCTCGCCCAGCACCAGCGCGGGCGTGTCCGGCCAGCTCTCCAGCATCCGCAGCAGGCTCGGGCTGACCTGCTCGCGCTTCGCCGCCCGCCTCCGCGCGCGCGGCGCGGGCCTGGCCAGGCCGCGCAGGTGCGCCACCGCGTCCTCCTCCAGCCGCAGCACCCCGGCGATCGCGTCCAGGACTTGCTCGGACGGGTGCTTCTCCCGCCCCTGCTCCAGGCGCGTGTAGTAGTCGGTGCTGACCCCGGCCAGCTCCGCCACCTCCTCGCGTCGCAGACCGGCCACCCGCCGCGTCCCGCTCGCGGGCATCCTGACCTCCTCGGGCCGCACCAGGGCGCGCCGTGCGCGCAGGAAGGTGCCGAGCGCGTTGCTGCCGTCCATGCCTCCCAGGCTAGGCGCGCGCGGCCCCCGGAGGGTGGGTGCGGCCCACCCTGGAAAGCCGGACCGGGCCTGCCCGCTTCACCCGCCTGGAGCAGCGGCGCGGGTACGTTGGGACCGTGACCACCCCCTCCCCCCGCCGTCAGGCCAGGACCAAGACCGCCCGCGTGCTGCGCACCGAGCGCCTCTCGCCCGCGCTGGTCCGCGTCGTGCTCACCGACGTCGACGGCCTCACCGAGATCGAGCACTCCGACAGCTACCTCAAGCTCCTGTTCCCCCGCGAGGGCGTTACCTACCCGGAGCCGTTCGACGTCGCCGCGATCCGCGAGTCGATGCCGCGCGAGCAGTGGCCGCACAGCCGCACCTACACGGTCCGCCGCTGGGACGGCGCCGAGCTGTGGATCGACTTCGTCGTGCACGGCGACCGGGGCGTCGCGGGGCCGTGGGCGCTCAAGGCCCAGCCGGGCGACCTGCTGCACTTCGCGGGCCCCGGCGGCGCGTACACCCCGGACCCCGAGGCGGACTGGCACCTGCTGGCCGGTGACGAGAGCGCCTGGCCCGCGATCGCCGCGTCCCTGGAGGCGCTGCCGGAGGGCGCGCGGGCCGAGGTGCTGGTCGAGGTGGACGGGCCCGAGGACGAGCAGCCGTCGGCCGTCCCGGTGCGCTGGCTGCACCGCTCGGCCGGGCAGCGGGTCGCGGCGGCGGTGCGGGAGCTGGAGTTCCCGGCCGGTCGGGTGCACGCGTTCGTGCACGGCGAGGCGGGCATGGTCAAGGAGCTGCGCGGCCACCTGCGGCTGGAGCGCGGCGTCGCGCGCGCGGACCTGTCGATCTCCGGCTACTGGCGGATCGGCTCCGACGAGGACGGCTGGCAGGCCGGGAAGGCGGAGTGGAACCGCAGCGTGGAGCAGGAGCAGGAGAGCTGACCCCGTGACCCGGTCGTGTTCACCCCGCGAGGGGGAGTGCGGCCGGGTTCGTCACGTCCCGTAGGGCACCACGTGCTCCAGCCCCAGCGGCGTGGCGGGCGGCAGCGGGTCGCGCGCCGCGAACCCCTGGATCAGGTAGGACACCAGCCGCCGCGACGCCGCCTCGGCCGCCTCCCGGCTGTCGGTCACCAGGCCGCTGTTGGCCATCAGCGCCATCGTCAGGTCGTGCATCTCGAAGTCGGCCCGCAGCCTGCCGCCCGCCTTCGCCCGCTCGACCAGCCCGGCGAACCGCTCCAGCGCCCGGTCCCGCGCCGCGTCGTCCACCGCGTCCGGGAACATCCGCAGGAACGCCGCCGTGAAACCCCGGTCCTCGGCCTGCTTCAGGCACACCTGCTCCAGCAGCCAGCAGAACCCGTCCCACGGATCGGGTAGCTCCAACGCGTGATCGACCAGCTCGGCGCACTCGCAGAGCGTGTCCGCGAACGCCGCCGACACCAGCGCGCCCTTGGTCGGGAACCGCCGGTACAGCGTCGCGACGCCGACCCCCGCGCGCCGGGCGATCGTGGTCATCGGCGCGTCCAGGCCCCGGCTCGCGAACACCTCGCGGGCGGTCACCAGGATGCGGTCGCGGTTGTCCCTGGCGTCGGAGCGCAACCGGTCGACGGGCGGCTGGTCGGCGGGCGGCTGGTCCGCGAGCGCCTGCCCGGAGAGCGCCTGCCCGGCGGTCGGTCGTTCGACGGACCGCCGTTCGACGGCCGGTCGTTCAGCGGCTGGTCGCTCGGCGGTCAACTGGGAGTCCGCAGTCTGCACTCCTCTCACTTTAGCCCAAGTGGAACGTGCCTTCCGCTTTCTCCGCTAGCGTGGCGACTAAGCGGAGAACACACTCCACTTATCCGTTTCCCGGAAGGTTTTCGCAGGTGAGCGAGATGCGCGCGGCCCGGTACGACCGATACGGGCCTCCCGAGGTCCTGTACGCGACGACGGTTCCCCGGCCCGTCGCCGGACCGGGCGAGGTGCTCGTGCGGGTGCACGGCTCCAGCGTCAACGGCGGCGAGACCAAGGCCAGGGCGGGCGGGATCAGGCTGATCACCGGCTTCCGGTTCCCGCAGGCGATCGGCATGGACTTCGCGGGCGAGGTGGCCGAGGTCGGCGCGGGCGTGGACGTGGTCGCGCCCGGCGACCGGGTGTGGGGGTTCCTCGGCCGGACCACGCGCGGGGCCGCCGCCGAGTACGTCGTGGTGCGGCCGGGGCTGCTCGCGCGGGCCCCCGAGGGGGTGGACCTGGTGGAGGCCTCCGCGCTGCCCGGCGTCGGCACGACCGTGATCACCGCCCTGCGCGACCAGGCGCGGCTCAAGGCGGGGGAGCGGCTGCTGGTCAGGGGCGCGTCCGGCGGGCTGGGCACCGCCGCGGTCCAGCTCGGCAAGGCGTTCGGCGCGCACGTGACGGGGCTGGCGTCCCGCGCGAACCTGGACTTCGTGCGGGGGCTCGGCGCGGACGAGGCGGTCGACTACCGCACGCCCACCGCCGAGTTGGGGACCTACGACGTCGTGCTCGACACCTTCGGCGACCGCCCGTGGGAGTGGCGGCGGCTGGCCGGTCCGAACGGCCGGATGGTCGCGGTGGCCTTCCGCGGCGTCGCCGACGTCGCGTACCTGGCCGCCGCGCCGCTGCTGCCGGGCAGGCCGCTGAAGTTCTTCAGCGGCAACCCCCGGCACGCGCTGTTCGCCGACCTGACCCGTTACGTGGAGTCCGGCGCGATCCGCCCGGTCGTGGACACCGTTCACCCGCTGGAGCGCATCGCCGACGCCCACCGCGCACTGGAAGCCGGTGGGGTGCGCGGCAAGCACGTGATCAGCCTGAGGTGACGGGACCCGCCGCCCGCACCCCCAGGGGGCGGGCGGCGGATCGGGCCGACAGGCGGTTCGGAACGCGCGCGCCCTGACCGCGTCGAGGTGCGGTGCGGGCGCGGCGCGCGAGCCGGGGGACGTCCGAATTCCACCTCCGGTGTGCGGCCCACCCTGCCGCCACTCGGACGGGCAACACCAGCCGCCGTAACGGTGAATGGTGGGGGACAAGAACTACGCAGCGAAGTGCCGAGTCGGAATCCCTTCCCCGGAACGGGTTTCCTGCGGGACGATGGGAATCCCGGATGTCCACAGTGGAAACACAGGGTTTTCCCGGATGCTGCGCGTTCCCCGGCCCCGGAATTCACCCGTGCGGAACGATCGAGTTCACACCATCCGGCGAACATCGGCCGTTCGAGGTGTAACGACACCCCCGTGGGCACCAGCCTCCTGCGCAACGCCGCACCGGACCGCGCCGGGCGGCGGAGCGCCGGTCCGCAGTGGACCGAGGCGCTCCAGCCCGACGAGGAGCCGCCAGGTCATGCCCTTCCCCGCGCACCGCGTCCTGCGCCGCCCGCAGGCCACCTCCCTGGCGCCCGCGCAGGTCACCCGGTGGCGCGGGGCGTGGCTCGTCATAGGCGCGGCCGAGGCGCGCGCGGCCCTGGCCGACCCGCGCCTGCGCCCGACCACCCCCGCCGCGCCCCCGGAGCAGCCCCCGCCGGACCCGGCGCAGGCGCGCGAGCACGCCGGGCTGAGGCGCTTCGCGGCGCGGGTGCTGACGGCGCGGCACGTGGAACGAGCCCGCCCGCGCACGACGAGCACGGCGAAGGCGCTGCTGGACCTGATGGCGAACGGGGGCGAGCCGGTCGACCTGGTGGCCGGGGTGGCGCGCAGGCTGGCGGTGGCGACCGCGTGCCAGGTGCTCGGCGTTCCGGAGCGGGACCGGGCCGAGCTGCGGGAGCTGGTGGGGGAGCTGCACGCGGGCGGGGCGGAGCGGGTCGCGGTCCGAGGCGGGGCGGCCAAGGCCGGCTTGGCGGAAGCCGGCCAGGGCTGGGCCGAGATCGCGCGGGCCGAACTGGACCTGCCCGGTCCGACGCCCGCCGACCGGGCCCAAGCCGCACCCACCGGTGGCGTGCCGAGCTGGGCGGCGGCGGCCAGGGCCGAGTGGGCGCTGGAGGACCGCCCCGCCGGGGACCACGCGACGAACGGCCGGATCGCCTGGGACGCGGTGGTCCGGGGCGCCGACGACACCGAACGGGCAGCCCTGCTGCCCACCGCGCGGGACCGGGGCCGCCCACCCCTGAAGCGCCTGACCCTGGCCCCGTCCGAACCGAGGCGCCGGGGGAGCGCCGCACGAGCCGACACCGACCTGCACCGCTACTTCGCCGCACTGGCCAGGCGCCGCCGGTCGACCCCGGAGGGCGACCTGATCAGCACCCTGGCCACCGCCTCGGTGGACGGCCACCGCCTGGCCGACGACGAACTGGCGGACCTGGGCGCCCTCCTGCTGACCTCGGCGCACGGCACGACCACCCACCGCATCGCCGCGACCGCCCACACCCTCCTCACCCACCCGGCGGACCTGGCCTGGCTGCGCCACAACCCCGAGTCCCTGCCCGAGGCCCTGGACGCCCTGCCACCCCCGACCCGCCGTCCACGGGGCCCGGCACTGGCCGAGGCGGACGTCGAACTGGGCGGCGTGGTGATCAGGGCGGGCGAACGGGTCCACGTCTCCGACCTGGCCACCGGCCCCACGCCGACCCCGCGCCCGGCGCCGTCCTGGGTGGGCGCGCGCCTGGCGCGCATGGACCTGGAAGTGACGATCGGCGCCCTGCTCCCGCGCTTCCCAGGCCTGCGACTGGCCGTGGACGCGGACCAGGTCCAGTGGCGCCACGGCGCTCCCGAGTCCCTGCCGGTCGCCTGGAGCTGAGGGGGCCTGGACCTGGCTTCAGAAGAACGTCTTGTCCCAAGTTCCGGAAATCAGCGCCTGCATAGACTGCTTAAACCCGTTACCGGCGTACTGCATTCCAGCATCTCCAGCGAGAAATACGTCTCCACCGCTCGCGATCAATACCACTTCTTCGGTCTCGAACGCAGAGCCGATGGGAACCAGAGGGCGACCTACCCTCCGGGAAAATACGCGAATGTTGCCAGGGTAGAAAGAAAGAGCCTTTTCTGCGTCGATTTGCACGCCGCCCTCCAATTCGCGGTACGTCCACGAAATGGAGCACTCTCGATACTCTTCGAGAAATTCACGCAATTCTGACCCTACTTCGTAGCCAGCCGCTTCGTAGAGTCCGGAAACGTGATCGACAGAAGCTGAGCCAAGGTCTACCCGGCTTGCACCGGGGAAGGCGTCACGCAGTCTTTCTAGTCGGGAAGCGTCATCGTATCCGCTCATCCGGTTAGCGCACATGCGTGCCTTTGTACAGACGTCCGGCGGGCGACCGGTCACCGACCACCAGTTCACCGATGTCGACGAATCCGCCCCCCGCATCGACCCGGACCGAGCACCCCCACCTACCGCCCCACCCCCACCTCCCCCTGCGTGAACCGGTCCGCCACCTCCCGCAGCACGTCCACGCAAGCCCGCACCACTCCCCGCTCCACGTCCTCCGCCCGCGTCACCGCCAAGATCCGCCGCCCCAGCACCGGCCGGGTGGCGATCATCCGGACGCCCTCCGGCACCACGACCCGCCCCAGCCTCGGCACCACCGCCGCCCCCACCGTGCCCGCCACCAGCGCCAGCTGCGTCGGGTACCCGCCGACCGCGCACGTGATCCGCCCGCCCAGCCCCTCCCCGCGCAGCACGTGCTCCAGCCACCCGTGGCACCCCGACCCGACGCTCCACCCGATCCACCCGATGTCGTCCACCTCGCCCAGGTCGACCACCCGCCGGTGCGCCAGCCGGTGCCCGGCGGGCAGCGCCAGGTCCGCCACGTCCGCCATCAGCTCCACGCACACCACCCCCTCCGGCACCCGCACCGGCAGGTGGTCCCAGCTGTCCAGGACCGCCACGTCCAGCTCGCCCGCGACCAGCCTGGGCAGCGACTCCTCCGCCTCGCCCTCCCGCAGCACCACCGCCAGCTCCGGGTGCCGCTCCCGCAGCGCCCCCAGCGCCGGTGGCAGCAGCGCCTGCAGGGTGGTCGGGATCGCGCCCACGCGCAGCGTCCCCGTGACGTCCTCCCGCAGCAGGTCCAGCTCGGCCCGCGCCCGCGCCAGCTGCTCCAGCACCCGCGTCGCGTGCCCGGCCAGCACGTGCCCGGCCGTGGTCAGCCGCACGCCCCGGCCCCTCGGCTCCAGCAGCGGCTGACCCGCCTCCTTCTCCAGCTTCGCCAGCTGCTGCGACACCCCGGAGGGCGTCACGTGCAGCGCCGCCGCCGCGCCCGCGACCGAACCGTGCGCCGCCACCGCGTGCAGCGCCCGCAACCTCTCCAACCCGAACACGGTAGTAAATCTACTGCTTTCTGCTGAAAAACAATTACTTGTGCTGGTTAGTTGTCCTGCTCAAACTAATCCGGTGAGCCGCTTGACGACCGTGGACCCGAGGCTGACCGCCGTGCTCGGCGGGCTGTGCATCTCGCTGGCCTCGATGTTCATCCACTTCTCGAACACCCCCGCGCCGACCAGCGCGTTCTGGCGCTGCCTGATCGCGTTCCCGGTGCTGCTCGCGCTCTACGCGCGCGAACGCCGCACCGAGCGCCGCGCGGGCGCGGGAACCGGCCCGAAGCCGACCCTGGTCCCGCTGCTGGCGGGCGCCGCGCTGGGCGTGGACTTCGTGCTGTGGGCCGAGGGCATCCGGATGGTCGGCGCGGGCATCTCCACGGTCCTGCTGTCGGTGCAGGTGGTGATCGTGCCGACCGCCGCGTACCTGCTGCACGGCGAGCGCACCAGCCGCCGGTTCGTCGCGACCGTGCCGGTGCTGCTGCTCGGCGTGGTGCTGGCGGGCGGCCTGGCGGGCACCCCGGTGACCGGCGCCGACCCGCTCGGCGGCGCGCTGGCCTCGCTCGGCGCGGGCACGGCGTACGCGTTCTACCTGCTGCTGGTCCGGCGCGGCGGGGGCGGCGTGCGGGCGCTGCTGCTGGCCACGGTCTCGGCGGGGGCGGTCGCGGTCGCGTTCGGCGTCCCGACCGGCCAGCTGGACCTCACCCCCGGTTGGGCGTCACTCGGCTGGCTGGCGGCACTGGCGCTCATCGGGCAGATCGTGGGCTGGCTGCTGATCTCGGCGGCGCTGCCCAGGATGCCCTCGTCCACGGGCGCGGCGCTGATGCTGGTCCAGCCGGTCGGGTCGGTCGTGCTCGGCATCGCGCTCATGGGCGAGCGCCCGAACGCGGTCCAGCTCGTCGGCTGCGCGGCCGTGCTGCTCGCCGTCTACGCGGGCACCCGCGCCCCGCGCGCCACCGGGGAACTGGACCGCCCCGAGCGCGCCGCCGACGACCCGGCCGCTGAACCCGTGCAGACCGGCCCGGAACCCGCCACCCCTGCGAACCTCGGCGCGCGGACCTGACCCGTCGTCACACCGGGCGCGCGCCCGCCGGAAGTGCCACGCCGGTGGTGTCGCCGGTCACGCCGACTTGGCCCAACGACGTCACACTCTGTACCGTTCGGACCGCAAGCGAAGGGGAGTAGCCCCCCAACGTCCCGATCGACACACTGACCCGCTCGCGGGTCCGGTCGGGTGGCCTCGGTCTCCGGGGCGGGCGAGACCTTCGATCCAGACACGCACGCGTGTCGGGTCGAGGTCGCCCTGAAGCGCTCCTGGTCCGGCACCGGACACACAGGGACCGGACAGAGCCACCATGGACGCAGCACTCCTCAGCACCGCCGTGTCGTTCGGCGTCATCTTCGTCGCCGAGCTGGGCGACAAGTCGCAGCTCATGGCGCTGACCTTCGCCACCCGCTTCAAGGTCTGGCCGGTGATCCTCGGCATCACCATCGCCACGGCGATCGTGCACCTCGCCTCGGTCGCCATCGGTTTCGGCCTCGGCGCCGCGCTGCCCACCGGCTGGATCAACCTGGCCGCCGCGATCGCGTTCGTGATTTTCGGCTTCTGGACGCTGCGCGGCGACTCGCTCACCGACGACGAGAAGTCCAAGGCGCAGAACGTGACCCGCTCCGCGGTGATCGCGGTCGGCACGGCGTTCTTCCTGGCCGAGCTTGGCGACAAGACCATGCTCGCCACCATCACCCTCGCCACCGACTACGGCTGGTTCGGCGTCTGGATCGGCTCCACGCTCGGCATGGTCGCGGCGGACGCGCTGGCCATCGTGGTCGGCCGGGCGCTCGGCAAGGCGCTGCCGGAGAAGACGATCCGGTACGGCGCGTCGGCGCTGTTCTTCCTCTTCGGCGTCTGGCTGGCGGTCGAGGCCGTCCTGGAGCTCACCCGCTGAGCTGACGCGCGGTAGTGGAACGGCCCGGTCCAGTGACGCTGGACCGGGCCGTTCCCCGTGCGCGTGCGGTCAGGCGGTGCTCATCCGCACGCTCAGCACCGTCGAGTCCGGCGCGAGGCGCTGCGACGCCAGGAGGCCGAGTTCGGGCTGCCCCAGGAACGAGAGGTCCTGCCGGGCGGAACCGATCCGGTCACCGATCGCGCCGAGCGCGAGGATCAGGGCCTGGAGCGAGTCGACGCCCGCCACGGCCAGCTCGACCGGCTCGTCCTCCAGGCCTTCGATGCGGATCGGGCAGTGGTGGTCGCCCTCGGGGGCCTCGTCGTCGAACGGCCGGGGACGTCCCACCAGCAGGCGCACGGGGCCGTTCGGCCCGAGCAGCGTCCGGGAGGCGATGACGTCGGTGGGGAAGCGCTCGTTCACGCGGGTGATCGCGCCAGTTCCGCAGAGCGCGGCGGACCGCGTGCCGGGGGCGACCCGTGCTCGTGGCGACGGGGAGTGCTCGTCGCTGGCAGCTTCGTGGACGTGCGCTCACGTTCGGGGCAAGCCGTCGTGGGGCCATCCGGGAGCGGCACCACCACCCGGTGGTGGGCTCTCGCGGCCGGGTGAACCCACTGCATCCCCCGTGCGGGTGAGATTTGGAAAACGCTTTCTTCGGGAACCCGCAACGCCTCCGGTCCGGCCTGTCACCGGAGTGGAGCAGGGTGAATATTCTCCGTGGCGGGGGATTGCCCTGGATGGAGTCCGCAGTAGCGCTGTCAGTGGTCGCGTTCGTCGGTTCGGGTTAAACCTTTCGGGTTAATGAGGGGGCTTGTGCGACCGCTTTCGTGCGGAGAGGCCGTGCAACGCCGGAACCGGGGGCCGCGATGCGAGACAGCGAACGGACACCGCATCCGTGCAGACCAAGAGGAGGTCCGCGTGGTCGATCGGCTCGTGCTCGCCACCGCCGAGCTGGGTTTCCTGCTGCGGGTCAGACCGCCCGCGCTCGCCGGGGTGCGGGAGGAGCTGGCGCTGCCCGCGCCGCGCGCCCCGCTCGACGGCCTCGACTCGCTCGTGCACCGGGGGCTGGCGACCCGGACCGGCCGGGCGTTCCGGCCATCGCCCCGGCTCGCCGCCGTGATCGAGGCCGCCGCCACGGCCGACCGGATCACCAGGATGCTCGGCTGGCGGGGCGACCTGCCCGTGCTGACGCACCTGCTCAGCGGGCCGCGCGGGCAGCTCCGGCTGTGCCCGGACGGCTCGGGCGGGTGGGACGTGCGCTTGCTCGAACCGGGGGTGACCGCGAGCGCCCAGGCCGGGCGCTTCCTCGACGCGCACCTGAGCGGCGACCGGGAGTCCTCGGTGCTGCTGAAGATCGGCTCGCCGCAGGGGAACGTGAGCATGGCGGTCGCGGTGGACGGGCAGGGGCGGTGGTCCATGTCGGACTCGCTGTCGGTGCCCACGGCGCCCTCGTCGCGGGCGCTGGCGGTCGCGCGGATCGCGGAGCTGCTCGCGGGGTGACGGCGGGGGTGGCGAGCCGGGGGCGGTGCGCCCGGCGGACCGCCGGTTAGCCTGACCCCGTGCTGGGACCCGAGCTGATCGCCGCGCTCGAACGCGCCGTCGCGCGGTACGGGCGCGGGACCCCGGTCCCGCCCGAGCGGCTGCCCGAGGTCGAGGCGCGGCTCGGGATCGCGCTCGACCCGGACTACGCGCGCTTCGCCGAGCGGTTCGGGGCCTGCTTCGTCGGGGTTCCCGTGCACGCGTTCGGCGGGTCGGCGCTGCTGGAGGACGTCGACGTCGTCGCGCTCACCCTGCGGTTCCGCGACGACGGGTGGCCGGGCGTGGGGAACGCGCTCGTCTTCGGCGTCGACCCCGCCGGGAACCCGCTCTTCCTCGACCCCGCAGGGAAGGTCCGCACCACCGACCACGACCTGGGCGACGGCGGGACGCGGGTGCTCGCGGACGGGTTCGCGGCGTTCCTGGCCGAGCACGTCCACGACTGATCCCGAGCACGCCCGCACACGACGAGGCCCCGCGCCGCCGGAGCGGGTGCGGGGCCCTCGTCGACCAGCGGCCGGGGGATCAGCCCGTGGTGTAGGTCAGGCAGTTCGCCGCGTGGTCGCCCTTGCCGGGACCGATGCGCACGCTCGACGCCGAGCACTCCAGGTTCTTGTTGTGCGAGCAGTCCGACCGGGAGCACGCCCCGACCTGCGCGACCACCTTCGGCAGCCCGCCCTTGGTGTCCAGCGGCACGAAGGTGCCGCAGTCGGCGGTCCCGTTGACCCCGCTCACGGTGATCGCGAACGCGTGGCAGCCGTCGTGGTTGTACGAGCAGCCGGTCACGGTGCACTCGTGGACGGCGGGCATATCCATTGTCGTCATGACCGTTTCCTCAGTGTCTAGTCGGCTCGGTGGAAACAACCTCCCACTCCGACACGACCACGGCAAGTCGAAAATGTTTAGGACAGGCTAACCTGAACGCCCAAAGAACAGCATAACCGCTGCTCAAGCCACCAAGAAGCAAATTTCATGAAATTAATTCAAACCACTCAGAGGAATCCGGCAATCCCATTAGGAAAGCCTTACCTGAACCTCAGTCGAAGTGCCGCAACCACCGTTCCAGCAACCCCTCCAGCACCCGCGCCTCCTCCGGGTCCAGCAGGTCCAGCAACCGCCGCTCGTTCGCCATGTGCTCGCTGAACGCCCGGTCGAACACCCGCTTCCCCGCCTCGGTCAGCGCCACCACCCGCCTGCGCCCGTCCCCGTCGGTCATCCGCCGCGTCACGAGCCCGTCGCGCTCCAGCCGGTCCAACCGCTTGGTGATCGCCCCGGTGGTCACCATCGTGTGCTGCGCCAGCTCGCCCGGCGCCCGCTCGTACGGCGCCCCGGCCCGCCGCAGCGCGGCCAGCACGTCGAACTCGCCCTCGCCGAGCCCGTGCCGCCGGTAGACGACCGAGATCTCCTCCATCAGCGCCGCCGCCAACCGGTGCAGCCTGCCGATGACGCCCTGGGGCGACACGTCCACGTCCGGCCGCTCGCGCGCCCACTCCGCCTGGATGCGCGCGACCCGGTCCAAGCCCTGCTCGGGGGTGTGGTCCACGGCTCGTCACGCTAGCGCTTCCGTGGAAGCTATATTGCTTCCGTGGAAGTTACTTCCAGGGAAGCTACCTGGCGCTGGCCCCTGATCACCGCCGTCGCCCCACTGGCCTGGGGCTCGGTCTACTACGTCACCCACCACTTCCTGCCCGCCGACGCCCCGCTGTGGGGCGCGACCCTGCGCGCGCTCCCGGCCGGACTGCTGCTGCTCGCGATCTCCCGCCGCCTGCCGCGCGGGCACTGGTGGTGGCGCTCGGCGGTGCTGGGCACGCTCACCATGGGCGTCTTCTTCGCCCTCGTCTACGCCTCCGCGCAGCTCCTGCCCACCAGCACCGCCTCGGCGATCATGGCCACCTCGCCGCTCGCGATGATGGCGCTGGCCTGGCCCCTGCTGGCCGAGCGACCCCGCCCCACCGCGCTGCTCGGCGGCATCGCGGGCGTGGTCGGCGTGGTCCTGGTGGTCGCCGCCGGGACCGGCGCGATCAACCCGCTCGGCGTGCTCGTCGCCGCCTCCGCCGTGCTCACCTCGGCGCTCGGCCACCTGCTCACCAAGCGCTGGAGCGCCAAGGGCTCGGTCGGCGTCCTGCCCGTCGCGGCCTGGCAGCTCGTCGCGGGCGGCGCCGTGCTGCTGGTCGCCGCGCTCGCCGTCGAAGGCCCGCCACCGGCGCTGGACGGCCCGGCGGTGCTCGCCATGGGCTACGTCTCGCTCTTCGGCACGGCCGTCGCCTACGCCGCCTGGTACACCGGCCTCAAGCACCTGGACGCGGGCTCGGTCGGCCTGATCGGCCTGCTCAACCCGGTCACCGGCGTCCTGCTGGGCACCGCGCTCGCGGGCGAGGCGCTCACCGGCCGCCAGGGGATCGGCCTGCTGTTCGTGCTCGCGGGCGTGCTCCTCGGCCAGCCCGCGCTGATCACCAAGCTGACGGGAAGCGGCCGGGTGGGGCGCCTCGACCGCCCCACCCCGACCGCAGGCCTCACCCGGCGGCGACCGCCCGCCACAGCTCCCGCCGCTCCCGCTGCCGAACGGGGTCCGCGACCGGGACCGCCGCCAGCAGCCGCGCCGTGTACGGGTGCGCCGGACGCGCCAGCACCCGCCCCACCGGCCCCAGCTCCAGCAGCCGCCCGCCGCGCATGACCGCCACCCGGTCGGCCAGCCGCTCCACCACCGCCAGGTCGTGGCTGATGAACAGGCACGCGAACCCCAGCTCGGCCCGCAGCTCCCCGAACAGCCGCAGCACCCTGGCCTGCACCGACACGTCCAGCGCGCTCGTCGGCTCGTCCGCGATCAGCAGGTCCGGCGACAGGGCCAGCGCCCGCGCGATCCCGACCCGCTGGCGCTGCCCGCCGGACAGCTCGTGCGGGTAGCGCTCCCGCAGCGACGGCGACAGCTCGGCCAGCTCCAGCAGCTCGTCCACCCGCCGCCCCAGCTCGGCCCCGCGCAGCCCCCGGTGCAGCACCAGCGGCTCGGCCACCGCCCGCCAGACCGGGGCGCGCGGGTTCAGCGAGGACGTCGGGTCCTGGAACACCACCCCGACCCGCCCCCGCGCGGCCTTGCGCCGGGACCCGCGCAGCCGCGCCACGTCCTGCCCGCCGACCAGCACCGACCCGGACGTGGGCGCGCGCAGCCCGGCGACCACCGACGCCAGCGTCGTCTTGCCCGACCCCGACTCGCCGACCAGCCCCAGCACCTCGCCGCGCCCCACGTGCAGGCTCACGCCGTCCACCGCGCGCGTGCCCGCGCCCCGCCACCCGCCGCCGTACACCACGGTCAGGTCGTCGACCACCAGCGCCGCGTCCACGTCCGGCGCGAGCACCTCGACGGCGCCCGCCACCTCGGCGGACTCCGACCCCGGCCCCGACTCCGACACCACCTCGGCCACCGCGCCCGCCGACGGCGTCGTGGACAGCGACAGCACCGCGTCCAGCAGGCTCCGGGTGTACTCGTGCTCGGGCGCGCCGAACACCGCCTCCACCCCGCCCTGCTCCACGACCCGGCCGTCCTTCATCACCGCGACCCGGTCGGCCAGCGACGCCACCACCCCCATGTCGTGGGTGATCAGCAGGATCGCCGTGCCCAACCGGTCCCGCAGGTCCCGCAGCAGCTCGACGACCTCGGCCTGCACGGTCACGTCCAGCGCCGTGGTCGGCTCGTCCGCGATCAGCAGCGCGGGCTCGTTCGCCACCGCCATCGCGATCACCACCCGCTGCAGCTGGCCGCCGGACAGCTCGTGCGGGTACCGGCGCAGCTTCGCCTCCGCGTCGGGCAGCCCCACCAGCTCCAGCAGCTCCAGCGCCCGCGCGCGGGCCTGCCGCCCGCTCACCTCCCGGTGCGCCAGCACCGCCTCGGCCAGCTGGTGCCCGATGGTGAACACCGGGTTCAGCGCGGTCATCGGCTCCTGGAACACCACGCCGATCCGCCCGCCGCGCACCGCGCGCAGCGCGTCGGCGCCCATGCCGAACAGGTCCTCGCCGTCCAGCAGCGCCCGGCCGGACAGCACCGCCGTCGACGGCAGCAGTCGCAGCAGCGACATGGCCGTGACGGTCTTGCCCGACCCGGACTCACCCACGACGGCGAGCACCTCACCGGCCGCCAGGGACAGGGTCACGTCCCTGGCGGCCACGGTGGTGGCGCCGCCGCCGGTGAACTCCACGCCGACGGCGTCGAGCTCCAGCAGCGGCCCCGTCACTTCAGGAGCCCGACTCGGGCGTAGTTCGGGTACGCGGGGAAGTCGGCGATGCGGAAGTCGGCGACCTTGGACCCGTGCAGGAACGAGTTGCGGGTGTAGATCAGCGGCACGACGGGCGAGTCGGCCAGGATCTTCTTGTCCAGCTCGACCCACTTCTTGCCCGCCTCGACCGGGTCGACGGTGGCCTGCGCCGCCGCGATCAGCTGGTCGACCTCGGGGTTGCTGTAGCGGGACAGGTTGTACCCGCCCTGGCCGATCTCCTTGGAGTCGAACAGCGGCTGGATGTTCGCGTTGGCGCTGGGGAAGTCCGGCTGCCACGAGGACAGGGTCAGCGCGTAGTTCGGGTTGTCCGCGCGCGACTCGGCGGTGTAGGCGTCGCTCTCCAGCACCCGGATCTCGGACTGGATGCCCGCCTTGACCAGCGCGGCCTGGATCGCCTCGGCCTTCTCCGGGTAGTTGTTGGTCTGCGACACCAGGAACTCCAGGCCCGAGATCCCGTTCGGGAAGCCCGCTTCGGCCAGCAGCGCCTTGGCCTTCTCCGGGTCGCCGGACGGCTTGGTCTGGTACAGGTCGAACTGCTCGCGGCCCGCGATGCCCTGGGTGATCAGCGTGGTGGCGACGTCACCGGCCAGCTCGGCGTTGCCCGCCGACGCGATCTGGTACGAGGTCTTGTCGACCGCGTACTGCACGGCCTGCCGCACCTTGGGGTTGTCGAACGGCGCCTTCTGGGTGTTGAGCGCCAGGTAGGCGAGCGCGCCGGTCTTCGAGGTCACCAGGCGCTGCTTGGCCGACGGGTTGCCCGCCAGCTGCGCGAGCTGCGCGGGGGACACGAACGAGGAGCCGAACGCGAACTTGTCGTCGCCCGAGTCGGCGGTGAGCCGCTGCGAGATCACCGAGGTGTCCTGGCCGAGCTGGAACAGGATCTCGTCCGGGAGGCCGCCGCGCAGCTCGTCCGTGGCCGAGTCCCAGTTCTCGTTGCGCACCAGGCGCGCCTCGACGCCCTTCCGGTACTTCTCCACCTTGTACGGGCCGGACGCGACCGCGTGGTCGCTGTAGTCGGCCTCGGCGCCCTTGCCGCTGGGCACCGGCGCGAACGCCGGGGTGCTCGCCACCCACGGCCAGTCGCCGTACGGCCGCGACAGGGTGAACACGATCGTGCGGTCGTCCGGGACCTTGATCGAGTCCAGGCGCTGACCCTCGAACGGGCCCCGGTAGTCGGCGCCGCCCTCGATCAGCTGCTTGTGGTAGCCGAGGCCGCCGGAGAACGCGGGCGCGTACGAGCGCTCGACGCCCCACTTGACGTCGTCGGCCTTGATGGGCGTGCCGTCCGCGTACTTCAGGCCCTCCTTGAGGGTGAAGGTCCACGTCTTGCCGCCGTCGTCGGTCTTGCCGGTGTCGCCGAGGTCCGGGACGACCTTCGCGTCCTGGCCGGGCTCGTTCAGCCAGCCGGTGAGCCTGCGGTGCACCAGCGCGAGCGAGGTGATCGGCAGCGAGGAGCTCTTGGCCGGGTCGAAGTTCAGCGACTGGCTCTCGCCGAGGATGCGCAGCACGCCCCCGCGCTCGGCCTTGGCCTGGTCGGCCGCGCCCTGCTGGGGCTGGTCGTTGGCGCCGCACGCGGTCAGCGCGAGCGCGCCGACGAGTGCGGTGGCCGTGGCGACCACCCGTGAGGTCCGACTTCTGGTCATGGCGGTTCTCTCTCCTAGCGGGGAAGTGGGGAGTGGAGGTCTTCGGTCCGGCGCGGGCCGGGGGTTCGTGGGGCGCCCGCCCCGGCGGTCCGGGGCAGGCTCCTGGGCGGGCGCCCGGTCAGGTGAGGCGGGCTCGCGGGTCGAGCGCGCCGTAGCCGAGGTCGATGAGCGCGTTCGCGATCACGATCAGCACGGCGGCGAAGAGCGTGCAGCCCAGCAGCAGCGGCAGGTCGCGCTGGTTGACCGCGTCCACCAGCAGCGCGCCCGCGCCGGGCAGCCCGAACACCCGCTCGGTGATCACCGCGCCGCCGAGCAGCGCGCCCAGGTCGACGCCGAACAGGGTCACCACCGGCAGCAGGGCGTTGCGCAGCGCGTGCTTGCCGACGACCTTCCGCTCGGTCAGGCCCTTGGCGCGGGCGGTGCGCACGTAGTCCTCGCCGAGCGCGTCGAGCATCTGGGTGCGGGTCAGCCGGGTGTAGTAGGCGGCGTGCGCGAACGCCAGCACCGCCCACGGCAGCACCATCCGCCACAACCAGTCGACCGGGTCCTCGGTGAACGCCACGTACCCGCCCACCGGCACCATGTCCAGCGTGAAGCCGAACAGCAGCAGCCCGAGCAGGCCGGTCAGGTAGACCGGCGCGGACACCCCGGCCACCGACGCGCCGAGCGCGATCCGGTCCACCGCCGTGCCCCGCTTGAGCGCGGCCAGCACGCCGGTGCCCACGCCCGCCACGAACCACAGCGCCGCCGCGCCGATCGCCAGCGAGAACGTCACCGGGAGGCGCTCGCCGATCAGCTGAAGCACGTCGGTGTTCTGCTGGAACGAGTAGCCGAAGCACGGCGCGGAGCACTCGATCGAGGTGGCGCCCACCCCGAACGTGCGACCGGCCAGGATGCCGCCGAGGAAGTCCCCGAACTGCGACCACCACGGGTCGCCGAAGCCCATGAACTCGCGCGCCAGCGCCAGGTTCTGCTCGGTGCACGGCCTGCCGCACGCGGCCTCGGCCGGGTCTGCGGGCACCAGGTAGAACACCGCGAACGTGAACAGGGCGACCGCGAGCAGCACCAGCAGGGCGCTCAGCACCCGCTTGCCGACGAACAACGCCGTGCGCATCAGGCCCGCACCGCCGTCCGGGGGTCGAGCTCGTCGCGCAGGCCGTCGCCCAGCACGGTGAACGCCCAGGTGGACAGCAGCAGCGCCGCGCCGGGGAAGACCAGGAACATCGGGTCGGCGCCGACCCAGTTGACCGCGCTGCTGATCACCCGGCCCCAGCTGGGCGTGGGCGGCGGGATGCCGACGCCCAGGAACGACAGCGCGGCCTCCAGGCCGATCTTGCCGGGGATGGACAGCGTCGAGACCACGATGATCGGACCCCACAGGTTGGGCAGCAGCTCGGTGCGGAACACGTGCCACGGGCCCGCGCCCAGCGAGCGGGCGGCCGAGACGAAGCCGCGCGAGCGCAGCGCCAGGGTCTGGGCGCGCACGATGCGGGCGATCGAGGGCCAGCCGAAGAAGCCGATGACGACGATGAGCAGCAGCGGGCGCGGCACGTCCGGCGGGGCCACGGCGGCCAGCGCGATCATGAAGATCAGGTACGGGAAGCCCAGCAGCACGTCGGCGGTCTGCGTGACGAGCTGGTCGACCCAGCCGCCCCGGTAGCCCGCCAGCGCGCCGAGCACGACCCCGACCAGCGCGGACACCGCCGTGGCCGCCAGGCCGATCAGGAACGAGGTGCGCGCGCCGTGCGCGACGATCGCGAACAGGTCGCGGCCGGTCAGCGGCTCGACGCCGAACCAGTGCGTCGCGCTCACCCCGCCCAGCGCCCCGGCGGGCGCGCCGGTCGCCGGGTCCAGGGCCTCGGTGCGGTAGGTGTACGGGTCCTGGCCGGTGAGCGCGCCGAGCAGGTCGGCGGACAGGGCGAGCAGCCCGAGGAGCGCGATGGTGATCGCTCCGGCGCGAGCCCAGCGGTCGTGGCGCAGCACCGACAGGACGGCGCGCGGCAGCGAGCGGACCGCGGTGGGGCGTAGGGGTTCTGACAACGGGCACCTGACCTTGAGGGGGGCGAGCGGCGCTCACCTTAGGGTGATTTCCGGTGGCCTGGATTTGTGTCCAACGGGTGAGAGGACTTGGGTTCCCGGCCTGGTGGGAGTAGGTTTCCCGCGCGCGCGAAGATCGTTTCCGGGTGGTGTCGACCGGCGTACTGTGGCGCTTTCCGGTCACTGCTTCCCGTTGGGAAGCTTCCTGCTCAGGGGGTTCCCGTGGCGGTCGTCTGCGAGAGCGGCGCGCACTCGGTGCACGACGTGTACAAGGCCCAGTGCCCGTGCCGGTCGATGCTGGACCTGCTGGCCAACAAGTGGTCCGCGCTCGCCATCGGCGCGCTGGAGGACGGGGTGCTCCGGTTCGGCGAGCTCCAGCGGCGGCTGGAGGGGGTGAGCCCGAAGGTGCTCACCCAGACCCTGCGGCGGCTGGAGGAGCACGGGCTCGTGCACCGCGAGGTCGTCCCGGCCGTGCCGCTGCACGTGGAGTACTCGCTCACCGAGCTGGGGCTGGACGCCGCCGTGCCGCTGCGGGGTGTGCGGCAGTGGGTGGAGAGCAACCTCGACCGGTTGCCGCTGGAGTCCTGAGCTGCTTGCTTCCTTTTGGGTAGCAGTCGCCCTTGCGGGTAAGTACTACCTCCCGGATACGTTCGGAACCGGCCGGGGTCGATCTTCCCCGGCCGGGGTCGAGATCACCGGGAGCGAAGATGTCCGAGACCATGCGCGCCGTCGTCCAGCGGTCCTTCGGCGGGCCCGACGTGCTCAGCGTCGAGCGGGTCGCCAAGCCGGAGCCGCTGCCCACCGAGGTGCTCGTGCGGGTGCGCGCGGCCGGGGTCAACCCGGTCGACTGGAAGAGCCGCGAGGGCCACGGCATGGCGGGCCACCTCGGCGACGCGCCGCACGTGCTGGGCTGGGACGTGTCCGGCGTCGTCGAGGCCGTCGGGTTCGGCGTGACCACCCTGGCGCCCGGCGACGAGGTGTACGGGATGCCGTGGTTCCCGCGCGCCGCCCGCGCGTACGCCGAGTACGTCACCGCGCCGTCGCGCCAGTTCGCCCGCAAGCCCGCGACCCTCACCCACGAGGAGGCGGCGGCCGTGCCGCTGGCCGCGCTCACCGCGTGGCAGGTCCTCGTCGACACCGCGCGGGTGGAGAAGGGCCAGCGCGTCCTCGTGCACGCGGCGGCCGGTGGGGTCGGGCACTTCGCGGTGCAGTTCGCCAAGCACCTCGGCGCGCACGTCATCGGCACCGCGAGCGCCGGGCGGCACGAGTGGCTGACCGGGCTCGGCGCGGACGAGCTGGTGGACTACCGGGAGGTGCGGTTCGAGGAGCAGGTGCGCGACGTCGACGTCGTCGTCGACCTGATCGGCGGGCACGACGACACCGACCTGCGCTCGCTGGCCGTGCTCAAGCCGGGCGGTCTGCTCGTCGGCGTGCCCGGCGGGGTGTCGGAGGCGGTCGCGGCCCGCGCCGCCGAGCTGGGGCTGCGCACCAGCTCGTACCTGGTCGAGCCGGACGCGCCCGCGCTGGCCAGGATCGGTGAGCTGATCGACGCGGGGGAGGTGCGGGTGGAGGTCGAGCGGGTGTTCCCGCTGGAGGAGGCCGCCGAGGCGCACGTCCACGGCGAGCGCGGGCGGATCAGGGGCAAGGTCGTGCTCAGCGTGGGCTGACGCGGGGCTGCCAGGGGGAACATGGGCTATCGCCCCCGCGCTGCCCGCCGCACCCCCTGCTATCCGCCCAACAGGTTGATCTTGGGGGGCGCGGTGCGCGCGGTGGTGTGGGTTCCCGGCGGGGTGGACGAGGTCCGCGAGCGGCTGCGGACCAGGGCCGGGCGGCCCCGCAGGCTCGTGCCGACCGCGAACGGCGTGTTCCTGCTCGGGCCCGCGCCCGTCGTCGTGGCCGAGCTGGAGGACGCCGCCGAGGCCGCGACGGCGACGCCCTCGGTGCCCGCTGTCGCGCTGTCCTGGGACGAGCGGCACGCCAGGGCGCACGTCAGGCGCGGAGACGGGCGGGTGGTCGGTGTGTTCGAGCAGCCGGAGACCCCGCTCGCCGTCGCCGAGGCGCTCGGGATCGACCGCGACACCGCGCTGCGCGCCGCCGCCGAGGCCGCCGAGCAGGTCGGCTACACCGACGACGACACGATCGGCGCCGAGGCGGTCGAGCGGTGGGCGGTGTTCCTGGAGCGCGCGGGCGTGGTCGGCGAGGGCCGTGCGCTGCGCTGGATCGCGGGCGCCGACCTGCCGGTGCCCGAGCACCGCAAGCGGCCGTGGGAGAGGCGGTTCGGCGAACTGGGCTTCACCGGCGACGAGCACGACTGGCAGCTCGGGGTGAAGGGGCAGGTCTTCAAGCTGACCATCGCGGTCGTGGTCATGGTCAGCGCCCTGGTGGTCGTGCTCACCGGCGACGGCCACCCGCTGCTGCTGGTCGCGATCCTGGTCGGCGTGGTGGGCCTGCTGCACAACGGCGCGGAGGCCGCCCTGTTCTTCTCCCGCCACCGCCACCGCCACCGCCACCGCCGCCCCGACCCGTTCCCGGTCAGCGAGCCGGATCACCCCGAGGTCGGGGCCCCGCGCGCCGGGGCGTAGCGGGGAAAGCGCTCCCGCCCCTGGTCACTTGGCTGCCGGGGGAGCGCGCCGGGGGTGGCGCAGGCCTGCCCGGCCCGGCTTCGCGCCACCCGAGCCCGACTACTTGCGCGGCGGGTCGTAGCGGTAGCCCATGCCGCGCGCGGCGCGGATCGGGGACTCGTCCGCCGACCAGTTCAGCTTGCGCCGCAACCGCATCACCGCGAACTTCACCCGCTCCGCGCCGATCCCGGTCGGGTCGTTCCACACCTTGTCCAGCAGCTGCCCCGGCGACAGCACCGCGCCCTTGTGCTGCACGAACACCGACAGCAGCCGGTACTCGGTGGCGTTGACGTCGACCTCCTCGCCGTTGACGTACACCCGCCGCGCCCGGTGGTCCATGCGCACCAGGCCGTCGTCGTACACCTCGGCCTTGCTCGCCGCCGTCGCGCCCTCGGCCCTGCGCAGGATCGCCTCGATCCTGGCCAGCAGCTCCTTCGCCGAGAACGGCTTGGTCAGGTAGTCGTCCGCGCCGCCGCGCAGGCCCCTGACCTTGTCCGCCTCCATGCCGTGCGCGGTCAGCAGCAGCACCGGCACGTCGCTCACGTCCCTGATGCGCTCCAGCACCATCCAGCCGTCCAGCACGGGAAGGCCGATGTCCAGCAGCACCAGCGACGGCTGCGACTCGTGCAGCTCCCGCAGTCCCTGCTTGCCGTCCGAGGCGACCCGCACCTCGTGCCCGGCCCGCTCCAGGTTCAGCCGCAGCGCCAGGGCGATGTCCGGCTCGTCCTCCACGACCAGCACGGTGCTCATGTCGCCTCCTCGGTGCGGGCGCTCTCACCCGGTCGGTCCACAGTGGAGGGGCGGACCCGTCCGGACTGCCACGATACGAGCGAGCCCGCCACGTCCGTCCGGCGATCGCGCCGACCACGCCCTTTTTCACCGTTTCGAGTGGACACTGCTCCGCAAGGGGCACGCCGCGCCACGACGCCGCACGATTCGCGGTGTGCTGTGTCGCGTGTCGCGAGACGGGAGAGCCCATGGCGCAGGCGGTCGACCCGGCCGAGGTGGCCGCGGTGGTGCGCTCGGTCGTCCGCGCGGGCTACACCGGACGGGCCCCCGAGCAGGCCGTCCGCGTGCTGCTCGCGCTCCCCGGCGTGCTGTCCGCGATGGTCCGGGAGGACGGGCCGCCGTGGCGCGGTGACGTCGTGGTGCCGCTGGAGCGCGGCGGCGCGGTGGTCGTGCAGGCCGAACCGGTCACCGAGCGCCTGCGGATCATCGCCGACGCGGTGGCCGCCGCGCTCGACGGGGTGGGACCGCCCGCGCGGGAGGTCGCGCTGCGCGACGCCATCGTGTCCCAGATGCCCTCGATGGTGGCGCTGTTCGACGCGGACGGGTACTTGCGCTGGAGCAACACCAGGAAGTGGATGGACGGCACGGCCCTGGTGTACGGCGAGCACGTCGCCGACACCGCCGCCGAGGGCGTCCACCCCGACGACCGGAAGACCGTGCTGGACGCCATCCTCGGGCTGCACGTCGCCGACCCCGGAGGCAGCGCCCGCGTGCAGGCGCGGGTGCGCGGGGCCGAGGGCGACTGGATCTTCGTGGACGTGATCGTGCTCGACCGGATCGACGACCCGGTCATCGGCGGGCTGGTCACCTTCTCCCGCGACATGACCGACCTGCACGACGCGCAGTACCACGGCCGGGTGACGAGCGCCCGGCTGTACATGCTGATCGACGCGCTGCGGGTGGGCGTGATCCTGCAGGACAACGACCGCAAGGTGCTCACCGTCAACACGACCGTGCTCGAACTGCTCGACCTGGAGGGCGAGCCGCGCGAGCTGATCGGGATGACCGGCCGCGAGATGGGCCCGCGCCGCCGCAGGCCGCCCGAGGACTACGAGCACCTGGACCGGTTGGCGATGCGCTGCGTCACCGCGACCGAGCCGGTTCACGCCACCGCCGTGCCACTGGGCCCCGATCGGGTGCTGGAGGTGGACTTCCTCCAGGTGCGCGGGGAGAACGAGCTGTTCGGGCAGCTGTGGGTGCTGCGCGACGTGACCGACCAGGTGTCGCTGCGCCGGGCGCTGGAGACGCGCAACGCCGAGCTGTCCCGGCTGTCCGCGCTCAAGACCGAGTTCATCTCGACCATCTCGCACGAGCTGCGCACCCCGCTCACCGCGCTGACCTCGCTCACCCCGCTGCTGGTCGCCGACTGGCGGGACGGCGAGCGGCAGGTGGCGGAGGCGGTGGAGCGGAACGTGAACCGGATGGCCGGGCTGGTGGAGACGCTGCTGCTGCTCGCGAAGGTCGAGTCGCACAGCGAGGAGCTGGAGATCGCGTCGGTCGACCTGGACCGGTTGGTGCGGGACGGGGCGCACGCGGTGGAGGCGGCGGCCGAGGCCAGGGAGGTGCGGGTGCAGGTCGACACGCCGGTGCTGCCGACCCAGGCGCGCGGCGACGGCGAGCTGCTCTCGTGCATGACGTACCACGCGGTGGCGGCGGCCGTGGCGACCTCGCCGCCGTCGGCGTCGGTGCGGGTGACGTCGACGGTCGGCGGTCACGGCGAGTGGTCGATGGAGGTCACCGACGAGGTGCCGCTCGGTGGTGCGGGCGGCAGGCTCTTCACCACCCTGCCGCGCGAGGCGGCGGGCGCCGACCAGCACGCCGGGTCGGCGCTGGGGTTGGCGCTGGTCAGGGCGATCGCGGAGCGCCACGGCGGTGCGGTGTTCCTGACCCCGTCGGCGGAGGGCGGGACGACGGTGCGCATCGAGCTGCCCCTGGACGTGCGGGTCCCGGAAGGTCGCAAGCCCACCGAAGGGTGAAACACCACGTTCAGGGGTACCAGCCCGTACGTGTGGGGAGACCAGACTCTGTCGACGTCCACCGTGCGGGTGGACGACTCGGTGGTGGTGCTGCGCGTGCGCGGCGGTGTGGACGTGGCCACGGCGCCCGTCCTGCGCGCGGCCCTGGAGGGCGCGCGGGCGGACGTGGTCGTGGTGGACCTGACGGGCGTGGACTTCTTCACGTCCTGGGGCATCGAACCCCTGGTCCAGGCCCACGACCGCCTGCTGGACCGGGCCGGGGCGCTGCACTTGGTGGTGACCAGGCAGATCCGGCGGGTGCTCAGCTCGGTGGGGCTGCACCACGTGCTGCAGATGCACGGGAGCGCGGAGGCGGCGCTCGCGGCGGTGGGGGAGGCGGATGAGTGGGGGTAGGGCCGGGTGGACGTGTGGTGGATGGGTGGTGGCCGGGCGGGTGCGGGGGCGGGTAGCGCGGGATAAGCGGTGGCGAAGCGGGTTGCGGTGGCGAAGCGGGTTGCGGTGAGACGAGCGGTAGTGGGGCGGGCGCGGGTGACGCGGGCCTGGGCGGGTGCTCGCGAGGGGCGGCCAGCCCTGGAGAGCGCTCCCACCGGAACACTCTCGAACATCCGCAGTGCCCCCAAGCGCGCTCACCGCCGCACCGCAGAGTTGAAAGCGCTTTCCGTCGGATTCCTCGATCGACCACCCTGCTCAACGACCACCCTGCTCAACGACCATGCTGCTCAACGACCACCCTGCTCAACGACCACCCTGCTCAACGAGCACCCCGCTCAACGACCATGCTGAGACCCTCTCCCAGGGCCTCGGCCGTCCGAGGTTCTTGCCCGAACGTGCCGCAGGCAACCGCGCTTCCGTCCGGCAGGCAACCGCGCTGCCACCAGGCAGTTATCCGCGCTTCCACCTGGTAGGCACTGTGCCGCTCACCCGGCAGGTAACCGTGCTCCTGCCCGGCTGGCAACTGCGCCGCCCGCCCAGCAGGTAATCGCCACCCCGCCCGGCAGTTAGCCGTGCACCCACCCGGCAGGCAACTGCGCCGCCATCCCGCAGGTAACCGCCCTCCTACCCCGCAGCCAACCTCGCGCCATCACCCCGGCCCCGGCCAAATCCCCACCTCCCCACCCCCGGCCCGAACGCGCCGCGGCGGGCCGGGGAATCCCCGACCCGCCGCGGCCCCGGTCAGCCCGGTCGACTCTCAGCCCGGTCGTCTTTCAGTCCGGTCGCCTCTCAGCCCCTCACCGCGCCGAGTGCAGCTCCGCCACCTCGGCCCCGGTCAGCGCCTTCCCGAACGCCTGGACCTGATCCACCTTCCCCTTCCAGAAGTCCACGTTCCCGCCCGCGTACTTCGCCCGCCCGATCGACAGCGGCCCCGTGCTCAGGTGTGGCTCGCCCGCCGCCGTCGTGCCCGCGAGCGCGCCGTCCACGTACAGCCGGAACTCGGCCCTCGCCGCGTCGTGCACGCCCACCAGGTGGTACCACCGCCCCGCCTCCGGCGTCACCGGCGCGGAGACCGCGCGGTGGCCGCCGGGACCGCTGAACGCGAAGCCGCCCTGGCCGTACTGGAGGTAGAACGGGTTCTCGCGCCTGCGGCCGTCCTGGCTCACCGCCGTCACCCAGTTGCCGGGCACTCCGTCGAGGGTCACCCAGGCGGAGATGGTGTAGTCGGACCTGGTGTCCACCACGGGACCGGCCGTCTGCGCGTACTGGTTCGACCCGCTGAACGACAGCGCGCTGCCGCGCAGGCCCTCGGTCCAGCCCGCCCCGGTCACGGTCACGTCGCTGCGACCGCCGGAACCGTCCCGACCCACCGCGCCCCGGCCCTCGTCCAGCGACCACGAGCCCTTGCCGGGGTACCGGTACGTCCCGGCCGCAGCCCCCGCCTCGACCACCCGGCGGTTGATCTCGCGCACCGGCCCCGGATCGACCTTGATCTCCTTCCGGTCGTACGTCCACAACCCGTTCAGCTCGGTCTCCAGGTCCGTGACCTGCGTGTACACCGACCCGGACAGCTCAGCCCCGGCCGCCTGGAGGTAGTGCTGCTCGGTGTTCGACACGTACTTCGCGGTCAGCTCAGCCTTGCTCGCCACCCCGCTGTAGATCGCCGTCGGGGCGCCCGGCCACTGGTGGCCCGGCGTGCGCAGCGTGAACCCGCCGTGCTCGCCGTCCATCGCCGCCCGCGTCGCGTCCGGCCACGGCGGGGAGTCGTTGTTGTAGTCGTGGTGGTCGATGACGTCGCCCTTGCCGGAGTCGCCCTTCGACGCGCAGCAGTTCACGCCGCTGTGCGCGTTGACCACCCGCGACGGGTCGGACGCCTGCACACGCTCGGTGATGCGACCGGTCTCCTCCCGGTCCCACTCACCCCACCCCTCGTTGAACACGATCCAGCCGATCACCGAGGGCGACGACCGGAACTGATCCACGATCGCCGCGCCCTGCTGCTGGAACGCCGCGCGACCGGCCTCGGTGTTGAACGTGCCGGACACGAAGTCCTGCCACACCAGCAGCCCCAGCCGGTCCGCGTGGTAGAACCACCGCGCGGGCTCCACCTTGATGTGCTTGCGCACCGCGTTGAACCCGAGGTCCTTCTGCGCCTTCAGGTCGAACTCCAGCGCCGCGTCGGTGGGCGCGGTGTTCAACCCGTCCGGCCAGAACCCCTGGTCGAGCTGCGCCAGCGAGAACACCGGCTTTCCGTTGAGCACCAGCTTCGGGAACCCGTTCACCTGCGCGATCCCGATCGAGCGCATCCCGAAGTAGCTGGACACCACGTCCCTGCTGCGCCCGTCCTCCAGCACGACCTCCAGGTCGTACAGGTACGGGTCGTCCGGGCTCCACAGCCGCGCCTTCGGCACCGGCACGGTCAGCGCCGAGTTCGCCGCCCCCGTCGCGCTGCCGACCTTCCGGCCGCCCTTCTCCTTCGCCGTCACGGTCACCCGACCGGACGACGACGCCGAGCGGACCGTCACCGAAACGGTGCCCGCCGTGATGTCCGGCGTGCTCACCACGTCGTCGATCGCCCTGTCCGGCACCGGCTCCAGCCACACCGTCTGCCAGATCCCGGACGACGCGGTGTAGAAGATCCCGCTCGGGTTGGGCGTCTGCTTGCCGACCGGCTGCTCGGCGCCGGTGGTGTCGGTGACCGCCACGACCAGCTCGTGCTGCCGCCGCCCGCCGAGCGCGTCGGTGATGTCCGCCGTGAACGCCGTGTAACCGCCCTCGTGCTCGGTCACCTTGACGCCGTTCACCCACACGGTGGCCCGGTAGTCGACTGCGCCGAAGTTCAGCTTCAACCGCTGCCCCCGGCCCACGTTCCAGTCCTGCGGCACGGTGAACGTGCGCCGGTAGAACATGTGGTCCTCGTGCCGCTCGATCCCGGACAGCAGCGACTCGACCGGGTAAGGCACGGTGATCTTCTCGGCGAGCGCCTTCCCGAACACCGGCTGCTCACCGGCGGCGGCGCCCGCGAACTCCCACTGCCCGTTCAGGTTCGACCACTTCCGCCGCTCCTGCTGCGGGCGCGGGTACTCCGGCAGCGGCTGGTTCTTGTTGACCTTGTTCGTCCACGGCGTGGTCAACCGCTGCACCGAGTCGTTGATCCCGCTGCGGTACAGCTTCGGCACCTGCTGCCCGCCGACCGCCAGCCCGCCCGCGCCGTCGTAGCGCAGCCGGATCTTCTGGCCCTTGAGCACGGCCTCGCCGAGCGTGATGACCAGCTTGTCGTCGTCCTTGCGGTTCACCGACGCGATCGGGAACGGCACGGTGTCGACCTCGACGGCGACGTGCTCGCGGAACTGCCCCAGCGAGGTGATCCTGCCGTCGAACTCGGCCAGCACCGACTTGCCGTTGGCGGGGGTGCTCAGCGCCAGCGGGTAGACCTCGAAGTCGGCGGGCGGGGTGAACGCGCTCTCCGGGACGACGGACTTGGCCACCCCCGGAGTCGACCACCGCAGGAACATGTTCGCACCACCGGTGTCCTGGAACAGCTCCAGGCGGAACTCGTGCGCCACGCCCGCCTCCAGCCGGACCGGGGCGCTGCGCTGCTCGACGTCCCAGTCGCCGACCCAGTGGTCGATCACCGGTCGACCGTCGAGGAACAGCCGGAACCCGTTGTCGCCGATGGCGTGGAACGTGTAGTCGGCGGTGGTCGGCGCGGTGAGCTGCCCGGTCCAGCGGGCGGTGGTGTGCTCGCCCTTGCCGGTCAGCGCCTGGAAGGTCGGGACGAGGTTGCCGAACTCGACGTTCGGGTCGAGCGCGGACCCGCCGAGGACGGCGAAGTCGCGCGCGCCCGGCGCGGACATGGCGAAGTACTCCCCCTTGAGCCCGTGCACGGCGGGCGCCGCCGAGGCGACCGCGGCGAGGGGCAGGGGGAGTGCGGAGGCGGTGATGAGGGCCAAGAGCAGGGTGAGTAGCCGTGTGACGGAGCGGAACATGGCGGTTCTCCTCGGTCCTGGCTGTGAGAGCGCTCACAAGCCAGGACTGATCTACGCACGCCGGTAACCAGAAGACAACAAAAGTTTTCAACAACCGAACCAAGAGCGCACAAAAGCAGGGGGGCTTACCCGCTGTTGGGTGGAATAAGTTTGGTCTTGTTGGAGTCTCAAGTGTTTCGTGATGACTTCGGGGTGCCGGTGGGGGAGCGGGGCCCGGCGCCGTGCGCGACGGGCTCCGGCGGCCGGCTCCGGCAACCAGCCCTGACGGACGGCCCCGATCTCGGCGATCGGCTCTGGCGACTGGCTCCGGTGACCGGGCCCAGCCTCGGCGGCCGGCTCCGGCAACCGGCTCTGGTCTCAGTGAGCGGCTCCGGTAACCGGCCGCGCACCGCACACCCCCTCGCCCGCCTCACCCCTCCGGCTCTGCCTCCGGCGAATCCACCGCCAACTTCCGCGCCGACACCCCCACCGCCGCCAGGCACACCGCCGTCAACCCCAGCACCCCGGCCGCCCCCAGTCCACCCGCCAGCAACCCCACCGCGCCGGGAATCACCACCTGCCCCGCCCTGTTCCCGGTGAGCCGCAGCGACATCGCCCGCCCGCGCAACCCCGGCGGCGCCGACTCGGCCAGCCACGACATCGTCACCGGCTGCCCCACGCCCAGCCCCAGCCCGGCCACCACCACCGCCACCGCCAGCGCCCACAGCGGCAGCGGCGCGACCACCGCCGCCATCCCCGCCGCCGCCAGCGCCACGCTGCCCAGCAGCAGCCTCCTGCGCCCCCACCAGCCCGACATCCGCCCCAGGAACAGCCGCGAGGTCATCGACGCCGCCGCCCGCAGGCCGAGCAGCAGCCCGACCGCGCCCGCGTCCAACCCCCGCTCGGTGCCCAGCGCGGGCAGGTACACCAGCGAGATGTCCACCGCCGCCAGCACCACGCAGCTGGTGATCAGCGCCCGCAGCAGCCCCGGCAGCCTCAGCAGCCCGCCCAGCCCGGTCGGCCCCTCGTCGCCCTTCGCGGGCGCCCGCACCCCGGTGCGCGGCAGGAACAGCGAGCTGACCAGCAGCACCCCGGCCAGCGCCGTCGCCCCGGTGAACACCGCCGCCGTGTCCGGGATCGCCCGCGCCCCGCCCAGCAGCGGGATCAGCGGCGGCCCCACCAGCTGCCCCAGGGACGCCGCGAACGTGTAGTAGCCGAACGCCGAGTCGAACCGCCCCGACGTCGAGCTGTTCGCCACCAGCGACTGCTGCCCGATCACCGCGCACAGGTGCCCCGTGCCCAGCACCGCCGTCGCCGCCAGCAACCCCGGCGCGCTGTCGCCCAGCAGCAGGAACGCCCCGCCCGCCGCCACCAGCAGCGCCGCGCCCGACACCAGCAGCCACCGCTCGCCCACCCGGTCCGCCCAGTGCCCCAGCGGCAGCGCCAGCGCCAGCGGCACCACCGCGAACCCGGCGGACAGCAGACCCAGCCACGCGGGCGGCACGTCCAGCTCCAGCGCCCGGTAGGCCATGGTCGGGCGCAGCATGAACGTGACCACCTGCGTCAGCGCCGAGTGCGCGAACAGCGCGACCAGCGCGGTGCGCCCCATCAGCGGTCACCGCCCAGCAGCCGCAGCGCCGCCCGCGCGCCCAGGCTGGTGTCCACGTGCCCGCGCATCAGCGCGGTCGCCCCGGCCGCGTCGCCCTCGACCACCAGGTCGACCAGCGCCGCGTGCTCGGCCGCCCGGCGCGCCAGCTCCTCGGCGTCCCGCCCCTCCCGCAGCGCGAGCGCCCGGTACCGGTCGGACTTGTCCCACAGCGCGTCCAGCGACGCCACCAGCACCTCGTTCTGCGACGCCCGGTAGATCGCGGCGTGGAACCTGCGGTGCGTGGCCAGGTCGTCGGTCGACGCGCCCCGGCCGAGCGGGCGCAGCGCGTCGTGCGCGCGCCTGATCTCGGCGACGTCGGCCCTGGTGCGCCGCTCGGCCGCCAGCCCCGCCGCGAGCGGGTCGAGCGCCCTGCGCACCTCCAGCAGGTCGCGCGCCTCCTCGCCGCTCAGCGGGGCGACCCGCGCGTCCCGGTGCGCGCCCAGCTCCACCAGGCCCTCGGCGCTCAGCCGCTTCAGCGCCTCGCGCAGCGGGGTCGTGCTGATGCCCAGCTCGACCGCGAGCGCCGCCTGGTTCACCGCCGCGCCCGGCGCGAGCGCGCCCGACAGGACCCGTGCGCGCACCTGCGCGTAAGCGAGCTCGCTCTTGGTCACGGGCACTGGCGCGGGGTTGGTCATCGCAGTCCTTATAACCTCAGTGGGAACATCGCCGCAGCAAGACAGCTTTCATGTGGCTTCCTCGGGTTCAGGTTATAACCTCGCCACCCCGCCCCGGACGGCCGATTCCAGCGCGCGGGAAAACTGTGACCGGGGTCACCGGTACGCAACGGTCTCGCCACGTCGCGCATCGCCTGGTTTGGGACCTCGCCACCCGGCGGAACCCAGGGAACGGCGATCAGAGGAGGAGCAGGATGTCGTTGCGCACGATCGTGGTGACCGGCGCCTGCCTCGTCGCGGCCTTCGCGGCGGGGTGCGGTTCGGGGGGATCGGACCAGGGCGGCGGCCAGGTGCCGAGCATCGAGGTCGTCCCCTCCGACGGCACGTCCGGCACGTCCGGCCAGGCGCCCACCGGCTCGCAGCCACCCCCGGCGACCACCACCCCCGAGCCCGCGACCCCGCCGCCCGCGAGCGGCCCCGCCCAGTGCCAGACCGCCCAGCTCAAGATCGAGTTCGGTCAGGGCAACGCGGACATGCAGGGCGCGCACATGCCCCTGCGCTTCACCAACACCGGCCAGGCGGCCTGCACCCTGCAGGGCGCGCCCGGCGTGTCCTACGTGACCGGCGACAACGGCGAGCAGGTCGGCGAGCCCGCCACCCGCGACGTCAACGGCCCGCTGGTCACCCTCAACCCCGGCGAGACCGCCTCTGCGGGCGTCTTCCTGTCCAGCGCGCCGCAGAAGACCCCCGACTGCCAGCAGGTCCCCGTGCGCGGGCTGCGGATCTACCCGCCCGGCAACACCGCCGCGGCCTTCGTGCCCGACGACACCTACGCCTGCGCGCCGCCGCTCAACGGCCCGTTCCTGCGCGTCGGCCCGGTGAAGCCGGGACCGGACAACACCGACGCGTGACACGTTCCCGACCGCCGCGCTCACCACGGGTGAGCGCGGCGGTGCGCTGTTCACTGGATCAAGTGACGTCATTCCACGGTGTGGCGACAATTCCGGTGTGCTTGGAATAGCTGGGGAATGTTCCTGCTCGTGAACATCACCACGAAGAGGATCGCAGCCGCCACCTCGCTGGCCGCCGCCTCCCTGCTCGCCGCCGTCGTCCCCGCCGCCGCCGACCCGGTGGACGTCACCGGGCTCACCTGCGACGGTCAGACCTACGAGTGCGTCGCGAACCTGGACTTCGGCGACGGCGGCTGGACCGCCTCCTGGGGCGCGGGCGTCATGCACGTCGACGACCTCGTCCAGCAGCGCTCCCCGGTCGGTGTCACCAAGGTGACCTGCGACGGCGACACCTGGACGTGCACGGCGAACCTGGACTTCGGCGACGGCGGCTGGACCGCCGAGTGGGGCGCCTGGGTCGCCCACGAGGGCAAGGAGGACGAGGACGCGCGCGAGGCCCCCGTCGACGTGGCCGAGCTGACCTGCGACGGCGACAGCTACAAGTGCGTCGCGAAGCTCGACTTCGGCGACGGCAAGTGGGTCGCCGAGTGGTCGGTGCGCGTCCAGCACTCCTGATCCCCGTCCCGACGACCGCAGGGGTCCGTCCTCGCCGAGGGCGGGCCCCTGCCCCGTTTCCGGAACCGGGAAAACCCGCAACTGTGAATACCGGGGACGCGCGCGAAGAATTGCGGGACCGTTACCCGCGTGTTCACGTCGGATGTCCCGCGCGGCTCCCGTTCCCGTGAAACCCGCCATTTCCCCGGCACGCCCGCTTGACCCGGCGGCGGGCGTTCTCCGAGGCTGTGGCGATGTCGACGACCCGACCCCGACAACCGATCACCCCCGCACCGCCCGACGGCGGAACCGGCGCGCCCGGCGAATCGGGGGATTCGCGCGCGCCGGAAACGGGTAGGGATCAGAACCAGACCGCCGCCGCCGCACGCCGGGAGCAACCATGACCACAGGCGCAGAGGACCGGACGCCGCCGGTCGACGTCGAGACCGATTCGGTGGACGGCGTCGTCGTGGTCAAGGTCGACGGCGAGGTGGACATGGCGGGCCACGACCTCATCGCGGGCGCGTTCGGCGCGGCCATCGCCCGCAAGTCCTCCGGCGTCGTGCTCGACCTGCGCGGCGTGACGTTCTTCGGCTCGATGGGCGTGGACACGATCATCGGCGCGATCAAGGCCTCCGAGCGCTCCGGCGTGGCGCTCGCGCTGGCCACCGAGCAGCGGGTCGTGCTGCGCGCGCTGCGGATGACCGACCTGGAGGCCAAGGTCGCGGTGTTCCCCACCCTGTTCGAGGCGATGGCCTCCGTCGCGGCCAGGAGGTAGCCGGGACGTGGAGCTGGACGACCTGCTGCCCGTCGCGCTCGACCTGCTGGCCATCCCCTCCACCGCCGACCGGCCGGACGAGCTGCACCGCGCGCTGGAGCTCGTCCTGGACTTCGTCGGTCCGGGCTTCCACGTCGAGCGGTTCAGCTCCGGCGGCAAGCCCAGCGCGCTCGTGTCCACCGCCCCCGGCTCCCGCGACTTCCGCGTCCTGCTCAACGCACACCTGGACGTGGTCCCCGGCGCGCCCGAGCAGTTCCGGCCCCGCCGGGTCGGCGACCGGCTGCACGCGCGCGGCGCCCAGGACATGAAGCTGTCCGCGCTCGTGCTGGCCTCGGTGTTCCGCGACCTCGCCCCCGAGCTGCCGTACCCGCTGGGGTTGCAGCTGGTCACCGACGAGGAGGTGGGCGGGCGCGACGGCACCCGGCACCAGCTCGACGCGGGCGTGCGGGCCGGGTTCGCGGTCATCGGCGAGCACAGCGGGCTGCGGGTGGTGACCGAGTCCAAGGGCATCGCGGGCGTGCGGCTGATCGCGCGCGGGCGGTCCGCGCACGGGGCGTACCCGTGGCTGGGGGACAACGCGCTGCTGCGGGTGCTCGACGCGGTGCGCGCGGTGCTGGCCGAGCACCCGGTGCCCACCGCCGAGCGGTGGTGCACGACGGTCAACGTGGCCCGCGTGGACACGCCGGGCACCGCGCTCAACCAGGTGCCCGACGAGGCGGTGGCACACCTGGACGTGCGGTTCCCCGCGCAGGAGGCGGACGCGGTGTCCCGGTTGCAGCTGCTGTGCCCGGACGTCGAGGTCGTCGTCGACCACGTCGAGCCCCCGCACCGGGTCGAACCCGACGACCCGCACGTGCTGGCGCTGCGCGAGGCCGCGCTGAGCCAGGGGTACGCGGGGGAGCTGCTGCGCAAGCACGGGGCGGCTGACGCGCGGTTCTTCCACCGGCGCGGGGTGGGCGCGGTGATCTTCGGCATCGGCGGTGACGGGCAGCACGGCCCCGACGAGCACGCCGACCTGACCACGGTCGTGCCGTACCGGCGGGCGCTGGAGGCGTTCCTGCGGTCGCCGCGGTGAGGCCCCGTCCCCGCTGCGGGTGGTTTCGGACGTCCCGACCGCAACAGCACGGTCACGGCAACTCGGGTCCGGTTTCGCTCCTCGCCTCCGGAGGTACCACGTCTGTGTCCGAGAGAGGAGACGGAACACCGTGACTGCTGCAGAAGCGCCCCCAGAGGAAGCCCAGGTCGATCTCGCCCTGCGCTCGGTCCTCCCGCTGGCCACGCTGCGCCGCAGGCTGGCCACCGCGCTCGCGGACGTCGGCGACGAGCGCCTGGACGACGTGCTGCTCGTGGGCAACGAGCTGGTCAGCAACGCCTACCGGCACGGCGGTTCCCCGCGCCCCGTCCGCCTGGAGCGCCACGGCGACCGGGTGCGCATCGAGGTCGACGACGCGAGCCCGCACCGGCTGCCCGTCCTGTCCCCGCCCGGCACGTCGACCACGAAGTCCGGCTTCGGTCTCGTCGTGGTGGCCCGGCTGTCCGAGCAGTGGGGCGTCGACCAGTACAACGACCACAAGACGGTCTGGGCCGAGCTGGCCACGGCCTGACCCCAGCCCCGATCGGCGCGCGGCCCGGACCCCTTCGGTCCGGGCCGCTGCCGTGCGCGCGACACGCCCACGACACGCCCGGTTTGTGCCCCTGTGCCTGATGTCACCTGTGAGGTGGACAGCTGTTCGGGTGGCTGTGACCCCGGTCGCTGCTGCGTTCGGCGGCACGTCCCGGCGCGCACCGACGCGGTTCCGGTACCCGACCGGCCCGGTTCGCCCCGCACAGGGGTTCACAGACGGTGTGCGCCGTGTTTACAGTGGGTTTTGGGAGCGCTCCCAGTCAGTGTTCGCATCCTCAACGAGGAGGACAGCGTGGCGCTCATACCCGCCCCTGCCGGGACGCGGCTGGCCCGCAAGACCCTGATCGCGCTCACCGGGGCCTTCGTGCTCATGGTGAGCCTGCTCTCCGGGGTCGCCGGCGCGCACGGCTCCACCACCGACCCGCCCTCGCGCAACTACGGCTGCTGGCAGCGCTGGGGCAGCGACTTCCAGAACCCGACCATGGCCCAGCGCGACCCCATGTGCTGGCAGGCCTGGCAGCGCGACACCAACGCCATGTGGAACTGGAACGGCCTCTACCGCGAAGGCGTCGCGGGCAACCACCAGGCCGCCATCCCGGACGGCCAGCTGTGCAGCGCGGGCCGCACCGAGAACGGCCGGTACGCGGCGATGGACGTGCCCGGCGCGTGGACGGCCGCGACCAAGCCCAGGCAGTTCACCCTCACGGTGACCGACCAGGCCAAGCACGGGGCCGACTACCTGCGCGTCTACGTGACGAAGCAGGGCTTCAACCCGCTCACCACCTCACCGAGGTGGGCGGACCTGGAGCAGGTCGCCTCCACCGGGAGGTACGCGCCCGCCGGGACGTACCAGGTGGCCGTCAACGCCGGTTCGCGCACCGGGCGGCACATCGTCTACGTGATCTGGCAGGCCAGCCACTCGGACCAGTCGTACTACTTCTGCAACGACGTGATCTTCCAGTGAGACCGGGCACCCGGTGGGGGAGGACCCTCGCCAGGTGAAGAACGGCTGAACACGAGGTGACGTCCAGTCCCCCGCCGGTAACCCTGGCGGGGGACTTCTCCGCGCGCCTGGAACGTGATCCGCGCCGCATTGTCAACGATGTCATGGTTTCTGGCGGTCGAGGCAGGTCAACCCGCTGGGGAGCCGATGCGCCGTCCAGCCCTCCCGGATGGTCCAGTTCGGTGCACCGTCCGGGTGATATCTGCATAATGTCCGTTTCAACGGTGTTTTCTCTTCTTCGGACTGAGCGGAGGCATTGGGTGCTGGAGATCAGCGCGCTCACTTGGGCGGTCACCATCGGGTTGGTGGTGGCCCTGCTCGCGGTGGACCTCATCCTGGCAGCCGCGCGACCGCACCGCGTCCGGTTCGCCGAGGCGACGGCGTGGTCGGTGTTCTACATCGCGGTCGCGATCGCCTTCGGCGCGTGGTTCGCCTGGGCCTACGGCGGCGACGCGGGGGCGCAGTACTTCGCGGGCTACATCGTGGAGAAGAGCCTGTCGGTCGACAACCTCTTCGTCTTCGTGATCATCATGTCGACGTTCGCGGTCCCCGAGGAGCACCAGCACAAGGTGCTCACGTTCGGGATCGTGCTCGCGCTGATCATGCGGGGCATCTTCATCGCCCTCGGCGCGACCTTGCTGTCGCTGTTCTCGTTCATGTTCCTGCTGTTCGGCCTGCTGCTCATCTACACGGGCGTCCAGCTCTACCGGCACCGCGACGAGGACCCCGACGTCGAGAACAACATCGCGGTCAAGACCGTCCGCCGGATGCTGCCGATGACCAACGAGTACGTGGGCGGCAAGCTCACCACCAAGGTCGACGGCAAGCGCCTGGCCACGCCGCTGCTGGTGGTGCTGTTCGCGATCGGCAGCATCGACCTGCTGTTCGCGCTCGACTCGATCCCGGCGGTGTTCGGCGTGACCGACGAGGCGTTCATCGTCTTCGCCGCGAACGCGTTCGCGCTGCTCGGCCTGCGGGCGCTGTTCTTCCTGGTCAAGGGCCTGCTGGACCGCCTGGTCTACCTGTCCTCCGGCCTGGCGATCATCCTGTGCTTCATCGGCCTGAAGCTGATCCTGCACTGGGCGCACGTGGACATCGACCCGAGCGTCCCGGAGATCCCGACGCCGATCAGCCTCGTGGTCATCATCGGCATCCTGGTGATCGTGACCGTGGCGAGCCTGATCAAGACCCGCAACGACCCGGACGCGAAGGCCTCGCCGGGCTCGCTCAAGGCGACGGCGGGCTCGGGCAAGGACGACGAGTGACCGGAGCGGCCTGAGCCGGACCGGGAACAGGCCCCGTCCGCCCTCCAGGGGGTGGGCGGGGCCTGTTCGCGTCCGCGTGGCCCCCGGCCGGGTGCCTTCGGCAAGACCACCCGCGTGCCGCATTGCCCGCGACCGCCGTCGCGCCGTTGAATGCGACCGCCCCGGCTCAGGGGCGACCGCCGACGTGAGGGGCGCCGCCGATGTCCTCCCAGCTCGCGCTCGACCCGGCCAGGACCGCCGTGGTGCTGATCGAGTACCAGAACGACTTCACCAGCCGGGGCGGCGTGCTGCACGACGCCGTCGCGCCCGTCATGGGCGACACCGGGATGCTGCCCAAGACCGTCGAGCTGGTCGCCGCCGCCCGCGCGGCAGGCGCGGTGGTCATGCACACGCCCATCGCGTTCGCCGAGGGCTACCACGAGATCACCGCCACCCCGTACGGCATCCTCAAGGGCGTCGTGGACGGCAAGGCGTTCGTGCGGGGGAGCTGGGGCGCGGCGATCGTCGACGACCTCGCGCCGCGGGCCGGTGACATCGTCGTGGAGGGCAAGCGCGGGCTGGACGCGTTCGCCAGCACGAACCTGGACTTCATGCTCCGCAGCAAGGGCGTGACCGACGTCGTGCTCGGCGGGTTCCTGACGAACTGCTGCGTCGAGTCGACCATGCGCACCGCCTACGAGAACGGCTACCGGGTGCACACGGTCACCGACTGCGTCGCCGCCACCTCGCGCGCCGAGCACGAGAACGCGATCCGCTTCGACTACCCCATGTTCTCGATCCCCGTGGTCGCCACCGACGTCATCGGCGCCTGGGGGTAGTGGTCGGGCCGCTCGCGGGAGCGGTGGAACGCGCGGTTCGCGGCGAGGGCTCATCCCGTTTCCGGCTCGTTTGCGCGGTGCTAGCTTTTCCCCGTCATCAGCGGAAGGGCGAGGAGGCTCGCGTGACACCCGTGCAGCCGGACGCCCGGTTCGCCGCCTACCTGAGAATGCTCAAGGAGCGGAGCGGGCGCGGATTCGACCGGTTGGGCAAACAGGCCGGGGTCAGCGGTTCCAGCCTGCACCGGTACTGCTCCGGGGCCAGCGTGCCCGCCGATTACCGGATCGTGCACAGCTTCGCCAAGGTGTGCGGGGCCACCGGCGAGGAGCAGCGCGAGCTGCACCGGTTGTGGGCGCTGGCCGACCTGGTCAGGAGCAGCCGGGGGGACTCGGCGGACGGTGCGGGCGGTTTTCCCGAGCCTGCGTTGCGCGAGTCCGAAGGGAAATCGTCCGGCGCGTTCGCGGAAAGCGCGGAAGGTGTTGTCGGGGAACCTGAGGATCGGTCATCCGACGGCGTTCCGGAAATCAGCGGAGCTGAAACTGCGGGAACCGCCGGGGGAACGTCCGCGAGTTCGGCGGGAAAAGCGTCGGAAACCGGTGGGGAACCGCGCGCGACCGGGGTTCCGCGCGGTGCGGGCGAGGCCGTGGTGGCGCCCGGCTACCCGGAGGTCATCAGCCTCACCGGAGCGGAGCCCCGCGCGCGGCGGCGCCGGGCGCCCCGCTGGGTGCTGGCGCCCGCCGCGCTGGCCGTCGTGGCGCTGCTGGCGCTGGCGGTGGTGCTGTGGCCGCGCGAGCGACCGGTGGACGCGGACGACCGGTTGCTGTTCTCCCCGGCGTGCGACGCGGTCGTCATGGGCCAGCACGACGACTGCGTGCGCGAGCTGCAGCGGCTGCTCGTGCGGGCTCGGGCGCGGATGTCCGTGGACGGCTCGTTCGGCCCGGAGACGCTGCGGCGGCTCACCGCGTTCCAGGTGCTCGCCGGGGTGGAGCCCAGGGGAGTGGTCGACGCGGGGACCAAGGACGCGCTCTACGCGGGGCGGGTCGACATGTCCACGTGGACCCCGGAGCGGGTCGAGCGGCGGGTGCGCGAGGTGTTCGCGGAGGCGCCCGACGCGGCCGTGGCGATCGCCCGCTGCACCTCGTTCCTCGACCCGCTGTGGGTGCTGCCGAACACCAACGGCAGCCGGAACTGGGGGGTCTTCCAGATCTCGGACGGGCGGCTGCGCGAGCTGGGCGGGACCCCGCTGGTGGCGTTCGACCCGGAGTGGAACATCCAGGCCGCGTACCGGCTGTACGCGGCGCGCGGCGACTTCGGCGACTGGCGGGCCTGCCAGGCGGCGTTGCAGTAGCGGCGCTGGTTCCGGGGGCCGGATTCCCGGCTGGACGGCTGGGCGGCTGGGGCGGAGGCGCGCCGCCCGTCGCCGGTGCTCGGCTCAGCGGCCGTCGTGCGCCTGGGCCGACCCCTGCCAGGTCCGGTCGGCGGGTCTTCCGCTGGTGCTCATGGGGTGTTCCTCCCGATCTTCGCCTGCGCTGACCGGCACACCTTCGCACGGCTGCCGGGGAGGTGGCGGTGACCGGAGGCGGTGCGGGACGCTGGGACGTTCCCGGCCCGCTGAGCTGGGAGAACACCGCGCTGGTGGGACGCGAGCGGGACGCGGCGGCACGATCGGCGGCTCCCGGCGGGTGAAGATCCACGAAGGGGTACCCACTCCCGATCGGGTCAAACCGGGGGCGAGGACCCGACTTCGGCCGTCACCCGCCGTGGCGCCGGTTCGGCGGTCGGGTCGATCGGCCGCGCCGACGGGTGGCGCCACGCGCTCGCGCGCGGTTTTGCGGACCCCCCGACCCCGGACGTCCCTAACTTCCCCGGTGGCGCCGGGTGACCTCCCGGCCCGGACCAACCTGGAGGAAATGTGCTGCCCCGACTCGTCAGAGCGCTGCTCAGGGCCACCGCTGCCGCCGCCGCGGCGACCCTGCTCGCCACCCTCCCCGTCGCACCCGCGCAGGCCCAGATCACCCACCCGGTCCCGACCGACCTGACGGGCGCGGCGTTCACCGCGACCGCCCCGGAGACCTCCGGCCTGCTCGGCGCGGGCGTGGTGCTCGACGGCGACGCCCCGAGCCGGGAAGGGGGAGCCGCGCCCGGTCTCGACCACGGCGGAGGCGCCCCCCGCGACCACCACGACGGGAGCACCCGCGCGTACCGGCCGCTCTGACCCGCCCCCGTTCCCGCAGCGCCCGCGTCTCGCGAGACGCGGGCCGCTGAGGCGAGGTGATCCGCAGGGGCGGGTGGCTCGGGTCGCGCGGCTCACGGGGCGGGCGGTTCGGGCGACGTGCCCCTTGGGGCGAGTCGCTCAGGTGCGGCGCCCCGCGAGGTCGGGCCGCTCAGGCGACGTGCCGCGCCGTGGGCCGCAGCGGTCGGGGGCCGCGTCCGCCGCCCGCGTGGCCGCCGCGCTCGCCGGGCTCGTCGTCCGACCGGCCGCGCGCGTCGTCGTCCGCGCCCGCGCGCCCGCCGGGCGGGGCCGAGTCGCGGTGGGCCCGGTCGACCAGGTGCAGCAGCACCAGCCCGGCCACCACGGGCAGGTGGGTCGCCACCCGTTCGACGGTCGCCACGCCGGTGGCCAGGTCGTAGGCCGAGAACGCCGCCAGCACCGCGACGAACCCACCCAGCGCGGGCAGCAGCGCCCCCACCCGAGCCTCCCGCAGCGCCGCGACGAGCAGCCCGACGCCGAGCGCCAGGTTCCACGCCGCGCTCTCCGTGAACAGGTGCCCCGACCCGGCGTGCCCGTCCACCCCGCCACCGCCACCACTGCCGAGCAGCTGCGCTAGCCCCAGCCACACCTGCACCAGCGCCACCCCGGCCAGCCCGGTCCGCTGCCACACCGCGACCCGGCGCGGCGGCACGTCCGCGAGCACCGCGCCGACCAGGTCCGGCGACGCCTCGGCGGGCCGGACCCGCAACGCCCTGGTCAGCGCCTGCGCCCGCGCCTGCCACCGGGCGCAGTCCGCGCACCCGGCCAGGTGCGCGTCCACCTCGGCGGCGGGCACGTGCTCGACTTCCCCGTCCATCCGGGCCGACAGGGCTTCACGGCAGGTTTCGCACACCACCCCCACATCGTCCCCGCCCGAAGCCGTCCTGCCCACCCACCCCCACCGAGAACACACCCCGCACCCGGCCGCACCACACCCCGCACCCGGCCGCCCCCGCACCACCACCCGCCCGACCGCGCTTCCCCCGAGCGCCCCCACGCGGACCTACCCACCCGGCCGACCCCCGCCGGACCGGCTGCCACCGACCACCCGACCCGCCCCTCCGCTGACCCCACCCACCGGGCCACTCCCGCCGCTCACCCGCCCGGCCCACCCCCGCCAGCCGCTCGCGGTGCCCACCCCCGTCTGCCGCTCGTGGCGCCCACTCCCGTCTGCCGCTCGCGGTGCCCACCCCGCCAGCCACTCGCCGAACCCGCCACCGCCCACCACCCGTCGCCCCACTTCCGGCCGGGCCGCTCCGCGCCGTCGACGATCACAACCCCCGGCCGCACCAACCCCCGACGTGGTGACCCCGAGCAACCTCCCCGCCACCCGCCCGTGCGACTCACCCGCACGGGCGTCGGGCGGCAGGTGCGCCCCCTTCGTGCGAGATCGTCACCCTCCGCCCACCACAAACCCGCAAAAACCTCCCCGGCCGAGCGACAAAAACCACATCCCCTCACCCATTCAGGAGAACAAAACCCCATCAATCACGAATCCCACCATGGTGGCCATCCCAGGCCGCGAAAGATCAGCGCATTTAGCCTCTCGACAACACGGGCGTCAATGGAGGACATGAATGTCGCACCAGCCAGCAGCCCCGACACCGACACCGACACAGGCACGGCGTCCGGGTCTAGTCCTGTTGGTGGCCACCCTCATCGCGGCGCTGGTGCCGTTCGTGACCGCCGATCCCGCCGAAGCGCTCATCCGCTCGCCGTTCACCACCTCCTACGGCACGGACGACACCGGTGGCATCGCGCTCATCGGCTCGTCCTCCATGGACTGCCCCACCGCGACCTCCGGGTGCGTCGCCTCGCGCAGCGGCAGCGGAAGCGGCGCGGCGCTGAACAACAACGGCTACACGATGAACTTCGTCGACGTCGACTCCGACCCGTCCACGTCGAACTCCTCCGCCGCCACGCTCGCGATGCCCGCGGGCTCCACCGTGCTCTACGCGAAGCTGGTCTGGGGCGGCCGGACCGTGCCGGGCAGCGGCACCGCGCCCACCAAGGCGCTGGAGACGGTCAAGTTCAAGACCCCCAACGCCGCCGCCTACACCACGGTGACCGGCGCGCTGACCCAGCCCGCCGCCCTCGTCGCCAGCGGTGACAACGGCCCCTACCAGGCCTCCCTCGACGTCACCGCCCAGGTCGCGGCGGGCGGCAACGGCGTCTACACCGTCGCCGACATCGGCGCCGCCTTCAACGCCCTCGACCGCTACGCGGGCTGGTCCCTGGTCGTGGCCTACCGCAACCCGGCGCTGCCGATGCGGAACCTGCGCGTGTTCGAGGGCTTCGCCGACGTCAACTCGGCCGCGCTCAACAACACCCTGGACATCCCGCTCACCGGCTTCCTCACCCCGCCCACCGGCACGGTCAACGCCTCGGTGGGCTTCGTGGCGTGGGAGGGCGACCTCGGCACCACCGGCGACGCGCTGCGCCTCGCGGGCACCACGCTCAGCGACGCCACCCGCCCGGCGAACAACTTCTTCGACTCCCGCATCACCGAGGCGGGCGCCGACCAGACCGGGCGCACCCCCGGCTACCTCAACAACTTCGGCGTGGACATCGGCAGCGTCGCCACCACGAACATCATCCCCAACGGCGCGACGTCGACCACGATCAACCTGACCACCGGCGGCGACGCCTACTACCCCGGCATCGTCACCAGCCAGATCGACCTCTACACCCCGCAGTTCAACTCCATCAGCAAGACCGCGACCAACCTCAACGGCAACAACCCCGCCCAGCCCGGCGACGTCATCGAGTACCGGCTGAACTTCACCAACTCCGGCGCGGACTACGCCGACGCGGCCGTCGTGCGCGACGTCGTCCCCTCGGGCCTGACCTACGTCCCCGGCAGCACCACCATCGTCACCGACCCGAGCGGCCGGACCGGACCGGTCACCGACGCGACCGGCGACGACGTCGGGGACTACACCGCGTCGGACCGAACGGTGCGCGTGCGGGTGGGCACGGGAGCGAACGCCACGACCGGCGGCTCGGTCGCCCCCGGCACCAGCTCCGTCGTCCGCTTCCGCGCCACGGTCAACCGCACCGCCGCGGGCACCACCATCATCAACACCCCGCTGCTCGACTACACCGCCCGAGTCCTCTCCCGCTCGTTCACCTTCGCGGGCACCCCGGCCGTCACGCCCGTGCAGGCGCTGGCCGACCTCGGCATCACCAAGACCGTCGCCACGCCCACCCAGAACTCCGGCGGCACGGCCAACTACACCCTGAACGTCAGCAACGCGGGCCCGAACGACGCCAGCACCGTCGTCGTCACCGACAACCTCCCGTCCGGCGCGACCTTCAACTCGGCCACCACCCCGGCGGACACCACCTGCTCGGCGGCGGGCCAGGTCGTCACCTGCACCACCCCGACCCTGGCCAACGGCGCGAGCCTGACCATCGGCCTGGTCGCGAACCTCGACCCGGCGATCCAGTCGGCCGTCGCGGTCAACTCGGCGCGGGTCGGCGCAGCCACCGCCGACGACTCGCAGGTCAACAACACCGCGACCGCGTCGAGCACGATCACCAGCCTGGCCGACCTGAGGGTGGGCCTGTCCCTGGCCCCGCCGTCCGCGCTGCCCGGTGGCCGCGCCATCGCGACGATCACCGCCACCAACGCGGGCCCGTCCACGGCCAACGGCACGACGCTGAGCACGCAGCTGCCCGACGGCACCCGCTTCGTCTCCTCCCGCACCTGCACCGCCAACGGCAACCTGGTGACCTGCCCGCGCGGCACCCTCGCGCCCGGCGCCCAGGTCAGCTCGGACGTGGTGCTCGCGCTCGCGTCCAGCTACACCGGCAACTCGCTGACCATGACGGCCACCGGCAGCTCCACCACCGCCGAGGCCAACCCGGCCGACAACAGCGCCACCGCGTCCGTGCCGGTCGCGCCGCTGGCCAACATCAGCACCACGGTCGCCGCCGACGACCCGAACCCGGTCGCGGGCACCACCACCGGCTACACCGTCACCCTGCTGAACTCCGGCCCCTCCGACGCGCAGAACGTCACCGTGACGATTCCGGCCGTGCCGGGGGCGACCTTCGTCAGCGCCTCACCGCAGTCCGGCAGCTGCACGATCAACGCGGGCACCGTGACCTGCGACTTCGGCGCGCTGCCCGCCGGTGGTGAGGACGTGGTCACGCTCAGGCTCGCCATCGACGGCTCCGAGCCCGCAGGCCCGCTGAGCGTCACGGCGAACGCCGCGACCACCACCAACGAGGAGACCACCGACGACGACACCGACACCGCCACCACCACGGTGCAGCGGGTCGCCGACCTCGGCGTCGCACTGGCCGCCACCCCGCAGCCGATCGTCGCGGGCCAGCCGGTCACCTACACCGCCACCATCACCAACCGGGGCCCCTCGGCCGCCGGTGGCGCGTCCCTGACCGACTCGCTGCCCGCGGGCCTGACCCCGACCGCCGCCACCGCGTCCTCGGGCACCTGCGCCATCACCGGCCAGGACGTCTCCTGCGACCTCGGCGAGATCCCGGCGGGCGGCACCGCCACCGTCCAGATCACCGCGAGCACGCCGGGCACCGTCCCGGCGGGCGGCTTCGCCAACTCGGTGACGGTCGCCTCCAGCAGCACCGACCCGAACCCGGCCGACAACACGGCGGGCTACAACGCCTCGGTCACCGCGCAGGCCGACGTCCAGGTCACCGGCGAGGCCCAGCCCGCCAGCGTGACCACCGGCCAGAACCTCACCTACCGGTTCACCGCCAGGAACAACGGCCCGTCCACCTCGGACGGCATCGTGCTCACCCCGAGCCTGCCCGCCGGGTTCACCGCCACCTCGGCCACCAGCACCCAGGGCGCCTGCGCCCCCGACGCGGGCGGCGTGCTGCGCTGCTCGATCGGCACCCTCGCGGGCGGCGCGAGCGCCGACGTCACCCTGCAGGTCGCGGTCCCGGCCAACCAGGACCCCGGCACGGAGACGGTGAGCGCGACCGCCACCGCCACCACCCCGGACCCGACCACCTCCAACAACACCGCCGCCATCACCACCACCGTCACCACCCAGGCCGACGTGCGGCTGACCGGCGGCGACTTCACCACCCCGCTGATCGCGGGCCAGTCGTTCTCCCGCTCGATCAGCATCACCAACGCGGGCCCGTCCGACGCCCGCGACACCGTCCTCGTCGCCGACCTGCCCACCGGGGTCGCCGACCTGGCCGCCACGATCAACGGCGCCCCCTGCACCGTGCAGGGCACCCGCATCACCTGCCCGGTCGGCACCCTCGCACCCGGCGCCTCGGCGACCGCGACGGCCACCGGCCAGATCGTGCCGTCCAGCCCACCGGGCGACCGGCAGGTCACCGTCACCGCCAGCTCCTCCACCAACGACCCGACCCCGGCCAACAACACGACCACGCGCACCACGCAGGTCACCGCGCAGGCCGACCTGTCGCTGACCCAGCAGGTCGACACCTCGCCGCTGGTCGCGGGCTCCCGCGCCACCTACACCACGACGATCACCAACGCGGGCCCGTCCGACGCGCGCGGCGTGCTGCTGGGCAGCCAGTTCCCGGCCCCGCTGACGGTGATCTCGGCCAGCACCTCCCTCGGCTCGTGCAGCACCGCCGACGGCGGCGTGGACTGCTCGATCGACCAGCTCGCCGCAGGCTCCACCGCCACGGTCACCGTGGTCGTGCAGGTCGCCCCGGACGCCACCGGCACCGCAGGCACCAACGCCACCCTCACCGCGAGCACCCCCGACCCGAACCCGGCCGGGAGCAGCACCGCGCTCGACACCCCCGTCACCCAGGTCGCCGACCTGGTCGTGACCGGCAGCCAGTCGGCCGACCCGGTGCGCGCGGGCACCGCCCAGACCTACTCGGTCACCGTCACCAACACCGGCCCGTCCCGCTCGGCCGGGGCGACCCTCACCGAGTCGCTGCCCGACGGCCTCACCCTGCTGCCCGGCGGCGTGCAGGCCCAGCGCGGCACCTGCACCACCAGCGCCGACGGCCGCACCGTCGACTGCGCGCTCGGCGCGCTGGAGCCCGGCGAGGCCGTCACGGTCGTGCTGACCGCCCAGGTCCCGCCGACCACCCCGGCGGGCACCGCGCTCGTGCTCACCGCGCAGGCGGGCAGCGCCGAGGCCGACCCGTCGCCGGACAACCGCCGCCTGGAGCTGTCCTCCACGACCAGCTCGCAGGCCGACCTGACCACCACCGTGTCCGCCTCCTCCAGCAACGCCGAGGCGGGCGTGCAGCAGACCTACCTGGTGCAGGTCTCCAACGCGGGCCCGTCGACCGCGCTCGGCGCGAGCGTGTCCGACCAGCTCCCGAGCGGGGCCACGGTCACCGGCGTCACCACCACGGCGGGCGCCTGCACCAGCGGCGCCTCCTCGGTGGACTGCGCCCTGGGCGACCTCGCCCCCGGCGCCAGCGCGACCGTGCAGATCACCGTCCTGCTGGCCCAGGACCTGTCCGGCTCGCTCACCAACACGGTGACCAGCACCTCCTCGGTGCCGGACGGCAACACCGCCGACAACACCGCGTCCACCACCCAGAACGTCACCGCCAGCTCCGACCTGTCCGCGACCGCCTCCGTGGTGTCCGGCGCCGTGGTCGCGGGCAGCCCGGTGACCTACCGGGTCGGCGCGACCAACAACGGCCCGGCGCTGGCCAGGCAGGTCCTGCTGGCCGACCCGATCCCGAGCGGCCTGGTCTTCGTCTCGGCGACGCCCACCTCGGGCGGGACCTGCCAGGTCGTGTCCGGCGTCGTCGACTGCACCTGGCCGCAGCTCGCGGTCGGCGAGTCGGTGTCCGCCGACCTCACCTTCACCGTCGACAGCGCCACCCCGGCGGGCACGAGCGTCAGCAACACCGTGCGCGCCTCCTCGTCCCAGCCCGACCCGTCGCCCGGCAACGACAGCGCCACGGCGGGCAGCACCTCCGGCGCGGTCGCCGACGTCTCGCTCAGCACCGTGCTGATCTCCGGCGCGCCGGTCGCGGGCGGCCGGATGACCTGGCAGACCACGATCCGCAACACCGGCCCGTCCAGCGCGCCCGACGTCGTGCTGAGCAACCCGGCCCCGGACGGCGTCACGCTCGACGACGGCCAGACCACCGCAGGCACCTGCACCGTCTCCGGCGGCGCGATCACCTGCCCGGTCGGCGCGATCCCGGCGGGCGGCAGCGTCATCGTCACCACCACCGGCGTGCTCGCCGCCGACTTCACCGGCAGCGCGGTCACCAACACCATCACCGCCATCGCCAACGGCGCGTCCGACCCGAACCCCGGCGACAACACCACGTCCACCACGACCGACTCGAACACCAGCGCCGACCTGGCCGTGACCGTCACGCCGGGCCAGGCGAACGTGGTGCCCGGCCAGACCGCCACCTGGGCGGTCAGCGCCACCAACTCCGGCCCGTCCACCTCGCGCGGCGTCGTGGTCACCCAGACCTTCCCGGCCGGGGTCGTGCCGCAGGCGAGCGCGGGCTGCACGGTCTCCGGCGACAGCGTCAGCTGCGACCTCGGCGACGTCGCGCCCGGCCAGACCGCCACCGCGACCATCACCGCGCTGGTCACCAGCGGCTACACCACCCCGTCGGTGCGCACCACCGCCACCGCGTTCTCGTCCACCGCCGACCCGGCGCAGGGCGACAACACCGCCACCTCCGACAGCGCCAGCTCGCCCACCAGCGACCTCGGCGTCACGGTGGCCGCGCCCGCGAGCACCACGGCGGGCGAGCAGGCCACCTGGACCGTGACCGCGACCTCGTCCGGCCCGTCCGACGCCCAGGGCGTCGTGGTCACCGCCGACGTCCCGGCCTCGCTGCAGGACGTCACCGCGACCTGGCCCGGCGGTACCTGCACCATCTCCGGCGGCACCGCCACCTGTCCGGTCGGCGTCGTTCCCGCAGGCCAGTCGGTGCCGGTGACCATCACCGGCACGGTCTCGCCGTCCAACACCACCCCGGTCGACGTGGCCGCCTCGGTCACCGCCCAGACCCCGGACCAGGACACCACCAACAACTCGGGCGGCAGCTCGGTCGCCTCGGTCAGCTCCGCCGACCTCCAGTCCGAGCTCACCGCGCCCACCGCGCTCACCCCCGGCCAGCAGGCCACGTGGACGCTCCAGGTGCGCAACCTCGGCCCGTCCGACGCGACCGGCGCCGAGGCGAGCTTCACCCTGCCGGACGGCGTCGGCGGCATCACCGCCACCGGCCCCGGCGGCCCCTGCACCGTCACCGGCCAGCAGGTGACCTGCCCCGTCGGCACCCTCGCCGACGGCCAGACCGCCACCGTCACGGTGACCGGCACCCTGGCCGCCGACTCCACCGCGACCACCCTCGACACCACGGCGGGCATCACCTCGCCCACCAACGACCCGGACGACTCCAACAGCACCGCCACCGCCACCAGCCAGGTGACGCCCAGCGGCGACCTCTCCGTGGCCGCCTCGGTCACCTCGGGCGTGCCCGTCGCGGGCGCCCCGATCGAGATCGTCGTGGACGTCACCAGCCGGGGCCCGTCCGACGCGCGGGGCGTCGTCCTCACCGACGTGCTGCCGGAGTCGGTCACCAACGCCACCGCCACCACCCCGCAGGGCACCTGCGTCATCACCGGCAGGGACCTGCGCTGCGACCTCGGCGACATCCCGGCGGGCGCGCCCACCGTCACCGTCACCGTGCGCGGCACCCTCGCGCTCGACGCGGGCGACAGCGTCACCAACCTCGCCGCCGTCACCAGCGACACCCCCGACCCGGACACCGGCGACAACACCTCCTCGACGACCTCCTCGGCGACGACCTCGTCGAACCTCTCGGTCACCGCGAGCGCCCCCGGCGACGCGGTCGCGGGCCAGCCGCTCAGCTACACCGTCACCATCACCAACGCGGGCCCCTCGGTGGCCACCGGCGTCAAGCTCGAGGGCGTGGTGCCCCCGCAGGTGCTCGGCGCCTCCACCGACCGGCCCGACTGCCCGTCGCCGACCGACTGCGCCCTGCCGGACCTCGCGCCCGGCGAGTCGATCACGGTCACGATCTCCGGCACCGTCGACCCGGCCTACACCGGCGCGCCGCTGACCGTGCGCAGCACCGTCACCAGCACCTCGGGCGACCCGGACAGCCGCGACAACTCCGTCGTGACCACCATCGGCGTCGGCAGCAGCGCCGACCTGTCGGTCACCTTCGACGCCGACCCGCAGCCGCTCGTGCCCGGCACGAACGCCCTCTACACGGCCACCGTCACCAGCGCGGGCCCGTCGGCGGCCACCGGCACCCTGACCTTCGACCCGCTGCCCGCAGGCATCACCCTCAACGGCAGCCCGAGCACCGACCTCGGCGCCTGCTCGGTCGTCGGCGGGCGCGTGGTCTGCGACCTCGGCTCCCTCCCGCCGGGCAGCACCACCACCGTCCGGCTCCCGGTCAGCGTCGCCCCGTCCTACAGCGGTGACACCGCGGTGCTCGGCGTCACCCTCCAGGGCTCGGCGGACGACCCGAACCCGGCGGACAACACCGCCACCTCCACCGCGAGCGTGTCCGGCTCCGCCGACCTCTCGCTGACCGCGTCCGCCCCGGCCGCCATCACCCCCGGCGTCCCGGCGACCTGGACCTACACCGCCACCAACTCCGGCCCGTCCGACGCGCCCGCCACCCTCAAGCTCACCGTCCCGGCGGGCCTCGGCCAGATCGTGGCGACCCCGTCGCAGGGCTCCTGCACGATCGTCTCCGGCGAGATCACCTGCGACCTGGGGTCCGTGACCTCCGGCGCGCCGGTGACCGTGTCCCTCACGGGCGTGCTCGACGAGAACAGCACCGACCCGTCGGTGACCGTCTCCGCCGCGCTCGACTCGCCGGTCGCCGAACCCGCAGGCGGCAGCGCCGACGACGGCCGCGCCACCACCAGCACCGCCCAGGTGGTGCCGGGGGCGGACGTCTCGGTCAGCGTCATCGCCACCGACGACTCGATCGTGCCCGGCCTGCCCGCGAACTTCGCGGTCGTGGTCACCAACTCCGGCCCGTCCACCGCGCGGGACGTCGTCGTCGACCTGGTCCTGCCCGCCGGGGCCACCGACGTCGTCGTCGAGACCCCGCCGGGCGTCACCTGCAGCGGCACCCGCTGCACCATCGCGGAACTGGCCGCGGGCGACTCCGCGTCGCTGCTCTACACCGCGACCATGCCCGCCGACCTGCCGGAGGGCCCGCTCGACATCAGGGCGACCGTCACCTCCGCGACCGGCGACGCCGACCAGGGCGACAACACCGGCTCGTTCACCAGCCCGGTCGGCGCGCGCGCCAACCTCGGCCTGGAGTTCGCGGTGCCGCAGCTGTCCGCCGGTGAGACCACGGAGGCCACCGCCACCATCACCAACGACGGCCCGTCCTACGCGGGCGACGTGGTGTTCACCATGGCGGTGCCGCAGGACGCGCAGGTCACGCCGATCGACGTGCCCGCCGACTTCACCTGCGACACCACCGCCACCAACGTCACCTGCTCCGCGCCCAGGCTGCGCGTCGGACGGTTCGCGCTCCGCTTCGCGATCGCCGTCCCGTCCACCGCGACCGCCGACCAGCTCCAGCTGACCGGCTCGGTCACCTCGTCCGCCGAGGACCTGGACCTGTCCGACAACAGCGCGGCGGGCGGCTCCACCGTGACCCGCGAGGCCAACCTGACCTCGCAGGTCACCATCACCCCGGACGTGCTGGTCGCGGGCGCCGACGTGGCGATCTCCGCCGCCTTCACCAACACCGGCCCGTCCGACGCGGCGGGCGTGGTCTTCACCCTGCCGGTGCCCACCGGCATGGAGGTCGTGGACGTCACCGCGCCGCCGGGCGTCGACTGCGACACCTCGCTGCGCTGCTCGGTCACCTCGCTGCCCGCCGGGCAGAGCGTCCAGGTGAAGGCGACCGTCCGGATCACCCCGGCGTTCACCGCCGACGCGGCCGACTTCACCGCGACGACCACGTCCGACACCCCCGACCCGGACACCTCCGACAACACCACCACCGTCACCAGGACCGTGCTGCGCGCGGCCGACGTCAGCGCCGCCATCTCGGTGACGCCGGACAACCTGGTCGCGGGCGGACCGGTCCAGGTCCGCGCGGTCGTGCGCAACACCGGCCCGGCCACCGCGTTCGCCGCCACCCTCGCCCTGCCGCTGCCCGCCGCGTTCACGAACGTGCGGGTCACCGGCGCCGGCTGCGACAGCACCGTCGCCTGCGCCCTCGGCGACCTCGCGGCGGGGGAGGAGACCGAGGTGGTGATCGACGCGGTGCTGGCCGCCGACTACGCGGGCGCGCTGGAGTTCACCGCCACGGCGGGCACCTCGGCCGAGGACCCGGACCCCGCCAACAACGCCGCCACGTTCATCAGCGCGACGGGCGCCAGCGCGGACGTCCAGATCCGGGGCACCGCCCCGGTCACGGGCACCGCCGGTGAGCAGGTCACCTGGTCCTACACGGTCACCAACGAGGGCCCGTCCCAGGTCACCGACCTGGTCCTCATCGACACCCTGCCCGCAGGCGTCACCTTCGTGTCCGCCAGCGCGGGCTGCACCTTCGACAGCGGGATCGTCCGCTGCGACCTGGGCGTCCTGCCCTCGACGCAGAACGTGTCGGTGGCCATCACCGCGCTCGTCGACCCGGACTTCAGCGGCCCGCTGGTCAACACCACCGTGGTCGACTCGTCCGCGAGCGACCCCGACCCGGACAGCAACACCGTCACCACCACCACCTACGTGGGCGTTGGCGCCGACCTGGGCGTCACCCAGGTCCTCGCCCCGCAGCCGATCATCCCCGGCCAGGAGGCGTTCTTCACCTTCACCATCACCAACGACGGCCCGTCGGCGGCCCCGCTGGCGCAGCTCACCAACTCGTTCGAGGACGGCCTCACCCCGGTCCGCTTCACCACCGACCGAGGCGACTGCGCCATCAACGGCCAGGTCCTGACCTGCGACTTCGGCACCCTCGCCCCCGGCGACCAGGTGACCGTGCAGGCCGTGGTCCTGGTGTCCCCGGACTTCGCGCCGGAGACGGTCAGCAACACCGTGTCGATCTCCTCGGCCGTGGCGGACCCGAACCAGGGCAACAACACCGCCTCGATCGTCGGCTCGTCGGCGGCCGACGCGGACCTGAGCGTGGTCAGCACGCCCAGCGCCACCGAGGTCGTCGCGGGCGACAAGCTGGACTGGATCATCGTCATCACCAACGACGGCCCGTCCACCGCACGGGGCATCGTCCTGACCGACCTGATCCCGGACGGCGTGGAACTGCTGGCGACCCCGGCGGGCTGCACGCTCACCGGCGCCCGCCTCGACTGCGCCCTGCCGAACCTGTCCGCCAGCGACGTGGCGTCCGTGGTCGTGGAGACGAGGGTCAAGGCGAGCACGACGGCCCAGGTCTCGAACACCGCGTCGGTCACCTCCAGCACCCCGGAGATCGACCCGGCCGACAACCTGGCCACCTCCGTGGTCGCGGTCCGCACCTCGGCCGCCCTGACCCTGACGGCCGCTCCCGAAGGCCAGCTGGTCGCGGGCGCCGAGTCCGCCTGGAACGTCGAGATCACCAACAACGGCCCGTCCGACGCGCTGGACGTGGTCTTGGTGCAGCGCCTGCCCGAGGGCGCGGTCCTCGTCTCCGGCGAGGGCTGCACCGCCACCGACGGCGTCGTGACCTGCAGGCTCGGCACGATCGCGGCCGGAGCGAAGCGCGCCCTGCGCCTGCTGATCAGGCTGGCCCCGGACGCGGCGGGCGACACCGCCGCCACCACCCTGACGGTCACCTCCTCGACCGCGGACCCGGTGCTGGCGGACAACGCGGTCACCGCCTCCGCAGCGCTCACCAGGGTCACCGACGTCAAGATCACCAAGGTGGTGGACAAGCTCCAGGCGACCGCGGGCGAGATCGTCACCTGGACCATCGAGGTGACCAACGGCGGCCCGTCCACCGCGACCGACGTGGTGGTGACCGAACAGCTCCCGAGCGGTTACACCTTCACCGCGACCAACGCGAGCAAGGGCGTGTTCAACGCCTCCTCGGGCCGCTGGGACGTGGGAACCGTGGCGCCGGGCGAGAGGCCGACCCTGGTGGTCAGCGCGGTCCTGCCGGTCACCGGCCAGGTCACGAACACCGCCACGGTCGTCTCCGGCGGCGAGGAGCCCGGCGAAGAACCCACCACCCCCACCACCCCCGGAACTCCGGGCACCCCCACCACCCCCGGAACCCCGTCCCAGCCGGACGACACCGCGTCCGTCACCACCGACGTCCAGGCCGCAGAACCCCAGCTGCCCCCCTTGGCGTGGACCGGTTTCGACGTCCAGGGAGTCCTCCTCCTGGGCCTGGTGCTCACCGGGGTGGGCGTCCTGATGGTCCGCAAGCGAGCGAACGACTGACCCCCGGCGGCCCCGGCTCCTGAAGCCGGGCCCGCGCAGGGGCACCGGACACGGGGCGGCCACACCTTCGGGTGAGCCGCCCCGTTCCCGTCCCCCCACCCCGAGGTTTTTGTCAGACCCCGGTGGTGCACTTGTCCCAGGAGACAGAGAAGGAGGACGTGGATGCTCGTGGCAGGGGGAGCGGTGCTGACGAACGAGGAGTTCTACGAGTCGGTGGGCCGAGCCGCCCAAGGCGTGGAGCGCTCGCTGGAGGAGTACCTGCGAACGCTGTGGCACCTGGCAAGAGCAGAACGCGCCCGCCAGGAACTACCGGCGGAGGTGGCCCTCACCCTCCTGGTGACCGCGACAACCGCCCCGGCGCCCCCGTTCGACCCGTCCTGGCGCACTGCGGACCTGTCCGTGGCCGAGGGGACGAGCGAGTTCGACGTCTGGGAACGCGTGATCCAGTCCCAGGTGGCAGACCTGCGCGACCTGGCGGAGGGCCCGGAGCTGTACTACCCGGAACTGGGCGTGGACGCCCCAAGACCGGAGAACTGCAAACGCGCGACCGCCCCTCGCTGGTACAACCACCGCGTCGAGAGCTACCTGGAGTGCGCGATCGCCGGAGCCCTGGGCGGCTGGGACCCGGAGGGGGCAGCACGAGTCCCGGAGGGGGCAGCACGAGTCCGCGTCCAGGGCGAGGTGACACCCCTGCATCCGGAACCGGAGGGCGTGAGGGGCATGACCGTGCTGTCGTGGCTGGACCTGACGGAGGTCCTGGTCTGCGGCCAGGAGTACGAGTAACCAACCGGCACACTGCACGCGCCAGCTTCACGCACGCGCCAGCTTCACGCACGCGCTAGCTCACCGCACGCGCCAACTTCACGTACCCGTCAGCTCGCCGCGCCCGCCAGCTCGCCGCGCCCGCCTACGTTCCCGCACTCGCGGGCTGCGGGGCGAGCGCAGCGAGCCCGCAGCCACCCATTCCCGCGTCCCTCGTCTCCGTTTGGCCTGGCGAAGCCCGAGCGCGCTCGTCAAGATGCCGCCGCACTGCCCGGCAGACTGCCCGAGTCATACGGCGTCTTGACGAGTGTGCTTGCCTGAAAGGAGGCCAAACGGAGACGAGGGACCCGGACCATCGCAGTGGTAAACGGGACCACCAGCGGAAGTGTCACCGGCCGGCAGAGCCTGTGTCCCTCGTTTTTGGAGGTCTGCCCCGCCGGCGAGGCGAGCTTTTAAGCTTTTGATCTTAAGCTCTTCGCTCTTAAGCTTTTGATCTCAAGCTTCAGCCCTCAAGCTCTTGATCTCAACCCCTGACTCTTCCAACACCCAAAACCCAACTCAAGCCGCAACCGGTCTGGCGAAGTCGACCCACTTGGCCGCGATCACCGGAGCCGTCCGCCCAGGGCACTGCGCCCGGTAAGTCCCCCCGTGCACCCGGTTCAGCTTCCCATCCCCAAGATCGGCCAACACGGTGGTCATCCCGCAGCCGTGGGGGCAGTTCAGCGCTGTGCCGTCCGGATCAGGAACCGTGACGCTGTTCATGGCTACCCCCTGGGGGTCGTCGGCTGTGAGTTCATGCCGGATCAGCATGGGAACCCCGAGTAGCGCTGACTCCCCCGAAACGGTTGCTTTCCGGTTGCACGCCCACTTAAAACGCCACACTCTCCCCATCCGAGTGACACACCATCGAGCCCATCAGGTGACAAACCCCAACCCCGAAGATTTCCCGAGTCGATGCCTCTCCCCACCCTCCCGCCGGTCGATAGGGGTCGGGTACTGCCGTCACTCGATCAGGGGATGCCGTGAACAGAACCGCCGGACGAGGGCGAAGCCGCCCAGCTGCGGTCGCCGCAGCCGGTCTCGTGCTCGCGCTCGCCTCCGGCGTGGCCGCGACCCAGGTCCGACCAGCGCTCGCCCAAGCCAGCGTGGTCGTCAACCCGGTGCGCACGATCAACCCCTCCGACGTCTACCAAGACCCGGCGCACGGCTTCATCGTGCTGGTCGAGCAGAACGCCGACCTCCGCGAGAACGAGGTCGAGGGCCCGGTCGCGATCGGCGGCAACCTCAGCTTCCGCGACTTCCGCGCCGGTTCGAACCACCCCGGAACCTACGTCCTCCCCGGTGACGCCCAACCCACCAGCCTCGTCGTCGGCGGCAAGCTCGACTACCCCAACAGCACCCCCACCGCCCGCTTCGACCTGCTCAACGCGTCCTACGCGAAGTTCGGCGACCTCTCCAACGCCACCGCCGTGGAGAACGTCAGCACCACCGACATCTTCCCCGTCGGCCGCCCGGCCCCGGTCCTCCAGGTCCACACCCCGCAACCCGCGTCCTCGCTCACCACACCCTCGGGCTTCGACCTGCCCGCCCTCTTCACCACCTACCGCAAGCTCAACGCGGGCATGGCGGCCTGCCCGTCCACAGCCGAACTCCGGGATCAGAACGGCCAGAACCCGTGGAACGGCCAGGACCCCACCGCGACCCTGGGCCTGCGCCCAGGCCAGAACGTCCTCACCCTCACCCCCGACCAGCTCGACAAGCTGGCCACCCTCAACCCCCTCGCCAGCTACAACCAACCGGGCGACGGCAGCGGGGCGTGGCTGATCGTGAACGTCCCGTTCACCGGAGACCGCGCGCTCCACCTGCCGAACGTGACCTGGCAGGGCAACGCGGCGTCCAGGCACGTCCTGTGGAACTTCACCACCACCGGCACCCTCACCCTCCCCCCGGAAACCGGCACCCTCTGGGGAACCCTCTACGCCCCGAACGCGCACGTGCTCGACGTGAGCCCGGGCAACGTCGAAGGCGACCTGATCGCCCGCACCCTCACCATGGGCGGCCCGGACTCGGGGAGCGGCGGCGAGGTGCACTACGCGCCGTTCCAGGAAGTCGTGACCACCTGCGCCACTGGGGACCCTGCTCCCACCACCACGACGGATCCGATCTCGTCGACCACGGACCCGGTGCCGACCACGACGGACCCGGCCCCCACGACCACCGACCCGGCACCCACCACGACAGATCCGATTCCCACGACCACCGACCCGGCGCCGACCACGACGGAGCCGATTCCCACGACCACCGACCCGGCGCCGACCACGACGGGTCAGCCACCCACCACACCGGCGCCCACAACCACCGCAGACCCGCCGCCGCCAACTACCACCGTGCCGCCGACAACTACAGCGCCGCCAACCACCACAGCACCTCCGACGACGCTGACCACCGCGCCGTCAACCACCACCACAGCCCTGCCACCAACCACCACAGCAGCTCAGATCACCACAGGACCGGTCCCAACCACGACAACCGTTCCCCCAACCACAACAGCCGCCCCAACCACAACAGCCGCCCCAACCACAACAGCCGCCCCAACCACAACAGCCGCCCCAACCACCACAGCCACCACCACGACCAAGCGCCCAAGCCCATCAAGAACCCCGCTAAGGGGCGGCCTCATCACGGCTCCAGGCTTGATCGACCCGGTGACCGCAGACCCGATCATCACCGACCCACCCGACCCCACGACCACAGCCACAACCACCCCCCAGACCAGCGATCCACCCGCATCCACCCCCGAAAAACCCCCGGCAACCCTCCTGGGCACCCCGGACCCCACCACCCCCACAAGAACCACCACCGACCAAGCCACCACACCCCCCACCCGCCCCCTGGCAGGCACAGGCTCCCCAACAGCGATGCTCCTGGGCCTGGCCACCACCTTCCTGATCACAGGCACCGCCCTCACCGCCCTGCACCGCACCAGCAGGCGCTAACCCCCCACCCCCAAAAAGGCCACGCGACCGGGAGCCCCCCGGCCGCGTGGCCATCCCCAAGCAAAGATCAACTCACTGATACCCCCGGATCTGGCAGAACGCCCGCTCCAACGACTCCGAGTTCGCGTCCCACACCGCCCCACCGGTGATCTCCGCGATCTCCCCCATCTCCACCCGAGAAGCCTCCCCGAACACGATCGGGAACACCGGCACCGCCTTCCCCCGAGCGAACTCCCGGTACTCCGCCAACGTCCGCCCCCGCCGGTTCTCCCCGTCGGTCATCAGCACCACGCTCGTGAACCGCTCCGGCGAACTCCCCAGCAGCCCGTAAGCACCCTCAAGGCTGTCGTACACCGCCGTGTCACCCCCGGCGACCAGCCCCTCGACGGCCCCCCTGATCCGCTCCAGCGCCACCCCCGGCGCCCCCGCGTCCACGCTGAACTCCAACGGCGCCAGCGGAGCGTGGTTGAACGGCAGCAGCACCACCTCCTCCCGGCTCCGGAACCGGCAGTACTGCCCAGTCAACGAGTCGTCGGACCCGGTCAACCTGCTCAGCGCCCGCTTCAGCTGCACCATCCGGTCCCCCTCCATGGACCCGGACACGTCCAGCACGTACACCGTCCGCGACGGCCGCCGCAGCTCGTCGTAGTAGGCGTTCAACAACGCCCCCACCACGGCCTGGCTGTCCGGGAACGGGATCTCCACCAACCCGGACCGCGCCCCTGCGGGCAGCTCCAACCCGGCCACCGCGGGCCGCCGCCCGGTCTTCGCCACGATCTCCCGCTGCACCTCGTCCCGCAGCAGGTACTCGGTCAACCGCCGGTGCGCGTCCCGCGCCGCGTCATCCGCCCCCGACAGCACCGCAAGCGGGTAGTCCGCGCTCACCACCCCGTCGCTCGGGTACAGCGGCACCAGCGGCTCGGGCAGCTCCCCGCCCGAGTTCAACGAGCTCAACGACGCCTCGTACGTGATCAACCCGTCGACCGGCCCCCCGGCGTCCTCGCCCCTGGCCCGCTTCACGAACGCGTCCGCCAACCAGTCCGACGACCCGGCCGTGATCCGGTGCCCGGTGAACAACCCCGACACCGGCCCGGCGACCCGCTCGATCGCCCCGGTGTCCAGCGCCCGCCCGCTCCCGTCCAGCGCGGTCGCCACCGCCACCAGCGCCGAGAACCCGGTGTTCGACGCCGCCGGGTCGGTCATCGCGAACGTGAACCGCCCCGCGCCCGCCGCCTCGGCGATCCCGCCCCAGGTGACGTCCCCGTCCGCCCACCCCAGCTCGCGCGCCGCCGACTGCCGCAGCCCGAGCACCACGGGCGACGACATCACCTGCACCTCGGCCCCGAGCCTGCCGCGCGCCTCGGGCAGGCTCCGCAGGTACTTGGTGGACGAGAACCACACCGCGTCGTGCGCGCCGTCAGCCTTGCCCTCGGCGACCTTCTGCGCTCCGTCGAGCGTGCCGGTGAAGGTGAACTCGACCTTCACCCCGGTCGCCCGCTCCGCCTCCTCCAGCACCGGCGCCATGTCGGCCAGCTCGCTGCCCGCCAGCACCCGCAACGTCGTCGGGACGCCGCGCAGCGAGGTGTCCTCGCTTCTCGGCTCGGCCTGCTCCGCCGTGCAGCCCGCCAGCGCGACCAGCGCGACCAGCGTCAGCACCGCAGGCACCACCACGTTCCGGGTCAACCGCAACCTCACCGCCCGCACCCCCGACCGCTCCGCTGGATCTCCGCCAACCCGTCGAGCATCCGCTCCAGCACCGCCGTCGACGGCGCCTCCACCACGAACCTCGGCGCCTCCGGGGCCCCGCTCGGCTGCGCCGACGCGCGCTCCGGCCGGAACCCGTGCGCCGCCGCCAGCTCGATCAACCGGTCGTCACCGCCCAGCGCCTCCCCGAGCCTGCGCGCGTCGTCCTTCCCCTCCAGCGGGATGAACGTGTGCCGCGAGTACACGGTCGGGTTCGGGAACAGCGCCACGGCGTCCTCCGGCAGTCCCGGCGCGGGCTTGGTCGAGCGGAACTGGGCCTCGTACACCAGGCCCAGCTGGATCCGGCCGCCCTGCGGGTCGCGCAGGTAGTCGTTGAACAGCACCTCGCTGGTCGCCGACTGCTGGCCCTGCTGGAGCACCATCGAGCACAGGTCCGGCATGACCCGCGCGATCTCGGCGTCGCTGGTCACCACCGCGCCGCCGTTCGCCGCGTGCGAGGCGATCGAGAGCATCATGATCGCCGAGTTGGAGTCCTTCGGGTCGGTCGTGCTCAGCGACACGACCTTGTTGGGGCCGCTCGGGTTCCCCGGGAGCTGGTTCCACTTGAGACCGTCGCGCGCCGCGCCGAGCAGCGCCTCGACGTCGACCAGCGGTTCTCCCGGACCGTCCTGCCGCACGATCCCGGCGCGGGTGAGCACCTCCACCAGCGGGCGGTGCGTCGCGACGACCATGGGGGACGAGAACAGCGCGATCCCGGTCTTCGCGCCGGTCTCGGACTTGATCTTCTCCGCGGTGGCGGTGCTGGAGGGGAACGCGAACGCGTGCTCCGGGTCCTGCTCCAGCTGCACCAGCATGTCCTCGCGGGAGCCCGCCGGGTTCGCCGTCACCTCGAAACCCAGGCAGCGCAACCGGTCCCGCACGTCCGGGTCGTCGAAGTAGGGCTTCTTCTCGGAGCCGATCAGGCCCTTGACCCGCACGGTGTCCGCCGTGCAGCCGGTTGTGGCGCTGCCGGGGCTCGGGTTGTTGTTCTGGCCGACGACTACCACCACCAGCACGATGATGATCGCCACGCCGACGACCAGCGCGGCCAACCGGCCTGCCGCGTTGGTGCTGTTGCTGTTGCTGTTCGTGATGGTGCTGTTCGTGTTGGTGCTGTTCGCGTTACCGCGCACGCTTCACCCGCCCCCGATCCCGGTGTCCAGCAGCCGCAGGTCGGGTGGGACCAGGGTCGCGGTCTCCAGCAGCACCCGCAGCAGGTTGTTCTTGATCGCGTCCGGTGGCGCCGAGTCGGCGGTCACCCCCGGCACACCCGAGGCGGCCAGTCGTCGGCGCACCACGTCCACCACGTGCTCGGCCTTGCGGTCGGTCCAGGCGGGCTGGCCCGGCACGGCGTCGAGCGCGGCTCGGGTCTCGTTCCAGGACAGCGGGCGCGCGTCCGGGGCGCCCAGCAGTGCCAGTTGGAACAGGGCCACCAGCACCAGGCGCTCCCGGTCGGTCAGCGGCCAGACCAGGTCGCGGGTGCCGGTGTCCGGGCGGACCTGGCCTGCGGGTGGGCCGCCGGTGCTGATCAGGAGTTCCACCAGGTGCAGGCGGGAGCCCCGGATGTGCAGCGGGGTGTAGCCGGGGGCCAGCGCGGTCTCGTGGCCGCTGAGCAGTGGGGGGTGGCCGGGGAGGTTGATCGGGAGGCGGCCGTTGTTGCGGACCAGCCAGGTGGTGCTCTCGCGGCGCAGGGCGGCGTGCTCGCGGCTGATGTGCCAGTCGCCTGAGCCCACGGTCACGTGGACGTCGGGGCTGTTCCGGCCGAGGAGAAGAAGGGCGCCGGGGGAGGGGGTCGCGGCGTAGCCGCCGTCCTCGCCCAGGGCGAAGAGGGTTCCGCGCGGGGCCGGGGCGCCGCTGATCAGGGGTTCCCGGCGCAGCAGGCTGGGGGTTCGGGGTTCCAGGAAGTGCATCACCACGTTGCGCGCTCCACGTCGGCCACGTTAGGGGCGTGGGCTCGGGAACCCTCCCGAGCCGACGTCCCTGGTCTCGTCGCCTGGTGTTGGGGGGCGGGTTGAGGGAGTGGAGGGGTCGGGCGGGGCGGAGGGGGTGGGGGGTTCAGGGGAGGGGGTGTTGCCGAGCACGGCGTAGGTGAGCAGCGCGACTGCCACGGCGAGGGCCGGGTGGGACCAGAGGGGTGGTTCCAGGAAGAAGGAGCCCAGCACGAGGCTCGTCCCGCCTGCCAGGACGCCGGTGACCACGGGGGCGGTCCAAGGTGAGCGGTGGGGTGCGGGTTCGGGGGTGGTGGGGAGTGGTTCCGGGACCTGGGTGTTGACTTCGGAGTGCTCCAGCGCCTCGCGTGCTGCTGCGGCCAGTTCGCCTGCGGACTGGTGGCGGTCGTCCGGGTGCTTGGCCAGGCCGCGTTCCACGACCCCCTGCATCGCGGGAGGGATGTCGGCGGGGAGTTGGGGGACTTCGCCCTTCAGGTGGCCCATCAGGACTTGGACCTCGTCGCCGTCGAACGGTCTGCGACCCGCCAGGCACTCGTAGAGCACCACGGCGAGGGAGTAGACGTCCGCGCGGTGGTCGGAGGCTGAGGTTTCCAGGCGTTCGGGGGCGATGTAGTGCGGGGTGCCCACGACCTGGCCCAGGCGGGTGATCGGTGGGGCGGTGATCGGTTGGGCGATTCCCCAGTCGAAGAGCCAGGCGTGGTCGGTGCCCTTGCGGGCGCCCTGCTCCAGGAGGACGTTCGACGGTTTCACGTCGCGGTGGCGGAGGGCTTTGCGGTGTGCGGCGTCCAGGGCTGCGGCGACCTGTTCGACGACGCTCACCGCGCGTTCCGGGGGGAGGGGGCCCTTGGCGACCTCGGTGGCCAGGTCGGTGCCTTCCACGTAGCGCATGACGATGTAGGGGCGGGCGCCGACGGAGTAGTCGTAGACCGGGAGGACGTTCGGGTGGTCGATCCGCGCGGCCAGCGCGCACTCGCGGCGGAAGCGCTCTTCGAGCTCGGGATCGCGCAGCACGTCGGTCGGGAGCAGCTTGATGGCCACCTTGCGGTTGTCCCGCGAGGTGTCCTCGGCGATGTGCACCTCGCCCATGCCGCCTCGGCCCAGCAAGCGGATCAACCGGTATCTGTCCAGATCATCACCGACCGCCACCGCCGGAACTTAGAAGGGTGACTCGAACGTGGGGTTAACTCGGGGGAACGGGGTGGGGGAGGTTGGGGGAACGTGCTGGTCAGGGGGTGGTTTGTGGGGGTGGGGGTGGGCGGGGTGGAGGTGGGGGTGGGTACTCGTCTGAGTGGTCTAGTTGCTCTGGGGCTAATGGCGTAGCGGTTGGGGCGATGTCTTGTAGTGCAGGTGTTCCCCGTGGTGGCTTGGGTGGGCGGGGGCCTGTCGGTGACCACCTTCGGCTGGGGTCCGCCGCCTGGGGCAGAGGCGGTGGGCCCCGGCGCTTTTTGTGGGTGGCTGGGGAAGGTGAAGGGCGAAGAGCTGAAAAGCTCGCCTCGCCGGCGGGGCAGGCCTCCAAAAACGAGGGAGACAGGCTCTGCCGGCCGGTGACTGTTTCGCTGGTGGTGCGGTTTACCCCTGCGGTGGTCCGGGTCCCTCGTCTCCGTTTGGCCTCCTTTCAGGCAAGCACACTCGTCAAGACGCCGGATGACTGTGCGGTCTGCCGTGGCAGTGCGGCGGCATCTTGACGAGCGCGCTCGGGCTTCGCCAGGCCAAACGGAGACGAGGGACGCGGGAGTGGGTGGCTGCGGGCTCGCTTCGCTCGCCCCGCAGCCCGCGAGTACGTGAAGCTGGCGAGTGCGGGAACGTGGGCGGGTGCGGGGACGTGGGCGGGTGCGTTTGGTCCGGGCCTGCGTGGGCCTGTATGGGCCTGCGTGAGGATGGCACTTGGGGGTTTTGCTGGGCTGTCGGGTGGGGTGGTTTGTTAGGGTCGGGGGGTCTGACCGGCGCGTTGCCGGGGTGGTCGGGGGTGTGTGCTGCCCGGTCGGGGCTGGAAACCTCGGGCGTGTTCGTGGTGGAGGCACTCCATTTTTGCTCGGTTCAACCCTGTTGTTCGTGTGCCTGCGGGTAGGCGGAACTGGTGGGTTCTCGCGGTTGTCTCACTGACGCAGTTGCTGGTTGTCCTCGACGGGACCATCGTCAACGTCGCGCTTCCCAGTGCTCAGGTCGACCTGGGCATGTCGGACGGGGCTCGGCAGTGGGTGGTCACGGCTTACGCGCTGGCCTTCGGGGCGTTGTTGTTGCTCGGTGGGCGGATCGCGGACTTCTGGGGGCGGCGGCGGGCCTTCTTGCTTGGGCTTGCGCTGTTCGGTGTTGTGTCTGTGTGGGGTGGGCTTGCGGGTAGTGGTGCGGAGTTGCTCGTAGCTCGGGGGTTGCAAGGGGTTGCTGCGGCGTTGATGGCGCCTGCCGCATTGGCGATCGTCACCGTCACGTTTCCCTCCGGGCGTGAGCGCAATGTCGCCTTCGCTGTTTTCGGGGGGATCTCCGGTGCGGGTGCGGCCATCGGGTTGTTGCTCGGGGGTGTGCTGACCGAGTACCTGTCGTGGCGGTGGTGCCTGTTGGTGAACGTGCCGTTCGTGGTGGTCGGGGTGGTTGCCGGAGGGCTGCTGCTCGGGGAGTCGCGGGCGGACGGGGATCGGCGGTACGACGTGCTCGGGGCGGTCGCGGTCAGTGGGGGGCTGGGGGCGCTCGTGTACGGGCTGACGCTTGCCGAGGAGTCTTGGGTTTCCGCTTCCGCGGTGGGGTTCGTGGTGCTCGGGGTGGTGTTGTTGGGGGCGTTCGTCGTCGTGGAGGCGCGGACCGCGCACCCGTTGTTGCCGTTGCGGGTGTTCGCTGATCGGGGGCGGGTCGCGGCGTTCCTCATCCAGGGGATCACCGGGGCGGTGATGATCGGGGCGATGCTGTACCTGACGTTCCACCTGCAGGGGGTGTTGGGGTTGTCGCCGCTGCTCGCCGGGCTCGGCACGTTGCCGATCACCGCGAGCATCACGGTCACCGTGCCGTTCGCCACCCGGATGTTGGAGCGGGTCGGGCCGCGTGCGCAGCTCGTGCTCGGGCCGGTGCTCGCGGCTTGCGGGGTGGGGTACCTGGGGCTGATCACGGCTGACGGCGGGTACTGGGCCCAGGTGCTGCCCGGACTGGTGCTGTTCGGGGTGGGGATGGGTTTCACGTTCGTGCCGTTGCAGAACCTCGCGCTGCTCGGGGTCGAGGCTCGGGACGCAGGGGCCGCTGCGGCCACGGCCACGGCCGCCAACCAGGTCGGCGGGTCGGTGGGGCTCGCGGTGGTCACGGCCATCTACGCGGGCGTGGTGGCTCGGGCCGAGGGGCCTGGGGCCGTCGAGCGGGTGGTGTCGGGGTATTCGGCGGTGTTCGCCAGTGCCGCGGTGCTGTTGTGCGTCGCGGCTGTGCTGGCTTCGGTTCTGGTCGGCAAGGGGGCTTTGCAGCGGGCCGATGTCGAGAGCGCGCCTGTGGTGCATTTGGGGTGAGAGGTGAGGGGTGGGGGGCGGCTGGGCTGGCCCTCCCACCCCTCCGGTCAGCCGCCTACGCGCGGGGTGGGCATCACGGTCGTCACCACGGTGCGCTCCCAGCCGGTGTCCGCCCAGAAGCTGATGCCGGGCACCTCGCCCAGGCCGCAGCCCTTGGCCAGGGCGCGCAGCACGGCCGGGACCCTGCGGGCGGTGTGGCCGTGGACCAGGACGTCCACCCACGGGGCGTCCACCAAGGCCTGCTCGGCCTCGCCGCCCACGACCACGTGGCACCGGGGGAACAGGCGCTTCACCTCGCGGGCCAGCTCCACCTCCGTCCCGTCCGCCGCCAGGGCCACCGCGAACGGCTCGTCCAGGGTGGTCAGCAGCGCCGAGCGGTCGTTCCGGTGGAACTCGAACGTCGGGGCCGACCGCTGGTCGCCCGGTTCGGCGCACTCGTCCAGCTCGACCAGGTGCACTCGTCTCGGCATGGCGGAATCTCCGTCCTCAATGGACACTGGTGGGCGCTTCCGCGCCCCTGAGGGCGCGGGTGATCCGGTCGCGGGGGTCCGCTCGCGGGGAAGGGGGAGCCCGGTGATCGGGACCACGGTGGAGGCGACCGGGTTGGACGCGGGGGAGCTGGGGGCGGTGCTGGCCGAGGGGCTGCACGACAGCCCGCTGGCCGAGCACTACGAGCCCGACGGCGCGCGGCGGCGGGAGGTGCTGGAGCTCAAGTTCGGGGCCGTCGTCGCCGACTGGTTGACCGAGCCGCCGCTGCCCGCCGTCCGGGCCTGGTTGACGCCGTGCCGGTCCGCCGCCGCCGTGTGGACGCACGCCGAGCACCGGCCCGACCCCGTGGAGGAGCTGGAGACCGCGCGGTGGGTCGCCGACCAGATCGGGCCGTTCGGGGCCTCCCGGTACGAGCGCGCGGTGGCGCTGGCCGAGCAGCGGGAGCCCTCCCTGCCGCACCACCGGTTGCGGGCGCTGGCGACCGTGCCGCACCGGCGCAGGAGCGGGCTCGCCTCGGCGGTGCTGGAACCGGGGCTGCGGTGGTGCGACGAGGGTGGCACGCCCGCCTACCTGTGGACCGCCGGTGACGAGGTGCTGCCGTTCTACCGGGCGCACGGCTTCGACGTGCTGTGGACCCACCCGGTGGCGGGCGGGCTGCGGTTGCACGGGCTGTGGCGCGACCCCGCGCCGGTCCAGGCGCCCGAGGCGCGCATCCCGCGCAGCCGCAGCCCCGAGTAGGGCTGAGGACCGGGGGAACCCGCCCCTGCGGGCCCGGCCGGTCACCCCGGCACCGCGCGGGGGGCGCTCACCAGGTCACCGGCAGGCGCACCACGCGGCGCACCAGCAGGTCCCGGCGCCAGTCCAGCACCTCCTCCGCCGCGAGCCGCACGGTCGGCACGCGGTGCAGCAGCGCCGTCAGCGCCACCTCCAGCAGCTCCGCCACCACGCCGGGGCCCAGGCAGTGGTGCCCGGTCGGGAGCGGGCCCGCCTCGCGGCGGAAGTCCAGGGCGTCCGCGCCCGGCGCCGACGCGGGCGCCACCGCGTCCCCGGCGCGGATCAGGGCGCCGCCGAGCTCCACGTCCTCGGTGGCGTAGCGGGCGCACGCCGCGCCGGGCGGGAACGGCACGCGGCGCAGCAGCTCCTGCGCGGCCAGCGGGATCAGCTCCGGCTCCTCGCGCAGCAGGCGCGCGTGCTCGGGGTGCGCCAGCAGCACGTACGCGCAGTTCGCCAGCTGCGTGGCCACCCCGTCGCCCGCCAGCAGCACGCCGCCGACCACCTCCAGCAGCTCGCCCCTGGTCAGCTCCGGCTCCGCGCGCACCAGCGCCGTGACCAGGTCCGCGCGCGGGTGCGCCCTGCGCTCGGCGACCAGGCGGTCCGTGTACGCGGTGACCAGGTCGCGGGAGCGGCCGGTGTCGCCGCCCACCGCGAACGCGGTGAACCAGTCGAGGAACACCGCGCGGTCCGCGTACGGCACGCCCACCAGCTCGCAGGTCGCCTCCGCGCTCAGCGGCGCGGTGAAGCGCTCCACCAGGTCGGCCGGGCCGCCCGCGTCGAGCACGCCGTCCAGCAGGGTGTCCGCGATGCCCAGCAGCCTCGGGCGCTGCGCCGCCAGCACCGGACCGGCCGGGACCTGGCAGTCGGCCAGCACCCTGCGCAGCCTCGCGCGGTCCCCGTCGTCGCGCTCGCGGGCGGGCGGGACGACCCGGCCGGGCAGCAGCGGCGGCCTGCTCTCGGCCGCGCTGGTGAACCGGCGGTCGTCCTGCAGCGCGCTGATGTCCTCGCGCCGGGTGACCAGCCACGCCTCGGCGCCGAACGGCACGCCCACCGACGTCAGGCCGGAGCGCTCGCCGGGCGGTTCCAGGCGGACCGGCGGGCCGGGCGGGTGCGGCAAGGTCAGGGCTGCGGGCATGGGCTGCCTCCGCTCGCGGGGCTTCTCCGCCTGACCGGCGGCGCGATGGGGTCGAGCGCGGGGAACACCGCTTGTGCGGTCTCAGGGATTGTCGGTTGGGGCGCCCGCGAGCCTCAACACCCCGACCGGTTAGCCCGTGCTTTCCACCCGACCGGGTGGCTCTCGGTTGCTGCGGTCCAGGGGGCGGGGTACTAACCGGGAGCAGGGCGTTCAGGTCGGCTGACCGGGGGACCGCCCGTCCGGGGACGCGCCCGGTCGGCGCCGCTCGGGCGCTTTCCCGCGCGCTCACCGGAATGCCCGCGAGGTCCTTCGGATGGGAGTGCCGTAAATGGTGGCAGCCGACCGGTTGGAAGCCTCGTGAGCGCGCCGCTGAGCGGCTACGACCTGTTCGCCCGCTGGGCCGAGGACGACCCGTCGCGGCCCGCCGTCGACGACGGTCGCGAGGTGGTCACCTACGGCGCGCTGCGCAGGCACGCGGACGCGCTCGCCACCCGGATCGCGGCCTCCGGCGTCCAGCCCGGCGACGCGGTCGGGCTGCTGATCGGCGGCGGGTACGAGTTCGTGGTGTCCGTGCTGGGCGTGTGGCGGGCCGGGGCCGCGTACGTGCCCCTGCCGCCCGCCCAACCGCGCGCCCGCGCCCGGATCGCGCTGACCGACACGTCCGCCCCGCTGGTGATCGCGGACCACGAGCCGTCGCCGCCGGTCAGGGGCCCGAAGCTGCTGCGCGTCGACCGCCCTGGCACCGCGGCCGAACCCGCCGACGTGCCAGGACCGCTCGCGTACGTGCTGTACACCTCCGGGTCGACCGGCTCGCCCAAGGGCGTCGCCATCGGGCACGAGGGCGTGGTGAACCTGGCGCTGGCCGTCGCGGAGCACTTCGGCGACCTGGACGGCGCGCGCGTGCTCCAGTTCGCCCGGCCCACCTTCGACGCCTGGGTGTGGGAGCTGGCGATGAGCCTGCTGTCCGGCGGGGTGCTGTGCCTGCCGCCGGGCGGGACCGTGCTGGCCGGGGTCGAGCTGGCCCGCGTGCTGCGCAAGCTGCGCGTCACGCACCTGTCGGCGGCGCCGTCGCTGCTCGCGTCGCTGCCCACCGGGGGGCTGCCGCACCTGCGGACCCTGGTGTCCGGCGGCGAGCCCGTCACGCAGGCGCTGGTGGAGCGGTGGGCGGGGCGGGTGCGGCTGGTCAACGCGTACGGGCCGACCGAGACCACGGTGTGCGCGACGATCGGCGCGTGCGCGCCGGGCGAGCGGCCCACCATCGGCAGGCCGCTGCGCGGGGTGACCGTGCTGCTGCGCCGCGAGGACGGCGCGACCGCCGCGCCCGGCGAGGTCGGCGAGGTGCTGATCGGCGGGCCGGGCGTGGGGCGCGGGTACGTGAACCGGCCGGAGCAGACCGACGAGAGCTTCCTGACCGACCCGCACTCCGACCGGCCGGGCGCGCTGATGTACCGGACCGGCGACCTGGCGCGGCTGCTGCCCAGCGGGGACCTGGAGTTCATCGGGCGGATCGACCGGCAGCTCAACGTGCGCGGGCACCGGGTCGAGCCGGGCGAGGTCGAGGCGGCGCTGTGCAGGCACCCGATGATCACCGGGGCGGTGGTGACGGCGGACGGGCGCGGCGGGATGGTGGCGCACCTGGAGACGGACTGGGCGGTGCCGGTGCCGGAGCTGCGGGCGTTCCTCAAGGAGACCCTGCCGGAGCACCTGGTGCCGTCGGTGTTCGTGCCCGTGCACCGCCTGCCGCTGACCGCGCACGGCAAGGTCGACCACGCCGCCCTGCCCGCACCGGACCGCTCCCGGCCACTGCTGGGCCACGACTACGTGGCGCCGCGCGGGCAGGTGGAGCGGGAGCTGGCGGCGCTGTGGTCGGTGCTGCTGGACGTGGACCTGGTGGGGGCGGTGGACGACTTCGCGGCGCTGGGCGGGACCTCGGTGGACCTGCTGCGGCTGCGGGACGAGGTCGCGGCGCGGTGGGGGGTGCGGTTGACGGCGGCGGAGCTGGTGGAGGCGCGCACGGTGCGACTGCTGGCCGCGCGGGTGACCACCCCGGTGCCGCAGCAGCGGACCCCGCCTTCGGGGTCTGGGTCGGGGTCTGGGGCTCGGCGGGGGCGGGTGCCGGAGCGGGAGGGGAACGCCTGAGGGTGGCGCGGGGCCGCTGAACGGTGGGGCCGCTGAACTGCGGATTCGTTCGGCGGCGCGGTGGGAGCATCTCCGGTGTGGTGGGCAACCGGGTTGGCGACGTCGACGGGACCGTGGTGCAGGCCGGGGTCGTCCACGGCGGGGTGCACGTGCACGCGACGGCGCCCTCGGCGTCCCACGCCGACGGGCCGGGGGACTGGTCGGCGCGGCTGCCCGCCGGGGTGCGGGCGCTGCTGCGCGCCCAGGCGCAGGCCGAGCACCGGTTCCCGTACCGGCTGCCCGGCGCGCGGTCGTCGCTCGCTGCGGTGCACGTGCGGCAGGAGCTCGGGGTGTTCGCGGAGGAGCCGGAGCGGGGCCCGGCCGAGCGGCGCCGGGTCGTGCCCGACGGGCGTGGCGGGGTGGTGGAGGTCGCCGCGCCCACGTGGGGCGGGCAGGTGGTGCGACCGCCCGCGCGACCGCTGCGGGAGGTGCTCGACGGGGACGCGCACCTGGTGGTGACCGGTGGGGCCGGTCAGGGCAAGTCGACGTTGCTGCTGCGGCTGGCGGCGGACGTGGCGCGGCGGTGGGAGGGCGAGGGCGACCCGCTGGCCGAGGCCGTGGTGCCGCTGCGGGTGACCGCGCGCGAGCTGGCCGCGCGGCTGGACCTGCCGTTCTTCGAGGCGTTGGCGCTCGGGGCGCACGCTGAGTACGGGGCGCTGCTGGGCGGGGCGGTCGACCCCTCGGTGCTGGCGTCGCGGGTGGGCGGGTGCCGGTGGTTGCTGCTGGTGGACGCGCTGGACGAGGTCGCCGACGTGGCGCGGCGGGAGCGGTTGGCCGAGGTGCTGGCGCTGTGGGCGTCGGCGGGCGGGCACCGGGTGCTGCTGACGACGCGACCGGTGGACGGGGCCGACCCGCTGCGGCGGGTGGGGGCGCTGCGGTACGAGCTGCTGCCGTTCGACGAGGCCGGGCTGCGGGTGTTCGCCGGGAACTGGTTCGGGGCGGAGGTCGGGCGGCGGTTCGTCCGGCAGGTCAGGGCGGCCGGGCTGGTGGAGCTGGTGCGGTTGCCGCTGCTGGCGACGATCGCGGCGATCCTGTTCGAGCGGTGGGGCGACCGGCCGCTGCCGGACAGCCGGTACGAGCTGTTCGAGGCGTACCTGGGGGTGCTGCGGGGCGGGGGCGGGGTGTTCGAGCCGTGGCGCGCGCCGCTGCTGGAGCACCTGGGGCGGACGCGGCGGGAGACCGACGTCGAGCTGGGCGGGGCGGCGGTGGCGTGGGTCGGGGCGACCGTGCCCGGCGAGGTGCTGGGGGTGGGGTGGCGGGAGGAGCTGGCGGAGTTCCTGGTCGCGGTCGGGCCGCTGGTGGTGCGCGGGGGCGGGCTGGAGTTCCTGCACCACAGCTTCGCCGAGCACCTGTCGGCCACGGCGCAGGCGCGGGAACTGCCGCGCGACGGGTTCGACGGGGTGGGGTTCGGGCGGCTGCTGCACGCGGCGCTGCCCCGCGAGCGGGGGCGGTACGCGCGGACGGTCCTGCTGCACCACGCGCGGTTGTGGCCGGAGCGGGCGGACGGGTTGCTGCGGCTGCTGAACGGCGGGGGTGGGGAGCAGCACCTGCTGGCGGCGCGGTTGCTGGCCGGACACCTGCCCGCCGGGGCGGAGGCGGTGGAGGAGTTCCTGGTGACCGCGCGGGGCTGGGCGATGACCGCGAAGCAGCCGGAGGTGCTGGAGCAGGTGGGGCGGGCGCGGCACCCGGGGCTGGCGGGCTGGCTGACCGGGCTGGTCCACGACGGGGCCGCGCCGTGGCGCTCGCGGGTGGAGGCGGCGACGGCGCTGGCGGTGCGGTTGCGGGTGGGGGGTGCGGCGGTGGAGGTGCTGTGCGCGGCGGTGGGGGACGAGGGGGTTGCGGTGGGGGACCGGCTGGCGGCGGCCGAGGCGCTGGCGGAGTGGGGCGGTGAGGAGGCGCGGTTCGCGGAGGGCGGGTTGTGGGCGGTGCTGGTGGACGCGCGGGCGGACGGGGAGCAGTGCCGGAAAGCGGCGGTGACGCTGGCGGGATTCGGTGGGGAGGCCGCAGGGCGGGCGGCTCGGCGGTTGCTGGAGCTGGTGGGGGACCCGTTCACGGCCAACGCGGATCTGGTGGAGCTCGCTTCCGGGGTGGTGGAGATCGACGGGGGGTTCGCGGGGCGGGCGGTGGAGGTGTTCACCGGGGTGCTGCGGGACCGGGTGCACAGCACGGCCGGGGTCCGGGACGCGGCTCTGGGGTTGGTGGCGCTGGGGGAGGAGCGGGTGGCGGTCGAGGCGCTGGGGGCGCTGATCGGGGATCACGGGCGGAACCGCTATTACCGGATCAAGGCGGCGTTGGTGCTCGCCGAACTCGGAGCCGGGCACCGCGAGGTCGCTGAGCGACTGGTGTGGGAAGTGCTGGGGGAGCAGGGGGTTCAACGGGAGGAGAGCGCGCTGTACCTGGCCCACTGCGTCGGGTTCGAGGCTGAGGAGAGCGCGTTCAGCGCTCTGGTGGGGCACTTGGCCGATCCGACGACCGACAGCCAGACCGCGGCGTGGGCTGCGGAATCGCTCGCGGACTTCGCTCCCGAGCACCACGACGAAGCCGCCGAGTGGCTCGTGGACGTGGCCCGCTCGCCACTTCTGACCGCTGGAATCCGGTTGTCGGGGTTGAGCAAGTTGGCCACGCTCGGTGGATGCCACCGACGGGAAGCGGTCGCCGCGCTGCGCGCCGCGGTGGCCGACCACTCCGCTCCGCCGCACTTCAGGGGGTGGGCCGCCGAGCACCTCTCCGAGATCGGGCCGGAGTTCCATCCCGAGGTGATCGCGCACTTCGAGTCGGCGGTGGAATTCGGCGGTCCGCAGGCACGAGCGCAGGCGTGGTGCCAGTTGTTGCTGCTGGGCAACGGGTATCGGGAACGCGCGTTGACCTGCCTGGCCGATCTGCTGGCGGAACGGGACGTGGCGATGGAAGTGGCGACTTCCTGCCACGGGCTCGACCTCGGACACCTGCCCGCCGCGCTGGAAGAAGTCGTGCGGGGCGCGGGGCTTTCCGATTTGCCTCGGCTCAAAGCCGCGCGGGCATTGGTTTCGCTGCGGCACCAAGGGGTGGGGATCGCCGGGTTCGGCGAGCTGGTGCGGACCACGTTGCCCTGGAAGGCCTACTACCACGTCAGGGGCTTCATCGGCGCGAGCGCAGGGCATCGCGGGCAGGTGGCCGAGGCGTTCGACGAGGTGATCGCCGATCCGTGGAGCACCGCCGGGCAGGTGTGGGAGGCGCACCAGGCGGTGGAGGTGCTGGGGTTTCCCTCGCCGCGCTTGACCGCCTTCGTCACCGATCCGGCCGTGCCCGCGCTCGTTCGCGGGGAAGCCTCCGTGCTCCTGGCGCAGCGGGACCCGGAGAGGGCTTCCGCCTCGGTGCTGCTCGCGGGTGCTTCCGGGTCCTGGCGCTGGCGTGCCGGTCTGCTGGCACTCCTGGACCTCGGGGTCGCCGTCCCGCTGGAGGACGTCGCGCGTCATCCCGACACGGGGTGTCGGGCCAGGGTGACGGCTGCGGCGATCGCAGGCTGCGTCGCGGAACTGCGTGCCCTGGCCCAGGACGAGAACCTCGGCTTACGGGAGCGGTTCGCGGTGGTGCGGCAGTTGGCCGAGACCGATCCGGGGAGTCGGGCGGAGGCGGTGGCGTGGTGCCGTCGTCGGATGCGGGAGGGGAGCGCCGAAGCCAGCTACCACCTGGTGCTGCTGGATCGGGCGTGCGCCGGGGAGGTCGCCGCTGTGCTGCGCCGGATGGCGACCACGGGGTTGCTGGAGGAGCGGGTGGAGGCGGTCACGTGGCTCGGCAGGCTGACCGACCCGTTCGAGCGGGCGGCGGCTGATCCGGCGGCGGCCCTCGTGCGCCACCCGGAGGTCCGGGGGCGGGAGGTGCTGGTCGAACTCCGGCCGGAGGAGCGGATCGAGGCCGAGCGCGCCCTGCTGGGCGACCGGTCCCGGTCGGTCGAGGAGCGGTTGCCGGTGCTCGACGCCTGGGGTGATCTTCCGCTCGCCGGTGAGTCCGAAGCCGAGATCCGGGACGTGCTCGGTGCGGTGGAGAGCGGTCGGCGGGAGGTCGTCGAGGCCGCGGTGGGGTTGCGGCGGTCGTCCAGGCGCGAGGCCGCCGTCGTGCTGGAGCGGGAGGGGGCGTGGGCGGAGTTGGCCGGGCTCTGCCTCGGGCAGTGGGAGGTGGTGCGGGCGCGGCTTCAGGGGGCGACGCGGTGGCGGGACGTCGAGACGCTGGTGGGGATGGGGGTTCCGGCCGGTGAGGTGCTCGTCCCCGGTCGGGGTGGGGAGTACCGGCGGGCTTGGGGTTCCCGGCTGCGCGAGGACTTCGCGCGGTTGCGGGTCGTGCTGGCCGATGAGTCCGCCGGGGCCGCTGTTCGGGTCGAGGTCGCGCGGTGGGTCCGGGAGCTCCAGGTCTGCGATCGGGCGCTGGCGGTTCGGGTGCTCGACCAGGTCGTTCGGGACTCCGGGCAGCGGGCCGCGCTCCGCGTTCGGGCGGTGGAGGAGCTGCGGTGGTTCGGGGAGAACGGGGAGCGGCTCGCCGAGGACGGGGCCTCGTCGATCGCCTTCGACGCCGCGCTGCCCGTCACCGCCCGCGCCCGTGCCGCCTGCCTGCTCGGCGTGGTGAGCCGGGCGCGCCGGCGGGAGGTCGCCGAGCTCCTGCTCGGGCTCGACGGCACGCCGCTCCAGCGGCGGGAGGTGTTGCTGCGGCTGGGCAAGTTCGACTCGGCCGCCGCCGTCCGCGAGCTCCGGGCGCTCGCCCGCGGAGCCTCGGGAGTGGTCAGGCTCCGGTGCGCCCAGGGGATGGTGGCCGTGCGGCGGGACCAGCGGGACGCCGCGTCCGCCGTCGTGCGCTCGGTCGCGTTCGACGGCGCGGTCGCCAGGCACGTCCGCGTCCAGGCCGCTCGGGAGCTCGCGCGGTGGAGCGAGGTGTGCCGGGGTGAGGCCAGGGAGTTGTTGGGCCGCTTGGGGGTTCGTCGTCGGTGACGCCGTCGTCGGTGGCGCCCGGCGACCTGGGGCGACCCGGCTCGGGCCTCGCTCGACGCCGCGCGGGCCAAGCCCGGTGCCGACGGGTCGACCGGGTGCTCGGCACCTCCTCCGCGCTGCCCGACGCCGCCGTGCTCGCCGGGCACGTGGTGCGGTTCCCCCTCAGCGACGACGCCTTCGCCGCCGTGCTCACCGACCTGCGCCGCGCCCTCGTGCCCGGTACCGGTGCCGGTTCGGGTTGCCGGACGGGCCCGTCGACGGGCGGGCCGCCTTGCGGTTCCGGACCGAAGCGGAGCTTCGGGCGGCGGTCGGGCGGGCCGGGTTCCAGGTCGTCGCCGTGCACGGAGGGTGGCGGGGGGAGGGGGTGGGCTCGCCCTCGGGTGAACTCGTCGTGGTCGCGCGGGGCTGAACGGGCGCGGATTTTTCCTTGGGCGGACGAGGTGTTGACCGGGGGTGTGCTGCGGGCGGAATCGGGGTTGCGCAATACGGCGATCGGGGACTTCCGTCAACGCTGAATTGAGTGTTTATCGGTTGTTGTCGACTTATTCAGCGCCGCGCCTGTGCGCCGTGGTGGGGCTGTACCCGCTTCCCCTGAGGGGTAAGGATCGTCGGACGAATGCGGTGGGGCTGCTGGTGTATCCACCACTACACCGAATGGTTGTGATCTTTCTCACAAATTTTGCGTGAGCCGTAATGCTTTGGTGTCGGATGCATGACGAGGTCGTGACCTGGGCGGGCAGAAATTTTCGATCTGCCAGGTTACTGCCCAGTTCAGCCGCCGTGCGCTTCCGAACAATTTGTCTCCGATCCTTTTCCGAAAGCGTTTCCTGCCGGCCGAACGGGGGGTGTTGACCCCGTCCTGCCTTCTTCTCTTGACTACGGCTGATCGAACATCGGGTCGCCTACTCGCCGTGCCGGGAGACGTTCATGCGAGTGGTTCGTTCGGAACTGGTCATCGCGCTCAACCCGGTCCACCGGTCCGCGCCGCGACTCACCGCCGCCGCCGCGCGAGCGGGCGCGCTCGCGGTCCTGGAGCTGCCCACCGACGTCGACGGGGCCGTCCGCGCGCTCGCCGACACCGCCCGCTGGACACCGGGCCGCTTCGGCGTGCGCGTTCGACCCGGCGTCGCCGTGCCACCGCTGCCCGAGGCCGCCGAGGTCGTGCTGCTGGCCGACCCCGCGCGCTCACCGGCCGAGTTCGCCGACCGCGAGGTCCTGGTCGAGGTCACCGACCTGGCCGAAGCCCGCGCGGCGCTCGCGGCGGGCGCGGTCGGGCTCGTCGCCAGGGGGCGCGAGTCCGGCGGCCGGGTCGGCGAGCTGAGCACGTTCGTGCTGCTCCAGCAGCTGCTCGCCGACATCGGCGACGTCCCGGTGTGGGCGGCGGGCGGCATCGGGCCGCACACCGCCGCCGCCGCCGTCGCGGGTGGCGCGGCCGGCGTGCTGCTGGACACCCAGTTCGCGCTGTACGACGACGCGGGCCTGCCCGTCGCGACCACCGAGGCGCTGCGCGGGCTGGACGGGTCGGAAACCGTTGTGCACCAAGGCGTCCACTTCCTGCACCGGCGCGGACCGGGCGCCACCGCGCTGCCCGACGACCCCGCCGCGCTGCTGCACCACGACCCGGCGCGCGGGCTGCTGCCGGTCGGGCAGGACGTCGCGCTGGCCACCGCGTTCACCCGCCGCTGGCCCACCGTCGCCGCCGCCGTGCGCGGCGTGCGCGACGCGATCACCGGCGCGTTCGCCGACGCCGCCGCCCGCACCGCCCTCCTCGGCGACCGGAGCCCGGCGGGCGCCACGGGCGACGCGACCGCCGAGAACCCCGCGAGTCCGGCTGGCACCGCGAGTCCGGCAAACACCGCGAGTGCTGCTGGCGCCGCGAGTGCCGCTGGCGCCGCGAGTCCGGCAAACACCGCGAGTGCCGCTGGCGCCGCGCCTCCGGCAGGCGCCGCGCCGCCCGCCGTCCGGCCGGATGCCCGAACCTCCCCCAGACCCGAAGCCCTGCAAAGTGAGAGCGCTCTCGGCACCGCCCTCCCCATCGCCCAGGGCCCCATGACGCGGGTCAGCGACAGCCCGGCCTTCGCCGCCGCCGTCGCAGGCGCGGGCGGCCTGCCGTTCGTCGCGCTCGCGCTCTCCGGGGCCGACCAGACCCGCGCCCTGCTCGAACGCACCCGCGCCGAGCTGGGCGGGAAGCCCTGGGGCGTCGGCATCCTCGGGTTCGCCGCCGAGGACGTGCGGGCCGCGCAGCTCGCCGTCGTGGAGGAGGTCCGGCCCAGCCACGCCATCATCGCGGGCGGCCGTCCCGCGCAGGCCGCCGCGCTGGAGGCCAAGGGCGTCTCCACCTTCCTGCACGTGCCCTCACCCGGCCTGCTGCGCCAGTTCCTCGCGGCGGGCGCCCGCAAGTTCGTCTTCGAGGGTGCCGAGTGCGGCGGGCACGTGGGGCCCCGCAACAGCTTCCCGCTCTGGGAGTCCCAAGTGGACGTCCTCCTGGAGCACAAGGCGGGCGCCGGGACGGCCGTGCTCTTCGCGGGCGGCGTGCACGACGCCCGCTCGGCCGCCATGGTCGCCGCGCTCGCCGCACCGCTGGTCCGCGCGGGCGTCGAGGTCGGCGTCCTCATGGGCACCGCCTACCTGTTCACCGCCGAGGCCGTCGACGCGGGCGCCATCGGCGAGGTCTTCCAGCGGCACGTGGTCACCGCCACCCGCACCGACCTGCTCCAGACCGCCCCCGGCCACGCCACCCGCTGCGTAGCCAGCGGCTTCACCGGCGACTTCGCCGCCCTGCGCGCCGACCTCGCCCGCGCCGCCGTCCCGGACCGGGAAGCCTGGGAGCGCCTGGAGAAGTTCAACGTCGGCCGCCTGCGCGTCGCCAGCAAGGGCGTCGAGCGCGTCGGCGCCGAGCTGCGCGAGGTCGACCGGGACCGGCAGGCCGCCGAGGGCATGTTCATGGCGGGCGAGGTCAGCGTGCTGCGCTCGGCCACCACCACGATCGCCGACCTGCACGCCGACGTCACCGCCGGTTCCGCCGCGCACCTGGCGCGGCGCGCGGAGGAGGTCCGCGCCGCCGCCCCGCGCCGCACCGCCCCCGAGCCGAAGCCGCTGCGCGTCGCCGTCGTCGGCATGGCCTGCATGTTCCCCGGCGCGCCCGACCTGCCGTCCTTCTGGGCCAACGTCCTCGCCGGGCGCGACAGCGTCACCGAGGTGCCGCGCGAGCGCTGGGACCCCGAGCTGTACTACGCCCCGGACGGCGACGGCGAGCGCACCCCGTCCAAGTGGGGCGGCTTCCTGCCGCCCATCGCCTTCGACCCGCTCGCCTACGGCATCCCGCCCGCCTCCCTCGGCGCGATCGAACCCGTGCAGCTGCTCGCGCTCGAAGCCTCCCGCAGGGCGCTGGTCGACGCCGGCTACCCGCACGCGAGCACCGAGCACTCCCGCACCTCCGTGGTGTTCGGCGCGGAGTCCGGCAGCGACCTGTCCGGCGCCACCACCCTGCGCACCACCCTGCCCGCCTACCTCGGCTCCGTGCCGCCCGCGCTCGACGCCCAGCTGCCCAGGCTCACCGAGGACTCGTTCCCCGGCGTGCTCGCCAACGTCATCGCGGGCCGCGTCGCCAACCGGCTCGACCTCGGCGGGGCCAACTACACCGTCGACGCCGCCTGCGCCTCCTCGCTCACCGCCGTCGACGTGGCCTGCAAGGAGCTCGTCACCGGCAGCAGCGACCTGGTGCTGTGCGGCGGGGCCGACCTGCACAACGGCATCAACGACTTCCTGATGTTCGCCTCCGTGCACGCCCTGTCGCCCACCGGCCGCTCCGCCACGTTCGACCGCACCGCCGACGGCATCGCGCTCGGCGAGGGCGTCGCCTGCGTCGTGCTCAAGCGCCTCGAGGACGCCGAGCGCGACGGGGACCGGGTCTACGCGGTCGTCGACGGCGTCGGCAGCGCCAGCGACGGCCGCGCGCTCGGCCTCACCGCCCCGCGCCCCGAGGGCCAGCGCGCCGCCCTCACCCGCGCCTACCGCGCCGCCGGGATCTCCCCGGCGCGGGTGGGGCTGGTCGAGGCGCACGGCACCGGCACCGTCGTCGGCGACCGCACCGAGCTGCGCACCCTCACCGAGGTGTTCACCGAGGCGGGCGCGGAACCGGGCTCGTGCGCGGTCGGCTCGGTCAAGTCCCAGATCGGCCACACCAAGTGCGCGGCGGGCCTGGCCGGGCTGATCAAGACCGCGCTCGCCCTGCACCACGGCGTCACCCCGCCGACCCTGCACCTGACCGAGCCGAACCCGGCCTGGGACCGCGACACCAGCCCGTTCGCCTTCCACACCACCGCCCGCCCGTGGGCAGCCGACCCCGCCGACCGCGTCGCGGGCGTCAGCGCGTTCGGCTTCGGCGGCACCAACTTCCACGTGGTGCTGCGCGCCCACGACCAGCCACCGGCCAGGCACGCCCTGGACGAGTGGCCGGTCGAGCTGTTCCTGCTGCGCGGCAACGACTCCGGGGCCGCGATCGTGGAGCGGGCCGACCGGCACCCCGGCGCGCGGCTGCGCGACCTGGCCCGGTTCGCCGCCGCGCGGGCCGACGTCGCCGCAGGGCGCGGGGAACCCGTGCGCACCGCCATCCTCGCCAGCAGCACGGCCGAGCTGCGCGCCCGCATCGCCGGGACGGACACCGAGGGCGTGTTCACCGCCGACGCCGCCGAACCGGGCAAGCTCGCGTTCCTGTTCCCCGGCCAGGGCAGCCAGAAGCCGGGGATGCTCGCCGAGCTGCTCGTCGCGTTCCCCGAGCTGCGCGGCCACCTGCGGCTGGGCGCCCGCTGGGCGGAGGCGATGTACCCGCCCGCCGCGTTCGACGAGGAAACCCGGGCGCGGCAGCGGGAGCGCGTCACCGAGACCACCACCGCGCAGCCCGCGCTCGGCGTCGTGGAGCTGGCCGCCACCGAGCTGCTCGCCACCTTCGGCGTCCGCCCCGACCTGGTCGCGGGCCACAGCTACGGCGAACTGGCCGCGCTCGCCGCGGCCGGGGTGTTCACCCCCGCCGACCTGCTCACCGCCAGCGCCGCCCGCGCCGGGGCCATCCTCGACCAGGTGCGCTCCGGCGACCCCGGCACGATGATCGCGGTCACCGCGCCCGCCGACGTGGTCGAGCGGCTGGTCGACGGGCTGCCCGTGGTGGCCGCGAACCGCAACTCCCCCAAGCAGACCGTGCTCTCCGGCCCCACCGCCGCCGTCCGCGAGGCCGAGGACCGGTTGCGCGCGGCCAAGCTCGGCACCAAGGCCATCCCGGTCGCCTGCGCCTTCCACAGCCCGCTCGTCGCGGGCGCGGGGGAGGAGTTCAGGCGGGTGCTGGACGGCATGTCGTTGCGCGCGCCCGAGATCCCGGTGTGGGCGAACCGGACCGCCGCGCCCTACCCGGCCGACGCGGACGCCGTGCGCGCCGAGCTGGCCGCCCAGATCGGCGCGCCCGTGCGGTTCGCCGAGCAGCTGGAGGCCATGCACGACGCCGGGGCGCGGGTGTTCGTGGAGGTCGGGCCGGGCCGGGTGCTGCGCGGGCTGGTCCGCGCCGTGCTCGGCGACCGGCCGCACCGCGTCGTCACCCTCGACGGCGGGCTCACCGGGTTCCTCACCGCGCTCGCCGTCCTCGCGGTCTCCGGCGCGGACGTGCTCGCCGGACCGCTCGTGCGCGGTCGCGACGCCGTCGACCCGGCCGACGCGCCACCCGTCCCCGGCTGGACCGTGGACGGCCACCTCGTGCGACGCGCCGACGGGAGCATCCAGCCCGGCGCGCTGCGCCCCGCCCACCGAGTCACCGCGGAGCTGATCGTGCCCGAGCCGCAGGCCCAGACCGGAACGCCCGACGCGCTGGTGGCGGAGTTCCTGCGCACCAGCCGCGAGATGATCTCCGCCCAGCGGGACGTGCTGCTCACCTACCTCGGCGCGGCCGGTGCGCCCGCACCCGTTGTGCTGCAACAAGTGCCGCAACCGGCGGCTGCTGCCGCAGTGCCGCAGACCGTGGTGCCGCAGACCGTGGTGGCGCAAACCGTGGTGGCGCAGGCGACCGTGGCCGTCGTCCAGCCAGCGCCGGTGGTGGACGTGCTGCGCGCGGTCGTGGAGGTGGTCGCGGAGCGCACCGGCTACCCGGTGGAGATGGTCGAGCCGGACCTCGACCTGGAGGCCGACCTGAGCGTGGACTCCATCAAGCGGGTGGAGATCGCGGGCGAGCTGGCCCAGAAGCTCGGCCTCGCGCTCGACGCGGACAGCGGACTGGACGACCTCGCCGCCGCCCGCACCGCCACCGCGCTCGCCGACGCCCTGCGCGCCCGCCTCCCGCAGACCGCGCCCACCGCGCCCGTCGCCGTCGCGGCGGCCCAGGCCACCGGGCCGGACGTGCTGCGCACCATCGTGGAGGTGGTCGCCGAGCGCACCGGCTACCCGGTGGAGATGGTCGAGCCCGAGCTGGACCTGGAGGCCGACCTCAGCGTCGACTCGATCAAGCGCGCCGAGATCGCGGGCGAGGTCGCGACGAGGCTGGGCCTGGACGTCGGCGACGGCTCGCGCGTCGAGGAGCTGAGCGCGGCCCGCACCGCCGCCGCGATCGCCGCCCTGATCACCGGCGCCGCGCCCGCCGCGATCCCAGGCGCGGCAACGACTTCCGCAACCCCGGCGGTCGTGCCGACCGCAGGCACGCCCGCCCTGCCGATCGGCGCGCAGGCCGCTGCGCCGACCCCCGCCGAGGCCACCGTCATCGCCCCGAAGCGCCTGGTGTTCCGGGAGGTCCCCCTGCCCCTCCCGGCCACCACCGACCTCACCGGCGCGCGCGTGCACCTCGTCGGCGTCGACCAGCTCACCGGAGCCGACCGCGAGATCCCCGCCCGCCTCACCGCGCTCGGCGCGACCCTGGTCGACGCCCCGGCGGGCGCGGTCGTCGTCCACCTCGGCGCGCTCGACCCGGCGGAACCGCCGCTGCCCGAGGAGTTCCCGCGCTTCCAGGAGGTCCTGACCGCCGCGCCCCGCGCCCTGCTCGCCGTCGACCGGCGCGGCGAGGGCTCGGTCACCGGCCTGCGCGGCTTCTTCCGCACCCTCGCCCGCGAGTACCCGGACCTGCCCTGCGCGCTCCTGGAGTCCGCCGACCCGGTCGCCGCGATCGCCGCCGAGCTCACCGCCCCGTCCGGCCACCCGGTCGTCCTGCACGGCCCGGACTCCCGGCACGCCCTCGAACTCGCCATGGAGGACCTCGGCCCCGTCGCCGCCTCCGGCGCCGGACCGGCCGGTGACGGCACTGCCGAGGCGCTCGCCGCCGGGCTGGACCGGGACGCCGTGGTGCTGCTGGTCGGCGGCGCGCGCGGCATCACCGCCCGGTTCGCCAAGACCCTCGCCGCCGCCTCCCGCTGCCGCCTCGAACTCGTCGGCCGCACCCCGCTGCCCGCGGGCCCCGAGGACCCGGACCTGGTGGGGGCCGACGACCGCACCGCCCTGCGCGGCGCGTTCCTGAGCCGGGGGATGACCTCGCCCGCCGAGGTCGAGCGCGCCGTCTCCGCCGCGCTGGCCGCCCGCGAGGTCCGCGCCACCCTCGCCGAGCTGGCCGACCTCGGCAGCGAGGCCCGCTACCACGCCGTGGACGTGCTGGACGCGGAAGCCCTGCGCACCACGGTGAAGCGCGTCCACGACGAGCACGGCCGCCTGGACGCCGTCGTGCACGCGGCGGGCGTCATCGAGGACAAGCTGGTGGCGGACAAGAGCGTCGAGTCGTTCCGCCGAGTCTTCGGCACCAAGGTCGACGGCGCCCGCACCCTCCTGGACGCGGTCGACACCCTGCCCGAACCGCCCCGCCACGCCGTCCTGTTCGGCAGCATCGCCGCAGCGCTGGGCAACCGGGGCCAGTGCGACTACGCCGCAGCCAACGACGCGCTCGAAGAGCTGGCCCGCCGCTGGAGCAAGCCCGGCAGGCGCGGCCTGACCGTCCACTGGGGACCGTGGGCTGCGGCCGGTGGCGGCATGGTCACGCCGGAGCTGATGCGCTCCTACGCGGCGCGCGGCATCGCGCTCATCGACCCCGACGAAGGCCCGCTGAGCCTGCTGCGCGAGCTGGCCTACGGCGCCGACGACCGGCACGCCGTCGTCTACACCGCGTCGGGCTGGTGACCGGCGTGACCGAGGTGGCCATCACCGGCATGGCCGTGCTGCTGCCCGGCGCGCCGGACCTGGACGCCTACTGGCGCAACATCGTCGGCGGCGTCGACGCCATCACCGAGGTGCCGCCGGACCGCTGGGACCCCGGCTTCTACGACCCGGACGCACACGGCACCCGCCGCGCCGACCGCGTCTACTGCCGCAGGGGCGGGTTCGTGGACGCCGCCGTGGACGCGGCCGGGTTCGGCGTCATGCCGCGCTCGGTGCCCGGCACCGAACCGGACCAGCTCATCGCGCTCCAGGTCGCCGCCGACGCCGTCGCCGACGCGGGTGGCGAGTCCGCGCTGCCCGCCGACCGGCGGCGGGTCGGCGTGGTGCTGGGCAGGGGCGGCTACCTCACGCCCGGTCTGGTGCGGCTGGACCAGCGGGTGCGCACCGCCACCCAGCTCGTCACCACGCTGCGCGAGCTGGCGCCCGAGCTGGACGAGGCGCGCCTGGAGCGGGTGCGGGCGGCGTTCACCGAGCAGATCGGCCCCGAGGCGCCCGAGGCCGCGATCGGGCTCGTGCCGAACCTGGCCGCGTCCCGCGTGGCCAACCGGCTCGACCTGCGCGGCCCCGCCTACACCGTCGACGCCGCCTGCGCCTCGTCGCTGGTGGCCGTGGACCACGCGGTGCGCGAGCTGGCCACCGGCCGCTGCGACGTGGTGCTGGCGGGCGGGGTGCACCACTGCCACGACATCACGCTGTGGAGCGTGTTCAGCCAGCTCGGCGCGCTCTCCCCGAGCCAGCGGGTGCGGCCGTTCCACCGCGACGCGGACGGCGTGCTGATCGGCGAGGGCACCGGCGTGGTGGTGCTCAAGCGGCTCGCGGACGCCGAGCGCGACGGCGACCGGGTGTACGCGGTGATCTCCGGCACCGGGGTGGCCAGCGATGGCCGCTCCGCGAGCCTGCTCAACCCCGCCCAGGAGGGCCAGGCGCGGGCCGTGCGGCAGGCCTGGGACGCCGCCGGGCTCGACCCGCGCGCGCCCGGCGCCATCGGGCTCCTCGAAGCGCACGGCACCGGCACCCCGGCCGGTGACGGCGCGGAGCTGGCGACCCTGGCCGAGGTCTTCGGCCCGGCGGACGGCGAGCGCGCGGTGCTCGGCTCGGTCAAGTCCATGATCGGCCACACCATGCCAGCGGCGGGCGTCGCCGGGCTGGTCAAGGCCGCGCTCGCCCTCCACCACGGGGTGCTGCCGCCCACCCTGCACTGCGACGACCCGCACCCGGCGCTGGAGGCCACCCGGTTCGCGCCGATCGACCGGGCCCGGCCGTGGGAGAGCGACGGGGTGCGGCGGGCCGGGGTCAACGCCTTCGGGTTCGGCGGCATCAACGCGCACGTCGTCCTCCGGGAACCGGTGCGGGCCAACGGGAAGACCGGCCCGGCGCAGGTCGTGGAACCGACCCGCGTGCTGCGGCTGGCCGCCCGGAACCCGGCGGAACTCCTGGCGCTGCTGGAGAACCCGGTCTCCCTCGCCGAGACCGAGCGCACCGACCTGCCCTGCCGGATCGGGATCGTCGACCCCACCGACCGCAAGCTCGCGCTCGCCCGCCGCGCCGTCGCCAAGGGCGCGCCGTGGCGCGGGCGCAGCGACATCTGGTTCACCCCGGCCCCGCTCGGCGGGCGCACCGCGTTCCTGTTCCCCGGACTGGAGGCCGAGTTCACCCCCGAGGTGGCCGACGTCGCCGCCCGCTTCGGCCTGCCCTGGCGCGACAGCGGGGCCCGCGTCGGCGACGTCGGCGGCCACGGGGCCGCCGTGTTCCAGGTCGGCAGGCTGCTCGACGCGGCCCTGCGCCGGGTGGGCGTGCGACCGGACGCCGTCGCCGGGCACAGCGTGGGGGAGTGGACCGCCATGGCGGTCGGCGGCATCCACTCCGCCGAGGAGGTCGACGCGTTCCTCGACGGCTTCGACCCGGCCTCGCTCCAGGTGCCCGGCGTGGTGTTCGCGGTGCTCGGCGCTTCGGCCGACGAGGTCGTGCCGCTGCTGGCCGAGCACCCGGACGTCGTGCTGTCCCACGACAACGCGCCCAGCCAGTCCATGGTCTGCGGTCCGGAGGCCGAGGTCGAGGCGGTGGTCGCGGTGATGCGCGGCCGGGGCGTGATCAGCCGGGTGCTGCCGTTCCGCTCCGGCTTCCACACCCCCATGCTGGCGCCCTACCTCGGCCCGATCCGGGACGGCGCGGCGCGGTTCACCCTGCACCCGCCGCGCGTGCCGGTCTGGTCGGCCACCACCGCGTCCCCGTTCCCCGCCGAACCGGACGAGGTGCGCGCGCTGTTCGTGCGGCACCTGCTGGAGCCGGTGCGGTTCCGGCCGCTGGTGCGGGCCATGCACGACGCGGGGTTCCGCACGTTCGTGCAGCTCGGCGCGGGGCAGCTCGGGTCGCTGGTCGCGGACGGGCTCTCCGCCGACGAGCACCTCGTGGTGTCCGCGCACGGCGGCCTGGCCCAGCTGCGGCGGGTGGTGACCGCGCTGTGGGCGCACGGCGCGGAGCCGGACGTGACCCCGCTGCTGGACGTGAAGCCGTCGCCCGCCAACGGGATCGCGGCACGGCGGCGGACCCCGGTCAAGCTCGACCTCGGCGGCGCGCTGGTGTCCCTGCCCCTTGACCAGCGCGCGCCGCTCACCCCCGCCGCCGCGCCGCGCGGGCCGGACCTCGGCGACGGCCCGCTCGCCGCCGAGCTGACCGCGCTGCTGCGCGAGACCGCCGACGCCGCCGCCCAGGTCACCCGCGCGGGCCGAACCGCCGCGCCGCAGCGATTCCCGCTCGCACCACCGCAGGCCGCACCACCGCAGCCCGCCGTGCCGACCTCGATCAGGTTCGACCTGCGCGCCATGCCCTACCTGATCGACCACTGCTTCTTCCGCCAGCGCGATGGCTGGCCCGACGACGCCGACCGGTGGCCCGTCGTCCCCGCCACCACCGTGATCACCCACCTCGTGGAGCTGGCCGAGCGCGCCGCACCCGGCAAGCGCGCCGTGGCCGTGCACGACGTCCGGCTCCTGCAGTGGATCGTCGCCGAACCGGCCACCGAGGTCGCCGTCCGGGTGGAACCGTTGTCCCCCAACCGGATCAGGGTCGTCCTCGAAGGCTGCTCGCAGGCCGAGGTGGAGCTCGCCGACCGGAGCCCCGCCGCGCCCGAGCCGTGGCCGCTGGACCGGGACGAGCGCGTCCCCGACCTCACCGCCGAGCGCTTCTACGGCGACCGCTGGATGTTCCACGGCCCCCGCTTCCAGGGCGTCACCGACCTGATCGCGGTGGGGGAGCGGCACGTGCGCGGCACGATCGCCCCGCTGACCGACCCCGGCGCGCTGCTCGACAACGTCGGCCAGGTCTTCGGCTACTGGGTGATGACCGAGCTGCCCGAGCGCACCACCGTGTTCCCGGTGCGGGTGCGGCACATCGCCTTCCACGGCGAGCGCCCGGACGGCCCGCTGCACTGCCACGTCCGCATCACCGAGGTCACCCCCACCAGCGTCACCGCCGACGCCGAGCTGTCGGCGGGCGGCCGGGTGTGGGCGCGCTTCACCGGCTGGTCCGACCGCCGCTTCGACACCGACCCCGGCATCCGCCTGGTCGACCGCTGGCCCGGCAGGCACACGCTGTCCACAGTGGACGGCGACCTCGCGGTCGTGCACGAGCGCTGGCCCGACCTGGCCACCCGCGAGCTGGTCATGCGCAACGTCCTCGGCGGCGCCGAGCGCGCCGACTACACCGCCCAGCCCCCGCACCGCCGCCGCCACTGGCTGCTCGGCCGCATCGCAGCCAAGGACGCCGCCCGCACCGTGCTGTGGCGCGAGGGCGACGACGAGGTCTACCCCGCCGAGATCGCCGTCCGCAACGACGGCGCCGGACGCCCGGTGCTGACCGGCGTCCACGGGTACGACCCGCGCGGCGTCGCCGTGTCCATCGCCCACGCGGGCGAGGTCGGCGTGGCGCTGGCCGGGCGCGGCGAGCTGGGCGTCGACGTCGAAGTGGTCGCGGAACGACCGCGGGGCACCGAGAACGCGGCCTGCGACGAGGCCGAACTCGCGCTGCTCGCCGGGCTCCCCGGCGAGCGCGCGCACTGGTTCACCAGGTTCTGGGCGGCAAAAGAAGCCGTCGGGAAGGCGCTGGGCACCGGACTGGGCGGGAGGCCGCGCGCCTTCCGGGTGGTCGCCGCGACCGAGGACGCCGCGCGCGTCGAGGTCGACGGACGCGCGTTCGCCGTGCGGCTGCGCGACACCGCCAACCCACCGGGACTGCCCGAACGCCGGTACGTGGTCGCATGGACGGGAGACAAGGCATGAGCAGCGGGACGACGACCGGGCGCGCCGCCGACGCGGACACCGTGCTGGCCGACCTCAGCGGGATGCTCCGCGAGGTGCTGGGCGACTACGGCCTGGAGGACGCGGAGATCACCCGCGAGTCGACCTTCCACGGCGACCTGGAGATGGAGAGCATCGACCTGGTCACGCTGTCCGCCGCGCTGCGCGAGCACTACGGCGACCGGGTCAACTTCGCCGAGTTCGTCGCGGACCTGGAGCTGGACGAGATCATCGCGCTGACCGTCGGCAGGCTGGTCGACCACGTCGTGGCCGCGCTGCGGGAGGCGCCGTGAGCAGGGTCGCCACCGGGGCCGTCACCACGCACGTCCAGCTGCTCCCCGCCGCCGGGGGTGATCCCGGCGCGCCGGTCGTGGTGTTCGTCCACGGGCTGCTCACCGACAGCCTCGCCAGCTACTACTTCACCCTCGGCCCGGCGTTCGCGGCGGCGGGCGTCGACGTGGTGATGTACGACCTGCGCGGGCACGGCCGCAGCGACCGGCCCGCCACCGGCTACCGGCTGGAGGACTTCACCGACGACCTGGTCGCCCTGCTCGACGCGCTGGACGAGCGCAGGCCCGTGCACGTGGTCGGCAACTCCTTCGGCGGCACCATCGCCTGCGCCCTCGCAGCCTGGCGCCCGGAGCTGGTCGCGGGCATCACGATGCTGGAGTCCGAGCCGCCCACCCGCGCCTGGACCGGGCACATCGCCGAGGGCCTCGCCGACGCGCACGACAAGCTGCGCCACCCCGAGGCCATCGCCTGGATCGAGGCCAACCACGGCGGCCACACCGCCCGGTTGTCCAAGGGGGCCAACAAGATCCTGCAGTCCACGACGCTGGCCACCGACGTGCCGCGCAGCCGGGTCATCGGCGGGCTGGAGGAGATCGGCAGGCCGATGCTCGCGGTGTTCGGCGACGAGTCCGGGCTGGCCGCGCAGGTCCCCGAGCTGCGGGCGCGCGGGTTCCGCACCGAGGTGCTGGCCGAGCAGGGCCACTCGGTGCTGATCGAGCGCCCGCACGAGGTGCGCGAGCTGGTGCTGGACTGGGTGCTGAGCCTGCACGACGCGGGCGAGGACCTCCCGGACGCCGTCGTCGGCGGGATCGCCGGGTGAGCCGGTTCCTGTTCGTCGCGCCCCCGCTGGTCGGGCACGTCAACCCGCTCACCGGGGTGGCGCGCGAGCTGGTGGCGCGCGGGCACCGGGTGGCCTGGGCCGGGCACGGCGAGCTGCTCGGCGCGCTCGCGCGGGAACCGGTGTTCCCCTGCGAGGTGCCCGACGACCTGCCCGCGCAGCGCCCGGCCGGGCTGACCGGGCCGTCCGCGTTCCAGTTCCTGTGGCGGGACTTCTTCGTGCCGCTGGCGGACGCGATGGCCCCCGGCGTGGCCGCCGCCGTCGACGCCTTCGAGCCGGACGTGGTGGTGTCCGACCAGCACGCGGTCGCCGGGTCGCTGGTGGCCGAGCGGCGCGGCGTGCCGTGCGTCGGGTCGGCTTCGACGTCGGCGGAGCTGGTCGACCCGCTGGCGTCCATGCCGAAGGTCGCCGCCTGGGTCGACGGGCTGCTCGCCGCGCTGCGCGAGCGGCACGGGAACCCGTTGGCGCGCAACGATCCCCGCTACCCGGAGCACGGCGTGCTGGTGTTCACCACGGCCGCGCTCGCCGGACCGGTCGAGCGGCCGGGGCTGCACCTGGTCGGGCCCGCGCTCGGGAAACCCAGGCCGGGCGCGGACTTCCCGTGGGACGAGCTGGACGGGCGGCCGGTGGTGCTGGTCAGCCTCGGCACCGCCAACACCGGCGTCGGCGGCCGGTTCCTGCGCGCCGCCGCCGAGGCGTTCGCGGACCGGCCGGGGTTGCGCGCGGTGGTCGTCGATCCCGGCGGCGAGCTGGGGGCGGTGCCGGACAACGTCCTGGTGCGGCACCGGGTCCCGCAGCTGGAGCTGCTGCCCCGGTGCGCGGCGGTCGTCTGCCACTCGGGGCACAACACGGTGTGCGAGGCGCTGTGGCACGGCGTCCCGCTGGTGCTCGCGCCCATCCGCGACGACCAGCCCATCGTCGCCGGGCAGGTGGTCGACGCCGGGGCCGGGGTGCGGCTCAGGTTCACCCGGGCCGGGGCCGAGGCGATCGGCAAGGGGGTCGACGCGGTGCTCGACCCGGCGGGCGGGCACCGGGACGCCGCCCGCGCCGTCGGGGACAGCTTCCGGGCGGCCGGTGGCGCGAGCGCCGCGGCCGCCCACCTGGTCGCGGTCGCCCGCTGACCGCCCGGCGCGCCCGGCGGAACCCCCTGCCCCGCCGGGCGCGCCACCCGACCAGGCCGCCCGAGTCCCCCGGAACCCGAGCCCGCTGCACGCGGCGCGGTCGTTCGTCCTCACCACCCGCCCCGCCGCTCGGTTCGGCCACCTGCCCCCGCCACCCGAGTCCGCCCCGCCGCTCGACTCGGCGGCCCGAGTCCAGGCGCCCGACCTGGCCGCCAGCCGATCCCGACCCCGCCCCCGATCCCGGTTCCAGCTCCGGCCCCGAACCTCCTTCCCCGCCAACGCTTCCCACCGCGCCCGTCCCCACCGCGCCCGCCTCACCCCGTGGAGCCCGCCCATGACCGCCCCCACCCCCGGCGCGCTGCGCGTGCTGCTGGCCTACGCCCGCCCGCACCGGGCCGTCCTGCTGGCCAGCCTCGCCCTGGTCCTGATCGCCAGCGCCACCGGTCTCGCCCAACCCCTGGTGGCCCGCGACGTCCTGTCCGGCCTCGGCGGCGACGGCGGGGCGCTCGGCCCGGTGCTCCTGCTGGCCGCGCTGGTCGTGGTCGGCGCGCTGCTCACCGGCCTCCAGTCCTGGTGGCAGCAGCGCACCGCCGAGCGCGTCGTGCGCGAGGTCCGCCGCGACCTGGTGCACCGGCTGATCCGGTTGCGCGTCCCCGAGCTGGACCGCCGACCGCCCGGCGACCTCGCCGCCCGCGTCACCGCCGACAGCACCCTGCTGCAGAACGCCGCCACCGAGGGCCTGGTCATGGTCGCCAACGGCCTGATCACCGCGCTCGGCGCCGTCGTGATCATGGGCGTGCTGCACGCCGGTCTGCTCGCGGTCACCCTGGGCGTGCTGCTGACCGTCGCGCTGCTGCTCCTCGTGGTCCTGCCGCGCATCCGGGCCGCCGTCGCCCGCGCGCAGTCCTCCGTCGGCGCGATCGGCGCGGCGCTGGACCGGGTGCTCGGCGCGGCCCGCACGGTCAAGGCCAACGGCGCCGAGGCCAGGGAGACCGAGCGCGCCAACGCCGCCGTGGAGAGCGCTTACCTGGCCGGGTTGCGCGGGGCCAGGCACGTCGCGGTGGTGAAGGTGCTGACCGGGGTGGCCGTGCAGGGCGCGTTCCTCGCGGTCCTCGGCGTCGGCGGCGCGCTCGTCGCCGCCGGTGGGCTCACCGCGCCGGACCTGATCGCGTTCCTGCTCTACGTCTTCTCGCTCGCCGCGCCGCTCGCCTCGCTCGTCGGCGGGCTCAGCGCGCTCCAGCAGGGGCTCGGCGCGGTCGGCCGCATCCACGAGGTCGCCGCCATGCCGGTGGAGGACGACGTCGACCTGCCGGCGCCCCGGACCACCCGGACCGCGCCGCCCTCGGTGGAGTTCCGCGACGTCGAGTTCGCCCACCCCGGCCGGGCCCGAGCGCTGCGCGGCGTGTCGTTCACCGCCGAACCCGGCGCCCGCACCGCGCTGGTCGGACCGTCCGGCGCGGGCAAGTCCACCTCGTTCGCGCTGCTCCAGCGGTTCGTCGAGCCGGACGCGGGCGCGATCCTGCTCGACGGCGTCGACATCACCACCATCCCCAGGGCGCACCTGCGCGCCACGATCGCCCACGTCGAGCAGGACGCCCCGGTGCTCGCCGGGACCCTGCGCGAGAACCTGCTCTACGCCGAGCCGGACGCCACCGACGCCGAGGTCGACCGGGTCCTCAGGGTCACCATGCTCAAGTCCTTCGTGGACGACCTGGAGAACGGCCTGGACACCGAGGTGGGCACGCGCGGCGTCGCGCTGTCCGGCGGCGAGCGGCAACGCCTGGCCATCGCCAGAGCCCTGCTGCGCCGCCCCGGCGTGCTGCTGCTGGACGAGGCCACCGCCCAGCTCGACGCCCGCAACGAGACCGCCCTGCGCGAGGCCGTCGACCGGGCCGCGCTGGGCTGCACGGTCATCCTCATCGCGCACCGGCTGTCCACGGTCACCGACGCGGAGCGGATCGTGGTGCTGGAGCAGGGGAAGGTGCGGGCCAGCGGGACGCACACCGAGCTGGTGCGAGGGGACGACCTCTACCGCGAGCTGGCCGCGACCCAACTCCTGGCGGGGGAGACGGGGGCGCCCGAGCGCACGAGCGCCCCCGGTGAAGCTATGCCAGCGCGCTAGCCCCGGCGAACGCCTGCCGCAGCGCGGGCAGGTAGCCGTCGCGGTGACCGGCCGGGTTCGGGTGGTACGACTCGTTGATCTTGTCCCACTCCAGGCTGGTCACCCACTTCGTCCCGGTGGAGCACAGGGTGTGCGCGTTGAACACCGGCCGCGCGTCCAGGAACGTGAACCCGGCCTCCGCCGCCCGCGCCGAGATCACCGTCGCGAGCGTGTCGGCGGCCGAGTTCAGCGACGCGCGCTCGGTGTCGCTGAGCCCGAAGATGCCGCAGTTGCCGCCGATCGTGTACAGCCTCGGGTACCCGACCACCACGACCTTCGCCGACGGCGCCGCCGCGCGCACCGCCGCGTACAGCCGGGTCAGGTTCGCCGACATGGTCGTGTTCGCGACCTGCTTGGCCTGCTCGACCCGGTTGACGCAGTCCCGGTCGTCCAGGGTGAGGATGCAGGTCACCAGCACGTCGGTGAACCCGATGTCGTTGCCGCCGACCTGAACGCTCACCAGCGTGGTGTCCGGGGTCAGCAGCGGCACCTGGTTCGCGAGCACCTCGGTGGTCTCCGCGCCGGAGCAGGCGGCCTCCACGAACGCGGTGCCGGGGTTGGCCGCCGCCCACAGCCGGGGGTAGGACAGCGGGCCCCGGCGGCAGGGGTCGTTGGGGTTGTCGTAGGTGCGGGTGCCGGGACCGGTGGTGTACGAGTCGCCGAGCGCGACGTACTTGCCCGCGGCGGCGTTGGCGGGGGCGGCGAGCAGCGTGCTCGCCAGCAGCGCCAGCAGAACGGGGATCAGGGCCCGAGGTGCGCGCATGGGGGTGGCCTCTCCGGTGAGGAGCGAAGCAGGGGACCTCTCAATGGGTAACAGCGCGCGCTTGTGAGGAATACCCCACAATGTCGTATATGTGGTGAATTTCTTTTACCGCATCCGGCGACGCGCCGATGACCCGCAGGTGAAGCCTGTTTACACAGAGTGGGCGCGGGGTGGAAGCTTGGCGCTCCGAGAACGGAGGACGACCATGCGACCGGCCACCGCCGCGTTAGCCGCCACACTGCTCGTCACCGGCCTGGTCACCGCGCCCGGCAACGCTTTCGCCGCGCCGGGCAACGTCGACTACGCCGACGCCGCGCGCGAGTTCGGGGTCCCGGAGCCGGTGCTGCTCGGCGTCGCGTACCTGGGTTCCCGCTGGGACTCGCACGCGGGTTCGCCCAGCCGCGCGGGCGGCTACGGGCCGATGCACCTGACCGACGCCGTCCCCGCCGAACCGGGGGAGCACCACGACACCGAGGACCCCAGGGGCGACCCGTCCAGACCGCTCGGCGTCGACGGCCACCCCGACCCGGTGGCCGAGCGCCCCGGCACCCTGGCGCGCGCCGCCGAGCTGACCGGCCAGGACCCCGGCCGGTTGCGCGCCGACCGCAGGGAGAACATCCGGGGCGGCGCGGCCCTGCTCGCCTCCCTGCGCGGTGACGCGGGCGACGACCCCGGCTCCTGGTACGGCGCGGTCGCCCGCTACAGCGGCGCCGAGGACGCCGACACCGCCCGCCGCTTCGCCGACGACGTCTACGAGGTCATCCGCGACGGCGTCACCCGCGCCACCGACGACGGCGGCACGACCACCCTGGCCGCGCAACCCGACGTCCGCCCGGACACCGCCGCGCTCGACGCGCTCGGCCTGCCGCAGCCGCGAGCGGGCGCCGAGTGCCCCGCCCGGCTCGGCTGCGAGTGGGTGCCCGCGCCGTACGAGAACTACGACCCGAGCAACCCCGGCGCGTACGGCAACCACGACCAGGCGAACCGGCCGAACGACCTGTCGATCGACTACATCGTCATCCACGACACCGAGACCTCGTACGAGCAGACCCTCGACCTCGTCCAGGACCCCACGTACGTCAGCTGGCACTACACGATCCGCTCCCGCGACGGGCACGTCGCCCAGCACGTGGAGAACGCGGACGTCGCCTGGCACGCGGGCAACTGGTTCGTGAACTCGCACGCCATCGGCATCGAGCACGAGGGCTACGCGGCGCAGGGCAGCTGGTACACCGAGGCCATGTACCGCAACTCGGCCCGCCTGGTGCGCTACCTGGCCGACCGGTACGACGTCCCGCTCGACCGCGCGCACATCCTCGGCCACGACAACGTCCCCGGCACCACGCCGGGAACCGTCGCCGGGATGCACTGGGACCCCGGTCCCTACTGGGACTGGTCGCACTACTTCGACCTGCTCGGCGCGCCGCTGCCCACCTGGAGCGCCCCGCACTCCGGCACCGTCGTGCCCAACCCCGACTTCGCCACCAACCGGCCGCGCTTCACCGGGTGCGAGAGCGCGGGCGTGGACTGCCCGTCGCGCGGCTCGACCTCGCTGCTGCTGCACACCGAGCCCTCGAACGACGCCCCGCTCGTCGCGGACGTCGCCCTGCGCCCGGACGGCTCGCCCAGCACCCGCGCGGTCAGCGACATCGGGGCCAGGATCGACGCCGGGCAGCGGTTCGCGGTCGCCGAGCGGCGCGGCGGGTGGACCGCGATCTGGTACCTCGGCCAGAAGTCCTGGTTCCGCACCCCCGCGCCCCGGCTCGGCCTGCCGTCCGGGCCCGCGTTCGTCGTCACGCCGAAGCCCGGCCTCGACCGGGTCCCCGTCTACGGCCGCGCGTACCCCGAACAGGCGGCGTACGAGGGGACCGGGGTGCCACCGCAGTCGGTGGTGCCGCTCCAGTACGCGATCCCCGCCGGGCAGCGCTACGCGGTGGGCGACGTCGACCCGCCGGTGGACTACTACTTCGCGCAGACCTGGGACGGGCCGCACGTGGTGGTCAGCGGGGAGGACCGGTACCACCAGGTGTTCCTCGGCCACCGGGTCGCGTACGTGCGGGCCGCGGACGTGGACCTGAGCCTGGTCTGGTGACCTCACCCGCACGGGTGTAGGGGGTGAACCGGTTGCGCCGAACGGTCTAACTTCGGCAGACCGGAAAGCCCCCTACACCCGTGGAGGACGTTGTGGCACCGACCCGCAGACTCACCGCCCCGGCGGCGCTGGCACTGGCACTGACCGCGCTGGCGCCGCTCGGGGCCGCCCAGGCCGACGCGGGCTGGGCGCACCGCAGGGCCGACCTGGCGGGCGCCGACGTGGTGCCCGGACCCGGCGACGAGGACGGCGACGGCAGCGCGAAGCTGCGCCTGCGCGACGACTCCGCCGAGGGCGAGCTGTGCGCGACGGTGAGCCTGCGCCGCGTGCTGCCGCCCACCGACGTCCAGCTGCGCCGGGGCTCGGCCGGGCAGAACGGGCCGCTGCTGCTGTCGCTGGAACCGCCGCGCGGGGAGTCCCTGTTCACCCGCTGCTTCACCGTGGACGTCGACCTGGTGCGCGAGATCGAGGACTTCCCCGAGCGGTTCCACATCACCGCCCTCGACGAGGACTTCCCCGGCGGGGCGCTGCGCGGGCAACTGCGCTCCGGCGTCTGACCCCCGTCCCGTGGTCCATTCAGTCCCGATGGATGTACCCCTGAAAGTGTCAACACGTGGCACTGCGCTGCTTGCTACGGTCCGAACTACCGGCGCTGCCAGCGGCGCCGTCCTCGCTAGCGGCGGCGGCCACGGCCGTCGCCCTCCGGTTGGGGGTGCGGTGGTGCCGAGAAGCAGACTCGCGGTTGTCGGTGTTCTCCTGCTGCTGCTGGGGCTGGGCGCCGCGCCCACCGCCTCGGCGGCGGCCGGGTTCGCGGTCCAGGCCAGGGCGTCCGGGCTCACCCAGGCGCAGACCACCCGGCTGCAGGACGAGGTGGACGGGTACCTGGCCCGGTGGGGCGGCAGGCAGGTCGCCGCGAACCGGGTCGAGCGCGACGGGGCGGTGCTCACCGTCGCCGTGCCCGGCGAGGAGCGCTCGCGGTCGCTGGCCGGGCAGATCGACCACTGCCGGGGCGGGTGGGTCGACTTCGGCTGGTTCTGCGCCTACGAGCGCGAGGACGGCCAGGGCTCCAGCCTCGCCCTGTACTCCTGCGCGTGGCAGCACATCCCCTGGTTGAGCGTCGGTTCCTGGCAGGACAACCAGACCCCCGGCACCCGCTCGACCATGTACTTCGTCGGCGGCGCCAGCTGGCACATGCCCGCCGCGCCCTCGTGGCAGCGGTACGGGGTGGTGTGGGGGGCCGTCACCGGCGTCCGGAACTGCTGAGCCGGTTCGCCGGAATTCCTCCGCGCGACGTGTCGTGCCCGAGGGGTCCGGCGGCGACCTCGTGGTGGACTGCCGAACGGGTGGTCCACCACGAGGAGGCCGAACGGTGAAGTACCTGATCATGATGCAGATCGACTCCGAGGTGCTGGAGCGGCTCACCGAGGACCAGCAGCGGGAGATCCAGGAGGGGCACACCGCGTTCATGGCCGAGACCAAGGCCAGCGGCGAGTTCGTCGGGACCCAGGCGCTGGCCGACCGGAGCCGGTCCAAGGTGATCCGCCCCGGCGCCGACGGGCCCGAGGTGACGGACGGGCCGTTCGCGGAGAGCAAGGAGTTCCTCGGCGGGTACTACCTGGTCGACGTCGAGGACGAGGCCAGGGCCGTCGAGCTGGCCAAGCGCATCCCGGACGCGCGGGTCCCCGGACTCGCGCTCGAACTGCGCCCGGTGATGTTCTCCGACTTCGGGGACGCGTGACCGCCGGTTCCCCGGTGGCCGAGGGCCTGTGGCGCGACCTCGCGCCGCGGGCCCTCGCCCGGCTGCTGCGCGCGCACGGCCGCGCCGGGTTCGACCTGTGCGAGGACGCCGTCCAGGAGGCGCTGCTCCAGGCGCACCGCCAGTGGCCGGAGCGCTTCCCGGACGACCCGCTGGGCTGGCTCGTCGCGGTGGCCCGCCGTCGCTACGCCGACCACGCGCGCGGCGACGCCAGGCGGCGGCTGCGCGAGACGCGGGCGGCGCTGCTCGACCCGGAGCCGCCGCAGGCCGGGCAGGACGACGACTCGCTGCTGGTGCTCCAGCTGTGCTGCCACCCCGGTCTGCCCCGGTCGGGCCAGGTGGCGCTGACCCTGCGGGCCGTGGCCGGGCTGAGCACCGCGCGGATCGCGAACGTGTACCAGCTGCCCGAGGCGACGATCGCGCAGCGGATCACCCGCGCCAAGCGCAAGGTCGCCGAACTGGGGCTGCCGGGGGAGGGGCCGGTCGACGAGCGGGTGACGCCGGTGCTGGACGTGCTGTACGTGATGTTCACCGAGGCGCACCACACCACCACCGGCGCGCCGCCCCGCGACGCCGACCTGGCCGCCGAGGCGATCCGGTTGGCCAGGCTGCTGCTGCGCGCCGTGCCGGCCTCTGGGGCTTCGGCTTCGGCTTCGGCTTCGGCTTCGGCGGAGGTCGCCGGGCTGCTCGCGCTGATGCTGCTCACCGAGGCCAGGCACCCGGCGCGCGTCGACCGCGACGGCGGCCTGGTGCCGCTGGACGAGCAGGACCGGTCGCTGTGGGACCGGCGGCTCATCGAGGAGGGCTCGGCGCTGGTCGCCCGCGCGGTCCGGGGCGCTCGACCGGGTCCGTACCTGCTCCAGGCGTGCGTCGCCGCGCTGCACGCCGAGGCGGACAGCGCGGAGGCGACCGACTGGGGCGAGGTCCTGGCGCTGTACCGGGTGCTGGAGGCGGTGACCGGGCGGGCGAACCCGACGATCACCCTCAACCGGGTGGTGGCGCAGGCCGTGGTGGAGGGGGACGCGGTCGCACTGGGGGAGCTGGACGCGCTGGAGGCCGGGCACCCCCGGTTGCCCAGGCTCGACGCCGTGCGCGCCCACCTGCTGGAGCGGTCCGGGCGCGCGGGGGAGGCGGCGGACGCGTACCGGCGGGCCATCGCGGTGACCGCGAACCTCGCCGAGCAGCGGCACCTGAGGCGGCGGTTGCGGGGGGTGGTTACCTCTTGACCCCGTAGAGCTGGGTCAACCCGGTCCAGTCGCTCAGCGCGAGCAGGCGCTTCTCGGTGTTGCAGGGGGCGTTGTTCGGGCTCATCGTCGCGGTCGGGTTCGCGGACTGGCTCACGTGCGCCAGGCCCAGCGTGTGCAGGCGCTCGTGGGTCATCGTGGACTGGAGGTCGAACGCGTTCGCGCAGTTCGCCGGGATCGTGGTGAACCAGGTGTTCGCGGTGTTGATCAGCGTGTCGGAGGCGATCACGACGCCGGTGCTGCGGTAGTAGGTGCAGGTCATGGCCAGGATGCTGCCCGGCATCGTGCCCCACGAGGTGACCGACTTGCCGTCGTTGCCCCGGCAGCGGCCGTACGAGTCGACCTGCGCGGACAGCTTGGTGGTCGCGCCCGCGTAGCTCTGCTGGGCGGCGGAGGTGGCGGTCTTGCCGCAGCGGTTCGCGCCCGAGGCCGCGTTGCCGGTGGCCGAGGTGATCGCGGCGAGCGCGGTGGACTTCACGCTGCTCGGCGCGGCAGAGCCGTTGTAGTACCAGCTGTACGCGGCGTTCAGCTTCCAGGCCTGGCGCTCGTATCCGGTCTCGGTGCAGGCCACCGACCCGGCCGTGGTCAGCTTCCGGCCCGCCAGGATCGCCTCGGCCGCCACGAGCACGGTCTCCTGCGCGGGGATCAGCGCGACCGGGGCGGCGGCGAGCGCCACCAGCGCGCCGACGAGGGCCTTGTGGATGATCCGCATCTGGTAGGTCCTCCGCGCGTTCGCCGTGCCGACGGCGACAACGTTCGGATCCGCCGGGTGCGGGCGGGGTGCCGGTTCGGGAGCGGAACAGGTTTTCCGGTCCGGCGGTGCTCGCTCTTCGGGATGCCGAAGGTGGTGGTATTCGGCGGCGTATCCGGCCCTCTTCTAAACACGTGCGCGGGAGCACGTGATCCCGCGCGCTACGCCGTGCCGCCCGCGTCCGCGCTGGGCCACACCCCACACCCCCTGCGCCTGACGCGACACAAGGCGCGTGCGGCACGGCCCTGCCGCGTTGACTCCAGGTAGTCGCAGGTCAACCCCTTTGAGTGACGACTTTTCCAGGTCACCTCGAATAGCTTTGGTGATGGCCCCGGCGACCACGCCGAGCGGCCTCACGCGAACTCAGCGATCTCAAGGGGGACATCGCCGTGCGCACCACCGTTCACCGCACCGCAGGACTCGCACTGACCGTTTTGGCCGCGCTGACCGTCTGCACGGTCACCGCTCTGCCTGCCGGTGCTCTGCCAGCCGCCGCAGCACCCGAACCAACTCGCGCCGAGGGGGAGTGGTCGTTCGTGGACGACTACTGGAACCGGAGCGAGTGCGAGAACGCGGGGCAGCGGGGGCAGGAGGTCGGGTCCTGGAAGCGCTACCTGTGCTCGGAGGGCTGGTTGGACTGGGACCTGTACGTCATCTACTGACCGGATCGCCGGGGGCGGCGCCCGCGTGGCGTGGCGGGCGTCGCGCCCCGGCGTGACGTGCTGTGCTCAGGCCTGCCTGAGCGAAACCGGCGGCTTGGTACTCGACCCGGCTCCTGTGTGCCCGTGCGGCTGCGTTCCCGTGGGCCTGCATTCCCGTGTGCCCGTGTGCCCGTGTGCCCGTGTGCCCGTGTGCCCGTGTGCCCGTGTCCGCCCCCACTACCCGCGTGTCCGCATGTCCGAACCCCGGTGCCCCGGCCCCCGCGCCTGCGCGCCTACGCACCCGTATCCGGGTATTTTTTCTCCGCCTGCTGTGTCCGCCTGCTGTGTCCGCCTGCTGTGTCCGCCTGCTGTGTCCGCCTGCTGTGTCCGCCTGCTGTGTCCGTTTGATCTTCCTGTGCGCCCGCGCCTCCACCCTCCGTCGTTCTCCGCGCCGTGTTCCCACGTTCGCCCTTCCCCGAGTGTCCGTGTTCCCGCCTGCCGGTACCCCCGTGCGCCCGCGCCCTCAGGCAGCCCGCGTCTCTGAGCAGCCCGTATCCCCAGGCGGCCCTTGTTCCCGCGCACCTGCGTTCCCGCGTTCGCCCGTGCCCGTGCGCCCGCCTCCCCGCCTCCCGCTGGCCGCGCTCCCGCACCCCTCCCCGTCTACCGCCCTCTCCCCCTTCCCCTCGCCCTCCACCCCCGTCTAGAACGGGAAGCCCGGCACCGTTCGTCGTGCCGTCACCCACTGCGTCTCGGTGAACGCATCCGCGTTCGCCGCCACCCCGCCGACCCGCCCGAACCCCGACGCCCCCACCCCGCCGAACGGGGCGTTCGCGTCGTCGTTGAACGTCTGGTCGTTCACGTGCACCGCCCCGCTCGGCACCAGGTCGGCCAGCGCCAGCCCGGCCGCCACGTCCCCCGTCACCACGCCGAGGCTGAGCCCGTGCTCGCTGTCCGAGGCCAGTCGCACCGCCTCCTCGACGTCCCGGAACGGCCGCACGCACGCCACCGGGCCGAACACCTCCTCCCGGTAGGCCGGCGTCGCGTCCGCGCAGTCCGCCAGCACGGTCGGCCGGTGGAACAGCCCGTCGCGGCCTCCGCCCGCCACCACCCGCGCGCCCGACGCGACGCTGCGCGACACCAGGTCGGCCACCCGGTCCGCCTGCCGCCCGTCGATCAGCGGCCCCAGGTCCACCTCCTCCCGGTGCCCGTCGCCGACCCGCAGCCCCTCCGCCCGCCCGGCCAGCAGCTCCACGTACTCGTCGTACCGCGACTCGTGCACCAGGTGCCTGCCGACCGCCATGCACACCTGCCCGGCGTGCACGAAGCTCCCGAACGCCCCGCACGCCGCAGCCCCCACCGGGTCCGCGTCGGCCAGCACCACCAGCGCGCTGTTCCCGCCCAGCTCCAGCACCGACCTGGTCAACCCGCGCGCCGCCCGCGCCCCCACCTCGCGCCCGGCTCCCGTCGACCCGGTGAACGACACCACCCGCACCGCAGGGTGGTCCACCACCGCCTCGCCGACCTCGCGCCCACCGGGCAGCACGTGCAGCACCCCCTCGGGCAGCCCGGCCTCCTGGAGCACCCGCGCGACCACCACCCCGCCCGACACCGCTGTGCGCGGATCGGGCTTGAGCAGCACCGCGTTGCCCAGCGCCAGCGCGGGCGCCACCGACCGGATCGCCAGCACCAGCGGGAAGTTGAACGGGGAGATCACCGACACCACCCCCGCGGGCACCCGCCGCCGCACGCTCAACCTCGGCATCGGCGAGTGCAGCAGCTCACCGTGCGGGGCGGTCGCCAGCGCCGCCGCCTCCAGGCACTCGGCGATCGCCGCCGACACCTCCACCCCGGCCTTGAACCGGGTCGACCCGGCCTCCCGCACCACCCACCCGGCGATCTCGTCCGAGTGCTCCTCGAACAACGCCGCCGCCCGCCGCAACACCCCGGCCCGCTCGAACCCGCCTAACCCACCCCACGCCCGCCCGGCCCGAGCCGCCACACCCCCGGCCCGCTCGACGTCCCCGACCTCCGCGACCCCGACCTCGCCCAACCGGTCACCGGTCGCCGGTTCCACCACCGGCCGAGCCCCCGAGGGGACCCACTCCCCGGTGAACAGCCGCCCCGCCCACTCCGCTCCGTCCAGCAGACCCATCGCAGCCTCCTCGCACTCACCCCGTCGTGCTCCGGATTCCCCGATCGTGGCGGACCCAACGGCCCAATGACAGTCCCGGCGGACGGCACGACACCAGCCCCCGTGACCGGCCCACCGACACCCCCGCGACCGGCACGACGACACCCCTGCCGACAACACGGCGTCCCCTGCCACCACCCGTGACTGGACCGCCGTCGTCTGTGACTGGACCGCCGTCGCCTGTGACTGGACCGCCGCCTCTGAACGGTTCATTGACGGTCTGTGACCACCCCGCCGCCGCTCGTGAACGGTCCGTTGGCACCCGTGACCACCCCCGCCGCGCCTGCGAACGGTCCGTTGACACCCCGTTTCCGGTCTGTTGACGCCTGTGAACGGGCCATCGCCGCCCGTGTCCGGTCCGTTGACACCTGTGAACGGTCCGTTGGCGCCTGTGAAAGGTCCGCTGACAGTCCGCGACCGGCCCGCCGACGGCTCACACCTCGGTGCGGCTCCCGCCCGCGCCTTCCGTAGTCGGTTGGCCAAGCCCGCCGCCGCCAGCTTTGCCGCAGGCCCATCACCCGCCCGCCGTTAATCCGTCGCCCGCCCACCGCCCACAGCCCACCGCCCACCGTCAGCCCGCTGCCCGCCGCTGCCCATCGCCCGCTGCCGTTAGCCCCGCGACCACCTGCCCGAAGCCACCCGCCGACACCAGCCACCGCCCGCCGACACCCACCCCCCGCCCAGGCCCCGCCCCACCAACCTCCCCACCCCACCGCCCACCCCGCCCGAAGATCATCCCCAACCGTGGAACGAACCGCCCCCCGCTCACGTCCGAAGTGGAGCAACACCGAGGTCGGGGGCGTTACGCCCAGTTGGGAACAACACGCTCGACGGTTTTTGTCGGACCCCATCGCTAACGTCCGCCACATCACGTCGACACCGACGTCACACACCGCAAGACCGACAACGCAGGGAGGAAACGTGGGCTGGCTCGACGCCGCGTCCGGGTACCAGGTGCGGCTTGGGGAGAACGGGCGTGTGCAGTGCCGCAACGCCAAGGGCAAGGTCCTGTCCTCCGTGCCCGCGTCCATCAAGGACGATCCGCAGGTCGTGCAGCTCCGGCAGCTGACCGAGTGGCTGACCAGGCACGAGGCCGAGTGCCTGTCCACCGTGGACGGCTGGATGGTGCGCTCGCTGCCGGTGCCGACCGCGCTGCTCACCGAGGTGTGGGCGGACGAGGCGTGGGCGAGCGCGCTGCGCGACCTCGTCGTCACCGCCGACGGGGAGACCGGTTTCCTGCGCGACGCCGACCCGGAGCGCGGGCTCGGCGTGGTCAACCTCGACGGCGAGACGCTGCGGCTGTCGCCGGAGGCGGTCGACATCCCGCACCCGGTGCTGCTGGCTGACCTGGAGGAGCTGCGCGAGTTCGGCGCGGAGCTGGGCGTCGAGCAGAAGGCGCAGCAGCTGTTCCGGCAGACGTTCGTCAAGCCCGAGTCGTTCCCCGAGGGCCGCAACGCCGTCGACGACTTCGCGGGCGGCAAGTTCGAGCAGCTCAACCACGCCCTCAGCCGCTGCCGCACGCTCGGCTACCCGGTGCGCGGCGGCGACGCGGTCTACGCGGCGTTCGAGGGCGGCCGGGTCGTGGAGGCCCGCTTCTGGCTCGGCTCCGACTACCCGGAGGGCGAGACCTGGACCGGCCACCTGGCGTGGGCGCTGGAGGACGGCGCCTCCGTCCCGCTCGCCGAGGTCGGCCCGGTCGCCTGGTCCGAGGGGATGCGCATGGCCTCGGCGATCCACGCCGGTCGCGTCGTGGACGACAAGGACGGGCAGTCGTGACGGACCCGGCCGCGCTCCTGGCAGCGGGCGCGGTCCTGCCGCCGGGAACCGGGGCCGGGCAGCCCGACACCGACCGGTCCGAGCCCAGCCGGTCCGGCACCGACCGGTCCGACACTGACCGGTCCGGGCCCGACCACCCCTGGTCCGACCAGGCCGCGACCACCACGGCCCGCCACTACCGCCACCCCGCCGCCGAAGGCCGCGTCGTGGTCCGGCTGACCCCGGAGGAGCTGGGCCGCGCCGAGGACCTGACCGCCGAGTTCCTCGGCTTCCCCGCCCCCGAGCGCGTCCGCCCGGTCGGCGCGGCCAAGCGGGTCGCGCTGGGCTTCCCGGCGTGGGCGCTGGTCAACGACCCGGTCAACGGCCACCACGCGCTCGCCCTGGTCAAGGACCTGGAGCGGGTGTCCCGGCAGGCGTCCGGGCGGCCCACCCAGGCCAAGGAGCAGTTCCTCGCCCTCGGCGAACGCCTCGGCCGCTCCGCCCCGCACTTCCTGCCGACCTTCTACGAGCAGGCCGCCCGCTCGTTCGTCGCCGCGGGCAACCCGGCCTTCGCCGCCGTGCTGTTCGGCAAGGCCCGCGAGGCCGAGCGGGTGCACGACCTGGCGGTCGACCACGACCGCCTCCGCGAGGTGTTCCTGGAGTTCGCGTTCGCGGGCGCCCTGACCGCCAAGGCGCTGTCCGCGCACGCCAGGGGCCTGGCAGGTCGGGGCGACCCGGCCGCCTCCTACGCCCTGTTCCGCGCGCTGTGCGTCAAGCGCACCCAGGGCGGGCTGCCCCCGTACGCCGGGATGCCCGAGGACCTGAACCGGCTGGCCAAGGCCGCCGGGCTCGACCAGCGCGCCGAGCAGCGGTCCGTGCTGGCCGCGCTGCTCGGCACGAGCGCCGTCACCCGCGCGAACGCGGGCTTCTGGAAGTCCTACCGGCCCGCGCTCGTCGACCTGGCGCGCGCCGACGCGGGCGTGCGGCGCAGGCTGCTGGAGTTCGTCCCGGCCGACGCCGCCGCGTTCGACGCCTGGATCGACGTGCTCACCGCGTCCGGCGCCGCCGACGCCCTCACCGACCCGGACGGCCCGCAACCCCCGGTCACCGCCGCGCACTGGCTGGCCACCGCCGTCGCCACCGCCCACCCGGTCTGGGAGCCCAACCCGCGCTCCCAGGCCCTGCTCGACCTCGTCGAGCGGATGCTGTCCCGCCTGCGCGCCGACGGCCACCCCGTCGAGCTGCTGCGCGGCTGGCGCAACCACGCCCTCGACGTCCTCGACCTGGTCATCGCGGGCGGCGTGCCCGTCGCGCCCCCGCTGCACCCCGACAGCTACCTCACGGTCGGCAAGTGGCTCGCCGACGACGCCCCCGGCCGCCGCGACCTGCGCGCGCTGGCCGCCTCCGAGTTCGCCGACGCCCTCGGCGAGGGCCTGGTCGTCCACCTGGAGCGGGCCGTGCGCGCCGACGTGGTCGACGCGGGCGTCCTGGTCGCCGCCTGCGCCGTCCCCGGACTGCGCGCCGCGCTCGGCGCGTGGATCACCACCCGCTCGCCCGGCCCCGGCCCGCACGGGCTGCCCGCCCTGCGCGAGCGGCTGGCCGAGCTGCGCGTGGTCGGCGTCCCCGAGGCGTTCGCCGACGTGCCCGAGGCCGCCGAGGAGATCGCCGCCACCGACGTCACCGCCGCCGTCCTCACCACCCTGCGCGCAGGCCTGTACGACGAGCTCGGCTGGCCCGCCCTCGACCAGGCGCACCGGGACCTCGCGTCCCTCCCGCCCGGCGATCACGGCACCCGGATCGTGGGCGAGGGCTGGCCCGCGCTCGTGCTCGGCCGGGGTGAGCGGCTGGTCGTCGTCGGCCCGGACGGCGTGCTCGACGAGCACCAGCTGCGCATCCCCGCCGACCAGCGCCACGGCCTGTTCTTCCGGGTGAGCGCCGACTGGCACGACGGCTCCCTCCTGGTCCGCTGGAACGCCCCCGGCGGCGAGCGCGCCTACTGGAGCCACGCGCCCAGCAGCTCCTTCCCGCTGGACGACCGGCGACCGCCGTTCCGCCGGTCCTCGCCCGTGCGCGGCTCCATCGCGGTCGGCGGCGGCCGGTTCTCCGGCGGCCGGGTCGTGCGGCTCGGCGACACCGACGTCCCGGTCCCCGCCGACCCGCTCGGCGACGGCGAGCACCTGTGGGCCTACCGGGGCGAGGCCTGGGACTGGGCCCTGCACGAGATCGACCCGGCCACCGGCGACGCGGGCCGGACCAGCCTGCCCGCGTTCCTGGAGGACTTCGCCACCACCGGCGCGCAGCTCGTCCACGAGGCCTGCGAGCTGCGACCGGCCGTCCCCGAGACCGCGAACAGCCCGCTGGGCGCGGCGAACGGCCTGCACGGCTGGCGGGTGCGCCGCGAGGCGGACCGCTCCTGGTCGGCCGAGGGGATCGACGGCCGCGCCGTGCGCAGGCCGAAGACCGGCGAGATCCCGGCCGGGCTGCTGCACCTGCCCTCGGGCGGGCGGCTCGTGCTGATGGCCGTGCACAACGGCCTGCGGCTGCTCGACGTCGACGGCACCGAGCTGGGCAGGCTCGACGCGCTCGGCGACGAGCCCTGCCAGGAGAACGCCTCGGGCAGCCCGGTCGTGCCGCCGCTGGACTGGTGGCACGTGCTGCGCCCGCGCGACGAGGCCGGGTCGGCGGCGCTGCGCGCGGTCACCCGCGAGGCCGTCGACGCCATGCTCGACGCCGCCGTCGGCGAGGAGGGCCTGATCGAGGAGCTGGACCGGCACGACCGGCAGGCCTGGCTCGCGGCCGTGTCGCGCGGGCAGGCCGTCCCGCTCGCCGAGGCCATCACCACCGCCCTGCCCGGCCTGACCCACCCCGGTCTGATCGCGGGCGTGGCCGACGTGGTGCGCCGCGCCGCCCTGCTGCGCGCGGGCTTCCGCGCGTTCGCCGCGTTCGCCGCGTTCGCCGACGCCGCCCGCGCGCTCGGCCCGGACGCGCTGGCCGCGACCGGGTCCACGATCACCGACTGGCAGGTCGACGACGCGCTCTCCTGGTTCCGGGACCCGTACCGCGCCACCACCGCGCCGGTGCCCAGCGGCCTGCCCGCCGCGATCACCGCGCTGGGCCGCGCGGCAGCCGCCCAGCTCGCCGAGCCGACCCCGCTACCGCCCCTGACCTGCCACTACTGGACCGACCACCTGCACGCGCTCGACGCGCTGCTCTACCGCGCCGCGTCCCCGCTCACCCCGGCCGACCAGCGCGCCGCCCTGGTCGCGGTGCTGCGCGCCACGGTCGAGGCGGGCCTGCACGACGAGCCCGGCCGGTGGCGGAACGTCGTGGTGCGCTGCCCGGAGACCACGCAGGCCAACGTCGCCCTGCCGACCGCCGACGGCTTTCTGGTCACCTACTACCGCAAGAGCGACGAGGGCGACGGCGTCATCCACGCCGCAGCTCTCCAGTTCACCCGTGAACCGGACGACCCCGCCCTGCCGCCCGGCATGGCCCTGCTGGAGGCCAACCCCGCGCGCGCCGCGCTGACCGGCGCGGACGTGCTGCGGTTCCTGGACGCGCTGGCCGAGCGCGGGCCCGCCCCGTGGCGGCCGGACGCCGGTCCCGCGCTGGCCGAGCTGACCGGCGCGGGCCGGGTGGCCGCGACGGCGCTGCTCACCGGGATGCCCGGCCTGCGGTTCCGGCCGAAGGTGTTCCTCGACGCCGCCGAGCGCGAAACGGTCGGGTTGAGCAGCGCCGAGACCGCCTCGGCGGGCCCGGTGCTCGGCGCGCTGTCCGACCGCCGGAAGCTGGCCCTGCTCGCCGCCGCCGTCCCCGCCGACCCGCTGGCGCTGTGGGAGAGCGGCCCGGACGTCGAGGCCGTCGCACGGGTGTGGACCGACGCCTTCGGCAAGCGCGCCCCGCTGCCCGAGGACCTCCAGGTCCTGGTCAACCGCGAGCTGTGGCACGACGAGGAGCAGCGCCGGGTCTCCGACCTGGTCAACCCGGACCTGGCCCGCTGGCTGCACGTCGACGGCGACACCACCCTCGCGCAGGCCCGCGCGGTGGCCTCCGACAAGGCGGCCTTCGGCGACGACGACCTGTCCGGGGCGCCCGGCGCGCTGGCGTGGCTGGCCTACCGGCTGCCCGCCGCCTCGCCGCTGCGGCCCGCGCTGGCCCGCTCGCTCGACCTGGTCCGCGCGCGCCTGGCGCACGAGGGCTTCGGGTTCGTGCTCCGCGACCTCCAGGACGCCCAGGCGATCACCGAGCTGACCGGCGTCGAGGTCGGCCCGGTCGACGAGGTGGGCAGGCACCGGGAGTGGCTGGAGGTCGCCCGCTCGCACTTCAGCTTCTGCGCCCTGCTCGTGCGCCCGGCCCTGATCCGGCCGCAGGACCAGCCGCTGCTCGACGCCCTCGCCGAGGTCGTCCACGGCCACTGGGCGGTCGGCCGCCTGCGCCTGGCGCTGGACCCCGGCCTGGCTGCGGCCTGCGCCGTCACCGCGCCCGAGGGAACCGACCCGCAGGTCTACTTCCAGGACCCGACGTTCTCCGCGCCGCACCTGGTGGAGCAGGTCGCCGACCGGCACGGCCTGACCGCCGACGCCGCGGCGCTCTACCTGCAACTGCTCGCCCTGCCGGACCCGACCGACGCGAACGCGGCGCGGTGGACCGGCTGGAAGCCCGCCCGCCTGAAGAAGGCGCGGGCCGCGCTCGCCGACACCGACCTGGTCGTCGGCGGCAAGCGGTCCAGGGCCGGGCGCTCCCTGTTCCTGCCGGGTGGCTGGCTCGACCAGCGCAAGCCCCGGCTGCCACTGGAGGTCTGGAAGACGTCGCTGTACGGCGGCGTCACCTACCCCGACCACTCGACGGGCGTGATCGCGCCCGCCGAACCCGTCGCCGACCTGTTCGCCCGCGCCTGGGAGCGCGTGCTGACCGGGGACGCGCCCGCCTACGACCAGCTCACGACCGGAGGAGACCGGTGACCGCCACCGCCGCCAGGATGATCGCCGCAGGAGCCGTGCTGCCCGGCACCGACTCGACCGGTGAGGACCGCGACACGATCACCGCCCGCCACTACGGGCACCCCGCGCTCGGCGAGCGCGTCGTCGTCAAGCTCGTGCCGAGCGTGCTCGGCAAGGCCGAGGACCTGACCGCCGAGTTCCTCGGCTTCAGCGCCCCCGACCGGGTCGAGGGCGTGGGCACCGGCAGGCGCGAGGCGCTGGGCTTCCCGGCGTGGGCGCTGGTCAACGACCCCGCCAACGGCCACCACGCGCTCAACCTGGTCAAGGACGTGCAGCGCCTGGCCAGGATGGCGCGCTCCCGCGCGGGCGCGGCCAAGGACGGGTTCACCGCCCTCGGCGACATGCTCGGCCGCTCCGCCCCGCACTTCCTGCCCACCTTCTACGAGCAGGCCGGCCGCGCGTTCCTGGACCACGGCAACACCACCTACGCGGCCACCATGTTCGGCAAGGCCCGCGAGGCGGAGGAGGTGCACGACCTCAAGGTCGACAACGCCCGCACCCGCGAGGTGTTCCTGGAGTTCGCGTTCGCGGGCGCGCTGACCGCCAAGGCGCTGTCGGCGCACGCGAAGGTGCTGCTCAAGCGGGCCGACCCGGTGGAGGCGTACGAGGGCTTCCTCACCCTGTGCGTCGAGCGCACCAGGGGCGGCCTCCCCCCGTACACCGGGATGCCCGAGGACCTCAAGCGCCTGGTCAAGGCCGCGAAGCTGGACCAGGCCGAGCAGGACGAGCGGCTGCTGACCGCCCTGCTCGACAGCGCCTCGATCCCGCGCGCGGGCCAGGGCTTCTGGAAGCACTACCGCAACGCGCTGGTGCGCATGGCCACCGCCGACCCCGAGGTCCGCTCGCACCTGCTCACGTTCGTGCCGTCCGCGGCGGCGGCCCTGCCGCTGTGGCTGGACATCGTCACCGCCTGCGGCGCGACCCGCGCGTACACCGACCCGGTCGAGACCGCACCCGCCGCCCCCCGGCCCGCCGCCGAGTGGCTGTCCGACGTCATCGCGGTCAACCACACGAACTGGGGCGCCCAGCCGCGCCTGCCGAAGCTGCTCGAACTGGCCGAGGCCATGGCCCCGAGGCTCGTCGCCGACGGCCACGAGGTGCGCCTGCTGCTCGGCTGGCGCTTCTACGCGCTCGACCTGCTCGACCTGCTGCTCACCGAGGGCGTCCCGATCGCCGAGCCCAAGCGCAGGGACATCGACTACCAGGTCGGCTCCTGGCTGGGGGACGACGAGCCCGGCGCCCGCGACCTTGCCGCCGTCGCCGCCTCCCGGTTCGTCGACCGGCTCGGCGACGGCGTCTACAACTGCCTGCGCGTCAGCACCGACAAGGGCCTGACCACGGTGGACGCGCTGCTCAAGGTGCTCGCCGTGCCCGGCCTGCGCGCCGCGCTCGCCGCCTGGAACACCGCCAGGGCCGCCGACGACGCCCCGCGCGGCCTGCCCGCGCTGGGGGAGCGGCTGGAGCAGATCAGCGTCCTGGCCGTGCCCGAGGTGTTCGCCGACACCCCCGAGGTCGCCCAGGCCTTCGCCGACACCGACGTCCCGGGGGTCCTCGCCGACACCCTGCGCGCAGGCCTGTTCGACGAGCTGGGCTGGCCCGCGCTGGAGGAGGCGGTCCGGGCGCTGAAGGCCGAGAAGATCAAGGACGACCCCGGCGTCGTCCTCGCGGGCGGCGCCTGGCCGGTCCTCGTGCTGCGCCGCGCCGAGAAGTTCGTGGTCGTCGGCCCGGACGGCGTGCTCGCCGAGCACCAGGCCCGCATCCCCGCCGACCAGCGCCACAAGTGGTCGTTCGACCCCACCGGCACCTGGCACGACGGCGCGCTGCTGGTGCGCTGGCAGGGGCCGGACGAGGAGCTGGGCTACTGGAGCGACGCGCCCAGCAAGATCTTCCAGACCAACCGCGAGAACACCTACTACTACAGCAACTCGGCCCCGGAGCCCGCGATCACCACGCCCGCAGGCCTGTTCACCGGCGGCAGGCTGCTCCAGCGCGGCGACACGCACATCCCCTCGCCCCGGCGGGTCTACGGCGACGGCGCCAACCTGTGGACCCTCGGGTCCCTGCCCCAGGGCGGGCAGGGCCTGGTCGAGGTCGACCCGGCCACCGGCGAGCTCGGCCGGGCGAGCCTGCCCGCGTTCCTGGAGGACTTCGCCGCCGAGGGCGCCTCGCTGAACGTGCACTCCTGCACCCTGCGCCCGTCCGTGCCCGCCACCACCGGCAGCCCGCTGGGCGAGGCGAACGGCCTGCACGGCTGGCGGGTGCGCCGCCAGGCCGACAAGTCCTGGCTGGCCGAGGGCGTCGACGGCAGGCGGGTGCACCTGACCGACGGCGAGCGCTACGCGCCGGTCGGGCAGCTCGCCCTGCCCGGCGGGGGCAAGCTCACCCTCGTGTCGCACTACCGGACCATCGACCTGCTCGACGAGCACGGCGTCGTCGTGGGCTCCCTGGACGGCGTCGGCCAGCAGCACGCGGACTACTCGGCGGGCACCCCGCTGCTGCCGCCGATGGGCTGGTGGCACGTGCTGCGCCCGCGCGACGAGGCCGGGTCGGCGGCGCTGCGCTCGGTCACCCGCGAGGCCGCCGAGGCCCTGCTCGCCGCAGCGGTCGCCGAGGCCGCGCTGCCGAAGGAGGAGCGCGACGAGCTCCCCGCCGCCCACCAGGGGCGGCTGGCCGCCCTGCTGAGCCGCGTGCGCGGCGAGAAGACCAAGCGCGACCTGGTCGCCGAGGCGGTCGCCAAGGCGCTCCCCGGCCTGACCCACCCGGCGCTGGTCGTCGGCGTGTCCGACCTGGTGCGCCGGGCCGCGAAGCTGCTGGTGGGCTACCGGGCGTTCGCGCCGGTCGCCGAGGCGGCCCGCACCACCGACCTGGACGCGCTCGCCCCGCGCGGCCCGGTCGTGAGCGCGGACGCCGTCACCGGCGCGCTCGACTGGTTCGGCGGCTACCGCTACCGCTCCAGCAGCAACGGCGCGACCACGCTGCCCGAGCTGATCGCCGCGCTCGGCCAGGCCGCCGCCGGTCCCGTCCAGGCCAGGGAGCTGCCGCACCCGGACAGCACCGCCTGGCACGAGGTGCTGCCCGAGCTGCCCGCGCTGCTGCACCGCGCCGCCTCGCCGCTCACCCCCGAGCCGGAGCGGGAGGCCCTGGTCCTGCTGCTGCGCTCGCTCGCCGACGCCGGGCTGGTCGACGGCACCGGTCGCTGGCGGGTGGTCGGGATCAACCTGCCGCTGAAGACCCAGCTGACCAAGCACGCCGTGCTCCCGCTGGGCGGCGGCTTCGCCACGTTCACCAGCAGCAGCGGCTCGCGCGAGGACGACACCTACCTGCTGGAGGGCCTCCAGTTCAGCCCCGAGCCCGGCCGGTTCGCCCTGCCGCCCAAGGCCACCCTGTCCTACTCGCGCGAGCTGCGCGGCGCCCTGACCGGCGCGGACGTGCTGCGGTTCCTGGACGTGCTGGCCGAGCGCGGCCCCGCGCCGTGGCGCGCCGAGGCACCCGAGGAGCTGGCCGGGCTGACCGGTCTCGGCACGTCCGTGTCGACGCTGCTGCTCGCCGGGATGCCGGAGATCGAGACCTGGGGCGCGAGCTTCCTGACCACCGAGCAGCGCAAGCTCATCGGCCTGTCCGCCGCCGAGCTCAAGGCCGCAAGGCAGGGCCTGCGCGACACCGCCAAGCGGTTCCGGCGCGAGCTGCTCGCCGCCGCCGTGCCCGCCGACCCGGTGGCGCTGTGGGAGAGCGGCCCGGACGTCGAGGCCGTCGCCCAGGTGTGGGTGGGCACGCGCGGCAGGCGCGTGTCCGTGCCCGAGGACGTGCTGCTCGACGCCAGCAAGGCGCTGGAGAACCGCGCGCCGGAGACCACGCTCGCCGCGCTGCTCAACCCCGAGCGCACCGAGTGGCTCAACACCGACGCCCGGATGCACATCGTCGGGAACAACCTGAAGATGCACGAGAGCGAGGGGTTCACCGGCCACCACCTGACGGTGTCCCTGGAGGCGCTGACCTGGCTGGCCTACCGGCTGCCCGCGGCCTCTCCGCTGCGCTCGCGGCTGCCCGTCGCGCTGGAGCTGGTGCGCGCCCGCAACGCCAGCCGGGACCTGGCGATCCAGGTCGGCACCTGGCGTGAGACGGTGGCCGTGGAGAAGATGCTCGGCATCAGCGCCGACCGCACGGTCGGCGCGATCACGAACCACGGGGGGTGGTTGGACGTCGTCACCACCTCCGAGGAGTACTGCACCCTGATCGCGTGGCCCGCGCGGGTGCGCCCGCAGGACCGCCCCGTGCTCCAGGCGCTGGCCGAGCAGGCGTACTCCTCGGACGTGCTGGCCTGCGGCGACCTGCTCGCGACCGACGAGCTGGCCGAGCTGTGCGCGGCGGTCGCGCCCGAGGGCACCGACCCCGAGGTGTTCTTCCAGGACCCGTCGTTCTCGGTCCCGCACCTGGTCGAGCAGGCGGCCGAGCGGTTCGGCCTGTCCGCCGACGCGGCCGTGCTGTACCTCCAGCTGCTGGCCCTGCCCGACCCGACCGACGCCAACACGGCCCGGTGGACCGGGTGGAAGCCCGCGCGGCTGAAGAAGGCGCGCGCCGAGCTGGCCGAGACCGACCTGGTGCTCAGCGCCAAGCGGGCGCGGGCGGGGCGGTCGCTGTTCCTGCCGGGTGGCTGGTCGGACCTGAAGAAGCCGCACCTGCCGGTGGAGACGTGGAAGGCCCCGATGTTCGACGTGGCCTTCGGCTACGAGCCCGCCAAGCGCAGCGGCGCGATCGTCCCGGTCGAACCGGTGCCCGCGCTGTTCGCCCGCGCGTGGCAGCGCGTGCTCGACGGCGACGCGCCCGCCTACGAGGAGCTGCGCACCGGGAGCCGCCGATGACGTCCCCCGCCACCGGTCCGACCGCGTCCGGGGCGACCCCCGGCGGTCGGCCCGGTGGCGCCCACGACGCGGTCACCGCCAGGCACCGGACCCACCCGGTGCTCGGCGACCGCGTCGTGGTCCGGCTCGTGCCGGAGTGGCTGGCCGAGGCCGAGGAGGTCCTGACGGGCTTCCTCGGCTTCACCCCGCCCACGCGGGTGCGGCGGGTGGGCGACGCCGGGGCGGTCGGCGCTGGTTCGACGGGTGCCTGTTTGGCCGGTGCTGGTCCGGCAGGCGCGGGGTCGCGCGGTCCCGAGCCGGGCACTCCCGCCCCAGGTGCCCCAACCCCAGGTGTTCCAGCCCCAGGTGTCCCGGACCCGGATGCCCGGTCGGCCCAGGCTGATCCGTCGCGCGCGTACGTCGACTACGTCCTGGACCTGGTCGCGGACCCGGACCGGCTGGTCCCGCTGGTCAGGAACCGGGCAGGCGTGGCCAGGGCGGGTTTCGCCCAGCTGGGCGACCTGCTCGCGCACGCCGACCCGAGCCTCCTGCCCGTGTTCCACGAGCGGGCGGGCCGGGTCTTCCTCGCGGCGGGCAGCCCCACCTCCGCCGCAGCGATGTTCGACCGGGCCCGCGAGGCGGAGCGCGAGCACGCCCTGCCCGTCGACCTGGACCGCCTGCGGGCGGTGTTCCTGGAGTTCTCCCTGGCGGGCGCGGTCACCGCGAAGGCCCTGACCGCCCACGCCAGGTCCCTGCTCAAGCACCCCGACCGCCCTCGGGCCCACGAGTCGTTCTTCGCCCTGTGCGCGGACCGCGTCCGGGGCGGCCTCCCACCGCACCCCACGATGCCCACCGAGCTGGCCAGGTCGGCGCGCGCGGCGGGCGCGGACGTCCGGGCCGAGCAGGAGCGCCTGCTGTCGGCGATCCTGCCCAGCCCCGCGACCACCAGGGCGCCCCGCTCCTTCTGGACCCACCACCAGCCCGCGCTGACCACCCTGTCCGCCAGGTCCCCGGAGACCAGGACCCACCTGCTGGCCGCCGTCCCCGCGATCCCCGACGCTGTCCCCGCGTGGCTGGACGCGGTCGCGGCCTGCGGGGCCACCGCCGCCTACACCACCCCGTCCGGAACCGCCCCGATCCCCGCAGCGCACTGGCTGTCCAGGGTGATCGCCGCGACCCAGGACGGCCCGCCCCGCGTCCCGGCGCTGCTGGACCTGGTGGAGGAGCTGGCGCTCAGGCTCGTCGCGGACGCCCTGCCGGTGCGCGTCGCCGACTTCGCCGCGCTCGACCTACTCGACCTCCTCCTGACCCGAGGCGTCCCCCTCGACCTGGCCGCCCCGGTGGACGCGGAGCACCACTTGGCCCGCTGGCTGACCTGCGCCGAGCCGGGCCGCCGCGACCTGCTAGCGCTGGCGGACTCGGACCACGGCGTCGCACTGGGCGAGGCCGCGCACGCCCACCTGCGCGCCACCGCCCACCGGGGCCAGACCACGACCGACGCGCTGCGCGAGGTCCTCGCGGTCCCCGGCCTGCGCCGAGCCCTGACGAAGTGGATCACCGCCCAGTCCACCCCCCTCCCGCAGGGCCTCCCCGACCTGGCCAGACTGCTGGACCGCCTGCGCCCGGTGGCCAGACCCGAGGTGTTCGCGAACGCCCCGGAGACGGCCGAGTCGCTGGCTGCGGCGGACGTCGCGGGCGTGCTGGCGGCGACCTTGCGCGCGGGCGTGCTCGACGAACTGGGCTGGCCCGCCCTTGACCGCGCGGCCCACGCGCTGGGCGAGGGCGTGCGTGCGGTCGGCGGCGAGTGGCCGGAACTGCTGCTGCGCAAGGGCGAGGCCTACGCGGTGGTGGGCCCGGACGCCGTGCTGGCCGAGCACACCCCCCGAACGCCAGGCGCGAAGCGCCCCAAACACCCGACCAGCCCACTCCGCACACCCGACGCGCCCGCTTCGGCGACACCTGCTGCTGAGCCGCTCGCTGCCACGCCGGAAACGGCCACGCCCACTGGCGAGCCGGGCCCGGTCGCACCCGCTGCCCCATCGCCCGCTGCCGCGTTTGGCCCTGCGACACCCGCCGCTGAACCGCCCGCCGCCGTGCTCGGCGCGGTCCCGCCCGCCGCCGGACCGCCCGCAGGTGAGCCTGGCGCGGTCAAGGCCGCCGCCCCGCCCGCCGCCGTCCCCGGCCCAGTCGCACCCGCACCCGCACCCGCCACTGCCACCGCCGCCCACCGCGCGCTGTCCGCCGCGCCCCCGTGGCCCGTGATCACGGGTGAGCCCCCCGCGCCCCTCCCGACCGTCCTGCCAGGCGCGCCCCTGCCGGAGTTCTTCACCGACTTCGCCACCGAGGACGCCGAACTCGACCTGCTCCACTCCGACCTGCGCCCGTCCACCCCGGCCACCACCGGGAGCCCGCTGGGCGAGTCCGCGGGCAGCCACGGCTGGCGACTCCGCCGGAACGCGGACGGCTCGTGGACCGGTGAGTCCGTCACCGGGGCCCGAGTCCACCTCCCGGCCGCCTCCCCACCCCCGTTGGGCCTGCTCGACCTCCCCGGCGGGGCCAGGCTCACCGTGCTGGACGCGGGCCGCTGCCCGTCGACCCCGCACTGCCGCAAGCTCACCCTCCTCGACCCCGAGTCCGTCGAGCGCGCCGAACTCCACCTCCACCACGACCGCCACCACCGCGACCACGCGGCGGGCACCCCGCTCCTGCCGCCGCCCGCGTGGTGGCACGTGCTGCGCCCGCGCGACGAGGTCGGTTCGGCGGCACTGCGCGAGGTCACCACCCAGGCGGCGGAGGCGATCCTCGCGGCGGCCCTGTCGGACGGCGACCACGCCCTCCCCGGCACCAGCCTCTTCCCGCCCCGGACCACCCACCCCACCACCCGGCCAGGCCACCCCGACCCGGTGGTGGAAGCCGTCACGACGACGATCCCCGACCTCACCGACCCGGCCCTGATCACGGGCGTGGCGGCACTGGCCCGTCACGCGGCGACCCTGCTGACGGGCTTCCGCGCGTTCGCCCCGATCGCCGAGGCGGCCCGCACCTCGGACCCGAACGCCCTGCCCGCGACGGGAACGGCGACAACCGAGGCCGCGCTCGCCGCGAGCCTGTTCTGGTTCGGCCGCCCGCACTGGCCGGGCCACCAGGGCGCCCGCCCACTGGCCGAGTTGATCACCGCCCTGGGCGAACTGGCCACAACCCCGCCCAAGCCGGTCACCGCCCACGACAACGCGGCCGAGGCGACCCCGGAAACCCAGGCAGCTCCACCGGCGACCGCACCGACCCCGGCAACGCCACCGCCCTCGGCGGCCCCGGCAATGCCCCTGCCCCCGGCGGCCCCGGTCACCCAGCCGCCCTCGGAAGTACCGGAACCACCGCAGGCCTTGGGCTCCTCCGAGGCCCCGGAGGCCTCGGCAGCCGCCGCCCTCACTGCTACACCGCCCGCCGCCGTCGCGCCCGGAGCCACCGACCCCGCGCTCGCCACCCGCGCTCCCGTGCCCGCGACCAGCGCTCCCGCGTCCGCCACCGATGGGCCCGCGTCCGCCACCGATGGGCCCGCGTCCGCCACCGATGGGCCCGTGCCTGCCACCGCCGCGCCCACCATCGACGCACCCGCGCCCACACGCGACCTCGCCGAGCCCCCAGCCTCCACCCCAGCCCCACCCCCGAGCGCAGAGGTGGTCAAGCCCCCCACCCTCCCCCTGGGCTCCACCGGAACCGCCCTCGGCCAGCGCTTCGCGCGCCTCGCCGCCGGTCGCGCCCCCAAGCCCGCCGACTCCCACCCCCTCCCACCCGCAGCCCCGGCGGGCTGGCACGCCGCGCTCCCCGACCTCGGCGCCCTCCTGCACCGGGCCGCCTCCCCGCTCACCCCGCCCCCGCACCGGGACACCCTCGTCGGGTTCCTGCGGTCCCTGGTCCGCGCGGGCCTGGTCGACGGCTCGGGTCGCTGGCGGGTGGTCAGCTTCGAGCTGCCCGCCAGGTTCGCCCCGCCCCTGCACCGCGCCACCCCGCTCGCCGACGGCTTCGTCGCGTTCTTCGAGCGCAAGGTCCGCCGCAACGGCACCTGCCGCGTCGAAGGCCTCCAGTTCACCCGCACCCCCGGCGAGTTCACCGTCCCCCCGCGCGCCCTCCTCGCCGAGTCCCGCGAGGTCCGCACCACCCTCACCCCGGACTCGGTCCGCGCCTTCCTGACCACCCTCGCCGACCGGGGCCCCGCCCCCTGGAACCCCGACGCCCCAGGTGACCTCGCCGAGCGCGCGGGCATCGGCACCGCCCAGGCCGCGCTGCTGCTCGCGGGCCTGCCCGGCGTCAACGGTCCCGCCGAGCACTTCCTCCCCGAACCGGACCGCCTCCTGATCGGCCTGTCCGCCGCCGAGGCGGCCATGGCCGGGCGCGCCCTGGAGAGCACCCCGGACCGGTTCCGCCGCGCCCTGCTCGCCGCCGCCGTCCCCGAGGACCCGACCGCCCTGTGGACCACCGGCCAGGACACCGCCGCGATCGCCCGAGCGTGGGTGGCCGAGCGCGGGCGGCGCACCCCGGTCCCCGACGACGTCCTGCTCGACGCCCACCTCGCCCTCGGCGAGCGCTCCACCGACCTGCTCTCCGACCTGGCCAACCCCACCAGCGCCACCTGGCTCACCACGAACCGCCCCCGCCGCCCGCTCGGCGTCCGCGCCAACCGGCCGTCCGCGGGAGCCCTGAACAGCGCCGCCCTGACCAGGGCTAGCCGCACCGGCGCACCCGGAGCGCAACCGACCGCCCCCGGCGCGGCCCCCTCCACCCCCCACCCCGACGGCTTCACCGCCGACCACCTCGGCCCCGCCCTCGAAGCCCTCACCTGGCTCGCCTACCGCCTCCCCGCCGCCTCCCCCCTCCGCGCGAGCCTGCCCGAAGCCCTCGAACTCCTCCGCGCCCGAGCCGCCCACCCGAAGTTCGACACCCCCTCGGTCCGCTGGCGCGTCGCCGCCCACCTGGAAGCCCTCGCCCAGCCCGCCCTCACCGCAGCCTGCGCCGCGTTCGCCGACACCGACCCGGACGCCCACTTCCAGGACCCCACCACCTCCGTCCCGCACCTGGTCACCGAGGTGGCAGCCACCCACGGCCTCTCCCAGGACGCCGCAGCCCTCTACCTCCAGCTCCTCGCGCTCCCCGACCCCACGGACGCCAACACCGCCCGCTGGACCGGCTGGAAGCCCGACCGCCTCAAGCGCGCCCGCGCCGAGCTCGCCGCCACCGACCTGGTGGTCACCGCGCGCCGCCCCCGCGCCGGTCGCGCCCTGTTCCTCCCCGGCCCCGTCTCCGACCCCGGCAAGCCGCACCCGCCGCTGGAGACCTGGAAGGCCGACCTGCTCGACCCCGCGCGAGCGGACACCCCCAAGCGCACCGGCGCGCCAGTGCCCGGTGAACCCGTCGCCGACCTGTTCGCCCGCGCCTGGCAGCGCGTGCTGGACGGGGACGCGCCCACCCCAGAACCGCACAGGACCGGAGGACACCGGTGACCGCCACCGCCCCCGCCAGGCAGGTAGAACCAGCCGAGGACGCCCACCGCGAGGAACTCGCGTTCCTCGCGGCGCACGACGACGGCCTCAAGCCACCCGGCTGGCGGCTCACCCCGCGCGCGGTCGTCACGTTCATCGTGGGCAGCGGCGGCGACGCGCTCGCCCTCCCGAAGGGCGCGAAGGCCGACGGCCTGCCCAAGCGGCTGGTGATCAGCCCGAAGTTCGTCGGCGAGCGCGCCCTCGTGGAGCGGGCCGTGGTCACCCTCGCCGGTGAGCGCGGCCTGCTGCTGGTCGGCGAGCCGGGCACCGCCAAGTCGATGCTGTCCGAGCTGCTCGCCGCCGCCGTCTCCGGCACCAGCCAGCTGACCGTGCAGGGCACCGCGGGCACCACCGAGGACCAGCTCCGCTACGGCTGGAACTACGCGATGCTGCTCGCCGAGGGCCCCAGCCCGCGTGCGCTCGTGCCGTCCCCGGTGCTGTCGGCGATGCGCACCGGCGGCGTGGTCCGGGTGGAGGAGGTCACCCGCTGCCTGCCGGAGGTGCAGGACGCGCTGGTGTCGATCCTGTCCGACCGCCGCATCGCGGTGCCCGAGCTGTCCGGCACCGACGCGGCCACCGTGCACGCCGCCCCCGGCTTCACCGTGATCGCCACCGCGAACCTGCGCGACCGGGGCGTGTCGGAGATGTCCGCCGCCCTCAAGCGCCGCTTCAACTTCGAGGCGGTCGGCCCGATCGGCGACCTGGCCGCCGAGACCGAGCTGGTGCGCAGGCAGGCCAAGTCCGCCCTGGAGCGGGTCGGCGCGCCGTTCGCCGTGGACGACGTGGTGCTGGAGGTGCTGGTCACCGCGTTCCGCGACCTGCGCGACGGGGTGTCCGGCGAGGGCTGGGCGGTCGAGCGCCCGTCCACGGTCATGAGCACCGCCGAGGCGGTGTCGGTGGCGACCGCGCTGGGCCTGGCCGACGCGTACTTCCCGAGCGACCGCGACCCGCTGTCGCTGCTGCCCGGCCACCTGCTGGGCGTGGTGCGCAAGGACGACCCGGCGGACGCGGCGAAGCTGCGCGGCTACTGGGACGGCGCGGTGCGGCGGCGCGCCGAGTCCGGTGCCCGCACGTGGCGACGGCTGTGGGAACTCCGTGACGTCCTCGAGGGCTGAGCCGGACCTCGCGGTGGCGGACCGGCTGGCCGACCACCGCGAGCCCGTGCTGATCGGGGTCCGCCACCACTCGCCCGCGCTCGCCGCCGCGATGCCCGCGCTGCTGGAGGCCGCCGACCCCGAGGTCCTGCTGGTGGAGCTGCCGCAGGAGCTGGGGGAGTGGCTGCCGCACCTGGCCGACCCCGACCTGCTCGCGCCGGTCGCGCTGTCCGGGGCGGCCCGCGACGGCGGCTCGCTCGCGTTCTACCCGTTCGCGGACTTCTCCCCGGAGCTGGCCGCGATCCGCTGGGCGCGCCGCAACGGCGTCGAGGTGCGGCCGTGCGACCTGCCGATCGCGCTGCGCGGCGACGGCGACCGCGCCGGTCACGACCACGGCACCCCGCTGGCCGACGCGCTGCGCAAGGTCATCACCGGCCGGGACGGCGACGACCTGTGGGACCGCCTGGTCGAGGCCGCCGCGCCCGGCCAGTCGGCCGAGTCGGTGCGCCGCGCCGCGCTGCTGGTCGGCCTGGCGCTGCGCCGCGACGCCGAGGGCCCGGACGGCGACGGCGTCGACGGGTTCGACCTGCGCCGCGAGGAGTGGATGCGGCACGCCGTCGCCGACGTCGCCGGACGCCGCTCGGCCGCCGTCATCGGCTCCTTCCACGCCGCCGCCCTGCTGCGCGGCCCGGACGGCGACCGCCCGACCGGCAGCGGGCCGGAGGTGGTGACCTCGCTGGTGCCGTACGGGTTCGCGCTGCTGGACGAGCGCTCCGGCTACCCGGCGGGCATCCGCGACCCGGAGTGGCAGCAGGCCGTCTACGAGTCGGGCGGCGACGCGGCGGCCGTGGAGGCTTCGGCTGCGGCGTTCGTCGTGCGGATCTGCGCGCGCGTGCGCGAGCTCGGCCACCCGGCCGGGCCCGGCGAGGCGCGCGAGGCGCTGCGCCTCGCGGTCGACCTGGCCAAGCTGCGCGGACTGCCCGCGCCCGGCCGGGGCGAGCTGGTCGAGGCGGTGCAGAGCGTGCTCACCCACGCCGAACCGCTCGGGCGCGGCCGGGTCGTGGCCCGCGCCGCCGGTGACGTGCTGGTCGGCCAGCGGCTCGGCCTGCTCGCCCCCGGCACCCCGCGCTCCGGCCTGGCCCCCGCCGTGGAGGCGCTGGTCGCGGAGCTGCGGCTGCCGGGACCGGGCTCGACCGAACCGGCGCAGCTGCGCCTCGACCCGCTGCGCTCGCCGCTCGACGCGCGCCGCGAGATCGCCCTGCGCAGGCTGGACGCGCTCGGCGTGCCCTACGGCAGTGAGACCGCGACGGCGGGCGTCGGCGGCGGCGAGGCGCTGAGCACCCGGTGGACCGTCTCGTGGACGCCCGCCACGGCCGCCACCCTGCCCGTCGCGGGCATGTGGGGGGCGACCCTGGAGGTGGCGGCGCGCGGCAGGCTCATGGCCCGCCGCGCCGAGCGCGAGCGCGGCGGCGGCCACACCCCCGCCGCGGTGCTCGCCGACCTGGCCGAGGCCGCCGCGTGCGGCCTGCCGGACGTGGTCGGCGTGCTTCTGGACGACGCGGCGACCGTGCTGCCCACCTCGGGCACCCTGCACGACCTGCTGGCCGCGCTGTCCCTGCTGGACCGGTTGCGCGCCGGGCACCTGCCCGGCACGCCGGGCGAGGTGCTGGACGGGCACCCGGTGCTGTCCCGCGACCTGGAGACGGCGGCGGTCGCCCAGCTGGAGGGCCTGGCCGGGTCCGACGACCCGGCCGACGCGCGGGCGCTGGTCGAACTGGGCCAGCGGCACGACGCGCACGGCACCGGCGTGCGGCTGGCGGTGGCGCTGCGCGAGCTGGCGGACGGCGCGGGCCCGCTCGTCGCGGGCGCGGCCGGGGCCACCAGGGTCCTGCTCGGCCTGGCCGAACCGGCCGAGCTGGGCGAGCGCGTCGCGTCCTGGATCGACACCGCGAGCACCCCGGAGGGCAGGGACTCGCTGCGGCGCGCGCTGACCGGCGTGCTCGCGGCGGCCACCGCCCTGCTGGAGACCACCGAGGCCCTCGACCCGCTGCTGGACCGGGTGGAGTCGCTGGGCGACCGGGACTTCCTGGACCGGCTGCCCGCGCTGCGCGGCGCGTTCACCAGCATCGGCCCGGCCGCCCGCGCGCGGGTGCTGGCCGTGGTGCAGGAGCGGGTCGGCGCGCGGGTGGACCGGGCTTCAGGGCCCGATCCCGAGCAGCTGGCGCTGTGGTTGGGGGCCGAGCGGGAGGCGGCGGACGCGCTGCGCCTGCACGGGCTGACCGGGACGGCGGCGGGCGGGCCCGAAGCCGTTTCCCCCTCCGGTGCTGCGACTGACGGTGCTGCGGCGGAAAGGGCTGCGGCGGACGGGACTGCGGCTGATGGGGCTGCGGCTGATGGGGCTGCGGTGAACAGGGCTGCGGCGGGCGGGCCGGGCGTCTCGGCGCTTCCGGCGCGGACGGTCGGGGCGGCGACCGCCACGGCGGTCGGCGTCGCCGCGCCCGCATCGGGCGAGAGCGCTCCCACGAGCGCCGTTCCCACCAGCGCCATTCCCGCTGCGGGCAGCGGGGGAGGGGCGTCCGCCGAGACCGGCGCGTCCGATCCCGCCGCGTCCGCCGAGGGGGTGCCTGCCGGGGCTGGCCCCGCCGTGTCCGCTGAGGGCGCGTCGGCCGGGGCTGACTCCGCCGCGTTCACCGGAGGTGCGTCGGTCGGAGCCGATCCCGCCGCTTCGTCCGGGGACGTGCCGACGGGGGCCGGTTCCACCGCGCCTGCCGCAGGAACTCCCACCGAGGGCGACGTCGCCGCGCCCACCGGGGCCGCCCCCGACCCCGTCCCGGCCGGTCAAGCGTCCACCGCCACCGCCACCGGAACCGCTCCCGCCGCACCGGCCGAACTCCCCCCGGTGCTGCGCTGGCGGCTCCTGCTCGGCGCGCGCGGTGACCGTCCGGCCGGTGGCGGTCGGTACGCCGCCGCCCTGGACGAGCTCTACGGCCACGACCGGGGCGAGGGCGCGGGCAGCGGTTCGCTCGGCGGCAGCGCGGGTGGTGACGGGGACCCGTTCCCCGTCGTGCGCGAGTGGTCCGACGAGCTGCGGGCCCTGTTCGGCGACCGGGTCCGCGAGGAGGTACTGGCCGCCGCCGCCGAGGGCGGCAGGCTGGAGGCCGCGCTGGAGATCGACCCGGCCTCCGTGCGGCCCTCGGTCGACCTGCTGCGCAACGTCCTGTCCCTGGCGGGCGGCCTCTCCGAGGACGCGCTCGCCCGGTTGCGCCCGCTGGTGGCCCGCCTGGTCCGCGAGCTGGCCGAGCAGCTCGCCAACCGGATCAGGCCGGCCCTGACCGGGATGCAGCTGCCGTTCCCGACCCGCCGCCCCGGCGGCAAGCTCGACCTGCCCCGCACCCTCAGGGCGAACCTGGCCACGGCCCGCCGCGACGAGCACGGCAAGGTCGTGGTCGTCCCGGAGCGCCCGGTGTTCCGCAGCCGGGGCCGCAAGGCCAACGACTGGCGGCTCATCCTGGTGGTCGACGTGTCGGGCTCGATGGAGGCGTCCACGGTGTGGGCGGCGCTCACCGCGTCCGTGTTCGCGGGCGTGCGGTCGCTGACCACGCACTTCCTGGCGTTCTCCACCCAGGTGGTCGACCTGAGCGAGCGGGTCGCCGACCCGCTGTCGCTGCTGCTGGAGGTCAGGGTCGGCGGTGGCACGCACATCGCTGGCGCGCTGCGGCACGCCCGTGACCTGGTGACCGTGCCGGAGAGGACGATGGTGGTGCTGGTCAGCGACTTCGAGGAGGGCGGACCGGTCGCCTCGCTCACCGAGCAGGTGCGGGAGCTGGTGTCCGCCGGGGTGACGGTGCTGGGCTGCGCGAGCCTGGACGACACCGGCAAGCCCCGCTACTCCACGTCGATCGCGGGTTCGCTGGTGGCGGCCGGGATGCCGGTCGCCGCGCTGAGCCCGCAGGAGCTGGCCCGCTGGGTCGGGGAGAAGGTGCGCGGATGACCCCGCCCCCGGTGGCGCCCGCCGTGGTCGCCGACGTGCTCGACGCCCTCCCGCCGCGCCTGCGCAAGCGGGTCGACGCCGCGCTCGACAAGGCGGCGGCCTGGCAGGTCGTGGTCGACGGGGACGGCGCGAAGGCCGAGCTGGACGCCGACACCGCCCTCACCTGGGTGCTGCGCGGCGGGGTGCTCGCGTCGGCCGACGACCTGACCTGCACCTGCCTGCTCGCGCCCAAGTGCCTGCACCGGGGCATCGCGGTCGCGGCGGCCGAGGTCGCCGACGTCGCCGAGGCGCCCGACGCGCAGCCGCAGGCCGAGGCGCCCGCCGCGGCGGAGGTGGCCGAGGAGGGCGGTCCGCCGCCGATCCGCGCGGACGAGCGCTCCGCCGCCGACGTGCTGTGGGAGGCGTGCGCGACGGTGCTGCGCTCCGGCGCGTCCGGCAGCGGGGCGGTCGTGCGGGCCGGACTGCTGCGGGCGGTGCACGTCGCCCGCGTCGCGGGCCTGCACCGAGCGTCGGCGGCGGGCCTGCGGATCGCCTCGATGCTGGCGGACGCCAGGTCCGGCTCGTCCGCGTTCGACCGCGAGCTGCTCACCGCCGAGCTGGTCGAGCTGCTCCTGCTCTGCCACGACCTGCGCGCGGACGTCCCCGCCGACCCGGCGGAGCTGCGCGGCACCGCCCGCCGCGAGTACCGCCCGATCGGGGCGCTGCGCCTGTACGGGCTGTGCACCGAACCGGTGGTGACCAGCTCCGGCTACGCGGGCGTGGTCACCCACCTGGTGGATGACAGGGGTGGCCTGTGGACCGTCCCGGCGATCATGCCCGGTGGCCGCGAGCGGGTGGTCGCGGCGGCGGGCGGACCGGTGGCGATCGGCGAGTCCGGCCTCACCCAGGCCGGGCTCGGGCGCGGCGGCCTGCTGCTGTCCGGCGGCACCGCCTCGCCGGACCGCAGGCTCGGCGCGGGCAAGGCCGTGCGGGCGGTGGCCGCGTCCGGCGCGACCTGGGACGAGGAGCCCCTGGCCGGGCTGTGGCGGCAACCGCTGGCCGAGCAGGTGGACCGGGCGTTCCGGGCCGCCGCCCGACCGGAGGCGCACCGGCCGCCGGGTGACGCCCTGCTGTTCGTCGAGGGCCTCGTGCAGGGGCCGGTGGGCGCGGCGCTGCGCGTGCAGGTCGACGGCGGCCGGGTCGACCTGGTCGCGCGGGACGAGCGCACCAGGGACAACCTGCGCGTGCTCTCCGGCGCGGACGGCCTGCGGGTCAAGGTCGTGGCCAGGCTGCTGCCCGAGCGGCCCGGCGCGGCGGTCGCGCTGGCCCTGTCCGGGGACGTCGACCTGCCCTCGGCCTTGAAGGGGCGCGCCGACCTGGGCCTTGACCGCGTTCAGCGCTCGCACGTGGCGCGGGGCGCGACCCACGACCTGCCCGCCGAGGGCGAGGACGCCCGCCCGTCCGTGCCACCGCCGCTGCGACCGCTGGAGAACGTGCTGCACCGGGTCACCCTGGGCGGCCGGGCGGTGGCGGGCGTCGCGTCGACCGGGCGGGACGTGGACGTCCTGCGCGACTCGGGCCTGCGCACCACGGCGGTGCTGCTGGAGGAGCTGGCGGCGGCGTCGCGGGACCGGGAGCGCGACGCGTTCGGCCGGGTGGTGCGGGACGCGGGCGACGCGTTCCCGTACGCCTGGCTGCGCGCGGGCCTGCACGTCCGCGAGTTCACCAGGGCCACGGCCCGCCGCACCTGGGTGGACGTCGTGGGCGGTGGCGAGGGGTGAGCTGAGACCGGGCGCCGGGGCCGACTCGGCCCAGAGCAGGACGGCCTCGGCGCCCACCCGGCGGCCGGGTGCGGGCAGCGGTTTCCCGTAGGGGTTCCACCGCCCGCCCCACCCCGCCCGCCGCCACCCCGCCGCCGAGCGCTTCCCGTTGCGGCGCAACGCCTTCCGCCGTGCGCACCGCACCCCCGTGCCCCGATGGGCGGCACCCGCCACCCGAGCCGCCGCACCGGCTCCCATTGGCGCGGAATGATCTCCGGGTGACAGTGGGACCATGCACCTGGGCCTGGACCGCGCGGAGCGCGAGCACGACGCGTCCCCGACGCGGGCCGCCTTCCCCGCGCCCCGGCGCCCCGGAGAAGGGCGGAGCTCGATGAACGAGACCACCTCCCCGCTGTTCCGGTCGCTCACCGAGCTGGGCGTGGCGCACTCGACGCGCACCAGCGCGCGGGGCGTCCCGTACGCGGCGCTGCGCCTGTCCGGCGCGGACGGCGACCTGTCCGTCACCGCCGTGGACGAGCAGGGCGCGCTCCGCCTGACCGCGCACGACGTCCTGCCCGAGGTGACGGGGGAGCGCCTGGCCGGGGCGAACCGCAGGCTGCCGCTGGCCCGCGCCTACCGCTCCCCGGACGACGGGACCCTGGAGGTCGCGCTCGGCTGCCACATCGGCGCCCGCTTCCCCGAACCGCTCCAGGTGTGGATGCTGCTCGGCCACCTGGTCGCGTCCTGCCAGCTCACCGTGGTCGGCTCGGGCGCGCTCGGCCTGCCCGAGCTGGGCGGTTCCGGCGTGGCCTTACCGCCGACGATCTCGCGGGTCGCCCTGGAGGACGGCCGCTCGGCCTGGGTCGAGCTGGGCACCAGGGGCGACTGGTTCGTCGCGTCCGCCGACTACGCCCCGGCGACCGCCGTCCCACCCGGCCCCGAGGCCGAGGCGGTCCTGCAGGGCCTCCAGCGCTGGACCTCGGCGGGCCGCTACTGCGAGAGCCCCGAGGGCGGCCTTCGCGCCGAGGTGGCCACCCCGGTCCTGGGCGACGCGGACGCGCTCGTCGACTGGACGGTGAACCAGGCGCGGCAGATGCTCCAGGTGGCCGCCCACCACCTCGGCCTGCCCGACGCCGGGGCCTGACTTGCTGCGCCTGACCTGCTCTGCCTGACCAGCTGCGCCCGTCCCGCTGCGCCCGTCCCGCCGTGCCCGTCCCGCCGTGCCCGTCCTGCCGTGCCGGTCCCGTCGCGCCCGTCCCGCAGGCCCTACCGCAGGTCCGCCGCCGCCGACCGGTAGTGCGCGGGAGCCACCCCGTTGTACCGCTTGAACGCGTGCGAGAACGCGAACGGCGAGCTGTACCCCACCCGCTGCGCCACCCCGTGCAGCGGCAGCTCGGTCTCCTTGAGCAGCTTGCTGGCCAGCACCATCCGCCACCACGCCAGGTAGGCCATCGGCGAGCGCTCGGTCAGCGCGGTGAACCGCCTGGCCAGCGTCGCCCTGGACATCCCGGCCCGGTCGGCCAGCGCCTCGATCCGCCACTGCTCGGCGGGCGAGGAGTGCAGCGCCTCCAGCACCGCCGCCACCCCCCGGTCCTGCAGCGCCCTGGCCCACCCGCCGTCCGGGTTGTCCTCCAGCCAGGCCCGCAGCGAGTACACCAGCACCAGGTCCAGCAGCCCGGACACCAGCGCGTCCCGCCCGACCCGGCCCGCCCTGACCTCGCCGCCCAGCAGGTCCACCGCCGCCCGCAGGTCGTGGTGCCCGCCCACCCGAGCGGGCAGGTGCACCACCTCGGGCAGCGCCTCCAGCAGCGGGTGGCTCCTGGCCACGTCCAGCGGGTACTCCCCGCACAGCAGGTCGACGGCCCCGCCCTCCCCGCTGCCGCGCGAGGCCCCCACCGCGCTGAACGGCACCGCGCCCTCGCTCACCGGCAGGTCCGACAGCACGTGCCCGCCCCGCCGGGGCACCAGCACCACGTCCCCGACCCCCAGCGGCACCGGCTCGCCGCGCTCGGGCACCAGCCACCCGCTCCCGCGCAGCAGGACGTGGAAACCCACCCCCCGGCAGGTCGAGAACCGGAACCGCCACGGCCCGTCGAACCCCGCCCTGCCGTGCACGGCGCGCCCGCAGCGCGCTACTTCCACAACGTCGCTCACCACGTCCACCCGAATGACCGTAAATGAGCGGAACGGGCCTGACAATGCGCCGGAGGCATAGCGGAAGAATCATCGGAGAGCTATCCGGTGAAAACCGACCCGGCCAAAAGGCGGGGTGTGACGCAGCAGTCGTTTTCCCGGAACGCGCAAAACCGCCCCGTCCCCTGAGCGGGGGCGGGGCGGTCGACTCGCCACGTGGAACGAGGGGTGAAAAGCGGAGGAGCCGGTCGCCAGGGGAAGGGCGGCTGGCTCCTCCGGGGGTGGGCTCCGGACTTCACCTGAGCCAGGCGTTGTCGCGGACCACGGGAAGGCCTGCCCAGAACTTGCCCAGACCCCACGTCTCACCGTTCTTGTAGATCGCCAGGACGAAGAGGATGATGCCGTAGATGATGTGGTAGTCCATGAAGGGGTTCGACGACCCGCTCGGCTCACCGGCCGAGGTCACGGTGGCCATCGGCCACTCCGCCAGCCACATCATGAACATGATGATCGAGCCCGACACCGCCGAGATCCACATCCCCATGCCGAGGATGACCGCCGTGCCGACCGCCGCCAGGCCGACCATGAAGAGCAGGTTGGCCCACCAGGCGCCCGCCATGCTGTGGAACATCCCCTGGAAGGGGCCCACCTCGACGTTGCTCAGGAAGCCCTTGGTCGGCGACCCGCCGTTGATCCACGCCTTCGCCGACCCGGTGCTGTAGCCGAGGCCGAACGCCTTGTCCAGGAAGGCCCAGAGGAAGACGAATCCTGTCGAGATGCGCAGGACCGCCATCAGCTTCTGACCGACGTCCCCCCGCGTAGTGACTTCGTTGGTGCTGGCGATCGCGGTCATTGCCGCCTCCTCGACTCGTTCCTTGCTGGTAAAAGCATCCCGTTCACAAGGGGGTCGGGGAGAGAGGAAGAGGTCCCAGACCCGGTGCCGGACGTCCCGTTCCGGCAGGGTCCTTAGGGGGCGCGTCGGAAGGCCGCGCGTCCTGCTCCTTCCGCGAGCGCTCGATTGCGCCGGTCGAACACCTCCGAAAGGACGTGGACATTGCTCCATCCGGGTCAGTGGAAACGATCCGGTGATCGATGCGTGGACCGCTCTTCCACGGGTACTCGCGCTGGGACCACCGCCGGGCCCGATCGTCGAGGAGGACACGTGGAAGCCAGGAAACCCGCTCAGGTGGTGAAGGACGCGCTGGAGAAGGCCGTGGAGAAGGTCACCCAGGCGACTTCGCCCACGGTCCCCGGAGCGCCCTCGTCGGCCCCGCCCGACCTCGCCGAGCCCACCGAGCCGCGCGAGCCGCTGCCCCCCAAGCCGGACCAGGGCGCCCCCGCGCACGTCACCCCCACGGGCGCGGACACCGGCGCGTCCCCGCAGCTGAACTCCCAGCAGGGCGCCCACCTGACCACCTCGCAGGGCCTGCGGCTGCCGGACACCGACCACTCGCTCAAGGCGGGCGTGCGCGGCCCGACGCTGCTCCAGGACCACCACCTGCGCGAGAAGATCATGCACTTCGACCACGAGCGCATCCCGGAGCGCGTGGTCCACGCGCGCGGCGCGGGCGCGCACGGGGTGTTCATCGGCCACGGCACCGCCGCCGCCGTGTGCAAGGCCGGGTTCCTCGCGGAGGGCGTGCGCACCCCGGTGTTCACCCGCTTCTCCACCGTGGTCGGCTCGCGCGGCTCCGCCGACACCGTCCGCGACACCCGCGGGTTCGCGACGAAGTTCTACACCGCCGAGGGCACGTTCGACCTGGTGGGCAACAACATCCCGGTGTTCTTCATCCAGGACGGCATCAAGTTCCCGGACGTCGTCCACGCGGCCAAGCCGCACCCGGACCGGGAGATCCCGCAGGCGCAGAGCGCGCACGACACGTTCTGGGACTTCGTGTCCCTGCACACCGAGGCCACCCACCACGTCATGTGGCAGATGTCCGACCGGGCGGTCCCGCGCTCGTACCGGACGATGGAGGGCTTCGGCGTCCACACCTTCCGGCTGGTCAACGCCGAGGGCGGCACGTCGCTGGCGAAGTTCCACTGGAAGCCGAAGGCGGGCGTGCACTCCCTGCTGTGGGAGGAGGCGCAGCTGATCAACGGGATCGACCCGGACTTCCACCGGCGGGACCTGTACGACTCGATCGAGTCCGGCGCGTACCCGCAGTGGGAGCTGGGCATCCAGGTCTTCCCGGACACCCCGGACCAGACGTTCGAGGGCATCGACCTGCTCGACTCGACCAAGATCGTGCCCGAGGAGCTGGCCCCGGTCACGCCCGTCGGCACGCTCGTGCTCAACCGCAACCCCACCAACTTCTTCGCGGAGAGCGAGCAGGTGGCGTTCCACGTCGGCCACCTGGTGCCCGGCATCGACGTCACCGACGACCCGCTGCTCCAGGCCAGGCTGTTCTCCTACCTGGACACCCAGCTGACCAGGCTCGGCGGTCCGAACTTCGGCCAGATCCCGATCAACCGCCCGCACGCCCCGGTCAACGACATGCTCCGCGACGGGTTCCACCAGCACGCCGTGCACGGCGGGGTGGCGCCGTACAAGCCGAACACGCTCGACGGCGGCTGCCCGTTCAAGGCGGGCGCGGACATGAGCGCGTTCGTGGAGTTCCCGCAGGCGGTGGAGGCGGGTCGCAAGGTGCGCGAGTCGCCCGCCTCGTACGCCGACCACTACACCCAGCCGAGGCTGTTCTGGCGCAGCCTGACGGCGCTGGAGCGCGAGCACGTGGTGCGGGCGTTCACGTTCGAGCTGGGCAAGTGCTACGAGCAGGCCATCAAGGAGCGGCAGCTCAAGGTGCTGGCCAACGTGGACCCGGTGCTGTGCGAGCAGGTCGCCACCGGCCTCGGGCTGCCCGCGCCGGAGGCGGAGAGCCCGGCGCGCGACGTCGACCCGAGCCCGGCGCTGTCCCAGATCGGCGGCTCCTGGCCGGTGGAGGGCAGGCTCGTCGGCGTCGTCGTCGACCCGGCCGACCACGAGGGCGCGCGCACGGTGGTGGCGGAGGTGGGCGCGGCGGGCATGGTGCCGCTGCTGATCGCCCCGCACGGCGGCCCGATCGGGGAGGGCCTGGTCGCCCAGCGCACGTTCCTGACCGCCCGCTCGGTCGAGTTCGACGCCGTCCTGCTGGCCACGGCCCCGCCGCCCGCGCCGGACGCGCTGCCCGCGCGCGACGCGAAGGCGGGCGCCCCGTCCGGCGCGGCGGTCGACCCGAGGGTGTCGCTGCTGCTCCAGGAGGCGTTCCGGCACGCGAAGGCGATCGGCGCGTGGGGCGGTGGCGTGGCGGCCCTGGAGGCGGCGGGCGTGCCGGTGGACGCGGTCGGCGTGGTGACCGGCGACAGCCCGAGCGCGGTCCTGGGCGGCGTCGTGGACCTGCTGGCCGAGCACCGCGTGTGGGACCGCTTCCCGGCGGTGCTGCCGATCTAGCCGCTGACGCTCTAGCTCCGGTGCCGCCCCGACCGCGCTCACGCGGTTCGGGGCGGCGCCGCGCCCACCCGGAACCGCCGCTCGACCTCACCCCGCTCCGGCAACAGGCCCAGCCCCGCGCGCTCCGGATCCCCCGCGCGGATCACCGCCCGCCGATCAGGGGGAAAGCCGCCCCGGATGCGGTAGCGTCGCCCCCTGATGGCCGAAAACCCAGGGGCGCCGCGATGATCTTCGACCGCCTTGCCCGGCTCGACCTCGTCCTGCCGCTGGTCAACCCGCCCAAGGGCAACTACGTCCCAGCCGTGCCCTCGGGAAACCTGGTGCACGCGGCGGGCCAGGTCCCCATGATCGACGGCGAGGTCGTCGCGACCGGCCTGGTGGGCCGCGAGGTCGACCTGGACGAGGCCACCCGCCTGAGCCGCCAGTGCGCCCTGTCCGCCCTCGCGGCGGTGGACGCGGCGGTCGGCCTCGACCGCGTGGTGCAGGTGGTGCGGGTCGTCGGCTACGTCGCCTCGGCCCCCGGCTTCACCGACCAGGACGCCGTGCTGGACGGCGCGAGCGAGCTGTTCGCCCTGATCTTCGGCCCGGCGGGCAGGCACGCCCGAAGCGCCGTGGGCGTCCCGGTCCTGCCCCTGGGCGCGCCGGTCGAGGTCGAGGTGACGGTGGAGTTCGCCCGCTAGGCCCCGGAACGCGCGAAGGCCCCCGCACCCGGTTGGGCGCGGGGGCCTTCGCCTCCGTCCGAACTACCGCCGCGACTTCGTCAGCGGCTCGTCGCCGGCCACGTGACCGTCGACCACGGCCTCGCCCTGGAGCGCCGCCTCCGGCGCCACGGCCGTCGCGGGCTCGCCCAGGTCCAGGCTGGAGCGCAGCTTCGCCGGCTTCAGCATCGCCGCCGCGATCACGCCCACCACGCCGATCGCCGCCGCGATCAGGAAGATGTGCCCGGTCGCGTCCCCGTACGCCGCGCGCACGATCTCCTGGATCGGCCCCGGCAGCGCCGAGATGTTCAGGCTGCCCCCGGCGCTCCCCGACGCCGACGCGGGCACGCCCGCCGCGGTCAGGTCGCGGGTGATCTGCTCGCTGACCTGCCTGGCCAGCACCGCGCCCAGCACCGACACGCCGATCGTGCCGCCGAGCGAGCGGAAGAACGCGATCGTCGAGCTGGCCGCGCCGATGTCCTTGAGCTGCACGGTGTTCTGCACCGCCAGCACCAGGTTCTGCATCGACATGCCGACGCCCGTGCCGACCAGCAGCATCGCCGCGCCGACCAGGACCAGCGAGGTCTGGTGGTCGATCGTGCCCAGCGCCAGGAACCCGATCACCAGCACCACGGCGCCGGTGACGATGTACGGCTTCACGTTGCCGCTGCGGGTGATCATGCGCCCGGAGATGATCGACGCGCCCAGCACGCCCGCCATCATCGGGATGGTCAGCAGTCCGGCCTCGGTGGGGGAGTAGCCCCGGCCGATCTGGAAGTACTGGCCGAGGAACACCGCGCCGCCGAACATCGCCATGCCCACCGCGAGGCTCGCCAGGATCGCGAGCGCCGTCGTGCGGTCCTTCACGATCTTCGGCGGGACCACCGGCTCGGACGCCTTGTGCTCGACCAGCACGGCCAGGCCCAGCAGCAGGACCGAGCCGCCGACCATCGCGCCGGACTGCCAGGAGATCCAGTCGAACGAGCTGTCCACGAACGAGATCCAGATCAGCAGCACGCTCACGCCCGCCGCGATCAGCCCGGCGCCCAGGTAGTCGATCTTGACGTTCTCCCGGCGCGCGGTCTGCACCTTCAACGTCGCCTGGAGCACCAGCAGCGCCACCACGGCGACCGGCACGCCGACGAAGAAGCACCAGCGCCAGCCCAGCCACGAGGTGTCCACGATCAGGCCGCCGAGCAGCGGGCCGCCGACCGTGGCCAGCGCCATCACGCCGCCCAGGTAGCCGTTGTACCGGCCCCGCTCGCGCGGCGGGATCATCGCGGCGATGACCACCTGCACCAGCGCCTGGAGGCCGCCGACGCCGATGCCCTGGAACGCGCGGGCGGCGATCAGCTGACCGGCGCTCTGCGCGAAACCGCTGATCACCGAGCCGATGATGAACAGCACGATCGCCGACTGGACGAGCGTCTTCTTGTTGAACAGGTCCGCCAGCTTGCCCCAGATCGGGGTGCTCGCGGTGGCGGTCAGCAGGGTCGCGGTGACCACCCAGGTGTACTGGGTCTGCGTCCCCTCCAGCGCGCCGATGATCTGCGGCAGCGCGGTGGAGACCACCGTGCCGCTGAGCATGGCGACGAACAGGACGAGCAGCAGGCCGCTGAGCGCCTCCATGATCTGCCGGTGGTTCATCGGTTCGCCCGGTTGGTGGGTCCGGGTGTCCGCCGTGGTGGCGGGTGCGCTCATCGCGCGTCCTCCAGTGCTGTGCTCGGGGAGCCGATGGCTCCTGCTACGTCTGCGTTCAAGCGCTCCAGCGCGTCGTTGAACGCGTCGAGTTCTTGGGGGGTCCACCCGGCGAGCGCCCGGTCCATCAGGTCCTCGTACCAGCGGCGCGCGCGGTCCAGCGCCTCCTGCCCGGCGGGCGTGACGACCAGGATGCTGGCCCGCCCGTCGCCGGGGTCGGCCTGGCGCTCGACCAGTCCCTGGTTGACCAGCGCGGCGACCGCGCGGCTGACCGTCGACGGGTCGAGCGCGGCCTGGTGTGCGAGCTGCTTGGCGTGGCAGCCGGACAGGTCGTCGCTGATCTTGCTGATCAGCTTGAGCGTCGTGATGAGCCCGGTCGGGACGCCGGTGGCCCGCTCGGCGTGCGACTGCTTGAGCATCCGCACGGTCTTCATGAGGTCCTGGATGCGGTCCTGCATCTCGGAGTGGCGCGGGTTGGCGTCCACGATGAGCCCTCCCTGAGTGGTTGCCCCATACAAGTATCAGGGCAACTTGCGCATTGTGCAAGTTTGCTCATTGGGAAGTTTGTGTGACTGCGGCTACCCTGGACGCCGAAATGGACACCACGGTCGATCTGGACACCACCGTCGGGCTGCGCGAGCGCAAGAAGGCCGCCACGCGCCAGGCCCTGCACGAGGCCGCCCTCAGGCTGGCGATCGAGCACGGCCTCGAACGGCTCACCGTCGAGGCCATCGCCGACGCCGCCTCGGTGTCGCGCCGGACGTTCTCGAACTACTTCGCGAACAAGGAAGAAGCGATCTTCCACGGCCACCGGGCCAGGCTGCGCGCGATCGTGGACCTGCTGCGCGCCCAGTCGCCGGACGTGCCGGTGCGCATGGCCCTGTTCGACGCGGCCCGTGCCTTCTCGGCGGAGCTGGACGGCCTCGACCCGGCGCTGGTGGCGCAGCGCAGGCTCGTGCGCGGCCACCCGAGCCTGGTGGTGCACCAAGTCGCCGCGCACAGCGCCGTGGAGCGGGAGCTGGCCGACGAGCTGGCGTCCCGGATGCCCGCCGACGACCCCGAGTCGGCGCTGCGCGCCCGAGTCCTGTCGGCGGCGTTCCTGACCACGCTGAGGGCGGCGACCCAGCACTGGATCGAGAACCCGGACCGCCCGCTGTCGGACGTGCTCCTGTCGGCGCTGAGGCACGTCGCGGGCTGAGCGCTCCGCTCGTCCAGCGGTTCCACAGCCGTCGCACAGACCACGCACAGCCCGCCCGACCAGGGTGGACCCCATGCGAGACGACGAGCAGACCTACCAGGGCCGCCGCCTGCCCCGCCCGCACGAGGAGCTGGTGGACCAGGGCCTGAGCTTCGACGTGGCCACCCTGCTGGACCGCCGCCGCGCACTGCGGATCTTCGGCGTGGGCGCGGTGTTCGCGGGCCTGACCGCCTGCGGCGCGGCGGGGACGGCGGCCACGACCGGCGCCACCACGACGACCGCGCCTGCCACGGGCGAGATCCCGGACGAGACGGCGGGCCCGTACCCCGGCGACGGCTCGAACGGCCCGGACGTGCTGGAGCAGTCGGGGATCATCCGCTCGGACATCCGCTCCAGCTTCGGCACCGGCAGCGCGGTGGCAGAGGGCGTCCCGATGACCCTGGAGCTGTCCATCGTGGACATCGCGGGTGGTGACGTCCCGTTCGAGGGCGTCGCGGTGTACGTCTGGCACTGCGACCGCGCGGGCGGCTACTCGATGTACAGCGAGGGCTTGGAGGACGAGAACTACCTGCGCGGCGTGCAGATCGCGGACGCCGAGGGCAAGGTGACCTTCACCAGCGTCTTCCCGGCCTGCTACACCGGCAGGTGGCCGCACGTCCACTTCGAAGTCTACCCGGACCAGGCGAGCATCACCGACTCGGCGAACGCCATCGCGACCTCCCAGGTGGCCCTCCCGAAGGGCGTGTGCGACACCGTGTACGCGGGAGCGGGCTACGAGAAGTCGGCGCCGAACCTGGCCGAGCTGACCCTGGACACCGACAACGTGTTCGGCGACGACGGCGGCGAGTCACAGCTGGCCACGGTCACCGGCAGCACGACGAGCGGCTACCGGGTGACCCTGCAAGCGAGAGTGGACACCCGCACCGAACCCACGGGCGGTGGCACCCCACCGGGCGGTGGCACCCCACCAGGCGGCGGCAACACCCCGCCGGGCGGAGGCGGCGGCAACACCCCGCCGGGCACCGGAACACCTCCGACCAACGGCACCCCACCCAACGCCACTCCGGGAGCCGCCCCCACATCCCGCTGACCCGGACCTGACCACCTGAACCAGGCGCAAACCCCCGACCGGACCGGCCACCACAGGCCAGGCCAAGCCAGCCCCACCTGAGGTGTCCCGGTCCGCCGGGCCAGCCAGACCGCCTGGCCAGCCGCCCACCCAGCCCGCCCGCCCGGCCAGCCGCCCGCCCAGCCCGTCCGGCTGTTCAGCTGTGCTCAGCTGTTGTCCCCACGCGCCTCCTTCAGGTGGTTCGCCGCCGCCTGCTCCAGGTGCACCAGGTCCGAGGCCACCGTCGCGAACGTGTACCCCTCCGCCAACCGCCGCGCCGCCTGGGCGCCGGACGGCGTGTGGATGCCCGCCGCGATCCCGGCCGCCGCCGCCGTCTCCCGCACGGTCACCAGCGCGGCCTCGAACCGCTCGGCCACCGCCGGGTCGCCGGGGAACGCGCCGCCCACCGCGATGCACAGGTCGGACGGGCCCACGTACACGCCGTCCAGCCCCGGCGTCGCGCAGATCTCCGCGATGTTCGCCAACCCGCTGGGCGTCTCGATCATCGCCAGCACCACCACCGCCGCGTCCGCCTCGGCGGGCACCGGGCCCACCCGCAGCCCGGACCGCATCGGCCCGTAGCTGCGCCTGCCCACCGGCGGGTACCGGGTGGCCGCGACCGCCGCCGCCGCGCCCTCGGCGTCGTCCACCAGCGGCACGATCACCCCGCCCGCCCCGGCGTCCAGCGCCTTGCCGATGTACGTGGGGTCGTTGGCCTCGACCCGGACCAGCCCGACCGGACCACCGGCCGCGTCCACCGCGGTCAACCCGGCCAGCACGCCGGAGTACCCCAGCAGCCCGTGCTGGGCGTCGAGCGCCACGTAGTCCCACCCGGCGCGGGCCACGCGCTCGGTCGACACCGGGCTGTCCAGCACCACCCAGTACCCCAACCGGCGCTCACGGGCGCGCAGCGCACGGGCGAAAGAGGTGAAACGGGGATCGGACACAGGTTCTCTCCTCAGCACGACAACGGGGCAACACGACAGCACGACAGCACGACAACAGGGCAACGGACAGCAGTGCGGAACAGCGCGTGATCAGCGGTCGTCCAGCCCGCCGACCGACCGGTTTCACCGGTTGTAAGCGGGCATCGGACCGTGCAGCTCGGCCCCCACCTCCTCGCACGCCGCCACCACGTCGGCGGGCAGCGGCCCGGCCGCCACCGCCGCCGCGTTCTGCCGCAGGTGCTCCACCTTCGAACCGCCCAGCAGCAGCGCCCCCACGTCCGGGGACGTCACCAGCCAGCGCAGCGCCAGCTCCGCCAGCGACAGCCCGGTGCCCTCGGCGATCCCGGCGAGCCTGGACACCGCCGCGAACAGGTCGTCCCGCCAGTACCGCTCCCGGTACATCGCCGCCAGCCGCGAGTCGCCGAACCGCCCGCCGCCCGCGCCCTCGGGGGAGTGCCTGCCGGTCAGCATCCCGCCGCCCAGCGGGTTGTAGACCATCGTGGCCAGCCCGCTGACGCGCGCGAACTCCAGGTACTCGGCCTCGACCTTGCGCGCCACCAGGTTGTACAGCTGCTGCGCCACCACCGGTCTGGGGCACCCGACCCGGTCGGCGACCGCGTTCACCTCGCTGATCTGCCACGCCGCGAAGTTCGACACCCCCAGCGCCCCGACCTGCCCGCGCCCCACCGCGTCGGCCACCGCCGCCAGCGTCTCCTCCAGCGGCGTCGCGCGGTCCGGTTGGTGCAGGTAGAACAGGTCGACCCGGTCCACCCCCAGCCTGCGCAGCGACCCCTCCAGCGAGGCCCGCAGCCCCGCCGCCGACAGCGGCGCGTGCTCACCGGCGTCCGGGTGCGGGATGCCCGCCTTGGTCGCCAGCACCACGCGGTCGCGCCTGGTGCGCAGCAGCGGCGCGAGGATGCGCTCGGTCTCCCCGCCCGCGTACCCGTTGGCGGTGTCCACGCTGGACACCCCCAGGTCCAGCGCCGCGTCCAGCATCGCCGCCGCGCCCGCCGCGTCGACGGTGTCCCCGAACGTCATCGTGCCCAGCACCAACCACGTCGGGGCCACCGGAGCTCCCGGCACCTCGAACGCCGCCTGCCTCATCGTGCTCCTCCCGCCGCGCGGACGTGCTCGCGCGGCTTGACCCCGCGCATGGTCGTCGGATCGAGCGCCGCCCTGCGCAGCGCGCGCGTGTACTCGTGCGATGGCGAGGCCAGCACCTGGGCGGTGGGCCCGGACTCCACCACCCGGCCCGCGCGCATCACCACCACTTCCTGGCTGATCTCCCGCACCACGCCCAGGTTGTGCGAGATGAACACGTACGCCAGCCCCTGCTCGGCCTGCAGGTCGGCGAGCAGCTTCAGCACCGTGGCCTGCACGCTCACGTCCAGCGCGGACGTCGCCTCGTCGCACACCAGCAGCTTCGGGCTGGTCGCGATCGCGCGGGCGATGCCGACCCGCTGCCGCTGCCCGCCGGACAGCTCGGACGGCCGCCGCTCGGCCACCCCGGACGGCAACCGCACCAGGTCCAGCAGCCGCGCCGCCTCCTTCACCCGCTCGGCGCGCGGCAGGTGCCCCAGCGGCTCGGCCACGATCCGCTCGGCGGTCAGGTGCGGGTCGAGCGACCCGTACGGGTCCTGGAACACCATCTGGAACCTCGGCCGCAGCGGTCGCAGCTTCCGCTCGGGCAGCCGCGCGATGTCGGTGCCCTCCAGCACGACCCGCCCGGACGTCGGCGTCACCAACCGCATGATCGCGTTGGCCACGGTCGACTTGCCGCACCCGGACTCGCCGACCACGGCCAGCGTCGACCCGGCGGCGACGGAGAAGCTCACGCCGTCCACGGCGCGCAACCCGCCGTAGTCGACGACCAGGTCCTCGACGGACAGCAGCGGCGTCATCGTGCGCTCCCGGCTCGCTCGGTGTTCTCGGTGCTCTCGGCGGACCCGCCGCGCGCAGCCCCGCCTGCGTCGACCCCGGAGCCCCCGCCTGCCACCCGCCCCGCGCGCTCGCCCGCCGTCCCACGATCGTCGAACTCGCCCAACCGGGGCACCGCGGCCAGCAGGTTCCTGGTGTACTCCTCGCGCGGCTCGTCCACGACCTGCGCCGCCGCCCCCGACTCCACGAACCGCCCGCCGCTCATCACGTGGATGCGGTCCGACACCAACCGCGCCACCCCCAGGTCGTGGGTGATCATCAAGATGCCCACCCCGGTGCGCTCCTGAAGCTCCATCAGCAGGTCGAGGATTCCCGCCTGCACCGTCACGTCCAGCGCGGACGTCGGCTCGTCCGCCACCAGCAGCCTCGGATCACCGGCCAGCGCGATCGCGATCAGCACCCGCTGCAACTGCCCGCCGGAGAACTGGTGCGGGTAGCAGCGCAGCTTCTCCGCCGGGTTCGGGATGCGCACCGCCTCCAGCAGCTCCAGCGCCCGCGCCCGCCGCTCCGCCCGGTTCGACGTGCCGCCCGCGACCTTGATCGCGTCCCCCATCTGCCGCTCGACCGTGTGCACCGGCGACAGCGCGGTCATCGGGTCCTGCGGCACCAGCGCCACCGCGTGCCCCCGCAACCGCGCCGCGGCCGACGCGTCGGCCACCACGTCCACCCCGGACAACCGCACGCGCCCGGACACCACCGTGTCGTCGGGCAGCAGCCGCAGCACGCCCATCGCCGTGGTCGACTTGCCCGACCCGGACTCGCCGATGATCGTCACCGTCTCGCCCCGGTCCACCCGGAACGACACCCCGTCCACCGCGCGCACCACGCCCGTCGCGGTGATGATCTCGATCTGCAGGTCCTCGACGTCCAGCAGCGGCGTCGCCGCACCGTCCTCGCTCACCTCAGGCCCCCTTCTTCTTCGACCGGGCGGTGCGGTCGCGCAGACCGTCGCCGAGCAGGTTCACGCCCACCACCAGCAGCACGATGAACAGACCCGGAAGCGTGACGAGCCACCACGACGTGGTGATGTAGTCCTGACCGTCGGAGATGATCCGACCCCAGGTGGCGAACGGCCGCTCGGGACCGGCGCCCAGGTAGGACAGCGCGCTCTCCAGCAGCACCGCCTGCGCGAGCAGCAGCAGCACCACGAGCGCGGCCTGCTTGACCACGTTCGGCACCACGTGCCGCAGCAGGATCGACACCTTGCGCAGGCCGAGCACCGTCGCCGCCGCCACGTAGGGCTTGCCCCGCTCCACCAGCACCAACGACCTGGTCAACCGCGCCACCTCGGGCCACTGCGCGATCGCGATCACGAACGTGATCACCGGGATCGACGGCCCGAACAGCGCCACGACCAGCAGCAGCATCAGCAGCAGCGGCAACGACATCTGCGCTTCCAGCAGCCTGCTCACCACCGCGTCGACCCAGCCCCGGAAGAACCCGGCCAGCGAGCCCAGCGCGATCCCGATCAGCCCGGACACCAGCACCGCGAGCAGACCGATCAGCAGCGACGTCTGCCCACCGTGCAGCACCCGCGACAGCACGTCGCGACCGATCTGGTCGGTGCCGAACAGGTGCCCCTCGGTCAGCGGCGGCAACCGCCGCGACCCGAGGTCCTGCACGTCCGGACCCGGCAGCGGCAGCACCCCGGCCAGCAGCACCGGGACCACGACGAGCAGCGTGCACACCGCGCCCGTCCACAGCTTCACGCGGGCGCTGCGACCCCGGCGGCGCACGCCCGCCCGGCGCAGGTCCGCCTCGGTCACCCGGCTCGGCCGCTCGGCGGCGGCGGACGGGGCTGGCGCGGTGGCGGTCATGCCGTCGCTCCTTCCTTGACGTGGACCGTGCCGGAGACGCGCCTGGCGGGCGCCTTCCTCGCCAGGCGGACCCTCGGGTCGAGCAGCGGGTAGGCGAGGTCGATCAGCAGCTGCACCAGCACCGTCACCGTCGCGGTGACCAGCACCGTCGCCTGGATCAGCGGGTAGTCGCGGGTCTCCAGCGCCCGCACCACCAGTGAGCCGACGCCCGGCCAGGCGAACACGACCTCCACCACGACCACGCCGTTGAGCATCGACGCGAACCGGGTGCCCAGCGCGGTCAGCACCGGGATCGCCGAGTTGGACATGCCGTAGCGCCAGGTCAGCGCCCGCTCGGACAGGCCACGCCCGCGCGCCGTCGTGATGTGCGGCGCGGCCATCGCCCCGCCCATCTCCCGGCTCACCATCCGGCTGATCAGCGCCACCTGGAGCAGCGCGATCGTCAGCGTCGGCAGCACCAGGCCGCCCCAGCTGGTGAACCCGGACGCGGGCAGCACCGGCACCAGCACCGAGAACAGCGTGAGCAGCATGATGCCGCTCCAGAACTCCGGCATCGACTGGGCGGCCACGGTCGTCAGGTTCGCCCCGAACTCGCGCGCGCTGCCCGCGTGCCGCGCCATCCACACGCCCAGCGGCACCGCGACCACCGTGGTCACCGCGATCGCCGACAGCGCCAGGGTGAAGGTGTACGGCAACCGCTGGAGCACCACGTCGAGCGCGGGCGCCTGGAACGAGAACGAGGTGCCCAGGTCGCCCCTGACCAGCCCGGACAGGAACGCGCCGAACTGCTCCAGCAGCGACCCGTCCAGGCCGAACCGCTCCCTGATCCGGTCCAGCTCCTCCGTGGTGGCGGTCGGCCCGGCGTACGCGTACGCCGGATCGCCGGGGGCCAGCCTGAGCAGCACGAACACCGTGCTGACGGTCAACCCGAGGGTGAGCAGGCTCTGCCCGAGCCGCTGCGCCAGGTAGCGGAACACGTCACCCCTCCAGCTTCGTCGCGCTGAGGTCGTAGGAGTTGTTCGGCGCCAGCGCCAGGCCGCCCACCCGCTCGCGCCTGGCCAGCACCGCGTTCGGCACGAACGCCCACAGGCACGGCCAGGTGTCCCAGATCGCGTCCTGCGCCCGCTCCAGCAGCCCGTCCCGCAGCGCGCCGTCCGGCTCGGCCGACGCCGCCGAGATCAACTGCTCCACGTGCGGGAAGACGTAGCCCTGGTAGGTGTCGCGGGTGGCCTCCTTGGCGGCGGTCCCGCCGTACATGCCCTGCAGGCTGGTCAGCGCCAGGCCGGTCGGGTTGCCGTACCCGTTGCCCAGCACGTCCCAGTCGCCCGCCTTGCCCTGCCGCCACGCGGAGATCTCACCGCCCGGCTGGAACTCGCGCAGCCTGGTGCGCACCCCCACCTCGCCCAGCATCTGGGTGACCGCCTCCATCACGAACGCGTCGCTCGCGAACTCGCCGGACTCCCAGATGACGGTCAGCTCCAGGTCGCGCACGCCCGCCGCGTCCAGCATCTGCCTGGCCTTGCGCGGGTCGTGCGCGTACGCGTGCTTGCCGGTCGCGCCGCGCAGCGTCGCCGACACCACGCCCGTCGCCGACCGCACCGAGCCGACCAGCACGTCCTCCACCAGCGCCCGCTGGTCGATCGCGTAGGTCAGCGCCTCGCGCACCAGCGGGTTCGACAGCGGGTGGTCGGCGGGCTTGCGGAAGTTGTAGAACAGCTGGTTGGTGCGGGTGCCCTCGACCGACTCGACGCGCACGCCGGGCAGACCGGCGAGCTGGTCGGCCGAGTCAGGGGAGATCGTGTCGATGACGTCGACCTCGCCCGAGCGGATCGACACCACCCGGCTGGACTCGTCGGGCACGAACCGCACCCGCACCTCGTCCACCGGCGCGCGGGCGCCCCAGTAGTTCTCGTTGCGGCGCAGGGTGTAGTCCCCGGTTCCCCGGTTCGACGCGGTGACCACGTACGGGCCGGAGCCGACGCCGGACTGGAGCTCCTCCGCCCGGTTGGCCGCCGACGGCGTGATCAGGATGTTCGCCATCAGGTAGTCCAGCACCGGGAACGGGCGCTCGGTCTCCAGCGTGAACGTGCGCTCGTCCCGCTGCTCCAGCACCGGCCACTCCGGGAAGAACGCGGCCAGGAACGAGCCCTGGACCTGCTGGTACAGCTCCAGCGCGGTCGCGACGTCGGCCACCGCGACCGGGCTGCCGTCCGAGTAGCGCACCCCCTCGCGCAGGCGCACGGTCCACTGCGTGGGGGTGGTCAGCTCGAAGCGGTCGGCCAGCACGTTCGCCACGCCGAGGTCCCCGTCGATCCTGGTCAGCGCCTGGCGCACCGCGCGCTGCACGGTGACCGCCGCGTCGAACTGGTTCAGCTTGTTGTCCAGGCTCACCAGCGAGCGGTTCAGCGCGAGGCTCAGGGTGCCCGGCCCGGCGGCCCCGGCGGGGCCCGCGCAGGCGGACAGGGCGGGGCCGAGGGCCGCGCCCGCGCCGACGAGGGCGCCTAGGCGCAGGAACGAACGGCGGGAGTGCCCGTGCCGGGGTCCTGGTGGGGTCATCGTCGACCTCTCGCTTCAATGCGGCTGGCGGTGTTGCCCTGGTCACTACGGTAAGCACTTCTGCGCGTTCCGCGCAAGCACCTAGCGCGTTCCGTGCAATTTGTGCCACTCTGTGAACGGGCGGCCACCGGGGCCCGCCCACGACGACGGGAAGACGACGGTAACGCGATGAACAGTGCCGATCCGGTCGGCGGGGCCGTGGAGGAGGTGCTCCTCCACGCGCTCGCGGACGACCTGTCCGGCGCGGCGGAGGTCGCCGCGCTGCTCACAACGCGCAATCGCGCCGCCGCGCTCGTGCTCTCCGGGGCGCCGGTCGGGCCGGTCGCGGTGACCGATCTGGACGCCAGGCACCTGACCGGGGCCGAGGTGTCCGCGCGTGCGCGTGCCGCCGTCGCGCTCGCGCCTCGCGCGCGGGTGCTCGTGAAGCTGGACTCGCTGCTGCGCGGGCCGCTGCCCGAGCTGGTCGGGGCGGTCGGACCGGTCGTGGTGGCGACCGCGCTGCCCGCGCTGGGGCGGGTCGTGCGCGGCGGCGCGGTGCTCGTCGACGGCAGGCCGCTGGGGGAGTCGGCCGCGTGGGCGACCGAGGGCGCGCGGGCGCCCGCCGGGGTGCCCGAGGCGCTGGAACCGCTGGTCACGCGGGTGGTGCCGGTGGACGTGGTGCGCTCGGACGGGCTGCGGGAGGTGCTGGCCGCGCTGGTCGCGGACGGGGTCGTGCCGGTGTGCGACGCGGAGACCGACGAGGACCTGGACGCGGTGGTGGCTGCCACGCCTGATCGAGTGGCGTTGGCCGGGTCCGGTGGGATCGCCGCGGCGGTCGGGCGGTGGTTGCGGTCGGTCGAGGGCTGCGGCGCCGCTGGCCCGGAGGGGGAAACCGCAGGTGGCGCGGCGCGGCTGCGCGGAACGCGCAGTCACCCGCTGATCGTGGTCGGCAGCGCCGAACCCGCCGCGGACGCGCAGGTGCGGGCGCTGGTGGCGACCGGTGTGACCGAGCGCTTGCTCCATCCAGCGGACCTGGCAACCGGGGCCATTTACCCTGACCCCCTGACCGGTGACACCCGGTTCGGTGAAATCCAGCCCGGAGACGAGCGGGCGGGCGACACCCGAGCCGGTGGTGGCGCCGACGTGGACGCGGTCGAGCCCGGCTCGGTCGCCACCGCGGGTGACAGCGCCGCACCAGGTGCCCCCCTCGGCGCTGTCACCCGCGGGTCAACCCCGGAGGCCGGGGGCTCGGAGGCCGAGGGCTCGGCGGTCGACGGGACCTCCCCGCTCGACGCCCTCCGCGTCGCCGTCGCCGAGGCGCTGCGCCTCGGACCCGTGGTGCTCAGACCCGCGCGCGACGCGCCCGTCGACCCCGCCCGCTCCCGCGCGCTGTCCGTCGCGCTGGCCCGCGTGGCCGCCGACGCGGTGCGCGGCACCACCACCCCGCTCGCGCTGACCGGTGGCGAGACCGCGCGGCGGGTGCTCGACGCGCTCGGCGTGCGCTCCCTGCGCCCCCTCGGCTCCGTGCACCACGGGGCCGTCCTCGCCCTCGCCGACGACGAACGGCTCGTCGTCACCCGTCCGGGCAGCTTCGGCGGTCCGGACTCGCTGATCCGCATCGCCGCCGCGCTGAGCGGCGGCGCGAACCACCCGACGGAAGGCACGACACCCATGAGCAGCACCGCAACCACTCCGCTGATCGCCGTCACGATGGGCGACGGCGCCGGGGTCGGTCCCGAGGTCGTCGTCGGCGCGCTGGTCGAGCCGCGCGACGACTGCCGACCCGTCGTCGTCGGCGACGCCGCCCGGCTGCGCGCCGCCGCCGAGGTCCTCGGGCTCGACGCCGACGTCGTCGCCGTCGAGAAGGTCTCCGACGCCGAGTTCACCCCCGGCCGCATCAACGTCATCGACCTCGGCCTGCTCCCCGCCGACCTGCCGTGGGGCCGGCTGTCCGAGGTCGCGGGCAACGCCTCCTACGAGTACATCAGGGTCGCCGCCGAGCTGGCGATGAAGGGCGAGGTCCAGGGCATCTGCACCGCCCCGCTGAACAAGGAGGCCCTGCACGCCGCCGGTCACCGCTACCCCGGCCACACCGAGCTGCTCGCGCACTTCTGCGGCGTGCCCGAGGTGTCGATGATGCTGAGCACGCCCAAGGTCCGGGTCATCCACGTGACCACCCACATCGGGCTGATCGACGCGGTCAACCGCATCGAGCCCGGTCTCGTCGAGCGCACCGTCCGCCGGGGCCACGAGGCGCTGGAGCGGGCGGGCGTGCCCAACCCGCGCATCGCCGTGTGCGGCATCAACCCGCACGCGGGCGAGAACGGGCTGTTCGGCTACGGCGAGGAGGAGGAGAAGATCGCCCCCGCGATCGAGGCGCTGCGCGCGGCGGGCATCGACGCGCGCGGCCCGGTGCCCGCCGACACCGCGTTCTTCGTCGCGGGGCGCGGTGACTACGACCTGGTGGTGGCCATGTACCACGACCAGGGCCACGGCCCGGTCAAGGTGCTGGGGATCGAGGCGGGGGTGAACATCACCGTGGGCCTGCCGGTCATCCGCACCTCGGTCGACCACGGCACCGCGTTCGACATCGCCGGAACGGGGAAGGTTGACGTGCGGAGCATGATCGAGGCGCTGCGCCAGGCGGCGCAGATGTCGCCGAGCCCGGCGGCAGCCACGAGCTGAAGGAGGCAGGCGTGGTCTCGTGGGACGTCCAGTACCCCCAGCACCGGGGGGCGAGGTGGCGGCGCGCGCAGATCGTGGAGCTGGCCACCACGAGCGGGCTGGCGTCGGTGGAGGAGCTGGCGGGCGAGTTCGACGTCACCGCCTCCACGATCCGCCGCGACCTGGCGCAGCTCACCGCGGACGGCAAGCTCGCCCGCACCTACGGCGGAGCCATCGCGCTGGCCACGCACCTGGAGAGCTCGCTCCGCCAGCGCGTCGGGGACGCCTACCAGGCCAAGCGCGGCATCGCCCGGTGGGCGGCCAGGCAGGTCGCGCCCGGTGAGACGGTGCTGCTCGACGCCGGGTCCACGGTCGGGGCGCTGGCCCACGAGCTGCGCGCCGCCGCGCCGCCGCTCACCGTGGTGACCACCGGCCTGACCGCGCTGCAGGCGCTGGCCGACGTGGACGAGGTGCGCGTGGAGTGCCTCGGCGGGACGCTGCGGCACGTGTCGCAGGGCTTCGTCGGACCGCTCGCGGAGGCCTCGCTGGAGCGGCTGACCTTCGACCGGGCGTTCCTGGGCGCGGACGGGGTGACCGCCGACCGGGGCATCAACGAGGCCGACCTTGACCAGACCAGGTTGAAGGAGCTGATGGCCAGGCGGGCGGACTCGGTGTACGTGCTGGCGCACGCCGACAAGCTGGGGCGCAAGCCGTTCCACGCGTGGACGCGGCTGGAACCGGGCTGGACGCTGGTCACCGACGTCGCGGCCGAGCCGGGCGCGCTGGAGCCGTTCCAGGCGGTCGGGGTGCGGACCGTGGTGGTGGACGAGGAAGGGGTCGAGCGGGAGGAGGGGCAGCGCGCGGCGGACTGAGGCTCGCGGGGGTGGGACGTCCGGAGCGGACGCCTGGGCGGGCGCGGCCCGGTCGACAGGGCTGGGCGAGTTGCCTGGGGCGAAGTGTTCGGGACGAGACGCCTGGGGTGAGCCGCTTGGGGTGAGCCGCCTGGGGTGAGGCGCTTGGGACGAGGCACCTGGGGTGAGGCGCTTGGGTTGGGGTGTCCGAGTTGGAGCGCTTGGGTTGGGGCGCTGGGGTTTCGCTGCGCGGGACCGGTGCGTCGACCGCGAGCTGAGCGGTGCGTCGGTGGGGGCGGTCTGCCGTGGTCGGTCGTGGGCGGGTTGACTCTGACACCGTGTCAGGGACTGGACTCGGTGGCGCCATGTTGACCATCGGAGAGTTCGCCCGACGTGGGCGCGTCTCGGTCCGGATGCTGCGCCACTACGACGCCACCGGGCTGCTGCGCCCTGCCCGCACCGACCCCGCGACCGGGTACCGCCACTACACCGCCGACCAGCTCGACCTGCTCAACCGGGTCGTCGCGCTCAAGGATCTGGGGTTCACGTTGAACCAGGTCAAGGAGATCGTGGACGGTCGGGTCGGCGTCGACCGGTTGCGGGAGATGCTGCGGGGGCGGCGCGCGGAGCTGGAGGCCGTCGTCGCCGAGGCGACCGCGCGGCTGGCCCGCGTCGAGGTGAGGCTCCGGTCCATCGAGAGCGAGGGGCACATGCCCGAGCACGACGTCGTCATCAAGTCCTTGCCCGCCCAGCGCGTCGCGCGGCTGTCCGCGATCTCGCGCAGCTACGCGCCCGAGGACATCGGGCCGGTGGTCAGCCCGCTGTTCAAGCGGTTGTGCGAACTCCTCTCCGACGCCGGGATTCCCCTGGCAGGACCGGGGATCGCGCTCTACGCGGACGCCGGTGGTGGCGCGGTGACCGCGTACGCCGCGTTCCCCGTCGCCGACGCCGACCTCGGCCGGAGCGCGAACGCCGAGGGCGCGGGCGGCGACGCCGGGTTCGAGGTGGTCGACCTGCCCGCCGTCGAGCGCGCCGCGGTGATCGTGCACCGGGGGTCGATGGACGAGGTCGTGCCCACCGCGCAGGCGCTGGAGCGCTGGGTCGACGCCCACGGCCACCACGCCGACGGCTACCCGCGCGAGGTGACCCTGGAGGCCCCCGAACGCCGGGCCGACTGGGTGACCGAGCTGCAACTGCCGCTGGCCGCGACGCGCTGACCGGGTCGGACGACGGCGGGCCACCCGGAAACCGGGTGGCCCGCCCCGGACCCGTCACCCCAGGGGGTGGACCTTGATCGTGCTGCCGCCGTTGCAACCCCAGCCGCAGGTGCCGACGTAGTGGTGCTCGGGGCTCGTCATCGTGTCCCACGGCCCGCCCAGCTCGACCCGGTAGAGCCCGGCGGGCACGTCCGCGAAGGCCACCTGCCCCGCCAGGTCGGTGGCGCCGCTCGCCACGACCACGCCGGTGCGCTCCGACACCAGGCTGACCGCCAACCCGGTCACCAGCTCATCCGCGTCCACGAAGGTGTTGAAGTTCGCGTCGTGGAAGTACGTGCCGGACCAGCTGCCGGGGGGACCGGGCACCGATGCCGTGGCGAAGGTGATGACCACCCGCTCGTCCTGGCGCGCACCGGGGCCGAACTGGCAGCTCAGCACCACCGCCCCGTACCGGGGAGCCCCGGCGGGAACCGTGGCGGTGATCGGGAACGCCAGCGACGCCCCAGCCGGGATCGTCACGCCCGTGCCCCCGGTCGCCAGAGCGCCGAGGTCCACCTCGGTGGCCTGCGACCCGCTCCCCTGCGGGCAGTACGCGCGGACCCCGGTCATCTCCGACCCGGTGAGGTTGGTCAGGGTGGCCACGGCCTCGGCCCGGTCACCGGGCGCGTACTCGCCCGAGGTGAGCGCCAGCTCGGCGGCGAACCGCTCCTCGTAGCCGGGGACGGCGACCAGGTCGACCCGCGTGTCCGCGCGAACCGCGATCTTCGTCTCCGGCGTCTGCCAGCCACCGATCCTGCCGTTCGTCCCGAGGCCGTGCACGGCGGCGGGCACGTCGGTGAAGCGGAAGCGGCCGTTCGCGTCGGTGATCGTCGCGGGCGGGGACAGCGTGGGGCCGTACAGCGACACCAGGCCCCCTGGCAGCACCTCGTCCGCGCCGGGCGTCCTGTCACCGTCCCGGTCGATGCGCAGGACGCCTTCGACCGAGGAGCGGTGCTCGTCGGGCACCAGGATCGGCACCGGCTGCGACGCCCGGTTGTTGCTCTCGTCGTTCTCCCCGATCGAGTAAGCCCGGAACGCGGCCGTCCCCGGTCCGTGCCACCAGTTGGTCCGGCCGGTGACCAGCACTTCGAGACGGCCGCCGCGAGCACGGCCGAACCACGCGCCAGCGGGCGCGCGCCAATCTTGACCATGGTGAAGTCGTCCCCCGGAGTCCGGTGAGGTCGGCGCGCGCGCGGACCGAGCAGCCGCGCGCCGCAGTCCCTCGGTGCGGGAGAGTCAACCCGCCCGGCCCAGGGAGGTCCACTCCGCGCGTGCGGGGTTTCTTCGTGGCCGAAGTCAGCCGCCCACCACCACGTCCGCCCGCGCCAGCGCCCCGTTCACCGCCACCACCACCGAGACCCGCCCCGCCCGCAACCCGGTCAGCACCCCGGTGTCCACGTCCAGCCGCGCCACGTGCCACGGCCGCACCCCGTCCGCCCCGCCGACGTGCAGCCCGACCGACCCCGACCAGTCCGCGCTCATCGGGTGCACCACCGGAACCCGCCGCCCGGCCTGCTCGACCTCCGCCGACACCGCGCCCGTCCCACCGACCGGCACCGCGCTCGGCGCGCTCAACCGCAGCGCGTCCACGTGCGCCCGCACCTCCGCGCTGATCCCACCCCGTCCCACGCCGATCAGGCTCCACCCGGTGAACCCACCCGTTCCGGTGTCACCCGACGGGGCCTTCCCGGAGTTCCCGTTGACCAGGTACGGCACGCCGTCCACCCGCGACGCGGCGAACAGGCCCGCGTGCGCGCCCACGAACGCCACCGGCTTCCCGGTCGACGCCCGGAAGTCGGCCAGCCACCGCTCGACGAGCGCGGCCTCCATCCGGTCGGACAGCTCGCTGGTGCGCAGCGGTCCCGGATCGCGGGTCGGGTGGTGCTCCAGCACCACGACCGAGTCCACCTCCTCGTGCAGGTCCAGCGCTCTCCGCAACGCCACGACCTGCGCGTACCCGCCCGCGCGCAGCGTGCCCAGCGAGGTGTCCAGCAGCACGAACCGGGTGCGCCGGTGGTCGAACACCCGGTTCGTCGCCCCGAACTCGCGGCGGAAGTTGTCGATCGTGCCCGGCCCCATCACCTCGTGGTTGCCCGGCACGTAGAACCACGGCACCGCGTCGCCCAGCTCCTCGGTCAGCACCCGCCTGGCCAGCGCCAGGTCCTCCGGCGCCGCCTCGTCCACCAGGTCCCCGTTCACCACCACGAAGTCCGGCCGCTTCGCCCTGATCTCGCGCAGCGTCCGCCGCGCCGCCCGCACCAGCTCGCTGTCCGGTGCGCGGGCCACGAACTGCGCGTCGGACATGACCGCGAACCGCCACGGGCTGCCGTCGACGGTGCCGTCGCGCACCACCACGTCGTCGCGCACCACCTCGCGCGGCGGCGGTTCGGCGTCGGGCGGGACCACGGCGGTGACGTCGTCCACCACCACCTCACCCGTGTACTGGCGGTCAGCGGCGGTCTCGATCGTGTAGAAGCGCGTCACCTTGATCGGGAACGACAGCTCGCCGGGCACCGGCACCTCCAGCCGCTGCCAGCCCGCCCAGGTCAGGTAGGGGCCGTACAGCGACCGGGTGAGGCCTTGGGCGTCCACGACGGTGAAGGCCGTCCACTCGCCCCGACCGGCGGCACGTACCCACGCGCTCAGCGCCAGCGGTTTTCCCGGCACTTCCAGTGCTTGCGGCGGGTTCGCGTACGCGGTCCGGGTGCCCGTGGACTGGGTGAAGTCGTAGCGCAGCGTCAAACCCTGACCGGTGTGCCCGTCCGGGGTCGGGGAGACCGAGCCCGAGCCGCGCGCGGAGCCGAACGTCCAGCGCGCGGCGTCGTCGAACCCGGCCAGCAGGCGCTCCTCGGTGCCCACGGTGACCGGGATGCGGGTGGTGCGCCCCTGCGCGGTGACCACGATCGTGGTGGCGCCGGGCGCGCGGGCGGTCACCAGCAGCGCGCCCTCGCGCTCGCCGACCTCGACCACGGACCGGTCGTAGGACAGCGCCAGGTCGGCCGGTTCGACGGGCGCGCTGAACCCGTCGCGGTCGTAGCCGACGATCCCGACCCGCGCGTCCGCGCCGACGTCGGGCAGGCTCACCCGACCGCTGGTCGCGGACAGCCGCTCCAGCGCGCCGAGCACGGTCAGCTCCCGCCAGCCCTCGACCCGGCCCTGGCGCGCGACGACCCGCGCCGTTCCCGCCGCCGCAGCCCGGAACACGCCGTTGCCGCTGGTCGTGCCGACGAACGGGTTCGTGGACGTCCACACCGGGCGTTCGTCGGCGACCGGGCCGTAGGTCTCGTCGTACCCCTGCGCCGTCATCTTCCGGGTGAGACCTGGGAACACCCGATCGGGGCGGCCACCGGGCACCGCGCCCGAGGTCGGGGCCGTGCGCGGGTCGGTCGTGGTGGACACCCAGAACCCGGTCAGGTGACCGCTGCCGCCCGGCGCGTACAGCGCGAGCCCGTTCGGGACCGGCCGCTGCCCACCGTCCGAGGGACTGTTCTCCACCCGGACGGTGTCGCCACCCGGTTCGCGCGCCACCAGCGTGCTCGACCCGCCGCCGTCCAGGTTGAGCGCGTTGTGCGCGCCCATGTCCCGCAGCGCCTCGGCCACGTCCTTCAGGTTCAGGCCGAGCAGGTGCGCGGACTGCCTGCCGTCCACGGTGAGCAGGAACATCCGCTTGCCGTCCGCCGAGAAGCCCACGGCGGTGCGCGGGTGCGCCGGGTCGTCCGGGGCGACCACCTCGCCGTCGCGCAGCAGCACCTGGTCGCCGCCGATCGCGGCCCTCGGCGCGGAACCCCCATCACCCGCACGGGCGGTGTACCGCACGGTCAGGTGATCACCGGGCGCGACCGCCAGCGCGGTCGCCCCGGTTTCGCGGCCGAGCAGCACGTAACCGTCCTCGGGCACCCGGTCCGCGCCGATCGCGTCGCGCACCTCGGTCACGACGTCGTCGCGCACCACCACCTCGCGCACCCGCTCCGCGTCGCGCACCGCGCGCGAACGGGTGTACTCACCCCACAGCGGAGTGAACAGGGCGATGCCGTCGCGCTCCAGTTCGGCGCTGTTGAGCCGGTTCAGCGCGACGTTACCGCCGGGCAGCGCGGCCGTGCCGCTGAACAGCACCTCCATCACCCGACCGAGGCCCGCCGCGTCGATCCCGACCGCGCGCTCCCGACCGGGCGAGGCGGACTTGACCGGCACGCCGTCGCGCACGGCCGCGCCCTCGGGGGCGCCGGAGTTGTTGATGTCGAAGAAGTCGCCGTTCACCGCCGCGACCGCGCGGGTGCGGTCGGCCTGCTCGGACAGCGGCGCGGCGGACGTGACGGAACCGGGGTCGAGGTAGTCGACCTTCGCGCCGCCGGTCAGGTCGACGGTGAGCGCGTCACCCCGGACCCAGCCGTCCGCGCGGTACCAGTCGAAGGAGGTCAGCTCGACGCCGGGCGCGACGGGGCGGGCCGTGCGGTCGGTCTCCAGGTGCTCGCGCGAGGCGGTGGTGGCGAGGTCGGGGAGGTCGGGGTGCGGTTGGGGGGAGTGGGGTGGTGCCGAGGCGGGGGACGCCTCGTCGTGCGCGGAGGCGGCGGATGCCTTGCCGTTGTGCGCGGAGGCGGGGGATGCCTCGCTGTCGTATGTGGAGGTGGGTGACGCCTCGCTGTTGTGCGCGGAGGACGGTAATGCCTCGCCGACGTGTGGGTAGGCGGGTAGTGCCTCGCTGTTGTGCGTGGAGTAGGGGAGCGCCTCGCCGACGTGTGGGTAGGTGGGGAGTGCCTTGCTATTGTGCGTGGAGTAGGGGAGCGCCTCGCCGACGTGTGGGTAGGCGGTTAGTGCTTCGCCGACGTGCGCGGAGGAGGGGGACGCCTCGTCGTCATACGTGGAGGCGGGTAGTGCTTCGCTTTCGTGCGCCGAGACGGGTGCTGCCTCACCGTCGTGTGGGCGGGCGGGTGCTGCCTCGTCGCTGTGCGCGGAGGTGGTGAGCGTCTTGACGCCACGTACGGGGGGCTGGTGCGCCTCACCGGTTGGTGTTTTGCCGGGCGGGGCGGGGTGTGCCGAGGCTTCCGGCTCGGGGTGCGGCTGAACTGCGTCCGCCTCCGGAGTGCCTGCTCGGTCGAGTGGTCCGTCGAACACGGCCGTGTGTACCGGTCGTGCCGGGCTCTCCCCGGTGGGGGACGCCTGGACGGGGGTGGTGGTCAGGACCAGTGCCAGTGCGAGGGTTCGGAAGAGCACGGCGACTCCCGGTGGTTGCTGTTTCACCCGCTGTCATTGGAGCGGGTGAACGGCGGACCGAACAGGGTGGTTCCACTGAGCGCCACTGGTCCGTTCGAGGGTTCACGGCGCGGAAAGCCGCACGTCACGGGCAGTTCGCTGAGTATGTTCCCGGCCGTGACCCCTGGCAGCGCTGCCAACCCGTCCTGGCGGGTGCGGCTGTGCGACGCCTCCGGAGGGGTGCTCGGCGCGGGTGTGCTGCTCGACGACCGGCGGACCGTGCTCACCTGCGCGCACGTGGTCGGTGAGGGTGCCGAGCCGGTGCTGGTCGACGTCGTGGGGCAGCGGATCGCGGCTCGGCGGGTGCGGGTCGTGCTGCCGCAGGACGACCAGCGCGGTGACGTCGCGCTGCTGGAGCTCGTCCGGCTCGCGCCCGAGGGGAGCGGGACGCTGCTGCACCGGGTCGGGGTGAGCTGGGGGCGGGTGGTGCGCACGTTCGGTTACCCCCACCGCTACTCGGACGGGGTGTGGACGAGCCTCACGCTCGCCGCCGGGGCCGGACCGGGGCAGGAGTGGGTGCAGATGAACACCCTGCCGCGACAGCGGGCGGTGACCGCCGGGTTCAGCGGGGCCGGGGTGGCTGACGACCTCACGGGTGACGTGGTGGGGATCGTGGTGAGCGCCGACCTCGATCGGGAGGTCGGACTGGCGTGGATGCTGCCGGTGGAGACGGTGCTGGCGCACCTGCCGTCCACGGCGGGGTTCGTGGCCGAGGACAGCGAGGCCGAGCGGGAGTTGAGCGCGCCGGGGAGCACGGCGGCGGCGCGGCGGGTCGTGGACTGGTTGGCGCGGGACCGGGGGCTGTTGGTGCTGGTGGGGGCCGATCTCGCGGTGCTGCGGTGGTTGGCGGTGCTGGGGAGTCGGGACCTGCGGTCGACCTCGTCGGGATCGTCGGCGGGGGTCGTGCCTGGGGCGGTGGGGGCGGTGCCCGAGGTGGGGAGCGTGGACTTCGCGGTGGACGCGACCGGGTTGGGCGTGGACGAGGTGCACCGGCGGCTTGAGGCGCAGATGGGGTGGTTCCGGGGGAGTGGGGGACACCCGGACGGGCGGGTGATGACCGGGGGTGATGGTGGTGGGGGCGGGGGTGTTCCTGGGGCCGATGTGATCGGTTCCGGTGGTGACGCGGCTGTTCCCGATGCCGGTGCGATTGCCCCTGTGGACGTTTCGGCCGGTGCCGGTACCGGTGCCGGAGCCGATGTTTGCGGCGGTGCCGATAGTTGTAGTGGCGGCGGTGCTGCTGCCGATGGTGCCGGTCGTGGTGGCGGCGGTGCTGGTACCGGTTCCGGTGGTACCGGTGCCGGTGGCGGCGGTAACAGTGCCGGTGGTGGCGGTGCTGGTGGCGGTGTGGCGTTCGGAGTGAGGGCGACCGCAGGGGGATTTGGGGCCGCTGGTGCGAGTGCTGCTGGTGCTTCCGGTGTCGGCGGTATCGGTGGTGGGCGTGGTGGGCCGGTGACCGTGGTCGTCAGCGGGGTCGACGCGGCCACCGATCCTGGCGGGTTGCTTGAGCACGTGGTGAAACCGCTGGTCAGGGGTGGTAGTCGGGTGGCGCTCGGGTTTCACCGGGACGACGCGCCCGCGCTCGCCTCGGTGCGCGCCTGGCAGGCCGACGAGCACTCCGGGCGGCTCACCGCGCTCGGCGCGCGCATTCGCGACCTCGCCCACCTGGAGCGCGCGGCCGGTGGGCTGGTCAAGGCGCACTGGTTGCGGGTCGACCTGATGGGGTTGCGGGCCTCGCTGGACGAGGCCGGGCTGGTGTCGCTGGAGCGTCGGGTGTGGCGGTACGGGATCGAGGCCGAGGGGCGGCTCGCCCGCGCCGTCCGCGAGCTGGAGGGCCTGCGGCGCCTGCTCGACGCGTCCGCCGAGCTGGCCGCCGACCACGGGCACGAGGAGGACCTCGAACTCGGCGAGTTGTACCGGCGGGCCCGCGCGGCGCTCTCCCGTCTCCCGGCTGACCCGGACGCGTGTCACACGGCCGTGTTCGCGCACCTGCACGCGGTCATGGGGAAGACGTGATCGCCCCGCGTTCGGCGGCTGCCGTCGGAGTGGTCACGCGATTACCTTTCGGGGACAACGGGTTCACCCGTCAGGAGGTCGCGCCGTGACCGCGTGCTCCCACCCCGGCTGCGTCGGGACGATCGAGGCCACCGGGTTCTGCGACACCTGCGGCAGGGAGGCCCGTGCTCCCGTTCGGGTTCACCCTTCCGAGGGGCAGCGGTCACGGGCCGTGCCACCGTCTGGGGCGGGGCGCGAACACCTGTCCCTGCCGGTCTTCTCGTTCCCCGAACCGCTCAGCCGCGTCCAGGAGAACCCGCGCACCCGCACCAGGGCACGGCTCTGCGGGAACGGCGGGTGCGAGGCGAAGATCGGCTCCGGGTACGCCGGTCAGCCCGCGCTGCCCGAGGGGTACTGCCCGGAGTGCGGCCACTTCTACTCGTTCCTGCCCGCGCTGCACCGCGACGACGAGGTCGGCGGCCAGTACCGCGTCGTCGGACCGCTCGCGCAGGGCGGGCTCGGCTGGGTCTACCTCGCCCGCGACCGGCGGTTGGACGACAACCTGGTGGTCCTCAAGGGGATGATCAGCGCGGGGGACACGCCGCTCGCCGAGGCTGAGCGGAGGGCGCTGACCGCCGTCGACCACCCGAGCATCGTCCGGATCGTCAACTTCGTCACCCACCGTGATCGGCGGTCCGGTCAGGAGCGGGTGTACATCGTGATGGAGTTCGTGGACGGGCTCGTGCTGCAGGACGTCGCCACGGGGGTCGCGCTCGGTGAGCGGTTGCGGGCCGAGCACGTCGTCACGATCGGGCGAGAGGTGCTGGCCGCGCTCGGGTACTTGCACGGGCGGGGGTTGGTGTACTGCGACATGAAGCCCGACAACGTGATCCTGCGCCCCGGACGGGTGGGTGGTGGTGACAGTCGGGTGAAGGTGATCGACCTGGGCGCGGTGCGGCGGATCGGTGAGCGCGTCGGGATCATCGGCACGGAGGGGTTCCAGGTCGACGCGGCCGAGATCGCCGCGGACGGAGTCACCCCGCGCTCGGACCTGCACGCGCTCGGGCAGACCCTGCGGCGGTTGGCTGCGGCGAGCGCCGACACGGTCGGTGAGCCGGGGGAGCTGCGGTCGGGGCTGGAGTCGTTCGGGCACGCGCTGGACCGCGCCACGCACCCCGATCCGGCGCGGCGGTTCGCGTCGGCGGTCGACATGGACCGGCAGCTGGACGGGGTGCTGCGGGAGATCGCGTCGTTGCGGGACGGGCGGCAGCGGCCGGTGGTGTCGGAGCTGTTCGAGCCCACGGCTGCGCTGGTGGACGCGGGGTTGGGCGCGGTGCCGCCGCTGGCGCATTGGGTGGAGGGGGCGCGTGGCGTGGAGGGTGCGCATTGGGTGGAGGGGGCGCGCTGGGTGGAGGGGGCGCGCTTGGGGAAGGCAGCGCGCTTGGGGGAAGGGGCGCGTTCAGCGGAGGGGGTGCGGTGGACGGAAGGCGCGGAGGGGATGGGGGAGGGGGTGTTGCCGAGCGGTCGGGATTGTGCGGCTGGGTTGCCGAGTCCTCGGTGGGACTTGGACATCGATCGGTTGGGGGACCCGAACGCGTTGTTGCGCGCGCTGCCGGACACGGCTGAGGCGAACTTGTTGCGGGCGCATGCCTTGGTGGGGCTGGGGCGTACCGGGCGGGCGCGGGGGTTGTTGAGCGTGGGTGGGCCGGTGGAAGCCGGGGGAAGCGGTGTGACCGGCCAGGCGGAGTGGGGTGGGCAGGGCTTGCCGATCGCGCGGGATGCGTTGGAGGGGCAGGGCTTGCGGGGTGCGCGGGACGGGTGGGACGAGCGGGTGAGGTGGGGGACTCGGCAGGAGTGGATCACTCAGCAGGAGGAGGACACGCGTCAGGAGCGGGACGCCCGGCAGGGGATGGACACCCGGCAGGAGGGGGTGGCCCGGCAGAGGGGGGATACCCAGAAGGGGGGTGATGCCTTGCAGGAGAAGGACTTCCGGCAGATCGGTGTGCCTGGACGCCGTGCTCCGGCGAAGGGGAGGGCTTCGCTTGGTGGCGACACTACGGCAGGTGAGGGTGTCGCACCGGCTGGTGGTCCTGGAGCTGGGAAAGAGGAGGCGTCGGGTGGTGGTTTTGCAGGTGGGAGAAGTGCGGCAGTGGGTGGAGGGCTGCCAACGGATGGGGGTGTGGTGGCTGGGGGAAGCGTTGCGGCAGGTCGTGGGGTGGCTGGGAGTGAGGGTGTGGTGCGGGGTGAGTTAGGAGGTCGTTCGGAGGGGGTGGGGAGTTGGGGGGTGTTCAGGACGGTTCGGTGGCGGAGTTGGGGGACTGCTGCTTGGAGGTGGGTTACCCGAGTGGGGGTGTGGCGGGGGGGTGGGGTGGGGCGGTTCGGGGGAGTGGCCAGGGCAGGCTTGGGGGAAGAGGGGCGGGACAAGGAAGAGAGGGGTGGCTTGGGGTGGGGGGCCGTCCTGGAGGCTCGGCCTGATCCGCTTGATTGGCGGGTTCACTGGCTTCTCGGGGTTGCCGCGCTCGTTGACGGTGGTGACGCCCGTCCGCACTTCGTTCGCGTTCACCGCGAGGTTCCCGGTGAGACCGCGCCCGTGCTCGCCCTGGCGCTCTGCGCCGAGCAGTGCGGTGATCTGAATGAGGCTGAGCGGAGGTTCCGGTCGGCCTGGGGGCGGGATCGGTCGCAGGGGAGTGCCGCGTTCGGGTTGGCCAGGGTTCGGCTCGCCAGGGGTGACGCTGCCGGGGCGCTCGGGGTGCTCGCCCAGGTGCCTGAGGTGTCGCGGCACCGGGAGGCTGCCGCGATCGCCGCCGTCAAGGTGCTCGCCGGGGACGGGCGTCGGGATGAGGCCTTGCGTGCGCTGGCCGACCTCGCGCTCGACGGTGACGCGCACGACCGGCTCGTGGCCCACGTCCTCGATCAGGTTGAGCCGTCCACCGGGAGTGCCGCCCGTGAGCGGGCTTACCGGGATCTCGCCCGGCAGGCCCGCACCGCCGCCGAGCACGGGGCGTTGGTCGACCTCGCCAATGACGTTCGGCCTCGGACGAGGACCTGATTGGCCACCAGCACCAGCACCAGCAGCTATGCCAGCACCGCCAGCCGCCACCGCCTGGCACCACCACTACCCAGCACCCGCCCGGCACCACCGCCAACCGCCAGTACCACTGGCAACCGCCACCACTGCCAACCACCACTGCCGCCGATCACCGACCGCTGCCGACCACCAACCGCTGCCGACCACCAACCGCCGCCGCCAACCGCCGCCGCCAACTGCCGCCGACCACCAACCGCTGCCGACCACCAACCGCCGCCGCCGCCAACTGCCGCCGTCGCCAACCGCCGCCAGCCGCCTCCAACCACCACCACCCGGCACCGAGGGGAGAAGCGCGTGGGGTTCCGCCTCGCCGTCAGCCAGAACGAGCACGTCTCACCCGACGACGGCCAGGTCGACGCCGTCGTCTCCGTGATCGCCTCCGACCTGCGCGCCACCTCCACCCCCGAGCTCGCCGAGGTGCTCGCCGTCGACTGCTCCGGCTCCATGGCCCACCCGCGCACCAAGATCGCCGCCGCCCGCCTGGCCACCGAGGCCGCCGTCGACGCGCTGCGGGACGGGGTGCGGTTCGCCGTCGTGGAGGGCACCCACGTCGCGCGCATGGTCTACCCGCCCGACCGCGCGCTCGTGCCCGCCGACGACCGCACCCGCGCCGAGGCCAAGGCCGCCGCGCGCCGCCTCGTCACCGGCGGCGGCACGGCGATGGGGGCCTGGTTGGAGCTGGCCTCCGACCTGTTCGACGACCACCCGGACGCGGTGCGGCACGCCATCCTGCTCACCGACGGCATGAACGGCGAGCCGCGCGCCCGCCTGGACGCCGTGCTCGCCCGCTGCGCCGGACGGTTCACCTGCGACGCGCGCGGCATCGGGGACGGGTGGGCGCCGGACGAGCTGCGGCACGTCGCCGAGGCGCTGCACGGGGACGTCGACGCGGTGCGCGACCCCGACGAGCTGCCCGCCGACTTCCGGCGGCTGACGGACGCCGCGATGGGCAAGGTGGTCGCGGACCTCGGGCTGCGCGTGCGCCTCGCCCCGCACGCGGCGCTGCTGCGCGCCAGGCAGGTGTACCCGGCCGAGGTCGACCTGGCGGGCAGGCCGGACGGCGAGCGGGTGACCCGGTTCGGCACCGGGACGTGGGGGGACGAGCGGCGGGCGTTCCTGCTGACGCTGCGGGTGGACCTGTCCGGGTTCGCGGTGGGGGAGCGCAGGCAGGCCGCGCGGGTGGACCTGGTCGACGCCTCCGGGCAGCCCCTCGCGGAACCGGCGGCGGTGCTCGTCCGGTCGACCGACGACCCGCTGCGGTCCGGGGTGCTGGACGGGCAGGTCGCCCACTACACCAGGGAGACCGAGCTGGGCGAGCTGATCCTGGCCGGTTGCGAGGCGTACGACGCGGGGGACGGGCGTGGGGCCGAGGCCGCGTGGGGGCGGGCGGTGGCGCTGGCGGCGCGCCTCGGGAACGAGGCGTCGCTGCGGCGGTTGCGGTGGCTGGTGGACGTGGTGGGGGCGCCGGAGGACGGGGTGGTGCGGGTGCGGGCCGACCTCGCGGTGAAGGACATGCACATCGCGGCGCTCAGCTCCACGCGGTCCACCTGGGCGCCGGGGGCGCCCGAGCGCGAACCGGCGCCGCCCGCCGGGCCGGACGTGCGGTGCCCGGAGTGCGGGCGTGTCTCCGGTGCGGGGAGCCGGTTCTGCCCGCGCTGCCGTCACCCGTTCGAGGGGACGGCGCGGTGAGCGGGGACGACCGGGGAGGCGGGCCGCCCGCGCTGCCGGGGGCCGTTCCGCTGCACGTCGGCGGGGTCGCGCCCGTCGAGCCCCCGCAAGGGCGCGTCGAGCCCCCGCGAGGGCGCGCCGGGGCCGGGCCCAGGAGCCCGGCCCGCGCCGGGGGAGCGCGCCGCAGCACCCGGCGGGGCCTGCTGCGCCTGCGCGCCGCGCTCCTGCTGCTGACCGCCCTGGCCTGCGGGTCGGTGACCTGGTCGTTCGCCGCCACCACCGCCACCGCGACCTCGGTGCGCGAGCACGCCGCCCCGGCCGTCCTCCAGGCCGCCACCGCCCGGCACGCACTCGCCGACACCCACCTCGAGGCCGTCACCGTGCTGGCGGCGGCCGTGCGGGACGCGCGGGACGGGACCGCGCCCGCGCTCACCCTCCTGACCGGACCGGGGGAGGAGTACGAGAAGCGGCTCGCGCTGGCGGGCCAGTACCTCAACCAGGTCGCCGAGGACAACGTCGCGGGCCCGACGGCCAGCGCGCGCATCCAGCTCTCCGTCGAGCTGATCTCCGCCTACGCGGGCTGGATCGGCCAGGCGGGCGCGCACCTGCACCGGGACCCGGCGGGACTGCTCGGCCCCACCGACCTCTGGTACGCCTCGCGCGTGCTCACCACCCCCGACTCCGGGGTCCTGCGGCACCTCGACGCGCTGCTCACCGACCAGCGCACCGCCCTCGACGCCCTGCTCGCCGCCACCACGACCACCGCCTCGGGCACCCTCGCCCTGCTGCTGCCCGTCCTCGCCCTGGCCGCGCTCCTGGTGGTGGCCCAGGCACGCCTGTCCCGCCGGTTCCGCCGCACCTGGAACCCGCCGCTGCTCGCCGCCACCGCCCTCACCACCGCGCTCGCCGGGCTGGCGCTGTGGGGCGCGCACACCCAGGCGCGGGTGGAGGCGGCCTCGGCCGACGTGGTCGCGGTCGCCGACGGCTGGCAGCGCCGCACCGACGACGCGACCGCGCGGGCCAGGGCGGAGCTGCTCGCGATGCTCGGGCCGGGCTGCGTCGACGCCTGCGGGCCCACGGTCGCCGAGGTCGCCGGGGTGGACCCGCCCGCGGGCGCGGCGACCCTGGAGAAAGGCGCCGACCTCACCGACCGGGCGCTCACCGCCCGCACCGAGCTGGCCGACGCCGACCACGGCGCGTGGACCCCGCTGGGCCCGCTGTGCGGGGCGCTGCTGGCGGCGCTGGTGCTGCTCGGGCTGCACCCGCGCCTCGACGAGCACCGGTTCCGGCCCCGGTGACCCCGACCACGCCCACGGCCCCGACCACGCCCACGACCACGACCACGACCCCGACAGGAGCGCCCCGATGAGGCCCACCACCCGCCACGCGGTCCTGCGGGCGCTGGTCCCGCTCCTGCTCCTGACCTGCGCCCCCGGCTGCGCCCCGCCCGCCGACCGCGCCCTCGTGCGCGTCCTCGGCCCGTGGACCGGCGCCGAGGAGGCCAGGTTCAAGGCCGTGCTCGACCGGGCGGGCGTGCCCTACGACTACACCGGCAGCCGCGCGCTCGGCCAGGTGCTGCGCTCCCGCGTGCAGCAGGGCGACCCGCCCGACATCGCCGTCCTGCCCAGCCTGGGCGAGCTGGCCGAGTACGCGCGGGACGGCTACCTGCGCGAACTGCCCCCGCTGCCGGGGACCGACTACGCGCCCCTGTGGCAGGACCTCGCGCGCGCGGGCGCCGACCGGACCCACGCGGTCATCGTCAAGGCCGACCTGAAGAGCCTCATCTGGTACGACCCCGACTCGGACGTGCGCCCGCCCGCGAACGCCGAGCAGCTCCTCGCGGGCGGCGCCCCCTGGTGCCTCGGCCTCGGCTCGTCGCCGGACGCGGGCTGGCCGGGCACCGACTGGATCGAGGACCTGCTGCTGCACCAGGCGGGCCCGGACGCCTACCGGCGGTGGTCCTCCGGAAAGCTCGACTGGACCTCGCCGGAGGTGCGCCGGGCCTGGGAGACCTGGGGCGCGCTGGTGTCGGGCGTCCCCGTCGAGCGCGCGCTGCTCACCGACTTCGACGACGCGGGCGCGGAGATGTTCACCCGCCCCCAGGGCTGCGGGCTCGACCACCTCGGCTCGTTCGCCCGCGCGGTCTACCGGGAGCTCGGCCGGGACGGCGCCTACGCGGACTTCCCCGACCTGGGCTGGGACGGCTGGGAGGTGTCCGCCGACCTGGCCGGGCTGTTCACCGACTCGCCCGCCGCGAGCAGGCTCCTGGCCCACCTGGCCGGGGCCGACGGCCAGCGCGTCTGGCCGGGTTCGGGCGGCGCATACTCCGCGCACAAAGGGGTACCCCCCTCCGGATACGGCGACGAGGTGGACCGGCGGATCGCCGAAGTCCTCACCCGTGGGGCCTCCCTGTGCTTCGACGCCTCGGACCTCATGCCCCCGCGCCTGCGCTCGGCCTTCTACCGGGGTGTCATCAACTACCTCGAAGCCCCGGAGACCCTCGACGGGGTGCTGGCCGAACTTGATCGTGTCGTCGATTCGGTCGACCGAACCGAGTGGATTACGCTACCTTGCGGCTGAATTCCCCGATGGGGCGGTTTCGAGTGCTCACCAGGGGTCTTCTGGGGGCGCGCGTCGTCGCGACCTGCCCGAGGTGGGAGGGTCGGCCTTACCGGGTTCGATCTTCTCGCGTCGTGGTGGCCGGTTCGTCGGCCGTCCCCTTCGGGCTGCTCGACGCCCGGTACCAGCGGGGAGTCCAGGGCTGTGCAGCCCCGCGCTCGTAGGTTGCGGTGCACGATCGGGGTGGAGGACCAGGATGACTGCGACGATGGCGGCGGTGCGTGACGGGGTGGTCGCCTGGGTGGCCAGGAGGGCCGTCGCCAAGTGGCTCTTGGCGAAGTACGGGGCGCGCGCGCTCGCGATGCTCCCCGAGGGGGTGATGCTGCCGCTGCGCCGCGACGGGCTCGACCCCGTCGCCGAGATGGAGCAGATGCGCGCGGACGGGCCGATCCACCGCGTGCAGACCCCGTTCCGGTTCGGGGTGTGGCTGGTGACCGGCGAGCAGGAGACGCGCGCGGTCCTGGCGGACGGCAACGCCTTCAGCAACGACTACGCGCGGATCGGCCAGACCGGCTTCGTCAAGATCGAGCGCTCGCCCGGCGGCCTCGGGTTCGCCGACCCGCCGCACCACACCCGGCTGCGCAAGCTCCTCACGCCGGAGTTCACCATGCGCAGGCTGGCCAGGCTGGCCCCGCGCATCGACGAGATCATCGCCGACCGGCTGGACGCGATGGACGCGGCGCCCGGCCCGGTCGACCTGGTCGAGCAGTTCTCGCTGCCCATCCCGTCGCTGGCGATCTGCGAGCTGCTCGGCGTGCCCTACGAGGACCGCGAGCTGTTCCAGCGGCTCGCCGCGGCCCGGTTCGACGTGTTCGGCGGCGCGAACGCGGCGCTCGGCGCGGTGTCCGAGTCCCTGGACTACCTGCGCGAGGTCGTCGAGCGCCAGCGCGTCGAACCCGGTGACGGGCTCATCGGCATGATCATCCGCAACCACGGCGACCAGGTCGACGACGAGGAGCTCGCGGGCCTCGCGGACGGCGTGCTCACCGGCGGGTTCGACACCACCGCCAGCATGCTGGCCCTGGGCGCGGCGGTGCTGCTGCAGAACCCGGAGGCCGCGCGGGCGGTGCGCGAGGACGACGCGGCCGTCGGGCCGGTCGTGGAGGAGCTGCTGCGCTACCTGAGCGTGGTGCAGGTGGCGTTCCCGCGCTTCGCCAAGCAGGACATGGAGATCGGCGGGGCGCGGATCAAGGAGGGCGACGCGGTCGTCTGCTCGCTGGTCGCCGCGAACCGCCACGCGGGCGTGGACTTCGACCACACCCGCGTGCCCGCCCCCGGCGGCCACTACGCGTTCGGGCACGGCGCGCACCGCTGCGTCGGCGCGGAGCTGGGCAGGCTGGAGCTGCGGGCCGCCTACCCGGCGCTGCTGCGGCGCTTCCCGAACCTGCGGCTGGCCGACGAGCTGCCCGGCTACCGGACCGTGTCGGTCGTGCACGGCGTCGAGCGAATGATGGTGCACGTGCGCTGATCGGCTCGCGCCGATCTGCTCGCGCCGATCTGCTCGCGCCGATCTGCTCGCGCCGATCTGCTCGCGCCGGTCGGCTCGCGGTGATCACCGGGAGCCGACCGCCCGGCGGCGGGGCGCGCCACCGCCCCGCCGCTACAGCACCCGCTTCGCGAACCTGCGCTGCTTGCGCCGCGCCACCGCCATGATCGGCCCCGACGCGCGCATCCCCAGCCCTGGGAACGCCGCGAGCAGCCGCACCAGCGGCCCCCGCCACCTCGGCACCGCCAGCACCGGCCTCGGCCGGTCCAGCAGCCCCACCGCCGCGTCCGCCACCTCGTCCGGGTGCAGCAGCGTCCCGAACCAGGACGCCGCCGCGCGCGGGTCCGACGCCCGGTCGAACAGCATCGGCGTCCACATCCCGTCCGGGCACAGCGCGCTCACCCGCGCGCCCCGACCGGCCAGCCGCAGGTCGTGCTGCACGCCCACGCTGAACGCCAGCGCCGCGTGCTTGCTCGCCGAGTACAGCGCCTCGCCGGGCGCCGCGACCAGACCGGCCAGCGACACCACGTTCACCACGTGCCCGTCGTCGCCCATCACCCCCAGCGCGGCCAACGTGCCGTTCACCACTCCCTCGGCGTTGACCGACAGCAGCGCCCGCCGCCGCGCCCACGGCTCCTCCCACGCCGGCCCCGCGCTCAGCAGCCCCGCGCCGTTCACCCAGACCGCCAGGTCCGGCGCGCCCGCCGCGACCCGCTCGCACGCCCCCGGATCGCCGACGTCCAGCTCAACGGCCCGCGCACCCCGCCCGACCGCCCTCGCGACCGCCCGCGCGCCCACCTCGTCCACGTCCGCCACCACCACCGCGTACCCGCGCCCGGCGAGGCGCGCGGCGATCCGCTCGCCCAGCCCGCCCGCCGCACCGGTCACCACCGCAGAGCGCATCCCCGCATCATCCCGCGCCCGATCGGGGGCACGGGGGTGAAAAACACATTTCGCCGGACGGGGGCCGGGGAAGACCATGGTCACCGTGGTAATCACGACCCCCCGAACACCTCCCACCTCCCTGAAGCAGCAGCTCCTCCCCCTGGCGACCGTGGTGGTCCTCGGCGGCGCCGGTTACGCGCTGGTCGGGCCCCTGCTCTCCCTGTTCCTGATCAAGGAGCTCGGCGCGAACCCGTTCCAGGTCGGGTCGTTCATGCTCGTCAGCGCGCTCGCCGCGCTCGCCGTCAGCACCGCCGTCGGCCGGTTCTCCGACCGCCGCGCGGTGCGCAAGCAGCTCCTGATCGTCGGCTCGCTCAGCGGCACCGCCGCGTACGTCGTGTTCGCGCTCTCCCGCGAGTACCTGCTGCTCCTGCTGGTCTCGGTCACCCTGGCCGCGCTGAGCAGCATCATGGTCCCGCAGAGCTTCGCCTACGCCCGCCAGTCGCTGTCCGCCAGCGGCTCCTCGCGCGGGCCGCTCGCGACCAGCGCCCTGCGCACCCTGCTGTCGCTGTCCTGGGCGATCGCCCCGCCGCTGGCCGCCATCTTCGTGGAGCGCTCCAGCTTCACCTGGGTGTTCGCGGGCGCGGCCGTCATGTACGCGCTCGCGGCCCTGGCCGCCTGGTACCGGCTGCCCGCGCTGCCCAAGCCCGAACCGGTCGTGCTGATGCCCGACTCGGTCGCGGTCCCGTCGCGGGCGCGCGGCGAGCTGTCGCTGACCGCCGTGGCGTTCGTGCTGCTCCAGGGCACGACGGCGCTGAGCGTCGCGGTGCTGCCGCTGTTCGTCGTGGACGACCTCGGCGGCACGGCGGGCAACGCCGGCGTCGCGATGGGCGTGTGCGCGGCGCTGGAGATCCCGATGATGCTGTGGCTCGGCTTCGTCGCCGCCAAGATCGACAACCGGTTGCTGGTGCTGGCGGGCGCGGTGCTCGCGCTGTCGTACCACGCGGTCATGCTGGTCAGCGGCGAGGTGTGGCACGTGATCGCCGCCCAGCTGCTGCACGCGCTGGCCATCTCGGCGCTGCAGGGCATCGGCATCTCCTACTTCCAGGACCTGGACCCGGACTTCCCCGGCCGCGCCACGACCCTGTTCACCAACACCGGCAAGGCGGGCTCGATGCTGTCCGGGCCGCTGCTCGCGCTGGCCCAGGCGAACGGCTACCGGACCGCGTTCGCGATCGGCGCGGTCATGGCCGTGACCGGGTTGGCGCTGCTCCTGCTCGCCCGCCCGCGCCGCGCCGGGCGACCCCGCACCGACGTCGGCGCAATGCCGTAGTCCCCGGTGCGCTAGGGGTTTCCGAATACCGGGAAGGAGTGCGGCGCGTCGCTATGGTGATCAACATGATGACGCGCCCCCACGATCCAGCGGCCAAGTGGGCCGCACACCCGACCTGGCTGATCACGCAGGCCGCGCTGCACGCGCACCGCCTGGTGGCCGACGGGCTCGCCGCCGTGGACGCGCGCGGGCACCACTACCGGGTGCTGGCGACCCTGGAGCAGACCGGGCCGGTCAGCCAGGCCACCCTCGGGCGGACCAGCGGCATCCACCTCAGCGACGTGGTGGCGGCCATCAACGAGCTGGCCGAGCGCGGTCTCGTGCACCGCGACCCCGACCCGACCGACCGGCGCCGCAACACCATCACCCTCACCACGGCGGGCCGCAGGCAGCTGCGCAGGCAGGAGCGGCGGCTCGCCAAGGTGCAGGACGAGTTACTCGCGCCGCTGGCGCCCGAGGAGCGGGAGGAGTTGGTGCGGTTGCTCGGCCAGGTGCTGTCCCACCACCGCAACGGCTGATCCGGGCCCGACGACCGGCCCGGACCCGGACACCTCGGGACACCCCGGAGCCGAGCGGTCCGTTCCGCTCAGCGGGTGGACCCCGCACCGCCGCCCCCGCGAACCGGGAGGGCGGCGGCCCTCGCCGCGCCGAACCGCGCCACGCCGAGACCGACGACCCGCGACGACTTCCGACGGCGGGCAGCGCTCGACGGGTGGGCGCCCGAGCGGCGCAGGACGAGTGGCGCAGGACCGAGCAGCACAGGAACCGGGCAGCGCGGGACGGTGATCGCCGCAGCGCGGCGCAGGCCCGGTGCGCAGGACCAGTGCGCAAGGCGAGCAGCGCAGGGCGAGCGGCCGGGAACCACCGAGCCGCCGGAGCCCGGACGGGCCGCCCACCGAGGAGCCCCGTCGCACCAGCGCGGCACGCACCCCCGGCACCGTCGCCGGAACACCCGCGCGCCCACGCCGCCAGATCACGCGCCCACGCGGCCAGACCCCGCGCACCGCCGCCGGAACACCCGCGCCACCGCCGGAGAACCCGCACCCGCCGCTGCGGGAACGCCCGGCACCGCTGCCGACAGGCCCGCGCACCGCCACCAGGGCACCCGCGCGCACCACTGCTGGGGCACCCGCGCGCACACCACCCGGCGTTCCTGGCTGGCTGCGCCGCTGCCCGAGGCCCCCGGCGTCCCCGCCCGAACGCGCGCCCCTGCCCGAAGCCACCTGGCGTTTCCGGCCGCCCGCGTGCCGCTGCCTGAGGCCGCCCGGTGTTTCCTGCCGACCACGCGCCACTGCCCGAGGTCCGCGCCCCCACCGGTCACCCGCGCGACCGCGCGCCGCTCACCCCCGCCGTCACACCATGCCCAGCCCCCGCCGCCGGGGCGTAGGTTCCGGCGCGGGCGCCTCCTCCCCGGCCGCCAGCGCGTCGTACGCCGCCAACCACCCGGTCGCCCGGTAGTCGCCGCGCCGGGTGAACACCGCCACCCCGACCGCCGCCCCAACCCCGGCCCCACCGCTCGCCGCCCCAGCCCCGGCCTCGCCGTTCGCCGCTCCAACCCCGGTCCCGCCGCTCGCCGCCCCACCCCCGGCCTCGCCGCTCCCAACCGGCTCCGGGTACGCCAGCTCGCGCGTCCCGCCCGTGAGCACCGGCGGCCCGGTCTCCCCGCCGCGCCAGGTGATCGCCACCGCCCCCGCCGTGCACGCCACCCGCGCCGCCTCCGGCCCGTCGACCAGCTCCGCCCCGGTCACCCGCTCGCGCAGCAGCGCCGTGTACCCCACCCGGTCCAGCTCGCACCCGGCCGGTGGACGGCCCGCGCGCCAGTCCGGGGAGCGCACCCCGCGCGCCGTCGCCGATCGCCACAGCCCCGGCACCAGCTCGCGCGCCCGCTGCCTGGTCGCCATCCGCTCGCACAGCCACAGCAACCGCCCCGCCCCGCGCCCAGGCCCCAGCGCCCGCCAGCGCACCCGCTGGTCCAGGTCCGCCGCCACCACCGCGATCCACGGGTGCACCGTCCCGTGCACCCCCTGCGCGGCCAGCCACGACAGGTAGCGCGGGGCCTGCTCCAGCACCTGGTGCAGCGTCGACAGCGGGATGCCCGCCACCGCCCGCCGCGCCCCCGCGAACGCCGAGGGCGAGCGCGCCACCAGCAGCAGCGCCGCCCACGCCAGGTCACCGGGCGCGGTCGTCGCCGAGGAGCCGAGGCCGCGCACCGACGTCGCCCCGGTGAGCCGCGAGGTCACCCCGCGCGCCTTCACCGCCGTCGCCACCGCGGGCCGCACCCGCTCCGGCACCGCCACCCCGGCCAGCTCCGGCACCGCCACCGACAGCACCAGGCCCAGCGCGTCCTCGGCGTCGTCCGCGTCGGTCGGCACCGGCAGCAGCGCCAGCGCCGACCGCAGCCGCTGCCCGGTGCTCGTGGGCACCATCATCCGCGCGGTCAACCGCCCCAGCTCGGTCGTGGCCAGCGCGTCCCCGGAGCGGGTCAGGTAGCCCTGCTCCACCAGGAAACCCACCGCCTCCACCACGACCGACTCGTCGTCGTCGCCCTGCGCGTGCGCGAGCGTCTGCACCCACCACGCCCGCGCGTCCGCCTCCGTCGTCACCCGCCCCTGGAGCACCTCGGCGAGCACGTGGTCGGCCAGGCTCTCCCGGATGCGCGAGTACACCGAGTACCCGGCCACCAGCCGCGCCTGCCACGCCGCGCGCTGCGACTCGTCCACCACCAGGTACGACCAGCCCTCGGTCTCCCCGGCCCCGATCCGCCCGGCCCGGCCGAACATCTGGAGCACCGTGGAGGTGTCCATCGGCTCGCCGCCGATCGAGCTGTCCCGCACCACCACCGCGCGGGCGGGCAGGTTCACCCCGGCCGCCACCGTCGACGTCGCCACCAGCACGTCCGACTCGCGCGCCCGGAACGCCCGCTCGGCCGCGTGCTTGTGCTCGTAGTCCGAGTAGTGCATCCGCACCCCGACCGCCGCGCACGCCGCCTCCAGCGCGTCCAGGTCGTCCGGCGCGGGCAGCTCGGCCCCGCGCTCGGCGGCGACCGCCATCGCCGTGGACAGCACGTTCCGCTTGGACCCGCAGAACACCAGCACGCTGCCGCCGTCGGCGGTGTGCCGCCCGACCAGGTCCACCGCGACCTGCTCGCGCACCCGCGACGCCGCCGCGAACCCGGACGTCGCGGGCACGGTCGGCAGCTGCCAGGTCACCTTCGACGGCCGCCACGCGGTCGCCACCATGCGGGCCTGCAACCACTCGGCGACCTCGGCGGCGTTGGTGACCGTCGCGGACAGCCCGACGATCCGCACCGGCGAGTCCGCGCCGCGCACCCGCGCCAGCAGCGCCTCCAGCAGCGCGCCCCGGCCGGGGCTGCCGAGCAGGTGGATCTCGTCCACCACCAGGCAGCCCACCTCGCCCAGCGCCGCCTGCAACGACGCGGCCCGGCACACCGCCTCGAACTTCTCCGTCGTGGCCACCCACAGGTCCGCCGCGCGCACCCGCTCCACGTCCACCGCGTGCTCGCCCGACAGCCGCTCCACCCGCAGGCCCTGCCCGCGCCACGCCCGCAGCTCGCGGTCCAGCTCGTCGGTGAGGGAGCGCTGCGGCACCAGCCAGGCGGCCTTGCGGCCCTCGTCCAGGATCGCCTTCAGGACGGCGAGCATCCCGATGGTGGTCTTGCCCGCGCCGGTGGGGGCGGTGACCAGCAGGTGCTCGTCGGAGCCCACGATCGCGGGCGCGGCCTGGGCCTGCGCCGGGTTGAGCACCGGGAACGGCAGGTAGGGCAGCCAGTGCTCGGGCACCAGGTCGGCGGTCGGGGCGGGCGGCGGGGTCGGGCCGGGCGGCTCGTGCAGGTCCCAGACCACCTGGAACGCCAGGCGCGCGGCGAGCGCGGCGTCCTCGGCGACCGGCTCGCACGCCTCCGCCACCACGCCGCCGACCTCGGACAGGTGCGCGGTGGCGCGCAGCGGGGCGTCCAGGGAGGTGACGGTCTCCTGCTCCAACCAGTGCGGCAGCTCCCGGAACGGGACGCCCTCGGACTGGAGGAGGGTGCGCAGGTCGGCGAAGTCGGGGTGCGCGGGCAGCAGCACCCGCAGGTCCGCGCCGGGTGGGGCGGGCGGGGGCTTGAGGGTGGGGTCGGTGGTCTTGCACCACCACACCGGGACGGTGCCCGCGTCGGCGAGGAGGTGGTGGGGGAGGGCGGGGAACTCCTCGGCGGCGGCGGTGGGGACCGGGGTGGTGGCCAGGATCGCGCGGATGCGCGCGGCGACGACGGCGGTGGCGGTGCGGCGGGCGGGCGCGGGTTGGGGGCCGAGGACCGGGCCGGAGGGGGTGGGGTGCGGGGACGGCTCGACGGGCTCGGGCCTGGTGGTGGGCACGACCGGGGCGGGGCGCCGGGCGGGGTCGGCCGGGCCGGGATGCCGGGCGGGGTCGGCTGGGCTGGTCCGGGCGGAGGGCTCGGCGGTGTCGGACGCGAGGGGTGTGGGAGCGCTCTCCTCGACGTCCTCGCGCTGCGAGGGCTCGACCAGGGCGGTTTCGGGGCGCGTTCGCCCACCCCACCCCGGTTCGGTGGGCGCCTGCTCGGCAAGCACGGGGTCGACGGGCGTGGGGTTGACGGGCGTTGGTTCAGCAGGCGTTGGTCCGGCGTGCGCCTGCTCGGCGTGCCCTCGCTCGGCGCGCGCCTGCTCGGCGGAGTCTTGCCCGGCGGGGTCTTGTCCGCCGAACGCCTGCTCGACAGATGCCCGTCCTGCGGGTGCCGCTTCCGCGAAGGGGTTGGCGTCGGCCCGCTCCGCAGGCGTGCTCCCAGCTGCGGGCGCGTCCCCCGCAGGCCGCGCGAAGTCGTCCGGCCGGAGCCTGCTCTTGCGCTCGAACTTCAGCGGTCGCCGGGTGCGCGGGCGCGCCACCGGGGTGTCCTGCTCGGCTCCCGCGCGCTGGCTGGGACGTGTGTAGCGCGGCTTCGGCTCGGGCGTCGGCGCGGCGCGCGGGGGCTCCTCGCGCGGCGCGGGGCGCTCGACCGGGTAGCCGAGGTCCAGCGGGTACTCGGGTTCCGGCGGCGGCTCGACCGTCCGCCGGGGCGCGAACCCGCGCGGTTCCGGCTCCCGCTCCGGCGGCTCGTCCGCCCACGGGTTCGCGGGCTCCACGTCCCACGGGCCCGGCAGCTCCGGCGCGTCCGCCGCGCGCACGAACCTCGGCCGCTCCGGCTCGACCGGCTCCACCGGCCGCTCGTCCACCTCCAGCGCCAGCGACGCCAGCTGCGCGTCCTCCGCCATCCGCCGCGCCACGGCCTCCGGCTTCAGCTCCCCGACCACCGCCCGCTGCGCCAGCTTCAGCTCGCGCAGCGTGAACGTCGCCGGGCACCCCGGACACGCCACGGCCGCCTGCAGCTGCTGCTTCCCGCCGCTCGGGTGCGCCCGGTACAGCCCGTGCAGCTCCCCGCCGCAGGTCGGGCAGGACTTCTCGACCGGCAGCGGCGACAGCTGCCAGCCCGGTTCGGCGTAGCGGGCGATCGCGGGTTCCGGGCGCACGCCCCAGCGGGCCTGCACCACCCCGGCGACCGACGTGTCCCGCCCCACCACGACCCCTCCGCCCCGCCCGACTCCCGTTGAACCAGCGATGCTAGGCCCAACCCCCGACAAGCCGGGGTCCGGAGCGCCCGCCGAGCGGTCGCAGGGGGCGGTGGGGTCACGGCAGCAGGGACAGCCGCTTCACCAGCTTGTCGACCCGGTTGCGCGGCCCGATCAGGCTCACCGCGAGGTAGGGCACGGCCTCGCTCGCCGCCACCTTCTCCAGGTACTCGTCGTACACCCTGGTCTCCTGCGCGGCCACGGGCATGTCCACCACGTGCACGCCCAACGAGCCCGCCGCCTTGGCCCGCAGCTCGGCCAGCTGCTCGCCGGACGCGGCCAGCACCGTGCAGCCCGCCCACGGCAGGCCGGGGTGCGCCGACCCGGACCCGTCCACCGCGTCCGGCCCCAGCAGTCCGGGAACGGCCTCGCCGGTCGCCGCCGCCACGCACACCGCCGCGTTGACCGCCCGCCCGGCGGGCAGCGCCTCGTCCACCACGACGACCCACTTCAGGCGCGCCGACCGGGTGGAGGCCGAGGTGTCGATCTCGTCGGGGGCGAACCCGACCGGGGACTGCGGGGACTCGGTGCTCATGGCTGACTTCCTCCGTGCAACGTGCGAACTTGTGCCACGATGGTATGCACATGCTCGGAAGCAAGCCCAGTCATCCGTTGATAATTCGGCAGAACGCCCGTGGAGGCCGCCGTGGACGAACTTGATACGAACATCCTGCGCGAATTGCAGGTCGACGCACGGCGCAGCAACCGGGACGTGGCCGCCGCCGTCGGCGTCGCCCCCACCACCGCGCTCGACCGCACCCGCGCCCTCCGCGAGCGCGGCGTGATCAAGGGCGCGATCCTGGACGTCGACCTCCCGGCGATCGGGCGACCCGTGCAGGCGCTGATCGCGGTCCGCGTCCGGCCGCCCGCGCGCCGCGTCATCGAGGAGTTCCGCGCCTGGGCCATCGCCCAGCCGGACACCCTGGGCGTGTTCGTCACGTCGGGCTCGGAGGACTTCCTGCTGCACGTCGCCGTGCCCGACAACGACCACCTCTACCAGTTCGTGGTGGACAAGCTCACCGAACGGGCCGAAGTCGCCGACGTGCGCACCTCGGTCGTCTACCAGCACCTGCGCAACGACCGGATCAGCCCGGTGGGCAGACTGTCGCCATGATCCTGCTGGTGCCCTCGGACCCGCTGCGCCCCCGTCGCCCGGACGAGCACTTCGCCGCCGAGGCCGCCGCCGCCCGCGACCTCGGGATCACCGTCGCGCTCCTGGACCACGACGCGCTGCCGACCGACCCGGCGCGCGCCGTCGCCCGCGTCCCGGAGGGCGAGGACGTCGTCTACCGGGGGTGGATGGTGCGCGGCAGCCACTACGCGGACCTCGCGCGGGCGCTGGCGGAGCGGGGCGCGGCGCTGCGCACCGACCCGTCGCGCTACCGCAGGGCGCACGAGCTTCCAGGGTGGCACGACCACCTCGCGCCGCTGACCCCGCGCTCGGCGTGGACCGCAGGGTACGACCGGACCGACTTCGACCGGGCGCGCGCGGAGCTGGGGAGCGGACCGGCCGTGCTGCGCGACTACACCAAGTCGCTCAAGCACCACTGGGACGAGGCGGCGTTCATCCCGGACGTGGCGGACGGTGACGCGGCGTGGCGGGTGGCGCTGCGGTTCCGGGAGCTGCGCGGCGCGGACTGCGTCGGCGGGTTCGTGCTGCGCGAGTTCGAGCGGTGGCGGCGCGGCGAGGTCCGCACCTGGTGGGTGGACGGCGAGTGCGTCCTGCTCGGCCCGCACCCGGACACCCCCGACGAGCTGCCCGGCACCCCCGACCTGACCGCGCTCGCCCCGCTGGTGCGCGCGGTCGACCTGCGGTTCGCGACCGTCGACCTGGTGCTGGCCGAGGACGGCGGCTGGCGGGTGGTCGAGCTGGGGGACGGCCAGGTCAGCGACCGGCCCGCCGCGATCACCCCCGATCAGCTGATCGGGGCGCTTCACCGGGTGGGGTGACACCCCACCGTTCGAGGGGTGAACAACCGGCCAACAAGGCGGGCGCCCCGGAACCGGCCGCGAGCGGGTGTCGTCCACCCGGCATGAGCAGCACGACGCGCATCCCGCTGACGACGGCCCCGCTCGTGCTCTGGGCGGTCGCGCTCGCCGCGCTGGCCGCCGCGCTGTGGCACGGCGCGGCGATCCCGGAGACCCCGGAGCGGTCGGTCTACCGGGTGATCACCGCGCTGGACGTGCTGGTGGCGGTGCTGTGCGGGTGGCTGGGCGCCCGCTGGTCGTTCACCGCCCGCTTCGAGCCCGACGCGCTCGTCGTCGGCCGCCACCGCGTCCCCTACGCGGCGATCACCGGGGTCCGCTACGGGCCGTCGTCGGCCAAGCCGTTCTGGCTCGCGCTGCTGTTCCCGGTCTCCGTGGTCGGTGGGCTGCTCGTGCTGGCCAAGAGCCCGCAGAGCATGGAGCGCGAGGTCGTGGAGATCAGCACCGCCGACGGGCGCAGGCGCCGGTTGCGCTGGAAGGACGCCGAGCGGCACGGCGAGTTCACCGACCTGCTGCGCCGGGCCCGGCCCGACCTGGAGTTCGACTACGGGGTGGACGACGCGCTCCCGGCCCGCGACCACACGCCCAGGCTCGGCGTCCCCGGCGGGCTGCTCGGGGCGTTCGTGGTGACCTGGGGGATGGCCGTGCTCTACCTGGGTGCGCAGTTGGCGGACCTGGACCGGTTGCAGAGCCGCACCTACGACCCGGAGCGGGCGGTCACCGCGCTGCAGCGCGTCGCGACCTTCGCCGAACCGGCCGGGGTGGAGCTGCCGCACGTGGTGGAGCGGGAGCGGTGCGGGCGGGTCAACAGCGTCATCCTGGGGCCGAGCCCGCACTGGGTGCGGGTGAGCACGACCGTCGAGGACCGGGGGATGGCCGACGCGGACGCCGAGGCCGTGCGGACCGCGCTGCGCGCCGCCGCCGGGCTGGACCCGGATCGCGGGTACGGCCGGGACCCGGACGGGGAGTCCGGGGTGACCTACAACCTGAACGGCGCGCGCGGGCTCACGCTCACGGTGAGCACCGGGTGCGTGCCCGCCGACTCCGCGCCGCGCCTGGAGATGGCGCTGGAGGCGGTGGTGGGGGCGCTGGGGCGGGGCTAGGGCTTGCGGACCCCGAACAGCACGCTGGACCCGCCCTCGCGCACCAGGGCCACGTTGTCGACCCAGTAGGCGGTGCCGCGCTCGAACGGCTGGAACGTGCCCTTGACGTCGTCGAAGAACGTGCCGAGCCCGGTCTCCTCGCCGGTGGGGAAGCCGAACCGCTCGAACAGCGCCCCGTCCGGGTCGCGGACCACCAGCGGCGGGGTGCTCTCGTAGATCACGCCGCCCTCGAACCGCTGGAGCAGCAGACCGTCCGCGTTGTCCTCGGTGTAGGCCCAGAGGGGATCGCGGGTGGGGAAGCCGAGCGGTCCCGCCGTGCCCCGCCTGCGGTCGTGGACGTCGAGGAAGGGGCGCGACACCGACTGGAACTGGGTGTTCGCGCTCCAGTAGGCGCGGCCGTGCTCGTAGTCGCGGCTGAAACCGGTCGAGCCCTGCGGGGAGGTCTCGGCGCGCCGCAGCTTCGACCTGGCCCGGCCCAGCGACGTGTTGGCGAACCCGGCGGCGGCGGTGAGCAGGCCGTCCAGCCAGTCCGGCGGTGACGGCAGCGCGTTCACGAGGTCGTGCGCCACGGCCCGCTCCATGTCGGCGAGCAGCCCGACCGCCGCGGCCTCGTGGTCGGCAAGGAGGACGGTGAGCAGCGCGGTGCGGTAGGGCGAGGCGGCGAGCGCGTCGGCGGCGTCACCGGGCTTCATGGTGACCAGCTGGCTGGCTGCGGCCTGCGGGGACAGGTTCGCCAGCGGTGGCCTGGCGCTGTTGACGTGCACGCCGCCGTTGACGATCCCGGCCTGGACGACGTTCTCCGCGCTGCTGTTGTCGAAGGCGTTGTGGCCGCCCTGCTGCCCGTCCATGTCCGGGATGCTGCCACAGCCGACACCCGGTCCAGTCCGCTTCGGCCGACCGCGCCAGTCCCGGCTACTGCTGCCGGACCTGCCCGCCCTCGAACTCCTGCACCCACCCGCTCCCGTCGCGCAGCGGCGACCCGAGCGGGAACCCGTGCCGCTCGAACAGCGCCCCCGTGGTGTCCCGGACCGCGAACGCGCGCTCGCCGCACTGGTAGGCCGTTCCGCCCTGGAAGCGCTGCGCGGAACCGTCGGTGCGGTGCGGGGAGGTCACGCTCAGCTCGTCGGCGAGCGGGAACCCGAGCCAGCCGGACGCGCCGCCCTGGGCGCGGTGCAGGGCGTGCATCCCCGGCAGCAGCGCGCGCGGTCCGGCGTCCGAGCACCACAGCGCCGAACCGCGCTGGAACCGCAGCCCGTAACCGGTGGTGCCGTGCGGGGAGGGGCCTTCGCGGTGCGCGAGGTCGACGGGGGAGCCGAGGTAGTCGCCCCAGGTGCGGGCGGCGGCCTCCAGGTCGGCGAGCGCGGCGGTCAGCTCGGTGAGCCAGCCGGGGAGGTCGCGGGTGCGGCGCAGCACGGAGTCGCGCTGGTCGTCGCCCAGGCCCGCGAGCAGCTCGACGGTGCGGTCGGGGTCGTGGTCGGCGGCGCGGGCGAGGAACGTGCGGTCCCGGTTGTCGAGCAGGGCGCGCCGGGCGTCGGCGTCGGGTAAGTCGAGCACCTCGTGGGGCTCGGCCAACCGCTTCGGCCGCGCCGACGGCTGCAACCCGCCGCCGTGCAGCGTGAGCCCGCCGTCGATCCGCCCCGCCTGCACGACGGGGCCGCTGACGTCGCCCCGGACGACGTTGTGCACGCGGTAGGTCTGGTCGTCGTCGTCGCTGCTGCGCCCCATCCCCGGATGCTCCCACACGGGGCGGGGGAAAGCGGTGGTCCGGCGGGGTGGCGCACGGGTAGGGGGTCCGCACCCGATTCAGGGGTCGGTTGTCCGATCTTGTCAGTGACAGATTTTTGGTCTGGACCATAGGGTCGGTGCTCCGCCGCTGCCCGCACCCCAGCGACTCGAAGGAGTTGTCGCACGTGAGGACAGCACGCAGTGCCCTGGCGCTGGTGGCCGTCGTGGCCGCCTCCACCGCGCTCGGGACCGCCCCCGCCGCGCTGGCCGACGCCCGGCCCGGCGACTGGGACCGGATGCTCGCCCAGCAGCCCCTGATCGCCGCCGCCGACGTGATCAAGGCCGAGGTCGACCGGGGCGGGCACGCCGACGGGTTCGCCGGGATCGCCCTGGAGGACGACCACGTCGCCCTGTGGTGGAAGGGCGCGCCGCCCGCCGCCATCACCGACGCCGTCGCCGCCGCTTCCGCCAAGGCGCCCGTCGAGATCGAGCGGGCCGCGCACTCCGAGGCCGAGCTGCGCGCCGCCGCGAAGGACCTCGAAGCGCGGCGCGGACCGGGTTCCGCCGTGCACTCCATCAAGGTCCCCGCCGACGGCAGCGGCCTGGTGCTCGGCACCCGGTCCGACGTCGTCGCGCGCTCGCTCGCGGTGACCGCCGACGTGCCCGTGCGCACGGTCGTGGAGGAACCGCTCGTGCCGGTGTCCAGACAGAACGATTCACCGCCGTGGAAGGGCGGCGCCACGATCGTGCTCAACAACTCCGCCGCCTGCACCTCCGGCTTCTCGGTGCGCAACGGCGACAACGCCCGCTTCCTGCTCACGGCCGCGCACTGCGGCCAGTCCGGGGTGCGCGTGACCGATCCGACCGGCGAGTACATCGGCAACGCGGGCGCGCGCCACGGCGATCACGACATCATGCTGATCCCGACCGGGAACGTGGTGAACCGCCAGTACGTCGGCGGCGGCGACAGCAACAGCACCGAGGTCGTGCGCGGCTGGGGCGACGTCTACGTCGGCGAGTACCTGTGCCAGTCCGGCGTGACCAGCGCCCGCGAGACCGGCTCTCAAGTCTGCAACATCAAGGTCCTGTTCTTCTACGCCGACCGCGAGGACCTGGTCGAGGGCGAGCAGATGAACGGCCGCCCGGCCGCCCGACCGGGTGACAGCGGCGGCCCGGTCTACGGCCCGTCGTCGGACGGCGGCGTGATCGCCAAGGGCACCGTGACCCGCACGGCGGGCGCCCGCATCGGCTTCCAGGACTTCCGCACGGCGTCCCGCGACTTCGGCGTCTACATCCCGCTGTAGAGCCGTTCTGACCGGTGCTGATCCGGGTGACGTCCTTCCGGTGAGGGGCGTCACCCGGTCTTGTGAGCGGACTGCTCCTGGTCACCGTGCCGACCTGAGCGTCGGGGCCTCCGTCGTCGGTCTCAGCGGGGACTCCGGCGTTTTGCGGACGACCATCGAGCGGTAGGCGGCGCTCGCGACGCCGAACACGCCGACGAACAGCGTCGCGGAGGCGGTGGTGATGAGCTGGGCGGGGAAGTCCTCGTAGTTGGTCAGGACGTAGACGCAGGCGAAAGCCACGAACGGCATCACCAGCACGGCCGTCCAGCTCGCCGCGACCTTGACCCTGCGCATCGCTCTGGCGTGGGCCAGGTTCTCGTCCGCGATCAACGCCTCTTGGCGCAGCCGCTCCTCGGCCTGGGCGAGCTGCACCGCGGCCTTGACCTCATTCGCCATCGGTCACCCGCGAACCGGTCAGGTCCGGTCCGCCCTGCCCTTCGGCCTTGCGGTGGGCGACGTCCCCGCGCCGCCGTCGTCTGCGGAGCGCGCTCTTCACCGCGTAGCTCGCCAGTCCCGCAGCAGCGATCCCCACCAGGGGGCCGAAGCCGAGCACCGTTCCGACTATGAGCCCGCTCGCGATGGTCGAGGAGAACTTGCTCGCCTCCAGCAGGATGTCCGCGTCTTTCCTACGAGTGTTGTCCAGCGTTTCCAGGCTCGTCCTGAACTCGCTCATGAGGGTGTTCTCGTGGGTGCGTATCCGCTGCAGTTCCGCGTTGGCGTCCACCGGGTTCGGGGGTTTCTTCTCTATGCTGTCCACGATCGTGAGGAGACGGTTCTCCCAGTCCTCCTCGTTGACGAGTTTGACCGCTTGACGGCTTTGCAGGACCGCTGGCGTCCTGGATCGGGCGTCCACGAGCACGGGGATGATGGTCTTCTGGGCCTCCAGCGCTTCTGCCAGGTCGGAGAAGAGCTGGGAGTTCACGGTGTCGGGTCTCGGCACCAGCAGCAGCACGGTGTCGGAGCCCCTGATCTGCTCGCGGTGCCACTCGGAGATCGAGTTGCCTGCACATGTGGTTTTCGGGTAGACGTCGTACCCGTTTTCGGTCAGCACCTTGTGCAGGCGGTCGGCGACTGCGCTGTCGGCGTGCGCCGTGCTGACGAAGACTTTTTGCGTGTGCGTGTGGACCTTGTCCTCTTCGGACATCCCGCCCCCTTGGTCCCGTGCTTGTGCCGTGACTGTCGGCCGGATCGAGCACCTTGTTACGGGGGAGTTCCACGTGCCGCACAAATGCGGTTCTGCTCGTTTTCCGCAGAGTGGCGGGAAGAAGCCGTGAGATTGGATCCCCCGCAACGCAAAAAGCGCCCCCGTCACCCGGTTCTCGGGTGACGGGGGCGCTTCAGCACCACCGGACTGCGTGTCGAGCGACTACACCGACGCGGTCTCCCGCTCCGGCTCCTCGCTGCGCCTCGCCGCGCGCTTGGTCGCGCGCCGCTCCTTCCGGTTCTCCACGATCGTGTACAGCGTGGGCACCAGCACCAGCGTCAGCAGCGTCGAGCTGAGCAGCCCGCCGATCACCACGATCGCCAGCGGCTTGCCGATGAACGCGCCCTCGCCGGTGATGCCCAGCGCCATCGGCAGCAGCGCGAAGATCGTCGCCGCCGCGGTCATCAGGATCGGCCGCAGCCTGCGCCTGCCGCCCTCGACCACCGCCTCGACCACGCCCATGCCCGCCGCCCGGTACTGGTTCACCAGGTCGATCAGCACGATCGCGTTCGTCACCACGATGCCGACCAGCATCAGCATCCCGATCAGCGACGGCAGCCCCAGCGGGGTGCCGGTCAGCAGCAGCAGGCCGATCGCGCCGGTCGCCGCGAACGGGATCGACACCAGCAGGATCAGCGGCTGCACGATGCTGCGGAACGTCGCCACCATGATCAGGAACACGATCGCGATCGCCGCCAGCATCGCCAGACCCAGGTCCGCGAACGTCTCGGCCTGGTCCGCGCTCACGCCGCCGATCGACGTCTCCGCGCCCTCCGGCAGCTCCACCGCGTTCACCCGGTTGGTGACCTCCGTGGTCACCGTGCCCAGGTCGGACCCGGTCGCCTTCGCTGTCACGGTCGCGCTGCGGTCGCCGTCCGTGCGCCGGATCTGCACCGGACCGTCCACCACGGACACGTCCGCCACCTGCCCGAGCCGCACGCCGCCGGGCAGCTGGAGCTCGCGCAGCGCCGCCACGTCGGTCGGCGCGACGCCCGAGCGCAGCACGATCTGCTGCGTCGCCCCGTCGATCGGCAGCTCACCGGCGGGCGTGCCGCGCAGCGCCTGCATCGCGAACTGGCCGACGACCTGGTTGGACAGCCCGGTCGCCCGAGCCGCGTCCTCGCGCACGCTCACCTGCACGCGCGGCGCGCTCACCGCCAGGTCGTTGGCGACCTCGCCGACGCCCGGCGCACCGGTCAGCTCGCGCTGCACCGCGTCCGCCGCCTGCTTGAGCCGCTCCGCGTCGGGCGCGGTCACCAGGACCTCGATGCCGTCGCTGGAGAACCCGGCCGCCGCGCCCGCGCTGAAGTCCACCTTGCCGGTGCCGTCGACCTCGCCGAGCCGCTCGGTCAGCCGCTCGCGCACCGCCTCCATGTCCGAGCCCTCGCGCAGCGTCGCGGTGATCTGCGTGCTGCTGCCGCCCATGCCGAACCCGGCCAGCATCCCGCCGCCGCCCAGCGTGACCTGGTAGGTCTCGACCTCGTCGGTGTCGGCGAGCACCTGCTCGACCTTCTTCGCGGCCTCGTCGCGCGCCGCCAGGCTCGCGCCCGGCTCCAGCTCCTGGGTGCCCTGCAGCGCGTCGCCACCGGTGTCGCCGATGAAGTTCGTCTGCAGCGTCCCCGCCAGGCCCAGCGTCACCACGAAGATCAGCACCGACGCGGCCACGGTCACCCCGCGCCGCTTGGTCGCGAACCGCAGCACCGGCACGTACGCCCGCTGGAGCCTGCTCCGCTCCTCCTTCTCCAGCGCCGCCGCGCGCGCCGCCTCGGCCTCGGCCGGGTCGGTCGGCGCCTCGGGGCGCTTGAGGAACCAGAACGCCATCACCGGCACGATCGTCAGCGACACCAGCAGCGACGCCAGCAGCGACACGGTCACCGTGATCGCGAACGGGCTGAACAGCTCGCCCGCGATGCCGGTCACGAACGCGATCGGCAGGAACACCGCGACCGTGGTCAGCGTCGACGCGGTCACCGCGCCCGCCACCTCGCGGGTGCCCTCCAGCACCGCCTTCTGCTTCTCCTCGCCGTACCCGAGGTGCCGCTGGATGTTCTCCAGCACCACGATCGAGTCGTCGACGACGCGGCCGATCGCGATGGTCAGCGCGCCCAGCGTCAGCAGGTTCAGCGACAGGTCGCCCACCCACAGCGCCACCAGCGCCACGACCACCGACAGCGGGATCGACACCGCCGTCACCAGGGTCGAGCGCAGCGACATCAGGAACAGCAGGATCACCACGACCGCGAACAGCAGGCCCAGCAGGCCCTCCGTGGTCAGGCCGCTGATCGCCTTGGCGACCGCCGGGCCCTGGTCGAACGAGACGGTCAGCGTGCTGCCGACCGCCGAGCCCAGCTCGTCCAGCTTCGCGCGGACCTCGTCGGAGATCTGCACCGCGTTGCCGTCCGAGCCCATGGTCAGGCTGATGCCGAGCGTGGGCTCGCCGTCGGTGCGGGTGATCGAGGTCGCGGGCAGCGGCGCGGACTCCACCGTCGCCACGTCACCGAGCGTGACCTGCTGGTTGACCCGGACCGCGCGAAGCTGCTCGACCGAGGTCACCGGGCCGCCGACCTGCACGGTCAGCGAGCGGTCGCCGTCCGTGACGGTGCCCGCCGGGATGGTCATGCCCGCGCTGGTCAGCGCCGCGCTGAGCGCGGTCGGCTCCAGCCGCGCGGCGGCGAGCTTCGCGTAGTCGACGGTCACCGTCACCTGGCGCTCGCGCTCGCCGCTGACGGTGGCCTCGCGCACGCCGGGGATGGCCTCCAGCTCCGGCACGACCCGCTCGCGCAGCTTCGCCGCCATCGCGATGTCGTCGTCACCGGCGGTCGCGGCCAGCGCGATCACCGGCAGGTCGTCGGTGCTGCCTTGCACGATGGTGGGCTCGACGCCCTCGGGAAGCCGCGAGCCGAGCCGGTTCACCGCCTGCTGCAGCTGGGAGATCGCCGAGTCGAGGTCGGTGCCGTAGGTGAACATCACCTGCACCGTCGCGGAGCTCTCCGCCGAGCGGGTCAGCACCTGCTCGACGCCCTCGACCCCGCGCGCCGCCGCCGCGATGGGCTCGGCGACCTGGCTGTCCACCAGGTCGGGGGAGGCGCCGGGGTAGGGCGCGACCACGGCCGCGGCGGGCAGCTCGATGGACGGGAACAGCTGCTGCTTGAGCGAGGGGAGCGCCAGCACCCCGAAACCGAGGACGACCAGGCTCAGCAGCGCGACGAGCCCCCGGTTGGCCAGGCTGAGCCGAGCCAGCACGGACATGTGCGGATCTCCTAACGGGGAAAGGTGCGGACCACCCCCCGCCGCCGTTCCGCGCTCCGGCGCAGCACTGCGCTTCGGTGCCTCGTCCTGGGACTGGCGGGGTGGATGGCGGAAGAGTTCCACACCCAACCTGAGGCCCGGCTCAGTCAAGAGTCTCGTGAACGTCATCCTTCGGTATGAAACCGGCGCGGCGTTCGACGTCCAAGGTCGCGCCGGACGACGCGACCTGGGGATTCGCGCCCCGCGCCGTCGAGGCCGGTTGTGAGCGGTGTCACGGGGGCGCGCTTCGGGGCCGTTCGGACCGCCGCCCGCGCCGTGCCCGGCGGTGCTCCGAACGGCCCCGGCGGGTGATCCCGCGCGTGCGCTCAGTCCATCAGCAGGTCGGCCACCGAGCGCCGGGGCGTCGGCGGCGCCGGTTCGCCGAAGCCCAGCCGCAGCACCGTCTGCGGGAACGGCCCGCCCGCGAGCCCGCGCACCTCCTCGCGGATCGCGGGCACCTCCACCGGCTGCGACATGAACGAGGCCGACAGCCCCAGCGAGGTCGCCGTCAGCAGCACCCGCTGCATCGCCTGCCCCGCCTGCACCTCCGCCGCCGGGCCGTCGTGGTACGAGCACAGCACCGCCACCAGCTCGCCGCCGCCGGACCCGGCCGCGCCCACCCGCTCCGGCAGGCCGCGCGCCAGGAAGTCCCTGGTCGCCCACTCGTCACCGGCGGCGGGGCGCGGCCCGGCCGCCCTGGTCGGCACGCCGTCCGCGCCCACCCGCAGCCCGGTCCACCGCCGCAGCTCCGCCTTCACCCGAGGGTCGGCGTCCAGCGCCCGGTGCGCCCGCGCGACCATCCCGCGCAACCGCGTCCGCTCCTCCCGGTCCGTCACCACGTGCAACCAGGACCGCTCCCGCTCCGCCGCGCGCACCAGCGCCACCCGGAACCCCAGCGGCACCGGCTCCGACCGGAACGGCCTGCGGTTCGTGCGCCGCTCCGGGATCGCCGCGACCAGCGCGGGCTCCGGCTGCGCCGCGCCGCCGACCCGGCGCAGCACGGCCAGCGCGCCGCACCCCGGCTCGTGCGAGATCGCGACCGTCGTCCGAACCCCCGCGCCCTCCAGCGCCACCCTCAGGTTCAGCAGCGCCGCGCCGCAGGACAACCGCAGTTCGCGGTCCTCCGGGTCGGTGGCGCGCAGCGCGCGCGAGGTGTCGGCGTGCAGCTCGATCCGGTCCTCCGCGACCCGGAACAGCCAAGGCTGCGTGTTGTGCACCGAAGGGGCGAGGGAGGCCGCTTCCAGCGCGGCCGTCACCTCGTCGTTGGTCAGCCCCAGCACCATTTCCTGCCTCCCGGCGGACCGCTCGTCAGATATCCGAGGAGATCCCACTCTCTTACCGGGCGGGTGGCCGACACACGGTCGAAGGTCCCGGTGCGGGAGAGTCCTGGGACACCGGCCCGGGACTTCGGCGGGCACGCAGAGTGATCACGAGGCCCGGCGCAGGGCTGCCGCGCGCTGCTCCGGCCGGTGGAGGGGCAATGGTCCGCGAAGCGTCGACCAAGGTCAACTTGAGTTTTCCGGACGCTGCGGAATTCCGCATGAACCGTGCACGCACAGTTACCGAGTCCGGTGGGGCTCGGCAACCATGAAAGGGCAGTGGCCGTGCGTAACATGGCGGCCCGGAAACGGGGACAACGGGGACAACGGCGACCCCGACATCGCGGAGGGCGTGCGTTGAGACTCAGGCTTCTCGGACCGGTCGAGCTGGTGCTCGACCAGCGGTCCGTCGACATCGGGGGTCCGAGGCAGCGGGTGGTCCTCGCGGTTCTCGGGCTCAACCCCAACCGGGTCGTCCCGGTCGACCAGCTCATCGACGCCGTGTGGGGGGAGGCCCCGCCGTCCACCGCACGCAGCCAGGTGCAGATCTGCATCTCCGCGCTGCGCAAGCTCTTCGCGGACGCCGGGCGCGCGGGCGCCATCACCACCCAGTCCCCCGGCTACCTGCTGCGGCTCGACCCCCACGAGGTCGACTCCGTCGAGTTCGCCGCGCTGGTCGCCAGGGCGCGCGTCCTCGCCGACTCGGGCAAGACCGCCGAGGCCGCCGCCGCGCTCCGCGACGCGCTCGCGCTGTGGCGCGGCACGGCCCTGTCCGGGGTGCCCGGCGACCTCGCGCTGCGCAGCGCGACCGTGCTGGAGGAGCAGCGGCTGGCCGCCGTCGAGGAGCGGGTCCGGCTCGACCTCGCGCTCGGCGGGCACGCCTCGGTCATCGGCGAGCTGCACGCCCTGGTGTCCGAGCACCCGCTGCGCGAGCGCCTCCACGGGTTCCTCATGCTGGCCCTGTACCGGGCGGGCAGGCAGGCCGACGCGCTGGAGGCGGGCAGGCGGGCCCGCGCCGTGCTCGTCGAGGAGGTCGGGCTCGAACCGGGGCGCGAGCTCCAGCGGTTGGAAAGCGCCATCCTGCGCCGCGACCCCGCGCTGGGCGAACCCGACCGCCACGACGTGACCGCGCCGCCGCGCCCCCGCACCGCCCCGGACGACGTGCCGGTCGGGTCTGCGGGAGCGGCCACCGGCGCGGGCCCCGGAACCGACCCCCGAACCCACCCCGGCGCGGTCCCCGACAAGGCCACCGCCCGGTCCGCCGAGGGCTTATCGGGCGGCGCCGCGCCGAGGCCGAGACCGGACCAGCCCACCGCCGTCGTGGTGCCGCGCCAGCTCCCCGCCAGCGTCACCGACTTCACCGGGCGCCACGAGCAGCTCGCCGAGATCGTGCGGCTGCTCGGCGACGAGAGCGGCGAACCCCGCTGGGGGATGCCCGTGGTCGCCATCTCGGGCAAGGGCGGCGTCGGCAAGTCCAGCCTGGCCACCAGGGCCGCGCACCAGCTCGCCGCCCGCTACCCCGACGGCCAGCTGCACGCCGACCTGTCCTCCCAGGAGGGCAACGACCACACCGCCACCCTGCTGGCGCGCTTCCTGCGCGCGCTCGGCGTCGCCGCGACCGCCGTCCCCGACGACGAGCAGGAGCGGCAGGAGCTGTACCGCAGCAAGCTGTCCGGCAAGCGCGTCCTGCTCGTGCTCGACGACGCCCCCGGCGAGGCCGAGGTGCTGCCGCTGCTGCCGGGCAGCCCGTCGTGCGCGGTCATCACCACCAGCAGGATCAGGCTCAGCGGCCTGCCCGGCGCGCACCGGATCGACCTGGAGGTGTTCGACGAGGGCAACTCCGTCGAGCTGCTCACCCGCGTCATCGGCCACGACCGGGTCGCGCTGGAGCCGCGCGCCGCCGTCGAGCTGGTCGCGCTGTGCGGAGGCCTGCCGCTCGCCCTGCGCATCGCGGGCGCCCGGCTCGCGTCGCGCCCGCACTGGCGGCTGTCCGGGCTCGTGCGCAGGCTCCGCGACGAGGCCCGCAGGCTCGACGAGTTCGCCCACCACGGCCTGGAGCTGCGCTCCAGCATCGGGCTCACGCACCGCACCCTGGACGAGCGCGCCCGCACCCTGCTGCGCCGCTGCTCCCTGGTCGGGGCCCCGGACTTCCCCGGCTGGACCGCCGCCGCCCTGCTGGACACCACCCCGGACGACGCGGAGGAGGTGCTGGAGAGCCTGGTGGACGCCCAGTTCGTCGACATCGCGCACTACTCCGACGCCTCGCCGAGGTACCGGCTGCACGACCTGATCCGGGTGTACGCCGCCGAGAAGCTCGCCGAGGACGAGCCGCCCGACGAGAGCGACGCCGCGCTGCGCAGGCTGCTCGGCGGCTGGCTCGCGCTGGCCGACGAGGCGCACCGGCTGGAGTACGGCGGCGACTACACGGTGCTGCACGGCGACGCGCCGAGGTGGCGGCTGGCCGAGCACGAGGTCGCCGACCACATCGGCGCGTCGGCGGACTGGTGGGAGAGCGAGCGCAGGGCCCTCGTCGCGGCGGTCCGCCAGGCGGCGGCGGCCGGGCTGCACGAGCTGTGCTGGGACCTCGCGCTCACCTCCGTGACCCTGTTCGAGGCCAAGGGGTACTTCGACGACTGGCGCGAGTGCGCCGAGGTCGCGCTCGCGGCGGCGGAGCGCGCGGGCAACGCGGTCGGCGCGGCGGCCATGCGCTACTCGCTGGGGACGCTGCACGTGTTCCAGAGCAGGTTCGCCGAGGCGCGCGCCTGCTTCACCGAGGCGCTGGCCGGCTTCGACGCCGTGGGAGAGCGCCACGGCAGGGCCCTGGTCCTGCGCAACGCGGCCCACGTCGACGGGGTGTCCGGGGACACGGGCAGCATGCTGGCCAAGTACGACGAGTCGCTGCGGATCATGCGCGAGGTCGGCGACCGCATCGGCGAGGCGCACATCCTGCGCAGCACCGCCAAGCACAGCCTGGACGAGGGCGACACCGAGGCGGCGACGGCGAAGCTCGACGTGGCGCTGGCGATCAGCAGGGAGACCGGGTGCCTGCGGGTGGAGGCGCAGGTGGTGCACCGGTACGCGGAGCTGCATTTGGTGCAGGGGCGGATCGAGGAGGCGCGCGAGGCGCTGCACCGGGTGCTGCGGATCGTGCGGGCGACCGGGGACCGGATCGGGGAGGTGCACGCGCTGTACGGGCTGGGGGTGCTGCGGCAGCGGGAGGGGCGGTTGGACAGCGCGGAGACGACGCTGGTGCACGCGCTCGACCTGGCGCGGCGGTTGGAGGAGCGGATGGTGGAGGGGAAGGCGAGGTACTCGCTCGGGGAGGTCGCGCTGGAGCGGGGGGACTCGGTGGGGGCCGGGGCGCACCTGGGCGCGGCGCTGGGGTTGTTCGACGAGCTGGGGGCCGCGGTGTGGTACGCGCGGACGTTGTTGCTGCTGCCTGAGGGGGACGGGGGAGCGGTGCGGCGGGGGGTGGAGCTGCTGGAGAAGGTGGACTCGGCGGAGGCCGGGGAGCTGGGGGAGCGGTTGGCGGCTCGCGGGTTGGAGCGCGGGGCGGGGGACGCGGTGGTGGCGTAGGCGCCGTCCCGAACGCCTCTGACAACCCACCCGCAAACCCAACGGCCCGGCCCCACAGGGGACCGGGCCGCTTCCGTGCCGGGTTGAGTCTCACCAGTGTGTGTCGTCGTCCACGCACTTCGCCAGGTCCGCGCTCCAGTGCGTGTCCTCCGCGCACTCCTCCTGGGCCACCGCCACCCCCGGCAGCAGCACCGCGCCCGCGACCAGGGCCACTCCCAGCGCCCCCGACGCGACCAGGTTCCTCAGAGCCATCTTCACGGTGCCGCCGCTCATCTCTTCGCCTCTTCCTCAAGGTGGCCGGTCCCGGCCGGTTCCGCTTGCTGTCACCACTAGACCCGCCGCCGCCATCGGTCGGCCTTTCCACTGCTTAAGGTCCGGCCCGCCCCACCGATAGCGCTTCAAAAGCCGATCGACAGCGCTCTCCCGCAACGTTGTCCCCGTCGAGAGCGGGACCGGCGAACGGAGCGGGATGGAGGCGGTTCGGATGCACGGGGACGGGGACGGGAACCAGGTCCGGGGCGGGGACGGCGACCAGGACGGGACCGCGCCCGCCGGTGGCGCGGTCGACGAGCTGGCCCGGCGGCTCATGGCCGGGTTGCCGTTCGGGCAGGCGCCGGTCGAGGCGGTCACCGCCCTCGCCGCGCGGCACCTGCTCACGCCCGGCGTGGTCACCGCCGCCGTCATCGGCGGGGCCGCGCGGGTCGCCTCGCAGCTCGACGTCCTCACCAGGGACGTCCCCGACGTCAGCCACGTCTCCGTCCGGCTGCTCGACGGCCGCGAACTGCCCCCGGCGCTCACCGCCCGCCTCGCGCTGGACGGCGTCGAGCTGTCCTGCGCCCGCTCCGCCGCCGAGGCGGCGTTCGGCGCCAACCTGGTCGTGGTCACCGACCCCATCGACCCCGGTCACCGCCCGCGACCGCCCCGGCTGTCCAAGGGCGCCGTCCTGGTCAACGCCTCCGGCACGCCCCTGCCACCCGTCCTGCTGGCGCAGGCGCACCGGGTGTTCGTCGACGACCCCGCCCAGCGCGACACCGCGAGCGGCGACCTGCGGCAGGTGCTCGTCGGCGGCGGGCGCGGTCGCACCGACGCCGACCACGTCCTGCTGGTCGAACTCCTCAGCCCACCACCCCCCGGAGGTCTTCCCGTGTCCATCGAGAACGAGGTCGCGAAGTTCGTCGTCACCACCTTCGCCCAGGACCTCACCCCCGACCAGCTCCCCCACGACCTGGACCTGCTCGACAACGGCGTCGTCGACAGCCTCGGGCTGCTCCGGCTGATCGCCTGGGTGGGGGAGCGCTACGAGATCCCGGTGGAGGAGCAGGGAATCTCCCCCGCCGACTTCAGCTCGGTCGAAGCCATCGCCGCCTTCGTCCGCAACACCCGCAGCCTCGTCTGAGGCTCGCGGGACCGGCAGACCAGCGCCATCACACAGGAGAGGTGGAACAGCCATGATCGTGCGGACCAGGAGCGGCGTCGACGGCGTCGAGTGGGGCAACGGCCTCAGCTACCGGATGCTCGTGGAGCGGGACGGCATGGGCTTCGCGCTCGCCCACACCGTGGTGCGGGCCGGGTCGAAGTCCCCGCTGCACTACCGCAACCACCTGGAGGCCTGCTACTGCATCTCCGGCAAGGGCCAGGTCATCACCTCCGACGGCACCACCCACGAGATCGAACCGGGGGTGATCTACGCGCTCGACCAGCACGACGAGCACTTCCTGATCGCCGACGCCGACGCCGACCTCGAACTGATCAGCGTGTTCAACCCGCCCATCAAGGGCGACGAGCGGCACAACTTCGACGCCGACGAGTTCTCCCACTACTAGGCGGTTTCCCGCACCACCGCACCACCGGGCAGCGCGGGGGGCACCGGCCCCCCCGCGCCACCCCGGACCGATCGCGGCCCGGCGCCCCCGCCGGAGCACGCCGCACACCGTTGAACCGCCGAGAGGAGCACCCGCATGTCCCCCCACGACGAGCTGTTCGCCGTGTCCGAGGAAGTGGCCGACGCGCTGGCGTCCGGCCTGCCCGTGGTGGCGCTGGAGTCCTCGGGCGTGGTGCAGGGCCTGCCGCACCCGCTCAACCTGCGGACCGCCCTCGACATGGAGGACGCCATCCGCGCCGCAGGGGCAGTCCCGGCCCGCACCGCGATCGTCGACGGCCGCTTCACCGTCGGCATGTCCCCCGAGCAGCTGGAGCTGTTCGCCACCACCCCGACCGTGCCCAAGGTCGGCACCCGCGACATCGGCGCGGTGCTGGCGGGCGGCGGGCACGGCGGCACCACGGTGTCCGCCTCGCTGGTCGCCGCGGGCCGCCTCGGCGTCGAGGTGTTCGCCGTCGCGGGCATCGGCGGCGTCCACTTCGGCGCCGAGCGCAGCTACGACATCTCCGCCGACCTGCCCGAGTTCACCCGCCACCGGGTGGCCGTGGTGTGCGCGGGCGCCAAGTCGCTGCTCGACCCGGCGCTGACCCTGGAGTACCTGGAGACCCTGGGCGTCCCGGTCGTCGGCTACCGCTGCACCGACTTCCCCGCCTACTACAGCGTCTCCAGCGGCGAGCGGAACCCGCGCCGGATCGACGACCTGGCCGAGCTGGCCGCCGCCGTGCGCCTGCACTGGGACCTGGTGGGCGGCACCGGTTTCGTCGTCACGCACCCCATCGGCGAGGCGGACGCGCTGCCGTCCGCCGAGGTGTACGAGCTGGTGCGCCGCAAGCAGGCCGAGGCCGAGGCGGCCGGGGTGCGCGGCAAGGACATGACCCCCGCGATCCTGTCCGCCGTCGGCAAGGCCACCGGCGGGCGCACCGGCGAGGCCAACCGGTCCGTGCTGCTGTCCACCAGCGCGCTGGCCGCCGAGTTCGCCGTCGCCCTCAAGGCCGAGCAGCGCCGCGCCGCCGCCGCACCGGAGCTGGAGGTCGTGTCGTGAGCGCCGGGAAGCCGGGCGCCGCGGTCCTGTTCGACCTGGACGGCACCCTCGTCGACACCCCCGGCGCGATGACCGGGGTGCTGCGCGCGGTCGTCGCCGAGCACGGCATGGCCATCCGCGACGACCGGCTGCGCGCCACCGTCGGCCGACCGCTGGTCGCCTCCTTCGCCCTGCTGCTCGACCTCGCCCCCGGCGACCCCGCCGCCGAGCGCGCGGCGGACCGGGCCCGCGCCCTGTTCACCAGGGAGGTCGTCCCGCGCGCCGAGGAGCTCGTGCTGCCCGGCGCCGTCGAGCTGCTGGAGCACCTGCGCGCCGAGGGGCGCGGACTGGCCGTGGTCACCAGCAAGGTCCGCGCCAGCGCGGTGGAGCTGCTGCGCGCCACCCGCCTGATCGACCACTTCGACGTGCTGGCCTGCCACGGCATGACCCCGTGCGGCAAGCCCCAGCCGGACCTGGCGCTGCTCGCCGCCCGCGAGCTGGGCGCCGCGCCCGCCGACTGCCTGGTCGTCGGCGACGCCGTCGACGACGTGTACATGGCCCGCGCCGCCGGGATGCCCGTCGTGGGCGTCCTGTCCGGCGTCGCCACGGAGGCCGAGCTGAGGGAGGCGGGCGCCCTGGACGTCCGCGACGGCGTCGCCGCCCTCCTCCCGGCCACCCGCGCGGACCGCCGTGGGCTGACCGCCGACCCCACCGCGCCCGGACTCGCCGAGCCCGGCCCCACCACCGACCTGCCAGCCCCCGTCCACCTCGGAGCACAAGGGTGACCCCGATGACCGCCACCGCCAACCCGAAACCCACCGGAACCCGCTCGGCGTCCGCCGCGCTCGCGATCCTCGCGGTCGCCCAGTTCCTGATCGCGCTCGACTACTCCATCGTCTACATCGCCCTGCCCAGCATCGGTGGCGAGCTGCACCTGAGCGAGAGCTCGGTGCAGTGGGTCGTCAGCGGCTACGCCGTGTTCTTCGCGGGCTTCCTCGTCGTCGGCGGGCGCGCCTCGGACCGGTTCGGCCCGCGCACCCTGTTCATCGTCGCGATGCTCCTGTTCGGCGTCGCCTCGCTGGCGGGCGGCCTCGCCCCCGGCTCGGCGCTGCTGCTGGTGGCCCGCGCCGCCCAGGGCGTCGCCGCCGCGGTGCTGCAACCGGCGGTCATCGCCCTGATCAACACCACCTTCGCCGCGGGTCCCGCCCGCAACCGGGCGCTGGGCGTGTGGGGCACGGTCGGCGCGTCCGGCCTCGCGGCGGGCGTGGTCATCGGCGGCCTGCTGACCACGGTGTCCTGGCGCTGGGTGTTCCTGATCAACCTGCCGCTGGCGGTCGTGTGCGCGCTGCTCGCCCCGCGCCTGCTGCCGAAGGCGGGCGCGGCCCGCTCCGGCGGCGGCCTGAACGTGCCCAGCGCCGTGCTGTGCACCGGGACCGTGCTGTCCGCCGCGATGGCGCTCACCGAGGCGTCCGCGAGCGGCTGGACCGCGCCGACCACCCTGGCCTGCTTCGGCGCTGCGGTCGTGCTGCTGGGCGCGTTCGCCTTCCAGGAGCGGCGCAGCGCCCAGCCCCTGGTCGACCCGCTGCTGCGGCGCACCCGCTCGCTGCTGGTCGGCTGCGGCTCCACCGCGCTCTACATGGCCAGCGTCGGCAACCAGTTCTTCGTGGTGACCCTGCTGGTGCAGCAGCTGCGCGGCTACGGGCCGATCGCGGCGGGGCTGGCGTTCCTGCCGATGGCGGTGGCGATCGCGGTCGCCAACTCGGTCGCGGCCAGGGTCGTGGCCGCGCTGGGCATCCGGCTCACCCTGACCCTCGCGTTCGTCGCCGACGCGGCCGGGCTGCTGCTCCTGGCGCTCCAGGTGCACGGCGACAGCTACGTCCTGCACCTGCTGCCCGGCCTGCTCGTCACCGGCTTCGCCCACGGCGTCACCTACGTGGCCATGTTCATCGCGGGCACCGCCGACGTGGACGACCGCAACCAGGGCACCGGCAGCGCGCTGATGACCACGGCCCAGTACATGAGCGGCGCGCTCGGCGTGGCCGTCCTGGTGCTGGTGCTCGGGCCCTCGCCCGACGCGGGCGACTTCGGCTGGGCCTTCACCACCACCGCGATCGCGGCCCTCGCGGGCGCCGTGCTGGCCTGGTTCGGCCTGGCGCACCGCAAGCACGTCCGGGGTGAGGGGGAGTGAGCGCGGACGCGCCGTGGGCGGCCAGGCTGGGCGTGCTGGTCATCCACAACGACCCGGTGCCCGAGGCGGAGCTGGCGCGGATGGCCCCGCCGGGGGTGAGCGTGCACGCCGCCCGCTTCGAGAGCCCCACCAGCACCGGGGCCGAGTACACCACCGAGACCTGGCAGCACCTGATCGCCCAGCCGGACGTGCGCCGGGGCCTGGTGCAGCTGGGCCAGCTCGGGGCCACCGCGATCTGCCTGTGCTTCGCCTCCGCGAGCTTCCTGGGCGAACCCGGTTTCGACGAGGGCTTCAGCGCCGCAGGGACCGAGCTGGCGGGCGTGCCGGTGTACACGGCGGGTCAGGCGGTGGTCGAGGCGCTGCGCCGGTTCGGCGTCGGCAGGCCGCTGGTGGTCGCGCCGCCCTGGTTCACCGCGCCCACGTTCACCGCCACCACGGCCTACCTGGAGCGCGCGGGCCTCCCGCCCGCCGGGCTCGTGCAGTACCGGCTCGACCGGGACTGGGACTCGGTGGTCGCGCACCTGGCGTTCGACCGGGGCGCCCGCTGGGAGGTCGACCCGGACGAGGTGTGCCGCCAGGTCGCCGACGCGTTCCCCGCCGACGCGGACAGCCTGCTCATGCCGGGCAGCGGGTTCCGCTCGTGGGGCGCGGTGGAGCGGTTGGAGCAGCGCCTCGGGGTGCCGGTGGTGACCGGCAACCAGGCCTGCCTGTGGCGGCTGCTCGACCTGGCGGGGGTGAGCGCGACCGTGCCAGGCGGGGGAACCCTGCTGGCCGCCGCGTCCTGACCCGCCTGCCCTGACCCGCCTGCCCCACCCCCCAGACGACCCGGCTGAACCCCCGGTGGCCGACCCGCTCGGTCGGCCACCACCCGGAGCCCGCCACCCTGCGGCGGGCGCCACCCCGTGACCGGCCCGGCGGGACCCCGCTCCCGCCGCCCCGGTCCGATCGCGGCGCCGCGCGGCCCCCGTCCGGGCCCGCGCGGGCCCCGCGCCCCTCCCCGGCGCCACTTCTCCCGCGCCACCGCGCCCGCCCCGCGCGCCGAGCCCGCCCACCCGCGCGGCTCCCGCGCGTCCCCTGCCTCCCCACCGCGGCCCACCGCGAGAGGACACCCGACCATGCCCACCCGCGCCTTCCTCACCGCCTTCGCCGCCACCGCGGCGACCACCCCCGACGCCCCCGCCCTCACCTGGCACGACCGCGAGCTCGGCTACGCCGACCTGGACGCGCTGGCCCACCAGGCCGAACCGCTCCTGGCGGGCCTGCCGCCCGGCGCCCCGGTGTGCGTGCCCGCCACCAAGTCCCCGGAGACGATCGCCCTGCTCATCGCCTGCTTCCGCGCGGGCCTCAGGGTGCTGCTGCCCTCCCCGGAGCTGGGCGCGGACGCCCTGCGCAGGCTGTGCGAGCAGGTCGGCTGCCCGCACGTGCTCACCGCCGCCGACGCGCCCGGCGGCGCGCCCAGCGCCATCGCCACCGACCTCGCCCCGACCACCCTGCCCGGTCCCGGCCTGCTGCTCACCACCTCGGGCTCCACCGGCACCCCCAAGGTCGTCGTGCTGGCCGAGGAGGGCGTGGACGCGTTCCTCGCCTGGGCCGCCGCCGCGTTCTCGATCCAGCCGGGCACGGCCGTGCTCAACCACGCCCCGCTCAACTTCGACCTGTGCCTGCTCGACGTGTGGGCCACCCTCGCCGCAGGGGGCCGCGTCGACCTGGTCGACCCCGCGCACGCCGCCGACGGCGCCCACCTGGCCGCGCTGTGCCGGGACCGCGAGCCCGCCGTCGTGCAGGCGGTGCCGCTGTTCTTCCGCCAGGTCACCGCCACCGGCGGCACGTTCCCCGGCGTCCGCGACGTCCTCCTCACCGGCGACGTCACCCCGGCCGCCCTGCTGCGCGAGATCGCCGAGGCGTTCCCGTCGGCCCGCCTGTGGAACGTCTACGGCTGCACCGAGACCAACGACAGCTTCCTGCACCGGATCGACCCCGCCTCCACCGAGCCCCTGCCGATCGGCGCGCCCATCGCGGGCGTCGAGGTCCGCGTCACCGACTTCGACGGCCGCGAGCTGACCGGCCCCGCCGAGGGCGAGCTGGTCGTGCGCACCCCGTTCCGCGCGCTCGGCTACCACGACGCCGCGCTCGACCGCGAGCGCTGGAGCGACGGCTGGTTCCGCACCGGCGACCTGGTGCGCCGCGACGAGCGCGGCCTGCTGCACCTGAGCGGGCGCACCGACCACCAGGTGAAGGTGCGCGGCGTGCGCACCAACCTCGCCGAGGTCGAGCGGGTCGTGCTCGACCACCCCGACGTGCTGGAGGCCGCCGTGGTCGCGGTGCCCGACGAGCTGGCGGGCTCCGTGCTGCGCGCCGTCGTCCGCCGCGCCCCCGACTCCCGGCTCAACGGCCTGCACCTGCGCGTGCACTGCGCCTCGGCGCTGCCGCGCACCGCGATCCCCGGCGCGTTCGACGTCGGCGACGCAGCCCTTCCCCGCACCACCACCGGAAAGGTCGACCGCAGGGCCCTGCTGGCCACCGGTTCGACCGCGACCAAGGAGAGGACGTGACCGCATGATCGAGTGGAACGAGGACCAGCGGGAGCTGCGCGCCGCCGTCGAGGAGATCGGCGCCGCCCTCGGCGAGGACCACATCGGGCGCGACGCGCGCGCCGAGTTCCCCGAGACCGCGTGGAAGTCGCTGCGCGAGACCGGGCTGCTCGGCCTGCCGTTCGACGAGAGGTGGGGCGGCCTCGGCCAGGACCTGCTCACCACCATGCACGTCCTGGAGGGGCTCGGCTACGCCTGCCGCGACGGCGGGTTCAACTTCTCGGTGTCCACGCACGTGGTGTCCACCGGCGTGCCGCTCCAGCGGTTCGGCAGCGACGACCTCAAGGACCGCTACCTGACGAAGGTGTGCGAGGGCGCGGTGATCGGCGCGCACGCCATCACCGAGCCCGAGGGCGGCTCGGACGTGATGTCCATGCGCACCAGCGCGGTCCGCGACGGCGACCACTTCGTCCTGAACGGCAGCAAGGCGTTCACCAGCAACGGCCCGGTCGCGGACGTGTTCGTCGTCTACGCCCGCACCGGCAAGCGCGGCAGCCCGGCCGCGATCACCGCGTTCCTGGTGGACCGGGACACGCCGGGGCTCGTGGTCGGCGGGCCCGTCTCGAAGATGGGGCTGCGCACCTCGCCGCTGTCGGAGCTGTTCTTCGACGACTGCCGGGTGCCCGCGGCGAACGTGATCGGCTCGGTCGGCGCCGGGTTCCTGATCATGGACCACGTGATGAAGTGGGAGATCCTCTGCTCCTTCATCATCAACGTCGGCGAGATGCAGCACCGGCTGGAGCGCTGCGTGGAGTACGCCCGCACCCGCACCCAGTTCGGGAAGAAGATCGGTTCCTTCCAGGCGGTGTCCGCGAAGCTCGTCGAGATGCGGATCGCCGTCGACAGCGCCCGCAAGTGGCTGTACGACACCGGCCGCAAGCTCCAGGACGGCGGCAACGTCACGGTGGACCTGGCCATCAGCAAGCTCGTCGCCAGCGAGGGCAACCTCGCCTCCGCGCTCGCCGCCGTCCAGGTCTTCGGCGGGTACGGCTACACCACCGAGTACGGCCTGGAGAAGGACCTGCGCAACGCCGTCGCCGGGACGATCTACTCCGGCACGTCCGAGGTCCAGCGCCAGCGCATCGCCAGCATGATCGGACTCTGAGGAGCAGCCATGACCAGCACCGAGACCACCCCCGTCCTGACCGCCGCCGCCCCGACCCCCGCAGCTCCGGCGGTCGAGCCCAGCCCGGTCGCCGAGCTGCTCGCCGCGACCGCGTTCGTCCCGGCCGCCCCGGAGCCCCAGGCGCCCGACGAGCGCCTGCTGGCCGCCACCGAGTTCCTCGACCACGACCACGAGGCCGTCCGGGCGCTCGTGGCCAAGGCCCTGCCCGACCCCGAGTCGATGACACCGGCCGAGCGCGCCATCGCCCTGTACTACGCGGTCCGCGACGGCATCCACTACGAGGTGTACGGCGCCGACCTGTCCCGCGACGGGCTCAGGGCCAGCTCCACCATCACCAGGGGCACCGGGTTCTGCGTGCACAAGTCGATCGTCTACGCGGCGGCGGTGCGCGCGGTCGGGGTGCCCAGCCGCATCTACTACGGCGACGTGCGCAACCACCTGGCGTCGCCCAAGCTCGAAGAGCTGATGGGCGGGAACATCTTCACCTACCACAGCCTCACCACCGTGCACCTGGGCGGCAGGTGGGTGCGGGCGACGCCGGTGTTCAACAAGATGCTGTGCGCGCTGTACCGGATCAAGCCGCTGGACTTCGACGGCGTCACCGACAGCATGTACCACCCGTTCGACGAGGACGGGCGCAGGCACATGGAGTTCGTGCGCTCGCACGGCGAGTTCGACGACGTGCCGTACGAGCGGGTCGTCGGCGGCATCCGGGAGGCCCACCCGAGGCTGTTCGCGTCCAGGGACACCACCGCGCGCGGGTCGCTGGTCGCCGACGCGGTGGCCGGGACGCGGTGACGGCGCCCGCGACCCCGGACCGCCGCCGCCCCTCGCGCGGGCGGGTGGCGGCGGTCCGGGCGCGGGGCGCTCACAGGAGACGCACAGCGGTCGCTGGTGAAGTCCACAGGGTCCCGGCCGATCGTTGGTGGTGTCCCACCGGGGTGGTCCCGGAGCAGGGGAGTCCCGAACCGGCAGGAGCCACCGTGAGCACCGAGCAGATGAGCCGCCCGCAGGACCAGGTCGAGACCGGGGCGGGCGCCACGAACGAGACCGCTGCCGCCACCGCGCCGACGTGGGGCGCGCCGCCGCCCGCGCCGGTCGCCTCGAAGCGCCCCGCGTGGCTCAGGGGCCGGGCCGCGCTGGTCGTCGGCGCGCTGGGCGTCGCCGTGGTCGCCGGTCTCGGCGGGTTCGGCGTCGGCCTCGCGGTCGGCGACGGCGGCGCGGGTACCGGCCAGCAGGCGCCGAGCGGGCAGTTCCCCGGCGACGGCCAGTTCCCCGGCACAGGCGACGGGCAGAGCGGCGCCGGTCAGTTCTCCGGCATGGGCGACGGGCAGTCCGGCGCGGGCCAGCTCCCCGGCGGTCGCACCGGTCGCGGCGGCCAGCAGACCACCCCCGACACGGGCACCGGCTCCGGTACCGGTGGCACGGGCTCCGGCTCCACCACCTGATCCCCTCCACCGCGCCCCTCTTCCCGAGCGGGCGGCCACCCGAACGCCGGGTGCGCCGCCCGCTCGGTGCCGCTCGGTGCCGCTCGGTGCCGTTCCGGTGTCGTTCCGGGGAAACCGGGTAGACAGGCCAGGTGACCGAACCCGATCCGCGCCGCTGGAAAGCCCTCGCCGTCAGCCTCGTGGCCGGGTTCATGGGCCTGCTCGACGTCAGCATCGTCTCGGTCGCCCTGCCGTCGATGCAGCGCGGTCTCGGCACGTCACCGGCGGGCGTGCAGTGGGTGGTCTCCGGGTACGCGTTGGCGTTCGGGCTGGTCCTGGTCACGGCGGGCAGGCTCGGTGACGCGTACGGCAGGCGCCGGGTGTTCCTGCTGGCGCTGGCCGGGTTCATCGGGTTTAGCGCGCTGGCCGGGCTGGCGCCCACCACCGAGGTGCTGGTGGTCGCCCGGCTGCTGCAGGGCGCGGCGGCGGGCGCGCTCGCCCCGCAGAACTCGGCCCTGATCCAGCAGCTGTTCCGTGGCGCGGAGCGGGCGCGGGCGTTCGGCTTCTTCGGCGCGGTGGTCGGCATCTCCACGGCGGTCGGCCCGGTGGCCGGTGGCGCGATCCTGGCCGTGGCGGGCGAGGACGACGGGTGGCGCTGGGTGTTCTACGTGAACGTCCCGATCGGACTGGTCGCGCTGGTGCTGGCGGCCAGGCTGCTGCCGAGGGCCGAAGGCGGTCGACGCGGCCGGTTGGACCTGCTCGGCGTGCTGCTCCTCGGTGCCGGTGTGCTGGCCGTGCTCCTGCCGCTGGTGCTGGCCGAGTCGGGCGGACTGACGGCGCTGTGGTGGCTGTTCCCGCTGGGCGCGGCGCTGCTGGCGGCGTTCGTGGTGTGGGAGCGCCGCACGGCCGCGCGCGGCGGCGACCCGCTGCTGGACGTGACCCTGCTGACCGCCGTCCCCGGCTACGCCTCCGGGTTGCTGCTGGGCACCTGCTACTTCGTCGGCTTCAGCGGCATCTGGCTGGTGTTCGCCCTGTTCTTCCAGACCGGCCTCGGCTACACCCCGCTGGAGTCGGGCCTGGCGGTGACCCCGTTCGCGGTGGGCTCGGCGGCGTCCGCGCTGGTCGGCGGCAGGCTGGTGAGCCGCTGGGGCCGCAAGCTGACCGTGCTCGGCCTGGCCCTGGTCGTGGCGGGCCTGGTGGCGACCGGCCTGCTCCTGCGCCTGGCCCCGCCCCACCTGGCCGGGTGGTGGGCGGCGGGCGCACTGCTGGTGGGCGGGATCGGCGGCGGCTGGGTGATCTCCCCGAACACCACCCTGACCCTGCGCAACGTGCCGGTCCGCATGGCGGGCGCGGCGGGCGGCGCCCTGCAGACCGGCCAGCGCATCGGCGCGGCGATCGGCAGCGCCGCGCTGGCCGGGCTGTTCTACCTGGTGCTGGCGGACACGGGGGAGGACTACGGGACGGCGGTGTCCCTGGCGATCTGGACGGCGGCGGGCGCTGTCGTGGTGGCGCTGGGCGTCGCGGTGTGGGAGCTGCGGTCGGTCGACCAGCCGCAGGAGGGCCACGACTTCGCGGCGGCCGACTAGCCCCGCGCGCCCTCCCACACCCCCGCGACCGCTCTGGTTACCCTGCTCGTCGCGACCGGCTCGTGGCCCCCTCTTCCCAGCCCGACGAACAGGAGCACCATGCCCCCGACCGCCACCGGAACGCTCGCCGAGACGCCCGGCGGCGTCGACCTCGTGCTGACCCGGACGTTCCGCGCGGACGCCGGGGACGTGTGGGCGTCCGTCACCGAGTCCGACCGGACGGCCCGCTGGTTCGGGCCGTGGGAGGGCGAGGGCAGAGCGGGTGGGACGGTGCGGGTGCGGCTGGAGTTCGAGGACGGGCGGCCCACGTGCGACCTGCGGGTGGAGGCCTGCGAGGCGCCGGGCAGGCTCGTGCTGACCATGCTGGGCACCGGGGCGACGTGGCCGATCGAGCTGCTGGTGGTGCCCGGTGACGGCGGGGAGACCGAGCTGCGGTTGGTCCACCACCTGGGGGACGACAGCGGGATCGGCGAGATCGGGCCGGGGTGGGAGTACTACCTGGACCTGCTGGTGGCCGCGCGAGACGGGGGCGAGGCGCCCTCGTTCGAGGACTACTACCCGGCGCTCAAGCCGCACTTCGACGCGCTCAAGCGCTGACGCCTGGGCGGTCCAGGAACGGTGAAGGCCCCGGAACGGCGAAGAGGGGCCCGGTTCTCCGGACCCCTCTTCGCTGCGCTGACCTGAACATCGGCGCTCGATCGCCGCTCCTTGAGGGCCTCTTGAGCGATTCACCTGTTCGGATCAATCAGCGCCGGATCCAGTGCCTGGTCCAGTGCCGGATCTGCTTGATTCCATTTATTCCTTCAGTGTAGAGCGAAGTCAACGCCCGTGGACCCCATTTGTCCGTTCTCAGCTCCGGTCACGTAGGTTGCCCGTCGTGCAGCCCACCTGGAAGCAGCGGATCGTCCAGTCCCACCGAGGTCTCGCCGTGGCGGCCGTCGTCGCCAACGTCGTCATCGCGGGCACCGGGTCCACCGTCCGGGTGACCGGGTCCGGGCTCGGGTGCACCGAGTGGCCGCACTGCCTGCCCGGCAGCTTCGTGCCCGTCGAGCACCCCGAGCTGGCGATGCTCAACCAGTGGATCGAGTACGGCAACCGGCTGCTCGCCGTGGTGGTCGGCGTCATCGGGGTGCTCTGCCTGCTCGCCGCCTGGTGGTCCCGGCCGCTGCGCACCCGCGTGCTGCTGCTGTCCGCCGTGATGACCGGCGGGGTGTTCGCGCAGGCCGTGATCGGCGGCATCACGGTCAACCTCGGGCTGCTGTGGTGGACCGTCGCCTTCCACTTCGTCGTCTCGCCCGTGCTCGCCTGGTACGCGGTGCTGCTCTGGCGCTCCCTGGACGAGGAGGACGGTCCCGCCCGGCCGGTCGCGGGCGCGCTCGCGCAGCGGCTGCTGGTCGCGTCGGTCATGGTGCTGGCCGCGCTGATGGTCGTCGGCACGATGGTCACCGGCGCCGGGCCGCACGCCGGTGACGCCGACGTGGCCCGGTTCGACGCGTCCGTCGAGTCGCTCGCCCAGGCCCACTCGGTGCTGCTCTACGCGTTCCTCGCCGTGCTGGCCGCGCTCGGGTGGGCGCTGCGCGGCGCCGGGGTGCGCAAGCCGTACCTCGTGCTGCTGGTCGCGGTGCTGCTGCAGGGCGCGGTCGGGTTCGCGCAGTACTTCACCGGGGTGCCCGCCGTGCTCGTGGTGGTGCACGTGCTCGGGTCGATGGTGGTCGTGGTGGCGATGGCGAACCTGTGGACGGCCTGCCGCGTCCGCGAGCCCGCGACCGAACCGGTGGTGCTCGCGGCCTGAGCGCTTACGCTGGCGCGGGTGCGCGTGCTGTTCACCTTCGTCGGCGGCCTCGGCCACTTCCTCCCGCTCGTGCCCACCGCCTCGGCCGTCCGGGCGGCCGGGCACGAGGTCGCGTTCGCCTGCGCCTCGGCCCGGCGGCGGGCGGTCCGGGCGGCCGGGTTCGAGGTGTTCGACCTCGGCGGCAGCACCGCCGCGCCGCCCCGGCTGCCGCTGCTCGCGCCGGACCGGGAGCGCGAGGACCACGACCTGCGCGAGGGCTTCGCCCGGCGCGAGGCGGGGCGGCGGGCGCCGCTGCTGCTGGAGCTGCTCGCGGCGTGGCGGCCGGACGTGGTGGTGTGCGAGGAGGTCGACTTCGGCGGCGTGGTCGCGGCCGAGCGCGCCGGGGTGCCGCACGTCAACGCGCAGGTGATCGCGGCGGGGTCGTTCGTGCGGCCGGAGGTGGTGGGGGAGCCGCTGGCGGAGCTGCGCGCGGCGCACGGCCTGCCCGCCGACCCGGACCTGCTGATGCTGAGCCGGAACCTGCTGCTGTCCCCGTTCCCCCCGAGCTTCCGCGACCCGGCTTTCCCGCTGCCGGGAACGGGTTTCCCGGTGCGCCCGGTCGTCGGTCCGGTCGGCCGCTCCTCGGGGACGGCGGTGTGCTTCACGCTGGGGACGGTGTTCAACAGCGAGTCGGGGGACCTGTTCGCGCGGGTGCTGGCGGGGTTGGCCGGGTTGCCGGTGGACGTGGTGGCGACGGTGGGGGAGCACGTGGACCCGGCGGAGTTCCGGGTGGGGGAGCGGGTGCGGGTGGAGCGGTACCTGCCGCAGTCGCAGGTGCTGCCGGGGTGCGACGTGGTGGTGTCGCACGGGGGTTCGGGCAGCGTGATGGGCGCGCTGGGGCACGGGGTTCCGCTGGTGCTGCTGCCGATGGGCGCGGACCAGCCGCACAACGCGGAGCGGTGCGAGCGGCTCGGGGTGGGGGTCGGGCTGGATCCGGTGGGGGTGACGCCGGAGGGGGTGCGGGAGGCGGTGGTCGGGGTGCTGGCGGGGGCGCACCGGGAGGCGGCTCTCGCGGTGCGGGAGGAGATGCTGGGGTTGCCGGAACCGGCTGCTGCGGTGCCGTTGTTGGAGGAGTTGGCGCGGCGGTCAGAACAGGTCGGGTAGCGGGTCCTCGTCCTGCTGGCCCGTCACCACACTTCTGCGGCTTCACGTCAGCACTGCCGCCACCTCGTCTCCGACCACCCACCTCCGTCCCACACCGCCCTAGCGGGTCACCGTCATGGCCGCCGACCGGTCGGGCGCTTCGATCGTCACGCGTCCACGCCCACCGGGCACACTCTGTCACGGGCGCACGCAAGAAGTTCGTGTTTCCGCAGGTGAAAACGCCCCGGAAGTCCACAGTGGACCGCCGCTCCCGCCACCCCCACCTCACCCCCGCCTTACAACGATGCAAAAGCTCGAACCCCCGGTTGACGGCCCCGCCCGGTCCACAGTGGACGGAAATCGGGCCGACCGGGTCAGTCGACTCACCCGGATGGCGGTTGTCGCGCCCGTGCGAGGATCAGATAGTGCCAACTTCGCCGCATGTGAGAGCACTCGGTCTACGAGCCGTGGCTTGGGGGAAGCTCGCGTGAAACGTCCACCCGTTCCCGTGGCCGCGGACGTGCCTCCCGCCTCGGGCTCGGCGCACCGAACCGGTCGCAGGACGCTGCACCGGATCAGGCTGCTGACCACCGTCTTCGCCTGGCTCGGCGGGGTCCTCACGATCGGCAGCCTCGTCGCGACCGGTGAGGGGCCGCTCCCGATCGGGGTGGCCGCGCTGGTCGTCGGCGTCCTCGCGTGCTGGCTCCGGGTCCCCCGCGACGCCTGGTGGATCCCGCCGCTGGAGGGCGTGGTCGCGTTCGCCTCGCTGCTCCTGCTGCCCGACCCGCAGGTCGTCGTCGGCTTCGTGATCGGCGCCACGGTCCGCCGCGCCCTCTACCCCGAGGACACCGGCTTCTGGGCCAAGGCCGTTGTGGTCGTCGGCTGCTACCTCGCTGGCCTCGGCGCGGCGCTGTCGCGGGACGTGATCCAGCCCGAGCTGCTGCCCACCCTGCTGATGCCGCTGGCGGGCATGGCCGTCGCCGCCGCCGCGCTGCACGAGTCGGCCCGCGCGGTGCTGCGCGCCGAGTCCGCCCAGCGCGGCGCCGAGCACGCCCGCGCCACGGCCACCGCCGTCCTGCAGGCCAGCCCGATCGGCCTGGTGCTGCTCGACTCCGGCGGCGTGCCCGTGCTGCACAACGAGCGCGCCCAGTTCCTGCTGGACTGGGCGGGCCAGAACGGGGCCGCCGTGCCCTGCCCGCACGGCCCCAACATCGCGGTGTGCGAGAAGGGCTGCCGCGACGCCGACGCCGAGCCGGTCGAGGTCTGGGTCGCCGACCGCGACCGCGTCCTCGCGCTGCACCCGGTGCGCGTCGAGCAGGCGGGCGACGAGGACCGGACCCTGGTGGCCGCCGTGGACATCAGCGTCCGCCGCCGCCTGGAGGACGAGCTGCGGCACCGCTCCGAGCGCGACGTCCTCACCGGCCTGACCAGCCGCTCGCACTTCCTGCACCTGCTGGACCGCGCGCTGCGCGCGGGCGACGTCGGCCTGCTCGTGCTCGACCTCGACCAGTTCAAGGAGGTCAACGACACCGAGGGCCACGACGTGGGCGACCAGTACCTGGTGGCCGCCTCCCGCCGCATCCGCGCCGCCGTCGAACCGGACGCGGTCGCCGCGCGCCTCGGCGGCGACGAGTTCGCCGTGCTGGCACCCGGCCTCGACGAGCAGGCCTGCGGGCAGCTCGCGAAGGCCGTGCTGGCGGAGCTGGAGAAGCCCTGGTCCGACCTCGGCTACGACGTGCGGATGCAGGCCAGCATCGGCGTCGCCGTGTCCTCGGCGGCGGCCGGGGTGGTCGGCACCGCCGAGCTGCTGCGCGACGCCGACACCGCGATGTACGTGGCCAAGCGCGAGGGCGGCGCGCGCGCCCGCCACTTCCGCCGCGAGATGGGTGAGCAGGCCCTGGCCCGCCAGCGCGACAAGCTCGACCTGCGCGCCGCCATCGGCACCGACCAGCTCGTCCTGCACTACCAGCCCATCGTCGACCTGGCGACCACGGCGATCTCCGGCGCGGAGGCCCTGGTGCGCTGGGAGCGGCCCGGTCGCGGACTGCTGGGACCGGGCGAGTTCATCGGCCTCGCCGAGCAGACCGGCCTGATCGTGCCGCTGGGGTCGAGCGTGCTCACCTCGGCGTGCACGCAGGCGGCCGGGTGGCGCGCGGCGGGGCGGGAGCTAGGGGTCACGGTCAACGTGTCCACCCGACAGCTGTCCGCGCCCGGTTTCCTGGCCGCGCTGGCGAAGTCGCTCGACGTGTCGGGCCTCCAGGCCTCGGCGCTGACCATCGAGGTGACCGAGTCTGTGTGGGCGGACGAGGCCGCGATGCGGGCGCTGATGGCGGTGCGGGAGACCGGCGTGCGGGTGGCGCTGGACGACTTCGGCACCGGCTACTCCTCGCTGAGCTACCTCCACCGCTACCCGTTCGACGTGGTCAAGATCGACAAGTCGTTCACCTGGGCGCTCGGTGACACCGGCCGCACGGCGGGCGTGGTGCGCTGCATCATCGACCTGGCGGATGTGCTGGGCGCGGTGACCGTCGCGGAGGGCATCGAGACGCCCGAGCAGGCGGAGTGGCTGCGCAGGGCGGGCTGCGGTTTCGGGCAGGGCTTCCTGTTCGGCCGCCCCGACCTGCCGCGCAACCTGGCGCTCCCGCAGGTCGGGCGCTGAACTTCTGGGAGAGGCGCTGATCTCCTTGTTGGGGCGAGAAAAGGGACCCGCGTCACGAACGACGCGGGCCCTCACCGCACCAAGCCGCTTCGCAGGTTGACCGCTTCGCGGGCTGCGGGGCGAGCGCAGCGAGCCCACGCAGCCCCAATCCCGCGTCCCTCTTCTCCGTTTGGCCTGGCGCAGCCCGAGCGCAGGTGTCAAGATGCCGCCGCACTGAGCGGCAGACCGGGGTGTCAAACGGCGTCTTGACGCCTGTGCTTGCCTGAAAGGAGGCCAAACGGAGAAGAGGGACCCCGCCCATCGCAGTGGTAAACGGGACCACCAACCCAACGGCCACCGGCCGGCAGAGCCTGTCTCCCTCTTTTTTGGAGGTCTGCCCCGCCGGCGAGGCGTGCTTGTAGCTCTTGACTTTAATCTTTTGACTTTAAAACCCAAGTCAAAAGCCAAGTCAAAAGCTAAAAAGAACGCCTCGCCGGCGGGGCAGACCTCCAAAAAAGAGGGGACACGAGCTCTGCCGGCCGGTGACTCTTCCGCCGTTGGTCCCGTTGTACCCCTGCGATGGGCGGGGTCCCTCTTCTCCGTTTGGCCTCCTTTCAGGCAAGCACGCTTGTCAAGACGCCGTATGACTCGGGCGATCTGCCGCACAATGCGGCGGCATCTTGACAAGCGTGCTCGGGCTGCGCCAGGCCAAACGGAGAAGAGGGACGCGGGATCAGGGAGCTGCGGGCTCGCTGCGCTCGCCCCGCAGCCCGCGAAGCGGTCAACCTGCGAGGTGGTCAACCTGCGAGGTGGTCAACCCGCGAAGCAGCTCAACCACAGCTTGGGAGTGCGGTCGGCTTGCAGCCCGTAGGTGCGCCCCGAACCCCCTCACCTCACCGAGCCACCCAGCTCTGATTCGCCCCACCATGACACCGGTACGCCCCGACCCCCGTCGTCGGCGTCCCGGTCGGGTACTCCTGGTCCAGGCACTCCCCGGTCGCCAGGTTCACCGCCGTGAACGGCTCGCCGCCCTGCTCGTCGTGGCTCACCCGCCACCGCTGGTTCGCGCCCCCGTGGCACCGGTACGCGCCGACCCCGCTGGTCCGCCTTCCGCCGGGGAACTCCTGGTCCAGGCAGAACCCGGTGCGCGCGTCCACCAGTTCCACCACGTCCGGCTCCACCCACCGGGGCTTCCAGCGCTGGTTGTCGCCGCCGTGGCAGTCGCCCGCCGCGACCCCTGCGGTGACCGCCCCGCCGGGCATCTCCTGGTCCGCGCACCACCCGCTGGCCGCGTTGACCAGCACCGGTTCCGAAGCGACACCCTCACCCCGCACCAAGCCGATGTCCACGGCCGCGTACCGCGAGCCGGTCTCGGCGAACCGCACCGGCAGGCTCGTGGCGTCCGCGCCCAGCAGGTCGAAGTCGGTGTGCGCGCCGGACGAGCCCGCGCCCGCGTTCGGCCTGGCGAGCCGGTAGCCCTGCGGGACCTCCGCCCTGACCTGGTAGACGCCGGTGGCCAGCGCGTCGAAGTGGTACCAGCCGTAGTCGGAGGTCGTGGTGCTGGCGCGGACCTCCGCCCCGGTGAGGTCGCGCCCCCACAGGTGCACGGTCACCGCGACCCGCTCGGGGTTGGCGTCGCGCGCGCCGTCGTCGTCCGCGTCCACGCTCGCCTGACCGCCGAGCGTGCCGCCCTGCTGCGGGAACCACGCCTGCCCTGCCCTGGGGGAGCCGGAGGTCAGCTCGACGTCCCAGGTGCGGTCGGCCAGCGTCGCGTACCCGGTGCGGTCGGCCTCCACCTCGTAGGCGCCCAGCGGCAGCCCGGTGAAGCGGAAGTCGCCGCGCTCGTCCGTCGTGGCGGTCCTGCGCTCACCGGTGGAGCGCTGGAGCGCTGTCACGGTCACGCCCGCCCGGCGCGCCTCGTGCTCGCCGGGCTGCCGGTCCTGGTCCTTGTCGATCCAGACCGTGCCCGCGATCTCACCGGCGTCCTGCGCGTGCGCCGGGCCCGCCGCCGCGCCCGTGCCCACCAGTGCCGCCGCCGCCACCGCGCCGCACGCCGCGCGCCATCTCCTCACCACGCGAAAACCCCACTGTGCCAGGGCCGAATCGGCACCGCCGCCATCGTCAGGGGGAGAGCCTAGACCCGATCCCACGGCAAGATCGACTCCACCTGCGGTGGGTGCGGGATCGGTGTGGAGGCGGTGAGAAACCGTTGTGCGGCACCGTGAAACACGCCACGGGAGTAGGGGTTGCGCCGCCGTCGCGGCCGGTTCTCCTCCCCCTGCCGGGAAAGCGCTCAGCGCCCGGCGCGCAGCCCGGCCACGAGCAGGTCGAGCAGCCGCCCGGCCTGCGCGGCGTCGTCGGTGGCGTTCGCGATCCCGGCCATGCCCACCAGCACGTCCAGCGCGGGCACGTCGTCGCGCAGCGCGCCCGTCCGCACCGCCGCGTCCACCAGCACGCTCAGCGCGTCCAGCAGCCGCTTCCTGGCGTGCGGGAACGGGGTCTCCGCGCCGGTGATCACCGCGCGCAGCGCGTCGGCGAGCCCCCGCTTGGTGGCCAGGTAGTCCAGGAACAGGTCCATCCACCGCCGCAGCGCGACCTCGGGTGGCGCGGTGGTCAGCAGGTGCGGCGCGGCGTCGCACAGCCGGTCCAGCTCGGCCCGGTACACCTGCTCGATGAGCGCCTCGCGGGTCGGGAAGTGCCGGTAGAGGGTGCCGATGCCCACGCCCGCCTGCTTCGCGATGCCCTCCAGGGGCGCGTCGGCGCGCTCGGTGAACGCGGCCAGCGCGGCGGCCAGGAGCTTGTCGCGGTTGCGCTGGGCGTCGGCGCGCAGCGGGCGCTGGTCGGGGTCGGTCACGGCGGCGTCCTCCGGGATCGGTTGCGAAGCGGAGGAACCTCCGGTTAGTCTCGGAGAAGCGGAGGAACCTCCGCTTCATCCTAGCCCAGCGCTCGGGGAGACCATGACCGCGAACACCGCACCGCGCTTCACCGCCTCCACCACGGCCGCCGAGGTGGTGGCCGGGATCGACCTGACCGGCAAGCGCGCCGTCGTCACCGGCGCCGCCTCCGGCATCGGCGTCGAGACCGCCAGGGCCCTCGCGTCCGCCGGGGCCGAGGTGACCCTGGCCGTCCGCGACCGCGCCGCCGGTGAGCGCACCGCCGCCGACATCACCGCCACCACCGGGAACACCGCAGTGCGCGTCGCCCCGCTCGACCTGGCCGACCAGGTCTCGGTGGCCGCCTTCACCGCCAACTGGGACGACCCGCTGCACCTGCTGGTCAACAACGCCGCCGTCATGGCCTGCCCGCTCACCCGCACCCCCGAGGGGTGGGAGCTCCAGTTCGCCACCAACCACCTCGGCCACTTCGCCCTCACCAAGGGGCTGCACCGGCACCTCGCGGCGGCGGGCGGCGCGCGCGTGGTCTCGGTCAGCTCCAGCTCCCACCACCGCTCGCCGGTCGTCTTCGACGACGTCCACTGCGCCGAGCGCGAGTACCAGGCGTGGGACGCCTACGCGCAGAGCAAGACCGCGAACGTCCTGTTCGGCGTGAGCGCCACCGCCAGGTGGGCCGCCGACGGGATCACGGTGAACGCCCTGATGCCCGGCTCGATCAGCACGAACCTCCAGCGCCACGTCGACCCGGAGGAGATCGCGCGGGCCCGCGCGGCGGCGGGCGTCACCGAGGTCCGGCGCAAGACCCCCGAGCAGGGCGCGGCCACCTCGGTCTACGTCGCCACCGCGCCCGAGCTGGAAGGCCTGGGCGGCAAGTACTTCGAGGACTGCGCCGAGGCGGGCCCGTTCGTGCCGGGGACCAACCGGGGCGTGGCCGACCACGCGCTCGACCCCGAGGCCGCCGACCGGCTGTGGGAGGTCTCGCTCCGCACCCTCGCGGGCTGAGGACGCCGCCGGTCGGGGACGTCACACGTCGGCGTCCCCCACCGGCAGCACCACCCGGAACACCGACCCCACCCCCGGTTCGCTCTCCGCCGTCACCGAACCCCCGTGCAGCTCCACCAGGTGCCTGCTGATCGCCAGCCCCAGCCCGCTGCCGCCGGTGGCCCGGTTGCGCGACGGGTCGGCCCGCCAGAACCGGTCGAACACCCGCGCCAGGTCCTCCTCCGCCAACCCCTCCCCGGTGTCCACCACCTCCAGCACCACCACGCCGCCCCCGCCGCGCCCGCGCACCACCACCGACCCGCCGGACGGCGTGTGCCGCACCGCGTTGCCCACCAAATTCCCCAGCACCTGCCGCAACCGCACCGGATCGCCGTGCAGCACCAGCCCCCCGGCGCACGCCACCTCCAACCGCACCCCCTGCGCCCCGGCCGCGACCCGGTGCGCCGCCACCGTCTGCGCCACCAGCTCCGCCGCGTCCACCGGCTCCCGGTGCAACCGCAGCGCCCCGGCGTCCGCCTGCGCCAGGTCCCGCAGGTCGTCCACCATGTGCTGCAACAGGAACGCCTCCTCCAGCAGCATCGCGATCAGCGCCGGATCGGGCTCGGCCAACCCGTCCTGCGCCGCCTCCAACCACCCGGTGATGTTCGCCAGCGGCGTCCGCAGCTCGTGCGCCACGTCGCTCACCATCGCCTTCCGCTGCCGCTCCACCTCGGCCAACCGCTCCGACAGCGCGTTGAACGCCCCCGCCAGCTCGCCGACCTCGCCGCTGGGCTCGCGCACCCGCACCGCCCGGTCCCCGCCGGTCATCCGCCGCGCCGCCGCCGTCAGCGCCCGCACCGGCCGCACCACCGCCGTCGCCGTCCCCCAGGACGCCAACCCGGCCACCACCAGGATTCCCGCGCCGGTCACCGCGATCCGCGCCGCGCCCGCCGTGGACAGGTCGATCGGCTGCGGCTCACCTCCGGTCGGCGCGGTCAGGAACAGCAGCGCGGGCGCGGCCACGTGCGCGGCCAGCTGCTCCTTGCGCGAGGCCAGCACGCACGCCGACCACTCCTGCTCCAGCACCACCTCGTCGCGCAGGTACCAGCCCGCGTCCCGCTTCGCCAGCAACCGCAGCACGGCCTGGTCCTGCTTCGACGAGGTGCGCGCCAGGCAGCCGGTCACCCGCGCCTCCAGGTCCGCCAGCGCGGGCAGCTCCTCCTCCAGCGGCACGTTCACCCCCAGCGCGTCGCACGGGAAGGCCGGGTCCGCGCCGTCCACGCCGTCGGGCGCGGCCGAGGTCCACGGCGACACCACCGACTCGGCCACCCACGGCCGCCCGCTCGGCAACCGCCGCACCACCACCGACGAGCACCGCCGCACGTGCTCCAGCCTGGCCTCCAGGCGCGCCAGCACCTTCTCGCCCAGCGCGAACGGCCCCACCGCGCGCGGGTCGATCTGCCCGCCGCCGTCCGGTTTCAGCACCGCGTTCACCGTCAGCGGGTCGACCTGCACCTTGGGGTTCACCGGCAGCTCCGGCGCGCCGGGACCGCCGGAGTCCGCGAGCACCGCGCGGCTCGGGGTGGTCAGCGCCACCCGCCGCCCGGTCTCCGCCGCCAACCGGTCCACAGTGGACTCCACGCCGTCCCAGCCGGGGTGCGTCGCGGCGAACCCGAGCAGCTCGTCGTAGATCCGCGCGTCCACCGACAGCGCCTCGCCCTGCTCCTGCCGGATCGCGCCCGTCGTGGCCTGCGAGGCCAACCACGCCGTCACCGCGATCGAGCACGCCGCGATCAGCGCCGACATCGCCGAGATCCGCACCAGCAGGCTGTGCCTGCGCCCCGTGCGCACGCCGTCGCTCACACGAGCTTGTAGCCGACGCCGTACACGGTCAGCAGCCGCTCCGGCGCGCGCGGATCGCGCTCCACCTTGCGCCGCAGCTTCATCACGTGCACGTCCACCGTCCGCGCGGTGATGAACCCGTCGTCCAGCAGCTGCGCCCTGGTGAACACCCGGCCGGGTTGCGCGGCCAGCACCGACAGCAGCCGGAACTCCGCGGGCGTCAGCGGGACCTGCTCGCCCGCCAGGCGCACCTCGTGCCGGACCGGGTCCACCACCAGGTCCCCGACCCGCAGCACCGGCGACGGCGCGGGCCCGGCGGACCGCCCGGCCCTGCGCAGGATCGTCCGCACCCGCGCCACCATCTGCCTGGGGCGGAACGGCTTCACGACGTAGTCGTCGGCGCCCAGGTCGAACCCGAGCAGCACGTCGTCCTCCAGCGCTCGCGCGGTCAGCAGCACGATCGGGACGTCCGACTCGGCGCGCAGCACCCGGCACACCTCCAGCCCGTCGACGCCCGGCATCATCACGTCCAGCACCAGCAGGTCCGGCGCGCTCCGCCGGGCCTCGTCGATCGCCGCCCGCCCGTCACCCACCACGGTGACGTCGTGCCCGTCGTGCTCCAGGTAGCGGCGGATGAGTTCCGCCTGGTGGGGGTTGTCCTCGGCGACGAGGATGCGTGCGCGCACGGCCGCAGTATGCACCGCCTTCACGGGGGAAAAGCGCGAACAAAACAGGATCTTCACGATTAGTGGGCACCCTGTGGGCATGAAGGTCACCCCGGCGCTCCTGGCGTGCCTGGCCACGGCGGTCGTGTTCACGGCCGCAGGCGTGGCCGCGCCGCCAGCGGAGCCGCCCACCGGACCGGTCGCGGAAGCCGAACCGGACGACGTCGCCGCGTCCGACACCGCCGCGTCCGACCCCGCAGCGCCCGACGCCGTCGAACCCGCCGAGCCCGAGCTGGCGCGGGCGGAACCGATGGCGGTCGACTCCGAGCCCGAACCGCGACGGGTCTACGAGCGCTCGTCCGACCTGCCCGACGGCGGGCCGTTCCCCGAGCGCGGCAACGGGACCTGGCACGTCGTCCCCGGCACCTTCGCCGAGGCGGGCAGCGGATCGGCGCTCAGCTACACCGTCGAGGTCGAGGACGGCGTCCAGGTCGACGAGCACGCGTTCGCCGGGTTCGTGCAGCAGACCCTCGCCGACCCGCGCGGCTGGATCTCGGCCGGGTTCGCGCTGCGCCGCGTCGACTCGGGCGTCCCGGACTTCCGCGTCCGCCTCACCTCCCAGGCCACCGCCCGCGAGCGCTGCGGCTTCCAGATCCCGGTGGACGTGTCCTGCCGGGACGGCGGCGCGGTCGACCTGAGCGCCGCCCGCTGGGCCAGGGGAGCGGTCGCCTACCTCGGCGACCTGGACGGGTACCGGCGGTACGTGGTCAACCACGAGGTCGGGCACGCCCTCGGCCAGGGCCACGTGCCCTGCGCCGAGCACGGCGCGCCCGCGCCGGTGATGATGCAGCAGACGTTCAGCACGTCCAACGACGAGATCAACCTGATCACCGCCGGGTCCGCGCAGGGCGGGGTCGTCCCCAACGACGGCAAGGTGTGCGCGCCCAACCCCTGGCCGTTCCCCGGCTGACCCGCCCACGACCCGACCGGACCCGCCCACGACCCGACCCGCCCGCCCACGACGAGGGCGCCGCCCCCCTGCCGGGGAACGGCGCCCTCCTCGCACGACGACTAGCGCGGCGTCGCCGTCCAGCGCTGGTTAGGGCCGGACGTCGGCGTGTACAGCCCGACCTTCGCCCCGTCCGCCGTCGACTGGCTCACCACGTCCAGCATCGCGCCCGTGGCCGCGTTCACCAGCGTCCACGTGCCGTCACCGGTGGACGACATGATCCACCGCGCCTCCGGCCCGTCCGCCGAGCGCAGCACCGCCTCGCCGCCCACCGCCGCGAGCCGCTGCCCGGTCCCGGCGTTGACCACCGCGAACCGCACCCGGTTGCCGAACCCGTTGTCCAGCCGCTCCAGCTCCCAGTACTGGTCGTCGACCTCGGCCGAGTTCCGCTGCACCAGCGCGGTCCCGTTGGGGGCCAACGACTTCCCGCTCTGCACGCCGGTCAGCCGGTACGCGTCCTCCGCGCCCAGCGCCTCGGAGCCGATCGCGCCGGAGACCCCGGACACCCGGAACGTGGTGACCGACCGCGCGGGCACGGTCAGCGTCGCCACGCCGTCGCGCACCGCGACCTCGGCGCCCTCGACCAGCGCGCCCGACTCGTCCGTGACGACCGGCTGCACCTTGGCGTTCTTGGAGATCCGCTTGAACGAGCGCAGGTCCAGCGCCACGGTCCTGGCCTGCTCGGCCTTGTTCACGTGCACCACGGTCTTGAGCGACTCGCCGCGCATCGCGACGACGTCCGTCGTGGTGTTCACCCCGATCATCCGGTCACCCGGCTTGATGTGGTGGGTGAAGTTCCGCAGGGTGTCGAACTTCGTGTTGGTGCGCACCTCGCAGTCCGAGGTGGTGCAGGAGAACGGGACCTGGACGACGCCCCAGTTCGCGCCCTGCGGCGACTCCCCGCCCGGCTTCATGTTGTCGTAGTCCTCGATCGCCTGCCACAGCACCCAGGACCGGGGCTCCAGCTCCCGAAGGTCGTCCACGACCCGCTCGGCGATGCCGATGCCGGGGTCCATGCTGGTGAAGCTCTGGCCCGAGCCCCACGAGCCGTCGACCTCGCTCATCCACAGCGGCTTGTCCGCGCCCTTGGCGATGTCGCGCGCCGAGGTGCGCTGGCCGGTGCCGTAGGTGTGCACGTTCAGCTGGCCGACCTGCGCGCGCACCGACGCCGGGTACCCGGCCCAGTCGGCGGCGAACGTGCCGGGGTTGGTCTCGTCCGGCGCGGACACGGCGGCGGTCAAGCCCTTGTCCCGCAAGGCCTGCACCATCGACGGGATCACCTTGGCCTGCAGGGCGGGGCTCATGTGCGCGCCCTCCTGCCTGCCGCCGGTGGGGTTGCCGTCCGCGCCGAGGCGGGTGCTCCAGTAGTTGGTGTTCGGCTCGTTGAACGGGTCGACGGTGTCGAACTCGATGCCGTGCGCGTCCTCCATCTCCTCGACGACCTGCGCGAGGTAGGCGGTGAACTCGTCGATCTTGTCGGTGCGCAGCTGGTCGGCGTTCGCGTCGAAACCGCCGGAGACGTAACCGGAGACGGTCTGGAACCACGGCGGGGAGTTGCTGAACGCCTCCCACCGGTCGACCTTGGACTTGATCTTGTCGACCCACCAGCGCTGACCGGGGTCGGCCTCGGCGTCGAACAGCTCGGGGTTATTGGGCTCCCACCACTCGGTGTCGGTGCGGGTGGTGCCCTCGGGCGCCTTCCACCAACCGGGCACCGCGCCACCGGCGCGCAGGTACGGCGGCACGTCGGGCGCGTTCCCGCCGCCGATGTTGTAGCGGGCGATGTTGAGGTTCAGGCCCTGCGCGGAGAACAGCAGGTCCGCGAGCTCGTTCCGGACGGAGTTCGGGTACTGCCCGGTGGCGTTGGCGAACCAGACCAGGCTCGTGCCCCAGCCCTGGAACGGCTCCTGCCGGTAGGTCGGGTCGGGGCGCACGGTCACGTCCGCCTGCTGCGCCTGCGCCTGAGCCGCGCCGACGGGGGACAGGGCCGCCGAGGCGACCACGATCGCGGCGAGCGCCGCACGCGCCTTCACGCCGCCCTCGCCGCGCGGGGGGCGGTCATCGGCGCGGAACCGCCGGGGGAAACCAGTCTCACAGCCACGTCCTCGTGTTGTAGGGGTCTGACGGGTGTGCGGCGGGCGTGCTCGCCGCCCGCCGATCGCCGGAGGCGGGGGGTTGCCCTGCCGCAGGCGAGGTCGGGGTGGCCGCGCTGGGCGGCCTGTGGGGCCCGCTGGGCGGGCTGGGGGTGGCGCACTGGGCCTGTGCCTGGGATGGCTGGTGCCGAGCGCGCGGCGACCGGGTTTCCGGTGGTTGGGCGCCGTGCCACCGGTCTCGTAACTGCCAACTGTTGACAGGTGAAGCCCTCGGACGGGCGGCGACGAGTCGGCGGCAACGAGTCGGCGGTGGGGGTGGGCTCCGGACCGAGTGGCGAGCGGGGCGCTCGGCCGGACTGTCGCTCGGGTGGTGGATCGAGCGGCCGGTCAGTTGTCCGGCCGGGTGGCGGGTCGGGGGTCTGTCCGGTCGTCTGTCCGAGCGGTGGCCCGAGCGACGCGTGAGGTGTCCGCCAGGCCGTCCGGTCGGGCGACGGGCCCGGTGTCCGACCGTGCGCCGGAACGGCTCCTCGCTCAGGCGCGCCCCGCCGCGCGCGTGCGGCTCGCGGAACCGGGCCGGAACCGGGCGGGGGTCGGGTCGGTTCGGGCGCGAGCGCGTCGGTTCCGGGCAGTGCCGTGATCGGGAGCGGTGCGGCCCGCAGCCGTTCCACGCGTCCCCGTGCGGCCGTTCCCGTCGCGCGTCCGGTGGCGTGCGGGCAGGTCGGGGCCCAACCGGGTGTCGGAGCGGCGGTCGGGGGTGCGGGCGGGGACTGGCGGCGCCGGGCCGTGGGCATCGGTTCTCCGTTGAACAGATGTTAGCGCTAACAAACGATCTTCATAGAGCCTGCCCGCCGAGCGGGTGAGCGTCAAGGGGGCGTTCGGCTCAGGACGCCGCTGCCGGTGCGTGGGGTTGGTTCACCCGTTCGAGGGCTAACGGTGATCACCCCGTGTGCGACGTAGCGGCTGACAGAGCGACAACTGGTCCGGCCGGAGCAATCCCGGACCGGCGTTCGGCGGGGGAGGCCCGATGGGGTTGGCAGATCGGTTACGGCGCGCGCTCGGGTTACCCGACTCGGAACACCCCGAACACGAACCGGACCCGGTCCACGGGCCGACCGGTTCACCCGGTCCCGCCGAGCGAGCAGCCGCTCGGCGGCAACCGGAGGACGACCTCGAGCACTACGCGTCGGCCACCGGCACCTTCGAGCCCGCCGACGTCGCGCTCCTCCCGCCGGACGACGCCCCGAGCACCGTCCCGGACGACGACCCGGACAACGACCCGGCCCCACCCGCCACGAGCACCCCCGGCCCCGCCGAACCCCCGCCCGCCGACGACCCGACCCCCGCCGACGAACCCCCGCCCGCCGACCGCGTGCGCCCGTTCGTCCCGGCCGTCGTCCCCGAGCTCACCGCCCCAACAGCGGCTCCCGCGCCCCAGCCCCCGCCCGAGGACCACCCCGCCCCCGCCGAACCCCCGTTCTGGCTCCCCGAGGGCGTCGCCGTCCACTTCGCGGGCCACACCCTCGAAGGCGGCCTGCTCTACCTCGGCCGCGCGGGCGCCCCCGGCACCGGCCACGTCATCGACCCCACCCTCCCGGTCGGCCCGTCCGCCGAGGCCACTGGCCGCGACCCGGACCCCGCCTACCACGCCATGACCCCCCGCGACCGGGCCGCGCACCTGCGCTGGCTCGCGACCGGCCGCCGCGACCGCGCCGTCCCCATCGGCCACGTCTTCCTGTTCCTGGCGGGCCTCGAGCACCGCGTCGTCGCCGACCGCGCCCGAGCCGACCTGCCCGCCGTCCGCGCCGAGCTGCGCGACCTGCGCTCCCGCTACGGCCGCCACCGCCCGTTCCACGGTTCGGCGACGGCCCTGCTCGACCTGGTCGACGTCCTGCTCGACGACCGCCCCCTGCCCGACCCGGCCCGCTGGGACCGCCCCGACCCGCCGCTCGCGCTCCGCGTCGCACTGGGCGAGCTGGCCGCCGCCGGTCAACCGGTCCCGGTCGAGTGGGCGCACGCCTGGGCCCTGCTGCACCCGGCCCTGGACGCCCCGCGCGCCCGCGCCCGGTTCCGCGAGCTGTTCACCGCCCGCTACCACGAGCGCCACGGCGAAGGCCTGCTGATCAACCCGGCCGCGCCCCCGCTGACCGTCCGCTACCGCCCCACCGCCGAGGGCATCCCGACCGCCGAGGTGCCCACCGACCTGCCCGACGTGCTCACCACCCCCGCCCCGACCAGGGCGCTGGCGGAGCTGCTCGACACCTGCGCCGACGAGCTGGACGCCCACGCCGCTCTGCTGGCGGACGACCCGGACGCCGAGGGCACCCCGCCCGCGCTGGCCCTGCTGCCGAGCTGCGTGGTGACCGGCGGGGAACCCGCGCTGGACCCGTTTCGCGCGCTGGTGTCCCGCGTGCTGCCGGAGGGGGCCGCGCTCGGCGTGTTCGAGCTGGCGGACCTGGTGGCGCTGTGGCCGGGCGGGTTCGACGGCACGGGCGCGATCGGCGCGCCCGCGCTCCTGGGCCACCTCGGCGTCGGCCTGGAGCCGGACGCCCGCACGGGCCTGGAGGACCCGCGCGCGACCGGCCCGGCCGCCCTGTTCCGGGTGCCCGACGGGGACGAGCTGCCGCACGCCGCGACCCCCGAGTACCGGGCCGCGTCCACCCTGCTGCGGCTGGCCGCGCAGGGGGAGGGCCTGTCCGAGCCGGAGCGCGTCGACCTGACCGCGCACCTGGGGACCGCGCTGCGCCTGACCGGCGGCGAGGTGGCCAGGCTGAACGCCCACGCCGTCCTGCTGCTCACCCCCGGCGCCCCGACCCCGCCGCAGCGCCTCGGCGGGCTCACCCTGGGACAGCGCGTGCACATCGCCGACCTGGCGGCGGGCGCGGCCCGCGTCGACACCGCGCCACCGGGCGTTGACCAGGTCTTCCGCCGGATGCGCGCCGCGCTGGACCCGAGCGAACCGACCCCGGAACCGCTGCCCGCACCGGAACCGACCTCGGAACTGCCGCCCGCACCGGAACCCGAGGCCACACCGGCGCTCGACGCACCCACCCCTGACGCCGACCCGGCACCGGCCCTCGAAGCGCCCCCGGAACCGGCGGAGGTGGTGGAGGTCCAGCTCCTCGAACCGTCACCCGACGCGGAGGCCGTCCCGACCGTCCTCCCCGCCGCAGCCGAGGTCCCGGCCCTGCTCGAACTCACCACCGTCGACCTGTCACCCGAGCCGCCCGCAGCCCTGCCCCCGTCCCCGTCCCCCGCCGAACCTCCCACCACCCCCTCCCCGGTCCCCGACCCCCGCCAGGAACCCGCCGACCCCACCACCTCCCACCTCCACGCCGCACTGGCCGAGGACGACCCCACCACCCCGCCCCCGCGCAGCGCCGTCCTCCCCGTCGACCTCGTCCCCGGTCTCGACGCGGGCCACTCCGCGCTCCTGCGCGAGCTCGCCGCCCGCCCGGTCTGGCCGCGCGCCGAGTTCGACCGCCGCTGCGCCGCGCTGCACCTGCTCCCGATCGGCGCGCTCGACGCGCTCAACGAGGCCGCCGTCGCGGCCTGCGGCGAACCGGTGGCCGAACCCGGCGAGCACGGCCTGCTGGTCAACGACACCGCACTGGGGGAGCTCCTCGCATGACCGCAGCCAGCCCCCGCGAGCGCGCCGCCGTCCTGCGGTCGCTGCGGGCGAAGACCGTTCCGCTGCTGGGGCTCGACCACCTCAGGGTCGGCCGGGACCGCGAGGCGCGCGCCCTGGAGCGCGACCTCGACCGCGTCGTCGACGGCGGCTCCACCGCCCGGTTCGTCATCGGCGAACCGGGTTCGGGCACCACGTTCTTCCTGAACCTGGTCCGCGGGCTCGCGCTCGACCGCCGCCTGGTGGCGCTGCGCGCCGACCTCACCGCCGACCGGTCCCTGGTCGCCACCGCCGAGGGCGCCCGCTCGCTGTACACCGAGCTGACCCGCTCCACCGCCACCCCCGCCCGCCACGGCGGCGGCGCGCTGGCCGCCGTCGTCGAGCGCTTCGCGTCCACCGCCGTCACGGTGGCGCGCGAGCGGGGCCGGGACCCGGAGCGGGTGATCCGCGAGCGCGCCGCCCGGTTGGCCGAGCTGCCGGGAGGACACGGGTTCGCCGAGGCCGTCGCCGCCTACTGGCGCGGTCACCACACCGGTGACGAGCTGCTGGCCGTGGACGCGCTGCGCTGGTTGCGCGGCGAGTGCCCGCCCGCCCGCGCCCGCGCCGCCCTCGGCCTGCGCGAGACCCTGGACGACGTGCCGCTGGCCGACCGGCTCAAGCTGCTGGCCCGGTTCGCCACGATGGCGGGCTACCGGGGTCTGCTGGTGTGCCTGGACGAGCTGGACACCCTGGCCGCCGCCGGGGACCGGGCCGCCGAGCACGAGGCGGTGCGGCGGATCGTGGAGGACAGCCTCGGCGGCGCCAGCCCGCACCTGGCGCACCTGTTCGCCGGAACCCCCAGCGCGCTCACCGATCCCCGCTACGGGCTGCACACCTGCGAGGCGCTGCGCACCGCGCTGCCCTCGGCGGGCGAGGACCTGTTCGGCCCGGTGGTGCGGTTGCGCGCGCTGGACGGCGAGGAGTTCACCCGGCTGCTGGAGGCGGTTCGGGACGTGCACGCGGGCGGCGGGCCGAGCGCGCTGCCGGACGAGGCGCTGCGCGAGTTCGCCAGGCACTGCGCCGACCAGCTCGGCAGGCCGCGCGCGGTGCTGCGGGCGTTCCTGGACCTGCTGTCGGCGGCCGAGGCCGAGCCGGGCGACTGGGCGCCGCTGGTGCGGGCGGTGCGGGTGGACGCCGAGCAGCCCGCCCCGCGCGCGGTGGCGTGACCGGCGGCCCCGCCCCTCGCAGGGCGGGGCGGGACCGCCGAGGCCGCTAACGGGCCACCTCGCCGCCCGGCTACCGGTAGGTGATGTTCGAGCTGGAGTACAGGCAGTTCGTGCTGTCCGGCCCGCTGCCGATCTTGCTCGGCTCGCCGCTCGTGACGCCCTTGTACTTCTCGCACACCACGATCTTCTTGCTGCTGTCGCCGACGATCGTGACGTTCGCGTACTTCGCGGTGTCGCCGTAGTTCGTGTTGATCCCGGCGAGCACCTTGCCCGGTGAGTACGCGGTCACGTTCTCGATGATCACGTTCCGCTTGTGCTGCGTGCCGCAGTTGCCGCACGAGCGGTAGAGCTTCCCGAAATCGTCGACCTGGAAGTTCTTGATGTGGATCGTGCCCGGCCCGTTGTGCTGGAACACCTTGTCCGACGCCTTCCGCGCCCCGCCGCCGTTCACGGTCATCTTCTGCGACGAGGAGGAGCCCTTGAGCGTCGCGGCGTCCTCGCCGACGTCCTCCCACCACACGTTGTTCAGCGTGCAGGTGCCGAGGCAGTGCACGCCGTCGGCGGCGGGCGAGCCGAGCACGACGTTGGACAGCGTGGCCCCGTTGGCCAGCTCGAAGAGCGGCGACTGCCCTTCGTCCTGACCACCGTTGCCCAGGTCGCCGGTGCCGTAGAACCGCTTGAGGCCACCGTCGTACGACCCGGACACCTTGATCTTCGCCCCGACCCCCTGCGAGCCGTTCGGCGACGGGAACGTGCTCCCGGCGGCCGACGAGGTCCCCGCGCCTGCCGTCACCGCGACCGCGGCGAGCAGCAGCGCGCCCATTCCGGACAGGATTCGACGAGTCAACACCTTTGTTGTTCCTCCCGAGGTCTCGCGGCAGCGGAACCGGAGTGCGGGGCGGAACGGACGCTACGGACCGGAAATGCGCGCTGTCAACGGGGGATTTCCTTCGGCGCAAAGGATTCAGGTAGGTGAAACGACGTCGAAGGAATTCAGCTCGACGCGGCGCGCGGGTGTGGTCGAACGGCGGCGAAACAGCCGCGTCGATCAGTTCCCGCCGCGCTCCCCGGCCCGGTCCGCCGCCAGCAGCGCCAGCGCCAGGTGCAGGTCCTGCACGGCCAGCCCCGAGCTGTCGAACACGGTGATCTCCTCCGCCGACCGCCTTCCCGGCGCCGCGCCCGACAGGACGTGGCCCAGCGCGGTCACCGGTGCCCCGGCCGGGGCGTGCTGGAGCTCGCCGACCTCCCCGGCCTGGGTCGGCAGGTCGCAGAACAGGGTCGCGGTCGCCAGCAGCTCGGGCGGGAGCTCCTGCTTGCCCCGCGCGTCCGAGCCCATGCTGGACACGTGCGCGCCGGGGCGCAGCCAGCGCGCGTCGAACAGCGGGGCGCGCGCGGTGGTCGCGGTGACCACGACGTCGCTGGCGCACGCCGACTCCGGGGTGTCCAGCTCGGCGGGCAGGCCCCTCGCGCGCAGCGCCGACACGAACTCCTCGCCTCCGCCGCGCGCCACCACCGCGATCCGCTCCAGCCGCCGGACCCGCGCCACCGCCACGCACTCGTGCAGCGCCTGGTGGCCCGCGCCGAAGATCGCCAGCGTGCGGGAGTCCGCGCGGGACAGGGCTTCCACGGCCACCGCGTCCGCCGCCGCCGTGCGCAGGGCGTTCGCTGCGCCCGCCTCCACCACGGCGGCCAACCGGCCGGTTCCGCCGTCCAGCAGCAGGATCGTCGAGCTGTGCCTCGGGACGTCCGCGTTGCCCGGCCAGTACGTGCCGACCTTCACGCCCGCGACCTCCGGCGTGGACGCGGACTTCACCGTGAAGCGGTTCGCCCGCTCGTGCGCGTGGGCGACCACCACCGGGAACGTCGTGGCGCCCCCGTCCACGGCCGCCAGCAGCGCCGCCCGCGCCGCCCCGAACGCCAGCTCCGGGGTCGCCAGCTCGGCGCTCCGCTCCTCCGCCAGCACCCGCACCGCGCTCACCACCCGTTCACCCGCGTCCACACCTCGGGCGCCCGCCCGCCGCCGACCACGTGGTACTCCCCGTGCTGGGCCGCCGTGGCGCAGGCGTGCACGGGCAGCACGCGCAACCTCGTGCCGACCGGGAAGTCCGGCAGCTCGCGGGCGCTGCCCTCGCGCATCCCCAGCACCCCGTGCTCCTGGGACGCGCCCACCATCAGCAGGTCCTCGACCACCCCGCCGTCCTCCAGCGCCACCACGCCGTACCCCTGGTCCACCGCCTGCACCCCGGTGCCCCGGTCGCGGGAGGTCGCCATCCAGCCGCCGTCGGTCATGATCCAGCCGCGCTCACGGCGGTGCCCGATCACGGTGACCACCACCGACAGCGCCAGGTCCGCCAGCCCGCACACGCCGACGCCCGCCATGACCAGGTCGAAGAACGCGTAGTTCCCCGCCCTGACCTCCGTGACGCCGGTCAGGTCGCGCGCGGCGTGCGCGGTCGGGGTCGAGCCGACGCTCACCACCGGGCAGGCGAACCCGTTGGCCCGCAAGGACTCCGCGACCCGGACGGCGGTGGCGCGCTCGTGCTCGGCTGCCTGCGCCAGCGCCTCGGGGGTGTACCGGAAGTACGACTCGCCCGCGTGGGTCAGCACCCCGCGCAGCAGGTCGTCACCGAGCGCGGCGGCGATCTCCAGCACCGCCGGTGAGTCCGGCAGCACCCCGCCCCGGTGACCGTCGCAGTCCACCTCCAGCAGCGCCGGAACCCCGCGCGCCGCAACGGCTTCCGCCTGCTCGACGCTGTCCAGCAGCACCACCAGGTCCACGCCGCGCTCGCGCAGCGCGCACACCCGGTCCAGTTTGGACGGTGCGATCCCGACCGCGTACAGCACGTCGTCGTACCCGGCGTCGGCGAACACCTCGGCCTCGCGCAGCGTCGACACCGTGATCGGCCCCGGCGCGCCGCCGTGCAGGACCTCCGCCACGCGGGGGGACTTCGAGGTCTTCACGTGCGGGCGCAGCGCGGACCCCAGCGCGGTGATCCTGGCGCGCAACCGGTCGGCGTTGCGCCGCAGGACCTCGCGGTCCAGGCGCAGGTGCGGGGTGGGCGGCGTCATGCGGTGGGCTCCTTCCCGGAGTCGGTGGTCCTGCGGCACTCGGCGAGGTCCGCGTAGAGGGAGGCGCGGGACACGCCCAGCCGCGCGGCGACCTTCGGGGCCGCTCCGCGCAGCCGGAACACGCCCCTGCGGTCCAGCGCCGCGATCAGCGGCAGCCGGTCGGCCCTCGGCAGCGCGGCCGGGTCACCGGGGGTCTCGGCGCGGATCACCGCGTCCAGCACCTGCTCGACGTCGTCGGTGAACGTCGTGGGCATGGGCTGCGCGGTCCCGCCGAGCAGGTCGCTGAGCAGGTCGCCGACCTGCTGGAGCGCGGTGGCGTCCAGGTTCACGCACAGCGCGCCGAACACCCGGCCGCGCGCGTCGCGCAGCGGCAGCGTGGACGACTTCACCAGGCGACCGGACGGGGTGCGGGTGAGCTGGCCCACGATCGGCTCGGCGTCGTCGCCGCGCGCCAGCACGGACAGCCCGATCTCGCTCATCGCGCCGCCCACGTGGCGGCCGGTCACCTCGCCCGCCACCGCCACCACCGAGTGCTCGGGGACGCGGTAGTCGTGCAGCACCACCTCGCAGGACCGGCCGAACGTGGCGGCCAGTCCGGGCAGCACGAACTTGAGCGCGGTCAGGATCGCGTCGGCGCTCGGATCGGGTTCAGGTGTCATGGGATGGAATGTAGACGATGTGTCCTACTTCTGGACAGAGTGTCCAACAGTAGGGTGGTGGCGGTCACACGCACTTCGTGTTTGAACCGGTCGGCGAGAGGTATCTGCGGTCATGCCCGACCACCGCACGGCCGCCTCGGTCGTCCACTCCCTGCGCGAACTCCTGGAACTGGGCGCGCTCGACCTCCCCCAGCCGGGGCAGGGCTCGACCGCCGTCCGCTGGGAGGCGCTGGCCGCGCTCGGGCGGCGGGACCTGGCGCTCGCCCGGCTCGCCGAGGGCCACGTCGACGCGGTGGCGATCCTGCGCGAGGCGGGCGAGGACGTCCTGCCCGGCCTCCACGGCGTGTGGGCGTCCAAGGCGGGCGGCACGGGCGCGGTGCTGAAGAACGGCGCGCTGACCGGGACCACGCGGTTCTGCTCCGGCGCGCACGGGCTCGACCGGGCACTGGTCGTCGCGGCGCGCGAGGACGGCGACGTCCTGGTCGACGTGGACCTGACCGACCCGCGCGTGCTGCGGGACGGCGATTCCTGGCGCGCCATCGGGATGGACGCCTCGGACAGCGCCGACGTCACCTTCGACGGCGTGCCCGCCACGCGCGTCGTCGGACCCGCGGGCTTCTACACCGGCCGACCCGGTTTCCTCTGGGGCGGCGGGGGAGTCGCGGCGGTGTGGCACGGCGGGAGCGCCGGGCTGGTCGAGCGGCTGGTCCGGCACCTGCGCTCCTCGGCGCGGGTGGACGAGCACCGCCTGGCGCACCTGGGCGCCCTGCACACCGCGCTGCGCGGGACCGCCGCGCTGCTGCGCGCCACGGCGGACGGCATCGACGCCAGGCCCGACGCCGACCCCGCGATCGCGGTGCACGCGCTGCGCGCCAGCGCCGAGCGCACCGCCTGGACGGTCATGGACCTGCTGCCGCGCGCCACCGGACCCGGACCGCTGTCCTGGGACCGGGGCTTCGCGCAGGCGCTGGCGGACCTCCAGCTGTACGTGCGGCAGCACCACGCCGAGCGGGACCTCGCGGAACTGGGTCGGCTCGTGCTCGAGGCGAGGCGCGCGGACGGGGACCGCGTCGCCGGGGGAGCCGGGGGTGGCGCCACGGGAGCGGCGGCCACCCCCGGCGACGGGGGAATCGCTGCCGCAGGAGGAAGTCCTTCCCAGGTCGACGGCGTCGGACAGGAGCGCGCGTGGGCGAGAGCGTGACCCCGGAGCACGAGTGGGCGCGGTTCCTGCCCACCCTCGCGCTGCCCCCGCTCGACCTGGGCGAGCCGCGCGTGGCGGTGGTCGTCGCGGCCCACCCCGACGACGAGACGCTCGGGGCCAGCGGGGTGGTGCAGCGGCTGCACGCCGGTGGCGCGCGGGTGCGGCTGGTCGTGGCCAGCGACGGCGAGGCGGCGTTCCCCGCGCTGGACGCGGCCGGACGCGCCGAGCTGGGCGCGCGGCGCAGGCGGGAGATGGTCGCCGCGCTGGAGGCCCAGGGCCTGACCGGCGTCGAACCGCACTGGTTGGGGCTGCCCGACTCCGGGCTCGCCGACGTCGAACCGGAGCTGGTCGAGCGCCTGCGCGAGCTGACCCGCGACGCCGACGTCGTGCTCCTGCCCTGGCCGCACGACCCCCACCCCGACCACGCCGCCGTCGGCAGGGCCGCGCTCGCCGCCGCGCCCGCCCGCGCGCACCGGTGGTCCTACCCGATCTGGATGTGGCACTGGATGGGCGTCGACTCCGCCCTGCCCTGGCAGCTCGCCTCGGCGCACCGGCTCACGCCGCAGGAGCGCGAGCGCAAGTCGTCGGGCCTCAAGGCCTTCACCTCCCAGCTGGAACCCGGCCCGCACGGTGAGGAGCCGATCGTGGACTCGTCGATGCTCACCCACTTCGACCGCGAGGACGAGGTGCTCTTCCGCGAGCCGCGCACGGCCAGCGCGCCGCTGACCCGGTTCACCGAGCTGTACCGGGGGAGCGCGGACCCCTGGGACACCGCGGGTTCCCGGTACGAGAAGGACAAGCGCGCCGCCCTGCTGGCCGCGCTGCCCCGCGAGCGGTACCGGCACGCGCTGGAACCCGCCTGCGGCGCGGGCGAGCTGACCCGCGAGCTGCTGGCCCGGTGCGATCGGGTCACCGCGTTCGACCCGGTGCCCAGGGCGGTGCGGCGGGCGCTGGCCACCGCGCGCGGGGCGCGGGTGCTGCACGGCGCGCTGCCGGGGTCGGTGCCGAACGAGCGGGTGGACCTGGTGGTGCTGAGCGAGATCCTCTACTACCTGGGCGACGACGACCTGGACGCGAGCCTGGACCGGTTGCTCGGCCTGCTGGAGCCCGGCGGCGACCTGGTGGCGGTGCACTGGCGGCACTGGGCCCCCGAGGCGCCCCGCGACGGCGAGGCCGCGCACCGGGTGCTGCTGGCGCGGCCGGAGCTGGAGCCGGTGGTGGAGCGGGTGGAGCGGGACTACGTCCTGCACGCGCTGCGCCGACGATGATCGACGCGGTCGGGGTGGTGGTGCCCGCGCGCGACGAGGCGGGCACGGTCGGCGAGGCGGTGCGCGCGGCGCTGCGGGCGCTGGAGGCGTGCCCGGTGCGGTCGGTGGTGTGCGTGGTGGCCGACCGGTGCCTGGACGACACGGCCGAGCGCGCCCGCGCGGCGGGCGCGGTCGTGCTGGAGCAGCGCGCGGAGCTGGCGCTCGGGCAGGTGCGCGACCTCGGCGCGCGGCACGTGCTCGGGCTGCTCGGCGGGGACCCGGCGCGGACGTGGCTGCTGGGCAGCGACGCGGACAGCGTCGTCGGACCGGACTGGGTGGCGCGGCACCTGGCGCGCGCGGCGGACGGCGCCGACGTGGTGACCGGGCCGGTCGAGGTGGTGGGCCTGGAGGCGGAGCTGTCCCGGCGCTACCGGGGTTTCGTCGCGCGCGAGACCAGGCCGACCGTGCACGGCGCCGACTTCGGGGTGCGGGCAAGCGCTTTCCTGGCCGTCGGTGGCTACCGCGCGCTGGACAGCGGCGAGGACCGGGACCTGTGGTGGCGCCTGGTGTCCGCCGGTTTCCGGGCGGCGGGCCAGACCGACGTGGTGGTCCGCACCAGCGGCCGGGTGGTCGGCCGGGCGCGCGGCGGCGTGGCCGACCTGCTGGCGGACCTGGCCGAGGCCGACTGACCCCCTACCGCCCGCCGCTCCACCCGGCGCGGGTCAGCTCGTACTCGACCTCACCGTGCTCGGACCCCGCGATCGGGTCCGGCCACTCCCCGGTGAACGCCCGCAGGAACACCAGCCCCGACTTCTCCATCACCCGCCGGGACCCGCTGTTGACCGCCATGGTGTTCGCGGTGACCCGCTCCACGCCCAGCTCGGCGAACCCCTTGTCGATCAGCGCCCGCGCCCCCTCGGTCGCGTACCCCCGCCCCCAGGCCGACCTGCGCAACCGGTACCCCAGCTCCACGACGGCGGGCGAGTCCTCGACGAGCGGCCGGAACTCGAACCACCCCAGGAACTCCCCGCTGCCGAGCACCTCGGCCGCCCAGTAACCGCGCGTGCCCAGGCACGGGTGGACGTGCAGCAACCTGGGCAGGACCCGCTCGCGCACCACGTCCGGGCTGGTGGGCAGCCCGCCGTTGATGAACCGCATGACGTCGGGGTCTGAGTCGAGCGCTCGCAGGTTCTCGGCGTCGTCCGGGGTGAACGGGCGCAGGCGCAGTCGAGCGGTCTCCAGGAAGGCGGTCACGGGGCCCGATGCTGCCGGGCCACCGTATCCGCCGCAAACGCTTTGGGGCGCCGCTGAGCCACCTCCACGACATCCGCCCCGTCCGCCGTCGTGCGCCGCGACCAGCTCACCGCCTGCCCGCCGACCGCGCTCCGCCGTCCTCGTGCGGCAGGCGCCTCGTCACGACGCGCCTCCAGCGCGGAAGGGAGGCGTCCCGAGGACTTCCTTCCGCCCCCGCCCCGGACGTCCAACCCCCGCCCCGAGGCCCGAACGACCCTTGACGCGCACCCGGAACGCACCCGAACCACACCCGTCGCACACCACCTGAACGGCCGTTGCCAAAGCGCAACAATCTGCGCTAGGCGTCCCGTGCGCGTGACCCCGGTCACCCTGCGCAACCGTTGCCCGCACAGCGAAAAGCGCCGGACACCCCGCCCTGTCGCGGGATGTCCGGCGCTTTGCCGGGAACTACTTGTAGGTCACGTCCGAGGTCGAGTACTGGCAGTGCTTGCCGTCCGGCCCGCTGCCCGTCTTCTTCGGCTCGCCCTTGGTCGTCCCGGTGTACTTGTCGCACACCGAGAGCTTCTTCTTCGAGTCGCCGACCACGGTCAGCTTCGTGATCTTCGCGGTGTCGCCGTAATTGGTGTTGATGCCCACCATCGACTTGCCCGGAGCGTAAGCGGTGACGTTCTCGATGATCACGTTCCGCTTGTACTGGGTCTTGCAGTTGCCGCACGAGCGGTAGAGCTTCCCGAAGTCGTCGACCTGGAAGTTCTTGATGTGCACCGTGCCCGGCCCGTTGTGCTGGAACACCTTGTCCGAGGCCTTGCGGGCCCCGCCGCCGTTCACGGTCATCTTCTGCGACGACTTCGACCCCTTGAGGGTGGCCGCGTCCTCGCCGACGTCCTCCCACCACACGTTGTTCAGCGTGCAAGTTCCCAGGCAGTGGACGCCGTCGGCGGCCGGGGAGCCGATCACCACGTTCGACAGCGTGGCCCCGTCGGAGAGCACGAACAACGGGTCCTGGCCCTCCTTCTGGTTGTCACCCCCGAGCTTCCCGCTGCCGTAGTAGCGCTTCATCCCGCCGTCGAGCGACTTGCCGACCTCGATGGTCTTCGACACCGGCTGCGGCGTTCCCTTGGCGCTCGGGAAAGTGCTTCCCGCGGCCTGCGCGGTCGACGGCGTCGCCGCGTTCACCACGCCGACCACCGCCACCGCGGCCAGCGCCGCGAGAGCGAGGTGGAACGTCTTCCTGGATCTGGTGCGCACTGCGCTCCTCCCGAGTGGGACGGGTTACGGCGACGAAAACTACGAACCTCCGCAGGAATTGTCAACGATCTTGGCAGTAATCCACGACATAAGGGTGGGATGCAGGCCGGAGAGCGTTCCCCTAATTGGTTCGGACAAGTTAGGGGGGTACGTGCTGAATCGATCAACGGTTCAACCGGAAAATTCCACCGTGAATGGCCGGCCGTTGACGGGCCGCCGCTCCGCGTGGTCCGCGCGCCGCGCCCGTGCGAGGGGCCGGTCGGAGCACCCGGTGCGCCCGAACGTCTCAGAACGGTGTCTGGACACGCGACGGCCCAGGGGTTACGGTCCCGGCAAATGTTTGCGTAAACATCCCGCGTGACCTCAGGGTTCGCGGCGGACCAACGGGGGGACGATGACGTCCACGTCGGTACCGGCCGTCGTACGGCCGGCACGCCGAGCGCGTTCGCAGCAGCGACGCACGCACCGCTTCGGATGGGTGTTCGTGGCGCCGTTCCTGCTGGTGTTCGCACTGGCCTTCCTCGCGCCGATCGGATACGCGATCGGGCTGAGCCTCTTCCGCGAGCAGGCCTTCTTCGGCGGCAGCACCTTCGTCGGGTTCGACAACTACGTCCAGGTCCTCGGCGACGCCAAGTTCTGGGAGTCGTTCGCCAGGGTCTCGGTGTTCCTGGTCGTGCAGGTGCCGATCATGCTGCTGCTCGCGCTCGTCGCGGCGCTGGCGATCGACAGCGCCCGGCTGCACGCGGCGGGCTTCTTCCGCATCGTGATCTTCCTGCCGTACGCGGTGCCCGCGGTCGTGGCCACCCTCATCTGGGGCTACATCTACGGCGACACGTTCGGCCTGGCCGCCGACATCAACGGCCTGCTCGGCAGCAAGACGCTGGTGCCGCTCTCCGGCGACTGGGTGCTGTTCTCCATCGGCAACATCGTCACCTGGGAGTTCATCGGCTACAACATGCTGATCTTCTACTCGGCGCTGAAGATCATCCCGAAGGACCTGTACGAGGCTGCGGCGATCGACGGCGCGGGCACGTTCCGCACCATCACGAGCGTCAAGCTCCCGGCGCTGCGCGGTTCCATCGTGGTCGCGACGATCTTCTCGATCATCGGCAGCTTCCAGCTGTTCAACGAGCCCAACATCCTGCGCCCGTTGACGCCCAACGCGATCAGCACCTACTACACGCCGAACATGTACGCCTACAACCTGTCCTTCAACGGCCAGCAGTACAACTACTCCGCCACCGTGGCCATCCTGATGGGCGTCATCACCACCGTGATCGCGCTGATCGTGCAGCTGCGCGGCTCGCGCAAGGGAGCGTGAGACCACCGTGTTGAACCCCAAGCGCAAGTCGGTGCTGCTCACCGGCGTCATGGCGATCTTCGTGCTGTACTCGCTGGTGCCGCTGGCCTGGCTGATCATCAGCGCGACGAAGAGCCAGCCGGACCTCTACACCTCGTCCGGCCTGTGGTTCGGCGACTCGTTCTCGCTGTTCGACAACATCAAGCAGACCTTCACGTACAACGACGGGATCTTCCTGCGCTGGCTGGGAAACACCCTGCTGTACGTGGTGGTCGGCGCGGGCGGCGCGACGCTGCTGTCCACCGCCGCGGGCTACGGCCTGGCCAAGTACCGCTTCCGCGGTCGCTCGGTGGTGTTCGCCATCGTGCTCGGCGCGATCGCCATCCCCGGCACCGCGCTCGCCGTCCCGACCTTCCTGCTGTTCAGCGAGCTGGGCCTGACCAACACCCCCTGGGCGATCATCATCCCGTCCCTGGTCAGCCCGTTCGGCCTCTACCTCATCTGGACCTACGCGGTGGACGCGATCCCGGAGGAGCTGATGGAGGCGGCCCGCCTGGACGGCGCGAGCGAGGTGCGCATCTTCTTCTCGGTGACGCTGCGCCTGCTCGCCCCCGGCATCGTCACGGTCGCGCTGTTCGCGGTCGTGGCGACCTGGAACAACTACTTCCTCCCCCTGATCATGCTCAGCGAGCCGGACTGGTACCCGCTGACCGTTGGTCTGAACCAGTGGAACGCCGCCTCCGTCGGCGCGGGCGCCCAGCCCGTCCAGCACCTCGTGATCACCGGCGCGCTGATCACGATCATCCCCCTCGTTGCGGCCTTCCTCTTCATGCAGAGGTTCTGGCAGTCCGGCCTGAGCGCGGGCAGCGTCAAGCAGTAACCCCCGAGCGGTACCCGAGTCTCCCAATGAAGCGAGAGGACAACCCCCCGATGTCTACCACCAGCCGCCGCGCGCGGGTGGCCGTGGCGATGGCCGCCGCGCTCACCACCGCGCTCACCGCCTGCTCCTCGGGCAACGACGCCGCCGGGAACCAGCCCGCGGGCATGACCGGCACCGCTGACGCCGTCGACGCCGCCCTGAAGGCCGGTGGCGAGATCACCTACTGGAGCTGGACCCCTTCGGCGCAGGCGCAGGTCGACGCCTTCATGAAGGAGTACCCGCAGGTCAAGGTGAACTACGTCAACGCGGGCACCAACAAGGACCAGTACACCAAGCTGCAGAACGCGATCAAGGCCGGTTCGGGCGCGCCCGACGTGGCCCAGGTCGAGTACCAGGCCCTCCCGCAGTTCGCGATGACCGACTCGCTGCTCGACCTCGGGCAGTTCGGCTTCAACGACTACGAGAAGGACTACACCGCCTCCACCTGGAACTCGGTGAAGGTCGGCGGCGGCCTGTTCGGCCTGCCGCAGGACTCGGGCCCCATGGCGATGTTCTACAACAAGGAGGTGTTCGACCAGTACCAGATCCAGGTCCCCAAGACCTGGGACGAGTACGTCGCCGCCGCCGAGAAGCTGAACGCCGCGGACCCCACCAAGTTCATCACCGCCGACTCCGGTGACGCGGGCTTCGCCACCAGCATGGTGTGGCAGGCCGGTGGCAAGCCGTTCACCGTCGACGGCACCAACGTCAAGGTGAACCTGCAGGACGAGGGCGCCAAGAAGTGGACCGAGACCTGGAACAAGCTGGTCTCCAAGAAGCTCACCGCGCCCACCATCACCGGCTGGTCCGACGAGTGGTACCGGGGCCTCGGCAACGGCAGCATCGTCACGATGATCAACGGCGCCTGGATGCCCGGCATCCTGGAGTCCTCCGTGCCTGACGGCAAGGGCAAGTGGGCCGTGGCCCCGATGCCGACCTACGACGGCAAGCCCGCGACCGCCGAGAACGGCGGCGGCGGCCAGTCCGTCATCAAGCAGAGCGCCAACCCCGCGCTCGCGGCGGGCTTCGTGCGCTGGCTGAACCACGAGCAGGGCGGCATCGACAAGTTCATCGAGTTCGGCGGCTTCCCGGCCACCACCAAGGAGCTCGAGTCGGACGCGTTCCTGAACGCCGAGTCCGAGTACTTCGGCGGCCAGAAGATCAACCAGGTCCTGTCGCAGGCGGGCAAGGACGTCGTCAAGGGCTGGCAGTACCTGCCGTTCCAGCTGTACGCCAACAGCATCTTCAACGACAACGCGGGCAGCGCCTACGCCAACGCCACCGACCTCAACGCGGGTCTGACCTCGTGGCAGAACGCGATCGTCGAGTACGGCAACCAGCAGGGCTTCACCGTCACCACCGGCTGACACCGCTGACGCGGGGAGGTCGGGACCGCGTCCCGACCTCCCCGCGAGCACCACGGACCCCGCCAGGACAGGAGACCGGACCACATGGTCGTCAGCATCGACGCGGACGTCACCGACGCCATCGGGGCGGTGCCGCGCAGGCTCTTCGGCTCGTTCGTCGAGCACATGGGACGCGCGGTGCACACCGGCGTCCACGAGCCCGGCCACCCCGAGTCCGACGAGTCGGGGCTGCGCGGGGACGTCCTGGAGCTGGTCCGCGAGCTCGGCCCCACCGTGGTCCGCTACCCCGGCGGCAACTTCGTCTCCGGCTACCGCTGGGAGGACGGCACCGGCCCGGTCGAGGACCGCCCCACCCGCTTCGACCCGGCGTGGCACACGCTGGAGAGCAACGCCTTCGGCCTGCACGAGTTCGTGGACTGGGCGCGCAAGGCCGACGTCGAGCCCATGTACGCGGTCAACCTCGGCACCAGGGGGATCCAGGAAGCGGCCGACGTCCTGGAGTACTGCAACCTCCCCGGCGGCACCGCGCTCAGCGACCGCCGCCGCGCCAACGGCGCGGAGCAGCCCTTCGGCATCACGCTCTGGTGCCTGGGCAACGAGATGGACGGCCCCTGGCAGATCGGCCACAAGACCGCCGACGAGTACGGCCGCCTCGCCGCCGAGACCGCCCGCCTGATGCGCATGATCGACCCGCGCGTCGAGCTGGTCGTCGCCGGTTCCTCCAACGAGGAGATGCCCACCTTCGGCGAGTGGGAGCGCACCGTCCTCGCGCACACCGCCGCGCTGGTCGACCACATCTCCGTGCACGCCTACTACCAGGAGTTCGACGGCGACGCCGACAGCTACCTGGGCAGCTCGGTCGCCTTCGACCGCTACCTGCGCCGCACCGCCGCCATCATCGACGGCGCCCTCGCGGAACTGGGGCTGGACAAGAAGATCGGCATCAGCGTCGACGAGTGGAACGCCTGGGACCAGCGGCACTGGAACGAGGTCGAGCAGCCCGCGCTGCGCGCCCAGCCGCCCGCGCACCACCCGCGCGTCATCGAGGACACCTACACCGTCACCGACGCGGTCGTCGTCGGCACCCTCCTGAACTCCTTGCTGCGCAACGTGGACCGGGTCTCCATGGCGAACCTGGCGCAGCTGGTCAACGTCATCGCGCCCATCCGCAGCGAGCCCGGCGGCCCGGCGTGGCGGCAGACCACGTTCCACCCCTTCAGCCTCACCGCGGCGCACGCGACCGGCACGAGCCTCAAGCTCGCCGTCGACGGCAGCCCGCGCATCGACACCGCCCTGCACGGCCCCGTCGACCAGGTCGACGCCTCGGCGACGTACGACGCCGAGACCGGTCAGGGCGCGGTGTTCCTGGTCAACCGCTCCACCACCGAGCCCGTCGAGGTGTCGGTGCGGCTGCGCGGAGCCGCTCTGCGGCTGACCGACGCCCGCACCGTGACGATCCCGCCCGGCGGCGACCGGCACACCGCCAACACCGAGCACTCCCAGCCAGTCGCACCCACCGCGCTGGACGGCGCGACCGCGACGGCGTCCGAGGAAGGAACGACACTGTCCGCCACCCTGTCCCCGCTGTCCTGGTCCGTGCTCGTGGTGACCGACCATGGCTGAGTTCACCATCGGGGAGCACGACTTCCTGCTCGACGGCGAGCCGCACCGCGTCCTCGCGGGCGCCCTCCACTACTTCCGCGTCCACCCCGACCTGTGGGCCGACCGGATCGAGAAGGCCCGCCTCATGGGCCTGAACACCATCGAGACCTACACGCCGTGGAACCTCCACGAGCCGGTCGAGGGCGCCTACGACTTCACCGGGATGCTCGACCTGGAGCGCTTCCTGCGCCTGGTCGCGGACGCCGGGATGCACGCGATCGTCCGCCCCGGCCCGTACATCTGCGCCGAGTGGGACAACGGCGGCCTGCCCGCGTGGCTCTACCGCGACCCCGAGGTCGGCGTGCGCCGCAGCGAGCCCCGCTACCTGGGCGCCGTCAGCGCGTACCTGCGCCGCGTCTACGACGTGGTCACCCCGCTGCAGATCGACCGCGGCGGCCCGGTCGTGCTGGTGCAGATCGAGAACGAGTACGGCGCCTACGGCTCCGACAAGTTCTACCTGCGCCACCTGGTCGACCTGACCCGCGAGTGCGGCATCACCGTGCCGCTGACGACCGTGGACCAGCCGACCGACGAGATGCTGTCGCAGGGCAGCCTGGACTGCCTGCACCGCACCGGTTCCTTCGGCTCGCGCGCCGCCGAGCGCCTGGAGACCCTGCGCCGCCACCAGCCCACCGGGCCGCTGATGTGCTCGGAGTTCTGGGACGGCTGGTTCGACCACTGGGGCGACCGGCACCACACCACCTCCGCCGAGGACAGCGCCGCCGAGCTGGACGCGCTGCTCGCGGCGGGCGCGTCGGTGAACGTCTACATGTTCCACGGCGGCACCAACTTCGGCCTCACCAGCGGCGCCAACGACAAGGGCGTCTACCAGCCGACGATCACCTCGTACGACTACGACGCCCCGCTCGACGAGGCGGGCAACCCGACGGCGAAGTACCACGCGTTCCGCGAGGTCATCGCCCGCTACGCGCCCGTCCCCGACGAGGTGCCGCCGCCCGCGAAGCCCGCGCCGGAGTTCAGCGTCGAGCTGGACGCGGGCGCGTACGCCCTCAAGGCCCCCGAGTCGTGGGGGACCTGGGAGCGGCACGAGGCGCTGCCCGAGCTGGACGAGCTGGAGTCCATGCCCCGCATGGCCCTCTACCGGACCACCGTGGACAGCGACGTGCCCGCGACGCTGGTGCTGGGCGAGGTCCGCGACCGCGTGTCGGTGTTCCTGGACGGCCAGCCGGTCGGAACCCTGCTGCGGCAGAACCACGAGCGCGCCCTCGGCCTGGACAAGGCCAGCGGCGAGCTGGTGCTGCTGGTCGAGGACATGGGCCGGGTCAACTACGGCCCGCGCCTCGGCGAGGCCAAGGGCGTCATCGGCGGCGCGACCCTGAACGGGAAGCCGCTGACCGGCTGGGACGTCCTGCCGATCGCGCTGGACACCCCGCCCGACGCGGCCCCCACGCCGGACGGCGGCGCGGGCCCGGTGCTGCGGCGCGCCCGGTTCGACCTGGACGAGCCCGCCGACCTGTTCCTCGACACCCTGGACTGGGGCAAGGGGATCGCCTGGGTCAACGGGTTCTGCCTCGGCCGCTACTGGTCCCTGGGGCCGCAGCGCACGCTGTACGTGCCCGCGCCGGTGCTCCGCGCCGGTGGCAACGAGTTGGCGGTGCTGGAGACGGCCACCGCAGCGACCACCGTCGCGCACTTCAGGTCGGGCCCCGAACTGGGCCACACGGAGGCGTGACGGACCGCCCCGCGCACCGCCCCTCGGTGCGCGGGGCTTCCCAAACCCGCCCCGGTTTCGACCGAACTCGGGAACCGACAACGATGTCACGCGTCGGAACGGGGGAGGACCGGGCGCGGTGCCGCGCGGGTCAGTGCCGACCCTGGGGAGGAGCAGGCGTGAGTGCGAACCGCAGGACCCCGCTGGAGCCGGGAGCGCGCCGCCGCGTCTCCATGGCCGACGTCGCCAGGCTCGCGGGGGTGTCCGCGCAGACCGTCTCCCGCGTCGCGAACGGCCACGCGAGCGTCGTCGGCAGCACCCGCGAGCAGGTCCTCACCGCCATGCGGGAACTGGGCTACCGCCCCAACAGCGCCGCGCGGGCGCTGAAGTACGGCGAGTTCCGCACCATCGGCGTCATCCTGTTCACCCTGGCCACGGTCGGCAACAGCCGCACCCTGGAGGCGATCGTCGCGCACTCGGCCGCCGAGGGCTACGCGATCACGCTCATCCCGGTCGCGGTGCCCACCCAGGACGGCGTGCTGGGCGCGTTCACCAGGCTCGACGAGCTGGCCGTCGACGCGGTCATCGTGATCATGGAAGTGCACCTGCTCGACGCCGCGACCGTGACCCTGCCGCCGGGCGTGCAGGTGATCGTCGTGGACTCGAACGGCGGCGACCGCTACAACGTGGTCGACACCGACCAGGCGCACGGCGCCGGACTGGCCACCAGACACCTGATCGACCTGGGCCACCGCACCGTCTGGCACGTCGCGGGCCCCGAGGAGTCCTTCGCGGCGGAGCGCCGGGCGCAGACGTGGCGCGAGACCTTGGAGGAGGCGGGCCTGCCGGTGCCGCCGCTGCGCAGGGGCGACTGGTCGGCGGAGTCGGGCTACCGGATCGGCCTCGAACTGGCCGACGAACCCGGCTGCACGGCGGTGTTCGCCGCGAACGACCAGATGGCGCTGGGCCTGCTGCGGGCGTTCCACGCCAAGGGCAAGGTGGTGCCGCGCGACGTGAGCATCGTCGGCTTCGACGACCTCCCCGACGCGACCTCCTACATCCCGCCGCTGACCACGGTGCACCAGGACTTCACCGAGGTGGGCAGGCGCTGCGTGGAACGGGTCCTGCGCCAGGTCAGGCACGAGCCGCAGGAGGTCGGCACGAGCCTGGTGCCGACGTGGCTGGTGCACCGCGAGAGCACCGCGCCGCCACCGGCCTGAGCCGCTGCGCTCGTCGCGGGCCGGGGGGACACTGCCCGGCATGGCTGAACGCAGCGAGGAGCCGTCCGCCGGGCTGGTGCGCGCGCTGGTCCGCGACTTCCCCGACGTGTCCGGGACCTGGCAGGTGCTGCTCGCGAGCGGGAACCTCTCCCACCGCCCCGCGCGGCCCGGCCTGGCGTTCGCGCCCGACCACCGCGAGCTGGCGCAGGCGCTGGAGACCGCGCTGCGCCCCCGTGGCGAGAAGCGGTGGCTGCTCCTCCGGGTCGTCCTGGACGGCGCGGGCGGCTGGGTGTTCAGCCACACCTTCGTGCCGTCCCCCGGCGTCCCCCCGATCTTCGTCCTGGACCCCGCTTTCCGCCCCGTGGGCAACCCCGCGCCGGGGATGCCCAGGCCTCCGGCCGCTGCCCCCGATCCCCGCCCCACCGATCCCGAGGTGCTGGAGCGGATCCGGGGGCTGGTGGCCGAGGCCGCCGCCTGCCACCGCGCGATGACCGGTGAGGACGCGGTCTTCGGCGAACCGCGCACCGAGGCGGACCTGGTCGCCGCGGAGCAGCGGATGGGCCTGCGCCTGCCCGACGACGTCCGCGCCCTCCACCTGGTCATCGGCAGCGACCCGAACGCCCCCGGAATCCTCGGCAACTACGCGCTGCACCCCCTGGAGCGGACCGTCGAGGGATACCTGTGGGGTGAACCCGGCTGCTGGGACTACATCCAGGAGTACCTGTTCGACGACCACGTCCTCCCGGAGCCGGAACCGCTGGGCGCGGTCCGCACGCTGACGCGCGACGACTGGTGGGTCGTGATCGCGTCCGACAGCGGCGGCCACGAGTGCGCGGTCGACCTCGATCCCGGCCCGCTCGGCCACCACGGCCAGCTCCTCTCGCACGGCCGGGGATCGGACGGCGTCGAGCTGATCGCCGAGTCCGCGACCGCCCTGCTGACCACCACCGTCGAGACCCACCGCCGGGGCGAGGAGATGAGCTACCCGTACAACCGGTCGCCGGAGCACTGGTGGTTCGGCAAGCCGGGAGGCGACCTGGCGACCCGCGTCGCCGCCCTGCCCCACCCCGAGCTGATCCAGGGCCTCTACCTCAACGACGCGCCCGAACTGGACCTGACCCCGCTGCGCGCCCTGCCGAACCTGCGCGAGTTGCACGTCGTCCGCTGCGCGGGCCCGGTCCGCCTGTGGGTGCCGGAGCACGTGGCGTCGCTGACCGTGGACGCCCCGGAGGCCGACCTGGCCGTCCTGGCGGGTCATCCCGCGCTGTGGGACCTGTCCCTGCGCGGCCTGCCGGTCCGGGTGGCGGACCTGCCCGCGCTGCCGGAACTGCTGTTCCTGGACCTCTCGGGAGCCGACGTGGTCGACGTGGAGTCGTTGGGGGAGCTGGACGTCCGGGCGCTGACCCTGAGCGCCGCCCAGTGGGCCCGACTGCGCGCCGCCGACACCCTGCCACCCCGCCTGGCCGCCGCCCGCATCGGTGGACCGCAGGCGCTCCAGGACGTGCTCGACTGGACGAACTGGTTGACCTCGCGGAAGGACGCCGCGTTCCCGGCCTAGCGCTCCGGGGTGCGGGGGCGGGCTTTCCCGACCTGTTCTGTCCACTGTGGACGAATGCGCCGCGAAGCCCGCCACCCGGCTCGTGCGCTCGCTGGTGCTCGACCACCCCGGCGTGCGCGAGACCTGGCAGCTCGTGCTGTCCGAAGGCGTGTGGCGCTTCCGGAGCCGCCTCCCCGACGGCCCGCCCCCTGGCCCCCGCCCCCCGCGCCCCTGCTCGCCGCGCACCGAGGCGCAGCCGGCCGACGCCGAGCGGCGCACGAGCCGGACCCCGCCACCGCGCCTGGCTACCCCCCCGCCTCACCGGCAGCCAGACGATCGGGACCGCCCTCGACCGGACCGCCTGGCCGCCCGCCTCCCGCTGAGCGCCGCGCGGAACTACATCGGCGGCACCGCCACGCGCCCGACCTCCCGCCCGTCCGCGTCGCGCGTGACCAGCTCCGCGCTCGACGCGCCCCGCTCGTCCACCGCCAGCAGCTCGCTCACCAGCACGAACGACCCGCCCTCCAGCACACCCGAGACCGGAGGCGCGTTCGGCGTCACCAGCTCCACGCTCGTCACCCGCCCGTCCAGCACGAGCCCCGCCAGCGCCCGCGACGTGGACGAGGTCTGCACCAGCCCGGACTCCGGGTTCAGCTCGGAGGTGAAGCTGTGGAACACCGTCACCCCGACCAGCCCGCCACCGTGCACCCGCCCAGGGCCGGGGTTCTGCTCCTCCACCAGCGGCTCGTGCGTGAGGGGCGCGTCGTCCGGCGCGCACACCGCGAGCAGGTCGCCCATCCGGGCGACCTGCACCGACTCGCCCGCGCGCACCGGCACGTCCGGCCCGGCCATCCAGAACTCCGGGTCCACGAGCGGCGCCCGCCCGTTCCGGCAGGTCCACGGCGCGCCCGTGCCCGTGCCCGCGTCCGCCAGCAGCCGCCGCTCCGCCACGGCCGGGGGCGTCAGCGGCTGCTCGACCTGGAGCTCCGCCGAGTCGCGCACCTCGTACTGGGCCACCAGCCCGCTCCCCGGACGGAACTCGGCGGGCGCCAGGAAGATCCGCCCCGCCCGCGCCGGGTAGGCCGACCGCTGCCCGTCGAACAGCCCGAACGGCCGCTCGTCGGCGTCGGTGAACCCGGCGATCGTGCCGTTGGCGGTGGTGAACGCGACCGCCAGCTCGCCCGGATCGGCGACCGGTCCGGTCCAGCTGGTCGACCTCGGCGTGCGCTCGCAGAACAGCACCCCGGCGGGCGTGTCGTAGACGGTCACCACGACCCCGAGGTGCTGCCCGGTGACCAGCCTCGTCCACCCCTCGACCGGGGGAATCCCTTCCCCTTCCGGGCGACAAACGGGTTCATCGCTCGACGGCCCCGTCTCCACCCGGTAGTGCTTGGTGTTGTCCGGCATCAGCAACTCCTGGACCGGGGACGGCGGCTCGCTGGAGCCGGCCGTCCCGAGGTCGGTGCGCAGTTCACCGACCAAGGCCCCCGCGAGTCCCGCGCCGACCAGCGCGAGCGCACCCACCACGGCCGCAGCCGCAGGCACCCGGCGCGGCGATTCCGCCATGCCCTCGCGCAACCGCAGCAGCGCCGCGTCGCGCGTCGCGTCGGGCAGCCGCCGCTCCGGCGGGGCGAACTCGGCGTCGTGCTCGGTCCCGTGCTCAGCCACGGTCGTCCTCCTCGGTCAGGTCGCGCAGACGGGCGCGGGCGCGGGCGACGCGGGAGCGCACGCTCGCCTCGGTGATGCGCAGCAGCTGCGCGGCGTCGGCCGTGCCCACCCCGCCGAGCAGGCACAACCGGGCGATCTCGCGCTCGGAGCGGGGCAGCCGGTCGACCGCGGCCACCACCCGGCGCAGCCGGTCCTCGGCGGCGCCCGCGTCGGCCACCCGCTCGGCGTGGTCGTGCTGGGGCGCGGGCGGTCCGACCAGGCGCAGCACCTGGCGCAGCCGCGAGCCGGAGCGGTGCTCGGTGCGCACCAGGTTCGCGGTCACGGTGTACAGCCAGGGCAGCGCGGAGTCGCGGGTCAGCACCACCTTGGCGCGCGAGCGCCAGGCGGCGAGGAAGACCTGCGAGAGCAGGTCGTCGGCCGCCGTCCACGAGGCGGTGAGCCGGTGCGCGTGGTTCCACACGGCCTCGGCGTGCCGCTCGAACAGCGCCGTGAACGCGGCGCGCGCGGCCTCGGTCGGCTCGTGCGCGGCGCGCCGCCACAGCTCGGCGTCGCTCTCCCACGCCGTTCCGGCGCTGTCGGGTGGTCCCGCGCCGTCCACCACCCCTGAGGTTCGTCTGCGGGTTCTGGTCGTCACACCTGGCTTGAGTGTCCAGGTGGGGGCTGTGCTGCGCTGTAGCGCTGTGACGTGGCGCACACTCTCTCGTGCGACGTTCCTTGTCCTCCCTGACCGTGAATTTCCGGCGTCTTTTGACGAAACGCGGTTGCCCTGCCCCCTTTTGGGTCAAAATCGTGCCGCACGTTCGGGTGACGCACGTCGGAGTGGTGACCGACGCGGCCCGACGGCGACCGAGGGGGCGGTTGGCTGTGGCTGGCGAGAATCCGTTGGTGGCGCAGGCTCCGGCCGAGCCGGACGGGTTGTTCAACGCGGGGACCGGCGACAACGGGTGGGCCACGGGCATCTCGTTGGCCGAGTCGGCGATGGACACCTACAAGGGCTTCGCCGAGGGCAACTGGATCGAGGCCGGGCTGGGCACGGTGGGCCTGGTGGCGGACGCGGCGTCGCTGGCGGTGGACCCGTTCGGGACGCTGCTGTCGTCGGCGGCGTCGTTCCTGATGGAGCACATGCAGCCGCTCAAGCAGATGCTGGACTGGCTCGCGGGGAACCCGCCGGTGATCGACTCGTACTCGCAGACGTGGAACAACGTCGCGGAGGAGTTGAAGGCGGTGGCGGCCGACTACGCGTCGGCGGTCGCCACGGGCACCGAGGGCTGGACCGGTCCGGCGGCCGAGGCCTACCACCGCAGCGCGGCCGAGCACGGCGACGCGCTGTCGGGCGCGGCGTCGGCGGCGGGCGCGGTCGGCACGGTGGTCGGGTTGATGGGCATGGTGGTGGCGTTCGTGCGCGAGTTCGTGCGCGACCTGATCGCCGACCTGGTGGGCAAGCTGATCGCCTGGGTGTTGGAGGCGGTGTTCTCCCTGGGGTTCGGGACGCCGGTGATCGTGGCGCAGGCGATCACGGCGATCTCGAAGTGGGGTGCGCGGATCGCGGAGATCGTGCAGAAGTTGCTGAACACCATCAAGAAGGTCTCGCCGATGATCGCGAGGCTGGTGGAGGTGTTCGAGAAGATCGCCAAGGTGGTCGGCAAGATCGCCGGCAAGGTGACCGGGTTGGACGTGCTGCACCCGAGCAGCGTGATCCCCGGCGGTTTCGTGCGGCGTGGCGGTGGGGGAGGGGTGGACCTGCCGGGCGGGAGCACTCCCGGCGGCCGGGGCGACGGTCCCGATGCTCCGGGTTCTGACGCCCCTGGTTCCCCTGATTCCCCCGCGACCCCTGACGGTCCCGGCGCGGACACCCCGGACTCCGCCCGCCCGACCACGAACACCCCCGACGCCGACACCCCTGACACCAACACCCCGCGCACCGACACGTCCGCTGCCGACACGCCGGGCACCGCACCACGCGGCACAACCCCGGAATCGGGCGCCCCAAGCCGCACCACCCAACCCGACGGCGGAACCACCCCGTCGCCGTCGAGCCGTCCCGCCGCGGACACCACGACCTCCTCGCACGCCCCGGTGGACACCCCGACGTCCGCGCCCCGCCGGGACGTCGGCGACCCGATGCCCAGCACCCCACGCCCCAGCCGTGATCCCGACCTGCCCGCAGGCAACACCCCGTCCGGCACGCCCGGCCACCCGAACACCCCCAACGGCGGCGGAACCACCCCGCGCCCCGACGTCCCGTCCCCCACGCCACGGGGTCAGACCACGACGTCCTCCTCGACCCCGGACGCCCCGCCCCGCCCGACCCATCCCGCTGCCCCGCAGCACACCCAGCCCGCTCAGCCGCAGATCCCGACCCAGCCCACCCACGCGGGCGGCACCCCCTCGTCGTCGGGCGGCGGCACCCCGAACACCGCCCCGTCCGGCGCCCCGCGCCAGGGCGGCCCAGGCTGGACGGGCACGCCGGGTCAACGCGGCGACCTGAACTCGGGCGTCCCGACCAACCGCACCCCGGACCCCGCCCGCCCCTCGAACCACACCCCGGGCCACACCGGGACGAGCAACGCAACCCCCGCCCACACCCCGTCCCCGCACACCCCCACCACCCAGCCACACGGCACGCCGGGCACCCCGCACTCCCCGAACACCCCCGGCCACAACACCACCCCGAGCGCGAACACCCCGAACCACAGCCCCACCCCGAGCGGCACCCCGCACCCCACCCGTCCCACCGCCCCAACCCCGGACGGCGCCCGCCCACGCGCGGCAGAACCGTGGACCCCACCCCGCCAGGACGCCCCACACCGCACCCCGGACGCAGGCCGCCCAGACCCCTCGCGCCCGGACGCAGGCCGCCCGGACGCACCCCACCCCGCCCAGAACCGCCCCGACGCGCATCACCCGGACCCGAATCGCCCTGACGCGCCCGACAACGGCGTCCAGCCCCACCACGACACCCCGCCCATCGACGAGGCCCACGCCCGCCACGGCGAAACCACCCCGTCGGGCGTCTCCCACCACCGAGGCGACCCGACCATGGGCGACCTCCCCCACCGGGTCCCGGCGGACCCGCGCTACTTCACCGCCGACGTCCACATCACCCCGGACGGCCGAGCAAGAATCGGCCCGCACACCTACACCCCCGAGCAGTACGGCGACCTCCTGCGCCGCACCGGCTGGGACGGCCGCACCCCCATCCGCCTCATCGGCTGCGACGCGGGCTCCAACACCTTCGCCGACCGCCTGGCCCGCCACACCAACGCCGACGTCCTGGCCCCCACCAAACCCGCCTGGACCGACAACGCGGGCCGCGTCTACACCAGCGACGCCGAGGTGGGCCCGGACGGCACCCGCCGCCCCCGCATCCCCCCGAACGGCGAGTGGAACACCCACCGCCCCGACGGCACCACCACCCGCGCAGGCGACGACGGCTACGTCCCCGGCACCCGCGACACCGACCGCGCCGACCACACCGACGCCGACGATGCCCGCGATCGTGCGATGCCCCGCAAGCCGGTGAACGACTCAGAGCACCACGAGCGCACGCCGCAGAGGCAGGCTGTCTGGGATCCTCCGACGCAGCGCAACGGTGAGCCGCTGCCTGAGGTGCCGTTGTCCGTCGCCCCTGACGCCAGAGTGGCTGACCTGAACGGCAGGCCGCCGCTCGAACCCAATTCGCGCATGGTCGTCACAGACACCGACGGCAACCCGCGTGGCATTTACTACACCGATAGCGGCCGGAACATCACCCACATCGAAACGAATGCGTCCAACTCCGGATTCGGGAAGGACCCCTTCACGGCACCGGTCAACCCTGATCTGTCGAATTTGAAACCGGGCACGGTTTACCGGGTCGAGCTCGGCCACAACGCCGCGCAGACGTTCGAAATTCCGTCGTCAAGGGAACGGGAAGTTCCCTCCGGTCCGGCGCCTGATGCGACGGTCCCGGAGCCGCGAGATCAAGCGCCCTCCACAGCGTCCCAGAGCTACCCGCCGCAGCGCTTCGAAGGATTCGACAGCGGCGACTACCCGCCTGCGGTCGAGTGGAATCCGCCCGGTGACCAGGACGGCAACTACCGCATGGCCGAACCCGTCCGGGGCTACGACACCAGGCAGGACGGGCCGTTCTCACTCACGGATACGCCGCCGAGAGAGCCGAACACGCGTTACGACGTGTACGACCCGGATGGCAAGTGGCACGGTACGTTCTACACGGATGAGAACGGCCGATTCTCGCATGTGCACACATGGTCGGGAAACCGGGAGAAGGGCTTCAACCCGGAGTTGGGCACTGCTGCCACGTGGAAGGGCAACCTCGACGTTCCACGTCCTGAGACCACCTACGCGGTGGGGCCCAGGAACTTGGAGAGGCACCATTACGACCCGAGGGAACCCCGTCAGTTGTACCGGACTGACGAGCACGGGGACACCATCGCCGCCAGCGGCAGGCCCGAGTATCCGCCTGCGGGCACAAACGCCCCGACGCACTGGGGGCCTCGACGCGGGTTTGATTCAGATGGCCGGCTGCAGACGGACGTGGGGCAGATCGCCACAGGCGGTAAGAACTCGGCGGGCCAGTGGGTGCAGGGTGACTACAACCGTCCGAGTTGGACGCCTGAAACGCGCCCGCTGTTCCGGTTCGCAGGTGGCCACATCATCGCCTTCGAAGCGGGCGGTCCTGGAGAGCGGATCAACCACGTGCCGCAGTGGGCGTACGAGAACAGCGGTTGGGAGGTGGAGGGGCGACCGAAGAGCGAGACCTGGCGTGGTATGGAGGAAGATCTCGCCAGCATGGGGGCGACACCCGGTGTGACGGTTGACCGGTTCGACTTCTGGGCGGAACGCCAAACAGCGGACGTCCGCACCCCGGACGTGCTGCACGCCAGGTGGACGCTGTCCACGGAGTCCCCAGCCCTGAACCGCACTGAGGGGAGATCGTTCAACAATGTCCCAAGGCCAGCCAGGAACCCCCACTTCATCCCACCGGTCCCAGGAGGGTCCTGAGCGGGATGAGCGGTTGTTGCACCAGGTCGGTGCGGATCTCGTTGCCGTGGTTCCGCCGGACTGGTTCCGGATCGACCTGAAGTACTGGGGCGACGCGCAGTACGGTCATCACTCTTTGACCGTGCTCCGCCGAGGTGGGGTATCCGTCGCGGTGCCGCTGCCCTCTACTGTGGAGCCTGCGTTGCGCGAGTTGCGCGATCTGATGTACGAGCCTGGGCGGGGGACGTGGTTCTCGATGCGGTACACGGTCGATCCTCCTCTCGAGTACCGGGTGATGTTCAACTACGACCATGATCCACGCTGGTCGCCGGAGATTCCCGCGTCGGCGTGGGTGGTCGACCAGCAGGTTTACCCGCGTTCGCCGGAGCACCGGCCCAAGTGGTTGCGCGCGCGGCTGGCCGAGGCGGAAGAGGGGAACTGACATCATGAGTGAGCCGTTGAGCTCCGAGCAGCAGGACGAGGTGCTCGCCGCGATCACCGAGCGGCTGGTGTTCGAGTTGCCCGCTGGGTGGAACTACATCCAGGTCGTGTACGCGGCTGTTGGTGAGGACGTGTCGTTCTCCGGGCTGCTGCGCATGGTGAACGGGGCCATGTACGGTTGGCAGCCGCCGGATGACGTTCGGGAGAGCTTCGCGGCGTTGCGGCAGGGGATGGCGCACCCCGAGCGTGGGACGTGGTTTGACGCCATCTACCGGCTGGAGTACCCAGACCGCTACTCGATCTTCTACAACCGGACGACGGCGCCGCCGAACTTCGTGGAGTTCCCGTCCCCTGAGGCGCACCGGCGGGAGTTGGAGCTGTTCCCCCGCTCCGAGGAGCACATCCCCGACTGGTTGCGTGAAGGCGCGGCGCGCGAGAGTTGACGGCGATAGGAAATCAGAACTGAGACTGGGGCGTGGCTCTGTGAGCATGGCGCTCTCTGGTGTTGAGGCCTGCACCCCGGCGAGCCAGAGTGATCGGTTCCCTGATCGTGGTTGAAGTCGAGCGGCACCAGACCTACCCCCACGCCTCTGCTCGGGTGCTGCCGCGGTTCACGAAGGACGTGGTCGAGGGGGTCGCTGAAGTCGAGCGCTACGCGGCCATGCTCGGTATGCAGTTCAGCACCGCGCTGGCGCTGTTCGGGCACCGCGCGGTCGTCGATCCCGCGGGTGCGGAGCGGGAGACGTGGCTCGCGCTCCGCGCTGCCCTGGACGCAGGCGCCGCCGTCTTCACCGTCGCCGCGCTGGAGGGACGCGAGTCCGCTGCGGTGTGGATGGTGGACCGGGAGATCGAGGTCTCCGGGCCGGTCCCCGCGCACCTCTCGTCGGCGGAGAACTGGTTGACCTCGTTGTGGCTGGCGATCGTGGCGCGGGACCGGGGAATCCTGGACTCGCTGGCGGGGTTCCCGGTCGACGTGCTGCGTGCTGATCCCGCGCCGGAGTACGTGTTCGACACCGTGCGGCTGTTCCAGGCATTTCTCCGGCGCTCGGACGGGCTTGGGGAGGCGCTGAGCGACGCGCTGCGCAACAGCGCCCCGGAGGTGGTGACCGATCCCGACGAGCGTGAGGTCGCGAACCTGCTGAGGTTCCCGGTGCTGGCCCTGTTCCACCACCTGACCAAGCCGGACTCCGAGCCCGCGTTCAACGCTGCACTCGTCGACGCGTTGAACGCGCACAAGGCCTACTGGAGCAGGACCGAGGAGCGCCGCGCCTCCGCCGAGGGCTATGTGGCGCTGGGGCCGTTGGCGCTGGCGACCATCGCGCAGGACATGGGGATCACGATCACCGTCACGTCCGACTACCTGCCTGCTTCCATCCTGGACGGCACCACTGAGGCCGAGAACGGCTGACAACGGCCTTGACCCTCGCAGGCCACGACGCATCACCCGCAGCACGCTCTGCGGGGTGGGCGAGGCCGCCCTTTTTCCTTGGTCGACTTCTGCCCCGGGCGTCGAACCGGGAGCAGGCGGTGGACCAGGACTCGTGCCGCTCGGCGTATTCCGCTGGCCCGATCCGATGCGGAACTGCCGCAGGACTGAGTTGGAGATGGACCGCGCAGCCGCGCACCGGGCGGGCGAAGGCATTGAACGCGTCCGCGTCCGGCCGAGCGATGCCAGTCACGGAAGGACCCCGGATCGGCTGTACGTTGTCGAGCAGCGCCTGGACCAGGCGACCAATGAGATCGTTGTCCACTGCAGGAGCTTCCTCAATGTCCCACCCGGACCCCCCGGAGCAGCAGCGGCCCCAGCAGCAGGAGGCGGTGCCGGAATCCCGTGACGGCGTGGGTGAGCCGAGGCAGACCAAGTACGAGCGCCAAGAGCAGACCAACCTGATCCTGGGCTGGGTCGGCGGTCGACTGCTCTCGGTCGCGCCTGCAGGTTGGGCTGTCCTCGACCTGAAGGTGTCGCTGGCGGCTGATGTGGAGGACTTCACCTTCGCCACCGTGCTCGGCGACGGCTCGTTCGCGCCTGTGGAGATGCCTCCCGAGGTGCGCAGGGCGTTCGTGGACGTCCGCGACCTCCTCGCCGAGCCCGGTCAGGGCACCTGGTTCTCGGTCCGCTTCACGATGTCCCCGCCGGACAACTACCGCGTGTACTTCAACTTCGAGGTCGACCCGGTCTGGGATCCGCCGATCGGGCCGGACGTGCTGGTGGAGGACCTGCGCCGCTACCCGCGCACTCCGGACGACACTCCGCGCTGGGTGCTCGAAGCGCTGGGTGCCGAGCTGCCCGCCCTGCCGGTCTCGGTGGACTACGAGCAGCAGAGCCGCCAGGTCAAGCGGGTCACCGACCAGTTGCGCCAAGTGCTGCCTGCGGGCTGGGGGTATGCGCAGGTGCAGTTCCGCGAGATCGGGCATCACGCTGAGGTCGCCGCGCTCGTGCAGAACGCGGTGGGCGCGATGGTCCAGTGGAACCCGCCTCGCGCGGTGACCGAGCGGTTCCGCGAGCTGCGCACCATGACCCGGCGCACCGAGCACGGGCCGTGGTTCTCCGCGAAGGTGGAGCTCTCCGGCGACGGTCGGGAGAAGGTGTCCACGAACCGCACGGAGGAGCCGACCTGGATCGATCCGCCTTCGGACGAGGCGTACCTCGTGGAGTTGGAGCTGCCCGGCTCGGAGCGGGTTCCTGACTGGCTCCGGACCCGCTCGGGGTCCTGACGCTCACCGCGGAGCAGTTCGGGGTTTTCTGCTGTCGTGTCAAGGGAGACCCTGAGCTGCTTGTGCGGGAGCCGATTCGAGGAGACATCGTCAGACGGTTGTGGGAGCAGGCCGCCACAAAGATATCTGCGGCGAGGTTGACGACTGGAAGGCGCGGGAGAACCGGGACCTGGTCGACGAACGTTGTCAGGTGATCGACCAGTTCTTGTGCGGCCAGTGCGGTGCTGAGATGTCCTGCGGAGTTTCAGTGTTTCGATCGGGATCGCCGCCACCGAGGCCGAGAACGGCTGATAATCGGTCGTCCCCTCACCTCAGGAGTTCCCCTCGTGTCCCAGCAAGAGCGCCAAGAACAGGCCGGGCGTGCCCTCGACTGGGTCGGTGGCAAGCTGCTCACGGTCGCGCCGCCGGGGTGGGCGGTCATGGATCTGAAGGTGTCGTTCGCGGCTGACGTGGAGGACTTCACCTTCGCCACCGTGCTCGCTGACGGGTCCTTCGTGCCGGTGGAGATGCCGGTGGAGGTGCGCGATCCGTTCGTCGACCTCCGGCACCTGCTGCACGAGCCCGGAGCCGGGACCTGGTTCTCCATCCGCTTCACCATGACCCCGCCGGACTACTACCGCGTGGACCTCAACTTCGACGTCGATCCCGTCTGGGATCCGCCGATCGATCCCGCCGTGCTGGCTGACGACCTGCTCCGGTGGCCACGCAGCCCGGAGAACACCCCGCGCTGGGCCTTGGAGGCGTTGGGGATCGAGCCTTCCGCGCTGTCGGACCGGGCGGGGCGCGAGGAGCAGGTGGAGCAGGTCAAGCGGATTGCCAAGCAGTTGCGCCAGGTGCTCCCTCCGGGGTGGGCGTACGCGCAGGTGCGGTTCCGCGAGATCGGGGAGCACGCCGAGGTGGGCGCGCTCGTGCAGGACGTGGCGGGCGTGATGACGCGGTGGGATCCGCCTCGGGCGGTGGCCCAGCGGTTTCGGGAGTTGAGCGCCATGAGCCTGCGCGGTGAGCACGGGCCGTGGGACTCGGCTGTGGCGGAGCTGTTCAGCGATGGGCGGGAGAAGGTGTCCATGAACCGCGCCGATCAGCCGGACCGTGAGCGTGCTGAGGGCTGACTCACGAGGAACGGCGAAAGCGGTGTCGGGCGCTGGTGCGGCAACTACGCTGGGCCGGTCCTTCGCGGGGGAGGGCGTTCCTGAGCGAGGAGTTGGGTCGATGCACCTGGAGCGGGCTGTCACGGCGCTCGCGGCCGAGGCTCCCCATGGGTGGACCAGGGTCGATGTGGATGTCCACCTCTGCACGATGATGCACCTGTTCGGGGTGCGGGTCAGCTCCGACAGTGGGGGCGCGCCTCTGTCGATGCGGTTGCCGAAGGTGGTCGGCAACGATCTCGTGCGGGCGCGGCGGCTGATGTACGAGCCGGGGCGGGGGACGTGGTTGTCGGCGAGGTTGACGGTGTTCCCGGACGGTGAGCACCGGGTCGAGTTCAACTTCGACGAGGAGCCCGGCTGGAAGCCCCCGCTGCACCCGGTCGCGTACGCCAGGGACCTGGAGGCCTTTCCGCGCGACGACGAGCACGTCCCGGACTGGCTCCGGGAGCAGTTGCGGCTCGCGGAGATCGCTGAGGCCGAGCACCAGGCGCAGATCGCTCCGCCGAGCGCGTAGCGCGCCCTCGGCAGCGCTGAACGGAGAGGATCGCCGGACATGGTGAAGCGGCAGAAGCTCAACCCCTTGCAGCAGGGGGAGATCCTGGACGAGGTGACCGGGATGGTTCTGGACGCCTTGCCGCAGGACTGGGAGTATCTCGAACTTCAGCACCACCAGGTCGGCAACCACATGAGACTGGCGGTCGGGCTCCGCGTCGCGGGTGGCGGTGGCAGGAACTGGGACACGGCGAACGAGGTCTGGTATCTCTTCCAGGATCTGCGCAGTGGGATGTGCTGCGAGGGGCAGGGGACCTGGTTCAGCCTCCTGTACAGGCTCGAACGGCCGGGTAGGTACTCGGTGAGCTACGAGTGGGAGCGGGAGCCTGCTTTCTCCGCGGTGCCGCCTCCTGACGAGATCGCTCTGGAGCTGAGGCGCTTCCCGCGTGATCCGGAGTACGTGCCGGAGTGGTTCCGGGAGCGCTCGGGTGCTTGATGTGCGGTGATGAGCGGGGTGAGCGGTTGCTGCGCCAGGTTGGCGTGGATCTCGTGGCCGTGGTTCCGGCGGACTGGTTTCGGATCGACCTGAAGTACTGGGGTGACGCGCAGTACGGCCACTCGTCGTTGACTGTGCTGCGGCGTGGTGGCACACAGGTCGCAGTGCGATTGCCGTCCACTGTGGAGCCTGCGTTGCGCGAGTTGCGTGACCTGATGTACGAGCCTGGTCGGGGGACGTGGTTCTCGATGCGGTACACGGTCGATCCGCCTTTGGAACACCGGGCTTTGTTCAACTACGACCACGACCCGTGCTGGTCGCCGGGGATTCCCGCGTCGGCGTGGGTGGTCGATCAGCAGGTGTACCCGCGTTCGCCGGAGCACCGGCCCGAGTGGTTGCGCGCGCGGCTCGCCGAGGCGGAAATGGAGGGTTCGGGGCGTGGGTGAGGTGTTGAGCGTCGAGGAGCAGGAGCGGGTGCTGGCCGCGATCACCGAGCGGTTGGCGTTCGAGTTGCCCGCCGGGTGGAACCACCTCCAGGTCGTGTACGGGGCTGTTGGGGAGTACACGGCGTTCTCCGGGTTGTTGCGCATGGAGACCGGTGGCTTGTACGGGTGGTTGCCGCCGGATGACGTGCGGGAGCGTTTCGCGGTGTTGCGGGAGGGGATGGCGCATCCCGAGCGCGGGGCGTGGTTCCAGGCCACCTTCTGGTTGGACTACCCGGATCGCTACTCGGTGGCTTACCGGCGCGACACCGCGCCGGACTTCGTCGTGCCGCCGCCCGGTGAGGCGTACGCCCGTGAGCTGGAGCTGTTCCCGCGCACCGAGGAGCACGTTCCCGACTGGTTCGAGTGAGATGTGGTTCCGGAGGGTTCGATGAGCGAAGTGCTGGGGCCTGTGGAGCAGCAGGAGATCGTTCACGAGGTCGGTGGGGAGCTGGTGTCCGCTGCGCCTGCCGGGTGGCGGTGGCTCCAGTTGTCCTTCCGGTCCACGGTTGGCGTCGACACCGCTACGTTCCTGTGCGCGGATGGGAGTGGTGAGCAGCGCAGGGTGGTGCCGTCCGCGCAGGCCATGCGGCTGCTCAAGCGGTTGCGCGGTGGGATGTGCGCGGAGGGCGTGGGGACGTGGTTCACCGCCACCGTGACGGTTGAACCGCCTGGGCGGTACCGGGTCGAGTACGACTACGACAGCGAGCCGGTTTTCACCCCGCCGCTCAGGGGGAGCGCGTACGCGTTGGACCTCGAGCACTTTCCCCGTGCGGAGGGGAGGATTCCTGAATGGTTGAAGCGCAAGCTCGCGTTGGAGGCGTGACCAGGTGGTTGTCGAGGTGGCACGTCATGAGTTCAAGCATCCTGCCTATGAAAGTGGCCTCGCGTTCGGCTTGGAGATGTTGGACGACTCGTTGGGGCTGATCTCGGGGAACCCTGATCTGCTGAACCAGGCGTTCCAGGAGGCTGCGGGTGTTTTTGAGCTGCGCTGTCTGGTGGATCCGGCCGCTGACAAGGTCGAGACTTGGGAAAGCCTCGTGCTGACCATGCAGCTCGGGGCGGCGATCTTCGCTGCGGCGGGCGCCGAGCCGGGGAGTGCGGTGGAGTGCCGGATCTGTGGGGACCTGATGACGGTTCCCACTGGTAGCACGCGGCGTCATGCGCATCCGGCGAACTGGCTCACGGTGTTCTGGCTGTCGGTGATCTGTCGTGAGCAGGACCGTTTGACGATGTTGGCGAGCACGCCGATCGAAGTGCTCCGCGCTTCGGGCGCCCAGATGGATGGCTACGTGTACGACTGGGTGGACACCCTCCAGACCTACTGGAACGAGGGGGAGGGGATCGGGGCGAAGTTGCAGGCGGCGATCGAGGGGACTGATCCCGAGCGCGCGCGATTTGCCGCCGGTGAGCTGATGCTCAAGTTGCTGTACCCGCCGATCAACCTGTTCCACCGGTTCTTGGCTGATCAGCACGAGGGGGTCAACGAAGCGCTCGTGGGGGCTTTGGAAGCGCACCGCTCCTACTGGAGCGGTGAGGAGGACGAGCGCGATCGGAGTTCGGCAGGGTGCGTCGCGCTCGCTCCTCTGGCGTTGACGTGCATGGCGCACGACGCGGAGTTCCCGATCGACGTCGAGTCCGGCTACCTGCCCGAGCACCTGGTGCGGCGCACGTGGCTCGGGGAGTTCCCGACCTGAGGGAGTAGGTGCGCTTGTGGGGCATGTACCACGTCATGAGGTCTATCCGGAGTTCTCGGCGAAGAAGTTGTTGGATCTGGAAGAGCAAATCACTGGGCTGATCGGCGCGGTTGCGCACTCGCCATGGTGGTTGAACATGCTCATGAACACGGCGTGGGCGCGTCTGGGGCATTCGTTCGCTGTTGATCCGCGTGGTGCGAGTGGTGATACGTGGGACAGTGCGTTGTTCGCGTGTCAGGTGGGTGAGGCGATCTTCAAGGTCGCGTCCGCTGACGAGGGCGTGCCGGTCGAGGTGGAGCTGGGCGATCAGGTGGTGCGGACCACTGGCGCTGGGCCCTCTCACTACTCGAATGCGGGTCAGTGGGTGACGTCGGTGTGGTTGGCGTACGTCACGATGAACGAGCCGTTGATCCAGCGGCTCATTGCGGTGCCGGAGGAGTTGTTGCGTGCGTCGAAGGAGGACGTTCCGGAGTACTTGTACGCGCTGGCTGAGGTGATCCGCCGGTTCAGTCGCAGTGGTTCCTCAGCGGCTGAGGCGATCAATGCTGCTCTCCGGGCGACTGATCCGGCGGTTGTGCCGGAGTTGATGCGCACGTACGCGTTGAAGATCGTGGTGCCGGTCCTGGGAATCTTCCAGGAGATCGGTGATCGGGATTCGGAGCGGTTCAACCTGGCGTTGGAGGAGGCGCTGGTCCAGCACCGGGAGTACTGGACGGCCACCGATGAGGAGGAGTCCGATCCGGTGGGGTTCTTCGCGCTGGGGCCCTTGGCGTTGACGGTGTTTGCCAATGCGGTCCGGATCCCGGTGACGGTGGAGTCGGAGTACCTGCCGCACCACGTCGCTGCTGGCACGTGGCCCCGTGAGCGTGGTGCGCTGTAGTCCCAGCGCGACTATCGGAAGTGGTCGACAACACCGAAACGAGAGGATCGCTGGGCATGGCGGAATGGCCGAAACTCACACCCTTGCAGCAGAAGGAGATCCTGGACGAGTTGACCGCTCTGGTCCTCGAGTCCCTGCCTGCGGACTGGGAGTACCTCGAGTTGGAGCACCACCACGTCGGCGCCCACCTGCATCTGCGGGTCGGGTTGCGCGTCGCGGGGGGTGGCACCAGGGAGTGGAACCCGCCGGAGGAGGTCTGGTACCTCTTTCAGGACCTGCGCGGCGGCATGTACGCCGAGGGGCAGGGGACGTGGTTCAGCGCCTACTACCGGCTCGAGCTTCCCGGCAAGCACTCGATCAGCTACGAGTGGGAGCGGGAACCGGCTTTCCCCTCACCGCCGTCTCTTGAGGCGTTCGCCCTGGACCTGGAGCGCTTCCCGCGTGAGCCGGACTACGTTCCTGATTGGTTTCCCCCTGCTGTGGAGCGACCCAAGAGTTGATCGCAGGGCAGCGAACCGCGTGTCGGTGGGGGCAGGGTCTCGATGTGGTTCATGTGCAACGTCACGCGGTGTACCTGGATTTTTCTGCCGAGAGGCTGAAGGAACTCGAAGAGCAGATCGCCAGGGAAACTGCTGCGGTCGCTAACGTGGCGCGCTCTAGCGTCAGCGTCCAGTATCGGAAGTGGTCGACAGCAACGGAACGAGAGGACCACCGGGCATGACGAAGTGGCGCAAGCTCAACCCGTTGCAGCAGAAGGAAGTCCTGGACCGGATGACCGGGATGCTCCTCGACTCCCTTCCTGTGGAGTGGGAGTACCTGGAGCTGGAGCACCACCACGTCGGCGCCCACCTGGAGCCGCGGGTCGGGTTGCGTGTCGCAGGTGGGGGGACCAGGGAGTGGTTCCCGCCGGAGGACGTCTGGTACCTCTTCCAGGAGCTGCGCAGCGGCATGTACGCCGAGGGGCAGGGGACCTGGTTCAGCGGGTACTACAAGCTGGAGCGACCGGGCAAGTACTCGATCAGCTACGAGTGGGAGCAGGAACCGTCTTTCTCCCCGCCTGCGCCTCTTGAGGCGTTCGCCCTGGACCTGGAGCGCTTCCCGCGCGAGCCCGACTACGTCCCGGACTGGTTCCCCCGTGTCGCCGAGCAGCCCACGAGCTGACCGCGTCCGCGAACGCCGCCCCCAAGAGCAGGGGCCCGGCGCGTAGCGCACCGGGCCCCAAAACCCCTACCGGGCAACCAACCTCAACCCGCCGAACAACTCGGCGTCAGCGTCCCCGCGCTCCCGGTCCCCTGGAACCCGAACTCCGTCGACTGCCCCGCCGCCACCTTCCCGTTGTACGCGGCGTTCCGCCACTGCACCGCGCCGCTGGTCCCGGTCCGCTCCGCGTTCCACGACCCGGTCACCGACACCCCCGACGGCAGGTTCGTCGTCACGTTCCAGGAGTTGATCGCGGCCGACCCGGCGGTCACCTTCACCGTCGCCACGAACCCGCCGCTCCACGAGTTCAGCGACACCGTCGCCGTGCACCCCGCCGGACCACCAGGCGTCGTAGTCGTAGTCGTGGTCGACGTCGGTGGCGTGGTGCCGCCGTTCAAAGCGGCCAGCACCGACGTGTACGCCGCCTTCTTGTTCCCGCTCCCGTCGAACAGCAGCGGGGTGCCCGACGCCCGCCAGGAGTCCGTGTCCCTGATGCCCCACACCGTGATCCCGTTGCACCGGGCCACCGCCAGGCACGCCCGCGTCACGCGGTCGTAGTTGCTCGCCTGCGCCGAACCCGAGCCCTCGATGTCCAGTTCGGTGATCTGCACGTCCACACCCAGCGCGGCGAAGTTCTGCAGGGTCGTCTGGTAGTTCGACGGGACCGGGCTCGCCGGGTTGAAGTGGGACTGGAAGCCCACGCAGTCGATCGGCACGCCCCTGGTCTTGAAGTCCTGCACCAGGCGGTACACCGCCTGCGTCTTCGCGTGCGTCCAGTCGTCGGTGTTGTAGTCGTTGTAGCAGAGCTTGGCGCCGGGATCGGCTGCCCGCGCGGCCCGGAAGGCGGCCTCGATCCAGTCGTTGCCGGTGCGCTGGAGGTTCGAGTCGCGCCTGCCGCCGCCACCGCCGTCGGCGAACGCCTCGTTCACCACGTCCCACGAGTCGATCTTGCCCCGGTAGTGCGTGGCCACCTGGGTGACGTGGTTGAGCATCGCCGACCGCAGCGGCGCGCCCTCCATCGACTGCATCCAGCCCGGCTGCTGCGAGTGCCACGCCAGGGTGTGCCCGCGCACCTTCATGCCGCGCGCCGCCGCGTGGTTCACGATCCGGTCCGCGTTCGTGAACGTGAACTGGCCCTGCGTCGGCTCGGTCGCGTCGAGCTTCATCTCGTTCTCGGGCGTGACCGAGTTGAACTCCGAGTTCAGGATGCCCGTGTAGACCGAGTCGCTCAGCTTGTACGCCGCCACGGCGGCCCCGAAGTACCGGCCGCTCTCGGCCGCCGACGCGCCCAGCGTGGTCGCCGCCTGCGCGACGGGCGCGTTCACCAGCAGCGCGGCGCCCAGGGTCGTGACCGACAGCAGGGCAGCGCCTAAGGCGGCCCTCGGAACTGACCTCGATGTCAGCTTCATGGTTCAGCACCTTCGTGGGGGAGGAGTGGCTGAAAGTTTTAGGAGCCTTGACCGAAACGTATACGGTGACAACCCGGCGTGACAAGGCTCCCAGCGCCCATGAGCTTCGGGAAAAGGCACGTAAGGACCCTGCGAAATGTTGCGAAACCTAGTCGAAAACCACTCGAAAGCCGCTCGAACGAGACCTGGTCGTCGCGCCGAACTCCCCACTCCCCGGAACCGGAAGCCCCACTCGTCCGACTGGTGCGGTTGAGCGGCGACCGAAGGGAGCACGATGTCCATCGCCGAACGGGGAACGCCCCGCGCCTCACCCGACGAATCCGAAGAACCCGGCACACCCGCCACACCCGGAGGTCCCGACGAGCCCGGCACGACCGGCACGACCGGCGAACCCGCCTGGCCCGCGCTCCGCGCCCTCCTGCTGCGCCTGCACTTCTACGCCGGAGTCCTGATCGGACCGTTCCTGGTCGTCGCCGCCGTCACCGGGATCGCCTACGTCTTCACCTCCCAGCTCGAACGCGCCGTCTACGACCACGAGCTGCGCGTCCCGGCCGCCGACACCACCCTCCCGCTGGACGAGCAGGCGGACATCGCCAGGGCCCTCGTCCCCGACGGCAGGCTCACCGGCGTCCGCCCCGGCCCGACCCCCACCGACAGCACCCAGGTCGTCTTCAAGCTCCCCGGCCAGCGGGAGAGCTACAACCACACCGTCTTCGTCGACCCGCACACCGGCGAGGTGCGCGGACAGCACGAGACCTACGGCTCCGGCCAGGCCCTCCCGCTGCGCGGCTGGATCGACAACCTGCACCGCAACCTGCACCTCGGCGAGTTCGGCAGGCTCTACAGCGAACTGGCCGCCAGCTGGCTCTGGGTCGTCGTCCTCGCGGGCCTCGCCCTGTGGATCGGCAGGCGCCGCAAGCACAAGCGCGAGCTCGTCCTCCCGCGCCCCGCCCCCGCAGGCCGCCGCCGAGTCCTGTCCTGGCACGGCGCGGTCGGCCTCTGGGCCGCCGCGGGCCTGCTGTTCCTGTCCGCCACCGGCCTCACCTGGTCCGCCTACGCGGGCGCCACCGTCGGCGAGGTCCGCACCGCGCTGGACTGGACCACCCCGGCGGTCACCAGCGCGGTCGACGCGGCGGCCGACGGCCCCGACATCGGCCTCCAGGCCGCCCGCGACGCCGCGCTCGCCGTCGGCCTCACCGACCCCGTCGAGGTCCGCCCGCCCGCCGAGGGCAAGGCGTACGTCGTGCAGCAGGTGCAGCGCAGCTGGCCGGAGAAGCAGGACTCGGCCGCGATCCACCCGGTCACCGGCGAGGTCCTGGACGTGCTGCGCTTCGCCGACTACCCCCTCGCCGCCAAGCTCACCCGCTGGGGCATCGACGCCCACATGGGCCTGCTGTTCGGCCTGCCCAACCAGCTCGTGCTCACCGCGCTCGCGCTCGCCCTGGTCGCACTGGTGCTCTGGGGCTACCGCATGTGGTGGCAGCGCAGGCCCACCAGGGGCGGCGCCCGGTTCGGGCGGGCGCCCGCGCGCGGCGGGTGGCGCCGGACCCCCGGACGGGTGCTCGCCCCGGTCGCCGTGCTCGCGGCGGTGGTCGGCTACCACCTGCCGCTGCTCGGCATCCCGCTCCTGGCCTTCCTCGCGCTCGACGTCGTGCTCGGCGCCCGTCAGGAACGCGAGGCCCGTCAGGAGGGCACGCAGGCGGAAGCCGGACCCGGCGCGTCGGCGGACGATGGACTCCCGGACGAGGGCACGGCGAACACCGAAGAACGAGGGGTCCCCGCGTGATCGACGAGATCGTGCTGCGCGTCGCGCTCACCGCCGCCTATGCGGTGGCCTGCGGCTTCCACCTGGTGCGCCTGTGGCGCGACGGCGGGCTCGTCGAGCGGGTCGGCTCCGTGCTGCACGCCCTGATGTGCGGGGCCATGATCCTCATGGCCTGGCCCGCCACGATGGCGTTCGCGCCCGTGCCGCAGACCGCCCTGTTCGCCGTCGCCGCGCTGTGGTTCGCCGCGCTGGCCGCGATCGGCGGCCGGGCCTGCGCCGGGCACGGCCGGGTCGAGCTGGTCCACCACGCGGTGATGATGGCGGGCATGGCGTGGATGGTCGTGGTGATGCCGCTGGCCATGCGCGAACCACCGTCCGGAGGCGGGGGCGGCGGCGCGCACGACCACCACGGCGGAGCCGCGACCACCGCCGTCGACGCGGGCGCGGGCGTCCCCGCGCACGTGAGCGCGGTCGGTCTCGCCCTCGCGGTGGTGTTCGCGATCGCCGGAACCGCCTGGCTGGCCCGCGCGCTCGACGCGGGCCGCGCCCCCGGCGCCCGGCGGCGGCGCGCGGTGGCCCCGGCCGTGGAGAGCGCGATGAGCCTGGGCATGGCCGTCATGGCCGTCGCGATGGCCTGACCCCGTCCCCGGCCGCGTTCTCCCCGTCCGGCGGCCGGTACCGCTCGGGGTCGCCCAGGGCCGGGAGGACCGCCTCCCGGCCCTGCTCTCCGCGTCATCGGTGAAGAACCCGCCCCCGGCCGGGCGAACAGCGCTGCGGCGCAAGGCTTTTCACACAGTCTTGCCCCCGAAGTCCGCTTCCCGCAGGCTTTCCGCTGAGTACGGTCGTCAGGTGGCGACCCGAAGCACGGCACCCCGGCTCACCCGCGCCGCCGTCGTGCTCAGGGCCGCGGCGATCAGCGGGGCCGAGGGGCTGGGCGCGGTCACCATCCGCCGCCTCGCCGTCGAGCTCGGGGTCACGCCCATGGCCCTCTACTGGCACTTCACCAACAAGGACGCCCTGCTCGACGCCCTCGCCGAGCACGCCGCAGCCGCCGTTCCGCTGCGCCAGGACGGCCCCGACTGGGCCGAGGACCTGCGCGCCCTGCTGGAGGACCTGGTCGGCGCGCTGCACCTCACCCCCGCGCTCGCGCCGCTGGTCCAGACCAGGGTCCTGTCCGGTGCGGCGGGGGCGGGCCTGGCCGAGCGCGCGCTCGCCCTGCTGGAACGGGCCGGGTTCACCGGGCGGCAGGCCGCCGAGCTGGCGCTGGTGCTGCTCGGGTCGGCGGTGGCCGTGGCCTCGGGCTGCGGCGCCGGTCCCGCCACGGCCGGTCGACGCCTGGCCCGCGCGCTCGCGCTGCCCGCCGACCGCTTCCCGCGCGTGGTCGCCTCCGCCGACGTGCTCAGCGGCGCCCTCGCCCACGACCCCCGGCACCCCGGAGGGGTGAGCCTGCTGCTGGAGGGCGTGCGCGCGCTGCCGCGCGACTGACCGGTCGGACCGCCACCGCGCCGGTGAACAGCCGCCCGAAGCCCCGTTCCGCACCCGGTTCCACACCACCGCCCCACCGGCCCGAACCCCTGACTTGATCGATTCCACCACCCCGGTGACACGCCATGACCCGTCCGGGTGGACACTCTGCCGGGGTAGTGCGGCTGTTCGGACGCGCGAACAGGTGACCCCGCCTGCCATCCTGGGTACCCCCTGGTATTCCAGGAGGGCTGTCGTCGAGATCGGGGAGGGCAGATGAGCGCACAACCCGTCGACATCGCCGTGCCCGCGCCGCGTGGCGGTGCGGCGCCCATTCCGCTCAACCTCACCGTCCCCTCCGAGCCGAACCTGCTGCCGTGCGCCAGGGCCGCGCTCGACCGCTGGCTCGCCGCCGCCGGGATCGACCCTGGGGCGCTCGTGCGCGCCACGGGCGAGCTGGCCGACGACCTCGCGGGCCGGGGCCGGGTCGTGCTGGTCCGCATCGCCGCCGAGCTGGCGGGCGACCGGGTCGTCATCCACGTCGGCGAGCACCGCATCGGCGCGGGCACCACCGACTTCGCCACCGTCGTCCGGCAGCGCTGACCCCGTGGTCGCGGGCGGCGGGTGGCGGGTGGTCGTGCTGGACGACGACGTGAACACCTTCACCACCGCCGGCTACGCGCTCGACGCCCACTGCGGCCTCGACGCCACCGGGGCCGCGTGGCGCGTGCACACCGAGGGCAGCCTCCCGGTCGCCGAGTTCGCCGACCGGGACCCCGCCGAGGAGCTCGTGGTGCGGTTGCAGCGGCACGGGCTGCACGCCGCGCTGAGGCCCGCCGGGTGAACCACGAGATCGACCACTTCGACGCCTCACCGGTGGGCGACGGGGTGCTGGTGCGCATGTCCGACAACGTCGCGCGCACCCTGGCCCACCACCTCGGGCTGCTCGCGCGCTTCCTGGAGGACGACGTCTACCCCGAGCCGCGCCGCTCCCTGCTGCGCCGCAGGCCGCCGCGCGACGTGCTCACCGCGCTCTTCCCCGACGCCTGCCCGTCCCGCGCCGAGTCGGAGGACTTCCGCGCCCGCCACGAGGCCGAGCTGCGCGACGCCGCCCCGGTCCGCAGGGCGCTGGAGCGCTGCGCCACCCCCACCCCGTTCGTGCTCACCCGCGCCGAGGTGGACGACTGGCTGATCGCCCTGCCGCTGGCCCGCAGGCTGCCCCGGCGGCCGGGACCGGAGCGGGCGCTGGTGGAGGCCTGGTTCGCGCACGCCCACGAGTTCCTGGTGCTCGCGCTGCGACCGGACCTGGTCGACCTGCGGCGGTGACCCCTGCGGCGGCGCCCCCCTCGGGGCCCAGTCGGGGGAGGAGCGCCACGCGTTCGGCGGACCGGGGGCTCACCCGCGCGCGTGGCAGGATCGGGGGATGCCCAGGATCGAGTGCGTGGTCGGCGACCTCACCCAGCAGGACACCGACGTCGTGGTGAACGCGGCGAACTCCTCCCTGCTCGGCGGGGGCGGCGTCGACGGGGCCGTCCACCGCGCGGGCGGCCCGGAGATCCTCGCCGCGTGCCGCGAGCTGCGCGCCGGTCACCTCGGCGGCGGGCTGCCCACCGGTCAGGCGGTCGCCACCACGGCCGGGCGGATGCCCGCGCGCTGGGTCGTGCACACCGTCGGACCGGTGTTCTCCGCCGACGAGGACCGCTCCGAGCTGCTCGCCGACTGCCACCGCAACTCGCTGCGCGTCGCCGCCGGGCTGGGCGCCACGACCGTCGCGTTCCCGGCCATCTCCACCGGGATCTTCCGCTGGCCGCTCGACTCGGCGGCCCGGATCGCGGTCGCCGCCGTCGCCGAGGCCGACGCGCCGGGCGTGGAGCTGGTGCGGTTCGTGCTGTTCGACGAGGCCGCCCACGCGGTGTTCAGCGCCGCGCTCGACGACCGGTCGTGACGCGCCACCGCGCGGGTCCCCTCCGACGAGGGACCCGCGCGGCGGTGTGGTGGGAGCGGTTGTGGATCAGCCCTGCGCGGCCTGCTGGAGCGCCTGCGCGAACACCTCGGTCGGCTGCGCGCCGGACACGCCGTAGGCGCTGTTCAGCACGAAGAACGGCACGCCCGACACGCCGTACCGGCGGGCCTGCGAGAAGTCCTCCCGCACCTCGTGCGCGTACTCGTCACCGGCCAGCACCCGCTCGGTCTCCTGCGCGGGCACGCCGATCTCGGCGGCCAGCTCGACCAGCGTCGGGGTGTCCAGGGTCCTGGCCTCGACCAGGTTGGCCCGCATCAGCCGCTCGTGCGCGACGGTGCCCAGGCCGTGCGACTTCGCCAGGTGCAGCACCCGGTGCGCGTCGAACGTGTTCAGCGAGACCGAGTTCATCAGGTCGTACTCCAGGCCGACCTCGGCGGCGACCGCCGTGACCTGGCCCATCATGCCCTCGACCTGCTCGCGCGACGCGCCCATCTTGGCCGCCAGGTGGTCCGGCGTCGGCTGGAACCTGCCCACCGGAGCGTTCGGGTCGAGCTGGAAGCTGCGCCACTCGACCTCGACCTCGCCGTCGAACTCGGCGAGCGCGCTCTCGAAGCGACGCTTGCCGATGTAGCACCACGGGCAGACGATGTCCGACCACACCTCGACCCGCACGGCGCTCACCGGCACACCCCGTCCACGCCGCACGCCTGCGCGTCGGCCCCGCCCAGCACGACCAGACCGGTCGGTTGCTCCTCGGTCACGCTCTCGGCGGGCTCCGCCTGCAGCTGAGTCTGTTCCACGTCGGTGCCAACCCCGCGCGACCGCGCCGGTATTCCGCAGGCGTCCGATCCGATGCGTCCCCTTTGGTCCGGAACGCGGTTTTTCCACTGGCAGGACTGGGAAGTGTGCGGCACCTCACGCGCGCCCGGAGCGGCCTGCGCGGTCCGCGCGGCGGTTAGGGTCGACCGGGTGGTGGGTTGAGCCCGCAGCGGCCACCGCCCCCTCCCCGATCCCCGCCAGTCCCCGGAGCGCCCCCGCATGAGCACGCCCCCACACCGCGCCGACCAGCGGCGACCGGACCAGCCGCCGCCCGGCGGGCCCCGCCCCGAGCAGGCCGGGGGCGACCAGCCCGGCGAGCCCGACCCCCAGCGGTGGCGCGCGCTCGCGGTCTGCCTGCTCGCCGGGTTCATGACCCTGCTCGACGTCACCATCGTCAACGTCGCCCTGCCCTCCATCCAGCGCGGCATCGGGGCGAGCACCGCCGAGCTGTCCTGGGTGGTCACCGGCTACGCGCTCGCCTTCGGCCTCGTCCTGGTCTCCGCCGGTCGCCTCGGCGACGACCTCGGCCGCCGCCGGATGTTCCTGATCGCGCTCGCCCTGTTCACCCTCACCAGCGCGCTCGCGGGCCTGGCCCCGGACGGGACCTGGCTGGTGGCCGCCCGGCTGCTCCAGGGCGTCGCGGCGGGCCTGCTCAACCCGCAGGTCGCCGGGTTCATCCAGCAGCTGTTCCCCGGACGCGAGCGCGGAAAGGCGTTCGGCCTGTTCGGCGCGGTGGTCGGGCTGTCCACGGCGGTCGGCCCGCTGCTCGGCGGCCTGCTGCTCCAGTGGGGCGGCGGCGCGGGCGGGTGGCGCTGGGTGTTCTACGTGAACCTGCCCCTCGGCGCGCTCGCCCTGCTGCTCGGCCTGCGCCTGCTGCCCCGCGACCGGCCCGCCGCCACCGGTGGCGCCCGCAAGCCGCTGGACGCGGTCGGCGCGGTCCTGCTCGGCGGCGCGGTGGTCTCGCTGATGCTGCCGCTCGTGCTGTCCGAGCACGACCCGGCCACCGCCCCGTGGTGGCTGCTCGCGGTCTCGGCGGCGCTGGTCGCGGTGTTCGTGCCGTGGGAGCGCGCGGCCAAGCGCAGGCACGGGCACCCGCTGGTGGACTTCGCGCTGCTGCGCACGCGCGGCTACTCGACGGGCGTGGCGCTCGGGCTGGTCTACTTCGCCGGGTTCACCTCGATCTTCTTCGTGCTCACCCTGTTCCTCCAGCAGGGCCACGGGTACACGCCGCTGCAGGCCGGGCTCGCGCTGACCACGTACTCGGTCGGTGGCGCGACGGCCGCCGCGATCGGCGGCAGGCTCGTCGGGCGGCACGGCCGGATCGTCGTCGTGGTCGGCCTCGCGCTGGAGGCCGCCGGGTTGATCGTGGTCGACCTGGTGCTGCGCGGCGCGCCCGAGCGCATCGGACTCGCGATCGCCCTGCCCATGCTGGTCGCGGGCATCGGCAACGGGCTGGTGATCGCGCCGAACCAGACCCTGGCGCTGCACGACGTCCCGCCGAGGCAGAGCGGCACCGCCGCCGGGGTGCTCCAGACCGGGCAGCGGATCGGGTCGGCGGTCGGGATCTCGGCTGCGGGCGCGGTGTTCTTCGCGGCGCTGGGCAGCGGCGGGTGGGACCACGCGATCACCACGAGCTTGCTGGTGACGATCGGGTTGATCCTGCTGGCGCTGGTCGTCGGGCTGGTCGACCTGGTGCGGGGTCGGCGGCGCGTTGCCGAGGTCGAGCACGTGGGTTCCGCCGCCTGACGCGGGTCCCGTTGCCGCGACTGTCTCTTGTGGACGGTCGCGGGCGTGCCCCGCTGTGTGTGTGGGCGAGGGCGGGGGGCGAGGTGGCGCTCGCGGCGGTGAAGGGCGCTCGGCCGGTGCCCGAGATGTCCGACGAGGTCCTGCTCCGGTTGGAGCCGCTGGTGCTGCGCTGAACGCCGCCCGGCCGTCCCGAGTGGACGGCCGGGCGGCGTGCCCGCGAGGCTTGCGCAGGGGTGGGGATGTACCGTAGGCAGCTGTGAAGACCGTGGTCGGCAGGGGTGTGCGGGCGGTGCGGGTCGACTCGACGCGCCAGCAGATCCTGGCCACGGCGGAGCGCCTGTTCGCCGAGCACGGCCTCTACGCGGTGTCCAACCGCCAGATCAGCGCCGCCGCGGGCCAGGGCAACAACGCGGCGGTCGGCTACCACTTCGGCGCCAAGGCCGACCTGGTGCGGGCGATCATCGTGAAGCACACCGAGCCCATGGAGCGGCTGCGGCTGGCGATGGTGGAGGCGGTCGAGGACGGGGCGGGCCTGCGGGAGTGGGTGGACTGCCTGGTCAGACCGGTTACGACGCACCTGGACTCGATCGGCGGACCGACCTGGTACGCCCGGTTCGGGGCGCAGGTGATGACCGATCCGGCGTTCCGGGCGATCATGTCCGAGGAGGCGATGGCGACGCCGGGGATGCGGCTGGTGCTGGAGGGGTTGCAGCGCAGCCTGCCGGGCGAGGTGCCGGTGGCGGTGCGGCGGGACCGGGCGCAGATGTTGCGGCACTTGATGGTGCACGTGTTCGCGGAGCGGGAGCGGGCCCTGGCGGAGGGCGTGGAGACGCCTCGCGGGAGCTGGGACGACGCGGCGACCGGGTTGGTGGACGCGATCACGGGGTTGTTGCTGGCTCCGGTCACGGGGTGATGGTGGGGGCCGGGGTGGGTCAGGCCGGTTTGCGGATCAGGCCGGTGTAGGCGGCCAGGGCCAGCGTCGCGAAGGCCCAGACGAGCGCTTGGAGCACCCACAGCGCCAGGGTGAACCCCTTGCCCCAGCCGACGGCGGTGTCCAGGTCGCAGCGGGCTCGGAGGCCGGTCGCGCCCAGGGGGAGGCCTCGGTCTATGCCCAGGCCGATCAGCTCCACCGTGGAGCACCGAGAGCCCTGTCCCTCCGGGTGCGTGCTCGTGAGGCTGGTGCGTTCGGCGGCGTAGTGGCCGGACCCGGTGGGTACCTGGCCTGCGGCGTAAGCCGTGCAGCCTGCCAGGATCAGGAGAAAGAGCAGGGCGAAGAGCAGGCGGTGCGCTCGGTATCCGTAGCGGCCCACGCAGCCCCAGAACCTGTGCCGAAGCTGCGCCCACCACCCTCCCAGCGCTTTGGGGGTGCGACGGTGCAGTTCGTCCTGCTGGACGATCAGGATCTCTCGGGCGTTCTTCTCGTGTCCTGAGGTGCGCTCTATCGCGGCCAATTTCTGGTAGGGCTGCGGCTCGTAGTTTTTGGTGTGGTGGACCAGCAGGTGCAACCATTCCTCCCATGAGGCACGTGCCAGGCGCGGAAACTCCAGGCGCTGCAACTGCGCTTGGCGCGCGTTCTCCGCGCAAGGGCCTTGCCAGGTCCAATCCCCGCCGGTGGGGCAGACCACTGTGGTGGGAAGCGTCAGCACTTCGGTCACCTGCGTCTCGACCAGCACAAGCAGAGGTCCGGAGTCGTTGCGCACCTTCGCGTTGTCCAGATCCAGTTGGCCGCTGATGTGGGCGCATTTCAAGCGCAATGTTCCGTCTTCGCCGTTGCCGCGCAGTTCGGCGCTTGCGAGGAAGAGTCCGCCTTTCGCGTGCAGGGTATCGGCGTTCAGGGCGGGTCCGGAACCATTGGTTATCCTCGCTCCAATGAGGACCAGTTGACCGCTTATGTGCGCTCCTCGCAGGACCAGGGCTCCCGTTTCATCGTTTCCGCGAACTGTGGACCGGCGCATGAAAAGGTCGCCGTCTACGTGCAGACCGTCGGCGTGAAGGCCTGCCAGCGCGCTCTCGGACAAGTTCAACTCGCGCAGTCGGGCATTGGTGCAGGTGATCGGTTCGGGAAATGCGCACGACTTCATGACGAGCGGGGTCGTGGTTGTGATGTGGTTCAGGTTCAACTGGTTCATTACGCGCACATGTCGGATTTGGACACCGTTCGGGTCCAACTTCCCGTATTCCCCTAGCAGGAGGTTTCGGATGACCTCTGCACGAACTTGGAACTCGCGTATTTCGGTTTTGGTCAGTTCTTCCGGGGGGAGCCAGCCCGTCGCTGTGGCCCATTCGCCACGTCGAGCCGCCTCGATCACCCTCTTCTCCAGTCGGCTCAACCGGGTCGGTGGGCCGAGCGTCCACTGTGTACTCATGGGGGTGAAGTCGTCCGCCGCACCCCCCGCGTGACATCGATCTTGTCGGCGGCCGATCCGCCGATCGGTGGATCACCCCGCTCCCCGTCCACTTGTACCGTGTGTTTGGTACAAGCGGTCCGGGGAGGGGTTGTTGTGCAGCTCGACAACGTGTTCGCGCTCGTCGCCTTCAACGGGGTGCTGGCCTTCGCGCTCCTGGTGCTGCTCTGGCCCGAGCCCAAGAAGGGGGTCGCGGTGTTGCGGCGGTGGGGGGTCGCCGAGCCCGACGAGCGGCAGGTCGAGTTGGCGTTGCGGTACTTGCGGCGGCGCAGGCTCTGGTACCCGGTGCTGATCTTCGGGCTTCCGCTGCTCTCCGAGGCGCTCGGGTTGCCCGACGCCGCTGACGCGGGGCAGGTCTGGTTGTTGCCGGTGCTGCTCGGTGGGCTGCTCGCCGAGGTGGTCGCGCAGCGGGGTGTCAGCGGGGTTCGGCGGGAGGCCTCCCTGGAGCGCCGGGGGGTGCTCGACCTCGTTCCGGTGTGGGCCATCGGGTTGCACGGGCTGCTGCTCGGGTGGCTGGTGGTGGTGCGCGCGGTGCCGCTCGACCCCGCGCTCGTGCCGCCCGGCGTCGCGGTCGGGTCCGCGTGCGTGGCCGGGCTCGCGGGGTGGGCCGTGGTGCTGCTCGCGGTGCGCAAGCCGCCCGAGGGGGACTGGGCGGTGGACGCCGCGCTCAGGGCGCGCAGCGCTCGGGTCGCACTCGGGCTCGCCATCGCGGTGGCGGGGGTGGTGTGCGCCGGGCCGGGGAACATGCTCGGGGAGTTCGAGTGGACCGATCTGCTGCTCTACCCCGCCCTGATCGGGTGGTACCTGATCGTGCGGCCGGTGCGGGTGGGGGAGCGGGTTCGGTGACGTCGCTGCGGGTGGTGGTGGACACCGGCAGCGGGGTCGCGCCGTGGCGGCAGGTGCACGACCAGGTGATTCGGCTGGTCAGCGCGGGGGCGCTGGTAGCGGGGGCGCGGTTGCCCGCCATCCGGCGGCTGGCGCGGGATCTCGGGCTCGCGCCCGGCACCATCGCCCGTGCCTACCGGGAGCTCGAGCTGGGTGGGTGGGTGCGCACGGGGCGGGCCAACGGGACCGTGGTCGCCGAGCGGGACGGGGGCTCGGTCGAGCGGGGGGCGGCCTTGCTGGACGAGGCGGCCGAGCGGTTCGCGGCGGTTGTGCGGGAGCTCGGGGTTCCGGCCGGGTCCGCGGTGCTGGCCGTCGAGCGGGCGTTGGGGGTGGGTGGGGAGGTGCCCGGCGCGCGCTGACGGGGGTCACGCCCGGTGGCGCCCGGCTGGGCTGAACGCCCTTTCGGGGCACCGCCTTTGGGCCCTGGCCGGTCACCCCCGCGCGGTGGTTCATTCAGCTCAGGAGGGTGTCATGGCTGAGTGGGCGGAACGGGACGTGCCCGACCAGCGCGGGCGGGTCGCGGTGGTCACCGGGGGCAGCAACGGCATCGGGTTCGGGGTGGCGCGGGCGCTCGCGCGCAAGGGGGCGCTGGTCGTGCTCGCCTGCGAGCACCTCGGGCGGGCCCGCGACGCGGTCGCCCGCATCGACGGGCGCGTCGAGGTGCTCAAGCTCGACCTCGCCTCGCTCACCTCCGTGCGCGCCGCCGCCGACGAGCTGATCGGGCGGCACGAACGGGTGGACCTGCTGGTCAACAGCGCCGGTGTGGTCGGTGCGGGCACCACCGAGGACGGGTTCACCGCACGGTTCGGGGTCAACCACCTGGGGCACTACGCGTTCACCGGATTGGTGCTGGAGTGGATGCTGCGCGTGCCCAGGGCGCGGGTGGTGTCGCTGGCCAGCATCGCGCACCGGATCGGGCGGTTCGACGCCGCCGACCCGCGCGCCACCGGCACCTACGGCGGCTCGAAGCTGGCCAGCCTGCTGTTCACCCTGGAACTGGACCGCAGGCTGCGCGGCACCTCGGTGAGCGCGCTGGCCGCGCACCCCGGCGGGGTGGCCACCGCGTTCTTCCGCGACTCCACCACGCCGATGCACCGGCCGGTCGCCGTCGTCGGCAAGATCCTGGCGCACGGGTCCGCGCAGGGCGCCCTGCCGGTGCTGCGCGCGGCCACCGACCCGGTCGCCCGAGGCGGCGAGCACTACGGGCCGGGCGGGCCGTTCCAGCTGGTCGGCAGCCCGCGCCCGGTGCCGGTCGCGGCGCGGGCGCGCGACGAGGACGCCCAGCGCGGGCTGTGGGAGCTGTCCGAACGGCTCACCGGGGTGCGCTTCCCGGTGTGACCCCCGAAAGAGGTGCCCCTTCCGGCGGTCGCTTGATCAGGGGACCTCGTTCGTGGTCACCGACTCCACCGTGGTGGACCCGGCCGACCGCCACGCCCCGGCCATCAGCGGCCCGTCCTGCGCGGTCACCAGCTGCCGGGTGCCCAGCAGCGCGCCGGTCGCCGGGTCGATCAGGATCTCGTGCAGGTCGTCGTCGACCTCGACCCCGAACGCCGTCCCCCGCCTGCCGTCCAGCGTGATCACGCTGTTCTCGGTGATCCGCAGCCCCGGCACCCGCCCCAGCGCCCGCAGCAGCGAGGCCTGCGTCGACGCGGGCAGCATCCCGCTGCCCAGAGCGTGCTCGACGAGCACCAGGATCTCCTGGGGCGAGCCCTGCCACGCGCTCGCCCGCAACCGCTGGTACAGCTGCTCCGGATCGGTCGGCAACCCGGCCACGAACGAGGGGATCGGGTTGTCCCACGAACCGGTGACGCACCGGTCCTCCGGCAGTTCCGGGAACCGCCCGCACGCCCCGCGCCGCACCTCCTGCCCGTACCGGGCGGGCGGCTCGCCCTCCCCGGCGTGACCGGGCAGCCACGCCACCTCGCTGTTCTGCGTCAACCGCTCCACCCACTCCTGGGCGAGGTCGTCGGGCGTCCACCGCTCCTGGACGCTCGTGGTCACGTACGCGGTCCCGTCCGGCTCCACCACGTGCAGGTCCCGGTAGGTGCTCTTCACGTACCGGTAGCCGGTCCTCGGCGGCTCCACCACCAGCTCGGCGACCCGCTGCAGCGCGGCGGCGGCCTCCACGTCGGAGCCCTCCCGCGCCGAGGGCGCCAGCAGGCTCGCGCCCAGCACCACCAGCGCCGTCGCCGCGGCGCCGAGCAGCACCTTGACCCGGCTCGCCCCGACCCGACCGGCACCGGGCCGATCCGCACCCGGCCGCTCCGCGCCCGGCCGATCTGGGCCGAGCGGACCTGGGCCGAGGCGACCTGAGCCGGTGCGACCTGAGCCGAGTCGATCCGCGCCCGGCCGGTCCGAACCGCCCCGTCCCGAAGCAGACCGATCCGCCCCGAACCGCCCAGCTGCTCGCCCGTCTGCCGGGCCAGCGTTCCGCCTGTCCTCCGGCCCAACGTCCTGCCCACCCGCCTGCCCAGCGTTCCGCCAGTCCTCCAGCCCAGCGTCCCGCCCATCCGCCAGCCCGGCGTCCCGCCCGGCCTCCCCGACCGCCCCCGCACCCCTCGCCCGCGTCACCGCCCGCAACGCGCTCAACCCCCGCTCGCGCGCCGCGTCCGACATCCCAGGCTCGTCCGCCCCGACCAACCCCAGCGCCCGGTCCAGCAACCGGTCCAGCTCCTCCGGCCGCTCACCGCCCCCGGCGGCCCCGAGGTCCCGACGGTCAGACATCCCCTGTCCTCTCCTGTCCCAGGTGCGCGGCGATCCGGGTCCGCAGCTTCGCACGCGCCCGGTGCAGCCTGGTGCGGACCGTGCTCTCCCCGATCCCGAGCGCCGCCGAGACCTGCGCGGGCGTCAGCTCGCCCCACGCCACCAGCGTGAGCACGTCCCGCTGCTCGCGCGGCAGGTCCGCCAGCATCCGCCGCAGCGGCCCGGTCAGCGCCTCGGCGTCGGTCACGTCGTCCACCCGCCCCAGCGGGTCCTCCTCCGGCACGGTCCGGGCGTGCTCGCGCGTCCACGCGCGCAACCGCCGCTCCTCGGTCCGCACGTGCCTGCGCACCAGGTTCGTCGCCACCCGTACAGCCACGCCACCGTGGCGTCCGGCTCGTGCGGCTGCCCCGCGCGGTCGCGCCACAGCACCAGGAACGCCTCGGCGACCAGGTCGTCCGCGATCTCCGCCCCGACCGGCGCGCCAGGTACCGGTGCAGCCGGTCGGCCGTGCCCGAGCACAGCCGCTCGACCGCCTCCTCGTCCAGGAGGCCCACGCGCACCTCTCCCGGTGAGGCGGTTGCTCTGCTTCGCACACCGCTACCTGCCCACGAGCCGCCCCCGCGTTCCCGCAGCGTGAACAGGGTCACGCGAGCCTCGCACGCCCGCTGAACGCCAGCCAGGCGAGCGCCGCCACCGCGCACCACGCGTACCCCGAGCCCACCAGGTGCTGCCACCACGCCCAGCCCAGCTCCCGGTCACCACCGTTCGGCAACCGCCACTGCGCGCCCGCCAGGAACACCGCGCCCAGCCCGACCACGACCCACCGGGCGGTCGACCGGCTCACCACCGGGCGCGCCGAGGGCGACCACGCCGCGTGCGCCGCCACCACCAGCGCGGGCGCCGCCCACACCCAGTGGTGCGACCAGGAGATCGGCGACGCCAGCAGCCCCACCGCCGACACCGCGACCAGCGCGGTCACCGGCTCGTGCCGCCGCGCCGCCAGCCACGCCACCGCCGCCACGCCCGCCGCGAGCAGCAGCCACAGCACCGGCTCCACCCCGCCGGGCAGCCCCAGCCGGTGCAGCGCGCCGCGCACCGAGACGTTGCTCGCGTAGGCGATCCCGCCGATGCGGCCGGGGTCCAGCAGCGCGCCGAACCAGTAGCCCGCGCTGTCCGACGGCGCCAGCAGGAAGCCCAGCGCGTCGCCCCCCGCGAACGTCCCCGCCGCCCACGCCGCCGACCTGCGGTCCCCGCGCGCCAGGAAGAAGATCAGGAACACCAGCGGGGTCAGCTTCACGGCGGCGGCGATCCCGGTCAGCACGCCCCGGCGCCACACCGGCCTCTCCACCAGGCAGTCGAACGCCACCAGCGCCATCAGGAACAGGTTGACCTGCCCGAAGTCCAGGGTCGCCCGGACCGGCTCCAGCAGCAGCGCGCCCGTCGCGACCAGCACGCCCAGCTGCGGCGGCGCGTTCAGCCTGCGGGCGGCCAGCACGCACACGGCGGTCAGCGCGAGCACGCACAGCACCGTCCAGGCCACCGCGGCCACCGTCCACGGCAGCGGCTCGACCAGCGCGAACAGCACCGCCGCGAGCGGCGGGTAGGTGAACGGCAGCTCAGGACCCTGGAGCGGGGCGGGAAAACCGGGCGCGTACAGCGGAACGCCGCTCAGCCACGCCTCGCCGCCGACCCGGTAGACCCGCAGGTCGATCAGCGCGAAGCCCGAGCGCGACCACTCGTGGACCACCAGGGACAGCGCCACGACGGCCCACAGCAGGTGGGGCAGGCCGAGGGCGCGCCGTCGGTCTTCGGGCAGGGTGGAACGCGACTGGGTGGGCAGCACCGGGTGACTCCGATCGGGGAACGGGGACCCGATCGGGCCCCACACCCGGTACGTTCCCGGCCGACTCCGGAGCGTTCCCGCCGTGCGACGCAGCTCACTTCCGGGGGACGCCCGCCCAGGTCACAGGTCCTTGGCGCCGCGCCTCGACTTGCTGTTGAGCGGCGGGCTGGTGGACTCGCCCTGGTGCCTGCCGAGCGCGCGCACGAACTCCCGCAGCACGTCGCGGGCGTCGTGCCTGGGCGTCCAGCCCAGCGCGCGGGCCCGCCCGGTGTCCAGCAGCGGCGACGCCAGCGCCAGGTCCACCCACCCCGGCGCGGTCGGCTGCAACCGGGCCTTCCAGGTCGCCTTGGCCAGCGTCCGCAGCGCGCTCGGGGAGATCGGCACGTGCCTGGCCCCGACCGCCGCCGCCAGCTCCCGCGGCCCCAGCACCGGCTCGGCGGCCACGTTCAGCGCCCCGGTGAACCGCTCCCGCAGCACCAGCAGCACCGCCTCGGCCACGTCGTCGGCGTGCGTGAACTGCACCGCCAACCGCCGTGGCAGCGGCAGCGCGGGCAGCCGCAGCCGGAACAGCGCGGGCGGCACCAGCAGCCCCAGGAAGTACCGGTGGATCTCGGCCGCCGCGTCCGGCTGCAGGATCAGCGACGGGCGCACGCGGGCCACCGCGATCCCGTCGAGCGCGTCCAGCTGCCGCTCCACGGCCGCCTTGTGCCTGCTGTACGAGGAGGTGCGGATTCCGTTGGTGGGCCACTCCTCGTCCACCCGCAGCACCTGCGTGGCGGGGGAGTAGGCGCCCACCGACGACATGTGCACCAGGTGCGGCACGCCCGCCTCGCGCGCGGCGGCGAACACCCGGCCGCTGCCCGCGACGTTCGTGCGGAACAGCGCCTGCTCGTCGTGACCGGGCTGGATCTTCCAGGCCAGGTGCACCACGGCGTCCGCGCCGGAGGCGAGCTCGGCCAGCTCGGCCTCCGCGCCCTCCTCGGCCAGGTCGACCTGCGACCAGGTCACCCCCGCCGCGGGCCCGAACGCGGGCCTGCGCCGCGCCACGCCGTGCACGGCGATGTCCGGCTCGGCGGCCAAGCGGCGGAGCAGGGCGGTGCCGACGTTCCCGGAAGCGCCCGTGACCAGGATCCTCATGGCGGCCGGTTACCCCCGCTCGGGGGTGCTATCCGCGCGGGGCGGTATTCGTGGTGGGCGAGCCAGGAGTGCCGGACGCCCCGGTCGCGTCCACCGGGCGGATCTCGCTCGTCGGTGATGCGATCGGGGCGCTGCTCTTGGGAGGTGCGCCTCAGGCGCTGATGAGGGTGCGCAGGGACGCGCACGCCTCGGGAACGCTGGTCATCGGCAGCAGGACGGGGTCGAGGCCGCTGAGCGTGGTGGGCCTGCGGACCGCGCGCTGGTCGCTGACCACCGCCCACGGCACGTCGGCGGTGTCGGCGGCGGCGGTGATCTCCACGAGCACGCCGAGCACGGCGGCGGAGCAGAAGCTCACCGAGCCGAAGTCGATGATCAGGGCGGGCGGGGTGTCGGCCACGACCTCGGCGAGGTGGTCGCGGAGCCGGTCGGTGATCGCGCCGTCGAGCTCACCGGTCGCGGTCACGACGGTGACCTCGGAGCTGGAGCTGGCGGTGATCGTCACGGGATCGCTGCTATGTCGGGTGGTGAGCACGATCGGCCTCCTCTTCGGGACGAGGACGGCCAGCGGGTTCGAGCGCGCCGGTCGACCTGTCCCGCGTGCTCGTCGTGCGGGTGGGTGGACCGCGGCTGCTAGTTGAACCGCTACCCCACCGACGGTACTCACCTCAGGTCTGAGCGCAACCCCGCCGGGGCGCGGTCAGCTGGGATCGATCTCGTCGTGCCTGGTCACGAGGGTGCGGGCGAGGTCGACGAGCTTGACGTTCAGCTCCTGGGAGGTGCGGCGCAGCAGCGCGAACGCCTCGTCGGCGCCGATCCCGCGCCGGGTCATCAGGATGCCCTTGGCCTGACCGATGACGTCGCGGCTGTCCACGGCGCGGGCCAGGTCGGCCAGCTCGGCGACGCGGGCGTGCGCGAGGGCGAGCGAGGCGTGCGTGGCGAGCAGCAGGGCGGTGTGGCGGTCCGCGTCGCTCAGGCCGTGCGCGGCGCGGGAGTAGATGTTGAGCGCGCCGGAGATGCCCTGGCCGGGGGTGGGGAGCAGTTCGGTGGAGGTGATCGCGCGGTAGCCCTCGTGGTGGGCGGCCCTGGAGAACTCCGGCCAGCGCCGCTCGGTGGCGAGGTCGTCGCTGGCGGCGAAACCGGGGCCATCGGGGACGGCGGCGTCCAGGCAGGGGCCGGACTTCGCGCGGTACTGGACCTCGTCCAGCGCCACGGCGACGGGGTGGGTGCGCACGGGGGTGGAGAAGCGGCCGTCCCGGTCGCGCAGGGTGACGCTGGCCAGGTCGGCGCCGCTCACCAGGTGGACTGCGGCGTCCGTGACCTGTTCGAGGGTCCCCTGGACGGTGGGAGCGCTCAGGAGGCGGCGGGTGAGGGCCTCGAAACCGCCTTCGGCGTCGGCGTCCCCGGTGTTGGGCGTGCGACCTGCCACCGGTCTGCGGGAGTCCGGTGGTCCTGGTGTGGCGGCGGTGCGCGGGTCGATGGGCTGCTCCCTCGCGTCCGGGTGCGGGGCAAGAGCCACTCCAGCGCAGGTGGGAACCGGGGGATAGCAGCGCGGGCGAACGCTTCAGGGCGGTGAAAGCGAAGCCGGGGTTCGTTCTGGCGGGTGCCGGGGGCGTTCCGGCGCGGCCGGGCGGGACCGCCCCCCGCGCCGCGCCCCCCCGTGCCGCGCGCTCCGTGCTCCGTGCTCCGGGCGGGACCGTTCCCGCCGCCCCGCCCGGAGTCCCGCCTCAGACCGCCTTCTCAGGCCGCAGCCTCAAGCTGCCGCCTCAGGCCGCTTCTCAGACCGCAGCCTCAAGCTTCCGCTTCAGACCGCAGCCTCAGACTCCAGCCTCCAACCGCCGACTCAGACCGCCGACCAGCCGTTGTCCACCGGCAGGATCACGCCGTTCAGGCTGCTCGCCGCGTCCGACGCCAGGAAGACGATCGCCGCCGCCTGCTCCTCGGCCTCGGACACCCGGCCCAGGTTGCCCATGTACCGCCCCAGCACCTTGGGGCCGGAGGCCTCCGGGTCGACCTGCACCGAGATGCCCGTCTTCGTCCCGCCGGGCGCGATCGCGTTCGCCCTGACGCCCTGGTCGCGGTACATCACGGCCAGCGACTTGGTCAGGCCGACGACGCCGTGCTTCGACGCCGTGTAGGCCGCGCCCGCCGCGCTCCCGCGCAGCGACGCCTCCGACGCGGTGTTCACGATCGCGCCCTTGCCCGCCGCCAGCATGTGCGGGAGGACGGCCCGGCTGAGCAGGAACGGGGCGGTCAGGTTGACCCGGATCACGCGCTCCCACTCGGCGTCGCCCACGTCCCCGAGCGCGTTCATCCGGTCCATGATCCCGGCGTTGTTCACCAGCACGCCGACGCCGCCGAACGACTCCACCGCCGTCGCCACGACCCGGTCCACCACGGCCTGCTCGCCCAGGTCGCCCACCACGACCTCGGCGGTGCCACCCGCCTCGCGGATCGCGGTCCCGGTGGCCTCCGCGGCCTCCGCCGCCAGGTCCGCCACCAGCACCTTCGCGCCCTCGGCCGCGAAGAGCAGGGCAGCCGCCCGCCCGATGCCCGAACCCGCGCCGGTCACGATCACACCGACGCCCGCCAGCCCACTGCCGCTCATGTGCCCACTCCTGTCACGCCCGTTCGTGGCGCGTCGTGCCAATCTGTCACGTCGTGCCAAATAGTAGGCTGTGCGCCCGTGGAACCACAGGTGGGGGCGGCCAGGGGTGGTCGTCCGCCGCTCAGCGAGCGGCGCAAGGCGCAGACCAGGCTGGACATCGCCCGCGAGGCGGTCCGGCTGTTCACGGCGCGGGGCGTGGCCGCGACGTCGGTCGAGGACATCGCCGAGGCGGCGGGCATCTCGACGCGCACGTTCTGGCGCTACTGCGAGGGCAAGGAGGACTGCGTCCGGCCCCTGCTCACCACCGGGGTGGACGTGGTGGCCGCCGCGCTGCTGGAGTGGCGGCTCGGCGAGGACATCGCGACCGTGCTCGACCGCGCGGGCGCGGCGGCGGGCGAGGTGATGGCCGACGCGCCCGCCACCCAGGCCCTGCTGCGGCTGGTGGTGGACGAGCCCGCGCTGCGGGCGGTCTGGCTGCGGGTGCACCACGACGCGGAGGACGTGTTCGCCGCCGCGCTGACCCGCTCGTCCGCGCTGCCCGCGGGCGGGTTGCACGCGCGGGTCGGGGCGGCCGTGGTCAACGGCGCGCTGCGGGCGGCGGTGGAGCACCACGTGGCCCTGCGCGGGACGGAGGGGCTGGTCGACACCGTCCGGGAGGCGCTGCGGATCGCGGTGTCGGGGTTGCGCGGCTAGGGTCCGTCCACAGTGGACTTGACGGGCGGGGCGCCCGTGCCGCGGCGGTGGGCGGCACGGGCGCGGTGGGTCAGCCCAGCTGGAACGAGCGCTTGGCGAACCCCATCATGTACCCGTCGATCGCGGTGACCGCGCGCTGCGCCGGATCGGTCGCCGCGCCCAGCGCGATGAAGATCGGCAGGAAGTGGTCCGGCGTCGGGTGCGCGTACGGCATCCCCGGCGCGCGCGTGCGGAACGCCGCCAGCTCGTCCACGTCGCCGCGTCCCAGCGCCTCCGCCGCCCACGCGTCGAAGTCCGACGACCAGCCGGGAACCTCGTTGTGCAGGAACATGTCCCGCGTGGCGAACCGCAGCCCGTGCGTCATGAACCCGGACCCGATCAGCAGCACGCCCTCCTGCCGCAGCGGGGCGAGCCGGGCGCCCAGCTCCATCAGCCGCGCCGGGTCGTGCGTGGGCATGGACAGCTGGAGCACCGGCACGTCCGCCAGCGGCAGCATCGCCATCAGCGGCACCCAGGCGCCGTGGTCCAGACCGCGCGCGGGGTGCCGGTGCACCGGTTCCGAGTCCGGCATGAGCGCGGCGACCCTGCGGGCCAGCGCGGTCGCGTCCGGGGTCTCGTAGCGCATCCGGTAGTAGCGCGGGTGGAAGCCGCCGAAGTCGTACACCAGCGGCGTTCCGGCCTCCGGCGCGGACAGGCTGAGCGGCGCGTCCTCCCAGTGCGCGGACACGATCAGCACGGCCTTCGGCTTGGGCAGCGACCGGGCCCACGCGAACAGCTGCCCGATCCACGGCGCGTCGTCGAACAGCGGCGGCGCGCCGTGGCTCAGGTACAGCGCGGGCAGCGGCCCGTCGGACGGCGTCCACTCGCGGTGCGCGCGGGCGCTCTCCAGCGCTGCGGGCAGGAAGGCGTCGTACGCGCCCGCAGGGGGCTGGGCGAACATCACGCCTGCTTCAGCGCGGTGGCGATGGATTCGCGCAGCGGGGTGGTGGGGCGGCCGATGAGCGCGCCCAGCTCGCCGGGGGTGGCGGCCAGGTCGCCGCGCGCGATGGAGGCGTCGATGCCGGACACGAAGTCCGCCACCGGTTCCGGCAGCCCGGCCGCGACCAGCGAGGCGCGGTGCTCGGCCAGCGGCAGGTCCCGGTAGACCACCCCGGTCCCGGCGGCCGAGGCGATCGCGTCGGCCAGCTCCGGCATCGCCCACGCGGTGTCGCCGGACAGCTCGTGCACCGTGTTCGCGAACCCGTCGCCGGTCAGCACGACCGCCGCAGCCTCGGCGTAGTCGGCGCGCGAGGCGGACGCGACCAGGCCGTTGCCCGCGGCGCCCGCGAGCACGCCGGACCCGGCGGCCTGGCGCGCGGTCTGGTCGTAGTTCTCGTGGTACCAACCGTTGCGCAGGAAGGCGAACGGGACGCCGGACGCGCGGATGTGCGCCTCGGTCGCCACGTGGTCGGGCGCGACGCCCAGCGTGCTCGTGGGCGCGCCCAGCACGGAGGTGTAGGCGAGCAGTTCCACCCCGGCGGCCTGGGCGGCGTCCACGACGGCGCGGTGCTGCTCGGCGCGGTTGGGGTCGGTGCCGGAGATCAGCAGCACGCGCGTGGCCCCCTCGAACGCGGCGGCGAGCGTCTCCGGCCGGTCGTAGTCGGCGAGCCGGGCGGGGACGCCGAGGTCGGCGGCCTTGTCCAGGTCGCGGACGGCGGCGGTGACGGCGGCGCCGCGCTCGCGGAGGGCGGCGATGACGAGGCGGCCGAGCTGGCCGGTGGCCCCGGTGACGACGATCATGGGATTTTCCTTGCTGTGACTGGTTTCCGGGTGGTTTCTCGGGTGCGTTCAGGAACCGGGGCAGGACCCGTCGGGCTCGATGGCGGACCACACCCGCTGCCCGATCTCCCGCAGGTGCCGCTGCTGCTCGCCCGAGAGCGGGTCGAACACCAGCCGCCGGACCTCCTCGACGTGGCCGGGCGCGGTGTCGACCACCTTGTCCCAGCCGTCGTCGGTGAGCACGGCGAGCGTGTAGCGGCCGTCGTCGGGGTCGGGCGTGCGGGTGACCCAGCCCTGGCGCTCCAGGCGCTTGACGACGTGGGAGAGGCGGGAGAGGGAGCCCTCGGTGACGACGGCGAGCTCGCTCATGCGCAGCGAGCGGGTGGGCTGCTCGGAGAGGAAGGCGAGCACCTGGTACTCGAAGTGGCTGATGCCCGCGTCGCGCTGGAGCTGCGCGTCGAGCGCGGAGGGGAGCCGGATGAGCACGCTGGCGAGCGCGAGCCAGGTCCGCCGTTCTTCGGCGTCGAGCCAGCGGGGGGCTGCGGGGGGCATAGGACAAGGTTAACTTGAAGCTTCAAGTCGTGCGAGCGGTTGTTCTGCTGGTCACAGAGCTTCCGCTGAAGTGCGGAGGAGGGGCGGGGTATGTCGTTTAGCTTCGGCCGGGTGCCCACAGAGCAGCCCGAACAGGACGTCCGCAGCGACACGCCCTTCCGGGAGCACCTGGCTCTTGCCAAGCGGTGCTCGGCCGAGGTCGGGGCGACCGCGCCGCCCTTCAACCCCGAGCCGTTCCTCGAAGACCTCGCGCGTGAACTCGTGCTCGGCGGAGGAGGCCCGGCGGAGGCCCTGGCCCTGGTCGTCCGTCGAGCGGGCGTCGGGGTGGCGGGTTCCGAGGACGTCGACCGGTGGCGGGACACCGTGATCGAGGTGCTGAACCGGACCGGGCTGGTGGCCGCGGACCGCGAGGGCGTCGACTTCCGAGACCGGGACCTCGTGGACTTCTTCGCGGGTCGCGACCTCGCCCGCGACTATCCGGACCCGGCGGCCTGGGGCGCACGTGGGCAGCTCGCCCCCCGCAAGTTCCGATCCGAGCGGCACCGCGCCGCCCGGATCGCGCTGGCGGCTCACTGGCAGGACCAGGGGCACGACCTGACGAAGGCGTTCCGGCGGCTGCTGCGTCCGTGGTGGCGTGGGATGGGAGTCGGAGTCCTCGGTGAGATGAACCGGTACGGCGTCGTCCTGGAGAGGCCGCTGGTCGTCGAGGCGGTGACCTACCTGAAGCGGCGCTTGAGCCTGCCGATCAGCCCGGAGCTGAACCGGCGGGTCGGCGAGCTCTACGCCCTGACTCCCGGAGAGGCCGTCGACTTCCTCGGCGCGGAGGTGAGGCGTCGGGGCGCCGCAGGCCCCAAACGCGCTGCCTTCGCGCTCCACCTCCTCGAACTCGACCGGGAAGGGGGACGTCCCGCGCTCGTCGCGTTCATGGTCGACCCGCTCGTGAAGGGCTACCGCGAGGAGTTCTGGAACAAGGCGCACGACCGCGACCGGCGATTCGCGCTCACCCTGCTGGACCTGGCCCTCGCGGACGCCGAGGACGGCGACGTCCGCAATGCCCTGGCGGGGTTCCTCGAAGCGCACGACCTCGACGGCGCGCTCCAGGTCTACGCCAAGAACGCGCGCGACCGCCGTCACGGCGAGGAGGCCAGGCTCCACGCCGCGAAGAGGCTTCTGCCCCACCGCAGGGCGGACGCCGTCGAGGTGCTCTTCGAGCACTTGAAGCAGTTCGGGCAGCGCGCCACCCGCAAGTCCGTCATGCGGCTGCTGCTCGACCTCCAGCGCGAGCGGCTGAACGCGGAGCTGGTGCGTTTCCACAGGAACGCGGCGAACCCCGCGATCCTGCGCTTCGACGCAGCCCACTTCTGCCACCTGAACCTGCAAGGCCCGCCCGAGCCGCTGATCGACATCGCCCACCTGAACCCGCTCGGCCTCGACGAGGCGCTCATCGCCGTCAAGGCGAACCCTGGGGACCGGCGGGTGGTGGACGTCTGCGACGAGCTGGTCCACCGGCACAAGCCCAGCCGCTCCCCGGACGTGCTGACCACCATCAAGCGGATCGAGGAGGAGTGCCTGCGCGCCACCGCCGTCAAGGTCGTCCGCTACTACACCTGGTTGCTGGACGACGGCGAGTGGGATTACGACATCCGCAAGCGGGCGTTCGCCCTGGCGAAGGACAAGCTCACCGGCGCCGATGCCACCCGGTTCTGCCGCGTGCTCTTCGACGATCCCCGAGCCACCCCGCACGACAAGCTCGAGTACGCCGAGGCCGCGCAGAAGAACGGCCGGGCGATGGGGGTCGTCCTGTTCCGCGAGTTCATCCGGATGGACGTGAGCGACGAGATCAGGCTCGTGGCCGCGGAGAAGGTGGACGATCGGCAGGCCTGCTTCGACCTGTGCGAGCGCGTCGCGGAAGCGGGGGTGGAACCGGGAGGGGACAAGCGGCTGCGCAGCGCCTTGGCGCTCGCCTACGAGACCGACCAGGGCAAGGCGGTCGACCTCGCGGCGCGGGTCCTGCGCGACCGGCCCGCCGTCGACCACGGGCCGCTGCTGCGCGACTTCAAGTCCCGCGACCGCCAGGAGGTCCTGCGCAGGCTCGCGCCACCCGAAAAGAGCAACCCCGCCTAGCCGGCTTGCGCCCCGAGGGGTCCGTGGAGGAAGCTTGATCCACTTCGCGGCGAAGGGCGGATTCCCACGGGAAGACCGCGGCGTGCTCCCCGCAGCGACCCGACCCGGTGGGGGCGGTCCACGGGGAGCCGTGCGTCGTTCACCACGTCACCGGCAGGGCGTGCAGGCCGTAGACGTTCGCGTCGTCCTTGAAGTCCAGGTCCTCCCTCGGGACCGCCAGGCGCAGGGTGGGCACGCGCTCCAGCAGCGCCCCGAACACGATCCGCAGCTCCTCGCGCGCCAGGTGCTGACCCAGGCACTGGTGCGGGCCGAAGCCGAACGCCAGGTGCTTGCCCTGCGGCCTCCGCACGTCCAGCACGTGCGGGTCCGGGAAGACCTCCGGGTCGTGGTTCGCGGTCTGCACCGGGCCGATCACGCCCTCGCCCGCGCGCACCAGCCGCCCGCCCACCACCACGTCCGCCTTCGCCAGCCTGGACGTCGCCGTCTCCACCACGCTCAGCAACCGCAGCAGCTCCTCCACCGCCCCCGGCAGCAGCCCCGGCTCCTCGCGCAGCTCCCGCGCCACCTCCGGCCGCTCCAGCAGCGCCAGCGCGCCCAGCGCGATCGTGCTCGCCGTGGTCTCGTGCCCGGCCAGCAGCAGCAACGTGCCCAGCAGCACCAGGTCGTCGTGGTCCTCGCCGCCCGCCGCGCGCTGCTTCACGATCAACCGGCCCAGCAGGTCGTCGCCGGGCTGCCGCCGCTTCGCCGCCACCAGGGCGCTCAGGTACTCCTGGACCTCCTCGGCCGCCCGCGCGCGGTCCGCCGCCGACGTGCCGCGCCGGACCAGCTCCGCCGTGCGGCCCTGGAAGAACGCGTGGTCCGCGTACGGCACGCCGAGCAGCTCGCACACCACCAGCGACGGCACCGGCAGCGCCAGCGCGGTCACCAGGTCGGCCGGGCGCGGGCCCGCCAGGAGGGCGTCCAGGTGCTCGTCCACGATCTCCGCGATGCGCGGGCGCATCGCGCGCACCCGGCGCACGGTGAACTCGCCCAGCACCGCCCGCCGCGACCGGGTGTGCTCGGGCGGGTCCTGGGCGATCAGGGTGGTGCGGCCGTTGCGGGTGGTCAGGCCGCGCTGGCCGGGCACCACGCTCGGGAACGCCGGGTGCGCGCGGTCCGCGCTGAACCTCGGGTCGGCGAGCACCGCGCGCAGGTCGTGCCAGCCGGTGACCAGCCACGTGTCCACGCCCATCGGGGTCCGCGCCCTGGAGACCCTGCCGCGACTCCGGTACCCGGCGGGCGGCTCGTACGGGCCGGGCCTCGGCTGGGGGACGGGCAGCGGCTCTTCCGGGGAACTGGTCACGGGGGCCTCCCGGTGTGCGGGGATTCGGAGGGTTTCCTTCCGCTTGTCGCCCACGCTAGTTCCGGCGCTGCCCGGCGTCGAGGCGACAACCGGGTGGCAGGATTCCCCCATGAGCGCCGATCCGCCCGTCGACGACCGGCCCCCGCTGCGCGCCGACGCCAGGCGCAACCGCGACCGGATCATCGGCGTGGCCAAGGCGATCTTCGCCGCGCACGACCCCGAGACCGTGCCGATGGAGGAGGTGGCGCGGCGCGCCCAGGTCGGCGTCGGGACGCTCTACCGGCGCTTCCCCGACCGGACGGCGCTGGTGCGGGCCGTGGTGCTGGACAACTTCGCCCGCGCGCTCGCCGAGGCTGACGCGGCGGTCGCCGAGGAGCCGACCGCGTGGGACGCCCTGGTGCGGTTGCTGCGGACCTCGGCCGAGCTGGACCTGAGCGTGCGGCTGGCGGTGCTGTCCCCGCGCACGTGGGCCGCGCTGCGGGCTGATCCGGCGGCGCTGGAGCTGCGGGACGGGGTGCTCGCGGCGATCGACGCGCTCGTGCTGGCGGCGCAGGCTGAGGGGGCGCTGCGGGCGGACGTGGGGGCGGGGGACGTGATCCGGCTGTTCTCGCTGCTGCTGCGGCGGCCGTTGTGCGAGGACGTGGAACCGGCGCCGTTCGCCTGCGAGCGGACGTTGGCGGTGGCGCTGGACGGGTTGCGGGCGCGGGCGGGCGGGTTGCCGGGGGAGGCGCTGGGCACGGCGGACGTTCTGCCCCGGTGAGCGGTCACCAGCGCGAGGTGCGGATGAGCGGGGCCGAGGCGTGGAGGGCGGCGATCAGTTCGGCCGGGGTGAGGTGGGGGATTCGTGCCGCCGGGCCCGCGAGCGGGGCCAGGCCGGGGAATTCCTGCTTCGCGCGCAGGACCAGGTCGTGCAGCGGCGGGCCTTCGCCGTCCGAGGGGATCAGGCGCGGGGTGTCCGCGTCGAAGACCAGGTCGAGCGGCTGACCGGTGGAGTCGACCGCGCCGCCGAACTCGGGGAGGGCGGTTTCCGGGGACTCGGCCCAGCCGGTGAGGGCGGTCTGGTCGCGGAGGAGGTAGGGGTAGCCGTCGTCGTCGAACGCCACCACGGGCCAGTGCGGCACGGGAGCACCTCCTGGTGAGAGATCGGTCGATCGGGTGACGGTAAAACCGTTGGGGGTGGTCTGCCGGGTGGATTAGGGTTGGGGGCATGGTGCGATTTGGGCCCGTGTGCTGGGTGAGGATCCGGCTCCGCTGACGGCGGAGCGGGAGGACTGACACCCCTTGCTGCCGCCGTACCGGCCATTGCCGGGCGGCTCTTAGAGTGCTGCCCGGCTCAATCCGAGTCGCGGAGCAGAACACACCATGACGCACCCACTGGGTGGATCACCCCTGCGCGCATCCGGCGTGGGGAACAGGGATGGCAACGACCGCAGGAATGACTGCGGGGGCGCGAGCGTGCCCGAGAACGGGGACGAGCGCGAGAACGGGCTCGGGCTCGGCGGTGGGAGCGGGCGCGGAAACGGGAATGGGCGCGGAGTTGGCAGCGGGGCCGGGCGCGGGCTTGGTAGCGAGAGTGGGCTCGGCAACGGGGCCGGTAAAGGGCGGCGCGGGCGCGATGACCGGGCTGGCAGTGGGAGTGGGGACTGGGCTGGCAGCAGGGCTGTGAGCGGGGCCGGCAGCGGGCCTGGGGACGTTGCGGAGCTTGAAGAAGTTGCCGGGGTTCCTCTCCTGGCTGGGGCGCGGGCGCATGTTCGGGCTGACGGGATCAGTGTCGCGCTCGGGGATCGGCAGGTGTTGCGGGAGCTGTCGGTGACCGTGTCCGCGCGGTCGCGGTTGGCGGTCGTCGGGGAGAACGGGCGGGGGAAGAGCACGTTGTTGCACGTGCTCGCCGGGGTTCTGGCGCCCGATTCCGGGACGGTGCGGCGGGTTGGGGTCGTGGGGCTCGCCCGGCAGGCGCTGGAGGTCCGGGGTGGGGAGAGCGTCGGGACGTTGACCGGGGCGGCCCTGCGGGGGTCGCGCCTCGCGCTTCGGGCGCTGGACCTCGCCGGTGAGGAGTTGGCCGCCGGGGTCGTGGGCGCCGATGACCGGTACGCGACCGCGTTGGACGCCGCCACCGGGCTCGACGCCTGGGACGCCGAGCGGCGGGTCGACGTCGCGCTGGAGGCGTTGTCCGCCTGCGCCGACCGGGAGCGGCCGTTGGCCACCTTGTCGGTGGGGCAGCGGTACCGGGTTCGGCTGGCCTGCTTGTTGGGGGCCCACCACGACGTTCTGCTGCTCGACGAGCCGACCAACCACCTCGACGCCGCCGGGGTGGCGTTCCTGACCGAGCGGTTGCGGGGCTTCCAGGGCGGGTTCGCGGTGGTCAGTCACGATCGGGTGTTGTTGCGGGACGTCGCGGAGGAGTTCCTGGACCTCGACCCCAGTCGGGACGGCGCGGCGCGGGTCTACGCGGGCGGTTACTCCGGGTGGCGGGACGGGCGGCGGCTTGAGCTGGAGAGGTGGGCGCGGGAACACGGGGAGCAGGTCGAGGAGCGGCGCAGGCTCTCCGACGCCGTCGACCGGGCGCGTGACCGGCTCAGCACCGGGTGGCGGCCCGACAAGGGGACCGGGAGGCACCAGCGGCAGAGCCGGGCGCCCGGTGTGGTGCGGGCGTTGAACCGGGAGCGGGACGCGCTGGAGGCGCACCGGATCACCGCGCCCGAACCGCCGCCCTCGTTGCGCTGGCCCGAGGTTGAGGTGCGTCGGGGGGAACCGCTGGCGCGGGTCGACGGGGTGGCCGTCGAAGGGCGGTTGCGCGGGCCGGTCGACCTCGTGCTTGACGGGGGCGACCGGTTGTTGATCACCGGGGGGAACGGGGCGGGCAAGTCGACGTTGCTCTCCGTGCTCGCCGGGGACCTGGAACCCACGACCGGGGGTGTGCGGCGGCTCGCCGGTGCGCGGGTCGCGGTGGTGGCGCAGGAGGTGCCCGCGTGGCCCGCGGGGGTGACGGTCGGGGAGTTGCACGCCCGGTTGGGTGACGGCGTGCTGCCGCTGGGTGCGTTCGGGCTGCTCGACGGGCACGTGCTGGGCACGCCGGTGGACCGGTTGTCGCAGGGGCAGCGGCGGCGGGTCGACCTGGCGCTGCGGTTGGCGACCCGGCCGAACCTGATCGTGCTCGACGAACCGACGAACCACCTGTCGGCCGCGCTCGTGGACGAGTTGACCGAGGCGTTGCGGGGAACGCCCGCCGCCGTGGTCGTCGCGACCCACGACCGGGGGATGCTCGCTGACCTGGCCGACTGGCCCCGGTTGCACCTGGAGTGACGCGGACGGGGTGTCGGGGTGACGGGGTGGGGTCGCCTCGCTCGGAAGAGGGAGGCGACCCCGTACCGAGTAGGGGGTGCGGGGCAGGCAGGTGCGGGGCAGACGGGTGCGGGGCAGGCCCGGTCAGTCGAGCACGTACGGGCGGGTCCAGGTGATCGCTCGGAAGCCGAGGGCGGTGAGGATCGGCTCGGACGTGGGCAGGGCGTCCACGGCAGCCAGGCGGCGACCGCGTGACCTGGCCTCGTGGAGGCGGGATGCCACCACCGAGGTGAACAGGCCCCGGCCCCGGAAGGCGGGCTTCGTGCGACCGCCCGCCAGCTCGGCGAACGCGCCACCCGGTCGGTAGTAGACCCGGCCGCAGGAGACCGGTTCGCCGTCGACGTAGGCGAGGTGGACGCTCATCCCATCGGGATCGTTCAGCAGTTCGGCGGTCACCAGGTCGAGTTCGGCCTGGACGTTGGCGCGGCCCAGGGCCGAGGCGATCTCGGCGTAGTCGGGCAGCCGGTCGGGGGTGATCCGGTGGACCTCGTGCGCCGGGGTCGGCAGTGGGGCGTCCAGGGGCAGCACGAGCACCTGCTCGGTGTCCTCGGCCTGGAAACCGGCGGCGAGGAGGTGGGGGAGGAGTTCGGTGACACCGGGGTCGTGGCCGTAGGTCTTCCACTCCAGGGACCAGCCGCGTGCGCGGGCCAGTTCGACCTCGGACCGGACCAGCTCGGACCGGGCTCGCTCGGAACTGGCCCACGAGGCCTTGGCCTGTTCGGACTCGGCTCGCTGGGACCCGGCCCGTTCGGACCCGGCTCGCTCGGACCCGGCTCGCTCGGACTCAGCCCGTTCGGACTCGGCCCGCTGGGACTCGGTCGGGTCGGGGGCGTCACCGCCCAGGTCGGCGAACACGATCCGGCAGGACCGGCCGTCCGCGGCGATCTCCCGCACCACCGGGCCGGGTGCGCCGAGGGCCCGGCGCTCGGCGTCCAGCGCGTCCAGCGCGTCCAGCGCGGCAGCCCCCGACGCGGTGGAGGGGGTGTTCGGGCCATCGGGCAACAGGAACTCCTCGGGACGTGGACGGCGGAAAAGAGCGCCCGCCCGTCACGACCCGCCGAAGCGGGCCGTGAAAGCGGCGCGCACGGGGGAGTCCCGCGCGCGGTCCAGGATCGCGAAGACCACGTGGTCGAACGCGGGCAACGCCGCCAGGGCCGTCGCGAACGCCTCGGCCACCTCGCCCGGCTCGTTGCGGAACACCCCGCAGCCCCACGCGCCCAGCACCAGCCGCCGGTGGCCGTGGTGGGCGGCCACGCGCAGCACGCGCTCCGCGCGGCGCAGCAGCGCCGGGCGGACGTCCGCGAGCCGGTCGGGCTGGTTGGTCGCCACGGCGCCCCGGTTCGGGGCCGCCGCCGTCAGGAACGCCGCCCGGTGCGGCTGCGGCAGCAGGGCGCCGTCGTCCGCGCGGAACACCGGCACGCCGGGGGAGTGGATCACCCGGTCGGTGTACACCAGTTCGGGGTGCGCGCGGTGGTGGGCGTAGAAGGCCGGGACCGACTCCAGGCAGGCGTGCAGCGCCGACGAGCGGGCGATCGCCTCCTCCTGGGCCTGCGCGCCGTTCAGGAAGCCGCCACCGGGGTTGCGGGCCGACGCGAACACCAGGCACGCCACGTCCTCGCCCAACCGCCGCGCCGCCTCCAGGGTCGACTCGCCGGTCACCTCCACCCGCGCCTCGGCGCTCGGGGCGGTCCCGGCGGGCGGCACGGCCAGCGGCTCGTCCGGCAGGTGCAGGACCGTGCCCGCCACGGCCCGCGCGACCGCCTCGCCGATCACCACCTCGCGGCCCCCGGCGACGTACGACCCGCGTCGGGTGATCTCCACGGTCTCCTGGGCGATGGCCCGCAACCCGCTCTTCACGGACGCCGATCCTGCTCGCGGCGACCGGACGCGGGCAACCGAATTCCCCGGCGCCCACCGGATCGCCCGAACGGATTACCCGCACCCCCTTGATAGGCAAGCGTTCACTTGCCTATGGTGTCCTGCGTGGCGCAGGAGCTGTTCAAGGCGCTGGCCGACCCGACCCGCAGGCGCATCCTCGACGAGCTGGTCGACCGGGACGGCCAGACCCTGTTCGAGCTCTGCACCCGACTCATCACCAAGCACGGCCTTGGCCTCTCCCGGCAGGCGGTCAGCCAGCACCTCGCGGTCCTGGAGGAAGCCGACCTGGTCCGCACCCGCCGCGAGGGCCGCTACAAGTTCCACGACCTCAACACCGCACCGCTGGAGCACCTGGTCACCCGCTGGCTCCGGCCCGGACCACCCGGGGGAAACCCGTGAAGATCCACCTGTCCAGCGTCTTCGTCGACGACCAGGCGCAGGCCCTGCGCTTCTACACCGAGGTGCTCGGCTTCCGGCTCAAGGACGACGTCCCGATGGGCGAGGCCCGCTGGCTCACCGTCGTCTCCCCGGACGACCCCGACGGCACCCAGCTGGTCCTCGAACCGTCCAGCCACCCGGCGGTCAAGCCGTACAAGGACGCGCTCGTCGCCGACGGCATCCCGGCCACCTCGTTCGCCGTGGACGACGTGCGCGCCGAGCACACCAGGCTCACCGCGCTCGGCGTCCGCTTCACCCAGGAGCCGGTCGAGCTGGGCCCCGTGGTCGTCGCCGTCCTCGACGACACCTGCGGCAACCTGATCCAGCTCGCCCAGCACGCCTGAGACCGGCGCGGGCGCGGCTAGTCCGGTCGCGCCAGCGCCTCCAGCAGCCGCTCCAGGAACACCTCCGACCGCACCGTCCGCAGCACCTTCACCGGCCTCGGCGTGTCGTCGATCGTGCTCTCGATGTGCGCCGTCGTGGTGATCCGCCGCCGGTCGGCCACGATCTGCCCCCGCGTGTGCGTCCCGGTCAGCTCCACCCCCAGGGGCAGCTCGCGGTGCGTGGCCAGGCCGGGGTCCAGCGCCACCGCCACGGTCAGCGGGTCGTGCGGGGTGCAGGTGCGCCTGCCGATCACCCGCGTGTAGAACTCCACGTAGTGCGCCAGGATCGCGTTCGCGTACCGCGCCCGCCGCGTCCGCAGCGCCGCCAGCCGGTCCAGCCAGTCCGCGTCCGCCCGCGCCGACTCGGTCACCTCCAGCCCGACCAGCGTCAGGTCGAACCCGGCGTCCAGCACGATCGCCGCCGCCTCCGGGTCGTGCCAGGCGTTCGCCTCCGCGTACGGCGTGATGTTGCCCGGCACCGCCGTCGCCCCCGCCATGGCCGTCACCGACCGCAGCAGCGCGGGCAGCTCCGGCTCCAGCAGCACCGCCAGCGCCAGGTTCGTCAGCGGCCCCAGCGCGATCAGGGTCAGCTCGCCGGGGTTCGCCCTGGCCAGCGCCACCAGCTGCTCGGCCGCCGACACCGGGACCGGCTGCCGCGACGGCGGCGGCCCGGCCCGCCCGCCCAGCCCGTCGAGGCCGTGCACGAACTCCGAGGTGTACAGCGGCTGCGCCAGCGGCCTGCGCGCCCCCACCGCCACCGGCACCCCGCCGAGCCCGGCCAGCTCCAGCACCCGCAGCGCGTTCAGCGCGGCCTGCGGCGCGGGCACGTTCCCGTGCACGCTGCCCACCGCCACCAGCTCGGCCTCGTCCAGGTGCGCGGCCAGGTACAGGATGGCGAGGGCGTCGTCGACGCCGGGATCGGTGTCCAGCACGATGCGCATGACGATCACACACCCAGCGGTCGGGACTGGAGAGCAATCACTGTACGTGGCCGGGGCGTCACCCGCGCCGGTTCGCGGCCACCTCGCCGCGCGAAGGGGGAGCGCCGCGAACGACCGGTCCGCGCGAGGCCGCCGGACCGGCGGAACGTGCGCCGAACCCGCCCCGCGCCGAATAAAGGACGGGCCAAAGAAGAAGGGGGCGGGTCCGAAGACCCGCCCCCCGCCGTCCGATCACCGGGTCACCCGGCGACGCGCTCCCGGTCCCGCTCGTCCGCGAGCGTGGTGAACGCCGACCGGTGCCACACCAGCGGCCGGTGCGCCGGGTCCGAGCGCAGCCCCCGCACCCGCAGCACCACGATCTCGTGGTCCCCGGCCGGGTAGGTGTGCTCCACCGCGCACTCCAGCCACAGCGGCGCGCCCTCCAGGAACACCGCCCCCGAGTCCGACACCGCCGTCTCCAGCCCGCCGAACCGGTTCCCCCGGTCCTTCGTCGACGCCAGCTGCCGCACCTTCCCGGCGTGGTCCTCGCCCAGCACCGACACGCCCAGCAGCGGCGCGGTCGACAGCGTCGGCCACGTCGTGGAGCTCAGCTGCACCGCGAACAGCACCAGCGGCGGCTCCTGCGAGGTGCCCACGCTGAACGAGGACACCACCAGCGACACCGGCTCGCCGTCCACCAGCGCGGCGATCGCCGCCACCCCGGACGGGAACGCCGAGAACGCCTGCCGCAGCGCCACCACGTCGTCGGTGTACGGCTCGGTCACCGACCCGGTCCGCTCGGCCACCAGCACGCCCGAGCGGGGCTCCTCGCCGCCGACCCGGTCGTTCCAGCGGTCCGCCGCGCTCGGCCCCGCCGACGCGACGGAACCGGCCGGACCGGCCGAGGAGAAGTGCGCCCGCCCCACGACCTCGTCCCGCCGCATCTGCTCCACCAGCGCCTCCACCGAGGAGAACCCGACCTGGCCCCTGATCCACGACTCCAGCTCGACCTCGGCCCGCCGGTCGTACAGGTCGCCGTCGAAGTCCAGCACGTGCGCCTCGACCGTGCGGGCCGAGCCCTCGAACGTCTCGTTCGACCCGATCGACACCAGCGCGGGCAGCACCACCGGCGCGTCCGGCCCGTCCAGCAGGGTGAACCGCCCGGCGTACACGCCGTCCTCGGGCACCGAGGCCGACGCGTCGAAGTCCAGGTTCGCCGTGGGGAAGCCCAAGTCCTTGCCGCGCCCGGCGCCGTGCACCACGACCCCGGACACCCGTCCCAGCGGTTCCACCGAATTCCTCCCGAGCAGAGCTGAAGCCAGCACGCACACCAGCGCGGCCACGCCCAGCGCGGCCAGCGCCGCGCCCTGGGACGTCACCGCCAGCAGCGCGGCCGTCACCGCACTGCCCACCACCGCACCGACCTGCTTGATCGCGTTGAACGCGCCCGAGGCCGCGCCCATCAGCCGGTCCGGCGCCGAGTTCAGCGCCGCCACCGACATCGGGGCCCACACGAACGCGTTGGCCAACCCGAACACCGTCAGCGCCGCCGAGAACACCCAGATCGGCGCCGACACCGCCACCAGCACCGCCGCCAGCAGCACCGACACCGCCAGCGAGATCGAGCCGATCAGCGCCGTGAACCGGGGCCCGCGCGCCGACACCGACCGGCCCGCGAACGGGGCCGTCGCCGCGCACACCACGCCCATCGGGATCAGCACCAGCGCCGCCGACATCGAGTCCAGCCCGCGCGCGCCCTGCAGGTGCAGCATCACCGGGATCATCGCCGCGCCGACCGTGAACGAGGACATCGCCGCGCCCACCGACGCCATCACGAACCCCCGGTCCCGGAACAGCGGCACCGGCACCAGCGCCCGGTCCGGCTCGGCGCGCTGCGCGAACACCACGCCGCCCACCAGCACCAGCCCGGCCAGCACCGCCACCCAGCCGGGCATCCACGGCGGAAGCACCCCGCCGTGGATGCCGGCCACCACGCCGAACACCCCGAGCCCGCTGACCAGCACACCGGTCACCGGGATCGCCGTGCGCAGCGGCTCAGCGCGCGGCAGCCACAACCAGGCGGCCACCAGCGCGACAAGTCCGATCGGCACGTTCACCAGGAAGATCGACTCCCAGCCCCACGCGCCCACCAGCACCCCGCCCAGCAGCGGGCCGCTGACCGAGGCCACACCGCCGACCGAGGCCCACACGCCCATCGCCACGCCCAGCGCGGGGAAGGCGAAGAGCCTGCGGATGATCGTCATGCTCTGCGGCGTCATCAGCGCCGCGCCCAGGCCCTGCACGACCCGCCACGCCACCAGCGCCAGCGGCCCGGACACCAGCCCGCACGCCAGCGACGCGACGATGAACAGCACCAGGCCCGCCAGGTACACCGCGCGGGCCCCGTACCGGTCGCCCAGCCTGCCCGCGACCAGCAGCGGCACCGCGTACGCGAACAGGTAGGAGCTGTTGACCCAGATCGCCGTGCCCTCGTCGGCGCCCAGGTCCGCCATCAGCGCGGGCAGCGCGACGGAGATGATCGTGCTGTCCACCAGGAGCAGGAAGAAGCCGAGGCAGAGACTGGCCAGGGCGAGCCAGTCCCGACCCCGAGGAGTCGACGTGCTCACGCCGACAGGTTCTCGCGCAGCGTGCGACCCGAGCGGGGCGCGCCCAGCGCGCCCCTGCGGCGCAGCTCGGGCACCAGCAGCTCGGCGATGTCGTCGAAGCCCGACGGCATCCCGGTCGGGCTCGACAGCATGTAGCCGCCGCGCGACCCGGTCGCCGCGAAGTTCTCCTGCAGCGCGTCCGCGATCGTCGCCGCGTCACCGACGACCGTGTGGTCGATGCCGGTGGCGCTGCGCCAGCCGTGCTCGAAGAACTCCGCGCGGCTGAGCACGTGCTCGTCGCCCAGCTCGGCGGCCAGCGACGACACCAGACCCGCCTGGCTCGCCTGCGCGGCGTGGATCCGGTCGCGCAGCTCGCCGATCGCGAACTTCTCCGGCAGCGTCGAGTAGTCGTACCCGGTGTTGTGCGACAGGTACGCGCCCACCGCCTCGTGGTCCCAGAACGCCAGGACCTCGTCCCGCCGGGCGCGCGCCTCGGCGTTCGTGCGGCCCACGATGACCTGGTTGGCCCACAGGATCCCGACCCTCGCCGGGTCCCTGCCCTCGGCGACCAGCGCCTCGTCGAGGAGCGCGCGGTGCCGCAGCTGGCCCTTGAGGTTCGCGCCGAAGCCGAACACCACCTCGGCGAACTTCGCCGACGCCGCGATGCCGCGCGGCGAGTTCCCCGCCTGCACCAGCACCGGGGAGATCTGCGGGCTGGGCACCGCCGACAGCGGGCCCTTCACCGTGAAGAACTTCCCCCGGTGGTTGATCGGGGACACCTTCGACGGGTCGGCGAACCGGCCCGTCGCCCGGTCGCGGACGATCGCGTCGGGCGCCACCGAGGCCCACAGGGCCTGGCACACCTCGACGAACTCCTCCATCCGCTCGTACCGGACGTCGTGGTCGAGCAGCTTGTCGTAGCCGTAGTTCGCCGCGTCCGCGCCGCGCGTCGAGGCGACCACGTTGAACGCGACCCGCCCGTTCGTGACGTGGTCCAGCGAGTTCAGCAGCCGCGCCACGTAGAACGGGTGCATGAACGTCGACGAGTAGGTCAGGCCGAACCCGATCGACGAGGTCACCGTGGACATCGCCGCGATCACCGGCGACATGTCCTGGCGCGGCCACTGGATGCCCCACTCCACGGCGGGCTCGATCGAGCCCCGCCAGGTGTCCGGGATGCCGCTGCCGTCGCCGAAGAACAGCATGTCCACGCCGACCCGCTCCGCGGTCTGCGCCAGCTCCATGAACATCCGCACGTCCGGGAAGTCCCGGCCCTCCCACGAGCCGGGGCGCGCCCAGCGCCCCTCCGTGTGCGTGAAGGACAGGTCGAACGCGATGCGCATACCGCTCACCGAAGTGCTCCCGTCAGTCGTGCGGCGCCCCAGGACGCCCACGTCCGTTGCAGATCGGCGGAGCTGGCGAGCACGGCCGAGGTCAGTTCCAGCTGGTTCAGCGCGGCGCGCTGAACGTCGAGGTCGTACGCGGCCACCGCGTCGGTGGCCACCACGACCGGATATCCGTGTTGGAAGGCGTCCACCGCGGTGGCGGCCACGCAGCACTCCGTGGTCAGACCCGCGACGGTCACCCAGTCGATCCCTTGCTCGTGCAGCAGGTCGGCGAGCCCGGTGCCGTGGAAGCCGCTGTAGCCGCGCTTGGCGACCCTGGCCTCCCCGGCACCGGGTTCCACTCCGTACCAGCGCGCGCCTTCCGTCCCGGCCACGCACGGCTCGTCCGGCCCGTAAGGGGTGTCCGGGTCGCCGGTGCGCAGCCAGGCGCTGGCCCGCCAGGGGCGGGCCGGGTCGCTGGCAAGCTCGATCCAGATGACCGGGACACCCGCGGCGCGGGCGAGCCCGACCAACCGGTCGGTGCCCGCCACAGCGCTCGCCACCAGCTCCAGCGCCTCCGGGGGAGTCCCCCAGGAGGCCAGGAGCTCCGGGTCGGCGAAGGAGTTCTGCACGTCCACCACGAGCAGCGCCGGACGCCTGGCGGGCGCCGTCAGGTGGGCGAGCATCTCCTCGCGGGTGGGCATCAGCCCGCCGCCCCGTCGAGCTCGCGCAGCCGGGGCAGCACGGTCTCGCCGAACAGGACCATGTCCTGGTCGTACTCGGGGAAGATGAGCATCAGCCCGTCCAGCTCGGCCTCGCCCACGATGTGCCGGATGTGCTCCAGCACGGTGTCGGCGTCACCGCTCACGTACGGGGTCTGGAAGGCCTGCTCGCCCTTCGCGTCCTCCGCCCACGAGCGGGCCTGCTGCTCCGGGATGCCCCACGCGATCCGCATCGAGGTGAGCGCTTCCCGGTCGAGGCCCGCGCCCCAGGCGCGCACCTTCTCGGTCGCGGCGGCGTCCGTCTCGTCCTGCACCACGGTCAGCATGGAGAAGGTCTTCACCTTGCGCCCCAAGGACTCCGCCTTGGCGTGCACGTCGCGGGAGTACTCCCGCATCTCCTCCAGCGTGTCCGAGGCCAGGAACGCGCCGTCCGCGTACCGGGCCTGGAACTCGCGGGCCGACGCCGAGCGGCCCGCGCTGATGATCGTCGGCTTGGTCGCCGGGTGCGGCCGGGACTCGGCCTCGTCCAAGGTGAAGAAGTCGCTCTCGAACGAGACCGAGTGCTCGGTCCACAGCCGGTTGACGGCCTCGGTCCACTCGCGCGTCATGCGGTACCGCTCGGCGTGGCTCAGCTCGGCGTCCCACAGGCCGAACTGCGTGAACTCACCCGCGTAGGAGCCGTTGACGATGTTCATGCCCGCGCGCCCGCCGGAGATCTGCTGCAGCGTGGTGTACATCTTCGCCGCGATCGCCGGGTGGTGGACGTTGGCGTGCATGGTCGCCCACACCTGCACCCGGCTGGTGGCCTCGGCGAGCGCGGACATCATCGTCATCGACTCGAGGCTCTCGCCCCAGTGGTCGGTCGTGCCGCCGAAGCCCCGCCACTTCGCCATCGACATGATGAAGTCCAGGCCGATGTCCTCCGCGTGCAGTGCCGCCCGCTTGTTGTACTCGTAGGTGGCCTGCGGGTGGGGGGCCGTCGTGGACAGCATCCACCCGCCACTGCCGATGGGGAGGAAGATTCCGTAGTCCTTGCGCGACATAGCGGGGCTTCGCCTTTCAGGTTGAGCGGTGGTGCCTAGGCACGCGTCAGGGCGCGGGCCAGATGAGCTGGTCGGCGTCGTACAGGCCCTCGACGACGCTGGTGTCGAAGTAGGTCTTCGCGGTGTCCTCGGTCACGGACTCGGGCATGGCCTTCGCCTCCTTGAGGAAGGTCACCAGCGACGAGATGTGGCCCAGGTCGAGCGCGCCCAGCGCGACCGTCTTGGTCCGGGTGGCCTCGATCTCCGCCACCTCGGTCTTCCAGATCTTCTCCTGGTGCTTCGGGTCGTACGCGTCGCTCGCGCCACCCGCCGCCTCGGTGGCGTAGCCGACGCACTCGGAGACCTTGGCGTCATCGGCGCAGTAGTCGTACGCGTGGAAGCCCGCGCGCATGAAGTCCTGGGCCGCGGTCGGGTGCTTCTGCACGAAGTCCGGGTTCGCGGCCATGCCACCGATGGAGCTGGGGATCCCGAAGGTGAACGGCCGCCAGACCGTCACCTCCTTGTTCTGGGCCGCGAGCTGGTTCGGCTCGTTGGAGATGAAGCCGGTCAGCGCCTGGACCTCGCCGCGCGGCAGGACCGTCGCGTCGTAGCCGACCTTGACCTGCTGGACGGCGTCGTACTTGACCCCGGCCTTCTTCAGCATCGCCTCGACGCTGGTGGGCACCTTGCCCTTGTGGCCGAGGATCTTGCCCTCGAGCTGGGTCAGGTTGTTGACGTCCTTGTTGGTCATCAGGACGTCCAGGCCCGACGACGAGTACGCGCTGATGCCGACGATCTTCGAGCCCTCGCCCTCGACGCGCGCGCCGATGATCTCCTGCAGGGAGATCGGGGTGACCTGGACCTGACCGGCGGCCACCATGCGGGCGTTGCCCATGCTGTCGCCGGTGCCCGGCTGGATCTCGACGTCCAGGCACAGCGCCTTGAAGTAGCCGAGCTTGTCGGCGGCGATGTACTCCAGGATCGAGGCGGACGCCTGGTACTGGTAGCCCGTCAGGTAGACGATCTTCCCGGCGTCCTTGTTCTTCTGGCAGCGCTCGTCGGAGATCTGGCTGCCCTCCGCGACGTTCGCGGCAGGAGCGTTCTCGTTGCCGCTGGACGAGCTGTCGCTGCCGGCGAAGCAGCCGCTCGCCGCCAGCGCCACGCCCATGGCCGTGGTCAGTGCCAGGCCTGCGCGGGCAAGGGGGTGCCTCATAAGGGGTGCTCCTCGTGAAGGTGACATGCGGAACCCGCACCGGTGTGTGACCGGTGCTGGGGTGCAGCAGGTGTTTCCTTGCGAACCCGCCCTCGGGGTGGGCGGGGGTCTGGGACGGCCTCCGGGGTGGGAGGCCGGGGCCCGCCTGCTCGGCGGGCCTCAGCTCGGGACTACTTGGCGCCCTGCTTGGTGGACTCGTGCCAGTGCAGGACCTTGCGCTCGACGGTGGTCACCACGAGCAGCAGCAGCGAGCCCATGACCGCCAGGATCGTGATCGAGGCGAAGACCATGTCGAGCCGGTTCATCGACGACGAGATGCTGATGATCGTGCCGAGGCCCAGCGAGGCCCCTGGCGCGGACATCTCGGCCACCACGGCGCCGACGATCGACAGCGGGAACGCGATGCGCAGCCCGGCGAAGATGTACGGCAGCGCGTTGGGGATGCGGATGCGCCAGAGCATCTCCCACCGGGAGGCCCGGACGGTCTGGTACACCTGGAGCACCGCGGGCGGCACGGACCGCAGGCCCGTCGAGATGTTGATCAGCAGGGTGAAGAAGCAGATCAGCGCCGTCACGATCAGCTTGGGCTCGGGACCGAAGCCGAAGGCCACCACCAGCACGGGGGCGATCGCGACCAGCGGGGTCACGTTCAGCACCACCGCGATCGGCATGACCGCCCTGCGGGCGACGCCCCACTCGCTGGTCAGCACCGCGAGCACGAACGCGGCGGTGAAGCCGATCAGCAGGCCGACCATGGCCTCCTGCAGCGTCCACCACGCGTTGTCGAAGAACTTCGCGGGGTCCTTGGTGAGCGCCGCGCCCACCTTGTTGAGGTGGGGGAGCAGGTACGGCATGGTCTCCGCCGTCCGCTCCCACACGAAGCCCAGCACCACGAGCATCACGGCCAGCGGGGACCACACCTTGGGGTGCAGCGCGGCCTTGAGCTTGGACTGCCCCGGCTTGCGGGACGACTTGCCGGTCTTGCCCACGCCCGCGAGGTCGACGCGCACGGTGGGCTTGTCCTCGATCGAGGTCATGTCGGATTCCGTCCTCACGCCGCGTGCATTCCCCAGCCGGCGCGGAGCTTGTCCCGCACCAGGTCCTCCAGGTCGTGGAACTCGCGAGACTTCATCAGCTCGGTGTCCCTCGGCCGGGGCAGGTCGATCGGCACGATGTCGGTGATGCGGCCCGGCCGGGCCGCCATGACCACCACGGTGTCCGACAGGCGGACGGCCTCTCCCACGGAGTGGGTCACGAAGACCACCGTGGTCTTGAGGCCCTCCCACATGTCGAGCAGCTGGCCCTGCAGGCTCTCGCGGGTGAACTCGTCCAGCGCGGAGAACGGCTCGTCCATCAGCAGCACGTCCGGGCGCAGGCCGAAGGCGCGCACGATCGCGGCCCGCTGCTGCATCCCGCCGGACAGCTCCGAGGGCAGCTTGTGCGTGGCGTCGCCCAGGCCTGCCTTCTTGAGCAGGTCCATCATGTCCGGCTTGGCCACGTCGACGTCTCGGTGCGCTGCCTGGGCGATCTTCTTCCGCCGTTTGGCCGCGCCCCGGTTCACCTTTTGGGGTAGAGTGACGTTGCTGAGCACGGAAAGCCACGGCAGCAGTGCGGGCGCCTGCGGGACGAGACCGATCATCTTGGCCGCGCACGCCTGCTCCGCGCTGACGCCGTAGACGCTGACGTCGCCGTCGTCGGGGACCTCCAGGCCCGCGATGAGGCGGAGCATCGTCGACTTCCCGCACCCGCTCGGCCCGATGACGCTGACGAAACTGCCGGAGGGAATCGACAGGTCAACCCCGTTGAGGGCGACCATCTTCGCCGCCCCGCTCCCGTACTCGCGGTGAACGCCGCGAACCTCGATCGCCGAGCCGGTCACTGCGCTGCCCCCTGCTTCACGAAGCCCGCGGGGTAGACAGAAGGCATGGTGCTCTCCTGAAGAGTCGTCCCGTTCTGGACTCCGGAGAGCGTGCGGCGCGAGGGAGTCTGCGCTGCGGAATTCCGAATCCCGATCATTGTACCGTGCCGTTGTCGTCCGGTAGCCACCATGGTGTTGCCGTTCTGTTACGGCGTGGCCGGCGCCGCGACCAGCGGCACCAGTTCGCCTGAGTCCTGGTAGAGCAGAACCTCGACCCGGCTGTCGCGGGCGGCTGCGGCCACCCAGCCGGAGAACGCCTGCGCGACGGTGCTGCTCACGCACAAGACCGCGTGCCCGCCGGGCAGGAGCGAGTCGCGCAACCAGATGAGCTTGAACATGTCCGCCATCACCTTGTTGCGGTGGTGGGACTTGTAGTTGCCCTGGTTCGCGACCAGCTGCACCAGGATGGTGCCGCTCGGATCGACTCCTTCGACCTCGACCCGGCTGTCGTCGGGCAGCGTGAACGTCCGGGGTCGCAGGTGCGCCGCGTACCGGGCGCCGAGCAGCTCCAGCATCCGCCGCTCGGTCGACTCCGGCCCGAACCGGTGCCACGACCTCTCGTCGTCCTCGCCGTCTGAGATCACGGCGTGGAGCTTAACCCTGCCTGATACCCCCGTATTGAGGTCGTCACACTTAGCGATGTTAAGACGGTGTGTGAACTGAGGGTGGATGGTCGCTGAGCTGCGACGTTCCGAAATCGACCGAACGAGTGAAACTAAATCTTCACCTCAGCAATGACCCACTCGTGATCAACAAGTCGCGCTGCGTCCACCATGTGGACCTTCTTCCCACCCCGAACGGGGGCTTCCGGAGGCATCCCCAGGGGGGTTAGGGGATGCGCCGGGAAGTGTGGGCTGAATGACACCGCCCCCGGTTCCGCTCGGAAGTCCGAGGGCGCCGGGGGCGGTGGGCCGCAGTGCGGAACGGGTCAGTTGTCGCCGTCTCCGCCGCTGTTGTTCTCGCCGTTGTTCTCGCTGTTGTCCCGGTTCCGGTCGGAGTTGTTTCCGCCGTTGTCGCGACCTCGGCGGCCTTCACCGTCGGCGCCGCGACCATCACCCCGGTGGGGTCCGTACCGGTGGTCGCCACCTCGGTCTTCCCGATTTCCGGGGCCGCCGCGCCTGCCTTCCGCGCGGCCCTCGCCGCCCCGGTGGTCGCCCTTGCCCCGGACGTCGCCGTTCGCCGACCCGGAGTGCGCGGGGCGGTCGCCGCCGCCCCGGCCGCCGTGCAGCGCCAGCGCCGTGCCGCCCGCGCCCAGCGCCAGGCCCAGTACCAGAACCGCCGCCAGGCCGGTCGCCCGGTGCCGCGCGACGGTGCGCACGCGGGCGCCGAACCGGCCTCGGGCGCGCGGCTCGCCGTCCCCGGCGGAGGTGCTCTGAGCTGCGGAGACGGGCTCGCTCGCGGCGGTGGCGGCTGGCTCGGGCTCGGGCCGCGCGGACGTGCTCGGGAGCTCCTGGGTCGGCTGCTCCGGCTGCTGCTCGGGCTGCTTGGGGGTCGGCTGCTCGGGAGTGGTCATCGTGGTTCGCTTTCCTGCCGCTGCGCTGGACCGGGCTGATCCGGGGTGGGCTGGTCGGGTGGGCTGGTCGGGTGTGGGACCGGCCGCCCGGATCGTGGGAAACCCCTGCTCCGGTGGCCGTGCTATCCCCAAGGTGCCCGGTCTTCGTGAGAGGACGGTGAGAGAACGCCGGTGTTCGGGTGAGAAAGCGGCGGCAGGGCCAGCCGCAGCAGCGCGCCGCCCTCGGGGGAGCGTCCCGCCCACACCGCGCCGCCGTGCGCGGCGGCGGCCCGCGCCACGATCGCCAGCCCGAGGCCGGAACCGGGCAGCGCCCGTGCCGCAGGGGCCCGGTAGAAGCGCTCGAACACGTGCGGCAGGTCCTCGTCGGCGATGCCGGGGCCCGCGTCGCCGACCTCCACGACCGCGTCCTCACCGGCGCGCGCCGACACCCGCACCACCCCGCCCGGAGGGCTCCACTTCACCGCGTTGTCCAGCAGGTTCAGCACCGCGCGCTCCAGCGCCGCCGCGTCGCCGAGCACCCGCACCGGGGCCAGGTCGACCTCGATCACCACGTGCTGGGCGCGCGCCCGCGCCCTGGCGACGGCCGCCGCGACCACGTCCGACAGCTCCAGCGGCTCGAACCGCTCCGGCTCGCCGTCCTGCTTGGCCAGCTCCACCAGCTCGGCGACCAGCGCGGTCAGTTCCACGGACTGGGCGTCCAGGTCCACGAGCAGCCGCCTGCGGTCCGCCTCGGGCAGGGCGCGGCCGGAGTTCTCGGCGTGCAGCAGCAGCTCGACGTTGGCGCGCAGGCTGGTCAGCGGGGTGCGCAGCTCGTGGCCCGCGTCCTCGACCAGCCTGCGCTGCGCCGAGCGGGACTCGGCCAGCGCGGACAGCATCGCGTTGAACGCCTCGGCGAGCCTGGCCAGCTCCCCGCGCCCGGCCACCGGCATCCGCGCGGTCAGGTCCTGGGTGCGGGCGACCCGCTCGGCGCCCGCCGTCAGCGCGTCCACCGGGCGCAGCGCGGTCCGCGCGACCGAGCGGCCCAGCAGCGCCGCGACCAGCACGCCGACCAGGCCGACCGCGCCGTGCAGCAGGCCGAGGACGCGCAACGTGGCCTCGATCCCCTCGGCGTCCCGCGCGACCTGCACCAGCCCGCCGTCGTGGGCGACCGTCCACACCCGGTACTGGGCCCGGCCGATCTCGGTCTCCTCCACGCGGGAGCTGGCGCCCTCGGCGAGGCGGCGGGCCTCGGCGGTGACGGGGAACCTCGGGCCACCTGCGGTGGTCGACTCGCCGTCGCCGGAGACGAACTGGACGACCAGGTCGGAGCGCCTGCCGCCGGGACCGCCGCCGGGGCCCCGGCGCGGCGGGGAGTCCGAGCGCAGCACGGTCAGGGCGTCCTGGGCGGAGGTGGAGCGGGCGGCGAGCTCGGCGGAGGCGCGGAGCTGGTCGTCGAACTGCTGGTTGAGCCGGACGCGCACGAGGAACCAGGACGCGGTGGCCACGCCGACCACGACCAGCACCGCTGCGGCGGCGGCGAGCAGGGCGAAGCGGGAGCGCAGGGAGAGGCGGTCCACCAGGCGGGAAAGGGCTGGTGGGGTGGGGGGATGAGGGCCGGGGTCCTGGCTGGGGTGGCTGGGGTGGCTGGGGTGGCTGGGCTGCTGGCTGGGCTGCTGGCTGGGCTCGCTGGGGTGGCTGAAGTGGCCAGGTGGGTGGCTGGATTGGCCGGGCGGGCCGGGGGTGGGGTCGGTGGGGCTGCCAACTGTTGACTGCCAACTGTTGGCAGTTCGGGAGGCGGATGCGGGTGGCGTGGGGGTGTGATCGGTGGGGTTGGTGTTGGTGGGGCTGCCAACTGTTGACTGCCAACTGTTCGCAGTTGAGGAGGCGGGTGTGGGCGGCGTGGGGGAATGACTGGTGGAGGAGTGACCGGCGAGGGAGTGGTCGGTGGAGGAGCGGCCAGCGGGGGAGTGATCGGTGGGGGTGTGGCTGGCGGGGGAGTCGCCGGAGGAGTCGTCTGGGCGGGAGTGGTCGCCGGAGGTGCTGCCTGGTGTCGGGGTGTCGGGGTTCTGGCTGGTCACAGCGGGTCCTCGCGGAGCACGTAGCCCACGCCGCGCACGGTGTGGATCAGGCGCGGTTCGTCCTCCTGCTCCAGCTTGCGGCGCAGGTAGCCGACGTACACGTCCAGGCCGTTCGAGCCCGCGCCGAGGTCGTGGCCCCACACGGTGCGGAACATCGCCTCCCTGGACAGCACCAGTCTCGGGTTGCGCAGGAACGTCTCCAGGATCGAGAACTCGGTCCTGGTCAGGGCCACCTGCCGCTCGCCCCGCCGCACCTCGCGGGTGCCCGCGTCCAGCAGCAGGTCGGCGAAGCGCAGCGCCTCCGAGCGGGCCGCGCTGCCCGCGTAGCCGCCGCGCCGCACCAGGGCGCGCACCCTGGCCAGCAGCTCTTGCAGCGCGAACGGCTTGGCGAGGTAGTCGTCGGCGCCCGCGTCCAGGCCCGCGACCCGGTCCGAGACCTCGACGCGGGCGGTCAGCATGAGCACCGGGGTGGTGTCGCCGGAGGCGCGCAGCACGCGGCAGGTGTCGAGGCCGTCGAGCACCGGCATGGTCACGTCGAGTATCACCCCGTCGGGGCGCAGCGAGCGCACGAGTTCGAGCGCCCGCGCCCCGTCCTGGGCGGTCGTGACCTCGTAGCCCTCGAAACGCAGCGTGCGCGACACGGCCTCGGCGACCGCGACCTCGTCGTCCACGACCAGGATGTGCACCGGGACAACCTACCCATTTTCCCGCGCGATCACCCGATTCCGCTTTTCCGGGTTTACGGGTGACTCCTCCGGGTGATCGTCTGATCACCGGTTGTTGAATGAGGGGGTGCGCGTTCCGGTTCCCGCGCAGGTCCGCGCGCTGTCGCCGTCAGGAAATGGCGGGGGTGCGCGCGGCGATATCACGGACCGATTTCATGATCGATTGCCCGGAACGGGGCCGGTCCGCGTCAGGAATCGGGGGGCGTCCCCGGAGGAATGTAGGGGTGGGGTCCGGCGGGAATGCCCGGCGCGGTCGCCCGGTTACCGCGCGTGGTCATTCGGGGCGCGCGCCGGGGGTGCGCGGTGGGCGCGCGGGGGGGCGCTCGCGACGCGCGCGCGGCTGCGTCCGTGCACCCTTGGGGAACTATTGGCTACTGCCGGTAGTTTCCCCGTTATTCCGCTTCGAGAGGTTTGGGGTCTGGTGGACGGGTACGGGTTCAACATCGCGCTGGTCGTGGTGCTGCTGCTCTTCAACGCGCTGTTCGCGGGCAGCGAGATGGCGCTCATCTCGCTGCGGGAGGGGCAGCTCAGGGCGCTGGAGCGCGAGGGCGGGTCGGCTGGTCGGACACTCGTGCGGTTGGCCCGAGACCCCAACCGCTTCCTGGCGACCATCCAGATCGGCATCACCCTGGCGGGCTTCCTCGCCTCGGCCACGGCGGCGGTCTCGCTCGCCGCTCCGCTGGTGCCGCTGCTGTCCTTCCTGGGCGGTGCGGCCGACGCCGTCGCCGTCGCGCTGGTCACGATCGTGCTGACGTTCGTGACCCTGGTGTTCGGCGAGCTGGCCCCCAAGCGGCTGGCCATGCAGTACGCGCTGCGCTGGGCACTGCTCGTGGCCAAGCCGCTGCACCTGCTCTCGACCGTGTCCCGCCCGGTCATCTGGCTGCTGAGCACCTCGACCAACGCCGTGGTGCGGGTGTTCGGCGGCAAGGCCGAGACCGACGCGGAGGAGATGTCACCCGAGGAGCTGCGCGAGCTGGTGTCCGCGCAGCGCGGGCTCAACGGCGAGCAGCGCATGATCATCAACGGCGCGCTGGAGATCCACGAGCGTCGGCTGCGCGAGGTGTTCGTGCCCCGGCGCAACGTCGTCGTGCTCGACGCGGCGCTCGACGTGCCGTCCGCCCGCGGCAAGCTCGCCGCGTCCGGCCACTCCAGGGCCCCGGTCGCGCGCGGCGGTCACCTGGACGACCTGGTCGGGGTCGTGCACCTGCGCGACCTGCTGTCCGACACCACCCCGCTGGCCGAGCTGGTGCGGGCGGCCGTGGTGTTCCCCGACTCGCTGCGGGTGTCCGACGCGCTGCGCCGGTTCAAGACCGACCACGAGCAGTTCGCGCTGGTCGTGGACGAGCACGGCGCGGTCGACGGCATCGTCACGCTGGAGGACCTGCTGGAGGAGATCGTCGGCGAGATCTACGACGAGACCGACCGCGACGTGATGGCCGTGCGGCGCGAGGACGACGGGGCGCTGGTGCTGCCCGGCTCGTTCCCGGTGCACGACCTGGTCGACCTCGGCGTGGAGCTGCCCGGCGCCCCGGAGGGTGACTACACGACCGTGGCGGGCTTGTTGCTGACCGTGCTCGGGCACATCCCCGAACGGGCGGGTGAACGGGCCGAGGTGTCCGGGTGGGGCGTGGAGGTCCTGGCTGTCGAGCGGCGGGCCATCACGTCGGTCCGGTTGCGCAGAGTAAAGTCACTGGGCTGATCGAGTGATGTCCGCACTGGTGCGGGCAAACCGGAGTTATCGCCCGATACGGTGAGTGTGTCAAGATCGACAACTCTGCGAACGGGGACGTGCGGTGGCTTTCTCCTTGGACCTGGACAAGCAGCTCGACAAGGCGTACGAGCAGCTGGGCCTGACCGAGATCCTCGACTCGCCGGTCGCGGCGCTGGCCGGGGTCAGCGAGGCGGCGGGCGAGAAGCTGGCCGCCCTCGGCATCAAGACGGTCCGGGACCTGGGGACCAACAAGTACTTCGCGTTCGCCTCCGCGCTGGCGGAGCTGGAGCGCACCACCAAGTGAGCCCCGTCGGGAGCCCCCGTCGCCGCGCAGGCGCCGGGGGCTCCCGGCTGTCCGGGGTCGGTCGTCCCAGGTTCAGCCTTCCGGGGTCACCCTTCCGGGGTCAGGGGAGCAGCAGGACCCGGCCGAAGGCGGTGCGGCCCTCGATGTGGCGGTGCGCGTCACCGGCCTCGGACAGCGGGAACTCCTTGTCCAGCACCACGGTCAGCTCGCCCGAGGCGACCCGCGCGATGAGCCGCTCGACCAGCGGGCGGGTGCGCGCCGGGTTGTGCGCCATCTCGCCGCCGAAGTACACGCCGTTGATCGAGGCGTTCTTGAACATCAGCGGGCCGATGTTCGGCGGCTGCGCGTCCCGACCGGCCTGGCCGACCCAGCTGATGCGGCCCCGGTAGGCCAGCGCCGCGACGCTGCCCTCCAGGGTGCGCCCGCCCACCGGGTCGACGACGACGTCGACGCCCCGGCCGCCGGTCAGCTCCATGACCCTGGTGACGACGTCCTCGGTGCGGTAGTTGATCGCGTGGTCGAGGCCGTACTGCGCCAGGCGCTCCAGCTTGTCCGGCTGCGAGGCGGTGCCGATGACCGTGGCGCCCGCGGCCTTGGCCAGTTGCACGGCCGCGAGCCCGACGCCGCCCGCGGCGGCCTGGATCAGCACGGTCTCGCCCGCCTGGAGCCCGCCGAACTCGAACAGGCAGTCGTCGGCGGTGCCGAACTCGACCGGGATGCCCGCCGCGAGCTTGAGGTCCAGGTTCTCGGGGACGCGGTAGGCGTTGCCCGCCTGGGCCACGGCCAGCTCCGCGTGCGAGCCGGACTGCATGAACGCCACGACCCGGTCGCCCTCGGCCAGCGAGGTCACGCCCTCGCCGAGCGCGACGACGGTGCCCGACGCCTGGTAGCCGACCACGTGCGGGGTCGACTTGAGCGGGGCGAGCTGCCGGTGCAGCAGGTCACCGCCCTGGACCCCGACGGCGGCCACGCGCAGCAGCACCTCGCCCGGCCCCGGCTGGGGGTCGGGGACGTCCTCGTAGCGCAGGACCTCGGGACCGCCGTTCTCGTAGTACACCGCCGCCTTCATGCCTTGCCCCTCTTTCGGTCGAACGATTGACAACACTGTTACTCAAACACTGTTACCCCTCGGGGACGCGCCGAATCGCCGGGGTGTGGGAAACCGCACGAGTGGGGGGAGGTGGGAATAGGGCAGGGGGAAGGGCTCCGGGGGTCGGCGTGCCGCTGCGGGAGGGGGAGCGGGGGGCGGGGAGCGGGCGGGTGCTGGCGGCGGGGTGATCGGGGGCGGCTGGCGGGCGGCGGGGTGACCGGGCGCGGCTCGCTGACGGCGGCTGGATGCGAGCGGCGGGCGACTGGATGTGGGTGGCGGCTGGTGGTCGGCTGGCGGTGGGCGGTAGCTGTGGGTGGGTGGCGGGTCCTGGGCGGTGGGCGGGTCTTGCCGTCGGTCCGGTGGCTGTCGGGTCGCTTCGGAAGACCGCTGCCCCGGTTAGCCCTTCCGGGTGGTCTCCCGCGCTGCTGCGGGGTCCGCGTTCCCCCGCGCAACCTGCGGCGGGTAGACCGGTGCACCTGTCGGGGTGAGGAGGGGGCGTGGACCTGAGCGGCGTGGTCGAGGTGTGCGACCCGCGTGAGGTGGGGGAGTGGCGCGACGGGGACGTGTGGCTCGCGGGTGGGACGGTCGTGTTCGGGGAGCCCGCGCTGCGGCCCCGGCGGCTGGTCGACCTGACGCGGTTCGGCTGGGCGCCCGTCACCGAACTGGCGGACGGCGGGGTCGAGATCGCCGCCACCTGCACCATCGCGCAGCTCGTCGACTGGGGGCGGGAGCGCGGCGTTCCGCTGGTCGAGCAGTGCTGCCGGGCGTTCCTGGCCTCGTTCAAGATCTGGAACGCCGCCACCGTCGGCGGGAACCTGTGCGCCGCGCTGCCCGCCGGGCCGGTGATCGCGCTGACCGCCGCCCTCGGCGGGGTGTGCCGGGTCGTCCTGCCGGACGGCGGGGAGCGGCTCGTGGCCGACGGGTTCGTCGTCGCCCCCGGTGTCACCCGGTTGGGGCGCGGCAGCTACCTGCGGTCGATCACGATCTCCGCTTCCGCGCTGCGCGCCAGGACCGCGTTCCGGCAGTTCTCCCTGCACGCGCACGGGCGGTCCGCCGCGCTGGTCGTCGGGGTGCTGGACGGCGACCGGTTCCGGCTCGCGCTCACCGCCTCCGTGCCCGCGCCGGTGGTCCTGGACTTCCCCGGCGTGCCGGGGGCGGACGAGGTCGCGGCCCTGGTCGCGGGTGTCCCCGAGTGGGTGGACGACGTCCACGGCGACCCCGCCTGGCGGCGGCACCTCACCGGGCGGCTCGCCGAGCAGGTCCGCCGCGAGCTGGGGGGCGAGTGATGGGGTTCTCCACCAGCGTCAACGGCCACCCCGCCGAGCGGGAGCCGCGCCCCGGCCAGTGCCTGCGCACCTACCTGCGCGAACTCGGCTGGCACGGGGTCAAGAAGGGCTGCGACGCCGGTGACTGCGGCGCGTGCACGGTGCACGTCGACGGGCTGCCCGTGCACAGCTGCCTGTACCCGGCGCTGCGCGCGGACGGCGCCGAGATCACCACCGTGGAGGGGCTGGCCGGACCGGACGGCGAGCCGCACCCGGTGCAGCGGCGGTTCCTGGACGCGCAGGGGTTCCAGTGCGGGTTCTGCACCGCCGGGATGATCATGACCGTCGCCGCGCTCACCCCCGAGCAGGAGGCCGACCTGCCGCGCTCGCTCAAGGGGAACCTGTGCCGCTGCACCGGGTACCGGGCGATCGAGGACGCCGTGCGCGGCGTGCGCAACGTCCAGGACGCCCCGCCCGGCGCGGCCGTCGGCAGCAGCCTCGGCGCGCCCGCCGGACCCGACGTGGTCACCGGCCGGGCCGCGTTCACCGCCGACGTCGACGTCCCCGGCGCGCTGCACCTCAAGCTCGTGCGCTCCCCGCACGCGCACGCCCGGATCACCTCGATCGACACCGCCGCCGCGCTCGCCGTTCCCGGCGTGGTCGCCGTCCTCACCCACCACGACGCCCCCGCGCGCCGCTTCTCCACCGCGCTGCACGAGCTGGTCGAGGACGACCCGGCCGACACCCGCGTCCTGGACGACGTGGTGCGCTTCACCGGCCAGCGGGTGGCCGCCGTGGTCGCCGAGACCGAGGCCGCCGCCGAGGCCGGGCGCGACCTGGTCGTGGTCGGGTACGAGCCGCTGCCCGCCGTGCTCGACCCCGACGCCGCCCTCGCGCCCGGCGCGCCGCTCGCCCACCCGGACGGCAACGTCGTGGCCCGGCTGTCCGGCGAGGTCGGCGACGTGGAGGCCGGGTTCGCCGAGGCGGACGTGGTGTGCGAGCGGGAGTTCCGCACCCAGCGGGTGCAGCACGCCAGCGTTGAGGTGCACGGCGCGGTCGCCTGGTTCGAGGACGACCGGCTCGTGGTGCGCTCCAGCACACAGACCCCGTTCCTGGCGCGCAGGCTGCTGTGCGCCCTGTTCGACCTGCCGCAGGACGCGGTCCGGGTGCACGCCGGGCGGGTCGGCGGCGGGTTCGGCGGCAAGCAGGAGGTGCTGGTCGAGGACGTGGTCGCGCTCGCCGCGCTGAAGCTACGCCGACCGGTGCGGCTGGAGCACACCAGGGGCGAGCAGTTCACCGGGACCACCGTGCGGCACCCGTTCACCGTGCGGGCCAGGCTCGGCGCGCGGGCCGACGGGACGTTCACCGCGCTGCGGCTGGACGTCGTGTCCGACACCGGCGCGTACGGGAACCACGCGCCGGGGGTGCTGTTCCACGGGTGCAGCGAGTCGGTGTCGGTGTACCGGTGCGCCAACAAGAAGGTGGAGGGCGTGGCGGTGCGCACCAACACCGTGCCGTCCGGGGCGTTCCGGGGGTACGGGCTCGGGCAGGTGACGTTCGCCGTGGAGTCCGTTGTGGACGACGTGGCGCACCGGCTCGGGCTGGACCCGCTGGACGTGCGGGAGCGGAACCTGGTGCGGGGCGGTGACGTCCTGGTCACCGCGCTCGGCGAGGAGGAGGACCTGCACATCGCCGGGTACGGGCTGGACCAGTGCCTGGAGCGGATCAGGCTGGCCCGCGCCGAACCCGCGCCCGCCGCGCCGCCGGGGTGGCTGGTCGGGCAGGGCGGCGCCGTGTCGATGATCGCCACCACCCCGCCGCGCGGGCACCACGCCGACGCCGCCGTCCGGGTGCGGCCCGACGGCGGGTACGAGATCGCGGTGGGCACCGCCGAGTTCGGCAACGGCACCACCACCGCGCACCGGCAGCTCGCCGCCGACGCGCTGGGCACCGTCGTGGACCGGATCTCCGTGCGGCAGGCCGACACCGACGCCGTCGGCTACGACACCGGGGCGTTCGGCTCCACCGGGCTGGTCGTCGCGGGCAAGGCCGTGCTCGCCGCCGCCGAGCGGCTCGCCGACCGGGTGCTGGGGTTCGCGGCCTCCCTCGCGGGGGTCGGGGTCTCGGCGTGCGAGCTGGGGGTGGAGGCGGTGCTCGTGGGCGGGAAACCCTTGCCGCTCAAGGAGGTGCACGCCGCAGCGCGCGCCGCCGGGGTGGAGCTGGAGGGGCGGGGCAGCTTCGCGGGCACGCCCCGGTCGGTCGCGTTCAACGCGCAGTGGTTCGCCGTCGCCGTCGATCCGGGGACCGGGGAGATCGAGGTGCTGCGCAGCGTGCACGCGGCCGACGCCGGTCGGGTGGTGAACCCCCTGCAGTGCCGGGGGCAGGTCGAGGGCGGGGTCGCGCAGGGGCTCGGGGCGGCGCTGTTCGAGGAGGTGCTGCTGGACGCGGCCGGGGCGGTGAGCACGGACGTGCTCCGGCGGTACCGGGTGCCGACGTTCGCGGACGTGCCCCGCACCGAGGTGTGGTTCAGCGACAACGGGGACGCGTACGGGCCGCTGGGGGCCAAGTCGATGAGCGAGAGCCCGGTCAACCCGGTCGCGCCCGCGCTGGCCAACGCCGTCCTGGACGCCACCGGGGTCCGGTTCACCCGGCTCCCGCTGCGCCGCGACCGGGTGTGGGCCGCGCTGCGGGACGCCGGGGTCGCCGGAACCTGAACCTGAGGCGGCTCAAGGATTTGAGGCGGACCGGGGACTTGGGGCGGACCGGGGGCTTGGGGTGGCTCAAGGACTTGAGACGGACCGGGGGCTTGGGACTGCTCAGGAGCCGAACGCCAGCACGCCGTCCGCCACCGGGCGGTGCCGCAGCGACACGATGTCCGGCAGGTAGCCCTTCACCGGCTTCCACGGCCCCTCCGCGCCCGCCCTCGGGAACTCGTGCACCGAGCGCAGCACGTACCCGGCGGAGAAGTCCAGCAGCGGGCGGGTCGGCATCGCCGGGTTGTCGGTGTGCGGCGCGCACCTGCGGTGGCCGTGCTCGGCCATGTGCCGCAGCACCCGCACCAGGAACTCGCTGACCAGGTCGGCCTTGAGCGTCCACGAGGCGTTCGTGTAGCCGACCGTGAACACCAGGTTCGGCACGTCGCTGAGCATCGTGCCCCGGTACACCAGCTTGTCCGGCAGGCTCACCGGCTCGCCGTCCACCACCAGGTCGATCCCGCCCAGCGGCAGCAGGGTCAGGCCGGTCGCCGTCACCACCACGTCGGCGGGCAGCTCCCGGCCCGACTCCAGCTCGACGCCGGTGCGGGTGAAGCGGGTGATCCGGTCCGTCACCACCGACGCCCGGCCGCTGCTGATCGCGGTGAACAGGTCGCCGTCCGGGGCGACGCACAACCGCTGGTCCCACGGGTCGTAGCGCGGCGAGAAGTGCTCGCGCACCGGGTAGTTCGCGGGCAGCCTGCGGGCGACGTCCTTGAGCAGCAACCGCTTCACCAGCTTCGGGGCGCGCCTGCTCAGGTGGTACAGGCCGGAGCTGAGCGCGATGTTGCGCCACCGCACCAGCCCGTGCGCGCCCACCCGGCGCAGGGCGCGTGCGAGCCGGTCGTCGTTCGGCAGCGACGCGACGTAGCCGGGGGAGCGCTGGAGCATCGTGACGTGCCCGGCTTCCGGGGCCAGCGCGGGGACCAGGGTGATCGCGGTGGCCCCGCTGCCGATCACCACCACGCGCTTGCCCGCGCAGTCCAGGTCGTCCGGCCACAGCTGCGGGTGCACCACGGCGCCGCCGAAGTCGGCCAGGCCGGGGAAGTCCGGCCGGTGGCCCCGGTCGTAGCGGTAGTAGCCCGCGCACAGGTGCAGGAAGTCGCAGGTGAGCACGACCGGTTCGCCGTCGTGCTCGGCGTGCACCACCCAGCGGTTGTCCGCGCTCGACCACTCGGCGCGGGAGACCTTGTGCCGCAAGCGGATCCGGTCCGTGACGCCGGAGCGCGCGGCGGTGTCCTTGAGGTAGTCCAGGATCGCCCCGCCCGGCGCGATCGACTCGGGCAGCGACCACGGGCGGAAGCGGTAGCCGAGGGTGTGCATGTCCGAGTCCGAGCGGACGCCGGGGTAGCGGAACAGGTCCCAGGTGCCGCCGGGGGAGTCCCTGGCCTCCAGCACCGCGCACGAGCGGTTCGGGAAGGCGCGCAGCACGTGGTGCGCCGCGCTGATCCCGGAGATGCCCGCGCCCACGATCAGGACGTCCACGTGCTCGCTCACGCAAGGGCCTCCTCGGTGGCTTGGTACACCTGCGTACCCCGCTGCGGACGTTACGCGCGGTGTGGTCCGGACCACAAGGTCGCGACTGCGGGCGGGCAGGCCGTGGCGCGGCGGCCCGCCCGCGCCCGATAACGTCAGGAGCGTGACGAGCACCGGCGCGGCGGGGTTCCGGAGCAGGCTGCTGCGGGCGCTGGCGGAGGGCATCGCCGAGGACGGGTACCGGCGGACCACGGTCGCCGACGTCGTGCGGCGGGCGCGGACCTCGCGGCGGACCTTCTACGAGCACTTCGCCGACAAGGAGGCCTGCTACGCGCGGCTGCTCGCCGAGGCCAACCAGCGGATCATCGTGCGGATCACCGAGGCGGTCGACCCGCGCGCGCCGTGGGAGGAGCAGGTCGGGCAGGCGGTGGGGGCGTGGCTGGACGCCGCAGGGGCCACGCCGGAGCTGACGCTGAGCTGGATCAGGGACCTGCCGTCGCTGGGGGCCGCCGCGCGGGCGCTGGAGCGGGAGGTCACCGACCACTTCGTGGTGATGGTGCAGCGGTTGTGCGACACGGAGGAGCTGCGGGCGGCGGGGCTGCGGCCGGTGGACAAGCAGTGGGCGACGATCCTGATCGGCGGGCTGCGGGAGCTGATGGCGACGGCGGTGGAGGAGGGGCGGGGGCTGGAGACGCTCGCCGAACCGGCGGCGGAGGCGGTGATCGCGCTGCTCGCGCCCCGGAGGTGACTTCGGGGCGGGGGAGGGGAGGGGCAGCGTGGGACTGCTCGGCGCGGGACTGCTCAGCGCAGGGCGCGGTCCGGGATGAGCTCGACGAGGTCGACCGCCTTGTTCAGCGAGGCGAGCGCGATGCCCCGGAACGAGAAGCCGAACGGGACGTCCATCCCGACCATCCGGCCGCGCACCCAGAAGCCCGCCAGGGACCGGGACGCGAGCAGGTGCGCGATCACCTCTGGGGTGAGCGCGGCCCGCGCGTGGTCGGGGTCGGCGGCGCGCACCAGGAAGCGGGCGTCGAAGTCGGCGTTGCCGGTGAGCAGGCCGTCCTCCCGGGGGTCGGCGTCCTCGCGCGGCTCCTCGCCGTCGGGCTCCCAGTCGTCCCGCTCCCGCACGTCCAGCGCGGGCTTGGTCGCGGGCAGGTCGAACCACACCACCAGGTCGCCGTCCTCCTCGTCCGCCGCCTCGAACGCCCCGGCCCAGAACCGCCTGCCCCGGTGGGCTCCGGTGAGCGCGACCAGCGCCTTCGCCACCGGTGGCTCGGGCTCGACGCCGGGGAGCGGGTGGTTCCGCCGCTCGTCGAGCAGCCGGGCCGCGTGGGTGTCGTCCTCGCTGACCCGCCACCCGTTCTTGGCCGCCTCCTTGCGCAACCGCTTTACGGCGAACGCGATGATCCGCTGCTCACCGCCCTCGCCGCCGAAGGTCCGGCTGATGACCTTGAACGCGACCACCGCGATGACCACCAGCAGGACGGCGACCAGCACGAGCGCCACGACCACCGCGGCCAGCCCGGTCCAGAACGCGTCCGACGGCCACGCCTCGGCGTCGCCCCCGGCACGCACGCGCAGCAGCACGACCCCACCACCTCACCGGCCGCCGGGCGCGGCCGGTCGAGAGCACAGCAGAGCGCGCCCTCGCGCGCAGGGCGGGTCGGCCGTCCGGGTGAAGGTCAGGACCACACGTGCCGGGGGATCGTGTCGAGCAGGTCGCAGTAGGCGTCCAGCACGCCCGCGACGTCCCTCAGCTCGCGGTAGGACGGGAAGCCACCCAGCCAGGAGCCCCGGACCCAGAAGCCCCGGTTCCCGGTGCTCAGCAGGTGCGCCACCACCTCCGGGGTGAGCACCGCCCTGGCGAACGCCTCGTCGAAGCAGGTCACCTGGTACTCCCGGTCGAACTCCGGGTGCCCCAGCAGGAACACGCCGGGGGCGATCGCGGCGTTGATCCGGTTCGACAGCGCGGTCCCGCGCCCCACGCGCAGCGTCGGCCTCGGGGCGGGCAGCTGCACCCACAGGTCCTGCTCGTCCACCCACCTGGTCTGGGACGTGTTCTCCCTGCGCGTGACGGCGAACCGGATGAGCGCGAAGCGGCGGCCCCGGTGCTCGCCGGTCAGCACGTCCTTGGCCTTCCGCGCCCGCACCACCGGCTGCGGGCCCAGCAGCACCGGGACCAGCGGGACGTGGCGCTCCAGCTCGTGGTGCACGCCCACCCAGCGGTCGTCGCGCTCGCGGAACTCCCAGCCGTGCTCGCGCACCTGGCGCAGCAGCTCGGCCCGCTGCGCCCGCCTCGCCCGCAGCGCGAACCCGATCACGACGCCGGTGACCAGCACCGACCCGACCAGCGCGATCGTCACCGCCCAGAACGGGCTCACCAGGAGGCCTGGCCCAGGACGCTGCGCTCCCCCAGGTCGTCGTCGGGGCCCGGAGCGGGGCGGCGGGGCGGTTGCGGGGACGGCGCGCCCGCCCGGCCCGGCGCGGGGGCGGTCACCGGCGCGGCGGGGCCGGGGTCGCGCGGGGGGAGGTCGCCGAACAGGGCGGCGTCCTCGGCCAGCACGCGGTCCAGCAGCTCGGTGTCGCCCAGGCTGCGCCGCACCACCTCGGCCTGCGCGCGGTGCGCGTCGGCCTGGGCGCGGGCGATCGTGCGCGTGACCAGCGCGGACAGCTCGGCCGGTGCGGTGGTGGCCACGGCCGCGCCGAACACGACCGAGCGGACCGCGCCACCCGGTTCGGCGACGACGGTCACCACCCCGCCGTCCGAGGCGGCGGTCCCGGTGACCTCCGCCAGCTCCTCGGCCATCCGGCGGTAGTTCTCCGCGCGCGCCTTCGTGCCCCGCGCGGCCAGGTCGATCGCCTCGATCCTGGCGGTGAGGTGCTCCGCCCAGTCGGTCACGGCCGTCCTCCCGCTGTCTGGTCGGGCTTGATGGTGGACACGAACTGCCGGAACTCCTCGACCACGGACTCGAACCGCTCCAGCGTCGACGTCAGGATGACCCGCAGCACGACCACCTTCGTCGGGTCCTCGCTGCCGCGCATCCCGATCAGCACCTGGCTCTGCACCAGGTCGGTGGTCCTCCCCTTCAGCACGGTCTGGATCCGCAGCGTCTGGGTCAGCGCCGGGCTCTCCTCGGTGCCGACCTCGGTCCGCTGCCCGACCTGGAGCCTGCCGACGCCCTCGCGCAGCCGCTCGACGGCCTCGTCGGCCAGCTCCACCAGCGACCTGGTCTCGAAGTCGCCGGTGACGCTGATGTTCGGGGTGAACCCGTCGATCGCGGGCGGGCGCAGCGCCACGAACGCGGCGCCGGGGGAACCGACCTCGTCCGGCGGCGCGGCGATCCAGCCCTGCGGCAGCGCGAACGCGATCGGCACGGGGATGGTGGTGGCCATCTGCTTGCTCCTCCTAGAGGTGGACCCGAGGTCCACTGCGGACTTCGTCGGCGGCGGGCGCCGCTAGAACAGATCGCCGAAGAACCTCGTCACCTGCTTCCCGGCATTGTCCACGGCGCCACCGACCGCGCTCAGCCCGTCACCGATCGCGCCCGCCGCGTCCGCCACCGTCGACACCACGGCCTTCGGGTCCACGGTGAACTCGAACCCGAGCTTGCCGCCGAGTCCGAGCCCGGCGCCGAACGAGCCGCCGATGTGGAAGTCGCCGTCCGGCCCCATGCCGAGCTGGGCGTCCGCCGTCAGTCCGACGCCCGCCCACGCCTCGGCCGTGCCGCCGACCCCGACGCCCGCGACCTCGACGCTGCCCTCGGCCTTGGCCCGCGCGCCCGCGAACGCGTCCACCTCGGCCCGCACGCCCGACGCGTTGAGCGTGAACCGGCCCGACCCCGTCGCGCCGAGGTAGCCCTCGGCGCTGCCCGAGGCCGAGGCGTGCTCACCCATCCTGACCTGGCCGGACGCCTCCGCCTTCGCCAGGTACGCCTCGGCGCTCGCGGTCGCGGTGATGCCGCTCGCGCCCCACTTGGCGTCGGCCTGCGCGCTCACGCCCAGCGCGTCGGCGCCGTACCGCCCGTCACCGGAGAAGAGCCCGTCGTCGAACGACCCCTCGCCGTCGACGCCCCAGACCTTCGCCTCGGCCTCACCGGACCACTCGCCCGTGGGCACGTCCACGCCCAGCCGGCCGAGCAGCGCGGTGACGCCCTCGGCGAAGCCCTCGTTCAGGCCGGGCGACGTGCCGTGGCCGAACTTGGTCGGCTTGCCCTTCCAGGCCGGATCCACCCCGTCGCCGAACTTCGTCCCGCCGGACCGGGTGTGCCTCCCGTCCGAGCCCTCGGTCATGCCGAGCTTCCCGGCGGCCAGTCCACCGGCCTTCGCCAGCTCGTCCCGCGCGTCCCGCAGGATGCGCTCGGCCTCCTCGAACACCCCGGCCGCCGGGTCGACGAACGTGCCGACCAGGCCGCTCGCGATCTGCGCGAGGAAGTGCGACCTGGCCAGCCGGGAGAGCGCTTTCGCGGCGGCGTGCAGCTCGATCGCGCGCTGCGCCTCGGCCTGCGCCCGCACCAGCGCGGTGGCGTAGTCGGCCAGCGCCTCGCCGCCCTCGCCGAGCTCCTCGACGGCCGCCAGCCAGCGCGGCGGCTCCGCGCCGAACGCGTCCCGGAACGCCTCGGCGGCCTCGCCCGCCCACCCGGCCACGTCGATCGACCCCAGCTCCGCGCCGGTGCCGGACACCGCCCGCACACCCTGGACCAGCAGCCGCAGGTCGGAGCCGATCGCCTCCGGCAGGCCGGGGATCAGGGCGCGGGGGTCGCTGGTCCGCCCGAGCGCGCTCACCGGTGGCCACCGCCGAGCCTGCGACCGATCCGGCCGTCGACCGGCGCGGCGGCGTGGACGGCGCCCGAGCCGACGGCGCCCGAGCCGACCGCGCCGACCGTCCCGGCCCCAGCCCCGCCGACGACGTCCCCGACCGCTCCGCCACCCGCGATCCCGCCGGTGGGACCACCCGCGATCCCACCGAGGACACCGCCGACCGCGCCCGAGCCGACCGTCCCGACCGGAAGCTCCCAGTCCACCGCCCGCATCCCGGCCGACACCCCGGCCTCCTGCTCGGCGTACGCGCTCGCGGACGCCTCCAGCGCGCGGCCGTGCTCCTCGGCGCGCTCCCTGAGCTCCGCCACCCGCTTCGCGGCCCGCTCGACGAAGTCGGCCCAGCCGCCCTGGACGCCCGCGTGGCCGTAGTCGCCGGACGGCGGTCGCCAGTGCGGGCCGACGACGCCGTCCACCGCGCCGCCGATGCTCTTCGCCGTGCCCCGGAGTTCTTCGGGCACGGTGCGGTAACCCCCACCGGACATGTCGCTCCACAAGGATGTGCTCAGGCGTGCGCGGGTTCCCCCCTGCGCTACGCCTCGCAGGTCCCGTTGGCCTGTTTTCGTTCTATCAGGCGACACCCGCGCGTGTGAGCGGTTTCGTGTGGATAGTCCACAGTGGATCAAGGGAGGGGTTCGGCGCGGTCGACCGCGCGGTGCGCGCGGTGCCGGTGGGGTCGTTGTGGCGCCGGGGACGGCCTGCTTCACCCTGGCGGGTGGTTTCCCGGAAAGAAGACGACCGGGGGAGTCGTCCGCCGACCCGCCCCGGTCCCACCCCCGCTCGGGTTACCGCGCGTCGCTCGCCCGAGCGTCCTCGGACGGGAGCGAGCTGCTCAGCCGCCGTCCCGCCGTGGTCATGTGCGCGGCCATCGCCTCGGCGGCGGCCTGCGGGTCCCGAGCCTTGAGCGCCTCCAGCACGCGGCTGTGCTCCTGGATCGACAGCTCCGCGTGCGGCCGGTCGCGCAGGCCGCGCTCGACCCACACCCTGATCAGCGACCGGATGCTCTGGAGCAGGTGGTGCAGGACCTCGTTGCCCGCGATGTGGCCGATGTCCATGTGGAACATCATGTCCGCCTCGACGAACCGCCCCAGGTCGTCGACCGAGGCGCGCATGGTGTCGAGGTACCCGCCCAGCCGCACGAGCTCCTCGTCGGTGACCCGGCTCGCGGCCAGCCGCACCGCGTAGGTCTCCAGGCCGTGGCGGACCTCGATCAGCTCCTGGGTCTGCGGCTCGCCGAGCATCAACCCCCAGCTCAGCGTCTTGGGCAGCAGCTCGGAGGCGTCGCCGCGCAGGTACGTGCCGGAGCCGGGCTTGACCACGACGACGCCGAGCAGCTCCAGCGCTGCCAAGGCCTCGCGCACGGCCGAGCGGCCGACGCCGAGCGCCGAGGCCAGGGCGCGCTCCGGGGGAAGGCGCTCTCCCGCCGACACCCCACCCTGGGTGAAGTGGGCGAGCAGCGCCTGGGCGACCCCGGCGGCGAGCGAGCCACCGGTGTGGACGTCGCCGATGGCCTCGGGGAGACCGGTGATGGGGTCCTTGGAAAACGCGGGCACGTGCCGATCCTAGTGAATGCCGCGCTACAGAATTGTTACCGGTTAACCGGTCAACCGGTTGACTGGTTGACCGGTGCGTGGTGATACTTCACGGCAACACGAACGGCGCCGCCGCCGAGCCGAGGGTCGACGCAGCGGTCGCCGCACCACAACGAGCAAGTCCTGTCCGCAGGCTTGACAGTGGTGTCAGATGCCCATGCGAGGAGTCACTGTGGACACCAGCACGGCTACCGGGGCCACACCGGCCACCGCAGTCGAGAAGTCAGCGATCCGCAAGGTCGCGATGCGCCTCGTTCCGTTCGTCGCGCTCATGTTCTTCATCAACTACCTGGACCGGACGGCCATCGGCTTCGCCGCGCCCAACGGGATGAACTCCGACCTGGCGCTCACCGCGGCCCAGTTCGGCTTCGCCTCAGGTATCTTCTTCCTCGGTTACATCGTGCTGGAAGTGCCCAGCAACATCGCCCTGCACAAGTTCGGCGCCCGCCGCTGGCTGGCCCGCATCATGGTGACCTGGGGCATCGTCGCCGTCCTGTTCACCTGGGTGCAGAACTACACCCAGCTCGCCACCCTGCGCTTCCTGCTGGGTGTCGCCGAGGCTGGCTTCTTCCCCGGCGCCGTGCTCTTCCTGAGCCTGTGGGTCCCGGTGCGCTACCGCACCAAGATCCTCGCGCTGTTCTACCTGGCCCAGCCGCTGACCACGGTCGTCGGCGCCCCGCTCGCGGGCTGGCTGATCCAGCAGCACGACGTCTTCTTCGGCCTCGAGGGCTGGCGCTTCATGTTCCTCGGCGTCGGAGCCCCGGCGATCATCGTGGGCATCATCGCCTGGTTCTACCTCGCGGACAGCCCCAAGGACGCCAAGTGGCTGACCAAGGAGGAGCAGGACTGGCTGACCACCGCGCTCTCCAAGGAGGACGCGGGCAAGGGTCCGCAGAAGCACCACGGCCTCAAGGCCGCCTTCGGCTCCGCTCGCGTGTGGATGCTCTCGCTGATCTACTTCGGCTTCATCTACGGCCTGTACACCCTGGCCTTCTTCCTGCCGACGATCATCTCCGGCTTCCAGGAGAGCGCGGGCGTCACGTTCGGCCTGATCGAGAAGGGCCTGATCACCGCCATCCCGTACGTCCCGGCCGCGATCGTGCTCTACCTCTGGTCCCGCGACGCCACCAAGCGCGGCGTCAAGACCTGGCACATCTCCATCCCGGCCGTCGTCGGCGCGATCAGCATCCCCCTGGCGCTGTACGCGGGCTCGCCCGCCGCGACCATCGCCGTGATCACCGTGACCGCCTGCGCGATCTTCGCCGCGCTGCCGAACTTCTGGTCGATCCCGACCCAGTTCCTGTCCGGCGCCGCGGCGGCGGCCGGTGTCGCGCTGATCAACACCGTCGGCAACATCGCGGGCTTCGCCGCCCCGTACATCACCGGCGCGATCCACGACGCCACCGGCGCCTACACCGTCCCGATGTTCGTGGTCGGCGGGTTCATGCTGCTCTCCGCGATCCTGATGGTCGTGCTCGACCGCCAGGGCCGGACCGCCAAGACCGCCGCCCCCCTGGAGGAGAAGTCCGCATGACCCGGCTCTGCAACGACCCCGCCGAGTTCGCCGACCAGCTGGTCGACGGCTTCGTGGCGGCCAACGCCACCCGTGTCCGCCGGGTACCCGGTGGGGTCGTTCGGGTCGCCCAGGGCGCGCCCGGCACCGTCGCCATCGTCACCGGTGGCGGTTCCGGGCACTACCCCGCCTTCGGCGGCCTCGTCGGAACCGGCATGGCCCACGGCGCGGCGATGGGGAACGTGTTCGCGTCCCCCTCCGCCCGCCAGGTCCGGTCGGTGGCGAGGGCGGTCGACAACGGCGCGGGAGTGCTGTTCGTCTTCGGCCGCTACGCCGGTGACGTGCTGAACTTCGGCCAGGCCGAGCAGCGCCTCATCGCCGACGGCATCCCCAGCCGCACGGTCCCGGTCACCGACGACGTGTCGGTGGCCGACCGGGAGGACCTCGCCACCCGGCGGGGTCTCGCCGGTGGCCTCGCGGTGATCAAGCTCGCCGCCGCGGCGGCCGAGGCCGGTCTGACCCTGGACCAGGTCGCCTCGGTCGCCGAGCGCGCCAACGCCAGCACCCGCACCATCGGCGTGGCGTTCAGCGGCTGCACCCTCCCCGGCGCCTCCGACCCGCTGTTCACCGTCCCCGAGGGCCGCATGGCCATCGGCATGGGCGTGCACGGCGAGCCGGGCACCGAGGAGCAGGACGTCCCCAGCGCCGACGAGATGGCCGCCGTCCTGGTCCGCAAGGTCCTGGAGCACGCCCCCGTCGCGGGCCCCGCCCGCGCGGCGGTGCTGCTCAACGGCCTGGGCGCGGTCAAGTACGAGGAGCTGTTCGTCGTCTACCGCGAGGTGGCGCGACTGCTCGCCGAGGCCGGGATCGAGCTGGTCGAGCCCGAGGTCGGCGAGTTCTACACGAGCTTCGACATGGCGGGGCTCTCGCTCTCGCTGGTCTGGCTGGACGAGGAGCTGGAGGGGTACTGGCGGGCTCCCGCCGACTCGCCCGGCTACCGCAAGACCCCCGCGCCCGCGGCGAGCGCCGACCCCGCCGCGGGCGAGGCGGCCCACCTGGACCTGGAGGAGGCCATCCCGGCCGCCACCGAAGCGTCGAAGGCCGCCGCCAAGCGCGCCGCCGCCGCGATCGAGGCCTCCAGGACCGCGATCGACGAGGCCGCCGACGAGCTGGGCCGCATCGACGCCATCGCCGGTGACGGCGACCACGGCATCGGCATGCAGCGCGGCATCACCGCCGCCGCTGCCGCCGCCGCCCGCGCCGTCGAGAAGGGCGCGGGCCTCGGCACCACGCTCCGCATCGCGGGCGACGAGTGGGCCGACAAGGCCGGTGGCACCTCCGGCGCGCTGTGGGGCGTCGCCCTGTACGCGGCGGGCAGCGCCTTCGGCGACGCCGAGCCCGGCGACCCGGCCAAGGCCGTGGCCGCCGCCGTCGACGCGATCCTCGGACTCGGCGGCGCCGAGGTCGGCGACAAGACCATGGTCGACGCGCTGGTGCCCTACCGCACCGCGTTCGCCGAGGCCGTCGCCTCGGGCGACGCGGACCCGTGGACCACGTCGGCGCGCGTCGCCGACGCCGCAGCCAAGGCCACCGCCGACCTCAAGCCCCGCATGGGCCGGGCGCGCACCCACGTGGAGCGCAGCCTCGGCACGCCCGACGCGGGCGCGATCTCCTTCGCGCTCGTCGTCACCACCGTCGCCGGGGTGCTCGCCGCCTCCTGACGGGGGCAGCGGGCACCGGCGCGACACATCACCACCCGTTCGAGAGGACCACGCATGACCGCGCAGCTCCGGATCGTCGTCGGCTCCGACGACGCCGGCTTCGAGTACAAGGAAGCCCTCAAGCGGGACCTGGAGGCCAGCGGCGCCGTCGTGTCCGTCGTCGACGTCGGCGTCGACTCCGACGGCCACACCCCGTACCCGGCGGTCGCGGTCTCCGCCGCCGAGATGATCGCCAGGGGCGAGGCGGACCGCGCGCTGCTGGTGTGCGGCACCGGCCTCGGCGTGGCCATCGCCGCCAACAAGGTGACCGGCGTGCGCGCCGTCACCGCGCACGACAGCTTCTCCGTCGAGCGCGCCGTGCTCAGCAACAACGCCCAGGTGCTGTGCTTCGGCCAGCGCGTCGTGGGCCTGGAGCTGGCCCGCCGCCTTGCCCGCGAGTGGCTGGAGTACCGCTTCGACGAGGGCTCGGCCTCCGCGCAGAAGGTCGCCCTGATCACCGAGTACGACGAGGGCCGCGAGACCGCGGGGACGCGCTGATGCCAGCCCCCCGCCCGCGCGTGGCGATCGGCGTGAGCCTGAAGATGTACCTGGGCCCGCGCCGCACCCGCGAGTGGTTCGACGAGGTGCTGTCCCTGGTCGCGGGCCACCCGGCGCTCGCCTCCGGGACCGCCGAGCTGTTCGTGCTGCCGACGTTCACCGAGCTCTCCGCGCTGGTCGCGGCGGCCGGTGACACCGGGATCGCGGTCGGCGCGCAGGACCTGTCCTGGGAGGACCAGGGCGCCTACACCGGCGAGGTCAGCGGCGTGGCGCTGCGCGAGATCGGCTGCCGGTACGTCGAGGTCGGCCACGCCGAGCGGCGCAGGCTGTTCACCGAGGACGACCGGATCGTCGCCGCCAAGCTCGCCGCCGCGCTGCGCAACCAGCTGGAGCCGGTGCTGTGCGTCGGCGAGCCGGTGCGCGGCACCGTCGAGCACGCGGTGGAGGTGTGCCGCGCGCAGCTCGCGTCCGCGCTGGTCAACTCCGCCAGCCTGCCCGGCCCGATCACCCTGGCCTACGAGCCGGTGTGGGCGATCGGCGCGGCCGAGCCCGCCCCGCACGAGCACGTCCGCGCGGTGTGCGCGGCGCTGCGCGGGGACGTGGCCGGTCGGCCCGGCAGCCGGGTCATCTACGGCGGCAGCGCCGGGCCCGGCCTGTACTCCGCGCTCGGCGGCGACGCCGACGGGCTGTTCCTCGGCCGGTTCGCGCACGACCCCGCCGCGCTGCGCCGGGTGCTGGACGAGGTCGCCGAGGTGGAGGGGGTTCCGGCATGAGCATCGGGCTGAGCACCTACGCGTTCTTCTGGCAGCTGTCCTCCCGGGTGGAGAAGCCGCTGACCCTGGTCGAGGTGGTCGGGAAGACCGCCGAGCTGGGCGTGGGGCTGCTCCAGATCTGCGACCACCCGGCCATCGAGGACTTCGACGCCGAGCAGCTGCGCGCCCTGCGCGCCGCCGGTGACGCGGCGGGCGTGGCGTTCGAGCTGGGCACCAGGGGCCTGCGGCCCGAGCACCTGCGCCGCTACCTGGACATCGCCGACGTGCTGGGCGCGAAGGTGCTGCGCAGCATGGTCAACACCGCCGACCACCGGCCCACCCCCGCCGAGGCGCTGGCCGACCTGCGCGCCATCGCGCCGGAGCTGGCCGAGCGCGGCGTGGACCTGGCGCTGGAGACCTACGAGCAGGTGTCCACGTCCGCGCTGGTCGACCTCGTCGAGGGCGTCGACCACCCGCGCGTGGGGATCTGCCTGGACCCCGCCAACACCGTGGCCGCCCTGGAGCAGCCGATCGCGGTGGTGGACCGGTGCGCCGAGCACGTGCTCAACGTGCACTCGAAGGACTTCGCGTTCACCCGCAGCGAGGGCTGGGTGGGCTTCCAGCTCGCGGGCGCGCTCATGGGCACCGGCCTGCTCGACTACGACCACCTGCTCGACCGGGTCCGCCCCGACGAGCGCGGGGTCAACCAGATCGTCGAGCACTGGCTGCCCTGGCAGGGCGACGAGGACGTGACCCGCAAGACCGAACAACAGTGGACCGCGCACAGCGTGGACTACCTGAGGAGCACACGACCATGACCGAGAACCTGACCATCGCCGTCATCGGAGCGGGCGGCAAGATGGGTATGCGCGTGTCGAACAACCTCGCGCGCACCTCCCACACGGTCTTCTACAGCGAGAACTCCGAGCCCGGTCAGGTTCGGGTCAAGGACGCGGGCCGCGAGGTCACCGACACCGCCGAGGCCGTCAAGGACGCCCAGGTCGTCATCCTCGCCGTGCCGGACATCGCGCTCGGCCCGGTGTCCGCGCAGGTCGTGCCGCAGCTCAAGTCCGGCGCCATCGTGCTGACCCTGGACCCGGCCGCCGCGTACGCCGGTCTGCTCACCAAGCGCGACGACGTCGAGTTCGTCGTCGCCCACCCGTGTCACCCGTCGGTGTTCCTCCAGCGCAAGACCCCGGAGGAGGTCGCCGACACCTTCGGCGGCATCGCCGCCGCGCAGGACGTCGTGGCCGCGATCGAGTCGGGCGACGAGGCGGCCCAGGCCGTCGCCGCCGAGGTCATCCGCACCATGTACGCGCCGGTCATCGACGTGCACTGGGTGACCGTCAAGCAGCTGGCGTACCTGGAGCCCACCCTCGTCGAGACGGTGGCCTGCATGGTCGGCGCGCTGCTCAAGGAGGCGCTGGAGGAGACCGTCAACACCGTCGGCGTCCCCGAGCCCGCCGCCCGCGCCATGCTGCTCGGCCACGTCCAGGTCGCGCTCGCGAACACCCTCAAGGGTGACAACCCGTTCTCCGACGCCTGCCTGATCGCGATGGACTACGGCCGCGAGACGATCGTCAAGGACGACTGGAAGAAGATCTTCAACGACGGCGAGCTCGACGCCGTCATCGCGAAGATGCTGCACCTGGACAAGGTCCAGCACTGAGGTAGGCCAGAGGGGGACGACGCCGGCTCGGTCCGCGGGGACCGGCCGGCGCCCCCGGTCCCCAGGCACGCCCCCGTCCCACCCCGTCCCATCCCGCCCCGCCGCAGGCGTCACGCCGCGCGGGGCGCTGCCGTCTCCGGCCCCCGGCCACCCGTTCCCGTTCCCGTTCCGCCGACCGTTGAGCACCGCTCCGGTCGGGTTCCCCGGCGCACCGGAACGCCTGACCGCAATTGTGCGGCGAATTGTTTTGCCTCGGGACTTTCGGCCCCTTTCCGCTATCTCGCGTCCCGCCGGGCGCAATCCTGTGATTGCATGTCCTTCCTGGGCGGTAGTGCGCGTGGGGGAGGGTGGTGTGGGCGAGCCGGTTCCACCGGTGTGGGCCGCGTGGGGTAAGTCGTCGCAGGTCCTGGGCTGGTCCGGGGAGGCGTTGGGGCGGGGCGCGCGGGCGTTCCCGCTGGTCGGGGCGGTGCGCTCCGGCCTGCGGTGCCCGGTCGGCCCCGCAGGGCGCCTGCACGGTCCCGGTGCGCGCCGGTTATCCATTCCCGATTTATCCAACGCCCGTCCCGGAATGATCCGCTCGGCTCGAACCGCGCTCTCCCGCGCGCCGGGTCCCGCGCCGATCAGCGATGTGCTCGCCCCGAGCGGGGCGCTTTCCGCTGACCGCCGCGACGAGCCCGGCCACCCCTCCCCGCGCCGCGCTCCCCGCGCCGCCCGCACCCGTGCCACCCGACCCCGCGCCGTCCGCGCGGGGCGGTTCGCGCTGTCCGAGAAGCTGACCGAGGAAGGTTGATCGCGCGGTGTTCCTGACCAAGTTGACCGTCGACGTGCGCTCCCGCGAGTTCCGCCGGGACCTGGCGAACCTGCACGAGATGCACCGCACCGTCATGTCCGGCTACCCCAGGGTCGAGGACGGCTCGCCCGCCAGGCAGACCCACGGGGTGCTGTGGCGGCTCGACCCCACGACCGAGGGCTACACCCAGTACGTGCAGAGCCTGACCGAGCCGGACTGGACCGGGTTACCCGACACCCTGCTCACCGAGCCCGCCGAGGTGCGCTCGCTCGACCCGCTGCTCGACGCCATCGAGCCCGGCCGGGTGCTGGCGTTCCGGCTGCTGGCCAACGCCACCAAGGACAGCGTGCCCGCCGAGCCGGGCGGGCGGGGTCTGCGGGTCGCGCACCGGACGCCCGAGGCGCAGGTGTCGTGGCTCGCGCGCAAGGGGCAGCGGCACGGGTTCGCGCTGCGCGCGCGGTCCGACGGGGCGCCGGACGTGACGCTGTGGTCCGCGCCCAGGATGACCGGGCGCAAGAAGGCCGGACGGCCCATCACCGTGGACGCGGTGCGGTTCGACGGGCACCTCGTGGTCACCGACGCGGACGAGCTGCGCGAGGCGGTCGGCAGCGGCATCGGGCGGGCCAAGGCCTACGGGTGCGGGATGCTCTCGCTCGCCAGGGCGCGGATCGACCTCGGGGAGGTCGCCGAGGTCGCCTAGCGGTGACCGCACCGCTGCGGTTCCGCGGAATGCCCCGGCGCTCGGGGGCGACGGTGAAAAAGATTTCCCGGATCGCCGCCGCGCCGGGGGGTATGTCCCTTTCGATTGGTTGGGGTAGACCGTTCGACGCACGGCGCGGGAAAGGGCGGCGATCCGGGGCCGGCAATCGGCCTCGGATCGCCGCCCGTTTCCCTTTTTGCGGCTGTCCCCTGTTCGGAGGTCGTTCTTCCCCGCCTTCCGGGCTGAACCCGTCCGGCCCTCCGGTCAATTCGGAATCACCGGGCGTCGCGGGCGCCCTCCGCGACCGCTCCGGATTTCCGGGACCCGGTTCCGCGTGGGGGGCGCGGAACCGGGCCCGTGTGGTGGCTCACGCGGTTCCGGGGCGCTTCGCCGGGAACGCGTGCTGGCGACCGATCACCACCACGAACAGGACGGGCACGATCAGGGCCAGCACGCTCCACGGGAACGACCTCGGGCCCAGGGTGTCCAGCAGGATGCCGCCCACCGCGCCGCCACCGGCCATGAAGCCGTTCCAGGTGGTCACCAGCAGCGCCTGCGCGCTGTCGCCGCCCGCGTCCGTCACCGCCGTCTGGAGCAGCGTGGTCACGCCGCCCCAACCGAGGCCCCACAGGGCCGCCGCGACGTAGACCAGCACCGGGACGTCCGCCAGGCCGACCAGCATGGCCGCCGACACCGCCACCAGCGCGGCGCTGACGATGGTCAGCAGGCGCAGCCTGCGGTCCACCTGCGCGCCCACGACCAGGATGCTGGCCAGCGACGCGATGCCGAACACCAGCAGCACCGAGTCGACCCGCGCGCCCATGTCGTAGTCGATCAGGAACGTCGAGATGTAGGTGTAGAGGATGTTGTGGGACAGCACCCACGCCGCCACCACGAACAGCACGGCGATCACGCCGGGCCTGGTGAACGCCTTGCGGATCGGCACCCGGTGCTCGGCCTTGTGGCCGGGGAAGTCCGGCACCGACGCCGACACCCAGGCCAGCAGCAGCAGCGCGATGCCGGTCATGATCAGGAACGTCACGCGCCAGCCGAACGCGTTGCCCAGCAGGGTGCCCGCCGGGATGCCCAGCGACAGCGCCAGCGGCACGCCCGCCATGGTGATCGCGATCGCGCGTCCCTGCAGGTGGGGCGGTGCCATGCGGCGCGCGTACTCGACCAGCAGCGCCCAGATGAAGCCCGCGGCGACACCGCAGATGAAGCGGAACACCATGGTCAGCGAGTAGCTCGACGACACGGCGGTCACCGTGTTGGCCACGGCGAAGGTCGCGATCGACCCCAGCATCAGCGGCTTGCGACGCCAGCCCGCGGTGAGCACGGACAGCGGGATCGCGGAGATGGAGGACGCGATCGCGTAGACGGTGAGGACCTGGCCCATCGCGGACTCGCCCACGCCCATGTCGGCGCTCATCGCGGGCAGCACGCCCGCCGGGAGGGCCTCGGTGAGGATGCCCAGGAAGGCCGCGGTGGACAGCGCGATCAGCGCGAGCATGGGGAGCTTCGCGCCACCTGCTTCCGCAGGTGGTGAGCCGGTCGGTACGGTGGTGTCAGCAGTCGCCATGCTGGAGATCGTCAGACCTTCACACCAGTGTGAAGGTCCAGTGGATGTGATATGAGGTGGGTCACATTCTCATCGGACAGCTCGCCGAGCGCACCGAGACCTCGCGCAGGTTGCTGCGCTACTACGAGGAGCAGGGGCTCATCGTGTCCACGCGGGTGGCCAACGGGTACCGCGAGTACGACGAGTCCAGCGTCGACCGGGTGCTCCAGATCCGGGGCCTGCTCGACGCGGGCCTGCCGACCAGGATCATCAAGCAGCTCCTGCCGTGCCTGCACAAGCCGAGGAACATCCACGACTTCCTCGACCACGAGCTGATGCCCGAGACGATCGCGCAGCTGGAGCGCGAGCGCGAGCGGATGGAGGCGCGCATCAACTGCCTCACCCGCAACCGGGACGCGATCAGCGAGTACCTGGGGCTCGTGCGCGACGCGCTCGACGGCAAGCTCGACCGGGCCACGTCCGCCTGACCGCTGCTCGCGCCCGGCCCGCGCTCGCCCGGCCTGCGCTCGCCCTGTCCGCGCCCGGTTGATCCGCGCCCGCCTGACCCCGGTGCGCCGAACGGGGCGCTGCCTTCCTGCGAGCGGGCGTCCGACGCGCGGGTGACGCGTGTCCCCGCCGCACGTCGGAGCCCCTCCGAGCGCCTGCGCGAGCGCGGTCGAGCCGGGCCTCCCATGCCCCGCGCGATACCTCCCGATTCGCTCTCCGGATTTCTCTGCGGCCATGTGGTGCAATGCTTCCGCAGGCTCCGGGAGTACCAATGAACCGACCCGTTGACACGATCATCGGGTCGGTTCTACTTTCCTCGGAGCCAATGCCGGTTGGCGTCCGCGACTGGGGGACAAATTGCTGCGCGTGCTGATCGTGAGTTCCGAGTCGACGAGTGCGGAAGAGCTCGCCCTGGGTTTGGAACGCCGTGGTTTCACAACAATCAATTCGCTTGACGGTGACGCGGCCGTGCGACTGGCGCGGGACGTGGAACTGATATTGCTCGACGTGGGTTCGGGTGAAATCGACGGGCCGCAGGTGTGCGACAGGGTGCGGGCCGTCGCGGACACCCCGGTCATCGGGCTGACCTGCGCGGGCACCGAGTCCTACCGGGTGCGCATGTTCCGGGCGGGCGCCGACGACTGCCTGGAGCGGCCGTTCGACGTGCGGGAGCTGACCGCCCGCATCGAGGCGATCATGCGGCGGCGCACCGCGCCCGCGCGCCCGTCCGTCGACATCCCGGCGCCCCGCCGCCCGTCAGGCGGCGCGTCCAAGCTGCTGCTGCCGCTGCGCGAGGCCATCGAGCACGGGGCGCTGCGGGTCAACGCCGACACCCGCGAGGTGGAGCTGGCGCAGCGCGTCATCGACACCACCCGCAAGGAGTTCGACCTGCTCTACCAGCTCGCCTCGCAACCGGGGGTGGTGGTGCCCCGCGAGCAGCTGATGTCCTCGGTGTGGCAGGGGCAGTTCCCCGGCGCCCGCGCCAGCCGCACCCTCGACACGCACGTGAGCAGCCTGCGCGGCAAGCTCGGGGCGAAGAGCTGGATCGTCACCGTGCGCGGGGTCGGCTTCCGCATCGGCGAGGGCTGAGCGCGCCCCGCCCGCCGCGCAGGCGGCGGGCGGGGCTGTCGGGTGAGGGCTGTCGGGCGGGGATTGCCTGGTGGGGGCTGGCGGGCGGAGGTCGCCCGGCGGGGACTGCCTGGCGGGTATTGCCTGGCGGGAGGTTTTCTGGCGAGGCTGTCGGGCGGGACTGCCCGGCGGTGCGACCGGTGGTGACCTGACTGCGGGCCGGGGTGACCGACCGGGGTGCCGAACGGGTCGACCGGGATGCCGAACCGGGGTTGAGCCCGACTGACCGCTTGACCTGCCGCTCGTCGCCCGACCGCTCGGCCCGCCGCCTGCCGCCCGCACCGATCGCCCGCCTTCGGCCAGCCACCCGCTCCGACTGCTGCCCGCCGCCCCGACCCGCTGCCCGCCGTGCCGCCTCGCCGGTCACACCGGGGTGACGTCCCGGCAGGCCGCGAGCAGGGTCAGCGCCCGCGCGTCACCGGCCTCACCCCTGGTCGCCAGGGACACCGGCACCACCAGCGCGGGCGTCAGCGACCGGTGCGTCACCAGCGCCCCCTCGGCCCGCCGCGCCGCCGCCGGGTGCGCCACCGTCCACGCGCCCGCGTCCAGGCCCAGCTCCGCGAGCCCGTCCTGGCCGGTGGTGAACGGGCGTCCCGGCACCGGGGAGAACCCGGCCGCCTCGCACGCGCCCACCACCGCCCTGCGCAGCAGCGGGTCCACGTCGCGGGGCAGTCGCAGCGGCAGGTCGCGCAGCCGCGCCAGGCCCAGCGCGGGGTCGGCGGTCAGCGGGTTCGCGGTCGACAGCGCGACCACCAGCTCGTCCGACCACACCCGTTCCAGGTGCAATCCCGGATATTCCTCGCGGACGCGCACGAAAGCCGCGTCGAGTTCGCCGTCGCGCACCATCCTGAGCCGGTCGTCGGCTTTTTCCGCGTGCAGCTCAACCCGCAGACCTGGGTGGGAATCGCGCACTCGCAGCAGCAGGTCGGTCAATCGCGGACCCATTTCCTCCGCCGTTCCCACCCGCACCGGCAGCGGGCTCCCGCCGCACTCACCGCGCGCGACGCGCAGCGCCTCGCGCGCGCTCGCCAGCACCCGCCTCGCCTCGGGCAGGAGCCTCCCACCTGCGGCGGTGAGCGCGACCGGGCGGGTCGCGCGGTCGAACAGGGGGTGCCCGACCTCCCGCTCCAACCGCTGGATGAGCTGCGTCGCGGTCGGCTGCGGAACGCGGGCGCGCGCCGCGCCCCTGCGGAAGTTGCCCGCTTCGGCGACCGCGACGAAACAGCTCAGCTGGCGCAGGTCCATGGTCCCCCGATCGGTCGAGGAATGATTGCCCGAACGATCACCGATGATAGTGGGTTGACCATTGTGGGGTGGTATCGCGAGTGGTTTTCTGACTTCGGTTGTGCGAGGTAGGGAAATGTCAGAGGAATGTGGGACCGCAAGATTCCCGTCAAGCGAGAGCGCCTGTCGGGAGCGGAGGAGGAGTGCCATGACGATCGAGCAGGTGCGCGAAGCCGCACCGCCGGTGACCGACGCCGTGCGCCGGTTCGCGCACGAGCGGGTGCGGCCAACGGCGGAGGCCCGCGACGCGGCGCGCCGCTGGGAACCCGGTCTGTTCGCCGCGCTGGCGGGCACCGGGCTGACCGGCGCGCTGGTGCCCGCGTCGCTGGGCGGCGGCGGGCGCGGCGCGACCGAGGTGGCCGAGGCGCTCGCGGCGCTCGGCGAGGGCGGCCGGGACGTGGGCTTCGGCCTCGCCGCGCTGGGCCACGCGGTGCTCGCGACCGCGCCGGTGCGCGCGTTCGGCACCCCGGAGCAGCGCGCCCGGCTGCTGCCCGACCTGGCCTCGGGCAGCCGGATCGGCGCGGTGTCGCTGCGCCAGACCAGGGGCTGGGCCGCCGAACCGGGGGTGCGCGCCACCGCCACCGGTCCGGGCTGGGTGCTCACCGGGGCGCTGGACCTGGTGCCGCAGGCCGCGTCCGCCGACCACCTGGTCGTGGTGGCCGGGCACGGCGACGGCACGCGCACCGCGTTCCTGCTGGAGCGCGGCGCCACCGGGCTGTCGGTCGACGCCGCCGCGCCGCTGGCCGTGCCCACCGGCGGCTGGGGCGGGGTCGTGCTCGACGGCGTCCCGGTCGGCGCGGACGCGGTGCTCGGCGGGGTCGGCCGCGCCGGGACCGGGGTCGAGCCGCTGCTGGCGAGCCTGGACTGGACGTTCACCAGCGCGCTGTGGGTGGGGGTCATGCGGGCGCTCACCGCCGACGCGCCCGCGCGCATGGGCGCCAGGACCCTGTTCGGCAGGCCCGTCTCGCACGTGCAGTCGGCCCGGCTGTCGCTCGCGGACATGGCCGCGCGCTGCGAGCTGGCCTGGGGCCTGGTCGAGCGGGCCGCGCGGGCGTTCGACGACGGCGAGCCCTCGCACCTGCACGCCGCCACCGCCCGGCACTTCACCTCGGCGGCGGCGCGCTTCACCGTCGACCGCGCGGCCGAGCTGTGCGGCGCGACCGGGACGGCGCGGGAGCGCACCGCGGAGCGCGCGCACCGGGACGCCCTGTTCCTGGCCGACACCGGCGGCGTCGAGGTGCTGCGACCGGTCATCGCCGCGTCCGTGCTCGGGCTCGGCTGAGCGCGGGGGAGCGGGAAGTGCTGGAGCGCAGCGGTTCTGGCGAGGTCGGGCGGGACGGGGCGGTGCTGGGCGCGGCGGCGTCGGGCGCGGTGGCGCTGGACGGGGCTGTGTCGGGCGCGGTGGCGCTGGACGGGGCTGTGTCGGGCGCGGTGGCGCTGGATGGGGCGGTGCGGGGTGGATCGGCACCGGGCGGACCGGGGCTGGGCGGACCGGTGCTGGGCGGGTCGGCGCGGGGCGGGTCGGCACCGGATAGACCGGCACCGGATAGACCGGCCCCGGACAGTCCGGGTCCGGACAGTCCGGCATCGGACGGATCAGGCGGAGCGGGATCGACGAGAGGGGCAGTGGTGAGCAAGAGCGCGGGCGGGTTCGACTTCAGCGCCATCGCGGCGCGCGCGGCCGAGGTGGACGCCACCGGCGTCATCCCCGAGGAGAGCTGGGCGGAGCTGGCCTCCAGCGGGTACCTGAGGCTGTTCCACCCCGAGGAGATCGGGGGCGCGAACGCGGACGGGCCGACGCAGGCCGCCGCGATGGAGCAGCTGGCCGCCGCGTGCCCCAGCACGTTCTGGTCCACGACGGTCTCCGGGTTGTTGTGCGCCAAGCTCATCTCCACCTACGGGGACGTCGCGACGCACGAGCGCCTGCTGCGGCCCATCGTCAGCGGCGAGAAGGTGGTCGCCTTCGGCGTGGTGGAGCGCGCGTCCGGCAGCGACGCGGGCACCTACCGCACCACCGTGCGCCCCGACGGCGACGGCTTCGCGCTGCGCGGGGAGAAGGCCCGCATCACCAACGCCCCCAACGCCGACCTCGCCGTCGTGCTCGCCCGCAGGGCGGACGCGGACGGCCGGGTCGGGGACGGCTGGTGCCTGGCGTTCGTGGACCTGCACCAGCCCGGCGTGGAGCGGGACTCGTTGCCGCACATGGGGTTGCGCGGGATGCCCTGGGGCGTGCTGAAGTTCGACGACGCCAGGGTGTCGGCGGAGAACGTCGTGCCGGTGCCGTTCGACATGCTGTCCGAGGGCATGGCCTGGGGCTGGCTGCTCATCGGCATCTCCTCGGTGGCGATCGCCGAGACCGCCGTGCGCGCCAGCGCCGAGCACGCGCTGTCCCGCGAGTCCTTCGGCCGCCCGCTCGCGCACATGGAGGGCGTGCACGCGCAGCTGGCCGACTCGCTCGCGGACGTCCAGGCCGCGAGGCTGCTCGCCGTGCGGGCCATGACCGAGCGCGCGCAGGGGCGGTCGGCCAAGCACCTGATCGGCGCGCTCAAGGCCTACGCGACCGAGATGGCGGTGGACGTGGTGACGCGCGCGGTCCAGATCCACGGCGCGTTCGGCGTCACGGCGGGGCACCCGGTGGAGCGGATGTACCGGGACGCGCAGATGAACGTCATCGGCGGCTTCGCCACCAACCGGCTGCGCGAGCAGATGGCCGAGAACCTCGGCCTCGGCCCCGCCGCGCACGCGGACTTCGACTGGGTCGGTCACCTCAAGCTCGACCCCGTGCCGCTCGACGGCGCCCCGGCGTGAGCGCGCCGGGACGGCCCCGCGCACTGGAGCGCGGGGCCGTCCCGGTGGGGTTTCCCGTTGTGGGGTCAGACCTTCTCGGCGTACCGCACCGGGTTCGACAGGGTCACGCCGTGGCTGGTGAAGTCCAGGGTCAGCGTGTCGCCGTCGGCGATGAAGCTGCCCTCGTGGAAGCTCGCCTTGTCCGCGCCCAGCAGCACGTAGTTCACCAGGTGCGGGCGGCGCAGCGCCGGGTAGGAGAGCAGGTTGTCCAGCATGTCGGGGATGCGCTGGAACAGCGAGTCGCCGCCGCAGGAGAACGGCCCCCGCCAGAACACCTCGCCGTCCCTGGTGATCGTGGTGGTGCCGGTCGCGGTCTCCGGCGGGTCGGTCGGGAACAGGAACGGCGAGATGGACGTGTCGCACAGCTTCGAGTACGGCGTCCACCCCCACGGGTTCCGCAGGTGCAGGCCGATGTCGTTGAGGTCGTTGCCGAACGAGTGGCCCGCGTAGTGCGGCACGCCGTGCTCGTCGTTGACGAAGACCACCGCGATCTCCGGCTCCTCCAGCAGCGTCGTGGTCGACGCGGGCACCACCAGCGGGTCGCCGGACACCCGCAGCCACGACCCCATGCCCTTGATCAGCCACCGGGGCGCGCTGAACGGCTCGTCCGGCTCGGGCGCCCGGTCGTACTTCGAGCGGTGCGTGCTCATGAAGCCGCTGATCAGCGAGTTGCCGGTGTGCGATGGCAGCAGCGGCGGCAGGAAGCGCACCTCGTTCGCGGGCGCCACCACCTCCTCGGCGCCCTCGGCCAGGTGCTCACCGAGCCCCCGGCCCGACGTGACGGCGTCGTGCAGCTCCGCCAGGCCGATCCGCCGCAGTCGCAGCGGCTCGCCCTCGGCGGGCAGGCCGAACCCCACCAGGTGCTCGCCCCGGTGCTCTACCTCGAACAGGACAGACATGGCGCCTCCTCGGCGGCCGAAGGGAAACAGGGACGATCGCCGGGGACGATCAGCGGACCAGGTCGGCGAACGCCTCGGCGACCCGGTCCAGCGCGGACGAGACCCACGGCAGCGCTGCCGGGTCCCCGGAGTCCAGCGCGGCGAGCCGACGGGCGTCGTCGTCGCCGTAGAGGTGGCTGGTGGACAGCCGCAACCGCAGCCGCTCCGGCGCCTCGCCGAACGCGGAGCCGGGCAGCACGCCGACGCCGTGCCGCTCCAGCAGCCGCGCCACGACCTCCGAGTCGGTGCGCAAACCGTTGGCGGACAAGGCTTCCCGCAGCGGCGCCAGGTCCGGGTACAGGTAGCAGGTCGCCCGCACCGGGGCCACCTCCGCGCCCGCCCGCACCAGCACCCCGCGCAGCGCGCCCGCCACCGCCGCGTGCAGCCCGCGCGCCGCCGCGACCCGCGCCACCAGCTCGGGCGGCTCGTCGAACGCCACCTGGGCCGCCGCCTGGGCGGGCGCGTTCGTGCTCGACCACACGTGCCCGGCCACCGCCAGCAGCCGCTCGCGCAGCCCGGCGTCCGGCAGCCGGGCCACCCCCACCCGCCACCCGCCCAGCGCGTGGCTCTTGGTGAGACCGGTGGTCACGACGGTGCGCTCCGGCGCGTGCTCGGCGGGGGAGACCGGCGCGCCGTCGAACGCCAGGTCGCGGTAGATCTCGTCGGACACCACGACCAGGTCCAGCTCGCGGGCCAGCACGGCCAGCTCCTCCACGGTCGCGGCGCTCGCGACGGTCCCGGTCGGGTTGTCCGGGACCGTCACCACCACCGACCGCACGGTCCGGCCCCGCGAGCGCGCCGCCCGCACCGCCGCGCGCAGCAGCTCCGGGTCGGGCACCCCGCCCTCGCCCGGCCTGGTCGGCACCGGGACGGCCCTGGCGCCCGCCAGCCCGGCGTGCGCGGCGTAGCTGACCCAACCGGGCGCCGGGATCACCACGTCGCCGCCGATCGCCAGCAGCAGCGCGTACAGCAGCGGCTTGCTCCCCGGCCCCACCACGACCAGGTCGGGGTCGGTGGGCAGGCCGCGCCGCGACCAGTGGCCCGCGGCGGCGGCCCGCAGGCCCGCGCTCCCCGCCACCGGCCCGTAACCGTTGTGGTGCGCCGCGCCCACCAGCGCCCCGATCAGCAGCGGGTGCACGGGCAGGCCGATCTCGCCGCTGGCCAGCGCGGTGACCGGCAGGCGCGCGGCCCGCCGGGCGGCGAGCACCGCGTCGGCGGCCAGCGTCGCGGACGGGATGACGGTGTCGAGCACGAGCGGAACCTCCCGGTGTCAGCGGAAGAGCGCGCGCAGCTCGGCCTTGCGCACCTTCCCGGTCAACGTCCTGGGCAGCGCGTCCACGAACTCCACGCGCTCCGGGACGAACTCCTCGGCCAGCCCCTCGGCCGCGACGTGCCCGCGCAGCGCCCCGGCGGTCGACGTCCGGCCCGCCGCCGCCACGACGACGGCCAGCAGGACCTCCTCCGCGCCGCTGGAGCCGATCCCGACCACGACGGCGTCCTCGACGTCGGGGTGGGCGCGCAGCACCGCCTCCACGGTCACGGCGGGCACCACGCGGCCCCGCTTGACCACGGCGTCCTCGGCGCGGCACACGATCCTGATCCCGCCGCGCCCGTCGGCCTGCGCGAGGTCGCCGGTGTCGAACCAGCCGTCGTCGTCGAGCTGCGCGTCGAACACGTCCTGCCGCCCGTGGTAGCCCAGCGCGCTCGACGCGCCGCGCGTCCACAGCCGCCCGATCGACCCGTCGCCGGGCAGCCCGGTCGGGTCGATGCGCACGGCCATGCCGTCCACCACCCGGCCGTGGCTGGTGGCGGGCGCGTCCCACGGGTCGTCGGGGCGGGTCAGCGTGATCGGCCCGAACTCCGACAGGCCCCACAGCGAGTGCGCCCGCGCGCCCAGCACGTCGCGGACGTCCTCGACCAGCGACCGGGGCACCGCCGCCGTGCCGATGACGAACCGCTCGACGCTGGAGACGTCGCGCGGCCTGGCCCGCTGCGCCGCGACGATCGCGGCGGCGGTGGTGGGCGGGCCGTAGAGCATGGTGGCCCGGTGCTCGTGGACCTGGTCGAGCAGCGCGTCGGGGTCCTTGACGTCCTGCACGAGGACCGTGCCGCCGACCAGCGCGGCGGCCAGGAAGCCCTGGGCGAAGCCGGAGTAGTGCACCAGCGGCGAGGTCACCGCGACGACCCAGCGGTCGTCCAGGCCCAGGGCGCCCGCGTAGCCGAGCAGGGCGGCGCGCAGCGAGTCCTGGCTGTGCGCCACGCCCTTCGGCGCGCCGGTGGTGCCCGAGGTGAACAGCACCACCGCCGGGTCGCCGGGCGCGAGCGGGGCGGGCTCGGCGCCGTTCGGGCGCGGCGCGGGGGTCCGCGCCGAGTCGAGGCCGCCGAAGCGGGAGTGGAAGTCGACCGCCCCGTCCGGCAGCGCCCGGTCCGGTGCGACTCCGCCCGCCCCGCCCACCACGAGCACGTGCCGCAGCGCGGGCAGCTCGGCGCGCAGCCCGGCCACGACCGGCGCGACCGGCCGCCCGTCCCACTCCGGCGTGGTCACGCACACCCGCGCCGAGGTGGCCGCGAGCCGGTGCCGCAGCCCGTCCTCCGGGGTGTCCGGTTGCAGCGGCACCACCACCGCGCCCACCGCGAAGCAGGCGAACGTCAGCGGCACGACCTCCCACCGGTTCGGCAGCTGCACGGCCACGTGGTCGCCGGGCCGCACGCCCAGCCCGCCCAGCGCCGCCGCGTACCGGTCGACCAGCCGCGCGAGCCCGGCGTAGTCCAGCACGTCGCTCGCGCCGTCGGCGGCCCGGCGGGCGACGAGCGCGGCGTGCCCGCCGCGCTCGTCGGCCCGGCGGCGCAGGTCGTCCAGGAAGGTCGGCCCGCCCCGCGCCGACCCGTCCCGCGCCGATCCGCCCCGCGCCGACCGGGTCCCGCGCGCCCCGGCCAGGTCCGCCGTCACGGGCGGGTCCCGCGCCGCGCGGCCAGCAGCTCGCCCAGCGGGTCCGCCGAGCCGCCGTCGACGATCTCCAGCAGGTCGCGCGTGTTGCGCTCGACCCGGCTGCCGATCCACTCGAACACCCACTCCTTGCGGGCCTGCCCCGGCAGCTCGAACGGCACCGTCCCGGTCAGCGCCAACCCGGCCGCCGCCGCGCCGCCCACGTTCGCCACCACGTCCGGCACCAGGATCGAGCCCGACGCGGCGATGCGGACCTTGGCCTCGGGGCTGGTGGCGATGTTGCCGCCCTCCACCACCAGCCGCGCGCTGAGCCGGTGCACGTTGCCGCCGTTGATCGCGTCCGCCTGCGCGGCCAGCACCAGCACGTCGGCGGGCACGTCCAGCCAGGCGTCCGGCTCGGAGCTGGTCGACACCCCGGCGGGCAGCCGGGAGCGGTCGATCCGCCCGAGGTGGTCGGTGATCGCGACCAGCGCGTCCACCGGCAGGTCGGCGCCGGTGACGGTGCCGAACTCGTCCGCGATCCCGACCACCCGGTGCCCGCGCGCCTGGAGGAAGCGGCCCACCGCGCGCCCGACCGACCCGAACCCCTGCACCACCACGCTGCCCGCGCCGTCGCGCCGCAGCACCTCCAGCGCGGCCACCGCCGCCCGCCCGACGCCGTCGCCGGTCGCGTCGACCAGCGGCTCGTAGTAGGTGCGCCAGTCGTAGGGCATCGGCTTGGCGCGGGGCCGCCTGCGCGGGTCGTACCCGGCGGCCTCGAAGAACACCTTGCGGTCGCGGGGCGTCACGCCCAGGTCGGCGCCGAGGTGGATGCCGCCGTGCAGCAGCGGCGCGACGGTGCGGCCGAACGTGCGCAGGATCGCGTCCTTGTCCTGCCCGTCGTCCACGATCCCGGCCTTGGCCCCGCCGACCGGCAAGCCGACCAGGGCGAGCTTCTGCGTCATGCCCGCCGCGAGCAGGCGGACCTCGGACTCGGTGACGCCGGGCGTGAACCGCACCCCGCCCATCGCCCAGCCCTCGACCAGCGAGTCGGCGATCACCCAACCCCGGATGCTCTTGTCGTCGCCCCTGAGCTCGACGGCGAACGCGGGCTCCTCGGCGACCGCGACGGCGCCGGGGTTGACATCGACAGCAGTCATCGTTTTCTGCTTCCCCTCGCTTAGTGCTGACTGATAGTCCGAAAAGGACGATCTTTTGTGGACGGTCCGTGGTGCCGCTACGAGAACAGGGAGACGAACCCGCGCAGCACGGACAGCCCGTCCTCGCGGAACTCCAGGTGCGCCTGCGAGCCGTAGACCCGCCCGTCGTCGGAGCGCAGGAACTCCACCGGCGCGTCGTCGGACCAGCCGATCGCGGTGAACCCCGGCGGCGCGGCCTTCACGTACAGCATGTGCCGCTGGAACAGGGTCACGGTCGGCTTGGCGTCGGCGAACACCGGCTCGGTCTTGTCCACCCGCACCTCGTGCGTGCCGACCCGCGACCGGCCCTCCACCAGCTCGGCGCCCGCCGAGGTGGCGATGATCTGCATCCCGCCGCAGATCCCCCACACCGGCACGGCCGAGCCGTGCACGAGGTCGATCAGCCTGCGGTAGTGGTCGCTGTCGTAGGCGCGGACCTTCGTGCCGCTGAGCACCAGCGCCTGGTACTTCGCGGGCAGCGCGTCCGGGACCTCGTCGGCGCGCGCCAGGTCGGTCTGCGCGCCCAGTGCCTCGAAGCTCCGGCGGACCTGCGGGATCGACAGGCTCCCGTTGTCCACCACGAGCACGCGGGGGCTGGTCATCGGCCCCACCTTCCTTTCCCTTGCGCTAGGCGGAGGTCTCGGCCGCCGCGGCGACGAGCCCGGCGGGCTCGTCGGGGGTGATCACGGTCCCGGTGGCGCCCGCGAGCAGCTCGGAGAGCGGGGCGGAGCCGATGACGACGCGCTCGACGCCACCGGCCAGCCCCTCGTCCGCCGCCCGCAGCTTCTTGCGCATCCCGCCCACGGCGTGCTTGTCGCGGAACAGCCGCGCGCTCGTCGCGCTGATGGCGCGCACCGGCTCGCCGTCGATCAGCAGGAACGGCACGTCGGTGACCAAGGCCAGCGCCGGGGCCCCGAGCGCGCCCGCCACGGCGGCGGCGGCCCGGTCGGCGTCGGTGTTCACCGTCCGGCCCCGCTCGTCGCGGGCCAGCGGCGTCACCAGCACCACCCGGCCGGGCGCGAGCCCACCCAGCGCCGCCGGGTCGACGCCGCTGATCGGACCGACCAGGTTGTCGATCTCGACCAACCGCTTGTCCCGCCAGTACCAGCGCTCGCCCGGCGCGGCGCTCAGCAGCCCGTCGCGGCCCAGCACCCGGTCCACCGCCACGCCGTGCGGGCGCAACCGGTCGGCGACCTCGACCGCCAGCCCCGCGCTGACCGCCAGGATGTCCTCGACCACCTCGGGCGTGGTCCACCTGCTCTGGTTGCCGTACCGGTCCCGCAGCACCGCCGACGGGTCCCGGTACCGGGCGCGCAACCGCTTGAGCGGCTTGGACCACCCGTGCACCAGCACCACCGGCGCCACGCGGGCGTGCGCGGCCAGGTCCGCCCACCAGTCGCCCGCCATGTCCTCCAGGCAGCTCCCGCCCAGCTTCACCACGACCGGGGTCGCGCCCACCGGCGTCATACCGGCATCACCGGCTCCATGCCGAGACCGGCGTCCTCGGGCAGCCCGAACCGCAGGTTCACCGCCTGCAGCGCCTGACCCGCCGCGCCCTTGACGAGGTTGTCCAGCGCGGCCAGCACGACGATCCGCCCGCCCTCCTCGTCGGGCACCACCGAGACGTCGCAGTAGTTCGACCCCAGCGTGGCCTGCGGGTCCGGCACCGGGATCAGCGTCTCGCCCGGCCTGCGCACCCGCACGAAGCGCCGCCCCCGGTAGAACCGGGTGTAGGCGCGCAGCAGGGTCCGCTCGTCCGGGACCTCGTCGGTCAGCGCGTAGCAGCTCGCCAGCAGCCCGCGCACGTTCGCGACGCCGTAGGCCGACATCGAGATCCGCCCGACCCGGCCCGCGCCCGCCTTGCCGCCGAAGAAGTCGGCGACCTCGGCCGCGTGCCGGTGCCCGCCCGGCGAGTACGGGGCGATGGCCCCGGCCCGGAACGGGTGCAGGTCCGCCGTCCGCAGGTGGATCCCGCCGCCGCTGGAGCCGCTCTTGCCGTCCACCAGCACGTGCTCCACCGACAAACCCAGCTCCAGCAGCAGCGGGGCGATGCCGAGCGTGATCGCGGTGGCGTAGCAGCCCGCCAGCGAGATCAGCGGCGCGTCCGCGAACCGGTCGCCCACCAGCTCGGGGACGCCGTGCACGAACCGGTCCGCCAGCTCCGCCGACCGGGGGACCTTCGGGTACCAGCGGCGGTGCGTCTCCTCGTCGCGGACGCGGAACGCCCCGCTGAGGTCGACCACCGCCGGGACCCGGTCGGCGAACCGCTCGGCCAGCACCGCCGACACCGGCGCGGGGGTGGACAGCAGCAGCACGTCCACCCGGTCCGCGACCGAGTCCACCACCGGCTCCACGACCAGCCCGAAGTCCTTGCGCAGACCGGGGTGCAGCTGCGCGGGACGCGCGCCCGCGCTGCCCGACCCGCCGAGGAAGGCCAGCTCCAGGTCGGGGTGGGCGTCGACGAGCCGGATCAGCTCGCCGCCCGCCAGGCCCGAGGCGCCGACCACGCCGACCCGCACGCGCCCGCTCACCCGAGCACCTCCCGCACGTGCCGGGCGATCGCGGTGGCCACGTCCACGCCGGTCGTGGTCGCCACGGCCCGGAAACCGGGCGCGTGGTTGACCTCGTTGACGGTGTAGCCGCCCGCCCCGTCGTGGAACAGGTCCACGCCGTAGACGCCCTCGCCGAGCGCGCCCACCACGTCGTCCACGATCTTCGCGATCAGCGGGTCGACCTCGACGGCGGTCTGCTCGGAGCCGATGGCCGCGTTGTTGCGCCAGTCCGACCCGCCGCTGGAGAAGCCCGCCGTGGCCACGATCTCGCGCCCCACCACCAGGCAGCGCACCGAACCGCCGCGCACGAACGGCTCGACCAGGCAGGCCTGCTCGAACGCGTGGCCCAGGTCCTCGACGTAGTCGTAGACCGAGTTCGCCACGTCCGGCTCGCGCAGCAGCGCCACCCGCTTGCCCATGCCGCCGAAGATCGGCTTGAGCACCAGCGGGAACGGCAGCTCGGCCGTGGCCCTCTCGAAGTCGCGCCGGGACAGCACGAGCCGGAAGTCCGGCACCGGCACGCCCCTCGCGCGCAGCAGCGCCCGCAGCGCCAGCTTGTTCTCGCACGCCGCGATGGCCTCCGGGCCGTTGAGCACCGGGACGCCCGCCGAGGCGGCCAGCGAGGCGATCAGCCCGCCCCTGGTGTAGCTGCGGCTGCGCACCAGCGCCAGGTCGAACCCGCGCAGCGCGGGGGCGTCCTCGGCGCCGAGGCACAGCGACTCGTCGTTGACCCAGGTGAACTCCAGGCCGTGCGCGGGGCCGACCTCGATCAGCCCGCGCTCCTCCCAGGCCACCCGGTCGGCGATGATGGCGACCCTGCCGCCCATCACAGCTCCTCTCCTCGCGTCCGGGCGGTGGTCACTGGCCCCAGTCCCGCAGGGCGACCTCGACCATGGTCAGCGCGATCGCGCCGTCGCCGACCTCGTCGACGCGCAGCGTCAGCAGGCACTCGGGGCAGGACAGCGTCTCGCCCTGGAGCACGGGCGGGGTGGACAGCGGGGTCTCGCACTCGGGGCAGGTGCCGGTCAGCATCGGGGTGGTGGTCATCGTCGGTCCTCTCCGGTCCGCGCTGCGCGGACCGCTGGGTGGGCGCGCTCCACCCGCCCGGCACGGGCGTCAGGCCCGCACCGGGGCGGGGGAGCGCCTCCGGTGGGTGGTGCGGGTCAGGCGGGGGACTGGGCCGCGAGCGCGGCGGCGTCCCCGGTGGCGGGCGCGGCGCTGTCGGCCGGGAGCCCGGCGGCCAGCTCCGCGGCGAGCACGGCCCGGTGCTCGGCGGTGAACTCGACCGCCCGGTCGCGGATGGCCGCGCGGTCCAGCAGCGGGCGGCCGTCGGCCTCCTGCCGCCGGGACAGCCACGCGCCGAACGCGTCGACGTCAAGGCCCTCGGGGGTCGCGTCGCCCAGCGCCCAGGTCAGCAGCGGGGCGCTGAAGCGGGTGCGCACCCGCAGCCGCCTGCTGTTGCCCACGACCTCGGGCGGCAGCGTCTCGTAGGCCGCCGGGTGGGTGAGCTGGCCGGGCAGCTCGTAGGCGAACGCGTGCGGGGCGGTCGGGCCGGACATGAACGCCTCGCCGAGGCCTGCGCCCGCCAGCGCGGCCTCGGTCAGCTCGGTCAGGCCGGTCAGGTCGAAGCGCTCGTCGCCGTAGACCACGCGCAGCGAGGTCAGCACCTCGGCCAGCGGCGCGTTGCCGCCGCGCTCGCCGATGCCGCCCGCCGTCACCGAGATCCACTCGGCGCCCGCCTCGTAGGCGGCCAGCGAGTTGGCCGTGGCCATGCCGAGCATGTTGTGCGAGTGGATCTCGATCTGCGAGCCGTCGATCGCGACCAGGTCGGAGATCACGTCGTGCACCTGCCACGGCGCCAGGGTCGCGACGGTCTCGGCGAGCCGGAACCGGTCGCCGCCCGCCGCGAAGCCCGAGGCGACGTAGTCGACGAGCCTGCCGCGCTCGGCGCGCGCGCCGTCCTCGCCGGAGAAGGTGACGTGGAACCCGCGCTCCTTGGCCATCTCGACGGCCGAGGCGGCGAGGCTGAACAGGTACTTCGGGCTGGGCGACGCGAGCTTGAGCGCGGCGTGCTCGGCGGAGGTCGGGATCGAGAACATCACCGACCGCACCCCGAGCCGCTTCGCCTCGTCCAGCGCCGCCGCCGTCTGCTGGCGGTCGCGCACCATGACCAGGGTCAGGCAGCGCTCGGGGCCGACGGCCTCGTGCGCGGCCTCGATCAGGTGCCGGTCGCCGGAGCGGGCGCCCGAGACCATGCCGACCTCGACCAGTTCGACGCCGGTCCGCACCAGCAGCCGCGCGATGCGGGCGGCGTCCTCCGCCCCGAACTCGACGCCCGCCATGTGCGCCGAGTCGCGCAGCGTGGCGTCCGAGATGCTGGGGAGCGGCCGGGTCGACCTGGCCGCCGGGGTCAGCAGCGCGGGGGTGTCCCCCGCCGCGGTGGGCTTGTCCATGTGTTTCCCGTCCTCCCTGGGCGGATCGGTGCGCGGATGGGCCGCGAGGAATGTCGTGAAAGTTTTCGGTGAATCGTCCGGCGTGATTCTCGAAAGGTTTTCCGTCCGATTCCGCCTGACAGGTTTAAAGCTTGCCCAGGGTTGCGAACAGCGTCAACACCCGCAACTTCACGCCTTTGTGAAACTTCGTCAGGGGGTTGTCACGTGCGTCAAGAATGCAAAATCAACGTCAGGGCTGGTCGCCGGAAATGTCAAGAACCCGCCCCGGCCGGTGGCCGCGACGGGTTCTCGTGGTGGATTTGTCCGAATATCTAGGGGGTGTCGTGCTCCTCGGGCCACTCGGCGCCGTGCGGGCGGCCGATGCGGTAGCCGACGCCCCGCACCGTCCTGATCCAGTTCGCCGAGCCGAGCTTCGCGCGCAGGCTGCTCACGTGCGTGTCTATGGTGCGGCTGGTCTCGGCCCAGTTGTCGTCCCAGATCCGCGCCATCAGCTCCTTGCGCGACAGCACCGCCTCCGGGTTCGCGGCCAGCGCGCTCAGCAGGTCGAACTCCTTGGAGGTCACCGCGACCGGCGCGCGGTCCAGCGACACCCGGCGGGCGCGCAGGTCGATGTGCAGCGGGCACAGCGAGATCTGCTCCGGCACCTCGGGCGCGCGCGGCTTCGCCCTGCGCAGCACCGCCTCGATCCGGGCGCTCACCTCGCCGAACCCGCAGGTGCGCACCACGCAGTCGTCCGCGCCCGCCTGGAGCGCCAGCACCCGGTCCAGCTCGGCGTCCCGGCCCGCGATCGCGATCACCGGGGTGTCGCCCGCCGACCGGATGGCCCGGCAGATCTCCAGCCCGTCCACGTCGGGCAGCTCCAGGTTCAGCAGCACCAGGTCCGCGCCGAGGTGGGCGTGGCTCGCCTCGGTCCCGGTCCGCACGGCCGAGACCGCGTAGCCCTGGCCGCGCAGCTCGGCCGCCAGCTCCCCGCCCGACGGGGCGGAGTCGACCACGAGCAGTCGCGCGCTCACGGCGCCAGTGGGCCCAGGGCTCGCCGGACCCCCGGCTCGGCGGACGTCCGGCGCAGCGCGGGGGCCTGCGTCCGGCGGGGCGCGCCTCGGCCGCCCGCAGCCTCGGATTGACCCATCGCCCTGCCTTCCCTGCCGCTCGACTCGTGTCAACACTGTGATGATCCGGCGCGCGGCCGGGGGCGACAAGCGCGCGCGGGGGCGGGCGACGGTTACCCGAAGGCATCGGGGGGCGACGGCGAGTGACCGGCTTCGGGGACGCGCGAAACCGGGGTCGGCGCGGGAGGTCGGACGCGTCGCCCGGAGGCGCGGGAGCGCGGCGCGGCGGCCCGCGTTCCCGGCGCCGGGCGAAGGGGTGTCCGGTGAGGTCGCGGTGCGGTTCGGCGGCTCGCGGCACGGGGTGGGGGCGCGTGTCCGGTGTGGCGGCTCGTGGTGCCGGGCAGGGGCGTCCGGTGGGGTGCGGCACGAGGGTGGGGCGCGGCTGCAAGTGGTGCTGGTGCGAGGGGCATCCGGTGGGGGCGCGTGTCCGGTGTGGCGGCTCGTGGTGCCGGGCAGGGGACGCCCGGTCGTGTGCGGCACGAGGGTGCGGTGCGGCTGCCCGTGCTGCCCGTGCTGCCCGTGCTGCCCGTGCTGCCCGTGCTGCCGGGGCGCGGCTGCCCGTGGTGCTGGTGCGAGGGGCGTCCGGCGGGGCGCGGCGCGGGCTCGTGGCGCGAGGAGGGTGACCGGTCGGGCGCGGCGCGGAAGTGCGGCGCGGCGGACCGCGCTCCCGCGACCGGCGCGCGCCAACCGCTCAGCGGAAGTCCTTGCGCGCCAAGCGGAAACGAGCCTTTCGCGTCTCGTCGTCCCGCCCGTGCCCGCCGACACCCGTTGTCCCGCAAGGGCTTTCCCGCCGCCCGGCGGCACCGGCGCGTTCCGGTGATCCGCCGACCGGCCCCGCCTCCCGCGCGAACGGCCGCCCCCGCTCGGCCGTGCGGTCCAGGGTGGAGCCGGCGCCCGGCGCGCGACCGCTCCCGTTAACCGACCGTGCGTGTGGCGCTCACCCCGCAGGACCACCGCGCTTACCGTCCCGGCGTGAACGTCTCCCCCTGCTGAACGGGGACCGGCTCGGTGGGAACCGTCCCCGGCCGCACCGGCTCGGGCCGAGCCGGTTACCGGGAGGGCGATCGTGACACGTTTCCAGTGCTACCGCATGGCGGAAAGCGGTATCCGGTGGCGGCTGATGGGGGGCAACAACCGGGTGCTCGGGGTGTGCGTGCGCGAGCACGACGACCTCGCCTCGGCCCGCGCCGAGGTCGCCGTCGTCCGGGCCCGCGCCGCCCTCGCCGGGTTCGTCATCGGGCACGCCGACGACGGCTCGTGGTGGTGGCGCTTGGCGGAACTCGCCCGGTCCGCCCAGGGCTTCGCCCGCCGGGTGGACGCCGAGCTGGCCGCCAACCGCTTCGGCACGCGCGCCGTCGACGCCGGACTGGACCCCGAACTCGCCTTATACCGAACGGGAAAGCGCGGCAGGTCGAGCCGAGGCGGCTCCGACGTGTGGCGCCAACGTCCCGTTGGGTGAGCGTTCACCGCCGTCAGCCACCGTCTCGAATGCCGGGAAGGCGACGCCGTTCCCGGAACCGCCGCACGCAGGGGGAGAAGTCCAATGACGGCCGAAGTCGATCGGCCCCGTTCCACCGCGCCCGCGATCCCGCTCTCCGACCGGGTCTTCCGCGGCGTCGCCCGCACCACCGGCGTGCTCGTGCTGCTCGTCATGGGCGGCATCGGGGCCTTCCTGGCCTACCAGGCGGTCCCGACGCTGCGCGTGCTCGGCTGGAGCTTCTTCACCGAGAACACGTGGCGCCCCGAGTCCAACACCCTGGGCATCCTGTCCGTCGCGCTCGGCACGGTCCAGGTCGCGCTCGTCGCCATCACCATCACCATCCCGGTGGCGCTCGGCACCGCGCTCTACATCACCGAGTACGCGCCGCTGCGCCTCAAGCGCACGTTCGTGGCGCTGCTCGACCTGATGGCGGCCGTGCCCAGCGTCGTCTACGGCCTGTGGGGGTTCTTCTTCCTCCAGCCCGAGATCATCCACCTGTCCCGGTGGCTCGCCACCCACCTCGGCTTCCTGCCGTTCTTCAGGGTGGACACCGATCTCGACGCCGCCGTGTGGGAGCGCACCGCCTACACCTCGTCCACGTTCATCTGCGGCGTGGTGGTCTCGATGATGGTCGTCCCGATCACCGCGTCCGTCATGCGCGAGGTGTTCTCCTCGGCCCCGCAGGGGGAGCGCGAGGCCGCGCTCGCCCTCGGCTCCACCCGCTGGGGCGTGATCCGCTCGGTGGTGCTGCCCTTCGGGCGCGGCGGCATCATCGGCGGCACCATGCTCGGCCTCGGCCGGGCGCTCGGCGAGACCATCGCCGTCGCGCTGATCATCTCGCCCGCGTTCGAGGTGAAGTTCCGCCTGCTGGAGAAGGGCGGCAACACCATCTCCCAGCTCATCGCGCTGCGCTTCGGCGAGTCGAGCCCCTTCCAGCTCTCGGCGCTGCTCGCCGCCGGGCTGGTGCTGTTCCTGTTCACGCTGCTGGTCAACGTCCTCGCCTCGATCGTCGTGGCGCGCAGCCGCAGCGGCGCGGGCGCCGAGATCTGAGGAAAGACATGACAACGGTCGTCGAACCCGAGGCCCGGCCGGACGCGCCGGGCGAGGCGCCACCGGAGGCGGTGCCGCGCCGCGTCGGGGGACGCACGCTGGACGACGTCCTCGCCGCCGCGGGCGCGGGCGTCGGATCACTGGCGCTGGTCTGGATCATCTACCTGAACCTGCTGCCCGCCACGGGCCGGCTCGGCTTCGTCGTGTGCTGGTACCTGGCGTTCGTGCTGCTGTACGCCTCCGTCACCGCGCTGCGCCACCCCGTCTCCGTGGTCAAGGACCGGGTGGGCGCTGCGGTCGTGCACGCGCTCGCCGCGCTGCTCGGCGTCGGACTGGCGCTGGTGGTCGGCTACACGTTCTGGCGCGGCGCGGAAGCGCTGGGGCACCTGAACTTCTTCACCGACGACCTCAGCGCGGCGGGGCCGCTCGACCCGCTGGAGGAGGGCGGGGTGCTGCACGCGCTCGTCGGCACCCTGGTCCAGATCTCCATCGCGGTCGTGATCACCCTGCCGCTGGGCGTCGGCTGCGCGGTGTTCCTCAACGAGGTCGGCGGGAGGCTCGCCCGGCCCGTGCGCACCGTCGTCGAGGCCATGACCGCGCTGCCGTCGATCGTGGCGGGCCTGTTCGTCTACGTCACGGTCCTGGTCGTCGGCGGCTTCGACCGCAGCGGCCTGGCCGCGTCGCTGGCCATCAGCGTCATGATGCTGCCGATCATCGCCCGCGCCTCCGAGGTCGTGCTGCGCGTCGTCCCGGACGGGCTGCGCGAGGCGAGCCTGGCGCTGGGGGCCTCGCAGTGGAGCACGGTGTGGCGGGTCGTCCTGCCCACCGCGCGCCCCTCGCTGGCCACCGCGCTGATCCTGGGCATCGCGCGCGGCATCGGCGAGACCTCGCCGGTGCTGCTCACCGCCGGGTACACCACCTACCTCAACGCCGACCCCACGTCGGGGCCGATGGTGTCGCTGCCCCTGGTCACCTACAGCCTCGCCCGCTCCTCCGAGCGGGTCGACCAGGTCCGCGCGTTCGGCGCGGCCTCGATCCTGCTCGCACTGGTCCTGCTGCTGTTCATCGTCGCGCGCCTGGTCGCGCAGCGGTCTTCCCGAGGAGGACGCGCGTGAAGCGCCTGCCGCTCGTGCTGCTCCTGCTGCTCATGGTGGCCCCGCCACCGACGCAGGCGCAGAGCTACTACCCGCTTCGCGGCTCGGGCTCGTCGTGGAGCGAGAACGCGATCAAGCAGTGGATCGCCGACGTCAACGCCAACGGGATGCCGGTCAGCTACTCCGGTTCCGGCTCCAGCGCGGGCAGGCTCGACTTCGCGCAGAAGATGAACGACTTCGCCGTCTCGGAGATCCCGTTCCAGGGCGTCGACCCGGTCACCGGCAACGCCGACAACTCCAACGGCAGGCCGTTCGCGTACATGCCGATCGTCGCCGGTGGCACCGCGTTCATGTACAAGCTGAGCGTGGGCGGGCAGCTCGTGCGCGACCTGCGGCTGCGCGGCGAGACCATCACCGCGATCTTCACCGGCGAGATCACCGACTGGTCCGACGACCGGATCACGGCCGACAACAACGGCCGCAAGCTGCCGAAGAAGCGCATCGTCCCGGTGGTCCGCTCGGACGGCTCGGGCACCACGGCGCAGTTCACGCTGTGGATGTCCAAGCAGCACAAGGACAAGTACTGCCCGTTCTTCGCCGAGCACGTCAACCGCAACAAGCCCTGCGGCCTCACCTCGTACTACCCGGAGTTCAAGGGCGCGGTGGCGCAGAGCGGGTCCTCGCAGATGGCGGGCTACATCTCCGCCGAGTACGGCGAGGGCGCCATCGGGTACGTCGAGTACTCGTACGCCACGGCGCTGAACTACCCCGTGGTCAAGGTGAAGAACGCCGCCGACTACTTCGTCGCGCCCACCGCGCAGAACGTGGCGGTGGCGCTCCAGTCGGCGCAGATCGAGCGGGACGCGTCCAAGGAGACGTACCTGACCCAGATCCTCGACGGCGTCTACAGCAGCCCGGACCCGCGCACCTACCCGCTGTCGTCCTACTCGTACATGATCCTGCCGATCTCCGAGGACGGGAAGCTCACCAAGGCGTCCGGGCGCACGCTCGGCGCGTTCGCCCGGTACTTCCTGTGCACGGGCCAGGTCGCCATGCCGGACCTCGGCTACTCGCCGCTGCCGCTGAACCTGGTGCGCGCGGGCTTCGAGCAGGTGCGGAAGGTCCCCGGCGCCGACCAGAGCACCCTCAAGCCGGAGGACTGCGGCAACCCCACGTTCGACCCGAGCGACCCGGACAACAACAAGCTGGCCAAGACCGCGCCCATGCCGGAGGCGTGCGACAAGGTCGGCCAGGGCCCGTGCGGCACCGGGAACGGCGGCGGTGGCGGCACCGGGAACGGCACCGGCCAGGGGAATGGCAACGGGAACGGCCAGGGCGGCGGGAACGGCGACGGGAACGGTACCGGCGGCGACGCCAACGGCGACGGCGTCCCCGACGGCGCGGGCGACGACGCCGCGATCGACCCGCTGACCGGCCTGCCCGTCGGCCAGGGCCAGGGCAATGGCAACGGCACGGCCGTCGCGGGCAGCGCCACCGAGCTGGCGTCCTCCCGCAGCGGCGACGACGCGCTGGCCGCGCTGGCCGCGCTGGAACTGCTGCTCGTGCTCGTCGTCCCGACCTTCGTCGCCCGCGCGATCGCGCGCAGGCGCAACAACCAGGGGAGTGCGCAGTGAGACGCGAGACCACCGCGCTGGCGCTGGTCGCCGGTCTGCTCGTGGCGTCGGCGCCGGTCGTCGCCGCCGAGGTGGTGGCCGGGCCCCCGAGCGGGCAGCCGGTCACGATCAGCCAGGACTTCGACGAGCACTACCGCAAGGACGCGGCGCCGGGCACCGGTTCCGTCACCGTCTCGCAGACCGGTGACCTGGTGCGGCAGCGGGTCAAGGTGTCCTGGGACGGGTTCCGGCCCACCGACAGCTCCGGGCGCTACCCGGTCGTCGTCCTGCAGTGCTGGGGCGAGGCCTCCGAGGTGACCCAGCAGCGGTGCTGGGGCGCGGGACGGACGATGGAGCACGCCACGTTCGCCGACGCCACCGCGTGGGACCGGGTGGCCTACGGCGACGCGGGAGCCGACGACCGGAACCTGGTGTCCGCCTTGTCGTTCACCGCCCGCGACGGGCAGCGCTACTCGTGGAACCAGGTCGAGGTGGACGCCCAGGGCAGACCGATCGCCTGGCCGGACGGCTCGGTCAAGGCGGGCCCGCCGCCGGACCTGTCACCTGACACCTACAACTACGTGCTGCCCCCGGTCATGCAGGGCACGACCCGCGCGGACGGCACCGGCAGCACGGACATCGAACTGCTGCCCGGCGACCAGCTGCCGAGCCTGGGCTGCTCGGACGCGGGCACCTGCTCGCTGGTCGTCGTGCCGGTCGGCGACCCGCACTGCAGGCCCGTCGAGGAGATTCCCTGGTCCACCGTCCGACGCAGCTGCACCGGCACGGCCTCGGGCGCTCGCGACTCCAACACCTGGAAGAGCCCGACCAACTGGGCGCGCAGGTTCTCCTTCCCGCTCAGCTTCCGCAAGAGCGCCCAGGTGTGCGAGCTGGACGGGAAGCCGGAGACCCGCACCGTCGGCTCGCCCTTCCTCGGCCAGCTCATGTCGAGCTGGCGGCCCCGGTTCTGCCTGGACGAAGGTCTGTTCCGGCTCGGGTACACCTCGCTGGGCGAAGGCGAGGCGCGCAGGCAGTTCCAGTCCGCGCTGGCCTCGGGCGTGGCCCCCGCCGTGCTCACCACGCGGCCACCCGAGGGCGAGTCGCCGGTGCCCGTGGTCTACGCCCCGGTGGCCACCACCGGCTTCAGCGTCGGCTTCGTCGTCGACAACGGCGACAACACCGAGGTCACGTCGCTGAACCTGACGCCGAGGCTGCTGATGAAGATGCTCACCCAGTCCTACACCGCCGAGGCGCCGGGCATCGAGAAGCACCCCGGCATCGCCGCCAACCCGAAGTGGTGGGGGACGGACCCGGAGTTCGCCAAGGCCAACCCGGACCTGCTGATGCACTCCATGAACATCAACTCGTCCACGTACCCGCTGCTCGTGCAGGGCGACCTCGACCTCACCTGGGCGCTCACCTCCTACCTCGCCTCGGACCGGGAGGCCGTCGAGTGGCTGGGCGGCAAGCCCGACGAGTGGGGCATGGTGGTCAACCCGAAGTTCAAGGCGCAGGCGCTCCCGTACGCCCAGGTCGAGCTGCGCGACGACTGGAGAGTCCCGGCGGACGCGTCCAGCTACCCGGATCAGCTGTGGTTCAACATCGCCGCGAACCAGGTGCCCTCCGTGGTGGCCGCCGCCGTGGCGCTGGTGCAGGTCCGCCCCACCGCCACCACCACCCCCTCGCAGGAGAACGGCAAGATCCTCTACAAGCGGCCGGAGCGGCAGAACGCGGGCACCAGGGCGCTGCTGGCCATCACGGACCTGCCGGACGTCGCGGTCTTCGGGATGCGTTCCGCCGCGCTGCGCACCCCGCAGGGCGAGTTCGTCGCCCCCACCACCGAGTCCATGTCCTACGGCCTCCAGTCCACCACCCTGGACGCGAAGACCGGAATGCTCGCCATCGACCACACCAAGCTGGACAGCCGCGCCTACCCCGGCACGACCGTGGTCTACGCGGGTGTGCAGACGGCGGGGATGCCGAAGGACAGCGCGGAGAAGTACGCGAAACTGCTGGAGCACGCCGCAGGTGACGGGCAGAGGTACGGCACGGCGCCCGGTGACCTGCCACTGGGCTACCTGGCGCTGTCCGACCCGCTGCGCGAGCAGACCCGCAACGCGGCCAAGGCGGTGCGGGACCAGGCGGGTGAGGTCCCCCCGCCGCCGCCGGGCGTCGGCGACAACCCCGCCGGGAACCTGCTGCCCGACCAGCGCGACCCCGCCAAGTCCAACTCCGGGACGAAGAACAGCAGCAACCCCGCCGCCAACCAGACCAGCACCCCGCCCCCGACCACCGCCTCCAGCGGCAGCCCCGAGCCCAGCGCGCGGCCGATCACCAGCGTGGCCACGCGCGGCGACAGCAACTCCGTCGGCCGCTGGCTGCTGCCGGGGCTGCTCGGCGTCGGCCTGCTCGCGGGCGCGCTCGCCCCGCTGGTGTCGACCTTCGGCAACGCCGACCACCCGCTGACGCGCAGGCTGCGCAAGCTCTTCCGCCGGGACGCGGTGTGACCCAGCGGACCGAGGTCGTCTTCGCCAAGCGGGCGCTGCTGCTGCTCTCGTTGCTGCTGCTGGACTTCGTCGCCTACCTGCTGGTGGTCGGGCCGATCCGGTTCGAGCGCTCGCAGGACGTGCTCTACGAGCGGGCGCGCGAGGAGCTGGCGGCGGTGGAGATGCCCACCGGCGGCGCGATCGAGCCAGGAAGGCCCGTGGCGGTGCTGGAGGTGCCCGGACTCGGCCTGACCCAGGTCGTCGTCGAGGGCACCTCCGGCGCGCTGCTGGCCGACGCGCCCGGTCACCTGCGCACCACTCCGCTGCCCGGCCAGCCGGGCGTCTCGGTGCTGATGGGGCGCTCGGTCAGCTTCGGCCGGGCGTTCGGGCGGATCACCGAGCTGCGGGAGGGCGACGAGATCGTCGCCACCACCGGGCAGGGCCGCTTCACCTACCGCGTCGACCGGGTGCGCCGCGCGGGCGACCCGGTGCCCGCCCCGCCCGCCAAGGGCGACGGCAGGCTGGTGCTGGCCACCGCCGAGGGGGAGGCCCAGTGGGGCCTGCCGCTCGGCGCGGACCGCGCGGTGTACCTGGACGCCACCCTGCTCGACGAGCCCGCCGCCGCCGGGTCGGGGCGCACCACCGCCCTGGGCGTCGAGGAGGGCGTGCTCAAGGGCGATTCCAGCGCCCTGGTGTCGCTGGTGCTGTGGGCGCAGGTGCTGCTGGCCTCGGTGGGCCTGGCCACCTGGGCGGCGCTGCGGTGGGGGCGCTGGGAGACCTGGCTCGTCGGGGCGCCCGCCGTGCTGGCCACCTCCTGGCAGGTCTGCCACCACGCGGCGGTCGTGCTGCTGCCGAACCTGACCTGAGTGACCTGAGTGACCTGAGCGGACCGGAAGACGAACGGGCCCGGTGGGAAAATCCCACCGGGCCCGTTCCGCGCGTTCGGGATCAGCCGAGCTCGACCTTCACCGCGATGAACTGCGTGCGGCGCCAGTCGTCCAGACCGTTGTCCGACACCAGGACCAGGGTCCGCGCGCCGTCACCCAGCTCGGGGCCCCAGGTCATCGCCTGCAGGTCGTCCACCTTGCGCAGGCCGAGGGCGGACACCGCCAGCACCTCGCGCTTGACCACGGGCGAGTAGGTCGTGCCGTCCAGCGCGGGCCGCCGGGCGATGTTCGTCGCACCCAGCGCGAAGTCCACCTCGAACAGCTTCGCGGAGCCCGCCTCGACCTGCTCCAGCACCAGGTACCGGGTGTCCGCCACCGCCAGCAGCTCGGTCACCTCTGCGCCCGTCTCCGGCAGGTAGGCGTACTGCGCTCGCGCGGTGGCGGAAGCCCGCTCGTACTGGGTGAACCGCACCGCCGGGCCGTCGGCGGCCAGCGGACGGGACAGCGCGGCCAGCACGCCGGTGCCGTCCGCCGACGGTGCCAGCGCGGTCAGCCCGCTCGCGCCCGCCAGCGTGGCCGGGGTGGGCAGCCGCGTCACGAAACCGCCGCGCTTGTCCGCCTCGCGCACCGACGGGTCCTGCGCCCCGCCACCGTCGGTCCACAGCAGGGTGCCGGTGGCGCTGTCGTGCCGCAGGGCCTGCGGGTCGGTGTTCTCGGCCTGGCGCAAGGAGGTGACAGCGGTGAGCTTCGGCGCGCAGTGGCCGTTCAGCTTGCCGGTGTAGAAGCGCGGGGACCTCGGGTCGCCCGCCAGCAGGCGGAACTCCCCGGTGGACGCGTCGTAGTCGGCGCCGGTGATGCCGCCGACCTCGGTGCCCCGGTATCTCGTGCCGCCGGGGAGGCTGTGCTGGCCGAGCAGGCTGAACTCGTAACCGGGGACCACGACCGGGGCGGTGGTGGCGTTCGCGGTCTGGGGGAGCAGGACGGTGAGCGCGGCGACGGAGGCGACAGCCGCAGCGGAAGCGATGGCGCGCAAGGGACTTTCCTCTCGTGGAGGTGTGGTGGTGCGAGGAGGGCCCGGTGACCGCGACCGGTCACCGGGCCCGAGCGGGCTACCCGTGCGTCAGGCGCGGACGCCGCAGTTGTCGGACAGGCGGAAGCCCGAGGCGATCAGGTCGTTCTCGGCCGCCACGCTGTTGCACACCCAGCCGAGGGTGCCGAAGAACGACGAGAACTTCGAGACGGTCTGGTCGGTGACGCGGATGACGTTGTACAGACCCCGGTCGTAGGCCTTGACAGCGGTCTGACCCGGCTCGGCCAGCTGACCGTCGGACGGGCGGACGGTGGCCGTCTCGGCGGCGGGCTTGCCCACCGGGCGGACGTCGTCGTTCACCGAGTTCACCTTGATGCCCGAGAGACCGACCGCGCGGCCGACCGAGAACGGGACGATCGCGGTGGGGTCGTTCAGCACCGGGGCGGCGCTGTGCTCCTGCACCGGGCTGCCGTTGAAGACGGACTTGGCGCAGGTGCCGGGGGAGGAGACGCCGATGCTCTCCAGGAAGAACGAGCGGGTGCCCGAACCGTCCTGCGGCAGGTAGGCGTTGTAGGCGCACGCGGCGCTGCCCGCAGCCGAGCTGTAGAGCTGGTTCAGCTGCAGCGTGGTCAGCGTCGTGGGCACGGTGCTCGTCGTCGCCGTCGCGTAGGTGACGGTGTCGCGGGCGAACTCGATGAAGGCGTAGTTCGACTCGGTGGCCCTGGGCTTGCGCGAGGACCGGGCGAAGTCGAGGTTGTGCGCCGTGCCGTCGGCGATCAGCGCGCTGATGCCCGCCGACGAGCCGTTCGGGCGGGTGATCGACGGGGCACCCGCCTTCGGGGTGATCGGCGAGGTGCCGGTGGCGTTCCAGGAGTGCACCTTCGCCGCGGGCGAGGTGGCGTTGTAGTGGCCTGCCAGCAGGTTCAGCGCGTCCTGGCTGGTGTCGGATCCGACACCGACCAGGTCGGTGGCCGAGGGCACGACGCCGGACGCCGGGTCAGCCTGGGCGGCACCGGCCGCCGAGACGAGCGCCACGGCCACCACGGCCGCCTTGATCAGGGTGGAGCGCATCGGGAGTTCTCCTTGTCCCTCAACGTTTTCCTGGCCCCGGTGGGAGCCGAGGGGAACCTTTCCCGGTCACCCGGACGATCACCACCACGGTCGTGGGAAGCTTGCGCTCTCGCGCCTCACCGCCGGGGTGAACGCCCCACCAACTCGTGCTCGGCCATGCCGGGTGAACCGCGCGTTCACCGCCAGGACGAACCCCGCGCCTAGCCTCGCGCCCGTGACCGCCGTGATGAACACCCCGCAGTCGGTCGACCGCGCCACGCTCGACGCGGTCGACGTCTCCGCCTGGTTCGGGACCCGCAAGGTGCTCGACCGGGTCTCGCTGACCATGAACGCGGGTGAGGTGACCGCGCTGATCGGACCGTCGGGCTGCGGCAAGTCGACGTTCCTGCGCATCCTCAACCGGATGCACGAGCTGGTGCCCGGCGCCGCGCTCGCCGGTGAGGTCCGGCTCAACGGCAACGACATCTACCGGCAGGGCGAGCGGATCACCGAGACGCGGCGCCGCATCGGCATGGTCTTCCAGAAGCCCAACCCGTTCCCGGCGATGTCCATCGCGGAGAACGTCACCGCCGGGCTCAAGCTCACCGGCACGTCCGTCGCGCGCGGCGACCGGGACGCGCTGGTGGAGGAGTGCCTGACCAAGGCGGGGCTGTGGAAGGAGGTCAAGGACCGGCTGCGGCAGCCGGGCGGGGCGCTGTCCGGCGGGCAGCAGCAGCGGTTGTGCATCGCGCGCTCGCTCGCGGTGCGGCCGGACGTGCTGCTCATGGACGAGCCGTGCTCGGCGCTGGACCCGACGTCCACCCGGCGCATCGAGGAGACGATCGGCGAGCTGCGCTCCGAGGTGACGATCGTGATCGTCACGCACAACATGCAGCAGGCGGCCCGCGTCTCGCAGCGCTGCGCGTTCTTCCTCGCGGAGGACGGCGCGCCGGGGCACGTCGTGGAGCAGGGCGGGACCGACGACATGTTCCACCGCCCCGAGGACCAGCGCACCTCCGACTACGTCAACGGCCGCTTCGGCTGAGCGGGGCGGGGGCGCCGGGCGGGGAGTGCTGGGCGGGGAGCGCGCGGCGGGGAGCATGGACCTAGCGCGCCAGCCGGGCGCACCGGGCGGGCTTACCGGGCGGGCGTATCGGGCGGGCGGCGCACCGGTCCGCGCCGCCCGCCCGTCTGCCTGCCCGTCTGCCTGGCTGCCCGCCCGCCCGCCCGCCTCAGACCGTTCCGGCGAACCGGTCGTCCAGGTACGCGCGCGTCGCGGCCTCGTCGCGGGCCGACTTCAGGTAGTCGATCCACGCCCGCTGCTCGTGCAGCACCGCGCCCATCTCCCACACGCACACCACCTGCAGGTGCCTGCCCTGCTCCACGCGCTCGAACGAGTCCTGCCGCGCGGTGTCCCTGCCGTAGACCGACAGCCACATCTCGTTGTTGTTGCGCCAGGTGCAGGCGATCAGGAAGTGGAACGCCTCGCCGCACAGGTGGTGGACGACGAAGCCGAGGTTGCCGGAGATCTCCAGATCGCGGTCCGCGACCCGCGCTAACAGGAACTCGTGCGCCTCGGCGCGCAGCGCGTCGGGGATGCTCGCCTCCGCCTTGCGGACCTCGTACCACTTCAGGTGCGCGTCGGGCAGCACCAGGTCGCGCTCCGGGAGCGGGACGACCTCCTTGGGGTAGTGCCGGTAGTCGTCGTCGACGCTGGTGATCTTGGCCAGGTGCTCGGTCATCCCCGGATACTAGGGCCGAACGCCCCGCTCCGACGGCGCTCTCGCGGCGGAACCCCGGAGGGACGCGCGAACGGGGCTACCCTGCCGCCCGTGACCCCCACCCTCGCCGCGCTGCGCGCCTCCGCCCTCGCCTTCTCGCCGGTGCCCGACCAGCCCGACCCGTCCTGGCGGGTGCTGGAGCTGGCCACCGCGCCCGCGATCGACCTCGCCCTGCCCGCGCACCGCGACGCCGCGCACGCCTGGCTCAACGCGTGGGGCTGCCGCATCCGCAAGCCCCGCCCCGGCGAGCCGAGGGTGTTCGACGCCGCGATCGCCGACTGGTGGGACGGCTGGTCCGCCGAGCTGCCCGAGCCCGGCGCCTGGCTCGCGGACCTGGCCGACGACCGGCTCGACGCGTTAGCGGCCTGCTTCACCGCGCTCGCCACCTCCCCGGCCGCGCCCACCAGGACGCTCGGCCCGACCGCCGCGTCCAAGCTGCTGTTCGCCTTGCGCCCCAAGGCCCTCATGCCCTGGGACAACCTGATCGCCCAAGGCCTGCACGGCGCCCGCGACGGCCGCGCCTACCGCGCGCACCTGGCCACCGGCCGGGCCTGGGCCCGCGCCGTCCTCGCCGAGGCCTCGGCCGAGGCCTCAGGCGTCGTCGCCGAGCCCGCGCTGGTCGCCGGGCTCGGCCGCACCGGCTGGTCGCTGGCCAAGGTCCTCGACGAGTACTGCTACCTCGTGCACACCAGGGGGTGGGTCCCGCCCGCCGGGTGATCCGCCGGGCGCCCGCGCGGCGGAAAGATCGGCGGCGTGTTCACCGGCCCCGTTCGGGGGATGCGCCGAGCGCGGCCGAAACGGACAAAAGGAACCCCGCTGAAAGGCTTTCGGTCGCCGCGATCAAGGCCCGTCCGCCCGCGCTGAAATCGATTCAGAGGGGTCACCCGCGAGCGCGGGCAGTCTGTGAAGCCCGTGCGCGCCCCGGCGCATCGCTGCTGATCAAGAGGGGGATAACGGTGAGTCGCTGTGCCGGGGGTTCCAATGCGGGTGCTCCGGTCGGCTCAGGGGGTCAGCACCCCATAGGGGTTCCTTGTGGGGGTGCAAACATTGTTCGCAGTCCCCATTGACTCCCCTCCTGCGCCCCCTACTATCCCTCCTGACCAGCGAGGGGGAATGCAATGCGGAATCTGATCCTCTGGAGACCCGGAGCCGGGGGCGCGTCGCCGGGGAACGCGTTGTCCGGGACCGCCTTGTCCGGGACCGCGTCGCACTGGACCGCGTCGCCCGGAGCCGCCGGGGGCGCGCTCCGCGCGGCCGAGGTGCGCAGGTGAAGGTCGGGGTGGTCGGCGGCGGCATCGCGGGCGCGCTGCTCGCCCTGCGGTTGCGCCGCGAGCACGGGGCGGAGGTCGAGGTGTTCACCCTCGGACCGTCCACTCCGGACGCCTCCGGGGTGTCCGGCGGGCTGGTGCGCGGCTACGAGCGCGATCCCGGCGCCTCCCGGCTCGCCGCGCTCGGCCTGGCCGAGCTGCGCGACAGCCCCGAGCTGCTGGAGTGGACCGGCTACCGGGAGACCGGCTCGGTCTACCTGCTGCCGCCGGACGCCGGACCGCCGGAACTGACCGCCGTGCGCGAGCTGCTGCCAGGTTCCGCCGAGGTCGTGGACTCCGCCGAGGCGGCCCGCCGCTACGGGTTCGCCGGCGGCGACGGGGCCACCGCCGTCGTGGAGCGGCACGCCGGGTTCCTGTCCCCGGCCGGGCTGCGCGTGCGCGCGCTGGACTGGCTGGCCAGGCACGGCGCGACCGTGCGCGAGACCAGGGTCGAGCGCGCCGGGGCGGACACCGTCGTGGCGGGTGGGACCGAGCGCCGGTACGACGCCGTCGTGGTCGCGGCGGGCGCCTGGACCGGCGCGCTCGCGCCGGGGCAGTGGCGCACCAAGCAGATCCAGTTCGGCGTCTACCGCGTCGAGCTGCCGGGCCTGGCCGTCTTCGTCGACGACGTCACCGGCCTGTTCGGCAGGCCGTGGGCGCCGGGGCGGTTCCTGCTCGGCCTCGGCTGCGACCGCTGGGACGTCGACCCCGACCGGGTCGAGGTCGACACCGGGCACGCCGAGGACGTCACGGCCGCCGTCCTGCGCCGGTTCGGCGTCCGACCGGAACCGGTGCGCGCGGTGGCCTCCTGCGACGGCTACGGGCCGCCGGGCGGGCTGCGGCTGCGCGTCGAGGGCGGCGTGCGCACCTTCGCCGGTGGCAGCGGCGGATCGGTCAAGACCGTGCTGGCCGCCAGTCGGGTGGCCGCGCGCGAGCTCGCCGCGTGAGCCCTCGCGGCGTCTGAAGTCCTCAGTGGAGCGTTGAAGGTCCCGAGTGGACCACGAGCGCGACCGGCCCCTTCCCGGCCGACCGCGCGTCCGCCGTCCCGCGTGATGAGCAGTTCTCCCACCTGCGCGGACGTATCCGAACGACCCCCGACCGACCCGCTGCGGCGATGCCCCGCGCCCTGACCCGGTGCGAGCTGCGCCGCGTCGGGTGACCTCGGCGCGCCCGCTTCCCCGGAGCCCGCCGCCTATCGGGGACATAGGGAATTCCTGTTGGCGGACAACGGGTCCCGGTGAATACTCGGTTTCGCCCGCGCCGGCCGCAGCGCCGAGCGGGACCGCGGATCGCCCGCCGATCCGATCGATCTTCTTGCCGCACAAGCACTTCCACCGCGCTCGCGGATCGGGCGGCGCTGCCCGCGCACCACGCGGACGCCGCCGCCCGGACAACCGCGCCGCCGGGGCGGGAGCACGGAGCGGTCGACCGGCCTCGGGGTTCGAGGGCCGATGGCCGGTCGACCGGGAACAAGGTGAAGGAAGGGAACGGGGTCCTCGGATGAGCGAGGTTGCCGAAGCCGTGCTGGAGATCCTCAGCGACGTGCTGGAGGTGAGCCGGGGCGAGCTGCGCGCCACCCCCGTGCTCGCCGCGCACGAGTGGGACAGCACCAGCTCGCTGGACGCGCTGTCCCAGCTGGAGACCGGGCTGGGGGTGCGCGTCGACCTGCGCGCCTTCCACGCGGCCAGGACCGTCGCCGACGTGGTCGACCTGGTCAGCCCGCAGTTCGAGCCGGTCTGACCGGGACGGCCCCGCACCAGGGGCGGTCCGCACCACCCCGCCGCCGCCGCGGCGGGTCGACGAGGGCGGCGGTCCTACCGCCACCGCCCACCGAAGATGGGAGAACCCGTGGAGCACCAGGAAGTCGAGCTGCTGGCGATCGGCGCCGGACCCGCGAACCTCGCGCTCGCCGTGGCGCTGGAGGAGCTCGCGCCCGAGATCGCCGCGAACACCACCATCGTCGAGCAGCACGACACCGTGGCCTGGCAGCGCGGGATGCTGCTGCCCTGGTCGCAGAGCCAGGTGTCGTTCCTCAAGGACCTGGTCACCCTGCGCAACCCGCGCAGCGAGTTCTCGTTCCTGAACTTCCTGCACGCCAACGGCAGGCTGGACGAGTTCATCAACCTCGGCACGTTCACCCCGTACCGCAGGGAGATCTCCGACTACCTGTCCTGGGTCGCCGCCTCCCTCAAGTCGGTGCGGGTGCTGCACGGCCGCAAGGTGGTGGCGGTCGAACCGCGCGCCGAGGTCGGCGGCGAGGTCACCTCGTGGCTGGTGCGCTTCTCCGACGGCTCCACCACCGGCGCCCGCTCGCTGGTGTTCGGCACCGGCCGCGACCCGCACGTGCCCACCGAGTTCCTCGGCCTGCCGCAGGAGAAGGTCGCGCACAGCATCGAGTTCGCCCAGCGCCTCAAGCAGCTCGACCCGGCCACCACCAAGCGCGTCGTGGTCGTCGGCGGCGCGCAGTCCGCCGCCGAGATGTTCTGGGAGTCGCACCAGGCGCTGCCCGGCGCCGAGGTGACCATGGTGATGCGCTCCATCGGCCTCAACGGCTACGAGAGCAGCAAGTTCACCAACGAGCTGTTCTACCCCTCGTTCGTCGACACCTTCAACAGCGCCCTCCCGGACGCCCGCGAGCAGCTGCTGCGCGAGATGCACCGCACCAACTACGGCGGCCTCTCGCCCGCCACGCTGGAGAACCTCTACCGCACCATCTACCTGGAGAAGCTCAGCGGCGACCAGCGGATGTCCGTCATCACCATGGTCGAGGTCGCGGACGCCCGCTCCGAGGGCGACGAGGTCGTGCTGACCCTGGTGGACCGCAAGGACGGCTCCCGCACCGAGCTGCGCTGCGACGTCGTGCTGCTGGGCACCGGCTACAGCCAGAAGATGCCGCTGGTGACCAGGAACCTGGCCGCCTCGGTCGGCGCCGACGACTTCACCGTCACCCGCAACTACCGGGTCACCCTGCCCGGCCACGTGAGCGCCCGCGTGTACCTGCAGGGCGTCAACGAGGCCACGCACGGCATCGCGGACTCGCTGATCAGCGTGCTCGCCATCCGCTCCAGCGAGATCGTCGCCGACCTGCGCGCCGACGACCGCGCGCCGACCGCGCCCGCCCAGGCGCAGGCCCAGTCCCAGGCCCAGATCCAGGCCCCGGCGCAGGCGCGCCCGCAGCCCGAGCTGCTCGACGCCGTCCGCTCCTGACCACACCCCACCCCGCCAGGAAGGCACGCACCGCCATGATGGAGTTGCGCAAGTTAGACCGGGAGAACCTCAAGCAGGACAACGGGCTCGTCGCCCAGCGCCTGGTCCCGTGGGAGCTGCTGAACGCCCCCTTCGAGGGTTCCTGGTGCGTGGTGCGCCCCGGCGCCGAGTCCGGCGCGCACGGCCACCACGAGTACGAGATCTGGGTCGCCATGACCGGCGCCGCCGAGATCGTCACCGCCGAGGGGACCACCGAGTTCAAGGCGGGCGACGTCGTGCACTTCACCCCGCACGAGGAGCACCAGGTGGTCAACCGGGGCGAGGAGGACTTCCAGTTCTACTCGATCTGGTGGGACGCCGAGCTGTCCGAGAAGTTCACCGCCAGGCACGCGGAGAGCCGGTGACCACCGCGCGGCCCGCCGTCGTCATCGCGGCGACGCCCACCTCCAACGGCGACCTGCACGTCGGGCACCTCGCGGGCCCCTACCTGTCCGCCGACGTGTACGCCCGCTACCTCAAGGCCACCGGCCGACCCGTGGTCTACACGACCTGCACGGACGACAGCCAGAGCTACGTGGTGTCCACCGCGCACCGCAGGGGCCTGGCCCCCGAGGAGCTGGTGCGCGCCTCCACCGAGCAGATCAGCCGCTCGCTCGCCGCCGCGGGCACCCTCGTCCCCGGCCTGCCGCCGATCGACGAGCGCTACCGCCGCACCGTGCTCGACTACCTCCTCGAACTGCACGCCGCGGGCCGCTTCCAGCCGCGCACCGTGCGCCTGCCCTACGCCAAGAACGCGGGCGTGTTCCTGTACGACGGCCTGGTCAGCGGCACCTGCCCGGTGTGCCTGTCCGGCAGCTGCGGCGGCGCCTGCGAGAACTGCGGGCACCCCAACAACTTCGACGAGCTGATCGACCCGAAGTACACGGTCGACCCCAGCGACCCGGTGGTCTACCGGGAGCAGCGCATCCTCGTGCTGCCGCTGGAGGAGTACCGCGAGCGCCTCTCCTCCTACTACGCCTCGCGCACCCCGCGCTGGCGCCCGCACGCCAAGCAGCTCATCGGCGAGCTGCTGGCCCGCCCGCTGCCCGACGTGCCGGTCACCTTCCCCGGCTCCTGGGGCATCCCCGCCCCGTTCCCGGAGACCCCCGGCCAGATCGTCTACCCGTGGGTCGAGGCCGTCCCCGCCGCGATGTACAGCACCTGGTGGGCGGCCACCGAGCAGGGCAACCCGCCCGGCGCCGCCGACGAGCTGTGGCGCGCCGAGAGCGGCGCGGAGCTGGTCTACTTCCACGGCTTCGACAACGTCTACCACTGGGGCCTGGTCGACCTGGTGATGCTGATGGCGCACGGCGACCGCTACACCACGCCGGACGCCAACGTCTGCAACGAGTTCTACGACCTGGAGGGCGAGAAGTTCTCCACCAGCCGGGGCCACCTCATCTGGGGCGCCGACCTGTTCGCCGAGGTGCCCAGGGACCTGGTGCGGTTCTACCTCGCGCTGACCGCGCCCGAGTTCCAGCGCACCAACTTCAGCCGCGAGCAGCTGCACTCGGTCACCACGCGCAGGCTCGTCGACCCGTGGAACGCGCTGGCGGACACGACCTCCCTGGTGCTGGGCGGGATCGTCGACGGCACCGCGCTGCCCACCACCGAGGACGGCCGCAGGCGCGCCGCCGCGATGGACGAGCGGTTCCGGCTCTGCTACGAGCTGCCCGGCTTCACCCTCGGCCGCGCCGCCGAGACCGCGATCACCCAGCTGGCCAGGCTGCGCGCGCTCGCCGGGACCGTGGACCCGGCCCGCAACGGCCACTCGCCCACCGCCCCCGGCGACCTGCTGCTGGAGGCCCGCACCCTGCTGGCGTGGACCGCGCCGATCCTGGTCGACACCGCCGAGCGCCTCACCGGCCTCGGCGTCGACCTCGCACTCGGCGGCAGGCCCGCGACCGAGGTCCCGGCGTTCCGGTTCCCCCGGCTGCCCGCGACCGACTCGCCGACCCGGCCGACCACCCTGATCGACAGCGCCCGGTAGGAGGCCGCCGTGAAGCTGCTGACCGTCGAGACCCGCCAGTACCTGGACTACTACCACTCCCGCTACCGGCAGGTGCAGGACCTCGGCGTCGACCTGCACGTGCTCAACGGCGAGGGCACCGAGGACTTCTGGCCCGCCGACCGCTACCGCCTGGTCGGCTCCAAGGACATCGACCGGATGGTCGAGGTCGCCAAGGAGTGGCACGCCGCCGAGCACTTCGACGGCGTGATCACCTTCTCCGAGGCGGCGGTGGTGGCCGTCGCCGTCATCGCCGAGGAGCTGGGCCTGCCCACCATCGGCCGCGAGGCCGCCGTCAACAGCCGCAACAAGCTGCTGATGCGCCGCGCCCACGAGGCCGGTGGCGCGCCCATCCCCGGCTTCCGGCACGTCGAATCCCTCGACCAGGCGAGGGAGGCCGCCCGCGAGTTCGGGTTCCCCGTCATCGTCAAGCCCACCCTGGGCGCGGGCAGCCACTTCGTCTTCAAGTGCGACGACGAGGCCGAGCTGGCCGAGCACTACGCGCAGGCCGCCGAGGGCATCCAGGACCTGTTCTGGGCCAACTCCGAGGCCGACGGGATCGACCTGGGGCCCAACGCCCTGCTGGTCGAGTCGTTCCTGGACGGCAAGGAGTACCTGATGGAGGCGGTCGCCTGGGACGGCGAGGTCTACCTCGGGTCCGTGGTCGACCGGATCACCGCCGAGGGCGGCACGTTCGACGACGACGTGCACCACGCGCCCACCTCCATGTCGCCCGAGGACCTGGCGGCGGTGCACGCGGTGGTCAAGGCTGGTGCGCTCGCCCAGGGCCTGCGGCGCAGCGTCATGCACGCCGAGGTCCGGTTCCACCGGGGGAAGCCCTACCTGCTGGAGATCGCGGCGCGGGTCGGCGGCGGCGGGCTCGACATGATCGCCCGCATCACCGCCGGGCACGACCCGATCGCCGCCGTGGTCGACATCGGCGCGGGCAAGGCGCCCGCCGTGCGGCACTTCCAGCCCACCGGCACCCACACCACCTCCATGTGCCTGATCTCCGGTGCGGGCGTGGTCGAGGAGGTCGTGGTGCCGCAGGAGGTCGCCGAGTCCGACCGGGTCTTCCTGCTCAAGATCACCGCCCGGCCCGGAGACGTGATCAAGCGGCCCCCCAACGGCAACACCATCCTCGGGTTCCTCGGCACCACCGGCGACTCCGAGGCCGAGGCCTTCGCCACCATGGCCGACTTCGCCCAGCGCGTCACCGTCGACTTCCGGTAGCCGCACCGGTTCCGGCCCGACCGGTTCCAGCCCACCGGCGCCGCCCGCACGCGGTGGCGCCGGACCGAACCGCCACGAGAGGACGCCGCCCATGCGCGTGGCCACACCCAGGCACTACCTGATGTGCCGACCGGAGCACTTCGACGTCACCTACTCGATCAACCCCTGGATGCGCCCGGAGAAGCCCACCGACGCGGCCATCGCGGTCCTGCAGTGGGAGCGGCTGCGCAGCCTCTTCCTGGGGCTGGGCCACCGGGTCGAGCTGATCGACCCGCTGCCCGGCCTGCCCGACATGGTGTTCGCCGCCAACGGCGCCACCGTCGTCGACGGCAAGGTCCTGTCCGCCAGCTTCCGGCACGCCGAGCGCGTCCCGGAGGGACCGGCCTACCTGGACTGGTTCCGCGAGCGCGGCTTCCCGTGCCACCGGGCCGAGTTCGTCAACGAGGGCGAGGGCGACTACCTCGTCGTCGGCCGCAGGGTGCTGGCGGGCAACGGCTTCCGCACCGACCCGCGCTCGCACGCCGAGGCCGCGACCTGGTTCGGCCGCGAGGTCGTGCCGCTGGAGCTGGTGGACCCGCGCTACTACCACCTGGACACCGCGCTGGCCGCGCTGTCCGACGACGAGGTCGCCTACTACCCGGACGCGTTCTCGGCCGCCAGCCGGGCCGTGCTGCGCGAGCTGTACCCGGACGCGGTGCTCGCCGACGACCACGACGCCGAGGTGTTCGGGCTCAACGCGGTCTCGGACGGCAAGCACGTCGTGCTCGCCCAGGAGGCGCTCGGGCTGCACCGGGCGCTGGCCGCGCGCGGCTTCACCCCCATCGGGGTGGACCTGTCGGAGCTGCTCAAGGCGGGCGGCAGCGCCAAGTGCTGCACGTTGGAACTGCGCGGGACGAGCGGGGGAGCGCGATGACCACCACCGGGGCGAGGACGATCGACTACGACGGGCGCAGGTTCTCCCCCGTCGCGGACGGCGCGCCCGAGGAGTCCAGGGTCGCGGTCTACCACCAGGACGGCGACCTGTTCTGGGGCGAGTTCCTCGGCGGGAGGGCCCGGCGCGGCACGCTGACCGGGACGGTGCTGCCCGACGGCAGGCTGGACTTCGCCTACTGCATGGTCCTGGAGGACAACCGGGTCGTCTCCGGCCACTGCACCAGCACGCCCCAGGTGCTGGCCGACGGCCGGGTCCGGCTCAACGAGGTGTGGGAGCGCTTCGGCGCCCACGCCGACCGGGGCACCTCGGTCATCGAGGAGATCGGCACCGGGACTGGCGCCTAGCGCGGAGTCGCCGCCGGGCCCCGCGCGCCCGGCGGCGGCCCCGCGCCGCCGAGCACCAACCCACAGCAGCGCACAGCACACCAGCCCACAGCACAGCAGCGCACGGCCGAGCGCACCAGCGCGCAGCGCGGTGCGCCGAACGAGACGGGTGAGCACCGAGACATGACCACGGCACAGTCCGCCACCGACCTGACCGCCGACCCGACGACCGCCGACGTCCCCCGCAAGGGCGGGGTCGTCACCTGGGCCTGCGCGCCGGGCTTCCCGCCCGCCGTGATCTTCCCGTTCACGCCCGCCGAGCGCATGGGCACCCGCAACATCCTGGAGTTCCAGGCGCTGATGTACCGCACGCTGTACTACTTCGGCAGCGACGGCACCCCGAACGTCGACTACCACCAGAGCATCGGCGAGGAGCCGGTGTGGAGCGAGGACGGCCGCACCGCGCGCGTGCGGATCAAGCCGTGGAAGTGGTCCAACGGCGAGACCGTCTGCGCCGACAACGTGCTGTTCTGGGTCAACCTGATGAAGGTCAAGGGCGCCCGGTACGGCGAGTACGTCCCCGGCTACTTCCCGGACAACCTCACCGAGTACGGCAAGCTCGCCGACGACGAGGTGTTCTTCACCTTCGACAAGCCCTACTCGAAGCACTGGGTGCTGCACAACCAGCTCAGCACCATCACCCCGCTGCCCAAGGCCTGGGACCGCACCGCCGACGGCCCGGCCAACGCCTCCGGCGACCTCGCCGACGTCGAGGCCGTCTACGAGCACCTGATGGCCGAGCAGGGCGACATCATCAACGAGGGCAACGAGCACCGCACCAGGTGGGCCGACAGTCCGGTGTGGAGCGTCGTCTCCGGGCCGTGGCGGCTCAAGAGCTACACGCTCGACGGCGTCGTCACGTTCGTGCCCAACGAGCACTACTCCGGCCCGAACAAGCCGCACCTGGACGAGTTCCGGCAGATCCCCACCTTCTCCGACGAGGAGCAGTACGAGATCCTCAAGAAGGGACCGGACGCCGAGGGCGGCTTCCAGGTCGGCTACCTGCCGCTGAGCTTCGCCACCGAGCCCGCCGTCGACCCGGTCGTCGGCGGCCCCAACCCGCTGGCCGAGCACTACACGATGCACCCGCAGACCGCGTTCTGCATCCGGTACATCTCGCTCAACTACAACAACCCCACCGTCGTCGGGAAGATGTTCGCCCAGACCTACCTGCGCCAGGCGCTGCAGAGCGTCCTGGACCAGGACAGCGCGGTCCGCGACATCTACCAGGGCTACGCCTACCGGCAGAACGGCCCGGTCCCGATGTACCCCAAGACCGAGTACGTCTCCCCGCGCCAGCGCGAGGGCGCCTGGCCGCTCCCGTTCGACCCCAAGCACGCCAAGGAGCTGCTGGAGGCCAACGGCTGGGACACCAGCCGGACCCCGGCGGTCTGCGTGCGCGCGGGCACCGGCCCCGGCGAGGCGGGGGAGGGCATCCCCGAGGGCACCGAGCTGACCCTGCTCATGCGCTACGTCGAGGGCCGACCCGCCCTCACCAGGCTCATGGAGGGCTTCCGCGACGCCGCCGCCGAAGCGGGCATCGAGCTGCGCCTGCGCGAGGTCTACGGCTCCGTCCTGGTCGCCGAGGACGCCCCGTGCGTGCCCACCGAGGAAACCCCGTGCCTGTGGGAGATGTGCTGCTGGAACGGCGGCTGGGCCTACCACCACCCCACCGGCGAGATCCTGTTCTCCACCGGCGCGGGCGGCAACTTCGGCTTCTACACCGACCCCACCGCCGACGCGCTGATCGAGCGCACCGTCACCACCGACGACCTGGACGTGCTCTACGAGTACCAGGACTACATCGCCGAGCAGGTGCCGGTGATCTTCACGCCCAACTTCCCCATCCGCCTCTTCGAGGTGGCCAACAACCTCAAGGGGTTCGGCCCGATCAACCCCTACGGCATGATCAACCCGGAGAACTGGTACTACGCCGAGGACCCGGCGTGATCACCGCCGCGCCCCCGCCGCCCATCGCGGCCCACCCGATGCTGGTGCTGCTGCTCCAGCTGGCGGTCCTGCTCGGCGTCGCCTTCGCGCTCGGCCGCGCGTGCGCCCGCGTCAACCTGCCCGCCGTGGTCGGCGAGCTGGCGGCGGGCATCCTGCTCGGCCCGTCCCTGCTGGCCAACCTCGCGCCCGCCGTGTCGGACTGGCTCTTCCCCGCCGACGCCGAGCAGATCCACCTCCTGGACGCGGTCGGCCAGGTCGGCGTGCTGCTGCTGGTCGGCTTCACCGGGATGCACATCGACACCAAGCTGATCCGCCGCACCGGTGCCAAGGCGGCCGGGGTCAGCCTCGGCGGCCTGCTGCTGCCGCTCGCCCTCGGCGTCGCGGTCGGCTTCGCGCTGCCCGCCTCGCTCATGGGGGAGAAGGCCGACCGGCCGGTGTTCGCGCTGTTCCTCGGCGTGGCCATGTGCGTGAGCGCCATCCCGGTCATCGCCAAGACCCTGCTGGAGATGCGGCTGCTGCACCGCGACATCGGCCAGCTCACCATCAGCGCCGCCGCCGTGGACGACGTCGTCGGCTGGTCGCTGCTCTCCATCGTCTCCGCCATGGCCACCACCGGCCTGCGCGGCGGGCACCTGCTGCTCACGTTCGGCGGCCTCGCGCTGGTGGCCGCCGTCGCCCTGCTGATCGGCAGGCCGCTGGTGCGCGCCGCCCTCACCCGCGCCGACCGCTCCGAGGACCCGGCCACCACCGTCGCCGTCGTCGCCGTGCTGCTGATCGCGTCCGCCGCAGGCACCCACGCGCTCGGCCTGGAGGCCATCCTCGGCGCGTTCGTCTGCGGCATCCTGCTCAGCTCCTCCGGGCTGCTGAACCGGGCGAAGCTGGCCCCGCTGCGCACGTTCACCATGGCGGTCCTGGCGCCGATCTTCTTCGCCACCGCCGGGCTGCGCATGGACCTGACCCTGCTGGCCGACCCGGCCGTGCTCCTGGCGGCGCTGGCGGTGCTGGCCATCGCCATCGCGGGCAAGTTCGTCGGCGCCTACCTCGGGGCCAGGCTGAGCGGGCTCGGCCACTGGGAGGGGCTGGCGCTGGGCGCGGGGCTGAACGCGCGCGGCGTCGTGGAGGTGATCGTCGCGATGGCCGGGCTGCGCCTCGGGGTGCTCACCACCGCCGGCTACACGATCGTCGTGCTGGTCGCCGTCGTCACCTCGCTCATGGCCCCGCCGACGCTCCGGCACGCCGTCCGGCGCATCGCGGTGACCGAGGAGGAGACCGAGCGGGAGAAGGTCTTCAGCACCCACCCGTGACCACCGCCCGTCGCGGCCGACCGGCCGCGCCGGGCTCCCGCGCCGTCCCGAACCGCTGTTGTCCCGAACCGCTGTTGTCCCGAACCGCTGTTGTCCCGCACCGAGAACCCCGCCGCCGAAACGAGGACGCCATGACCGAACCCGATGACCCGCGCCCGCTGCTGATCCTGGTCGGAACCGGGATGCGCACCTACCGGGAGTACCTGCTCGGCCCGATCAGCGCCGAGTACCGGGTGCACCTGTTCCTGACCGCCGAACCCACCTGGGAGCGCGAGCACGCGCACGGCTGGACCGTGCTGCCCAGCACCATGGACGGCCAGGCGCTGGCCACCGCCGCCAAGGAGGTCGCCACCACCGGCCCCGTCGCGGGCGTGCTCTGCTGGGACGAGGCCCGCATCCACGCCGCCTCCTTCGCCGCCCAGGCGCTCGGCCTGCGCAACGGCGACCCCGACGTGGTGTGGGGCCTGCGCGACAAGGGCCGCACCCGCGCCGCGCTCGCCGAAGCCGGTGTGCCGCAACCGGGATCGGTCCCGGTCAAGACCGTCGACGAGGCCGTCGCCGCCGCCGACCGGCTCGGCTACCCGGCCATCCTCAAGCCGCGCGGCCTCGGCGCCAGCCTCGGCGTGATCAAGGTCGAGGACGCCGACCAGGTGCGCGCGAACTTCGCCTTCACCCTCGCCGCCGAGGGCCCCGAGCCGGTCGTGTTCGACACCGACCAGCCCGTGCTCGTGGAGGAGTTCGTCTCCGGCGAGGAGATCAGCGTCGACTCGGCCGTGGTGGACGGCGTGGTCACCCCGCTGTTCGTCGGCCGCAAGGTCGTCGGCTACCACCCGTACGCCGAGGAGGTCGGCCACTTCGTCTCGGCCGACGACCCGCTGCTCACCGACCCCGCGCTCGTCGACGCGCTGCGCCGCACGCACGAGGCGCTGCGCTTCACCGACGGCTTCACCCACTCCGAGTTCATGCTCACCGCCGAAGGCCCGAAGGTCATCGAGGTCAACGGCAGGCTCGGCGGTGACATGATCCCCTACCTCGGCAAGCTCGCCACCGGCGTCGACCCCGGCCTCGCCGCCGCGGCGGCGGCCACCGGCGGCACGCCGGACCTGACCCGCACCCGCTCCGGCGTCGCGGGCATCCGGTTCTTCTACGTGGAGGAGGAGGACACCACCATCGGCGCCCTCGGCTTCGACCAGGCGGCGCTCCCGGCCGACCTGCACCTCGCGGTCGTCGTCGCCCAGCCCGGCGCGGTGGTCTCCCCGCCGCCCAAGGGGACGGTCTGGGGGCGCGTCGGGTTCGCCGTCGCCCTCGGCGCCACCCGCGAGGAGGTCGCCCGGCAGCTCGACGCCGCCGAAGCCGCCTTCTCGGTCACCCCGGCCTGAACCCGGCGGCCTGACCCGCACCACCCCTCCGACCCACCCGCCCCGTCGCCCAGAAGTGATGAAGCCATGACTACCGAGACCACTCCCGCCGAACCGAAGCCCGCCGGGATCTGGCAGACCTTCGTCGAAGCGCCCTTAGCGGTGAAAGCCGTGCTGGGCGGCGTCTTCGTCAACAAGGTCGGCGGGTTCCTCAACATCTTCCTCGTCCTCTTCCTGACCGCGCGCGGCTACACCGAGGCGCAGGCCGCGTCCGCGCTCGGCGCGTACGGCGTCGGCAGCGTCATCGGCGTGCTGATCGGCGGCGCGCTCGCCGACCGCCTGGGCGCGCGCAACGCCACCGTGCTCAGCATGGCCGGTTCGGCGATGCTGATCGGCTCGCTGCTATACCTGCCGAACTACGGCTCGCTGATCGTCGCGATCGTCGTCGTGGCCGCCGTCAGCCAGGTCTACCGCCCGGCGTCCGCGACCCTGCTGTCCGAGCTGACCAGCGAGGACCGGCAGGTCATGACCTTCGCCATGTACCGGTTCGGCCTGAACCTGGGCACCACGGCGGCCCCGCTGATCGGCTTCGGCCTGTTCCACCTCGGCGGCGAGAGCTACCACCTGCTGTTCTGGGGCGAGGCGCTGGTCGCGCTCGCCTACGCGCTGCTGGCCGCCGTCGCGCTGCCCACCAAGGCGCGCGAGCGCGAGCTCTCCGGCCGGGGCGGCGCGGACGAGGACGGCGCCGCGCCCTCGGGCAGCTACCTGGAGCTGTTCAAGGACGTCCGGTACCTCTGCTACCTGCTCGGGATGTTCTTCAACTCCATCCTGTACGTGCAGTACATGTCCACGCTGCCGCTGGACGTGCAGGCGTCCGGGGTGCCGGTGTTCTGGTACACCCTGGCGGTCTCGCTCAACGGCGGCGCGGTGATCCTGCTGGAGCTGCTGGTCACCAAGAAGACCCAGCGCCTCAAGCCGCGCCTGGTGGTGCTCACCTCCTACTCGCTCGTGGCGGTCGGGTACGCGCTGTACGGCCTGCCGCTCGGCCCGGCCGTGATCGTCATCGGCACGCTGGTGTGGACGCTCGGCGAGATCATCGGCGGGCCCGTGGTGTTCGCCTACCCCGGCATGGCCGGTCCCGCGCACCTGAAGAGCCGGTACATCGGCAGCTTCCAGTTCGTGTTCGGCCTCGGCTCGGCGATCGGCCCGGTGCTGGGCGGGATGCTGTTCCTGGGCATCGGGCGCGGCGTGTGGCCGGTGCTGGCCGGGTTCGGCCTGCTGGCCGCGCTCGTGGGCGCCTACGGCGTCAAGGCGCGCACCGCCGCCGACGCCCCGGCGGTCGTCGCGGACCCGGTGGAGCCGGTGCTGGTGGCCGAGGAGAAGAAGGGCTGAACCGGTTCGGGGGTCCGTCCCGGTGACCGGGGACGGACCCCCGGCGCGCGTCCGGGCGGCGTAGGGTCGGCTGGGCTGGTGGACTTTCGCGGCGGGAGGCAGTGGTGGCCGAGCAGGACGACGTGGTGGACGAGACCGGGGGACCGGGCCTGCGCTGGGCGATCAAGCGCAGCTTCGTCGACTACGTGCTGCGGATGCCCGACGGCCGCGCGGGCGCGGGCGAGGGCGCGCACCCGCTGGAGGGCGGCGCGATCCGCTACGAGGCCGGTGAGCCGCGCGAGGAGGACGGCGCGCTCGTGCTGCCCTTCCGGGGCGACGTGCGCTTCGCCGGGCACTTCGGGATGCTCTACGTGCGCATCGCCGACCCCGAGGTCACCATCCGGGACGGGCGGGCCGAGCTGACCATCGCCGACCCGTACCTGAAGTCCGAGGAGCGGACCAGGCTCGTCACCTTCACCGCCGTGCCGCTGGACGCCGAGCCCGGCGAGTCGGCCTGGAGCGCGAGCGACGTCGTGCTCGCGCCGGAGGGGGTCGAGCTGTTCAACGACGTGTACCAGGCGGGCGAGCCGTTCGAGCCGCTGGAGATCCGGGTCCCCGCGATCTGAGCCGTGCGGCGCTGGGGGCGACCCCCGCGCCGGAGAACCCCGACGGTCGGCGCCGGAAGATCGGTGCCCGCCGCCGGGGTTTTCTCCGTTCTGACCCGTTCGGGCGATGCTGATCCCCGTTCGCCGAGCCGATGCTCTCTGCGCGTGCACGGCTTTCACGTGGATTTCACAGAATTGGTCCTCCCGGCCCGTTCCGATTGTGGTCCGCGCTGGTCGTGGTGTCGGGGTGGTGCGGTGCTCGTCGGCGAGTCCCGTTGTCCAGTAGGGGTTTCCGGCTGCGGAAATCCCGCTCGACTGGTTCGCGCGGTTCCCGGTCGTTGATCCGTTCGGCGGCGCTCGCGCGCGGCCGGGAGTCGGTTCCCCGCGTTGCCTGAACGCGCGGGGAAATACCCAAACGACCTATTGCCGAGTGCGCGCCACACTGTCGAGTGAAAGGCATTCACGATCGGATGATCACCGCCCCGAATGGGCCATTCGGGGCGGGTCGGGAGCATATTCTCCCGCTGTGGTCGGACGCGCCCCGTCGCTCCGCCGCACCGAGGGTCGGACGTCCGCCGGAGAAGCCGTGACGCCGAGCGCGCGGCCTCCGCGCCCACCCCGAGGACCACAGTCGGAACGCCCCAGCCGGACCCAAGGCCCACCCCGAGGAGCCTCCCGTGATGCCCTGCACCATCGACGCGCCGTTAACCGCCCACGACCGCGAGCTGGTCGCCGGAGCCGTCGAGTTCGCCCGCACCGCCACCGGAGCCGCCGCGCTCGAACTGGTGCTCGGCCGCCCCGCGCCCCTGGAGCTCCAGGCGCACCTGGAGTTCGCGCACGCGGCGGTCCTGGTCCGCGCCGAGTCGCCCGAGGCGGTGGCCCCGCTGCTGCGCGGGCTCGGCGTCGAGCCGAGGCCGCCGGTGCCGAGCACCGTCGTCCGCGACCGCCTGACCAGGCGCGCGGGCCGCCCGGTGCGGGTGGAGATCGTGCACGGCGCGGTCGGCGGCGGGTTCCCCGGCCGCGAGCTGGAGCTGTTCGTGCTGACCGGCGACCACCCGCTCACCCCCGCCGACCAGGACCGCGAGGCGCACCTGGCGTTCCGCGCGGAGGGGGACGCGGTGGTGCTGCGCGGGGTGCACACCGCGCTGCTGGAGGCCGGTCTCGTGCCGGACGGCGGCGGGCACAACGCGCACGAGGGCACGTCGGTGCTGTACTTCCGCGGCGAGCACCGGCTGGAACTGGCCCTGCCGGGGCACCACGGGGCGCTGCTGCGGCACCACCTGGGGGAGGAGGACGGGGACTCGGCGGACCGGGACTCGGATGGTGGGGGCTCGGGTGGCGCTGACTCGGACGACGGGGGCGCGGCGGGTGGTGACCGGGCCGGTGAGGGAGACGCGGCCGGAGGCGGAGAGGGGGCCGAGGACCGCGCGGCGAGGAACTGCGTGGCGGGGAACCGCGAGGTGGGGAATCGCGTGGCGAGGGACCGCGAGGTGGGTAATCGCGTGGCTAGGGATCATGCGGCTGGGGATCGAGCCGCTGTGAGCGACCCGACCGAGGCCGCCGCCCTGTTCGACGCCGCCGTGTTCGGTGCCGCACTCGATGAAGGCGCGTTCGCAGGGGGCGCGCTCGACGCCGCCGTGTTCGGCGCGGGCGTGTTCGACCGGTGCGCCCCCGGTGCCGCAGCCCCCGGTGTCGCAGCGCTCGGTACCGCAGCGCTCGGGGGCGTGGATCTTGACGGCGCGGCCGTCGGTGCCGCAGCGTTCCACCGGACCGCGTCCGGACCGCGCACGACCAACCCCACCGGAGGGCCGTTCCCGTTGTCCGCCAACGAATCCGGCACCGACACCGCACCCGCCCCCGCTCACGACGCCTCCGCCCCCGCCCCCGACGCCCCCGCCCCCGACGCCGCGCGGCACCACGTGCTCACCCTGCTCACCGGCGCGTGGCGCACCTCCGCCGTGGCCACCGCCGCCGAGCTGGGCGTCGCCGACCACCTCGCGGACGGTCCCCGCACCACCGAGGACCTCGCCGCCCGCGTCGGCGCCCAGGCCGACCCGCTGCACCGGTTGCTGCGCTTCCTCGCCTCGCTCGGCGTGTTCGCCCACGAGGACGGCCGCTGGCGGCTCACCCCCGCCGCCGACCTGCTGCGCACCGGCGCCGAGGGCTCCCAGCGCGACCTGGCCAGGGTGTACGGCGGCCTGTTCTACCGCTCGTTCGGCGCGCTGACGCACTCCGTGCGCACCGGGGGCTGCGCGTTCACCGAGGTGTTCGGCGCCGACCCGTTCGACCACTTCGCCGACCACCCCGACGACGCCCGCCTGTTCGAGGGCGCCATGGCGGCGGGCACCGGGTTCCTCGCGCACGTGCCGCCCCTGCTGGACGTCCCGGCGGGCGGCACGGTCGTGGACGTCGGCGGCGGGGACGGCACGCTGCTGCGGCTCGTGCTGGAGTCCGTCCCCGGCGCGCGCGGGGTGCTGTTCGACCGGGAGCACGTCGCGGGCTCGGCGCGGGCCGCGCTGGGGGAGCGGGCGGACGTGGTGCCCGGCGACTTCTTCCTCGACCCGCTGCCGTCCGGCGGCGACTGCTACCTGCTGTCCCGGATCCTGCACGACTGGGACGACGAGCGCTGCGCGGTCCTGCTGGCGAACCTGCGCGCCGCGATGCCCGATGGCAAGCCGCTGTGCCTGGTGGAGCGGCCGATCCGCGAGGTGCCCACGCCGCTGGCGCTCGGGTTCGACCTGCACATGATGGTCAACAACGTGCACGGCCGGGAGCGCGAGGTGGGCGAGTACCGGGACCTGCTGGCGGCGGCGGGTTTCCGGCTGGAGCGGGTGCTCGACCTGCCGCTGGAGATGGCGCTGCTGATCGCCCGCTGACCACCCGCTGAGCGGCGCCGCGTCGATCTGGCCTGCGCTGACCTGGCCTGCGTCGACCTGGCCTGTGCCGACCTGGCGCCCCGCAGACTCCGGGGACCCGGCCCACCCCTCGGGGGCGGGTCCCCGGACCCCGTCACGGCTTGCGCAGCACCGTCACCGCGAAGCCCGCCGACTCGTCCCACGGCCGCAGGTCCCAGGTCGCGAACCGCTGCTCCAGCACCAGCCCGGCCGCCGCGCAGTGCTCGTCGAAGTCGGCCAGCGGGTAACCCCGGTCGGTGCCGAAGCCGACCACCGCGAAGCCGTCCGGCACCAGGTGCTCGGCGAAGCCGCGCAGCACGTCGACCTCGCTGCCGGGCGCCAGGAACGTCATCACGTTGCCCGCGCACACGATCGCGTCGAACGGCTCGGTCACGCCCTGCCCCGCCAGGTCCAGGTCCGCCAGGTCGGCGGCGAGCAGCACCGGCACCTCGGGGTGGTCCTCGCGGGCGGCCTCGATCAGCGCCGGGTCGGCGTCCACGCCCACCACCACGTGCCCGCGCGCGTGCAGCTCGGCGGACACCCGGCCGGTGCCGCAGCCCGCGTCCAGCACCCGCGACCCGCGCCGCAGCATCGCGTCGAGCGTGCGCGCCTCACCGGCGAGGTCGGCCCCGTCGCGCCGCATGGTGCGGAAGCGCTCGATGTACCACTGCGAGTGGCCGGGCTTGGTGTCGGTGGCCCACCGGGTCGGTTTTCCCATGCCCGCCAAGCTAGCCCACCTGGCCCAACGCCCGCCGCGCAGGTCAGGCGGTGTCCGGAGCGGGACCTCGGTCCCCGGTCCCGAAGGTCCCCCGGCACTGGTGGCCGCTCGTCGCCGGGAAACCCCGCACGGGCGCGGCCGGTGACAGTAACGTGATTCCCACGCACGGTGACCGAGCGCGCAGCTCGAAGGAGGTCGCTGATGGGGGAACGCGAACGGGTCCTGGACGTCCTGAGCGCGGTGGTCGGGGACGCCCTGGAGCTGGAGTTCACCGACGAGCTGCTGGAGCGCCGCACCCGGCTCGCCGCGCGCAGGCTGCGCCGCCTCGCCGAACCGGACCTGCTCGGCGACCGGGAGGCCAGGCGCGTGCTCGGGCTCTACCACTGGCTGCGCGCCGAGGCCAGGCGCAGCCGCCGCGAGCTGCGCAGGGCCGTCGAGCTGCTGCTGCCGGTGGCGCGCGAGGCCCCGGAGACGCTGCCCGCGCCGGTGCTGGACCTGCTGGCGCGCCTGGGGGTCCCGCGCAGGCGCCCGGCGCGCAGGCCCGCGCCGCCGCCGCTGTCCGAGCCGGTGGCGAACGCGCGCGACCAGGCCGGGGTGTTCGCGGCGGAGAGCGCCGCGCTGCTGGAGGCGTTCGCGGCGTCCGGCGGCGAGCAGACCCTGGCCAGGGCGGTCGAGCTGTCCAGGGCGGCGCTCGCGTCCACCCCGCGCCAGGACCCGAGGCGGGCGGTGATCGCGACCGCGCACAGCACCGCGCTGCGGATGCTGCACACCGCCACCGGCGACCTGGCGCTGCTGCGGGAGGCGGCGGGCGCTGCGCGGGCCGGGGTGGCCTCGGCCGGGGACGCCGCCGAGTCGGCGCGGGCGCTCACCGCGCTGCACTCCGCGCTGGGCGGGCTGTTCGAGGCGACCGGCGACCTGGCGCCGCTGCGCGAGTCGGCGGAGGCGGCGCGGTCGGCGCTGGAGGTGGCGCCCGGTGGCGCGGACCGGGTGGCGGCGCTGGCGGGGGCGGCCGAGCGGCAGCGGGTGCTGGCGGAGCTGACCGGGGACGTCGGGGCGCTGGTCGAGGCCGAGGGGCACGCGCGGTCCGCGCTGGAGCTGGGGGCCGTGAACGACCCGGACCTGGTCGCGGGGCTGGCGGACGCGCTGCGGGCGCGGTTCGCGGCGACCGGTGACCTGGACGCGCTGCGCGAGGCGGTGGACCTGGACCACGACGCGGTGGCGGCGACCCCGGACGGGCACGTGAAGCTGCCCGGCCGGATGATCAACTACGTGACGTCGCGGCGGCTGCTCGCGGTGCGCACCGGTGACCCGGAGCTGTTGCGGGCGGCCACCGACGACGGGCGGCTGGCGGCCGAGCGGGCGCCCGACCACCTGCAGCGCGGGGTCGCGCTGGCGCAGGCGGGAAGCGCTCTCATGGTGCTGGCGGACTGGAGCGGGGACACCGCGCTGCTGCGCGAGGCGGCGGCGCTGTGCCGGGAGTCGGCGCGGGTCGCGCCCGAGCGGCACCGGGCCGAGTCCTGGGCGCTGCTGTGCGCGGCGCTGACCGGGCTGCACGAGCGCACCGGGGACGCGCGGGCGCTCGGCGAGGCGGTCGCGGCCGGGCGGGAGGCGGTGGCGGCCACGCCGGAGTGGCACGTGCGGCACACCTCGCGCGCCGGGGCGCTGGCGGTGGCGCTGGACCGGGTGCACGCGCTGCCCGAGGACGAGCGGGTGGTGGCGCAGGCGGTGCCGGGGTCCGGGGGAGTCGCGGCGGTGGGCGCCGGGGCCGGGGACGGCGACGCGGCGGGCGACGGGGACGACGGGCTCGGGCGGTCGTGGGTGCTGTCGGCGTTGGGGGGCGCCCGATTCGCGGACTTCCAGCGCAGCGGCGACCGGGTGGCGCTGGAGGAGTCGGTGGACTCGCTGCGCCGGGCGCTCGCGGAACCGGCGGACGAGCTGTCGGCGGCCCGCTCGCGGTACCGGTTCGGGGTGGCGGCGCTGGCGCTGGCCGCCCGCGCGGACGCGCCGGAGCTGCTTGTGGAGGCGCTGGAAGCGCTGGAGGACACCGGGGGCGCGGCCCCGCCGACCCGGTTCGCGGCGGCGGTCGTGGCGGCCGGGGCGCGGGTCGCGCTGGGGCAGTCGGAGCGGGCGCTGGAGCTGGTGGAGCTGGCGGTGGAGCAGGTGCCGCTGCTGGCCGCGCTGGACCTGGCGCGCGAGGACGCGGCGGCGCAGGCGGTGGGGCACGGGGGTTTCGCGGCGGTCGCCGGGGCGGCGGCGCTGGCCTGCGGGCGGCCGGAGCGGGCCGTCGAGCTGGTGGAGCTGGTGGGGGACGCGCTGGTGGGCGCGGAGGCCCCGCCGGTGGTGCCGGGGCCGGTGGCGCACGTGTTCTGCGGGCCGACCGGCGGGCGGGCGCTGCTGGTGCGGCCGGGGCGGGAGGTGGTGGTGCTGGTGCTGCCGGGGCTGGCGCACTCCGAGCTGGCGGCGCGCGGGGAGGAGCTGGCGGCGGCGGTGGAGGGGACGGACACCGACTCGCAGCGGGCGGCGGAGGCGGTGCTGGCGTGGCTGTGGACGGCGGTGGCGCGGCCGGTGCTGGACGCGCTGGGGCCGCACGGGCGCGAGCTGCCCCGGCTGTGGTGGCGGCCGGTGGGCGGGCTGGCGCGGTTGCCGCTGCACGCGTCGGGGTCGCCTGGCGGGGAGTCGGCGCTGGACCGGGTGGTGTCGTCGTACGTGCCCGCCGGGCGTGCCGGGGCGGCGGAGTGGGCGGTGGGGGCGCTGTGGCCGGTGGACGCGGTGGTGGCGACGGAGGTGGTGGAGTCGGCGCACCGGGCGGCGGCGGTCGCCGGGGCGGCTCCGGCGCCGGGCGCGGCGAGCGAAGCGGCGGCGCGGGCGGTGCACGCGGTGGTGCGGGAGCACCGCGCGGCGCACCCGGACCTGCCGCTGCGGTGGGCTGGGCACGTGCACACGGGGTGGTGAGGCGGGGTGGCCGCCCCCTGGCGTCAGCGCTCGGGGCGGTGCGGACACGCCGCCGGTGCTCGTCGTCCTCGGCGAGGGCCGGGGCGCTGATCGCGGCACGGGTGACGCCCCGGCACCACCCCGCGCGCGCCCGCTTCCGCTGCCGCGCACCAGCACCACCCGCAGGTCTCCCCATCTAGCCACTGCCAAGATACTTCATCCGTGCGATGCGCCGCCCTGCCCCCGCTTGATCGGATCGAGGGGTCCGCCCCACCGCGAGCAGGGAGCACCACCATGAGGTCCGAAGCAGTCGACACCGTGGTCATCGGGTCCGGCATGGGCGGCATGGCCGTCGCCAGGGCGCTGGCCGAGTTCGGGGAGCGGCGGGTGCTCGTGCTGGAGCAGCACTACGTCCTCGGCGGCATGACGCACGAGTTCTCGCGGGACGGGCGCTTCCGGTTCAACACCGGGCTGCACTACCTCGCCGCCGCCGAGCCGTTCCTCGACTACCTCACCGACGGCCGCCTCCAGTACGCGCCCATGCCGCACGACTACGACGTCCTGCACTTCCCCGACCACGACTTCGCCGTCCCCGCCTCGCTGGACGACTACCGCGAACGGCTCCAGGCGCTGTTCCCGGACGAAGCCCCGGCCATCGCGCGCTACTTCGCCGAGGCCGCCGACGTCGCGAGCGCCCTGCAGGCCCGCAACGACCTCGTCATGAGCCCCGACCCCGACCTCGCCGCGCACGAGGAGCGCTTCCCGGACGTCTTCCGCACCGTCGACGACCACCTCGCCGCCCGGTTCGAGAACCCCCGCCTGCGCCAGATCCTCGCCGCCCGCTCCGACCTCTACGGCCCCACCCCGGACCGCGCCGCGTTCGGCTACCACGCGATGGTCGCCGTCCAGTACTACGGCGACGGCGGCACGCACCCCGTCGGCGGGTCCGGCGAGGTATCCCGGCTCGCGCTCGACGGGCTCCGGCGGCACGGGGTCGAGCTGCGCACGCGGCAGCGGGTGCTGCGCGTCCTCACCGACGGGCCGCTCGCGGTCGGCGTCGAGGTGCTCGACACGGCCACCGACGAGGTCTACGAGGTGCGCGCCCGCACCGTCGTCTCCGACGCGGGGCACCACAACACCTACCGGCTGCTCGGCCTGCCCGCGCCGCTCAGGGCCGAGGGCGGGCGGTCCTGCCTGGTGCTGTTCCTCGGGTTCGAGCGCTCGCCCGCCGAGTTGGGGCTGCGCGGCGAGAACCACTCCTTCGTCGACGCCGACGGCGGCTCGATCTCCGCGTCCTTCACCTCCCTCACCAACCCCGCCGCCCGGCACCACACCGCCGAGGTGCTGGTGTTCGTCGATCCGTCCACGGTGGACCGCTGGCGCGACGGCAAGGACGAGGCCTACGAGCAGTTCAAGCGCGACACCACCCGCCGCGTCCTGGACCGGCTGGACGCGCGGTGGCCGGGGCTGAGCGACGCGGTCGCGTTCGCCGAACTGGCCACCCCGCTCACCTTCGAGACCTACCAGAACAGCCACCGCGGCGTCTTCTACGGCCTGCCCGCCACGCCCGAGCGCCTGCGCGAACCCCTCGCCGGGCCGCGCACCCCGTTCGACGGCCTGCTGATCACCGGGCAGGACGCCGAGATGCCCGGCGTCGTCGGCGCGCTCGGCGGCGGCCTGCGCGTCGCGTCGATGCTCCTGCCGCCCGAGCGGACCGGGGCGCTGTGGGAGCGGATCGCGAACCCGGTCCCCGCGCCGGGCGACTGGCAGGGGCACCTGCGGGTCGCCGCGATCGACCCGCTCACCCCCGACACCAAGCTCATCCGGCTCGAACCCCTCGGCGGCGGCGAACTGCCCTTCGCGTTCGCCGCCGGGCAGTACCTGACCCTGGAGCTGCCCGTGGCGGTGGACCCGATCAGCCGCTCCTACTCGATCTGCTCCGACCCGGCGTCCCGCGACTTCGTGGAGATCGCCGTCAAGCGCGAACCGCGCGGGCTCGGGTCGGTGCACCTCAACGACGAGGTCGTCGTCGGCCAGGCCCTGCGCGCCACCGGACCGCTCGGCGACTTCACCTGCGACGTCACCGAGGACCCCGGCCCGCTGCTGCTCGTCGCGGGCGGCATCGGGATCACGCCGCTGCTGAGCGTGCTCAGGGCCGCCGCCACGGCCGGGCACACCGGTCGGATCACGCTGCTCGCCGCGCACCGGGGGCAGCTGCCGTTCGCCGCCGAGCTGCCCGCGCTGCGCGACCGGTTGCCGGGGCTGGAGGTCGTGCTCTTCCCGTCCGGCGGCGGGAAGCGGATCGACGCCGACGCGCTCCGGCCGCACGCGGCGGGGGTGGGGCGGGTGCACCTGTGCGGGCCCGCGCCGATGATGCGGGACGTGCTCGGGGCGCTCGCGGACGTCGGGGTGCCGCGCGAGCGGGTGCGCACGGAGGCGTTCGTGTCGGGGGAGAGCAAGCGGACCCGGCTGGAGCGCGCGCACGCCATCGCGCTCGCGGCCGAGGTGGACGAGTACCTGGTCACCATGCCGGACGACGGCGTCGAGTTCCCCTGCCGACCGGGGGAGACGCTGCTCGCGGCGGCGGGCGGGGCGAAGGTGGACGTTCCCCGCTCGTGCGAGGAGGGGGTGTGCGGGAGCTGCCGGGTGCGGGTGCTCAGCGGGCCCAGCGACAGCGACACCGGGGGGATGTTCTCCACCGCCGAGGTCGACGCCGGGTGGCGGCTGGCCTGCCAGACCCTGCCGACCGGCGATCTGGTGGTGACGCGGTAGGGGGGAGGGGAGCGGGAGGGGGACGTGGGGCGGGGCGGGGATCGGCTGGCCAGGCGGGGCGCGGACGGGGTCTGGTGGGCCTGGCGGGGCGCGGGCCGGGGCAGGGGCGGGCCGGTGCGCTGGTCGGGCGACGGGAACGCACGCCCGAGGACCCCGCCCCGAAGGGTTCGCCGAGGCCCCTGCCCGAAGGGCCCGCCGAGGGCCGCCGAGAACCCCACCTGTCTGGGATGCCCGCCCGCCCGAGGGTTCGCCCGCCCCAGAGCCCCGCCTGCCTGAGCCCCGCCTGCCTGAGCCCCGCCTGCCTGAGCCCCGCCTGCCCGAGCCCGGCCCGCCCGAGGAACCTGCCCGAGCCCCGCCGCGTTGGCCGGTTGCCGTCACCGCCCGCCGCCGCCACCGCCCGCCCGTCCGCCGCCCGGCGGGCACCCGAAGTGAGGACCCGATGACCCACCGCCGTCCGGCACCCCTGCGCGGCAGGGAGGTCGAGCTGGCCGAGCTCGACCGGCGCGTCGACCTGCTCGCGCGCGGCGCCGGGGGCGCGCTCGTGCTCGAAGGCGCCTCGGGCAGCGGCAAGACCCGGTTGCTGGACGAGGTCGCCGCGCGGGCGCTCGGCGCGGGCCTGCGGGTGTTCACCGGCGCGGGCCAGCGGAGCTGGCAGGTGCTGGAGCTGCTCGACGGGTTGCCGGGCGCGGGCGGTGGGGGTGGTGCGGGCGCGCTCGTGCGGGAGCTGCACGACAGCCTGGAGCGGGCCGCGCTCGACGTGCCCGTGCTGGTGGTGCTGGACGACTTCCAGTGGGCCGACCCGGCCGCCGCCAAGGCCGCCCGCGTCCTGGTGCGCCGCCTGGCCGCCGACCCGGTGCTGTGGCTCATCGCCCGCAGGCCCACCCCGGACGACCACCTCGACGCCCCCGTGCTGCGGCTGGGCGACCTGCCCGCCGACGCGGTCCGCGACCTCGCCCTGGACGTCCTCGGGGGCCTGCCGGACGGCCCGCTCACCGCGCTGCTCGCGGGCGCCCAGGGCAACCCGCTGCTGGTCGGCGAGCTGCTGAACGGCCTGCTCGACGAGGCCGCCGTCGACGTGCGCGACGGGGTCGCGGCGCTGCGGACCGAGGCCGCGCCCCTGCGCTTCCGCGAGTCCGTCCGCAGCCGGGTGCGGCAGCTGTCCGCCCCCGCCCGCGAGGCCGTCGAGCTGGCCGCGATCCTCGGGCGCGCGTTCACCGCCGGGCAGCTCGCCCGGATGCTGGACCGCGCCCCCGCCGCCCTGCTCGGACCGCTGCGCGAGGTCGTGGACGCCGAGCTGGTGGTCGAGCGCGGCGACCGGTTCGGGTTCCGGCACGACCTCGTGCGCGAGGCCGTCGAGGGCGGGCTGCCCGAACCGCTGCGGCGCGACCTGCGCAGGCAGGCCGTCGAGGCGAGCCTGGCCGAGGGCGCGCCCGCCGCCGACGTGGCCGCGCTCGTGCTGCGCACCGCCACCAGGGGCGACCAGCGCTCCATCGCCCTGCTGCGCCGCGCGGCGGCCGAGATCGCGCCCCGCTCACCGGTGGTCGCCGCCTCGCTGAGCACGCGGGCGCTGGAGCTGGTGCGGCCCGGCGAGGCCAAGGGGCCCATGCTGACCGACGCCGTGACGCAGCTCGTGCTCGCCGGGGAGGTGGACGAGGCGTCGGCGCTGTTCGACCGGTACGCGGGCGCCGCGCTCGCCCCCGCCACCGCCGCCCGGCTGCGCCGCCTGCTCGCCGAGGTGCTGCTGCCCGCCGACGTGGCCCGGTCGGCGGCGCTGTGCCGGGAGGCGCTGGCGCTCCCCGGCCTGGCGGACGACCTGCGCGCCCAGCTGCACGCCGTGCTGGCCACCGCGCTGGTCGTCGCGGGCGAGCGCGCGGAGGGCCGCAGGGAGGCCGAGGCCGCGACCGCCGCCGCCGAGGGCTCCCCCGACCCGGTGCTGCGCTCGTCGGTGCTGATCACGGACGCGATGACCCGGTTCCAGCGGTGCGACCCGGCGGGCGCTCTGCGCGCGGCCGACGCGGCGATCCGGGCGCGCGACGCCGCCCCCGGCGCCCGCGCCCTGTGGCTGCCCGACGGGTGCAAGGCGCTGCTGCTCGCCGCCTCGGGCAGGCTCGCCGAGGCCTGGGAGCTGACCGGGACCGGCGTCGACCTCGCCCGCGCGGACGGGCAGCAGGCCAACGAGTGGACCTGGGTGGTGATCCGGACCGCGCTGCTGCTGCGCGCCGGGCGGCTGGACGAGGCCCGCGCCGAGGCCGAGTCGGTCCGCACCCTGTCCGAGGAGCTCGGCGCGGCGGTGTTCCGCGAGTTCGCCTCCTCGGTGCTCGGGCAGGTCGCGCTGCACCGGGGCGAGCTGGTGGAGGCCGGGCGGGCCGCCGAGCGGATGCGCGCGGTCGGGCTGCCCTCGTGGCGGGCGCGCGGGGCGGTGCTGGGGGCGCTGGTCGCCGAGGCGGGCGGGGGAGTGGGCGGACTCGACGCCGGGGTGGACGACTTCTACGGCGGGTGCGCCGACCCGGTGGCGCTGGACGGGCCCGCCGAGGTCGCGGTGCTCGTGCGGCTGCTGCTGCGCTCCGGCGAGCGGGAGCGGGCGCGGGCGCTGGTGGCGCGGCTTGAGGGGGAGCGCGCGCGGCATCCGGGGGAGCGCGGGGTCCGGGCTGCGGCGTGGCACGCGCGCGGCGTGCTGGAGGGCGACGCCGGGCTGCTGGTCCGCGCCGCGGCCGAGTACGAGGGGGACGAGCGGGCGCTGGTGCGGGCGCGGGTCGCCGAGGACGCCGGGGTCGCGCTCGCCGGGGTGGACCGCGCCGCCGGGGTGGCGCTGCTGGACTCGGCGCTGGAGCTGTGGACCGCCGCCGGGGCCGACCACGACGCGGGCCGGGTGCGCGGGGCGCTGCGGCGGCACGGGGTCCGGCGGCGCGCGCCCGACGGGCCCGGCGCGGGCTGGGCCGGGCTGACCGGGTCCGAGGCCAGGGTCGCCCGGCTGGTCGCGCTGGGGCGCACCAACCGGCAGGTCGCCGACGAGCTGCACCTGTCGCCGCACACCGTGAGCACGCACCTGCGGCACGCGTTCGCGAAGCTGGGCATCCGCACCAGGACCGAGCTGGCGCGGCTCGCCCCGGAGGCGTGAGCGGGCGAACCCGAAGGGAAGCGCTTTCCCACTGCGTGGGCGCTGTTGTGCTCGTGTTGGGCAAGGCATCAGTCGTGATCCTTGACCTCTTTTTTAAGAAGTGGGCGGGCCCTGGCAGCTCCGCGTCAGGATCACTGCTGGCGATCGGCTATTGCCGCTCAGAGAAGGGGCCTGGACTCGGAGCAGGTGCCATCGTCCTCGACTTCAGGGTGACCTGCGATCGCATGCGCACGCTTGACAACGCTGGGTTGGTCAGGACTGATGATGCGTCGGCACTTTCTCGAGCAGGCGGTGGCGTGGTCGCCGCTCGGCTGCCACGCCACCGCCTACGTCCTGGACCGGCCGAGTCCCCGACACGCTTCAGATCAGCGCTTCACAGATCAGAAGACAAGCCACTGCTGGTTCCGGCCGCCGTTGCACTCCCAGCTGGCCACGATGCGGGTTCCCGGCTTATCCGCGCCTTGCGGGTACTCCTGGTCAAGACACCAGCCGCTCAGGGCGTTGATCAGGCGAACCCGTTTGTCGGAACCGGTCGGCGCGATGCGCCACTCCTGGTTCGCTCCGCCGTTGCAGCTCCAGGCGCCGACTTTGTTCGTCGCGGTGCCGCCGGGCCCTTGCGGGTACTCCTGGTCGAGGCACCAACCGCTGTGGGTGTTCACCAGCCGAGCCTTGTCGGGCGAGAGCCACTGCCAGTGCCACTGCTGGTTCGGCCCGCTATTGCAGTCCCAGGCGCCGACTTTGTTCGTCGCGGTGCCGCCGGGCCCTTGCGGGTACTCCTGGTCGAGGCACCAACCGCTGAGGTCGTTGCGCAGACCGGAACTCTCCCCGGTGTGCTCGGCTGCCCAGTCTGCGAGGCCGTCCACTCGCGCGCCGGTGCTTCCCTGCCTGCTTTCGTCGACGTCCAAGCAGCCGTGCTGCCACGACGTGCTGCTCACCGCCACCAGCGATGCCTGCCCGGCGGACTGGCGGAGCACCGGTCCGCCCGCGTCGCCCTTGCAGGTGTCCACGCTGTTGGCACCGATGAGGGACAGCGTGTTCGGTGACACGGCCTCAACGGAGAAGGGAGCACTCCTGGGGCGGTTCGGCGCCCACACCGTCGCGGTGCGTCCGAAACCGGTCACCTGCAGGCTCTCACCTGCGGTAGCTGGCTGGGTAGCCAGTGCCACCGGACTGACCCCGGTGATGGGGACCTCCAGCTTGACCAGCGCGACGTCGCGATCGGGGTGCTTCACGAGCTTCACGATGCCTGACGCCTGCCCTGCCCCCGTGCCGGAGTCCACATCACCGACCACCACCTCGTGCGGTGTGGACGGGGCCGTTCCGGAAGCATTTCCGGGGAAACAGGACGCAGCGGTGATGACCCAGTGCGGGGACACCAGCGCGCCGGTGCACCCGGCGGTCTCAGTGGTGATCTTCGCCAGGAAGGGGTGCGTGCCTCGCGGGACCTCCGTTCCTCCGGAGACCGCGACCGCGAGGCCACCAAGCTGGAAAGCGGCCAACACAACTGCGGCAGCCCCGACAAGGGTTCTTGCAACCTTCATCACTTCACCAGTTCCTCGGTTCCGCACTTCAGGGCTTGGCGACCAGTTTCAGCAGGGTGGTCTCTGCGGAACTGCTGCCCGTGCCGACCTGGGTAGCCTTGTCCTTCTGGATATCCACAACTGATCGGACGCCTGAGTCGGTGGTCAATTCAGCCGTGACCGAATGCCCTGCGCCAGGCGCGTACCCGTTTCCGCGGATTTCGTAGACCGCCGGGAGTGTCATCGTCACGTAACCGGTGCGGCCGGTGATTTCAAAGCACACCCTGCCGTCGCGGTCAATGCCGACACCCAATCCGGAGTGGCCGTCGTTCGGCAAACTGGAAGAGCGGATGCGTAGAAGTCCGATATCCCCGGAGCGAGGCTTGTCGCAATCAACGAACAACATGTGGCCATCACCTGCGATCAGGCGTACTGCGGTGTCCGTGAAGATTTTTTCAGCACCGGGATAGGAGTAGTCCTCGACCACCGAAGGCTGACTTCCGGTGTCGGAGGGAGGAACTTCTTGGGCGCTGACGCTTCCCCCGGTTACGAGCAGGGCTGCTGCTGTTATGACAGCAAGTACGAGCGCGCTCGCTTTCACGGTTTCCCCCGTTGTTCGTTTAATGAATCATGTTGCAGCCACTTCTTGGGGCTGGGTAGCGGGAACCTACAACAGATGATCTTCTCTGCGAGTCCTTGACACCGTGAGGCTAGGGGGTATGTGGATTGTTTCCGCAGGTCAAGGCGTTCTGTATGTCAATCATGATCTCTGTCACAGCCTGTATCGCTGTGATCACCCCTTGTGTACGTGCAGGGCCTTCGTCCCTAGAGGGCGAGGTCTTCACCCAGGCGGGCTAGCGCTAGCATCCGCCTTCATGACGGATCCACTCGCTGTGCTCGAGGAGGCCAGGCTCTCGGGTGACCCCGCCCGCAGAGCCTCGGAGGAAGCGCTCGCATCTTGGTCGGCGCTTGCCGAGGCGGCTCGTGTCGAACTTGTGTTGATGGGCTTCTCTGTGGCGGTTGTCGAACCGGGAGATAATGCAGCTCCTGCCGGGGGTTTGGTCGTCGTTCACCCAGTGTCTCCTTTCGGGGTGACGCTCGATTGGAAAATCCCTTCCGGTAGCGCTTGGCCTATGCCTCCTGGGAACGGCTGGACCGGGTATGGAAGTGAGCCAAACCAGGTTTTGGTCCGCGTGATGCTGGATGTTCTCGGTGGTGCCGGTTTCGCGGTTCTGGTCGATCATCAGGACGACGGCGGCTACCTGCACCGGGTTCTGGGTGAACCCGAAGATCCGCTCCACTGACCGGAAAGGGTTGTAACCATCTTGCTGTGATTCTGATCACTCCCTCGTGGAGGCGGTGGCCCTTTTTGGTGGCGTGAAGGGGCATCCTGTGGTGCTAGTTACTGCTGGCGCTGTTGCCTCATAGTATTGGGTTCAGTTTTTGTCAAGCTCTCTTCGGGGTGGGCCTCTTCTGTTAATTTTCTGAATCGGCACCCTGGGCTTCACTTTGCACATCTGGAGGTGAACTCGGGGTCATGCTTTTCTGAATTTCGGGAGATCTCTGGGCAAAACCGGTCATCTACTTGTCCGGAAGTTTTCCTGTTAAATTTTTTGACAAGAAAGAGCGTATGAAACCCTTCAGTAAACGTCGTAGACTGGCGCATGCAGCGCTGACGCTGGTTCTGACAGCCGCTCTGCTCCCCAATGCGATCCCGCAGTCGGCGGCGGCCGCTCCAGCCGCTGCCGAAACGCCCCTTGCCCCTTACTTGCCCCACGCGCTGAGCACACGGGGCAAGGTGCTCATGATCTGGCAGGAGAGCGGCGCTCAGACCAAGGCCGAAGCCGAGAAGGCTCTGCTCGGGACAGACGCCGACATCGAGGCGTTTTTGACCCAGAAACTCGACTGGCTGACCTCGGTCGACGACCGAATCGCGGTCAACCAGATCGCTGCCGCCGGTGGCCCCACTGTCAAGGGGGCGGCCCAGAAGGCGCTGGACGCAGCCGAGAGCGACCCGAGCGCGCTCCAGAGCTTCCTGCGGACAGGCTGGTACGACGCAACCAACGTCGACCTGCGCATCCGGGTCAACCAGATCGCCGCCGCAGGCGGTCCCACTGTCAAGGGGGCGGCCCAGAGAGCGCTGGATGCCGCCGAGACCGATCCGGACGCCCTGCGCAGTTTCCTCGCGACTGCTTCCGTGCAAGCGGCTGACATCGATCTGCGCATTCGGGTTAACCAGATCGCGGCTGCTGGTGGCGCTGCGGTCAAGGCAGCGGCGCAGAAAGCGCTGGACGCCGCTGAAGCTGATCCCAACGCCTTGAGGCTGTTCATCAGTCGTGAGTGGGAAGTCGCGCAGGCCAGAGATCAGGAGAGCGCGTCCATCTCGCAGCTGGTCGAAACCGCGAAGCAGGCGGGAGCCCAGGCTGAACGGGAGTCGCTGGCGGCGAAGGACAGTGCTGAGAGGGCCCGGCAGGAAGCCGACCTCGCCAAGCAGGCGGCCGAGTTGGCGGCCAAGGCCGCCGAAGCGGCGAAGGACAACGCGGCGGGGGCTGCTGAAGCCGCAGCCCAGGCTGCGACAGCGGCCAACCGCGCGGCGAGCGCGGCGACCACCGCGATCGGCGCCGCCAGTGCGGCGACCGCTGCCGCGCGGATTGCAGCCAATGCTGCGGCGCGTGCGGTTACCGCCTCGGTGAAGGCCGGACAGGCCTCCAGCCAGGCGTGGGAGTACGCGACAGCGGCGCGGGGTGACCGTGAACGCGCTGGTGACGCGCGCCGTGCCGCAGCCGAGGCCGCGAAAGCTTCCACGGAGGCCAAGCAGGCGATTGAGGCCATCGACCAAGCGGAAAAAGCGCTGAAGCAGGCTGACGCAGCCATCTCCGCAGCTGAGTCAGCAGGCAAGAACGCGTCGGAGTCTGCCAAGTCCGCTGACGAGTCGGTGAAATGGGCGAAGCAGGCTGGCGCGGACGCGAGCGAGGCTGAAGCTGCCGCGAACAGGTCCAGGCAGCAGGCTGCCCTGGCAGTCAGGGCAGCCTCCTCCGCCCGTGCCTATGCCACCGAGGCCGCTGCTGCAGCGGCTCGTGCACGTGAACTCGCGCTGCGCGCCGTTGCGGATGCGATCGCTGCGTCCCTCGCGGCCGAGGATGCCGCCGCTCACGCGGGGCAGGCGGGTCAGGCCGCAGAGCTCGCTACCCAGCACGCCAATGCGGCTACTGAGTCAGCGCAGATTGCCTTGGACGCTGCCGCGCAGGCGGCACGCATCTACGCCGCGGCCCGCAAGATCGACGAGGACCGCCTCGCGCTTCAAGCTGATCAGGCGACCGCAGCCGCACGCGAGTCCCTGCACGTGGAAGACCGGATCGGGCTCATCCGGAACTGGAAAGCGCCCCAAGAGGACCAGCGCGATGAGGACGTCCACACCTGGCTGGCCGAGGCCGAGGCTCCTGGTGCGCCCGTCGAGGTCGTTGAGTCGCGTGGTCGCAAGATCGCGCTTCGCCTGATCGACACCGCAGGCCCCTGGGGCAAGGCGGCTGCCGCCACCGCGATCTCGGGCGATGGCAACGAGATTCGGGAGTACGTGAAGTCCGGGATCGGCCAGGCGGCCGTGCTGGACGACCGGGAGACCACCCGGCAGTTGATCGCAGAGGGCTCCGAGAGCCTGAAGCAGGCAGGGCAGAACGCTCTGGCGGAAGGCGACGAAGCGGTTCGGCAGTTCCTGCGCGACCCCGAACACCCCCAGCGCGCCACCGAATTGCGCATCCGTGTCAATCAGGTGATGGCCACGGCGCGCGAGCAGAAGAACGACACGCTCATCGCCGCCGCGCAGCTCGCTTTGGACGGGGAATCCGTTTCAGGCTACTTGAAATTTCTGGACACCGGCCAGAACACCGCCAGGGAGCACGACGATCGCATCGCGGTCAACCGCTTGATCGCTGACCCGAACACCGGGCCGGAGGCGAAGCTGCTCGGGGCGGCTGCTCTGGAAGGCAGTCCGGAGTTGGTGCGGCAGTACCGGTACAACGGTCAGCACATCGCCAATCGGCACGACCGGGAAGCGGCGGCTCACAACGCGGCGACCGCCACCATGGTCACCCAGGCTGCAACGGCTGCGTCACGTGCTGCGGAGCACGCCGCCAACGCGCAAGCCGTCGCCGCCACAGCGCGGAACGCTGCTGAGGAAGCAAGAGGTTACGCCACCCAGGCGCAGCAGCACGCCGACAACGCGATTAATTCAGCATTCGAAGCTATCGAATCTGCTAAGAGTGCCGAGAACTCTGCTGAAGCGGCAGAGCGCTCCGCTCAAGCTGCAGAAGACGCGGCGGAGCGTGCGTCGAGATCCGCAGTGGAGGCGACTCGGTCAGCCGTTTCTGCCAGGAGTTCGGCGAATATTGCAGCTTCGCACGCGAACAGCGCCATGCGGGCGGCTCAGCAGGCTTATCGGGACGCCCTGGACGCTGGTTTGGACGCCGAAGCTGCGATCAAGGTCGCGCTCGATGCCAGGGACAAGGCGGTCGCTAAGGCGGAGCAAGAGGTCGAAGCGGAGAAGGCCAAAGCCGCTGCGGAACTCAAAGAGTCCTGCAAAAACGTTCCTGAAGGGGCGGACCGCGATGACTGCATGAGCCGGGCGATGCGGATGATCGCTGACCCTCAGGGAGAGTCGGCGCGCAACGTCGCGGTTTGCAACCAGCTCAAGCAGGACAGCGAAGAAGCCTTCAACCACTGTCTTGAGGGTGCCTACAATCCCGCGTTGACCTATCTCGTCAACAAGGCGATCGCCGATGCCAAGGACCAGCAGGAGTCCGAGGACTGGTGGACCACCGCTGGCTTCGTGGTCTCCGGCGCGGTCCTGATTGGCCTGGGCATCTACTGCGCCGAGATCTGCGTCGCCCCGCTGTTGGGTGCTTTGGTTGGTGCCGAGGCGGGTATGCTCGCAACGGCGGCGGGTGCGGGGTTGGAAGTCGCGATCGGCGCTGAGTTCATTACCGGTATTGCCACGGACGCCTTCCTGGCGTCCAGGCTGAGTGCGCTTACGCAGTTCGAGTTTCTTGGTGGCGTCGCCGCGCGCAGTGGGGTCACCAGCCTCGTCGTCGATGCGGTCAAGCATGTTTTCAAATCCTGCTTCACAGCGAAGTTCTCTAGTTTTGCTGCTGAACCGCCATGTTATCATGAAATTCCGTTGGCAAGTTACGGAAACGGCAGTCAGGAGATTGTAAACAAAGCTTTCGAATATAGAATCAAAGTCTCCGGGGCGACACTTTCTAGCCTTTTTAACAACCTTGCTGTCGTCAAAGTTAAAGGATGGGTTGATCCATTCTTCAAGGATGATTACATCAGGATGTTGAGCGCGGGAAAGGAAAAGCATTCGGAAATTAGAATTCTTCAGGAGCTCAATAGGCTTGGGATTGACCCCAGTCGAGTGGTCGAAGTTTATACTGAGAGATCTTTTTGCAAAAAGTGTGCAGTAGCTTTTGGGAGCAGACTGCCGCAGGGGACTCCGGTCTATTATTCTGTGAAATATATGGGTCAAAAATCTTCAGACTCTTGGCAGGAGGCGAAAGATTTGTTGACCTTTTTTCAGGATAGGATCTACCGGCAAGGGCTCTGAAGTTAACAAGTAAAAATAGTGGGTAAAAATGAAAACCTTCGATCCTTTTAATTTTTTGAAAAACAATGAAACCGGATTTGGTTTGCCTTATCGGGCCCCCGAAGAAGCCGTCGATTCATGGCGAAAGCTAGCTGAACGTATCGATAAAACTCTACGAGGCCTAGGTATTCCGGTAGCAGGTATTTCTGACGAGTTTCATGACGTCTTGCGGAGTGGAGCTGTGATTCGGATCAGCCAGATGTTTCCGTTTGGGGTTTCTCTGTACTGGGAGCCTCCGTTGTTTCAAGCTGATTCGTACACCTCCGCGCGGCGCGGAAACTATGGCGCGGGACCTCATCCACTCCTCAGTTACGCGGTGAACTCAAGCATTATCATCGTTGAAGCCCTCTGTGAGATGCTGGCGAGATCGGGATTCCGTGTGATGATTGAGGCTGACGGTTTGGAGGGGCGCAGAAACAGGATCCTGGAAGCGCCCTGATGGCGGTGGTCGTGGTCGTCCTCGGTTGGGGGCGACCACGACCGCGTGACGGGTTCGGTGTCGCAGGCATCCTGCTGCCGAACAGGGACTTCCTTCGATGCGGTGATCTTTGGTTCTAACCCTCTCGCGTGTCCCGTTTGCTCCTGAAAATGCAAGTTGCGAGGGGTGTCGGTGGAGTGGGGCACCCGACGTTCGGCCAAGCCACCCACGTTCTCACTCGTTGGAGTTAGCCCTTCCACAGAGGTGCCGGGTGGACGTGAGCCGAGAGTAGCCGGCTTCCCGAACGGAGGTCGGTTTATCCCCACCCCCGCTGTGGTCGTAGAGCCATGTCGCCCGTCCCCGAGCGCTTCTAGCGTGGGAAGCGTCCACAGGGAGGGTTCATGGTTTCGACTGTCTCGGGCGCCCGGCTCCCGGTCGCCACCGGTGTGGTCCGCGCCGCGCTGAAGACGGGCGCGCTGGTCCGCCTGTCCCAGGTCTCCAAGCAGTTCGGGGACGAGGTCGCGCTGCGCGGCGCCGGGCTGCGGGTGCGCCCCGGCGAGCTGGTCGGCGTCGTCGGCGCGCGGGGAGCGGGGAAGACCGTGCTCGCGTCCGTCGCCGCCGCGCTGCTGCCCCCGGACGAGGGGGAGGTCCGCCTGTTCGGGCGCGACCCCTGGGAGGACTGCGGCCTCGCGCGCTCCGGCGTCGGGCTGGTGCCCGACCGGGTGCCCGTCGCGGACCGGCTCTCCTGCTTCGACGTGCTGGTCTGCTGCGCGCTGCGCTCCGGGGCCGCGCGGGGCGAGGCCGAGCGGGAGGCGGGCGTGCTGCTGGCCGCCTGCGAGCTCGGGGACGTCGCCCACGTGCAGGCCGCCGCGTGCTCGACCGGGCAGCAGCTGCTGCTGCGGCTCGCCGCCGCCATGCTCGGCGGGCGGGCGCTGCTGGTGCTGGACGACCCCTTCGACGGGGTCGACGGCTGGGAGTCCGAGGTGGTCCGCGCGGTCCTGCGCGAGTTCGCCGCCGCCGGTGGCGGGGTGCTGTGCACCGCGCGCGACCGGGTGGCCGTGCAGGACTGGTGCGACACCCACCTCGCACTGCGGTCCGGGAGCCTGAGTCCGGCTCCCTGGGCCTTCCGCTGACGCTCCGGCGTCACTGATCGGGGAGACGAGTGCGCGTGCGACTGGCCAATCCGGTGGTAACGAAGGTGGACCCCGAGGGCAGGCTCCTGCTGGCCGTGCCCGCGACCGGGGCGTCGTTCCTGTTCGCGGCCGAGGAGACGGGGATGTGGATCGAGCTGTGGCGGCACGGCGGCGACGTCGCGCGCGCGGCCGACCGGCTCGCCGAGCGGTGGGACGTCGAGCCCTCGGCGACGCTGGCCGACCTGCGCCGGTGGGCGGCCCACCTGTGCTCGGTGGGGCTGGCGAAGGTGGACTGAGCCGAGGTGGGCCGAGCCGGGGTGGACCGAGCCGAGTCCTGACCGGAGCGGGGGGAGAGCGGCGCGTCGGAGGCGGCGCGCCACCCCGCCGCCGCCCTAGCGGTGCCGGTCCAGCCGCTCGGCCAGCAGGGCGTTCACGGCTTCGGCGTGCTCGGTCAGGTAGAAGTGGCCGCCGGTGAAGACCTCCAGCGCGAAACCCGCCGAGGTGTGCCGCTCCCAGGCGCGCGCCTCGGCCAGGTCGACCTTCGGGTCCGCGTCGCCGACCAGCACCGTGAGCGGCACGTCCAGCACCGGGACCCCGGCGCAGGCGTAGGTCTCCACGGCCTTGTAGTCGGCGCGCAGCGCGGGGAGGGCGGCGCGCAGCACCTCGTCGTCGACCAGCCGGAAATCGGTGCCGCCCAACGACACCAGCTCCGCCAGCAGCGCCGCGTCGTCGTGCAGGTGCACCGACTCGGCCCGGTGCGACTCGGGGGCCCGCGCGCCGGAGGCGAGCAGCTCGACCGGCGGCGCGCCCCGCTCCTGCATCCTGCGGGCCACCTCGAACGCCACCACCGCGCCCATGCTGTGCCCGAACAGGACCACCGGGCGGTCGGTCAGCGGCAGCAGCTCCTCGGTGATCCGCTCCGCGAGCTGCGGGACCGACTCCAGCGGGCGCTCGGCCCTGCGGTCCTGCCTGCCGGGGTACTGCACGGTCAGCACGTCGGTGGCCGGGGCGTGCGCCCGCGCGGTGGACAGGAAGTAGGTCGCGGAACCACCCGCGTGCGGGAAGCAGACCAGGCGCACGGCCGCGTCCTCGGTCCGCTGGAACCGGCGCAACCACAGGCCGCTCGTGATCGGGGAACCGGCGGTCCTCGCGCTCGTGGGGGACGCGCGCCGGTCCGCGCTGCGCCGCCCGGACTGGTGGCTTCGGGTCGCTGGCACGGGAACTCCTCGGCTGGGGGCGTTCGATCGGGACGGGGCGGGGTGTTCGACCGGAGGGGGCAAGCCGGTGCGTCCGGTCGGTTTCGCTCAGCCGTGCTGGTTCGAGCGCGCCCGTCCGGCCGGGGTGGTTCCGGCGGTGCGTCCAGCCGGGAACGTCCCGTTGGAATCGTCCGGACCGGCTGGGCTGGTCCGGCTGGGCGGGCAGGCTGCGGCGGTCCGGCTGGAGCTGTCCGGCTGGAGCGGTCGGGCCGGGGTCGTCCGGCAGGGGGCGTCGGGCCGGGGTCGTCCGGTCGGGGCGTCCGGCTGGGACCGTTCACCCCGGAACGTTCGGGTAGGGGTGGTCGGGCCGGGTCTCGTTCGGTCGGGCGGTGGATCCGGCCGATCAGGACGCCCCTGAAGCTCCCCGCACCGCGCCCCCGCGACAACCCCTAGCGCACCCCTTGCCGCACCCCTCTCCTCACGCGCCACCCCCTCCTACTCGGCCCCCGGCTCCGCGTTCCCCGACTGCGCGTCCCCCGGCTGAGCCAGCGGGTCGTGCTCCGGGGGGAGCTGCACGTCGAAGCGCTCGAAGATGGAGCGCACGGCCCTGATGAGGTCCCCCGACTCGGGCACCGCCTCCGGGTCGAGCAGGCTCTGCACGGTCAACCCCGTCATCACCGCCAGCAGGAACGAACCGGCCGCGAGGCGGGTGCGCTCGTCCGCCTCCGTGCCGCCCAGCGTCAGCTGCCCCAGCGACGGGCGGGCGCGGCGGTACGCGGACGCCAGCATCTCCCGCAGCTCGGGCATCCGCTCCGCCAGCGAGAACGCCTCGATGCCCGCCACCCACAGCGGCCGGTGCGTGGTGAAGGACTTCAGCACCCCGGCCCACATGGTCTCCAGCCTGCCCGCGACCGTCAGGTCCGAGCCGACCTCCGCCATGACCCGGTCCAGCTCGTTGCCCCACTCCTGGAACGCCGACACGAGCGCGGCGCTGAGCAGGGCCTCCTTGGAGCCGAAGTGGTATCCGATCGACGCCAGGTTCGTGTTCGACGCCGCGACGATGTCGCGTGCCGTCGTGTTCGAGTAACCGCGTTCGTACAGGCACTTCTTCGCCCCGTCGAGGAGCTGATCACGATGGCCCACCTGATGATCGTACCCGACCGCTGGTGATCATTCATACGAATGTCATATACAAGCGTATAGATCCCGGTGTAGCGTTGCGCCCATGACTCCTGGCCCACGTGCGGGCAAGCGCGAGTGGTGGGGGCTGGCCGTCCTCGTCCTCGTCACCCTCATCATCAGCATGGACATGACGGTGCTGTCCTACGCGCTGCCCTTCATCAGCGTCGAGTTAGGCCCGTCCAGCAGCCAACTCCTGTGGATCACGGACATCTACGCGTTCGTCCTCGCCGGACTGCTGATCCCGATGGGCACGCTCGGCGACCGCATCGGCAGGCGCAAGCTGCTGATCGTCGGCGCCGTCGCGTTCGGAGTCGCCTCGGCGCTGTCCGCCTACGCGAGCTCCCCCGAACTGCTCATCGGCACCCGCGCCCTCATGGGCGTCGCGGGCGCGACCCTCATGCCCTCCACGATGTCGTTGATCCGCACCATGTTCCAGGACGCCCAGCAGCGCCGCGCCGCGATCGGCCTGTGGGCCACCGGTTTCTCCGCCGGTGGCGCGCTCGGCCTGCTGCTCGGCGGCGTGCTGCTCCAGAGCTTCCACTGGGGCACGGTCTTCCTGGTCAACGTCCCCATCATGCTGGTGCTCGTCGTCGCGGCCCCGCTGCTGCTGCCCGAGTACCGCAACCCCGGCGCGGGCAGGTTCGACCTCCTCAACTCCGCGCTGCTGTTCGCCGCCGTGCTCCCGGTGATCTGGGGCATCAAGGAGCTCGCCGAGCGCGGGCTCGGCTGGCAGCCCCTCGCGGGCATCGCGCTCGGACTCGTGCTGCTGCCGGTCTTCCTGGTGCGCCAGAACAAGGCCGACGACCCGATGCTCGACGTGAGCCTGTTCCGCAAGGCCGCGTTCTCGGCGGCGCTGGCCACCAACGTGCTGGCCAACTTCGCGATGATCGGCTTCATGTTCTTCACCAGCCAGTACCTCCAGCTGGTGCTCGGGCTGGAACCGTTCGAGGCGGGCCTGTGGTCGCTGCCGCAGGCGTTCACCGGCGCGCTCGGCGCGGCCGTGCTCGCCCCGGTGCTCGTGGCGAAGCTGCGCTACTCGCGGGTGGTCGCGCTCGGCCTGCTGCTGGGCGTCGGCGGTTCCGTCGTGATGTCGCAGGTGCGGGTGGAGGACGGGCTCGCGCAGGCCATCGTCGGCCAGTCGCTCAGCGCCATGGGCCTGGCGATGGTGCTCACCCTGACCGCCGAGCTGGTCGTCACCACCGCGCCGCAGGAGCGCGCGGGCGCGGCGTCCGGGCTCTCCGAGACGGGCAGCCAGTTCGGCGGCGCGCTCGGCGTCGCGGTGCTGGGCAGCCTCGGCGCGTTCGTCTACCGGTCCGAGCTCGCCGAGCTCAGTCCGGCCGGGGTGTCCCCGGACGTGCTGACCACCGCCAAGGAGACGCTCGGCTCGGCCGTCGAGGTCGCCGCCGCGCTGCCCGCCGCCACCGGGGACGCGCTGCGCCTGGCCGCCAGGACCGCGTTCACCCTGGAGGTCCAGGTCTCGGCCTGGTCGGTGGCCGGGGTGCTGCTGGTGACCACCTTCGTCGCCGCAGCCCTGCTGGCCAAGGTGCCCCGCCCCGGTCCCGCGCCCGACGCGGCCGTCGAGGCGGTCACCGAGGCCGCCGCCGACGCCACCCCCGAGGTCGACCCCGGCGCCGCCGCCGGGACCCCTGTCGCAGGGGGGCCGACCGAGGAGGGGGCGGGCGCCGGGGACCGGGCCGCGACCGCCGAGGAGAGCGCCCAGGAGATCCCTGGGAAGAGCCGGGGGAAGACCGCCGGGCAGCCCGCCGCCGAGCCCGCGCGCGACGCCTCCGGGGGCGCGGGGGAGCTCCCGGACGCCCTGGTCAGCCCCGTGAAGGACGACGAGGGCTCGCTCGTCACCTGACCCTCCCCACCGCCGTCAACCCCGATCCCGGTCGCACCCTGGTGTGGCCGGGATCCTGTCGTTCCACGGGGTCCGCAGGGGTGCGGCAGGGGGGCGCGGCAGGGGCCCCGACCGACCCCCGGCGGACCAAACCCCGCTAGGGGGAAGCTAAGGGCGGGCTAGGGGTTGGCCGTGCTGTCCGGCCTTTCGTAGCGTCATCGTGGAAAGCGGCTCGCGCAATAACGGGCCGAGGTGTCGTGCGTGCCGGCGGTGTCCAGCGAATGCTTTCCGGGAGCAATTCCCGGTGCTGGCTCCTGCCCCGTGACGTGCGGCGCGAAGCGGAGAAACGACAGCCGGGACGATTCCCGGCCGCCGTGTCGGAATGGTCAGAACGCGAAGCGGGAACTGTCCTGGAGGCGTGCGTGGAAAACGAGGCAAAGCTCCTGGGCTACCTGAAGCGGGCCACCGCCGACCTGCGCGAGGCGCGGCGCAGGCTCCGCGAGGTGGAGCGCAGGGAGAACGACCCGATCGCCCTCGTCGGCATCGGCTGCCGGTTCCCCGGCGGGGTCACCGGACCCGACCGGCTGTGGGACCTGGTGGCGGGCGGCGTGGACGCGGTCTCGTCCTTCCCCACCGACCGGGGCTGGGAGCTGGACTCGCTCTACGACCCGGACCCGGACAAGCGCGGCCACAGCTACGCCATGGCGGGCGGGTTCCTGCACGACGCCGCCGACTTCGACGCCGCGTTCTTCGGCATCTCCCCGCGCGAGGCCACCGCGATGGACCCGCAGCAGCGCCTGCTGCTGGAGACCGCGTGGGAGGCGTTCGAGCACGCGGGCATCGACCCCACCACCCTCAAGGGCAGCCGCACCGGCGTCTACGCGGGCCTGATGTACCACGAGTACACCTCGCGCCTGACCACCGTGCCCGAGGAGTTCGAGGGCTTCATCGGCAACGGCAACGCGGGCAGCGTCTTCACCGGCCGCGTCGCCTACGCGCTCGGCCTGGAGGGCCCGGCGGTCACCGTGGACACCGCGTGCTCCTCGTCGCTGGTGTCGATCCACCTGGCCGTGCAGGCGCTGCGCCGCGACGAGTGCTCGCTCGCGCTGGCCGGTGGCGTCACCGTGATGCCCTCGCCCGAGACGTTCGTGGACTTCTCCCGCCAGCGCGGCCTGGCCCCGGACGGGCGCTGCAAGCCGTTCTCCGACGACGCCGACGGCACCGGCTGGTCCGAGGGCGCGGGCGTGCTCGTGCTGGAGCGGCTGTCCGACGCGCGCCGCAACGGGCACCGGGTGCTCGCCGTCGTGCGCGGCACGGCGGTCAACCAGGACGGCGCGTCCAGCGGCCTGACCGCCCCCAACGGCCCCTCGCAGCAGCGCGTCATCCGCGCCGCGCTGGCCAACGCCGGGCTGTCCGCCGAGCACGTGGACGTCGTGGAGGCGCACGGCACCGGCACCTCCCTCGGCGACCCGATCGAGGCGCAGGCCGTGCTCGCCACCTACGGCCAGGACCGCGAGCACCCCCTGCTGCTCGGGTCGATCAAGTCGAACCTCGGCCACACCCAGGCCGCAGCCGGGGTCGCGGGCGTCATCAAGGTCGTCATGGCGATGCGCCACGGCACCGTGCCCAGGACGCTGCACGTGACCGCCCCCACCACGCACGTGGACTGGACGGCGGGCGCGGTCCGGCTGCCCCTGGAGGCCACCCCGTGGCCGGAGACGGGCCGTCCGCGCCGCGCGGGCGTGTCCTCGTTCGGCATCAGCGGCACCAACTCGCACGTCGTGCTGGAGCAGGCCCCCGAGCCCGCCGAGGCGGAGACCGCGCCCGCCGAGGCCGACGCCGCGCCCGCCGAGGTCGAGCAGCCGCGCGTGGAGACCGACGTCGTGCCCTGGGTGCTGTCCGCCCGCACCCCCGAGGCGCTGGCCGGCCAGGTCCGCAGGCTGCGCGGCGCCGCGCAGGGGCTCGACCCGGTCGACGTGGCCTTCTCGCTGGCCACCACCCGCGCCCACTTCGAGCACCGCCTCGCCGTCGTCGGCCGCACCCCCGAGGACTTCGCCGCCGCGCTCGCCGAGGGCGCGCCTGGCTCGGTGCGCGGCACGGCCGACACCGGCCGCACCGCGTTCCTGTTCACCGGCCAGGGCTCCCAGCGGATCGGCATGGGAGGTGAGCTGCGCGCGGCGTTCCCGGTGTTCCGGGAGGCGTTCGACGCCGCCTGCGCGCTGCTGGACCGCGAGCTGGAGGTCTCGCTCGCGGACGTCGTGTTCGGCGACGACCGGGAAGCCCTGGACCGCACCGGTTTCAGCCAGCCCGCGCTGTTCGCGTTCGAGGTCGCGCTCTACCGGCTGCTCGAGTCCTGGGGCGTCACCCCGGACTTCGTCGCCGGGCACTCCATCGGCGAGATCGCCGCCGCGCACGTGGCGGGCGTGTTCTCCCTGGAGGACGCCTGCGCGCTGGTCGTGGCGCGCGGCAGGCTCATGCAGGCGCTCCCGGCCGGTGGCGCGATGCTCGCCGTCGAGGCCACCGAGGCGGAAGTCCTGCCGCTGCTGAACGACCACGTCGGGCTCGCGGCCGTCAACGGCCCCACGGCCGTGGTCGTCTCCGGCGCCGAGGCCGCCGTCGACCAGGTCGCCGCCGCGCTGGACGGCCGCCGCACCAAGCGGTTGCGCGTCTCGCACGCCTTCCACTCGCCGCTCATGGAGCCGATGCTGGACGAGTTCCGCCGCATCGCCGACAAGGTCTCCTTCCACTCCCCGCTCATCCCGTTCGCCTCCAGCTCCGGCGCCAGCCCGGCCACCGACGCCGTCGCCACCACCGAGTACTGGGTCTCCCACGTCCGCGACACCGTGCGCTTCCACGCCTGCCTCGAGCACCTGGCCGGGCACGGCGTCACCCGCTTCGTCGAGGTCGGCCCGGACGGCGTGCTCACCGGCATGGTCGAGCGCGGCGCGGCCACCGCCACCCAGCGCCGGGGCCGCGACGAGGTCGTCGCCCTTACCACCGGCGTCGCCACCGCCTTCGCGCACGGCGTCGACGTGGACTGGGCCGCCTTCCACGCCGGGCGCGGCGGGAAGCGCGTCGACCTGCCCACCTACGCCTTCCAGCGCAAGCGCTTCTGGCTGGAGTCCGACGGCCCGTCCGGCGACGCCACCTCGTTCGGCCTGCAGGGCGGTGAGCACCCGCTGCTGACGGCGGTCGTGGAGACCCCGGCCAGCGACGGCGTCGTGCTCACCGGCAGGCTCTCCGCGAGCACCCACGCCTGGCTCGCCGACCACGCCGTGCACGGCACCCCGATCGTCCCCGGCACCGGCCTGGTCGAGCTGGCCGTCCGCGCGGGCGACCAGGTCGGCTGCGACCTGGTGGAGGAGCTGACCCTCGAAGCGCCGCTGCCGCTGCCCGAGACCGGCGCGCTGGCGCTGCGGGTCACCGCCGACGCCCCCGACGAGCACGGCCGCCGCACCCTGGCGATCCACTCCCGCCCCGAGGGCGCCCAGCCCGGCGAGGAGTGGACCCGGCACGCCTCCGGCCTGCTCGGCACCGCCCGCGACAGCGCGCCCGAGCAGCTGATCGCGTGGCCGCCGGAGGGCGCGGAAGCCGTTGACCTGGAAGGGTTCTACCCGCGCCTGGCGGACAACGGCTACGGCTACGGCGAGGTCTTCCGCGGCCTGCGCGCGCTGTGGCGGCGGGCGGACGGCGAGCTGTTCGCGCACGCCGTGCTGCCCGAGTCCGCGCACGCCGACGCCGCCCGCTTCGGCCTGCACCCGGCCCTGCTCGACGCCGCGCTGCACGCCAACCTGGCGGACGGCTCCGAGGAGCGCACCCCGCTCCCGTTCGCCTGGAACGGCGTCACCCTGCACGCGCAGGGCGCCACCGAGCTGCGGATCCACATCACCCAGACCGGCCCCGACCAGCTCTCCGTCGCGGTCGCGGACGGGCAGGGCGCGCCGGTGGCCACCATCGCGCAGCTCGTGGTCCGCCCGGTGTCCGCCGAGCAGCTCGGCGGCACCGCCGGTCGCGGCTACCACGAGTCGCTGTTCCGGCTGCGCTGGACGCCCGCCAAGGCGGGCGCCGTCCCGGTGCCGACCGCCGAGGACTGGGCCGTGCTCGGCCGGTGGCCCACCACCGCCGCGACCGCGCACGCCGACCTGGCCGCCCTGCGCGCCCACCTGGACGGCGGCGCCCCGCCGCCCGAGGTCGTGCTCGCCCCGATCGCCCCCGCGCGCGGCGACCTGGACGTGCCCGCCGAGGTCCGCGAGTCCACCCACGCCGCGCTCGCGCTGCTCACCGGCTGGCTCGCCGACGACCGCCTCACCGGCTCGCACCTGGTGGTGCTGACCCGCGCCGCCGTCCCCGCCGACCCGACCCGCGCCCCGCTGTGGGGCCTGCTGCGCGCCGCGCAGGCGGAGAACCCCGGCCGCTTCACCGTCGTGGACGTCGAGCCGGGCTCGGAGGACCTGCTGCCCGCCGCGATCGGCTCAGGCGAGCCGGAGCTGGCCCTGCACGACGGCAAGATCCTGGTGCCGCGCCTGCACCGCGCCGTGCTGCCCGAGACCACCGCCGCCACCTGGCGGCCCGACGGCACCGTCCTGATCACCGGCGGCACCGGCGGCCTCGGCGGCCTGCTGGCCCGCCACCTGGTCACCGAGCACGGCGTCACCCACCTGCTGCTCACCAGCCGCCGGGGTCAGGACGCGCCCGGCGCGGCCGAGCTCAAGGCCGGGCTGGAGGCCGAGGGCGCGCACGTCACCATCGCCGCCTGCGACGCCGCCGACGCCGACGCGCTCACCGCGCTGCTCGCCGCGATCCCGGCCGAGCACCCGCTCACCGCCGTCGTGCACGCCGCCGGTGTCGTCGACAACGCCCTCCTCGCCGACCTGACCCCCGAGCAGGTCGACGCGGTGCTGCGCGCCAAGGTCGACTCCGCCTGGAACCTGCACCGGCTCACCGAGGGACTGGCCGCGTTCGTGCTGATCTCCTCCTCGGCGGCCGTGGTCGCGGGCGCCGGGCAGGCCAACTACGCCGCCGCCAACGCGTTCCTGGACGCCCTGGCCGAGCACCGCCACGCCGACGACCTGCCCGCGACCTCGCTCGCGTTCGGCCTGTGGGCGGGCAGCGGCATGGGCGCGGACCTGGACGACGCGGACCTGCGCCGCATGGAGCGGCTCGGGATGCCCGCGCTGCCGCCCGCCGAGGGCCTCGCCCTGTTCGACGCCGCGCTCGCCACCGGCGAGGCCGCGCTCGCGCCGATGCGGGTGGACCTGATGGCGCTGCGGGCCCGCGTGGACGACCTGCCCGCCGTGCTGCGCGGCCTGGTCCGGGTCCCGGCCCGCCGCGCCGCCCTCACCGCGTCCGGCGCCGACGCCCGGCCGCTGGCCAGCCGCCTCGCCGGGCTGCCCGCCGTCGAGCGCGAGCAGCTCCTGCTCGACCTGGTGCGCGCCCACGCCGCCTCCGTCCTCGGCCACGCCGGGGTCGAGGAGGTCACGCCCACCAGGGCGTTCAAGGAACTGGGCTTCGACTCGCTGGCCGCCGTCGAGCTGCGCAACCTCCTCGGCGCGGCCACCGGGCTGCGGCTGCCCGCCACCGCGGTCTTCGACCACCCCTCGCCGCAGGCGCTCGCCCGCGAGCTGCTGGGCCAGCTCGTCGTGGAGGAGGACCACGCGCGGTCCGTCCTCGCCGAGGCCGACCGGCTGGAGGCCGCGCTCGCCTCGGTCGCCGACGAGGACGCGGCCAGGGTCACCGCCCGCCTGGAGGCGCTGCTGCGCACCTGGCACGACGCGCGCGGCCGAGCCGAGGACGCGGGCCACGACCTCGGCGAGGCCACCGACGAGGAGCTGTTCGCGGTGCTCGACAACGAACTCGGCATCTCCTGACCTCGGTCACCGGTCCCGACGGCGCTTGAAGATGGGTGGAACACCGATGGCGAACGACGACAGGCTCCGCGACTACCTCAAGCGGGCCACCACCGACCTCCAGCAGGCGAGGCGGCGGGTGCGCGAGCTGGAGGACCGCGACCGGGAGCCCATCGCGATCGTGTCGATGGCCTGCCGCTACCCCGGCGGGGTCCGCTCGCCCGAGGACCTGTGGGACCTCGTCGCGAACGGCGTCGACGCGATCTCCGGGTTCCCGGTCGACCGGGGCTGGGACGTGGAGGGCATCTACGACCCCGAGCCGGGCAAGCCGGGCAAGACCTGCACCCGCGAGGGCGGGTTCCTGCACGACGCCGCCGAGTTCGACCCGCTGTTCTTCGGGATGAGCCCGCGCGACGCCGTCGAGACCGACCCGCAGCAGCGGCTGCTGCTGGAGACCACCTGGGAGGCGTTCGAGCGCGCGGGCATCGACCCGGCCACGCTCAAGGGCACCGCCACCGGCGTGTTCACCGGCGTCATGCACCACGACTACCCGGACAGCACCACCTCCGGCAGCGTCGTGTCCGGCCGCGTCGCCTACACCTTCGGCCTCGAAGGCCCCGCCGTCACCATCGACACCGCCTGCTCCTCGTCGTCGGTGGCCGTGCACCTGGCCGCGCGGGCGCTGCGGTCGGGGGAGTGCTCGCTGGCGCTGGCGGGCGGCGTCGCGGTGATGGCCACGCCGCAGCTGTTCGTGGAGTTCTCCAAGCAGCGCGCGCTGTCCCCCGAGGGCCGGTGCCGCTCGTTCGGCCAGGGCGCGAACGGCGCCGCGTGGTCCGAGGGCGCGGGCGTGCTGGTGCTGGAGCGGCTCTCGGACGCCCGCCGCAACGGGCACCCGGTGCTGGCGCTGGTGCGCGGCTCCGCGATCAACCAGGACGGCGCGTCCAACGGGCTCACCGCGCCCAACGGCCCGGCGCAGCAGCGGGTCATCCGCGCCGCGCTGGCCGACGCCGAGCTGTCCGCCGCGCAGGTCGACCTGGTGGAGGCGCACGGCACCGGCACGGTGCTCGGCGACCCGATCGAGGCGCAGGCGCTCATCGCCACCTACGGGCAGGACCGCACCGAGCCGCTGTGGCTGGGCTCGGTCAAGTCCAACATCGGCCACCCGCAGGCCGCCGCGGGCATCGCCGGGGTGATCAAGGTCGTCATGGCGGTGCGGCACGGCCTCATGCCGCGCACCCTGCACGCCGAGGACCGCACCGACCAGGTCGACTGGAGCGCGGGCTCGGTGGAGCTGCTGACGCAGGCCCGGCCGTGGCCGGAGACCGGCGGGCGCCCGCGCCGGGCGGGCGTGTCCTCGTTCGGCATCAGCGGCACCAACGCGCACACCATCGTCGAGCAGGCACCCGAGCCCGAGCCGGTGGCCGAGGAGGACGACCCGGTCCGGTTCCCGGTGCGGCTGTGGCCGGTGTCCGGGCGCGGCGCGACCGACCTCGCCGCGCAGGCCGACCGGCTCGCCTCGTTCGTCGCGGACGGGGACGCGGACGGGCTGGACCTGGCGCTGTCCCTGGGGACCACGCGCGCCGCGCTGGAGCACCGGGCCGTCGTGGTCGGCTCGACCCGCGAGGACCTGGTGGCCGGGCTGCGCTCGATCGCCGCCGGGGAACCGCTGCCGTCCGTGGAGTCCGGGGTCGCGAGCAGCGGGCTGTCCGCGTTCCTTTTCACCGGCCAGGGTTCCCAGCGGGTGGGGATGGGGCGCGAGTTGCGGGAGGCGTTCCCGGTGTTCCGGGAGTCCTTCGACGCGGCGTGCGCGCTGTTCGACCCGCTGCTGGACCGCCCGCTCGCCGAGGTCGTGCTCGGTGACGACCAGGCGTCGTTGGACCGCACCGGTTTCAGCCAGCCCGCGATCTTCGCGTTCGAGGTGGCGCTCTACCGGCTGCTGGAGTCCTGGGGCGTGAAGCCGGACTTCCTGGCCGGGCACTCGATCGGCGAGATCGCCGCCGCGCACGTGGCCGGGGTGTTCTCGCTCGAAGACGCGTGCAAGCTGGTCGCCGCGCGTGGCCGGTTGATGCAGGCGCTCCCCGCCGATGGCGCGATGCTCGCCGTCGAGGCCACCGAGGAAGAAGTCCTTCCCCTGCTTGACGAACGGGTCAGCGTGGCCGCCGTCAACGGCCCCACCTCCGTCGTCGTCTCCGGCGCCGAGGAGTCGGTCACCCGCATCGCCGCCGCCCTGGAAGGCCGCCGCACCAAGCGGTTGCGCGTCTCGCACGCGTTCCACTCCCCGCTCATGGAGCCGATGCTGGAGGAGTTCCGCGCCGTCGCGGCGACCCTCGCCTACCACGCGCCGAGCATCCCGCTGGTCTCCACGGTGACCGGCGAGTCCGCCACCGCCGGTGACCTCGACTCGGCCGACTACTGGGTGCGGCACGTCCGCGCCGCCGTGCGCTTCCACGCCGGGGTCGCGTTCCTGGAATCCCGTGGTGTCACCCGGTTCCTGGAGGTCGGCCCGGACGGCGTGCTCACCGGCATGGCCCGCGCCTTCCTGGACCCGGACACCACCGCGCTCGCCGCCACCCAGCGCCGCGACCGCGACGAGGTCGCCGCCCTGGCCGCCGCCGTCGCGCGGGCGCACGCCCACGGCCAGGCCGTCGACTGGGCCGCAGCGCACCCCGGTGGCAAGCGCGTCGACCTGCCCACCCACGTCTTCCAGGTCCAGCGCTACTGGCTGGAGCCCACCGAGACCACCGCCGCCCCGGTCGAGCGCGCGGACGAGGAGTTCTGGCGCGCGGTCGACAACGCGGAGCTGGCCGACCTGCTCGGCGCCGACCCCGACGACGTCGACCGGGTCCTGCCCGCGCTCGCCGGGTGGCGGGCGCGCGGCAACGAGAAGGCCGTCGCCGACTCCTGGCGCTACCGGGTGACCTGGCGGCCGGTGAACCAGCCGCCCGCGCTGCGGCTGTCCGGCGCCTGGCTGCTCGTCGCCGCCGAGGGCGACCCGCTGGTCGCCGCCGCGACCGAGCGGCTCACCGCGCGCGGCGCGTCCGTCGTGCCGGTGGACCCCGGTGGCCACGACCGGGCCGCGCTCGCCGAGGAGCTGCGCGGCGCCGAGGTGGAGGGCGTGCTGGCGCTCGTCGCGCTGGACGACACCCCGCACGCCGAGCACCCGACGATCAGCGAGGGCGTCGAGCGCGCCATCACCCTGGTGCAGGCGCTCGGCGACGCGGGCGTCACCGCCCCCACCTGGCTGCTCACCAGGGGCGCGGTCGCCGTCGACCCGTTCGAGGAGCTGACCTCCACCGCCCAGTCCGCCGTCTGGGGCCTGGCCGGGGCGCTCGGCCTCGACCACCCGCTCACCTGGGGCGGCGTCGTGGACCTGCCCGCCGAGGTGGACAGCGCCGCGCTGGACCGGCTGGTGGACGTGCTCGCGCACCGCGCCGAGGACCAGGTCGCGCTGCGCCCGTCGGGCGTGCTGGCCCGCAGGCTGGTGCGCGCCCCGCTCACCGGGGCCCCCGCCCGCGACTGGGCCCCGCGCGGCCCGGTGCTGATCACCGGCGGCACCGGCGGCGTCGGCGCGCACGTGGCGCGCTGGCTGGTCGGGCGCGGCGCCAGGGACCTCGTGCTGGTCAGCCGCCGAGGCCAGGACGCCCCCGGCGCGCGGGAGCTCGCGGCCGAGCTGGACGCGCTGGGCGCCACCACCACCCTGGTCGCCTGCGACGTGGCCGACCGCGCCGAGGTCGCCGCGCTGGTCGACGGCCTGCCCGACGGCCCGCTCACCGTGGTGCACGCGGCGGGCGCGCTGCCCGACGAGGCGCACCTGGGCGACACCCCGCTCGCCGACTTCGTTGCCACCGGCCGCGCGAAGGTCGCGGGCGCCCACCACCTGGACGAGCTGCTCGACGGCCGCGAGCTGGACGCGTTCGTGCTGTTCTCCTCCGGCGCGGCCGTGTGGGGCTCCGCGGGCCAGTCCGGCTACGCGGCGGCCAACGCCCGCCTCGACGCCCTCGCCCACCGCCGCCACCACCGGGGCGCGCCGGTCACCTCCATCGCCTGGGGCACCTGGGGCGGCGGCGGCATGGTCGACGAGGAGGCCCTCGGCGAGGCGCTGCGCCTGCACGGCATCCCGCCCATGGACCCGCGCCTGGCCACGGCCGCGCTCGGCCGCGCCCTGGACCACGACGAGCACCACCTGGTCGTCGCCGACCTCGACTGGTCGCGCTTCGCCCCCACCTACTCCGCCGCCAGGCCCCGGCCGCTGCTGCACGCGCTGCCCGAGGTCCGCGAGATCCTCGCCCTGGACGGTGGGACCGACCCGACCCCGGCGGGGTCCGAACTGGCCGGACGGCTGGCCGCGCTGCCCGAGTCCGAGCAGCACCGCGCACTGGCGGACCTCGTCAGAACCCACGTGGCCGCCGTCCTCGCCTACCCGGACCCCTCCGGGGTCGATCCGGGCCGAGCGTTCAAGGACCTCGGCTTCGACTCGCTGACCGCCGTCGAGCTGCGGGACCGGCTCGGCACGGCGACCGGGGTGCGGCTGCCCGCCACCCTGGTGTTCGACCACCCCACGCCAGTCGCGCTGGCCGCGTTCCTGCGCGCCGAGCTGGTGGGCGCGCGCGACGCCGACGAGGTCGAGACCGCGCCCGCCCCGGTGGACGACGACCCCATCGCGATCGTGTCGATGGCCTGCCGCTACCCCGGCGACGTCCGCACGCCCGAGCAGCTGTGGGACCTCGTCGCGAACGGCGTGGACGCGATCTCCCCGTTCCCGACCGACCGGGGCTGGGACTCGGCCGCGCTCTACGACGCCGACCCCGACCGGCCGGGCACCAGCTACGTCCACGAGGGCGGGTTCGTGCACGACGCGGGCTCGTTCGACGCCGCGTTCTTCGGCGTGTCCCCGCGCGAGGCGCTGGCCATGGACCCGCAGCAGCGGGTGCTGCTGGAGCTGACCTGGGAGGCCGTCGAGCGAGCCGGGGTGGACCCGAAGTCGTTGCGCGGCAAGCGGGTCGGCGTGTTCGCGGGCACCGGCGGCCAGGACTACGCCGACCTGCTCGACCACGCGCCCGAGGAGGTGGAGGCGTTCCTGGCCACCGCCACCTCGGCCGCCGTGCTCTCCGGCCGGGTGTCCTACGCGTTCGGCTTCGAGGGCCCCTCGGTGTCGGTGGACACCGCCTGCTCCTCGTCGCTGGTGGCGATCCACCTGGCGTCGCAGGCGCTCCGGTCCGGCGAGTGCTCGCTGGCGCTCGCGGGCGGCGTGCTGGTGATGGCCACCCCGACCCCGTTCATCGCGTTCTCCCGCCAGCGCGGCCTGGCCCCTGACGGGCGCTGCAAGCCGTTCTCGGACAGCGCGGACGGCACCGGCTGGGCCGAGGGCGCGGGCGTGCTCGTGCTGGAGCGGCTGTCCGACGCGCGCCGCAACGGGCACCCGGTGCTGGCGCTGGTGCGCGGCACGGCGGTCAACCAGGACGGCGCGTCCAACGGCCTGACCGCCCCGAACGGCCCGGCGCAGCAGCGGGTCATCCGCAGCGCGCTCGCGGCGGCCGGGCTCGCGCCCGCCGACGTGGACGCGGTGGAGGGCCACGGCACCGGCACCTCCCTCGGCGACCCGATCGAGGCGCAGGCCGTGCTCAAGACCTACGGGCAGGACCGCACCGAGCCGCTGTGGCTGGGCTCGATCAAGTCCAACATCGGGCACGCGCAGGCCGCGTCGGGCGTCGCGGGCGTCATCAAGTCCGTGCTGGCGCTGCGCAACGGCGTGCTTCCCCGCACCCTGCACATCACCGAGCCCTCCACGCACGTGGACTGGACCGAGGGCAACGTCCGGCTGCTCGCCGAGGCGCGGCCGTGGCCCGCCCGCGAGAAGCCGCGCCGCATCGGCGTGTCCTCGTTCGGCGTCAGCGGCACCAACGCGCACACCATCCTGGAGGAGGCGCCCGCCGACGAGCCCGCCCCCGCCGAACCGGTGGTGCGCGTGCGCACCGACGTGGTCGCGTGGCCGATCAGCGCGCGCGGCGAGGACGCGCTGGCCGCGCAGGCCGCGCGGTTGGCCGCCGAGGTCGCCGACCTCGCGCCCGCCGACGTCGCGCTGTCGCTGGGCGGCACGCGCGCCGCGCTGGAGCAGCGGGCCGTGGTGGTCGGGGCGAGCGCCGAGGAGCTGCTGGCCGGGGCGCGCGCCGTCGCGGCCGGGCAGGCGGCGCCGAACGCGGTGACCGGCAGCGCCGGGTCCGGGCTGACCGCGTTCCTGTTCACCGGGCAGGGTTCCCAGCGCCCCGGCATGGGGCGCGAGCTGCGGGAGGCGTTCCCGGTGTTCCGGGAGGCCTTCGACGCGGCGTGCGCGCTGTTCGACCGGGAGCTGGACCGGCCGCTGGCCGAGGTGGTCTTCGGCGAGGACCGGGAGCCGCTGGACCGCACCGGGTACAGCCAGCCCGCGATCTTCGCGTTCGAGGTGGCGCTCTACCGGCTGCTGGAGTCCTGGGGCGTGCGCGCCGACCACCTGAGCGGGCACTCCATCGGCGAGATCGCGGCGGCGCACGTGGCCGGGGTGTTCTCCCTCGAAGACGCGTGCAGGCTGGTCGCCGCGCGCGGCCGGTTGATGCAGGCGCTGCCGACCGGTGGCGCGATGCTCGCGGTCGAGGCCACCGAGGAGGAGGTGCTGCCGCTGCTGACCGACCGGGTCGGCATCGCCTCGGTCAACAGCCTCACCTCGCTCGTCGTCTCCGGCGCCGAGGACGCGGTCGGCCAGATCGCCGCCGCGCTCGACGGCAGGCGCACCAAGCGGTTGCGCGTCTCGCACGCCTTCCACTCGCCGCTCATGGAGCCGATGCTGGCGCAGTTCCGGACCGTCCTGGCCGGGATCGCGTTCAGCGCGCCCACCATCCCCGTGGTCTCCAACCTCGCCGAATCCGCCGACCTCACCGACCCCGAGCACTGGGCCCAGCACGTCCGCGAGGCCGTGCGCTTCCACGACGGCGTCACCGCGCTGACCGAGCAGGGCGTCACCCGGTTCCTGGAGATCGGCCCGGACGGCGTGCTCACCGGACTGGTCGGCGGCGCGGGCGCGATCGCCGCGCAGCGCCGCGACCGGGACGAGGTCGTCACCCTCACCACGGCCGTGGGCAAGCTCTTCGCCCTCGGCGGCGACGTGGACTGGACCGCGTTCCACGCCGGGCGCGGCGCCCGCCGCGTCGACCTGCCCACCTACGCCTTCCAGCGCGAGCGCTACTGGATCGACGCCCCCGAGCAGACCGCCACCACCGTCGCCGACGACCGGGACGCGCAGTTCTGGGCCGCCGTCGAGTCCGGCGGGCTCGACTCGCTGGCCCGCGACCTCGCGGTGGACGCCGCCGCGCTGGGCGAGGTGCTGCCCGCGCTGTCGGCCTGGCGCGGGAGGATCCGCGACGAGTCCACCGTGGACTCCTGGCGCTACCGGGTGGAGTGGCGCTCGCTCGCCGAGGACGTCCCGGCGGTGGAGGGGACCTGGCTGCTGGTCGGCCCGGACGACGAGCGGGTCGACGCCGTCGCGGACGCGCTGGACGCGCGCGGCGCGCGGGTGGTCCAGATCGACGTCGCCGAGGCCGACCGCGCGCACATCGCGGACCGGGTCCGCGCCGCGCTCGGCGGTCAGACGCCGGACGGCGTGCTGTCCCTGCTGGGCCTGGACGAGCGCCCGCACCCGCTGTCCCCGTCGCTCTCGCTGGGCGTCGCCGCCTCGGTGACCCTGGTGCAGGGCCTGGACGACGCGGGCGTCACCGCGCCGGTCTGGTTCGGCACCTCCGGCGCCGTCGCCGTCGACCGGTTCGACCGGCCCGGCGGGCTGCGCCAGACCGCGCTGTGGGGCGTGGGCACCGTGCTCGGCCTCGACCGGCCGCGCACCTGGGGCGGCGTCGTGGACCTGCCCGCCGAGCTGGACCAGCTCACCGACGCGCGGGTGCTCGACCGGCTCGCGGGCGTGCTCTCCGGCGCGGGGGAGGACCAGGTCGCGGTGCGCCGCTCCGGCGTCTTCGGCCGCCGTCTGGTGCGCGCCCCCGGCGGCGAGACCACCGCGCGGTGGTCCCCGCGCGGCACGGTCCTGGTCACCGGCGGCACCGGCGGCGTCGGCGCGCACCTGGCGCGCTGGCTGGTCGAGACCGGCGCGCAGCGGGTCGTGCTGGCCAGCCGTCGCGGCCCGGACGCCCCCGGCGCGGCGGAGCTGTGCGCGGAGCTGGGCGGCAAGGTGGAGGTCGTCGCGCTGGACGTGGCCGACCGGGACGACGTGGCCGCGCTGGTGGAGTCCCTGCCTGACCTCACCTCCGTGTTCCACGCGGCCGGTGCGCTGCGCGAGGAGTCCGGTGTGGACGGTGCGACGATCGCCGACCTCGCCGACATCGCGCACGCCAAGGTCGTGGGCGCCCTGCACCTGGACGAGCTGCTGGAGGGCCGCGAGCTGGACGCGTTCGTGGTCTTCTCCTCCGGCGCCGCGATCTGGGGCTCCGGCGGCCAGATCGGGTACGCCGCGGCCAACTCCGTCATCGACGGCGTCGTCCGGCACCGCAGGGCGCGCGGCCTCACCGGAACCTCGGTGGCCTGGGGCTCCTGGGGCGGCGGCGGCATGGCCTCCGGCCACGCCGAGACCCTGCTCTCCCGCCTGGGCCTGGGCATGATGGACCCGCTGCTGGCCGTGTCCGCCCTGCAGGGCGCGCTCGACCGCGACGAGGCCCACCTCGTCGTCACCGAGGTGGACTGGGCCAAGTTCGCCCCCGCCTACGCCCTCGCCCGCCCCCGCCCGCTCATCGACACCGTCCCCGAGGCGCGCGCCGCGCTCACCCCGGACGAGAGCGCCACCACCACGACCCCGGCCGACCCGAGCGAGATCACCGCCAGGCTCGCCGAGCTGTCCGAGGCCGACCAGCTCACCGCGCTGCTCGACCTGGTGCGCGCCAAGGTCGCCCTGGTCCTCGGGCACGCCGACGCGGACTCGGTGCGGCCGGAGCGGTCGTTCAGCGAATCCGGGTTCGACTCGCTCACCGCCGTCGAGCTGCGCGACGCGCTCGTGGGCGAGACCGGGCTCAAGCTGCCCGCCACCCTGGTCTTCGACCACCCCAACCCCATCGCGCTCGCCGAGCTGCTGCGCGGCGAGCTCGCCCCCACCGCCGGGAACCCGGTGCTCGACGGCGTGGCCCGCCTGGAGGCCGCGTTCGCCGACGGCGTGGACGAGCGGGTGCGCGCCGAGGCGATCGACCGGCTGCGCGCGCTGATCACCCCCGCCGGGCAGGCCGACGACGTGGTCGGGCTGATCGAGGACGGCAGCGACGACGACCTGTTCCGCTTCATCGACAACAAGCTCGGCAACTCGTGAACGGTGGTTCGATGTCCTCCAACGAAGTCAAGCTCCGCGAGTACCTGCGCCGCGTCACCTCCGAGCTGCACGACACCGACCAGCGGTTGCGCGAGCTGCAGGACCGGGCGAGCGAGCCCATCGCCGTCGTCGGCATGGGCTGCCGCTACCCCGGTGGCGCGAACTCCCCCGAGCAGCTGTGGGAGCTGCTGCGCGGGGGCGTCGACGCCACCTCCGACATGCCGACCGACCGGGGCTGGGACGTGGACGGGCTCTACCACCCCGATCCCGGCGCCCCCGGCGGCATCTACGTGCGGCGCGGCGGTTTCCTGCACGACGCGCCGCTGTTCGACCCCGGCTTCTTCGGCATCAGCCCGCGCGAGGCCGCCGAGATGGACCCGCAGCAGCGGGTGCTGCTGGAGACCGCCTGGGAGGCCCTGGAGGACGCGGGCATCGACCCGGCCGGTCTCAAGGGCAGCAGGACCGCCGTCTACGCGGGCGTGGTCTACCACGACTACCCCAACAGCTTCGGCTCCGGCAGCCTGGTCTCCGGCCGGGTCGCCTACCACCTGGGCCTGGAGGGGCCCGCGCTGACCATCGACACCGGCTGCTCCTCGTCGCTGGTCGCGATCCACCTGGCCTGCCAGGCGCTGCGCTCCGGTCAGACGCCGCTCGCGCTCGCCGGTGGCGCCACGGTCATCTCCACCACCGACACGTTCGTCGAGTTCTCCCGCCAGCGCGCGCTCGCCGCCGACGGCCGCTGCAAGTCCTTCTCCGCCGCCGCCGACGGCGCGGGCTGGTCCGAGGGCTCGGGCGTGCTCGTGCTGGAGCGGCTGTCCGACGCGCTGCGCAACGGCCACGAGGTGCTGGCCGTGGTGCGCGGCAGCGCGGTCAACCAGGACGGCGCGTCCAACGGCATCACCGCCCCCAACGGGCCATCGCAGCGCCGCGTCATCCACGCGGCCCTGGCGGACGCGAGGCTGTCCGCGCGCGAGGTCGACGCGGTGGAGGCGCACGGCACCGGCACCCGGCTCGGCGACCCGATCGAGGCGCAGGCGCTGCTGTCCACCTACGGGCAGGACCGGGAGCAGCCGCTGCTGCTGGGCTCGCTCAAGTCCAACATCGGCCACTCGCAGGCCGCCGCGGGCGTCGGCGGCGTGATCAAGGCCGTGCTGTCCATGCGCCACGGCGTCCTGCCGCGCACCCTGCACGTCGACGCGCCCTCACCCGAGGTCGACTGGACCGAGGGCTCGGTCGCGCTGCTCACCGAGGAGACGGCGTGGCCGAGCACCGGCCGCCCGCGCCGGGTCGGGGTGTCGTCGTTCGGGATCAGCGGCACCAACGCGCACCTGGTGCTGGAGCAGGCCCCCGAGGTCGTCGAGCCCGAGACCGCCGAGGTCCCGGCCCTCCCGGTGGTGCCGTGGGTGCTGTCCGGCCGCACCGCCGACGCCCTGCGGGCGCAGGCCGCCCGGCTGCGCGACCACCTCGCCACCCACGAGACCGGCTCCCCGCGCGACGTCGGCTGGTCGCTGGCCACCACCCGCACCGCCTTCGAGCGCCGCGCCGTCGTCCTCGGCGCGGACGCCGCCGAGCTGGCGGCCGGGGTCGCCGCGCTCGCCGAGGGCCTGCCGTCCCCGTCCCTGGTCACCGGGACCGCCGACGTGGTCGGCAAGGTCGTGTTCGCCTACCCCGGCCAGGGCTCCCAGTGGGAGGGCATGGCCGCCGAGCTGCTCGACACCTCGCCCGTGTTCGCCGCGAGGATGGCCGAGTGCGCCGAGGCGCTGTCGGCGTTCCTGGACTGGGACCTGATCGCGGCCGTGCGCGGCGGCGAGGGCGCCCCGTCGCTGGAGCGCGGCGACGTCGTGCAGCCCGCGCTGTGGGCGGTCCTGGTGTCGCTGACCGTGCTGTGGGAGCACCACGGCGTGCGGCCCGACGCGGTCGTCGGCCACTCGCAGGGCGAGATCGCGGCGGCCGTCGTCGGCGGCCACCTGTCGCTGCTCGACGGCGCGCGCGTGGTCGCCCTGCGCGGCATCGCGATCCGGGAGAGCCTGGCCGGTCGCGGCGGGATGCTCTCCATCGGGCTGCCGCTGGCCGAGGTCGAGCCGTACCTGGAGGCCATGGAGGGCCGCCTGTCGCTCGGCGCGGTCAACGGCGCTGCCTCCACGGTCGTCTCCGGCGACCTGGACGCGCTCGCCGAGCTGACCGCGATCCTGGAGGAGCGGGACGTGCGGGCCAGGCGGGTCAACATCGACTACGCCTCGCACTCCGCCCAGGTCGCCGAGGTGGAGCAGCGGATGCTCGCCGACCTCGCGCCGATCAGCCCTCGCGCGGGCGCGATCCCGATGCTGTCCACGGTCACCGGCGAGTTCGTCGCGGACGGCCAGCTCGACGCCCGCTACTGGTACTCGAACCTGCGCTCCCCGGTGCTGTTCGCCCCGGCCGTGCAGGCGCTCGCCGAGTCGGGGCACGCGGTGTTCGTGGAGGTCAGCCCGCACCCGGTGATCGCGCCGAGCATCGGCGAGACCCTGGACGCCCGCGAGCAGCCCACCGTCGTCTCCGGCACGCTGCGCCGCGACGAGGGCGGCCTCGCCCGCTTCACCCGCTCCCTCGCGGAGCTGCACGTGCGCGGCGGCGTCCGCCCGGACTTCGCCGCGCTGCTGCCCGGCGCGCGCGCCGTCCGGCTGCCCACCTACGCGTTCCGGCACGCCCACTACTGGCTGACCGACGCCCCGGCCGCCGAGGCCGACCCGGCCTCGGCCGCGCTCTGGGCCGCGCTGGAGTCCGGCGGCGTCGACTCGCTGGCCCGCGAGCTGTCCGTGGACGAGGCCGCGCTGGGCGAGGTGCTGCCCGCGCTGTCCGCGTGGCGCGACGGTTTCCGCGAGCGGTCCACCGTGGACTCGTGGCGCTACCGGATCGAGTGGCGGGCCGTGGACCAGCCGGTCCCGCCGGTGGCCACCGGCTCCTGGCTGCTGGTGGTGCCCGAGTCGCTGCGCGAGGACAAGCGCGTCATCGCCGTCGTGGACGGCCTGACCGCGCGCGGCGCGGACGTGCTGCCGGTGGCGGTGGAGGGGTTCGACCGGTCCGCCGCCGCCGACCTGGTGCGCTCCGCCGTCGCGGGCGGCCAGCCGGAGGGCGTGCTGTCCCTGCTGGGCCTGGACGACCGGCCGCACCCGCTGTTCCCGTCGCTCTCGCGCGGCGTGGCCGCCTCGGTGCCGCTGGTGCAGGGCTTGGACGACGCGGGCGTCACCGCGCCGCTGTGGTTCGCCACCTCGCGCGCCGTCGGCGCCGGGCTGGAGGAGCCCGCCGACCCGCGCCAGAGCGCCCTGTGGGGCATCGGCACCGTCCTGGGCCTTGACCGCCCGCAGACCTGGGGCGGCGTGGTGGACCTGCCCGCCGACGTGGACGACCTCGTGGTGGAGCGGCTGGTCGGCGCGCTCTCCGGCGCCGAGGACCAGGTCGCGGTGCGCCCGGCGGGCACGCTGGCCCGCCGCCTGGTGCGCGCCCCCGGCGGCGCGGTGGCCGCCGACTGGTCCCCGCGCGGCACGGTCCTGGTCACCGGCGGCACCGGCGGCGTCGGCGCGCACCTGGCGCGCTGGCTGGTCGAGACCGGCGCGGAGCACGTGGTGCTGGCCAGCCGTCGCGGCCCGGACGCGCCCGGCGCGGCCGAGCTGTGCGCGGAGCTGGACGGCAAGGTGGAGGTCGTCGCGCTGGACGTGGCCGACCGGCACGCCGTCGCCGCACTCGTCGCCTCGCTGCCCGACCTCACCTCGGTCTTCCACGCGGCGGGCGCGATGCGCCGCGAGGCGGGCGTCGACGACGCCTCGGTCGCCGAGCTGGCGGAGCTGGCCGACGCGAAGGTCCTGGGCGCGCTGCACCTGGACGAGCTGCTGGCCGATCGCGAGCTGGACGCGTTCGTCGTGTTCTCCTCCGGCGCGGCCGTGTGGGGCTCCGGCGGTCAGATCGGGTACGCCGCAGCCAACTCCGTCGTCGACGGCGTCGTCCGCAGCCGCCGGGCGCGCGGCCTGACCGGCACCTCCATCGCCTGGGGCACCTGGGGCGGCGGCGGCATGTCCTCCGGCGAGACCGGCGACCACCTGGCCCGCATGGGCCTGGGCTCGATGGACCCCGCGCTGGCCCTCGCCGCCCTGAAGGGCGTGCTGGACCGCGACGAGGCCCACCTGGTCGTCACCGACATGGACTGGGCCCGCTTCGCCCCCGCCTACGCGCTGGCCCGCCCCCGACCGCTCATCGAGGCCATCCCCGAGGTGAAGGCCGCGCTGGACCCGGCGGAGGAGCTCGGCGGCGAGAGCACCGGCTCCGACCTCGCGGCCAGGCTCGCCCCGCTGCCGGACGGCGAGCGGCGCGCCCTGCTGCTCGACCTGGTCCGCTCGCACGTGGCCGCCACCCTCGGCTACGCCACCACCGACGAGGTCCAGCCCACCAGGGCGTTCAAGGACCTCGGCTTCGACTCGGTCACCGCCGTCGAGCTGCGCGACGTGCTCAGCTCCGCGACCGGCGTCCGGCTCACCGCGACCGCCGTGTTCGACCACCCGACCCCCGCCGCGCTCGTGGAGCTGCTGCACGGCGAGCTGGTCGACGAGGGCGAGCGCCCCGTCGGCTCGGTGCTCGCCGAGCTGGACCGGCTGGAGATCGCCGCGTCCGGCCTCGCGCCGGAGGAGATCGAGGCCGGGCACGTCACCGCCCGGTTGCGCGCACTGCTCACCAAGCTCGACCAGGCCGTCGCGGGCGGTGGGCCCGCCGTGGCCGACCAGCTCGAAGCGGCCTCCGCCGACGACGTCTTCGACTTCATCGACAACGAACTCGGCATGGCCTGATTCGCCAGGCACGTCACTTCCCTTCCGGCACGGCAGACTTGGTGAGGACCACGATGGCGAACGAAGAGAAGCTCCTGGGCTACCTGAAGAAGGTGACCGCCGACCTCCACCAGACGCGCCAGCGCCTGCGCGAGGCCGAGTCCGAGGACCAGGAGCCGATCGCCATCGTGGCCATGGGCTGCCGCTTCCCCGGAGGGGTCCGCTCGCCCGAGGACCTGTGGAACCTCGTCGCCGACGGCGTGGACGCGATCACCGAGTTCCCCGAGGACCGGGGCTGGGACACCGAGGCGCTGGTCGACCCCGACCCGGAGCGGCCGGGCTCCAGCTACGTCCGCGAGGGCGGGTTCGTCCACGACGCCACCGACTTCGACGCGGGCTTCTTCGGCATCTCCCCGCGCGAGGCGCTGGCCATGGACCCGCAGCAGCGGATCGTCCTGGAGACCTCGTGGGAGACCGTGGAGCGGGCCGGGATCGACCCGGACTCGTTGCGCGGCAAGCAGGTCGGCGTCTACCTGGGCTGCGGCGGCCAGGACTACTGGGACCGGCTCACCGACCTGCCCGACGAGGTCGAGGCGTACATGAGCACCGGCAGCACCTCCGCGGTGATCTCCGGCCGGGTCTCCTACGCCATGGGCCTGGAGGGCCCGTCGCTGACGGTCAACACGGCCTGCTCCTCGGCGCTGGTCGCGATCCACCTGGCCGCGCAGGCCCTGCGCGAGCGCGAGTGCTCGCTGGCGCTCGCGGGCGGCGTCACCGTCATGTCCACGCCGGGCGCGTTCGTCGCGTTCTCCCGCCAGCGCGGCCTGGCGCCGGACGGGCGCTGCAAGCCGTTCTCCGACGAGGCGGACGGCACCGGCTGGGGCGAGGGCGTCGGCGTCCTGCTGCTGGAGCGGCTCTCCGACGCCCGCCGCAACGGGCACGAGGTGCTGGCGGTCGTGCGCGGCTCCGCCCTCAACCAGGACGGCGCCTCCAACGGCCTCACCGCCCCCAACGGGCCCGCGCAGCAGCGGGTGATCCTGCAGGCGCTGGCCAACGCGGGCCTGTCCTCCACCGAGGTCGACCTGGTGGAGGCGCACGGCACCGGCACCACCCTCGGCGACCCCATCGAGGCGCAGGCGCTCCTGGCCACCTACGGCCGCGAGCGCACCGCCGAGCACCCGCTGTGGGTCGGGTCGATCAAGTCCAACATCGGCCACGCGCAGGCTGCGGCGGCCGTCAGCGGCATCATCAAGGCCGTGATGGCGGTGCGCCACGGCGTGCTGCCCAAGACCCTGAACCTGGGCACGCCCTCCAGCCACGTCGACTGGTCGGCCGGGCACATCGAGCTGCTGGCCGAGTCCAAGCCGTGGCCCGCGCTGGACCGCCCGCGCCGCGCCGCCGTCTCCTCGTTCGGCGTCAGCGGCACCAACGGGCACATCATCGTCGAGCAGGCCGACCCCGCTCAGGACCCCGAGCCGGGCACCGGCTGGCCCGAGGGCACGCCGGTGCCGTGGCTGCTGTCGGCCCGCACCGCGACCGCGCTCGACGCGCAGGCCGCGCGCCTGGCCGACGAGCTGGACCCGGCGTCCGCCGCCGTGGACGTGGCGGCGGCGCTGGCCACCACCCGCGCCGCGATGGAGCACCGGGCCGTGCTGCTGGTGGACGGCGCCACCGACAACACCGACACCGCAGGCGCCGCCGACCGGCTGCGGGAGCTGTCCGCCAACGCCGTGCGCGGCGCGGTCGACGCGGGCCGCACCGCCTTCCTGTTCACCGGGCAGGGCTCGCAGCGGATCGGCATGGGGCGTGGGCTGCGCGAGGCGTTCCCGGCCTTCCGCGAGTCCTTCGACGCCACCTGCGCCCTGTTCGACCCGCTGCTCGACCGCCCGCTCGCCGAGGTCGTCCTCGGCGACGACCAGGAGTTGTTGGACCGCACGGGTTTCAGCCAGCCCGCGCTGTTCGCGTTCGAGGTCGCGCTCTTCCGACTCCTCGAATCCTGGGGCGTGAAGCCGGATTTCCTGGCCGGACACTCCATCGGCGAGATCGCGGCGGCCCACGTCGCGGGCGTGCTCTCCCTGGAGGACGCCTGCAAGCTCGTCGCCGCGCGCGGCAAGCTCATGCAGGCGCTGCCCGCCGGTGGCGCGATGCTCGCGGTCGAGGCCACCGAGGAGGAAGTCCTCCCCCTGCTCGACGAGCGGGTCAGCGTCGCCGCCGTCAACGGCCCCACCTCCGTCGTCGTCTCCGGCGCCGAGGACGCGGTCGACGCCGTCGCCGCGAAGCTGGAAGGCAGGCGCACCAAGCGGTTGCGCGTCTCGCACGCCTTCCACTCGCCGCTCATGGAGCCGATGCTGGCGCAGTTCCGCGCCGTCGCCGCCTCCCTCACCTTCCACGCGCCCGGCACCGCCGTCGTCTCCACCGTCACCGGCGCGCTCGCCACCGGCGACGACCTGACCACCCCCGACTACTGGGTGCGGCACGCCCGCCAGGCCGTGCGCTTCGCCGACGGCGTCGCCTTCCTGCGCGCCCAGGGCGTCTCCCGCTTCCTGGAGGTCGGCCCGGACGGCGTGCTCACCGGCATGGCCCAGGCCACCGCCGAGCAGTCCGCGCTCATCGCCACCCAGCGCCGCGACCGCGCCGACACCACCGCCCTGGTCACCGCCCTCGCGCAGGCCCACGTCGTCGGCGTGCCGATCGACTGGTCGGCGGTCTTCGCGAGCCGCGCCACCCACCGCGTCGAGCTGCCCACCTACGCCTTCCAGAGCGAGCGGTTCTGGATCGAGTCCGCCACCGCGACCGGCGACGTCACCGCCGCCGGTCTCGACTCCACCGACCACCCGCTGCTCGGCGCGGCCACCGCGCTGGCCGGGTCCGGGGGAGCGGTGTTCACCGGCAGGCTCTCCACCCGCACCCACCCGTGGCTGGCCGACCACGTCATCGCGGGCGCGATCCTGTTCCCCGGCACCGGTTTCCTGGAGCTGGCCGCCCGCGTCGGCGAGGACCTCGGCTGCGGCTCCGTGGCGGAGCTGGCGCTCGCCGCGCCGCTGGTGCTGCCCGAGCGCGGCGCGGTCCGCGTGCAGATCGCGGTCGGCGCGCCCGACGACACCGGCGCCCGCGCGTTCGAGGTGCACTCGCGCGCGGACGACGGCGACGCCGACGCCCCGTGGGTCCCGCACGCCACCGGCCTGCTGTCCCAGTCCCGCCGCAGGGCCGACTTCGAGCTGACCCAGTGGCCGCCCCCGGACGCCGAGGCGATCGAGCTGGACGGCCTGCACGAGCGCCTCGCCGAGGGCGGCCTGGACTACGGCCCCGCGTTCCGGGGCCTGCGCGCGGCCTGGAAGCGCGGCGACGAGCTGTTCGCGCAGGTCGAGCTGCCCGAGCCGGACGGCGCCGAGCGGTTCGGCGTGCACCCGGCGCTGCTGGACGCGGCCCTGCAGGCGCTCGGCCTCGGCGCGCTGGAGGAGCACCGGGGCCTGCCGTTCGCCTGGACCGGCGCGACCGTGCACGCCACCGGCGCGTCCGGCCTGCGCGTGCGCCTCGCCCCGGCCGCCCAGGGCGGGGTGGAGGTGCTGGCCGCCGACCCGACCGGCGCGCCCGTGCTGACCGTGGACTCGCTGGTGCTGCGCGCCACCACCGCCGCGACCCCGGCCGCCGCCGGGCGCTCGCCGCTGCGCGTGCTGGGCTGGAAGCCGGTCGACACCACCGCCGCCGACGACGTGGAGTGGACCACCTGGGACGGACTCGGCGACGAGGTCCCGCCCGTGGTGGTGCTGCCGGTGTCCGGCGGCGTGGCGCCCGAGTCCGCGCGCGCCGAGGTGCACCGCGCGCTCTCCGCGCTCCAGACCTGGCTGGCCGAGGACCGGTTCGCCGCCTCGCGGCTGGCCGTGGTCACCGAGGGCGCGGTCGGCGACGCGGTGACCGACCTGGCCGGTGCGGCGGTGTGGGGCCTGGTCCGCTCGGCGCAGGCCGAGAACCCGGACCGCTTCCTGCTGCTCGACGTGCCCGCCGCCGACCTGGCGCGGGCGCTGCCGACCGCCCTGGCCTCCGGCGAGCCCCAGCTGACCTGGCGCGACGGCGTGCTGTCCGCCGCCAGGCTGGCCACCGAGCCCGACGCCGCCGAGCGGGCCGGGTTCGGCTCCGGCGCGGTCGTGGTGACCGGCGCGACCGGCGCCATCGGCCGGATCGTCGCCCGGCACCTGGTGGCCGAGCGCGACGTGCGGGACCTGGTCCTGCTCAGCCGCAGCGGCCCGAACGCCGAGGGCGCGGCCGAGCTCGTGGCCGGGCTGGAGGCGCTGGGCGCCCGCGTGGCGCTGAAGGCCTGCGACGCCGCCGACCGGGACGCGCTCGCCGAGGCGCTCACCGGCGTCGACGTCTCGGCCGTCGTGCACCTGGCCGGGGTCGTGGCGGACGGCGTGGTCACCGCGCTGGACGAGACCCGCGTGGACGCCGTGCTGCGCCCCAAGGTCGACGCCGCGTGGAACCTGCACGAGCTGACCGGCGACCTGTCCGCGTTCGTGGTGTTCTCCTCGCTCTCCGGCGTGCTCGGCGCGCCCGGACAGGCGAGCTACGCCGCCGCCAACGCCTACCTGGACGCCCTGGCCCAGCACCGCCGGGGCAACGGCCAACCCGCGACCTCGATCGCCTGGGGCCTGTGGGGCGTCGAGAGCGCCATGACCGGGACGCTCGACGCGGGCGACCTCGCCCGCATGTCCCGCAACGGCGTCCTGCCGCTGTCGGCCGAGGAGGGCATGGCCCTGCTCGACGCGGCCGTGTCCACCACCGCGCCCGCCGTCGTCGCCGCCCGGCTCGACCTGCGGGCCCTGCGCGCCCTCGGCGACGACGCCCCGCTCGCCTTCGACGGCCTGGTGCGCCGCCGCGCCCGGCGCGCCGGGTCCGCGACGGCCGCCACCGGCTCCGAGCTGGCCCGCCGCCTCACCGGCCTGACCGACGAGGAGCGCCGCGCCGCCGTCCTGGCCCTCGTGCGCGCGCGGGTCGCCTCCGTCCTCGGCCACGGCTCGCCCGAGGCGGTCGACCCGGCCCGCGCCTTCCAGGACCTCGGCTTCGACTCGCTCACCGCCGTGGAGCTGCGCAACAGCCTCGGCGCGGAGACCGGCCTGCGGCTGCCCGCGACCCTGGTCTTCGACCACCCGACCCCGCTCGCGCTGGTCGAGCTGCTGCTCGCCGAGCTGTCCGGCTCGGCGGGCCAGGCCGAGGTCGTGGCCACCAAGCGCGCCGACGACGACCCGATCGTCATCGTCTCCATGGCCTGCCGCTACCCCGGCGGGGTGCGCTCGCCCGAGGACCTGTGGGAGCTGCTGCTCGACGGCCGCGACGCGATCGGCCCGTTCCCGACCGACCGGGGCTGGAACGTCGCCAAGCTGCACGACCCGCACTCGACCCGGCCCGACACCACCTACGTGGCGCAGGGCGGGTTTCTGGACGACGCCGCCCTGTTCGACCCCGGCTTCTTCGGCGTCAGCCCGCGCGAGGCCGTGATCATGGACCCGCAGCAGCGGTTGCTGCTGGAGACCTCGTGGGAGGCGTTCGAGCGGGCGGGCATCGACCCCGCCTCGCTCAAGGGCAGCTCGACCGGCGTGTTCGCCGGGGTCATGTACCACGACTACGTCACCGGCCACAGCTCCGGCGCGGTCGTCACCGGCCGGGTGTCCTACACCTTCGGCCTCGAAGGGCCCTCGGTGTCGGTGGACACCGCGTGCTCGTCGTCGCTGGTCGCGCTGCACCTCGCGGCGCAGGCGCTGCGGTCGGGGGAGTGCTCGCTGGCGCTCGCGGGCGGCGTGGCCGTCATGGCGACGCCGGAGATGTACGTGGAGTTCTCCCGCCAGCGCGGGCTCGCCCCGGACGGGCGCTGCAAGCCGTTCGCCGACGCCGCCGACGGGACCGGCTGGTCCGAGGGCGTGGGCGTGCTCGTGCTGGAGCGGCTCTCGGACGCCCGCCGCAACGGGCACGAGGTGCTGGCCGTGGTGCGCGGCACGGCGGTGAACCAGGACGGCGCGTCCAACGGCCTGACCGCCCCGAACGGCCCGTCGCAGCAGCGCGTCATCCGGCAGGCGCTCGCGAACGCGGGCCTGCGACCGTCCGATGTGGACGCCGTGGAGGCGCACGGCACCGGCACCACCCTCGGCGACCCCATCGAGGCCCAGGCGCTCCTGGCGACCTACGGCCAGGACCGGGACGAACCGCTGCGGCTCGGCTCGATCAAGTCCAACCTCGGCCACACCCAGGCCGCCGCCGGTGTCGCGGGCATCATCAAGGTGGTCATGGGGATGCGCCACGGCGTGATCCCGAAGACCCTGCACGTGGACGAGCCGTCCACGCACGTCGACTGGAGCGCGGGCGCGGTCGAGCTGCTCACCGACGCGCTGGCCTGGCCCGAGACCGGCCGCCCGCGCCGCGCGGGCATCTCCTCGTTCGGCATCAGCGGCACCAACGCGCACGTGATCGTCGAGCAGGCCCCCGAGGTCGCCGCGCCCGCCGTGACCAGCGTCCCGCAGCAGCCCGCCGCCCCGCTGCCGTGGCTGCTGTCGGCCCGCGCCGCGAGCGCGCTGCCCGACCAGGCCGCGCGGCTGATCCCGCTGGTGGAGAACGGGGTCGACCCGCTCGACCTGGCCCACTCGCTCGCCCTCGTGCGCCCCGGCTCGGGCATGGACCACCGGGCCGTGGTCGTCGGCGAGAGCCGCGACGAGCTGCTCGCCGGGCTGCGCGCCCTGGTCGACGGCGACACCTCGCCCGCGCTCGTGCGGGGCACCGCCGCGCACGGCGCGCTGGCGTTCCTGTTCACCGGCCAGGGTTCCCAGCGGGTCGGCATGGGACGCGGGCTGCGCGAGGCGTTCCCGGTGTTCCGGGAGTCCTTCGACGCCGCGTGCGCGCTGTTCGACCCGCTGCTCGACCGCCCGCTCGCCGAGGTCGTGCTCGGTGAGGACCAGGAGTCGTTGGACCGCACGGGTTACAGCCAGCCCGCGATCTTCGCGTTCGAGGTCGCCCTCTACCGCCTGCTCGAATCCTGGGGCGTCAAGCCGGACTTCCTCGCGGGCCACTCCATCGGCGAGATCGCCGCCGCGCACGTCGCGGGCGTGTTCTCCCTCGAAGACGCCTGCAAGCTCGTCGCCGCGCGCGGCCGGTTGATGCAGGCGCTCCCGACCGGCGGCGCGATGCTCGCCGTCGAGGCCACCGAGGAGGAAGTCCTCCCGCTGCTCACCGACCGGGTCGGCCTGGCCGCCGTCAACGGCCCGACCGCCGTGGTGCTCTCCGGCGCCGAGGACGCGGTGGACGGGATCGCCGCGAAGCTGGAAGGCCGTCGCACCAAGCGGTTGCGCGTCTCGCACGCCTTCCACTCCCCGCTCATGGAGCCGATGCTGGCGCAGTTCCGCGAGGTCGCCGCCACGATCGCCTTCCACGCGCCCACCACCGCCGTCGTCTCCACCGTCACCGGCGCGCTCGCCACCGACGACGACCTGGTCACCGCCGACTACTGGGTGCGGCACGTGCGCCAGGCCGTCCGGTTCGCCGACGGCGTCCGGGAGCTGACCGCGCGCGGCGCCACCCGGTTCCTGGAGGTCGGCCCGGACGGCGTGCTCACCGGCATGGCCCAGGCCACCGCCGAGCGGGCCGCCCTCGTCGCGGCCCAGCGCCGAGACCGCGCCGAGACCGCCGCGCTGGTCACCGCGCTCGCCCAGGTCCACGCGCACGGCGTCCCGGTCGACTGGGCCGCCTTCTTCGCCGGACGTGGCGCGCGGCGCGTCGCCCTGCCCACCTACGCCTTCCAGCACGAGCGGTTCTGGATGGACGACCCGGCCGTCGTCGGCGACCCGGTCGGCGCGGGCATGGACGCCACCGACCACCCGCTGCTCGGCGCGGCCATGACCGTCGCCGGTTCCGGGACCGTCGTGCTCACCGGCAGGCTCTCCACCCGCACCCACCCGTGGCTGGCCGACCACCGCGTGGGCGGCGCGGTCCTGTTCCCCGGCACGGGTTTCCTCGAACTCGCCACCAGGGCGGGCGCGGCCGTGGGCTGCGGCTCGGTGGAGGAGTTGACGCTCGCCGCGCCGCTCGCGCTGCCGGACGACGCCGCGCTCCAGGTGCAGGTCACCCTGGACGCGCCGGACGAGACCGGCCGCCGGGCGCTCGCCGTGCACTCCCGCGACGACGCCACCCCCGGCGACCCGTGGACCCGGCACGCGACCGGCGTGCTGGCCCCCGGAGCCCCGGCGGGCGCCGCGCTCACCGAGTGGCCGCCCACCGGCGCCGAGGTGGTCGCCCTCGACGGCCTGCACGACGGCCTGGCGTCCGCCGGGCTGGAGTACGGGCCCGCGTTCCGGGGCCTGCGCGCGGCCTGGAAGCGCGGTGACGAGGTGTTCGCCGAGGTCGCCCTGCCCGAGGAGGTCGACGCCACCGGCTACGAGGCGCACCCGGCGCTGCTCGACGCCGCGCTGCACGCCATCGCGCTCACCGGCGGCGAGGACCGGCCCGCCACGCTCCCGTTCGCCTGGAACGGGGTCGCCGTGCACGCCACCGGCGCGTCGTCGGTGCGGGTGCGCGTCACGCCCACCGGCAACGCCGTCGCCCTCGCCGTCGCCGACCCGACCGGCGCGCCCGTGCTCACCGTCGACGCGCTGGCGCTGCGCCAGGCCCGCGACGCCGGGCGGGCCGCCACCGGCCGGGGCTCGCTGCTGGAGGTCGGCTGGACCGCGCTGGAGCGGGGCGCCGCCGACCCGGTGACCTGGACCGCGTGGGGCGAGGTGGGCGCGGAGGCGCCCGGCGTCGTGGTGCTGCCCATCGCGGGCTGCGCCGACCCGGACTCGGCGCGCGCCGAGGTGCACCGGGTGCTCGCGGTGCTCCAGACCTGGTTGTCGGAGAACAGGTTCGCCGCGTCGCACCTGGTCGTGGTGACCGAGGGCGCGGTGTCGGTGCGCGGCGAGGCCGCCCCCGACCTGGCCGGTGCGGCGGTGTGGGGCCTGGTGCGCACCGCGCAGGCCGAGAACCCCGACCTGTTCCTGCTGGTGGACCTGGACGACTGGACCGACCTGGAGCGGGCGCTGCCGGTCGCGCTGGCCTCCGGCGAGCCGCAGGTGGTGTTCCGCGACGGCGTCGGCCACTACCCCCGCTTCGTCCGCGCCACCCCGCCCGCAGACGCGGAGGACCCCGGCTTCGGCTCGGGCGCGGTCGTCGTCACGGGCGCGACCGGCGCGCTCGGCAAGGTCGTCTCGCGGCACCTGGTGGCCGCGCGCGGCGTGCGGGACCTGGTCCTGCTCAGCCGCCGGGGCCTGGCCGCCGAGGGCGCGGCCGGGTTCGTGGCCGAGCTGGAGGCGCTGGGCGCCCGCGTGGCGCTGAAGGCCTGCGACGCCGCCGACCGGGACGCGCTCGCCCTCGCCCTGGACGGGATCGAGGTGTCGGCCGTCGTGCACGCCGCCGGTGTGCTCGACGACGGCGTCGTCACCGCGCTCACCCCCGAGCGCCTGGACACCGTGCTGCGCCCCAAGTCCGACGCCGCGTGGAACCTGCACGAGCTGACCGGTGACCTGTCCGCGTTCGTGGTGTTCTCCTCGCTCTCCGGCGTGCTCGGCGCGCCCGGCCAGGGCAACTACGCCGCGGCCAACGCCTACCTGGACGCGCTCGCCCAGCACCGCAGGACCAACGGCCAGCCCGCCACCTCCATCGCCTGGGGCCTGTGGGACCTGGACGGCAGCTCCATGACCGGCGGCCTGGACGCCGAGGCCATCGCCCGCATGGCGCGCGGCGGCGTCCTCGCGCTGTCCGAGGAGGACGGTGTCGCCCTGTTCGACGCCGCGCTCGCCTCGGGCCGCGCGCTCGTCGCCCCGGTCCGCGTCGAGCCCGCCGGGCTGCGCAACCAGGGCGAGGCGCTCGCCCCGCTGTGGCGCGCGCTCGCCGGTCCGACCCGCCGCACCGCCGCCGCGGGCGCCGCGCCCACCGGCGAGCTGGCCGAGCGGGTCGCGGGCCTGGGCGCGGAGCAGGCGCTCGACGCCGTGCTCGACGTCGTCGTCGCGCAGGCCGCCGCCGTCCTCGGCCACGCCTCCGCCACCGCCGTCGACCCCGACCGGGCCTTCCAGGAACTCGGCTTCGACTCGCTCACCGCCGTCGAGTTCCGCAACGCGGTCTCCGCCGCCACCGGGCTGCGGCTGCCCACCACCCTGGTCTTCGACCACCCGTCCCCGCGCGTGCTCGCCCAGCACGTCCTGGGCGAGCTGGCGGGCAGCGCGCCCGCCGAGCGCGCCGCCGCCCCGGTCCGCGCCACCACCGGCGACGACCCGGTGGTCATCGTCGGCATGGCCTGCCGCTACCCCGGCGGCGTGCGCTCGCCCGAGGACCTGTGGGACCTGGTCGCCGACGGCTCCGACGCGATCGGCCCGTTCCCGACCGACCGGGGCTGGGACGTGCGCAGGCTGCACGACCCGACGCGCACCCGGCCCGACACCACCTACGTGGCGCAGGGCGGGTTCCTGCACGACGCGGCCCAGTTCGACGCCGAGTTCTTCGGCATCAGCCCCCGCGAGGCCGTGCTGATCGACCCGCAGCAGCGGTTGCTGCTGGAGACCTCGTGGGAGGCGTTCGAGCGGGCGGGCATCGACCCCGCCTCGCTCAAGGGCAGCCCCACCGGCGTGTTCGCCGGCGTCATGTACCACGACTACCTGACCGGCCACAACGCGGGCAGCGTGGTCACCGGCCGCATCTCCTACACCTTCGGCCTCGAAGGCCCGGCCGTGTCGGTGGACACCGCGTGCTCCTCGTCGCTGGTCGCGCTGCACCTGGCCGCGCAGGCGCTGCGGTCGGGGGAGTGCTCGCTGGCGGTCGTCGGCGGCGTGACCGTCATGTCCACGCCCGAGACGTTCGTGGAGTTCTCCCGCCAGAACGGGCTCGCCCCCGACGGGCGCTGCAAGTCCTTCGCCTCCGGCGCGGACGGCACCGGCTGGTCCGAGGGCGTCGGCGCGCTGGTCGTGGAGCGGCTCTCGGACGCCCGCCGCAACGGCCACCAGGTGCTCGCCGTCGTGCGCGGCACGGCGGTGAACCAGGACGGCGCGTCCAACGGCCTCACCGCCCCCAACGGCCCGTCGCAGCAGCGGGTCATCCGCGCCGCGCTGGCCAACGCGGGCCTTCGACCGTCCGAAGTGGACGCCGTGGAGGCGCACGGCACCGGCACCTCCCTCGGCGACCCGATCGAGGCGCAGGCGCTCATCGCCACCTACGGCCAGGACCGGCCCGAGCCGCTGCTGCTCGGCTCGATCAAGTCCAACATCGGCCACAGCCAGGCCGCAGCCGGTGTCGCGGGCATCATCAAGATGGTCATGGCCATGCGGCACGGCGCCATCCCGAAGACGCTGCACGTGGACGAGCCCTCGGCGAAGGTCGAGTGGGGCGAGGGCGCGGTCGAGCTGCTGACCGAGGCCCGGCCGTGGCCGGAGACCGGTCGTCCGCGCCGCGCGGGCGTGTCGTCCTTCGGCATCAGCGGCACCAACGCGCACGTCATCGTCGAGCAGGCCCCCGACCTCGCCGAGCAGGCGCCCGAGGCGCCCGCCGCCCCGGCCGCCGACCAGAGCGCGGCCCCGGTCGCCCTGGTGGTGTCGGCGAAGTCCGCCGAGGCCCTGCGCGAGCAGACCGAGCGCCTGCTCGCGTTCGTGGACGGCGCGCCGCACGACGACGTGGAGGTGGCGCTGGCCGCCGCGACCCGCAGGGCCGCGCTGGAGCACCGGGCCGCCGTCGTCGGCGGCGACCGCGCCGAACTCCTGGCCGGGCTGCGCGCCCTGCTCGACGGAGCGCAGACCCCGACCACCGCGCGGGGCCGCGCGGGCTCCGGCAAGCTGGCGTTCCTGTTCACCGGGCAGGGCGCGCAGCGGATCGGCATGGGGCGCGGGCTGCGCGAGGCCTTCCCGGTCTTCCGCGAGACGTTCGAGGTGGTCTGCGGCCACTTCGACCCGCTGCTCGACCGCCCGCTCGACCAGGTCGTCCTCGGCGACGACCAGGAGCTGTTGGACCGCACGGGGTACAGCCAGCCCGCGATCTTCGCGTTCGAGGTCGCCCTCTACCGGCTGCTGGAGTCCTGGGGCGTGCGACCGGACTTCCTGGCCGGGCACTCCATCGGCGAGATCGCCGCCGCGCACGTCGCGGGCGTGCTCTCCCTGGTGGACGCCTGCAAGCTGGTCGCCGCGCGCGGCAGGCTGATGCAGGCGCTCCCGTCCGGCGGCGCGATGCTCGCGGTCGAGGCCACCGAGGAGGAAGTCCTTCCCCTGCTTGACGAGCGGGTCAGCGTGGCCGCCGTCAACGGCCCCACCTCGGTGGTCGTCTCCGGCGCCGAGGACGCGGTCGGGCAGGTCGCCGCCGCCCTGGACGGCAGGCGCAGCAAGCGGTTGCGCGTCTCGCACGCCTTCCACTCGCCGCTCATGGAGCCGATGCTCGCGCAGTTCCGCGAGGTCGCCGACAAGATCGCCTACCACGAGCCGGTGATCACCGTCGTGTCCACCGTGACCGGCGCGCCCGCCACCGGCGACGACCTGGTCACCGCCGACCACTGGGTGCGGCACGTGCGCCAGGCCGTCCGCTTCGACGACGCCTTCGCCGCGCTGGAGTCGGCGGGCGCCACCAGGTTCGTGGAGATCGGCCCGGACGGGGTGCTCACCGGCCTCGCCGCCGACCGCACCACCGCCACCCTCGTCCCGGCCCAGCGCAAGGGCCACGACGAGGCCACCACCGCCGCCACCGCGCTGGCCAGGCTGCACGTCACCGGCGCGTCGGCGGACTGGACCGCGTTCTACGCCGGTCGCCGCGCGGGCCGCGTCGACCTGCCCACCTACGCGTTCCAGCGCAGGCGCTACTGGATGGACGGCGCCACCGAGGGCGGCGACGTCACCTCCACCGGCCTGCGCGCCGCCGCGCACCCGCTGCTGGCCGCCACCACCACCCTCCCCGGCACCGGCGGCCTGCTCGCCACCGGCCTGCTCTCCCGGCACGCCCACCCGTGGCTGCTCGACCACGCCGTCGGCGGCGCGGTCCTGGTGCCCGGCACCGGCCTGGTCGAGCTGGCCCTCCAGGCGGGCAAGCGGGTCGGCTGCGGCGCGCTGGCCGAGCTGACCCTGCACGCGCCCCTGGCGCTGCCCGAGGACGACGGGGTCAGCGTCCAGGTCAGCGTCTCCGCCCCGGACGCGAACGGCCACCGCGCCGTCACCGTGCACGGCCGGGAGCAGGACGCGGCCGACGACGACCCGTGGACCACGCACGCCGAGGGCGTCCTGGTCCCCGACGCGCCGGAGCCGGGGGTCGCGCTCACCGAGTGGCCGCCGCCCGGCGCCACCGAGCTGGACGTCGACGGCCTCTACCCGGAGATGGCCGAGGCCGGGCTGGTCTACGGCCCGGTGTTCCAGGGCCTGCGCCGGGTCTGGCAGGCCGGGGACGAGCAGCTGTTCGCCGAGATCGCCCTGCCCGGCGCCGCCACCGCCGACGCCCGCGCGTTCGGGCTGCACCCGGCCGCGTTCGACGCCGCCGTCCAGGCCATCGGCCTGCTGCGCGGCGCCGACGCGCCCACCGCGCTCCCGTTCGCCTTCTCCGGCGTCGCCCAGCACGCCGAGGGCGCGGGCGCGCTGCGGGCCAGGATCACCCTGCTCGGCCGGGACGAGGCCGCGCTGGAGCTGGCCGACGACACCGGGTCCCCGGTGGTGTCGGTGCGCTCGCTGGCGCTGCGCCCCTTCACCGGCCGCACCGCCCCGCGCGGCGACGCCCTGCACCAGCTTGAGTGGACCCCCGCGCGGGTCACCGCCGAGCCGGTCACCGGCCGCTGGGCCCTGCTCGGCGGCGACGACCTGCGGGTCGGCGCGGCCCTCAAGGCGCAGGGCTGCGAGGTGGAGGCGCACACCGACCTCACCGCGCTCGGCCACGCCACCGACGACGCCGACGGGCCCGACGTGGTCGTGGTCCAGTTCGCGCCCGGCGGCCCGCTCGACGCCGCCTCCGTCCGGGCCACCGCCCACCGCGCCCTCGCCACCCTCCAGGCGTGGCTGGCCGAGCCCCGCCGCGCGGCGGCCCGGCTGCTCGTGCTCACCAGGGGCGCGCAGGACGGCTCCGACCCGGTCAGCGCGGCCGTGTGGGGCCTGACCCGCTCCGCCCAGTCCGAGAACCCCGACCGGGTCGTCCTGGTCGACCTGGACGGCGAGGACGAGTCGGCGCGGGCGCTGCCGAAGGCGCTCGCGTCCGGCGAGCCGCAGCTGGTGGCGCGCGGCGGCGAGCTGCGGGCCGCCAGGCTGGCGCGGGCGGTCGCGGTCGGCGAGCCCAGCGGCTCGTTCGACGCGGACAGCACCGTGCTGGTCACCGGCGGCACCGGGGCGCTCGGCGCGCTGGTCGCCAGGCACCTGGTCACCGCGCACGGCGTGCGGCGGCTGGTGCTGGCCAGCAGGCGCGGCCCGGCGGCGCCCGGCGCCACCGAGCTGGCCGCCGACCTGACCGCCCTCGGCGCGCGGGTCGACGTCCTCGCCTGCGACGCCGCCGACCGGGACGCCCTGGCGGGGCTCCTGGCCACCCACCCGGTCACCGCCGTCGTGCACACCGCCGGTGTGCTGGACGACGGCGTGCTCGCCTCGCTCACCCCCGAGCGGGTCGACGCGGTGCTGCGACCCAAGGTCGACGCGGCGCTCAACCTGCACGAGCTGACCACCGACCTGACCGCGTTCGTGCTGTTCTCCTCCGCGTCGGGCCTGCTCGGCGGCGCGGGGCAGGCCAACTACGCGGCGGCCAACGCCTTCCTGGACGCGCTCGCCACGCACCGCAGGGCGGCGGGCCTGCCCGCGCAGTCCCTGGCCTGGGGCCTGTGGGCCGCCGACAGCGCCATGACCGGCGCGCTCGGCGACTCCGGCCGGGGCCGCATGGCGCGCGGCGGCGTGCTGCCGCTGGCCGAGCCGGAGGGCCTGGCCCTGTTCGACGCGGCGTGCGCGCTGCCCGCGCCCGTGGTCGCGCCGGTCCGGTTCGACCTCAGGGACGCCGCGCCCGGCCAGGTCCCGCCGATCCTCACCGGCCTGCTGCCCACCCGCCGCGCGGGTTCCTCGGGCGGTCAGGCCACGGCCGACCCGGACGTCCTGCGCAGGGCCCTCGCCGGGCTGGACGACGAGAGCCAGGACGAGCGGCTGCGGCTGCTGGTCCGCACCTGCGCGGCCTCGGTGCTCGGCTACGACGGTCCCGACTCGGTCGAGCCGGACCGGGCGTTCGTGGAGCTGGGCCTGGACTCGCTGACCGCCGTGGAGCTGCGCAACGCCGTCGGCGCCGCGACCGGCCTGCGGCTGCCCACCTCGGTGGTGTTCGACCACGGCACGCCCGCCCTGCTCGCCGCGCACCTGCGCGTCGAGCTGGCCTCGGCGCCCGCCGCCGGGACGGCCCAGGCCGCACCGGCGCGGGCCGAGTCGGGCGAGGACACGCTCAGCGCCCTGTTCCGGCAGGCGGTGGACGCGGGCCGGGTCGCCCAGGGCCTCGCCCTGATCAGCGCGGCGGCGCACGTCCGCGACTCGTTCGAGAGCGTCGCGCAGGCCGGTCCGGTCCAGCCGCCGGTGCGGCTGACCAGCGGTGACGGCGGGCCCGTGATCGTGTGCTTCGCCTCGCCGATGGCGCTGGGCGGGCCGCAGCAGTACGCCCGCTTCGCCGCCCGGTTCCGGGACGAGCGGGACGTGCTCGTGCTGCCCACGCCCGGCTTCCAGCGCGGTGAGGCGCTGCCCGCCACCGCAGCGGCGGCGGCCGGGCACTTCGCCGAGGCGATCCGCCCGATCGCCGAGGCGGGGCGCCCGTACGTGCTGATCGGCTACTCCTCCGGCGGCCTGTTCGCGCAGGCCACGGCGGCGCTGCTGGAGCGGGACGGGCACGGCCCCGCCGGGGTCGCGCTGCTGGACACCTACCCGACCACCGGCGACACGTCGGCCACGTTCTTCGGGGCCATGATGAACTCGCTGCTGGCGCGGGAGTCGGAGTTCGGCGAGTTCGGCAGCGCCCGGCTCTCCGCGATGGGCCGCTACTCGGAGCTGCTGCCGGGCTGCCCGGTGGCGGACCTGGCCGCGCCCGTGCTGTTCGTCCGCCCGCAGGAGTCGCTGACCGGCGAGGAGGGCGACGGCACCTGGCGGGCGGTGTGGGAGGCGCCGCACCAGCTCGTGGAGGTGCCGGGCGACCACTTCACCATGATGGAGTCGACCGTCGCCGCCACCGCCGACGCCGTCCGGGACTGGTCGCGCGGCCTGTAGGCGGGACCGGGGGCGCGCGCCGGTCCGCGCGCCCCCTCCTCCTTGTCACACCGGGGTTTTCTACACGAGGGGAAGTGCGACCTGATGGTCCCCAGCGCCAAGGGAGCGGTGCCGTTCGGGCCGTACCGCACGTGGTACCGGGTCACCGGGGACCTGGACGGCGACCGCCCGCCGGTCGTCGCGGTGCACGGCGGTCCCGGCAGCACCCACGACTACCTGCTGCCGCTGACCCGCCTGGTCGACGACGGCTGGCCGGTGGTGCACTACGACCAGCTCGGCAACGGCGGCTCCACCCACCTGCGGGACCGGGGTGGGGACTTCTGGACGTCCGAGCTGTTCCTGGACGAGCTGGAGAACCTGCTGGAGGCGCTCGGCATCGCCGACCGGAACGTCCTCTTCGGACAGTCCTGGGGCGGCGTCCTGGTCGCCGAGTGGGCGGCCCGCAGGCCGGAGGGCCTGGAGGGCCTGGTGATCGCCAACGCGCCCGCCTCGTACCCGCTGTGGATCGAGGAGCTGGCGGAGCTGCGCAAGACCCTGCCGCCGGTGGTGAACGAGCGCCTGCTGCGCCACGAGGCGGCGGGCACCACCGACAGCGCGGAGTACAGGTCGGCCAGCGAGGTCTTCTACCGGAGGCACGTGTGCCGCGTCCAGCCGGTGCCCGCAGAGCTGGAGGCCAGCCTGCTGGAGATCTCGGCGGACCCCACGGTGTACGGGACCATGAACGGTCCCAACGAGTTCCACATCACCGGCACCCTCAAGGACCACTCGGTGATCCCCCTCCTGCCGAACATCACCGCCCCGACCCTGGTGCTGCGCGGCGAGCACGACGAGATCACCGAGGGGGCCACCGCCCCGTTCCACGAGCTGATCCCCGGCGCCCGCTACGAGGTGATCCCGGACTCCAGCCACCTGCCGCACGCGGAGAACCCGGAGCACTTCCACCGGGTGCTGCTGGAGTTCCTGAAGGGGTTGTAGGGCGCGGCGCGATCGAGGTCCGGCGGCCGAGCCGCCCACCCCGAGCGCGGCGAAGGGGGAGGTCCCGTCCGGGACCTCCCCCTTCCGCGTCGGGCGCTCAGCCCGGCACCGTGCCGCCCCCCGCTCAGGCCGACGGCTCCAGCAGCCCCGACAGCGCCGCCCACAGCGTGCTCGGCGTGCGGAACGTCGCGGCCTTCAGCGCGTCGTCGCGGAAGCGCACCGCGAAGCCCTTCTCCAGGTCCGCCAGCAGGTCCACCATCGCCAGCGAGTCCAGGCCGAGGTCGCGCAGGTCCGCGTCCTCGGCCAGCTCGTCACCCGGCTCGGCGAACGGCAGGTGCTTGCGCAGGATTTCCTCGAAACGCTGGTCCCACATGGAACGTCCACCTCACGGGTCAATGGTCCGGCTCATCCCGAAGCTAGCACCGCAAAAACCCTTCCGGAATGATTTCCGCACCAGGTCGGGGGGTGATTCCAGCGGTTAGGGGGGCGCTAGGGGTTTGACTCGGGGGCAGGTCTTCTACCTGCGCTGATAGCGTCGGGGCGAGTCTTTTCACCGTGTGACTTCGACCGTGGTTGAGAGGTGTTCCGGAGCATGGTCCGAGAAGTATTCGCGCGCGCGCAGGAATCAGTCGCGACGCTGCACGAATTCCTGCTCGCGGGAGCCCGGCTGACCCCCGAGGCGCCCGCGGTCGTCGAGTGCGCCAACGGCGAGGTCGGCACGATCTCCTACCGGCAGCTGGAGCGCCGGGTCACCTCGCTCGCCGCCCGGCTGGACGAGCTGGGCCTGGACGTCGGCGACCGGGTGATCCTGGAGTCCGACACCACGCCCTGGTCCGTCACCGCCCTCCTGGCGTGCTCCACCCTCGGCCTGACCTACATCCCGGTCAGCCCCGAGACCCCGGCGCAACGCCTGCGCGCCATCGTGGACACCGTCGAGCCCGCGCTGCACCTCCAGGCCGACACCGGCCGCCGCGAGGGGCTGCCCGAGTCGGTCGGGCTCGCCCGGTTCGGCCCTGACGGGCTCGCCGTCGACCGCGCGCCGCTGCCCCGCGTCCGGCACCGCAGGGAGATCACCCCCGCCGACCCGGCGTACATGATCTTCACCTCGGGCACCACCGGCCGCCCCAAGGGCGTCGTGATGAGCCACCGCGCGATCCTCGCGTTCTTCCGGGGGATGCTCGCCCACGGCATCGTCTCCGCCGAGGACCGGGTCGCCACCACCCCGCCGCTCCAGTTCGACTTCTCCCTGCTGGACATCGGCCTCGCCCTGGGCAGCGGCGCGTCCGTCGTCCCGGTCCCGCGCGACCTGCTGCGCTGGCCGCGCCGGTTCCTCCAGTTCCTGCACGACTCGCGCGCCACCCAGGTCGACGGCGTCCCGTCGATCTGGCGCCCCGTCCTCAAGCACGAGACCGAGCTCCTCGCCGAGCTGGGCGGCGGCATCAAGGGCATCCTCTACTCCGGCGAGAAGTTCCCGCTGCCCGAGCTGCGGACCCTGCGCGAGGTGCTGCCCGGCCTGCGGATCGTCAACTGCTTCGGCAGCTCCGAGTCCGTCGCCGCCTCCTTCACCGACGTCCCCGACCCGCTCGGCCCCGACGTGGAGGAGCTGTCCATCGGGCACGCCCACCCCGGCGCCGAGATGACCCTCATCGACGACGAGGACGGCGGCGCGGTCTCCGAGGTCGGCGCGGTCGGCCACATCCACCTGCGCAGCGGCGCCCTGTTCACCGCCTACTGGGACGACCCCGAGGCCACCGCCCGCGCCCTGGTGCCCGACCCGCTCAACCCGCGCTCCGGCCAGGTCGTGTTCCGCACCGGCGACCTCGGCCGCCTCGGCGAGGACGGCGAGCTGTACTTCGTCGGGCGCGCCGACTCGCAGGTCAAGATCCGGGGCAACCGGGTGGAGCTGGGCGAGATCGAGCGCCGCGCCACCGACTTCCCCGGCGTCGCCGCGGCCACCGCCGTGCTGCTGCCCCTCGCCGAGCGGGAACCGGTGCTGGTGCTCTACGTGACCCTGTCGGCCGGTGTCGCGGAGCTGGAGGAGCTGGAGCTCAAGGCGTTCTGCATGGAGGCGCTGCCGGACTACATGGTGCCGCAGAAGGTCCAGGTGCTCGACGAGCTGCCCACCACGGCCAACGGCAAGGTCGACCGGGCCGCGCTGCTCGCCAGGAGCGGCAAGCGCTGACCACGGACAACGGCGAAGGCCCCGACTCCGCAGGGAGTCGGGGCCTTCGCGGTGGTGGAGTCGTTGCGCGACAGAGGTTCCGTCAGCTCGCGGCCATCCTGGTCAGCTCGCCCCGGTCCACCTTGCGGTTGGAGTTGAGCGGAAACTCCGCCACGTGCCGGTAGTCGCGCGGCACCATGCCCTTGGGCAGCACGTCCCGCAGCTCCCGCGACAGCAGCCGCGCGGGCGTCGGCGACCCGGTGTAGTACACCACCAGCTCCAGCCCGTCCCCGGCCTGCCTGGTCACCGCGACCGCGTCCAGCACCCCGTCGCACCCGCGCAGCGCGTGCTCCACCTCGGCCAGCTCCACCCGCCACCCGGCCAGCTGCACCTGCGAGTCCAGCCTGCCCAGGTACACCAGCGCGCCGTCCGGGTGCCTGCGCACCCGGTCGCCGGTCCGGTACCAGCGGCGCCCGTCGTGCTCCAGGAACCGGCCGACGTCGTCGGACGCGTCCAGGTAGCCCGAGGTGAGCTGCGCGCCGGTCACGCACAGCTCGCCCTCCACCCCGTCCGGCTCGCCGTCCTCGCCCAGCAGCAGCCAGTCGTGGCCCGCGTGCACCTCGCCGATCGGCGTCAACCCGTTCAGGCACAACGACGGCGAGTCCGGGCCCCAGCGGTGGCCGGTGATCGTGATGGTCAGCTCGGTCGGGCCGTAGATGTTCTCCAGCCCCGACCCGGACGCCGCCGCCAGCCAGTCCTGCGCGTCGGCCTGGCGCAGCGCCTCACCGGCGAACAGGCTCCACCGCAGCCCCGGCATCGACCCCGCGCCCAGCCCGCCCATGCGGCGCACCAGCGTGATCGCCGACGGGGTGGAGAACCACACCGTCAACCCGCGCTCGGCCACGAACGCGGGCAGGTCCCGGTAGGCGGTTCCGGGGATCGGGTGCAGCTGCGCGCCCGCGCCCCACGCGCAGAACAGGTCGAACACCGCGCAGTCGAAGTTCAGGTCGAACGACTGGGAGAACCGGTCCGCCGAGGTGAAGTCGAACCGCTCCTCGATCACGGAGAAGTAGTGGTCGGCGCTCGCGTGGGTGGTCGGCACGCCCTTGGGGCGCCCGGTCGAGCCGGAGGTGAACAGCACGTAGGCGGTGGCCTCGGGCCGCACGTCGACCGGCGCGTCCAGCGGGTCGGCGCCGGGCAGGAACTTGTGGTCGCCGACCTGCGCGGCCAGCGGCGCGTACACCGGGATCGCCGACTCCGGGCCCAGCGCCTCCAGCGCGGTCAGCCCGGCCTCGTCCACCAGCAGCGCGGACACCCCGGCCGCGTCGAGCATCCGCCGGGTGCGGGACGCGGGGAACTCCGGGTGCAGCGGCACGGCGGTCGCCCCGGAGTAGAGCACCGCGAGCAGGCCCGCGTACGACTCCAGGGTCTTGTCCGCCAGCACCCCCACCACCGGCGGGCTCCCCGCCGCCCACAGCGCCCCGGCCCAGGACAGGGCCAGCTCGTGCAGCTCCCGGTAGCCGACCGCCCGCCCGTCCGGCAGGCGCAGCGCCACCCCGTCCGGGTTGGCGGCCAGCCCGCGCAGGAAACGCGCGTGCAGCACGGGATCGGTCTCGCGCAGGGCCATGTGTCCTCCTGATCGTCTCGCGCCTGTGGTCTCACGCCCGCGCTCTCGCGCCGTGTTCCCGCGCCTGTGTTCTCGCGCCCGTGGTTCCGGATCAGCGGTCCGACGGCGGGCGGGCCCGACGCGTCACCGCGCCGGGCCCGCCAGCTCCCTCACACCAGCGCGGGCCGCTTGCGGGGCCGCATCGCCAGCCTCGGCGTCGCCGCCAGCACCTCGAAGTTGTCCCGCGTGACCGCCACCCGCCCGAACAGCGAGTCCTGCCCCGCCACGCACAGCCGCTCCACACCGCGCTCGCGCAGCGTCGCCACCACCGACGGCCACCGCACCGTCCGCACCACGCCGTCCAGCAGGACCGCCCGCACGCCCTCGGCCGTGGTGCGCACCGTCCCGTCCTGGTCGGCCACCACGGGCACCACCGGGTCGCGGAACGTCACCTGGGACAGCAGCTCCCGCTCGATCCGGTCGCGCAACCCGGTGAACAGGCTCACGTGCAGCGGCGGGTCCATCTCGTACAGCGGCAGCCCGCCCGCCGCCCGCAACCGGTCGGAGAACCACGCCACCCTGTCGCGCTTGAGCGAGACCATCGCGAAGTCCACGTCCACCCGGCACGACAGCTCGTGCCAGTCGTCCAGCTCCGCCAGCGCCGCCTCCAGCACGTCCGGCGCGGTGCGGGCGAACGACAGCGTCACCACGTCGCCGTGCTCGGCGGCGAAGTACTCCGTCTCCACCCGCACCAGCTCGGCGGTCAGCCAGATCCCCTCCTCGGCGCTGAGCGCCCCGGAGTGGATCGCCGCGGCCTTCCCGCCGAAGCTCGCCCCGGCCACCAGCTCCGGCGCGAACCCGTGCTCGTGCTCGGCCCACCGGGCCAGCGCCAGGCAGTTCACCAGGAACCCCACCTGCGCCGCCGCCGAGTAGTCCGACCCGCTCTCCCGCAGCGCGGTGAACAGGTCGCCGCCCAGCACCTCGTCCGCGACGCCCAGCAGCTCCCGCCCGAACGGGTTGAGCAGCGTGAACTTCGCGACGTCGGCGAACTGCACCGGCCCCATGCCGGGGAACGCGATCGCGGTCGGCACGCCCATCCCCAACCCCCTCAGCCCGCGCTCAGCTTGGTGAACGCCTGCTCGATCGCGGCCAGCGCCTCGGCCACGTGCGGCACGGTCGTCGGGTCCGCCGCCGCCATCGCCGCGTGCTGCTCCTCGCGGGTGCCGCCGTACAGCACGCTCGTGGCGGCCCGGAACCGCAGCGCCCGCGCGTCGTCGCCGAAGTGCACGCCCGCCAGCACGGCCACCCCGGACTCGCCGAGCAGGTGCGCCTGGAGCGTCTCACCGTCCACCACGCCGCGCCGGGCGAGCGGCTCGCGCAGCGGCTCGAAGTCCGGGTACACGTAGAACCCGCCCGTCGGCGGCCGGGTCAGCGCGCCAGCGCCCTCGGCCAGCCGCCACACCGCCCTCGCCACCGCGCCGTGCAGCCGCGCGTCCGCGTCCCGCCTGGCCACCAGCTCGACGGGCTCGTCGAACGCGTACTCGGCCACCGCCTGCATCGGACCGGCCAGCGTCGACCACACCTCGCTGGCCACCGACGCCACGTCCGCGCGCATCCGCCGCCCCGCCTCGTCGGCGGGGAAGCGGGCCGCGCCGATCCGCCAGCCGCCCAGCGCCAGGCTCTTGCTCAGCCCGGTGATCACGACCGTGCGCGAGGGCGACACCTCGGCCGGGCTCAGGTACTCGAAGTCCGGGTCGTGGATCACGTCCCGGTAGATCTCGTCCGACACCAGCAGCAGGTCCTCGTCCTCGGCCACGGCGCAGATCCGCCGCACCAGGTCCGGGGTCGCGGTGGTGCCGGTCGGGTTGTCCGGCGAGGTCAGCACGACGATGCGCGGGTCACCGCCCTCGGCGCGGGCCTGCCGCACCCGCTCGCGCAGCGCGTCCGGGTCCGGGACGCCGCCGCACTCGGCGGGCACCGGAACCCCGAACACCCGCTTGCCCGCCAGCACCGCCTGCGGCGCGTAGGTCACCCAGCACGGCTGCGCCAGCAGCACGTCACCGGGCACGACCAGCTGCAGCGCCAGCAGCAGCGCCTTGCTGCCGGGGGCGACGACCACCTGGTCGGGGTCGGTCGGCAGCGACCGCCGCGCGCAGTACTCGGCGAACGCCCGCAGCACGCCGGGCGCGCCGGGCACCGGACCGTAGGAGTTGCGGTCCGCGCCCTCGGCGAGCCGCTCCACCAGTCCGGGGAACACGGGCAGGCGCGATTCGCCGAACCCCAGGTGCACGATCGGCTCGCCTGCGGCCTGGCGCAGCGAGACCAGGTGGTCCAGCGCCAGGTTGGGCGAGATCTTCCGGACGGCCACACCGAGCCCTTTCGTCGTGGGGGAGTGGGGAACGGGAGCGCGGGAGGGGGGAGGGGGAGGGACCGGGAGCGGCGCCCGGCCGAGCGCGGAGAAGGGGCGCTCAGCCGAGCGCCGCGGTCTGCGGCGCGCTCTTCGGGACCGAGCTGGTCACGGCGGCCAGCAGGTCGGCGGGCGTCGACGGGTCGATCTCCAGCTCGTCCAGCCACGACGCGGTCTCCGAGAACCGGGCCCGGAACGGGCGGCCCACCAGCTCGGGGACGCGCGCCTGCACCATCCGCAGCCGGAAGTGCCTGCCGTCCGGCGCGTCCTCGATCCCGTCGACCAGCACCTTGCCCGGCGTGGCCGACATGCTCGGGCCGCGCACCGTGCGCGCCAGGCCCGGCAGCGTCCGGTACGCGCCCTGGAAGATCTCGACCGCGCGCGCCAGCGGCACCTTGAAGTACTCGCGGGGACCGGTGTCCCGCTCGACGAACATGTAGTACGGCACCAGGCCCGCCGACAGCTCGCCGCGCCACATGTCGGCCCACACCCGCGAGTCGTCGTTGACGTGCTTGATCAGCGGCGCCTGGCAGTACACCACCGCGCCGGTGCCCCTGATCCGGGACAGCGCCGCGCGGGCCAGGTCCGTCTCCAGCTCGCGCGGGTGGCTGAAGTGCGCCATCACCGCCAGCGAGCGGCCGGAGGCCACCACGCGCTCGAACAGGCGCAGCACCTCGTCCGCGTCCGGGTCGGTGGTGAAGCGGTGCGGCCAGTAGGCCACCGACTTCGTGCCGATCCGGATCGTGCGCACGGTGTCCACCGCCAGCAGCGGCTCCAGGTGCGTGCGCAGCCGCTCGGTGCTCATGATCATCGGGTCGCCGCCGGTGACCAGCACGTCCGTCACCGCCGGGTGCTCGCGCAGGTAGCGCACCAGCAGCTCCGGGCCGGGCGCGGCGAACCGCAGGTCCGCGTCGCCCACGAACTGCGCCCAGCGGAAGCAGTAGGTGCAGTACGCGTGGCAGGTCTGCCCCTGCTGCGGGAAGTACAGCGCCGTCTCCCGGTACTTGTGCTGCACGCCCGGCAGCACCTCCCCGTCCAGCATCGGGACGTTGAGCTCCTTCTGCCCGGCCGGGTGCGGGTTCAACCCGCCGCGCACCCGCTCGACCGCTGACCGCAGCCCGCGCTTGTCCTTGGCCCGCATCAGGTCGGCCAGCTCGCGCTCGTCCTCCTCGGCCAGCATCCCGCGCTGCGGGAACACCAGCTGGAAGATCGGGTCGTCCGGCACCCGCGCCCAGTCGACCAGGTGCGAGAGCACGTACTCGTTGACCCGGAACGGCAGCACCTGCGAGATGACCCGCACCGCCTCCAGCAGGTCCGGGCGCGGCGCGTACCTGGCCGCGACCTCGTCGACGTGGTGGGGCCCCAACGACCGGAAGCGGGGCGCCTCCGGGAGAACGGCGAGCGGCAGGGACATGCGCGAGCACCTTCCGTTTCGGTCTTCCCGGTTTTTCGCTCGAACGGCCGCGGCGCGGAAAGACCGCGGTGCTGGGAAATGCGCGTCCGACCGCGCGCCGGATCGGCGCGCGGCGAGTGGGGCGCGAGGCGAGGGCGCCGCGCGGAGAACGCACGAGGGGAAGTTCGCGGGTGGTTCCGCTGAGCGACCTTAAGCGCGAAATGCCCCCGCGCAACCCCTAGCGCGGCCCCTGCGCGACCCCTCACCGCCCCGCGTCCACGACCCGCGCGCACCACCCCCGCGCCCCGACCTGGACCGAACTCCCAGGTCGGGGCTTCCGCTGACCGGTGGTCGGGGTCGGGGGTGGGGCGGGGCGGTCGCCGGGCGGCTAGGGGGACCGTAGGGGGACTTCCGGGGTTTAGCGGACTTCCGCGACGTGCTTAGTCTTTCTCGACGACCGGGGGCGGGAATTTCCCAGAGCCATTCACGTGGCAGCCGGGAACGGCTTCCGGGCACAGGCCCAAAGGGACCGGCGCGCGGTGGTCGGGCAGGCTCCCGCGCACCCGGAGGAGAAGACGGATGACAGCAACCCAGCAGGTCCGGACCTACCCGTTCAGCGAGGAACTGGGTATCCACGTCGATCCCATCTACGCCGAGCTGCGCAGCGAGGAGCCCGTCAACCGGGTGCAGATGCCCTACGGCGAGGTCTCCTGGTTAACCCTCGGCTACGAGGACACCAAGACCGTGCTGACCGACCCGCGCTTCAGCCGGGCGGCGGCGCAGGGCCAGGACCAGCCCCGGTTGCGAGAGGAGATGGCGTACGAGGGCATCGTCGGCCTCGACCCGCCGGACCACACCCGCCTGCGCAAGCTCGCGGGCAAGGCGCTCACCGCCCGGCGCGTCAACGCCATGCGCCCGCACGCGGTGCGCATCGCCGAGAAGTGCGCCGAGGACATGATCGCCCACGGCTCGCCGGTCGACCTGGTCGAGCACTTCGCGCTGCCCTTCCCGATCGCGGTCATCTGCGACCTGATCGGCGTGCCCTTCGAGGACCGGGGCAAGTTCCGGGTCTGGACCGACGGCCTGACCAACACGGCCAAGCCTGTCATGTCCCAGGCCGAGGAGCTGTTCGCGTACATGGCCACCCTGGTGGCCAAGCGCCGCGAGGAGCCCACCGACGACCTGCTCACCGCCCTGGTGCGCGCCCGCGACGACGAGGACCAGCTCACCGAGCAGGAGCTGCTGTCGATCGCGAGCGTCGGCCTGCTGCTGACCGGCTCCGAGGCGGTCTCCACGCACATCCCCAACTTCCTCTACGCCCTGCTCACCAGCCCCGAGCACTACGAGCAGCTCAAGGCCCAGCCGGAGCTGATCCCGGCCGCCGTCGAGGAGATGCTGCGGTTCATCCCGCTCAACCCGGCCGCGCTGTTCCCCCGCTACGCCACCGAGGACGTCAAGCTCGGCAACGTCGTGATCCGCGAGGGCGAGCCGATCCTGGCGTCGATCCCCGGCGCCAACCGCGACCCCGAGGTCTTCGCCGAGCCGGAGAGGATGGACTTCACCCGCGAGTCGAACCCGCACGTCGCGTTCGGCCACGGCCCGCACCACTGCCTCGGCGCGCAGCTCGCCCGGATGGAGCTCCAGGTCATGCTGGAGGTCATCACCACGAAGTTCCCGAACCTGCGCCTGGCCGAGGGCGACGAGGGCGTGGAGTGGAAGCGCGGCCTGCTGGTGCGCGGCCCGAAGAAGCTGCGGGTGGCCTGGTGAACAACGCCACCGAGGCCACCACCTGGACGGTCGCCGTCGACCGCGCGGCCTGCATCGGCACCGGCGTGTGCGTGAGCACCTCGCCGGAGCACCTGGAGATCCGCGACGGCAAGGTCTCCGCCCGCGCGACCGAGACCGGTCCCGCGCAGTACCTGCTCGACGCGGCGGACATGTGCCCCATGGCCGCCATCACCGTCACCGAGACGGCCACGGGCCGGGTCCTCGCACCCGAGGAGTAGGCCCGACCACCGCCGTCCCCGGCCGGGAGGGGCACCCTCCCGGTCCGGGGACGAGCCATGTCCAGGACCCAGGACCGACCGCCGGACCAGTGGAGCACGGATGAGCCAGCCCGAGAACGCCGAGCCCGCCACCACCGCAGCGCCCCTGGCGCGGTTGGCCGAGCTGCCACCAGCGGAACAGGAACGCGTCCTGCTCGGCGTCGTGCACGAGCAGGTCGTCGCGGTGCTCAAGGCAGCCCTGCCGGACGCCCCCGACCGGGTCGCCCCCGAGCGCCCCTTCAAGGAGCTGGGCTTCGACTCGCTGGCCGCCGTCGACCTGCACCGCAGGCTGTCGGAGGCCACCGGTCTCGACCTGCCGGTCACCCTGGTCTTCGACCACCCCACCCCGCTCGCCGTGGCCCGCCTCGCGCGCCGCCTCGCGCTGGGCGAGCGCGCCGTCCCCGTGGTGGACGAGCCCGTGCCCGCGCGGCGCGACCGGGACGACGAGCCCATCGCCATCGTCGGCGTCGGCTGCCGCTACCCCGGCGGCAGCGACACCCCCGAGAAGCTGTGGGAGATCGTCGCGGGCGGCAGGCACGTCAGCTCCGGCTTCCCCGAGGACCGGGGCTGGGACCTGGACGCCCTGTTCGACCCCGAGCCCGGCAAGCCCGGCAAGTCCTACGTGCGCAAGGGCGGCTTCCTCACCGAGGCCGCCGAGTTCGACGCCGCGTTCTTCGGCATCAGCCCGCGCGAGGCCCTGGCGATGGACCCGCAGCAGCGCCTGGTCCTGGAGACCGCGTGGGAGGCGCTGGAGCACGCGGGCGTCGACCCGCTGTCGCTGCGCGGCAGCCGCACCGGCGTCTACATCGGCGTCGAGCCCCAGGAGTACGGGCCGCGCCTGCACCAGGCCCCCGAGGGCTTGGACGGCTACCTGCTCACCGGCAACGCGCCCAGCGTCGTCTCCGGTCGCCTCGCCTACTCGCTGGGCCTGGAAGGCCCCACCGTCTCGATCGACACCGCCTGCTCCGGCTCGCTGGTGGCGCTGCACCTGGCGGTGCGGGCGCTGCGCGACGGCGACTGCACCGCCGCGCTCGCGGGCGGCGTCGCGGTCATGGTGCACCCCGGCGCGTTCACCGCGTTCAGCACCCAGCGCGGCCTCGCGCCCGACGGCGTGTGCAAGCCCTTCGCCGCCGCCGCCGACGGCACCGGCTGGGCCGAGGGCGTCGGCGTGGTCGTGCTGGAGCGGCTGTCCGACGCGCTGCGCGAGGGCCACCGCGTGCTCGGCGTCATCCGGGGCACCGCCGTCAACCAGGACGGCGCCTCCAACGGCCTGACCGCGCCCAGCGGCCCCGCGCAGCAGCGCGTCATCCGGCAGGCGCTCGCGGACGCGGGCCTGCGACCGTCCGACGTGGACACGGTGGAGGCGCACGGCACCGGCACCCGCCTGGGCGACCCGATCGAGGCGCAGGCGCTCCTGGCGACCTACGGCCAGGACCGCACCGAGCCGCTGTGGCTGGGCTCCATCAAGTCCAACATCGGCCACAGCCAGGCCGCGGCGGGCGTCGCGGGCATCATCAAGGTCGTCTACGCCATGCGCGAGCGGGTCCTGCCGCGCACCCTGCACGTGGACGCCCCGACCCCGCACGTGGACTGGTCGGCGGGCGACATCGAGCTGCTGACCGAGCAGCGCCCGTGGGACTCGCCCGACCGGCCCCGCCGCGCGGGCATCTCGTCGTTCGGCGTCAGCGGCACCAACGCGCACGTCGTGATCGAGGAGCCCCCGGCGGTCCCGCCGGTCGCGCCCGCGAAGCCGGTGAAGGCGGCCAAGTCCGCCAAGAAGTCCAAGAAGGCCGAGGCCGCCGCGCCCGTCCCGGTCCCGCTGGTGCTCTCCGGCCGGGGCGAGGCCGCGCTGCGCGGCCAGGCCGCCAGGCTCGCCGAGTTCCTCGCCGACCCCACCGCGCCCGACCTGGTCGACACCGCCCACGAGCTGGCCCTGCGCCGCGCCGCCCTGGAGCACCGCGCGGTCCTGCACGCCACCGACCGCGCTGACGCCCTGCGCGGCCTTGCCGCCCTCGCCGCCGGGCAGGACGCCCCCGGCCTGGTGCGCGGCGCCGCCACGTCGGGCCCGACCGCGTTCCTGTTCACCGGCCAGGGCAGCCAGCGCCTGTCGGCGGGCCGCGAGCTGTACCGCGCCCACCCGGTGTTCGCCAAGGCGCTGGACGCGGCCTGCGGCTGGCTCGACCTCCAGCTCGACCGCCCCCTCGGCGAGGTGATGTTCGCCGAGCCGGGCACCGAGGCCGCCGCGCTGCTCGACCGCACCGCCTACGCGCAGAGCGCCCTGTTCGCCCTGGAGACCGCCCTCTACCGGCTGGTCGAGTCCTGGGGCCTGCGCCCCGACTACGTCGCGGGCCACTCGCTGGGCGGCATCACCGCCGCGCACGTCGCGGGCGTGCTGTCCCTGGAGGACGCCGCGCTGCTCGTCGGCGCGCGCGGCAGGCTCATGCAGGCGCTTCCCGAGGGCGGCGCGATGGTGTCCGTCCGCGCCCCCGAGTCCGAGGTGCTGCCGCTGCTGGCCGGCCGCGAGGCCGAGGTGCGGGTGGCCGCCGTCAACGGGCCCGCCGCCACCGTGATCTCCGGCGTGGAGACCGCCGTCCTGGAGATCGCCGGGGTCCTGGCCGACCGGGGCGTGAAGACCAAGCGGCTCACCGTCTCGCACGCCTTCCACTCCCCGCTGATGGAACCGGCGCTCGCCGAGTTCCGCCGCGTCGCCGAGCTGATGACCTACTCGGCGCCCACCATCCCGGTGGTCTCCGACGTCACCGGCGAGCTGGCCACCGCCGAGCAGCTGCGCTCCCCGGAGTACTGGGTCGGGCACATCCGCCAGGCCGTCCGGTTCCGCGACGTGGTCGCCGAGCTGGCCGCGCGCGGCGTCGCCACCTTCCTCGAACTCGGCCCCGACGCCGTCCTCACCGCCATGGCGCAGGACTGCGTGGCCGAGGTCGAGAACACCGACTTCGCCTTCGCAGCCCTGCTGCGCCGCGACCGCGACGAGGTCGCCGAGGTCCGCGCCGCCGTCGCCCTCGCGCACACCCGAGGCCAGGCCGTGCGCTGGGCCGAGCTGCTGCCGCAGGGCTCCGGCGCGCGCGTCGACCTGCCCCGCTACGCCTTCCAGCGCGAGCGCTACTGGCTCACCGCCGGTGCGGGCGGGGCGGGCGGCGCGGCCGAGCTGGGCCAGCTCGCCGCCGACCACCCGCTCGTCGGCGCCGTCGTCGGCCTCGCGGGCGGCGACCGGGTCGTGCTCACCGGCCGGGTCTCCCCGCGCACCCACCCGTGGCTGGCCGACCACGTCATCTCCGGCTCGGTCCTGCTGCCCGGCACCGCGTTCGTGGAGCTGGCCGTGCGCGCGGGCGACGAGGTCGGCTGCGGCGTGCTCGAAGAGCTGACCCTGGAAGCCCCGCTGGTGCTGCCCGAGCGCGGCGGCGTCGTGCTCCAGGTCGTCGTGGACGCCCCCGACGACGGCGGCAGGCGCACCGTGGCCGTGCACTCGCGGCCCGAGCACGCCCCCGAGGACGCGGGCTGGACCCGCCACGCGGGCGGCGTGCTGTCCGCGCAGGCCCCGGAACCGGGCGAGCGCCTGGAGACCTGGCCGCCGCGCGACGCCGAACCGGTCGACGCCTCCACCGCGTACGCCGACCTCGCCGCCCTGGGCTACGGCTACGGCCCGGTGTTCCAGGGCCTGCGCAAGGCGTGGCGGCGCGGCGCCGGCCCCTCCGCCGAGGTGTACGCCGAGGTGGCGCTGCCCGAGTCGGTCGCCGCGTCCGCCGCCTCCTTCGGCCTGCACCCCGCGCTGCTCGACGCCGCCCTGCACGCCGTGGACGTCGCGGGCACCGCGCCCGGCGACCCCGGCGAGGTGCGCGTCCCGTTCGCCTGGAACGACGTCGTGCTGCACGCCACCGGCGCGTCGGCGGTGCGCGTGCGCATCAGCCCCGCCGGGGCCGACGCGGTGTCGCTGACCATCACCGACCCGGCGGGCGCGCCCGTGGCGGCGGTCGGCTCGTTCGTCTCCCGCGCGGTCACCGCCGAGCAGCTCGCCGCCGCCCGCCGCGAGCACCACGAGTCGCTGCTGCGCCAGGAGTGGGTCTCCCGGCCCGTCCCGTCCGGCCCGCCCCGCCCGGCCACCGCGCTCGGCGCGGGCCACGCCGACCTGGCCGCGCTGGGCGCCGCCCTCACCTCGGGCGCGACCGTGCCCGAGACCGTGGTCTACCACGTGCCGACCGGCACCGGTGACGTGCTCGTGGACGTCCGCGCCGCGCTCGACGCCGTGCTCACCGTGGTCCGCCAGTGGCTCGCCGACGAGCGCTTCGGCCCGTCCCGGCTGGTCGTGGTCACCCGAGGCGTCCGCGACGCCGACCTCGCGCACACCCCGGTGTGGGGCCTGGTGCGCGCCGCGCAGGCGGAGAACCCGGACCGCTTCACCCTCGTCGACCTGGACGACGCCCCCGAGTCCGCCGCGCAGCTGCTCCCGGCCGTCGCCACCGGCGAGCCGGAGCTGTCCGTGCGCGACGGCAAGGTCTCCGTGCCGCGCCTGGCGCGCGTCCCGGTCGAGGAGCCCGCCGCCGACCCGTGGGCGGACGAGGGCACGACCCTGGTCACCGGCGGCACCGGCGGCCTCGGCGCGCTGGTCGCCAAGCACCTGGCTGCCAGGGGCGCCCGGCAGCTGGTGCTCACCAGCCGACGCGGCCCGGACGCGCCCGGCGCGGCCGAGCTGGTCGCGGAGCTGGCCGACCTCGGCGCGACCGCCCGCGTGGTGGCCTGCGACGTGGCCGACCGCGCCGCCGTCGCCGCCCTGCTCGACGGCATCACCGACCTGACCGCCGTCGTGCACACCGCGGGCGTCGTCGCCGACGGCACGGTCGGCACCCTCACCGCCGAGCGCGTGGACGAGGTGCTGCGCCCCAAGGCCGACGCCGCCTGGCACCTGCACGAGCTGACCCAGGACCGCGACCTGACCGCGTTCGTCCTCTACTCCTCGCTGGCCGCGCTGCTCGACAACCCCGGCCAGGGCAACTACGCCGCCGCCAACCTGTTCCTCAACGCCCTGGCCGAGCGCCGCCGCGCCGACGGCCTGCCCGCCACCGCCCTCACCTGGGGCCTGTGGCTGGGGGAGAGCGGCATGGGCTCGGTGCTCGACACCGCCGCCCTGCACCGCATCGAGGCCTCCGGGATGCCGGGCCTGACCCCCGAGGAGAACCTGGCGCTGCTCGACGCCGCGCTCACCACCGCCGAGCCGGTGCTCGCGCCGGTCCGCCTGGACCTGACCGCGCTGCGCGCCCGCCCCGACGGCGTCCCCGCCCTGCTGCGCGTCCTCGCCCCCACCGCCGCGCGCCGCGCCGCCGGGGGAGCGGCCCAGTCCGGCGGCGACGGCCTGGGCGTCCGCTTGGCCGAGCTGCCCGAGGCCGACCGGGACCGCGTCCTGCTCGACCTGGTCCGCGCGCACGTCGCGGCCGTCCTCGGCCACGGCGGCGGCGACGCCATCGAGCCCAGGCGCGCGTTCAGCGAGATCGGCTTCGACTCGCTGGCGGCCGTGGAGCTGCGCAACCGGCTCACCACCGCCACCGGCCTGCGGCTGCCCGCGACCCTGGTGTTCGACTACCCGACCCCGCTCGCGCTGGTGGGGCACCTGAAGGAGAAGGCGCTCGGCGACCGCGCCGCCGCCGCGCCCGTCCAGCGCGCCACCGTCACGGCCGTCGACGACGAGCCCATCGCCGTGGTCGGCATGAGCTGCCGCTTCCCCGGCGGCGTCACCACGCCCGAGGAGCTGTGGCGCCTGGTCGCCGACGGCGTCGACGGCATCTCGCGCTTCCCCGACGACCGGGGCTGGGACGTGGACTCGCTCTACGACCCCGAGCCCGGCAAGCCCGGCCGCACCTACTCGGTCGAGGGCGGGTTCCTGGCCGACGCGCTGGACTTCGACGCCGAGTTCTTCGGCATCAGCCCGCGCGAGGCCACCGCGATGGACCCGCAGCAGCGCCTGCTGCTGGAGACCGCCTGGGAGGCCCTGGAGCGCGCGGGCATCGACCCGACCTCGCTCAAGGGCAGCCCGACCGGCGTGTTCGCGGGCATCATGTACCACGACTACGCCTTGCGGCTGAAGGACATCCCGGAGGACCTGGCCGGGTACCTGGGCAACGGCTCGCTCGCGAGCGTCGCGTCCGGCCGCGTCGCGTACGTGCTCGGCCTCGAAGGCCCGGCCGTCTCGGTCGACACCGCCTGCTCCTCGTCGCTGGTGTCCATCCACCTCGCCGCGCAGGCCCTGCGCGGCGGCGAGTGCTCGCTCGCCCTGGCCGGTGGCGTCACCGTCATGGCCACGCCCGACACGTTCCTGGACTTCAGCCTCCAGCGCGGCCTCGCCGCCGACGGCCGGTCCAAGTCGTTCTCCGCCGACGCCGACGGCACCGCCTGGGGCGAGGGCGTCGGCGTGCTCGTGCTGGAGCGGCTGTCCGACGCGCGCCGCAACGGGCACGAGGTCCTGGCCGTGGTCAAGGGCTCCGCGATCAACCAGGACGGCGCGTCCAACGGCCTGACCGCCCCCAACGGCCCGTCGCAGCAGCGGGTCATCCGCGCCGCGCTGGCCGTGGCGGGCCTGTCGCACACCGAGGTCGACGCCGTCGAGGCGCACGGCACCGGCACCCGCCTCGGCGACCCGATCGAGGCGCAGGCGCTGCTGGCGACCTACGGCCAGGACCGCACCGAGCCGCTGTGGCTGGGCTCGATCAAGTCGAACGTCGGCCACACCCAGGCCGCCGCCGGGGTCGCGGGCGTGATCAAGATGGTCATGGCCATGCGCGAGGGCGTGCTGCCGCGCACCCTGCACGTGGGCGAGCGCACCCCGCAGGTCGACTGGTCCGAGGGCGCGGTCGAGCTGCTGACCGAGGCGCGCCCGTGGCCGGAGACCGGTCGCCCGCGCCGCGCGGGCGTCTCGTCGTTCGGCATCAGCGGCACCAACGCGCACGTCGTGCTGGAGCAGGCCCCCGCCGCCGAACCCGCCGCGCCCGCCGAGCCCGACGCCGCCGGACCGCAGCCCTCCGGTCTGGTGCCGTGGGTGCTGTCCGCCCGCACCGAGGACGCCCTGCGCGAGCAGGCCGCCAGGCTGCGCGAGCACGTCGGCTCGGCGTCCCCGCGCGAGATCGCCTGGTCGCTGGCCACCACCCGCGCCGCCCTGGAGCGCCGCGCCGTCGTGGTCGGCGAGGACGCCGACCAGTTCGACGCCGCGCTGTCCGCGCTGGCCTCCGGCGAGGCCGCCGCGTCCGTCGTGGACGGCGAGGCGCTGTCCGACCCGAGGGTCGTGTTCGTCTTCCCCGGCCAGGGCTCGCAGTGGGCGGGCATGGCCGTTGAGCTGCTCGACTCGTCCCCGGTGTTCGCCGAGCGGATGCGCGAGTGCGCCGCCGCGCTGGCCCCGCACGTGGACTGGAACCTGGTCGACGTCGTGCGCGACGCCCCCGGCGTCCCGCCGCTGAACCGGGTGGACGTGCTCCAGCCGGTGCTCTGGGCGATCACCGTGTCCCTGGCGGAGCTGTGGAAGCACCACGGCGTGCGCCCCGACGCGGTCGTCGGCCACTCCCAGGGCGAGATCGCCGCCGCCGTCGTCTCCGGCGCCTTGTCCTTGCGGGACGGCGCCGCGATCGTCGCGCTGCGCAGCGTCCTGATCGGCGAGGAGCTGTCCGGCAAGAGCGGGATGCTGTCCATCCAGCTCCCGCTGGAGGAGGTCACCCCGCGCCTGACCGAGGGCCTGACCATCGCCGGGCTCAACGGCGCCCGCTCGGTCGTCGTCGCCGGTCACCCCGAGGGGCTGGCCGCGCTCCGGGCCCGGTTGGACGACGAGGGCGTGCGCGCCCGACCCGTCAAGATCGACTACGCCTCGCACTCCCCGCACGTGGAGGTGATCCGCGAGCGCCTGCTGGCCGTCATCGCGGACGTCGTCCCGCGCGCCGCCACCACCCCGTTCTGCTCCACCGTCACCGGCGGCTTCCTGGACGGGACCGCGCTCGGCGCCGACTACTGGTACTCGAACCTGCGCGAGAAGGTCGACTTCGTCGGCGCCAGCCGCACCCTGCTCGGCTCCGGCCACACCGTCTTCATCGAGTGCAGCGCGCACCCCGTGCTGCCCTCGGCCCTGCAGGAGACCGCCGACGAGGACGAGCGCGAGATCGCCGCGATCCCGACCCTGCGCCGCGACGACGGCGGCCCCCGCAGGCTGCTGCTGTCGCTGGCCCAGGCCTGGGCGCGCGGCGTCGACGTGGACTGGACCACCCTGCTCACCGGCCCCACCGCCCCGCGCAAGGTCGCCCTGCCCACCTACGCCTTCCAGCACCGCCGCTTCTGGCTCGACGCCACCGACGGCCCCGGCGACGTCTCGTCGGCGGGCCTCGGCGCCACCGGCCACCCGCTGCTGGGCGCGACCACCACCACCGCCGGGAACGACGGCGTCCTGCTCACCGGCCGCCTCGCGCTCGACACCCACCCGTGGCTGGCCGACCACGCCGCCTCCGGCGTCGTCCTGCTGCCCGGCACCGCGTTCGTGGAGCTGGCGGTCCGGGCGGGCGACCAGGTCGGCTGCGACCGCGTCGACGAGCTGACCCTGGAGGCCCCGCTGGTGCTGCCCGCGCGCGGCGGCACCGTCCTGCAGGTCGCGGTCGGCGCGCCCGACGCCACCGGCAGGCGCGCGGTGAGCGTGCACTCCCGCCCCGAGGACGCCGACTCCTCGTGGACCAGGCACGCCTCCGGCTTCCTGGACCACGCCCCGCGCACCAGCCCCGAGCGGCTGACCGCGTGGCCGCCGCCCGGCGCGACCAAGATCGACGTCGACGCCCTCTACGCGGAGCTGGCGGCGGGCGGCTACGCCTACGGCCCGGTGTTCCGCGCCGTCCGCGCCGCCTGGCGGCAGGGCGACGTGGTGCTCGCCGAGGTCGCGCTGCCCGAGGGCGCCGACGCGGCGGGCTTCGGCCTGCACCCGGCGCTGCTCGACGCCGCCCTGCACGCCACCGGCGCCCGCGAGGGCGGGGCCGAGGACGGCCTGATCGACCTCCCGTTCGCCTGGACCGGCGTCACCCTGCACGCCTCCGGCGCGACCGCGCTGCGGGTGCGGCTCACCCCCGAGGGCGGCGGCGCGGTGTCGCTGCTGCTGACCGACCCGGCGGGCGACCCGGTCGCCACGGTCGACGCGCTGGTCACCCGGCCCATCCCGGCCGCCGCGCTGACCGGCGGCTCCGGCCAGGACTCGCTCTACCGCGTGGACTGGACCCCGGTCCCGGCGGCGGGCCCGGTCACCGGCGCGGCCACCGTGCTGGACGGCCCCGACCTGTCCGCGCTGGAGCAGGTCCCGGACTGGGTGGTGCTGCCGGTCACCGGCCAGGCCGCCCGCTCCACCGTCGACGACGTCCTCTCCGTGCTGCGCGAGTGGATCGCGGACGAGCGGTTCGCCGCCGCCCGCCTCGCGCTGGTCACCACCGGCGGCGTCCCGGCGGCGGGCCACGCCGTCGACCCGGTCGTCGCCCCGGTGTGGGGCCTGGTCAGGGCCGCGCAGGCGGAGAACCCCGACCGCTTCACCCTGCTCGACCTGGACATCGCTCTCCCCGGCAGCCCCGAGGACCTGGCGAGCGCCGTCACCACCCCGCTCGGCCTCGGCGAGCCCGAGGTCGCGGTCCGCGACGGCGCGCTCCTCGTGCCGCGCCTGGCCCGCGCCACCGACCGCCCGCAGGCCCCGTTCGCCTGGACCGCCGAGGACACCGTCCTGATCACCGGCGGCACCGGCGGCCTCGGCGCGCTGCTGGCCGGGCACCTGGCCGGTCAGGGCGTGCGGCAGCTCGTCCTCACCAGCCGTCGCGGCCCCGACGCCCCCGGCGCGGCCGAACTGGTCGCCGCGCTCGCCGACCTGGGCGCCACGACCAGGGTCGTCGCCTGCGACGTCGCCGACCGCGACTCGGTCGCCGAACTCGTCGCGGGCATTCCCGGCCTCACCGCCGTCGTGCACACGGCGGGCGCGCTCGCGGACGGCCTCGTCTCGGCCATGACCCCCGAGCAGGTCGACGCGGTCTGGCTGCCCAAGGCCGAGGGCGCGCGCAACCTGCACGAGCTCACCTCGGACCTGCGGGCGTTCGTCGTCTTCTCCTCGGCGGCGGGCGTGGTCGACGGCACCGGCCAGGGCAACTACGCCGCCGCCAACACCTACCTGGACGCGCTGGTGGAGCAGCGCCGCGCCACCGGTCTGCCAGGAACCTCGATCGCCTGGGGCCTGTGGGAGCACCGCAGCGGCATGACCGGCCACCTCACCGAGGGCGACCTCGCCCGCATGGCCCGCTCCGGCGTGCGCGGCCTGCCCGCCGCCGAGGGCCTCGCCCTGTTCGACGCCGCCCTCGCGCTCGACGCCCCGCTGCTGGTCCCGGTCCGGCTCGACCTGGCCGCCCTGCGCACCAGGGGCGAGGAGCTGCCCCGGCTGTTCCACGGCCTGGTCCGCCCCACCCGCCGCGCCGCGACCGCCGCAGGGGCCGACCGGACCCCGCGCGACGAGCTGCTCGGCCTGTCCGCCGAGGACCGGGGCCGCGTGCTGCTCGACCTGGTCCGCTCGCACGTCGCGGCCGTCCTCGGCCACGGCAGCGGCGCCGAGATCGAGCCGCGCCGCGCGTTCGGCGAGCTGGGCTTCGACTCGCTCGCGGCGGTCGAGCTGCGCAACCGGCTCACCACCGCCACCGGCCTGCGGCTGCCCGCGACCCTGGTGTTCGACCACCCGACCCCGGTCGCCCTGGTCGCGCACCTGTCCGAGTCCCTCGGCGGCGCGGCGCCCAGCGCGCCCGCCCCGGTGGCCGCGACCCGCGCGGACGACGGCGACCCGATCGCCATCGTCGCCATGGGCTGCCGCTACCCCGGCGACGTCACCACCCCCGAGGAGCTGTGGGAGCTCGTCGCGCACGGCGTCGACGCGATCTCCGGGTTCCCCGCCGATCGCGGCTGGGACACCGACGGCATCTACGACCCCGAACCCGGCAAGCCCGGCCGCACCTACGTGCGCGAGGGCGGGTTCCTCAGCGACGCGCTGGGCTTCGACGCCGGGTTCTTCGGCATCAGCCCGCGCGAGGCGCTGGCGATGGACCCGCAGCAGCGCCTCCTGCTGGAGACCGCGTGGGAGGTGATCGAGCGGGCGGGCATCGACCCGACCTCGCTCAAGGGCACCCCGACCGGCGTGTTCGCCGGCGTGATGTACCACGACTACGGCAGCAGGCTGAAGGAGGTCCCGGAGGACCTGGCCGGGTACCTGGGCAACGGCAGCATCGCCAGCGTCCTGTCCGGCCGGGTGTCCTACGTGCTCGGCCTCGAAGGCCCTGCGGTCTCCGTGGACACCGCCTGCTCCTCCTCGCTGGTGTCCATCCACCTGGCCGCGCAGGCGCTCAGGGCGGGGGAGTGCTCGCTCGCCCTCGCGGGCGGCGTCACGGTGATGTCCGCGCCGGACACCTTCGTGGACTTCAGCCTCCAGCGCGGCCTCGCCCGCAACGGCCGGTCCAAGTCGTTCTCCTCGGACGCGGACGGCACCGGCTGGGGCGAGGGCGTCGGCCTGGTCCTGCTGGAGCGGCTCTCCGACGCCCAGGCGAACGGGCACGAGGTGCTGGCCGTGCTGCGCGGCAGCGCGGTGAACCAGGACGGCGCGTCCAACGGCCTGACCGCCCCGAACGGCCCGTCGCAGCAGCGCGTCATCCGCGCGGCCCTGGCCAACGCGGGCCTGTCGCACACCGAGGTCGACGCCGTCGAGGCGCACGGCACCGGCACCCCGCTCGGCGACCCGATCGAGGCCCAGGCGCTCCTGGCCACCTACGGCCAGGACCGCGAGCACCCGCTGCTGCTGGGCTCGATCAAGTCCAACTTCGGCCACACCCAGGCCGCCGCGGGCGTCGCGGGTGTGATCAAGATGGTCATGGCGATGCGGGCGGGCCAGGTCCCGGCCACCCTGCACGTGTCCGAGCGCACCGACCAGGTCGACTGGACCGAGGGCGCGGTCGAGCTGATCACCGAGTCCCGGCCCTGGCCGGAGACCGGCCGCCCGCGCCGCGCCGGTGTCTCGTCGTTCGGCATCAGCGGCACCAACGCGCACATCGTCCTGGAGCAGGCCCCCGAGCCGGTCGCCGAGACCGCCGCCCGAGCCACCACCGGGCCGGAAACCGCCGCGCCGGAAGCGGTCGAGGCGGTCGAGCCCACCGGGGCGCTGCTGCCCCTGCTGGTCTCCGGTCGCGGCGCGGACGCGGTGCGCGCCCAGGCCGGGCTGCTCGCCGCCCACCTGGCCGCCCACCCCGACCTCGCGCCGCTCGACGTCGCGCACTCCCTGGTCACCACCCGCGCCGCGCTGGAGCAGCGCGCCGTCGTGGTCGGCGAGGACCTGGAGCGGCTCACCGCCGGGCTGTCCGCGCTGGCCTCCGGCGAAGCGGCGGCGTCCATCGTGGATGGTGCGGTGCTGTCCGACCCGAGGGTCGTGTTCGTCTTCCCCGGCCAGGGCTCGCAGTGGGTCGGCATGGCCGCCGAGCTGCTCGACGCCTCCCCGGTCTTCGCCGCCCGCATGGCCGAGTGCGCGCGGGCCCTGTCCGAGTTCGTGGACTGGGACCTGATCGCCGTGGCCCGAGGCGACGAGGACGCCCCCTCGCTGGAGCGGGTCGACGTGGTGCAGCCGGTGCTGTGGGCGATGATGGTGTCGCTGGCCGAGCTGTGGCGCGCGAACGGCGTGCGCCCCGACGCGGTCGTCGGCCACTCGCAGGGCGAGATCGCCGCCGCCGTCGCGTCCGGCGCGCTGTCCACCCGCGACGGCGCCGCGATCGTGGCGCTGCGCAGCCTCGCCATCGCCGAGGACCTGGCGGGCAAGGGCGGGATGCTGTCCGTGCAGCTGCCCGTGGACGAGGTCCGCCCCCGGCTCGCCGAGGGCCTGTCGATCGCCGTGGTCAACGGAACCCGCTCCGTGGTCGTCTCCGGCGACCCGGCCGGGCTGGACGCGCTCCAGGCCGAGCTGCGCGCCGAGGGCGCGCGGGCCAAGCGGGTCCCGGTGGACTACGCCTCGCACTCCGCCCACGTGGAGTCGATCCGCGAGCGCCTGCTCGACGTGCTCGCGGACCTGTCCCCGCGCACCTCCACCACCCCGTTCTGCTCCACCGTCACCGCCGAGTTCACCGACACCGCCGCACTTGACGCCGGGTACTGGTACACGAACCTGCGCGAGACGGTCGACTTCGTCGGCGCCACCCGGACCCTGCTCGCCACCGGGCACGCCGTGTTCGTCGAGTGCAGCCCGCACGCGGTGCTCACCTCGGCGGTCCTGGAGACCGCCGAGGAGGACGGCCGCGAGGTCGCCGCGATCGGCTCCCTGCGCCGCGACGACGGCGGCCCCCGCCGGGTGCTGCTGTCCCTGGCCCAGGCGTGGACGCGCGGCGTCGACGTGGACTGGACCGGCCTGCTCGTCGCCCAGTCCAAGGCGACCCCGCGCCGGACCGCCCTGCCCACCTACGCCTTCCAGCACCGCCGCTACTGGCTCGACGCCACCTCGGCGACCGGCGACGTCACCTCGGCGGGCCTGGCCGCGACCGCCCACCCGCTGCTCGGCGCGACCATCGCGGTGGCGGGCGCGGACGAGGTCCTGCTCACCGGCCGCCTCGCCGCCGACACCCACCCGTGGCTGGCGCACCACGCCTTCGCGGGCACGACCCTGCTCCCCGGCACCGCGTTCGTGGAGCTGGCGATCCGGGCGGGCGACCAGGTCGGCTGCGACCGCGTGGACGAGCTGACCCTGGAGGCCCCGCTCGCGCTGCCCGAGCGCGGCGGCGTGCACGTCCAGCTCCGCATCGGCGACCCCGACCGGGACGGCGGCCGGGAGCTGACCGCGCACTCCCGCGCCGAGGGCTCCGAGGCCCCGTGGACCAGGCACGCCACCGGCCGCCTGGTCCGCTCCGAGACCACCCCGGACTTCGACCTGGTCGCCTGGCCGCCGCCCGGCGCGCAGCCGGTGGACCTGGACGGCGCCTACCCGGCGCTCGACGCCCAGGGCTACGGCTACGGCCCCGCGTTCCAGGGCCTGCGCGCCGCCTGGCGCCTCGGCGACGAGGTGTTCGCCGAGGTCGAGCTGCCCGAGGACGTCGACCCGGCCGGGTACGGCCTGCACCCCGCGCTGCTCGACGCGGCGCTGCACCCGGTGCTGGTCGTGGAGTCCGGCGAGGACAAGCCGCCGCAGCTGCCGTTCTCCTGGACGGGCGTGTCGCTGTTCGCCGAGGGCGCCCGCGCCCTGCGGGTGCGGCTCACCCCGACCGGCGGCGACGGCCTGGCCATCCGGGTCGCGGACCAGGCGGGCAACCCCGTCGCCCAGGTCGCCGACCTGCTCTCCCGCGAGGTCGTCGTCCCCTCGGCCGGTGTGCCGGACGCCCTGTTCCGGATCGACTGGACCAAGATCGAGGCCGCGCCGACCACCGGCAAGCTGCTCGTGCTCGGCGACGCGCTGGGCAAGTACGTGCCCAAGGTCCCCGACCTGGCCTCGATCGGCGCGGACGTCCCGGAGTGGGTCGTGCTGCCGATCGGCTCGGCCGAGTCCTCCCGCTCCGCCGTCGACCTGGCCCTGTCCACCGCGCAGGAGTGGTTGGCGGACACCAGGTTCGCCTCCGCCAAGCTCGTGGTGCTCACCAGGGGCGGCGCGGCGGTCGGCGACGTGCCGGTCGACCCGGCCGTCACCGCCGCGCACGGCCTGATCCGGGCCGCCGCCGCCGAGAACCCCGACCGGTTCGCGCTGGTGGACACCGACGGCTGGCCGGTGCACTGGGACGGCCTGCTCGCCGCCCTCGGCTCGGGTGAGCCGGAGGTCGCGGTGCGCGGCGACGACCTGCTCGCCCCGCGCCTGGTCCGCGCTGCCCCCGACGGCCCCGCGTTCGCCTGGACCGCCGAGGACACCGTCCTGGTCACCGGCGGCACCGGCGGCCTCGGCGCGGTGCTGGCCAGGCACCTGGTGGAGCGGGGCGTGCGCGAGCTGGTCCTCACCAGCCGTCGCGGCCCCGACGCCCCCGGCGCGACCGAGCTGGTGGCCGAGCTGGCCGACCTGGGCGCCACCGCCCGCGTCGTCGCCTGCGACGTCGCCGACCGCGACTCGGTCGCCGCCCTCCTCGCGGGCGTCGACGGCCTCACCGCCGTCGTGCACACCGCAGCCGTGCTCGACGACGGCCTGGTCACCGGCCTGACCCCCGAGCGCCTGGACGCGGCCTGGAACCCCAAGGCCGAGGGCGCGCGGCACCTGCACGAGCTGACCGGCGACCTGCGGGCGTTCGTGCTGTTCTCCTCCGCCGCGGGCGTCTACGACGGCGCGGCCCAGGGCAACTACGCCGCCGCCAACACCTACGTCGACGGCCTCGCGCAGGCCCGCCGCGCCGCGGGGCTGCCGGGCGTCTCGCTCGCCTGGGGCTTCTGGTCCCAGCGCAGCGGCATGACCGACCACCTGTCCGACGTCGACTTGGCCCGCATGGGCCGCTCCGGCGTCACCGGCCTGACCACCGAGGAGGGCCTGGCGCTGTTCGACGCCAGCCTCGCCTCGGCCGAGCCGCTGCTGGTCCCGATGCGCCTGGACCTGGCCGCGCTGCGCGAGCGCGACGCGCTGCCCGCGCTGCTGAAGTCCCTGGTGCGCAAGCAGGTCCGCCGCTCCGGCGTCACCGGCGACGAGGACGGCGGCTCCGCGCTGGCCCGCAGGCTCCGCGCGCTGCCCCCGACCGACCGGACCCGCGTGGTGCTGGACCTGGTGCGCTCGCACGTCGCGGCCGTCCTCGGCCACGACGGCGCGGCGTCCGTCGACCCGCGCCGCGCGTTCCGCGACCTGGGCTTCGACTCGCTCGCGGCGGTCGAGCTGCGCAACCGCCTGGTCGCGGCCACCGGCCTGCGGCTGCCCGCGACCCTGGTGTTCGACCACCCGAACCCCGAGCTGCTGGCGGCCCTGCTGGAGACCGAGCTGGTCGGCGACGCCGAGCCCGCCGCCGAGCTGCCCGCCGCGCCCGCCCGCGCGGTGGACGACGACCCGATCGCGGTCGTCGGCATCGGCTGCCGCTTCCCCGGCGACGTCAGCACGCCCGAGGACCTGTGGCGGCTGCTCGACGGCGGCGTCGACGCCATCAGCGCGTTCCCGACCGATCGCGGCTGGGACCTGGACGCCCTGTTCGACCCGGAGCCCGGCAAGGTCGGCAAGTCCTGCTCCCTGGAAGGCGGCTTCCTGCACGACGCGGCCGACTTCGACGCCGGGTTCTTCGGCATCAGCCCGCGCGAGGCCCTGGCCACCGACCCGCAGCAGCGCCTGCTGCTGGAGACCGCCTGGGAGGCCCTGGAGCGGGCCGGGATCGACCCGGTGTCGCTGCGCGGCAGCGCGACCGGCGTGTTCGCGGGCGTGATGTACAACGACTACGCGACCCGCCTGCGGTCGGTGCCCGAGGACCTGGCCGGCTACGTCGGCAACGGCAGCCTGGGCAGCGTCGCGTCCGGCCGGGTGTCCTACGTGCTGGGTCTGGAGGGCCCGGCCGTCTCGGTCGACACCGCGTGCTCCTCCTCGCTGGTCTCCCTCCACCTGGCCGCGCAGGCGCTCAGGGCGGGGGAGTGCTCGCTGGCGCTGGCGGGCGGCGTGAGCGTCATGGCCACCCCGGACACGTTCGTCGACTTCAGCCTCCAGCGCGGCCTGGCGCCGGGCGGGCGGGCGAAGTCGTTCTCCGCCGACGCGGACGGCACCGCGATGTCCGAGGGCGTCGGGATGCTGGTCCTGGAGCGCCTCTCCGACGCCCAGGCGAACGGGCACGAGGTGCTGGCCGTGCTGCGCGGCAGCGCGGTGAACCAGGACGGCGCGTCCAACGGCCTCACCGCGCCCAACGGCCCGTCGCAGCAGCGGGTCATGCGGGCCGCGCTGTCCGTCGCGGGCCTGCGACCGTCCGAGGTGGACGCCGTCGAGGCGCACGGCACCGGCACGGTGCTCGGCGACCCGATCGAGGCCCAGGCCGTGCTCTCCACCTACGGCCAGGACCGCGCCGAGCCGCTGTGGCTGGGCTCGATCAAGTCCAACATCGGCCACACCCAGGCGGCGGCGGGCGTCGCGGGCGTCATCAAGATGATCATGGCGATCCGGGCGGGCGTGCTGCCCCGCACGCTGCACGCCGACCGGCGCACCGACCGGGTCGACTGGAGCGAGGGCGCGGTCGAGCTGCTGACCGAGTCCCGGCCGTGGCCGCAGACCGACCACCCGCGCCGCGCGGGCGTCTCCTCCTTCGGCATCAGCGGCACCAACGCGCACGTCATCGTCGAGCAGGCCCCGACCGCGCCCGCCCCGGCCACCTCCGGCCAGGACGCGCCGACCAGGGCCGTGCCCGCCCCGATCGTGCTGGCCGCCGCCGACGAGGGCGCCCTGCGCGCCCAGGCGGGGAACCTGCTGGCGCTGCTCGCGGACGGCGTCGACCGGACCGACCTGGCCCACGCCACCGCCACCACCCGCGCGGCACTGGAGCACCGCGCGGCGATCGTCCCCGGCGACCCCGCCGAGGTGCTCAAGTCCCTGGAAGCCCTGGCCACCACCGGTTCCGGCCCCGGCGTCGTGCGCGGCGCCCGCTCCACCGGGGCGCTCGCCCTGCTGTTCACCGGGCAGGGCGCGCAGCGCGCGGGCATGGGACGCGAGCTGCGCGCCGCCTGGCCGGTGTTCGCCGAGGCGTTCGACGAGGCGTGCGCGCTGCTCGACGCCGAGCTGGACACCCCGCTCGCGCAGGTCCTGGACGGCGACGACCCGGACCTGGTGCAGCAGACCCGCTACAGCCAGCCCGCCCTGTTCGCCTTCGAGGTCGCCCTGCACCGCCTGCTCCAGTCCTGGGGCGTGCGGGCGGACCTCCTCGCCGGCCACTCGATCGGCGAGCTGGCCGCCGCCCACGTCGCCGGGGTCTTCTCCCTCGCCGACGCGGCCAGGCTGGTCGCCGCGCGCGGCAGGCTCATGCAGTCCATGCGCCCCGACGGCGGCATGGTCTCGGTCCTGGCCACCGAGGAGCGCGTCCGCGCCGACCTCGTGGGCCTGGAGGGCCGGGTCGACGTCGCCGCCGTGAACGGTCCTGCCTCGACCGTCGTCTCCGGCGACGCCGACGCGCTGGCCGACCTGGTGGCGACCTGGAAGGCCGACGGCCTCAAGACCCGCGCCCTCGCGGTGTCCCACGCCTTCCACTCCCCGCACACCGACGAGGTGCTGGGCGCGTTCCGCGAGGTCGCCACGACCATCGCCTACGCCGAGCCGACCACCCCCGTGGTCTCCACCCTCACCGGCCGCCTCGCCGAACCGGGCGAGCTGACCGACCCCGAGTACTGGGTGCGGCACGTGCGCGGCGCGGTGCGCTTCCACGACGCCGTGCGCGAGCTGGAGTCCAGGGGCGCCACCACGTTCCTGGAGGTCGGCCCGGACGCGGTGCTCACCGCCCTCGGCCGCGACTGCCTGCGCGACGAGGCCGCCGCGCTGCTGACCGCCACCCAGCGCGCCGACCACCCGGAGACCACCGCGCTCGCCGCCGCCGTGGGCGCGCTCTTCGTCCGGGGCGCGACCCCGGACTGGGCCGCGCTGTTCGCCGGTGCGGGCGCCCGCCGGGTCGACCTGCCCACCTACCCGTTCCAGCGCCGCCGCTACTGGCTCGACGCCGCCGTCGGCGGCACGGGCTCGGGCACCGGCCACCCGCTGGCCGGGGACGTGCTCACCACCGCCGAGGGCGACGGCGTCCTGCTCACCGGCCGGATCTCGCCGCGCACCCACGCCTGGCTGGCCGACCACACCGTCTCGGGCGAGGTCCTGCTGCCCGGCACGGCGTTCGTGGAGCTGGCCGTCCAGGCGGGCGACCAGGTCGGCTGCGGCCGGGTCGAGGAGCTGACCCTCCAGTCCCCGCTCGTGCTCCCCGAGCGCGGCGGCGTCGTGCTCCAGGTCGCCGTGGGCGCGGCGGACGAGTCCGGTCGCCGCGCGGTCACCGCGCACTCCCGGCCCGACGCCGAGGGCGCGCAGTGGACCAGGCACGCCACCGGCTCGCTCGTCCCGGACACCACGACCGCCACCACCGACGCCGACCTGACCGGCGAGCCCGGCCGGTGGGCGCCGCAGGACGCCACCGAGCTGGACCTCACCGGGCACTACGCGGAGCTGGCCGCGCGCGGCTACGGCTACGGCCCGGCGTTCCAGGGCCTGCGCGCGGCCTGGCGGCGCGGCGACGAGGTGTTCGCCGAGGTCGCCCTGCCCGAGGAGGTCGACGCCTCCGGTTACGGCCTGCACCCGGCCCTGCTGGACGCCACCCTGCACACCGCCGAGCTGCTGGAGGACGGGCCCGGCGAGCTGACCGTGCCGTTCGCCTGGAAGGACGTGGTGCTGCGGGCCACCGGGGCGTCCGCGCTGCGGGTCCGGCTGACCCGCACCGGACCCACCGCCTACGCGGTCGCGCTGGCCGACCCGGACGGCGCGCCGGTCGCCGAGGTGGGCGCGCTGGCGGTGCGCCCGCTGCCCGCAGCCGAGGGCCCCTCGGTCGGCGACGCGCTGTTCCGGCTCGACTGGACCCCGGTGCTCGGCGCGGCCGACACCCCGGCCAGGCTCGCCGTGCTCGGCGCCCCCGGCCGCTTCCCGGCCGAGGTCGCCCACCCCGACCTGGACGCGGTGGCGGCGGCGGGCCCGCAGGGACCGGCCTCGGTCCTGGTGCCCCTGCGCACCACCGGCGACGACCCGGCCACGGCCGGACGGGCGGCGGTCGAAGGGCTGCTGCCGCTGCTGCGGCGCTGGGCCGAGGACGACCGGCTCGCGGGCAAGCGGCTCGTGGTCGTCACCACCGGCGCGGTGTCGGTGGACGGCGAGGACTCGCCGGGCCTGGCGCACGCCGCCCTGTGGGGGCTGCTGCGCTCGGCGCAGGTCGAGCACCCGGACCTGGTGAGCGTGGTCGACGTGGACGGCGACCCGGCCTCCGACCTGGCACTGCCCGCCGCCCTGACCGCAGGGGAACCGCAGCTCGCGGTGCGCGGCGGCCGGGCGTTCGTGCCCAGGCTGGTCCGGGCCGGGCTGCCCGCCGAACGCCCCGACTTCGGCTCCGGCCAGGTCCTGGTGACCGGCGGCCTGAGCGGTGTCGGCGCGACCGTTGCCAGGCACCTGGTCACCGCGCACGGCGTCACCGATCTGCTGCTCACCAGCCGTCGAGGCCAGGACGCGCCCGGCGCGGCCGACCTCGTGGCCGAGCTGACCGGCCTCGGCGCGGCGGTCGAGGTCGCCGCGTGCGACGTCGCCGACCGGGACGCCGTCGCGGCCCTGCTCACCGGCCGGTCGCTCTCGGCGGTCGTGCACTCGGCGGGCGTGGTGGACGACGCGCTGCTGTCCGGGCTCACCCCCGAGCAGGTGGCGGCGGTCTGGCGGCCCAAGGCCGAGGCCGCCTGGCACCTGCACGAGCTGACGCGGGGCCACGACCTGACCGCGTTCGTGCTGTTCTCCTCGCTGGTCTCGGTCGTCGGCGGCGCGGGCCAGTCCGCCTACGCCGCCGCCAACGGCTTCCTGGACGCGCTCGCCGCGCACCGCCGGTCCCTCGGCCTGCCCGCCACCTCGGTGGCCTGGGGCCTGTGGACCGGGGTGGCCAGCGCGATGACCGGGGAGCTGGGGGAGCGGGACCTCAGGCGGATGGCGTCCTCCGGGGTGCTCGGCCTGCGGCCCGCCGAAGGCCTGGCGCTGCTCGACGCGGCGGTGGCCTCGGACCGGGCCGACCTCGTGGCGGCCAGGCTGGACCTGGCGGCCGTGCGGCAGGCGTCCGGCGCGGTGCCCCCGGTGTTCCGGGCGCTGGTGCGCGGGGCGGTCAGGCGGGTCGCCGGGACCGGCGCGCCCACCTCGGGGCCGTCGGTGGCCGAGCAGGTCGCCGCGCTGCCCCCGGCGCGCAGGCGCGACCACCTCGTGGAGCTGGTGCGCTCCCTGGTGGCGGGCGTGCTCGGCCACGACGGGGCGCACGCGGTCGACGCGGGGAAGGGGTTCCTGGAACTCGGGTTCGACTCGCTCGCCGCGGTGGAACTGCGCAACCGGGTGGCCGAAGTGGTCGGTGTCCGGTTGTCCGCGACGCTGGTCTACGACCACCCGACGCCCGCCGCCGTGGCGGAGCTGCTGCTGTCCGGACTGGGCGGCGCCGAGGAGTCCGCGCCCTCCCTGGAGGCGGAGCTTGCCCGGTTGGAGTCCGCGCTGGAGTCCGCCGCGCCGGACGAGGAGGAGCGCGTCCGGGTCGAGAGCAGGCTGCGCGCGCTCGTGGCGCGCTGGGCAGGCGCAGGTAGGGCGGTGGACGGGGCGGCCGACGTGCTCGACGCGGTGACCGCCGACGAGCTGTTCGACATCCTGGACGAGGAGCTCGAAGCGACCGATTGATCCGCTCGACATGACCGAGTTATGACCGAGCAGTGTGAACGCCGTCACGTCATTCCCGTCACTTCGGGTTGCCGTGGCGGCGTTCGCTCGTTCGAGGGCAAGAAGATGTCCGCCCAGGTCGCGTCACGTTGCGAGCGCGTTTCACCAGGACGAAATCTTGCCTGAAAGAGACGCTAATTAGCACGAACGCAGTAGTAGCTACCCGCCGGTAAATGCCCACGGTGGACAACGTGACGGTTTTTCATATCACTTTCCCCTGGTGTATATACGAACGTATTGTACAGTCGTATAGCTCGATCTGGTTGCAATGAGTGGCGATTCGATTGCGCAGCGTTGCCTCGGTCGCACGTGCGGACTGCTGATCTTGGGGGACCACCATGAGCCTCGTTGAGAGCGAGCACCTACTGGATCGAGCCCTCGCGCTGTTAGCCGAGAGCGCTCGTGGTCGGGGTCAGGTCGTGCACATCAGCGGCCCCGGCGCCAGTGGGAAGACCACCCTGCTCAGGGCGTTCGCCGACCGCGCCCCCGACGACCCGCTCCTGCTCGGCGCCACCTGCTCGCGCGCCGAGCGGACCCTGCGCGGCGGCGTGCTCGCCCAGCTCGCCGCGGGCCTGCCCGAAGGCCAGTCCGAGCGCCCCCTGCGCCTGGACCTCGACCAGCCCGACGACCCGTCCGCCCAGGACTCCCCGCAGGCGATCCGCGAGGCCTGCGAACAACTCCTGGAGATCGCCCGCCGCCGTCCCGTCGCCATCACCGTGGACGACGTCGAGCACGCCGACCCGCTCAGCCTCCAGGCGCTGCTGTACCTGCTGCGCCGGATCGACACCGCCCGAATGATCGTCGTGCTCACCGAGTCCGACCACTCGCGCCGGGTCAACGCCCTGTTCCGCGCCGAGCTCACCCGCATGTCCCGCTTCACCGGCATGAGGCTGTCCCCGCTGTCCCCGCGCGGCGTCGCCCAGGTCATCACCAGGGAGCTGGACCCGGCCACCGCCGCCACCGCCTCCGCCCTCACCGTCCACGCCGTCAGCGGCGGCAACCCGCTGCTGGTCAAGGCCCTGCTCCAGGACCACCGCGCGGCCTCCCTCGGCGGCCCCGAGCACACCGCCGACGACGCCGTCGTCATCGGCGAGGCGTTCCGCAGGGCCGTCCTGGCCTGCCTGCACCGCTGGGACCCGGAACTGCTGGAGGTCGTGCGCGCCGTCGCCGTCCTCGGCGAGAACGCCACCCCCGAGCTGCTCTGCCGCTTCCCCGAGCTCACCACCGCCGCCACCGAGGCCGTCACCTCCCTCAACAGCGCGGGCCTGCTCGACGACGGCCGCTTCCGGCACCCCGCCGTGCGCGCCGCCGTGCTCGGCGACATCGGCGCCGACGAGCTGACCGAGCTGCACCAGCGCGCCGCCGAGCTGCTCTACGTCGAGGGCCTGCCCAGCGGCGACATCGCCACCCACCTGGTCGCGGCGGGCGCGGCCACCGCCCCGTGGTCGGTGTCCGTGCTCCGCGACGCCGCCGACAGCGCCCTGGTCGAGCAGCGGCTCGACCACGCCACCGACTGCCTCAAGCTCGCCCGCACCGCCTGCCCCGCCGACGACGAGCCCGGCCAGGCCGCCCTGCTCGCCGCGCTCGCCGCCGTCCAGTGGCGAACAACACCGTCCGTGGTCGCCAGGCACCTGCCCGCGCTCGCCGAAGCGGCCGAGCAGGGCCACCTCGACCCGCGCGACACCGGGGCCCTGCTGCGCTACCAGCTCTGGCACGGCCGCCGCGCCGAGGCCGAGACCACCCTGCGCCGCATGGAGGAGGCCGCCGCCAGGCCCGGCAGCCCCGTCCTCGCCGAGCACCGCGTCCTGCGCGACTGGGTCCGCTGGCAGCACCCGACCGTGGCCGCCGCCGTGCGGCCCGCCACCGGCGACCGCCGCTCCGCGCTGGCCCGCGACCACCAGGAGGACCTGCTCGCCGCCGCCGAGTGGGTCCTGCGCAACCGGTGGATGCCCGACAGCGCCCCGGAACTGGTCGTGCACGCCCTCATGACCCTCGCCGCGTGCGGCGCCCTCGGCCGCGCCAAGCACTGGCACGACGCGCTGCGCGAGGAGCTCGGCACCGGCCAGAACACCACCTGGAAGGCCACCCTCGCCGACGCCCGCGCCCACATCGCCCTGCTGGAGGGCGACCTCGCGGGCGCGGAGCGGCAGGCCCGCCTCGCGCTGGCCACCCTGTCCCCGCGCAACTGGGGCCAGGCCATCGCCTCCCCGCTCGCCGCCCTCGTGCTCGCCACCTCAACGGCGGGCAAGCACGACGAGGCCGAGGCGCAGCTCAAGCGCAGCGTCCCGGTGACCGTGCGCGACACCTGGCACTGGGCGGTGTACCTGCGGGCCAGGGGCCACGCCCACCTGGCCGCCGGTCGCCCGCACGCCGCGCTCGCCGACTTCGAGGAGTGCGGCGAGCTGGTCGTGCACTGGGACCTGGACCTGCCCGCGCTGCTGCCGTGGCGCTCGGACGTCGTCCTGGCCCAGTTCGCGCTCGGCCGGGGCGAGCGCTCCGCCGAGCTGGTCCTGGCCCAGCTCGACCGCCCCACCGCCGACCTGCCGAGGGTGCGCGGCGCCTCGCTGCGCGCCCTGTCCCGGTCCGCCGAGCTCAAGCAGCGGCTGCCCATGCTGCGCGAGTCCGTGGCGCTGCTCCAGGGCTGCGGCGACCAGGTGGAGCTCTCCCTGGCCCTGGCCGCCCTGGGCTCCACGCACCACGCGCTGGGCGAGTTCGGCGCCGCCGAGGTCGTGGCCAAGCGCGCCGTGCGCACCGCCGAGGCCTGCGGCGCGGGCGCCCTGTGCCGCGCCGCGCTGCCCGCAGGCCTGGTCCTGGACGGCACGCCCACCACCACCCCCGAGACCGAGACCACCACCGAGACCGCCCCCACGACCGAGCCCGACGACCTGGCCACGCTCAGCACCGCCGAGCGCAGGGTCGCCGCGCTGGCCGCGATGGGCCACACCAACCGCGAGATCGGCCGCAAGCTCTACATCACCATCAGCACCGTCGAGCAGCACCTGACCAGGGTCTACCGCAAGCTCAAGGTCCGCCGCCGCGCCGACCTGCCCACCGGCCTGCCCTTGGAAGCGCTCTCCGCGTGGGGCGCGGAGACGGCGGTCGGCGCGGTCAGACCGGGCGCCACGCACCGCGCGTGACGCGGTCCGCCCCACCCGTTCCCCGCCCCACCCGTTCCCCGCCCCACCCCGTTCCCCGCCCGCAGCTCGGGCTCGTGAGCCGCCCTCACGACCACCCGAACCGCAGGTTCACCCGACGGTGTCATCCCGCGATTTCACCCGAAGGGGTGGGTCTAGACCCACCCTCCTAGGCCCACCCAACCGGGCCGCTAAGTCCATGGCAGACAAACGATCTCGCCAATAGCGTTGTCCGCAACACCACAACGGGATCGAAGAGAAACGAGCGCTGGGAGAGTGACCATGTTCGGCAACAGGCGCAGGGAACCACAGGGCGGCGGGAGCGCCAGGGCGGCCGTGCGCCTGGACTCCGTCCGCAAGACCTACGGCAAGGGCGAGAACGCCGTCGAGGCGTTGCGCGGGGTCGACATCTCGTTCGGCTACGGCAGCTTCACCGCCGTCATGGGCCCGTCCGGCTCGGGCAAGAGCACCCTGCTGCAGTGCGCTGCCGGTCTCGACGTCCCCACCACCGGCGCGGTGATCCTGGACGGCGTCGACCTCACCGGCAAGAACGAGGTCGCCCTGACCGAGCTGCGCCGCGAGCGCGTCGGCTTCATCTTCCAGAGCTTCAACCTCCTGCCCGCGCTGACCGTGGAGCAGAACATCACGCTCCCGCTCAAGCTCGCCGGGCGCCGCATCGACCACGGCCGCGTCGCCGACGTCATCCGCCGGGTCGGCCTCGACCAGCGCCGCGGCCACCTGCCGAGCGAGCTGTCCGGCGGTCAGCAGCAGCGCGTCGCGATCGCCCGCGCCCTGGTGGCCGAGCCGCCCGTCGTGTTCGCCGACGAGCCCACCGGCGCCCTCGACACCCGCACCGCGCTGGAGGTCCTGGACCTGCTGCGCGAGTCCGTCATGGTCACCGGCCAGACCATCATCATGGTCACCCACGACCCGGTCGCCGCCTCGCACGCCGACAACGTCGTGTTCCTCATCGACGGCCAGGTCATCAGCGACATCCACAACCCCACCCCCGAGGCCGTCGCCGACCGGATGACGCACCTCACCGCGCTCGTCGAGCAGCCCCGCCGCTCCTTCGACCTCAGCTCCAGCTCGAACCAGCGCGGTCCCAGGGGTGAGTACTGATGTGGGGTCTGGCCCTGCGCACCCTGCGCTTCCGCAAGAGCGCGTTCGTCGCCACCTTCATCGCGGTCATGCTCGGCTCCGGCCTGGTCATCGCCAGCGCGGGCCTGATGGAGACCGCCATCCGCATCGCCGTCCCGGCGGAGCGCACCGCCGCCGCGCCCGTCGTGGTCAGCGGCAGGCAGGCCTACCTCGTGCCCAACGAGGACCCGAACGACCTCAAGAACATGAAGACCGTCGCGCTGGCCGAGCGCCAGTGGCTGCCCGAGGACCTGGCCGGTGAGCTGGAGTCCGTCACCGGCGTCGAGCGCGTCGTGGGCGAGACCAACATCGCCGCCACCGTCGTCCGCGACGGCAAGCCCGTCCAGGTCGGCGCCCAGTCCCTCGGCCACGACTGGGCCTCCGCCGAGCTGGCCCCGTACCGCATCACCGACGGCGCCGAGCCCACCGACGACCGCGACGTCGCCCTGGACACCGCGACCGCCCAACTGGCGGGCGTCAAGGTCGGCGACCAGGTGGACGTCCTCATCAAGGGCAAGCCGAGCACCTTCACCGTCTCCGGCCTGACCTCGCCCGCCCGCGAGGACCCCCAGTCCCTGCTGTTCTTCTCCTCCGACGCCATCTCCTCCCTGGGCCTGCACGGCGGCGACATCAGCGCCTACGGCCTGTTCCTCAAGCCCGGCGCCGACGTCGACACCGTCCTGGAGACCGTCGAGGACAAGCTGGCGGGCCAGCCCTACATCGTCCTCGCCGACCGCGACCGAGGCGTCGCGGAACATCCGGAAGCCGTAGGCGGCCGAGCCCAGCTGATCCCCCTCGCCGGCGTCTTCGGCGGCATGGCGGTCTTCATCGCCATGTTCGTGGTCAGCGGAACCCTGAGCCTGTCCATCCAGCAGCGCCAGCGCGAGGTGGCGACCCTCAGGGCGATCGGCGCCACCCCCAAGCAGGTCCGCCGCATGATCGTCGGCGAGGCGTTCTTCATCTCCACCGTCGCCGCCCTCCTCGGCTGCGTCCCCGGCTGGCTCATCGGCCCGCTCCTGTTCTCCCTGGTCTCCGACGCGGGCGTCATCTCGCCCGTCGTCGAACACCACCAGGGCTTCCTCGCCTACCTCATCGGCCCCCTGGTGGCACTGGTCACCGCCCTGGTGGCAGCCCGCATCACCAGCTCCCGCGCGTCCAAGGTCAACCCGGCCGAGGCCCTCGCGGAAGCGGCCGTGCAGCGCAAGTGGGTCACCTTCCCCAGGGTCTTCTTCGCGGTGATCTTCTTCGCGATGGGCATCGCCCTGTTCATCGTCACCGGCACCGTCATGACCGGCCCGGTCGCCTCCGCCACCGCAGGCCCCGCGGTCATGGCCTGGGCACTGGCCCTGGCCCTGATCAGCCCCGGCCTCACCAAGGTCCTCGGCAAGCTCCTGTCCATCCCGGTCAGGGCCTTCACCGGCATCGAGGGCTACCTGGCGAACAACAACATGAAGCTCCGCTCGATCCGCATGGCCGCCGCCGTCACCCCCGTGATGCTCGCGGTGGGCATCGCCCTGGCGAACTTCTACACCTCCACCACCCAGGAAGCGGCAGCCGTCAAGTGGTACGCGGAGGACCTCCGCGCCGACGCGGTCGTCTCCTCCACCACCGGCGGCTTCGACCCGAGCGTGGTCGACCAGGTCCGCCAGGTCGAAGGCGTCGAAGCGGCCTCCCACTACACCACCAGCGCGGGCTGGATCGACAAGCCCTACGACGGCTCCCACGTGGAGAGCCCCTGGCCCATCCAGGGCGTGGACGCCCAGAACGCGTCCCTGATCACCGGGATCACCCCGGTGGAAGGCGACCTGGCCAAGCTGACCGGCGACACCGCGGTCCTCCCCGTCGAGCAGGCGGCGGACATGAACGTGGGCATCGGAGACAAGGTCACCCTCCGCATGGGCGACCGCGAACCCGCCGAGGTCACCATCGTCGCCCTGTACGAGGCGAAGAGCGGCTACGAGAGCATCGTCGTCCCGGCAACCCTGGCCGCGAAGCACAGCACCACCGGCATGATCCGCCAAATCCTGGTGGCCGCGAAGGACGGCACCGGAACCGATGCCCTGGCAACGGCACTGACCGAAAAGGTGGCCAACGTCCCCGGCGCCGTGGTGGGCGACCGAGACACCATCATCACCCCGGCGGAGGGCAGCAAGACCCAGACCTGGGTCAACTACCTCCTGGTGGGCCTGGTCAGCGGCTACGCCCTGATCTCCGTGGCGAACACCCTGGTGACCGCAACGGCGTCCCGCAAGCGAGAACTGGGCGTCCAACGCCTGATCGGCTCAACCCCGCGCCAGGTCATGTGGATGCTCGGCATCGAAGCCTCGGTGATCGCCACCATCGGCATCATCCTGGGCACGGTGGCCTCCATCGCCACCCTGATGCCGTTCAGCATCGTGGTCCTGGAAAGCCCGTTCCCCTCAGGCTCAATCCTCATCTTCCTGGGCGTGGCAGTAGGCGCCTTCGCCCTAACCCTGGGCGCAACCCTGCTGCCGGCCCGCAAACTCCTCCGCATCCCCCCGGCGGAAGCAGCGAAGGCCGCCGACTAAAGACCACTCTCCACACCCCCAAGGGACCCGGAGCCTCTCCCCCTGGCTCCGGGTCCCACCCATGCCACACCCCACAACCCACAACCCACGTCACCGCACAAGCTGCAAGCCAAACCGCGTCGCGGGCTGCGGGGCGAGCGCAGCGAGCCCGCAGCCGCCCCATCCCGCGTCCCTCTTCTCCGTTTGGCCTGGCGCAGCCCGAGCGCGCTCGTCAAGATGCCGCCGCACTGCCCGGAAGACCGGGGTGTCATACGGCGTCTTGACGAGTGTGCTTGCCTGAAAGGAGGCCAAACGGAGAAGAGGGACCCCACCCACCGCAGTGGTAAACAGCACCACCCCCGAAAGCGCCACCGGCCGGCAGAGCTCGTCCCCCTCTTTTTTGGAGGTCTGCCCCGCCGGCGAGGCGAGCCCTTCAGCTCTTGACCTTGACCTTCCCCCAACCTCCCAAAACCCACCGCACCCCCCTACCTCCGAGGCTGCTCCCCACTCGGGCTGGGGTTCTTATCGTTCAAATAAGCCAAAACCGCCCGAACCCGCCGATTGTGATCATCAGACTGGTTCAACCCCAACTTCGTGAAAATGCTCGTCGTATGCTTCGCAACAGCCCCCTGGCTGATCACCAACTGCTGCCCGACCGCCGCGTTCGAGAACCCCTCGGCCATCAACGCCAGCACTTCCCGCTCCCGCTGCGTCAACATCGCCATCGGCCCACGCCGAGCGTTCCCCGCCAACAACCGCGAGATCACCTGCGGATCCATCGAAGTCCCACCGTCGGCAACCCGCCGAACCGCGTCCACGAACTGATCGCTGTTGAACACCCGGTCCTTCAACAGGTACCCGATCCCCCCAGCCCCGTCCGCCAACAACTCCCGCGCGTACAAGCTCTCCACGTGCTGCGACAACACCAGCACCGGAAGCCCAGGAACCTGCCTCCGAGCCTCCAACGCGGCCTGGATACCCTCATCGGTAAACGTAGGCGGCAACCGCACATCCACCACCGCCACGTCCGGCCGCTCCTTCACCAGCACAGCCAACAACTCCGGCCCGTTGTCCACCGCCGCCACCACCTCGAACCCGTGGGACTCCAGCAGTTGGACCAGACCTTGCCTCAGTAGGTAGAGGTCCTCGGCGAGGACGACGCGCACGGCAGCTCCAAGATCGCGACAGTTGGTCCCCCGACCGGACTCCGAACATCAAGGCTACCGTCGAACGACGCGCACCGGCGTGCGATCCCCCGCAGCCCGGTGCCCCCGTTCACGCTCGCCCCACCGCACCCGTCATCGCTCACCGAGATGATCAACTTCTCCTCGGTCAACCGGGCCACGATCCCCACGTGCCGCGCGTCCGAGTGCTTGGCCGCGTTGGTCAACAGCTCCGACACCGCGAAGTACGCCGCCGATTCCAACGGCGCGTACAACCGCCTCGGCAGATCCACCGCCAGCTCAACGTCCAACGGGCTCTCCAGCGCCAGAGCCTCGATCGCCGCCGCCAACCCCCGCTCCGACAACAGCGGCGGGTGGATGCCCCTGACCAGGTTCCGCAACTCCTCCAACGCCTTCACCGAAGCCTCGCGCGCCTCCAGCAGCAACGTCCGCACCGCGTCCACATCGGACTCCAGGTACCGGTCCGCCGCCCCCAGCTTCATCCCGATCGCCACCAGCCGCGCCTGCGCCCCGTCGTGCAGGTCCCGCTCGATCCGCCGCAGCTCCGCCGCCTGCACGTCGATGATCTCGGTCCGGGTCTCCGACAACTCCTGCACCCGGTCCGCCAGCAGCGCCCGCCGGGTCGGCGACAGCAGCGCGTTCGTCAGCAGCGCGTGCCCCCGCACCACCCAGTGCGACCCGAACAGCCACGTGGCCAGCGACACGCCCCCGATGGTCATCGACAGCGCGAGCCCCGCCGTCCCCCCGAACGGCATGAAGATCTCCAGGAACCGCTCCCCGGCCTCCCCGAAGAACGCCCACGCGGCCCCCGTCACCACCGTGCACTGCACCGCGTACGCGAGCGTCGTGACCGGGAACAACCCGGCCAGGAACCCCAGGAACGTGTTCCCGACCGCCCACCCGAGGTCCCGCCAGGTGGCCGGGTCCCGGAGCAGCCAGTACGTTCGGTGCACCACGTCCAGCACGCCCTCGGGCGGCTCAGGCCGAGGCAGGTAGGGCCGAACGATCTCCACCCCGGCCGCGCTGGCGAGCCGCCTGCTCTGGTTGGCGGTCCACCGCAGCGCGGTCACCGAGACCGGCACCAGCAGCACACCCACGCCCAGCACCAGGAACGCGACCGACAGCACCGTCAGGATCACCACGACCAGCGAGGCGAACGCGCTGGCCACGAGCAGCAGCCCCTGCACCGTGGCGCGCGACGCCAGGCGGGGCTGCTCACTCCACGGGCTGTCCCAGGGGCTGTCCATCCGAACCAGCGCTCCGCCGTCCGCCGAAGGGGTCAACACGCCAAGCGTAGCGACCCGAGCACCGTCCGGAGTCCCCCGGAAGGGCTGCTGTCCGTTTCAGGGGGGACCCCTGAACCTGCCTAGGGGCACAGGGGCTTGGCCACTCCACCCACCGCCGGGATCATCACCCAGGACCACCACCCCCTGGGGGCGCCGTGACCCGCAAAACCCTCACCCTGTCAGCCGCAGCCGCGACCCTCCTCCTGCTGACCGCCCTCCTGACCGCCTACCTGACCACCTCCACCACCCCCACCCTCCTCGACACCCGAGAAACCGCAGTGGTCTCCCTGGGCGACAGCGCCATGGCAGGCGAGGGAGCAGGCGACCACACCCCCGACACCAACGGCCAGAACGGCAACTGGTGCCACCGCTCACCGCACGCCCTGGTCCACCACACCGCCCTGGCCACCCACTCGTTCAACCTGGCCTGCTCAGGCGCGGACTCGACGAACGTCTCCTCCTCCGACACCACCCACAACACCGAGTCCTCCCAGTCCCGCAGGCTCACCGACCTGGCCCGCACCCACCGGGTGACCACCGTCCTCGTCCAAGTGGGCGCGAACGACGACCCGGAGTTCGCGAAAACCGTGGTCTCCTGCGTCCTGGCCTGGCTCAACCCCTTCGGCAAGGGCTGCCGCGACCCCCTCCGCGAGTCCTGGCCCGCCCGCCTCCGCGCGATGTCCCCCAAGGTCGAAACCGCGCTGAACGACATCCGAACCGCGATGTCGGAAGCCGGCTACACCCCGACCGACTACACCCTGATCCTCCTGTCCTACGCCTCCCCGGTGACCGAGAAGATCGACCGCTTCCGCAGCGTCGCCCAGGGCTGCCCGATCAAACCCGAGGACGCCGCCTACGGCAGGCTGGAGGCGGTCCCCCAGCTGTCCGAAGCCCTGAGAGGCGCAGCCGAACGCACGGGAACCCGCTTCCTGGACCTCTCCAGGGCAACCGAAGGCCGCGAGGCGTGCAGCCGGGGCGACGACCCGACCGGCGAGTGGCAGCGCAGGCTCACCGTGGAACCGGAAGCACTCCGCGAGCTGACCGAAGGCGCCGAGGACGCGGTCCTACGAGCAGCCCAGCAGTCCTTCCACCCCACCGCGGAGGCCTACACCCACATGGCCGCCTGCGTGGCGGAGTTCGCACCCACCACCCGCAGAACCGCGATGTGCGTGCCCGACGGCGACGGCCTCCGCCTGTCGGAAGGCTGACCGAAGCCTCCCGCAGCCTGTGACGCGCCGATCGGCTCACCGCGCTCGGTGCAGGATTTCCCGGAAACTGGAGCGGAGCGCCCCTTCGGTCATCGGGTTGGCGCTGATCCACCCATCGCTCTCGGTCAGCCGCAACCTGCCAAGACCGCTGTCCACCCAGCGCACCTCGTTATCCGGCCTCGTGCCGAACTGCCCATTGGACAACACCGGGTGCAGGGCCGTGACCCAGTGCTGCTGGGCTGCTGGGCCGACACCGTGATCCGCCAGCACCCGTTCGATGAGGTGCTGCTCGCGCAGGCACTTGACCGCGTCGACTGCTTCGCGCGGCAAACTCATGGGCAAAGTGGATGCGGCATCCACCTTGGGAATCAGAGACAGCAGGGTGTTCGGCAACGGGTCCCGCGCCACTCCCAGCACCTCGATCCAGCTTGCGCGCTGCACGAGGACGACGCAGGCTCCTCGATGACGGAGTACCGACGCGGCTACCGGCACCGGTCCTCCCAGGACCAAGTGCGCGAGAATGCCCTCCCGCAACGCTGCCACCACATCGGCTGCCGCGCCCAGCGGCCCGCGTTCGTCGGCCAGCCCGCGCGACTCCAGCGCTCTGGCGGCGTTGTAGTTCTCCAGAGGACGCCCGAGGTGGCCCGCTCCGCTCGATGGTTCCGTGAGCGGCAGCGGCCATGGTCGTTCGGCGAACTCGCACAGCAGGCGCAGTTCCCATCCGTCCAGCAGGTTCCCGATCATTGCTTGAGGAAATCGGACAGATTTTTTGAATCTATTTCACGATAGGTGTCGCTGGTCGAATCGAGCTCGTGTGCGATGGCGGCCAATTGCAACTCCATCGTGTGTAGAAGTTCCCGGAACTCGGCCGCCCGGTCGTTGAACTTCTGGCTGAGCGCGTGCGCTTGCGGGCTGGACCCCATGGGCAAGGGGGTGGACATGGCCTCCACGTGCGCCCGCATCTCCTCGATCGCCCTGGAGAGTTCCAGGACGCCGAGGCAGGTCGACCGCAATTCCCCGACATCGACATTCAGAATTTTTCTGTTCCCGTGCACCACTTGTCCCTCCTACTCGCCGATCACTGCAGGCGCTGAACGGTCCAAGTCCCCGAACAGGTCGTACTCATAGGGGGAGCGCCTTCGTTTGGAGGTCTCTGAACTGCTGCCCGCAGCGCCTGCGCTCTCCTCCTGGGCTCTTCCCTGCGCCGTGACGTCACCTCCGGCAGCCAGCCCGCCCACCGCGGCCTGAGCTGCGGGCGATCTACCTGCGGGGTGGTTTCCCGCCGTGAGGCCGCTCGACGCGGCGGTCATCGCCTGCCACCTGGCCTCGGGCCCCACTGCCGACCAGGACGGCGCGGTGGAAAGTTGAGTCGTGTCCAACCCTGAAGAGCGATCGCCGAGTTGGGCCTGCTGCGTGTCGTGAGTCCTCTCCTGCGGGGATCGACCGGCCGTGGCCTGAGAGGGTGTTCGGTTCAGCGCAGTTGCGATCGTGGGCGCGGCCACCAGGGACGTGATCGTCGACAGGGTTCCAGCGAACTGGGGCGTGCTGTCGTCGATCTCCATGGCGCCCTGCTCGTGGTCGCGCATGACCTGCACGGCCCAGTCCTTGTGGGACCTCTCATCGAGCATGTCTCCCAGCACGCTGGTGGTGCCACCGAGCACGGTCCCGATCACTGAGGCCAGGAGATCCGACTCTCCTCCTGTCGCGTCGCTTCCGAAGCCCGCGCCCAAGGAAGCGCCAGTCGCTTGATCGCGAGGAACGGGCATCGCACGCTGGGCCGCTGCGAGTTGATCCGCTGCTGTGCTGACGGTGGTCCCCATGTCCGCAGCTGTGTGCGCCAGGTCTGCCAGCCAAGCGGCGTTCTGCCCCAGCAGTTCGAGCGCGTTGTCGGCGCTCTTGCCCGTCCACGAGTGTGCGAGCGAAGTCAGGAGCCGGTTGAACTGGCCGCTGAGGAACTCGATGGCCTCACCGTGGTCCCTCCACCGGATCGCGCCCTCGTACGTCGCGGACAGGTCGGCGTGCTCGTGGAGCATGTCGAACAGCTGCCGATGGCTGTAGTTCTCCCAAGGCACACCGCCTGCGACGTACCGGTCCGTCGTGAGCGCCTCGGTTTCCGAGCTCGCTGGGAGGGGGGTTCGCTTCCCCTCGCGCGCTGCGCTGCCCTCGAGCTCTTCCAAAGCGGCCTCCTGTGCCGTTTCGATCTCGTGTTCATGATGCCCGAAAAGCTGCCCCTGATGGTGTGATGCGCTGCTCTTCGTTTTGCTCTTTCACATGCGAAAATTATTCAACACTGAAGGGTTTCGTTTTTATCTATCGCGGAACGGGTTCTTTGTCTACGCAAAAATGCGATTTTCTCGACGCTTGTTCTCGTTGTTCTTGGGGGATTCGGGTGCAAGAATCCCCACCGGCTGGTCGACCTCGGCGGACCGGCGACCTGGAAGGTGGCGCTGGTGGCAGGAGATGATTGGCGCGGACAGGGCAAGGTGGTCGACGTCAACGTGCTTAACGGCCATCAGGGGTCCGTCGATGGCGCGGTGGTGATGGCCGGAACCATCAACGGTGGAATTCACCTGCGCAAGGGCGACGGCGCCGATTCGGCCGGTCCGGAGCAGCGGCACCGCATCGGTGTGGAGATCCGGCAGGTCGTGGGTGGCACGCAGGTCCGCTACCGGTTCGAGAACGCTGCGGACCGCGTGGTCGTTGTGCCTGCGGCCGAGGTGGCGGACGCGCTCCACCACGTCCGGGCGCTGCACCGGGACGCGGCGAACGCAGCACCGCGCGCTCGCGCAGCCATGCTCGTGAACTGCGGAGCTCGGCTTCACGCCTTGCTCGACACCGCGGAGCGGGTGCTGAGCGAATACCGCGAGCGCACTCGAGGGGCTTGGCCGACGCTGCTGCTCGCGATCGATGCCGAGGAGGAGATCGCACGTCTGCCCTGGGAGCTCTTGCACGATGGCGAGGTCTTCCTCGTCGCCGCTCCCGACCCCGTCATCCCGGTCCGAGTGGTCGCGTCCGGCGGGCGTCCCCGCCCGGCGGCCAAGCGTGGCCTGAGGCTGCTCTTCATGGCCTGCGCGCCGTTGGGCGGTTTGCCGGGGCTCGACTACGACGCCGAGCACGACGCGATCATCTCATTGGCCCGCACGCACTCGCTGGAGCCGCACTTCGACGATAGCGGCAGCCTCGTCGACCTCGAGAACCGGTTGGGCGAGTACGAGTGCCACCACTTCGACGTGATCCACCTGGACGGCCACGTCGAGTTCGTCCGAGGGGAGGCGGTGCTCGCCACCGAAGGAGTCCGTGGTGAGCGGGTCGACGCCGACGCGACCGCGCTGCGCGAGGCCGTTCGGGCCAGTGGACCTTCCGTGCTGTTCCTCTCCGGGAGGTCCATGAGCGACGAAGCCGACGGCTTCCCCACCGGCTCGCTCGCGGCGAGACTGGTGGGAACCTGCGTTCCCGTCGTCATCGGATGGGACAGGCGAAGATCCGATGCCCGCGCGTCCAAAGCGGTGACCGCCTTCTACCAGGTCCTGGCGAGAGGACGAACGCTGGTCGAAGCCCTCGCCACCACCTACCGCGCCATGCTCATCGACGGTGGGAGCGACTGGCACTGCCTGAGGGTCTTCGTCGCGGGCGAGCCCTCCGGCGCCCTGGTCACCGCGCCGAGAGCGGGCGGCGCCCGCCTCGCGCGAGTCCTGCCCGGACCAGGCGATGAGGGGCGTAGCGCCGAAGGGACCGGATTCGTCGGCCGCAGGCGGGAACTCCAGGACGCCGTTCGCTTGCTCGGCGTCACCGGTGCACCGGACCCGGTCGGACTTGTCCTGTGCGGGATGGGAGGGCTTGGCAAGACCCGGCTCGCCCGCCGCGTCCAGCAACGGCTCACCGCGGACTACGAGGTGGTGCGGGTTGAAGGCGACTTGACCAAGCGCAAGCTCGTGGACGCCATCGCCGCCGACATCGAGCGCGACGTCCACCTGCAGCAGGTGGACGCCGCGCTTCCCCTCGTCGACCGCCTCACCCGGTTCCTGCGCGGGTGGGCGATGTCGCGGGTGAAGCTCCTGCTGTTCGAGCTGGACGCGTTCGAGCACTCATTCGAGGTCGAACCCGGCGGCACGCGGGCGATCACCCTCACCGCCGGACGTCCGACGACCACGCCGGAAGCCGCGATGGTGCTGACCGCGCTGGTCACCGCCGTGCGGAACTGCGGGTACGGGCCGTACCGGATCATCATGACCACCCGCTACCCGCCCGATTTGCCGTGCACGCGGCACCTTAAGGTCACCAGGCTCGGTGCGCTCAGCCGACTCGACCTGGAGCGCGTGGTCGCACGACGGGTGGGAGGTCTCGCCGCGCTGTCCGCTGACCGGGTCGACGCTGTCATCTCCATCGCGGGTGGCAACACTCGGTTGACCGAGTGGTTGGTGAGCACTGCGCTGCGCGAGACCAGGATCGAACCGGACGCGCTCCGCGCCGTCCTGCGCGACAACCGGATGGACTTCCTGGAGCAAGACGTCTTCGCGCCCATGCTGCTGAGCAGGATCGGTGTTGGAGACGCACGTGTGCTGGAGGCCGCTTCCCCCTTTCGCATCCCCGTGCCCGTCGACGTGCTGACCAGGTTGACCGGTGATGACGCTCGGGAAGTCGTGTGGCGGTTGACCGACCTCGGTCTGCTGGAGCACCGGGCGGGGGAGGTGGACCGGTTCGTGCTCCCCGGTGTGCTGCGGTCCCGGCACGCCTCCGATGACGACCCCGAGGCACTGCGCGCCCGATATGCGGCCTGCGCTCGTGAACTCGCGGCGTGCTCGGCACGAACGGTAGCGGTGGAGGACTTGACCGAGGTGGACGTGGCCGCGCTGCTGGAGGTCCACCGGCTTTCCCAACTGGGCGCGAGTCTGGTACTGGAGGTGGAGTCCGCTGTCGCGCTGGCGGACCACCTGCTGTTCCGCCAGCGGTTCACCGAGGCGCGTCACCTCTGCATGGCGACCTTGGCCCGGCTTCACGAACACGGTCGGGAGCACCACGCGCTGTACCTGATCATGGGGCAGGTCCAGCTGGAGTTGGGGGAGCCCCAATCGACCGTGTTCCTGGACCGGGCGTTGGAGGAGTGCCCGCAGGAAGCGGGCGCCGACCGCGCTGAGATCCTGGCGACCAGGGGATTCTGGTCCACCGGGCACTCGCCCGAGCACGCGTTGTCCGATCTGAGGACAGCGGTTGATCTGGCTCGTGAGCACGAAGCGCCGATCGTGCTGGCGTTCGCCCTGCGCTGCAGGGCCAGGGCGCTCGACGCCGCCCGCCCGCCGGGGTGGACCGCCGAGGTGCCCGCGCTGATCGCCGAAGCGCTCGACCTGGTTCCGAGTGACGGTCTCCACCACGCCGCCGTGCTGGTGGACCGCGCTATCGCCCAGCACCTCCCGAACGGTGCGGTCGCCGATGCGCTCAAGGACCTGGACACCGCCCTGGCCATTGAGGAGGCGAAGGGCAGCAGCGCGCACCAGGCCATCACACTGCTGGCGATGGCCAACGCGGCACTGGTGCGTGGACGAGCGGACCTCGCTGTCCGCTGGGCGGACGACGCGGCGTCCCGCAGTGCCGTTCCACGTGTCAAGACAGGCCTGCACCTCCTGCGCGGGGGGATCGCGTACCTGGCTGGCGACCTGGTTCATGCTCGCTTCCACTTCAAGGTCGTGCGTGAGAAAGCACGGGAGATCGGGCACCTGGGGCACCAGCTCGATGCGCTGGATGGTCTGCTTCGGGTGTTCGCAGGCATGGGTGACCGCGAGGAGGCCGACAGGATCAGACGTGCCCAGAAACGGCTTGTGAACGAGCTGAAAGATCCCACGGCGCTGATCAGCGCTCTGCTCGATCCGCGTGAGCTCGACTCCGTGGGTGTTCGGACGAGGGTCGAAAGGGCGAGCGAAGCCGCCGCGATCGCCGCTGCTGTCCACCTGCCCGACCGTGAGCTCCGGGCATGGCAGGTCTACTTCGACCACTGCGCCGGGGCAGAGGTGCCGGAAACCGACCTGGAGGGCCCGCTGCGCCGGATGCTCGAACTGCTCGGTGCGAGCGGTGGCGGTGGGGCGCCGTACGCGAAACGCCTCGGCGTGTTGCTGCTGCGGGCGGAGCGCTTCGCCGAAGCCCGCCAAGCGCTCATGACCGCTTTGGGGCACTACGAGCAGCACGGTTTCCGCGAGAACGCCGCAGAGGTCCGCGAATGCCTGTCCGAGGCGGCCAGGGGAGCGGGCCGTGCGGACGAGGCGGAACACCACCTGTGGGTCGCCGCGTCGCAGCGGCTCCAGGTCGGGGCGTGTGCAGCCGCCGCCCGGACGTTGCGCGCGATCGCCGCGCTGCGTCCGGACCACGCAGGGGAGGTGCTGCTCCTGGCTCGAAGGCTCACCAGGATCGCGCCGTCCGGACTCGACGAGGAACAGGTGCTGCTGGACATGGCGACGACCGAAGAGGGAGCGCGCGAGGAAGCCGTGCGCGCCCGCGCCCGCGCACAACCGCTGTTGATAGCGGTGGCACCTGACTTGGCCCCGTGCGTCGATCCCGCAAGGGGCGGCCGGTTCTTGGCCGCTGTCGAAGCTGTGCGGGGTGACGTGCGCGCCGAAACGGGGTGGACGGTGCCGGAAGTGCTCGTTACGCAAGCCCTCGACCTGCCCACGGCGCGGTTCGTGATCAACCTGTGGGGAGAACCGGTCGTCGAAGGTGTTGCGGACGAAGCGCTGCTGGGTGACCGCGTGGGTGCGGTGGTGGTCGCGCTACGCGCTGCGGTGGCTGACCACCGAGCACTCTTGTCCGCCCCTGAACCGGCGCCCGCGTTCAACCCGGAGGTGGATGCGCTGTCCGCTGCGGAAGTCCTCGCCCTGCTGCGCGAACAGGCCTCTGCCGGAGAGGGGACGTGATGCGCTACGCGGGGATCCCGAGTCTTCTGCTGCCCGTTCCCCAGGGTTGGGAGGACCGGTCCCAGCTCATCCTGGCGGTCGCGGGGGAGGGGTTCCGGCGCAACCTGCTCGTTGTGGTGGAGGACCTGTCCGGACGCAGCGAGAAGGACTTCGTCGAGGGCCACCTGGAAACGCTGGCGGCCACTTTCGCCCACCTCTCCGTGCGGTTGGAGGAACCGGTGAAGTTGGGCGCCCACGAGGGACAGCTTCTGGACTACGACTTCACCTCGGACGGTCTGCGGTACCGGCAGCGCCAGTTCCTCGTGTTCCGGGGTGAGCGGGCGTACTGCTTCACGTACAGCGATACCTCGGACCGCTTCGAGGAGCACGTCCAAGCGATGGAGCAGCTCGTGGGCGGCATGCGATTCGTCGACGAAGGTCGTCCTGCCGACGCGTTCGAGGTCTGAAGCGGACTGAGCGAACGCGGCTGATCAAGCGCCCTGCTCCTCCGTGCCCTCATCGCAGTGTGCGAGGTGTCAAAGGTCGAGCCAGGCCTCTGCGCTGGAAGTTGTGGCAGGCGTGAGAGCGCGTGGTTGTCAGTGATCGTCGCTACCTTTAGGGCGTGATCATCTCGCGCACGCACTCGGGAGGCGATGAAGGTGCGCCACCACCCGGCACGTCCAGGATCGAGCAGGAGCTGTTCACCGTGCTCTCCATGATCCTCGGTCCCGGTAAGAGCGGGTCGTCGTCAGTGGGCTGAACCGCCTTCGGGCCGATATGGCTTTCGAGTTGGAGGTCGACAACCTGATCCCCGCCTACTCGCGCAAGGTGCTGCTTGTCGTCGAGTACGACGGGGCCTATTGGCACGCTGGCCGTGAGAAGTATGATCGCTGGAAGGTCGAGAGGAGCCTGGACGCGGCGCAGTGGCAGGAATCCGAAGTCGTTCGAGTCCGTGAGGAGCCGCTGCTCCCGCTACGGCTGAGCGATGTGTGGGTGCCGAAGCGATCGAGTGCTGTGATGTGCGCGCGTTTGATTCTCCTGCACCTGTTGCAAGGCTTTCTCGTGCCACTGCGGGCGCATGATGTCTGCAAGCGGGTGGAGCACTTCCTCGCAGCTGCTGCCAAACCTCTCAAAAAAGATGAAATTCACTGCGAGCAGTGCTGGAAACTGGCTAGCGCCCTGCGCGAGGCGGGACTCAAGTAGAGCCTGTTGTCGGTGACACTGCTGAACGGGTCGAAGTGAATTCGTTGCCAGGTGTACCTCCCGATCGTCTGAACCTCGTTGCAGCTCTGGTGGTCCACCTCATGTCGGACGGCTCCTGCGGCTGGCGCAGTCGGTCGGTTTCGGCGAGCGGATCGCACAACTCCTCCTGGCTCGCATGCGCATGCCCAACTGGGCGTCCGAGACGACCAGTGCCTCCAACTGCAGCGTCGTGAGTTCCACCCGCTGCTGCTTTTGAGGGCTATGACCACGAACATGCCCCCCGCCCGAACGGCCCCGCCCGCCAGGGGTGAAGCGCCCCCGCCCGGCGTTGACACCGGCCCCCGCCCGCCCCGACGCTCGGGGACCCGGCTGGGCGGCGACGGGGTCGTCCGGCCCCGGCGTGCGGAGATGCCGATGACCCACCGCCCCGCGTTCCGCAGGACCGCCCTCGCCACGCTCGTCGGCCTCGCCCTCTCCCTCCTCGCCGCCCCCGCCCCCTCCGCCGCCTCCCCCTCCTCCGCCGCCCAGACCTACACCGGCTACCTCTTCGCCTACTTCCTCGGCGAGGGCAGCCCCACCGGCGAACGCGTCTACCTCGCCACCAGCCGAGGAAACGACCCCGTCCGCTACGACACCCTCAACAACGGCGCCCCCGTCCTCACCTCCACCACCGGCACCACCGGCGCCCGCGACCCGTTCCTCATGCGCAAGCGCGACGGCGGCTTCCTCCTCATCACCACCGACGCCAAGATGCACGACGGCCCCTCCTGGGACCACGCCCAGCGCCACGGCAGCCGCAACATCGTCATCTGGGAGTCACCCGACCTCGTCACCTGGTCGGCCCCCCGATTGGCCGAGGTCGGGGACGACACGGTCGGCAACGTCTGGGCGCCCGAGGCCTTCTACGACCCCGCCACCCGGCGCTACGTCGTCTTCTGGGCCTCGAACCTCTACCCCCGCACCGACCCCCAGCACACCGGCCCCAGCTACAACCGCGTCCTCTACGCCACCACCACCGACTTCCGGACCTTCAGCCCCCAGCGCGTCTGGATCGACCCCGGCCACGCCGTCATCGACACCACCGTCGTCACCGACCGGGGCCAGTTCTTCCGGTTCACCAAGGACGAGCGCGAGCAGTCCCAGGCGCCGTGCGGGAAGTTCGTGTTCCAGGAGCGAGGCCGCTCGTTCTTCGGCCCCTACGGCAAGGTCGCCGACTGCCTCGGCCGGGGCGACATCGCCATGGGGGAGGGGGCGACCCTGTTCCAGGACAACGACTCCGGGCGCTGGCACATGTTCGTCGACGAGTTCCTCGGGCGCGGCTACGTCCCGTTCGAGACCGACGACCTGGCCTCCGGCCGCTGGACGCCCTCCGCCGCAGCCGACCTGCCCACCGGCAGCAGGCACGGCTCGGTCCTCCCGGTGACCGCCGACGAACTGCGCCGGGTCCGCGCGGCCCACCCCAACGGATGATCACTCGATCCGGGCGACTTCCTGGTCACCCCGGTCAGCGTGGCGCATAGTCCGTGCTGACCCCCGTTGCCCGGCAGGGAGAGCCCAACACCCCATGCGCGCCAGCACCGGCCGCTCGCGCCGCACCCTGCCGATCATCGCCCTGGTCGCCGCCTGCGCCGCGCTGCCCGCCGCACCCGCCCCCACCCCCGCGCTCGCCGAACCCACCGCCGAGCTCACCGGCGCCGTCTACAGCGACCGGTACGACCCGCACGACCCCGCCCAGACCACCAACGGCGTCCGCGACCCCGGCGAACCGGGCCTCGGCGGCGTCCCCGTCACCCTCGTCGCCGCCGATCCGACCACCCGGATCACCACCACCAGCGACGCCACCGGCGCGTTCCGGTTCACCGGGCTGCCCGCCGGGACCTACCGGCTGGAGGTCGACGCCTCCCGCTACCGCCCCGCCCGCGCCACCGCCGGTGACGCGGGCGGCGACGCCACCCCCGGCGCTGTCGACGGGGTCGTGCTCGCGGACGGCGACCGCGCCTCCGGGTACGCGTTCGGGCAGGTCGGCGGCGTGCTCGACGGGGCGGTCTACCGGGACGACAACAACAACGGCCAGCGCGAGTACCCCGCCGAACCCGGCGTCGCCTCGACCTCGCTGGTGCTCTCCGGCGCGGCGCACGCCGTGGCCACCACCAACCCGGACGGGTACTTCCTGTTCCGCGACCTGCCCTCCGGCTCGTACGCGGTCACCGAGCGCCAGCCCCCCGACTACGCCGACGGCGTCGACACCCCAGGCACCGCCGGCGGCGCGGCCGTCCCACCGGACACCCTGGCCGGGATCGTGCTCGGCGCCGGGGCCACCAGCCGCTACAACGGGTTCGGCGAGCGCGGTGACGCGGTGGGCGGGGTGGTGTTCCACGACGACGACGCGGACGGCGTCCCCGACCAGGACGAGGCGCGCGCCCCCGGCGTCGGGGTGCTGCTCAGCGGCGTCGACGGCAGTGAGCAGCGCACCGTCACCGACCCGAGCGGGGGTTACCTGTTCGTGGGGGTGCCAGCCGGTGACTACACGCTGGTGGAGGAACAACCCGAGGGCTACGGCTCCAGCACCCCCAACCAGGTGAACCTGACCGTGACCGCCGGGCGCGGGGCCACCCGAGACTTCGGCGACCTGCTCGGGTCAGCCTCCGGCGTGGTGTGGCTCGACGCGGACCGGGACGGCGAGCACGACCGAGGTGAGCCGGGCGCGCCGGGGGTGCGCGTCGACCTGGTCGGCGCCGGGAGCACCACCACCGGCCCGGACGGCGGCTACCTGTTCGACGGGCTCGCGGTGGGCGAGCACGAGCTGGTGATCACCCCGCCGGACGGCACGGTCCTCGTCTCCGGCGCGTTCGACCAGGGCAGCCGCTCGACCACGGTCCCGGTGCTGGACACCGGCGCCGCGTCCGGCGCGCGGGTGACCGGCCTGGACGCCGGGTTGGCCGACACCGCCCCCGCACCGGGCGGACCGGTGATCGCCCCCAGCGACGCGCCCGCGTCCACGATGGTCGTGCCGATGCCCACCGCCTCGGACCCGCAAGCGGGCGGAGGCCTCCTCCCGGACCTGGGCGACCTGGCCTGGACCGGCCTCAGGTGGGGCGCCCTGCTGCCGGTCGCCGTCGCGCTGCTCGGACTCGGCCTGGTCGGCTACGGCGTCACCGGCCTCCGGCGAGGCCGCCGCCGCGCCTGACCTGGCAGAGCTGATCCGGCAGGTCTGACCCCGGACCCGGCAGGCCCTGACCTCGGCTCCGGCAGCCCAGACCTCGAACCCGGCACGCCCGGCCCCACTAGGCCGGACCCGCCGCTACTCAACCCCGCCGCTACTTCACCACCGCCAGCGCGAACCCGTCCCACCCCTTCACACCCACGGTCTGCAACGCCGTCGCCGCCGCCACCCGCTCGTCCCGCCCCAACGCCTCGACCAGTGCCCGGCTCCCCTGAACCCGAGCGTCCGCGCTGCCCGCGTCCACCACCGCCCCGTCGCGCACCACGTTGTCCGCGACGATCACCGTCCCCGACCGCGACAACCGCAGCGCCGCCTCCAGGTACACCGGGTTGTTCGGCTTGTCCGCGTCGATGAACACCACGTCGAACGGCGCCACCCCGGCCTCGACCAGCCCGCGCGCGCTGTCCGCCGCCGGACCGAGCAGCAGCTCCACCCGGTCCGCCACCCCCGCCGCCGCGAAGTTCGCCCGCGCCACCCCGGCGCACCGCTCGTCCACCTCCAGCGTGACCACCGCGCCACCCGCGCCGACCGCCCGAGCGAACCGGATCGTGCTGTACCCGGCGAGCGTCCCGAACTCCAGCACCCGCCGCACCCCCGCCATCAGGCACACCAGCTCCAGGAACCGCCCCTGGTTCGGCGCGACCTCGTGCTCCGGCAACCCGGCCGCCCGCCCGGCCTCGCGGGCCCGCGCCAACACCTCGTCCTCCACCGCCAGCTCCGCCGCGAAGTACCCGTCGACGTCCCGCCACCGCTGCTCGGACCCGTACACCCTCACACCCGCTTCCTGCCGAAGGCCGCCCGCAACTGCGCCCGCACCCGCCGCCCGGCCACCCGCACCGGCCCGACCACCGACTCCCGCACCCACCGCGCGGGCCCGACCACCGCCGACCGCCACACCGCCCGCACCCCGCGCCCGACCTCCCGCGCGACCGCGCGCACCCCGCGCCCGACCGGCGTCAGCACCTCCCGGTACACCCACCGCGCGGGCGTCACGACCAGCACCCGCCCCACCGCCCCGAGCCAGCGCACGACCGGCGCCGCCACCCGCCGGTACGCCCACACCACCCCGTCGGCCAGCGCCACCAGCGCGGTCCGCACCACCCGGCGCAGCACCCACCGCACCCCCAGGCCAACCCGCCGGAACACCCACGCGACACCCCGCCAGGTCCCCCGAACGACCCGCCCCAGCCCCCGGAACAGCGCCAGCACCCCGTCGCGCCCGCCCCGCGCCAGTCGCACGACGACCTCGTCCCACAACCACCCCAGCGGTCGCGCCACCACCAACCGCAGCCCCCGGCCGATCGCCAGCAGCACCACCCGCGACCTGCGGTAACCCCACCTGACGCCGTGACCGAACGGGCGCAGCGCCAGGCGGTAGAGCACACCGCAGACCCGCTCGACGCCCCTCACCGCACCGTCGAAGCCGACCTCCAGCACCCTGAGCACCCCGGTGGCCACGAACCGCAGCGCGGTCCCGACCGGGCGCAGCACCCAGCGCAGCAACCCCCGCCCGACGGACCCGAGGCCCCGGCCGAGGGCGGTGAACAAGCTCAGGAGCACCCGCCACAGCGCGGCCCGCACCCTGCCCAGCCCGCGCAGCGCGGCGCGCACCGGCCGGGCGACCAGCTGCCGGAGCACCACCGCGACGGCCCGCCCGAGCGGGCGCAGGGCGCGGTCGCGCAGGAACCGCCCGCCCCGGCCGAAGTGGCGCCCGAGCAGGCGGGCCAGCGCGGCGAGCGGGCGGAGCACGGCGGCGCGGGCGCCCCGCAGGACCAGCCTCAGCCACTCCCGGACGAGCTGCACCGGCACGACCACCCCGACCGCGATCACCCGCGCCACCCAGACCGCCCAGGTCGGGGGCTCGGGCGGCGGGGGCTCCGCAGCGGTGGGGACCTCCGGCGCGGTGGTGGGTGGACGGGGCGGGTCCGGCGCGGCGGGCGGGGTGGGCCGGGGGAGCGGTTCCGGCGCGGCGGACTCCACGACCGCTCCCGGCGCCGGGAGGCCACCGGGCGCGCCGGACTCCACGACCGGTTCCGGCGCTGGGAGGCCACCGGGCGCGCCGGACTCCACGACCGGTTCCGGCGCTGGGAGGCCACCGGGCGCGCCGGACTCCACGACCGGTTCCGGCTCCGCGGGCGCGACGGGGCGCCCACCCGCCACGGGCGCCTCCGAGCGACGGGGGAGCACCGTGTAGTCCGGCGCGGCGAACCCGATCGGGTCCGCGAACGGGCGCCGGGGTGTGGTCTCCGACTCACCACCGCCCCGCGCGGGTCTCGGCGCTTCCCCGGTGTCCGGCACTCCCTCGGTCATGACCCCTTGATACCTGGTCAAGCCCCTCGCGCGCCGCGACTTCGGGCAGTTTCCCCTGCAACGTTGCAAAGGTCGGTTTTCACCCGGTTGTGTTAGCTTCTCCACCGGCTGGAGCCGGTCCGCTGTGGACCGGGCGGGGGAACCCGGTGCGAATCCGGGACTGACGCGCAGCGGTGAGGTGGTCCGGCGGGAGAGCCGGCGCCGAGTCCGAGTACCCGACCAGCTCCCCGCCCCAGCGGCGGGGGACACCGTACGGACGGGCTCCGCGACCGAGCCCTCGACGTGAGGAACCGCTGTGCGCCCAGCACGCCGCCGCACCACCCTGCGCTCGATCACCCCGAGCCGCACCACCCTGCGCTCCAGCGCCCCGAGCCGGGCCCGCCTGCGCTCGACCGCCCTGCTCGTCGCGCTCGCCGCGACCGTCACGGCCTGCTCCTCGACCCCCGAGCAGGACGCCCCCGCCGCGAGCACCGCCGACGCCGCCGTCACCCTGGACAACTGCGGCCGGAAGGTCACCGTCGCCAAGCCCCCGCAGCGGGCCGTCGCGCTCAACCAGGGCAGCGCCGAGATCATGTACGCCCTCGGCCTCGAGGACCGCATGGTCGGCACCGCCACCTGGACCGACCCGGTCCTGCCCGAGCACGCCGCAGCGAACGAGAAGGTCCCCCGCCTCGCCGACAACGCGCCCTCGTTCGAGCGCGTCCTGGAGGCCGAGCCCGACTTCGTCGCCGCCTCCTTCGAGTCCGTCCTCGGCACCGGCGGCGTCGCGAGCCGCGAGCAGTTCGAGCAGCTCGGCGTGCCCACCTACCTCTCGCCCACCGACTGCGGCGCGAAGGACAACAGCGGCGACGGCGACGGCGTCCGCACCACCCCGCTCACCATGGACGACGTCTACGGCGAGATCCGCGACCTGGCGAAGGTCTTCGGCGTCGCCCAGCGCGGCGACGAGCTCGTCGCCTCCCTCCAGCAGCGCATGACCGCCGCCACCGACGGCCTCAAGGCCCAGGGCGTCGACCTCATGTTCTGGTTCGCCAACTCCGAGTCCCCGTACATGGGCGGCTGCTGCGGCGCGCCCGGCGTGGTCGTCACGGCACTCGGCGCGAACAACTCCTTCCAGGACACCCGCGAGGAGTGGCCCCAGATCAACTGGGAGGCCGTCGCCGAGCGCGACCCGGACGTGCTCGTCATCGGCGACCTGACCCGCCGCTCGCAGACCGCCGAGACCGGCGCCGCCAAGATCGCGTTCCTCGAGTCGAACCCGGTCACCGCGCAGATGACCGCCGTCAAGCAGAAGCGGTACGTCCAGCTCACCGGCCAGGCCATGAACCCGACCATGCGCACCGTCGGCGCGGTCGAGACCGTCGCCGAGGCGCTGCGCGGCTTCGGGCTCGGCGGGTGACCGCGCGCCGCGCGCCCCTGTGGCTCGCGGTCGTCGGCGGGCTGGCGCTGCTGCTGGTGTCCGTCGCGCTCGCGGTCACGTTCGGACCGGCGGGCATCGGGGTGTCCGACGTCTGGACCACCGTGCTCGCCCACCTCGGCTGGGGGACCTCCTCGCTGTCGCCGCTGCGCGACGGCATCGTGTGGCACCTGCGCGTGCCCAGGACCCTGCTCGCCGCCGTCTGCGGGGCCGGGCTCGCGGTGTGCGGGGTGGTGCTCCAGTCGCTGCTGCGCAACCCGCTGGCCGACCCGTTCGTGCTCGGGGTGTCCTCGGGCGCGTCCACCGGCGCCGTGGTCGTCGTCGTGCTCGGCGTCGGCGGCGGCGCGGTGACGCTGTCCGCCGGGGCTTTCGTGGGCGCGGTGTGCTCGTTCGCGCTGGTGCTGCTGCTCAGCCAGGCGCTCGGCGGGCGGGTGGACCGGGTCGTGCTGTGCGGGGTCGCGGCGATGCAGCTGTTCTCCGCGCTGACCTCGTTCATCGTGCTCACCGCCGCCGACGCCGAGACCACCAAGGGCGTGCTGTTCTGGCTGCTCGGGTCGCTGGCCGGGGCGTCGTGGACCGACGTCGCGGTGTGCGCGGTGGTGCTGGCGTTCTCGCTGGCGGTGTGCGTGGGCCACGGGCGCACGCTCGACGCGTTCGCGTTCGGCGAGGACGCCGCCGCCTCGCTCGGCGTCCGGGTCGGGCGGACCAGGGTGGTGCTGCTGTGCGTGACCGCGCTGCTGACCGCCGCGCTGGTGAGCGTCGCGGGCGCGATCGGGTTCGTCGGACTGGTGCTGCCGCACGCGACGCGCGCGCTCATCGGCTCCGCGCACACCCGGCTGCTGCCGGTGACGGCGCTGACCGGTGCGGTGTTCCTGGTGTGGGTGGACACGGCGGCGCGGACCGTGCTGGAACCGCAGGAGGTGCCGGTGGGGGTGCTGACCTCGCTGATCGGGGTGCCCGCGTTCATCGTGGTGCTGGCGCGCGCGGGGAGGACGTCGTGAGCGCGGGTCTGGCCGCCGGTTCGGTGCGGCGCGTCACCGGGGGCAAGGTCATCGTCGACGGGGTGACCCTGGAGCTGGAACCGGGCACCACGACCGGGCTGCTCGGCCCGAACGGCGCCGGGAAGTCGACGCTGCTGCGGCTGCTGTGCGGGGTCCTCGCGCCCACCTCGGGCGTGGTGACCCTCGACGGCGAGCCGCTGGGCCGCTCCCGGCGCGAGCTGGCGCGGCGGCTCGCGGTGGTGGCGCAGCAGGCGGAGACGCAGGTCGAGCTGACCGTGGCCGAGGTCGTGCGGCTCGGGCGCGTGCCGCACCGCAAGCTGCTGGCCGGGCCGACCGCGCGGGACGAGGAGGCGGTCGCGCAGGCGCTGGAGCGGACCGGGCTGACCGGGCACGCCGGGCAGTCGTGGCACACGCTGTCGGGCGGGGAGCGGCAGCGGGTGCAGATCGCGCGGGCGCTGGCGCAGGAGCCGAAGGAGCTGCTGCTCGACGAGCCGACCAACCACCTGGACATCCAGCACCAGCTTGAGCTGCTGGGACTGGTGGTGTCGCTGCCGGTGACGGCGGTGATCGCGCTGCACGACCTGAACCTGGCGGCGATGCACTGCGACCGGCTGGTGGTGCTGCGGGCCGGGTCGGTGGTCGCGGCGGGGCGGCCGGAGGAGGTGCTGACGGCGGAGCTGATCGGCGAGGTGTACCGGGTGCGCGCGGAGGTGACGCCGACCGGCGTGGACGGGCGGCCGCACGTGCGGTACCTGGGGGTCGGGCGGGGGTAGGCCCTCGGTCCTGGGCCCTCAACCGTCGACCGGGCCACCGTCAGCAGGTCCACCGTCGGCCGGGCCCGCGCCCCGCTCGCGCAGCGCGTCGGTGAGCAGGGAGACGCCGTACTCGTAGGCCCGGTCGACGTCGCCGCCCAGGTTGAACCCGCCGCCCAGCTCCATGGTCAGGAACCCGTGCGCCCACGCGGTGAACGTGCGCGCCGCGTCCAGCGCCCGCTCCTGCCCCACGAGCGCCGCCGAGGCCCGCAGCACGGGCGCCGCCACCCGTGCCAGCACCGGTTGTGACATCGCGCCCCCGGAGCTGAAGACCAGCGCGAACCCGACCGGCCGCTCGTGCGCGAAGACGCGGATCGCGCGCGCCATCGCGGCCAGCGCGTCCGCGCCCGCGAGGTCCCCGGCGGCGGAGGCGAGCAGCTCCCCGAGCTCGTCCGCCGTGGCCTCGGTGATCAGGACGACGAGCTCCTCGCGGTTGCGCACGCGCTTGTAGAGCGACGGCGCCCGCACCCCGACCCGCTCGGCGACCGCCTGCATGGTCAGCCCGGCGGCGCCGCGCGACTCCAGCAGGTCCCGCCCCGCCCGGACGATCTCGGCGACGGACGTGCGATCGGGCGTCGGCACGGGCGTCTCCTCTCCGCGAATGATGGCTATTGACGTTAGCCATGATGGCTACGTAAGTTAGCCATCACAGTCTAGCGACCCTGGAGCGACAGCGATGAGACTCGGCCCCCACCTCCACCGCATCGGGAACGACGTCGTGGCGGCCTACCTGATCGTCACCGACGAGGGGATCACCGTCGTGGACGCGGGCATGGCGGGCCACTGGCGCGACCTGCTCGCCGAACTGGAGTCGATCGGCCGCACCCCGGCCGACGTGCGCGGCGTGGTCCTCACCCACGGCGACACCGACCACATCGGCTTCGCCGAGCGCCTGCGCCGCGACCACGGCGTCCCGGTCCACGTCCACCCCGCCGACGCCGCGCGGGCCAGGGGCGAGGTGAAGTCGAAGCCCGAGTGGGGCGGCACGAAGCTCGGCCCCCTGCTGGGCTTCCTCTGGTACGGCGTCAGGAAGGGCGGCCTGCGCACCACCTACCTCACCGAGGTGGTCGAGGTGCACGACGGCCAGGTGCTGGACCTGCCCGGCGCGCCCCGCGTGATCGCCCTGCCCGGCCACTCGCCGGGCAGCCTGGCCGTGCACGTCCCGATCGCCGACGCCCTGCTCGTCGGCGACGCGCTGACCACCCGCCACGTCCTGACCGGCGAGCTCGGCCCGCAACCCGCGCCGTTCACCGACGAGCCGGAGCGTGCGCTGGAGTCGTTGGCGCGCCTGGCGGACGTCGAGGCGAAGTGGGTGCTGCCGGGGCACGGCGCACCCTGGTCGAACGGCGTCCCGGCGGCGCTGGAGGCGGTCGGGGCGGCGCGCGGTTAGGCCGCCGCGGGCTTCCCCGGAATCGATCAGTTCCGGAGAAGCCCGCGCCCGCCCGACCTCCTAGAGTGGCGCCCCGGAACCACACCCGTCACCACCCCCCCAGGAGCGCACCGTGTCCTTCCAGGCCTACCTGGACGCGATCGAGGTCAAGACCGGCAAGATCCCCGCCGACCTGGTCGCCGAGGCCCGCGAGCGCGGGTACGGCGCCGACGCCAAGGCGGGCGAGATCGTCCAGTGGCTCAAGGACGACTACGAGCTGGGGCGCGGGCACGCGATGGCGCTCGTGCACGTGATCAAGAAGGGCACCCGGATCGACGACAAGCACGTCGGCACCGGCACCGCGCACAGCGATCCCAGCAACGAGCTGCGCCTGGACGGCAAGGCCAACCGCTAGCCGTCCCCTCACCGCCTGCTAGCCAACCGCTAGCCGTCCGCACGCCGCCGCAGCGCCGCGTCCAGGAGGCGGGTCAGCTCCCCGGCCCGCCCCCGACCGGCCGGGGCGTCCGGGTAGCGCCGCAGCACGGCGACCACCGTCGCGCCTGCCAGCGCCTCCGCCCGCGCCAGCACCTCGGCGGCGTCCCCCGAGTCCAGCTCGGCGGACAGGGCGTCGTGCGCGGCGGAGCCGAGGACGTGCGGCACCTGGGTGGCCTTGGCCAGCGGGTGCAGGTACGCCGCGCCCGCCGCCGCCACGGCCGCCCGCGCCGCCTCGGCGGCCACCGGGTCACCCGCGTCCCGCGCCTCCCCGCACGCCCGCTGCGCCGCCCACGCCCCGTCCCGGATGGCCTTGGTCCGCCTGCCGCCCTCCGCGAACGCCCGCGCCGCGTCCACCGCCGCGCGCGGCCGGTCGTCACCGGGCCGCCGGGCCTCGTACCGCGCGAGCGCGGGCTCGGCGCAGGCCACGGCGTAGGCCGTGACCGCGCGCAGCTCGTCGGTGGTCAGCTCGATCGCGTCACCGCTCACCCCAGCAACCCCCGAACCCGCTCCGCCGCGTCTTCCCGGCCCTGCCCCTCGTACAGCACCAGCGCCTCCTTCCACGCCGTCCGCGCCGAGTCCTCCGCGCCCAGCGCCGCGCGCGCCTCGCCCAGCTGCTCCAGCACGTCCGCCGTCATGTTCGTGTTGTGCAGCCCCCGGTACAACCGCAGCGCCTCGGCGCAGTGCTCGGCCGCCTCCCGGTGCCTGCCGTCGCCGTGCTCGATCACCGCCAGGTAGTGCCTGGTCGTGGCCTCGCCGTCCGGGTTCGGGTGGGCCCGGTACAGCTCCAGCGCGGCCTCGCAGTCGGCGCGGCCGGCGGCCCGGTCGAGCAGGCGCGCGGTCAGCAGGCCCCGGTAGGTCAGGGCCGCCGCCTCCCACACCGGCTGGTCCAGGTCGCGGAACAGCTCGCAGGCCAGCCGCGCGTCCGCCAGTCCGCGCTCGTCGTCGCCGACCTCGCAGCGCACCCAGGCCAGCATCCGGTGCGAGTGGGCGCGCTCCGAGCGGTCGTCCCCGGCCTCGGCCAGCTCCAGGGCCTTGTGCAGGTGCACCACCGCCGCCCGGCGCCTGCCCAGGTGGGCCAGCGCGCGGCCGAGGAAGCGGTTGGCGCGGATCAGCGGCATCGGCTCGGCCAGGTGCTCGGCCGACTCGACCGCGCGCTGCCAGGTCAGCACCCGGTCGCGCAGGTGGCCGCAGCGGCCGTGGAACGAGTCCGCGCCCCAGGCCAGCAGCCACGCCGTGTGGTGCTCGCCCGCGCTCGCGGCGCTCTCCTGCGCGGCCAGCAGGTTCGGGTGCTCCTCGGCCAGCCACGACATCGCCTCGGTCGTGCCCGCCGGTGGCCGCACCAGCGCGCCGCGCGCCGGTGGCGGGAGGGGGAGCGGTTGGCGGTGCGGGGCGAGGAGGCGGTCGCAGGCGTGGGCGGTGCGGGCGTAGTGGTCCAGCAGGCGGGTCAGCGCGGCCTCCCGCTCGTCCGCGTCCAGCGCCTCGTGGGCCACGGCCAGCGCGTGCACCCGCACCAGGTCGTGCATCGAGTAGCGGCCCCGCTCGTCCTGCTCCAGCAGCGACGCCTCCTCCAGCGCGCGCAACGCCTGCGCGGCGGCGGAGGGCGGGAGGTCGACGAGGCTCGCGGTGGCCTCGCGGGACAGGTCGGGGCCGGGGGAGAGGCCGATCAGCGCGAACAGGCGGCGGCGCTCCGGGGGGAGCGCGTCGTACGACCAGGACAGGACGGCGGGCAGGCTGACCGCGGGGTCGTCGTCGTCCAGCGCGGCCAGCCCGGACTCGCGCAGCTCGGCGGCGAACCCGGCCAGCGGCGCTCTGGGCCGCAACCGGGCCCGGCTGGCCACCAGCGCCAGTGCGAGCGCCGACCCCCGGCACAACGACACCAGCTCGGCCACCGCCTCGCGCTCCTCCGCCACCCGCTGCGCGCCAAGGCGGGCCGTCAGCAGCGCCTCGGCCTCGTCGGCAGTCAGGGGCGGGAGGCGCTCGTGGTGCACGTCGTGCTGGACGAACAGCGGGCGCAGGGCGTTGCGGCTGGTGACGATGACCGCGCTGGAGCGGCCACCGGGCAGCAGCGGCGCCACCTGCTCGGCGGACGCCGCGTTGTCCAGCACCACCAGCACGCGCCGGTCGGCCAGCAGGCTCCGGTAGAGCCCGGCCTGGTCGTGCAGGTCGGCCGGGATGCGCGACGGCTCGACCCCCAGCGCGTCCAGGAACCCGCGCACCGCGACGGAGGTCTCCATCGGCCCCCCGTCCGGCGTGAACCCGCGCAGGTCGACGAAGAGCTGCCCGTCGGGGAAGCGCCCGGCGTTCCGGTGCGCCCACCGCACGGCGAGCCACGTCTTGCCCACCCCACCGGCCCCGGCGAGCGCGAGAACCGGCGGCACGCCTTCGTCCTGAGCCGCCAGGAGCGCCACGTCGAGGCGCTCCAGCTCGGCGTCCCGACCGACGAACCTGGTGGGCTCGGGCGGGAGGCGGCGGGGCTTGGCGGGTAATGGCGGCAGGGCGTCGGGCTGGGGCATCGGGGCACCTCGGGGTCGGGGGAGGACCACGGTAGCCGGGAAGGGGTGGCGGGGGAGGGCGATCAGCGGTCCGGCAGCCCCCGCAACCGCCGCAGGGTTCGGCGCCCCGCCGCGCCCCAGGTCGGTTGGCCGCCCGGTTCGCCGCGCGTCCAGGCCCGCCCCACCGAGACCATCAGCAAGCCGGACAGCAGCGCCCAGCCCCGCGCCCTCCGGACGGTCGCCTCGTCACCGTGCGGGCACAGCGCCAAGAAACCCGGGATCACCTGCTGCGGCAAGAGCTTCCAGGCCGCCGACAGGTCCACCGCCGGGTCGCCCGCGCACAGCTCGCCGAAGTCCACCACGCCGGTCAGCAGACCGCCGTCGGTGACCACGTTCGCCGGGTGCAGGTCGCCGTGCAGCCACACCTCGGGGCCCCGCCACTCCGGAGCCTCCACCGCGTCGGCCCAGATCCGGTGCAGGGCAACCGGATCCACCTCGTCGCCGACCCGCTCCAGGTACGCGGCGAAGTCGCCCGACCGGGCGCTCAGCGGAGCGCGGCGGGACGGGTTGTCGGGAGCGTCCGGGGGCGCCGGGCGGTTCAGGGCGCGCAGGAAAGCGGCCAGGGCGGTCGCGGACTCGGTCGGCGCGGTCAGCTCGCCGGTGTCCGCCGGTGTCCCCGGAACCCAGGTCACCACGGACCACGGCCTGGGGAAGCGCGCGGAAGGCCCGGTGAAGCGCAGCGGCGTCGGGACCGCCAGGGGGAGGAGCGGGGCCAACCCCGGCAACCAGCGGAACTCCTTGGCCGGCAACGCCGGTGACGTCTCCAGCACCGGCAGGCGGACGGCCAGGTCCTCGCCCAGGCGCCACACCTGGTTCGCCCACCCCGACTCCACCCGCCGCACTGGCGCCCCGGCCAGGTCCGGGTGCGCCTCCGCCACCAGTGCGCGCACCAGCTCCGCCGTCGTCTCCCACCGCCCCGACCCGCTCACCGCGCCAGCAACCCGTTCGTCGCCAACCCCATCAGCACCTCCGCCCGCCCCGCCGGATCACCCTGCGACTCCGCCGCCAGCGCCACCCCGTTCGCCAGTTGCAGCACGTCGTCCACGGTCACCCCCCGCGCCACCGAGCCCTCCAACCGCGCCTGCGCGAGCAACCCCAGCGCCGCCGCGCGGACCGCCGTGTGCGGGGAGAACACCGGCTCGTAACCACCCCCGGTCAGCGCCGCCCCCAACCCCCGCGAGGTCGCCGCGTGCGCCACCACCTCGCGCAACCACACCGCCAGCGCCTCACCCGGCGGCAGCTCGCCCGCCAGCGCCTCCGCCCGCGCGCACAACGCCTCCACCCGGTCGCGCAGCACCGCCTCCAGCAGCTCCGCCCTGCCGCCGAAGTGCCGGTGCAGGGTGGCCGAGCCGACCCCGGCCCTGCGGGCGATCTCCTCCAGCGACGCGCCGGGGCCCGATTCGGCGATCACCTCGTGCGCGGCTGCCAGCAGCCGGTCGCGGTTGCGGCGCGCGTCCGAGCGCGAGTTCGGTGCCACAGCTGCTCCTTGCCAAGTGGGGTGGACCCTCCGTATCGTACCGACCAGAAACGGGGTGCCCACCCCGTTTCATCGGGGAGGGCTCCAGGTGAAGATCAGCACCGCGATCGGCGACGTCCGGGGAACCACCGCCTTCGACGACCTCGTCGACCAGGCGCGGGAAGCGGCCGACGCCGGGCTCGCCCGCGCCTGGATCAGCCAGGCCACCGGCTGGGACGCCCTCACCGCCATCGCGGTCGCGGGCGCCGCCGCACCGGGCGTCGAGCTCGGCACCGCCGTCGTCCCCGTCCCCCAGCGCCACCCCCTGGTGCTGGCCGCCCAGGCGCTCACCGCCCAGGCCGCCACCGGCGGGCGCCTCACCCTCGGGATCGGCGCGGGCATCGGGATGATGGTGTCCGGCGCGTTCGGGCTGCCCACCGACCACCCCGTCGACCGGATGCGCGAGCACCTCACCGCGCTCCGCCCCCTCCTGCGCGGCGAGCCGGTCGAGCACCGGGGGAAGTGGATCACCGCGGCCGGCGCCGTCGCCGTCCCGCCGACGCCCGCCCCGCCCGTGCTCCTCGCCGCACTCGGACCGCGCATGGTCGACCTCGCGGGAGAAGCCGCCGATGGCGCGATCACCTGGATGGCCGGCCCCAGGAACCTCGGCGAGCACATCGTCCCCCGGCTCGCGGCGGCTGCCGCACGGGCGGGCCGAACCGCGCCCCGGGTCGTCGCCGGACTGCCGGTGTGCGTGACCGACCACCCGGACGACGCCCGCGCCCGCGTCGCCGACCGGTTCGGGCTCGCAGGCCAGGTCCCCGAGTACCGGGCCGTCCTCGACCGGGAAGGCGCGGCGGGACCGGCGGACGTCGCCCTCGTCGGCGACGAGGAAGCCGTGACCCGCGCACTGACCCGCTTCCGGGACGCGGGCGCCACCGAGTTCATGGCCGCGCCCTTCGGCGCCCCGGCCGAACGAACCCGCACCACCGCCTTGCTCGCCCACCTCGGCTAGCGCGCCCCGCCCGCCCCCCGGTGCGGCCGACCGCCGCCGAGCGCGGTGGTCAGTCCCGGAGCGTCCAGCCGTGCGCGGCGCACTGCCGCGTCGCGGCGGCCAGCACCGCCACCCGGTCCCCGACCATGTCGTTCAACGCCTGGGGATCGTTGCGCATCCCCAGGTTCCACAGCTGCCCGGACAGCACCTCGCTCGCGACGGTGCGCACCTCGAACAGCCGCGCGTGGCCGTACCGGGTCAGGTACCAGGCGATCAGGTAGCTGGTGCTGGGAATCCTCGGCCCGCCGGTCTTGTTCCCGATGGTCCCGTAGCAGACGACCTCCGCCGTGCTCGCGACCCCGCCGAGCTCCACGCTCCCCCTGGGAGCGCCGTCCCCGGTGGAGAAGAACTCCGGGTCCCCCATGCCCACCACGGAACCCACCCCGCCCGGAACGGTCATGAACACCCCGCGCTCCCGGTGCACCGCCACGGCGTTCGCGGGCAGCCCGGCGAACGGGTCCCCCTCCCCGCCCACCCGGCCGACCAGCGCGGTCACGCCCCGGTTCCCCAGCGTGCGCTGGAGTCCGAGCAACCCGGCCTCGACCGGCCGCCCCCGAGCCTCCCGCCGCCCGACCTCCCGCCCGACCTCCTGCCCGCCGGACTCCGCGCGGGCGCTGCGATCGCGCATCGGCTGCCCCTCCCGTGGATTCCCCCGGCCGAACGGTAGGCGTCCACCTGCTGCTCGCGGAAGCAACCGTTCGGCCGCCCCACCCCCCGCGCGGGGGAGTCCAGTCCGACGTGGACACCCCGGCCCCGCCCGCGCGCCGCGCGCCTCACCCGGACCCCGCCGCGTTCAGCGCGCTGTCCACCTCCAGCAGCTCCAGCGCCCTGGGCAGATCGGTCCGCCGCGTCACCCGCAACTTCCGGTACACCCGCGTCAAGTGCTGCTCCACCGTGCTGACCGTGACGAACAGCTTCCGCGCGATCTCCTGGTTCTTGTCCCCACCCGCCGCCAGCTCCGCGACCCGCCGCTCCGCCTCGCTGAGCACCCGCGTCTCCACCGCCCGCCGCGCCACCAGCTCCGACCGTCCGGCCCGGCCGCGCTCGCCGGGCGCCCCCACCCCGCACCGCTCCGCCAGCGACCACGCCCGCCGCACCGCCGACCGCCCCCGGTCGAAGTCCCCCAGCCGGTTCAGCGCCTGCCCGAGGTCGGCCAGCGCGTGCGCCTGCTCCACCACCGCCCCGCACCGCTCCAGCACCTCCACCGCCTCCCGCAGCAACCGGGGCCGCGCCGCGGGTTCCGCCGTCTGCGCCAGCAGCCGCAGCGTCACCCCGCGCACCCGCCCGTTCCCCCGGTGCGCCCGCGCGAGCTGCTCCTCCAGCACCGCCCGCGCCTGCCCCACCTTCCCCCGCCGCAGCAGCACCTGCGCCACCCCGGTCCGCCACGGCAGCAGCCCCACCGCGTCCACCCCCCACGCCACCGCCAGCTCCCCGCACGCCCGGAACGCGGTGGCGGCGGCGTGCAACCGGCCCGCCGCCAGGTCGTGCCACCCCTCGGCCAGCCAGTACCGCAGCCCGGCCGTGGTCCGGAACACCACCTCCGGCACCTGCCGCCGGGGCAGCTCGACGCCGCCGCCCTCCCGCCCGGACACGGTGCCCGCGTGCAGCAGCGTCGCCAGCGGTCGCCCCGCCAGCGCGCCCCACGACTCGGCGCGCACCCCCGCCAGCGCCCGCCGCGCGTGCTCGATCGCGGCCCCGTACTCGCAGGCCCGCAGCGCGATGTCGGCCCGCACCCCCAGCAGCACCGCCGTCCACGCCCCCGCGTCCCGAGCCCTCGCCTCGGCCAGCAGCGCCTCGCACCACGGCAGCGCCTCCCGCCACCGGTCCAGGTCCACCAGCGCGGTCAGCACGCTGAACAGCACCTCGGCGGTCCGGTCGGTCAGCGCGCACCCGTGCAGCACGTGCTCCGCGTGCTCGACCGCCTCCTCCGGGTCCCCGCCCGCCAGCGCGATCTCCAGCACCCGCACCGCCTGCGCCTGCGGCGACATCCCGGCCTCGCGCAGCAGGTGCTCCGCGTCGCCGTCGTCCAGCAGCTCCGGGCCGCGCGCGGGCAGCCCTGGCGCGTGGTAGGCCAGCCAGGTCCGCAGGAACGGCAGCTCCACCCGCAACCGCAGCGGCGCCCGACCGCCCGGCGGCGCGAGCCTGCCGAGCAGCGTGGCCGCGTCGTCCAACCGGCCCGCCCGCACCAGGTGGCACACCACCGGGGCCAGCGGTCCGGGGAACCCGCCCTCCGCCGTGGCCTCCAGCAACCGGTCCACGTGCCGCGCGCACCCCGCCCCACCCCCGCGCAGGTGCGCCGTGACCAGCAGGTTCAGCGCCGCGACCCGCTCCCGCGCCCCGGTGGCCACCCGCGCCCCCAGCTCCAGGTACTCCGCCGCCCGCCCGACCCGGTCCTCGCGCAGCGCGGCGGTCCCGGCCTCCAGCAGCAGCGACCCGCTCCACTCCGGCAGCGCGTCCCCGCCCGCCAGCAGCAGGTCGGCCACCGGGCCGGGGGCCGCGCCGCCGTAGTACAGCCGCCGGGCCGCCCGCAGGTGCAGCGCGGCCCGCTCCTCGGGCGGGAGCGGGGCGAGCACCGCCGCGCGCGCGGCGACGTGCGGCAACCGCCCGCCCGCCGTCACCCCGGCCGCGTCCAGCGCCCTGGTCCTGGCCAGCGCCGATTCCGGCGGCACGCCCAGCAGGTCGGCCACCTGCCCGTGCTCGGCGGACCGGTCGAGCACGGCGGACGCCACCGCCACGTCCGCGAACTCCGGGTCGCACCGGTGCAGCACCGCCCCCACCGCCTCGGCGAACGCCGCGCCCGGCGCGGGCCGCGCCCCGTCCCGCGTCGCCCCGTCCTCCAGCAGCGCCTTGAGCAGCAGCGGGTTCCCGCCGCTCACCGCGTGCCACTCCGCGCCCGCCCCGACCGCCGACGGCCCGAACCGCCGCGCCACCGCCTCCGCCACCGCGCCGGGGGACAGCGGCGCGAGCCGGACCTGGAGCCACAGCGGCTGCCGGTGCACCTCGCCGAGCAGGAACGGGTTGGCGCGCCGGGTCCCGGTCTGCGCGCCCAGCACCACGACGACCCGCGCCCCGCGCGCCCGCCGGGCCAGGAACGACAGGCAGCGCAACGAGTGCTCGTCGGCCAGGTCGGCGTCGTCGGCGATCAGCACGAGCGGTCGGCGCGCGCAGACCTCCAGCACCGCGCGCCACAGCGTCCCGGCGATCAGCTGCCCCACCCGCGCGGACGGCTCCCCGCCGCCCGCCGCGTCCGCGTCCGCCCACCCGGCCCCGTCGAGCAGCCGCAGCACCTCCCGGAACCGGGGCGAGTCGACCGAGGGCCCCTGGACCGCCTGCCCGATCGCGGCGAACGGCACGGCGCCCTCGCCGCGCGCGGACACCGAGGTGAGCACGACCGCGCCCGAGGCGGCGGCGTGCTCGGCGAACGCGCCCAGCAGCTCGCTCTTCCCGGTGGCCACCGGCCCGGTGACGGCGGCGGCCCCACCGCGCCCGTCGACCGCGTCCGAGAGCAGCGCGCGCAGCAGTCCCAGCTCCTGGTCCCGCTCGATCACTGCGCCGCCTTCCTCAGGGGCCCCGCCCCCGGTGGCGGAGCGGGGTGAACCGGCGGACCGGTTCCCGCCCGTCCCACCGGGCGATCGAATAGCGGTATTCGCGGCCGACCCTAACGGCGGGTAAGCGGATGTGTCCAGATATGCTATTCCTCTGGGCGGATAGTGCGCGGGTTGCGGGATAACGACGTTTTGGTTTCGGGAACATTTACGCTTTTCGTTCGGCGCGCGTCCTCGGGGGGCTTTGAGCTGCGGGGGAGCACGCCGCTGACCTGCTCGTCCGCAGGTGGACGGGGGTGTCACCGGGGTGGGCGGCGTTCCGGGCGCGTTGTTTCGCCATTCCGAAGACCGGGGAGTTCGGGGTGCGGTGGCCGTCGCATCGGGGTTTTTGGTTTCTCCACGCTGTTGACGGATTGACGGAAGCGTCGGGGCGACCCCGGAGTCGGATAGCGGAAGTAAGATGGTATAACTTCGAGTTCTTCATGGGAGCGCTCCCGGTTCGCGCGCCCGCACCCGACCGCCGCACCCGACCACCGGGGCGAACCCACCGCGAACAGCGCGAAGGCCACCCGCGCGACCTGGTCGGGTCGCACGGGTGGCCTCGGTTCCGGGGCCGCCCGACCGCTCGGGGGCGACCCCGCCGCCTCACCGCCTCCGCAGCCTCACCGCCTCCGCCGGGCCGCCACCGCCAGCTCCTCCAGCAGCGCCGCCGTCCGGGGCCACGACAGGCACCCGTCCGTCACGCTCACGTCCCGCCGCACCGCGCCGCCCGGCACGAGCGCCTGCGCCCCGTCCGCCAGGTACGACTCCAGCATCACCCCGACCAGCGCCCGGTTCCCGTCCCCGACCTGCCCGGCCAGGTCCGCCACCACCGCGGGCTGCCGGTCGTGGTCCTTCCCGCTGTTGCCGTGCGAGGCGTCCACCACCACCCGCTCCGGCAGCCCCGCCCCCCGCAGCGCCTCCAGCGCCGTGGCCACCGACGTCGCGTCGTAGTTCGGCGACGTCCCGCCCCGCAGCACCAGGTGCGCGTCCGGGTTCCCGCTCCCGCGCAGCACCGACAGCCGCCCGTCCACCCCGACGCCGGGGAACACGTGCGACAACCCGGCCGCCCGCACCGCCGCCACCGCCGTGTCCAGCGCCCCGGACACGCAGTTCTTCATCCCCACCGGCATCCCCAGCGCCGACGCCAGGTGCCGGTGCGGCTGGCTGGCGACCGTGCGCGCCCCCACCGCGCCCCACGACACCACGTCGGCCACGTACGGCGCGAGCATGGGGTCCACGAACTCGTACGCCACCGGCAGCACCCGCGCGGCGGCGACCAGGAACTCGCGCCCGACCCGCACCCCGCGCGCCACGTCCCCGCCGCCGTCCATGCCGGGGTCGGGCAGCAGCCCGGTCCAGCCGGACACCGTGCGCGGCTTCTCCAGGTACCCGCGCAGCACCACCAGCAGGTCGTCCTCGAACCGGGCGGCGGCCTCGGCGAGCAGCGCCGCGTACTCCAGCGCGGCGTCGGTGTCGTGCACCGAGCACGGGCCCACCACGGCCAGCAGCCTGGGATCCCGGCCGTCCAGCACGTCCGCGATCGCGGCCCGGTGACCGGGGACGGAGGCGGGCGCGGGCAGCGCGGTGATCAGGTCCGACGGCGCGGGCGGCTCCAGCGCGGCGAACGCGGTCGTCAGGGCGTCATCGGTCAGCGTCTCAGTCATCCTTGGCGTCCTTCGGGGAGACGGGAGGGGAGGCGGGCAGCCGGGTCGCCCCGGCCGCCGCGACGAGCACCAGGGCGAGCACCCACCAGAAGGTGTCGGCGTACGCGGCGGCCACGTCGGCGCCGCGCTCCGCCAGCCGCCCGCCCAGCAGCACCGCGAGCAGCGCGGTGCCGAGCGAGCCGCCGACGGTGTTGAGCAGGTTCAGCGCGCCCGCCGCCCTGGGCAGCCCGCCGGGCGGCAGGCTCCGGTACACTGTGGCCAGCACCGGCGCGCTCACCAGCGCCGCGCCGACCCCGCGCACCAGCAGCGCGCCCGCGACCAGCGCGTCCGGCGGCGCGTGGTGCAGCTGCGTGAACGGGACCGTGCCGAGCGCGACCAGGCCGATCCCGCACAGCACCAGCGAGCGCGGCGCGGTCCGGTCCACCAGCCGGTTCACCAGCACCGACCCGGCGGCGGCCCCGATCCCCTGCGGGGCAAGGAGAAGACCGGTCTGCCACGGGGTGAGCCCGCCGCCGCTCTGCAGGTAGAGCGGCAGCAGGAACATCGTGCCGAACACCGACGCGCCCAGCAGCAGCAGCGCCAGCGCCGCGACCCCGAACGGCGGCCGGGTGAACAACCTCGGGTCCACCAGCGGCGGCACGTCCCGCGCCCGCAGGCCGTGCCAGGTGAACGCCACCAGCGCCAGCACCCCCAGCCCGATCCCGGCCGCCGACACCGTCGGGCCGCCGTCACCGGTCAGGCCGAGCACCAGCAGCGCCAGCCCCGGCGCCAGCAGCAGCGCGCCCACCAGGTCGAACCGGGCCCGCGCGGCGGAGGGCGGCGCGGACGGCACGTGCCGCACCGCCAGCACCGCCGCCACCGCGCCGATCGGCAGGTTCACCAGGAACAGCCACGGCCAGTCCGCGACCGCCAGCAGCGTCCCGCCCGCCAGCGGCCCCAGCACGGGGGACAGCAGCGGCACCACGCCGACGATGCTGATCAACCGCCCGATCCGGCCCGGCCCGGCCACCCGCGCCAGCAGCGCCTGTCCGGTGGGCGGCAGCAGCCCGCCGCCGACGCCCTGCACCACCCGGAACACCACCAGCGACGGCAGCGACCAGGCCACCGCGCACAGCGCCGACCCGAGCAGGAACACCCCGAGCGCGCCGAGCCACACCCGCCGCCCGCCGAACCGGTCGGCCAGCCACCCGGACGCGGGCACCGAGGCGACCACCGCCAGCAGGTACGCGGTGGTCACCCACTGCACCTGCGTCACGCCCGCGCCGAAGTCCTCGGCCAGCCGGTCCACGCCGACCGCGACGATCGTCGCGTCCAGGGTGGCCATGAACGTGCCCAGCACCAGCACGAACGCCGTCCGCAGCAGCGGCCGGTCGATCCGCCCGCCGGGGCCGGTCACGACGCACCGCCCCGCGCGAGAGCCGCCACGAACCCGGCCGCGTCGCCGTCGAGCGCGCCCGCGATCCCGCGCAGCGCCGCGCCGAACCGGTCCGCGACCCCGCGCACCTCGCCGTCCGCGAACACCCCGGCCTGCGGCACGAGCACCGCGCGCCACCCATCGCCCTCCGGCATGACCGTCACGGTCAGCGGGTGGTGCGTGCGCTCCCGGAACCGGCTGCCGGTGATCTCCAGCCCCGGCGCGGGCTCGCGCAGCGCGGCCGGGTCGAACGGGTAGTTCTCGAACACCAGCAGCGTGTCGAACAACCGGTGCCCCACCAGGGCTTCCAGCGCGTCGACGCCGACGTGCTGCTGCCCGACGAGGTCCTGCTGCCGCCGCTGCGCCTCGACCAGCGCGGCCCCCAGCGGCCCGGTCAGGTCGACCCGGACCGGGGCCGTGCCGACCAGCAGGCCGATGATCTCCTCGACCCCGTCGACCTCGCCCGCCCGGTTCGCGACCATCGTCCCGAAGCACACCTCGGACCGCCTGGACGCCGCGGCCAGCACCGCCGACCACGCGCCCTGCACCAGGGTTCCCGGCGTCACCCCGTGCCGGGCCGCCGCCTCACCCAGCGCGGCGACGACGTCCGGCGGCACGTCCAGCAGCACCGCGTCCTCGGCCCCGACCAGCCGGGGCCGCGAGCCGACCAGGTAGTCGCCCTCGCCCAGCCCGGCCAGCTCCCGCCGCCAGCGCGCCTCGTCGACGGGGTTGTCCGCCAACCAGCGCAGGTACCGGGCGAACGGCACGGGCTCGGGCAGCTCGCGCCCGGCGTACAGGGCGAACAGCTCCCCGAGGATGCGCGGCGCCGACCAGCCGTCCGACAGCACGTGGTGGCTGGTCAGCACCAGCACCGCGCCCCCGTCGCCGGGCACGACGGTCAGCCGCAGCGGCGGTCCCACCGCCAGGTCGAACGGTTCCGCCAGGTCGTCGGCCAGCACCCGCTCGACCGGCCCGTCGACCACCCGGAACCCCGGCCTCGGATCCGCCGGGAGCACCTGCGCCGGAAGGTCGGCCGGGAACACCGCGCCCAGGTTCGGGTGCCGCTCCAGCAGCCCGGTCCCGGCCAGCCGCAGCGCTTCCACGTCCAGCCCGCCGGTGATCGTGAACGCCGCCTGCACCGTGTACGGGTCGTGCGCCCCGCGCGCCACCTCGGCCCGCGACCAGCGCAGCACCACCTCCTGCAGCGGCGTCAGCGGCAGCACGTCGGCCACCGGCAGCGCGTCCTCCAGCGCGTCCACGTCCGCCTGCTCCAGCGGGACCAGCGGCAGGTCGGACGGCGTCAACCCGGCCCGCTCCAGCACCTCCGGCTCGGCGAGCCGCCCCAGCGCGGCCACCAGCAGCGCGCCCAGCTCGGCGACCCGCTCCCCGCCCGGCAGCCCGGACGGCCAGGTCAGCCGCAGCGCCAGCACCTCGTGCCGCACCATCGCGTTGACCACCAGGGCCTGCGGCAGCGGCATGTCGTCCCCGCCGCCGGACCCCAGCGGCTCCGCCCCCGGCGGAACCTGCCACGCACCCTCCACAGTGGACGGTGGCGCGAACCGGCCGAGGTAGTTGAACGCCACCTCCGGCTCCACCGCGTCCGGCAGCTCCCCGGCCAACCGCAGCAGCCCGTGCCCGAGCCCGTCGCCGTGCGCCGCCAGGTGCTCCTTCACCGCCTTCACCGCGCGCACCGGGTCGTCGTCCGGCCAGCTCACCCGCGCCGGGTGCACGGCGGTGAACCAGCCGACCGCCTGCGCCAGGTCCGCCTCGCGCGGCCGACCGTGGCCCTCCAGCGCCACCAGCACGTCCCGCGCCCCACCGCGCCAGGCCGCCACCGCGTCCGCCAGCGCGGTCAGCAGCAGCGTGTCCGGCGTGGTCCGGTAGGCGGCGGGCAGCGCCGTCAGCACCGCCCGCGTCACCTCGGCCCCCACCTCCACCACGTGGTGCACGGCCGTGGACGCGGTGTCCCGCACCGGGTCCAGCGGCTCCGGGAACAGCGGCGCGGGCGGGTCGGCCAGCACCGCCCGCCAGTGCGGCAGCTCCGCGTCCCGCGACGAGCCGACGACCTCCCGCGCCCACCCGGCGTAGGAGCGCCCCTGCCGCACCAGCTCCCCGCCGTCGAACGCCTGCGCGACGTCGTCCAGCAGCACCCGCCATGACACCCCGTCCACGACGAGGTGGTGCGCCACCAGCAGCAACCGCCCGAGCCGCTCCGGCCCGGCGTCGACCCACACCGCGCGCAGCAGCGGCCCGCGCGCCGGGTCCAGCTCCGCCCGCACCCGCGCCAACTCCCGCGCCACGGCGGAATCCGGGTCCTCGCCCGACACGACCGACAGCACGTCGGCCCCGCGCACCCCGCCCACCGGCGCGATCCGCAGCACCTGCCCGACCAGCCGGGCCCGCAGCACGTCGTGCCGCTCCAGCACCGCGTCCAGCACCCGCTCCCACCGCGCCGCGTCCGCGCCCGCCGGGACGCACACCTGCGTCCACTGGCAGAACCCGGCCGCCCGCTCACCGGCGCGCGCCAGCAGCTCCCGCGCCACCGGCAGCAGCGGCACGTCCCCGACCACCGGCTTCTCCGCCACCGCAACGGCTTCCCGCCCGCAGCGCGCCGCGATCCCGGCGATCGTGCCGCCGTCGAACACGTCCCGCGCCGACAGCACCAGCCCGGCCCGCCGGGCCCGCGACACCACCTGCAGCGTCACGATGCTGTCCCCGCCGACCGACAGGAACTCGTCGTCCAGCCCGACCCCGGCGCCCAGCACCTCCCGCACCACCGCCAGCAGCGCGGACTCCTCGCGCGTCACCGGTTCCCGCGACGGGGCCGCGACCCGCGCCGGTTCGGGCAGCGCGGCCCGGTCCAGCTTCCCGCCGGGCGTGAGCGGCAGCGCGTCCAGCACCACCAGCGCCGACGGCACCACGTGCTCCGGCAGCTCCTCCGCCAGCGCCGCCCGCACCGCCGCCAGGTCCAGCTCCACCCCGTCGACCGGGATCACGTACCCGATCAACCGGTTCCCGCGCGCGACCACCGCGCAGGCCCGCACCCCGTCCTGCCGGGTCAGCGCGGTCTCCACCTCGGCCAGCTCGATCCGGAACCCGCGCACCTTCACCTGGTGGTCGACCCGGCCCAGGAACACCAGGTTCCCGTCCGGCCGCCAGCGCACCAGGTCCCCGGTCCGGTACATCCGCTCGCCGGGCGGCCCGAACGGGTCGGCGACGAACGCGCCCGCCGTCAGCCCCGGCCGGTTCAGGTACCCGCGCGCCAGCTTCGGGCCCGCCAGGTACAGCTCGCCGACCACGCCGACGCCGACCGGCCGCAGCGCGCCGTCCAGCACGTACGCCCGCACCTGCGGGTCCGGCCGCCCGATCGGCAGCGGGCCGGGGTCGTCGGGGGAGTACCGCCAGGTCACCGAGTTCACCGTGACCTCGGTCGGCCCGTACGCGTTGAACAGCGCCCGCCGACCGCCCCACCGGCGCGCCAGCTCCGGGTCCAGCCGCTCCGCGCCGACCACGAAGAACACGTCCGGGTCGACCGCCGCGTCGTCCGGCATCGCGGCCAGGAACGAGGGCAGCAGGTTCACCCCGGTCACCCGGTGCTCCCGCACGTACTCCAGCAGCTCGTCGCCGGGCACCCGCACCTCCTCCGGCGCGATCACCGACGTGCCGCCGGACAGCAGCGGCACCATGAACTGCCAGAACGCCACGTCGAAGCTGGTCGACGCGAAGTGCAGGTACCGGTCGCGCCCGGTCACCCCGACCACGTCCTCCTGCAGGGCCAGCAGGCTCGGCACGCCCCGGTGCGGCACCCCGACCGCCTTGGGGCGCCCGGTGGTGCCGGAGGTGAAGATGACGTACGCCAACCAGTCCTCGCTGAACCCGGCGCGCGCCGAGACCGGGTCGGCGTCCCACTCCGCCGGTCCGTCCACTTCGGACTCGTCCAGCACCAGGGCGGGCGCGTCCACCGGGAGCCCGGCGGCCAACACGTCGGCGGTGGTGATCACCGCTGCGGGCGCGACCTCCGCGCACATCACGGCCAGCCGCTCGCGCGGGTAGCCGGGGTCCATCGGCACGTGCACCGCGCCCGCCTTGAACGCCGCGAGCAGCGCCACCACCAGGTCCACGTCGCGCGGCAGCAGCACCGCCACGCTGTCCTGCGGGCGCACCCCGGCCGCGATCAGCGCGTTCGCCACCCGGTTCGCCCGCCGGTCCAGCTCGGCGTAGCTCAGCGAGCGCGCCCGGCACACCACCGCCTCCGCGTCCGGCTCGCGCCGCACCCACCGCCCGAACTCCACCAGGCACCCGGCCCGCTCGCGCGACGGCTCCGCGCCCACCCCCAGGCGCAGCACGGCTTCCCGCTCGTCGTCGGGCAGGAGGGCCAAGCGCCCCAACGGGAGCTCCGGCCCGTCGACCAGCCCCTCCAGCACCCGCAGCAGCCACCGGCCGTAGCCGCGCACGGCGTCCGCGTCGAACGCGTGCGCCTGGTAGCCCAGCCCCACGGTGATCTCCGCGCCGGGGATCACCACGACGGTCAGCGGGTAGTGCGTCGCGTCGGTGATGTCCACCCCGACCAGGTCAAGGCCCGGCGCGAGGGTGGTGCGGTCGCGGTTGGAGAGCGGGAAGTTCTCCACCACCAGCATGGTGTCGAACAGCTCGCCCACCCCGACCGCGCGCTGGAGCTCGGGCAGGCCGACGTGGTGGTGCTCCACCAGCGCCGCGCCGTGCTCGTGCACCCGCGCCAGCAGCTCGGCCCCGGTGTCGGCGGGGGAGAACCGCACCCGCACCGGGATCGTGCCGCCGAGCTGCCCGACCACGGTGGCGACCCCGTCGACCTCGGCGGGCCTGCCGGACACCGGGCAGCCGAACAGCACGTCCCGCCGACCGGTGACCGTGCCCAGCAGCAGGCCCCACGCGGCCTGGAACACCGTCGCCGCCGTGACTCCCCTGGCGCGCGCGAACGCGGTCAACCGGGCGCTGAACTCCTGCCCCAGCCCGAACGAGACCCGCTCCGGCCTGCCGACCCGCGAGCCCGTGCTCGCGGGGGCGAGCCGGGTGCCCTCGTCCACCCCGGCCAGCTCGTCGTGCCACGCCCTCGTCGCGGCGGCCCGGTCGCGCCCGGCCAGCCAGCGGTGGAACTCCCCGAGCGGCGGCGCGAGCGGAACACGGGGCCCACCGCCGAGCTCGGCGTACAGGGCCAGCAGCGACCGGCCCACCAGCGGCATCGACCAGCCGTCGAGCAGCGCGTGGTGGTTGGTGATCACCAGCCGGTGCTCGTCCTCGGACAGCGAGCACAGCAGGAACCGGATCAGCGGCGGCCGGTCCGGGTGGAACGGCCGCGCCAGCTCCTCCCGGCAGGCCGACTCGAACGCGTCCCCGCGCTCCCGCCGCCAGTCCAGGCGCACGGCGGCGGGCACGACCTGCACGACCTCGCCGGACGCGGAGGTGTGCAGGTGCACCCGCAGCGCCGGGGTGCGCCGCAGCAGCTCGGCGGCGGCCTCGCGCAACCGGTCCGCGTCCAGCCGACCGGCCAGGTGCGTCACGGCCTGCACCACGTACACGTCGGCCTCGTCGTCGGCGCGCACCAGGGTGTGGAACGCGAGCCCGACCTGGAGCGGCGTCGCGGGCAGCACGTCCACCACGCGCCCGTCCCGCTCCACGACGGCCAGCTCCTCGGCGTCCAGGCCGACGAGCGGGACGTCGGACGGGGTGAGCGCGCCGCCGTCGGGCCCGATCCGCCCGGCGTGCGCGGCCAGCGCTCCCAGCGCCCGCGCCCACGCGTCCTGGAGCCCGGTCACCGCGTCCGCGCCGAGCACCCCGCTGGCGGCCGTCCACTCGACGGCGAGCGCGCCGTCCGCGTGCACGAAGCTGTTGAGCGCCAGCACTTGTTCGAGCGCCTTGCCACCGGGCTCGACCACGGAGAACGCGTCCCGCTCCGGCAACCGCCACCCGTCGCCGGGCAGCGGCGCGAACCGGCCGAGGTGGTTGAGCAGCAGCTGCGGCGGGGGACCGGCGAGCTCCTCGGCGGCGACCGGGTCCAGGTGGCGCAGCACGCCGTACCCCGTGCCGTGGTCGGGAGCGGACCGCTTGGCCTCCTTGGCGGCCCGCACCAGCGCGCCTGCGGCGCGCCCGCCCGCGAGCGCGTCGGCCAGCGCCTCGGCGGACCGGATCGAGTCGGCCGGGACCAGCACCGGGTACTCGCTGGTGAACCAGCCGACCGTGCGCGACAGGTCGGCGCCGGGCAGCTCCCGCCCGTGGCCCTCGGTGCTGACCGGGACCGCGTCGTCCGCGCCGCGCCAGATCCGCAGCGCGAGCACGAGCGCGGCGATCAGCACCTCGTCCGCACCGGCCCGGTAGGCGGCGGTCAGGTCGGCGAGCAGCGGCCCGGCGACCTCCGGCGGGGCGGTCGTGGAGGTGACGGACGCGGTGGAGGCGGTGTCGGCGGCGGAGAGGTCCCGCGCGCCGAGCCGGAACCCGTCACCGCGCACGGCCCGCCAGTGCGGCAGCTCGTCCCGCCGCGCCCCGGTCGCCCCCTGCTCGGCCAGCGCCAGCGCGTGCCGCCGCCACGACGCCCCGACGGGCAGCAGCGCGCGCCCGGCGCACGCGGCCTGGAGGTCGGGCAGCAGCACCCGCCACGAGACGCCGTCGACCACCAGGTGGTGCAGCACGACGACCAGGACGGAGCCGGTCGGCACGCCACCGGGCACGTCCCCGCCGGGTAGCCCGCCGCTCGGCGCCTCGCCACCGGGCACCCCGCCGCTCAGCACTCCGCCGCCTGGAACACCGGGAACCAGCGCGCCACCACTCAGCGCCTCGCCACCCGGCGCGGTTGCCCTTCGCACGGCACCGCCCGGCGTGCTGCCGCCGGACGCGCCGCTACCCAGCGCGCCACCACTCCGCGCGGCATCGCCGAACACGCCACCGGCCAGCGCACCACCACCTGCCGCGCCGCCGGTCCGCGTGGTCGCGTCTGCGTTCGTGCCCGCCGCACCGCCGCCCATCGCGCTGCTGGCCCGCGTGCGGTCGCCCGCCGTGCCGTCCTCCGCCCGGCTACCGGTTCCCGCGCCCGCCGCGCCCGCGCCACCGCCCGCCACAACACTGATCAGCGCCACCCGCACCAGGTCACCCGTGCTCGGGTCCAGCTCACCCGCCAACGCAGCCGCGACCTCGGCCGCCACCGCCCCCGCAGGCCACTCGCGCACCACGGTCTCCGCCGCCACCGCCCCGCGCGGCCGGACCACCAGCCCCGCAGGCGTCGCGATCAGCCGCAGCGCGTCGTGGTGGTCCAGCACCGCCCGCACCCCGGCGACCAGCCGCGCACCGTCCACACCGGACACCACCGGCGCGCTCCACTGCGCGTACCCGGCGAAGTCCTCCGGCGCGTTGGCGTCCAGCAGCGCCCGCGCGATCGGCGGCGCGGGCACCGGACCGGTCGGCTCGTCGGCCACCGCCGCCACCTCGCCCACCGGCCGCGCCGACGCCGCCAGCGCCGCCAGGTCCCGCCTGCCCAGCAGGTCTCGCGGGCGCAGTTCGAGCCCGTGCGCGCGCAGCGCGGCGCTCACCCCGATCGCGGTGATGCTGTCCCCGCCCAGCGCGAAGAAGTCGTCGTCCACCCCGACCGACCCGGCCCCGACCGCCTCGGCGACCGCCGCGCACAGCAACCGCTCCGCCTCGGTGCGCGGAGCCGTCCCGCCGCCGGTCACGCGCGGCGCGGGCAGCGCCGCCCGGTCCAGCTTGCCGTTCACCGTCACCGGCAGCGCCTCCAGCAGCACCACCACCGACGGCACCAGGTGGTCCGGCAGGTCGGCGGCCAGCGCGTCCCGCACCGACTCCGCCGTCAGCGCCGCGCCCACCTCGGGCACCACGTACCCGACCAGCCGCGCCGGTCCGCCGTCCGCGCGCACGTCCGCCGCAGCCGCCGCCACACCCGGCAGCGCCCCCAGCGCCGCCTCGACCTCGCCGACCTCCACCCGGTGCCCGCGCACCTTCACCTGACCGTCCCGCCGCCCCAGGTACTCCAGCCCCCGAGCGGTCCACCTGGCCAGGTCGCCGGTGCGGTACATCCGCTCGCCGGGGCCGCCGAACGGGTCGGCCACGAACCGCTCCGCCGTCGCCCCCGGCTGCCCCAGGTACCCGCGCGCCAGCTGCGGCCCCGCCAGGTGCAGCTCACCGGCCACGCCCTCGGGGACCGGCCGCAGCGCCCCGTCCAGCAGGTACACCCGCGTGCCGGACACCGGGTGCCCGATCACCGGGTCGTCCCCGGACAGCACCGCGACCGTCGCGTCCACAGTGGACTCGGTCGGCCCGTAGGCGTTGCGCGCGGCCACCCCCGACGCCACGACCCTGCGCCACAGCGCGGGCGGCGTCGCCTCGCCGCCCAGCACCAGCAGCACCGGCCGGGAATCCCCCTCCAGCAACCCGGCCGCCACCAGCGGCGCGGCCAGCGACGGGGTCGTGTCCACCACGTCGACCCGGTCCCGCCGCAGCGCGCCCATCAGCGCGTCCGCGTCCCGCGCCACCTCGGCGTCGTACAACCGCAGCTCGTGCCCGCACAGCAACCACGCCAGCTGGTCCAGCGCCGAGTCGAACGCGAACGAGTAGGTGTGCGCCACCCGCAACCGCCGCCCGGCCGCCCGCTCCGCCGAAGGCGCGGTGATCCCCCGGTGGTGGTGCAGCAGCGCGGCCAACCCGCCCCGCCGCACCAGCACCCCCTTGGGCTTCCCGGTCGACCCTGAGGTGTGCAGCACGTACGCCAGGTGCTCGGGGTGCCGGGGAGCCGCCAGCTCGTGCTCCGCCAACGCCTCCGACGAGTACCCGGTCAGCTCCTCGGCCACCTCGACCGAGTCCAGCACCACCGACTCGACCCCGTCCGGCACCAGGTGCGCCAGCTCCGCCGTCACCAGCGCGATCCGCGCCCCGCCGACCAGCTCCCGCAACCGAGCCTCCGGGTGCGCGGTGTCCAGCGGCAGGAACGCCGCCCCCGCCACCAGCGACCCGAGCAGCCCCACCACGGTCCCGACCGAGCGCGGGACCACCAGCGCCACCACGTCGTCCGGCCCGACCCCGCGCGCCCGCAGCACCCGCGCCACCCGGTGCGCCCACCCCGACAGCTCCGCCCCGGACAGCGAGACCCCGTTGTGCGCCAACGCGATCGCGTCCGCGTCCAACCCCGCCAGCAGCTCAGGCACGTCCACCACGGGACCGGGCAGCGCGGGCGTCGCCCAGCGCGCCAGCAGCTCGTCCCGCTCCCGCCCGCCGATCAGGTCCACCCGCGCGACCGGCGGCGCGTCCGCCGCGCACAACCCGGTCACCAGCGCGGTGAACCCGGCCAGCCTGCGGTCGACGGCAGCCTGGTCGTGCGTGCGCCCGTCCACCTCGAACCCCAGCAGCAGCCCGCCGTCCCCGGTCGGCAGCACGCTGAGCCCCATGTCCTCCGGCGGACCGCCCGCCACGTTCCGCATCGTCCCGGCCGCGCCCGCGAAGTCCAGCTTCAGGTCGAACGCCTTCAGGTTCACCCCGCGCCCGTGCAGCAGCGCGCCCGCCCCCGGCGCGGCCAGGTCGCGCGGCAGGTCCTCGCCCCGGTACCGCTGGTGCGCCCGCACCTCGCGCATCAGCGCCGCGACCCGCCCGGTCAGCTCGCCCAGCCGGTCCCCACCCCGCACGGGGACCCGCAGCGGCAGCACGTTCACCGCCATCGCCGGGGTGCGCAGCGCCGCGCTCCCGGTGCGGCACATCAGCGGCAGCGCGAACACCGCCTCGCCCTGCCCCAGCACCCGGTGCAGGTACGCGGCGTAGCAGGCGATCAGCGCGTCGCCCCACGTCGCGCCCGCGCCACCGACCTCCTTGGAGCAGCCCTCCGCGACCTCCTTGAGCCGCGCCACCGCCGACGCGGGCAGCACCGCCCGCGCGGTCACCGTCCGCGTCGGCGCGCCGGAAACCCCCGGCTCGGCCAGGGTTCCCACCTCGGGCAGCGGCGTGAACCGCTCCACCCAGTAGGCCCGGTCCGCCTCGGCCTGCGGGCTCGACCGGTACGCCAGATCGGCCCCCACCAGGTCGGCGAACCGGCCGAACGGGCACTTCGCCACCGCCGTCCCGCGCACCAGCGCCGTGTAGTGCGCGGCGGTGCGGCGGGCCAGCATCGCCGCCGTGTACCCGTCGAACACCAGGTGGTGCCCGAGCTGGGTGTACCAGACCTCGTCGTCCGACAACCGGATCACCACGCGCGAGCACAGCGCCCGGTCCACCATCCCCCGGCAGTGCTCGGCGGTGCGCGCCCGCTCCGCCTCCACCAGCGCGTGCGCCGCCGCCACCGGGTCCGCCTCACCGGACAGGTCGACCACCGGCGGCAGCGGAACCGGCTCGGCCGACACCACCTGGCGCGGCCCGTCCGCCGTGTCGAACACCCGCAGCCGCAACGACTCCGCCTCCGCCGTCGTGGCCCGCACGGCGCGCGCCAGCAGCCCGGCGTCCACCGGGCCGCCGCCGCGCACCTCCACCACGTCGCCCACCACGTAGTGCGGCGAGTCCGGTTCCAGGCGCTGGGCGTTGAACACGCCCAGCTGGGCGCCGGTCAGCTCCAGCAGCTCGGTGGTGCTCTTCTCGGCGGGCTGGACTCGGGCAGTGCTCAACTCGGGCTCCCGTTCTCGTCGGGTGGGTGGGCCGTGGTGGGCTCGGTGGTTCGGGAACGGGACGTGCAAAAAAGGTCAGCCGGCTCTGAGGTCCGGCACGACCATCGGCGTGCCGGTCACCGGGTCCGGCACCACCACGCTCGGCAGGTCGAACACCTCCCGCACCAGCGCGGCGTCCACGATCTCGGACGGCGCGCCCTCGGCGACCACCCGACCGTCGCGCATCGCCACGAGGTGGTCGGCGTACCGGCAGGCCTGGTTGACGTCGTGCAGCACCGCGATCACGGTCCGCCCCTCGTCGCGCAGCCCCGCCAGCAGCTCCAACAACTGGTACTGGTGCGTCAGGTCCAGGAAGGACGTCGGCTCGTCCAGCAGCAGGTACGGCGTGTCCTGGGCCAGCACCACCGCCACCCACACCCGCTGCCGCTGCCCGCCGGACAGCTCCCGCACCGGCCGGTCCACCAGCTCCGCCACCCCGGCCGCCTCCACGGCCCGCGCGACGGCGGCCTCGTCGTCGGCCGACCAGGTCGACAGCAGCGACTGGTGCGGGAACCGCCCGCGCGCCACCAGCTGCCGCACCCGGATGTCCTCCGGCGCGACGGGTTCCTGCGGCAGGAACCCGAGCGAGCGGGCCAGCGCCTTCGTCGGGTAGTCGCCGACCGGCCTCCCGTCGAACGCCACCTCCCCGCCGGAAGCCTTGAGCAGCCGCACGAACGCGCGCAGCAGCGTCGACTTCCCGCAGGCGTTGGGCCCGACGACGGCGGTGAACGCCCCGTCCGGCACGTCCAGGGCGAGCCGGGTCGACACGACCCGCTCCCCGTAGCGCAGGGTCACGTCCCTGGCGGTCAAGCGCGCGGTCACGACCGCCGCACCTCCTTGGTGAGCAGCCAGATCAGGTAGCAGCCGCCGATGGCCGTGCTGACCACGCCCACCGGCAGCGAGACGGGGGCCAGCAGCACCTGCGCCAGCAGGTCGGCCCCTTGCAGCAGCACCGCGCCGGTCAGCGCGGCGGGCAGCAGCGGGATGCCGGGGGAGCGGGCCAGCCTGCGCCCGATCTGCGGCGCCGCCAGCGCGATGAACGCCACCGGCCCGGCGACGGCGGTCACCGTCGCGGTCAGGCCGACGCCGACCACCACCAGCTCCAACCGCAGCCGCTCCAGCCGGACCCCGGTGGTGACCGCCAGCTCCGGGCCGAGCCCGGCCTGGCCGACGTCCCGCGAGCGGGCCGCCAGCCACCCCAGCAGCACCACGACCACCGCGAACGGGATGCCCAGGTCCTCCCAGCCGACCCCGTTGAGCGAACCGGCGCTCCAGCCCACGGCGGCGATCGCCACCTCCAGCTCCGCGCGCAGCACGATCCACGAGTTCAGCGCGGTCAGCACCGCGTTCACCGCGATGCCGATGACCACCAGCCGCAACCCGGACAGCCCGCCGCCCAGCGACAGCAGGTACACCGCCGCGGCGGCCACCGCCCCGCCGAGCACCGAGCTGAGCGCGAGCTGACCGGGCGTGCCCGACAGCACGGTGATCGCGATCAGCGCACCCGTGTAGGCGCCCGCGTCCAGCCCGATCACGTCCGGGCTGCCCATCGGGTTGCGGGTCAGGTTCTGGAACACCGCGCCCGCCAGCCCCAGCGCCGCCCCGAACACCAGCCCGGCGGCCACGCGCGGCGCCCGCCACTCGCGGATCACCACCCCGCCGTTCCCGGTCAGCGCGGAGAGCACCTTGGCGGGCGAGGCCCACGACGCCCCGTAGCACAGCCCCAGCAGCCCCAGACCCAGGATCAGCAGCACCATGCAGCCGGTCAGCACCAGCACGCGCCGCTCGACGCGGGCGGTGAACCGGCCCGCGCGCACCGCCACCGACGCGCTCACAGCTCCGCCGCCCCGTACTTGCGGACCGCCCAGGCCAGCACCGGCCCGCCCAGGAACGCGGTCACGATCGCCACCGGCACCTCGCCGGTCGGCAGCAGCACGCGGGAAGCGGTGTCCGCCAGCAGCAGCAGCACCGGCCCCAGCACCAGCGCGTGCGCCACCAGCCACGGCACCGAGGCCCCGGCCGCGCGCCGCGCCAGGTGCGGCACGATCAACCCCACGAACAGGATCGGCCCGGCCACCGCCGTCGCCGCACCCGCCAGCACGGTCACCAGCACCAGCGCCCCCAACCGCACCCGCGCCACGTTCGCCCCCAGCGCCCGCGCCACGCCCTCGCCCAGCGCCACCGCGTTGAGCTGCCTGCTCAGCGCCAGCGCGCCCACCAGGGCCACCGCGATCGCCAGCAGCGGCACGGTCGTCGGCGCCTGCTCGCGCCCGGCCAGCGACCCCACCGCCCAGAACCGGTACTGGTCGAACACCTCCGGCACCAGCAGCCGCAGCCCCAGGCCGACGCCGGACAGCACGGAGGTCAGCGCCACCCCGGTCAGCACCAGCCGCAGCGGCGAGGTCCGACCGACCGCGTACACCAGCAGCGCGGCCAGCACGGCCCCCAGCACCGACAGCGCCAGCTCACCGGCCGCGCCCGCCAGCCCCAGCGCCGAGCCCACCGTGATCGCGAACCCGGCCCCCGCCGTCACGCCCAGCACCCCGGGCTCCGCCAGCGGGTTGCGCGACAGCGCCTGCACCAGCGCGCCCGCCACCGCCAGCGCCGCGCCGGCGGCCACCGCCAGCACCGCGCGCGGCGCGCGCACGTCCCACACGATCATCGCGTCGGGCGAGCCGTCCGGGGACAGCAGCACCCGCACCACGTCACCGGGGGCGATCGAGCGCGCCCCCACCCCCAGGCTCACCACGGCGGCCACGCCCAGCAGCACGACGGCGGCGGCCAGGAGCGCGACCCGCGCCCCGGCCGCCGCCCGCGTCGCACGGCTCACTTGGCCAGCAGCGGCGCGAACGCCTCGTCCGCGGCCTTCAGCGTCAGCTTCGCGGCCTCGTAGGTCGCGGCCTCGGTGTAGCGCAGCGGGAAGGTCTTCCCGGCCTTCACGGCGGGAAGCTCCTTCCACAGCGGCGAGTCCATGACGTACTGCACCGGGGCGGGCACCGAGCCGTCGGCCTTCACCGAGTAGGTGATCGCCTCGGCCTCGGCGAACGCGGCGGGCAGCTCCTCGATCGACGGGTACTCGCTGACGTCGCGCGAGCCGCCGCCCTTGACCTTGACCTCGCCGTAGTAGCTCGCGCCCAGGTCCTGGGCGATGTTGGTGCCCCAGGAGCCGTTGAACTCGCGCTGGAAGTTGCCCTTGGCGACCTCGCCGTACGCGCCCACGTGCGCCAGCTTCAGCTTCGGCAGCACGTCCGCGTACTTCGCGGCCAGGTCGGCGGCCTGCTCCTCGTACTCGGCCTTGACCGAGTCGAACTTCTCGACCGCGCCCGCCGCGTCGGCCTGCTTGCGCGACAGGTCCCGCCACATCGACGGCACCGACGGCCCGATCGCCACCACCGGCGCGATCGACTCCAGCCGCTTGAGGTCGATGTCGGCCAGCACCGGCTTGGGCACGCCGATCACGATGAGGTCGGGCTCGGCCTCGGCGATCGCCTCGTAGTTGGTCTCCGAGGCGGCCTCGCCCGCGACCTTCGGCAGCTCCTCGTACTTCTTCTTGTCGTCGGCGTCCATCATCGGGACGCCGCGCGACCAGGCGGAGATCCCCACCAGCGGCGCGTCGGCCTCCAGCAGCGCGGGGACCGCGTACCCGGTCGCGATGACGCGCTTGGGGGAGGCCGGGACGGTGATCTCGCCGTTGTCGGCGGTCACCACGCGCGTCTGGTTCGCGTCGGCGGTGGACTGCGCGTCGCCGCCCGCGCCCTCGCCGGACGTGCCGGACGAGCAGCCGACCGCGAGGGCCAGCGAGAGCAGCAGCGCGCCCGCGACGCGGGGGGATCTGGCAGTGGTGGACATCGTTGTTTTCCTCATTCGGTTGCGGCGTCGGCCTTGCTCGGCCCGCTCACGAGGCGGGCCCGTCTCCGTGGTCGTGCTCGTGGCGCCCGTGGCCCGGCTGCTCGTGCTCGTCGTCCTCGTCGAAGTCCGCGACGCCGCGCTTCCAGTACCCGGTGATGTCGTGGTCCTCTTTGGACAGTCCGAGCTCGTCGCGCACCCAGCGGCGCAACGGCTTGATCACCCCGGCCTCGCCCGCGATCCACGCGTACAACCGCGTGCCCTCGGGCCTGGCGACGGTGCGCACCGCGCGCTCCAGCACGTCGCTGCTCCCCGGCGGGACGTCGCCCCGGTGCAGCCAGTGCACCCGCACGTCCTCCGGCGCGGACAGCTCGATCTCCTCGTCCGCGTCCGCGACCTCGACGAACGCCCAGCCCGCCGCCGTGCGCGGCAGCTCCTCCAGCCACCGGGCGATCGCGGGCAGCGCGGTGATGTCCCCGGCCAGCAGGTACCGGTCGTAGTCGTGCGGCACGATCAGCCCGCCGGGCGGACCGGCCACGTGCACCACGTCGCCCGGCTTCGCGGCCAGCGCCCAGTCCGAGCCGAGACCGCCCGCGTGCAGCGCCACGTCCACGTCCAGCTCGCCGCTGACCGGGTCGTAGCGCCGCACCGTGTACTCGCGCGAGACCGGCGCGGGCCTGGGCCAGCGCAGCATGTCCCCGTTCGGCTCGGGCAGCCGCAGCTCGCCGCGCTCGTCCGGGAAGATCAGCTTCACGTGCTCGTCGGGCGAGTGCGCCTCGAAGCCCTCGGTGCCTGGCCCGCCGAGCGTGACCCGGATCAGCCCCGTGCCCAGCGGCGCGGTGCGCACCACCTCGGCCGCGCGCACCCGGATCGGGTAGCCGACCTTCTCCGCCCCACCGGCCCGCCCGGCGCGCACCTCGGCGATCCGCTCGTGGTGCCTGCTCCGGTGGTCGACCCGGCGCGGACGGCCCGCAGTCCCGCTCACGAGCCCACCACCAGCGCCGTCCAGTGCGCCAGCTCCGGCTGCTCGGCCAGGTCCGGGAACTCCACCTCGGCCCCGGCCGCGCGCCAGCGCTCCACCAACCCCATGACCCGCACCGAGTCCAGGCCCAGGTCCAGCAGGTCGGCGTCCCCGGCCAGCTCCTCGGGCGCCACGCCCAGCACCTCGGCCACGTCCGCGCGCACCCGCTCGGCGGTCAACGACTGCTCGCTCATCCCTGCGCTCCAGCGGGAATCGGGGCCGACAGCGCGGTCAGCGCGTCGGCCGTGGTGGTCACGACGCCGCACCGCTGCGCGACGTACTCGCAGGCCTGGTCGTGCCGCTCGCGGGAGAAGTCCGCGACCGCGTCGCACACCAGGAACGGCCGCACGTCGCGCATGAACGCCTCGACCGCCGTGGCCTGGCAGCCGATGTGCGCGTACACGCCGGTGATCAGCAGCTGGTCGCGGCCCAGCTCCGCGAGCCGGTCGGCGAACGCGCTGCGCTGGAACGCGCTGTAGCGCCACTTCACCAGCACCTCGTCGCCCTCGCGGGGCGCCAGCTCCGGCACCACGTCGGCGGCGGACGGGTCGGCGTCGATCACCGCGCCGATGCCCGCGCCCCAGAACTCGGTCAGCAGCCCCCGGTCCCGGTCGGCCTGGTGGCCCGGCTGCGCGGTGTAGAACACCGGCGCGCCCACCTCGCGGGCCGCCGCGATCAGCGCCGCGATGTTCGCGACCATCTCCGGAACCGGGGCGCCCGCGTACGGCGCCAGGAAGTAGCGCTGCGCGTCGTGCACCAGCAGCGCGGCGCGCGTCGGGTCCGGCGTCCAGGACACCCGCCCCTCGGGCAGCTCGGCCGCCGTCGGCAGCGCGTACGGCTCGATCCTCGGCAACGACAACGCCCTCACCCCTCCTCGGCGGCGGCCAGCGCCGCGCGCAGTTCCCGCTTGCTCGTCTTGCCCACCCCGGTCGCGGGGAACTCCGGCACCACCCGCACCAGGTCCGGCACCTTGAACGCGGCCACGCCCCGCTCGCGCACGAACCGGCGCAGCTGCGGCCCGGTCGGCTCATCGCCGCCCGGCACCGGCACCACGTAGGCGCAGGTCCGCTCGCCCAGGTAGGCGTCCGGCACCGCGACCACCGCCGCGTCCAGCACCAGCGGGTGCGCCATCAGGTGGTCCTCGACCTCCTCGGCGGCGACCTTCTCCCCGCCCCGGTTGATCTGCTCCTTGGCCCGGCCCACCACCTCCAGGTGCCCGGACGGCAGGCGCCGCACCAGGTCCCCGGTCCGGTAGAAGCCGTCCTCGGTGAACGCGGTCGCGTTGTGCGCGTCGGCCCGGTAGTAGCCCCGGATCGTGTAAGGCCCCCTGGTCAGCAGCGCGCCCACCTCGCCAGGCGGCACCTCGGCGTGCGAGGGCGCGGCCGGGTCGTCCGGGTCGACCACGCGCACCTCGTCGTCGTCCGAGATCGGGCGGCCCTGCGTGGTGAGCGCCAGCTCCTCCGGCTCGTCGAGGCGGGTGTAGCAGACCAGGCCCTCGGCCATGCCGAACACCTGCTGCAACCGGCAGCCCAGCGCCGGACCGATCCGCGCGGCCAGCTCCCGCCCGCACTTCGCGCCGCCGACCAGCAGAACGTCCAAAGTGGACAGATCGCGGTCGGTGCGCGCGGCGGCCTGCGTCCACGCGGCGGCCAGCGGCGGCACCACGCCGGTGATCGTGACGCCCTCGGCCTCGATCAGCCGGAACGCGGTGTCCGCGTCCGGGCGCGGGGCCAGCACGACCGTCGCCCCGGCGTGGATCGCGCCGAGGATCCCCGGACTGCTCATCGGGTAGTTGTGCGCCACCGGAAGCGCGACCAGGTACACGCTCTCCGACGTCAGCCCGCAGATGCGGGCGCTCTCCCGGACGCTGTACAGGTAGTCGTCGTGGGTGCGCGGGATCAGCTTCGGCAAGCCCGTGCTGCCACCGGAGAGCTGGAGGAACGCCACACCCGACGGATCGGGCTCGGGCAGCTCGCGCGGCGGCGTCGACGCCAGGTCGGTGAACTCGGGCGTGCCCACCACGAGCACGTCCCGCACCGAGGCCACCTCGGCCGCCACCGCCCGCGCGGTCGCCGCGTGGTCGTGCCGCTCGTGCACGCCGGTGGTGATGATCGCGACGGCCTCGGACTGGCGGGCGAAGTGCGTCAGCTCGCTCCGCCGGTGCGCCGGGAGCGCGAACACCGGCCACGCGCCCGCCCGCCACAGCCCGAACACCACCGGCAGGAACTCGGGGACGTTGGGCAGTTGCAGCACGACGCGGTCACCGGGTCCGATGCCGCGCGCGACGAGACCGGCGGCGACCCGGTGGGCGCGCTCGTCCAGCTCCGCGTACGACCAGCGCGAGGTGACCCCGTCGCGCTCGCCGACGACGGCGGTGCGGGTCGGGTGCTCGCGCGCGGCGTCCGCGAGCAGCGCGCCGAACGTCTGACCGGTCCAGTGCCCGGCGGCGCGGTAGCGCTCGGCGAACTCCGGCGGCCAGGGCGTGTGGTCCCGCTGAGCGCCCTGCCCGGCGGGGGAAGCGGCAGGGAGCGGGCTCGCGGGGTTCGGGCTCGCGGGGTTCCGGTCGGCGGCGTTCCGGTCGGCGCTCACGCGAGGTCCCCCAGTCCGAGCGCGCGCAGCATCGTCCCGAACTTCGCGCCCGTCTCCACGACCTCGGCCGACGGCGCGGACCCGGCGACCACGCCCGCGCCCGCGAACAGGCGGGCGGTGTCGCCGCACACCTCGGCGCAGCGGATCGTCACCACCCACTCGCCGTCACCGGCCAGGTCGGTCCAGCCCACCAGCCCGGCGTAGTAGCCGCGCTCCTGCGGCTCCAGCTCGGTGATCGCGCGCGCGGCCCGCTCGGTCGGCACCCCGCACACGGCGGGGGTCGGGTGCAGCGCCTCGGCCAGGCCCAGCGCGGACGAGGCCGGGTCGTCCGGGTCGGTGAGGCGACCGGTGATGGTGGTCGACAGGTGCAGCATGGTCGGGGTCGCGATCACCACCGGCGCGGGCACGTCCAGCTCCGCGCAGAACCGGCCCAGCACCTCGGCGACCTGCGCGGACACGTGCTCGTGCTCGGCGAGGTCCTTCGGCGAGGCGAGCAGCGCGGCCACCCGGCGCGCGTCCTCGACCGGGTCCCCGGTGCGCGGCAGCGACCCCGCGAGCGGGTTGGCGACCACCCGGTCGCCCCGGCGCGACACCAGCAGCTCGGGGCTCGCGCCGACGAGCGTGCGGGTCGCGGGGTCGCCGGGGGCGGAGACGTCGATGGCGAACGCGTGCGCGGCCGGGTCGGCGGCGACCAGGCGGGCCAGCAGCTCCGGCACCTCCAGGCGGTGCGGGGCGGTGACGTCGAGCGCGCGGGCGACGACCACCTTGGCCAGCTCACCGGAGCCGATCAGCTCCAGCGCGCGGGTGACGGCGTCGGCGTAGGCGGCGGGGGAGGGGGAGGGGGACACGGTCCAGCCGGGCGCGGAGGGGAGCGCGCTGGCGGTCGGGGTGGTCGGGGTGGTCCAGGGGGCGCTGTGGAGCGGGCTGCCGTGGATCGGACCGCCGTTGGCCGCGCCACCGTTCGTCGCACTGCCGTAGGCCGGGCTGCTGTCGGCCGCGCCGCCGTGGGCGGGGCTGCCGTGGGCCGGGCTGCTGTCGGCCGCGCCGCTGTTGACTGCGTTGCCGTTGGCCGGGCTGCCGTGCGCCGTCCCGCCGTTGATCGTGCTGGGGTAGGTCGAGTCGCCGTGGAGCGCGCTGCCGCGCGCCGCGCCGCTGTCGGCCGACTCCCCGGTCACCGCGTCCCTGCGGATCGCGTCCCCGTCCGCCATCCCGCCGTCCGCCGTCCCGCCGTTCGCCATCCCGCCGTTCGCGTCCCCGGTCACCGCGTCGCCGTTCGCCTGCCCGACGTTCGCGTCACCGCCGTTCGCGGCCCGTGCGGTCCGGTGCGCCCACGCGGTCGTCGCGGCGGGGGCGGGTTCGGCCCTCCGCACCACCGAGGGCACCACGAGGCTGCTGTCCGCCGTGCTGGAGAAGCCCAGCGCGCCGACCACCACGGGGTTCTCCACCCCTAGCTCGGCGGCCTCCCGCAGCGCCCGCGCTGCGGCGTGCGCGCGCTCGCCCTTCGGGGCGTCGACGTTCGCGTGGACCCCGTCCGCGAGCAGCGCCCCGCGCGCCGACGAGAAGTAGAACGACCCCGGCAGGTAGGCGGCCAGCAGGTCGGCGGCCCGGTGCGCTGGGCGTGGCCTGACCAGTGCGGTTGGAGGCAAGGCAGAACGTCCTTTCCGGCTGGTGCGCGAGGGGGCGGGGGAGTGGTCCGCGGTGATGACCACGTCACTTCCCGTTAACTTTGGTTAGCCTAACCTAATTACCTTGCCGTGCGGCAACGGTGTTCCTGATCACCCTTCGTCACCGCAGGTCACGCCCGGAGCGTCGCGCCGCCGTCCACGAACAGGTCCTGCATGGTGATGTGCCGAGCCCGGTCGGACGCGAGGAACAGCACGGCGTCGGCGATGTCCGAGGGGTCCGCGATCCGCTTCAGCGGGATGCCCACCCGGTACCGCGCGAGATCCCCGGCGATCACCCGCTCGGGGCCGTTCCCGTCGGTCCACAGCGCGCGCTGCATCGGCGTGTCGGTCGAGCCGGGCGAGACGACGTTGCACCGCACCCCGTGCTCGGCGACCTCCAGCCCCAGGCAGCGCGCCATCATGGTCGCGGCGGCCTTGGACGCGGCGTAGGCGCCCATCCCGCTGCGCGGCACGCCCGCCGCGTTCGACCCCACCAGCACCAGCGCCCCCGAGTGCCGGGCGACCATGCGCCGGGCGAGCGAGCTCAGCACCGTGAACGCCCCGGTGGCGTTGACCGCGAACGTGGCGGCCCAGTCCTCGTGCGAGGCGTCGCACAGCTCCCCGCCGCGCAGCACCCCCGCCGCCGACACCCCGACGTCGACGGGCCCGAGATCGCGCTCCGCAGCCACGATCACCCGCTCGACGGAATCCGGATCGGTGACGTCGGCGGTGTAGCCGGTGATGTTCCCGTGCGACGGCACCTCGTTCAGGTCGACCGAGGCGACCCGCGCCCCGGCCTGGGCGAGCGCCGAGGCGACCGCCGCCCCGATCCCGCTCGCACCCCCGGTGACCAGCGCTGTCCTGCCCGCGAAGTCGCGTGTGGATACCCCGTTGCCACCCACTGGCGTGCCACTCTCCCCAGATCGCACTTTGGTTAGCCTTACCTAAACTAAAGGCAAGATGCGTTTTCTGGAAGCCGCCCTACCGGTGACCGGAAGCACGTCGGGTGACGGGGAGGGCGCACGTGGTAACGACAGGAGAGTGACAGGAAGAGGGGTCGGGAGGGAAGGTCCAAAGTCCCTACCGCACCCGATCCGCCCATGCGCGAAGGCGCGCCGGGACCGGGGTCCCGACGCGCCCTCACGACGTGCTGCGGTGGCTCAGCCCCAGGTGGGCCGCTCCACCCCCACCCCACCGGGGACCGACGCCCGCGAGCCGGTCGCGGCGGGCGGCTCGATCCCGGCGCACCGGGTCCCCTCGCGCGGGACCACCAGGTCCACCAGGTACCGGTCGACGGCCCCGTCCGCGCACGCGCCGCGCCCGTACACCCCGTGCCCCCAGCCCTCGTACGTCAGCAGCACCGCCGCGCCCCGAGCCTGCCGGTGCGCCCCCACCGCCCACGCGTACGGGGTCGACGGGTCGTGCAGCGCGTTCAGCATCAGCACCTTCGGCGTCCCCGGCGCGACCCGCCACGGCCGCTGCGGGTTGTCCACCGCGTCCGAGCGCCCCTGGCACCCCGCGATCGCGTCATCGCCCAGCGGCGAGCCCTCCATGTTCGGGGCCACCTCCAGCGACCGCGCGCGCAGCCGGGCGAACTCGTGGTGGTCGCGCACCGGCAGGTTCCAGTCCTGGCAGAACACCTCGAACGCGTTCTCCGCCACCTCCGGCTCCGCCGCCGCCACGACCGCCGCGCCGCCCTGCGCCTCCAGCGCCACCAGGAAGTCCGCGATCGCCGCCCACTGCGGCCCGTACAGCGCGCCCAGCATCAGCCCGCGCAACGAGGTCCGGTCCAGCACCAGCCCCGGAGCGTTCGGGTGGGTCAGCTCGCCCCGCTCGGCCCGGTCCAGCAGCTGCTTCCACAGCGCAGGGACGTCCCGCCCGTGCAGCGAGCACGACGCGTCCCGCCCGCACCACGCCACGAACTCCAGGAACGAGTCCTCGGCGCCCACGGCCTCCTTGGTGCTGAACTCCCAGGTCCCCTGGTCGTGGTCCATGTTGCTGTCGATCACCATCGCGCGCACCCGGTCACCGTGCCGCCGCGCGTACTGCTGCCCGAGCAGAGTCCCGTAGGACACGCCGTAGTACGACATCTTCCGCTCGCCGAGGGAGCGCCGCACCGCGTCCATGTCCTCGACGCCGCTGAGCGTGTCGACGTGGTCGAACAGCGGCCCGGTGCGCTCCCGGCAGTCGGCGGCCAGCTCCCGGTTGTACCGCTTCAGCGCCTCGAACCCGGTCTGGTCCACCGGGGCGCTCGACGGCCGCGCCGCCAGCTTCTCCACCGAGCACACCACCGGGTTGCTGCGCGCCACCCCGCGCGGGTCGACGCCGATCACGTCGAACCTCGCCAGCAGCTCGGCGCTGAAGTACGAGTCGGCCATCATCGCGAAGTCCACGCCCGAACCACCGGGCCCGCCGGGGTTGACGAACAGCACCCCCTCGCGCGCGGCCGGATCGGTGGCCTTGCGCCTGGCCAGCGCCAGGTCGAACTTCTCACCGCGCGGCTTGCCCCAGTCCACCGGCATCGCCACGGTCCCGCACTCCACGGCGGGCATCTCCTCGCACGGCCCCCAGGCGATGTCCGCCCGGTACCCCGCGTCCCCCCGCTGCTCGACCTGGGCGCCCGCCGTGCCGGTGACCACACCCGTCACCAGCGCCCCGCAAGCCACCACCGCGCGGAGCACCCGAGAAATCCGTCGCACAGGTTCCCCCTCCGTCGCCATCCGGACACCCGCAGCCTGCCCGAGCGCGACAGCCGGTCGCAGCGGCCAACGGAGGGCACCCCGGACCCCCGAACGCCTCGGGAACCGCACTGATCGGGAACCCGAACGCGGCGGGCGCGCCGGGGGCAACCCCGACGCGCCCCACCCGTCAGCCACCCCACCCAGGCCGGACCACCTCCGGCAGCCCGGTCGACGCGGCGGGCGTCTGCGGCTCGGTCCCGGCGCACCGGGTCCCGTCGCGCGGGACCACCAGGTCCACCAGGTACCGGTCGACGGCCCCGTCCGCGCACGCGCCGCGCCCGTACACCCCGTGCCCCCAGCCCTCGTACGTCAGCAGCACCGCCGCGCCGCGCGCCTGCCGGTGGACGTCCACCGCCCACGCGTGCGGCGTCGCCGGGTCGTGCAGCGCGTTCACCACCAGCACCTTCGGCGTCCCCGGCGCCACCCGCCACGGCCGCTGCGGGGTGTCCGCCGCCCCCTCGCGGCCCACGCACGAGCGCAACGACTGCTCGGCCAGCACGGTCCCCCGCATGTTCGGCGCCAGCCGGTCCGCCCGCGCGCTCAGCCGGGCGAACTCCCGGTGGTCGCGCACCGGGAGGCGCCAGTCCTGGCAGAACACCTCCAGCGCGTTCGGCAGCAGCTCCGGCTCGGCGACGGCCGCGACCGCGCCACCGCGCTGCGCTTCCAGCGCCGCGAGGAAACCCGCGAGCTCCGCCCACGTCGGCGCGTACAGGGTGCTCACCACGATCCAGCGCAGGAGGTCCCGGTCGAGCACCACCCCCGGCACGTTCGGGTGGGTCAGCTCACCCCGGTCGACCCGCACCAGCAGCTCCGCCCACAGTGCCGGGACGTCCCGCCCGTGCAGCGCGCACGACGCGTTCCGCCCGCACCACGCGAGGAACTCGCGGAACGACCCCTCCGCGCCCACCGCCTGGGTCCCGCTGAACTCCCAGGTGTCCTGGTCGTGGTCCATGGTGCTGTCGAGCACCATCGCCCGCAGTCGATCACCGTGCCGACGCGCGTACTGCTGCCCCAGCAGAGTCCCGTAGGACACGCCGTAGTACGACACCTCCCGCTCGCCGAGAGAGCGCCGCACCGCGTCCATGTCCTCCACGCCGCTGAGCGTGTCGACGTGGTCGAACAGCGGCCCCGTGCGCTCCCGGCAGTCGGCGGCCAGCTCCCGGTTGTACCGCTTCAACGCCGCGAACCCGGCCTGGTCCACCGGATCGGACAGGGGCCGCGCCTCCACCAGCCCCTTCGAGCACAGCACCGGATTGCTGCGCGCCACCCCGCGCGGGTCGACGCCGATCACGTCGAACCTCGCCAGCAGCTCGGCGCTGAAAGGCGGGCCACCACCCAGCACGTAGTCCACACCGGAATCACCCGGCCCGCCGGGGTTGACCAGCAGCACCCCCTCGCGCGCGGCCGGATCGGTGGCCTTGCGCCTGGCCAGCGCCAGGTCGAACTTCTCACCGCGCGGATCGCCCCAGTCCACCGGCATCGCCACGGTCCCGCACTCCACGTCGGCCAGTTCGACGCACGGGGCCCAGGCGATGTCCGCCCGGTACCCGGCGTCCCCCCGCCGCTCGTCCCCGGCGTTCGCCACACCCGTCACCAGCGCCCCGCAAGCCACCAGAGCGCCGAGCACCGCAGAGATCCGTCGCACAGGTTCCCCCTCCTTCGCACCCGGACCCCACCCAGCCTGCCCACCCGCGACAAGCGGTCACAACGGCCACCGGAGGGCAACCCGGAGACCCGAACGGCCAGGAAGTCGGTTATCGGCCGGCGCCGGGGGGCCGGGCCCACCCGCCGGTCGACGGCCCCGTCCACGCACCCGGTCACCGCGCCGCACGACCTCCGGCGGTGCGCCACCTCCCGCTCACCCGACGAGCGCCGCACACCGCGTGCCCCGCTCCCCGCCCGCGCAGACGGCAGGCGCGCGGGGGAGCGCCGCGCCCCCGGAAACCCCCTCGTTCCCGGAACCCGCAGCCGCTCCCGCCCACGACACCCCCGGCGACGACCGGCAGCGGTCCCCCGAGCGCCCGGCCGCGCGCCCCGCCCGGCGGTGGCCGCCCGGACGAGTTGACACCACCACCGCGCGTAGCAGACGATCACTCGCGTATCACCGCAACAAGCGCCCGCGCAGGGGAAGACCGGTCGAATTCCGGCGCTGACCCGCAACGGTAGGCCGTCCCGCGCGACGGCGAGCCCGAATGCCTGGGTGGGCGCCGAACGCTCCTGAATCACCGTCGTGGTCCGCGGTGGGAGCCTGGGACGGGGTGCGCGCCGCCACGCGGCCGGACCGCGCGCGGGCGTCTTCGCGCGGCCAGGTCCCGGAAGGCGGAACACCCATGGCCGCAGCGGTTCCGCGCGGGCTGCCGGTCCCGGTCGTCGTGCTCTCCCTCACCGCCGCGCTGGTCGTCTCGATCACCTGCGGGCTCGCCCTCGGCGCGGCCGGGCTGCCCTTCGGGCAGGTGCTGCACCTGGTGCGGGCCGGGGTGCTCGGCGGCTGGATCGAGTCCGGCGAGGTCTCGGCCTACCAGATCGTCTGGGAGGTGCGGCTGCCGCGCGTGCTGCTCGCCGCCGTGGTCGGCGCGGGCCTCTCGGCGGTCGGCGCGGCCAGCCAGGCGCTGGTGCGCAACGCGCTCGCCGACCCGTTCGTGCTGGGCGTGTCCTCGGGCGCGTCGGTCGGCGCCACCGCCGTGATCGTGCTCGGGGTCTTCGGCGCGCTGGGCGTGCACGCCCTGTCGGCGGCGGCGTTCCTCGGCGCGCTCGGGGCGACGGCCCTGGTGCACCTGGCCGCCCGCAGCCGGGGCGCGGTCACCCCGCTGCGGCTCGTGCTCACCGGCACCGCGCTGGCCTACGGGTTCTCCGCGATCACCACCGTCCTGGTCTTCCTGGCCCCGCACGGCGACGCGGCCCGGTCCGCGCTGTTCTGGCTGCTCGGCGGCCTCGGCGGGGTCACCTGGGCCTCGCTGCCGGTCGCCGCCGCCGTCACCGCCGCCGGACTGGTGTTCCTGCTCCTCACCGCGCGCCCCCTGGACGCCCTGGCGATGGGCGACGAGACCGCGTCCGCGCTCGGCGTCGACCCGTCCTCCTTGCGGCGCAAGCTGTTCGTGGTCTGCGCGCTGGTCACCGGATGCCTGGTCGCGGTCAGCGGCGCGGTCGGGTTCGTCGGGCTGATGGTGCCGCACGTGACCCGCATGGTCGTCGGCGCGGGCCACCGCGCGCTGCTCGCGGTCGCCCCGCTGGCGGGCGCGGTGCTGCTGGTGTGGGTCGACCTGCTGGCGCGCACCGTCGTCGCGCCCCAGGAGCTGCCGCTGGGCGTGCTCACCTCGGCCATCGGCGTCCCGGTGTTCGTGTGGTTGATGCGCCGCCGCGCCTACGTGTTCGGAGGCCGCTGATGCGGGTGCGCGTGGAGGACCTGGCCGTCGAGGTGGCGGGCGCGGTGCTGGTGCGGTCGGTGACCGTCGACGCGCCTGCGGGCGCGGTCGTCGCGCTGGTGGGGCCCAACGGCAGCGGCAAGTCGACCACGCTGCGCTGCGCCTACCGCGCGCTGCGGCCGACCGCCGGGCTCATCAGGCTCGGCGACGACGACCTGCTGTCGCTGCCGCACAAGGAGACCGCGCGGCTGGTCGGCGCGCTGCCGCAGGAGCACCACGTCGAGTTCGACTTCACCGTCGCCGAGGTCGTGGCGATGGGCCGCACCCCGCACAAGTCCTCCCTCCAGGGCGACACCGACCACGACCGCGAGGTGTGCGCCCACGCGCTCGCCCAGGTCGACGCGGAGCACTTGGCGCACCGGGGTTTCCTGACCCTGTCCGGCGGGGAGCGGCAGCGCGTGCTGATCGCCCGCGCGCTCGCCCAGCGCCCTCGGGTCCTCGTGCTCGACGAGCCCACCAACCACCTGGACATCCGGCACCAGCTGGAGGTCCTGGCGATCGTGCGCGCCACCGGCGTCACCGCGCTGGTCGCGCTGCACGACCTCAACCTCGCCGCCGCGCACTGCGACCTGCTGCACGTGCTCGCGGACGGCGCCGTGGTCGCCTCCGGCCCACCCGCCGAGGTGCTCACCGAGGAGCTGCTGGCCGAGGTGTTCGGGGTGCGCGCGCACGTCCTGCCGCACCCGGTCACCGGCCGCCCGCACCTGTTCTACGACACCGCGCTGTGACGACCAGTCCCCGCGCCGATCGAGAGGCCCCACCCGTGCCACGAACCCGCGCCGCGACGCTGACCGCGCTCGCGCTGAGCGCCCTGCTCCTGTCCGCGTGCGGCGCCTCCGTGCGCCCGCAGGACGACACGCCGCAGCCGCAGGGATACCCGGTCACCGTCACCAACTGCGGCCGTGAGCTCACCTTCGACCGCGCCCCCGAGCGCGTCGTCGCCTACGACAGCGGCATCGTGGAGACGGTGTTCGCGCTGGGCCTGACCGACCGCCTCGCCGGGTACGTCATGGCGGCGAGCAAGAACAACGACATCGAGGGCTCGCCCTGGAAGGCCGAGTACGAGCGCGCGCCCCGGCTCGGCGTCGACCGGATCAGCAAGGAGTCGATCCTGGAGGCCGGGGCCGACTTCGTCTACGCGGGCTGGAACTACGGCTTCAGCGAGGACCGGGGCCTCACCCCGGCGCACCTGGACGAGCTGGGCGTGCGCTCGTACGTGCTCAGCGAGTCCTGCCGCAACGGCGTGGGGACCACCTCGCGCGGGACCATGCCGCCCCTCGAAGCCCTGTACACCGACCTGCGCAACCTCGGGAGGATCTTCGGCGTCCCCGAGCGCGCCGAGCGGCTGGTCGCCGAGTACCAGGAGGTCGTGCGGCAGGCGGAGGCCTCCGTCCCGGCCGACCGCCCGCGCCCCAGGGTGTTCCTGTACGACTCGGGCACGGACAAGCCGTTCACCGGCGGGAAGTACGCCGCCTCCAACGAGATCATCACGCGCGGCGGCGGCGACGACGTCATGTCCGGGGTGCTCGACAGCTGGACCACGGTGACCTGGGAGAGCGTGGTCGAGGCGAACCCGGACGTCATCGTGATCAACGACTACGACGTGCCCAGCGCCGAGGACAAGATCAGGTTCCTGGAGACCTACCCGCCGCTCGCGCAGGTCCCGGCGGTGAAGAACGGCCGCTTCCTGGTCCTGCCGTACGCGGCGCTCGTGCAGGGCCCGCGCAACCCGGCCGCGATCCGCACCGTCGCGGACTACCTCAACGGGCTCTGACCACCGCCCCGCCGGACGCGCGTCGCCACGCGTCCGGCGGGCAAGGCCGGAAAGGTCAGCTCACCCCGGCCATCAGCGCGTTCACCCCGAGCGGGCCCCGGACCGGGGCGTCCGACGCGGGCCACGGCGCGGCCACCTGCTTGCCCGACACCGGGAGCTTGAACGACACGTACCCCACCGGGTAGGTCGGCCCGCCGGTCCCGGTCGGCGACCAGAAGTAGACCACCGGCCCCCGGAAGTCGTCGGTGAGGGACTTGGGGTCCGCGTCCTCCTGCGGCGGGTACCGCGTCACCGGGACGGTCAGCACCTCCAGGTCCGAGGTGTAGAACGTCAGGTCGGTCACCACGCCGAGGTCCACCATGCAGATGTTGCCCGACTTCGTGTTCACCTCGGCCGTGAACACGGCGCGCGTCGGCGAGGGCGAGTACCCCTGCCGCACCTGGATCTTCAGGTCGTCCGCCGGGCAGTCGGGCGGCGCCGCCGCGTCCGCGCCCGCCACCCCGGCGACCACCGAGGTCAGCAGCGCGCCCGTCGCGGCGGTGGCGGCGAGCGCCCTGAGCGGTCCGGTCCTCGCTGAACCCACGTCTCCTCCTTCATCGCGCGCTTGGTCGCGCTCCTGGTGACACGGAGCCGCGCGCGGGAAGGGGTGCACGGCCGGGCCGGGGCGCTTCGGGGGTGCTTCGGGCACGCCCCCCGTCACTCCTCGTCCGGCACCCACTCCAGCAGGTCGCCGGGCTGGCAGTCGAGCACCCGGCACATCGCCTCCAGGGTGCTGAACCGCACCGCCTTGGCCCGCCCGTTCTTGAGCACCGCGACGTTCGCCGGGGTCAGCCCGACCAGCTCGGCGAACTCGCCCACGCTCAGCTTGCGCTTGGCCAGCTCCACGTCGATCCGCACGACGATGGCCACCTCAGATCACCGAGTCCAGGTCGGTGCGCAGCGCGGTCGCCTTGCGCAGCAGCGCGCGCATCACCACCATCAGCAGGCCCACCACCGTGACGCCCAGCGTGACCAGCAGGAACAGCATGGGGCCGCCGGGGTCGTCCGCGCGCAGCACCACCCAGGTGAAGAACCCGGCCACCAGCACCCAGCACGTGCCGATCGCCCACACGATCGCGTCCACCCAGCGCAGGGCCGCGTCGGTGAAGATCCGGTCCTGGCTGACCAGGGTGAGCAGCTTCCAGGTGGCCACGACCACGACCTGCGCGCACAGCACGAGCAGCACGCCCAGGATCGTCAGCGGCCACCGCTGGGCCGCGCCCTCCGGGTTGGTGCGGGCCATGTGCTCGAACTGGCCGGGGATCGACAGCGTCTGGAACACCACCAGGAGCGCGAAGAGCAGCACGAGGAAGACGCGGAGGCTGGCCACCGCGAGTCTTTCGGTCAACATACATCGAGTCTCGCTCGCTATCTATCGAAAGTCAATCGCTAACTCTCGATGGTCGAGCGGTTACCCTCCGGTCCCGCCCCGTCTCGCGACGCGGGCGGGACCGGGTGGTCATCAGCCCACCTGCCCCTTCAACGCCCCCAGCCGCACCGGGCCGTGCAGCGCCGACGGCCACGGGACCGTCAGCCGCGCGTCCAGCGCGGGCATGGTGAACGAGACGGTGGCGACCGGGTAGGGCCCGGCGCCGGTGTCGAACGCGGACATGAAGGCCTGCGCCGGGTCCCGCTCGATCACCTCGTACGGGGGCTGGGCGCTGCTGGTCAGGGGCACGTCCAGGACGCTCCCGTCCTCGGCGTGGAACCGCACGTCGCGCAGCTCCCCGCCCACGATCGAGCAAGCCGGGCCTGCCGTGCGGTCGACGCCGAACGCGAACAGCCGCACGCCCGGCTCCGGCACCCACGGCACCGCGTCGACCCGCGCCCTCAGCCGGTCCGCCCCGCACTCGGGGAGCGCCTCGGCGCTCGCGGTCCCGGTGGTGGCCGCGCCGGTGAGCGCGAGACCGGCGACGGCCGCGGCGGCGAGCAGGGCGCGCGGGCGGGTGCTCGGTGAACTCATGATTCCTCCTCGGTGTTCGTCCGCCCCCTGGTACGTCGTGGCGGGCGCCGGGGATGCACTGCCGTGCAGAGGACTTCGGCACCGACCGCGCGTGCCGTCCGTCACTCGAACGGACCTTCGAGGCGATCGTTCGTAACGGAAACGAACGGAACTACCCGATTCCCGTCCGGGAGATCACCGCTTCGGGTTAGCGTTGCCCCGTGCCGACCGCGACACCCTCCGAGACCGACTGGGACACCTGGCGCCGCCCGCCGCCCACCCGCGCCGAGCAGCGGCGCGACGTCTGGGGCGCGGCCCTGATGGTCGGGCTCTCCCTGTTCTTCCTGGTGCTGTTCAACAGCGTCGGCATGGGCGTCTACGCGGGCACCCCGCCGTCCGTGCCCGAGCAGGTCCTGCTCACCGTCGCCCTGTGCCTGCCGATGGCCCTGCGCCGCCGCTACCCGGTGGCCGTGCTCGCCGCCGTCGGCGTCCTGTTCATCGCCGTGCAGATGCGCGCGGTCAACAGCGACAACGCCATCCCGAGCGTGCTGCTGTTCCTGGCCATGCACGCCGTCGGCGCCTGGGAGCGCAACCGGGTCCTGGCCAAGTGGTCGCGGATCGCGGTGATCGTCGTGATGTTCGGCTGGCTGGGGTTCGCCCTGGTCAAGATGGTCTTCCAGCCGCCCGCCGAGTTCCAGGGCGCGGGCGGGCCGCTCAACCCGCTGCTCGCGGCGGTGCTGTACAACCTCGTCTACAACGTCGTGTACTTCTCCGGCGCCTACTTCTTCGGCAACGTCTCCTGGGTCGCCGCCCGCCGCGAGGCGCAGCTCGCCGAGCAGGCCGAGCACCTGCGGTGGTCGCAGGAGCAGGCCACCAAGGGCGCGCTGGTCGCCGAGCGGCTGCGCATCGCGCGCGACCTGCACGACGTCGTCGCCCACCACGTGTCCGTCATGGGCGTGCAGGCGGGCGCGGCCCGGCGGGTGCTCGGGACCGACCCGGAACTGGCGGGCACCGCGCTGCGGACCGTCGAGGAGACCGCGCGCACCGCCATCACCGAGCTGCGCGGCCTGCTCGGCGTGCTGCGCGCCGACGGCGAGCCGGAGAGCGGCGACCGGCCCCCCTCGCCGGGCCTGGAGCAGCTGCCCGAGCTGGTCGGGCACGCGCGGGAGTCCGGGCTGGAGACCCAGTTCGGCGTGTACGGCACGCCCCGGCCGGTGCCGGAGGCGGTGGCGCTGTCGGCGTACCGGGTGGTGCAGGAGGCGCTCACCAACGTGGTGAAGCACTCCTCGGCGCGGCGCGTGGACGTGCGCCTGCGGTACCTGGAGAACGTGGTCGAGGTCGAGGTCGGCGACGACGGGATCGGCGGCAAGCCGCCCGTCGACGGCGGTGGGTTCGGGTTGCGCGGGATGGCGGAGCGGGTCGCGGTGCACGGCGGGAAGCTGGAGGTCGGCCCCAAGCGCGGCGGCGGCTTCCGCGTGCGCGCGCTGCTGCCCGCCGGGAAGGTCGTGGAGTGAGCGGCGGGTTGCGGGTCGTGCTGGTGGACGACCAGGCGCTGGTGCGCGCCGGGTTCCGGGTGATCCTGGGCGCGGAGCCGGACATCGAGGTCGTCGGCGAGGCCGGGGACGGGGAGCGGGCGGTCGAGCTGGTCGCCGAGCTGGCGCCGGACGTGGTGCTGATGGACGTGCAGATGCCGGTGCTCGACGGCATCGAGGCCACCCGCCGCATCCTCGGCCCCGCGCCCGCCGACCACCCGGTGCGGGTGGTCGTGCTGACCACGTTCGACCGCGAGGACTACCTGTTCGAGGCGCTGCGCGCGGGCGCGAGCGGGTTCCTGCTCAAGAACGCCTCGCCCGAGGACCTCGTCGAGGCGATCCGGGTGGTGGCGCGCGGCGACGCGCTGCTCTCCCCGGAGGTGACCCGCCGCGTCCTGGCCCGCTTCGCCGCGCCGGTCCGGCAGACCGCTCCCGCGACGGCCCCGACGCCGAACCGCCCGCCGGACCTGACGGACCGCGAGTACGAGGTCCTGGTGCACCTGGCGCGCGGGACGAGCAACGCCGAGATCGCCGCCCAGCTGCACCTGGGGGAGACGACGGTCAAGACGCACGTGTCGCGCGTGCTGGCCAAGCTCGGCCTGCGCGACCGCACCCACGCGGTGGTCTACGCCTACGAGCACGGGGTGGTCGCGCCGGGGCAGGGCTGAGCCCCGTCGGCGCGGTGGGCCGTGGGCGTCGTGGGCCGTGGGCGCCGTGGACCGTGGGCGCGGTCAGCGCAGCTCCAGCACGGCGGTCAGCGCGGGCGTGCCCACCACCAGCAGCGCCGCGCCGTCCGAGGTCAGCGCGCCCAGGCCGTGCGAGGACGGCGGCACGGGGAAGCGCAGCACGTGGTCGCTCGCCAGGTCCCACAACCTCGCCTCGGGGTCCTCCACCGCCGCCAGCACGACGCGCCCGTCCGGCATCGGCGCCGCGACCAGGTCGTGCACCCAGTCCGGGAAGCGGCCCCGCTCGCGCACCAGCTCCCCGGTGGCCGCCACCACCCCGTCGCAGGCGCACGCCAGCAGCAGCCGCCCGTCCAGCCGAACCCCGGTCATCGCCGTGACGCCCGAGGGGCCCGCGCCCGTCACCAGCTCCGCCGGGTCCCACTCGTGCTCCCGGGTCGGCGGGCCCCACTCCGCCGGTTCCCGCGCGGGCTCCCCGGTCAGCGGGTCCCAGAACCGCACCAGCCCGTCCGGGCCCGAGGTGAGCAGGAGGCCGTCGAACGCCGCCGTCGCGCACAAGCCCCCGTGGCCGGGGTCGAACCGGGCCAGCACCTCGCCGGTGTCCACGTCCCACAGCCGCACCACCACGTCCCGCGAGACGGTCGCGAGCAGCGTCCGCCCGTCCGCGACCGGCACCGGGACCAGTCGGTCCGTTCCCCGGTCCTCCCCGGCGGGCAGGAGCAGCCGCGCGCGCAGCCCGGTGTCGACGTCCAGCAGCTCCACCGCCACGTCCCCGGCCTTCGCGGCCAGCAGCACCCGCCCCTCCGAGGCGGGCACCACGACCATCGACCACAGGGTCTCCCCGACCTCGGCCGAGAGGGGCGCGCCGACCTGCTCCCCGGTGCGCGCGTCCCGCAGCAGGACGGTCCCGTCGCGGTGCCCGACCGCCAGCAGCCCCCGCTCGGGCAGGGGCGCCACGCGGACGACGTCCTCGGCGGGCACGACCGGTCCCGGTCCGACCGGGTCCCACGCGCGCAGCGCGTCCCCGTCCCCGGTGACCAGCAGCGCCCGCCCGTCCGGCAGCGGCACCGTCGCGACCGCCAGCAGGTCGGCGACCAGCTCGCCGCACGAGGCCACCACCTCCCCGGTCACCGCGTCGACCAGCCGCACCTCGCGCAGACCGGGCGCCGCGCACGCCAGCAGCACCCGCCCGTCGGGCAGCGGGACCGCCGCCTCCACCCGGCCTGCCCCGGTCAGCGCCGCGCCTTCCCCCGCCGGGTCCCACAGCCGCACGTCCCGGTCGTCGCCGCAGGCCAGCAGGGTCCGCCCGGCGAACGGGACCGCCACCACCCGCGACCACGCGCCGGGCACCCGGCCCACCACCGCCCCGGCCGGGTCCAGCACCCGCGCCGAGCCGTCCGCGTCGAGCACGCCCAGCAGGCGGGCCCCCAGCGCGACCACGTCCCGGCACGCCCCGTCGACCACCCGCACCCGCTCGCCCGCGACCACGTCCCACAGCTCCAGCCCGCGCCCGGTCGCGCACGCCAGCAGCCCGCCCGCCGCCGCCATCCCGGAGCAGCCGTCGACGGCGAGCTCCGGCCCGACCCGCTCGCAGGTGTCCGGGTCCCACAGCCGCACCGATCCGGCGAGGGCGGTCGCCACCAGGTCGCGCCCGTCGACCGGGACCGGCGCGATCGCCGAGACCGGCTCGTCGGGCGAGCCCAGCCCGGTGCCGCTCCACTCCCCGGTGGTCACGTCGAGCAGCGCCACGGCCTCCCACTCGCGCAGCACCGCCAGCAGCGGCCCGCCATCGCCCGCGACCAGCGGGACCAGGGGCGCGGACCACGTGGCGCGCGCAGGCCGGGCCGAGGCGGGGGACCCCTCCCGCGCACCGCCGCGCGGCGCGATCGACCAGTGCCGGGCCTCGGCGAGCACGTTGTCGGGCCGGTGCCAGCGCGCCCACCGCACGGCCGCCAGCTCCGGCGTGCCGGTCAGCACCCGAGGTCCGCCGACGACCAGCGGCGGGAGGTTCCGCGCGGCACGGGCCAGGTCCAGCGCGATCTCACCGCCCCGCGGTCCCACCGAGCGCACCAGCGGTTCCACCCGCGCCCAGTCCAGCAGCTCCGCGTCCGGGGGCGGCGGCACGCCCAGGGCCGCGCGCACCGAACCGGGCGTGCTCCACGGCAGGAACCAGGCGGGCAGGTGCGCGTCGTCCACCACGTTCCCCAGCACGGCGTGCTCGACGAGGTGCATCCGCACGTAGTCGTGCGGCTCGGGCGCGAGCAGCCGCTCGGCGATGCGGCGGTGCGCGGCCACCACGTCGAACCCGGCCAGTCGCGCGGGTCCCTCGTGCGCCGGCCGGTGCTCGGACCCGCCCCAGCCGAGGCGCTCGACGAGCAGGTCCGCGCGTCCCACGACCCGCTCCACGGCGGCCTCGGGCACGGGCGCGTCCGCCACCGCCGAGGCCATCGCCGCCCACAGCTCGCGCGGCACGCCCCTGCCCCGCGCGAGCGCCGCCGCGCGCAGCACGGCCAACTCCTCCGCGTCGCCCGCCGAGACCTGCGCCCGGCGCGGCGCGGCGGCGCGCGACCGGGTGGTCGGCGCCCTGAACCGCAGCGGCAGCCGGGACAGCGCGTCCTCGGCCCCGGCCAGCACCACCCGCGCGCCCAGGCGCAGCAGCGGCCCGACCACGTCCACGGCCACCCGGAACGGGTCGGCCGCCACGTCGACCCCGTTGAGCACGACGGTCACCGGTCCGGTCGCGGCGAGCCGGTCGGCCAGGCGCCAGTGCAGCCGGGAGACCACATCGCGCTCACCGCGCCACACGTCGGAGTCGACGCCGAGCCCGTGCGCCACCCGCGCCAGCGCGAGCGAGGAGGGCGTGGTCCGCAGCGGCACGACGACGTCGACCGACCCGAGCGGGGGCAGCACCTCCTCGGGCGCGTCCGCGACCACCACGCGCCCCCAAGGGGAGGCGCGGAACTCGGGATCGGCCAGCGCGCCCGCGCGGGCCACCGCCGCCGACTCGCCCGCCTCGCCGGTCACCACCAGCAGCAGCCCGGAACCGGTGCGCAGGAAGGCGGCGAGGTCCGCCTCGGCCCCGGTCTCCCACCACTCGCCGTCGAACAGCTCACGCGCCCCGTAGAACATGGACACCGCTTCCTTGGCCGGGAACCCCGGCAGTCGGGGCGAAATCCGGATCTTCCGCTCACGATCGGGTGTCACTCAACCGATAAACCGTCCGGCCATAGCGTCCCGAGGGACCTGTGCGCCAGAGCCGTCCGGCACCACACCGCCAGAGCCGACCGGTGGAGCCCGCCGCCGCATCCGGCACATCCGCACCGGGTCGGTCGACGGTGTCGCCACCCCTGCCGACCAGGCACTGTTAGGATTCAGAAGAACAGGCGCCGACAGCTCGCACGGGGGTCGCCAGGGTGAACGTCCTCTTGACGCCGACCCGTGCGCCGAGCCGGACCGGGGTGCGCGAGCCCAGCACGGGCCGCCGCTCCGGTGACGCGCCGCATCCCCCTTCCGAGGGCGATTTCACCCGTTCAGGGCGTCGCCGGGCCGTCGGTCCGACCACCGCCCAGGAGCGGCGGGAGCGTCCCGCGTGGCCCATCCTGGGGGAGCGGGCGCGACGGCGGGGAACGCGCCGTCCACAACAGGAGCGTGCTCGACCGGACGCGGCGGATACCGCTGCCCGGTCGTGGTTTCCACAGAACCGAGGAGCGAGATGACTGCGATTGTCCGCGTTGCAGGCCGTGAGGTCCTCGACAGCCGGGGCAACCCGACCGTCGAGGTCGACGTGGAGCTGGAGGGTGGTGCGCTGGGCAGGGCCGCGGTTCCCTCCGGCGCGTCGACCGGCACCCGCGAGGCGGTCGAGCTGCGCGACGGCGACAAGGGCCGCTACCACGGCAAGGGCGTGCGCGCCGCCGTCGACGCCGTCAACGGCGAGATCGCCAAGGCCGTCGTCGGCCTGTCCGCCGAGGCCCAGTCGGACCTGGACCGCGTGCTGATCGAGCTGGACGGCACCGACAACAAGGCGCGCCTCGGCGCGAACGCCACCCTCGGCGTCTCGCTCGCCGCCGCCAAGGCCGCCGCCGCGCAGCACCACCTGCCGCTCTACCGCTACGTCGGCGGCGTGTTCGCGCACCTGCTGCCCATGCCGATGATGAACATCATCAACGGCGGCGAGCACGCCGACAACGCGCTCGACTTCCAGGAGTTCATGATCGCGCCGGTGGGCGCGACGACCTTCGCCGAGGCCGTGCGCGTCGGCTCCGAGGTCTTCCACACCCTGCGCAAGGAGCTCAGCGCGGCGGGCCACAACACCAACGTCGGCGACGAGGGCGGTTTCGCGCCGAACCTCACCTCCGCCGACGAGGCGCTGCAGTTCGTCGTCAACGCCATCGAGAAGTCCGGCTACACCCCCGGCGACGACGTGGCGATCATGCTCGACCTGGCCGCCTCCGAGTTCTTCAAGGACGGCGTCTACGACTACAAGGGCGCGGGCGTCAAGCGCACCGTCGACGAGCACGTCGCCTACCTGGCCGAGCTGGTGGCCAAGTTCCCCATCCTGTCCATCGAGGACGGCATGGACCAGGACGACACCAAGGGCTGGAAGCAGCTCACCGAGGCCATCGGCGACCGCGTGCAGCTGGTCGGCGACGACCTGTTCTGCACCAACGAGAAGCTGCTGGCCGAGGGCGTCGAGCAGGGCCTGGCCAACTCGATCCTGGTGAAGGTCAACCAGATCGGCACGCTCACCGAGACGCTGGCCACGGTCGAGCGCGCGCACAAGTCCGCGTACTCGGCGGTCATGTCCCACCGCTCCGGCGAGACCGAGGACACCACCATCGCCGACCTCGCGGTGGCGGTGAACTGCGGCCAGATCAAGACCGGCTCGCTGTCCCGCTCCGACCGCACCGCCAAGTACAACCAGCTCATCCGCATCGAGGAGGAGCTGGGCTCGCAGGCGCGCTACGCGGGCCGCTCCAGCCTCAGCCGGGGCTGAGCCCCACCGCACGACCGGCGCCCACCCGCGAGCCTCGCGGGTGGGCGCCGCCGTTCGACCACCCCGCGCCGACCGGGGTGGCGCGCTCGGCTTCCCCGCCCTCGCTTTCCCCGCGCGCGGACGACGGCCGCCTGGGCAGCGGCACGGCGGGCACGTCGGCGGCGTCGTGCTCGTCCACGCCCAGCGGCCAGCAGAACAGCGCCAGGTCGGTCGCCGTCACGGCGCTGGTCACGCGCCCGCCCCACCCGCGAGCGGGACCGCCCAGCACACCTCGTCCCGCCACCAGCCCAGCTCCAGCAACGACTCCAGCGCCGCCTCCACCTCGGGCCCGTCGCCGTGCACGCAGGCCCGCAGCGCCATCCCCTCGGCGCGCGCGTGCTCCACCGCCGCCCACGTCAGCAGCTCGACCGCAGGGCTCGCGCCCACCTCGCCCAGCACGTACCGGTCGAACACCTCCAACCGGGTCGTCCCGCTCAGCTCGTCCTCGTCGAGCACCAGCGTGAGGTGCCCGGCGAACCCGTCGGGGCCGTGCGCGACGAACACCGCGCCCTCCTCCAAGGCCTCGTCGAACAGCTCCAGGCACAGCTCCTGCAGCTCCCACGGGTCCGCGTCGACCCCGTCCGGCAGCGCCTCGGCGTACAGCGGCACCACGTCGACCGCGTCGTTGTCGTCCGCGTGCCGCACCGCCCAGCCCTCGACGTCCGGCGCCCGCCCGATCCCGTCGGTGGCCAGGGCGTAGCGCAGCAGCGGGGCCCCCGACGCGGGCGGGGTGCGGCCGGGCGGCAGCACCAGCACGACCTCCGCGGCCTCCGGGTGCCGGACGGCGGCGGCCTCGACCACCTCGGCCACGGCCGCGTCGGAGGCGGGCCCCAGGAACGTCGCCAGCGCCCGCGCGCGGCCGGTCTCGTCGTCCACCTCGGCGGTGAGCACCACGGGCTCACCCGCCGCGTCCAGCAGCAGTTCCGAGCCCGCCAGCAGCTCGGCGACCTCGTCGGCCACGCCCAGCGCGCGCAGCGCGGCGGCGTCCGGACCGGGGAGCGGTGACATGCGCGTGGACCTCCAGCAGCCGTGCTCGCGAGCACCGCCGGGGCGGCGGCGGTGGTGACACTACGTCAGGTGAGCGCCCGGTCACCGGGTGCGGGCGAGGTTGTCCGGTGATGGTCGACACGCTGTCCCCACAAGATCATCTTTGGTATGGTCCGCGCCCGCTTTCCCTTGTGCACCAGGGAAAGCGCTCTCCGCGCACCCGGCCGCCCCGGCCGCCCGCCGGTCCGGCATCGACCGCCCGCCCCGCGCCCCGCCGCCTCCCGCCGCGTCCCGCCGTGCTCGCACCGCGCGGGCCGTGATCCACATCCTCCGCGCGGAGGACCCCCGCCCCGCGCGACCCCCTGGGTCCTCCGCGCGGAGGACCCCACCAATGGGTCGCGCGCCTGACGCGCCACCCCCGCCACGCCCCGTAGCGTTCTCCCCGTGCTGAGCGTCAACAACATCAGCCGCTCATTCGGCGGCAACAAGGTGCTGGACGGTGTGTCGTTCCAGGTCCGCCCCGGTCGCATGACCGGGTTCCTGGGCGCCAACGGCTCCGGCAAGACCACGACCATGCGGATCATCCTCGGCGTGCTGGAGCCCAACTCCGGCACCGTCGAGTGGAACGGCGCGCCGGTGACCGGCGACAACCGGCAGAAGTTCGGCTACATGCCGGAGGAGCGCGGCCTCTACCCGAAGATGGCCGTCGGCGAGCAGGTCGAGTTCCTCGGCAGGCTGCACGGCATGGAGCGCGCCGCCGCCCGCAAGGCGACCGACGCGCTGCTGGAGCAGCTGGAGCTGAGCGACCGCAGGGGCGACGCCCTGGAGTCGCTCTCGCTGGGCAACCAGCAGCGCGTGCAGATCGCCGCCGCGCTGGTGCACTCGCCCGACGTGCTGATCCTGGACGAGCCGTTCTCCGGCCTGGACCCGATCGCGGTCGAGACCGTCCTGGAGGTGCTGCGGGGGCGCGCCGCCTCCGGCGTGCCGGTGCTGTTCTCCAGCCACCAGCTGTCCCTGGTCGAGCGGCTGTGCGACGACGTCGTCATCATCGCGAAGGGCGGCATCACCGCCCAGGGCGAGCGCGACGAGCTGCGCCGCCAGCACGGCACCACCCGGTTCGAGATCACCGTCGACGGCGACGCGGGCTTCCTGCGCGACGTCCCCGGCGTCCGGGTGTCCGAACTGGACGGTCCCACCGCCGTGTTCGAGGTCGACGGCGACGAGCAGCCGGTGCTGCGCGCCGCGCTGGAGCGCGGCCCGGTCCGCGCGTTCGGCCCCGTCGTTCCCACCCTGGACGAGATCTTCAAGGAGGTCGTGTGATGGCGCTGTCGTTCACCGCCGCGACGAAGCTCATCGCCGAGCGCGAGATCCGCACCTACGTGCGCACCAAGGGCTTCTGGATCAGCTTCGGCATCACCATCGCCGCCCTGTTCGCGCTGACCGTGCTGCCCTCGGTCTTCAGCAGCCCCACCAAGGTCGCGGTCGTCGGCTCCGAGGCCAAGGCCGCGCTGTCCGCCGGTGACTTCGAGCTGCGCGAGGTCGCCGACCTCGCCGCCGCCGAGGAGCTGCTGCGCTCCGAGGACGTCTCCGCCGCCGTCGTGCCCGACCCGCAGGAGCGCACCCCCTCCGGGCTGCGCGTGGTCGCCCTGGAGAACGCCGACACCGAGGTGGTCGTCGCGCTGGCCCAGGTGCCGCCGGTCGACCTGATCGCGCCCGGCGAGATCAGCGGCGGTCAGCAGCAGGCCGTGGTCACCGTGTTCGGCCTGATGTTCCTCATGTTCGGCATGGGCGGCATGGCGATCGCGCAGAGCACGGTCAGCGAGAAGCAGACCCGCATCGTGGAGATCCTGGTGTCCACGATCCCGGTGCGCGCCCTGCTCGCGGGCAAGATCGTCGGCAACGCGGTGCTCACCATCGGCCAGCTCGTCGTGCTCGCCGCCGTCGCCCCGATCGCCCTCAAGCTCGGCGGCCAGGACGAGCTGCTCGGCGTGGTCGCCCCGGCCATCGGCTGGTTCATCCCGTTCCTGATCCTCGGGTTCGTGCTGCTGGCGGGCATGTGGGCGATGGCGGGCGCGCTGATCAGCAGGCAGGAGGACCTGGGCTCCAGCACCGGTTCCGTGGTGATGCTGGTGATGCTGCCCTACTTCGGCGTGCTGTTCCTGTTCCAGAACAAGCTGGCCATGACGATCATGTCCTACGTGCCGTTCACCGCGCCGGTCGCGATGCCGCTGCGGGTCTTCAGCGGCGAGGCCGCCGCGTGGGAGGCGCTGGTCTCGCTCGGCCTGCTGGCCGCCGCAGGCGTCCTGATGCTCCTGTTCGCCAGCAAGGTCTTCACCGGCTCGCTGCTGCACACCGGCGGCAAGCTGAAGATCAAGCAGGCGCTGGCCACCTCCAAGGGCTGATCAGCCACCGCTCAGCACCGGGGCGCGTCGGGGACCGAGGGGTTCCCCGGCGCGCCCTTCTTCGCGCTCCGGTGGAATTCTCAACGTTCAACGGCTGAACGTTGAACCAATCCGGCCCCGCGCTCGTTCCAGGAGGGTGTCTACCGCCGACCACCCCCGAGAGGCCGTGAAGATCATGCCCCTCTCCAGCCCCGAACCCGACCCGACCACCCTGATCAAGCGCGAGTCCCGCCAGTCCGGCCCGCAGAGCCAGACCGGCGCCCAGAACCAGACTGGCGCCCAGAACCAGACCGGCCGGCAGAACCAAGCCCCCCAGGGCCAGCCGGCCGCCCCCCAGGGCCAGTCCGCCGCGTCCGGAGTCCCGGCGGGGGACTGGGCCACCGGCCTGTTCAAGAAGCTGGAGCCGCTGCCCGAGGGCCGCGAGCCGCTGCGGGTCGACGTCGTCGGCGGCGGACCGGTCGGCCTCATCTTCGCCTGCACCCTGCGCGCCATGATGGGCGACCAGGTCGTCATCCGGGTGCACGACCGCCGCTGGCGCAGGCAGGGCAACCGCGTGGTCTGGATGGACCTCGCCGAGGGCAACGTGCGCCGCGAGCAGGTCGTGACCCTGCAGAGCAACGTCTGGTCCACCCTGCCGGAAGCCGTGCGGCGCAGGCTGTTCGCGCCCGGCCGGTACGCCGAGATGTGGCCGCTCGGCCCCGACTCGCCCGCCGACCGGGGCAGGCCCCGCAACCTGCGCATCCGCTGGATCGAGGACTGCCTGCTCGACATGGCGCAGGACGTCTACGGCATGGAGCTCGTCCCCGGCCCGTACACCCCGCCCGAGACCTGGGGCCCCACGCACATCCTGGCCGTCGCGGACGGCGCCAACTCGCCCACCCGCGCCGCACTGTCCGAGCACTTCGGCGCGCCCGACCGGAACTTCTACTCGGTCGACGGCGAGCAGCTCGTGGAGACCGTGCTGGGCGTGCGCATCCGGGGCGTGCTGCCCGACGAGCACACCGTCCCGCTGACCGTGGCCCAGAACCGCTACCTGTTCAACTCCCTCGGCGGCGGCTTCATCAACATGCGCCTGACCGCCGAGGAGGCCTCGGAGATCGTCGCCATCGGCGAGCACTCGCCGGTCGACTGCATCGCCCGCTACCGCTGCACCATGCGCCCGCGCGGCGACCGGTTCGTCTGCGACCGGCACCGCGCCGTGTTCAAGCCGTCGATCGACCGCCTGTCGTTCCTGTGGCCGCGCATCCTCGACGGCGCCCGGTACTTCGGCGCGCAGCCGCAGGACATCCTCGGCATCACCATGTTCAAGCTGAGCATGAGCCAGAACGCCCGCTTCACCGCGCAGCTGGGCCGCACCACGTTCGGCTTCCTGATCGGCGACGCCGGGAACTCGCTGCACTTCTGGCCGGGGCGCGGCCTGAACACCGGGGTGAAGAGCGCGCTGTCGCTGGCCGGGACGCTGCGCTCGCGCTGGTCCGGCCGCAGGTTCCGGTTCGCGGACTTCTCCGCGCACGAGGGCCTGATGCAGCAGTTGCAGTACCGGGAGAAGTCCCGCGCGTGGGTCACCATGCTGATGCCCGACGAGGACGGCGTGAACCGGGGCATCGAGGACCGGCTGCGCGCGGGCCTCGAAGGTCCGGCGGACCGACAGGCGCTGGTCAACGAGCTGTGGGCGCGGGTGAAGGAGGTCAAGAGCAGGCTGGGCGGCCGGATGGGCCCGCTGCCCGACGACGGCTGGTACCTGCGCCGGGTCGAGTCGCTGCCCACCCGCACGCTCAAGGCGCTGGTCGAGTCCGGCCAGTGGATCACCCGCGAGATCGGCGGCGACGAGGTCGCGGTGGACGTGCAGTTCCCCGAGGCCGCGCCGTTCGGCCAGGACGTGGTGCCGACGGTGGCCCGCTACCGGACCTCCGAGCACCCCGGCGCGAACCCGGCGAGCGGCCCGATCCCGCTGGTGGGCAACAACCCCTCGAGCGGCCCGATCCCGGTGCCCGGCGTGAACCCGGCCAGCGGCCCGATCCCGATCGGCGCGCAGGCGCACGGCGGCCAGCTCCGCTGACGACCCGACGGGTCCACTGCGGTCGGTCGGTCGGGCGCCGCGCTGGGTGTCCGACGAGCGCCGCCGCACGCGCCGAAGAGCCCCGGCCCGCAGCACTCCGAGGAGTCCTGCGGGCCGGGGCCGCCTGCGGGTACCGGTCTACCTGCCGCCCACGATGTCGCGGGTCACGGCCGCCTGCTCGGTCAGCACACCGCCGATCATCGTCTGCGTCTCGTTGATCCGGTCCACGATCTGGCCGATCGCGGCCAGCGAGGTCACCACGCTGCCCGCGTCGGACTGGATGGCGCTGATCAGCCGCGCCACGTCCTCGGTCGCCCGAGCCGTGCCCTGGGCCAGCTCCTTGACCTCGTTCGCCACGACCGCGAAGCCCTTGCCCGCGTCACCGGCGCGCGCGGCCTCGATGGTGGCGTTCAGCGCCAGCAGGTTGGTCTGCTCGGCGATGCTGTTGATGACCTTGACGACGTCGCCGACCTCGTTGCTGGACTGGGCCAACCGGTCGACGGCCTGGTTCGCGTCGGTGGTCAGCGTCGCCGCCTCGGCGGCCACGCCGGTCGCCTGCACGACGTTGCGCTCGACCTCCTCGATGGAGGTCACCAGCTCCGCGCCCGCCGAGCTGATCCTGGTGGTCTCCCTGATCCGCTCCAGCGACTGCGACACCAGGAAAGCCGTGTTGCGCAAGGAGTTCTCGCGGCTGTCGCTGAGCTCGACCTCCTCCAGGGTGAAGAAGTCCATGGTGCCGATGACCACGTCGTGCACGACCAGCGGCAGGCACACCCCGGACTTCACGCCCGCGCGCCGGGCGACGGGGGCGCGCACGCAGTCGGTCATCTCGGCGAGGTCGCGCACGAAGAGCATCTCGCGGGACTTCCAGGCGCGCCCGGCCAGCCCGACGCCCTCGCGGAACGAGGCCTCGCGGGTGATCTTGCGGAACTCCTCGCCCGCGTCGCCGGACTCGGTGACGAACCGCAGCTCCTGCCCGGTCGGGTCCACCGCCCAGAACGAGCCGTAGGCCCAGCCGAACTCGCTGCGCACGGTGTCCAGCGCCTGCCGGGTGGCCTCCTCCTCGGAGGTGGCCGTGCCGAGGCCGCGCAGCACGGTGTTGACCGCCTGCAGGTCCAGCGCCGCGGCGGCCTGGACCTCGGAGTCGGTGACCCGCTCCAGCGCCTGCGAGACGAGCAGCCCGATGCTGCGCAGCGCGTCCAGCCGCTGCTCGGACGGCGTCAGGTGCTCCAGGGTGAAGAAGTCCATGGTGCCGACGACCCGGCCCTTGGACATCAGCGGGAAGCAGATGCCGGACTTGACGCCGACCCGCTGCGCGGCGGGGGCGCGCACGCAGTCCTTGACCGTGCCCAGGTCCTCCACGAAGACCAGGCCCCTGGTGCGCCAGGCGCGCCCGGACAGGCCGACGCCCTCGGCGAACGAGGCCTCCTGGGTGACCTTGCGGAACTCCGCGCCCGCGTCGCCGGACTCGACCGCGAACCGCAGCGTCCGGCCCGCCTTGTCGATGCGCCAGTAGGAGCCGTAGACCCACCCGAACTGCTGGCGGACCGCGTCCAGGGCGACCTTGACCGCCTGCGCGCTGGTGGTGGCCCCGTCCAGCGCCTTGACCACCGCGGTGACCGCGGCGGCGTTCTGCTGCGCCTCGGCGACGGTCGACCTCACGTCGGGGACGTCCGCCGTCCGGCGTCGGGACTTCCAGAAGGGCATCGCCCACTCCTGTTGCTGTGGGCCGGGCGGACCCCGGCTGGTGGTACCGGTGGGAACGGCGAAACCGAAACGCACCTGAACCCTTTTCCGCAGCTGTGGATTAACGGCCACCCGAACGGGTGACACGGGCGGGTGAGCGGGTTTTCCCTCAACCCGTGCCGGACGACGTCGAAAGCAGGTGCGACACACGTGGGCTGCCGCCGGGCCCGCACACCTCAGCCAGGAGCGTCCACATGACCCTGCTCGTCCCCCTCGTGAACCTCGAACGGCTGACCGAAGCCACCCGGTACGACACCACCAACCCCGCGCTGCGCGGGAAGCTGGACGCGCTGGTGAAGCGGGCCGCCGACAAGCTCGGCATGAAGATCGGCCTGGCCACCTTCGTCATGGACACCACCACGCACGCCATCGCCTCGCACGGCACCGCCACCGGCATGATCGAGGCCGGGGTGCCCGCCGAGTGGAGCTTCTGCTCGCGCGTCGTGCTGACCGGCTGCGACTACACGGTCACCGACGCGACGGTCGACCCGTCGTGGGAGGACAACCCGGCGGTGACCGTCATCGGCGCGCGCAGCTACGCGGGCGTGCCGCTGGTGGCCCCGAACGGGCAGGTCATCGGCGCGCACTGCGTCGTGGACACCAAGCGGCGCGAGTTCGACGCGGCCGAGCTGGCGCACCTGCGCGAGTCGGCGAAGGAGATCATGCGGGTGATGCAGGACTACCGGGCCTCGAAGGAGGACTGACCCGAGGCCTCCGCCCAGGTCCCGCCGACGTCGGAACGGCCCCGTTCACCGGAACGGGGCCGTTTTGCGTCGGACGGGTGACCACCGGGTAGGCGAGGTGCGCACCCGGCGAACGTGCTCGCCGGGGCCGCCCGTCGACGGGCGCGACGAGCCAGGGGGTCCCCGTGGGCTGGATCGGACGTTCGTGTGAACGCCTCACCGCCTTCCACGCGCGTGCGCGGGAAGTGAGGCCTCCCCGTGCCAGGCTGGGCCGACGTGGTCCGGTGGTGGTTCTCGGCGTGCTGGGGGTGCTGGTGGCAGGCATGACGCCCGCGACGGCTCAGGTGGCGATGGCGGCGGCCCTGCCGCTGCCGTACGGCGGGGGAGCGGACCAGGTCGTGGCGGTGGTGGTCGAGCGCCCCGACGCCACGACCGGGACCCTCACCGGCTGGCGCAGGGACGGCGGCGCGGGCTGGCGGCTGGAACTGGGCCCCGCGCCCGTGTTCGTCGGCGCGGCGGGCGTCGGCGAGGCGAACGAGTGGACCGCCCGGACCCCGGCGGGCGCGCACCGGCTGACCGAGTCCTTCGGCACCCTCCCGCCGCTGCCCGAGGGCAGGCTGCCGTACCGCAGGGTCGACGGCGACGACTGGTGGGTCTCGGACCAGGACTCCCCGCTGTACAACACCCATCAGCGCTGCGCGCCGGGCACGTGCCCCTTCGACGAGTCGAAGAGCGAACGCCTGTCCCACGCGGGCGAGGCGTACACCCGCGCGATCGTGATCGACTACAACCGCTCCCCGGCCGTGCCGGGACGGGGTTCGGCGTTCTTCCTGCACGTGTGGACCGGAGGTCCCACGGCGGGCTGCGTCAGCGCGGACGCCCCGGTGGTGAACCACCTGCTGTCGTGGCTCGACCCGACGGCGAGGCCGGAGGTGCTGATCGGGGTGGGCTGAGCCCGCGGTTCCTTCGCCCACCGCACGGTCAAACCCATTGCCGGTCATTTTCACGAGCTATTTCCGAAGCAGTTTTTCACCCGATGAGGTGTGCAATTGTCCACGTCCGGGTATCTGGTCCGTGACACAAAGCCACCACATCGGGAGGAGGGCGTCATGCCCTGGGTCCGTCAGCACCGCAGGCACGTCCCCGGCAGCTGGTTCCGCACCACCACGGTCCACCCGCACCACCGCCGCCGCGCGGGCAGCCTGCCGCTGATCCCGGTCGCCATCGGCGCCGTGGTGGCGATCCTGGTGCTCCTGCTCATCATCTTCTAGCGTCCTCGGCGGGCGCGTCGACGTAGGCCGTCCGGCCGTCGCCGCGCCCGCCGAGGGTGATCTGAATCGCTCTTCTCGTCCCCTTCCGGCACGTTTCCGTGTGCCTGATCACTTGTGAGCTCAGCGTGTTGACCTGGCTGCACAGCGCAAGCAAGCTGTGCCAGCTTTGATCGACTTCACGCGAGCCTCACAAGGGTTCGCCAGTGCTCCTGGCAAGGGGAAGCGTCTTGCGTCGCAGAACAACACCACCCCGGTCACACCCCGTCCTCCGCAGATCCATCGCGCTGGCCACCGCGATCGTGCTCGGCGTCAGCCTGAGCCAGCCCGTGGCCAACGCCCAGCAGGTCCCGGTTGCCCCTCCCGCGCAGCCCATCAGGTCCGAGGACCTCGCGCCACTGCCCAGCCACCCCGGTGACGCCGTAGCCCCCGAGTGGCCCGGTGGTGAGCACGCCCAACCAGGGGCTGCGCCGCTCAAGCTCAACGACCCCGACGCCCCCGCTCGCACCGACGACCGTGAGCTCACCGGTTACGTCGAGGGCGAGTCGAAGCTGGTGGAGCGCAAGCCCACCGCCGACATCTACGTCAACCCCGATGGCAGCAAGGCCGCCAAGCTCTTCCAGGACGTCGTCAACGTCCCCGAGGACGGGGACGGCGACCTCGTGCCCGTCGACCTCACGCTGGAGAACGAGAACGGCGAGGTCAAGCCCAAGCAGGCCCCCGCCCAGGTGAGCCTGCCCGCGCGCACCGACGGCGACGCCGCGATCGCAGTGGCCGCCTACGACAGCAACGCGCAGGCATCCCTGGTGTTCGAGGGCCTGGCCGACCGGGTCGCCGAGTTGAACGGCCAGATCGCCACCTACCGCGACGTGCAGCCCGGCGTCGACCTCGAACTGCACTCCATGTCCTCCGGCGCCAAGCACGTGTTCGTGCTGAACCGCGCCGTCGAGGAGACCGAGTGGCGCTTCACCCTGAACGTCCCGGCAGGCCACACCCCCGAGCAGCAGAGCGACGGCGCGATCCTGGTCAAGGACGCCGACGGCGCCGCGAAGTTCGCCGTGGCCGCCCCGAAGATGTGGGACGACGTCCGCGACGAGCGTTCCGGCGAGTGGCGCACCGGCCCGGCGACCCAGCGCCTGGAGCGCGACGGCGACCGCTGGAAGGTCGTCCTCTCGGCTGACCACGCGTGGGTCAACGCGAGCGACCGCAAGTTCCCGATCAAGGTCGATCCCGGCCTGCACACCCTGCTCGCGGCCTTCGACGCCTACGTCACCGACCACGACCTGTGGCGCGACAACAACTACGACGTCGACTGGGAAGCCGACCTGGGCTACATCAACAAGGTCGGCTACTGGCCGGGCGCGGGCAACAACCGCACCTACGCTTTCTACGACTTCCTGCCGCACGTGTGGGGCAAGCAGATCATCAGCGCCACCTGGGCCGGCTACTGGGTCTACTCCAACCTGTCCAGGCCGACCAACGTCCGGCTCCGCGACGTGGCGTGCGACTGGGGCCGCACGTCGATCACCTGGAACAACCAGCCCTGCCTCGGCTCCTACCAGGCGAACTCCACCGGTGTCGGCGGCAAGCCCACCGAGATCGACGTGACCGGTTGGGTCGCGGACTGGGCCTCGGGCAAGGGCAAGTACCACGGATTCATGATCGACACCACCGACGGCCAGGACGGCTGGAAGAAGATGGCGGCCGCCGAAGCGGGCTCCAAGGGCGCCTCGGTCATGATCATCAGCTACAACGACCAGCCCACCCAGCCCGTCAACCTCGGCTGCTCCGACTGCACCACGCACAGCCGTGAGGTGCCGCTGCGCGTCAGCAGCAACGACGCCAACAACGACAAGCGGATCGTCCAGTACTTCGTCTCCACCGAGTCGAACGTCATGGACACCTACTTCGCGTCCGGTCAGTCGGAGATCCAGCCCGGCCAGTCCGAGGCCCGCTGGCAGCCGCCGAAGGAATCGCTGCGCTGGAACCAGAAGTACTTCTGGCAGGCCCGCGTGCGCGACGACTACATGCCGTCCGGCTCCTGGTCCTACTCACCGGTGTGGAACTTCACCCCGGTCAACCAGACCCCGCCGGTCCCCGCCCCGGACAAGCCGGTCGACCGCGCCGTGGTCTCCACCAAGCAGCCCGTGCTCACCTCGGGCGCGGTCACCGACCCTGACGCCGGCGACGTTGCGCAGTACGAGTTCTCCATCGCCACCGGCAAGGACGGCCGCACCGGCCTCGTCGCCAGGTCCGGCTGGCTCGACAAGCCCGAGTGGACCGTGCCGAACGGCGTCCTCAAGGACGGTGTCGGCTACACCTGGACCGTGCGCAGCCGCGACCGCGACCAGGACTCGCAGTCCCAGCACGCGCCCGTCCGCCAGTTGCGCGTCGACCTCCGGCTGGGCGCCCAGCCCGTCGTGGCCACCGACAGCGCGGGTCCGCTGAGCGTCAACCTCGCCAACGGCAACCTCACCACCAGCCTGGGGACGCCGAAGATGAACACCGTCGGCGGCGAGGTCGGGCTGAACCTGGCCTACAACTCGTTGCTGGTCGAGGAGTCCGGCCTGGTCGGCTCGTACTTCACCGGCGACTCGCTGGAGGGCATCACGGACGGCGAGGAACCGGTCCTGGTGCGCACCGACGCGCAGGTGTCGTTCAACTGGGGGGACCAGTCCCCCTACGAACCGGTGGTGGGCAAGGACGGGTTCCGGGTCCGCTGGCAGGGCTTCGTCAAGGTGCCCGAGACCGGCTCCTACAGCTTCGGGGGCCAGTACGACGACGGCCTGCGGGTGTGGATCGGGGACGACAAGGTCTTCGACCAGTGGACCAACAACTGCACCTGCGGTGGCCCGGCCAAGTTCGACGGCGCCGTGACCAAGCAGTTCACCGCGGGCGTCACCTACCCGATCCGGATCGAGTACCGGGAGTTCTCCGGCCCGGCCGACATCGCGCTCTGGGCGCGCCAAGGCGACGCCGCCGCCATCCCGGTGCCCGCTTCCTGGTTCACCCCGACCGCGTCCGCGCTGCCGCCCGGCTGGGTGCTGTCCGCCGACGTCGCGGCGCTGGGCGCCGGCTACACCAAGGCGACCCCGACCGAGTCCGGCGTCACCGTCCTGGACAACAGCGGGGCGACGCACACGTACACCAAGACCTCCGACGGGGGCTACCGCCCGCCCGCGGGCGAGTACGGCACGCTCTCCCGCGACGCCGACGGCAAGCTGACGCTGATCGACACCGACGGCGCCACCCACGTGTTCGGCGCTTCCGGTTAGCTGGAGGCGGTCACCTCGCCCGCCGACGCCCGCAAGCCCGCGGCGGCGCGCCTGGAGTGGACCCAGTCCGACCTGATCAGCCCGATCCCCAGGCTGACCAGGATCACCGACCCGGTGTCGAACCGGGCGATCACCCTGCACTACGCCGGTGACCAGGCGTGCGCGCCCGTGGGCAACTACCACCCGACCCCGCCGGGCTACCTGTGCGCGGTCAAGCTCCCGGACGGCGCGACCACCAACCTGTTCTACCTCAACGGAAAGCTGGGCCGCTTCCAGAACCCCGGAGACGAGAACCACGACTTCGGGTTCAACGAGCACCACCTGATCGACCAGATGCGCACCCCGCTGGCCATCGACTGGATCGTCGTCGACGGCGCCAAGCGCAACACGTTCGGCCCGAACCACCGCGTCCACTACGACGGCCTGCCCACCAAGCGGGTCGCCGAGCTCTCCTTCCCGGAGCCCAGCGGCTTCGAGCAGAACCCGACGCGGCGCGCCCAGCACACCTACACCTACGGCCAGGACTGGACCGAGGTCGATATCGTCGGCATGGCGACCGGACCCGGCTTCTCCCGGAAGGTCACCCGCGACCTCGGTGGCCGCACGCTGACCGACACCGACGGAACCGGCCGCACCAAGTCCTACGAGTGGGCCGAGGACGACAAGCAGTTGTCCGTCACCGACCCGGCGGGCCGCAAGTCCACCACGGTCCACGACTCCAAGGGCAACCCGATCGAGAGCTACGGCCCCGCGCCCGCCCGCTGCTTCGGCGGCGACCGCAGGCCGCTGGCCCCTGCTCCCGAGGGCTGCGACAAGATTCCGACCACCAGGACCGGCTACGACGAGGGCTTCACCGGCCTGGGTGCCACCTGGTGGACCAACCCGTCGTTCTCCGGTGAGGCCGCGGCCTACTCCACCTCGCCGGTCAACGTGGACTGGCGGGCGAGCAAGCCCGTCGACAAGGTCGACTTCACCTCGGCCCTGTCCGCCCGCCTCACCGGTGCGCTCCAGGTCGGCACGGCAGGCTCCTACGAGTTCTCCACCGCCGAGGACGACCCGTCCGACGGCGTGCGCGTCTACGTCGACGACAACCTGGTGCTCGACCGCACCTACTCGTCGTCGGTCCTGCAGTCCGCGCCGGTCGGCTACTGGCGGCTCGGCGAGAACACCACCGTCCTGAAGGACTCCTCCGGCCACGGCCGCGACGGCGCCTACGCGGGCACCGTCAAGCAGTGGCAGACCGGCGCGCTCCCGGACGACCAGAGCGCGGCGGTGGACTTCCGCGGCGGCCAGGCGCAGGTCGCGCCCGAACCGTTCGACCTGGCGGGCCCGCTCACCCTGGAGGCTTGGGTCAAGCCGCGCCCGAACGACGCCAAGGGTGGCTGGCACGACATCATCAGCCGCTGGAACGGCGGCGACAACAACGCCATGCCGTACGAGTTCACCCTCACCCCCGAGGGCAAGCTGGAGTTCCGGCAGATCGGCGAGACGGGCGGCCTGCAGCGGGCGCTGTCCGAGGGATCGGTGTCGCTGAACCAGTGGAACCACCTCGTCGTGACCCGCGACGCCGACAACAAGGTCACCTTCTACCTCAACGGCAAGAAGTCCGGTGACAAGAAGTTCGAGGTCAAGGCCAAGACCAACGCGATCCCGCTGACCATCGGCAACCGTCCCGGCGGCACCACCACGGACGCCGTGCTCGACGAGGTGGCCGTGTACGACCGGCCGCTCACCGAGAAGGAGGTCTCCGGGCACAGCGCGGCGGCGGGTGCGGTCAACACGCCCAAGGTGAAGAGCACTCTGTCCCAGGGCAGCCACCGGGTGCGTGTCGAGTACTCGCAGCGCGCCCTCACCGGCAACTTGACCAGGGACACCGGCGCGGCCTCCGTGCTGTGGAAGCGCGACGGGGAGGCGGCGACCGCCGTGCCCGCCGACGTGCTCACCCCCGACTACGGTCTGACCACCTCGTCCACCGTCTCCGACTCGGACAGCAGGCCTGACCGCAGGACCACCACCTCCTACACCGGAGACGGCCACGACCCGGCCTACGGCCTGGTCACCTCGACGGCGCTCGACCCAGCAGGCCTGAACCTGGTCAACGGCACCGGGTACGAGAAGCCCGGTGAGGGCTTGCGGCGCAGGTCCTCACGACAGCTCCCCAGCGGCGCGCAGATCGCCCACACCTACTACGGCAACACCGAGGCCCGAGCCAACCCCTGCCAGCCAGGGGCCGCACCGGTCGTCCAGTCCGGGTTGAGCAAGACCTCTGGTGGCGTCTCCGGTCGGGTCGACGAGCGGGTCTACGACCTGCGGGGCCGGGTGGTCGCCGAGGCCGCGCCCGGTGGCTGGACCTGCACCGCGTACGACAGCCGGGGGCGGATGACGAAGATCGCGCACCCGGCGAGCGGCTCCACGCCCGCCCGCGTGGTGTCCTACGACTACGCAGTCGGCGGCGACCCGCTGGCGACCTCGGTGTCCGACTCCTCGGGGACCATCACCACCAGGGTCGACCTGCTGGGCCGGATCGCCTCCTACACCGACGTCCACGGCCTGACCACCACCCCGGAGCTGGACCTCGGCGGCCGGGTGGTCCGAGAGACCACGAAGGCGCCTGGCCAGGCCGGTGTCCTGCCCGCGACCGAGACGACCTACGACGACGCAGGTCGTGTGCTCACTCTCCGCGTCGGCGGAGAGCTGGTGGCCACCGCCACCTACGACAGCGCCGGTGAGCTGTCCGGTGTCACCTACGGCAACGGTTCCGCGCTCCGCTCACTCGGACAGGACGCGTCCGGGCGGGTCACGTCGCTGGCGTGGCGCACCTCGGACGGCCGCGACGTGGTCTCCTCGGTGACCAGGTCGAAGTCCGGCATGGTCGTGGACGAGTCGCTGGGCGGCGTGGACGCCCGTCCCGACGGTCCGAACTACTCGTACGACGCGGCGGGCAGGCTCGTGGAGGCCTACGTCCCAGGCCACCACTACAGCTACGACTTCACCTCACCCGCTCCCCAGGGGTGTCCCGAGGGGACGGTCGGCAACGCCGGTCGCAACACCAACCGGGTCCGCTTGGTGGACCGCGCCGCGTCCGGCACCACCGAGACCGGCTACTGCTACGACAGCGCGGACCGGCTCGTCGCCGTGGTGGGGGACACCCAGGTGACGGACATCCGCTACGACGAGAGCGGCAACACCACCCGCTTCACCTCGGGCGGCTCGACCACCCACCTGGAGTGGGACTCCGAGGGCCGCAACACCTCGGCCCGCTCGGAGGGCGCGGATCCCGCCGAGGTGACCTACCGGCGTGACGCGCAGGGCCGCATCGTGGAGCGCGTCGAGGTCGTCGATAGCAAGAGCAGGGGCAACAGCTACGGCCACACCGCGGACGGGGACACCGCGGACGTGATCCTGGACGCGGCAGGCCAGGTCGTGTCCAGGACCGTGTCGCTGCCCGGTGGCGCGCTGCTCACCCTGCGCGGTGACGGCACCACCTACGACCACCCGAGCGTGCGCGGCGACCTGGTGCTCACCACCGACGCGAAGGGCGAGCAGGTCGGAGATCTGCGCTTCTACAGCCCGTTCGGCGAACCGCTCAAGCCCAACGGCACGCCCGACCCCGACGCCGTCCCGGACAACCTGCCGGGCGGCGCCGACTACGGGTGGCTCGGCCAGCACCAGCGGCCGTACGAGCACGCGGGGGCGCTGTCGCTGGTCCAGATGGGCGCGCGGCCGTACAGCCCGCTGCTGGGGCGGTTCCTGTCGGTCGACCCGGTGGACGGCGGTAGCGCCAACGACTACGACTACGCCAACGGCGACCCGATCAACCAGCTCGACCTCGACGGCAACTGGCCGGACTGGGGGAAGGTGGGCAGCTTCGTCATAAAGAACCGAGGCACGATCGCCAGTGCTGGCGCCGCCGTGGGCTGCATGCTCACGGGCCTGCTGGCCTGCGGTATTTTCACTGCAGGAGCTTACGCGGTCAATGCCCTGCAGCGCATCGCTGAACAGGGCTTCCGCAAGTCGCTCAAGGCGAACGCGGCCGACCTGGTGCTCACAGTGGGCACGTTCGGCTTGTTCACGGTTCCCGTGGGGCTCGCCACCAAGGTCGGTGGGACAGGGCTTCGCGCTGGAGTCTCCAACACGCCCAAGGCGCTGCAGAAGGCGAACCGCCCGGTGAACAAGAACACCTACACCCAAAAGCAGATGGCGGCTGTCAACGTCGTCAGCACGGTCGTCGACCCAGGGGTCGTCAAGGCTGCTTTCTGCGTCGCGAAGCAAACCGCTCGGCGAGTTGCCTGCGCGTTCTGACCAAAGGGTGGTGCGCACGAGAGGTTCGTGCGCACCACCCCGCCCTGTCCCGAACCTGAACTGAGTAGGTTGATCCCGTGATTCTTCGAAGCCCGTTCCGCTGGATCGCCACATCGGGCTTGTCCTGCATCGCCCTCGTCATGGCGGTTGTCGCCGCTGTCTGCATCGTCTACGACGATTACTGGGCGGCTTCTCTGTTCTTCCTGTTCGCCGCCTTCGCCGTTCTCATGGTCGTGCTGGGCCTGCGTCAGCACGTGGTGCTGGAGGAAGGCGTGGTGGGGCTGCGCACCGAGTGGCGGACCAAGCGGATTCCGGTGGCGGACATCCGAGACGTGGACGTGGTGAAGATCCACGTCGGTTTCGTGCTCCCGGTCAGCTTCCCACGCCTGTGGCTGGACGAGGAGAACGTCGAACTGCTGTTCATGCTGCGCCAGATCACCTTCGGCGAGGAGAACCCGAAGGTGATCGCGCAGGCCAAGGCAGTGCACGACCACGTCTTCGCCGGGCGCGCCGTCCCGGATGAGGCGGACAAGCCCGAGGGCTGACCCGCCCGCCCTTCACCCGGCGGTGGTGGCCGTGCTCGCCTCCGGCTCTGTCCGCCGTTCCGGCACCGCCGCCGCCGCTTTCCACTGCTTCAGGTCCCGGTTCGCCATCGCCGGGTGTCCCGCCGTGTCCCGCTGCCCGCCCTGCGACTCCGAGCCCAGCGCCGTTGCCGCCGCCAGTGCCAGCGTGGCGTGTGCCTGAGCCCGCGTCAGCAGTTCCCCGCGCGCGGCGGCGTCGCTGGTCTCGTCCGCCTCGGTGAGGCAGTCCTGCGCCCTGGTGTAGTGCTCCGCTCCGGTCATCACCCCATCGTCGTGACCGTTTGCCCCGTTCGGAACCGCTGGCCGGGCGGTATCGAATCGGCCTCATGGAATGGAGCGCCGCTCGTCACCCGGAAAAGAATCACCCCCCGACCCGCCGGTGCAGCAACCCGAACCGCGACCACATCCCCTCCGCCGTCTCTATCGACGCCGCCGTCCGCTCCGGGTCGATCGCCGCCAGCTGCGCCACCACCGCCTGCGCCACCGCCACCCCCGCCGTCAGCGACGGGAAGAACGCCACCCCCTCCGCGGGCACCAGCAGCACCTCCTCCGCCGCCGACGACAGCGCCGGGCTGGCCGCGTCCGTCACCGCGAACACCCGCGCCCCCCGCTCCCGCGCCTCGTTCGCCGCCAGCACGGTGCTCTCGTACAACCGCCAGAAGCTCACCGCGATCAGCACGTCCCGCTCGTCCACGGCCGCCACCGCGTTCGCCAGCTCCGCGTCCCCGCCCGACACCGCCACCACGTCGTACCCGGCCAACCGCGCGTTGTGCGCCAGCGCCGTCCCCACCGCCGCGTAGCTGCCCGCCGCGATCACCAGCGTCCGCCGCGCCCCCGCGATCGCCCGCGCCACCACGTCCAGCACGCCCTCGTCCACCTTGCGGTGCAGCAGCGCCAACCCGTCCAGGTCCCGCCGCAGCGACGCCACCCCCGGCGACCCCGACCCCGTTCCCGCCAGCCCCGCGTCCAGGTGCTCGGCCGCCACCTGCGGCGCGCTCAGCGACGACAGGTACCGCGCCCGCAGCTCCTGCTGCAACGCGGGCCACCCCGCGTACCCGAGCGCCTGCGCGGTCCGCGTCACCGTCGCCACGTTCACCCCGGCGAGCTGCGCCAGCTCCGCCGTCGACCCGAACGACGCCCGCCTCGGCTGGGACAGCAGCAGCTCCAGCACCGCCGCCGCCTTGGGCCGCAACCCCCGCTCCGGCACGCGCCCGCGCAACCACTCGTCGAAGCTGTCGGTGCTGGAAGGGGTCCCGGTCGGCACGGGCGACACGCTACGCGGTCCCAGCGAGTGGACCGGCGCGACAATCCCGTAACACGGTGAATCTGCAACATCTATTGCAAATGGGCGAATCTGCACTATACGTTGCCTGCCAACATCCGGCTGGACCAGCACCCGCGGAGGGTTCGCATGTCCCTGTTGGCCCGTTTGGACCGCCTGCCGCTGAGCCGTCCCCACTACGGCCTGCTGCTCATCGGCGGTCTCGGCTACACCTTCGACGGCATGGACTCCGCCGTCGTGGCCTTCCTGCTGCCCAGCGTCCAGCAGGTGTGGGGCCTGGACAACGGGCACCTGGGCCTGATCGGCTCGGCCACCCCGTTCGGCTTCCTGTTCGGCGCGGCCATCGCGGGCCTGCTCGGCGACCGCATCGGCCGCAAGAAGGTCATGATGTACGCCCTGGCCTTCTACGCGGTGTTCTCCGTGGTCGCCGCCTTCTCGCCCAACTACGAGGTCTTCCTCGGCGCACGGGTCCTGGCAGGCGCGGGAGCGGGCGCGGAGAGCGCGATCATCGCCCCCTTCCTGTCCGAGTTCGTCCCCGCCAAGCGGCGCGGCTGGTTCGTCGGCGCGCTCGCCGGGTTCTTCTCGTTCGGCTTCGTCATGGCCGCCCTGATCGGCAGGTTCGTCGTCCCCGCCTCCGAGGACGGCTGGCGCATCGCCCAGCTCATCACCGCGCTGCCGATCGTCATGCTGCTGTGGTGGCGCCGCTCGCTCCCGGAGTCCCCGCGCTTCCTGCTCCAGCAGGGCAAGACCGCCGAGGCCGAGAAGGTCGTCGCGGACCTGGAAGCCCGCGTCGAGAAGGCCACCCGCCAGCCGCTCCCGCCGGTCGAGGAGAGCGCCACCGCCACCGGACCGGCCGCGCAGACCCCCAAGGTCACGCTCGTCAGCGCGCTGAAGTTCCTGTGGAGCCCGGCGATGGCCAAGCGCACCGCCGTGATCTGGCTGATCTGGTTCGTGATCACCTTCTCCTACTACGGCTTCTTCTCCTGGATCCCCACCCTGCTGGTCCAGCGCGGCATCACGGTGACCAAGAGCTTCGAGTTCTCGATCATCATCTACCTGGCCCAGATCCCCGGCTACTTCTCCGCCGCCTGGATCTCCGAGCGCCTGGACCGCAAGAACACCATCGCGATCTACCTCGCCGGCTCGGCGGTCAGCGCGTTCTGGCTGTCCCAGACCGAGACCCCGCTGACCATCACCCTCGCGGGCGCGGTGCTCTCGTTCTTCCTCAACGGCACCTACGCGGGCGTCTACTCCTACACCCCCGAGGTGTTCCCGACCTGGGTGCGCGCCACCGGAACCGGCCTGTCCAGCGCGTTCGGCCGCATCGGCAGCATCCTCGCGCCCACCATCATCGGCCTGTCCGCCGCCAGCCTCGGCTTCGCGGGCGTCTTCGGCCTCACCACGGCGGTGCTGGTGGTCGGCGTCGTGTGCGTGGTGGTGTTCGGCCTGTCCACGGCGGGCCGCTCCCTGGAAGACCTGACCGAGCGGGGCGGACCCGCCGACACCGCGAAGGAGATGGCCAAGTGAGCCAAGTGATCCTGGAGGACCTGGAGCAGCGGGTCCGCGAGGAGGTCGGCGCGCGGCTGTTCACCGTGCTGGCCTGGATTCCCGAGCGCGAGGCCCTGCGCCGCGTCCACAGCAGCCACCCCGAGCAGTACCCGGTCGGCGGCGAGAAGACCGTCGAGGTCGCCGCGGGCTGGATCGACCGCTGCATCACCCACGCCGAACCGTACTTCGGGCCGGACAGGGCCGCCGTGCGCGAGATCTTCGCCGACCACGACCTGATCGAGTCCCTCGGCTGCGGGACCATCGTGAACGTGCCCGTCCTGGACGGCGACCGCGTGCTCGGCGTGCTCAACCTGCTCGACGCCGAAGGCGCGTACACCGGGGAAACCGTTGCGGCGGCACAAGAACTGGCCCCGCTCGCCGTCCCCGCGCTGCGCGCCGCCCTGGAGGAGGCCCGATGAGCCTGCTGCTGCGCGACGCCGTCCTGCTCGAACCCGCCACCGGCGAGCGCGTCGAGGCCGACCTGCGCGTCGCCGAGGGCCGCATCACCGAGGTGGGACAACGACTTCCGGCCCCGGACGGCACCCGCGTGCTCGACGCGCGCGGCGCCGTCGTCATCCCCGGCCTGATCGACGCGCACGTCCACGTCACCGCCTCCACCGCCGACCTCGGCGCCCTGCCCGCCCTGTCCCCGTCCTACGTCACCGCGCAGAGCATCCGCGCCATGGGGGAGATGCTCGACCGGGGCTTCACCACCGTCCGCGACGCCTCCGGCGCCGACTGGGGCCTGGCCAAGGCCCAGCTCGACGGCCTGGTGCGCGGACCCCGACTGCACTTCTGCGGCAAGGCGCTGAGCCAGACCGGCGGCCACGGCGACGTGCGCACCCCCGGCGTCGCCGTGCACGACTCGCACCAGTGCTGCGCGGGCCTGGGGCGCATCGCGGACGGCGTGGACGCGGTCCGCACCGCCGCCCGCGACGAGCTGCGCAAGGGCGCCCACCACCTCAAGGTCATGGCGGGCGGCGGGGTCAGCTCGCCCACCGACCGGGTCGACTCGACCCAGTACTCGATGGACGAGCTGCGCGCCGTGGTGGAGGAGGCCGAGGCCGCCAACCGCTACGTCGCCGCCCACGCCTACACCGCCCGCGCCATCAACCGCGCCCTGGAGGCCGGGGTCCGCTCCGTCGAGCACGGCAACCTGCTCGACGAGAGCAGCGTCGAGCTCTTCCTGGCGCACAACGCCTTCCTGGTGCCCACGCTGGTCACCTACTGGGCGCTCAAGGAGGAGGGCGCGCGGTTCGGCCTGCCCGAGGCCAGCGTCCGCAAGGTCGACGACGTGCTCACCGCCGGTCTCGCGGGCCTGGACCTGGCCGCGCGCGGCGGCGTCCGCCTGGTCTACGGCAGCGACCTGCTCGGCGGGATGCAGCGGCACCAGAGCCGGGAGTTCCTGCTGCGCAGGGAGGTCCAGGACGCGCTGGACGTCCTGCGCGCCGCCACCAGCTCCGCCGCCGAGCTGCTCGGCGAGGTCGGCGAGATCGGCACCCTGGCCGTGGGCGCCCGCGCGGACCTCGTCGTGCTGGAGCGCGACCCGGTCGAGGACATCACCGCCCTGACCGAGCCGTCCGCGATCCGCTGGGTCGTCCAGGACGGCGAAGTCCAGGTGGGATAGGGGAGAACCGGCGGGGGCGCCCCAGGGACGACGTCCCGGACCGGCGCCCCCGCCGCCCGCCCCTCACGACCGCAGGTACGCCAGCACCGCCAGCACCCGCCGGTGCCCCGAGTCGTCCGGGTGCAGCCCGAGCTTGCCGAAGATCGACCGGATGTGCTTGCTCACCGCCGTCTCGCTCACCACCAGCAGCTCCGCGATCCGCCCGTTCCCGTGCCCCTCCGCCATCAGCGACAGCACCTCCCGCTCCCGCGCGGTCAGCGACCGCACCGGGTCGTCCACCCGCCGCCGCACCAGCAGCTGCGTCACCACCTCGGGGTCCAGCACGGTCCCGCCGTCCGCGACCCGCCGCAGCGCGTCCAGGAACTCCTCCACCCGCCCCACCCGCTCCTTGAGCAGGTACCCGACGCCACGCGCGCCACCGGCCAGCAGCTCCTGCGCCGACGAGTCCGCGACGTGCGCCGACAGCACCAGCACCGGCAACCCCGGCACCAGCTCCCGCGCGCGGGCCGCCGCCCGCAGCCCCTCGTCGGTGAACCCCGGTGGCAGCCGCACGTCCACCACCGCCACGTCCGGCCGGTGCTCCACCACGGCGGCGACCAGGGCGTCCCCGTCGTCCACCGCCGCCTCGACGGTCAGCCCCTCGCTCTCCAGCAGCAGCACCAACCCCTGCCGCAGCAGCGCGTCGTCCTCCGCGATCACGACGCGCACGGCAGCTCCACCCTGACCAGCGTCGGCCCGCCGACCGGGCTGCTCACCGTCGTCGTCCCGTCGAACGCCCCGACCCGCCGCCGGATGCCCGCGAGCCCCGACCCGCCGCCCTCGGCCGCACCGCCACGCCCGTCGTCCCCGATCTCGATCACCAGCTTGTCCGCCTTGGCCATCCGCACGCTCGCCCGCTCCGCCCCGCTGTGCTTGCCGATGTTGGTCAACGCCTCGGCGACCACGAAGTACGCCGCCGACTCCACCGCCGCGGGCGCCCGCCCCACGCCCTCGGTGGTCAGCGTGCACGGCACCCCGCAGTCCGCCACCAGCCCCGCGACCGCCCCGTCCAGCCCCTGCTCGGCCAGCACCGGCGGGTAGATCTGCCGCACCACGCCCCGCAGCCCGGACAGCGCGTCCCCGGCCGCGTCCCGCGCGCGCAGCACCAGCGGCAGCGCCGACTCCGGGTCCCGCCGCAGCGCCCGCTCCGCGATGCCCAGGTGCATCACCACCGCCACCAACCGGTTCTGCGTGCTGTCGTGCAGGTCCCGCTCGATCCGCCGCAGCTCCGCCCCGTGCGCCTCCAGCGCCTCGGCGCGGCTCGCGGTCAGCTCGGCCACCCGCCGCGACAGCGCGACCCGCCCACCCGGCGCCAGCAACCACCGCGCGACCCGCGCGTGCCGGTCCGCCAGCCACGGCACGGCCACCCACGCCAGCCCCAGGTACAGCGCGGCGGCCAGCGGCATCGTCGCCGCCCACGCCCACGAGGTCACCGGCCACGGCGCGGCCACCGGGTCGTCCGCAGGCGCCACCCACCAGTAGGCGGGCACCAGCAGGCTGTTCAGCGCCGCCAGCGGCAGCACCGCCCCGAACGCGGAGGCGATCAGCCCCACCGTCCCGTCCAGCGCCAACCAGCACGCCGTGCGCGGCAACGGCCCCTCGGGCACCGCCCGCCCGGTCCTGCCCTCGATCCGAGCCCGCTCCCGCCCGGCCCACCCGCGCAGCGCCGCCCGCGCCCTCGGCGCCAATAGCCACCCGACCCCGACCGCCGCCGAGGCCCCGACCAGCATCAACGCCGCGAACAGCCAGAGCGAGCCGAACCCGCGCAGCGCCCCGACCCCCAGGTAGTGCGCGGCGCCCCGCCACCGCAGCCACCGCCGCATCATGGCGGCAAGGGTATAGCTGGCACTACCGCGAACTGTCACCCTGGGTGGATCGTTCAGGGCCCGCACGCTCCCTAGCGTTGCCCCCGTGCCCAGAACCACCTCACCGGACCGCCCCGCAGCCCCCGCCGGGACCGCCGCACTCGCCCTGACCGCCGTGACCAAGGTGCACGGCTCGGGCGAGAGCGCCGTCACCGCCCTCGACGGCGTCACGCTCACCCTGGAGCGCGGCACGTTCACCGCCGTCATGGGCCCGTCGGGCTCGGGCAAGAGCACCTTCCTCAACTGCGCCGCCGGACTGGAGCGCCCCACCTCGGGCGCCGTGCGGCTCGGCGGCGCCGACCTGTCCGGCCTGGACGAGAACCGCCTCACCGCGCTGCGCCGCGACCGCGTCGGCTTCGTCTTCCAGGGCTACAACCTGGTGCCCTCGCTGGACGTGCTGCGCAACGTCGAGCTGCCGCTGCTGCTCGGCGCGGGCCGCGTCGACCCGGCGTGGCGCGACGAGGTGCTGCGCAGGGTCGGCCTGACCGACCGCCTCGGCCACATGCCGTCCCAGCTCTCCGGCGGCCAGCAGCAGCGCGTGGCGATCGCCAGGGCGCTGGTCACCCGGCCCGACGTGGTGTTCGCCGACGAGCCGACCGGCGCGCTGGACAGCCGCACCGGCAAGCAGGTGCTGGCGCTGCTGCGCGACGTGGTCGACGCCACCGGCCAGACCGTCCTCATGGTCACCCACGACCCGGCGGCGGCCTCCGTCGCCGACCGCGTGGTGTTCCTGCGCGACGGCCGCCTGGTGGACGAGCTGGTCGCGCCGACCGCCGAGCACGTCGCCGAGCGCATGACGGCGCTGGGGGAGTGGTGATGCGGACCCTCGCGCTCGCCTCCGTGCGGCACCGCCTCGGCTCGTTCGCGGCCGTCGTCGTGTCCGTCCTGCTCGCCTCCGCCCTGCTCACCGCGCTGGGCGTGCTGCTGGAGTCCGGCCTGCGCTCGGGCGTGCCGCCGCAGCGGTACGCGGGCGCGGACGTGGTCGTGGGCGCCGCCCAGGCCGTGGAGGTCGTGGAGGACCTCGACCTGCGCCTTGCCGAGCGCGCCCCGCTGCCCGCCGACGCCGCCGCCCGCGTCGCGGCGGTGCCGGGGGTGCGCGAGGCGATCCCGGAGTCGGCGACCGCCGTGCTCGTGGACGGCGTCCCCGCGCAGGCCGTCGGCTGGGGGACGGCGGCGCTGGCCCCGTCCGAGCTGGTCGGGGGCCGCGCCCCCGCCACCCCGACCGAGCTGGTCCTGGACGCCGGTCTGGCCGCCGAGCTGGGCGCGTCCCCCGGCTCGCGCGTGCCGGTGGCGGTGGGCGGGGTGCCCGAGGAGTACGAGGTCACCGGCGTGACCGGCACGTCCGTCCCGCGCAGGCCCGCCGCGTACCTGACCGACCAGAGGGCCCTGGAGCTGGCGGGCGGCCAGGTGGACGTGGTCGGCGTGCTGGCCGATCAGGGCGTCGACCCCGACGCGCTCGCCGAGTCGATCGCCGCCGCCCTGCCCGGCGCGACCACCTACACCGGGGTGCGGCGGGGTGACGCCGAGTTCCTGGACGCGGGGGAGGCGCGCGGCTACCTGATCACGCTGTCCAGCTCGTTCGCGGGCACCACCCTGATGATCGCCGTCCTGGTCGTGGCGAGCACCCTGGCCCTGTCGATCGGCCAGCGCGCCAGGGAGCTGGCGCTGCTGCGCGCGGTCGCCGCGACCCCGGCGCAGATCCACCGCATGGTGGGGACCGAGGTCCTCCTGGTCTCGGGCGCCGCCGCCGTCCTGGGCGCGCTGCCGGGGATCTGGGCGGCGGGCCTGCTCCGCGACGCGTTCGCCGACGCCGGCCAGCTCCCACCCGACTTCGCCCTGGCACTGAGCCCGGCGCCCCCGCTGGCCGCGATCCTCCTCGTCGTGGGAACCGCCCGCTTCGCCGCCTGGCTGGCCGTGCGCCGCCCGGCGTCGGCGGACCCGATGACCGCCCTGCGCGAGTCCGCCCTCGCACCTCCGCAGGTCAGCGCCCTGCGGGCCCGCTCAGGCTGGGCGTGCGTCGCCTCGGGCCTGGTCCTCTGCGCACTGCCCCTGGTCATCCCCGGCGAGCTGGCAGCGGCGGGCGCGGCGGCGTCCGCGATGCTGACCGTGATCGGCGCCGCCCTGCTGGGCCCGCGCCTGGTGCTGGCCGCGACGTCCCTGGTGTCCCGCCCGCTGACCGCGCTGGCCCCGGTCGCCGCGCCGCTGGCGCTGGCGTCCGTCAGGGCGAACGCCCGCCGCTTCGCGTCGGTGGTCGTCCCGATCCTGCTGGCCGTCACGGTCGCGGGCGTGCAGGTGTTCACCCAGACCACGGTCGCGGCGGCGGCGAGCGCCCAGTCCACCGAGGGGATGCGCGCCGACGTGGTCGTGGCGGGCGAGGCCGGTGTGGCGCCGCAGGTGACCGACGCGCTGCGCGAGGTCGCGGACGACGTGGTCCCGCTGGTGCGCGGCCAGGTGGCGGCCCGGCACACCACCCTCGGCGAGCCGAACCTGACCCCGCTCGCCGCCCAGGGCGTGGACACCCCGGCGACCGTCCTGGACCTGGACGTCCGAGAGGGCGACCTGAACGCGATGACCGCCGACTCGGTGGCCCTGAGCACCCAGGCGGCGGCGACCCTGGGCGTGTCCCCAGGCGACCGCCTCCCGCTGGTCCTCGGCGACGGCGCGGAGATCACCCCGCAGGTGACGGCCCTGTACGCGCGGGGCCTGGGCTACGGCGACGTGACCCTCCCGCACGACGTCCTCCTCCCGCACACCACCACCAAGCTCGACCACCTGGTCCTCGTGCGAGGCGCCGACGAACCGACCGTGACGGCCGCGCTCGGCCCCTTCACGGGCGTGCGGGCGGTGGACAGCGCGCACCTGGCGTCGGCGGGCGAGTCCGAGCGCGACGGCGACTCGTGGACGAACCTGATCGCCCTGGTGGTGCTCCTGGGCTACCTGGCCATCTCGGTGGTGAACACCCTGGTGATGGCGACCGCACGACGCGGCCAGGAGTTCGCCCTGCTCCGCCTCGTCGGCACGAGGCGGGCGCAGGTCCTGCGCGTCGTCCGCCTGGAGGCGTTGCTCCTGACGTCGATCGCCCTGCTGGTAGGCGCGGCAGCCGTCCTCCCGGCCCTGGCGGGCCTGTCCTACGGCCTGACTGAGTCCCCGATCCCTACAACCCCCTGGCAGGTCTGGGCGACGATCACCGCGACCACCCTCCTCCTCACCCTGACCGCGACCACGATCCCGGCCCGCACCACCCTCCGCCCACCCCCGGTGTCCCTCCTGGGCTCGACGACCTGAGTTCCCGGCACCCCTGCCCCGACACCCCTGCCCCCACCGCCCCTGCCCGCCGAGCCTTCCCCTCTCGGCGGGCAGGCCTGATTGCCCCGCGCCCCACCGGGGAACAGGAACCCCATGCCCACCACCGAATCCCCCCTCACCGAAGCCGACCGCGAGTTCCTCGCCCGCCCCCTCCACGGCTTCCTCACCACGGCGGCAGGCCCGACCCCGCCCCAGGCCCGCCCGATCTGGTTCGACCTCACCACCGACGGCCTCGTCCAGTTCATCAGCGCCCCGGACGCTCTCAAGGTCCGCCGACTGCGCCGCGACCCCCGCGCCTCGCTGATCGTCGCCGCCCCGGTGGAGGAGCGCGAGCGCTGGGTCGCGGTCACCGGCCACGTCGTGATCGAGCCGAACGCGGGCCGCGACCTCTACGCCCGCATGGCCGCCCGCTACTGGGACCTGTCCGACCCCGCCCGCGAAACCGACCTCGCCGACGTCCTCACCCAGGACTGGGACCGCCTCGTCCTGCACCCCGAGTCCGTCCGCCGCGTCGCGTTCTGAAAACCGCCGCGCCCAAAGCGTCACCCCCGCCACTCGGAACTCGCCGGTGCAGTCGGAAGCGCGATCCACCACAGCACGAAGAACCCCCGATGGCAATGACCAACCCTGCCCATCGCCAATCCGGAAAATTTTTCAGCAATCTTCCACCCCGAACCCCGGCGAGCTTCGGCGCGACCGCCCGCGACGTCACCCCAGTGGCCAAGCGCTGCGAACTTGCAGGCCACGCGGGGCTCCGTCCACCGCAGCGGTGGCGCGTCAACCGGACCAAAGGCGTCGGAACGCCACTCCGCCGATCCCCCGAACCGCCCACCGGGCAATTCTTCAACCCGCCGGACAACCCGACAGTCGAATGTGATCCACATCTCCCCGTTCACCCTTGTGGTCGATCGTGGACAACCGCCCCCACGCCTAAAGTCCTGACGGTGCCGCGTTGATCGGCGAAGTGGCGCGACGCACCGGAAAACGCCAGAAATCAATTCCCGAAACCCTCGGGAATCGGTTCCGCGCGTCCTTGGACGCCGCCCCTGGAGGTGTACCCCGATGAAGCCCAAGATGAAGAAGATCACCGTGCGCAAGGTCGGCCCGGTCCGGCTGACCGCGGCGGCCTGCTCGCAGTACAAGGTCCCCACCCTGCCCGCCAGCTGAGCACCGGGTCCGGGCGGCGGCCACCCCGGTCGCCGCCCGGACCACCCGGCAGACCGACGGAGCGGAAGGACCCCGCACGTGCCCGACCTGGACCGGCCGCTCCCGCTGCACCCGCTGGTGTACCTGGAGGACGGCGACGACGTGACCGTGGGCCGCAGGGACATCGAGTCCTACGCGGTCTTCCCGCCGGACGGCGCCGAGCTCGTGCGCCGCATCGCCGACGGCGAGCCCCCGGCCCGCGCCGCCACCTGGTACGAGCGCCACTACGGCGAACCGGTGGACATCGACGACGTCGTGGAAGTCCTGCACGACCTGGACTTCGTGCGCACCGGGGAACCGGCCGCCACCGCGCCCGCCACGACGCACGTCCGCTGGCAACGCCTCGGCCAGGTCCTGTTCTCCCGCCCCGCGATGCTCGCCTACGCCGCCCTGATCGCCTGGGCGGTCCACGCCGCGTTCCGCGCCCCCGACCTGCGCCCCACGTTCCGGCACATCTTCTACACCGAGTACTACTCGCTCATCCAGGCCACCCTGTTCGCCGCGGCCCTCCCGCTCCTGCTCCTGCACGAGTCCTTCCACGCCCTGGCGGGCCGCAGGCTCGGCCTCCCGTCCAGGCTCAGCATCGGCCGCAGGCTGTACTTCATCGTCCTGGAGACGTCCATGGACAGCCTGGTCACCGTCCCCAGGCGCAAGCGCTACCTGCCGATCCTGGCCGGGATGCTCGCCGACGTCCTCGCGATGGCCGCCCTCACCACCGCCGCCGACCTCACCCGGACCCCCGACGGCGCCCTCTCCCTCACCGGCCGCTTCTGCCTGGCCGTCTCGTTCGCCACCCTCCTGCGCGTCGCCTGGCAGTTCTCGTTCTACCTGCGCACCGACCTGTACGTCCTGGCCAGCACCGTCCTGGGCTGCGTCGACCTGCACACGGCCGTCAGGGGCACCCTGCGCAACCGCGTCAACCGCCTCCTGCGCAGACCGCACCGCCTGGTCGACGAGTCCACCTGGCACCCGGTCGACCGCAGGGTCGCCCACTGGTACGCCTGGCTCGTCCCGGTCGGCTACGCGATCAGCCTGACCACCTTCGCCCTGGCACTGGCCCCGGTCACCTGGTTCATGTTCAAGGGCGTGCTCACCCGCTTCTCGTCGGGCGGCACCCCGCTCCAGGTCCTGGACTCGTCGGTGTTCCTGACCTTCTCCCTCATCCCCATCGCCGTCTACGGACTGCTCGCCCTGCGCGACCGCCGCCGTGGAAAGGGACGTGACCGGTGACCGCAAGACACCTGTGGGTCCGCGCCGACCGAGCGGCCGACCGCGCCGCCCACGTGGCGACCCTGGACCTGCCCCCGCTGCTGGCCCGCGTCGACGCCCACCACAACCTGCGCGGCCCGTACTCGGCGGCGGGCGCACTGCTCCGAGCCGTGGGCCCCACCCTCTTCGCCCGCCACCCGGACCTGGCCGCCCGCCACAACATCGAGGTCGCGACCGCGGCCCCGGAACTCGCCGCGCTGGTCCCGTCCCCGTGGTCGAGCATGGAGTGGACGGTGAGCACCGAGGAGCGCACCCGCTTCTACTCCCGCCTGCACACCCTGAACATCGCCAACGGCCTGGCCGACCTCCTGCGCGCGGCCCTGGACGCCCCCGCCACCCTGGTGATCGACAACGCCCACCACGCGGACCCGACCGACCAGGAGTTCATCGCGGTCCTCCTGCGCAGGGCGGACCTGCCGAACCTGCGCCTGGTGGTCTGCACCGGAACCGCCGAGCTGGAGGACCCGAAGGGCGAACTGCCCCTGTCCCTCAAGGAGATCCTCCCCGCCCACACCACTGCGCTGGATGCTCCACCCGTCCCCGACGCCCCATATCTGTCCTACGTGGACAGCGACGGCACCGAGGACGACCCGAGATCCCTGGCCGACTACCGCTCCCTCTCCGCCGAGCACCGCGCCGCCCTGCACGACGCCCGCAGGGCGGAACTGGTGGCCATCGGGGAGAAATCCCTGGAACTGGGCGCGATCCCGTTCCACGCCGAACGCGGTGCCACTCCCGGAACCGCCCCCCTCCTCACCGCGATGGACCACTGCCGCAAGGTAGGCCTGTACCAGGCGGCGATCGACTTCGGCGTCCGGGGAAGGGCGGCCGTCGACCGGGAGCGCGACCCGGAGCTGTGGTGGCACTTCACCGAGGGCGCCAGCACCGCGATGGCCTCGGTGGGCCGGGCGGAGGAGGCGGAGGAGATCTACCACGAGGCCAGGGCGGCCTCGGCGGACCCGGTGGTGCACATGAACCTGGCCTACGGCAGCGCCATGCTGTACGCCAGGCACTTCCCGGCGGAGCGCAGGGACTTCCAACGCGCCAGGGGCTGGATGAACCTCTCGATAGCCCTGGCCGACCAGCTGGGCGACCCGAAGGAGCGGGCGTTCCACTCCGTCTTCAGCCGCAACGGCCTTGCCCTGGTGGAAGTCCGCCAGGGCAGACCGGCCGAGGCGATGCGCCTCCTGGAGGAGGGCATGGCCAGGCTGGACGCCGACCTCTCCCCGGACGAACACCCCCTGCACCGCTCGGTGCTGCGCTACAACAGGGCCCAGGTCAACGCCATGACCGGCAAGGTCGAGGAGGCCTTGGCCGACTACCAGGCCGTGGCAGCCCTGGACCCGGACTTCCCGGAGCACCACTTCCACGTGGCCAGCATGCTGCGCAAGCTGGGCAGGGACGAGGAGGCCCTGGAGGCGTTCGAACGCGTCCTCCCACTCTCCCCGCCGTTCCCGGAAGTCCACTACAACCTGGGCGACACCAGACTCGCCCTGGGCGACGCGGAAGGCGCGCTGGCCGAGTTCACCAAGGTCCTGGAGCTGGACCCGACCCACCCCGAGGCCAGGCTCAGCAGAGCGGAGCTCCGCTGCGACCTAGGCGACCACGCGGGCGCCCTGCGGGACGTGGAGGCGGGCCTGGCGCAATCCCCAGGCAACCCGATGCTCCGCTGCGTCCAGGCGACCGCGTTAGCCGAAGCAGGCAACCCCGACCGGGCCCGCGAGGTGGCCGAGTCCGTGACCGCCGACCACCCGGACTGCGCCCAGGCGTGGGCGATCCGCGCACGCCTGGAGTACGAGGCGGGCGACCTGCCCAGGGCCCTGGCGGACTTCGACGAGTCGGTGCGCCTGCTGGACGCCCCGGAGGTCAGGTACAACCGCGCCCTGGTCCTGGAGGAAACCGGCGACTACGACCGCGCCGCCCAGGACTACCGCGAGGTGCTGGCCAGAACCGAGGACGAGGACGCCCGAGACCGACTGGCCCACTGCCTGAGCCTGACCTGAGCCCCACTCGACCCGCCGCGAAACCCGCCGCCCAGCACGTGATCCGACCGAGCGGGTCGGGGACGCGCCGGAGGCGGGGACTCGTCCGGACGAGTCCCCGCCTCCGGTACCTCACCTCACGCGCAGCTGCGCGCGTCCATCCAGAACAGCGACCGCGACCCGGTCACCGCCCGCTGCTCGATCCTCTCGGCGATCCCGTTCTCCACCCGGTAGCTGGTGATCGTCCCCTCGAAGGTCCCGTCGAACTCGGAGTCCAGTCCGCTCGCGATCTTGAACTTCCGCTCCGCCCCCTCGCCCTCGCACCCGAAGTACGACAGCGCCGACATCCCGCCGCCCTCGTGGAAGCGCAGCGGCGCGCCGGTGAAGTCACTGCCGTCCGTCACCGGCGACAGGGTGCCGTAGTGGTAGCCCCACGCGGTGTAGTGGTCGGTGTTCGCGCCCATCAGCTCCTTCACCACCACCTCCTGCTTGCCGTCGTCGTTCAGGTCCACCACCTGGATCGGCTGCACGCCGACCCGCTCGTCCGCGGTGGTCAGCGCGCTGACCGCGACCCCGCCGACCACCGCGCTGATCCGCTGCCTGGCCGGGTCGTCGGCCTTGACCAGCTCGACGGTGATTCGCTCCGCGTTCCCGTCCCCGTCCAGGTCCGCGAACGCCGTCTTGACCGTCGCGTCCGCCGACACGTCCCCGCTCGGGACGCCGTCCGCGCCCGCGACCCCCTGGAACAGCAGCGCCGGAAGGGCGGCCAGGGCCAGTGCGGGCATGGCAAATCGAGCCTTCATCGTTGTCCCCCAACAAGAGTGAAGACGCCGCCTCCCCAGACGGCGTGCCGTCGAAGCCTCGACTTCGACTCGCAACCGGGAAGACGTCGCGCCCTGCAGGGACGTTGGCCTGCTGTGACCTGGTTCACATCGAGGTGCTGCGGGGGTCAACGGCCCCCAGGTCGGAAGTTCCGCAACCGCAGGCTGTTCGTCACCACCAGCACCGACGACAGCGACATCGCCGCCGCCGCGATCAGCGGGTTCAGCAGGCCGAACGCGGCCAGCGGGATCGCCGCCGCGTTGTAGCCGAACGCCCACACCAGGTTCCCCCGGATGGTCGACAGCGTCCGCGCCGCCAGCTCGATCGCGTCCGGCACCGCGTGCAGGTCCTCCCGCACCAGCACCACGTCCGACGCCTGCGCCGCCACGTCGCTGCCGCGCGCCACCGCCATGCCCAGGTCCGCCGACGCCAGCGCGGGACCGTCGTTGACGCCGTCGCCGACCACCGCCACCCGGTGCCCTGCCGCCCGCAGCTCCTCCACCACGGCCGCCTTGTCCGCAGGCCGCACCTCGGCGCGCACCTCGCGCACCCCGATCTCCTCGGCCACCGCCCGCGCCGCCGCCGCGCTGTCACCGGTGAGCAGCACGGTCCGCAAACCCATGCGGTGCAACCGCTCCACCGCCGACGCCGCCGACGGGCGCACCGTGTCGCGCACCGCGATCCCGCCCACCAGACCACCACCGCGCGCCACCAGCACCCCCGTCGCCGCGCCCAGACCGGCCAGCCACCCGTGGGCCGCCTCCGGCACCGACACGCCCAGCTCGGCCATCAGCGCCGCCGAGCCGACGACCACCTCCGCGCCCTCCACCTCGCCGCGCGCGCCCGCGCCCACCAGCGCCTCGAAACCCGAGACCGCAGGCGGGGCGGCGGGCGAAGCCGCCGTGATCGCCGCCGCGATCGGGTGCTCCGACGCCGACTCCACCGCACCCGCCCAGCGCAGCACCTCGGCCGAGTCCGCCCCGCCGAACCCCGCCGACGCCACCACCGACATCCGCCCCGTGGTCACCGTCCCGGTCTTGTCCAGCACCACCACGTCCACCGCCCGCGTCGCCTCCAACGCCTGCGGGCCCTTCACCAGCACGCCGAGCCCCGCCGCCCGCGCCACCCCGACCATCAGCGCGGTCGGCGTCGCCAACCCCAGCGCGCACGGGCACGCGATGATCAGCACCGCCACCGCCGACGTGAACGCCTCGCGCGCGGTGTGCCCGGTCGCCAACCAGCCCAGCAGCGTCACCAGCGAGATCGCCAGCACCACCGGCACGAACACCGCGCACACCCGGTCCACCAACCGCTGCACCCCGGCCTTGCGCTGCGCCGCCTGCTCCGCCAGCACGCTCATCTGCGCCAGCTGCGTGTTCGCCCCGACCTCGGTGGCCCGCACCACGATCCGCCCGGTCCGGTTCACCGTCCCGCCGACCACCCGCGACCCCTCGGCCACCTCCGCAGGCGCCGACTCGCCGGTCATCGCCGAGGTGTCCACAGTGGACGCGCCCTCGACCACGACCCCGTCCGCCGGGAGCGCCTCACCGGGGCGCACGACGAACAGCTCGCCCACCTTCAGCAACGCCGCGGGAACCGCGTGCTCCACGCCGTCGCGCAGCACCCGCGCGTCCTTCGCCGCCAGGTCCGCCAGCGCGGTCAGCAACCCGACCGCGTTGCGCCGCGACCGCGTCTCGAAGTACCTGCCCGCCAGCAGGAACGTCGTCACCCCGGCCGCCACGTCCAGGTACACCGCGTCCGCGCCGCCGTCGGTCACCCCGAACCCGAGCCAGTAGCCCGGCCCCGACGACCCGGCCACCATCGACCACACCGCCCACCCGAACGACGCCAGCACCCCGATCGACACCAGCGTGTCCATGCTGGACGACCCGTGCCGCAACGTCCGCGCCGCCGCCCGGTGGAACGGCCACGCCGAGTAGAACACCACCGGCACCGCCAGCAGCGCGCACAGCGCCTCCCACCCGGTGAACCGCAGCGACGGCACCAGCGCCAGGGTGATCGACAGGTTCCCCAGCGGGATCGCCAGCACCGCCGCCACCACGAGCCTGCGCCGCAGGTCGGTCACCGCCGCCGAGTGCCCGGCCCGGTCGTCCTCGGCCCGCCGCCGCACCCGCGCGTCGTACCCGGCCTTGCGCACCGCCTCGACCGCGTCCCGCGCGTCCAACCCCTCGGGCAGGTGCACCACGGCCCGCTCGGTCGCGTAGTTCACCGACGCCCGCACGCCGTCGAGCTTGTTCAGCTTGCGCTCCACGCGCGTCGCGCACGCCGCGCACGTCATCCCGGACACCGCCAGCTCAACCGGCTCGCCCGCCACCGCTGTGCTCATCACTGCTTCCTCGAAGTCCCAACGAAAAAGCGCGCCGGACCGACCCCGGCGCGCCCGTGCCTCAACGCCGCTCGGACAGCTCCGCCAGCATCGCGTTGTACGCGGCCAGCCGCTCGTCCTCGTCGTTGTCGTCGCGCCGGTCCATCCGCACGCTCTCCTTGCGGTCGGCCGCCGCCCACTGCGCCATCAGCGCGATCACCACCACCAGCATCGGGATCTCCCCGGTGGCCCAGGCGATCCCGCCGCCGAGCCGCTGGTCCGCCATCAGGTCCGGCAGCCAGGACAGCGCCACCTCCCGGTAGTACGACTCGGCGATCACCGACTGCCCGTTCATCAGGATCACGCCGAAGAACGCGTGGAACGGCATCACCGCGAACAGCATCCCCAGCCGCGCCAGGTGCGGCAGCGGCCTCGGCGGCCGGTCGACGCCGATCACCAGCCAGTAGAAGACGTACCCGGTCATCAGGAAGTGGACGTTCATCAGCACGTGCGCCCAGTGCTGCCCCATGGCCTCGCCGAACAGCGGCGAGAAGTACAGCACGTAGAACGAGGCGACGAACATGACCGCCGCGAACGCCGGGTGCGAGACGATCCGCGTCCACCGGCAGTGCAGCAGCGCCACCACCCACGCGCGCGGCCCCGGCGGCAGCGCGCGCAGCGCCAGCGTCACCGGACCGCCCAGCACCAGCAGCACCGGGGCCAGCATGTTCAACGACATGTGCGCCACCATGTGCGAGCTGAACATCGCGGGCGCGTACCGGCCGACCCCGGACGAGGTCGCCAGCAGCAGCACCAGACATCCGCCCAGCCACGCCGCGACCCGGTGCGCGGGCCACGCGTCCCCGCGCCGCCGCAGCACCCGCACCCCGCGCAGGTAGAGCAGCGCCGCCAGCACCGCGCCCAGCCCGATCACCAGGTCGAACCGCCAGCCCAGCACGATCTCGGAGAACCCAGGCCCCGCAGGGAGTTCGTACCCCAGCACGGTCTCCTGCACCGACGGCCGCGTCGACGTCCACCTCGGCGGCACCAGGTGCGCCAGTCCCGCCGAGGCGCCCATGGCCACGCCCAGCGCCACCACCTCGACGGCCAGCGGCCACCGCGCGCCCCACCGCGTGCCGACCGCGCGGCCACGCGACGCCAGCACCACCAGGCACACCAGCAGCTTCAACCCCAGCAGCGCCCCGAACCCGGACAGCAGCCCGGACGGCGTCGCCAGCGCCAGCCCCGCGACCGACCCGCTCAGCGCCACCACGACCAGGCACACCGCCGTCACCCGCCGGTACCTGCCCAGCACCCGCTCGCGGTCCGGCCCGCCGCGCCGCAGGAACGAGCGCAGCGCCACCAGCGACCCGACCCACACGGCCGCCGCCGGGACGTGCCACAGCACCGCGTTCGTCGCCACGTCGTGCCACGCGCCGCCCGACACGTGCCCCATCACCACCGGCGGCAGCAGCGCCAGCACCGACAGCACCAGCCACGTCACCGTCGTCGGCCAGGTCAGCGTCACCCGCGTGCCCCACACCACGACCGCCACCACCGCCGAGGTCACCAGCCACGCCTTCGGCTCGTCGGTCGCGTCGACCAGCCCCGCGAGGTTGGCCCACACCACCGACTGCGGCTGCCCCGAGGCGTCACCGGCCGCCAGCGGCACCGCCGCCAGCGCCGCGACCAGCCACACCGGGGACGCCAGCGCCGCCAACCGCAGCGCCGCGTACGCGTCGGCGGCCAGCTTCCCGTCCCGCCTGCCCGGCACCACGAACGCGGCGAACGCCAGGGCGCCCGCCGTCACCGACCCCGCGCCGTCCGCGACCAGCCGCACCGCCCCGAGCAGCCACCCGGCCACCCGGCCGGGATCGCTGTCGCCCAGCGCCTCGTGCACGTCCCCGGCGGCCAGCACCACAGCCGTGACGCACAGCACCGCCAGACCGCCTGCCAGCGCGGCGGCCCTGTCAACCCTCATGTCCCACCGGTCGTCTCGACAGCCCACAAAGTTCCGGGGAGTTCCAGGAACTTCCCCAGGCTCCCACCGACCAACTGGGCGAAGAGCCCGTCCGAACGACCAGAGGCGAACCCGATGTCACGAACGCCACAGCCGCGCAAGTCCAACCCGGTCACCGCCAAGCGCGGCCCGTCGCTCAACGTCGTCCTCACCGGCATCGTCGTGCTCGTCGCGGCGCTGGTGATCGGCGGCGTCCTGGTGGTCAACCGCTCCTCCGGCGACGGGTCGGCCGACCTGGCCAGGCTGCTGCCCGCCGACGCGCACACCCTGTCCGAGGTGGAGGGGAACCGGGTCACCCTGGTCGAGTTCCTGGACTACCAGTGCCCGGCCTGCCACTCCTACTACTCCGGCATCACCGAGCAGCTGGAAGAGGACTACCGGGGCCGGATCACCTTCGCCACCCGCAACTTCCCGCTCGACGTCCACCCGCTGGCCCCGCTCGCCGCCCGCGCCACCGAGGCCGCGGGTGAGCAGGACAAGCACACCGAGATGTACCACGCGCTGTACGGCGGGTTCGACGAGTGGGCCGTCACCGGCCAGGCCACCGCCTCCGACGAGACCGCCGCGCGCGCGGTGTTCGAGCGCTACGCCCAGGAGATCGGCCTGGACGTCGACCGCTTCCGCGCCGACCTGGACTCCGACGCGGTCGAGGCCGCCGTCGACCGCGACGTCGCCGACGGGAAGGCGCTCGGCGTCACCGGCACCCCCACGTTCTTCGTCAACGGCGAGCGCTTCGAGCCCGCAGGCCAGACCCTGGAGGCGGTCGGCGCCGAGCTGCGCGCCGCCCTGGACGAGGCGCTGGCCGGGTGAACCGCGCGCTGGCCTGGCTGAGCGTCGTCGGCGGCGGCCTCGGCCTGACCGCCTCGGCCGCCCTGACCATCGAGAAGATCGCGAAGCTCAAGGACCCGGCCTACGTGCCGACCTGCTCGATCAACCCGGTCATCGCCTGCGGCTCGATCATGGACAGCCCGCAGGCCGCCGCGTTCGGCTTCCCCAACCCGCTCATCGGCATCGCGGCCTTCGCCGTCGTGGTGACCACCGGGGTCGTGGTGCTGGCCGGGTTCGAGCCGCCCCGCTGGTTCCGGGTGGCGTTCACCTCGGGCGCCGCGCTCGGCGTCGTGCTCGTGCACTGGCTGATCGCCGCGAGCCTGTACGACATCGGCGCGCTGTGCCCGTACTGCATGGTGGTGTGGGCGGTGACGATCCCGCTGTTCTGGTACAGCTCGCTGGACACCTGGTCCTGGCTCGCGCCGCTCAAGCGGGTGCACAGCGCGGTGCTCGCCCTCTGGTACGCGGTGATCGTCGCGCTGGTGCTCGGCGCGTTCTGGGACTACTGGAGCAGCCTGGTGTGACCGGCGGGCGGTCCCGGTCGGCGCGGACCGGGGCCGTCAGCCGAGACCGGCCGCCACCAGCGCGGCGTCGGCGGCGTCGCGCAGCACCGCCTCGTCCACCCCGGCCTCGGCCAGCGCCTCCATGCCGCGCAGCACCGCGAGGAGGTGGTGGGCGGTGCGCCGGGGATCGCGGTCGGCGGGCACGTCCCCCGCGTCCCGCGCGGCGCGCAGCTCGGCCTCCAGCAGGTCGGCGATCGTGCCGAAAGTCCGCCGCGCCAGCGCGGCCACGTCGGCGTCCCGCGCCGCGAGCTCCGCCGTCGACTTCGCCAGCAGGCACGCGCGCGGCGGACCGGCCGGGGCCGCGCCCGCCGCGACCGCCCCGTCGAACAGCGCCCGCACCCGCTCCGCCGCCGACGGGGCGGGCCCGCTCAACCGCTCGCGCAAGCCTGCCGCCGCGTCCGCGCAGTAGGCGTCGAGGACCCGCTGGAACAGCGCCCGCTTGTCCCCGAACGCCCCGTACAGGCTGCCCTTGCCCAGCCCGGTCGCCCGCATCAGGTCGTCCAGCGAGGTCGCCGCGAAGCCGGAGTCCCAGAACGTCTCGGTCGCGGAGCGCAGCACCTGCCGCTCGTCGAACTTCCGTGGTCTGGGCACGCCCCGACGGTATTGCTTCTGGACCGCACGGTCAACATCTGCTTGTATTGGACCGATCAGTCCGAAACAGTGAGGAGTCACGACCATGGCGGAACTCGAGGGCAAGGTGGCGCTGGTGACCGGGGGAGCGACCGGCATCGGCCTGGCGGCGGCCACCCTCTTCGCGGCCGAGGGAGCACGCGTCTTCATCACCGGCAGGCGGCAGGCCGAACTCGACGCAGCCGCCGCGAGGATCGGCGCCACGGCCATCCGGGGCGACGTCTCCGACCTGGCCGACCTGGACGCCATCGCGGCCAGGATCGCCGAGGCCGCCGGGCGGCTGGACGTGCTGTTCGCCAACGCGGGCGGCGCCGACACCCTCGCCACCATCGCCGAACTGCGCCCCGAGAGCTTCGACGAGGTCTTCGGCACCAACGTGCGCGGCGCCGCGTTCACCGTGCAGAAGACGCTGCCGCTCATGCCCGACGGCGCGTCGATCGTGGTGACCGGCTCGACCTCGGCGAGCAGGGGCAACCCCGGATTCGGCACCTACTCGGCGTCCAAGGCGGCCCTGCGGCAGTACGCCAGGGTCTGGGCCGCCGAACTGGCCCCGCGCCGCATCCGGGTCAACGTGCTGGTCCCCGGCCCCACCGACACGCCGGGCCTGCGCGGCATCGCGGGCGACCCGGCGGGGGTGCCCGCGCTCCTCGCGCAGATGGCCGCCTCCACGCCCCTGAACCGGGTCGCGGACCCCGCCGAGATCGCGCAGGCCGCGCTGTTCCTGGCGAGCGACCGGTCGAGCTTCATCACCGGCAGCGAGCTGTTCGCCGACGGCGGCGAGGTCCAGGTGTTCCCCGCCGCGTGACGGCGCTCCGGGTGGGCGTCCCGAGGAGGGCGCCCGCCCGGATCAGCCGACCTCGCTGGCCTCGCCCACGTCCACGGCCCGCATCAGGTCGTCGCGCGCCCGCGCCACCCGCGACCGGATCGTGCCCACCGGGCACCCCGCCACGTCCGCCGCCTCCGCGTACGAAAGCCCCAGCACCTGCGTCAGCACCAGCGCCTCGCGCCGGTCCTGGTCCAGCGAGTCCAGCAGCAGGTTCAGCTCGACCGCGTCCTCGAACCCGGTCGGCGCGGGCCTGCGGTCCGCCTCGCGCACCCAGTCCGCCCCCGGCGACAGGCGTGGCCGCGACTGCGCCATCCGCACCTGGTCCACCACGACCCGCCGCGCGATCACCAGCAGCCAGGTGCGCGCCGACGACCGCCCGGCGAACCGGTGCAGGCTCGTCAGCGCGCGGGCGTAGGTCTCCTGCGACAGGTCGTCGGCCACGTCGACCCCGGCGAGGTGCGCGGTGAACCGCCACACGTCGCGCTGGGTGCCGCGCACGAACTGCTCCAGGGCGTTCCGGTCACCGGAGCGCGCCCGCAGCGCCCAGCGCGTCACCTCGTCGTCGGGGGTCGGAGTCGTCACGACCCGGATCGTAGTCACCCGCTGTCGGGAACCGGTGAGCCGAACGGCCCGACCGGGGTGACGTCGACCGAGGCACGCGCCGCGAAGCGCTCCCGGCCCGGCCGGTCCGGGCCCCCGCGCCCCCGACCTGCCGCCGCGCCGCCCGCTCGGCACGCGCCCCGCCCCGTCCGCGCCGCCGCCTGCGACCGATCGCACACTCGGGGAGCCGCGTGAGACGCGCCACCCCGCGCAATCCGGTTGCCCCGCGCCGACCGCCGGTGGACAGTGCACCCGTGCTGATCCGACCCGAGCGCCCCGCCGACGTCCCCGCGATCCGCGCGGTCACCGCCGCCGCGTTCACCCGCCCCGACCAGCCCGCCGCCGAACTGCGCGACGGCGCGCCCGTGGAGGCCTGGCTGGTGGACGAGCTGCGCGCCGACGCCGGGTGGCTGCCCGCGCTGTCCCTGGTGGCGCAGGACCCGGACGGCTCGGTGGTCGGCCACGTCGTGGCGACCAGGGGCGCGGTCGGCGACGTCCCCGCGCTCGGCCTGGGACCGCTGTCCGTGCGCCCGGACCGGCAGCGCTCCGGTGTCGGCAGCGCGCTCGTGCACGCCCTGCTCGGCGCGGCCGACGCGCTCGGCGAACCGCTGGTGGCCCTGCTCGGCGATCCCGGCTACTACCACCGGTTCGGCTTCCTGCCGTGCGGCGAGGTCGGCGTCGAACCGCCGGTTCCCGAGTGGCGGCAGCACTTCCAGGTCCGCCCGCTCGCCGCGCACGACCCGGCCGCGCGCGGGGTGTTCGCCTACGCCGAGCCGTTCGACCGGTTGTAGTCAAGTCCGAAGTGGATGGTCAGGGCGTCAGCGCCTTGTCCAGCGTCCGCAGGCACTGCGTCAGCGCCTCGTGCTTCGGGGCGCCCTGCGTGCTGACCATGTCCCAGGTGGTGAACAGCAGGCTCCACACCATGTTCAGCACCCACTCCCGGCTCAGCGCCGCGTCGATGTCCCCCTCCGCGTGCCCCCGGTCCACCGCGTCGCGCACCCGGTGGTCGGACGGCATCTCGTAATCCCACTCCCGCCCGCTCGGCGACACCGGGCTGGTGAACATCAGCGTCAGCACGTCGCCCAGCTCGAAGTACTCCTGGCACAACCGCCCGAGCGCGGCCCGCGCCGACCCGTCGTCCAACCGGGCCCGCCCGGTGGCCGAGGCGATCTGCTCCTCCATGAACGCGGTCACCGCCACCAGCAGGTCGGCCCGCTCGGGGAAGTACCGGTGCAGCGTGGTCCGCCCGACCCCGGCCGCCGTCGCGATCTCGCCGAGCGGCACCGCCGCGTTCGCGCTCAGCTCCCGCACCGCCGCGTCCAGGATCGCCCGCCTGGTCCTGGCCCGTGAACCGGACTCGGCCTTCACGACGGGTTCGCTGCGCGCCTCGCTCATGGGGAGAACCGTACTGCCCATCCCCAAACGGAATCATCTTTGACAACTTTGGAACACTGGTGTTCTACTTTTGAGCATGAACCCCCCGAAGGTGAAGCAGGCACTACCGCGCTTGCGGGTGCTCTGGTCGTTCGCCCGCCCGCACAGGGGCACCCTCGCCCTCGGGTTGGCGCTGTCCCTGATCGGCTCGGCCGCCACCCTGGCCACCCCGATGGTCACCAAGTGGGTCCTCGACTCGCTCGGCTCCGGCGGCTCGCTGGCCGGTCCGGTCGGCACGATGCTCGCCCTGCTGGTCGCGGGCGTGGTGATCTGGACCATCCAGTGGGTGATCCTGGGCGAGCTCGGCGAGCGGGTCGTGCTCGACGCCCGCGAGTCCATGGTCAAGCGGCTGCTGCGCGCCACCGTGCCCGCCGTGACCGGCCGCCCCGGCGGCGAGCTGGTCACCAGGGTCACCTCGGACACCGTGCTGCTGCGCGAAGCCGCGTCCAGCAGCGTGATCGGCCTGGTCAACGGCACGGTCACGCTCGTCGGCACGCTCGTGCTGATGGCCGTGCTCGACCTCGCGCTGCTCGGCGCCACGGTCGTCTCGGTCGTGGTGCTCGGCGTCGTGTTCGCCGTGCTGATGCCCGCCATCGCCCGCGAGCAGGAGCTCGCGCAGGACCGCGTCGGCAAGCTCGGCGGCGTGCTGGAGGGCACGCTGCGCGCGATCCGCACGGTCAAGGCCAGCCGGGCCGAGGCGCGGCAGACCGAGCGGGTCCTCGGCGACGCGCGCGCCGCCTACCGGCACAGCGTCCGGGCCGTGCGGCGCGAGGCCCTGGCCTGGACCGTGGCCTGGTCGGGCATCCAGTTCGCGATCATCCTCGTGCTCGGCCTCGGCGCGTGGCGGGTCTCCCAGGGCAGCCTGGAGGTGTCCAGCCTGATCGCGTTCCTGCTGTACGCGTTCGGACTCATGGACCCGGTGACCGAGCTGAGCCGCAACGTCACCACCCTGCAGGCCGGGATCGCGGCGGCCGGGCGCATCCGCGACGTGGACGCGCTGGACGTCGAGCGGGACGAGCCGGGCGCCACCGCCCCCGGCGACTCCGCCGACGCCCCGATCCTGGAGCTGCGCGGCGTGGTCGCCGGGTACGGCGGCGAACCGGCGGTGCGCGGCGTCGACCTGGTCGTGCCCCGGCGCGGGCACACCGCCGTCGTCGGACCGTCCGGCGCGGGCAAGACCACCCTGCTGTCGCTGGTCCTGCGCTTCCTGGAGCCCAGCGGGGGAGAGCTGCTCCTCGGCGGGCGCCCGTACCGCGAGCACGGCCACTCCGAGCTGCGCGCGCGACTGGCGTACGTGGAGCAGGAGACGCCCGTGCTGCCGGGCACGATCCGGGACAACCTGCTGTTCACCCACCCCGACGCGGGCGAGGACGAGCTGTGGAGGGTGCTGCGCGAGGTGCGCCTTGAGGAGGTCGTGGCCGCCCTCCCGGACGGCCTGGACACCCCGCTCGGCCCGTCGAGCATGTCCGGCGGGCAGCGCCAGCGGATCGCGCTGGCCAGGGCGGTCCTGCGCGCCCCCGACGTGCTGCTGCTGGACGAGGCGACCGCCCAGGTCGACGGGCTGACCGAGGCCGCCGTGCACGAGTGCGTGCGCGAGCGGGCCAGGCACGGCGCGGTGGTGACCGTGGCGCACCGGCTGTCCACGGTGATCGACGCGGACACCATCGTGGTGATGGAGGACGGGCGCGTCCGGGCGTCCGGCGCGCACGCCGAGCTGCTGGCGACCGACGAGCTGTACCGCGAGCTGGTGGCCGCGCTGCGCATCTCCGACGGAACCGCGCCCGCGCCTGCGGTCGTGGCCTGACCCGCGCGGGCCGGGGGGTCCACCCCCGGCCCGCTGCCGAGCACTCCTCGGTTTCCTGTTCCCCCGCCGCCGCCGGACTGCTAACGTCCCCTCCCAGCGTTCATATACGAACGTTCTTATTGGAGGGCTCATGGCTGCGCGTTCCGTTGGTGTCATGCTTCTTCGCGACCTCCCCCACGGGCAGGTCCTGGACTACGCGCGCCAGGCCGAGGCGGTCGGCTTCGACGAGCTGTGGGTGGTGGAGGACCTCGGCTTCCGGGGCGGCGTCGCGCAGGCCGCGGCCGTCCTCGCCGCCACGAAGTCGATCACCGTGGGCATCGGCATCCTGCCCGCCGCGATCCGCAACCCGGTGTTCGCCGCCATGGAGATCGCCACCCTCGGTCAGCTCTTCCCCGGCCGGGTGACCATCGGAGTGGGCCACGGGATGCCCGACTGGATGCGCTCCGTCGGCGCTCTCCCGGACAGCCCGCTCACCCTCCTCGGCGAGCACCTCACCGCGATCCGCGCGCTCCTGCGCGGCGAGACGGTCACCACCAGGGGCCGCTACGTCACCCTCACCGAGGCCCGCCTGGAGCCGTCCTCCCTGCCCGAGGTCGTCCCGCCGGTGCTCGCGGGCGTGCGCGGCCCGAAGTCCCTCGCGCTCTCCGGCCGGGTCGCGGACGGCACCGTGCTCGCCGAGCCCTGCACCCCCGAGTACGTCCGCGCCTCCGTCGGCACGATCGCCGCGACCCCGCACAGCGTGGTCACCTACAACGCCGCCAGCGTCCACCCCGACACCGCGACCGCCGTCGCCGAGGTCCGCCCCGGCCTCGCCTGGATCGGCGAGCCCGACTGGGCCCCGCACCTCGCGCCGCTCCCGTTCGCCGCCGAGTTCGCCCAGCTCCGCGCCTCCTGCGCCACCCGCGAGGAGTTCGCCGAACGCATCCCCCAGGAGTGGGTCACCCAACTGGCGCTGGCGGGCACCCCCGACGAGGTGCGCGCCCGCAACGCCGAGCTGTTCGACGCGGGCGTCACCACCTCCGTCCTCATCCCCGCCGCGGCCGACCCGCTCGCCGCGCTCCCGGCACTGGCGTCCGCCCGGTGACCCGCACCCGGCGCACCGACCCCGACCGCAGGGAGCGCATCGTCGAGGCGACGCTGGAGGTGATCGCCGAGCACGGCGCCCAGGGCGCCACCTACCGCTCGGTCGCGGAGGCGGCTGACGTGCCGCTCGGCTCGATGACCTACCACTTCCCGACCCGCGACGACCTGCTCCACGCGGCGTTCTCCCGGCTGGCCGACACGATGCACGCCAGGTTCGACCGGATCCTGGCCGACATCGGCCCCGACGAGGACCCGCGCGAGGGGGTCGTCCGGATCATCACCACCCAGGGCGAGGGCTACGGCAGGGACATGGTGCTGTCCGCCGAGCTCTACGCCCTCGCCGTGCGCGAACCGCGCTACCGCGAGCTGATCCAGGCCTGGATGCTGCGCTCGCGCGCCTCCCTCGCGCGCCACTTCCCCCCGGAGCTGGCCCCCATGATCGACGCCCTCCAGGAGGGCCTGATCCTGCACAGCCACATCTCCACCGAGCCGTTCGACGTGGACCGCGTCCGCCAGGCCGTCCACCGCCTCATCGGCCCGCCACCCGCCTCGTGACCGACCACCCCGCGCCCCACCGGAGTCCCACCGTGCCCCACCGCACCCCCTCCCCGAACCGCCGCAGGGCCGCGCTCGGCCTGGCGTTCGCCGTCATCGGCGTCTCGATGGCCACCTGGATCTCCCGCACCCCGGACATCCGCGACGCCACCGCCTCCAGCACCGCCCAGATGGGCCTGATCATCGCCGCCCTGTCGGCCGGGTCCATGGTCGGTCTCGCGCTCGGCGGCGGCCTGGTCGCCAGCCGGGGCGGCAGGTTCGTCGTCCGCTGGTGCATGTTCGCGATGGCCACCGGACTGGCCGTGGTCGCGCTCGGGGGCGGCCTCGGCGACGGCTGGGTGGTCGCCGCAGGGCTCGCGGTGTTCGGCTTCGGCGTAGGCGCGGCGGAGATCGCCCAGAACGTCGAGGGCGTCGCGGTGGAGGCCGAACTGGGCCGCACCGTCGTGCCCGGCCTGCACGGCTGCTTCAGCGTGGGCATCTGCGCCGGCGGCCTGCTCGGCCTGGCCGCCACCGCCGTCGGCGTCCCGGTCCTGCCGCACCTGGGCGCGGTCGCCGCCCTGGGCGCCACCGCCACCGTGTGGGTCGCGCTCAACCTGCCCGCCGCCACCGGCCGCGAGGAGACCCCAGCACCCGGTGAGGCGGGCGGCCTGAAGTCCGCGCTGCGCGTGTGGCGCGAGCCGCGCACCCTAGCCATCGGCGCGATCGCGCTGGGCATGGCCCTGGCGGAGGGCACCGCGAACGACTGGCTGCCGCTGATCGCGGTCGACGGCTACGGACTGTCCAGCGCCAGCGGCGCGTTCCTGTACTCGTTCTTCGGCGCGTCCATGGCCGTGGGCCGGTTCGCGGGCGGCTCCCTGCTGGACCGCTTCGGCCGCACCAGGGTGATGGTCGCCAGCGCGGGACTGGCGGTGCTCGGCATCGGCCTGGTGTCCCTGGCCCCGAACGTCCCGCTGGGCGCGCTGGGCGTCTTCCTCTGGGGCCTAGGCGCGTCCCTGGGCTTCCCGGTGGCCCTGTCGGCGGCAGGCGACAACCCGGTCGACGCGGCCCGCAGGGTCAGCGCGGTGGCGACGGCGGGCTACACCGCGTTCCTGGTGGGCCCACCCCTGCTGGGCTTCGTGGGCGAGCACGTCGGCCTGCGCTCGGCGATCCTGGTGGCACTGGCCCTGGTGGCCCTGTCGTCGCTGTTCGCGAAGTCCGTGGACAAGCCACAACCGGCCTGACCGCCGTCACCGCACCAGCCGCCCCCGCAGCACGATCCGCTGGGGCTCGCGCAGCGCGCTCGGGTCCTCGGTCGGGTCCCGGTCGAAGGCCACCAGGTCGGCGGGCGCGCCGTCCACGAGCCCCGGCGCCCCCAACCACTCGCGGGCCGCCCACGACGCCGCGCCCACCGCCGCGTCACCGGGCAGCCCGGCCCGCCACAACCACTCGACCTCACCGGCGACCGCCCCGTGCGGCTCGCCGTCCGTGCCCGCGAGCACCCGCACCCCGGCCCGGTGCGCCAGCGGCACGATCGCGCGCAGGCTTTCCCACCCGGCGACCAGCCAGTCCCGGAGCTCCCCGTGCGGCCCGCCCTCCAGCTCCGCGATGGTCCTGGCGAACCCGCTGAACGTGGGCACCAGCGCCGTCCCCCGCTCGGCCATGACGGGCAGCAGGTCGGGGTCGAGGAACATGCCGTGCTCCAGGCTGTCCGCACCGGCCAGCACGGCGTTGCGGCTGCCCTCGGCGCTCTGGCAGTGCACCGCGACCCGCCCGCCGACCGCGTGCACCGCCTCCACGACCCCGGTGAGCACGTCGAGCGGCACGGCGGGCACGCCGGGCAACCAGTCGCCGATCACCTTGCACCACCCCGAGGACCCCAGCGCCTCCTCCACGGCGGCACGGGCCAACCCGCTCTCCTCCACCCGCCTGCCCGCACCAGCGAAGAACCGGCCAGGCGTGGCCAACCAGCGCCCGCTACCGAGGAACCGGGGCAGTTCCGGCTCGTCACCGGGTTCCTCCGGCAGGCCGGGAGCACGCACCAGCAGCACCCCGGCGTCCCGGTGCGCCGCCATCTGCTCGCGGAACAGCCCGACGTCGAACCCCTCGGCACGCCCCACCATGCCGGGGTGGGCGTGCAGGTCGACCAGACCGGGCGCCAACCACACCCCGTCGGCGACCACCTCGCACCCCGCCACGTCCCCGAACCGCACCCGCCCCCCGTCAACGCGCACCACCCGCTTCTGGCGCTCCGGCAGCACGATCCCCCGCAATGCCAGCACCCGCCGCACCTCCCGTGGAAAGCCTCCCGCCACCCTGGCGCGGAACCGACCCGGACGCAGCCCGCCACGCCCGGACATGCCCCCGGCGATCCGGCTCCCCGAACCCGGCTCCACCACCTGCTCACCCCTCCTGCCCGACCGCGTCCACCCGCGCCTGCCCGCCCACTCCTGCCCGCCCCCTACCTCACCGCGCCGACCTGCTTCGACACCGGTTCGACCACCCCGTCGCGCCCCGCCGTCGAACCCTTCGACGCCCCGCCGTCGATGCCCCCTGATTCCACCCGAAACCCTTGCCCCGCCTGCGGCTCACCGCGACGATCGGCCTGTTGCGACACCCACCGCGACACCCACCGCGACACCCGCTGGGACGACGACGACTCGGGGAGAGCCATGACCGCTTCACGCAGCAGAACACCGCGAGCCGCGAGGTGGTGGGTCGGGCTCGGGGTGCTCACCGCCGTCGCCACCCTCGTCGGCGCGAGCTTCTCCGCCACGCGCCCCGCCTCCGCCGAGGCCACCGCCGACGCCACCGCCGCTGCGGCGGGCTGCAAGGTCGACTACACCGTCACCAGCCAGTGGCAGAACGGCTTCTCCGGCGACGTGCGCATCACCAACCTCGGCGACGCGATCAACGGCTGGACCCTCACCTGGTCCTTCCCGAACGGCCAGGCCGTCTCCCAGGCCTGGAACGCGAACGTCACCTCGTCCGGCGCGACCGCCACCGCCACCAACGTCTCCTACAACGCCGCGATCCCCACGAACGGCTCCGTCCAGTTCGGGTTCAACGGCTCCTGGAGCGGCACGAACGGCGTCCCGACCTCCTTCACCCTCAACGGGACCGCGTGCACCGGCGGCGTCGCGCCGACCACCACGACCACGCCCGTCACCACGACCACGCCGAACCAGCCGCCCGGTGACGCCATGGCCACCGTCGCGGCCATGCAGCCCGGCTGGAACCTCGGCAACTCGCTCGACGCCACCGGCTCCGACGAGACCTCGTGGGGCAACCCGCGCATCACCGAGGCGCTGCTGGACAACGTGCGGTCGCAGGGCTTCAACAGCATCCGCATCCCCGTCACCTGGGGCCAGCACCAGGGCTCCGGCCCGAACTACACCATCGAGCCCGCGTACCTGAGCCGCGTCAAGGAGGTCGTCGGCTGGGCGCTCGCGGACGGCTTCTACGTGCTGCTGAACGTGCACCACGACTCGTGGCAGTGGATCAACACCATGCCGACCGACCGCGCCAACGTGCTCGCCCGCTACAACGCGACCTGGACGCAGCTCGCCTCGGCCTTCAAGGACTCCTCGGCGAAGCTGCTGCTGGAGAGCGTCAACGAGCCCCAGTTCACCGGCAGCTCCGGCGACGCCCAGAACGCCCAGCTCCTCAACGAGCTCAACACCTCGTTCCACCGCATCGTCCGGGGCTCCGGCGGCGGCAACGCCACCCGCCTCCTGGTCCTGCCCACCCTGCACACCTCGGCAGACCAGGCGCGCATCGACGAGCTGAACACCACGCTCGCCGCGCTCAACGACCGCAACATCGCCGCGACCGTCCACTACTACGGCTACTGGCCGTTCAGCGTGAACGTCGCGGGCGGCACCAGGTTCGACGCCACCGCGCAGAAGGACCTCACCGACTACCTCGACCGCGCCTACAACTCGTTCGTCGCGCGCGGCGTCCCGGTGATCCTCGGCGAGTACGGCCTGCTCGGCTTCGACCGGCACACCGGCACCATCCAGCAGGGCGAGAAGCTGAAGTTCTTCGAGCTGTTCGGCCACTACGCCAAGCAGCGCAAGATCACCACCATGCTGTGGGACAACGGCCAGCACCTCGGCCGCACCTCGTTCCAGTGGAGCGACCCGGAGCTGATCGCCCAGATCAAGTCGAGCTGGACCACCCGCTCCGGCACCGCCTCCACCGACCAGGTGTTCAGCGCCAAGGCCTCCGCGATCACCGCGAAGACGATCACGCTGAACCTGAACGGGACCACGTTCTCCGGGCTGCGCAACGGTTCCACCGACCTGGTGCGCGGCACCGACTACACGGTCTCCGGCGACCAGCTCACCCTGTCCGCCGCGCTGATCACCAGGCTGTCGGGCGCGCGCGCCTACGGCGTCAACGCCACCCTGTCCGCCCGGTTCTCCTCGGGCGTTCCGTGGCGCATCGACCTGCTGACCTACGACACCCCGGTGCTCCAGAACGCCACCGGCACCACCAGCGCCTTCGCGATCCCCACGAACTTCCGGGGCGACCGCCTGGCCACGATGGAGGCCAAGTACGCGGACGGCTCCAACGCCGGACCGCAGAACTGGACCTCCTTCAAGGAGTACGACTACACCTTCGCCCCCGACTACGCGGCGAGCACCACGCTGCTCAAGCCCGAGTTCTTCGCCGAGGTCAACGCGGGCCAGCGGGTCACCCTGACGTTCCACTACTGGAGCGGGACCACGCTGACCTACTACATCACCAAGAACGGCACGTCGGTCGTGGGCACCACGTCCTGACCCGCGCACCGAGGCCGCTTTCCCCTGCCCGCCAAGGGAAAGCGGCCCCGTGCCCGCCGATCAGCCCGGCCAGAGGTCACCGGGCTCGTGCTCGGTCGCACCGCTCGCCGTGTGCAGCACGAGCGTCGTCCCACCGACCTCGCCACCCTCGGGCCCCGGCCACCAGGCGGTCCACCACTGCCCCGCCGACCCCGCGCGCACGACCCGCCCGTCGCCCATCCGCACGTCCACCGCCAGCACCTCGGGCCCCACGCGCCCGACGATCCGCGAGTACTGCTCGTCACCCTCGCCGCTGGAGCTCATCGTCTCCACCGTCGCCTCGGCCCCGGTCAGCGCCTCGGGCTCGCGGTCGTACAGGCCCTGCCAGTTGAACACCCGCTCGCCGACGACCATGCACTCGGCGTAGCCGCCGCCCTCGCGCAGCACCAGGATCGACGCGATCCCCCGGCGCTCCACCAGCACGACGTCCTCCGGGGTCAACTCGGCCCCCAGGCTCTTGGCGCACGCCAGCACCTGCGGCATCGCCAGTTCCCCCGGCAGCACGTCCGGATCGGGCGTCCACCGCGCGAACGCCTCGTCGGTGGCCCCAGGCACCAGCCCCACCACGACCAGCCCCACCGCCACGACCGCCGCAGTCACCACCACCCCGATCCGCCGCCGCACCGACCGCCGCTCCCGAACCGCCGCAGCCTCCCCCTCGCCACCGATGATCCGCTCGATCCGGGCCTCGGACCGGATCCACTCCTCCCCGCTCGGCTCACGCCCCGCAGCCGGGTCCAACCGCCGCAACCCCGTCACCCGCGCACCTCCACCTTCGCCTTCACCGAGCCCCGATCGCCGCCCCCGACGGCGGAGGCGAGCCGCTCGCGCGCCCGCTTGAGCCGCATGGCGAACGTCGTGCGACGGCACCCGAGCACCACCGCGGCCTGCTCCCCGCTCAACCCGTCGAACGCCACCAGCGCCAACACCTCCCGGTCCGCCGCCGACAACCCCCGCCAGGCCCGCTCCAGGTCGACCAGCGCCACCGCCCCACCCGCGAAGTCCACCTGCTCACCACCGGACTCCCCGACCACCGCGACCCGGACGTCCAGCGCCCGCCGCCGCAGCACCCCACGCCGATGGTTGGCCATGGCCCGCCGCGCGACCCCGAACAACCAGGGCCGAGCGTCCGACGGCACCTCGTCCAACCTCCGCCAGGCCACCAAGAACGCGGAGGCGACCACGTCCTCGGCCTCCCCACCCACAACCCGCCGCTCGACGAACCGCAGCAGATCGGGGTAGCACTCCCGGTGCAAGGCCCGGAACCGCTCCTCCCGCTCCACGTCCGGCGGCCGTCCACGCCCACTGCCCATGTCGTCCTCTCGTAGCCCGCACCCGGTACCTGTCCGGCAGCGGACGGGCTGTCACAGGCGAGTCCGATAACCTCGGGCCTCTTCGGACGGGGGGCGACGTGCGCTTGGCCGGAGGAATCCCGCTGGACGACCTGCTGACCGGACTCGCCCGATCGCGCCCCGTGTTCCACAGCGAGGCCGACCTGCAGCACGCCCTGGCCTGGCAGGCCCACCTCGCGGACCCGCTGCTGCGGGTCCGCCTTGAGGTCCGCCCCGCTCCGACGTCGAGGGAGCGCCTCGACCTCCTCCTGCACCGCCCCGATCTCGGCCTGCGCACCGCCGTCGAGATCAAGTACTGGAAGAAGCGCTGGACCGGCGTCGTGGACGACGAGCCGTTCGACCTGGCGAACCAGGGCGCGCACGACATCCGCCGCTACGACTTCGCCAAGGACGTCGCCAGGGTGGAGCGCTTCACCGCGGCGAACCGGGGCTGGAGCGGCCTGGTGCTGCTCCTGAGCAACGACGACCTGGACTGGCGCCCGCCCACCAGCACCCGCCCCACGGCTGCCGACGCGTTCCGCGTGCACGAGGGTACGCGCCTGACCGGCGAACTGGCCTGGTCGGACCGAGCAGGCCCCGGCACGACGAGGGGCAGGGAGGCCCCCATCGCGCTGACGGGCGACTACCGCACGACCTGGCGGGACTACGCACTGCTCGACCACCGCCCCGGCGGCCGGGTCCGCGCACTCGCGGTGGAGGTCCACCCCGAGGCCACCCGGTAGCCCCTGCGCCGAGCGCCGCAGCAACCGCCCGACCAGGTCCGCCACCAGCCGCGAGGCACGACGGGCACCCACCCCGCACCCGGTCGCGAATCCACCGACACAACACGGCAGGTCCAGCACGCGCGGATGTCGCACCGCAGGCCCTGCGAACGTTGATACCGCGCCCGTCACGCCAGCACCCGTCACGCCAGCACCCGTCACGCCAGCACCCGTCACGCCAAGCCCCGCCGCTCTCGGCACCCGCTATGCCCAAGACCGACCGCTCTCGGCACCACCGCTTCCGGCGCTCGCCGCTCTCGGTACCGCCGCTTCAGGCACCCGCCGCACCAGGATCGGCCGCTTCCCGCACCCGCCGCGCCAAGCCCCGCCGCTTCCGGCACCGGCCCATCCACTCCCGCGACCTACCCCGCCCACGTCCCCGTCGCCCGCGCAGCCCTCGCCCGCGAGCAGCCCGAGGTCACACCCGCCGCAACCGCCCCACCAGATCCGCCACCAGCGGTGAAGGTCGCACCGGGTGCACGAGGTGGACCTCGCGGTCCGGGTTGGCGTCGGCGCAGTCCAGCACCGCCACCCGCGCCCGCCCCACCACGTCCTCGGGTACGAACGCCACCCCCAGCCCGACCTCCACCAGCGCGAGCACCGCCTGGTAGTCACGGGTCTCGTACGCCACCCGCAGCGCGAGGCCGCGCTCGTCGGCCAGGTGGTCGAGGCAGATCCGGTTGTGCATCCCCGGACTCCCGGAGATCCACTCCTCACCCGCCAGCTCACCCAGCGACGGCCGCCCGCCGACCAACCTGTGCCCGAGCGGCAGCACCAGCCGGAACCGCTCGCGCCGCAGCAGCACCCGCGCCAACCCTCGCGCGGACGGCAGCGCCGAACCGGGGTACCGGTGCGTGACCAGCAGGTCCACCTCACGGGTCACCACCAGGTCGTACCCGTCCGGCGGCTCCAGGTCGAGCAGCCGCAGCCCCACCTCGGGGTGGTCGCGCCGGAACGCGGCCAGCACCGACGGCAGCAGCGTCGTGCCCGCCGTGGAGAACGTCCCGATGGTCACCTGCCCCGGCGCACCGCCCAGCAGCGCGCGAGCCGTCTCCCCGGCCGCCCGCAACTCACCCGCGACCGCCTCCGCGTGCCCGAGCATCGCCGCCCCCAGCGGGGTCGGCGTGACGCCGCGCGGGTGCCGGTCCAGCACCCGGCCGCCCAGCTCGCGCTCCAGCGCCGCGATCTGCTGGGACACCGCCGACGCGGTGAACGACAACCGCGTCGCGGCAGCCGCGATCGACCCGGCGCGCACGACCTCGGCCAACAGCGCCAACCGGTGCGCGTCGACCCGATGCCCGTCACCCACGGCGCACCCCGACCTGACGCTCATCGACCCAGCGCTGATTGACCCAGTGCTCGCCAACCCGGGGCTCACCGCCCCGGTCCGCACTGACCCGGTCCGCACTGACCCAGTCCGCACTGACCCGGCACTCGCCGACCCGGCGTCCGTCACGCACGGCGCATCCCACCTCGGCGCTCACTGCCCCGGCGCTCACCAATCCCGGCGCACCCCACCTCGGCACCCGTCACCGACGGGCGCACCTCGTTCCGGCGCTGACCACTCCGGCTCTCCACCACCCGGCGTCCACCACGCCGTATCCACCACTCAGGCACGCACCAGCCCGGCACCCACCGCCCCAGCGCGCCCCAACCCGCCAACCAACCAACTCAGCGCACGCCACAACAGCGCCCGTCACCCCGGCGCTCACCAACCACGATCAGGCCACCAGCCATAAGCCCACCTGTTGCCAGCTTAGCACCCATCGCTGGCGCTAATGCGCCGTTCGGCGCAGACTTGTCCCATGATCACGAGGTCGGAGGTCGACGCCGCCGCACGGCGGATCGGCGGTCGGGTGCGGCGCACCCCGGTGTTCCAGCCCCAGGACGGGCTGTGGTTCAAGCTGGAGCACCTCCAGCGCACCGGTTCGTTCAAGGCCAGGGGCGCGTTCAACCGCCTCCTGTCGGCGGGCGACCTGCGCGGCGCCGAGGTCGTCGCGGCCTCCGGCGGCAACGCCGGGCTGGCCGTGGCCGACGCGGCGGCCGAGTGCGGCGCGACCGCGCGGGTGTTCGTGCCGACCACCGCGCCGCAGGTCAAGGTGGACCGCCTGCGCGCGCTCGGCGCGACCGTCGAGCAGGTGGGGGACCGGTACGCCCAGGCCTACGAGGCGGCCACGGCCTACGCCGAGCGGCACAACGCCCTGCTCTGCCACGCCTACGACCAGCCCGAGGTCTGCGCAGGTCAGGGCACCCTGGCGCTGGAACTGCTCGAGCAGACCGGCGGCGTGGACACCGTGCTGGTCGCGGTCGGCGGCGGCGGGCTGATCGCCGGGATCGCGGCGGCGCTGGAGGGCGTGGCCAAGGTGGTCGCGGTCGAGCCGGACACCGCTCCCACCCTGCACGCCGCGCTCGCCGCGGGCGAACCGGTGGACGTCCAGGTCTCCGGGGTCGCCGCCGACTCGCTCGGCGCCAGCCGGGTGGGGGACATCGCGTTCGACGTGGCCCGCCGCACCGGCGTCGAGTCCCTGCTGGTCGACGGCCGGTCCATCACCGACGCCCGCAGGCTCCTGTGGTCCGAGTACCGCCAGGCCCTCGAACCCGGCGGCGCCACCGCCTACGCCGCGCTGCTCGACGGCGCCTACCGCCCCGCCTCCACCGAGCGCGTCGCCGTCATCCTCTGCGGCGCCAACACCAACCCGGCCGACCTGGCCTGACCGCGCCACCCGACCGCGCCACCCGACCGGCCGGGATCGTCCCGGCCGGTCACCGCGCGCCCACCAGCGCCCCCAGCTCCGCCACCCGCTCGGCGTCCACCGACCCGGCCTCGGCCGTGTACACCACCAGCACCGGACCGGGGCACCCCGGCAGCGGGTACGCGTCCCAGTCCAACCGCACCGGTCCCACCGGCGTGCGCGCGAACGACTTGGCCCCCTTGACCTTCTCCCGCACGTCGTGCCGCGCCCACATCCGCCGGAACTCCGGGCTGACCAGGCTCAGCTCCCCGACGAGCTCCCGAGCGCGGGGGTGGTCCGGGTCCTCGGCCGCCGCCGCGCGCAGCATCCCGAGGTACTCGCTCGCCGACTCGGCCCAGTCCGGGCACACCCGCCGCGCGTCGGGGTGCAGGAACAGCGCCCGCAGCATGTTCCGCTCACCCGGCAGCACGTCGTCCATCCCGCCGAAGAGCAGGTTCGCCACTGCGTTGTGCGCCAGCACGTCCAGGTGCCGCCCGAGCACCATCGCGGGCGCGGGCAGCAGCTCCACCAGCCGCCGGGTGCTCTCCGGCACCCGCTCCACCGGTCGCGGCGGGGGAGCGGCGGGCCTGCGCGCGGCCCGGCCGAGGGTGTGCAGGTGCCGCCGCTCGTCGTCGGTCAGCCGCAGCGCCCGCGCGAGCGCGTCCAGCACCTCGTCGGACGGCTTGACCCCGCGCCCCTGCTCGATCCGCTGGTAGTAGTCGGTGCTCACCCCGGCCAGCACCGCCAGCTCCTCCCGCCGCAGCCCGCTCACCCGCCGCCGCCCGCCGGGTTCGAGCCCCAGCTCGTCCGGCCGCACCCGTCCGCGCCGGGCGCGCAGGAAGTCGGCGAGCTGCAGTGACGGTGAGGAGGCCATGCCCCCCTCATCCCCGCGCGCCCCGACCCCGAGGGTGGGCACGCCAGACCCAGGAAAACCAGGGCAACCCGTTCCGCCGCGACCGCGACCAGCCTCGGTGGTGACCGCAAGACCGGCACCAGGAGGCACCGCAGTGACCACCAGACCCCGCCCCGCCCTGCTCGACGCGGACGTCCAGGGCTTCTTCGTCGACGGCGCCCAGGTGGCGCCCCGCTCGCCCGACACGTTCGCCACCACCGATCCCACGACCGAGCAGGTCCTCACCCACCTGGGCGTGGCCACCCCCGAGGAGGTCGACGGGGCCGTCCGCGCCGCGCGGACCGCGTTCGGGACCTGGTCGGCCACCCCGGCCGCGCAGCGCGCGAAGGTGCTGCTCCAGATCGCCGACGTGGTGGAGCGGCACCGCGAGGAGCTGGCGACCCTGGACGCGCTGGACATGGGCGTGCCGGTCGTGGGCGCGCGCATGATGGTCGACCACGCCGTGCAGGTGTACCGGCACTACGCGGGCTGGCCGACCAAGCTCACCGGCCACACCGCGCCCGGCGGGGCGCCCGGCCAGCTGCTGTACACGCTGCGCCAGCCGATCGGCGTGGTCGCGTCGGTCGTGGCGTGGAACGGTCCGGTGCTCCAGACGTCGTGGAAGCTCGCACCGGCCCTCGCGGCGGGCAACACCGTGGTGCTCAAGCCGTCCGAGCACAGCTCGCTCAGCGCCCTGCGCCTGGCCCAGCTGCTGGCCACGACCGACCTGCCCGCAGGCGCGGTCAACGTGGTGACCGGCACGGGCGCGCTCACCGGGCAGGCGCTGGTGTCGCACCCTGGGGTGGACAAGGTCTCGTTCACCGGCTCGGGCCCGGTCGGCAAGGGCATCGTGCGCGTGGGCGCGGACACGCTCAAGCGGGTCACCCTGGAGCTGGGCGGCAAGTCCCCGGTGATCGTGCTCCCGGACGCGGACCTGACGGCGGCGGCAGCGGGCGCGGCAGCCGGTTTCTGCCTCGGCACCGGACAGGCGTGCGTGGCGGGGACGCGGATCTTCGTGCACGACAGCGTCCGCGAGGAGTTCGCCGCGCACCTGTCGGACGCGCTGGGCCGGTTCACGCCGGGCGACCCGTTCGACGAGACCACGACCATGGGCCCGCTGGCGTTCCGCGCGCACCTGGACCGGGTGACCGGCTACTTCGCGGTGGCGCAGGAGGAAGGCGCGAGGATCACCCTGGGCGGCGAGCGCCTGGACCGCACGGGGTACTTCGTGCCGCCCACCCTGGTCGAGGGCGTGCGCAACGACATGCGCATCGCCCGCGAGGAGGTCTTCGGCCCGGTGGCCGCGCTGCTCGGCTACACCGACGAGGAGGACGTCCTGAGGCAGGCGAACGACACCACCTACGGCCTGTCGGCGTCGGTGTGGACGAAGGACCTGTCAACGGCCCACCGCTTCGCGGCGGAGCTCCAGGCGGGCACGGTGTGGGTGAACACCTGGGGCGGCATCGAACCCGGCCCGGTGCCGTTCGGCGGGTTCAAGCAGTCCGGGCTTGGGCGCGAGCACGGGCCGGACGCGCTGCTGGCCTACACGGAGGAGAAGACGGTGTCGATCCAGCTGTAGCGGGCGGGGGAGGGGCGGCGGGAAGGCCGCCGCCCCTCGGAGGCCGGGTCAAGAGCTCATCGCGAGCGAGCGCTCGGCGGCGTCGAGGAGCTGGTCGTAGGTCAGCACCTCGACCCGGTTCAGGTGCGAGTTGTACAGGCGCAGGGTCGAGTTCAGGTCCTTGACGTAGGCAGGTCGTTCGAACTTCGAGTGGCCGATCAGCACGATCGCGTTGGCTCGGCGAGTGTCCACTGCTTGATCGCCCAGGATCTCTTTGCGGTTCTCGTCCAGCCCGACCAGGTAGTTGACCGCCTGACTGACTGCCTTCTGGACCCTCCGCGTGACGATCGGGGAGTTCCGGTACCGGGTCAGCACTTGAACGTTCGCCTGCTTCAACTCCACCACGCACAACGACCCGTCTGGTCGGAGCAACGGGATGTCCACCTCGTCACCCTCGACGAACCGACGTCTACCGGCCTTTCCCGCGTAGTGCCCCCCGAAGATCCACAGGTGCTTCTCCAGCTCCTCGTGGATCTGAGGCTCTGTCGAGTCGGCGTCCTCGATGACCTCCCTGAGCTTGCTCAGCCCTTCGTGCCGACGCCGCAGTTGCACCGCGCGCAAGGCCACCTCGCCGGTCTCGTCGGCCGCGAGCGCCTCCAGCGCTTCGGGGCTGGTCACGATCCTGCGCACGGACTCGTCGAGGTGCGCGATGTCGAGCCGCTCGAAAAGCACCTCGCTGATCCAGCGCGCCATCTCGGCACGTCCCACGGTCAGGCGGTACCGGGCTGGTCGGTCTTCCGTCCTTTCCGCATAGGGCAGTTCACGCTGGAGGACCCGCATCCAGTCCAAGGCCTCCGCTGCGGTTGCCGTAGGTGACTCGGTGAGGAACTCCTCAATCTTGGCGATCCAGAAGTCCGCTGAGATCTCCACGGTTCGCAGCGCCAAACCCATCTGCCCGTCCAGCCGGACATTCCTCTCCGCGAGGTACAGCGCCTCGAAGTCCGGAGCGGCCAGGTTCCTTTCCGCGTAGTTGACGCAGTCCTCAAGCCTGTTGACGACCTCGGTGCTCTCTGCCGCCGAGGTCGCTGTGGTGACCGCGGTCTCCATCAGTTCGACCAGGGCGCGACCACCCCGGCGATTCGGGGGTTTGCTGTTCATGTGGCTCAGCGCTGCGGCCACCGCAGTTCGGGAGCGCTCGTCCTGGCACAGCCCGCGAGTCTCGTCGAGCACGTTTTCCAGCAGCGCGTCTGCCCTGATCTTCACAGTTCATGATCTTGGAACCGCACTTCCGGCAGCGTGTGGAGTGCCAGCCATCGTGACCTCTCCGTTACCGCATGCTCGCCCGAAACCCACTCAGTCCGCAGGCCCCCGCAGCGTCAGCACCACCCGCAGCACGTGCTCCACCGCCGACTCGAACCGCGCCCCGCGCAGCTCGCCGCGCTCGGTCAGGTTCTCCGCCGCGAACTCCAGCTCCACCGCGCTCCCCAACCGCCGCACCACCAGCGCCGCGATCTCCTCAAGCTCCAGCCCAGGGTGGTCGAGCCGGGCCAGCGCCACCTCCACCAGCAGTTCCTCGTCGGTCACGCTCCGCCTCCACCCCCGCTCGCAGAACCCCTAACCAGCCCCCGCATTCTTCCCGAGCCCTGTTCCGGATCATCCCCCGGTTGGTACCGTCACGCAGTTTCACTTCCGGCAAGGGGCCCAGCAGATGACGCGCAAGATGTTCGCAGTGGTGCTCGCGGCGGCCGGTGCGCTGCTCTCGGCGTGCACGGGCGGTGACGGCCAGGCCGCCGCGTCCGGCTCCTCCGCCCCCGCGTCGAGCGCGCCACCGGCCCCCTACACCGCCTGCGACAGCGTGGACCTGTCCGTGCTCTCCGCGACCTACGCCCTGTCCGACCTCAGCTGCACCCCGCAGGGGGACGCCCCGAACGCGGTGGGCGGCAAGTCCTACTCGGCCGTGTTCGCCCAGCCCGCCTCCCAGCCCACCGCCCAGATCACGGTGAACTTCTCCGTCGGCGGCGCGGGCACCGAGGAGGTCGTGCTCGACAACTACCCGCTCGAACACCCCGAGCGCAACGCGATCGCGGTCGACGACCTGGGCAGCGGCGCCTACTACTACCTGGGCAACGAGGCCGTGCTGGTGCTGGTCTCCGGCAAGCCGGTCGGCCCGGACTGCGCGTTCGTGGAGATCCGCTCGTTCCCCGGCGAGTCCCCGGAGATCCTGAGCCACCTCAAGGACCTCATGGCCGACGTGCTCGACCGCGTCACCGCGATGCCCGTCTGACCCTCCCAACCCGACCCTCCCCACCCGACCCCGCAGGGAAACCGCTCTCCGCAGCATTGCGCCCTGGTGCTGGTCCACTCGGGTGGCGCGCGCGGCGATCCTCCCGGATTTCGGTGAAACACCGGGTGTTCGCGGGACGGCTGCGGTGACATGGGACGGGAAGCACCCGTCGCAGGTCTGGAGGACGCGTCGCATGGAGGGGACAAACCGTCCACCGAGCAGCCCGTGCGCCGCCGCAGATCCCCGGCCGAACCCAGGCGATCCGGACGCGGTCATCGCCTCCGTCCGCCCCCTGGCCGTGCGGTACTGCCGGGCCAGGATCGGCCAGCGCGGCTCGTCGTTCGCCTCGGCCGACCACGTCGCGGGGCAGGTGTGCCTCGCCGTGCTCGCCGCCCTGCCCACCCACCGGGACCGCCCCCTGCTGGCCCTCGTGCACCGCATCGCCTCCCGCGAGGTCGCGCCGCACGTCCCGGCCGGGGAGGAAACCCCGGCGGCACAAGGGGAACCGACCGAGCGGATGGCCGCGCTGCTGCGCGTGCTGCCCGAGCGCCAGCGCGAGATCGTCGTGCTGCGCGTCGCGGTCGGCCTGTCCGTGGAGGAGACCGCCACCGCCGTCGGCTCCACGCCGGGAGCCGTCAGGCTGGCCCAGCACCAGGCGCTCGCCCGGCTCCGCGAGGACCTGGCGCAACCGATCTGAGGTGAGCCCTGCGCCAGGACCTGGACCGCATCACCACGGCGCCTGCGCGCAGGTGAGGGCTACGCCGGTCGCTCCGGGGTCGCAGGCCGACAAATTTCCGCGAAATGCCCCGTGGGATGCCGCCTGCGCAATGACATGGAGGTGGTTGAAGGGGCATCACCCACCGCCGACGCGAAGGACACCGCATGGAGGGATCGGCTGTCGACCCTCCGGATCCAGATCTGGAGGGCACCGCATTACCCGACGACGTGTCCCGTCTCCCCGCAGACGCCGAGGAAATGGCGGCGGATGCCGTGCACGAGGGCTTCGAGCTGTTCACCCGGCTCGGGATCGTCGGCAGGCAGTGGACGCCCGAGAGCGGTCTGTCGCTGCTCAAGTACTTCGAGAACGCGTGCGTTCTGAGCTTTCCCAACGTGTGCCGGAGGTGGCGGCGGAGCAGGCGCGACTGGAAGGACGACTGCGCCGCGCCCGGTTGGCAGCCCGCACGTCGTTCCAGGAAGGGGATTCGCTATGCCGCCCATGACTGATCTGTCGACGGGCCTGCACCGCAGGCTCTCCCAGGAAGCGGGTGACGGGCGAGTTCCAGGGGTCGTGCAGCGCTCCTCGGTCAGCGCCTCGAAGACCGGAGGGTTTGTGGAGCGGGTGCCTGCGTCGTCCATCGCCGCGCTGGTGGAGCGCGCTGTGCGCGCGCAGACCACCAGGCCCGTCGAACCGCTCTCTGCGGCGGCGCTGTCCCGTGACCGGATCGAGCTGAACTCGCTGTTGGGCGAAGCGACTTCTCGCGTTCGTGCACGGAATCGCCGTGCTGCTTGGGGTCCTTCCGGAGAAGCAGCGGGAGATCCTGCTGCTGCGTGTTGTGGTCGGGCTGTCGGCTGAGGAGGTGGCCGTCGCGGTGGGCTCCACTCCTGGCGCGATCCGGGTGGCCCAGCACCGCGCCCTGGTCCGACTCCGCAAGGCGCTGCAGGGGAGCTGAGCTGTTGTCGATCGGTGATGTGGCCGTGCCTGCGCTGTTCACGGCGTGAACAGCCCCGAAAACGACGACGCCGCCGCCCGGAAACCCGGACGGCGGCGTCGGTCGAGCAGGTCGAGCAGGGTCAGCCCGCCACGTCGGCCAGCGGCTTCTCCGGCTCCAGCTTCCCGTCCCGCTCCAGCCCCGCGCCCTCCACGTCCAGCTCCGGCAGCCACCGCAGCCACGACGGCAGCCACCAGGCGGCCTTGCCCAGCAGCGCCAGCGCCGCCGGGACCAGCACCATCCGCACCACGAACGCGTCCACCGCGATGCCGATCGCCAGCGCGAACGCGATCGACTTCATCGTCGCGTCACCCGAGGGCACGAACCCGGCGAACACCGAGAACATGATCAGCGCGGCGGCCACGACCACCGGCGCGGCCTGGCGGAAGCCGGTGCGGATCGCGTCGCGCGGGGCGATGCCGTGCGCGTGCGCCTCGTGCATCCGCGACACCAGGAACACCTGGTAGTCCATCGCGAGCCCGAACAGGATGCCGATCACGATGATCGGCGTGAGGCTGATCAGCGGCCCGGTGCCGTCCAGGTTGACCGCGTCCGCGAGCCAGCCCCACTCGAACACCGCGACCGTCGCGCCCAGGGACGCGCCGATCGTGAGCAGGAAGCCCAGCACGCCCACCAGCGGCACCAGGATCGACCGGAACACCAGCACCAGCAGCACCAGCGCCAGGCCCACCACGAGCACCAGGTACACCGGCAGCGCCTTGTCCAGCGTCACCGCCACGTCCACGCTCACCGCCGTCGACCCGGTCACGTAGGTCGTGCTGCCCTCGACGTCCGCGAGCTGCGCCCGCAGGTCCTCGACGAGCTTCTCGGTCTCCTGCGACGCGGGCCCGGACTTCGGGATCACGGTCAGCATCGCCGCCGTGCCGTCGGCGTCGGGGATCGGCGGCGCCACCATCGCGACGTCGTCCAGCCCCTGGATGTCCGCGACGGCGGCAGCGGCGGCCTGCGCCGGGTTCCCGCCCTCGAACAGCACGATCAGCGGCCCGTTGAAGCCCGCGCCGAACCCGTCGGCCAGGATCTTCTCGGCGCGCTCCTGGGTCGAGTCGACCACCGGGCGCGGCACCAGCGTCGTGGTCATCGACGCGGCGGGCACCGACACCAGGCCGAGTCCGATCACGGCCAGCAGCAGCGCGGCGACCCGCTGCTTGGTGACGCCGTTGATCCAGCCCCGGAAGAACCCGCGCTCGTGGTGCTCCTCGGCGTCGCCGACCTCACCGCGCTGCACGGCCTCGCGCTGCTTGCGCGGCAACGCCTTCAGCCCCAGGAAGCTCAGCACGGCGGGCACCAGCGTGATCGCGATCAGCACCGACACCACGATCGTCGCGGCGGCGGCCACGCCCATCTGGGTCAGGAACGGGATGCCCGCGACGGCCAGGCCCGCGAGCGCGATCACGACCGTGATGCCCGCCGTGACCACGGCGGAACCGGCGGTGCCCACGGCGATGCCGATGGCCTCGCCGACGTCGCGCCCGTGCCGCAGCTCCTGCCGGTAGCGGTTGATGATGAACAGCGCGTAGTCGATGCCCACGGCCAGGCCCAGCATCGACGCCAGGATCGGGGTGGTGGACTGCAGGTCCATGAACCCGGTGGCGATCATGACGCCGAGCGCGCCGATGCCCACGCCGACGGCGGCGGTGAGCAGGTTCATCCCCGCCGTGACGAGGGACCCGTACGTGATGGCCAGGATCACCAGCGCGATGATCACGCCGAGCGCCTCGGCCACACCGCCGATGTGCGGCGGCGACTGGGTGGCCTCACCGGCGGCCTCCACGGTCAGCCCGCCCGTGCGACCGTCCTCGACCGCCTTGAACAGCGCGTCCTTCTGCTCCTGGGTGATGTCACCGACCTTGGCGCTGTAGGTGACCGTGCTGTACGCGGTGTTCTGCTGCTGGTTCACCGCAGGCGCCTGCGGGTCGAGCGGGTTGCTCGCCGAGGCCACACCGTCCAGTTCGGACAGCTTCTGCACCAGACCCGCGATCAGCTGCGCGTTCTCCGGCGTGGTCAGCGTCTGGCCGCCCGGGGCCTTGACCACGACGCGCGCGGTCGCGCCCCCGCTGGAGCCGAACTCCTCGGAGATCTTGTCCAGCGCGGTCGTGGACTCCTGGCCCGGGATGGAGAACGAGTTGGCGGTGGTGCCCGAGAGGGTCAGCGCGCCCGCGCCGGTGCCGAGCAGCACCACCAGCCACAACAGGACTACGGCGAGCCGTCGTCGGTGCGAGCCGACGCCGAGCCGGTAGAGGAGACGTGCCATGAGCGTTCAGGCCTCAGAGGTGTGGGTTGGGTCAAGGGGAGGGGTGGCCGAGCGCGGCCAGGCAGGTGGCCACGATGTGCCGCCGCCACACCGACTTCCGGTCGACGTGGTTGGCGGCCAGGCTGAGCACGGCCAGCGCGCTCAGCGCGCCGATCACGCGCACGAGGCGCTCGCTGTCGACGTCGCGCGGGTCGACGTCGAACACGGCGAACATCGACAGCTCGTCGCTGTCGGGCACGAGCAGCGGGTGGGCGCTGTCCGAGCCCATCTCGGTGATCACCCCGGCGGCCATGGAGATCAGACCGGGGTGCTCCAGCGCGAGGTCGGTCATCAGCTCGATGGCCGCCCGGTCGCGCTCGGGCCCCGCGGGCAGCCGCATCGCCTGCCCGGCGACCTCGTGGGCCTTCCCGCGACCCAGTTCGGCCGCTGCCGTGAACAGGGCGTCCTTGGTGGGGTAGTGGTGCAGCAGCCCCGCCTTGGACAGCCCGACGGCGTCGGCGACGTCCTTGATCGAGGTGTGGTCGAACCCGTGCCGGGCGAACAGCGCCGCCGCCCGGTCGAGCAGACGCACGTCCGCCTCGTGCCGCGTTTCTCGTGCCACGTCGTCGACGGTACCCGCCTACCAACCGTATCGGTCGGTAGGCCGACCGATACGGTTGGTGCGGTTGCTCACAGCGCGGAGCGTGCCGAGCCGGGCACGCTCCGCGCCGGGGCGGGCCCGGCGCGGTGTTTCGACCGCCACGCCACGGGAACACCCGGCACGGGGCCCGCAGGCCCCACCACCGCGCCCAGGACCCCCGGTGCGCCCAGTCCAGCACGACGACACGCCCCGGAGACGGGCGGCGCGTGGCCGAGGCGCGCGGGGGACGGCGATCGCGCTCCCTCCCCCCGCACCCGTGACCGCCGCGTCGTGGCGACCGCGTCGTGACAGCCGTGGCACGAGACCGCGTGGCGCGCCGCCCGAGCGGCGAGGGCACGACCCGCCCGCGCGGACCCCGGAACCGGAGGAACACCATGCCCGAGCGCACCACCGCTGTCCGCGCCCTTCACGACATCGGCCTCGCCGCCTGGTTCGGCGGCTCGCTCGCCGAGGCGGTGACCGCCGCCGACCCCGCCCTCGGCGCCGACCCCGCCGTCCCCGGCCTCAACGCCGGGTGGGGCTCCTGGGCGCCGGTCTGCGCCGTCGCCATCGGGGCGCACCTGCTGGGCGGGATGATGCTGCTGCCGGTCAACCGGGATCGCGCGGCCGGTCGGCGCGGGGTGGCCGCGCAGACCATCGGCAAGTTCGTCCTCACCGGCGCCGCGCTGGCCGTGACCGGCTACAGCCGGTCGCTCGGCAGGAAGCTGACCGCCGTCGGGAACGGCGCGGTGGTCGAGGGCGTCGTCCCCGCCCGGTCCGCACCGGGGGAGACCGGGCGCCTCCGGCGCCAGCTGGACACCTGCCAGTGGCTGATCCCGCTCCTCACCGGCGGCATCTGCGCGCTCGCCGCGCTCGTGGACGAGCAGCAGCGGCCGGCGGGCAGGCTGAACGGGATGTTCGGCAAGCCGGCGCGCTGGCTCCACGCCACCAGGTGAGCCTGCCGCTCGTCGACGCGCCACCACGCGCCGCCCCCGCCGCGCGGCCGTCCGCACAACCCGCGGGGCCCCACCGCCTCGCGGCCCCGGCGCCTCCGCCCGGACGGGAGGTCAGCGACGTCCCCTGGCCAGGATCGCCGCCGTGTCCGCCGTGCCCGCCGCCACGGCGTGGGCCAGGTCGGTGAGGCGGTGGTGGTGCGCGCGCGCGTAGCCGCGCAGCCGTTCGAACGCCGCGTCGAGCGGGATGTTCCCGGTCGCGGCGAGGATTCCCTTGGCCTGCTCGATCACGACCCTGCTGCCGAGCGCCGTCTGGAGTTGGCCGCTGAGCTGGTCGGCGTGCTTGATGGCGCGTTGTTGCAGGATGCCGATGGTGGCGACGTCGGCGAGGGCCTGGCCGAGTTGGAGCACGTCCTGGCTCAGGTCGCCGGGTTGGGTGT
>NZ_JAMTCF010000001.1:0-114785 GCF_024171695.1 Actinosynnema pretiosum | reverse complement strand
GAGCAGTTCGACGCACTGCTCGGTGAGCATGTGGAGGAACTCGGCGACGTCGAAGTCCGCGACGAGCGTGTCGGCCAGGCGCACGAACGCGCGCGAAACCCTTCGTTCCTGGTCCTGCCTCAACTGCTGCCCTGAGTGCGGAACGGGTTCCATGACGCCCGGATGCCCACTCGGCGGCGATGTCACCCCTCTGCGAGCGCCAAGTCCGCCAGGGGGGTTTGGCGCTCGTGCCCCAGGGCATCCGGTGAGCGCAGCAGCCGCCCCTGATCCCGGCGACACCCGCCGAACTCCGGGGAAGGCGCTTCCGAGCACATCGCTCAGCACACCTCCCGCGCGAGAGCCCGGTCGAGAGCCCGGTCGAGAGCGGACACCGCCGGACCGGCCGAACCAAGGACAACGGGGCGCGAACGCGCCCCGCACCCGATGCCAGGTCGAGGAGACCACCGTGACAACCCCCGTCACCGCCGCGCCCAAGTCGTCCATCCAGAACGCGGGCGCGCCCACCCAGAACATCGCCACCGAGGCCGCCGACCGCGACCTCGCCACGTCCGCCCAGACCAAGGGGACGACCACCGTGGCCGACACCGTGGTCCAGAAGATCGCCGGGCTCGCGACGCGCGAGGTGTCCGGCGTATACGCGCTCGGCGGCGGCGCGGCACGGGCCTTCAGCTCGCTGCGCGAGCGCATCCCCGGCGCGACGGCCTCGGCGGGACAGGGCGTCTCGGTCGAGGTCGGCGAGCGGCAGGCCGCGATCGACCTGCACGTCCTGGTCGAGTACGGGGTGTCCATAGTGGACCTCTCCCGGTCGGTGCGCCGCAACGTGATCGGCGCGGTGGAGCAGATGACCGGACTCGAGGTCGTCGAGGTCAACATCGCCGTCACCGACGTGCACATCCCCGGCGAGGACGAGGGCGACAGGACCCCGGAACCGGGTCGCGTGCGGTGACGCCCGACGTCGAGGCCACCGCCGTCGCGGTGGCCGTGAGCAGCCTGCCGCAGGTGGCGGGTCCCCACGCCGGGCGCTACGGCGAGATCGCCACCCTCCTGCCAGGGCGGAGGGTGGTGGGGGTGCGCGTCCGGCCGGACGAGCTGGTCGTCGGCGTGGTCGTGCGCTACCCGGCCACCACCGCCGAGGTCGACGCGGCGGTCCGCTCCGCGGTGCACGCCGTGCTCGGCCCCGACCGGGTGCCGCTGCACGTGTGGATCGGCGACGTCGCGCCGCCGCTCGCCCTCGCGCCCGACCGCGCCGCCGGGCGTGCCGCGCGGCGCGGGGAGCCGGGCGGTGCGGAGGCCGGTGGTGCGGAGGCCGGTGGTGCGGAGGCCGGCGTCGTGGAAGTCAACGTCGTGGAGGTCGGCCTGGTGGAGGTCGGCGTGGTGGCGGTGAGCGTGGCGGCCGTCGAGCCGGGCGCCCGCCAGGGCGCCGCACCCGCCACCGGGCCGGTGGCCGCACCGGTCACCAGGCCGACCGCCGTGCCCACCACCCCACCGGCCACCCCACCCACCACCCCACCGGCCACCGCGGTGACCACCGCAGTGAGGAACCCACCGTGAACTCCACCACCACCGGAACGCTGGCGGGTCTAGCGCTCGGCTTCGCCGCCGCGTTCGGCGGGTTCGGCGCCTTCATCGTCGTCCTGCTCCTGGGCGCGGCGGGCCTGGTCGTCGGCCGGGTCCTCGACGGCAAGCTCGACGTGTCCGCGCTGACCGGCCGGGACCGGGGCTGAGCGCCGTGACCACCACCACGACCACCCCATCCCACCCGGCGGCGCCGGGAACACCCGCCGACCCCGGCGAACGCGGTCGCCTCACCGTCGGCGACGCCGCGGTGGAGCGGATCGCCGCGCACGCGGCCACCGAGGTCGACGGAGTCGGCGGCTCCGCGTACCGCCTGCTCGGCGTCGCCGTCGGCCCGGAGCAGGCCGGTGCGGACGTCCGGGTCGGCGCGACCGTCACCGGCGACGCGGTCGCGCTCGACGTGCGGCTGTCGGTCGTCTACCCGATGCCGGTGCGCCGCACCGCGGACCGGGTGCGCGCGCACCTGGCCCTGCGCATCCGGGACCTGACTGGCCTGACCGTGACCAGGGTCGACGTCACCGTCACCGCGCTGCACCACGCCGCGTGCCCCGAGGGGAGGGTGCGGTGAAGCGGCTGCCCCGGCGCAGCGCGCCCGCCGTCCTCGTCGCGCTGGCCGTCCTCGCCGCCTGCGCGCTCGTCACCACCGTGGCCGTGCGGCAGGCCTTCGGGCTCAGCCCGTGGATCGACCCGCGCGCGGTCGCGGGCGCCCTGCACGGGGCGCGCTGGACCGACCCGCTCGTCGTGCTGGCGGCCTCGGTCTGCGCCGTGCTCGGCGCGGTCCTGCTGCTGTGCGCGCTGCTCCCCGGCGCGCCCACCGTGCTGCCGCTGCGCGACGACGACCCGGACTCGGACCACGCGCTGGAGTCCGGGGTGACCCGGCGGAGCCTGCGGAACGTCCTGCGCGCGACCGCGTCGTCGGTCGACGGCGTGACCACCGCCAAGCTCGCCCTCACCCGCCGCGCGGCCACCGCGACCGCCACCACCGACCGCACCGGCACCACAGGCCTGGCCGACGCCGTGCGCGTGGCCGTCGCGGAGCGGCTCGACCGCGTCGGTCCGCTGGACCGGCCGACCGTGACCGTCCGGCTCAAGGCCGGGAGGGCGCGGTGACCGGCCACGACCGGCCCGCCCGGCTCAACCGCGCCGTGCTGGCCGTGACCGGTCTGCTGCTGCTCGCGGCGGGCGGGTTCGCCCTGGCCACCCGGTTCGCCGTGCTGGACGTCCTCGCGCCCGACGCGCCCCTGGTCCCCGGTGATGCCCTGCCGCCCCCGTGGGTCTGGAACGTCATCGCGGTCGCCGGGACCGCGCTCGGGCTGCTCGCCGTCCGCTGGCTCGTCGCCCAGGTCGCCCGCGCGCCCAGGAGCAGCCTGTGGCGGTTCGACACCGACGGCTCGGGGCGGACCGAGCTGGCCGCGAGCACCGCGCTCGCCCCGCTCCTCGCCGAGGCCGGGGCCTATCCCGGTGTGCGCGAGGCGCGCGGCGTCCTCACCGGGGCCGGGAACGCCCCGAGGTTGGAGCTGGTGATCAGCACCGACCGGGACGGCGAGCCCGGCGCGATCCGCCGCGCGCTCGCCACCGGGGGACTGCCCCGGCTGCGCAGGGCGCTCGACCTCGACCGGCTGCCCACGACCGTCGAGTTCCGCCTCACCGGCAATCCGGGCGCCCGAACGGCGCCCCCGACCTCATCGGAGCAGGCACGTGAACGCTGAAAGCAGCACGCTCAGACCCGTCCAGCGGACGTCCGGGACCGGGGTTCCGCCGCCCCCGGCGGAGGGCGCGGACGAGGCGCGCTGCCCCACGTGCGACCACCCGGTGGGCGCGCACGACGAGATCGCCCTGAGGTTCTGCGCCGCGACCGAGGCAGGCGGGTTGGACCGGCGGTGCCTGTGCGCGGGCTGGGCGGGTGACGTGGGAGTGGCCGCGCCCGTGCGGATCGGCGCGCGCCACGGGGGAAGGCCGTCCGGGGCGGGGACGGGGACGTCGGGATGAGCGCGACCGAGCGCGCTCCCCTGGCCGGCGCTGACGCGGACCCCGGTCGCAGGCTGGCCGTGAGGCCGCGCGACTCGGCCCGGTCCGCTGCCGACGGGGCCTGGTGGCCGAGGTCCGCCGACCCGGCGGTCGAGTTCCCCGCGCTGATCGCCGCCGTGACCGGGTTTGGCAGGCCGGTGCTGCGGGTGGTCTACCACCTGGGCGCGTGGGGCAGGGCCGAGCACAAGATCACTGTGGCCGGCGTGGTGGTGCGCCTGGAGGGGTTCCGCACGACGCGGCCCTGGGAGGTGACCGTGCTGGGTCCGGATCGCGCCCGCACGGTCCTGCTGGTGATCCCGCCCGACACGCCGGGTGGCGCCGCGGGGGCGGCGCTGCGCGCTGTGACCGGGTCGGACGGGTCCGATCCGGTGGAGGAGTTGATGGTGCGGAACGGCGTTCGGGTGCGAGGGGTGGGGCACGCCGCGCCGGAGGGGGGACTGGCCGGGGGCGGTCCGGTGGAGTCCGGGCCGGAGGAGCGGTGGGAGGCGGAGGGCGGTGCCGGGGGAGTGCGGCCGTCGGTGCGGGAGAAGGTGGCGCGGGGGCGGGTGTCGCGGCCGGGGGTGTCGCCGCCGCCGGAGAAGCGGACAGCGCGGCCCACGGGCGCCGGGGCCACGTCATGACGCGCCCGGCCTCCTCGCCCGCGCAGGCTCCGCCGCACCACCCGCCCGCGCCGGACGGCCCAGCCCTGTCTGACGCGGACGGGCGGGCCACGTGGGGCCTGCCGGCCTCACGGGGGCCGCAGAGCCCGGATGTCGAGCAGGCTGAGCCGCGCCGGGAGGGCCCGCCGGAGCGGCAGCCCTCGCCGGAGGGCGCGCCCGCGACGCCGTCCGGTGGCCCGGTGGTCCGGGGACCGCTGTGGCGCAGACGAGTCCGCGTCAACACGAGCCGCCGACGCCGCCCCGCCGCTCGCTGACCGCGTACTGCGGCAACGGCCACCGCCCCGGCGCAGGCGCCGTCCACGGCCCGCCGCGCGCGCCTGCGCCCGCACGACCGCTGCCCGGTCCGCGGCACTGGCCGGGCGCCGTCTGCCCGTCAGCCCGTCCCAGGTCACCGGCAGGCGGGCAGGCCCCCTGGTGGACATGCCGGTCTTCCAGGTGATCGGCTCCTCCGCCAAGCGCAGACCCGGCAGCCCGCACAGCCAACCGGTCCTCGCTGTCTCGCGCCACCACGAGCGCGCCGAGCAGGTCCCCGGTGGGCTCGCGCCGCCGGCTCGCGATCAGGTCCGCCATGTACGCGGCCATCTCGCCGGTGTGCTCGCGGTCCTCGTCGGCGGTGAACTCCGTCGTGGACAGGAACGCGTCCGACCACACCCGGAAGTCCACCCGGTCCTCGTAGGGCACGCCCGGCAGCTCGCAGATCACGGTGATCGGCAGCGGCAGCGCGAAGTCCTCCACCAGGTCGGCGGGCGCTCCCCCGCGCGCATCGCCGCCACCAGGCCGTCGGCGATCTCCTGCGCGCGGGGGCGCAGCCGCTCGACGCGGCGGACCGTGAACGCCTTGGCCACCAGCCTGCGCAGCCTGGTGTGGTCCGGTGGGGCCATGCCGAGGATGTTGCCCGGCGGCGACGGCACCGGGCGCAGCCTCGGCTCGGCGCGCAACGCCGAGAACAGTGGTTCCGAGTCCAGCCGCTCGGGTTGGCTGAACGGGTAGGGCCTGGGTTCGACGGTGGTCACCACCGGCTCCTCACTGCGCGCGCCGCTCCGCCGAGCCCGCCCGCCACCCCCGCAGCGGCGGGGCCGAGCCGACCCCTCCCCGGCTCCGCCCCGCCACCCCCCACGGGTCCGGACCGACCGGCCCTGCCCCGGCCTGCCCGGACCCGCCGCGGGACCGCCCTGCCCGGCGGGCCCGAGTCCGCTGAGGACCGCTCAGGCGCGCGCCCCCACGTCCCGCCCGGAGCTCGCCGCGACCGCCCGCTGGTAGAGCCTGGTCACCTCGTCCGCGAGCAGCTCCGTGCTGTAGCGGGCCAGAACCCGGTCGTAGCCCGCGACCCCGTACGAGTTGAGCCTGACCTTGTTGCCCAGCAGTTCCCGCAGCGCCCTCGCCAGCGCGGCGGGGGAGCGCGGCGGCACCAGCACCCCGGTCACCCGGTCAAGCACGACCTCCGGCAGCACCCCGACCGACGTGGCGACCACGGCCACCCCGCACGCCATCGCCTCCAGCGCCACGATCCCGGACGGCTCGCTGCGGGCGGCGCACACCACGACGTCGGCCGAGCGCAGCAGGCTGGCCATCGCCGCGCGCGGCACGCACCCCACCAGCCGCACCCGGTTCACGACGCCGTGCACCCGCGCGTGGTTCACCAGCCGCTGCGCCCACGACGACGACGCGGCGGAGACGGCGGGGTCCCCCACCACGACCAGCTCGGTGTTCGGGACGCCCCGCAGCGCGACGACCAGATCGCCCACCCCGTCGGCGGGACGCCCCACGCCGACCGCGAGGATCCGGTGCGGCAGGTCCCGCCCCTCCCTGGGCCCCCTGGGGCCGAACCGGGACAGGTCCACCCCGTACGGCACGACGGTGATCTTCGTCCGCCGCACGCCCGCCTTGATCAGGCGCGCGACCTCGGAGGCGCTGGTGGCCACGATCCGGGTCGCCTCGTGGCCGATCACCCGCTGGGCGGCCACGTGGTCGGAGAGGTGGTCGCTCGACTGCGAGTGGAAGTTCTGCACGACGGGCAGGTCGAGCGGGACGGCCGCGTGCAGCGCGACCAGCCCCGACGGCCACTGGTGGGCGTGGACGAGATCGGGTGGCGCGGCCCGCCACCGGCCGTGCAGGAAGTCGCCCGCGCCCTTCAGGCGTCCGGCCTTCCCGCCGCGCGCGCCCGAGGGCAGGTGGACCACCTGGTACCCCTCCGGCGTGCGCGTGGACACGGCCGCGCCGATCGATCTGCCGCCGGTGTAGACGGTGATCTCGTGTCCCAGCGCGGTCAGCGAGGAGGACAGTTCGGCCACGTGCGCCACCCGCCTGCTCGCCGCCTCGTCGAGCTCCGCGGGCGGCCCTGTGTGCAGCGCCACCATGGCGATCTTCATGTGTGCTCCTGGGGTTGTGCCGAGAGCACCGGAGGCGGGCACGCCGAGTGGCCCGCGCGCCGGGCGTTCGGGCGCGGGGGACCGGGCTGCGCCTGCGGTGCCGGGTGGCGACGCGCCCCGGAGGCGGTCGGCGCGGTGCGGCGCCCGCCCGCCAGCCCGGCAGCGGCCACCCCGCGCACGAGCCGCGCGGGGTGGACCGCGTCCGAAGGCGCTCCGCCGGATCTGCGGAACACCGGGGCCGGTAGGGAGCGTGCCGCCGCTGGGCGATGCAGGAGCAAGAAAAAACCCCGATCCACGCCGATGCCTGCTGGGATTCGGCTGTCGGGGTCGGGGACAGCGGTGTCGCCGGGGGCGCCCGGCCGATCCGCTCCGGATCACGACGGGGAACCCCGGTCCTGTTCTAGCAGCCGCCCGGTGGGCTGTACAGGAACGGCGCCTGTTCGGCCCAACCCCGCGCTCAGGCGCCCACCGCCGGTGTCCCCGCCGCACCGCGCGGGCTCGTCCGCCCTCCGCGCCGGGAACCCGCCCCGGCCGCTCGGGCGCGCGCCGCCCACGCCTGGACGAGGGCGGCGCGATCACCCGCGGGCACGCGGCCCGGTGCGGTCAGCGCGCCCGGTGGGCGAGGATCGCAGCCCTGTCGGCCACGCCGGTGGTGACGGCGTGGGCCAGGTCGGTGAGGCGGTGGTGGTGCGCGCGCGCGTAGCCGCGCAGCCTGCTGAACGCCACGTCGAGCGGGATCTCGCCCCAGACCGCCAGTATTCCCTTGGCCTGCTCGATCACGATCCTGCTGCCGAGCGCCGTCTGGAGTTGTCCGCTGAGCTGGTCGGCGTGCTCGATGGCGCGTTGTTGCAGGATGCCGATGGTGGCGACGTCGGCGAGGGCCTGGCCGAGTTGGAGCACGTCCTGGCTCAGGTCGCCGGGTTGGGTGTTGAGCAGGGTGATTGCGCCTACGGCGTGTTCGCGCAGGCGCAGGGGCAGGGCGTGGGCGGAGCGGAAGCCGCATTCGTGGGCTGCCGCGGTGAAGCGGGGCCAGCGGGTGGTGGCCTCGCGCAGGTCGGGGCAGGAGACGGGGGTCTGGGAGCGGACGCAGTCGATGCAGGGGCCGTCGTCGGCCTGCACGGCGAACAGCTCCAGCAGCTCTGCCTCCTGCGACGAGCTCGCGGTCACGTGCGGCACCGACCACCGGTCGACCAGCACCACGCCTGCGGCCGTCGAGTCGAGCAGTTCGACGCACTGCTCGGTGAGCATGTGGAGGAACTCGGCGACGTCGAAGTCCGCGACGAGCGTGTCGGCCAGGCGCACGAACGCGCGCGCCACCCGCACTTCCCGGTCGCTCGCTGCTTCGGCGCGCTCCTGCGGGGCGCTTTCCTGCGGGGTGATCACCATGTCGGGGCCCTCCGGTTGCCGGGATGGGTGCCCCCGCGGGGTCACGGCCGGGGCGAGTCACTTCGCTCGGACAGCAGGCCGTTCGCTGCCAACTCGCCCGCCGCAACGCCTCGCGCCACCTCCGACAGCCTCAGGTGGTGCGCGCGGGCGTAGCGCCGCAGTGCCAGGAACGCCTCGTGCATGTCCAGACCACCGACTTCGGCCAGGACGCCCTTGGCCTGCTCGACGACGGTGCGGTGGTGCAGCGTGGCCTGCAGTTGTTCCGACACCAGGTCGTACTGCCGGGCCGTGCGCTGTTGGAGGATACCGATGGTGGCCACGTCGGCGAGCGCCTGCCCCAGCGCGATGGTCGCCCCGCCGATCGCCACCGGGGCGGTGTTGAGCAGGGTCAGCGCGCCGATCACCTCGTCGCGCAGCCGCATCGGCAGCGCGCACGCCGCCCGGAACCCCGCGCTCACCGCGGCGGGCCCGAACTCCGGCCACCGCTCGTGCTCGCCCGCCAGGTCGGCGCTGGACACCGGGGTCCCGCTGCGCACGCAGTCCAGGCACGGTCCCTGCAGGGTCTGCGCGGCGAACACCTCCACGAGCGCGGCGTGCTCGGACGACCCGGCGGCGGGCCGCCACCCGCCGCGCTGGTCGGACAGGATGACCCCGGCCGCGTCCACGCCGAGCAGGTCCACCGCCCGTTCGGTCAACATGCCGAGGAAGTCGAGCACGTCGAAGTCGGCGACCAGCGTGTCGGCCAGTGACACGAAGGTGTCAGCCAGCTGTTGGTCACGGGCACTGCTCATCGGCTCGGCCTTTCCCTCATGTCGCATCAGTGCCCGCCCTCGTCGGCGGTGAAGCGCAGCTCGCGCGCCACTACCCGCCGGGCCACCTCGGCCAGTGGCACGTCGTGGGTGAAGGCGTACCCGCGCAGGCGCAGCAGCGCGACATCGGTCGTGGAGTCCAGCTGCGCCTGCACCATGCCGGTCGCCTGGTGCACCTGGATGTGGGGATCCGCCAACCAGCTCAGGTCGGCCGTGCTGTGCCCGTCCAGCTCCGCCACGACGCCCAGCGTCGCCAGGTCGCTCAGGATCAGCGCGTCCGTCAGCTCCGTCCTGGTGAGCGGGCCGGGCGTGTCGCGGTAGAGGTCCAGCGACCCCACCCTGGCCACGCCGATCTGGAGCGGGAACGAGAACACCGCGGCGGCGCCCAGCCCGCGCGCCGCGGGGGTGAACGCGGGCCAGCGCTCCATCTCGGCGGACAGGTCCGAGATCAGGACCGGCCCGCCGGAGGCGAAGGCGTCCAGGCACGGGCCCTCGCCGACGACGAGCTGCAGGTCCTCCAGACCCGAGCTCACCTCGTTCGTCGCGCACACCAGGCCCCGGCTGGGCAGCCCGTGACCGGGCGCGGCGCTCAGGACCGTGGCTCCCGCCCCGGACACGCCCAGCTCCAGCACGCAGCGCTCGCAGGCCAGCTTGACGACCGATTCGGGGCGCTCGGCGAGGTCGGCGGCCAGCAGTGCCTGCAGCCGCCGTCGCCGGTTCTCCGCCATCAGTCCTCCGAGCCAGCCCTCGTGGGCAACCAGGTCAGCCTAGGCCTTCGCCCGAGCGGGCCGCGCGCGGTGGGGGGCGCGGCCGGTGGCCAGGTCACAGCGTCCCCAGGGCCTCGCCCAGGCAGTGGCGCACCTCGACCAGCCGGTCGAGCGCGGCGATCCGCAGCGGTCGCAGCACGGCGCGGTGGCCCGCCACGACCAGCAGGCGCGTCCGCCCGCCCGCCCGCAGGTAGGCGGCGGTCAGCGCGGCCAGGCCCGCGACGGCCAGCAGCCGGACCTCGCCGAGGTCCACCACCAGCACCGGCGGCCGGTGCTTCAGCGCCAGGTCGAGCGCGCCGCGCAGCACGGGCGCGCTCAGCTGGTCGATCTCGCCCGCCACGTGCAGCACGGGGGTCCGCCCGTGGTGCCGCAGGGCCGCCGTCACCGTGCCCGAGGCGGCGCGGGGACCCGCTTCGGCCCGCGGACGCGCGTGGTGGGGCAGATCGTGGCCGGGGCCGCTGCGGAAATCGTGGTGGGCGCCTCGGTGGAGGCAGCAGTACCCGTTCTCGCCCGGTGTCGCCATGGTGCCGACTCCTGCTCCGGCAGGCGTCGCCCAACCGGTCGCGCAGGGGCGCGAACACCGGAGGAACTCGCCTGCTCACAAGGGTTTGCTCCGACGTGAGAGCGGGTTCTGGGCGCTCCGGCGGGGGACTTCGGCACGCTATCCCACCCGCAGGTCCCGCGTCCGGTTGCGCGGCCCGGCTCACCCGTACGCACGAGCGGACGGCCGCCCGGCCCCGCCGTTTCGCGGTCTCGCGGCGCGGCGCCCGTGCGCGGCCCGGCGCCCCGGTCCCAGCGGACTCCCCGCCGCTCCCGCCCGGTGCGCTGATCGCGCCGCCCTCCCCCGAAGCGGCGCGTGACCCCGCGCCCCTGGCGTCCACCTGCCCCTGACGTCCACCTGCCGCCGCGCCCTTCGCCCAGACCTCCCGCCGAGCGGCTGCCCCTCCGGAGGCGAGGGCCGCCGGGCCGCCGGAGCGGCGGCACGGCCACCACGCGCCGCGTACGGCGTTCAACGCCCTCTCCGCCCACGACGCCGGGCGCCTGCGGATCCCCCTGCCGCTCCTCGTTTTCCCACCTTGCCCGCCGCTGCCTGCTGTGCCCGCTCTGCTCGCTCTGCCTGCTGTGCCCGCCGCTGCTCGCCGAAGCCCTCGTGCCGAGGCTGTCCGGGATCGCCGCGTCGCGGCGGCGGGAGCCCTCCCCCTGGCGGGAGGCGGCGTCGCAGGCCGTGCCCACCGCGCCGCACCGGGGCCGCCGGGCGTCCGCCTCGGCTGCTCGTCCGCCCCCGAGCGCGGGACCTGCCGATCCTCCGGGGGACCCGCGCGTCGACCACCGGCGGAGCAGGTCCCACCTCGCGCGACGTCGTCGGCGGCCGGTGGGGCGACGCCGCCGTCCGGCTGGCTGGACCACCGGATCGTGCACCGCCTCCCGTGGCGCTCCACGCGGAGTCCCTCGCCGCGCAGCCGCTCGTGGCGGACTCCCGAGCCAGGCAAGGGGTTCCGCTCGGCGGGACCACGGCGCGCCGCTCGTGCGCGCACCACCCGCACCACCCGAGCGACTCGCACCACGCGCGCCCGCCGCGGCGCGGGGCGCCCCGCGCCGCACCACCCCGTCCCGCGCCTCGACCCCGCCGCCGGGAACGGGAAAACCGGGGTGCTGCGGGGCCTTCGCCCGGCACAATGGCAGGCGGAGGGCCCGAGGACGAAGGCCCTGGGGGAGGGTGCCGTGGACTGGCAGAAGAGCGGCGCGGTGGCGGGGGTGGCCAGTGCCGCGCTCGCCGTCGTCGGGCTCGTGGTGGCGCTGGCCGCGTGGCTGCTGCCGCGCTCGCCCGCCGAGGAGGGACCGAGCAGCGGCGCGCCCGCCGGGACGAGCGCGCCGAGCCCGACCGGCACGTCCGGCGCATCCGCCACGACCACCGCTCCCCCAGGACCTGCGGAGGTGTACCGGGACGCCGTCCTCACGCTGCCCGAGGGCGCGCTGGGCGTCCAGGCGTTCGTGGACCTCGACGAGCGCTCGGTGCGCTCGGCGGGGTCCCCCGCGCCCCCTGATGTGGAGGACGCCGCCGAGTTCAGCTACGACTCCAGGGGCAGGTTCAGCACCTCGATCACCGACGAGCGGGCCGCCGTCGGCTTCGCGGGCGAGGCCACCACCCCCGAGCAGTGCCGCGCCGCCGCGGCCGCCGCCCCGATGGCCCGGCACCAGCCGACCGGGCCGGGCACCCCGGTCGAGGTCGGCACGCGGCTGTGCGCGCTGACCGGCGAGGGCGCGGTGGCGCTGCTGGAGGTCACCGGGTTCGGGCCGGACCGGCCGTTCAGCCCCACGGTCGGCCTGCGGGTCACGCTGTGGCGGGCGCCGTAGCCAGGCGGGCGCCGTGACCAGGCGGCTCCCGGCGCGGGACGGCGCCCCTCACCAGGTCAGGCCACCGCCGCCGCGGTCACGCCGTGCACCACCGCGGACGCCGCCCCCACCGCCGTCATCCCCCACGACCCCCGAGACCAGCCGATCGCCGCGTCCACCGCCTGCGACAGCGCCGCCGCCAGCAGGCAGAACATCGTCGCCTGCCCCGGCAGCGCCAGCGGCAGGCTCGCCGCCAGCAAGCCCAGCGGGATCGCCTTCGCGGCGTGCAGCAACGCGTAGAAGCGCTCCCCGCGATCCGGCGACTGGCTGTAGCTCAGCGACGCCGGGTGCACCGCCGCCACCGCCGCGAACACGACGCCGACCACCGCCGTGACGGCGTTCAGGAACAGCAGCGGGATCATCCGGGCATCGCCTCCGCAGCGTTGTGGTGCGTCGCACCGCAGGCGCAGACAGTAGCCGCGCCCCCACCGCGTCCTGATCGCGGGCACCGGCCGGGCCCCCGAGGCCGGGGAGCGCGCCGACACCCCTTTCCCCGGCACCTGTGTGATGATCGAGCGCGGTGCGACGGTGAGCGGGGAGCAGGTTGTGGGAGAGGCGGTCTCGGTGCGGGCTTTGGGGTTCTGGCGTGCGGTCGAGCTGTTCGACCAGCCGGAACTGGGCGAGGTCGAGCGGGTCAGGGCCGGTGAGCCGCTGCCGTGGGACACCGAGCACCCCCTCGCCCGGCGGGAGCTGCCCAGTGGGACCGAGTGGCGGCACGTCGTGCACGTCGGCATCCACCCGCGCGGCAAGGCGCTCGCCGTGCTCGCCGGGGCGTTCGGCGCGCCCACGCCCGACGCGGACGGGGACGGGGCGCTCGCCCGGTTCGCCGTCGACGACAGCGGGCGCGCGCTGCTCGGGTCCGCCGCCCTGTCGGCCGCCGCCTGGGCCACCGGCGAGGTCGGGCTGAACGGCGCGGCCGTGCTCGGGCGGCTCACCGGGTTCGCCCAGGCGCAGGAGCGGTTCGCCGCCGAGTTCCGCGCCACCGCCCTCGGCAGGCTCGGGCACACCGAGCTGGCCGCCTGCGAGGACGCCGCCGTGCGCGCCACCGGGTTCTCCCCGGCCGACGCCGAGATCGGCGTCACCAGCACCGCCGTGCCGCGCGGGACCGGCGCGGCCTGGCTGCCCGAGCCGACCAGCCCGTTCCTCGCCGAGCTGGACGCCGCCGAGCCCACCGCGCCCGCGCTGCGCGACCACCTGGCTGGCGAGCCGCCCGAGCCCGGTCCGGCCGACGCCGACGCGGTCCACGAGCTGGTGGTCGGCGTGCTCGTGCGCCGGGCCCGCGACCTCGCCGAGCTGGGGCACCCGCGCGAGGCGTTCAGCGGGCTGCGGTTCCGCTGGCTCACCGCCGACCGGGCCCGCGAGGTCAGCGCCTGGCGACCGGAGCTGGCCGGGGGAGGGGTGCTCGCGGTCAGCGCCGACGAGACCACCGCGCGTGCCGCGGGGGCGGCCGTGCGACCGGCGCCCGCCGCTGCGGACGGGGCCACCGGGCACGACTGGCCGCTCGCGCTCACCCTCGTCGACCGCGCCGACCGCGAGCGGTTCGACGAAGAGCTCTGGACCGGCGGCGCCGGCCTCCTGGACTTGCTGAAGACCTGGGAGGACAATGGTCCTCGACGCCCGTGGTCGGATGCCGTTGCCGCGTTCCGCGCTGCCCGCCTGCTCGTGGACGACCTGCACGCCAGGCGCGCCGCCGCCAGCCGTGCCGTCGACCGCGAACCCGTGCTGCGCGAGGAGCTGGACCGCGCCCGCGCGGGGCTCACGGCCGCCATCGCGCGCCTGGCCGAGGTGCGCGCCCACCGCGACCGGCTGGCCGCGGTCGAGCGGGCCGCCGTCGACGCGCACGCGGAGCTGGAGCAGGAGGCCGCCCGGCAGTTCACCGCGATCGAGCACCAGGTCTGGGGCTGGAACGAGGAGCTGGAGCGCCGCAAGGGCGAGCACCGGGAGCACCGCAAGCTCCGGCCCGCCCTGTGGAAGCGCGTCGCCAAGCAGGACAGCGACCAGCACCTGTGGTCGTGGCGCGACACGTGGCTGTCCGACCGGGTGAAGCTGGCCGAGGCCGAGCTGAAGCGCCTGCACGCCACCCCGCCGCCCCAGGCCCCGCCGCCACCGCCCCGCACGCCGGGGCTCGACGCGGCGGAGCAGGCGGTGCGCGCGGCCGTGCTCGCCCAGGCCGACCACGAGTGGGTGATCAGCGAGCGCACGGCGGAACTGGCGCGCGTGGAGGAGCTGCTGCCGGTCGCGGCCGAGCTGTTCGCCGGGCGGGAGCGCGCCGAGCCGTGGACGGACCCGGAGTGGACGGCCGCGCGCGACGCGCTGCTCCTGGCCGCCCTGGAGCTGCACCGCGAGTTCCTCGGCCATGAGGCGCGGGCGGTGCGGCGCAACCTCCAGGCGGTGGCCGACCTGATCGCGGGCGAGTCGTCCCCGGAGATGCCGGATGGCGCGGTCGGGGAGGCGTGGCGCACGCTGTTCCTGGTCACGCCGCTGATCAGCGTCACGGCGGAGTCGGGCGCGCGCCTGCTGGCGGGCGCCGGGCCGGACTCCCTCGGCTGGCTCCTGCTGGACCGCGCCGTGCCACCCGCGCGGGCGGTCGGCGCGCTGCGCCGGGCGCGCCGCGTCCTGGCGGTGGGCGACGGCGAGCCGGGGACGACGCCGGTCGAGCGCCTGCTCGGCCCGCGCTGGGCCGCCCTGGAGGCGGCAGCGGCTGCGGCTGCTGCGGCGGCCAGCGCCGCGCCTGCTCATGGCGGGGCAGGCAACCCCGCGCCCGGCACGGGCTTCGGCGGTCCAGGCGGCGGCCCCGGTGGCGGACTGCCCGGAACCGGGATGCCCGGCGCCGGTGCGGCGGGCAGCGGGTTGTCCGGCACCTGGATGACCGGAGCCGGGGCGCCCGGTGGTGGTGTGCCGAACAGCGGCACGTTCTCGCCCGCCGTGCCGAACCCCGGCCCCGGCGGACCGAACCGGGGAACGCTCAACCCTGGTGCAAGGGTGTCCGGCGTGCCGGGTCCTGGAACGCTCAACCCTGGTGCAAGGGTGTCAGGCGCGCCCGGTCCCGGAACGCTGAGCCCCGGTGCGCGAGTGCCCGGAGCGTCCTTCCCCGGAGCGCTCAACCCCGGCTCGCGAGTCTCCGGCGTGCCTGGCGGCCCGGTGCCCGCTGGTCCGCCGCCTGGCGGCGCGATGTTCGGCGGTCCGACGCCTGCCGGCCCAGTCGCCAGTGGCTCGACGCCTGCCGGTCCCGCGCCAGCCGGTCCGGTTCCTCCCGGCTCGCTCCCCGCCGGTTCGATTCCCGCTGGTTCGATCCCGGTCAGGCCGAACCCTGCCAGCCCAACTCCCGCAGGTCCAGCCCCCGCAGGCCCAACTCCCGCTGGCCCAACCCCCGACCACGACATCCCAGCCGGCCCGGCCACCGTCCGCCACATCCCAGCCAGTCCGATTCCCGCCAGCCCGACTCCCACCGGCCCGACTCCCGCTGATCCGGTGCCCGGTGGTGATCCGCGCGGTTCCAGCGAGGAGCGCCCCGACGACCCCGATCCCGGTTTCTCGGGCCGTGACCTGTTCGGCGGTGGCCCCGGCGCGTAGCCGGACGGGGCGGGCACGACCGCCCGCCCCCGTCACGCGCCCCCGTCACGCGCCGCCGACGAGCCCCGTCCGGTGCGCCAGCACCACGGCCTGCACCCGGTCGCGCAAGTCCAGCTTGCCCAGCAGCCGGGACACGTACGTCTTCACCGTCTCCGGGCTCAGCACCAGCTCCGCCGCGATCTCCGAGTTCGACCGCCCGTCCGCGACCAGGCGCAGCACCTCCAGCTCCCTCGGCGACAGCGCGGCCAGCGCCTCGTGCGCCGGTTCCTCGCGTGGCCTGACCCTGGTCGCGTACCGCCGGATCAGCTCCCTGGTCACCGAGGGGTCCAGCAGCGCCTCGCCGCGCGCCACCGTCCGCACCCCCTCCAGCAGCCGCGCGGGCGGCGAGTCCTTCAGCAGGAAGCCGCTCGCGCCCGCCCGCAGCGCCTCGTACACGTAGTGGTCGACGTTGAACGTGGTCACCACCAGCACCTTCGCGGGCGCCTCGGCCCCCGGTCCGGCCAGCGCCCTGGTCGCGGCGATGCCGTCCAACCTGGGCATCCGCACGTCCATGACCACCACGTCCGGCCGCAACCTCGCCGCCTGCGCCACCGCCTCCTCGCCGTCCTCGGCCTCGCCGACGACCTCCAGGTCCGGTTGCGCGCCGAAGATCGTCACGTACCCCGCGCGCACCAGCGCCTGGTCCTCGCACACCAGCACCCTGATCGGAGCGCTCACGCCGTCCTCCTCGAACCCGTCCCCACCGGCAGCACCGCGCGCACGGTGAACCCCTCGTCCCCCGCGCCCGCGACCACCTCGCCGCCCAGCTCCTCGGCCCGCCGCCGCAACCCGGCCAGGCCCCGCCCGTCCGGCGACGCCACCGTGACCACCGCGCCCGAGGTGGTCACGACCACCTCCACCACCCCGCCCACCCGGCGCAGCGCAACGCGGGTGAGCTGCCCCGGAGCGTGCTTGACCGCGTTGGTCAACGACTCCTGCACCACCCGGTACGCGACCAGCTCCACGTCGGCGGACACCCCGTCCACCCCGCCCCCACCCTCGGTCAGCTCCACCCGCTGCCCGGCCCGCCGAGCCCGTTCGACCAGGTCCCGCACCCGGTCCACCCCACCTCCGGTCGCCTCCAGCACCCCCAGCAGGTGCCGCAGATCGGCCAACGCCCGCCGCCCGGTCCCCGCGATCACCTCCAGCGCCTCCGCGACCCGCTCCGGCGCCGCGGGCAGCACCACCCCGGCCGCGTCCGCCTGCACGACCACCGCCGTCACGTGGTGCGTCACCACGTCGTGCAGCTCCCGCGCGATCCGCGCCCGCTCCTCGGCCGCCGCCGCCCGCGCGGTCGACTCGCGCCGCTCCGCCTCCTCGGCCCGCCGACCCCGCAACCACGCCCCACCCGACCAGCACACCGCCAGCACCGCCAGGTAGGCCACGAAGTCGTGCGCCCGCTGCGGCGACCCGGACGCGGCCAGCACCACGGCCAGCACCGCGTACCCGGCCACCGCGACCCCCGCCACCAGCCCCCGCCGCCGCTCCAGGTGCGCGCCCGCCGCGACCAGCGCCAGGTACAGGCCGACCCCGCCGAACGTCGTCGGGTACCCCAGCACCTGGTGCAGTCCGAAAGCGACACCGACCACCGCGAGGCACAGCGCGGGCCACGTCCGGCGCACCACCAGCGGCAGGCACTGCCCCAGCGCCAGCGCCACCCCGAGCGGGTCCCGGGCCACGACGGGCAGGTCACCGATCTCCGGGCCGATCGCGGACAGCGTCGGCACGAACGCCAGCACGGCCAGCGCGACCGCGAGCGCCGCGTCCACCGCAGGCGCGCCGGGCGCCCGGTCGCGGAGCGCGCGCAGCCGTCCAGCGGCGGGGGAGGGGGGCACCGGGCGATCGCAAGGGCTCGCGAACCGACCGCCGGAAGCCCGAACGCCGCCGTCCGCCCGCCCGAAACCCGCCCGTCACCGGCCGTTCCCCGAACCCGCCCGCGAACCGACCGCCGCTCGTGATCGTTGGAGCCGCGTTGGCGGCGCGTTGGCGGCGTCCCTCTACTGTGCGGTGAACACCCATACCGAAGTGCCGGTCCCCTGCCCCACCCCGGCGCCGGACGAGATGCCCCGAGGAAGGTCCTGCTCATGGCAGAAGCCACCGCACAACTCACCGCCACCGCCGCCACCGCCACGGTGCTGGCGAAGAAGGTCAGCGGCGCGGCTAACGGGGCTGATGTCAACCCGCAGATCGAGTCCATCGGGAAGGACGCCGCCGCCGAGCCGGACGCCTTCACCCCCGCGGGCAACGTCGCCGCCCCCGCCGACCCGTTCGCGAGCCTGGCCCAGGTCGCCGGGTGGACGATGGACTACGTGGCGTTCCTGCGCGAGCCGATCGACCAGCTGGAGACCGACAAGGGCAGCGTCCAGGCCACCGCCGACGCCTACCGCACCGCGTCCGAGCGGATGCGCGAGCTGTCCAACACCCAGCGCGAGCAGCTGGGCAACCCGCAGGGCTGGACCGGCGAGTCCATGGAGGCCTTCCAGGGCAGCATGGACAAGTTCGGCGGCGAGCTGGACTCGATGGCGAACGCGGTCGCGCAGAAGGGCGTGGTCGTCGAGGCCACCGGCAAGATGGTCGAGGGGATGCGCGCGGGCGTCATCGACCAGGTCAGCCGGTTCTCCGACTCGCTCGCGCCCGCTGCGGTCGCCGCCTACGTGATGGCCCCGCTGACCTTCGGCGCCTCCATCCCGATCTTCCTGGCCTCGGTGGTCAGCGCGGCCACCCAGGTCGGCCAGGACATCTCCGGCCGCATGGACCAGCTCAAGGAGGCCATGGGCCGCCAGGCCGAGCGGATGGGCAAGCTCGACGAGCTGTCCGACCAGGTCAGCAAGGAGTGGGAGCGGTACGACGACGTCTCCGACAACGGCACCGCCACCGCCACCCCCAAGAACGCGGCGCGCCTGCCGAACGAGCAGGAGGGCACGACCACCGCGTCCATGGCGAACGCCCCGCGCGGCATGACGGTCGAGGGCGAGACCACCAGCCCGACCCTGCCGAACGCCCCGCGAGGCCGCATGGTCGAGGGCGAGACGACCACCCCCACCCTGCCGAACGCCCCGCGCGGCATGACGGCGGAGGGCACCACCACCCCGTCCGCGATGAACGCGCCCCGCGCGCGGTTCGCCGAGGACGAGGCCGCCCTGCAGCCCAAGCAGGGCCTGCTCCGCCCGATGGAGCGGGGCGAGCTGCGGCAGGGCACGCTCCTGGAGCCCATGCAGGCCGGTGAGCGGATGCACGCGCTGGAGCCGAAGATGGCGGCTGAGCGGATGCACGCGCTGGAGCCCAAGATGGCTGTCGAGCGGGCGCACCAGCTGGAGCCGAAGATGGCGGCCGAGCGGATGCACGCGCTGGAGCCCAGGATGGCCGCCGAGCGGATGCACCAGCTGGAGCCCATGCAGCGCGCCGAGCACGTGCAGATGCACGCGGTCGAGCGGCAGCAGGGCACCCCCGCGCTCCACCCGCTCCAGCCGATGCAGCAGGGGACCCCGGCCTACCAGCAGCTCCAGCCGATGCAGCAGGGCACCCCGGCGCACCACCCGCTCCAGCCCATGCAGCAGGGAACCCCGGCCTACCAGCAGCCGTTGCAGCCGATGCACCAGGGCACTCCGGCGCACCACCCGCTCCAGCCCATGCAGCAGGGGACCCCGGCGTACCAGCAGCCCGTGCAGCAGCTCCAGCCGATGCAGCAGGGCACTCCGGCCTACCAGCAGCCCGTTCAGCCCCTGCAGCCCGCGCACATGTCGGTCCCGGCCCAGCCGGTCGAGCCGCTGCGCCCCGTCCAGTCGTGGAGCCGTGAGCAGCGGCAGGTGGAGAACGGCTAGGAGCTGACCCGGCCAGGCGCCGACCACCTCACCCCGTCCCCACCCTCTCCCTGCGCCCCGCGGAGGCAGCACAGCGATGTCCACGACCGAACAGCAGATGCAGAAGATGCACGTGATGTCCCGACGCCCGGCCCCGGTGGCGGGCACCGGTGACGCGGGCTCCGGGTTCTCCATGAACCAGTCCGACATGGAGACCCTGCGCAAGCAGGCCGAGGACCTCGGCAGCAGCTACAAGGAGATCGCCGCGAGCATCACCGGCGCCTCCTTGTCGGGCAACGCCTTCGGGCAGGTCGGCGCCGAGGCGGTGGAGCGGTTCAACGTCTCCTCCACCAAGGGCGGGATGCACCTCGACAAGATCTCCATGACGATGGACAAGGTCGCGGGCGGCATCCAGGCCACGGCCAAGGACCACGCCCAGACCGACGAGACCAACAACCAGGAGTTCGCGGGCATCAGCACCGAGACCGACGCCCAGGCTCCCGCCGGTGCGGACGGCGCCGGTGGGACGGGCGGCGCGACCGGCCAGGGCGCGGGCGCGCAGGTCAGCGACCCCGGTTCGGTCAACGGCGACCCCGGCGCCACGGGTGGCGCGGGCACGGGCGGCGCGGGCGGTCCTGCGGTGAACCAGCCCGAGGTCCCCGGCGGCGCGGGTGGCGCCGAGGGGTCGGGCGCCGGTGGAGCGGGTGGCGCGGGGACCGGTGGAACCGGTGGCGCCCAGACCGCCAACGGCGCGCCGAAGCCCGGTGACTACCAGATCGAGGACACCGCCGACATCGGCACGCCGGGCGGCGGCGACGCCGGGGCGACCGCCGGTGCTGGCGCTGGCGCGGGTGCTGGGACTGGTGCAGGCGCCGGTACCGGCGCCGGCTCGGGCTCTGGTTCCGGGGCGGGCGCGGGTTCCGGCTCTGGTTCTGGCTCTGGTTCCGGTTCGGGCAGCGAGACCACCGGCCAGCAGCAGCAGCCGATGCCCGAGGTGCCGCCGATCCCCGAGGTCCCGAAGGACCTGTTCTCCCAGGGCGGCGCGGGCGCAGGCGCGGGCGGCGAGGGCGCCGGTGGCGCGGGTGCTGGCGCCGGTTCGACGGGCGGCAGCGGTTCGACCGGCGGTTCCGGTTCGGGCAGCGGTGGTTCGTCGCCGTCGATCCCGAAGCCCGGTGACTACCAGATCGAGGACACGGCGGACATCGGCTCGCCCGGTGGCTCCGGTGGCCCCTCCGGCAGTGGTTCCGGCAGCGGCTCCGAGTCCGGCTCCGGCCAGCAGCAGCAGCCGATGCCGAACATCCCGCCGATCCCGGAGGTCCCGAAGGACCTGTTCTCCCCTGGCGGCGGTGCGGGCGCAGGCGGCGAAGGCTCGGGCGCAGGCGGTTCCGGTTCGACCGGCGGCACGTCCGGCTCCGGCTCCACGGGTGGCTCCGGCTCGTCGGGTGGTTCCGGTTCGACGGGTGGTTCGTCTCCGTCGATGCCGAAGCCCGGTGACTACCAGATCGAGGACACCGCGAACATCGGCTCGCCCGGTGGCAGCGGCGGCTCGACCCCGTCGACGCCCACCATGCCGAACATCCCGCCGATCCCGGAGGTCCCGAAGGACCTGTTCTCCCCCGGCGGCAGCGCGGGCGCGGGCGGCTCCGACAGCACCGCGGGCGGCAGCGGTTCCACGGGTGGCAGCGGCTCCACCGGCGGTTCCGGTTCGACCGGCGGTTCCGGCTCGTCGGGTGGTTCCGGTTCGACGGGTGGTTCGTCGCCGTCGATGCCGAAGCCCGGTGACTACCAGATCGAGGACACCGCGAACATCGGCTCGCCCGGTGGCAGCGGCGGTTCCACCCCGTCGACCCCGACCATGCCCACCATCCCGCCGATCCCCGAGGTCCCCAAGGACCTGTTCGGCACGCCCGGCATCCCGTCCACCGGCGGCATCTCCGCAGGCGACACCAGCGTCGACCCGATCAAGGGCGGCGACTCCACCGGCGGCAGCGGTTCCGGCTCCGGCTCTGGTTCCGGCAGCGGTTCCGGCGCAGGCGGCCTTGGCGGCGGTCTCGGTTCCGGCTCCGGCTCGGGTTCGAGCGGTGGCTCCGGCAACGGCACCACCACCGGTTCCGGCGCGACCACCCCGACCATGCCGACCATCCCGCCGATCCCCGAGGTCCCGAAGGACCTGTTCGGCACGCCGGGCGTCCCCGCAGGTGACACGGACGGCTCGTCCGCCGGTTCCGGCTCGGGTTCCGGCTCCGGCACGGGCGCTGGTTCCGGCGCGGGCGCTGGTTCCGGCGACGGCGCGGGCTCCGGCTCTGGTTCCGGCTCCGACGAGGACCGGGGTCGCCACTGCGGCAACGACGGTCGCGGCGAGCCCGGTGGCAAGGGCGAGCACGACGGTCGCGGCGAGCCCGGCAAGGGCGACCACGGTGGCCGAGGCGAGCACGACGGTCGTGGTGAGCACGGCGGCAAGGACGACCACGAAGGCCGAGGCGAACACGGCAAGGGCGACCACGAGGGTCGCGGCGACCACGACGGCGAGGACCGCGACGGCAAGGGCGACGACCGCCCCGACGGCCTCATCGGCGACAAGGGCGACGAGTCCGACGACCTGGTCGGCGAGCGGGACGGCGAGAAGGACGGCTTCCCGATCACCTCGGTGGACGGCGAGCCGTTCCTGGACCTGCGCGACCTCCCGGCCGACGAGGCCGAGCGCTGGACCGAGCGCATCCGCGACATCATGGACACCAAGGGCGAGGGCTCCTTCTACTGGGCCGACAGCACCATCGACGCCGATGGCCAGCGGCACTCGCTGATGGACATGGCCGAGCTGATGACCGGCCTGGACAACCGCACCGAGGGCTCGGACGAGGTCAAGGCGTTCACGAACCTCTCCGACACGGGCGCGTCCGCGACCGGCCAGCAGCCCGCGTCCACCTCGGGCAAGCTGTCCGGCGACGTCGCGGCCAGCCCGGCGCGCAGCGCCAACGGCGACGTGTTCGTCCTGGTCGGCCCGAACCGCGCCGAGGGCGACCCGGTCAGCATGACCGAGTTCCCGACCCTCCAGTCCAACCCCAGGGTCGAGCGGGTCTTCGCGATCGACGTGACCACCGGCAAGGAGGTCCAGATCCACCCGAAGCAGGCCTGATCCGGGGCAGCACCGGGCACCGGTGGGAGGGCCGGGTCACACCCGTCCTCCCACCGGCCGGAACGCGCCCGGATCTGTCGGTGCGCGCGGTTAGCGTCACGCCATGAGCGCGCTGGTGCTGATGAGCGGACGGGTGTGGGTGGCCCGCTCGCGGGTCCACGTCCTGAGCGGGTCGACCGGTGGACCACCGGTCGACGACCCGGCCGCGCCCGAGTCGTTCGACGGGCAGTCCAACGGCCTGTGCGGAGCGGGAGCCGCAGGACGCCTGGTCCTGGTGACCGGCCTGCGCACCGGGCAGGTCGACTTCGAGGCGCGCCTGCACGACGGCCCACCACCCCTGGGCGCGGAGTGGGAGGAGGCCGTGGAGGTCTCGTTCCGCCCGACCGGACCGGTGGTGCGCCTGGCCACGCCCGGCGGCGGCCGGTCGCCCGAGCTGCACCTGCCCGAGACCGACTACCGGGTGCGCTACTGCGCGACCGGCGTCGACGCCGGAGCCGAGCGGGACACCGTGCTCGCGCACGAGCAGCCGGTGGACCGCTACCTGCTCGACCTCTGGCCCGCGCCACCCGAACCCGACCGCGTGCTGCGCCAGCGCGCCGCCTACTCCGCCCGCAAGCACCAGCGCGCCCGCGATCAGCGGCCGAGCGGGTGGGAAGCGCGCGAGTGGGGCGGTGAGCTGCCCGGCGAGCGGCTCCGGGAGCTGCGCGGCCCGGCCATGGCGCTGGCAAGGCTGAACCGACCACTCCTGGACGCGCTCGCCGAGCGGACGACGGGGGAGCAGCGGGCGGTGGCGCGCTGGGCCGCGAGGCAGGCGTGCGCGGTGGCCGGGCTGACGGCCGTGCCCTGGATCGCCGAAGCGTTGGCGGCTGCGGAGCGGGGCATGGCACTGCCAGCGCCGTTCGACGGCGATCAGAGGCGGGCCTGGGACCGACTCTACGCCGATCCGGCCGTGCCGACCACGACCGTCGAGTGCCCTTTCGGGGGACCTGACAACCGGCTGCGCCACGAGGCGGCGTTCCCCGCCGTGCTCGCGCTCGCCGACCCGGACCCGCTGGGCGCGGCGTGCGAGGCGCTGTGGGCCGCCGCCGTCGCGCTCGGCCCGCACGAGCGGGACGGCCTGCTGGAACGGGTGCGCGAAGCGCTGTCCCGCACCGGCCCCGACCCCGCCGACCCGAACCGGGGCATGACGGAATGATCACCGGACAGGCTGATCCTCGAAGCGTTGGCGGCTGCGGGCTTTGCACTTGACCGGTACCGCCAATAGGGTGGCCGCGCTCTCTGGAAGCGCGGTCCGGAAAGGCGGTAGCGTGGTCGTCCACAGCGCGGGGAATGGCGCCGACCCACAATCCTTCGATTCATTCGCCCTGGAATACGAGCGGTTCTGCGGCTTCGAGGATCACCCGGTCTGGGCGTGGGTCGCGGAAGCGGGCGTCGCGCCGGGCGGGCGCGCGCTGGACGCCGGGTGTGGCTCCGGCCGCCGCTGCCTCGAACTCGCCGAGCACTACGACGAGGTGCTCGGCGTCGACCTGAGCGCGCCGCTGGTCGAGCTGGCCAGGGCCCGCAGGCCGCACCCGAGGGTGCGCTACGAGGTCGCGGACCTGGCCGACGTGGACGGCGGCCCCGAGGGGTTCGACCTCGTGTTCAGCTCCACCACCCTGCACCACGTCCCCGACCTGGACGACGCCCTGCGGAAGCTGAAGTCGCTGGTCCGACCGGGTGGGAGCGCGGTGCTGGTGGACAACGTCGCCGACCGCCCCACCCCGCCCGCGCACGTCTACCGGATCGGCGCGCTGCTGTCGCTGCCCGGCGACGTGCGCGCGCACGGCTGGCGCGACGCGGCCTGGCTGCTCCGCTTCCGCACCGGCGGCCCGTGGCTGGCGCACCTGCTGACCGACCGCTACCTGTCACGCCCCGAGTTCGAGCGCCGCTACGGCTCGATCTTCCCCGGCGCGACCTTCGTGGACCGGGGCTTCGCGCACGCGCTGGTGTGGCGCCGGGACGAGTGAGTCACGCAGAGGCGACGTGATCCGGTTCCACACCACTCCGCCCTTCGTCCGGATTAATCTTTCCGTGGACCACGGGCACAGCCGGTGACCAGTGCGCGGACATTTTCCGACACCCCCTGAAATTCCCTCGGCCCAGGAGTTCCCTTCTGGGTGAGGTTGTTGTGAGGTTCTTCTCGCTGTCGGGTTTTCCGGGTTAACGTGGACCTCCGGCGCGCGGCTCGCGCAATCGCGGCACAGGGGTCCCACCCGCTTTCCCGGACCGATCCGCTCCCCACCGCACCCCTCCGCTCGGCACGCGGCCCCGCGCGCACCTCGGGGTTGGACACGCACGTCCTTGTTGGGGGTTCGCTCTGCCATGGCCTTTCCACGAACCGCTGCACGAACCGAACGGGTCCTGATCACCGGCGGCGCGGGCTTCATCGGCGCGCACCTCGCCGCCGAGCTGACCGCGCGCGGCTGCGCCGTCGTCCCCGTGGACGACCTGCGCGTCGCCCCGCTCCAACCGCCCACCGGCGAGCTGCTGGTCAAGGCCGTGCTGGACCTGGACCGCGCCGACCTGGACGGGATCACCGCCGTCTACCACCTGGCCTCGCACAAGAGCGTGCCCGAGTCGTTCGAGCGCCCGCTCGACTACCTGGACAACGTCGACTCGGGCAGGCACCTGCTCCGGCTGTGCGAGCGGGCCGGGGTGCCGCGCGTGCTGATCGGCAGCACCTGCGAGGTGCACGGCAACTCGTTGGCGCTGCCCAACACCGAGGCCGCGCCGCTCGCCCCGCGCTCCCCGTACGCCTCCTCGAAGGTCGCGCTGGAGATGATCGCCCGCAACCACCAGCAGCGCCGGGGCTCCCGCGTCACGGTCGTGCGGTTCTTCAACGTCTACGGCCCCGGCGAGCGCGCCGACGCGCTCGTGCCCGCCCTGTGCCTGCGGGCCGTCCTCGGCCGCACCCTGACGATCGAGGGCACCGGCAGGCAGCGCCGCGACTTCTCCTACGTCGGCGACACGGTCCACAAGCTCGCCGGGCTGCTCCACGCGCCGCCCGTGCCCACGGTCAACCTCGGTTCCGGCCGCTCCCGGTCGGTGCTGGAGGTCGCCGAGCTGCTGCGGGAGGTCCGCCCCGGCCTCGAGCTGGAGTTCCAGCCGGGCAGGCGCGACGAGATCGACGAGTTCCGCGCGGACACCACCGTCCAGGACGGCCTGCTCGGCCTGCCCCTCGCGGTGACCGGGATGCGCGAGGGCGTCCGCCGCACCTACGACTGGTGGGCGGCCAGGCTCGCCGACGTCCCCACCGCGAGCGCGGACGTCCCCGCCGCCAGGGACCGGCGACCGGTCAAGGAGCTGACCTGATGCCCGGCTACTCGGCCCCCGTCCGGGCCAGCGTGGACGTCACCTACGCGTGCGACCTGCGCTGCGTGCACTGCCGCACCAACACCGGCGAGATCCCCGCGCACATCCGCCGCCGGATGCTCTCGGTCGAGCAGCTCGGCGAGGTGCTGCTGGAGCTCGACCGCATGGGCGCCTTCGAGATCACCCTCACCGGCGGGGAACCCACGATCCGCAAGGGCTTCTGGTCGCTGCTGGACGTCGTGCCGCGCCTGCGCTTCGCCACCGTCACGCTGATCACCAACGCCGCCAACCAGACCCGCGAGCAGCTCGACCGGATCGTCGACAGCGGCATCTCCTCGATCCGGGTCAGCATGGACGGCACCCGCGAGACGTTCGAGGCGGTCCGGCTGGTCGACGCGTTCGACCGCGTCATCGAGAACTCGGCGTACCTGCGGGACCGGGTGCGCAGCTTCAAGGTGCTCACCACCGTCATGAAGACCAACCTGCACAACGTCCTCCAGCTCACCGCCCACCTGCGCCGCACCGGTTTCCGCCGCCAGGACCTGATCCTGGTGCGCGCGCACGGCAGGGGAGGCCGCAACCGCCTGCTGCTGACCGAGGACGAGACCATGCGGCTGCACGCCGAGGTCGCCGAGTTCCGCGACCGGGTGCCCGCCACCGAGTTCGACCTGAACCTCAACGCGCCCTACCTGGTGCCGGGACAGGAGATCCCGCCGCACCAGGACGTCGTGATGTTCCCCTACCTGGTCAAGGACAGCAGCATCGCGATCTCCGCGACCGGCGACGTGACGATGAGCAGGCTCTACAGCTCGCACCCGCTGGGCAACACCAAGGACGCGCCCGTCGCGGACATCTGGGCGCGCGGGCAGGAGCAGCTGGCGCGCGAGCAGGAGGAGTTCACCGACGAGCGGCTGCGGGAGATCTTCTGGGACTTCGCGGCGGCCGACCGGTCCACCAGCGAGCCGATCGCGCTGACCTCGTTGCTGGACCGGCAGATCTTCGAAGGCTACGAGGTGCGCTGACGGTGCCCGCGCTGACCCTCTTCCGCCTGTACGACCTCCCGGCGGAGCCACCCGGCGGCTGGACCCTGGAGCCCGCCTCGCCGCTCGCGCTGCGCGCGCTGTGGGACGAGTGGGGCGCGGACGGCGAGCCGCCGTGGCCCGCGCCCGCCGGGGAACTGCTGCTGGCCACCGAGAACGGCAAGCCGGTGGGCTGCGCGGGCGTCAACCACAGCGCCCTCGGCGAGGTCGGCCCGCTGCTGCGCGCGCCGGTCCTGGCAGGCCGCGCCGACCTCGCCGCGTCGCTGCTGCACGGCGCGCTGTGGCGGCTGCGCTGGCTCGGCCACGCCTACGGGTTCGCGCCCGCCGACGTCGCCGCTCACGCGGACGAGGTGCTGCGCGCGGCGCTCTGGGAGGTCCCGGACAACGCGGGTTCGCCGCCCGCCGAGCGGGACGTGCCCGAGCAGGAGTGGGGCGACGTGCTGGTGGACCTGCGGGACTGGCCGCCGCCGCGCCCGGTGGCCGAGCTGGAGCTGGACGGCGACCCGGTGCTGGTGCGCAGGCCCGAGGCGTCCGAGCAGCTGCTGGTGGTGGACTGGATCAGGGACGCCTTCGGCCGGGGTTGGGCCGCCGAGTTCACCCGCGCGTTCGCGCACGACCCGGTCTCGGCGGTGATCGTGGCCAGGCCGAGGGGGTTCGCCGAGGACCCGAGGCGGTGCCTGCTCGGGTTCATCGCCTACAACACCGTGCGCGCCGGGATGCTGTCCTCCATCGCGCTCAGCGCGGAGATCCGGGGGCGGGACAACGGGATCGCGGCGCGACTGCTGTCGTCCTGCCTGTCCGAGGTCCGCGCGCACGGCTTCCAGCACGCCGTGCTGGGCGGGGTGAGCAGGCGGCTGGTGGCGTTGCGCGCCGTCGACGCCGCCTGGACCGTGCCGGGGTCGTGCCCCGGCGTCTTCGGGAAGGGGATTCGCGACCGATGAGGGTTCTCGTCACCGTCTCCGACCAGGCTTGGGGCGGCAAGCACCGGTACACGCTCGACGTCGCGGCCGGGTTGCGCGCGGCGGGCCACGACGTCGTGCTGGCCGCCGAGCGCGGTGGTCGCGCGGTCGAGGCCTGGCCGGAACCCGTTGCCGTGCCGGTGTTCCGGGACCACCCGGAGGAGGTCGCCGCCGCGCTGCGCGAGCGGGTCGGCCCGCCGGACGTGGTCTGCGCGACCGGCAGGCACGACGCGGCCGTCGTCCGCCGACTGCTGCGCGAGGACGGGTGGCCCAGCGCGCTGGTCCTGTTCCGGCACTCGGCCTTCCCCCTGGAGCAGGGGGAGGACACCCGCTGGCTGCTCGACCGCGCCGGGCTGGTCGTCGCCACCTCGTGGGAGCAGGCGCGGGCCCAGTTCGGCGACCTGGCAGCCGCGCGCGACCCCCGGTTGCTGCTGCTGCTCAGCGGGGTCCGGCCTGGGCTGGCCGACGAGGTCGCCGCGCTGGACCGCGACCGCCTCCGCGCCGACCTCGGCCTCGCGCCCGACCAGTGCGCTTTCGCCGTACTGGCGAGGCTTTCCTGGGAGAAGGGCCTCGACCGGCTGCTCCGGGCGTTCGCGCTCGTCGAGGCCGAACCCGCGCCGGTGCTGCTCCTGGTGGGCGAGGGCGAGCAGCGCGCCGAGCTGGAAGCGCTCGCCGCAGGCGTCGGGATCGCGGACCGGGTCCGGTTCCTCGGCCACCGCGACGACGTCCGGCCGGTGCTCGCCGCCGCCGACGCCTCCGCGCTGGCCAGCACCGTCCCGGAGACGGGCCCCTTGGCGCTCAAGGAGTCCATGGCCGCCGGGCTGCCGGTCGTCGCGCCCGCGATCGGCGGCATCCCGGAGTTCGTCACCGACTCGTACAGCGGCCTGCTGTTCTCCGACGACGACGGCCTGCGCGACGCACTGACCCGCCTGGCGTCGTCCGCGCGGTTGCGCGAGCTGCTCGGCAGGGGAGCGCGGGCGGTGATCGGGGAGGGGCACCGGCTCGACCGGCGGGTCGAGCACCTGCTGTGGCGGCTGGACCTGCTGCTCGCCGAGCGGGGTGACGTGGACCGGCTGCTGGGCGAGCTGTCCTGGGACGAGGTGCGGTTGCGGCGCGAGGCGGACACCGGGTTCGTGTTCGTGCCGCGCACCTCCTACCTCGCCGAGCTGGACGCGCCGACGCACGCCGACGTCGCGGAAGCGGTGCAGGCCGGTGATCCTGCGCTGCTGGCCGGGACCGGGTCGCACCCCCGGCGCGCGCTGGTCGAGCAGCTCTACCGGATGGGCGCGCTGCGCCGCGCCGAACCCGCCTCGGCGCTGGTCGCGACCGCATGAGGGCGCTCGTCATCGCCGCCCACCCCGACGACGAGGTGCTGGGCGCGGGCGCGACCATGGCGGCGCTCGCCGAGCGCGGGCACCACGTGTGCGCGCTGATCCTGGCCGAGGGAGTGTCGTTGCGGCACGAGGACGTCGACCTGGCGCGGGCGCGCGAGACGTGCCGGACCGCCGCCGCCGAGCTGGGCGTCGCGGAGGTGCGGTTCGGCGGGTTCGCCCTGGAGGGCGGGATGCTCGGCGACGGGCCGCAGCGGTCGGTGGTCGACGCCGTCACCGGCGCGATCCGCGAGGTGGAGCCGGAACTGGTGTTCACCCACCACCCCGGTGACGTCCACGTGGACCACCGGGTGGTGGCGCGCTCCACCACCTACGCCACGCGCGTGCTCGGCGGCGGACCGGTGCGGCAGGTGCTGCACTACGAGGTGCTGTCCTCCACCGAGCAGCAGACCCCGGCCGCGATCCCCTACCTGCCAACGGTCTTCTACGACGTGAGCGGGCACGTGGAGCGCAAGTGCCGGGCGCTGTCGGCGTACGGCTACGAGGTGTTCGACGCGCCGCACCCGCGCTCGGCGCACGCGGTGCGCGCGCTGGCCGCGTACCGGGGCGCGCAGGTCGGGGTCGCGGGCGCGGAGGCCTTCGCGCTGGCGCGGGAGCTCCGGGGAGGTGACGGGGCTTGCGCGTCCTGGTGAGCGGTGGAGCGGGCTACATCGGGTCCTTCACGGTGCGCGGCCTGCTCGCGCGCGGGCACGAGGTGCTGGTGCTGGACGACCTGAGCACCGGGCGGCTCGAAGCCGTTCCGCACCAGCGGGTCGAGGTCGTGGACGTGCGCGACGAGCCCGCCGTGACGCGGGTGGTCGCGGGGTTCGAGCCGGACGCGGTCGTCCACTTCGCGGCGCTGAAGTCGCCGCAGGAGTCCGTGGCGCGGCCGGAGCTGTACCTGGACGTCAACGTCACCGGGACGGCCACCCTGCTCAAGGCCGCGACCGGCCACGGGGCCCGCTACTTCGTGCTGTCCTCGTCCTGCGCGGTCTACGGCACGCCCCAGGTGTGCCCGGTGGACGAGCAGGCCCCGGCCCGGCCGGTCAGCCCGTACGGCGAGTCCAAGCTGCTCTCCGAGCGGCTGGTCGAGCGGTGCGCGCGGGCCAGGGGCGTGCGCTACGCGAACCTGCGCTACTTCAACGCGGCGGGCGCGGCACTGGACGGCTCGCTCGGCGAGCACCTGCCGCCGGTGGCCCGCCAGGTGGTGCCGCTCGCGGTGCGCGCGGCGCTCGGGCTGGAGCCGTGCCTGAAGGTCTTCGGCGACGACTACCCGACCCGCGACGGCACGGCGCTGCGGGACTACGTGCACGTGGAGGACCTGGCGCGCGGGCACGTGGACGTGCTCGACGCGCTGTCCGCGGAGGACGTCTCCGGCACCTACAACCTCGGCCAGGGCGTGCCCACGAGCGTGCGGGAGGTGGTGCGGGCGCTGGGCCGCGCGGCCGGGCGGGAGGTCCCGGTGCGGGTCGGACCGCGCAGGGAGGGCGACCCCTCGGTGTCGTGGGCGGACAGCGGGCTGGCCGGGCGGGTGTTCGACTGGGCGCCCCGGCACGGGCTCGACGACATCGTCGGCTCGGCCTGGCGCTGGCACCACGAGCACCCCGAGACCCTGGGCCGACCGGCGTGCACCTGAACCTGCTGCGCCACGGGGCCGACACCCGCCGGGGGGAGCGGTCGCTGACCGTCGACGGTCGGCGTCAGGCGGCCCTGGCCGGGGCCTGGCTGCGGCGCGCGCACGTGACCGAGGTGCGCACCGGGGCGCTGGCCCGCGCGAGCGCGACGGCGGGGATCGTGGCCGGGGTGCTGGGGGTTCCCGCCGTGGTGGACCGGCGGTTGGACGAGATCGCCGCCACGTCCGCGCCACCGCCGCGCGAACGGCGGCCGGGCGCGGAGGTCGCGGGGGAGGAGTGCTGGGGCGCGTTCCTGGAGCGGGTCGCCGCGCTGGTGAGCGAGCTGTGCGCGGAACCCGCGCCGGGGCGGCGGGTCGTGCTGGTGACCCACAGCGGGGTCTTCGACGCGGTCCACGAGCTGCTGACCGGTGCTCGCCGGGTCGAGCTCGCGGTGGCGCACACCGGCATCACGCACTGGGAGCACCGACCCGGCTCACCCGCGGGCACCTGGTTGCTGCACCGGCACAACGCCACCCCGCACCTGGACGCCGCCGCGCACCCGGCCGGGCGCCCGCCCGAGCACCTCGGCACTGCCGAACCACCTGCCGAGGCGCTGCAGCTGGTGGCGGAGACCGAGGCGCTGCAACCGATTCCCGACGAGTGGAGGGCGGTCCGGTGAACCGGCCGAGGCTCGTGGTGTGCTGCGTCGACGGCGGGGTGGCCCCGGTGGTCCGGGAGCACGGGCTGTTCGACCCCGGCCGCTGGTTCCCCGCGCACCCGGCGACCCCGGCCGCGCCGCTCACCTCGATCTTCCCGTCGTCCACCGCGCCCGCGCACGCCTCGTTCCTGACCGGCGCGCACCCCGAGCGGCACGGCGTGGTGGGCAACCGGTTCTGGTCAGGGGAGCCGGTCGCGGAGGTGCTGCGGCGGCGCGTCGACCCGGTCGAGACGCTGCACCCGTACGAGCGGACCTCGCTGCTGACCGGGTCGCTGCTGGACTGGTTCGCCGAGCGCGGCGCGTCCGTCGCGGCCGTGCACTTCCCGCACACCTTCAGCCGCGCCGAAACCGGCATCCCGGCGCTGCACTGCCTCTACGCGCCCGCGCGGCGGCTCGTGGTCCCGCTGACCACCGACGCGGACGGCGTCCGCTCCGGGAGCGCGAGCACGGCGTACTTCCAGCACCCGCTGCACCTGGAGGTGCGCGCGGAGGGCGACCGGTTCCGGGTGGGCGCCGCGCACGGCCCCGCGCTGCGGCTGGAGGTCGGAGCCACCGGGCGGCTCGACACCACGAACCCGTTGGGGCGCCTGTCCTTCGCCCTCACCCCCGTGCGTCCTGAGGCGGACCGCGTCGAGCTGGCCGTGGGCACCTGCGTGCTGGTGCTGCCCTTCGGCGGGCTCGCCGCGAGCGTGCTCGGCGGTCCCGGTCCCGCGTCGCTGACCGGGTCGTACACCGCCAACCCGGACCACGACTTCCACGAGTCCCCGCGCGCCGACTGGATCGCCCGCGCCGCGCTGGAGGTGCTGGAGCGGCACGACCCCGACGTCCTGCTGGTCCGGTTCAACCAGGCCGACCACGCCCAGGAGTTCCTCGGCTGGCACGCCACCAGGGCCGATCCGGCGACGAGGTCGACGGCGCTCGGGCAGATCGCCGACGCCTACCGGGAGATCGACGCCGGGGTGCGGGTGCTCGCCGACGCGCTCGGGCCCGACGCCGACTACCTCTTCTTCTCCGACCACGGCATCGACTGGGTCGAGAACCACCTGCGCCCCAACGAGGTCCTCGCCGCGCTGGGACTGGCCGACCGGCTGGTGTTCCAGGGCGACAGCAACTGCGCGTTCCTCTACGGCGACGCCCCGCCCGAACCCGCCGAGCTGGCCGCGATCACCGCGGGGCTCGCGGAGCTGGGCGTGCGGGTGCTCGACGCGGACGGTCTGCGCGCCTGGCGGCTCCCGGTCGGCGGACCGCGCGTCGGCCACCTCGTCGTCACCTGCGGCGCGCACACCGAGTTCCAGTACGGGGACGGGCCCGCGACCGAGGCGGTGCGCTCCGCCTCGCACGGCCACCTGCCCACCGACCCGGCCATGAGCGGGTTCTTCCGCATGTCCGGCCCCGGCACGGCCGGTCTCGCGCCGCCGGGGCGCCTGGTGGACGCGGCCTCGGTGGTCCGGGCCGTCTGGTGCGCGCGCCGGGGAGGCGATCGGGCGTGAGCGAACCCGCGTACGAGCTGCACGAGGTCACGAAGTCCTTCAAGGGCAAGGACTCCCCCGCCAACGACCGGATCTCGCTCACCGTCGCCCGAGGCGAGTTCTTCGGCCTGCTCGGCAGCAACGGCGCGGGCAAGAGCACCCTGATCAAGCAGATGGTCGGCCTGCTGCGCAGCGACTCCGGCGCCGTCCGGTTCCTCGGCCGCCCGGTTCCCGGCAACCAGGTGTTCGTCGGGACCCGGCTCGGGTACATGCCGCAGAGCGCGTTCGCCCTCAACAACCTCACCGTCGCCGAAGCGGTCTACTACACCGCCCACCTGCGCGGGGTTCCCGCCCGCGAGGCCCGGCGGCAGCGCGACGAGCTCGTGGAGCGGCTGGAGCTGGGCCCGTTGCGGGACAAGGTCGCCCGCCAGCTCTCCGGCGGTGAGCGGCGGCTGCTCCAGCTGGCCGTGGCGGTCGTGTCCGACCCCCCGGTGCTCATCCTGGACGAGCCCACCAACGAGCTGGACCCGGCGCGCAGGCGGCAGGTGTGGGCGCTGCTGCGCGAGGCGAACCGGGAGCGCGGCCGGACGATCGTGCTGATCACGCACAACGCGCTGGAGGCCGAGCAGGTGATCGAGCGGGTCGGGATCATGAGCGGCGGCCGGATGGTCGCGCTCGGCCGACCCGGTGAGCTCAAGAGCCGCGTGGCGGGCAGCTTCCGGCTCGACGTGACCTTCCGCGAGGAGGGCGGGCGGGAGCTGCCTGACTACGTCGTGGTGGAGAGCAGGCACCGCGACCGCGTCACCGCGCACGTGGCCGCCGCCGACGTCGCCCGTCTCACCGCCGACCTCGCGCCGGAGACCGTCCTGGAGTTCCGGCTGCACTCCGCGACCCTGGAAGACGTGTACCTGGACCATGTCCGCTGAGCCGATGTTCCCCGAGCCGACCTCCCCCGAACCGAGCCCGCCGGGATTCCTGCGGAGCACCTGGGACCTGTTCCGGATCCAGCTGTCCAACTGGCGCTGGTCGTGGCCGCAGATGGTGCTCACCGGGATGCTCGCGCCCGTGGTCACGCTGGCCGCGCTGGGCACGTTCGCCAGGGGCAGCGGGGAGGACGCGACCGGGTACGTGCTCACCGGGAGCATGACGATGGCGCTGCTGTTCGAGACGCAGAACAAGGTGGCCGCGAACTTCGCGTTCCTGCGGCACACCGGGGCGTTCGACTTCTACGCGTCGCTGCCGGTGCGGCGGGAGGCGCTGGTGCTGGCCTCGGTGGCGGCGTTCGGGCTGCTGGCGCTGCCCGCGCTGCTGCTGACCGCCGTGCTCGGGGTGCTGGTGCTGGACGTGCGGCTGTCGGTGTCGCCGCTGGTGGTCCCGGCGGCGGTGCTGGCGGTGCTGCCGTTCGCCGGGCTGGGGGCGTGGATCGGCAGCCGGTCGCGGGCGCTGGAGGAGGCGTCGTCGGTGAGCCTGGCGGTGACGCTGGTGCTGGTCGCGCTCGGCCCGGTCACCATCCCGCCCGCGCTGCTGCCGGACTGGCTGGTGCTGGTGGGGCGGCTCAACCCGGCGACCTACGCGTCGTCCCTGCTGCGGCACAGCCTGCTCGGACCGGTCGGGGCCGGGGTGCTGGTCGACGTCGGCGTGCTGGTGGGGTTCTCGGTCCTGGTCTGGCTGCTGACGCGGCGGCACGTGCGCTGGCGCGACGCCTAGCTGCCCGGCGCCCGCTCGGGGCCGGGGTGGTGGTGAGTGCGGTGGAGGTGCGGTGTGGTGACGGAGGAGCGGTTCGCGGAGATGTTCCGGGCGGCGGTCGTGGAGGTCACGGGGGAGGGGCCGCCGGACGGGGCGGGCATGGACACGCCGCTGGCGGACCTGCACATGGACTCGCTGTCGCAGGTCGAGGTGATCAGCAGGCTGGAGTCGGAGACGGGCGTCCGGGTGCCGAACGACCGGTTGACCGGCATCAGCACGCCGCGCGACCTGCTCGCGGTGCTCCAGGCGGGGTGAGCGGCGCGCGCCCCGGGAGCGGGTGGGCCGCTTCCGGGGCGGTGCCGCTGGTGTGGGGTGGTGGGCACCTCCTGGGGTGGGCGGTGGTGGCGCCGTGGGACGTCGGGCTGAGCGGGCGGATCTGCTCGACCCGAGCCGGTGACGCCGCGCTGGACGTCCTCTTCCGGGTGATCAGCGCGCTGGGGAACCCGGCGCCGGTCACGGGACTGGCGGTTTTGTCGTGCTGCTGTGCTTTACTGCTGGGGCGGTTGTCTGCCGGGCTGGTGCTGCTCGTGGTGCCCTGGCTCGCCTCGCTGGCGTGCGGTGCGCTCAAGGACGTGGTCGCCAGACCACGCCCCGGTTTCGGGTGCGTGGCCGCCGCGCAGACGGGGTTCAGCTTCCCCAGCGCGCACGCGGTCGGCGCGACGACGGGGTTGCTGCTCGTCGCCTTGGTGCTGCCTGCGGTCGTGCTGCCTGCCCCGTGTCCCGTTGTCACGTGCCTGGCTGTGGTGCCCACCGTCGCGACCCGTCCCACCGCCTTCCGTCCCGCTGCCGCACACCTGGTGGCCGAGCGTTTTGCCGGTGCCCCGTGCGTCGGTGCGCGGCTCTGTGGTGCCGGGTGCTCCGGTGCTCGTTGCGGTGGTGCCGGGTGCGGTGGTGCGGGCTGCGCGGTCGTGCGCCGAACGGCTCTGCTGTGCGCGCTGGTGCTCGCGGAGGCGGTGTCGTTCTCGCGGGTCGCTCTGGGCGCCCACTACCTGACCGACGTGCTCGCCGGTCAGGCGTTCGGGGCGCTCTGGGCGTGGGTCGGCGTGCGCGCGCTGCTGGTCACGGGCGCAGGTTCGCGCGCGCCCACTCGGCGAAGGACGTGAGCGGGATGTCCAGCGCGCGTGCCAGCTCCGGCCTGGCCGGTTGCCCGGCGAGCTCCACGAACCGGTGGGAGACGCCCGCCCACGGCGGCATCCCGGCGGCGAGCGCCTGCTCCTCGGTGAACTCGGGCGCGGTCAGCTCGACGCCGAGCGCATCGGACATGGTCGCGGCGATCTCGGTCAGCGAGCGCACGTCGCCCGCGAGCTCCAGCTCGACCTCGTGGAACCGGTCGGGGTCCGCGAACGCCGCCGCCGCAGCCGCGCCGATGTCCACCACCGCGACCAGTGACAGCCTGGTCTCGGGGCGCAGCACGGTCACGATGCCGCCGTCGACGCCGCGCGGGAGCAGGTAGGCCAGCGACGGCAGGAAGTTCTCCATGAAGAACGCGGGCTTGACCAGCGTCCACCGGGGGAAGCCCGCCGTGCGCACCCGGTCCTGGATGGCGGTCTTCGCGGCGTAGTAGGGCGCCAGCGCGGCCCACTCGCCCTCGGCCCAACCGGGCGTCGAGGCGTGCTGGCCCGCGCCCGAGGTGGAGGTGTGCACGAACTGCTCGACGCCCTCGGCGAGCGCGGCGGAGATCAGGTTGTCGGCCTGGGTCACCTCGCCGGGGTGGTCGAACGCGTCGCCCTTCACCTCGGGCATCTGGATGGAGAAGACGGCGCGGGCGCCGCGCGCGGCGGCGGTGAGCGAGTCGCGGTCGGTCAGATCGCCCTGGACGAGGTCGGCTCCCAGGGCGGCGACGGCGCGCGCCCGCTCGGAGCCGGGGTCGCGGACGAGCGCCCGGACCGGGACGCCCGAGGCGAGGAGGGCGCGGGCGGTGGCCCCGCCCTGCCTGCCGGTGGCGCCGACGACCAGGACGGGTGCGCGGGTGGTCATGGTGCTCTCCCTGTGGGACTCGAAGCAAAACAGCGGCCCCCGCCGTTTGTGGTTCGGTAAGATACGGCGGACCCCGCCACTTAGCCAAGCCTCCGAGGTGAGAGCACGTGCCAGAACAGCGCAGGACAGGTCGGCGCACACCAGAACCGGGTCCGGCGGACTCGCGCTCAGGCGGCCCGTGCGACTCCGACTCCGGCGCTGCCCGGAGCCCGAGCGCTGGCCGCCTGAGCGCTGGCCGGAGCCCGAGCGCTGCCCCGGACCTGAGCGTCGAGTCGCCCTTTGCGGCTGACCTGTCCTCGGGTGCCAGTCCGACCCCGGCGGCCAACCCGTCTTCGGGCGTCACCTCGCCCTCGGGTGCCAGTCCGAACCCGATGGGCAACCTGCCCTCGGCCGTGAACCTGCCCTCGGCCGTGAACCCGGCCTCGGTTGCCAACCCGGCCTCGGTGGTGAACCCGTCCTCGGGGGCCGGTGATCACGCCGTCCCGTCTGTTCCGTCCGCCGAGTCTGCTCCGCCCGCCCCGTCCGCGTTGCGACCCCCGTCCGCGTCGCGAGCCCCCTCCACGTCGCGAGCCCCCGCCACGCCACCCGCCCCCTCAACCCCCACCCCTCAGCCCCCCTCCCGCCGCGTCGACGCCCAGCGCAACCGCGCCCGCCTCCTCGCCGTCGCCGAGCGCGAGATCGCCGCCAACGGCGCCGGTGCGTCGTTGGAGCAGATCGCGCGGGTCGCCGGGGTCGGGTCGGCCACCGCGCGCAGGCACTTCCCCACCCGGCGCGCCCTGCTCGAAGCCGTGTTCAACGACCAGGTCGCCGAGCTCTGCGCGCACGCCCACGAGCGCGCCGACGCCGCCGACCCGCGCGCCGCCCTCCTGGAGTGGCTGCGCGAGCTGACCGCCTACGCCGCCCGCGTCCGAGGCCTGTCCACCGCCCTGCTCCGGCACAGCCCCGCCGACTTCGAGGTCCTGCGCGAGAACTGCGCGTCCGACCGGCTGCTCGGCGCGGGCGCCACCCTGGTCGCCCGCGCCGCCGACTCGCTCACCCCCGGCGCCACCTCGGCCGACCTGCTCGACCTGGTCACCGGCATCGCGCTCGCCACCGAGCACCACCCCGACCCGGCGGCCTCGGCCGCGCGGCTGCTCGACCTCGCGGTCGCCGGGATCAGTCCTCGGGGAGCGTGATCGTCCCCGTCGTCGACTCGCGCACCACCAGGCGGCACGGGTGCCGCACCACCCCGCTCGGCCGGGTGCCCTCCAGCGCCCGGAACAGCAGCCGCGCCGCCACCGTGCCCATGTGCTCCAGGTCCAGGTCCACCGTGGTCAGCGGCGGCCTGCAGTCGGTGGCGAACTCCTCCCAGTTGTCGTACCCCACCACCGCCACGTCACCGGGCACCCGGTGCCCCAGCTCGTGCAGCGCGTCGGCCACGCCCACCGCGATCTGGTCGTTGCCGCAGAACACCGCGTCGGTGTCCGGCGCGCGCTCCAGCAGCAGCCGCGCCGCCTGCCTGCCCCAGCGCTGCGACCAGTCGCCGTGCAGCGTCGCCCCGCCGGACTGCGGCAGCCCCCGGTCGGTCAGCGCCTGCCGCAGCCCGTGCGCCCGGTCGCGCGCGGCCCGGTAGGTGCGCGGCCCGGTGATGTGCCCGATGCGCGTGCGCCCCGCCGAGACCAGGTGCTCCACGACCAGCCGCGCCCCGCCCTCGTCGTCGGCCAGCACGGACAGGTCCTCCGGCGAGTCGGACTCGCCGTACACGTACACCACCGGCACCGGGATCTCCCCGGCCAGCGACGCCCGCACGTCGTTGTCGTCGCCCAGCACGATGAACCCCTCGACCTGCCGGGCCAGCAACGTGCTGATGTAGTGCCGCCGCCGAGCCGCGTCACCACGCGCGTCGCACAGCAGCACCGACATCTGCTCGTCGGCGAGCGCGTTCTCCACCCCCAGCAGGATGGGGATCGCGAACCGCCCGCCCAGCTCGTCGGTCAGCAGCCCGATCGTCCTGGTGCGCCCGGAGATCAGCCCCCGTGCGAGCGCGTTCGGCTGGAACGACAGCTCCGCCGCCGCCCGCAGCACCCGTTCGCGGGTGGCGGGCGCGACCTCGGCGCGCCCGTTGATCGCCTTCGACGCGGTCGACACCGACACGCCCGCCAGTCGCGCCACGTCGTTGAGCGTCGTCGCACCAGACCGCCGCCTGCCCATTCGCCAGCCTCCGAAATCGCCAGCCCCCGCACCCGCACGGGCCGAAACCCGCCCCCTGAAACCCTTGCCGGGAGTCCGACAGCGCGCGAGCCCCTCGGGTTCCCCCCGATCCGCAACTGCCCGGCGTACCACCGGTTTCCCGAACTCGGGGCCGGTGCGGTCGCATGGCGGTCGCGGATCGGGGGAAACCGGAGCACCGTCCCGCCACGCCGGGACGACCAGCGCCGATCGGAACGACAACGCTCCCGCCGGAATCCCCGTTCCCGGAAGTTCCCGCCACTTCGGGAATTGTCGCGGCGACACCTCGGGACTCCCGCCCGATCGCCCTCCCCGAGCGGAACGCCGAGTCGCCGCAATTCCTTTTCCCCGTGGGACGCCCGCCCGAGCCCACGAACCGCTCCGCCGCCGCACCGCAGGTCCGCGCGACGCGAGTGGATCACGCCGATGCCCCGCGCGGCAACCGGAACGGATCGAACCGCCACCGGAAACCCTTGTCGAACAATCGAATCGAACACCGACCGGCGTTCGACGCGCACCCCCTGACAATCCGCCGATCGCGCAGCGGGCTCATTGCCGAAAAGGTTTTCGGCTGCGAGAGTGCGAGAGGTGCGCAGGACCGGAACCACCGGTCCGCGGTCCCAGCGGGAGGAACCCGATGACCCTCACGTCGCCGGACACCACCGCGGTCGGCGGTCGCCCCGTCGTGCCCTCGCGCGGCGCGCTGCGACCGCTCGGGCTCGCCGAGGTGCGGCTCGCGGGCGGGTTCTGGGGAACGCGCCAGCGGGTCAACGCGGAGGCCACCCTGCCGCACGCCCGCGCCTGGATGGACCGCCTCGGCTGGACCGGCAACCTCACCGCCGCCACCCGCTCGCCCGACCGCAGGGGCCGCGAGTTCTCCGACTCCGAGGTGCACAAGCTCCTGGAAGCCATGTCCTGGGAAGCGGGACGCGCGCCGAACCCCGCGCTGGAGCAGCAGATCACCGAGCTGACCGCCGCGATCGCCGCCGCGCAGTCCCCGGACGGCTACCTCGGCACCGCGTTCGGCGGCCCCGGCCAGCGCCCCCGCTACAGCGACCTCGCCTGGGGCCACGAGCTGTACTGCGCCGGGCACTTCCTCCAGGCCGCCGTGGCCCGCGCCCGCACGGCGGGGGCGGACGACGAGCTGCTGCGCGTGGCCAGGGGAGTCGCCGACCACGTGTGCGCCGAGTTCACCACCAACCCCGGCGTGTGCGGCCACCCCGAGATCGAGATGGCGCTGGTGGAGCTGCACCGCGTCACCGGCGAGCGCCGCTACCTCGACCAGGCCGCCGAGTTCGTGGCCCGCCGGGGCCGCAGAACCCTGCCACCGCACCAGTTCGGCTGGTCCTACTTCAGCGACGAGACCCCGGTCCGGGACAACCCGGTCCTGCACGGCCACGCGGTGCGCGCCCTGTACCTGGCCTGCGGCGCGGTCGACGTCGCGGTGGAGACCGGCGACCGGGCGCTGCTCGACGCGGTCGCCGCCCAGTTCGACCGCACCCTCGCCCGCCGCACCTACCTGACCGGCGGCATGGGCTCGCGGCACACCGACGAGGCGTTCGGCGACGACTTCGTCCTCCCGGCCGACCGCGCCTACTCCGAGACCTGCGCGGGCGTCGCCACGATCATGCTGGCCTGGCGGCTGCTGCTGGCCACCGGCGACGGCCGCTACGACGACGTCATCGAGCGCGTCCTCTACAACGTGGTGGCCACCGCGATCGGCGACGACGGCCGCTCCTTCTTCTACGCCAACACCCTGCACCAGCGCACCCGCACCGCCGAGCTGCCGGGCGACCGCGAGCAGCTCGGCTTCGGCGGCGGCCCGCGCGCGCCCTGGTTCGAGGTGTCCTGCTGCCTGCCGAACCTCGCCCGCCTGCTCGCGTCCCTCGCCTGCTACACCGCGACCGCCGACGACACCGGCGTGCGGCTGCACCAGTACGCGGACGCCGACCTCGCCACCACCCTGCCCGACGGGCGCGAGGTGGGGCTGGCGGTGCGCACCCGCTACCCCGACGACGGCGTGATCACCGTGCGCGTCACCAAGACCGACGACCGCCCGTGGTCGCTCACGCTGCGCGTGCCCGGCTGGGCCGAGGGCGCGGTCCTGCACACCACCTACGGCCGCCACCCCGCGCCGGTCGGCGACGTCGTGGTGCACCGGAACTTCGTGGTGGGCGAGGAGATCCGCCTCGAACTGCCGATGCGCCCCCGCTTCACCGCCGCCGACCCGCGCGTCGACGCGGTCCGGGGCTGCGTCGCCGTCGAGCGCGGACCCGTCGTCCACTGCGCCGAGTCCGCCGCGCTCGACCTGGACTCGCTGCGCGTGGACACCGGCGTCCCCCCGGTCGACGGGCCGGGAGGCGTCGTGGTGCGAGCACTCCTCGACACCCCGCCCGAACGGCCGTGGCCGTACGGCCCCCCGACCGAACCCGAGGGCGGCGCGCACGCCCCGCTCACCCTCGTGCCGTACCACCGCTGGGCCAGGAGCGGCCCGTCCACGATGCGCGTCTGGCTGCCCCAAGGCTGACGACCTCCCCCGCGAACCGCCCTCAAAGGAGAGATCGGTGAGAAGAACCGGATTACCTGCCCTCCTGATCGCCGCCGCCCTCGTCGCGTCCGGCTGCTCGGGCGGCGGCTCCGGGCAGGACGGCGACGTCGTGCTCACGCTGTGGACCCGCGCGGCCACCGAGTCGCTGTCCAAGGCCTACGCCGAGGCCTACAACGCCACGCACTCCACCAAGGTCGAGGTCACCGCGTACCCCAACGAGGAGTACCCGGCCAAGCTCGCCTCCGCGGCAGGCGCGCGCGCCCTGCCGGACCTGTTCGCGGCCGACGTCGTCTTCGCGCCCCAGTACGCCTCCCAGGGCCTGTGGACCGACATCACCGACCGCGTCGAGGGCTTGGACCACAAGGACCACCTCGCGCCGTCGCACGTGCGCGCGGGGACCTGGGAGGACCGCAACTACGCGCTGCCGCACACCATCGACCTGTCGGTGCTGCTGTACAACAAGGACCTCTACCGCAAGGCCGGGCTCGACCCGGAGAAGCCGCCGGCCACGCTGCGCGAGTACGCCGAGCACGCCAGGAAGATCCACGCCCTCGGCGGCGACGTGCGCGGCACCTACTTCGGCGGCAACTGCGGCGGCTGCGTCGAGTTCACCTTCTGGCCCTCGGTGTGGGCCTCCGGCGGCGACGTGCTGGACGACAGCGGCGAGCGCGCCACCCTGGACTCGCCGGAGATGGCCGGGGTCTTCGAGGTCTACCGCGAGCTCTACGAGGAGGGCGTCGCCGCGCCCGCGTCCAAGGACGAGGCCGGCCCCACCTGGCTGGGCGCGCTGCGCACCGGCAAGGTCGGCATCGGACCGGCCGCCTCGGTGTGGCTGGGCGAGATCGCGGCCTCCGGCGCCGACGTGGGCCTCGCGCCCATCCCCGGCCTCGACGGCGGCGAGTCCACGTTCGTCGGCGGCGACGCGCTCGGCATCGGCGCCACCAGCGAGCACGCCGACCAGGCCTGGGACTTCCTCGCCTGGACCACCGGCGACCAGGCCCAGGTCGACGTGGTCGCCAAGGGCAAGAACGTGCCCACCCGCACCGACCTGGCCGCCAACGAGCACGCCTCGGCCGACCCGCGCCTGGTCACCGCGAACAGCCTGGTGGCCAAGGGGAAGACGCCGTACGCGCGCAACTTCAACGCCTCCTTCAACGATCCGCAGAGCCCCTGGCTGACCGCGCTGCGCGGCGCCCTGTTCGGCCCCGACCCGGCCAAGGCGCTCGCCGACGGCAGCGCCGCCATCACCGCGTCGCTGGAGCAGGGGTGAGCCGGAGGTGACCGCCACGACCACCCGACCCGCCGAGGTGGCGGGCGCGCGCGAGGCGGACCCGCCGCCGCGCCGGAACCGCGCGCGCAGGCTCCGCGCGCTCACCGGGATCGGTTACGCCGCACCGCTCGCGGTGGTGGTCGCGGTGTTCTTCGTCGTCCCGCTCGGCCTGGTGGCGTGGATGTCGCTGCACCGCTGGCCGCTGCTGGGCAAGCCGGTGCTCAACGCCCCGGACAACTACACCCGTGCCGTCGACAGCGACCTGCTGCGCACCGCCGCGTGGTTCACCCTCAAGTACACGGTGATCACCACGGTGCTGCTGTTCGTCGTCGCCTTCGGCCTCGCCCTGCTGGTGCAGCAGCGAAGGCGCGGCGTCGGGTTCTTCCGCACCGCCTACTACCTGCCCATGGCGGTCGGCTTCGCCAGCGCCTCCCTGCTGTTCCTGGGGCTGCTCAGCGACGAGATCGGCCCGCTCGACGACCTGCTGTCCGGGTTAGGCCTGCTGGACGGGCACGTGTCGTGGACCAGCGGCAGCCCGGAGTCCGCGCTCGGCTCGGCCGTCCTGCTGGTGCTGTGGCGCTTCGCCGGGTTCACCATGCTGATCCTGCTCACCGGCCTGCAGGCCATCCCGGTCGACGTCTACGAGGCCGCCCGCGTCGACGGGGCCACCCGCTGGCAGGCGTTCCGGGGCATCACGCTGCCGCTCATGCGGCCGACCATCGCGCTGGTGCTCACGATCCTGGTCACCGGCTCGCTGCTGGCGTTCGACCAGTTCTGGATCCTCACCAGGGGCGGCCCGGACAACAGCACCACCTCGGTGGTCATGGTCATCTACCGGGAGGCGTTCGTGCGCTTCGACCTCGGGTCGGCCGCGGGCACCTCCGTCATCCTGCTCGTCGCGCTGGTCGCGGTGAGCGCCGTCCAGCTCGGCGTCCTGCGCCGCCGGTCGACCTGAGCGGGGGAGAGCAGTGGCGAAGACCCTGGTGGTGGACGACACCGAGCGCGGGCCGCTCGGCGCGCACTGGCTGACCTGCGCGGCGCTGGCCGTGCTGTTCCTGTTCCCCCTGGTGTGGGCCGCTTTCGCGTCGGTGCGCACGGACACCGGCTTCGGCCTGGAGAACTACGCGCGGCTGTTCTCCTCCGAGGACGGCGTGCGGCTGCGGCACGTGCTCAACAGCGCGGTCGTCAGCGCGCTCACCGTCGGCGGCACGCTCGTCGTGTCCACCCTCGGCGGCTACGCGTTCGGCCGCTTCCGCTTCCCCGGCAGGGACGCGCTGTTCCTGCTGACCCTGGCGATCCTGATGGTGCCGTACGCGACCATCCTCATCGCGCTGTACGTGCTGCTGGGCTGGCTGGGGCTGGAGGACTCGCTGGTCGGGCTGAGCCTGGTGCTGACCACGTTCCAGCTGCCGTTCTCGGTGTTCATGATGCGCAACTCGTTCGCGGCCGTCCCGGTCGAGCTGGAGGAGTCCGCGCGCGTGGACGGCTGCACCTCGTTCGGCGCGCTGCTGCGGATCATGCTGCCCGCCGTGCGACCGGGCCTGGTCACCGTGGGCCTGTTCGCGTTCCTCGCCTCGTGGAGCGAGTTCTTCGCGCCGCTGATCCTGCTCAACTCCACCGACAAGTTCACCACCACCCTCGCCGTGGTCAACCTGCGCACCGCCAGCCACGGCGCCGTCGACTACGCCGCCCTGGAGGCCGGGGTGGTGGTCATGGCCGTGCCGTGCCTGCTGCTGTTCGCGTTCCTGCAGCGCAGCTACGTGCGCGGCTTCACCTCGGGCGCCCTGAAGGGCTGACCCGCCACGAGCTTCCGCCGCCGCGAATCCGCCGCCACCGAAGACGAAGGGAATGATCGCAATGACGCGGTCCTGGAAGAGAGTCCTCCTGGCGGTGGCGCTCGGGGTGGTCACGGCGACAGGGGCGGTGACACCGCTGACGGCCTCGGCCGCCGAGACCCCGGACACCGGTGGCGTCTCGGCGGCGGCCAACCCGGCCACGTGGAGCCCGCCGTCGAACCTGGTCACCCCGCTGAACCAGGTGTGGTCGCACCAGGAGAGCACCTACGGCGACCTGTACGGGTTCCGCAACTACGGCTGGGACCAGGTGTTCGCCAACGGCGGCTACCTGAACTTCTGCGTCCGCTGGGACTCCTCGGCTCCCGTGTCGGCCTCGCTGCGCGACAGCATCCACAACAAGCTCGCCCAGCAGTACCGCAAGTGGATCGACGCGATGGTCGGGCACAACAACTGGCCGTACGCCGAGGTGCCGATCAAGGTCGTCGGCTGGGCGGTGCGCGACCGCAACACCCTGCAGTGGAACGACAACTCCGTCGACATCTACGTCAACAACATCCGGGAGAACGCGCCGCAGTGCGCCGAGCCGTGCGGTCGGTTCTTCGTCCGCGACGGCCAGTACCGCAACTGCCCCGGCGGGGTGGCCAGGCACTACGACCAGTCGCTGTGGCTGACCTCCGGGTTCGGCGGCGGCGCGGGCGGCGACTGGGGCCAGCGCATGGGCAGCGAGTACTTCGTCAACAGCCTGAACAGCAACGACGTCACGATTCTCCTGCACGAGATCGGGCACACGTTCGGGCTCGACGACTTCTACGACTGGACGCCCAGCGGGGTCGGCGGGTTCATCATGCTGGCGGGCTCGTCGCCCTCGATCACCGAGTTCGACAAGTGGATGCTGCGCGACTGGTGGCGGCACCTGAAGAGCCGCTACGGACGCTGATCCCCGGCGCCACCTGAGCACGACCACCACCTGAGCAAGGAGGACCACCGCCGCGGTCCCACCACGGCGGGCGTCCCCGCGCGCTCGCGCACGGGGACGCCCGCACCCACCGTCACACGAGAGGTGACGCGAGATGTCCCTGCCCCAGCAACCGTCCCGACGCGCGGTGCTTCGCGCGACCGCCGCCGTCGCCGCCGTCGCGGGCGCGCCCGGCCTGACCGGAACCGCCAACGCCGATACCGCCCATGCCGCACCGGGGACCGCCGCCGCGCGCGCTGACATCGGCGTCTCGGCCGACCCGTTCCCGCTGTCCGCCGTCGCCCTGCTCGCCGGACCGTTCCAGCGCAACGAGTCCCGCACCCACGCCTACCTGAAGTTCCTCGACCCCGACCGGCTCCTGCACACCTTCCGCCGCAACGTCGGCCTCGCCTCCACCGCGACCCCGTGCGGCGGCTGGGAGTCCCCGACCACCGAGCTGCGCGGCCACTCCACCGGGCACGTGCTCTCCGCGCTGGCCCAGGCCTACGCGAGCACCGGCGACGCCGCGTTCAAGTCGAAGTCCGACTACCTCGTCGCGGGTCTGGCCGCCTGCCAGGACCGGGCCACCTCCGCCGGGTTCAACACCGGCTACCTGTCGGCGTTCCCGGAGAGCTTCATCGACCGGGTCGAGGCCCGCCAGCAGGTCTGGGCCCCCTACTACACCCTGCACAAGATCCTGGCCGGGCTGCTGGACGCGCACCAGCTCACCGGCAGCGCCCAGGCGCTGACCGTGCTCACCCGCAAGGCCTCCTGGGTCGCCTGGCGCAACGGCAGGCTCACCCAGGCCCAGCGGCAGGCCATGCTGGGCACCGAGTTCGGCGGCATGAACGAGGTGCTGGCCAACCTCTACCAGCTCACCGGCGACCCGCTGCACCTCACCGCCGCCCGCTACTTCGACCACGCCCAGGTCTTCGACCCGCTCGCCGCGGGCCGCGACGCCCTGTCCGGGTTCCACGCCAACACCCAGATCCCCAAGGCGCTGGGCGCGATCCGCGAGTACCACGCCACCGGCGAGACCCGGTACCGCGACATCGCCCGCAACTTCTGGAACTTCGTCGTCGGCGCGCACACCTACGCCATCGGCGGCAACTCCAACGGCGAGTACTTCAAGAACCCGAACCGGATCGCCTCCGAGCTGTCCGACAACACCTGCGAGTGCTGCAACACGCACAACATGCTCAAGCTGACCAGGCAGCTCTTCCGCACCGCGCCGGGCAGTCCCGAGCTGTTCGACTTCCACGAGAAAGCCCTCTACAACCACCTCCTCGGTGCGCAGAACCCCGACTCGGCGCACGGGCACCACAGCTACTACGTGCCGCTGCGCGCGGGCGGCCAGCGCACGTTCAGCAACGACTACCAGGACTTCACCTGCTGCCACGGCACCGGCATGGAGACCAACACCAAGCACCGGGACAGCATCTACTTCCGCGGCGGCGAGACGCTGTGGGTGAACCTGTTCATCCCGTCCACGCTGACCTGGCCCGGTCGCGGCATCACCGTCCGCCAGGACACCGGGTTCCCGGACACCGCGAGCACCAAGCTCACGTTCACCGGCTCCGGGCACGTCGACCTGCGGCTGCGGGTGCCCGCCTGGGCCACCGGCGCGCAGCTGCGCCTCAACGGCGCGCCCGTCGCCGCGACCCCCGGCGGTTACGCCAGGATCGACCGCGCCTGGGCCACCGGCGACACCGTCGAGCTGACCCTGCCGATGGCGCTGACGCGGGAGAGCGCGCCCGACGACCCGGCGGTGCAGGTCGTCAAGCACGGCCCGATCGTGCTCGCGGGCGGTTACGGCACCACCAACCTCACCGCGCTGCCCACCCTCCAGCCCGGCACGCTCGCCCCGACCGGCACGCCGCTGGAGTACACGGCCACCGCCTCCACCGGCCGGGTCACCCTGGCCCCGTTCTACCGCACGCACCGCCAGCGCTACACCGTCTACTGGCGCGTCTGAACCCTCCCGCACCGCGAAACCCCGCCACCTCAACGAAGAGGAGCACACCATGCGCACCCGAAGCCGGGTGCTCGGGCTCGGCGCCGCACTGGCGCTCGTCACCGCCCTGGCCCCGCCCGCGCTCGCGGCGAACCCGATCATCACCGGCTACTACACCGCCGACCCCGCACCGCTCGTCGTCGGCAACACGATGTACGTCTACGCGGGCCGCGACGAGGCGCCCGCAGGTTCGAGCAACTTCCTGATGCGCGAGTGGCGGGTGCTGTCCTCCACCGACGCCGCGAACTGGACCGACCACGGCGCCAAGGCGACCATCGCCACGTTCCCGTGGGCGGGCGCCGACGCGTGGGCCAGCGAGGTGGAACCGCGCAACGGCAAGTACTACTGGTACACCTCGGTCAACGGCCGGGGCGCGGGCTGGATGGACATCGGCGTCGCGGTCGGCGACAGCCCGCTCGGCCCGTTCCGCGACGCCAAGGGCGGACCGCTGGTCAGCGACAGCACCCCGAACTCCTCGGGCCTGAACATCGACCCGACCGTGTTCACCGACGACAACGGCCAGTCCTACCTGTACTGGGGCAGCTACTGGGCGCCCAGGATGGCCAAGCTCAAGTCCAACATGATCGAGCTGGACGGCCCCGTCACCACCCCGGTCGGCCTGACGAACTTCTGGGAAGCGCCCTGGATGTTCAAGCGCAACGGCCTGTACTACATGGTCTACGCCGCCAACGACACCAACGGCTGCGTGACCTCCTCCAGCTACGCCTGCCAGCGCTACGCCACCGCGACCAGCCCCACCGGCCCGTGGACGCACCGGGGCGTGCTGCTGGGCCAGGTCTCCTCGACCACCAACCACGCGGGCATCGTCCAGTTCAAGAACCAGTGGTACATCGTCTACCACAACGCGAACGCGCCCGGCGGCGGCAACTTCCGCCGCTCGGTGGCCGTGGACCTGGTGAACTTCAACGCCGACGGCACGATCCAGCGCGTGGTGCAGACCAGCACCGGCCCGCCGCCGAACAACAGCCTCGCCAAGGTCCTCAGCGGCGCGAACCCCGTCCAGGACAACCAGATCCAGCAGGGGAGCACCCGATGAGGAGACGACCCCGGCTGCGCGCCACCACGACCACCGCGGCCGTGCTGCTGTCCCTGCTGACCCCGGTCGCGATGGGCACGGCGTCCGCCGCGCAGACCATCGGCTACCCCACCTTCACCGGACCCGCCGTGCCCGCCCCGCCCGTGGGCTACAGCACCGGCGACACCATGAAGGCCATCTACGACGCGGAGAGCGGCGGCACCGACTTCTGGATGGACCGCCTGCTCGCCCGCCCCGGCAACGACCCGACCGGGCCGCTGCTGATGACGCGCGGGCGCGGCGCGTTCATGTACACCCACAACCCGGCGGTGATCGGCTTCGGCGGCAACGCCGCCTACTGGGACAACATCAGCAGCCAGAACGCCTACGCCATCACGGTCAGCGGCACGACGTTGACCGAGCAGCCCGCCTCGCGCTGGCAGGCCCCGAGCCACTGGAAGGGCGTCTACACCGGCGGTTCGCTGCGCGCCCAGGTCAGCAAGTTCATCACCCACAACAACGTCCTGGTCACCAACCTGACCCTGACCAACACCGGCTCCGCCACCACGACGGCCGCCGTGCGCGCCACCTCCCCCTACGCCACCACGGTCAGCGGGTCCGAGCTGACCGGTTCGCGGCAGGTGAAGAACAACCTCACCACCATCCGCCCGCGACTGTCCGGCGACGGCTTCACCGCCGCGTCCGGCGCGCTGGCCCGCGACATCACCCTGGGCGCGGGGCAGTCGGTCACCACCAAGGTCGTGCTCGGCCTCGTCACCGACGAGATCCCCGAGTCGCTGACCGAGTACAACGCCTACCGGGGCCACACCCCGGACACCGCGTTCGGCACGCACGTGCGCGCCTACAACAAGTGGTGGGCCGACAACGTCCCCTACATCGACGTCCCCGACCCGGCGATCAAGAAGAGCGTCTACTACCGCTGGTGGCTGATGCGCTTCAACCACCTGGACGTCGACATCCCCGGCCAGGACTACCAGTTCCCGGTGTCCATCGAGGGCGTCACCGGCTACAACAACGCCATCGTGCTCACCCAGCCGATGCACATCGACGACCTGAAGTACCTGCGCAACGCCGAGTACTCCTACGGCCCCTGGCTCTCGGCCGGGCAGACCGGCAAGAACGCCCGGTTCGTGGACAACCCCGGCGACCCGGAGAACTGGTCGAACTCGTACACCCAGTACATCTCCGAGGCCGCCTGGCGCAGCTACCAGGTGCACGGCGGCCAGCCCGCGATCATCGGGAACCTGGCCCGCTACGCGGAGGGCGACGCCAAGGGGCAGCTCTCCTTCTACGACACCAACAACAACGGCGTCATCGAGTACGACTGGGGCGCGCTGACCGGCAACGACGCGGACGCGGTGTCGTTCCACTGGCGCGAGGGCCGGATGGACCGGGCCGAGACCGCCTACGTGTGGAGCGGCGCGATGGCCGCCCAGCAGGCGTACGCGATGCTCGGCAACACCGCCAAGGCCACCGAGATGCAGGCGCTGGCCGACCGCATCCGCAACGGCGTCATGTCGACCCTGTGGAACCCCAGCCGGAAGCTGCTGGAGCACAAGCACGTGGCGACCAACGCGCACGTGCCGTGGAAGGAGATCAACAACTACTACCCGTTCTCGGTCGGCCTGGTGCCCAACACCGCCGACTACCGCGAGGCGCTGCGCCTGTTCGCCGACCCCGCCGAGTACCCGGTGTTCCCCTTCTACACCGCGAACCAGCGCGACAAGGCGGCGGCGGCCCAGGCCGGGTTCCCCGGCAGCAACAACTTCTCCACCATCAACTCCACCGTCCAGTTCCGGCTCTACTCCTCGGTGCTGCGCAACTACCCGAACCAGTGGATGGGCGCCGAGGACTACAAGAAGCTGCTGTACTGGAACGCCTGGGCGCAGTTCACCGGCGGCAACACGCAGTGGCCCGACGCCAACGAGTTCTGGGCCAACTGGAACCCGAACGCCAAGACCATCGACTACCGGTCCTGGATCCACCACAACATCCTCGGCAGCTCCAACTGGACCGTCGTCGAGGACGTGGCGGGCCTGCGCCCGCGCTCGGACAACAAGGTCGAGCTCTGGCCGATCAACATCGGCTGGTCGCACTTCGCGGTCAACAACCTGCGCTACCACGGCGCCGACCTGAGCGTGGTGTGGGACGACCCGGCCGACGGCGTCACCCGCTACAACGGCGTCCCGCAGGGCTACTCGGTGTTCCTCAACGGCACCAGGGTCGCCACCGTCGACCGGCTCACCAGGCTGGTCTACGACCCGGCCACCGGCGGCGTCAGCCTCCCGGCGGGCGGCAGCACCACCCACAGCGCGCCGTTCGCCGGTTTCCGCGCCCCGCAGGAGGTCCAGCAGACCAGCGCCCGCATGGTCGACGTGCTGGCCAAGGCCGGGGTCGACCTGACCTCGACCACCCCGAACCTGGCCCAGTCCGCCACCCCGTCGGCCTCCTACACCGCCTCCGGGACCTCGCTCGCCGCCGCGATCGACGGCCTGCCCACCAACGAACCCCTGTGGGGCACGGCGGGTTCGCCCAACGCCAGCGACTGGTACGAGCTGAACCTCGGCCAGTCCAAACCGGTCAACGAGGTGCGCCTGCACTTCCGCGACGACCGCTCCGCCAACCGCTACCGGGCGCCCGCCTCGTACGCGGTGGAGTACTACAACGGCAGCGCGTGGGTCGCCGTGCCCAACCAGAGCGCGACGCCGTCGACCCCGCGCGCCAACTACAACAAGGCGACGTTCAGCAGCGTCAACACCCAGCGCCTGCGCGTGCGCTTCACCCACGCGTCCGGCTTCAAGACCGCGCTGACGGAGGTGAAGGCCTACCAGCGCTAGGGAACCGGGGGAGGGGCGTGCCTCGGCGCGCCCCTCCCCGCGCGCTCGACCGGTCAGGCCGAGGGGTCGGGCAGCGGCATCCCCGCCACCTCCCGGCTCGCGGGCACGACCCCGTCGACCAGGTAGGCGTTGGCGATCTCGTCCACCACCGGGTTGCCCATGCCGTACAGGCCGTGGTCGCCCTCGCCGGTCACGGTGATCAGCCGCGAGCCCGCGAACGCCGCGTGCGCGCGCCGGGCGCCCTCGATCGGCGTCGCGCCGTCCAGCTCCGAGTGCAGCATGAGCACCGGCGGCACCCCGCGCCCGTCCAGCTTCGGCAGGGCGCGCGGCTCGCTGTCCCAGAACATGCACAGCTGCACCAGCGGCCACCCGCTGCCGACCAGCGTCAGCCCGCGCTCGTGCGCCCGGTCCGAGTCGCGGATCGCGCTCCTGCGGTCACCGGTCCACTCGCCCTCACCGCACAGCGTGGCCCAGAACGTGGCCCGCATCGCGTCGGGCTCGTCCGCCGCGAGCGCCGCCACGGCCACCGCCGCCGCGACGTCCTCCTGCGCGGCCGTGCCCTGCCCGGTGATCCCCTTGAGCGTCACCAGGAACGTCGCCAGGCCCTCGAAGAGCGCCTTGCTGTACATGCTCTGCGTGACGACGCCGTCGAGCACGGGCGCGGTCACCCGGAACGGCCCGTCCTGCGTGGGCAGCTCCACCGGCTCGCGCACCAGCGCGGCGCGCACGTCCTCGTAGACCCGCCGCACCGACTCGGCGTCCGAGCCCAGGTGGTAGACGTCGTCGTGCTTCGCGGCCCACGGCAGGAAGTGCTCGCGCCAGCTGCGCTCGAACCCGGTGGCCTGCCAGTCGAACGACTTCTGCCAGGTGGTGGTGAACTCGGTGTTCGAGTCGAGCACGAACCGCCCGGTGCGCCGGGGGAACTGCTGGGCGTAGTGCGCGCCCAGCCAGGTGCCGCCCGAGTAGCCGACCCAGTTGATCCGGTCGCGGCCGAGCAGCACGCGCAGCAGGTCGTAGTCGTGGACGGTCTGGTAGGTGTTGATCACCGACCCCAGGTCGCCGTACGCGGACTGGCAGGTGTCCGCCGCGCGCTCGGCGAGGTCGAGGGCGCGGTTCAGGTTCGCCCGGCCCCGGTCGCGCGCGTCCAGGTCGGCGAGCGTGTCCCACGCGCCGTGGCAGGTCACGTTGGTGCTCTTGCCGGTGCCCCGCACGTCGACGCCGATGATCTCCTGGTGCTCGCGCAACCGGGTCTGCCCGGTGAAGTTCGGCGAGGCGGGGAAGTACCGCCCGTCCCCGCCGGGTCCGCCGGGGTTGGTCAGCAGCGACGCGGTGGCCTCGCCGGTGGCCTTCAACCGGCTCACCGCGATGGTCAGGTCCCGCCCGTCGCGCGGCCGGTCCCAGTCGCGCGGCGTCCGGAACGTGGCGCACTCCAGGCCCTGCATGCCTTCCGGCGGTTGGGTGGTCAGCTCCTCCGGGGCGCACAGGTGCCAGTCCAGCCGTTGTCCGGCGTAGCGCTCGGGGATGCCGCCCTGGGCGCTCTCGGCGACCGCGGGGGTCGCCCCGGACACCAGGGCCAGGGCGACCGCGAGCACGAGTCGTTTCCGCACACTTCCCCCTACTTCGAAGTGGTTGTGCCACAAGGGGAAACCATGCCCCAGGGGCATGGTCAACCCCTGCCCCGGCGGCCAGTGCGCTACCCGCGCCGCTCCTCCTGCCCCTCATCGCCGAAGTGCCGCTGCCCCCAGGCGCCCAGCCCGCGCATCGCGGCCAGCAGCTCCTCGCCGCGCGGCGTCGGCGCGTACCGCACCTGCACCGGCGTCGACGGCGCCACCGTGCGCACCACCAGACCCCAGCCCTGCAACTCCTTGAGCCGCAACGACAGCAGCCGGTCCGACACCCCCGGCACCGCGCGCCGGTACTCGGTGAACCGCCGCGCCCCCGACCGGCCGGCGTGCAGCACCTCCGCCGTCCACCGCTTGCCCATCAGCTCCAGCACGGCGGTCATCTCCCCGCACAGCGGGTGCCCCGCCCCGGTCGAGCCCTCGCGCACAGCACTCCCCTTCCGCGCAACCAGCGGGTAAGCGACTTCCCCGCCCCTCGTCAACGCCCGCCAGTCGGGAGAACCTTCCCGCATGACGCACAACCCGGCCGCCACGCCGTTCCAGCTCGGGGCCACCACGCTGCCCAACCGCCTGGTCATGGCCCCCATGACCAGGAGCCGCGCCACCGAGGGGGAACTGGCCACCCCCGACACCGCCCGGTACTACCGGCAGCGCGCGGGCGCGGGCCTGATCGTCAGCGAGGCGATCCACCCAGGGCCGCAGGGCCGCACCTACGTCGACCTCCCCGCGCTGCACACCGCCGAGCAGGTCGAGTCGTGGCGCGCGGTCACCGCCGCCGTCCACGCCGAGGGCGGTCGCGTCCACGCCCAGCTCATGCACGGCGGGCGCATCGGCCCGGCCGAGCTGCGCGGCGGCAGGCCACCGCTGGGCCCGTCCGCCGTCGCCGCGCCGGGAACCGCGCTCACCCGCCGGGGCTGGGTGCCGAACGAGGCGCCCGACGCCATGACCGAGGAGCAGGTCCTGGCCGCCGTCGCCGACCACGCCACCGCCGCCCGCAACGCGATCGCGGCCGGGTTCGACGGCGTCCAGGTGCACGGCGCCAACGGCTACCTCGTGCAGCAGTTCCTCTGCGCCGACGCCAACACCCGGACCGACCGGTGGGGCGGCCCGGCGCGGAACCGGGTGCGGTTCGCCGTCGAGGTCGCGCGCGCGGTCGCCGACGTGGTCGGACCGGAGCGGACCTCGCTGCGGATCAGTCCCGGCAGCACCCTCAAGGGGATCAGGGAGGCGGGGACCGATGAGCTGTACGCGGAGCTGCTCGACCGGCTCGACGGCGTCCTCGGCTTCCTGGACGTGGTCGAGGGCCGGACCACCCGCCCGCTGGTGCGGCGGCTGCGCGACCGGTGGCGCGGGACGTTCCTGCTCAACCCGTTCCAGGACGACGGGGCGGTCGCCCCGCACGACGCGGTGCGCGACGCGCTCGACCTGGGCGCCGATTTGGTGGGCCTGGGCAGGCCGTGGCTGGCCAACCCGGACCTGCCCGACCGGATCGCGCGCGGCGGCCCGTACAACCGGCCCGACCCCACCACCTACTTCGGCGGCGGCCCCCTGGGCTACCTGGACTACCCGCGCCTCGACGGGGTCGCCTGACGGCCCCCGGATGTGTTCTGGGTAACTCTTCTCGCCCGCCGCCCGGACCGCCGGTCCACGGCCGCGTTCCCGCCGCAGCCGCGATCCGCACCGCTGTGAACTGCGGGAAAGCGCTCCCAACCCACCCCGGTGCCGCTGCCCGGCGGTTCTGGCGCGACGCTACATTCCAATCCGTGGAACCGGTCGAGCTGTTCATCAGAGCCGTGGACCTGCTGGACGCCCCCGAGGGGCGGCACCTGGAGGCCTGCTCGACCGCGATAGCCGAGCTGGTCCCGCACCGGGCGCTGGTCGAGCTCAGCGCCGCCGTCCCGCCCATCCGGCTGGTCGGCGACCCCGAGACCAAGGCCGCGTTCACCCCCGCCGTGCTGGCCGACCTGGTCGAGTCCGCGGGCGGCGAGCCGCTGTGGCGCGGCGGGGCCACCGCGGCGGGGCGGCCGTACCGGGTGAGCGTGCTGCGAGCTGAACCCAAACGGGGGACCGCCTCGGTGCTCGTGCTCGTGCACGACCCGGCGGTAGCCTTGGACGAGACCGAGGAGATCGCGGCCCTCCAGGTCGTCGGCGCGCTGTGGCGGCTCCTCGCCACGCACCGCGCCGGTCGCGCCACGCCCGCGTCCCCGGACGCCCCGGACGACGAGCCCTACTCGGCCAGGCTCGCCGCCGCCGCGGGCGCGCAGGTCGCCGCCGAACTGGTGCAGCGGCAGTCCGCGCTGGTCAAGGCCATGCTCGTGGCGCTGCGCTCGTCCCGCTACGACGACCGGCAGGCCCGCTCCGAGGCGACCGGCCTCGCGATGGGCGCGCTGCTCGACCTGCGGGCCGAGGAGCAGGTGCGGCGCGGGCTGTCCGGCGAGCCGGTCGGCGAGGCGTTCGCCGCGCTGCTCGAGGACCTGGAGCCGGTGGTGCGGCGGGCCGGGGTGCGCCTGGAGGTGGACGAGCCGGACGACGGCGGCGACGTGCCGCTGGAGCTGGCCGGGCTCGCCGCCGCCGTCAGCACCGAGGTCGTGCTGCTCGCGCTGGACCGGGACGCGGTCACCTCGCTGCGCGTGGGCTGGCAGGTCGGGGAGGAGCTGGTGCTGCGCGTGCGCGACAACGCGACCACCGGGTTCGACCCGGCGGGCGTGCGCGCGCTGGCGACCAGGGTCGCGCCGGTCGGCGGCACGATCTCGGTCGAGGTCGACCACCGGCTCGGCGCCACCGCGACCGTCGTGCTGCCGCTGCGGCGCGCGCTGGCGGTGCCGGAGGAGGTGCCGGACTTCGGGTTGAGCGCACGCGAGCTGGACGTGCTCAGCCGGGTGGCGCGCGGTCTGCGCAACCGGGAGATCGCCCGCGAGATCCAGCTCAGCCCGGCGACGATCAAGTTCCACCTGGTGCGGATCTTCGAGAAGCTCGGCGTCGGCACCAGGGGCGAGGCCGCCGCGGTCGCGGTCGAGTTCGGCCTGGTCGGCAAGGCGGCGCGGGGTCAGGCCAGCGCGATGGCCTCGATCTCGACCAACCAGTCGGGCTCGTAGAGCTCGGCCACGACCACGGTCAGCGCGGGCAGGTGCTCACCGAGCACCTGCCTGCGCACCTCGCTGCTCAGCTCCCGGTCACCCCGGTCGCGCAGGAACGTGGTCACCTTGGCCAGGTGCTCGGGCCGCATGTCGTGCTGCTCCAGCACGGCCAGCACCCGCTGCCAGGCGTTGCGGCACTGGTCGGCGAACCCGGCGGGCGCGCTCCCGTCGACGTCGGTGGGGACCTGCCCGCTGATGAACAGCACCCGCGAGGCGCCGCTGATCTCGACGCTCTCCGCGTACCGTCCGAGCGGGTCGGAGTGCCGGTGGACCGAAAGCGGCTCGCGCATGGTGGATCACTCCCCGTCGTCGGTCGCCTCCGCACTGTACCCAGTCCGGTGGCGCGCGGGGGCGCTCTCCGGCAGCGGGGCCGGACCGGCGCGGGCCGGACGGCTAGGCGCTGAACGGGTACAGCACGACCTTCGGCACCGACAGCGACACCCACGTGCCCGGCGCGACCGCCGACACGTCGCCGGACAGCTCCACCAGCACCACGCCCACGCCCACGCGCAGGGCGAACGCGTCCGCGTCCTCACCCGGCAGCACCTCGGCGGTGATCGCGACCCCGCCGTCCACGTCGGCCACGGACGACTCCGGCGGTTCAGGCGGCGCGACGACCGACCAGGCCGTCACCTCGCCGGGCACGTCCAGCTCGACCGTGCTCTCGCCGACCTGCGCGTCCTCGCCGGACGACCAGTAGCCGGACGCCGTGTCCCGAGCCCCCGCGAGGCGGAACACCACCTGCCCGGAGCCGGGGTCGGCGACTTCGACGATCTCGACCTTCACACCACACCACCCACGGTCAACCAGCTTCCTCAGGCACAACGGGCCGCGAGTATTCCACGTCCCCGCACGCGAAGCGTGCGGAACCACCGTCCAGCAAAACCGAAGCGCCCAGCCGCACAGGCCAACCCGTCCACCACGCGACGCGAGCACGACGCGGCCCGGTCCACAACGTCAGCCGTCGCCACTGCAACATTCTCCCCCGCACGCGAAGCGTGCGGAACCACTGTCCAACAACACCCGAGCGCCCAGCCACGCACGCCAACCGGTCCGCCAGGTGACGCGGGCGCGACCCGACCCGGCCCGCCGCACTACCGACCTCCGCCAACCAAAGCCGGAACCGCTCCCACACCGCAACTCCACGCCCCGGCGACGACCGCCCGGCCTTCCCACTGCCACCTGCCCTGACCGCTCGCCTCCCAACGGCCATGCCCGAGCCCGAGCCCCCGCCTAAGTCCCGGCCCCCGCCCGAGCCCCGGCCCCCACCCGAGCCCTGGCCCCACCGGAACCCCGCCCCCTCAGAACAACTTCTCCAGCACGATCCCCAACGAGTACTCCACGTGCACCCGCGCCACCTCGGCCGCGACCTCCGCGTCCCGCGCCACCAGCGCGTCCACCAGCTGCCCGTGCTGCCGCGACGACGTCCGCAAATGCTCCTCCTCGTACATCACCGCCAACCGCCGGTTGAAGTGGAACAACCGGTGGTCCCGGATGGTGCGCAGCAGCCGCTCGTTCCCCGACGCCCCGGTGATCAGGTCGTGGAACTCGTCGTTGGCCCGGCTGCGCTCCACCAGCACCTCCCGGCTCTCGCCGGTCATCAGCGGGCGCTGGGCCTCGATCGCCGCCAGCTGCTCCGGGGTCGCCCGCAGCGCGGCCAGGCGCGCCGCGTGCGACTCCAGCGCCGCCCGCACCTCGTAGATGTCGGTGACCTCCTCCGGCGTGAAGGAGCGCACCACCCACCGCCGCCTGCGCGAGACCACCAGCCCGTCGGCGGCCAGCCGCTGGATGCTCTCCCGCACCGGGGTGCGCGAGACGCCCAGCCGCTGCGCGATCTCGTCCTCCACCAGCGGCGCGCCCGGCGTCACCAGGCCGTCGTCGATCTCCTCGCGCAGCGTCCGGTAGACCTCCTCCGAGCGCAGCGGCAGCCGAGGGGTCGGCGTGGGTCCGGTCATGGTCACCTCGGCGGTCAGTAGACCGGCCGGGTGGCGTCCCCGGCCAGACCCCGGTCCCAGGCTGGCACCGGCGGGCTGTAGTCGATCATGTGCGGCACCACCACGTCGAGGTACCTCGGCCGGGGGTTCTCCGCGAAGTCCACCACGGCGGCCCGCAGCTCCTCCAGCGAGGCCACCGCCGTGCCCTCGATCCCGTTGGCCCGCGCGACCAGCGCCGCGTCCACCGGGCCGGGGTCGACGCCGAAGTAGCGGCCCTCGGTGTACAGGTGCTGGAGCATCTTGATCCAGCCCATGCTGTGGTTCGTGAACTGGACGAACAGGACGGGTAGGCTGAACCTGGCTGCGGTCTCCAGCTCGCCGCACGCCATCGCGAAGCTCCCGTCAGCCGTCACGCTCACCACCCGCGTGCCCGGCAGGGCCTTGGCGACCCCGATCGCAGCCGGGATCGCGTACCCCATCGGCCCGTGCCCGCGCGGGATCACCACCTTGCGGCGGGCCCGCGCCTGCGGCCAGAACGCGGCGGTGTTCGGCGTGGGCGTGCCGGGGTCGGCCACGACCACGACGTCCTCGCCGAGCAGCTCGTGCAGCAGCTCCACGACCGCCCTCGGGTACAGCACGCCCGGCGCGTGCTCACCGCCCTCGGTGCGCGGCGTGGCGTTCCCGCGCGCCTCCGCGACGGCCTCGGCCCGCGTGCGCAGCGCCGCCCCCGGCGTGGGCTCCAGCGCGTCCAGGAGCTGCCCGAGCACCGCGCGGCAGTCGCCGACGAGCGCCGTGGAGCCGGGGAAGTTCCGCCCGGCCCGCGCCGCGTCGACGTCGATCTGCACCACGGCCTGGCCGGTGCGCGCCGGTGCGGTCCACGAGTTGGTGTCGGTGGCGTTGCCGCGCGTGCCGACCAGCAGCACCACGTCCGCCGCCGCGACGTGCGCGTTCGTGCCCGGCTGCCCGGAGTTGTTGCCGACCACGCCCAGCCACCACGGGTCGTCGGTGGCGACCGCGCCGCGCCCGTGGATCGTGCCCGCGACCCCCGCGCCGAGCCGTGCGGCCAGCTCGGCGACCTCGGCGTGCGCGCCGGACAGGTGCACGCCGCCTCCGGCGACGACCACCGGCCGCTCGGCGCCCGCCAGCAACCGGACCGCCTCCGCCACCGCGCCCGCGTCGGCCAGCGGACGCTCGGCCGGGACCACCGCCGTCGTCACCGGCACCGGCGCGGACGTCAGCTCCTCCAGCACGTTCTCCGGCACGATCACCGCGACCGGTCCCGGCCGCCCGCTCACCGCGACCCGCAGCGCCTCGGCCACCGCGCCCGGCACCTCGTCGGCGCTCTCCACGACGGTGCGCCACTTGGTGACGGCGGTGAACAGCGCGACCTGGTCGATCTCGGTCAGCGCGCCGGTGCCCCGGCTGGACGCGTGGATGTCGGAGGTGATCAGCAGCACCGGGATGCCGGACGCGAACGCCTCGCCGAGCCCGCCGACCACGTAGGTGGTCCCGCCGCCGCTGGACACCTCGACCACGCCGACCCGGTTGGTGACGCGCGCGTACCCGTCGGCCATCGCCGCCGCGTGCCGCTCGTCGCGGGCCAGCACGTGCTCGATCTCGTCGGTGCGGTGGAACAGCGCGTCGTACAGCACGACGCCGGTGTCGCCGGGAACGCCGAACAGGGTGGTGACCCCGTGGGCGATCAGGGCCTCCACGAGCGCGTCCGCGCCTCGGCGGGGAGTGGTCTGCGGTGTGGTCACGGCTGTCCTCCGGGAGAGCGGTCGGGCGCGGGGTGCTGCGGGGCGGGGTTGGCGGGGACGGCGTCGGGCGCGTCACCGGGCGCTCCCGCCACCGCACCGGTCACGGGGCGGTTCGCGGCGTCAGGCAGGTCGTCGGGGGTGTGGGCGGGCCAGGTCGTCTCGTCGCGCGCGTGGGCGGGTCCCGTGGTGCTGTCGGGCGGGTCGGCGGGCACCGGCTGACCGGCTGCGGCCACCGGCGTCATGCCACCACCCCTGGCCGTCGCGCCACCGCTCCCGGTCACCTGTGCGGTCCCGGTCGCTCGGCCGCGCCCGGTGCTCAGCGCGCCGTCCCCGATGGCGTCCTCGGCGGTCAGCGCGCCGGGAACCAGGTGGTGCTCGGCCAACCCGGCCAGCAACCGCGCCGCGTCCCCCAGCAGCGAGTCGTCGAAGAACGCCCGAGGCGAGTGGTTGCCCGCGGGCTTGCGGTCCGGTCCCACCGCCCCCGGAGCCGCCGCCCCCAGGTACCCGTACGCGCCGGGGACCCGCCGCAGCACCTCGGAGAAGTCCTCCGACCCGGTGCGCGGGTTCGCCAGCTCTGCGTACCGCTCCGGCCCGAACAGCGCCGTCGCCGTCGCGGCCAGCACCCGAGCCGACGCGGGGTCGTTCACGGTCGGCGCCATCACCTCCCGCACCACCACCTCCGCCTCGGCCCCGAACGCCGCGGCCACCCGCTCCACCACGCGCGGCAGCTCCACCGCGACGCGCGCGGTCGTGGCCTCGGAGAACGTGCGCACCCCGGCCCGCAGCACCGCCCGCTCGGCGACCACGTTGGGCGCGCTGCCCGCGTGGAACTCGCCCACGGTCAGCACCACCGGGTCGAACGCGTCGAACGCCCGGTCCACGTGCGTGTGCAGCGCCGACACGACCTGCGCGGCCACCGGGATCGCGTCCAGCCCCTCGTGCGGTCGCCCGCCGTGCCCGCCGCGCCCGGTGACGGTCACCTCCAGCACGGTGTACGCGGCCATGATCGGCCCAGGCCGGGTCATGACCACGCCGTGCGGCAGGTCCGCGATCACGTGCAGCGCGTACGCCGCCGACACCGGCCCCGCCACCTCCAGCGCGCCATCGGCGAGCATCGCCCGTGCCCCGCCGTGCCCCTCCTCGCCGGGCTGGAACAGCATCAAGACCGTGCCGTGCAACGATTCCCGCTCGGCGTGCAGCAACCGCGCCGCCCCGACCAGCGCGGCGGTGTGCAGGTCGTGCCCGCACGCGTGCATCGCCCCGTTGGCGGAGGCGAACTCCAGCCCGGTGGCCTCGGTGATCGGCAGCGCGTCGGTGTCCGCGCGCAGCGCCACCACCGGACCGGGGCGCCCGCCGCGCAGCACCGCCGCGACCCAGCTCGACCCGGTCCCGGTGGTGATCTCCAGGTCCAGGCCCGCCAGCGCGCCCAGCACGATCCCGGTGGTGACGGGCAGGTCCAGCCCCACCTCGGGCACGGCGTGCAGCTCGCGCCGCAGCGCGACCAGCTCGTCCAGCAGGACGTCCGCCCCGTCCTCCAGCCCGACCCCGGCGGTCAGCGACCCGGAAAAACCTTCCACCGCAACGTGTTCCACGCTCACGGCCGCTCCCCGGCCCGCAGCGCGGGCAGCACGTCCGCCACGACCTCGTGGAACACGTCCAGGTCGTGCGGCCCCTGCAGCGGGAACGGGAACGCGAACTCGGTGATGCCCACCTCCGCGTACCGGCCGATGGTCTCCCGGAACGCCTGCACCGAGGTCCACGGCTCGTCCCTGGTGAACCCCAGCATGAACCCGCGCCGCACGGTCCCCGGATCGCGCCCGATCCGCTCGCACTCCTCGTCCAGCGCCCGCGCCCGCCGCGCCGTCACCGCGAGGCTCTCGTCGGCGGTCAGCTGCTGCCCGCGCGCGAGCTGGCTGAACAGCGACCCGTAGGTGTGCCACACGTCCGCGTGCCGCGCCGCCACCGCGATCGTCGACCGCAGGTGCGCCGCGATCAGCAGCGGCGGTCGCCCGGCGACCGGCGGGGGAGCGGACACGCCCCTGGCGCTGTGGTGCTCGCCGACGAGCTCGTACGCGCCGCCGTCCAGCACCGCCCGCACCACGGCCGCGTACTCGCCGAACCGCGCGGCCCGCTCCTCGGGGGCCAGCGGCGCGATGCCCGCCGCCGCCTCGTCCTTGGGGTTGCCGCCCGCGCCGAGCCCGGTGGTGAACCGCCCGCCCGACACGTGGTCCAGGGTGACCGCCTGCTTGGCGAGCACGGTCGGGTTGCGCATCCCGATCGCGCTGACCAGCGTGCCGACCTCGACCCGCTCGGTGGCGGTCGCGACGCACGCGGCCAGCACCCACGGGTCGAACCGGGGCCTTGTGGGGTTCCCGTCCGCGTCGAGCGCGCTCCACAGGTGGTCGCCCGCCCACAGCGCGTCCCAGCCGTCGGCCTCGAACCCGCGCCAGCGCTCCACGAGCTCGCCGATCGGCGCGGCCTCGTAGGTCATCAACCCGAACCGCAGCGCGCTCACGCCACCCCACCTCCCAGGCCCGCCTCGGCGAGCACCTCGTCCAGCACTTGCGCGGTCACCGACCCGGACTCGCCCGCGCGGCGGTCGGCTTCCAGGTACAGCGCGCGGTAGGTCGCGGGCTGCGAGGCGGGCGCGACCTGCCCGAGCACCGCGTCCACCAGCCGCCGCTGAGACTCCTGCGGCCAGCGGGCCTCGTACGCCTCGCGGGCCCGCCCGAACGAGAAAAGCGCTTCAGCCGCAACGGTTCCGCCGCCCTCGGCCGCACCGAGCCCACCACCGCCGGGCGTCTCGACGCGCAGCACGTCCCCGCGCCGCAACGTGATCGTCCCGACCCGGCCCAGGTCCCGCTCGTCCTCGGCGCCGGGGTTGAGCACCGCCCGCCCCCGAGCGCCCGGCTGCCCGCCGCCGACGCCCCACGGCTGGTGCACCAACCGCTCCAGCCCGCGCACCGCGAACGTCACGTCGTCGCGCAGCGACCGCATCTGCACCACGAGCCCGTCCCCGCCGGGGAACTCGCCCGCACCACCGGAAGCGCGCCGGTACCGGTACTCCTCGACCAGCACCGGGACGTCCGCCTCCAGCACCTCGTTCGGCACGTTCCGCAGCCACCCGCCCATGTAGCTGGTGCCGTGCAACCCCGGCTGCCCCGGCCGCCCGCCGGACCCGCCGGTGAGCGGCTGCCCCACGGACACCCGCCGCCTGCCGGTCGCCTCGTCCACGTGCGAGATCGCCGCGATCGCGACCCCGCCCGCCCCGGTCGCCGACGCCGCCTCGGGCCTGGCCTGCGCCAGGCAGCCCACGACGCAGTCCATGATCCGGAAGAACACCGCCGCCCTGACCCCGCACGGCGCGCCCGGCCACGGGTTCACCACCGATCCCGGCGGCAGCGCGGCGGTCAGCGGGCGCACCAGCCCCGAGTTGTACGGCACTCCCTTGTCCCGCGAGTAGAACCAGTTCACCAGCGCGAACGCGAGCATGTAGTGGCCGGGCTCGCCGCCGGTGTGCAGGTTCACCGCCTCCAGCACCTGCGGCGAGGTGCCCTCGAACGACAGGTGCGCCCCGCGCCCGGACACGGTCAGCTCCAGGTTCAACCGGGTCGGTGGCACCACCGTGCCGCGCTCGCCCTCCACGCCCTCGACGTAGTCGGTGAACGCGTAGGTCCCGTCCGCGAGCTCCTCGATCATGTCCCCGGCGCGCTGCTCGGCGGTGTCGAGCAGGTCCGCGATCGCGTCCCGCACCGCCGCGACGCCGAACGAGTCCGCGACCTCGTCCAACCGCCGCTGCGCCGTGCGCAACCCGGCGACCTGCGCGTCCAGGTCGCCCAGGTTCTGCTCGGGCACGCGGGTGTTGCGCGCCACGAGGTCGAACACGGCCTGGTTGCGCCGCCCGCCGTCGACCAGCCGCACCGGCGGGATCAGCAGCCCCTCCTGGTGCAGGTCGGTGTGGTTCCAGTCGATCGAGCCGGGGACCGTGCCGCCGATGTCGGAGGAGTGCACGAAGCTCACCGCGTACGCGACGACCTCGCCGTCCACGTGCAGCGGGGCCCACGTCCACAGGTCCGGCAGGTGCGTGACGAGACCGCCGGTGCGGTCGGGGTCGTTGCTCAGCCCGACGTCGCCCGGCTGGTACGGCGCAAGGGATTCCAGCGCCGCGCGGGCCGGGATGCCGATCATCAGGTTGCCGGAGATGCGCCGGGGCGCGGCGAACACCTCGCCGTCCGGGGTGACCAGGCAGGTGCCGAAGTCCGCGGTCTGCTTGACGAAGACGCTGAAGCTGGTGCGGCGGATGTTCTCCGCCATCTCCTCCACGATCGCCGAGAAGCGGTGCGCCAGGATCTCCAGCACGACGGGCGAGCTACGCACGGGCGGCCTTCCTCTCGGCGGGGGTGACGGTGATCCGCAGGTTGCCGAGGCCGTCGACGACGGCGCGGCACCCGGAGGGCACGAAGACCGTCGTGTCGGGCGCGGACACCACGGCCGGGCCGACCAGCTCGGCGCCCGTCGCCAGCGAGTTCCTGCGGTGCACCAGCGCGGGCACGGCCACGCCGTCCTCGACCACGGTGTGCGGCAACGACTCCGCGTCGCCGCTGGCCCGCCACGGGGCGCGCGGCAGCTCGGCGGTCGCGGCCAGCACCACGCGCACGCTGCGCACGTCCAGCTCGCCGGGACCGGGGTCCACCGCGTAAGCGCGCCGGTAGGCCTCGGAAAACCCTTGGCGCAGCGCGGGAACACCCGGCTGCGCGTCCTCGGGAAGCGACACGGGGAGCGTGAACGACTGCCCCACCAGCTGCACGTCGGCCCAGCGCGTCACGCGCACGTTCGGGTGCAGCCCGTGGTCCTGCTCGTCGTACCAGGCCAGCGCGCGCGCCTCCAGACCGTCCCAGGCCGCGCGCAGCTCGGCGTCGTCCGCGGCGCCGCCGATCGGCGCGACCAGGTCGACCCGCATGTCGGTGGCCAGCGCGCCGTACGCGCACAGCGTGCCGGGGGAGGCCGGGACGACCACCTCGGCGACGTTGAGCGCCCGCGCCAGCAGCGCCGCCTGCACCGGTCCCGCGCCGCCGTAGGCGACCATGGTCAGCGCGGACGGGTCCACGCCGTGCTGCGCGCACAGCGGCACCAGTTGGGCGTGCATCATCGCCGTGGCGACGGAAACTGCGGCCTCGGCAGCCTGCTCGACGCTCAGCCCGAGCGCCCGCGCGACCGGTGTCATGGCCGCGCGCGCCGCGCCCACGTCGATGGTGAGCGCGCCCGCCGCGAAGTCCGCCGGGTCCAGGTAGCCGCACAGCACGTACGCGTCGGTCAGCGTCGGCTCGGCGCCACCGCGCCCGTAGCAGGCAGGCCCCGGTCGGGCGCCCGCGCTGCGCGGCCCGACCTTGAGCACCCCGGCCCGGTCCACCCGCACCACCGACCCGCCGCCCGCGCCGATCGAGGACACCTCGACCGACGGGATGATCAACGGGAACTCGCCGATGACGCTCTCGGTGGAGTACGGGATCTCCCCGCGCACCACCGCGCAGTCCACGCTCGTGCCGCCCATGTCCATGGTGACCACGTCGCGCAGCCCGGTGTCGGCGGCCAGCCGCACCACCCCGGCCACCCCGCTCGCCGGACCAGACAGCAGGGTCTCCACGGCCGCCCGCAGCACCTGGCCCGGCTCGTGGTCGATGGAGGCGACCCCGCCGTTGGAGCGGGTGATGTGCAGCGGGCACACCAGTCCGACCTCGCGCAGCGCCGCCGACAGGTGCGCCAGGTAGCCGCCGAGCGCGCGCCCGACGTGCGCGGCCAGCACCGCCACGGTGGCGCGCTCGAACTCCTTCTCCTCCGGCCACAGCAGCGCCGAGCAGGCCACCGGCAGGTCCGGGAACGCCTCGGCGATCACCTCCGCCGCGCGCCGCTCGTGCTCGGGGTGCTTGTGCGAGTGCAGGAACGCGACCGCGATCGCCTCCACGCCGTCCGCGACCAGTTCCCGCACCGCCGCGACGACTTCCGCCGGGTTCAGGTCGCGCTCGACGGTCCCGTCCGCGCGGTGCCGCTGCCGGATCTCCCGCACGTCGTCCCGGTCCACCAGCGGCTTCGCGGGTTCGGCGAACATGTCGATCGGGTCGTCCAGCCGCAGCCGCCCGATGTCCAGCAGGTCGGGGAACCCGGCGGTGACCAGCAGGCCGACCCGCGCGCCGGAGCGCTGGAGCACGGTGTTGAGCGCGAACGTCTGGCCGTGCGAGAAGTGCTCGACCTGCGCGGGCGCGACACCGGCGCGCTCCAGCACGCCGAGCACTCCCGCCACGACGGCCCGCGCGGGCCGCGCCGCGTCGGAGGGCACCTTGTCGGTGACCAGCTCGCCGGTGGCCGAGTCGGCGAGGACGACGTCGGTGAACGTGCCGCCGACGTCGACGCCGAGGCGGTAGCGGCGGGTGGGCTCGGTGGTCATGACCGTCCTTCCCCGGAGGAGTTCTTGTTGCCTGCCAAGCCCGATCCCCGCACGCCCAGCGCGGCCAGCGCGGCGACCGCCAGCGAGGCGACGATCATCAGGCTGGACACCGCCGACGTCGTCGGGTCCTGGTTCTGCTCCAGCCGCAGGAAGATCGCGACCGGCAGGGTGGTGACGTCCGCGGGCATCAGGAACACCGAGGTGTCGACCTCGTCGAACGAGGTGAGGAACGCGAACACCGCCGAGATCACCAGCGAGGTGCGGATCTGCGGCAGGGTGACCCGGAAGAACGTGGCCACCGGCGAGGCGCCCAGGTCGCGGGCCGCCTCCTCCAGCGCCGGGTCGAGCCCCGCGAGCCCCGCGCCCACCAGCGACACCACGAAGGGCAGCAGCAGCAACGTGTGCGCGAACGCGACCCCGCCGACCGTGCCGTACGCGGCGGGCAGCAGCGAGGCGTAGAGCACGAAGAAGCTGAACCCGGTCACCACGCGCGGCAGGCTCAGCGGCGCGACGAACACGGTGCGCAGCAGGCCAGCGCCCGGCACGTCCAGCCGGGCGATGGCGTAGGCGGCCGGAACGCCCAGCAGCAGTGAGAAGGCGGTGGCGATCGCGGCCACCTGCAAGGAGTACTGCACGCCGATCCGGAACGGCTCGTACGCCAGCGCCGAGCGCACCCACTCCAGCGTGAACCCGGACGGCACGCCGGTCAGCACGTGGTCGGTGCTGACCGAGGCCACCACCACGACCAGCAGCGGCAGCAGCACGAACACCACGCACGCGAGCGTGAAAGCCCCGCGCAGCAGGGAAACCGGCTTCACCGCGCCACCGCCCTCGACCGACCGGACGCGAGCCTGGTCAGCAGCGTGAACGCGGTCAGCACCAGCAGGGTCAGCGCCAGCAGCACCACCGCCTGCACCGCCGCGAGCGGCCAGGCCAGCTGCTGGATGTTCTGGTAGATCGTCTGCGCCAGCACGGTGACCCGGCCGCCGCCCAGCAGCGCGGGCGTGGCGAACGCGCTGATGGTCAGCGCGAACACCAGTTGCGCCCCGCTCAGCACACCGGGCAGCGTCAGCGGCAGCAGGACCTTCGTGAAGCGCCGCACCGGTCCCGCGCCGAGGTCGGCGGCGGCGGGCGCGAGGTCGGCCGGGACCGACCGCACCGACGCCAGGATCGCGAACAGCGCGAACGGCAGCTCCACGTGCACCAGCGCCACGATCACACCGGGCTCGTGGTAGAGCCAGCCGTCGAACGCGTCGCCGAACACCCCGCCCGGCCGCAGCAGCATCGCCCAGCCGTAGCTGCGCACCACCACGCTCACCAGGATCGGCGAGAACACGACGAACAGCACCGCCGCCGCCTGCCAGGAGCGGCGCATCGTGTGCACGCACCAGGCCAGCGGGTAGGCGATCAGCACGGTCAGCAGCGACACGGTCAGTCCCAGCCGCATCGTCACCCCGACCACCGACCACAGGTAGCCGTCGGACAGCGCTTCCCGCCACGTGCCCAGGTCGAACGGGGCGAACAGGGTGCTGGTCTGCTCGGTGCGGGTGCTGTAGGACACCAGCAGCGCGACGATCGAGCAGAACGCCAGCACCAGGAACGCCGTGCCGGGCGCGAGCAGGAGCGCGGCCAGCCGCCGCCGGGGCGCGCTCATCCGGCGGCCCCCGGCTCGTCGCGCAGCCGCAGCACGTCGCCCGCCGCGAAGCCCACGCCGACCAGCTCGCCGGGCCGCGCCGAGCTCTCGCCCGGCGGCAGCTCGACCAGCAGCTCCCGACCGGCGCCGGTGACGACGGTGACCCGCAGGCTGCGCCCGGTGAACCCGGTGGTGCTCACGTGCGCCGTGCCGCGCGCGTCCGGTGACCCCGGCTCGACCAGCCGCAGCGACTCGGGCCGCACCGCCAGCGCGTCGAACCCGGCCGCGTCCACGCCCGCGAACCGCAGCCCGTCCACCTCGGGCGCGGCCGAGCCGTCGGTGTCGAACACGTTGTTCTCGCCGATGAACCCGGCCACGAACCGGCTGCGCGGCGCCGCGTACAGCTCGCGGGCGCTGCCGCTCTGCTCCACCACGCCCCGGTTCATGACGGCGATCTCGTCGGCGATCTCCATCGCCTCGGCCTGGTTGTGCGTCACGCACACGAACGTCGTGCCGGTCTCCTGCTGCCACCGCCGCAGCTCGCGCCGCATCCGCAGCTGGAGCGCCAGGTCCAGCGCGCTCAGCGGCTCGTCGAGCAGCAGCACGTCCGGCTTGAGCACCAGCGAGCGGGCGATCGCGACCCGCTGCCGCTGCCCGCCGGACAGCGTCGCGGGGGAGCGGTCCGCGAACTCGCCCATCGCCACCAGGTCCAGGATGTCGCCCACCCGCCTGCGCACCTCGGCCTTGTCCCGCAAGCGGTCCGGGCCCGAGCGCAGCCCGAACGCGACGTTCTCGGCCACGCTCAGGTGCGGGAACAGCGCGCCGCTCTGGAACACCAGGTTGGTGGGCCTGCGGTGCGCGGGCGTGCGGGTGTGGTCGGCGCCGCCGATGACGACCTTGCCGCCGTCCGGGGCGTCGAGCCCGGCGACGATCCGCAGCAGGGTCGTCTTGCCGCAGCCGGACGGGCCCAGCAGGCAGTGGAAGGTGCCCGCCGGGATCGTCAGCGACACCCGGTCCAGCACGGTCGTCCCGTCGAAGCGGCGGGTGACGTCGGTGATCTCGACGGAGCTTGAGGTCGTGGACTTCGGGGGTGCTGCCATCGGGGCGCCCGTCATGTCAGATGTTGGCCTTGACGTCGTTGTTCCACGCGGTCGTGGCGTCCTTGAGGCTGCCGACCAGCGCGTTCCAGTCCAGCTTGATCGCACCCTCCACTGTGGACAGATGGAAGCTGGGGCGGTCGGCGTACTCCGGGGCCAGGGTCGCGCCGTCCACCAGCGGGATCGTGCCGGTGGCCGCGCAGTACGCGCTGACCTGCGCCGGGTCGAACAGGTCGTTCATCAGCTTCGCGGCGGCGTCGACCTGCGCGTCCGTGGAGCCCTTGACGATCTGGAAGCCCTCGGGGAACGCCATCACGCCTTCCTCGGGCACCGCGAACCCGATGGGGTCGCCCGCCTTGATCCACGGTTCGGCCACGCCCTGGAAGCCGGGGGCGATCACGACCTCGCCCGAGTTGAGCTGCTGGCGCAGCGCGTCCAGCGAGGAGATGAAGCCCCGGAACTGGCCGTCGCGCGCGGCCCTGCCGAACACGTCGACGCCCGGCTGGAAGTCGCTCTCGCTGCCGCCGTTGAGCTTCGAGATCACCGGGAGCGCGTTGACGCTGAACGACGGCGCGTCCCAGGTGGTCACCTTGCCCCGGTGGGCGCTGTTGAACAGCTCCATCCAGCTCTTGGGCGGGCCGTCCGGGAAGGCGTTCTTGTTGTAGACCAGGCCCATCGCGTCCATGACCAGGTACGCGCCCCTGCGGTCGGCGATCTTGTAGGCGCTGTTCACCTTGTCGGCGTTGGTGACCGAGTCCGGCACCGGCAGCCACAGGTCGCCGGTGTTGCCCTGGGCGAAGCTCTGCGGGTTGAAGAACCCCAGGTTCAGCAGCGGGCTGTTCGGATTGATCTGCACCGACGACACCAGCTTGGGGAAGGTGTCGGCGTTGGTGCCCTCGATGTAGCTCAGGTCCACGCCGCTCGCCTTGGCGAACGCCTCGCCGACCTGCTTGGGCACGGTGCCCTGGGCCCCTGCCCAGTGGAACATCGTCAGCTTCGTCGCCCCGGACGGGGACGAGGAGGACGAGCCGCCCGGCGTGCCGCAGGCGGCCAGGCCCGCCGCGAGGCCCGCGAAGGCCGTCGCGCGGAGAAAGCTCCGCCGGGTCGGGGAGAAGTTGTTCATGCCGGACCTCCTCGGGACACCCAGCCGTGCGCGACGGACGGCGGGGGACGGCGAGCCGCCCGAGGGGAACTTCGCATACGAATTCGTATGCGAACAAGGGTGAACGAGGTTCATCCCAAAGGGTGAGAGAGCTGGCGGCTGAACGCCGAGTGGTCTACGTGACAAGCCGATACGCTGCGGAAACGCTCCCGTCACCCCGCTCGGCGCACGGCGGGGTGATGTCGCGCACGGGTGAACGGCGGAAGTCACGCGGAGCTGCACCTCTGTGACCGGGGGCACGGCTCCGGTACAGTCAGTGGTGGCGGATACCCTGCGGCCCGTGGCACGCGCACTCGTGATCGGCAACAGCGACGGCATCGGCCTGGCGCTGAGCAGGAGGCTGCTCGACGACGGCTGGCAGGTGGTCGGCCTGTCCCGCCGCGCGGCCCCACTCGACCACCCCGCCTACGCGCACCACACCCGCGACGTCACCGATCCCGGCTACCCGGACGTGCTCGCGGGGATCGGCCGCGTGGACCTGTGCGTGTACGCGGCGGGCGTCGGCGACCTGCTGGAACTGCCCGACCTGGCCCCGCAGACCAGGGCCCTGGAGGTCAACCTCCTCGGCCTGGCCCGCACCGCGCAGGCCGTGCTGCCCGAGATGCTCGCGACGGGCTCCGGTCACCTGGTCGGCCTGTCCAGCCTCGCCGACGCGCTGATCTCGCCGCAGGCGCCCGGCTACGCGGCGTCCAAGGCGGGCATGATCTCCTACCTGCGCGGCCTGGCCGGGGCCGTGCGCGGCACCGGGGTGGCGGTCACCTGCGTCCGGTTCGGCTTCGTCGACACCAAGATGGCGAAGTCCCCGGTGAAACCGGCGCTGCTCAGCGTGGACGAGGCCGTGGAACTCCTGCTGCGCTGCCTCCGCGACCGCCCCACCACCCTGTCCCGCCCGCGCAGGATGGCGGCGGCGACCACCGTCCTGCGCCTGCTCGCCGTCCTGCGCCGCTGACGCCCGGCACCTGGTAACCGCCCTGCGCTTGCTCGCGGCCCTACGCCACTGACGCTCGGCGCTTGGTCACCGCTTGTTCTTGCTCGCGGCCCTCCGTCGCGCGCTCTGCGTCTTCCCACCGCCTTGCGCCGGTACCCCCGACCACCGCCCTGGTTCAGCCCAGGCGGGCGCTGCCCCCTGCCCTCGATCATCCGGCCGCTCGTCAGAGACCGCCATCGCGCTGCGGAAAGCCGCGCCGCAAGGACCCGCGCGCCACCATGCCTCCCTGGTCCCGTGCCCTCCAGCCCCCGCCCCCGCCCCCGCCCCCGCCCCCGCGCCCCGCGCCACCCTGCCCCCGTGCTCCGTACCCCCGCGCCCGGTCAGCTCTTCCCGGCGATCTCGGCCAAGATCCGCGCCAGCTCCACCGGCCTGCTGCGCATCGGCCAGTGCCCGGAGTCGATGTCCACGAACTCCACCCGCCGCGCCCGAGCCAGCTCCGGCACGTCCCCGTCCGCGATCCACTTCCGCGCGTCGTCCACCCCGAACTCCGGGCACACCGCCACGACCGGAACCTCGAACCGCCGTTCGTCGCTTAACCGCACCACCCCCAGCGCCACCCCCTCGGGCACCGGGATCGCGCCCTCCTCGATCTCCCGCCGGGCCTCGGCGTCCAGGTCCGCGCTGTCCGGTCCCTCGAACACCTCCCAGCCGGGGAACGGCACCGCCCCGTCGCGCACCTCGAACCCGCTGGTGTAGGTCCCGCCGTCGGCCACGGGGAACCCACCGACGAGCACCACCCCGGCCACCGCGCCCGGTCGCGCGTCCGCCGCCAGCCAGGCCAGGCTGCCCGCCGCCGAGTGCCCCACCACCAGCGGTCGCTCCGCCGCGTCCACGGCCCCCACCACCGCCGCCACCTGGTCGTCCAGCGAAGCGGCGCCGTCCCCGACCCCCTGCCCCGGCAGCACCAGCGGCACCGGCCGGTGCCCCAGCGCCCGCAGCTCGGCCGCGACCTCCTCCCAGACGGCCCCGTGCAACCACAGACCGGCGATCAGCAACACATCCACGGGCGTTCCCCTCAAGCGGTGGACCAGCACTGTGGACGGAACCGTAAGGGCGATTCCGGACGATCCGCTTCCTGATCCCCGAAGGGGTTGATCTAGCCTCGCCGGATGTCGAGCGACACCAGCCCCACCGCTCGCGCGCTGCTCGCCCTCGAACTGCTGCAACTCCGCCGCACGACCACCGCGCGGCAGCTCGCCGACCGGCTCGGCGTCACCGAGCGGGCCGCCCGCCGCTACGTCGGCGTCCTGCGCGAGGCGGGCGTGCCGGTCGAGTCCGAGCGCGGCCCGCACGGCGGCTACCGCATCCGGCGCGGCGCCCGGCTGCCCCCGATCGCGTTCACCCAGGACGAGGCGCTGGGTCTGGTCATGGCCGTCCTGGACGGCCACCCGACCGCCACCAGCGCGGGCGACCCGGTCGGCGCGGCGCTGGACCGCGTGGTCCGGGCCCTGCCAGAGCAGGTCGCGCGCCAGGCCGAGGCGCTGCGCGCGCACGCCTCCGCCGCCCCCGACCGGTGGCGCGCCCGCCTGGACCCGGCCACCACCGGCGCCCTCGTCACCGCCATCGCCGAGGGCAACCGGGTCGTCATCGCCTACGAGAGCGCGGGTGGCCGCCGCTGGGAGACCGAGGTGGACCCGTGGGCGGTCGTCGTCCGGCACGGCCGCTGGTACCTGCTGTGCCACTCGCACCACGCCGACGCGATCCGCACCTACCGGGTCGACCGCGTCCGCGCGATCACCCCGACCCGCACCCCGTTCACGCCGCCACCCGACCTGGACCCGGTGGCCGCGCTGGAGGAGAACCTCGGCACGGGCTGGGAGTTCCCCACCAGGGTCCGCTTCGCCGCGCCGCTGCCCGAGGTGGCCGAGTGGGTGCACCCGTCCATGGGCAGGTTGGAGGCGCGGGGGAGCGGGTGCCTGCTCGTCGGCAGCACCAGCAACCCGGCGATGTACGCGCAGGAGTACCTCGCGACCGTGCCCTTCGACTTCCGGGTCGAGGGCGGCGACGAGCTGCGGGCCGCAGTCGCCACCGTCGCGACCCGCTTCGCGGCGGCCCTGACCCCGGAGGACGATCCGCACCCACCCCGCTAGCGCACCCCGGACGACGCTCCCCGACCCGCGCCCCCGCCGCCCGGAAGCCCAGCCGTCCGAGGGACCGCCGCCGTCGCGGACCACCGCCGAGGATCAGCCGCTCACCGCAGAACCGCCGCCACCCGAGGCACCCCCACCGGCGCCTGAGCCACCACCGGTCACGCTCCCGGCCCCGACCGCGCTCCCGGAAGCGCTCGCGCCCCTCTCCGCGCCGCCATCCCGCGCCACGCCATTCCCGGAGCCGTCGCCTTCCACGCCCCCGCCGCCCTCGGCGACTCGGTGGCCACCCGCGCTCCCGCCACTGGCGACTTCGCGCACGTTCGCGCCCCCGTGGCCACTCGCGTTCCCGCCGCCCCCGGCGACTTCGTGCACCTCCGCGCCCCCGTGGCCACCCGTGCTCTCGTCTCCACCGGTGCCTCCGTGACCGGCCACGCCCCCGCCGCCACCCACGTGCACCGGGTCGTCCAGCGTCCGGAACACCGGCAGGACCAGCGCCACCAGGACCGTCACCACCAGCACCCCGGCCAGCAGCATCCCCGCCACCTCCAGCCCCGCCCCGGCGGCCACCGCCGCGATCGGCGCGGTGGTCAGCGCGGGCGCGGCCAGCAGCAGCGAGTTCTGCGCCCCGATCACCCGCCCCCGCAGCTCGTCCGGCGTCACCTCGATCGCCAGCACCCCGAGCACCGCCCCGATCGGCCCGTTCGCGGCCCCCAGCAGCGCAGCGCCCGCGAGCACCGCCCACGGCGACACCAGCGCGCCGATCAGCCCGATCCCGATCGCCGTGCCGACCATCCCGACCACGAACCAGGTCCGCCGCGTCACCCGTCCCGCCGCGGTCGCGTACACCACGGACCCGACGATCCCGCCCGCCGCGAGCGCGCTGAGCGTCAACCCGGTCAGCCCCGGCAGCTCCTCGCGGGTGAAGTACGCGGGCATGACCGTGGTCTGGAGCGCGAGCAGCACCGAGACGAAGACCGCGGACACGAGGGTGCTGCCCAGCAGCACCCGGCTGCGGGCCATGAACCGCCAGGAGACCACCAGGTCCGCCCCGGCCCTGCGCAGCACCGACCCCTCGCTCGGCCGCACCTCGCCCGCCCGCTTGTCGAGGGCGAGCGTCAGCAGCGCGGCGAGCGCGCTCGTGCCCGCCGTGATCAGCAGCAGCGCGGACGACGCCCCGAGCAGCCACACCAGCAGCCCGCCGATGCCGGGACCGGCGAGCACCAGCACCCCGGACAGCGCCTCGCGGGTGGCGACGAGCCGGTCGAGCGCGGTCTTGGGCTGGTCGCGGACCAGGTTGGGCAGCAGCACCTCGTGCGCGGTCATGCCGGGCGCGTCGACCAGCGCCCCGAGCACGCCCAGCACGATGAACCAGCCCAGGTCGAGCCCCCACAGGGCGTCGACCACGGGCAGCGCGGCGACCGAGACCGCGGACAGCATATTGGCGACCACCGACACCGTGCGCCGGTTGAACCGGTCGACCAGCACCCCGGCGAGCACCCCGACCACCGCCGAGGCCGCCGCCGAGGTCGTGGCCAGCAGCCCGGCGGCCAGCACGTCACCCGTCCGGGCGAGCACCAGCAGCGGCAGCACGACCCCGCCGATGGTGTTGCCCAGCAACCCCAGCCCGTACGAACCCAGGTACACCACGACATCGCGTCGCAAGGTCCCCACCACCCCTCGTCTGCCTACCGATTCGGTAGGGAATCTACCAAAACGGTAGACGACCTACCGATGTGGTAGGTCACAAACCGATCCGGTCGGCAGCGGTGCTAGCCTGTTCGGATGCCGAGGCCGACCAAGCACGAGCTCGACGCGGAGATCATCGACTCGGCGGCGAGGCTCTTCGCCCGGCACGGCTTCGCGCACACCTCGCTCCAGCAGTTGGCCGACGCGGTCGGCTACACCAAGGCCGGGCTCCTGCACCACTACCCGAGCAAGAAAGCCCTCTACCAGGCGGTGCTGGAGCGGGGGACCGCCGAGACGCGCGCCCTGCTGGAGCGGGTCGACCACCTCCCACCGGGGCGGGAGCGCGACCACGCGGCCATCGTCGGCTCGGTCCAGATCACGATCGACTGGCCGGGCCTGTCGATGCTGTCGTTCAGCGCGAGCACGGGCGGCGACCCCCTGGACCAGGAGGAGTTCCTGGAGATGGGCCGGATCATGCTGGCGATCTTCTGCCTGGACCCGGAGGACTACGAGGAGACGCGGTTCATCCGCCTCGGCGTGGCGACCGCCGGGCTGATGTCGATCACCCTGGCCGCCGTCGAGCTCGGCTGCCACGAGCGGTGGCGCGACCGGATCGTCGCCACGGCCATGGCGGCGCTGGGGCACGGCGAGGGCTGAGCCCCCGCCGCCCGCCGCGTCGCCGCCGCGTCACCGCCGCGCCAGCCACCCCGCCACGAGCTCCCGGTCCGCGACGGCGTCCAGCACCCGCTCCCGCTCCGGCCCGGTCAGCTCCACCTCGGTGAGCAGCCGCCCCCACTCCGGCACCCGCTCCAGCGTCCCCGCCTCCTCCGCGAGGTCGATCAGCATCCCCAGCGCCACCGCCCGCTCCACGGCGGGCGCCCCGTCGCCGTGCCGCCGCAGCCCGGAGTTCAACGCCCGGAACGCGGCCTTCGGGTCCTGCTTGAACTCGCTCAGCACCCGCGCGTTGTCGAGCACCTTCGCCAGCCCCTCCAGCGCGGACGACCCGCCGTACTCCACCTCGGGCTCGTCGCGCTGGATGAAGACCAGCGAGTTCCCCGACGGGTCCACGACGGTGAACCGGGAGGACCCCTGCCGGAACCGGGTGATCCTGGGCACCCCCTTCGACGGAACCTTCCCGTGCGCCGCGCGCATCGCCGCCGTGAACGCCGCGTGGTACGCGGCCACCGAGTCGACCATCACCAGGCAGCCGCCGGTGCTCTCCGACTCCGGGTCCACGTGCTCGGGCGCTTTCGCGTAGTGCAGCGCCATCCCGCTCCACGCGAACACCAGGTACAGGTAGGGCCGCGTCTGCTCGTAGGCGGTCTCGAACCCCAGCGCGCGCCAGAACGCCAGGGTCTCCTCGGCCGACGTGCACCACAGCAGCGGGACGGTCGTCTCGTTCGGGCGGACGGTCTCCTCGGGCACGGCAGTGCTCCTCACCGGATCTCGTGAAGGGGGACGGGTTCGGAGTCTGGCAAGGGAAACCCCTCGCCCGCACATGGGAATCGATTCAGCTCCCACGCTCGTGAGCACTCCTCGCACGGCGGAGGGCGCCCGCCCGTCACGTCACCGTCCACATGCGACTCACCGGTCGCGCCCGCCCGTCCGGCGCACCCCGCGCGCTTCGGTTTCCCGAAGCGCGCACCGGGGTCCCGCGTGATCTCGGGGGGCCCGGTGGCGGCCGGGGGGAGGGGTGTGAGATTTTGATCTTGTGGTGGTCGTCCTGACCGTCACGAGCGCGGCGCGGGTCGGTGGACGGATCCCGCGCGGCGGGCTTCGGACGGCGCGGTCGGGGAGTGGAGATGGCGAACATCAAGGGGCTGGGCCTGCTCCTGGGCATGGCTTTCCTGACCCTGCTGGTGGTTCCCGTGCTGCCCTCCGCCATCGACGACCCTGTCACCACCATCGGGCTCGCCGCCGCGCTGGCGGTCCTGCTGTGCGGCCTGTGGTACCTGGTGGTCCGCGTGCAGCTGTGGCTGGCCGACTTCCTGGACAGCAGGCGCCGGACCCCGCGCAAGCGCGCGCCGCGCGAGGTCGACGACATGACCGCCGCCGCCCAGCGCGGCGCTGCCCCGCGCCGCCGTGCGAAGCCCAGGGCGAAGACCGCGGCGAAGCCCAAGCCCGCCGCCCGGTCCAGGACGGCCGCGAAGTCCACCACCAAGCGCAAGCCGTCCCCGCCGAAGCGGTCGACCAGGGCCCGCTAGGAAGCGGGCAGTTCCGGGAACACGAGCTTCGGCTCGCCACTGGGCAGGATCTCCAGCAGCGGCACCACCTTCCCCACCGCGCTCCCGTCCTCGCCGTAGGACAGCGGCCCGCTCACACCGATGACGTTCCTCTCGTTCCGGAGGGCGTCGAACATCCCGCCGACCACCGAGGCGCTCACCGGCTTGTCCTTCGGAGCCCCGCTCGCGGCCTCCGCCACGGTCTTCACCGCGTCGTAGGACAGCACGGTCCCGTCGTCGCCCAGCGCCGCGCGGTCCAGCTCGGGAACGCCCCCCGCGCCCCCGATGAACTGCTCGACCAAGTGCGCGTTCTTGTTGCTGGTCGACGCCGCCCGCAGCTCGCCCGCACCGGTCACCGCCAGGCTCGTGGCGACGATCCGCACCTTGCTGTCCGCCAGCGCGGACTGGAACCGCGCTTCGCCCAACTGGCTCTCGGTCAGGCTGTCGTCACCGGTCAGCACGAGCAGCCCGTCGGGGCAGTCGCGCGTGGCCATCTGGTCCACCAGCAGCGCCAGATCCCTTCCCCGTCCGGCGAAGTACACCAGGTCGATCCCCTCCGCGCAGATCCCCGCCAGGCTCGACTTCAGCACGGCGACGGTCGTTCCGGTGTCCACGCCGGAGTTGTACCGCAGCGTGGGCTCGCCGACCTTCCCGCCGAGCTGCTCGAACCCCTCCCTGAACCCCTCCGCCAGGCTCGCCGGGTACCTGTCCTCCTTGTTGGTGTCGACCACCAGCGCGGCGGTGCGCCCGCTCTCCGCCCCGAGCCCGCCGAACGCCCACTCGGCGGCGGCCCTGCCCTGGGCTCGGTTGCTGGGAGCCGGTCGCAGCAGGCCGTGGACGTCGTCGAACTCGTCCGAGGTCAACGTCGAGGAGACCATCGGGATCCCCAGCGCGGACAGGGCTTCCGCCGCCTCGTGCACGGTTCCCAGGCTCTGCCCCAGGCCGGTGACCGCGACGACCCGGTCGGGCGCGGCCTGCCTGGCGTCGATCCGCCCGACCACCTCCGCCCAGTGCTCGAACCGGTCGCCCGCGTTGGCCAGCAACAGCTTCAGCCTCGGCGTGTGGCCGCTCCGGTTGTGCACCAGCTGCGCCCGAGCCGCCCCGAGCGCGTCGTGCCGGACCTGCTCCGCCAGCTCGAAGCTCTCCTCCTCGGGCGTCATGGCCAGCAGCACCACGACGCTCACCACGTTCGGCCCGTCGGCCACCGCCGCGTTCTGCTCCCGGATCGTCCGCACCACGTCCGCGTACTCCGACCGCCCGAAGTCGAAGTCGCTGTCGGCGTCCGCGACCCCGACGCACTGCTCGTCCACCAGGACCAGCTCGTCCCGCCCGCCGCAGTCCACCGGCATCGCGCGGACCCCCACCACCGCGCCCGCCACCAGGACCAGCGCGCCGACCACGGCCGCGCCGACGAGCTTCGGCCTGTGCCACCAAGGTCGGGAATCGGGTATCGCCACGTTCTTCCTCCCCCGCGAATCCGTCGGTGTTCGAGGAGAACCGCTCAGCGGTCCGCCTTCTCCTCGTGCTCCCTGACCACCCGGCGGAACGCCAGGTGCCCGTCCCTCCCGCGCGCGGCCACCTCGCGCAGGCTGCCCGCCACCCGCGAGTGGTGCTCGCGCCGGTGCGCGATCCGGTGCGGGTCGTTCGCCGCCTGCCAGTGCGCGAGCACCGAGTGCACCGGGGAATCGCACCGCGCGGGCACGTGGGCCCCCGGCCGCAGCGGACTCGTCGTCACGACCCGCACCACGTCCAACCACGCCTGCCCGCTGTCCCGCTCCAGGCTCTCCTCGACCCGCCACACCACCTCCTCGACCTCGCCCGCCGCGAGCAGGTGGTGCAGCCGTCCCGCCTCGTCGCCCCTGCGCTCGGCGAGCTTGACCAGTTCGGCGAACACCGAGTCCCAGCCGCCGACCTCCCCCTCGGTTCTGCCCGCCAACCTGCGCAGCAGCAGCAACCGCAGCAGCGGGTGCATCACCGCCGCCCCGTCCGGCCCGGTGCGCGACCACACCGCCAGGCTGAACAGGTTGCTGCGCGGGTGCAGCCCGGCCGTGGTGATCAGCGTCGCCGCCTCCTCCAGCGTCCTGGCCGCCGCGCACGCCACCAGCGCGTCCGAACCCACGACCAGCCCGTCCAGCAACAGGTTCAGCAGCCGGTCGCCCACGGGGGTCGCGCCGTCCGACGACGGCGCCGACAGCAGCTCGTCCGGCGTCACCACCGCACCGCCCAGCAGCGCGGCGGCCAGCGCCAGCTCGCGCGTCGCCGCCGCGTGCCCGGACGCGAGCGCGTGCACCACCTCGGCCGCGTGCCGACCGCCCGCGCCCGCCGCGCGCACCACCCGGTCCACCTGCCGCTCGGTCAGCTCCAGCACCGGCAGCGCCGTCAGCGGCTCGGTCAACGCCGCCACCGCCACCTCCCTGCGCCGCTCGGGCACCCGCAGCCCCTCGGCCAGCAGCGGTCCGGGACCGCCGTCCTCGGCGAGCAGACCGAGCCCGCGCACCAGGTCCCGCTCGCCGGTGGTGACCAGCGCCAGCCTCGGCGGCGGCTGCCCCAGGCTCTCCCGCCACGCCCGCGCCCGCCGCCACGCCACCAGCAGCGCGGTCGGGTCCACGGTGTCGTCGACCAGCACGGTCGGGTCCAGCAGCCGCGCCCGCGACGGCAGCGCGTCGTCCAGGTCGGCCAGGAAGTGCCGCAGCACCAGCAGGTCCAGCTCCGCGCGCGCCTGCGGGGTGTCCCGCCCGAGCAGCGCCACCACCTCGTCGCGCGCCTCCGCGCCGACCCGCCCGCGCCGCAACAGGCCGCGCGTCGCCCGGCGCGCGATGCCCGCCAGCACCCCGTCCGCCGCCGGGACCTCCAGCCGCTCCCGCAACCGCTCCAGCGCCACCGGCAGCGGCTCCTGCTCGCCGCGCCGCGCGGGCGCCGCGATCGCCGCGCAATCGGCCAGGAACCGGGGGAAGCCCCACTTCCAGCCCTGCGCGGCCAGTTCCAGCAGCACCACGAACAGCAGCTCGTGCACCGCCCGCCCACGCCGCCGGGTGTGCCGGGGCAGCGCGATGAGCGCGTGCGGCTGGCGCCCGGCCAGCAGCTCCCCGCGCAGCACCCGCAACGCCCGCGAGCGCCCGGAACCGCTGGGGCCGAACAGCACCACCGCCGTCGCCCGCCCCGGACCACCGGGGTTCAGCACCGCGCGGACCGCCGCCACCGACGGATCGTCGTCGTCCTCGCGCAGCGGCGGCAGCGACCGCTGACCGCGCTCCTCCGGCACCATGGGCGCCTGCGCGGCCGGTTCCGGCTGCGGTGGCACGGCGATCAGCGGCGGGTCCTCCTCCCGCACCGCCCAGGGCATCTCGCCCTGCGCGCGCATCCAGCCCCGGTAGGTCCTGCCCTGGACGATCTCCGCGAACTCCTCGAACAGGTGCGGCTCGCAACCGGGGTCGCCCCGCACGACGTCCCGGTGGAAACCGCTGGACACCACCAGGACCAGTGCCGAACCGGACTCGCGCAGCCTGCCCTTGACCTGCAGGGCGTCGCACAACCGCTTGGTCTCGTCGATCGCCGACCCGACCTCCTCGTTGGCCAGCGGCACGACCTCGCCGTGGTGCACCGCGAGCCGCAACCGCATCCTGGCCTGCTCGCTCGCCCCGGAGTTGTAGCGCAGCAGGCTCCGCACCAGCGTCCGCGCGAACTCGGTCACCAGGCGCACCTTGGGGATCGCCGGGTCGAACAGGATCAGCGCGCCGTCCCCGCGCTCCCGCACCGTGACCTGCCCGGCGCCCGCCCGCGTGGCCGACACCGCCTCCTCCAGCATCTTCGGCAGCGCCCCGATCATCCTGACCTTGTCGCCCTGCCGCCGCGCCGACGCGGTCGACCCCGCTATGTCCACGAAGACGATCGACCGGTGAACCGCCTCCGCCTGATCCCCCGAAACCACTGGCGCCACTGGAACCCCCTGGGTGAGCACGCCCCCTCGCCCCGCGCGAGCACGCCCCGGTCCCCGCCCGAGGTCCGGGGCGCCACAACGCGCTGTCTTCTTCATCTGACCCAGAAAACGCGGCGTAATCACGGGAAAAGCGCGTTTTCCTCCGGCCGGGGCATTGGCGCTTGGTTGGCGCGACCGCCCTGCCTGCCCCAACCGGTCCCGCGCCTGCGGGAAACCGGCGGCACCGGCTGAGTTTTCCTTCAGGAAAAGGGGAACCGGCGGATTCGGCCACAACCGAAAGGTGGGACGCCCGAGCGGGCGTCCCACCTGTGCGCGGAATTCGACCGGCGGTCGACGGGGGAGTGCTCGACGGGGGCGGAGTTCGACAGGGGCGGCGTTCGACGGGCCGAGCTTTCAGGGGGCGGGAATCCGGAGGGGCACGGGTCCAGGGGGGCGGGAATCCGCAGGGGTCAGCGGTCGACGCGGTCCGGCGGCAGCAGGTGGCCGATCAGCGCCAGGTTCTGGATCGCGGCCAACCCGTACTGCGCGCTGGCGTTGGTGGACACGAACGCCGCCTCGTCCACCGGCCGGTGCGCCAGCGGCGCGGGCACCCGCTCGGACCGCCACGGCAGCCCCGGCCCGTACCCCTCCTGCCCGCCGAAGAACTCGTCCCACGCCCGCTTCGCCAGCGCCGCGTCACCGGTGCGCGCCGCCGCGTACGCGGTCAACCGGGAGTGCATCTGCCGGAACCCGGTGTCCCACGACCCGCCCACCTCGGCCTGCTGCTCGGCCCGCGTCGCCCCGTACAACCGGCAGTACTGGAGCCAGGCCCGCTCGAACCCCGCGCCCGCGCCCAGCTCCACCAGCTCGCTGCACACCTCGACCAGCCCGAACACCGCCGACAGGTGCGAGACGCTGATCGCCACCCGGTCCCGCGCGAACCGCCCGGTCTCCAGGTCGTACAGCGCCTCGCCGGTGAGGAAACCGTTGCGCAGCGCGCCGATGTCCTCCGCCGTTCCCAGCAGCTTGCGGCGCGCCACCGGGTCGCCGTCGCGCTCCCACTCGGTCAGCCACGCCGCCGCCAGCGCGCCCCAGTCGGTGCCGAGGCCAACGGCCAGCGCGCGCGGATCGGGCTCGTACGGCTCGGTGCGGATCTTGCGCAGCGGGTCCAGCGCGACGAACGTCCGGTCGGCGTCCACCAGGTCCCGCATCAGGTCGCCGGTGTGCTCGTCGGTGGTCAGGTAGTGGTGGAACCGGCGGTTCGCCGCGGTGCTGATCCGCAGCTGCTTGGCGCTGCACCCCCAGTGCTGCACGTTGTGCCGCGTGCCGAGGTCCTTCCACTGGCCGAGGTGGTAGACGTCGACGTCGCCGGTGTGCCGGGTCATCGCCTCGGCCATCCGGAACACGTCGGACCGGCCGGAGCGCAGGAACTGGTACCACAGCCACAGGTCCGTGGACAGCTCCGAGTTGTCCCAGGCGTAGCCGCCGACGTCGTAGCGCCACTGGTGCCGGTCGGCGTCCTGGGTGTGCATCACGTCGCCGTGGTCCCAGAAGCCGTACCAGCGCCGCTGCTCGACCTGGTCGCGGTGGTGGGCGAACAGGAAGTCCAGCCGGTCCTCGATCGCGGCCCGCGCGGGCGTCGAGCGGTCCACCGGGGCCCAGTCGCCGAACACGCGCGCCGCGTGCAACCGCTCCGGGGACACCACCGGCTGCGGCGGGGTCGCGGCGGCGCGGGCCATCGCGGCGAGCCGGTCCGCGTCCGGGGTCGCGTCGACCGCCCACAGGGTCAGCTCGCTGGTCCGGGAGATCCCGAGCGGCGTGCCGAAGCCCGGTTCGTAGTCCTCGTAGGTGATCTGGAGGCCTTCCAGCTGCTCGGCGAACGTGTCCATGCCGAGACCGCCGTGGTAGAAGCGCAGGTCCATCGGCGGCGCGTCCGGCGACCATAGCCACGCCGTCGCCGTCGCGGTGTCACCGGCCGCGCCGCGCACGTCCAGGCCGGACGGGCAGGACTGCCAGAAGTCCCGCAGCCCGATCGCCAGGCCGCCGGACGCGCCGCCCACGTAGCCCAGTCCGGGGTTGCGGTGACCGGCGTCCACCCGCACCCACGCGTGGCCGGGCGCGGTGCGCTTGCGCAGCAGCCAGCCGTCCGGGCCCGGCTGGGTCAGGGTGTAGTCGCCCCAGGTCGGGATCAGGTTCAGCCTGCCGCTCACCCTGGTGTCCCAGGTCTCGACCGGCGGCAGCGCCCGCCCGGCCACCTGCGCCGCGCGGACCGGGGCCCCCGGATCGCGGCGCAGGCCGGTGACGCCGCGCACCGCCTCCCGCACCAGACCGCCGTCGTCACCGGAGAAGCGCACGTGCCGGTCGTGCGGGACATCGCGCATGGGCACGTCGAACCGGACGCCCAGCCCGCGCACCCGGTCGTCGTCGGCGCCGTCCCAGACGAAGGTGTGCACGAGGCGGATCGCGTCCGAGCCCGCGGTGAAGTAGAGGCGTACCGTGAAGGGCAGCCACTCGCGGCCGGTGCTCGGCGACCGGTGCACCCCCTGGACCCGGACCACGGCCCGGACGGGTCCGCGCTGCTCCACGCTCACCGAGCGCACGCTGCTCGTGAACGGCTCCCTGCGCGTCGTGGCCGCGTCCTCGTCGGCCTCGGCGAACTCCTCGCGCAGGCAGACCAGCCGCGCCCGGCGCAGCACCGCGCGCCCGCCCCTGGTGACCTGTTCCACCAGGTGGGCGCCGCGCCGGACGATCACCGCCTCCAGGTCGCCGGTGCGCACGACCAGCCTGCTCGGCTCCTCCCGCACCTCCACCGGGTGCGCGGGGGCCTGGGGCGCGCCCGCTTCCACCCGGCAGCTCTCGACCGCCGCGCCGCCCGCGATGGCGTGACCGGTCCACTTGAGCGAGCCGTCCGGCCAGAGCGCCAGCGGCCAGGTCTGCACCGGGATCGGCTCGCCCGAGGCGCTGACCAGCGCGAACGCCTGGTCCCGGCGGTGCTGCCCACGCGGCCACGGCACACCCCAGGCCGCGCCCGCGTGCAACTCCGGCCTGCCCTCCAGCCACCGCACCTCGGTGCTCTCCAGGCTCGACGGTCGCTGTCCCGGTCGTTGCCCTGGTCGCCCTCCGGGGGCCGCCGCGTGCGCCGACGCGGCCAGCCCCGGAGCGGCGCCCCCGGCCGCCCCAGCGACGACACCACCGAGGAACGTGCGGCGCTGCACGGATGCCATCCGGGTCCCCTCACCTCGTGGAAAGCCCTTTCCGACCTGGGCACTGCACCACCGCCCGCGACCCTGCGTCAAGCACGCCCGACCCCGGTGCGCGATCATGGGAACCCCCTCGCCGGGCTGCTCACGCGCGGTGACCGCCTCGGTACTCCGCCACTCGTCCGGGGTGCGGAACCCCGTCAAGGCCATTCGTGCCGAACCCCATCTGGAAAGAGCACCCGCGCGTCGATACGGTTTTGCCGAACCACCCGGTCCGGGTTCCGCGAGGAAGGAACGAGAGCGCAGATGAGCGCAGGCGGTTACGCGGCCGTACCCGAGGAGCTGAGAGCGCACGGCAGCCACCTCGAGGGTCTGGTGGACCGGCTGGCCGCCGTCGCGGCCAAGGCGGGCGACACGGCCATGCCCGGCGATGCTTACGGTTCGCTGTGCTCGTTCCTCCCGAAGGCTGTCACCCCCCTGGGCGACCAGGTCGGCGAAGTGCTCTCCGCAGCGGCCGAGGGCGTGTCCGCGTCGGCGCACGGCGTGCGCGGCACCGCGGCGGACTACGAGGACAACGAGACGATCGATCCGTTCACCAGGCTCGTCAACGGCACCCTGGGCGGTGCCCGATGACCAGCTTCGGCTCCGGTTACGGCTACGGCTCGCCCACGGGCGGTTCCGGCGCGCCCGGCAACCAGTCCGACGGCGGCGGTGCGTTCGCCAGCCCGACCACCTCCAGCACCTCCGCGGGCGACGTCGACATGTTCGCGGGCGACCACTACGCCAACTCGTTCGGCGACGCGGACAACTTCAGCGCCGCAGCCGCAGCCGCTGCGGGAGGCGGCGGCCTGGCGGGCGCGGGCATGGCGCACTCGGCGTTCAACGGCGACGCGGACGGCGCCGAGGAGCGCATGGCCGAGTGGTCCCGCGCCCTGTCCGACAAGGCCGACCGCTACCGGGAGGCGGGCAAGCGCACCGAGGAGCTGCGCCTGAGCGCGGTCAGCCCGGACGGCGCCGTGCAGGTCGTGGTGAAGGCCGACGGCAGCCTCGTGGACCTCCAGTTCGGCGACCGCGCCCGCACCATCCCCCTGGAGCACCTGTCGGTGGTCGTCATGGAGACGGTCAGGCAGGCCCAGGCCACCATCGCCGACGAGGTCTCCGACCTCATGTCGCGCACCCTGGGCGACGAGGACCAGCAGACCAGGGACATGGTGCTGGGCAACCTCAGGTCCCGCTTCGCGGCAGCCGACGACCTGGACGACTTCCGCGACGCGCGCGCCGCCGACAACGCGGCCCACGCCAACGATGACGACGACAGGAACGACCCGTGGTAACCCCCCACTCCTGGCCGTCGCCCCCACCACCCCAGGACCCCACCGACCACAACCGCTCCCCTTTCGCCCACACCGGCTACGACCGCGTCGCACTGAGCCAGGGCGGCGTGCTGCAATCCGGGGGAGACGAGGACGCCTTCGACCAGGCCGACCTGGGGCACTACGGAGCCACCCGAGGCGGCCACCCGCAGACCGGCTACGGCCAGACCGGCTACACCCAGGCCGATCAGGACCGCGCAGGCCACGGCCAACCTGACCACGGCCAGACCGGCTACGGCCGACCAGACCGCGGCCAACCGGACTACGGCCAGGCGGATTACAACCCCGCCGGTCACAACCACACGGGTTATGACCGGGCAGGTCACGGACAGGCCGGTCACGGCCAGCCGAGCTACGGCCAGACTGTCCCTGACCAGGCCGGTTCCGGCCAGAGCAGCCTCGGTCAATTCCCCCTGTCTCAGGGCGGCTTGTCCCAGGGTGGCCTGGCGCAGGGCGGACTCGCTCAAGGTGGCCTGAGTCAAAGCGCTCCTGCCCAGGCCACTCCTGCACAGGATGGATCTGCCCATGGCGGATTCGGCCAAGGCGGATTCGGGCAGGCGGGCCTGCCCCAAGGAGGCCCGTTCCCAGGAGGGCTAGGGCAAGGCAGCACTCCCCAACCGAACCTGGGACAGGACGGTGCGTTTCAGACCGACCTGAGCCAAGGCGGCGTAACCCAGGAACGCCCCTGGCAGGGCAGCCCGCCCCAAGGTGGTCTCGCGCAGAGCGGCCCGTCCCAAAGCGGGCCAGCACAGAACGGTTTCACCCAAGCCGACCTGACTCCGGGCACGTTCAGTCAGAACACCCCATCACAAGCCAGCCCGCCCCAAGGCCCATTCCCTCAGAATGGCCCAGCCCAAGACAGCCTGCCTCAAGGCACGTTCGCCCAGAACGGCTCAGCCCAAGGCAACCTGCCTCAAGGCGCGTTTGGCCATGACGGCTCGGCCCAGGGCAACCCGTCTCAAGGCGCGTTCGGCTATGGCAGCTCGGCCCAAGCCGACCCGTCCCAAGGCGCGTTCGCTCAGAACGGCTCGGCCCAAGCCGGCCTGCCCGAGGGCTCTTTCAGCCAAGGCGGCCCACCTCAGGGCTATTTCGACCAGGGCGGTCTGTCCCAGGCCTCTTTCGGCCAAGGTAGTCCGTCTCAAAGCGCGTTCGGACAAACCGGTCTGCCCGAAGCAGGCCTCTCCCCAGGCGGCTTCTTCCAGGGAGGCTCGGCCCAAGGCGTTCCGAGCCAAAGCGCCTTCGGCCCGACCTACCCCCAGGCCAAGGGCGCCCCCGCCAACTCCGACCCGGCCGATTTCAACCAGGCCGACACGTTGCCGGGCGCTCCCAACCCCTTCAACGCCCCTCCGGCAGGCGTCAACACCTTCAGCGCGACCCCGTTCTCCGCCGACAGCGCCAACGCAGCAGCATTCGGCACGGGCACGTTCGACGCAGGCACGATGACCGCAGGCAGAGGCATCCCGGCCGCGCCACCAACCGCTCCAGGCGCGTTCGCCACCCCACCGTCCACCACGACCGAGCCCACTGACCAGTCAGGCGCAGGCGCGTTCGCCGCATCATCGGCGGGCACCAATTCATTCGGCGCCACCCAGACCGGTTCCGGCACGCGCAACTTCGACCAGGCCGACGGAGCCAACTTCGGAGCGGCCACCGGCGCGTTCAGCGCGGGCACCCAAGGTCCCGGCACCACGGGAACCAGTTCATTCACTGCGAGCGACTCCAATTCTGGCACGACCAGCGCCAGTTCGTTCGGAATCGGCCGCTCCAGCGCTGACACGATCGGGGCTACTTCCGCCAATGCGGGTGGCCCCGGTGTCAGTGCTCCCGATACCGGTTCGTTCGCTGCGGGCAATCCCCAGGCGGGAACGACGAGCCCCATTTCATTCGACGCGAGCCCCACCTCCGCTGACCTGGCAGCCCCGATCAGCACGGCCCCGGCCGCTGCGGGCTCGGTCAGCGCAGCCGCATTCGACGGTGGCGTGATCGGTTCCGACGCGTTCGCCGACCAAGCAGACGCGGACGCCTACCCCACCGTCCCGGCAGACACGGCCACGTTCCCCTCGGGCCCACCCGCACCAGTCCCGTCCGCGCCTCTCGCGGAGCAAGACGCGTCCGAGGCCACTCCGGCAAGTGCGGCTTCCTCCGGCCCCGGTGCCGCCGCTCCCAGCACGTTCGACGCTGACCAGCCCATCCAGGCGCAGGCAGCCCCCACCGCAACGGGTTTCGCGCCGACCAGCTTCCCCACAGCCGGTTCGCACCCCGCGGCTTTTCCCACAGCCGGTCATGCCCCGCTCACGCCAAGCCAGGCAGTTCCCGGCGCGCCCTCGTCCGGCGCCGGTGTGCCGGGCGCCGCTCAGCCTGGCCAGTCGGGCTCATCTGGCGTGAACGCGCCCGGTGCGCCCCAAACCGATGCCCCCTCCTTTGCCGCCGGCGCTCCTGTCGCGCCCCAGACCGGTGGTACGGGCTCGTTCGGCACGGGCGTGGCTGATGCGCCCCAGAACAACAGCGGTTCGTTCGGTGCAGGTGCCGCGGGCGCGCCCCAGTCCAGTGCCGGTTCGTTCGGTGCAGGCGCTGCGGACGCACCTCAGCCCAGTGCTGGTTCGTTCGGCGCAGGTGCCCCCGGTGGACCCCAGACCAGCGCGAGCTCGTTCGGCGCAGGTGGGATCGGCGGGCCTCAGTCCAGCACGGCGACGTCCGGTCCGGGCTCGGTGGACACGGGCCTGACCGAGGCGGCGACCGAGCTGAGGACCTCCCTCGCGAACGGCTCCTGGATCGGTGAGACCCCCGGTGCGGGGAAGGACGGCCTGGCTTCGCTGGGGGAGGTCTCGGACCCGTTCAAGCCCCTCTCACAGGCGGGCGTGGAGTGGCTGGTCGAGCACGTCGCCCCGCTCCAGCGCGCGCTCGACGAACTGCGCGGCGATCCCGCCACCGTGACCGCGCAGGCCGAGACGTGGAGCGCCGTAGCGACGGAGCTGGCCACCATCGCGACCGACCTGGTCACCGCCGTGGCCTCCGACACCACCGCGTGGACCGGTGAGGCGGCCGACAACTACCGGGTGCGGGCCGAGCGGACCGCAGCACTGCTCACCGCCGCCAGCCAGGGCGCGCACGGCGCGTCGGGTGGTCTGCGCAAGGCGGGCGAACTGGTCGGCGCGGTCCGCGGCCTGGTCCGCGACGTCATCGCCGACGCGGTGGACAACCTGGTCAAGGTCGCCCTCCAGATCATGGGCACCGGGGGCATGGCGGCCCCGTGGACCATCCCGCACATCTCCCAGACCGTAGCCGCCACGGCCGCCCGCATCACCGCGCTGACCTCGAAGCTGCTCGACGCCCTCCGTAGACTCACCCCGCTGCTCAGGCAGACCGGTGACCTGTTCGGCGAGGCGACGACCGCGCTGCGCACCCTGCAGACCGCCACAACCCCCGGCCCGGCCACGACCCTGGCCGCTGCGGCACCACTGCCCCCGCAGTCGACCGAGCCGAGCCAGTCGTCCGGCGCAGCTCAGACGACCACTGCCGCAGCTCAGACGACCACTGCCCCAGACCGGCAGCCCGACATGCCCCAGTCCGGAACGCCCCAGGCTGGAACGCCCCAGAGCGACACGGACAAGTCCGGCGCAGCCCACCTCGACAGCACCGAACCAGGTGCACCCAGGGCAGGCATGGCCGCACCGGGCGCGACCGACCCCGACGTGTTCCGGGCTGGCACGGCCTACCCGAGTGCCGCTGAGCCCGACGTCTTCCGAGCCGGTGCCGGGCAGCACTGGGACGCCGCTGAGGCCAACGTCTTCCAGTCCGGCTCAGCGCACCCGAACGCTGCTCAGCTCGACGCGTCCCAACCGGGCACGCCCCAGTCCGGCACCGCGCATCCCGGTGCCGTTGGGACCGACACGACCAGCCCCAGCGCAGCCTCCGCCGTGCCCCAGACTGCCGCGCCCCAGACCGCCGCAGTCCAGACGGGTCCCGTGCAGTCCGGTGCGATGCAGTCCAGTGTGGCCCAGCCCTGGCTCCAGTCCGCTGACCAGCCCGTCCCGCAACAGACGGCCCAGACCGAAGCGACCCCCGACCCGGCACAGCCAGCCAGCGCCAACGCCACGAGCGCTCGGCTGCCCGCGCCTGCGGAGTCCGTGTGGACCCTGCCCCCGAGCGACTCGCCGGTCACCCAGCCACGCGCCGATGCCTTCGCCTGGCCCTCGCCCCCGGCTGACGCGGCAACCACGACCTCGTCGGCCGAGACGCAGTGGCCACCGGCGAGCATCCCGCCGCCGAGTGCAGCAACTGCGGGCGCGGATGTGTTCGCTTGGCCCCCGCCCCCGGCCGATGGCGTGACCAGCGCCGCCGGGACCCCGGTCGCCGAAGCGGGCTGGCCCCGTGCCGAGGGCACCACGACCACCTCCAGCGCGGACCTTCTGACGGCTCCCCGAGGAGACCTCCCGACCGTCGCACGGCCGGAAGCCCCTGCGGGCTCGCCCGTCAGCGCTGCCTCGGACCCCGCTGGCCAGCAGGCAGCACCCCAAGCTGCCAACAGCCGTCAGGGGGCCGCGCACCCCGGCACCGCTCACCCTGGCACCACGCGCCCAGGCACCGTTCACCCCGGTGCCGTCCACTCAGGTGCCGCCCACTCCGGTGTCGCCAAGCAGGCTCAGGCGAAGCGGGACGAACCGCCTCAGTTCGACGCTCCCACGCTGTTGAGCGGCACGTCCGCGCCCAGCAGCGTTCAGCCGCCCGCACCCCCGGCGACCACGACCGGCCCGGCTGCGAGCACTGGACCAGCCGCGTCCCAGCGTCCGCCGGTTGACCCGCCGACCCTGCGCATCGCGGTTTCATCGCGCACTACGACCGGTGATGAGCCTACCGGCCTCGATGCCCCCGGTAGGACCCCCTCGGAGCCGCCACTTTCGGGGGAATCTGTCTCCGAGGTGCAGGGAGTCACCTCTGCTACCAGCGTGGACGATCCCGCGTCGTCGCTTTCTGGGGTGCCCACCGCAGGTGCTCCGGCCGGTGGCGAGCTCACGGCTCGGGTAGCCCGAACGTCTCTGCCGCCTGCGGCAGAACCTGAGGCTGAGTCGCCTGCTGCCGCGCCCACTGCCCGCGTGCCGCGTGCCGCGTTGCAACCTGCTGTGGCGTCCGATTCCGGTGGTGCGCCTGTGCCGGTGCCGCCTGCGCGCGAGACGGTGACTACCGCAGTTCCGGAAGAAGCTGTTCCGGATGTTCCGGACGCTGGGGAAGCCGTCCAGGAGAGCGCCGATCAGGTGCTGCCGATTCCCGCGACCACCTCCGGTCGCACGATCGCCACCGAGGCCGCCTCGCCCAAGGGCGCCCACGACAACCCGTTCGCCAACCGCCCCACCCACGGCGGCCCGATCGACGTCACCACCGGCTGGGTCGTCCTCCCGCAGGTCGACGTCGACCTGGCCTCCACCCTCCCGCTGCTGCTCACCCGCACCCACGTGTCGCACTACCGCCTCGGCCGCTCCTTCGGCCCCACCTGGGCCTGCACCGCCGACCAGCGGCTCGAAGTCGACCCCGAGGGCGTCGCGCTCGCGGCCGAGGACGGCACGCTCCTGCTCTACCCCCACCCGGCCGACGACGCCGAGGCGCTCCCCGAGGCAGGGCCCCGCTGGCCGCTGGTGCGCACCACCGCCGGTGGTTACGCCGTGCACCGCGCGGACCGGGACCAGATCCTCCACTTCGCCCCCGGTCCCGACCGGGAGCGGCTCCTCGCGGCCATCACGGACGCGGACGGTCGTTGTGTGCAGTTCCGGCGCGACGAGCGCGGGGTGCTCGTCGAGGTGGCGCACTCCGGCGGGTACCGGGTGCTGGTGGACAGCGAGGACGGGCTGATCACCGCCTACCGGCTCGCGGGCGCGGGCACCGAGGTGGTGCTCGGCGAGTTCCGGTACGACGAGCGGCGCGGCCTCGTCGCGGCGGTCAACTCCAGCGGGTTGCCGCTGCGGTTCGAGTACGACGACCTCGGTCGGGTCGTGCGGTACGAGGACCGCAACGGGATGTGGCACCGGTACGCCTACGACGACGCGGACCGGTGCACGGCGGCCGAGGGCGCGGGCGGGTACTCGTCGTGCGTGCTCCAGCACGCGCCCGGTCTGACCAAGGTCACCGACTCGCTCGGCAACACCACGACCTACCAGGTCAACGAGCGGTACCAGGTGGTGTGCGAGACCGACCCGACCGGCGCGCGCACGGTCAGCGAGTGGGACGCGCACCACCGGCTGCTCTCGCGCACCCGGCCGCTCGGGCTCAGGACGGCGTACCGCTACGACGATCGCGGCGACCTCGTCGAGGCCGTCCTGCCCGACGGCGCGCGCGTGCGCACCGAGCACGACGACACGGGCAGGCCCGTGGTGATCACCGACCCGGACGGGGCGGTGTGGCGGCGCGAGTACGGGCCCAACGGCGCGCTCACCGCCGTCGTGGACCCCATGGGCGCGCGCACCACCTGCACCTACGACGAGGGCGGCGACCTGGTCGAGGTCACCGACGCCAGCGGGGCCACCACCCACTACGAGGTGAATTCGCTCGGCCTGGTCGAATCGGTCACCGATCCGATGGGCGGCACGACCCGCTACGAGTACGATGAACTCGGCCGCCGCGCTGTCGTCATCGACCCCGCGGGTGGGCGCACCCGGTTCACCTGGACCCCTGAGGGCAGGCTCGCGGGACGCGTCGACCCGGACGGGGCGCGCACTGTCCTGCGCCGTGACGGCGAGGGCAACCTGAGGGAGCACACCGACGCCACGGGCGCGGTGACCTCGATCGAGGTCGGACCGTTCGACCTGCCCGTCGCCGAGGTGCGCCCGGACGGCTCGCGCCTGGAGTTCCGCTACGACACCGAGCTGCGCCCGGTCGCCGTTGTCAACGAGCACGGCCAGGAGTGGCGGTACGCCTACGACTCCAGAGGGCATCTGGTGTCCGAGGTGGACTTCGACCAGCGCATCACCACCTACGTGTGGGACCAGGCGGGCCGGTTGCACGGGCACGCGAACGAGCGGGGCGAGAGCGTCATGCTCGACCTCGACCCGCGTGACCGCGTCGTCGCCGTGCACACCGCGCAGGGGCGCACCGACCTGGCCTACGACCCGGTCGGCAGGTTGTTGCGCGCGAAGGGGCCCGACGCCGACCTGGTCCTCACGTACGACCCGTGCGGGCGGGTGCTCAGCGAGTCGGTCGACGGCCGGGTCCTGGAGTCCCGCTACGACGTCCTGGGCCGCAGGGTCACCCGGCGTACCCCGTCCGGGGCGTTGAGCGTGTGGGCCTACGACCTGCTGGGACGTCCCACCGCGTTGCGCGCGGCGGGGCGCACCACGCGGTTCAGCTTCGACGCGGTGGGCCGCGAGGTCGAGCGCAGGGTCGACGACGGCGTGCTGGTGGCCCAGGTGTGGGACGAGGTGGACCGGTTGCGCTCGCAGACCGTGGTCACCGGCCTGCGCTCCACGGCGCCCGCGCTGGCCCAGCGCCGCACCTACGGCTACCGGCCGGACGGCAAGCTCGTGTCGGTGTACGACCAGGTCACCGGCGGTCAAGTGCTGGACCTGGACGAGGTCGGCCGGGTGCTGGCCGTGCGCGGCTCCTCGGGTACCGAGGTCTACCAGTACGACCGCACCGGGAACGTGGTCCACGCCCACTGGTCCGACGCCGAACCGGGTGCGGGCCCGCGCGAGCACGACCTGATGCGGGTGACCCGAGCGGGCGACCTGACCTTCAGGTACGACGAGGCGGGCCGCACCTCCAGCCGTTCTGTGCAGCGCCCGGACGGTGGCGTGGACACCTGGGAGTTCGAGTGGTCCGCTCAGGACCGCCTGCTGTCGGCGCGCACCCCGAGCGGTGCCCTGTGGCGCTACGGCTATGACGCCCTCGGGCGCAGGGTCTGGAAGAAGCGCATGGCGGACGACGGCGTGACCTCGGTGGAACGCGTCGACCTGACCTGGGACGGCGCGGCTCCCGCAGAGCAGTTCACGGGAGCCGAGTCCCTGGTGTGGGACCACGCCCCGACCACCGGCCACGTGGTGACCCAGACCGAGCGCTCACGGGTGGCGGGGGGAGCCTTGGGCGCGCCTGCCACCCGGTCCGCACCGGTGCAGGGTGCTGCGGCTCAGCAGCCGCTGACCGGGGCGGTGCAGGGGCAGCCCGATTACGCCGCTCGCCTCGGCCAAGGCGGTCGGAGCGGTGAGGATGATCAGGTTGCGCGCCTGGGGGCCGGTGAGTGGAACAACCACTCCGGCCAGGGTGACCACGCTGGTCAGGTCAGCTACTCCGGCCAAGGTGGGTACGGCGACCAGAGCGGGTACGGCGACCAGGCTGGACGTGTCGAGCAAGCCGGACGTGTCGGACAGGCTGGGCCTGTCGAGCAAGCTGGACGGGGTGGACAGGCAGGTCCTGCCGAGCAGGTCGGGCGCGGTGAGCAAGTTGGGCATTCTGACCAGGTCGGGCGCGGTGGGCAGGTTGGGCGTTCTGACCAGGTCGGTGGGACGGCTGATCGTGCTGAGCAGTCGAGCGAGCTCGGGCAGGTCGCTCAGAGCGGGCGTGGTGAACCGCTTGGTCACGTCGGGCGAGTTGGTCAGGACGGGCGTACCGAGCAGGTCAGCCGTGCCGACTTGATCGGCGCTGCTGGACAGCCGGGCCACGGCGAGTCCATTGGCCGGGCGGAGCAGCACGGTGGTCGGTCTGAGCAGGCCGTGGACCGCGCGGAGCTGGGTGAAGCGGGTGGTGAGTGGGCCGACCGTCGTTTCCTGTCCGTCGTCACCGATCTGGTCGGCGCGCCTGCGGATCTGGTCGACCCGGACATCGGGTCGATCCTCCCCAGGCGTCCTGCGACCCTGTGGGGGCTGTCCTCGGGGCACTCCTGGACGCCGTTGCGCTTCCCCGGTCAGCAGCACGACGCGGAGACCGGTCTGCACTACGACGTGCACCGGTACTACGACCCGGCGACCGGTCGCTACCTGACCCGCGACCCGTTGGGGTTGGCCCCCAGGTCGAACCCGTGGACTTACGCGGAGAACCCCACGGCTGCGGTCGACCTGGTGGGACTGGTTCCGTGCTCGCCGCTGTCCGGGCGTGCGGTGAGCGGCTACCTGAGCGGCTGGGCGCCACCGGTGGGGCGCTTCGGGGCTGCGTCTCCCGAGCGCCTGCTGCCGTCCGCGACCACACCGTTCCCGCAGCGCGGGTACGGCGTGGGCGAGGTCGGGCGTGCGTATCCGGCGCACGCTGAACTCGGGCCCTGGCACTCGGGGCCTGGACGGGCGTGGACGGGCGTACCTGGTGTGGGGGAGCCGTCTGTGGTGGCTGGACCGATGTCCGGGACCTGCGGGTCCCGTTTGCAGGAGTTGGCCGACCGTCATCAGCGCGATCTGTACGTGGACGGCACTGCTGGGAGTCACCGGAGCGGAGGCGAGCGGTAGTCCCCTGAGCACCGGATAGCCGTCAGGGTGCTCGGTACTTGTGGATGTGGGCGATGCCGGATTCTCGGTGGACGGTTTGGTCGTTGCGGTTGGTTCTTGGATCCGGCTGTGAAGCGGTGGTCGCGGGTGGGTGCCGGGGTGCCGCCCGTGATCGTGTCGATCACTCGCACCCCGCCATGATCACGGTTGCTCGGCGTGGGCAGTAGTGCGGCTTGGCCGGGCGGACGAGGCGTGGCTGGACAGCGGGATCACGGCAGGGCAGGGCGGTGCCGCTCTGGTCGAGACATCGGATCTTGGTCGACTACTGTCTTGCCGCAAGCCTCGCCCATTGCGCTTCCACCGCTTAGCCCGTGCTGACCTGCGACGTCACGATGAAAAGGCTCACCCATTCACCTGAGTGGCCGATTATCGAGTTGATTCACAGCCTTTGGTGAGCGTTTTCTGGGGCTGAACAGTTGGGGAGGCTGACTGGCTTGTCGACGCAACCGGGCGTGCCGCGTGTGCTTAGGTGGAAATGCTGCTGTTGTGCCACCGGGGTGTCCCAGCGGTCGGTCGGGGCGACCTGTGTTTGATTATGCTGCACAGTTATTGCCCGGTTATGGTGGTGAGGCGCCGCTGGTGGAATTCGCCCTCGTCCGGATCGAGTTGGCGCCATCTCTCGATTCGGCTCGGGTCGGTTCGCACCAGACGGCGCCTCTGTGGGTGGTCGGGCCTGCTCGTCCGAGCGGAGGTGAGAGGACCGCCGGGGCGCGCTCCCGGAGGTCGTCACGGCACCGTCGGACGTGGTGCTCGCAGGTGATGGCCCGACCGACCCGGCCCGCGGCCTTCGCGGTCGTCTTGCGCATTCAGTTGTGGGTTCAGCGTTCAGCAGTTCCTCCTTTCCCAGTGCGCCCAGGCGAGGACACGCCTGGAACGCGCTGTCAGGTGTCGAGTGCGCATGAGCGCGCGAAGTCGAAAATCAGGCTTGCGGAACGGGCGCGGAAACCGGGGTGCACCTGACCGGTCCGGGCCGTTCGCGCAATGCTCGATCGCGGGCTTCGCGTCGTCCTGCTGATAATTGTTCCACGGTGGAACAGGCTGTGCTAAGACCCTGCGAGCCACGTATTTCAGGATCACTCTTTCGGGGAAAGGCGCAGGTGAAACCAGCCCTGGAACGCCCCCGGCGAAGCGCGACTACGCGCGAACCTGCCGCTCCAGAGCAGCCACCAACCGGTCCAGCAAAGCCGAAGCGTCCCCACCGGCCGAGGCCACCGGGTCCTCGTCGGCGAAGTTCGCCCAGTCCACCTCGCCCTCCAAGGACCGCAGGTCACCGGCCGTGAACAACCGCCCCTGCTCACCCAGCTCAGGCTCCAGCAACCCGCGCACCACCTCCAGCGGCAACGTCGCGCGCTCGGCCAGCAGCACCGCGTCGTGCAGATCCCTGCCCTGCGGGTAGATGTCGGTCATCAACCACTGCACCTTCCACGCCAGCACCAGCTCGGGCGAGGCCGCGAGCAGCGTGGTCCCCAGCGGGGTCACCACCACCCGGCTCGGCGGCGCGGGCAGCTCCTCCGCGAACGAGAGGTCCAGCTGCACCGACCCGCCGGGCAGCCCCGGAACGTCGAACGGGAACACCAGCCGTCGCCCGGACGCCCGCTCGCAGGTCCAGATGTCCACCGAGGTCACCCCCTCGCCGCGCACCCCCGGCCCCGGCTCGGTCAGCAGCGCCACCACCAACCCGGCCAGCAGCTCCTCGGCCAGGTGGTCCCGCACCCCGACCGTCGAGGGAACGACCACGAAGTCCAGGTCACCGGTCTCCCGAGCCGCGTCCCCGAACCACGCCCGCAGCAGCGCGCTCCCGCGCAGCACCAGGTTCCCGGCCCACGGCGACCGCGCCACCACCTCCAGCACGTGCGCCACCGCCTCCCGCCGCGCGGCGAACCACCGAGCCCCCTGCTCGGGGTCGTCGAACACCGGCTCACCGGCCCGGAACGAGTGCCCGTACTGCTTGACCGCCGGGTCGAACACCGCCCGCTGCTGGAACCCGACCCCTGGGTGCACCCGCATCGGCTGGTAGGTCACGGGGAAGTCCGGCGCCCCTGCGGGCGCGGTCCGCAACCGCTCCTCGTGCCACGCGTGCCGGTCCGCCGAACCCTCCAGCCACCCCCGGTCCAGGTCGAGCGCGTCGTCGTGCACGACGTACTCCTCCTCGACCTCCAGCACCCGCTCACCCTCGCCGAGCACCCCGCGCACCGCCGCCAGCAGCGCCGCCAACCGCTCCCGCGCGGTCTCCCGCCCGACCCCGTGGCAGCGCTGCGTGACGAACCGCTCCTCGTGGTCACCGCCGGGCACGCGCAGCGCGTTCGCCGACAGGTGCGCGTTGTGCGGTTGCACCGCGTGCCCCAGCTCGTGCAGCACCGCCGCGTCCGACCGGGTGAGCAGCAGCTTGACGTGGTGCTCGAAGTACAGGTCGGGCCTGGCCTGCTCGTCGCTGGTGGGCACGCCCGCCGCCGACGGCGCCGCCTCGACCTTGGTCCGCAGCACCCGCAGCCCCTCGGTGGCCAGGTCCTCGCGCCACCGCCGCGCCAGCGCGCGCACCTCGTCGAGCGTGCCGCGCGCGCCGAAGGACAGCATGGGCTGCGACGGGCTGGTCCCGCGCGCGAGCACGATGTGGGTGAACTTCACCCCGTGCTCGCGCGCGAACGCGGCAAACCCGTCGGCCTCCCACTCGGAGCCGGTCACGCGCACTTCGAAGTCACCGCTGAACACCTCGGAATCCTCGCATTCCAGCTCGCGCGGCGAGGGCGACTTGACTAAAGGCGGTGCGGGGTGGCAACGGCCGGGTGTCGGCCATCCGGGTAACCGCCCCCCTCACTTCCTTGACAGAGGTCCAGACCAATCCGGAAGGCTTGGAAGCGCTCTCACAAGTCCACCGAGCACGAGGGAGTCCCCATGCGAGCGACCCGCTGGAGCGCCGCCCTGGCCGCGGCGCTGGCGCTGGTCCTGCCCGGCACAGCCGAGGCGGCCATCCCGATCGGCCAGCCCGTCAGCGGCAACACCACCTACTACACGGACTCCGGCTACGGGGCCTGCGGGACCTGGCTCAACGCCTCGACCGAGCTGCTGGTCGCGGTCTCGGCGAGCTACTGGACCACCGCGAACCCGAACAACGACCCGCTGTGCAAGGGGATCTCGGTGGAGGTGACCCGCAACGGCAAGACGGTCAAGGTGCCGGTGCGCGACAAGTGCCCGAGCTGCGCGCCGGGGCACATCGACCTGAGCCTGCCCGCGTTCCGCCAGCTCGCCGACCCGAACCTGGGCAACGTCGGGGTGACCTGGAAGTTCGTCCGCTCCTGATCCGCCCCGGCGGGCGCGACGGACGGTCGCGCCCGCGCCGCCGCGTGTGATCGACAGCGCCCGACCTGCCCCTTTCGCCGGAGATCGACCATCCACTAGGTTAGCCTTACCTAACCGAAGGATGAGTTGTGATGCGCGGACGTCTCCGAGCTGCCCTGCTGACCTGCGTGGCGGGACTGCTCGCCGGTTGCGTCGCCGTCCCGCCGCCCGGCGCGGCCGAGGAACCCGCGCGGCCGGGCGCGCCCCGCACACCGCTGGCCCAGCTCACCGGCCTCGCCGATCCCAGGAGCCGCACCGGCCCCACGACCGCCGTCGTCGAGCAGGCCGACATCACCCCGGTCGCCACCGACCCGAAACCCGTCCTCCCGGCCACCGTCACCGACGACCAGGGCACCAGCACCACGGTCACTGACGCCTCCCGCATCCTCGCCCTCGACGTCTCCGGCACCCTCGCCGCCACCGTCTTCGGGCTCGGCCTCGGCCCGAACGTCGTCGGCCGCGACGTCTCCACCGGCTTCCCCGCCGCGAAGGACCTCCCGCTGGTCACCGTCAACGGCCACCAGCTCAACGCCGAGGCCGTCGTCAACCTGCGCCCCACCGTGATCCTCACCGACACCACGCTCGGCCCGTGGGACGCGATGCTCCAGCTGCGCGACATGGGCGTCCCGGTCGTCGTCGTGACCCACAAGCGCGGCATGGACACCAACGCCGCCATCGTCCACGCCGTCGCCGCCGCGCTCGGCGTCCCCGAGCAGGGGCAGGCGCTCGCCGACCGCATGGACCGCGAGATCGCCGCGACCACCGAGGCCATCTCCCGCCTCGCGCCCGCCGAACCCGACCGCAAGCTCCGCGTCGTCTTCCTCTACCTGCGCGGTCAGGCGGGCGTGTACTACCTGTTCGGCAAGGGTTCCGGCGCGGACTCGCTGATCACCGCGCTCGGCGCGGTCGACGTGGCCACCGAGGTCGGCATCGACGGGATGCGCCCGGTCAACCCCGAGGCGCTCACCAGGGCCAAGCCGGACGTGATCCTGATGATGACCAAGGGCCTCGAATCGGTCGGCGGCGCGGAGGGCGCGCTGGAGGTGCCCGGCATCGCGCAGACCCCGGCGGGGGAGCGCCGCAGGTTCGTGGACATGAGCGACCACCAGGTGCTCGGCTTCGGCCCGCTCACCGCCTCGGTCCTGGACGGCCTCGCCCGCGCCCTGTACGCGCCGGAGGGCTCGTGACCGCCACCGAGACCCGTTCCGCCGCAACGGGATCGCTGCCCGAACGACCGGGGAGGCTCCGCGTCCTGGCCCTGTTCACCGGCCTCGTCGCGACCTTCGTCGTCGTCACGCTCGTCTCCACCGGCACCGGCCAGCTCGGCGTCCCGGTCTCCGACGTGCTCGCCTCCCTCGCCCACCGCGTCGGGCTGGCGCCCGCGCCGCTGGACCGCTTCACCGACAGCGCGCTGTGGGCCATCCGCTTCCCGCGCGTGGTGATGACCGCGCTCGTCGGCGCGGTCCTCGGCGTCTGCGGCGCGCTCATGCAGGGCACCTTCGGCAACCCCCTCGCGGAACCGGGCGTCGTCGGCGTCTCCTCGGGCGCGGCGGTCGGCGCGTGCCTGTCCATCGTCTTCAACTGGACGTTCCTCGGCGCCTTCACCACCCCCGGCGTCGCCTTCATCGCCGGTCTGGCAACGACTTTCGCCGTCTACGCCCTGGCCCGCTCCGACGGCCGCACCGGCGTGGTGTCGATGATCCTCACCGGCGTGGCGGTCAACGCCGTCGCGGGCGCGGCCATCGCGCTGCTGGTGTTCCTCGGCGACCAGGCCGCGCGCGAGCAGATCGTGTTCTGGCAACTGGGTTCGCTCGCCGGGAGCCGCTGGCCGTACGTCGCGCTGGTCGCCCCGCTCGTCGTCGTCACCGCGATCGGCGCGCTCGCCGTCGCCCGCAAGCTCGACCTGCTCGCGCTCGGCGACCGGCAGGCCCGGCACGTCGGCGTCGACGTGGAACGCCTGCGGCTGCTGGTGATCTGCCTCGTCGCGGTCGGCGTGTCCGCCGCCGTGTCCTACACCGGGGTGATCGGGTTTGTCGGACTGGTGGTGCCGCACCTGGTGCGCATGGCGGTCGGGCCGGGCCACCGCGTGCTGGTGCCCGCGAGCCTGCTCGGCGGCGCGGTGCTGCTGTCCGCCGCCGACCTGCTCGCCCGCACCCTCGTCGCCCACGCCGACCTGCCCATCGGCATGGTCACCGCGCTGGTCGGCGGACCGTTCTTCTTCTGGCTGCTGCACCGGACCCGAGCGGTGGAAGGGGGATGGCTGTGAAGCCCCTCGACGTCGTGGAGCCCTTCGCCGCCCAACCGGGCCAGGTCGCCGCCCGCGCCCGCGAGGTCGTCGTGCTGGCGCGGGGAAACCGGCTCGTGGACGGCGTCAGCGTCGACCTGGTCGCCGGTGAGGTGCTCGTGCTGGTCGGGCCGAACGGCGCGGGCAAGTCCACCCTGCTCGCCGCGCTCGCCGGTGACCGCGAGGTCGACGGCGGTGTCGTGGAGATCGCCGGGCGCCCGGCCGCCGACTGGCCGCCCGCCGCGCTCGCCCGCACCCGCGCCGTGCTGCCGCAGCACAACCCGGTGGCGTTCCCGTTCCCGGTCCGCGCGGTCGTGGAGATGGGGCGCGCGCCCTGGCGCGGCACCGAGGCCGAGGACCACGACGAGGTCGAGGTCGCCGCCGCGCTGGCCGACACCGGGCTCGTGGAACTGGCGAACCGCCCGCACACCAGGCTCTCCGGAGGCGAGCAGGCCCGCACCGCGCTGGCCCGCGTGCTCGCCCAGGGCACCGGGGTCCTGCTGCTTGACGAGCCCACCGCCGCCCTGGACGTGCGCCACCAGGAGCAGGTGATGGCGCTGGCCCGAAGGCGCGCCGACGCGGGCGCCGCCGTCCTGGTCGTGCTGCACGACCTCGGGCTGGCCGCGGCGCACGCCGACCGGGTCGCGGTGCTCGCGGACGGTCGGCTGATCGAGGTCGGGCCGCCGGAACAGGTGTGCACGGCCGAATTGCTCACGCAGGTGTACCAGCACCCGGTCGAGGTGTTCCCGCACCCCCGAACCGGCAAGCCGGTCGTCCTGCCGGTACGCGGGGAAGGCGGAGTGTGATGTCCAGCAAGGACTTCGGCAGACGGTTGGCGGGGATCACCGCCGTGGCGGGCGCGGTCGCCTGCGCGGTGGCGGTGGGCGCGCCGGTGGCGCACGCGGCGGGCCGGGTCGAGCTGTCGACCTCCACCGCCGATCCCGACTACGCCACCACGATCGACCTGCGCGGCAGCGGGTTCCAGTCGGTGCCCAACGCGCACGGCGGCGTCTACGTGCTGTTCGGCTGGGTGTCCGACCCCGGCGGGAGCTGGCGGCCCAGCGCGGGCGGCCAGGTCGGGTCGACCTACCGGTACGTGCAGGACAGCGAGGCCAAGGACAACAACGGTTTCCAGCGCTTCGTGTCCTTCCCCGGCAGCGACACCGCCAGCAGCGCCAACGGCGGCACGGTGTCCGCCGACGGCTCGTGGAGCACCAGGCTGGTCGTGCCCGGCGCCCGCTTCCCGGCCGTCGACCGCGCGGGCAACACCACGCAGGTCGACTGCACCCTGGTCCAGTGCGGGATCATCACGATCGGCGCGCACGGCGTGGTGAACCCGAACAACGAGACGTTCACGCCGATCACCTTCGCCGCGCCGAACCAGCAGCCCGCGCCGAACACCCCGCAGCAGGCTCCCCCCGGCACGGCGCAGCAACCGGCCCCGCAGCAGCCCGAAGCGCAGAACACCCAGGCGCAGCAACCCGCCGCGGTGCTCGCGGCGGCGAGCGGCACCGCCGAGGTCGGGCAACCGGTCGAGGTGACCGGGTCCGGGTTCGCCGCCGACGAGCCGGTGCAGGTGCTGCTCCAGCCCGGCGCGCTGTTCCTGCCCGTCGCCACGGCCGACGCGGCGGGGGCGTTGACCTACTCGGCGGTCGTGCCGGAGGGGACTCAGGCCGGGCAGTACCGGCTGGAGTTCACCGGGACCAAGTCCCGCGCGCTGGGCGGCGTCGATCTCGCGGTCGCCGCAGCGACCCAGCAGGCCGCGACCGACACCGCCACGCAGCAGACGCCCGAGCAAGGCGACAACACCTGGTTGCTCGTGGGCGTGGGTGTTGCCGCGCTGGTCGTCGTCGTGGCCGGGATCGTGGTGCTGCGCAAGCGGCGCAGGGCGGAGGTCGGGCAGTGAGGCTCACCAGCGCGGTCCTCGCGGCCGGGGTGCTGCTCGTCGTGGCTCCCGGACCGGCGTTGGCGCAGGAGGAGAGCGCGGAGCCCCCGGTGACGACGACCACGGCTCCCTCCTCGGCCGCGCCGTCCACTTCGGACTCCACGCCGAGCTCCGCCGCGAACCCGACGTCCGAGGTGCGCAAGGCCCAGGAGAGCAGCGCCACCACCACGACGACGACCACCGCGCCCCAGACCTGCGAGCTGACCCCGACCACGGTCGGCAAGGGCGATCTGCTGTGGGGCTTCAAGAAGAGCTTCCGGCAGTACGTGGGCGTCGGCATCGGCGGCGCGACCGGCAACTCCATCACCGCCGCCGACGGCGCGACCATCACGGCGGTCGACGAGGTGGTCCGCGACGGCAAGCCCAACCCGACCGGCGTGCCCACCGGCGCCTACCGGTTCTCCTTCCAGAGCGCGGAGTTCCGCACCAAGAGCGACTTCACCGCGCACTACCGGGGCAAGGTCGAGTTCGCCTACCCGACGCACTTCTTCACCCTGGTGCTCAAGGACCCGTCGATCACGGTCAGCGGGACGACGGCGACGATGCAGGCCGACATCGCCCTGCGCGCCCAGCCCGGTGCGCCCGCGCAACCGGTCGACCTGCCGGACGTGGCGCTGGCGAAGCTGGACCTCGGCGGGGGAGCGCACACCGGGACGGCGGAAGCGCTGTCCTGGACCGGGGTCCCGGCCGCGCTGACCACCGCCGAGGCGTTCGCGGGCTTCTACCAGGCAGGCACGGCGCTGGACCCGGTCGACCTCGCGGTCGCCGCCGACTGCGCCAAGCTCCCCGAGGGGCCGCCCGCCGCGCCCCCGCCCGCCGCGCCGCCCGCGCAGTCAGGCGGTGGTGGCGGCGATCTCGTGCCCGAGGTCCGCCACCGGCCGACCCAGCAGCTCGCGAACACCGGCAGCGACGTGGAGAACGTGCTGTGGCTGGGGGTTTCGCTGCTGCTGGCCGGAACCGCGGTGCTGCTGGCGGCCTACCGACCCGCGCGCCGCTGACCCCGTCCGGCCCCGGCGCTCCCGACGCCGGGGCCGGGGTCACGCGTGCGCGGGCGCGTTCCCGCCCAGCAGCGCGATCAGCCCGAACGGCGCGTCGTCGCCCAGGCACAGGTCCACGGTCCCGTGCGCCTCGACGGCCTCCGCCGCGCTGCGTGCGAACATCGCCTCCTCGTGCAGCGCCAGTGCTTTCTCCACGTCACCGGGGTGCGCCGCGATCGCCCTGCCCAGCTCGGCCCCGTCGAGCATCGCCAGGTTCGCGCCCTCGCCGGACGGCGGCATCAGGTGCGCGGCGTCGCCGACGAGCGTCACGCCGGGGACGCGCTCCCAGCGGTGCCCGTCCGGCAGCGCGTGGATCACGCGCGCGACCGGCGCGGTGTCGCTGCCGGTGATCAGCGCGGTCAGCTCGGGCGCCCACCCGGCGAACTCGGCGGCGATCCGCGCGGTCGCCGCGCCCCTGTCCGCGAGGTCCAGGTCCTCGACCCACTCGGCGTCGCGCAGCAGTTGGGCGTAGGCGTGCAGGACTCCGCCCGCTTCGCGGTGCGCGACGATGCCCTTGCCGGGCGTGAGCGCGTACATCGCGCCGCCGCCCACCGCTCCCGCCGCCTCGGGGTGCCGCTCGTCGGCGTCGAGCAGGTACGTCTCCATCACGATCATGCCGGTGCGCTCCGGGGCCGCGTCCGACACCAGCGCGCGGACCTTCGACCACGCGCCGTCCGCGCCGACCAGCAGGTCGGCGTCGGTGGTGGTCCCGTCCGCGAAGGTCAGCTCGTGCCTGCCCCGGCCGAGCGGGGTGGCCCGGACGAGCTTCTTGCCCCACCGCACCGTTCCGGCGGGCAGCGAGTCGAGCAGGACGCGGCGCAGGTCGCCGCGCAGGACCTCGGGGCGCACGCCTGCGCCGTCGTCCGGTTCGTCGAGCAGCACCGCGCCGTTCGGGGCGAGCACCCGCGTGGCCTGGGCGCCCTCGTGGACGATCGCGCGGAACTCGGCGGTGAGGCCCGCCTCGGCCAGCGCCGGTTGTCCGTTGTGCTCGTGGATGTCGAGCTGTCCGCCCTGGGTGCGGGCCTGGGGTGAGGGATCGGCGTCGTAGACCTCGGCGGTGACGCCGTGGACGTGGAGGACTCGGGCGAGGGTGAGTCCGCCCAGGCCCGCGCCGACGATCGTGACCTGTGCTGCCATCGGGGGCTCCTTGCTCGACGGTGAATGGAACGGCGTTCCAGCGGTGAGTTTGGAACGTTGTTCCAGTCGTGTCAAGATGGTGCCCATGACGAGCGGGGCACAGCGGGGGAGGCGGCGCGCCGACGCGCTCTCGAAGGAGCGGATCGTCGAGGCCGCGATCGAGATCCTCGACGCGGAGGGCGAGAAGGCGCTGACCTTCCGCGCGCTCACCACCCGGCTCGCGACCGGCGCGGGGGCCATCTACTGGCACGTCGCGAACAAGGACGAACTGCTCGCCGTCGCCACCGACGACGTCATCGGGCGCGTCCTGGCCGGGGTGCGGGGCGGCGCGGAACCCGAGGAGGACGTCCGCGCGCTCGCGCTCGGGCTGTTCGACGCGATCGACGCGCACCCGTGGGTGGGGGCCCAGTTCGCCCGCGAGCCGTGGCAGCCCGCGCTGCTGGAGGTCTTCGAGGCCATCGGCGGGCTGGTCGACGCCCTGGGCGTGCCGGAGCGGGCGCAGTTCGACTGCGCGTCCGCGCTCGGCAACTACGTGCTCGGCGTCGCCGGGCAGAACGCCGCCAACGCCCGCCTCGCCCCGAAGGGGGTGGACCGGGCGGAGTTCCTGGAGTCCGTCGCCGAGCGGTGGCGGCGGCAGGACCCCGAGCGGCACCCGCACGCGCACCGGATGGCGGCGCACCTGGTCGAGCACGACGACCGGGCGCAGTTCCTCGCCGGGATCGACCTGATCCTGGCGGGCATCGCGACCATCCGGTAGCGGTGCCGCGCCATTCGGATCCGGGTCCGGCTAGGGCTTCGCCGCCTGGTCGGTCCCGGTCTCGGCGGCCTTGGATTCAGCGATCCTGGTCTCGGCGGTCTCGGGACCAGCGGGCTTGGTCTCGGCGGTCTCGGGCTCAGCGGGGGCAGCGGAGTCCGCAGGCTCGGCGCGGTCGATGGGCGCAGCCGGGTCGACGGCCGTGTCCGCCTTCGCCTTCTCAGCGCTGGCCGCGTCCGCCTTGCTCCCGCCCCGGTCCCGGTTCAGCGCCGCGTCCACGGCCGCCGCGATCCGGCGCTCCTCACCCGCCTTGCGCGCCCGTGCCCGCGCCCGCAGCCCGAACACCGCGCACAGCAGCAGGAGCAGCGAGATCACCGTCGCCCACGGGATCGCGAGCGCCCCGCCGGAGCCGACGACCGGCTCCAACGCCGTTCCGCCGGGTACCATGGCGACCAGCGTCACCGCCGCCGTGATCCGACCGGACGGCAGGACGCTCGCCACGGCCTCGCGGGTCGCGCTCTCACCGGGCAGCAGCTCGGGGAGCGCGGCTGCCTCGGCGTCTGCGCCCAACCACCCGAACGGCCCGTCGACGCGCACCGACTGGGTCGCGGTCAGCCGCGTGTTCCCGGTGTTGACGACGGTGTAGCTGATCTTCGCCGAGCCGGGGCCGACCGGGTTCGCCGAGCCCGCGTAGTCGACGGTCAGGTCGCGGACCTGAAGCGACGGCGCGAGCGCGCCGCCGACCCGGACGTGCATCCGCGAGCCGAGCCTGCGGTCCACGGTGATGCCGGAGGAGGCGTCGGCGACGCCCAGCGAGGTCACCACGCCACCGCTGTGGTCGCCGGGGGTCGCGGACGCCGGGACGGTCACCGTGAACGGGACCTGCGCGGTCTGCCCGGCCTGCACGGTCACCTCGCCCTCGGGGAAGGCGACCCACGTGCCCACGTGCTCGGACGGGGTGCCCGCGGGCAGCAGGTCGAGCTGCCCGGACGAGGTGGTGAAGGCGTCGGCGGCGTACACGCGGAACGTCAGCGCGCGCCGCTCGTGGTTGGTGACGAGCAGTTCGTCGGCGATGACCGCGCCGGGCGCGGCGGTGTAGCCGAAGTTCGGTCGCGCCTTGCCCAGCGCGTTGTCGGCGGGGCGCACGCCCCACGTCACGCTCGGGCTCTCCTGCGCGGCGGCGAGGGGCGCCGGGCCGAGCAGCAGCAGTGGTGGGATCAGGAGCGCGGCGAGCGTCCGGGCGGTCATGGTGTCCTCAGCGGTGGGGGAGGGGTGCGGGGCGGGCGCGAGGCCCGCCCCGGTGCGGTCAGCTCAGCGCGGTCAGCGTGAGCGTCGCAGAGTAGGAGCCCGCGCCGACGCTCAGCGGCGTCTTCAGCACGAGCTCCGCCCCCAGCCGGGCGGACCCGGAGGCGTGGCCGAGCGGGGCGCTGCCCAGCGTGGCCGGGGAGGACAGACCGGCCCCGGAGTCGAACCCCGGCGCCACCGCCGCGCCGGGGACCGCGCTGCCGCTGTTCTCGGTCACGGCCGGGGTCCAGCCGAGGTACTTGCCGTCGAACGAGGTCGTGCCCGCCGTGAAGTCGCTGACCTGCGCGGACACCGACCAGGCCGGGGCGTTCTCGCGGGTGTCGGTCACCCGGATCGGGTTGATCGAACCGGTCGCGAGGTAGTGGTCGCCGCGCTGCGTCGCGGTGCCGAGGTCGACCAGGCCGTTGCTGCCGTCGACGGTCCACACGAACTCGCCGGGTTCGGTCGGGGCCTGCGGCACGACGACCTTCAGGTCCTGGTCCTTGTCGGAGCCCGAGGGCGGGGTGGCCGCGGTGGTGTAGGCGACGTCGAAGGGCAGCGGCGCCTTGTAGTCCTGGTTGCCGCCGCAGCCGGTCGAGTAGAAGTGCGAGCGCACCGCCGAGGGCGCCTTGGTGACGAACTCGGTGGGCCACGAGCCCCACCAGCCGGTCGCGCCGCCCGCGTCCGAGCAGGTGCGGACCTGCGGCGTGCCCTCGGCCAGGTCGACGGTCACGCCCCGGTAGTCGGGGGTGACCCGGTAGCCGGTGCTGGTCAGGCCGTCCAGGGAGCCCGCGTCGAAGGTGATGACGGTGAGCCTGCCCAGCTCCTCCGGCGGGATCGGGTTGCCGCTCATGTCGTTGCCGCCGCCGACGCTGAACTCGGCGGTGACGCTGCCCGACCCGTCGGCGGCCACGGTCAGCACCGGGTCGCGGTAGATCTCGTTGGGGGCGTTGAACTGCGCCGGGTAGGCGTTGACGGTGTAGCTGCCGGTCCAGGACAGCGTGCCCGCGCCGGTGACCGGGTCGACGGTGCCCGTGCCGCCGGTGAACTTCACCGCGTTCGGGGTCTTCTGTGGGGAGGAGACGGGCATCGAGGTCGCGGGCAGCGGGTCGACCGCGTACTCGGTCTGCGAGCCGCCGGACACCGTGCCGGTGAGCTGGGTGGCGTTGCCGGTGAAGTCCTTGAGCGTCCACGGGCCGAAGATGCCCGCCTGGGCGTACCCGTTGAGGCCCCACACGAACGACGCGTCCTGGACGTTCTCGGCGGACTGCGCCTGCGCCGGTGCGGCCGCGAGCACGGACGCCGCGCAGAGCGCGCCGCACAGCCCGAGGACGCGCCACTGGCGACTGGGTCTGGTCATGGTTGAGCCTCTCCACCAAAAGGTTAGGCAAGGCTCACCTTATGGTGGAGTGATTGCCGAGGACAAGATCGCTGCCCCCGGACATGGCGAAGCCCACGGCGGGAGATCCACCGCGGGCTTCGCGTCACGGGGGTCAGCCGGTCTGGGCGGCGCGGGCGGCCGAGGTGAACGCGCGCATGAGCCCGTGGTCCTTGACCCCGCGCTCGGACTCGATGCCGCTGGAGACGTCGACCCCCCACGGCCGCGCCTCCGCGACGGCCGCCGCCACGTTGTCCACCCCGAGCCCGCCCGCGAGGAGCCAGCGCCCGTCGACCCGGTCGCGCAGCGCCGCCGCGTCCCACCGCTCGCCGGACCCGGCGACGGGGGAGTCGAGCAGCAGCAGCTCCTCGCCGAACGCGCCCACCCGCAGGTCGCTGTCCGGGGTGGGGGCGAACGCGCGGATCAACGGCACCCCGAGGTGCGCGAGGGCCTCGAACGCCTCTTTCGGGTAATCCCCGTGGAGCTGGACCGCGCCGACCCCGCTCGCGGTGGCCAGCCTCGCGACCTCGTCCACGGGCGTCTTGCGGAACACCCCGACGGACCGCACCCCGTCGGGCACGTCCGCGACCAACCGGGTGGCGGTGGCCAGGTCGACCTGCCGGGGGCTGGAGCTGAACACGAACCCGACCGCGTCGGCCCCCACCTCCACCGCGACGGCGACATCGGCCTCGGTGCGCAACCCGCAGAGCTTCACGAACATCCGGCCACGCTATCCCGGGCGAGCGGGCCGCCCGCCCGAACGGCCGTGCCATGCTTCGCGCCATGACCCCCGAGCTGTGCCTGGCGCAAGACCCCGACTCCGACCACCTGCTCGCCACCAACCCCCTGGCCCTGCTGCTCGGGATGCTGCTCGACCAGCAGATCCCGATGGAGAAGGCCTTCAAGGGCCCGAAGATCATCGCTGACCGCATGGGCGGGCTCAGCGTGCACCGGATCGCCGAGGCCGACCCCGAGGAGTTCGCCGGGATCGTCGCCGAGAAGCCCGCCGTCCACCGCTTCCCCGGCTCCATGGCCAAGCGGCTCCAGGTGCTCGCCCAGCACCTCGTCGAGCACTACGACGGTCAGCCGACGCTGATCTGGACCAGGGGTGAGCCCACTGGGGCGGAGGTGCGGAAGAGGTTGGAGGCGCTGCCGGGATTCGGGGCGCAGAAGGCCGCGATTTTCCTCGCGCTGCTCGGCAAGCAGTTCGGACTGGACGCGGAGGGGTGGCGGGAGGCCGCGGGCGCCTACGGCGAAGAGGGGTCGCGCCGCAGCGTCGCCGACGTGACCGACTCGGCCTCGTTGCTGGAGGTCCGCGAGTTCAAGAAGGCCGCCAAAGCCGCCGCCAAGTGAGGGGGCGCTTCCCTAATCCGGCCGTCGGGTGAGTTTTGGGGAACCTGGCGGTCCGCAGGCGCGTCACAGTGGAAGTCGTGAAGGGCTCTAGCTGCGGGAAGAGGGGAGTTCGCGGGTAGTCGGCGGCGATCAGGCGGTCGTCGCGGCCGGGACGCCGGTGCCGGGTGGCGTTCGCGGTATGCGCAGGGTACGAAGCGCCTCGGGGTGACGACTCCGGCTCTTTTGGTGTGCCCGGAATTTCCGGAAAACCCTTCCGACGGCTCGACCGCAGCGTGAAAAGCATTTCACCGAACGTTTTCGGCGCATAGCCGTCATTCGGTGCAGTGGAACTGACCGTAAGGGGTAGTTAGCGTTTCCCTGCCACCGGATACTCGTTGTACGGGAAAACTGCCAACACGGAAGTCGGGATGTTTCATGGTTAATCCGCTGTTACCTGCCGGGCACCCGCTCGGCGTCGTCCGGCGGGTCGTCGTGGGAGCCGCGCTCACCGCCGTCGGCATGGGCGCGGTGGTCGGGGTCGCCTCGGCCGAGCCCGCGACCTCCGAGTCCGCGCCCCTCGGCGGTGTCGCCGCGCGCTCCATGACCGATCAGGAGCTCCGGGACGAGCTGGGGCGCGTGTTCCGCAACGACCCGGTGCGCGCCAGGGAGATCACCAGGGAGATGGAAGCGCGCGGGCAGCACTTCCTGAGCGCCCCGTCCGACACCAAGGGGGTCGGGATCTCCGGCGGGGTGCCCATCGGGCCGCGCAGCTCGGTCACCGGCACCGCCGCCTACGACCGCTACAAGGAAGAGGGCTTCCTCAGCGGCGGGATTCGGGTGGGCAAGCCGCCGGGGCCGCAGTTCACCGACATCGGGCCCAAGCGCGACGGGTTCAACACCGACCTCAGCGACAGCCTCGACGTGCTGGGCGCCCAGTACCAGTCCAAGCTCAGCCTGAACATCTCGCCCGACGGCAAGGTGACGTTCAGCTACAAGGGCACCGCCTCCGTCACCACACCGGACGGGCGCAGTCGCGAGATCGGGGTGACTCTCGAGCGCCGCGCCGACGGGTCGTGGCACCTCAACACCCCGGACAGCGTCACCGAGAGCACCCCGGTGCCCGGCGGCGGCTCGGTGAGCACCGAGAAGTCCGCCGACCCGCTCTCGCCAGGCAAGAGCCCCGAGGTCAAGGCACCCGCGCCGCAGGCGCCCCCGAGCGCTCCCGCGCCCAAGACGCCGGACGGCGCGTCGGTGCCGGAGGTGCCGCGCACCGCGCCCAAGAACGACAAGGGGCGCTGGTCCGACCTCGGGTTCGGGCTGAGCTTCGACAAGACGTTCAAGCCCGCGCCCGAACCGCCCACCACGCGGCAGGAAGTGCCCGAGCTGCTGGAGAGGCTGCGCGAGGAGGGAGCGCGGAAGAACCAGTGGCGCGCCGAGAACCGGCCCGACCTGGCTCACCGGGAGGCGCTGGAGCACGCCCGCAACCGGGCCGCCGCAGCCGAGGCGGCCGAGCGGGACGCGCTGCCCGACCGCGACCACGACGGCGTCCCCGACGCCGAGGACAGCACGCCGAACCAGAACGACCGGGACCTGGCCAGCGCCGATCGTGGTGACGGGCCGGAGAGCGGGGCCGGGTACGGCAGCGACCGGGTGGTCAACCCGCCGCCCGCGCAGCCGCCCGCCGGGAGCGGTGGGGACTTCGACGGGGACGGGAAGCCGGACTCGCTCGACCCGACCTGGAACCAGGACGACAGCGACCCGACCAGCGCCGAGCGGGGGGACGGGCCGGAGACCAGCCCGCGCTCCCACGGCGGGTGGGACCTGTCCCGCCCGGACGAGCCCGGCGAGACCTGGGGGCTCGAAGGCGAGTGGCGCTCCGGCGGGTCTGACGGTGGCGGGGACTCCAGGGACGGGGCCGAGGGGAACGCGCCCGAGGGAGCCGGTGGCGCCGGGAACGGGTCCGGCGGTGCCGGGAACGGGTCCGAGGGGTCCGGCGGGGCCGATGGCCTCGGGGGTTCCGGTGACTCCGGGTCCGGCGCGGCCACCGGAACGGGTGGTCGTGGCTCTGATGGTGGGAGCGACTCCGGTGGCTCGGGTGGCCTCGGGGGCACGTCCGGTGGCGGGCTCGGCGGTCGGGACTCCGACGGGGACGGGCTGTCCGGCAGCGCCGACTCGACGCCGAACCAGAACGACACCGACCCGTCCAGCACCGACCGGGGCGACGGTCCCGAGGGCGGCTCGGGGTACAGCGGCTCCTCCGGGGACCGGGGGAGCGACTCCGGGTTCGGCGGTGGCGGTGACTCCGGGTCCTCCAACGGCTCGGACTCCGGTTCCGACAGCTCCGGTTCCGACAGCTCCGGTTCCGACAGCTCCGGTTCCGGCAGCTCCGGCTCCAACGGGTCGAGCTCCGGCGGGTCCGGTTCCTCGGGCGGGTCCTCGTCCGGTGGCGGGTCCTCGTCCAACGACTCGTCCGGCAGCGGCTCCTCCGGGAGCAGCTCGTCCGGCAGCGGTTCCTCGAACGGCTCCTCGTCGGGTGGTTCGAGCAGCGGTGGCTCCAGCGGTTCGGGTTCCGGCGGGTCCGGGTCGACCGGTTCCTCGGGCGACCCGTCCGACGCGGACGGTGACGGCCGGTCCGGCGACAACGACTCCACGCCGAACCAGAACGACAGCGACCCGTCCAGCACCGACCGGGGTGACGGCCCCGAGGGCGGCTCGGGCTACAGCGGCTCCACGGGTGGCGGCGCGATGTCCTAGAGCGCGCCCCTGAGCCGTGATCCCGCGACGCCGGACCACCCGGTCCGGTGTCGCGGGACCGCTCGCCGACCGGGAACGTGACCGGGCACACGGGACACGAACAGGTCACCTTCGCCACCGGTGTTCCCGAAACCCCTATCCGCCAGGCACGCTCGTCCCGTGGCTCCGTCGTCGCACCGCAAGCCGCCCGTGAGACGGGTGCTCTTCAGGGCCCTCGTCGTGGGTTCCCTGCTCATGTCCGTCGTGGTCGCGGCCGGCGCCGCGCACGGTTCGGGCAGCCCGCGCTACGTCGCGCTGGGCAGCTCCTTCGCCGCGGGGCCGGGCGTGCCCGACCTCAAACCCGGCGTCCCCGGCGCGTGCGGCCGGTCCACCCGCAACTACCCGACGCTCGCTGCCGCCGCGAAGGGCGCGACCCTGGTCGACGTCACCTGCGGCGGCGCCACCACGGCCAACGTGCTCAGCAAGGAGCAGGCAGGCCTGCCCCCGCAGATCCAGGCGGTCACCGCAGACGCCGACGTGGTCACGGTGACCATCGGCGGCAACGACGTCAACTACATGGGCAGCCTGATGGCGTACGGCTGCCAGAACAGCAAGGCCGCCAAGGACCGGACCAAGGCCTGCCCCACCGTGGACCGCGCCGCCATGCTGCGCGGCCTGGACACCCTGCACGAGCGGATCGGCGCCGTCTACGCCGAGATCCACCGCCGCGCGCCCGCCGCCCGCGTGTTCGCCCTGACCTACCAGGCCGTGCTCCCGCCCGAGGGCCCCTCGTGCGCCGGTCTGCCGCTCACCGACGACCAGCTCGCGTTCGAGCGCACCGTCGTCACCAGGCTGGAAGCGGCCACCAGGCGCGCCGCGCAGGCGCACGACGTGACCGTCGTCGACACCACGCCGATCACCCGCGACCACGGGGTCTGCTCCGCCGAACCGTGGATGGAGCCCTACGTCCCACCGCCCGGTCGCGTCGGGTACCACCCGAACGAAGCGGGCATGGCCGCGGTGGCCGAACTGGTGGCCGCGCACTCGTGGGAGCAAGAGCGGTCCTGACCCTCGCTCACCGGCTGCTCGGCTCTCCTGGAAAAGCGCGCGCCACATCGCCGCCTGGACGTGGCACCGTTCCAGGCGATGTGAACCGACCTCCGCGACCGCGCGGCGCAATCCGATTTCTGATTGCCCAGGTATTCGGATGTTCGGCAAATTTGATTATCCAGAGTATCCGGATAGCCGACATCATTCAGCTCTTCCGTGCGTGAGGGCTGCCCGGTGCGGAATCGCAAGTGGCGCTTACCCGCGAACGAGGCCGAATCGCGGGTGGTGCGGGAGACCCCGACCCCGCCGGTCACACCCGGAAAGGACGGGCGGAGCCGGGGTCCTGTGCACGACGGCCTGGAGCGGGCCGCCGCGCGCTTCGGGGTGGGACTCCCGCTAGTGCAGGACCTTCAGGCCCAGCACGCCGCCGACGATCAGGGCGACGCACAGCAACCGCAGGATCGAAGCGGGTTCCTGGAGTGCGACGATGCCGTAGACCACCGTGCCGACCGCGCCGATGCCGACCCACACCGCGTACCCGGTGCCCAGGGGGATGGTCCGCAGCGCGAACGCCAGTCCGCCCATGCTCACCAGCAGGGCCGCGCCGAACAGCAGGCTCGGGCCGAGTCGGGTGAACCCGCGTGACGCGCCCAGCGCTGCGGCCCACACCGTCTCGAAGATCCCTGAGAGCACAAGAACGACCCATGCCATGACGAACGCCTTCCGCAGTGTCCAGTGGTCCACTGCACCGTCTTGTCCTGACCGGGTACGGCGCGCTCGTCCGGAACGCCGTCAATGCGACGTTGGGACAGACAATAGCACCGCCCGGCGGCAAAGCGCGGGTGATCCGAGTCGCAGCTTTCGGGTGAATTCAGATCGTCGCTTTGTTGTCGCACTCTCCGGTAAACTGGTGGCAGGCCCGAACGCGGTGGTGCTCGCTGCTGTGGGTGCGCTCGTCGGTGCTGTTCCGGTTGTGGACTGGTGCCGAGATGAAAGCCTTGAGCCGTACTAGTGGCTTGTCACGCAGCCCTGGCCGGGTAATCGGTCCAGGTGCGGATGGGTGAGTCGGTGGCGAAGCCGGTCTTGGGTCGGGCTCGGGCGTTGCGCCAGCGGATGAACGAGGCGATGGCAGCGTTCTGTTCGGTGTGGCTGCGGTGGTCGGTGCCGTTGAGGGCGAAGTAGCGCAGGGCGGCGAACTCGGACTCGATCCAGTTCAACCAGCTGGAGTAGATCGGCAGGAACACCAGTTCGGTGTTGTTGTCGGCGGCCCAGGCGCGGACGTCGGGGTGCCGGTGCGGGGAGAAGTTGTCCATGACCAGGTAGAGCAGCTGGTCG